>CBDCTD010000001.1:0-986451 GCA_965222095.1 Bryobacterales bacterium
GCTGTACTAGCCCGCATTTTCAATTTGATGTATGACCTCCCGACCTTCCAGCGGCCTTCAGCGTCTTTATTCATAGGGGCTAGATCCCGATGAGGACGCCATGGAGGCCGACACCCAATGGGTGAAAAACAAACCAAGCCATTCCAGCTAAGTTTCAACGGCTTGTTGAAAGTCGATTTCCAAGGATCGCACGTCACTTCCGACGGCGGCCTGCTGCTAGTCCGCGAGTTGGACGAGCGACTCGGACTCGGCAAGTTGATCAACGAGCATCTCAGCGACTCCCGGCAAGGCACAAACAAGCAGTTCACGCTCGCTGATCTGTTGCGGCAGTCGGTCTACAGCCGCTTGGCGGGCTACGAGGACCTCAACGACGCCGAGCGGATTTCGATCGATCCGACGTTTCGGCTGATCGGTTCGCAGAAGATCTGGGATCGCGGTGCGGCCTTGACCTCGACGCTGCACGGCTTCGAGACGGAGATGCTGGCGAGCGAAGAGAACCTGCTGGGGCTGATGGCGCTGAACCGAGGGCTGGTCGGGCAAGGGGAGGCGTTCGACGACTCCGAGCGGGTCGTTCTGGACATGGACTCCACCGAGAGTCCGGTCCATGGCCAACAGGAAGGCAGTGCCTACAACGGACACTTCGAATCGGTCTGCTATCACCCGCTGTTGCTGTTCAATCAGCACGGCGATTGTCTGGCGGCGAAGCTGCGTCCCGGCAACGTGCACAGCGCCGAGGACTGGGGCGAGCTGCTACTGCCGGAGATCGAGCGCCAACAGGCCGAAGGCAAGCAGGTCACTTTGCGCGCCGATGCCGCCTTTGCCAAGCCGGAGATCTACGAGGCGCTGGAGGAGCGCGGCGCGGACTATGCGATCCGCATTCCGGCCAACAAGAGCCTGGAGCTGGAGATCGAAGACATCCTGTTTCGGCCACCGGGAAGGCCCTCCCGCAAGCCGCTGGTGCGCTACAAGAGTTTTCGCTATCAGGCGGAGAGTTGGTCCCAACCTCGGCGCATCGTGGCCAAGGTCGAGCACCATCAGGGCGAGCTATTCCCGCGCGTCGGATTCGTTGTGACCAGCATGAGCTTGCCGAGCCGTTCGGTGGTGCGTTTCTACAACAAGCGCGGCACGGCGGAGCAGTGGATCAAAGAAGGTAAGCAGGCCACGCACTGGACGCGGCTGTCGTGCCATCGCTTTCGGGCCAACGAGGTACGGCTACAACTGAGCGTGCTGGCCTACAACCTGGGGAACCTATGGCGGAGGCTCGGGCTGCCGCAACGGATCAAGAGCTGGTCGCTGACGAGCTTGCAGCACCGGTTGATGAAGACCGGCGGTCGGCTGATTAAACACGCGCGGTATTACTGGCTCTTGTTCGCGGAGGGACATCTGAACCGGCGGCTGTTTGGCGACATGCTGCGGAGGATCTGGGCGCTGCCTGTGCCGGGCGGGTAGCACCGCACTTGGCGAATGCGAAATCTGTGTACTGAGGACGGAAGCTCGGAGGGGTGTCTGCGAAATTGACTTCGCAGCGGCGGATCAGCCCCCATGAGGGGCAAGAAGGGGGCTCGATCGGTCCCGCCTCAGCCGCCGCCTCTACCGGGTGGAGAAATGGTTGCGCTTCGCCGGGTGAGGGTGTAGACTCGTGCCGTCAGAGCAGCTAAATCGGAAATCCTGGACTAGGACTGGGTACCGGTGTTCATGAGGACTTGACCGGCCGGGAAAACATCCACCTGGTCGCATCGCTGATGGGATTGACCCGCCCCGAGGTCCGCAAGAGGTTTGACTCGATCGTGGAGTTTTCGGGGCTTGCGACGTTTATTGACGAGGCGGTGCGGGCCTATTCCACCGGTATGGTCGGCAGGCTGGGTCTGTCCGTCGCCATTCACTCCGATCCGGAGATCCTCGTTCTCGACGAGGTCTTCTCGGTGGGCGACGCCGCCTTTAAGAAGAAATGCACGGCAAAGATGGAAGAGTTTACGAGATCAGGCAGAACGGTCGTCTTTGTCTCACACAGCCTGGAGACCGTGGTTTCGATGTGCAGCCGGGCCATCTGGCTCGATGAGGGGATGCTTCGGATGGACGGTCCTGCCGGTGAGATCACGGATGAATACGGCAAACTCACCGTCGGGGCGGCCGCACCGTCACTTCCGGAGTCCTCGGGGGCCGGTCTAGCGGTTTCTGAGCAGCATCAAGAATCCTAGTCCGGCTTCCGCCTGAGATCGAGGGTGCCCGTAACTCTCAGGCCCAGACTTCGCGCCGGGCCATCATCTCACGGCAGCTAGGTCGAAACTATCCCCCTCGGACCCCACACCACATCTCAGTGTATCGAGAAGCCGATCGCAGGAATAAGCGGTTGGCGGACGCCGGCAAGCAACCCATCGATAACGTTGCTGCCGGTCTACGCGGCTCGCCAGTCGATGCTTCCCCGGCAGGGGAGGGGCCGCTTGGGTTGTGGTGTCAAGGAATCTTGTGGCCGCAAAACCTCCGTCAGATACAGTCAAATCAAGAGGTTAAGGCCATTTCCCACCCCAGTTCGGCAATACGCTCGATTGCCGCTTGTGCCCCTAAAAGCGTAAAATAGAGTTCACGAGGCTGGTTGGGGTTGGGGTCCTATCGTCGGCACGGCCGCAGGGCGCGGGCTGATGGGTGTCGTCTACGCACGGATGACCCGGGATCGTTGGTGCGTCAACCCAACGCGAAAAGGGAAAAAGTGAATGAGTGCACGTAACTTCGATTTCGCCCTAGCCATTGGCGGTGCCGCCGGCCAGGGCATTGCCACCCCCGGCAGCATCCTGGCGCGATTGTTTGTCCGGCGCGGGCTTCACCTTTACGCCTATAACGCTTTCCAATCAATCATCCGGGGCGGACATATTTTTCTGACCATTCGGATCAGCGACCAACCGATCGGCGACCACGGTGACAAGCTGGATCTGCTGGTGGCCCTCAATCCAGACACAATGGACCGACACCTGGGCTTACTGGGCCCCGGGGCGCGAGCCATCTACAACAGCGACACGATCACCCCCGGCGACGCCGCTGAGGGCGTGCAGCTCTGCGGCCTGCCCATTGCCGAGCTGACGAACAACAACCGCAACAAGCTGGTTCAGAATACCGTAGCGCTGGGCGCCGTCATGTCGCTGTTCGGATTGGACTTCCAAATCCTGGAAGATGCCTTGACGCTGATGTTCCAACGTAAGGGACAGGCTGTCGTCGACGAAAATGTCAGCGTGGCTCGAGCTGGCTTTGACTACACCGAGGAAAAGTTTGCCCCCTTCCCCGATCCGCTGCCCAAAAGCCCCAAACCGCTGGCCGTTTGGACGGGCAACGAGGCGCTCGCGATGGGCGGTGCCGCCGCCGGCGTCAAGTTTTATTGCGCCTATCCGATGAGCCCCTCCACGGGTGTCCTTCACTGGATGTCTCAGAATGCTCGCGAGCTGGGTATCATGGTGCGCCAAGTCGAAGACGAAATCGGGGTCGCCAACATGGCCATCGGCGCCGCTCACACCGGATGCCGCACCATGTGCGCTACCTCGGGCGGTGGATTCGCTCTCATGACCGAGGCTGTCGGGGCGTCCGCGATGATGGAAATCCCCGTAGTCTTTATCGACGTTCAGCGGGCCGGACCCTCGACAGGCGTGCCAACGAAGACGGAGCAGGGAGACCTCTGGCAGATGCTGGGGGCGAGTCAGGGGGACTTCCAGCGCTTCATCGTCGCTCCCCTGGATGCGGTCGATGCCTTCAACTCTGTCCCCGAGATCTTCAATCTTTGCGACAAGTGCCAGTGCCCGGGGATCGTGCTGTCCGACCTTCTGATTTCGGAGGGCACTTTCAGCTTCGATCCGGACGAAGTCAACATGCAGCCGAAGATCGACCGCGGCGAGCTGATAACCGAGCCCTCCCCGACCGACGGCTACAAGCGATATCTGGACACCGAGAGCGGCGTCTCTCCGCGGGCGATCCCCGGCCTCGAAGGCTACGTTCACGTGGTCGCCACCGACGAGCACGACGAAGACGGCATCCTGATCAGCGACGAGTTCACGAACCCGCACAAGCGCCGCAAGGCGGTCGAGAAACGGGCCCGCAAGATGGAGGGCATCGTGAACGAGATCGCGCCGCCCGAGCTCGAAGGCCCCGACGATGCCGACGTCACCCTGATCGGCTTCGGGTCAACTTACGGAGTGATCCAGGAGGCCGCCGAACAGTTACGTGACCAGGGGGTCAGCACGAACCATCTACAAATCAAATGGATCGTCCCCCTGCACAGCGAGGTCATCACCACGGTGATCTCGAGTGCGAAGCGGACGATCATAGTCGAAAACAACTACTCCGGTCAGTTCTACCGCTACCTGCGCAGCGAGACCGGACTGTCGGTCGACGGGCACATCCGCAAGTATGACGGCGAGCCGTTCATGCCCCACCACATCGTCAGTTGCGTGCGGGAACAGCTTGCCGGCGAAACAACTCATTCCGTGCCCTATCAGGAGATTATGGTTTAAGGGAGACACTATGGCCACAGGTACCACCATTACCGAAGACAGAGAGCTCGTAAAGCTCAAGCCGAAGGACTACAAGGGCAAGGTCGACCCCGACTGGTGTCCCGGCTGCGGCGACTTCGGTGTTCTCTCCAGCCTCCAGAAAGTCTGTGCGGATATGGGCATCCTGCCCCACGAGATGATTGTGATTAGCGGGATTGGTTGCTCGTCGAATTTTCCGGGCTATTTCAATGCCTATGGCATGCACACCCTGCACGGGCGCATCCTGGCAGTCGCAACCGGCGTCAAAATGGCCAATCACGAGTTGACCGTAATCGGCACGGGTGGGGACGGAGACGGCTACGGCATCGGCGGCAATCACTGGCTTCACACCGCCCGCCGGAACGTGGATATGACGTACCTGGTGATGAACAATCAGATCTACGGCCTGACGACCGGTCAGGTTTCACCCACGAGCTGCGACGGCATGAAGACCAAGAGTACGCCGTTTGGCAGTGTGGAGGAGCCGGTCAACCCGATCACCTCCTCGATCATGCATGGCGCCACCTTCGTCGCCCGCGCTTTCAGCGGCGATCCGAAACACATGCAACAGCTCATGCAACAAGCCATTGAGCACAAAGGCTTCGCCATCATCGATATCTTCAGCCCCTGTGTGACGTTCAACCACGACAACGACTACGCTTTCTTCCGCCCGCGCGTCAAGAAGCTGGAAGACGAAGACCACGACGCCAGCGACTGGAAAGCTGCCTGCGAAAAGGCCATGCTTTGGGGCGACACGATCTACACCGGTCTCTTCTACCAGAAAAGGCGCCCAACACTGGACGAGCTCGAACCCGTGCTCGAGGAAGGCGGCCCGATGGCCCGCCGGGCAGGTCTTGTTACCAAAGAGCAGAGCGACAGAATCATCAAAAGGATGATGTAGCCCTCTGCCGGCGTCGCCGGGAGAACACTCGCAAGCGCCTGGTTGACGCCTGAGCAGGCCGCTGTGCTCTTGAAATCCCACAGACGTCAAACCGCACCACGATTTCACCTCAGCCTGAAACTTGCCTCTAGGCGCTCCCGGCCGCAAGCGGACGACTTGCAAGAGCTTGGCGGGCCCTTAGAGCCTCGGAGACGAAAGGCTGACCCGACTCTCCTCCGGTGCGCTGTCCTGTTCCTGTGTGCTTGCGGGTCCCTCCAAGCAGGTGAGCCGAAAGAAACCCCAGCTCAGGGTGTGGGCCTTCCAGAAGCCTCCGGCGACGGGTCCGCATCCACCGAGGTCACCGGGAGCGCCTCTCGCGGGCGGGCTAGTTCCGCTTCCGAAACCGAAGAGTTGCCTACCCCCAGCTCCGAGCTGCCCCCCGAAACCCCCACCAACCAAACGCCCCAGAGCTCCAGCCGTACCGAGCTGAACTTGCTGGGGCAACTCGATGCCGCGTCCGGTGAGAGCCGCCGCAACGAAAACGTCCGTATCACGCTGATCGACAACGCTGTGCTGAGGGAACTTAATATTCGAATGGGAACCACCGCAACCGTGGTGGAGGAGTTTCGCGCCGATCGAAACTATTTCGGCTCTGAATTCGGCGGCAAGCCTTCCTCACTCTTGCACCTGCCGGAGGCGGCCGCGCCGCGTTTCCACGGACACCTGTATGGGGCTCACAACAACAGTATCTTCTCGGCTCGCTCGTTTTTCCAGGTGGGCGATGTCCGGCCGGCCCGCGAGAACGACTACGGGTTTAGAGTCGGATTCCCCGTGTGGCGCGGAGCGCAACTGAGCATCAACGGTAGCCAACAGAAGATTCGCGGCAGCGTCAACGGCAACGTGCTTGTCCCACGAGCGGACGAGCGCACGCCCCTCACTCATGACCCGCTGACCGGCGAGCCCGTCGATGCGGCCACGCGGGAGTTCGTCGCTAGAATACTCTCCGCCTACCCTACGGAACCGCCTAACCGGCCCGACATAGATCCCCGCGCGCTGAATACTAACTCGCCACAGTCGATCGACAACGATCGCCTCGGGGCACGCCTCGACCAGTCCTGGTCAACCGGGGACCACTTGGCTCTCGATTACCAGTTCACGGCGCAAACCGTAGAGGCGTTTCAGCTCGTCGGGGGGCAGAATCCGGACACGACCACAAAAAACCATGCCGCCCGCATCACCTGGAACCGCTCCTGGTCACCGCGGACGACCACAGACTTGTCGGTTGGTTCGACCGCCTTGGATCTTTGCTAGTGCCGGAAGAGACGTCCCTCGGACTAGTAATCCTGCCCGGGTTCGCCCTGGACTGGCTAGGCCCCGGCTCGAGTATCCCCATCGACCGCGCCTGGAATAGTTTTCGATATGCCGGGCAAGCGAAGTTCGTTCGAGGCCGCCACCAAGTGCACGCCGGGTTTGAACTCCTCCGTCGCCAAGCCAACGGTTTCGAGAGCGCCGGCCACCGTGGCATCTTCGTCTTCGGTGATGACTTCGGCCATGACTCCATCACCAACCTCAGGCTGGGCAAGCCTCGACGATACATACTGGCGACTGGCCACATTTACCGGGGATTTCGAAACTGGGACATGCAGTACTACCTAGGCGACCAATGGCGAGCCACCGCGAACCTCTCCCTGAACGTGGGGCTGCGGTACCAACCGGTTACCGCGGTCAGCGAGGTCAACGCGCTAACCGACATCCCCTACGGATGTGATTGCAACAACTGGGCGCCCAGATTCGGTTTCGCTTACCGGCCGGGTGGCAAGTGGGGAGTCCTACGAGGCGCCTACGGGATCCAGTACGGGCAGATTTTTCCCGTCACGTTCGGGCAGTCTCGCTTCAATCTGCCTCGGAACGTGCGGCTCTCTCTCGACGCGCCCAGCCTGATCAATCCCTTGGAAGGTCTCGGCGCGGAAACCCGCAGTACCGTCTTCGAAATGGATCCCGAGCTGGTGGCGCCCTACTCTCATCAGTACAACTTCAGTTGGGAATGGAGCCTAGCCGGAGACTGGAAGCTGGCACTCGGCTACGTCGGCAGCCGCACGCACCATTTGCTGAATATGTGGTATCTCAATCGGGCGCGAATTGTGCCCGGCATTGAGCAAACTACCGAAACCATCAACGACCGCCGGCCCGACCCTCGCTTCTTCGATATCCGCCAGGTGCAGAATAGCTCCCGCGCCTTCTACGACGCCGCTAAGATTACGCTCATGATCCCTCGCCGGCGAGGGCTTTCGAGCGAGGCTTCCTACTGGTTCAGCAAGGCCATCGACCTGGGAGGCGACTACACCGGGACGGCCTCGGGCCGCGACGCCAGGAGAGGCCGGAGCCAATCGGAATTCAATAGTCACCCGGAGATGCGAGGGCTAAGTCCGTTCGATCAGCCTCATGCCTTTCTCTGGAGCGCCAATTACGAGCTGCCTCGTTTCGCCTCCCGCGAGCAATGGCTCCGACAGGCGTTCGGGGCATGGGAGCTCTCGACCGTCCTGGCGCTGAAGTCAGGCACTCCCTTTACCGTTATTTCAGGATCCGATGGACCCGGCTTCGGAAACGTAGACGGCGCCGCCGGCGACCGTCCGCACGTGACGGATCCCTCCATACTTGGCCGCACGATAGACAACCCGGATACCTCCCGGCAGCGGCTGCCCGCATCCGCCTTTGCCTACATCGAACCTACCGAGCGAGCCGGCAACTTGGGCCGCAGCACGTTCCGCAAAGACGGCGTCTGGAACGTCAACGCGGGTTTGTCTCGTCGCTGGCCGTTGGGTGGGGAAAAGTCGCTCGTCCTACGAGCCGAGTCGATCAATCTGTTCAACTCGCCGCAATTTGCCGAGCCAGGCCGCGAGCTGACCTCGCCCAACTTCGGCCAGATAACGAACACCTTGAACGACGGACGCACTTTCCGATTCCTGCTACGGCTGAGTTTTTGAGCCGTCGGAGCTTCCGGACAAGCGGGATCGCTTGTCCCTACTTGAGTCGTCACAAGCTGCGGCAGTAGCGACCGGCGAGATCGCCGGTCCAGGGTCCTGACATGTCGCCCCGGGGAGCCGCCTGGCGGCCACCTTCCGTATCCTTGCAAGCCCTGCGTCCAGCTCCCAACCCAGGGAGCAATTGGAGCATCTGTGGTCGCTAGATAACAAGTATTAGGGCTAGCGCTCGAGGAACTCCTCTTGCGACAATGGCGAGGATACTTTAGTCACTCAACACAACACGGGAGGAACGATGAACTGCGAAGGATTACCCAGCCATTCCGAACTACAAGCCGCGCTCGCTGCCGCGGTCGGCAGTCCACCAGGTGGAAACGGAGGCTTTAATCTGCACATGTGGGCCACGATCGTGGACCGGGACGGGGTCGTGTGTGCGGTTGCCTTCACCGGCAATGATCGGGGCGACCAGTGGCCAGGAAGCCGCGTGATTTCCGCGCAAAAGGCCAACACGGCCAATGCCTTCAGTTTGCCAGGCTTGGCTCTCTCCACCGCCAATCTGTGGGCGGCGACCCAACCGGGAGGAAGTCTCTACGGGCTGCAACACAGCAATCCGGTTGACACTGAAGTTGCCTACGGGGGCAACTCCGAACATTGTGGACAGGACAACGACCCGATGGGCGGGAAGAAAATTGGCGGCGTCAATGTCTTCGGCGGCGGACTGGCGCTGTACAACGGCGACGGTACGCTCGTGGGAGCCGTAGGCGTCAGCGGTGACAGCTCGTGTGCCGACCACAACGTCGCCTGGCGGACCCGAAATAATCTTGGCCTGGATCACGTCCCTGGGGGTATAAGTGGTGACGCGGCGAGGCCTGACAGCATCGTCTTCGACCTCGCTGACGATGCGGGGGGCAACCCCGAGTCCGCGGGCGGATTTGGTCATCCGCACTCTACCGCGAATGTGGCCGACGAAAGCGCGATCGCCGGGGCCCTGCCAGCGATACCGTAGTTGTGTAAGGAAACGGGGACAGGCTGCTTGCTCCGAGCGCCGCTCGAGGGGCCCGCCCGGCCATCAAGCCAACTCAGCCGGAGGCGCGAGCCGTTCGCGCCTCCAGTAATGGCAATTCTAGCCGCGACCTCTCGACGGCACGGAGACCGACTAACGCACGCGCTCCTCAGGCTGCGAGGCTGTTGTGCGGGTCAAGGATGTACTTCTTCGCTGCTCCCTTGTCGAAGTCCCTGTACCCAGTCGGTGCGTCGTCGAGTGTGATGACGGTAGCGTTCACCGCCTTGGCAATCTGCACCTTGTCGTGCAAGATGGCCATCATGAGCCCGCGATGGTACTTCATCACCGGGCACTGACCGGTGGTGAACTCGTGCGACTTCGCCCATCCCAATCCGATGCGGATGCTCAGCCGGCCGAACTGCGCGTTCTCGTCGACGCCACCGGGATCCTCGGTCACATACAGGCCCGGGATACCCAACGCGCCGCCGGCGCGAGTGATGGTCATCAGCGAATTGAGAACCGTGGCGGGCCGCTCGACGGCAGAGTCCGCCCCATGTCCACGCGCCTCGAAGCCTACGCAATCCACCCCGCAGTCGACTAGTGGCTCGCCGACAATTTCTGCAATCTGGTCTTCCACTGATGCATCCTGGGTTAGGTCGACTGTCTCACATCCGAAGCTGCGAGCCTGCGCCAGCCGATCCGGGATCAGGTCACCCACAATCACCACGGCAGCGCCCAGCAAATGGCAGGAAGCCGCACTCGCCAGGCCCACCGGCCCGCCGCCGGCCACGTAGACCGTCGAACCCGTCGTGACGCCGGCCGAGACCGCGCCGTGATAGCCGGTCGGGAAGATGTCCGAGAGCAGAGCCAGATCCTGGATCTTCTCCATGGCCTGGTCTTTGTCGGGAAACTTCAGCAGGTTGAAGTCCGCGTAGGGAACCAGCACGTACTCCGCCTGGCCGCCGACCCAACCGCCCATGTCGACGTAGCCGAAGGCGGCCCCGGGCCGCGCCGGGTTTACGTTCAGGCAGATGCCGGTCTTTCGTTCCTTGCAGCAGACGCAGCGGCCACAAGCAATGTTGAAGGGCACCGAGACCAGATCCCCAACGCTGATGAACTCAACGTCTCGACCCGCCTCAATTACTTCACCCGTAATCTCATGTCCCAAGATCAGCCCGTTCGGGGCGGTCGTGCGGCCGCGGACCATGTGCTGGTCGCTGCCGCAAATGTTCGTCGCCACGATCTTGAGAATCACACCGTGTTCGCACTTGCGGTCCCCGAGCGCTAGTTCGGGAAAGTCGATCGACTGTATTTCCACCTTGCCCGGGCCCATATAGGCAACTCCACGATTTGAAGCCATGTCCCTGTCCTCCTAAAGAAAATTCTTGTCGTTTCTTCGTTGTTTCTACGGTTACGGCAGGTCCTAGCATAACTCCCGCGACCCGCCGAGGCAACCCTGTTTTGGGGTAGCCCCTCAAAAAACCAAGCCGAGTGGCGGGAATAGAGCGGTGGGCCAATCAGCGGGCCCGCGCCCTGACGGGCTCGGCTCAGTCCGGTTCTCGCCGGCGGTCCAAAAACGTGAGGCTGCGGTCGAGACTAGGAACGACGTCAGTTTCTGGAAAACTGGCTCTGTCTACCATCCGTCCGCACCATGGGCTAAGCTACTAAGGTAGGATCCCCGCCATGCCTCTCTCCGGTTTCGACCCCCTCATCGCAGAATGGTTCCGACAGCGCTTTGAGGGCGCCACCGAACCGCAGCGGCTTGGTTGGCCCGAGATCCGGGCAGGACGGGACGTATTGATATCCGCGCCCACCGGATCGGGGAAGACGCTGGCCGCATTCTTGATCTGTCTCGACGAGCTGCTGCGCGCTGCCCGGCCCGCTTCCCTCCCCGACCACACGGTCGCCGTATACGTCTCGCCGCTGAAGGCCCTCAGCAACGACATCCGCAAGAACCTCGAAGCGCCGTTGGCCGAGATCTACCAGCTCGCCTCGGCAAAAGGGATTTCGCTCCCGCCGATTCGCACCGCCGTAGGCGCGGCTTGATGAGGTGCGGCTCCTCTGGTAACGCGCGGAGCCGCCAAAACGGTTTGGGATCGATCCCGTTGTCCTGCGTAACGCGGTCGGTTGATCGGCTCACCGACGGAGGCCATGGGGAGGACTTACATCCCGGCCGGGGTGCGCCGGTCTGTCGCTCCCTGAAGGCCGGCGCTCTTACGGGATCAGAGTAACATGGCGTGGAGCGGGTCCGATGGTCAGGGAAAGGCGATCTTGTTTATGGTGTGCGAGTTAGGAATTTCAGACTGGTGTGACCGGGTTTTGGGGAGTGGTGGGAGGGGGATTGGCCGTCGGCACGGCCGATTTTTGCCCCACCCCAGGCCCCGCTCGGCTGCGGGGAGCGGCCGAGCGCCGAAAGGAACGGACCCGGGCGCGACGTGTGACCAGAAGTGAAGCGGTCAGCCTAGGATCGGCCCCACAAAGCAACGTGAATGCGGCTCCAACATTAGGCGAGCCCCCTGGCGGCGGGTGGGACAAACAGGAGTGTTTGCCCCGACCGGACTCGATCGTTAGTGGCCTGGCCGCGTTCACGTTTGGAACACCCGGGCGACTAGCGCCGAGTTGCGCAACGCCAGCCGCCAGCTGAAGCGTGGAGAAGCGCCAGTCGCGGAGCCGGACTGCGCCAAGCGTCGAGAAGAGTCTCGACGCGGCACACTGAGAGTGTGCGCCACAAAGGCAAAAGGCCCCGGCGGTGACGCCGCGCGTGAATCGGAAATGTCTCCTTTCGCCAATCTTGCCTTCGGCGCGCAGAACCAACCGTAACTCATTGATTGCAATTGGCCTGCTAGAAATTGGGTTTGTTTTGTGTTTTTCCCTCTGTGCCCCAGTGTGAATGCCGGTCTTTGCGGTCTCCCTCACAATGGCCGGTGGGTCAAGTACCTTCGTCGGACGGTGAACGAATGGCTTCTAGCCGGAACCATGTCCATCCGGCGGGCCCGCGCTCTGACGAGTCTGTGAAAAAACCCTCGGGACAGCCCCCGCGCCTCTCGCAAGTCGTTGGTAAAGCGCCCCGTCCGTGCATGGCGCTTGGGACAGGAAGGTGTGAAAAAATCAGGGACTGTCACGAGCGGCGTCCTAGAAGTCGCGTAGAATCAATCGCAGCTTCCGCCGCGGGCTGACTGTCCCAGCATTTTTTCACACCTTCCTGTCCCGGGTTTTTTCACACACCCTGACGGGCGCGACTCTGTCCGGTGCTCGACGCCGGCCTCCCTTTGCGATTCTTAGCCCCTGCAACCGGCTGAAAACAGCCGCGGCGCGGGACAAGTGACAGCCCAACAGCGCGCTACGCGTCTGGCCAAGAATCAGAATCCCTCCGAGACCAACTTGACCCCCGTATTCGGCCAAAAAAAGCCGTCGGGCGGGGTCAAAAGATGGCCTAGGAGTAGGCTAGCGGACGATTTTCGTCACCTAGCGGTGGCTTGGCAGCCGAGCGGGGCTCCGATGAGCGTGTTCTGCTTGACGGTTAAGTCTTCTGAATTGTGAGGCATAGCTGTATTTCCAACGGCCCACGCAAGAACCGGTGGCAGAAAGTGGCGGAAATACGAGGGTCATCCCTCCCAAATTTCGGTTTCTGGGCCCCGTACCAGAATACGGGACGGATGGGAGGTTAGAAGGGGTCCGAGGGCGTAAGTCATTGAAATGGCGAGGAGAAAAAACTGAAAAAGTCTGTGACCGGGTTTTGCGGCGGTGCTGAAAAGTGTCCTCGAGGCCCGATTTTCCGTGCGAAAATCGTGTCCCAGCGAAAAGAAAACGCCGCCTAGCGAAAGGTAGGAGGCGTGGGGCGAGCGTCCAGAAAGAGGGGGATCGGTCGTTGGGACGGCCGATTTTTGCCCCTCCCCGGGCCCCGCTCGGCCGTCAAAGACGACCGATCGCCAAAGCTTTTCGGAAAGCCGTGTCCGATCTACAGCCAAAAGCCGCGGGTCTGGAAACGGCGCCAGCCCCGCGCTACGGGACTTTTCGAGTGGGTCGTTCGAGTTAGGCCAAAGGAAAGGCCGCGGATCTCAAAAAGTCGTAGCCTGTCCCCGACTTTCCCCCGACTTTCCCGGCGCCGCTTCGCGGCTGGAAAGTCAATGCGGGCTCCTGGCGACGGCTAGGACAAACAGGAATGTTTCTCCCTCACTGGGCTTGGTTGCTAGAAGCGGCCGATCTGCCAACGGTCGGCCGAACCGCTCCCTGACGGTCGCGGCTCCCGGCAAAACGGCCCGCGGATCTGGCGGGCGACGAACCGATAGCGAGAAAGGGAGTGTGATCGGGCCCGCCACAGGGACTGCCATCTGTGACCGCCAGAGGAAGGCCGCAGGTACTGGGCCAAACGACGGCCCGGGCTCTCGCTCCAGGACTTTAACATTCCAGTTCGGAATCCTAAAGGGAATCATTGGTAGAATCCAGACATTGGCTGAATTCCTGATCCAAATCCACAAGAGCAAGTACGGATATGACGTCTCCTGCCCTACCCTTCAAGGCTGCCACAGCCAGGGGATCAGCGAAGAGGAAGCGATTGAGAACATCCGGGATGCCATCCAAGAGTATCTGGCCGCTCTACGGCAGCTGAAACGCAACCAGAAGCTGCTCAAGATCGAAGTCGCCGTTTGATGCTCTTTTCCGACGTCTCGACGGAGAGAGAGCGGTGCGAGCGCTCGGGAAGGCTGGCTTCGAGGTCGTACGGTCAGGTAAGCATCTTGTAGCAACTGACGGCACGAGGGTTGTCACCATTCCCCGCACGAAGCGCCTCAACCCTTACACACTGCGAAGCATCACTCGCAGCGCTGGTCTCACCGACAAAAAGTTCCGGGATCTGCTGAGCTGAGCCATGATCGCGACTAACTCCCATGCTAGTCGTTGTTCCCCTTCTCGTCCACGCGAGGGTCGGGAAAGGCCGTAGGCCTGGGCCAAACGACGGCCCAGCCCTTCGCTACGGGACTAGCGAAAGGAAAACCCGGCCTAGCGAACGGTAGGAGCGGCCAGCAAGAGCGGGATCGGCCGTCGGGACAGCCGATTTTTGTCCCCGCCCCAAGCCCCGCTCGGCCGTCCCGGACGACCGAGCGCCAAAGCTTTCGGAAAGCCGTGTCCGATCTACAGAAGGGTAAAAGGGGCAGGCTCCTGGGAGCGCTGTGCTCTGAGGTCGGGGGATTGTTTCAACGCTGGTCTGCCAAAAGCCGCGGATCTGGAAACGGCACCAGCCCCGCGCTACGGGACTTCCCGAGTGGGTCGTTCGAGTTAGGCCGATGGAAAGGCCGCGGATCTCAAAAAGTCGTAGCCTGTCCCCGACTTTCCCAAAATGAACCTTGTCTTTGGTAGCGGTGTATACAGTCCTAAACCTGGTCTAACATAGGACGTTATGTTGGGCCGCGACGCCGGCCACTCACTCCTTTTTCTCCAGCGTCTCCTCAAAGAGCTTCTCATACTGATCGACGATCGCCTCCCAGTCGTAGCGTTGTCGGGCGGCTTCCATGGCGGTTCGGCCCAAGCGTCGCCGCTCGTCGGGAGCAAGGGCAGCCACGTGGTTCAACATTAAGACAAGCTCATCTTCGCTCGAGCTATAGGGAAAGCCCACCTCGCCGGCGACTTCCCGGTTTTCAGGCGTGTCGAGAAAGAGCACGCAACAGGTGCGCCCCATGGCTTCAATGAGCGCGGGGTGGGTTCCCCCTACTTCGGTCGCATGGACGTAAGCAAAACAGTGCGAAAGCAACTCATGGTAGCCGGTCCCGTAAATAGCGCCCGGAAATAGGATGCGGGGATCCCGGGTCTGCTTAACCCTCCGAATATAGTCATGGGAGTAGGGCGCGTCGCCAACGATGACTAACTTCTGGCGGTGGGAAGTCCGTTCGAAGGCTTTCACGACAAGCAAAGCGTTGTTTTCCGGCTCCAAGCGACTCACATACAGAAAGTAATCGTCTGGCCTGAGGCCCAACCGATCGAGCGTCTTGGTCGTCGCGAGCTTCCCGGTCTGAGTTCCATAGGCGATCAGATGAGTCGCCTTGCGATAGCGTTCGAGATAGTAGTTTTGGATGACCGCGGCATCGGTCACGACCTGGCTCGGAAACCAAGTAGCCAGTCGCTCCGACAGGCGGTACCAACCGCGTGCCGGCGCGTTCCATTTCCTGCGCTTGCGTTCCAAGCCGTCGACGTTCAGCAGCGTCGGCATCCCGAGTAATCGAGGAGCGAAAGTGAAAATCGCATTGGCCGCGTTGCAATAGAGGGCGATTTCGCGACGTTGGAACAAGAGATGAAGTGTGGAGAGAAATGTGTGGGCAACGGTATCCAAATATTTGTGCCGGATAGTAGGGAGCAAGACCAGCTTGACCCCGCGGAAGACCGGCTCCCGCTTGCCGACGTTCTGGGTGCGGCAGTAGACGGTTACCTCGTGACCCCGCTGGACAAGGCGCACCGCGAGCTCTTCGGCAAATGTTTCAAAACCACCGTAGTTGGCGGGAATGCCGCGGGTGCCCAAGAGGGCGATTTTCATCGCTTACGATCGGGCGACGGGCACGGGTGGCGCCGGGACATCGTCGTGGACCTCGATCGGCAGGCTAACGGGGCTAAAGCGAAACCACTGGACCATATAGGCGTCTTCGACGCGCCGGCGGCTCTGAATCAAGCGCCGCTTGCGTATGACGCGGTCCATATCGCGGGCAAGCTCATAGAACGCTCTCAGCGAAGAGCGTTCAACCAACAAGCAGTAGCAGAGGATCCCCAAGTCCCGGACGGTGATGGGTACGGCGTTGCGCAGGTAGACGCCCGCCGTGATGTTTTTCACGCGCATCAGGAAGCGGTTCTTTACCGAGTACATGTTGATTTCCGGCGACAGCATGCGGCGCATCCCGGGGCGCAGCTTGCGGACGTGATACCCAAAAGCGTGGGGCACATAGACGCACTTCCAGCCGAGCAGTTGGGCGCGCCATGCAACGTCGGCATCTTCTCGATACGTGAAGAAATCAGGATCGAAGAATTCACCTTCGACCGAGATGTCCGCTATCATATCCCGCCGATAGCAGGCGGCGGCCGCCGTAGCGCCGAAGACGAACTCATGACTTCGGAAATGTCCATTGTCGGATTCAAGACACCCGCGGTCGAAGTGGCGGAGCATGGGCGTGAAGTAAATCCCGGTTGAGTCAACCACCTGCTGGTCGGGAATCTGAAACGACGCGTCCATCAGCAGCAGCTTTCCACAAACGGTGCCGACCGAAGGATCGAGACGCGCCGCTCCCATCAAACTCGATATGAAATCGGGCAACAGCAAGACATCAGGATTGAGAGTCAGCACCCAGCCGCCGCTCGAGAGAGCTATGGCCTGATTCTGGGCAGCAGCGAAGCCGATGTTCTCTTCGTTGTAGACGACCGTGCAGCGATCCTCGAATCGCTCCAAGATGTCGGTCGTGCCGTCGGTCGAAGCGTTGTCGATGACGATCACCTCAACGGGCACATCGCGTTGCTCAAGTACGGACTCCAGGCAGCGCCGGATGAAACGGCCGCTGTCGTAGGTCACGATAGTCACGGAAACGAGGTCGTTTTCAAACATGGACTCAGCTCGATCGATATTCAATTGGGGACGAATGATCCGCGGGCGCAGGAACATGGCGAGGCCTTCGGTGACCTCCGCCTACCACTAACCTGATCACTTGTGCGTAAGCCTTCCGTTGTGCGGCGTCGCCTCGCAGGCAAACCACAAGCCAACGAAGCGCGGTGCCCGCCAATACCACTGGCCGCAACCAGCGCAAGGCGGACGCCGAGAAGTGCTTGTGAGCAAAGCGTAAAAGGTTACCATACCAAGCCAGTTGACGTTGTTCCAGTGAAACGCCGTGTAAGGAGTGTCCCCCTTCATGTTGGGCAACGGCCGTGGGGACATAGCGGATACGGTAACCGGCCAGGTGAATCCTCAGGCACAAATCCACGTCTTCAAACCAAATGGGGGTAAAGTCTTCATCCAAAAGCCCGACGGTTTCCAACACTTCCCTGCGGACCATCAGAAAGGCTCCGGCGGGCTGGTCGACTTCCTGCGGGCGCTCTGGGTTCCAGTTCAGCTGCCGATAGCGGCGGTTGACGGGGTTCGAGGGCCAAAGGCGGTTCAGCAGCAGGACCTCACAAGCCAGAGCGACCGGCGTCGGGAAGGAACGCACATTGAACCCGACCTGAGGACGCCCGGTGGCGTCCACGAGCCGGCCGCCGACGGCACCGACGTCCGCCATGAGGCACTCGCGGACCATGTCATCAAGGGAAGTTTGGACGACTGCATCGGGATTCAACAGCAAGACAAGCGGGCTTGAAGAGGCTCGAACCCCTTGATTGACGGCGGCCGCGAAGCCCCGATTCTCGGGGTTGCGAATCAGCCGCACGGCCGGAGCCGTTCCCTCTACGATGCGGCAAGTATCGTCGGTCGAAGCGTTATCCACCACGACGGTTTCGGCCACCGCCTCCAGGGACCGCAAGCAAGCAGCCACCGAGCGAGCCGAGTTGTGGGTCACGACGAGGACCGCGACTCCATCCTTCATGCGCAGTTCTCCGCGGCTCGTGGCGCCAGCCGGAAGTACCATTTCCAATAGGCATCCCAGCCCGCCGCTCCCTGAACTCTCGCTATGTCCGCTTCGCTGGAGCGCAGTATGGTTGCCAGCCGCTCTCCGCGGCGCAGGTCTTGCGAGGCGCGGCGCAATCGGGCAAAGCGACGAACTCCGAGCCACAGCCCTCGCATCCAAGCCCATGCCCGGCCTCTCGAGAAGGCCAAGCCGGCCCACAGCAACTGCGCCGCAAGAATGGGCCGTGCATAGCGCATCAGCAGTCGCGTGGGATAAAACTTGGCCAGCAATAGCAATTGGTGGCAGGTCATCCACTCGACCGTCGCGCTGCTCCAAGCCCCAGAAGTAGCGCTGCCCCGATGATAGGCGACGGCCTGGGGGACATAGAGTCCCGAGAGATCCTCAATGGCGGCCCGCAACCCCAAATCGACGTCCTCCAGATAGGCGAAGAACGCTTCCTCAAAAGGGCCGACCCGTTCGAAGAATGTGCGCCGAAAAAGGCTGGCGGTCGCCGAAGGGAAATACGTCAGGCGTTGGACACTGAATTCAGGGCCATCCTCTTTGCCGTGTCCCAACCGCGATGCGGTCCCACCGCGGCAAACGGCGTCCCCCGCCCCGTCGATGCGGGCGCGCCGATCGAAATCGAGTGTCTTGCCGGTAGCGAACCAAACGTTCTCGGAGCGCATAGCCTGAAGCAGTTGGGATAGCCAGTCCGGTGACAGCTCGACGTCATTGTTCAGCACCGCCACCCATTCTCCTCGGCAGGCAGCAATGCCCCGGTTCAGCGCCCGGCTGACACCTTCGTTTCGGCCCAGCCGCAACACCTGAAAGCCCTCCTGTTCAGCGACCGAGGCGGACCCGTCGGTCGAGCCGTTGTCCACGACGAGGACTTGTACTTCCACACCTTGAGGCAGCCGCTGTTCCCGAATCGATTGCAGCAGGGGCATCAACAGGCCTTGCCGATTCCAGTGGGGAATAAGAATTGAGACCGTCATCCAAACGCTCGAGGAGCGTACAAGACGCGGTAAATAGGGCGGGCTATTCTTAAATAGCACAACCCCGCGCCTGGAAGCAACCCGGCTAGACGACTTCAAACACGGGTTTGTTCTAGGACAATTTCCCGAAAACGCCAGCGGTCGCCAGGGGGTGCAACCGTGCTTCCCGCGTCGCGGCGGGTGGTGATCCCTAGCCGACCCCAGCAGTTTGTGCGACTGCGGTAGCCAGTGATATACTCTTGGCGGCCTAAGAGCCAGTTTTTTCATACACGCACGGGTTGTGACGTCTGGGAGCTCTCATTATGCGGGACCTGTGGATTACTCGGATCATATTCGTCAGCATCTTCGTCCTAATGTCATTTCATTTGAAGCCGTTTGGCCTACAGACCTTGCCGTCCGTCTTGGTCGGGGCCGTAGGCGGGACGGCGATTGTCTTCTTCGAAAGTCGCCTGCGCAAGGTAAGCCTGAAGCGCCTGCTCGGAGCTGCGATTGGATCGGTTCTGGGCATCGTGGGAGCTTTCCTGATGAGCCTGGTGCTGGAATCAAGCTTGTCGGAAGGCGTACCCTTCATCAATCTTGGTGTCCTGTTGTTTTTGGGGTACGTGGGAATCGTGGTCGGCAGCGCTAAAGGAGACACGCTCAACCTGGCAGCTCTAGGGGGTGTATTTGAGGAGGATAAAGCGACCGAGAGGTCGCAAAAGTTGCTCGACACCAGTGTGATCATCGATGGTCGCATCGCCGACATAGCCGCGGCGGGGTTCATGGACGGAGTGCTGGTGGTCCCTCAGTTTGTGCTTTGGGAGCTGCAGCTTGTGGCTGACTCGGCTGATAGCTTGAAAAGAAACCGGGGGCGGCGAGGATTGGACATTCTGCAGAAGATCCAAAAAATGTCGGGCCTCCACGTCCAGATTCTTGAAGCCGATTATCCTCGCCTCAAGGAAGTGGATTTGAAGCTGATTCAGCTTGCGAAGGACATCGATGCGAAGATCGTCACGAACGACTTCAACCTCAACAAGCTGGCGCAGCTACAAGGCGTACAGGTGCTGAACATCAACGAACTGGCGAACACACTCAAACCTGTCGTTTTGCCGGGCGAGACCATGCGTGTATTCATCTTGAAAGAGGGCAAGGAGCTCAACCAGGGCGTCGCCTATCTCGACGACGGAACGATGGTAGTGGTAGACAATGCTCGCCGGTTCATCAATCAGACGATCGAGGTTTCTGTTACCAGCGTTCTACAGACGACAGCAGGCAAGATGATCTTCGGTCGCTACGACGAGAAAGCGCATGCCTCGAGCACGTCACACAGGGAACAGGAACGTGGGGCAGCCGCGCCAAGGGCCGGAGGTGGGCAATCCACTTCCCACCGCCCGCACCGGGTTGAACATACCGCCGGACGCTAGACAGCATGAAGGCCGTCGCGATCATTCCCGCCGCCGGGCTGGGAACTCGGATGGGAAAGGCTTCGGCTGAAAGCTCGGGAACCAGCCGCAAACAGTTCATGCTGCTGGAAGGATCGCCGATCCTGATTCACACTATCCGGAAATTTGTCGCCGCCAAGGCGGTTTCGGAAATCTATGTTGCCGTGCGTCCCGAGGACATGGACCCCCTACGCGGGCAGTTGCAAGATGAGGGCTACGCGAAGCCTGTGCACTTGGTCGAAGGAGGGCGCAGCCGGCAAGTTTCCGTGCGAAACTGCTTAGCCCAGGTCCCCTCCGGCACGGAGCTGGTTTGCGTCCATGATGCCGTCCGGCCCTTCGTAACCGTGTCGCGGATCGATGAGATTTGCGAAGAAGCGTCCAAGTGTGAAGCCGTGATTCTCGCCATCCCTCCGGTCGATACCATCAAGCAAGTAGACCGCACGGTGATTCGTTCCACTCTCATGAGAGAACGCATCGTACTAGCCCAGACGCCGCAAGTGTTCAAGTTTTCCCTACTAAAGAACGCTTTCGAACAAGCCGACCGGGACGGATTCCTAGCTACCGACGAGGCCAGCCTGGTGGAGCATGTTGGCGAAGACGTTCATGTCATGCTGGGCAGCGACCGGAACATCAAGATCACCAAACCCGGAGACATGGCTCTGGCCCGCCTGTTCTATCAGGAGGAAGCCGGGGCGGGCGCACCGAGCGACGACAACCTTCCCCAGAATCAATGAGCCTTGAGTTCCGTGTTGGGATCGGTTACGACCTTCATCCGATGGTGGAAGGGCGAAAGCTGATTCTGGGCGGCGTGGAAATCCCCTTCGGCCGGGGACTGGCAGGTCACTCTGATGCCGACATCGTTCTGCATGCCGTCACCGACGCGCTCCTAGGAGCAGCGGGGCTGGGCGACATCGGCGAGCATTTCCCACCTTCCGAGCCACGCTGGCGGGATGCGTCGAGTTTGGTTTTCCTGCGGCATGCCTGCGAGTTGACCGAGAAGCACGGCTACCAAATCGTCAACGTCGACGCTGTGATCGTCCTCGAAGAGCCTAAGATCCTCCCCTACCGCGATCGGATGCGCCAAACGGTGGCGAACGCCTTGGGGGTCGAGGTCGCGCGTATCGGAATTAAGGCCAAGACCGCCGAGGGAATAGGCCCGGTAGGGGAAGGCAAGGCGGCGGAAGCGCACGCAACGGCGCTGATTTCCCGCCCAAGTCCCGAGTAGGTTTTTGGCGTGGCTAGGGTGACGTCAGGGGACGCGTACCAAGTGCCGGCTGAGCGTCGCTAACTAAGGGGCTTATAAAGAATACTTGACGCAGCGCGTGCCAGGCCTCTCGGGGAGTGTCTCCGCCCCTGTTGCCCGACGGCGCTCTGCTCACTAGGTCTCGTCTCACCGTCGAGACAAGGGAGAGATCGCATGATCTTCAAGGGTACGGTGTACAGACGGAGCTCATCTGATCGTCCCAGGCAACCTGAGGTGGCGGGGGAGAGGGAGGTCTTCAAGTGCAATCCGCAGCGTGTGTGCCGAATAATGAAAGAGACCGGTTGGGAGAGCGTTTTCTGCGGCACTCTCAACCTTAGGGTAGCCGATGGAGTATCTGACGACCTGAGAGCTATGCGTGCGTTATTCTTCGAGCGCCCAGAGGACGTCAAGCATCCGACAGACCAAAGGATCCCCAAGAAACGCGGCGGGTACTGCTACTACAGAGCGACGGCGTCAGTGCGAGGCGAGACCCAGGAGGTCCTGGTCAGACGGGCCGGCAACCCGCACGACAAGAGGTGCGTGGAGCTAGTCGCTCCAGTCAAGCTGATGGACCGTCTTCAGATAGACAAGGGCAGCGAGGTCGAGGTCGCCGTGTCTTCCGCCAGCTGAGGGACGCCTCAGCAGGGAACCCATGCACCCGAATGGCCGCTCCCACGCTCATGCGGGGCGCGTCAAGTAGCCTTTATAAGTCCCCTAACTAACGGGGTTGCGAGCTTTCTCTCGGCCAGCCACCCCCGAATCCACTTGACTCCCTTTTACATTTTGATTCATGATTTATGGGCACCCAGGAGAACAGTCGCATGCAGAAAACTATTCGAGTAACTGTCAACGGGCAGGAGCACGAGCGGTCGGTGGAACCGCGCCTGCTGCTGGTCCACTTTTTGCGAGAAGAACTAGGCTTGACGGGCACCCACATCGGATGTGAATCATCGGTCTGCGGAGCCTGCACGGTCTCGGTGGAGGATCGGACCGTCAAGTCATGCACGATGTTAGCCGTACAGGCAGATGGCAAGGATGTTCGAACCATAGAAGGCATGGCCGAAAACGGCAACCTGCACCCCGTCCAGGAAGGATTCTGGAACGAACACGGGCTGCAGTGCGGATTCTGCACGCCGGGGATGATCATGTCAGTCAACCAACTATTGGTCGACAACCCGAACCCGAGCAAGGACGAGATCCGGCACGCCCTGGAGGGCAATCTGTGCCGTTGCACCGGCTATCAACACATTGTCAATGCGGCCGAGGCCGCGGCCAAGGCCGGCGGAGGAGGACAGTAGCGCGATGGCAACCACAACGACTAAACCGGCAGTAAAAACGCACGTCGGCCAGCGGATTCGACGGCAAGAAGACCCGCGATTGATTACCGGAACCGCAACCTACGTTGACGACATTCAGCGGCCCGGCATGCTCTACGCGGCCGTGCTGCGCAGCCCCTACGCCGCCGCTAACATCAAGGGCATCTCGACCGCGGGGGCCATGGAGATGCCTGGCGTAAAGGCTGTATATACGGGCGAAGATGTCAGCTCCGTGGGGCCGGTCCCTTGTGCCGGATCGATGCCCACGCTGCGCGTCCCGCATCATACGATCCTGGCAACCGATCGAGTTTATTACGTCGGCCATCCGGTCGCGGCCGTGGTGGCATCCGACCGTTACGTCGCGCAAGACGCCCTGGAGCGCATTGAAGTCGACTACGAGCCTTTGGACGACGTAGTTGCTGATCCGGAGAAAGCCCTCGCGAAGGATTCCCCGAGAGTGCACCCCGAGTACGACGACAACGTGGCCTTTACCTTTCACCTGGATGGCGGCGATGTCGAGAAAGCCTTCGCCGAAGCCGACACGGTGGTAAAGCTGCGCGTGGCGGTGCCGCGCTTGGCTCCGTCACCGATCGAGACCCGAGGGGTGGTCGCCGAATACGATCAAGGTGCGAAGGAACTTACGATCTATTCCTCGACGCAGATCCCCCATCTGTTGCGAACGCAGCTGGCGCTGCAGTTGAATCTTCCCGAGCATCACTTGCGAGTGATCGCCCCAGAAGTAGGAGGGGGCTTTGGCAGCAAGTGCAATGTTTGGGCGGAGGAGGCGCTGGCCGGTTACATTGCGATCCAGCTCAAGCAGCCCATCAAGTGGATCGAAAACCGCCGCGAGAGCATTCTTGTCGTGGCCCACGGGCGGGGACACCTCGACGACGTGGAACTCGCGGCCAAGAAAGACGGTACGTTAACGGGGTTGAAATTACGGATCCTCCAGGACATCGGCGGCCATCACCAGTTGCTGACGCCGATCATCCCGACCCTGGCGGTACTGATGTTGCCGGGGCTGTACAAGTTCAAGAGCTTCACGGCGGACCTTGTCGGTGTTTTCACGAACCTGGCGCCAACCGATCTATATCGCGGCGCGGGGCGGCCCGAGGCCACCTACGTAATCGAGCGCATCGTTGATCGAATGGCGGACGAGCTCGGGATCGATCCGGCCGAGATCCGGCTCAAAAACTTCCCTGGCGCGGATGAGTTCCCCTTTGAAACCGCTACCGGTCTCAGCTATGACAGCGGCGACTACGCGAAGACGTTCAACGTGGCACTTGACAAAATTGGCTACCAAGAGATCCTCAAGGAGCAGGAAGAGGCGCGTAAACAGGGCCGCCTGTTCGGTGTGGGGATATCGACCTACGGCGAGCTTTGTGCCTTTGGCCCCTCTCCAGCGACACCCGCCGGCGGCTGGGAAAGTGCAACCGTCGCTGTCGAGGCAACGGGCAAGGTTGCCGTCATGACGGGCACGTCGCCCCACGGGCAGGGGGCGGAGACTACGTTCTCCCAGATAGCGGCGGATGCGCTCGGTATACCGATGGACGACATCGTCGTGGTCCACGGTGACACAGCCAAGATTCCAAACGGCATCGGAACATTCGGAAGCCGCAACACCGCGATCGGCGGCACGGCCGTACACCTGGCTCTGCAGGACGTTGTCAACAAGGCAAAGAAATACGCCGGCCATATGATGGAAGCGGACGGCGAAGACGTCGCCTTTGAGAACGGCGTCTTCTCGTCGACAAAGACCGACAAGACGGTCTCCTTCCAAGACGTCGCTCTCGAAGCCCACTTGTGCAAGAGCTTGCCGCCCGACACCGAACCGGGTCTGTCGGCGACCCGATTCTTCGAGCCGTCCAATTTCGCCTTCCCGTTTGGAGCGCACATCGCTATCGTGGAGGTCGATCGCGAGACGGGGCAGATTCAAATCCTGCGTTATGTCGCGGTGGATGATATCGGCAACGTCATCAACCCCTTACTGGTAGACGGACAACTCCACGGCGGGGTCGCTCAGGGTCTGGGACCGGCACTGATGGAAGGAGTGATCTACGACGAAGACGGTCAGCTGATGAACGGCACGTTCATGGATTACCCCATTCCCAAGGCGCAGCACATGCCCTGGATCGAGAGTGACCGCACCGAGACCCCCGCACCCGGCAATCCCCTCGGAGTCAAGGGGGTCGGGGAAGCAGGGACCATAGGGTCGCTTCCCGCGTTCGTCAACGGCGTCGTCGACGCCTTGTCACCCTTGGGCGTCGAGCACATTGACATCCCGATGACGCCGCAGAGAGTTTGGAATCTGATTCAAGAAAGGAGCCAGTCGTGATTCCCGCCAGCTTCGATTACTCCGCACCTGAAACGCTTTCGGAAGCCCTCAAGCTGCTCAGCGACAACCCAGACAGCAAAGTGCTGGCAGGCGGCCAGAGCCTGATACCCTTGTTGAGGTTTCGCCTAGCCGCGCCCACTCACCTCATCGACCTGGGAGGGGTTCCGGACCTCCACTTCATCGCCGAGTCGGATGGCATGATCCGAATCGGTGCCATGACGACGCATCATCAAATCGAGGAATCCGATCTGCTCGGCGAGAAGTGTCCTCTGCTGGCCGCGACCGCGGCGAGTATCGGCGACGTCCAGGTTCGCAACCGGGGCACGATCGGAGGGAGCGTAGCTCACGCCGATCCGGCGGCGGATTACCCAGCCGCACTCCAGGCGTTGGAAGCCAAGGTCAGAATTGCCGGCCCGGACGGCGAGCGAGAGCTGGGGGTCGATGACTTCATTGTCGACGCGCTGACAACCGCCCTGGAGGAGAACGAAGTTGTGACGGAAATCCAAGTTCCCGTGGAAGGAGCCGGCGTCGGCGTTTCCTACCGCACCATCATTCAGCCGGCTTCGGGTTTCCCGATCGTCGGCGCGGCAGCCAGGATTGGCATCGATGACGGGAAGATGTCGTTCGCTCGGGTAGGTGTGACAGGAGTGGCTTCGAAGCCCTACCGAGCCACAGCGGTCGAGGCCGCCTTGGAAGGTAAGGCCCCCGATGCTGAAACCCTGGCCGCGGCCTCCGGGCTTGCAGCCGAAGGGGTTGACGCCCTGTCAGATCTGCACGCGTCTTCCGAGTATCGGTCCCATCTCGCCTCGGTCCAACTTCGGCGCGCATTAGAGGAAGCAGCCGAGCGCGCGCGGTGAAGATCAAGGGCGAATACAGCCTGGGCGCACCCCAGCAGCAAGTCTACGAGGCTCTGTTGGACCCCGATATTCTGGCGCGTACCCTGCCCGGGTGCCAGTCGCTGGAGGCTGTCGCCGAGAACCAGTACCGCATGAAGATGAAGCTGGCCGTCGCCGGCATTCAGGGCCTCTTTGAAGGAAAAGTTTCCCTCGAGGACCTGCAACCGCCTGAAAGTTACCGCTTGCGCGTTGGAGGTCAGGGGAAGATCGGCTTCGTCAATGGCAACGGCCAGTTCAAACTGAGGTCGAGCGACCCTTCGACGACCGTCATCGAGTACGAAGGCGACGTCAAGGTCGGCGGTCTGATCGCGGGCGTCGGCCAAAGGTTGATGGACATGACCGCCAAGATGATGGTTAAGCGCTTTTTTACGTCTCTTTCGCGTGTGCTCGCGGAGAGCGAGCAAAACTGACCCTTGCTGGGCGGACCGTTTGGTGCGGGGGCTCTTGGCAGCCTCTGAACTGATTTAGTCCGCATTCTCACCACCCGCGCGGTGGACGAGGCGAAAGTCCCGGGGGCCATGGCTCGCGTCAACAGTCCGGGCACATCGCCCAGCGTACAGTATGTCGGCAAGCGGGCGCGATGAATCGTGCCCCTACATCCCTAACCACGGGCAGTTGCTTCCACTCCTGGCGAGCGCTGGTGAGAAATTCGGGTTAGTCCTGGGTACAAGCGTACCGGGACAGTACCCGCGTACTACGGGAATTCGGTACTTGACTCCACAAGGCGAAAGATTACACTATTAGTGATTACTAGCCCCCCATGTTCATACTTGGCGCGTTCATCTTGATGGCTTGGGTCTTCGGCTTCTTTTACTACGGAGACGAGATTCCGAGGAACGTGAGCGTCGCGATGGTGATAGGCGGCCTATTCAGCATGGGTTGGGGTTTGCTGAAAGGCAAGCACTACTAGTGTAGTGCCACTAACGGTTCTGGACAATGGCGTGGGTTTTGGCGGCGCGCTCGACTTTGGCGAGGATATCTTGTGCCGGAGCTGTCCAGACAAAGGGCTTGGGCGCTTGGTTGCTCGCTTCCAGGTACTCGTGGATGGCGGCCTCGAGTTCGGGAACACTGCGGAACACGCCGCGGCGGATGCGCTTCTGTGTCAGCTCGCGGAACCAGCGCTCGACGAGATTGAGCCAAGAAGAAGACGTGGGAATGAAGTGAAAGTGGAAGCGGGGGTGCTTCGCGAGCCACTTCTTCACTTGCTCATGCTTGTGCGTGGAGTAGTTGTCCACGATCAGATGCAGCTCCAGCGCCGGTGGCGTTTCGCGGTCGATCTTGCGTAGGAATTTGAGGAATTCCTGGTGCCGATGTCGCGGCAGACACTCGCCGATCACCTTGCCGTCGAGCACATTGAAGGCGGCGAACAACGTCGTTGTGCCATGTCGTTTGAAGTCGTGGGTCATGGTGCCGGCACGACCCCTTTTCAGGGGCAGTCCCGGCTGGCTGCGGTCTAAGGCCTGGATCTGACTTTTCTCATCGACACTGAGCACCAGTGCGTGCTCGGGCGGATTCAAGTACAGACCGACCACGTCGCGGAGTTTCTCGACGAACTGCTTGTCGCGGCTGAGCTTGAAAGTTTCGAGGCGATGGGGCTGCAGTCCGTGCGCTTTCCAGACGCGCTGGATGGCCATCTTGGAGACGCCCAAGTGCTTGGCGAGGGTGCGGGTGCTCCAATGCGTGGCCGCCCGGGGCTTCTCGTGAAGCGTTGTATCGAGGATGCATTGGACGAATTCAGCGGAGAGCGCCGGTTTGCGTCCGGGGCGCGTCCGATCGCGGAGTCCGTCGAGGCCGGACTGGGCGAAGCGCTTTCGCCACAGGATGACGGTCTTGCGGTTGACGCCGAGTTCGCGGGCAATGGCGTGGTTCGCCAACCCCTGCGCACACAGCAAAACAATGCCTGCCCGTAAGGCCATTTTCTGGGCTGTGTTGCCTCCTCGAACGAGGCGACGAAGAGCGTTTCGCTGCGGAGCGGTGAGGGGTAGAGCGTCAGCGGATGGCCACATAAACCATCCTACCGTGAAAAGGGTGTTATTGTCCAATTATTTATGTGGCACTACACTAGGTTCGGCAAAAATAGGGACTGTCATCCGATTTTCGATTGTGCGACTGCTTTGCTTCCAGTGTGGGTTCGAGGACGAAAATCGGTGACGGTACCATTTTTTGCGACGAAGGACTTTCACCACGGGCCGCCTAGCCCAACATCCGACCTCGCGGACCACTCTTCGATTTCGACAGCGCCGAAACCCAGACGCGTCTACCTGTTGACTTGTGCTAGCGGACCAGGAGTGGAAGGGGGCCCAGGATGGCAACTGGCGCGGACCAAATTCACCACCGGACAAACGGCGATCAATGGCCCGATGCCGATTCCGGTTTGGCCTCGCTCGCAACCCTAGTGTACAATCTTAGGGAGACAGTTGGGGTGCGCTGGTTCCCGCCTTGCGGTATGCACGAGGGGTGCACCCCTACCGAGGAGGTCAATTGAGTGGCTGAAGTTTACGTAAACGAAGGCGAAGCGCTCGACGGCGCGCTGCGGCGCTTCAAGAGGAAAGTACAACAGGAAGACATCATAAAGGAAGTGAAACGCCACTCGTATTACCTCAAACCCGGCGAGAAAAAGCGGCTCAAGCAGGCGCTGGCCCGAAAGCGAAACCGCAAGAAAATGAGGCGCGACCGCGAGGGCTGATCCTGGCTGGGAGTTCTTCCCGATAAGCCCCATGCCGCGGCACCCAGCTACAAGTATTTGGCCTGTCACTGCGGTTCCAAACTCGGTTCCCCGCGCGAGCGCACCTGTGCGACGAGCGAATCAGAGCCGCGAACGCCAGTGAGCGGTCCTGGCGAAACAGTCACGTTGGCCGAGCGGTAAACGTGGACTCCAGCCTCCTGAAACACCCACCCTTCTAGTCAAAGCGCCGCTTCTTTCCCATGACCTCCCCCAATCATTTCTACGTTCAGAATTTCGGCTGCCGGGCTACGCAGGCCGACGGTGCCGGCATAGCGGCTGCCTTGGCGGCCAAGGGTTTGCGCCAGCTGGACACGCCCTCCGCCGCCGAGCTCGTGATCGTCAATACCTGCACGGTAACGTCCGAAGCTGACCAGGACGCGCGCCAGACCATTCGCCGCATCCATCGGGAAAACCCGAAGGCCCGCATCCTTGTCACCGGCTGCTACGCCCAGCGGCGTCCCGCCGAGCTGGCCGAGCTTCCCGGCGTTCGCTGGGTCGTTGGCAACTCACATAAGACCGCCATCGCTGACGTCGTCACGCCCAAGCTGGTCAACATCTCCGCGGACGCCGGGCCGCCGCCGGCCTACCACGGAGAGATTGCAGCCGGTGGGGTTCTGGTAGGCGACATCTTCGCCCAGCAAGACTTTCTCGCCTACCCCGTTACCGCTGCCGGACAAGACCGAACGCGGCCGAACCTCAAGATCCAAGAAGGCTGCAACAACCGCTGCACCTTCTGCATCATCCCCTCCGTTCGAGGCAACAGCCGCAGCGCTCGTCCCCAGCAAGTAGTCGACCAGGTCGCCTCGCTTGCCACGCGCTACACGGAGGTTGTCCTGACCGGGATCAACCTCGGGCGCTGGGGCCGTGACTTGCCCGCGCGGCCGCGATTCGTTGAACTGCTGCGCCGGCTGCTCGAGGAAACCGCCGTCGCCAAGCTGCGGCTCAGCTCGGTCGAGCCGATGGATTGGAGCAATGACCTTCTTGCTCTCATGGCGTCCAGCGACCGTATCTGTAAGCATGTTCATATCCCGCTGCAGTCCGGTTCGGACCAAATCCTCAAAGCGATGCGGCGCCGCTACCGCGTTCGCCACTACGCCGACCGACTGAAACGAGCGCGACGCCTGATGCCGTGGGCATCAATCGGAGCTGACGTCATGGTCGGGTTCCCTGGGGAGACGGAGAGTGATTTCGCCGCAACCCGGCAGTTCATCGAAGATATGCCGTTCACCTACCTCCACGTGTTTACCTATTCGGCGCGTCCGGGGACGCCGGCGGCCGAGCACGGAGACCAGATCCCCCCAGCCGTCAAGAAGCAACGCAGCCGCATCCTGCGGGAGCTCATCGCCTCAAAGAACCTTGCGTTTCGAGGGTCGCTTCTCGGGCGGAGTTTTTCCGCCGTCACACTGGAAAGTCAAGACGAGCAAGGGACCCGCGCCCTCACCGACAACTACATTCCAGTCACGATCGACGGGGAACACCTCGACGCAGGAAGACTAGTGGATGTGGAAATCACCCGCTGCCGCGAGCAGAGCACGGGTGCCCGGCTATTGCGTCGCTTGTCCCTATAGAGTGGGGGCGCGCCCGACTCAGCCCGCATATTGAACGGACAAAGCCGAATTGAAGCCAGCCGCTTCGATATTCGTGTCGCCGAGACCACCGGGGTGGCCGAACAGTCGCGGGCGTCGAGAGGAGTCGTGCGCCAGCGCATCGGACGCCTTCAGCAAAAGGCCATCACGAGTTTCGTCCTTGGAATACGTTGATTCCACTGGAGTTCGGCGGAATTTGGTTTGTTTGGTTTTTTCCGTGAGTGCGGCCTGTGGGGCCCGCGCCCTGACGGGCACGGCTCTGTCGTTTATCTTCGAGAGAGCGGGTTGTGGAACCAAATCACGAGAGGGCCGGAAGCCGATGCGGGCAGCCGTCGGGCTTGGGGTGTCGATCGGTGGTGGGGCCTGGGCGGGTACGTATCGGCCGCGGTAGGGGTCTGGATCGACGGGGGCATGGGAGCCGGCAGAGGTGCGGGCTTCGTGCGCCTCACGCTCGTCGCGGCGCAGGTCGCGGAGTTGCTTGATGGCGCGGAAAAAGCGGCGGCTGAGATGTCCGTCGTAGCGGGCTAGGTGAACTAGGGTCTGAGTCTTATCGATCATCCCTGAGCCTAACAGCAAGGTCTCGCCGTCGTAGCCGGGCTGCAAGCTGTCGGGATGAAGCCGTTCCATCAGGCGGCGCGTGGCGGCGAGGGAAGCGGCCAGGAAGCCAGTTTCCAAGCGCGTGAGGCGGCGCATACGCCATTGGGCGTCGGCGATTTGGCGGACCAGTTCGGATTCCAGCGAGTTGGCAGGCTGGATGTCGGCTTCGAGGGCCGAGAGTTGACTGTCGAAGTCGGCCGGGTCCTCACTGGGCAGGACGGCATCGCGGGCGAGGAGTCCGTGTTTGAGGGCGTTCGTCGCAACCCGGGTCTTACCTTCTTCGGTGCGTGGACCGGTGGATTTCTTGGCGTTGTTGCGATTGGCCTTGATTTGTGCACGTGTAGTCATAATTATGATTCCTTTCGAGGGAGCAGCGATCCCGCGGGGACAGGCACCGGGGAACGAGTTACCGACCAGCAACAGGCGTCCGTGCGTAGCGAAGGCTTCGTCGGCGAGAAGATTTCCACCGTTGCCTGTCCCCTGCGAGCGGCAGCCGGTCTAAGTGACCGGAGTCTCCGATTCCAGGGTAAGCTAGAGTGGCGGGGTTCGAAGACGGTCAAGCGTGGTAAGTACCGTGGAATGAGGGAGATGAGATTTTGGAAGTGGCGTGACTGCTGGAAGGCCCAGGCGAGGAAACGTGCCACCAAGGGCGGCACGCTCTGGCCCCACCCCAGGCCCCGCTCGGCCGCCGGGGGCGGCCGAGCGCCGAAAACAACGACCGGTGGCGGGGCGTGGTACCAACCGTAGAACGGCTGGCCTAGCAACGGCTCAAAAAGCCGCGTGAACGCGGCTCAAACATCATGCGAGCGGTCAAACTCCGTTCGTAAAAGATGACCCAGCACAGCACGGCTAGCGGGGTTCACGTTTAAAACTGTTCATTTGACGATTGCCTTGAACGGCGCTGACGGGCGGCGTCGTGAAGTAGCAACCGCCAGCCGAGGGGTGAGGAGTATCAACGACCGCGGAGCCGAACTGCACCAAGCGTCGAGAGGAGTCTCGACGCGGCACACTGAGAGTGTGCGCCACAAAGGCAAAAGGCCGCGGATCTGGCGGGCGGCGAACCGATCGTGGGACGGGAAGTGAGATCCCACCCGCCTAGATCCTCGCTACGGGGCTTCGCTTCACCCTGGGCTATGATTTCCAAGCGGCGCTTCGCGCCTTGTCGTCACAACAGAGACAACGGCCGCAAGTCTCGGCAATACGACCGCCGAGCCATGCGCGACGGGATCTTGCGCTAAGTTCGTGCTGAGGGCGCGACATGTGCGGCGCTGTCGTAAGCTAGTGGTTCATGACCGGACAGTGGGTTCTCATCGACGCCGACGATACGCTGTGGGAAAACAACATCTACTTCGAGCAGGCGTTCGACGAGTTTGTTCAATTGCTCGATCACCCGCGACTGTCCTCGGCTGAGGTTCGAGAGGTTCTTGACTCCATCGAGGTCGAAAACATCCGGGTCAACGGATACGGCGCAGAGAATTTCGGGCGCAACATGCAGCAGTGCTTCCGGCTGCTGGTGGAGCGGCCCTATACCGACGAAGATGCGCGCGCCGTCATGCAAGTGGCTGATCGCATCGCCGATCAGCCGATGAAGATCTTCGACGGCGTTGAGGAAACCCTGGCCTATCTGGCCGAACGTCATCACATGACGTTGTGTTCAAAAGGCCATCCCGAGGAGCAGAACCGGAAGATCGACCGCTCCGGACTCCGTCGCCACTTCGCCGGCTGTCATGTGGTGAGAGAAAAGGACGCCGCAACCTACCGTGGAATCGTCGAGCAATCGGGCATGCAACCGGAGAAGACTTGGATGGTCGGCAACAGCCCGAAATCCGACATCAACCCAGCCCTGGCGGCCGGCTTGGGCGCCGTGCTCGTTCCGCACGCTAATACCTGGTCCCTGGAGCTAGAAGAGATCCCCCCGCCGTCACAACGATTCGTGGTCGTGAGTGCGTTCGCGGATCTTAGAGAGCTGTTCTAGTGATCGGCCGGAGAGGCAAGATCGCCTGCTTCCGATGGCCGGGGCTATCTCGCAGGCTCCTGGACCTGCATCAGATAGTCCCAGTGCCGGTGGGCGTTCCGCAGAATCGAGGAGAGGTCCTCGCCGAGCAGATAACCTTGTTCGATCAACTCCAGGGCGGCGTTGCTTACAAGGCCGAGGTAGTGCTCCCGGCTTTCATACCTCTCTTCGATCGATGGCCGAGGATCACGAGTCCTCATGCGCTCTGCTTTCGTCAGCGGGAAAGGGATGTAGGAGCCGGCCATGCTGGAGATCTCGTCGATTGGTCCGGAGCGCGCGTTGAACAGATTCCAGCCTGCGTAGGTGGCTAACGGAGCCGCCAGCTCCGGCAGCTTGATCCCGGCCGTCTCGTTCCCGTCAGAGTCGACCGCCGGAACCAGGACCGGAAACGCAGATCCGATTTCGGGCGGTTCGAGACTGACGATCCCCTTGCCGGCAAACTGGGGGCCATAGTCTGCGCGGTAGGCCTTATGGACTCGGCTTGAGAAGTGGACGGCCGGTAGATCCGGAAAGTCTAGTTTCTCGGCGGGAACCAGGGACCCCTCGTCGACGCTCGGATATCGGCTGGCGGGCGGCAGTTCACCCTCGTCCACCCAGCGATCAAGAGCCTTTAGTAGAGCCCGCAACGACCAGCGGAAGTCCAGCGGGTTGTCTCGCTGTTGGCCGATGGTGATTTCGGGAGGAAAGGCCGCCGGTCCGTGCTGGCTTCCCGCGAACAGGTAGATGCGAACATTCTCCACGAGGGGCGCGTCGCGCTTCCCATCCACCGTGGTGTGGATCAGCGACGCCGCCCGTCCCCAATATTCGTAAGAGGAATTGGTGTAGAAGACCTTGGGCATGAACTCCGGCTTCATATTGTGGGTTAGAATGCCATCGGAAATACGGGTTTCCGGGTCGACCTGTTCTACATCCGTGAAAGGGAAGATGTCGGTCGGGTAGAAGAAGTTCATGTAGGGGTGGGCGTCACGGGAAGGCTGGGCAAAGCGATGGTTGAAGCTGCCCCGGCCGGCACCGGCGACGTGGGCGATGACGCCGTCGAAAGCCCGACGTCCGGCCTCGTCGCCGTTGAAGCCGTAATAGAGGAACGTCCGCAAGAAGCGCCCGCATTGGGAGACCCCAAAGCCCAGCGCGCGGTCAATCGCTCCTTCGGGAATCGAAAGCGCATCGGACGATTCGTACTTTAGGAATGAGGCCAAGTCGCGGACGGCGGTCGGCCCCAGACCTACCAAGGGCGGTCCTTCGGATACGTAGACGACTTCGTAAATCTTGCCCGGCTCGAACCCTCCTTGGAGATGGACTCGCGTTCGGTCGGATGTCAGCTTGCCGTCCTCGAAGCGGGCGAACTTCCACTGGGAACGAGGGACGGTCTGGCGTGGCGCCTCAACGCCGTCTCGCACAGTCAGCAGATTCTCCGGAGCCTCGGGATCCTCCACCGGGTAGGCAATGTGCTTCCGGTCGGAGAGGAGGTGGTCATACACTCGCTCTTGGACTACGAAATCGCTGCGAACCAGTCCCCGAATTGGCAGCTCCCCTTGACGGGCGGTCGGGGGGTAGAGGCGCATGCGGCCCTGCTCGCGCGGAGGGTCGAATTGCCAGCCTACCCAAACCAATGTATAGCCCTCGCGAAGCAGAAACCCGTCTCCGAAGTCGGCCTCAGTTTGCGGGTCGCTACCCCTAGGAGCCAAGTTGAGATGCGACAGCAGTAACTTGCGGCCGCGGTTCGGAATGCCCAGCAGAACCGCGCCGTTGCCGCGGGTGATATTCCGGGGCTTCAGGATATAGAAGTCAGCCGAGAAATCCACTTGGCCTGTGGGGTTTGTGGGGGCGTTATCAATGTCGGTGATGATGCGGTTGGCCGGGTTGGAGGGGTCAACAGAAAAGAAGAGTGTCCCCACCAGTTTCTCGTAAGCGCCGGCCAGCCCAAAAGCTCGGCCGCCCAACACTGGTTCGCGCTCGTGGACCTCGACGCGCACGACCCGGGCGAGCAAAGGTGAGATCAGCAAGGAGGTGAGGAGCAGGCATCCGGCAAAGGCGCGTAACATGCATCTATTAGAAGAAGACTCTCCCCGGGGAGTCAACTAGCTCGCTTTTCTCACCACGTGGCGAGGCGAAGTGCGTGAGAAGCCCGTTAGTACAAGGCGCGCGCCGCTCGGCGCCCAGTTTCTTGAGCAAAGTGAGCTGGCGTTGAAATCCAGCAGATGTCTGTGAGGCTCCGGGTACTTCCCCCTAGCCTTCATCCAAGCCACGAAAGCCTGCCCCAATGAGGGGTTTACGACATGGCTGAAAGCCTTCTGGTGTTGCCTCAATCGGGTGTACAATTGACGCGTGAGGAGGATGCGATCACAAGCTCCTGACGAAGTACAGCATTTCGCAAATACGGTTCCGAAAGATGGCCGACCGCGGACACGACGAATCGCCCCTACTGATGGGCTTGAGCATCTCGCATTCTGAGGATAGGCACAATTCTTTGCGCCGAATTGATGAGCCGCAACACCTCGACAAGCCGATTGATACGTAACTGTATTTGCGAAATGCTGTACTTCGTGATTGATAGTTGCCTACTAGGACGAGAGTCAGAGGAATGATTCGTTTCCATCCGCAACGCGTGGGGGTCAGCGGGCGCCGAAGCCGGTGCCTGCTTTGGGCCACCGTATTGCTGGTAACTCTCACGGTGGCGTTGGGCGGCCAGCCTCGAGAATCAAGGTGGAAGGCTGTTCGATTCGAGCCGCGGGGTATCTCCCTAGCTCGCGCGGGCCTTTCACAACGTTATCTAGTCTTGGGCGTCGATCAGCTCGGCAACGAGGCTGATGTTACCCATCTTTGCAATATCACTTCGTCTCATCCCCAGATCGTTCGCCTGGACACTGACAACTCGGTGGTGGCGGGAAAGTCCCCGGGCCGGGCCGAGATCCGCCTCCAGCTGGGCGATGTCCGCGAAAGTGTCGAGGTTACCGTCGGCGAAGGCCAGAGTGAAATGGCCGTTAACTTCTCGCCTGATGTTGTGTCGATTCTTACCACTAAGGGATGTAACGGCTCGGGCTGCCATGGCTCGCCGGCTGGTCAAAGTGGGTTCAAACTCTCTCTGTTCGGCTACGACATTGGCGCGGACCACCAGATGATCGTCCAGGGCCACAACGGGCGCCGGGTCGACCTGGAAGATCCCGAACAAAGCCTGTTGCTCCTGAAGCCGACGTTTCAGGTGGCGCATGGGGGTGGCCGCCTCTTTGACGTGGACTCTGAAGAGTACGAGACGATTTCGAGTTGGCTTCAGTCAGGAGCGCCGCTCGACGGCGGTGGGGTTCGATTGGAAAGGCTTGAGCTTTATCCGGGGGAGAGGATTCTTGCGGGAGTCGGCGCCAGGCAGCGTTTGGTGGCGATGGGGCGTCTTTCCGACGGAACGACCCGCGACATGACGCGCGAAGTTCGTTATCTGTCAGCGGATGAAACGGTCGCGACAGTCTCATCCGAAGGTTCGATCGCCTCGACGGCGCGGGGTCTGACGACAATCACTGCGCGGGCCATGGGGAGGGTGGCAACTTCTCAGATCGGGGTGATTGACAAGCCTGCCGGCGACGAATTTCCTTCCGTTCAAGCAAACAACTTCATCGATGAGTTTGTGTTCGCGAAGCTGCGGAGGATGAACGTCCGGCCGGCGCCTCTCAGCTCGGATGAAGAGTTCGTGCGGCGAGTCTATCTCGACGCGATCGGGTGGCTGCCGACAGCTGAGGAGGTGAATGAATTCGTCAACGACGCCCGGGCCGACAAGCGTGCCCGGCTGATTGATAGGCTGCTGGAGCGTCCGGAGCATGCCTCGCAGTGGACGGTTCGCTTTGAAGACTGGCTGCGCAACTGCCAGCTCAACATGCAAGGTCGCTCGATGGGAGTGTTTAAGGATTGGATCCGTGAATGGCTGAGGACCGATCGCCCTTACGACGAGTTCGTGCGGCGCCTGCTTACCAGCCTTGGCGACACAATGCGAAACCCGGCGACGAATTTCTGGAACCCGTCAGCCGATTTCATGTCCAAACAGTTCAGCGTCAACAAAGCCACGCCGACCATTTCCCGGCTGTTTCTAGGAGTTCGTCTCGAATGCGCCGAGTGCCATAATCATCCGCTCGAAAACTTTACGCAAGACGATTTCTATGGTCTCGCGGCGTTCCTCGCCCGCTTGCGAGTCAAGCATGGGACCGGGGCGTATCGCCGCACCTGGTACCTGGAGGAGTCAGGAGAAATCGAGCATCCGCAAACAAAACGGCCGGTGGCGCCTAAGTTGCTGGCCGACGGGACCCCAGAGATTTCCGAGGAAGCAGACCGCCGCCAGATCCTGGCGGAGTGGGTTGTCTCGCCCGCCAATGCCTATTTTGCTCGAGCGACCGTGAATCGGTTCTGGCACCAATACTTCGGCACCGGCATCGTGGAGCCCTACGACGACCTGCGCTCGACGAACTTGCCGACGAATCGGGCCCTGCTGGATCGTCTGGCGCAGTTTTTTGTCGAGAGCGGCTACCGGCTCAAGGCTCTGCACCGGCTGATCATGAATTCGAGGACTTATCAGGCGTCGTCGACCTCTGCCGCGGGGGATACAGAACCGAGTCCCCTGGAGCGCGTTTTGTTTGCTCGTTACCTGCCGCAAAAGCTGCCGGCGGAGACCTTGCTTGACGCCATAGGTCAGGTGACCGGCGTTCCGCACCGGTTCGACCGCTATCCCGAAGGGACATCGGCCAAAGACGTCTACATACCCGACATACCGGATTACTTCCTGGTGACGTTCGGACTGCCCCGCCGCGACATACTGAAAGAGCGTGCCGACACCCCCACGCTGAGCCAGTCCTTACACCTGATGAACGGCGACTCGCTGCGGGAGAAAGTGGAAGCCTCCGACAACGTTCTCGGCGAACTGTTGGAGCGAGGCGCAAGCGACTCTGAGATCGTCAGCGAGATCTATTTGCGCGCTTACTCGCGCCGGCCGAGACCGACGGAGCTTGAAACAATCACCGACTTTATTTTGGCCGAGCGGGTGGGCGGACGGGAGCGTCGGCGAGGACTGGAGAATCTTCTGTGGGCGGTTCTCAACTCCAAGGAGTTTCAACTGAATCATTAGTGGCTTATTGTTTCGTCAGCGCGAGGTAGATATGAGGATTGGGACAAGCGATCTACCGGGCTGCAGCCGCCGGGATTTCTTGAAGGTTGGCGGCTTGGCGTTTGCCGGGCTGAACCTGCCGAAGCTTTTGGCGGCATCCGAGGGCGCGAGCGAGCGGTCTTGTATCGTGATCTTTCAAAACGGCGGCGCCAGCCAGTTTGAAACATTCGATCCTAAGCCCAACGCGCCGTCCGGTATCCGCGGCCCCTTCAACCCGATTCCCACGTCCGTACCGGGCATTCATGTTTCGGAGCTGCTGCCGAGGACGGCCAAGAGGATGAATAGGTTTGCCGTCATCCGCTCGATGACTTCCGATGAAGCGATTCACGAGCGCGCCCGGCAGTACATCTTCAGTGGCACCCGCCCGCGAAATGAAACCTTGCATCCGAGCTATGGCGCCGTGGTGGCCAAAGAGTGGAGTTCGAATAACGGCCTGCCGCCGTTTGTGGCCATTCCGACGACGGACCTTGCTGCCGAGGCCGGCTTTTTGGGACCGACTTACGATCCCTTCGTCGCGGGCGACCCAAACGCGGAGAAGTTTTCGGTGAAGGATTTGACCCTGCCGACGGGCATCAGTTTGGCCGAAGCAGGGGCCCGGACACGATTGCTGTCGGCGCTCGATCGAGAGTTCGCGAAGGTCGAAGCATCGCCCCTGATCGACAGCATGGACGAGTTCCACCAGAAGGCGTTCGATCTGATCTCGTCGCCTCTCGCCAAAAAGGCGTTCGCCATCAGCGAAGAGCCCGAGAAGCTGCGTGAGGCCTACGGCCGCACGGCGGTCGGGCAGAGTGCGCTGCTTGCTCGCCGTTTGATTGAGGCGGGAGTCCGGTTGGCCACCGTTTTCCACGGCGGGTATGACTCGCATGTCAGGAATAAAGAACGCCACGGGAAACTTGTCCCGGAATTTGACCAGGCTTTTGCGGCCTTGCTCGACGACCTCGACGAGCGCGGCCTGTTGGCCACCACGCTGGTGCTTGTGATTGGCGACTTTGGCCGCACGCCTAAGATCAACTCCCAGGGCGGACGCGATCATTGGCCGCGCGCTTTTTCGGTTGCGCTGGCCGGCGCCGGCATTCAGGGTGGCGCCGTAGTGGGAAGCACCGACGACCACGCTTCCGATCCGACGGATCGCCCGGTCAAAGTCGACGACTTGGGCGCTACGGTCTACCGCGCACTCGGCATCGACTATCGCAAGAACTATCATTTCGGCGGCCGGCCCATTGCCATCAACAAAGAAGGTCATCCCGTCGACGAGTTGTGGAGTTGACCCCTTGCCCCGCCTGCTCCTGCTACTCACGGTTGTGATTCCACTGGCGGCTGCTGAGCTGCCGAGTCCCAAGATCAGCCGCATCTATCCGTTGGGAGGCCGGCAGGGCACTTCGATTCAGGCCGAGATTCTTGGGAGCTATCTATCCAACGCTCGCCGTGTGGAGTTCGATTGCCGGGATCTAGTTTGGAAACAGACGACGCACGCCAGCTCGGGAAAACTGAGCGGTACGCTCGCCATTGCGGCCAACGCCCCTCTGGGCCCGCATTGGTTTCGGGTGTGGACGGAGGAAGGATACTCCACGGCGGCGATCTTCAACGTGGGCCAGTTTCCCGATGTTCTAGAGAAGGAGCCCAATGACCTGATTGCCGAGGCTCAGCCGATTTCCCAGTTTCCCGGCGAAGTCCAGGGCTTCCTCGACGGGGCACCGGACATCGACGTGTTTCGCATTCAGTCGCGTGCCGGAGAACGGTGGACCATTGATCTACAGTCGCTCGAACGTGGTTCCTCCCTGGAAGCCAAGATGCTGTTGCTCGATAGCAAGGGCGAGCGCTTGGTCTTCAATGACGACCGCGACGACTTTGACGAAAGTCCTTTCATTGAACATACGTTTGAAAAGGACGGAACTTATTACATTAAGCTCGATCAGTACCGCGGTCCCCGTGGTTTCCGGTTTAGCAAGGACTCCGCATACGTTCTCCGCATTTCCGGGTTGCCGAACGTTCAATCCGCGACTCCCCTCGGCGCAATGGTCGGGAGCACGACCACCATCAAGCTTATCGGCACAGGTCTCAGTCTGGTCGAAGAAGTGTATCTCACGGAGATACGGGCTGCGGAACAGCGCCGCATGACCTACCCTTACACGAAGCCGATCCACTTCCGCCCGGATCTTCCCACCGGCGAGCAATTGGGTCGCTTGGAGGGAAGAGTCGTGCTGGCGGCGCCCAGTTCCGTGGAAGCCCGTTTTACGATCCCGGCCCCAACTCGACCAGGATTGTGGCGCCTATGGGCGAAGGGCCCACACGGAGCAGTCGAGGGGCCTTCGATCGAACTGAGTGAGTGGGAAGAGTACGGTGAGGCCGAGGCCCACCAGGCCGATTGGCGTCGGGGAGGGTACGCGATCAACGGCGGATTGGAGCAGCCGCGCGAGAAGGACACATACCGCATCGAGGGCGTTGCGGGCCGGCCGCTTCATTTTTGGACCCTAGCCGCGCAACTCGGCCTTCCCTATCTAGATACAGTGCTCACGCTGCGCGACGCCGCCGGTAAGCGATTAGGGGGGAACGATGACGTAGTAGCGGGTCACGGCGCCTTGATCGGCAACCCCGACAGCAGCGTGTTTTATACGCCGGCAGAGGATGGACCGCTGTGGCTGGAGGTCAAAGACCGCCTCGTACGCGGGGGCCCGAGCTACCAGTATCGACTCAAGGTGCGCAGCGAACGGCCCGGATTTCAAACCTTCACGACGCCGCAGAACTTTACCGTCGCCCGCGGCAGCTCGGCTGAAATCAAAGTCCATATGGCCCGCGAGGAGGGATTTGACGACGAGGTGTCGGTGTGGTTCGAAGACCTGCCTCCGGGCGTCGAGCCGCCACGCGGTAAGTTCAGGTCCGACCAGCGTTTCGAACCGGGCGCCGACGGAGCAGCGATGATCATTCCGGAGATCGCTTTTCGGATTCAAGTGCCCGGCTCGGTTCCCGCTGGGACGTATCCGATCCGGGTGCTGAGCGTGCCAACAGCGGAGCGCTCAAGCCCGACCCGCCGACTTGTGGAAGCCCACACGACCATTACGATGGGGCCGCTGCTCGACCTGTGGAACTTTGTTCGCCGTCCGCTGCCCGAGATCACGATGACGGTGGTCGAGCCGTTTGAAGCGCGTCTCTCGGTCGATCCCCCGACGCTGAGCTTATCCCAGGGCGGCTCGGCCACTCTTGCGATCACTAGCAAGAACTGCCCAGAGGGCACGAATATTGTCGCGAAGGCCCTGCCGCCGGGAGTCGCTTTCAAGGTCTCCGGCCATGAAGGAGACGAGGTTAGAGTCCAGTTAGACGCCGACGAAGATGCACGGTTGGGTTCCTATGAGTTTTCGGTAGAGGCCCAAGTTGGCAACCGCTGGGCGCCAACCCAACCTATTGAACTTACCGTCGAACCCGGCACGAAATCAGTAGCTGGAAAGAAGTGAAGATCACGCGGTCCGGCAACAATAGGGCGCTCGGCTAAGCAGGCGAACCGGGGCAATAATCCGGCTCGCGTGAGCTGGCCTCCCGAGGGGGCCTGGATCAGGGGTAGTTCTGTTCGCAGATCGAGGGATTCGCTAGCTCAGGATCCTGCATTACCCCGTCGCCGCAGCAGTATCGGCCCGAGGGTTTCCCGTTGCTCTTGCCGGCGCAATCGCTCGCGCAACTGTTGCAATCTTCACCCGCCTCGCAGATAGAGTCACCGTCGCAGGGGCCCGGCGGTGGGTTACCTCCCCCGCCGCCGTCGCTGGTTGTTGCGCGGTCAAGGTTCGAATAGCCAGAGCTATTGGTGGCATTGTAGGCGTAGACCCTACAATCGTACTCACCCGCGGCAAGGCTGAACACCTGGCTTGTGGCGTTCGCCGGTGCAGTTGGAGAAATGTTTTCCCAATTCTTCTTCCCTTGGCCTTTCACCTTCTTGCACTGCACCTGACAGCCCGTGTCGTTGTTAGCTTCGTCTCCCCAGGTAGCCGTAACGAGGAGGCCGTCGGCTGTAGCCTGGAAGTCGCTCGGCGTGTTGACGGCGTTGGGATCATTGATCTCGATGTCGACCGTGACGCTATCGCTGAGGTTGCCAGTGTCGGTCACCTCTGCTTGGAGCGTGTGGATGCCGACATCGCCGGGACAGCTATACGGCTTGGATGCGTTGGCACCGGTACCGAACTGCGATCCACCCTCCGTCCACTCGATAGAAGCAGTCGCGGCGCCGTCGCCGTCTTCCGCATCGGTTGCCGACCCCGTGAAATTGACAGTGGAGTCGCAAGGAAATGGCGCCCCATTGGCGGGGCTGTTGATCGTGACTGTGGGCGGAGAGTTAGGCGTGCCGTTCCAGTTGACAGCCGCAAGCACGTCGATGCGGCCCCAGCCAAAGGTGTTATTCGGAATCGCACCTCCGGAAACAGCGCCGCAACTCTGCGCGCTCGTTAGGGGGGTGGCCGTTTCCTCCAAGATCTGCTCCGTCAGATCGATATTCCCCACCAACGTCGGGTCGGCCGCCCACAAAAGGGCAACCGCCCCGGCGACGTGCGGGCACGCCATGGACGTTCCACTCCAACTGCCGAAGCCATTCGTTGGCAGGCTCGACCGCACGCTCACGCCCGGCGCACTGACGTTGGGCTTGGTCTCTCCATACGCCGAGGGGCCACGCGAGGAGAAGCTAGCAATGTTGTCGCTAATGTCCGTGGCGCCTACACCAAAGGATTCGGGAAGGTCACCAGGCGAACCCGCCGTATTACAAGAAGGCCCGCTGTTGCCGGCCGAAAAAGCGGGAAAGATCCCAGCCGCCCGCCACTGCTGAACCCACGACTGGTACCAGGGATTTCCACCGCTGCTGCCCCATGAGTTATTAACAATGTGGGGAGGAGAGCACCCGGTGCCGGGATCCAAGAACCATTGGGCACAGGCGCTTAGTGCGAAGCCGCTGCACGACCCGCTCTCGCAACCCTTGCAGGCAATCCACTCCGCTTCGGGGGCCACCCCGATCTGGTTGGAACCGCCATCGTCCCCTATCATCGTTCCTATGGTGTGAGTGCCATGACCGTGGTTATCGCACGGTACACCGGGAGCACATATGCTCGAAGGGTCTTCCCAGTTGCAGGAATGGCTGAAATTGCCACCGCCGTTGTTCCCTCGATACTGGTTGACGACGGCGGGATGATTATACTGGACTCCGGTGTCGTTGCCACCAACCACGATCCCGGCCCCCTTGGTGGGCGTAGTTGGGTCGTTCCACACGTCGGGGGCGTTGATCTTATCGATGCCCCACTCGATGCCCTGAGTTCCCGACTCAGCTTCCGGTTGGGGATCCGGGATCTTGAAGATCGTCTCGGGCACAATCTGCAGGACCTCGGGCCTTCCAGCCAGGGCACGCGCAAGTGCCAGCGTCCCCTGCGGTATATAGATGGCGTTGTCGATCCAGAAGGGGGTGAACTCCACCCCGTACCCGCGCAGGTAGCCCCGCACGCCGTTTTGGCTGCGGTTTGCGGTGGCCTGCAAGGTCTGGACGACGAATTGAGCGCGTGCGAGCCGATTGGAGATCCCACGTTAAAGGACCAAGGGTGCGGAGGAAGCGACAGCGCGAATCGAGGCCCCCTGTTTCCGCGGCGGGACCCGGAGATGGCGATCGAACCACGCCAGTCCGAAAAAGCCTAAGTCACTCGGAGGAATAGAAGGACTCGGGGAGGAGGTCATTGGCCGGATCCGCCAGAAATTCGAAGTGCGCGTCCGCCCAAAGTCTGTTGCCGTTGGGATTGAGGTGCATATCCCCCAGATAATAGTAGCGGTGTCTTGGCGCGCTTCCAAAGTGGGGCTTCAACTCCTCAAAGGCATTCAGGTACGGCACCCCGATCTCACTGGCCAATCGCGAGAGTTCCTGGTGGGGAATAGACGACCAGAGCGGAGGTCCCTCCCCTTGATCGTTACTGGCGTACTGCTCGTAGTGCGGTACCGCTGTCAGCATGAGCTTGATCCCGTTTTTCTGACAATGTTCCGCTAGTCTTCGAAGCACGTCGAACGTGAGGTCTACGTTTTCCTTCGTGAACGAGTCCCACTCGTCTTCGAACCAGGCCCCTCGCTGGTAGATCCGCTTTTCGGAACCCGGCGGGAGGGGCGTGTTCACTTCGGTCGCGAGCTTTTCGGCCCCCAGGTAGGAGAGATACGCGAAGAAATGAGACTTACTGAACAGAAAGAGCTGCAGCCGCGTCCAAAAAGTAGCTTTGACAACGCCCCTTCGCGTGTCCAATGAACTCAGAGGCAAAAATGTCACGAGGCGGGGCCGCCACTGGGTTGCCGTCCGAATCATGGATCACGGTGAGGCGACACTTCCAGTCGTCAAAGTCGTCAGTCATATCAACGGCGACCACGACGAGGTCGGGGTCGAAATCCATGATCTGATAGCGCAACCGAATGTAGTAGAGAACCGGAGAATAGCTTCCGACCCCCGCATTGATCACTTCGAACCGCAGGTCTCGTCCCGGCACTCGTTGCTCGAGCTCCTGCTCGACGAAACTGGGAAGCGATTCGTCCGTCGCAACATTGCCTTCAACAAACGAATCCCCGATATAAAAAATCCGGTATGTAGTGTCGGGCTTGTTTGGCTCCACGTCGTAGGTTTCCACCCAGCCCTGCTTGTTCCAATTGCGTTCAAAAGGAGGAAAGTCGAGGTTGAGGGAAACCAGTTCGTTCGTGACTACCGAATTATTCACTTTTGGAACGTGGTTGAATCGCCAGGATTGGTACATAGTAGCCCGCAATCAGCTGCACGTAAAAGCTACTGTACACTTCCAACGACACGAGCAAAACCAAGACTAGGCCCAAATTGAGAAAAGCGGTAAAGACCCCGACCCCGCCTTTAGCCCGCATTTTCAATTTGATGTATGACCTCCCGACCTTCCAGCGGCCTTCAGCGTCTTTATTCATAGGGGCTAGATCCCGATGAGGACGCCATGGAGGCCGACACCCAATGGGTGAAAAACAAACCAAGCCATTCCAGCTAAGTTTCAACGGCTTGTTGAAAGTCGATTTCCAAGGATCGCACGTCACTTCCGACGGCGGCCTGCTGCTAGTCCGCGAGTTGGACGAGCGACTCGGACTCGGCAAGTTGATCAACGAGCATCTCAGCGACTCCCGGCAAGGCACAAACAAGCAGTTCACGCTCGCTGATCTGTTGCGGCAGTCGGTCTACAGCCGCTTGGCGGGCTACGAGGACCTCAACGACGCCGAGCGGATTTCGATCGATCCGACGTTTCGGCTGATCGGTTCGCAGAAGATCTGGGATCGCGGTGCGGCCTTGACCTCGACGCTGCACGGCTTCGAGACGGAGATGCTGGCGAGCGAAGAGAACCTGCTGGGGCTGATGGCGCTGAACCGAGGGCTGGTCGGGCAAGGGGAGGCGTTCGACGACTCCGAGCGGGTCGTTCTGGACATGGACTCCACCGAGAGTCCGGTCCATGGCCAACAGGAAGGCAGTGCCTACAACGGACACTTCGAATCGGTCTGCTATCACCCGCTGTTGCTGTTCAATCAGCACGGCGATTGTCTGGCGGCGAAGCTGCGTCCCGGCAACGTGCACAGCGCCGAGGACTGGGGCGAGCTGCTACTGCCGGAGATCGAGCGCCAACAGGCCGAAGGCAAGCAGGTCACTTTGCGCGCCGATGCCGCCTTTGCCAAGCCGGAGATCTACGAGGCGCTGGAGGAGCGCGGCGCGGACTATGCGATCCGCATTCCGGCCAACAAGAGCCTGGAGCTGGAGATCGAAGACATCCTGTTTCGGCCACCGGGAAGGCCCTCCCGCAAGCCGCTGGTGCGCTACAAGAGTTTTCGCTATCAGGCGGAGAGTTGGTCCCAACCTCGGCGCATCGTGGCCAAGGTCGAGCACCATCAGGGCGAGCTATTCCCGCGCGTCGGATTCGTTGTGACCAGCATGAGCTTGCCGAGCCGTTCGGTGGTGCGTTTCTACAACAAGCGCGGCACGGCGGAGCAGTGGATCAAAGAAGGTAAGCAGGCCACGCACTGGACGCGGCTGTCGTGCCATCGCTTTCGGGCCAACGAGGTACGGCTACAACTGAGCGTGCTGGCCTACAACCTGGGGAACCTATGGCGGAGGCTCGGGCTGCCGCAACGGATCAAGAGCTGGTCGCTGACGAGCTTGCAGCACCGGTTGATGAAGACCGGCGGTCGGCTGATTAAACACGCGCGGTATTACTGGCTCTTGTTCGCGGAGGGACATCTGAACCGGCGGCTGTTTGGCGACATGCTGCGGAGGATCTGGGCGCTGCCTGTGCCGGGCGGGTAGCACCGCACTTGGCGAATGCGAAATCTGTGTACTGAGGACGGAAGCTCGGAGGGGTGTCTGCGAAATTGACTTCGCAGCGGCGGATCAGCCCCCATGAGGGGCAAGAAGGGGGCTCGATCGGTCCCGCCTCAGCCGCCGCCTCTACCGGGTGGAGAAATGGTTGCGCTTCGCCGGGTGAGGGTGTAGACTCGTGCCGTCAGAGCAGCTAAATCGGAAATCCTGGTTTAGGAATCCGAAAAGACCGCCGGGATTTTTTGCAGCTCCAGTTCGCTGGCATCCCCGACCAACCGAGAGTCAGCCTGTACGACTATACCGCATGGCGTAGTGGGCCTTGGGTGCGGCCGGGCACGAACGCCAGACGAGCCGGCTAAACCGCATCTAATACCCTACCGAATCGTCGTACTAAAACCCTGGCCGCCGATCCGACTAAGAAAATGTACCTTCCGTGTCATGTGTTTGTCTTATCCTTTGCTCCAAGCTAAGACAGATAGGCCTACAGGCCGCAGCAACGAGTTCCCTCAGCTTCGATTCGGCTCAGCGGACTCGGCCAAGGAGCAGGGATGGGAACATTTCATCGTCATATTTGGTCCGTTGCAGGTAGCTTCTTAGTTCTTCTTGCAGTTTGCTTGAACAGTACGTCATTGCAGGCCAAAGAACCCCTGGCGGAAACCTTCGGGCTGGAAAGTGAGCCGCTGTACACCTCTTCGAACTTGAGATATGAATCTCCTCGCGCGACGGACTACCCAAGGAAGCAGAAACGATGGAAGAAGGCCTGGATCGCCTCCTGGATCGCCTTCGCGGCAGTGAATCTCCTAGATGCGCACTCCTCAGCCGGAAAGCGGGAGTTGAACCCACTTCTAAGCAATAGCGAGGGCAGGTTCAGCGCCCGTAAGGCCGCGATGATCAAATCAGCGGTCGGGGGAGGTTTTTTCGCCGTGCAGTAGTGGATGGCAAGGAAGAACCGGGACGCTGACTATTGCCGGACTTTCACGATTGCCAATAGCGCCATGACGGCCGGTCTGGGGACGGTGGCGGTCCATAACTACGGGGTGCCAAAAGCTGGAGCAGACCTGACTTCGACCACAGGCCAATATCTTCAGCGGTTGCCGCAGTAGCCTGGCGAGCGCCCGCCGCTCATGGCGGTCCTGGTCGGAAATGCTTACGCCTGCCGCGGAGGACGATGCGAATGGGCAAGCTTTCGCCAACTTCGTCCTGGCTAGGATCAAACGAATGTACAAGCAAGGGCGGCTCGCCGGCCCGCAGGGCTACGCCAAACCAAGAGAGGGCGGGTCACGAAAGGGGGCTAGTGAGGTAATTGGGCTGTCGCGGTTTGCCTCAATTCTCTTAGTCCATCTTCCCTAGTTACTCCCAGGCAACAGTCCTGACGCGATGTGGCTCACGTCGAGTGGCTTCATCGGGTTGTACTGGTGGCACGTGAAGCAGTTTTGACGCGGTTGCTGGAAGAACGTCTCCATCGTCAGATTGGCTAGCTCGAGCGAACCACGCTGGACATCATCGCCTTGGGATCCCACCCCGCCATTGGTCCACAGGCCCCCGATCAATTCGTAGTTCTTCCAAACAGCCATCGGGTTACTGGCCGGCAACTTGGACAGATAGCCGCTCGGCCCCACGAGTTTGTCGTTAAGCGCATTGATGTTGGCGCGATTTGTGTCATTGTTGTTGCCCCCAGTCATCTGCTCCGGGTCGGTCCCGTCGGGGTAAACGCGGCAGACCTCCGTCGGGTCCGAGGTCAGCGGGGGAGACTTCTTAACGATGCCCGTGTTGAAGTTGCATTCGGTGCATTCCGAGGGCGGCTTCGCCTTCAGGCAATCCGCGCAATCCGCGCTCGTGAACGACCAACCCCCGTCCGGTGCGGCTTGCGGGTTGGTGCAGTCGGGCGCATTGGTCTTGTGCTCAAACGTAGCCCAAACGAACTCCGGATGGTTCTTCGTGCTCATCACCAAGTGGAAGCCCACCAAGCCCAGCGTCATCGGGTCTGGTGAGACCTCGGGGATCGTGGCCTCAATGATGTAGTAGCTCGGGTCGGCCGCGGCCAAAACCCTCCAGGCGGCCTTGATCTCGGTGGTATTCGGTGGGAAGCCTCCTTCGGCGGTTCCCTGGCATTCAGAGGGGCTGTATTGGATGGTGTAGTAGACGACGTGGCGGCCCTGGCCGTAGAGCGCTTGGCCGGTGGCCTGTTCGATATCCTCCGGCAGGGTCGGGTCGAAGCTCGCGTCGTCCTTGCTTAGGCGCACCGCCAAGACTCTTGCCAGATTCTCCCGTCCGGTGGCGGGATCGGAGGCGCACTGATCCGTCTTGCCGGGTTGGTAGATCGGATACGTCTCGAAGACTCGCTCGCCGGGAGCGGCAGTCGAAGGTTGCACCAAGGCAAGAAACCATTGCCACTCGAACTGATGGAACTGACAATTCGTCTCGGAGCCCACTGGAACGCCGCCTCCGATTTCCGTCGGCGGATTCGGAGAAGTGATCCAGCTTTCGCTGGCCTCGCAGGCGGTTTCAACTATCGTGTCCATGCCGTCCAACTCGCCTTGCGGCTCTCCGCACGCGCAGATTAGCAACGCGAGGCAGACTGGGAACAGAGTGCAAGTCCGCAACGGGTTTCTTCTTTCCTCCATGCTGTGGCTCCTGGCAATCCACCCGAGGCTAGCCAACCGCGACGAGAAACGCAATCGAAGCCCTGAGACTACCCCGGTTCAGCCACCGTGCCCCCCCCGTCGGACACCAGCTACAACGGCGGATACCACAGCCGTCCCTGGCGATTGGTGTGCGCGCGAAACAGATGGCCCTCTGTGCTGGTGACGTAAAGCGTCGCGAGGTCATCGTCACCGAAGGTGCAGTTGGTCGGCCGTTGGGCGTCTACGGGGTGCGTCTCGAGGACGTCGCCTCGCTGGGAGAAGACGTAGACCATCGGCCCGGGTCCACCGTTCTCCCAGCCCGCGGTCGCGACGATGTTGCCAGCCCTGTCGAGGCACATTCCATCAACGCCCCGGTTTTCCCCAAAATCATGCAATACCGACGTCTCGCCTAAGGTTTGGTTTTCCTTCACAGGGTAGGCTCGAAGCTGGCGCTTTTCCTCTGGCCCCCTCCCTGATTGGGCGACGTACAGAGTCTTGTAGTCGAGTGAAAACAGGATTCCATTCGGCCGCGTTGTGTCAAAGGTGACGCGCTCGATCGACCAACTCCCGTCGCTCTGCGGATCTAGGCGGTAGACCGAATCGTGATCGAGTTCCTTGTGGCCGCGGTCTTCGCTCCAGGCGCCGGCCGCTCCTTCGTAGAAAGGGTCAGTGAACCAGACGCAGCCCTGCGGGTCAACGGCCAGGTCGTTGGGAACGTTGAAATGCTTTCCCTCGAATCCATCAGCCAGCACGGTCGGCTCTCCTCCGACTTCGTAGCGAACGACGCGCCTCGCATCGCCCTCGCAAGCGTAGAGACGCCCTTCAGGATTGAACATGAGACCATTGGCGTAGTTCGTACCCTCTCGGTAGACTGCGGAAGCTCCCTCTCGAGGATCGAACCTCATGATTCGGCTGCTAGGAATGTGGGTGAAGAGTAGTCCGCTGCCGTCCCACGCAGGGCCCTCGGTGACTCCACCGTAAGGACCGTCAACGAGTTCAAATTGCCAACTCATCAAGTCACCTCTTTTCCTGAAAGCCCTGTTTCCGGGCTGATCCGGAATTCGAAGCCCGCGCGCTCGCCCTATTGTAGTCCCTCCCGGAGGCGGCTCCCACCCGGACTACCCGCTGAGCCTGAGTTGCTAGTTTGGACGAACCTCCGGCGTGCTCTGCCCAGTGCCGCGTGGGGTTCATGCAGCTCCGTCGGCCAGGAAGCTCGGCAGCTGGCCCACGTTTTCTAGAAACTCCAGCACCGAGTAACCTTTGAATTCGTCCCGACTTGTCACGCCCGAGAGAACGCCCAAGAACGGAACCCCCGCCCGGCGTGCTGTTTCGGCGTCGGTCACGTTGTCGCCCACGTAGAGAGTGGAGCCGGCCTCAGCGCCGAGCTGATTGACCGCAAGCAGCAACCCCTGCGGATCGGGTTTGAACTGCTCTACGTCATCTCCACCGATGATGGCATCGAAGTTGGCGAGTAGCTTCTCCCGCTCCAGTACAGCTTGAATCGGCGATCGAAACTTTGTCGAGACAATGCCGAGGCTCAGTCCCCGATTCGTCAAGGCTTCGATGGAGGCTTCCACTCCAGGGAGCAGCGTCGTCCAGTTGACCATCACATGCACGGACTTCGCGCGCCACAGGCGGCGAAACTCGTCGGCGCGGTCGCGATGGTGTTCTCCAGCGAGGCGAACAAGCGTCTCGGGAAGCGACAGCCCGATCGTCCGCCGTATGGCGTCCTCAGGCGCGGTTTCAAGCCCCATGCCTTTGAGTGCCGTGTTGGCACACTCGATGACGGCTCGCGAGGAGTCAGCCAGGGTGTAGTCGAAATCGAAAATGACGGCTTGAAAGGTTTTCACTCTAGCCCGCTTTTCTCACGAGGGTTTCGATGGTCGACGTTGAACGAACTCGGTAGCGACCGCCACTCCTGGCGGTCCTGGATTCGGGTACCGGCCGGCAATCGTGCCGGCCGGGCGCGCGGATGTATAGGGGCAGACACACCGTGTCCGCTCAGGCGTGAGATTCGCAGTGCGTCCCATCCAATCACCGACAGTGGCAGGGACTCCCGCCTGTCACTGTTGAAACAAAGCCGACCGCTTAATGCGCTCGCCTTTGAAGACCACCAGAGAGATCCGCTCGGTGGCGCTGATGTCCGTGAGCGGATTGCCGTCAACCAGTAGCAAGTCGGCGTCGTTGCCGGGTCGAATGGAACCGATGCGGTTCTCGGCCCGCAGCAAGATGGCGGCGTTATGGGTAGCCGCTTGAAGGGCGACGTGAGGCGGGATGCCGGCATCGACCCAAAGCTGGAGTTCGCGGTGGACAGTCGGCCCGTGGATCACAAGAGGATTCCCGGCGTCGGATCCCGCGACCAGCGGAACGCCGGCCTCGTAGGCCCGTCGAAGGTTTTCCTTCGCCAGATCAAGCGCCCCAGCCCAGTTCTCGACCCGCGCAACCCGCTCCGGCACCTCTCCTTGCAACAAACCTTCACGCGTGCCATCGAGCAGGCTGCGGGGGCCCACTTGTTGCACCAGCGTGCGGCCTAAGAGCCGATCGCTTCCCGCGGCAAGCTCGGAAAGCGCCTCGATCACGCTCAGCGTCGGCGAGTACGTCGTACGGTGCTCGGCCATGCGGGCAAGCAAGTCATCGGGAATCCTTTCCCGGTAGGTTCCGTGCTCTACGCCTTGAGCTCCGGCGTCGAGAGCGTCCGAGATATCTGCCGCGCTGCCCGTGTGGACAACCAGTGGAAGCTCTTCGGTCCGGGCCTGCTCAGCGATCGCTCTGAGCACGGCGGTATCCATCCGTTCGAACAGCATGCCCGCTTGGCCGGTCTCGAGGACAGCTTTGATTCCGTTCGCCCCCGCTTGCCTTAGCTCACGCACCTGACGGCGCGCCTCCTCCGGATCCCCGGGCAGCCGCAACAGTTCTTTCTCGGCGATGTCGCGCCAGGGGTCCGGGAGGTCTTTGAGGTACTCGGTTCCGTGCCCGCCGGGAGTCGTGAATAGAGGTCCGCAGGTGAACAACTCCGCCCCTAGACGCTCGGCACGGCTGACTTCCCCACCCAAGCTGAGGGACATGCCGAGCGGATCGCCGACGCTTTTGACAGCGGTGATCCCACAATAAAGGTAGGAAGCCAGGGCGCGCCCCATTGCCTTTTCGGGCGACGCGGTCCGCGGCGGCTCGGAGTAGGAACCTCCCGGTGCCGCGAGGTGAACGTGCATGTCGATCAGCCCGGGCAGCAACGTTTTCCCGGACGCTTCGATGACCTTAGCGTTGAGGTGTTCTGGGTCGGGAGGCTCGTCCTCGAACACTCGGCCGATTTTGCCATTTTCAATGAGGACCGATCCGGATTCAATGACTCGGCCATCGCCGGTGAAAATGCGTGCGTCGCGAATGAGCAGCTTTTCAGAGCGCTGCAGGCTGCGCCACAGCGTTTCGGCTTTCTTCATGTGTTCGCGGCTGTAGATGTGGTAGCTCCCCAGTAAGAAGAACGGGGCCAGCACGGCCAGCACCCATAGCTTCGCGGCCGGACGAATCTTCTCTTCCTTATCCCAGCGGAAGAGCTGTCGCGAGAGAAACAAACCGACCACGAGCGTAATCGCTAAGGCGGCCGCGGAAGGCCAAATGTCGCCAAGCGACTCGCCGCGCAAGAAAATCCCTTGGAAACCGCTCACCAGATACGACGCAGGTACAAACTGCGCGATATACTGCACGACTTCGGGTAGGAGTGTGATCGGGAAAGTCGCTCCGCTCAGCAGCAGCATAGGAAGGTAGAGCAGATTTATGATGATATTGCTCTCTTGCATCGAGTTGACGACCGACGCCACAATCAACCCGATAGCTCGGAATGACATCACGCCCAACGAGACCAGAACCAGCAGCGACATCGTGCTGTCGGGAGCCGGCATCTCGTAGATAAAGTGGGCCAGCAACAAGATCAACAACACAGCCGGCATGTAAATAAGCCAACCGGTAAACGTCGACGCCACCAACAGGGGAGTCGGAGTGATGGGCGCCACCCGAAAGCGCCGCAGGATGTTGTTGTCTCGCTCCTGAACCGTTCGCATGCCGGCGCCGAAAAGACCGTTGCCCAGGATCCCCAATACCAGAACCATGCTCACGACGTAGGAGATCGTTCCGCCCTGTTTGACGCGTAGTAACTCCGCGAACCCAAAGAAAAACACTAGTGGAAACAGGTAGGTGAAAAAGATCACGACCGGTTGACGGTAGGCAAGCTTGAGGTCGACCTTGATGAGAGCCAGATAGGGTTTCACTCCCGCAGGCTCCTTCCCGTCAACTCGATGAAGACGTCTTCGAGCGAAGGTCTTTTCAAGCGAACATCCGCCAACTCAACGCCGTGTTGGTCGATCCAGCGCACGATTTCGACCAAGGTCCGAGCCGGATGGTTGGTGGTCACCGAAAGATGAGTTCGATCTTCATTGAACGAGGCGGCGTCTGAGTCGGGCCAGTGAGGGAGGTCCCCGTCCGGCAAAGCCGTCTCGCAACGGATCTCTATTACACTGCCGCCCAGCGTGCGGTTCTGGATTTCCTGAGGGCTGCCGGTCGAGATGATTTTACCGTCGTCAATGATGGCAACTTGATCACACAGCTTCTCGGCTTCCTCAATGTAGTGGGTAGTAAGTAAGATCGTCCGCTTTTCTCTTCGCAGTTCTGAAATGAGACTGTGGATTTCGCGGCGCGCTTGCGGATCGAGGCCCGCGGTCGGCTCGTCCAAAAAAAGAACCCGCGGGTCGTTGAGCAAGGCCATCGCTAACACGAGCCGCTGTTTTTGTCCGCCCGACAGCGTCGAATAGAACTGACGGCGTTGCTCCCACAGTTGCAACCTTTCGAGCAGCCCGCGGGCGTCGACGCTTCGGCTATAGAAACTGGCGAATAGCTCGATCGCTTCGATCGCGCGGATCTTATCAGACAAGTTGGTGGATTGTAGGCAAACGCCAACTTGGTCCTTGAGCTGGGCGCTCTGTGTGGCGGGATCGAATCCCAGGACGGCAACCTCCCCGGAAGTACGTGCACGCAGCCCCTCCAGGATCTCCACGGTTGTTGTCTTGCCGGCGCCATTCGGACCTAGAAGCCCGAATACCTCGCCCGCGCGGACCTCGAAGTCGATCCCTCTGACCGCTTCGAGGGAGCCGTAACTCTTCGTGAGGCGACGGACACGAATGATTGGATCGGAATCTGCCAATTCTTCAGGAAAGCTTCACCGACGGGGGCTTCCGTCTTCCTCGCCGCTCGACGCGCCCGATCGGGGTTGCCACTGCCTCCAGCCGAGGCGGTGTCTCGTCCTTATTTCGAAAACGCTTCGTCGAAGACAACGGTGGACGGTTCGAAATCGACTTTCCTTACGAACTCGCAAGCTTCCTTGGCGCCGTGCTCGCGATCCATCCCGGTATCTTCCCACTCGACCGACAACGGACCGTCGTAGCCGATGTGGTTCAAGTGACGGATGATTTCCTCGAAGTTCACGCCACCGTGGCCCAGCGAGCGGAAGTCCCAGCCGCGATCAGGGTGACCGAACTTGACGTGGGATCCCAAGATCCCGGTCCGGCCATCCAGCTGCAAGGCCGCGTCCTTCATATGAACGTGGTAGATGCGATCTTTGAACTCCCGCAGGAATTGAACCGGATCCACCATCTGCCAGTGCAGATGGCTGGGATCGAAGTTGAAACCGAAGACTTCGCGGTGGTTGATCGCTTCCAGCGTCCGGTGGGACGTGACGATATCGTAGGCGATTTCGCCCGGGTGAACTTCCAACGCGAAGCGGACTCCGCACTCTTCGTACACGTCAAGGATCGGGTTCCACATCTTGGCGAAGTACTCGTAGCCTTTGTCGACCATTTCTACCGACACGGGAGGGAAGTCGTAGACCAGGTGCCAGATCGAGGATCCGGTAAAGCCGACCACCACATCCACACCAAGATTCTTTGCGGAGCGGGCAGTTGCCTTCATGGCCTCGACGGCATAGGCACGCTTCTTTCCGGCTTTGCCCGCGCAATCGGCGGGGGCATATATGTCGGAGCGGCTGTCGTTGTTCGGGTCGCATACCAACTGGCCCGCCAAGTGGTTCGAGATGGTGAACAGCTTCAGATTGTGTTCCTCGAGGATGGCCTTTTGCCGCCTGCAATAACGGCGATCTCGAGCGGCTCGAAAGACGTTCAAGTGATCTCCCCAGCAGGCGAGTTCAAGGCCATCGTAACCCCAGCTCGCTGCCTTCTCAGCCATCACCTTCAAGGGCAAATCGGCCCACTGTTGCGTGTATATCGTCACCGGTCTGCTCATAGATCTCTTCTCCTCGCGGCAATTGTTTGGAAAGGCGCTCTCTATTATCCGCCCCCACGGGCCGGCTGATCCAACCGTTTCCCCTTCCGCAGGCCCGCCGCGGCCAGGGCGATTGTCCGTGCCTCAAGCGTACCGCAGCGAACGGCGCTCGGCTACCCCTTGGGGAAACCGGTGGTTGACTCGGGGGGTGCCACGTTTCGGTCGTGATGAGGTTGCCGTCGGCATCGTCCCAATCAGGGCGAAAGATGGTCAGAAGTGATAACCTTTTCGGAGTTCTTCACCGAGTCGTCAACTTTCAAACGCGTGGGCGCTAGCTTCGAAATTGAACCTGACCTAGTGCATCATGTCGCGAATACGGGTTACGAAAGGTGGCCGACTGCGGGCGCGATGCATCGCGTCCCTACTGATGGGCCTGAGCATCTCGCATTCAAATGTAGGGGCGTAATTCATTGCGCCCGAGCTGATGGGCCGCAGCCTGTCGACAAGCTGATTGATACGTAACTGTATTCGCGAAATGTCGTACAAAGTCAGGTTAGCAGTGCTTATTGGCCGGCTTTGGGAACAAGGAGGCTGCCATGGCGCGTGTTATCGAAAGTTTCGACCAACTGAGGCAAATCGTAGGCCAGGAGGTCGGCGTGAGCGAGTGGGTTGAAGTGTCGCAGGAACGCGTCAACGCCTTCGCCGACGCGACCGACGACCAGCAGTGGATTCACGTTGATCCCGAGCGCGCCAATGTGGATTCACCCTACCGCAGTACGGTTGCGCATGGGTTCCTCACCCTTTCGCTGCTGTCTTCGTTCTGGCGACAGGCAGTGAAGATGCCGGCGGGTTCCGAAATGAACATCAACTACGGTCTCAACCGGGTGCGTTTTCCCGCGCCTGTTCCGGCGGGATCGAGGATCCGGGCGCACTTTACTCCGCAGTCAGTCCGCGATTTCGATGGCGGTGTTCAAATCACATGGAAGGTCGACGTTGAGGTCGAGGACACGACCAAACCCTGCCTGGTCGCCGAATGGATCGTCCGCGTTTATCGCTGAGAAGGCGTATCCGCTGAGCCCGACGGGACCCTTACTCGCCAAAGGCCGCGTCGAACTCGACCCGGGAAGCCTGGAAGTCCACGTTCCTTACAAACTCGCACGCTTCTTGGGCACCTTGTTCACGGTCCATCCCGGTGTCTTCCCATTCGACCGACAACGGGCCTTCGTAGCCGATGTCGTTGAGTTCGCGGATGATCTCTCCGAAGTTGACGTCGCCGTGCCCGAGTGAACGGAAGTCCCAGCCGCGTTTTCGATGTCCCCACGGCAGGTGCGAATTCAGAATGCTGGCGCGCCCGTTGAGCCGCACGACGGCGTCTTTCATGTGGACGTGGTAGATGCGGTCCTTAAACTCTGTCAAGAACTCAACCGGGTCGACCATCTGCCACTGCAAATGGCTGGGATCGAAGTTGAACCCGAACGCCTCCCGGTGGTTGACTGCCTCAAGAGCCCTGTGGGCCGTCTCGATGTCGTAGGCGATTTCGGTGGGGTGAGGTTCCAGCGCGAACCGCACGCCGCACTGATCGAAAACGTCGAGGATCGGGTTCCACATCTTGGCGAAGTATTCGTAACCCTTCTCGATCATGTCGGGTGGAGTTGGAGGGAAATCGTAGACCAGATGCCAAATGGAGGAGCCCGTAAACCCAGTCACCACATCGATGCCGAGTTTCTTGGCCGCCTTGGCCGCCGCTTTCATGGTTTCAACCGCCCAGGCGCGCTTCTTGCCGGCTTTGCCCTTGCAATCGGCCGGAGCCAGCGCATCCGAACGGACATCGTTGTTGGGATCGCAGACCAACTGGCCTATCAAGTGTGCACCGATGGCGAACACTTGCAGATTCTGCTCTTCGAGGATTCCTTTCTGTTTCTCACAGTAGCGACGGTCTCTGGCACCCCGGCGGACATTGAAATGATCTCCCCAGCAGGCCAACTCGAGCCCGTCGTAGCCCCAAGTCGCCGCTTTCTCGGCCAGCACTGTAAGAGGCAAGTCCGCCCACTGCCCGGTCACGAGTGTTACAGGTCGACTCAATTCGCTCTCCTCCTCGTTGCCGCTCGACGCAGCCAATACCGTTCACTGTAAGGCGTGAAAGGCAGCACCGCTCGACTTAACCGGATCTCCTCCGCGCGGTCTTCGGACTCAGCCGGCTATGTCCCAGCTACCTTTACTTGCGCCTTCCCTGCCAAGCCAAGAGCTGTACCCTGCAAAGACACAGCTTCGGAGTTTATCAAATGCTGCCGGCTTCGGCTCGCCGAACGATGAGGCCCGACGATCTCACCTGGGCCGCTCTTTGTCTACCGGGTGCTACTAGACAAAGGACCGCCCCGTCCGCGCGCTTAGATTCTCGGCTTGGGCTTCCGCTAGGGCGCCTGTTCCACAGCTAACTCAGTCCCAGCGGCTCACCCGCCTCGGCGCAGACTCTTGATATCGATGAACGGAGTGCCACCCGAGGTTACTTGCGGCAGATGTCCGTCCCATTTCTCGATAGCTCGGAGCTGCAGCAACGTTGGTGTGATCGTCTCTCGTTGCAGTCGCTGTCCCTCGGCTTCCGCTCGCGCGCTGGTGATCTTCTGCTCGGCTTCAATTTTTACTCGCTCGAGGTCGCGCTCCGCCTTCAGGGCCGACTGCTCCGCGGTCTGCTTGGCTTCGATGGCGTCATTGAACACTCTCGAAAAGCTGAAATCCACAATGCTGAGCTCATCCACAATGATGTTGTGCACCCTAAGTCTTTCGGCAAGTGTATCTTTGATTTGAGTCGACACTTCCGCTCGCCTCGTGATCAGTTCTTCCGCCGTAAACTGCGCCGTAACCGCCTTCACCGATTCCTGGACGGCCGGGTCGATAATGCGGCTCTTGTAAGCTCCCCGGGTTTGTTGATACACGTCATTGGCTGCTGCCGGGTCAATATGGTGGTTCAGCGCGATGGTAGACGAAACCATCTGCAGATCCTTCGAGGAAGCTGTGGCTTGAGTCGGGGACTTTTGGATGGTCACATCCATCGTGATGATGTCCTCTACGAAAGGAATCTTGAAGCGCAGACCTTCGTCGAGAACACCCTCTAGAACGCCCCCAAACTTGCTGAAGACGACGCCTCGTTCGCCGGCTCCGACGGTTTCGAAGCAATTGAAGAGGATCGCCAAGATAACGATGACGCCGACAACCAGTAGGATGCTTTTCGGCGCTCGCGTCGAGAAAGCACGGAAATCGTCGTAAGCGCTTGAACTGCCATAGTTTTTAGCCATTTCTGTCTCCTTGGGTTGGATTGCCGACCCTTGACCGCGCAGTCGGCAGCCTCTATTCTTTCACAGCCGAGCGCGCCCGAAGCGCCGGGGGTCCGTCACCATGGCCACCCGGACAGGCAAAGGTAAGACGGGTTACACACCGTTTGCGCCGAAGGACATCGTTTCTGAGGACTGCCTCAGTGTGGATGGCACATTAGATTCGAAGCTCGTCGGGAAGCTCGCGGGCCCGCCGATCGCGAGATTGTTTCTGTTCGCAAAAGCACTCTATCAGGTAATTTTTTCATATACTTGCGAAACTGTAACATCCGTTTAACTGAGAAAACTGCCATACAGGTTACGATTAGACCCGTTCAGCTATTTCTGGTAGGCAGTCCTAAGCAATGTTCCGTATGCTATCGGAAAGGCCAAGAGCACCCCGCCGCCCGTTGTGGTAGTGTGTTCGCGAGCATCGGCGGTGCAATCTCCGGTCTTCCAGAAACGACTCGATCGAGGAGCTAGTTTCGAATGCAGAGGCCAATCAAGTACGTAGAGAAGGGCATGACGAGGGCTGCGGCGGGCATCTGGCGCGGCTTGCAGTACGTTAATCAGAAGGTAGAAGCCAACCCGTCATTCAAGCCCAACTGGTCTGACAAGACCATGCTGAAGTCGTGGGAGAAGAGCAAGCCACCCTTGGGCTGGCCCCGGCAAACCGACTCCCTGTGCCCCAAGTGTGTCAGGGAAGCGCGTGAAAAGATCCTCAGCGGCGAGGTGCCGTACACGGTTCTCAAGGAGAAGAAGGTCGGCGAAGTCAAGGCCACCATCTTGGAGCGAGATGGCGAGATCTGGATGGTCAAGGACTGTCCCACGCACGGTCGAATCGAAGATATGATGGCCATCGACTCGAAATTCCTCGAGCACATCGAGTCGAATTTCCCGGGCCGCGATATCCGTGCTCACAACGATAAGGATCTTCACAACCACGGCAGCAGTACCGTCAAGTATGGTCGCGGCGCTGTGCTCACTGTCGATCTGACGAACCGTTGCAACATGATGTGCGACCCGTGTTTTATGGACGCCAACCAGGTGGGCTTCGTCCATGAACTTGAATGGGACGAAATCAAAACCGTCCTTGACAATGCGCTGAAGATCAAACCTCGCCGTCAGTTGTCGGTTCAATTCTCCGGCGGCGAGCCGACGATGTCGCCGTTTTTTATCCAGGCGGTTCGCTATGCCCGCTCGATCGGATTCAACAGTGTACAGGCGGCCACCAACGGCATTGAATTCGCCAAGAACAAGGAGTTTGCCGAGGCAGCGGCCGACGCCGGCTTGCGTTACGCCTACTTGCAGTTCGACGGCATTGGGAATGCCCCTAACTCGCACCGCAAGGTCGGCAACCTCTTCGATGTCAAGCTGAAGGCCATTGAGAGCCTGCACAGTGCAGGCACCGAGGTCGTCTTGGTCACCACGTTGGTGAACAACGTAAACAACGAAGAGGTTGGGCCGATCATTGACTTCGCCCGCAATAACCCCGGCAAGATCGCCTTCATCTCTTTCCAGCCGGTGTCGTTTACCGGGCGTGACGAGGAAATTACCGACGAGCGGCGGCTGCGGCAACGCTACACTCTTTCGCACCTAGCTCGTGACGTCAAATCGCAGTTAGGCATTACCGAGCCCAATCGCGACTGGTTCCCAATTTCAGTGATGTCTTCCTTCGTCGACGCGGCGGATGCTGCCCACGGGCCTGAGGCGCAATGGGGACAGGTGAACTGCGGTTGTCATCCGAACTGCGGTGTAGGGACCGCCTTGATGATCAACAAGAACACCAAGGAAATGGCGCCCGTGGCGGAGTTCATCGACGTGCCGCAGTTAGTCCAAGACATTCGCAAGGTGACAGACTCGGGGCGCAAGCCATGGCTCAGCAACCTGCAGATGGGTTTGGCCTTACTGAAGAACTACGACCCCTACAAGGCTCCCAAAACCTTTGACCTGTTTGCCCTGCTCAGGAAGTTTGACAAATCGTTTGGGTTGAGCGGCAAGAACTATGGTAAGGGCGTGGCGCGTCGCAACGATCCTTGGAACTTCTTGTTTGTCGCCGGCATGTGGTTTCAGGACCTGTTCAACTACGACTTCCGGCGGACGGAAATGTGCATCATTCCTTACGGCACTCAGGAGGGCGAGATTTCCTTCTGCGCCTATAACACCGGGGTCGGCTGGCGTAACATCATTGAGAAAATGCACATGACCGCCACTTTGAGCAAATGGTACGACCAACACGGCCGGCACAAGATCTACGCCGGTGGCCGCAAAGTCGAACTTGACGCCCCCGCCACCTATCTCGATGTCAACGCAGAGCACGCTGCGCGCGAGGCTCAGCAGTCCGCGGGTCCGCAGAATACCCGCGACGAGAAGATTCTCGAGAAACGCAAACTAGCCGAAAGCTTGCAGCAACAGAGCAACGGCGACAACGGTTCCCATGGCAACGGGAACGGCAAGGGCAACGGCAAGAACGTGATTCTCTCACCGGAAGAGGAGGCCCGCTTGCTTAAGATGTACCGCGAGCAGGTTCTCAAAGAAAAGCCCGCTCCGAAATTGGTCCAGCTCGGCGGGCCGAATGGAAAAGACACCGTAGCTTCGCCGCAAGAACAGCCGCTCGTCGGTTGCAGCGGCGATTGAGTATCGTCTTACGTCAGCAGTTCTTATCTAGAAGACCCGCCCCAACAGGGCGGGTTTCTTGTTGTTTCGGCCCGGTCAGGCCGGGCCGATCCAGCTCCCTCGTAGCCCGCGGACACAACCAACACCTAGCGTACTGCCGTCCCCCCAAGCTGTTTCTAAGGGCTTTCGCCAGGGTCTGGCTGTGCGTTCTGTGGTATAAAATACCCTTCAGATTCAACCCATCAGATCGTTACTGCGAGTCGCGTAGGTTCCCCCGGCCTCGTGGGGCCGTCGGCATCGAAGGTTAGACGGCTCGCACAGCCGGAGGTTCTCGAGCGGGTGGTGCACATCTGACCCATGCCGACCGCAACCTTTAGCGGAAAAATCGCTCTCCGAAGTCGTCGGTTTTCCCACCTGGCGGTTCTCCGTCTGCTGCTACCGCTGGCCTACCTCTTGGTGGAGGCGCGCATTGATCTGGGCGCAAGTGCCGTCAAGATCTCGGCCGCCGGTCTATTCGTTCTTTATGCGGCTCTCATCCTAGCCTATCGATCTCGTGCTCAGGTGCGAAATTTTGCCCTCGCTATTCAGTTTGTCGATCTGATTCTCGCTGTTGTCCTGGTCGCGCTTTCTGCCGCGGGTGGCGTCGCGTTCCCACTTCTCTTCTTTTACTTCCTGCTGACCGAGAGTGTCCTGCTGCACGGAGCGCGCGAGGTTCTGGCGGTCACTACCTTAAGCCTGTTCTTCTACACGGCGTGGATCACAGGCGGCCCGACGACGACTTTTCGCTTCGACTACGGGTCGTTCGCGTTTTTGCTGGTCGTAGGCGCCGCCATGGTCTACTACTTCTCGGACCAGATCCATCGTAGGGAGCGGCGTATCGCAAGCATCCTGCGGGAGGCGGCCGGCGAGAGCGAGGCCGAGATGGTTCGCGCTGTAGAAGCCGCTCTGGAGCAACTGGCGGATTGGCGCAATTGTTCGCGAGCCATTCTCGCGTTTTGGGACAAGGGGCTCGAATACGACGCCGTTTGTCAATACCCGCCCACCCGGGCGTCGACGGAGGATCCACCCGAGCGCTTCGAAGCCGGTCGAGAATGGGCCTGCCTACGGTCGGAGCGATTGGACTTTTACGCGGACAGCGTCACCATGGTTGGTCGCGACGCAAAAGCCGCCACCCGCGAGTTTCATGTTCACCCGTACCTGATCCAAAAATTCGAGATCTACAACGCATTGAGCTGTGGCTTGTTTGACGGCGAGCAAGCGATCGGCCGACTCCTACTTATTAACAGTGTCTCTCAGGTTCGGCGTGCGGACTGGAAGCGCCTACGCGATGTGGCGCCCTACTTTCGAGAGGTAGTTCGTCACCTGCTAGTGGTCAAAAAAACCGAACACGAAGCCTACGAGCGAGAGCGGGGCAGAATCGCTCAAGACCTTCACGACGGCCCGCTGCAAAGCATCATTAGTTTTGAAATGCGGCTTGAGATCATTCGCAAACTGCTCCAGCGCGATGTTAAGGCTGGAACCCTCGACCTGGAATCCCTGCAACAGTTTTCGCGCAATCTCGTCACCGAGATGCGCGCGTTTGTGCACCGAGCTAGGCCGTTGGAGAGTACCGATGCTTCTCTGGTTGCCTCAGCGCGTCGGTTGGTGGAGGGCTTTCAACGCGAAAGCGGTGTCTCGGTGACCGTGGCGGGCGGTGAGAACGGCGATTTCAACTTGCCCGGCAGGCTGAGCGCTGAGATTCTGCAGGTTCTTAGGGAGGCACTCCACAACGTTTACAAGCATGCCGAAGCGACCCACGTAGTGCTCACATTCGAGAAGCGGGGCGCGGACCTGCGGATTGGAGTCGACGACAACGGCCAGGGTTTCTTCTTTGGCGGCAGCTACAGCCTGGAGGAACTCGATCTGCTTCGCATAGGTCCACGCAGCATCAAACAGCGCGTGCGAGCGCTCGGGGGAGACTTGACTCTCGAGTCGAACCCGGGGCACGGCTCGAACATGCGCGTCGCCATTCCTCTCTACTAATAGGCGGGCTAGGGACCCCGTCGTGTAGGCAGCTCTGCCTGATTATGCAGCTTTTCGGCCAACCCGTCGACTAGCTGCTCGATTCGATCTCGAGACTGCCGATAATGCTTAGCGGATTTCCCAATTGGGTCGCCGACGTTCCACATCAGATTCAGGCCGGAGAATCCGGGTAACCGGTCCAGCACGGACGCGCCACTCATATTCACGAGCAGGTCCATGGACTTCCAGTCAACGGCGTCAAGGTCCTTCGGAGTTTGGCCGTCAAGGGAGATCCTTACGTCGTCCATGCATCCGATCGTTTCGGGCTGGACGATGGACGCGGGAAAGAGCCCAGCGCTACTGGCCTCCATCAAATCGGCGTACTTATGCCGGGCGAAACCCTCAGCCATCTGGCTTCGGCAGGAGTTGCCGATGCAAACGAACAAGACTCGTATCGGGAGCGGCACGGGTCTTTTCTACTCTACTAAGCTCGGATCTTCTGAAGGAAAAGTTGATGCACGCGTCGGTCTTGGGACAACTCAGGGTGAAAAGTGGCCGCTAGATGACGACCTTGCTCAACCAGAATCGGGTGGCCGCCGTCTTCGGCGAGAACGTGCACCCGATCCCCGACGCTCCGGATGATGGGGGCGCGGATGAAGACCGCTTCGAGTTCTCCGGGGCCGGCGCGCGCGAGGAATTCTTCTCCCGGCGAAACGCGGCGGATCGAACTATCCACCTGTCGCCCATAGGCATTGCGTTCGATCGAAATATCAACGAGAGCGAGGCCCGGTTGCCGCGGAGACATAACGTCGGCCGCCATCAGGATCGAGCCGGCGCAGGTCCCGAGCAAGGGGCGCTGTCCGGCGAACGCGACGAGTGGATCCAGCAAGCCTTCCTCACGCACAAGCTTCAGCATGGTCGTACTTTCCCCGCCCGGGATAATGAGCCCTTCGACGACTTCGAATTGCTCGGGGCGACGGACGAAAATCGGATCGGCGCCCAGTGCCTTCAAGACCCCGGCGTGCGCATCGAAGTCGCCCTGGAGCGATAAGATGCCTACCCTCGGACCACTTCGACGCGGACCCGCCGACGTCCGCGGGAACCCGTTACCAGCCACGGGTCTGAAGCAGTTCCTCTTCGGGCAGCTTGGAGACATCGAGGCCCGGCATGGGCTCGCCCAGCTCCTCGCTGGCTTTCAGTAGTTGGTCGGGATCGTTGTAATAGGTGGTCGCCTTGACGATGGCGCGCGCACGTCGGTCGGGGTCTTCCGACTTGAAGATTCCCGAGCCAACGAAGCAAGCTTCGGCGCCAAGGTGCATCACCAGCGCTGCATCGGCGGGAGTGGCAATCCCGCCTGCCGAGAAGTTCGGCGTAGGAAGTTTGGCATTCTCGGCAACGTATTCGACTAATTCCAGAGGAGCCTGCAGTTGCTTGGCAGCCGCGGCAAGCTCTTCCTTGGGCGTCACGGTCAACTGTTTCATTTCCCGCTGAATCGCTCGCATGTGCCGCACCGCTTCGACGACGTTGCCCGATCCGGCTTCGCCTTTGGTGCGGATCATGGCAGCACCCTCTCCGATGCGCCGCAGAGCCTCTCCCAAGTTTCGGGCGCCACAAACAAAGGGCACCTTGAACGGTGTCTTATCGATATGGTGTTCTTCGTCCGCGGGCGTCAGCACTTCGCTTTCGTCGATATAGTCAACTTTCAGTGCCTCGAGAACATTGGCTTCCGCGAAGTGTCCGATACGGACCTTCGCCATTACGGGAATGCTCACCGTCTCCATGATCTGACGCATCTTGGCGATGCTGGCCATGCGGGCAACGCCGCCTTCCTTGCGGATGTCGGCCGGAACGCGCTCGAGGGCCATGACCGCCACCGCGCCCGCCTGCTCGGCAATCTTGGCCTGCTCGGCGTTGGTGACGTCCATGATGACGCCGCCTTTGAGCATTTCCGCCAAACCGACTTTAAGCCGAAAATCTTCAGTGAGGTACATAAGCCCTCCTCCCAGCAAACACAGCCACGGGAAACTTCACGGACGTCGCGCTCCGAGGTGGTCGACAACTTAGGCGACTAGGGAAAGTCGCCGCAATCAGCGACGATTTCTTAAGTCCAAGAAACGAGCCGGCGTCAACACGCCAGGGTTACTCAGACTCTAGGATGGACGCAGCCGGACTGTCTCGCCGGAACTGTTTGTCTCAGTTGTAAGAGACGTTCGCACTGTCATGATAACGCTCGCTAGAGGCTCCCAGCAAGCGGGCGACGCGAGTGAGCCTGAGTCCCTGTCCCGCCCGCTCCCCCTGGTTCCGCGGTCGCCCGCCTCTTATGCGACCCCACGACCACGCAGGCGACAATTGTCATCTGCGACCTCCGTCCACTACCCCTCCGCTACAATCGAGTCATGCCAACCGCCGGTTCTCTTCTGCGACCTGAATCGACAGCCCTTGTCGTCATCGACTTGCAGGAAAAGCTGGTCTCGGCTATCGCCGGCGCTCAGTCAGTGTTGGCCAACACCGAGAAATTGCTGCGCTTGGCAAAGATCATGAATCTCAAAACGATTCTCACGACGCAGTATCGAAAAGGACTGGGAGAGACAATGCCTGCAATCGCCGAGCTGGCGGCAGTTGATCCCATCGACAAGGTCTCGTTTGGCTGCTTGGGCGATGAGGGCTTTTGCTCCGCACTAAGGCAGGAGATTGCTCCCGGAGGAACGGTCTTGCTCGCGGGGATCGAATCCCATGTATGCGTCATGCAGACCGCGCTCGGTGCTTTGCAAGAGGGCTACCAGGTCCATGTGGCAGCTGATGCAACCGGCTCCCGCTCGGAAGCAAACGCGGCACTCGGAATCGAACGCATGCGCAGTGCCGGCGCCGTTATTTCCTCGACCGAGATGGCCGTCTATGAGTTGTTGGGCAACAGCCGCCGGCCCGAATTCAAGCAGATGCTGCCGTATTTGAAGTGATCCGGCCCTGGGTGAGGTTCGGAAGGGAAACGAAGCTGCAGGTCGACAAGCTTTCTGGCGGCGGCGGACGGAAGCCTACCTAGAGTGGACGCACCGAAAGTCCCAGCGACGGGGGGGGGGGTGCAGACGGACTACACTGTATATAATGAGAATACAGTTGACTACAATGTAGTCTCCGGACATGCCAACCAAAGCTACCTCAGTAAGACTGGATCCCGATACGATCTCGCGCCTCGACACCATGGCGAAGGCCATGGACCGTCCCCGAGCATGGTTGATGGCACACGCGATTCAGCAGTTTGTCGAGCAAGAGGAGTGGATCGTTGAGGCGGTCAAACAGGGGATGCGATCGGCAGAAAAAGGCCGGACCGTCCCTCATGCCGACGTGGAAGCCTGGGTAAATAGTTGGGGATCCAAACGAGAGAGGAAACGCCCCGGCTAGGTGCGGTTGATTTGGACGGACCTAGTGTAGTGCCACATAAATAACTGGACAATAACACCCTTTTCGCGGTAGGATGGTTTATGTGGCCATCCGCTGACGCTCTACCCCTCACCGCTCCGCAGCGAAACGCTCTTCGTCGCCTGGTTCGAGGAGGCAACACAGCCCAGAAAATGGCCTTACGGGCAGGCATTGTTTTGCTGTGTGCGCAGGGGTTGGCGAACCACGCCATTGCCCGCGAACTCGGCGTCAACCGCAAGACCGTCATCCTGTGGCGAAAGCGCTTCGCCCAGTCCGGCCTCGACGGACTCCGCGATCGGACGCGCCCCGGACGCAAACCGGCGCTCTCCGCTGAATTCGTCCAATGCACCCTCGATACAACGCTTCACGAGAAGCCCCGGGCGGCCACGCATTGGAGCACCCGCACCCTCGCCAAGCACTTGGGCGTCTCCAAGATGGCCATCCAGCGCGTCTGGAAAGCGCACGGACTGCAGCCCCATCGCCTCGAAACTTTCAAGCTCAGCCGCGACAAGCAGTTCGTCGAGAAACTCCGCGACGTGGTCGGTCTGTACTTGCATCCGCCCGAGCACGCGCTGGTGCTCAGTGTCGATGAGAAAAGTCAGATCCAGGCCTTAGACCGCAGCCAGCCGGGACTGCCCCTGAAAAGGGGTCGTGCCGGCACCATGACCCACGACTTCAAACGACATGGCACAACGACGTTGTTCGCCGCCTTCAATGTGCTCGACGGCAAGGTGATCGGCGAGTGTCTGCCGCGACATCGGCACCAGGAATTCCTCAAATTCCTACGCAAGATCGACCGCGAAACGCCACCGGCGCTGGAGCTGCATCTGATCGTGGACAACTACTCCACGCACAAGCATGAGCAAGTGAAGAAGTGGCTCGCGAAGCACCCCCGCTTCCACTTTCACTTCATTCCCACGTCTTCTTCTTGGCTCAATCTCGTCGAGCGCTGGTTCCGCGAGCTGACACAGAAGCGCATCCGCCGCGGCGTGTTCCGCAGTGTTCCCGAACTCGAGGCCGCCATCCACGAGTACCTGGAAGCGAGCAACCAAGCGCCCAAACCCTTTGTCTGGACAGCTCCGGCACAAGATATCCTCGCCAAAGTCGAGCGCGCCGCCAAAACCCACGCCATTGTCCAGAACCGTTAGTGGCACTACACTAGCGGTCGAAGACCTCGAGGAGCTGCGCCGTTACGTTGAGGCTGATAATCCCCGAGCAGCCCGGGATACCGTGCTGCGCATCTTGTCGAGCGTCAAGCGTCTAGTGAAGCATCCGCGTCTGGGCCGCCCCGGGAGAGTGGAAGGTACACGTGAGCTGGTCATTCCAACGTTGCCTTATCTTGTCGCTTATAGGCTCGCGGGCGAGACCCTAACCCTGCTGCGCGTCCTACACACGTCGCGGCAGTGGCCAACGCAACTGTGAGCATTGAGATCGAGGAGCCTGTCGCCTCGGGGAAAACGCTCCACTGAAACCTGCGTAGGGATGACGTCGCGCTTACAATCCCCGCAAAAAGTAATTCAGCTCCCGTTCCCGGCCGATCGTCGTTTCCGGCCCGTGGCCGGGAATCACGATCGTTTGGTCGTCAAGCGTCAGAAGTTTCTCTTTAATGGACGCAAGAATTCGATGGGGGTCGCCTCCCGGCAGGTCGGTCCGGCCGATGCTTTCGCGGAAAAGCGTATCTCCCGCAATCACCTTGCCCTGGCTCGGGATGTGTAGGCTGATGCTGCCCGGCGTGTGTCCCGGTGTGTCGAGCACATCAAACGACTGTTCGGCGAGCAGAATCGAATCCCCCTCCCGAAGCTTCATGTCGATTTCGGGCTTTTCCGGCGGCTCGACGCCGATCCATCCGGCCTGGACGTCGAGCTGATCACGAATCACAAAATCCTGCTCATTCATGTAGACAGGCGCGCCGGTGCTCTTTTTGAGCTTTGCCGCGCCCCCGATATGATCGATATGAGCGTGGGTGACGACGATCGCCTTCACGCGCAGCCTGTGACGCTGTAACATCTTCGTGATTTCATCCACTTCGTCACCGGGATCGACAACGATTGCCTCAAGTGTTTTTTCATCTCCGAAGATCGAACAATTGCACTGCAGCAACCCGACCGGAAGGATCTCGTGAATCATCGGGGGGTATAATAGCAAGTTCCAAGCCACCTCTTGGTAACGAGTTGCCTCGGGGGTGGGCGTGGAAGAAGGAGGGTTTGTGGTCGATATTTTCAGCCGTTGGCTGCACATACTGGCGGCAGCGGTGGCCGTCGGCGGTCTCATTTACGCACGCCTAATCGTAAGCCCTTCGCTAGGGATTCTTGATGCGGACCAGCGCGCAAAGGTTTTGACCCAGCTCTCCGCCCGTTTTCGGCCCATCGTCGTTGCCGTAGTCGTGATCTTAGTGGCCACGGGAAGTTACAACCTGCTCAGTATTCTCCAAGGCGGGATTGTCACGTCTTACCACATGGCTTTCGGCATCAAATTCCTCCTGGCGCTACACATCTTCGGCATGCTTTTCCTGATTTCCAGTCCGCCGAGCGGAGATGCAGCTCGCGACGCTAAACGCTCCCGCTTGATGACCGGCGCGGTCATTTCGGGGTTGATCGTACTCGCCCTCGGGGCCTACCTAAGAACCCTCCACAGTTGAGATGATGAACGGGTACGAAGCGCTGCATGAGTCGGCGGCGTGGCTCGACGTCTCCTCGCGTGGCAGGATTCGCGCGACAGGCGAGGATCGGGTTCGGCTGACCCACGCCATGTGCAGCAACGACATCGAGAGTCTCGAGCCGGGCGAGGGCAGCTACGGTTTTTTTCTGAACGCACAGGGACAGATTCAGACAGACAGCCGCATCTACGTATTCGAAGATCACCTCTTGCTCGATTGCGAGCCGGAGCGGGGCCAAGGCCTTCTGCAGCACCTTGAAAAGTTCATCATCATGGATGATGTGACGCTCGAAGATCTGGTGCCCCGATCGACCCTAATCGCCCTGGAAGGTCCACTCGCGGAATCGATAGCCCGCGAGGTCGTCACAGAGAAGCTCCCGGCACTGGCGGCCCACTCCCACAGCTCTTGCGGTGACGCGCGGCTGCTGCGCAGCTCGATCAGCGGCCAACCGGGACTCTGGATCCTCGTCGATCCGGAGCAAAAAGCCGATCTAATCACAAGTCTTCAAGCGGCCGGAGCGTCGGCGGCAACGCAGGAGGACTACCGCATAGTGCGCGTCGAAAACCAAATTCCACGATGTGGAAGCGACTTTGACAATCACCTGCCGCAAGAGACGCAGCAGCTTCACGCGTTGTCGTTCACAAAAGGTTGTTACCTCGGCCAGGAAATCGTGGAACGAGTCCGTTCGAGAGGCCAAGTCAACCGATTGCTTGTAGGCCTGGCCCTCGACGGCGATGCAGCGCCGCCGGAAGGGTCACCCATTATCGTGGAGGGCAAAGAAGTAGGCCGGCTGACCAGTGCCGCCGTTTCACCTCGACTCAGGCGCGTCGTCGGCCTTGCCGTAGTGCGGCGGGAAGCAGCATCTGCGGGAACCCCTGTGCGGGTAAACGGGGCCCAGGGACAGGTTCGGCAACCTACTGCGGCGTAGGGGGATCAGGAGCCAACTTCAAGCTACTGCAGAGATGCCCGCACCTCCCATCATCGACTCTTTCGGTATGTCACATGTGGGATTGGTGCGTAGCAACAACGAGGATCGTTTCGTTACCAAGCCTGCATCGGGCCTGTACCTCGTGGCGGACGGCATGGGGGGCGCGCAGGCTGGCGAGCTCGCTTCCCAGATTGCGACCGACACGCTAGTATCCGAAATCGAATCCGCTGGGGAGCGGACGTCCGCCGAGTCCCTGCCACGGGCCATCGAACTGGCCAACGGGAGGGTGCGGGCGAAGGCCCAGGAAGACTCCGCCTATACCGGCATGGGAACGACTGTGGTCGCGGTGCTGATCAAACTCCCGAAAGCGCACATTGCGAGCGTGGGAGACAGCCGCGTGTATCTGCGAACGCGCGGCGAACTCTACTGCGTTACCACCGATCACACCTGGGTCAACGACGTCGGCCGAGGACTCGGCTTGACCGAGGAGCAGCTCCGCACGCATCCCTACCGCAACGTTCTCACCAAAGCCGTCGGAGCCGCGGATGACGTCGAAGTCCAGACTCACGAGATCGACTTCTCGCCTGGCGACCTTCTGTTACTCTGCTCCGACGGTCTCCACGGCGTCACCCCAGAGGAGCACTTAGCCGCCATTCTCGCCGAACCCGAACCGGTGCAGGCCAAATGTGAAGCGCTTATTCGCGCGGCGCTTGAGAAAGGCGGGCCCGACAACACTACGGCCGTCCTGGTGGCTAACGTCGGGACGACTGACGCCAATCCCAAGTAGCGCACGGGACCTGCTAACAACTTGTTCCGTCAGAACCGGAACCTCAACTGTCCCGAAAACCGACGTCGCCCCGAGTACTGAATCGGTGTCGTTTCGCTCTCTTTGGCGATTCCAAAGATGCGGTTGCCGACGTTCTCGACATTAAGCTCGAGATCAACTGATTTCGATTCTGACTTCCAAACTGTCGCTCCCGCCCAGATGTCAAAAGTCCAGTGAGAAGGGAGCCGCACAACCGCTGCCCCGCCCGCCCCCTCGCCTGCGCCACTAGCGAGCACGTGACCCGGTAGCAGAAGGTGGGCCGAGCTTTGAAATCCATGGATTCGATCTCCGTGCCCCAGCTCGGCGGGGGTTCCACTTCCGTATCCGGTCGCCAAGCCGACGTTAAACCCGCTTGGACGATGCCGATAGCCAAGGGACGCCGAGCCCGTATGGCGCTGGTCAAAAGCAGGAGTGATTTGCTGCCCGGGCAAGGCCCCTTCGCCCGACAAGCCTCCCGATAAGGGCCCAAAGAAGTTGGTGACCATGTGACTGTAGTTGAGGTATCCGAATAACCCCAGCCTGCCCACTGGCTTCAGCCGCAACGAAAGGTCGTTGCCCCAAGTCCGTTCGCGGTCAAACGTTGTCGGGAGGAACACGCGCGTGCTGGACAACTCGACGTTTTCGTAGGCATTGCGACCCTGGTGATGATAACTGGAAACGTCGAGGACGATACTCGGATTGAGCGGCTGCTGAATGCCGAACTCGAAATAGTGTTGGGTTAGCGACCGAACCGGCCCGAATAACTCTTCGCCTTCCTCGTGAAGTTCACCCCCGGAGAAGACCGCACCCGGGACCAACGCCGCGATCACGTGCTCCTCTCCGTGAGGCTGAATGCCGCCGGTTCCGAAAGCTGACGCCAGCTGAATGTATTCGAGCGGCGGGGGCACAAAGTAGCGGTTGTAGACGGCGCGGAACACAGTGCCGGTCCGCGGCAGATGATAGCTCAGGCCGAGACGCGGACTGACCAGGTCGTCGGTCACCACCAGACTGTAGCGGTCGTAGCGCACCCCGGCATGGACGGTGAAGTTGGGAAAGGGCGAGAAGCGGTCCTGTATGTAGATGCTTCCCTCGCCGCCCCGCCGTCGGCCGCGGAAGTTGAGGGCTTCGACCTCCACTCCGGTGAAGACACGGGGCGGAAAGCTAGGGCTAGCGGCAAAAGCCGCGTGCCCCGCCAGCCCGAAGCGAATCTCCGAGTGGGCAACCTCGCCTTCGTGATCCTCAGTATGCTCATCGCCATGCTCGTCAACCAGCTCACGAGGATCAAACACCAGATCTTCGTTGGGACTGAACATCGCCAGGTCGACGCCCATCTTGACGTTGTGGTTACCTGTATGGACTAACGCATCTACCTTCACACCTTGCGTCAGAGTTCGCAGGAAGCCGCGCGCAAAAGGGCCAACTGAGTCGCTCGTTGGGATCAAGCGATTGGAAGCGTATCGCTGGTAGAGTGACGTGCTCAGCAGCGCCCGCGGAGACAGAGTGCGCTGCCACCGCAAGATGGAGGAGGTCTCGCGGGTCCGACGCGAAGAGTCGCGCCCGACAAGCCATTCTTCTGTCGTAGTCGGGAGCTGAAGGTTTGCGCCCCCTGCCGACACCGTGAGACTCAGCCTGTCTTGCTCACTGGCCAGGTAGCCGATCTTGAAGAAGCTTCTTGACCCGTAGGCCAGGTCGTGGATCTCTCGTTGTTGCGGCGGGTTAAGAAATCGTCCATCGCTGAATCCGGAGGAGAACAGATAAGCATCCCACTTGTTGCCGCCCGTTCCGTACTCAACCGCCGCGCTCCGCCCAACAATTGTGCTTCCTCCCAAACTCAAGGACCCGCCTTGGAAGGTCCTTCCACTCTTGGTGACGATGTCAAGCACACCTCCCAAGCGGTTGCCGAATTCGGCCGGCATGCCACCGGTAATAACATTGACTGATTCGATGGATTGGGTGGCGTAGCCCGGCGAGAAATGATGCTGCGGGTTGTCAAGGAAGGCAACGCCGTCGAGGCATTGGTGCAGAGAGAGTTCGTTGCCCTTGAGGTGGACCAAGTTGTCGTGACCCAGAATAGCGCCAGGTACAAGGCTCGTCACCAGCTTGGGTATGTCCACTCGCTGGTTAGCCGGGAGTTCCCGAAAGTCCTTCTGACTGAGAGCAACCGATGTCTGTGCCCGTCCCGGGTCGAGATGGGTCGTCGACGCAGTCACTTCTATTCTGTGGCTCTCGACTTTCGCCGCCGAGAGGCGGACGTCCAGATCGAGCACTTGGCGGGGGATCAACGTGATGCTAAAACGCTCCGTCAGATAACCTTCCCTGGAGACGGTCACTTCATAATCTCCAGGCGGCAGTGCGACCAACGAGAAGTCCCCAGTTGTCCCCGCTGTCGCCGACTCCTTGAGCAGGGCGCTGGGGTCTTTGATCGTGATCGAAGCTTCCGCTAAGGCTTTGCCCGTTGCAGCATCTTGAACCTTTCCAACTATGGACTGCTGTCCCGCGGCGGTGCTGAGCGTGCCACATACTGCGATGACCACCACACTGCAGTTTCGGACCGACCGCGTCAGTTTCCTCGGCAAACGTAAGCTCACTGCGATCCCTCTAGATCCCTGTTAGATACCTGAAGAGCTCAGCGCGAATAGCAATCCTCAGCGCTCTGCATTAATCTCGAAACACGAGCTTCACACGCCAAACACCGACCGGAGATAACACACGGCCTTAGCTCGGGGCATGGAAAAGCCCGCCCACTAATCCAGTATCAATAGGTGAACTTCAGGCTCGGGGAGGGGGTGACGGGGGGCCGGTGGCGAGTAAGGCGGCAACGGCACTGGACTCGGGGCCCACGGAGTCGTAAATCGTGAGGAAGGATTGGATCGACAGCCCGGCCATGAGATAAACAGTCTCGTCGAGCGCCGTCGCGTCGATGTCGGGACGGCTGCACGTTGTCCAAACAGCCGTGTTCTTCGAAGGCACCGAGGCCTCCTCGCTCAGGTGGGAATCCTGTCCGCCCGACTTGCGGTGACAGCTCGGCCCGACTTCGGGCTTTGGCGCGTGCTCATGCTCCGCGCGGCTGCATGCTAAGACACAGCGACAGCTTGCGCCGTGTTCGTCACAGGTCGCCGGCGAGCCACCGAACGACAACCACAGAGAATCCACAGGAAGTAGGGCCAGGCACACTAGAAGCGGTGCGAGTTTCTTCGACCTGGCTGCAAGGCGGCTCACGACCCTACCTGTTCTCATTCGCGGCAACCGGGCATCTCGTTACGGAGCCAAAAGAGATTTCTGTTGTGCTCAGAAAGGGACACCTGTACCGACCGCTCAACAGCTACTACCGTACCAGCAGCCCGGAGCAAGCGCAACCAAGAGGGTGAGAGGTAGGGGAGTTCACGCACACGACGGGAAATAGCAGCCCAGGCCAGTCAGGGGGCAAGTTTCGGTGCCGGGCGGCCGCTTTTCGCCGTTTCGACTCTGTAACCAAGATTCTCTAAAACGTACGCCGCGCGATGAGACCACGTTTGTTGTCGTCGATCAGCAGGATTCGCGGGACGGGCTTGGGACACTTGATCTTTTCGGCTGGCACAGCGTATTCCTTGTCAATGATCAAAAGTACTCACGGGGCAGCCGGCTCCTCTGGTGCGGGTGCGCCCCGTAGCAAACCCTCGGTGCTGAGATCTTCGTCGAGCTCGGGCCAGTGGATACCATAGCCCCCCCCGGACACAGTCCAATTCGCCCGCTGTTTGGCCGTCGCGTGAAGTAACTTCGGGTACCAGGCGAGTGGAGCCGTTATGGTGCGCCCGTCCATCAGGTCCACGCTGATTGTGTCACGGCGAAAGCGCACATCCTTCACGCGCTCATCGGCCGCCACGGCCAAAATACCCATGCCAAGCCTCCAACAATTCTGTCTGATGTTCCTCTACCACTGATTGTACTCGCCTCAACTCGTGAGCGCTGAACCCTAGGTTTCGCGCAAGAGTCACTGTCGCGAGCCAATATTTCGCCGAGTAGTCGTCGCGGTCAACGTGAACGTGGGGCGCTCGTTCGGTTCGTGACTGTAGAAGTACAGGCGATACGGTCCGGCTCTGGCCACAGTGGGCATCGGCTTCCTGAGCGATTCCGGCTGCGCTTGCTCCGGGGGCCTACCCCGCCCGGTCCCCCTACCAGTGATACGATCCGCCTGGCTGAAGAACGACCACTTCGGTTTCCGGCTGGTCCCTGAGATGCTCTGACTTCTTGAGCCTCGAATCAGGGCGGCCGGTAGAAGACCGTCTCACGCGGATCAGATGACGGCTCCCGTGCACGCCTCACAGATCAGTTCGCGCGCAAAACCCGCAGGCAGCCGTAGAAGCTCACGGAAAGGGTCAGCCCTGGGCCCAGTATTGACCGTGCACGTAAACACAAGAGTTTCGTCAAGGAAGAAACGCACAGCGTTCGGGTTCCAGCCAGGCACCCTAGGTTGCGTCCGACGACACTCTCCTGGGATTCGACGGGCACAAAATCGTGGGGTCTTCCTAACGAATAGTAGTAACTCTTGTCCTCCAGCATCGGATAGCTCGTGCCGAAATACTCATTAAGCACAACCCGAAACGTGTTGACCGGAGTGATCGTATCGTACAGGAGTTCGCGGTCCACGCCCGGCAGGTGATAGGCGTTTAAGATGCTGAATCTTTCTTCCACGTCTGTACCTTCCAACGTCGTGAAACTCACCCTCGATCCCGGGCCATGGTCCCCCTGAATAATCACAACTGGGTGCCTCGAGGATCGCTCAAGAATGCTATCCACCAGGGCTTTAACCTCGCGATTCAGATACTCCACCTGCGCCCGGTATCCTTCGATGTATTCCTGACGACTCATGCCCGTCGCGGCAAAGAACCCCTCTCCGTCCGACCAAGTATCGCAGCGGTTGGCCCGCGCGTTGTGATCTCCAAATACAAAAGGCGGATGACCCACAAAAATATGCGAATAGACAAACTTTCGCTCCGGCAGCCCGACCGCCTGCTTCACCTTCTCGAATGAGTCCAGGATTCGTGCTCGATGAATTTCGCACAACACCTCCCACCCAGCCTGCCTCATCAGCCAGGGCAACGGGGTCATATCGAGAATCGCCATGTCAAACATGTTTGGGTGCCACCACTCGCTCATCTCGATGTCTGCGCCGGTGAGGTGCGCCTCGTGATATTCGCTCGGAATCGTCACGATCGAATACCCAGCCCCTCTTAGAAGTCTCACCACCCGATTGTTTCTCAGCAGACCCCTCATGTATCTGCGAAACTGGCTAGCCTCCAGATCCTCTCTCACCAGCTCCTCCAGGTAACTGAAGTTCAACGTGGAACCTATCGAGGGCACCGTGAACGGGTAATTGGCGACGCTCCTGTCGGCCACGACGAAGTCCCTTTGCCGCAAAAAATTAACGAACTCCGAATTGTCGAGGCCGAATTCCTGTTGGAGAAAATCCGCTCGTCCATAACCATCCAGCACAAGGTACTAGTGTAGTGCCACATAAATAACTGGACAATAACACCCTTTTCGCGGTAGGATGGTTTATGTGGCCATCCGCTGACGCTCTACCCCTCACCGCTCCGCAGCGAAACGCTCTTCGTCGCCTGGTTCGAGGAGGCAACACAGCCCAGAAAATGGCCTTACGGGCAGGCATTGTTTTGCTGTGTGCGCAGGGGTTGGCGAACCACGCCATTGCCCGCGAACTCGGCGTCAACCGCAAGACCGTCATCCTGTGGCGAAAGCGCTTCGCCCAGTCCGGCCTCGACGGACTCCGCGATCGGACGCGCCCCGGACGCAAACCGGCGCTCTCCGCTGAATTCGTCCAATGCATCCTCGATACAACGCTTCACGAGAAGCCCCGGGCGGCCACGCATTGGAGCACCCGCACCCTCGCCAAGCACTTGGGCGTCTCCAAGATGGCCATCCAGCGCGTCTGGAAAGCGCACGGACTGCAGCCCCATCGCCTCGAAACTTTCAAGCTCAGCCGCGACAAGCAGTTCGTCGAGAAACTCCGCGACGTGGTCGGTCTGTACTTGCATCCGCCCGAGCACGCGCTGGTGCTCAGTGTCGATGAGAAAAGTCAGATCCAGGCCTTAGACCGCAGCCAGCCGGGACTGCCCCTGAAAAGGGGTCGTGCCGGCACCATGACCCACGACTTCAAACGACATGGCACAACGACGTTGTTCGCCGCCTTCAATGTGCTCGACGGCAAGGTGATCGGCGAGTGTCTGCCGCGACATCGGCACCAGGAATTCCTCAAATTCCTACGCAAGATCGACCGCGAAACGCCACCGGCGCTGGAGCTGCATCTGATCGTGGACAACTACTCCACGCACAAGCATGAGCAAGTGAAGAAGTGGCTCGCGAAGCACCCCCGCTTCCACTTTCACTTCATTCCCACGTCTTCTTCTTGGCTCAATCTCGTCGAGCGCTGGTTCCGCGAGCTGACACAGAAGCGCATCCGCCGCGGCGTGTTCCGCAGTGTTCCCGAACTCGAGGCCGCCATCCACGAGTACCTGGAAGCGAGCAACCAAGCGCCCAAGCCCTTTGTCTGGACAGCTCCGGCACAAGATATCCTCGCCAAAGTCGAGCGCGCCGCCAAAACCCACGCCATTGTCCAGAACCGTTAGTGGCACTACACTAGATGTCAGGCCCATCTACCCCTTGGAGCGCGATGTGGCCCTCCAGGTTCGACATTCGAGACTCAGGCGCAGGGTCCTCCGTCAAAAGTGCTCGAGAACCCGGAATGGCGACGCTCAGAAGTGAAAGGCCGCAAAGGACCGTACCGAAAAAGTTCATCAGATAAGTTAGCTGGACGACATAACGTCTCAAAGTTGCAAAGAATGCAACAGCACTGACAACCATGCCGCAACCAATCCAAATGATCTGGTCGGCGAGCGAAGTCCCTTCCTGCTGCACCACGACTGATTTGTAAAAGGCGCCAAAAGAAAGCAGAGCAAGAAAAATGGCCGAGACGATAAGCCCGGATCGCTTGCGCGCGGCGGTAAGCCGTGTGATAACCCACCAAAGAATGAGCGCAAGACTGAGGCTCACGAACGCCGGTGTGATCACGACCGGGAACTCGAAGAAGTCGTACGCGTAGGCGTAATAAAAGATGACGGGGAATAGTGAGAACAGAACTGGGTGAACAACGACCTGTTTCTTCATCGGTGATCGTGCTTCAGGTGCATCGCGTAGACAGTCCGCCGGGACTCAAAAGATCGGCGTACGGAACAAGACTGATTGTAATCGTCCCACGTGCGCAACTGCTCCCGTTTAGCCTACCATCGATACGGCTCGCCTGGCTTCAGGACGACCACTTCGGTTTCCGGCTGGTCCTTGAGATGCTCTCGCAGCTGCTCGGGCGTCCCGGTGAGTACCGGAAAAGTTCCGTAGTGGATGGGGATAACTTTGGAGGGCTGGAGGAAGCGGCAAGCGAGGGCTGCTTCGCGAGGATCCATCGTAAATAGATCTCCAATGGGGAGCATGGCCAGCTCAGGCTGGTAAAGTTCTCGAATGAGCTGCATGTCGCTGAAGACGCAGGTGTCGCCAGCGTGGTAGAAGCTACGGCCGTCAGGCGGCTGCACGACATAGCCCGCGGCTTCACCGCCGTAAACCAGCCGCCCGCCGTCCTCGATGATGACGCTGCTGTGTTGAGCGTGGGTCATCGTGACCCTAACTCCGGCAACGGACTGGCTCCCTCCCTTATTCATAGGCAGCGCGTTGCCCACATCTTTGGTCCCCAGCCACTGGCAGATCTCGTACATGGCGACAATGGGCGCCTGAAACGTTTCGCGACTTCCAACAGGCCGCCGATATGGTCCGGGTGGCCGTGCGTGACCAGCACAGCATCCACGCGGTCTAGTTGGTGATCTTTGGGATAGGAAGGATTCCCGTCAAACCAGGGATCGATCAAGATCACCCCTCCGGTGGAAAGACGAACCTCGAAGCTCGAGTGCCCCAACCAGATAATGTCGAGGGTCGATGACATGCGCCTCCTTCCCTCTAGGAGATGCCGCCGGACGCGCGATGCGGCCTGTTGCCCGCAAGTGCCGACCGGGGTCTCCTCTTGAGCAGTCTCGCCACGGCTCGGACGAGATCCTGAGCTTCAGTGGGACCTTTCGCCAGAACCGCGTCGGCCCCGGTCGACTTCTGCGTCAGGCCCAGCTTCTCGGCGTACCCGGAAAGGATCACCACCGGGACTCGCTTGTTTCTCTCGCGAATCTTTTGCAAGACCTCGAGGCCGGAGACCTCGGGCATGCGATAGTCCGTGACCACCAAGTCGAAAGGTTCCCGGTCGAACTTTTCGATCCCTGAGCGGCCGCTTTCCGCGGTCTCGACGGCGTAACCAAGATCCTCTAGAACATTACGCCGCGCGATGAGACCATGTTTGTTGTCATCGATTAGTAGAATTCGGGGAGGTTGTTGTTGCTTCATCCACAGAGCGCCCAGCCTTCGTACAGTTTCAATCGGCGGACAGATTATCAGTGTGCGGCAAGGATGTCAACACACCTTCGATGTCACTGGAAAATCGAAGGATCGACAACGTGACAACGGGCGCGTTCTGCGTTTTTCGATGAACAGCAATTCGTCAGCACAACAGAAACCGCGCGTTTTGATTTGAGAGAGGCAGGCTATCAGCCGGTGGCGAAACTGAGTTCGGCGCTATTCCACTTCTCGAGGAGCCGTGTAGCCGCGCTTGGCCATGATCTGGTACTTGAGAGACTTGCCCTTTTGGTTCGTTACCCGCAACGGCTTGTTGGTTTTGGGATTGACTAAGCGCACTTCGATCTTCCGCCACTGGCCGTCGCGCTTCGTGTTGGTCGGCTGATACGTCATTGAGTACTGCTGCCGCATGGAAATGCGGATATTTTGGAAGATGGTAGGAAACTCCCCGTAGAAGCGCGGGAAGAAAGACATGCCGCCGGTCTCGCGCGCGAAGGTTCTCAGCTGGTTGTCGGCCTGCAGGAAGTCCATGCGCTGGATCGGCCCCATGTACCCGCGGGAGTCGTAATATATCCGCAAGGCCTGCATCAGGCCGATGGCGTAGATGGACACGTCACCGTCCTGTATGATGCGACGCGCCTTGCCGTAGGTCAGCTTGCTGAAAGTATCGACGCCCGAGGAAATCAACACGATCGCCTTGCGTCCTTCGATGGCTTTCATGCGCGTGATTGTGTCGGTCAGCGCGTCATAGAGGTTCGATTCCGAGAATCCCGCGACGCGCAGCCGCCGCATCGCCTCATAGGTTTGGCGCCGGTTCTGTGTGAAGTCGCTGATGATTTCCGGTCGCAGATCATAGGCCACCACCGCGACCCAGTCCTCCGGCTGCAGCGTCTCGACGAAACCGTAAGCGGCTTGCAGGGTCTGATACCAGCTTTCACTCCAAAAACGCTGGTAGAGGTTGCTGAACTCGATGACCAAGGCGACGGTCATCGGCGCCTCGGAGTGGCCGAAAGTGAGGACCTTTTGAGGCACGCCGTCCTCGAGAACTCGAAAGTTGCCCTGGGGAATGTTCGGAATCGGTTGGCCGTTCTTCGTCACGACGGCGACGTGTACCTGAACGACGTTCGTGTCGGCGGTGAACAGGGGCACATCCTCGGGGATTTCCTGACGGGTTCGCGCTTCGATCGGCCCCAGGTCTTGCGGGTCGGATGTGCGGGGAGCGGTGGGTCCCGGTGCCCGGCGCGGTCCTTTCGACAGCGGCCCTGCCTTCTGGGGAAGCGCCTGGTAAGCCGCGCCCAAGAGAAAGAAGGCTCCGACAGCTAATGACAGTGGTACGCTCAATCGCCGGCGTATCATCTTTTCCCCCTGGTTCCAGCTGAGGTTCCAGAACCTCTCCACGATGTTTGGACTCTCGCGGGCCCGCTCCGGTTACTTATATCCTATAGCGTTTCCCGCAGCAACGGCAGGGCTTTTACATCCGGTTCCACCCGGCCAGCAGTCCTTCCACCGTGGTCATCGATTCCACGATCCCGATATAATACCCTGGCCGATGAAGCAAAAAGCCGCTTTGGCCCCTAGGGCCGAGCGTCAGGGTTCAGACTCTGCCGCCTCTCCGCAGCCCGGCCTCCCCACGGGGCGTTACGTTCGTCACATCTTGCTTTGCGCGGACCAGACCAAGCCTAAGTGTGCGCCGCGCGAAGTCACCAACGGTTCTTGGGACTATCTCAAGAAGCGTCTCGCCGAGTTGGGCCTCGCCTCCGGCCAAGGATGTGTCTACCGGAGCAAAGTCAACTGTCTGAGGGTCTGCGAACAGGGGCCTATCGCGGTGGTTTACCCGGAGGGCGTTTGGTACCACTCGGTGACACCGGCCGTTGCGGAGCGGATTCTCAACGAGCACATCATCGGCGGGCGGCCTGTAGAGGAGTTTGTCTTCGCGCGTAATCCCCTGGGTGCGGAAGACTCGTCCGAGAAAGCGGGGAGAGAATAGCCGGTTCGCCTACAGGCGGACCGAGTGCACCGGTTCAGGCTCGGGATCCTCGGGTTGAGGCTCCTCTTGCGCGCCTGGTTCGCAGGTGCCGGCTCCAGTGGATTTCGCCGCATCTGTCGCCTTGCTTTCGAGGGGTTGCAAATAGAGAATCTCAGGCTGGGAACGACTTTCCAGCTCTGCCGTCCAGTAGCCGAGCCAGAAGAATCCCGATAGCAGCAAGGCCAGGGTTCCGACAGTTGCCAGAATGCCTTTCATAGTCGGTCCAGGGACACTTTCCGGGTGCACATCTATATTGTCGGTCCTCGGCTATCCCTGTGGAATGGGCATCCCGCCGCATTTGCCCCGGTAGTTCGCCGTAGACCGTTGCAATCATTGGGGCTATGTCCGCCCATCAGCCGGTAATCGACCTTAGAACCGGCTGACAGCCAGTGGAAGAAGTGGGTCCGGCAATAGATTGGGCCGGCCATCTGATTCTCGTTCGTCGAAGTGCTTTGTTTCTAATGGATATGGACCGCGAAATCGTAGGCTGCTACACCCGTTTTTTCAGTAGACTTTCACCACGGGCCGCTAAGCCTTGACGACAGCTGCTCCTCAGCCGAGCCAGTTCGGCTATTTCCCGTTGCGACGGAGCCGTAACGGCCGTGGGCTTCAGCGCGGTGCGGCACGCTCCCGTGCCTCCCCCGGGGGGTTGGCGCATCGACCTGCCGGAGAAGAAGAGAACTCCTTCAAATCTCTTTTTGACCGTGGGGAGATCGAGTGGACCGATGGCGTCGAGCCGCTGTCCCAGGTCCTTATCAAGCCGATTTGCACTGCGTCGGGCGGGCGCACCACGTATTGGGCGGCAACCTTACCCTTGGATCGCCTTTTCGACGAGTGTTCGCAGGGGTGCGGGAAGCTCGATCTCGAGGGCTGCCTGCTGTCCTCGCGGTGACATTTTTTTCCAGGTGCGGCGCAGGATGTTGATAAGCTTCGCCTCGTCGTGCTCTTCGGCGAAATCCGCAAAGTAGTAGCGAAGAAACACCAGGCAGATCACGTCTTCGAGCAGTTGGCAGTCAGGATCGACCTTGAGCTGCTTCTTCTGGAGTAGGGATTGTACGCGCCCGATTGTCTCGGGGCCATATCCGACCTCGCGAAGAATCGTCGCTGCCGTTTCAGCGTGGAAGCGGCCTAGTTCGGTGCGCCATGTGCGATAGCCCTGACGGTCCTTGGGGTATTGGGTTCGTGCAATCTTCCACCGCTGGATGTGCTGTGCTCGGACCGCCAGCCGCACGACCTCGGGAGCGTCTGGCACGAGATGCTCCAGCGACTCACTCATCCGTTGCCCGTAGAGAAGCTCTTTAGGGTGCTCTTGCCCTTCCCAGACCTCGCGGTTTGGGTCTTCGCTGTTGGCGTCGTCGATGCGCTCGATCGCCGCCCGGAATCGCTGTTGGTGGTCAATCATCGCCGCTGCCGCGCAGTGCTTCCGTTAATATTAACCCGGGGCTAGTAGTAATAGAATGCGCGCAGAGGCACCCCGACAGGATACGCGGGGCCAACGCATCGAGTACCAGCGCTTCCGTCGCCTTTATGCCTCGACTGGTGTGAAGAGGTTGGACCTGAAAAATGAGCGGAGAACTTGCTGGTAAAGTCGCGGTCGTGACAGGCGCGAACCGTGGGATCGGCTATGGGACGGCGCGGAGCCTAGCGGAGCTTGGATCGCGGGTTGTGCTATCTGGGCGGGATGGAGGTGCCTGCGAAAGAGCCGCCCATGAGCTTCGAAACCACTTGGCGGGCGACGGGGAAGTGACCTCAATGGAGCTTGATGTTTCTGACTCCGGGCGGGTGGCTGAGTTCTGTGAAGCGGTTGAGCGCCGGGTGGGTCCCGTGGATATTTTGGTCAACAACGCGGCTGTGTTCTTGGATAAAGGCGTGAGCGTATTCGATGTCGAGGAGTCTGCGATCAAGGAGACCCTAGAAGTCAATCTCTACGGGCCTCTCCGGCTATGTCGTGGGTTGGTTCCCGGGATGGTCCAGCGAGGGTGGGGCCGGGTGGTGAATATCTCCTCGGCTTACGGCTCACTCTCCAAGCTGGGAGGGCACAACGCAGCCTACAAACTCTCGAAAGTGGCCCTTAATGCACTGACGCGCATCGTGGCCGCGGAGATCCGAGGCGACGTCAAAGTGAACTCGGCGGACCCGGGCTGGGTGAGGACTCGAATGGGCGGGCCAGCGGCTTCGCGTGAGGTCGAAGAGGCGGTCCCAGGGATCATCTGGCTCGCGACGCTACCCTCCGACGGGCCGAGCGGAGGCTTCTTCTTCGACGGTAAACCGGAGCCTTGGTGAAGCTATGGTTCGCCAACGCTGACAAGGGCTGCGCAAGCTAGCCTGCATTCCTCATGAGGAGCGCGTAGGGCTGGCCACTGTGCCCCCCAGTTTTTGCACAAATCCCGAAGCTCAGGTCCCGACTTCGGAGCGGATGCCCTTCCAGACGTGCCGGCAGCCTCGGCATTCCAGCTCGTCTTTTGGACGAAAAAACAAGAAGGCCAAACGAACCAAGGAAAACAAAGAAGGTTGAATGTTGAGGCGAAGCTCTACGTCCCGGTTTCCACATCTTGGACAGATGCCCCAATCCGCCTCGGGTTCGGTGCGCCTCGCGCTTGCATCCGGAGCGGAGTCAAGGACCTCCCGAGCGGCTGCCAGCTCCGAGCTTGGCACTTGCACTTTGACGCCACCAAGAGCGTTCGAGTAGAGCCGATAGATTCGTATCGTGTGCTCGTCTTGCAGGAAGACCAAGTGGCCATGAGACTCCAGGAGACCTTTGACGATCTGAGCTTCTTGAGCAGTAGCGTACGAGGCTACAGTGACCAGTTGTTCAGGCAAGTCTCTAGCCCACATTTCTTACGAGGGTTTGGGTGGCCAGGGTCGAACGAACGTTATTTTTTAGGGGCCGACCACCGTGTCGGCCCGCTACCGATCAGTACATATTGTCCAGTGCGAATTTGTGGAAAAGATCGTACGTTGACACTACTGGGCGGGCACGGTGGCCCGCCACTACGCGCTCCTCGTGATAAATGCTGGCTAAAAAACCTCCACTAGCCGCTCGTAAACCTGCTGGATTCCTAGGTAGGCGAAAAACAATAGCGCAGCGACCAGAATCCCGTTGGACAGCCAACGATTCAGGAAATCGGACCCCACCCAACGCCTGCGGTTATTGAGCAGCAGCAGGGTCAGCGCCAGCAGGGGCAGGAAGAAAGCACCGATAATGCCGTACGCCAACTGGATCTCCCGGACCGATACCCAAAGAAAGACCAGCGGCACCGTTGCGATGAACACCAGGTATGCGCGATAGGGCCTGCTCGCACGAAGGTCAGTCTGCCTCCTAAGGCCCGGAGTCTTGCCGGCACCTAACTCCAGAAAGTCCGCAAACATGTAGGGAATGCTCTGCCACACCCCCAAAAGACTTGAAAACACCGCGCCCCAAAACCCCGCCAGGAAAATCCAGTAGCCCCAGGGACCGATCTCGGCCCGCAAGAGATTAGCCATGCGGATGGGCAGGTCCGCCCCTCCACCCTCAAGCTGAACTCCGGAACCGATGATGAGCGCCGCCATGCCGAATAGTGCCGTCATACCGTTTCCGACGGCCAGATCAATGCGACAAACCCGGACATCCTCCAGACCGCGACGGCCAACTTCGCGCATCCAATATCCGTAGGAGAGTAGCGTGACCGTTCCTCCGACACCCCCGACTACCGCCAGCACCCAGCCCCCGTGGCCTGCCGGGATAGACGGAATGAACCCCTGCGCGACCTCCCCCCAGTCCGGGCCGATCGCGAACGCAGTTGTGATCACTGTGACGAACATGATCCCGACGAGATACGTCATCAACTTTTCGAACAGCGCGAAGCTCCCGTACCAGACCAATACCAAGCCCAACATCGAATGGAAGATCCCCCAGACGACCTTCGAGGTGACGGGGTCTCCCAGCGGAATCTGCCCGCCCCCCGCTACGCCGCAGGCGGTCACCAGCGCCCCGCCTACAACCAAGGTGAAGAGCAAGAGATAAGCGAGGAATACCCACTTGATCCAGCCACCTAGACGCCACGCCCAACCCTCGAGCGGTGTCGACTGCGTGGCCAACCACCAGCGCGCGATCCCTTCGGTCAAGGCAAACTTGAAGACCACGCCCACGACCGCTGCCCACATGAGCCCAAGCCCCACTTCTGAGCCGGCCAAACTGGTGGTCATCAGGTCGCCGGCGCCAACTCCTGTAGCCGCCAGCAGAATTCCTGGTGCAATGATCGAGAACAAGGACTTAGGCGCCCGGCTCGACCCAGCGTTCGTTCCATACCTCACACGGTACATCTTAGCGGCTGCTGTGTCGGTGACACACCAGACGCCAGTCGCCACCCTGGAAAACCCCTTGGAGCCCGTGGTAAGAGTAAACTTCGCGAAAAATCGAGGACGGCCTACCTAGCCCGTCAGTTCGCTGATTCCTAGGTTCGAACTGGGGTCCTGTGTCGCTTGTCGCTTGAATCAGTCTCCCGCGGCGGCTTGAGTCATCTGGGGAGTATCCGGCTGTGCTTCAGTGCGTCCGACCAAATAGTTGTAGTTCGTGGGGGTGATGAGTAAGAAGGTGGGCGTCAAGGAGGAATAACTAGAGACCGTTTGTTTTGCCAACTCGGTTGGGAGTTCCGGGCTGGCCAGCCACAGCCGATCTGACCCATCCACCTGGAAGGGGACAACTCGCAAATCGGAGGCGACATGGGATGGCAACGACACCAATGCCTGGTTGTCAACGTCCGCGGTGCCCAGCAACGAGCGGAACGGCAGGCCATACTGCTTGCTGAGACTCTCGTATAGTTCGAGTTCACTGATACGACCGCTTTCGACAAGGTGTTCACCGAGGCGCTGCGTGACCTGTTTCTTTCGCGCCTCCTGCTCGACTTCCGAACGGCTAAGCCGGCGGCTCGCGACCAAGACGTCCCCCAGCCTTCGCCGGTATTTCATCAATACTCGGAGGCTCGGATAGGCATGAGACGTCTTTGCCCACTGGAGAGGACGGTTGTGCAGTCGAGAGAGGGCAAAGCCTACGACTGCTTTCCAAGTGGCGCAGAACTTGATCAGGTTGGCCCAGGGAGCGCGGACGGGTGTCGTTAGGGCCGATCCCCATCCGTAGATCATGCCGCTACAGACCGAGCGAACCGCCAGGCGCCAAGTTAGTGTCCCGAAATTGACGAGGAGCAGCCAGACGAAAATGGGGTGAGACAAAACAATCGCGCCGAAGTGCCAGGGCGTACCCGTCCCGTGTGCCCAAACCCAGCGCGCCAACCCATAGCAAAAGAGTGCATTCGCCAACAGTGCCACCGGATGGCCGACCAAGCCTTTTCGGTCTCTCCAGAGCCAGTACCACTGCCCGCGGTCCGCCCGCCATCCGAAACGCTGCCAAGATTGCAGCCCGATCCCCGTAATCCAACGAGCTCGCTGGCGTATCGCCTTTCGAAAACTTCGCGGGAAGTAGGATCGTACGGCAAAGGGGCCCGACGTCGTTGGTTTTCCAGTGAGGCTCCGTCGGGCACCTGTACGGGCACCGTCTTCGGAGGACACGCGAAGGAATAGCTGCTTGCACCCTAGGCGGTGAAGCTCGAGTCCGGTGAAGTAGTCCTCGGTCAAGCTTGAAGGGTCAAACAGTTGGTCCCCGTGGGCAGCCAGCAGTTTCTCGAGGGCTTCCCGCCGATAGGCTGTGCCCACACCGGCCGACGGCAGAAAGCCACCGAGCCGTACCCGTATAGGAAGCTCTTTCAGGTGGAATTCGGCGAACTCGTCGCCGTAGGTCCCATGAGTGATGTCCCACAGGGGGGTGGCTAGAGGAAAGACCGGGAACTGAACCATGTCATAGCGCGTCATGTGGTCGTTGATAACGCGCAGCGAGCTCGGTGGGATAACGTCCTCGGCATCATGTTGCACGAAGATTTCGTAACGCCCGCCAGTAGCCTCCTCATGACGCCGGATTCCCTTCATGATCGAGTTCAGGCAATCGGCCTTGGTCGTGGGGCCTGGGTGGGGACAGATGACGTAAGGAATCCGTGGAAACCTCCCCTTGCATCTCACCACTTCATCGATCGTCGCTCTGTCATTCGGATAGAGCCCCAGCCAGACCTCGTAGTTGCCATACTTGATGGCCGTCAGGTTGTTCTCCAGCATTTCGCGGACCACGCCCGCCTCTTCCCAGCAGGGAATCGCGAGCGCGATCTTGCGCTCCCGCTGCACCGGAGGGGAACTGAGGGAGAAGCCGTAGAGCGGTGCCTTCTGCCAACGAGAACGCAGCCAGACGACGAGGAAGGAGATGTCTAGGAAAAGATCATCCAGACTGCTCGCGAACACCCACGCAGCGAGGGGAACGAGCATCTCGGCTGCCAGCCGATCGAGCCATAGCATTTGAGAAAGGCAGCATCTAGAGTGAGAACTGTTGATAATATAACACGAAAGGTAATGTTTTTAGTCTCCTTTGGTACAAAAATGAGGTGTTTTGTGCGGCTGTCGCGTGGGTGATCGGCGAATCTCCAGTTGCTCGGCGCTACAACTCCCAGAGAGCGGCGATCATGAGAGTTTCATGCTGACGCCTAATCGCTCACAGCAGACGCGGGAGGCAGTGCGTCTGTAGAGCGTGAACGGGCGCATGCGTCTCCCCCGGGGGCAGGCACGGGGAACGGCAACCCGTGTTCACCGTGGCTCGTAGAAGGGCAGTTCGAGCCACGAAACCACAAAAACATAGAGGGCGAAGACCTCGACGGCGAAAACAGGAAACCCCAGATATCCCACTACGGGCATTTCAAAGATGGTCCACTGTTCGAGGATGGGGAAGATGTAGAACCACTTGCCTTCCGCCCAATAGTTCCAGAACTCCCAAAAGATTCCGCATATGCCCCCCGCCAGCATCAGCGCCCACAGCCGGCCCCAAGACCCTTCCGAGATATCGCCCCACACACTGGGCCGCCGGGCACGGTAGTTCAGCGGATCGATCAGCAGAATGAAGCCCAACCAGACCGATCCGAATAAGTAAACGCCCCAGTCAGGCGGAACGAGCAGAGGGACCGTTACCATGGCCAACCCTACTACGATCCACGGAGCCGTTGTTTTGCGCGGAACGGGAGGTTCTGGGGTGGAGCGGCGCCCTTTAAAGCAGGTGGCTAGCAGAAACTCGGTTGTTTCGAGCAAGGCCGGCCAGATCGTGGCGAAGGACCACCCGTAGCCGACGTAGCGCGCCACGAAGTTCCCAGGGAGTCCGGCGTAGTACCAATTCTGCAGCCGCATGTTGTAGCCCTCGAACGCAAACCACAAGAAGATGGAAAGGGTAGCCATCCAAACGAAGGCTTGGGGCTCGGTGCGAAGCAGTGACCGTCCGCGCAGGCTGAAAACCGCGGCATCGATAGCCATGATGTAGCCGGTCCAAACGATGGGAGTGAAATAGACGGCAACCGGTTTTACCTGGAGGTAGAGCGCCATCTCCGCCACGGCGATTATGCCGAGGCCTATCCATCCGTAGGGGGCATAGGGCGCGGTCTTCGAGCTGCGCCGGTACGCAGCGACCAAATAGAAGGCCGCAGCCGCGGTGATCGCCACTCCCAGCCAAACCATGCTTTACCTTAACCGGAAAGGAAACACAACTTCGACTTCGGCCTATTGAATGACCGAGTTTACTTGCCCCGCCGCAACTCCTCCGGCGCACGTGTACGATCCAGTGGCTCGACCCTGAACCTCCACTCCAAGGGTACGGTCGAAGGTAGATAGCACATCGTGTCGTCGCAAGCTTGATAGCGGAAGGATCCGTTGACAACAAGGTCGCCGTCCGAATCGAGGAGGGGTTCCAGGTCCTGCTGCATTCCTAACGTCAGATCGGCCACGATCCGAAACGAGCCTTGATAAACCGGAACCGTCTCATCGATGGCGGGCAAGTATAGCGTCTCCGCTTCGGGATAGTGCGCCGAGAAGTTCACTAGTCCCTTGGCTGCCTCTATTTTCCATGCGACCGGGATGTATCCCCCCTCCACCCCGGGCGCGTAAACGTGCATCTCGGGCTTGAGATCAATCGCGGCCACCAGGGCGACCCGGTTTCCTGGTCTTACCAGCTCGTCGCTCGCCGAGCTCGTTAGATAGAGGTGGTCCGTCTCCTTTTCGGCAAGGGAAGCATCGGCGTCCAGGCCGAGCGCTCGCACCAGGAGATGACCGGGCGAGAAGCGGTCGCTGAATCTCTCCTCGAAGAATTTCTGTTGGACGACTCCCTTTTCGTCTAGGAGATGGGCTCCGGGATTGGGAATTCCGTGGAAGGGGTGATCTGCTGGAACAGCCCGGTTCAGGAGGCCAAAAGCGCGAATCACCTTGGACTCCGGATCCGAGAGCAAAGGATAGCGGATGCCCACTCGCTCGGCGAAGTGCTTGAGCGTCTCCACGCTGTCAAAGCTGAGGGCGGCAACCTGGAAGCCTCGCCTTTCGAAATCTTTGCGCCGGCGTTCCAACTGAACCAGTTGGCCTTTGCAAAACGGTCACCAATCCGCGGAGCGGTTAAACAGGAGCAGTAAGCCGCGCGGTCCCTTGAGGCGGTCGAAAGTCTGCTGCCGGCCATTGTGATCCACAGCTGAAAAAGCCGGGATTCGCTCGCCCACCTCGGGCCCGGTCGGGAAGGGAGGCGCTGATGTTGAACTCTGCTGGCCCCAGGCCACGAAATGGAGCGTTAAGACAAGACACAGCGCCAACAGCCTGATGCCGCACGCACGTGGAATCCTCATTGTCTATTGGTCCTGAACAGTTTCGCCTCGACAGCAACGTTTGCAACCGAGGTGCTACTTGTCATTTTCGCATCAACGATTCCCTAGTCTCGCATCAACGACTCGCCGGGCCGCCGGTGAAGGTTTTCGAAGATCACTAGCACGAACCTCGGCGCTCGCCGGGACCAGGGTCACAGCCCCAATCACTGCCTGTTATTGGACTGCTCGGGCACCTGGCAACAGCGGTGGCAGAAAGCGTCCCATCAGGAAGCCGGCAGCGGTTCCGGCCAAAGGGACGCCCAGGTGCGCTATCGAGATGTGGGGGGCGGTGTGCATCCCGCAGCCAAAGTGCAGAACGACGACGCCTACGAGTCCGGCCAGCAATCCCGCGCCGGCTCCGACAGCGCCGAGCGACAAGACAGCGCCCCGCCGCAGGATCATCACGAACAAAAACGCTGCCGGCAGCGAGGACATGAACCCGTGCCTAAAACACTTCCAGCTAGCCGGGAAGAAGTCCTGCGTCCAGCTCCACGGGAAGAGAATCCCGACGGCGGCAAATAGAGCGAGCAGGGCCAGTAGAGTCAGTCGCGCCGGCGGCATCCACGTCTTCTCGCCGGGGACCATCCCCCGACTCAGTGTAAGCGCGGTGAGAACCGCCGCTGCGCCGACGATTCCCAGGGCGCCCGCGAACTGCATGGTGTCCATGCCGACCGCACCGTGCCGCAAACCCGTGAAGCCGATCACAGCGGCCGAGAGACCTCCGAATATCAACAGAAAAATTGACGTAAGCACCCCGGCGCCGGGCAAGGGAGACACCGCCTCGAGAAATTCCGACACCGTATTCTCGATTCTGGATTGGACTTGCGGCGAAACGTCTCCTGGGTTATCCCGGCCGGCCAAAAACTCCCATACCGAGCGGCAATGGGGGCAGGCCCCCAGGTGTTCGCGGAGGCCCTCGGGCGATGTTCCCGACGATATGTCCCCTGTTTGGGCGAAATGGCTGTTAGCCTCGGCGCACGTCATGTCTTCGCCTCCGGTGCCGGCGAACTCTGCAGCATGGCTCGCAGTTTCGTATACGCCCTGTGGGCCTTTTGTTTTACGGCACCGATCGTCGAACCGGTCGCGCGCGCGACTTCTTCGAGGCTCATCCCGGAAACCTTCAGCATCTCGATCACTTCCTGCTGGCTGGGCGGCAGCTTGCGAACGAGTCGCCAGAGGTCTAAGTCCGGGATGCGCGGCGCGTCCGGAGCCGGGGCGGGCAGTTCTCCAAATTCCTCCACCGCCGATTCTCGGGACTGGATTCGCCGCCTCCGTCGGAAGGCGTCGATCCGGGTGTGTCGAGCGATCGCAAAGATCCAGGGCAAAACCGGAGTGCCAGGACGATGCGTGTGGCGCGCCCGGTGGACGCGAAGCCAGCACTCTTGCAGCATGTCCTCCGCGTAGGCGCGGGTGTAAAGTGGCCCGGCGAGATAACGGATCAGCTTCGGCGAAAGTATCCGAACTAGCTCTGTCACCGCCGCGCGATCCGCCTGCTGGTAACGCTGCATCAACAGTTGCAGATGCTCTGCCTCACCAACGGCAGGCACCGTCCGAGCTCGCGCCCCAGAATCCACCGTGTTCACCGCCCTCATATCCAGCCATGGCGGTACCCCCCATACACTATACCCAACGGTCACATTCGTTACTTCGTGCCAGTCGGTGGCAAGGTTACGGTCATTGCGAAGGCCGCTCGCCGTGTCATGGAACGCCTCCAGAACGACGGTTTGGCACCCGGCAGTATGCCCTACCTGGAGCCGACCCGCCCTTTGAGGATTTTTCTTGCCCAATAGGAGACTTTCCCCTTGCCAACTCCGCCAGTGGTGCGTATAATACGTTACCCAAGCAAAACGCTTGGCTGAGTTGGAAGTGACTTGGTGGGTTCTCCGGGCTGCGGGGACATAAAAAGGGGCTCTGACTTCTTCGGGACGGATCGGCCGCCTACTTGGCACAAGCCGAGAAAGCGGTCGGGCGGAATTAGCACAAGTTCTGTCCGCAAAAGTGTAACGCAACCTGCGCCCGGAGCAGTCTAACACAGCTAGGACAAACGGACGATATAGTCACAGGTTTACCTCCCCACCGGCTGGGGGGCATTGAAGGTGATTCATGGCAAGGACGATCAGTAAAGGGCTGACAAAAGCCCAACGCAATCGCTTTAGGAAGCTCATGGAAGTAAAGGCGAGCGAGATTCGCGCCAGCCTACAGTCGTCATCGGCTGCGAAGGCGCTGGCTCGGGGTGGCGAGCCGCTGGATCTCGAAGAGCTTCCCACGCAAAGCCACGAAGAGTGGATCTTCCTCAACCGAAACAGCATCGATGTCATGTTGTTGCGGGAAATCGACGAAGCTTCGAGCCGTATCGAAGACGAAAGCTATGGTATCTGCATGGGCTGCGACGACCCGATCTCGCTGAAAAGGTTAGAGGCCGTCGCTTGGGCCCGGCACTGCGTTCCGTGCCAAGAAGAGATCTCTTCTCACTCCGAAGAAGAGCCGCGAAGGCCCTTCAAATAGCCGCGGACTACCGGCGATATCGGTCCTCTCTCAGGAATCTTTCAGCCCCTACCGCGTTCACTCCCTTGCCCTACGTCTGAAACTATTCATTAAGGCGCCGGGACACCCAGATTCCTTTGGATCGCTGCTAGCTCGGCCAAATCGAGCCCGCCCGTGTAGATCGCCATGCCCAGTGCCGCGTGGATGTCGAGCCCGGCAAGCTCGCGGATTTCTTCCAGGGTTGTGATTCCTCCCGCGGCCGTGAGCTCGTGGTTGGTAGCTACACGCAGGCGGCGAAACCAATCCAGGTCCGTGCCTTCCAGCATGCCTTCCTTGTCGACATACGTGCACAAAAACCCTCCGCAGTAAGGCTCCAGCCTGTGAATCACTTCTTCGGCGGAAAACTGGATCGCTTGCCGCCAGCCTCTGGTGACGATCTTCCCCGCTTTGGAGTCGAGTGCAAGTATAATCCGCTCGGGTCCGATAGACTCCCCCACTTGCCGCAGAAGTGGCTCGTTGACACCCTCGGAGCCAAACGCCGCCGTGCCGATGATTACCTTGGAGGCCCCGGCCTCAACCAGGCGTTGTGCACGCTCCGCCGTGCGGACGCCACCACCTACGCGGGTCACCGCGCGCGAAGTCAGCTCCCGCACCACAGCGTCGTTTGAACCTTGGTCCATAGCGGCGTCCAAATCGATCACCTGAATCACCGGGAAGGCGGAGAACTTCTCGAGCATCACGAGCGGTTCGTCGCCCTCCAGAGCCTTTTCGCGGCCACGCACAAGCTGGACCACTTTGCCTCCCATCAGGTCGATACACGGGATGATCACTGGCTTATCCTCGCTGTGCTCCGCGCGAATCCTCCGCCAAGAGCTGCGTGTTAGGGCGGATCCTGGCACTACCCTTCACGGAGGGCGCCCCTACTATGTCAGCTGTCGGCCGGCCCGCTGCCGGCACCCTCCGCCGGTTGCAGACGCCGGATCGCATCGGCCGCGTAGAACTGGATCGCGTCGAGAATCTTCCATTTCGGACTCTGAAGCTCCCGGGCGTCGAACCACCGGATCTGACGATGCTCTTCGGCGGAAAGCGTCGTGCGATCGCTGGTGGCACGCGCGTAGTAGATCATGCCGATGTGGCGATGCTCACCGGCAATGTCATGAACGTCCAGGTAGACTGGCGCCACCAGCCGTTTCGTCCCGGGGAATTCCCGCGGCGGCCGCTCACCACAGAGCTCGACCGCGAGACCGCTCTCCTCGGCCACTTCCCGCAGCGCTGCCTGCTCAGGATCCTCCCCAGGTTCGATATGCCCTCCCAGTGGCAACCATCTATCCAGTTGCCGGTGATCGGCGAGCAGAACTTTTTCTCGATAGACGACAAAGACCGAGACCGTGAAGTCGAGGTAGTAGAACAGGTGAGGCATGCCATGCTTTCTTGCCGCAAACCGGTCAATCGGTCGGGGATTGGCCGCCAGTCCTCACCGGAATACCGTGCTTCCCGAGAATCTCTTTCAGGCCGTCAACAATGTAGGTGCCGTAGTGAAAAATGGAAGCGGCCAGCGCTGCGTCGGCCTCCCCGGCGGTCAGCACCTCCACAAAATCCTTTGGTTGGCCGCCACCCCCGCTGGCAATGATCGGGATGCTGGTATTCCGCGAAATCTGCTGTGTTAATTCACAATCGAAACCGGCCTGAGTGCCATCACAGTCCATCGAGGTGAGTAAGATCTCGCCGGCTCCCAGCGACTCGCCACGCCTGGCCCACTCGATCGCGTCGATGCCGGTATCCTTGCGGCCTCCGTAGGTGAAAACGTTCCACTTGCCCGGCGAACCGCGGCGGGCGTCGATCGCCAAGACGGCTGCCTGCGAGCCAAATTCCTGTGAAAGCTCAGTAATTAGTTCCGGGCGTTCTACGGCGGCGGTGTTGACGGACACTTTGTCGGCGCCTACGACCAGCAGCTTTCGGGCGTCGGGCACCGCCCGAATACCGCCGCCCACCGTCAAGGGAATGAAGACCTTACGGGCTGTCCGCTCGACGACATCGACCATCGTGTCCCGGCGATCGCTCGAGGCGGTGATGTCTAGGAAGACCAACTCGTCCGCGCCATCCCGGTTATAGACCTCGGCCAACTCGACCGGATCGCCCGCGTCCCGCAAGTTGATAAAGTTGACGCCCTTGACGACCCGGCCTTCCGTGACATCAAGACAGGGAATGATTCTCTTGGCTAGCACTCTAGGAAGTTCCGAACTACTTGCTGTCCGATGGCGCTTGATTTTTCCGGATGGAATTGCACGCCGAAAACGTTATCAGCTTCCAGCGCAGCCGCGTATCTCACTCCATACTCACACCAGGCCGCCGCGCGGTCGCCGGCAACTGTATCCGGCACGTAGTAGCTGTGAGCGAAATAGACATACGGTTCGCTCGAAAGGCCTTTGAAGAGGCGCGGTCGACCGTGCAACTCCAAGTTGTTCCAGCCCATGTGCGGCACCCGGGTCCCCGCCGGAAAACGACGGATCGTCCCGGGGTAAACGCCCAGACCTGCCAGTTCCGGCGCCTCCTCGCTGCTCTCGAACAGCGCCTGCAAGCCGAGACAGATGCCGAGAAACGGGACCCCCGACCCGATCCGCTCCCGAAATGTATCGCGGACGCCTAATGAGTCCAGTGAGCGGATGAGTTGCCCGAAGTGCCCTACACCCGGAAGAATGATTTTCTCGGCTCGCCGGAGACCCTCGGCGTCACGAACCAGTTCATAGCGCGTACCGATGGCAGCCAGGGTATTCTCTACCGAACGGAGGTTGCCGGCACCGTAGTCAAAGATTGCAATCATGACGCTAAACCCACGGACAAGCGCCGCCGCGCGCTGTGGCCTTCGCTGTGCGTTTCATCTTGTCCCTCTGAATTCCGATTGCCTTCCAGCCGTTTCCGAATTCTCCGGAGATCGCGGCACATGCCGAGACGTAAGACCGCGAATAGCCAATGCCGCGGCCCATTGCGGCAGTCATGCGTGAGTCGCTAAACCTCATCGGTCCCGGCCTAATAGAACCCGCGGCGGCCAAGTAAGCAGCCTCCCGAGCCGAAAGGCAAGCGAGGATTCGATGCCCTTGATCACGTTCTTGTGGTCCTGGATCTCCTCGCTCAGCAACCGATCATGGCGATCCCGTTCGTTTAACACGTCCCGGTGACTTTCCGCCAACGCGCGAACATGCTTCTCGTGCTCTGCCGTCAGCGACCGAACCTGTTGTTCGTGCTCATCAATCACACGGTCGTGGTCGGCAATCACACGCTCGTGCTCGTCCGTCAACACCCGAATGTGCTCTTCCCGCTCGGCTACGACCCTTTGATGGTGCTGCTGATGTTCGTCCAACACCTTCCGGTGATCTTCTGCCAGCGAACGAACGTGTTCCTCATGCTGCGCGATCACGCGCTCGTGCTCGTCTGTCAACACCCGAACGTGCTCTCCACGCTGCTCAATTACACCGTGAAGCTCTTGGAGCCGGTCATAGAGGAATCGAATCTGCTTGCTGGTGCGCGAAAGCAAAACCCGCAGCGAATCAAGGTCCCCCTCGGCCAGCGTTCGTCCGACTCGAAGGTGATTCGGCAGCCCCCGTGGCACGTACACCGTGCTGTGCTCGAGGGCGGCTTCCTCAACAGGCCGCTCGTTGGTGTAGAAGTACACAGCGACCGAACGCCTTGAGAGATGCCGCTTTTCGGGCGGGAGCTCAATGCGCTGGAAACCGTGCCATGAATTCTCGGTGGTCTCAAACACAACGCAGCGGTTGAACAGGGGGCACACGGAACGGACTTGGTCTTCTTCCAGATTCCACGGGTTCCGATGAAAGTCCAGAGCGCCACCCCAGTCGGATGCCCACTCTTCGTTGAGAAACAGAATCAGGTTCAGCCGCCGATGCTGCCCGGTGGTCGGATGGTAGTTGAAGTCGACATGTGGATCAAGATCTTGACCGTGCAGATTCTCGTGCGTTCCTCCACCGACGTATTCGGGGTCGTAAAGAAGTTCCGGTACTCCCGTGATCCGGCTCAGCCGGTCGAGAAAGCTTTGCGAGCGGAGCAGTTCGTCAAAGCGGCGGAACGGTTCGCCCAGCTCCCGGACATTTCGGTATACCACCTTGCCGGCTTCTTCCCCGTACTCGTTGGCGGCTTCGCCGCTGCTGAACCCGGGGAAGGCGCTGGCTACCTCGCGGCAAAACCCGGGTGCGAGGAAATCGTCAATGACGAGATGGCGAAACGGCTTTGCGCTCTCGAATGACCGGGTGAGCTCGTTGTCCTCCAAATCTGTGTGGAGCAGATCCATGGTTGCTTCGAGCGGGCAGAAAGACCGGGCGGCTGACAGCGGTCGGATTAGCCTCTAGGCGGCCGTCGCCGTGCAGTTCATCTTGCTTTCCGCCCCCTTGTCCGTACCGTTCCCTCCAGCAGACCTTTGGTGCTGGGAAGCTGATTCTTCAGTCGCGAATCCTTCGAGCACGCGTATCGCATCGCCCGTCCGAAACACTTGAAGATTGCCTCGATCTTGTGATGGTTCGAGCGGCCATACAATAAGCGGGCGTGCAGATTCGCGCCGCAGTGGTGAACGAAGCCATCGAAAAAGTCGGGCAGCAGCTCGACTTCGAGATCGCCCACTGTCCGAAAGCGCGTCGGCGCGTGGTAGACCAGCGCCGGACGGCCCCCAAGGTCCACGGCCGCAACGGCTAGTGATTCATCCATAGGCATGACGAAGTAGCCGGCGCGGTTGATACCAACGCGTTTGCCCAGAGCTTGGGAGAAACATTGTCCCAGTACGATTCCCACATCCTCGACGGTGTGGTGCTGGTCGACGTCTAGATCCCCTTCGGCTTGGATACTTAGATCGAATCCGCCATGTTTCGCAAACAGCTCCAGCATGTGATCGAAGAAGCGGATGCCGGTGGACACCTCGTACCGTCCCTTGCCCTCGATCGCGAGCTTGGCACGGATCCGCGTCTCTTTCGTAGTGTGCTCGACCGTCGCTTTTCTCATCGCGTTTCCAGGCATCGGCCCACGGGCCGCACGGTTCACTTGGCCCGGCTAGCAGCCCGCGGCGAAAGTCTCGCAGCCAAAAATGGGGACTGCCACCAATTCGCCCCCATCATAGCCCTAAAAAAAGCACTTGGCCTGAAGCGAATTGGCTGGCTGTACCCGATTTTTCGCGACCTACACTTCTACCATGGGCTGCTAGAGCACCTCTCGCAGGCAAGCAAGCAGTTTTCGAGCTTGCGATTTCTTGCCGGCGGTAATTCGTACCGTCCCGGGAAGTTCGTGGCTGCGGTTGCGAGTCAGCAGACCTTTTTCACGCAAGGAGGCGCAGACTCGCCCGGCACTATCCCCGAATTCCGCAAGGACGAAGTTCGCCTGGCTCGGGTAGTATCGAATCCCCAGCCGATCCAGTCCCCGACACAACATGTCCCGAGCTTCCAGCACCTCTTCGACATAGGAACTTATGTAGTCCTGATCCTTGATGGCCTCCAAAGCGCACATCACGCCGACCGAGTTGACACTGTAGGGCGACTGCCCTTTGCGCACCAATTGAATGTTGTCGGTCTGCGAGAAGAGGCAGCCCATCCGCAAACCAGCCAAGCCGTACACCTTCGAGAACGTTCGACTCACGAAAAGGTTCGGGAACCGGGAGAGCCGCTTGAGAGCCGTGATTCCACAGAATTCGTAATACGCCTCGTCAATCAAGACAGCGGCGTTCCGCGCTTGGCGCAGGATGGCTTCGATCTCCTTCAAACGAATCGCCCCAGCCGTGGGGTTGTTCGGGTTGGCCACGAGCACCAGCCTCGTCTTTGCTGTGATCGCGGAAAGTATCTCCTCGAGCGGGAACGCCAGATCCTTGCGATAAGGGATGAGCCGAAGCGTCGCCCCGGCCAGTTCCGCGTAAAACCGGAACATGGCGTAGGTCGGAGAGGGAATCACCACTTCGCCGCCGTCATCCACATACGTGCTCACCAGCAGGTGAATGGCCTCGTCGGTACCGTTGGTGAGCAAAATCTGGTCTGACCGGACGCCAAAGAACGCAGCCATTTTCTTCCGTGCCGTCTCGTATTCCGGGTAGACCGCTAGGAAGTCGCGTGCCACTCGACTCCTAAGCACGCGAGCGACACGCGGAGAACAGCCCACCGTGTTTTCGTTGAAGTCCAGGCGCACCTTGCCGTAGCGGTCGCTGGTCGGCGGAGAGTAGGGCTTCATCCTTTCAACCGCGCGACGAGGCCGAGGCCGTCGAATGGACACCGCTTTAGGCATGGAGTCGCACCTCGATCGATCGGGCGTGGGCCTCGAGACCCTCCGCACGGGCCAGCGTCAAAATCGAAGGCGCCAAACGCCGCAACCCTTCCGGCTCGAGCTGCTGCACCGAGATGATCTTCAGGTAGTCGAACACCGACAGCCCTCCGCGCAGCACGGCGGTTCCGCCCGTCGGGAGAACGTGGTTGGGTCCCGAGGCATAGTCTCCTGCTGCTTCGGGACTCCAAGCGCCCACAAACACGCTGCCCGCGTTCTCGACCTTCGAGACCAGCGATTCCTCGGGAATCCACAGGTGCTCGGGAGCGAAGCGATTGGCGATCTTGAAAGCCTCGTCGATACTTCGGGTCACCAAGATAGCGCCGTTCTTGGCGATCGACTTCGCCGCCGTGGTGCGGGTGGGCAGGCTCGAAAGCTGCCTTTCTACTTCGGCCGCAACCTTACCGGCCAGCCGCTTGGAGCGGGTCAACAAGATCGCCGAGGCATCGACGTCGTGCTCGGCCTGCGCCAGCATATCGGCCGCCAGCAGGCGAGGGTCGCCTTCGGGAGCAATAAGCACGATCTCCGTCGGCCCCGCAACGAAATCGATGCCCACTTCCCCGGCCAGTAACTTTTTTGCTGCCGCGACGTAGATGTTTCCCGGACCGACGATCCGCTGCGCGCGCGGCACGGTCTCGGTTCCGAACGCGAAGGCGGCAATCGCCTGCGCTCCTCCCATGTGGAAAAAGTTTTCGACTCCGAGCAATCCTGCGGCGCCGAGCGTTTCGGTCGGCGGCCGGGGCGAGGCGACGGAAATAGTCTTTACCCCAGCCACTTGGGCCGGGACCACCGTCATCATCAAGGTCGAAGGCAGCGGATATCGGCCTCCCGGCACGTAGGCCGCAACCGACTCGAGCGGGCGGACGAGTTGGCCCAGCTTCACGCCACCGAGCACGCGCTTCGTCCATGAGCGAGGCATCTGAAGCTCAGCGTAGCGGCGTACCTGCCGGCTGGCCGTGACGAGCGCCGTCCGGAAATCCGTTGGCAGATCAGCGGCCGCCCGTCGCAAGACTTCCGGCTGCACGCGGACACCCGGCGAGGCTAAGCCATCCATTTGCCGCGCGTATCGGACGAGGGCCCTGTCACCCCGTTTGCGGACCGCTTCCAGAATCGGGCCCACGACCGCCTCGGCGCGTCCGAGTCGCTGCCGGCGGCGCCTGAAGATCCGGTTCAACGCCGCCCTGTCGCTGCTGGGAATAATCTTCAGCATCGGGAACTAGCTGTTTTCCGCCTTATAGACCCTGTCCGGGTCGTAAGCGCGATCCTCGAATTGCTCCCAATCGTCGTTTTTCAGACGGCGGTAGAAGCAACTTCGGAACCCATTATGGCAAACGCCCGGACCCAGGGCTTCAGCCTTGATGAGCAGCGTATCTTCGTCGCAGTCCACCTGGATTTCCTTTACTAGTAGGTAATGGCCCGATGTGCCGCCCTTCGTCCAAAGCTCGTTCCGGGACCGGCTGAAGAACGTCACCTTGCCGCTTTCCCGCGTTCTTTGAAACGATTCTTCGTTCATAAAACCGACCATCAGCACCCGCCCGTCTCCGACATCTTGAACGACTGCCGGCACCAGGCCGTCGAGTTTGGTGAAGTCGAGTTTCATAAAGCCCCTAAAAGAAAAAGCCCGCTCGGCTTTTCGCCGGCGGGCAGGATTCGAACGATGCTACTTGCTTCTGTGCGGATCCCCTACCGGCGCGCAACACCGCCATGATGGCGATGGCTATGCCGGTGATGGAGGATCAACCGCATGAAATTCCAGTATATCGGCTAAGCTGCGAGCGGTCAACAACGGGTGGGGGGATCATCCGGTGATTGACAGAAGGAAGGCTATTTTCAGCCCTCGATCTTCCAATTCGCTTGGCGCAGTACTGCCCCCGCCAAGTGGTTCGTCATCTTGAACCAAGCTTCGTCCCGACCCCGAGCGGCGTAGTGGGCCAGATCAGCCGAGGAGCTTCCCATCAACTCGTACCAGACCGTCAAGAGCGAGCCGTCGTCAAGCTCCACGGTCGAAGGGTAGCCGATATCGCTCGAGGCTCCGTCACCGGAGATGATCATCGCCGGCGACCAATTCCGGCCGTGATCTTCGCTAACGCGGGCCCGGTTTCCGAGGGGGTCACGGCGATGGCCATAGGTCATCAGAAGGCGATCGTCGCTCAGCCGCAAGAGGTGTGAAGGATAGCCCCAGACGCCGATGGAACGGGGCAGCGACCAGCTCTTGCCTCCGTCGCGGGATTCGCTCTGCAAGGTTTCGAGCCGATTCGTCTTGTTGTGGTTCCGGATCTGAGCGATGATACCGCCGTCGGCGGCCTCGACCGCATGCAGCTCATGATAGTCGTTGAAGTCGTCGCCGGCGCGGGCCCGGATCTCGGCCAACCAGCGCCACGTTTCGCCGTCGTCGGTTGATTCCCAAACGCCGACACGCCCTTGGTTTTGGCCCGTCCACCCGTACCAAGAAAGCTTGCCGGCGTGGTCGTGGCCCGCTCGCCCGTACCAAAAAAGCTGCCCGGCATAAAGCAGCCGCCCGTCGGAAAGCTGAATCGGCCCATGGGGGCTGTTTGCCGGGCAGCGGTACGGCGCTGACCACGACCGCCCTCCGTCGGTGGATCGAATCATCCAGCTTCCGAGCTCCAATTCGCGCTGGACGGCGTCGACTCGATGGTGGGCGGCTTGCCAGCGACGGATTCTTTCTGACGGCCAAGCGTTTTCGTCGTCCGGCTTCATGTTTAGCGCTTTGTTCAGCCGGTCTTCGTAAGCCAGCGACGTAAACGTGGTCACCAGGATCGAACCCTTGGCTGTCTCCAGCACACCCGCATCGCGATCGTCGATCGGACCGTCGATCAGCACGCGGGGATAGGTCCAAGTTTCGCCATTGTCGCTCGAGCGCATTAACTCCACGCGACCGAAGGGGCACACATGGGCTTCGCGGCCTCCCGAGCAAACGACCAGTAGCTCTCCGTTGCGCCGCCGAGCGACTGTCGACGACATATGGTACAGGTGCGGCCGATCGGTGATGACCTTGGTGGAATCAACAACAGCTTTCGGAACACCCCCGGCTCGTAGTCCCTTGCCGATGAGCAAACCGGCAGCGCCCGCCCCCGCGCAACGCAGGACGTTCCTTCTTGTCATGAAGCCAGACATGTTTCTACCTCGCTGGCTTGAGATTAGAGGCTTGTAGCTGATGATGCGCATAGCAGGCCGCGGCGAAAGTCAGGTAGGAGCGAAAAATGAGGACTGCCACCAATTCGCCTCCCATCATGACCCTCGAAACAAAGCGCTTGGCCTGAGGCGAATTGGCCGGCTGTACCCGATTTTTCGCGACCTTCACTGCAACCAAGGGGACAGGCAACTGAGGACCGACTTCCGCGGAAGCACCAGTCGCTCATGGAAGTCGGCTTGACACCTAACGCCAATCGCTTCCCAGGTGCCTGTCCCCAGGCCCGCTGGAGCGGTCCGCCGGGGATCTACCCCAGCCAGCGCTCGAAAGCCTCTCGGCCGGCGTACCGAGCCCTGCTGCCGAGCTCCGCTTCAATTTCGAGCAGCCGATTGTATTTCGCTACCCGTTCGCTGCGGCAGGTCGAGCCGGTTTTGATCTGACCTCCGCCCGCCGCCACGGCCAGGTCGGCGATGGTGGTGTCTTCGGTTTCGCCCGAGCGGTGCGAAATGATGAAGGTGTAGTTGTTCCGTCGAGCAATGTCGATGCACTCCAGCGTCTCGGTGACGGTACCGATCTGGTTGAGCTTGATCAAAATCGAATTGGCCAGGCCGTCGGCGATGCCTTTCTTGAAGATCTCCGTGTTCGTCACGAATAGGTCGTCCCCGACCAGCTGAATCCGCTCGCCGAGCTTGGCTGTTCCTTGCTTCCAACCTTCCGCGTCGACTTCGGAAAAGCCGTCTTCGAGTGAAACCAGAGGGTAACGGTCGATCCACGACGACCACATCTCGCTCATCTCGGCGGATGTCTTGCGGCTGCCGCCGCTCTTCTTGAAGACATACATCCCGTCCTCATAGAACTCGCTCGCCGCGGCGTCCATCGCAATGGCGATGTCCTTGCCTGGTTCGTACCCGGCTCTTGCGATCGCTTCGACCAGCAACTCCATGGGCTCTTCGTTGGACTTGAGGCGCGGGGCGAAACCTCCTTCGTCTCCGGTCGCCGTCTCGTAGTCTTTGGAACGAAGGATCGCCTTCAGCGCGTGGAAGGTTTCAGCGGCCGCCCGCAAGGCCTCGCTAAACGTGGGCAGCCCCAAAGGCAGCACCATAAACTCCTGGATATCGACATTGTTGTCGGCGTGCTCGCCCCCATTGAGGACGTTAAACATCGGTACCGGCAGCGTGTATTCTTGGCGCTCCGCGAGCGAACGGTAAAGCGGAACATTCTTGTCCGCGGCTGCTGCTCGTGCCGCGGCGATTGAGACTCCGAGCAGCGCGTTGGCCCCGAGCCGGCCCTTGTTGGGTGTGCCGTCCAGCTCAATAAGCTTGCGGTCGAGCCCCGCTTGATCGGAAGCATCCAGGCCGCGGACCGCTTCTAGCATCTCGCCTTTCACATGCGCCACGGCCTTCTGGACGCCCTTGCCTTTGTAGCGGCTCGTGTCGCCGTCGCGAAGCTCGACCGCTTCGTTGATCCCCGTTGAGGCGCCCGACGGTACGCGGGCCACGCCACGCGACCCGCTCTTGAGGGTCGCCGCCACGTGGACAGTCGGATTGCCCCGTGAGTCCAAAATTTCAAGTGCTTCGAGATTGACGATTTCCGACACAAGTTCCTTGGGTTCTAAAGAGGTTCTGTTTTCCCGCGGGCAGGAGCAAACGCCGTGTTCCTCGGGCGTCAGCTGCAAAAACTCAGAGTACCATGGCGGTCCGGAATGCGGCCGCTACAACAGGCCAACTCCACCGGCGGTTTACACGCCCTTTCGCTTTGCCGTTGAATAACTGGACCTTACATCCATCCAAGCGATCGATCTCCCCCGTTTCACCTAAGGTAAACGCCCGGGCGGCGTAGGACTGACGTTCCTCAGGGCTTACAGTCGATGGCCGGTAGGTTTTCGGGACGACTGCTCCATTGATTTAGGATTTGCGCACGCGCATTCTAGGGGTGAGGCGACATATCACCTACCAGGTTTCTGGAGCGTCTTCCCCCTCACAGTTCGCAGTCCTCCCTGCGGCCTATCGAAACAAAAGGAGAAGAGAATGACCAAACTGTACAGTTTCTTGCGGAGACTTACCCGGGATGAGCGCGGTCAGGATATGGTCGAATACGCTCTGTTGGCCGGCTTTATTGCCGTCGCCGCTGGTGCGGTGCTCCCCGGCATTTCTGACGACATCAGCATCATCTTCAGCAAGATGGCCAGCCTCGTTGCCAACGCGGCACTGAACTAGTCGCTCGATCGACCCATTCGTATTGGCAACTCAACGTTACAGGCCCGTTCTCGGACGGGCCTGTAACGGTTGTGGCGGCGGTTATCTCCTCTTTACACTGCCACCGGCTCGCCGCCCATCTCGCGCGACGCCCGCATGGCCAGCGTCATTCTTGTTGCCAGCGCAGATTTTTCGGGACGGCAGTCCGCAGGCGCCTCTCCGCGCGCGCAGGCATCCACGAAGGCTTCGAGTTCGGCCTCGAATCCGTCCGTTGGCGGGAGTTCGAGGGTCTCTGGAGCACCGTCGGCGCGGTAGAGCGTCAACGGCCGAGAGGCCGAGTTGAAATCAAGCACGCCACCGTCCGAGGCGAACGAAAAGGCCATCGAAAACGGGTAATCGTCAGGGTGCCACCCTCCTGAGATGGTAACCGGCATGTCGTTCTCGTAGTGAAGCCGAGCCTCGGCCACGTCAATCCCTTTGTCGATGGCTTCGACGCCCACTGCGGATATCGATTGCGGGCGTCCAAAGAGCTGCAGGCAGTAGTCGAAGTCGTGAATCAACAGGTCGAAAACTCCCCCTCCGCTGTTGGCGGGATCGTGCATCCACTTGCTCCAGCTCGGTATTGCGCACTTTCGCGACAGGGAAGCAGCCCGAACGGCGCCGAGCTTGCCGGAGCGAATGAGCTCTCTCGCGGCTCGGTACTCGGGCCAATAGCGAATCACCTGGGCCACCATAAGTACCCGCCTGTTCTCGTCGGCCGCCGATATCATAGCGTCACACTCGTCGCTCGTCAGGGCCATCGGCTTTTCGACCAGCACGTGCTTTCCGGAGGCTAACGCGGCCTGTGTGAGCGGGGCATGCAGGTACGTGGGCACGCACAGGCTGACGGCGTCCACGTTCGGGTCGGCGAAAGCTTCTTCTGGTTTCGCGTAGCGGGAGATCTGGCCGAAATCTATCGTCTCCGTGGCTACGCTCATAAACTCCAGATTGCCGCCAATCGCGCTAAGATCGCCGGACCGCTTCTTGGGATCACCGCTAACCACAGCCGTGATTTCCGCGAGACCGGCTTTCTGGTAGGCGAGCAGGTGGGTGGCGCCCATGTAGCCTAGCCCGACGACGGCGACTCTCACGGCGACCTCCTCGGATCTGACAGCCCGTGGTGGAAGTAGCTTTGCCGAAGAACAGGGTCCGTGCGTGTGGGCGGGTCGGAAACAGGTGTCGATAGGAGTACCGACACGGCAGCTCTGGGGACCTGCGCCACGAAGGCGGTTGTTGCCTTGCCCTCGGAGCTCGGATGTTGGGCTTCCGCGTCTGATGTTGTGGCGCAGACGCCCACGTCTGCCGCGTCGAAACTCGTGTCGACGCCGAGGTGCAATTCATTGCGCCCGCGTGCGCGAATCTGAGGCTGAGGTGATTTTTTCAGCTTCCTGTACCCATTTTCTTGTGTCACTGGATTTTTCACCACGGGCTGCTAGACCCTGAAAAAAAACACATTAGCGAATACGAGCTAAAGCACCACGAATTTTTCGTTGAGCAAGTTCTCTTTGTTATAGGACAACTCATCTTCGCTGCCGTAACGAACCACGCTTCTCCCCGCCGCCGCGGCAACGGCGTGGGCCGCGGCCGTATCCCATTCCATGGTTGGTCCCAGGCGGGGGTAGATGTCTGCGCTGCCCTCGGCGACCATGCAGATTTTCAGCGAGCTGCCCATCGCTACGAACTCAACCTCCGAGTATTTTCGGCGTTGCTCAGCCACGAAGGCATCCATTTCCGGGGTGGGATGTGACAAGCTCCCGGCGATCACCAGGCGGCTCGGATCCCGCGGCTGTTTTGCCGCCAAAGGAACCGGCGCTGCCTTGCCCTCCACTTTGAACGCACCCTCGCCAACCTTGCCGTAATAAAGCAAGTCGAACGCGGGCGCGTAGACCACCCCTGCCGCCGGCTGGGTCCCCTGAATCAGCGCGATATTAACCGTGAACTGGCCGTTGCGCTTGATGAACTCCTTCGTTCCGTCGAGCGGATCCACCAACCAAAAGGCGTCCCAAACCCGTCGGACCTCGTACGGTGCGTGTTCGGCGCTCTCTTCCGAAAGCATCGGGACTTCGGGATACCGCTCCTTCAGTCGCTGTGTGATGGCTCGGTGGGAGCGTAGGTCGGCTTCGGTCAGTGGGGATGCATCGCTCTTGTGGGCCACTTCGAAATCGGTTTCATACACTTCCAGGATGGCTGCCCCGGCCTCGCGGGCCGTTGCAATCAGGAACTCCAGGTCGGGGAAGCCCGAGTCGGTCATGGATTGGGTTTCTGAAGTACGGCTCGAAAGGCGCTAGCCGAACCTCTTGGATCGAATGTGCTCGAGAGCTGCGCGAGCCGTATCCGCGTCCAATTTACCCCGCGAAGCAAAGTAGTCGATCAGCTGAGAAATCCTGTAGAGGCTATACACCGGGCAGCCTATTTCTTCCAGGACTTTCTCGCCACCCTGCTCACGATCGACCACCACGAGGACGCGCTTCACCGCGAGGCCGTCTTTCTTGAGCTCCTCGATCGCCCAGAGTTTGCTTCGGCCTGAGGCCATCACGTCGTCGATCAGAGTGATTTCGCGCGCTGCATTGATTGACCCCATATAGGCGCTTACGCCGGACCGGCCCCCGGGGTAGGCCGCCGGCTTCTTCCTCATTTGCCCGTAGGTAACGGGAGACGACGACGACCGAGAACCGAGTGCGGTTGCTAGGGCCAGAGGGGTTGCCGTGTCGGGAATACCGATGACCTGTTGTGGCCTGGAGCGCTCGTCCGGCTCGGCGGCAACGATCGAAACAAGTCTTTCATGTAACGCCTGGCCGAGAGCGGCTAAGACCGCCAGGTCGTCGTAGAGCTTGTGCCTGAGGTCGATAAAGATCGGCGTGGCCAGCCCGTATTCTTGCTGGACGCGCTGGCCGAACAAGACGAGACCTTTTTCCCAGAATCTCTCCAGCAAATCGTCCGGCACGGCATCACTTTCGGCGATCATGCGTGGGTCGGCCATGTCGGTCTTTTTTGGGCCTCTGGTTGTATTCAGTAGCCCCGGGCTCGGGCGAACCTTGATTCACCCATTATAGGTGGGACCCCAGCACAACCATCCTGATTCAGCGCCGTGCAGCGGCGTGGGGACACACAGCGGTGCCTAACGAGTTCCACCGATTGGGACAGGCAACCAAGCAAACCTCGTCCGCGCTACGAAGATGGTCAGGTTCTTGCCTGTCAGTCCCGCGAACGTAGAATCCTCCGGGGTGCCTGTCCCCTGTCCCGCAACTATCCTCATCCGCCACCGTGAACACCTCTCCCCGTATCCTTCCAGTAGGGTTCGCGCAACACGCGCTTGAGGATCTTCCCCGTCGCCCCCTTCGGCAACTCATCGCGAAACTCCACGCTCTTGGGAACCTTGTGCGCCGATTGGGACAGGCAACCAAGCAAACCTCGTCCGCGCTACGAAGATGGTCAGGTTCTTGCCTGTCAGTCCCGCGAACGTAGAATCCTCCGGGGTGCCTGTCCCCTGTCCCGCAACTATCCTGATCCGCCTCCGTGAACACCTCTCCCCGTATTCTTCCAGTAGGGTTCGCGCAACACGCGCTTGAGGATCTTCCCCGTCGCCCCCTTCGGCAACTCATCGCGAAACTCCACGCTCTTGGGAACCTTGAAGCCGGCTAAGTGTTCGCGAACGTGCTCCTGGATATCGTCTTCAGTTGCGGTTGAGCCTGCCTTGACCACGACGAAAGCCTTCACCACCTCGCCCCAATTCTCGTCGGGAACCCCGACGACAGCCGCTTCATACACTGCCGGATGCGACGCGATTATGTTTTCCACCTCGACCGACGAGATGTTTTCACCGCCGCTGATAATGATGTCCTTCTTGCGGTCGACGATGAGGACATAGTTGTGCTCGTCCCACCAAGCCATATCACCGGTGTGGAGCCAATTGTCAACCACAGCTTCGGCGGTGGCCTGTGGCTCGTTCCAGTAACCGTCCATGACTATGTCGCCGCGGACAAGGATTTCGCCGATCGTCTTTGAATCCTTACTGACTTCGGTGCCATCCGGTCCCACTACCTTCATTTGCGTACCCGGAAGAGCATACCCGGTCATCGCCTGGCGCCGGATCCTTTCGTCATCGGAGACTTCTCCTAGGGTGTCTTTCAGGTGGGCCATCGTGGCGACCGGCGACGTTTCCGTGAGCCCGTAGCCCGCCAAGACGCGGCACCCAAGCCGCTCCTCCAACTGCCGCGTCAGCGCCGGCGACGACGGAGAGCCGCCGATCATGACCTCTTCGAGAGTACTTAGGTCGTACCGAGTAAGTTCGGGAAAGCTCAGCAACATGTTCGCCATGGTCGGCACCATGGAGAATGCCGTAACCCCTTCTCGCTCGATCAACTCGCAAACCGCAACCGGATCAAACCGTTTCAGCATGATGTGCCGGGCGCCCATAAAGGTGACAGTGTGCGGCCGGCCCCACCCGTTGGCGTGGAAGAGCGGGATCGAGTGCATTTCCACGCCGCGGTCGGCGGCACTTCGTCCTCCCCGCCGAATCGTCCCCAGCGCCGTGTAGAGACCGTGCAGATAAAGTGTGCGGTTAGACAGCATCACGCCCTTGGGCCGGCCCGTGCTGCCGCTCGTATAGAACAACTCAGCCACCGCATTCTCGTCGTATGTGGTGAAGTCGGGCGGTTGCGGCTCGGCCGACGCGATCAACTCCTCGTATGTTTCCTGATAGACCCAATCAGGGAGTTCTTCGTGAGACGTAAGACTAATCCAGCGTATGCCCGGCAACTTGGCATGCAAACCAACTGCCAGCGGCAATAACTCTGGGTCGAACAAAACCAGCTTGGTCCCCGAATGCTCAAGGATGTAGGCTTGCTCCTCCGCCGACAGCCGCACATTGAGCGACAGCAAGATCGCCCGGGCGATCGGCACCCCGTAATAGGCTTCCAAGAGTTGATGGCAGTTGAGGCTTAGGCTGGCAACACGATCCCCGGGCTTAACACCCAATGCTCCCAGCGCTACCGCCAAGCGGCTTGAGCGGTCCAGCAACTCGCTATAGGTCAGTCTCCGGTCACCGTCGACCACGCCGACCTTCGAACCATACTCGTTAGCAGCCCACAACAAAAAACGGATCGGTGTCAGGGGAAGATTCATCGGCTAGCCGCGCCCTGGTGACTGATTAGTGAATCAGATTGGTCCCCGCTTGTCCACCCTTTCGGGCCGGGCAGTTGTCCGATTCGAGCCTGCTAGACTGAAATTACTTTGGGGGAGGACTGGTCTCGGTCCAGTGCAGCGGATGAAGTTCTCGCGGGCGCAAATCGGTCTCTACGTCTGCTCGGTGGCTTTGGCGATGCTCAGCGCCGAGGGGCGCCTGAATGCGCAGGCTCCCGGCTGGGAGCAGGCCATCGCGGCCGGAGACCAGGCTCTCGCGGAGCGTGACTTCGAGCGGGCGGAGGCGCAGTTCCAGTCCGCGCTGAAGCAAGCGGAAGCGGTCGGTTCGGATAATCCCCAAACGGCTGAAACGTTGATGCGCATGTCTCGGCTTTATCGTGCGCAAGGTGATTACGCGAAGCCGGAACTACTCTATAAGGAGTGTCTTAGAGTTGCCCGTACGGCGCTGGGTCCCGAACACCCTGACTACGCGGGTTACCTCAACGAAGTTGGGCGCTACTATCATGCCCGCCGTAAGTACGATCGCAGCGAAAAATACTACGTCAAGGCCTTTGCCATCCGCGTGGAAAAGTTTGGGCGCGAGCACCCGCTCGTGGCGGAAAGTATCAGTAACTTGGCTGTTCTCTACGAGAATCTGGGACAACTTGCCCGCGCGGAAGTGTATTACGAGCACGCTCTTGAGATCCGCGAGAAGGCTCTGAGGAAAGACCACCTTGACACGATCACCACGCTGGAGCATTTCTCCCGTCTGCTGCAGAAAATGCAACGCAGTGTCGAGGCGAAAATGATGGAAGATCGCGCCCGCGCCGTCCGAGAGAAACGAGTTCTCGAGATCGGCGGGGATTCGAGCGTGGAGATTGGTGAAGTCTACACTACCCGGGAGGTCCGCAAACTCCCCAGACTCGCGGACAAAACAGAGCCCGAATACACCGACGAAGCCCGCATCGCCCGCCGGGAAGGAACTGTCGTTTTGCGGGTTGCCATTGCCGCCGATGGGCGGGCGCGAAACTTCCGTCTGCTGCGCAGCCTCGGACTCGGGCTGGACGAAAAGGCCGTCGAAGCCGTCCGCCAGTGGAGGTTCAACCCGGCGCGTAAGGACGGCAAGAAAGTCACCATCGTCGCCAACATCGAGATCAACTTCCGGCTGCTGTAGGAGGCAGAACCGTTCCGCCAACGCTATACCGTGTGCCTTTGGCAGGTGACAGCTAGCGGACTCCCGTGGTTTTTCCGACACTGACGCTCTCATCGGCGAGGTGTGAGCCTTTGCTTCGAACGTAGGAAGCAAACTCGGCTACTTCCGCAGTGTGGGCGAGACCCTTGGTGAGCGATTTCAAGTGGGTCCTGTAGGTGGGGACGTCACGGTCCAAGTCATCGTGAGGCGCATCCGGATGTCTCTGATTGAAGCGGGAAATAGCATCGTCAGCCGCCCGGGTGCGCTCCTTTTGACTTCCGAATGACACCGGCTCGGACCAGCGATCTACCTTGGGATCGAACTCCTCCAGCGCTTTCCACATTGCGAGGTAAAGCGCTGATCGATCGGCCAGTTCTTCGTTGACCTTCACAAACTCTTGCATGATCGACCGCTTCTGTTATCAAGTTTACACCCGGCGGTCGATTGTGGATGTCTAGACAGGACCCTCGTTTCGATGCAAGTCGTTCCTTTTGTTCTTCATAGACTGGTTTCCGGACCCTTGTGATCAGACCTGCGAACCGCGACCGTCGGGTGGAAGAATCTGTCGCAGCTTGCCTCCTTCAATCAGCTCGTTCTCTACCAAGTACTCGTCTGGTTCCTCTTTCTTCTTGGCGCCCTCTACTCCGTCAAGGTACATGACCCTAGGTTTTAAGCCATCCTTGTCGAACGCGGTCTTAATAGCCTGTAGCGCTCGCCCTTGTGATAGACGGCTGATGATCCCTTTCTGTTCCCATAGCTGAACCCAGGCCTTTAGACTGTCTGTGATTGCCAGTACTTTTCTGGTATTGTATTCCCCGGCTTTAGCAGCTGTGTCGAGTGCGGCGAAAATCTGTAAGGGATTAGATCCATCGTCATTGTCGACCGCGTTGAACTCCGTTGCAAACCACACGTCAATGCGACCATTATTAACGATTGAAGCGACCCGTAGGCTGATCGAGGCCTGAGTCGAATACCCACTAATCGGCTTAGAAAGTCGTAGGCGCACGGTAACCTTCGCTGCACTCGGACCGGTTTAAACCTGAGATTCTCGCCATCACGTTCTGGCCAAAAATATGACTGGAGATTTCAGACGGGAGGACAGCGTTAGCGGGAACAAAACTCGAACCGAACCTCTCGCCGCTCCAAACTCTGCCACCAGGCTTGAAACTCGGTGGGCCGCTCGAACGGCTCTTCCAACACACGAGCCCGCAGCACAACCGGCAACGGGTCCCGGTCAAACGGGTAAGGGCGGCAGACGATCTTGGACCTAAGTGGCGAAAGCTCCAGCGCAACCCGGTCCTCCCAGCTCTTGCGCGGGATTCCGGCTAGCGTCCGCTCTACCTTGCCGCCGAAACACAACCAGAGCGACAGCGCGTCCGCTACCTGCAACAGCTGCACATGAGGGTTCAAGTTCTGGGGATCCGCGGCGGATGCCCAGCCCGCGTCTTTGCGCAGGCGGGCAATAAACTCGCCTTGCAAGGCCTTTTGCTCTGCGACGAACTGCCTGGCCTGCTCCAGCTCGTCACCGCTCGCGGGCGGCCACGAGTCTGGATCGCCGAAAAGCGGATGCGCAAACGACGCATCCGGATTCGACTCCACGCGGTAGGCATGCAGCCAGTAAGCATGGAAGCTGATGAGCAGCGCCACATAAGGGTGTTTTTCCGCGAAGCGAGGAACACCCAGTCGCCAGCGGGCAAAACCTTGCTCTTGCGTCAGTTGTAAAAGATCCCAAGGAAGGCCATCGTCCGGGTCCAGTTCCGGAGCGGCTTCCCACTCCCACCAGCCGTTGTCGTGCTCGGCAATGGCGAGAACCACTTCGGACCGAACTAGCTCAGCGTCATGGCAATCGGCGTAACCACCCGCTGCGCTGAATTCCCGGTTGCCCCAATGGGCTGCCAGGTAGCCGGAGACGGCGGCGTGGTCGGGCTGGCTGATCAGCCGGATCTCATCATCGACGCGGCGCTTGAGCCTCTCGCATTCAAAAGGTTGGGGCGCAATTCATTGCGCCCAAGCTGATGAGCCGCAACGCCCCGACAACCTGATACGTAACCGTATTTGCAAACCGCCCTACCAAGTCAGGGAGCATTGGTGAACGCCCAACGCGGCCCACGAAAATCCCGCCGAAGAGGCCTAGATTCATCTCACTAAGGCCCGGTTGAGCTTTCACGAATTGTACCCTTTCGTCCCGCAAGTGCGTACTTCTAGATAGAATGTGAACAGCGTACAGACAACTTCCCGGAGATCTCGAGTCCTGCTCAGGGGATTGTCGACGGCTTTCGCGAACCTGGAGAGCCCGCCACCTACACCGATCGCTGGTCGCAAGATCACCTGACTACCAAAGTCGCCTTGTAGGTGCCGCCCGATACCCCGTTCCTCGCTAGAGATCTCCTACGATCTACTTTTTCGATTTGCCACGGCAACTCACACGAAGAGAACTGGCGGTCCTGCTGCTCGCGGCGACGAAGCTTGACGCGGCTCCCGCCTACGCAGCCGGGATGCGGGACATGCTTTGGCAACGCCTGTTGGACTACATCCAGCTACTCGACGAGAGGCGGCAGCGGCGGTTGGCAGGCGCGCGGTCGCCCGCGGCCATTGAGCAGTTGCAAACCGAGGTTCGGACAAATCTGGCCGAGATGTTGGGGCCGCTTCCCGAAATCACCCCGCTCAACCCCCGTCATGGCGGCTCACTTCAACGAGAGGACTACGTAGTCGAAAAAATCGTTTACGAAAGCCGCCCTCGGTTCCTGGTGCCCGTGAATCTCTATGCACCAAGACACGCCGACGGCCTGCTGCCGGCGGTGATCCTGGTGCCCGGCCGTGTCCGGGAAGGCAAAGCCCACGAACCGTACCAGCGCTTTGGTGTTCTGCTGGCACGGCTAGGTTTCGTCGTGCTTACCTGGGACCCGATCGGCGCGGGCGAGCGTCAAGGGCCGGAAGCGACGACAACGTCCCACCTCCCATCACTCAGCGAACACGAGGTCCTCGGGCGGCAGTGCTACCTGCTGGGATTGAATCTGTTGCAGTACCGCATGTGGGACGCGTTAAGGGCCATCGATTACCTCGAGGCTCGTCCCGACGTCGACCCCAGTCGAATCGCCGTCGCCGGCCACGGTGGTGCTGCCATGGAGGCACTGCTGCTTGCCTGCTTCGACCCGCGAATTCGCGCTGCCGTGTCGCTGTCTCCAGGTCAAAGTCTTCGCGGCCGGGCCGAGAGTCTTGTCGATCCCGACCCGGAGCGGATCCTCTTCCGAACCTTCGAGCACGGCGTAGATTATCCGGAAATCCTGGCCGGGATTGCACCACGCCCCCTGTTGATCGGTCTCCCCGCCCAAGATCCTGATGCCTCGGCGTGGAGCCTCACCGACTTTCAACACGTCACCGAGATCTACGAGTCGTCGGACGCCGCGGACAAGCTCGGAGTAGCGCCCTCCGGGGAGCAGCCCGGCTTCACCCAAAGACAACGCGAACTCGCCGCACGCTGGCTATTTCGGTGGCTGGCGGAGGGTGAACAAATCGTGTCGGAAAAGCCGGCGGTGGTTGCTGCCGACCAAGACCTGCGGTGCGTCCCGTCGCTCCCCACTGGGAGTCTGGGCACAGCCGAAACCGTTAGCCGCCTGAATCAAGCCTATGCGGAAAAGATTACGCCCCAGCGAAAGCCGCCGACCCGTCAAGCTGAATATGCAATCTACCGCAGCGAAATCTTACACAAAGTCCGGCAGATCAATCGTGTCGGTATCCCGAGGCGGGAAGCCGGCATCTTCCTGCCCGACCGTGTCTTTGAGGTAGGGGCTTTCGCGCGGGGTGTGGCTGTCGTGGTCGCGGAAGCCGGCAAGGATCACCCCGCCGTCCGCCGAGCCGTCATCGACCCCTTGGTCGCCTCAGGCTACCGGGTGCTTGCCCTCGACCTCCGAGGATGGGGAGAGACCGCGCCCATGCCTCCCCGTGACGGAATGGGTTTCTCATGGAATGACTTTCTGGCCTATCGCGCCTTGGAGATTGGGCGCCCGTTATTGGGTCAACGCGTAAAGGACCTATTGGCCGCCGCCCGTCGCCGTACGAATCGTCGTGAATGGCTCGTCGCGGGCGTCGGAGTGGGTGCCTTGGTGGCCGCACAAGCCGCCGTGCTCGAGCCGCGCATCAACGCCGTAATCAGTATTGGCGGCCTGCTTTCGTTCCGTTCGCTGCTCGACGACGCTTCCCCCCTGCAGCCCTTCAGCAGCTTTCTTCCGGGAATCGTCGGGGCCTATGACATGCGCGACGTCTATGCCGCTATCGCCCCGCGAAAACTTCTCGTCGTCAACCCGCAAGACTCACAGAGGGAGGTGGTGGAACCCGGTGTTGCCAGAAGAGAACTGCGATGGACCACCCGCATCTTCGAAATCCTTGGCGCCCGGAGCTCTTTTTCCCTCCAATCGAGGGTGCCCCCAGGCAAAATGCGAAAGGTGCTGACCGAGTGGCTGAGGAAAACGTAAGTAGCTTCGGGCCTGCGTCGTATCTGTTTGCCGCAAGGAATCTCAACACCCGAGCTAGGCAACTCCTGTTTGCGCGGGTCTTCGTGCCAGCCTCGGCCGCCCGAGTGGAGCCGCCGCCCTTGCCGGCGAGCCTGCGATTGAAGAATTGCTTCGCGACGCCCGAGAGTGCCTTGATCGACTAGCGGCCGACAAAGAGGATCGTAATCTCGGGAAACACCCTGCTCGCCCTGGAGGCCATCACCGTGCGCCTCTAGCACGCTATGGGTATTGTCGGTCACCGCGAGTCGCAAGCCGCTTGAGATAGAATAGGACGGTCTGAGAGGCGGCGACGGCGGACGCGGGAAAGACTTGGAAACGCACGCGAGATCTGCTTGGGAAAGGAATGTGCGATGCGAAAGGTGATCCCGATTGACGACTTTACAAGGTTGAAGGAGGCGGAATTCTACGATATTCCTCGGTTTACGGGCAACACTGGGGCGACCGTGGGGAAGGTCGTGATCACCGGCGACCCCAGTAACACTTGTGGCATTACCACATCGTTCTCCGGTAATGCGGCAGATCCGGGCAATGGGTCGGGTTGGTTTACGGGCGGAGATCAGAATCCTCCCTGCTCGCGCGTGGTGCTGGATTTCAGTGAGCCAGTGCGGGCCTTCGGTGTCAGCTTTCTCCATTTCAACGACGCGGGCATCAACGCCACCAAGCCGGGGAAGGTCGGCGTGTTCGACCAGGCGGGCGGCCAAGGCGAGATGATTGGCGAGGTCACGTCGGAAGGCGGGACTAATGTCGTAGATTTCGTCGGGATCGCGAGCCGATCGCGTCCGATTCAGTCAGCCGTGGTTTGTTGCGAGGACGAGAGCGCTTCGTTCTGTGCGGGCGGATACGCGGTTGTCGCAGGCCCGCCCGATGAGCAGACCGGGACAAACTAACTCATCAGCCGGAACGAGCTCCGAAGGATCTTCTTGATGGGTTCCGTCGTTTTCCGATCGTACTCCCTGATCGCAAGCCAGCGGTTGACGCGAGCGGCCGTAGGGTAGGCGTAGACCTTCTGGAGCAGCTTGCGGATCGGGATCCTATTCTGCTTGGCGAGAACCAGCTCCTGGAAGAGCTCACCGGCGTTCGGCGCGACCATCGTTCCACCGAGTATCTGCTCGCCTTTGAGATAGACGATCAGCTTGGATTCCGGGTAGTGATCCGTCGTCGCGCGGTTGACGTCTTCAAAACCCTGGACGACCTTGCGGTAGCGAATCCCACGTTCGCGAAGCTGTCGTTCGGATAATCCGAAAGTGGCGACTTCGGGATCGGTGAAAGTCACCCAGTTCAGGTTGTCGTAATTGATTCTTTTCTTGATCGGAGAAAACAAGTTCCAAAGGATAACGTTGGCGTGAAGCTCGGTGGCATGGGTCAAATAGACCTGTCCCGTGGCGTCCCCCGAGACATAGACGCGCTTGTTTGTCGTGCGTAGGTAGCGGTCGAGTTTGATGCGACCATCCTCAACTGCAATCCCGCCCGCCTCGGGACGTAGTTCGCTGTAGTCGAGGTCCTTGCCGATCGCAATGAGGATTTGGTCGAATGTCTTTTCGGAAGGGCCGTCTTTGCCTTCAAGGGTGGCGACGTTGGCGGCAGGGAAGCTAAGGATACTCGTATTCAAAAGAACCGTCACCCCTTCGCTCGCCAGCCGTTGTTGAACTAAAGTGCTTGCTTGTTCCGGGTCACGGAGAAGCAGGCGTGGACCCATTTCGACGAGTGTCACTTCGGAGCCGAGCCGCGCAAAGGCCTGCGCCATCTCGACCCCGATCGGCCCGCCACCGAGGATGAGCAGCTTTGCGGGCAAGCTTTTGAGCTGGAACAGATTCTCGTTGGTCAGATAGGACACTCTGTCGAAGCCCGGCATGCTGGGCAGCCGTGGTCTCGAGCCCGTGGCAATAACGAAACGGCGAGCCGAATGCGATTCCCCCTCCAGTTCGATCTGATTTTTGCCGGAGAAACGTGCGGTGCCGAACGCTAGGTCCACGCCGAAGTCACCCAGGACTTCGGCGCTCTCATGTTGGCGAATCTCCGCCTGCACATCTCGAAGGTAGTCGGATACCTTCTGGAAATCGAGCGAACCTTGGGTAGTGATTCCGAAACTCGCCAGTTGTTCGGCGTCGTGCTTTCGTTTCGCAACGTGAAGCAAAGCTTTGCTGGGAACACAGCCTGTGTTCAGACATTCGCCGCCAAGGTTTTCAGGATTCTTTTCGACAAGCAGAGTTTTGAGGCCGAGTTTGGAAGCGGGGATCGCAACGTTGAGTCCAGCCGCGCCCGCTCCGATGACGATCAGGTCGTAGTGCATAGCTGCCACGCCAGTGGAAGTTGAGTTTTTAGGGTAGCCGACGGCGTATGCGGTCGGCAGCCGAGAGACAAGAGGCTAGTGCTTACTATCATAAATAACCGTATGTATGAGACAATGCGGCATGGCAAGAATAGCCACGCGTATCAGACTCAGTACTGGGGAACGCCGGACGTTGGAGGGCTGGGGACGCGCGCACAAGAGCGAGCGCCGTGCGGCGGACAGAGCCCGGATCATTTTGTTGGCGGCGCAAGGGATGTCGAACCGGGAGATCGCCGCCCAGTTGGGCACGCGGGCCGCACGAGTGTCGAAGTGGCGTACGCGCTTCGCTGGCCAACGACTGGCCGGTCTGGCGGATGAAACGCGACCCGGCAAGCCGCGGCGATACGACGCTGACACCGAAAAACGCATTCTGCAAAAGCTGGACGACACGCCGCCTTGCGGACAGGCGACCTGGACGGCTCCACGGCTGGCCGCGGCGCTGGGCGATGTCAGCGACCAACAGGTCTGGCGCGTGTTGCGTCGGCGCGGCATCTCGTTGTGCCGGCGGCGTAGTTGGTGCCTCTCCACCGATCCCGAATTCTCGCGTAAAGCCGCCAACATCGTGGGACTCTATCTGCACCCGCCTGACAACGCCATCGTGCTGGCGGTCGACGAGAAGCCCAACATCCAGGCCCTGGAGCGCGCCCAGGGTTGGCTCAGACTGCCCGACGGCAAGGCTTTGACGGGTTTCTCGCACGGCTACAAGCGCCACGGCACAACGACCTTGTTCGCGGCCCTGGAGGTCGCCACCGGCCACGTCACGGCCGGGCATTACCGGCGCCGCAGACGGCGTGAGTTTCTTGACTTCATGAATCAACTGGTCGATCTCTACCAAGGTTTTGAGTTGCACGTCGTACTGGACAACCTCAACACCCACAAACCGAAACGTGATCGCTGGCTCAAACGCCACCGCAAGGTGCACCTGCACTACACGCCCACCTACGCCTCCTGGCTCAACCAGGTCGAGATCTGGTTCAGTATTCTCAGCCGTAGAGCGTTGCGCGGGGCCAGTTTCACCTCCCCTTACGAAGTACGCCAGGCCATCGACCGCTTCGTCCAAGCGCACAACAAAAACGCCGCCCCGTTCGAATGGACCAAGGCTAACGTCCAGCAGCGACCCCTTTCTCATTCATACGCTAATTTATGATAGTAAGCACTAGCCGTCGAAAAGATCTACTGAGTCTCGCGAATTATGGTGACATGGCTCGTAGTTCAAACTGTAGGGGCACCGCATGCCGCATGCTGTGCCCGGGTTCCAAAGTCACCGTATTTAGCGAGCCTCAATAGTGCACGATGTCATTTTCCAAGAGATCCCGGGTAGTGCGCTAAAAGTGCGTAAGGCGTGATCCGCTGGCGACCCGTCTCGTCAAGCGGTCGATTTCGGTGCGCCGGAAGGCATTTCCTTCGAGGCTGCGGGCGTCGACGCAAGCGCTCCCTTGATCTGCTGGAAGATGACCCGCGTGGCCGTCGACCGATTCAAAGTGTAGAAGTGCAGACCGGCGGCGCCACCCCTTAACAAGCCCGCGCACTGCTCGGTTGCATGATACGTACCGAGCTGGCGCACGGCTTCGGGATCGTCCTCCACGGCTTCAATCTTCGAAAGCAATTCAGTGGGAATCCGCGCGCCGCACATCTGGGTGAAGCGTTTGATTTGCCCAACGCTCAAGATAGGCATGATACCCGCCAGAATGGGAACCTTGATCCCCCCAGCCGTGGCCCTGTCGACGAAGCGAAAGAAGTGGTCGTTGTCGAAGAAGAGCTGGGTGATGAGAAAATCTACTCCGGTATTCACCTTCCGTCTCAGGTTGTCGAGATCGGTTTCCCAATCGGGCGCCTCCGGGTGGACCTCGGGATAGCAGGCTCCAGCGAGGCAGAAGGGGTAGCGTCCACGGATGAACTCCACGAGCTCATTGGCGTGTTCGAACCCTCCCTCGGTCTTGACAAACCTCTCCTGCCCCTTCGGCGGATCGCCTCGCAACGGCAGCACATTCTCCATGCCGCCGAGGTGCAGGTTGTCTAGGGTACGCTTGATCTCTTCTCGCGTCGCGCTCACGCAGGTGAGATGCGCCATTGGCTCCAGGCCGATCTCGTGCTTGATGCGCAGGACAAGATCGACGGTTTTTCGACGCGTACTGCCCCCGGCCCCGTAGGTGACCGAAACATAGTCGGGCTGGAGCGGCTTCAGGGCTGCGATTGTCTTGAATAGCTCCTCGAAGGCGGCGTCGGTTCTGGGCGGGAAGAACTCGAACGACACGGTACGCTTGCCGCCTCTTAGGATGTCGATGATCTTCATTGATGTAGTTTCACTAAAACGCTCGGGACTCGCCGACCACTCGGTTTCCAGCTGCCCACTAACCTCCATCGGCGGGGAAAGGGCTAGTGTAGTGCCACATAAATACTTGGATAATAACACCCTTTTCACGGTAGGATGGTTTATGTGGCCATCCGCTGACGCTCTACCCCTCACCGCTCCGCAGCGAAACGCTCTTCGTCGCCTGGTTCGAGGAGGCAACACAGCCCAGAAAATGGCCTTACGGGCAGGCATTGTTTTGCTGTGTGCGCAGGGGTTGGCGAACCACGCCATTGCCCGCGAACTCGGCGTCAACCGCAAGACCGTCATCCTGTGGCGAAAGCGCTTCGCCCAGTCCGGCCTCGACGGACTCCGCGATCGGACGCGCCCCGGACGCAAACCGGCGCTCTCCGCTGAATTCGTCCAATGCATCCTCGATACAACGCTTCACGAGAAGCCCCGGGCGGCCACGCATTGGAGCACCCGCACCCTCGCCAAGCACTTGGGCGTCTCCAAGATGGCCATCCAGCGCGTCTGGAAAGCGCACGGACTGCAGCCCCATCGCCTCGAAACTTTCAAGCTCAGCCGCGACAAGCAGTTCGTCGAGAAACTCCGCGACGTGGTCGGTCTGTACTTGAATCCGCCCGAGCACGCGCTGGTGCTCAGTGTCGATGAGAAAAGTCAGATCCAGGCCTTAGACCGCAGCCAGCCGGGACTGCCCCTGAAAAGGGGTCGTGCCGGCACCATGACCCACGACTTCAAACGACATGGCACAACGACGTTGTTCGCCGCCTTCAATGTGCTCGACGGCAAGGTGATCGGCGAGTGTCTGCCGCGACATCGGCACCAGGAATTCCTCAAATTCCTACGCAAGATCGACCGCGAAACGCCACCGGCGCTGGAGCTGCATCTGATCGTGGACAACTACTCCACGCACAAGCATGAGCAAGTGAAGAAGTGGCTCGCGAAGCACCCCCGCTTCCACTTTCACTTCATTCCCACGTCTTCTTCTTGGCTCAATCTCGTCGAGCGCTGGTTCCGCGAGCTGACACAGAAGCGCATCCGCCGCGGCGTGTTCCGCAGTGTTCCCGAACTCGAGGCCGCCATCCACGAGTACCTGGAAGCGAGCAACCAAGCGCCCAAGCCCTTTGTCTGGACAGCTCCGGCACAAGATATCCTCGCCAAAGTCGAGCGCGCCGCCAAAACCCACGCCATTGTCCAGAACCGTTAGTGGCACTACACTAGGGCTGATAGAAGGATAACTCGCAACCTGACTTAGCCATAGCGCGAAACGCGGGTCGAACGCCTGTCCACAGCCGCGGCTTGTCACTCGTAACGCAAGCAAACAATCGGGTCCAACTGAGCGGCCTTGCTGGCAGGATAGTAGCCGAAGAACAAGCCCACTCCCGCGGCGAAAGACAATCCAGTGACCACCCAAAAAGGTGACACGAAGATGGGTAGTATGGGATAGATTTCTGACATGAGCCAGGCCAACCCACCCCCCAACAGGATGCCGAGCACGCCTCCAGCAGACGTTAGAGTCAAAGCCTCGATCAGAAATTGCGTACGAATGTCTTGGCGCCGCGCGCCGACTGCCTTGCGAATTCCGATCTCGTGAGTTCGCTGCGTCACCGAAACCAACATAACGTTCATGACGCCGATACCCCCGACCAGAAGAGCGATCGAGCTGATCGAAAAGGTCAGTATGAACAGAGCTCCTGTCAACTGTTGCCATAGCCGGGTAAGGTATTCCGGCAAGATGAGGTCAAAATCGTTCTCTGCGGTGGGGGGCACCTTCCGAACGCGGCGTGCCGCGGAGATCACCTCATCCACGGCCTTGGGCAGGTCCGCGGTGTCTCGGACGGAAACCGCAAGGAAATGCTCCTCGATCTCGGGGTACAGCTTGTGGAATGTCCCGTAGGGGATGCAGACAAACTGATCGACTCCCGGACCGCCGAAAAGGCCTTCATCCTTGAAGAACACCCCGACGACGTCGAAGGGTAACCCGTTAAGGCGTATGGTCTTGCCGATAGGGTCAACCTGAGGGAACAGCGCGACCGCGATGCCCTGGCCGATGACGGCTACCGCGCGGGCGTGATCTTGATCGTAGCGAGAAATGGTTCTTCCTTCAGAGACGTCGAACATGGGAATGGCCGCGCTGTGGTTGTGATCTACGCCGCGCACAATCACGTTTGTGACTTGCTCGTTTCGATAGCGCACCTCATTCAAGTCGCCGAAAAAGGCGGCGCGGTAAGCAAAGGCGGATACGTATTCGGCTGAGGGGCTTGACTCCTCAATGCGGCGAGCGTCGCTGAATCGAAAGTGTTTCCGCAGCCGAATGTCCTCCCGCGGCCTGCCAAACGTGCCGGCCGGGAGACGGCTCAGGATGAAAACCTTCGACCCCAGCGTCTGAACGCGTCCTATGACGCCTCGGTTCAGGCCTTCGATAATGGCGGCCACGCCGATCACGGAAGACACGCCGATGACCACTCCCAGCAGGGTCAGCGACGAGCGAACTTTCTGAGCCTGAATAGAGTGAAAAGCCACTCGTACATTCTCGCGGAGCTGAGACGACGTCATTTTGACCTTGATCCTATTCAGCTCGCAATGCTTCAACCGGGTCCAAATCGGCAGCCTTCTTCGCCGGGTAGATCCCAAAAAACAAGCCCACCGCCGAGGCTACGCCCACGCCCAACACGGCCACCCACCATTGGACGTCGGCGGGGAAGGAAGCGAACCGCCGCAGCAGCAGCGCCACGGCGAAACCAACGAGGACCCCGAAACTGCCGCCCACGATGCACTGCATCATGCTTTCAGCTAGAAATTGGCGCAAGATATCGCCCCGGCGCGCCCCACAGGCTCGTCGCACACCGATCTCTTTGGTTCGCTCCGTCACGCTGACCAGCATGATGTTCATGATGACAATCCCGCCCACCACGGCCGCAATCGAAGAAATACTGATGAAAACAACAAAGAAGGACGAGCTAATCGTCTCCCATAGCTCGATGTAGCTGGCCGACGTTCCCAGGTAGAAGTTTTCCTTCTGTGCTCCCTTAATGCCGCGGCGCGCCCGCATGAGGGCTCGCGCCTGGTCCTGCGCTTGTTCAAATAGGAGGCCGTCGCCTGCCGCCTTAACTTCCAGCGTCAGGCTGTGACGCGAACCGCGCATTCGAAGGAAAGTGCTCAGGGGAGTAACGAGATAGTTGTCCTGGTCGCGCCCCAGAATAGATCCGATCTCTTCGAATGTCCCGATGACGCGGATCGGAGCTCGGCCTACACGGAGGATGCGGCCGACCGCGTCGACGGTAGGGAATAGCTGCTGAGCCAAACTGGCGCCGATCAAGCACACGGCGGCGGAATGGCGCTCCTCGGCCTCGGTAAAATATCGACCGCGGTCGACGACCTAGCTCCCCATGTTTGCCATGTTCGGCGTGTTACCTCGCAGCGAGACGTCGCGCAACTCCCGATTCCCATAGCGCACCGCCAGGCGGGATGAAACCGAGGCTCCTACCATCTCGCACAGCCCACAGGACTCCTGCAATGCCCGTAGGTCATCAATGCCGAGGTCCGGATGACGGCGGGCCCGAAACATTTCCTGAAAATCTGTTGTAGCGAACGGCGTCTTGGCGATCCGAAAGACGTTCGTGCCCAGGTTGGCGAACTTCCCAGCGACAAACGTGTTGGCGCCTTGAATGAGCGTGATCACCGCCATCAGCGCGGCCACGCCGACCGCCAAGCCGAGAATCGTCAGGAAGGCTCTTAGGGGATGGGTCTTGATGGCGTCGAGCGCCAGGACCAAGTCTGTTCGTACTTGATCCAGTTTCGTTCGGGCGGCACGCATTGTCCGTATTATCTCGCAGCGTTCGGGCAGGGGCGATCGTGCGTCGATGGGCGGTCGCAGGTCAGCTATTGGACCGCCAGTGCCATTCCAACTTGTTTCCCGAAAGTCATGAGACCCTGCTTCGGATAGCCCGAAGCGACGGCGAACCTAACATCCCATGGCAAGAGTGGTGCGGGAGCGAAAAATGGGGACTGCCACCCACTACTGTCCCAACGTTGCATCGCAAAATCCGTGTAAGTTTCTATCTTACAGCGTGATAGGGGCGGTTTCGGGGGAAATCGATTGGAACGGCCCCGACGACCGGGCAGCCGGTCGGCGGTACGATGCCGGGCATGCTTGCCGGACGCAGCGTTTTCTCCCAGTTGATCGATCTGTTCCCCTTGGCCGAGTTCCGCCGTTCGGTCGAGCGCTACGGCGGAAACTACAAAATCCAGCGCTTTAGCTGTCTCGACCAGTTCCTGTGTCTCGCCTTGGCCCAACTCACCTCCCGCGAGAGCTTGCGCGATATCGAAGTCTGTCTGCGCGCCGTCCAACCACGGCTCTACCACAGGGGTTTTCGCAGCCCCATCTCCCGGAACACGCTGGCCAACGCCAAACGCGACGGGCGCATCTACGCCGATGTCGCGCAGGTCCTGATCCGCCAAGCCCGGCAACTCTACTCCCACGAAGATCTCGGGCTGGAACTCGACCAAACGGTTTATGCGCTGGATTCCACCACCATCGATCTGTGCTTGTCGTTGTTCCCCTGGGCCCCGTTCCCACGCCGCAAAGCCGCCCTGAAGATGCACGCCCTGTTGGACCTGCGGGGCCCTATTCCCAGCTTTATTCGCGTGACTTCGGCACACGTCAGCAATGTCAGCGTGGGGGATGATTTCCTGCCCCAGCCGGGCGCCTGCTAGGTCATGGATCGCGGATACATTCATTTCGCCCGCCTGTATCGGCTGACGACGGCGGCCGCCTTCTTTGTCGTCCGCACTCGAAAGAACATGCAGTAGGGTCGACGCTATTCGCATCGCGTGGACAAAGCGACCGCACTGCGCTCACCATCGCCAAGCTATACAAGCGCCGCTGGGACGTGGAGTTGTTCTTCAAGTGGATCAAGCAAGACCTCCGCATCAAGAAGTTCTACGGCACCTCGGCCAACGCGGTGAAGACGCAGATCTGGGTCGCCGTCATCGTCTACCTGCTGCTGGCGATTCTGAAGAAACAGCACGGCATCGAGGCCAGTCTCTACAGAATTCTACAGATTCTCAGTGTCACCGTTTTCGAGAAAACGCCCATTTTACAAGTGCTAGAGGGTCTCGACTCCCAACTTCCGCCACCCATCCCTTCTAACCAATTGACTCTATTTGACTTATGATGGGACAGTAGTGGGACTGCCACCAATTCGCCTCTCGTCACGGCCCTCGACACGAACGACTTAGCCTGAGGCGAATTGGCTGGCTGCACCCGATTTTTCTAGGGAGGGAAAGGCAGAAGGGACGTAGCCTTTTGCCGACAAGGCTGATCACGCTTATGGGTCGAGCGAAAGCAGCGTCAATAGTCCTAGCAACTCTCACGGTAGCCCTCGTCTTCGCGACAAGTTACTTCGAGTTGTCCGCCCAGACTCGGCAGGAGCGGGCCAAACAGCTACTCAAACAGTGTTTGGAGGCAATCGGCGGCGACGCGTTCCTCAACGTAAGGAATATGGTGCAGAAGGGCCGCGCTTATTCTTTCCGCCGACAGAACCTTCGTGGCTTGGCCGTCATGTCCATCTTCACTCGCTTCGACCCGATGCGCGAATCGGACGACCCTAATTGGCTCCCCGTCAGCAGGCGGGAGGTCTACACAGAGAAAGGCGACTACTACGTCTTGTTCCGAAACGGCAAGGGCTGGGAGGTGACCTTTCGCGGAGCCAGACCCCTTCCCGAGGATTCGTTGCTGAGGTATCGGGAGTCCACTCGCCGGGACATTTTCTACATCCTGCGCTATCGCTTGAACGAGCCGGGCATGTACTACTACTACGTCGGCACCGAGATCATCGACAACGTGCCCACTCACGCCATCGAGATCGTCGACGGTCAGGGCGAGGCCGTGACCGTCTACTTACGAATGTCGGACAACCTCCCGGTGCAGCAGGTCTATATTCGCCGCGACCCGAAGACGCGCATCCCCTACGAGGAGAAATCGCTTTTCTCGAAGTACCGCAAGGTGGGCCGGGTGTCCGTGCCCTGGAATATCCAGCGCCGGCGCGACGACTCGAAGATCTTCGAACTCTTCGGCCGGACAGCCGAAATTGATCGTGCCCCGGCCCAAATGTTCGCTCTCCAAAAGAAGCTAGCGATCCTTCCCCCGAACCCCTAGTCGGCCAGGGGGAAGTGCAGTGACTCATCTTCGCCGTTTACTTTGCGTTCGGCTTGCTCACCGACCTCTCCAAACGGTGTCACAACCACAACGCCCGTCTTGGGTCTTGGTCAGAAGATAGCTCAGCCGAGACGCTACTCTGGAGGACGAGACCCTAACTAAGCAATTACTGGAAGGCGCCGAAGCAGATTGCCTGTAACCGCCGTAAAAAAGGTATGGTACCCGTGGTTCTATTCAGGGGCCATTAACTGATTCTATTCAAGGACCACTAACTTTGGCCTATGAGCGTGGATAGGATTCTTTCTGGGAAGACGCGGAGACGCATTCGGTAGAGAATACCGGCGACACACCAATCCACCTGATTCGTGTGGAGCTGAAGTAGGAGCGGAAACGCCATCCCATGATTGATTCTGTTCATGAGGCGCGGTGTATTACGTGGCTGCAGTCGGGAGCTAGTCACCTCGCGGCGGCTCTCCGGTGACTCCCATGCCGGCCCAGCCTTCCGGCTGCTCGATCCAGTCGCGGGTGAGATAGTCGCCCATAGTAAGGCCGAGAAGAATCGCGAGCCAAGCGAGTCCGGCTGCGGCGACGATCTTGGTTAGTTGGCTGCTGTAGCGCAGGTGCATGAAGAACAGGGCTACCAGAAGAGCTTTCCCAAAGGCGATAACGAGCGCAACGACGGTGTTCAGGCGTCCCAGGTCCACATAGGCGATCGCGACAGTCGTGGCGGTCAGGGCAAGCAGGGCCGCGAAGATGGCGACGTAAGTCTTGAGGGAGACGATGTGTTGGGACATTAGTGTCGGCCCAGAAGGTAGAGCAGGGGGTAGAGGAAAATCCAGACGATATCGACGAAATGCCAATAGAGGCCACTGAGATCAACCGGCGAGTTGTAGGCCGGTGTGAAACGCCCCTTTTTCGCTTGGTAGACCAATACACCCAGCAGGCCGAGACCCACGATCATGTGAACGCCGTGCGTGGCCGTTAGGGCGAAATAGAACGAGAAGAACAGTTGCACCTGGCCGGCGTGGGGCGATGCGAAGCGAAAGCCGGGACCGGGAACCAGGTGCTCGTGGAATTTGTGGGCGTACTCGACACCTTTGATGCCGAGGAAGGCGGAGCCGAACAGCATCGTCAACACCAGGAAAACGATCAGCGCTTGGCGCTTCCCTAGCTGCGCGCTGCGAACCGCCAGGGCCATCGTCAAACTGCTGCAGATCAGAATGGCCGTGTTGACGCCCCCGAGCATGACGTCGAGTTGAGCGCTGCCGAGGATAAACGCCTCCGGATAGGCGGTGCGGTAAGCGGTGTAGCCCGCGAACAGACCGCCGAACAGCATCACCTCAGTCAACAGGAAGATCCACAGCCCAAGCGTGACGGCCTCGCGCTGTTGCTCGGCGTCCTCAAACTGATGAGAGAGCGCGGTTGAGCTTGCTGACATCGCTTTCACTTTCCCTGGCGTAGCTGTACGCTTCCTCGGTCACGACCGGGGGCTGCTCGAAGTTCTCTTTAGGCGGTGGAGACGACGTTTCCCACTCCAGCCCCTTGGCGCCCCAGGGGTTTGGTTCCGCTCGTGGTCCGTACCGCATGGACCAAACCAGATACACAAGAGGTATCAGGTAGCCCACGCCCAGAATCGTCGCGCCGGCCGACGACATGACGTTGAGCACTTGGAATTCCTCGGGGTAGACGTGATAGCGGCGGGGCATGCCGAGATAGCCCAGGATGAATTGCGGGAAAAAGGTCAGGTTGAATCCGACAAAGATCACCAACGCCGAGAAACGGCCCCAGCCCTCGGGGTAGAGCCGTCCCGAGATTTTCGGCCACCAGAAATGAATGCCGCCCAGGTAACCCATGATCGCGCCGCCGACCATGATGTAGTGAAAGTGGGCGACGACGAAGTAGGTGTCGTGTACGTGCACGTCGATCGCCAGGGTGGAAAGAAAAAGCCCTGTCAAACCGCCGATCGTGAACAATCCAATGAAGCCCATGGCGTAGAGCATCGGCGTATCGTAAGACACCGAACCCTTGTAGAGAGTCGCCGTCCAGTTGAAGACTTTGATCGCCGATGGGATGGCCACAAAGAAGCTCAGGAACGAGAAGACGATGCCGCCGTAGACCGATTGACCGCTGACGAACATGTGATGTCCCCAGACGAGGAAGCCCAACACCGCAATCGTCAAGCTCGAAAAGGCGATTAAGTTGTACCCGAAGATGCGCTTGCGGGGAAAGCAGGTAATCAGCTCGCTGATCACTCCCATACTGGGCAGGATCATGATGTACACGGCCGGATGCGAGTAGAACCAAAACAGGTGCTGAAACAAGACGGGGTCGCCGCCCAGGGCCGGATCGAAGATTCCAATGCCGAACATGCGTTCGAGGCCCACCAGTAGAATCGCGGCGGTCAGCACGGGCGTCCCCAGCATGATGACCAGGCTCGTGGCATAGTGCGCCCATACGAACAACGGCAGCCGGAACCAGGTCAACCCCGGGGCGCGCATCTTGTGGATGGTGACGATAAAATTCAGCCCGGTAAGGATCGACGAAAAACCGACGATAAAGATTCCCGTGGCCGTGGCGATGACAGCACTGTTCGAATAGGTGCTGCTGTAGGGGGTGTAAAAAGTCCAGCCGGTATCGACACCACCGGTGGTTACCGCTCCGAGAGTGAAGAGCCCGCCCAAGGTGTACACGTACCAACTGGCCAGGTTGAGGCGCGGGAATGCGAGGTCGCGCGCGCCGATCATGATCGGAAGCAAGAAGTTTCCCAACACGGCCGGGATTGACGGGATCAGAAAGAAGAAGACCATGATGAGACCGTGCATGGTGAACATCTTGTTGTAGGTCTCCGACCGCATCAGGTCTCCCTGAGGTGTCACCAGCTCGAGCCGCACCAGCACGGCAAAGGCCCCGCCCAAGACGAAGAAAAAGGTGATCGAGGCCAGATAGAGCAGCGCGATCCGCTTGTGGTCAATCGTGAGCAACCACGATTTGACGCCGTAGCCGGCGTTCAGATAGTGCTCCCGCGGCTCGACAGCCGCGGGAGTCGGCACCGTCGCCGTCGCAATCACCGGGCCAGCCTCCACTCGTTCTCGCCCGCGAGGGACTTAATATAGGCGATGATTTCCATCACTTGTTCTTCGCTGACCTGCCCTTGAAAGGTCGGCATGACCGGCTGAAAGCCGGCGACGCGTTTCGCTTTGGGGCGCAGAATCGACTCTCGAAGGTAAGCTTCGTCGGCGGTCACGGTCTGTCCGTCGCTCAACGTGACGGATCGACCGAAGACCCCGTCCAGCGTGGGTCCGCGGCCCCCACCGTCGGCCCGGTGACAGCTGTCGCAGCGCAGGTCGTGGAAGAGTCTTTCGCCGATCTCGGCCATTGATTCGCCGGCCTTGGCGCCACTGAGCCACAGATCGTAGTTATGCGGCTCCATGACGTGGATGGAGCCTCCCATGCGGGCGTGTTCGTTGCCGCAATATTCGGCGCAGAAAAGATGAAATTCACCGGTTTTGGTGGCCTCGAACCAGGCCGTGGTATAGCGCCCGGGCAGGATGTCCATTTTGACGCGAAACGCTGGCACGAAGAAGCTGTGGATCACGTCCTCCGAAGTCATGATCAGTCGAACAGGGCGGCCCAGTGGGACGTGCAGCTCGTTGATCTCGCGACGCCCTTCGGGATGCTGAATCTTCCACATCCACTGTTTCCCGACGACGTGCACGTCCATCGCGCCCTCGGGAGGCCGTGAGTTCTTGAAGTACAGGCTGGCTCCCCAGCCGAACATCACCATGACGATCACGAACGGAACGGCGCTCCAGAAAATCTCTAAAGCCGTCGAGCCGTGGATCGGGCGGGGCAGGTCGAGCTCCGAGCGACGCCGGTAACGAATGGCGAAGTAGAAGACTAAGACGAAAATCAGTACCGAAAAGAAACCGCTGACCGCGACGAGAAAGGCGTAGAGCTGGTCGACGCCCTCGGCGATTGTCGAGGCCTGTTCGGGAAAGAGCGGAAATCCTTCTCCCATGTTGTTTCTCCGCCGGGCGCTTGATTCTTGTCTCGACGCTATCCGGTGGCAGCTTTCCGTCGATCGCGGCGCAGTGCGCCAAACACAAACCCTCCCAAGATCAGAACCGTCGCCAGTCCGCCCACCCTGAGCCCGTTCATGATGGCGAGGTTGTACTTGCCTTCAAGCGGGTCGTAGTGGAAGCAGAACAGCAACGCCTGGTCGACAAACGAGCCGATGCGATTCCCCGAAGCTTCTACCAAGCCGAGGCGCAAGTCTCGCGCCGGATATTCGATGCCGTAGAAGTATCGAGAAATGCGTCCCTCGGGAGTTAGCACCACAATGCCGGCGGCGTGTGAATATTCATCGGTCTTTGGATCGTATGCGTAGCGAAAGCCGACGGCTCGGGTGAGCGCTTGGATGGATTCCTCGGCGCCGGTCAGAAAGTGCCATCCTGCTTCGGCTCCGGCGCGGGCGTACCGCTCGAGGTAGGCCGCCTTTTTTTGCGTGGCGACAGCCGGGGTTTCGCCGGGATCGAAACTTATGGTGACGACCTCGAAGTCTTCGACGGGATTCAGAGTAAGCGCCCGCAGGCTACGCACGAGACCACTGAGCTGCAACGAGCAGAGCATCGGACATTCGTAGTAGACCAGCGCCAGAATCACGGGTCTGCCGCCGAAATAGCGCTCGAGCGAGACGGGGTCGCCTTGTTCGTCTCGGAAGCCCAAATCGAGTGGAACCTGCGTGCCGAGTTTTTGATCGAGTCCCACGCCGCGCAGGGCTGACGGCATCGTACTCGCCGGGATGGTTTGCGCAGTTAGTGGGTCGATGCCGGCCAGAAGTGCGGCGAGACAGAGCAGCGCGGGGAGCTGGTAAGCCACCGCGGGCCACCCTTTGGCCGGCCGGCGCAGTGTTGCTGTTTTACGCATTACTCTCCACCAAAGTTCTCCTCGCTGGATCGGACAGGCGGACTCTGCTCGGCCAGCATCTCCATCGCGCGCTCGATCGGGATGCGTACCAGGCCCTCCTGCCGGTCAACCCACCCGTAGCTGTTCAGCAGCGCTTCTTCCCGGGCGCGCAGCTGAGTCAGGTCGCTCGACGGCGTGACTTGCAGCTCGGGTGCCGCGGGCCGCTCTCGAGTGTCGGCCAGGGGCGAGCCGGAGGTGTCAAGTTGCTTTTCGCGAGCCATGAAGTAGTCGAACATCCACGCCATCGCGGCTATGGTTACGACCAGCATCGCGGCCAGAGCGACACCGAACCAAACGATCGGCTTCGGATCAGCGTCCGAAGTTTCGTACCCGGTGTTCGGCGAGCTATCGTCCATGTAGCGCCCCAGTTTTCATGGTTCGACTCCCGGTTCCGACGCTTCGGCGAGCCGCAGGTGGTGGAGCGGGACCAAGGGTCGAGAATTCAGTTGCCGGGCGAAGCTGGCGAGCCATAGGCCGCCGATCGCCAAGGGCGCCAGCAGGTCCATCCAGTGAATCGCCAGCTCAGTTTCATGAAACGCCGGTGCCACATGCCAAAACAGATCTACCAGGCGCATGACGAGCACCAATACCGCGACAGTCACAAGCGTGGCTACCCCCCTCTTGGTGCGGCGAGAAAGCAGCAGCACGAAAGGCAGGGCGAAGTGGAACACGATGAGCACCACGGCGATCGTTGACCAGCTTGTCGACGTTCGGTGCAGGTACCAAGGGATCTCTTCCGCCAGGTTGCCCGACCAGATGATCAGGTACTGCGAAAACGAGATGTAAGCCCAGAGCATCACGAACGCCAGCAACAGATTGCCGAGGTCGTGGAACCGCTCCCGAGAAGCCAGGTTCGCGAGTGGTGGACGGTCGCGGACTAGCGCCACGATACAAATGGCAAAAGCAAGCGTGGCGAGGACGTCTCCGACCAGAAACAACAGACCGTACATGGTCGAGAACCAATGCGGTTCCAGCGACATCACCCAATCGACAGAAGCAAACGTTACCGTTAGGCCGATCAACGCCAATCCAGGTCCACTGATGACCTCCAGCCGGCGGGCTTGGCCGCCCTTTTGCGAGCGGTCCTGTTCGCTGGACCAGCGGTTCAGCCAGTAAGCCAAAGCTCCCCAGATGGCGAAGTAGAGGAGCGTTCGCGCCACAAAGAAGGGAACGTTTAGATAGGCCGCCTTGTGCGCCAGCACCTCGTCGTGGACGAGTGCCTCGGGCCGGGCCCAAAGGTAAAGGTCAGGCAGGCGCGCCAGCAGCGGCAAGATCAGCAAAGCCATGAGAGGAAGCGTGCGGGTCGCCGACTCCAAGCAGCGGCGAATGACGAACCCCCACCCTCCGCCGCTCAAGTGGTGCAGCATGATCAACCCGAAGCTTCCCAGCACGATCCCGATCCAGAACAGGTACCCCAGCAGGTATGACTGCATGAACTGTTCGAGGTTGAAAGCGGCTCCGGCGGCGCAAAGGGCGGATCCGGCGAGGCCGACCCGCAAGGCGCGGCGCCGCAGTTGCTCGAGGGCCGGGTGATGGGTCGCTGTGGCGTTCATGGCTTTTGCGATCGTTCGAACTCCTGGAGCACCCCGGAGGGCAGCTTCCCGAGCGCGGCGTGCTGGCTGAGCTGTAGCGCGCGGATGTAGGCGACGATGGCCCAGCGGTCGCGCGGGTTGACGCGGTCGGAGAAGTCACTCATCGCACCGATCCCGTTCGTGATTACGTCGAAGAAATGTCCTACCGGCTCGCTGCGAAGGCGCTCGGTGTGATAGGAGGGGGGATGGCGAAAGCCCCGTTGCGCCACCATGCCTTCGCCGTCGCCGAGTCGCCCATGACAGGGGGAACAGAAAATGACGAATCGCTCGCGACCACGGTCGAGCACGGCGCTGGTAAGGGGAAAGGGAAATTCAGCGGCTAGCTGATCGCCCTGGCGGCCGCGGTAGAGGTGCCGGTCGGTCTGAAGCTGCCCTCGGGCGACGGTGCCCGGCACCTGCAGGCGGGACGATCGGCCGTCGGCAAAGAAGGAACTCTTCTCGAGAGGTTCGTAGCGTGGTTGGTCGTGCATGTCTTGCCGGCACCCGAGGAGTGCAAGTAGCGCCGCCGTGAACCACATGGCTCTGCTGCCGGCCCGCGGGCGGACACAGTGGTCCGCCCCTTCGAATCCTTGGTGAGAGGAGCGCGCCAGTCGGCCCGACGTGTCTGCCTCTCCGCGGGCACAGTGTCTTGTCCCACCCGATTCAGCGACGGGCATTAATTCTTTTGCACCCGCAAGGCTGGTTTGTCCCATCTCAGCCCGCAACTTCCGCCACCTCATAAGGCTCGAGACTTTGCAAGAACTGTTCCGTGCCTTCGCGGTCGAATCTTGGATCTCTAGCTTCGATCGAGAGAAAGAAACGGTCGCGGCTCGCCAGCGCAAACCGCTCGACGTTAAACACCGGGTGATAGGGTTTCGGCAGGCCATTGAGGGCCAGCATGCCGAAGACCGCCGACAGCGCGGCGCCCAGGATGGTGCATTCGAAGGTGACCGGGATGAAGGACGGCCAACTGTTGAGCGGACGTCCGCCGACGTTCATCGGGAGCTCGATCACCGACACCCAATACTGGAGCGAGAATCCGGCCAGACAGCCCACGACACCGCCCGCCAGCACGATCCAGGGCAGAATACGCCGCCGGTACCCGAGGGCTTCGGCCAGCTCCTCGATAGGGAACGGCGAGTAGGCGTCCATGCGGCGGTAACCCTCTTCGTAGCTGTGCTCGGCGGCTTTCAGTAGCTCGTCGGGCGAGCGGAACTCCGCCATTAATCCCCAGATCGGAGGTTCTTTCGTGCCGGTCGGCGTTGCTACGCTCTGGTTCATCTCATCTCGCCTACGGTTCTCGGGCTGTTTCCGGCGGTTGCACCAACGTGCGCATCTCAAAGATGGAAATCATCGGCAGAAACCGCAGAAACAGCAACAGCAGGGTGAGGAACAGCCCGATCGAGCCGATGTAGGTCGCCCAATCCCAAAACGTCCCGGAATACATACCCCACGAGGAGGGCAGAAAGTCGCGGTGCAGGCTGGTGACGACGATGACGTAGCGCTCCAGCCACATGCCGACGTTGACGATGAGTGAAATCACGAACAGCACCGGGACGCTACGGCGCACCCGTCCGGACCAGAGCACTTGCGGCGTGACGATGTTACAGAGAATCAGCGCCCAGTAGTACGGAGCGTAGGGCCCTTTCATGCGATTCACGATCATGAATTGCTCGTAGGTACTCCCGCTGTACCAAGCGATGAAGGTCTCCATCATGTAGCCGTATCCGACGATCATGCCCGTCGCCAGAATGACCTTCGCCATGTTGTTGAGGTGGCGCATGGTGATGAAGTCTTCCAGGCCGTAGAACTTACGGATGGGAATCGCAAGGGTCATCACCATCGCGAAACCGGAATAGATCGCTCCCGCCACGAAATAAGGCGGAAATACCGTGGTGTGCCAGCCGGGAACAATGCTCACGGAGAAATCGAAGCTCACTACGGTGTGGACCGAGATTACCAGCGGGGTCGCCAGCCCGGCCAGCAGTAGATAGGCGGTTTCGTAGCGGTACCAGTGAATCGCCGATCCGCGCCAACCCATCGCCAAGACGCCGTAGATGATCCGCGCTGCACGGCTGTGGGCGCGATCGCGCAGCGTCGCTAGGTCGGGGATCAGACCGATGAACCAAAACAACAGCGATACCGTGGCGTAGGTCGAGATCGCGAACACGTCCCAGAGCAACGGGCTGCGAAACTGCGGCCAAATGCCCATCGTGTTTGGGTACGGCAGGATCCAGTAGGCCAGCCACGGTCGCCCGAGGTGCAGTAGCGGGTACAGCCCCGCGCAAGCCACGGCGAACAGCGTCATCGCTTCGGCGAAGCGGTTGATCGAGGTCCGCCAGTCCTGGCGCAGAAGAAGTAGAATGGCCGAGATCAGCGTTCCCGCGTGGCCGATGCCAACCCACCAGACAAAGTTGATGATCGCGAAGCCCCAGCCGACGGGGATGTTGAGCCCCCAAATGCCAATGCCTTTCAGCAGCAAGTATCCGATCGAGTAAAACAGCAGCAGCATCAACGAAAAAGCTACGCCGAAGCCGATGAACCAGGTTCGAGATGTCGGCTGCGTTAAGACGATCGAGCTGATCTTGTCGGTAACGCTGCCGTAGGTGTGGCCCGGCTCCATCACCGGAGTGGGTGCGTCCAAAGTGGGCGTGGCGGTTTTCTCCTCGAGCATCGCTAGCCCGCATCCTTCGCTGGCTGACGGTCGAAGCGCGCAGTAGGGCCGCCACTACCACGTTGCGCGTGATCGCCGTGCTCGACGGTGTCCATTTCCAGCTCTGGATTCGGGTTGGTGAGCCGAGCGAGGTAGCTGGTTCTCGGCTGCGTGTTCAGCTCGGTGAGCAGACCGTAGTGGCGGGGGTCTGATTTCGACTGCGCGACCCGGCTACTCGGATCATTGATATCGCCGAAGACAATGGCCTGTGCCGGGCAGGCCGATTGGCAGGCCGTCGTTACCTCGCCGTCGTGGATTTTGCGGCCCTGCTTTTCCGTTTCGATGCGAGCGCTGTTGATGCGCTGGACGCAGTAGGTGCACTTTTCCATCACCCCCCGCGTACGAACGGTGACGTCGGGGTTGTGCAACAGTTTGAGGCTGGGCGTTTCGTAGTCGGAATACTGCAGGAAGTTGAAGCGGCGGACCTTGTAGGGGCAGTTGTTGGAACAATATCGCGTCCCGATGCAACGGTTGTAGACCATGTCGTTGAGGCCCTCGGCGCTGTGCACCGTGGCCCCGACGGGACAGACTACTTCGCAAGGCGCGCTTTCGCAGTGCATGCAGGCGACCGGTTCGTAGTAAATTTTCGGATCGTCGAGCGAGCCTTCCCAATAGCGATCGACTCGAATCCAATGCATTTCGCGGCCGCGAATGACTTCTTGCTTTCCGACGACGGGGACGTTGTTTTCCGCCTGGCAGGCAACCATGCAGGCGTTACAACCGATGCAGCGGTTGAGGTCGATGGACATGCCCCAGGCGTAGCCTTCGTACTCATGGCCCGGGTAGAGCGACAGCTCGTGTCCGCCGCCGTGATCGAGCTTTTGCGCGAAATGGGGATCTTGCTGGAATTCGGCCAGCGTGCCGGCGCGAACCAGGTGCCGTCCCTCCATCGAGTGGTGGTCCTGCACGCTTGCCAGCCGGTATCGCTTGCCGGTCTTGCGGATGCTCAGGCCGGCGGCCGACCAGCGTGTAGCCGAGGTGCGGATCGCGTAGGCGTTGAAGCCGGCCCCTTCCGCGACTCGCCCAGCACGGGTTCGGCCGTAGCCGAGATGCACGGTGACGGAGTCGTCGGCCTGACCGGGAGTGATCCAGACAGGGGCTTCGACTTTCCTGCCGTCCAAAGCAAGCTCGATGACATCTTCGTTGGCCAGCCCCAGTTGTTCGGCTGTTAGCGGGCTGATGAGCGCCGGGTTGTCCCAGGTGAGCTTGGTGATCGGGTTCGGCGTCTCCTGCAGCCAGCCATTGTTGGCGAAGCGGCCGTCCCAGACGCTGGGGTCGGGACGGAAAACAATTTCCAGTTGACGGGGCTCTGAGTTTGCGAGGGTCGACAATTCGGCCGCCGCCTGTGGCCGCACCTTTTCGAATGCCTCTCTCAGCGGCGGCGATTTGACGGCAGACTCGGTCCCCTCGATGACTCCCTCGTGGAGAGCGTTCTTCCAAAACAGCTCAAAATCGTCAGCGGGCGCTTTGTTCTCCCAAAACGCGCGCACCAGGGAGTAGGGGGAGCGCTCTGGCGCCCCACCGACGACAGCCAGCAATTCGTGGGCCGTCTTTCCCCCGTAGAGCGGCGCGATCAACGGTTGGACAATGGTCGCCGTCCCGTCGTAGGCGCGCGCGTCGCTCCACGATTCCAGGTAGTGTGCCTCCGGAATGTGCCAGTGACACAACTCCGAGGTTTCGTCTTCGTAGAGGCCCAGGTGAGCGCGAAACTTGACCTTGTCGAGCTGCTGGGCGAAGCCTAGCTCCGCCGGGGCATCGAAAACCGGGTTGCCACCGAGAATCAGCAGGACCTCGACCTCACCCGCCGCCATCTCGCGTGCCAGTTCGGCGAGCGATTGGAATTGATTCTCGGGGCGCGCTTCGACTGGTTCGGTCCAGCTTACGGTGCGACCCTCGGCGCCCAGCGCCCGATTCATCGCGTGGGCTAGAGCGTGAACGATAGGCGGCTGCTCGTCACCGGGGTAGATGATCGCGGAGCCGTGATGGTCTTGAAGGTCGTGGACGAGGGGGGCGATCCACGATCCCCAGGGGCTGGACGCCGCTTCGTGTTCCGGCGGCTGCCCCTTGACTCCCAGCGCCTGCGCAAGCGAGCGCGCGAAGCCCTCTACTTGGCCGGCCTGCAGCCGAAGCCGATGGTCGGCCATGGCACCCGTGATTGAGGGGGTGCCCTCCACGACGTAGAGCCGGTTCATGGCCTCGCCTGCCGTCCCGGATCCGCGTTTCGTCGTGAAGTCGCGGGTGTAGCGGAGTTTTGCGGGCCCTGCTCCAAGAAAGTCGCCGTCGAGGGAGACGACGACTGCTGCGCGGTCGAAGTGGTAGACCGTGTTGACGTGTTCTCCGAAGGCCACTTGGGCGCCTTCGAAGGCGCTGTCGCGGGCGGTGGGCTCGTATTGGTGCCAACGGGCCGCGGGGAAATCCTCAAGCAGGCTCGTGAGCTGGCCGGCGAAGGTCGGCGATGTTACGGTCTGAGTGAGAATCCGCAGGCCGGACCCGCCGGACAGCCGTTGCGCTTCGACCTCGCGTTTCAGAGCGGCGACGAAAGACAACCAGCTACTGATTTGGCCCGCCCGCGTGGTGACTTGGGAGCGATCGGGGTCGTAGAGGCCCAGTATCGACGCCTGTGTGAGGGCGTCGGTCGCTCCCAGGCTGGCCGGGTGGCGGGGATTGCCCTCGATCTTGGTAGGCCTCCCCATGTGGCTTTCGACGAGCACCCCGGTGGCGAATCCGCCCAACGAGGCAGCGCTGGCGAAGTAGAGCGGCCGGCCCGGTACAGTGGCCTCGACCGTTCGCGCGAAAGGGAGAATCTTTTCGACAGGCTGGCGGGTGCAGGAGCTGACCCCGGCGAGGGCCAGCGAGGCCCCCATCAGCTTCAAAAAGCGGCGCCGCCCGAGGGGGTCGTTCCACTCCGAAGCTTGCGAAGAGAACTCGTCCTCGAGCAGTTTTTGGAATTCGTCGGTCTCAGCGATCTCCTCGAGGCTGCGCCAGTAACGGGGTCCGCGAGCCGCTCCAAAGCGGGCGCGCAGTTCGGCCCAATCTTTTCCGCCTACCCCTTTGCGCATCATCGGTGGCAATCAGAACAGCTCGTCGGGTTTCGAATTTTGTTTTCGCGGACCAACGCTTCCCCAAGCACGCGCTGGTCTTCTTCCGGTTGCCAGCTCATGTTGAAGACCTGCTCGGGTGGCCGCAGGCGCCCTTCCGGGTGGCGGTGGCAGTCGAGGCACCACTCCATCTGAAGCGTCTGTCGCTTCCATACCAAGGGCATCTGATCAACTTGGCCGTGGCAGCTCACGCATCCGACGCCCTTTTTCACGTGGATGCTGTGATTGAAATAGACGAAGTCGGGAAGATCGTGAACGCGGGTCCACTCGAGCGGCTGATCCGTCCGGAAGCTCGCCCGCACAGGCTCCAGCATGGGGCTGTCGGACCAGACCTGCGAGTGGCACGTCATGCAGGTCTTCGTGGCCGGCAAGCCGGCGAACGCGCTCTCCTCGACCGAGGTATGACAGTGGCGACAGTCGAGCCCGATACCGCCAACGTGATGCTTGTGGCTGAAAGGGACCGGCTGATTCCTCGGCACGGCAACTTGAGTTAGGTAGTCCGACCGGTTGACGCTTACTAATCCCCAAAGCAGACTGCCGGCGAAGAAGACGGACCCGAAGATGCTGACTCTCGAGATCGTATTCGTGCTCGGGTGGAATATTTGACTCATGGAGGGTCTTTGTCCGCACGTGCCTCTTCACCACGACCCGGAAGGATCATCGACCGGATTGTCGGAAAGTCTTAGACGGCAGGCTGAGAATGGTGTAGGGTGGCTGGCCCGGGTGGGCTATTGGGTGCGTCTAAAGCCCGCTAGTGCTTACTATCATAAATAACCGTATGTATGAGACAATGCGGCATGGCAAGAATAGCCACGCGTATCAGACTCAGTACTGGGGAACGCCGGACGTTGGAGGGCTGGGGACGCGCGCACAAGAGCGAGCGCCGTGCGGCGGACAGAGCCCGGATCATTTTGTTGGCGGCGCAAGGGATGTCGAACCGGGAGATCGCCGCCCAGTTGGGCACGCGGGCCGCACGAGTGTCGAAGTGGCGTACGCGCTTCGCTGGCCAACGACTGGCCGGTCTGGCGGATGAAACGCGACCCGGCAAGCCGCGGCGATACGACGCTGACACCGAAAAACGCATTCTGCAAAAGCTGGACGACACGCCGCCTTGCGGACAGGCGACCTGGACGGCTCCACGGCTGGCCGCGGCGCTGGGCGATGTCAGCGACCAACAGGTCTGGCGCGTGTTGCGTCGGCGCGGCATCTCGTTGTGCCGGCGGCGTAGTTGGTGCCTCTCCACCGATCCCGAATTCTCGCGTAAAGCCGCCAACATCGTGGGACTCTATCTGCACCCGCCTGACAACGCCATCGTGCTGGCGGTCGACGAGAAGCCCAACATCCAGGCCCTGGAGCGCGCCCAGGGTTGGCTCAGACTGCCCGACGGCAAGGCTTTGACGGGTTTCTCGCACGGCTACAAGCGCCACGGCACAACGACCTTGTTCGCGGCCCTGGAGGTCGCCACCGGCCACGTCACGGCCGGGCATTACCGGCGCCGCAGACGGCGTGAGTTTCTTGACTTCATGAATCAACTGGTCGATCTCTACCAAGGTTTTGAGTTGCACGTCGTACTGGACAACCTCAACACCCACAAACCGAAACGTGATCGCTGGCTCAAACGCCACCGCAAGGTGCACCTGCACTACACGCCCACCTACGCCTCCTGGCTCAACCAGGTCGAGATCTGGTTCAGTATTCTCAGCCGTAGAGCGTTGCGCGGGGCCAGTTTCACCTCCCCTTACGAAGTACGCCAGGCCATCGACCGCTTCGTCCAAGCGCACAACAAAAACGCCGCCCCGTTCGAATGGACCAAGGCTAACGTCCAGCAGCGACCCCTTTCTCATTCATACGCTAATTTATGATAGTAAGCACTAGGCCGACCGGAGGTCGACACCGGCTACGCCCTGCCTCCACGGTTGGTGGGATAAGCAATCTTGCTTGTCCGCGCCTCGACACGAGTGTCGACCCCAGACACCGGGAGGCCCGCGCCACAAAGAGGGGATGGCGCCGCACGTCCGAGGAGTGCCTATTTCTCTGGAAGCGACTTGACGAATCCGACCGCCCGCTTCACCCAGGCCAGCAAATCGTCATCGGTCCGGTATCCCGCGGGGCTGACGTAGACCATACTCTTGAGTGGTTTGCCGGTAAAATCCATGGGGCGCGTGTGTGGTTCGGCCAACGCCCTGGCCACCCCTTTGTCCCCTAGGCGTAGGACGAGGTCTTTCCCGATGACTCCGCAGCACATGTTTCCGTTGAGCATGAGGGCCAGGCCGCCAAACATCTTTCGCTCGCTGACGCCCGGGTGTTTGGCCAACGCCCGGCACGCTCGGTCGGCGACCGTTTCGTCGTATGCCATCAGAGATTGAGACCTCTTAGCCGGCCGAGACCACTGCCGCGACTACGGGCTGTTGGACTCGGGCGCTTCCGCAGCCGCTTGAATCTGCACGAACTGCCAGCCGAAACGGCCCTTGATGCATAGGTGACCGTGGGTGACCTCCTCGTCGAGGGGCGAGGTGACCTTCACGATCCTATTGTCTTGGGTATGTAAACTGAGCGTACAACCGACGCCGCAGTAGGGACAGATCGTGTCGGTGGTGGTTTGCTGAGATTCGTCCCACGTGCCGGCCTGGCGCATCTCATGCTCGCTGCTGAACATCAGCGCACCCGTTGGACATACCCCAATGCAGTTTCCGCAGTAAACACACGCCGACTCGGGCAGCGGCGCGGTGTACTCGGTCGAAATGCGAGCGTCGAAGCCACGCCCAGCGACAGCGATAGCGAACGTGTTCTGCGCGTCGACGCCGCAGGCTTCCACGCACTTGTAGCAGAGGATGCATTTCGAATAGTCACGGATGTAGAGTTCGTTGTCGATCTTAGTGGGTTGATGGACGGTGGCCGCGATGGAGCCGTTGGGAGTAGCGTGATCACCGGGCCGGGCGGCGTCCCGTTCCCCCTCCTTGGCGGTCGCCGCGGAAGGTCCGTAGCGTTGCGGCTCGGCGTCGTACTGCTCCATGTACGCTTGCAACTCCGGGGCGGTGGAGACATCCACCGACGAGGCGAGGAATTCCAACACCATACGCCGACTCAGCCGAACTCTCTCGGAGTCGGTGTGAACGACCATCCCCGGTTCGGCCTTTCGGGAGCAGGCTGGGACGAGTGCTCGCGAGCCTTCAAGCTCGACAACGCAGACCCGGCACACGTTGACCGGCGTGAGGTTTTCGAGATAGCACAGAGTCGGGGTGTCGATGCCGAGTTGGCGACCGGCCTCGAGCAGTGTTGAGCCTTCGGGCACGGTGACCTTTCGCCCGTCGATGGTGATCTCGACTTCCGGCTTCGGTTTCCTGGAAGGAATGACCGGGATCGGCCCCCGAGGCACGGGGATCCGGAGTTCGGGGGCGTCGGTGGCTGTGTTTTCGGGTTTCATTCCTGTCTGGCTCCCGGTTCGGACCGCTTTCCTAGGGTAACGACGTGGTAGGGGTTATCGGTCATTGCTCCCCGAAAACCTTCCACTTCCCGAGCGCCGATTCGATGGCGCTCGAAGCGGTATGGCCCAGCCCGCAGATCGACGCATCCCGCATCACTTGGCCGATTTCCTTTAACATTTCCAGCTCTTGTTCCGCCGATCCGAGCGGGCGGTCGCCGGCAAGACGATGCAACATCTCTTCTTGCCGCACCGTTCCAACGCGGCAAGGGACGCACTGGCCGCAGGACTCATCCCGAAAAAAGCGGGCGACCCGCAGCAGTATTTTCCTCAAGTCAACTGTGTCGTCGAAAAGCATGACGACGGCCGAGCCGAGAGTGGCCCCGATGGCCCGCGTCCCCTCGAACGTCAAAGGCGTGTCGAGGTCGTTGGGCGAGACGAATGCTCCCGCCGCGCCTCCGAGGAGAATGGCCTGCAGACGTCCACTTCCGCCAACGCCTCCGGCAAGTTCGATGACCTCGCGAAGAGTCGTTCCGAACTCGGCTTCGTAAATTCCGGGTCGAGCCACGTGTCCGGAGACACAGAAGAGTTTCGGGCCGGTCGAGCGCACGGTCCCCATCGACGCGAAGGCGGCGCTACCTTCTAAGACAATCGGCAACACATTCACTAGCGTCTCGACGTTGTTCACCAAGGTCGGCCGGCCGAACAACCCGGCCTGGGTCGGATACGGCGGCTTGTTGCGGGGCTCGCCGCGGTAGCCTTCGATGGAATTAAACAAGGCTGTCTCTTCCCCGCAGATGTATGCCCCGGCGCCGCGGCGGATTTCGATGTCGAAACTCACGCCACGTCCCATGACGCTGTCGCCCAGCAGGCCCGCCGCGCGAGCCTGGTGAATGGCATGAGCGATTCGCTCAGTTGCTAGAGGGTATTCACCGCGGATGTAGATAAAACCCTTCTCGCAGCCGGTCGCCGTCCCCGCGATCGTCATGGCCTCGACGACCGCAAAAGGGTCTGCTTCCATCAGAACGCGGTCTTTAAACGTCCCGGGCTCGGATTCATCGGCGTTGCAGATCGTGTAGCAACGAGCTTCGGCCTCGGCGACTGCCTTCCACTTGATTCCCGCCGGAAAAGCCGCTCCCCCACGTCCCAGCAGTTTGGAATCGGTTACCTCTTGAATGACGCGCTCCGAACCCAGTTCGAAGGCTTTTTCGAGTGCCTGGTAGCCGCCCTGATTTTGATAGTCACTAAGGCTCTCGGGATCAACGACGCCCACTCGCTTCAGAAGACGAAGCTCGGGCTGACCCGCTTGAGGAACAGAGACCGCAGCGTTGAACTCGTCGGGATTCGTCGTCGGCTTGCCGTCAGCGGACGCTAGGGCAGCCGTCACCGTCCCTGGATCGGTGGGCGCGAGAACTTTTTCCCAGGGCTGCTCACCTGCCGTCGAGGCGAGGGCTGCGGGCGCGCGCTCGCAGAGGCCCAAGCAAGGGCTTCGCAGCCAGGTAGCGTTCCCGTTGGAAGTCGACGAACCAGCCGGACCCAACGTTTGCTCCAGTTTTTCGCAGAGCTCTCCGGCTCCGCGCGTCAAGCAAGCAATGTCGTCGCAGACGTGAACCACCTGAGGCGGGCGAGGCTTGACGGAGAACAGTGCGTAAAAATCGGCCACGCCGAAAGCGTCCGCCGGCGGTACGTTGAGCCGGCGGCAGGCATAGTTCAAAGCTCCGGGGCTGATCCAACCTAAACGCGAGTGGATTCCGTGAAGAACGGGAAGCAACAGGTGACGATTCGCTCGCGCAGCGTGCCCGGTCGAGGACGTACGCCCTTCGGTCTCGATCTGCCGCGGACCTCCCAGCCATCCCGATTCGGGCAGCCCCAGCACCCCGTCAACAGCCGCTTTTTCTTCGTCGGTGGGTCTGTGGTCGGTGAAGTGAAGGTCCAAGAAACGTTGCTCCGTATAGCCTGCTACTGCTGAGCGGCGCATGCGAAGCACAGGCAGCCGTGTCTGTGCCGGGCACGAAATGTGGTGTCCCTACGTTATCTTCCTTGCGGAATCCGTGTTCCGGCGCCGAATACGGGCGCCCCCAGGGCTGCTACCAACCTAGTCTCCCGTCAACATTGCCTCCCCGTCACGGATCGGCTCGCTATTGCTCAACTTGTCGATCCGGATCGCGGTGGCCTTGAATTCGGCGGTTCCTGACTTCGGGTCAACCGCGTCGATGGTCAACTGGTTGGTTTGCACCTCGTCGGGAAAATGGAATGTCATAAACGCCAGCCCCGGTCGCAATGTCGGGTCGTAGCGGACCGGCGCGATCACTGCACCGCGGCGGGAAGCCACCTGCACGCGCTCCCCTTCCACAACACCGTAGCGCTCGCCGTCCTCCGGCGAGATATCGAGCGACTCTCCACGACGCAGCGGCGATCGGTACTGTGCCGTCTGTACGCCCGTATTGTAGGAATCCAGTCGGCGGCCGGTAGTGAGCCGGACGGGATACTCCTCGGTGAGCTCGTCTACGGGGGGATCATGCTCGACCGGACTAAGCGGCGCTCTCGGGCCGACTACGGGTCTTTCCCAAAGACGACTGTGAAGGAACTGCTCGCCGGGGTGCGACTCGTCGTAGCACGGCCAGCGAATTCCCCCCAGCGCCTCGAGACGCGCGTACGACATACCGGCGTGCATCGGGGAGAGGCTCCGAACCTCGTCCCAGATCTTCTCGGCGTTCGGCTTGCCCCAGTCGTGACCCAACCGTCGCGCAAGCTCAAACACGATCTCCGTATCGTCGCGGGACCCCGGGAGCGGGGCCATGGCGCGGCGGACACGTTGCACCTTGCGCTCGCTACTGGTGACAGTTCCCTCTGACTCTGACCAACCCGCGGCGGCCGGCAGAACGACGTCGGCGATCTCAGCCGTGTTCGTCATCAACACGTCCTGTACGACGAGAACGTCCAGTCCATTGAGCAGCTTCATCGCCCGGTTCTGATCCGCTTCCGAATCGGCCGGGTTTTCACCGATCACATACAGCGCCTTGAAATCGCCGCTCTCCATCGCGTCGAACATGCCGCTGAGATGCAGGCCGCGTTTGGGTGGAACCTTTACCCCCCAGGCTTTTTCGAATTTCCCGCGAAGGTCGTCATTCTCCACATGCTGAAAACCCGGGAAACGGTCCGGGATGGCGCCCATGTCGCCTCCGCCTTGGACGTTGTTTTGCCCGCGCAAAGGATTCAGCCCGGAGCCGTAGCGGCCCACGTGACCCGTTAACAGAGAGAGACTGATCAAGGCCAGCACGTTGTCGACTGCGTTGTGATGCTCGGTGATACCTAACGTCCAGCACAGCTCGGCCCGAGGCGCCTTGGCGTACGCGTGGGCCAGGTGTCGAATCGCGTCCGCGGGTACGCCGGTAACCCGTTCGGCGTACTCCAGCGTGTAAGAATTCACGGTCGCCTTGTATTCGTCGAATCGGCTGGTAGCATGTTCGACGAAGTCGTTATTCGTTAGACCCGCGGCGATGATTTCGCGACCCATGGCGTTGGCGAGAGCGATGTCGCTACCGACGTCGAGGCCCAGCCAACCGTCGGCCCACTGCGCAGACCCCGTCCTTCGCGGGTCGACCACGTAGAGTTTCGCACCGTTATGCACTCCCTTCAACACGTGATGGAAGAAGATGGGGTGCGTCTCGCGGGCGTTCGAGCCCCACAGGATGATGAGGTCCGTCTCCTCGACCTCCTGGTAGGAACTGGTCCCGCCTCCCGCTCCGAACACTGTCGCCAGACCGACGACGCTCGGGGCGTGTCAAGTACGGTTGCAGCTGTCGATGTTGTTGCTGCCGATGACCACCCGCGCAAACTTTTGGGACGTGAAGTTGAGCTCGTTCGTCGTTTTCGAGCAGCTAAAGATCCCAAACGTTTGTGGGCCGTGCTTCGCGACCGCGGAGCGAAAGCCTTCAGCGGCCCGATCCAGAGCCTCGTCCCAACTGGCGGGACGGAGGCTGCCTTCGTCGCGAACCAACGGTTGAGTCAGCCGGCCTTTCCGATTCTTGTTCATAGCCATACCCAAAACCATTCTAGTGGATCGTTGCTGGCCTCGGGATGCTCCACTGTTGATTCCAGAGCGTCGGAGCCGCGAGCGAGCGGCCATGACGCCACGACCGCCCCGTATACTTGGCCCTGTCACTAACGTTCCTGGCTCCGTTTCCTACTCGCGCACACCCTCGCGACAAGCGAAGCTGAGCCGCGAACGCAAGTGAGTGTCCGATGGGCCTGCGGCCCACCCAAGCGGATGAAAACCGGTGCGTTTTCGACCGAGCGGCCACGGGCCCGCGGCCGCCGAGGAGAATTTCCTCTGACTCACCTCCGCGCTTCCGATAAGGGCCCTTTGGGGACGCAAGAGTCTTGGCTGTTTAACGCAGAAGTGACGGACCGAGGCCGTTTTGCTTGAAGGTCCGTCGCCAAGAGTGCCTGCGTCACCGACGGCCAGGGAGCTGAAGGAGCCGAAATCCATGACGAGCGATGAGCGAATCTATGATCGATGTCGCACTGCGGCCCGTGATTTGTTGCGAGGGCTTGAGACAAAAGATCTCCCCTTGATCGAACAGCAGGTAGCTTTAGTGCAGGCCTACCTCTCTGATCAAGCGTGGCATGGCCAGACGTGGCAGGGCGCCGATGCTCTCTACCGTGCCGAGCAACTCGAGGCGCTCGCCGGCGTGACCGAAGAGATCGAGAGGTCGCTGCTCGCCTTAAGGCGCTCCACTGATGTCGAATTCGAACACTTGCTCGCCACCGCGCCGCTGCTACGGCATCTCACGGTCCTTCCCGCTTCTTGTTGCGAAATCAATCTTCCCGTGTGTTAGCCCTCTTTTCTCACGCAATTGGCCTCGTTAGGCGGTGAGAAAAGGCCACTAGGGACTGTCTTGGAGATATAGATTTGGAAATGTCGGACAGGAAGCGTGGCGCACGCTTTCAGCGTGCCGTGCCGGCATTCTTGCCGGCGTGCGAATGACCTCCACCACGCAGCGGGCCGCCGGGCGCACGAACAAGACGTTCATGTCGCCAGCAATGGCGACACGGCAAGCCGTTTTACGGCAGGTCGCCCCCGCATGTCGTTCCTTTCGGCGCTCGGCCGCTCCCAGCGGTCGAGCGGGGCCTGGGGTGGGGCAAAAATCGGCCGGCTTAACGGCCGATTTCCCCTTTCCACCACTCCCGAAACCCAGTCACGGGGGTTTGAAATTTCTAACCCGCGAACCGTCAACAAGATCGTCTCGCCTTCACCATCTACCCTCCCCCCACCGTGCTATTCTGGCCCCGTAAGAGCGCCAGTCCTTCAGGGAGCGACAGACTGGCGCACCCCGGCCGGGATATAAAGTCCTCCCCATGGCCTCCGTCGGTGAGCCGATCAACCGACCGCGTTACACAGAACAACGGGATCGATCCCAAACCGTTTTGGCGGCTCCGCGCGATACCAAAGGAGCCGCACCTTATCACGCCGCGCCCAGGGGCGCCTCTCGCGGGCCGCCCCGGCGTCGGCCAACATCTTCCGCGCGTCGGACTCGGTTCTCGGGCGAAAAATGTTGGCTGGAAGATATGAAAAAATCAGGGACTGTCACAAGCGGCGTCCTAGAAGTCGCGTAGAATCAATCGCAGCTTCCGCTGCGGGCTGACTGTCCCAGCATTTTTTCACACCTTCCAGCACCCGATTCTTCGCCTCCTCATCGCCGATTTGGGTCGAAAACTCCGGCCATTCCTGCCACCAACTGCCGCCAATCATCGCCTATGGGGCACCTTAAATAACACGAACAAAAAGACTTAAGGCGCAAGCAGGCGAGTGGCAGTGCCCCCCCCGATTCTTACCAAAAACCCCCTCGAAACGGCCGCTAGACCCCCGCTAGAGGCCGGAAACTCGCGTTTTCCTTTCGCTAGACGTGGTTTTTCGCACGCTACATTGCCGCGAATCCCTAGCTGCGCCCGGTCCAGAAGCAGTCCCGCGACGCCGCGCCAATACCGCGGGGCCCTGCCCTAGTTCCCGTGGTAGAAGTCGTGCGGGAGCGAAAAATGGGGACTGCCACCTATTCGCCTCCCGTCATGATCCTCGAAACAAAGCACTTGGCCTGAGGCGAATTGGCTGGCTGTACCCGATTTTTCGCGACCTTTACTTTCACCACGGGCTGCTAGTTCCCGAATCACCCGAATCACCCGAATCAAATGACACGTTCAGCCGCGGTTAACTTCTCTGCATTGTTGCCTCCTTCCAAGTTCCACTCTCAGCCCGCCCAAGAAGAAGGCTTGTGTCGATCGCCGTGCTACCATCTCAGCAAACCGTGAGACCGCTGCCAGGGACCATCGCCGTACTGCTCGCGATGTCTGGTTCTGCGTGCCAAACGACCACCCACCAGCCCAGGGGGGACCGGTTCATGAGCGGAGAGCGGATCGCCGCTCACGTCAAGTTTCTTTCCAGTGACTCGCTCGAGGGCCGCGGCGTTGCGACCCGCGGGGAAGTACTGGCCACCGAGTACATCGCAACGCAATTCGCGCTTGCCGGGTTGCAGCCGGTCGGCGACGGCGGAACCTACTTTCAGAAAGTCTCGCTCGTTGGTGTGGAATCACTCCCGGAGACGAAACTCTCTTGGGTCCGGCAGGGTCCGGCCATCAGGATGAAACTGCTGGATGACTTCGTCGTCGTTAATCGACGGCAGCGGACCGACGAAGCCGTCAACGCCGAAGTGGTATTCGTCGGCCATGGAATCTCGGCCCCTGAATATGAATGGGATGACTACAAAGGCGTGGACGTCAAGGGAAAAGTGGTCTTGTTGTTTACCAACGAACCTCCCTCTGATGATCCGAAGTTCTTCGGGGGCAAAGCGCTTACTTACTACGGCCGATGGACTTTCAAGTACGAAGAAGCCCTTCGGCGCGGAGCGCTCGGTGCGATTGTCATCCACACTCCAGACACGGCGGGCTATCCCTGGGAGGCGGTCCGGAACTCTTGGGGCCACGCGAACCCCTACGTGAGACTTCAGCCTGGCGAACCGGCTCTGGCGGTCGCTGCCTGGGTAACGGCCGAAGTGGGTGAGCAGCTTGTTGCCTCGACCGGCGGGAATCTCTCCGAGCTGCTTGAGCTAGCTAATTCGAGCGACTTCCGGCCTATAGCGCTGGGACTTCGCTTGCAGGGGCGCATCGCGAGCAGGATTACGACCCTCAACGCTCATAACGTACTGGGCATCGTGGAAGGTAGCGATCCGGATCGGAAGAGCGAAGCCGTTCTCTACACCGCTCACTGGGACCACTTGGGAATGGGTGTCTCGGTCGAGGGGGACGACATCTATAACGGCGCCGTCGACAACGCCACCGGCTGCGGCGTCATCGTGGAGCTGGCTGGTGCCTTTGCTCAACTGAGGCCGCGGCCTTCACGGTCGATCATCTTCGCCGCGGTTACGGCGGAAGAGGGGGGTCTGCGGGGCTCGGAATTCTATGCTCGCCACCCCGTAGTCCCCGCCGGGATGACGGCTGTGAACCTCAATTTCGACGGCCTGCTACCCCTCGGACCCAGCCAAGACGTGACGTTGCCGGGTTACGACCGCACCACCATCAAACGCCTCGTAGAGCGGACCGCTGAGAAACTCGGGCTGTTCATTCTTCCCGAAGCTCACCCCGAACAAGGCTATTACTACCGCTCGGACCACTTCAGCCTGGCGAAAGCCGGCGTGCCCGCCTTCTCGCTGCGGCTCACTGGCGACTCGCTAGGCCGGCCGCTGGGATCGGGAAAGAAAGCTCGCGAAGCCTACGTCGCCAACCACTACCACCAGCCCTCGGATGAGTTCGATCCCTCATGGGACTTTTCGGGACTCGAGCAACTCGCCCGCTTCGGCTTCGAAATAGGACGGCGCGTAGCCGAACTACCCGATCTGCCCACGTGGAATCCCGGTGACGAGTTCCTTGCTACTCGAGAGAAGTCATGGGGCAACGAAGAGTAGCCCAACCGGCCTGGTGGAAGGTCTGATCTCCGTCGAAACCTTGGCGCTCGCCTCCGGGCCGCCGTTTGCGACCGTAGCCGTGCACGGGTTGTCGTCGCTGGCGGTATCGTAAATCAAGTTGGGAATCTATCCCGAGCGGATCGAACCGGGACACCCGGAGATGCCGGCGGGTCGCTACCCGAGTGCCGATCGCGCCAGCGCTAGCGGAGGCAGGAAACATGATGACGGCCCACCCCGACCTCGCTGGGCTCTTTGCTGACAACGAATCGAGCACAGTCGGTACGGTGCAGGCTGCAGGAAAACGTCGACTAGCCCGAGATCCAGCAAGTGCTTTTCCCCGACCTCGATAAGTGGCTCAATGAATAATCCCGACACCGGAAACACAATTTCGGCTCCATGCCAGCGGACGCTCTGGGTCGGGCTCTTGCTGGTCCGGCGCTAATCGCCTTTCTTCCCTGGGCAATCCGGCTTTGGAGATCACTTCTGTCAGGCTTACCCCCTAACCTTCAGTCATCGACTGGCAAGTCCGTCTGATTGTGAAGCTCGTGAAGCAGTTCGACGACCAACGCCTTCTGACCGTAGTCGAATTCACCACTGGCCGGTTCCGGATCGTGAGCGGCAACCCAGACTTTGAGCATCTCGATGACTGGGCCGGCAACTGACTCCTCCGCACCCGGTTCAAAACGAAGTGGAATCTCACTCTGTCGGATCGTCTCGATCAAAAGCTCTGAGAACTTCATAGAGGATCACAGTTCTCCTGGCAAGGATCTAACTGTAGACTGGCTACCTTATCACGACTGGCGCCTGCCCAAAGTGCCCCCGGTGCACGAGAAACTGACGCTCGCTTGCCGGGATAACACCGGAAAGGTTTGGGCGCATGCCAAAGAAAAACAGGTCATTGCTTCCCGTGTACTAGGAAAAACTACTTAGGGCCATCGCCCAGGCAGTGGTTACAATAGGAGAAGCATGTCCGGCTATAACACCGAACTCGAAAGCATCGTTCGCGAGCTCAACAAGTCTCCGAAGCCCGCAACGGACGGGCCGGAGGACGAACCAACACCGGCCGGCCCACAACTCGAACCATCTGCCTCGCTGTCTTCACTCGACCAGCTGCTGGCCTATGCCACCCGTCACGAAGCGTCCGACATCATTCTCGTGGCCGGCTCGGGTTTAGTGTTGCGCGTTAATGGTGGTCTTACGCAACCTAGCGGTCGGCCTTTCAGCGACGATGATATTCGCTCTCTGATGCTACCGCTGCTGACCGCGCAGCGCCGCAAGGAACTCGAACGAGAACGCTCCACTGATTTCAGCTTTGTGCGCGACGGTATTGGGAGGTTTCGAACAAACATTCACTTCCAGCGGGGCACATTGGGCGCAGCCATCCGGCTCCTCCCTGAAGAGATCCCCACGCTTGAACAGTTGAATCTACCGTCTTCGCTGGGGCGGCTCACCGAGCGTAAACAGGGTTTGGTCCTGGTAACCGGGCCGACCGGGTCAGGCAAGACAACCACCCTGGCAGCCCTGATCGGAATGATCAACGCCAAATACCCTTATCACATTGTCACGATTGAAGACCCTATCGAGTACCACCATCTCAACCAGCAGTCCGTATTTGAGCAGATGGAGGTTGGGCGCGATGCGGTTGACTTCGCCAGCTCTCTGAGGAGCATCGTGCGGCAAAGCCCCGACGTCATCCTCGTCGGCGAGATGAGGGATCCGGAAACGATGGCCGCGGCGGTAACGGCGGCGGAGACGGGGCACCTTGTTTTTTCTACACTGCATACGGCTGATACGATTCAAGCCATCGGACGAATCGTGGACGCGTTTCCGGCCGCCCAACAGAATCAAATCCGGCAGCAGTTGTCTTTGGCCCTGCTTGCGATCATCTCGCAGCAACTAGTGGCGGGAGCCGACGGCAGCAGTCGCTACCCCGCTGTCGAAATCTTGGTAGCGAACACCGCAGTGAGCCACATCATCCGCAAAGGGGAAGACCACATGCTGCGATCGCAGCTTAGTCTCGGCCATTCCGACGGCATGAGGATGATGGAAGAATCTCTGGCCAAGCTCGTCAATAGGGGCCTCATCACGCCAGAGACAGCAGCCGCCCACTGTTTCCGCGAGGACGAATTCCGCCGCTACATGGCACAGTAGCAGCCTGACGCAGGAGCTGGGTTCGGCAAAAAATCGGGACTGTCATCCAATTTTCGCTTCTGCAACTGCTTTGTTCCAGTATGGGTTGGCGGACGAAAATCGGTGACTGTACCATTTTTTGCCACCAAGGACTTTCACCACGGGCTGCTAGCCCTCGACAGGTAGTTTCCCGCCCACACCGATCCGTTTCAGTCCGAATTGTCCAAGGGGGTCGCACATCGATCCTTTATGGGCGGGTACAGTGCCCCTCTACGCTCCCCTTTGAGAAACGCAGTCTAGGTCGAGACACCAGCCGCTAATATCTGGTACAAAATGATTGGATTCGCTGAATCACGCACCGAAAGGGTTTTCACAAGGGAGAACAACTATGCCATCGCGATGCTTTGCAAAGGCCTGTACACGACTTTTCTCCCGCAAGAAATGGTGAAGTATGATGTCCATGAGTTTGTCGTAGAGTGAGGATCTCCCACTCGAATTCCTTGTCTCTCCGCGAAAGGAGCTTCCTTTGAAACTAGGCGTGATTTCACAGAACCTGATGCAGTTCGAGTTCGAGGAGGGCTTGCGGTATGCTCGCGACCTGGGTTTCCAAGCGATCGAGGTCGGAGCGTGTGGGCTCTGGGGCAGGAACTTCTGCGACGTTGAGAAACTCCTCGCGGACAAGGGCGAAATAGACCGTTGGCTGGACGCGTTCGCCCGTCACGACCTCGAGATCAGTGCGCTCGGGGGCCACGGCGCACCGCTGTTACCTGACAAAGCGGTCGCCGAGGAATACTCGCGCGAGTTTCTACAGACCTGCAAGCTCATGGAGCTGGCCGGCATCAAGCGGCTGACGCTGCTGGCGGGTCTCCCGGAAGGCGCTGAGGGAGACACGGCCCCCAACTGGGTGACATTCGCTGAGTGGCCTTTTTTGCGCGACACGCTCGAGTGGCAGTGGGAGAAGCGCCTGATCCCCTACTGGCGGGAGCACGGCAAAATCGCCCACGACCACGGAGTAACGTTGTGTTTCGAAATGCATGGCGGCGATCTGATCCACAACCCGGTGGCGCTGATGAGGTTGCATAAGGAACTCGGACCCGTCGTTGGCTGCAACTTCGACATTTCACACATGTGGTACCAGGGCATTGATCCGATCGAGGCGCTACGCTACCTTGGTCCGCGGGTCCAACACGTCCACGCCAAAGACGTTCTGATCCACCGGCACAACGTTCGCGTGCGCGGCATGATGGCCACCATCCCCGAGGAGGAGATCACGGAGCGCCCCTGGACGTATACGCTGTCCGGCTGGGGTCATGACGAGGTGGCCTGGCGCGAGTTCGTCACGACGCTGCATCTGCTCGGCTATGACCACGTGCTCTCAGTCGAGATGGAGAGTGAGTACTTCGACGTGGAGGAGGGCCTGGCGAAGTCCGTGGCGTTCCTCAAGCCATTGGTGCTCGAGAAGCCGCCTGGCCCAAAGTGGTGGGAGATCGCCGGGATGGGAAGAGCCGGCAGCCTAACGCAGGACCGCGGTGAGAAAGGATGAGTCCTTTTTCTGGAGTGCTTGGCTGACCCGCCTGGTTCTAAACTTCGGGATTCGGGTTAATCATCGACTCAGTCACACGCTTTCCCGCGTCAGGCCTTCGCCGTACCGCGCGTCCGGAAAGGAACTTCCCACCCCTTGCCCGATCCCTATGTAGCAGCGCGTTATTCATTCACGGCAGGGTTCCCTCGCTTGTACACAGCATCGCTCGGCTTCGAACGGCGGCGGAGAAAGGGAGACGCAGAACTCGAAGTAACTGTTGGATAATGAAGTTCGAAGTCGAGGTCCTAGCTCGACAGTCTCGGGATTTCTTGACGGCGGCCCGCGGGAGGGAATCGGAAGGGGGTTACGTGGATAACGGCGCGGAAGGCCAAACCGCAATGGAGCCGCACGAGCGCGTCCGCAAAGGGGGAAGCTGCGTGGCACTTGTCATCCTGCTTTTGGTGCTGGCAACGACCGCCGCCGGCGAGACCCCGCTCCCGGAGGTGGCTCCCGTCGTTCAGTCGGTCATGCCCGCGGGCGCTCAGCGGGGTACGAGTGTTGAGGTAGAGATCCGCGGCAGAAACCTCAGCGAGGCGACGCAACTCCGGTTCGCCCGCGAAGACATCCAAGCCGACATACTCTCCAGCGAGTTCTACCAAATCCGGGCGCGCGTCAAGGTAGGGGAAACCGTACCGCTGGGGATTCACGACTACCGGTTGCGAACGACGCGCGGCAGTTACGTGGGCGTCTTTCACGTGGGGTCGCTCTCCCAGCGGGCTGAGGTGGAGCCGAACGACGATCTCAGCCACGCGCAGAAGGTATCCACTCCCTCGTTCGTCGACGGCTTTCTCGAGGCCTACGCGTACGACTTGTTTTGGTTCCGCGCGGAGGCCGGCCAAACACTCATCGTCGATTTGATGGCCGCGCGCACGGCGTCGGGGCTTGACGGGTCGCTTGCGATCCTGGATGGGGGCGGTAGGGAGTTGGACTATAACGATGACTACTACATGTTCAAAGATCCACAGTTGACCTTTACGGCGAAACAAGGGGGCGAATACTTTGTACGCGTGGGGACAAGTCGGGTATTCCCGTTTGCGGACCCACTTGACGGAAGCTATCGGCTGATGATTGGCGAGGTGCCGCTGATGCGTAAGGTATTACCGGTGGGGGCGCGCCGGGGACAGACAGCGGAATTCGAGCTGAGCGGTGTCAACCTGGCTGACGTCCACAAAGTTGTGCTCGGGGATTCGTTGGCCGAGGGCGAGGTACTCGAAGCGAGCCATGACCGGCTGCGTTTCCGGATGTCCGTCCCGGCTGACCTAACACCGGGGCGCTACTTTCTACGTGCGCTTGCCGACAGCGTCGAGTCTCCCCTGCCGCTGCCCATTGTGATCTCCGATGTGGATGAGCAGCTTTCTTCCTCGGCACGCGTTCGAGCCGATCCCCAGCAGATCGAGCTTCCGGTTGGCATCAGCGGGATCTTGGAGAAGCGCAAGGCGGCGGACTTCTTCGCCTTTGACGCGGAGGCGGGCCAACGGCTCGCATTTCGAGTAGACTCGATGCAGCTCGGTTACCTTTTGGACGCGGCTCTGTTTATCTACGATCTCGACGGCCGGCGGCTTGCCTACCAAGACGAGCCGGCGCCGAACAACGCCAAGGAAATGCCGGATTTGGATCCCTATCTGGTCCACGAGTTCGATCAAGCGGGGCGATACATCGTCATGATCCGCGACTCAGCCGTGCGCGGTCATCCAGACTACGTCTATCGGCTCGTAATCGAGACCGTCGAACCTGATTTCGAGCTGATGGCCCTTAACCCAAGCCCGACGTTGTTCCGGGGTAAAACAAACAACCTGGTGGTCCGTGTGAAGCGCCTAGGTGGATGGGACGCGCCAGTGGATGTCTGGATTGAAAACCTACCGCTGGGGGTTCAGGCAGAGAAAGGCGTAGCCGAACCGAAGAACACGCCGTATAAGGGCACCTGTGCGGAAGACATGTGGATGGACGGCACGAACGTCGAGTTGCGCCTCAGGGTAGCCAATGATGCCCCCGGAGGCTTCCATCCGATCCGCGTTCGCGCACGCGGAGAGTCCCGCGGCAAAGTAGTCGAGCGGGAAGCCGAGATTCTCTTTCGCTGGGGTTCCGTAGGTAAGATCTACGGTCCAACCACGGACCAGGAACTACTGGCGGCGGTGACGGATCTCCCTCCACTGATCCTTGAGACGCCGGAAAACCTTTCTGTAGCGCCGGGAAAAATCGGACGACTGAAAGTGATCGCCACTCGGTTCGCCGGGTCCGATGGCGCGATCGCATTAACGCCGCACTCGCTCCCAAGTGGCGTAACCATAGAGAACGGCACCATACCGCCCGGCACGCCCCTTGCGGATCTTCTCGTGAAAGTCTCGGAAACAGCCGCGCCCGGCAAGTACCCCCTGATTTTGCAAGCCGGCAGAACGAGTTCGCCGCCGATTGAGCTGACGATTGCGGGTGCCGAGAAAAACTGATGCGGGTCTTGGTTTTGGCTCTTTGGTTATCGACCGCGGCCTTCGCCGTGGATGGACCGAGGGTCAGCTTTCTGCGAGACGTCGTTCCCATATTGACCAAGTCAGGTTGTGCGGGGTCCAATTGCCACGGCTCCATCCGTGGAAAGAATGGTTTCAAGCTTTCGCTATTCGGATATGACCCCGACCTTGACTACGTTGCCATCACCCAGGCTAGTGACGGTCGCCGGATCGATCGCGATGAACCTGAACAAAGCCTCATTCTGCGCAAGCCGACTTTTCAAATGGCCCACGGCGGCGGTGTACGTTTCGAGGTGGAGTCGCTCGAATACGCAGCCATATTGGAGTGGATCGAAGAAGGGGCCACTTTTGACAGTCCCAACTCTCCTCGCCTTGAGTCGCTGAGGGTCGAGCCGCAAAAAATCACACTTATCGGGATCGGCTCCAAGGCACGGCTATTGGCGATGGGAGGCTATACCGATGGGTCACGGCAGGACATCACTCGGAAGGTGCAGTACAACGTCAACGACGAGTCGGTCGTCGAGGTCAGTCGCCAAGGCGAAATCACAAGCTTGCGGGCCGGTGAGACCGCCATCATGGTGCGGACGCTTGGTAAGGCTGTGGCGGCTCGAATTGAGGTGGTCGCCGAACCGCCGATGCGGAACTATCCGAAAATCGCGCGCCATAACTTCATTGACGAGTTCGTGTTCTCCAAGCTTCGGCGGCTGAATGTAATCCCGTCAGGTCTCAGCACGGACAACGAGTTCTTGCGGCGCGTATACCTCGACACCGTCGGCGTGCTTCCGACTCTAGAGGAAACGGAAGAGTTTCTCGCCTCCGACGACCCGCAAAAGCGCTCCAAGCTGATTGGTCAGCTCTTAGAGCGACCCGAGTTTGCGGAGCTGTGGGCAACCAGGTTCTGTGACCTCTTCCGAGTTGGATTCATCGATCAGGGGGTGAAGGGCAGCCGTCTGTTTTATGACTGGATCCGGGAAGCCATCCGTGAAGACAAACCCTACAATGAATTCGCCACGGAGCTTATCACGGCTACCGGGAACCTGTGGTTCAACCCGACGGCGAATTTCTACTACATCACCGAAAACGCAGAACCGGAGAATCTCGCGACTAACATCAGCCAAGTTTTTCTCGGGGTCCGAGTGGAATGTGCGCGCTGCCACGATCACCCCTGGGAGAGATGGAAGCAGGATGATTTTTGGGGCTTCGCGGCGTTCTTTGCGCGTATGGCCGAAAAGGACACCTACCAGGGAGACGAAACCGAAATTTTCCTGAAGGATCAGGGAGAAGTCGTACATCCGAAAACAAAGGAGCCGGTGAAGCCGAAATATCTGGACGGACCGACGGAGACCGAGGGACCGGACGAAGACATCCGCGAGAAGCTGGCTGCCTGGGTCACTTCACCTCAAAACCCGTGGTTTGCCCACAATATCGTCAACCGTTTATGGAAGCACCACTTCGGCCGAGGCATTGTGGAACCGGTGGACGACTTTCGGATAACGAACCCGCCCACCAACGAGGTCTTGCTCGATGCTCTGGCCAAAGACTTCGTTGATCACGGCTATAGCCTTCGGCACACCATACGACTCATTCTCAATTCGCGCGTCTACCAACTTTCGGGCGAACCCAACGACACCAACCGCACCGACCACCTCAACTACGCTCGTTACTATGTCAAGCGCCTCCTAGCTGAGCAGTTGGTCGATGCCTTGTCGCAAGTGACCGGCGTTCCCGAGGAGTACCGTGCTTTTATCCCCGGAACGCGGGCGATGACCATTCCGGCCGGGGCGCCCACTTACTTTTTGGAGACGTTCGGGCGGCCGAACGATAGGGACAAGATCGCTGAGCGGGAAAGTCAGCCGAGCATTGTGCAAACCATGCACCTGATCAGCGGGGATACAATCAATAGGAAGATAACCGCGAAAGATGGGACTCTCGATCGTTGGATGGCAGACGGCTCCCTGCACGATGGTGAGATTGTGAAGAGGCTTTTTCTAGCGACTTTGGTCCGGCCTCCGACCGAAGCTGAACTTTCGCTAACACTCGCGCCGATTCGCGCCGAGGGGCCCGGTGCTCGCCGCCGGGCCTTCGAGGACACGCTTTGGGGAATCTTTAATTCGAAAGAGTTCCTGTTCAATCATTAGCGACGTGACCCATGGAACATTTCGACCGTAGAGCATTCATCAAGTTAGGCTCTCTGAGTCTTTTCGGGTTCATGACCTACGCTGACATTCTGCGCCTGCGGGCGCAGTCGCCTGCCCAAGATACCCCCAACAAGGATATCTCCATCATTCACTTGTGGCTGAGTGGAGGAATCAGTCATCTCGATAGCTTCGACCCCAAGCCGGATATCGATTCGCGCTATCGCAGCCAGTTCAAGAGGATCCCCACCAACGTCTCCGGCATTGAGCTTTGCGAGCATCTTCCGCGTACGGCGCGGCACGCCGACAAGTACGTGATCATCCGTTCCATGACCCACAAACAGGCCGCCCATGAGGCGGCTTCCGGTCTCGTCCTGAGCGGTCACGATCCGTTGCCGACCATTAACTATCCGGCAATGCAGACGGTTGTGGCCAAGGAGCTTGGCCCCCGAAACGAACTGCCCCCGGTCATCACCATTCCCGCTCCCACCGGGAACTGGGAGAAGGCCGGGTTTTTGGGGCCTCGTTACAACCCATTCAGTGCCGGTAACCCTAACGAGGAAAACTACCAAGTACGGGATATGAATCTACCGATGGGCGTGGATTGGAGCCGCGTCGACCACCGCCGATCACTGCTCTCGTTGCTCGATGAAAAGTTCCGGCGCATGGACACGACCGGTATCTCGGAGACAATGGACTCCTACTATCAAACGTCTTTTGATCTGATGCGGTCGGAAAGAGCGAAGAAGGCGTTTGCGATTGCTGAAGAGCCGGAGAGCCTTCGGGAGAAATACGGACGCACGTCGTTGGGCCAAGGGGCGTTGCTGGCGCGGCGACTGGTTGAGTCGGGAGTGCGCTTCGTTACGATCTCCCGTGGGTTCAACACGTGGGATCATCATGGCGGTGTTTTCCGATTCCTGGCAAACGAATTCCTCCCGGAACTCGACCGCGCCTACGCGACTCTGCTCGAGGACCTGCACCAGCGCGGCATGCTTGACTCCACGATCGTCATCGTCACGGGCGAGTTCGGGCGCACCCCCGAGATCAACAACAACGCCGGCCGTGACCACTGGCCCAACGTATTCTCTCTGTCCATGGCAGGCGGTGGCATCACCGGCGGACGCGTACTAGGGGCGTCGGACGAAGACGGCATGTTTGTCAAGGACGATCCGGTCGAAGTCCCCAACCTCATCGCTGCCATCTACAAGAAACTCGGCATCGATTACCACAAGGAGTATCTAAGCAACATCGGCCGACCGGTCAAGCTGGTGCGCGACGGCAGCACCCCGTTGGATTTCCTGATGGTCTGATGCGGGGCCAGTCTCCCGAACCTGACCGTGATATCGAGTTCGGCAGGGTGATTCACCGATTACGGTGCCGCCGAAGGGCGTTGCTCCGCACCGTCCCAACCGATAACAAGAGCCCTTCAGGAAAACCATGGTAGGCTGCCGGACCGGCGCTTGACATGCCCCACCGTTAGAAGTCGGTCTGAGAGGGAGCTCTCCTGTGACCCGGGCTCTCAGGTGCCGAGCTGGGATTCCTATTTACGTATGGGGCGGTGGTAACCCGGTTAGGACCCGTAGTGCAGGACTCGCAATTACTCCGCCGGCGGACCCTTCGGCTCGCCCGCAACAGCGAAGTGCGACGGGTGCACTTCCCGCACGATCACGCGCACCGTTTCCGGCCGTGCGTCCAGTGTCCGAATGGCAGCCTCGGTGACTTCCTTGATCAGAGCGCGCTTCTTTTCGTAGGGGCGACCTTCGAGGATGGTGATATCAATGATAGGCATGCCGAATTCTAGCAGGCAGGCTACAGGGTTCGGTCCGGTTAGGGGAAAAACCAATCGCTAGCTGACAGCTTCCACCCAGCCGGCAATCCTCGCGGCCAGCTCGTCCGGGGGCGCAATCAAGTCCGAAATGACTGCAACCGAATCGGCCCCTGCCTCTAACACCTGGCGAGCGTTGGTGCGGGTAATCCCGCCGATCGCCACGAGCGGTTTCGTCGTTAAGGGACGAAAACGCGCTAATTCCGTCAGCCCCAACGTGGGATCGGGGTTTTCTTTCGAGGCAGTTCGGAAGATCGGCCCGATGGCGAGGTAGTTCACCGGCTCCTGGTCGCCTGCGCGCAGCTGGTCCTCGTTGTGTGTCGAAAAGCCGATGATGGCTGCGCTTCCGACGATCGAGCGAACCCTGTCGGGAAAGAGATCGTCCTGCCCAACGTGGACGCCGTCGGCTCCAAGCATCTTTGCCACGTCAGCCCGGTCGTTGATAACGTAGGTGACACCGGCGTCCTGCAAAATTCGCCCAACTCTTTGAGCCTGGGCGAAGACCTCGCGCGTAAACGGGTTTTTGTGACGGAATTGCGCCATTTCGACGCCCGCTTTGGCCAGCGCCTCAGCCATTTTCTCGGGCGCTATTCCGGCTTTGTCCAACAACAACATGTCGATGATGGGATAGAACGCGGGGAGCTTCACGATGACAGTTTCCTACGCACTTTTGACCTTCCTATGCGTAACGATCGCATATCGCGCGGCACGGGTAAACGGACCATTGCACGTCAACTGCGGACGCAGTGTACAATAACGACTCTTCCTGAAACGATTCTGGGTGCTTTCTCACCCGGCTACGACAATCCCACATGGAAAGACCATTTCGCGTAGGCATCAACTCCGACTGGGAGGCAGTCGCCGCCGAAGGTTTCCGGCAGGCTGCCGCCGAGGTTCTTGATCCCCTCCCAGGCCTGGAATGCGACTACATGGAGGATCACGGCAACACTGCGATTCCCGATGTCCTCAACCAATATGACGCAGTCGTCGTCTTCACTCACCGTTTTCCTGTGGAAAGTTTCCGCGGTACAAAGCGGCTGGCCTGCATCTCGCGTTGGGGCGTTGGTTTCGACCGAATCGACATCGAGGCTTCCACCGAGGCAAACGTTGCAGTGACGTTGACGGCGCTGGGCGTTCGACGGCACGTGGCCGAAGGTATCATGGCACTTATCTTCGCGCTGGCGAAAAACATCCGGCGGCTGGATCAAGACACACGGGCCGGCCGTTGGCGAGAAGGCCGCCATGGCGAGGCGGTTTCGATCCGGGGCTATACACTCGGCTCGGTTGGCGTCGGCGGCATAGCGAGTGAGATGTTCCGGATGGCACGAGGTCTCGGCTTCGGCCGGCTATTGGGGCATGACCCCTACGTTTCGACCGATCAAGCAGCCGAGTTGGGGGTCGAGTTAGTGGACCTCGACACCGTCATGCGAGAAAGCGACTTCGTAGCCGTCAACACGCCGCTCAACACGGAAACGCGGGGCTTGATCGGCGCCCACGAACTCGCCCTGATGAAACCCTCGGCCTATCTCGTCAACACCTGCCGTGGGCCTGTAGTCAACGAGGCGGCGCTGATTGACGTACTTCAAGGGCAGCGTATCGCCGGCGCCGGCTTGGATGTTTTCGAACAGGAACCTACCCCGGCGGACAACCCCCTATTCCAGCTTGATAACGTCGTCTTGACGCCCCACTCCATCGCGACCACGCGAGAGTGTATTCGGGACGTCAGCCTAGAGGCATGCGAAAACGTTCGGGCGATATATGAAGGCAGGTTGCCGCCTTTCTTAGCCAACCCGAAAGTCGCCGATCGCCCGGGAATGAAGGCCAAACTGGCAGCTTGGAGGAAGCAATGAGGATAAACCGCATCCGGCAGCTGCGTGCCGAAGGGAAGATTCCCATTGGGCACATGATCAGCGAATTCGCCACCCGTGGAGTTGCCAAGATCACCGAAGCCGCTGGAGTTGACTTCGTGATCATCGACATGGAGCACAGTGCCATCGGCATCGAGACGGTGGCGGACCTGGTGGCCTGGTTCAGAGCAACTCCGGTGACACCGATGGTGCGGATTCCCGACACCGAATACCACTTCATCGCCCGCGCGCTTGACGCCGGAGCGCTGGGAATCATGGTGCCGCGGGTCGAGACGCCCGAGCAAGCGCAACGAGCTGTCGAAGCAGCCCGCTATCCCCCCGAAGGCCGCCGCGGCCTCGCCATCGGGTTGGCCGTGACGGACTACGTCTATACGTCGCCGGCCGAGTACATGCCCGAGGCGAATAAAAACAACCTCGTGATGTGCCAAATCGAAACCCAGACGGGTCTCGATAACGTGGACGCCATCGCGGCGCTCGACGGTGTCGACGTTCTCTTTCTTGGCCAACAGGATCTTTCGCACTCTATGGGCATCGTTGCCGAATATCAGCATCCGAGATTTATCGAGGCACTCCGAACGATAACCGCAGCCGCCAAGCGTCACGGAAAGGCCGCTGCGGCCCAACCTATGAACCCCAGCCAGGCGAAAGAATGGATCGATCTCGGATTCAACGTCATTTCCTGGGGAGCCGATCTGGCCGTCTACGAGCTGGCGTTGAAGGCGGCTGTCGAGGAGCTGCGGCAGATGTAAGACTACCGGCGAGACAAGCCCTCGCGAAAACGGGGACAGGCACCCCGGACGGTTCTACGTTCGGGGGTCCGACACGCGAAAACCTGATCCACCTTCGTGGGGGCGGACGAGGTTTGCTTGGTTGCCTGTCCCCATCCGTACCCTGTCGCCCTCGGAACCAAACCCGCTTTTACCAAACAGAGCCGCAGGCGCGAGCCCGCGGGCCGACGCTGGGAGTTCGGCGGGCAACCCCGTGGCTAACCGCGCCGTTGGCAGAAGCGCGATGCGACGCCTACAATAGCACTACATGCCCGAGAAGAAGTCCGAAAAGCAAACCAAGGTACCGGCGTTCGAGGAGGGACTCGACCAGCTCGAAAAGATCGTCAAACAGCTAGAGGATGGGGACTTGCCCCTTGAAAAATCTTTGGAGCTCTTTGAAAAAGGCGTGCGGTTGAGCGAAGCCTGCCGAAAACAGTTGCAGGAGGCCGAAGGGAAAGTGGAAATCCTGCTCAAGAAGCATGGGCGGGTCGAAGCAAAACCCTTCAACGTCGACGACGGTGAACCCGAAGCGTGACGCTCGACGAGTATCTTTCCGAACACCGCGAGCGGGTAAACCGAACTCTTGACCGGCTCCTTCCTGACGAAACTGACTACCCGCAAACGATCCACCGGGCGATGCGCCACAGTGTGTTCGCCGGGGGCAAGCGGATTCGGCCACTCCTCGCGATCGCCAGCGCTGAAACCGTGGGCGGAACCGTTTCGGGGATAGAGTCCGCAGCCTGCGCGGTCGAGCTGATCCACACTTACTCGCTGATCCACGACGACCTTCCGGCCCTCGACGACGACGACTACCGGCGAGGCAAACCGACCTGCCACAAAGCGTTTGGCGAGGCCACGGCCATCTTGGCCGGTGACGCGCTGCTGACGCTCGCCTTTCAAGTGCTCTCCGAGATGAACGGCATCGGGCCGGACCGAAAAGCCCACATCGCGCAGGAGCTTTCGCGCGCGGCGGGCACGGTGGGCGGAATGATCGGCGGACAAGTAGCCGACCTCGAAGCGGAAGGCAAGCCGGTCGAAGAGGAACAGCTCCACTACATTCATCACTCGAAAACCGGAGCCCTGATTCGCGGCTCCGTTCGTTTGGGTGCTATCTATGCCGGCGCTCCCAAGGATGAGTACGAGTCGCTGAGCCGCTACGGCGAGCGTATCGGACTGGCTTTTCAGATCGCCGATGACATTCTTGATGTTGTTTCTACTTCGAAGACGCTGGGCAAAACGGTCGGCAAAGATGCCGCGCAACAGAAGGCGACGTTCCCGGCGCTCTACGGCGTCGACGAGTCCCGCAAGCGCGCGATGAAGTACTTCACACTCGCGTGCGATGAGCTCGACTCCTTCGGCGACCGGGCCCTCAGATTGCGCCAAATTGCCGACAAGATCGTGAATCGGACGGCATGAAATCCCGTGTGCGCATCGATCGGCTGTTGGTCGATCGGGGACTTGTTGAGTCTCGGGAAAAGGCGCAGGCTATCGTTATGGCGGGGGAAGTCCTTGCCGACGAGCAGAAGGTCACCAAGCCAGGCCACCAAGTTGCAATGGAAGCTCGCATTCGATTGCTCGGCGGGACTCCTAAATATGTCAGTCGCGCTGGGGCGAAGCTGGAAGCGGCTTTGGAAGAGTTTTCCGTCGAAGTCACAGAGAGAATCTGCTTGGATGTCGGCGCCTCGACCGGTGGCTTCACCGACTGCCTGCTCCAGAGGGGCGCTCCGAAGGTATACGCCATCGACGTCGGCAAGGGGCAGCTGCACTGGAACATTCGCCGGGATCCCCGGGTTGTCATCCGTGAAGGCATCAATGCTCGCTATCTAACCAGCGAGATCGTTCCCGAAGCGATCGACCTGGCCTGCTGTGATGTGAGCTTCATTTCTGCTACGCTAATCGTCCCCGCAGTGGCCCCTTTGCTCAAGCCCAACGGCGAAGTGATCGTGCTGGTCAAGCCGCAGTTTGAGGTTGGCAAAGCAGACGTCGGCAAGGGCGGAATCGTTCGTGACCCTGCACTGCATCAGCAAGCGGTAGGAAAGGTCCGGCAGGCTCTAGAGGATTGCGGATTCGGTCAATTCGAAGAAATGGCGAGCCCGATTCTGGGGGCTGAGGGCAACCAGGAGTTTCTTCTCCACGCGCAGGGAAGGCTGAGTTGAGATGATTCGCAGAGTCGGAATCGTGTCAAAGCCAGGTAGGGAAGACATTCCCCCGCTCCTAACAAAGCTACTCGCCTGGCTCGACGGGCACGGTGTGGAGGCGCGATACGACGTCGAGACCGCGAGCCATCTGGGCCGCGATGGAGGTTTTCGGCGCGAAGAGTTGCCCGAAGGCTTCGACTTAATGATCGTGCTCGGAGGGGACGGGACGCTTTTGTCGGCCGCGCGAGCCGTCGGGGCGCGTGAAACGCCGATCCTGGCGGTGAACCTTGGTGGACTGGGTTTCATGATGACGACCGGCCCGGAAGAGCTCGTACCGCACTTAGAGCGTGTCCTCGCCGGCGACTACTCCGTTCAGTCCCGATCGGTGCTCGAAGCTGAAATCGTTCGGGGCAGCGAGTCCGTCGGAACCTACAATGCCCTCAACGATGTCGTGATCAACAAGGCCGCTGTGGCCCGATTGCTCGAGCTCGACGCCTTTGTCGACGGGGATTTCGTTTGCAGCTATCGCGCGGACGGTCTTGTCATCTCGACCCCAACGGGGTCCACCGCCTATTCGCTTTCGGCGGGCGGTCCCGTCATGTTGCCCTCCGTCTCGGCTATCTGCGTGACTCCCATCTGTCCGCACACGTTGACCAATCGTCCCGTGCTGGTGTCGGAAGGCTCGACGGTCGAGGCGGTTCTTCGCCGCGGAGAGGATGCCTACCTAACGGTCGACGGCCAGGTGGGCATCGCCCTCGAGCAGCTCGATCGTATTCGCGCTCGCCGAGCCGATCACAGCGTGAAGGTTATCCAGCCTCAACGGGTACGGTTCTTCCAAGTCCTCCGCAGCAAAATGAAGTGGGGCGAGGGGTAGGGGGCCTTTTCCTTTCCGACCACAGTGGACCGCCTGATCAACCGGCAAGTCCCGAAAATCCCGGGAGCGCGTTGCTGCGTCGCCGTTTTGGCCCAGACCTACGACTTTGTCGGTCCCTACGGAAAACCGAGAAGCCGCGAGAGCCTCAGTTAACACCGTGGGCCGAGGGCGACGATCGTCCTCATCATGATCGCCTAACTGCCGAAAATACCCAGCTGGGGGGACGGGATCCCGTACGACATCTGGCTCGAATTGGGTCTCCGCTCTTGTCCCTTACTGTTCCGATTTCAGAACAAAGACACTGTTTTATCCCCATTGTGTCTTTGTCGCCATATCGTAAATCAGATAGCGTAGCTATGGATCCGTTTGATGACCTCCCGCGAGGCGAGCCTCTTACGCTGAAGGAACGTCTGTCCGCCCATTTGGCGTCCCAGGGCTTTACAAACGCAGAAATCGCCGAAAAACTCGAAACGACAGAGCCGGTAGTGGCGGGCTACATCAGCCGCGCTGTTGAAAAACTGGGGGTTACTGACCGTCTAGATCTCATGAATTACGTTGCCCTCCACGGAATTAAATCGTCCCAGGCCAGGTCTAAGACCTGAGAGATGATCCGGCTTTATGGCTAGACACGGGGACAAAACCGTGGCCACAATAACACAAGAGCTCCGATAAATTCAGTTGCTTTTAGCGGTCGCCGCCTCCGGAACCCGAAGCACTCGCAACGCGCCGCCTTCCGGATAGGCGAAGAACTCCGTTCCCAAGAACTGTATCTGCAGGAACCGCTTCTCGTGCCCCAAGTGCCGGCGAAACACTTCGTCACCATCCGAAACTCGGAAAATGTAGACCGCATCGCGGACCACATCGTGTTCGCAATAGGTGCAGGAGGTGCTAACCGCGATCAATCGCCCCTCGGGGTCGACCGCGACCGAATGGATTTTCCGCCCCCTTAGATCCTGGTGGCTCCCTGATTCCGCGCGCATGGTCCAAACGATGGCGTCCGAACCATCTTCGTCGGATTCTCCCCAGGCCACCCAACCGTCGGCGACTCGTCGAAACTGACGGTCGAGTGCCGCAGCACCCTGGGGAGCGACAGGGCCCCAGAGGAGGTTACCCTCGAGATCCAGGCCCAGAAACTCGTAGAGGCCTCTCTGCAGCATGATCTCCTGCTGATCCACGTTGAAGCCGAGCAAACGGTAAGAGAGGTAGGTATTGTCCAGAGACTCGAAATCTGCCGTCATCTCTTCGCCGGTTGGCAGGGATCGCATGACAACTCTCGGAAAGGTCTTCTCCGACTCGCTGTGGGGAAGCTCGAGCCAGCCCACCCACTCTCCTTCATCTGAGAGGACCGGCGGGTTCCCGTCAGGCTGCCGAGGCCAGGCAAGCGGCCGCAGCTCGCTTCCGGGACCGGGCCAATACCACCATGACGTGCGCCAGTCAGGCCGCGTCTTCGTAACGTAAAGCATTCGACCGTTCTCGGCACCGTAAGCGATGTGCGGATACTCGCCGATGTCGAAGCTCACCTCGGTGACTTCGCAGCCAGGCATTTGCAGAAGGGCGTACTCATCCCCGCCCGGCCGGCGAAGCCAAGCCTGTCCCGCTTTTTCGAGCGACATGTTCAGGGGCCGCGCCGCGGGTGAGACTTTGTAGCCGGACAGCGTACATTCGGCTTCCCAATCGGCTTGTTCCCGGGCACTCTCGGCTTCGATGGGAAAAGGGGGAGGAAACCGTCCTCCGTGCGCTACGTTCAATGTAACGACAAAAACCGGGACGGAGGCGACCAGGGCCATGAAGGCCGGCCAGTTCGGTCGGCGAACGAGCCAGTACAACAGCAGCGCAGCCACAACCTGCAGAACCAGCGCAAGGGCTAGGTCCCCGGCGAACCAGCCCGCCGCGGGGCCGCCGGGATACCTATCGATCTCCTCGAGCAGCAGCGGTCCCCACGGACGATGGGTGAAGTGTCTCCCGAATACCGGGAGGAGGTAGGTGGCGAAAGACCCCACGAGGCCGACTAAGTATGCCGGCGCTCTTCGGCTGATCGCCGGCTTCGGTTTCGTCGTCATGCTAGGGGATTTTTGGACAGTTCTTGGCTGTTTACCTTACTACCTCGCCTTGCGCCGGTTACCGCAGGTCCGGCGGGTCGGGTCACTTAGTCGGAGATATGTGGTTGATTTCGTTAGGATTTGTGATGCCCCTTGGGGACCAAACAAGTACCGGTACCACTGTACCAGCCGCGAGAGAACAAAAAAGGCACCTCTAGGTAATTGGCAAGGACGTATGCAATGAGAGATGCTTAAGGGCGGGGGGATTAGCATATGTCCTTAATTAGCGAGAGAGGAGAAAGAACTATGGCCAAGATGTATCGGTTTATACACGCTCTCAGTCGCGATGAACGGGCACAGGATATGGTGGAGTACGCACTGTTAGCTGGGTTCATTGCCGTAGCAGCCGGAGCGCTTCTGCCGCCGATAGCAGACAGCATCAGCATCATCTTCAGCAAGATGAGGAGTCTAGTTAACAACGCCGCCGCGCAATAGTGGAGATCCCGCTTGAGACTCTCGGGCGCTGCTCCTGAAAGTCTTTGCGGCCAGTAGCGACCTCCCCCACCGAGCCCCGGCTCCTAAAGCCAGCCGCAGAAACCGCCATCCAGGCACATGTGTACCCGTAGGTCTTCGGGCTTGTGGAATTTTGTCCACTTCAGGCCGTTGACCAACAGGCCGGTGGCCCAAGCCTCGCTGTCGAGACTGGACGGGGCGACGACCGAGACGGATTGGGCGCCTGTGAGTGCCATCCCCGTGCGCGGGTCGAGGACATGGCTGTAGCGCTTGCCATTGGCCTCGAAAAACTTCTCGTACGAACCCGAAGTCGAAAGAGATTGGTCTTTGAGGTGGACCTCCGCGGACCTCGAACCCGGTTCATCCGGATCACGGATTCTGACATACCAGCCTCGCGGCTCGCTTGGTGGAGATCCCATCCCGTAAAAGCTACTGCTGCAGGCGTTGACGAGAGCGACTTGGACGCCGGCCTGGCGCAGGACTTGAACCATACGATCAACGGCGTAGCCCTTGCCGATTCCGCCTGGGTCCAGGCGAACACCCGGTCGGCGAAAGTACACCGTTTGTTGCGCCTCATCCACCACGAGGTGGTGATAGCCGACGTTGAGGAGCGCCCTTCGGATCTCTTCTTTGTGAGGAACGCGGCCCGCTCCGTCGGCGAACCCCCAAAGTGCCATCAGAGGCCCCACGGTGATGTCGAAGCCCCCGTCACTTAAGCGGCTATACTCTCGACACCGGGCCAGGAGCGCTGCCATCTCTCCCGAAAGCTTTTCAGGCCTTGAAGGCGAGAGGCGGTTGACGCGACTCAATTCGCTATCCGCCTTGTAGTGGCTCAGCCAATTGTCGATCCGCTCGAGCTCTTCAAATGCAGCCTGGACAGCGGAGGCGAGGTGGCGGCGCTGGTCGCCGTAGGCAGTGACCGTATATGTACATCCCATAGCCGAGGTGCTGGCTTCGTAGCGCTCCTGGGGCAAGCCGCCGCCGATGCCACTGCCCGCCCCGCAGAGTAGTGAGACCAACAGGATGCGGGCGGTCGAAGAACCGGCGCGTTTTCGAATGCGTTGGAGAAGGGTCTCTACTCGCTCGGCGTTTTTGTTGCCCCGGTCTTCTAAGAACAGCAGCTCCGGGGTGTGCCGCAACTCCATTCTTTGCGCCAAACTGTGGCGAAAATAGCCGCGCGCCCGGTGCAGCGCTCGCAAAACCTCTTTGGCGGGCGGACCATCAGGGCGAAGATGAAAGAACACCTGAGCGCGTTGCAGGTCAGAGGAGACCTTGACATGGGTCACAGAGACTGTGACCAGACGAGGATCGCCTGACTGGACAACGATATCGCTAATCTCGTGGATCAGTTGTTCCGCGATTCTCGCAACCCGGGTCGTGTTCATCAGGCTAGAGAAACTCGATCTCCGATGAAGCTAAGTCCGCACCAAGCAGGCGTGCAGCCTCCTGCTCGACGCGCTCAAGCACTTCCTGAGCGTGCGCCTCGGTCTCTGAAATCGTGACAATGCCCACGACCGAGCGCTGCCACTTCTCTTGAAACTCGATTTCAGCCACTGAAACGTTCGACCGCGGGCGAAGGCGGTCTTTGAGGGCTCGGAGAACTTTCCGTTTGTCCTTAAGGGAGTGAGAGTGGGAAATATGGAGATGCAAGGTGAGTATTCCGACGGCCGCCATGCGATCTCATCACACGAGCACTTCTTGCGCCACCTTCTCGGTGACGAAGGCCTCAATGATGTCGCTCTGCTTGACGTCGTTGAATCCCTCAAGGCCGATGCCGCATTCCTGTCCCGCACGGACTTCTTTAGCATCGTCCTTGAAGCGGCGCAACGACGAAACACGACCCGTATAGACGACGACGTTGTCGCGTAGCAATCTTACGTCGCTCTCGCGGCTGACGCGCCCATCCTGCACGACGCAGCCGGCAATGGTGCCGACCTTGGTGACCCGAAACAGCTCGAGCACCTCAGCTCTGCCCAAGTAGGTTTCCTTGACCACCGGGTCGAGCAGGCCCATCATCGCCTGCTTGATCTCGTCTAGAAGTTCGTAAATGACGGTATGCAGCCGGATGTCGATCTTTTCGTGCTCCGCCAAAGTCGCGGCCGTGCGCTCCGGTCGAACACCAAAGCCCACAATGACGCTGCCTGACGCGGCGGCCAGTAGCACATCCGACTCAGAGATGGCGCCAACGCCCGCATGCACGAGCCGGACGGTGACCTTTTCGGTGGAGAGTTTTTGGACGCTGTCGACAAGGACTTCCACCGAGCCTTGTACGTCGGCTTTCAATAGCAATGAAAGTTCCTTAACGTCTCCCGCTTTGAGCCGCTCCTGGAACTGATCAAGGGACAGCCGAGCTGTCTTCGCAAGAGTCTGTTCGCGGACCTTGTTTTCGCGGTACTCGACAACCTTTTTGGCTTTCTCGGTGTCGGTGACTACCTGCAAAGCGTCCCCTACTTCGGGGAGCCCTTCGAGGCCCAGAACCAATACGGCGGAGGAGGGCGGGGCTTCCTTGATCTTCTCGGCGCGGTCGTTGATCAAGGCGCGTACCTTCCCGAAGACCGAACCGATGAGAAAATAGTCGCTGACTCGGAGGGTACCGTTCTGGACAAGCACTGTGGCGACCGGTCCCTGGCCTCGATCCAGTTTGGATTCCAGCACCGTGCCTTCAGCGCCGCGCGCCGGGTTAGCCTTCAGCTCCTTCAGGTCGGCGAGCAGCAGGACCATCTCGAGGAGAGTGTCGAGGTTCTCCTTGGTTTTCGCCGAGACGGGTACGACCACCGTTTCACCCCCCCACTCTTCGGGGAGTAGACCGCGGTCTGACAACTGCTGCTTGACGCGCTCCGGGTCTGCGTCGTCCCTATCGATTTTGTTGATGGCAACTAGGATAGGGACATCAGCCGCTTTGGCGTGGTCAATCGCTTCGACGGTCTGGGGCATAATGCCATCATCAGCGGAGACCACCAAAACGATGAGGTCAGTCACCCGAGCGCCCCTCGCCCTCATGCGGGTGAAGGCTTCATGACCTGGCGTGTCGAGGAACACAATGCGGCGCCCATTCTTCTCCACGTGATAGGCGCCAATGGCCTGGGTGATACCCCCGGCTTCACGGTCGGCGATATTGGTTTCGCGGATGGAGTCCAGCAGGGAGGTTTTCCCGTGGTCGACGTGGCCCATCACGGTTACCACGGGCGGGCGGGTCTGAAGATCCTCCGGCACCTCGGTCTGTTCCACGAGCTGGGCCGCTTCTTCCTCAAAGCTGACCTCCGTCGCAGTGGCTCCGAAATACTTGCAGAGGTCCTTGATAGTATCTAGGTCTAGCGTTTGGTTAATGGTGGCAAAGACGCCTCGATCAACCAGCCTCTTGATAACGAGGTTGGCCTTGAGGCCCAGCCTTTCGCCCAGTTCCTTGACGGTTGTTCCGTCGCTGACCGTGACTTCGGTGTGGATAGCCTTTGGCGGGGCGGCAGCCACTTTGGCCGCTGCTTGGCGGCGCAAGATCTTTTCTTCTCGAGCGGCTTCCGGATCACGAACAGGTCTGGGAGCGATCGGTCTGGGACCCCGGCGCTGATCTGGGCCCCGAGGTGGCGATCCCGGGGGAAAGAAGCCAGGGCGGCCTGTGGGGTGGAACGTCCGGGGACGGGGCTGGGGTAGGCCGGAAGACCGACGCGTAGGTAAACCTGGGACCGGTCCTGAACGAGGTCTCTGGTAAATCGGTTTGCCGGGGACTACCATCGGTTTGGGAGGGCCCGTCGAAGTCCGGGTGGCGCGTGTCGTCGCCCGCATTCGCGGACTGGCAGTCCCACCGGGAGGAACCACGGGGCTTCCCGGCAACATTTGGGCGGGCGGCACGGCACCCCGACTTGGGGGACCGGGTGGAAACGGGGGCCGAAGGGGTCCCGCCGGGGAAGTCTCTGTTCTTAATGGAGCTCTTGGGCCGCTGGCCGGGCCTTTCGCTTCGGATGGGATGGGTTTGACCGCCGTGGGAACTGTAGGAGGCCCGGTGACGGAGCGACTGGTCGGCCTGAGACCGCTGGTCCCGCGCGGCGCCGATGCGCCGGGAGACATACCCTGCGTCACGGCCTCTCCGCGAGCGGCCTTGGGAACAGAAGCAACAGGTGAAGGTGGCCCACTGGGCGTAGCGGGCGGAGTAGACGCAGCTGCCGTCGGGCTCGTGCGAGGCTTCAGCGGCGGGCGAAACTCCCGTACAGGGGGACGCAGCGGCGTGCCACTGCCGACGATCCGAAGCGAAGGCTGCGAAATGATCGGGCTGCGGGGCTGGACACCCGTAGTCTCCGACTTCGGCGAAGCCGTGGGACTTGCCAGCCAGGTGCCTCTCGGCTGGGAACTGACTGTAGGGGCTGAACTTGGCGTTGGAGGGGGGTCGCCCTTTGCTTGCAAAAGATTTCGGATCGCCTCCGCCGCTGTTGCGTCGACCGAGCTCGAATGCGTCTTCTTTTGCTCGATTCCGACCCGAGGTAGGATCTCGATAATTGCGCCGGCCTTGACTTCCAACTCCCGGGCCAGCTCGTTGATACGAATTTTCTGCGCCTTATCTCCCAAGACAGATCTCACTCCTTGACGGTCATCCCATCGTCGCCACCACCCTCGTTTCCGCCCCCCGCCTGCTGCTGGAAGGCTTCGGATTCCATCTCTGAAGGGAGCTGCCCCGGTTCCGTCACTTGGGCGGCCCCTGCTGAGAGGTCGCTCTTCCCCATGTTATCAGAGTCGGTATCGCCTTCAGAATAGGGCTCGTCGGACTCCTGAGGCTCTTCGCCTTCAACCGGAAGCCCGGGCATCAGCGGAGGCGTAAGTGGAAGCGCCCGCTCGGTTTCTGCCTTTGGCGGGGCAGCGGTGTCCTCAGCCGGTGGCGGGGTCTCCGACCGGGCGAGAGCTAACTCCTGAGCAAATTGCGGCAGTGCGCCCGAATCTTCGAATTGCGAATAAAAGCTGTTAACGGCTAGCTGGATTCTCTCGACAAGTTTAGGACCAACGCCGGAGATTGCTTGAAGTTGCTCCGGGGTCATGTCCGCCACCCGCTCGATGGTAGAAGAGCCGGCTTCGAGGAGCTTGTCGACCAGCTTCTCTCCCAGTCCGTGATCAAGCAGCACACTGACTGGAGTGCCCGCACCAACCATCACCTCCATGGCTGATTCGACCTCTTGTCGCTTTTCTTCCTCGCTCTTGATGTCAATGCGCCAGCCCATCAGCTTGGCCGCTAGGCGGACGTTTTGTCCTCTTTTGCCGATGGCGAGGGAGAGTTGCGAGTCGTCAACGACCGCCTCCAGATGCTTTCCCGTCGGGTCGACGATGGTGACGCGGCTGATGTTGGCGGGACTTAGGGCACGCGCGACCATTTCGGCCGCCTCCTCGGTATACTGGACGATGTCGATCTTCTCTCCCCGTAACTCCCGGATGATGGACTGCACTCGCATACCTCTCATCCCGACACAAGCCCCAACGGCATCAACGTCCCGATCGCGAGATTGAACCGCGATCTTGGTCCGCTCGCCGGCTTCGCGTGCGCAAGCACGGATTTGAACCGTGCCGTCGTAGATCTCCGGGACTTCTTGCTCAAACAAAGTCTTGACCAATATCTCGTCCGCGCGAGATACGATCATGGCGGGCCCACGACCTGCTTTGTCGAAGCCCTTGATCACGACGCGGACGCGGTCTCCGGGGGAAAAGCTTTCCAGTCTTGATTGCTCGCGCCTCGGCAGGCGAGCCTCCGTACGGCCGATATCCACGATCAGGTCCGGGCCTTCGATCCGTTTGATGGTGGAACCGATGATCTCTCCCAGGCGGTCCGAGAACTCGTTAAAGATCGTTTCCCTCTCCGCCTCACGAATCTTTTGGAAAATCACTTGCTTGGCGAGCTGGGCGGAGATTCTGCCAAGTTCCGCGGTTGGCTTCGGGTAGCGGATTTCGCCGCCCAGCTGTGCCTGCGAATCTATGGACTGGGCTTCGGCCAGACTGATTTCTTTGCCGGGATTGGCCACCAGATCGGTCACGGCCTTAACCGCGAAAACCTCGAGGTGCCCCTGGTCGTTGAACTCGGCGACAAGTTCCCCGTTCGTCTTGTAGTACTTGCGCGCCGCGGCCAGAATCGCGTCTTTGACGGCCTCGATTACGACCTGGGGATCGATTCCCTTGGCGTTGCTGAGATCCTCAATGCTACCGTAGATATTCTCCATGGTGACCTCAAACGCTGTTCACTAGATCTCCACAACTAAGCGCGCGCTTTCAATATCGTCGAACTGGAATCTGATGTCTGATTCCGATCCAACTCGAAGGACAACCCCGCACTCGTCGCATCCTCGAAGCTGTCCCGTAAACTGCCTCCGTCCACCGAGCGGGCGACGGAGCCGGACACTAGCTTTCTTACCGGCGAAACGTTCGTAATCGGCCAACTTCACGAGCTTGCGGTCAAGACCGGGCGAGGAAACCTCCAAGACGTACCGTCCGTGCAGGAGATCCTCGACATCCAGAATCGCGCTGACTTGCCGAGAGACCAGCTCGCAGTCGCGATGGGAGATGCCTTCGGGCTTATCCAGATACAGCCTGACGACCCGATTCGACGAACTGCCGCGAACCTCGACATCAACAACCTCCATACCCTCGGAAGAGGCAACTCGGTCAGCGATGTCCTTGATCCGAGGGCGAACGCTGTCATCAAACCACGCCACAGTACCAGCCGAACCCCACAATAAAAAAGTGGGCTAAAGCCCACTTTTCGCCGCGACCTCTGAGCCTGACCAACTCCCTATTTTAGTGCTTGAGAACAGACAAAAGCAAGATCGAGAGTTGTTAGGCGCGAGACGATCTCCGAAAACCGCGGTGACAGAGGGGAGAACACCAAAAACGCACAGCGCGCGGGTTCTTCGTCAGGGCGGAGTGTGAGGACACAATCGGGGTCCCCAGCCGCTCATGCTGGATTTCATCAGAGCCGATAAGAGGGACGTGGGACGGCACGTCCGGCCGACGGAGCAGTCCGCCGAGCCGCGGAAGCTTCCGACTGACGAAGCCGACTCGACAGATGAGGGCGTTCCAAGCCAGTCAACACCAAGGACTAAGCTCCCGAGGGGCTCGCTCTCCCTGGAATCATGGCCATTAGTCGACTTGAGCCGTCAAACGACCAGGCCAATGCGGCGGAAGTCCCGGGATGCCTGCCATATGAACAGGCCCTCGCTCGGTTTCTCCACTCGCAATCGGAAACAGACCGCACGGAGCTGTGTCTGCTGGCCAGGGAATTGGCCGCACAGCGTACTCCGATCGCCGAAGCATTGGAAAACAACTGGCGGACTGCTCGCTCTTTCTTGTGTTCTGCTCCCGACTCGCGGCAGCCAGAATGCGTCGAGGCCATCGTTCAATCGCAACGAGACCTTGGGCAGGCCTTCGACCACGCCCTCCGACTAGAAGCCCGGGCGCATACGAGACTCGCCTCGGCGTACGCTCAAAAGACCCGCGAGGTCACGACTCTCCTCGACAGCCTTCCAGCCTTTGCCTTCATGAAGGACTCCGACTTTCGCTACGCCGCCGTCAACCAGGTGTTTTGCGAAGCTTTGGGGCGCTCGCCAGAAGATCTCATCTCGAAAACGGACTTCGATCTATTCCCCAAGATCGTGGCTCAGCGGTTCGTGGAACGAGACCGCGAAGTCTTGCGAGGCCGCTCCGCCATCCGGCACGAGGAGACCGTGGACATCAATGGACAACTTCGAACCGTGCTGGTGATCAAGGCACCCGTGCTAAATCCGAACGGAACCCCCACCGGACTGATCGGGGTCGGTTTTGACATCACAGAACGCAAGCGCATCGAGCAGGAACACACGCGACTGGCAGCCGCCCTGGAGTCAGCCGGAGAAGCGGTTCTGATTACGGACACGGACGGAACCATTCAGTTCGTCAATCCGGCCTTTGAGCGGCTAACGGGCTATTCCCGTGATGAAGCGATCGGAAGGAATCCCCGCATCCTGAAGAGCGGCTATCACGGCGCCGAGTTTTATCGGAAGATCTGGGAGACGCTGGGCCGGGGGCAGGTGTGGCAGGGAACGATTAGGAACAAGAAGAAGGACGGCCGGCTATTCGACGCTGACCAAACGCTCGCGCCGGTTCAGGACCGTGAAGGGAAAACCAACAGCTACGTAGGCGTCGTCCGCGATATCACCGAGCGCAAACGGATGGTCGAGAGCTTACAGCGAGCGGTGATGGTCAAGGTGGAGTTTACCTCGATGGTTTCCCATGAGCTTCGTACGCCGCTGACCGCTATCAAAGAGGCGATCGACGTCGTGGCCGACCAGACCGCCGGGCCCGTGAACCAGCATCAAGCCGAGTTTCTGGCATTGGCAAAACGCAATGTGGATCGACTTCACCGTCTCATCAACGACACTCTTGACTTTTCCAAGTTGGAGCGAGGAGAGTTTCGGCTGGAGTTGGGCCCTCACGATCTCAACGCTCTGACGCGAGAGATCGTCATGCAGCAGCGGTTGGCGGCTCAGAAACAAGGCTTGCGGCTCGAGCTCTCTCTCGAAGAGGGACTGCCCCCTGTTCGTGTGGACCCGGACCGTGTCAGTCAGGTTCTCGTCAACTTGATCGGAAACGCCGTTCGCTACTGCGACGGTGCATGGATCGAGGTCAGCACTCGGCGAGGCGACGGGGAGGACGTCGTCGTCAAGGTGCAGGACAGCGGCCCAGGGATCCCTGAGGACAGGCTGGAGCATATCTTCGAGGCTTTCGTGCAGCTCAGCGCCGGCCCGGGGCGCCGCTCGGGGGGAACGGGCCTCGGCCTATCTATCAGTAAGAAACTCGTGGAACTGCACGGCGGGAGAATTTGGGTCGAGTCGGAGCTTGGCCGGGGTTCGGCGTTCAATTTCACCCTTCGCCTTCACGTAGAGCCAAGCGAAAGGAGTTAAAGAGTGGCAAAATCGAAGGTTCTCATTGTCGATGACGAAGAAGATGTAGTGGCGGCACTGCAGTTCAGACTGGCCACCGCGGGCTACGAGGTCCTCGCCGCCTCCCACGGCGCAGAAGCTTTGGAAGTCCTTAAGCGGGAGGCGGTCGACCTCGTTCTGGCTGACTTCATGATGCCGGAGATCAACGGTTTGGAGCTAACCCGTCTAGTGAAAGCCAATCCAAATTGGTACGCGACCCAGATTGTACTGTTCTCGTGCAATTCCGAGCCCGAATTTCGAAAACGGGCGCTGGAGCTCGGCGCAGTCGACTACCTCCCGAAAACCGGCGGGGCGAACTCGATTGTGGCGAGGGTCGCCGAGATTCTCAGTCCAGAGGCCAAGGAACCATCGCCTCTCGCTGGACACTCCTTGTCAGAATCAGAGCAGAACCTTGGCGAGTCAGCCTTGGGAGAACAATTGCGGGCTCTCTCGCGAAGTCTCACGGATATGCTTCACCTAGCTCAGATGGACAAAGACATTCCCCAGACGACCCAATACGCCCTGGATTCCGCCAACAGAATCGCCGGAGACATTAGTCGCCTGGCCCGTTCCGTCGAGGAAAAATCTACTGCCCCGTCATCTACCGAAACCCAGCCGAAGGCGGCGTCCTAATGGAACCGGAAAACGAGGCACAAACCATCCTGATCGTCGACGATGAAGAAGACGTCGGGAAACCAATCATTTTTCGATTGGAGATGCAGGGCTTCGATGTGCTCATGGAGGCGGACGGGGAAACAGGCTTTCAGACCGCCCTCGCCGAAATGCCGGACCTGATTTTGCTCGACATTATGATGCCTGGCATCGACGGGCTAACGTTGTGCCAAATCCTCAAGGAACGACCTGACACTTCGCACATTCCGATCATCATGCTGACGGCTAAGACCACCATGGGCGACGTCGAGAAGGCTTTCGCCGCCAAAGCGGACGACTACGTTGCCAAACCTTTCGAATGGCGGGAGCTATTCGGAAAAATCCATCGCTGTCTGGCGCATGAAGACGCCCTCCAACCGGAGAACCCGTAAGGTCCGCACGTCCCTTCCCTGCCGACCGGATCGAAACGGCCGATAAGACTCTGGGGAGAAGAGTGTGGCTTCGAGACGGCAACGAATTCGGGTTGCGGTGGTCGACGATCACCAACTATTGCGGGCGGGTGTCCGAACCTTACTGGAAGAAGAGCCCGACCTCGAGGTCGCTGCCGAGGGCTCTCACGGCAACGACATCTGCGCGCTCATTCGCCGCGCCGAGGTGGACGTCTTGCTTCTCGACCTGGATATGCCGCCCCCTGATGGACATGAAGTTCTGCGGCAGATGAAAAAAGCCCGCCTAGGCGTGCACACCATTATCCTCACCGGCGTAGATGACCCTCTGCCCCTCGCCCTCGCGTTGGAACTGGGCGCCAAGGGGATAGTGCCCAAGAAATCGGCGACGAAGCAGCTGATTCAGGCCGTCCGCAACGTTCACCAGGGACGCTCCTGGCTGGAGGAAAGCTTAGCTCACCTCAAGCCGCACATTCTCCAAACCCCGCCGGCGCGTTCCCGCAAGAAGGCCCACGCGCCAGTGCCGGCCGAGGAGGTCTCCCTATGGAGTTATCTAACTCCGCGCGAGCGCCAAATCGCGTCGCTAGTCGCTCAGGGTCAACGGTATAAGGAGATCGCAAGCCACCTCAGCATCAGTGATCAAACCGTTCGCAATCACCTGCGAAACGTCTTCGACGAGCTACAAGTCAACGACAGAGTGCAGTTGGCGCTTTACACTATTCGGCGCGGTCCATAGCAGTCCTTGCAACGTCACTTCCACCGATTCGGCTTCGCACTAAGTACGCGGTTTCATAAATGCACTGTTTCGGGCGAGTAGAGGCGGGCCAGCATGGCATGCTGCCCCTACAGATTTCCTAGGAGTCGGAAGCGTAGGGCACGGCATGTCCTGGCATGCCGTGCCCGCAGCTCCGGATCGTCCGCTTGGCTTTGAAAGATACGTCACCGGAGGTTTCAAACGGACTTCGTGGCTCCCGAAGCCAGGAGCCCACTCTTGGCCGTCGCCGGCAAGAACACCCGGCGGGATGTAGCTGTAGCCGCTATCCGAGGCGCAGTCAACTCGTTTTGGTTCGACGCGGGTTTCCTAACTCCTTAGCGGAACCGTCGACTGCGCCGCGCGGCGGTTCCGTATGGCACAATGGGGAAACCGCGCCGCTCCTATCCGAGACGGGTGACTTGCACAGCTTGGCGGCGGGCGGGTCTCGCATCTTGGTCCGAACAGATACGGTATTTCGGTGTCCTAAATCAATGGTTTGGCTTGTTGCCGTTGCGGTTCTCACTTTGTTTCCTGTTGAACTGGTAGGCATCGAAATCGCTACAGGTTCCATGCTGGGGCCTCGATACAAGGCGAATCGATTCTACGCGCGCAGTTCGACGCGCGACACTTGGCGCCTGACCTACTCCGGGAAACCCTATCGCTCGCAGGCGCGCGGCAAGCTGATGGCCCTCGGGCTGCCACGGGCGCTCTTCGACGACGAGATATTTCCCGAGGAGCACTTTGACCCTGACCGCAACACAGATCAGGCCATTGAGGCTCTGGACCTATACCGGGAACACGGGGTGCTGGCCATAAGTGTGAGCTTACAGGGAGATAGCCCTGGACACCGCGGCGACATCAACAGCACTCTCCGGCACAACAAGCAGGTGGGGAACCAGGGTCCGTTGGTCAGCGCATTCCGCTCCGACGGTTCTCTAAAGGAAGAGTGGCTCAAGCGGCTGCGGAGATTGGTTAAGGAAGCCGACCGCCGCGGCATGTTCGTCGGCCTGATTTACTTTCAGCCGGGCCACGATGATATCTTCGATTCGCCGAACGCCGTTGTAGCAGCGACCCGAAACATCACCGACTGGCTAATTGGGAGTGACTTCCGGAACGTCATCATCGATATCGCCAACGAATGGGACGTCGAGGAATCCAGTTGGGATCACGGTCGGTTTATTCCTGAGAACATCGCCCGGTTGATCGAAATAGTCCGCGACCGATTCAACGCGGCCGATTACACATTACCGATCGGAGCGTCCGGTAGCAGCCGTATGACCTACCCTGACTCATTGGCTCAGGCCTGTGATCTGGTCTTGATTCACGGCAATGGTAGAACCCCGGGCGAAAAGGTCAGGCGTCTCCGGAAGTTTCAAGCCACTTCGCGAGCGGTTTGGATGACCGAGGACCATAACGGGCACGAGACAACGGTGGCCAACCTTTCTCGAGAAAAGGCCAGTGCCGATGCAGTTTTTCAAGAGGGCGGCGGCTGGGGCTATCTTCCGCGCAAACAAACGCAGCGGTTCCCTTTTCAATACCTTCCGGGAGAGACCAGCCGTTTCGACGATGGGACGGCGGAGCCGGCCCGGGACGGGGCCTATTTCCGAGCCGTTCTAGAGCACATCGCCAAGCTTGTGCTCCGAAAACCGCCCAACAGTTTGAGACCCCAGAAGAAGCGCAAGAAGTAGCTGCTATTCCAAGTTAGAGCAGCGGTGGACGCCTCTTCCCAGTTTCGTCGACATACGTCCCTAGTGTAGTGCCACTAACGGTTCTGGACAATGGCGTGGGTTTTGGCGGCGCGCTCGACTTTGGCGAGGATATCTTGTGCCGGAGCTGTCCAGACAAAGGGCTTGGGCGCTTGGTTGCTCGCTTCCAGGTACTCGTGGATGGCGGCCTCGAGTTCGGGAACACTGCGGAACACGCCGCGGCGGATGCGCTTCTGTGTCAGCTCGCGGAACCAGCGCTCGACGAGATTGAGCCAAGAAGAAGACGTGGGAATGAAGTGAAAGTGGAAGCGGGGGTGCTTCGCGAGCCACTTCTTCACTTGCTCATGCTTGTGCGTGGAGTAGTTGTCCACGATCAGATGCAGCTCCAGCGCCGGTGGCGTTTCGCGGTCGGTCTTGCGTAGGAATTTGAGGAATTCCTGGTGCCGATGTCGCGGCAGACACTCGCCGATCACCTTGCCGTCGAGCACATTGAAGGCGGCGAACAACGTCGTTGTGCCATGTCGTTTGAAGTCGTGGGTCATGGTGCCGGCACGACCCCTTTTCAGGGGCAGTCCCGGCTGGCTGCGGTCTAAGGCCTGGATCTGACTTTTCTCATCGACACTGAGCACCAGCGCGTGCTCGGGCGGATGCAAGTACAGACCGACCACGTCGCGGAGTTTCTCGACGAACTGCTTGTCGCGGCTGAGCTTGAAAGTTTCGAGGCGATGGGGCTGCAGTCCGTGCGCTTTCCAGACGCGCTGGATGGCCATCTTGGAGACGCCCAAGTGCTTGGCGAGGGTGCGGGTGCTCCAATGCGTGGCCGCCCGGGGCTTCTCGTGAAGCGTTGTATCGAGGATGCATTGGACGAATTCAGCGGAGAGCGCCGGTTTGCGTCCGGGGCGCGTCCGATCGCGGAGTCCGTCGAGGCCGGACTGGGCGAAGCGCTTTCGCCACAGGATGACGGTCTTGCGGTTGACGCCGAGTTCGCGGGCAATGGCGTGGTTCGCCAACCCCTGCGCACACAGCAAAACAATGCCTGCCCGTAAGGCCATTTTCTGGGCTGTGTTGCCTCCTCGAACCAGGCGACGAAGAGCGTTTCGCTGCGGAGCGGTGAGGGGTAGAGCGTCAGCGGATGGCCACATAAACCATCCTACCGTGAAAAGGGTGTTATGGTCCAAGTATTTATGTGGCACTACACTAGTACCCCGCGGAGGACGGCTCTAGGCACCACCCACCCAAGGGCTAGGCGTCGGTTTTTAGCGTTCGCGATCCCGCTCTTGCTTTTATCCTCCTCGTGCCCGGCGCCTGGCCAGAACTATCAGGATTTCATTACAGCCACGCCATTGCCCCCCAACGGTACCCTCGTCGTTGGTTTCCTGGGCGGCCGCGAACCTTGGAACAACAACAAGCAATGGGTGAGGAAGCTGGCGCTAAAGCTGCGCGCCCTGAATCTTCCTGGGGTTCACGTCGAAACAGTCGAGAACACTCGACGTCAACTGGCGATCGAATTAATCAAGAACGCCTTTGACCGAAACCGAGACCGAACTCTCGATTCGGCCGAGCTTGGCAGCGCTCGGCTGATTGTCTATGGTCACAGCTTTGGTGGCGCGGCAGTCGTAAAGTTGGCTCGCGAGCTGGAGGAGATCGGCGTGCCCATTCTGCTCGCGGTCCAAATCGATAGTGTCGGACGAGGAGACGGCCTGATTCCCCCGAACGTCCGCCAGGCGGCTAATCTTTTCCAACCGAACGGCCTCGTCATTCGTGGCGAGCCCGAGATTCGCGCCCAGGACCCATCCAGAACGACCATCGTCGGCAACTTCGAATACGACTATCGAGACAAGAACATCGACCTCTCCCATGTATCTTGGTGGAAGAAGCTCTTTCGAACGGCTCACACGAAGATGGGCCACGACCCGGAAGTATGGGCGCAAGTCGAGGGGCTTATCCTCGATGCACTCAGGGGCGCGAATGGTAGGCTCAATCAATAGGTCTGGGAGTCTACCCGCCCTCCGCGAAATGGGTAGGATGACCTGCTCAACCCCCGGAGGACGACAGGGCCCGCGATGGGATGATTCGCAGTCATTGGCAGGAGCTCGACGCCGAACTAGTGTAGTGCCACATAAATAACTGGACAATAACACCCTTTTCACGGTAGGATGGTTTATGTGGCCATCCGCTGACGCTCTACCCCTCACCGCTCCGCAGCGAAACGCTCTTCGTCGCCTGGTTCGAGGAGGCAACACAGCCCAGAAAATGGCCTTACGGGCAGGCATTGTTTTGCTGTGTGCGCAGGGGTTGGCGAACCACGCCATTGCCCGCGAACTCGGCGTCAACCGCAAGACCGTCATCCTGTGGCGAAAGCGCTTCGCCCAGTCCGGCCTCGACGGACTCCGCGATCGGACGCGCCCCGGACGCAAACCGGCGCTCTCCGCTGAATTCGTCCAATGCATCCTCGATACAACGCTTCACGAGAAGCCCCGGGCGGCCACGCATTGGAGCACCCGCACCCTCGCCAAGCACTTGGGCGTCTCCAAGATGGCCATCCAGCGCGTCTGGAAAGCGCACGGACTGCAGCCCCATCGCCTCGAAACTTTCAAGCTCAGCCGCGACAAGCAGTTCGTCGAGAAACTCCGCGACGTGGTCGGTCTGTACTTGAATCCGCCCGAGCACGCACTGGTGCTCAGTGTCGATGAGAAAAGTCAGATCCAGGCCTTAGACCGCAGCCAGCCGGGACTGCCCCTGAAAAGGGGTCGTGCCGGCACCATGACCCACGACTTCAAACGACATGGCACAACGACGTTGTTCGCCGCCTTCAATGTGCTCGACGGCAAGGTGATCGGCGAGTGTCTGCCGCGACATCGGCACCAGGAATTCCTCAAATTCCTACGCAAGATCGACCGCGAAACGCCACCGGCGCTGGAGCTGCATCTGATCGTGGACAACTACTCCACGCACAAGCATGAGCAAGTGAAGAAGTGGCTCGCGAAGCACCCCCGCTTCCACTTTCACTTCATTCCCACGTCTTCTTCTTGGCTCAATCTCGTCGAGCGCTGGTTCCGCGAGCTGACACAGAAGCGCATCCGCCGCGGCGTGTTCCGCAGTGTTCCCGAACTCGAGGCCGCCATCCACGAGTACCTGGAAGCGAGCAACCAAGCGCCCAAGCCCTTTGTCTGGACAGCTCCGGCACAAGATATCCTCGCCAAAGTCGAGCGCGCCGCCAAAACCCACGCCATTGTCCAGAACCGTTAGTGGCACTACACTAGACACTGCTCAAGGTTTGACGGTGACCGCGTTGAGCGGGCGATTGCGGTAAGGTCTTTACGGACGAGTATCGGCGAGGGTAACCGGGCAAGTCGGTGGCGCTGCCGAACCTGAGCAGCCGGCCGCCTCAACCGGCAGGCTTACCGCCATGGAAGGCTGCATCAGCTCAGCGCCCAGGTCTGGGCTAAACGATGGCCCCGCGAAAGGACACGAGGGCAGTAATTGGACGCGGGAGGTGCGAAAAATCCAGGGGACAGTCAACTGCGGCTGAAGATGTCGTGATTCTACGTGCTTTTTAGCATGCGGCTTGTGACAGCCGCCGATTTTTTCACACCTTCCAGTCCCGGTTTTCTGATTATTGGAGGGGACTGCAGACCGTCATCACCCAGCACGGGAGCCTGCTCTCTGTATGGCCGGGGCTCGTCTGTTCAGTAGGAGATAATCGCGCGGGATTTTGCACCCAGGTTCATGGGCCCCCCGAACAACACGTATCCGGTCACGAAGTTGAACGGATACAGCGCTTGGACCTCGACGAATTGCCCGCCGGCCTGTGCTCCGGTTTCCCAAGTCACATTGACGGTGAGATCGGACGGAGAGAGTCCGATAGCCTGGTTTCGCACGACCTGAGTGATGGTGGCAACGTCGGTCGGCGAGTTATACGTCGCGTCCGCTCCGCGCACCATGGCGAACCGCGAGCCCTGCCTCACGGCATGGGAAAGCGTAGTCCAGATCCACACGCCGCGCGCCATTTCGAACAGTCCGATGCTCAAGACAATAAAGATCAAGAAGCAGAGAGCTATCTCGACGAGCACTGCGCCACGGCGTTTGTCTTTTTGCTTGTTCATCGTTTTTGCCTCGCTTCGAAGCCCTTACTTCTACTGCGCCCGAAAAAAGGCCGTTTTCGACACCTCGGAGGGGCCGCCGATCATCGGCCAAGGCGCCAGCAGAGGGAACTGCTGGCGTACGGTAACCTTGACGTACCCCCTGGGTAGGCCATACGTGCCGCAAGTCTGAGTCGTGTCGGCACAGTCGATGGCCGTCGATGAGCCCGGACAGACGCAGTGCTGATCCGCCTCCGCCGTGACCGGCTGGCTGCTCGCGGAGAGATTCTTCGTGTCATCGACGGCGTGCGCCTCCTGGCCGCCAAAGTCGCCGCTGTGGACGATGTCGCGCGCCCCGAAAAAGGCCCCGACGCCGGCGGCATTGGAAATGCTAACGGCGTGATAGAAAATCCGCCCAAAGTCCGTAGCCGCCATGCACAGGCCGAGAAGAAGGGGCAGCGTCAGGGCGAATTCCACAAGGGCGGCGCCGCTCTGCTTGCCGCGTTGCGCAGTGATTCGTTTTCCCATCGAAGCATTCCTCAACATAAGTCTCATCCTCGCTTGCAGGTTGCAACTCCGCTCGCTAGTCCACCAGGACGACGTGGCTCTGGTCCGGGTTTATCCCCGCGCCCGTGTAATTGATGGAAAGATCTGGCGTCCCCGAGACTACGATCGTGTCCGCGATGACCGAAGCGAAGGACGTAGACATATCCACTTGACTGTTGCCTCCGTAGGTGAGTTCCCCATTAGGACAATAGGTCGTGCCGACGGCGGTGTAGTCGGAGCCTCCTATGATGGTGCAGTCCTTATCACTAAACCGACTGCTGAAGAACAGCATGTTATGGAACGGCCCGCCCGTGGGCGCGGTGAAACTTACTACGTCAGGTGCCTCCCCCGCGTTCCCCGTGATATCGAAGCCCTTGTTGTCAAGCACAGGAGTGACGTAATACGTCAACCCGTCGCCCGTCACGGTGCCGCCGCTGATCCGGAATTCATCTGTCATCAGCAAACATCCGGGGTCGGTATTCGTGCAATAGAAACGCACGTAGCCCCCGCTGATTCTGATCTGGTCGTAGTAGAGGCCACCCGTATTATTCCAACCGCCAGTAGGATTAGCTGGATACCCAGTTGGCGTCGGGGGAGCCGATCCTGGAATCATCAGGTGGGGCTGGGACAACCCCGCCTCGTTTATTGCATCGAAGCACGGCAAGAGCAGGGGCCCGCTCGTAAAACCGGCGGCGCAAGCGGTAAATGTGTTGTAGTTACCGCCTCCGATATTCGGCATGGCGATTGGGGGGCCGGGGAGGGGCGACATTTCCCAGGGGTCGGGTAGCGGCGTGCATCCGGTTGGATAACCCGTTTCGTCGTTGGTCGCGTAGTTCGAGCAATAGGGGTCTTTTGCGCACAAACTGCTGGCCACGGGCTGGTCTAGAGGCAGGCATCCGGGGCACGTAATACAATTGTTGGCGCCGTTCTGAAGAACTCCTCCGCCGTAACCGTAGGTAATTACCCCGTACCCGGTCATTATGACGTTCGGGCAATTGCCGGTCCCGTTGGTGCGGATGGCGTCGTCGGCCTTCGAGTTGATGATAATGTCGCAGTTGCTCGCGGTTATGGTTCCACCTCCGTTGAACAACAAGCCGGGGCCGTCGTCGGTACAGTTCAGGGAGAGAATGCAAGGCGGCCTCGGGTTTTGCTGAATACAAGCCACGGCTCGAGCCGCGACAGTTGCCTGGGTTTCGCCCACGACTCGCATGAAGGTCGTCGGGTGAGGCCTAGAGATCTCCGCCTCGACACAGCTCCCCGCCAAAATAGTGATGTCAACGGTAGTTCCTTGCTGGCCATTGGTGAAGTTGTTCAGCGCCGCGTCGTCCCTGCCGCCGCTCTCGATCATCGTCGTGTTCTGGCCGCGCAGCATCTCCCAGGCGCCGCCCCACGCCGCGGAATCTGCCGCTACCTGCATGCGGCGCTTCTCGAAATAGAGGCGCCCGCCGTCGAAGACCAGGCCCAGGAACGCCATCATGGCCGCAAACATGAGGGCGAACAAGGGTAGTATGATGGCTCGATTATCCTTTTTGAGAATCGTCTTAAGCCAGGATTTCCGATTTAGCTGCTCTGACGGCACGAGTCTACACCCTCACCCGGCGAAGCGCAACCATTTCTCCACCCGGTAGAGGCGGCGGCTGAGGCGGGACCGATCGAGCCCCCTTCTTGCCCCTCATGGGGGCTGATCCGCCGCTGCGAAGTCAATTTCGCAGACACCCCTCCGAGCTTCCGTCCTCAGTACACAGATTTCGCATTCGCCAAGTGCGGTGCTACCCGCCCGGCACAGGCAGCGCCCAGATCCTCCGCAGCATGTCGCCAAACAGCCGCCGGTTCAGATGTCCCTCCGCGAACAAGAGCCAGTAATACCGCGCGTGTTTAATCAGCCGACCGCCGGTCTTCATCAACCGGTGCTGCAAGCTCGTCAGCGACCAGCTCTTGATCCGTTGCGGCAGCCCGAGCCTCCGCCATAGGTTCCCCAGGTTGTAGGCCAGCACGCTCAGTTGTAGCCGTACCTCGTTGGCCCGAAAGCGATGGCACGACAGCCGCGTCCAGTGCGTGGCCTGCTTACCTTCTTTGATCCACTGCTCCGCCGTGCCGCGCTTGTTGTAGAAACGCACCACCGAACGGCTCGGCAAGCTCATGCTGGTCACAACGAATCCGACGCGCGGGAATAGCTCGCCCTGATGGTGCTCGACCTTGGCCACGATGCGCCGAGGTTGGGACCAACTCTCCGCCTGATAGCGAAAACTCTTGTAGCGCACCAGCGGCTTGCGGGAGGGCCTTCCCGGTGGCCGAAACAGGATGTCTTCGATCTCCAGCTCCAGGCTCTTGTTGGCCGGAATGCGGATCGCATAGTCCGCGCCGCGCTCCTCCAGCGCCTCGTAGATCTCCGGCTTGGCAAAGGCGGCATCGGCGCGCAAAGTGACCTGCTTGCCTTCGGCCTGTTGGCGCTCGATCTCCGGCAGTAGCAGCTCGCCCCAGTCCTCGGCGCTGTGCACGTTGCCGGGACGCAGCTTCGCCGCCAGACAATCGCCGTGCTGATTGAACAGCAACAGCGGGTGATAGCAGACCGATTCGAAGTGTCCGTTGTAGGCACTGCCTTCCTGTTGGCCATGGACCGGACTCTCGGTGGAGTCCATGTCCAGAACGACCCGCTCGGAGTCGTCGAACGCCTCTCCTTGCCCGACCAGCCCTCGGTTCAGCGCCATCAGCCCCAGCAGGTTCTCTTCGCTCGCCAGCATCTCCGTCTCGAAGCCGTGCAGCGTCGAGGTCAAGGCCGCACCGCGATCCCAGATCTTCTGCGAACCGATCAGCCGAAACGTCGGATCGATCGAAATCCGCTCGGCGTCGTTGAGGTCCTCGTAGCCCGCCAAGCGGCTGTAGACCGACTGCCGCAACAGATCAGCGAGCGTGAACTGCTTGTTTGTGCCTTGCCGGGAGTCGCTGAGATGCTCGTTGATCAACTTGCCGAGTCCGAGTCGCTCGTCCAACTCGCGGACTAGCAGCAGGCCGCCGTCGGAAGTGACGTGCGATCCTTGGAAATCGACTTTCAACAAGCCGTTGAAACTTAGCTGGAATGGCTTGGTTTGTTTTTCACCCATTGGGTGTCGGCCTCCATGGCGTCCTCATCGGGATCTAGCCCCTATGAATAAAGACGCTGAAGGCCGCTGGAAGGTCGGGAGGTCATACATCAAATTGAAAATGCGGGTTGAGATGGCCCCTACTTACTATCCGGGGGTCGGAGACCAGGCTACCTTTTACCCCAAACTTGTTCCCGCCGTTGATTTCCTGTTACAAAGGGTAGTCAGACGTAACCCTCCAAAGTAAGCCTTACTGGGAGCAACCCACGAGCCTGCGAGTCTGTCAGTTAGGAAGTGGCAGCAGCGGTAATGCGACGCTGGTAGCCACCGATCGCGTGCGTCTTCTAGTGGATGTCGGCTTCAGCTTTCGCGAGGTCGGAAAGCGGCTGCGGGCCATAGACGAAGACCCGGAAAAGATCGACGCCATCCTGATCTCCCACGAGCACGCGGATCATGTCTCGGGGCTGCCGCTGTGGGTCAAGAAGGCGAAAGCGCCCATCTACATGACGGAGTCGACCGAAGCGGCCTTGGACTGGAATGGCGTCGAACCGAAGATTGAGCGTTTTCGAGCAGGCCAGCGGCTGTTCATCGAGGACCTCGAGGTCGACACCTTCACGGTGCCCCATGACGCGGTTGACCCCATCGCGTTCTGCTGTTGCTCACAAGGGATCAAGGTGGGTCTGGTGATGGACTTGGGCTACATCCCCGATTCGGTGAAACATCATATTGACGGCTGCCATGTGCTGCTGCTCGAGTCCAACCACGATTTGGAGATGCTGCGGGTCAGCCCTTATCCGTTCTTCGTCAGACAGCGCGTGGGGAGCCGCAATGGACACCTCTCGAATCAGGCGGTCTCGGAGTTCCTACAGACCGCTTTTGACCGCCAAGCGAGATGGCTGGTATTGACGCATCTGAGTGAAAAAAACAATCATCCGGCCATCGCCGAAATGTCGGCCCGTGATGCCCTAAACCGGTGCGGAGCTATGGATACACGCCTCGTGGTCGCCGAGCAGCGCCGCCCCACGGAGGTTTTCCGGCTTTGATCCCCCGTTACACCCGCCCGGCCATGGGCCAAATCTGGTCGGACGAAAACAAGTTCCGCAAGTGGCTAGAAGTGGAGCTGGCAGCTTCGGAGGCTTTAGCCGAGATCGGAGAGGTTCCGACCGAGGCAGCGGAAGCTCTCCGCCAGCACGCCGATTTTGATGTGACTCGGATCCACGAGATCGAAAGCCAGGTCAAGCATGATGTCATCGCCTTCACCACAGCCGTGGCGGAGAAGATGAGCACGGCCGGCGTGGCCGACGCGTCACGCTGGTTTCACTACGGGCTGACCTCGAACGACGTGGTCGACACAGCTCAGGCGCTTCAGATCAAGGACGCGAGCGAACTGATTCAATCGGACCTCGAAGAACTGTGCCAGGTGCTACGGGAGCGGGCTTTCGAGTTCAAGGACACGGTGATCATTGGGCGTACCCACGGGGTCCACGCCGAGCCGACGACATTCGGACTCAAGATCGCCAACTGGTATGCCGAAGTTGACCGTCACGTGGCGCGCTTCCAAACGGCGGCGGAGCAGATTCGGGTTGGCAAAATCTCGGGTGCTGTGGGAACATTCGCTCACATCAGTCCGGAGGGCGAAGAGCGCATCTGCCGAAAACTCGGGTTGGAGCCGGCACCCATCTCCTCGCAAGTCATTCAAAGAGACCGCCACGCCCACTACCTGTCGATCCTGGCGCTCATCGCCGCCACCCTTGAAAAGATCGCCCTCGAAGTACGCCATTTGCAACGTACCGAGGTTCGAGAAGCCCAGGAATATTTTTCTAAAAAGCAGAAGGGCAGCTCGGCGATGCCTCACAAGAAAAACCCCATCACGTCCGAGCAGATCTGTGGATTGGCCCGGGTCCTGCGCTCGAATGCTCTCGCTGCTTTTGAAAACATCGCTCTCTGGCACGAGCGCGACATATCGCACTCCTCGGTCGAGCGCGTCATCCTGCCGGACTCGACCATCCTGGCGGACTACCTGCTGGCCAAGACGGCAGACCTCGTTCGAAAGCTGTTGGTCTACCCCGAGCAGATGAAAGACAATGTCGACCTCGGTGGAGGCCTTGTCTTCTCGGGCCAGGTGCTGCTCGATCTCACGGCCAAGGGCGTATTGCGCGAGCAAGCCTACGAATGGGTGCAGCGCAACGCCATGCGGGCCTGGGAAGAGGGGGCCGATTTCCGCCAACTGGTGGAAGAGGACCCGGATATCAGCTCTGTTCTGAGCGCGGAAGAAATCTCCACGGCGTTTTCCCTCAAGCGACAGCTTCAACACGTCGATTACGTCTTCGAGCGGGTTTTCGGCCAGACCTAGGCTCTACCAAGGGGCTGTTGAGGCCAATCCTTGACCAAGCATTTGTTCGGCCGGGCCGATGTTCCCTCGAAATGAAACCGGGTGGTGATAAGCCTTACAACCAACGGGGCGAACGCCGTAACCTAGCCTTGGTCAAAGCCCCGGGTTAGGCACAAACGAGCAGCAAAAGGTATGTTTAGCCTGGTTTTTGGCCCACACCGTAACTTACGGCACACTTTTGGCACCCGTTTAGTACCAGAACTGCAAATTTTGTTTTGGAATTTGACCAGACTCGGGCTAAAATCTTTAGTGGAACTTATATGTCAACCGCGACGTTGGGACAGGTAGAACCGGCTCAGGACGTAAGCAGCGTTCGGATCCTCTTGGCCATGGATAACGTGGCCGCTCGACTTACGCTCGAAGCCCTACTTAGAAAGAGCGGCTATGCTGTGGACTCCGCGGCTTCCTTGCCGGAGGCCATGGAGAAGGTCGAACGTGAGCAATATGCCTTGGTTTTGTGTGACTTACGAGGGGAGTCCCCGGAGGCCTGCCGCCGAGTAATCAAGCTGGCTCAGACGCAGGAATACCGTCCCGCAACGGCCTATCTCACCGCATCCCCAGAGAAGCGGAGGCCCCGAAACACGGATCAACTATTGATCGAACCCGTTGACGTACCCAGCCTGTTGACTCAGGTCGCTGACCTGATTGCAGGCCGAGCGGCCGACCGTGCGCGCCGCGCCGTGCGCCGAAGTTGGGCGTAATCGGCCACTTCCCAGGCGAATCTGAAAGATGTGCCGGGCGCGAGCTGCACCCTTGATTCAGGTGCGTCTCTACGGCTGGAAACAACTCGTCGTTTGCGGAGACGCTACTGGAACCGTTCGTCGGGCCGGCATTCAGGCGGCTAGATAGTCTTACTTACTTCAGCCTGTAGACATCGATCGAATCCGTCTGGTTGGGTTTGGGGAAGGACTTCACCAGGCACGCATTGGGCTGGCGGACGTGGACTGCGGCCTGTGTGTAGTAGTTGGTGTCGGTCACATAAAAGACTCGACCGACCTTCGAAAAATCAATCATGCCTGACTTTTCCCGTTCGTAATGAGATTTGATGATATCAGCACGACCCTGGGGAAGGATCGGATGGTCGCCGGATTTCTGTGTCCACCAGGCTTCGTAAACGCGGATCCCCTGGCGCTGATTCAGGTACGGGAACATGGTGTCGGCCGGGGGTCCCCAAATGGGGTCCGTGAGTAAGACGAACGGCCCGTTCCTGGATTCTTCGAGCAAATAGTCAACGGCTTCCCGATTCCCGAACCCGGCGTGGGCGTGAGACGAGAGAAAGCCCTGTCGGTCGTAGGGGTCCAGGTACTCCGCCGGGTTGCCCACCATGCCCACCGACCGAGCGAGCATCGGGCCGACCAAGACAGCGAAGGCGAGGGCGGCAATCACTGCTCGGGGGGGAGCCCAGGCAGTTCTCACGGCTGTCCGGTCCAGCACATCAGTGGCTGCCATGCTCACGAGCACGAGCCACGGCCAAAAATGAGGAAACGCCCAGCGCGTTGGGAACATCAGCGACAGAACGAAGACCTGTACGAGCAGGGGCACGATCGAGACCGAAAGCAAGACCCAAGCTGCCACGGACCTCCTGACCGTCCAGTAGATGAGGGACCCGAGCGCCGCTAGGGCCAGCGGTACCGTCACGTAGCTGGAAATGTAGCTTCCTAGATGAGTGAAGTTCTCCGGCGCAACAGCCAGAGGGTTCCGAAGCAGCTCTGAGGGATCGACGTAAAACTCTTTGTGGTGCAGAAGAGCGTCATGCGTCTCAAGCGTGGGCGCCTTGGGAGTGGCGAGCAAAGAGAGCAAAACGAAGACCGAGGCCAGGCCGTAGATCACCAGCAATCGCAACCATAGGCTTCGCGTCTCCTTTTTGCCCAGCCACAAGCCGGCTAAGACCGGGAAAAAGGCAAACAGGATCACGGTCTGCTTGGTGAACAGCCCCAAGCCCAGGGCCAGGCCCGCCGGCAGCTCTCTTCTCCAGGACTTGCCGGGCTCTTGAAAACATTCCAGCGACGTCAGAACGATAGCTATACCGAAGAGATTGACAAATGCCTCCGTATAGGCCAAGCGATCGAACAGCAGCGCGAAGGGGAAGCAGGCATAGAGGAAAGCCGAAAGCAGCCCCGCCAGTTCTCCCGCGAGGCGCCGGCCGATGGCAAAAACGCCTATCGTGCTCAGTAGGCCGGCAAAGACGGAAAGGAGCCTGCCTTGCAGGAGCGGGTCAACGTCAGAGATCTTGCGCAGGATAGCGAGTATCCAGTACGTGAGCGGTTGCTTGCCGTCCAGTAGGGAAATGAACCACTGACCCTGGTGGTCGATGATTTCGGCCCATCGCAGATAGATGCTCTCATCGACGAGAATCGGGAACATCGAGAGCAGCTTGTAGCCCCGCAGTGCAAAACCCAGAGCCAAGATGCCGAGCATGAGCCGCCGCCCATTCCTTGTTGAGGGCCATAAGGTAGCGGCCAGGATGGAAAGCGATGGGGTTCGAGATTCCTGGCGAGGGGGTCCGGGTTTTTTGGTTTCCCGTGCCCGGCGCGTGCCCCGAGGTCTACGCGGCTTGTGGGGAGCATGGGTGGGGTTGGCCATTACTGTTCCGGTAGGCTAGCCTAGCAACTTTTCTCCCCTCCTCCCCCTTTTTTCGCGCCCGACCAGGCCCGACGAAGCGACTGTGCTTCGGGTTCTACCGCCGGCCCCCAAAGTCCACTTGTCGCCGTCCTACTGTTTTGTGGCCAACGCTCATCGTGCCGCTTGCTCATTTCGACGCCTGGGCCAGTTCGCGCCCATCAGCTTAACCCAGCGGAGATTCTCAGGTGGCCGGTTGGTTTACTTTGATGATGGGGCGCTTGCCGGAGCTTTCGTGCGGAATCTCAGAGACCTTTTCGATCGTGACTTCCATCTCGCTCCCCAACAACTCGTTCAAATCCCTTTCCAGCTGCTCGTGCCGCTGCCGGTTCCAACCGGGTGCCGGAACGACCATAAAACACGCCCGGTTCCGATCCCGCTGGACAAGCTGATAGTGGCTGACCGCATCCAGATTATCTTTGTAGACAAACAAGTATTGGCCTAAAACGACCGGGCTGATCGATTTGCCGGACGGTGTCGAAAGGCATTCTTGAGAACGGCCCTGGATGGGACCGAACAGAGGGAAGCCCCGCCCGCAGGCACAGCCGGCTGACCCACCTACGGCAAGATCGCCGGTGTCATAGCGGATGAGCGGCGAGGCGTAGTTGAGCAGGTCGGTCAACACGACACGCCCGGTCTCACCGGGCGATACTCGAGAACCGTCATCTCTCAGGAATTCGCCAACGGCCAATTCCGTATTGAGATGAAACTGCTCGCCGGAAAGCGCGCACGTTTGGCCGCTCCAAGATCCGATTTCGCGCAGGCCGTAGCGATCGATGATCGGAGCACGGAAGTACTCTTCAATAACTCGGCGGCGGTCGGGAGAAAGAGTTTCTGCGATGGTGACGACCGCCCCCAAAGGAAAGCTGAGACGCAAGTCGGCCCGGAGCAGCTCGCTGGCGATGGTCGTGAGGGCGGCGGTGTAGCCCATGACGTAGTGCGGGCGAAACGCTTCAATGCGCCTCCGCACCTGTTCGGCCTGGGCGCGGCCGACCTCCAAGACAGAGATCCTCTCCTGCGTTAAACCCTCGTACCGGGCTTGCAGTTGCTCCCGAATCTTTCGGCGTGCCCGGACAGACCACGGATCACCTGGATCGGGCGAAGGCGGCGTGGGCGGCGACATGATCCTCAGGTAGCGATCGAAAGGATTGAGGCCGAACCAGGAGTCGTAGAACAAGTGACTCGCGAAGATCAGGGGCATCGCCTGGCGGTCTAACGTAAAACGGAAGGGTTCCCCGGTGGAACCCGATGTCGTGCGCTCCAGCCTCCGGTGAGCGGGCACATTCTCTGCCAAGAAATGGCTTGGCGGGTGGCGGCGATAGTCGGATTTCGTCATCACCGGCAAGGCCTGGAGATTCTCGGTCGTTCTCAGCTCGTCGGTTGCCAGCCCCTGGTGCCGGTAGAGATCGCGATAGAAGGGAACGTTCTCGGCGGCGTGTTTGAGCAGCGCGGCCAGTCGTTGTTCGCTCCGAGCGCGCAGTTCGTCGGGCGAGAGCCATTGGGCCCGGGTGAACTCCTGCAGTGCCTCGGAAAACCGTCCTCCCACGAGCGGCCCCCCGAGCCGCAACGCCAGGCTCGATGCGGCCGCTTTGAAACGCCGGCCGAGCCCCGCGTTTCCCTGTTCGAGATTCCTCATGTCTTCGCTAGGTGCCAACCGCCATGAGCTATTTTCCCGATCTCTAGCGTCGCACAGTGGGTCTATCCGACAAGGGGAAAGGAGTTGAAGCCGGAGGAAGTGAGAAGGCGGTCGCTGTCGGGCGAGTTGTTACAATAGTTTCTCACCCACCAGTCCGCCATTCCCTCGGGTCGATTGCGGGATCCCCCGTCCGCATGAAGAAACGCCCATCACGAAAGAAAGCGGCAGCTAGGCCAAAGAACAGTCCCGAAATCAAGGCGGCCGCGAATCCGGATAGCGCTCAACCAGGGCCGTCAAGGGAGCGGGGCGAAGGCGCAGGAGCCTCCCTCGCCCTGTCGACGAAACAAAAAGTCCTGTGGCCCCTTATCGTACTGCTCGTTTACGCCTTTGTCGGGACCTGGGGCCATTTTGACTTCAGCGACTTGATGGGCTACTACGATTTTCTGGCTGATGCGTTTCTGCAGGGCAAGACCCATATCGAGCCAACGCCCCAGCAGATATATTTGCACGACATGATACCTCATCAGAACCGTTATTATCTCCAATGGGGACCTTTCCCGGCGCTGTTTCACGCGGCCGCGAAGCTTGTCGGACTGAAGCTATCTGACCGTGTCGCATGTATGCTGGCAGCTCTGCTCAATGCGGCTGCTTTCCTCGCTATCATCGTCCATCTGCGACGCCGTTTCCTCCCAACGATTCCGAACGCGGTGCTTGCCTGGTTCTTTTTCGCGTTTGCCCTGGCAACCCCTACCGTATTGCTGGGGCTTCGCGGAACCGTCTACCACGAATCCGAGGCGGTGGCCGGGATCGGGATCCTGTGGTCGTTCTTTGCCTTGCTCCGGTACCAAGAAAGCCATGATCCCCGTTGGGCGTTGGCGGTCGGTGCTGGTGTGGCGGTCGCAGCGCTGTCACGAGTGCCATTGATTGTCTATAGTGTTGGCCTGGCCGGCGCCGTGGTGGCGACATTGTATGCGAAGCGCAGCTCAATGCCCAAAGCGATAGGGAGCCTGGCTCTCTGTGGACTGCCGGTGGTCGCAGCGGGGCTTCTAGCGATGGCCTACAACCAGGCGCGATTCGGATCACCATGGGATTTCGGGCGCCTCTATCTGCCCAGCACGCCCAGTCTGGCTTCGCAGCCTTTCGCCGTCGCTTACGTGCCGGAAAACCTGCGGAATTATCTGCTCGCCCCCCCGAAGTGGACCCCTGACTTCCCTTGGATCGAGCACGTCGGCTGGGCGCCTGTCGAGCAGACCAATCGGGCCGAAGATATGTCATCGCTGCTGATTACCTCACCCTTCGTCCTGCTCGCAGCGCTCTGCTGGCCGCTTTGGCGAAGGGGCCGTCACGATCCTCACTTGCGAATCTTCGCGATTGCCGCGGCTCTATCGTCCTTGCTGATGTTCGTGATCATGTTGTCGTTCATCGCTTCAGCTCGCCGATACGCGCAGGATTTCCTTCCTCTATGGGTGGTTCTGGCTTTTGTGGGTGTTGGACTTTACGGCGTGACGGCTTCACAATGGCGCCGATGGCAGGTCCCTGCGTGGGCCTTGTTGACAGCGTCTTTCCTATTTCACGCGCACATCTCGTTCACGCAGTCGTTCACCTGGGATCCGCCGGACCTTAATGTCATGCGCACGTTTGCCTCACTGACACCAGCCGCCAGGAAGATTCTGCCCGCCGGGCCAAAGTGGGACGAGCACGAGGCAATCATCCGCAACGACCTGGGCGCCTATTTCCTCAATTCGGGCCGGCCCGCGGCGGCGGTCTTGGAATTTGAAAAGGCAAGCGATTTGATGCCGGAGGATGCGCGCATCCGGAAGAACCTGGAACTTGCCAGGCGGCTGGCGCGCGGTGGGTAGCCCTGTTCCCCCCACTGGCCGCTTGATCTTGGGCCGGCACCTTTTCGTCAGGCTGAACGCCAACCGATCTGGCGGGCTCCGATCCCGAGAGCCGTCCTGAGGCTGCATCTGTTCATGGGCCACTACTTTTACGCTACTATTGAGGGACTCCCGCCCCTGTTTCACTGAGTATGCCGTCCCATCCGAAGGTCCTGGTGATCGGCCTCGACGCCGCCGAGCCCACGCTCATCCGGCGTTGGTGCGACGAGGGTCACCTAGTCAACCTCGGCCGGCTGATGGAGGCCGGCACCACCGTTCACCTGAGGTCTCCTGCCGAGCAATTCCCGGACGAGGTTTGGCCAGCTATTTATACCAGCAGTAATTCGGCTGAGCTTGGCAAGTACTACTACATCCAGCCGCAACCGGGGAGTACGAATCTGGAGGTAGTCGAAGACCGGGCAGTAGGCGCGGAATTCTGGATCACGGCCTCGAACCACGGCAAGCGCTGTGCGGTCGTTGACGTTCCCAAGACCGGGCTTGGCCCGCCCATTCATGGGATTCAGCTCGTGAATTGGGGAGCCCATGCAACCCATGCACAGACGGCTTCCACCCCGCCCGAGCTGCTGGAGCAGATATTAGCTCGCTACGGCCCTTATCCCTTGCACAGTTGTGACGCACACGGCCTCAAACTCGAGGAGTATCAAGAGCTCCGGCGCCAACTGCTAGCCGGAGTGAAGCTTCGCAAGCGCGTGATCGCAGACTTGCTCAGCTCCGAAACCTGGGACCTGTTTTTCTGTGTGTTTTCCGAGACGCATTGTGCGGGACATCAGTTCTGGCACCTGCTTGACCCCAACCATCCCCGTCACGACCCTCACAATACCCACGGCTTGCAGACAGCCATGCGGGACGTCTACCAGGCGGTGGACGAAGCTGTAGGCTCGCTTGTCGAAGCTGCCGGGCCCGAATGCGTGGCGGTTGTCTTCTCGGGACACGGCATGCAACCTCAGTATCACGGCCGTGAGCTGCTACCGAAACTGCTCGAACTGTGGGGCATGAAGGGCCCGTCGAATGTCGAACCCAGCTCCGGTCGGGAACGGCGGATCAAGGTGGGCCGCAGCCTGCTTCGGACGCTTAAGGAAGCGGTCCCGATGCCATGGCAGTACGCCGTAAAGAAGATCTTGCCGAAAAAGATCGAAGAGGCACTGGTGTGCCGCTTCATGGGCGCCAAAAAACTCGATGTTGGGGCACGTGCTTTTTATGTTCCAAACAACGACCTAACACCCGCTATTCGAATCAACGTCAAAGGCCGAGATCCTCAGGGCTTGGTGCCGGAGGGGCGCCCCTACGAGGAGCTCTGTGAATTCATCTCGACACGCCTGCGCGAACTCATAAACCCCGCTACAAAGAAGCCCGCCCTGCACAAGGTCTCCCGAACGCGCGACCTCTACAGGGGACGTCACCTACAAACCCTGCCGGATCTTACGGCGATGTGGAGCGGCGAAGCTTCGATCGAAGCGCTCTACTCGCCGGGCTACGGAACTGTCATCGGCGGTCACCATGACCTACGAAGTGGAGGCCATGGGGCCGAAGGCCTGCTGATTGTCCGTGACCCCGCCGGCAGGTCTATTCAGGCCGGCGAGGCCAGCGGCAGAGACTTGGCCCCCAGCATCCTCCAGCTGATGGGCGTACCGGTTCCGGAAACCATGGAAGGGAAAAGCCTCGTGAAAGCCCAGGAACCAACGCCGGACCGGAAGGAATCAAACAGGGTAACTGCCCAGTAGGACAAGCACTCCTGCTTGTTGACTGCCCCGGTAGGACAAGCACTCCTGATTGTTGACGACGCGGTAGGGCAAGCAATCTTGTCTGTCGGCAAACGGACGTTTGTTGTCGCCGCAAACAGAGTAGCCGACGCAGATCCGCTGGTCGCTCTGGCAAGCTAGGCGTCGACACGAGTGTCGACGCCTCGAGTTTGGCGTTTGACTAGATAGATTCCCACATTTAAGAGGACGAGAGCGGGCCAAGGGGATAAAAACCCTTGCTGGGTCGAAACATTGTGGGGTATTCTGATATCTAGTTATATAACTAGATAAGGAGACGACATGGGTTACCCCACCAAAGTCCAACTCATTAAGCGCGAAGCCAGTCAGCAGTGGTACGTCAACTTCCCTTCCGCCTTGGCCCAGGCGCTGGAATTCTCGCGCGGTGAAACCGTCGAGTGGGTCATCGAAGACCGCTCCCAACTGGTGTTGAACCGTCGGCACCCGCCCCCCTCGGCGTTAAAAAAAAAGACTCCGCCCCGAGGCTCCTCGACCAGCTCGAAGCCCTCGCCCGCCAAGCGCTCCAGGGCCGCCGCCAACAGCGGGTCCAAGAAAAGATCCAAAGCCTGATGCTGAGCGCCTTGGTCTGTCTCGGCCGCCACACCGTGACTGGGTTGCTGCACACCGCCGGCGACAGCTTCCAGGACTGGTCGACCGTCTATCGGCTCTTCTCCCAGGCCCGGGTCGAGGCCCCAGACCTGTTCGGCGTGGTCCGCCGCGGAGTGCTCGAGCAACTGTCCCCCACCGCACCTCTGGTGGTCGCACTCGATGACTCACTGCTGCCCAAGCGGGGCGCCAAAACTCCCGGCGTCGCCTGGCGGCGCGATCCGCTGGGACCGCCCTTCCAAACCAACCTGATTCGCGCTCAGCGCGTCATCCAGATCTCGGCCGCTGTGCCCGGCGGCGCCGACCCCCCAGCGGCGCGCCTGATCCCGCTCGATTTCCAACACGCCCCGACCCCACCCACACCACGGCGAAACGCCCCTGAGCAGGAGCAACAACAATACCGCCTCGCCTGCCGCCGCGCCTCGCTCGCCCAGCGGGGCGCCGAACGCCTGCACGCCCTGCGGCAGAAGTTGGAGCAAGACGATGCCTCGCGGCGACTCGAAGTGCTCGTCGACGGCCGCTTCACCAACCGCACGGTGTTGAAAAACCTGCCGCCCCAGACCGTGCTGATCGGTCGCATCCGCCAAGACGCCAAGCTCTACTACTTGCCGACCGGCCAAGCAGCCGCCACGGGCCGCCGCCGCCGTTATGGCGAGCGGGCTCCCACTCCCGAACAACTGCGCCAGGATGACAGCGTTCGCTGGCAAATCGTCACCGCCTACGCCGCCGGCAAGCGGCATCGCTTCCGCATCAAGACCTTGACTCGGCTGCGCTGGCGTCCCGCCGGCGGGAACTGCGATCTGTGTTTAGTCATCATCGCCCCGCTGCGCTATCGGCCCCGCCAAGGCTCGCGCCTGCTGTATCGCCGGCCCGCTTATCTGATCGCTACCGATCCCGACTTGTCGCCCCAGCAGATCGTCGAGCACTACGTCTGGCGCTGGGACATCGAGGTCAACTTCCGCGACGAAAAGACGCTGTTGGGGGTAGGACAGGCGCAGGTCAGACATCCCCGCTCGGTCGAAGCGGTGCCGCAGTTGATCGTGGCTGCTTACGCCTGGTTGTTGCTGGCGGCGCGCCAGACTTGGGGCCCGGCGGGCTTCCCCGACGCCCTGCCGCCCCCGAAATGGCGCGCGCGCCGCTCGAAGCCCCGCGCCACGACGCTCGATCTGATCCAGCACCTGCGGGCCGAGCTGTGGGGCGAAGGCTTGCGTCGTTTCTGCGGCTTCCCGTCCAACCCCTCGCCCACTCCAACCCCCCAAAAACTCAGCGCAGCCCTCCCCACCGCCTTGCTTTATGCTTCCCCTTGAACCTCTTGCCCCTCCTGTCTCCGCCTCGAACCTGCTTTCAAAACGCCAAAGTCGAGGGGCGCGATAAATCGCGCCCGCTTGCGGACATGCTGTTCGCAGGGCGATGTGCACGAACTGTTGTCGCGAGCCATGGCCGCCGAGCCCTTCGCCTCATCCACCGCGACCGTGGTTAGAAATGCGGGCTAGTGACCTGCCGGAACCGAGGGAGGACGGCTCTCGCCCGTTTCGCCCACTAGCTGGATCATGACTGCTCCAATTCCCACCACACAACGGCAATGGGGAACCTGATTCTCGCGATTGCGAATTTTGGCAAACAGATCAGCGGGCTGTTTCAGGGTTTTACCCTGCAACGGAAGATCGCGCTGCTCGTTCTGGGGATGTTTGTCTTCGGGGGCATCTCAGCGTTTCGCTGGTTCATGCTGGAGCGGGCCTTTCGCCCCCTGTATACGGATCTTAGTCAGGAAGAAGCCGGAGCGGCGGTCGAGCGGCTCAAGCAGCTGCAGGTTCCCTACAAACTGGCGGCCGGGGGCCAAACGATACTCGTGCCGGAACCCAAGCTGGCGGAGGTGCGGCTGCAGCTAGCCTCTGACGGATTGCCGCGACACGGACGCCTCGGTTTTGAGCTGTTTGACGAGTCGAGTTTCGGGGCCACGGAGTTTGCCGAGCACGTCAATTTCCGGCGGGCCTTAGAAGGCGAGCTCGAGCGGTCCGTCCTCTCCTTGACCGAGGTGGAGCGGGCGCGGGTCCACATCAGTCTCCCCAAGAAGTCTGTTTTCCTCAACCGCGAGCAGCCCGCGAAAGCATCGGTAGTGCTTCAGCTACGACGCGGCGGCAGGCTGGGTCGAGACAAGGTCGACGCGATCGGGTTTCTGGTGTCAAGCGCTGTGGAGGGTCTCGATCCCCAGCGAGTCGTTATCGTTGACACGGCAGGCACCGTACTGGCGCGTCCCCGCCCTGAAGGCGAGGGCTTCACGGATGAACAACTCGATTTCCAAAGGAAGATCGAGAAGCGAATCCAGAACAACATCGTGGCCACGCTGGAGCCCTATGTCGGTTTCGACAAAGTTCGGGCGGCCGTGGCCGCTGATTGTGATTGGCAGGGTGGCGAAGAAACGAAGGAACTCCTCGATCCAAACACGATCGTTATAACGACGCAAAAATCGGAAGACACCACGCAGCCAATCCAGGAAAGCGGCGTGCCCGGAACAGCCTCCAACTTGCCGCGCCAGCCGGCCCAGCCAAGAAGCGGAGCCGTAGCTTCGTCGCGGAAGGTCGAGACGACTAATTTCCAGACAAGCCGCACCGTGACCCGCACGGACCTCGAACGTGGGAAAGTCCAACGTTTGTCCGTAGCCGTCCTCGTCGATCACATCGTCGAACTGGACGAGGAAGCCGGCAAGTTGATCCGAAAGCCTCGGACCGCGGAGGAGATGGACATATTTCGAGAGCTCGTTGTCGCCGCCGCGGGCATACGCGAAGAGCGCGGCGACGTGCTGACGATCCAAGCGCTGCCCTTCACAATCTTCGAAGAGCCTCCCGCACCGCCTCCGCCCCCCGCTCCACCCGAGGATGAACTTTTCTCGTCAGAGTGGTTCAAAAAATTCCGATATTACCTTATAGCAGGAGCCGTCGTCATTGTGGTCGTGCTGATCTCCGGCTGGCTTCTAGTCCGCCTCAAGAGGAAAGTGGCCAAGATCAAAGCCGAAGCGGAGGCGCGGCGCGCGGCGGAAGCAGCGCAGCGTGAGATTGAAGCCGCCGAGGAAGAAGCCCGCCAGAACGAGGCCGAGGAGGCCCGTATGCTCAAGGGGCTGAGGCTGGCGACCCTCCAGAGCTCGAAAGCCCAGGTCCTTAAGAAGCACCTCGAAGAGACGGCCTCCAAGGACCCCGAAGCCTTCGTCCAGCTGCTGCGTAGCTGGATTCACGAAAATGATCAGTAACGCCGAAAACGTCAACGAAGTCTTTTCGGGGTTGCGCAAGGCGGCGATCGCCATTGTCACTCTGGGCGACGATGTAGCCGCGGGTGTGTTTCGCTATCTCAGCGAAGACGAAGTCCAAATGGTCGGGCGCGAAGTTTCGAAGCTCAACAAGGCAACTCCCGAACAAGCTGAAAACACACTTCAAGAGTTTCACGAGATGTCGATGGCGCAAGACTACTTGATGTCCGGGGGTATTGAGTACGCCAAACGTGTGATGAACAGTGCCTTTGGTCCCGATCGAGCTCGATTGATTATCGACAGGGTGGTCAAATCGCTGGGCGAGGAAGTTCCCACCTTCGACACCCTTCAAAAGGCCGACCCTCTCCAAGTAGCCAAGTTCATCGAGGGGGAAAGTCCTCAGACGATTGCTCTGGTGTTGTCACACCTTAACAGCAGTTCGGCGGCCGGAATGCTATTGGCGCTGCAGCCGGACGTTCGGGCGAATGTCGCCATGCGGATGGCGAGCCTGGATCAAATCTCACCCGAGATCGTCAGCCGCATTGCGGGCATCCTCGATCAGAAGCTGAGCTCGCTCGGACAGTTCAGCCGCGAGTCTTATGGGGGTGTGCCGGCTGTTGCGGAAATGTTTAACCGGCTGGAGGCGAATGCGGGCCAAGAGCTGCTCGGCCAGATCGAAGACTCCGATTCGGAGATGGGGGAGGCCATCCGCAATCTCATGTTTGTCTTCGAGGATCTGTTGCTGATCGATTCCATCGGTATGCGCGAGATTCTTTCTCGCGTGGACAAGAAAACGCTGACGATCGCTCTGAAGGGGACCAGCGATGGACTGCGCGATCACTTCTTCGGCAACATGTCGGAACGGGGAGCGGACATGTTGCAGGAGGATATGGAAGCGCTGGGACCGATCAAAATCCGTGACGTCGAAGGGGCGCAGCAGCAGATCATCGGTGTTGTGCGAGCGCTGGAGACCGAGGGTGTGATTAGTCTGAAAGGCGCGGTGGGCGAACAGTACGTTGTCTAGGGTAATCAAGGATGGTACGGTTGCTGCCGGCCCCCATCAGCCGGCCGTGGTTCAGAGCGCGCCTTCCCTTGGGTTATCCGCATTCGCCCCTAAGCAAGTAGGCAAGCCGGAGTCGGGTTTAGACGCTGCCGCGTCGCGCGCCCTGGGACTCGGTGCGCAAGGCGCGGCTCATGGGTCTCCAGGATCAGCCGAATCTCCCCAGGATGGAAAAGTCGACCTCGAGGACGTTCGCAAGGAAGCGTTTCAGTCGGGTTTCGCCGAAGGCGAGCGAGCCGGCACCGAGAACGCGATGCGGCAAATGCAAGGCGCAATCGCGTCATTCGGCCAGGCGGCGCACGAGCTGACCTCCTTAAAACCCCGTCTCCGCGCCGAGGCGGAACGGCAAATGGTCGCCCTGTCGCTGGCCATCGCTCGGCGCATCGTTCATCGCGAGCTGCACGTGGACCCCACGACAGTTTTGGCGATTGTTCGCGGCTGCTTGCAAGAGTTTGACCGCGTCGAGATTCAATGTTTGACCGTCAGTCCGGAGGATCTCGAGGCTGTTGCCGTGTACTTCAGGGAGAACCCGGTTCCGAACTTGAAGCTGGTCGCCGACCCCAGCGTGTCCTGCGGGGGCGCCGTGTTTCAGACCAACCAAGGGGAACTCGACGCCCGGATCGAGACACAATTGCAGGAGATCGAATACGGTCTAGCGGACCGCTAAAAACGATGAGCGAAGATCTCAGGCAGGTTTTGCAGTCTCAAACGGCGCGAATTGAAACTCTGAGTCCAATTCGGGCGAGCGGCGTCGTCTCGGAAGTCGTCGGGTTGCTGATTGAGTCCGACGGACCACCCGTATCGGTCGGGGATCTCTGCGAGATTGAGACCGCTGCCGGGAACCGGGTTCGAACGCAAGTCGTCGGATTCCGTGGTCGCCGGGTGCTATCGATGCCTCTTGCCGAGGTCGATGGTCTGCAGCTCGGGATCCCGATCGTAGCTCGTCGCGAAGAGGCTCGCGTTGCCGTTGGAGAAGCCCTGTTGGGCCGGGTTGTCGACGGCTTTGGGCGCCCAATCGACAACCAAGGGTCGATCCACGCCAATGAATTCTACGAACTTCATAAGGCTCCTCCCGGCCCCATGGAAAGAGAGCCTATCGGTGAGCGGCTGACGACCAGCGTTCGCGTCATCGACGGCCTCCTTACTTGCGGCAAGGGCCAGCGGGTGGGTTTATTTGGCGGCTCCGGCGTCGGGAAAAGCACCCTGCTTGGCGCCGTGGCTCGCCATAGCGAGGCGGACGTCAACGTAATCGCACTGATTGGCGAGCGAAACCGCGAGGTTGGCAGCTTCTTGCACGATACGCTTGGTGCGGAGGGCCTCAAGAAATCCGTGGTGGTGGCAGCCACTTCCGACCGCCCGGCGCCGGTTCGGGTGCGGGCGACCTTCTTGGCCACAGCCGTCGCTGAGTTCTTTCGGGATCAAGGGCGCGAGGTGTTGCTCATCATGGACTCGCTCACGCGGTTTGCGATGGCCCAGCGAGAGATCGGACTGGCGGCCGGCGAGCCTCCCAGCCAGAAGGGTTACACACCGTCGGTGTTCCAGCTCTTGCCCAAGATCCTAGAAAGGGCGGGGAACTTCGCCCACGGGTCTATCACGGGTTTCTACACCGTGCTGGTGGAAGGCGACGACATGAACGAACCCGTGGCTGACGCTGTTCGGGCCATCCTCGACGGACACATCATCTTGTCCCGTGGGTTGGCGGAGGCCAACCACTACCCTGCCGTCGATGCTCTAGAAAGCACCAGCCGCTTGGCGAGCAGCGTTTCCGCACCGGAGCACCTCGAAAGCGCGGGTCGCCTGCGAGACTCGCTCGCTACTTATCGCAGGACCGAGGACCTGATTAACTTGGGAGCCTACGCTGAGGGGTCAAATCCGAAAGTTGACACCGCGATTCGGGCTCGCGACGAGGTCCTCGGTTTCCTGAAGCAGGACTTGTCGTCGCATGAACCTTTCGAGAACACCCTCGAACAGCTCCAGGCGCTGGGAAGAAAGCTGTGAGAGCGTTTTCGTTCCCGCTGGAAAGAGTCCTGGCCGTCCGCCGGCTGCAGCTCGACATCGCCGAGGCTGGGCTAAGGGAAACCCTCGCCCGTAAGTCTTACCTGCAACAGCGTGGAAGAGCCCTCGAGCAACAATCGCGACAATTGATGGATGAGACCGCGCGGCTTCCCGTGACAACCGGTGCCGCCTTACGGTCAACGGACGCTTACGTAGAACGATTGGGAAGGGAACGCCTCCATGCTTCCGCAACCGAGCGAAAGCTCGAGCAGGACCGCCACGGCCAGTTATCCGCCGTCGTAGAGGCGCGCCGCCAGGTTCGGCTCCTCGAAACGCTACGTTCGAAGAAACTACTGCGGTACGCTAAGGCAACCGCCCGTCTACAGGAATCCGAGGTAGCCGAACTCCATCTAGGGAAGTGGCTCCGGGTGCACCGGCGCGCCACCGAATAACCTGCGTCACGCGAAGACCTCCCAACCCGCAAAACAGAGCCGCGAACGCGAGTGAGCGGTCAACACCCTTGCGACAAGCGAGCGGTCCCACTGCTCACGGAACCACCCGTGAACGGCGTGGGTCGGTGAAAAGACCGGGGACTATCTCAACCGCCGTGCACGGGGACTCTACCCACGGTTTTTTCACAGACCCGCCAGCAAGCGGGTTGATTGGGGGATCGGGGCAACCGCTCCCTCACAGTCGCAGCTCTGGTCGATTGGAGCCGCGCGCGTCAGCAAAACGCCCCGCTGCCCCACCCAACCGTGACAAAAAACTGCGCCGGCGACAAAATTTTGCTCAACCATAGGAAAGCACGACCGATAAGCTGCGTTGTAACCCATAAACGGGTGGGGCCCAGCCCGCACCGGCCAGGAAGGGACTCCTGGCGAAACTCACACCAAGGAAGGACAATAACATGCCAGGTTTTTCAATTGTTACCAACGTAGCGTCATTAATCGCTCAGGAGAAACTGAGCGTCACCAATGACCTGCAACTGCGAACTATTACCAGGTTGACGTCGGGATACCGTATCAACTCCTCGGCGGACGACGCGGCCGGGTTGGCCATTGCCAACCGCTTCCGGTCCGATATTTCGGTGTTGCAACAAGGCGTTCGAAACGCCGCGGACGGACTCAGCACGCTGCAAACCATCGACGGCGGCCTCAACAACATTTCGCTGCTGATTGACCGCGCCAGAACGCTGGCCACGCAGTCGGCGTCCGGTACGTTTACCGGCGACCGAGCCGTGCTGAACACCGAGTTCGCATCCGTTCTCACCGAAATCGACCGCCAGGCCCAGTCGATCGGCCTCGATCCGAGCGGCTCATTCAACGCGCTGCTGTCGGTATTCATCGGCGGCGGGCGGGCCAACAACAACATCTCGGAGACTACCAACGGATCGGTTCAGATCGACCTCAGTAATTCGTCCGTCAATTCCAATAGGCTGGGTCTGAAGGGTGTCCAAGCGCTGGGAGGCACTGAGGGGACCACCGACATCGGCAGTTCCTCGACCACCAGTGTCCAGTCCATCGTCGCTGACACAACGAACACAGGCTCCGTCCGTACCACCGGCTTTACCGAGTTTCACTTCGTCGGCCCGGGTTTCGCGGACACGGATCAGGCGCAGCTTTCCGTGAACCTAACGGGCGTTGTCGACACCACGACCCTCGCCAGCGCGATCAATTCCGCCATTGCTGGTTTCTCGGTCAGCTCCTCCGCCGGGCAGGCTTTCATAGACGCCGGCGTCACTGCTGTTATCAATACGGATACGACCGGAAAGCAGCAGTTGGCCTTCACCTCCAGCAGTACGGCATTTCAAGTGCAGGCCGGCGACCAATTGGCCAATGCGCTGCTCGGTAACTTTGGCAGCGGCGCAACCGGCGAGTCGCTCAGCGTCACCCGCACGGGTGCCGCGACGGGCGGCGTCGCAACGGCCGGTACCATCAAGGTCCGCATCGACGGCGGCGGATTAACTACACAGCAGACCCTCACCGTTACCGCTGCCGGCGGCGAAGATCAAACCGCTCTTACAGCCCTCCTAAATACGCAACTGGCAGCCAATACAACGCTGGTTTCGGCAGGCTACTCGGTGTCGTCCGACGGCACAAACCTCACGTTCACGAATGACGAAGGCGAGAGGTTCGACGTGATCGTCGCCGGGGACGTGGGCGACACGTTCGGGTTCGGTACGGCCGAGCTGGGCGGCGGCGTGCATGCTACGGCTACCGACGTCACCTACTCGACGATTACCGGCAGCGCGGCTTTTGACAACACCGCTGCCGGAACCGCCACACTCTCGATCTACGTCGAGGGTTCCGAAAGCGCCAGCTCCGAGACCCTGGCGGTCGTAATCGCCACGGATACGACCGATGTCGAACTGGTCGACCAGATCAATTCCCTGATCCAGGCGAACTCTTTGTTGAGCACCACCGACATACAGGCTACGCAGACGGGCGGTACGATTACGATTGCGTCCTCCGCAGGCACGCTGTTCCGGATCTCGGTGGACGATCTCGCGACGCCTGCTCTGAAGTTCGGCGACAACGATACCGGTAGCGTTACCGCCGGCACCTTCGCCGAAGCAGTGGACAGCACGAACTTCATCAACTCCGGAGGCGCCCAGGCGACAGCCTCCACGGCGTTCACCAGGCTCAACTTCGGAGATGACGTTCAAAGCCTGGCCTTCAGCGCGAAGGACTCCGCCGGTGTAATCCAGAATCTCGTGGTGAACCTCAGTTTCAGTAACTCGTTCACGCTTGACCAGGCGGTCGACAGGATCAACAGTCAGTTGCAGGCATCGAACAACAGCACCCTGAAGCAGATCGTGGCTGTGAAAGAGAGAGTTGCTGGCGGTACCACCGAGAATATCCGTTTCCTCAGTACGCTGTCGACCGGTTTCTCGGTGAGTATTGGCGACTTGGTCAACGACCACGGCGTTGATAACACGGTCTCGACCGCTCTACTGAAGGCTTCTACGCAGCTCACGGGAGGCTCGGTCGCCGACATCTCTTCGAAAGAAAACGCGGAGACCGCGGTGACGCTGCTGGCGACCGCCGTGTCGAAACTGGCGGCGGTTCAAGCCGACGTCGGTAAGGGCCAGAACCAGTTGCAATTCGCGATTGGTCTGGCTACCACTCAGATCACCAACCTCTCGGCTGCCGAAAGTCGGATCCGAGACGCCGACCTAGCGGCCGAAGCGGCCAACTTGACTCGAGCCGCCATTCTGCAGCAGGCCGGCGTGGCCGCGCTGGCGCAAGCCAACTCCGCGCCACAAGCCGTTCTGGCACTGCTACGAGGATAGTTTATCCCCCTCTCCTTGAATCTTCTCCACCCGCCCGGTCATCCCGGGCGGGTCTTTTTTTTCCGCCGGAGCCGAATAGCAGCAGTGGTCATTTCGTCCTGACGGCCGCCACCAACCACCACCGTTCACACGCTCGACTGTCGTCTATGGCAGAATAGGGAGCGCTGTCAAAGTGATCTTCATCACCCTTCACAACAGCGTCGCGGAGACAGACACGGCGTAAGCTCTGCGGCGCCGCCCGGGCCGACCAGCCTAGAGCAGAAGAAATCCAATACCGGCTGGGCGTATCTGTCCTGACGTGAATCAACGAACGGGAGTTCATCTATGAAGCTTGGCTTCTTCATGATGCCGCTGCACCCACCGGAGAAGTCGCGGACGGCGTGTTTCCAGGAAGACCTGGAGTTTGTCGTCCACGCCGACGAGCTTGGGTTTACCGAGGGCTGGATCGGCCAGCACCACACTCTAGAATGGGAGCCGATTCCTTCAAACGATGTCTTCATCGCCTATTGCTTGCCGCAAACCAAGAACATTCGTCTCGGCACGGGCGTCTCGATCATTCCCCAGCACCATCCGGTGAACGTTGCCGTGCGTCTGGCATTTCTTGACCATCTCTCGCGCGGGCGTTTCAACTGCGGCTTCGGTCAAGGCGGCTCCCCGACCGATTGGGGGCTGTTCGATCTGCCTGATCCCAAAACCCAAGGGCTGATGACGCTCGAAGGGATCGATATGATCCTCAAACTCTGGAAGACTGACCCGCCTTTCGACTTCCTAGGCAAGTTCTGGCACATCAAGGTCGAAAACCCAAACTATGAGTTGAAGATGGGGACGCTGCTCAAGCCCTACCAAAAGCCGCATCCGCCGATCGGGATGAGCGTGATCCGCGGCGAGTCGATGGCGGCACGCATGGCTGGGCAGCGAGGCTACATGCCGATCAGCACAAATTTGGTGCCCCGAACTACACTGCCGGTTCACTGGAAGACGTATTGTGAAGGCGCCCGCGAGAAAGGGATCCCCGAGCCGGACCGCTCAATGTGGAGAGTTTCGCGCAGCATCTACATAGGCGAATCGAACGATGAGGCCTGGGATCACGTACTCAGCGGCACGTTCAAGGCTTCGTTCGACTATTTGGTCGGGATTCTCACGGCGGCGAAATTCCTCTCCCTGGTGAAGGCTCATCCCGACATGCCCGACGAAGACGTCACGACTGACTACCTGTTGAAGAAGGTATGCATTATCGGGGACGTCAAGTCGTGCACCCGGCAACTGGAAGAGGTCTGGGAAGCCAGCGGCGGTTTCGGGACTCTACTGATGACTTCCAAGGACTGGGACGACAAGGTTAAATGGCGCCGCTCGATGGACTGGCTGGCTAACAAGGTCTTGCCCGCGCTGCCTACTGTGAATGCGAAAGTAGTGTGAGTGCGTTTCCGCCGTAGCTAGTTTCCGGCGCGAAAGACACTTGCGGCTTGCGGCGGCAGCCCGTAGTGGCGCACGCATTCTTGCGTGCCGTGTCGCCATTCCTGGCGACATGTCGCCTCCGTACATGACAAGCGGTCCAAGACAGAGGAGATAACACTGTGATTACGAAAACAAGCGAGGAGCTTCATCGGATACACGAAGATGTGCTCAAGGCTGTGGGGACGCCGGACGATATCGCTACAATTGTCGCCGACATACTGGTCGGCGCACATCTTGCCGGCCACGACTCGCACGGTATTCAGCACCTGGCGCACTACGTGCAAGAAGCGGAGAAAGGCGATATCGTTCCCGCTGCTCGTCCGGAGATCGTCTCGGAGAAAGGAAGCGTGGTATTCGCGCGCGGCAACTGGGGCTGGGGACACTTGACCGCGCACTTTCTGACGGATGTCGCTATCAAGAGGGCCAAGGAACACGGAGTTGTGTTGGCCGGCGCCGCCGAAGTAAACCACATCGGACGCCTCGGTCACTATGCGGAAATGGCCGCGGCCGAGGACGTGGTTTTGATGGTCTTCAACGGCGGCTTCTCAGGAAAGTTTCCAACCGCGGCTCCCCACGGAGGACGCAAGGCAGTCCTCGCTCCCAACCCAATCGGCATGGGTTTCCCGACTTCGGAGGGACCACCCGTAGTGCTCGACTTCGCCACCACCCGAGTCGCGGGCGGCAAAATCATGCTGGCCGCCGCCAAGGGCGTCGATGCGCCACCGGGATGCATCATCGACAAGGACGGCAACCCGACAACAGACCCGAAAGCATGGCCCAAGGGAGGAGCACTACTGCCCTTTGGCGAGCATAAAGGGTTCGGCATCATGGTGGCCCTTGAAATCCTCAGCCGCATCCTCGCCGGCTCCGAGAACTACGCCGAAACCGAGCACGGCGGCCCGCACATGCGAACAGCCGGGTTAACGATGGTTGCCATCGACAGCGGCGTGTTTTCGTCGAAAGACGAATTCGCGAGCCGGACTTCGGAATTGGTGCAGCGTATCCAAGCCGTTCCCCCCGCCGCCGGGGTCGATCAGGTAATGGCGCCCGGTGATTTCGAACATCGTGAGCGCACACGCCGTTTGAAAGAGGGCATCCAAATCCCCGAATCGACTTGGGAGGATGTAGTAACGGCAGCCGGCGCACTCGGCGTGAAGGTGTAGTAGGCGTCCGAAGAATAAGCGGAGGAGATGGCTCCGCCGCGGCAGCCGACGGCGAGCTGTCAACCGGTTGGACATCGTGGATGGCACGGACATTTAGCTTTGATCCGCCCGTACAGCGCCGCGGACGGAAGTCCGCGGTCAAGCTGGCGGAGGACCTCGATTGCCGAGCAAGCCCGTCGAGGTGATCCCGCGTTTGAGAGCCGCGGCTTTTGCTCCACCCCAACCCGTAGAGGAGTGATCTCTACCCCCCCCGACCGCGGATTTCCATCCGCGGCTCCGCTCCAGGATTACAGGCCGCTCGCCGCGTATTCTTGCCAACAGTTTGGGTTCACGTAGCGCTCCATCGGTTCGCCTTGCTCCGACGTGTACTTCACCGCATCGTCCACACGATGCGGGTTCCAGAGGGAGGTCGTACTGCCATGCCGCGACGCACGACTGGCGTTTGCCAAACAAACCCAATTCAGCCTAGATTCGTGCTACGGCGGGATCAACTCTCTGATGTGTGCAATAAATCACTCCACGGATTCAGGCTGGCTTGAGTCAAGAAATACATAGTTCTGCTAGACAGCCCGCGAACGGAAAAAGCTCGCGGCCGTTGGAGTTTAGGGATAGAGCCTTCTACCAGAGACCCAGGCATCCATCCACAGGGAGACCACCATGCGACGTCAGCACTTTTTCCTATCTCTCATCACGATTGTTGCCGCGGTAGCGGCCCTTTCGTTCTTCGGGGTCCGGCAGCAGCAGCTGACTCCGGGGGCCTACGCCAAGGGCCTTGAGCCCACGCCGGGTTCTCTCGTGAGCCTTGATCCGGAAGGGCAACCTGGCGGACTATGCCCGCTGAAGCACACGGACGTTAAGGCTGATATCAGCGGTCCGCTCGCCCGGGTTACGGTCAAGCAGCAGTTCGAGAACCCGTTCGAAGACAAGATCGAAGCTGTTTACACGTTCCCTCTGCCGCAGAACGCGGCTGTGGATGATCTGACGATGCTCGTCGGCGATCGCACGATTCGTGGCCAGATCAAAAAGCGCGAAGATGCACGGGCGATCTATGACGCCGCGCGTGCGGCGGGTCACGTCGCGGCCCTGCTCGATCAGGAAAGACCCAACATCTTCACGCAATCGGTCGCCAACATCATGCCCGGCGAAAAGGTCACGGTGACAATCAGCTACGTCGAGACACTCAAGTACGATGAAGGTTCCTACGAGTTCGTGTTTCCCACGGTAGTTGGGCCGCGCTACATTGCCGGCGCCCCGACAGGGCAGCAAGGCACCGGGTGGTCGCCCGACACCGATCAGGTTCCTGATGCGTCTCGCATCACTCCTCCCGTAACGCCGAAAGGCACCCGAGCCGGCCACGATATCTCGATCGAAGTGTCCCTCGACGCCGGAGTTCCAATTCAGGAACTAAAAGCGAAAACCCACGAAATTCTACTCGAACGCCCCAGTCTCAGTCAGGCTGTTGTGCGCCTGAAGGAGAAAGCCGTCATTCCCAACAAGGATTTCATCCTCAACTATCAGGTCGCCGGTAGCCAGATCCAGGACGCGGTGCTGACCCATAAGGGCGACAAGGGTGGCTTCTTCGCCATGATTCTTCAGCCCCCCGCGCGAGTCACGGTGGAGGATGTGACGCCAAAGGAGCTGGTGTTCGTGCTCGACACATCGGGCTCAATGAGTGGCTTTCCGATCGAAAAGGCCAAAGAGACGATGAAGCTGGCGCTTGACGGACTTTATCCTCGCGACACTTTCAACCTGATCACGTTCGCGGGTAGTACACGCGTTCTCTTTCCGCAGCCGGTACGGGCGACGAGCGAGAATCTACAGCTCGCGCAGCAATTCCTAGCCTCGCGCCAAGGCGGCGGAGGAACGGAGATGATGAAGGCGATTCGTACGGCGCTCGCTCCGTCTGACTCGCAGGAACATGTCCGCATCGTGTGCTTCATGACCGACGGCTACGTCGGCAACGATATGGCCATCGCCGACGAAATCCAGAAACACCCCAATGCGCGCGTCTTTTCCTTCGGTATCGGCAACTCGGTGAATCGGTTCCTGCTCGACAAGATGGCCGAGTACGGACGAGGAGAAGCTGAGTATGTGACTCTGCAAGACGACGGGTCGGCGGCGGCGCGGCGTTTCCACGAGCGAGTGCGCAACCCGCTGCTGACCGACATTTCGATCGACTGGGGTAACCTGCCTGTTACCGACACATATCCAAAACGGTCTCCGGACCTATTCAGCGCCAAGCCGGTAATTCTTACTGGTCGTTACACCAGCGCGGCACGCGGAGAGCTAAAGCTGCTCGGAAAGATGTCGGGCCGTGACTTTGAGCGAACAATCCCTGTCGAATTCCCCGGCTCCGCGCCGGACCACGATGTGCTTGCCAAGCTGTGGGCGCGAACGCGAATAGCCGATGTGATGAGTCAGGATTGGAGCGGCGTGCAGAGCGGCACGACCAAGCCGGAAGTAAAGGCTGAAGTTACGCGGCTGGGACTCGAGTTCCGTCTAATGACGCAGTTCACCTCCTTTGTCGCCGTGGAAGAGATGATGATCACCGACGGCGGCCGGCCGCGGCTGATTCATGTCCCGGTCGAAATGCCTCAGGGCGTCAGCTACGAAGGTGTGTTCGGCGATCGAATTGCCTCGGAAGGTTTCACCAAGAACCGGCGCCAGAACTTCCACAGTCTTGGCAGCAGTCTACGGGTGGCGAAGGACGCGCTGCTTTCTCATGCGCCTGTCGCACAGTCAGCGCCAACGACGGTGCTACGCGAAGCGCCCGCCGACAAGGCCGCTGCCGTGGCTCCGGGAGAAGAGCAAGAATCGTCAAGGGCGGCAAACGAGGCTACAACCGTTCCTCGCGACCCCAAGTATGCCGGGCTCCATTCCAAACTCGACCGGGCGCTTGTTTCCCTGTTCGCGCGCCACGAGCAAGGCAGACTGAAGTTGACACCCGCCGAGGAGAGATTTGCCCAAGACGGCAAAGTCGAGATTCAGATCTGGCTCGGAGACGCTACACCCGAAGTCGCCGAGCAGCTCGGGAAGCTCGGATTCGTGCGCTTGGCTGAGCCCAAGGTCGCGAAGATCCTGATAGGAAGGATAGCTATCGACAAGCTAGCCGCGCTCGCTGAGATCGAAGGCGTTCGCTACGTCACGCCGTTCATTCAATAGGCGCCAGAGGACGGCGGTCGGTCGCGGTGAGCCGCGTTCACGCTGCGTGAACGCGCGTGATAACGCCGTTCATTCAGTGGGGTGCCGAAGTATTGCGGGGATCCCCGGTACGACGGAGCGGCACGGCATGCCGTGCCCTCAGCACCGTGGCGCACGCATTCTTGCGTGCCGCGTCGGCTTTCGAGCCGACGTGCCGACACTCCTGGTCGCCTCTATGCCCATGTGCCCGCTAGGCTCGCAACGAAAGTCCTCCGTCGACCGCGATAACCTGGCCGGTGACGAAATCAGAGGTCAGCAGGTTGACGACTGCTTCCGCGATCTCTTCGCCGCGCCCTGGCCGGCGCATGGGCGTCACGGACACTAGGTGCTCGATGTCAGCGGGCATCTCGGAACCGAAGTGAATCACTCCCGGCGCGACGCTGTTGACCGCGATTTCAGGTGCCAACGCTTTGGCTAAGGCCCGCGTCATCATGATCACCCCAGCCTTCGAAGAGCAGTAGGGGACATGACGCCTCCAGGCGCGGAAGCCGCCTAGCGAACTCAAATTGACGATCCTTCCTCCTCCGTGCTTGAGCATGAGTCGTGCGCCGGACTGGCAGCAGAAGAACGTGCCCTTGAGGTTCACTTCCTGGATCCAGTCCCAATCATCTTCGGTGACCTCCAGTACGTTCATTTCGCGGTACCGCCCGGCATTATTGACCAGGCAGTCGAGCCTGCCGTATTCCGCCTCGACTTCCTCAAACAGCCGCCCGATTTCACTAACTGTTGTTAAGTCAGCTTGGAAAGTCTTCCCTCCACACTCGGCCGCGGTTTCTTCGGCCTGTTGTTTCGACTGGCCGAAGTGAATAGCCACCCGAGCTCCCTCTTCCGCCAGTCGCAGAGCAATAGACCGCCCGATCCGTTTCGCTCCGCCGGTCACCAACGCAACTTTTCCCTCGAGCCTTGGATGCGAGGTGCTCATCGTTTCAGCAGCACTCCTCGATCAAGACTAGCAGGGCGCGACTTCGGGCGGTTGTGGGCATCTCGGGAGCCCTTCAACGAAAAGTGGGCCACGGTTGCGCTAGCGGCAAACACTGACGGGGCCGTTCATGGCGAGTCCGCTGAAAGACTCCGCGGGCGGGTCAAACTCGACGCCGCAGCAACAGCTCCAAGCGATGTGGTTTGAGATAAACCTGACTTTTCAGGGGCTCGACCGCGTAGATCTCCGAGTACTCGTGAATCGCCGCCAAAGGGAGGGCCAGTGGCGTCACGCCATGGCGGTACTCGTCGACTAGCTCAACCAACCGACTCCGCGAACCCTGATCGAGGTGTCGCCGAAGCTGCCCAATGACGTGTCGCAACACGTTGGCGTGTTTCACCTTGGTGGTTTGGACCCCCATGGTACGCATGAACAGCGCTTCGTACCTCTCCCGAAAATCCTTCCTGGTTAGTTTTCGGATGCGTGCGACTAAGCGGTCCAGACCGCGACAACCCTGGGTTGAGTGTGCCGTCAACAGCAGCTTGTGATCGTGGTGAAAGTCGATTGCCTGTCGAATTCTCCATCGCCGTCCGAACAAGCTCTGCAGCCGGCGGTGGGCGAACGCGCGTGCGATAAAGTTCTCCCGGCGGTCAGGGTGGTCGAGGCTGCTTTCTTCTTCGACCGGCAGGTTTCGAAGTTGCGCTGTCAAAGCTTGCGCGAAAATCCCTTGGCCGTTTCTCGCAGGCCTGTTCACATGATCGTGAACGGCAACGCCCTTTAGACCACAACTTGGCGACTTGCTCTTTAGTACGAAGCCGGACAATCGTTCCTTGCTTAGTTCTTTCACCTTCCGGCTCGCCCAAGCCCGCATGGGCTCGGTTAGATCCTTGCGGCTTTCTGACGTTACCAATTGGATCTCATGCTCCCATCGCATGAGTTGAATCGTCTCCCGCGGTACACCGAGCCCCAGTTCCATCTCAGGGCACACCGGGACCCACTCGACGTAGGGCGCCAAGACATCAGTCAGGAAAGGATCCCGCTTATGGCCGCCGTCGTGGCGAACTTGCTCTCCCAACAAACAAGAAGAGACGCCGATCCTAATCGGGCAATCCTCGGAGTCCGTATTCATGCTCGGACCTACTTCGCCAATGATTCCCTGCTTTGGGTGCTCTGCGCGGGCCATCTTCTATAGTATGGATTTCTCGTCAGGCCGGACCCTTGGGATCAGAAGAAAGTCGATGCGCTAGTGAAAGATGAAAGGGCACGCTCCAGGAGAGCACAGCGCTTGATTGAAATAGCGGTTCTCCAAGGCAGATTCGGTTAGCGGCCTACCGCTCGGTGTCCAAGTCACCCATCGGTTATGATGGGCATTGCACTCCGCCGGCTGCCGCGGCGTTCCCACTCGGGCGTAGCTGGACGCCCATTGATCCGACTCTTACCTTAGGAGATCCCTTCCATGGCGTCAGCCGTATATGACAATCTCGCGGCCAAGGCGGCCGGCAATGCCGTCGATCTGATCAGCAAGATCTACGGTGTCGACAACTGGGGATTTGGTTATTTCCACATCAATAGAGATGGCAATCTGGCCGTTGCGCCTTCTAAAGACCGGGCACATGTGATTGACCTACATGGGGTGGTGAGGGAGCTAATTCGACGCAAGCAATCGCCGCCTTTTCTGTTGCGGTTTCCCCAAATCTTAGACGAGCGGATGGCTGCCTTGCACCAAGCGTTTAGGAAGGCCATCGACGAGTTCCACTACGAGGGTCGTCACCTCGCCGTCTACCCGGCCAAGGTCAATCAAAAGTCAGAGGTCGTCACGCGCCTTTTGGCGTCCGGGTATCGCTACGACTACGGGTTGGAAGTCGGTAGCAAGGCGGAACTGGCGGCCGCCCTCGCCATGCCGTTGGCCGACGGTGCTCTCATTGTCTGCAACGGACTCAAAGATGATCTATTCCTGCGTACAGCCATCCTAGCCGAGAAAGTCGGCAAACGAACCATCATCGTCGTGGAGGACATTGATGACATGTTGATGGCGCTCGAGCTAGGCACCAAGCTTGGCATCGAGCCACACATGGGCATTCGCGTCAAGTTGTACTCGCGCGGAAGCGGCAAGTGGGAAGAATCGAGCGGGGAATTCGCCAAGTTCGGCATGAGCACTGTTGCCTTAGTCAATGCGTTGGAAGTGCTGCGGCAACGGGGCAAGACTTCTCTGCTGAAAATGCTGCATTTCCACATCGGCTCGCAGATCAACAACATTAAACGGGCCAAGCAGGCTTTCAAAGAGGCAGCACGGGTCTACGCGAAAGTTCGGGAAATGGGTTTCGATGTCGAATACCTCAACGTGGGTGGCGGCCTCGGAGTTGACTACGACGGCAGCAAGACGGCATCGGACTTCTCGATGAACTATTCCGTGCAGGAGTTCGCTAACGATGTCATCTACGTTGTCGGCGAGGTTTGCGACAACGAAGACGTCCCGGTTCCGATTATCGTCACTGAAAGCGGGCGCGCCATGGTCGCCTATCACTCCGCGCTGGTGACCGACGTCAAAAAGGTTATTGCTCCAGGCGGACCCGGCCGCTACTCGCTCCACCGCATGAAATCGAAAGCAGAGCCGGTTCTCGAGCTGATCGATCTCGCCCGCGACATCAACGCCAAGAACTTCCGCGAGTACTACCACGACGCGATCCAGCAGCGAGAAGATCTGAATTCCTTATTCGATCTCGGCTATTTGGAGCTGGAGGACAAAGCCAAGGGCGAGTGGCTCTTTTGGGAGATTTGCCGCCAGGCCGCCAAGCTTTCACGCTCGATGAAGCAGCGCCCCGAAGAGTTCGATGACCTCGACAAGCTCCTCGCCTCCAAATACGTTTGCAATTTCTCCGTCTTCCAGTCTCTGCCGGACTTTTGGGCGTTTGACCAGTTGTTTCCCATGATGCCGATTCATCGCCTCAACGAGGTTCCGACCGAGCGTGGCATCGTATGCGACGTGACCTGCGACTCCGACGGTTCCGTCGATCGATTCGTGGATCTAAAGAACGTCAAGCAAGCACTGGAGCTCCACAAGATCCGGCCGGGCCAACCCTACTATCTGGCCTGTTTGCTCCTCGGCGCTTATCAGGAAACACTCGGCGACCTGCACAATCTGTTCGGTGTTGTCACCGAAGCTAACGTGATCGTCACTGGTGAAGGCAAGACCATGATCGACGGTCTGACCCGCGGCGACTCGGTACGCGAAGTGATCGAGTACAGCGGGTTCGAGACCGACGAGTTGAGAGACTCGGTCGCCAAACAGTTGTCGCAGCGCAAAGACCAGGGGACTATCTCCGACGACGACGAGCACGAGGTGCTGGCCACCTATTCGCGAGTGCTCGACGATTACACATATTTGGAATAGACCAGCGGGCAGCTGGCTTTCGTTCGGCTTCATTCAAGCCGAGCTCCAGACTTGATCCGAGGATCCGGTCGGCTCGACCCAACCCCGGCGAATATCGATTCACGTAGCGTTATCATGAGGAGAAGTACATACTCCGCCAAAGCAAGCTGGCTTTGACTCAAGCGAGGCAAGCGGTGACGAATTTTGTAAGCCTACGGTCGGTCCTACTCGCGCTTCTAGTGGCGGTTATGGTACCCGAGGGCCTCCTGCTCGGGCAGGAGGAGCCTCCCGCCATGGACCCGGCGGTCCTCGAGCATATCAACGCCGGCCTCCAAGCTCGACGCGAAAACCGCTTGGAAGACGAAGCTCGCGAATTCGAAGCTGTCGCGCGGCTTGCTCCTAATCTTGCTGAGGCCCATTTGAACCTCGGGCTGGCTCGGCACAGACAAGGGAAGCTTCTGGAAGCCGTCGAATCACTTGAAGCCGCCCTGCGGCTGAAACCCAATCTCAAGGGCGTTTCGAAATGCTTGGGTATGGACAGCTTGCGAATCGGCCGCCTTCGCCAAGCTACTAAGCATCTCGAGGACGCACACGCATCGCAGCCTTCAGACACCATGGTCAGCTCGTCGCTAGGAGCTGCCTATGTCGAGGCGGGCCGGTACCGAGAAGCCATTCCGATACTTGAGGCGGCTCTGAAAGACAGCCCGGATGACCACGACGCGCTCTTCTATCTCGCCAAGGCCTATAGAGCCGTCGCGGATTCTTTCTCCGACGATCTTTTCCATCGCGCCCCCCACTCAGCCCGCGCTAGACAGTCGGCCGCGGAAAACTATGCCGCCATCGGACGCACGGAAGACGCGCTTCGGGAATACCAGCGAGCGGCGGAGCAAGACGCGGGGCTGGCCGGTATTCATGCGGCCATGGCAAAGCTGTACATCGAGGGCGGCAAACTCGCCGAAGCGGAGGCAGCTTATCAGGCGGAGCTGGGAATTCAGCCCGCGAGCAGTGCCGTCAACTTCGAATACGGCGGGCTTCTCACTAAGTTGGGCCGCGCTGAAGCCGCTGTGCCACACCTGGAGGCTGCGGTGCGATCCGATCCCAGCCTTGTTCCGGCTTACCACCAGGTCGGCTTGGGCTTGCTTGAAGCAGGCCGGCTTGCCGAAGCGGAAAAAGTGTTCCTTCGAACAACGCAGATTGACGTTCCGATTGAACTCCAGCTCTCGAGCCATGAGAAGCTAGTCCAGATCTACAAGAAGCTAGGTTCTAAACAAAAGGCCCGCGAACAGGCGAAGACACTGAAACAACTCCGGAAGCAGCTCGCATCACAAAAGTAGTCGCTCGCTCGCCAGCCGAGGGGTCCCCGAGGGCTGGTCTTGGGTGACGGTCGCGCAACTGACGCTCTCCCTCCGTCATGAGTGATCAGCTACAAAACCTCGAAGACGGTCCCACCTGGTTCCACATCCGCGACACCGAAGCGAAAACAATTCTCACGAAGACGTCGGGATTCATCGCAGCGGCCGGATTCACGCACTCTCTCACGCCGGCCCGCAACTGCACCTACGGATGCACTTATTGCTACGTCCCTACGCTCCATGTCTATGGCGGTCTGAAGAAGGAAGATTGGCGGCGTTGGGGCCAATTCACGACCATCAAGTCGAATGCCGCCCAGCTTCTCCACCGGGAGGTTCGCTCCGAGCAGGTGATCTATTGTTCTCCCCTGGTCGATCCCTATCAGCCGTCCGAAGAAGCTGCGCCGATCATGCCCGGCATTCTCGAAGCCCTAATCGCAAAACCTCCCGCTGTGTTTGTGATTCAGACCCGAGGCCCGTTGGTTCTGCGCGACTTGAAGCAGCTCATCGAGTTGAACCGGCGAACGATTCTCCGCGTCAGCTTCTCCTTGACAACCGACCTCGAGGAGGTCCGCCGACTGTACGAGCCCCACTGTGAACCGCTAAGCGAAAGGCTGGCGGCGATTCGATCACTGCGCAAAGCCGGCGTCGCTGTTTATGCGACGCTGGCGCCGCTACTTCCCTGCGACCCGGAAAGGCTGGCTACGATGGCCCTTGAAGCGACGGACCGCGATGTGATCGGCGACCCACTGCACGTGCGGTCGGTGAAGCCGCAGGGGGCTACTACCCGCGAGGCTGCCCTTCGGATCAGCTCGGCACACGGCTACGAGGCCTGGCACACACCGTCATTTCAGCAGACAGTTCTCGAACGAATCCGCACTGTCGTCGACGCCGCGGGGCGCCGTTTCGCCACTGGTCCGGGGGCCTTTGCCTGGCTGTCGGAGCGTTAGCCCACCTTTTTTGAGTACGGCGTCCACCCCGCAGATTCTTCATCCTCCGGTTCCAATACCGCAGCGCTGGCAGCATCGACACGAGTGTCGACGCGGCAGACGTAGGCGTCTGCGCCACAACGACGGCCACCACGCCTCGAGGTCAAACCTTGGCGTGAGAGCCACGCAGGCCCTGCGCCACGACATCAGACACCGAAACCCAAGGTCACAGCTCCGAGCGTAACGCGACAACCGCCCTTGTGGCGCAGGTCCCCAGACCTGCCGTGTCGGTACTCCTACCGACACCTGTTTCCACGCTGCCTGCGCGCTGGGACCCGGGCAGCACCAGCCCCGGCCCGACGTCCCGCGCAGCGTCACACCTTTACTTATTGCCCTCGATACCGCTGCTCCTTGAATGGATCGCCGTACATGTGATAGCCCACTTGTTCCCAGTAGCCCGCCCGGTCGCGGTCAATGAACTCCAGGCCCCGTAGCCACTTGGCGCTCTTCCAAGCGTAGAGGTGTGGAACGACTAAACGCAGGGGCGCCCCGTGCTCTGGCGTGAGCGGCTCGGGCGCGTGCCAATCGGCGAGCAGCACGTCGTCGCGCATCAGATCTTCCAAAGGAACGTTCGCGGTGTAGCCGTTCTCCGCATGCAGCATCACAAAGCGTGCATCGGGTTTGGGCCGGGATCTCTGCGCGATCGCCGCAAAGGAGACCCCCTCCCACTCGTTGTCGAACTTGCTCCAGCTCGTGACGCAGTGGAAGTCGGCTTTGATGCGTTCGCGGGGCAAAGTTTTGAACTCATCCCAGTTCAACCGATAGGGCTGGTCAACTAGTCCACGAACCTCGAGATGCCAACTACTTGCGTCGAATTCGGGGACCGGCCCCTCGTGAAGCACCGGCCACTTGATGGTTAGATACTGTCCGGGAGGCAGAAGGCCTTCTTGTCGAAGTGCCGCTTCCTGGCGCTTGCGCTCATTCACGTGGGTGTGTTGCCGCTCGGGCGCGGCGCGGTTGGAGTCAGTGAATCAGAGAAAACCTGCCCGGGACTAAGATAGTAAATCTATCATGGGCGATCCCGAAATCCTGTTCCGGCAAGGCATCGACCTGTTCAATCGCGGCGAGTTCTACGATTGCCACGAGGTGCTTGAGGAAGTCTGGACGCCCACAAAACAGCCCGAGCGTTGGTTCTTGCAAAGCTTGATCCACTTCGCGGTTGGCTTTTACCACCACCAACGCGATAACAAGATCGGCGCGGTCCGCCAGCTAGGCAAGGGACTGCGAAAAATCCAGGCTTATCTTCCCCAATGGGGCGGTGTGCGGACAGCCGCTATCGAGCAGGAAGCACGGCGGTGCCTCGGCGTGATCGAAGCCGGAGGGCGAATCGATGTATTCCCGAAAATCGAGCAGTTCGCGCCGTACGCGCCGCAGGCAAACTCGCAGGCCGAGCCCAAATGACGTGGCCGAAATGCTTAGTTTGGGGCCGACGGACGTTTGCCCCTGGCTCCGGCTCGCCTTGCGGCGCCGATCTGTGAAGAGTAAAATTAGCAAACGTACACGTCTCAGGTAGTTGATTCGTCACGAGGAGAAATCATGAAGCCCGCAAAGGTTCACGAGTCACGCATACGATCGGTACTCACGGTGCTGAGTATCGTGCTGGTCATTTCGCTGGTCAATTGCTCGCAGCCTGAGCCGGAGAAGCCCAAGATGATGGCGGCTCCTGCGTGGCCCGAGCTCGCCGGCTACGAAAAGATGGCCATTCCAGCCGACAATGCCATGACAGAGGCCAAGGTCGAGCTGGGCAAACAGCTTTACTATGACAAGCGGCTCAGCGGCGACGGCAATCGCTCCTGTTACGGCTGCCACCTCAAAGAAAACGGCTTGACCGACGGCAAGCCGCTGGCGATCGGCGCGTTCGACAAGACGCTGACGCGCTCGAGTCCGACTCTTTGGAACATCGGATATCACTCCGAGCTTTACTGGGACGGTCGCTCCGGCGCTCTCGAGAAGCAAGTACAGGGAGCCTGGAAGGGCGGCAACATGGGCGCCTCCGGCAAGGACGACGCCCCGAGCATGGAAGACATTTGCGCGAAGCTGAACGAGATTCCCGGCTATTCCCAACAGTTCCAAAACATCTTCGGCGGAAGTGCGACCCCCGACAACGTTGCCATGGCCGTAGCGTCGTTCATGCGTACGATCGTGGCTGCCGGTTCAGCCTGGGAGCGGTTCTCCAACGGGGAGAAGGCCGCTTTCAGTGAATCCGCGCAACGTGGTTGGGAGATCTTCGATGAGAAGGCCAAGTGCACCAACTGCCACGACGGCATCTTGTTGACCGATCTCCAATATCACAACGTTGGCGTCGGCATGGACGCCAAGAGCCCCGATATCGGCCGAGCCAAGGTCAGCGGCGACGAAAAGGACACCGGTGCGTTCAAGACCCCGACCCTGCTCGACATCAGCAAGTCAGGGCCCTACCTCCACGACGGCAGTGCCGAAAAGCTCGAGGACGCCGTTGACCTGATGTTGAAGGGTGGCAACCCCAACAAGTGGCTCGACGAGAAGAACCTCGCCGACGCCAAAAAGGCTAACCTCAGCGACGACGAGAAAGCTGATCTACTGGCGTTCTTGCGATCGCTCGACGTGGACTACACAATCGAAAAGCCGACGCTGCCCGAGTAGGGGAGCGCGGCCACATTAACCTTAATACAACGCGATGGCGCGCCCCGGTCCGCCGTGGCCGCCGCGGACTTTCGGTGCCGCGAACAGGAAGTACGACTTCTCGGGTAACGCGCCGACGTTCGTCAGGTACTCGACTCCGGCCATCCCTTTGCTGCCCAGCGCCCAATAGGTCATCAGCGCACGCTTAGGATCGACGCCACCGAGCATGGGACCGTCGGTCGCGACGCAGCGAATCCCCTTTTCGGCGAGGTACATGATGGCATCAGGGCCCGGCGCCGGCCACCCTTCGCTCTTGCCGTTCAGCGGGTCCGCCATGCAGGCGTCCGCCTTGTCGACATCGCCGCAGTTGGCGTCGCTATGGCCACTATGGAAGATCACGATCTCGCCGGCCTTCAGGTCACCGTTCTGCTTTTCGTATTTCTTGACAGCAGCCACGGTAATCTCCGGTGACGCAGGCCAACTGTTACTTCCTGTACTCCCGACCAACCCCTTCACATCAATCACCCGCGCCCAGCCGGAGGTCTGCGAGACGGGAACTTTTTCCGTGGTGACGTCACTCGTGCCGCGCGGGCCGTATTTTTCCTCATACTTGGCCAGCCACGCCTGCACTTCGGATGAGTAGCTGTTGTTGTCGAATCCCTCGGGCGGCAGAGCGTAGGCCGGAGGCACGAGGTGCGTACCGGAATGCCCGTCCATAGTATGAGTTTGGTTTTGCGCACCGGTGACCTGGTTGTACCCGATGTCAACCGGAAGGAATGGCTGCCGAAGGTTCCCTACACCTCGGCCCGGCGACGAAAGGGGTAGGCCCATGGCCATGCGAACGGAGAGGTCCACGGCATGCCTGTTGCGAACCGACTCGATGAGCTGCCGCGCGGGCCCACCGACAATCGCAAAGGCTCGCGCTGAGGCGGTGGGGCTGTCAACCAACTTCGGCCCTAACATGCAGTAGAACGCGCCGGTGGGCGGCAGTTGGCCGTAACCGGTCCCGCTCTCGGTCCAAAGCATCCCGTGCTTTAAACCGGCGTAGTGGCTGGGTTCGGCCAGGTCCGGAATCGGCCCCATGCTAGGGCTGTCCGTGCCGGCTGCCATCGCGCCTCGACTACCTATATAGTCCATCGCCTCGGGTGCTGGGTCGGGCCAGGCCGGAGTCACGCCTTGGAGGGGATCGGCAACGAATCGCCGGCCGGCTGGAAAAGCCTTGAAATACTTGTCGCTATATCCGCTGTAGAAGAGAACGACATCCCCGAAACGGAGTGGCCGGTGCTTTTTCTCCCAGGCGAGGATATGTTTCTTCAACACCAGGCTGCTATGGCCGTTGGCGCCTTTGTCGCGTAGTTCACGAACATCAATGACACAGGCCTCGCCGGCGAACTGCCAAGCCGGAATCTGATCCATGAACGCCAAGCCCAGCGGCCCTGCGTTCGGCAGCTTCAAGCCCGGGCGAGGAATGGAGTGAGGCGGGACATCGATCTGCGTCCCCGTGTTCGAGTCCATAGTCAAAACGTCGACGTTATAGGCGCTGAGGGGCCCGATACGCAAGTGGTGATTGAACTGATAAATGGGCATCGTGGGCCACGTGACCGGATACTCGGCCGCGACCAGCAACGAGAGGTCGATGACTTTCCCTGCGCTCTCGTGGGAATCGGCGCGCACAGAAGGCCAGCTCATGAAGAGAACAGCCGTCAAGCACAGAGTGATCACGAACCACGGCAAGCCAATGGATCGACGGGCCGCTGACGCTCGGCCGCGGTTGTTTTCCGCATTGCCCCTTTCGCCCCTCATCCGATGAATCGCATTCTTACCGAACGGCCTTGTTTTCGTCATCATTTTTCTTCGGTTGCCTCGCTGCTGAAGTCCTATTTCGACCCAGCCCGCGTCGAACCCCTGCTCACGCACCAAGTGAGCCCGTCAAGCGCGGATGGGGCTACTCATTCGGCGATGGGTCAATAACGAGAGCTTGATGGATCTTCGGGCATGATGTCAAGGAATAGTTGCTGAACCCTTTGAGGGGCAGGCGGGGGTTCATCCAGGAAGATCAAACTCAGTCGTCCGGTGAAAACTCCCGAGGATCTACCCAACCGCGACGCCTCCTAGCTCACCCACCCAGCAGCCGCCGTAAGTTGCCACCCAAGATCGCCGCCACTTCTTCCGCACCGAGCTTGAGCTGCTCAAAAACCGCGAGCTGTGTTTCGAGGACCGCCGCATTCCACCCCCGTGGGAAGAAGGATGAATCCGAGCCGAAGAGCAGACGATTCGCACCGTAAACCCCCAGTGCCTGCGCGAAGACGGTCTTGAGATCGAGTGGCGGAACCTGATACTTCGTCCAGGAGTTTGAGCTCGACGTGTCGAGATAGATGTTAGGTGCGAGATCCCCCAGCATCAAGACTTCCCGGAAGTAACCTGCGCCAAAGTGAGGAATAACAAAGTTCACGTTCGGGAACTCGAGCGCCACTCGGTGCAGATCGATCGGGTTCGAGTAGCTCATATCGAACTTCGACGGCAGCCCCAGCTTGTTCCGGACACCGACGGTCAGCACGCCCATGTGAACGAAGACAGCGACACCCGAGCGTTCCGAAGCAAGCTCGTAGATCGGCTTGAGCCGGTCATCCTGAACAGAGAAGCGATGCATCGCCGGAAACAGGCAAATGCCGCGCAACCCGAATTTGTCGAGCGCCCGTTCCGTCCGTTCCGCAGCTTCGGGCGCCAAAGGGTTGAGCATGAAATAGCCCCAGAGGCGATCGGGGAATGCTCGCACAGCATCCGCAGCCGATTGCTCGTCGCCCGGGACGCTGGCCATCAACACGGTCTTTTCGATGCCGTGTCTATCAAGTTCTTCGACCCACCGCTGTGCCAGTTGGGCGTTGTCCTGGGGCGGCAGGTCCCACCCGAGTTGCTCGACCATGGTTTCAACGGACCACTCCGACGGCAGGTCCTTTTTCTGCGAGGCCAAAGCCTCGAAAAAATTCCGTGAAAACAGATGCGCGTGCGCGTCGCAAACAGCGATGTCGCCCCAGGGGGTTTTCATATGGCTCTCTTCTTCACGTCACGCAACCGAATCGACGGCGAGCGGCCGAAGGGAATCTGTTGTCGAGATTGTTGAGCGCGGCGCCTCCCGCGTTTTCCTGCGCCCCTGCCGGGCTTTACCGGGTCTGCCATTCGACCCACGGTTGCGCCTTACGGCTCCACCGTAGGCTACCATCCTACGCCCCTCCGGGGCTGGACCGGCCTTAACTAACCGGTATTGAAGCTAGGCCGCCAGATTCACCCTCCCTCACTGCCCTTCCATCCCGGCCCGCGGACGAACCGGCCGGGTGTTGCCCCAGTGTGATCGCCGTCCCTGATTACTTGCACACCGTTGACGAAAACATGTCGAACGCCGACAGAATACTGGTGGGGTTCCTGAAAAGTCGGGTGCCAGCCCCGGCTGGTCGCCCCCGGCGGCCGAGCGGGGCCTGGGGTGGGGCAAGAAATCGGCCGTGCCAACGGCCGATCTCCCTCTTTCTGGACGCTCGCCCCACGCCTCCTACCTTTCGCTAGGTGGCGTTTTCTTTTCGCTAGGACACTTTTCACCACTCCCGCAAAACGCGGTCACAGACTTTGTCGATTTTTTGTCCTCGTGATTTCAACGACTTACGCCCGCAGACCCCTTCTAGCCCCCCATCCGTCCCATATTCTGGTACGGGGCCCAGAAAGCGAAATCTCGGAGCGATGACCCTCGTATTTCTGCCACTTTCTGCCACCGGCATTTCTCCGAGCTCCTGGGAACGCTATTATGTCTCACAATTCAGAAGAATTAACCGACAGGCGGGACACCCCCGTCGCCGCGCCGCTAGCCTGCCAAACCACTGCCACGTCACGAAAATCGCCCGCTAGCTCACCCCTAGCAGCCCGCGGTACAAGTCATGCGAGAGCGAAAAATGGGGACTGCCACCAATTCGCCTCCCGTCATGACCCTCGAAACAAAGCACTTGGCCTGAGGCGAATTGGCTGGCTGTACCCGATTTTTCGCCAGCTTTACTTTCACCACGGGCTGCTAGGCCATCTTTTGACCCCGCCCGGCGGCTTTTCTGGCCCAATACGGGGTCAAGTTGGTCTCGGAGGCATTGTGATTCTTGGCCAGACCCGTAGCGCGCTGCTGGGGTGTCGTTTGGCCCGCGCGTGCGGCTGTCCTCAGCCGGTTGCACGGGGGTAAGAATCGCGAAAGGAGGCCGGCGTCGAGCACCGGAAAGAGCCGTGCCCGTCAGGGCGCGGGCCCGCTGCATGGGCAGGGTTCCGGCTCGGCTCGAAGCCAATCGTTCACCGTTCGGCGAAGGTACTTGACCCACCCGTATTGTCAGGGAGAACCGCGAAGACCGGTATCTTGCTCCGATAGTAGAAAAACGAAACAAACCCAATTTATTGCAAGCCAATTGCAATCAATGAGTTACGGTTTGTTCTGCGCGCCGAGGGCAGGATTGGCGAAGGGGGATATTCTGATTCATGGGCAGAGTCAACAGCGGAATCGGTCATCCCCCAGGACACTTGGGCACACTCGCTCTTCTCAGACGAGCGAGGGCCGCGAAGACCGGCACCTTGCTCCGATACGAGAAAAACGAAACAAACCCAATTTCGCCCAACCAACTTGTAATCAAAGGCTTGCAGCTATATCTCGACCGTTTGCTTAGCGGATTACCGCCAGAGGAGGGACCTATTAAAGGCGAGCCGGTAAGGCCGAGATTCACTAACGAACAGCTGGGGGGGCCGAATGAGCTGGGTCGAGCGGATCAGCTCGCCGCGCCGGCTTTCGCGAAGACGTAGGGGCCTTCGGGGATCACGACCACGGATGCATCCGGGGTCAGGATGTCAACCACATGATCGACCGCTCGCTGCGGGTCATCGAACGCGGGTCCCCAAAAGGACCGGCGGTCCTGGGGGCCCACGCCTGGCACGCAGAACGCGAGATTCGCTCTTTCGGCGACCAGAGCCAGCTTCTCGGCTTGCCATTGATCGACAACGACCGGGCTCTCGCTGAGTTCGTCCAGCAGGTTTTGGGGGTCCGGTGACCGACGAACCATGGCGCTGAATTCTGGGCTGCCGAGACCCTCGCGGCAGGCCGCCACGAGCAAGACCGTGCCGCCGGGCTTGACGACCTGGGAAGCCGCTGTCACTCCCTTGACCGCCTGGTAGAAAGTCAGGTCCAGCGGGTATCCGCCCGAGGTGGTGATGACAGCGTCGGCAGGCTCTTCGACTGAGGCCAAGGTCGATTGCCGGACGAAGGCGACTCCCGCGGCGTGAGCCTCAAGGGGCTGCCCGGCAAGGACGGCGGCGATTCCATGCGAGCGCGTCAGGGCGACGTCAACGATGAAATCGTGACCCGCCATGGAGGCAATCTCGATCAGTTCTCGATGCAGCGGGTTGTCGGGGAAGGAGCCTTCGGTCGCTTCCGGGTCGCGCATGAAAAGGGGGCTGTGCAGCCGCTTGATGGTTTTCTCACCCGCAAGACCGATGGAAAGCAACTTGCGGCCGCCCGAAAATCCGGCCATGAGGTGAGGCTCGACGAAGCCCAAGGTAATGTGCAGATCGGCATCGAGCAACCGGCGGTCGATGTAAACCGGTGTGCCGGTTTGAGTCTCGCCCAGAAAGGAGTTTTCGTCGTCGGCGCGGGCGCGGTGCGACTGCACCCGATAGCGCGCCAAGACGTCGTCACCGACGATTTCTGTCAACTCGCCATGAGTGGCCTCTCGGTGGAGTCCCGTCGCGACGAGGATTAAGACCTGGGAGGATGCGATGCCCCCCTTCTCGAGAGCAGCCAAGACGTGAGGGAGGACAACACGGTTAGGCGCGGGCCGCGTGATATCGCAGACGGCGATCGCAGCGGAACGCTTCCCGCGAGCCAATTCCTCGAGCGCGGGCGAGCCAATCGGATTCTGAAGCGCATCGGCTATCGCCCGATCCGGCGATTCGATCTCCGTGCCGAACCGCGACCGGAGCACCGTCGTTCGGAGGCTGTCGGGAAGCTCGACGTCAACTCCTGTCTTATCGAAATCGAGTTTGAGCTGCATTCTATGGTTTGGTCATTCCTAGGTCGGGCAGAGATGGCGCGGTCACAGAAAGAACGTGAGTCAGGCATACCGAATTGCGGCTTATCGGGGAGCTCCGACCTGGCTGTCCCAATTCCTATGCTAACAACCGCGACATCAGGCCGGAATCAACCGTCGCACCGGAAAGAAATGAAGCCGCAGTTCGGGACCTCCGGACAAGAGGGGCCTCGGGCCCAGGTACATGAAGGACAGCATGAACAAGGCCTGCCTAAAGTAAAATGGGGAGTGACTTGCGTGCCTGGACGAGTTCTCGCTCTCGACCCTGGAAAGCGGCGCATAGGGCTGGCGATAAGCGACGAACTGGGGGTAACGGCTCAGGGCCTGCCGACGCTCGTCCGCAAGAACCGAAGCCACGACTTCGAAGCGCTACGGCGTACGATCGCCGAGAGGCAGGTCAAGCTGGTGGTCGTCGGCAACCCTCTGCACATGAGCGGAGAGTCGGGGTCGCAGTCTCGAGAAGCTACTCGATTCGCCCAAAGTCTGGCGAAGCATTGCGACATCAAAGTACAACTGTGGGATGAACGGCTGACGACGCGGGAGGCGACCCACGTGCTGCGACAGAGCGGGATAGGAATCGAAAAGCGAAAAGCCGTGGTGGACCGGCTGTCGGCCACGCTGATTCTGCAGAGCTATCTAGACTACGTGGCCGGCGGCGGCGCCCCAGAACCCTCCTTGGAAATATGAGCAGGATCTCCGGCTGGGTGGTCCGTTACGCGCTGGTTCTGGCGCTGCTGGTCGCCGTCAGCTTGGCTTCGACGGTGTTGTTGCCACCCTATCGGGGCCATCCAGGAACCGTCGTCGTCGAAATTGAACCCCGCACCCCCAGCCGCGTGATCGCTCAACGGCTTGAGGCGAGCGGGGTCATCCCTTCACGCTGGCATTTCATGGCAGTTCGACTTGTTCGGCCCAGGACGATTCTGATGGCCGGCGAATACGAGTTCGGCCGGCCGATGTCGGTTTGGGAAGTTTTCGATACGATTGCTCGCGGGCAGGTCCGCTACCATCCGGTGACGATTCCCGAGGGCCATACGCTTTGGGGAGTTGCCGACGTAATCGCGCGGACTGGGTTCGCCAGCCGCGAGGATTTTCTGAAAGAGACGGAACGCGTCGACTATGTTCGAGATCTGTTGCCGGAGGCCGTCAACCTCGAGGGCTGCCTGTTTCCTGACACGTATCACGTCGCTCGGCCCGTGACGGCGGAGAAGCTGGCCAGGATCATGGTCGGGCGTTTTCGCGAAGTTTTCACGAAGGTGCTCGCGGATAACGAGACGTCATTGAATGCCTACGAGATCTTAACGCTGGCGTCGATGATCGAAAAGGAAACCGGGATCGGCCACGAGAGGCAACTGGTGTCCTCTGTTTTTCACAACCGCCTTCGCCGCGGGATGCTGTTGCAGTGCGACCCCACAGTCGTCTACGGCATGGTTGTCGAGAACCGCTACCGAGGCCGTCTGCTGATCGACGATCTTGAGGACACGCACCGCTACAACACGTATGTCTACCCGGGACTGCCGCCCGGGCCGATCGCCAATCCGGGCCGCAAATCGCTGGAGGCGGCGATCAATCCGAAAAGTAGCGACTATATCTTCTTCGTGGCGCACGCGAGCGGCAACGGGGAGCACGTTTTTTCTGAGACATGGCGAGATCACGAGAGGGCGGTCGCGAACTACCGGCAGAGGCGTAACCCGTGAGCGCGACCCAGCGGAAGAGAGTCTCGATCAAATCTGTCGTTCTCGTCTACGTCGAGCAGCATCAGCCGGCCGTCATGGATGGGCAGCAGCTCGCGGCGCTGCGCCTCAGGGTGGCGAAGTCCGTGGGCACAGCCAGGCGTATCTCTCAGCAATACCTCATCGATGTTCTGTCCCAGACGGACGTTCCTATCGCACGGTCTCTAGGAGGTCTGCCGGCTGACCTACGGGATCGCGTGCATTTTCGTGACCCCGAAGCCGCGGCCTCCTCGCTGTTGGATCTCCAGCGGGAGTTCGAAGAAGCCCGTCGGCGGGGTGATAGCCAAAGGGCCCAGGATTGCCGTTCGGCTGTTCGGCAAGCGAAGGACCGTCTGCGGCTCGTCCTGCGGAGATCAAATCTTTCGGCGGAAAAGAAAGAGGAAAAGCAAGAGCTGCTGCGGTGGTTCTTAGTATGGCTGGAGACCCCAAAGCTGTTTGGCCAGTGGCTGGAATTGCGCCGAAGCGCTAAGACCGGACGCTAGAATCGGGTGAAGCCTTGGAGCTTGGCTCAGACCTACTGATATAATTAATTGATTGTTGCACCGTCTACTCGGAGGCCCTCCCTTTTTCCCCCGGCTCACATTCTTTGTCGCGGTCTTGGTGTGTGTCATCGCCAACTCGGCATGCTTGGTGCGCACCACGCGGGGACGCGTGCAAGCACCGCTAGCGCTGCGTACCGCCACGCTGGAAGAATTGACAGAGAAGATCGAGCGGTTCGATTCGATTCACTCGATGAAAGCCACCGTCACGCTGCAGCTGTCCGTTGTGACCGAAGACGAGCAGAAGGTTCAGGATTTCCGTGACGTTAAGGGATTTATAGTCGTCCGCCGGCCGCGTTCCATTCGAGTTATCGCACAGGTCCCCGTTGTGGCCACAACCGCTTTCGAGATGGCCTCTGATGGGAACGAGTTTCAGGTTCATCTTCCGGCCAAGAACAGGTTTCTGGTCGGTGACAGCCGAGTGAAGACAGGTTCGTCGAAACGGGCCGATAACGTTCGTCCTCATCACATTCTCGAAGCACTGTTGATCGACCCGCCCCAATCCGCGGAGTCGAAGAGGTTCCTGGCCAGCCGTAGGGAAGGAAACCGCGCCTATCAAATCGTCAGCCTGCTACGCGAAGTGAACGGAGGCGCACTGGAGCTCTCCCGGGAGATCTGGTTTGACCGGGCGGGGCTCGACATCGCCCGGCTGGTCGTCTTCGACGACTGGGGCGAGCCTGTCACGATCGCGCGCTATGCCGACTGGTCGGAGCAGGACACGCTTCCTTTCCCCGCTCGGGTCTCGATCTCCCGCCCCAAGGACGGTTACGACCTGCAAGTCCGCATTCTCAAGCCGGGTCTCAACGAGGAAGTCCCCGAAGATCGATTTCAGTTGAAACCACCTCCCGGCGTGCGCATCCAACGAGTTGGGGAAACACCCAGCCGGAAAGCCGTAGCTAGTTCCGCTCATGATTAATCAAATGGTGGTGCGGAACCTCCTGCACCGCCCGATTCGAACATCGTTGAGCATCCTCGCGATCGCGGTCGAGGTGACCATGATCCTGCTGATAGTGGGCTTGGGCGACGGGTTGCTCGAAGACTCGCAGCGCCGGATCCGCGGGGTGGGAGCCGACATTCTGATCCGGCCCTCTACGAGCAGCGCGGCTATGACCTTGAGCACAGCCGATATTTCGGAGAAGTTGGTACCGAAGCTAGTCCAAGAGTTCCCGGAAATCGAGGTGGCAACCGGCACAACGGTCATGATGCAAGGCGACCTCCAGACAATCACCGGCGTTGAGTGGAATCGCTTCCTCCAAATGGCGGACGGTATTCATTATTTCGGTGGCGGGCCGATGGAAAAGCCCTATGACGCGATCGTCGATGAGGTGTACTCTCGCCACAAGAACGTCCGGGTCGGTGATACGATTCGGCTGCTCAATCACGACTTCCACGTGGCGGGAGTCGTTGAGAGCGGGAAGATGTCACGCATTTTCATCCCGCTCGGGACGATGCAGGATTTGATGGGATGGCGGGGCAAACTCAGTCAAGTGTATTTGAAACTGCGAGACCCGAAGCAAACCTACCCGGTGATCGAGAGGATCAAGCAGCTCTTACCGTCCTATCCCGTGTATGCCATGGAGGACTTGCTGACACAAGCGGCAGCCGACATCCGGGCGAGGACCGCGCAGTTCGTCAACATCATCATCGGGATTGCGGTCATCATCGGCTTCATCGTGGTCCTGCTTTCGATGTATACGGCGATCTTGGAGCGCACCCGTGAAATCGGCATCCTCAAATCGCTGGGTGCTTCGAAATCCTACATAATGAGCCTGGTCGTCCGAGAGGTGCTGATCGTTTGTTCGGTGGGCATCCTGGTTGGCTTCGGCCTAAGCATGCTGGGGGAATGGGTGGTGGAAACCCAGTACCCCCTCGTATCCATCGCCATCCAACCGCGCTGGCTGGTTGGAGGAGCGATCATCGCGGCGGTCGGTTCGCTGTTAGGCGCCTTTTATCCGGCGACAAAGGCAGCCCGCCAAGATCCCATCTCGGCTCTAGCCTACGACTAAGCAGTGACGTGAGTGCAGACCCCATTATCGAAGTCAACGGACTGACCAAGGTCTTCCACCTGGGCGGGGTGGACGTACCCGCACTACGTGGTGTCAGTCTTCAGGTCTACCCCGGAGAGTTCCTGGCGATTCTGGGACCTTCGGGGTCAGGCAAATCCACGCTGTTCCACGTGATCGGCGGGTTGACACCACCGACCGAGGGTGAGGTGAAAGTGGCGGGCAACGACTTGGCGGCTATGACGGACGCCGGTCGGACGAAATTGCGCAAGGAGGCGGTAGGATTCGTCTTCCAGCGGTTCAATCTGCTGCCCACCTTGACCGCCCAGGAAAACATCGCCATCGCTCAGCACATCGCCGGCCGCGCCGGACAAGACCAAGCCTTTAAGGAAACCATCCGCGTATTGGGCATCGAGCATCGCTTGCACCACAAACCCTACGCCCTCTCCGGAGGGGAACAGCAGCGCGTCGCCATCGCACGCGCCATCGTGAACAGCCCGAAGATACTTCTGGCGGACGAGCCCACCGGCAACTTGGATACAGCAAACTCAGAGACGGTTCTCTCTACCCTCAAGGAATTGAACCAGCGACTGGGCCAGACGATTCTGATGATCACTCACAATCCCGAAGCAGCCGCTGCCTCCGCCACCCGTACGGTGCATATGCGCGATGGGCGAATCACGGATGAATGACCCGGCTAGCGACGGGCAGCGATCCGTTTACAACGTACATTTCCCGGCTGGGCAGGTGTCGAAGGTAGCGGTGAGATGAAACTCGGGGGGGGGGGGAGAACAAAAGCGAAGGAGTCAGCTAAAAGTCGCTGTCGGGTTCTACGAACGCTTTCAGGCGACGGCTTCGACTGGGGTGCCGCAGCTTGCGAAGCGCCTTGGCCTCGATTTGGCGGATCCTCTCGCGGGTGACAGCAAAGCGCTGCCCCACTTCTTCGAGCGTATGCTCGCTACCGTCCTCGAGCCCGAAGCGCATCTTGATGACTTTTTCTTCTCGCGGGCTGAGAGACTTGAGCACCTGCGACGTCTGGGCGCGCAAGTTGAGGTTGATCACGGCATCTGAGGGTGAAACTTGCTGCTGATCCTCAATAAAATCGCCTAGGTGTGATTCGTCTTCCTCGCCCACCGGCGTCTCGATTGAGATGGGCTCCTGGGCGACTTTCAGCACTTTGCGGACCTTAGGAAGGGGTACGTCCATGCGCTCGGCGATCTCTTCAGAGGTTGGCTCCCGGCCCAGTTCCTGGACGAGCTTGCGAGACGTTCGGATAACTTTGTTAATCGTCTCGATCATGTGGACAGGGATTCTGATCGTCCTTGCCTGATCAGCAATTGCTCGCGTGATCGCCTGCCGGATCCACCAGGTGGCATAGGTGGAAAACTTGTAGCCGCGGCGGTACTCGAACTTGTCAACCGCTTTCATCAGACCGATGTTTCCCTCTTGGATAAGATCAAGGAATTGCAGGCCGCGGTTCACGTATCTCTTGGCGATTGACACCACCAGACGAAGGTTCGCTTCCACCAATTCGCGCTTGGCCTCCTCCGACTGATGGTGGCCTTTGACGATCACTTGAAAAGTACTCCGAAGCTCGGGGGAGCTGGCACCCCATTCGTCCTCCAGACGGCCGATATTCTGCTGCAGCGAACGGACTTCGGCGCGCAACGTTCGAGCTTCCTCTCCGCGCTGACGCGCCAATTGCTCGAGCTCGCGCTGATGTGTCGCCAGCGGTTTCTCGAGCTTTTTCAGCTTGTCGACCGCCTGGCGGATACAATCGATGAATCGCTTCCTTTCCCCGTCGTTGAATTCGACGGAGCGAATAAGCCTGGACATCTTCACGCGAGACCGCGCCAGCTCCATGCCGATGCGCCGGGTTTCGACCGGCTTTTGATTACGGGGAATCACTCGCAACCGTCGACGCAGTTGCTGGCAGCCTCTATTCGCTTTCGCGACTTCGCGAGTAGTATCGATGACTGCTTTTTTCTTCGCTTCCAAAAGCTGTTCGGTGATGTCCTCGAAATTCAAGGCAACGACGTCCCGAATCGAGCGTTCGCCCTCAGCCAACTGGTCACCCAGGACCCTGCACTCTTTCACCACCAGGGGGCAACGAGATAGGGCTTTGCGTACCGCCAACAGACCCCGCTCGATGCGACGGGCGATCTCGACCTCCCCCTCGCGAGTCAGCAGAGGGGCGGCGCCCATTTCCCGCAAATAGACACGAACCGGGTCGGCGCTTTTCTCGGTGGCGGTTGAGGCGACAGTGAGGTCACTGGCGTTCGGTTCGTCCACCTCACCGCTGGATTCAGAGCCACTCGGCTTCTGTTCCCGAGGGACCTCTTGCAGGTCCTCTAGGCCCGAAGACTCAAAGTCCTTCAGCAGCCGCTCAACGGGGCCTCCTCCGCCGAGATTCTTCGCCAGATCTGGATTCACTTGGGTATGCCTATGAGGTTTGTCCCGTCGAAACTCGCCAGGTTCTTTCGAGCATCTGCCGAGCACTCACGAGAGTTTAGCGGCTGAATCACGATTACAGAAATAGCCCGGCATCACCCGCGGAGGGTCGGTCCTATTTCTTCCTCAAGACGATCTCCCCGAAGCCAGCGAGCAAGTTCAACGGGGCATTTTCATTCTACACTAAAACGACAAGCATCCTCTTGATGAGGGAAGTTTTAGCCGGCGGCGTCGGGCGCTCGATCACTTCACTCGCAGGGGCGCACGAAACGGGAGAACGTGCGCTGCCGGAATAAAAGACTTTAGGATCTTATTTACTGAAATCACGATCCCTGGCGCGTACCGCTAGACGACTCACCCCCGAGGCGACGCTCCAGTTCCGTCTTCGTTCGGAGCAGCTCGATGGCGGCTTGCCGATCGCCGGACTTCTCCGCTTGGGCAATCTGGCGTCGGACGGATCGATACTCTCGCTCCCAACCCATCTTGCGTAGCGCCGTGTAGGCCTGCCGGCCGTCGTCCAGCGAACACGGTTGCGAGTCGGTCTCGAAGATGATTCTTGATAGGAATTCCTGATCCTCTTCGCTCAGCCGACCCTCCACCGCCGCGTACTGAAAGCGTTCTCCGGAGGAAGCCACGGCGACGACGGCCTCGAGAATCGGCGTGGTCGCAAGGCTTTCGCGAACGGCGATTTCGACAACGTCAGAAAGCATTTCCTTGCGAGCTTCTTCCGATTCGGTCAGCAGTCTCACAAGAAGCTTTTCTCCTGCAATAGCGTCCCCGGGCCCCGAGGACGAGACAGGAGGGGGCGGGCGCCGATCCACGGCGGCGCGCCGTAGCTGCTCCAAAACCAGCCCCCGGTCGATTCCAAGGTGATCGGCCAATTCGTTCGTCAGCGCCGCCCGCTGAATCTTATCCGGCAACAGGTTGATCGAGGGCACCAACAAACGGAATGCCGCGACACGTCCGTCAGGCGACCGCACGTCAAACTGCGAACGAGCTCGATCCGCCAGCCAGAGAAAATAGTCCGGGGCTTTGTCGAGCAGCTCCCGATAACGGTCTCCCCCGTGTCGTTCACAAAACTCGTCCGGGTCCAATCCCTCGGGCAGAGCGAGCACCCGAACTTGTAATCCTTCTTGGAGCAAGAGTTGGATGGATCGCTCGGTGGCGTTCTGCCCTGCCTGGTCGGGATCGAAATTGACCACGACCCGGTCGACTTGACGCCGCAGCGTCCTCACATGCTGCGATGTCAGCGAGGTCCCGCAACTTGCCACAACCGCCGAGATCCCAGCCCGGGCAAGGCCGATCACGTCGGTATACCCTTCGACCAACACGGCGCGGTTTTGCTCGCGCATACTCTTCTTGGCGCGGTGAAGGTTATAAAGAACGGCGCTTTTGGTGTAGATCGGCGTTTCCGGCGAGTTGAGATACTTTGGCTGCTGCTCATCCTTCAGACGGCGCCCGCCGAAGGCGATAATCCGGCCACTTTCGCCGGCGATGGGAAAGGTGAGCCTGTCCCGAAAGCGGTCATAAAAGCCGGTCCCATCCTCACGCTTGAGGATCAGCCCCGAAGCTTCCCAGTAGTCTTGGGATACCCCTTCCCGCTCCAAGGTATTCAAAAGACCTTGCCCTTGAGCGGGTGCGAAGCCGAGGTCAAACCGGCTTGCGGTCTCTCCATCAATGCCGCGGCGAACGAGATAGTCGCGGGCTCGGGACCCATCCGCCGCCTGCAGCCGCTCACGGAAGAACGCCGCCGCGGTGTCGTGGATGCGGTATAGGGCAGCCCGCCGTCGACTGTCGGCGTCCGCGTGATCTCCTCGCTCCGGGCGCGGTAGTGGAATGCCGTGTTGCTCGGCCAGTGTCTTCAAGGCCTCGTAGAATGTGAGGCCCTGCGATTCCATCAGGAAACTGAAGACATCCCCGCCCTTGCCGCAGCCGAAGCACTTATAGATCTGTAGGACTTCGTGCACGGAAAACGAGGGTGTTTTTTCCGTGTGGAAGGGACAAAGGCCGACGTGGCGATTCGTGCCCTGCTTTCTGAGCCGGACGTATTCTCCCACCACGCGCACGATGTCGACCGAGGACTTGACGTGCTGCGCGAAATCCATGGTTTGAGAATCAATCCAATTCTAGCCTGACGCCGCGTGCGAGTGGGTGGCCCGAAGTGACAATCCTAAAGCGGGCTTCCGCGAAAACACAGCCAGGCGCACCCACTTATACCTCCGGCTGTTGGCGGTCTGGGAGCGCTGAAATTGGGCTAACCGAACTGTGCCGCGGGTCGAAATGAAATTCGGCCGTGACCGCTCCGTTGCAGGTCCGCGAAAAAGCCTTGGGTACAGTCCCCGCGCGCCTCCTGTAATTCATTGGTAAAGCGCGATGCCCCTGTACGGCGCTTGGGACAGGAGGCTGCGCAAAAATCACCTGAGCCTCCAATTCGTGCTCGCGGGCGCTTGAATTGCGCCCCTACTCGACTGAAAATAAAACCCTTAGACAGGCGTAGGGAGTGATTCATCACGCCCGTCTTGACCCGATTGATTTCTTCACTCCGGGAGGAGTGCGGACCAGGCTAGCTGCCGATTCGTGACTCTCCGGCGATTACTCCGGCGGCACGACGGAGGGTTCCAGCGTAGTCGGTTCTCCCAAGCCGCCCGAATACTCGAGGGGCGTCTCCTCACCGTAGCCGGGGATTCCGCTGAGGTACTCGACTTCGGGAACGATTTCCTCCGGTTCGTCCTCGCCAGCGATCTTCGCTTGGCGGTAGACGTCGAGGCCGGTGCCGGCCGGGATAAGGCGCCCGACGATCACATTCTCCTTGAGGCCCCGTAGGGAGTCGACCTTGCCGCTGATCGCAGCTTCGGTGAGTACCCGAGTGGTCTCCTGGAAAGAGGCGGCAGAGATAAACGAGTCGGTCGCCAGGGACGCCTTGGTGATGCCCATCAGCAGAGGCCGACCGACCGCCGTGACTTGGTCCTTGTCACGCAGATCGCTGTTCACGTGCTGGAACTTGAATTTGTCGATCACCTGCTCGAGTAGGAACTCCGAGTCGCCGACATCCTCCACCTTGATCCAGCGCATCATCTGCCGGACGATGACCTCCAGGTGCTTGTCGTTGATGTTAACTCCCTGCAGCCGGTAGACCTCCTGGATTTCATTGACCAAGTACTTCTGTAGTTCCTTTTCACCTAAGACGGCGAGGATGTCGTGCGGATCGCGTGGGCCGTCCATAAGCGGTTCGCCCGCAACGACGCGCTCGCCCTCTTGGACATTGATGTGCACACCGCGCGGAATAAGATACTCCCGTTCCTCACCGTTGTCGGCCACCACGACGATCTTTCGCTGACCTTTGGTGATCTCTCCGTAGCGAACCGTCCCGTCGATCTCGGAGATGACGGCGGTTTCTTTCGGACGCCGCGCCTCGAACAACTCAACGACACGTGGCAGTCCGCCGGTGATATCTTTGGTTTTCGTGGTTTCACGAGGAATCTTTGCCAGCACATCTCCGGCGTGAAGCTCTTCTCCGTCCCGAACCATCAAGTGGGCGTTGGTGGGAACGAGGTATTTTCTGAGCTTCTTGTTGCTGGGGCCGCGAATCTCAATCCGGGGCTGCTTTTTCTCATCGGGGGAGTCGGTCACCACCCACTGCGACAGACCGGTAACCTCGTCCACCTGTTCCTGCAAGGTGACGCCCTCTTGCAGGTCGCTGAAGTGGACCGCGCCTCCCACTTCGGTCAAGATCGAGAAGGTGTAGGGGTCCCACTCCAGAAGGATTTGGTTGGCCGAAACAGGCTGTCCATCCTCGACGCGAAGCTTGGCGCCGTAGACGACCTGGTAGCGTTCTTTCTCGCGTCCCTTTTCATCGACCACGGCCACGATGCCGTTGCGGTTCATCGCCACGAGGTCGCCGAGGTGGTTGCGGACCGTGGTGACGGCAATGAACTTGGCAAAGCCGTCGGACTTAGCATCTTGAGTGGACTGTTCGGAAACCCGCGTGGCGGTGCCGCCGATGTGAAAAGTACGCATCGTCAACTGCGTACCGGGCTCGCCAATCGATTGCGCCGCAATCACTCCCACGGCTTCGCCGCGTTCGACAAGACGACCCGCCGCTAGATTTCGTCCGTAGCACATGCGGCACACCCCGCGTTCGGCCTCGCAGGTCAACACGGAACGAATGTTCACACGCTCGATACCGGCCGCCTGGATGGCCGCCGCCAGCTCCTCCGTGATCTCCTGGTTGACACCCACGATGAGGCCGCCTTCATAGTCCCGGATTTCTTCGAGCGAGACTCGTCCCACGATGCGGTCCCGCAACGGCTCGATGACCTCACCCGACTCCACGATCGGCTCGACATAGATCCCCTCGTTGGTTCCGCAGTCGGCATGGGTGATGATCACATCCTGGGCAACATCGACCAAACGGCGCGTCAGGTACCCGGAATCGGCCGTCTTCAGGGCTGTATCAGCGAGGCCCTTGCGAGCGCCGTGGGTCGAGATGAAGTACTGCAGCACGTTGAGCCCTTCGCGGAAGTTGGCGGTGATGGGGGTTTCAATGATTTCACCACTAGGTTTCGCCATCAGGCCGCGCATGCCCGATAGCTGGCGAATTTGCTGCTTCGAGCCGCGGGCGCCCGAGTCAGCCATGATATAGATCGGATTGATCGCCTCACCGCTCTGGTCTTGCGACTCCATCCCGGCGAACATCTCGTCGGAAACACGTTCGGTGACCTTGGACCAAATCTCGATAATCTTGTTGTAGCGTTCCCCGTGAGTAATGGCGCCGTCGAGATACTGCCCCTCGACCGCCATGACTTCCTTTTGAGCACCCTTGACGAGGCTCATTTTTTCCGCCGGCACGACCATATCGTCGATGCCGATAGAGATACCGGCATGCGTGGCGTAACGGAAGCCCAGATCCTTGAGCTCATCGAGCATCGTGACCGTTTCTTCCCGGCCGTAGCGCAGGTAGACGTACTGCACCAATTGGCTCATCCCTTTCTTCTTGAGAAGCCCGTTGACGAAAGGCATCTGCTCAGTCAGGTGGTCATTGAGAATGACCCGACCGACTGTGGTGTCCATGTACTGCTTGCTGTACTGGACTGGTTCGGCATGCAGAATGTCTTGATTGTCGAAAGCGTTGATCAGATCGATTACCCAACCGCTGTAGTAAAGTTTGATCGGCGTGAGGGTCTGGACTTCGCCCATTTCCAACGCCAACAGCACTTCCTCGACGTTGCCGAACGTGCGTCCCTCTCCCTTGGCGCCCGGTCGGGCCTTGGTGAGGTAATAAAGACCCAACACCATGTCCTGCGTAGGCGTCGTGATGGGCGCGCCGTTGGCCGGCGAGAGGATGTTGTGGGAGCTCAGCATGAGGACCTGAGCTTCCACTTGCGCCTCCGGCGAAAGCGGGATATGCACCGCCATCTGGTCGCCGTCAAAGTCGGCATTGAAAGCCGTACAAACCAAGGGGTGGATTTTGATCGCTTTGCCTTCGACAAGAACCGGCTCAAAGGCCTGGATTCCCAGCCGATGCAGTGTCGGGGCTCGGTTTAACAGCACGGGATGGTCCCGAATCACCTCCTCGAGGATGTCCCAAACCACGGTGTCCTGCTGCTCAACGAGTTCCTTAGCTTGTTTGATCGTGGTGCAGTGCCCTCGCTGTTCGAGTCTTTGGTAGATGAAGGGCTTGAACAGCTCGAGAGTCATCTGCTTCGGCAACCCGCATTGGTGCAGCTTCAACTCCGGTCCGACGACGATGACCGAGCGCCCGGAATAGTCGACCCGTTTCCCCAACAGATTCTGGCGGAAGCGACCCTGCTTGCCCTTCAGGGTGTCGGAGAGAGACTTCAGCGGCCGATTGTTGGCCCCGCGCAGCACGTGGCCGCGACGTCCGTTGTCGAATAAGGCATCAACGGCCTCTTGCAGCATTCGCTTTTCATTGCGCACGATCACATCGGGCGCATTCAGCTCCATCAGTTTCTTGAGCCGGTTGTTGCGATTAATGACGCGCCGATAGAGGTCATTGAGATCTGACGTTGCGAATCGGCCTCCATCGAGCGGAACGAGAGGTCGCAACTCAGGAGGAATCACAGGGACAACGTCGAGGATCATCCATTCCGGCTTGTTGCCCGATTTGCGGAAGGATTCGACCACCTTGAGCCGACGGGTGAACTTGAGCTTCTTTTGCAGAGACGTCTCTTCCTTCATCTTGGCCCGCAACTCTTCGGCCAAAGTGGGAAGGTTCAACTTCTTCAGGAGCTCCTTGACACCTTCGGCGCCCATCATGGCGACGAACTTGTCAGGGTATTCTTGCTCGACCTGCCGATAGCGGTCGTCGCTGACCACCTCCCCTTCCTTTAGCCCGGTCTCTTCCTCAGCCTCCACGATGACGTAGGCTTCAAAGTAAAGAACCCTCTCGAGCTCCCGCATGGTAATGTCCAGGAGCTGACCGATGCGGCTAGGCAGGCCCTTGAAGAACCAGACGTGGGAGCAGGACGAGGCCAGTTCAATGTGTGCCAACCTCTCGCGACGTACTCGACTTAGGGTGACTTCGACGCCACACTTGTCGCAGATGACGCCGCGGTGTTTCATCCGCTTGTACTTGCCACACAGGCACTCCCAATCCGTAGTAGGGCCAAAAATCTTGGCGCAGAAAAGGCCCTCCCTCTCAGGCTTGAATGTTCGGTAGTTGATCGTCTCGGGCTTGAGAACTTCGCCATGAGACCAACTACGAATCTTTTCCGGAGAGGCCAATCCGATGCGGATGCTGTCGAAATCCACGACGGGGCCGACACGTTCGTAAGCACTAGATCGATACAAGGTGACCTCCTGCGTTAATCATTACGCGAAATGGGTTGGCCGGCCATAGAACTGGTCCAGTTTAAGATCGCGGCGCCGTTGGGAGCGCCGGGCTGTTCGTGCCGTCCCCGGCACACACTCAGTCGGCCGCCAAGGCCGTCTGAACAACGTCCTGCTGCTTCTTAATCAATTCCACGTCCAGGCACAAGGACTGCAGCTCACGGATCAGCACGTTGAACGATTCGGGGATGCCGGGCTCGATCGCGGCTTCGCCTTTAACGATCGCTTCATAAATCTTGGCGCGACCGTGCACGTCGTCGGACTTTGCCGTAAGCAGCTCCTGCAAAATGTGAGCGGCGCCATAGGCCTCCAGGGCCCAAACTTCCATTTCGCCGAATCGCTGACCGCCGAACTGAGCTTTCCCGCCCAGCGGCTGCTGGGTAATCAAGGAGTACGGTCCGATGGAACGGGCGTGGATCTTGTCGTCTACGAGGTGCGAAAGCTTCAACATGTAGATGTAGCCGCCGGTGACTTCCTGCTCAAACGGATCGCCGGTCAGTCCGTCACGCATGACCGTCTTGCCCGAAGTAGGCAGATTCGCCTTCTCGAGCTGCTGCTTGATCAAGGTCTCCCCCGGACCTTCGAAGACCGGAGAAGCGAACTTGACGCCGAGCGCCTTAGCCGCCCAACCAAGGTGGGTTTCCAGAATCTGGCCTACATTCATGCGGGAGGGGACCCCCAGCGGATTCAGGACGATCTCCACCGGTGTGCCGTCGGGAAGGAACGGCATATCCTCCTCGGGGAGGATGCGGGCAATCACTCCCTTGTTACCGTGACGGCCCGCCATTTTGTCGCCTACCGAAAGCTTGCGCTTCATGGCGATATAAACCTTCACCATCTTGATGACACCGGGCGATAGCTCATCGCCCTTCTTCAGCTTCGCCACACGCTCGTCGGTGAGCTTTTCGAGCACCTGAACCTGGCGGACCGTCATCTCTTCGATTTCGTCGATCTGGACGTTGAGGTTTCCCTTCTTCTCGCGGGTCCGCATCCTCTTGAGATCGCGTGCCCGCAGACTATCGAGGATCTCCCTGGTTAGAACCGCTCCTTTTTCGAGCAGCCTCTTGTTGGTACGTTCATCATGGAGGTCCGACGAGACAACCTTGCCGGCCAGCAGCTTGGCCAACCTCTTGGCTCGCTCGTCATGGAGAATCCTCTTCTCATCGTCGAGGTTGCGCTGCAGGCGGGCGACCGTCGCCAATTCAATAGCCCTGGCGCGCTCATCTTTGTCCTGACCCTTCCGCGAGAAGACCTTGGCGTCCACCACGATGCCGGAAATACCCGGGGGACAGTACAGCGAAGCATCCTTGACGTCACCTGCCTTTTCGCCAAAGATCGCTCGCAGCAGCTTTTCCTCGGGTGTGAGTTGCGTCTCTCCCTTGGGAGTAACTTTGCCGACAAGAATATCCCCGGGACGCACGGTGGCGCCGGTCCGAATGATCCCGCTTTCGTCCAGGCTGCGGAGAAAGCTTTCCGAGATATTCGGGATGTCGCGCGTGATCTCTTCCGGGCCCAGCTTGGTATCGCGGCTCTCAAGTTCGAATTCCTCAATATGGATCGAGGTGTAGTAGTCTTCCTTGACCAATCTTTCGCTGACGAGAATGGCGTCCTCGAAGTTGTAGCCCCGCCAGGGCATGAAGGCTACCAGGACGTTGCGACCCAGCGCCAACTCACCCGCCGCCGTACAGGGGCCGTCGGCCAACACCCGTCCTTTCTCCACGCGATCACCAACGCTAACGATCGGCTTTTGGCTGACGCAAGTGTTCTGGTTCGAGCGTTTGAACTTCACCAACTGGTAGATGTCGGCGCCGACCTCCCGCGACATGTGCCCCTCGTGGAAGCTGCCGTCCACCCGCACGATGATCCTTTCCGAGTCCACGGAATCTACGGTGCCGCCACGCTTACACAAGACGACCGCTCCGGAGTCGCGGGCCGATACCCGCTCCATCCCCGTACCGACGAGGGGCGCCTCCGCTTGCAACAGCGGCACCGCCTGGCGCTGCATGTTGGAGCCCATCAGCGCGCGGTTGGCATCGTCGTTCTCCAGGAAGGGAATCAGGCTAGCGGCCACCGACACCAACTGCTTCGGACTAACGTCGACGTACTCGATCTCGGCGCGGCGCTTGAGTTGAAAATCGCCCGCCACGCGGCAGTTCGCCAGTTCCGGGACAATCCGTCCTTTCGAATTCACCTCGATGTTCGCCTGCGCAATAACGTACTTGTCCTCTTCCCAGGCCGACAGATAATGGCAGTAGGGTTGATATTCCGCCGCCCGCTTGCGAGCGCTGAGCGCCTTGTTCGCCTTGTCAACGACATTCCTGGGGACCACCTCTCCCGTTTTGAGATTCGTGCCGCCACCGCTGCTGATCTGCACCTCGTCGATTACCATGCCGTTTTCCACCCGCCGGTAGGGACTTTCGATAAATCCGTAGTCATTGATGCGGGCGAAGCACGACAGCGAGCTGATCAATCCAATGTTGGGGCCTTCGGGAGTTTCGATCGGACAGATCCGGCCGTAGTGCGTCGTATGAACATCTCGCACCTCAAAGCCGGCCCGCTCGCGGGACAACCCCCCGGGACCCAAGGCCGAAAGACGCCTCTTGTGTGTGATCTCGGACAGCGGGTTCGTTTGGTCCATGAACTGCGAAAGCTGGCTGGAGCCAAAGAACTCGCGGATCGCCGCCATCACGGGCTTAGCGTTCACCAGGTCGTGCGGCATGGCGGTCGACATTTCCTGATAGACCGACATCTTTTCCTTAATCGCCCGCTCCATCCGCACCAACCCGATGCGGAACTGGTTTTCGAGCAATTCGCCTACCGCGCGTACTCGGCGATTACCCAAGTGGTCGATGTCGTCGACCTCGCCGATGTTGCGGCGCAACTTGAGCAGGTAGCCAATGGTGGCGTAGAAGTCTTCCGGGGCCAAGGTTCGCTTGTCGAGCGGCGTGGCATCGAGCTTTTCATAGAGTTTGATGTTGAACTTCATTCGACCCACACACGAGAAATCGTACTTTCGCGGATCGAAGAACATTCCACGGAACAGCTGAGTTGCGGTTTCCAAGGTCGGGGGATCGCCGGGCCGGAGCTTGCGGTAGATCTCGATAAGAGCGTCCTGCTGTGACGTCACGTTGTCTTTCTTCAACGTCGAAGAGATGACGACGCCAACCTCATCCCTCTCGGGGAAGAACACGTCAAACTCTTTGACGGAAGCGTCGATGAAAGCGGCGATCTGCTCAGCGGTGACCTCCGTATTGGCTTCCGCCAACACTTCCCCGCTCTTTGTATCGGCTACGTCCACGGCCAGGTAGGCGCCCGCCAGATCCGCCGGCTCGGCCGGCAGGCTTTTGACTTTCGCCTTCTGGATCTCCTTCAGAGCGGCACGTGTCAGCTTGCGGCCTTTGGGAACAAGCGTTCGTCCCTTCGAGTCCGTAACCGCTTGAGACAACCTGGTCCCCAACAGACCTTCCGAAACCTTACGGAGTAGCTGTTGACCACTAATACGGATGCTGTCGACCGTGTAGAACCCCTTCAGAATTTCTTCATCGGTCTTGAGTCCCAACGCACGCAGAAAGACCGTCCCCAAGAACTTCCGTTTGCGATCGATCCTTACGTGGAGCAGATTTTTGGCGTCGTATTCAAACTCGACCCAACTGCCGCGATAGGGGATAATCTTGCCCAAAAAGGACGTTCGTCTGTTGGCCGATTCAAAAAACGCGCCAGGAGACCGGTGTAACTGCGAGACGATGACCCTTTCCGTACCACTGATGATGAACGTCCCGCCCTCGGTCATCAGCGGGACCTCGCCGAAGAATACTTCCTGCTCTTTGATGTCGCGAATGATCTTTTCGCCGCTGTCGGCGTCCTTCTCGTAAATGGTCAGCCGAATGGTGACCTTGAGAGGCGCGGCGTAGGTCATCCCCCGCTCCTGGCACTCTTCGACGTCGTATTTGAGCTTCAACCCGACCGGATCACCGCACTTGGTGCAGAACGTCACGAGATTCGCGTTGTAGCTTCCGCACACCTGGCAGGCAATCTCCTCCAGCCCGTAGGGGTCCGTGCGGATCGTGGCGCCACAGTTCTTGCAAGTCGAACGAAGGTGATGCAGCCCCCGCAGGTGGCCGCACTTACACTCCCAGTCGCCGATGGAGTAGTCCACAAACTCCAACTGGCTCAATCCGCGGAAGTCGGTGATCGGGAAGACGGAGTTAAAAACCGCCTGCAAACCGGTGTCGTCTCGCTCGCTGGGCAAGCGATCCATTTGCAAGAACCGCTCGTAGGAATTCTTCTGCACCTCGATCAGATTCGGGATCGGGATTGCCGTGCGGATTGTGGAAAAGTCAAATCGCTCAGCTTGTGAGCCGTTCGTCGTGGTCGATGCCATCTGCTACTCCTGAGAAGTTCCGATTCAGCGACCGAATCGAAAGAGGAAATGGTGATGCGAACCGCAAGTAAAACTGTCAGCTCCCGGTCAGTGCGAGCTAGCGGCGCCGTCCACGCGCCTGCGCAAACCACAAAATGTGAGGTAGGAACATATGCCGAAACACGAGCGGGCGTGGACCCGTCTCCGCCTGAATAGATCTTGTGTCCGGCCCAGTCCGCGGAAAGACACAGCAGGGCCAGTCAGCTGTTCCGTGATAGAAGACTTTCCTAGTACTGCACACACGAAGTCCAGCAGTCCCTAAAAATCAAATTGCCCGGAAAGGAAGAATAGGCGAATCTGCGCGCTCCGACAGAGCAAGTATAGCACCATGGTGCGGTCAAATCAAATGCTGTGCCGCCGGCCGCTCAAACCGCTGGGAAACTCGGCCTGATCTAAGCCGGCTTAGCGTCTATTTCAGCTCGACCGTAGCGCCGGCATCAGACAGCTTTTTCTGCAGCGCCTCGGCTTCGTCCTTGGGAATGGCCTCTTTGACGGGTCGAGGAGCGTTGTCGACCAGCTCCTTGGCCTCCTTCAGACCCAGACTCGTGACCTCACGTACAGCCTTGATGACCGCTATTTTGTTCGCGCCGATGCCCGTTAGCACGACGGAGAACTCGGTTTGCTCCTCGGCCTCGGCCGCCGCCTCCCCGCCGGCTCCCGCCTGAGGGACGGCCACTGCCGCGGCAGCGGCTGATACACCGAGCTTTTCCTCGAGGGTTTTGACGAGTTCCGACGCTTCCATCAGCGTCAGTCCCTCAATCTGTTCCGCAATTGCGTTGATATCTGCCATTTTTGTCCTTACTCCTTAGAACTCTATATCTTGCTGGGTTCGCCTTCCCCTAGGCGGCCTGACGTCTCCTCCTGGGAGACCCCTAGGCCGAAAGTTTCTCCTGTTCGACGGCCTGTTGTAAGACGATCGCCAAGTCGCGCGCCGTCCCGTTGACAACACTCAACAGCCGTTGGGCCGGGGCGTTGATCAGGTACAACAGTTTGGCGTAGAGCCCCTCCCGACCCGGTAGACTCGCGAGTTCGTTGAGAGCCGCGACATCGACCACTCTGCCCTCGACGACACCGGCTTTGAACTGAAAGACCGGGTGTTCCTTGGCATAGCCGACTAGCGCCTTCAGCAGGCCGATCGGGTCGTCGGAGGCGAACGCCAATGAGGTCATGCCGCGAAGCCCGTCGAGAGCCGGTTCAAAGGACGTGCCCTCGGCCGCCAACCGCGCCAGGCGGTTCTTCACCACCTGATACTCGCCGCCGCTGTCGCGCACTCTTTCTCTGAGCTGCCAGTCCTGTTCGACGCTCAGTCCCTCGAAGGAACAAATGACCACGGTCGGAAACGCGGCGATCTGCCGGCGGAGGTGCTCCACCTCGCTGTTCTTTGTTGTTTTAGATTTCATCGGTCAGCAACGGTCACTACAACATTTCGGCAACGTTCAGGTCCAACGCCGGACTCATCGTAGAACAAATCCTAACACTGCGAACATAGCGACCTTTAGCCGAAGACGGTTTCGCCTTTACCACAGCCTCGATCAAAACCGTGGCGTTTTCCTCCAACTTGTCGTCAACAAAGTTCAGCTTCCCGACCGGCGCATGGATCACCCCGCCTTTGTCGACCCGGAATTCGATCTTGCCGGCCTTGATCTCTTGGACCGCCTGCGCGACATCAATCGTGACCGTGCCTGTTTTGGGATTCGGCATGAGCCCGCGCGGGCCAAGAATCTTTCCCAGCCGGCCCACGAATCTCATCATGTCGGGCGTAGCGATGACGGCATCGAAGTCCAGCCAGTTCTCTGACTGGATCTTCTTCACCATTTCTTCACCACCCACGAAATCCGCCCCGGCTTCCTCGGCTTCTTTCACCTTCTCGCCCGAGGTAATCACCAGCACCTTCTTGGACCGGCCCAACCCATTGGGCAGCACAACCGTTCCGCGAACCATCTGATCGGCGTGCTTCGGATTGACCCCCAGGTTCATGTGCACTTCCACCGTCTCATCGAAGGCGGAAATCTTATTCTTCTTCAAGAATGGGATCGCCTCGTTTAGCGCATAGGGCCGTTTCTCGATCTTCTCGAGCACGGCGCTGTACTTCTTGCCTCGTCCTTTTGCCATAAGACTTCCTTGCTTCCACTCCCGGGCGGAATCGCTTGCAACCCGATGCCCGCGGTTCCCCGAAAACTACGCAGCGACCCTACTCCACCAGCACACCCATGCTGCGAGCAGTCCCCTCCACAATGCGACTCCCGGCCTCCAGGTCGTGGCAGTTCAAGTCCGCCATCTTCTGCTTGGCGATCTCCTGAACCTGCTGGCGGGTCAACGTGCCCACTTTCTCACGGTTGGGCTCGCCGGAGCCTTTGGCCAAACTCGCAGCCCGCTTGATGAGAACAGCGGCCGGCGGGGTCTTGGTGATAAAGGTGTAAGAGCGATCCTGATACACGGTGATGACGGCAGGAACGATCAGCCCTTCCAACTCTTTGTTCGAAGTCTTGGCGTTAAAGGCCTTGCAAAAGTCCATGATGTTGACCCCGGCCTGGCCCAAAGCCGGCCCTACCGGGGGCGCCGGTGTCGCCTTCCCCGCCATGATCTGCAGCTTGATTCGAGTCTTGACTCTTTTGGCCATAGTAGGTTTAGACCTCGAACACTAGATCCTTTCTTTCTCTACCTGAAAATGCTCCAGCTCGACAGGGGTTCCCCGCCCAAAGATCGTGACCATCACTTTGAGGGTGTTGCGGTCTGGGTTGACCTCCTCGACCGTGCCCGTAAAATTCGTGAACGGCCCGTCGATGATCTTGACCCTATCGCTCTTCTGGAACGTCAGTTTGGGCCGCGGTTTCTCGGCTGAAACCGTTTGTCGATAGAGAATCTGGTTGACTTCGTCGGCCGTCAGCGGTGTTGGCGTATGGCCCCCGCCCACGAATCCGGTTACCCGAGGCGTATTCTTCACCACATGCCAGAGTTCGTCGTCCATCTTGAGCTGCAACAGCACGTAGCCTGGGTACAGTAGCCGCTTCGATCTTACTTTCTTGCCGCCGCGCATCTCGACGACGTCTTCGGTGGGAATCAGGATCTCCCCAATGCGATTGGAAAACCCGAAGGCTTCAGCTCTAGTATTCAGACTCTCTCTGACCTTGTACTCGAAACTTGAGTAAGTGTGAATGATGTACCAGTCCATCCCTGGAATGGGCTTTACTTTCAGTGGCTTGGCCGGAGCCGGCTCTACGCCGTCCCCGTCCGAGGGTTGCGATTCCACCTCGGTCTCTGTTGCCCCTCGCTGAATATCGGTGCTTTCATCCTCGGACTGCTCCGACTCGCCCGCGGGTGCCGCGACTGGGGCTTCTTCGCTCACCTCTTGCTGTTCTTCCTCTGGTTGCTGCTCAGCCTCGGCTTCAGCCGGCTCGGGCTGCTCAGCTGGCGGCTCCTGTTCCGGCTTGCCTTCCGCATCCTCGGTCAGGGCAGTCTCTGGCTCCGATTCCTCGATCGCCGCTTCTGGTGGTTCCTCGGGCTGATCAGCCGCAGGATCGCTCTCCTTTGGGGTGGGGGGCTCAGCAGGTTCCTCTTCCGCCACCGGCGCAGTGGGGGCCGAGACCTCGTCGGCGGCAACCGGAGCATCCTCTGCATCGTCGAGAGTTTGTTCTTCGTCAGCCGGCGCCTCTTCCGCAGCAACGGGAATCTCTTCCTCCGGAGGGGGAGCCTCGGCAGCAGGTGTCAGAGGCTCGGAAGACTCACTCTCTGCGGAGCTGTCATCCACGGGAGTCTCAGCAGGTTCCTCTTCCGCCACCGGCGTAGCGGCGGCTGTGGCTCCCTCAGCGGCGTCGGGGGCCTCCTCTGCATGGTCGGGAGCCTGCTCTGCACTAGCTGGAGCCCCCTCGACATCAACGGGGGCTTCCTCCCTGCTAACGGGAGTTTCGGCAGCAGCCGCTGTCACAGGGTCGGACGGCACTGCAGAGACGGACTCCTCAGGCTCTGACTCGGCCGCTTCTTGTTGTTGGTCAGGCTGTCCGGCTTGGGCGTCACCAGAGTCGGCGGTTTCGCTGCTAGTTGGGTCGGCTACGGCCTCTTCCCCGGGACTATCCGCCGGCCGGGCACGCGGCTCTAGCGGCTCACTGGAAACAGCTTCCTCAGCCGATTGATTCTGCTTCGAACTATCGAAATCGGTCACAGTACACCAAAGTCGTTACGTCGATCGTCAGCTGGAGAAATACTCATACACACGCGTCTGAAGGTACGTCAAAATGTAGTCCACCACGCCAAAGAAGAACGCGAAAACAAAAACGGTCACCAAGACAACCATCGTCGTCGCTCGAACCTGGTTCCGATTCGGCCAGGTGACCAGCCGCATTTCGCGGCGCAAGCCATCCGTATACGTCCTGAAGCGGCTTGGCCAACTTGCTACCTTGTTGACCCAACCTTGAATCCCACCCGGCCGCGTCTTCTTGGCGATTGTCGTCTCTTTCTGCCGCTCGGGGACTCGATGTTCAGGTCCTCGGTCGGCCCATCTTCTCAATGCCTGGCAGGGGCGGAGGGATTCGAACCCCCACTCGCGGTTTTGGAGACCGCTGGTCTACCGTTAAACCTACGCCCCTGACGTCTCCAACTCGACGGCCGCAGGCAACTGAACCACCGCTAATCCGGGTGCGCCACCACCCGCCCAAGGCTCACTTCACTTCGCGGTGGAGCGTGTGTCGCCGCACTCTCGGCGAGTACTTCTTCAGCTCCAGCCGTCCGGGTTTCTTCTTCTTGTTCTTGGTGGTCGTATAATTGCGGTCTTTCGTCTCCGTGCATTCAAGAGTGATGATCTCGCGCGCCATGGTTCACCTCTGCTCTCTATTCCACAATATCGGTGACGGTACCGGCGCCGATGGTGCGGCTGCCTTCGCGGATGGCGAAGCGCAAGCCCTTCTCCATGGCCACCGGCGAAATCAACTCCACATTCATGGTCACGTTGTCGCCCGGCATCACCATCTCCGTCCCCTCGGGCAACTCCGCCACTCCGGTCACATCCGTCGTCCGCAAATAAAACTGCGGCCGGTAGCCGCTGAAAAACGGCGTGTGCCGTCCCCCTTCGTCCTTCTTCAATACATACACTTCGCCGAGAAACTTCGTGTGCGGCGTGATCGATCCCGGCTTCGCCACCACCTGCCCGCGCTCCACCTCGTCCTTCTCCAATCCCCGCACCAATAACCCCACGTTGTCGCCCGCTTCCCCCTGATCCAATAACTTCTTGAACATCTCCACACCCGTGATCACTTTCTTCTGCGTCTCCCCGAACCCGACGATCTCCATCTCCTCGCCGACCTTCACCGTTCCTCGCTCCACCCGGCCCGTCACCACCGTGCCACGCCCCGAGATCGAAAAGATGTCCTCGATGGGCATCAAGAACGGCTTGTCCTTCTCCCGCTGCGGCGTCGGGATATAGGCGTCCACCGACTCCATCAGCTTCTCGATGTCCTTCTCCGCCGCCTCTTCCCCGTTCAGCGCATTCAGCGCCGATCCCCCAATCACCGGAATGTCATCTCCGGGAAACTCGTAGCTCGACAGCAGCTCCCGGACTTCCAGCTCCACCAGCTCCAAAAGCTCCGGGTCGTCCACCGCATCCACCTTGTTCAAAAACACCACGATGTAGGGCACCCCGACCTGACGAGCCAATAAGATATGTTCCCGGGTCTGCGGCATCGGCCCGTCGGTGGCCGCCACCACTAAGATCGCCCCGTCCATCTGCGCCGCCCCGGTGATCATGTTCTTGATGTAGTCGGCATGTCCCGGACAGTCGACGTGCGCGTAGTGGCGGTTCCCCGTCTGATACTCGACGTGCGCGACCGCGATCGTGATTCCCCGCGCCTTCTCCTCCGGCGCGTTGTCGATCGAATCAAACGAACGAAACGCCACGCTCGCGTCGTTCTTCTGCAATACCTTGGTGATCGCCGCCGTCAGCGTCGTCTTGCCGTGATCGATGTGCCCAATTGTCCCCACATTCACGTGCGGCTTCGAGCGATCAAATTTCTCCTTCGCCATGCCTTCTGTCCTCTCTCGGGCTACGCCTGTTCGTCAGCTCCCACGTCTTCTGTGGTGGACGGGGGAGGATTCGAACCTCCGTAGCGCGTAGCGCGGCAGATTTACAGTCTGCTGCCTTTGACCGCTCGGCCACCCGTCCTCAAACCCTGACCCGTCGCGAGCCCATCTGCCTCGTTGCCATCTGGCCCGTGACCTGTTCCCGAGGTTCGCGTCTGGCGGGTTCTCTGGAGCCGATGACCAGGCTTGAACTGGTGACCTCGTCCTTACCAAGGACGCGCTCTACCTACTGAGCTACATCGGCCCGCCGTTACCCGGCAACTCGTCGCGGAGTAGACTCTCTGGAGCGGGAGACGGGAATCGAACCCGCAACCAACAGCTTGGAAGGCTGTGACTCTACCATTGAGTTACTCCCGCCGAAATCCCGTTGTGCTTTAACCCCCCGATTTTACTGGATTTGACCGCCAAACGGTTGGTCGCCGACGTTGTCTCTGGAGCTGGCGGAGGGAATCGAACCCCCGACCCTCTGATTACAAATCAGATGCTCTACCAGCTGAGCTACGCCAGCGCAGATATACCTAATCTATGATAGCTCAGGCGGAAGGCTCGATAAACGACCGGCTCGAGAAGCTCTTCGCCGCAGGCCGAAGTGACCCGGCGCTGAGGCAGCAGGCAGTCTCATTAACAAGTATAAAGAGATCCCCGCCAAGCGTCAACGAGTAGATCGGGAGCTTCTTAAGCCGCCGCCTTTGGCGCCGACAGTGGGGAATTGTTGGAAACAAAGCGAAACGCATTGTTGTCGTAGCATCACTGCCTTGCCAGCTCGGCTAGGTTCCCCGACTTGTCAACGAAAACAATCTCATTCCGGTCCTTGCAGGTCCGCTGTGCAAGACCACGATCCGCCATCGCCCCCTGCTAATCTAGGGGGAACAATCCTCGGCCGTCGTCTCGCCGCAGGTAGTCTACTCCAGGGGGAATGAGCATGGTGAACATCAGAGCGACCGCACTCGTTGTTTCTCTTTCACTAGTCACAGTGCCGGCTTTGTTCGCCGAGACGACGGCCAAGGACTCGTGGCACCAATGGCGCGGTCCAAATAACAACGGAGTCGCCGAGGGTGATGCTCCGTTGCATTTCTCAGACACGCAGAACGTCAAGTGGAAGATCAAAATCCCCGGCAAGGGCAATTCGACGCCCGTAATCTGGGGTGACACGATTTTCGTGACGACAGCGGTACCCACCGAACCCATTCCGGAAGCCGCGGCGCCGAGCCGTAGAGGACGCCCTGGCGGTCCGGGTGGCCCCCCTGGGGGACCGCGGGGGCCCGGAGGTCCCGGCGGCGAAGGGTTCGATTTCGACCGTTTTCTGGAGCGCCTGCCCGAAGAGCACCGCAAGAAGGCGAAGGAACTACTTAAGGGGCGCGGCCCTTGGGAACTGAACGAGGAGGAGCGCGAGCAGTTCGGCCAGATCATGCGAGAGGCCTTCGGCCGCGGAGGACCCGAGGGTCGACGTGGTGGCAGAGGCGGTTTTGGCGGCCGTGGCCCGGGTGGTGACCCCCGCCTGTTGGTCAACCATAAATTTGTCGTGATGGCGATCGACAAGAACTCGGGAAAAGTTCTTTGGGAGAGGACCGCGACCGAGCAGACGCCGCAGGAGGGCTACCACCGCCAATACGGCAGCTTCGCGTCAAACTCGCCGGTTACCGACGGGGAGATGCTTTACGCGAACTTCGGTTCGCGTGGCTTTTACGCCTATGATCTCTCGGGCAACCTGAAGTGGAAAAAGGACCTCGGCAAGCTTCAGATGCGCATGGCCTTCGGCGAGGGCATCGCTCCGGTCGTCCACGGAAACTACCTGGTGATCCAAAACGATCATGAGGGCCAGTCATACGTGGTTGTGCTCGACAAGCGGAACGGCGAGGAACTCTGGCGAGCGGAGCGCGACGAGCATAGCAGTTGGCCGCAACCGATCGTTGTGGAATACGACGGGCAGAAGCAACTCATCACGAGTTCGACCCGCATTCGAGCCTATGATCTCGAGAACGGCGATCTGATCTGGGAGGCCGGCGGCCTCGGCGGCAACGCGATTCCGGCCGTTGTGAACGTCGAAAATGAAATGGTGATTGCCATGACCGGGTGGCGTGATGGGAACACGATGGCTGTGAAGCTCGGCGGCGAAGGAGACCTGACGGACAACCCGGACTACGTCAAGTGGACAAACCAGAAAGGCAATTCCTATACAGCCTCACCGGTGCTGCACGACGGGATTCTGTACTTCGTGACCGACCGAGGGATGGTCAGTGCCCTGGACGCCAAGACCGGCGAGAAGTTCTACCATCAGCAGCGGTTGCCGGAAGCATATTCGTTCAAGGCCTCCCCGGTGGCGGCAAACGGCAAACTATATCTTGCCAGTGAAGAAGGCGACGTCATTGTTCTCAAGCTTGGGAAGACTTACGAAGTCCTGGCGACAAACAAGTTGGGCGAAGAGATGTTCGTTTCTTCACCCGTGATCGCAGGCGGCGATCTTTTCCTACGCAGCCAGGACGAGTTGTTCTGCATCAGCGACAACTAGCGCTTTCGACTCGCCAAACCAGAGACCGTCAAGGAGGGGAAATGAGCTTGCAGGGGAAAACGGCGCTGGTCACGGGCGGCGGCCGCGGCATCGGGGCGTCGATCGCCCGGCGGCTCGCCGCTGACGGCGCCAACATCGCGATCACGTATTCGCGGTCGGCGGACGCGGCTGAAACTGTGGCGGCAGCCTGTCGTGAGAAGGGCGTTGAGGCGGAAGCGGTGCAGGCGGACTCTGGAAATGCGAAAGATGCGGCAGGGCTGGTAGACAAGATCGTCGAGCGTTTCGGCGGACTCGACATCTTGGTCAACAATGCCGGAGTATTGTCGTCCGCGTCCCTCGAAGACACGACCGACGAGGAATTCGATAGCGCCATGAATGTCAACGTTCGAGGTGTTTTCGTCGTCTCGCGGTCGGCGGCCAGGGTGATGGGGGAAGGAGGCCGGATCATCAACATTGGAAGCATTTTCGGGGAAAGTATCCCGGTAGCGAACCTGGGGCTTTACACCATGAGCAAGTTCGCCGTGGCCGGTTTTACCCGAGCCTGGGCGCGCGACCTCGGTCCCAAAGGCATCACCGTGAACTGTGTTCAGCCCGGGCCGGTTGATACGGACATGAACCCGGCCCAAGGCCCATTTGCGGACATCTTGACACCCCGCACGGCATTGGGCCGCTACGGCAAGCCGGACGAGATCGCCGAGCTGGTCGCGTTCCTGGCCGGACCGCGAAGCAGTTATTTGACAGGGGCGTGTCTCAATGTGGACGGTGGAACGACTGCTTAGCGGTGGGACTGGAAGATTCCGGTTCCCCCGATGGCGCCGAGCGAAAAAATCGAGCCAGCAGCGGTAGACCTTGGGCCTCGTGCGGGTTAGCATGAAGAGTCCGCTGTGAGTGATCCGAACGTATCCCCCTTGTCGCCCGAAGAGATGCCCGGCCGCGACGAACAGCCAGCGGGGGAGCGGCCTCGAAGCGCGGAAGACGGCGCTTCGTTCGACGTCCAACTGGAACAATACGCCGGCCCGCTCGATCTGCTGCTCGATTTGATCCGCAAGCAGAAGATCAACATCCAAGACATTCCGATTGCGAAGATTACCAGCCAGTATTTGGACTATCTCCGCAACGCCAAAGAGCTGAACATCGACCTAGGCGGCGAGTTCGTCTTCATGGCTGCGACGCTGATTCAAATAAAGTCGAAGATGCTGTTGCCGCACGACCCGACCCTTCCCGAGGCGGAGCAGGAAGATCCGCGCGAACAGCTGGTTCAGCAGTTGCTGGAACATGAGAAGTTCGTCCAAGCCGCGCAGATGCTGCGTCAGAAACGTCTCGTCGAAGAGAACGTCTGGTCGAATCCGCCGCTCGAGGCTTTTCTCGACGAAGCCGATGAGCCGGGTTTGGCCGTCTCCGTCTTCGATTTGGTCAGCACCTTTCAGGGCGTGCTTGAAAGGGCCAAGAACCGGCCCCGTTTCGACGTGCCCGGCGGGGATGTCTCGGTAGAGAGCCGAATCGAATATTTGAAGAACCTGCTGCGAGGAGAAGACAAACCTGTCCTGTTGAAAGAGGTTTTCGATCGCCAGCCAAGCCGCCGGGCGATGATGGCCACGCTGCTGGCGGTCCTTGAAATGGTGCGCATGCAGGCGATTGTTCTGCGGCAGGACGAACTGTTCGGCGAGATCGTGGTCCGCAAGCATAAGATGTTCGATGTCGTCTTCAGCAGCGACGAGCCGTTGCTCGCCGTCGAAGCGGAGTACTCGGATTGAGCGACCAGCCCAGACCCCCGTCCTCTCTGCCCAACGAGACAGCACGCCGGGCCCTCCTCGAAGCGATTGTCTACATCGCGGAGGAACCGCTGACCCTGGAGCAAATCGCCACGGGACTCGGGTTGCCCCCAGACGTCATCAAAGCCGACTTGCAGGCCCTCATCGACGAGTCTCAAAAGCCCGAGCGGGGGATAGAAATCCGCCTGGTGGCCAACGGCTACAAGATGTCCACCAAAGCCGAGCACCACGAGACGGTTCGCAATTTCGTCGGGACGCTCCGGCCGAAGCTTAGGCTCTCGCTGCCGGCGCTCGAAACTGTCGCTGTCATCGCCTACAAGCAACCGGTGACGATCCCGGAGATTCAGGCCATTCGAGGCGTCAACGTCACCGGTGTGATCCACACGCTTTTGAGCCGCAAGCTGATCACGACGGCCGGCCGCAAGAAGGTGATCGGAAAACCGATGCTCTACCGGACGACCAAGGATTTCCTGGTGCAGTTCGGCCTGAGCGATCTGTCGGAACTTCCATCCTTGAAAGAGCTGGAAGAGATCAGCAAAGGCTTGCTGGGCGAAGGCGAGATCAGCGGCGATGACGACGAACAGCACGAGGCGACGAGCGAGCCCGCAGCAGTTGAAGATACCGCTGAAGTGTCGCTAGAAGAAGGCCGTTCCCAGCAATAAGCTCCTCCTGCCCAGCTGGTCCCGGCACCGAACGCCAACCGGGTAAGAACCAACGTGATTGCCGTCGGGTTGCCGCGATAGGGCTCTGCGCTGCCGAACGTTGGAAGCCCTTTTCTCCCTTTGCTAGCATGAGACTGCGATGCAGGTCATGCGCGCACTGGCGGCGGGTGTCCATGAATTTCGAAAGTTCGTGCCAAAGCTTTGGCGGATGGCACGGGAGCTATTCCATGAGGTGATGGGGTTTGTCTTTCTTGCCCTGGCGCTGTTCTTTACCGTTGGGCGTCAGGGACTGGTCCGCACTTACCAGGACTTGGAGAGCGAGCCGGGGGGGTGGGGCCGCCTGCTGTTGGTCGGTTTTTTTGTGCTGCTTTTCGGGGGATTTGGCGTGTCATCGTTCTTGCGCGCTCGGCGCATCTCGCGTGGAAGGCAGTGAGCGGGGCAGCGAGCGGTAGGGTCTGTGAAAAACTTCCTTTAGGAAACCGAAAGGGATTTTGGAACTTACCGCTTGCTCACGGTTTGTGAAAAACCTTGGGACAGTCAACCGCGCCTCCCGTAAGTCATTGGTAGAACGCTGCCCCCGTGAACGGCGCTTGTGACAGTCCCCGGTTTTTTCACAAACCGTCACGCGCGCGGCTCCGGGGCGACCGGTTTTCCATCCTCGGGAGCCGGTTGACTTACACCGCCGGCGGTGACGGCATGCGTTACCCCGACGCTTCCTAATGAAAGACCAGGACCAACCCCCTGCCATGAAGCGCCCCTTTGGCGAACCCGGCGAGTTCCCCTTCACACGCGGAATCCACCCGGGTATGTACCGCGATCGGCTCTGGACGATGCGCCAATATGCTGGTTTCGGCGACGCGGCCAAGTCCAACGAGCGCTACCGCTACTTGATCTCCCAAGGCATCAGCGGGCTGTCCGTGGCCTTCGACCTTCCTACCCAGATGGGCTACGACTCCGATCACCCGCCGGCGCTCGGTGAAGTGGGCAAAGCGGGGGTTCCGATTCGCTCGCTTGCCGACATGGAGCGGCTTTTCGACGAGATTCCGCTAGGACAAGTCTCGACGTCGATGACGATCAACGCCACGGCTATGATCTTACTGGCCTTCTACGTCGCAGCAGCGCGGCGGCAAGGGGCCGACCTAAAGGCACTGCGTGGAACCGTGCAGAACGACATTCTAAAGGAATACGTCGCCCGCGGGACCTATATTTACCCTCCGAAATCGTCGATGCGGATCGTCACCGACCTTTTCGCTTGGACGAGTCGAGAAACGCCTAAATGGAACCCCATTTCGATTAGCGGATATCACATGCGGGAGGCCGGCGCCACGGCGGTGCAGGAAGTCGCCTTTACACTTGGCAACGCCACCGCATACATCGAATCGGCCCTGGATGCCGACTTGGACATAGACGAGTTTGCTCCGCGGTTGTCGTTCTTCTTTAGTGCGGATCGCAACTTCCTGGCAGAGGTCGCCAAATTTCGAGCAGCGCGCCGCCTCTACGCGGTGTTGATGAAGGAGCGATTCGGGGCGAAGGCCGACCCGTCGATGAAGATGCGTTTCCACGCCCAGACCGCCGGATCGACACTCACCGCCCAGCAACCACAGGTCAATGTCGTTCGCACCACTTATGAAGCCCTGGCCGCTGTCTTGGGCGGAGCGCAGTCACTTCACACAAACGGCTTCGACGAGGCGCTGGCTCTGCCGACCGAAGAAAGCGCCAAACTGGCCCTCCGAACGCAACAAGTTTTGGCGCACGAAAGCCGCATCGCCAACACCGCCGACCCCCTCGGGGGATCCTACGTGATTGAGCAACTGACCGACGAGATCGAAGACGGCGCCCGCCGTTACCTCGACAACATCGAGGCCATGGGAGGTATGGTCGCAGCAGTAGAGCAAGGTTTCGTCCAACGCGAGATCCAGAACGCCGCGTACGAGTTCCAAAAGAAAGTGGAATCGGGAAGGCAAACGATCGTCGGCGTGAACGCTTTCCAGCTCGAAGATGAAACCCAGCCACCGGTGCTGAGGATCGACCCGGAGTTGGAAAAACGCCAAGTCGAGGAACTCGGACGGTTCAAGGAAACGCGCGATTCAAGCAACGCAAGGGACGCACTCCGCGGATTGGAGGATGCTGCAGGATCGTCGGTCAACTTGATGCCGGCCGTTCTCTCGGCGGTCGAAAGGGGGGCAACTCTCGGAGAGATTTCCGATACGCTGCGCGGCGTCTTCGGAGTCTACCGGGAGCAGGTGGTTTGCTGAAGTCACGCCAAGTCGCCGCCTCGTGTTGCGTCCCGAGGCTGCGATTCTGTATCGTGACGGCAGGGCAACCTAACGCGCCGGTCGCGCGTCTGAGTTGCAGGGGAGGACTGTTTCGCTTGTACCCGGTACCCCCCGGCTGAAACGATCCCAAGGGCTAAGACAATGAAAACGTTCTCGAAGGTTTCCTATCCGGTAGTCCTCGTGACATTGTTGGCACTCGTGGCCCCGGCCCTCTCGGCGGCCGACGCCGCTACAACGGGTGATCCCACCGTACCGATCGACCAGATCATCGAGCAATTCGTAGCCAAGGAAACCGAGTTCGCCAAGGCTCGGGAGAACTACACCTACTACCAGACCGTAAAGATTCTCGAGTACGACGAGGGTGGCGGGGTGCGCGGCAGGTACCATATCGAGGCCGACATCATCTTCGGCCCCGGCGGCGAGAGGACGGAGCGGGTCGCCTACGCTCCGGTTTCCACGCTGAAGAACATTACCCTGACGCCTGAAGATCTGGAGGACATGCGTTCCGTCCAACCGTTTGTCATGACCACGACAGAGCTTCCGAACTACGACGTGCGCTACTTAGGGCCGCAGAAGATCGATGAGATCGACTGCTATCTGTTCTCGGTCAAGCCGAAGAAAATGATCAAGGGCAAGCGCTATTTCGTGGGGCAGATCTGGGTCGACCAGCGGGACCTACAGATCGTCAAGACCTACGGCAAAGGTGAAGGTATCATCAAAAGGAAACACGACAATCAGTTCCCCCGCTTCGAGACCTATCGTGACCAAATAGACGGCAAATACTGGTTCCCGATCTACACCCGGGCCGACGATGTACTTCACTTCGAGCACGGTGACCAGAGAATCCGCATGATCATCAAGTACAAAGACTACAAGCAGTTCAAGGGCCAGGCGGATATCGAGTTCGGCGGCATCATCGACGACACCGAGAAGCAGCCCGAAGACCAGAAGTAAATGCCAGAGGACGTCCCCTAGCATGACAATGCGCTTGGCTCTGAAGCCGAACCTCGTGTAAGTCACCTGTTTTCGCCCGCATAGGGTCTTTCGACTCCCTTCGATCAGCGTTAGCCCCCGGGGGAATTGCTATCGGGGCCTCATAGACCGCTAGCAAAGGCCGTCGTACGATCGTGCTGGAAAACTGTAGACGGCCGATGAGATTCGTGTAAGTTCCTGAAATCTTGGAACTTCTCATCAAGATATCTATTCTCAGGGTGCGTGCGCTATGCAATTTGAAATTGGACAAAAAATAGGTGGCTACGAAATCGCAGAGATAATCGACACGGAGGCGTCAGGCGTAACCTTCAAGGTACGCAACGTCCTGGCACAGCGCTTCGAAGTCCTCAAGATTCTTCCCAAAGACTTGAAGGAGGATCAGGAACGAGTCGACCGCTTCTTGCGTGAAACGAAGATTAGAGCTCGGCTCTCACACCCCAGTATCGTTTCCTTCTACAACGCGATGGAGCTGGAAGACCAGCTCGTGATGACGACGGAGCTGGTCGAGGGTTCAACTCTTGAAGCACTCCTCAAAGCGGACACAATCGACGCCGACAAGGCGGTCAACTACACGTCTCAAGCGCTATCCGCGCTCGTGTACGCTCACGCCAACGGCATCGTGCACAGAAACCTATCCCCCGCGCACATGATCGTAACCGAGCAAGGCGCGCTGAAGTTGATGGACTTCGGGCTGGCGAAGATGTACGCGGATCCGAGCCTGACGCAAGCGGGTACGATGATCGGGTCGCTTCACTACACAGCACCCGAGCAAGTCAAGGGACTGACGACCCTCGATGAGAGGACTGATATCTATGCCATGGGGGCCATCCTCTACGAGTTGCTGACCGGGCAGAAGCTTTTCGACGGCAAGGGCCAATTCGAAGTGATGCAAGCGCATGTCCAGGAGAACCCGCCCGCTCCGAGGACGGTCAACCCGGCGATTTCCGAAGGGTTGTCGCAGGTCGTCATGCGCGCGCTCGCTAAAGAACCAGCCGACCGATTCCAGACAGCGGTTCAGTTCCGCAGCGCAGTCCAAGCCGGAGGGGTTGCGGGCGCGGAACCTCAACCCTCCGCTGCCTCAGATGCACAACAGGCGACTGCGCCGGCCGACGCCGTCATCGAGTCACCTGCCGGCGAGGAAGCAGTACGGCCGACGACTCCAGGTTTCGACGGCGGTCTGACTGATCCCGCGACTGCCCCAAGCGTCGCCACACCAGCCCTTACTGCCACGGCGACGGCGGAGGATCTCACCGCTCCGGCCTCCCGGGAGCTACTGGGTTCAACCGCCGCACACGAGGAACCCTCTGCTACCGGGTTGAGCAACAGTTCGGGAGCAGCCCAGCCTCTTCCCGAACGGATAACCCCGTTTCCAGACGGCGAAGAACAAACTGATCCCGCAGACCAGCCAAACCTCTTGCTGATCGGCGGACTCACCTTTGCCATTGTTGCCGTCCTGTTCTACATTTTCTTGTCAGTCATAAATCGCTAAACTTGGTCGGTCAGGATGCGAGATAGGCCCCGGGCTTACCGTGGACGGACAGGAATCTCCCTCCGCCAACTTCCCCCGCAGTTCTTGGAGAACCCTCGGACGCCGGCGTTTACGGGGCCGCGCGCGAACGGCCCAGGTACGCGTACAACGCCATATTAAGCGCGGCGACGGCAACGGCACCCGCGATCAGGTGCCCCTGCGGGACGTCGATGTAGATGAGGCGGCTCAGCTGGCTGGAGATGAAACTGCCTGAGTAAATCGGCAAGTCCGCTTTTACTCTGAGAGATTGTTCGAGCGTCGTCAACGGGCAGTACCACTGAAACAGCTCGACCAGGACGCCATAGGCTAAGGCAGGCAGATGGACCCACTTCGTCCATCGCCATTTCCACGCCAGCAGCCCCCCGAAGATCACAAACACGATGAAGCCGAAGTGAAAGATGATCGTGGCGTCGAGAGCCAGCCGATAGAACACGCCCCTATTTTAGATGCGACGGAGAATCGCGGAGCGGGGGAAGTTGGCGCGTGACGGGCCTACCGCTGTGGGAAAACCCGCTTCACGCCCCTCGGAATCTTCAACCGCAGATCGGATCCCCTCAACCCCGGGTTCAGGGCAATTTCGGTGTAGGTGTAGAGACGATAGTCGCCGGCCGTGGGCAGGTATAGCTTTTGCTGGACGGCTTGCCAACTGGCTGTGGAAACCCACATCTCAAGCCGGGGGACGCGCTGGGCCATCTTTTCGGCCTTGGGAATCAACTCCAGCTTGACCGTGGCCTCTCCGGCGGCGGTCTCGCGGCCCTGCCAAGTGACGTCATAGTGCTTATTCAGAAAACGGCCCCCTGTTCCGAATCCCAACAACAGCGCTTGCTCGATAGCGGCCTTGGAACTTGAGAGATCGTACTCTTCCACCGTCGCAATCCTGGGGCGATAAATCTCGGCCTTTGTACCACGGACAGCGAAGAAGTAGGAGTACGGCGACCGGAATTCCACAAGAAGGCGGAACTCTCCGTCCTTCCCACGAAGAACCTTGATCACCCCTTCTTCGACGCTCTCATCCTCGACAATAGCGGTGTATTTGAGCCAGCGGAGGTCGGCCTGCATCCCGCGGAACTCGGCGGCCGCCCGGTCCATGCGCGCCAGGAGCGTTTCCAGCTCGGAGGCAGCCTGCACCGAGGGGCAGATCAGTAGCGCTGCGGCAACCCAGGTACGCACGTTCATTAGGACCCTTCAGCTTGCGATACGGTTTCAGCGATGGACGGATTCTCAAGGGCGAGCGTAGACCAGGTAGCCCCGCACTTCTCCCTCGGCGTCCGTGGTCGGTTGCGTGTCGATGATGCGAAGGTTCTTGTCTTGCCGCTGCCGCAACAAGCGGCGTAGCTTCTCGGTCACCTCTTCCGCGGGAGTGTCGTCGACGACGCTGGGCTCAACCCAGAAAACCACGGTTCCCTTGCCATCCGAGAGATCGGCAATCTGTTGCGCGCTCGGTGGCCGCGGCTGGTCTCGAAAGAGATCGCGGGGGGTCAGAAAAATGAACGCGAGAATCCCTACGACGATCAAGTCGTACTGCCAAGATCCGCGTCGGTAGCTCCAAAAAATGGTGGGGCGCAACCGGTCCCAGAGCTTTTTCAGCATGGCGCCATTCTATCGTACAATGAAATCTGACATCCATGCTCACGAAAGGGACCGTGTCAGAGGCTCCGTCGTGGTGATGCTACCGGAACGTTCGGCCACTAGTTCTTTCAGATTCAATTAGTTACGGCGCTCGCCCCTGCGGGGGAGTTCCCGGTCCGTCTCACGAACCGGTGATTCGCGACACGAGAGAAAGGCTTCCGCGATGTTACATTTTGGAACCAGCTTACGCCGATTTTTCCGCCTCTTGGCGCACATGCAGCTGTTGCCTGTGCTCGAAAGCGGCGACGATCCTCTCATTGGAGGGCAAGCCGTCATCGAGGGCGTGATGATGAGATCTCCTCACAGCTATTGCGTGGCGGTGCGCCGACCGGACGGGGAGGTCGTTTCCCAGGAAGGCAGGCTCGAACGACCGTCGGAAAAATACAGAATCTTCAGATGGCCCATCCTTCGCGGGCTGGGCACGATCGGACAAGCGCTGGCGCTCGGCATCAAAACCCTTCGCTACTCGGCGAACGAAGCCTTGCCGGAAGAAGAGAAGTCAAAGGCTAAACAAGGACAGCCGATTCCCGGTTGGATGATGGCCCTCAACGTCATGTTCTCGTTAGGCTTTTTTATCGTTCTCTACAAGTTCGTTCCCCTGCTGCTGACCACCCAAATCCAGAATCGCGTTTCCTGGCTCGATGGACAAGTTGGGTTCAGCGTGGTGGATGGCCTCATTCGGCTGGCTATTTTCTTGACCTTCTTGACGTTTGTGTCTCGGTTAAAAGACATACGGCGAGTCTTCGAATTCCACGGCGCTGAACACAAAGTCGTTTTCAACTACGAGTCGGGAGAGCCGGTCGAGGTGGGCCGCGCGCAGAGTTTTTCGACGTTCCATCCGCGGTGCGGAACGAGTTTTCTCATGGTGGTGATGTTGGTCAGCATTGCCGTTTACGCCCTAGTGCCCTTCGAAGACTTCTGGCCGCGACTGCTCGCGAGGGTGGCCCTTCTTCCTCTGATCGCCGGGGTCAGCTACGAAGTGATTCGTTTCGCCGCCAAGAGGCAAGGCAGCGTGTGGTCTACGATGGTGGCGCCCGGGTTATGGTTGCAGCGAATCACCACCAAAAAACCCGCGGATGATCAGGTGGAAATCTCCATTCGTGCCCTGGAAGGCGCTATGGCGCTAGAGCAAGAGCAAAACGGCGAACTCGTTGTCGCCTGAAATCTCCCCCGCAGAGTAGGATTCCTCATGCAGTGGGTCAAAAAGCTAGACGATCTCGAAGGTCGCTACGAGCGGCTTTCCGAGGAGATGGCCCGGCCCGAGGTGATCGCGGACCAGAGCCGCTTTCAGAAAGCCGCCAAAGCCGGTGCCGAGCTGTCGGAGGTGGTCAATAGCTATCGCGAGTGGAAGTCGGTGCAGTCGGAATTGGAATCCACCCGCACGATGCTCGAGGAATCCGATCCTGCTCTGGTTGAGCTGGCCGAACAGGAAATCGCCGGTCTTGAGGAACGTGCCACTCAGCTCGAAGCCGAAATGAAAGCCTCGATGCTCCCCAGAGATCCCAACGACGAAAAAGGAGTCGTTTTGGAAGTGCGCGCCGGGACCGGCGGTGACGAGGCCAGCCTTTTCGCCGCCGACGTGTTCCGCATGTACGCCCGCTACGCTGAGTCGCACCGTTGGCAAGTGGAGGTCATCTCCTCCAGTGAATCGGAGGTTGGTGGCTACAAAGAGATCATCGCGCTGATCACGGGGAAACGGGTTTACAGCCGGCTCAAGTTCGAAAGCGGCGTGCATCGGGTGCAGCGCGTGCCGGAAACCGAAACGCAAGGCCGCACCCATACCTCGGCCATTACGGTAGCTGTCCTGCCGCAAGTGGACGAAGTCGATGTAGAGATTGAGCCCAAGGATGTGCGGATCGACACGTATTGCTCTTCGGGACCGGGCGGACAATCCGTCAATACGACCTATTCGGCGGTGCGCATCACGCACCTGCCGACGAATCTTGTGGTCACTTGCCAAGACGAAAAGTCGCAGATCAAGAACAAGAACAAGGCCATGCAGGTGTTAAGGTCGCGACTCTACGAGTTGGAACGGGAAAAGCTGCACGCCGAGCAAACCGAGGAGCGCCGCACGATGGTCCGCAGCGGTGATCGCAGCGAAAAGATTCGCTCCTACAACTTTCCCGAGAATCGCCTTGTCGACCACCGGGCCGGAATCAAGCTGTACCAGCTCGAGCAGATCATGGCCGGCAAGCTCGATCCGCTGACCGATGCCCTGGCCGCTCACTTCCAAGCCGAGAGACTCAGCCAAGAGCTGGTTTCGGCCTGACGACGGCGGCTTGTCGGGCCGCATTCCCGACCTCGAAACCGTGTCCTCTGACACCTCTATTCACGCAGCGCTGCGACAGGCCACTGATCTACTCGAACAGGATAAGGTGTCCGCCCCTCGTTTGACGGCCGAGGTCTTGCTCGGCCACCTGCTCGACTGCGAAAAGGCCTTCTTGTACGCGCACCCGGACGAAACGCTACGGTCCGATCAACAGAAAAGGCTGCTCGAGTTTGTTCGCCAACGCTGCGCGGGAACGCCGACCCAATACATCACCGGCCGACAGGAGTTCTATGGGCTCCCGTTTCACGTGACTCCGGATGTATTCATCCCCAGACCGGAAACGGAGTTGCTGGTCGAGGAGGCGCTGCCGAAACTATCGGGGGACCAAAAAGTCTTGGACGTCGGAACCGGATCAGGCTGCCTCGCCATCGTAATCAAGAAGCAACGTCCGTCCGCGCGGGTGATCGCCTGCGAAATGTCCCGCCCGGCGTTGAGGATTGCTACCCGAAACGCCCTACGGCTCAAGGCCGACGTCGAATTCGTCGAAAGCGATCTCGCTGACGCCTTCGCAGCGGGCGGGTTTGATCTGGTCGTGAGCAATCCGCCCTACGTTCCACTGCTCGCGCTTGCTGGCTTGCAACAGGAAATCCGGTCCGAGCCGGCCATGGCCCTGTTTGCGGGCGAAGACGGACTGGAGGTCTATGGCAAGCTCACCAAAGCGGCGGCCAGGATCCTCCGGCCTGGCGGCTGGCTACTGATGGAGCTGGGCTACACGAGCCGGCTGCCCGTCGAAGCGATGCTGAAAACCGGAGAGTGGGAAACGCCAACGGTACGTACTGACCTGGCCGGAGTCGATCGCATGTTGGCGGTGAGAAAGGCCACAACATCGTCAACCGGATAGCCTATCGAACGGGAATCCCGGAAAGTGAGAAAGTACTCTCTGTCGAGCGCCAACCTCGGTTGACTCACGTTTTGCCCCGCCGGTATCATCAAAACGAACGTTTCGGCTGTCTTGAGACAGCCCCCATTCACCAGGCTATCGAAGGTTACTAATGCCGGTTGGTCTTCCGGAGCTAATATTCATCTTCGTCCTCGCGCTTCTTTTCTTCGGCCCGAGGAAGCTGCCGGAGCTCGGCAGGACGTTCGGCAAGAGTATGGCCGAGTTTCGGCGTGCTTCAAACGACCTGCGAAACACGTTTCACCGTGAGATGGACGCCATTGATCGGGAGAATCAGGACCTCAAAGACGTTGCCGACGAAGTCAAGAAAGATCTGAACACAGCCGCCGACTATGAGGATTCCCCTGACGACTACTATTCAGACTCCGATAGCAACCCCGTAACAGAGACCTCGGGATCCTCTTCCGACCTTTCGTCGTCCGAAACGGTACCGAGCCGGAAGAGAGAAGCGAACGCGACTGACAGCCCGGCGATGGCCTCTAATGGCAACGAGGCCCCTGGCGGCTCGCCCTCTTCAGAGCCCCTGAAAAGCACCGACGCGCCCGACGCCAAACCAGGTTCATGAGTTCTGACGATGAGCAAGCGCGCGAGGAGCGCGATGCGGGACCTTCTCGCCCTGAGGACTCATCCGCGGCGGAAGACTCTGCTGCGTCGCCAGACGCCGACGGCCCGCCGACCGAGCCCGCTGCTGATTCCAGCCCTTCCGAGCAAGACCCGATTGATGAAGCGGAGTTGCCTGATGAAGATGAACCAAGCGTTGCCGAGGAACGAACCGAGCCTGCTCAGTCCTCTTCATCCACTCCCGACCGCCCCGAATCCGAAGGCAGCGAAACTCCTTCCTCCGCAGTCGGCGAAGAAGTAGAGACAGCTGCCCCTCAGCCTGACATCCCCGAACAGCAGCCGGCCGACGAGCCATCGTCCACGGCGAGCTACTACGACGATCCTTACGCCGATGAAGGTCAGGAAGCTCCGCACGGCGGTTCCAGCACCGCAACCGCTTCGACTGCCCTAGTAAAACCGCCTGCCAAGACATCGGAGCAGCCTCCTCCTCCTCCGCCTCCTCCCTCCGGAGGTGATGGAGGCGGTGAAGATGATGACGAAGAGGGCATGACACGGATGTCGTTTCTGGAGCACCTAGACGAGCTCCGTACACGGATTCTCCGCGCCTTGATCGGACTCGGTATCGCCTACCCCCTTTGTCTGCTCTTTGCCTTTCAGCTATTCGAGCTGGTTAGAGGCCCCTACGATATGGCCCGTGAGCAGCTACCTCAATACGACAGCCAACTCTCACTCGTCGCTATCACTCCGATGGAGCAATTCCACATGCTCTATCTGAAAATCCCGATTTTAGCGGCAGTGTTTCTGACTTCCCCCTGGCTGATGTACCAGGTGTGGGCGTTCATCGCTCCCGGGCTCTACAAGAGGGAGCGTCGTTGGGCACTGCCTTTCGTCTTCAGCACCGCCACGCTGTTCATTTTGGGTGGCGGATTCGGCTACTTCATCATGCTAAGGTTCGCGCTGGTGTTTCTGGTGGGAATCGGCTTCGAAGCCGACATCGTGCCGATGATCAGCGTCAGCTCTTACTTCAATTTGTTCGTCACTCTGTTACTTGGCCTCGGAATCGTATTCCAAATGCCGGTCTTGATCTTTTCCCTCACGTTGCTACGGATCACCAGCCCGGCGTTCTTGTTGAAGAACGTCCGCTACGCGATCTTGATCATGTTCGCGATTGCGGCTGTCATCACCCCCACGCCCGACGTAGCCAATATGACTCTATTCGCCGCGCCGATGATTCTGCTGTTCTACGTCGGCATTGGCGCCAGCTATCTGCTGGTGCGAAAACGGGAAACAGGGAGAATGCCGTGGGGTAGCATCGTGATCGTCGTGCTGTTGATCGTGGTGCTTGTGCTGGCCGGCGTTCTGTATTACCTGCACAGCGAGCTGGGCTACCAGTTTGTAAAAGAGTTTCCCTGGGTTGTTAGCCCTTAGCCGATCGGGATCTGAAACCTTTCCCTGAGATCCATCGGCAGTCGCAGGCGCATAGCAGGGTTGTCCCAAACGACAAGCAGGTGGCACGAACCTTCCGGCATCGCTCAGGCCGGCGAGCTCCCGAATTGTGACACTTCAGAAACTGTCACGCCAGTTGTAGCCGGGATTTAGCAGTAGGGCTACGCTCGGTTACAGCAGTTGATTTACGAGATCGTGGCGGCCTGGCGCGTGCCTCGCATCTCGTCACCCCCAACACCAACCAGAAGCAACGCCATGAGAACCCGTGCAGCGACCGCAACCCCCCTCCGTCTGGTCGGTTGGATGGTTCTTGGAGTCTTCCTATCGGGATGCATGACGCACACCTGTGACGCGCTGAGGGCCGATCAGGCCACCGCGGAATTCACCTTCGACGAGTACGAGGTCGTCACCGGCGTCGCGGAACGCCAGACCGTTTTGACAGGATTTCTTCTCGGCGGCGCTGTCGCGGAACTTGCCGTGGTGCACGTCGACGAGAACGACGACCGTCGCTTGCGCATCTACGCGTTCGGCGACGGCACCTGGGCGCCGAAACTCGACGCAACGCTCGGTCCCGAAGTGTTGTTCGTTGACGTGGCCAACATCGGCGGACGCGACCGGCTGGTCACCTACGAACGCGGCCGCCTGAACTGGTTCGATCCCAAATCGGCGACGGAACGCGCGCTGGTGGCGGTTACTTCCAACTTCAACGCGCCGCGCAAAGGCGAAGTCCCCCATGTCGACGTCACTCGGGACGTGAACGCCGACGACCGCGACGACCTGGTAGTGCCCGACGCCGATGGTTTCTGGGTGTTCATCCAGATGAGCAATGGCGCGTTCGCTGATCCCGTGAAGATCGGCCCCTCCACCGAAATGGGCAGGATCTACGGAGCTGACGGATATCGATACAACCCCTGGGGTCAGAGCCGTGTCCACGAGGTGGATTACAACCAAGATGGTCGCAGCGACCTGGTGTTCTGGAACGAAGACCACTTCGAAGTTCATCACCAGGACGAGCGTGGGCTGTTTGCCCCGGTGGGCAAGACCTTCACTACCGATGTCGCATTCGACTCCGACGAGCTCTCATCGCTCGCCAGCGGAGACATGCTAGGGAAGGTGCTGCACTCGCTCGCCGACCTGAACGGCGACGGCGTCGCCGACCTGGTGGTTTTCTCGCTGGAAGGCAGGAGAATCTCTAGCAAGCGTTCCACCTACGAGGTGCATTTCGGCGCGCCAACAGCCGATGGCGGCACCGTGTTCGCGGCAGAAGTCGGGGCCGAGTTCCAGTCGGACGACAGCATCCAGCTTGGGATGGACCGGCACGACTTCGATCGCGACGGCCAGGTCGGCTTGATGCTCACAACCATCGAGGCCAGGTTCCTCACGAGCAGCCTCTGGAAGAGAATCAAAGGGTTCATGGGCGATGACATCGGGCTGGATCTCGAGTTCTACCACATGGAAGGGGGCCGCTATCCCGACAAACCCAACGCCACGCGCACAATCGCTTTGGACGGTCCGCCCAGCCATCGCGAACCGGGGTCGGTGCCCCTGGAAATAGTGCTTCGAGGGGCGACGCACGAACGCCGAAAGACACAAAAGAATTGGCCGCGCGCGTTCAACTCGACTTTGCTCATCGGGGATGTGACCGGCGACGGCCTCTCCGACCTGATCATCGGGCAGCACCCCAGGCACCTGGACGTCTTCGTCGGCGTGCCGGGGCCGGACCTGTTCTCCCGGCAGCCTCAAGACGTTGCGGTTGCCGTGCCCAACGACGAGGAATACACCTGGCTGGTGGATCTCAACCAGGACGGCAAGCAGGACATCCTCATGCACCACCCGTTCACCCTACGAGATCTTCACGGGGCCCCGAAACGGCCGCCGGGAACCGAGCCGCATCGGGTGACGATGCTGATCGCCCGATGAGATCCATTCACGCGTGGCCGGGTTGGTCGGTCCGCGAATACCCTTGATTGGAGCGACAATCAGATGCTTCGGATCTCGTCCAAAGAATATCGAAGGCGCCTGGAATCGCTTCAGACCAGCATCGTGGAAGCCGGCCTGGACCTGTTCATCGTCTCTGCCTTCGACAGCCTCTACTATCTGACAGGCGCCGGATTCGAGCCGCTGGAGCGCCCGTTTTTTCTCCTGATCCGTCCCCGCCGGGCTCCAATCCTGTTAGTGCCGAAGCTCGAACAGGAGCACATGAAGAAAGCCCTACATATCAGGGAGCAGGACATTCGCACCTACTGGGATTATCCAGCGCCGCCTGGTCGTGGGTGGCCGGACGCTATCCATCAGCTCATCGGAAAAGACAAAGAGATCGGAGTGGAGCCCACGCTCCCCCAAGAAATCGCAGGAGAGATCAACGGCGGCACGATTCACGTCGCGCCGCTGGTCGAACGGCTGCGCCTGATTAAGTCCCGCACCGAGATCGCCCTGATTCGACGCGCGGCCAGCTATGCCGATCTCGGAGTTCACTGTCTCCTGGCAGCTTCGTACCGGGGAGCAACTGTCGCTGAGGGTTTTGCCCAAACGCGCCTCGTGACGTTGCGGATCATCCGGGAGGTCGATGATTGGGATCCCGTGACAACAAAAGTGGTAATGGCGACGTGGGCGGCCCCCCGCAGCGCAATGCCACACTCGATTCCTGACCTCAAGGACCGTCTCTGCGAGGGGTCGCACGTAGCGTTAGTTCTCACCCGCGTCAACGGCTACGCCGCGGAAAGCGAGCGAACGTATTTCACCGCACCACCGTCAGCCGAAGTACGAGAAGCGTTTGCGGCCATGACGGAGGCCCGCCGTGTCGCGTTGGGGATGATCCGACCCGGTGTGCCGTGCAGCGAAGTAGACGCGGCTGTGAACGACTACCTGCGGAAGGAAGGGTACAGCGGAGAAGATCGACGTTTGCACCGCACCGGCCATGGGATCGGGCTCGGCAACCATGAAGCTCCGTGGATAGCCGAAGGCAGCGAGGACCGGCTGGCTGAAAACATGGTGATCAGCGTTGAGCCGGGGATTTACTTCCCTAGTGTCGGCGGCGTGCGACATTCCGATACCGTCTTGGTGACCAAGGATGGTCATGAGATACTCACCCGCTTCCCCCCAGCGCTGAGCTCGTTGGTTATCAGCGGCTGGAAGCCGTTCACCCGCGTCAAGGGATGGTGGGTGCGGCGGGCGCTAGGGTTGAATGCGAAGTCGGCCAAGTCCTTTGCGGGCAACAGACCTGCGGCTAGCGAGACGAGGTCATGAACACGAGCCACTCGGGGAACCTATTGCGATGAAGTCAACCAAACCCGCTGGCCCACTGACCGCGCGCAACAGGCGTCGGCGCCTGATCATCCTTTTGGGCTTCAGTCTTCCGATCTTTGTCGGCATTCTGCTGACGCCGCCTATCCCCCAAAACGCCGAATACCACGACTTCGCCGATCAGCGGCCCATCTTGGGCGTCCCGCACATGTGGAATGTGATGTCGAATTTACCGTTCGCGGTGATCGGCGCATGGGGTTGCTGGTGGTTGCTCGATCGGAGAGATCTCTCGAAAATCTTTGCCGAGCGGTGGGAACGCGTGGCCTACCTCGTCTTCTTCGCCGGAGAGTTCTTGACCTGTTTCGGGTCGGCCTACTACCATGCGAACCCGAACAACCATACCCTCGTCTGGGACCGCCTGGTCTTTAGCCTTCTGCTGACGTCGTTTTTCACAATCGTCATCACGGAGTTTGTCAGCAGGCGGGCCGGGAGAATCATGCTCGCGCCGATGGTTCTGCTGGGCCTCTACAGCGTTTTGCGCTGGTACGGCAGCGAGCTGGCCGGCGAGGGAGACCTCCGCGTGTACCTGGTGGTTCAGTTCTATCCGGTGATCGCGATCCCCTTCATCATTTGGATGTTCCCCTCGCATTATGGGCAGAGCCGCCCGTTCCTCATGCTGTGGGCGCTGTTTGGACTGGCCAAAATCTGTGAGGTGCTGGACGCCCCGATCTACGAACTCAGCGGTTTCTGGAGCGGCCACACGTTCAAGCATCTGATCGCCGCCGCGGCCACCTACTGCGTGCTTTACGCTCTCCGCCGGCGCAACGCGACGTCGTTGTGGGAGCGGGCCAACCCGGTCTTGGGACCATTGGTGCAGCCGTCAGGAGAAGTTCGATGAGAAATGCTACACGAATTTTGGCGTCGGTGCTTTTTCTGTTTGCGTTCATCGCAGGAGTCTTACTATTTCCCCTGTCATCCTGTACGATTGACCACGGAAGCCTGAACAACAACATGGACGCCACGTACTTCTCGCCCGACTACTTCACCGCCCGCTCCCGCTTTCGCGAGGGATCTCAAAGGGCGGGTGGACGGCTTACATCGATGGAACTGGATGCTAGCGTAGTGCCACATAAATAACTGGACAATCACACCCTTTTCGCGGTAGGATGGTTTATGTGGCCATCCGCTGACGCTCTACCCCTCACCGCTCCGCAGCGAAACGCTCTTCGTCGCCTGGTTCGAGGAGGCAACACAGCCCAGAAAATGGCCTTACGGGCAGGCATTGTTTTGCTGTGTGCGCAGGGGTTGGCGAACCACGCCATTGCCCGCGAACTCGGCGTCAACCGCAAGACCGTCATCCTGTGGCGAAAGCGCTTCGCCCAGTCCGGCCTCGACGGACTCCGCGATCGGACGCGCCCCGGACGCAAACCGGCGCTCTCCGCTGAATTCGTCCAATGCATCCTCGATACAACGCTTCACGAGAAGCCCCGGGCGGCCACGCATTGGAGCACCCGCACCCTCGCCAAGCACTTGGGCGTCTCCAAGATGGCCATCCAGCGCGTCTGGAAAGCGCACGGACTGCAGCCCCATCGCCTCGAAACTTTCAAGCTCAGCCGCGACAAGCAGTTCGTCGAGAAACTCCGCGACGTGGTCGGTCTGTACTTGAATCCGCCCGAGCACGCGCTGGTGCTCAGTGTCGATGAGAAAAGTCAGATCCAGGCCTTAGACCGCAGCCAGCCGGGACTGCCCCTGAAAAGGGGTCGTGCCGGCACCATGACCCACGACTTCAAACGACATGGCACAACGACGTTGTTCGCCGCCTTCAATGTGCTCGACGGCAAGGTGATCGGCGAGTGTCTGCCGCGACATCGGCACCAGGAATTCCTCAAATTCCTACGCAAGATCGACCGCGAAACGCCACCGGCGCCGGAGGCCAGATTACCCAGGTCCCAGGACCAGAGTTCTATACCATGGAGTGGACTTCAAATGGTCCCAGGTCTAACTTAGAGAGTGGACTCGTTCCTGGGGGCAGGTCAGTCCAAGCGTTCGTGCGCGAGCGTCTGGGGTCCGCCGAACATCTGGTAGTTATTGACGTGCACACTGGGTTAGGGCCATTCGCTTACGACACTTTGTTCGTCCACGCGGGTGACGAGGGTTCATCGATCTACCTCAACATGAAAAGAGCGTTTGGCGAACGTGTCGCGTCTTTGGATCCTGAGCACGGTCCCGGATATCGGATCAAGGGAGCCTACGACACGATGTATCTGCGTGTTCTTGGGGAAGACAAGGTATCCTTCTTGGCCCAAGAGTTCGGAACTGACAGCGCGGTAGACGTGCTGTACGCGCTACGAGAAGAAAACCGCTGGCACCACTATGGCGGGGGGACGGGCGATCATCCGACGAAGCGGGATCTGAAGGAATCCTTCGGCCCCAACGACGATTCCTGGCGAACAACCGTGCTACAGCGGGGCAAGACAGTGTTCGAGCAAGCGATCCAACTTGCCTTTCGAGGCAGATAGAGGATCTACGGTGGACTGTATCGCCATACCATTTGAGAAATGAAACTCCTTGTTTTCGGTGCCGCAGTTGTCGTTCTCGGCTTCTGCTGCTGGGCCTTTATGATTCGCATGCCCGGCAAGAGCTTTCAGGGACCACTGCCGCCTTTGACCCGCGCCCAAGAAACGCTTCGCGACGAGCTGCGGCGGTACGTCGTAGACGCCGCCAGCGACCGTGCTCCTGCCCAGCGTCTAATGCCTCCGATCGTCTTTATCCACGGTTTCAAGGGGAGCATCCTATCGGATTCGAAAGCCAGCGTGCGTTGGATCACCTGGCAGCAGGCGTTCGGTCTTTCCTCTTCCGATCTGAGTTTACCCCTGCATTGGAATGGCAAAGTACAACAGGGCGATGAGCTAGTCGCGCGGGTGCCGGTCCGCGCCGTAGCTTGGCAAGACGTTTATGCTCCGTTCCTGAATTGGGCCGAGACATCTGACCGGGTCTTTCGGGCGTTCGCCTATGACTGGCGCCGAGACAATCTGGAAAATACAGCAGAGTTCATCAGGTTCCTTGAGAATGTCAGCCGAGAGAACGGGGGTGCTAGGATTCAGGTCGTAGCGCACAGTATGGGCGGTCTCATCACCTTCGTGGCGCTGAACCGACGTCCCGATCTGTTCCATAGCGTTCTTTTTGCGGGTGTACGTTTCGGCCAGGGTGTCAGTTTTTTGGAGGATATGCACGTGGGCACCGCAACCGGCCTAAACAGGCGCATCCTGAGCCCGCAGGTACTGTTTACGTTTGTATCCATATACTGCTTGTTCCCCTGGAATACGCTCGATTCGGGGCTGGTGGAGAAGAACGGGGACAGTATTTCGCACGACTGGTACTCAGCGGATGATTGGGAGCGTCACAAGCTGGGGTTGTTCGCCACCATCGAGCCGGCTGCGGTGACCGGCGAGCAACGCTCACATCTCCGCAACGCCCTGGCACGGGCACGCGAATTCAGTTCGCTGCTGGTTAACCAAGAGGACGGTTCGTTTCACTACCCACCGATTGCTGTGCTAGCGAGTGACGCTCATCCAACCCTGTCAAGAGTGGTGAAAGACGGCCCACGGGCGGCGAAAGGTTGGGATTTTCAGGAGGCCCCTAAAGAACCCGGAGATGGCCGGGTCATTTTCGCAGGAGCCATGCCGCCCCAAGGCGTACCGTATGTGGTCTACAAGACGGCACGGCAACACGGTTACTTGCTGAACGAAGTTTCCTTGGTTTCGTCGATCCTCGCAAACTTGCACAACCCCTAGAACAAGCGGTCGAATTAGCCGTTCGCGACAGATAAAGCATGTAGGGTGGACTGTATCGCCATACCATTTGAGAAATGAAACTCCTTGTTTTCGGTGCCGCAGTTGTCGTGCTCGGCTTCGGCTGCTGGGCCTTTATGATTCGCATGCCCGGCAAGAGCTTTCAGGGACCACTGCCGCCTTTGACCCGCGCCCAAGAAACGCTTCGCGACGAGCTGCGGCGGTACGTCGAGAAGCTGGCGGGTGAGATCGGCGAGCGCAACTTGATTCAGTACGCGGCGCTGCGCGAGGCAGCAGACTACGTGCATCATAGCTTCGAGGAGGCAGCATACAAAGTAGAGCGGCAGACGTACGACGTAGTACCTCGCTCGATCTTCGGCTTGGACGAAGTTCCGGAACAGCCGCTCTCATGCTCCAATCTCATCGCCGAGATCCCTGGCAGCGCGAAACCAGCGGAAATTGTCGTCGTGGGGGCGCATTACGACTCGGTCGAAGGCTCTCCCGGTGCAAACGACAACGCCACGGGGGTCGCCGCCGTGCTGGCCCTCGCGCGTTCTTTTGCCGGAAAGAAGCCGGGGCGAACGCTGCGGTTCCTCGCTTTCGTGAACGAGGAACCGCCCTACTTTCAAACGCCGTCGATGGGAAGTTTGGTTTATGCACAGCGTTGCCAAGAGCGGCAAGAAAATGTCGTCGCTATGTTGAGCCTCGAGACGATCGGATACTATTCCGATGAACCGGGCAGCCAGAACTACCCCGCCCCCCTTGGCTTTTTCTATCCCTCGAAAGGCAACTTTGTGGCCTTCGTCGGTGACACGTCGTCGCGCGGGCTGGTGCGAAAGGTCATTCGGTCTTTTCGAGAGTCAAGTCAGTTCCCCTCCGAAGGCGCGGCGACGTTTGGGGCGCTTCCGGGCGTCGGCTGGTCGGATCACTGGTCTTTTTGGCAGGCAGGCTACCCCGCCGTGATGGTGACCGATACTGCCCCTTACCGCTACCCCCACTACCACGGCACCCTAGACACGCCGGATAAGATCGAGTACGATCGGCTCGCACGTGTTGTGGTGGGTGTTGGGCGTGTGATCAATGAGCTGGCGGCTGTGTGCAACGATTGAGCGCTCAGCATTCCGGCAATATCGACCAGCAAACTACCGATATGAGACAACCAAGCCCTCCAACCCTGCGCCCAGCTCCGGCTGCCCGAACTCGCCGATGGCTGCGGATTGCGATCGTGGGGTCGCTGCTCGCCGCAGTGTTGTACCTCGGGATCTGCGCCGTCATTCTGCACCTGGTGACCACACCTCAGCCGAAGCCCAATCCGCCGGGGCCCGACCCTGACCTTAGCGTTGAAGCACTTCACTTCGAGAGTGCGGAGGATAAGATTCGCCTAGCAGGTTGGCTGCTTCCCTCCTCCGGGGATCAAGCTATTGTGCTTGTTCACGGCATCAATTCCGATGGCTGGTGCGGCGCTCATACCGACATCGCACGAGCGTACGTCGAGGCCGGCTTCCACGTGTTCATCTTTGACTTGCGAGGACGCGGACGCTCCGGGGGCGACCGCATCGGGTTCGGCTGGCTCGAGCGGAGGGACGTTCGGGGAGCGGTCGATCTCCTTCTCAGTCGGGGATTCCAAGCAGGAAGAATCGGTATCCACGGTACTTCCTACGGAGGTGCAACGGCACTTCTTTCCGCCGCCACCATCCCCGAACTTGGCGCCGTCGTCGCGGATACCGCCTTCGCGGATGTTCGGGATGTCATGTTGGGAGAAATCAAGCGCAAAATACCATGGCTTCTTTTTGTATCTGTATTTAGCCCGGGAATCACTCTGCTGGGACAGCTTTTGTATGGCCTGGACTTTGACACGATCGCACCCGAGCACCAGGTCGCGGACATCGCGCCGCGGCCTATCCTGTTCATCCACGGGAGCGACGATCCGAGGATTCCCGTTGAGCACGCTTCCAGGCTTAAAGCTGCGTCTGGAAATCCGGCAAATGAGCTGTGGATTCTCGAAGGCTACGGCCACACCGAAGGAGTCTGGATGGGGCCCAAACACGAGCAACCGTCCCCGATGCGAGGTGCTTTTCTCCAGAAGGTTTGTAGTTTCTTCAAAAACGCGCTGCAGTAGGTTGTCCAGTCACAGATACGACGTCTTGTGTCTTCGGTAACTCCCTATCTCCCTTGCCCAAGAATCCCTCGGCACTCACGATGGGATGATCGTGGACAACCCCTGCTGCGGGCTGGGACAAGCGAGATCGCTTGTCCCACTGACGTCACCACGACCGCTACTGTGATCCGACCGGGACACAGGTAGCGACCGGCGATCCCGCCGGTCCATCGGGCCGCGCTCTTTTCCCAGCCGTGCGCGAGTGAACGCCGCGGGCATGGGCGTGTTTCAACCCCCATGCTAGAATGGTGAGCCATTCATGCTGGGTCAGGTCGAAGCGGTCAACCTGGTCAAGGAATTCCGCACATTTCAACGTAGAGAAGGCCTTTCGGGGTCCGTCCGCGATCTGTTTTCGCGCAACTACACCCGCCTGAAAGCAGTCGACTCGGTTACATTCACCCTTACGCCGGGCGAAATGGTGGGCTACATCGGCCCCAATGGCGCCGGCAAGTCGACATCTGTCAAGATGCTGACCGGCATCCTGGTTCCGACCTCCGGTTCAGTTGCCGCCAATGGTTTCACGCCCTACCGCGAGCGCATGGCCTACACGCGCACGATCGGGGCTGTTTTCGGCCAGCGCACACAACTGTGGTGGGACATCGCGGTCGTCGAGTCATTCCGTCTGCTGAAGAGAATCTACGACGTCAGCGACCGAGACTACGAAGCCCGCATGGCGCGCTTCGATGAAATCCTCGAAATCAAACGCTATCTTCATCAGCCGGTGCGAAAGCTGAGCCTCGGTGAGCGGATGCGCTGCGACCTCGCCGCCGCGCTGTTGCACAACCCTCCCCTGCTATTTCTCGATGAACCCACGATCGGTCTCGACCTGCTCGCCAAGGAAAGCATCCGCGAGTTCCTGAAAGAAGTCAACCGTGAGTACGGGACAACCGTACTCTTGACCACGCACGATCTGTCGGATATCGAGGAACTCTGCAGCCGGCTGATGATCATCGACCGGGGCCGAATCCTTTTCGACGGGCCGCTAGCTCACCTGAAGCGCATGCTCTGGCGCCAGAATCAGATCCGGTTCGAACTCAAAGAGCGCGAGCAGGCGGCCATGATCGAACAGGTCGAGCTCCCGAACGTGGATCGGGAGCGTATCGACGAGCTGACCTATCGCTTCTCCTATAACCGTGACAACTACACCTCCGGCGAGGTGATCCGCCGAGTCGTGGCGGCAGTGGACGTTCGTGAAATCTTCATGGCCGAGGAATCAATCGAGCAAATCGTCAGACGCATCTACACCGAACGACACGTGCCTGAGTTCGAGGGCCAATGACCGCATCAGCCGCTTCCCAAAGCCTTCGGAACTACCTGGAGTACTCGCGCATCGGGTTCATCAACATCCTGGCCTTTCGGTTGCGGTATTACACCGGCGTAGCGACCTACCTGATCAACGTAACGGTCTACTACTTCATCTGGAAAGCGTTGTACGCGACAGATGCCGAGTTTGCTCCCGGCTTCAGCTTCGAAGACATGGTGACCTACGTGGCGGTGGGTTGGGTGATCCGCTCCGTCTATTTCAACAACGTCGATCAAACCATGGCCTCGGACGTAATGGAGGGCGCCATAGCACTCTCAATGCTCAAGCCTGTCACCATACAGGCCCGCTACATCGGTCCGGCGCTCGGCGAAGCCGGTTTTCGCCTAATGTTGCTCACCACGCCCACAGCACTCGTAATCACGATGATCTTCCCCGTTCAGCCACCGGCTGGCATAGCCTACTTTCTGCTGTTCGTCGTCTCTCTTATCGCCAGTGTCTTTCTCATGGCGGCACTCAACTTCTTGATAGGAACTTCGGCCGTTCGCTTGAAGTCGATCCTGGGGCTGCTGAGGACCAAGTTTTTCGTTCTGGAATTGCTGTCCGGCCTCCTCGTTCCGATGACGATGTTCCCGCCCGCTGTGCGAACCGCTCTTTCCTACCTTCCTTTCCAGCACATCGCTTACACGCCGCTGAGAATCTATTTGGGGAAGCTGAACTTCGCCGAGGTTCGAGAAGCGCTGTTCGTCCAACTGGTGTGGGTGCTGGTCCTGGTGATGCTCGGCGGCTGGTTCTGGAAGGCGATGTCGCGCAAGATCACGATTCACGGCGGCTAGTTACTTTCCGGTGCAAAATACGCTTGCGGTTCGCGGCGGGGACTGTCACCAATTTCGCGCGTACAAAGAATCAACAAGTTGCGGAGGTATCCGGTCGCGAAATTGGCTGACTGTCCCAAGCCACCGCTCAGTTCCCCCTTTTTGCACCGGAAAGTAGTTACGCGCCCAACAACACCCACCCCGATTCGAACGCAAGGGGACGCAAGCTCTCACAGCATTCGATGCGAGTGTGCTTTTGAAGCATTGTGGCCGCATTGGAAATCGCCTGAGGGAGTCAACTTTCTGCCTGCGTACGGGTCGGGAATCGCGGTCTTGTTCGTCTTACGAACAAATCACCTGACAGCACAACAACAGAAACGGCGTTGCAAAGCGGACCCGTGTATCAGCACGATCGATTCGCGCCGCAAAAGCAACGCAGTTGCAACTAAGATCCTTTTTGTCGAGTGCCGATGGGTCTCAAGGAAAGCCCCTAAGAATCAGCAACTTAAACTGGTGAAATCTACACGTCTTTACACAAACTGATGGCTAGTTGACATTGCGTTGCAAGATCAGGTATGCTTGGTCCGATTCGCTAGATGCAAGTCAGTTGCAAATAGTACTCGGCTTCCATGGCATTCATCTTGCTGGAGATCTGACTGGTTCGGGCTTGAAGATGTGCTGCTTTGAGCAGGTGCTTGCCGCTATGGTCAAACCCCTAGAAGCGCCATCCGTCTTAAACCCTTCGTCTTAGATGCATAGACTCTCGAGGAGCGAGGTCACGCGGGTTCTGGCGTGGCGGTGCGCCCGGCGCCTAGTCGTGCTCCCGGCACTCAGCCTGCTAGCACATTCATACGGCGCCCCAGCTGATACAACGGCGCATAATCTCGCCGCGGCGGCCACGACGAACGAATTGGCCATGGGAGAGCCCTCGTTGAGATGCTCGCCGGGGCCGGGCATTGCAGCGTCTGAGCCTGGAAGGGAATCCGCCGCTAGGAAGACCGAGTCGTGGGTTAGCCGCATCGATCACCAGATAGTCGAACTGCGGCAGACACTCGCTCATGTGCAGAGGCAGTTAGACGAGCTCGCTTCCGCTCGGCGCGAATTGGTCGACAACGTACCGATAGATGGACACCTCCCATCGGCGGCCAGAGAGCAGGGGGAAACCCTGGCCGTGGCATTCCCTGAGCCACAACCCTTGAGCGCACCGGCTCTTGCCCTCGCTGAGGAAGCGCCGCGAGAACGTTCCGCGCAAGCGTCCTCACACGAAGCCGAGAAAGAGTCGAGTCTTCCCGGGCAGGGGTACAGCGACAAAGGGTTGTATCAAGGACTGGCTGCTGGAGCGTCCGAATCCCGCTATGGCCGCAGTCTGTTTTCCGATTCCGTAAAGATTGGCGGGTACGGCTCGTTCCGCTACGAAGCGAACAACATTGCGCTCGGTCCGCAGGTCGGCGATCTGCCGCGCCTCAGACGAGGCCACAACGGCTTCGACTTTCGACGATTCGTGATGACGCTGGACGCCGCGCCGTTCAAGAGACTTCGCTTTTACACAGAGATCGAGTTCGAGCGGCTGAATGAGATCGAGATCGAGCGCAACGCGATTCCCGAAAACCTTGGGCGCGCCGATCGGGTTCGACGTGGCACGCGCTTCATTCAAGAGGTGGAAGGCACCAGTGGGGGCGCCATTGCTATGGAGCAGGCCTGGGCGCAGTTCGATTTCAGCGACAACTTCGGGGCGCGCTTCGGTGTGATCCTGCCCCCCCTCGGCCGCTTCAACGTTCTGCACGACGACGATTACTGGGATCTGCCCCGCCGGCCGTTGGTCAGCCGCGGCGGTCCTGTGATTCCGACTAAGTCCGCCTGGCGCGAAGTGGGCGGCGGAATTATTTTCAACAAACCGATTGGTAACGGCTATTTGGATGGCCAGTTCTATGTGGTCAACGGAGTTCAGCTCGACTTCACGATCGAACAGGTGGCTTCGCTGCGAGAGGGCAGGAATCTGCTGGAGCTGGAACCCGAACTTTCTTTCTCCTCCGGCGCTTTCGACGGCAGCCAGAGTGCCAACGCCGCTGCCTGGCGGCTCGCCATCAGCCCGAGCCTGGGGCAAGAGTTTGCTTTCTCGGGCTATCACGGCCGCTACACCCCTGACTACCTCGTCGAGCACGGACAAATCAACGCTATCGCCTTCGACGGCAAGGCAACGATGGGAAGGTTCGAAGTGGAGGGCGAGTATGTCTACACCCATTTCGGGCGGTTCCGGGACGTGCTCGGTGATATCGGGTTGCAAATGGTGGACGCCGTGGCAAAAACCTCCAGCTCGGAGACTGCCGATCTCGAAAGTGAGCTGGAGGGCGGGTTCAAGGGACCTTTTTCCAATTCGCGCCGAGGCTTCTGGGTGGACTTCAAGTATCGTGCGCGCCCCAAGTGGATGCAGGATAGCTTCCTAGGAAGTGATTTTGAAGATCCCCAGCTGATTCCCATCCTGCGGTGGGAGCGGATCTGGTTCGACGATTTTTTGACAGGTTTTGATTTTGCCGGGGGCGAAATCACACGTTTCGAGACAGAGAACCTACAGCAAGAGCGCGTCTCGTTCGGGCTGGCTTATCGGCCGGTCACATCGGTGGTTTTCACCACCGCCTGGGAACACAACCGCCGCGTCAGCGGAAGCCAGCTGATCTTTCCGAGACCGGTCGGCACCGACCCGCTTCCCGACAAATCTTTCGACTCGTTAATTCTTGGAGCGACCTTTGGTTTCTGACAAGGCCCGTGTGATCACCTAGACATGAAAACCGCTAAGTCTCATTTCGCTCGCGCGCACTGCGGGCGGGCGTCCGCCTCAGGGAAGCGACAGGCAAAAAATGGGGACTGCCATCCGATTTTCGCAGTTTATCTTCATCGTAAGAAACGAAGCCCTTCGACGAACGAAAAATCGGTGGCTGTCCCCATTTTTTGCTTTACCGCGCTCTGCCAGGAGCGAGACTTCCTCTCCCGGCCGAGTATTGGAATCCGCAATAAGAAAGGCAACGAGCCGGCTTGCCGTGGCTGTCCTGTTGCTTCCACCGAGCGCGTACGCGGAAAAGGTTGATGTCTATCTGACGCTGGAGGAAGCGCCGAAAGCGGTGTTTCCGGAGGCGGATTCGTTCGAGCGGAAGGACATCGAAGTAGACGACACGACCAGGCGTCGGATGAAGAAGCTAGTCGGTCGCTTGAAACCCACGATTTGGGAGCCGTTCTATATTAGCTTCATTGCCAGCAGGAAAGAAGAGGTCATCGGTTACGCAGTGATTTGCGAAGAGATCGGCAAGCACCGCCCGATAACGTTCATCGTGGGCGCCTATCCCGACGGAAGCGTCAAGGACGTGGCGTTGATGATGTACCGCGAGCCGGTCGGGGAAGAGGTTCGTTACCGTGGCTTCCTGAAGCAATTTGATGGCAAGAGTCTCGAGAATCCTATCTTTCCGCGCCGTGATATCAAGAACGTCACGGGTGCGACACTGTCGGTCCGCGCCATGAGCCGTGGGGTGCGCAAGGCGCTCGCGTTCATCCAGCTCGCCTACCTAGATTCAGCCTCGCAGCAGGAGAAAGCCGAATGACCACTCGGCACGGGTGCTCTGTGCGCTACCCGGTCATTTTGGTGTGTTGTGGACTGCTGCTGACGGCCAAGGTTGTTGCAACCTCCGCGACTCTCCAGCCGGGAGATCGGCAGGCCGTGCGCCGGGCCCATTACGTGATGGGCACGATCTTCGAAATCACGGCTTACGGCGCCAGCCGCGAAGAAACAGTTACGGCTGTCGAGAGATCGTTCGCCGCGATTCGGCGGGCGGACGAAATCCTGAGTCACTACCGTGCGGAAAGCGACCTGATGCGGCTGAATAAACGCGCATCGCAGGGAGCCGTTACGGTCGAACGCGACCTGTATCGAGTGCTGGAGGACGCGTTGCGGTTCGCGAGCCTCTCCGAAGGTGCTTTCGACGTGACCGTTGGACCGCTGGTCAAGTTATGGGAGGAAGCCGCCGACCGAGATCGGGTGCCGAGCGAACGGGAGATCCTCGATGCTCGCAAGCGGGTGGGATCGGCGAAGGTGGAACTGCTTCCCGAACTACGAGTGCGGTTCGCGCAGAAGGATCTTGAAATTAACCTGGGCGCGATCGGCAAGGGATGGGCAGTTGATCGAGCGGTGGCCGTTTTGAAACGCCACGGCGTCCGCGATGCTTTCGTGAGTGCCGGTACAAGCACGGTTTTCGCTTTAGGGGATGACGGATTGGGTGAGGGCTGGGAGGTCAGCGTTCGAAACCCGATCGAGGACGATCCGTTGGCGACATACCGTATCCGTGACCAGGCTGTATCGACCTCGGCGGCCTACGAGCGCTATTGGGAAATCGCCGGGAATCGCTTCGGCCATATCCTCGACCCGCGCAGTGGCCAACCTGTTACTAGTATGTTGAGCGCCACCGTCATCGCGCCTACCGCTACCGCGGCGGATGCTCTCTCGACCGCGGCATACGTGATGGGAGTGGAGAAAGGGTCGGCGCTGTTTCGACGTTTGAAGCTTGAAGGGCTACTGGTGCCGCTTCGCGGATCCGGATCCCGTGAAAGCAGAATCATTCGCCGTCCAGGTAGTTCATTTGTCGAAGCTTCTTTCGCAAGGTGACGTATGTACAGAAACTCCTCAACTTCAGCGAACAAACGACGCAGCGCGAACTATCGCTGGTGGCGGGCCGTGCATCTGATTACGGGCTTCCTGGTCGCATTGTGGCTGTTGGGCATGTCGGCAACCGGCGTCCTTATCAACCACCAGGAAGGTCTCGGACTGACCGAAATGGACGTCAGTAACCGGCACCTGCCCGCGCACTACACCGACGATTTCCACCCCGAAACGACACGGTTGAGCGTAGTGCTGGCCGATCTGCACTCCGGTCGATTCTTCGGGGCGACGGGGAAGCTGATCAGCGACGCGGTAGCGTTGATGGTTTTCCTTTCTATCGGGACGGGCGTCTATTCGTTTTTCTTGCGACGCTCGGCAAGTTCGGTTCAACAGGTTGAAAACGGATACGCTGCTGAAGAGCGAAGGAAACCGGACGAGCGACTAGTGGCTCACATCCCCGTGAAGCCCGCGTTGGAAGCCATCGACAAGACCCCTGTTCTCACTGCCTCTGAAAGCATATCGCCACGAAAAAGAGCGGTGGCCCAAGCTAGTGCGATCACTAGCGAACGCCCCCTGTCTCAACCAGTGGATCGCTAGGCTTTTCCGGCTGCGGGGCCGCGGCCTCTGGTCTACTTCCACATCGCGTTCAGACGTTTAGGTTGATCAGACTGGCGAGCTATCCACGGCCACTACTTCGGCACGAGCGGGCCTTTGTGTTTCCAGAGTCGCTCTTTGAGCCGGGGAAACAGTTTCAAGGCGTTGTCGCGCAGTATCTTGCGGCCGATGCGGAGCGCGTCCTCCTCGCGGAGGTTGCCGTCGTCGACCCTTTCAGCCAACACTTCTCCCAGCAGGCGGCGCGTCGTCTCCGTCGCGCCGTAGATGCCCTCGGCATACTCCGCGTCGGCGCCCCACATGATGCGATCGGACGACACGACGTCGAGCCACTCGTGAAAAGCTCGTTTGGCCATCTCGTAGCTCAGAAGTGGTAGCCAACAAGAATCGATCCACACGTTTAACAGGTGCGGCGCGAAGGCAATGGCACCCGTCTCACTGACCCAAGGGAAACCGCCGTGAAACAAGATGAACTTGGTTCGCGGGTTGCCTGCGATGAGGTTCTCCAAAAGCAATGGGTTCGAAACTGCGAGGTGCGAGCCAGTGTGGATTTGGAAGGGCAGGTCATATTTCGCGCTAAGCTCGGCGAGTCGCCACATCATGAAGTCTTCGAAGTCCTTGACCTGTTGTAGTGATAGTTCTTTTCGGGGTCGGCCGAAGGCGAGCGCCGCCCGCTCTTTCTCCACGTTGTCAAAGCGAAGGCTCCTCCCGGTATGGAGCTTTAGGCCTACGGCGCCATGCTCCTTGGCGGTCTGGAACACGCGGTCTACCACGAGGACGTAGTCGTCCAGCGACTCGAGCTTCAGTCCTTGCTCGCGGGCGAAGCGATAGGGGTCCTGAGAAGGTTCTTTGAACTCGCCAGGATGAAATCCTCGGGACAGCAGTCTTCCTACGTTGAGAATGATTACCTCAAACGGATAATAGGTCTCGAAATCGAGGGCAGCCCAATAGCGGTCGTTGAGCATCAGCTCGATGTTGGCTCGTTCCGTGACGACGTGGTAGAGCCACTTCTGGTCCCGATAGTTCTCAAAGATGCGGCGGTTCAAGTCGGCGGCTTCGTCGTCGGTGATTTGCTCGAAGTCGATGCGATACAGATCTCGGAAGGCGGGGAGCTGGTAGCGATATTGGCTCAACGCCCGCGCGTCTTCAAAATCGCCCTTGGCCTTCGCCCACCACTCGCTGAACGGTCCGCCGGGCGTCCAGGGAGTCAGGCGTTTGTATTGTGAGCCCCAGTAGGAACGCCCCCAAACACTATAGAGGTTGATGCCGCGGCCGTTCTCTGTCTCCACATACGGGTGGAGCTGATCGAAGGGCTTGAGGTGGTCGTGCGTGTCAATGATCGGGACCTCATCCAGGGACGCCTTGATTCGCTGGTACGTTGCCGCGTCCTGGTACCGCTTGACACCCGACCACAAAAGCCAGCCACAGAACGCCGCAGACCTTGACGGTGAGTACAAATCCTCGCATCATAATTCCCTCCTAAACCCAGAGAGCTCAAGGACAAACCCGACGGCCACCTACGGTGGGCGAGCGTCCCGGCGGGCCGTAACCCTCCTAGATAGGGGGCTTACCTCCGGGTTGCTTGGAGAGTAGATTATAGGACGACAAGTGCAACCAATCAACAACCACCGTGTCAAGGCTCAATAGAAATGTCCCCTTGGTTTTGTTGTTTGTCGGTTGGTAAGAGAGTATCGTCGTCGTCGGGCTGTGGGAATGTGGGAATCGCGCCAGCGATTTCCAAGGGACGGTGGGAAGGGTGGAAAGCCTCTCGGTACCATCAGGCAGCTTCGCTGTGTGTGGCTCGGCGTCTCGCACTCATTCGGGTGGTGTAGAGCGCGAACACCGCGACGCATGCGGAGCCCCCGTAGCTTGTAACTGAGCTTGCAAGGACTGGCGTGAGATCGGTGATCAGGGTGAAAAGACCAAGCAAGGAAAAGAACATGAAGATCGTGTAGCGATACGGGTGCGCTTGAGCTAGCGCCTCCCCGCCGATCACTATATCCCTGGGACACAGCCACGGTAGGCGATTCTCAATCCAGGATTGCGTGGGAAAACGGCGCTCCAGCCACACCGTCAACAGCATGCCGCCAACAACAAACAGGAGTACGACGAGCTCGATTTGAATTTGAAGCGGTAGTCCCTTCAAGGTTTTAACCTCCGCGTTTCTCGTTCCGCTCCTGCGATCCCCTAACCATCAAGCCTCACATTCCTCCGGTTCCTTCACGCAGTGCTGGTTGTAGGCTTCTTTCAAGGCAGCCGCGATTTGGCTGGGATCGCGTCCCTCGATCTGATGGCGATGCAACATGTAGATTGGCTTGCCACCGCGAAACAGCGTGGCGCAAGGCGATGAGGGGGGGTAATCGGAGAGGATTTCACGCACTCTTGCCACGGCGGCTACGTCTCCCCCCGCAAACACAGTAGCCACTTTCTCCGGCCGAACGTCATTCTCGAGCGACTGAATCACCCCAGGCCGCGCCGAGCCCGCTGCACACCCGCAAACGGAATTGACGACTATGAGAACGGTCCCGCTGTCCGGGACCAGCAGCTGATCCACGTCTTCCGGTGTGCGGGTCTCGATCACACCGTGTCGCGCAAGCTCCTCTCGCATCGGGGCGATAAACTCTTCGGGGTATACCATCGTGTCTGCGTCTCCTCTAACAGCTAGTCTAGCGAGCCTCGATTAGGGTTCCTCCGGCCTCGAACAACGGGCCCGAACGAGGATTCTCTGGCGGAGAGGGGGGGATTCGAACCCCCGGTGGAGCTATAAACCCCACGACGGTTTAGCAAACCGCTGCTTTCGACCTCTCAGCCACCTCTCCGCGGCGCAAATGGGTCGACACGCAATACTCGCTGATTTAAACCCAATCTAACACACTCCTGAGCCTTCGGCCCGGCTGGTCGGAGTGGTGCGGGAGATCCCATCTACAGGTTCGCTGCGTCGCCTACCGGCGCCCCCGTTCGACCGCTACAACTTCGCAATCGCGTCTACGATAGGGAGATGCTCCCCCGCGCGACCCCGGCAGCTTCCTTCATCAGGCTCGCGATCTTCTTGGTTGCCGCCGGCGCGGCGTCGGCTTTCTTCATCAACGCTTGCGACGTCGTGTACCATTGCGGGTGCCGGTCCTGGTGGAACGGCGCCGCGGAGAACTGCAATATTCACATCCCGAACGTCCGGCACTGTCCTTGGTGTCTTGCGGGCGGTCTTGGCGGCTACATCAGCTTTGCCGCGGTGATTCTCTGCCAAGCAACGATCTCATTCTGGCCTCGCAACATTGCCATCGGCGCGCGTCTAGCCGGAGCGCTGTTGGCTTTCCCGATCGTTGCAGGGATCAGCGGCCTGGTTTTCGGTTTGCTAGCGGGATATTGGTCTTTGTAGGGGCTGATGAGTGGGCGCTAGTGTAGTGCCACATAAATAACTGGACAATAACACCCTTTTCACGGTAGGATGGTTTATGTGGCCATCCGCTGACGCTCTACCCCTCACCGCTCCGCAGCGAAACGCTCTTCGTCGCCTGGTTCGAGGAGGCAACACAGCCCAGAAAATGGCCTTACGGGCAGGCATTGTTTTGCTGTGTGCGCAGGGGTTGGCGAACCACGCCATTGCCCGCGAACTCGGCGTCAACCGCAAGACCGTCATCCTGTGGCGAAAGCGCTTCGCCCAGTCCGGCCTCGACGGACTCCGCGATCGGACGCGCCCCGGACGCAAACCGGCGCTCTCCGCTGAATTCGTCCAATGCATCCTCGATACAACGCTTCACGAGAAGCCCCGGGCGGCCACGCATTGGAGCACCCGCACCCTCGCCAAGCACTTGGGCGTCTCCAAGATGGCCATCCAGCGCGTCTGGAAAGCGCACGGACTGCAGCCCCATCGCCTCGAAACTTTCAAGCTCAGCCGCGACAAGCAGTTCGTCGAGAAACTCCGCGACGTGGTCGGTCTGTACTTGAATCCGCCCGAGCACGCACTGGTGCTCAGTGTCGATGAGAAAAGTCAGATCCAGGCCTTAGACCGCAGCCAGCCGGGACTGCCCCTGAAAAGGGGTCGTGCCGGCACCATGACCCACGACTTCAAACGACATGGCACAACGACGTTGTTCGCCGCCTTCAATGTGCTCGACGGCAAGGTGATCGGCGAGTGTCTGCCGCGACATCGGCACCAGGAATTCCTCAAATTCCTACGCAAGATCGACCGCGAAACGCCACCGGCGCTGGAGCTGCATCTGATCGTGGACAACTACTCCACGCACAAGCATGAGCAAGTGAAGAAGTGGCTCGCGAAGCACCCCCGCTTCCACTTTCACTTCATTCCCACGTCTTCTTCTTGGCTCAATCTCGTCGAGCGCTGGTTCCGCGAGCTGACACAGAAGCGCATCCGCCGCGGCGTGTTCCGCAGTGTTCCCGAACTCGAGGCCGCCATCCACGAGTACCTGGAAGCGAGCAACCAAGCGCCCAAGCCCTTTGTCTGGACAGCTCCGGCACAAGATATCCTCGCCAAAGTCGAGCGCGCCGCCAAAACCCACGCCATTGTCCAGAACCGTTAGTGGCACTACACTAGTAAGCTGTCCCAGACAAAGTGTTACCCTCGTACTCGCGACGTGGCGCGCGCTTTCAGCGTGCCGCGTCGGGCTTTCGAGCCCGACATTGAATCCAGAGTGAACTCGTCTCCGGGACAGTCCACTAACATCAGCCGAGGTGACTACGGCCTCACGTTGCGGCCGAAGCGGCTTTGTCACCAGCTTCGCTCGCTCGGCTCCGAAACGCCATCATTTTTTGATGCCGCGGGTGGCCCCACTCCCCAACGTTTTCGACCGTTATGCCCGCGCGGCGCGAGATGCCTTCGAAAAGCGAAAAGGGATAGTACACCATGCGCAGCTCGTCCCTCCTCCATTTGTGGGTAAAGACCGACTGCGCCAGCATGAAGTCAAACTCCACCTGTGACGGCAGGGCTGACAAGTCGAAGTCATCGACCGCGAAGAGTTGCGGCTCCTTCTCCTCCAGCGCGTATCGCTTCAACTCAACGCTACGGCCGGCTTCGAGGAGAGACTCTTCTTTTTCGACGCCGAAGTAGTGACCCTCGCTGAGATACCGAATGAAGTGCACCCCGCCCCGAAGAGAACCGCATCCTATGTCCAAAAGATAGTGATCCGGCCGCAGGCCGCGTTCGACAAGAAAATCAAACTGCAGCTTGCCGATTTCGTCCCACATCCCCCCGACACCTTCCCGGTGCCAGTCCTCGGTTGTGGCGGGTGGGCGTGATCCCTCACCCCGCAAAGCACGGAATAGTCTCTTCAGCACCTGGCCCCTTTTCTCGCCTCAAGGCATCTTATCGCTGCTCACAATTCCCTTGCCCTCGCGAATCGTAACCAGCCGATCGGCCGCGACATCCTTGAACGCTTCCGTGGAACCTCCCGCCCAGAGAACCTCGAGATCGACTTTGTCAACCTCTCCCAGTCCGAAATGCAGACGGCTGTCGCTGACGGAGTAGAAACTGTCCTGGGCTACTACGGCCTGCACCTGTTGGCGATCACCATAGCTAACCTTCACCGACGACCCGATCGCACTGCGATTCGACGTGACCCCGATCAGTTTGACTTTCAGCCAGTGATCATCGGTGTCGAGATCGTTTCGCAGCAAGGACGGGAGTTGGTTCAAGTTTACGATGAGAGCATCGATATCACCGTCGTTGTCGTAGTCGCCGAAAGCCGCACCACGACTGGCGTGAGCAGCATCGATGCCGGGCCCGGCCTCTCCGATCAGCTCTTCGAATTTGCCCTTCCCTAGATTCCGGAAGATCACGCGGGGCGTATGGTATGGGTAGTGTGGCAGTTCTTTCTCAACCTCCGGATAAACGTTGCCGGTCACGTAAAAAAGGTCGGGAAGACCGTCGTTGTCGAGGTCCACGATCGCAGCGCCCCAGCCCACGAATCGCGTTTCCACGCCGAGACCCGCTTGAATAGTTACATCCGAGAAATTGCCGTCGCCGTCATTGCGGTAGAGGACATTTGTGTCGTCGGCAAAGTGGGTTTTGAAGATGTCGAGGTCGCCATCCAGGTCATAGTCCCCGATACCCACGCCCATCCCCGCCTGTTCCATGCCGTCGTCACTAAGCGCTGCTCCCCTCTCCAAGCCTTCCTCGGCGAAGGTACCGTCGCGGTTATTTCGAAAGAAAAGGCTGGCCGTGCTGTCGCACGCCACGTAAATGTCCGTCCACGCATCGCCGTCGAAATCAGCGGCCACAGCGGTCATCGCGTAGCCTTCCGGTGCCTGGGCAACTCCCGAAGACTCGCTAACGTCGCTGAACGTACCGTCCCCCTGGTTGCGGTAGAGATACTGCCGCGCAGTCGGTAGCCCGCGGGGCCCGCAGTTCACGGGCACCCCTTTCCAACGGCAGGTCACTCCCGTTCCCTTGCCGGGTGTAGTCTCGAAGTCGAACTCCAGATAGTTGCCAACAAACAGGTCGAGGTTGCCGTCGCGGTCGAAGTCAACGAAGGTGCATCCCGCCCCCCAGCGGTTACCTTCGTGGAGTAGGCCGGCGTCTTCCGTCACGTCGCTGAATTTGCCTTTGCCTTCATTGCGGTAAAGAACGTTCCTCCCCCAATTGGTGACGAAGAGATCTTCGTCCCCGTCGTTGTCGTAGTCGCCAACAGTTACCGACGAGGCCCACCCGGAACGGCCCAAGCCGGAACCCGCGGTCACGTCCCGAAAGGTGCCATCCCGGTTGTTCCTGTAGAGCCGGTTGATAGCCCCTGGCGGTGCGTTCTTTCGTCGTGTGCCTGAGAGGAGAAAAATGTCGATCCAGCCGTCGTTGTCGTAGTCGAAGAACGCCGCGCCGGAACCCACCGTTTCCAAGATGTAGTCTTTGTGATCCACCTCGCCGTAGATCACGGGCATTTTGAGTCCCGCCTCACTCGCAACATCAACAAACTTCGCATGAAAGGGAAGACCCGACGGTTCGCCTCGTGGCATGGGCCTGATCCCCCGCGATACGACCCCTTGGCTCCCAAGGCAAATCGCCAGTAGGAAAACGAGCATCAATGCCTGTGCCGGCGTTTTCATCCCTTCCCAATATAGTAGGATGCCCTCAACAACGCCTCACACCGCGCTGTGAGCTTGCGCACTGCGAAGAAGAAGTCAAAGCAAAAGGTAGGGGCACGGCATGCCGTGCCCAAGGCTCGTTTCTTGTCGGAAACCTCTAGCGATGTTTAGCGGCCTGTGGTTAAAGTCGTGCAGGAGCGAAAAACGGGACTGCCACCAATTCGCGCCCCATCATGGCCCTCGAAACAAGGACTCAGCCGTAGGCGAATTGGCTGTACCCGATTTTTCGCGACGTTTACTTCTACCATGGGCTGTCAGGTGGTTGCGAGCGATCTAGTGGTACGGGCAGGCCACCGTAGCCCTACCGTAGCCCCCATTCCTTCCAAAGCCTGCAACTCAACCGAACAACGTGCCCGCCCGCGCAGACACCTATCTATAATGGGAACACTTTCGGAACGCCAAAAACGCAGGAGCTATTCCATGCTCAGCCGACGCAGATTCCTGATGGTCGCTGCCGCCGCGGCGGCGACCTCGTGCAGCAAAGAAAGCCTCCCGCTCACCGGAAAACAGCGAGTCGATCGCGCTCTCGAAGGGCAGGATCTCGACCGGCCCCCCTTTACCTTCTACTACCACTTCGGGTTGGAAAACCTCCCGGGGGATCACCACGCGCGGGCGACGTTGGAGTTCCAAGACAAGTTCAACACCGACCTCGTTAAGGTGATGAGCGACTTCCCTTATCCGAAATCCGAAGGCAAGTGGTACGAGCTCGAAGTCGTGGATAACCCCTACCCCGAACAGATTCGTGCTTTGGAAATCATTCGCGACGGACTCGAGGGCCGGAAATACTTCATCGAGACCGTCTTCAACCCCTGGAATGTGGCCGGCAAGCTATCTTCGAAAGAAGAGGTCCTGCAGCTGAAGGAAGAAAACCCCCAAGCGCTGCTAGACGCGCTGGAGGTGATCGCAAAGTCAGAGGCCAATCATGCCAGGCGCGCGATCGAGGCCGGCGCCGCCGGTATTTTTCTCGCCATTGCGAACGCTCGCGATGAAGTGCTCACCCAAGAGGACTACGAAACTTACAGCGATCCCTTCGACAAGATGATCTTGGCGGCCGTCCCGAGCGCACCACTAAACACGCTGCACCTTCACGGGGAAGGAGTTTACCTCGACCGCTTCTACTCCGGCTGGAAAGCAAGCGTCATTCAGTATTCTGTCCATCGAACAGGCGTTCCGTTCGAGCGATCCCGCTACGGCTATTACGGGGCCTTGATGGGAGGTATCGACGAGCGCAACTTCCGCAACCTCACCCAGGACGAAATGAAAGAACAGTGGGAAGTCGCGCGGAAGGGTGCCGGTCGACAGCTCATTCTGGCGCCAGGATGTTCGGTCCCCAACGAGACGACAGACGACGAGCTGAGGCGACTATCCAGTTTGCTGGAGAGTTAGCTGAGTTGCAAGGGCGACCCTTGCACGCGATTGGTCTAGCCTTCTTGATTCCCATACACCCTCTTCGCTAGGCCGTTAGCCGCCTATTTGCTCGCCCTGGTCGGCCACACAGCCTTGAGAAAACTCCGCGTCAGATAGGCGGTTGCCAATGGACGGTTTCGGTCGCGACGTCGCCTTTGATTTCTTTCTTCGGGTTGGAGCGCGCACCCGAGGGGCTGACGACAAGGCGCCGCGCCCCAGAGGGTGCCGAATGGTGCCCGTGAACGACACGGCGATGTGCGCTACAACTAGGATGCTTGAGCGTGCTAAGGTGCTTGCTGCAACAGAGCCGGACCACCACCACCTCTTTCCAGCATGCAGATTTCGCCAGACCCGTGAAGTAGCAGGTGAGCGTTCCGTCGTTCCTCTGCAACTTGGTGCCCAACCCAGTCAAGGCGAAACACTATGATCTTCAAACAGTACTACCTGAACTGCCTGGCACATGCCTCCTTTCTGATTGGAAACGAGGTGACGCGGGAGGCCGCCGTCGTCGATCCACAGCGCGACGTCGATCAATATCTCGAAGACGCGCGGAAGTCAAACCTTGAAATCCGCCACGTGTTCCTCACGCATTGTCACGCGGACTTCATCGCTGGTCACCTCGAACTTCGGGATCGGGAAGGAGCCCGGATCTATTTCGGAGCGCAGACCAAGGCAGAGTTCGAGTTCACACCGATGAAAGACGGCGATATTTTGGATTTGGGAAACATCCGCCTACAAACCCTCGAGACACCCGGGCATACGGTCGAGTCGATCTGTATCTTGCTGTATGACCTCGAGAAGAGCGAGAACGAGCCCCATGCGGTTCTGACGGGCGACACGCTGTTCGTTGGAGACGTAGGCCGTCCGGATTTGCGGGCCTCGCTCGGTTGGTCGGCACGCCAGTTGGGTGAAATGCTCTATGAGTCAGTTCATGAGAAGCTCCTGAAGCTTCCCGACGAGACGCTCGTCTACCCAGCCCACGGAGCCGGATCGCTTTGCGGCAAGAACCTCAGCGCGGAAACGGTTTCGACGATCGGCGACCAACGACGCCATAACTACGCCTTACAGCCCATGAGCAAAGAGGATTTCATCCGGATCGTCACCGCCGACCAGCCCGAGGCGCCTGAATACTTTACATACGATGCTATTTTGAACACGAAAGAGCGCGACACGCTGGAACAGGTCCTGCGGCGAGAGCTGAAACCGCTCTCGCTCGACCAGGTTCTTGACAGGCAGCGGTCAGGAGCGCAGGTTCTCGATACCCGCGACCCGGCGGATTTCGCCAAAGCTCACCTGGTCGGCAGTTTCAATATCGGACTGGGAGGCCAGTACGCCACTTGGGCCGGAACTCTCCTCAACCCGGAAGAATCGATCGTCCTCATCTCTGAACCGGGAAGGGAAGAGGAAGGCGCCACGCGTCTGGGCCGCATCGGTTTCGACCGCGTCAGCGGGTACCTTCAGGAGGGCATTCAAGCCCTGGAACCGCGTCCCGATCTCGTGGATGGATGGGACCGCATCGATGCCCCAACTCTGGCGGGCGAGCTTTCCTCTCCCTCGCCCCCGCTCGTGGTCGATGTCCGGGCGCCCAAGGAACGCGAAGCGAAACACATCAAGGGAAGCGTGCACGTTCCACTCAATCAACTGAGACGGAGGGCTTCCGAGCTGCCCAAAGACAGAACACTCGCCCTGCATTGCGCGGGAGGATATCGCTCCTCGATCGCGGCCAGCATTCTGCAGCAGGAAGGATTCACCGAGATCGAAGAGTTAGCCGGCGGCCTAGCGGCCTGGGAAGCGAATAGGCGGGAGACAACCGGCAGCTAGCGCTAAGCAGGGGAAGGCAGCAGCCTCATCGGCCGAGGGCTTCCCAATCGCCTTCGTCGACGGCCGGGGAGACAATGTCCCCGCGAATGCGCCCCGTGCCGGCCAGAGATCCCATCCAGTCAGCGGGTTTTTTTCGGACGGAAGGAGGGACAACCTCGGCGACCGGCCGACCGAAGCGGGTGACCAGAATCGGTTTGCGAGTCTTGCGAACTCTCTCGAGGACGTCGAGGCAGGTAGCCTTAAACTTGGAGATGGGGATTTCCTCCATATCGTTCATCTCACCACAGTCAATGTTGATGGTCAAACAATGACCTGCCCATCGTCCTGGTTATGCGTGGGCTATCACCCCAGCATCTGGCGGATGCTAAGGAAAGCAAACGTCCCGTAGAACGCCGCGCACAGCACTAACGTCACCTGTCTCCAGAGCGGGGGTCGAAGTTCGGGCGGCAGCAGAGTTCGGCTTACATGAAGCACATGGAGGGACAACAGAATCATGAATGCCGCGGAGATATTGGCGCTGATTTGAAACAGGAAAATCGGCGGCGCGAGTTGAAGTGCTATCACGCCCCAGACCATATTGCCGCCAAGCAGTGCGTAGTATAACCAGCGGATGTCTCCGCCCCGCCATCTCCGCACCCGGGCGCTGCCTGACCACAGAAGATCCGTGGTGACTCGGACGAAAGTGTCGACCCCGGTCAGCGAGGTGCTGAAAAGGATCCAAAAGCCGCAGATCAGGGTCAAGAACCAGAACGCCGACCCGCCCAGCGCCGAAAGCCCGTTGGCAACTTCGGCCGCCACGGCCAATCCTCGCAAGTCCTTGCCGGCAGGCAATACCTGAACGGCGAGGAGGCACGGCAAGAACATGCTGGCGATCCCTCCGGCAAGAAAGATGCCGTATTGATCCAGCTTGGCAAACCAAAACCAAAGCTTCCATTTCTTGCGGTTTTCCGGTGTCAGCGGGAAGACTTTTCCTGTTTCCGCGAGTCTTACTTCGCGTCCGGCGAACAAGGTGGGAATGTAGCCAACAACCTTCCCATCCCGAATCCCTTGTCGCGGTACCAATTCGTCAGAACGGCGTTCGAGACGCCGCCTGCTCCCGAGCTGGCCGCGAAAGCAGCGATTAGGAACCAGTCGATGCCGGCTCCGGAATCGCCTCCGCGCACCCATTCAAAAAGGACAACCCCCCGGATGGCTTCCCACCAAACCGACAAGGGCACGAAAAGGGCAACCACGATCGCCATGTAGATAAGGACCCAGGAGACCATAAACCAGCTCAGACCCTCGAGCGTGCGCTCGATTTTGCGGCCCGCGAGTAAAATGATCCCGCACGCCAGATAGACCAGCGAACCAAGAAGAGCAACCAATCCGGTGTCCTGCTCAGTGTTCGGTAGCCGGCCCAGAATGCCCGCTGCCAGCGCCCCGGCGGCTAGACCCGCCATGTTGGGCCAGCCGGTCCCCAACCAGGTGAAAACGGCATAGATCGACCCCCAAAAATAGGGTCCCGGCCGGGTCCGCATGAATCCCGTAAAGATAGGCTCGCCACTGTAGAGCGTGTATCGTACGAGCTCCAGGTTGAGCTGAGTCTGCAGGAAGATGGCAACCATCGCGATCGACAACAGCGACAGCCCGTATTTGACGGTGACAGTGGGTCCCATCAACCACTCACCGCCCCCAATCGCGGCACCCAACATGATGGCGCCCGGACCAATGGTCCGAAAAATATCGCCCAGACTCCTTCCCGGAGGCGCAGGGAGATCGGCAAGTTGCCAGGGTGGCAGCTTTCCGGCCGGAACTTGAGTGGCGTCGGTCAAATGCTGTGGCCTCTTGATTCGATTGGATTCGAGGTTCTGGGTTTTCGGGACGGACTCAATGGTCCCACATCGCCATTCACCCTACCATTTGCTTGATGCCGAGGAATACAAAAGCTCCATAAAACGCCGCGCACAGCAGCAACGTGATCTGCCTCCAAACCGACGGCCGCAGTTCCGGAGGCAGAAGGACTCTGTTGACGTAAAGCACGTGGAGACTTGCTAGCGCGGTTACGAGACCCCCGATATTCGCTGTGATCTGAAACAGGAAGATGGGAGTAGCTAGGTGGAGCGCAGTCAGCCCCCAGACCATCATCATGCCTAGCAGCACGTAGTACAACGAGCGCACGTCCCCGCCGCGCCACTTGCGGACCCGGCTGCTCCCCGACCACAGGATATCGGTGATGATTCGAACCAAAACGTCGAGGCACCCCAGCTGAGTACTAAAGAGGATCCAAAAACCGCACAGCAGAGTCAAGAACCAAAAAGGCGATCCGCCGACCGCTGTCAGTCCGCTCGCCACCTCCGCCGCGACAGCTAGTCCCCGCAGGTCCTTACCCGCAGGCAAGACCTGCACGGCCAACAAGCAGGGCAAAACCATGCCTACGAGCGCGCCGAAGAGGAAGACGCCGTACTGATCGATCTTGGCAAACCAAACCCACTGCTTCCACCTGTTGCGGTTTTCGGCCGTCGTGGGGAAGACTATTCCCGTTTCCGCGAGCTTTGCCTCGCGTCCGCCGAACAAGGTGGGAATGTAGCCAACGACCTTCCCCATCCCGAATCCCTTGTCGCGGTACCAATTGCTTAACCCGACATTCGTGATACCTCCCGCTCCCGAGCTGGCAGCGAAGGCAGCTACCAGGAACCAGTCAAGACCCGGTCCCGCGCGGGCCTCGGTGATGAACCGGAGACTGACTACCCCGGTGACCATGTCCGCCCATAGCGAAAAGGGCACGAAAAGGGCAACAGCGATCCCCAGATACAGAAGAACCCAAGAGACCATGAACCAGCTAAGGCGCTCCAATGTCTGTTCGATTTTGCGCCCCGAGACGAGCAGCGCTCCACACAGCAGAAGAAGAACCGAACTGAGCACCAGAACCAAGCCGCCATCCTGCTGGTCGTCAGGCAAGCGGCCCAGCATGCCCGCCGCCAGCGCACCAGCGGCTGTCCCAACCCACGACGCCAAGCCGTTCTGAAACCAGGCAAGAACGGCGTACAATCCTCCCCAAAAACGCGGTCCTGGACTTGTCCGCATGAATCCGGTAATGACGGGTTCACCTGTGTAGATCGTGTAACGAACAAGTTCAAGATTGAGTTGGGCCTGTAGAAAGATCGCGATCACCGCTATGGACAGGATTGACAGACCGTATTTCGTTACGGCGATGGGGCCCATCAACCACTCGCCGCCGCCGATTGCTGTTCCAACAAGAATGGCGCCCGGACCAATAGTCCGAAACACATCGCCCAGACGCCTTCCGGGAGGCGCCGGGAGATCGGCGAGTTGCCAGGGTGGCAGCTTTCCAGCCGGGACCTGGTTGGAGTCAGTCAACTGGGGGTCCGTAAAGGCTTGTAGCAGCGCGTCCTCAGACGTGAGGCGCCTCGATCTTGTAACGAGAAGCTATTTCGGTGATCTGGCGCCACGTTTCGTCGGCGATCGGAATCCCGTCACTTGCGCGGCGGGCGCGCTCGCGGGCTTCCGGTTCTCCGGGCACGAGGATTTCGTCGAACCCGGGCGCCAAGGCACTGCTTTTGATCCACTCGACGAGGGCTTTGACATCCGCGTCGTAACCGTCGCCCGGCCGCACCTTTTGGACATCAACGACGATGGCCAGAAAGCCATTCCCGGGCCGGTGATCGCCAGGGCTAGCGCACCCGGCGCCTGACAGCGCTCCGGCCAGAACGTCTGTGATCAGGGCTAGTGCGAAGCCCTTGTGACGACCGATCGGCAGCAGTGCTCCTTCGGGCGGACCATAAAAGTCCGCGGGATCGGTGGAGGGCTGGCCTTCCGAATCGACAATGCAGCCGGGCGGAAGAGCGGCACCGCGATGCAGCGCGACACGAACCTTGCCTTCGGCGATGGCACACGTCGAGATGTCCATCACGATCGGCTCACCGTCCGGACGTGGAACGGCGGCGGCGATGGGGTTGGCCGACAGCCGGCGCTCACGCCCTCCCCAGGGGGGCACGAGTCCACCTCCTCCATGTCCGTTGACGAAGATTATGGCCACCATGCCGCGCTCCGCGGCCATGGCAGGCCACTCGCCCACCCGCCCGATGTGGCAGCAATTTCGCACGGAGACAACTCCGACCCCTGTTTGAGACGCCTTTTGGATCGCAAGCTCCATGGCCTCTTTCGCGATCACTTGCCCCCAGCCCCAGTCCCCGTCGATCACCGCGAGCGAATCTGTCTCAACGACGGTTTCGGGGGAAGAAGCAATATTGATGTCCTTTGTTTCGATCCGGCCCACGTATTCCGGAATGCGGATTACCCCATGAGAGTCGTGTCCCATGAGGTTGGCTTCCACCAAGGACTTCGAAACACGAGTGGCCTCCTCGGCCCGTGATCCTGTTGCCTCGAAGATCCGGGCCGTAAACTGCTCGAGTTCAGATGCTGAAATGGTCGGCATGGTTTCTCTTTTCGGTTGGGGTTAGATCGGCAAAGCTGGGGTGAGATTCGGCGACGGCTCACGCTCGGTGATCTTTGAGGGTAGTGCACAGGCTGGCATCAGCAGTAGAGTGACAACCCGGCACGTTGCTAGTCGCTGGGCCGATCGCGAAGCTCGCTTAGAAGCTCTGATGCGGACTGAACAAAAAGGTCCACGTCCGACTTCATCGTGATGCAGCCGTAGCCCTGCCCGGCCTTCTCCCGGGCTTCGGCCGCGCTATACGTATTGCAACAGGCGATTTTTCCGAGCCTTCGGCAGACGTCCAACGTCTTTTGAATGCCGGCCGCTACTTCGGCGCTCGTGGCAACGTCCTGCCGGGTCAGCCCCAGCGAGAGTGCGAGGTCAGTCGGACCGACGAAGCAGCCATCGACGCCGTCCACCGACAGAATCTCTTCGACCGCGTTGACGGCGTCTATGTGTTCGATCTGCACCAGCAGCCAAGTCATCTCGTTCGCGGTTTCCGGATAGTCCTTGCCCCAGTGATACCAAGAGTCGCCTCCGCTGGAGCGCTCACCGAGCGGTGGGTATTTAGCCGCCGCGGCAGCCTTTTCCGCCGCGTCACGGCTGTTGATCATGGGGACGACGATCCCCTGCGCACCCAAGTCCAGAATCTTGTTGATCTCGCTGTAATTGTCGATGGGGGTTCTCACCCAAGGTTTGGCTCCGCCGGCGCGCAAAACGTGGATGCATTCGTAGGTTGTCTCGTGGTTGAGGCAGCCGTGCTGCATGTCGAGTACGACGAAATCCCAGCCCATCTGGGCTAGGAAGCGCGAGGCCATGGCCGTGGGAAACTGTTGCCACAGGCCGATCAGGGGTTTATTGTCGCTCGGCGTGCTCATTACGATTGAATAGCAATTCCGTCGGGGCGACCAAAGCCTTGACGGGTCGCTCGAACTGGACCTAATCGAAAGCTTTGAGTTGATCCCCCAAAACCGATCATTGTGATAGCGGTTGGCGTCACGGAGCTGCCGAGGATTGAAACTGCCCCACGGGGAGCGTGATCACGAACTGGGTGCCTCTCCCAAGCTTACTCTCCACGGCGATCGCTCCGTTGTGCTTCTTCACGACGTTGTAAGCGTTCGATAAACCCAAGCCGACGCCAACCCGGGATCCCTTGGTTTTAAAGCTCAAGTCGAAAAGGGTCGTGACCCTGTCCTCGGCCATCCCTTTTCCTGTGTCTGAAATCTTGACGTGGACTTTCGCATCATCTCTCCAAGTCTCAATGGTAACCAGCCCGTTCTCCCCCACCGCGTCGAAGGCGTTCGTAAGAAGCGTCATAAAAACCTGACCCAGCTGGCCCGGGTTGCAGTGCACTTCGGGCAGGTCACCAAACTTCCTAGCGATGCGAACACCGTCTTTCTGTTCAAAGTGGACGAGCGCCAATACGTTTTCGATTCCCTCGTGAACGTTAGCCGTCTGGTAGGTTCCCGCATCCTGTCCGGCGAAGTTCTTGAGGTTGCCGACCACTTGGCCAATTCGGTTACTCGCGTCCGCAATGATTCGGCTGTTTTCGCGAACGATCTGGAGCGACTTTTGGAAAGTTTTGTTCGATCTGACCTCTTCAAGTGTGCTGCTGTTCTCGACCGCATAAACGATCTTGTTGATGCATCGTTCGAAGTTGTCAGCCGAACTGCTGACGACGCCGACAGGCGTGTTGATTTCGTGAGCGATGCCCGCCGTAAGCTTCCCCAGTGCCGACATTTTCGCAGACTGCACCATTTGAGCTTGCGCTGACTTGAGGTCCTCTAGCGCTTCAGAAAGCCCCAGTTCGGCCTTCTTGAGGTTAGTGATATCGGTGTAAATGGCGACGGTGCTGCCGTCTTCGGTCTTCCGCTCACTGACCTGAATCCAGCGACCGTCATCCGTTCGCTGGAGAACTGGTCCGCTCGGGTCGCGGTGCTGCTTCAGTCGAGCCTCGACCCAGTCGTCCACTCGTTCTTTCGCCTCCGGAATCAAACCGCGACCGGCGGCTCTGCGGATAATCTCTTCAAAGGATTCACCTAGCGAGACTTCTCCATTGCCGGAGTGCAATAGCTCCCGATACCTGCTATTCGAGAGAACTAGCTTGTCGTCCGCGTCGTAGAGACAAAAGCCTTCCGAGATACTCTCGATGGCCGCGATCATTCGCGACCTGCTCGTGCGAGCCGAGTGAGCCGCGGCTTTCAGTCGGCTGTCAACGACCGCCACAAAGATCGTGAGCGCCAAGATCAGAGCGGACGCCAGCGCTACGAGACTCGCCAAAAGCGTCGGATCCAAGACAGGCCCAAGCGCCAAAGTCCCGCTCATCGGGAAGAAGTTGGCCGCCTCCATGGCGGTGTAGTGCATGCCGGCTACCGCGAAGCCCATCACCAACGCGCCGCCAAGCCGAGTTACGTGATCCGGTGAACTGCCCTTTCGGCGACTGGCGAGAAAATTAATGTAGAGAGCGCTGGTTGCCAGCACGGCGGCGACAACGATGGAAAGCGCGAACAAACCGGGTTCGTAAAATACGTTGGCGGCCATGCGCATGGCAGCCATTCCGGTGTAGTGCATCGTGCCGATCCCCAGCCCCATGAGTATTCCGGCGAGGACTAGGTGCCGACCCCGGATTCTGCTGTGACTAATCACAAACAGGACCACGCCGCTCGCAACGATCGCCGGCAACATCGACAGCAATGTGACCGAGATGTCGTACGCAACCGGTACCGGGAGTCGGAAGGCGAGCATGCCTATGAAATGCATCGCCCACACGCCAATACCCATCGCCACCGCACCGGCCGCCAGCCACGCCCGACCGGCACCAGCCCCCTCGGCGGCGCCTATCCTTGGGGCGATGCCCAGAGCTGCGTAGGCCGCGAGCGAGGCGATTAAGATGGATAGGGTGACAAGGGCCGGATCGTACGAACCTGGTAGAGCCAGGCTGAGGTCAGTGGTCTGATCGAGAAACCTCAAGTGATGCATGGCGTGTTTCAGGGCCCGGGTGGCTGAATCGCCACTTTGCTACGAGACGCTGCTCGAAATTATAGACAGGTTGTGGGAGGGTCTGCTGAACTTTTTTCCACACCCGATTTCTTGGGAAACTCGATTCAGCTCGCTGAACCCGGCTCGTACGCCGGTCTTTTGCCGCTCAGCAACACTCCAATCTCGGACGCCGGGAAGCGCAAGCCCAGATAGAAGGCCCCGAACAGAGCGTAGAGCGCGCTGGCTTCGTCGAAACGCATTTCGTAGACCAGCTTCTTGAACACGAGCGGATCATCGGCGAACAAGTCAACGCCCCACTCCCAATCGTCAAAGCCAATCGACCCGGAGATGACTTGTTTGACCTTGCCGGCATAGCGGCGCCCGATCAAACCGTGGTCGCGCATCATGCGTCGGCGCTCGCCGATCGGCGCCAGGTACCAATTCCGCACCTCGCCACGTTTCTTGTCCATTGGGTAGAAGCAGAGGTAGCGGTGTGGCGGCACCCGCGGCCAAAGGCGCGGCTCCATGGCTTTGCGGTGCTCAGCCATCTTGTCTTCTTCGGCCGCCGCCCACTCTGGGCTCCCCGGCTCGACCCCTTGGTCAATTAGCGATTGATAAAGTTGCACCGACGCCTCGTACAAACCCAGCTCAACAACGGATACGTACGAGTGTGTCGCTTCCAGGTAGTCGCTAAGTTTGAGCTGCGCGAGCCGTAGTTCCGTTTCGTTGAGCGCCTCGAAAGAACGCCGAAAGTGAACCACCATGAGGTCGCCTTTATGACCGAGCAGCGAGAAAACGGCCGTGCCACCCTCGTCGTTCTGTTCTAGTTCGGCGAGCGCCTCGGCCGCCTCCGTAGCGATCTTTTTCTGCTCTTCGTCGGACAGCGCCTTCCAGTCCCCCCAGCGAACCCGGAACATTTGATGCAGTAGGCTCGACCCGTCGAGCGTCAACGGCACGGGCGGGGGGTCACTCGGCCGTGCCACAGTTTCGGCCGCCGGCCCCGCGTGGGACGAACTTCCCTCAGGTTTCATCATTCGCAGTCCCTGGTAATTAGTTGAAGACCCACACTTCTCGGACGGGTCTGCGCTCGCCTGATCACTCCTCAATCTAACAAAAGAACGCCGAGTCAGAAATAGTCTAGGCTAAGGGTTGCTGCTTCTCAACATTCTCTCAGCCGCTTCGAGGTTGCGTCGGGCACTCTCATCTTCAGGGCGCATCTCTACTGCCTGCGCAAAGTCAAGGGCAGCCCTTCGGTAGTCGCCCAGCAGAAAGTACTCCTGCCCTCGCAAAAGATAGATCTCCGGGCTGCGCCGCCTTGTTTTGAAAGCCTCACGAAAGCTCTCAAAGCTCTCTTTCTTTAGCCCCAAACGAAGTTGAGCGACGGCCATTTGCGCCCAGAATTCCGGCACGCGGCGAGTAATCTTGATGGCCCTCTGATAGTAATCTACTGCCCGCCGGTAATCTTTCAGGCGTGCGTGTGCGAGGCCAAGGTTGCTCAGCAAGTAAGCGTGATCCATCGACCCCGCCGGCGCCAACTTTTCTGCTGCCCCCCAGTATTTGGCCGCTGTGGCATACTCTCCTCGCTCGTCATAAACCCGTCCAAGATTGTTCAATGGACGGTGTTTGCCAGGTGATTTGTCCGCCGCATCCTGCCACAAGAGCAACTCGTCCGACCAGACCTGGCTTCGTTTGTAAGTGCCTGCTGCATAAGCCACAACCAAAGCAGCGACGACAATGGAGACGTTGCGCAGCGAGGGGCTGAGCAACCACACCACCGCGACCATCACCACGAGGGAAAAGCCGATGGAGGGAAGGTAAAGGCGCCGCTCTGCGGCGAAATCCAGTAACGGGTAAAAGCTCGAAGACGGCGCCAGTGCGATGAAAAAGAACAGCCCCCCGAAAGCAGCTAAGGGTGCCCGCCGACGGAGATAGAAACATGCGCCGACGAGTCCGGCGAGGGTGATTAGGCCGAGCCATGAGAGATGGTCCCACAATGTTTGTGACGGCAGAAAGTGCCAGTCGACGTTCAAACCAACCGGCACGAACAGCAGTTTGAGATACACGAACACGACCCGGAACTGCGTGAACAAGTATTCGGTCCACGGCAATCCGAATCCTGCCGAACGCGAAAACAGAAAAGGCCTGACCACAACCAAGAAGCCGGCCACGCCCCCGATAGCAAACAACCCGTAGGTTGGCCAGTTGTTTTTCATCCGCCGCCAGTCGCCCTTGGCCAGAAGCAGATAGTCCATGATCAGAATCGCGAGCGGCAAACTGAGCTTGTCCTGCTTGCAAGACATCGCCCCGACGAATAGCAACACAACCAGAAGTGCCGTCACCCAGCGATGACGCTCTCGCAGGGAAGAAGCAAACGCCCAAAGTGCCGCGATATAGAATGTGGTTCCTAAGACTTCGGGACGGCTGCTGATGTAAGCGACCGACTCCGTCTGGATCGGAGACGTAAGAAACAACAAAGGCACGCCGTACACAAAGACCGCTCGCAGCCTGCGGGGAATGATCCGGTCCATTCGCTGTGGCGTCAGCAGGGTGTTCAGAAAACACCACAAAAGCACTGCATTCAGGCCATGCAGAAGGACGCTCGTTGCGTGGAAGCCGAAGGGATCAAAACCACCCCAGCGGTGGTTGGCGAGGTACGTCAGGTAAACCAGAGGGCGCCCGGAGTTGACGATGGGCTGCCACCGGCCAGTACGAACCGTGCTGTGAACTTCCTTGAGGTCGTAGTCGTCGTACAGGAGGGGGCCCGAAAGGCAAGGGGAGTATATCGCCCAGCCCAAGGCCACTAGGGCGATGGCGAACCACCAGCGCCGGCGCCCCGTTGCTTTTCGCTCGCGGGCCGGATGATCCGAGCTTTCTTCAGCGCGAGCGGCAGCGCCAGGCTTGCTCGTTTGCCGCGATGGCGACGCGTTTCGCCGTTTTCGTCTGGCCTCCTTCTTCATGAGATCCTAGATCTCATACTTGGCCACAACATCCGACCAACGCCCTTGGCCTTTCAGGATCAGTTCTATCACGTCGCGCACGGCACCGCCGCCGCCTGGGGCGGGGGTCACAAAGTGCGCAGCTTCCAGTACCTCCGGTCGGGAGTCGGAAGGCGCGGCAGCCAGCCCGACCCGCCGCATGATAGGCAAGTCCGTCAAGTCATCTCCGATATAGCCCACCTGCTCCGGCGGCAACTGAGAGTCCGCCAGAACTTCTTCGAAGGCGGGAATCTTGCCGGTGTCGCCTTGATAAAGGTACTTCATGTGCCCGGTCCGGGCTCGCTCCTCGACCGCTCGGGACGTGCGGCCACTGATGATGCCCATCTCGATACCGGCCGCGTGTGCCCAATGCAAGGCAATGCCGTCTGTGGAGTGAAAGGCCTTGGTTTCAAACAAACCGCCCGCAGGATCCGGCAATAGATAAATACGGCCATCCGTCAGGACACCGTCACAATCCATCAGCAGCAGCTTCACCTTCGAAGCTCGCTGGATAAGTTCCGCCGGATAGGGAATCGGCTCGGCCATAGGTTTAGAACTGTGATTATAACGTCCACGGGACAGGCCTCCACCACGCTCCCTAACACCCTGTTCTATCCCTGCCGATCAAGCCCTGGGAGGGAGAACCAAATGCGTCCGCGCTTGCTTGTCTCATGTCTGGGTACACTCGTCGTGGGTTCTACTCTCCCCGCACAGAAGCTGAAACCCTTTCCCTTCTTCAATCGCAGTGACCCGAAAATTGAAACTCGCGTTTTCGTCCGTGCTCCGCAGTTGAAGCTGGCCTGCAAGGAGATCGGCGTACTGCCCTTTTCCCGGTCTAATCAACCGAATCCCAACGTGCCCTCCTTCGAGATCTTTTTGCAGCAAGCCCTCCTTCAGAGCGCCAAGGCCGAAATGATAGATTCGGTACCCAAGCTACCTTGGGACAACCTGCCCGATTGGAAGGTTAGACAGTTGACCGATGTCGACCGCATCGGCGCTGTTGCCAAGCAAGGATACTCCCGCAAGCTCGACTTGGTTATCTTCGGCACAGTCGACACGCTGTTTCGCAAGCCGAGCAAAGGCTTGGTGGCCCGGGTGACGCTTCGTGTGATTTCTACCCGAGACGGCGAAGTCCTTTGGTACGGCACGAAACGTGCCGACTGGCTGCGCCGATTTGCTCTCGAGGATTGTCTTCTGCACCTGGCTTGGTCGTTCGTTTCCGAATGGAACGCCCCGCCGAAGTAGTTCCACTCGGGCTGGTCCGCTGACAAACAGCTCCTCAGGAACTCCCGGCGTGCCGCCCGGAGGCTACTGTTTGCTGGGCGCGTGGATCAGCGTCGAGAGACTCAACTCTTAGCAGCGGGAGTCGATCGAGACGTCTCAACCTCGAAGACGGGGATCTGGTCAACGATCCGGATGCCGAACCCCTCGAGCGCGACTACCTTGCGAGGGCGATTGGTGAGCAACCGAATCGTGCGCAGGCCCAGGTCGGAAAGAATCTGAGCGCCGATGCCGGACTCATATTGTGGATGGCCCTGTCCGCCCTCGGAATCCCGCTTCATTGGCTCCTTGGGGTGGGCGATGATTCGTTGCTGGCCGCTCGAAAGCCGCTCGAGGCCATAGCCAAGGCCGGTTTGGTGGAGGTAGACGAGAACGCCTTTACCTTCGGACGCGATCCTCTCCATGGACTTTTCGATGATCCGATGGGATGGAGCGTCGGTCGAAAGAAAGACGTCGCCCATCAGGTTCCGCGAGTGCATGCGTACGAGCACGCCCTCCGCGTTGCTCACTTCTCCCTTGACCAGCGCCAGGTGCACCTCGTCATCGATTTCACCGCGATAAGCGATCGTCCGGAACTCGCCGTACGGCGTCTGGATCGCCCCTTCGGCAAAGCGACGAACATAGCGCTCGTTCTCAAGGCGATAGCGGATCAATTCGGCGACCGTGAGCATGCTTAGGCCATGGCGATCGCAGAATTCGACGAGCTGGGGAACTCGGGCCATGGTTCCGTCGTCGTTCATGATTTCGCAGATAACGCCGGCGGGAATCATGCCCGCCAAGCGAGCTAAATCGACGGAGGCTTCCGTTTGCCCGGCGCGAACCAGCACTCCACCCTTACGCGCCCGCAAAGGGGGTACGTGGCCCGGCCGCACGAGGTCAGAGGGTGTAGTGGCGGGATCAATGGCCACTTGGATCGTCCGCGCTCGATCGCCGGCCGAAATTCCGGTGGTTATGCCGGCGCGAGCATCGATGCACTCGGCGAAAGCGGTTCCAAGAGCCGAGTTGTTATGGCTGGTCATTTGAGGGACTTGTAAGTGATCCAACCGCTCTCCGGTGAGAGCCAAGCAAATCAGTCCCCTCCCGTGCTTCGCCATGAAGTTGATCGCTTCTGGCGTCACCTTTTCCGCGGCGATCGTCAGGTCACCTTCGTTCTCGCGGTCCTCGTCGTCGACAACCACGACCATCCGCCCGTCGCGGATCTCTTCTACGGCTTTGGGTACCGGTACGAATGCCATATCAGTCTCACTATATCGCAGTTGTGAACGCCGATCGCCGATAGGTATGTCGGATCGGGATAACTCTCGGTGCAGCCGCCTCCCATCTAGTCCTTTGGGCCACGCGTTGCGCCCTACACGTTTCGAATCGTGTCGTGCTGCTTGCGCCTCGTTGCAGTAATCAAGTGGCCCGCCCCGATTAAATCTAGGGAAGACTTCTGGGACTTCCACGCAAAACAGCTAAACCCTAGCCGACGAGGGCAGACTTAGCCGCGTAGGACGTTGCGCGGCTGCCTTCCAACACCGATTGCGCACGTGCGCAGAGAAGTCTGGCGCGGCAAGACCAGGCGGATTCAAGCATCTCGCTGAAGTCGCCCTGGCAGCTGATGCTGGTCTACAGGAGAATAGAGCTCAGACTCGCTGGACGGTAAGAGGAGGAACAAAAGAATGAGCAGGAACGACCGCGGACCGCGAATCGCTCAGTAAGCCTCGCTCTTTTTACGCACGACTACCATTAACCCCTTCCTGCGTACCTTGATGTACGGCTTGAAGATTTTGAAGAAAGCTTCCACTGCGTACAGAGGACGGTCGATCAACGGGGGCGGAGTCCACAAGTAATCATCAATCATTAGGACCCCTCCAACCTTCAGGAGGTCCCAAGAAAGAATAATGTCCGCCATGGTGCAAGTGGCCAAATGGCAGCCGTCAATATAGATGAAATCGTATGGTCCAGTAAGGTTGCGCAGTATCTTCTGAGACTTTCCTCGCAGTTTCGTGACGCGCTCGGCGTGACCGGTGACCCGGATGTTGTGGTCGAAGTATTCGTCTAGACGAGGTCCGAATAGGTCGACGCAAGTGATCTTGGACGACTTATGAGTCAAGATGTTGTCCAGGAACCAGATTGCAGACCGGCCTTCGAAGCTGCCAATCTCCAGGCCTTGAGTGTTTGGTTGCCCCACAAGATGTGCCAACTCTCTTCTAAAGAGGGATACCGTCCAAGAAACGAAGTCCATGGTGAATATGGGATCAGAACCGCTGGGTGGTTGCCAGTTGGCGGCACGACTCTCCTCAATCTTCGTTTGGAAAGCAAGACGCCCCTGGTATCTGGGGTTGTCTGTTACGGTCGCAGAACGCTTTCTGTCCGGAACGTTCGCATCGGCGGTATCACTCGAACGAGACGGCGCCACGGGAGCGGCAGGAGCCTTCGCGGTCGGTGCCGTCGCGAAATCGACACCTGCTACATCGCCCACGGAATGCCTCTGAACGTTGCCGTCTGGATCGATAAAACGAACCCACCGTGTGCCTCCACCCGCGAAACGGCCAGTGACCACCTCGCCATTTCGCAAACGAAGCTTATCGGCAGAGGCGATGCCGGCCAGCAACAAAGTGAACGCTGGTACCACCCAAAGCGCGCGCGTCATGTTGGAAGACTCCTTTCGTCGCTTGTCAGAGAATTCTATCGACCAATGAAGGAAACAGCAGATCTGCTGTGCCTCAGTCCAAGCCGGAATTTCCGGTTTTGATCCTCGGCCGCTACATGCTACACCCTCTCCTCTCCTGAATACAACGAGTTTGCCGCCGTAAGGCAAGCAGCGGTCAGGGCAAATTCCTGCCAAGAGAGCGAGTTGTATGGCACGTCGGTGATCTAACCTGGTTGTTGGTAGGACACGTTACTCTTTCGCGAGCGAGTATCGGACGATTCCCTTGTCGTTGCGCACGATGATGTGGCGGTTGGCGTAGGCGGGGTGCGACCAGTGGACAGCGCCCAGTTCGCGGCGGCGGCCGACGGGCGTCGTGGGGGTCATGATTTTCGTCCGGCTGATCTCCTGATAGCGTTCGGGCGAAAACTTGGCGATGATTAGGTCCCCTCGATCGTTGTTAATGAAGTAGCGGTCTTCGTGGCGGACAATCAAACCGCACGCCCAGCGGGCGTTTTCCCCGGTCAATGCGAGCGTTTCCCAAACTCGTTGGCCCGTGGCTGCGTTCAGGCATCGAAATTGCCCGTAGCTGCCGATTCCGTACACGTAGTCGCCGTCGATCACCGGAGTCGTGATGAGGGGATGCAAACCATCGGTCTCGATTTCGCTATCGCTGTTGCCCTTCCAGAGGAGTTTGGCCCTCGGGAGTTGCGGATCAAGCTTGAAAAGACGAGAGCCGTTAAAAAAGGCGGAGACCAACAGGCGATCGCCGTCGAGAACGGGTGTAGCCACCGTCAAACCGGCCTTGATGTCGAAAGGTTCCTCCCAAAACGTCTTCCCCGTGGCTGGATCGAGAGACGCAACCGCCGCCGGGTGCCAGATAATCAACTGCCGCTTTCCGCCGGCTTCAAAAATGATCGGCGGGCTATACCCGGGCTCGCGATCGGAAGAAAGCGCTCGCCAAATCTCTTTACCGGTGAGCTTGTCAAAGGCGACTACTTTGGCATTGTCCGCGCCGCCCACGAGGCAAATAAGCCGTTTGCCATCGACTAGAGGAGCACCTACCATGCCCCAGATGGGCAGGGGGGAGCCGTAGTCTTCCTGATAATCCTTCTTCCATATGACCTTGCCCGTCTTGGCGTTCAGGCAGAGCAGCCTGCCCATGGCGCCCAACGTATAGACACGGTCTCCGTCGACCGTGGGCGTGGCGCGCGGGCCGTAAGGATAGTCGAGACCGGCGTAATCGGTGTCCCAGGAATGCGACCAGAGCACCTTGCCGGTTTGCTCATCAAGGGCAAGCGCTCTTTCGGTGCCCTTGCGTCCTTCCGTTGAAGTGTAGTCGGTCACGTAGACGCGACCATCCGCCACTGCGGGTCCGGCGTAGCCTCCGGCGACAGGTGTGCGCCACGAGGCTTCGAGTCCACCTTCCGGGAACTTGTCGATGATACCCGTCTCGGTCCACACACCGGTACGACCCTTGCCGCGCCATTCTGGCCAATCTTCGGCCTGAAGCAAGACTGGGAGCGGCAGCAACAATCCGAGCGATAGCAGGAAGCCTGAGCAGAAGGCCGGTAATGGTTTCTTGAGCAAGATAGACATACGCAAATTGGATTCCTTCTTTATCCAGAGTGGAAGTGGCGTGAACTGCGGACCGGCAAGTCAACGGCGCCTAAGCTAACCCCCCGGTCGGCGGCCATCGGCCACATAGAACCTACGCCATTGTACCCACGTAGGGATATCGTTCGACCAGCTGCGATAGGCAATCCATGCTCAATTCGCAAACCCGGGCTGTGGTTTGTGGTTGGCGCCGGCACCTCGTACAATAGGCTTGGGCAGTGGCTCGCGTGACGTCCCCTCGTTCGCGGGAATGTCGCGAGATACGGTCGTTGATTCATCTCTCCTCCGGGTGCCAACTAGAAATCTTGCTGTCTCCCGAGGAATCGCGACCCGAATCTTTTTCGCCTTCTCGAACGATAAGTATAGCTTGAAGATCCAACTTCAACCTATTGTCGGAAAGGACATTCGTCATGCCTAAAGGTCAGTTCGGCGTTGCGGGCCTTGGTGTTATGGGGCAGATGATTGCGCTCAACATCGAGCGCAACGGTTTCCCCGTGGTGGCGTATAACCGGAGCGAAGAAAAAGCCAATCGCATGCGCGAGGTGGCCCAAGGTAAGAACGTCCAAGTCACGCAAACAGTGCAGGAGTTGGCCGACCTCCTAGAGAAGCCGCGCAAGGTGCTGCTAATGGTCACCGCGGGAAAGGGCACCGACGCGGTGATTTCGGATTTAAGGGGCGTTTTTGAGCCCGGTGACGTGATCATTGACGGCGGAAACGCATACTTCGCCGATAGCGACCGACGTCGGGAGGAGTTGGAGGGAACCGGCATCCACTTCATCGGCTGCGGTATCAGCGGCGGTGAACAAGGAGCGTTGTGGGGGCCGAGCATTATGCCGGGCGGGGACCAGGAAGCCTACCGGAAGCTCGAGCCGGTGCTGACCAAGATCGCCGCGAAGACCGACGACGGGCCCTGCGTTACTTATGTCGGAGCAGGGTCGGCGGGCCATTACGTGAAGATGGTCCACAACGGCATTGAATACGGGATCATGCAGGTGATTTGCGAGGTCTACGATATCCTGCGCAAGTCGTTGGGCCTGCATACGGGTGAGATCCACGAGATCTTTTCAAAATGGACCGAGACGGAAATCAACGGATTTCTGATGGAGATCACCGCCGAGTGTCTCCGGAGACGAGACGACGAGACGGGCAAGCCGCTGGTCGAACTCATCCTGGATACGGCCGGTCAAAAGGGCACCGGGAAATGGACGGCTCAAACAGCGCTCGATCTCGGGGTTCCGACGCCCACTCTCAGCATGGCCGTTGAGGCTCGGATCTTGTCCGGGCTCAAGGAGCGGCGTGTAGGGGCCTCGCGCATCGTACCCGGCCCTACGATGAAGTACGACGGTGACCAAGAGGAAGCGGTCAGCTCCCTATTCAACGCACTCTACTTGGCGAAAGTGGCGTGCTACGCACAGGGAATGGATCTCATCCGCGAGGCATCCCAGCAATTCGGCTACGGGATTGATCTCGGTGAGGTAGCGCGCATTTGGAAAGGCGGCTGCATTATCCGATCGGAGCTTCTTGACCCGATCAAACAGGCCTATCAAGCCAATCCCGGGCTGTCGAACCTTTTGGTGGACTTGAACTTTTCCGACGCTGTCAACCGCTGCCTTCCGGACCTTCGCGACATCGTCTCCCTTGCCAGCGAGACGGGCGTGCCGGCTACGTGCCTAGGGGCGACACTCTCCTACATTGACAGCTACCGCAGCGAGTTTCTTCCGGCCAACCTGCTGCAAGCCCTTCGTGACAATTTCGGAGCCCATACCTACCGGCGGCTTGACCGCGAAGGCGTGTTCCACACGGAATGGAAGCAGTGATCGGGGACTAGCACCATGATCCATGTGCCGGCGCTTCGCTGGGGAAAGCCGTACGAAAGTCGTGACCGCGATCGCGTCGTTCACTTCGACACGGGAGAACCCGTAGCCGAGGTCAGCCAGGCCGTTCCCGGAATGATTCGACGCGATATGCGAGGCGCCCAAGCTGCCCGCGACGCTCTACGGGAAATCCCGTGCGCCGAGCTCATCAAGATGGTGCAGCAAGCCGGCGAGATCTTCATGACCGGCGAGCTTCCCGTGGGTGAGGATTCGCAAACGCGCCAAGACTTCGTACGACAGCAGTCGGCTACCACCGGACTGCCCGAGCACATGTGCCGAAAGAACATGGAAAAGATCGCTTTCGTCCTCGGCCAGATGGATCGTATTCTCGATGCCCTCACCCGGGGTCTCGATCTCGAAATTCTGACTGCCGGACACGGGGTGGACGCTGCCGGTCGGGTCCTCAGCTACCAGTCGCAGACTCCAGTTCTCGGGATGGTCTTGCCGAGCAATTCGCCCGGCGTCCATACGCTGTGGATGCCGGTTATCCCCTTACAGATCGGCCTGGTGCTCAAGCCCGGCCCGCAAGAGCCTTGGACGCCGTATCGCATGGCCCAGGCCATGATCAAGGCGGGTGTGCCTGCGGAGGCCATCTCGGTTTACCCGGGCGGAGGCGAGGTAGGAGCGGCTGTTCTGGGCAGTTGCCCGCGGACGATGCTTTTCGGCAGCCAGGCAACGGTCGATCAGCATGGTGGCAATCCTCGGGTCCAGGTTCACGGACCGGGGTACACCAAGATTCTCATCGGGGATGACCAGGCTGACAATTGGGAAGACTACATCGATCTGATGGTCACCAGCGTCGCCCTCAACAGCGGCCGAAGCTGCATCAACTGTTCGGGCATTTGGACGCCACGACACGGTCGTGAGATTGCCCAAGCCATCGCCGAGCGCCTCGCCCCGGTCAAGCCACTACCCCCGGAGGACCCGGAGGCTTCCCTGGCCGCGTTTACGGTTCCCGGCGTGGCCGAGGCAATCTCGGTTTCCATAGACACCGACTTGGAGCAGGACGGCGCCCAGGATCTGACGGCGCCCATTCGTGGGGATTCGCGAGTCGTCACCCGCGAGCATTGTTCGTACCTTCTACCTACGGTGATCCACTGCGAGTCTCCGGATCACCCCATCGCCGCGAAGGAGTTCATGTTCCCGTTTGCTTCCGTAGTTGAATGCCCGCAGGACGAAATGCTCGGCCGCATCGGCCCGACGCTCGTTGGGACCGGCATTACGGACGATCCGGCGTTTCGAAGCGATCTCCTCGATTGCGACCACATCGATCGCCTGAACCTGGGGGCCATTCCGACCACACAGCTAGATTGGCTCCAGCCGCACGAAGGCAACATCGTCGATTTTCTGTACCGCGCGCGCGCCTTTCAAAGCGCCGGCGCAAAGTAGGCTGAGCCTACGAGAAATGCGGGCCAGCCGTTTTACGGCTGGTTTGGATGCGCCATCACCCATCCCCTCGGGCAGCTCGTTTCAACGAGCTTTCTGACGCCTCCGTGTGCTCTAACCGCTGGACAATCGCTTCTGAAGCCTCGCCCATGTGTCCCGCAGCTCGGCAGTACGATTGAAGACGAGCCGCTCGGCCGTCGATGACTTATCCGCGCAGAAATACCCAACACGCTCGAACTGATAGCGGTCGCCAGGCCCGGCACTCGCCAGCGACGGCTCGGCTTTGCCATGGACCACTTCGAGCGATTCCGGGTTTAGGTGCATCGTGAAATCTTGACCTTCGGGCGACTCATTTGGATTTTCGACGGTGAACAGCTTGTCATAGAGCCGAACCTCTACCGGAATCGCCTCCGCCGCCGAAACCCAGTGAATGGTTGACTTCACTTTCCGCGTTTGCGGGCCGCTGCGCGTCTCGGGATCGTATGTGCAGTGAATCTCCTTGATCTCGCCCGTGGCGGGGTCTTTCACGGCATGCTGACATTTGATGATGTAGCCATACCGCAGTCTGACTTCATTCCCCGGATAGAGTCGGTGGTAGCGTTTTGGAGGCGCCTCGCGGAAGTCATTCCGGTCGATCCAGAGTTCGCGGCCAAAGGGTACTGATCGCGTGCCCGCATCCGCGTTCTCGGGGTTGTTGACGGCCTCCACGAACTCCACTTGGCCTTCGGGATAGTTCGTCAACACCAGCTTGAGGGGGCGCAAGACCGTCATCACGCGCGGAGCCGTCCGATTTAGATCCCCCCGGATGTAGTGTTCAAGGTTCCCAAATTCCGTGAAGCCGCTCGTCTTCGACACGCCGAGATTGCCTGCGAAATTGCGCAAACCTTGCGGCGAGTAGCCACGCCGGCGCATCCCGCTAATCGTCGGCATTCGGGGATCATCCCAGCCTTCCACCACGCCCTGTTCGACGAGTTGCAGCAGCTTGCGCTTGCTCATTACGGTGTACGTTAAGTTCAACCGGTCGAACTCAATCTGCTGCGGATGGAAGACGCCGAGCTGATCGAGAAACCAGTCATAGAGTGGACGATGATCTTCAAACTCGAGCGTGCATATCGAGTGGGTGATGCCCTCGATGGAGTCGGATTGACCGTGCGCCCAGTCGTACATGGGATAAACGCACCAACGATTGCCCGTGCGATGATGCTCGGCGTGCAGGATTCGGTACATGACGGGATCCCGCATGTTGAGATTCGGCGAGGCCATGTCGATTTTGGCGCGCAGGGTGCGCGAGCCGTCAGGAAACTCGCCGTCTTTCATGCGCGCGAAGAGGTCCAGATTCTCCTCGACGCTCCTCTCCCGATAAGGACTGTTCTTTCCTGCTTCGGTCAATGTGCCGCGTGTCTCTCGCACCCGGTCGGCGCTCAAGTCGCAAACATAGGCCTTGCCTTTTTTGATGAGGTCGACGGCCCAATCGTACAACTGCTGGAAGTAGTCGGATGCATAGAAGATCCGGTCGCCGAAATCGCCGCCCAACCACCTCACATCTTCGATGATCGACTCTACGTACTCGGCCTCTTCCTTAGTGGGGTTGGTGTCGTCGAAGCGCAAATTGAACTTGCCGCCGAACTCCTCCGCGAGGCCGAAGTTGAGCATGATGCTCTTGGCGTGGCCGACGTGTAAGTAGCCATTGGGTTCTGGTGGAAAGCGGGTGTGGACACGTCCGCCATGTTTCCCGCTCGCAGTGTCGGAGCGAACTATATCACGAAGAAAATTCGAACGGGGTGAATCGGCGTCCTTCATTAGACAATCCCTAAAGCAAACTCGAGACGGGTCAGCACGGTGTCACGCCCGAGCACCTCGAGCGTTTCGAAAAGCGGCGGCGCATTCTTGCGCCCGCACACCGCGACGCGAACGGGCTGGAACATCTGTCCCGCCTTCACGCTAAGTTCCGCGGCCGCGGCGCGAAGCGCTGTCTCGATGGTTGCGTGATCGAAGGCGGGCACAGTCGACAGAACTTCCTTCGACTTACGGAGCGCCTGCGCCGCCAAGGCGGCATCTCCCTTTTTGGGGATCAATTCCGCGGGATCGTAGGACCGCGGTTCCGTGAAGAAGAAATCGGCGACAGTGCCCACATCGCGCAATAACCGGGTTCGCTCACGGATAAGCGGAGTTATGGCGCCAAGCTTTTCCGGCGTGGCATTCGTAAACCCGGCTTGTTGGGCGTAGGGCATCAATCGCTGCGCGAGGTCATCGACATCGAGCGCCCGGATATGCTCAGCATTCAGCCACACGGCCTTAGGATCGAAGGGTTCCTCGTCAGTGAAGTTGATGGTTGCGTTGCCGCGGTTGATGCCGTCGAGCGAGAAGAGCTCGACAATCTCGTTGCGCGACATCTTCTCGCGGTCATTCTTTGGCGACCACCCCAGCAGGGAAAGGAAATTTACGAACGCATGCGGCAGGAAACCGGCGTCGCGATATGTTGTAACGCTAACCACCGGGCCGTGGATGCGTTTTGACAGCTTTGCGCCGTCAGGCGCCATCAACAACGGCAGGTGAGCCGTCCTCGGCGCCTCGACGCCAAGCGCTTCGAAGATCAGCACGTGCTTGAACGTGTTCGCCAGATGTTCTTGGCCACGCAGGATGTCCGTGATGCGCAGATCGGCATCGTCAGCGCAGGAGGCCATGTGATAGGTCGGCATGCCGGTCGAGCGCAGCAGCGCGAAATCCTCGAGGTCGCCGGTAGCCTTGCTCACGGTCCCGTAGACGCAATCCGATACAACAACCTCGGGCCGTGAGTCGCGCGGGACTCGGAAGCGTAGGACGAAGGGTTCGCCCGCGTCGGCCCGGCGATCGCTCTCCTCGCGGGTGAGCTCGCGCATGCCCGGATTGAAAAGCCATCCTCCGCTCGGATTCTCAAGCGCCGTGGAGGCGGGCGTGAAGTCGCGATAGGCAAGCCCCTTTTCGAAAATAGCCCAGGCGGCCTGGCGATGGAGATCGAGGCGGTCGGATTGACGGTAGAACTCGTCCCAGCCTAGTTCGAGCCATTGGAGACCTTCGTAGATGGAATCGAGAGAGGTCTGCGTGTTCCGTTCGACGTCAGTATCGTCGATGCGGAGAACTACGACACCGCCCTGGTGGCGAGCATGAAGCCAATTGAAGATGAATGTTCGAGCGCCCCCTATATGAAGGTAACCAGTGGGCGAGGGCGCAAAGCGGACGCGTGTCATGCTCGGAACATTAAAGAATAGCTCACTGGCACCCGATCAGGACGAAGCGGCGATGCAGCGCCCTCCATTCCGGCACGCCGTAGATCCGCCCTTGTCGGCTAGGATAGATTCAGGCGGAGAGGGATGCTTGCGGACCTGTCCGCCACCTATCGCGTTGTGAACAACCAAGACGTGGTTACACAGGTTCCTCGAAGAACTTGGCCGCTGCACGACCTATCAGGCCAGGGACACGAAGCTTGACCGTGATGTGGCGCCCAAAGTGCTACCCGCAGCCTTCGCGGATGATCCAGACCGACTCGCCCGGTTCAAGTAATTGAGGGAGAATGTCATGGGGAACCAAAGAACCACGCTGACTCGCCGCCGGCTCGCGCTGACTGGACTCATGGGAGCGGCCGGTCTGGCTATGTCTGCCGGCGCGAGAGGACAGGATCTCGAGACGTTCAAGCCCGCATTTTCAATTTGGTGTTTGACATCCCGACCTTCCAGCGGCCTTGAGCGTCTTTATTCATAGGGGCTAGAGCCCGATGAGGACGCCAGGGAGGCCAACACCCAATGGGTGAAAAACAAACCAAGCCATTCCAGCTAAGTTTCAACGGCTTGTTGAAAGTCGATTTCCAGGGATCGCACGTCACTTCCGACGGTGGCCTGATTTTGGTTCGCGAACTGGACGAACGGCTCGGTCTCGGAGAACTGATTGACGAGCATCTCAGCGACTCCCGGCAAGGCACAAACAAGCAGTTCACGCTCGCTGATCTGTTGCGGCAGTCGGTCTACAGCCGCTTGGCGGGCTACGAGGACCTCAACGACGCCGAGCGGGTTTCGATCGATCCGACGTTTCGGCTGATCGGTTCGCAGAAGATCTGGGATCGCGGTGCGGCCTTGACCTCGACGCTGCACAGCTTCGAGACGGAGATGCTGGCGAGCGAAGAGAACCTGCTGGGGCTGATGGCGCTGAACCGAGAGCTGGTCGGGCAAGCGGAAGCGTTCGACGACTCCGAGCGGGTCGTTCTGGACATGGACTCCACCGAGAGTCCGGTCCATGGCCAACAGGAAGGCAGTGCCTACAACGGACACTTCGAGTCGGTCTGCTATCACCCGTTACTTTTGTTCAACGGTCATGGTGATTGCCTCGCTGCCAAGCTGCGTCCCGGCAACGTGCACAGCGCCGAGGACTGGGATGAGCTATTGTTGCCGGAGATCGAGCGCCAACAGGCTGCGGGCAAGCAGGTCGCCTTCCGGGGCGATGCGGCCTTTGCCAAGCCGGAAGTTTATGAGGCTTCGGAGGAACGCGGAGTACAGTACGCCATTCGCATTCCGGCCAACAAGAGCCTGGAGTTGGAGATCGAAGACATCTTGTTTCGGCCGCCGGGAAGGCCCTCCCGGAAGCCCTTGGTGCGCTACAAGAGTTTTCGCTATCAGGCGGAGAGTTGGTCGCAGGCGAGGCGGATCGTCGCCAAGGTCGAGCATCACCAGGGCGAGCTGTTCCCGCGGGTCGGATTCATCGTGACGAGCATGAGCTTGCCAAGCCGCTCGGTGGTGCGCTTCTACAACAAGCGCGGCACGGCGGAGCAGTGGATCAAGGAAGGCAAACAGGCCACGCATTGGACAAGGCTGTCGTGCCATCGGTTCCGGGCGAACGAGGTACGGCTACAACTGAGCGTGCTGGCCTACAACCTGGGCAACTTGTGGCGGCGGCTCGGACTGCCGAACAGGATCAAGAGTTGGTCGCTGACGAGCTTGCAACACAGGTTGATGAAGACCGGCGGTCGGCTGGTCAAGCACGCGCGGTATTACTGGCTGCTGCTGGCCGAGGGGTATCTGAACCGCAGGCTGTTCGGCGACATGCTGCACAGGATCTGGGCGCTGCCGCTGCCAAGCGGGTAGCGTTGACCGGGCGAGGATCAACAGTTTTCGGCTCCAAAAGATTTCGCAAGGAGCAGTGTCGGCCGGAGCGCCGTTCAGGCCGCTCAATCAACGTCTGTGAGCGGATGGACGAGCCCTGGCGCCTACCGGCGGAGGTCATGTGCAGGGTTCAGCGCGAAAAGACGTGGTATTCGGGGCAGCGCGGGTGTACACTTTCACCGTGCCAGGGCCAAAATGGAAATCCTGGTCAAGGCGTTTGGTCTCGACAAGCGTGCCGATTTGAGTCGTCTGAACAACGGGCGCAACCGCGAGGACTTAGCCCGATTCCTTCGGCCGCCGGAGGACAATCAGTACCACCCTTGCGCCGAGGCGCATCCGGCTGCAGACACGCCGCGCGGCGAGGTGCAGCAGATCGAGAACTGGGCGCACAGTCGGGTCTTTCCGCAGACCGAACGCAACATCTGGGTCTATCGGCCGGCCCAGCTTGCCTCATCGAGCGAGCGTCCTGATCTGATGGTGTTCCAGGACGGCGGCAACTACGTAGACCCGGAAGGGGCGATTCGTGTGCCGGCGGTGCTCGACACGCTCATTCACGCCGGCGATCTTCGGCCCACGGTAGCCGTTTTCGTCAACCCGGGCGCCCGTAGGGTGCCGCGAGATGCGTCGGATCCTGACTTGGGACAACAGCGCAGCGTTGAATACGACACGTTGACAGATGCCTACGTGAGGTTTGTTCTCGATGAGCTGCTGCCCTTCGTGCAAGACGAGATCGGGCGTCCACTCTCGTCGGATCCGACCCGACGCCTGATCTGCGGCATCTCGAGCGGTGGCATTTGCGCTTTCACGGCCGCGTGGTTCAGGCCACAGTCGTTCGGTCGTGTTCTGAGCCACTGCGGGTCCTTCACCAACATTCGCGGTGGCCATAACTACCCGTACTTGGTGCGTACCACAGGACGAAAACCGATCCGCGTGTTCCTCACTAGCGGCAAGATGGACTTGGACGTCCCGTTTGGCAATTGGCCTCTCGCCAACCGTCAGATGGCGTCGGCACTGGAGTACGCCGGCTACGACCACCGTTTCGTGTTCGGCGAAGGCGGTCACAGCCTTCGTCACGGCGGCGCGATCCTCGCCGATTCGCTGCGTTACCTCTTGCGCTGAGGGGAGCTGCTGTACAGCGCGCATTTCAGAGTTTGGGGGCTCCGATTGGTTCCTGTGGTGCTGGTTGCCTGACTTTTGCTCCCCGGCGATGGCCTTGGTGACTCCCTGGGGCAAATGAACTGGCCTGTCTATTTGAGATACTTCTTCAGGTCAGGGAACAAGAGCGCTTTCACTTCCGGCTTGTCGAGATCAAGCGGCGTGATGACCCGGGCACTGAGATCAATCTCTCTGGGCGGTGTCCCACCGTTCAGTTTCAGAGCTATCGATTTCACGGCTTCGTAGCCAATGCGAAAGGGGTCCTGGGCGACGAGTGCGTCGATCGTGGCGCCCCTGAGGTCCTCGATGAGGTCATCGCTGGCATCGAAGGCGACAAACTTCACTTTGCCCGCCATGCCTCGTGCCTTAAGCGCACGCGAGGCGCCTGTCCCGCTTGCCCCGGCCGAGGCGAATATGCCATCCACGTTGGGATTGGCTGTTAGGAGGTTCTCCGCGGCCGCCAGCACCTTCGCTCGATCGCCCATCCCGTACTGTTTTCCGACGATCTTGATTTCGGGGAACTCCCTTCTTATCACATCCGCGAAAGCCCTCTCGCGGTCCATCGACGAGGCGCTACCGGGCATGTGCATTACCATGACGACCTCACCCTTGCCGCCCATCAGCTCAGCCAGCTTGCGCCCGGCCATTTCTCCCGCCTGATAGTTGTTCGTGGCGACGTAAGTCATGTAGACGTCCGAGTCGAGTCCCGAGTCGTAAATGGTGACAGGGATGCCCGCTTTGACTGCCCTTTCGATGGGCAGCACCAAAGCGGTCTTCTCCACCGGCGCGATAGCCAGCCCGTCCACACCTCGAGTGACCATCGAGTCGACGATCTGAATCTGCCTGCTATAGTCCGTGTCTTGGGCCGGCCCGTTCCACAGAATCTCAACACCGAAATCCTCGCCTGCTGCCACGACTCCAGCGTGAATCGATTGCCAGAACTTGTGAGCCTGTCCCTTGGAAACGACTCCGATGAGGGGCTTGTCGGATTCCTGGGCGCATCCGATGGCTACGATCGCGCCCAGAACAACAAGAATGAACTGGGTCAATCTGCCTATTTTTGTCGTCATGATCTAAGCTTCGTAGTTACCGGAGACCATCTGAGGATTCGTTGGGGAAACCAAGCGCATCCCGCTCGCCGTCTGACCATCCTGCCACAGGCTCGCCGCAAAGATCATCGTCCGGCGAGTTTTCCACATTTCCACAGCGCCGACGACGATTTCTCGCGGGTCCTCAGCAGATCCTGGTTAGCATCTACTATAGGATCTAGCTAGCTCGCGAATCTCACCCACCTCCCCCTCATCAGAGAAGGGCAGAACTGGCGATACTCATGTTCAAATCCATCTCCTGACCCGCTCTCGATACTCTCTGAACTGGTCTCCGAATGTTTCCTCCAGCATTTTCTCTTCCGCCATGGATGGTGCGGTCGACGCAATAAGTCAGCAGGAAGGTGACACACGCGTTAGCGGGTGGGCGTCGGACGGATCCCACCGGGGACCCGCCACTCAGGTGTTGGTTTTCCTCAATGGTAAAGCAATCAAGTACGGTCACAAGGTTGTTCGTCGGCCGGACCTGGTCGAAGGTTTCAACACGCCGTCATTATTAGAAGCCGGCTTCGACGTCCTGCTACCTAAATCGGTCTTAGAGCAGGATCGGACCCCGGTAGTGCGAGTCTTCGCCATCTCGCCGACCGGCATAGCGTCGGAGCTGCGCTATCCCCCCGATTACAAGTACACCTCTGAGAAACGTCACCTGAGCCGGCGCTGACGGCGCGGCCGGAGCGAACGACGCTACCAGCGGCGGGCACTCCAAGGGATGTGGTGAGCAAGCTGCTGGTGAAAACCACCCGGCGGGCCCGCGCCCTGACGGGCACGGCATCTCCGTCCGGTGCTCGCCGCAAGCCCTCGCCGGTGAGAAACACCCGTCGTGCTCGGAGCCTGGACCGCGGACCCCCGTCCGCGGCTCACTGTCTTGCTTGTCTCCAAACCATGACAGGCCAAGTGTCTGTAACGACCATGGGGGCGCTGGATTCTACGGAAATATAGTATCATCGAACTGACGTTGAATTAAGCTGGGTGAGGTGTAAGCATGATACGTCTCGATGCCGATCGTCCGGTTCAATTCTGTGATGGGCTACGTCGTCGTGATTTCCTCCATGCCGGCTCGCTAGCTTTCCTGGGCCTCGGTCTTCCCCAGTTTCTCGATCTGAAGGCTCTGGGGGCCGTCGACAAAGCTAAGACGGACGTTAACTGCATCTTTTTGATGCTCGTGGGCGGTCCTTCGCAGCTCGATACCTGGGATCCCAAGCCTGACGCGCCCGCCGAAATACGTGGTCCTCACAGGCCGATCAAGACCAACGTCCCGGGGATGGAGATCTCCGAGATCTTTCCGCGCATGGCGAAGCACGCCGACAAGTATGCCCTGATCCGTAGCTGCTACCATACGGCGCCGGCGGTTCACGATACCGGGCACCAGATGATGCAAACGGGCCGGCTCTTCCAAGCCGGCGTCGAGCACCCGCACTATGGCTGCGTTCTTTCTTATCTGAAAGGCTCCAAAGGGGATGTGCCGTCCCACGTACTACTGCCCAAGCCGATTGGACCGACGGGCGGCAATATGCCCCACGGGCAGAACGCGGGCTACCTGGGCAAGCGCTACGATCCCTTTGTGCTGAACGCCAATCCGGCGGCGCCCAGTTTCAAGGTGCCCGACCTGTTGCCTCCCGACTACATGTCGGCTCTCCGGGTTGACCGACGTAAGAACTGGCGTGCCATGGTCGACAAGACCGTCAGCAAATTTGAAACGTCACAGGACGCCCGCCTCCTCGACGATACCTTCCACCAGGCCTATACTCTGATGACGTCTCAGAAGGCGCGGGCAGCCTTCGAACTGCACCGTGAGGCAGAAGAAGTGCGCCAGCGATACGGCATGAACCGCTTCGGCCAGGGATGCTTGCTGGCCCGGAGGCTCATCGAGGCCGGCGTAAGGTTCGTGACGGTGAACATGTTTGAGACTGTCTTTGACGAGATCACTTGGGATATCCATGGCTCGCCGCCCTTCAGTCCGATTAGTGCCGTTAGAGACCTATGCGGCCCGATGTTCGACAATGCATTCACATCGCTGATGGAAGATCTCCACGACCGGCGGCTGCTCGAAGAAACCATGATCTTTGCCGTCGGCGAGTTCGGACGGACACCCAAAATCAATCCGGCGGGAGGACGCGACCATTGGCCCCAAGTCTGGACGGCTGTCATGGCCGGCGGCGGTATTCAGGGAGGTCAGGTTGTCGGCGCGTCCGACGACCACGCCGCATTCCCGAAAGATCGCCCTGTGTCACCGCCGGAATTGGCCGCTACTGTCTACCAGGCACTGGGCATCAAGCTCGACCAGGAATTGCCGGGAGCTCAGGGTCGGCCAATCTTCGCCGTCGACAGCGGGACGGAACCGATCCACGAACTGTTTTCGTGATACGAAACGGAAATCGATTCCTCCACCGGTCAACCATCTCGGGGGCGTCACCTCAGGTCCAGGCCGGCTCTGACACACCCGCCAGACGACGAGTCGCAAGGATGTCCTGCTCCCTATGAATAACAATCTCTGGCTCTTGGTAGCTCTTTCGGGTGTCCTCTGCATTGCCGCACCCGCGAATACAGATCCCTCGCTCGTAATTCTTCCTGAAAGTGTCGAACTCAACGGACCCGAGTCCTGGCAACAGTTACTGGCCGAGGCCTCGCTCGACGGTCGCCAACAAGACTGGACTGACAGCGTGGAGTGGAGTTCCTCCGACCCCAACATCGTTACCGTCGGGGAAACCGGTTTACTGCGACCGGTCTCCGACGGTTCAGCCGTGATCGCCGCTAAAGCGGAGGAAATCAGCGCCGAGATTACCGTCACCGTCCACGGAACCGCGAAGCCATTTACCTGGAGTTTTCGCAACCAGGTCATTCCTGTGCTGACGAAGAAGGGATGCAATCAGGGAGCTTGCCACGGCGCACTGGCCGGGAAGAACGGGTTCAAGCTGACTCTCCGGGGCTACGATCCGCCGGCCGACCACTGGGCGCTGACAAGGGAGTCCGTGGCACGCCGCGTCACGTTGGCCGATCCGGCCTCTAGCTTGATGCTTTTGAAACCGACAGCAGTGATTCCACATGGCGGCGGGAAGCGATTTGACGTCGGATCGCTCGAATACCGCGTTATCGCCGAGTGGATCGCCGCCGGGGCTCTTGCTCCAAGGCCCGATGCGCCGGACGTAATCGCGCTTGACGCCTACCCCCGGGCCGCAACCCTCGAACCCGGCGCCACTCAGCGGGTGGTGGTCAATGCAAGGTATTCCGACGGCAGTATCGCCGACGTATCCCGTTGGGCAAAATACGCAACCACCGACGAGGCCATAGCTTCGGTGGACGACAGCGGGATCGTGACCATGACGGGCCACGGCGAGGTCGCCATTACGGTTTGGTATTCGAGCAAGGTACGTGATTCGCGGTTGACCGTCCCCTTTCCGAATGAAATCTCCGCGGATGAATTCCGTAGTTTTCCCCGCAACAACTTCGTTGATGATTTCGTCTTGGCCAAGCTCAAGAAATTGAGAATCGCTCCTTCTCGCGGCGCCACCGATTCCGAGTTCATTCGCCGCGCCTTCCTCGACGCGACCGGAACCCTGCCGACCGCCGAAGAAGTCGAGCAGTTCCTGGACGACGCTTCGACCGGCAAACGCACGCGGCTCATCGACAGTCTCCTCGAACGCGACGAATTCATCGACTATTGGACCTATAAATGGTCGGACCTCCTACTTGTTTCCAGTGAAAATCTGGACAAGACGGCCATGTGGGATTTCTACAACTGGATCCGCGATGTCGTCAAAACTAACAAACCGTGGGACGATTTCGCGCGCGAAATACTGACTTCTTCCGGCAGTACACGGCGTCATCCGGCCTTGAACTACTTCGTTATCCACCAGGAAACGACCGACCTGGCGGAGAACGTCACGCAGGCCTTCATGGGTCAGCGACTCACGTGCGCTCGTTGTCACAACCACCCACTGGAGAAGTGGACCCAGACGCAGTACTACCGCTTCGCCAACCTCTTTACACGTATCGCCATCAAGGATGGACGCCAGCCCGGCGACTCGATTGTGTTTGCCAAATCCAGTGGAGACATCCCGCACCCGCGCCTGCTGCGGCCGCTTCCACCCACACCTCTCGATGGAGAGCCTTTGCCCCTCGACTCCCCCGAAGACCGCAGGCTCCACCTGGCCCGTTGGCTGACCAGTGCTGAGAACCCCTACTTCGCCCGCAACTGCGTCAGTCGAGTCTGGGCGAATTTCTTTGCGCGAGGGTTGGTGTTCCCCGAAGACGATTTGCGAGCTACTAATCCAGCCTCGAACGAAGAACTCTTTAGCGCGCTGGTCAAAGACTTCGTCGATCACGACTTCGACGTAAAACACTTGATCCGTACGATCATGAATTCCGGGACGTACCAGCTGGCGTCCGAGCCGAACGCGAGTAACCAAACCGACAACAAGTACTACTCGAAATACATCGTCAAACGCCTCTCCGCGGAGGTGATCCTCGATGCCTACTCCCAAATTACCGGCGTGACGACTGCCTTCGGGGGGTATCCGCGCGGCATACGAGCACTTCAGTTGCCGGATGTTGAAATCGACTCCCAGTTCTTAGACTCTTTCGGCCGGCCTGATCGCCTTGTATGCGACGTCCAAGAACGCTCGTCCGACCCGAGCGTCGCTCAGGCTCTTCATGTGATCAATGGAGACACCCTGAACGGCAAGCTCCGCAGCCAGGGGAGCAACATCAACCTGTTCTTGAAGCTCGGGCTGTCCGACAGCCGGATCTTGGAACACCTGTTTCTGTCGGCCTTCAGTCGATATCCGACAGAGTCGGAAAGAGACGGCATTCTCGCCGCGCTGCGGGAAGCCCGCCAGGAACAAGGTCCTGTCGCGGCTCGTCAGCAAGCACGTCGGGAGGCTCTGCAGGACATGATGTGGGCGCTGCTGACCAAAAAGGAATTCCTTTTCAATCACTGATGCCGACAAAGCTTCACCGAACGTCTTTCATCTGTGCCGCAGTGCTGACGCTTGGTCTGGTCGGCCCCTCGGTCGCTCAAGACACACCGTCATTCGCGAAAGATATCGCTCCCCTTCTCGCCGCAAACTGTGTTGCCTGCCACGCCGGTAACGCCAAGATGGGCGAGCTCGGCCTCGAGACTTTTGAGGACCTCGAACGCGGCGGAGCTCACGGAAAGGCGGTGATTCCCGGAGACAGCGAAGGCAGTCGTCTCTACCGGATGGTCTCCGGCAAGCTGGAGCCCTCGATGCCTCTTGGGGGCGGAAAGCTCCCAGCCCAGCAGATTGATCTCATCAAACGGTGGATCGATGCGGGAGCTGTTGGCCCCGGGCCTGGTGAAACCGCGAGTGTAAAGCAGGCTCCCGTCGAACAAAAGAAGATTGAGCCAACCTCCCCGGTAAACGCCCAAATATTCTCGCTGGCCTACCGGCCGGACGGTCGAGCGCTAGCCTTGGGCGGCTTTCAGGTGGTGAGACTGGCTAGCGCCTCGACGGGTAAGACGCAAACCACGTTCGAAGGCATGCAGGAAGTCGTTCGAAGCGTGGCCTTTTCCCCCGATGGACGGTTGCTGGCCGCCGCGGGCGGGCTGCCGGCCAGAGGCGGCGAAGTCAAAATCTGGGATGTCGCCTCGAGCGAGCTGTTGCGAACCATCCAAGGCCACGCCGACACCATCTATGCCACGGTGTTTTCGCCCGATGGCAGCATTCTGGCAACCTCCAGCTATGACCGCTTGATCAAATTGTGGGACGTTGACTCCGGAGCAGAACTTCGTACCTTGAAAGACCACATCGACGCCGTCTACGCGCTGGCGTTCACGCCGGACGGGAAGTGGTTGCTGTCCGGGGCAGCCGACCGCTCTCTGAAGATTTGGAATGTTTCGAGTGGAGAACGCCTCTACACCGTGAGCGATCCCCTCGAGGGTATCAACGCCATCACGATCCATCCTTCGGGAAAGCGGGTAGCCGCGGGTGGTCTCGATCGAACCATCCGCATCTGGGAGTTGGGCGAAAAGGAAGGCACGTTGCTGCGTTCGCTTATTGCCCACGAGGGTCCCATCCTTCAAATAGCCTTTTCCCCCGACGGAGAAAAGCTGGTGACCGCCTCAACGGACGGCACCATCAAGGTCTTTCGCTCCGACGATCTGACCGAACTGAAGATCCTCTCCCCGCAGCCGGACTGGGTCATGTCTTTGCGGTTCTCGCCCGACGGCAGCCGATTTGCCGCCGGTCGATTTGACGGTTCGTTGAGCATCTATGATCTCGACGGCTACAAGGATCAACTCGACACACTACGAGCTTCGAGGTGATTGTCATGAAAAAGGTCATCAGCTTTCTTTGCCTTACGGTTGTGGCTTGGGCTAATCCGGTCGTCGATCACCCCACCGGCGCTCGCACGACGCCACCCACGATCGAGTCCGTTTCGCCCCGTGCGGTTGTCCGCGGTATCCCGCAGGAGCTGAAGATAGAGGGCTTCAACCTGGCTGGGACCCGAGCGATTTACTTCAGCGAGCCCGGCGTGGAGGCTCGAATCAGCGGCGTCAAAGAAATCGCAGCCGTGCCGGAGGAAGTGCGCCTAGGCGCGGGGGGGCTGCCCTCGACCATCGATCTGGGACCCCTGCCGACAAGATACGAAGTTGTGGTCGAACTCGACGTCGGCCCTGACGCTAACATCGGGACCCTGAGTTTCCGTCTCGATACTCCCATAGGGACCAGCCCGGCCGGCAAAGTACTCGTCGAACCGTACTACGGCGAGCGGCCCGACGCGGAACCGAACAACAACCCGCTGACCGCCACCAAGACATTCTTGCCCGCGATTCTGGCCGGCACGATCTCCGTTCCCGGCGACGAGGATTACTTTGAGATTACGGTTCGGGAGGGCGAGCAACTGGTTTTTGAAGAAGGCGCGTGGATGATCGGTTCGGAGTTCAAACCTGTCATTTCCATTCTGACGCCCGATCACGAGCTGCTTCGCGAGTTTGGCCGTGATTACGAGGAGGCCGCCCGGCATTGGTTCTCCCATCGGTTTGCGAAGGCCGGGACGTACTACGTCCGGCTCTCAGACTACGAAAAGGGCGGTGGCAAGAACCGTTTCTATCGTTTGAAGATCGGGAAGTTCCCCATTGTGAAGTCGGCTTATCCGCTGGGGTTGCAAAGAGGCAAGACCGCCGAAATCACCCTGGAAGGGTATAACCTCACCGGCAGGCAGATCTCGGTGGCCAGCGAGCCTTCTCAGAGAGACCCAGACGCAATATTCCTGCGCCCCGAGGGCCCGGCCGGAAAGAGTTTCAACGAATTGCGGCTGGCGTTGGAAGACTGCCCAGAGGTCGAATCAAGCGGGGCTAACACGTCGCTCGAGGCGGCTCAAGCCGTCGCCGTGCCTCAAACCGTGAACGGCCGAATCGTGTCTCCCACGAGTTCCGGGCCTGTTGCGAACTACTTCCGGTTCTATGCTCGAAAGGGCGACGAGATTATCCTCGAGGTCCGTGCCAGCCGTCTGGGATCCGGGCTGGACTCTTTGCTGCGCGTATTCGACGAAATCGGAAACCCTATCGAGCGTGCGACTGTCCGGGCGGTCGCACAGACTAACGTTACGCTTCGAAACTGGGAGTCAACCGGACCAGCGATTCGCCTTCATTCCTTCAAGGATCTCGTCGGAGGAGACTACGTGATGATGGGCAGCGAAATCACTCGCGTAGCTCGAATACCGCGCCAGCCTGATGAGGACACGACCTTTGCCTCGTTTCCCCCCACAAACGCTGGGCGAAGCAGCCCCTTCGGCCGCTCCGCGCAAAGGCTCGCCTTTTTCGGAACTTCCTGCGAAGGTCAGGCGATGAACACTCCAGTCTACAAAGTGCAAATGCACGGCCCGGGTGAGAAGTTTGCCTCCAACGGTTTGCCTCTCGTTCGGCTGTACTATGCTAACGACGATGGGGGGCCCGGGTATGGCAGTGACTCACGACTGCACTTTACAGCTCGCGCCGCCGGCTCCTACATTGTTCGGCTCCAGGACGTACATGGCGGGGGTGGCGAGGACTACCCCTACCGGCTGACGCTGCGCCGCCCGAGGCCGGACTTTCGGCTGCTGGTCGAGCCGCGCAATCCGAACGTCCCGCGTGGAGGGCAGATTCCGATAGCGGTACTGGCATCCCGCATGGATGACTTCGAGGGACCCATCCACGTCACCGTTGAAGACCTCCCCCCCGGTGTAACCGCAACCGAAGGTCTCATCCCACCTGGTCAGGCATCGACGACCCTGCTTGTCGCCGCCCATCCCGACGCTGAGCTGGACCGCGCGGTCCCTTTCAAAGTCAAGGCCACGGCTCGTATCGCCGAACGCCAGGTTACTCGCTGGGCCACACCCGAGGACAACCTTAAATTCATCGCCCTTTCTCCTGCCGCTGACGTCAAACTTGTTGCCAACGCTCGGGAGATCGTCCTTGCGCCAGGTGAAGATATCGAGATCACCGTGAGCGCAGTCCGGAAAAACGGCTTTGGCGGCCGGGTACAGGTACATGTGCGGAATCTGCCACCTCATATCGACATTCCCGAGATCGGCCTCAGTGCTGTTGCAATCCCTGCGCAAGAAGAGAGCCGCACTTTTCACATCAAGGCTCTGCCGCAAGCGAGGCCACTGGAGCAGTGGATTCACCTGGCTGGCAGCATACAAACCCGCTCACCGCTTCAAAACTCCTTCGCGGCTGAACCGATCTTGCTGAAGGTTATTCCAAAACCTGTTGCTGCCGCCGCAACCGGTTCGGGGGATTAGCGAGCGGTCTTCGAAGCCGGAGAGTGGCACCGGACCTTTCGAAGGACCTTCACACGGAACTCCGGCGGGTTTGCGTCAGATCTCAAACAGGAAACCGCAGGTATTTTCTCCTCTCCACTACTCCTGTTGGACGAAACCGCAGGGTCGCCGCACCCTTAGACGCTCAGGGATCGGAGAGCCAGGCCAAGTAAATCGTTGTTAGATAATCACTTCCACCTTATCCCAACGTTTGTACCAATGTAGCCGTACTTCGGTACCAGGACTTTTGCATCCCTGAACTCAAACTGATTGTCCATGGACGAGTGAGCGCCTTTCGGTGTAAGTAAACAACAGATAGGACGGAGTGTTGCCTGGTGTGGAAGACCCCTGGAAACGCCGGTGGTTGCGGACCCCGTAGCTTGGCACCCACCGCGCGTTTCCAAGTCTCCAACGCCAGTTTTCCTCTGCAAGATCTCCCGTCCCTGCAATTTCGAGCCCTGCTGTAGATTACCTTCCGGGACGAGATCGGGAGAATAAGACATGGCACCAAACTCTGAGCGGCGACGGAAACCACGTCGCAAGAAGGACGTGGTCAATGGAATCGAGATTGACATTGCCGAGCAGCCCGGTCGGTCCAAGACCATCGTTGCCAAGCTGGCTGACCTCAGTGACTTCGGTTGCGGTGCGGATACGACTTCCCCTTTGGAGGTGGGAGTTCCGGTCGTGTTGCGAAGCCGGTTCTTCTCCGCACCGCTTACTAGGTATCAGCGGCGGTGCGCCCCCGTTATGAACTGCCGTCTGCTGGATGATAACGCCTATCGCGTGGGATTCGCGTTTGACGAAGCGGATGTGAATGAGACTCTCGATGGAGATCATGACACCGATCGAAACGGCACGCCCAACGGCGGCAATCCACATCGCGCAGACCCTACTGTGGACAGCTCCTTTGTCGACTATTACGAGGCGCTGCAGCTGAGCGCGAACGCAGATTTCGAAGCCATCCAACGTTCGTATCGCATGTTGGCCCATCGCTACCACCCCGACAACACCGACACAGGTAGCGAACCCGCCTTCCGGCTGGTACTTCAGGCTTACCATGTGATCAGGGACCCGGAAAAGAGGGCAGCGTACGATGTTAAACACCGAGCCTCGCAGTCCCTACGCTGGAAGATCTTCAGCCGACCAGAGGATGCCGAAGGATACGACGAAGAGAAACGCAAGCGCTGGGGCCTGCTGATGATCCTCTATACCAAGAGGAAGCGCCAGCCGGATAAGCCGGGCGTGTCGCTCCGCGAGCTCGAAGACATGCTCGGGTGCCCGCGCGAACAATTGGAGTTTACGCTCTGGTACCTTAGGGGCAAATCATTGGTTCAGTCGACCGACGCCGGACGTTACTCCATTACGTTTGACGGCGTGGACTATGTCGAAGATGCCGGACCCGGCGAGGTGCCCAACTTGCCTCCGCTGTTGGAAGCCCCTAGCGTGCTTTCGGGAGAATCTACGCCGCCGAACGGCGCGGCTAATCCGCCATCCACGAACTCGACTCCACCCGGTGCTCCTCCGCAGCCTGGGAGGTAAAACGTACTCCGTGCCCGGGCGATTCCGTCGGATACGCGTAGCCTTGTTCCACTCGCACGGGATCTTCCACGAAGCGGTCCAGGAACGGGAAATGTTCCAGCAGAATGGCGTTGGGGACCGCGCACACCAGATGGACGTGCAACTCCATCAGGAAATGTGGAACAACGACAGTGTTAAAACTGTGGGCCGTGTTGGCAACGCGCAACCATTCAGTGACCCCACCGACCCGAGCGACGTCCGGCTGTAGAATCGAGGCAGCCTCGCGATCCAAGTAATCCTTGAAAGCATGTCGGTTGTAGAGGTTTTCACCGACAGCGATCGGTATACCCGTGCTGCGGGACAACTGGCGGTGGCCCGCAACGTCGTCCGCCTCTATCGGTTCTTCTAACCAAAAGATCCCGAACTCCTCGAACAAACGAGCCCGCGCAATGGCTTCCCAGGCTGTCCAGTGAAGATTGGCATCAACCATGAGCTTCATGTCGTCGCCAATGGCCTTCCTGACAGCGCGAAGGCGAGCCACGTCTTCGGACCGCTTCTCCTTGCCGACCTTGATCTTGACGCCGAAAAACCCCTCCTCGACGCGGCGAGAGGAGTTGCGGACCAGCTCGTCCTCGGTATGGTTCAGCCAGCCGCCGTCGGTGTCGTAGCAGGGAATCCTGGACCTAGAAGCCCCCAGAAACTTGAAAAGAGGCTGCTGAGCCCGCTTCGCCTTGATGTCCCACAACGCAATGTCTACGGCTGACTGCGCCAGCGAAAACAACCCCTGGCGCCCCACCCAGTGAAGAGCCCACCACATCTTCTCCCAAAGGCGTTCGATATCGGCGGCATCCTCGCCGAGAATCAGCGGCACCACGTCGTCGTCGAGCAGCTTTTTTGTGGCCCGACCTCCGCGCCCGATTGTGTAGGTAAGGCCCAAACCTGAGATTCCCTCGTCGGTGTGAAGCGTTGCTGCAATGATCTCCATTGACTCCACTTGTTGAATGGCGTCGGTGATTTCGCGGTCAGGAGGAAAACGATATAGAGCAGTATCGATACGGGTGATTTTCACAATCTCGTTCTCCTTGCCTGCGAAGTGGTCGCACCTAAGGCCCTAACGAAACTCGTCATGACTGCCGGGTTGAGGACACGCCTCTCGAGGGCCACTTTTTAGCCCAACCATCGTACCACCCCAATCTCATTCTCCGGCTCCGAACTGCTTTTCCCGGAGCAGCGAAGTATCTCAGTTTGAACCGCGGCGCCGGCAAAGAATTTGACGGCCCATAACACCTTCCGATACCATAAACCTGCGGGGTGGAGCAGTCTGGTAGCTCGTTGGGCTCATAACCCAAAGGTCGCAGGTTCAAATCCTGCCCCCGCAACCAACCTCTAAGTCCTTTCAGAATAAGGCAGTTACGTCCCCTCCGGACTTACCATCCGCAGCACCCAAGAAGCCGGATTGTGTCAGTTTTTGTGTCAGTTCGAGCTTAGAAACGGGCTTGGTGGGTACCGCACTGGCCCAGAAAAGTAGTGGGGGTTTTGGATGGATGACCCTATCCGAGTCTTTCCTGTACGGAGCCGACCAAGCTCTGTCACTACCCAGCGGGCACGGGTCGTCGTGATCTGACATCGACATGCAGCACACGATCTGTTCAGATGATTGGCTCGCCGCTCGCCGGCCCGGGCTGTGCTCATTTCGGATGCGGCGTCATGTCGATGATGTAGTACGCATCGCCCTCAATCTTGAAGTAGAATCGCCAATCCCGGTTCACTCTGCCCTGCCAAACGTTGTTCACTTCGTCATACTTCTTCGCCCGCAGCGACGGGTGTTGCAGGTTATCCAACAGCAGTCGCAATTGCTTGTCGAAAGCCCGCTGCACTTCAGGCGGCGCGCTGGCGTAGCTGTTCACCAGCCGCTTGGTGCGATAGATCTTCATCACACACTCCTATTTCTTGACTGGCGCGGGAGTGCTTAGGGACCTCAAAAACGAAGTAAGCGAAGAACTATCGCTTGTTGTTGGCGTGGAGAGCTGCGTCTCTATGAAGCGCCTTAAGAAAGCTATCGGCATCCGCGTAGGGTCCGTCGATACGCCCTTCACGGATGTCTTCCAGCCCTTCGGCGATACCTCGATCGACATCGCTTCTCGCAGGTTTGGAAGGTGGCTTGGCGGTTTTCTTGAGCCGTTCCTTGAGCTTGCTGCTCACGTTCCTATTCTACCATCCGTTCCCAGGCTTTCAGGAAACTATCCGGATACTCCCGACTCAGCAAGTAAATCTGGTCTAGCGTGACTTAGCGCCGATCTTTTATAATCAACAGTTTGCAACGCCACGTAGACCACGGAAACAACCTGAACTGCCCTCATAACCCAAAGGTCGCGGGTTCAAATCCCGCCCCCGCAACCAATCCCGTACGCCCTTCAAAAGTAACCCATTTCCTTTCGCGTCTAACCGAGCTCTGTCACCATCTAGAGAGCACTGATCGTCGCGGTCTGACGTCGACATGAAGCAACAAGTACGAGGCCCGCTCGATCCCAGCCATCTCCGAAAGCGGCCGCATTCCCAAGGCAACCTCAACCCCCTGGCAGCCCTCGCTGGAATGCTGCTGCTTCCGTTGCTGCCACTTTTCTCACAGCCGTCCGAACCCCAAGTCCTTCCCGACTTGCGGGCCCACAGGCTCGAGCAGCCACCCGTGCTCGACGGACTCGTCAACGAACCGCTCTGGCAGAAACTTGACGCGGCGACCAATTTCGTCCAACAGAACCCCGATGAAGGCGAACTCTCGGCCGAGAGAACCGAAGTCCGCATTGGCTTCGACGACCGCAACCTCTACATCGCTATCATCTGTTTCGACTCCCAACCGGAGAATATCGTTGTCACCCAGAATCGCCGCGACGCCTCTCTCCGTGACACCGACTCGGTTCAGATTCTACTTGACACGTTTAACGACGGCCAGAATGCGTTTATCTTCGGAACAAGCCCCACCGGCATTGAGTTCGATGCCCAGGTTTCCAAGGCCGGACAAACCCGGGGATCAGGCGGCGGGCCTGCTCGTGCCGGAGGCGTAGGAGGGGCTCAACGGGGGGGCGCCTCCGCCTTCAATCTCAACTGGGATGGCGTGTGGCAGGTTCGCTCACAAATCACTCAGCGCGGATGGGAAAGCGAACTGATCATCCCTTTCCGCACCCTGCGCTACAAACCCGGCGAACCGGTCTGGGGCCTAAACATCATGCGCAACCTGCGCAGAAGGAACGAACGCTCCTTCTGGTCTCCCATCTCGCGGGCATTCCGCTTCACGCAGATCAGCGTGGCCGGGTCGCTTTCCGGCCTGGAAACGCGCACGCACCGCAATCTGAAGCTTCTTTCCTACGTGCTGGGAGGTTTTTCGCAGGACTATCGCCGCACCGAAAATCAGTCCAGGTTCGAACGCGACGCGGGGCTCGATCTGAAATACAGCCTCACACCGAGTCTCACCCTCGACGCAACCTTCAACACCGATTTCGCCCAGATTGAAGTGGATGATGAACAGGTCAATCTGACTCGCTTTGACTTGTTCTTCCCCGAGAAGCGTCCCTTTTTTCTGGAGAACGCTGGCTTTTTCGAGTTCGGCAGTCCCGGAGAAGTGGAGATCTTCTTTTCCCGACGAATCGGTCTCGACGAAGACCGTAATCCCGTGCCCATCGATGCCGGAGCGCGCGTCAGCGGCAAAATCGGGCCCTATCAACTCGGCCTGCTAAACATGCAGACCCGCTCGGTCGACGGCGCGGCTCCCGCGAACAACTACAGCGTCGCACGCGTTAGCCGGGAGTTGCCCAATCGCTCTTCTATTGGACTGATCGGCGTGAGCCGTGAGGCGACCACGGATTTCGAAGACGCACCTCGCTTCAATCGCACCTATGGGGCCGATGCCAACATCGGTCTCGGTAAGTTCGCCAATTGGTTCAACTACGTCGCCAAGAGCGAGACTCCCGGCCTCGAAGGCAGCGACCAGGTGTATTCCAGCCGCTTTCAGTACGACAATTCACGCCACGAATTCAGACTTGGCTACCTTGAGGTCGGTCAAAACTTCAACCCCGAAGTTGGCTTTGTGCGCCGCGTTGGTTTCCGTAAAGCGAATTACTTCTACCGCTTTACCCACTACCCTAACGCCAGTCGCATCCGCAGCCTCGAGCCGCATTTTTCCGGTCAGAACTGGTACACCTTGGGAACGAATGCAAAAGAGTCGGGCTTCGAGCACTACCATGTCGAATCCCGATTACAGGACGGCGGACGCCTTGGGCTGGCCTGGAACCGTAACTTCGAGCGCCTGGACGAGCCGTTCGAAATCCACCCTGACATCTCTATCGCCCCGGGCCGCTACCAGTTCGACGAACTCATCGCCAACTTCGGGACCGATCCGAGCGCGCCGGTCTTCCTAGGGGGCACCGCGGCTTTAGGAAGCTTCTACGACGGAACTATCCGCACACTGAATTTTCGAGGCGGGTATCGACACGGCAGCAACCTGACGTGGACCGGAAGCTGGGTCCGCAATTTCATCGAGCTCCCCATAGGCAACTTCAACACAGACCTTGTCGGGCTGCGCTTCAACTGGTCCTTCACACCCAAGAGCTTTTTCCAAACCTTTAGCCAGTACAACAGCGTCACTAACGAGATCGCTCACAACCTCCGGCTGGGGTTGCTCTCGACATCCAGTACGGGGCTCTTCGTCGTCTTCAACACCGGTACAGCCACACGGGACTTTCTTGATCCCCACGATGTCAAACGGCGCACCGTCTCTCGCGCCCTGTTCATCAAATTCACCCACCTGTTGGACTACTAGAATTTGTGACGTGGGTGGCGGGGGACAGGCAACCAAACGCCAAACCGTCTGCTTAGCCGGGTCGTCCTCTAGCGAGTGTTCGCTCTTGAGAAAGAAGACATCTCCGGGGTGCCTGTACCCGACTTATTGGTTGGGAAGCAGGGGACAGGCGCCCCGAGCGATCGGCCACCAGAGAAAGGCCCGCGGCGAGCGAAACGCCGCTATTGACCGGTCAATCCGTCCTGGTCGCCTGTACCCGATCCCGAGTTTTTTGGCGGCCTAGGTGATCAGCCAGGAGGGCCTCACCGTTTGTTCCTTCGGCGCTGCCAGTTGAGCCCGACGCGCGTCTTGGCCATGGAAGGCGGCGAGGCAGAAGACCATAGTCTAATATTGGTTAGGCATCACAGAAACAGGAGGAGAGAATCATGAGTGACAAGAGAGCAGCGACGAACTATCCCATTCACGACCTTCTTGCGGAACGGTGGAGTCCCTATGGCTTCGAAGATCGGACGGTTGCCGAGGCCGACCTCCGTTCTCTGTTCGAGGCGGCTCGCTGGGCAGCGTCCTCTTATAACGAACAGCCTTGGAGCTACGTTGTTGCGACGAGAGAAAACCCTGAAGAGTTCGCCCGACTCCTCTCCTGTCTGGTCGAGCCGAATCAGGCGTGGGCGAAGGCCGCACCCGTGCTTGCGCTGGGTGTCGTGAGTCTGAGATTCTCGCGGAACAACAAAGAGAACCGGGCCGCTGTTCACGACCTCGGCCTTGCCGCTGGAAACCTATTAGTCGAGGCAACCGCCCGGGGCCTGTCGGTCCATCAGATGATCGGCATACTTCCTGACAAGGCGCGCGAGCTATACCAAATACCGGAGAATTCTGAGGTCTGGACAGCGCTTGCAATCGGATACAAGGCAGACCCCGCGAGCCTGCCGGATGCTTTGAAGGAGCGCGATCTCACGCCGAGGCAGCGAAAGCCCCTAAGCGAGTTCGTGTTCGCCGGCAAGTGGGGAGATCCGTCGCCTCTCGTACTTTAGACGTGGCCTTCAATAGTACGGTCGCCGACACCAGCGACTCATCGGTCCATGCCGCGGTCCGCTTGGGCGGCCTCTTCGAGCGCTGCCAGCACGTCGTTGAAGTTCTCGTTGATCGACGAGTTGACCAGCAAACCTAGGTATCGCATCAGCGGATTGGTGATCTGCAGCGTCTCCGCCCAGCGCACCTTAGTGGTGTTTTCGTCCAGAGTCTCCAAATCGATAGTGCGCCGCGCCACCACGACCCCGAAATCGATTTCGTAGACCACCTTACGGGCCGCTTCACTCTCCACAATCACGCCCTTGCCGCGAGCGATCGAAGCGATAGCCCCACCGATGGATCCGAGCCTCTTCCCATCGGGGAAGAAGCCAAGCCTGGTTCCGGCGCCGGCGTCCGGCCCTCCTAGGTCGACGATTTCCATCGGCGGGAATCCTTGGCCGCGGAGATTGCGGTGCCATGCTTGAGTCCACATCCGTTGTTGGCCGGCGCGGCTATTGAAAAAGGGAAACAGCTCCGCGCTGGACGCCTCCAGCGTCAAGCTGGTATTCACCAAATGCACTTGGCTCGGTAAAAAATACCCGATTAAGGTGAGAAGTACGACAAAGCCAACGAGCGTACCCACTGCGCTGCCTGCGATCTTGACGCCACGACCTCGCCGTTTGCTTCTCTTCTTTTCGTGTGAATCTGAATTCATCCTTCTCTTTCCGGAGAGTACAGTTTTACGACGCCTAGCGCCCCGGCTCCCGGCCCAACGTTCTAACCACCTCTCCTCGCGGTCGGCCTGATCAACCCGCGCACGCTCCCCGCCTGGCCCCTCATCACATAAAGAACCGCAAAAACAGAAAGATCACGCCGTTGGCCACCCAGCCAATGAGGCACACGCCTATAGCGCGCCCTGTGCTCCTGTAATCAAGCGCTTGTTTCACCGCCACAACAAACGCAGCGAGCATCCACAGGTTGGCGACGCCGAGCACGAGCCAACCCAGCAGGGGAATGATTCCGAAAACGCGCGCGATGCCTGGAGTCGCGGCAAACCCTGTTGTGCGCAGCAGCTGGCCCCAGTCAGCCCGCGTCCGCGATTCAGGAAGCAGCCGCGTGCCGATCAGGTAGGTCACCAAGGCCCAGACCAACCAGCCGAGCAGCGCGCCAACTACCCCGGCCAAAACCCCGGGGCCACCGCGCCAGATATTCCCAATGCCGGCGGCCAAACTGGAGAGGATCACCACCCCAATCGCCTGGCCCATGGCTGTCGCGTCTCTCTCGACTTCTTCATACGTGTGGACGTTCAGCGTTGCGGCTCCGACCAATCGCTGCGTGAAAGATGCCATAGCGTTACGCTCCTTTTGACGAAGGCATTCGTCCGATTGTAAAGTAGTTGACTTCCGATGGGGACAGAGTTCCGGCAGGGACAGGCAACCAAGCGAGACATCGTCTGCCTAGCCGGGGCCGTTGCCTGAAGAGAGTCGACTCTCCCCGAAAGCCTGTCCCCAATCCTGTCCCCCACCCAAGTCAATCTTCCTTGCCGATCGAAAACAGGTGATCGTCTGTGCGGAGGAAGATGCGCCCGTTAGAGATCGCGAGTGATCCCACCGTCCGTTCGCCGAGGGGATTGCGGGCGAGGATCTTGAACTCCCTGCCCGCTGCGAGCACGAAAGTCTCTCCAGCCTCGTTCGTCAAATAGACTTTCCCGTCGGCAGCGACCGGCGAGGCACTGAAGACACCTTGCAGGCGTTCGCGCCACACAATTTCGCCGCTCTCGGCTTCTATGCATGTCACGATGCCCCGCTCCGTCGCCATGTAGAGCAGCCCTTGGTAATAGAGAAGAGATGAAACGTAGGGCGCACCCGTCGCAACCCTCCACTTAACATGTGATTCCGAAACGTTCCCCTCCCCACCTGCGCGAATGGCTAGGTAAGGGCCGCTACGGTGTCCTCGGCTCGAGTAGACAATCCCGTCGTGCTGGACGGGCGTTGAGACCGGAACCTGATTGGGCTCGTCCGCCTTCCAGAGCGTTTTTCCAGTCGTCGGGTCCACCGCTTCGATGTGGCGGTTCGTGTTAATTATCAGTTCGTCTCCCTGTCGTCCTTCGACCAGGAAGGGCGTAGTGTATGAACGAAAGCCGTCTCCTCGGTCGTGCATCCAGGTCCGCCTGCCGGTTCTTTTGTCGAGTGCCAGCAAGTACGAAGACGGTGGGTGGTCACACAGTAGGATGAGTGAGTCTTGGTAAAGCATGGGCGAACTGCCGTGACCCCAACGAATATCGAAAGGGCCGACATCCTTCCCCAAGTGCCTTTTCCACACGAGCTTGCCATTCATGGTCAACGCCAAAAGCTGACCCGTTCCAAACCAGGCGTAAACCAGCTCGCCGTCCGTGATCGGACTGGAGCTGGCCAAGTTGTTCTTGGCATGAACGGGAGTCAGCGAACCTTCGGCTGGAAGACGGTACTCCCAGGCCAACTTCCCGCTTGCGGCATGGAAGGTCTGAACAACAAAATCGACTCCATCCCGCTGGCCTGTCCTGCGGGCGACCGAAGCGCCCCGAAACTCGGGCCCTCCTCCGTCCTTAAGCAGCCCATCACCAACCTGGGAAGTCACAACTGCCAGGCCTTGCCACACGATCGGTGTGGATGCACCCCAGCCCGGCAGGCGTGTCTTCCAAGAAATGTTCTCTTCGCGACTCCACTTTGTGGGAATCTCCTTCTCACCCGAGATACCGTTGGCGGTAGGTCCACGCCACTGCGGCCAATCTTCCGCTCCCAAAGGGAAACAACTCAAAAACGTCAGGACTCCCAGCACCGCCCAAGTTCTCATATGGCCAGGTAAATGCTGCATCTTGCAAGGTAGGCGAAATTCCAGCCTAGCAGAGCAGACGGGAGTCTCTATCCACGGCCAGACTTCACCGGCTGGCGTATAATCTAGTGGAGACGGGAGGGACAGGCACCCCAAGCGAATGAACCGGGGGGCCGCTGGATTCAGATCAGCGAGCGACCCGACTGGCCAGACACTCTCCCACGTGCTTGTCCCCGCACCCACGAAGATGCTCCTGCATCGCCATCGCCGGATTCCCTGTTTTGCCTTCGCTCTCGTGACCGCCGTTTCGTTTTGTGGGTCGGCACAGGCCGGCGCGAAAGACTCCGGGCCGAGCGTCGTCGAGTTCAATCGCGACGTACGGCCAATCCTCTCGGACAGGTGCTTCACCTGCCACGGCCCTGACAAGGCAACCCGGCTCAGTCCACTGCGTTTGGACACCGAAGCCGGTGCCCTAGCCGATCTGGGAGGCCGCTTCGCCATCGTGCCCGGGGAGCCCGGGAGAAGCGAAATTATCCGCCGCGTTAGCTCCGACAACGCAGCCCAGCGCATGCCGCCGTCCTACTCCGGCAAGGACGAGCTCACCGAGCGGGAGATCGACACCATCCGGCGCTGGATCGAGCAGGGCGCCAAGTGGCAAAACCACTGGTCATTCATCGTCCCTAAGCGTCCCACGATGCCAGCGGTTGAAAACCGTGACTGGCCGCGCAACTCGATCGACTACTTCGTCCTTGCGCGCCTGGAACGAGAGGGATTGACCCCTTCTGATGAGGCGGATCGCGCGACCTTAATCCGGCGAGTGACGCTCGACGTAACGGGACTTCCTCCCACGCTCTCCGAGGTCGATGACTTCTTAAGCGACGATTCGCCGAACGCCTACGAAAAACTCGTCGATCGATTGCTGCGGTCGACCAAATACGGCGAGCGAATGGCCGTTGAGTGGTTGGACGCTGCTAGGTACGCCGACACCAGCGGCTATCAAACCGATTCCGAGCGGCACATGTGGCGTTGGCGCGATTGGGTCATCCATGCCTTTAACGCTAATATGCCTTTCGATCAGTTCACCGTTGAACAGATAGCGGGCGACATGCTACCCAATGCAACGCTCGACCAGATCATCGCCACCGGGTTCAACCGCAACCACAGGCAAAATGGAGAAGGCGGGATCATTCCCGAGGAGTACTTGGTCGAGAACGTGGTCGATCGCGTCGAAACGACCTCGACCGTTTGGCTGGGATTGACGATGGGTTGTGCGCGTTGCCATGACCACAAGTACGATCCCATCAAGCAAAAAGAGTTCTACGAAGTCTTTGCGCACTTCAACAACATTCCCGAACGCGGCAAAGCTTTTAAGTACGGCAACTCACCGCCGTTCGTAAAAGCCCCCACATCCGACCAGCAAACCCAACTAGCAGAACTCGACGAGAAACTTGCTGCCTCGGAACAAGAGTTTGCGGAACTGGAGTCCGAGCTGAACGCGGCGCAAAAGGTCTGGGAAACGTTTTTGCGTGATTCCGCCCGAGTCGACTGGTTGCTGCGTGACCAACTAATGGTTCACCATCAGCTCGACGGTGACATCGCCGGCACCTACGGGGGAAAGCCTGTGCATTCCCGACTGGAAGACGGCCAACCCCGTTTCGTTCCCGGACCGTTCGGTGAGGCGGCCAGTTTTGACGGCAAGCGTTTCATCAACGCGGGCGACGTTGCGAACTTCGGCTACACCGACAAGTTCACGCTGGCCGCTTGGATCTACCCCAAGGCGCCGGACGGCGTCATCGTGTCGCGAGCGGCCGAAGGAGAGGAGGGTGAAACCGGATACGGGCTGTACCTAAACGGCGGCAGGATCCAGATCAACCTCGCGCAGCGCTGGATCGATGACGGTGTCCGCGCGGAAACCCAGGACGCCCTGCCCCTCAACGAATGGCATCATGTCTTGGTGACTTACGACGGCACCCGAGTACCGACCGCGTTTCGGGTCTACGTCAACGGCCAGTCCCAAAAACTGACTCATCTACTCGACGGCATCAACAACCCTATTCAACAAAAGCAACCCCTGCGGATTGGCGCCAGCGGCTTTCCGAGGCCGCGTTTCCAAGGGCACATCGACGACGTCCGTGTCTACCAAGCCGTGCTCACTCCGCGCCAAGCGGCCGTCGTCTCGACGAAAGAATCCATTAGCACGATTGCCGAACTCGCTCCCGAGAAAAGAACCCAGGCGCAATCCGACAAGATACGGCATTGCTTTCTCGACCAATACGCCCCGGACCACATTCGGCAAGCCTGGCGCCAGGTCGTCGAGCTGCAACGTGAACGGGAACAACTCTGGGACAGCTTCCCGACGGTCATGGTCATGCGGGAGCTCGAACCGCAGCGGGAGACTTTTCAGCTCAACCGCGGCGCTTACGACAGCCCCGGTGAAAAGGTCACGCCTGGCGTGCCGGCGGTCTTCACGCCACTACCCGAAGCCCAAGAGAAGAACCGTCTGGCTTTCGCCCGCTGGCTCGTCGATCCTCAAAACCCACTGCCCGCCCGAGTAACGGTCAATCGCTTCTGGCAAATGCACTTTGGCACCGGCCTGGTGAAAACAGCCGAAAACTTCGGTTCACAAGGAGAATGGCCGACCCATCCCGCGCTTCTCGATTGGCTTGCTACCGAGTTCATCGGTTCCAGTTGGGACGTCAAAGCCCTTCAGAAAGTGATCGTAACGAGCGCGACGTATCGGCAATCGTCCAACGCGAGGCCGCTCCTCGCTGAGAAGGACCCCGACAACCGCCTGCTGGCTCGCGGACCCCGTTTTCGCTTGCCGGCACAAACTGTTCGCGATCAAGCGCTCGCCATAGCCGGCCTGCTTGTTGACGATGTTGGAGGACCATCCGTGAGACCTTACCAGCCGCCCGGTCTGTGGAAGGAGCTCGCGGGCCAAGAGTACCGCCGTGATGAGGGCGACAACCTCTACCGTCGCAGCCTCTACACCTTTTGGAAACGGACGGCCGCACCGCCCGCGATGGTGACATTTGACTCCGCGCTCCGCGACACTTGCAACGTCCGCCAGACCAGAACGAATACGCCGCTGCAAGCCTTGAATTTGATGAACGACGTCACCTACGTCGAAGCCTCGCGCTTACTGGCGGAAAGAATGATCACGGAGGGAGGCGCGACGCCGCGGGAACGTGTCTCGTTCGGCTACCGATTGGCGACGGCCCGCGAACCTACGGCAGAAGAGATGCAAGTTCTGGTAGAAGGTTTCCACCACCATTTCGACCGCTACCAGACCGATCGGACGGCGGCGCTGAAGCTAGTAAGCGAGGGAGAATATCCGCGCAATCAGGCCCTCGAAGTCGCCGAGCTGGCGTCCTATGCAACCCTGGCCAGCCTCATCCTGAATCTCGACGAAACGATTACCAAGCAGTAACAGAGCGCCTGGACTTTGCTTTTAGGGCCCGGGGTCCTGGGCAACATGGACCGCATGGTTGGGCGGCTCAGCATCCGGTGGTTACCGGCTGCCCTCAAGCAGGCGCTTCAAGTTCTGTCCCTCCTCTCGCATGTGCTGACGGACGGCATCGAACTCCCTCTGGTGCAAGCGCTTGGCCAGAGGACCGATACGAATACGGATTCGGGCCGCGAACTTGCAGCGGTCGCCATCGACGTCGATGTGAAAAACAAACCGAGGCAGGAACAGTCGGAGGAGCCAGAACGTGGGCGCAAACTCGATATGCTTGTCGGCTTCGATCCTCGTGAAGCGGACTCTTTTCTTTAGCAGCTTGCCGGCAATGTACTCTTCGAAGTAGAAAACGGCGCCTTCCTTGAGGGAACTACCCTCGACCCACTTAAACACAACGTGGTCGGGATGCCAAGACTGATAGTTTCGGTCCATGTGCTCGAAGAAGTCGAATATACGGTCGGGTGCCGTACGGATTTCGACCGAGTCTTCGAGGGTCATAAGGCTGCTCTCATTCTAGGCTGGAGCGGCGCACGTTGCTGTAGGTATACTAGATCCGAGCAAAGCCTTGAGGAGGCCATAGGCGGGCTTCTTTGAGTCACCGAAGATCCCAGCCGCAAACGAACGAAGCCTGAAAGTACCGCCGAGGGGACAACATGTACTCGATCTTTGTCACGATCAACGTCAAGCCTGAGCACATTGGGGAATTCAAAGAAGCCAGCCTTGGAGACGCACAAGGTGCGACGCGCGATGAACCGGGATGTTTTCGGTTCGATATGCACCAAGATGCAAAAACCCCTTCGCGATTCTACCTCCACGAAGTCTACCGCGACGAAGACGCTTTCCAGGCCCACGTCAAAGCCCCACACTTCCTTCAATGGAGGGATACCGTCAGCCCGTTTTTCGATGGCGACATTCAGAAAATCGACATGAAGACAGTCTTCCCGTCTGACGCTGGTTGGGAAAAGCAAAAGCCTGGACTACTGAACTGGTAGTAACGTGCACGCGCCTGAATTCGGGCCGATCGGAGATTCAGGCTTAAGGGCTCGGGCGGGATGACGCGGCCCGTTCGCCAATGGTCAATAACGAATGACGAAGGATACGAACATGTTTGATCTGTCAGGCCGTGTTGCACTGGTGTCGGGCGCGGCGAGCGGCATGGGCAAGGCGACCGCGATGGCGGTAGCGGAAGCAGGCGCCGACGTCGTCTTGGCGGACATCAACGAAGATGGCGTCCAGGCGACCGCGGGCGAAATCGAATCGCTCGGACGGCGAGCACTGCCCGTGATCTGCGACGTCTCTCAACCCGAACAGATTCGTTCGGTGTTCGCGCGGCTCGACGACGAGTTCGGTCGCGTTGACTTCGTTGCCAATATCGCGGGCGAGGGGGTGCGCAAGAAACCCGAAGACATTTCGCTGGACGAGGTCGAATGGACGTGGCGTAATTTGGTCTACGGACGCTTCTGTTGTTGCCAGGAAGCGGGGCGCCGTATGTTGGCCGCCGGGAAAGGAAGTATCGTCAATCTCGGTTCTCTGGCGAGTGTCACAGCGCTTGGTCGCGGTCACATTGCTTACAGCATGGCGATGGGGGCGGTAGTCCAAATGACGCGTGAGTTAAGTACCGAATGGAGCGGACGCGGCGTGCGCGTCAATTCGATCTTACCCGCCCAGGTTCTCAACCCCGGCCTGCGAGCAAGAATCGACTCCGATCCTCTCATCAAAGACCGTTTTCTCAGCGGCCTACCCGCGGGCCGATTTGGGGCGCCGGATGACATCAAGGGGCTGGCTGTGTTTCTGGCTTCCGATGCCTCCTCCTGGATCACAGGCGCGGTGATTCCGATGGACGGCGGCAACCTGGCGATGAACGCGGGAGGTTCTGTCGGAACCGAAGTGTTTGGAGAGTAGAGGCACAAAACGCCAACGGCAGAGGATTAAGTTAACGTTCCAGATCCAGCATTGGCGAACCCTCTCCCATCCAAGGTTTACCGCTCCACTACCGTTCGAGAGCACTCCGCAAAAAGGACCTCCCCTTGAGAGCCAGTTCTTGACCGTGTACGGTGGCGGCGATTTTGGGATCGATGGCGGTGACGTTGCGCCGCGAGGTTGCGTGGGACGAGATGATGCGGTCGGGTGACGGATGCTACAAGGCTTGAGAGCGCGGATTGTTTGGGGATCGCTGTTCGTGGCCGGCTGTTTATTTGCCCAAGGGCCCGCCGGCTGGGAGCGCGAGCCGATCCGAGACATTCGAGTTCGGGTTGAGGGTCAATGGGTCGTCGCCGGGCAGGGTCGGGATGAGACGGCGCAGGAAGTTCGGGTCAAGATTTGGGGGCCGGTTCTGGTGCCGTCGACTTTTATCAAGCGTCCTCTCATTAAGGGCTTTGAGGCGCTCGATGCCGATCCCGAGCGCGAGTACGTCGTCATCTCGCGCGGCCTCGGGACCGGCCCCTACTACAAGCTGCAAATTATCGACTTTCGAAAGAATGGTATTCTCACCTGGGCTTACGATTCGGCCCCCGCGCCGAGGGTGGAAAACGGCACGATCTTTCTGGGAGTGAGCCGCGATTATGACGAAATGAGGATCAATCCCAAGTTCAAGCCCTACCGCTACACATCGCGCGGGCTGGAGCCGGTGGGGAAGTATACGTGGTGGACACGCGCGCCCATCTGCTCCATCGTACGGATCACTTGGGGCGCGGGAGGGGCTCCGGCCGTTGTGATCGTAACACCGGAAAGATCCTGCTCCTTGGCCGCAGGCGAAGTGTACAGTGATGTCAGAACCGTCGGGGCGCAGCACAGATGAGTAACGCCCCTTTCTTTGATCAGCCGATACACTTCAGGCGGGTCGACCCTTCGCAGGCAGATGTGTGTTGCACCAACCGCCGTCACCGCCCAGGTAAAGCACCAGCCGTTACAGTGGAAAATGGGTACCGTCCACAGGTAGACGCTCCCCGGGTTCAACCCGACCTCGAGCGCTTCTCCCAACGCGTTGAGATAGGCGCCTCGAGCGTGGAATTCGACGCCCTTCGGAAACCCCGTTGTACCGGACGTGTAGTTGATCGCAATGCTGTCGCGCTCGGAAATGGCTTCCGCCGGGCTGTCGTCTTCAGAAGCCGAGGCTAAGAAAGATTCGTAGTCGGGACCGGGTATGTCCTCGGCTTTCGGAGCCGTATCCACGATTTGGACGTAGTTGGTGACATCGGCAACCTCATTTCGCAGCGCCCGGACGGTCGGGGCCAGCTCCGAATCAAAGACTAAGACCTTCGCTCCCGAGTGGTTCAGAATGTACGCAATCTCGCGGGCAGCAAGCCTAGTGTTGATCGCTACAAGGATGGCTCCAATTCGCATGGGCGCGAAGTGGGCCTCCAACATCTGTGGGACGTTGGGCGCCAGGAAGGCCACGCGGTCACCCTTCTTGACGCCAGAGTTGCGCAGAGCGGCCGCCAGCCGCCTCACTCGTTTCTCGAAATGCCCGTAGGTATAGACCCGATCGTTGTAGATCACCGCGGGCTTGTCGGGATATACGAATGCACTACGTTCGAGAAACGACAGGGGTGTGAGGTTTTCGTACGAAACGCGGTTCTTCATGTTGGTGGTTTGTTCGGTCCCGAAAAGTATACACGACGCCAGACAGTGTGAGGGCTTGAGAGCAATCCAAAGCAGGTATGCGATAATTGAGTTTTTCCTCCCGAGGACTCCTCCCATGGCCGAACCCCGCCTGGGTGACATCATTGACGACCACTGCCCGAAGTGTCGTCTGCTGACGAATCACTCCGTGGTGGCGATCGTCGATGAGGCGCCGGCCAAGGTCGAATGCAGGACCTGTTTTCACGCCCACAGCTACCGGCACGGAAAGAGCGTCGCCAAGAAGAAAAAGAGTAAGAAAGCCGACCTGTTTGACGAGGTGCTTTCCAAGATAACCGGCGGCGGGTCCGAAACGCCTCCGGAGCGTGAACGCAAGTAAGATCCCGTAGCGCATGGTATGGCGGTCGATCCCAGTAGCGACCGCCACTCTTGTCGGTCCTTCGACGCTCCGCGACCGGCGACTGGTTGAGGTACGAGCGGGGCCTGGTTGTGGGGCAAGAATCGGCCGCGCCAACGGCCGATCTCCCTCTTACTGGCCGCTCCTACCTTTCGCTAGACGGCGTTTCCCTTGCGCTAGGACACGATTTTGACACCGAAAATCAGGCCTCTCCGGCCCTTTTCAGCATCCCTCCAAACCCCGGTCACTGACTTTTCTGATTTTTCTCCTCTTTGTTTCAACAACTTACGCCCCCTGACCTCTGCTAACCCCCCATCCGCCTCCTATTCTGGTACGGGGCCCGGATAAGAGTATTCCGGTGGGTTGACCCCCGTATTTCCGCCACGCACTGCCGCGGGACTTTCTTAGCACTGCAAAGGAGCACTACTATGTCTCACGAATCTGATGACTTAACCATCAAACAAGAGCGGGCCATCGCCGCCCTGCTCAGCTGCCAATCCGTCGCCCAGGCTGCCAAACTCGCCGCCGTCGGGGAGCGCAGCATCTTCCGCTGGCTCAAACAGGACGCCTTTCAGTCCCATCTCCGCCGCGCCCGCCGCCAGGCCCTCTGCGGAGTCCTCGGACGCCTGCAGCAGGTCGCCGATCGCGCCGTAGATACGCTCGACGCCATCTTGCAAAACCACGAGGCCACCCCCGCCAGCCGCGTCAGCGCCGTCCAGGCCGCCCTTCGTTTCGCCTGCCACGGCATCGAAATCGACGACTTTGAAGAACGCCTCGCCTCCATCGAACGGACCCAGAAAACGAACAAGGAGTCAACCACATGATGATCCGCACCCGTGGTCGCCGCCTGGTCTCGCGCCTGGAGGCTCTCGAGCGCATCTATGACACCCGAGGACCCCGTGTGTTCCGAGTCATCTTCGAATACGGCGGTGAACCCACGATTGTCACCATCTACCGGGACGAAAACCGCACCGAGATCATCGAACCCCCGCCGCCCGACGACGACCCCGACGAATTCTTCGGGGCTGCCGAAAGTACCGAGCAACACCATCTCGAGCCCCCACTGCCACCGGACGACGAAACAATCAGCGATTCCTATTCGCAGGCGCACCCGTCAAGAAGCAGTGCGGCAATGTCGTGCGACACGCCCAAACTCACGTCACTCGAAGACCCCGCACCCCCGCAAAACAGAGCCGCGAACGCGAGTGAGCGGTCAACACCCTGGCGACAAGCGAGCGGCCGTACTGTTCACCCAACCACGGACCTTTCTCATCGCCGAGACAATTTCTCAAGATTGGCAGCTGCCCACGGATCGCTAAAACAAGCGGGTCACCATCTTTGTTCGCAACACCGCGACCCGCACACGCCTCGCTTTCGATCCGTAGGCGTGTCAACGCCTCGCAGCCCCCAGGTCGAAACGGTCCTCGCCCCTACCCTCCGGCTCTCACATCAGATTTACCGGGTCGACGTCGATCACGAGCGCCGTTGCGGGCCAGTTGTCGTCCTCGGCGAATTGGCGGGCCCGGTGAAGAACGCCGCTAAGGACTTTGCGTCCCGGCGCCTTGAAGATAAATTGATAACGGTAATCTTTCTTCAGCTTCACCACCGGGGCCGCCGCGGGACCAAGCATGCGAACCCCCTCGGGCAACGGCCGTAGGTGCCGCCCTAGGCGCCCGCTGAGCGCGAGCGCCTCTTCGAGCTTTTTGCTGCGGACAACCAGCGTCGCCATCGGGATAATGGGCGGGTAGTGGAGCATGCGACGGAAGTGGATCTCCTTCTTGTAGAAGCCCTCGTAATCCTGGGCAGCGGCGAAGCGGATCGCGTAGTGGTCGGGGCTGAGGGTTTGCAGAAAGACACGGCCGGGACGTTCTCCGCGCCCTGCCCGCCCGGCCACTTGGGTGAGGAGTTGAAACGTTCGCTCGGCTGCGCGAACGTCGGGCATCCCAAGAGCGATGTCGGCCGAGACCACCCCGACGAGGGTAACGTTCGGAATATCGTGTCCTTTGGCGATCATCTGAGTGCCGACTAAGATGTCGTATGATTTTTCGCGAAAGCCCTGGAGGATCGTTTCGTAGCTCGCACGGCCGCGGGCGGTATCCCGGTCGAGGCGGGCGATACGGGCACGGGGGTAGAGTCGCCTCAGGTAGTCCTCCACCTTTTCCGACCCACTTCCGATGAAGTAGATGTACTCGCTTTCGCATTTCGGACACACGGACGGGACCGGCCGCGAGTAGTCGCAATAGTGGCAGCTGAGGGCTTGATCCCGGCGGTGATAGGTCAGTGTCAGCGAGCAGTTTTCGCACTCCACCCGCTCGCCACATTGCCGGCACGCGACGAAGGCGGAAAACCCTCGCCGGTTGAGCAGCATCATGACTTGTTCGCCGGCGTCCAGCTTCTCTCGAATAGCCTCCTGCAGGACCCGAGAGAACAGATCCTGCCGGCCGGTCTCGACAAACTCGGCGCGCATATCAATGACGTCGACCTCCGGCAGCGGGCGCCGCTCGATGCGCTCGGGCATTTCGAGCAGCCGATATTTGCCGCGCTCGACGTTGTAACGCGACTCGAGGCTCGGCGTCGCTGATCCCAATACGACAACAGCGCCAGCCGCCTTGGCCCGAACGATCGCTACGTCGCGTCCGTGGTAGCGCGGTGTTTCTTCTTGCTTGTAACTGGTTTCGTGCTCTTCGTCGACGATGACCAGTCCGAGGTCTTCCACCGGAGCGAAAACCGCCGAGCGAGTGCCGACGACCACACGCGCTTTTCCCTCTCGAATTCTTCGCCAATGCGCGGACCGCTGCAGACCGCTAAAGGCGCTATGCAGGATTGCGACCTGGTCGCCGAAGCGGGCGAAAAACTGCGAGGCAACGGCCGGGGTCAGGGCAATCTCGGGGACAAGGAGCAGCGAGCTTCGACCCGATGCTAGGGCTTGTTCGATAGCGCGAAGGTAGACTTCCGTCTTACCCGAGCCGGTTACACCACTCATCAGGAACACCCCGTGGGTGCGACCGCGAAGCGCGGAGCTGATCTCGTTCAGCGCGTTTTCCTGATCCCGATTGAGCGTGACGGGCGAGCCGGGGGCCTCTGCGGCCCGCTGAACCTCGGTGTTTTCCTTCCACAAGCGGATCGCGCCGAGCTTTGCCAGACGCCGTGCAACCGTTGCAACGTCACGACGCTGCTCACGGAGAGTTTGGACATCGTGCGGTCCAGCGTGTGTCCTTACGTAGTCGAGAAGCCAGCGCTCCCCCTTGGTCAGCTTTGACGGGGCCGACTTCGCATCTCCCGCTTCCACCATCAGCCGGCCCCCACGCCCCGCGAGTCCGTCGGCTGCAGTATCGACGGACTCAACGCTGAGAAGCCGCTTGCGCTCTAGCCCTCCCAGCGCGCCGGCCGCTCCCGGGACCTTCTTCCGCAGGTAGGTCGCCGTCAAGGGACGATTCTCCAGAGCCCGCAGGACATTGACAGAGGGGTCGTCACTCCCGGGGCGATTAAACTGGCGTGCGGCGAGCACCCCGCCGGGCGTCAGCGAGACCACTTTCCGTGTTCGTGTGTCGTCGCTCACCGGCAGCATCGTCCGCAGCACAACGCCCAGCGGAGCGCAATAGTAGCTCGCGATCCAGCGACCGAGCCGGAGCAATTCCTCGCTCAGCGCGGGCTGCTCGTCGAGCAATCGCATGACTTCCTTGATTTCGCTTTCCGGCGGAGTGCCGTGGCAACGAAGAATCACTCCGGTCAGTCTTCGAGGCCCGAAAGGCACGACCACGCGGCACCCAGCCTGGGCGGAAAGGCCAGCCCCGGCCGGCAGGGTGTAAGTGAATGACTTATCCAGCGGGACCGGCAGAGCGACGTCGCAGAACTGCGATCCGGAAGCAGGCATTGGTGATTCCGATTCTAGAGCATCGAGCGACCGCCAAGGTGTGAGCTCAGCAGGGCAGTTCACACCATGGAGGCGAAAGCATGTGGACAAAAACTATTGGTGGCTTGTTACCGAGGTGGGCGCCTAGCAACGTAAATGCCTCTGATACAATCGGCGCTATGAAAAATCACTTTTGGAAGCTCCTTTCCCTCTCGTTGCTAGCTGCTTTGGCGTGGTCGATGCGGCCCGCTCCGGGCCCGACGTACCCTCTGCACATGGAAAGGAGTACTTCAGACCAGCCGGTTTTCTTGCGGCACCGCATCGGCGGCGACCATTCGGAAGGCATCGCCGTCATGGACATGAACGGCGACGGGCGCCTTGACGTAACGAGCGGGGCCTACTGGTATGAAGCACCGGCTTTCAAGCGCCACAAATTCCGCGAAGCACGAATCGACGGCGAATTCGTGGTCAACTGCGGCGAGTTCACAGTCGATGTGGATCAAGATGGCGACGGCAGCAACGATGTCGTTGCCGTTCACTACGTCGAGCAGGAAGTGTTCTACATAAGCTTTGCCGGTGGAGCTCCGGCGAAACACCGCGTTGGCGGCAAGGAAGGCGACGGACACGGCGTGGGCGTGGGCGACGTCGATTCAGATGGAAAGCTCGACATCGTTACGATCAATGGCTGGTACCGGCAAATGGACGCGTCGCAAGGGCGCTGGGACTGGATGCCGGAATTCACCCGCATTTTCAATTTGATGTATGACCTCCCGACCTTCCAGCGGCCTTCAGCGTCTTTATTCATAGGGGCTAGATCCCGATGAGGACGCCATGGAGGCCGACACCCAATGGGTGAAAAACAAACCAAGCCATTCCAGCTAAGTTTCAACGGCTTGTTGAAAGTCGATTTCCAAGGATCGCACGTCACTTCCGACGGCGGCCTGCTGCTAGTCCGCGAGTTGGACGAGCGACTCGGACTCGGCAAGTTGATCAACGAGCATCTCAGCGACTCCCGGCAAGGCACAAACAAGCAGTTCACGCTCGCTGATCTGTTGCGGCAGTCGGTCTACAGCCGCTTGGCGGGCTACGAGGACCTCAACGACGCCGAGCGGATTTCGATCGATCCGACGTTTCGGCTGATCGGTTCGCAGAAGATCTGGGATCGCGGTGCGGCCTTGACCTCGACGCTGCACGGCTTCGAGACGGAGATGCTGGCGAGCGAAGAGAACCTGCTGGGGCTGATGGCGCTGAACCGAGGGCTGGTCGGGCAAGGGGAGGCGTTCGACGACTCCGAGCGGGTCGTTCTGGACATGGACTCCACCGAGAGTCCGGTCCATGGCCAACAGGAAGGCAGTGCCTACAACGGACACTTCGAATCGGTCTGCTATCACCCGCTGTTGCTGTTCAATCAGCACGGCGATTGTCTGGCGGCGAAGCTGCGTCCCGGCAACGTGCACAGCGCCGAGGACTGGGGCGAGCTGCTACTGCCGGAGATCGAGCGCCAACAGGCCGAAGGCAAGCAGGTCACTTTGCGCGCCGATGCCGCCTTTGCCAAGCCGGAGATCTACGAGGCGCTGGAGGAGCGCGGCGCGGACTATGCGATCCGCATTCCGGCCAACAAGAGCCTGGAGCTGGAGATCGAAGACATCCTGTTTCGGCCACCGGGAAGGCCCTCCCGCAAGCCGCTGGTGCGCTACAAGAGTTTTCGCTATCAGGCGGAGAGTTGGTCCCAACCTCGGCGCATCGTGGCCAAGGTCGAGCACCATCAGGGCGAGCTATTCCCGCGCGTCGGATTCGTTGTGACCAGCATGAGCTTGCCGAGCCGTTCGGTGGTGCGTTTCTACAACAAGCGCGGCACGGCGGAGCAGTGGATCAAAGAAGGTAAGCAGGCCACGCACTGGACGCGGCTGTCGTGCCATCGCTTTCGGGCCAACGAGGTACGGCTACAACTGAGCGTGCTGGCCTACAACCTGGGGAACCTATGGCGGAGGCTCGGGCTGCCGCAACGGATCAAGAGCTGGTCGCTGACGAGCTTGCAGCACCGGTTGATGAAGACCGGCGGTCGGCTGATTAAACACGCGCGGTATTACTGGCTCTTGTTCGCGGAGGGACATCTGAACCGGCGGCTGTTTGGCGACATGCTGCGGAGGATCTGGGCGCTGCCTGTGCCGGGCGGGTAGCACCGCACTTGGCGAATGCGAAATCTGTGTACTGAGGACGGAAGCTCGGAGGGGTGTCTGCGAAATTGACTTCGCAGCGGCGGATCAGCCCCCATGAGGGGCAAGAAGGGGGCTCGATCGGTCCCGCCTCAGCCGCCGCCTCTACCGGGTGGAGAAATGGTTGCGCTTCGCCGGGTGAGGGTGTAGACTCGTGCCGTCAGAGCAGCTAAATCGGAAATCCTGGATTATAAGTCGGACAGACCCAGTTGGTTAGAGCGAGGCTCCCGCGCAAGGCATGGGACGAGCGGGATCGATGTCGTGACGGCACGCAGGATGCGTGCGCCCCAAAAGCGAAAGGCTGGCTCGCGCCCGCGGCTTGGCTCTTTGGGGTTGCCACGCAGATTCTTGCGCAAATCAGCCCCCGCAGGGCTGGGCCGGCCCCCACTAACGAGTATGAGCACTAGCCCGGCTGGGCGCCTTCTCGCAGTGTAGCGGCCGCGGCAACGATTTCCGAACCGGTGGGGTTCTGGAACGGCCTCAGGTCAAACTCAGGCAGCGCCGAGAAGATGTGGTCGAAGATGTCGGCCTGAATGGCTTCATAGGGCCCCCAGCGCTGGTCGTTACTGAAAACGTAGATCTCGATCTGCAGTCCTCTTTCGGTGGGTTGGAGTTGGCGGACCAGGAATGTCATCTGTTGGTGAATCTTCGGGTGGGCTTTTAGATAGGCCACTAAGTAAGCGCGGAAGGTGCCGATGTTGGTCATCCTGCGGCCGTTGACCGGCACCGTCTCGTCGATGTCGTTCTCGCGGTTATGGTCGGCCAACTCTTCGAGTTTTTGCTCCACATAGCCCCCTAGGATTTGGATTTTCGAGATTCAACCTGGGCGCCACAGGTTTTGGCATCCAAGTCTACGACGTGAATGCCGACGGCAAGAACGACCTGATCTACGGTCGCGGGCACAGCTTTGGCCTCTTCTGGCACGAACAGTTGTTGGACGGCGGCAAGCGGGAGTGGAGACAGCACTTGATCGACGGGTCCTACTCGCAGCTGCACAACGTCCATCTAGTGGACCTAAACGGGGACGACAAACCGGAGATCCTCGCCGGCAAGCGATATCGCGGGCACAATGGAAAAGACCCGGGTGCCTACGAGGCGCTAGCGCTTTTCTATTACACGATCGACCGGGCGACTGCTTCCTTCACCCGCTTCCCGATCGCATACAACTCGACGGCGGGCGCCGGGACTCAGTTCGTTGCGGTCGATCTCGACGGGGACGGCGACATAGACATTTTGTCCGCCGGAAAGACGGGCCAGTACTGGTTCGAGAACTTGAGAGTCGATGAAGTGCCTCGGGAAAAGCGCGAGAAGGCATTGCTTTACGAGGGAGATTGGCCGTTTTCAGACTAGGAGGCCGCGCAAGGTCTGGGAGACGATGAACCCTCGGCACCGCACTCTCTCAACACAGATTCCGGGCAGAACGGTTGGACGTCTGGCGCGGCCGTTGGTCCAATCGGCGGGGCTTGTCGCGACTTCAATTGTCATCTGACAGGTGAGCAGAAGGAGGCTCCCCTCAGTTTTTCGAACTTCTTCCATAGAATAGGCAAAACCTTCTACCATCAGCGACTGTCGATTGGCGTGGAATGTCGCTGCCAGGGCCGCACCGCAATAGGCCCTAAGTCACTCTATCCACTGGGTAAAATCGAGTTCTCAAACAGCACCTCGCAGGACCACGGTTTGCCCCGATAGTACGGAGGTACGCTTAGGTAGTAAAGCTTTCGCTCGATTGCAGTGGGTTCGTGCCAACACTATTATTAGGCAAGGCTGGTAGTGGATGAGGCGTGGTATTGGGAACCGGAGTTCCCGGCCAGCCAAGAAGAACTCCGCAATCCAGCTGCCCGGAGCGAAGAGCGTGCCATTAGCCGGCAACAATCAAGTCGCGCATCAGGGAATCGTCGATTCTCTACCGAAAACCACCCTGCGCCCGGTTCGCCGCCGCTATCAGTTCCAGCAGTTCCAGCGCCTAGTCAACTTGGAGCCCGAGCTTGGCGACCACCCCGCCGGACTGCTCACGGTTTCGCAGGCTTTTCCGGCGGGAATAGGTTTAACCCATAGTCCGGAAACTCGCCTACACCCCCGGAAACTACTACCCTTCACACCAACAGCCGAAGGACCTGCCGTGCAGGGAGCCGCAGCCATGCTGGCGCCAGAAAGTTCCGGCGCCGTTAAGGCTAATGGGACCAGCGCCGAAGACGACCCAGCGGGGATGTCGTGGGGTTTCAAGGGCTCTGACGCGGACGTAGGGCCTATCGTCGAGAGTGACCATGGCGCACAGGAAGAACCGGAACTCGACGACGATCCCTTCTACGACTCACCGCTAAATCTTCGGGACTACGCAACGTCCCCCTCGAGGCGATCGTGGCGCGCTATGCGGCGCCTATTGTCGAGCCGACGCTTCTCTCAGGCCGCGGCGACGGCGGTCTTGTTGCTCTTCGTCAGCACGCTTGACGTGCCTTGGCGTGATTGGTTCAGCTCCGAGATGCAAGCCGCCAGGGAAGCAGTCGAAAAGGCAGTGACCACAGTCACGCGTCCCATCAAGGAGCGCGCTGCTTTCTTCATCGTCGAGGACTTCCAAAAGGGGGCCGATGGGTGGGTGAACCCTACGGCAATCAGAGTCGAGCAACCGGGCATGATCTCCGTGGATGGATTAGCCCTGCACGGCGAGACATTGAACCTGGCGAGCTACCGTCTTGACTTCATTGCCAAGATTCAGTCCAAGGCGATGGGATGGGTCGTCCGGGCCCAAGATACGGACAACTACTACGCCTTCAAACTGGTGGAAAGCGGGAAGCGCTCGGCACGCTCCTACCACCTCGAGCGCTACACGGTAGTCGGCGGCAACCGGGAGGGATCTTCAGATTCGCCGCGGATCCCGGTTCCCTCTAACCTGACACAAACCGGCGACTTCAATCGAATATCGGTGCGAGTCCGCGACCAGCAGATCACGACCCTGATCAACGGTTATGGGGTCGACTTCTTTCGAGACTCGCAGCTGCCCCGTGGAGGCGTCGGATTCTTGAGCGACAAGGGTGAAGAGGCGTTGGTCAGTCGTGTAACCGTTTCGGGCAACGAGGACACATGGGGGTTGATCCTCTACGGGACGCTGGAAACCGTGCGATCAATTCAGGACACGATCTCCCCGCGACTCGCCTTCGCGCTGCCACCAGGTCCGATCAACGCAGCGAGGCAATAACCCGCCTAGCACACCAGCACTAATCAATCCAAGTGTTGAAGTCTCCGCTCAGCGGGGTACGGATATCAGTGGCATTTCCCCGTCCCTGAGTCCTGGAAAGGGGCTCCTTCCACCGGTATGAACGCCCAATCGTAGCTGTCCTGACGAAGCGTGAGCTTCAAAACTCCGTAGGAGCCGCGGTCCCGGACTTCGCTGTGGGGCTTGGGCCTGCCGATTCGCCGATGTTCCCTTCCTCCCGTGCCCACGACGAACTGCCGGATCCCGCGGGATAAGTCGAGGGCCCCCTGCGGGTTCTGAGGAGCGAATCGCTCATAGTGATGTTCGTGGCCGGCGAGAAACAGATCCACGTCGTACTCATAGAGCGTTTCAAAGATGGGGAGCACGGCTTTCGACCCCCCGTGCTTGCCGGAGCTGAAGGCCGGATGGTGGGCGTAGGCGAGCGAACAGCGGTGCGTGTTGGTCTTTAGATCGTTGACTAACCACTGGTGTTGGGCCGAACCCTGGCCACACCCGCCGACCTCCTTGCAGATACTGTTGAGAACGATCATATGCCACTCCCCCAGGTCATAGCTGTAATAGCCCTTATCCGGGTCGCCCGCGGCCTGGCCGAAGTAATCGTAGTAGGGACTCGCCCCTCTCGTCTTGTACTCATGATTGCCGACCGCTGGGCGGGTGTGCTCTTTGTGACGGCCCCAGGTCGGCTCGTAGCACTCCTGAAACTCCTTGGCCGTGCCTTTCGTGTAGGCATTGTCCCCCAGGGTAAAGACCACGGTCTCGACAGATCTCCCGCTAGCGCCGTCGACACCCTCCGGCTTCGCCGACAGAATCTCATCCAGCAGTTTTGCCGTTGCCTCAGCGCCGGGAAGTCTCTTGCCGCACTTCGCAATGTCGCCGGCTCCCACCAGAATTGCCTCGGCCGCGTCCCCAGCGTGCCACGGAACAAGGGCTACGACCATGGCGGCGAGGAGAGAGATTGGCCGGCTCACCCTATAGTGGCTCGACGGCCGCGGGAATCTATCTTTTTTCACGTTGGCCCCATTCTGCATTTGTCGGCTCGGCAAGGTCGTCATTTCGCGAATACGGTCATCCGGTTAGACCGAAGCAATATCTCAGGACGAACAGCACGGCGAAGCCTTGAACCAGAGGGTGCGCCTCTTTGCGACGGCCGGTCAGCAGTTTGAGCACACTGTAGGCAATGAAGCCTACCGCGATGCCTTCGGTGATGTTGAAGCTGAGCGGTATGACCAACATGCAGAGGAACGCCGGCAGGCCCTCCGTCACGTCCTCCCAAGGGATGTGCGACATGTTCTTCGCCATAAGGTAGCCTACAAGAATCAGTGCGCCGGCCACCGGCGGGTGCAAGACAGCTCCTCCCAGCCAAGCGGCCTCGTAGCCCTGGCCCACCACCATCACCAGCGGGTGCAGGAAGAGCGCCGCCAGGAAGAGCAAAGCCGTGAAAAACGACGTAGCCCCTGTTCGGCCGCCCTCAGCCGCGCCGGAAGCGCTCTCGACATAAGAAGTCACCGTTGACGTTCCCAGCAGTGCTCCGCCCACCGTGCCGAACGCATCGGAGAGCAACGCCTGCCGGGCCCTCGGCAGCTTGCCGTCTTTGAGCAGGCCCGCCTGCGCGCTCACCCCGATCAGGGTGCCTACGGTTCCGAAGAGGTCCAGGATGAAGAGGACGAAGATCACGGTGAGCAGTCCGTTCTCCAAGAGACCACGAACACTCGCGGGGCCGCTTCCGAACAGCGCGGCCAGAGGGTCCAAAGCGAGGAAGGTAGGCGAAACACTAGGTGGCGCCGAAAATACGCCCTGCGGCTGCGACACGACGCCCTCCCAAAGTCCCAGCAAAGTTGCGGCCGCAATACCCGCCACCAAAGCGCCGCGGACTTTCCAGGCGTGCAGCACAACCGTCACACCCAGGCCGAAGAGCGCTACGTAAGTCGCCGGCTGCGTGAAGTCCCCCAGGGTGATCAGAGTGACCGGGTGGCTCGCCACGAGGCCTCCCCATTGCAAACCCAGAAAAGCGATGAGCAGGCCGATGCCCGCGGCGGTAGCCATTTTCAGAGAGTACGGGACGGCGGCCATAATGCGCTCTCGGAAGCCGACGCCGGCTAGAAGAATGAATAGGGTGCCTGAAATGAAGACTGCCCCGAGAGCAGCTTCCCAGGAGATCCCCATCCCCAAGACCACCACGTACGCGAAGTAGGCGTTGTTGCCCATTCCGGGCGCCAAGGCGATGGGGTAGTTCGCCAGAAAGGCCATCAGGAGGGTGGCCAGCGCGCTGGCCAAGCAGGTGGCTGTAAAGACGGCGCCCTGGTCCATCCCGGCGGCTTCCATCATGGCGGGCTGGACCACCACGATGTAGCACATGGTCAGAAAGGTGGTGGCGCCGGCGAGGGCTTCGCGAGGATAGGTAGAACCGGCCGCGTGGACCTGGAAGGAGAAACGCTTCATGGGAGCTAGAAGCCTGTCCGATAGTCCCGCACGGTCGATCGGCTGGAACCGAAATAGGTTGCCGACTGGAGCGTCAATCGCGCCTCACGAGACGAACCCCAGGCGTGATCAAGTGTGATAGGGTAGCAGAGCCAATGCGTCGATGCGGGTAGCTCGGCCCCCTGTCGTACAGTGTCCTCGCGACGGAACCCAAATCGCAAATCCTCTTTCCGGGACTACTCGTCACGTCCTCCGACGACGATCCGGGGCCAGTTTCGGCACGGATCGATTTCTAAAGGAGAAGCGCTCGACTGAACATGGGAGTCCATAATCTCATCAGCCTGGTTGGCATTTTCGCCTTGATGGGCTTGGCCTGGATTTTTTCCACCAACCGAAGGATCGTGAACCGGCACGTCATCGTCGGCGGCCTTGCCTTCCAACTCCTCTTTGCCGTTTTTCTTTTTCTCGTTCCGGCGGGAACAAGAGTGTTTCTGTTCATCAACGACTTGGTTGTCAAAGTTCTGGATTCCGCCGCGGCGGGATCAACATTCGTGTTCGGGCGATTGGCCCTGCCTCCGGGTACTACGAGCGCCACAGGTGAAACATCCCTTGGTTTCTTTCTGGCTTTCCAGGCCTTCCCGATGATCATCTTTTTTTCCGCCCTGATGTCGATCTTCTACTATTTCGGCGTCATGCCCCTGATCGTCAGAGGGTTTGCCTATGTCTTTGCGAAGCTGATGAAGATCTCCGGAGCGGAGTCCCTGAGTGCCGCCAGCAATTTTTTTGTCGGCATAGAATCAGCTTTGACCATCAAACCGCATCTGAAGGATATGACCCGTTCAGAGCTATGCACGGTATTGACTGCGGGGATGGCAACTGTTTCTTCCAACGTTCTCGCGGTCTATATCTTCAGTTTGAGAGATCAATTTCCGACCATCGCCGGACATCTTATTTCCGCCTCCTTTCTTTCCGCGCCCGCTGCGTTGATCATGTCGAAAATCTTGTTGCCCGAATCAAACGTGCCCAAAACCCTGGGTCGCCATGTGCGGCTTGACTACGAGAAGGAAGGGAACGTCTTTGAAGCGGTTATCAGCGGGGCAAATGCCGGCGTTCGGCTAATTGTTGGCATCGTGGCTTTGCTGATCGCCACGCTGGGGATCGTCGCCCTAATCGACCTCGGGTTGACGAGTGTGGGCGGCCAACTGAACTCTTTGATCGGCGGAGAGATCAATTGGTCTCTCAAGGGACTCTTAGGATATGCGTTTTACCCTTTAACGTTGCTTCTCGGAGTGCCGGTCTCTGATGCTAGCGTGGTTTCCCAGATTATCGGGGGGAGAGCTATTGTGACGGAGGTGGCAGCGTACCAGGATCTGGCGGCGAGTATTGAGAGCGGTCTTTTGCAACACCCGCGCTCTTTCGTCATTACCACCTATGCCCTTTGCGGGTTCGCCCATGTCGCGTCCATGGCGATCTTCGTGGGTGGCGTATCGGCTCTCGTTCCAGAGAAAAGGAATGTGTTGGCACAAATCGGATTGCGGTCCCTTGTCGCCGCGACACTAGTGTAGTGCCACTAACGGTTCTGGACAATGGCGTGGGTTTTGGCGGCGCGCTCGACTTTGGCGAGGATATCTTGTGCCGGAGCTGTCCAGACAAAGGGCTTGGGCGCTTGGTTGCTCGCTTCCAGGTACTCGTGGATGGCGGCCTCGAGTTCGGGAACACTGCGGAACACGCCGCGGCGGATGCGCTTCTGTGTCAGCTCGCGGAACCAGCGCTCGACGAGATTGAGCCAAGAAGAAGACGTGGGAATGAAGTGAAAGTGGAAGCGGGGGTGCTTCGCGAGCCACTTCTTCACTTGCTCATGCTTGTGCGTGGAGTAGTTGTCCACGATCAGATGCAGCTCCAGCGCCGGTGGCGTTTCGCGGTCGATCTTGCGTAGGAATTTGAGGAATTCCTGGTGCCGATGTCGCGGCAGACACTCGCCGATCACCTTGCCGTCGAGCACATTGAAGGCGGCGAACAACGTCGTTGTGCCATGTCGTTTGAAGTCGTGGGTCATGGTGCCGGCACGACCCCTTTTCAGGGGCAGTCCCGGCTGGCTGCGGTCTAAGGCCTGGATCTGACTTTTCTCATCGACACTGAGCACCAGCGCGTGCTCGGGCGGATGCAAGTACAGACCGACCACGTCGCGGAGTTTCTCGACGAACTGCTTGTCGCGGCTGAGCTTGAAAGTTTCGAGGCGATGGGGCTGCAGTCCGTGCGCTTTCCAGACGCGCTGGATGGCCATCTTGGAGACGCCCAAGTGCTTGGCGAGGGTGCGGGTGCTCCAATGCGTGGCCGCCCGGGGCTTCTCGTGAAGCGTTGTATCGAGGGTGCATTGGACGAATTCAGCGGAGAGCGCCGGTTTGCGTCCGGGGCGCGTCCGATCGCGGAGTCCGTCGAGGCCGGACTGGGCGAAGCGCTTTCGCCACAGGATGACGGTCTTGCGGTTGACGCCGAGTTCGCGGGCAATGGCGTGGTTCGCCAACCCCTGCGCACACAGCAAAACAATGCCTGCCCGTAAGGCCATTTTCTGGGCTGTGTTGCCTCCTCGAACCAGGCGACGAAGAGCGTTTCGCTGCGGAGCGGTGAGGGGTAGAGCGTCAGCGGATGGCCACATAAACCATCCTACCGTGAAAAGGGTGTTATTGTCCAGTTATTTATGTGGCACTACACTAGCCTGTCTGATGACCGCTTGCGTAGCAGGAGTGTTCTTTACTGAAAGCTCTATCCTGTAGGGACGGTAGGGGTTTTCGGTTCTCAGAAAACACGTCTCCTACCCGTTCGACTGCGGCCAGTAGTCTTTAACCCTGTAGGCCTCATCGTCGCCCGGCCAGGGCGGCATCGTTGTCAGCAGGAACTCCAATGGCTCATCGGCCAGGCTACGAAACTGGAAGTGAGCCTGGGCGGGGATCGTCAGACTGACTCCCGGGAAGGCGTCGACGACCTCTTCACGATCGCCTAGCTTGCGCCAGACCTGCCCGCGTCCCCGAATGAAGCACCAGATCTCTTCGACCAACGATGCGTTACGGCCCGGGATACCCCTCCCGGAGGCAGCGTGCAGTGCGCGGAACTTCCCCTTTCCGTCTCCGCGAGGACCCGGATCTGGGAGCCGTCAGGCGCCAAGCAGTCATACGCCGCAGGCAAGTGCTTCGTTTGCATAGGAGTAGTATGAACGAACTCAGAATCTGCCCCCCCCCTCAGCGGACAAGTCCTCTGGAAGTGCGTCTGCAAAACTCGGAAAAATACGGCCCCGGGAGATCGGGAGTAATCTCGGGAAACGCGGTTAGTCGGGTTTAATCGTCGCTCCCGCCGAGAAAGCCCGCGCGCATCAGAAAATAGAGTAGCGTCAGCAGCGTGCTGACGGCTGCGGCGACGTAGGTCAAAGCGGCTGCGTTCAAGACCTTGTCAACGCCTTCGCGCTCATTGGGCGAAACGATGCCCTCGGCGACCACGAGCTGCTTCGCTCGTCGTGAGGCATCGAATTCCACGGGCAGGGTCACAATCTGGAAAAGCAACACCATGGAAAACAAGACCGCCCCCACCAGAACCATATTGGACGAGGACATGAACAGGCCCAGCATCATGACGATGTAGCCCACGGAAGAGCCGATACTCGCGGTCGGTACGAGAGTGGAACGAAGCCACAGAGGTGCGTACCGCTGGGCGTGTTGGATGGCATGACCCGCCTCGTGTGTGGCGACACCGATAGCAGCGACCGATCTCGAGTCGTAGACGTTCTCCGAAAGCGCCAGTGTCTTTGTGACGGGGTTGTAATGGTCCGACAGGAAGCCGTGCGTGCGAGTTACGCTGACGTTGTGCAATCCCGCGCGGTCCAGCAGTACCTGAGCCGCCTGTGCGCCGCTGTAGCCGGTGGCGGCCGGCACTCGAGAGTATTTCTTGAAGGCCGATTTCGTACGAAAGCTGGCCCACAACGACAATCCCAAGCCAGGCAAAATGAACAGCAAGTACGTCGGATCAAAAAAGAACATTAGGCCGCTGCCTCCTTCGTTAGTTTTTAGATGCTGTACTCCTCATTGTAGGTGCAAATCTGGGGGGATGAATTGAATCTCGCGGAATCGTCTGGTGAGCGGCATGTTCATCCCCACTTGGGTCTCTTGGGTCTGCCCAGCTCGGAAACAGGTGTCGGTAGGAGTACCGACACGGCAGGTCTGGGGACCTGCGCCACCAGGACGGTTGATGCCATACGCTCGGAGCTGCCACGTTGGGCCTCGCTAGGTGAGGTTGTGGCGCAGACGCCTACGTCTGCCGCGTCGACACTCGTGTCGACGCCGGGGCGTAATTCATTCCGCACGCGCTTACCAGTCCCTATTCCTGCCCCGTGCATGTGAGGATCAGACGAAGTCCACAGGTCAAGACTCGTAGGGAGCCGTGTCGAACGGGAGGCCGATACGGCAAACAGTCACGTACTCTTCCCGCGTAGTTGGTACTGAGTGAATGGGGAGGGGAATCCCTTGATGTCGACGTTGATTAGATAAGGCTTGTCGCTTTTCAGCGCCCGTCTCATCGCGGGTTGGACCTGTTCCGGTCGCTCGACCAGTTCGCCGTCTCCTCCAAACCCCTTCATGACGAGGTCGTAGCGGGTTCGCCGTAACTCGCAAGCCACGGTCCGGTCACCGCCGTAGGTCCCCAACTGCAACTCACGCTCGATGCCCCAGCCGCCGTCGTTGCCGACGATAATCACGACCGGGAGCCCGAAGCGAACGGCCGTATCCATTTCGGCCAAGTAAAAACCGAGGGACCCATCCCCGGTGATGACGATCGCCGGCTGGTCGGGCCTGAGGATTTTCGCCGCCAGGCCAATCGGGAACCCGACTCCCAAGCCCGCCAATGCTCCTAGCCTAAGCCAGTGCATCGGCTTGTTGGCGGGAAGTACACAGCGACCCCAGTGGACAAAGTCGCCTCCGTCCCAGCAGAGGGTGGCGTCGCGGGGTATCTCCTCGCGGAGGGCCATGAAAAAGTGGAGCGGATGCATGGGTTGCGAAGGTCGGGAAGAGATGGTTTCCAACTCTTCGCCCCACGCATGCCCGGCTCGCCGGATTTCTGCCAGCCACAGAGACCGGTCGGGCGGCCGTTCGTTACCCAGCTCGTCTAGCAGCGACCGGAGAGCCAACTTGACGTCCGACAACAGACTTACCTCGAGGCGGCGATTGAGTCCCAGCTCTTGGGAGTGAACGTCCACCTGGACGAATTTCGCATCCGAAGAGAACAGCCGCGGACCTCCTAGCCGGAGGCGGTAGTCAAGCCTTTTGCCTAACACCAAGACCAGATCAGCTTGCTGGAAGACTTCTTCCGCGGCGCCATTCAGCGTGGGGTCCGCGTACCCGAAGCACAAAGGGTGCTCGTCCGAGACGATGCCTCGAGCCAAGCAAATGGTGAACAACGGCAGCGAGGTCCTTTCGATGAAGGCTTCCAACTCACTGCCGGCATCAGACCACCAGGCTCCGCTGCCGGCGATGACGACAGGCCTTTCGGCTTGACGGATGAGGTCAGCGACCCGGCGGAGCTCAGCCGCATCCGGCGAAGGGCGCGCGATTTGAATCGGCCCTTCTGGTAGCGGAGCGTGGCTTTCAACCTGGGCGATGAAGATGTCCACCGGAACGCTGAGGTGGGCCACGCCACAGCGTCCCGTTGCTGCTTCGGTGAAAGCGCGCCTCAGGTGGAAAGGTATCTGCGAGGCGTGGTCAGGCACGGCTGCATACTTGGTGATGCTGCGAACGAGGGAGAGCTGATCCATGTCCTGGAAGGCGTTGCGATCCCGCAGCGCCGAATGGCTCATGCCACTGATCGCGACCACGGGGCTGCCGGTGGCATTCGCCGTCGCGATCCCCGTGATGGAGTTCGTATGCCCCGGAGCGCCAGTGACCATCGAGACCCCGGGTGTGCGAGTCATTCGGGCCCAGCCGTCCGCCATGTGAACAGCCGCTGACTCGTGCCGCGTGTCGTAGATCTTCAACCCCTGGCGGTCGGCTTCGCGGAGGACTTCGTTCAGATGGTCGCCGACAAGCGTGAAGATGTGCGAGACCCCAAGATTCTTAAGGCTTGCGACGAAAAGCTCGGCGCCTGTGGGCATGGCTGGTTAGGGGCGACGACAAGCCGTCGCGGCATTGATGATCGCCTCAGACAGCGATCGCAAATCCTCAGAAGTAAAACAGCACTATACAACGTTTTCGTAAAGTAGACGCTCCGGCAGTTTGAGCTTCTCTTAACGGCAGCGGTCTCTGAGCTTCGTTCCGGGAATGATAGAATTTGAGGTAGTACTCGCGCCGAAACGACTTCCCATGTCGACTGTCCTCGATGCTATTGAAAACCCTCCCATGGTGCTTCACCTCAGGCCCGTGCTTGAGATGACAGACGATGACTTTTACGAATTTTGCCGGCTCAACCGTGACTTGCGTATAGAGCGGAACGCGGAAGGAGAGATTATCGTCATGGCCCCTGCTGGTTCGGAAAGCAGCAGTCGCAACATCCATATCGCCGCACAGTTGTTAGCCTGGGCGAAGGCGGATGGAACGGGTGTGGCTTTCGACTCGAGCGGTGGGTTCGTGCTGGCAAATAGAGCGACGCGGGGTCCCGACGCGGCCTGGGTTCTGCGTTCTCGTCTTCGCGAGATAAGCGCCGAGCGAAAGAAGAAGTTCCTGCCGCTGTGTCCGGATTTCGTTGTGGAACTCATCTCGCCCAGCGACCGCCTTAAGCTGGTTCAACAAAAGATGCAGGAATACATGGCCAACGGTGCGAGGCTGGGCTGGTTGATAGATCCCGAACCCCGACAGGTCTACATTTACCGGCCTGGACACTCTGTTCAGCAGCTCGACAAGCCTGATACCATCGATGCAAGTCCCGAGCTCCCCGGGTTTGTTCTAGAGCTTCCCGACATTTGGGACCCGGGGTTGTAATCTTCAGTACCAGCTCTGAGGGCGGGCATCTGCTTCCACCCCTGGCGACCGCTGGTGAGAAATGCAGATTAGCCGCCGGCCCGTGCCTTTGCCCCTCTCGGCAGTCGCAGCGCTAGCGGGAAGCCCAGCAGCGGCAGCAGCGAGAGCCCCCAAAACAGAGGTTGCAAACCGAAGTGGTCGGCGAGCAAACCGATGAGCGGGACGAAAACCATCCCGGCGACTCCCCAGGCAAATCCCATGATCAACCCGCTTACCGTGCTCTCCTGGGTGGGAACTAGCTCTTGCGCCATCCCCAGAATGACCGGATTCGTCAGAAGCAACGTAAATCCTCCAATGAATAGGCCCAAGAAAGACAACCAGTTCGTGGTGCCGACAAACAGTGCCAGGAAAGGGATTGAGACGATCATCGACAACACCACGATACGGCGAGATCCGAATCGGTCGGCGAGGCTGCCGCCAATGAGGGACCCCAAAGCGCCGCTGGCAAAAAACGCGGTCAGTCCAAGGCTGGCGTGGCGAAAGCTCAACTGCCGTTCCGTGAACAGATAGAGCGTCATGAACTGCGCCATGCCCACCTGCACTATTGATCGCAGCAGGACAAGTGAGTAATGCAGCAACAAGGGCTTCCATTTAGCCCTGAGCGCTTCATAGTCGAAACGGCTCTCGGCCGGCGTAGCGCCGGCTGCCCGAGCCGGAAGGCCCCACAACAAAATGCCTGAAACGATCAGTCCCGGCAGCGCCGCCCAATAGAGCATCTCCAGACCCAGCCACTCGGTCATCCTCGAGAAGAAGACCGGTCCGATGGAGTGGCCGACGGTGCCGCAGGTCACGAAGACGGCGAGCACCAGTCCCCGCCGGTGGCGAGCCATGGCAACGGCTCCGGCCGCCCCCTGGGGGTGGAAGGCGGCAACCCCCAGGCCGCCAAGAAAGATAAGAGCAAGCAAATCCGGAAAGCCGCCCGCCAACCCAAGACTGCACAGAAACAACCCAGCTACGAGAGGGCTCGCCAGCACGAGGACCGGCCGACGCATGCGGTCAGAAACGAATCCAAAGGGGAGCTGCAGGATCGAGGAGGAAAACATGAAAACTCCCCCCAAAATCCCGGCCTGCGTCAAAGAAAGCGCATAGTGCTGGACCAACACCGGCTGCAACGTGGCTACCAGGCTGGCGTAGAGGTCGATCGTCAGGTGCCCCAGCGAAAACAGCGCGAGGGGCAGCGCAGCCACCCCGACCCGGCCAACCGCCGGCATGCTACCGCGAGCTTCGGCGATAGGTTCCGGGCTGAGGTTGAGCGGAGAACTGCTATTCAACGTTCCGACTCCGAGGAAACCACTGCAGGAAGGGCGCTCTGGGGCTGTGCCCTACGCATTGGGCGTCTGCGAAATATAGTGACACATCCCGCTCCGGCCCCTGGTCGAGAGATCGGTGGAAGCTAGCGACACGAGACGTTACGCGACTGAGAAGAGTACACACATAGGCGCTTTTTTGTGCGCTAGTTTGCATCCCGAAATGCCAATCCGACGCCATGCTATGATCGGTTTGCGGACGGCGACCCGCGACTTTCTCACCGCCACTGAAAGGCAGAAGCGAAGGGCACGGCATGCCGTGTCCCTAGAGTTTCTTGCCCCGCCAGTCAGAAACCCAACCGCCTAGAAAGCGGGGACAAGACCCCGCGCGGGTTTCCGATCTGTCGCTTCTCGACGCCGCGGGCGTCAATAACGCTAGGTCACCATGATCCAGACCCTGTTTGGCCCACCCCCCGAGCCTGGTGTGCTCGACCGTTTCAAGACGGCGGTGGCCAAGACTCGGAGCAACTTCGCCGAACAGATCGACAACGTTGTCGAAGGCCAGAAGGTCATCGACGAGGATCTGCTTGACGAGCTCGAGATGGCTCTCATCGGCTCTGACATCGGTGTCCGTACAGCGACTGAAATCCTCGACGAAGCGCGAGAAAAGCTCAGCCGCCGGCAACTGGCCGATGGCGAAGAATTGAAGGCGCATATCGCCGGGCACTTGCTTGAGATCCTGAACAGTGTGCCAAAGGTAGATAGAGCAGCCGTCCAGCCCCCCGAAGTCATCTTAGTGGTGGGTGTGAATGGGACTGGCAAGACTACCACCATCGGCAAACTGGCGCACCGCTTCCGGCAGCAGGGCAAGAAGGTGCTCCTGTGCGCCGGGGATACGTTCCGTGCAGCGGCGGCCGAACAGCTAGACATCTGGGGCCGCCGGACGTCAACCGAGGTCATCAAGCAGAAAGCCGGAGCGGACCCGAGCGCGGTGCTCTTCGACGCAGTCGAGGCAGCCAAGGCTCGTGGGACGGATTGCGTCATCGCCGACACGGCGGGCCGGCTTCACACGAAATCCAACCTCATGGCGGAGCTCGAGAAGATGAAACGCACGGCTGCGCGCTTGGTCCCGGGCGCTCCCCATCAGGTTCTCTTGGTGCTCGACGCCGTGACAGGACAAAACGGGCTGGAGCAGGCGCGGCAATTTGCGGCGGCGTCGGGTGTAACCGGGATAGTGCTCGCCAAGCTGGATGGAACGGCCAAGGGCGGGATCGTTGTCGCCATCGCCCGCGAATTAGGCTTGCCGATCCGCTGGGTGGGAATTGGTGAACAGGCGGACGACCTGATGGAGTTCGACTCCAACATCTTCGTCCGTTCTTTGTTCGAGGATTAGCTGCAACGTGCTCGGCGAGCCATGACAGCCGTGGATCAACAATTCCTACGCGAAGCGCTGGAGCTGGCGCGGAAGGGCCGAGGTCTTGCCAGTCCGAATCCGATGGTCGGCGCCGTCGTGGTTGGTCCCAGCGGAGAAGTGCTCGGACGCGGCTTCCATACCTACGAAGGAAAGAAGCACGGCGAAGTGGCGGCGTTGGAACAAGCCGGCGAAGCAGCCCGGGGGGCAACGCTGTACGTAAGTCTCGAACCCTGCGCCCACCAAGGTAGGACGCCTCCGTGCACGGAGGCCATCGTCACCGCCGGTATCGTCCGCGTGGTAGCGCCGATCGAGGACGAGCATCCGGCCGTTTCCGGAAAGGGGTTCACTCAGTTGAGAGATGCCGGGCTCGAGGTCGCGCTCATACAGGAATTCGCCGCGGACGCTCGCAAACTCAACGAGGCGTTCTTTCACTTCAGCAAGACCCAGAGGCCCCTGGTCACCTTAAAAGCGGCCCTGACGCTGGATGGAAAGATTGCCGCGCCCGACGATAACACGGGTTGGATCACGAGCGACGTCGCGCGGGCGCATGTACAGCAGGTGCGCCACGACCAGGACGCAATTATGACGGGAATCGGGACCGTACTGGCCGACGACTGCCTGCTAACGGACCGCTCCGACCTTCCCAGGAGACGGCCGCTCCTCAGGGTGGTGGCGGATTCCCTCTTGCGCTTGCCGCTCGAATCGCGGTTAGTCGAGTCATTTGCCGATGACCTGGTAGTCATGACAACGTCGGCGGCCCCCGAAAAACGGCGAAGGGCGTTTGAGGAGCGCGGAATTCCGGTACAGATGTTCGATGGGGAGCACGGGCGGGTCGATCTGACGAAGATCGTAGCTTGGCTGGGCGAGCAGGAGAACCTGTCGCTGCTGATCGAAGCCGGGTCGAAGCTGAACGGGGCGGCGTTGGATTCGGGCATTGTCGACAAGACGCTCTTGTACTACGCTCCCAAAATCCTGGGCGGCGTTGATTCGCTGCCCATGGCGGGAGGCGTAGGCAGGCGCAGCCGCGCGGGAGCTATTCAACTTTCGAACGTGCGAACTTTCCCAGTAGGTCCCGACGAGTTTGCCGTGGAGGCTTACTGGCAACGATGAACGGGTTCGAAGACACCCGGGAGTGCCAACGAAAATTGGGGACTGTCATCCGCTTTTCGCTTCCGCGACTGTTTTGTTTCCAGTATTGTTAGACGGCGAAAACCGGTGACTGGAAGGTGTGAAAAAATCAGGGACTGTCACAAGCGGCGTCCTAGAAGTAGCGTAGAATCAATCGTAGCTTCCGCCGCGGGCTGACTGTCCCAGCATTTTTTCACACCTTCCAGTACCCATTTTTCGTTGACGATAGCAGCACACTGGTGCTGGGCGAACGCGGCGGTCCGTCCCTACAAATAGCGTTCGTTCAACGCCGGCCATCCAAACCCTCATGAGAAAGGCGGGGTAGGCCCCGGGTTTCAACAATCCAATGTTTACAGGCATCATCGAAGAGGCCGGTACGGTCGAGTCGCTGGATCACCAGAGCTCCGGCGCTCGGATGACGATCGGGGCCAAACTGGTCCTCTCGGATTTGGCAGTCGGTGGAAGCATTGCGGTGACCGGTGTCTGCCTGACCGCGGTGGAAGTCTCGGACAAATCGTTCTCGGCCGACTTGGCCCCGGAAACGCTCGAGCGAACTTCGCTGGGGGATCTCGAAAAGGGTTCGCGAGTGAACCTGGAGCGGCCGCTGTCGCCGAGCGGGCGCTTGAGTGGGCACTTCGTCCAGGGACACGTCGATGGGACTGGGGAACTGTTATCCCTGGAAGCCGTCGGGGATGAGAACTGGTGGCTGCGAATCCGCGTCCCTCAGCCGTTGATGCGCTACCTGGTTTACAAGGGCAGTATCGCCATCGATGGCATCAGCCTGACGATCGCGGAGATCAAAGACGGCGTGCTAGGCGTGGCCGTGATTCCTCACACCTACGAGGTTACCTCGCTTCACGGCCTTCGCCCCGGCGCTAAAGTCAACCTGGAATGCGACGTCCTTGCGAAGCACGTCGAGCGGCTTCTCGAGACGATGAATCTGCCGCCGCAGTCGTCGCTGCGAGTGAAGGATCTCGAGGAGCAGGGGTTTTAGAGCCTGTGCACAACCCGCGTTGAACGGGTCCCATTATAGATGGGACTGTCGAGCGTCTTCACCGGAGAGGGTGAGAGATAGAACGGCCTTCTCGGAAGACATACTAATACATTAGTACTAACCAGGATTTCCATTTTGGCCCTGGCACGGTGAAAGCATACACCCGCGCTGCCCCGAATACCACGTCTTTTCGCGCTGAACCCTGCACATGACCTCCGCCGGTAGGCGCCAGGGCTCGTCCATCCGCTCACAGACGTTGATTGAGCGGCCTGAACGGCGCTCCGGCCGACACTGCTCCTTGCGAAATCTTTTGGAGCCGAAAACTGTTGATCCTCGCCCGGTCAACGCTACCCGCTTGGCAGCGGCAGCGCCCAGATCCTGTGCAGCATGTCGCCGAACAGCCTGCGGTTCAGATACCCCTCGGCCAGCAGCAGCCAGTAATACCGCGCGTGCTTGACCAGCCGACCGCCGGTCTTCATCAACCTGTGTTGCAAGCTCGTCAGCGACCAACTCTTGATCCTGTTCGGCAGTCCGAGCCGCCGCCACAAGTTGCCCAGGTTGTAGGCCAGCACGCTCAGTTGTAGCCGTACCTCGTTCGCCCGGAACCGATGGCACGACAGCCTTGTCCAATGCGTGGCCTGTTTGCCTTCCTTGATCCACTGCTCCGCCGTGCCGCGCTTGTTGTAGAAGCGCACCACCGAGCGGCTTGGCAAGCTCATGCTCGTCACGATGAATCCGACCCGCGGGAACAGCTCGCCCTGGTGATGCTCGACCTTGGCGACGATCCGCCTCGCCTGCGACCAACTCTCCGCCTGATAGCGAAAACTCTTGTAGCGCACCAAGGGCTTCCGGGAGGGCCTTCCCGGCGGCCGAAACAAGATGTCTTCGATCTCCAACTCCAGGCTCTTGTTGGCCGGAATGCGAATGGCGTACTGTACTCCGCGTTCCTCCGAAGCCTCATAAACTTCCGGCTTGGCAAAGGCCGCATCGCCCCGGAAGGCGACCTGCTTGCCCGCAGCCTGTTGGCGCTCGATCTCCGGCAACAATAGCTCATCCCAGTCCTCGGCGCTGTGCACGTTGCCGGGACGCAGCTTGGCAGCGAGGCAATCACCATGACCGTTGAACAAAAGTAACGGGTGATAGCAGACCGACTCGAAGTGTCCGTTGTAGGCACTGCCTTCCTGTTGGCCATGGACCGGACTCTCGGTGGAGTCCATGTCCAGAACGACCCGCTCGGAGTCGTCGAACGCTTCCGCTTGCCCGACCAGCTCTCGGTTCAGCGCCATCAGCCCCAGCAGGTTCTCTTCGCTCGCCAGCATCTCCGTCTCGAAGCTGTGCAGCGTCGAGGTCAAGGCCGCACCGCGATCCCAGATCTTCTGCGAACCGATCAGCCGAAACGTCGGATCGATCGAAACCCGCTCGGCGTCGTTGAGGTCCTCGTAGCCCGCCAAGCGGCTGTAGACCGACTGCCGCAACAGATCAGCGAGCGTGAACTGCTTGTTTGTGCCTTGCCGGGAGTCGCTGAGATGCTCGTCAATCAGTTCTCCGAGACCGAGCCGTTCGTCCAGTTCGCGAACCAAAATCAGGCCACCGTCGGAAGTGACGTGCGATCCCTGGAAATCGACTTTCAACAAGCCGTTGAAACTTAGCTGGAATGGCTTGGTTTGTTTTTCACCCATTGGGTGTTGGCCTCCCTGGCGTCCTCATCGGGCTCTAGCCCCTATGAATAAAGACGCTCAAGGCCGCTGGAAGGTCGGGATGTCAAACACCAAATTGAAAATGCGGGTTAACTAGGGCCCCCCTGGGTTCACAGAAAGCCGAGATTGTCAGTCGGCTACTGAGAAGCGGTAGGGTCATGCGAGTCTGTGGCCCGGGCATCAGCCCGAGTCTGGTCATCCGCTGCGTGAGAAATGTGCTCCGTGGGCGTAGTTTAAAGCTAAAGCTACGCGCTAAAACGACGATCAGTTTAGCAGGCTGGAGCGGTGCCCGAATAAGCGCATGGATGAGACCCAAGAAATCATTAAAGAGTTCTTGATCGAAAGCAACGAGAACCTGGCTCAGCTCGATCAGGAATTCGTCGAGCTTGAGCAACGACCCACCGACCAAACCCTTCTGTCAAGCATTTTCCGCACGATCCGACGTTGGCCGGACGAATCGCCGTCAGATACCCAGCCAAAACCGCGCCAACAAGAAAGGACCCGTATCGATCTCCTCTCTTGAGCAAGCGGACAAAGAAACCGGCGGCAGCAAGGGCGACGATGATCGAAAGCGATTCAGTTAAAACATGAGGAACATAAACCAAGACGAAAGGGTTAAGAAGTACGCTAGTCGCCAGTGGGAAGAAAAAGCGACGATTGATCCTTGTTGCCGAGATAATGAAGAACCACGCAGCGAGAAGGAATAGAGCTATGTTCCAAACGAAAAGAGAGCCGGATGTTGTCCCCCAGACTGTTTCTGAGCTTAGCTCTCCACCAAAGAGCGAGAGGTACAGGGGAAAACCGAAGGTGCGGTAGTTGGAACCTAGAAAGCCCCCCCAAAGTCCCACATCGCGGATGCTGGCGCCGAATTCACCGTAGCCCAGCGCATCGCAACACACACGCGTGCCCAGATGCCGCCAAATGCCCCACAGGACAGCTACCGCAACGAGCGAGGACGAGACGAGAAACAAGTAACGACGGTGACTCATCCCGAAGACTTCCTAGCAGTCAAGGTATGACGGTACCCTCTTAAGAATTTCCACCAACCAAAGATACCGCGTCCGGCAACTACAATGTCGCATGCTGCTGAAATTCTCTACGGTATAGAGATGCTTACCTATCCCCAATCTGTTGAGTTCCTAAACCCTGCCGCGGCTCAGGCCACCCGCGTCGGCCCGGACTCATCGACTACCCTCCTCACGCTGTCCGTCATCCAGCAGTCTTCGTAAGGCGGCTCCGTCTGCTTCGACAGGATGAAGATATAGACGTGTCGCTTCCCGCCGGCGTCAATGATCGTGACCCTTTGACGGGCGACATCGCCAAACGTTTCGATGGCCTCGCGAGAATACGACCGATGGTTCAGCATCGGGCGGTAAACCGGGTTCTTCACCATCTGAATGAATCTAGCTAGCGGACCGGTGCTCGCCCTGTTCCCCGGCGAAGCGAAATTGAAAGTGATTCCGATTCCGTGGTCCGGGGACGGCCGGTCGTTGTTCTTGAGCGCGTTGAGCTGGATGGCGATGACTTGCTCTGGTGTGAGATCAGGACTTGGTTCTGTCGGGTCACTAACAACCAGCTGTTGGCCGCAAGCGATGCCTGGCAGCACTAGGATCATGCAAAACAAGATGGACACCACCGACGCTTCCTTTTTCATGGTCAAATCCGCTGCTGACTATAGTGCCGAACGCTCGTGCCCGCTGGTTCCTCGGTTCACGATGAACCACGCTGTTGCAGAAACCGCAACGCCTGGCACGAGGACGAGAAAGCGCCATGGGTCGAAAAGGCCGGCGCGCCGGTAGCTAAGCGGTAGTTGACTCAGGCCCATGGCTACACCGACCACTGGGATGAACCCACCCAGGTTGAGTTGCAACAGACCAAGATAGATTGGGATTCCCAGCAACATGCCGGCGTAGCCATAAGGCAGAGTCAGCATCGTGAATCCCAGGAGATTCTCTCCGATGTCCGCCAGGGTAGCATTCGCGACCAGGTCGGCACTCCCCGTCTGTAGCTGGTAACATACCGCGGCGAGCAAGAAAGCGAGTGGTGTCGTTAGAGGTGCTACAAGTGCAGCCCATACTACCCGTTTCTTGTTGCAGTTGGCTCCGTGGATCCACATTCGAGTGACTTAAGGCCACCATTTCTAGTGTAGTGCCACATAAATAACTGGACAATAACACCCTTTTCACGGTAGGATGGTTTATGTGGCCATCCGCTGACGCTCTACCCCTCACCGCTCCGCAGCGAAACGCTCTTCGTCGCCTGGTTCGAGGAGGCAACACAGCCCAGAAAATGGCCTTACGGGCAGGCATTGTTTTGCTGTGTGCGCAGGGGTTGGCGAACCACGCCATTGCCCGCGAACTCGGCGTCAACCGCAAGACCGTCATCCTGTGGCGAAAGCGCTTCGCCCAGTCCGGCCTCGACGGACTCCGCGATCGGACGCGCCCCGGACGCAAACCGGCGCTCTCCGCTGAATTCGTCCAATGCACCCTCGATACAACGCTTCACGAGAAGCCCCGGGCGGCCACGCATTGGAGCACCCGCACCCTCGCCAAGCACTTGGGCGTCTCCAAGATGGCCATCCAGCGCGTCTGGAAAGCGCACGGACTGCAGCCCCATCGCCTCGAAACTTTCAAGCTCAGCCGCGACAAGCAGTTCGTCGAGAAACTCCGCGACGTGGTCGGTCTGTACTTGAATCCGCCCGAGCACGCGCTGGTGCTCAGTGTCGATGAGAAAAGTCAGATCCAGGCCTTAGACCGCAGCCAGCCGGGACTGCCCCTGAAAAGGGGTCGTGCCGGCACCATGACCCACGACTTCAAACGACATGGCACAACGACGTTGTTCGCCGCCTTCAATGTGCTCGACGGCAAGGTGATCGGCGAGTGTCTGCCGCGACATCGGCACCAGGAATTCCTCAAATTCCTACGCAAGATCGACCGCGAAACGCCACCGGCGCTGGAGCTGCATCTGATCGTGGACAACTACTCCACGCACAAGCATGAGCAAGTGAAGAAGTGGCTCGCGAAGCACCCCCGCTTCCACTTTCACTTCATTCCCACGTCTTCTTCTTGGCTCAATCTCGTCGAGCGCTGGTTCCGCGAGCTGACACAGAAGCGCATCCGCCGCGGCGTGTTCCGCAGTGTTCCCGAACTCGAGGCCGCCATCCACGAGTACCTGGAAGCGAGCAACCAAGCGCCCAAGCCCTTTGTCTGGACAGCTCCGGCACAAGATATCCTCGCCAAAGTCGAGCGCGCCGCCAAAACCCACGCCATTGTCCAGAACCGTTAGTGGCACTACACTAGCCAACACTTACCCACAACGCTCGGCAAAGAACCGGGCGTAATACTCGGTCCAATCTGCCCCCGGGTCCTTCACCGCCTGTTCCTTGCTGACGAGCACCAACAGGTAAACCAGCTCGCTCTTTGTGAATTCGACCTTCTGGAGTTCGCCGATCCTGTCCATAAGGTATGCGGCGTACCATATCGGCAACTCAGGATCCGCACCGTCCGTGGACAGGAACGCCTGGTGATGCGCCTGGCCTGTCTCCCTGAATAGCTCCTCGAGGCCCTGAATCAGGTCGCTGTCGCTCACGTTTGCCCGTCTCCCTATTGTTATCTGTATGCTGGACTTCCAGTCGATTTCGCCACAGCTTGCTGCGGGGGTTAGAATCCCCTGCCGCTGATTTTCCCACATCGGGCTCCGACGCCTGATTAATGAATATGACCTCCGAACGAAGCGTACGGACGGAACCGATCTCGGCCCTTTACCAACGTGGCCCTATGGCTAACCCTTGGCCGCCCATCTCCGGATAAAATTGAGGAGTGGTGGTCGAGAAACACCTCATGAACCCATCCGTGAGACGAAAGTCATGGCTGGAATGGAAGTGTATGCTAGTTGCTTTCCTCCTGATCGCTGTCGGCTGCTCCTGGTTCCACAGTGACCTCGAGCCGCTCACCGGCGAAGAGTGGGCCGCGGTCGTTGAGGCACACAAGGGCCGTTTGCTGGTCGTCAATGTTTGGGCAAGCTGGTGCAGGAGCTGCCTGGAGTTCTTTCCCTCTGTTGTCGATCTCGCGAAGCAGTACGAACCGACCCAGATACAGGTCCTCTCCCTCTCGATTGACGACTTGAACGACTCCGTCGCCCTGGAGCAGGCACAGCAGTTTCTCGACGACCAGGACGCTGACTTTCCTCATTACCTGCTAGCCCACAACATCACACGGGCCCTGGAAAGCCTTGACCTGGAGAGCATCCCGGCCGTCATGGTTTACGATGCCGAGGGGCGTTTGCGCCATCGGTTGCAAGGTGATGATGATGAGCTAGAGATCAGTACGGCCGATTTGGAGGGTGCCATCGAGTCTCTCATCGAACCCACCGAAAGCCCAGGAAGTGACCCAGACGGAAAAAGGGACACTCGCGGTTCGACTGCGTTCCCGAGCCGCGACCATCCGAATAGCTTGGTTCGAAGTTCTAAAACGCTGTCTCTGTGCTGGCTATAATGGTTCTGAACCGGGCGGCCCAAAGCTATTGATCTGACGATCGCACGGAGTTCCGGTTCCAAAGCTGGTCCTTTCGATTCGTCGTGCCGCAGCCACGAAGAGACCGCCACTCCATGACTCTTGAGAAAACGTTACTGCGACGGGTTGGCAAGGCCATCCATGAGTTCCGCATGATTCGCGACGGCGACCGTATCGCCGTGGGCGTTTCGGGGGGCAAGGACTCACTGACGCTTCTCGACGCTTTGCTGTCGCTCCAGAAAAAGTCTCCGGCGAAATACACCGTGTACGCCTTCACAGTAGAACAGGGTAAGTTCACACGTCCGATCGAGCCGCTCGCGGACTACCTGAAAGCGCGGAACATTCCCTGGACCTACTATCGCGATGAGCCTTCGTTTCAGCTACTCGCCGATGATCCGGACCACGGCTGCGACCTGTGCAGCCGCTATCGACGCCGAGCGGTGTATGAGATTGCCGCGACGCTGGGTGCGAACGTGGTAGCTCTAGGGCACACAGCCGATGACTTCTGCGAGTCGCTGCTCAGGAACACCCTCTACACCGGTCGGCTGAGCGCGTTGCCGGCGGTAACCTATTCTCGTTCCGGCGATTTTCGGATTATTCGGCCGCTGGTCTACGTCTCCGAAGAGGTGACTTCGTCCTACGCCGACCAACGGGCAATGCCCATCACCCCTTGTGCGTGTTCCCATCGCACCGGCACCGTCCGACGATCGCTTCGGGAGTTTCTAGCCGAAGCCAAGAAAGAACACCCCCACGTGCTTGAAAATATCCTTTCGGCCATGAGTCGCATTGATACGCCCCGACTGCTCGACCGGCGATTTCTCGATTTCGACCAAGAGGGGGCGTTACCCACTGCCCAAACGCCTGAGCTGCTACCGGTCTTGACGAAAGGCCACTGATGGTTTCCCTCCACCGCCGAGTGTCCGACGGAGAGGCGCCGGGCAGAAAACTGACCGCACCGGGACCAACGTGGAAGGCCCAACATGAAATTTCTCCCCAAAGACCAACAATTCTTCAACCTGTTTGAGAAGCAGTCTCAGCTGATTGCGGAGGCCGCTGAGTTGCTGCATCAAGGCGTAGCAGCCGAGGAAACCGACTGGAACACACTGCGCATTCAGGTTCATCAGATCGAAAACAAGGGCGACGACATTACCCACGAAGCCTTAACGCGGCTCCACCGGACGTTCATTACGCCGCTCGAGCCTCAGGACATCCACGATATTTGTCTCAGGCTCGACGATGTCCTCGACATGATCGATGAGGTAGCCGGGAGGTTCCATATCTTCAAGGTTACGAGCCTTCCGAGCTCCATTCAGACAATGACGAAAAACCTGGTCGCCAACAGCCATGCGACCTCCGCGGCGGTTCGGGCCGTGGCCGAAGGGAAAGATGTCTCCGCGCTGCTCATCAAGATCCACGACCTTGAGGACGAAGCCGATCAGGTGAACCACCAAGCTTTGACGGATCTATTCGACACCGAGAAAGACCCCATTCGCTTGATCAAGCTCAAGGAGATTTTTGAGCTGCTGGAGGAAGCCGCCGATTCATTCGAAGGGGTGGCGCATGTCCTCGAGGCGGCTGTCCTCAAGAACGCTTGAGGCGGTACAGGACACCACCCGGAGGCGAATGGAGAACTTAGGATTCATCGTTGTTATCGTGTTCGTGGCGCTCGTTTTCGACTTTTTTAACGGGTTTAACGACGCCGCAAACGCGATCGCGACCGTCGTCGCCACTCGTGTCCTTCGCCCGGGTCATGCCGTGTTCTGGGCTGCGTTTTTCAACTTCATCGCCGCCTTCGGTTTTGGGACGGCTGTGGCGAAGACAATCGGCCAGGGCATGGTTGCGCAGGAAGCGGTCACACAGTACGTCGTGATCGGCGGCTTGTTCGGCGCCATTTTCTGGACCTGGCTTGCCTCCCACCTCGGTTTGCCCATCAGCGCATCTCACGCCCTCGTCGGAGGCTATGGGGGGGCGGCAATGGCCTACGTTGGCTTGACGCGGGGGTGGTCTCAGGTGATGACCGCGATTGTCACCGACGGTTGGGTGAAGACGATCACGTTCATCTTCCTTGCCCCACTAATGGGTTTGGTTGCCGGATCGCTGCTGATGATCGCGGTTGCCTGGATTTTCCGTCGCGGTCACCCTTCCACCTTGGACTACTATTTCCGCCGTCTACAATTGTTTTCTTCCGCCGTGTTCAGCTTCGCCCACGGCACCAACGACGCCCAAAAGACCATGGGTATCATCGCCAGCGCTCTGTTCGCGCTCGGTCATCTGGAAACGTTTTACATTCCGTTTTGGGTCATTCTCTCGGCGCATGCGGCGATCGCACTTGGCACTTTCATGGGAGGCTGGCGGGTCATCAGAACCATGGGGCATCGTATTACGAAGCTGAAGCCGGTCGGAGGTTTCTGCGCCGAAACGGGCGGCGCCTTTACCGTCTTGCTGGCTGCCAGGTTGGGGATTCCGGCCAGCACGACCCACACGATCGCGGGAGCTATCACGGGTGTGGGAACAGCGCAACGCGTACGCGCCGTGCGTTGGGGCAAGGCAAGGGAAATTCTTTGGGCCTGGATACTTACACTTCCCACGACTATCACCGCTGGCGCCCTTGGCTATATGATCATCCACGCCTTGATTCCTGGCGCCCGCTAGTGTAGTGCCACTAACGGTTCTGGACAATGGCGTGGGTTTTGGCGGCGCGCTCGACTTTGGCGAGGATATCTTGTGCCGGAGCTGTCCAGACAAAGGGCTTGGGCGCTTGGTTGCTCGCTTCCAGGTACTCGTGGATGGCGGCCTCGAGTTCGGGAACACTGCGGAACACGCCGCGGCGGATGCGCTTCTGTGTCAGCTCGCGGAACCAGCGCTCGACGAGATTGAGCCAAGAAGAAGACGTGGGAATGAAGTGAAAGTGGAAGCGGGGGTGCTTCGCGAGCCACTTCTTCACTTGCTCATGCTTGTGCGTGGAGTAGTTGTCCACGATCAGATGCAGCTCCAGCGCCGGTGGCGTTTCGCGGTCGATCTTGCGTAGGAATTTGAGGAATTCCTGGTGCCGATGTCGCGGCAGACACTCGCCGATCACCTTGCCGTCGAGCACATTGAAGGCGGCGAACAACGTCGTTGTGCCATGTCGTTTGAAGTCGTGGGTCATGGTGCCGGCACGACCCCTTTTCAGGGGCAGTCCCGGCTGGCTGCGGTCTAAGGCCTGGATCTGACTTTTCTCATCGACACTGAGCACCAGTGCGTGCTCGGGCGGATGCAAGTACAGACCGACCACGTCGCGGAGTTTCTCGACGAACTGCTTGTCGCGGCTGAGCTTGAAAGTTTCGAGGCGATGGGGCTGCAGTCCGTGCGCTTTCCAGACGCGCTGGATGGCCATCTTGGAGACGCCCAAGTGCTTGGCGAGGGTGCGGGTGCTCCAATGCGTGGCCGCCCGGGGCTTCTCGTGAAGCGTTGTATCGAGGATGCATTGGACGAATTCAGCGGAGAGCGCCGGTTTGCGTCCGGGGCGCGTCCGATCGCGGAGTCCGTCGAGGCCGGACTGGGCGAAGCGCTTTCGCCACAGGATGACGGTCTTGCGGTTGACGCCGAGTTCGCGGGCAATGGCGTGGTTCGCCAACCCCTGCGCACACAGCAGAACAATGCCTGCCCGTAAGGCCATTTTCTGGGCTGTGTTGCCTCCTCGAACCAGGCGACGAAGAGCGTTTCGCTGCGGAGCGGTGAGGGGTAGAGCGTCAGCGGATGGCCACATAAACCATCCTACCGTGAAAAGGGTGTTATTGTCCAGTTATTTATGTGGCACTACACTAGATTCTGAAACGGGGTGTCGTGAGCACTCTCACAAGACCCTCTTCACGCTGGGGGGCTCTCTTGCCGGCTAACCCGAGACACGAGGCCAATGTGGCCCAACAGCCCAAACGTCCGATAAGATTAGCAGAGCGGCTGGCGACAGGAGGGTAAACCCTTGACGGCCCTAGGGTTTCTCTGAGTTCGCAACTCGGCGGAAGAACCTAGGCGCCCAGCTTGCCCAGTGAACGAGAATTGACTTATGATCTTCTGAAACCCGCAGCCTGAAACCTATGCTGACGGGTTTCGTCCAACTGATTAGTAAAGCCGTCGCGGATGGAGCCTCTGATGGAGATCATCGGCAATCGAAAATACTTCGACATCCCGGGCGGTAGCACTCACGAGTTGCCGCCGCTGCTGCTCAAGGAAAGCGCGCATCCCGCCTCGGACGAAGAGACGATTCACCTCGCCGAGGAGATCGTGAGCTCGGAATCCCTCATCCCCGATGAGGTCTATGAACCGCCGTCATCGGAGGCGTTGTTGGACCATCGGCGGTTCGCTCTAGCTCTTACGCTGGCTGAGCAATACTCACAGTTCCTGCACCACTGGGATTGGGGCGAATCCATTTTGGAATGGATTCACCAGTGCGAGATTACGTTCGAGGCCCAACCGATATTGCGGCCGCTGATTCGTCCGGATGTTTGGCCCCACGCCAACCATGCCAGCTTCGTGACTCTGTTGTCGGACAAGGCGATACCCAGCGGGCAGATCAACTTGCAGAGTGCTGTCGGCGCACGACTCACTTTTCGCCAGCCTCCTCCCATTGACTGTTTGTCCGATAAATTCCTCTACTTGCTGAATGCCTCATTGGCCCAAAAGGCGTACCATACCTGGGCCGATGCGGCCGAGGAAATCTCTCTGCCGCCCGAGCGCTTTCATTTTCTCGTGATGGGCAGCGAGATCCGCGAAGTATAACCACCACAGGGCTGACGACCCCTCCGCGGGGCCACCTCACCGGGTCCACCATCTCGAAAATCCCACAACGGAGCCATTTACCGCTAAAAGCTCGATCTCCGGCAACAATAGCTCATCCCAGTCCTCGGCGCTGTGCACGTTGCCGGGACGCAGCTTGGCAGCGAGGCAATCACCATGACCGTTGAACAAAAGTAACGGGTGATAGCAGACCGACTCGAAGTGTCCGTTGTAGGCACTGCCTTCCTGTTGGCCATGGACCGGACTCTCGGTGGAGTCCATGTCCAGAACGACCCGCTCGGAGTCGTCGAACGCTTCCGCTTGCCCGACCAGCTCTCGGTTCAGCGCCATCAGCCCCAGCAGGTTCTCTTCGCTCGCCAGCATCTCCGTCTCGAAGCTGTGCAGCGTCGAGGTCAAGGCCGCACCGCGATCCCAGATCTTCTGCGAACCGATCAGCCGAAACGTCGGATCGATCGAAACCCGCTCGGCGTCGTTGAGGTCCTCGTAGCCCGCCAAGCGGCTGTAGACCGACTGCCGCAACAGATCAGCGAGCGTGAACTGCTTGTTTGTGCCTTGCCGGGAGTCGCTGAGATGCTCGTCAATCAGTTCTCCGAGACCGAGCCGTTCGTCCAGTTCGCGAACCAAAATCAGGCCACCGTCGGAAGTGACGTGCGATCCCTGGAAATCGACTTTCAACAAGCCGTTGAAACTTAGCTGGAATGGCTTGGTTTGTTTTTCACCCATTGGGTGTTGGCCTCCCTGGCGTCCTCATCGGGCTCTAGCCCCTATGAATAAAGACGCTCAAGGCCGCTGGAAGGTCGGGATGTCAAACACCAAATTGAAAATGCGGGTAAAAATGTCTGCTCCAATGCCGATATCGGTATTCGGGGGACTTGTGCGCTCACCTCCTCATTTAGCGACGAAAAAGGCCGGTGTTGGGTCGAAGGACCTGGAGATCGACCACCGGTCGAAGCTTCTCGCCTCCGTAGAGAAGCTGCCTCCGCTCCCCGTAGTCCTGAATCAACTCCTCCAGATGCTCAACAGTTCAAAAGCATCCTCCGGCCAAATTGCGGTCATCATCGAGAAAGACAGCGTCTTGAGCGGAGCCGTGTTACGCAGCGTCAACTCGGCCTACTATGGGCTGCCGACCCGGGTTTCATCGATTCGTCACGCCGTCACCCTGCTGGGCTTCGCCACCGTCCGAAATCTGGCGCTGGCCTTTTCCATGCGCCAGATGCTCGTCAAGCCCCAAATGGCCTCGAGGCGGCTGTATTCCGAGTATTCTCAACACGCCTTGGGATGCGCGATCATGACCCAGTTCCTGGCGCACTACACACGCTCGGAGGAGATCGAAGCAGCCTTCGCCGCCGGATTGTTTCACGACATCGGACGTCTGCTGATCATCGTTGCCCTCCCTGAGATGATCTCCGAAATAGTGGCCCATTGGGAGCATAGCGACGGATCCTTAGAAGACTCCGAGCAGGAGATTCTCGGTGTGACTCATTCAAAACTTTCTGGTGAGGTTCTGGCCAAGTGGAAGCTGCCGGAGAGTATCCAACAGGCTGTAACGTGTCACCATGATCCCGACTCCTCGCCTGCCGTCGCGGGTCAAACGGTTTCGCTGGCGCATCTGGTTCACGCCGCTGACCTCTATGCCCGCTTCTACGGACTAGAAGTCCTTTCTTCTGAGAAACATCCGGCTGAATCTCCCGATCGCGCCTTCGAGCAGATCGGCCTTCGCGAGCGCCTTCCTGAATTGCTCGATCGCTTCGAGTCCGAATTCCAGTCGATTCGAGGCGTTTTCCGGTAGACTGCCTCCCTAAGACTTTTTCCTGACCCAGTCTGGTTCAGAAGTACCGATTCGTGTTAAGATGAAGTACTTAGTACTGGCTGCCCGGAGATGATGCCTATCGAAGGTCGAGCCAGAGGATGATCCGGTTTGGGTAGAAGGAGTTGCTGGTGAGCATTCTTGCTGAGCTTGTCTACCTTCAGCTTCTCGATGTGCTGACCACAATCGCCTTCCTCCTGCAAGGTGTGGGCGAGGGGAATCCGATTGTCAGATGGGTGATTACCCACGGGCCGCATCCCATCGGCTCGCTTTTCTTGATGAAGGCAGTCGCTGTCGCTGTCGCTATGGCAATTGTCTGCGTGTACCGGCACCGGGAGGGGCTGTTGCGAAAGGTGAACATTTTCTTCGCCATGGTAGTTCTGTACAACCTCGCGGTCCTGATCATTACCTCTCCAGCTGTACAGTAAAGTTCTCAACCCGCGCCTGCGGGCCGATCTGCTCCAGCAAAAACCTCCGAGAACAACTGCCTGGTCTCCCTGCGTACTTGCGTGACGACGTCCGCCAAAGGCTTTTCGTTTGGCCGGACTCCACTCCACCGTCTGAGCAGTTCAGTTACCAATTCGCGCTGCGAGCGGGAGGTGGGGATTCTATTAGTCGGCCCGGCGGAGACCCGAACGCCGTGGTCCAGCGAGCGGAAGAAGATTGCTAACTTGGCTAGAGTGTCAGCTTGGCCCGCCGTGAGGCTGCGGGTTGTCTGCAACACCTCGATTCTCTCCAGGGTGTTGAGCGAAGGGAAAAACAACCCCGCGTCCCGCAGTCGCAGGTACATGAGGATGAAGTCGATGTCGTAGTAGCCACCTGGCCCAGCCTTGAATGGATGAGTTCGGCCCTGTTCCTCCTCAAGCTTCCGCCGCATCGTCACGAGCATCGGACCGAGATCGCTACTCGTCCCGTAACGGTGCCAGTCCACCTCTTGTAGTTCGCTCAGAAATCTCGTTCCCCGTTGAAGGTCTCCAGCAACAGCCCGCGCCTTCATATAGGCGATGCCTTCCCAGGCTTCCGCCCGCTCGGTGAAATATCGCTTATAGGACGACTCGGTCTGGACGAGTTCGCCATCCCGTCCCATGGGCCGCAGACGCGTATCGACCGTGAAAATGACGCCTTCTTGCGTATAACTGCTGATCACGTTGATCATCCGCTCAACCACGGATGTCCAAAACGGCTTTTCCGGGGCAGCATCGTCGGGCAGCGCGAAAACCAGGTCGGCGTCGGATCCCAGGTCAAACTCGCGCATCCCGAGCCGACCCAACGCCATAACGTGGAGTTGATGGTCGGGCCGCGACTGTTTCCGGCCTCGGCAGACTTCTTGCACCGAGATTTCGTAGGCCGCCCCGATGACCTCATCAGCGAGGTCGCTCGTCCTTTGGAGTGTCGAAAAGATCGGATGACGGTTGTGGATGCTCTCGCCAAGGATTTGTAGCATTCGACGGCGATAGTATCGTCGCAGCGCCTCGGACTTCTCGAGCAGCGCCTGGTCACTCTGGGGCAAGTCAGCCAACTCGGGGGGGACCCGGGTCTCGTTCGATCCCTTCTCCGTCCCGCGACCTACTCCCGAGCTAACCCCATCATTGGGAGCCGGCACACCGGCCGCGCTCGCAATCGTCTTCAGATATCCGACATCGGAGGGGTGGCGGATGAGATGCTCCCCTAGGAAGGGGCTGTGCTCGATCAGGTCGCCCACGCAGCTCATGAGCCGAGGCTGCTCTTCAAACTCGGCAAGCAATGTCGGCATAGAGATGACTTTGTTGATGAAGTGCTCGAAATGGTGGCTGCCCCACTGGATGGGTAGCGATGAAATGGTTGCCGCCAGATCCGGAAGGTGCTTCTCGATGTGGCGCAGTTGGCTCCGCCAGCTGTGGGCGGCCCGTTTTTCGACGCGCTCCTCGGCTTCCGGCAACTCTGCTGCCTTTGAGACGGGAAGGGCGTCGGTAGGCTTTTGCGCGCCGATCACGCGGTCGTAGATTTCGGTGACATTGGTCAGGTGAGACTTCACCCGGCCCAACAATCCTGGCCCAACATCCCAGGAGGAAGCCTCGCCGTGCATTCTACGGCTCACCAGCATTTGGGCTTCTTCCTTGTTGGGAATCGTGTGCGTTTGGCGATCGTGCTCCAGTTGCAAGCGATGTTCGAGAGCCCGCAAGTATTGGTAGGCGGCATTGAGCTTGGAGTAGTCGGGCGTCGACAGATACCCTTTCTCCCTGAGCCTGTGGAGTGCATAAAGTGTTCCGCCGCTTCGCACCCACGAATCACGCCCGCCGTAGAGCCGTTGCATACACTGCACCAGGAATTCAACATCGCGTATGCCCCCGCGAGCCAACTTGACGTTGAGGCCCGATTTGCCGCGCAAGCCTAGATCTCGCCGCATCCGGTCTCGGGTTTGGGCCATTCGCTCGACGGTCGAGAAGTCCGTGGTTGTCTGGTAGATCAAGTTTTCGACCAGTTTCAGGAAACTGTGCCCCAGCTGTGACGATCCCGCGGCGGGGCGCGCCTTGATGAGCATCTGCAGTTCCCAATCCCGAGCGCGGTCGTGGTAGTACTGCAGCATCGACTTAAGCGGGAGCACGAGTTCGCCGCTGCTTCCTTCCGGCCGGAGCCGCAAGTCGACCCGGTAGCAAGACCCTTCCACGGTCGGGTGCGACAGCGCCGACGTCAGACGGTGGGCAAGCTGGGTGGCGAAGTCACGGTTTGAAACCCGGATCGGCCCGGCCGTTTCACCGTCGTGGGTGTAGAGAAATATGAGGTCGATGTCAGAGCTGTAGTTGAGCTCGAGAGCACCTAGTTTCCCCAGCGCCACGACGGCGAACTCGCATTCGATCGGCCCGGTTTCAGGTGGTCCCAACGGCCGCCCAAACCGCTGCGAGAGTTGCTGTTGAAGCTGCTCTTGCGCGCCCTGTAAGATCGCGTCCGCGAGATTGGATAATTCCAGGGTGACCTCGGCCAGGGTTGCGAGACCCAGAAGGTCGCGCAGCGCGATTCGCAGAACATGCATCCTCTTAAAGCGCCCCAGAGTCCGAGCGACTTCCGCCTCGCTCGAAGATGTATCCAACCAGCCCAAGTCTGAGCGCATCTCCTCGCGTGACAGTACTCGATACAACTTCTCTTCCCCGAGCGCCCACTCGAGTAGCTCGGGGTGGCGGTAGAGAGTTTCCGCTAGAAAATGGCTATGAGAGAAAATCGCCAGGGCCGCCCGCAGGCGGCTAACCGGAAAGAATAGATCCCGCAGGGGTTGACCGCTGGTCTTGCCGTAGCGCTCTAGGTGGTTGAGAGCCGAATCGGGATCGGGAACCTGCCGAATGAGACGCTCCAGAGTATCGAGACCGTTCTCGGGGAGGTGAGGCTCCAGGCTCCTGACGTTCTTCCGCGCCCCGGCTGGGTCTCGGAACGCCACTCCCTGGAACAGTGAGTCCATCATTTCTGAAGATACCGCAGCCGGCGTGACTTCACCTAGTGCTTACTATCATAAATAACCGTATGTATGAGACAATGCGGCATGGCAAGAATAGCCACGCGTATCAGACTCAGTACTGGGGAACGCCGGACGTTGGAGGGCTGGGGACGCGCGCACAAGAGCGAGCGCCGTGCGGCGGACAGAGCCCGGATCATTTTGTTGGCGGCGCAAGGGATGTCGAACCGGGAGATCGCCGCCCAGTTGGGCACGCGGGCCGCACGAGTGTCGAAGTGGCGTACGCGCTTCGCTGGCCAACGACTGGCCGGTCTGGCGGATGAAACGCGACCCGGCAAGCCGCGGCGATACGACGCTGACACCGAAAAACGCATTCTGCAAAAGCTGGACGACACGCCGCCTTGCGGACAGGCGACCTGGACGGCTCCACGGCTGGCCGCGGCGCTGGGCGATGTCAGCGACCAACAGGTCTGGCGCGTGTTGCGTCGGCGCGGCATCTCGTTGTGCCGGCGGCGTAGTTGGTGCCTCTCCACCGATCCCGAATTCTCGCGTAAAGCCGCCAACATCGTGGGACTCTATCTGCACCCGCCTGACAACGCCATCGTGCTGGCGGTCGACGAGAAGCCCAACATCCAGGCCCTGGAGCGCGCCCAGGGTTGGCTCAGACTGCCCGACGGCAAGGCTTTGACGGGTTTCTCGCACGGCTACAAGCGCCACGGCACAACGACCTTGTTCGCGGCCCTGGAGGTCGCCACCGGCCACGTCACGGCCGGGCATTACCGGCGCCGCAGACGGCGTGAGTTTCTTGACTTCATGAATCAACTGGTCGATCTCTACCAAGGTTTTGAGTTGCACGTCGTACTGGACAACCTCAACACCCACAAACCGAAACGTGATCGCTGGCTCAAACGCCACCGCAAGGTGCACCTGCACTACACGCCCACCTACGCCTCCTGGCTCAACCAGGTCGAGATCTGGTTCAGTATTCTCAGCCGTAGAGCGTTGCGCGGGGCCAGTTTCACCTCCCCTTACGAAGTACGCCAGGCCATCGACCGCTTCGTCCAAGCGCACAACAAAAACGCCGCCCCGTTCGAATGGACCAAGGCTAACGTCCAGCAGCGACCCCTTTCTCATTCATACGCTAATTTATGATAGTAAGCACTAGCCCGCTTTGCTTAAAAGAATGCGCGGCCGTGTTTCAGGATCACCTTGTGTTGGAAACACTCCCCCTTTCAGGATCATCTGGCATGGGACAACTCTCTGGCTTGCCCCCGCTATCGATTGCCGCTACAATGTCCCTGCGATTTGGCGGTCGGGGTCCAACTTCGCCGTTGACCGCCGGTCCTTCGCACAGAGCGACAGCGAAATCTTCGCTTACAAGGGAGAAGTCTGATGGATCGAGAGAGAGCTCGCAGCCGCCTGTCCGGCTGCTACGTGACAGTGCCGACGATGTTCCGGGACGAGGATTTAGAGGTAGATCTCGAAGCGACCCGGCAGCACGTGCGGTTTCTGATGGACGGAGGCATCAACGAAAGCAACGGCGTAATCTTGGCTGTCGGCGCGGCAGGTGATTTCCCCACGATGAGCGTCGAGGAGCGCTTGCGTGTGGCCGAGGCGATTATCCAGGAGGCCAAGGGCAGGATTCCCATCGTGATGGGCGTCCAGACGACGAATACGCGTGAACTCGTCGAACTGATACGCGCCGCCAAGACACTCGGCGCCGAGTATGTCCAGGTTTCACCGCCGTACTATTACATGCACACCGCGGAAGACTTTCTCGAATATGCGGTAGCCGCCGCGGAAGCCGCGGATATAGGCGTTGTCGTTTACAACACCTTCTGGACAAGCCACAACGTTTCGTTGAACGTCGTCGAGCGCCTTTGCGAGTTGCCCAACGTGGTGGGCCTCAAATGGGCTGTTCCGACGGCGCTTTTCATGGAATCCGAACAGGTTGTTTCACGTTTCGCCGAGCGGCTGTGCATCATCGACAACCAGCTCCGGTTCGTCACCAGCCACATCCTTGGCGCGCGCGGCATCGAAGTACACACCTGCAATTACTGGCCGCAGTGGGGTGTGCGGCTGTGGGAGCTGCTCGAGAGCCGGCGGTATATCGAGGCGCAGAAAGAACTTGTGCATGTCGCAATGCCCTTCTACTCATTGTGGAAGGAGATGTTTGAGTACACCGGCGGCGATGGGTACCTAGACAAGCTCTGCATGGAATTAGTCGGTCTGCCCTCCAGCCGCTGCCGCCCGCCTACACGGGACGTTCGGGATCAATTTCGTGAAAGGGTACGCCAGATGCTCATCGAGAGTGGGGTGCCGGGAGTTGTCGGCAGCCCGACTCAGGAGGAGACCGCGCAGCGAGCCTCCTGAATATCACCAACTGACGGCCCCTTGAGCGACTAAACCCAAGGGAGAGGCATGCCTGCTTTGAAAACATCCGCCTTCGCATCGGCGTTCTTACTAATCTGTGCCCTGCAAAGTTGCAGCGGAGTGGGGACCCAAGGTAACAAGCCCCACGCCAAGACCGCCCCTCTTTTCGAGCAGCTCACGGTATTCTCGGCCGGCGAGAACGGCTACTACTGCTTTCGAATTCCAGCGCTCGTCGTCTCGGCCGAGGGAACAATACTAGCCTTCTCGGAAGCTAGGAAACTAACCTGTCACGATGACGCGGAGATTGACCTTGTGCTGAAACGGAGTTTCGACCGAGGTAAGACCTGGCAAGACTTGCAGGTGCTTTTTGACTACGGAACCGACTCCGTGAATCAGCCTGCCCCGGTGCTTGATCGAGAGACCGGGGAGGTTGTGCTGGTCTTCTGTAGAAATAACCAACGCGTCTTTGTTACGAAAACCTCGGACGACGGCGTAACGTGGTCCGGGCCGGCGGAGATTACCAAGGACGTCGTCGACCCGGCGTGGAGCTATCTCGGGAGCGGTCCAGGCCACGGAATTCAACTGAGCAGCGGCAGGCTTCTGATTCCTAGCTGGGGAGACGTGAGCCCAGGCCAGGCGACCTGGCCGCGGCCGGGCTGGGGCGGCGAGCAGTTTTCCTACGTGATGTATAGCGACGACCACGGTGATACTTGGAAGCGCGGAAAGTCGCTCGATATGGACCTCTCGGACGAGGCCATGGCGGTCGAAACCGCGGACGGTTCTATCTATATGAACATGCGCAGCCGCCAGGGAAAGAGGATGCGGGCCTTCGCCTGGAGTGAGGATGGCGGTATTTCTTGGTCGGAGGTGCAGTTTGACCAAAGCCTACCCGAGCCCTCGGTCCAGGGGAGTTTGATTCGCTTCACCGATCAGAAACGCTTCTCGAAGAATCGCGTGCTCCTCGCACACCCCTCCAACCAGGCCGAGCGAAAACAGTTCACCGTGAGGATGAGCTACGACGAGTGCAAGACATGGCCGGTCTCGAAGGTCGTTCACGAGGGTTCGGCGGCCTATTCTGACTTGGCGATCGCTGACGACATGACCATACTGTCCCTGTACGAAGCAGACCAATATTCCAGGTTGGCCCTGGCCCGTTTCAACCTGGAATGGTTGACAGACGGAAACGACAGTCTGAAAAAGGTGAATCCGTAGCGGGAGTCGTCGACTTCAGTGCTGGTCCTTCCATGGCCATCCAAGTCAGTCGCTTGACACCGGTTGAGACGACGCCCGTCGAGACCCAATACCGCCTCATTCGTACGGCGATCCCGGTCCCGGAATCGATCGACCTCATCGAACGTTTGCGAAAAGTGGAGCCCCGCTCGATGCTGGGGATGCCGCCGGTCGTGTGGGAACAAGCCGAAGGCTTTCTGATCCGCGACCCCTACGGCAATCAATGGATCGATCTGACGAGCGGCATCGTCATGGCCAACTCGGGGCATGGTCATCCGCGGGTCATGCAAGCCATCCGGGACCAGTTGGAATCTCAGCTTATTTTCAGCTACGCCTTTCCAACGCGCGTCCGCCAGCAGGTGCTCGAGCGCCTGGTAGAGATTGCCCCACCCGGACTCGACAAAGCCATTCTGTTTTCCTCAGGGACCGAAGCCACCGAATGTTGCATCAGCCTGATGCGAAAACATGGATCGAAACAGTCTGCTGAGAAGGTCGGCATCGTCTCGATCGAAAGCTCCTACCATGGCCGAACGCTGTCGGCGAAGTTCGCCGGCGGTTCCCCGGGACTGGCGGATGCTCTCGATCGGGCGTCCGTCTTTCAAACGCAACTGCCCTTGCCGGGTAGCCCTGAGTCCCAGGGCTTTGAGCGTGACTTGCAGCAACGTGGGGTCAACCCTGAGACCACGGCGGGCATCATTTTCGAATCAATCCCCGGCTGGTCGACGACCCTGTATCCAAGGGAGTACGTAAGCGACTTGACGCGCTGGGCGCAAAAACACGGTGCCCTCGTCACGGTAGACGAAGTGCAGGCAGGCATGGGTCGCACCGGACGCTGGTTTGCGTTTGAGCACTACGGCATCACGCCTGATCTGATCGCCTGTGGTAAAGGCTTGAGTTCCAGCCTTCCGGCCTCGGCGGTCATGGGCCGCAACGAAGTCATGGATCTCGCCGAACCGGGGGAGATGTCGAGTACTTTTGGAGGGAATCCGGTAAGCGCCGCGGCCGTGCTGGCGAATCTCGACGTAATCCGGGACGAAAAACTCGTCGAGCGTTCCGCTTCGCTGGGTGAACAGTTGGGCGATGTCCTCCGTAAGAAAGCAGAGAAGTATGACCGCTACGTCGGCCGGCTGGAGGGGCGCGGGCTGTTTTATTCCCTTCACCTGAAAAATCCTGACACCGGTGATCCCTTAGTAGAACTCGTTGATGAGATGGCAATGGAGTGTGTGCGAAGGGGAGTCATGCTGTTCGTCACCGGTCGAGGGTTCATCAAGTTCGCACCGCCCTTGATCATTGAGGAAGCGGCGTTGATGGAGGCGGTGGAGGTAGTGACCGACGTAGTCGACGAGATGCTGCGACAAGAGTAGCGACCTCTGATAAGGGAGACCATCCAAAAGCGACGGCGCCAAAGCTTATTTGGCAAAGCTTGAACGGGCGCGTTAAACCCGAGCGTACTTGCGCAGAACTTTCGCGTCCGGCGGCGCCTGACGGTGGGAATAGGAGAAAGTGACTTCACCTACGTACAGGTCGCCGCGGGAATCCAGGGCTATGCCGTGAGGAGCAAAAAACCGGCCCCCCCCTTGTGGGTCTTCCTCGCCCCATTCAGACTGCACATTCCCCTCCAGGTCGCGGACAGTAATGCGCGCGCCGTGTTGATCGAGCCTCGCTTCTTTTCCAAACATGAAGATCCCGCCTACTTCGCCGACGTATAGGTTTTGCTCCGGGTCCTGACAAATAGCGTCGGGCCACCAGATGTCGTTCCACTGCGTTAGGAATTCGCCCTCCGGAGAGAAAATCTGAATGCGCTGGTTCTGACGATCGCCCACGTAGACCCGTCCCTGATTGTCGACGAAGACACAGTGAGGTTGATGGAACTGGCCCGGTTGTTCCCCGGGCTCGCCCCAGGAACGCAGCAGCCGGCCTTCAGCAGTAAACTTGTGGATTCGGGCGTTCCCATAGCCATCCGAGACATAAATGTCGCCTTCCGGGGAGAGCGCCGCGTCCGTCGGCCGATTGAACGGCGGTCCCCCATGCTGCACGGTTTTCCAGTCGGGCGGGACATAGCCCGTCTCCGCCACGCCATTCTCTGGTGCAATGGTCATCAGGAGCTTGCCGTCGGTGGTGCACTTATGCACTCGGTGCCCCTCGTCATCGACGCAGTAGACGGCATCGTCCGGACCGATCAGGATCATATGAGGACGCACGAACATACCTTCTCCCCACGATCCCAGGAAACGGCCGTCTCGGTCGAAAACGACAACGGGATGCTCGGACCGACAGAAAGCATAGACGCGGTCCTGGGAGTCAACGGCGATCCCGGGAACCTCTCCCAGCCCCCAATCGGGCGGCAATTGCGCCCACCCTTCGACTTCTTCGTAAATGAACTTGCCGCTTCCTAGTTTCATTGGCTTTTTCGCTCTTGGTTCGCGCTTGTCCTCAAGCAATCCGCGGATCGTTTCTGCCGACCATCGCGCTCACAATCCAGTCTCCGTCTCGAACAGGCCATCAACAAAGGCCCTGGCGTCGGCCAGCGCCTTACGGGGCTCGATCTCGTACCCCCATCCGGGCGACTCATCCTCCACGGAAAGGAATCCCTGGTAATCAACTTCCCGCACGGCTGACAACAGTCCCTTGAAGCCCACATCACCCATGCCGAGCGGAGGACACTCGAAGTTTTCCTGTTGGCCCCGGGCGTCTTTCAGGTGGATGTGGACGATGCGGTCACTGAACGTCGCGAAAGCTCTCGCGACGTCCTCGCCTCGAATGTGAAAGTGAGCCGAGTCAAACAGCAGTCCCAGCGAGTCCAGACCATCGTAGCTTAACAGGCGATGCACACCACTGGCGCCGAATATCAGAACACCCGGCTGTGAGGCTGCTTCGACTGCGATCGTCACGCCCAGTGAATCCGCCACGGGGAGCAGTTCCCGCAGAGCCTGGATGAAGCGGTCCCAGTAGACGCTTTCCCACCCATAGAACTCCTTTTTGCCGGCGCCGATCACGACATGACGAGCACCGAGGTCGGAGGCCAACTGTAGTGCGCCCTTAACGTAGTCAATGTTGGCTCGTCTCTTCTCCGGCCGGGGGTCGATCAGCGAATTGTGTGCGTTGAGGGCGACGATAGGGATACCTGCCTGCTCGGCACAGTTGCGAACCTCTCGGCGCAGGGACGCGTCAGCCTCGGGGGTCAAATGAGGCGGAGGCAAGGGCAGGAACGGAGGGCCGCCCGTCTCGGCGCTGATGTCAATGCCTTCGTAGCCGGCCTCCGCCGCGATCCGAATCACTTCCTGAACAGGAATCTTGCTTAACAGCGTGGAATTGAAACTCAGTCCCGGTTTCATCAAGGTGGTCTTAGTTGCGAGCTATTTCGATCAGCTTCCCTAAGCAGCGCCCGCTCTCGGGAAATAGCCTCTCGGGAGGGCCCTGTGTCGGCAGGTCTTCGGAATAAACATCAAATCGGCAACTGTTTGACACCGCGGAGATTATCGCATACACTTGGCTGCGCGCACCGAGTCCGGTCTAGGCGTCCAAGCGGGATGGGCCGGCCCTCAGCCGATTGGCTCCGTAGCCAGGGGGTCCCATCAGCGGCGGTGAATCTGGAGAAAGATCCCATGAAGGCAGCCATTCTGAAAGAGCTGGGTGGTCCTCTCCAAATCGAGGAGGTTCCCAACCCAGCGATTGAGTCAGACGAAGTACTAGTTCAGGTAATGGCCTGCGGTACCGACGGGACTGACCTAAAGATGGTCGATGGGTTCGGCTACACGCCCGAACTGCCGTTCATCTTGGGTCACGAGATAGCCGGCGTCGTGGCGGAGGCCGGATCTGGGGTAACCACGCTACAGCCGGGCGACCGGGTGATTGCCTACAATTTCTTCACTTGCGGCAGATGTCGATTCTGCCTCACTCATCGCGAACAGTTGTGCGTAGACATGGCGGGCGTCATGGGCGCTCGGAACAAGCACGGTGGCCACGCCGAATACGTCGGCGTTCCGGCACGCCAGCTCGTTCCGCTCCCTGACAACGTCTCGTGGCTCGACGCCGCCGTTATCCCGGATGCGGTAATCACCGCGCTGCACGCCGTGGACCGGGCCCGAGTGCAACTTGGTGAGACAGTGGTCATCATCGGAGTGGGCGGCGTAGGTTCATCGGCCGTTCAAATTGCGAAGCTATCGGGAGCAAGAGTGGTCGCTGTAGACCGGACCGCTGAAAAAGTCGAACGCGCCTACGACATGGGAGCTGACGTTGCCATCAACAACGCCGAGACAGACGTTGCGAAATCTGTCCAGGATCTCACGGCGGGACTCGGTGCCGACTGTGTGATTGACTGCGTGGGACTGGAGCAAAGTTTGGCGGCGGGCATCGACTCTCTCCGCCCGGGGGGAAGGCTGACCGTGCTAGGCTACACGCCTGAACTCTACGGGGTCAATGGCAAGCGACTGGCTCAGAATGAGCTGGAGATCATCGGCACAAGGTGCGGGAGGCTGCAAGACTTGATCAACGCTGTGCGATTCGTCGCAGACGGAAAGATAAAGTCGATCGTCACCAACGTCTATCCGCTCGAGGAAATCAACGAAGCTATGGGGGCGCTGCGAGCGGGGAAGGTTCTCGGGCGGGCGGTGCTGCTGACTCCAGCGGGTCAAGAGGCCGTCGGACGGGCGTGAGTCGAACACCGAGCCGCGAGTGTGAGCGAGCGGTCCAGAGATGACGCCGCTCAGCGCGGATGAATTCGCGTATACCTCAACGCCGCCACCCGGAATGGAAACGAAACTTTCCCTCCGACGTGCATAGTTGGCTAAGAGTTCAAAATGCCTGACCGCCGCCGTTGCCGAAGCAAGATACTTCAGGCGCGATTCACTACAACAGACCGGAAGACCAAAAAGAATGGAGCTGCTTCATGAATAAGCTGATCATCACCGTTACCTGTGACTCCAAAATGTCGTTCCCGGGGAACCCAAATTGCCCGGATCCCAGCGACACAGAGGCCGTGGCCGACGAGTACATCCGAGCTATGAATGCGGGAGCGGCTATTGCTCACACGCACGGTTCCTACACCAGCGACCCGGAGATACAGCCTGACGGCCGGAAGCTGCAAATCCCCGTGGTCGAAGGCTGGCACGACATCGTCGGAAGGATCCGGTCCGCGGGTGATCCCATCCTTCAGTTCGGGCTGGCCAGCATGCGTCTGGAACAAAAACTGGAGCTGTGGAAAGACCTCGGCGCTGACATGAGCTCCATCGCTTTCAACTCCCACGACGAATACTTCCATCCGGATCCGGCTTATCCCGCGAATGAGGTCTACGCCGTTCACCCCGTCTCGGAGTTAAAGCAATACGCCCGGCTGGCCAACGAATACGGGGTCAAGCTGGAGATCGAGGCCTTCCATACCGGAGCTTTTTGGAATATCAACAAGCTGCGCGAGGAGCCGGGACTTTTGCCCGACCCACTTTGGATTACCTTGTTCCTGGGCTGGCCGGGAGGATCTTGGACGCCGCCCACGGCCGCCGGTCTGCAATACCTCGTAAACAACCTGCCGCCGCGCGCCAATTGGAACATGAGCTGCATGGACCCGTCCGTCTACTGGTCCGTCGTGGCCCACTCGATCGCCCTCGGTGGTCACGTACGCATCGGCATGGAAGACTGTCCGTATCTAGAGAACGGGGAGTTTGCGACAACCAACGCCCTGCTCGTGGAAAAGGCGGTCCGCATCGCGCAAGAGGTGGGGAGAGCGATCGCTTCGCCCGACGAGGCACGCAAGATGACCGGGCTGCCCGAAAGAACTGCAGCCACAAGCTAGCGCCTATTGCGGTCGTCTTATCAATGGTCTAGAAGTTGAGAGCTGCAGGGCCAACACTGCCTTGGGGATGTCGTTCGGGATAGCGCTTCTCACGCTTCATCGCAGTTAACCTCACGCTTTGCTGTAGTAGACAACTCAAGTAGCTTATCTCAATGGGTTAGAAGCAGAAGGATCGCGTGTCAGTGGAACACGCTCCCTGCCGGTGGCCCACAGATCAAAACATTTATGTCCTCTCTTGTATTTGCATTTTCCACCCCACCCATGACACAATACACGAGGCGAACAAAAGGCGAATATAGGGACCCCCTTGTCTGCCTCTACTCAGCTCGATGCCCTTCAGACTCTGCTCCGCAAACAGGGCTTAGGATCTGCTTTGCGGTCGGTTGCGGCTAAACGATATCCACCCGCCGCGACCGGTTTTGCCGAGCTGGATGCCTTGCTAGGCGGCGGGATTCCACGTGGGCAGATCACCGAGCTAGTGGGAAAAGCTTCTTCAGGTTGCACGAGCGTAGTGCTGTCGCTACTAGCGGAAGCGACAGCTCGCCAGGAAGTAGCAGCCTACATTGACGCTGCGGATTGCTTCGATCCGCCGTCAGCCGAAAGAGCGGGGGTAAAGCTTGATCGGCTACTGTGGGTGCGCTGCGGAGACGAGAAGACGGGGGTCAGGGCCCAGGTGTCAGGAAAAACCGGTGGGACAGGCATCCTTGGCTGTTCACTTCCGAGCCGCGACCGTGAGGGAGTAGTCCAGCCGGTGGACGTCGATATTCCCGAAGAGGGCACGGCATGCCGTGCCCCTACAACAGAAAAATCGCCCCCCTCGCTCCGCGGCTCGACCGATCAACGGTTCAACCGATCAACGGCTTGCGGTTCACGGTTCACGGTTCACGAGCGACAAGCCTGGCAGGCCGTCAACCTGGTGGCCGCGGCCGGAGGATTTGGCCCCATCGTCCTTGATTTGAGCGGGCTTTCGCAGTGGAAACTCCGGCCATGGCGGAACCGCCAGTGGATGCGGCTTCTGCGTGTGATGGAAGACAGCTCAACCGCACTACTGATTATCTCCACCCAGCATCTGACTTCCACCGTTTCGGGCTTGGTATTGGAGCTATCACGCGAGAAAACAGACTGGGCAGAGAAACAGGGCTTTTCCTTTCTATTGAACGGGATTACGAGCAAGGGGCGAATTTTGCATCAGCGGCGGTCTCGGTGGCAGCAAGAGAAGATCTGTCGAATAGAGATTGGGTCGTGAACACCTGACCATGCAGCAGCTCTACACCTGTCTTTACATTCCTGACTTTCCCGTGGCGGCACTGCTGCGCCACGAGCGGAATCGATGCATTCCACCAGTGGCTGTCTATACCGGCATGGCGCCGAACTGTTTCGTCTATGCCGCTAATCGAGTTGCACGTACCAGCGGGGTCAAAGAAGGCATGCTCCTGGCAGAGGCCAAAGCGCGTTTTGCGGCTTCGAAAATAGCTCCTGCTCAACAGGCGGAAAAACAGCGCGACAACGGCAAGAGCAGGGGTATTCGTCCTTACCGGCTGCGGCCGGCGAGTCCCATGGCCGCGATGGGTGGAACCAGCGATCAGGGACAAGGGACAAGGAACAAGGAGATAGCGGCCGACACGCTTGACGGTCCATCACAACATAACGAAGAGGCGCCAGGCGCCGGGTTCCAGGGGTCTGGGGAAACTGGTGGGACAGGCAATTCTGCTTGTCCGCTCCCGAGCCGCGGCCGTGAGAGAGAGGTCCAGCCGACTAGCGTCAACATCATGCCCAAGGGCACAGCATGCCGTGCTCCTACAAGGACTCGCGAAAGCGGTGTGACAGCGTGGGGCAGCTCTCCGCTAGGCGGAGAGCTGCCCCACGCGCCAGAGATCAAAGACCACAGGAAAACACCGGCTCAACGGATCGACAGGTCACCCGATCAACGGTTCACGGCTCATGGTTCACGGTTTCATGGTTCACGGCTCACGGTTCACGAATTCAACGACACACTGCAGATTTACCCCCGCGATCCTGAGGCCGAAAGACTGGCTCAGCAGGAACTGCTCGAGCTTGCACTTGCTATCTCCCCGCGAGCAGAAGACACTGCGCCGGGACTGATTATCCTCGACATGGCTGGATTGCCTGACCCTCATGCTTCGGCAAGCGACTTCTCCCTGGGCGCCGAGAAACTAGGACTAGAGGCCCATGTCGCTGTCTCCCAAAACCGTTTCGTGGCCCTTTGCGCCGCTCGCACACAGCCGGGTCTCACCCATGTATTTCCTGGGGAAGAAGCTGGCTTCTTGCAGGCGCTGCCTCTCGACGTCCTACCACTCAACCCCAAGGAAGAAGAAACTCTGGAGCGGTGGGGAATTCGCACGGTAGGCGAGCTGGCCCGGCTGCCGGAAAATTCCCTAGTGGCCCGTTTCGGAGAGCGTGGCGGGCAACTCGTGAAGCTGGCCCGCGGGCAGGAAGAGTCCGTGCTGTGTCCTTATGAACCGCCTCCGGCACTGGAAGAAAGAATGGACTTCGACTGGCAGGTAGCCGAGCTTGAATCACTTTCTTTTCTGCTGTCAGATTTATTAAACCGCCTTTGCTGGAAGCTCGAAGGACACCGTCTAGCCGCCGAAGAGATTCGCCTTTCGCTGAAGCTGGCAGACGGTAGCTGGTTTGAACGCGCGGTGTCGCTGTCCTCTCCCCTGACGGATCCGCGGGTCTTGCTGACGCTGCTGCGGTTGGATTTGGCGGCGCATCCACCCGGCGAGGCCATTGAAGGGGCAAAGGTTTCCGCGCAACCCACCCCAAGGCGGATGGTACAGTTCTGCTTGTTCGAACCGCCGTTGCCGAGTCCGGAAAAGCTAGCGGTCACTCTTGCCAGACTGTCAAACCTCGTCGGCCCCGGCCGTGTCGGCGCACCGGTTGTAGTGGATACACACCGCCCGGGAGCGTTTGCGATCACCGGTTTTGCACCGCTGAACGGCAAGGGCAAAAGACAAGGGGCGAGGGATAAGAAGGTAGGGACCGGCACTCCCGCCGGTCCGCTTCCGAGCCGCGACCGTAAGGGAGCGGTCCAGCCGATGGACGCCGATATCCCTCGAAAGGACGCGGCATGCCGTGCCCCTACAGGAATCCAAGAAAGCGATGTGACAGTGGGCTTCTCACCACCGAGCGGTGAGAAGCCTCCCCCCTCAATCACAACCGCGGCTACCGCCACGCAGGCAAGCATACCGGCGCCACAAACCGGCGCCACTCCCTCTCGGTTTAACGAATCCCCAGCTCACGGCTCACGGTTCACGGCTCACGGTTCACGGCTTACGGCTCATGTTTCCACGGTTCACGGTCAATCCCGTCAGTCGTCGGCTTTCCGATGCTTCCGTCCATCACCGGAAGCGGAAGTCTTTTTACGCGGTTCACAGCCTGTGTACGTAACCGCGGCAGAGATTCAAGGCCGTGTTCACGCTCGCGCCGGCCCATGGCGGATCTGCGGCGAATGGTGGACGGAAAACGGCTGGGACTACGAAGAGTGGGACGTCGAAGTCGATGGCCGGCTATATCGCATCTGCTGCGAGCGCTCGACGCAAAACTGGTACGTGACGGGGATGTATGACTGATTGAGAACCATGAACCGATAGTTGGTTGGTTGCGCCGGTGACGTGACCTGACTCCCACCATTTGACACCTTCTTATTTCTTACCCGATCCCTTATTCCTGCTTCATGCACATCGAACTCCACACGGCCACTAGCTTCAGCTTTCTCGAAGGCGCTTCCCTGCCTGAAGACCTGATAGCCGAAGCCGCACGCCTCGGCTACCCTGCGCTGGCGCTGTGCGACCGTGACGGCGTCTACGGAGCACCACGCTTCCACAAGGCGGCCACCGAGGCCGGGGTTCGTCCGCTGGTGGGGTGTGAGATTTCACTGGACTTGGTAGCGACCGGCATTCCTGCCGGTCCTCCAAACCTTTCGAGCCGTGACGCTCAAAAAATCAAAAATCACAAGTTAGGCAAGCCGGTAATACGAGCAACGAAGCAACAGGGCAACGCATCCACGGCTCACGATTCACGGCTCACGGTACTCGTCGAAAACCGCCGTGGCTATCAAAATCTCTGCCGGCTGTTGACCCGCATGCATTTGGGGGCGCCGAAGGGTGAGGGCCATGCTAGCTGGGACGACATTGAAAAATACTCCGCGGGCTTGATTGCCTTGACGAACAATCTGCGCGACGCCGATCGGCTGCGCTCGATTTTTGGACCTAAGAATCTGTACGTCGAAATCCAGCGGCACTTCCGGCGCGATCAAGAAAGATACAATCGCGCCCTGATTGACTACGCCCGTTACTACGGCCTGCCGCTGCTTGCGACCAACGGCGTCCGCTACGCCAAAAAGTCCGGCCGTCGATTGTTCGATGCGCTGACCTCGATTCGCAAGAAGACAGTGCTTGACCAGGCCGGCCGGCTGCTCGATGCCAATGCCGAGCGGCATCTAAAAAGTCCGGCCGAGATGGCCGGGCTTTTTCGCGACCTCCCCGAAGCAATACGCAACACAAAGGATCTCGCTGCGCGGCTTGAGTTCACACTGGAGAATCTCGGCTATGAATTCCCCAACTATCCGGTTCCGCCGAGCGAGACGATGATATCGTACTTGTGCAAGATCACCGACCAAGGGGCTCGCGAACGTTACCGCCCTTACCACGAGCGCGCCCGCCGCCAAATCGAGCACGAGCTGCGGGTAATCGACAAGCTGAACCTGGCGGGCTACTTCCTGATTGTCTGGGACATGGTGCGTTTCTGCCGCGAGAATCGCATCCTGGCGCAAGGACGCGGATCGGCCGCCAATAGCGCCGTCTGCTACAGCCTCGGCATCACGGCCGTCGACCCGGTCGGCATGGAGTTGCTGTTTGAACGCTTTCTTTCCGAAGAACGCGGCGAATGGCCCGATATCGACATCGACCTGCCCAGCGGCGACCAGCGCGAAAAGGCGCTGCAGCACGTCTACGAGCAATATGGCCCGCGCGGCGCCGGCATGACGGCTAATGTCATTACCTACCGCGGCAAGAGCGCTGTCCGCGAAATCGGCAAAGTGCTCGGCTTCCCCGAGGAAATGATTGGCCGTCTATCGAATTGCATTCACAGCTTTGAATACACCGACGATGCCGACAAGTTAGCGAACCAGGTGCGGACGGCCGGCTTTGATACTTCCCATCCGCGGGTCAAGCACCTGGTCAAACTATGTCTTGAGATTCAGAACCTGCCGCGGCATCTCGGGCAGCATTCGGGCGGCATGGTCATCTGCCGCGGCGATCTTGATTCGATCGTGCCGCTCGAAAACGCCCGCATGTCGGGACGCGTGGTGGTGCAGTGGGATAAAGACGACTGCACCGACCTGGGCATTATCAAAGTCGACCTATTGGGGCTGGGCATGATGGCGGCGCTCGAAGAATCGATTCAGATTATCCGATCGCGGGGAGGCGAGGTCGATTTAGCACATTTGCCTCCGGATGATCCGAAAACTTACGCCATGATTCAGAAGGCCGATACGATCGGCGCCTTCCAGATCGAAAGCCGGGCACAGATGGCTACCCTCCCTCGGCTCAAGCCCAAGTGCTTTTATGATCTGGTGGTCGAGGTGGCCATCATTCGCCCGGGGCCTATCGTGGGAAACATGGTTCACCCTTACATCAACCGCCGCCTGGGACGCGAGCCGGTCTGCTATCCGCATCCCTCGCTGGAGCCGATCCTGAAACGTACTCTCGGGGTACCGCTATTTCAGGAACAGTTGCTGCGTCTGGCGATGGTGGCAGCCGGCTTTACGGGCGGTGAAGCTGAAGAGCTGCGCCGTGCCATGGGGTTCAAGCGCTCCGCCGAGCGGATGCAGGCCATTGAAGAGAAACTGCGCCGGGGCTTAGCCGCCAATAACATCCATGGCCAGGCTGCTGAAGATATCGTCCGTTCGATTACATCGTTTGCGCTTTACGGATTTCCCGAATCGCACGCCGCCAGTTTCGCCCTTCTGGCCTACGCTAGCTGCTACCTGAAGACTCACTATCCGGCAGCCTTCTATACAGCATTACTGAACTGCCAACCGATGGGGTTTTACAGCCCGGCCGTGCTGGTCAAAGACGCCCAGCGGCACGGCATCCGCGTGCGTCCAATCGATGTGCAATTTTCCGACGCCCGCTGCCAGGTGGAAGACGAAGCTGGGGACAAGGCACAAGGCACAAAGGACAAGAAGGTAGGGACCGGCAATCCTTCCGGTCTATCAGCACAAAGCTGGGATGTGTTAGGGCCCAGGTTTCAGGGGTCAGGGGGAATCGGTGGGACCGGCAATCATGCCGGTCAAAAGATAGGGCAGGTCTCTAACCTGCCGCAGGGCATGGCATGCCGTGCCCCTACAGCAACGGACGACCGCACCATCCGGCTGGGATTAATGTACGTCTCCGGCCTGCGCGCTGGAACCGCCGAGGCTATCGAGCAAGAACGACGCAAGCAACCGTTCGCCTCGATCGACGATCTCGTGGGGCGAATCCAATTACGCAAACCCGAACTCGACACTCTCGCCGAGCTGGGCGCTTTGAACTCGCTTGGCAAGGGTTTGCACCGCCGCAAAGCTCTTTGGCAAATCGAAAAAGCCTGGCGTCCGACAGGGCCACTGTTTGAAGAAAGGGAAAAGGGAAAGAGGACAAGGGACAAGAAAGTAGGGACCGGCAATCCTGCCGGTCCATCAGAGCAAAGCAGGGAGGCGTCGGGGCCCAGGTTTCAAACGCCAGAACCAACCAGTGAGACAGGCAATCCCGCCGGTCGAATGCGAGAACGGGCCTCTAGCCTGCCGATGGGCACGGCATGCCGTGCCCCTACAGAAATTCAAGAAAACGTTGCAACTAGTAAGCTCTCCCAGACAACACTTTCTGATCGTCCTGGCGACGTGGCGCACGCTTTCAGCGTGCCGTGTCGGGCTTTCGATCCCGACATTCCCGAATCTATAGTGAACTCGTTTCCAGGACAGTCCACTAGTCCACCGGTTAACAGTTCAACGCCTCCACCGCTCAACGGATCCCCGGCTCACGGTTCACGGTTTACGGCTCACGAGCAAGATCCCTGCCCGCTGGCACCAATGAATCCCCTCGAACGGCTTGACGCCGACTATCGTGGCTCAGGGATGACCACGGGACCCCATCCCATGCACTATCTTCGAGAACCGTTGCATGCCCTTGGCGTTCTGCCGGCCGTGCAACTCGAGCATCACCCCAATGGACGGTGGGTGCGAGTCGCCGGTGCCGTCATCACCCGACAACGTCCGGGAACGGCGAAAGGTTTCGTGTTCCTTACGCTAGAGGACGAAACCGGAGTGTCGAACGTCATCGTCACGCCGGACAAGTTTCAAGACAACCGTGTTCTCGTTACCAGCGAACCGTTCTTGCTCGTCGAAGGAGTCTTGCAAAAACAAGATGGGGTCATTCACGTGCGCGCGAGGGTGATCAAGCCACTGAAGCACGTGACGTTAGAGATGGCGAGTCATGATTTTCATTGAACAGACAACTTCTCTCTCCGCTGCAATCTCGGTCGCGCCGACACAAACCGAATTTCCAGCCGCTTGTTCAGCGCCGCCGCGATGCGCCTCAGCATAGACACCGAATGACCCTCATAGTCCGCGTTCTCGAGCCGGCAAATCACAGAGGCCGTCGTGCCAACTCTCTTTGCCAACTCTCTCTGACTGAGGTCCGCCTTCGCGCGTAGATAATAGATCTTACGAGCAATCTCCGCGTTGAGTAGTTCCTGCTCAAAAGACTCGACCCGCTCAGCGTCTTCCCCGACAAATTGATCGTAGGCGTGCTGAACTGCCGTTGATCTGAACTTTCGCCCTTTCGGCATATTCAAGACTCCGGCTCAAAAGTGTGAGTCTCAGGATCGGCCTCGAACTTTCGTTTTCGTCGCAAGGCCTTCTCGATTTCCTGGGGCGGAACGATTCTCTGTTTCACTAGACCGTGAGAGACCACAGCAAACGCCTGACCACTGAAGAAGTAAAGCATCCTATAGTGCTTAACCCGATAGCTTGCTCTCAGCTCGTAGATGCCATCGCGCAGGTAGTCCGCTTCCGGACGACGCAGCTCATGCCCCAGCTGCTCCAGCCGGACGAGGCGAACCAAACACTTGTCACGCGCCTTTAGAGGAAGCTTTTCGAGCCACCGCAGGATCGGAACGGAACCATCGCCCTCCCGGTAGAAGACGATCTCAGTTTTCAATAAGCCAGACGATCCTCAACTGATCTTCGCAATTTTGCGAACAGAAGTCAACCACATTTCTGTGGATTCTAGTTAGGTAATTAGGGAAACCTTGAACGGGGCGTTTTCGCGCGCGCGCCGCAATCTGGGTAATGCGAGCGCCGGACCAGCTGATGCCGCTTCAACGCGAGCCGGCTCCGACATTTATTGAAAGGGCACTAACTCGATGAGGTCAGCGGTGGGGTCGCTTGCCTCAGGGTCAGGCACAGGAAGCGGACGTCCTTCTTCGAGATAACTCTCCGCTAGATCTTCCATCGCACTGGCGATCATCCGGCGCGCGTCGGCGAGATCAAACCCCTGAGTCAGCGCACCTGGAAAATCCAGGGCGTTTGCGACGACCATTCGGTCGGTCTTTGGAGGCAGGTAAAAAGCCACATGGTACCGAAGCATACTCCCAGTTTAATCCATCGCTCTCGCTACTCGCGCTCTGTTTCCAGCGCCCAGTCCTTGGGCCGCTCCAGGCCCTCCGGCAGGTTTGTGTCAGCGTCGCCGCTTGTTTCATTGATCTGCTCTTGGGTGAGGTCCTCGGCGGTGCGTAGGTCGGCGCCGCTGAGGTTTGCGCCCACCAAGTCCACCCCGAGCATGCGGCAGCCGACAAGATTCGCACCGGTCAGGTTGGCGCCGCGCAAGCCGGCCGCATTGAGGTTCGTCATAATCAAACTCGCTCCGGCCAAGTCCGCCCCGGAGAGATTCGCTACCGCGAGGTCAGCCTGCCTGAGATCGGCTCTGGCAAGATCGGGCGACACACCGGGATTCTCCTGCCGCCATTCGTTCCACGCATCAACGCTACGCTTGAGAATATCGAGATGTTGCTGATTGGCCATAAGTGGCCTTCCAATGTAACAGAGGCCGGCTGCTCTATCATCCCTAGACCGTGCCCAACGCGTCAGCCTAATGACTGTGCCCCAACTTGCCGACAAAGACCAGGCCGGTGCTCCGGAGCGCTGATATGATGTAGGCACAAGAGGAAGCGTAGAAAACGCGACGGATTCGTAGCCGTTCCAAAGGTCGCCGATATGGGGTCTAGGCATTTGGGAGACCGTAGGTGAACGACGACACCCGGGCGAAGATTCGACGGACGCTGCTGCGGCTGCGGGCGGAAATGCTCGACCACCTAGACCGCACAGCGGACGATACCCGATTTTGTACACGCTGCCTGCTTCCCTACCCCGAGGACGATTTCGAGGCCTACTATTTTTGCCCCTGGTGCTCGCTTTCGATCAATGGACGTGACGCCCGGATAGATGAGTCTCGCAAGATCATCGAGCATGAGCGTTACGGCAATGACGAGATTCAGTGCGGCGAGTGCGGCGGAGAGTACGAGCAACCCACCAAGTATCCCTTCCAGTTTTGCCCCCACTGCGGGGCGCCATTCGCGAAGCAAGATGAGATTCTGATCGAGCTGCCGTTCTTGGTGTAGGCAGCGGATCGGACCGCACGTCGCAGCAGGAACTCCGTCCAAGCTACCGCTTCGCTCGAACTCGCTTCCCCAACTCGCCAATCAGGCGAACGCACTCCGCCCGCGCCTGCGAGAAACCATCCGGTGTAACGTCGCCGGCGTTGACGTAGTCGATAGTCACTTGCTCGGCGGCAACGAACTCTTCGCTTGCCTGGGCAACTTCGGAAGCGATTTCGTGAGGAATATTTGTGACGCCGTTCGCGTCGCCATGAAGCAGATCCCCCGGATGGACCATCAACCCGCCGAGGCGCACCGGGATATGGAGATCAACGATTCGGGGATATCCATGGGAGCAAATCGCGCCGTCGCTGAAACAGGGGAAGTCGAGCGCGCGCACCTGCTCGAGATCACGGGCTGTTCCACTCGTCACGAGACCGGCCGCGCCGAAAGCCTTGTACGTACTCACCATCACTTCACCAAACGTAGCGGCTGTCGGCGGGTCGTCAAGATCCTGGAAAACGACGACCACAGGTTGCGGCAGCCCGGCAAAGCCGGCCAGCTGGGCGTCGAGTGAAGAATAGACGTCCTCCTTTCCCGGCTTGGCGGACGATCGCAGCGTAGCGGTTGACGCGTACCCGACCATTGGCGGCAGGGTGGGATAGCAAGCACGGATACGGGCATCCATATAGCCTTCCGTCTGCGGTCGGATCTGAAAAAGCTCGATGACGTTACAGATCGTTGGGGTGTCGTATTTGCGAAGTAGGTCGAGATCAGCTTCGGACAACTGAGGTATCTCCACGGTTCCTCCAAAGGTAGCGGCCCGGCCTGGCAACGCAGCAGGAATTGCAAGAACCGCGAAACGTGACTTCCACGGAGCCAGCCGGCTTTACGGGCGACGGCTCTTCTTTGCACAAGTCGCCGGGCAGCGCGAAGGCCTCAATTGTACACCCGGCCCACACTCGGGTGTGTCTATCTGCTTGGCGATATCTGTCGGTGAAGGATGATATCTCTCGCGGTCGCCCGCGTCGCCGATCACAACACCATCCGCAAGCGAGCGCCAATCGTTCGCGACGGGGCTATCGCAGTTCCCGAGAACAGGCCCGAGAAATTGATAAGGTTCAGTCGGTCGGTGGCGTTCAGCACGTCCAGTTGGAGTCTCAGCGACCGGTGGTTCCGTTGCCACAGCCTGACTCCAAGGGAAAGATCGAGACTGAAGTTCGGGCGAACACGGCCACGCGCGAAATCGACTCGATCCAAAATGGCTGGGGTAATCATGACGGACCCGTCTTCGCCGCTGCCCGCTTGCTGAATGGGCTTTTGATCCACTGCCTCGCTCTCGTCATCTTGCAGTTCGACCGGCAAGCCGCTTCCGTAACGGCCCCCAAGGGCGAACCAAATCCGCGAGTGCGGTTCGAACCGAAATCGTGCGCTAACGGTATTTCGCTGATCCTGTGAGATGGGGAAGGTCGTAACAGCGTCACGCAGCCCTTCAGCCTCACTTCGCTGAATGAAGAGACCTCCGGTCACCGGAGAAGTTGCCCGGCCAAGCAGATTCGAGTAGCTGATGAAGGACGAAAGCTGTCTATAACGGGGAAGCTCGATTCGTACCTCCGTTCCCTCGATCTCGGCGCGATCGAAGCTAATCGGAAAACTGACGCCTGTGTTGAAGAAAACATCGTCGTCGTAAAAGTTTTCTAGGTTCCTCCAGAAGTGGTTGACCTCGACGCGTAGCATGTCGGCAAACGATTTACGCAGCCCGACTTCGAAGAAGTCAGCGCGGCTAAGGGGCAGCGGCAAGCCTCCGGCAGTACCCCGAAAACTTTGAGCCTGCTCGGAACTACTCAACAAGAGGTTTTCAATCGCGGGGGTTTGGAAAACGCGGTCGTACCCGCCGCGGATGACGAGGTCTCCAGGCTCCCAATAGTAAGCTGCCCCTACGCGAGGACTTATCGCTGAGTCTTTCACCAGCAGCCGGTAGTAGTCGAAACGAACCCCCAAGTCGACGACAAGATTGCTGAAGCGCAAGTGGTCTTGAATGAAGGCTCCTACGTCCGTGCTTTGCCGGCGATCACGGAAGCGAAACTCGATCTCCTGTAGGGCTTCCGTTTCGGAGAAAAAGACCTCTTCCCGAATACTCGCCCGGCGAAAGTCGGAGCCAAACTTGAGGCGATGGTTCTCGGTTTCAACCGTCACGGAACCCGTCGCGACCCCTTCCCGGAACCCGCGGTCTTGCTGGGTGAAGACGGGGGTCGAAAAAGTGTTGCTCCACAGCTTCGAACTGACGTCGCGGAACATCCCGCGCACGGCCGCAAGCGCTCGAGGAGAAAGCGTACGGTGAAAGTGGACCTGGCCCAACGTTTCAGCCCCACGACGATCTTGGCGTTGACCGCGAGCCTGCTGCACGATGTCATTCGGAACCATGAAGTTGACTCGATTCGAACGCAGGTAGAAGCCCACCCGGTCGCGGTCGCTTACGTCGCGCTCGAACCGAACGTTGAAGCCGGCTGAGTTTGCTGTGTTCGTGAAATTCTCGAGAGACGGCGGGTCCAGGTATCGTTCGGTGTGGCCGGCATGCAGCCCCAAAGCAACACTTGTCTTGTCGCGGACGTACTGGTCGGAAAACGCCCCTTGCGTGCTGTTGAAACTTCCCCCCTGAAGGTTGAATTCCGGGCGATGGCCTGGTTGACCCGAGCGGCGTGTGTATAGTTCGACCACGCCGCCCAACTTGCGGCCGAACTCCGCCGGGATCGTCGCCGTCATCACATTGAGGGCCTCAAACTCATCCGTTTCGAAAGCGGAGGCAAAGGCAAGAGAGCGGTTATCGAGCAGCGGAATTCCGTCGATTACGTACTGAGTGTCGTACTCCGAACCGCGCGGGTGAAGTACTGCGTTGGCTTCGAGCAGCCACCCCGGCAGGGAGTCGACGAGGTTGATTGTGCCGCGGCCTAGTGTTGTGAAGGGGCTTTCCCGCAACTGGCCGCGACCAACCCGAAAGGTCGTACCGGCCTGGTCGGGGTCGAGAAGTGGAGCCGAATCCAATATCGTCAAAGAAGTCTCGATCTCGGCGACATCGAGCGTGATCCGCCGAGTCACCGGAAGTTCGGTGGGGACGCGGAGCTGCTCCGAATATGCCTGAAAGTCTCGGTGGCTGACTTGCAACCGGTAGACGCCCAACGGAATGCGCTTGAACCGTACCCGGCCGGCGGCATTGCAGCGCGCGTCAGCCTGGAAAAGCGACACGCGGCTCACTAGCTCCACCTTGGCCGGAAGGGGTAAGCCGGTAGCGTCGCGGACCACAATCGTAAGATCGCCTTCCATGCGATGGCCCGCCAGGGGTGACGCGAATAGGAGCGCAGCAAAAACTAGCGAGAACGACCGCACTCTTCTCAAACAAAATGGCAGCTGTCTCAGCCGAGCAGACACAGGCGATCTTATCTTCCCATGGGTGGAAGTGCAGCTAGCAAAGCCGCGGCTGTCTGTTGAGCTGTCTTTCGCCAGCTGAACTTTCTAGCGCAATCAAGGGATTGCTGCTGAAGCCGGCGCTGCGTAGCTTCGTGGGCAACGTCCGAAAGGGCAAGGGACAAGCCTTCCGCGCTCCTATCGTGGACCACCAGCGACGCCTCTCGCACGCCGCACTCGAGTGCAGCGTGATCGAAGACCACGACGGGTGCGCCACAAGCCATTGCCTCTAGAATTGTGAAGGAGAAGCCCTCCCCCATCGTCGGCAACACGAAGGCCGTCGCTTGCCGATAGAGATCGGCCAACGGCTCGCTGTCAAGGTACGGGAAGTACACGACTCTTCTTGAAAGCAGCATATCCGCGACACGCTCCGGCACGTGGACACCAAGAGGATCCGGCCCTACAATCACGAGCGAGTGAGGAACGTTTCCGGAATCCGTTAGTTGGAGAAAAGCCTGCAACAGCAGGGGGATGTTCCGGCGCCGGGACAACTTGCCAACGAACAAAAAGAAAGGCGCGTTCGGGATGCCAAGCGTGTCTCGGATGTCCCCACGAGGCCCATCCGGCGACCGAGGGGGCGAAAACGGTTCGTCGACGCCCGGATAAATGACTTCAACCTTCGAAGACTTGAGGCCATAAAAGCGAACCAGGTCCCGGCGGGTTGCTTCGGAATTGGCAATCACCATTTGAGCCTCGTGGACGGCGTGATGAAAACCCGCCAACGACCGAAGCCGCCGGCCGATAGGAAAATCACCGCGCCGGGACTCATAGATGCCCAGGTTGGATACGACCTTTGGCGCCGAACAACTCCACGGCAGAGTGTAGGGAGCAAAAAGCAGGTCACAGCGATCCATCGCCGGCGGCAGGGCAAGGTTCTCCCACAAAAGCTGGTTTTCCCATGAAAGCGAATTCAAGCGACTTCGAACGACCCGCAGTTCCACGGGAGGGCGAATCGCATCCGGCGGGATGTTCGGCTCACCCGGGCAGTAGACGACGATGCGGCGGAAGGGCGTTTCGACGCGAGACCATTGATAGAGCAGGGCTTCCAGATAGCGGCCGACGCCGGTAAGAGGTTCGCAAAGGCGGTGCCCAATGACGGCGAGTTCCACGAATCCACTCTCGATGCGAACTACCAAACATTGTTGCCTTCGGTAGACAAGACAACAGCTGGAGGAATCTTCGGACAGGAGCGATAGAACGATCTACATTACGCCATGATCGCTCTTACAGGCTGGACGAGGTGCCGTTGCTGTTGCCCGGCGTCCTTTTCAAACACCACAGCCAGAAACGTGGAGCGATCCAGCCCATAAAACCATTGGCCGAGGGTGTAATGGAAAATGCCCAGCGCAACCTCGACTACGGCCAGCGCGACCGGAGCATCCATGATCCAGCCGCACAACCGGGCCCGACGATCGATGCCGCGAGAAAGTTGACGGTACTCGTTATCGAAATGCTTGAGAAAAACCCTCGGGTGGAAGGGCCCGACGTCCATACGATAGCATCGCTTGCACCGCAATCCCAGCCGCGCGAAGCGACCGAGAACTCTGGCGGGCGCCTCCAAACCGGCATGACCATCCGGGTCGATGAAGAAGCGCTCGTAGAGATCCCGTCTTCGCTTGGCGAACTGCACAAGAGGATGGCCGCTGTCGGTTTCGATGACGTGCAGGCTCATCCCCCCAGGCTTTAAAACCCGCGCTACTTCCGATAACACCGCGTCCTTCTCCGCCTCCGGGACATGGCCTATCACGTGCGAGCTCACGACGCATTCGAAAGACCCGTCGGCGAACGGAATCGAGGCCAGCTTTGCGTGCAGGGCTAGGTCGTAGTGTTTCCGGCAGTCGCGCAGCGCCGTCAATGCGATATCAACGCCGACGCACGCCCCGGCCCTCTCGACGAAGATTTCCCGTCCCCGGGCACAGCCGATATCGAGCAACCGGCTCCCTTTCGGAACATACCGGCGCCAAAACCGCCACTCGCGCCACGACCAGTAGGGAAGCACTCGCAAGATCAAGCCTTTGATCCCGGTCGGACTCTCGTGGTAGGGGACGTGGTGGCGTACATACTCCTCGTAGAACGACTGAACGTTGCCGGTCGGACGGACGGGCACTTTGGTTTCTGGTTTCACGAGAAACGGTAAGCTCGCAGACAAGAATCACAGCCTTGTTTGAGAACAAGGAGTGGGCCGCCGGAGGGCATCCGCACTCGACTGAAATCGGGCCCAGGCTGCTCGAAGAAACTCCCGGGGTCGGCTGGCTCCCTAACGCAACCGCATCTTAAACTCCCAGGCATCGCGAACCGCCGAATCGAGATCGTTCTTGGCCCGCCAGCCGAGCTTTTGCTGAATCTTCCGAGGATCGGCAACTAGTTCTGGGGGGTCGCCGGCACGTCGGGCTGAGACGACATCCTTCACGGGCCGGCCGGTGACGGCGCGGACGGTGTCGATGACCTCGCGGACAGAGTGCCCCCGCCCGGTGCCGAGGTTGTAGCATCCACTAAGTTCGGCCGGGGCTTGCATCGCCTCAATGTGAGCATCTGCCAAATCTTCCACGTGGATGTAGTCGCGGATGCAGGTGCCGTCGGGAGTCGGATAATCGGTCCCAAAGATACTAATGGAATCACTCTCTTCCGCCGCTACGTTCAGTACAAGGGGAACGAGGTGAGTCTCGGGATCGTGACGCTCGCCGCGCCCGTTCGACGCGCCACAGGCGTTGAAGTAACGCAACGCGAAGTAGCTCATGCCATGAACCTCACGGTACCAATGAAGCGCCTTCTCGACCGCCAGTTTCGACTCCCCATAGGGGTTGATGGGGTTCGTCGGCGCTGTCTCGGAGAGAGGGGAAGGGTTGCGGTCGCCAAAAATGGCGCAGCTAGAGGAAAACACGAAGCGATCAACTCCGGCGCGCTGCGACTCCTCCAGCAAGCCTAGGGTGTTCGTGAGGTTATTGTGGAAGTACAATCCGGGCTCCTGCATCGACTCGCCCACGAGTGCGAAGGCTGCGAAGTGAATAATCACCTGAACGGAGTTATCGCGGAGCACGCTGCGTAGCCGGTCCCGGTCAGCCAGGTCCGCTTCCACGAAAAGCGCGTCCGCGGGCACCGCGTCACGATGTCCGCGACCCAGATTGTCATACACGCAAACTTCTTCGCCCCGTCCTATCAGCCGCTCAGCGACGATACCGCCGATGTAACCGGCCCCTCCTGTTACGAGAATCATGGGGAGTTTGCGAGGCGTCTCTGTTGGAGACCGGCGGGAGGCAGCGAAGGCAGCTCCCACCGTGCTACAGGTTAATGGTCAGAGTCATCTGACGTCAAGGCAGCCCGCGTGAGCTTGGTTTCCGTGAGGAAAAAGTATAGTGCCTCCGCGGCCACGCGGTGCCCGGCCGGGTTGAGGTGGGCGTCCGGATAGTAAAACAGGGGCTTATCTGGCTCCGCTCCAAAGCTTCCTCGGAACCAGGGAAGCAAGTCGAGCATGAGAACCTCCCTCTGTTGATCCCACTCACCGAGGATTCTCTGAGGCCGGTCGAGATCGAGCTCGCCGTCGGTCAACCGCAAGGCGCTCTTGAGTTCCACCAACTCGTCCGGATAGACCTGATAGCTGCGCGGTACTACGACGAGGGCGAAGACCGTGGACCGGGCTCGGCAAAAGTCAGAAAGGCGCCCCAGGTAGTCGAGGGTGAGGTCGACCGCCCTTTCCGTTCGCTCTGGAAAGCTCTTCAGGTGGACCTGCGCGAACTCGCGCCGCCAGGCGTCCCATGTGGTTGGTACAGAGCTGGGAGAAGCGGCCGAATTCGACTCGGACCGGGCCAAGTTCAGCTGCGCAGCGCGGAGCCATTGCGTGAGTCGGGAACCTCGGGCGAGTGCCCAATGCACATCGCGTAGCCAGGAGTCAGGCTGTCCGGGGGGAGACCGACGCCTGAGGTAACCGTCTCGAACCTCAAACTGAGAAGAGCCCCCCATTTGGACATCCATGAAATCATTGCCGACGAAAAAGACCAGGACGACGATGTTCGGCTGGTAGTGTTCCCACAACGCGGGGAGTAGCTTCCATTGGTCGCTCGGCCCTGTGCCCGGCACACCGGCTTTGACGAAACGGGTTGCCCGGACTCGGCTAAACGGCTCCTCCACCAGAAAGAATAGCGACTCCTCCAGCTCGACACCCCAGCCAAAAGCAAACGAGTCGCCCAGGCCGAGTAGCGTTGTTCCTTCACTAGGGATCGAATCGCTCGAGTCGCGCCAGCCCTGCTCATTGATGGCGACAGTCACGTCCCAGTGCCGCGTAACGTGACGCCGGTGCAGACCTGGTCTGAGCAACAAGTTGCCTTGCTTGTCGCGCCGGTAGATCGGCAGGTCGAGGAGGGGCGCCGTAAGAACGTAGCGGGCGGCCAACTCGGCCGTCGCCAGGGCCAAAAGGACGGCTGTTAAGAATACGGCGATCTTCGCTAGCCGGGTTCGACGCTGAACCATGGGCATTGTCAGAGGGCCGGGTCAAGGCAAAAGCGTCAACTGAATGGGTCCCCTTCCTTACACGTGTAGACGCTTTCCCCCGCCGGCACCGCCTCCGCATGTCATCTTCCGCCCTGCCTGCGAGAAAGCACTCCTGCTGCGTTCCCGGGAGGTTTTTTCAAACGTTCGTGACGGTCCCCGGAGTCGAGGTCGTTTGGAGGGCGTTTGGCCGGGTTTGGCCAGATCTTCCTTAAAAACCCGGTCCCACCCACCCACGAAGCTCATCTTCTATTTGGAGTTTACACCACGGGTCGAAGGTTTTTTGGGGCCGGTGGCACCTGAGTGGCTGATTTCACAAAGGTCACGATTCCGTGACCAGCGAGGGACCGGCACGGCTGAAGCCAGCGGCACTAGGCCGCCGAAGCGGTCGGGCATTCCACGGGGTCCCCAATCTACCAGCCCTAAAACGGCCGGTATTGGCAGTTCGGTTGGGGCGTTAGCTGTCGCGGAATCAATGGATTGCGGATCCGCCACGCCTTGCGCAGTCGCTGAACCAAGGTTTGCTAGTTCGGTATCTGTCCAAATCGGGGTCCCCAAAAGCCCTTCCAGTGTTGCTGAAGATGCCAGTTTCGAACACGTGTATCGTCTTGCCGTCTCGATTGGCACGGACCGCCGCCGACCGTGCCTCAAGTAACCTAGCACGACAGGCGCCGTCATCCTTCGCGTGGGCTTTGTCAAGTTAGCGACCGTGAGGCGGTGCTGCCTGAAGCACGCTTGCACTTCCCCCGTTCAACACGCAGGCGTCGCCGTCTTCCAGTTAGTGAAAGCTCGACCTCTGAGAGTCTTGCTCCTGGAAGCCGTTCAGTGGCATCAGTTTGCAAGGACGCGCCGATGACCGCTCGCACCATCTTGAACGACTCGACTCTGGCAGGTGCCACCGAAAATGAGAGTGAGCCGCTAGCTGTCAAATATCGTTCGCACCAACTGACGCACGCCTGAGGTCCTTCAGAAGGTCGTTGGTGGTGTCGACACCAGCCTGGATAAGGGTGCCGGCGGTGCTACGATCGGATAGCTCAACGGAAGGCTTGTATTCGCCCGCTGTCCGGCGGCGGTACAATCTGGGCTTCATGATCGGCCAGACAATCTCGCATTATCGAATCACCGAGAAGCTCGGCGAGGGTGGGATGGGTGTTGTCTACAAGGCCGAGGACGTCAACCTCAAGCGTCCTGTCGCTCTAAAGTTTCTTGCCGCCCATCTGCTTGGCGACGAATCGATCAGAGCCCGCTTCCGGCGAGAAGCGGAGGCGGCTGCTTCCCTCAATCATCCCAACGTCTGTCCGGTGTACGAGATCGCCGAGATCGAAGGCAAGACTTTCATCGCCATGGCCTTCATTGAGGGCGAGTCACTCGAGAAGAAGATCGAAGCCGGTCCACTGAAGCTCAAGGACGCGCTCGACATCGCCATACAGACCGCCAAGGGCCTACAGGCGGCCCACGGCAAGAAGGTTGTTCACCGCGACATTAAGCCCGCCAACCTCATCATTGGAAAGGACGGCCACGTCACCATCACGGACTTCGGGCTGGCTTTGTTGACAGACCGTTCCAAGCTCACTCGCACCGATGAAACCATGGGCACGGTGACCTACATGTCACCCGAGCAGACCTATGGAGCGGAACTGGATCACCGAACCGACATCTGGTCGTTAGGGATCGCTATCTACGAAATGATCGTCGGCCAACCGCCCTTCAAGGGCCACTACGATAAGGCCGTGATCTACTCCATCACCAGCGAAACGGCTGAGCCCATGACGGGCCTTCGCACGGGCGTACCGATGGAGCTGGAGTGGATTGCTGACAAGTGCCTGGCCAAACAAGCCGCTGAACGCTACCAGAGCGCAACGGAACTCCTGATCGACCTTACGACACTGGCGAAGAAATCCCAATCCGGAGAGGCAACCGGCCTTGAAGTCGTCGCCGCTCCGCAGGTTGCCGGTGGCGGTGCGCGGGACACGCTCGGGGCTCGGCCGGGCCCTCTATCGGTTCGAGCCGCCGGTCCCGGCACAGGTGATGGGGCCATTCAACGGTCGAGTCTGCGTGGGCTCAAGACCGTCGAAGTGATCGTTGAACGCGCCGCCACGGATGCTACCAGCGAGTTGCCCACGAGCACCCTTCAGACGGAAGTCGAGTTAAGACTGCGATTGGCCGGTCTCGAAGTGAAAGCGGGCCGCGATTCGCACTTGCGTATTTTCGTGCAATCTCTTCAACTCCAAACAACGGACCACTGTATCTATCTAGTGAAGGTTGATCTCAACCAGGCCGCTTCGCTCACTCGCGACTCGACGATCTTCCTTCCCATGAGAACCTGGCACGCCGAGCTGATAGGGGTCGTCGAAACAAAAAAGTTGAACCAAGCGATTCAGGATGCGGTGAGTGATCTGATGGACCAGTTCGTCAACGCCTACCTCTCCGTCAATCCTAAGTAGTTTCCATGCTCGCGAAGGTCACACCAGATCCCCGTGTGCAAAGTGAGCCTTTATCGCACGGCGGTAAATCCACTGCGAGATCACTGCCAGACCGGCGAGGATGATGATCCCCTGGAACAATGTTGCGGGAATCCACAACCGCCAAAGAACCAACAGTGTTCCGACGGCAAGCGCAAAGAGGATTACCGTTCCCAGAAAAGGCAAGAGCAGAGCGTGCTTGGCCAGCCTGAAGCTCTTCTGCGCCGCCTTCAGTTTCGGAAGATGTTTCAGACCCATCCATTGAGCGGCCGGCATCAGGACAAACGCCAGGGCTAAGGCCAACACAAAACTCGGTACAAAGTCGAAGCTGAACTGTTGGCCTGCTATCCAGAGGCTCAACATTGCCAACAGGCAATGGGCGATAACCGCCAATGCAATGGAAGCGGCACTTTGCATCAGACCGCCCCAATAGGCAACTTCCGCCAAGAGAGTCCGGGAAAGCGGGTAGAGCCAGCCCCGCCTCAGGGAAATAGCAAGGGTAGCAGCGGGTTCAAACGTGAACGACGCAACTAGGAAACCGAACCCCAAGGCCCCGCACCAGTAGACGATTGCAGGCAACGACGGCTCGGCAAGGGCGGATTCCAACGAAACCAGCGGGGTGGCATGGCCGGGGGGAACGAAAACGAGCCAGTACAGGACCTGATCAAGCTCGAGCTTTGAGGTTTCCGAGCCCGCTCCAAGGCTCCAGACCATCGCGCCAATAAGAATCGGCCCAGCCAGGGCATGAACCATGAACACGCGAAGCAACTGGAGCCTTTTCATCCCGAAGTTCTCATGTACTCCGGCCCGGATCCAATTGGCGGTCGACGTCCCCAAGTAGGGACGGTTCCAACTCGGTCCGGAAGCAAACGGCTCAGACGAGGAGTCCGCTGGAGAAAGTCTTGCCTTAGCCGCGACAGGGTCAAAGCGTCGCCAGAGATACGACGCCGCACCGGTAACCCCAACGAAGAACCAGGGGATGGGGTGAGCCTGGCAAAGTGCTGCGATCCGATCGATGAAGATTACAGTCAGTACAATCGCAGCCGGAGGAAGCAGAGTGAAAGCGCCAAACCGAGCCGAGGGATCTCCCAGAACGTACGGGGTAGCCGCCGCTAGGCCCACGCTGAATCCGAGTGCGGCCAAGCCAAAAATCGCCGGCCCGTAGCGCCCGCCCGTAGGATCCGCCCACTTTGATGTGAAACCCCACGCCTGCCAACGCCACGACAACGCCGGTCAGTACCACCGCGGGCGCCAACTTGCGGTGGAGGGCGGGGAGCGTCCAAGAGAACGAACATTGCTCCAACTCTCCGACCGCCTGCCCGATCAAGAGGCCTACAAACGCAGCAAACAACAGCGCCGCGTGGGCCCCGTCCGCCCGCTCGCGGTGACCCGTGTTTATTACGATCCCGATCAGGTGGGCCAAGACCAAAAACGCTGCAATGTTGGCGATCCCGATGGGGGTGCGCATCTTGGCCGGGCGCCACACTAACCGGAAGAGCGCGTAGAGGTTCATGACGCCTTCTCCTTGAGGAGAAGCGGAAACATCCTCTCCAGGCTCAAGGGCCTGCTGACGACCTCGGCTTGGTATCTCCGCTTGAACTCACCGAACTCGCTGGGGGCGCCCCGCACCATGACGTGCGCTTCGAAGCGATTCCCCTCGTGCTGCAGAACAAAATCGTCGTTGATAGGCTCCGGCAAGGTGCCCGCGGAGGAGGTCACCATCCATTCCGCGTAAGTCTCCTTTAGCTCATCCAAGGGCGCGCTGACACTGATCTGACCCTCGTCTAAACAGACCACCCAATCGACCACTTTCTCGACATCTTGCAAAAGGTGAGACGAGATCACTGTTGTGTTGGCGTCCTCTCCAAACAGCTCCAGCAGGAACAACAGGAATTGCTCCCGCACGATCGGGTCCATCGAAGCCACCGGCTCGTCGAGCAGCAGAAGGTCCGGGTGATGGCAGACGGCCATCACGATCTCCAGCTTCTGCCGATTGCCGCTGGAAAGTGTTGATATCTGTTTGGAGCGATCGAGTTCCAGTTCCCGAAGTAACCGCTCCTGTAGCTGCCTGTCCCACCGCTTGTAAAACGACGAGACATAGCGCAGGTGCTGCTCAACGGTCATCCAATCCAGTAACTGACTCTCCTGATGGACGACCCCGATACGTGACAGCTCCTCGTGTCCGAGGTTGCCGCTCGGACACCGCAGCGTGAAACACTCCCCACTTGTGGGCAGGTAGAGACCCGCTACGTGCCGGAGCAGAGTCGTTTTGCCTGCACCGTTTCGTCCGATGAGGCCGACCACGGTCTGCTCCGGAATCGAGAGGCTTACATCGTCGAGCGCGGTTGTCTGGCCGAGTTTCTTCGTCAGATTTCTCACTTCGAAAGCATGTTTCATTGGTCCCTCTCGTCAGAGGCTTCGGGTGCTTTAAGAAGCTCCTTAAACACGCCGACAGCCTCCTTATTTTCAATGCCACACTGACGAGCAATGGTGACCGAAGACGCAAGGCTGAGACGGAGCTGATCCAGTTTGTTGGAACGCGCCTCACCCGGGTCGAGCGCCCGAACGACCAGCCGCATTCCACGCCGCCGCTCAACCACCTGCTCCTTCTCCAAGAAGCTGTATGACTTACTGATGGTCATCGGATTCACCCCTAGTTGTGCCGAAAGGACGCGGGTGGAAGGCAGTTCGTCCCCTGGCTTGAGCAGTCCGCTCGCGATGTGGAACTTAATCTGGTCCATCAACTGTCGATAGACGGGGACTCCGTTGTGATGGTCAATCGAGATCAGCATGAGGCTCGTCGCTGCCTATTGTATTAGTTCATATATACACTATGTCGCCGGCTTAGGTCAAGCGTTTTCCGGCTGCAAGTCTCGCTCTTGCTCGTACTGCTCAAGAGTCGTCCAATGCGGGATGATCCTGAAAACACGAAATGCAATCATCGGGGGCGAGCTTCGTCGGGCGCCAGGCCCGGCAAAAGGCGCTGACGACGCGGGGAACTAGGTGGTTCTTGGTCCGTTGGGTTGGGCCGATGGTATACTGGAGACACTTCCTACGGTGCTGTCCGGCCGTCCCTAGATCAGGGATCTCTCCGCGGACGGAGGATTACAGGCTCGGCGACTTATGCTCGGGCCGGGGGAGGACTTTGTTGTGCCAAAGCAGAAATCTCATCGTGGCGCCAGCAAGCGATTCACGCTGACGGGCTCGGGAAAAGTGAAACGCCGGCATTCGATGAAGAACCATATCCTGACCAAGAAAGATAGTAAGCGGAAGCGGCACCTGCGGAAGGGCGCCATTGTCAGCCCGGCGATGGCGAAGGCCATTAAGGCCATGATTGCATGAGTTAGTAACGTGACAAAGAAGGTGACCGAACAGCGCTGAACGGCACGTGCCTGAATCGCCACCGAAATTGCCTAGCCCAGCGAAGAGCAACCTGCCAAGCAGGTGGAATCGCCCCGCGAGCGGCGGTTGGCCGAAAGGCCTTCTGGGCTTAGCCAGAGTGCTCTAGGAGGAAACCGTGCCCAGAGTCACGCGCGGCAGCAGTCGCCGCAAGAAACGCAAGAAAATCCTCGCCCGCGCAAAGGGCTACTACCAAGCGAAAAGCAAGCTTTACCGCTACGCCAAGGAAGCGGTCGATCGAAGCCTGAAGTTCGCTTACATCGGCCGGCGCCTGAAGAAGCGCGATTTCCGCTCCCTGTGGATTATTCGAATCGGAGCCGGCGCGCGGCAGCACGGGCTTTCCTACAGCCGGTTCATGCACGGGCTGAAGCTGGCCGGGATCGAGATCAACCGCAAGATGCTGGCGGAGATGGCGGTCCGCGATCCTGACACGTTCGGAAAACTCGCAGCCCTGGTCAGCCAGGCACTCAAGGCCCCCCGAGCTAAAGAGCCTGAAGCCACTCCATCACCGGTAGCGAAACCGGCCGCGGCCGAGCCCAAGGTGAAAGCGGACGAAAGCCGGCCGTCGCCCGAAGCCGCCGCCCCGAAGGCCACGGAGCCCGAGGCGAAGGAAGCCTCCCCGCCTCCTCCCGCCGAAGCCAAACTTTCGAAGGCTGAAGCCAAGGAAGCCGTCCCGGCTCCTCCCGCCAAAGCCAAGCCCCCGAAGGCTGAAGCTAAGGAGGCTGTCGCAGCTCCTGCCGCTGAAGCCAAGCCGTCAAAGAAGGTGCGCAAGCGGGCTGCGAAGAAGACAGCTTCAAAGGCAGCGCCTGAAGAAGAAGCTACCTCATCAGAGGCCACCAAGCCGGTAGCCAAACCGTCCGCGGCCGCGAAGCCACGCAAGAGCTCGGTGGGGGCGAAGAAGAAGGCCGCCAAGCCGTCGAAGGCATCGCCAAAACCCAAAAGCAAACAGACACCGCCTGACACCACTTCGTCCGACTAGCCGGAAGCCTCGGCATGTCCATCGCAGAGAAAACCTCCCAAAAGCTGGCAGCATTGCTCGCGGCGGGCGAGTCGGTCGACGGACTCTATGCCGAGCTGTGTTCGGCGTTTGACCAGGAGCGCAAAGCGGCGTCTTCGGCGGAGCAGGTCAAGAGCCTCCGGGACCGCTGGTTGGGGCGCAAGAACGGCTTTCTGTCGGCGTCGAACAACAATTGGCTCAAGGCGGCGCCAAGAGAGCTGAAACCCCAAGTCGGACGACTGCAGAACGAGACCCGGAAGCGCCTGGAAGCTTCCCTCGAGGAGGCCGCTCAAGCGGTACAGGGATCCCAGGAAGCCGGGGAGGGAATCGACGTGACTCTGCCGGGGCCGGCGCGCGCTATTGGGGCGACGCATCCGGTTCGGCTAGTCGAGGAGCGCGTCCAATCGATTTTCCACGGCTTAGGCTACTCGGTGGCCGAGGGTCCGGAGATCGAAACCTTCTACCACAACTTCGAAGCACTGAACTTCCCCGCCGATCATCCGGCCGTCGATGAGATGGACACGATCTTCGTCGAAGACCGCATGCTGCTGCGAACACACACCTCGCCCATCCAGATTCGCGTGATGGAACAGCTGAAGCCGCCGCTGCGCTACCAGGTTTACGGCAAGGTGTACCGTCACGACACCCCCGACTCCACCCACAGTCCGATGTTTCACCAGATGGAGGGTTTCGTGGTCGATGAAAAGATCACTTTCTGCGATCTGAAGGGAACGTTGGACTATTTCCTGAAGGAGTTCTTCGGCTCCGACATCAAGCTCCGTTTTCGACCGAGTTTCTTCCCTTTCACGGAGCCGAGTGCCGAGGTGGACATCTCCTGTATCTTTTGCGCCGGCCGGGGCTGCCGGATCTGCAAGCAGACAGGATTCATCGAGTTGCTGGGATGCGGCATGATCGATCCGGCGGTATTCCGTCATGTGGGCTACGATCCGGAGCGATATTCCGGGTTCGCGTTTGGCGTGGGTTTGGACCGGATCGCGATGCTGACCTACGACATCAACGATATCCAGCTCCTGTTCCAAGGGGACGTGCGGTTCCTCCGCCAGTTTCAATAATGCGCATTCTCCTAAGCTGGCTGCGGGACTTCGTCGAGATTCCCGAACCACCCGGAGAGGTCGCCGAGGCGTTGACGATGGCCGGCATGGCCGTCGACACCGTGAGCGAACAGGACGGCGAGACGATTTTCGAGCTGGACATCACTGCCAACCGCCCGGATGCCTTGAATCATGTCGGGATCGCCCGCGAAATAGGAGCCATCTACCGCCGGCCTCTACAGCTTCCCGCGACCGATGTGCCGGAAGGAGATCCACCCGCCGGGGAGCGGGCTTCGATTGAGATCGCCGACCCGGAGCTTTGCCCGCGGTACGCAGCTCGAGTTGTGCTCGGCGTCGAGGTGAAACCGGCGCCTGACTGGATGCGGCGGCGCCTTGAGTTATGCGAGATCCGCAGCATCAACAATCTGGCCGATCTGACGAACTACGTCCTGCTCGAGTTGGGACATCCGACCCACGCCTTCGACCTGGATCTGCTCGAGGAGTCGAAAATCATCGTTCGCCGCGGCGAGGCAGGGGAATCGCTGCGGACGATCGACGGCGTCGACCGAACGCTGTCGAACGATCACCTGGTTATCGCCGATGCCGGGCGCCCCGTGGCCCTGGCCGGCGTTATGGGGGGCTTGGAAAGCGAGATTTCTGATTCCACCCGCAATGTGCTGTTCGAAAGCGCGTGGTTCCAGCCGGGTTCGATTCGTAGAACCTCCCGGCACTTCGGCATGCACACCGAGGCGTCTCATCGCTTTGAGCGGGGCGCTGACATCGAAGCCCCCATTCGGGCAGCTGACCGCATTGCACACCTGCTGGGTCAGGTCAGCCCAGGGACGATCCTGCGGGGCGTATTGGATGCTTACCCGAACGTTGTCAACCGTCCTCAGATCAAGTGGCGACGCACATCGATTCTGCGATTGCTGGGGACCGAGATTCCGGACGGTGAAGTGGAGAGAATCCTTGAAGCGCTGGGAGGGACAATCTCGGCCGAGGAGTGGGGTTGGCAACTCGAGCCTCCGTCGCACCGGCTGGACCTGGAGCGCGAAATTGACGCCCTGGAAGAGATCGCCCGCGTTTGGGGCTACGATCGATTCCCGAGTCACTTGCCCGAGGCAGCCGGCGGCGTGACCCGCGCTCCGTTCGCGGAAGAAGAAGCTCGCTTGCGTTCGATCGCACGTTCCCTCGGTTATCACGAAACTGTCAGCTACTCGTTCATTTCTTCGGACGAAGCAAAACGATACGGTGCCTGGGACCCCGTGCCGCTGAAGAATCCAATTTCGGAGCAGTGGGACGTGATGAGAAACACTGCCGTCCCATCGATGCTAAAGGCTCTCGAGCACAACTTGAACCGCAACGAACCGTGCCCGCGCCTAGTGGAAATCGGCCGGCTCTATCGTAAAGCCGAGGACTCCTACGTGGAGCCTTCTGTGTTGACCTTGGGAGCGACGGGAAGCGCCCATCCGGCTGCGCTTGGCGAACACTCCAAGCCGCTCCATTTCTTTGACGTCAAGGCTGACGTGACGGCGCTTCTCGAGCCGTTCGATTTCGAAGCGCTTGCCTTCGACACGCAAGGCGTGCCGTCGTACTACGCACAAGGCCGATCCAGTCGAGTCGTCGCGGACGGCAATCTACTTGGATACTTGGGGGAACTTGATCCTGTCCTGGCCCAAGAGCGGAAGATCCGGGAGCCCGTCTTTGTGGCGGAGTTGTTCCTCGAAAGCTTGAAAGAGGTGGGCCTGCGCCGCCCGCACCACCGGACTTTGCCGCGTGTGCCGGCCGTCGATCGGGATTTTTCTCTGCTTGTGCCCGAGGGCATTAGTTTTGCCGAGATTTGCGCGGCGATCGGCCAACAAGCCCATTTGGTCAAACTGGAGCCCGCTGAACTTTTTCGGGGATCCCAAGTGCCGGCCGGGCGCTACAGCTTGCTGCTGAGAGCCAGTTGGCAGAAACCGGCGGAAAGCCTCACCGACGAGCAAGTCAACGTCTACGCTAGCCAGATCGTCGAACGCCTTTCAAAAAAGCTCGGGATTGAGCAGCGTGTTTGAAGCCGTTCCAGTCCGGCTGGAAACGCTCTTTGGCAGCGACCGGCTTGGGACCGAGGAGCGGACCTCTGACGTGCCGTAGGGCAACACCATCACAAGTTTGCGCCTACGTATGAAATTTCACTTGTCTCTTAGGCGATCTGCGTTAGGATAGAGAAAACAAAGCGGAGTCGGGATGCCACAATGCAGCAACAACTGATTGTTTCGGAGTCGGCCGTAGAGGGTTTCGAGCCTCTCGAAGCGTTAGAAAGCCGTATTGAAGACGCGATCGAGCGCTACCACTCGGCTCGGCAAGGGCACCAGGCGGCCGAGCAAGAGGCCAGCCGGTTGCAGGACATCGTATCGGAGAAGGAAGATGAAATCGTTCGGCTGACGCGAGATCTTGCGGAGGCCCAAGCCGAGCGCGACCGAGTGCGGTCCCGGATCGAGGCCTTGCTCGAACGGCTCGAAGCAATCGAAGAGTAGCTATTCCCGAACTCGGTGGTTCGCGAGCCGGCGGCAAGCGCCGAGCTGAAGGTGGTTCTCATGGGCACAAGCGACCGAACCCAAGTACATATCTATGGGCAGGTTTATCACCTTAAAGGGGGCAACGACGCCGATCGTACTCAGGCTGTAGCCAACCTGGTCGATGAACAAATGAACCGCGTCGCCGCCCAGACCCGCGTCCCGGACAATTTCCGTGTAGCCGTGCTAACCGCGCTTCACCTCGCCGACGAGTACCTCAACTTAAAGAAGGATCACGACGAGCTGAAGTCGCAGGTTACCGCGAAGAGCAATCACCTCGTTTCCCTCTTGGACAAGATTACCAACGAGAAAGAATCGGAGTCTGTCTTCCCCGCAGCTGACTGACCGATTCGAAGGCGTCACAAGCCGCGCCCTCGGCCCCGTCACGACTGGGAGAACTGCCTCGACAAGGACAGTTGGCAGCCAAGCAAAACCACGGTAGAAAAGCGGGATGAGAGTTCTTTTCATCGGAGACATCGTCGGCAAACCGGGGCGACGGATCGTTCGCGAGAGATTGTTTGACCTTGTGGAAAACCTGGATCTCGACCTTGTCATTGCCAACTGCGAGAACACAGCCGCCGGCTTCGGGATCACCCCGGATTTAGCGAATCAACTGTTCGAGGCGGGAATCGATGTACTGACCTCAGGCAATCACATTTTTGACCGCAAGGGCACTGATGAATTCCTTGCAGGCACGCCGCGATTGCTGCGACCTGCCAACTATCCTGACGGCGTTGCGGGCCGCGGTGTCTATCAAGCATCAACATCCACTGGTGTACCCTACGCTGTCCTGAACCTGCAGGGGCGAGTCTATCTGCCCACAATCGACTGTCCCTTCCGGAAGGCAGATGAGCTGCTGGAAGAGATCGACGGCAGCGTCAAAGTCCGCCTGGTGGACTTTCACGCCGAGGTGACCAGTGAAAAGATCGCTTTCGGCTGGTACCTGGACGGCCGGGTGACTGCCGTCCTTGGCACCCACACACATACGCAGACGGCGGATGAGCGCGTGTTGCCTCAGGGAACGGCCTACATCACAGACGTGGGAATGACGGGGCCTTACGATTCCGTTATCGGGATGAACAAAGAAGCCTCTATTTCGCGTTTCCTTCACGGTGTTCCCACCCGCTTCGAGCCGGCGACCGGGGACGTGCGTTTAGCGTCTGTTATCGTCGAAGTAGACGAGACCACGGGCCAAGCTTCGTCGATCGAGCGGCGGGTACTCCGCGAGTCGTGACTGGTCGGGGATGGGTCTCGCGTATCTAACAAGAAGCGAAACCGGAAGAAGTCCGCGACGTCTTTGGTCTGCTCAGGGTATGAAGCCGGAAGGATTGGCAGCCGAACTTCAAACTAGGACCGACAAGAGTGGCGGTCGCCACCTGCGGCCGGCCCCGCGGCCATACAGCCGACGCTGAGAATGAGGGCTGTTAGGTTATGATCGTGAATTCCGAGTTTGAAGTTTTCAATTGCGCTTTCGGCACCGTCAAGTTGGGGCGCCTGAACCATGCGGTATCTGATTCTTAGCGATATTCACTCCAACTGGGAAGGGCTGCAGGCGGTTTTGCAGGATGCCGAGGGATCCTATGACGAAATCTGCTGCCTCGGTGACGTGGTTGGGTATGGCGCCGATCCGAACGCGGTCACGGAATGGGTTCGGAACAACGTAAAGCAAGTGATCCGGGGTAACCACGACAAGGCCTGCTGCGGGCTCGAAGACCCCGTCATGTTCAATCCAGTCGCACGGCAAGCTGCTGAATGGACGCTTCGGAATCTCACGGACAAGAACCGGGAATATTTGTACAACTTAAGGGAAGGGCCGGTAGAACTGAACGACTTCGTGATGGTCCACGGCTCCATCGAGGATGAGGACGAATACGTCATCGATCCTAGCGATGCCACGGCTCAATTTCCCCTTCTCCAGGGTCGCCTGGCGTTTTTCGGCCATACGCATCTCCAGGGTGGATTTCTCCTCTCGGCTGACGATTGCAGAGTGATCCAGAACCACTCCGGCAAAGACACCGCTACGCTGTCGATAGTCGTGGGTGACACGCCCTTGCTAAACCCCGGTTCGGTCGGTCAGCCCCGAGACCTTAACTGGAAGAGTGGCTACGTTTTCTACCATTCCGAACAGCGAGTCGTTGAATTCCGCCGATGTGGCTACGATCTGGAGACCGCTCAGCGGAAAATCAGGGAAGCAGGCCTGCCACCGGCTCTGGCAGACCGCCTGGCGCACGGACGATAGAGCCGTTTCTTACGCCGTCGGCTGACTTTTTCCTTCTAGCGCAGCTTCACACCACCTGGGCCAGCCCGCATTTCTCACCACCTGACGGTCGAAGCACGCATTGAGCCCGCCAATAGCCACCCTCGAAAGACGGACTTACACCAACCGCCGCAAGACGGAATAGCCCATCATGACGAGCATGACGAGGGAGGCAACCCAAAGAGCAAGTGTTATCCAGCCCTTGGGGACAATCGTCTTCGGCAGGTGGACATAGCGCAAATAAAGCACAGAAAAGCTGACGACTGGCAGCATCAAAGCCTGCCCCACACCACCGATTATCACCATCAGAACAGGGTCGCGCAGGACGATGTAAACGAGCACGGGTCCCACCAGCAGAATGCCGCTGATTATCCGCGTCGTCCTCAGCCGCGCTGGGTAGTTGCGCCCGTCGTAGGCGCCCATCAAGACGGCGAAGTCCGCGTACATGCGAGCCGTTGCGGCAGTTCCCGCGAACAGTGACGAATACAGCACCGCGATAGCACCTACCAAAAAAACGTACCGTGACCAGTCTCCGAGCGTCTCGGTGTAGATGCTCGAAAGAATCCTGATCGTTTCTGTTCCCTGAGGGACGACCCCCAGACCGTGCAAGACCCCTGCTCCGAGCAAGTAAAATGCCACCGTAGAAAAGGTGTAAATGACCATCGCGGAGAGGACGTCGACGCCCATGACTCGGACCCAGCCCCGAGCCCGACTCACCCAAGCCGGCGTGCTGTCCCTAGGTCCCGTGAACCGAGCATATCCTTTCTCGATGCACCAATAGGGATACTGAATCAGGTCAGTGGCTCCCATGCCCGTGATGCCAAACACCGCCACCGCGGTTACCAAGCCACCCTCCGGTATGTGAAACGCAAGGCCGTCGAGCAAGCGCGACCACGAAAAGTAAGCCGGTGTGGTCAGCAGCAACACGACCGCACTGGCGGTCGTCACCGTGAAGGCGATGACCATCGCCACCGAAACCCTCTCCACTATGCTGTAGCGACCGATCAACAGCAAGACAAGCGTGACAACCATTACAATCCAAACCCAGGCCCCCACCGACACTGCGGGGATAATCTGGTTGAGGACCTCGGAGATACCCGCAAACATGCCGCCGTGCGTCGTTAGGGAGATCATTTGCACCACGGACCAGCACCAGACGAGCCACGAAACCCGAAAACGCGGGCCCGGTACTCGGTCCATGGCCTGGAGCCCGGTTTCGCCCGTGCCGATGGCATAACGGCCGAGTTCGTTTTGCACAACGACCTTGATGATGCAGCTCACCAAGATGAACCAGAGCAGGGTGTAGCCGATCTCAGCCCCCAGCACAGTGGTGGCAATCAGTTCCCCCGTCCCGACCACGCCGGCGCCGATGATCAGCGCCGGTCCGATTCGGCGGAAAGCGCCGGGAAAGGTCTTTGGCGGGACCTCGATGCTTTCAGGATGAAGTGCGTACGGGTCTTCGAAGCTTTTATCCGGCATGATGAAACACTCAGGATACGCGGGTGTAGGCGGACTGTGTCAAGGCGGTCGGCTCGGGCACGCAAATATTCCGGCCGGTCACAGCTTGGCGATTCCGCAGACGACCCCGGCGTGCGACCGTGAGTTACAGTAGAAAAGTGCTCACGCCACCTTGGCTTCCACAGTCGGAAGCGCCGGCAACACCTTCGTGGCCAGCAACTCCATCGAGCGGCGCCATTTAGCCTCGTCGTCCCAGTCCTTGGAAGCCATCAGAAGGGTTCCGAACCCCCCACTCGTTTCCCAGACCTCTTCTAGTTGCTGGATGCAGGACTTGACGTCCCCAATAATGCATACTTTCTTCAACATGTATTCGGTAGTGACGTCTTCGTCAGGCATGTCGGGATCACCCTTCACTAACGAGATGACGTTCGCCGACCGGAAAATTCCAACCAGATACTCAACCGAAGTCTTAAATGTGCCGTTGAGTACGTGGTCCCATGCCTCATCGTTCGATTCGCCAACGTAGATGCTACGCGGAACCCTCCACATCGAGCGGTCCGGCTCGGGGCGCCCCTTCTCCCGGGCGCCCTCGCAATAAGTCCTCCACTGAACCGGCAATATGTTGGCGTGCAGCAAGTTCGGGCTGATCGGCATGTAGCCCCGCTGCCCGGCCAAGCGCGCCGCCATTGACTCGCCCCGGATCACGCTCATTGCGATCGGTGGGTGTGGCTTTTGGTAGGGCTTCAGCAGCGTCCCCATCTTCAACGCGTGATCGGGGTTTTCGACCTTGATGTGCCAGAACTTCCCTTGGAAGTCGAAAGGCGGGTCAGTCTGCCAGAGTTTGAGGATCATATCGATCGCTTCCAGCGTCATCAGCCCCTGCGTTTTGGGGTCAGGCAGATCGAACAGCGACCAATCAGTCGGCGTGCCCCCTTGCCCGAAGCCACAGTTCAACCGCCCACGCGCGAGATGGTCAAGAAAGGCGAGACGGACGGCAACGTTGACGGGATGGTGCTGGGTAAGGATCGAGACACCGGTGCCGAGACGGATGTTCTTGGTTTGCGCTAGGCAGTAGGCGATGAAGACGTCGTTGGCCGGAATCGGCTCCCACTCCAGGGTGTGGTGCTGGCCGATCCAGCCCTCGGTAAACCCCAGCTCGTCGGCGTGGACCACAAACTCCAGGTCTTCCTCAAAACACTCCGTCCGCGACTTCTCCGGTGGGTGCAGCGGCATCATGAAGAAGCCAAGTTTCATAAACGAACTCTCGTTCGCTGATTCACGTCAAGGACTTTCGCCATTTCCTCAATAACCGTACTACCTTCGAGGCGGATCTTTCGAGGTCACACGATCGGCCCATTCATCGTGGGACTGCTTCAATCGTCCGACGATTTCGGGATGTTCCTCAGCATAGTTTTTTTGCTCGGGGTGCTCTTCGGCGAGGTTTCCGAGATGGACATCAGCCAGAGGCGGCGAGGTTATGCCTAACCTGCCGTTGACGATCAGTTTCCAGTCGCCCTCCCGAACAGCCCAAGTCTGTTGCCATTGCCAGTGCATCAGCCCGTAAGGGCTGGGTGCGTTCTGGTCTTCGATTAGGGGCAACACGTTATGTCCGTCCAACTCGACTCCCTTGGGCGGCTCGATCCCCGCCAGATCCAGAATCGTAGGGTACCAGTCCATCGCGGTCACGGCCTGGTCGCGAACCACATCGCGCGGGAGGCGCTCCGGATAACTCAGAATCGCGGGGACACGGATTCCTCCCTCGAGAAAACTTCCCTTTGCGCCGATCCACTTGCCGGTGTTCCCTCCTCCTCCGTTGGGACCGAAGTTGTGGCCCTTGGGATAGCCGCTCAGATGGTTGTCCACCGAGACCCGAACATCCTCTTCAGAATGTCCATTGTCGCTCATGAAGACAATGATCGTCCTCTCGCGCAGGCCGCGCCCTTCGAGTTGAGTCAGAATCCGCCCCACGTATTCATCCACCGTCGAGATGGTTGCGGCGTAGGAGCGCCGGGGCTCCTCCATCGCGCGGTATCGTCTGCGGTGCCGTTCGAGAGACTGCTCCGGGTAGTGAGGAATGTTGAGAGCAAAGTAGAGAAAGAACGGAACGTCCTGGTTTCGTTCAATGAATGAGATAGCGCGATCGACGATCAGGTCGGGAAAATACTGTCCCCGGTGAAACACCTCACGCCTGCCTTCGTAGAGGTCGTGGAATCCGAGGCGGTGGAGGCGAAAGTGGACGTAGTTGTCGATGTAGCCGCCGTGAAATCCGAAAAACTCGTCAAACCCCTGTTTCATGGGCTCGTGATCGCGGTGAGCGCCCAAATGCCATTTGCCGTACAAGGCCGTTTGATACCCGGCGGCGCCGAGCGCTTCGGCGAGCGTCACTTCGCTCGCGAGCATGTTGAGACCGTCCCGCCCGTGTATCCTCTCCTGCACCCACGTGTTCACGTTCGACCGCTGCGGATGGCGGCCGGTCAGCAACATCGCCCGCGCGGGGCAGCAAACCGTGTGCGCGTACGCTTGCGTGAAGCGTACGCCCTCTCGCGCCAGCGAGTCAATAGCCGGCGTGTGGAGATCGGTCGACCCGTAACAATTCGCGTCAAGGGTCCCTTGATCATCCGTAAAGATGACGACGACGTTGGGTTTGTTGTGACCTTGGTCCTGGGCTAAGGAGCCAGGGGCGGCCGTCGCGATCACAATGGCTAAGATCGAAACCCGCAGGAAGAGCGCCCTCGCTTTGTGCATAACTGGGGATGATACAACACCCGCGGCACACTGTCACTCCACCCCAAGCCCGCCCGGCCGCCTCCACAGGCGGAGCGCCGAAGGGAACCATCGGCATGCGAGTGGCGACGCCAGCCGTAAACCGACTGGCCTAGCAGCAGCCCACAAAATGCGCGTGAACGCGGCTCAATGTGAGTACCCTCTCTATGTCTTGGCCGCGCAACCTTGGCGGGGACCGTGAGATATGCAACTCGGAACATAACGAGAGCGGCCATGCTGTCCGATCCAATATTCATAAAGCTATTGCTTTATTTATGATTTATGTAAAACTATATTGTTTATAGCGATGGTTAGATATTGTTAAAAAGGAATTGTCTCTTGATCCTGAGGGTGGGATGAAGTGTCTATTGGGGAGGCTCTTGTGTTTGCTCATGGGCGGCGCGCTTCTCTTGCCGCTGGCAGCAGCCGACTACCTCGTGGTGTTTCACCAGGGAGCGACGGTCAGTATCTACGACGCCGGAACGTTTGGGCTGCTCGGCTCACCGACGGTTGCCGAGGGCGCAATTCATGCGGTCGGAGTTCCCGACCCCCTGAAGCCCAACGAACTTCTGAAGATCTACGTGGTCGCGTCTCACTCCGTAGTCGTTCTGGGCCCGGTGTCACCCTTCGCAGCTCTTGCTATACACCCTTTGATCGAGCCCATCAAATTGGGGGAGGGCAGTGCCGTCTTGACCGCAGACGGACGGCAGTTGCTGGTCATCGGTGGGTCCGTTTTGCATGCGTTCGAAGCATCGAATGTCGGCAACCCGGTGCCGAAGGCTTTGGGGTTCGAGTCGGACGTAACCGGACTGGCCGTGCTGCCCGACGCCAAACGAGCATACCTGACGATCTCCGGTTCTCACGAGGTTCGGGTTATCAACCTACTCACGCTCCCGCCGCAGCCCGGGGACTTCGCGGTCGCGTTACCCGCTGAACCCAGTGCGATCGCAGCAGCACCAAATGCCTCGGCCCTGTACGCCGTGGCTGCTGAGGCGATGTTCGAAATCGACAGCGGAAACGGGAAGATCCTTTCTACGACTGACACACCGCCGGCGCCGGTTTCTTCGATCGGTTTCGACCCCGATGCGCCTTTGAGCACCGCGTTTCTGACCGCCGGCGCGCAAATCCTGTTCGTCGACTTGCCAAAACGAGATCTCGAGGTCACACTCGCGGCTCCCGGCAAAGTGCTAAAGACAGTGTCGCCCGGCCAAGAGCTGGCCTACGCAATCGTCGAAGGGTTGGGCGCATTTCGTGCGGAGCGCGGTGCGCAGAGCCTGTCGGTGTTGGAAGATCCCCGGACCGGCGCTGCTTTCCCAGGGGCCGCCGTAGACATGGAAGTGGGCTCCGGCGCGCAGGACGTGTTTTTTGCTTTTGGCCCTCCAGGAAAGATCGTTCGCATGAACGCGCAGGCCAGCGAAGTGCTCGGCGAGCTGGAGATTGGTTCGTCACTGACCGGAATCGCGGTAGTCTCGACTCCCGGAGCCACCGCCTCGGCTCTGGAAGTTTACGGCGGCAGCGAACAACTCTCTGCCGTCGGGGTACCCTTCGGTAAGCCGCTGACCGTCCGTGCTCTTAGCGGCGACGGGCGTGGTGTCTTCAAGGCGCCGGTGACCTTTAGCAGTGCGACGCCCGGTGTTGGCTTCGATCCGTTCACGGCGGAAACAAACCTTTCCGGGGTGGCTCACACGATAGCTACACCTCCTATTGCGGACCCGTTTCAAGCGGAGGCTCGCATTCTCTCCGGTTCTCCGAAGGCGGTCTTTGATCTCAACGTCGTGGGGCAGGATGTGGGTGGACTCAATAAGGCCAGCGGCGACTACCAGATCGTCCTCAAGGAGGAGGCGTTTCCCCGCGCCCTGGTGGTCAGTGCGCTCGCCGGGGGAGACCCGCTACCGGGCCTGACCCTGACCCTGGGTGCCGGGGGGTCCGAGGTATCATGCCCGGCCACGTCCATCACGAACAACGAAGGCTTGGGAGCTTTTGCATGCTCCACCGGGGATGTTCTGCTCAAAACGAGTCTTGAGATCGGGGTGGAAGATAGTGCTGGTCGCTCCCTGAAGGATCCATTTCACGTCACCGTCGTCCCATCCGAAGAGGAATTGCCCAGCCAAGCCGTCCTTCTTTCGCCCGGTACGATCACGGGTGTCGTCGGAGAGCTGATTCCCGAGGCAGTCCGCGTGTGGGTAGGCGCAAAGGACAACGCTCCCATGGCGAATGTCGGTGTTGCCTTTAGTTCGATCCAGGACGTCACGGTGGACCCGAGCGCAGCGGTCACCTCTTGGGATGGGGTTGCCGCGGCCAATGTCACGCTCGGCTGTATGCCCAGCGGGGTCATCACCGCAACCGTGCTGAGCTCGGAATTGCGAAGCGTTGCTGTTGGCTTTACGGCTGGCGGCGGGCCGGCGGCGAGAATCGAAAAAAGACAGGGGGATGGGCTGGCGGGAAGTCCTGGAGAACGGCTTGATGGTCCCGGGCAGGCTTTGGTAGCGCGCGCGACTGACGTCTGCGGCACACCTATATGCGGAGCGCCGGTGGCCTGGCAGGTGAGCCCGGCGGGCGCAGCCACCCTGGAGAACGCGGGTCAAACCACTTCGCGATCGGGTGACCTATCGGCGCTGGTGAAGCTCGGCAACCAGATCGGGCCCGTCACCATTACGGCGCGGGTTGGTGCTGTCAGTGTCGGTTTCATGGTCTCCGTGATCGCCGTCCCGACCGAGATGTCAATCTTTGACGGAGAGGGCCAAGCTGTGGCCGTTGGCCAGCTGGCCGCTCTGCCCCTGGTCGTCGAGCTGCGGGACGATCGGGGACTGCCCGCTGTGGGCGTCGCTGTGTCCTTCTCAGTGCTTGACGGAGCGGCCACACTAGGATCCGCGGTCGTCGAAACCAACGGGCTGGGGCGGGCTTCAACGAGCGTCATCGCCGGTCAGACAGTCGGAGCCCTCGCGGTGGAGGCGCGAGTCGGGGAGGTGGCGGTTGTTTTCGGTCTCACTGTGGTGGGCAGCACTCCCTTTGTGAGCTCTGTCGGATTCGTCAACGGGGCCAGCTTCGCCGCAGGCTGGGTTCCGGGAAGCCTGGGGTCGATTTTCGGAACCGGTCTTGCCGCGGGGCTGGAGGGTATTCTGCAAGCGAGCGATTCTCCATTTCCCTACGAACTCGGCGGTGTCACTGTCACCGTGAATGGTCTCTCGGCACCTATTCTCTCTCTCGCCAACGTCAACGGCCAAGAGCAGATCAACATTCAGGTTCCGGTCGATGTTCCCGCCCCGGCGGATGACGTTACCGTCACGATTGAGAACAACGGCTCCATGGCTTCGTTCTCGGGTATCCGGACTCATCTGGCTCAGCCGGGGATCTTCCAGGTCGCCCTGCCGGAGGGTCTTTTCGCCGCCGCTCTCCACGCCGATTTCAGTGCGGTCACGCCTGACAACCCAGCACGAACCAACGAGGTGATTCTACTTTTCCTCACCGGGTTAGGACCCACCGAGCCCACCGTCGGCACCAACACGCCAGGTCCCGTTCCAGCGGCAACGAGCGTGATCGAACCCACCGTCACCGTAGGCGGCGTGCCGGCGAAGGTTTTGGGGAGCTTCTATGCTCCGACTCTGGTGGCGGTCTATCAGATCAACTTCGTGGTCCCCACCGTCGCGCCGTCGGGCAACTTGACTATTGTGGTAACGGCTGCCGAGACTTCCAGCCAGCCGTTGCTGATTCCCGTGAAGTAAGTCGGTGATTCAGCCTCGGCGGAGTCGAGAGTGTTAGGATCAATGCAACGATGAGTGAGACGCAGTTCTACGTATCGGTTGCCGTGATGCCGACCGTTACGATCATTATCGTGTTGATCGGTGTGTTGCTGAATAACACGAATATGAACGCTCGAGTGAACGATCTGCGGGGAGACATGAACGCCCGCTTCGAAGATCTCCGTGACGAGATGAACGCCCGAATCGGAGAGCTGCGGGACACCCTGCGGGCCGAAATGGCGAAAAACCACAGCGAAATGCTGACCAAGTTCGCCGAGGTAGACAACCGTCTTTCCCGCCTCGAAGCCGGCTCCGGCTAGCGGCTCCAGGCCTTACTATCGATCTATTTCCCGCCCAGAATCTCTCCGTGGGGTTTGCCTAGCGTGATCTCCTTGTACGCAGCGAGCACTTGACCAGGGAGCCCCTCGCCCACCCAGTTGCTCACCGAGTCCGGCAGTTTGATCGAGGTAGAGACCGCCTCATCGCCCTCTGTGGTGACGATGTCGTCTAGCTTTTTCTTGCTGTCGACCGCTGCACGGACCGCCTTCTCAAGTTCTACGAAGAACTCCAGTTGCCCTGCGAGAAGCTCCGATCCCCCGGGCGCTCCGTGTGCCGGTAGGACGTGATCAATATCGAGTTTCTGCGCATTGCGAATTACATTCGGCCAGTTCAGCGTGTTTCCGTCACCGGTGTAGTTGAAAGGGCCATTCACGATCGCGTCACCGGTGCAGATGATCTTTTCTTTCGGCAGGTAAGCAAAGCCATCCCCACGGGTGTGCGCCCATCCGAAAAAGTGAAACTCGACGCGGCGAGTCTCGTCCTCTACGATAAACGGGCTCTCTGTGAATGTCTTCTGAGGAGGTTCCGCGGTCTCAAGGTTCAATGCCGTGATATCCTCTCGCTCTTCAGCCGCTTCCTTCCACCGTTTGGGCTCGTAGCGTCTCATCTCCTCGGCGACGCCAACGTATGCCAACGTGCTGGCGCCCTGCTGGGTCCAAACGGGATTCCCATAGGCATGGTCGCCGTGGTGGTGGGTATCGAAAACATACTTGACAGGCTTGGACGACAACCTCTTCATGTCGCGCATCAACGCCCTCGCCCCGCTGGGAAAATTGGCGTCCACAACAATCAGATACTCCTTCATCTCGATGACGATGTTGTTGCAGTAGCCCTTGTGTTCCAGCTCTCCTTCGCGAAACCATACGCCAGGCGCCACTTCCTTTACCGTCCCGGGCTGAGCCTCTCCGCGGGAAACCCAAAGCGCGATCGACGTCAGGAGTAGAAACGGCAGTAAGATCAACAGCCGACTGTGTCTCATTGTTTCTTGTACCGGGGATCAGTTTAGCCGAAACAGCCTCTCAGGAGAAAGCTCCAAGGTCTGCGGCCAACCTTGACCCAGAGCGAGTGTTCTCATTCAGAGCCGCGACCGCCAGGGAGCGGTCCAGTGATGAATCCATCCTATGCACACCAGCCTGCGGGCCAACGAAGTACCGATCACAGGGCGAGAATCGGTGAGCAGATCCGTTTCTTGGGGCGAACGGTTTTGACCACCGGAGTCTAACTGCTTTCCGGTGCAAACTACGCTGGCTAAGCCCCCAACTCCTGCCGTATGCCTACCGCCAGTTGCTCGAGCTTCGACGCTTTCCAACCGGCGATGTTGCTTTCGCGGAGCAAGTCAAGCGTGTCGTTGGGAACTTCGTCATCGACCACCGCGGTCAGCTTGATCGGCTGCTTCTGGAGGCCGCCTAGGCGCTCGAAGACGAAGCAAAGTTTCGAGGCCTCGTTGATGTCATTTCGCAGGGCAAGGCCGTGTAGGTAGTTGACGACGCCATTCGGCTGGTAACTGTAGTCAAAGGTAAACCGCAGGCGGGCGCTTCCGTAGTTGACCCCAATCTCGCTTCTCAGGCCGCTGCCGTTTCCGACCAGGTGGTGATGCCGGAAGGTCTCTTCCATCCGGCGCCGAAGAGCGCGGCGACTCCCTGCTCTAGGTTCGCGGGGTTCTCGGCGAGTTTCTTCTCCGGGCGCTGTTACGAGGTAGGTCCGGCAAAGGCGTTCGATCTCGGTCGCGGCATCCCGTCCCCAGAAGGTTTTCGCGCCGGAGATTTGCAAATCGTTCGAGAGGTTTTGCTGCATTCGGTCGACGTATTGCCGAAAGGCCTCGCCCCGCGGGCGCTGTTCTTCAAACTCGTCGCGCAGAGCGGCGAGATAATCCAGCTCGACGAGCGGGTTGCAGCGAAGACGGCGGAAATCAGGCGCAAAGCGGCCATCGATGATGCCACCCTCTTCTCCGTAGAGGAACACGCCGATGTTGAAGAACTCAGCCGAGACGATGTTCGGCACATACCTCAACAATTTGAACGCATAGCGAGTCATTGACGCGTTGTCCATGGGAATTCCTCCTCTAAGACGGCATCGTTCCGGGTCCCGACCGATTTTTCCTTTACTGTATCGATCCCTCCGCGGTGAACCCAGAGGTCGACTTGGGATCCCAGCGGGGAAACGGGTCGCGACTGGCTCGTTTCGCACGGCGCAGCAATTCCGGCACCTGGCCGCGGCGCTTATACAGTTCTTCAAGCATGGATTCCAGATGATCCCAATCGCCGTCATACCATTGAGGCGGCGCCTTTTTGTAGGCGTCGTCGAAGATCTCGCTCGAGCAGTGACAAATGCGCTCGAGCCAAGGTTCGAAGCTCTTGTAGCCCAATACGCCACGGTAGACTTCCCGGCGACAGTAGAGTCCACATTCAGCCAAGTCGGAGAAGGCCCAGTTTTGGGCGTCAAAGGCGAATCCGTGGTCGATCATGTTCACTACATAGACGAGTGATCTCGGAGACACCTCCTGGCGCGCGCTGCTGATTCCCGGCAGCCAATTCTTCGCTCGATCCCGAAAAAAGATGGCCTGGCGACCGTCGGCGTTGCTGACCCACTTGTCGAACGCCACCATGCCGCAAAACGTATCGACGTTGAGAACCGATCCCAACAGAGACATCGGCACGTAATCGTAGACGGCGCGCCGCGTCGGATCTCCCGGGTAGCGGGACGCGAAATGCAGTCCGGCTTCGCAGCGTCGTTTCTCTCGACCCGCCTCCATCGTCATCTCCGGTGTAGCGTCGATCAGCTCTTGCGGGACGTCGACGATATCCCAACCTGGCACGGGCAGCTGTAAATGGCCCAGCAGGACACAGCAGAAAAGCTCGTTGACTAAAATGCGCGGATGCTGCGGGTTGTTTCGAAACTTGACCACATAGTAGTGCCCGTCATCGGCAAGCATGAGATGAGCGCTTGCTCCGCCGCGCATTCCCTTGATGTGCTGTAGTGCGATGACCGGCATTAAAGTTTGGAGCCTGGGCGGTTTGCGGCCTCCTGAAAACAACAAGTCGTCCGCTCGGCGAAGCACCTATGGGCGCGGCTGCCACGGAGGCAAGGCCCCGTTTAGAGGCAAGCTTCACCGCTGGCTGCGACGAGCTCAAGCAAACACGGTTTGTGAAGTTACGAAGGTGGGCTCGAGGGCTGGCGCCCGGCTGGAGGAGTCAACGCTACTCGGCTCTATTATAGGATGTCTTCTTGGTGCTTGTGCGAGAAAATAGACACGAAAGCCACGCTTCGATCATTCGATAGACCCCATCGAGAATCGACACACACCGCCGGAGGTTGTACGTGGAAACCCTGTCCGAACTTCATAAATCACTGAACAGTCTCGTTTGGGGCCCCGTGATGCTTCCTCTTCTCGTTGGGACCGGCCTGGTTCTGACTGTTGCAACCCGGGGGGTCCAGTTTCGCCGCTTCGGATTCGCGCTGAGGCAGGTCCTTGCCCGCCCCGCTTCGGACCACGAAGGAACCGTTACGCCTTTTCAGGCGTTGGCCACTTCGCTCGCCGCGACCGTCGGCGTGGGGAACATCGCGGGCGTCAGCACAGCCGTGTTCCTGGGTGGGCCGGGGGCGCTCCTCTGGCTGCTTGGTTCCGGGATTGTTGGGATGGCCACTAGGTTTTCGGAGATCGCGATCGCGCTGCGGTTCCGCGAGCCTGATGAGCGGGGCGTGATGCGCGGCGGCGCCATGTATGTGCTGGAGAAACACCTCGGTGCAAAATGGCTCGGCGTTCTCTTCGCGATTTTCGCCGCCTTGGCCGGCTTCGGCATCGGCAACATGACCCAGGCCAACTCGGTTGCCGACGTGGCCGAGACCAGCTTCGGTACTCCGCCGATCGCGACCGGGATTGTGCTGTGCGTCCTGACCATGTTGGTGGTGATCGGCGGTGTTCGGCGCATCGCGCGAGTCGCGCAGTTCATCGTCCCGTTCATGTGCGGCGCCTACTTTTTGGGCGGCCTCTGGATCGTGCTGACGAACCTCACAAGAATCCCCGAAGTCGTCATGCTCGTCTTTTCCTCGGCGTTCAACGGCCATGCAGCGGCGGGCGGCTTCGTTGGAGCCACGGTTGCCGCGGCCCTCCGGTACGGCATCGCTCGGGGCCTGTTTTCGAACGAAGCGGGACTGGGTTCTGCGCCGATGGCCCATGCCAGCGCCCGCACGGATCATTCTGTGCGACAAGCTTGCTACGGCATCGTGGGAGTCTTCGTCGACACGATTGTTCTCTGCTCGGTCACGGGTTTCGCCGTGTTGGTCACGGGGGCGTGGCAGTCGGGCGAAGAGGGCGCTTCGATGGCCACAAGAGCTTTCCAGATCGGGCTCCCGGGCGAGTGGGGCGGCTACGTCGTCAGCATTGGCATCATGTTTTTCGCGTTTTCAACGGTCGTTGGCTGGGCGCACTACGGCGAAACTGCCATCACCTACCTGTTTGGGGCGCGATCACAAATGCCGTACCGCATCGCCTGGGTTGCCTTCGTGTACCTGGGCGCGACCGGTAGCCTGCAAACAATCTGGAGCGTTTCGGACACGATGAACGGCCTCATGGCGATTCCGAATCTGATCGCGGTGCTGGGATCGATCGGATTGTTGCGCCGGCTCGTCACGGAATTCTTCGAAAAGAACGCTTAGCCGTCACGCAGCACGCCCTTGCCGTCGTTTAGCCCGAACTGCTTCAAACCGCACCTTCTCGGCTCCTACCGGGTCAAGCGTTCGCGGTCCTGATTCGTGGCAGGTAGCGTGCGAAAAACGACGTCTAGCGAAAGAAAAACGCGATTTTCCGGCCTCTAGCGGGGGTCTAGCAGCCATTTCGAGGGGGTTTTTGGCACGAATCGGCGATGAGGAGGGAAAATCGGGTACAGCTCCAGCGATTCGCTTCAGGCTGAGTCTTCTGTTTCGAAGGCATGACGGCCAGCGAATTGGTGGCAGGCAAGTGTGAAAAAATGCTCAGACAGTCACCCCGCGGCCGAAGCTGCGATTGATTCTACGCGACTTCTAGGACGCCGCTTGTGACAGTCCCTGATTTTTTCACACCTTCCAGCCCCCATTTTTCGCCCATGCGGGGAAGATGGTTGCCGACGCCGGGGCGCCTCGCAAAAGGCCCGGGGGGGGGAAGTCCTTCGTGGCAAAAAATGGTACAGTCACCGATTTTCGTCCGCTAATCCAAACTGGAAACAAAGCAGTTGCAGAAGCGAAAATCGGATGACAGTCCCTATTTTTCGCCGCAGCTAGCTTCTACCGCGGGCTGCTAGGGGCGCCCCGGGTACGGCTTGATAGGGTGCGGATCCTTTGGTAACGCGCGGAGCCGCCAAAACGGTTTGGGATCGATCCCGTTGTTCTGTGTGACGCGGTCGGTTGATCGGCTCACCGACGGAGGCCATGGGGAGGACTTACATCCCGGCCGGGGTGCGCCAGTCTGTCGCTCCCTGAAGGGCCGGCGCTCTTACGGGCCCAGAGTAACATGGCGTGGAGCGGGTCCGATGGTCAGGGAAAGGCGATCTTGTTTGTGGTTCGCGGGTTAGAAATTTCGAAATGCGGTGACGAGGTTTCGGGAGGGGAATCGGCCGTCGGCACGGCCGATTTTTTGTCCCACCCCAAGCCCCGCTCGCCCGCCGGGGGCGGGCCGAGCGCCGAAAGGAACGGACCAGGATGCGACCAGCCGGGCCAGCGTTAATGGAATGTTGCCAGCCGTTGTGTAGTGCAGGCCCGGAAAGATGCCCGCTGCCCATGGTGTTAACTGAGGCTGTCCCGGTTTCGGTCCGGTTTCGGTCCCGGTTTCCCCCCATCGTTCCTTCCGCCCTTTCAGGGCTCGACTCTGTTCAATTCCTATCCTAGGGTTCCGCCGTTCCGGCTCCACCCTAGGCTAGATTCCGGCGCCGCTTCGCGGCTCAAACGTCGTGAGAGCCGCCTGGCGGCGGCTGGGACAAGCAGGAGTGCCCCGGCTCTCGACGTCGGCCCGCTTTTCCCCCTTTTTCCCTGGGCCGCGGCGCGTGGAGAACTAGCCGTAACTCATTGATTGCAATTGGCTTGGGAGAAATTGGGTTTGTTCCGTATTTTCCCCCTGTGCCCCAGCGTGATGTCGTTCTTCGCGGTCTCCCTCACCATCGCCGGTGGGTCAAGTACCTTCCTCGAACAGTGAAATGGCTTCGAGCCGGAAACCGTGCCCATCCGGCGGGCCCGCGCCCTGACGGGCACGGCTCTTTCCGGTGCTCGACGCCGGCATCCCTTCGCGATTCCTACCCCGTGCAACCGGCTGAAAACAGCCGCACGCGCGGGCCAAACGACACCCCAGCAGCACGCTCGGCGTCTGGCCAAGAATCACCATGCCTCCGAGACCGATTTGACCCCGTATTCGGCCAGAAAAGGCCGCCGGGCGGGGTCAAAAGATGGCCTAGGAGTGGGCTAGCGGGCGATTTTCGTCACCTAGCGGTGGGTTGGCAGGCAAGGAGAGCGGCGATGGGAGCGTTCTGCTTGATGGTTAAGTCTTCTGAATTGTGAGACATAGCAGTACTTCCAGCCGCCCGGCCAAATGCCGGTGGCAGAAAGTGGCGGAAATACGAGCGTCATCCCTCCGAAATTCCACTTTCTGGGCCCCGAACCAGGTCTAGCAGCCCGTGGTGAAAGTCCTTCGTCGCAAAAAATGGTACAGTCACCGATTTTCGTCATCTAACCCATGCTGGAAACAAAGCAGTTGCACAAGCGAAAATCGTTGACAGTCCCTATTTTTTGCCGAACCTAAGCTTCTACCACGGGCTGCTAGGCCTCGGGCAATATGGTTAGTGGGCGGAGTGGCTTCGGATTGCGAGCCACAAGCCAGATGCCGGCCCCGACGGCGGCGACCCCGATGAGAAGGTCGACCGTGATGGGCTCGGCGAACAGCCAGGCACTCACGATCACCCCAAAAATTGGCACGGTGAACGAGAAAACGGTCAGGGCGCCCGGACTGTGCTTGCGAAGCAGATAACCCCAGATCGTAAAGCAAACGCCCGCGATCACGATCCCCTGGTAAGCAAGGGCGGCCAAGGGCACCCAGGTCACCGGCAGTCGCTGCTCGGAGCCGGCCACGAGTGCGCCAGTCGCGAAGAAAGGTAGAGAAAGTGCCGTCTGCCAGAAAGCGTACCGTCCCGGCTCGATCCACTGGAGAACACGCTGGGCATAGACGGTCCGAGCCGCGGCGAGGACAGCCGTCGCTACGATAACCAGGTTGCCCGCCAAGGGATCGCGCGCCAGCCGCGGCTCGGGCGTCCCCAGAAAAACGATGCATATGCCGCCGAAGGCGATGGCCAAACCAAGTACGCGCGAGAGCGAAAGCCTGTCGGCGGGAACGAAGAAATGAGCGATTAGGTTGGCAAAAATGGGATTGCTGTTGATGAGGACGACTGAGTAGGCGGGCGACGTCAAGTCAACGCCGTAGTTCAGCATCGCCATCTGGATGGTAAACAGACCCGTCAAAATCCCCAGGGTGCGCCACTCTTCGGGTTTGGGTCGAAGCGGGATTGGCCGCCGATAAGCCCATATTCCCACGGCCGCCGTGCCGAGCACTATGCGACCGAAGGCCGTCCCAAGCGGGGTGAACGCCGTCATCGTGAACTTCATGGCCACCATATGGCCGCCCCGGAGAAAGGACAGCGCCAGGACGATGAGCGCTGATGCCCAGCCAATCGGTTCCGTTTTCAAGTTGTTTGCACTGGGAGGCAATGAATCAGTTTACGATGCGGTCGAGATCAAGGGAGCTGCAGGCGTGAGGGTCTGTGAAAAACCCGGGGGCAGTCAGAAGCGGCGTCCTAGAAGTCACTTAGAGAAGAAGTCGAAGCTGATCTAACGAGAATCAGCACCAGAAGAGGCCAAATGATTTGAACCGACTTTCACAATGTGATCTTCAGTTTGCCCTGTACCACGTTGAGTGGATATGTCTGGAGACGCAGCCCCTTTCTCGAAATAGCTTCCCCTGTCGTGATGTCAAAGTCGGAACCGTGCGAAGGGCAATACAGAATTTCTCCTTCTCTCTCCCAGATGAGCTTCCATTCCGTCTCGGGGCCTTGTGCGAGGCAGCCGGTGATCGTACCTGTACAAACCGGTCCGCCTTCGTGAGGACATATGATTTCTAAAGGCGTAGTAGTGGCCGTTTGATTTGATGATTCCAATCTCGATTCCATCAAGGGTCACGAGTTTGCTCGACCCCTCAGGGATCTCGGATTCGTCCATCAGTTCATACTCGGCCATCGCCATCTAGGTCCCTTTGTGGCTTCTCTGAGAGTCCGTGGCAGCAGCTAGGTTCGACCAAAAACGAGGACTGTCATCCGGTTTTCGCTTCCGCAACTGCTCGGTTTCCGGTATGGTTAAGCCGGAGTCTCGGACTTGGACGTCCGGCTCACACAGGATACGAGACCGGCTTCCCGGAACGCAAGAAATTTTTGCCCGACGGCGGTCCAGGGAGGGGCGAAGCGTTCCAACAGCCTGTTTTAGCTGTCCGACAAGGCTGTCTCGCTGCTGCTCAGTCGATTTGTCGCACACCCCTCCGACAGCAATCTCCCGGACCATAATTTCGCACCGGTAACGGACCGTCCTACGCGCTCGGCAGCGGCAGCCCCCAGATCCTGTGCAGCATGTCACCGAACAGCCGCCGGTTCAGATGCCTCTCCGCTCGGAGTAGCCGGTAATAGCGCGAAGTGCTTTGTTCTCAATGTTGCGCTGTTTTGGTATAAGCGGGTGCTCGCCGGAGAGAGAGCCTGAACCCTTAGGACTCGCCGCGCTCTATGAGTACGGTGTGCTTTCGGTAGTCTCCCTTATCGGCTTTAATGTACACAAACTGTGGCCGCGAGCCATGGCCACCGGGGCTTTCGCCTCATCCGCCGAGCCGGGGTCAGAAATGCGCGCTAAACATACGTCGCCGAACTCATGAAACGGACGACGTAGCGGCGCTCAGCTCCAGCTCGTGTGGCGCGGACTCGATTTTGAGATCCGCAGCCTCTCTCCGGACGCCTGGCCATGCGAGAACCCTGGAGAATTCATCGCAACAGGGGCCGGCACAACTGCTCCGTAGTATGCCCGCCCGGCATGTTCTGCTCCCCGAAGCCGAAAGGCCTTACGATGGCAAGGTGCCGCTCCGACCCGATGAACGCCTCGAGCGAGCGGTTGAATTTTCTGAGAAACGCCGCGTCTTCCTTGCGAAAACCGAGCGCACTGCACAGGCCGGCTGGCCGGCCCTCAACGATCGGTTGCGTGAACGGCTGCGCGATTTCGAGGCCGGGGTCGTCGGCCTTGGCCAGGATATCCTTGTGCGTCGGTACGGTCGCGGCGGCAGCGTCCACCCGGTCGGCTTGTAAGCCCGCGATCAAGCTTGGCACGTCGGGGAAGATGGAGAGTCTCTCGGCGGGAATACCGACCGCCCGTGCAAAGCCGAGTTCCACGCCGCCGGCGATGACACCAAGCCGGGCCGTCGGGTGGCGGGCCGCGTCCTCGTAGCCGTGGAGATCCAGAGGGTTGCCCGCTTCGACCATGAAACCTTGATCGACACACGAAATCGGTTCCGAGAAACTGATCTCCTCGCAACGCCTCGGATTGATGTACATTCCGGCGGCGATGATGTCGAACCGACGGGCCTTGAGGCCGGGAATCAGAGACGCGAACTCCGTGATGACGCCCTCGACGCGTGAGATGCCTGCCTCTTTCAGGATGTGACGCGTCACCTCCACGGACTCGCCGGTGAGCTTTCCCGTAGCGTTGTCGTAATACGCAAAAGGCGCCTCGTTGGCGTAACCGATTCGAACGACTCCACCCTCTCCGAACCCGGCCGCCGACTCGGCGGGACGGCTGTCGGAAGGATCACTTCCCGCGCAGTTCACCAGCAGCAACGCTACCGTTTGTACGGCAACGAAACAAGGCGTGCGTTTTTTTCGGGACGTGGTGGCGGCCAATTCTTCCTCGCCCTGCCCAAGCGAATCGGGAAGAAGCGCGATTCTTCCCGCGATCCTTAACTGCCAGCCCCCTATTATCGCCCGAGCTCGAACCAGCCGTTCCCACAGCGCGCTTTTCTCACCACGACCGCGGTGGACGAGGCGAAAGGCCCGGCGGCCATGGCGCGCGGCAACACTTCGTGCACATCGCCCAACGTACAGTCTGTCGGCAAGCGGGCGCGATAAATCGCGCCCCTCGAGTTTGGCGTTTGACTAGATAGATTCCCACATTTAAGAGGACGAGAGCGGGCCAAGGGGATAAAAACCCTTGCTGGGTCGAAACATTGTGGGGTATTCTGGTATCGAGTTATATAACTAGATAAGGAGACGACATGGGTTACCCCACCAAAGTCCAACTCATTAAGCGCGAAGCCAGTCAGCAGTGGTACGTCAACTTCCCTTCCGCCTTGGCCCAGGCGCTGGAATTCTCGCGCGGTGAAACCGTCGAGTGGGTCATCGAAGACCGCTCCCAACTGGTGTTGAACCGTCGGCACCCGCCCCCCTCGGCGTTAAAAAAAAAGACTCCGCCCCGAGGCTCCTCGACCAGCTCGAAGCCCTCGCCCGCCAAGCGCTCCAGGGCCGCCGCCAACAGCGGGTCCAAGAAAAGATCCAAAGCCTGATGCTGAGCGCCTTGGTCTGTCTCGGCCGCCACACCGTGACTGGGTTGCTGCACACCGCCGGCGACAGCTTCCAGGACTGGTCGGCCGTCTATCGGCTCTTCTCCCAGGCCCGGGTCGAGGCCCCAGACCTGTTCGGCGTGGTCCGCCGCGGAGTGCTCGAGCAACTGTCCCCCACCGCACCTCTGGTGGTCGCACTCGATGACTCACTGCTGCCCAAGCGGGGCGCCAAAACTCCCGGCGTCGCCTGGCGGCGCGATCCGCTGGGACCGCCCTTCCAAACCAACCTGATTCGCGCTCAGCGCGTCATCCAGATCTCGGCCGCTGTGCCCGGCGGCGCCGACCCCCCAGCGGCGCGCCTGATCCCGCTCGATTTCCAACACGCCCCGACCCCACCCACACCACGGCGAAACGCCCCTGAGCAGGAGCAACAACAATACCGCCTCGCCTGCCGCCGCGCCTCGCTCGCCCAGCGGGGCGCCGAACGCCTGCACGCCCTGCGGCAGAAGTTGGAGCAAGACGATGCCTCGCGGCGACTCGAAGTGCTCGTCGACGGCCGCTTCACCAACCGCACGGTGTTGAAAAACCTGCCGCCCCAGACCGTGCTGATCGGTCGCATCCGCCAAGACGCCAAGCTCTACTACTTGCCGACCGGCCAAGCAGCCGCCACGGGCCGCCGCCGCCGTTATGGCGAGCGGGCCTCCCACTCCCGAACAACTGCGCCAGGATGACAGCGTTCGCTGGCAAATCGTCACCGCCTACGCCGCCGGCAAGCGGCATCGCTTCCGCATCAAGACCTTGACTCGGCTGCGCTGGCGTCCCGCCGGCGGGAACTGCGATCTGTGTTTAGTCATCATCGCCCCGCTGCGCTATCGGCCCCGCCAAGGCTCGCGCCTGCTGTATCGCCGGCCCGCTTATCTGATCGCTACCGATCCCGACTTGTCGCCCCAGCAGATCGTCGAGCACTACGTCTGGCGCTGGGACATCGAGGTCAACTTCCGCGACGAAAAGACGCTGTTGGGGGTAGGACAGGCGCAGGTCAGACATCCCCGCTCGGTCGAAGCGGTGCCGCAGTTGATCGTGGCTGCTTACGCCTGGTTGTTGCTGGCGGCGCGCCAGACTTGGGGCCCGGCGGGCTTCCCCGACGCCCTGCCGCCCCCGAAATGGCGCGCGCGCCGCTCGAAGCCCCGCGCCACGACGCTCGATCTGATCCAGCACCTGCGGGCCGAGCTGTGGGGCGAAGGCTTGCGTCGTTTCTGCGGCTTCCCGTCCAACCCCTCGCCCACTCCAACCCCCCAAAAACTCAGCGCAGCCCTCCCCACCGCCTTGCTTTATGCTTCCCCTTGAACCTCTTGCCCCTCCTGTCTCCGCCTCGAACCTGCTTTCAAAACGCCAAAGTCGAGGGGCGCGATGAATCGCGCCCGCTTGCGGACAGACTGTACGTTGGGCGGTGTGCACGAAGTGTTGCCGCGCGCCAAGGCCGCCGGGCCTTTCGCCTCGTCCACCGCGGTCGTGGTGAGAAATGCGGGCCCGGGCCCCCGGCTGGAGGCCGTCTGGAAGTCCGACGATTGGCGTAGGTTCCAATACCACCTGGAATTAAGACAACCTGCCTATTGTCGCCTCAGGGGGCTGAGACGAAACTTCAAGATACGGTGTAGTCTACCGCTCCAGGTGCGTCACCATCGAGCCCTAGGGTTCGTGGGTTCGAGAGAAAGGGAGGACCACAGCCTTGGCGAAACCCGAGTCGAATCGTAACAGGAAACCCGATCGCAGGCGGAATGCCGCTTCCACCACCGAGGCTGATCTTGTCGATCAGTATCAGGAACTCAACGAAAGTCAGAGCCAGCATGAGGGATCTATGAGCTCTCTCCAGCAACAGATCGAGGAGCAGCGAGAGCAGACTTCTCAGCTTCGGGATCAGCTCGAATCACGACTTGAAAGCCCACCACCCGGGGTGGAGACCGGACCCGTGGAAGAAATCCTCTCCCGCGTGAGTAGCATGTGAAGGCAAGTGCAATCCATTGGCAGCGACTCGCGGGTTGACGCACTCATGCTACGGATCACCGAGGTGGAGCGGAAGTTAAGCGACGGCACTTCCGAACCGCTGCTGAACGAGATTGCGCATCGCTTGGACGTTCTGGAGCGGGGTGGGGGAGTTAGAGAAACTGGAACCGTTTCCCGCGAGCTGGAGCAGAAGCTCACGGAACTGGAAAGCAAGATGGGCCAACTGCCTCCGGCCGATCCGCGGATGGACGACCTGGTGCTTAGGATAGGGTCGGTCGAGGCTGTCAACAAGGAGCCTGCGCAGGACCCCCGCGTAGACGGTCTTGAGAGCCGAGTGGATGCTATTACGGCAAAGGAAGCGGAGCTTCAGCTGGAAGGGCATCTGGAACAGTTAGGGGGACGTCTCTCGGGGTTGGAAGACGACGTTGTTCGCAACCAGGATCCTCGCTTCGAGGAGATCGACGCGAGACTAAGACAATTGGATGGTCAGGCTGCCCAGCCGCCTGCAGACCCCCGGGTCGACGATATCACGGACCGCCTGGGGTCATTGGAACAGCGTTCTCTTGAACCATCATACGATCCCCGGTTGGATGAATTAGTACCCAGGGTGGAGGGTGTCGAAAGCCGAGTTGCCGAGCCCTTGGACGACCCAAGAGTCGAGGGGCTGGGGGAACGTCTGGCGGAGGTTGAGGGACGACTAGCCCAGCCGGTCGGCGACCCCCGCGTGGAAGCAATCACCGAGCGTCTGGCGACAGTGGAGGGTCGGGTCGAACAACCGTCCCAGGACCCCCGGCTCGACGACGTTGCTACTAGAGTCGAGGGCCTCGAACGACAGACCGCGGAGCTCGCCACCGACGCACAAGGTGACGCTCTAGTGTAGTGCCACTAACGGTTCTGGACAATGGCGTGGGTTTTGGCGGCGCGCTCGACTTTGGCGAGGATATCTTGTGCCGGAGCTGTCCAGACAAAGGGCTTGGGCGCTTGGTTGCTCGCTTCCAGGTACTCGTGGATGGCGGCCTCGAGTTCGGGAACACTGCGGAACACGCCGCGGCGGATGCGCTTCTGTGTCAGCTCGCGGAACCAGCGCTCGACGAGATTGAGCCAAGAAGAAGACGTGGGAATGAAGTGAAAGTGGAAGCGGGGGTGCTTCGCGAGCCACTTCTTCACTTGCTCATGCTTGTGCGTGGAGTAGTTGTCCACGATCAGATGCAGCTCCAGCGCCGGTGGCGTTTCGCGGTCGATCTTGCGTAGGAATTTGAGGAATTCCTGGTGCCGATGTCGCGGCAGACACTCGCCGATCACCTTGCCGTCGAGCACATTGAAGGCGGCGAACAACGTCGTTGTGCCATGTCGTTTGAAGTCGTGGGTCATGGTGCCGGCACGACCCCTTTTCAGGGGCAGTCCCGGCTGGCTGCGGTCTAAGGCCTGGATCTGACTTTTCTCATCGACACTGAGCACCAGTGCGTGCTCGGGCGGATGCAAGTACAGACCGACCACGTCGCGGAGTTTCTCGACGAACTGCTTGTCGCGGCTGAGCTTGAAAGTTTCGAGGCGATGGGGCTGCAGTCCGTGCGCTTTCCAGACGCGCTGGATGGCCATCTTGGAGACGCCCAAGTGCTTGGCGAGGGTGCGGGTGCTCCAATGCGTGGCCGCCCGGGGCTTCTCGTGAAGCGTTGTATCGAGGATGCATTGGACGAATTCAGCGGAGAGCGCCGGTTTGCGTCCGGGGCGCGTCCGATCGCGGAGTCCGTCGAGGCCGGACTGGGCGAAGCGCTTTCGCCACAGGATGACGGTCTTGCGGTTGACGCCGAGTTCGCGGGCAATGGCGTGGTTCGCCAACCCCTGCGCACACAGCAAAACAATGCCTGCCCGTAAGGCCATTTTCTGGGCTGTGTTGCCTCCTCGAACCAGGCGACGAAGAGCGTTTCGCTGCGGAGCGGTGAGGGGTAGAGCGTCAGCGGATGGCCACATAAACCATCCTACCGTGAAAAGGGTGTTATTGTCCAGTTATTTATGTGGCACTACACTAGCAACTCGTATATCAGCCCTTGAAGGCGGCATAGAAGAGCGTCAACCAGACCCTCGAGTGGATGAAGTTGTCTTTCGAGTGGAGTCTCTGGAGGAAAAGACTTCTCAGTCGCTCGAGGACCCTCGTGTGGAAGGCGTGAGCGAGCGCTTAGCCGCCTTGGAAACGCGCGCCGAGCAACCCTCGTCCGGTCCCCAGATCGAAGAAATAGCAGCTCGTCTGCAGAACATTGAAACCTGGGCCGCCGACCCTGCCGCTGATCCGCGCGTCACCGGTCTGACAGACCGCCTGGCCGCTTTAGAGCAGCGAACCAGTCAACCCGCCGTCGACTCCCGTGTGGATGAAGTCTTTGGCCGACTTTCCTCGTTAGAAGACAGCGACGAAGTCCTGGCTCGGCTCTCCTCGCTGGAAGATAACCAGGCTGAGGGTGCATCCGGTTCTCACGTTGAAGAGCTTTCCGGACGTCTCGCGTCACTCGAACAGCAAGCGTTCGGAAGCGCCTCTCCATCAGAGCTTGCCGAGATCAAAGAGCCTCTAGTGCTTACTATCATAAATAACCGTATGTATGAGACAATGCGGCATGGCAAGAATAGCCACGCGTATCAGACTCAGTACTGGGGAACGCCGGACGTTGGAGGGCTGGGGACGCGCGCACAAGAGCGAGCGCCGTGCGGCGGACAGAGCCCGGATCATTTTGTTGGCGGCGCAAGGGATGTCGAACCGGGAGATCGCCGCCCAGTTGGGCACGCGGGCCGCACGAGTGTCGAAGTGGCGTACGCGCTTCGCTGGCCAACGACTGGCCGGTCTGGCGGATGAAACGCGACCCGGCAAGCCGCGGCGATACGACGCTGACACCGAAAAACGCATTCTGCAAAAGCTGGACGACACGCCGCCTTGCGGACAGGCGACCTGGACGGCTCCACGGCTGGCCGCGGCGCTGGGCGATGTCAGCGACCAACAGGTCTGGCGCGTGTTGCGTCGGCGCGGCATCTCGTTGTGCCGGCGGCGTAGTTGGTGCCTCTCCACCGATCCCGAATTCTCGCGTAAAGCCGCCAACATCGTGGGACTCTATCTGCACCCGCCTGACAACGCCATCGTGCTGGCGGTCGACGAGAAGCCCAACATCCAGGCCCTGGAGCGCGCCCAGGGTTGGCTCAGACTGCCCGACGGCAAGGCTTTGACGGGTTTCTCGCACGGCTACAAGCGCCACGGCACAACGACCTTGTTCGCGGCCCTGGAGGTCGCCACCGGCCACGTCACGGCCGGGCATTACCGGCGCCGCAGACGGCGTGAGTTTCTTGACTTCATGAATCAACTGGTCGATCTCTACCAAGGTTTTGAGTTGCACGTCGTACTGGACAACCTCAACACCCACAAACCGAAACGTGATCGCTGGCTCAAACGCCACCGCAAGGTGCACCTGCACTACACGCCCACCTACGCCTCCTGGCTCAACCAGGTCGAGATCTGGTTCAGTATTCTCAGCCGTAGAGCGTTGCGCGGGGCCAGTTTCACCTCCCCTTACGAAGTACGCCAGGCCATCGACCGCTTCGTCCAAGCGCACAACAAAAACGCCGCCCCGTTCGAATGGACCAAGGCTAACGTCCAGCAGCGACCCCTTTCTCATTCATACGCTAATTTATGATAGTGAGCACTAGCCTCCCTCGATCAGCGTACGAGCCAGCTCGGCGAAAACGCAGAGATCGGAGAACTTCGCTCTCGCTTGCTAATGGTCGAGGCGACACTGGCCCAGAGGGGCTCCGATTCCCAAGTCAGCGGGGTCTCCGAGCGGCTTCAAGCATTGGAAGATAGGCCCGCGGAAGTTCCCGCCGTCCCGGACCTAGACGAAGTCAACGCTCGCCTGGGGCAGCTGGAGTCGGCCTTTGGGGTAGCTGGCTCTGACCCTCGCGTGGAGGATTTGTCCGTGCGCCTGGCTTCTCTGGAGCGGAAAACGGATCAGCCGGATCAAGACCCGCGCATCGGCGAAATCACGCTCCGTCTGAATGCGCTCGAGGAAGGTGTGAGGGACGGAGGAGACGCAGGTGTTGCTGAGCTTGCCGCCCGTTTGCAGTCAATCGAAGGTTCCGTTGAGGGTGGGTCGGATCCCAGGGTTACGGAGGTCATTTCCAGGCTCGATTTGGTTCAACGGGAGCTTCAGGACTCAATCTCCTCCGGAGACCCCGCGAAGCTGACCGAGCGTATCGCCGACCTAGAGCAAGCCGGGGCCAATGGCGGAGGTGCCGGGGCCTATCAGCCTGAATTGCTGGCTCGTATGGAGGATGTAGAAAAACGACTGTCTCAGACCGAGCAATCCGGCGGGGGGGGGGGACGTCAAAGCTTTGGTCGAGCAGGAGACTGCCCGCTGGTCTACCTGGGCCAGACAAACCGGGGACCAGGTTAAGGAACTTCGCCGGCGCGTTCAAAAGCTAAACGATGGCGGTGGCGGCGAGGGGTCTCTCTCCCAAGAGTTGATCCGTGGTTTGGGCGAAAGCATCAGCGAAGGCCTTAGCCGGAACGCCGGCAAGGACTTGAAGACGATCAAGTCACAAATGTATTTCGTCTTCTTCACCATCGGCATGATTTACACCCTCGGCATCTATCTCGCCATAGCGAAGCTTTTCTAGGCCCTCCCCACGTCTCGACCGCGCGACGTAACGGCAGTTCGCGGGAACCGCCTGTCCGGTCTGCCCGCACCCCCACGCGCCGCCATAGTAAGATCGGAAGAATGTCGGCCTTCTTGGAGCGCGTAGTAGACTGCGCTCGCACCCTCAACAAGCGAATCGTGTTCCCGGAAGGGGATGATGAGCGGGTGCGAGTCGCTGCTGAGCGGCTAGCGCGGGAGAAAGTCGCGGTTCCTATTCTCGTCAGCCCGAATGGAGGGGCCGTCTCCGGGTTGAGCTTCGTCGACCCGAAATCATCTGAGAGGACCGAGCACTACGCATCCCTTTACCATGAGCGCCGAAGATCCCGTGGCGTCACCGCATCCGAAGCTCGTAGGATAGCTGCTCAGCCCCTTTATTTCTCTTCGCTGATGGTGACGGCGGGAGATGCGGATGGCATGGTGGGCGGTGCTAGTAACACGACGGCTGAGACCGTTCGTGCGGTCATTCATTGCGTAGGGGTGAAGCAAGGCTTCCGGCTCGTCTCGAGCTTCATGATCCTTGTCCACCCTGAGCCGCGCTGGGGGAGTCGCGGGGTAATCTTCTTGGCCGACCCGGCCGTGGTTCCCGACCCCAACGCCAGCCAAATTGCTGAGATCGCAATCGCCGCGGCGGAGAACGCACAGCGGTTCCTATCCGATCCTCCCCGTGTGGCGCTGCTGTCTTTTTCCACCAAGGGCAGCGCCCGGCATCCCATGGTGGAAAAGATCGTCGAAGCTTTGCGGATCATCCGGGCGCGGGCGCCGCGGCTCAGCGTCGATGGCGAACTGCAGGCGGATGCGGCGCTTGTGGAATCCGTAGGCCGATCCAAGGCTCCTGGCTCGCCGGTGGCCGGCCGAGCGAACGTATTGATCTTCCCGGCACTCGACGCCGCCAACATCGGATACAAGCTGGCCGAGCGGCTCGGAGGAGCTCAGTCGCTAGGGCCTTTCCTGCAGGGTTTGAATCGGCCAGCTAACGATCTCTCCCGCGGCAGCTCGGCGGAGGACATCTACTACACCGCCGCCGTTACTGCTGTCCAGGCCGGAGGCGACGCGGGCTTGGCCGTCCCGGTGTAGCCCACCGGTTGGCTCCTCCTGATGCTCTACGAGAGGGCTCGCTCAGGGACAGGCAACGCTGGGAAGACCCTCTCGCCGGTAAAGCCTTTGGCACACAGAGGCGACTGTCGCTCCTTGGTGTATCGTGCACCGGTGCCTGTCCCTATGGGCCTTCGCGTCTCTGTTTCGCTTGTCGCAAGGCCGTGCGGGAGGAACGAACGCAGCCTGGAACGCCAGTGACAGGCCAACTACCGCTGGGGACCACTTTCGCCACGGACACTCGGTCGAAAATCCACCGATCTTCATCCATTTAGGTGGGACGCAGGCCCATTGGCACTCACTTGGCGTTCGCGTTTGATTCGCTTTGTCGCGGGGGGAGGGGTGCTGCGGAAATGCGGGCTAGTTCTCGGAGGGTTTGGTCTGCCCGTATCTCCTCCGGAAGCGCTCGACTCGGCCCGCGGTGTCGACCAGCTTTTGCTTGCCGGTAAAGAAGGGATGGCAGGCGGAGCAGATCTCCACATGGATGTCGCCTTTGTGGGTCGAGCGCGTCTGAAAAGTGCTCCCGCAGGCGCAATTGACGTTCACGAGCTCGTAGGCGGGATGGATCTCAGCTTTCATCGAGTTGCTCCCAGTGGAAGCCTAACCTTGAGTCTAGCATGAGGACGTGGATTGGTCTGTGGCTGCCGCACTGGTCACGGGTGCTGTCCTGGTGGGCCACATGCAAAGTTAGCTTACGCCTTGGAATAACGACGAGCTAATCCGCATTTCTCACCAGCGGTCGGCGGGAGTGGAAGCAAATGCCCGCCATCAGAGATGTAGGGGCGCGATTTATCGCGCCCCTCGACTTTGGCGTTTTGAAAGCAGGTTCGAGGCGGAGACAGGAGGGGCAAGAGGTTCAAGGGGAAGCATAAAGCAAGGCGGTGGGGAGGGCTGCGCTGAGTTTTTGGGGGGTTGGAGTGGGCGAGGGGTTGGACGGGAAGCCGCAGAAACGACGCAAGCCTTCGCCCCACAGCTCGGCCCGCAGGTGCTGGATCAGATCGAGCGTCGTGGCGCGGGGCTTCGAGCGGCGCGCGCGCCATTTCGGGGGCGGCAGGGCGTCGGGGAAGCCCGCCGGGCCCCAAGTCTGGCGCGCCGCCAGCAACAACCAGGCGTAAGCAGCCACGATCAACTGCGGCACCGCTTCGACCGAGCGGGGATGTCTGACCTGCGCCTGTCCTACCCCCAACAGCGTCTTTTCGTCGCGGAAGTTGACCTCGATGTCCCAGCGCCAGACGTAGTGCTCGACGATCTGCTGGGGCGACAAGTCGGGATCGGTAGCGATCAGATAAGCGGGCCGGCGATACAGCAGGCGCGAGCCTTGGCGGGGCCGATAGCGCAGCGGGGCGATGATGACTAAACACAGATCGCAGTTCCCGCCGGCGGGACGCCAGCGCAGCCGAGTCAAGGTCTTGATGCGGAAGCGATGCCGCTTGCCGGCGGCGTAGGCGGTGACGATTTGCCAGCGAACGCTGTCATCCTGGCGCAGTTGTTCGGGAGTGGGAGGCCCGCTCGCCATAACGGCGGCGGCGGCCCGTGGCGGCTGCTTGGCCGGTCGGCAAGTAGTAGAGCTTGGCGTCTTGGCGGATGCGACCGATCAGCACGGTCTGGGGCGGCAGGTTTTTCAACACCGTGCGGTTGGTGAAGCGGCCGTCGACGAGCACTTCGAGTCGCCGCGAGGCATCGTCTTGCTCCAACTTCTGCCGCAGGGCGTGCAGGCGTTCGGCGCCCCGCTGGGCGAGCGAGGCGCGGCGGCAGGCGAGGCGGTATTGTTGTTGCTCCTGCTCAGGGGCGTTTCGCCGTGGTGTGGGTGGGGTCGGGGCGTGTTGGAAATCGAGCGGGATCAGGCGCGCCGCTGGGGGGTCGGCGCCGCCGGGCACAGCGGCCGAGATCTGGATGACGCGCTGAGCGCGAATCAGGTTGGTTTGGAAGGGCGGTCCCAGCGGATCGCGCCGCCAGGCGACGCCGGGAGTTTTGGCGCCCCGCTTGGGCAGCAGTGAGTCATCGAGTGCGACCACCAGAGGTGCGGTGGGGGACAGTTGCTCGAGCACTCCGCGGCGGACCACGCCGAACAGGTCTGGGGCCTCGACCCGGGCCTGGGAGAAGAGCCGATAGACGGCCGACCAGTCCTGGAAGCTGTCGCCGGCGGTGTGCAGCAACCCAGTCACGGTGTGGCGGCCGAGACAGACCAAGGCGCTCAGCATCAGGCTTTGGATCTTTTCTTGGACCCGCTGTTGGCGGCGGCCCTGGAGCGCTTGGCGGGCGAGGGCTTCGAGCTGGTCGAGGAGCCTCGGGGCGGAGTCTTTTTTTTTAACGCCGAGGGGGGCGGGTGCCGACGGTTCAACACCAGTTGGGAGCGGTCTTCGATGACCCACTCGACGGTTTCACCGCGCGAGAATTCCAGCGCCTGGGCCAAGGCGGAAGGGAAGTTGACGTACCACTGCTGACTGGCTTCGCGCTTAATGAGTTGGACTTTGGTGGGGTAACCCATGTCGTCTCCTTATCTAGTTATATAACTCGATACCAGAATACCCCACAATGTTTCGACCCAGCAAGGGTTTTTATCCCCTTGGCCCGCTCTCGTCCTCTTAAATGTGGGAATCTATCTAGTCAAACGCCAAACTCGAGGGGCGCGATTTATCGCGCCCGCTTGCCGACAGACTGTACGTTGGGCGATGTGCACGAAGTGTTGCCGCGCGCCATGGCCGCCGGGCCTTTCGCCTCGTCCACCGCGGTCGTGGTGAGAAAAGCGAGCTAATACAGCGACGGCCATCAGGGTCTCTCGTAGCTGGGAGTTGCCGGCCTCTTCATGTACCGATCTCCCCTACCCTCGGGATTCTCCCTTAAGCTCGCGGGCCGATCAAAACAGGATTGTAAAGCCCGCAACGAGCACGGCGGCGGAACCGTCGGGATTCGTTACGCGAACATCCCACACTCTGTCGCGATCCGGCCCGTTCGGCCGCACGTTGAGCAGCAGGTCAATCTGGTTTGAGCTCACCCACTGGAGCGTGATCACGAGTGGAATCTGACCGCTGCCGTTCTCGAACGAGACCGTTGCGCCGTCAACGAAGCCGCTACCCCACACCGTGACGGCGGGTTGCGTCCCCTTCGGCACGGCGCTGGGGTCGACGGCGGTCACCGTGACGCCCGCGCTCGGGTTGATCGTGACTGTGATCGAGGCGTTGCCGGAATCGCCGGCCGAATCGGTGACCGAGGCCGTGATGGTGTGAGTCCCAGCGCTCAGGGCCGTGGTGTTGAAGCTGGCGCCCGACCCGATCGCGCCGTCGAGATCGGAACTCCAGCTCAGATTCGCCGAAATGTCCCCGTCCTCGTCATCGCTGGCCGAACCCGCGAAGGCGACGCTCGCCCCAAAGTCGAGGGCCGAGCTGTTGGCCGGCGAGGTGATCGTAACCGTCGGCGGGTTATTGGTGATCGTCACCGAGATCGAGGCGTTGCCGGAATCGCCGGCCGAATCGGTGACCGAGGCCGTGATGGTGTGAGTCCCAGCGCTCAGGGCCGTGGTGTTGAAGCTGGCGCCCGACCCGATCGCGCCGTCGAGATCGGAACTCCAGCTCAGATTCGCCGAAATGTCCCCGTCCTCGTCATCGCTGGCCGAACCCGCGAAGGCGACGCTCGCCCCAAAGTCGAGGGCCGAGCTGTTGGCCGGCGAGGTGATCGTAACCGTCGGCGGGTTATTGGTGATCGTCACCGAGATCGAGGCGTTGCCGGAATCGCCGGCCGAATCGGTGACCGAGGCTGTGATGGTGTGAGTCCCAGCGCTCAGGGCCGTGGTGTTGAAGCTGGCGCCCGACCCGATCGCGCCGTCGAGATCGGAACTCCAGCTCAGATTCGGCGAAATGTCCCCGTCCTCGTCGTCGCTGGCCGAACCCGCGAAAGCAATGCTCGCTCCGAAGGCGAAAGCCGCGCCGTTGGCCGGCGAGGTGATCGCAACCGTCGGCGGGTTATTGGTGATCGTCACCGAGATCGAGGCGTTGCCCGCGGCGCCGCCCGAATCGGTGACCGAGGCCGTGATGGTGTGAGTGCCAACGCTAAGGGCTGTGGTGTTGAAGCTGGCGCCCGACCCGATCGTGCCGTCGAGATCGGAACTCCAGCTCAGATTCGGCGAAATGTCCCCGTCCTCGTCGTCGCTGGCCGAACCCGTGAAGGCAACGCTCGCTCCGAAGGCGAAAGCCGAGCCGTTGGCCGGCGAGGTGATCGTAACCGTCGGCGGCTGGTTGCTGATCGGCTGGAGGGTCACAGTCAGAGCCTGGACGAGCGTCTGCTGCTGGCCCGGCCCGCCGTTTGTCAGGGTCACATCCCACGTGCGGTCCTTATTGGGGCCGTTCGAATAAGCGAAAACGCTCGCAACGACTTGAGTTGCGCTTACAGATTGGGTCGTGGCTGTCGGCGTTTTGCCGTTGCCGTTTTGGAAGCTCAGCGAGGCGCCTTCTACGAACCCGGAGCCGGTCACTGTGACGTTCGTGGATTTATCTGCCTCGATCACACTCGGCGCTAGACCCGCAACGCCGAAAGCCGTTACGGTGAGCGAAGCCGCCGGGCTCGTGATGCCGTCGAGTGAAGCGGTGATGTTCGCCGCGCCTTCGGATACTCCAGTCGCAACCCCGCTGCCGTTGACCGTCGCAGCCCCTGTGTCCGAACTCGCCCACGTCGCCTGCGCTGTAATGTCCGGGGTGCTGGAGTCGTCATAGTGGCCCGTCGCTGTGAACGCCTGCGTGGCGCCCGCGCCGATCGTCGCACTCGTCGGGCTCATGGATATTGAAAGGAGCACTGGAGGCGGCGTGACGGTTAGCAACGCCGCGTTGCTCATCAGGCCGTCCTGCGACGCGGTGATGCTTGCCGTTCCCGCGCTCACGCCGGTTGCGATGCCGCCGCCAACCGTCGCCACAGCGGTGTTCGAGCTTGCCCAGGTTGCACTCGCGGTGATGTCCGCCGTGCTCAAGTCGTCATAGTGCCCGGTCGCGATGAACGCCTGCTGCTGACCTTCCTCGACGGACGTGGGATCGGGACCGACCGTGATCGACGCGAGCGTCGCCGGCGTCGCGTCAGGTCGAAAGTCGTGAGCGATTAGCGCGGTAATGTCCCCGGTTCGCGCGTTGTCCTCCACGTTCTCCACGCCGGTCGGAAAACCGAGGTAGGTAACGTCCGGGTTGGAGTGATGCATCACCCGCGGGCAGCTTCCGCAGGGATTCGGATACGCCATCACCGTGCGGGCTAGGTTGGAGTTGATGAACGCGCCAAACGACCACGGATACGAGGCTTGGGAAGGAAGGGGTCCGTTGGCCAGATCGTGCTCAAAGCCCAGGTTATGCCCATGCTCGTGCGCAAATGTCAGGTTGCCTACGGCGCAGCTCCGCACCGTCACCTGGAACGCGGCGCTTGCGAATGACGGGCCGGGATTCCGCTGCACATAGCCGATCCCGCATCCGCCCGAGTTCACAATGAGCGAGACCATATCGGCGCCCTGATCGTCACGCAGTTGCGCCGCGTCAGGGTCACTCGCCAGCCAGTTCAGGTCGGAGCTTAGGTTGCCCGAATCGTTGCGGTTCGCCAAAGCGGCGTGCACGAGCACATAGCGCCCCGTCATGTTGCTGTTGATGAAAGACGTGTTGGCGTTATCGACCGCCGCTTGTATCAGCGCTTCGATCTGTGGGGCGCCGCCCTGGGCGTCGCGCGCCTGAGGCGTATAGAGTGACAGCAGATGCATTTCCGCGTTTGGATCCGCTGCGTTGGCGGTGAGCGGCTCGCTCGTGGCCGTCGACGGGTCCTGGCCCGCGTCCGGCACAAACTGAGGAATGACCCCGGCTTCGCACCCAGGGAAGCTCCCCGGATTCAGCTGCACAATCCGATGCTGACGTCCGTGCCCGGGCAGGATCTCATAGACGTCGTCTTCAATCCGAACCGTGCCCGCCAGTCAGCCCTTGTGGCGTGTCAGAACCACATCGCTATCGGCTACCGCCGGCACTTTGCCGCGCCAGACCGCCCCGTTCTTCCGGCCCTGGAAGTCGGTTCGATCGGCCAAAGCGTCCGGTGCGTCCGGTAAGTCGATCCAGAGCTGCTCCGCATCGCCCAGCGAGACATTCGCATTCAGCTCAACTTCGTTCGCAGCCCTGCCGTGCGCCCCAGGGACGACCGGACGCCCGCGGTCGCGGAACAGATTCGGCTGAGCGTGGGCGATTGCCCCCGACAAGAGCAAAACAAACAGCAGTTGTAACGACACTGCCCTGCGGTGACCGTTGAGCTGACGCATATCGCTAGTTGCCTCGATTTCTCTTCTCTAAGGAGGTCAAACCGGCCGGTGACGCTAGGAGAAACCCCCCAGTACAACTTTAAGAGGGTTCCGAGGATTCCGCAATAGGCCGATGGTACCTAGTGTAGTGCCACTAACGGTTCTGGACAATGGCGTGGGTTTTGGCGGCGCGCTCGACTTTGGCGAGGATATCTTGTGCCGGAGCTGTCCAGACAAAGGGCTTGGGCGCTTGGTTGCTCGCTTCCAGGTACTCGTGGATGGCGGCCTCGAGTTCGGGAACACTGCGGAACACGCCGCGGCGGATGCGCTTCTGTGTCAGCTCGCGGAACCAGCGCTCGACGAGATTGAGCCAAGAAGAAGACGTGGGAATGAAGTGAAAGTGGAAGCGGGGGTGCTTCGTGAGCCACTTCTTCACTTGCTCATGCTTGTGCGTGGAGTAGTTGTCCACGATCAGATGCAGCTCCAGCGCCGGTGGCGTTTCGCGGTCGATCTTGCGTAGGAATTTGAGGAATTCCTGGTGCCGATGTCGCGGCAGACACTCGCCGATCACCTTGCCGTCGAGCACATTGAAGGCGGCGAACAACGTCGTTGTGCCATGTCGTTTGAAGTCGTGGGTCATGGTGCCGGCACGACCCCTTTTCAGGGGCAGTCCCGGCTGGCTGCGGTCTAAGGCCTGGATCTGACTTTTCTCATCGACACTGAGCACCAGCGCGTGCTCGGGCGGATTCAAGTACAGACCGACCACGTCGCGGAGTTTCTCGACGAACTGCTTGTCGCGGCTGAGCTTGAAAGTTTCGAGGCGATGGGGCTGCAGTCCGTGCGCTTTCCAGACGCGCTGGATGGCCATCTTGGAGACGCCCAAGTGCTTGGCGAGGGTGCGGGTGCTCCAATGCGTGGCCGCCCGGGGCTTCTCGTGAAGCGTTGTATCGAGGATGCATTGGACGAATTCAGCGGAGAGCGCCGGTTTGCGTCCGGGGCGCGTCCGATCGCGGAGTCCGTCGAGGCCGGACTGGGCGAAGCGCTTTCGCCACAGGATGACGGTCTTGCGGTTGACGCCGAGTTCGCGGGCAATGGCGTGGTTCGCCAACCCCTGCGCACACAGCAAAACAATGCCTGCCCGTAAGGCCATTTTCTGGGCTGTGTTGCCTCCTCGAACCAGGCGACGAAGAGCGTTTCGCTGCGGAGCGGTGAGGGGTAGAGCGTCAGCGGATGGCCACATAAACCATCCTACCGTGAAAAGGGTGTTATTGTCCAGTTATTTATGTGGCACTACACTAGGCCTAGACAGCTCGTCTTAGGGTCGGCGACCATCTCCGGGCTCCAGTTGCCGTAGTTCTGAATACGCCCCATTTTCACGCTGGGTTCGTGGATGTAGATCCAGTTGTCCGGAAACAGCCCATCGCGACGAATCACGAGAGCGACACTAAGAAAATCGCGGTACTTGAGCCGCCGCGCGGCATTCAGCACCTCTTCCGGAGGGGCCGGATTGAGGCTCTCCACCAGTTCACGAATGGCGATACTGCTGATGACGTGCTCAGCTGGATAGGCCGCGCCGCCCGCTTGGACGGCTTCCACCCGACCTTCGCTCCAGGAGATTCGTTCGATGGGAGCGTTAAAAACCACTCGCGACCCCATCGACTCCACCGTCTTATGGGTCCGCTCCCACATCATGCCAGGGCCGTGCCGCGGATAGAGGAACTCGTCGATCAGCGTCTTGACAATTTCTTCCTTACTCTTTCCCCGCTGGCCAAAGAGTGCATTCTTGACCGCGGTTGTCAGCGACAGCCCTTTGATGCGCTGCGCGGCCCACTGGGCATCGATCTGGGTGCAGGGGATGCCCCAAACCTTTTCCGTGTAGGTCTTGAAGAAGATCTCGAAGAGCCGTTTGCCGAAGCGGTTCGAGACCCAGGCAGCGAAACCTTCCTCGGGTTTGGTCGGAGACACCCTCGCCCAACCATAACTGGCGACGCAGCGAACGGTTTCCAGCAGCCCCAAGCCGGCTAGCGCGTTGAACGGCTTTAGCGGGTAGGAGAAGAACGCCCCGTTGTAATAGATCCGGGAGAGTCGTGGACGGGTTAGTAGGTCGTCACCGAGGATCTCGCGCCACAGTGCCTCGACGGCAGAGACTTTGGTGAAAAAGCGGTGTCCCCCGATGTCGAAACGGTAGCCGTTGTGCTGAACGGTTCGGGCCAGCCCGCCGACCGTATCGTCCCTCTCGAGGACCGTGCTCTGTACTCCGGCCTTTCCAAGCTCGTAGGCGGCTGTTAGCCCGGCCGGGCCGGCGCCTAAAATGACCACGGGCGGGTTCGGCATCGTCAAGTCCACCATCTTAACAGGGTGCCCTGTAGGCTACGGCCTACGACGGCTTCAGGGTCCGGGTTGAAAGGAAAGGCAAATCCCGTGCCGTACAACCGGCGACCGGGTCGACATTAGGATCCGAAAGGCTCTGATAGGATGTTACTTCCTGTTGTAGGCAAGCACCTGGAAACCTGTGCCAATGACCGTTCCTGGATTAATCGCGGCACGCGCTAAGACGGAGCCTGGCTCTATCGCCATCGCCGCCCCGCAACGAACACCGCTGACGTATCTCGACCTCGAGCGTCAAATCGAATCCACCGTGAAGAGTCTTAACGCTTGCGGTGTGGGTCGAGACGACCGGGTCGCCATTGTGCTGCCAAACGGCCCGGAGTTGGCTGTCGGGTTCGTCTCGGTGGCCGCCGCGTCTACTTGTGCTCCGCTGAATCCTTCGTATCGCAGGGATGAATTTGAATTCTACTTGAGCGACCTAAATGCGAAGGCGTTGCTGGTGCTGAAGGCCAGCGATTCGCCGGCGGTAGCGGTAGCGAGGGACCGCGGTATCGCCATCCTCGAACTTGAACCCCACCAGGCCGAACCAGCCGGGGTTTTCTCGATCCGGGGTGAATCAAGAGCGGCAAGTACCAGCGGAGGACTTTCACAAACCGAGGACATCGCCTTGGTTCTGCACACCTCGGGGACAACCTCCCGGCCCAAGATCGTTCCTCTGACACACGCTAACGTTTGCGCCTCCGCGCTAAGCATTGGTCGGACTTTGGCTTTGACCCCGGCGGATCGCTGCCTCAACGTCATGCCGCTGTTTCACATTCACGGGCTAATGGGAGCGATATTGGCGAGTCTTGCGGCCGGGGCAGAAGTGGTTTGCACACAGGGTTTTGATGCTCTTAAGTTCTTTTTGTGGTTGAAGGAATTCAGACCGAGCTGGTATACGGCCGTCCCGACTATGCATCAGACGATTCTGGCTCGCGCTGCCAGAAACCAGGACGTAGTTTCCGAAAGCCGGCTGCGATTCATTCGATCTTCGTCGGCTGCTCTGCCACCCCAGGTGCTGGAGGAGCTGGAGCGAGTCTTCCGTGCCCCGGTCATCGAATCGTACGGCATGACCGAAGCGGCCCACCAGATGGCCAGCAATCCTCTGCCGCCCGCGGGTCGCAAGGCCGGGTCCGTCGGTGTTCCCGCGGGTCCTGAGATGGCCGTCATGGACGCGGAGGGGAGCATGCTGGCGAGCGGAGATACCGGTGAAGTGGTCATCCGCGGGCCAAGCGTCACCGGGGGATATGAAAATAACCCCGAGGCGAACGCGACAGCGTTCACCGGAGGGTGGTTTCGAACCGGCGACCAAGGCTATTTCGATGACGAGGGGTACCTTTACATCACCGGCCGCCTGAAGGAAATCATCAACCGCGGCGGCGAAAAGATTTCTCCCCGCGAAGTAGACGAGGTTCTCATGGACCACCCTGCCGTGGCGCAGGCGGTCACTTTCAGCCTCCCCCATGACAAGCTGGGCGAGGACGTAGCTGCGGCTATTGTGGTTCGTGATGGCTCGTCTGTCAGCGACAAGGAGCTACGTAGTTTCGTGGCCGGCCGTCTGGTCGATTTCAAAGTGCCAAGGCGTATCGTGTTCCTTGCTGAAATCCCCAAAGGCCCAACCGGGAAGCTGCAACGCATCGGCCTGGCGGAAAAGTTAGGGCTGGCGTGAGCGCGCGTGTATTCCACGCTTCAAAAAATGGTACAGTCACCGATTTTCGTCCTCTAAGCCCTACCGGAGATAAGGCAGTTGCAGAACCGAAAATCGGATAACAGTCCCTATTTTTTGCCGAACCTGGCTTCTACCACGGGCTGCTAGGGATCGAAAGCGGGGCGCTTGTTCGTCGCGTCACTGCAACCGAAGCTAGCCGTAGCCACGGGCGGAGATGGGCCAGATCTGTTCCACGCGGTTGCCGCGGCAGGCATAGATGCGGTCATAGAGATTGACGCTCGGGTCGCAGTGGGGAATAATCAACTCGATTTTGTTGCCTATGCGAATTTCTTGATTAGGACTCTCGAGTTCAAGGATGCCGTGTTCGTCGCCGGCGAAGTGGTATTTCACTTCCGTCAGCCCAACCACTTCGGCGTCAAACTCGCCGGCGGCGAGTGCTTTGGTGCCGGAATCGAGTGTCACCCAATGCCGCCGATTCTTGCTGATGGCCATCGCCAGTACCGTTAGAGACGGCTCGAAGTCGTCATAAAGCGACGATCGCTCTCCGCCGATGCGTCGATAGTCGGCGTCCATAAACACGTAAGAGCCGACCTGCAGCTCGGTAAACCCATCGAGGTAGGGATCGATGTTGTAGGTCCCGGTGCTGCCACCGGACATGATCTCAGTCGGCAGGCCCGCCTTTTTCATCTCCCGAACCGTATCGAGAACCGGCCCCATATGGTCTTCGGAATGGCGCTTACGTGCTCCAAAGCCGATCACGTGTGAAGTCGACCCGGAATAGCTGTGAACTCCGAGCAGAGTAAGATTGGGCAGCGAGTCGAGCCTCTTCGCCAGCTCGATCGCGGGCAACCCCGGCAAAGTACCCGTTCGGCGGTCGCCCGGATCGACGTCAAGCAAGACATTGAGGTTCGCGTGAGCGGCCACGGCGGCCTCGCTGAGTTGCTCGGCGTGCAAGAGGCTGTCGACCACGCTCATGGTGTCGGGACGCTGGTTCGGAGCAACCTGTGAATCTTGTTGGGCCCGACTAGCTCGGAGGTGATCAACAAGCCTCCGATGCCCGCGGCCCCCAGTGCCTCGGCCTCGCGAATCGTCGCCGTGCACACGCCCAGCGCCCCGGCTTCGAGTTGCCGCTTGGCTACTTCCGGACACTTGTGAGTCTTCGCATGGGGACGAAGCCCGACTGAGACGCTTGCCGCATAGTCGGCCATCTTGGCGATATTCGCTTCGAAACGGTCGAGGTCGACAAGCGACGCAGGTGTCGGCAGATCGTGCTTCTCCACCCCGTCGATGCTGCTAGCGGATCGCAGCCGTTGTTCGATCTCTTCAAGGCGGTATCCACGAACTTGTTTCGCCCGCAGCATTGTGGGGGTTGATGGGATAAGGTGGTTCCCGGCTGGGGCCAACGGCCGCAGGTCTCGGCAAAACGGCCGCCGAGGCCTGCGCTACACAACTACACAACTACACAACTCTTAGGCCAGCCGATCAATTGTGGGCGAAACGACGTGCTGACCGCAACCCGGATGGCGAGGTCATCCCCCTCTATCCGCGCGGCAAGCACCGATCAGGGAAGCCCTTTGCGTCGATGGATCGGCATCTCCGTAGCTCGCTAACAGGTGTCGGTAGGAGTATCGACACGGCAGGTCTGGGGACCTGCGCCACCACGACGCTGCTTGAGTCTCGCGTGAGCGCGTATTCTTAAGACGTGGAGTCGTTTGCCGCGGCGAGACGGGCCCGGGAGCCGATGCCGGCGCTCGGGGGGAAGCGCGTGCATCCGGCAGCCGCTCGTCGGGGAAAGTGAGGCAACGTTATTGTCGGCGCGGGAAGCAACGAGGCTAGGAGCCTCCCACGCCGACGGAGGTGGGTTCACTCTGTGGGAAGAGCCGAGGTATCGCCTGGTAATTGCGCTTGAGCGGCTTTCAGCCGCCTGCGACCAACAATCGATCGGACGCCCCCCCCGTTTTATCAGGGCAACCCGGACTGCGGCCAAGTAGCCTCGATGCCCGAAAAAAAGCCGGTCACGCGCCGCTACCGACGATCCTCTTACTGAATTATGATGTATGGAGGCCTGGTTTTTGCCGCCTTCGGGTTGTGAACCTAGAGACACACTGTCCGGGGTCTGTTCCCATAAACTATTTTGTTTCAATCATTTGTAGAAGCCTCCTGGGATCCTTCCCGGTTTGACAATCTGGCTCGCTTGGCCGCAGAATAATATTGAGATAGTTGTGCCGTAAGAAATCCCGCCTGATTCGTCTTTGAAGGTGAATCTGGCGTCACGGCGCGGGGGAACTCGTGCAACCTTTTGGTGACTCCGATTCCGCAGCTTCGGAAACCGAACGGCTCTTCAATGAGTGCCGTGACAGCTTGATTCGCTACCTTCGCTATCATCTCGACGATCGATCAGAAGCAGAAGATATTGCCCAAGAGAGTTTTGTCCGCTTTTTCCAAGCCCGCAAGCGACAAGAAAAAATTGCTCAGCCGAAGGCATGGCTGTTTCGAGTCGCTCACAATTTATCGATAGACCTGGGCCGCAAGCACCGGCCTGAGCTTTTGGATGAGCAAGAGTGGACCATTCATGACCGCGGGGCGGATTCGGGAAGCAGGACGGAGGCTCGGATCGAAGTCTCCAAATTGCCGTGGGGACGGCTCACCCCTTCCGAACTCGACTGTCTGCGGTTACGTACTGAGGGCCTGAAATACCGTGAAATCGGTGAAGTTCTGGATTTGTCGATTTCGACGGTTGTAAGTTATATCTCTCGAGCACTCACAAAGCTGCGAGAGGGTGTTGAGGAGAAGAGTGACGCATCTAAGCACGGAAGAACTGCTGCTGCACTGTGACGGTGAGCTGGTTTCGCCGCGTGCGGAGCATTTTGAGAGTTGCGTCTCCTGTCAGACGGCGATGGTCGACGTACAGGGGCTGCTTCTCCAGGCTGAGCACGAGCTGCGAACGTCCATCCCTCGCGATACCGCCGAAAGCCGCGCAGCCTCTTGGTCTGAGCTTGAGAAGACACTGAATCCACCGCAGCGCGTCCTGAGCTTCCCGCTTCGATGGTCGGCTGGGTACGCTTATGGCCTGGCGGCCGCTCTACTAATCGCTGTTTTCGCCGGCTACCTTGCTCTGCGCGAACCTAGCGTCGGGCCTCCGGTCCAGGTAGTTGAGCTGACGGATCCCGTGGGCACACTCCAGGCCCCCGAGGCGGCCATCCGTTCCGGCCAGCCCGCAACTCCAGCAGACATAAGCCCCGAGGCGAAGTCGCCCGAAGCGATTGCAGGGGAGAAAAGTTCCGCTGCCGAGGAGCGAGGGGCCAGTAGAGCACCGTTGCCCCTAAGGCCCGTGGCCGAACGCTTTACGATGCCCGAGTTGGCCGCGGCCCCCCCGCCGACGGAGCAAATCGCAATCCCGACATTCGAACTCGCCGCCGCCTTCGAACCAGCCATCAGCGGTTTTCGTGGTGCTGTCGACCCGGTGCTCGCGCCGTTTGTGGCCGCCGAGAGTGCCACGCGGCCCGTGTCGGAAGTTGCCGCTAAGACGCCTGAAAGCTTGCTCGCGGGGATCGACGGGCGCTGGATGCTGATGAAAGCCGGGGTATGGGAACAGGACGTTGAACCGGATCCGCGCAGCGGCAAGTTGTTTTTCGTTGGCAGCGTTGAGAACGCAGCTTCGGAACGACAGTTCACAGCGGCGGTCTCGAAGGTAGCGGGATCTCGGAGTATCGGCTTTGACCTTCGCCGGCGGCAGGAGCGCACAACGGCGACGGCCGGGGAAGAGCTGGATTCGGTCGAGAGAACCGCCCCGCGTCCGGTAGCCGGAGTGGTCCGCAACTCCTTACTGGCACACTTTAGCGATACCGCTCAGCGTTCTTTCCAGACTCCAACCCCCGCCGTGCTGGAGTCGGAACTAGACCGCTATGTCACGGACGTTTTCCGCGGCCAATCGCGGCTTCTGGCTCACGTCTACTCCCTGAACAGCCTGCTCAAAAGCGTCGGGGAGAAGGACGTCGAACGCTTGGAGCCGGCAGCTGGGCAAAGGTTCCGTGACGTGGTGAGCTTCCACCTTACAGCCGTGGATCAGCAGCAAGCGCACATCTACGATCGCCTCTCCGAAGCTCTGCCAAGACGGTTCTGGGCGTACCGGGAAACTGAATCGGAACTGGCTGAGAAGACCGCTTGGACAGACGAGAGTGAACAGCTACTTCAAGAGACTCTTCTACTCGACGGCACGCTAACCGAGTTGCTCAGCACCCCGCGGCTGACCATCGACGCTTCCTCGGCAACCCCTTCCGCGGGCCAATTGCTGCATCGCATCCGCTCCAGGATCAGCAGTCTCAAGAATCGATCCCAAGCCTTACAATAAGGCCATGGACCGCTTTGGTCTGGTCGGGGGGTTAGTGTGTCTGCTGCTGCTGCCAACCAACCTGGCGGCTCAGCAGCTTCCTTCCGGAACGATCCTCGGCCGGGTCGTTGACGCGGACCGGAATCCCCTGGAACGCGTCGAAGTCCGGCTGATAAACCTCTCTACGGCGAAGTCGATCGTCGCGCACACTGATCTGGCGGGGGATTTCTCTTTCTCCGGGCTAAGCTCAGACCGCTACTCGCTGGCAGTTCACCGCGAGGGCTACTCGATGCAGCGGCTTGGTCCCTACGAGTTGTTGCCCGATCTCCCGGTCGAGGTACAGGTAGCCCTAGAGCGCCTGGCTCCGCCGCTGACCCGCCCGAAGGCCGGCCTGGAAGGCATTGCGCTCGAATACGGGCTGGTGCGGGAGCAGATTGAAAGCGTGCCGGTACTGATTGGTTCGGAAGGCCGTACAGCGGTGGACAAGCTCCTGCTGCTGGTCCCCGGCATGAGCCCCGTGGATTCGCTGGAAGTCGGACCGCTCTCGGGTCAGGCCGCGGCCGCATCCGCCAACGGCTCCCGACGCTCAGCCATTAATTACGAGCTCGATGGCGCCTCCAACAACGCGCAAAATCGAATCACGGGAGCTCAGGCGGCAACCTTCGGACCGACTCCGGAAGCTATCGATACATTTCGCGTGGTCACACATACCTACTCGGCTCGTGATGGGCGCAACGCGGGCGCAGTGGTTTCGGCCGTCACTCGCAGCGGGGGCCCTGACTGGCATGGGGAGGCGCGGGCATTTTGGCGTCCCCGGGGCGACAACATTTTCGAGGCTTTCGACGGTTCGACCGACTCGATCAGGGGCACGGTCGGTGGAGGCAATTTCGGCGGCCCAATTTCACTCAAGCACGGCCTCTTCCTCTTCGCCGACGGGGAGATTTGGCGAACCAATGCCCGCCATAGCCAGATTTCGCCGGTGTTGACAGCAGCTGAACGAGCGGGTGACTTCTCTGATCTATCACCCCCACAACGTCCCCTCGATCCGACCGCCCGAACACCGTTTCCCAACGGCATCGTTCCGCTTTCCTCGTTCGACCCGCTCATGGAGAACTATCTCGACACGTTCCTACCCCTGCCGAATGTCGGCGAAGATCTTCACCTGTCGGAAAGCGGCCTCGACAGTGGCGGAGAGATGTGGCTGGGGCGTCTCGATTTTAGGCGCAAGGAGTGGGGAGTACACCTCAGCTATTTCAACTTTCGCGGTAAGGTTCGTAATCCGCTGGGAGGCTTGAATCTGGCGCCCGGCACCACTGCTAGCGTTCGCCAGTTCTCGCACAACCCGCAGCTCAGTCTCGCGCATACGCCGACGCCTCGGCTGACGCACAATCTCCGCGTAGCCACCCAGCGCCTGTCGACCAACTTCCGTCAGGGCCACGCCGACTTTCTCGATACCCCGGCCGAAGACTTTGGGTTCGACTTCCTCAGCTTTGGGGCGAATCCCGGCACGATTCCGGACCTGACGCTGTTGAACGACAACGGAAGCGAGCGGTTGCGCATCGCTCCCTTCCTCGCAGCGGAATCCTCGGCCCAGACGACGTTCCAAGTCGCCGAAGATGTCGTCTACCGCCGGGGAGGGTGGCTGTTGCGGGGGGGAGCGTTGTTTCAGCGCGGGATCTGGCCCTTTACCAATGTCGAAAACTCTGCCGGCAGTTTTGAATTCTCGCGTCCGGGGTTCTTCGGGACGCTCAACGGCGCCGCGAACATGCTGGTCGGCGTGCCGAGCACCTACCGGGTACGCACGCCCCGCAGCCTCAACCTCCGCTGGAATGAGTTCGCTTTCTACGGCGAGACCGAGCTGCGCCCCATGCGGGGCCTACAGGTGACCTTGGGATTGCGGTTCGAATCCCAACCTCCGGCGGTGGACCGCTTGGATCGAATCGCAGCTTTTCGCGAAGACGTCGAAAGCCAGCGCTTTACCGATACCCTGCCCAATCTGATCTTCCCGGGTGACCCGGACGGCGACTTCGGCCTGCTGCCCCGCTCCACGATCCGTACCGACGGACGGCACCTCTCACCCCGCCTGGGTGTGACATTTTCGCCGACCTGGGAGAACAAGCTGTCACGATGGATTCTCGGGGAATCGGGACGGTCGGTGTTCCGTGCCTCCTACGGTGTGTTCCACGATTTCGGCACCTTCGCCGGTTCCAGCGCGGCCGCTCTGCTTCAAGCCACCTATCCCCCCTATAGCACCGACGATCGGTACGATTTCTCGCGAATCGCGCAGCAGCCGGGAAGTTTCAGTGCCCCACTTTCCGGTGTGCCGGCGACAGAACCTGATTCGATCCGCAGTTCCGTAATCAGCTATCCGATCTTGGTTTTCGATCCCGATTTCGAGAACGCTAGGGCTGAGCACTGGACGATCGGCTGGCAGCGTCTTTTGCCCCAGCGAATTTTCTTCAGTGCCATCTACCTGGGCACACGCACGTCGAACCTGCAGCGTCAGCAAGAGTTGAACACGTTTCTGCGCAACCCGGCATTCGGATTCACCTTCATTCGGAACATGCGGCGCTTTCCCCGCTATAGTGAGGTCCGGTCGTTCGAAAGCTCCGGCCGCGGCCGCTACGATGGTGTCCAACTACGCGCGACACGCTATCTGACCAGCGACCTAGCTTTCGAAGTGGCGTACACGTGGTCTGAGGCGTTCGATGACGGCAGCGACTCTTTGCGAAATACGTTGGCGACCGAACCGTGGGGTTTTTCCGACTTCGACCGCACCCATTCCGTCACGGCTTCGTGGTTTTATCGCGTCCGATTGCCGCGGAAACTTCAGGGCAGGCTAAGCTGGGCGGATGACTGGCGCGTTAGCGGCACTTGGCGGTTGCGATCCGGCCTGCCTCTCGACATCCGCCAGACTCAGGATCCGACCTTCAGTTTCGTGCGTGTGGGGCGTCCGGACCAAGTGGGTGCATTCCGGCGGCTGGATCCTAGCGCCGTCCGCAGCTTCACGTTCGCCGACGGGCGCACGGTGACCGGCCGGTTCGCCTTCGATCCCACGGCGTTCGAGCCCGTCGTGCCGACGAACTTCAACGAGCTTCGGGAGGGCACCACGCCCCGCAACGCCTTCCGCATGCACGGCTTTCAGCAGTGGGACCTCCGCGTATCCAAGGTCGTCGCCGTCAGCGAAACGACTTCGATCGACGCGGGCTTCGACATGCTCAACGTGTTCAACAACAAAAACTGGGACGCTCCGTTCTCGAACATCGACCACCCCTATTTCGGAATCGTCCGCACAGAAGGGCTGGATCGCACTTTCCAATTGGCCGTGCGGTTTCGGTTTTAACTTGGAACCCTTCGAGACGAGCCGCTGCGTGCCTTTGGTCAAAAAGTGCTTGTATTCAGGATAAGAGAGGCAGTAGCATATCTAGCGCAGGTTAAAAGGGGGAGCTTTCCATGGCAGTCCAACCAATAGATTTGCGTCAGACGGCAGTCGGCTTGGTCTTCTTGGCAGCCATTGGGGTTGTTCTATATCTCATGGTGGCAGCCCTCATGCAGGGCGCGACCCAAATCGGTAGTCAGCTTTTGGGGTGGGCTTTCACGCCCCCACCGGGATCAGCGCTATCATTGTCGGCACATTTCGAGCCGGTCGATCCAGCATCAGAACCGCGAGAGGCGCTCAAGGTCATCGGATCCGCTCAACAGTCAGGGAAGGCCATCAAGAGTGGAACGGTTCAGCTCTTGGTGCGAAAGCTCAACAGTGGCTTTCGCCAAAGCCATCAGATCGACATTGGCGCGCGGACGCTCCCCGAGAACGAAGGGCAACGCGAAGGCTCGGGAGAAGCAACGAATCCCGAACAAAACGTACTGTCCGCCGATGAAACACGCAGGACGACGCCAGCTGGGAGGTTCGAAGTATTTGACTTGCCAAGCTGGCGCACACTCCGCAGGGGCGATTCAATCCACATCGAAGCCACCATGTGGTCTGAAGAGCTCAAGGACAGCGGCATCGTCTCCGCGGAAACCTATCTAGGTGTTCGCACTCCTGGCGTGCCCCAAGAGACACGCAAGCTCATAATCGTCAGCTTTTGCGTCGCTTTACTGGTAGCAACGGCTGTCTTTCTGTGGACCTTCACGGGACCCAGCATCCCTCGCAAGCGCCGCTGGGCGGTTGTTCTTTCGTACGTCGGAATTCTCTTTTTCCTGGTCGTCCCTTTTGGGGCGTTGCAGATGTTCCCGTATATATTTCCACGAATGAACGAAAGCATGAAGGACGCAGCCGTGGGCGTCCTTGTCGCAGAGATCCAGCTAGAAGATCAGACCACCCTGCCAGCCCAGTGGGTGCTCAACATTGGCGGTAAACCCAAGACTCAGATACAGGCCGGAACTCCACCGCCATCGGCTGAACGCACTGCCGACGAAGAAACCAGATCAAGCGTTGTGACTTCGGTGTCCGGTCCTGACCAGGGCCTGCAGCCAAACGATTCGCAGCCAACATCGAACAGCGGCGATACCACTACCACCGAAAGCGGCAATCTAGTAATCGAAGGAGGCCTGGTGGTGCCCCTCTACTTCATCTTCCTGGCCTTGATCGGAGGTGTGGTGAACATGACAAGGGAAGTACCGCGGATCCAAACCGCAGGTGCGCAGTTAGGAACCAGTCACGTTCTCACACGGCTGGAAAAACTCTACGGGCGGCTCTTCAGCCGCTCCGGGCAAGACCAACACGCAGCGAACCGAGACGCCAGCGGAAACGATTCTGAGAGCATCGCAGCGATTGATCGCTCCGCCCGACGCTGGCGAACAAGGCTGGTGGAACAGTATATGTTTGTAATCTCTGCACCCTTCGTTGCTGTCGCGGCATACTACCTAATGTTGTGGCTCGGCCTCACGAAGCTGCCTGCAATGGTACTCGTCGGTTTTTGTGCCGGTCTCATCTCAGACACGATCCTGGAGAAAATACGAGACGTAGCCAAGACTTTGCTGAACATACAGACCCCCCAAGACCGCACTAAGCAAATAGCTGCCATAAACATCGAGGCCGAAAAGACGGAAGCGCAGGCTCTCGATGACGAATGGGAGGCAGCCACCAAGACTGTGGAAGCAATGCGCTTGGAGTCTGCGGATGAGGCGAGCATCAAGAAAGAGGAGGCCAAGATCAGTCAACTAAAGGCTCAAGCAAAGAAGCTAAAGGCGCAAGCAAAGAAACTTGAGGCAGAGGCACTCAGAGAATTGGCAATCGAATAACTCGCGTCCCAGGATAAGACTCAACTGCTGACAGCAGAAGAACGGCACCTGACATGTCGCGGCCCTATTTGGCGACAGTCCACAAGCCTCAACTGAAGCTGACGGATACCTCTGCGGGAGATTGTCCGCGACACTGAATCGACCTATTGCATCTCCCCGAAGGTAGCGGAGCCTTGGTCTAGCCGCCGGAACTCCAGATAGCTGCAATCAACTCAGCAGCTCCTCTTCGATAAATCCGATTTTGTAACATGGCATGATCGTCTCAGCGCTAAAGGGCCGCGAGACCACTCCGCCCATTCGTCAGCTTCAGGTAGATGTGGTAGTTGGGCAGGCTGATGAGATCATTGGCCGAAAGCTCGGGTGGAACTCCTTTTCGAGGATTTCGGTTAACAACCCTCGACCTCGCTGCCGTCACCGACCCGTCTAAGGTAGAATGCCTTGCTACGGAGTTCGCGCCTAGAGTCGTTGGGACCCTTCTGCGGCCAATCGACAAACCCCTGGGAGAAGCTCATGATCCGAAAGAAAGTAGTGAATCAGCTCAGTCAGCTCTCATCGCTTCTGTCCCGTTGCTTGCCTGCGTTCGGTTTGCTGCTGACGGGAGCGCTTGGCCCCTTGTTGGCCGAAGACACTCGCGACCCCAAGGCCGTCGAGATCGCCCACTCCGTCAGGGAAGCCATGGGCGGGTCGGGCGCTTGGGACGCCGTTCAGTTCCTCCGCTTCGATTTCAAGGTCAACGTCGGTGGCGAGATGCGCGTCGACCGCTCCCATTTGTGGGACAAATGGTCGGGGCGTTACCGCTACGAGAACAAGACCAAAGAGGGGAAGCAGCAAGTGGCGCTCTTCAACGTGAAGGATCGCCAGGGAGCAGTGTACGAAGATGGTGAAAAGCTTGCTGACGAGGCGGCTGCCGAGCCATTGAAAAACGCCTATGCCGCGTTCATCAATGACATGTATTGGCTTGCGATGCCCTGGAAATGGCTGAACGGCGGAGTCAACCTCGAGTATCTAGGCCCCAAGGAGCACGACGGGAAGACATATGAAGTCGTGCGACTCAGCTTCAACAATGTCGGTTTGACTCCCGGCGACCAGTACCGCGCCTTCGTCTCGCCAGAGTCGAACCTCATGACCTACTGGGAGTACACCCTGCAGAGCAACAACGAGGGTGCCTGGAACTGGGAGTACGGTGACTACTCAGGAGTCAAACTCGCCGCCAATCACACCAACGCGGAAGGTGTGTCGATCAACATGGGCGATGTCGCCGTCCTGGAAGCCGTTGACGATGCGTTTTTCACGGACGCAGCCCGCATGATAGCCGAGCTTCCATAGGGTTTGGGGAGAATCGCGAACGTCGGACCTCTGGGGCGAGGAGCCTGCGGTGAAAGTCCTTCATTGCAAAAAATGGTACAGTCACCGATTTTCGTCCTCTAGGCCGTACTGGAAACAAAGCAGTTGCAGAAGCGAAAATCGGATGACAGTCCCTATTTTTGCCGAACGTAGCTTCTACTACGGGCTGCTAGGAGTTTGCTAGCGCAGACAACCCTGGCTGTGGAACTCGACCCGCAAGTCCCGAACGGATTCATTCCGCTAGCGGCTGGCCGCCCCCTCAATCCGATGATCCCATGAAGGGCGACCCCGATTCGACTCACCAGGCCCCCTCACTGGTCGATTTCCGCAACGTAACCGTCATCCGTAACGGGAACAAAGCTCTCGACTCGATTACGCTGTCCATTCCCCTCGGGCAGCACGTTGCCATCCTCGGCCCCAATGGGTCGGGCAAGTCGTCGCTGATCAAAACCATCACCCGCGAGTGCCATCCGCTCGAGACATCCGACGATTCTCGGCTTACGGTCCTCGGCAAGAGGCAGTGGAACATCTTTGAACTTCGTCCGCAGCTGGGGATCGTCTCACCGGACTGGACGAAGGTTTGCGACCGCGACATTTCAGCCCGGGAAGCGATTCTTACCGGCTTTTTCGGCAGCGCTGAGATGTGGCCGAATCTTCGGGCGACCGCTGAAATGGAGAGCAAGACGGAGCAGGTACTCGGGCGGTTGGAAATCGCTCATCTCTCGAAACGCCGGGTGTCCGAGATGTCTTCCGGGGAGGCCCGCCGCGTTCTCATCGCCCGAGGGTTAGTCCATGACCCACGGGCGCTGATCCTCGACGAGCCCGCCACAAGCCTAGACCTGAGGGCGAGACGCGAACTACGAGAAACTCTGCGGAAGATCGCCCGGTCCGGCACCGGCGTTATTCTCGTCACTCATGACCCGGCAGATATCTTCCCGGAGATCAACCGAGTCGTTCTGCTGAAAGACGGGAGGGTCCTCGAAGACGGCCGCAAAGAAGATATCCTCGCGTCCGCTCATCTATCGAGATTGTTTGGCATACCGGTCGAGCTCGTGGAGAGAAACGGATACTATCACTTGATCGACAGCTAACGCGCTTCGCTGTCTTCATCCAGAGACAAAAACGGAGCGGCAAGGATGTTTGCGTTTGCCGCCGGATCTGGTAGAGTGTTAGGCCTTGCGGGTAGCAAGATAGCAACAGCAATACAGACAGGAGAGGGAGAAACATGAGCGCAAGAATTTTCGTCGCAGAGTTGATTGGAACGTTTTCTTTGGTCCTTATTGGTCCGGGGTCAGCAGCGATTGGCGGCAGTTTGATAGCGGTAGCTTTTGCACACGGCCTGATCGTATTGAGTTTCGCCTATGCTTACGGCTACATCTCGGGAACCCACATCAATCCGGCTGTAAGCATCGGCTTGTGGGTCGGCCGGCAGATCAGTTTCGGGACCATGGCGGGTTATATCGTCGCCCAGGTCATCGGCGGGATACTGGGGGGGTGCACACTGTTGTTTTTGCTCAGTGGCATGGACAGCGCGAGCGGGTTGGGGGCGACCGTCCCGGCTGCGGGCGTATCCGACGGACAGGCATTCCTGCTCGAGGTGTTATTAACGTTCCTGCTCGTCAACGTCATCTTCCACACGGCGGTGAGCGGGAAAGGCGGGAACCTGGCGCCGGTTGCTATCGGCCTTACGCTCGTAGCCTGCATCTGCATGGGAGGCCCCCTGACAGGGGCTTCGTTGAATCCTGCCCGCACGCTCGGCCCGGCTCTTTTCAGCAGCCTCCCAACCGCGATGTCGAGCCTCTGGATCTATTGCCTCGCGTGTCCGTTAGGAGGCATCCTGGCGGCCCTGGTATACGGTTTTTTGCGGGACAAGGAATAACCGCTAAGAGCGACATAAGAACTGCGGCCTGGGTATAGCCAGGCCGCATGACGCGAGCAGGCGCGTCGCGCGTGTTAGGTTCAGCCTACTCACGTCGCGGCCGGGAACTCCACCTCTACCAGAAACAGCCCCCTCGCAGGCACGGTTGGTCCCGCCTGGGAACGTTGTTTCGCCGCCAAGATGCGGTCGATGTCATCGGCTGCTAAGTTGCCGCGTCCCACTTCCAACAGTGTGCCGACGATGTTACGCACCATGCGATAGAGAAAACCGTTGCCGCGGACGCGATAGGTCAGAAGTTCGCCGTTCTTTTCCAGCACCGACAGAAAGATCGTCCGGACGGTCGACTCTTTCTCTTCTCCACTGGCGGCCGCTAGTGAGCGGAAGTCGCGGGTCCCGGCAAACGCGTCTGCTGCTTCCGCCATCGCCTCTTCGTTAAGCGGGTAGGGATGGTGGTAGACGTATCGGCTCGAAAATGGCGGACAAACCTCCCCGCGCAGGATTCGATACTCATATGTTTTCGAGACTGCGCGCCGCCGGGGGTGAAAATCCGCGTCAACTTCCTCAGCCTCGAGCACGCGAATCGCATCCGGAAGCAAACGGTTCATCGCCTTGCGCAGATTATCGGCTGGGATCGCATTTTTGAAGTGGAACGACGCGACCTGCCCGAGCGCGTGAACACCGGCGTCTGTTCTTCCCGAACCGTGGACCTCGACTGTGGCGCCCTCGATCTCGGCAAGCACCTGCTGAAGCGCTCCCTGGATCGTGGCCTGATTGGGTTGCACCTGCCAGCCGCGGAAATCTGTGCCGTCGTAGGCAAGCTTGATTCGGATGTTTCGCACGCGGATCCGGCGCCCTTAACGCTGTGCCGTTCTCTCGCCCCGTCCTATGCCCAATCGGCCATTGCCCAACTGGCTTGCCGCTCGTTGCCAACCCGAGCCAGTTTCAAACGTCTTACCTACTTGAAGGGCTCAAACCGCGATTGTTGACCGGTTTAAGGCAATGCTAGGATAACAAAAGACTTCCGCCACTAATGCCCGCACATCGCTGGCGGGACTTCCACCGACCACCTACCGCAATTTATTGCATGGGGAACCGAAGGTACGGGCGAGTCGTATGTGTCGGCGACTTTCCGGCTTCGGTGCCGCTACCTGGAGAACTGAAAATGCATGTAAGGAACATACTTTCGCTCATCTTTGCTCTGCTGCTGCTGGTTCACGTCCCACTTGCCGCGCAGACGACCGCCTGGTCAGGCATCGACTACAGCAGGGGCGCCGGGTTCCCCAATGTCTATAAGGCGCCCGAGGTGCCCGAGGCCAACATGGCCAATTCCCCGCGCTTGGACGAGCTTACCCGCGACGGCAAACTCTACTTGTCGCTCAGCGACGCCGTCGCGTTGGCCATCGAGAACAATCTTGACATCGCCTGGGCCCGCTATGGTCCCCAAGTCGCTGATACTGACATTCTCCGGACCAAGTCGGGACAGCAACTCCGCGGGGTGCAGACTCAGATCAGTACGCTCTCTACCGGTCAGTCGGCGGCTGGGGGCGGGGGCGGGGCAGGCGGTGGGGACGTGACCGGCATCACGGGCCGCGCCGGCGGTGTCGGCAGCGGCGCCCAGGGCGTAGGTGACGCCTCGACCTTCTTCGGATCCGCCGTGCCCTCTCTTGAGCCCACGCTGACCGGCGGCATTGACTGGGGCCACTTCAGTAATCCGCAGACGAGCAGTTTCGTGACGGGAACCAACACGTTTGTCTCTGAAACAAGCAACTCCAGCATCGGAGTTCAGAAGGGATTCTTGATGGGCACAAACGTCTCTCTCCGATGGGCCAATACCCGCTTCGACAGCAACTCGTTGCGCGCCAACTTCGATCCTTCATTGCGGAGCAACCTCACACTTCGTGTCACGCAAAACTTGCTCCAGGGATTCGGGCGCAGCGTCAACTCCCGCAACATTCGCATTGCCAAGAATAACCGCGAAGTATCGGACCTCGTTTTTAAGGCCCAGGTAATCACAACGGTCACCCAGGTGCAGAATCTCTATTGGGATCTGGTCAGCTTCCAAGCCGAGGTGCGCAGTCGGGAAGAAGATTTGCGTTTGTCGCAGAAACTCTATGAAGACAACAAACGACGGGTTGAGATCGGAACCTTGGCGCCGATCGAGATTGTGAGAGCCGAGGCTGAAGTAGCGTCACGGCAGCAGGACTTGACCATTGCTGTCACCCGCGTTCAGGTTCAGGAAACCACGATCAAGAATGCCCTCAGCAAGAACGGCCTGGCGAGTCCATACCTACTCGATGTCGAGATCGTTCCCACCGACCGCATCGAAGTACCTGACATCGAGGAGATTCAACCCTTGCAGGATCTCATGAGCCAGGCTCTTCGGTCGCGGCCCGAATTGACACAGTCCCGCATTCGATTAAGGAACCAAGACATTTCCCTCAAAGGCGTCCGCAACGCCATGCTTCCCCAGGTAAGCGTATTTGCCGACCTGACCAACAACGGCCTAGCCGGTCGTCTAAACGAGGATTTCATGGGTTTCCCGGGAATCGACAATCCAGTCTCGGATTTTTTTCTCGGGGGACTCGGCACGAGTCTTTCTCACTTGCTCCAACGGAACTTTCCTGACTACTCAATCGGAGTGCAAGTCAGCTTCCCTCTGAGGAACCGTCGGGCGCAGGCTGACATCACGGCTACGCTTCTCGAAAGGCGGCAAGAGGATATTCGGCTTCGGCAGCAGGAGAACGCGATTCGCGCCGAGGTTCGCAACGCCGTGATCGGCGTACAACAGGCCCGTGCAGTGTTCGCGGCTGCCGAGAAGACACGAATCCTTCAGGAGCAGACTCTTGACGCCGAGCAGAAAAAATTCAAGCTCGGGGCGTCAACCATCTTTTTCGTGGTGGAAGCGCAGCGTGATTTGGCGCTTGCCCGTTCAGCTGAGATCACCGCCCAGAATAACTACATCAAAGCGAAGGTCGAGCTCGACCGCGCTATCGGCGAAACACTGGCCGCGAACAATATCGCCATCGACGAAGCATACGACGGCACGGTTTCAAAATCTCCTGATCCCATTCCGCCGAACCTCGAGACGGCGCAGCCTTCACCGCAGGGCTAGGGAAACCGCAGGAAAGCACGGCCTGTCGGCCCAGAATCTCCAAGGTCCACCCGGCTTCTGATAGGAGGCGTATCGACACAACTGGGCGGGCACTGTGGCCCGCGCCTACGCGCCCCTCGCGACAAGTCCTGCTAGACCTCGCCCTTCCTCGCCTCCTCCAAGAGATAATCCGATAGCCGCCAGGAGAGAGCCTTTATAGCCAGGGTCGGGTTCTTGTCGGGGTTGCTCACGAACGCGGCGCCATCGGCGACGAAGAGGTTTTTCACATCGTGAGCCTGGCTGTATTTGTTGACGACCGAGGTTCGCGGGTCGTCTCCCATGCGCGCCCCGCCGACCTCGTGAATGATCGACCCCGGCGCGTTGATCTTCGCCCCTCCCCCGGGATGGTCTTCCCTGAGGTTGATTTCCCCTCCGAGTACGTGAATGATCTCCTGGAAGGTCTCCAGCATGTGCTGGGCCATCTTGAGTTCCGGCTCAGCCCACTTCCAATGAAAGCGAAGGACAGGGATGCCCCAACGGTCGACCTTCTCGGGGTCGATGTCGCAGTAGCAGTCGTCGTTGGGAATCATCTCGCCTCGACCCGCGAAGCCGATTTGCGCCCCATAGTGCCGGCGTAGCTCTTGTTTGAGTCGCGGTCCGTAGCCCTCCACTTCATCGGCCTTCCCACGAAACGTCCCGGTAACAGGCATGCCGGGCCCACCCCCAAATTCAATGTGGTAGCCGCGAGGAAAATCGGGCTTCCGATCCTTCTCGTAGAGCCACCACGGGCAATAGAGGTGCAGTCCACTCACTCCATCGTGGTTGTGCGATTTCAATCCTTCCATATAAGGGAAATGCGCGCCAACGTGAACCCCGACGGTGTCGGTGAGGTAGCGCCCGAGGACGCCGCTCGAGTTAGCCAGCCCGTTGGGATGGCGGGGCGACTTCGAGTTGAGCAAAAGCCTGACCGACTCACAAGAGCTCGCACCAAGGATGAACGTCTTGGCGCGGATCTGCTTCTCCGTGCGCGTCGTCTTGTCGACGTAGGAAACCGCGACAAGCTTGCCCTCCTGGTCCGTCACCAACTCGCGAGCCATGGCGTTGGTAAGAAGCGTCACATTACCGGTCGCTAGCGCCGGAAAAACCAACACCTGACTGGCGGAAAAGTTCGACGCGGTGACGCAACCCCGCCCGCATTGACCGCAATAATGACACTCCGGACGTCCGTTGAGAGGACGCGTCAGGACAGCCCTTCGACCGGGAATGCAGGGAATGCGAAGAGTGTCGCACGCTCGCTTGACAAGATGGTCCACACACCGCGGCTCCGGAGGCGGCAAAAAGATGCCGTCGGGCGCGGTGGGGATGCCCTCCTTCGTCCCGTAGATGCCGACGAGTCGCTCGACCCTATCGTAGTAGGGAGCAATATCGTCGTAGGTGATGGGCCAGTCGTCGCCGTAGCCGTCGATGCTGCGACCGCGGAAGTCGTAGTCGGCGAATCGCAGTGAGATGCGGCCGTAGTGGTTCGTCCGCCCGCCGACGATGCGGGACCGAAACCACTGAAACTCGGGCGATCCCTCGGCCGTGGTATACGGCTCGTCGTCTCTCCAGCGGAATTGGTTGGGCGCCGCAAAGCGTCCGCGCCTTTCCCGAAAACCGAGTCCGCGGTGTTCGACCTCATAGGGCCAAAGGTGCTCGAGAAAATCCTTCGACGGATCGACGGGCGGTCCAGCTTCGAGCAAAGCAACCTTGGCTCCGCCCTCGGCCAGGACCTTGGCCGCCATCCCGCCGGCCGCACCCGAGCCGATGATGGCGACGTCGTAAACTTTCGGACTGCGAATGATTTGAAGCATAGAAAGCCTTAGGACTAGTGGGCACGGCATGCCGTGCCCCTACGCGTGCTCACCGGGGCGGCACGTCAACTGCCGGCTACACGGTAGCCAAAAAATCGGGACAGTCACCGATTTTCGCTGTCTACTCCAGATTGAAGGCAAGGTAGCTGCAAAGGCGAAAATCGTTGACTGTCCCCATTTTTCTTACACCGGCGCCCGATCCAACAACTGTTTCACCACATCCTCGCCGCAGCCGTGGTACTCGCTGAGGGCGTCGTTGCCGCCGTAGCCGACGTCTTCGATACCCTCTTTGCTCGTATAGAAAGCGTCTACGGTCCACTCCCGCATCAGTGAAAAGAACTCGATGCCCGGTCCCAGGTTCGGAGACTCATTCTTGCGATAGGCAATCAGATCGAGCATCTGCTGCTGCTCGCCTTTCGTCGCCTCGATGAACGACTTCCCGACGCGCCGGCGCATCTGGTTGTCTAACCAGCCCAATCCACCGCTGAAAGCGAGCTGCAGCTTTTCCTTCGCGCCGGCCATCAAGTCGATCAGCTCGGCTGTCCCTCCAGCGATACCTCCCTGTGACTTTTCGTCGGGTGGGATGATCCAGTCCGAGAGCACCTGCAGGGTTTTGAACTCGTGCTCGTTGAAGTATTTTCGCTTGTAAGGTCCGGTGGGCTTCGGTTCACCTTGGGCCTTGTGCCGGTGCTCATGCGGAGGAGCCTGCTGGGCCAGGGCCGAAGCGGGCACGAATCCGGCGCCCGCGGCCGTCAAGCCGGTCCTCTTGAGCATCTCGCGCCGGGAAAGTTGGTTCTTCTTCCGGTCAGCCATGTTAGACGTTTCCTTTCTTGGCTTCGTCGAGCAGGTAATCCGCCATGCGCCATGAGAGCGCGGTAATGGTCAGCGTCGGGTTCTTGTCCGGATTCGTAGTGAACACCCCACCGTCAGCCACGAAGACGTTCTTCACGTCGTGGGCCTGGCTGTAGCGATTCACAACCGACGTCTTGGGGTCGTTTCCCATACGTGTCGTCCCGACTTCGTGGATAACACCCCCCGGGGCGTCAATCTCGGGTCCGTGCAGGCCGTCTCCCTCCCGCACCACGACGTCGCCTCCCAGGAGGTCGATCATCTCCCGGAAGGTCTGCTTCATATGCTCCGCCATCTTGAGTTCCGGTTCCGCCCATTTCCAATGGAAGCGAAGCACGGGAATGCCCCAGTGATCGACCACCTCGGGATCAATGTTACAGTAGCAATTGTCGTTCGGAATCATCTCGCCCCGACCGGTAAGAGTAAACTCGGAGCCGTAGTATTGGCGCAAGTGTTGCTTTAGGTCTAAGCCATATCCCTCTGTGTTATTGAGAGTTCGATCGAAGTCACCTGCCCCCGGCATTTTCGGCCCGCCCCACCACTCAATGTGGTAACCGCGGGGGAAGTTGGGCTTACGGTCGTTCTCATAGAGCCACCAGGGGCAGTACATATGCGCGCCGCCAGCCCCGTCATTGTTGTGTGGCTTGAGCCCTTCGAGGGAAGGAACGTGGACCCGGAAGTGGACCGCCACCGAATCAGTGAGATTGCGCCCGACAGCATTGCTGGAGTTAGCCAGTCCGTTGGGGAAGCGGGTGGATTTCGAGTTGAGCAACAGCCGGGCCGACTCGCAGGAGCTGGCGCCCAGCACGAACGTCTTGCCCCGGATCTGCCGCTCGCTGCGATCCGTCTTGTCCACGTAGGAGACGGCAACGACCTTGCCTTCTCGGTCGGTGACCAACTCGCGAGCCATCGCGTTTGTAAGCAGGGTTAGGTTGCCGGTCTCGAGCGCAGGGAAAACGAGAACTTGGCTCGCCGAAAAGTTGGATGCGGAGACGCAGCCGCGTCCGCACTGGCCGCAGTAGTGGCAGGCAGGGCGCCCATTAAGCGGACGAGTCAGAACGGCTCGCCGACCCGCAATACAGGGGATCTTGACTTTGTCACAAACTCTTTTGACCAGATGGTCGAGGCACTTCGGCTCGGGAGGAGGCTGGAAAATGCCGTCCGGGGCGCTGCGGATCCCCTCTTTCGATCCGTAGACGCCGATCAGACGCTCGGCCTTGTCGTAATAGGGCGCCAGGTCTTCGTACGTGATGGGCCAATCGTCGCCGTAGCCGTCGAGGCTTCGCCCGCGAAAATCGTAGTCGGCGAATCGGAGCGAGATTCGACCGTAGTGGTTCGTGCGTCCACCGACAATGCGCGAACGAGACCAGGAGAATTCCGGAGATCCCGGAGCGTTGGTGTAGGGTTCCTTGTCGCTCCAGCGGAATCTGTTTGGGGCGCCGAACCCTGCTCGGCCGCCCGGCAGACCGAGCCCGCGGTGTTTGACCTCGTAGGGCCAAACGTGCTCCAGATAGTCTTTGGAAGGGTCAAGCGGGGGACCGGCCTCGAGCAGAGCGACTTTCGCGCCGGCATCGCAAAGAACCTTGGCCGCCATGCCGCCGGCCGCGCCCGAGCCGATTACAACGACATCGTAGACTTCTCTGCTGCCGATGACTTGAGACATCACCTATTGGGGGGCAGACGCAGAAGGCTGTCGGCGCTTAGCGCGCATTTCTCACCACCTGACTGTCGAAGTACGCGTCAAATAGGACAAGCGATCCCGGGAGGCGCACCCAGGCTAGAGCTGTTGGGCAGGCCCTGTGTCTTCAACAGCATTGTCCTGCGCCCCTGCGGGGCTTGTTCGCTTGTGCATACCGAACCCACGGTTTCGCCTAGCGGCTCCACCGTGGGCTACTATCCTACGCCCCCTGCGGGGGCTGAAGCACACCAAGTGACGAGTAGGGGCTAGCCGGCCACTTGGTTTTTCAGGATCCCGATGCCGTCAACCTCAACCTCGACCTCGTCACCGGGCTTCATCGGGCTCGTCGTGCCGGGAGTTCCGGAATAGATCACGTCACCGGGGGTTAGCGTCACGTAGTGGCTGATAAAGCTCACCAGTTCCCGAGGGCCGAAGATGAGGTCGCTCGCGAATTGTGACTGCTTGACCTCGCCGTTGAGGCGCAACTGAATCCGCGACTTCTCGTAATCGAGGCCGCTGGCGATGGCAGGACCGAGGGGCCCAAACGTGTCGCTGCCCTTGGCGCGCCACCATTGTAGGTCTTGGGTGTCCCCCAGCGAGCCGAGCTGCCAGTTTCGATCGCTGACGTCGTTGCCGCAGGTGTAGCCGAAGATATGGTCATCCGCGTCATCCACGGAGATGCCCTTCGCCGTCTTCCCGACCACGACTACGAGTTCAGCCTCGTAATGAACATCCCGGGCTCCGGTTGGGAAAACAATATCGTCGCCCGGATCGGTTAGGGCCGTGGGCGGCTTGTAGAAGATTTCCGGATTCGTCGGCGCCGGATGATCTCCCAGGTGACTGCGATAGTTGAGCCCGACGCAGAGCACTTTGGAAGGCTCGCACGGGTAGCGCAACTTGACGTCGTCGAGTGGCACGGTTTTTCCGGTCGGGGTCCGCTCTCCGAATAGCCCACCATCGATTTCCTTGATCGTCTCGCCATCAAGAATGCCGTAGGAAACACGCCCGTCGTGTCCATAGCGGACATAACGGGTTACCGAATCGCTCATGAACGTGAACCTCCCGGCCGACTGTGCGGCACGATGAAAGATTACCTAAACCCCGGCGGGAAACGGTCCCGAGGATTCGACTAGTCTAGCAAAGTGCTTTCGGAGGGGCGTCTAGGCGCACGTTGTGCGCGTTGCGTGGTCGGCAACGAGAGGTAAGCCATCTTGCGGCGCGCGCATTCGTGCGTGCCGCGCCGCCATCCGTGGCGACGTCAGGCGGCGCCGAACCGGGTTCAAGAGCCCCAGCGTCTGACCAGCTCTTAGCCCTTGACGCCGTTTCGCAGCACCCCGATGCCGTCGATTTCGACCTCGACCACGTCGCCGGCTTTGATGCGACTCGTCTTCCCGGGCGTGCCCGTATAGATCACATCCCCGGGACCCAAGGTTATGTGTTGGCTGATAAAGCTCACAACAGCGGGTGGCTTGAAAATCAAGTCCGAGAGCATTTGCTTCTGCTTGACTTCTCCGTTGAGCCGCAACTGCATCTGAGACTTCTCGTAGTCCAGACCGACGGCTATAGCCGGGCCCATGGGCGCGAAAGTGTCGCTACCTTTAGCCCGCCACCACTGTACGTCCTTCTGGTCGCCGAGCGAGCCGTTCTGCCAGTTGCGCTCGCTGATGTCGTTGCCACAGGTGTAACCAAGAATATGGTCGGCGGCCTGGTCTTCGGGCACGCGCCGGGCCCTCTTGCCGATCACAATCACGAACTCCGCCTCGAAGTGAACATCTTGCGCTCCGGGGGGAAACACGATATTCGCCTCCGGGCTCAGCAGCGCCGTGTTCGCCTTGAAAAAGGGCTCCGGGTTCTTCGGTGCGGGCTGGTCCCCCAGGTGGCTCTGGTAGTTTCCCGCCAGCGCCAAAACTTTGCGCGGGCGGATGGGATAAAGCAACTTGACCTCCCCGAGGGGGATGGTAGTCCCCGTTTCCGCCCGGCTGCCGAAAAGGTTGCCTTCAATTTGGCGAACGGTCTCGCCGTCCAGTATCCCAAACGACGTCTTGCGTTGATGCCGGTATCGAACTAACCGAGTTACCCCACTACGCTTCGATGGTGCGCAGGTGAGGCTCGCCGCACCGGTGGCTAGGGCCGTGAAGAACGCTCTGCGGGATGATCGCATGATCTCCCTCCTTTTTAGGAATCTGGGCCAGTCTACCAGAATTCATTGGAGGACCGGGTTGACGAGGGGCTCGGGCTTGTTGCGAAGTGAGAAACTAGGTTCGGCAAAAATAGGGACATTTCATCAGCCGGGAAAAGACACTCTTGCAGCCATCAAAGCGAGTGTAGCAGCGCGAATGCAGCGTCACTCGTACCGGATAGAACTGTCAGACTTGCCCCGCGCCCCTCAGTCTTCTGCTACCTTTCTTGCAAGCACCAACTCGATCAACTGCTTCACGCATCGACGCTCGATGTGCCGTGAGGGTCTGATCCGAAATGAAGGGTATACACACTTCACCCGAAAAACTCGCTCCCGTCTTGTGGTTGCTCCTGGTCGCTTTTGTTGGCCGCGTGCTCGGGCAAGCACTCGTCGCTCTCGCACAGGTTCCTTGGCTGCCGCCGATGGATGCCTGGATGTCGGGCCTGTTGGCGTACCCTTATCTACTGGTCTCGCAGATCGTCATCATGGCAGCCTGCGTCAAGGTGTGCGTGGATTTTTCGCGGGGACGGGGCTGGACGGTGCGGCCTCGTCGTTTTATGGCGCGAGGCGCGCTTTACTTCGGATATCTCTACTTCGCCGGGATGATTCTACGCTACGTCCTGCAAATGATCCTACTCCCGGAAACGCGCTGGCTGGGAGGAACGATACCGATCTTCTTCCACCTGGTCCTAGCGACTTTTCTTATTCTCGTGAGTTTGTGGCACCGAGCGCAGTTAGAAACGACCGAGACCGCCGGCTCAGCCTCCAGAAAATGAGAACCCCTCGATCACGATCGGCCCGCAGTACGGGCTGCATCTACTGGTTGTCACTTACGATGGGTTCTCCTAGAATGAAGCAGCCTTCGGGAGAAGAAGATGCAACAACACGTCAAGATCCTGGGTGTCATACACATCGTAATGGGCAGCCTCGCTGTATTGATGGGCTTGGTGGCTATGATAGTTTTTCTTTTGGGCGGAGCGCTCGTAGGGGCCGCCGCGGCGCATGATCCAGAGGCGGCTTGCCGCACCCCTGCTGGGATTCATCGGTGGCGTCTTGTTCTTCCTGATAGCAGTATTGGCGGTTCCCGGAATCATCGCCGGGGTCGGACTGTTAAAGTATCGCCCTTGGGCGCGCATCCTGACCATCGTCCTCTCGGCGCTCCAACTCTTCAGCGTGCCGATAGGAACCGCTGTGGGAATCTATGGCCTCTGGACCATGCTTAACAATGAAACAGAACAGCTGTTCACCACGTCAGGCACAGCTTTCGCTACACCCGCCACCCAAAACCCTCCGGGCCGGCCACCCACCAGCTAGCAGCCCGCGGTGAAAGTAAAGCTCGCGAAAATCGGGTACAGCCAGCCAATTCGCCTCAGGCCAAGCGCTTTGTTTCGAGGGTCAAGACGGGAGGCGAATAGGTGGCAGTCACCGTTTTTCGCTCCTCACGCAGCGCACGCTGAGATCCGTAAGCTGTCGGTCGACGCGCCCTTATCGGCCAAACCTCCTCCCCACAATGAGAATATGGATTTCCCCTCCTCAAAAAGGTCTTCCCTCCCCGAAAGTGATTCTAAGTAGTGTGCCCTAGCGCTTCCTTGATGGTTTTTGCTGTTTTTTAAGCCGATGGGTCTATTGAACGATCTCGTGGCCGATGTAATGATTACTTTGGGTTCTCAGATCGAGACTATTCCGATGAGTTTTTACAGTCAATACGAGTTGGTTCGGCTGGTCTGTCAAGCGAGGACGAAAACGTTTGAGGCCAAACAACTTGCCTCGAACCGACTTGTCTATTTGCACCTCTTCGACGACGACCCGGCTGTACGCGATTCACTCCTGGAAAAAATAGGCTTCCTTGTCACAAACCCGCCGGCTTCGGGTCCGCTACCGATTCTTGACGTTGTCCAGTCCGCTGAATCTCCCTACGCCGTCACCGAAATCCTCGACCCCTTTACCAACCTCGAGGACTGGGTAGAAGCGCAGTACCACAAGATCGATGAAGCCGACAAGTCTCAGTGGCGGGAACAGATTGATTCCCGGCTTTGGGCGGGCGACCAGGAGGGTGCTCTCGAGGTGGCGCGTGACGCGCTGATTGAGCATCCCGAAGACAACGATCTTCGGAAAGCTGAACAGGTGCTTGATCGCCTGTGCCGCGGTCGACAGTTGTGCGCCGAAGGTAATGAAGAAGAAGGCCTGGAACTGTTGTCGCAGGCTCACCGGATCGACGAGCAAAACCAGCATGTCCGCAACGTCCTAACCACTTGCTTGATCGACGCAGCCGAGAAGCTGATCGATTTGCATTGGGAAGCCGGCGACAAGCGGGTGGAGGAGGCGCTGCAAATAGATCCGAACCACGAAAGAGCACAGCGCCTGCGCGAACGCATTGGACATAAACGCGAGGAATTCATCTGCTGGTGTCTCACCCAGGCTCATCGTTTGCAAAGCCAGGGAGACCGCGCAGGCGCCATCGTTGTTGTGGAACAAGGACTGGCTTCCTATCCCCAGGAACAGCGGCTCCTCGAACTAAAGGCAAGCCTGCAACGAAAGGCCGAGCCATCGCCGAGCAAGCCTACATCCAAAACCCTTGGGAAAGTCCACAGCCTTCGTGGATACCTCGAGAAACTCAAAGACAAACTGCAAGCCAAGCTCCGCAAACTGGCACCCAAGCTCAGCAAACTCGCCGCCTATCTGCGTGACCGCTTGGCGCCGCTTGTCCCCTTGCATCTCCAGGCCCGTCAGCGGTGGCTCTTACCGGTGCTTGTGAGCCTCTTGGCGACCCTCACCGTGATCGCGGTAACGCTGAGGATCTGGGGTACGGATTCCGAGCCGCCGCCCGAGGTCGCGGTTGCTCCGCCGCCGGTCTTTTCCGTGATAGTCAAAGCCGACCCGCCCGATGCGGCCATCTCGATTGACTCGGAGATGTGTGGAACGTCGACTTGCCGGGTGGAACTGGAGCAGGGTAAATACCGAGCGGACGCGGAATTACTTGGATACGATACTGCGACTCGTTTCTTCGACGTGGATGAGCAATCCTCGGGGCAGCAGGATCCGATCGTACTGAGCTTGACTCCGCAAGCGCCTACCCTACAGCTCTCGTCTGACCTTGCCTGCGGGGAGGTCTCGCTCGACGGTGAACTGCTCGGCGAACTGGAAGACGGGCAACTGGAAGCGGAGCTGAATTCTCTCGAATCCGGCGAACATATCCTCGCTGTGTCGGGAGACGGATCCCGCGTGGAGATCAGGTTTGAGTCAAGCTCGGGATCCGCGGTCAAGATCCTCAGTCCTCTCGACACTCGAAACCTGAAGGCAATCCTCGTTAGCGGCCTAGGCCGGGAAGCTCGCCTGCACAGCAGCGAGACGGTAAAGGACGCGCGCCTGAACGGGGAGCCGCTGGAAGAGGTCGGGGCCGAGGGAGCCGCGCTGAATAATCTTTGGAAGGGAGAACACGAGCTCACGCTGGGCACCGGGCGCCGCGAACGAACCGTCTTGTTTGACCGTGGAGAGCGGCCCTATTTGGCGGCCTTCCTTAGGTCCCATCGTCCCCTGGGTGCCTTGCGAATCTCGACCGGAGAGGATGGAACCAGTGTTTTCTTGAACGGAAAAAGGTACCGCCGTGAAACTCGAAACGGTCGGTTGTTCATCTATCTCCATCCGAAACAGTACAAGGTTCGCGTTGAGAAAGAGGGCTTCGTAGCCCCCGCCGAGCGGGTGGTAGACATTCGGAAGGATGAGCAGGTTCGTTTGAATTTCTCCATGGTCCAAAGGCCCCAAGCCGCTTCGCTGCGGGTCTCCGGTGGGCCACCGGGCACCGAGGTGCTGCTCGACGGTCAACGCCTGGGACGCATTTCCCCTAACGGAACTTTCGCAACCTCGGCAATAGGGCTCGGAGGCCATGAGATCATCCTCCGGCACGACCGTTATCTGGCCAAGGTTGTGGCGCGAGACTTTGCAGCCGGAACGACGGTTGAAATCGACGGTGCGCTAGAGCGAGGGCCGGGAACACTGCGCATTAACATCATTCCACCCGATTTGAATGTCGCACTCACTCTCCGTCGCGATGGGGAGACCGCTGCGCGCGCCATTTCTGACAAGACGCTCTCGCTATCGCCCGGAACCTACACCGTCGGGGGCAAGGCTGCGGGATATCGGGACTACGCCGCCACAGCGCGGCTCGACGCGGGTCAATCCAAGACGTTGAGCCTGATCATGGAGCTCGACCAGTCGAAAAGGCGTCAGGAACCCGTCTCTGCCCTGGAAGAGTGGGGGAAAGGCCGCGGCTGGATGCGCGAAGGGCCGCTGTTGGTCCGCCGCGGAGGGAAGTTCGTTTTGGCACCCATCAAACCTGGTCCAGGAACTTACTCGTTCACCGCAATCGTGAAAAAAGGTCGACGGCTGGAGTGGGTCGTCAATTACCGGGACGAGGGAAACTATCTGCTCTACCAACTCGGAAAGAACTTCTTTCACCGTATAGAGGTTAGGGAAGGACAACGCTCCTCGCCTGTTAGGCTTCGTCACGACCTGCACCCCAACGAGTTCGTCACCGTCCATATCGAGGTCACCGGCGACTCGATCGTTCAGCGAGCGCAACAAAACGGGCAGTCGGTTCTTCTCGACGAGTGGAAGCACTCCGGCGCCGGATTTACTCGAGGCCGCTTCGGCTTCCACGTCCCGGGCCGAGATCAAATCGCCCTGCGGGAGATAAGTTTCATCCCCCGAAGCGGCTAAGTCACGCTACGCTAGTGCTTACTATCATAAATTAGCGTATGAATGAGAAAGGGGTCGCTGCTGGACGTTAGCCTTGGTCCATTCGAACGGGGCGGCGTTTTTGTTGTGCGCTTGGACGAAGCGGTCGATGGCCTGGCGTACTTCGTAAGGGGAGGTGAAACTGGCCCCGCGCAACGCTCTACGGCTGAGAATACTGAACCAGATCTCGACCTGGTTGAGCCAGGAGGCGTAGGTGGGCGTGTAGTGCAGGTGCACCTTGCGGTGGCGTTTGAGCCAGCGATCACGTTTCGGTTTGTGGGTGTTGAGGTTGTCCAGTACGACGTGCAACTCAAAACCTTGGTAGAGATCGACCAGTTGATTCATGAAGTCAAGAAACTCACGCCGTCTGCGGCGCCGGTAATGCCCGGCCGTGACGTGGCCGGTGGCGACCTCCAGGGCCGCGAACAAGGTCGTTGTGCCGTGGCGCTTGTAGCCGTGCGAGAAACCCGTCAAAGCCTTGCCGTCGGGCAGTCTGAGCCAACCCTGGGCGCGCTCCAGGGCCTGGATGTTGGGCTTCTCGTCGACCGCCAGCACGATGGCGTTGTCAGGCGGGTGCAGATAGAGTCCCACGATGTTGGCGGCTTTACGCGAGAATTCGGGATCGGTGGAGAGGCACCAACTACGCCGCCGGCACAACGAGATGCCGCGCCGACGCAACACGCGCCAGACCTGTTGGTCGCTGACATCGCCCAGCGCCGCGGCCAGCCGTGGAGCCGTCCAGGTCGCCTGTCCGCAAGGCGGCGTGTCGTCCAGCTTTTGCAGAATGCGTTTTTCGGTGTCAGCGTCGTATCGCCGCGGCTTGCCGGGTCGCGTTTCATCCGCCAGACCGGCCAGTCGTTGGCCAGCGAAGCGCGTACGCCACTTCGACACTCGTGCGGCCCGCGTGCCCAACTGGGCGGCGATCTCCCGGTTCGACATCCCTTGCGCCGCCAACAAAATGATCCGGGCTCTGTCCGCCGCACGGCGCTCGCTCTTGTGCGCGCGTCCCCAGCCCTCCAACGTCCGGCGTTCCCCAGTACTGAGTCTGATACGCGTGGCTATTCTTGCCATGCCGCATTGTCTCATACATACGGTTATTTATGATAGTAAGCACTAGATGCCTGGGTGTGTGAAAAAACCCTGGGTACAGTCCCTGCGCCTCTCGCAAGTCATTGATAAAGCGCCCCGTCCTTGCATGGCGCTTGGGACAGTCCCGGGTTTTTTCACACACCCTTCTGCTAGTGGCGGACACATCGCGACGGGCGAATCAGAGCTGCGACCGCGAGGATCGGCGAAAAACCCCTGTGTTCAGGAACGAAAAGGAATGAGAATGTTTGAATCGGCGCTGAGCGGGATCGCGTGGCAAGGGAGCAGAAACCGGTTACATCGATGTGAATCGCGATCAGCTGTAGCGGAGGGCCGTGAACCTGGAAGAGCCGATGGAGCACACGGCGCGGTTGATTTGGGCGCTGCTGGGGAGGCTTCGGCCTCCGCGGCCCAGTTAGGGACCCGGTGCGGAGGCGCGCTCTTCGATGAGGCGCTCGATGAAGTGGGTGTCGTAGTTGCCGAGGGAAAAGTCGGAATCAGCCATGATGCGGCGGTGCAGGGGGATCGAGGTGTGGATGCCCTCGACGAGGAAGAAGTCGAGCGCCCGCTGCATGCGAGTAATGGCCTCGGTACGGTCCCGGCCGTGGCTGATAAGCTTGGCGATCAGCGAGTCGTAGTAGGGCGGTACGAACCAACCCGGGTAGGCCGCGGTGTCAACGCGGATCCCAATGCCACCTGGCATTAGTAGATTCGAGATGCGTCCGGCCGAGGGCGCAAAGGTCTCGGGGTTTTCGGCGTTGATGCGGCATTCAATGGCGTGGCCGCGAATGTCGATCTTTTCGGGAACAACCGAGGACAGATGCTCACCGTCAGCGAGGAGAATCTGGCTCTTCACCAAGTCGACGCCGGTGATTTGTTCCGTGACGGGATGTTCGACTTGGATGCGCGCGTTGAGCTCGATGAAGTGGAGATCGCCACTGCCGTCCATTAGAAACTCGACGGTTCCTGCGTTCGAGTATCCGACCTTGGACAATGCTTGGGCGATCTGGGTACCGAGACGATCGCGTGTTTCCTGGTCGAGACGAGGAGAGGGCGCTTCTTCGAGCAGTTTTTGGTGCCGGCGCTGGACAGAGCACTCTCGTTCGCCGAGCGTGATCACTCGACCATGGTTGTCGCCCAGCACCTGAAACTCGATGTGACGGGGCCGGTCAATGAACTTCTCAAGGTAGACTTCGGAGGACTGAAAGCTGACGGCGGCCTCATGTTGCGCCTGGTGGAAAAGCTCGGGCAGTTGACGGGAGTTGTGGACGACCCTCATCCCCCGGCCGCCACCGCCGGCAGCGGCCTTTATCATTACTGGAAAGCCAATGTCATTGGCCCACCGGTGGGCGTCTTCGACTGATTCCAGCGGTTCGTCGGTTCCCGGCAGGACGGGTAGTCCCGCTTCTTTCACCGCGCGGCGTGCTTGGGCCTTATCGCCCATCAGCCGAATCTGTTCCGGTTTCGGCCCGACGAAGGTGATGCCCGAAACCTCGCAGACCTCGGCGAAACTGGCGTCTTCGGCGAGGAAGCCGTAGCCGGGGTGAATGGCATCGACATCGGTGATCTCGGCGGCGCTGATCATCCGTGACACATTCAGGTAGCTCTCGGTGCTGCGCGGTGGACCGATGCAGAGGGCCTCGTCGGCATAGCGCACATGCAGCGAGCCGCGGTCGGCTTCCGAGTACACGGCTACCGTGCGGATCCCGAGATCCTTGCACGCTGCGATGACGCGGAGGGCGATTTCACCCCGGTTGGCGATCAAGAGTTTCCTGAACATAGGAGCCTGAGGCTTTATGGGGCTGTGAAAAAATCGGGGACAGCCCACTTCGCGCCGATTTTAGCCATTGATTCCAAGAAGCTTATGCGGGTGGCGCTCGGTACAGCCCCCATTTTTTCACCGTCCTTACGCGTTGGGCTTAAGAGCGAAAAGCGCGGCGCCGTAATCGACCGGCTGGGCGTTAGAGACGAATCGTTTGACGACCACGCCGCCGGTTTCAGCTTCAATCTCGTTCATCAGTTTCATGGCCTCGATGATGCAGAGCACCTGGCCGGTTTCGACTTTGTCGCCCACTTCGACGAACGGGGGTGCGTCGGGAGACGACGCCTCGTAAAAAGTCCCCACGATGGGGGCCGTTACCATGACCAAATCCTCCTCCTTGTCCGCGGACTCGTCGGTGGACGGCGCCGGGGGAGGGGTTTCTGTGGAAACAGGGTTGCTCGGCCGCGCTACGGGCGGCGGTTGAGCGGCTTCGGCAATCGAGGGAGGGGTGGCAGCCACAACTACGTAGGGCGGCGAGTTGGGGTTGTCTGACGGTCCGCTGCGCGGAAAACGGCGGATGCGCAGCTTCTCGTCTCCCTTTTCGAATTCGAGCTCGGCTATGTCCTTTTCGATGGCGGTGTCGATCAGGGCTTTGATCTGTCTTAGGTTCATGGAATGGCCGAGTTCTGCTTCACTTTGAAGTGAGGCAACGTTGGGATCAAAACTGCCGAAGTTCGCGGGATGTCGGGGTCAGGATCTCGCAACCGTTTCGCTTGACGAGGACGACGTCTTCAAGACGCGCGCCGCCGACGCCTTCCAAGTAAGCACCCGGTTCGATTGTCACGACCATACCGGCGGCTAGTCTCGTATCCTGCTTGGGCCCGAGGCGTGGTCCTTCGTGAATCTCAAGACCGAGTCCATGTCCCGTCGAGTGGGTAAAGGCCTTGTCGAGCTTGAACTGGCGCAACACCTGGCGGGCTTTGCGGTCCACGGTTTTGGCTCTGATACCGGACCGAACTGCGGCCAGAGCCGCGGAGTGAGCCTCTCGGACAGCTTTGAAAATCGTCCTGGCTCGTGCATCCAGGCGCCCGAGGCACAACATACGAGTCATGTCACTCGTATAGCCATCGAGTATAGCACCCTGATCGACGACGATGAGGGCCTGCGGGGCGAGTCGGTGGCGGGTCGGTTGGGCGTGTGGCAGCGAGGAGCGCTCCCCGCCGGCAACGATGGTGTCAAACGCCGCCCTGTCGGCGCCGAGGCGTCGCATTTGGTATTCGATCTCAGCCGCGAGGCGCGCTTCTGTCCATGGGGGTCGGAGTTGCCGGCAAGCTCGCTCAAAGGCTTCGGAGTTCAACTTGACGGCCCGACGAATCAGCTCGACCTCCGTCGGGCTTTTGATCAGTCGCAGCTCTTCAACGATGCCACTGAGCGGCTCGAGGCGTCTGCCGCGAAGGCTTTCCCGCAGGCAGCGATACGTCTCAAACGAGACGCGGTTTTGCTCGAAGGCCAGGCGCCGGATGCGGCGCTTGCGGATATCGTCGGTAACCGCGGATAGCGGCCCGTCGGCGGCCACTACGATCTCGACGTCTGTGGTCTGTTGCTTTGCTTGTGTAGCGTAGCGCCCGTCCACGTAGAGGAACGCGCTTTCGGGATCTACTACCAAATAACCGAGGCCTCCCGTGAACCCCGTGAGGTAACGGATATTCGCGAGTCCGGCGACCAGAAAATGCTCGTGCCCGCCCCGGGCCATGGCGGTACGCAACGCACTCAGGCGGGATCGCCCTTCCGTTTCGGGTTGCCGATGCTTGGTTTCGGTGGCAGGTGTCATTCGACGGCCGGTGAAAGCCGAATCCTCAAGCTGCCGGTTTGGGAGGAGATGTCCACCTTGGGGAAGGAAACCACATCGAAGACGACTCGGGCTAGCGGCGGATTCACTTGATGTTGTCCGACGCGGACACGTTTTATGGAAGGGTCGGAGATGGCCTGCGATCTCTGGCCGAGGGGAATCGCGACCCGGAAGGCAGGGATGTCTATCACTACTCTGTTTGGGTTGCCGATTCGAAATGTGGTGTAGGTTGGTCTGCCATTACCAAGGAGAACGACCTGCACAATGTCACCCTGGGTCACCTGCCGGAGCTGCAATAGCTCGCCACCAGAGGGGGAGGCGAGAGGCTCTTCTGGGGGCGGTTCAGGGTCTGGCGAACCCAGCTGTGAGCTTGCAGGCTCGGAAGGCGAGCCGGCTACGGTTTCGAGAGATGATGGCCCAGGAGCCGGTTCCGTGGGAAGTGGGTCCGCGGCAGGATCGACGGGTGTTCCGGCTTCCCCTGCAAGAGTTACGGGTTCGCCCAGGGGTTCGGTGTCCGCGCCAAGATCCCCTGACGGCGAGGGGCTGGCGAGCACGCTCGACGCTTGGTCGTCTATCACGCCTGTTTCGAGCTCGAAGAGCCCGAACCCGAGGCGCAGGACCGAGAAGCCTAGCGCCAAGAATACGACAGCTAGGACAAGCTCGCGTTTAGAAACAAAGGCTGACCAGCCGCGTGGCTCGAGCGTTGCTTGCCAGCCGGGCTTGATCCGAGGACGCAGCAGGTCAATCTCTATCATGGGTCCGGGAAACCGCGGAGGGCCAATCCTATGGCGAGTGTCATCTCGTCCTTGTGCTCAACTACTAGCTTACCGGCGTCGCTGCTCGGGGAATAAGAGATATTCCGCATCGGATCGAGCTGGTGCACTGAAAGGCCCATTCGTGCTCGAACGGCTTCTTCGAGCCAGTTGCTACCAGCCGCGCCGCCGGAAAGATAGATGGCTTGCAGGGGACTGGGAGCGGCAATCTTCGTAAGTTTCTCCCAGAACCTGTCTGCGTGGGCAATAACGCGCTCGGACAAGCTACTCGGTTCAATGGTCATCTGACGCTGGGCGATGGAAACGTGCCGGGCAAACCGAAGTGTCCGTCCAAGCATCAGGCAGACGATCATGTGCGAGGCGCCGACGTGCAGCAGAACGCAGGGTGAGTTGGGGTCTGGCTCGTGGCCGTGCGCGAAAGCGTTGGCCAAAGCACAAGCTTGGACGTCGACCAGAGCAGGGTTTTTACCGGCCAGCACCACAGTCTCGCGTAGCCATTGCACTTGCTCCGCCGCAGCACCGACCCAGAAGACCTCCGATGGAGCGCTGTCCGGATCGGCTCCCATGGGCTGATAGTCGAGCAGCGCGTTTTCGACAGGGTAGGGAAGGGCCTTTGCAGCGGCCCTCCGGACCATCTCGTCGAGCCCCAAACCATCTTTGTCAGACACGGAATCACATTGGCAATAGCTTTTGTCGCCTCCGACCGCAACTGCGACCTGGCGCGCCCGGATCCGGAACGCTGTGAGGAGGCGTTGAATGTGCGAGGCGACCTCAATTCCACCGGTTAGGGTTCCGTTTGTAACAGCTTCGGGGGGCGTGGGAACGATGCCCGCCTCCTTGAGTGTGATTTGCCCGTAGGGGCGATGGAGCAACACTGCCTTGATCGTAGCCGAGCCGATGTCCAGTCCCAATAGGGCGGGTTTCCACCGGGTGGCTCTCGCGAGGAGCGGTAGCGTCGAGCCTTCCGTCGTAGGTTGGGTCGCCGGAAACTGTGATGAGGATTCCTCGGCGCCGGTCGTCTTGTTCTTTGATTCCAACATGAAGCTTCTGGGTGGCTTGGCTTGATTCCTCGAGGGCCGCTTGGCCGAGTCAAACTTGAGTGTCGCTACCTCAAGAACTGAGCGAGGTCCTGAGCTAGCAACTGAGCCCGGTCTGCCAGACTCTTGGCGATCGCAGGGTCTCGTTTACGGGCGGCTTCTGCTTGGCTAACGAAACCACGAATTCGTCGTATAGTGTTGGTCTGGTCGGGCGTTAGGTTTTGATCGACAATGCGAGCGAGAGTTTGCCGCACACTTTGGATGCTCTGCTCGATAGCGCGGTCGTAGGCTCGCCGTTGGTCGGCCGACAGGATCTTTCCGAGCTGCGGAAATGCGCGGGGAGGCTTGCTGCCCGATGAAGCCGCGGCCCCGTCAGTCGGCATTGGTTCGGTGACGTCCCCCGCTTCCGTGGATAAACTGGGATCTTGTCGTCTTGGATCATCGGCCAGCGCCAGAGGATCCCCTTGTCGAGGCATTGCCCCAGCGGGGATCTCCTGCGGAGGCGCCAGCTGATCTTGTGTCTGAGGCTCCGACACTGGTTCCGCCGGTACCGGCGGAGCCTCCGCTACTGTGGGTCCCGGTGGGAGTGGTGAAGCAGGCAGCTTCCCGACGTCAGCCTTCTTTTGGCAGGATGCTCCCAGAATCAACAGGACAGAAATGAGAAACGGAAGCGCCGGGCGGATTCCCACACGTTGCGGTCGACTGATATTTCGAACAACGATCTCCTCTCTTTTGACCGCTCGGTCGGTGACCCTGGCTGGTCCTAGCCGAAAGCCGTGGGCTCTTGTTCGAGGACTCATGATGATCGCGCAGCCTTTTTTTCAATCTACGGAGCGTCAGTAGCAGGTGTGGTGCGGTTGTTAACGCGGCTCGATTCCGCCTCCGCGAAACGGTTGGAACCTGAGGGAAGCAACTGACCTTCGGGCTCCTTAGAAGCTGCGAGCCGTAGACGAAATTCCGTCCCTCTGCCGAGATCGCTGGTGAAATCGATTGTGCCGCCGTGTAGCTGGACGACCCGAAACGTCATGGCTAGTCCTATGCCGGAGCCGCGCCCTTTGGTAGTGAAATACAGGTTATAGATCTTGTCGCGTATCTCGTTTGGTATTCCGCCTCCCTCGTCTCTAACGGTCACCAACCACTCCGAACCGCCCCTAAGAACGCCGATTTCCAGCGGTCCGCCTTCCGGCATAGCGTCAATGCCGTTCACGACAACGTTGAGAATCCCTTGCATGAGGAGATCACGGTCACCCTTGACCGGGGCGTAGTCGACTTCATTTCGGATAACGATCTCGACGTTTCGCCGTTTGGCGTCTGGAGCAACGAGGGTGCCGACTTCTTCCACCAGTTTCACCAGATCAAGATGCTGGAAATCAAGGTCCACGGGACGGGTGAAATCCAAAAAGCTCTTCACGACGCGGTCGAGCCGAGTGATCTCGCGGGCGATGACTTGAATCTCGCCCTGGACCGCTTCCGAGGAACCATCCAACTTGGACTTCAATACCTCCAAATGCAAAGCGATGGAATTCAGGGGATTCTTGATCTCGTGGGCTGCGCCGCCGGTGAGTCGGCTTATGGACGCGAGCCGGTTCGAGATATCCAATTGCGATTCGAGTTCACGTCTGGGATCTGCGTCGCGCAGCGTTACGAGTGTGCCGACTCGTTCGTGGGTGGGAAACTGCTCGAGAACCTCAACACTGACCAACAGATGCAGGGGGGGATCTCCGTCTCGATCGAGTGTGACCGGAGAGTCTGCCACCGCTCGCCGGAGGTGCACGGCGCTCTGAACCAGTGCTCCGAGGTCGGTTGAATCAGGGAACACCTCTTCGATCGGCGCTCCCATCATCTCCCAGCGGCCCCCGAGAATAACAGGACGGCGTCCTCCATCCTCGCGAGCAACTGGTCGACATTGGCCTGCAATTGCGTGCGGTCGGCCTGGACGTCCCTCATTTGCTCACCGAGCAGGCTGAGCTTGGACTCGACAACGGCTACCTCCCTGGCGGGACTTCGTGAGGAGCCGCGGTCTGCCAGGACCTCGCCGCGGCTGATGCGATCGATTAAGTCGCTGATTCTGGCCAGCGGCCGGGAAGCGATCCTGGAGGCGAGGAAAGCCAGGAGGATCGACAGGAGCAGAGACACAGCGGAGACGACCGCGAGATCCCGCATCTGTGGCATGACCTGACTTCGAAGCAGGACCGACGATAAGATCACGCGAACGGTGAACAGCGGTGATTGCTGCTCGAGCATGCCGAGATTCCGCGTCACTTCATAGTCTTGATTGCTGGCCAAGACTTCCTCGAGTTTGACCCACAAAGGCTTTCCCTCGAAGTCTTCGAAACGGGGCAGGGGATCGATCTTCTGGCCCCCTTTGGACGGAAAAGAACCGACCAAGACGCGATCGTTCTTCCCGCTGACGACGGCTTCGACAATAACAGGGGAACTGCCGACGAGTTTTTGAAGCAACGTAGACAACCCGGCGTCCTGTTCGACGATCTCCGTCCAGATTTGCTCGACTTCTTGGTCGCTTCTCGGGGGAGGCTGCCAGCTAGGAGTCTGCTCGTTGACGATCTGGAGAATGAAGCTCTCGACCTGCGTAGCATTCATGTTCGCGAGCTCCAAGGCGTCTCGAAAGCGAGATTCGACCACGCCATGGATGTGGAGCAGGGAAAGAGCCAGCACAACCGTCACCACCAGGGCGACGATCGATAGCTGAAGACGCGTTCTCAGCGACATGATTGCTTGGTCGTCGAGAAGAGTGTGGAAGCTGCACGGTGAAAACGAGCGCTACAGCCGCTGCGCCACGCCCGATAGTCAGTGTGTCCCATACTCTTTCAACTTGTTGTGCAGGGTTTTGAGGCTAATATCAAGAATCTTGGCAGCGCGGGTCTTGTTGTTGCCTGTGTGCTCGAGGGTCCGCAAGAGCAGTGCCTTTTCGGCTTCCCGCACCTTGGTGCCGACGGGCAGCCGGACCACATTCGGATCGGCCGTTTCGACGGAGGCAGCCTTTTCACCCGGGGCAGACAGGCTGCCCAGCAAGTGCGAGGGTAGGATCGTGCCTTCGCCCGCCAAGATCACGGCGCGCTCCAGAACGTTACGAAGTTCGCGGACGTTGCCCGGCCAATGGTAATCTCGGAATCTCTCAATCACATCGGGGTGAAAGTCGACCACCCGGCATTCGTGCTTCTTGTTGAGACCCTCAACGAGAGCCTCGGCCGTCGGCAACAAATCTTCCATGCGCTCGCGCAACGGAGGCAAGTGGATACGGAAAACGTTGAGTCGATAGTAAAGATCTTCTCGGATCTGACCTTTGGCGACGGCGTCGTCAACGGGTTTGTTGGTCGCCGCGATGACTCGGGTGTCGACCTCGATTTCTTTATCTCCGCCCAGGCGACGCACCCGGGAGTCTTCCAGGACTCTCAGAAGCTTAGCTTGGGTGCCAACCGGCATATCTCCGATTTCGTCGAGCAGGAGCGTGCCGCCATTCGCCAGCTCGAAACACCCGGCACGACGCTGAACGGCACCTGTGAAAGCCCCTTTTTCATGACCGAACAGTTCGCTTTCCATCAGGGATTCCGGCAACGCGGCACAGTTGATGGCCACAAAGGGATTGCCCTTGCGGGGGCTGAGGTCATGCGCAGCGCGGGCGACTAGCTCCTTGCCCGTGCCGCTCTCGCCCGTGACAAGAATGGCAGCCTTGCTGGGTGCGACCTGCCGAATGGTCGAAAAGACTTCCTGCATGGCCGGCGACGGCCCGACCAGTCCTCCAAGCAACCCTCGATAGCTCAACTGGCGCTGGAGGCGGTCGGTCTCTTCGGTCAGACGTCCTTGGGCAGCGGCGCGGTTGATCAGGACCCTAAGCGCGTTCGCGTCGATTGGTTTCTCCAGAAACCAAAACGCGCCGAGGTCGCGGACGGTCTTGAGGGCATTCTCGATGCTGCCGAAAGCGGTTAGGACGATGGCGGACGGCCGGGGACCGTCAACCGCAAGGCGCCGCAGCAACTCGAAACCGTCCATGCGCGGCATGCTGAGGTCGGTCAATATGACGTGAGCACGGAAGGATCCCAGCTTTTCGAGGGCTTCCTGCCCGTCCGAGGCGGTTTCAACAGCGAAACCCCAGGAAGAGACGAGGGTGGCCAAACCGTTTCGTTGGTCCTGCTCGTCATCCACGATCAGAACGCGCGCCGGCGCGGGCGTTTGCGCTTCACCCATCGCCCTTATTTTACTGGAGTGGGTTGGGGTAATTTCGACACAGTTCGCAGTGAAACCGAGATATAGGACTGAATCGAGGCGGCAGGACGCAATTGTGGAGGATTCGACCTAGGACACCTTTTCGTCAGTACCGACGCACACCCTAAGGTCTGCCGCGGTTCGCGCTCAGCTCATTTGCTGATCGGCAGATCGAAAGGGTACTCCAGTCGATCCTGCTCTAGGGCGAAGACGATCTCGAGGGAGTGGGGCTTTCCGTAGACGGTCAGCTGGCATTTCCATCTGTCCGCTTCGTCTTTGACCGCGGTGAGATTGGGGGCCATCACGCGCAGACGTTTACCGTCAGCATCCCTCGGTACAAACTGAACGAGGCGGTCCCTTGCCCCCGTCAAATCTAGGTGGATCGAAGACCCGGATATCTCGACCAGCTGGGCCTCCAGTCCACTGGGATGGTTTGCGCTCATACCTAGTTCAGTAACGTCGAGGGTGACCCGCGCGAGGCGTTTCGGCAAGCGAGCAATGAGCTTCCCTCGCATACCGCTAAGCTCGTCAGGACTGAGTCCATCCGGAGATTCGCCGGAAAGAGCGTGGTCCGCCCGCAGATGATTCCGCCCGGAGGATCCTGCCAGCGTCGCATACTCGCTCATGTCAACGGGAAAGCTTCGCATCCCGTCTTCCGTTTCAACGTAAACGGATTCGACCACGATCTCGAGTGCGGACGGGTTGTCTTCCAGCACTTCGGACTGCGGAGCGAGCACGCGTAGGCGATTGTAAAGTTGGCTTCCCCAGAGACGCCTGAACTGAAGGGTGCAGACTACAAACGGGCCCGCCTTTGCCTCCGGTTTGTTTTCTTCGCAGGGAGCGTCGTACGTGGACGACGCAAATTTGGCGGCGAACTGCGCGCCGTCCATGGGCGGCACAGCCGGGGATTCGGAAAGGATCGTGTGGCTAGCAGCCATGTCGAGTGACTGGAGTGTAAACGGGTAGTCTCGCTCGGCTTCTTCCACGGCGATGATGATTTCCGCCGCTTTGGGTTGACCTTTGAAACTCTTCGTCACTGACTTTCCACGGCCCAGCAAGCGGGGCGACGCGGAGCTGCCCGCCGATTGCAAGTACTCCCCCTTGCCGTTAAGAGCGCGAACGGCGAGCACACGATCGGCTTGCCCGCTGAGTTCGTACTTCACGTCATCCGCCCTACCTGGGACCAGTTTCAGTCGCACATCGTCCGTTTCAACGACCTTGCCTTCAAACGGGGCTTCGACGCGCCTGACTTCGGTTCGCGTCGGCAGGCGAAGCCGGACGTGGCCTTCCAGACTCTGAACATCTTTGAGGCGAGCGCCTTCCTTCAAACGAACGGTCTTCTTGCCGTGAACTTCGGGCACTTGAAACCATTTGCCGTCGACATATCTCATGCCGTCGCGGGGCGCCAGCTCGGCACCTAAATGATTGCGGTCTTTCCCGCAGGTTTCTTCCCGCATCAGGTTCGCGCCTTCCGCTCCTTGAATCTGTGTAACAACGAGTTGGGATCGCGGCTGTCCCTTAACGTCGTGCATGCTGTCGATGCCCATGTTCTGGATCTCGCCGCTCGAAGCTTCGATCTCGATTTCCCGGACGCTCGCGTCCGTTTTCCACAAACGCACCGCCCGAATCGAGACGGAGAAGGGGCCCGAAAACTCGCTTTGCTCGCGGGCGAAGCTCTTCGTTTGGTCAAAATCTGCAAGGTCGTCATGAGATAGGCTGGGAACGAACTTCGTGACCTTTTCCGGCTGCAGGATCTTCTCTTCTTCTTGCGCCTCATGCTGCTGGGTCGTCTTCAGACCGCTACCGGAAAATGCTAGCCGGATCCCCTCGGCAACGACTTCTCCCAAGTTTTCCGCGAAGTTGCGGCCCAGCGAGAGGCTCGCCAAGAGGCGGTTGCCGTCGGCTTGGACGGTCAAATGCCCGACAAGTCGCGCTAGTGTGGGGAGATCTTCGGCAAAGTCTTGCTCAAACTTGCCCTCCCAATCTCGGTACGCCTTCTCCGTGACGCTAGGCCATTCGGGCGTGCTCGCGTGCATCTCGCTAGTGAGGTTGACACTTGGGGGCAACACGGCGGCCCCCGCAGCCAGATAGAAGCTTTCGACTTGGCCCAGCGCTTCTTGAATTTTCTTGGCACCCGCTTTCGCGAACGGGTTTTCGATGTCGTCGCTTGCTTCCGGCGGGACGCCGAGCAACGTCAGACTTGCGACTCTATCCTGTCGAAAGGACCTCCACGTACCTAGGTCCTGCGCGGAGGGCGCCGTCTGACTCAGCCGTGCGACAACCTGCTCGACCACGGACGGGGTACCGAAAACGATGCGATTCTCCGTGAGGTGCAGCGCCGCGGGGCCCTTGATTTCACAGGTATCTGAGTCTTTCCAGGTGACCAAATAGCCGGGCTCGCCGCTCAGGGTGGTTGGTTCCGAAGAGTACTGCTCCCGGAGAACGCGAGTGGCGAGGTCTACCGGGAAATCACCCAACATGACAGCCGCGGCGCCCACACCTTCGTTAGTAAGATGGACTGCCGCTATGATGTGATCCAGCGCCTCGTGTGGGTCGAACCCCTCGCTTCGGAGTGCGTTCCATCCTGAATCGTCTTCGAATGCCGGCGTAAGGAGTGCTCCCAGATCGGGCGGGCCAAGCATGGCTTCCTGGAGGCTGGCTGCATATTCGACATTGACGTGGGCCAGTCCAAACATCCCTGGCAGGGCGAGAGCGTCTTCCGCTACCGAGACCGTCGGTGGCACTGGGGGTGGATCGAACTGTTGGGCAAACAGCCAAATGCCCAGGCCGCCTGCAACAACTATCACAGGGACCACCAGCAGGAGTTTTTTCATCGCTATTTTCGATATTACGCGCAAGTCAGCCGTCCCGTCTGTCGGGTAAATGGGTTAGTGAGGCGAGAGTTCGATCTTGCCAGGGCGAGCAGAAGGTGGTGGTGGTTCAGACCAGCGGGATTGCAGGACCCTAGGCCGCATTTCTCACCAGGGGTCGGGAGGGGTGGAAGCAAATGCTCGCCATCAGAGATGTAGGGGCGCGATTCATCGCGCCCGCTTGCGGACGGACTGTACGTTGGGCGGTGTGCGCGAAGTGTTGCCGCGCGCCAAGGCCGCCGGGCCTTTCGCCTCGTCCACCGCGGTCGTGGTGAGAAATGCGGGCTAGAGTTTCTTCATTCTCTCTCAGGACCGGCAGGATTGCCGGTCGAACTCGAAACTAGGACCGCCAAGAGTGGCGGTCGCCACTGATTGACCTTCGCTAGAGCTTCATCGCCACATCGACAAAAGTGCGAACCGGAAAACCAGTGGGACCTTTCGGCAGGTAAGGTTTAGATTCTTCCAGCCAGGCTGTGCCGGCGATATCGAGGTGTACCCAGGGGGTGGGATCGGCGAATTGCTTGAGGAACATCGCTGCCGTAACCGCGCCGCCCCAGCGGGGCCCGATGTTCGGGAGGTCGGCGATCACGCTTTTCAGTTTCTCCTTGTATTCCTCATCGAGCGGCATCGGCCATATCTTTTCGCCGGCGACCTCGGCCGAAGCCAGGACTTTATCCCGCCAAGAATCATCGTTCGCAAAGGCACCGGCCCTAACGTCTCCTAGCGCAACGACGATTGCGCCCGTGAGGGTTGCCGCGTCGATGAGATGGGTACAGCCTTGTTGCTGCGCGTAGGTGAGAGCGTCGGCCAGGATGAGGCGTCCTTCCGCGTCGGTATTGAGCACCTCGACGGTCTTGCCTGACATGGTGGTGACCACGTCCCCGGGACGCTGGGCTTGGGATCCCGGCATGTTTTCGACGGAAGGAATCAGGGCGGTGACAGGGATTGGGGGCTTACGATAAGCGATGGCCTGCATGGCGCCAAGCATGGCGGCGCCGCCCGCCATGTCATACTTCATCTGGTCCATATCGGGGGACGGCTTTAATGAAATGCCCCCTGTGTCAAACGTGACGGCTTTGCCGACGAGTCCTAGGTGAGAATCGCCAGACGACGGCTCTTCGGGACGGTATCGAACGACGATAAGTACCGGCGGCTGCGCGCTGCCCTGGGCCACCCCAAGCAGCGCGCCCATCTTAAGCTCCGTCAGCCGCTTCGTGTCTAGGACTTCCACTTCCAGGCCGGCGGCGTCAGCCATCTCAACGGCCTTTTCCGCCAGAACGGTTGGAGGCAAATGGTTGCCTGGTTCATTGGCGAGGAATCTGGCGAAGTTCTGCGCGTCCGCGATCGCCGATCCGAGGTCAAGTTGATCTTGGTGCTCGGAGGGGGCCAGAACGATAAGCTCGTCGACGCGCTTTTCGTCGTCCTTGTCCTCTGTTTTGTAAGCATCGGGCTCGTAGTCGCCAAGGAGTGCACCCTCGACGAGCATCTGGACCTGGTCCGCATCCGCAAAGTCCCCGGCGGGAGCCATCGCCAACCGGCGCACCCCTTTGGGCTTGAGAAATCTCAGCGCGGTTCCGGCAGCTTGGCGCAGTTTCGGTGGTGTGAACTCGGCCGGCTTGCCGCCTCCGACCAGTAGCAAACGCGAGGCCTTGAATCCGGCCGGGCGATGGATCAGAACGGTATCAAGAGCTTTCCCGGTGAACTCTTTGGATTCGTAGAGTTCCGTAATCAGGCCGCCGGTCAGTGAGTGATAGTCTCCCCCGGGGGGAGTATCATCGGATGCCTCAAAGAGGACGACGGCGACAGCGTCGGCCTCGACGCTTTCGATTGAGGTGTGGAGCAGGTGTGTCTTCATAAGGAATAGACATTGTAAACTGTCGAGCCGGGGGAAAACATCACATAGCTCCCCAGGGCAGAGGCAACGCGCATCATGGCTGACAGTTGTTCACCTAGAAGTGTGGATTGCAACGGCCGTCGGATTTCAGCGAGTGGGTTTCGTAAGCAAATACCTTAGATGGAGTATCTCAGCAAAGCCGATCCCGTGTTAGCATGGATTTACCCCATTCTCGATCGACAAAGGGGAGAATGCCTTGGAAGCCCGCAAGCGCAGCATTGCGAAAGCTGCCAGTTACCGGTTTTTCGGATCCCTGATCACCGCTGGGATCGCCTTTCTACTGACCGATCAGTGGGACATTGCCCTCGGGGTTGGTGCGTTGGACGGCGTCGCCAAGATGGCCGCCTATTTCCTGCACGAACGTGTCTGGGCCCGCATTCCCTGGGGCATGCCGAAGCGGCCCGATTACGAGATTTGAGGGGGATCTCTCGACCATTTTTGAATTGTGCTCCTCCGGTTACTGGAGGTCGGCCGCTGCGGGGCCGGAGGCCCACGCCACAACGGGCCTGCTGGCGCGGCAGCCGGTCACCTTTCGTAACCGCTTGCGAAATGATGCGCCTAATCCGAAACCGTAAACAGCCCCCGGGGTGAGCCGTGGATGCCGGGGAACCGGATGTTCCGAACGCCCCGCGGGGTCGCCGGAAAGCATTCCCCTTCAGGCGGGAGTGTCGTTGGCGCCGTGAAACCGCCTCGGATCGGCAAGCCCATCCTCGAACGGCGGATTTCCGATGCTACGACAATGAGAATGGAGTTCCCCCCGGTTGATTGGGGCAAAGGCACCAATCCCTCGCCTTTCATCCACGACTCACCCCGGAGGCCGCACGGTTGGCCACAGTTCGACGTCTCGACAATCGCATCTTGCGTGGTAACAGCCCAATCGTGGGCTTCGGGGTTCCGACAGTAACGGCGCAGAATCGCACGCTAAGCGTCGTTTCCCGGACTCCTTAGGGGTCGGAGGCCTGGCGCTCGAGCCTCGATCTCGAATCGGTACTTGCCATAGGGATTGACGTGCCCGTAGAGGGCAGGCGACAGATGGCCGAGATCGATGTCGCGGCCGATCCTCCCCTCGGCCCGCAGCCGTTCAATGGCGGCGTTCATGTAGACGGTGTTCCAGGTGACGATGGCATTCGTGACCAAGTTTAGGCAGAGGATCTGATTCGTCTGCTGATCTGCTTGACGGCGCTGTAGCTTCCCTTCGTGAGCGAAGAATAGGAAGCGGCGCAGTGCGTGGAGGGCTTCTCCCTTGTTCAGCTGGCGGTGGATTCGACGACGATAATCCTGGTTCTCAATCCACCTTAGGATGAACTGGGTCTTGACGAGGCGCCCGAGATCGCGGAGGGCTCGGGACAAGACGTTCTCTCTTGCGCCGGCCTGGAGCTTAGAAATCAGGAGCGATGCGGTCACCCAACCCAACTTGAGTGAGCCGGCCACCCGGAGGAGTTCGTCCCAGTTGTCGAGTAGGGTCTTGCTCCGAACCAATCCCTTCAGCAGAACCGCGACCCCTTCTTTCCGCGGAGGAGCATCGAGACGATACAAGCGCTGAGCGCCCAAGTCCCGGATGCGCGGGGCGAACTGCAGCCCCAGAAGATGAAACAGGGCGAAGACGATCTCGGTGTAGCCGGCGGTGTCGGTCGTGTGCTCGAGGATCGGAAGATCGGTCTGGTTATCGAGGATCTCGTCGAGGACATAGGTCGCGTCACGAACCGTAGACGAGATGACCTTCGACCCGTACTGCGAGTACTGGTCCGAGGTCCAGGTGTAGAAAGTGAGGCCCCTTCCGAGGCCGAAATATTTCGGGAGCGCGGTCGCGTTCTCCGCCGAGCCTCGAACGGGGAATCGCTGGCCATCGGAGGAGGAGAGGGTTCCACCGCCCCAGGCCTCGGCAAGAGGCAGCTGGTGCTGGAAGTCCACGAGAGCCGAGAAGGCAGCTTTGAGCGTCTCCTCGCGCAGGTACCAGTCCGTGGTCCATGCGAGCTGGCGGTAGGTCAAATCGGCGATGTCGGCCATCGTCGTGAGGCCGAAGTTGCAGGCCTGGGCCAGGATCGCCGCGTACACGTGGCGCACCAGATCCGGATTTCGAGATCGAGCCCCACCGGCGTGCCGGAAGAACTGCGTGAACCCGGTCCAGGAGTCGACCTCGATCAGTACTTCCGCCAGCTCCACCCTCGGCAGGCGTTCGGCAACGAGGGCGTTCAGCTGAACGACCTCGTCGGGCAACTCCTCCATTGAAGCGGGCGAGAGCACGATCCGACCCTCCTCCAGGCGCAGGGTCTCCGACTCGGCGATCTCGGTCTCACCGAGATGTTGGATGACTGCCTCCGTCGAGTTGGCGAGTGCTTCGAGGTGCTCTCTGGGTTCCTGCTCGAGACCGAGGATCCGGAGAGCCTCGGATCGCCGAGAAGTCCACTGAGAGCTGGGGATGAGGTACGTGGCGGGATCTGCGAATCGACGACTTCCTTGGAGCCAGATGGCGCCGGAGCGAAGGCCGTCACGGAGTTGGTAGAGAACACAGAGCTCGAAGAACCGGCGGTTGGCTCGCCCGTCGGATCCCAACAATTGGCCGCGCCACTTGGCGGAGGCGAACTCGAGTCCCGCGTCCTCGGGAACCCGCCGTCGTCGCTTGCGATTCAGCTCTCTCAGAATCTCGACTGCATCGATTAGGGGGTCGTCGGTCTTCAGGCTCTTGAAGTCCAGCACCCTCAGGACCAGTGGAGCGAATTTCCTGAGATGGCCATAGCGGTTCTCGACGAAGTCGAGATAGGAGCCGTCTCGCGGACGGAGAAGCTGCTCGGTTTCCTCGACCGCGGCCGCGAAGAGTTCGCGGGAAGCGACCTCCTCGAAGATGCGTCGACGCAGCTGCTCGTCCGGGATGTCCGGGTCGAGAACGAGACATCCCAGACGTGAGAACAAGCGGACCTTCTCGTTGGTGGCCTGAGCGGTCGAGACTCGCCAGGCCTCGAGCTCCCGTCGCGAGCGGGAGTCGGTCTTCTTCAGCGCTCGATTAAAGAGATCGACGATCTCGTCAACGAGGTCAATCGTGGTCTCGTGAAGCAAGGCCACGAGGATGGGATAACGCCGGCGATCGGGCATCCGCTGGAGGGTCTGACTCGTGGAACGACGACCAACTTGGGCCAAGAACTTTCGGCGATTCGGATTCAAATCGCTGAGGTCCCACTCATGGGCCCCCAGCTGGCGGAGAAACGCCAGTTTGGCCACCTCGCTCTTGATGGAGCCCGGGCTCTCGCCAGAAGCACCCTGCCCGAGCCACTTGAGGGTCGACCAGCTGTTCGAGGCCTTGGCCTCGAGCAGACCATCGAGCTGGGCTCGCCTCTCGGCGCTCAGCAAGGGCTCGACCAGGGTGTACGTTCTCTCCTGTGCGCGACCGCGCGCCGAACTGACAAGTCGTACGATTCGGTCGGGTGCTGGAAAGACGAGCCTCGCGGTGCGCAACCGCTCACGAGCGAGGCGAAAGAGAACCTTCGGAGCATCGTGCTCAAGGGCCCGTTCGACAAGCCAAGCTTCGAGTTCTTCCAAGTCCCGTGACCGGAGCATCGAGAAGCCGAGGGGTTCCCGAACCTCGGTGAAGTGCTGTCGGCGCGTCTGCTCGCGTCGAGCGTAGGATTGAATCTCGTCCGGGCTGACCTCGAGCTGGTCCGCGACAAAGCAGGCGGCGGATCGCGGAGCTGCGCTCAAATTGCGCGGAACGAAGCCGAGGTAGCGAAGTGCACAAAGCTGAAGCGCGAGCCCCAAGCGGTTTGCTGCCCCCCGCCGGATGACGACGAGGTCCCGGTCGGCACCCGTCAGCGTGAATGCTCTGATCAGGTCATCGCTCGGAATTTCCTCGGGAAAGCCGGCCAACCTAGCCAACTCAGTCTCTGAGAAAATAGATGCCGACACTGATGTCTCTTCCGATTGGAGCCGAAGGTTTCCGACTCGTAGTTTAAGATACCGATTGTGAGACCGCCCAAGGCACGGATTTCGCTCCCTTCTCAGGCGTCACAGAAACGGTCGTTTTGGAGACGCCAGTGCTGATCGGCTACGCGCGGATCTCGAAGGCGGACGGTTCCCAGAGCCTCGACCTGCAGAGGGATGCTCTGCGCGAGGCCGGCGTCAGCGACGACGCGATCTACGAGGACCAAGCATCCGGACAGCGTGAGGACCGCCCGGGGCTCGCCGCCTTCCTCAAGGCGGCGCGGCAGGGAGACGTGATCGTCGTCTGGAGGCTCGATCGCCTCGGTCGCAATCTCCGCCATCTCGTCAACCTGGTGCAGGACCTCAACGACAGGGACATCGGGATCCGGGTGCTCGCCGGCCAAGGGGCCAGCATCGACACGACGACGGCCAGCGGAAAGTTGGTCTTCGCGCTCTTCGCGGCTTTGGCGGAATTCGAACGAGAGCTGATCCGGGAACGGACCCTCGCTGGATTGGCCTCTGCACGAGCCAGGGGCAGGAAGGGAGGGCGCCCTCACGCGCTGAGCAAAGCGCAGGTGCGGCTAGCTCAGGCAGCGATGGCGCAGCGCGACACGAAGGTCAGCGAGCTATGCCTGGAGCTAGGCGTAACCAAGGCGACCATCTACCGCTACGTAGCGCCGGATGGTTCCTTGAGAAACCGAGGGCGACAGGTCCTGGCTCGCTAGGCGGTCCCAACAGCGGCCCTTAACGTGCGATTTTGCTCCGTTACTGTCGGAACCCCTACACTCAGCAAGGATCTCAATCACCGCATTCTCAAAACAGCTCCCCGAAGCACCCTCGACGAGATCGGAGAAGCCATCGGCATACATCAATTCCGCGAGGCTTGGGGTGGGTATCTGTGCGCTATCACAGGCCAGGCGCTCGGACACCGGCGTTCTTTTTTCAATCCGCAACTTGAATGTGACCGCGGTGGGTTACGTTCACTTTCGGTCCGGCTTCCACGCGCAGCGGGACTCGTCCTCGGATATCTTTGGGATTAGCAATGGTTAGTACATACGAGTGAGCTATCCGCTCCACCTGCTGCTTGAGGAATGCGGGAATCTCGGAAACACTGCTACAGAAAAGCGCCTCCCCGCCTGTTGTTTGGGCGAACTGTCGCAAACCATCTTGGTAGGCGAGGTCGAGGCGGTTTGTACGCCTCTCCAAATGCAGGAAGAACATGGGCGCCCAGGATTGGTGCAGCGAATTCGTGATTGTCGTGATTCTCTCCCGGATGACTCTGTCGCGGAAACGGCGGCTGAGATCCGTACGGTCACTGGGGTTGATGACTGGATTCGAGTAGTCGCCGCGATACTGACGAATGCTCCCGTCGGTAATCGAAAGCACCGCGACCCGTACTTCGGATTCACGCAGCATTCGGTCGGCGATGGTGGAAGCCCGCTCGACGGACTCGAGCAAGCTTGGGAAACGAGAGACCTGAAGATTCGAGATGAGTTCCTCAAGCTTTTCGTGGTCCCTTGTCGGGTCTGCCAGTACCTGTAAGCCGTCCCCTGCCTGGAGGAGTGCGACATACGGGGGTGGCCCCAGGTTGTCGATTGCTTCGATGAGTGCGCGGCGCGCGACATCCACGCGGTTAAGATCTCCCGCCAAGTCCAGAAGCACTAACAGGATCAAGTTGTCGCTCGCGGTTAGGACGTTTGCAACCTCCACTTTTTGGTTGTCCAACCGGACGCGGAAGTTTTCCGCCTGCAAGTCGCTTTGGAAACTCCCTTGACTGTCTTGGACTCGCACCGAAACTTTGAGCGCAGCTTGGAGGGGAATACACAGACTCAGAGTCAGCAACAGTAGATAGCAGCGAGAGCAGGGAGGAGCCCGCATATTTATCGCCGAATCGTCGCCGCGCGTCGTTGCGTTCGCCCGGCCGCCGCGCACGAAGCTAGCCCGCATTTCTCACCACCTGACGGTCGAAGCACGCGATAGACCCGCCATTACTTCGTTGCGCTTGCTTCGCCGTGCTCAACTGATGCCGCCTGTTGCAGGGACAACGGGCCCGCGGGGTCTGCCGCTACACAGTTCGATTTCCGCATGCCTCCGAAAAACGTCGAAGAATGACGGCTACCGCGCCGGCGTACCGCGATCGGTCTCAGAAATTGAACTGCAGACCGAGCTGGACGACGCGGCCTCCCCGCGACCCGATGATCTTGCCCGCATTGGCATTCGGCGCCTCTGCCGACCCGATATAAGCGTCCGGGTCGTTCCAGTTTGCGTGGTTGAGGAAGTTAAATCCTTCGAAGAGGATATCGAGACTCCGCTCACTCGGCAGCGGTAGACGCTTGCTCACGGAGAGATCGTGATTATGGAAGCCTGGATTCCTGAGCGAAGGATGGGATCGTGGTACGTTGCCGATCGAAAAATCGCTGGGGTTGACAAAGGCTGCCGGGTTGAACCAGAGTTCGGGACCCGGGTCATTGACGTGGGCGTCGGCACCGGGCACTGCCTGGGCACGCAGGTACGGCACGACGCCGCCGGTGTTGTTGAATTCGGGCCGCAAGGCGATCGGATCACCGCTTCCCCAGCGCGTGAACCCGCGGACGGACCAATTCCCGAGAATTCCGCTCAGCAAGCCCCGACTGCGCAGGAACGCTTTTCCCTGTCCAAAGGGAATCTCGTAGGAATACGAAAGGGACATGCGTTGAGGACGTACCCACGGTGTCAACGCCCACTCGCCGTCACGGTCGAAATAGTCTTGTACTCCCGGCCCCGAGTAGTCGTCGTACTGCCTTCGCAGCCGGTAGGAGAAATCAAAAGCCAAGCCCTGTGAGGCCTGTTTCTCGATTTCGATCGATCCGGACTGGGACTGATAGCGGCCCAGGGGGTAAAGGCGGCCTGTGTCGACGGTTTGAAACTGAGGATAGGGCCGGAGCGATCTCCGGAAGCTCTCATCGTTCAGCTGATCGCGAAAAGCCAGCGCATCAAGGGGAACCGCATTGATTCCCGCGACGTTCCCGTTGACCAGCAAGTTATCAGCTCGCCTTACCCTGCCTTCGAGCCGAAGCATGATTCCCAACGGCATTCGACGTTCGAAGTCCAGGGTGAGATAGCGGTAACGGGGCAAGCGGTCGGTGTTGGCAACGTAATCGGCGTCGGTATCATTGGCAGCGGCTGGTGACAAGTGCGGCAAGGGGGTGCCTAGCGGCGCCAGGCCCTGACCAAGCACCACAGCCGGTTGGAGCTGCTCGTTAGCAGAGAAGAAAGTGCGCCTAGCACTGAAACCCTGCGTGGCAAACGGGCCGGGTCTTAGAGGAATCGAGCCGTACCGCTGCGCGACGCTCATTCGGACGACCGTGCCGCGTTTACGAGAGGGGCTCCACGAGAACCCAGCCTGGGGTTCAAGTCGCGCTTGTGAGGGCTGAAAGGCTCTTCCCGCACCGTCGCGGCCTGCGAAAACGAGCGCGCCCGGGCGTCCGTTCTCCGGGTTGATCGAGTCGACGTCGATCGTTGACTGGCGGTTGAACTTTTCAACCCTTGGTGTACTGACTTCGAGACGCACTGACAGGGTCGCGGTTAAGTTCGGGGTCAGCTCGTATTCGTCCTGAACTTGGCTGCGCCAAAACTTGCGACGCAAGTAGGAAGGCTGCAGCAGATCGGTCGCCTCCGCCCGAGAAGAGTGGCCCAACAGGAAGTTCGCGAAAGAATTCCCCGTGTTAATGACGCCGGGCAGACCCGTGAGATCATCGTTGAACCGCAGCGACCCGGACGGCGAATCGGGCTCGAAGGTGTTGAGCTGATAAAACCTCAGCGAGGAAGACAGGGTCCACGCGTGCTTGCCGCGCCGCAACGCTAGAGCATGTCCGGTGCCATAGGTCGTCCAGAAATTGCGGAGATACGCACCCTGCGGCCCTCCCAACCCCAAGTATTCGTTGAACCGTACAGTGGGAAAGACGCCACCACTGACGCCGTCGAGACCAAGCTCCTGCGGGATGTTCAGGTCTTCGTTGCCCAATCCCGGCGTCCGAACACCGGACGAGTTGACGCTAAAGGAAGCCGTGTAGACGGACCGCGGTGAAATGGAAAAACTATCGGACAGCTCCGCTCGTCGGTTGGAAAAAAGACGGTCGGGCCTCCCGGGGTTGCCAATCGTCGGGTAAAGGTCGGCGGTGCCATGGAAGCCTTTCGAATAGGCTACGTCCAAGGCAAGTTTGTGCTTCCGAGAAACGTTCCGGTCGACTCGAAGAATAAAGCCTTCCGGCGTGCTGACTTGCGGCGAGTTGACCCAGTAGTTGTTTTGCAAAAAGGGGCCCACGTTCGCGTTAGGAAACGGATAGTGCGGGAGAGTCGCCTGAGCTACCCGGTCTGAGCGAGTGGGCGGGATTACATTGTTCGGGAAAGGCGTGCGTACATACTCCAGGTTGTCGCGCGAGACCGGCTGCGACCGGTCGTAGACGGAGTTCAACTGGGTGGTCGCCGGGTCGTAAACCGTGACTGGCTGCCCAGCTTTGTCGACCAAGTCCGAAAAGTCGCTGCTGCGCTGCAACGCGGTAGGCAGGGTTGCCAGCTTCGACCTCCCAACCCTCTCGCGAGTGGCTTCAAAAGACAAGGTAAAGAAAGTCGAACGCTGCCCGCGGTAAACCGTAGGGATATAGACTGGGCCGTTAACGCTGAATCCGAACTGGTTACGGCGCAGAACGTTCCGATCTCCTCCCCGCTGTACGACCTGATGGGGCACAGCGTCGAGACGGTCATTCCTGAGGAGCTCGTAGATTCGGCCGTGCCAAAGCTTCCCAGGCTGAACCAGCGTGTTTCCCCGACCGTTCCCAACCCGAGCGCCAAGCCGCTCCGTCTCGCGTTGGAACACTCTGATTGCGTCTCCGATTTCCTTACCAACGGCTTGGAATTGGTCCGGGCCGGGGGAGAGGGCTTTCACTGCGTCCAAACCATCGGTCGAATCCGCCGAAAACGCGGGTTCCGGCAGCAAGTGATCGCCAGCTTCAGTGAGCTGTTGAGCCGAGTCGGAGCCCTCCGACGCCGGTTCGCCGCTGCCATTTGAAGCATCGGCATGCTCTGGTGATTCGGCAAGCTGGGAGGCGCTCTCTGAATCTGTAGCCGGGTCGGCTACAGGAGCTAGCGAGTGGACGGGCGACTCATCCGCCACCATCGACGGGGCCGCGTAGAGCCAAATCCACAGCCCGAGTGGAGCTACGCGGTGTAGAAGCCGCAAACCAAATCTTCCTAGTTTATATCCTACGCTCCTCTGGGCCATCTTGCAACCGGTCAGTCGCATCAACGGCAAGGGGTATTTTTACCTAACGGAGAAAAAACTCGAGTGCCTCCTCAACAACCTGGGGGAACCTAGCAAGCTGTCCCGGACAAGACTACTTTCTGATCGTCCCGGCGACGTGGCGCAAGACCGCTACGGCCGGCCGTTGCCCTACATCTATGCCGGCGGCGAGAATTTCAACTCCCCGCTTATCCGCGAGGGCTATGCTCACGCTTAGCGCCGCTTTCCTTTCTCTAAACGGCAGGAGTTCATTGACCTTGAGGAACAGGCGCGGAAGCGAGGACTCGGCTTGTGAAACCGCCGCTAAAAAATCCGCGAGAAAGAACGGACTCGGGGGAGCTTCCTGCTGAACTTTCGCGTCAACACCGTTCACTTTGGCCAGGAGCCGTTTGCACCCTTCGCGCTGCGATCCATTCACCGGCGCTGGCGCTCAGCTTCTAGGTAGCCGGGCTGCGGACGCTGCGCTAATCTGTGGCCTATCGCGTCCGACCGGAAGACGGGTAAGGGGTGCGCCATTGCGCGCTGGCCGCAGCCGGACCCGGTTTGGCCCGACGCAAGACTCGCGCCAGAACGGCTCCCTCGCCTGCGGCGTCTGGCACTCTCTCTTGCCCTTGTCGGTCCCGCCCCGTCACCGGCTTCGGCGGCGCTGTTCCTCCTTCGTCAGGGTTTGGCCGTTTCCGCCTTGCTCGGGTGAGCGGAAACGCTCACAAACCCTTAACTTCACAGGAGGAAACACATCATGGCTAACCAAAAACCCGTCGCTGAAGTCCGCATCGGTTACGTCAAGGCCACGATCTGGCTGAACGGAACCGAAGAGCAACCGCGGCACAACGTCACCTTCTCTCGTCTCTACAAAGACGACGCTGGTGAATGGAAGAGTACACAGAGCTTTGGGCGCAACGACCTGTTGGTGCTTGCCAAAGTGGCCGATCTGGCCCACACGCGCCTCTTCGAGCTTCCGCGGGAAGAAGAGCAGCAGGCCGAGTCCTAGGGGACGCGGATTTAGAGGGCGGCGGGGCCCGTCCTCGCCGCTCTCCGATCCTTCCCGGTTCGCTCCTAATACAGCTTCACGGCCGGCAAACTGACCGCCCGGAATGCGGTGTTCGGTGTCTTCTGGGGCTTTCGGCGTCCGTCACTCGCGTTGACTCGTCTGGTTCCCGCGCCCGCCGCGCCTGGTTCGCTCTTCCCCCCTTCTCAGGTTTGTGGTTTTCCCTCTGTCCTTTGTGAAGGGAAAACACAGCAAACCATCAAAGGAGGAAGAACATGCCCCGAAGGCCCACACTCAAAGAAACAATCCAAGCCGCGCTTGCGGGCTACGCTCATGAGCTTGTAGTGCTTCCGGGCTGGCCGCAATACTGTGTCACGCGGGCCGTGTTGCATTGCCTGGTGGACGACGCGGAGACTTTCTCGTGGATGACCCGGCGAGAAAAGCAATGGCTCATTGCCTATGTTCAGGTTGCCGGGCCGGAACCGGTCGAAGTCGCCTACGATGAAGCCGTCGAGTTGTACGAGCAAGCCGATGCCTTGGACCGACAGGGGTCGACGTCGTCGCCATTCTGAATCAGCTCGTGCGCGAGACTGCGCTACCCCTGTAAGGTGCGCTCGACGCGGCTGTAGATCTGCTTGCGCTCAGCGCCGGTAAAGCCGAGACCACCGCTGGAGGCCACTAATTCGCGCATCTTAATTAAGTCCCGGAAACTCGATCCCAACGCTTCACAGCCGCGGTCTCGGGATCATTGCCCTTTGAAGAATATTTTTACAACAATCTGGGCGGTACCCCTATACTGAAAGAAATGACGAAAGCGGACATACAAAAGCAGGCGATGGCGCTTCCAGAAGCCGACCAAATTGAGTTGGCTCATACCCTGCTCGACAACACCACTCCCTCTCTGACCGAAGCGCAGGAGATGGAAGTCACTAGGCGAATTAAGGCCTACCGGGCCGACCCGAGTATTTTGGTCTCCGAAGAAGATGCCCTTGTCAGGTTAAAGCAACTCGCGACCGGATGAGGCTGTTCTATACCCAAGAAGCGCTCGACGAGAGGGACTCCGCTTTCCACTGGTATCAGGAACAGAGAGACGGCCTTGGCCTTTCCTTCCTTGCCCATCTCGAGTATCTGGTCAACAACATCGTCGACTTCCCTTCTTCCGCTCGGGAGCATGCTGATGGCTCTCGCCGTGCAGTAATGCGGAAGTTCCCCTTCGTCGTGGTTTACACGGTCGAGGACGATGCTGTTGTCATCACGGCAGTTTTTCACACCTCAAGGAATCCTGTAGATCTCGAGCGATAGATCCCCACACAGATAGGCTTATCGTCTTATTATCTTATTGCATGCTAGTCTCCACCCGTTGGCTTGACTCTTCTCTGGAATGTTTCTAGAATAAGATCATACGATTAAGCTTACATTCTTATGTCACACATTTTCGCAATCGCCAATACCAAGGGAGGGGTAGGGAAGTCCACCCTGGCTGTGAATCTGGCCGTCTTGGCTGCCTCACAAGGCCAGAAGGTGCTTTTGGTCGACGCTGACCCTCAGGCCAGCAGCCTGCAGTTCCTCAACGCTAGAGACGATTCTCTGCCTGCGTTCACCGGTATTCAGATCTCCCAGCCGATCATCCATAAACAACTCCCGGAACTCGCGACGCACTACGAGTACGTCTTCATTGATGTTGGAGGTCGTGATGCACCTGTGTTCAGAAGCGCCCTGGTCGCTGCTGATACCATCCTCATTCCGATGGTGCCATCAGTCTTCGACGCCTGGGCGGCGGAGGACATCTTCAGCGTCATTGACGAATTGACGACCGGCCGGCCTGTCGATACGCGTGTCGTGCTGAACCAAGCCACCCCGACGATCATCGCTAAGGAGGCTCTACAGAGCCTTCAAGTGGAACTCAAGGAACGTGGCATCGTCCTGATGGTCGCCGTACTCCAGAATCGCACCGCTTGGCCTCGATCCATCGGCGAGGGCATGGGAGTAGGGGAGTGGGAACCGGCAGGCAAGGCCGCCCAAGAACTTTGTCAACTAGCACGTGAACTTGAACTCTATATCGATGAAAACACCACAGAAGTCTAAATTTGATGAGAACTCGTTTATCGGAGGTGCCGTGACGGCGAAAGGGGCCGACAGCGCCCTGGCAACCAGACGGAAGAAGGGGATTCCGCCTGAAGGCACAATCCGAGCCACCTACAACTTCCCGAAGTCCATTCATAAAGCCTTGAAGGCCCGGTCGGTTGAGGAAGATAAAACGATGCTGAAGATGGTGCTCGATGCCATCGAGCAAGCTTACGGCATCAAGAGCAAGAGTGAGTAAGACGATAAGTAGATACGATTGTGCATATAGGCGTATTTATGCTATCCACGAGGGTGTAGTGCGCCCAACAAGCGTGCAGCCGCCAGCGATGATCCACAACGGCATCGCCCGATGATCGCGCAGAACTTCCAGCCGGAGCCGAAACATGATGCCATGATCGGCCCCGTCACTGCCCTCTCGGCGCGTTGCGTCGATGTTCAGAACGAGCGCCACGCCGATCTCGAAGCACACGCCCGTGGGACGGTTGCCCGAGCCCTCGCCATAGACGGATAAGCCCCAACACCAGCTAAGAACAATAAGCCATGGAGTTGGCCTAGATCAGGTCAACATCAGTCCGCTGCCGCGGAGCTTAGCGGGAGCGGGCAAGGTCAACGTGGTCGTCACCCCCACCGGGGACCACCTCGAATCCCGTCAGGGTCGCATTCCGGGGCTTCGCTCTTACCCCCCTTTTTGTAGTGAATGATAATATCCTTTATCATGCGTGATATGCTCCCCCTCCCGCCGCTCCCCGGCAGGCCATAATGCCGGATCGCTCCCTAACATGTAGTAGAGCAGGAGCTCCCCCCGTGCCCGCCCAACCCGCCTGGTTTCATCGACTTGACGAAATCTTTAACGCCCTGCGGGCTATGACATCCACCCGCCTCGACCGCCTAGCGGTCGAGAAACTCTTCCGTGTGCCCCAGCGCCGCGCACGGCAGATCATGGCGGGCCTCAAGGGCCTGCGGGTCGGAAACGCCGCGGCGGTGTCACGGGAGGCTCTCATCGCGCGCCTGGAGCGGCCGGCGGCGACGAATGTTCGCGAGCGCCTCCTTGAGGATCTTTCCGCCGGCATTGCGGTGCGGCCCGGAGAACTGCGGATCGCATTTTGCGGCGCCGAGGATCTGGCGGCCAAGCTGCTCGAAATCTCGCAGGCGATGGCCAACGACTAGCCCGCCTTCCGCGGACCGTTGAAGCCCCCCCCCGTCCGCGCCCACGGTGGTAAAGCGGAACAGCGCAAAGGTTAGTACAAATAGTATTCACGCATGGGAAGCGCTCCCTACATTCGGCAACTCGCTTGGGCGTCGTCCTGCCGAAGGATGTCATCAACCGGCTACGCACGAAAGACGGGGAACCACCTGTTGCTGATCAAAGCGCCCCACGGTACGCCCGCCGACTTCGACGTGGTGCGAGCGGGAGCGCTGATCGCTCTCGCTGCAATTCCTGTTCCTGGAGCAGATCCTCCGGATCCACGTGGCGGTTTCAACCGTCTTGGGTGATCTTCGCTTCGCCATCTATATGGGATCCTTGCTTGTCGTATCCAATAGGTCTCGCAACGCGGGCAGAAGCTTCGGAACGTCGTTCTGGATGATGTCCCAGATGAGATCGTCATCCACACTCAGATAGCCATGAGTCAACCGGTTTCGTGCGCCGATGATCGTGCGCCAAGAGATTTCCGGGTTCCGTTCACGGACCGCGCTCGGGACGTGGGTGGCCGCCTCGCCGACGAGTTCCAGATTGCGCAGAGAGGCATCGTAGGTAAGCCCATCGGCGACGAACGCGGCTTGATCCATCCCGTCGGTATGCTTCGTCAAAGCTTCGCAGCGCGAGAACGAGCCGCGATCGACAAGCGCGACCGCAACATCATTAACGCGCACGCCGATGAACTTAACGAAGAAGCGGTCGATGTCCTAGGTTATCAGGTGGAAACTTGAGGCGAGGCGAGCTTTACCGGGTCGCGAAGCCTCACGCGCGCGATCCGAAGCGCTTTCGCGTGAAAGGTCGGATCGGCCGACACCCGCGCGGCGTCGTTGAGGTCCCACACGGAAGAACTCTGTATTCGGAAGTTCTTAACATTCCTCTAGTTGTAAAGCTGCCATCCTCGTTGGGCCTGAAGGGGGAAAGGCGGCGACAGCTGACGCAACACATAGACGTTCTTCCCACAATCTTGGACTACCTGGGGATCGAGCAGCCCAAGCACCTAGAGGGTGTTAGTCTTCTCCCTGCCATCTTCCTAAACCAGCAGAACCACCGGGACCGAACAATCTTCTCCTACGCGATTGACGGTTTCGAGGCCGGGGCAAGTGTCATCGACTTTCCCTGGAAGTTTATTTGGAATTCCGTCTCCGGCTCGAACGAGCAACTCTTCAATATGGAAACGGATCCAAGGGGCAAGACCGACTTGTCCAGTGAATATCCGCTGCGAGCAAAATATTTGAAAGCGATGATTGATGATTAAAGATCACGGCTCTAGCACCCTCGACCATGCCGGATCCAGAGGAAGCTGTCTTGGATCAGGAGTTGCTGCGCAAACTCAAGAGCATGGGCTACGTCCAGTGAGGGTTGGTCTTGCACTCGCGCATCTCCCGCTCGACGTCGTGCGCCGAGCGGGCGGACCGGACGGGCGCACCGTTTTGTGAGACTCCGTCCTCCGCTCCGCCCTCCGGGCTCCGCTACGGCCGGAGCCCACAAAACAAGGGGAAACCCCCAGAAAGAACTAGATTCCCACAGGGTGAGCCAAAACAAAATGCCGAAGTCGACCAAAAGAAGTTGCCAAAGGCAAACGAAGGAGGAACAGCGCTACCGTCGGTGGTGCGGGGCTAATTGGGACCACAGGCGGGCAAATAGCGGAGGAAAAACCATACGGGAGCACTACTGTCCCAACGTTGCATCACGAAATCCGTATAAGTTTCTATTTTACAACGTGATAGGGGCTGTTTCGGGAGAAATCGATTTGCACGGCCCCGACGATCCGGCAGCCGGGCGGCGGTACGATGCTGGGCATGCTTGCCGGACGCAGCGTTTTCTCCCAGTTGATCGATCTGTTCCCCTTGGCCGAGTTCCGCCGTTCGGTCGAGCGCTACGGCGGAAACTACAAAATCCAGCGCTTTAGCTGTCTCGACCAGTTCCTGTGTCTCGCCTTCGCCCAACTCACCCCCCGCGAGAGCCTGCGCGATATCGAAGTCTGTCTGCGCGCCGTCCAACCACGGCTCTACCACATGGGTTTTCGCAGCCCCATCTCCCGTAACACGCTGGCCAAGGCCAACGCCAAACGCGACTGGCGCATCTACGCCCACGTCGCGCAGGTCCTGATCCGCCAAGCCCGGCAACTCTACGCCCACGAAGATCTCGGGCTGGAACTCGACCAAACGGTTTATGCGCTGGATTCCACCACCATCGATCTGTGCTTGTCGTTGTTCCCCTGGGCCCCGTTCCAACGCCGCAAAGCCGCCCTGAAGATTCACGCCATGTTGGACCTGCGGGGCAGTATTCCCAGTTTTATTCGCGTGACTTCGGCACACCTCAGCGATGTCAGCGTGTTGGATGATTTCCTGCCCCAGCCGGGCGCCTGCTATGTCATGGATCGCGGATACATTCATTTCGCCCGCCTGTATCGGCTGACGACGGCGGCCGCCTTCTTTGTCGTCCGCACTCGAAAGAACATGCAGTACCGTCGACGCTATTCGCATCGCGTGGACAAAGCGACCGGACTGCGCTCGGATCAGACGATCGTATTAACCGGTCAGGATTCCGCCCACGACTATCCCGCCCCCGCTCGGTTGATCCGCTTCTGGGACAGGCAACACAACCTCCGTCTACGCTTTCTGACCAATAATTTTCAATTGCCCGCGCTCACCATCGCCCAGCTATACAAGCGCCGCTGGGACGTGGAGTTGTTCTTTAAGTGGATCAAGCAACACCTCCGCATCAAGAAGTTCTACGGCACCTCGGCCAACGCGGTGAAGACGCAGATCTGGGTCGCTATGATCGTCTATTTGCTCGTGGCGATCCTCAGCAAACAGCACGGCATCGAGGTCGGACTCTACAGAATTCTACAGATTCTCAGCGTCACCGTTTTCGAGAAAACCCCCATGCTACAGGTGTTACAGGGTCTCGACTTCCAACTTCCGCGACCCACCCTTTCTACCCAACTGACTCTATTTGACTTATGATGGGACAGTAGTGCTACGGGAGGGCATTCGCGCAACGAAGAGTATCTGCTCTCCACCCAGATAGCCGAATTGCCGAGACCAGAACAACATCGCGTAGGCATCGAAGAACCCCGCAACCTTGACCTCGGAGAGCATTTCCCACCCGAAGTGGGTAAAGCAGAGGCAGCCCGCTTGGCTTATTGGGTCTTCGTGATACTCGGGCTCCATCAGGTGTTCGATCGCCCCGTCGTCTTTGACCCGAGCGCGGATCAGATTTTGTTCCTCGTCACGGTTGAAAGGGACCGTCCAGAGCATCGTGCCGCCGGGTTTTAGAATCCGATAGGCCTCCCGGAAGGCAGCGTTGAAGTCTGCGAAGTGCTCGAAGCAGTCCAGGGAGATCACGTAATCGAAACTCTCGTCGGGAAAGGTCAGGTGAGTCAGATCCTCGTTTCGAAGACCGCGATGATCGGTCTTGCCAAATTCCGTGGCCTTTCCCAGATACTCGCTTCCGGTTACGTTCGGGAACTTCGAAGTAAGAAACGTGTAGAAGGGCGTTACCTGCTCGGAAATATAGATCGCGTCATCGGGATGGATCCCCAATTCCATGTCTAGCATGTGAGCGGTGGCCCTCATCCGGTTGTTCAGGCCCGTTACGGGGCAGATGAGCACTTCGCGCCAGTTAACGCGACTGCCGACCGCGTAAAGATAGCTTGCGGCGAAGTTGACGACCTTTCCCGCCGGGTATGAGTACCCCGGAACCAGGAAATCTCGCGGTGGGTCCGGCGGAAGTGCATTCTCCACTTGTTTGTACCGGGAAAACTCCTCACCCATCCGGGTTACGTGGGACCGGTATTCGGTGTGGCTCCGCAGTCTGAACACTCGCACGATAGATCTCTTCGATGAGGTTGACCTTCAGCCTACAGCAGAATGCCAGTGATTGACGCCTAGCATTGGATGCGCATGTCCCGGATCCTCTCGCAGTCCAAGATCTGCTGTTGCGGCTTGCGAACTTCCTCATAAAGGCCCAGGGAGACCCAAAGGCCATGAAGAAGCAAGGACGTTATCACCACTTTGGCGTGGACTGGCCGGGAGAGTCGTTCAGCAAGTCAGCACGCTGTGTGGCGTCGAGGGTGAAGACGCTGGAACGGGACAGACACTCTGCCCCGACTGTGCCCAGGGCGCCATCACCTTGAATTTTTGTGGGTTGGGACCGGAGAGCCTCCGGCAGTTCTTTTCCGCGCTCAGGGCGATAGACCCTTGTACTGAACCCGCATTTCCAATTTGATTCAGACCTCTCGACCTTCCGGCGGCCTTGAGCGTCTTTATTCATAGGGGCTAGAGCCCGATGAGGACGCCATGGAGGCCAACACCCAATGGGTGAAAAACAAACCAAGCCATTCCAGCTAAGTTTCAACGGCTCGTTGAAAGTCGATTTCCAGGGATCGCACGTCACTTCCGACGGTGGCTTGATCCTGGTTCGGGAGTTGGACGAGCGACTCGGACTCGGGAAACTGATCGGCGAGCATCTCACCGACTCCCGGCAAGGCACAAACAAGCAGTTCACGTTCGCTGATCTGTTGCGGCAGTCGGTCTACAGCCGCTTGGCAGGCTACGAGGACGTCAACGACGCCGTCCGAGTGTCGGCTGACCCGACGTTTCGCTTGATCGGCTCGCAGAAGATCTGGGATCGCGGTGCGGCCTTGACCTCGACGCTGCACGGCTTCGAGACGGAGATGCTGGCGAGCGAAGAGAACCTGCTGGGGCTGATGGCGCTGAACCGAGAGCTGGTCGGGCAAGCGGAGGCGTTCGACGACTCCGAGCGGGTCGTTCTGGACATGGACTCCACCGAGAGTCCGGTCCATGGCCAACAGGAAGGCAGTGCCTACAACGGACACTTCGAGTCGGTCTGCTACCACCCGTTGCTTTTGTTCAACGGTCATGGTGATTGCCTCGCTGCCAAGCTGCGTCCCGGCAACGTGCACAGCGCCGAGGACTGGGATGAGCTATTGTTGCCGGAGATCGAGCGCCAACTGGCCGAAGGCAAACAGGTCACCTTTCGCGCCGATGCCGCCTTCGCCAAGCCCGAGATCTACGAAGCACTGGAGGAGCGCGGCGCGGACTACGCGATCCGCATTCCGGCCAATAAGAGCCTGGAGCTGGAGATCGAAGACATCCTGTTTCGTCCGCCGGGGAGGCCCGGCCGCAAGCCGCTAGTGCGCTACAAGAGCTTTCGCTATCAGGCGGAGAGCTGGAAGGGGCCCAGACGAGTTGTCGCCAAGGTCGAGCACCACCAGGGCGAGCTATTCGCGCGCGTCGGTTTTATCGTGACGAACATGAGCTTGCCAAGCCGGTCGGTGGTGCGTTTCTACAACAAGCGCGGCACGGCGGAGCAGTGGATCAAAGAAGGTAAGCAAGCGACGCACTGGACGCGGCTGTCGTGCCATCGCTTCCGGGCGAACGAGGTGCGCTTGCAGCTCAGCGTGCTGGCCTATAACCTGGGCAACTTGTGGCGGCGGCTGGGGCTGCCGCAACGGATCAAGAGCTGGTCGCTGACGAGCTTGCAGCACCGGCTGATGAAGACGGGCGGACGGCTAATTAAACACGCGCGGTATTACTGGCTCTTGTTCGCGGAGGGACATCTGAACCGGCGCCTGTTTGGCGACATGCTGCGGAGGATCTGGGCGCTGCCTGTGCCGGGCGGGTAGCACGCGACTTGCCGAATGCGAAACCTGAGTACTGAGGACGGAAGCTCGGAAGGGTGTCTGCGAAATTGACTTCGCAGCGGCGGATCAGCCCCCATGAGGGGCAAGAAGGGGGCTCGATCGGTTCCGCCTCAGCCGCCGCCTCTTTCGGGTGGAGAAATAGTTGCGCTTCGCCGGGTGAGGGTGTAGACTCGTGCCGTCAGAGGAGCCAAATCGGAAATTCTCGTTTAAGAGGAACTTGCCGCGCAATGGCTTGCTGGAGGTGAAGGGAGGAGAAGCGGTTTCGGACATCCAGGCTGAACCAATGTCGTCGGCGGCACCGGCCCCGAGAGTATCTGGGCTTCCTGCGGCGAATCGACAAAACCGTTCCTGCGAGTTTGGACATCCACATCATCGTGGACAACTATGCCAGCCATAAGCATGCTGAGGGCGGCCCCATCCAGGGGGCGGATCCCCGCCCGCCGACAGGCTGGAGGGATCTCAGCCGGCGGCAGCGCGGCGAGTCATCCGGTAGAGAACCCGCCCGCTATCCGGGATGGCCGCGCTCTCCCGGATATCGAAAAGACCGCTGAACTTTTGCTCAAAGGTCTCCCGCGTGTAGTCCGGAAAAACATCCTTTCGTGAGGAGAGGAGTCGCTGCACCTGGGAGTCTTCCTTGGGGATGAATTCAATGATCAGCGTGTGACAGATGGCGCCGAAGAAATCGGCTAGCCGGGCCAGGGGTAGGTTGTTGGAGATGGCCAGGTGGTGGATGAGGGCCAGGGCCAGAACCGTCTGAGCCGGGCCGCGCTCCAGCAGTGATTGGTGGTCGGATCGGGGGAATCGACCTACACCTCCACGGCCCCATAGGCCAGGACCTCCTTCCACCGTTTCGCGACATCGATTGACGCCTAAACCCAATTCGCGATAAAGGTAATCTGAGCCATAGTTCAGTTGCTCCTTTCGTTGGAGAATAAGTCCTTCAACCCTAGGATGCGGCCAGACTATGACGGTTGGGAATGTATTACGGACCAGAGTGCAACACCGAGGCAGTTCGCAACGGGTTGGGCCGGCTCGACAGCGGCACATGGTTCATCGAGCCGGGGGCGCCGTGGGAGAGCGGCTATGTGGAGAGATTCACTACTGTCCGGTTAAAAGTAGAATAGAATCAGCTGGTTGGGGTCATGGAGTAAGTTTTCTTGGGAAGCGGACGGCTGCAAGGCCCGTAAAATGGGCGTTTTCTCGAATAGGGTGACGCTGAGAATTTGTAGGATTTGGTAGAGACTCGCCTCCAGGCCCAACCTCTTACGCACGATCGCGACCAGCACGTAAACCGAGACGGCGATCCAGATCTGGGTCTTCACGGCGTTCTCGCTGGTGCCGTAGAACTTCTTGACCCGCAAGTGCTGCTTGATCCACCTGAAGAACAGCTCCACCTGCCAGCGCGAACGGTAGACCTCGGCGATGGTCAGCGCCGGGAGCGCGAAGTTGTTGGTCAGGAACTTCAGCCGCTTGTTCGTCGCGGCGTCGAAGTAGCTGACCCGGCACAACGAGTCAGGATAGGCTTGGGCCGATTCGATGGCAGTCAGTATGACGGTCTGATCCGAGCTCAAGCCCGTAGACTTGTCGACGGGATGCGAGTAGCGCCGTTGGAGCAAGATGTTCTTCTTGGTTCGCACGACGAAGAACGACGAGCAGAGGGTGAACACTGAAGAGGCGTTCGAAATCGACGTAGGCCCGATCCATGACGTAGAAGGCGCCGGGCTCGGGGAGGAACTCGTCGAGGATGTTGACGTCGTGCGTTTTGCCATCGCTAATGCGGATAAACGTGGGGATGTTGCCCCGCAGGTCCAACAGCGTGTGCATCTTCACGGCGGCCTTGCGCCGGCGGAACCTGGCCCACGGGAACAGCGAGAGGCACAGGTCGATGGTGGTCGAGTCCAGAGCGTAGAGACTTTGATCGAGATCCACGCCGATCGGATCGCGGGCGTACAAGGGCCGCGCGATGCGAATCAAGACCTGGGCGAAATCGGCATAGATCCGCCAGTCGCCGTGACTCGTTGGCGTCGGCCAGTGTGGAGCGCATCACCTGGGAGCGGAATCCCATGTGGTAGAGCTTGGCGCCGAGCGAACGCAGGCACGCTTCGATGTCGCGCAGGCTTTCGCGGTAGGTCAGCTGGGCAAACGCCATGCATAGGAACTGATCCCAGCAGGAGAAGCCGCACCATCGGCGATCCCCGTCGTAGCGGCTTACGCAGCGGCGGAATTCGCGATCCGGAAGAAAACTGATCAACTGCGCGAACACGGTGCGTCCGAGGTTCATGAACCATTGTCGCCGCCTCGGAAGTCGTTCTAGCCATCCTTCGCCGTTCAAATCGCGGTAAGGGAAAAACAGCCCTAAGCCATGCTGGAACAGTCAGTTGCCGCCCGCCCCCGAGTCGTCAACCGGACAGTAGTGGGAGAGCTTCAACGGCAAGGTCCAGGATGCGTGTCTGAATGAACACTGGTTCATCCATCTCTCCAATGCCCAGCGTAACATCGAAACCTGGAGAATCCACTACAACACCGGTAAACTCGGAGACCGGGAAAGTGGACTGGCAGGTCTTAGCTATCGTCTCAGCTTTGGTGTTGCCCATTCTTCTGCTGATACCTCTCCAGGTATTCTTCAACAACATTACGGAACTCTCCGCAGAATTATCTTCCTTGCTTCCCTTCTTTCTGCTCACGTCCCTTACGCTTAGCACCCTGGTCTATCTCGCGACAATCAAGGTTTCCAGTCCCTTGGTTCTCGCTTGCATCACTCTGCTCAGCGTTGTTTGTTTCCTCGAATCCAGGGTCTTCTTCCCTCTTGCAGATCACAGACCGTTCGATGGCCAACCGATTGACTGGACCGCACTCCGTGTTCTTTCTATCCTCGAGTGGTCAGCGCTGGTGGTGTTGGCTATCTTGGCCTTCGTGCTGCGGAAACGAAAAGAATTGCTCTTTTCCATTTCAGCATTCGTTCTGCTTTTTTACGGGACATTGTTGCTTTACACCACATTTTCCAAGTGGGATGCGATCCAGCGAGGAGGTCAGAATTATCTGAGTCAATTCTACCGAGTGTCAAAACAGCGAAACATCGTTCAAATCGTTGTCGACCATACCCAGAGCTCTCTAGTGTACGAGATCCTGGCTTCGGACTTAGAGAGATACTCTGAGGTGTTTGACGGTTTTACGCTTTTCACTCAGGCGGCGGGGAAATATCCGAACACTTATCCGGCAGTGCCCTTCTATATGACGGGGCGGGCACCATCCGTTGGCGTTAACGTGATCCCCTCCCTACCCTACACTCACGATTACATCCGCAGCCTTCTCAGAGATTACTCCTTTGTGAAGACTCTGGCCGAGAATGGATTCCACACTTTCGCTTTCCAACTCTCCCCACTGTACTGCCAAGGGGAGTACACTGCCTGCACCAGCGGTCCGATTTTCGAGGGACGATCCGTCACTTCTACCAGAATGGTGGAAACGATGAGAAACGCCTATAGATTGCTGGATGTCACTCTCTTTCAGATCACACCTGTCACCCTTCGACGCCACATCCACAACGATGATCAATGGTTCTTGAGTCAACTGACGAAGAAGCAACATACCCCATCCGGTATCCTGGATTTGTTCATCGATAGCCTCGAGGCCAACGACTTTCCTGGTTCCTACAACTACTTTCATCACGCTGGGGGACATCCCCCCATCCAGTTTGACGAGCACTGCCAGTTTATCGGCACCAAGAAATGGAACTACGAAAACACGCGCGCGCAGATCGTCTGCTTCCTGCTACAGCTGGAACGTCTGGTGAGAAAGCTGAAGGAACAGGACATCTACGATCAGTCTTTCATACTCGTAAACGGAGATCACGGCAGCCAGTGGGTCACGCCCTTGGTGAAATCTCGCACAGGGAGCATCGTGCAGACGCGAATCATCACCTCCGCGAATCCTCTTCTCTTTGTTAAGCCAAGGGGGACTCGTGGATCTTTGAGATTCTCGAACGCTCCGGTGAGTATTGGAGACATCCCAGCGACGGTGAATCACGCCTTTGGGTTGAACGGAGATTTCCCAGGCATTCCCATATTCGATATTAGTGAGAGCGATGAACGAGAACGGATCTACCTCTGGTACAAACCGAGACCCGAGGTGTTTATGGAACAGAAACTGCCCCGGACGATGCCCTACCGAATCCGCGGAAATTTATTCAACCAATACAACTGGATTCCACCTTACCTTTCTGATCTGGAGAATGCTCCCTTCGTCCTTCCCATGGATCATGAAAATTTTCATGAGTTTGCCCAGGGCTTCAGCGAATTGGAAGAGGGAAGTGACCGTCCGGCCCGTTGGGTTGAGGGCCGACTAGCCCGCGCCTACCTTTCCCTTCCTGAAAAGGGAAAGGCTCAGTTGGTTTTGGAATGCTCCTTGCCGCCTGGCGTGAAAGAACAGTCGGTGAAAGTTTCGCTCAATGGGAATCCCGTCACTCAACTGGAAGACGCTGACTTGCGTTCCCGCTCCAGACACGTGATTCTCCTACCCGGCAATTTGCCGGGCCAGAAGGTCCATATCATTGAGTTCAACTTGGCGCAGACAGCGCAAAGGGAAGGAGACCCTCGTGAACTCTCCCTCCTTGTCCGGTATCTCGGACTGGAAAGGGTTTTCTGAGGCGACGGGTACAGCTAGACGCTTCCGGTGACCACCCAGATAGTGTGCTTTCCAGACAGGTTCTCTCCCCCCACAGCGTCCGATAAAGCTGCTACTGCCTATCCGTTTGACGGATGTGTTGCAACGTTGGGAGGAGGCCTGCTGTAGTCCTCTGCCAAGAGCTCGACTTGCTCCTTCAAATCCTCGGCCAGCGACCCGGTCCGCCCGAGCTGCAGCTTCAAGTCCTTGACCGCTCCTTCGAGCCGCTGCATCTGGGGTCATCGCAAGGTTTGTTCGTAGAATTACTCTAAGGGACCGAAGGGCCTCGGTTTCGACTTCAACGCAGCGCCTTTGCGATTCTGTAAGCCGTTGCCCTGCCAATACCAAGCTGTTTTGCGGCTCGAGCGGGTGACAATCCGGCCGCGATGAGTTTCTGGGCGGCGGAAACCGTCTCCGGGTCGAGCGGCGGTCGGCCCGGTGTTCGCCCGCGTTTCCTGGCGGCGGCGATGCCGTCGCGGGTACGCTCGGAGATGAGCCGGCGTTCGAAGTGCGCGATGGAGCCGAAGACGTGGAACACGAGTTCACCGGCCGCGGACGAGGTGTCGAGGCGCTCCTCGAGGCTGATCAGGTGGATGCCGCGGGCCTTGAGGCCGTCGACGGTTTCGAGCAGCTCCCTGAGTGAGCGTCCGAGCCGGTCGAGGCGAATGATGCAGAGACGGTCACCGGGTCGGGCGTGATCGATGAGCTCGGCCAGGGCAGGGCGGTCGAAGCGCTTACCCGAGACGATGTCGGTGAAGACGCGAATGGCGCCAGCCTCAATGAGCCGGTCGCTCTGGGCGTCGGGGTTCTGGTCGTGGGTCGAGACGCGAGCGTAGCCCAGGGTGTCGCCCACGCGGGCCGGCGCCACCGTCTCAATATCGTTCGATTCCAGGACGGTTTCCGTGGGCATACTTTGAGTTCCGTTCAAGGGGTTCGAGGCCGTCTCTTTATTTGTCTCTTTATTCTAAACCGTCTCGAAACCGGAACCATCGTTTTTGGGACGCGCCAATGGCTTCACGACGTCTTGTACCGCCATCGGTGCGCGAAGCGCTACTCGGGATTCCCTCCGCCATCGCTTCGCTGGAGCGCAACTATCTTCTGGCCGCTGATGATCTTGGTTTGATCGGTACGCGCCGGCGCCCGGAGAACCGCCTCGGGCTGGCGCTCCACATCGCACTGCTGCGCCATCCGGGCCAAGGCTGGCACGACGACACCGAACCGCCCGCTCCCCTGGTCGCCTGGCTGGCCGAGCAGATCGAGGTGCCCTTTGCATCTCTGGCCCGCTACGGCTCCAGGGAGGCAACGCGCTCCAACCACAGGCGGCTGGCCGTCCGGCATCTCGGCCTGCGTGCGTTCGTGCCTGCGCACGACATGCGAACAGCGATGGACCTGGCTGCCCGGGCGGCGTTCGACACCGACGACAGTCATTGCTAACCAGCGCTGTAGCTGCAGTATGCGAAGATTTGACATAAATAGCGGGGCCTTTCTTGTCCATCGTCATCAGCCGCTCGCGTCCACTACGCGGGCGGGCAGCTCCAAACCGCTTCCTCTTCTACTATCCAGCGTGCACTTCCGGTACTGGCTCCTCAACTCAACTTCACCAAGACATCGAGCGTCGTGCCAAACGCGTCGGCGATCCGGGACAGCGACGCAGTAGAGCCGGGTTTGATGCCGCGCTCGATCTCGGAAAGATAGCTCGCGGCGATTCCCGTCCTGACAGCAAGATCACGCAGCGTGACGCCGAGGTGGTTCCGGAACGCGACAAAGGGGCTCTCGCCACGCATAATGGCAAGAGCCACCTCATGCGGGATGCGGCTACCATCATCCGCATCGACGGCAGCCAGTCGATCTTCAAGCTCTTCCTTGCGGGTGATCAGAGCATCGTACTCCGTCCGCGGTAGCGTAACGGTTTCGGTCTTAGTCATAGGCTTCCCTCCGGTGCCGAACTCTCAGCACAACCATAACCGCGATCTTGTCGCTTTCAACAGTGAAGATGACACGATAGTTTCCAACCCTCATCCTCCGGTGCGCGCTACCAGTCAGCATGCTCACTTGATTGGCAAGCGATGCTGGGTGTGCGGCGTACCGTTCGATCTTGGCGACGACCCGCTCGCGGTCCCGTGTAGGGAGGCGTCGCATATCCTTTACCGCCTTGGTCGTCCACGCGATTCGCATGCTCGCTTCAACTAGATATGTTCTCATATAGAGAACAGACTGTCGAGAAAGAAAGCGAGGAGGACGGTTTCGATGGGGGTTCCGGCCCCGAAACCGGGCCCTGGGAAAGCGTCTCGTCAAGCGCTCTTTTTTTGAGACGCCCTGGAGACAACGGCAAGCGCGGGAGAATCAGTGTCCGTGAGATCGAGGAGCAGATCAATACTTTGTAGCTGCTTGACGCTGATTCTGGCCTACATCCCGATAGGAGCGATAGGAACGATGCGCGGGCTCTCTGTTCAGCGCCCCAAACCTGGCCGGATTTGCGGCTGGATTTCTGGTGATGTTCTCCACGGGGCTGCTGGTGGCAGGCTGAAGTAGACCAACGCTCATCTCGCGAAACCAAAGCCCAGCACCACCGCGTCCAGCTCGCGCCGATCCTCACCCGTCGGCGGAACAGCGCGGTCCAGGCGGATGCTGACCCGGGTGACAGGATGGGGAAGAGAACCAGGCGGCACGGGCTGGCGGATGGTGTAGGCCCCGGCGGAACGGTAGGTCTTCTCCACAAGCAGGTCGTCTTCCAGCAAGACAGAGACTGTCACTGGGCCGCCCGCCCGCTGCGGGTGGGCCTTCGGGAAAAACAACCGCAGTTCAAAGTCCACCGGCGATTCCTGCGGGGTCCTCAAAACCGCCTGAGCCTGCTTGCCCATCCAGCGCCAGCCGCCGTCTTCAATGGGATACCAGGGCAGCAGCGCCAGCGGTCCAGGGTTCAAGTTCCACTGACGAAGACGGCCCAAACAGCGCCTAGCTACTTTCTGGCGTTGCGCGAACTCGGCCGCATCTAGCACACTCGCCGCCGCATCCCCTCGAACCAGCCATCCGCTTCCGCGGCCTTACGCCACATCTGCAGGCGGCTCGGCTTGAAATACCAAAGCCAGAAATACTGTTCCTCGGCTCCCTCGCTGCGGAGCAATTCGAAACCGTTGCGCTCAGCCAGTTCGACAGCTAGCGGTGGTGAGATCGGAGCGCCAATCCAAGTGTCTTCTTCACATGCAATCACTTGTGAACTTCCCTGCACCTGAAACTTAAACAGGCTGCCAGGGCGCAGAACGCGCTGGACCTCACGAATATAGTTCCCGATGATTGCTTGACTCGGGATGTGCTGAAAGACTATGAAGCTGAACGCAAAGTCGAACCGAAGATCGCCGAGGACTAACAAGTCCACGCCGCTGTTCCGGTGGAGGTGGACGTTGGGCACCCCGGCCAGCAGTTGGCGACCCCGAGCGATCATTTCACCGCTGACGTCCACGCCGTGCACTTCGCCGAAGATGCCTGCAAGCGCCCGAGTCATGCGTCCGGCGCCGCATCCGATTTCGAGAACCCTCATCCTGGCGGGGGAACGGCTGCGGCAAATCTCGCCCATATCGGGGCGGATAAATCCCTCGACCGACTGTTCCCCGGAGGCGTAGAATTCCGCGGGGTCCCAGTCGTCTTTCGATGAAGCGATATAGTAGAACACGTTTTCGCGCGCGCGATGGTCCCAGTCAGCCCGCATTTTCTTCTCGGTTTCGGGTCTCCACGCTCGCTGTTTCGAATCCAACGCTCAACCTCCTGGCGAGGCAAGTAATTCTCGCATCTTCTCGTAGACAGGGCCGGGCCGTTCAGAAGAAGTACCGTGAATCTCCCAAAGGCAAAGCTGCCCAAGGGCCGAGCTGCACTGAAGGTTTACCGCGGCGGATCCAGTGCCAACATCCAAATCTTGCCGGGTGGGAATAGCGGTCGGCTTGTTGAGAACAGAAGGCATCAATGGAATGATCCTGTGGCCCGATCCCCCCGCCGCGCGGTCTGTTCCTCCAGCCTGTGTAGAATTTAGTCGATGAGATGGGTTTTGTCGCGCCACGTCCCGCTGGTCAAGAAATTGTTCTTGGTCGAGAGCGGGCCTCGTCCCATCGCAGAGAAATTCATTACCCAGTTTCGGGAACTCTATGGCGAAGAACTGCCGATTGACCTACTGACTTGTCTCCCGAGCGATCCTCCCGGCCTGACGGCCAATGGAGTTCGCGGCGAAGTCTTCCGGGTTATCGATTGTCACGATCACAGGACTCGCTGGCGGTTGCTACGCCAGATCCGGGCAAAACGACATCCCGCGACGGCTATCATCTGCGCCGACTCCCCCATCCTGGGCCTTTGGAAAATGGCCGCGCTCGCACTGTTCCCTTCCAAGTTTCTCATCATCAATGAGAACGCGGACTTTTTCTGGCTCGACCGCGGCCATCGTGGCGCCGTCCAAGAATTCCTTCTCCACCGCATCGGCTGGCGGGAAGGCTTCGGCCTGCAAATGGTGGCCGCGATCCTCATTGTTCCCTTCGCGTTCGCGTACTTGCTGGCTTATGCGCTCGTCGTCCACGTAGTGCGGCTCGCCCGGATGGGGATCGGCCTTCACCGGCGCCGCGACCGGAGTTCTTAGACACGGCCTGTAACCCTCGTAGCGGAGCGCGGAGCGCGAAGGTGCGGTAGACCAACCACAGGTAGAGATCGAGACCCAACGTGGAGCGTTTGAGCGCCGTCAGGGTGTTTATGTCAATCGGCACGGGATGGCGGATGATCTCTTGGAAGAACTTCTCACTGAGTTCGATCTTGCTCTCCCATAGTCCCGCCTGATCGGGCCGGTTCGGGGTCCACCAGAGTTCGGTGCGGTCGGCGATCAGCGAGTTCACGGTGGCTCGCCCGTTCTCATCCTCGTAGATCAGCGAGACGGTGCAACCAAAGAGCCGGTTCATCTGGTTGCGGAGCCGAGTTTGAACGCCCCCCCCGCCCGCCGCTACTGCTGTAGACCCCCAGCGCCCGCATGAAGTCGGAGAGCGAGCACCCTAGAACCAGCTCGCGGCTTTGGGTCCGTACCGCTTCGGTCGAGACCCAAGCCAACAACAAACGGGGGAAGTTGCCAAAGGGGAGCTTGTTTCCGCCGCCGGCGACCATGTAAAGCGTGAAGGGGCCGTTCTGTCGCTTGTATTGAAGGCGGTTGCCGGGGTTGGTGCGGGGCAGGGAGCACAGCGCCATCGTCCGCGCCATGAAGCCTCTTTCGGGGTCCGCTTCGCTGGCCGAGACAAGCTGGTGCACCTGATTGGCCACGGTGAAGCCTCGCCGCGCCGGTGGTGGGGTTTTGCGGAGCGCCTGGACCGGGCCGTCCAAATCAGATACGACTTCCGCAACGGGAACCAAGCTGCCGCGTTTGCGGGCCATGCCTTATTGTCCCATGCCTGTCAGACAAGAACCACAGGGGACGAGTGCTACCGGCGCTCTGAGAAAACCCGGCGCAAGTAAAGCACGACAAGCAGCTTTACTGGGCTTTATGGGGTTTGCCGGCGGGGGAGTGTTTGCCCATTGGCACCGCTAGCAAATCTTCGAGGCGGTCAAAGCGCTTGTTGGTCCGTTCTTCCATGCGGTCTGGCGTGTGTTGAACTTTTCTTCCATGGCGCTGTGGCTCAGATGCATGAAGGGGGGGGCTCCCGAATAGGCGAAGAAGCAGCGCTAGGGGGTCTCCCGAATAGGCGTGGAAAACTCCCCCGCATCACTGGCACCTGTGGATAAACCTCGCGGCGGCGGTCGAGCAGGACACCGTAGGCCGCCCCAGGCGCGATTTTCAGCGGTTCAGACACCCTAGAGGGTGTTCAGCCCGATCGGAAGCCGTCAGGGGCGCTCCTTGCGGCGGAAACGGGGAGACTAGCGACCTAGTTGGCCTTGATTGAGCGGTGCGATCACAGGTGTTGAGGGATGCAGGCTGCCGGGGCCCGCCTAAAGGCCCGGCAGCCTCATGGCACGTCACTTTGCGAACTTCCCGACTGCCTCAGTATCGGTAGATGCACGTCAGGGCCATTCTCTCCTGCTCGCCGAGCTTCGCGTTCTCGGTGAAGAATTCCATGCCCTCAAAATATTTTTCATGGACTTGTTCTCTGATGCTCATGTAGGGGCGGATCTGGCTATGGCCATAGACGAACTTATTATGTCTCGGGGAAAGGTCGTTGAACAGTTCGAGCGCCATTGCAGCCGCCCACTGATCGATCCCCCCTCCCCCGAAGTCCCGGCTCATGATGTTTCCGCTTACCGGGATATGCTTCACGCCGACAGCGTGACCCAGCTCGTGCAGGATCACGCTATACGTTTTGTTGTAGAGGGCATAGGCCCCATATAAGCTGTCTACATCGACCAGCTTCTTCGTCAGAATCAAGGTGCGCCCAGGTAGGCTCTCTTCGTCGGCCGTGTTGATGTAGACATCGGCTTCGATCATTGAAGAACGGCTGTAAGGATAGTTACTCCACTGAAGCCATGCAAGTCCCCAGAGGCGGGTTTCGTCCTCACCAGAGGGCTTGAAGTAAATGACACTCTCATCGTCTTCCAGGTTCTCGTGGCCATATTCACTCGTGTTGGACCAAAACGAGCTTTGAAGCAGATAGTTCGTTGGGCGGGTCTCGATGATTTCGATCAACGGCTCCCGCGATGGAAGACGGACGGTTTCGTTCCAGACCTCAACAGCGCGCTCGATCAGCTCCCGGTACTCCGACGCCCCCTCGCCGAGGTGAAGCCGCATGGTTTTGTCCCATCCGGTGTAAGTATATTCAGCGCACAAGGTGCCGGGAACGACAACTACGTCGCCGGCAATCCTGAACTCGCTTTGCGCCACATTATCATCATCATTGCCGTCGTCCTCCACGGCGTCGATAGTAGAGCATTCCCCGATCGGTCCAGACATGGGGATCTGAGCGGTTGACTCCAGTGCCGCGACTACGAGTAGAGTTGCGAGCTTGTACATGAGTCTCTCCTTTGGCTTGTGACCGGCGGCGGATGGGAGCCGGGGGTTACCATAGCAACGGTGCAAAATCCAATGCTAAGGGTCGAGGGGCGAGCCTTGCGGTTCTAGTTTACCCCGCATTTTCAATATGATGTATGACCTCCCGACCTTCCAGCGGCCTTCAGCGTCTTTATTGATAGGGGTTCAAGCCTGATCAGGACGTCAGGGAGGTCAACACCCGATGGGTGAAAAAGAGAGAAAGCCGTTCCAGCTAACTTTCAACGGATTATTGAAGGTCGATTTCCATGGATCGCACGTCACTTCCGACGGTGGCCTGATTTTGGTTCGCGAACTGGACGAACGGCTCGGTCTCGGGACGCTGATCGATGAGCATCTCAGCGACTCCCGGCAAGGCACAAACAAGCAGTTCACGTTCGCTGATCTGTTGCGGCAGTCGGTCTACAGCCGCTTGGCGGGCTACGAGGACCTCAACGATGCCGAGCGGGTTTCGATCGATCCGACGTTTCGGCTGATCGGTTCGCAGAAGATCTGGGATCGCGGTGCGGCCTTGACCTCGACGCTGCACGGCTTCGAGACGGAGATGCTGGCGAGCGAAGAGAACCTGCTGGGGCTGCTGGCGCTGAACCGAGAGCTGGTCGGGCAAGCGGAGGCGTTCGACGACTCCGAGCGGGTCGTTCTGGACATGGACTCCACCGAGAGTCCGGTCCATGGCCAACAGGAAAGCAGTGCCTACAACGGACACTTCGAGTCGGTCTGCTACCACCCGCTGTTGCTGTTCAATCAGCACGGCGATTGTCTGGCGGCGAAGCTGCGTCCCGGCAACGTGCACAGCGCCGAGGACTGGGATGAGCTATTGTTGCCGGAGATCGAGCGCCAACAGGCTGCGGGCAAGCAGGTCGCCTTCCGGGGCGATGCGGCCTTTGCCAAGCCGGAAGTTTATGAGTCTTCGGAGGAACGCGGCGTGCAGTACGCCATCCGCATTCCGGCCAACAGGAGCTTGGAGTTAGAGATCGAAGACATCCTGTTTCGTCCGCCGGGGAGGCCCGGCCGCAAGCCGCTAGTGCGCTACAAGAGCTTTCGCTATCAGGCGGAGAGCTGGAAGAAGCCGAGACGAGTTGTCGCCAAGGTCGAGCACCACCAGGGCGAGCTGTTCGCACGCGTCGGTTTTATCGTGACGAACATGAGCTTGCCAAGCCGGTCGGTGGTGCGCTTCTACAACAAGCGCGGGACGGCCGAGCAGTGGATTAAAGAAGGCAAGCAGGCGACGCATTGGACAAGGCTGTCGTGCCATCGCTTCCGGGCGAACGAAGTGCGCTTGCAGTTAAGCGTGCTGGCCTACAACCTGGGCAACCTATGGCGGCGGCTGGGACTGCCACAAAGGATCAAGAGCTGGTCGCTGACGAGCTTGCAGCAGCGGTTAGTGAAGACGGGCGGACGGCTAATTAAACACGCGCGGTATTACTGGCTCTTGTTCGCGGAGGGACATCTGAACCGGCGGCTGTTTGGCGACATGCTGCGGAGGATCTGGGCGCTGCCTGTGCCGGGCGGGTAGCACCGCACTTGGCGAATGCGAAATCTGTGTACTGAGGACGGAAGCTCGGAGGGGTGTCTGCGAAATTGACTTCGCAGCGGCGGATCAGCCCCCATGAGGGGCAAGAAGGGGGCTCGATCGGTCCCGCCTCAGCCGCCGCCTCTACCGGGTGGAGAAATGGTTGCGCTTCGCCGGGTGAGGGGTCACCTCACGAAACGGAAATAATCGTACGCTAAGCGACTCTCGCCGCCTTGGGAAGCGTCGGGTTGGAGTAAACCCTAGCCTGGCGTCAGGGAAGGCGCGCTGAGGCGTCAGAATAGGATTCTCCTTTGAATTGATTGACACATACCGTCAAGGGTTATAGATTTCTTCCTGACAGATTGGATTCAGGAGGACTCCTTGCACGGTCAACGCATCGGCTACGTCCGGGTGAGCAGCTTCGCCCAGAACACGGAACGCTAACTCGAGCATGTCCAGGTCGATCGGCTCTTTACCGACAAGGCTTCGGGTAAGGACACGCAGCGTCCGGAACTGGAAAGGTTGCTCGCCTTCGCCCGCGAGGGCGACACGGTGGTGGTGCACAGCATGGACCGGCTGGCGCGCAACCTGGACGACCTGCGACTCATCGTGCAGAAGCTTACCAAGCGCGGCGTGCGCATCGAGTTCGTCAAGGAAAATCTGACCTTCACCGGCGAGGACTCGCCGCTGGCGAACCTGATGCTGTCGGTCATGGGGGCCTTCGCCGAATTCGAGCGGGCCTTGATCCGCGAACGTCAGCGCGAGGGGATCGCCCTTGCCAAGCAGCGTGGGGCCTATCGGGGCCGCAAGAAATCGCTATCGCCGGAGCAGACGGCCCAGCTACGCCAGCGGGTGCAGGCTGGAGAGCGGAAGGCCCCCCTGGCCCGCGAGTTTGGCATCAGTCGGGAAACCCTCTATCAATACCTGCGCACGGAAGACTGACGATGCCTCGTCGCAGTTTACTGACGCCCGCCGAGCGCGCCTCGCTTCTCGCCTTTCCGACCACAAGCAAGTTGAATAGGGCAACTTCCGGCCCCTACCGCCGCTCACTCGGCCTTAGCGTACGATTTTTTCCGTTTCGTGAGGTGACCCCAACTTGTCCATGACAAGCAGCTTGAACTCCGCCCGGTGATCGAGTAGCCAGGTCAGATAGAAGAGCCCCTGATTGATGACGTTCTGGTTGGTGGCGACCTTATACTCGATGATCACGGGGCTCGCGTTCTCATCGATACCGAGTGTGTCGATTCGTCCACCATGCTTCGGACCTGTCAAATACTCGCTCCCGAGGAACCGGATACCGAGCAACGGCTCGAGGTTCTGCTCGATCAGATGTTGAAGAGACTTTTCGAGCGCCGTGGCACTTCCCAAGATCTCGGTGGCTGATCCTCCGTCCAGGTTGAACAGCTTGATGGCGGTCATCGGTCTGAACCCCGTTCGACGGCACCGGTCACCTCGGACACCCTAGCCGTCAAGTTCCCTCTAGACGAGGATTGCACATTAGCTTACGAGTGATTTTGAGGCGGCTGTTCTCGAGACGGACGCCTTCGAGGCGACCGGCAGCCAGCTTCGCGCGGTCACCACGGGCAAGCGGCTTCTGCAGAGCAAGGCCTTCGATAGCTTCCCTGATTTTGACCGAGACGGCCCGGTGTTCGCCGCTATCCGCTCGCTTTCTCCTGGCCAACGCCGCCAGGCCAAATTGCTGATACTTCTCTACCCAATGTTGTGCGGTCCGCAACGGAATTCCCGCTGCCGCTGCTACCAAGGGTAGCGCCCAGAATCGTGCGAATTTATACGCTAAGCCTTTCGCTTCGCACGAGACTGCGGTTGAGCTGGTACTCGCCGTAGAGGAGGACGTAGGCGACGTCGCGCGACGATCCGCTCGTCGAGCTCGTTGCGAGCACGCCGAAAGGTCTGCGTAATGATCTTCCCATGCATCTCGACCGCCTGATCAACGCTCTCGACGTACGTGTCGCGCAGAAAGCAGAGCAACACCGCGTACCGGTGCGGCGGTGCCAGCTCGCGGAGCCGATGGGCATCGGTGCGTCGCGGCCAGGCCTTCCTTGGCGACAGCCTCCGCTCGCCCCGTCCGTCTGATCTGCTTGCTTGCCAATTGGCTTCGAGACGGGAAGATCATGGCCAAGGTGTCTATAATAATGTCCGTCTTGATCGACGTTAGTTGACTATACAATGTTCTGGATACTATAGTCTTTAACACTCCGAAATAGACCCCATTTGACCTTTTCTTGGACGCCGCCTTGAAAACCGTCGCTTACCTCCGCGTCTCCACTCGTTCGCAGGACCTCGCCAACCAGAAGCTGGCGATCCTCGAGTTCAGCCAGAAACGCCGCTTCCCGATCGACCAATTCATCGAGTCCCGCATCTCGTCGCGCCAGAGTCCGCTCGAGCGCCGCATCGACGAAATGTTGGGGGCGCTCGAGCCGGGCGACCGCCTGCTGGTCAGCGAGTTGTCGCGGCTCGGCCGCAGCCTCTCTCAGGTGATCCAGATCGTGGAGACCCTGGTCCGGCGCAAGATCCGCTTCATCGCCATCAAGGAGGCCATCGAGTTCGACGGCAAGCAGGACCTGCGGACCAAGGTGATGATCGCCCTGTTCGGATTGTTTGCCGAAGTCGAGCGGGACCTGATCTCAGAACGGACCAAGGAAGGACTCGCCGCTGCCAAAGCCAAGGGGAAACGGCTCGGCCGGCCCAAGGGGGCCTTGGGAACATCCAGGCTCGACGGCAAGGAGCAAGACATCCGGGCGCTGTTGGGCAAGGATGTCTCCAAGGCCTCGATCGCCAAGATACTGGACGTCTCCCGCTCCGCCCTCTACCACTTCATCCAGACCCGCAAGATCGCTCCGGGCTGACCCCAAGACTCGGACCGCCCTTATGTTGTATTTCAACACCAATGTGGGCGCTACCCTTCATACAGTGGCAGTGGTGGAGGCGCAGGGAGTCGATCCGCCCAGAAGTCCATATTTCCTCATACTTTAGGAAAACCGAAACGCCAGATCCGCGAGAAACACTCAAAAGCCGAGGTCCAGGTACAAAACAGGTACAGTGACTCTCGTCAACTGAGCACGCGAAACAAGAGGAGGACGCCCCTGCTTACGTCCGAAACCGGGCTGGTCGTATCCTGAATCGAGACCTTCGGTGCCCCAGAGGACCGAAGCGGCTGCAGCGACGGCGTTCTGAAACCCACGCAGGGCGGGTGGGACAGATAAGAAGCGACGAAATTGCCATAACCCCCCTGGAAGGGACGGAGCGTGAGGAACTTCACGTCGACCTGTACGTGATGCCCGCCACCAATGCCGGCTGAGGCAGTATGAGTGCTTGCTCGCATCAAGAAGTTCGCTGCCTGAATCAGTTCGAGCTGATCCGCAAGTACCAATGTACGGGCTGCGGCGTCGTCATGATGTGCATGTGTGACGAACACATCGGACGGCAGTCGCTTCCGCATCAGCTTTCCGAGGGGAGCGAGCTTGAGACGCGACGGCGTTATGCCGTAACCGGTGGCTTCGTGGCCAACGTCTGCGATGCCTGCCGGGGCCTTGAGATCCAAGCGCACCCAGTCGCATCCATTCACGGAAGAACCTCCAAAATCAAACGGTACTACTGGCGAGAACTCGCCTTCCGAGAAATGGACCTCTTCGCAGAGTGGGCGACCGGGCGGGGGCTTTCTCCTATGGATGCCGCAGGCCCAGACGCGATCGAGGCTCACAAGCGGTTCCGGCAACAAGCGCTCGCCGAGATCAAGGCGCTTCATAGGGACAGGCCGAAATATACGTTTGCGAGCGAATCTCAGACAGAAGTCTTGCGGGAGTGCTCCGTCGCAGTCCTGGAGCTTGACGCTATCTATCTGAGGGAAACCGGGTCCAAGAAAGCGAAGCTGCTCTTTGATGACGCCCCAGTTACCGCCGAGGAGTACGTACGCCGCCACTTTGAAGCGACCGGCTATTCGGTCCTTGATCTTGAGAGCCGACCATTCCACGCTCTATTCGGAATCTATATGTGGCTCTTGGTACAGGACGCCGCTGATCCGAATGTGAGACTGGTTGGTTTCGGGGACCGCAATGCTTTCGAGACAGGCGAAGGCGGACGAAAAATATGGACCCACCTCCCCGAGGATTTCGGGACACCTGGGTATAGTGTTCGCCGCGCCGAGGCAATCGACGAACACCTTACTCGCGACATGAGTGAAGAAGGCGAGCTGGAATGGTTATTTGACTACTGGCTTCCGTACAGTGCAGATCTCCGACAGTACTTGTGGGCCCACAGGGGCGAAGACGTTGCCAAGGCTCGCTCCCTGATTTCGATACTATCCGCCGATCGGATCCTTCAGATTCTCCGGTACCTTGTGGACGATTACTGGGGCAGGTACTTGGGCTGGCCCGACCTACTAATCTACCGCGGTGCGGAATATCGTATGGTGGAGGTAAAATCCTCCAGCGACAAGCTCTCCGATGATCAAAAAAGGTGGATCCGAGACAATCACGAAATCCTCAAACTTCCCTTCGAACTCGTAAAGCTCCGCAAGAAGGAGGTACGCGATCTGGACTAAGGGTGGCCCCGCTGACGTGAACTGTGCTGGATACCTAGGCGTTACTCTGCGGGCCGAGGTCGAAGTCCCGGGTGAGCGGGACTCCAAGGGTCTTCAAGTTCCTCGTGACCATGGACGTGGCAGACGTGGAGAGGATGTTGGATGACCGGATGTTCTCCGGACCGGCCCAACTCGGCCCCGTCGCAGACGCCATCCGAGGTAAGGCGAAGGAATATCGCGACGCGGCGATTGATCACAGCTGAGCGCTTGCTCCCATAGAGGCGAGTATCGGCCGCCACCGGGCCCCTTGCTGTCGTCACTCACCAAGATCATCACTGGATCTGAGTCCAAGCAGCCTGCCGGCCAGAATGCCCATCCTCTTGTTGTGCGCCATTAGCCCTGCTCCGCGGCGGCAGTCGGGTAGCGCGCACCGCGCCGCGCCAGGTCGCTACGCTGACCTCCGGTCCCTGTCACGTTAGGGCATTGTCACGTTAAGTGCTCTAATCTCGATCTGGTGATTTCGGTGTAGCCTTTGGGGATGGACACCATCTCCTTCAAACGTCACCGCTTTCCACCGGAAATCATTCGACGCGCCGTTTGGCTCTATGCCAGGTTCACTCTGAGCTATCGGGATGTGGAGGATCTTCTTGCGGAGCGAGGTGTGGATATTTCCTACGAGAGCGTACGGCGCTGGTTCCTCAAGTTTGGTGCGCCGATTGCCCAAAACCTGCGCCACATGCGACCCATTCCCAACGGCTATTGGCATCTTGATGAGATGGTCATCGTGATTCGTGGGCAGCGTTATTGGTTATGGCGCGCGATCGACAATGGAGGCGAGGTCTTGGATTTCCTCGTGCAATCGTAGCGGAACGCCAAAGCAGCATTGAAGTTGATGCGCAAACTGCTGAAGAAACAAGGCTGGACACCCACCCGGATCACAACCGATAAACTCAGGTCCTATCACGTCGCCATTCGAATCCTCGGCCTAACGACTCAACACATCGACAATAAGCGTGCGAATAATCGTGCCGAGAATTCGCATCAGCCCGTCCGGCGTCGAGAACGAAAACAGCAGCGTTTCAAATCACCGGGTTCGGCCCAACGCTTCCTGAACATCCAAGCCGCCGTTTACAATACCTTTTACCTCCAACGTCATTTATGCAATAGACTCACGTTCAAACGATTTCGGAAAGACGCATTCAATGTATGGGAAACTGCGAGTGCGGCCGCCTGAAAGGGAATCCATGCGGGCCTTTGCGGCCCAACACGATTAACGTGACAATGCCGTTTTGGGGGGGGCGCTCTCGTCCTGGACTTTTCCCGCGTCCGAAGCGATCCGGGCCGATTCAAAGCGGATAACCACAGCGGAATGAGGCATATAGCGGAAAGCGGTTTCGCCACACCTTGAGCCGGAATCCTGCCACACCCCCCCCTCTGAGCGTGTGGCAAAAACCATGCGGCCCTCAGTGGCATGAAAGACCACCGATTTTCCCTCTCTTTCAGCCGACCTCATCTCGCTCTGCAAAGCGGACGGCCCGCCATGTCGAATAGTCGTCAATCGAGACTCCTTCCGTCATGGAAGCATCTGAGAGCTTCGGTTTTCTGGTCTTTCCAGAGAGAGCGTCAGGCGTCCCCTGTGGTCTTGCTCAGGGGGCGTGAGAGAATGGGCCGAACGGATTGGAGGAAAACATGAGCGGGGAAATCATGGAGACCAGAATGCGAGCTACGTTAGCCGTCGCGGTGTTGGTCGTAGTCTATCCGGGCGTGGCGTTTGCCCAGCTTGCGCCACAGAGTCAAGCGGAATTCGAACAACGGTTCACGGGTTGGACCGTGCAATCAGACGCCCCAGACTGCAACGAAGGCGATGGGATCGACCCCATCACCTTCATCAAACCAGGCCGATTCGATGTAAACGGATTCTTAGAGGGCGACTACGAATACGAGAGAACCGGCGCGAACACGGGAACTCTCACGGTAACTTTGGACTTCTTTCCGATTCCCCAGGTGATTGATTTGACGTTCAATTCACAGACGATGGGCACTTTCACAGTAGCGGTGTTTGGTGTGGCCTGTGAAGGTAGCTTCGAGTTCGTTGAATCTACGCCGGAGCCGCAGACGGGAGAGCAGATCTATTACTTCCCGCATCTTGCCGTGGGAGCGAGTTGGCAAACCACCATCACCTATATCAACTACTCCCCGCAGGAGGTGAGCTGCCAAACCGATTTCCTTTCCGATCACGGAACTCCGCTGATGGTCTCGTTTGCCGAACTGGGAACGGTAGTTAGCCGGACCGACGTTCTGCCGCCAGGGGGATCCGTTCACCAGGAGACCAACGTGGAGCTGAGCGCTTCTCTTGCGCCTGGCTGGGCGCGGGCCACCTGCTCCGGGCCGGTGAAGGCCAGCCTTCTGTATCGTCTGCGCAACAGCGCAGGGGTGCCCACGGCAGAAGCCGGAGTCAATGCGGCGGCCGTTCCGGCCACGCGGTTTGTCACCTTTGCCGAACAAGGAGCAGGTCAGTTTGGGACCGGAGTGGCATCGTCGAGGCCCGTAAGCCGGTAGCACGGATAGACCGCTGGCGACGCATGCGGCTCGATCAGAGACGCGCTGAGGATTTCATACCATATATGACTAAAGAAGACAAAGCGATCATCGGGTACTTGTTGCACCACAATCAAAAGACGTTTCAGGTGGGAATGACCGGCGACTACGCTGCGCCACTAATCTCGAGGGGGATCGTTCGACAAGAGCTGCAACATGGACAGACCTTTGATCTCGGGGAAGTACCGTTCTCTGTTCCAGACCATATCTGGGTCGTATTGGAGAGGAATCGTGGATCATTCCCTTACACACCGCCCGAGGGAACAACGGAACCGCCCCCGTGGAAAGAACCGAACTGCTAGGGCATGGTATAGCCTTGCTCCGTCGCCGATCCGTTTGGCATGAAAACTAATTCTGTTGGCTCTCTTCCGTGTAGTAGAACGGTGGCTTATCCGTTTGATTTCCGACCGCGTCGGCAACTGCATCCATGTCGATCACATGCTCGCCATCTGCCTCTGCACCGAGGGCTTCCCAACGCGGGCACACAGAATCTGAAGCAGCCGTTTGAGGCAGGCTGTTCGCTATGACACCAGGACGCGCACGTATTGGCAGTACGAGTGTGCGCGGGCGGTGATCGCGGGCGCACCATGAAGCTAGCCGCCGGACTTGTTGTCGACCTCAAAGCTGTAGTCGCCAGACTGGACCTGGGCCTGGGCACGCTTGAAGAATCGTTCCGGCGGTGGGAGACTCGACAAACGCAGGGCGTCCATCTGGCTCATCCGGATATCGAATTCGGCCTGAAATTTAGCCTGGTCATCGAGAGCGCCGACGCGCCATGCCTGGCGAAAGCGATCCTGCAGGACCTTGAACTGGTTCGCCTGCTTGGCGATGAGGTCAAGGCTGACGTCAAGATCGAGGGCTTTGTAGATGGCCGTCGCCATGCCGGCGAGTACGGTGCACGCGGTGGGTGAGCATCGCTCAGGTGATGAGGCAAGAAGGATCTGTGCCTATCCATCTGGTGGTCGACAGTACTGGCCTCAAGATCTTCGGCGAGGGCGAATGGCTAGCGCAGAAGCATAACACCAAGGGAATACGCCGCCGCTGGCGCAAGCTCCACCTCGGACTGGACCTCGCCAGCGGGACGATTGTTTGCGCCGCTCTGACTCACGATAACGTTGGAGACAGCACAGCTTTACCCGGCCTCCTGGATCAGCTGGATGCCCCGGTCACGGGCTTTCTGGCTGACGGCGCCTACGATGGAGCGTCCACACGAAATCTGCTGAGGCAGCGGTATGGGGAGACCCTGGATGTGGTCATACTGCCGCCAAAGGACGCAGTGATCAACCTGCAATCGGCGCGTGATGCGACAGTTCGGGATCGCCATATTGCCCAAATCCGCAGCAACGGGTGCATGGCCTGGCAGACGGCAACAGGGTACAACCAGCGCAGCCGAATAGAAACGCAGATGGCCGTTGGAAGAGCGTCATTGGCCCCAAACTCAAATTCCGCAGCTTCTCCAGGCAGATCACGGAGGTCCAACTCGGCCGAAAAGTCCTGAACACAATGACCGCGCTCGGACGGCCTGTGTTCGAACGCATCTCCTGACGCTACGGCTTGGGAAAGGGAGAATTCCGTTTCCATCCCTATCCGTGCAACAAGGCTCTACCGAGGCTGTCTGCGGGCATTGGAGCAAGTCAGCGGTCTTACACTGCTCTACGATCAAGAGGGCATCAAAGATGAGGAACAGAAACCCGCCACAAGGGACGAGTAACACTGACGAACGAACTTTGGCAAGATCTTAAACTAGGAAATTCGCTATAAGCCCATCTTCGCGGGCGGCAAAACGGGTGGCCCGCCATGTCGAATAGTCGTCAATCGAGACTCCTTCCGTGAGCTTCGCTTCGGGCAATTTGTGAAGCGCCGCCCATGCTTGAAGCCCCGGTCGATTCGCTGTGGTTCTTGTCTGAGGCGCATGGGAGAATAAAGCTATGAACCGCAAACAAGACGGATTGGTTCCGATCGGTGAGGCTCTCTCCGGCCTGGACGGACCGGTGAAGGCGATCTGCGAAGCCTCGCCCCAGGCAGTTCACCACTTGGTCCAAGTGGACCAGATCGCCGCCGCCCTTGAGCATGCGTCGTGAAGGTACGAGATGTTATCAGGATGATCGAGAAAGACGGGTGGTATTTAGTGGGGACTCGTGGTAGTCATCGGCAGTACCACCATTCTGTCAAAAAAGGCAAAGTAACCATCAGCGGGCGTCTCGGAGCGGAAATGAAGAAAGGGACCGTGGCCTCAGTCAGGCGTCAGGCAGGGGTAAAGAGATGAAATATCTGATCATCATCGAAAAGGACGGCAAAGGCTGCTCTGCTTACGTGCCGGACCTTCCGGGGTGTGTGGCAGCGGGCGATACCGAAGAAGAGGTCCGAGAACTTATCCAGGAGGGCATCCAGTTACATCTCAAGGGCATGCGAGAGACTGGAGATCCCATTCCGGAACCTACGAGCACCGCCGAGTACGTCGAAGCTGCTTCATGACCTAGCGCTGAGCTAAACCGCCGTGAGGGAATATAAGCACCAAGGCGAAACGTTCCAGCTGGATGATTCGAAGGGTTGCTACGTCACAGTAACCTACAAGCATCTGACAGGGTATGTAGGGGTGAATCTTGGGAAAAAAGCGTCGCCCCAGAATCCGTATGCTTGGTACACCGCCCGAGAGATTGGCGGCGCGGATTGTGTAACTCCCGATGGCCTGAAGTTTGGCATCGTCGATCCTAAGGGTGCTTCTTTTCAAGCTAACCTTGATGCTCTGTGCGTTCAGTTGTTGCTCGACTTCCGCACTGAAGAAGCGGCCAAGGCCGCCCCCGCAAAATACTGCGCAGAACTCCACGATGCCGTAAAGAACCTGCCGTGATGAGAGCATGGAGCTGGTCTATGCAGCGTAAACAAGACGGATTGGTTCCGATCGGTGAGGCTCTCTCCGGCCTGGACGGACCGGTGAAGGCGATCTGCGAAGCCTCGCCCCAGGCGTTGCACCACTTCACCCGCTTCGACCAGGTGAACCAGTTGGTTTCGGCCAGCGAAGCGGACCCCGATCTCGGCTTCATGGCGCGGCTGTTGGCGCTATGCAGCCTGCCCCGCACCAACCCCGGCAACCGCCTTCAATACAAGCGCACCAACGGCCCATTCACGCTCTATAAATGACGGCGGGTGGGAGGCCACGGCTAGACGAGCAGGAGCGGCCGGGCGCGAACGGTCGGCGTGCGGGTCACAGCAGCCGAGGCGGCAGAGCTGCGGGAGCGAGCGCAGGCGGCGCGGTTCTCCATGGGGGCCTACCTGCGCCGCCGGGCGGCTGGGGAGCCGCTAGGACGCGCTCCTAGCGTTCGGGCCGGCTCTTTTAGCCACTAGATGCTAGACTCCGGCCATGAATAGAATCCGTAATATCGACCTGAGCGGCTACGTCGTGGCGGTGCTTGTCTGCTTCATGATGGGCTGGCCTATGTCCTCCGCCGTGGGACAGGAACAGGGGCAGTATGGTTACCGTTTCCTGAAAAGCAGGGAGACTACCAAAATGCAGAAAAAGATGAACGCGCTAGCTGCCGATGGTTTCAGGTTCGCTTACGTCGCAAGTAGGCCGCAGGGCCTCGTGGATCTTTTTGTCATCATGCAAAAGAATCCCAGCGGCGGAATCGGCGGCGGAATGCAAAGTCCCCGTTACCAGTACAAGGTGTTGGGGACGGCAAGAAGTTCCACCATGCGGAAAGAGCTACTCGAGGAACTGGCTAGTGAAGCGGGTTTTTCACCCGTGGGAATGACAGCAGCCCAAGAGATCGTCGTCGTCCTCGAAAGGCGGGCTGACTAGCGTTTGGACGTTTTCGAGGGTTTGGCCATCATTCCATCCAGCATTCCATCCATTGATGCATCTATTGCGCTGGTTAGGCTGTCTAGGCGCTTGTTTTCTGGTACTGACCCCGGAGAATGAGGCCCGCTAAGGCTGCGCCTAGTGCTAAGATTCCGATCAGTTCAGCACTCATACGTCTACTATAGTGACTATAGTCGAGGGGTGAACGCGCGGGCCGCTGGTAGCCGCGTCTACGCGGCAGTAGGACAGACTTCTTTCATGAAACACTTGCTACAGAGGGTACCGACAACTACATGGGTGGGTCCTCCCCCCACTGGTGATCTGCGCCGTTGGGGCGCACAAGGAAATCCTGGTTAAAACAGAATCGAAATCCATACGGTGGCTTCGGTGCGTTAAGAAATCCATCGAAACGGCAGGCATCCGCGCCTCCGGAATTACCAGAAAAACACAGGTAAGAGGAGCTATGAAACGCATGAAGATACTCGCTACACTTCTGGCAACCATCGCGTGCGCGTTGCCCGCTGCTGCTCAGTACGACGAAACCGCGAAGAGCTTTCACCTCCTGCCGCATCTCGCCGACGGCGGTGGGTGGCAATCTGTCTTGTTGGTCACGAACACTTCGCAGTCAGCGAGCAGCTGTACCTTCAACGTGTACGGTGTTCCGTTGAACAGGTTCAGTGAATTAGGCAGCTTCGGTACGGCGGCTGGTTCGACTGCAACATTCCAGCTGGAGGGACCCGGCGGTTATCTGATATGGCGCACCAAGAACGAATTGGCGGCGGTGGCGTCCGGCTACGCAACTCTCGATTGCTCTGCTCCTGTCGTTGCACAAGTCGTGTTTGCGTGGTTCGACGGGTTGGGGGTGACGGGGATGGCCACAGTATTCAGTTCACAAGCCGCAACGGTCTTCCAGTTTCCGGTTCTGCAGCCAGCGGCCACACTCGGATTTGCGATCGCAAACGATACCAACGCCGAGGCCTCCTGCCGCATTCTCCTTGAAGACTATCAACGGACGAATCTGGGGGAAGCCACGCTGTCCGTGCCTGCGAAGTCCAACCGGGCGCAAATGCTCCACACCGCCATCGACATTTCGGGAACATTCCTCGGAGGGTCGGCGACCGTTTCGTGCAATCAGCCGGTCGCGATGATCGGACTGCATTTCGAGCTGCGACCGGACGGAACGATCAGGATGACGAAGCACTCTATTCCTTCAACCTGACCAGCCCCACTACAGTCTCCGGCTGCTACTACCAAATTGAGGGTGATGATGTTTCAGACTGCTTCCCCATGACAGGGGTGAGGACGAGTTCCAGTACCCTGAGTTCAGTGAAACGGGCTCAACCCAACACTACGGCGGCTCATGCAGAATTAGGCGAAATTGAAGAGGCGGCGGGAGAATTGGGAAATGAAGTGCAGATCGAGGTTGTTCTGAAGATTATCAGGGTCCTTGAGGACTTGCGTGAGGTCTTGCGTCAATAGTGCTCGCCCTGTATCGCGGTTCGACTCTCTTGCACTCGGGCACACCCTCGCCAAAGTCGTACATGGAGCCGAGGTTGAATTGGGCATTGGCGTCACCCTGCTCGACGAGAATACGGAACCCTCGCATCGCTGTGGCATAGTCGCCACGTTCGTACGCTGCCATGGCTTCATCAAATGTCTGCGCCGATGCTAGCGTGCCCGCTTACGCCGATTCATGCACCAATGCCCTTCCGCGTCGACGACTTCATCGAAGCGACCGCGTCGGGGCGCGCCTCCGAAACCCGCCGACGGCTTGATGAGCTGATGACCGTCCTGCAGTCGGGCGACCGGCTGGTCGTCAGCGAGCTGTCCCGGCTCGGCCGATCACTGGGTCATATCGTCGCCATCCTGGATGCCCTCGCCAAGGAGGGCGTCTCGTTCCTCGCAATCAAGAAGAACATCCGTGTCGAGGGCAAGCAGGACATCCAGACCAAGGTCATGACCACCCTGTTCGCGCTGTTCGCCGAGGTCGAGCGTGACTTGATCTCCGAACGCACGCGCGAAGGACTCGCCAAGGCCCGATCCTCGGGCAAGAAGCTCGGACGACCGAAAGGGTCGCTCGGCGTTTCACACCTCGACGGCAAGGAGGACGAGATCTCCCAACGCGGCGATCTCCTCATCGAGCACGTCGAACGGGTCCCGATCGTATTCGCGCGCCCGCACCATGGCGTCGATGGCGCCGCCGAACAGCCGTATCAGCCGTCCGGCTTGCGTCTTGCTGGCCTACCACGAGCGGTCCTGGCTGTTCCTCGACCGGCCAAAGCGAACCATCCAAAACTGCCTGCGGGAACTCGTCAAGAACCAGACGGCCTGGCCGGTACTGAACTCTCAGTTGGCTGTGGTGGCCGCCGGAGTGTCTTGGCCAGGGCAATTCTCACCGCCACTCTTGGGAGGCGTCCAGGGCACTCTCCGGAGTGGCCAATCCACCGTTTCTAAAACGTCAACCGCAACGTAAATTGGAACTGCCGAGGATCGAACGCCGAGGCGAATGAGAGCGGTTCCGTGACCGGGCCGCGCTGCCCGACGAGCTTTGCCGGAAGGTCTTCGATGGACGTGTTCCCAACAACGCCGTTCACCGTCCTGAAATTGGTGCGGTTCAGCAGGTTGAACGCTTCGCCGCTGACCTGCAGGTTCACTGCTTCCGACAGCGAGAACAAGCGCGTGAGCCTCATGTCGACACCAAAGAAAGCCGGGCCTATCCCGGCGTTGCGACCGAGGCCCCACGGGCGGTGGGTGTCGGTATGGCGGTCGCCGAGCGAATCGAAGCCGGTGTTCAGGTTGAATGGCGCGAACGAGTTCGCCACCACGATTCCGGACAGTGTGAAATCCGCCAGTAGGTTGTGTCCGAAGCCTTGTCCCTTAGCTGCTTTCCACGGGGACTGAGCCACTGCATGTGCGACGAAACGGTGCCCGCGGTGATAGGCGGAGAGGGCGAGTTCGTTCCGAGCGTCCCACGGGATGTGGGGCTCGTAAGACGAGTTGTAGTCCGTGGCCTCGTCAATGGCCTTGCTCCACGTGTGATGCGCAGAGATCGTAAACCCGTCCGAGAACCGCTTCTTCAACTGCACGATCATCGCGTGGTAGTACGATCTTCCCCAGCTGCCATACGCGTTGTCCTGCAAGATCAGGGGGTTGCGGAAGCCCGGCACCGGCCTGCCGGTAGTTGGGTCGGCACCTGCTTCGTAGATGTTCAAGTCCAGCGGTCGGATGAGGTGAACACCGCGGTTGTAGTTGTAGGCCGCTGACAAGGCGTAGCCCGCCACTTCGCGCTGGATTTCGAAACTGCCTTGCTGGGAGTACGGGTTTACGGTGTCATCCACGACTCGGAAACCGACGCGTAGCGGGTATCCCGGGCCCGGCACGATACCGTGAGGCGCCAAGTCTTCCGGTAGGATTGCCCGCTTCCCAAGGACTCCTCGGGCTTGGAGTGTCTGGTAGATCTCCGCGGAAGTCAACGGGCCGCCCGTCAACGGGCTGTTAATGCCGGGCACGCCCGTCAACGGGATGAACACTTGGTTGATTTGTTGCTGCTCGCCGAGCAGATCATTGATGTACCCGGCTTGCCCGTCAATGCGCGCATAGTAGATTCCGAAACCGCCACGAACCACTGTCTTCGAGTTCGGACTCCAAGCGAATCCTGCCCTCGGCGCGATGTTGTTGTAATCGCGCGGGAACCTCGTCTTCAGTTCAAGCTCGTGCCGCAGTCCGAGTCTCAGCAGGAAACCCGACGAGACTCGGATCGAATCCTCGACGAAGAAGTTCATCCGGTTGGCCCAGCCCACCCAATTGGGATTGCCGAAGCCCTGCTGGTAGACGGTTGGCAAGCCGAGGGCGAACGCCTGTAATGCCGAAATGGGCGCATCGACGGCTCCCGCCAGGTGCGCCGCGCCGGCACCGGCCAGCAGACCCTTGAGCAGCCGCGACGTTCCAGGGCCCGCCACGTTGTCGATAAGATTTCCGAGCGGAATCGCCTCTCCAAAAATAAATCGTCCACTAAAGAATGTCTCGGCTCGCACGTCATCGCGGATGGGATTGATGTCGGCACCAAACTTGAGCGTCTGGAGGCCTGACACGCGCATGAAGTTCTGGCGCACCTGAAAGACGCGCTCGCCGACTCGCGTCGGGAGAATGAAGTCCCTACCAAAGGTGATCGCGCCGATGGAGATCGCAGGGCCAAACTCGTCGGTCGGATACACGCCGAAGTCGTGATACCCAAGGCCCACACGCGTCTCGCTGACCCAGCGGGTGTTGATCACCCAGGTATCGCCGAACGCGACCGCGAAGTCATTGACGTTCGAGTTGCGTCCTCTGCTGCGAGCGGTGAGCGCCCCGAAATTTGTGTTGTCGCTCTCCTGCCCAGTCCAGTTTCCTCGGAAGAACAGATTGTGACCATCCCTCAGTGTGTGGTCGACACGCGTAATGAACTGCTGGCGCAGTTCCCCGAAGGGGAAGACACCGCTGTTCTCCTCGAACAGGGACACCACGGCCGGATTGTTAGCCGGCACAAGCGTATAAGCGAGTTGGTTGACCAGTGGGGTAAGTGTCGGCGGCGCGAAGCGGAGCGCGTCGACCAGAGACTGCTGTGACTCGGTCAGCGACGTGAGGAACGATCTGTCGGCCAGCAGCGGAACGAGCTGCGACTCGTGGCGGTCCAGGCGTTCGTAAGCGGCGTAGAAGAACGTCTTGTTCCGTTTGATCGGACCCCCCGTGGATAGGCCGGACTGCGCCCTCGTATATGCCGCTTTGCCGGGGTCAAAGTAATTGCGAGCTTGGAAGCGGCGGTTTCGAAGAACGCCGAAAAGGGTTCCATGTACATCGTTCGTGCCGCCCTTCGTGACGATGTTGATCGTGCCGCCCGGTGCCCCGCCCTGTTCCGTGGAGAACGAGTTCCTATTGACCTGAAACTCATGGATGGCATTCTGGCTGATGGAGGATCGAACGCTTCCGGAGTTGTAAAGGTTGTCCAGCCCGTCAATCATGAACGTGTTGCCGCGCCCGTTGCCCCCACCGATGCCGAGCCCGGAGGATGGTGTGGGGGCGATGCGACGATCAATCGCGTTGGCGATGTGATTGGTATTCACGACGCCTGGGGTTAACAGCGCCAAGTCCAGATAGTCGCGACGGTTGATCGGGAGGTTCTGGATACGAACCGAGTCGATGTGATCGGACTGCTGGACTCGTTCGGGTTCGATGGCCGGCCGCGCGGATTCCGCCGACACCACCACGCGGTCCTCGGTTGCAGCTACCGCGAGCTGGGGCGAAAACGTCGATATCTCGCCGACGCGCACTTCGAATTCTTCCACCGTGAGGGGAGCGAAATTCAATGCCTCGAAGCTCAGCGTGTACATTCCCGGCGCGAGATGGCTGAAGACGAACTCGCCGATATCGGACGTCACCGCTTCCCGTGTTACGCCACGGCTCTCGTCAAGAGCGGTGACGGTCACGTCTTGGATCACGGCCATGGTCTCGTCGTAGACTAAAACCCGGATGCTACCCGTGTTTGTCTGCGCGCACAAGGCAAGGCTGCCAATCATCGCGAGCGATACGATGTTAAACCAGGATTTCCATTTTGGCCCTGGCACGGCGACAGTATACACCCGCGCTGCCCCGAATACCACGTCTTTTCGCGCTGAACCCTGCACATCACCTCCGCCGGTAGGCGCCAGGGCTCGTCCGTCTGCTCACAGACGTTGATTGAGCGGGCTGAACGGTGCTCCGGCCGACAATGCTCCCTGCGAAACCTTTTTGGAGCCAAAATTGTTGATCCTCACCCGGGCAACGCTACCCACCCGGCACAGGCAGCGCCCAGATCCGTCGCAGCATGTCGCCGAACAGCCGCCGGTTCAGATACCCCTCGGCCAGCAGCAGCCAGTAATACCGCGCGTGCTTGACCAGCCGACCGCCGGTCTTCATCAACCTGTGTTGCAAGCTCGTCAGCGACCAACTCTTGATCCTGTTCGGCAGTCCGAGCCGTCGCCACAAGTTGCCCAGGTTGTAGGCCAGCACGCTGAGCTGGAATTCCTGCCTCAAGCACTTGAAGAGTGGATCGCGCTAAACGAGAGACCTCGGCTGCGACCAGCACGTCACCCGCATCGGCGGTCTCCAGCGGTACCCTCTACAGGGAAGTAGTACCAAACCCCCGGCCTGCCGTAGAATCTATCTCGTGGAATAGCTCCGAGGCTTCTGCCATAGGAAAGAGCAAGATGAAATCAAAGATATCCATCTGGGATTGCCGAAGAGCGATTGAGATTGCGGGCGGCCTTCCCCTGGCGATTCGTGGCGATCTCTTCGCTGAGCCTGGACCTGACCCTGTGGCCCGCTGGATCTCTGAGACGGTGCTCATCACTCAACTTGAAGTCAAACAGGGTAGATGGGTCATCGGGAATATAGGTTTTACGCGCCAGGGGCAGGAACACCTCACCAAGCTGGCACGAGACATCATTGCGGACAACGAGCGCTTATATGCCTCGCAACAATTGGACGAGAGCGACTCCTAGAAGCTCCAGGAAACGACAACCGGCTTCGGGCCGGAAGGGAACCTTTCGGCCCGTCCACACGGCCCGAAATCCTCCTTTTCTCTCGTGAACAGCGCGTCCCCCCAGATCGGCCCGCAGCGCTCCAGGGCGCGAAGCAGCGAAGCGAACCCTTGACGGGGAGGACCAATCTGGAATCATCCAGGGCGAGGGGAAAGGGGGGCGGCTGTAGAAGGGATTGGACAAACGGGCTTTTGGCGCTAGTGAATCAGGCGGCGAGACATTTTCGCGACATCTTCGCCGCCGCGATCTTGGCGCTCCGCCCGTAGACGGGCAACTTCGGTGCGAAGCTCGGCTACTTCACCCGCTAGACCGGATCGAGGGGCAGCGTGAACCGCCGGGGCTACAAGAGCCTTCGTTGGCTTCGCGGCTCGTGGGGCGCTCCGCAACCAGCGGCGAAAGCCCCAAAAGCCAAACACGAAGACAAAGATGCTTACGAAGGCGGCCTGGATGGAATCTCCGCCGGTGCGGACCCACAGGATGAGGACGGCGCTAGATACGCACGGCACAAGAACGAATCCCACGCTGGCGATAACAAGCGCGTGTAGTAAGCCGCGCTCCGGGTGGCGCATACGGTTGACGATCCAGAGCGCGATGAGAGCCGGGATAGCGAACATGCCAGCGACGATAACGGCGTCGTGCGGGGCGTCCCTGATGCTGTCGATGAGTCGGTGGGTTTGGTTCATGGTGTCTCCTTCGATGGTTTGCTGTGTTTTCCCTTCACCAGGGGAAGAGGGAGAACCACAAACCAGAGAAGGAGACTAGAGCGAGCGCGGGGCGACGGGCAAGGACCAGATAAGACAACGCGAGTGACAGACGCTGAAAGCGAGCGAAGCGTTCTGGCGCGAGAGTTGCCCTGGGACGCCGCCAACGGCGGGCCGCTGTGAGCGGAAAGGCACCACAAGCAAACACTCAATCGAAGCGGGAAGAAAAAGAACAAGCGCGGCGAAGCGAACGGCTCCGCCGCGCCCTGGCGCGGTTGCCCGCTAGGACTCGTTTACCTGCACCTCCGGGAGTTCCGCTTCTGCCGGAAGCTCGAAGATGCGCGTGTGCGCTAGATCGGCCACTTTTGCAAGCACCAACAAGTCGTTGCGCCCGAAGCTCTGCGTACTCTTCCATTGATCGCCCTCTTTGTAGAGGCGGGAAAAGGTGACATTGTGCCTCGGCTGTTCGTCGGTTCCATTGCGCCAAATCGTAGCCTTGACGCGACCGATCCGGATTTCATCAACTGGTTTCTGGTTAGCCATAATGTTTTTCTCCTAAAGAGTTAAGGGTTTGTGAGCGTTTTCCGCTCACCCGCGAATGGCGGAAAACGCCCAAACCCTGACGCGGTAGGAAAGCGCCGCCCGCGCCGGTGACGGGCAGGGCCGACAAAAGCTAAGGTTGAGTGACAGACGCCGAAGGCGAGCTAAGCGTTCTGGCGCTGGCCTTGCGTCGGCCCAAACCGGCACCGGCGACGGGAAGCGCGAGAACATGGCGCAACCTAGACCCGTCCGCCGGATGGCGCGAAAGCGATTTGGCGCCGCCTGGCCCGAAGGCATGTCACCGTTGGGCCTCACCCGGAAATGTTCGATCAATGAAGCAAGGGGTAACGGGTGGGAAAGTGGTCCGGCCCGAATCGCGGCGCTTGCAGCACGTCGGGGATGATCCAGGGAAACCGCGATTTCAGCGGCGGTTCCATAAGCCGATTCCTCGCCGCCGCGCTTGTTCTTCCAGTCGAATAAACTCCGTCCGCTTCGAGAAGGGAAAGCGCCGGTAAGCATGAGCGTGGCCGTCGCGGATGAGCCGGGCGTTGAAGTTGTCTCCGTCCAGCAGGACGTAGCGAAGCCAGCGCCCGTAGCGGTCTACGGTATCTCCGGTGGGTCCTTTTGGAGCAGCACCGTCTTACCTTCGAGCGCGGCCTTGGTGAAGGTGCTTGCCTCCCGTCCGAAATACTGCACCGCTTTGGTGGGGTGCTTCGTTTCCGGGGTGTCCACGCCGATGAGCCGGACGGTGTAGCTTTTTCCTTGATGGCGCACCCGGATGGTATCCCGCGCTACGCAGCCAGTAAAGCATAGCCGTGGCAGCAACCACCGTCAAGAAACCGTCAGAAAACTCGCCCATCAAGTGAGCCAGACCGTTGGCGTTGCGAGCGAAAGCAGACGCCCTAAAACCGCGTAACATCAACGAGATAAAGGAGTTGGGAGAAAACCATGGAAGACGCCCTCTTGCCTCCGGAGTACACGATCGCGCTGGCTCATCAGGTCGCTACAGGCGAGTGCCTGCGCCCGGACCGATACTCCGGAGGCGCGGAGTCCAATGGTTTTCTCCGGCTCTGCGGCTTCGACGTCGTCGAGTGCAACTGCGGCGGTAGCGTTCACGATGGCCGCATCACGTCCGTGTCCGGCCCATCGGAGTGGAAGAGGCATATGATCGCATCGACGCGACACTCCGAGCGGTGTCCCGAATGCAAGATACGGGTTGGCGAACTTCTGGAGCGCATCTACGGGACCTGCGTGCCCAACCACAGATTTGGATGGCAAACTGGCCTAGTGCTTACTATCATAAATAACCGTATGTATGAGACAATGCGGCATGGCAAGAATAGCCACGCGTATCAGACTCAGTACTGGGGAACGCCGGACGTTGGAGGGCTGGGGACGCGCGCACAAGAGCGAGCGCCGTGCGGCGGACAGAGCCCGGATCATTTTGTTGGCGGCGCAAGGGATGTCGAACCGGGAGATCGCCGCCCAGTTGGGCACGCGGGCCGCACGAGTGTCGAAGTGGCGTACGCGCTTCGCTGGCCAACGACTGGCCGGTCTGGCGGATGAAACGCGACCCGGCAAGCCGCGGCGATACGACGCTGACACCGAAAAACGCATTCTGCAAAAGCTGGACGACACGCCGCCTTGCGGACAGGCGACCTGGACGGCTCCACGGCTGGCCGCGGCGCTGGGCGATGTCAGCGACCAACAGGTCTGGCGCGTGTTGCGTCGGCGCGGCATCTCGTTGTGCCGGCGGCGTAGTTGGTGCCTCTCCACCGATCCCGAATTCTCGCGTAAAGCCGCCAACATCGTGGGACTCTATCTGCACCCGCCTGACAACGCCATCGTGCTGGCGGTCGACGAGAAGCCCAACATCCAGGCCCTGGAGCGCGCCCAGGGTTGGCTCAGACTGCCCGACGGCAAGGCTTTGACGGGTTTCTCGCACGGCTACAAGCGCCACGGCACAACGACCTTGTTCGCGGCCCTGGAGGTCGCCACCGGCCACGTCACGGCCGGGCATTACCGGCGCCGCAGACGGCGTGAGTTTCTTGACTTCATGAATCAACTGGTCGATCTCTACCAAGGTTTTGAGTTGCACGTCGTACTGGACAACCTCAACACCCACAAACCGAAACGTGATCGCTGGCTCAAACGCCACCGCAAGGTGCACCTGCACTACACGCCCACCTACGCCTCCTGGCTCAACCAGGTCGAGATCTGGTTCAGTATTCTCAGCCGTAGAGCGTTGCGCGGGGCCAGTTTCACCTCCCCTTACGAAGTACGCCAGGCCATCGACCGCTTCGTCCAAGCGCACAACAAAAACGCCGCCCCGTTCGAATGGACCAAGGCTAACGTCCAGCAGCGACCCCTTTCTCATTCATACGCTAATTTATGATAGTAAGCACTAGCCCCTTACGCAGGAACCTCGATAGGCTCCGCTCTACGGGACGTGGCCACGGATCTGGAGACGCATCGAGGATTCGACATCGGCGACTTCGTACGACGCGACGTGCTGGCAGGCTGCGATTTCTGGGTCCCCGACCCCGGATTCATCGTCGAGTTCGATGAGAGCCAGCACTTTACGATCCCGCGGAAGCTCGCGCTCTCCGTGTACGCAGACGTCCACCCTCTGGGGTTCTCCGCGAAGCGCTGGATGGAGCTATGCGAAGATCACGATGCAACGGACAACGCCCCCCCGTACCGCGACGAACAACGTGCCTGGTACGACACGCTGCGGGACCTCGTCCCGTCAATCAAGGGCTTGCAGCCGACGGTGAGGCTCTATGTCCGCGATTGGGCCTGGTGCTCGCTCGATTGGGACAGCAGGGAGGACCGGGAACGCTTCTCGGACCTGGTACATGAGGAGCGTTCTCCGTCCAGTCGAACGACGGTGGAAATCCGCTCCCCCGCTGTTCGACCGGAATCAATCCTGCACGTGGCGATGGTGTTTCCTCAGGTCAAACAAAGGTCCTCGGACGGTGTTCCGCCCACCGGTGCGGGGGCCCAACAGCCGGACGTGCCGGCTGCCGCTTCATTCGCCGGCGAGGCCATCGACTTCGTGCTCTTTCCCGAAGGTTACATATGCGCGTCCGACGCGAAACGCACCAAGTCGCTGAAGAAGCTCGCTTCGGATCTGGGCGCTCCGCTGCTGGTGGGCGCGATCGACAGAAGTGTCGACTCGACTAGCCGCGCCTGGCAGGTTCTTCTTCGTTTCGATCCCGATGGCTCCCACTCCCGGGTATATGCCAAACACTCCACCGCTAACGCAGTCGCCTTCGAGCGGCTGGGTTGGGAGCCTAGTTCCGTGCTCCCAACCTTTGAATTGGGCGGCGTAAGCGCCGGGGCAACGATTTGTCACGATCACTATCTGGGGTTGCTTCCCCGCTTTCTCGCGAGGTGCGGCGCGCGCCTTTGGGTCAATCCAAGCTTTGACAATGTGACCGATATCAAATGGTCATCAGTTCTACGGCTGCGAGCGGTGGAAAACCGCTTCTTCGCTCTCTGCACGCTCCATTGCGACGTGAACAGGCGGAGAACCCACCCCTTTGCGTTTTCTCCCGACGGCACTGAACTCTCGGCCAGACAAGCGGGTTCCGAGGTCGTACGGCCTCTGTCCGAATGCAGCGAGGCCGGTAACATCTACGTGATCGACCTCGATATGGCCGCGGTTAGCAAGCCGCTCGACTGGTCGCAGCTCCCGCCCGCCAAGAAACCGAAGAGCGCCCGGAATGGGCAGCCCCTAAAACCCATCCGTGTCGCATTGAGAGGCGGACAGCCGACCGTCCTCGGATGCTCAGGCCGGAAAACCATCGATTCCGGCTTCCGTGTTGAGTCCGTCCACGGTCCGGTTTACGTGGGGGTGGTACCGAGAGAGCGGATTCTGGATGCGGCCGCATGCTTTCGCGTGCTCGATCACGCCAGGCAGATGAACTGTGCCCCGATCATCTGGAATCACTGGGAGCGGCTTCCAGCCGATTCGGCGCGCCTGGCAACGCTCATGATGGGGAGAGCGATCGAGTGCTGCGCACCAATCGTGATTTCGGATAGAGACGGGATACATGAACTGGTAGAGCTATCAAACAGAATCAAGATTCCTGCTCGAAGAGCCATGGAATCGTCCGGAGACGCGATAGTCGATATTGGATACGCGTGGGGACTGGACAATGCGTTCAAGATGGTCACCAAACATCTTCCCGCAGACATGGCGGGAATCGCATTGGATCGCTATCGGAGTCTTGCCTAAATGGCTGATCTCAAATATGCTACACCGTGGCCGTTTCCGGAGAATTGATGCACAATCTTGAGGAATCGAGCAACGCATTGGCACAGCTCATACATGGAACAGCACCGATGGTTCCGGGTTACGGTCTTAGTCGGAACTCTTAGGATAAGCGGTGTAACTTTCGAGCCTGTTGCCGAACTCAGCAGGGTGGAGCCCTAAACTGGGCTCATTATGATGGGTCAAAAGGACTTCGTTCCCAAGCTTTTTCACAGCTTGTCTTTAGCGAGACTGGTTCCGGCGGGACACCTGGTACGTCGGTTGGAGGAGGTGTTGGGCCTGAGTTTCGTTCGGAAGCTGTGCGGGCCGTTTTACTCCCGCACGGGTCAGCCGTCGATCGACCCCGTGGTGGTTTTCAAGATGTTGTTGTTGGGGTACTTCTACGGCACTACTTCCGAACGTCGATTGGCGGAAGAGTGTTCTTTGCATCTGGCATTTCGGTGGTATCTGGGCTACGACCTGGATGAGGCCACACCGAATCATTCGGTCCTGTAGAAGGCTCGGATCCGTTATGGACGTGAAGTGTTTGAGGAGTTCTTGGCCCACGTCTTGCAGCGCTATGTTCAAGCCGGGCTAGTGGAAGGAGACCGATTCTTCGCGGACTCCACGTCGCTGGATGCCAATGCGTCAGTGCAATCACTGGAAGTCCAGGAATCCGATCCCCAACCGAGCTTCGGCCCCAGTGAATATATTGACAAGGTTTTTCAGGAGAATCCGGGTGAAAGCGATTCAGAACCTCTCAGTTGTGTCGAGCAAGAGATAGCGGATCGGAGGAGCCGATGGGAGAAGAGCAAATCCAAGCGGGGTCGCAAGCCGAGTCAGAAAGCGAGGTTCAACCGCGGGCAAGTCTCTAAAACAGATCCCGATGCGGCCTTGATCCGACGACCCGGGATGAAGGCCAAACTGGCCTATAAGAACCATTTCACGGTCGATGGCGCCCATCGCATCATCACGGCGGTGACGGTGACGGCGGCCGATACCGAGGACTCCTCCCAGGTGTCTCGCCTGCTGGATCGACAACCGCTCACCCCGAAGTTGTTCTGCGCAGACAGCCATTATGGGATGGCGCGAATCTATGAGGAAGCCCGGCGCCGAGGCATCACAGCTATCATCCCTCGCCGTTCCTCGCATATGCAGAAGCCCAAAGCCGGACGGATCCCGCTGTCGGAGTTCCTTTATGATGCACAGGCGGACATCTGCCGCTGTCCTCAGGGAAAGACGCTCAGGCGAACGGCCTATGAGCCCCGTTGGGGCCGCTATCACTATCGGCCCAAGCCGTCCGATTGCAAAAGATGCCCAGTGCGCCTCACGTGTACCACCGCCCGGGGTTTGAAAAGCTGGGAGAGATACCGCAACATTGCCGAAATCGACACATGAATGCCGTAACGATCCGTGTAGAGCCGCGCACTGTTCCAAGCCGGGTTCGCAGTCGGTGCCTTGAGTGCGTGGGGCACGATGTCAGCCGAGATCTAGGGTGCGCAGAGCTTGGAATTCAAACGGTGCCTATGCGGTACCTGGATCAACCGGCAGCGTGCAGCGTTGCTTCGACCCGCGGAACTCGACCGTGCCCCTGTACCCGGATGATGGGATGTCGGCATAGGTAGGAACGAGGCTATTGCAGCTCGAAAACCATTACCGCAACAACGTGCTATTGTAGTGCCACTAACGGTTCTGGACAATGGCGTGGGTTTTGGCGGCGCGCTCGACTTTGGCGAGGATATCTTGTGCCGGAGCTGTCCAGACAAAGGGCTTGGGCGCTTGGTTGCTCGCTTCCAGGTACTCGTGGATGGCGGCCTCGAGTTCGGGAACACTGCGGAACACGCCGCGGCGGATGCGCTTCTGTGTCAGCTCGCGGAACCAGCGCTCGACGAGATTGAGCCAAGAAGAAGACGTGGGAATGAAGTGAAAGTGGAAGCGGGGGTGCTTCGTGAGCCACTTCTTCACTTGCTCATGCTTGTGCGTGGAGTAGTTGTCCACGATCAGATGCAGCTCCAGCGCCGGTGGCGTTTCGCGGTCGATCTTGCGTAGGAATTTGAGGAATTCCTGGTGCCGATGTCGCGGCAGACACTCGCCGATCACCTTGCCGTCGAGCACATTGAAGGCGGCGAACAACGTCGTTGTGCCATGTCGTTTGAAGTCGTGGGTCATGGTGCCGGCACGACCCCTTTTCAGGGGCAGTCCCGGCTGGCTGCGGTCTAAGGCCTGGATCTGACTTTTCTCATCGACACTGAGCACCAGCGCGTGCTCGGGCGGATTCAAGTACAGACCGACCACGTCGCGGAGTTTCTCGACGAACTGCTTGTCGCGGCTGAGCTTGAAAGTTTCGAGGCGATGGGGCTGCAGTCCGTGCGCTTTCCAGACGCGCTGGATGGCCATCTTGGAGACGCCCAAGTGCTTGGCGAGGGTGCGGGTGCTCCAATGCGTGGCCGCCCGGGGCTTCTCGTGAAGCGTTGTATCGAGGATGCATTGGACGAATTCAGCGGAGAGCGCCGGTTTGCGTCCGGGGCGCGTCCGATCGCGGAGTCCGTCGAGGCCGGACTGGGCGAAGCGCTTTCGCCACAGGATGACGGTCTTGCGGTTGACGCCGAGTTCGCGGGCAATGGCGTGGTTCGCCAACCCCTGCGCACACAGCAAAACAATGCCTGCCCGTAAGGCCATTTTCTGGGCTGTGTTGCCTCCTCGAACCAGGCGACGAAGAGCGTTTCGCTGCGGAGCGGTGAGGGGTAGAGCGTCAGCGGATGGCCACATAAACCATCCTACCGTGAAAAGGGTGTTATTGTCTAAGTATTTATGTGGCACTACACTATGCAGACAGTAGAGCATGGCGTGGCAGCAACCACCGTCAAGAAACCGTCAGAAAACTCGCCCATCAAGAGGGCCAATCTGTTGGCGTTGCGAGCGAAAGCAGACGCCCTGAAACCGCGTAACGTCAACGAGAGAAAGAAGTTGGCAGAAACCCATGGAAGACGCCCTCTTGCTTCACACGCAGGAGGTCCCCAGTTCGAGTCTGGGCGCGCCCACCATTGTTTTCAAGGCATTGTCAAGTTAATGAGGGAGAAGCGGTTTCCCCCTGAAGCGCACCCTGACTTTCTCTCCTTCAGCAAGCGCAGGTCGCCTTGTTCCAAACAGTAAAAGCTCGCTCCCTGAGCAGTCGATGATGGATTGCTTTGAGATGATCGGCCCCGGCCTCGGATGAACGGAGCATGACGACAAAACCTGGCCTGGTCGGCTTCTGTTTACCGATCCTGGCTATTTATGAGATAGGTTCTAATATAGAGATGGACCCTGAAAATCGGATGGCGGTCCCCGATTTTTGCCCGAACCCACTCTTACGACGGGCTGCTGGGGCGTTGGTTCGCCCGGCAGGCGTCTTGTTCGACAGCTTCACTGAGCCATGGCCAGTTTTCGCGCTTGCTTGGTAACCCTGGCAGCGAGCTTCTGGGTCGCCGCGCCCGGCACCTCCGCTGCAGCCGGCTCGTCCCTCGCCGACGACGCGCTAGCCGTCCTCGAGAAGAACTGCCTTGCCTGTCACGGCTCGGCCCGGATGTCGGGTTTGGACCTGCGCGAGAGGGGGACGCTTCTCAAAGGCGGAAGTCGGGGCCCTGCAGTCGCACCGGGAAACGCTGCTGAAAGCCTGCTGTATCAGGCAGCGGCTCACGTCGGCGAACTGGCGATGCCGCCCGGCAGCGAGGGGCCGCTGCCCGCCGCGGACCTCGAAACCCTCGCCACATGGATCAACCAAGGCGCTCCCTGGCCCGGGTCCGCGGCGGAAGCGAAACAGGGCGCTGAGCCGGAGTGGTGGGCCTTCCGGAAACCGTTGCGCCCGGCCGTCCCCGAGCCGGCGAAGCACCGCAACTTGGTTCGGAATCCGATCGACGCGTTCATCCTTTCGAAGATCGAAGAGAAGGACCTTGCGTTGGCGCCGGCGGCCGGCAAGCTTACTTTGGTTCGCCGCGCCTATTTCGATTTAATCGGATTACCCCCAACCCCCGAGCAAATCGACGAGTTCGTCAACGACAGCTCGCCCGAGGCTTACGAGAAACTGATTGATAAGCTGCTGGCTTCCGACCACTACGGCGAACGATGGGCCCGGCATTGGCTCGATGTCGTGCGCTATGCCGACAGCGAGGGCTTCGAGCCGGACCTTTATGCCCCTAACGCGTGGCGCTACCGGGACTATGTGATCAAATCCTTCAACGAAGACAAGCCCTACGACCGTTTCGTGCAGGAACAGATCGCGGGCGACGAGTTGTGGCCGGATAATCTCGATCTGTTCGACAGCAACTACGCGGTCCCGCCGGAGAAATTGGAACACCTGGAGGCGCGCGTCGGCACCAGCATGTACGCTTTCGGCCCCTTCATTCCGGGAACCTTCCTCGACACGCCCCGGCTTCTTTACGAAAGGCTAACCGATTGGGTCGATACGACGGGCGCGGCGTTCATGGGGCTGTCGCTCGGCTGCGCCCGCTGTCACGATCATAAGTTCGATCCCTTCTCGCAACGCGACTATTACTCGATGCAGGCCATCTTTGCTACGAGTCAGCCGGTCACGATTCCCGTGGTTACGGCGCTGTCCGCGTCGCATCGCAGAGATGACTTCGCCCGCTATATCGAACTCGATGAAGCACGCGACGCCTACGGGCTGTTCGAAGACCGGGTGAAAAACAGGATCACCGAAGAGAAGAAGGCTGAGTTCTCGCCGGAAGTCGTCGCCGCCTACGAGGCGCCGGAAGACGAGCGGACCCAAGAGCAGCAAAAGCTTGCCGCACCGCTGGAGAAGGCCGTCGAGGCCCTTCTTGAGTTCGATCGGGGGGAACGTACGAGGCCCGACCTGCGAAAGCACATGACCCCCGCGGAGAAGGACGAGTACGAAACTCTACTCCGTCGCATGGGGGAAGCCGTCATCAGCTTCCCTACGCTGGAGCCCTCGCACAACGTGGAGTACGATGCCTTCTTCGACACCCCTTCAGCGACTGTGCTGGGCCACGTCGAGCCGGAGTTGATCGAGGCGGTACACGTCCGCGAACGCGGCGACGTCCGACAGCTCAAGGAGAAGGTGGGCCCCGCCATTCCCCGAGTGTTCGGCGACGGGGTGAACTTCGAACCGAAAGAACGCTACGGGCCCCGCTATCGGAAAGAGTTGGCGCTCTGGCTGACAAGTCCCCATCATCCCCTGACGGCTCGCGTGATGGTCAACCGCCTCTGGCAGTGGCACTTTGGTGCGGGAATCGTCAGCACATCGAACGACTTCGGCCGCCAGGGACAGCCGCCGACTCATCCCGAATTGCTTGACTGGCTGGCAACTGAGTTTGTGAGGGGCGGCTGGAGTCTGAAATCGATGCACCGTCTGATCATGCTTTCGTCGACCTACCAGAGGTCCAGCGAGTTCCAGCACGAGGGGAACACGCGGAAGGACCCGAAGAACTCTTACCTCTGGCGGATGAACCGCAGGCGCCTGGAAGCCGAGGCCGTATGGGATAACATTCACTCGGTCACGGGCACGCTGAACACGAAGATGTGGGGCCGTCCTGTGCTACCGGCGATATCGCAAAGCGAAATGTCACCCCTGAGGAGGAAGTGGTCCTGGACGGTGAACGCCGACCCGAAAGAACACACGCGCCGAGCGATCTATATTCTCAGGCGGCGCAACTTCGACTTCCCGATGTTTGAGAAGTTCGATACACCGAATTCCGCCGTTGCTTGCGAGCGCCGGGACGTGACGACAGTAGCACCGCAGTCGCTGTGGCTCTTGAACAACGAGATGTCGTTCCAGCAGGCTCTTCATTTCGCCGGCCGGCTTGTCGAAGACCACGGGGACGACGCGGAAGCTTGGGTAGAGACCGCTTGGCGGATCGCTTTAGGCCGGGAGCCAACCAGCGAGGAAAAGCAGGACGATCTCGACATGCTGGAAGCGGCTTCCGCGCAGGGGACTTGGAAAGAGCCTCCCGGCGAGCTGCCCGAAGCCTTGCGGACGATCGATGCGCCCCGAGCGGCAGCGCTCACCGAACTCTGCCTGGCTGTTTTCAACTTGAACGAGTTCCTGTTCGTAGACTGACTGTCTTGACGGGCTAATCGGACAAAAAGGGCCCTTAGTCCGTCCGAGATGCTACGCGTTCGTTTCCGCCATAATATTTCGAAATTGATGAAATGGGAGGAACTCGCTTGTCGGTCTACATGAGAATCAAGCGGCAGGTCGATCGGTGCCTGGATGAGTTCGCTCGAGGGGAACTCACAGCGGATGGCCTGCATGCAATTCTCGATGCGGTCAAAGACGTTTCGGCGCGACAGGACCTGCTGTTTCTGCGTACGAGTGCAAGTACCGTCAACTCGGAAGTCGTTGGCATGCTTTTACTCGAGGACGGCGAGCTCGAAGAGGGGCCGTCGGATCCGCGGGATTGGCCCTATCAAACGGTTATCGATGCCATTCAGGACGGGTGGCGAGTCATTAAATTCCCCGAACTAGCCCTGTGGGTGGACGAAACTCGCACCTACGAGGTGGGCGCCGAGTTCGTGCTGGAAAGGTGGAATCTGAAATGAAACGAGTAGGCGACGTTCGACCAAGCTTGACGGATTCCCAGGTGCTCGACTTCTGCAAGAGGGGCTATCTGATCTTACCCGCCGTCGTTCCCGAAGAAATCAACCGGCGCGCGGTCGACTACGCCAATGAGGCGGCTGAGCGGCGGCCGGAACTGCGGGCGCCTCGTCGTTCCGGGGAAATCGAGTTCCACTTGCCCCTCCTGGAGGAGGAGTGGTTCGTGGACAACGTCGTCCTGAACGATCAGGCGGCCGGCGCCGTTCGATCGTTATTGGGCAGGGACTTCACCCTACCGATTATTTTCAGCGACCATCGAGCGGAGACCCCCATGCCCAAGCCGGGGGGATGGCACCGCGACGGCAACTACGTCTTGGACAAGAAGCTGACCTACTTGGAGGTGTTGTATCATCCCGAGGACGTGCCCGCGGAAAGGGCCCCCACAGCCGTCCTGCCGGGATCCCATCACCTGGCGTCGGCGCCGGTTGGCCACTACGGCGGCCTGAGGGGATCCGTGCTCTTCGCGCCTCCCGCGGCTCCCGCGGGTTCGGTTTTGATCATGTCGTACAACTTGTGGCACCGCCGCACCGCGTCCACCGTGAAGGGTCGCCGACATCTATTCCGTCACAACTATTGGCGAACCACTCCGCCGGCGCGTGATTGGATTATCGAACCGGATTTCGATCTCCGGTCGGCGAACTACGAGTTCTTCGATCGCCCCACGACTCGACCGCCGACCCGTGATTGTAATGACGCCGCGGAGATGTTCTTTTGGCTGTGTGGAAAACACGACGAGTTTGCCGTGATGGGGGGCCAGTGCTGGCCCAGCCCGCACAAAGGACTCGACGGGGCCGTCCAAGGGTTCCCGGGCGATTGTACCGACGAGAGGGTGTGGGCGCGAGCCAAGTAGGGCCATGCTGAAACTTTCCGCGAACATCGAGTTCATGTTCGCCGATCGGGATTTTGTAGACCGCATCGATGCCGTGGCCGAAATCGGACTGACCTGCTATGAGTTTGGCGCGTGGTTAACCCGAGACATGCCGGCGATCATTGAGCGCGCCCGGAAATGCGGCCTGGTCCAGTCAAACCTTAGCGTCGATCCACGCGTCAGACTGACGGACGAAGAAAACACCGATGTCTTTATCGAGGGCGTACGGCAGTCCGCCAACATGGCCCGGCAGCTGGGATGCGAACGATTGGGAATCGTGGTGGACGAGGTCAATGCGGCGCCGGGCCTGCCCTGGTATGAATACCAACGCGACTCGCGGCAACGCGAGGTTCGCCGGCGTCAACGTCATAACATTGTCAATACGTTGAAAAAGGCGGCGCCGGTGGCCGCGGGGGAGGGCATGCTGCTGGTGGTCGAGTGTCTGAATACCCTGGTCGACCACGCGGATCACTACCTTGCTTCCTGGGAGGAGGGGGTCTCCATTATCAAGGAAGTGGATCATCCCGCCGTCCGCTTGACGTTTGACGTCTACCACCAGGTCAACGAGGGCAACATCATCAGCAGCTTGACTAGGCATATGGATTGGGTCGGTCACATCCATCTCGCCGACGTGCCGGGACGTCACGAGCCGGGTACGGGCGAAATCAACTTCCGCAACGTCCTTAGCGCCGCAAGACGGGCCGGCTATGCGGGATATCTGGGCGCGGAATGCATCCCCTCCACGAGTGATGTGAAAGCGGCAATGGCCCCGATACGGAAGATCGTCGAGGAAGTGAACGCGGAAGGAATGTAGAGAACCTTGGTCATCGACGCGCACCAGCATTTTTGGAAAGTCGGACACTCGTTTGGGCCGAGATTCGAGGGCGGCTCGGTCCTGAATCGGGATTTTCTCCCCGCACACATCAAACCGGTCCGGGACAGCTGCGGCGTTCAAAGAACGGTCGCCGTCCAAGCGGCCGGGTCCGTCGACGAGACGCGATGGTTGCTCCAGTTGGCCAAGAAGAGCGCCTACATTGCGGGGGTCGTCGGTTGGGTGGATCTGACCAGCCCGGACGTCGGGCGGACTCTCGACGAACTCATGACCGATTCCAGACTGCGGGGAGTGAGTCATCCGGTTGAAGCCGAGGCCGATCCGGATTGGCTCGTTCGCGAGGATGTGATCCGTGGTTTGCGCGATGTATCCCGACGAGGTCTAACCTACGACCTGCTGGTCCGGCCACGCCACTTGAAACATGCAGTCGCGTTGGCCGACCGCGTGCCCGACTTGCGCATGGTCGTGGACCACCTGGCCAAACCGTCGCGTGAGTCCGCGACGATGGAACAATGGTCCAAAGATCTGGCGGCCGTTGCACGCGTTCCGTCCATCTATTGCAAGCTGTCGGGAATCATTACCGAGGCGCCGGCCGGCCAGTGGAAGCCGGCGGATTTCAAGCCCTTGGTCGAGACCGCGGTCGAATTGTTCGGTCACGATCGCGTCATGTTCGGCAGTGACTGGCCGGCCTGCCTGTCGGCCGGAACATACATCGACGCCTATGAGGTCTTGGTTCAGGCGCTGCGTCCCATCTCCCCCGAAGTATTCGCCAAGATTTTCGGTCGTAACGCCCAAAACTTCTACGGGCTTACTGATATGGAGTATTTCATTAGCCCGCAGCATTAAAGCGTCGACAACGAACAGACATGAAATACCGCCGGCTGATTCGCGATGGGACTAAAGTCTCCGTGCTTGGCCTGGGCGCGTGGCCGCTCGGCGGCGCTATGGGACAGATGGATGACAAGACGGCCGTTACCGTTGCCCGTAGAGCCATCGATCACGGCATCAACCTGATCGATACGGCGCGCGTTTACCTCGAAAGCGAGCGGCGTTTGGGCAAGGCTCTCAAGGACGGTTACCGCGATCGTTGTTTTTTGGCCACCAAGGTCGTGGGCGATTATACGCCTGCCGCGATTAACGCGGCGCTCGAAACCAGCCTGCGTGAATTGGACGTTGACTATGTCGACCTCTACCAGGTGCATCACCCCGATCCGAACTTTCCTTTCGACGAGACGATGGAAATCATGGCGCGGTTGCGCAAGGCGGGCAAGACGCGGTACATCGGGGTGTCCAACTACCACGTTGATCACATGCAGCAGGCATGGCAAGGAGCTCCCTTTCATACGTGCCAACCCCGCTACAGCATGTTCTACCGACCTGTGGAATACGACGTAATTCCCTACTGCGAAAAAACCGCATCGGTGTTCTTGTCCACAGTCCGCTCGCAAAGGGATTGCTCACCGGGCGATACCGAGCGGGCCATCAATTTGCACAAGACGACGAGCGGTCTCAATTGCGACGGTTCCAGGGGGAGACGTTCGCACGCTATCTTGCTGTCGCCGACCAACTGAGTCAACTGGCGTCGGACAAAGGCATCACCCTTGTTCAGTTGTCCATTGCCTGGGTCCTGCGGCTGAACGCCGTTAGCTGTGTGCTTGTCGGAGCGAAAACGGTGGAACAGATCGAGGAGCATCTTGGCGCCGTCGACGTCACGTTGAGCAATGATGAAATTCGCCGCCTCGACGCCATTTTGCAGGATACGCCGGCGGAATTGTACGATGCGTAACGGCGCGTCCACGTTCTCGCCACGGGCACAACCCCTTTGAGAATCGTGAAGGCCTCACCGTCGGCGGCTGGCGACCTTGGAAGAACGTTTCGGGGGCCAACGTCAGTGGGCGAGCCTGGTTTTCCAACTCTGCTGATGTTCGCGACTCCAAGCACATCGTCGAAGAGAACCCCGAGGGTGGACGGTCGCCGTCTTTTTCCTCCGCCAAGCCCAGCCGGTAAACCCTCGCGAGTAAAGGATGCTCCGGCATCTCCTGCAGCAAGGGCTTGGCGAAGTGCAACGACTCCCCCCGTACGAAAGCACCGTTCAGCATCAACAAAGCCTGCGGCGCGACAGTTGTATCGTTGCGCTTAGCCGTGACGGCGTTCGCATCGGCAAAGTCGAAGGTCTGGAACATGTTGGGTAACTGATTGCGGACAACCGGCAAGTAAATGCCGCACCGCGGGCTATTGTAATAATGGAACCCTTGGCTGACAAGGAAGTCACCAAGTTATTGAAAAGATTGGTCGGGCCGCCGAGATTTGAACTCGGGACCTCTTCCACCCCAAGGAAGCGCGCTACCAGGCTGCGCTACGGCCCGAACCAATGACATTGTAACTTACGGTAGCGGGAGGTCGTAGCCGCAGGTATGGCATGTGGCAGGCGCGGTTCGAACTATAAAGACCGCTCGGCGAGCTCACCCAGCATCGGCAAGGCGTAGCGTTCACCTTTACTCGTCTTGACAAGCATCACGATCCAGACGACCAGCAGAGCCAATTCTAGAAACTTATCGATAGGAATGTAGGGACCCGGTATGACGTGTACCCAGAGTCCGATCGCCCAGTGCACCAATAGCCAAGCGACAAACAGGTAAAGGCCCTGGTAGGCGTGGAAGCGAACGTCCTTTGCTTGCCGGAACGTGTCGGTGGCGAGCACACAGACGCTAGCGATCCAGCCAAGCCAGGGGATGTAGCACAGAATCGACGCCGCGCGCGGACTAATGGCGGGCCCGCTTCGTGCCGTATCAGGTGGAGTTGCCGTGGGCTGGCGTCGGCCGCACTGGCGGCAGTATACATCCGTGTCGCGGACTTGCTGGCCGCATGCTGTGCAGTAAGGCAAGAATCTCCTCTCCTAGTGGAGAGTACGAAGTCCCGCAGCCGCTTGTTCCGAGCGATCCTCCCAATGCCGAGCGGCTGGAGCTGATCCGTCGGAGGTTTCTATCACACCACGAGCCGCTGCGAACTGCAATCGAGTGAAACCAACGACGGGCGATGCAGGGCAAGGTTCGTCCGTGTTCGGAACAGCACGGCTGGCTACTTTCCGGCGCAAAAAGGAGAAACTGCGTGGCGGCTGGGTACAGTCAGCCAATTTCGCGTCCGAATGCGCCCGTAAGTTGTTGATTCTTTGAAGGCGCGAAATTGGTGACAGTCCCCGCCCCGAGCGCTACGCGTATTTTGCGCCGGAAAGTAGCTAGCCGTTTAACCGGTTACGCCAACACCACCCGGTCAAACCGTCGCAGCAGCACCCAAAGCAGCGCAAGGTGAAACAGCAAACCGACGATCAGAAAAGGCACGAAACCCTGGCCGCCTTCGGTGGCGATCCAAAATGCCTTGGCCGGCCAATACGTAGGCACAATCCCGAAAAGCCACTGCCAGGGCATGTCGACGAAATAGGCGACACCAGCGGCAGCCGGGACGACACCAGCGGCTTTCGCCAGCGCGAAGCCCTCCACTTTGTTGCCCGCCATCGACCCCAAAAACAGGGCCATGATGGATCCCTCCATCGCGGCCACAAGGGCCACTGCCGTGAGCGCGGGAAAGGAAATGGAAACGATGCCCGCCAGAGGAACCGCGACCCAAACCACGGCGCCCCCCAGCACGATCGGTATCAAGAAACGGTAGGTCAAATAGCCGTCGAAGGGCACTGGCGCTACGCGGAGAGCCGTCATTGTCCCATCGTCGCGCTCGTCGAGCAGCAAGAAACCGATCACCGAGCCGTAGGCTAGGGGAGGCGCGAGCACCAAGAGATACGAAGCGATGAGCGGGTAGTAGGGCTGGAGCTCGAACGTAGGCCGCAACCACTGGGCCAGCGCGGGAATGGCCCAGCGAGAAACAAGGGACCAGACCAAGGGATACGCCACCAGGAAGGCCAGTATGGAGTCACGCCGCACCAAACGAAGATCGTTTTGCCCGAATATTCCCCACAGCGTCAACGTACGCATGTCAGCGAGATCCTATGCTGCGAACAACGAAGCGATGAAAGGTTTTGACCGCCCACCGATAGCCTATGGCGACCGTCAGCAACGAGTAGGAGACAGCGTAAACCATTTGCCAGTTTTCTATGGGTTGGAAGGCAGCTTTCATCAGTAGCAACGGGGCCTGGGTAGGAATCAGGTACCACACGGCATGCGGCCACAGTTCAAAGTAATCGATCAGCGGCAAGTTCAGCACAAGTGTGTAGGGTACGGAGGGGAGCAGGTATTCGGTAATCGAGTCGTAGCGAGAGATGACGACAAACCCGACCAACGTGTAGAAGATCGACAGCAGTATCATCGCCGGCGCCAACAACAACAAGTCAGCGCCGAACCCGTAGGTCGCGAAAACAATCACGAGACCTTCGGCGACTGAAAGGAAAGTCAGCGTGACGACCTTGGACGCCAAGTACTCACCACTTCCTACCGGCGTCACGATGAGTGCTTCGAGCGTGCCTTCGCTTTTTTCGAGCGATACGAGTCCCGCAACAAAGTAAAAGGTCGTCAATGCCTGCCCAAGCAAGAACGCAGGCAGAACGGTCTTCAGACTCTCGGTGGGAATCAGTCTCAGAATCGCAAGCCAAATAACCGCCACGAATACACCGGCGTAGAAGAAGCCGTAGCAAAACTGGAGTCTTACGTCGAGCCTCAAGACGGCGCCCCATCGGTTCACGAAAGTTGTCTCCCCGTGACTTCGATGAAAACCTTCTCCAGGGTCGCTTCCTCGGTATGAATGGTTTGGACGGAGTCGGTACGAAGCAGGCGCAGGAACTCTTCGTTTCGGCCCAAGTCCTCCATCGGAAACTCTTGTTGCTCGATGCCATCGTCTTCCTGGTACTCGACCCGCACTTTGCGCGCGCCGTGGGTGAGCATGAGGTTGCGCGGCGAGTCGATCAGTTTGACCTCGCCTTCGATCATGAAGGCGACGCGGTCACAGAGCTCGGTGGCGGCCACCATGTCATGCGTGGTGAGGAAGATTGTGCGGCCGGCGCGCTTCTTCTCGAGGATGATGTCTTTGATGCGGCGGGCGCTGACCGGATCGAGTCCGGTGGTCGGTTCGTCGAAGAAAACCAGCTCCGGCTTGTTCAGCAACGACCGCGCGAAGTTGAGCCGGTTTTTCATACCCTTGGAAAACTGGGACACGCGTAGCGCCCCGTCGTTGCCCAACCCGACCATGTCAAGCAGGTTGTTCGGGTCCTCCGTTTCTCCCTCATAGAGAGACCGGAAGTAGTTCAGGTTTTCGAGTGCGGTCAACTTCAGATAGTGGTTAGGCAACTCGAACGAGACGCCGATCCGTTCGTAGTATTCGGAGCGCCAAGACCGCAGGTCCTTCCCGAAGACCGAAACGTCCCCTTGGAACTCTTTCAGGAGCCCGATGAGGATCTTCTGAGTAGTGCTCTTGCCGGCGCCGCTGGGACCCAGAAATCCTAGAATTTCGCCGCGTTCAACCGAGAAAGAAAGTTGCTTCAAGGTTGGTTGCGGTGAGCCGGGGTAAGTAAACGTCAATTCGCGAACTTTGATCATGGGGGATTCGCGTCGTGTAGGAGTTGGGTAGCCGGTGCGATGCGAATCGCCTCGCCGGCCCTCGTTATTCTAGCCAACCGGATCGTTCTCCTTCTTGAGGCCGTTTCAGAGCAGCCAGTCGCGAATACGATTACGAAAGGTGGCCGATGTCGGACGCAATGAATCGCGCCCCTACTGATGGGCTTGATCATCTCGCGTTCAAGCGTAGGGGCGCAATTCATTGCGCCCGAGCTGAGGAGCCCGCAATACTTCGACAAGCTGGTCGATACGCCCCGTATTTACGAAACGATGCACTTAGCTAGCGGCGCACTCACCAACCGCGCTTCTCCATGCGCTTCAGAATTTCTCTGCTGTAGCGATCCTGACGCTGGGGCTTCCAAATGCGCGGCGAAGGGATGCAAGCGGCCAGACGGGCGGCCTGGTCGCGGCTGAGTTGGGAGACGGACACGCCGTAGTGATAGTCTGACGCCTGTCGGACTCCGTACACCCCGGGTCCCCATTCGATCACGTTCAGATAGAGCTCGAGGATGCGCGGTTTCTCAAGAATCAACTCGGCGATGGGGACCAGCGTAAATTCGAACGCTTTGCGAACGAGAGACCGGTGTGTGGTCAAGAACAGGTTCTTCACTAGTTGCTGGCTGATTGTCGAGGCGCCTCGGACGCGCCCTCCCCCTCGAATCTCGTCCGCCACCAGCTTGATCTCGGCCCAGTCGATTCCTCGGTGTTGGTAGAAAGCGCTGTCTTCCGCCGCGATGACAGCGTGTTGAAGTTCGAGCGGAATCCGGTCAAGCGGGACGAAGGCCTGCCGCTTCGCGAAGTCCTCGCCGGCGACAAAGGCTTCGATCCTATGCTGGATCTGTACGGACGTCCAGAGGGGATTCATCGATCGCAAGATCCACAGCGACAGTGTGCATAAGGCGTAGAAGCCGATCAGCAAACCGGCTGCCGACCGGATGACGCGACGCGCCAGCCGCCCCTTTGAGCCGCTCCGTGACCGCCGATTTCGACGACGCCGAAAGAGTTTCACGTTGGACCACTCTCGTCAGATTGTGGCCCGCTTTCAGCCACCCAGTCGCAACATACTCGTCACGCGAAGTAGATCAATATCCAAACGGTTAGCCCACAGAGCAACCATGCCCAGGGACGTTCACTGCGCCAGAAGGGGCGAATGGATTCACGATCACGTTCCGAACGATACGCCCACCAGGTGTACCGCTCTTTCGTTCGATCCCGTGTGTGCTGAGTGAACCGGCTGACTACGACAATCAGCACGGTCGCAAACGCCCCGGTCAAAGCTACGCGATGCAAAAAGTTCAGCTGCGGGCCAAAGGAAAGCTGAAGCCATTGGGACAGGCCGGAAGACCCGCTCGCCCAGTGGGGGTAAACACGTTCGACGAACACGGAGAAAAACGGTGAAACGACGATGGCTAGGAACCCGCCGCTGCCAGTCGCCCCCCGCCAGAGAACGCCGGCGAGAAACGCGACGACGATCCCCGGCTGGAGGTGTCCGGTCTGGTCCGCCAACCGAAGGAAGAAGTTGTCGCTCTGGTCCTCGGTGTAAGCCAGCGCAGCCAGCGATCCGGCAACGACGACCAACAGGACAATCGAGATCCGGCCGGCGAGTAGCAGTTCACGCTCGCCGGCGTCTCGGCGAATGAAGCGCTTGTAGAAGTCGAAGGTCAACAGGGTTGCGCCTGAGTTCATAAGCGAGTCGAGACTGGAAAGAATCGCGCCGATGAGACCGGCCGTGACTAGGCCGATAAGTCCATAGCCCGCCGGCACGATGAGCTGCACCAGCAGAGGGAACGCGTCGTCCGGCTGGGGCAGCGCCGCTAGGATACCGGCATCGACCCGAGCCTGGAACAGGTGGCCGGCCGCCATCCCACCGACAACGGAAACGAAGGGGATCAACAGCTTCAGATAGCCCGCCGCCACGATGCCCACCCGAGCGGAGAGACTGCTGCGCGCCGCGAGTACGCGCTGCACGATGACCTGATTATTCGCCCAATAGAAGAAATGCTTGATCATCATCCCCGTGAAGACGCCGGTCCACGGAATCTCGGGATGGTTCATCGGTAAGTAAAGGTGGAACTTTTGGTCGGCTCGCGGCAGGGCAGCATCCTTGGCCATCAAGCCGGTTATCCCGCCGACTTCCGGCTCAGCGAAGACGAGCAGGGTTACGAGAATCCCCGCCAGCAGCAACAGCCCGGACTGCATCACATCGGTCCAGATGACCGCCTTCAGTCCGCCCGCAATTGTGTAACAAGTGGTCACCAGCGCGAAGACCAGAATGCCCGTTGTGTAGCTGACTTCAAGGGGCGTACCACGCAACAGGAAAAGCATCGAGCGCGAACCGATATAAAAACCCATGACCATATAGATCAAACCAATCGTGATCAAGGAAGTGATGGAATACGCTACCCGGGTGCGTTCGTCAAAGCGGCGCCCCAGATACTCCGACAGCGTGTAGACACCCATGCGCCGGTAGAGAGGGAAGAAGACATAGGCGAGCAACATGAGCGCGAATACCGCTCCCAGCTCGAAGTTCGACTGGGCAAAGCCGATTGAGTACCCGATGCCCATCATCCCGACCAATTGGGCGGCGCTGACGTTTGTGCCAAAAATGGAGCCCGCGATACCCCACCAGGGCACTCCACGCCCGGCCAAGAAGAAGTCCTTCGTATCCTCTTCTTTGCGGCCAGTCCACAGTCCCACCCCCATCACCAACACGACACTGGCCAGAAAAATGCCGATGTCGAGCGGCGTCAGTACGAGCTGGGCGGCTTCTTGTGAGTGCATGGATGGGAGAGGCGGCTCCGTACCACTTTTTTCCAAACGCCGGAAGACGTTTCTATTGGCTGACTAGCTTAGCCTACTCGCGCCGTCGCAGTCAGCGCTAGCGATTCGACTTGGGGCTGGCCGTAGCCGGCCGCCAGCACGAAGAACAGCACATTTGGACCTCGGGGATCTCGTGCATGATCGGCTGCGTCAGCGGATGATTCTCGCGTCGCGATGGTAGCGGGCGCGGCATAATAGACTGTCATGGCTTTCGAAGATCGTCTCCCTATCCGAGTTGTGGCGCGACGCAAAGACGGTGTCGATGTCGAATGCGACGTCCGCGACGATTTGCTGAATGAGTCTGGCGTGCTGCATGGCGGAGTGGTGGCCTCAATCGCCGATGAAGCCGTGTGGCATGCCATCATCAGCCACTTCGGCGGGCGCCGTCCCTCGACAACCACTGAACTGAAGGTCAACTACCTGCGGCCGATCACCGGGGCCAAAGTTTTGGCGAAGGCCTATCTGGTCCACATCGGCCGAACCCTGTGCGTGGGACGTGTCGACATGTTCGACACCGAACAACGCCCTACGGCCGTAGCGATTGTCAGCTATATGTTGCTTGACCGCGCGCCGGAAAGCCAACAGGAAAGTTAGCCCGCTTTTCTCACCACGTGGCTAGCAGCAGTGGTGGAAAGCGCCGCGGTTCAAGATGTAAGGGCGCGATTGATCGCGCCCGCTTGCCGACATAATATACGCCGGGCGATGCTCACAAGCTGTTGCCGCGAGCCGGTGCACGATGATATTCGTGTCGGGTTATGCCCACGGCTTGCGCCCACGCTTGCGATGATACGCCGGATTTTTATCCTAGGGCGGTGACAAGCAAGAGTGCTTGTCCTACCGGCAAGTAGGAGTGCATGCCGGGACCGGAGCCGCACGGCGGTAAAGGCTTTCACTCCGCAGCTTCACATACAAGTGTGGCCGCCGTCGATGACGATCGCGCTGCCGGTCATGTAAGCCGAAGCCTCGCTGGCCAGATAGACGACAGTGCCCTTCAGCTCTTCGGGCTGGCCCGCCCGTCCCATGGGTACCTTCGACATCCAAAAGTTCCAGCGATCGGGGTCGTCCTTCTGTAACTGAACCACGGGCGGCGTCACCATATACCCCGGACAGATTGCGTTCACCCTGACATTGAAAGGCGCCCACTCAACCGCCAGCGATCTGGTGAGCATAATCACCGCAGCTTTGGCCGAGTTGTAAGTTGCATGCTTTTGGGGAACCAGAACCGTCATCCCGCACATGCTGGCGATATTGATGATGTTGCCCTTTTTTTGCGCGGCCATGGGACGAAAAGCGGCCTTGGAGCACGTGAACATGGCGAACACGTCGAGATCATAGACGCTCTTAAAATCCGCCAGGCTCATATCCTCGGCGGGTCCGATCACGGCCATGCCGGCGTTATTGAGCAGGATGTCGATGGTCTTCCATTTGTCCGCTATGGCGCCAATGGCGCGGAAGGCTTGGTCCTCGTCGGTGATGTCGGCTTGAAGCGCCATGGACTGGACTCCCAGACCCTCTATTTCGTGCGCCGCATCCTCGGCCGTTTCTTGGTCAATGTCGACGATAGCGATGTTCGCGCCGTGCTCGGCCATGCCGAGGGCCATCGCTCGCCCCAAACCGCGGCCCCCGCCGGTGACGACGGCGTTTTGCCCTTCCAAGCTGAAAAGATTGCTCATTGGCGTACCCCTTCCCTTGTGTAACGATTGAATTCAACTGGTAGCTGTTTACGGCAAACGAGGTAGTACATGCGATCCTGCCCACGGCCTCGGTTGGACGACCCCCGCATCTTCCTCTTCGACAGAATCCCGACAGCGCTCTACTCCCACGGGGTGCCCAGTTCGATGACGTCCCACTTGCCCAGTTCGGCTTGAATGCCGGGCAATTCACTCCACTTGACGGCTATCGCCCAGAAGAGGCCGAGCCTCTCCTCGTTTTCGTTGGTCAAATAGTGCATGGCGCCATCAGGAATGAAGACTACGTCGCCAGCCTCGATGTCATGCGGCGCACCGTCGATGAAGACCTTGCCCTTTCCTTCGAAGACGTAGTAGAGCTCCTCCTGACCCACGTGGCGGTCCTCGTGACCGACGGTCCCGGGCTTGAGCCACCAAAAGCCGGCCGTGTACTGCTGGGACCCGCAAGTGTCTTCCGTAACCATGACCTGGTCCCGCATGGTGTTGTCCGGAGACTGCAGGTAGGGTACGTCCGTCCTTCTGAAAACGATTTTCGGTTGGTCTGCCATTTCCCCTTTCTCCTCTGTCTGTTCGATGCTTCCTGTCTAAGTTGCCGCCCGCGTTTCAGGAGTGCGCGCGAGTCATGTCTAGAAAGGGCCAAACCGGCAACGCCGGATCCGCTTTCTCGACAGTCCCTTCGACGGGGGTCAACTGCCTTGACAACAGGTGAAAGAATCGATGCTATCATCGCACGGTGACGGTAATGCGAGGCCAGCGGCCAAAATTGTTGGACAGGTGCGCGAGGACCGAGTGAGTGGCTTGACGAAACCGGCTAACCAGATGGGAAGGAACGGTTCAAACGCTGGAAGCACACGGCGGTGAGTGGCAAACCTCGAGCAGGCGGAAGCCTGTTTCTCCCAGTTCGTTGAGCTACTCCGTTCGACGTCTCGCCTAGAAAGATTGGCTGCCAAATGCCAAATAACTTGAGGTTCGAGAACAAAGTGGCGGTAGTAACCGGTGCCGGTAGCGGTATCGGCCGGGCAGCGGCCCTGCTCTTGGCACGGGAAGGAGCCGCGGTCGTCGCAGGTGTCCACAAGTCCAACGATGCCGCCCCGCTGGAGGAGGAAGCTGCGGGACTTGTTGGCCAAATAGCCGGCGTTCAGATCGACGTTACGCGGGACGAGGATGCCCAGCGGCTCATCGGGACGGCCGTTGAACGTTTCGGCGGCCTAAACATCCTCGTCAATAACGCCGGCATTGTGATATCGGGAACCGTGGCCGAAGCAACCGAGGACGACTTGCAACGCTTGCTGGACGTGAATCTCAAAGGTGTGTTTCTATGCTGCAAATACGGGGTCCAACAGATGCTGAAGGGGGGCGGAGGATCCATCGTCAACAACAGCTCGATCAACGGACTCCGGGGCAATCACCGCCTGGCGGCGTATGGCGCTTCGAAAGGCGCGGTGGTATCCCTGACCCGGGCGATGGCTCTCGACCATGCTCCACAGAATATCCGGGTGAACTGTGTTTGCCCGGCGTCGATCGAAGACACACGCATGCTCGATTCCCACATCGCGGCCTCGCAGGACCAGCAGCAGATGCGCGAGTACCTGCTGGCCAAACATCCAATCGGCCGCTTGGGCCGGCCCGAGGAAGTGGCTCATGCCATCCTGTTCCTCGCCAGCGATGAGGCGTCGTTTATCACCGGCGTTGCGATACCCATCGATGGCGGACGGTCGATTCGGTAGGCGCCGCTATGGCATGAACGACCCTACCGGCCAATGGAGAAAACGCGCTCGCCCCTACCCAGAACCCTAATCTGCGCGGCTGACATTCAAGCACGAGTGTCGGAGATCGGAAAGCGGATCACGAAAGACTGCTTCCCGCGGCCTGATCACTCGTCCTTGCACCTGATCGGTGTTCTCAAGGGTGCGTTCGTGTTCCTCTCCGACCTGGCCCGCTCGATCGAAGGGCCTGTTACCTTGGACTTCTTGGACGTCAAGAGCTACGGGCACGCCGCCACCAGCTCCGGCGTCGTCGGGATCACCAGGGACCTCGAGCACGGTATCCGCGGCCTCGACGTTGTGCTGGTGGAAGACATTGTGGACACGGGACGCACGATTGCCCACCTGCATGGCCTGCTAAGCGAGCGCCAACCTGGGTCACTGCGTGTGGCGGCGCTGCTCGACAAATCCGACCGAAGAATTCAAGAGGTCGAGCTGGACTACGTAGGATTCCAGATTCCGAACAAATTCGTCGTCGGCTATGGCCTCGACCACGCCGAACGCTATCGCAATCTGCGCGACATTTGCACCCTGGAAGGCTACGAGGAGGAAGTACAGAAAAATGCAGACTGAGCTGAAAACTAGCCGAGCTTTATTGGCTGTAGGGTCGGCTTCGAACAAGCGATCTAGGACTTAAAGACTTCCTAAAAGATCAGGTTCAAGCGCGGTCGCCGCGCTTGCGCATATCGGCGAGGACTCGCTCGATGCCAACCTTATTGATGATCTTGATGGCTTTCGCGCTTACCCGGAGTTTCACCCAGCGTTTCTCGCTAGGCACCCAAAAACGCTTGTCCTGAAGGTTGGGCTCGAACCGGCGCCTCGTCTTGTTATTCGCGTGGGAGACGTTGTTGCCCGCCATGGGCTTCTTCCCCGTGACCACGCATACTTTCGCCATGGATGGAATCTCCTTGCCGGTTGTCCCCGTAGGATTCAGGATGGTGCGCGGCAGCCGCCTGAGTAACCGTCAGCGGCACTGCAGCTTCGATTTTCTCATGATACCACGGGGCTTCGTTCGAGCTCGCCGGACAGCCGACTTGTCGGACAGTGGCTCTCAGCTCCCCAAGTAGAGAATCGTTGGCCCGGGGGGGGGGGGCTCCTGTCTAAAAGTGGGGTGACTCCTAATTTTCGATTTCGGACGGCAACTCCGCGTATTTTTCCGATAGCTCCTCGATTGCCTCGGACCATCGTCGGCTTTGCAGCCAGCAATTGTAGTAAGTCGCATTCGGCCACCAATCCTCCTCTAGCTGAGGAGAACGGGATTGCCCCTCCAAGTGATATAGCTCAGCGTCCGGCAAGTACCAATTCTGACAACCTCGCTGGTAAGCCCGCAGGCAGAGGTCGGAATCTTCGTAGTCTCCTTGCACGTAGGATTCGTCCCAACCCCCTAGTTTTTCGAACAGCTCGCGCTGAAGCATTAGACAGGCTCCCGTTACCGCTGGAACGGGACGGCTGATGTTGGCGGGGGCGTACCGCCTGGGGAATCCCTTGAAATAGTGTTGATTCAGCCACAGTCGATTCGGGAAAGCATCGCGATGGCAATACATACCGGCGTGCTGAATGAAGTCGTCTTCGTAAAGCAGCTTTGGCCCCACGATTCCCGCTTCGCTCTGCCCCGAGAAGAAGCCCGTCATTTTCTCGATCCAACCAGGCTCGGTGGGAAATACGTCGGAGTTCATGAAAAGCAAAAAGCGCCCCCTCGCGTGCTTCGCCCCAGCGTTATTTGACGGGCCGAATCCACGGTTGCGATCCGCGATAACCAAACGCAGCGGAATACGATAGAGCCGCTCCAACTGGAAAGCGATGTTTTCGAAGTCCGTTTCCTGCTCGGGCGAATCAAGAACATAGACAAACTCGCATTCCTCCAGGGAACGGTCGTCGCAAAACAAAGCCAATTGGCGCTCGACGAGTTCAAGGCGGCGATAGACGGGGATGATGATCGAAACCTGCGGGTTGGGGGGTGGTACCCCCATGGTAAGAACCCGCCTTGGGACCGCACCGTCTCCGCATAACTTCTGCAAAGCAGAAAGCGCCGGGTGGAGGTGACGGTCAAATAGCGAATCGTCAAAATAAGGCGCGCGGGGGAACCTTTCTAGGATGTCCTTACGCACCTCGAATGGATCGAATGCATCCAAGGCCGCGGAAAGCTGGAAATCGGATCCGTTCTTCAGACGAGCCTGAAGGGTAACCCCAGCATTCCAATACTCCGAACTCGGGAGATCCAGGAAACCGATGACCCCATGCTTTTCCAAACTCCGGTGCCTGGAATTCGCCAAATGTTCCGCCACATCCGGGCGGGGTAGCCGTCCGATGAGTTGCGTAATGTCGAGCCGGACGCCGTCTGGGGAGATTAGAAGCAGTTCTTCCAACAGATGTTGCGGATCCCAAAGCCATCCGATGATGTACGCCGCGTTGTTGCCAACACACCAAAAATGGTCAAACGACAGCCCAAAGGCGTTTCGGTTGCTCAAGACTGAGCAGGGAAGCTTCCCGTCCGGCAGAATGGGCGCCGAGTTTTGGACCTCCGGCGTTCTTTTTCCAAATTGTTGGTAACGGAATTGATGCCGGGATAGTGGACCACTTGATGGCCAGCAGCGTGGATATCGTACCCACCATTCTCAACTACGCCGGTGTGGAGGTGGATTATCCGCTGGAAGGGTATGACCTTCTGGGTGCGGGCGGCGAAACCGCGCGGCCGGAGGCAGTCATCGTCCAGTTTGGGAACTGGTTGTACGGCGTGCGGTCCCGAGACTGGAAACTCATCCAGGATATGAAATCCGGTGCCGTCGAATTGTACGATCTGAGGAATGATCCCGATGAAGGGCACAATCGAGTAGCGGAAGCGTCACCCGAGAGGTTGAAGCTTGAAGAGACACTAGCCGACTGGAGGAAACGGCTTGGTCCTCCACACCAACCGGGGCAGGAGATTGCGCTCAGCACGGACCAAATCGAGAAACTCAAGTCGTTGGGCTATCTAGACGGACCCGCGTCGACAGAACAAACCACCGCAGGTGGGGGAATAGTAGGGTATATCGACTCCATAAGTAGCGCGGGAAACGCCGCGGTCATGAGCGGCAAAGCGGCCACGGTCAAAGGGTGGGCGGCAGGGACCGGGGCAGGCTCACAGATTCAAAAGGTTGAAGTCTTGTTTCGCGGAAGAATTGTCGCCGAGACTTCCCGTTTCAACCCGAGGCCCGACGTGGCACAGCGGTTCAGCCGGAAAGACTTTGCGCGGTCTGGGTGGAAAGTTGAAGTTAATCTGGGTCAGCTAAAGCCCGGAAGATATCAGCTTGACGCGCGCGGCACAGGTCGGAACGGCGCGGCGGGTTTGCTCAAGCCCGTTTACTTCAAGGTGGTCCCGGCAGTGCCCGACAAACGGTGCCGCCCTCCCGAGGGCGGCTCGCGGCTCAGCGCCCCCCCAGCCGGAACTTGCGACCAGCGCATTCATAGTGTGGCCGGTATCTAAGCTCCGAAGCGACCCCTGTGGCCGAGATCGCGAAGACCCTCACGACCGGTGGGGGAATCTGAGTGAAGACGGTTTCGGGAAGATCCACGGCGAATCCGGCCTTCTTCAGCGAAGGGGCGTCAAAGCGCTTAGCTACGTCAGTCCGAACCCATGGAGTGCTTTCAGCTTGGTTTGCCTCGCCATTGACAAAAACCTCCACCCGCGCGGCCGGGTGAAGGTGGAACCGATCTGACGCCCAACCTCGGATCGACACCTGGCCGCCTTGTTCTCGCAATGCATCCACGTGGCCGTGCATGGCACCTAGTGCTTACTATCATAAATTAGCGTATGAATGAGAAAGGGGTCGCTGCTGGACGTTAGCCTTGGTCCATTCGAACGGGGCGGCGTTTTTGTTGTGCGCTTGGACGAAGCGGTCGATGGCCTGGCGTACTTCGTAAGGGGAGGTGAAACTGGCCCCGCGCAACGCTCTACGGCTGAGAATACTGAACCAGATCTCGACCTGGTTGAGCCAGGAGGCGTAGGTGGGCGTGTAGTGCAGGTGCACCTTGCGGTGGCGTTTGAGCCAGCGATCACGTTTCGGTTTGTGGGTGTTGAGGTTGTCCAGTACGACGTGCAACTCAAAACCTTGGTAGAGATCGACCAGTTGATTCATGAAGTCAAGAAACTCACGCCGTCTGCGGCGCCGGTAATGCCCGGCCGTGACGTGGCCGGTGGCGACCTCCAGGGCCGCGAACAAGGTCGTTGTGCCGTGGCGCTTGTAGCCGTGCGAGAAACCCGTCAAAGCCTTGCCGTCGGGCAGTCTGAGCCAACCCTGGGCGCGCTCCAGGGCCTGGATGTTGGGCTTCTCGTCGACCGCCAGCACGATGGCGTTGTCAGGCGGGTGCAGATAGAGTCCCACGATGTTGGCGGCTTTACGCGAGAATTCGGGATCGGTGGAGAGGCACCAACTACGCCGCCGGCACAACGAGATGCCGCGCCGACGCAACACGCGCCAGACCTGTTGGTCGCTGACATCGCCCAGCGCCGCGGCCAGCCGTGGAGCCGTCCAGGTCGCCTGTCCGCAAGGCGGCGTGTCGTCCAGCTTTTGCAGAATGCGTTTTTCGGTGTCAGCGTCGTATCGCCGCGGCTTGCCGGGTCGCGTTTCATCCGCCAGACCGGCCAGTCGTTGGCCAGCGAAGCGCGTACGCCACTTCGACACTCGTGCGGCCCGCGTGCCCAACTGGGCGGCGATCTCCCGGTTCGACATCCCTTGCGCCGCCAACAAAATGATCCGGGCTCTGTCCGCCGCACGGCGCTCGCTCTTGTGCGCGCGTCCCCAGCCCTCCAACGTCCGGCGTTCCCCAGTACTGAGTCTGATACGCGTGGCTATTCTTGCCATGCCGCATTGTCTCATACATACGGTTATTTATGATAGTAAGCACTAGAGGCGTTGATCGCGCCGGGAAGGGCAAATGCCATGACTCCCTCGTCCATCTGGCTACCGCGCGCGGAGTGACGGCCTCAAAACCGGAGATTTCGCCGATCTTAGCACCCACACCGCGGCCCCAAGAAGCTGGGGGACCGGTACGGTGCCGGTGAGTGGTTCGTCTGGCGTGGAGCGGGAAGGCCTGCTACCTTAGCCCAGGGCCGAGATCCAGCTCACGAACCTAGAAAGCGATGAAACACGTCCTTGCTCTGCTGATGAGCGTGTCGATAGGCCTGCTGATAGGAGAGTTTATTGTACGAGTGCGGGAGGAAGCCGGTCTCCGAGGAGCATGGGCGTCGATCTGGGAGGACAGCCGGGTTCCCACTTCGTTCGGCGCGGAAAAACATGGCTTGGCGCCCGATCCGGAATTGAGCTTCACCTACAACCCGGAACTCCCCTACGTGAACTCCCTCGGCATTCAGGCACCGGAAATCACCGCCAAAAACCCGGCGGGACCGATGCGCATCATCGTAATCGGCGACTCCGTGGCGGCTAGGCCGCTTGAACCACCGAAGGACGCCTGGGTGACTATGCTTGGGGAGGAGCTAGGCGGAAGAGCCGAGGTCATCAATGCCGCGATCATCGCCTATACGATCTACCAGGAAAGATTGCTGCTGGAAGGTCGGCTCCTCCCTCTCGAGCCTGATCTGGTCGTTCTGCAATACACGCTCAACGACAACGAGAGATTCCTTCACCGCTTCAACAAGGAAGTTGGCCTGTTGCTGACCGAGGAGGCCCGTCGTGCCTTCGTGCGGGACGAAGGGGGCCCTCTAGCCTGGCTTCCTGAGAGCAGCTACCTGGCACTGCGCTTACGATACGCTCTGCTGCAATTTCGGCTACATCGGCGGAAGTATCCCCGGGAACGCCACGCCGGTTTTGCCAGGGCGTGGGAAGAGGACTCCTGGGAGTTCGTCCGAGACCAACTTTCAGCGATCCATCGATCGGTCAGAAGCGTCGGGGGCCGCCTCGCGGTCGTCATGTTCCCCTTCGTGCCCCAGTTCAACAAGAAACTCGTTCAAGACGAGCCCGAGCGGGTCCTTTACCCGCAGGGCAGGATGAGCGAACTCTGCAAGGAAATGGAAATACCACTTCACGACCTCTACTCCTTCTTGGTGGACCACGGAGGGACGTCGCTGTTCAGAGACCTGGTCCACCTCAACCCGGACGGTCAGCGGCTGGTGGCCGACGAGATGGTGCGCTACTTGGAAGAAGGTGATTTTGTGCCGAGCCGCGAAAGTCAGCTCTCTGATTAGCAGCGCCCTCGAGAAATTATCTCCTATTTGCCTTCTGGTCCAATCGCAAGTCCCACTTTGCCGAGCGGAGTGCTTCTCGACCGGCCGAGACTGTTGGAGTCTCGCGGTGGCCTCTGAGGTCGGTTGGTCACCTGATCGTCGCCCGTTTGACAGACCACCCATCGGCACACACAACATAAGGTTTGGTGACGCCGCGGAGATCAGCACCCGACGCGGCAAGCTGCCGAGTCACCAGCTGCGACAAGGTCGAAAAACGCCCAAGCTGCTCAGAATTGCGAAATAAGTCAGCCGACGCCAACAAATCCAACGACGGGGTGCTCATGAACTCGGGCGATAGCCGGGCTACTGGGGCCGAGTACCGAACAACTGCTCGCCGCCTATGGAATCCGTTAGTTTTCTCCCTTCCCGTCGTCACCGCTCTAATACGCTCGCCGGCACGGGAGCGGAGCTCAACGTCATCGCGGCCGTGGTGATCGGTGGAACGAGCCTCTACGGCGGCGCGGGCACGATGGTAGGCACTTTGCTGGGGACGATCTTTCTGCGAATCATCCGCAACTCGCTCAATCTCTTAGGCGTGTCCCCTTTTCTCCAACAAGTGGCCATCGGCGGGCTGCTCGTGTTCAGCGCCCTAGGCGATATTCTTTCCCAACGTTTGTCGAGCAAGTCTTGGAAGGTGGCCACTGCCAAGGGGCGGTCGTAGAGAATATAGCTGTGCAAACGGTGCAGTGCGTTCACTTGTTGGCCGACCCACTCGATCGAGGATTTCGCCATGCGGTTCAACTCACAGATGACACAAGACGTAACTGGGCACGCGGTGGAGCGGCGTCAGATCCTGTCGCTGCCCGTTGCTCTGACAACGGCCGTGTTTTGTCAGGCGGTAGGCTATTCGATGGCTTCACCCGGTAGTAGCTCAGAGAAGGAACCCACGCGCAAACGTCCCCAGGGACCGGAGAAGCAACCGGCCAAGACGGCGCTGCTCGCCGACCCGTTTTACAAACAACACCTGACGGGCGCGCGGCACCCCGAGCAGCCAGGGCGCTACGACGCGGTGGTCCGTGCGCTCGAGGAAGCGGGACTGCTGGAGGATTTGCCAAAGATCGATCGCCGCACCGCGACCGAGGACGAAATCCTTCTTTGCCATGCCCCTGACTATTTGGAAACCGTGAAGCGCAACGTTGCCGACGGGGCACGCTCGCTTAGCACGGGCGACACCGTGATCAGCGAGAAATCCCATGAGGTTGCGCTCGAAGCTGTGGGAGGGGTGCTGCAAGCTGTGGACGCCGTCGTCGAGGGTCGGGCCGCAAACGCTTTCTGCGTAGTCCGCCCACCGGGGCATCACGCTACGCCCGATCGTGGGATGGGCTTTTGCATCTTCAATAACATCGCCATCGCCGCCCGCTACGCGCGGCAACAACACGGCCTTGACAGGGTGCTCATCGCCGATTGGGACGTCCACCACGGCAACGGAACGCAGGACATCTTCTACCAGGATGGTTCGGTGCTGTTCTTTAGCACCCACCAATCACCTTGGTATCCCGGCACCGGCAAAGAATGGGAAACGGGCGAAGGCGGCGGTAAGGGGACCACCATAAATGCCCCGTTCCCAGCGGGCGCGGGCCGAAGCGAGATCCTGGGCGCGTTCCAAACCAAGCTGTTGCCGGCCGCCAACGAATTCAAGCCCGACTTGATCCTCGTCTCAGCCGGATTCGATTCGCGTCTCGGAGATCCCCTGGGTCAGTTCACCCTAACGGATCAAGACTTCGCCGACTTGACCGAGCTGTTGCTCGAGTTAGCCGACAGACACTCGGGGGGACGATTGGTATCCGTCCTCGAGGGCGGCTACGACCTCGAGGGACTCGGCTTGGCGGCGGCTAAGCACGTGGAGGCGCTCAGGGCGGTGGGAAGCTCGTAGTGGGCACTTGTCTTGAACCCCGAGGAATCTCGTTAAGCCGCGCGTTTGAAGCCAGCCCATCCTGGGACCCGGCGGGTCAGCACGACCTGGCGCCACCGTCTATCCCCATCAGCGAGTGAGCAAGTGCGCGAACCTTCCGACATCGTCGTCTTCGGCAGCTTGAACGCCGACCTGGTCCAGACGGTTGACCGCCTTCCTGAACCCGGAGAGACGCTGGCTGGCGGGGGTCTCAAAACCTTCAGCGGAGGCAAAGGCGCGAATCAAGCTTGTGCGGCGAGCCGCATGGGCGGTCGCGTGTCCATGGTCGGCCAAGTCGGAAACGACCGCCTGGGGTCCCTCCTGTTGGACAGCCTTCAGTCCGCGGGCGTCGACACCGAGCGGGTTGGGAAAACGGACATACCGACTGGCACCGCAGTAATTCTCGTATTGCCAGGCGGCGAAAACTCCATCGTGATTTCTCCGGGAGCGAATGCGACTGTCACTCCCGATGTGCCTGAGTCCCGCCTAGCGAACCTAAAGCCAGGCAGTTTGCTGCTCTGTCAGTTGGAAACTCCCGTCGAGTCGGTAGACCGAGCCCTTGCCCTCGCAAAGGCGAAAGGAGCGAGGACCATGCTGGACCCGGCGCCTGCCCGCCGACTCTCTCCCGAGTTGCTGCGCAACGTGGACTTTCTCACCCCCAACGAAAACGAAGCGCACATGCTTCTCGGGAGGTCCCCCGCGCCGTTTGACGACGACGCTCAAGCCGAGGCGGTCGCCAACGAACTCCTGGCGCTTGGGCCGGGGACGGTGGTGCTGAAACTCGGTTCCCGCGGCTGCCTGGTCACCACGAAGGATAGATGCCAGTGGGTGCCGGGGTTCAAGGTCACCGCCGTCGACACGACCGCGGCTGGTGACACGTTCAACGGCGCCTTTGCGGCGTCGCTGGCGGAAGGCCGAACGGCCATCGAGGCGGCACGTTTCGCGAACGCAGCCGGAGCGTTATCGGTTACCAAACCGGGAGCGCAAAGCTCGATCCCGTCGCGAGAGGAAGTTGATAGGTTCTTAAATAGAAGAACTCTCGACGCCGATAGGTAGGCGGGTCATTCCGGTACCAAACCCGCTTGAAGATCTCGGGGCAGGAAGCGGTAAAAGAATCAGCTCAGGCTCAAATCCGGGTACGCCAGCACAACGAATCGCGCCCCGGCGTCGACATGAGTGTCGACGCGGCAGACGTAGGCGTCTACGCCACAACATCGGTCACCCGAAGCCCAACGTTGGAGGTCCGAGCGTAAGGCAACGACCGCCTTGGTGGTGCCCTGGGTACACTCGGCGCTGGCTTCGCCGGCATCACAAACTAAAACGTCGCGATCGGATTGAGCGGCGAGCCGGTCGCTCCCGGCACGGCAAGCGGCGCGGCCGTCAGCAGAAACTCCCAGCGGTTCTGCTTGGCGGCCTCTTCGGCCACGGCCTCCAGATCGCAATTGTCGAAGATCGGAGTCCCCATGGCGATTAAGACCAATTGGTGGATGGGGTGCGAGTTGCCTTCTACGCCTGAGGGCAAGACATCCAGGGCGGCGTCGCTGCCCATCATGGCAATGTCGCGGTCCTTGATCCATCTCGCGCAGGTTGCATCGAGCCCGGCTGCTTCTTTATCGGCGTCCCACGGCCCCTTCTCGTCTCTCGCCCGCCAACGGCCGGTGCGGATGAAGATCACGTCGCCGCTGGTGACCTTCAAGCCGGCTTTCTTTTCCCAGGCATCGAGGTCCGCGGGGTAGACAGGAGTGCCGGGATCCAGGTAGGGAACGCCTTTGAGACGCGGAATGTCCATCAAAATACCGCGTGAAAAAATCCCGCTCTTGACGTTATTGACGCCGAGCTTGCGGGCGCCCTCGTCGACGACTTCCTCTTGCGAGTAGCCGTTGTACATCTTGCCCTTGTGAAACATGTGGCAAAGCGCATCCATGTGCGTGTGCGCGTAGCCGTGATAGAGAACCTTGAAAGTATCAACGCTGAACACTTTGATAGGCCGCAATCCGGTGTAGTTCATCACGTGTTCAAAAGGAGAGTCGTTGTCGGCGGCCTCTTCCTTCAGAACATCGCGCGCCAGCGAGACAGAGATACCGCTTTTCACCAGCGCGGCCGCTTGTTTGCGCTTGGCCGGGGTAATCAGGTTCAGTGTGCCTAGCTCGTCCTCTTCCCCCCAGCGGCCCCAGTTCGACAGCTCGCTCATCCAGCCTTCGACCATCTCCGCAGTCACCTTCGGGGCCGCCTGAGCCCCGCCGCCTTGGGGCGAGTCGAACGAACCTGTGCAAGCCACGAGGAACGCCAGCAGCGCGCCCCAAACCACCCAGCGACCGGACCTTGATCTTTGCATCACGTGTTCTCCTTGGCGTTCCGCTTCCTGCGATCTTTGCAGGGCCGGCGGCAACTGCCTTGCGGCGGCCACCGGCCCCGTACGGATCGGAACCGCACTAGTGTAGCACCCTGTTTGACCCTGCTAGTTGCGACTTACTGCTCCCGGATCGTGTTGCGAGATTTGACCAGAGCTGGTCTGCCCAATCAGAAATCGGCTAATTGAATTTGGGCCAGTTTGACTAGGTAGCAAATCGGGACGGGTTTGAAACTTGCGCCGGGCGGAGCGGAGACGAGCCGCGACACGCCGAGCCCCCGAAACTAACGGACTAACCGCTAGTTCTAATAGGGGAGTAAAGCACGCGGTATGCTAAAGAAAGCGGGCGCTTCCCCGCCCCGCAATTCCGTGGCCGACGTCCAGAACACCTCCAAGATCAAGTCTCCGCAGGGACACAGATTGCTGCTGCCTGTGGCGGCCCTGGTAGTTGTCGCCGCAGTGCTCGTTCATGGGGCTTTGGACCACCAGCAGCCCGCCGAAGCAGCACCCAGCTTAGAGGTCGAACCGGCCCCAACGCCACCCACGATTGTGCGGCCAGATCTCGAAAAGACACCGTTGGCCTATTTCTCTGACTACTGGCTACAGCTCGGCGAGCGCGTTAGAAGCAAAATCGCGTTCATCGGTCCGGAAAAAGCACCGGCGATCGTCGTCGCCGCCGGGCTAGCGGTTACCTCGATGCAGGTCGCTGAGGATTTCGTTGTCCAGCGATTGGCGCTTCACCTGGCGGAGCAACACTCGGCCCCCGGGCCTGGTGAGAATTCACAGATTCCGACGGGGGACGAAACGAGCTCCACGAACAGAATAGATGAGGATCCGTCGAGTCAGGATACTGAGTCGGCGCCCGCCCCCACTCCCTACCGGCTCCTGGGGGTCGACTCTGAGCTTGAACTGGCTGTTTTTGTGCTGGAAAAACCCTATCGGGCCGCGCCCTTCCGCCTGGTAAACCCGGCGGCGATTCTACCCGGCTCATTTATGGCCGCAATCAGCGTTCAACCCGACGATACGTTGCGGATCGAGCCGGGACACCTGATTTCGGCGAAGGCCCTAAACAGTCCGCCCGGGTCCTCCCAGCCGTCGCTCGAAGTGTCGGTTGATTTGGCGGATCTGGGCCCAGCCGCTGCAATCGTCAATCTCGACGGCAGTCTTGCCGGTGTGGCCTTGGAGTCCAGTCAAGGTGGCGTGAGGCTGCTTTCCTCAGAGACGGTTTTGCGGTCGATTGGAACTCTGCGCGAAGGACGTCCTTGCCTAAGCATCGAGGTAGCCGAACTAGCGCCAGAGGCAGCGGCGGTGCTGGGCCTCAATGGCGGCGTCGTGATTGAACGGGTGCGAGCTGAATCGTTCGTTCCCGAACCGTCTCTGCGAGCCGGGGACATTCTGCTGCGATTCGGTCGAGCGGTTATCCACAGAGCGGAACAGTTCCAGCAGCTTTACATTGGGCTGGAGCCCGGAAAACTTGTGCGGTACGTGGTCTTCAGAGGCGGAAAGCGGCTCTCCGGAGGCACGGTTCTCCCCAACCGTGATTGCCGACCTATTACTCAATCCGTGGAGGTCTTCCCACGGATTGGCCTGGCCCTGCGTTGGGTAGAGGGCGGCTCATCGGATAGAGTGCCGACGGATTCCGCCTGGCAAGTGGTAGCGACGACCGATCACTCGCCGGCGGCACAGAGCGGCCTTCGCCCTGGTGACAGGATCATCGCCCTCAACCAGCGAAAGTTGGACCGAGATAACGCGACCGGCGTTTTCAATCAGTTCGAAAAGCTAGGACGTGCCGTTGTCTTGACCGCCCAGCGCGAAAACCGCGTCAAACTCCTAGTGGTTAAACCGCGTCCCGACTAGGCGACCATGCGGGAGGCCTGGAAACTGATCGTCCACTGGCTTTCCCGGGCCGAGTTGCGCCTGCGAGCGATGCGACGGCTAGGCCGCCGGGCAGCCCCCCGAATACCGACGTGGGGATGGGCGATGGTTTGGTTTCGTTCGTCCTTCCTGCCCTCTCAAAACTATCTCATCATTCTCGCGGTTGTTATCGGAGTCCTAACGGGACTCGGCTCGGTCGGATTTATTCTGGTTTTGCACACCATTGCCGACTTTGCTCGCGATGACGTCGGGGGAACGTTGGAGCTTTTCGGTTCCGCCAAACTAGTGCTTTTACCAGCAATAGGAGGGCTGTTCGTCGGTCCGCTGATCAAACGCTTTGCGCCCGAGGCCAAGGGTCACGGCGTTCCCGAGGTGATGACCGCCCTGGCCAGCCACGGAGGCCGCATTCGAGAGCGAGTCGTGGCCGTAAAGGTAATGGCCTCGTCCATGACCATCGGCTTCGGCGGCGCCGCCGGCCGCGAAGGACCGATGGTCCAGATCGGCGCGGCCATCGGCTCTGCGATCGGCCGCTTGGCTCGAGTGTCCACAAAGCATGTAAGAACGCTCGTCGCGTGCGGCGCAGCCGGGGGCGTCGCGGCCACTTTCAATGCCCCGATCGCGGGAGCGATTTTCTCCATGGAAGTCCTGATGGGCAGGATTCACACGGACTTTCTGCTGGTTTTGCTGACCTCGCTCAGTTCCTGCATAGTCGCGCGCCACTTCCTTGGCAACTACCCGGCCTTTTACCCCTGGGCTTATGAACTGCAGGGCCCGTCAGAGTTGCCGTTGTACTTTCTGATGGGGATTGTTGCGGGACTAGCCGCGATTGGCTATGTGCGTCTTCTGTACCGCTCAGAGGATTGGTTTCAGCGCTGGAAGTTCCCCGAGTACCTTAAGCCCGCGGTCGGCGGCCTACTCGTGGGCTTGGTTCTGCGTTTTTACCCCCAAGTCTACGGCAGTGGGTTCCCGGCCATCGAATCCGCGTTGGCGGTGAGGTTTCCATGGCAGCTGCTCGTCGGTCTGCTGTTCGCGCAAATCGTGGCTAACTGCGCAACCCTCGGCTCCGGGGGGTCGGGAGGCGTATTCGCACCCAGTCTCTACATGGGCGCCATGCTCGGGGGCGCCTACGGCACCCTCGTGCATACGCTCTTCCCGGAAACGACCGGCGGGTCGGGCGCCTACGCCATGGTTGGCATGGCCGCGTTCTTCGCGGCAGCGGCCAAGGCCCCAACGACGTCGATTCTGATTTTGTTCGAGATGACCAACGACTACCGCATCATGCTGCCGCTGATGGCGGCGACCGTCGCCAGCGTGTACGTCTCTCACTGGCGCCTTCCGCATAGTATCTACACCCTTAAATTGCACAATCGTGGAATCCGCTACCCCTATGAGTACGAGGATCCGGCCGGGCCATCCCCGCCAGCTGTGACGCCTGCCGCGGAGCCAAGCCACGCGACGGCGTCTGACACCTAGTCGCGCTCATCCGGACCTGCTAGTGTGATGCCACATAAATAACTGGACAATAACACCCTTTTCACGGTAGGATGGTTTATGTGGCCATCCGCTGACGCTCTACCCCTCACCGCTCCGCAGCGAAACGCTCTTCGTCGCCTCGTTCGAGGAGGCAACACAGCCCAGAAAATGGCCTTACGGGCAGGCATTGTTTTGCTGTGTGCGCAGGGGTTGGCGAACCACGCCATTGCCCGCGAACTCGGCGTCAACCGCAAGACCGTCATCCTGTGGCGAAAGCGCTTCGCCCAGTCCGGCCTCGACGGACTCCGCGATCGGACGCGCCCCGGACGCAAACCGGCGCTCTCCGCTGAATTCGTCCAATGCATCCTCGATACAACGCTTCACGAGAAGCCCCGGGCGGCCACGCATTGGAGCACCCGCACCCTCGCCAAGCACTTGGGCGTCTCCAAGATGGCCATCCAGCGCGTCTGGAAAGCGCACGGACTGCAGCCCCATCGCCTCGAAACTTTCAAGCTCAGCCGCGACAAGCAGTTCGTCGAGAAACTCCGCGACGTGGTCGGTCTGTACTTGAATCCGCCCGAGCACGCGCTGGTGCTCAGTGTCGATGAGAAAAGTCAGATCCAGGCCTTAGACCGCAGCCAGCCGGGACTGCCCCTGAAAAGGGGTCGTGCCGGCACCATGACCCACGACTTCAAACGACATGGCACAACGACGTTGTTCGCCGCCTTCAATGTGCTCGACGGCAAGGTGATCGGCGAGTGTCTGCCGCGACATCGGCACCAGGAATTCCTCAAATTCCTACGCAAGATCGACCGCGAAACGCCACCGGCGCTGGAGCTGCATCTGATCGTGGACAACTACTCCACGCACAAGCATGAGCAAGTGAAGAAGTGGCTCGCGAAGCACCCCCGCTTCCACTTTCACTTCATTCCCACGTCTTCTTCTTGGCTCAATCTCGTCGAGCGCTGGTTCCGCGAGCTGACACAGAAGCGCATCCGCCGCGGCGTGTTCCGCAGTGTTCCCGAACTCGAGGCCGCCATCCACGAGTACCTGGAAGCGAGCAACCAAGCGCCCAAACCCTTTGTCTGGACAGCTCCGGCACAAGATATCCTCGCCAAAGTCGAGCGCGCCGCCAAAACCCACGCCATTGTCCAGAACTGTTAGTGGCACTACACTAGCACCCCCTTTCTCCCCAGCGGCTGGCAGCAGTGGAGCTAAGCCTCGCCGTTCGAGATGTAGGGGCGCGATTCATCGCGCCCGCTTGCCCTACAAACTGTAATCCGGGCGATGTACACGAACGGTTGCCGCGAGCCCCAAGCGCTGTGACAGTGGTGAGAACTGCCGCTCGAACCGTTGGCTGCTCGGACGCGGCTAGTGCCTGTCGCGCTGCCGCATCAAACAATCGGGATGTCGAACGATAAGGACATCGTGGATTCCAACGCTCTCGTACCCGCCCTGAAGGGCGCTGCCAACCCAGATGTCGCGCGCGGCATCCTCGAAAACGATCTGCTCGAAAGCTTGACCCGCATGACCTCACGCGGCTATCAGCCGTCTGCCTTCCTGCTGGTTCGTCTGACAGACGGGCGCGTGAAACTGGTTCACACACCGGAGGGAACAGATCAGGCCCGGGAGGAAGCAAACCGCATCCGCAACGAGTATGGCCCGCTGGCACTGGCCTTCAGCGTGTCGGCGAACCGGGAGGATACGGGTTTCGCGCTAGCGGTGGACGATCTTGGCGAAGCTGCTGCTCGACCGGCTAGCTGCTTTCCGGTGCAAAAGAAGGGGGGGTGAGTGGTGGCTTTGCAGATCCTTCGAACGCGCGAACTTGGTGACATTCCCGCCCCGAGCGCCCGGGTGTTTGCGCCGGAACGTAGCTAACTGATGGCCCTCGGATGGAAACGCTCACTCCTCACCGCAAGCGCAGCGGAACCCGATCGTCGTAACCTTGTGATCCGCGGGACTCCGAAGACGCGCTGGCACGCGGGTGTAGATGCGATCGAGATACCAATCTCCGCCTCGGACGACTCGGTACTGGTTGCCAAACTCAGGATTGTCGTAGGCTGAACCGGGGTAGGCGTCAAACCAGTCCTCTACCCACTCGAAGATATTTCCTGCCATATCGAGGGCGCCGTACGGGCTTGCTCCCGAGAGGTAGGAGCCTACCGGTTTCGTCGTTACGATCTTGCCCCGCAATTGGGCCTTGTAGACGTCTGCCCACCACTTGGTCCAGATCTCCACGGTGGGGAGCTCGTGCTCCGACCAACTGGTGGAGCTGTTCAGCCGGCTCTTCTCCCACTCATCGCCCCAAGGGTATCGCCGCCCGTCCGTTCCGCGGGCCGCTTTCTCCCACTCTGCTTCGGTCGGAAGAGACTTGCCGGCCCATTCGCAGTAAGCTTTCGCGTCGTCATGTGTCACCAACACCACCGGATGATCGCCCAGGCCTTCCGGATAGGCTCCTTGCTTCCAGTTGTAAAGCGAGGCCCAGTCTCGATCAACGAAGGGGACTTCGCGACCCGTGGCCTCGACGAAAGTGCTGTATTGCTGCTGGGTGACCTCCGTCCGATCGATGTAGAAGCTATCGACGCCGACCGTCCTCTGGGGATATTCACTTTCGAAAAGAACCCGCGAGCCACCGTAGGATTGATACTCGGCCTCGATCTGATCTTCCGTGCTGCCGAGCGAAAAGGGACCCGCTGGGACGAAAACCATCGATCGGACCCTCGGATCGTCCGGAGGCAGGAAGCCGGATTCAACGACACTGCCAGCCGAGGGAAGGGCCGCCGAGCGATCGTCACCGCAGCCGGAGACGAGCGAAAGTCCTGCGAGGAGCAGGATTGCCGAGAGCCGCCCGGATTCTCGTGTTGTGCTCGGGGCAGCCACTGTGCTCCTGGGCCCTGGCTCGTCCTACTTTTCGAACCTGTCGAGGCGAAAGCGTGAGATAGGGTACGAGGTCTCGCCGTCAACGGCAAGGTCTGCGAGAATCTGACCGACGAGCGTTGAGAACTTGAAGCCGTGGCCCGAGAACCCCGCGGCGATGACTGCCGATGGTTTGCGGGGATGCGGCCCGATCAAGAAGTCCTCGTCGGGCGTCATCGTGTACATGCACGTCGATCCCTCGAGGAACCGGAAGCCGGCCCCGGGCATCAGACGCGAGAGCCAGGCGGCCAGCTCGCCGCTTTTCCCGAGATCGAGGGTGCGATCGATCGTTCGGGGCGACGTTGCCTCGCCCTGGGAGTCGTCGGCGACCTTGATTCCCGGGCCATGGAGCGGGAAACCGTAGAAGTCGGTATCGAGGTGCGTGTAGACCGGCAACCGTTCGGGCACCAGGTTGTCGGTGCTTTCGGCACCGAAGTAGAACTTCTGCTGACGTGTCACGCGAAGCGGCAAGTTGAGATCTTGCAAGATCTCACCCGCCCATGGCCCGGCCGTGATCACGAGCCGGTCGACACGGAACGCCCCGTCAGTCGTTCGGATTTCCGGCCGCTCGCGACTTAGATCGATCTCCTCAACGCGGGCACCCGCAAGAATCTCGGCTCCAGACTTTTCTGCAACGGAAAGCTGAGCCAGCACCGCGCGCGTGGGATCGAGGAATCCCGCACGTGGGGTGTAACAAGCGATTGAGTCCGCAGGGATCTGAAGCGCCGGAAAGCGCTCACTGACATCTTTCGGATCGAGGATCTCGAAATGAGCACGGCTTTTCTTGATAGCCTCAAGCCGGCACTGGAGGTTCTCGCTTCCACTTTGCGCGAAAGCCAGCCAGCCCGACAGGTGAAGGAGAGCTTCGCCGGACACCGCCTCGAGCTCTTGCCAGAGGGGAAACGCCGCTTCGGCGAGCTCCGTATAAAGCGGATCGTGATAAAGAGTCCTGAAAGCGCGCGAGTGACCGTGTGAGCTGCCAAGCTTATGACCCGGCTCGAACTGCTCGAGGCCAACGACGGCTTTCCCCATCCGCGCGAGATGGTAGAGTGCCGCGCTTCCCATGGCGCCAAGGCCGAGGACAAGAAAATCTACGTCGCGCATCAGACGATGCCGTTGGGGAGTTCGAGCACGTAGATCAGGAAGTCTCCGGCAAAGACCCGCGGCAAGGTTCGCATAAAAAGAACCCGCCCGCTGCGAGACGACGGTAGCTCCGCCAGAACCGTGCCATCGGGATGACGAATCTCGCCGTGCATTTGGCCCTTCGCAACACGCTCCCAAATATCGACGGCGGGAACGAAGAGTCCGGACGTCGGGCTGGGATGGTCAACCTGCAAGTGACCCGCCCCTTCACTGAGAGTCTCAAAACAGTGGCAGCGGCCCCGATTACTTCCCAGACATCAATGCCCATGTGATCGCACATGAGCGCCATCTCGTTAGCCAATCCGATATTGATCATCCGGAACGTGTTTTCCAGGAGCTTGACCATCTCGGCTACTCGCGTAGTACTAACGGGCACCACACGGTCCATGAACTGCGAATAGAACAATTCCCCAATGCGCGTGCACGAGGGCGTTACACCTCCAATAACCTTGGGAATGTTGCGGGTATGGTAGTCGCGATTGCCGGGATCGACCCGTTCGGGCGAGTAGCACAGAAAGAAGTCTTCGCCGACCTTCAGCCCCGAACCCTGCAGCATGGGCAGGATGACCTCTTCGGTGGTGCCGGGGTAAGTAGTTGACTCCAGAACTACCAGCGTGCCCTTCCGGAGGTGAGCCGCCAACTGCTCAGCCGCCTGCAGGACATGACTTAGATCGGGATCTCGCGTCTTTCGAAGAGGGGTAGGGACACAGATACTGACTGTGTCGAAGTCCACTTCGCCCAAGCCATCTTGACGAGCCTTAAAGGCGCCCGAGTGGTCGCCGTCGGCAGGAACCAAAAGAAGTTGGAGGATACCCGGCTAGCGTCGGGTGAGGCGGCTCAGCGAGTGCTGCCGAGGTCAGCGGACATCTCTGATCGGGCCGCTGTCAGCGCCCTTGTGCAATGGGCCGAGCAACAATGCGGTCCTATCCACATCCTTGTCAACAACGCCGCGATCAACGTTCGGCGTCGGCGGCTGGACGAACTAACCGTAGAGGATTTCGAAGGGATCGTGGACGTAGCCCTCAAGGGGGCTTTCTATTGCCTCCACGAAGTTCTTCCCGGCATGCGGTCGCGCGGCGATGGTCTGATCATCAATGTTTCTTCCACAGCCGGCCTGCGAGCTAACAAGATCAGCGGATCAAGCTACATCGCGGCCAAGTTTGGACTATCGGGTCTTAGTCGGAGTGTCGGTCTCGAAGAAGGGCAGCGGGGAATCCGGTCCTGCGTAATCTATCCCGGTGAAGTAGACACGCCGCTGATGGAGGATCGTCCGCAAGTTCCGCCTCCGGAAGCCCGAAAGCTCATGCTCCAGCCTGAAGACTTGGCGGCAGCGGCGTTATTCGTAGCTACCCTTCCTCCCCGCGCGACGGTGCCTGATTTGGTCATCACTCCCACAACACAGGGGTTTCCATAGCCCGCCCCGCCACGCAGATCGAATACGGGAGAACCGCCTCAGCCGCAGCGAGTCCCGACAACTTTCGCTGGCGGAGAACCGCACGCACAATCCGCCTCTCACGATTGGCGGTCTTGGCGCTGAGATCCCGACACTCTTCACCTGGTGGCCCAGGCGAAGATGAGGTAAAACTCGCCGTCGGTGAAGCAGCTGAGGTCACTGGCGTCGCGCGCGAAACCGCGCACGTAGTTAGCGACCCCACTTGCCCGAGCACGTCGCAGAGCTACGTCGATGGCGACAGGCGAAAGATCCAGCAAGGTCACGGTTGCCCCTTCGACGGCCGACATCACACCCCAGTCGCCGAGCCCGCAGCCGTAATCCAGTGCGCGGCTCCCCTTCACCGATTCGGAAAGCAGCTCCTTTAGGGCTGGGTGGTACAGCAGCCGGCGGTCGAAGCACGGGCTGGCCGGGTCGTCAAATTGGGCAGCGAGGATCTGCCGGTCGATGCGGAGAGCGCCGTCGTCGGCTTCGAGATGAAGGGTGTAGGCCTGATCGTAGTAACCTCGCTCCTGATCGGCGGTTACGCTCATCGGGCGAGGAATTGTACCACAGGCCTCCGCCCTGCCTCTTCAGCTTGCCGCCTGCATCTGCGGCTGCATGCGCATCGAAAACTCTCCCGGCGGCATGCCGAAATAGAGCGGCCCGCTATCGGCGTCAACGCCCGCCTGACGTAGATACCAAAACAACTGCATCGTGTGATTCGTTAGGTACGTCAGTGCCAGCGAGACACCGCTCTTCTCGGTGGTGCTAGTTAGTTACGATCGGATAGTTGGTGGGAAGGCTTGTTATCATTAGAAATTCCCCCACAGCGGTAGAATTGGGCCGTCTTGATAGGTAAGACCATCTCCCTCCCCAGGTCTACATGAGCCGTGCAAGCAACCCATTCGCTGATCTCGTGAGCCTGACCGTCCCCTCGGACGCGACGGCGTTACTCGTCGGCAACTGCGACAGAATGGCAGGGCTCAACGGAGGCGAGTTGTTCGTTGCCAACCGCAGGATGAAGCTCGATCAGCTGATGGGGTTTCGCGCGCGTGGCTGCCAATACCTGTTGCTGCCACACCCTTCGCGCGGTGCGGCGAGGGTCAGCCGACAGATTCGATCGTTCCTGCACCCAGGAACGAGTCCACTCTCTAAGTTAGACCTGGGACCATTTGAAGTCCACTCCATGGTATAGAACTCTGGTCCTGGGACCTGGGTAATCTGGCCTCCGGCGCCGGCGGCCGATAGGCCAAGGCGCTGTGAGGCCGTCGCTGGTTGTACTCCCTGCGCCATCTCTCGGCCAACACCTTCGCCTCCCACAACGTGTCGAAGACTTCTACGTTCAGCAGTTCATCCCGCAGTTTTCCGTTGAAGCTCTCCACATATCCATTCTCCCAGGGGCTGCCGGGCTCGATGTATAAGGTCCTCACCCCAACAGCCTTCAGCCAGTCCCGAACCGCCTGAGCCGTAAACTCTGACCCGTTATCGGACCGAATGTATTCAGGCACTCCCCGATCCACGAACAACTCCGCCAATCGATCCAACACGTCCTGGTGATTCATCTGTCGTTGGACCTCAATGGCCAGACACTCCCGGGTGTATTCATCCAGTAGGGTTAATAATCGAAAGGCCCTTCCGTCATGGGTTCGCTCATGCACGAAGTCATAGCTCCAGACGTGATCCTTGTGAGCCGCTCGTAACCGAACGCAGGATCCATCATGAAGCCACAGTCTCCTTCGTTTCGGCTGTCTGGACGGGACTTTCAGCCCCTCCTGTCTCCACAACCTCTCCACCCGCTTGTGATTCACTTTCCACCCTTCCCAACGAAGCATGGCCGTGATCCGTCGGTAGCCGTATCGCCCGTAGTGCGTGGCCAACTCCACCATCTCAGCCACCAATCGAGCCTCCTCATCGGGGATATGCCTTTCCCTTCGCTGGGTCGATCGAGCTTGTCCCAGCACTTGGCAGGCCCGACGTTCGGAGACGCGCTCTGCTCCCAATCTCTCCCTCACCCACACCACTGCGCGTCTCCTCTTCGTCGGGCCTAGAAGTTTCCCGAGGAAACTTCCTTTAGGATCTGCTTGTCCAAAGACAGATCTGCCACTAGCTTCTTCAACCGGGCATTCTCCTTCTCCAACACCTTCAACCGCTTGGCCTGATTCAGTCGAAGCCCTCCGTACTCCTTGCGCCACCGGTAGTAGGTCTGCTCGGTCACCCCAATCTGTTTGCACACCTGGCCCACCGTCTGTCCTTGAGCTAGACCCACCTCTGCCTCACGCAACTTGATGATGATCTGTTCTGCACTAAATCGCTTCCCTGCCATCTCTTGCCTCCTTCCTAAAACCGAAAATCCTAACATTCAACTTGGACTCGTTTTAGGGGGCAAGGTCACACCGCGAGGGTCGACTCCTGGCTCATCAGGCTGGCGCGGGCGAGATTTACTCTCTGAATCGCGTTGCTCTCTCACGACCTCTGCGGGTGGGGCGAGTGGTGGCGTTGCTCTCTGTGCACAACGAGGAGAGGTTCATCGCCAATTGCCTGCACAACCTCGTTTCACAGGGGGTGGAGGCGTTCTTGCTCGATCACGGGTCTACGGACGCCACCGTCGACATCGCGCGCCATTGGTTGGGCCGGGGATTGGTCGGAATCGACAGCTTGTCGTACGACGGCACCTTCAGTTTGCGTTCGCAGCTCCAACGCAAAGCCGAACTGGCCGACACCATCGACGCGGACTGGCTCATGCACGTCGATGCCGATGAGATCCATCGGTCCCCCACTGCTGACTTGAAGTTGGCGGAGGCGCTGAGTGCGGTGCAAGAGGCCGGGTACAACGCGGTGAACTTCGCCGAATTCACCTTCGTTCCCACCCGAGAAACACCGGATCACGACCACGCCCGGTACTTGGACACAATGCGATGGTACTACCCGTTCGGGCCAACGTGCCCCTGGGCCATGCGCGCGTGGCGAGGCCGGGGCGCACGGGTCGATCTCGCAGACCAGGCCGGCCACCGCGTTCGCTTCCCCGGCATGCGGCTGTGCCCAGAGTTCTTTCCCATGCGGCACTACTAGTTTCTAAGTGTGCCGCACGCCCGCCGCAAGTACAACAACCGCACCTATGATGCGGACGAGCTTCGAGATGGCTGGCACGACGGCCGGAGCCGCTGGGGTCAAGGGATCGAGCCGTCCTCGCTGCCGCCGCAGGCCGAGCTTCGAAAATTCTCCGCGGATCATTCAGTCGATGCAAGCCGACCACGTTCCACTCATGTCCTGGCAGACGCGATCGCCAACCTCGAAGAGATCAAGAGAGATGATCATCAAGCTTGAAGATACCAACAACAGCGGCACGATGACGATGTTCGTCGGGTCGCGCTCGCGGCAGGCCAGCGCCACGAGCGTCGTGCTGCTGGACCCGCGGCGGTTGCTCGCGTGCAGCCTCGTCGGCAAGCGGATGTATCTTATCGAGTTCGACGTCGCGCGCGGCACCCACAAGGTTTTAAGCTCGGTCACCACGCAGTTCGCCGGGCACCCGATGATGACTGACTTGATGGACTATGACGGACGCGAGTTCATCGTCACCAGCGATTGCGGCAAGTGCGCGGTGTCGTTGTACCGGCTCGCTGGCGACCAGCTGTCGTTCGTGAAAGACATCGCCATCGCGCCGCCGGACACGGCGTTCTGTCACGGCGCGCGGTTCGTGCCGCCCGGTGATTTCATTTGTGCGACGTTCTCCACCGGTTGCCAGGTTTATTTCGTCTCCAAGACAACCGGTGAAATCATTTACCAATTCACCGACGGCAAATGGCTACCAAAGGACGCCGGCTTCATTAGCCTGACGAAAATGGTCGTGGTGTTCGCGAGCGCCACGGCCACGCCCGGCGCGCGGGCGAGCTACGATTCCAAGGTCAGTCTCATTTCGCTCGACCTTGCGGCCAAACGCCACCACATCATCAGCGAAATTGAAACCAAGGATTGCCATGCGGACAGCTGCCGTTACGCCGACGGCCGCGTCTATGTGAACAACCAGATGCGCGACAGCCTGCTCGTGTTCCGCATCGAGAACGACCAGCTCGTCTTTGACCGCGAACACTTCGGTTATGACTTTCCGCACGGTGTGGACGTCCTGCCTTCGGCCAACCTGCTGGCCGTGACGAACTTCGGCAGCAACAGCATTTCCCTCGGGCCGATTCCTCCCGCCGGGCTGCCCGTGCTGAAGAGTTCCCGCGTGCTGGCCGTGGTCACGCACTACCGCGGCGAACAATGGCTGGAGCAGTGCCTCGCCTCGCTCGCCGCGCAAACGCGCCCGCCGGAAAACATCGTGGTCATTGACGACGGTTCGGCGAACCTGCCGTTGGACATCGTGAAAACGTTTCCGCAGGTCACGCTGCTGGCCGCACCAGAAAATGTCGGGCCATACCGGCTCTTGCAGGAGATCGTAAACCGCGCAGACTACGACGCCTTCTTGCTGCAAGACGCCGACGACTGGTCCACGCCTGACCGCCTCGCGCTGTTGCTGGTCGAGGCGGAAAAAACCGGCGCGGAGATCGTCGGCTCGCAGTTCGATGACGTGACGGACGACCACCGCCAGCCGTTTCCCTTGCGCCCGCGCAACGCCAGCGCCGCCGATCCCACGGGTCATTTTGTCTGCTTCGGCGCATCGCTCATCAGCCGCGAACTTCTGCTCCGCCTTGGCGGCTTAGCCAACGGCTTGCGCTTCAGCGGCGACGCGGAGTTGTTCCGGCGCGCTTATCACATCGCCCGTCTCGCGAACATTCCGGAGACCTGTTATTTCCGCCGCAAACATCCCGACTCGCTCACCCAGCGGCCCGAGACCGGCATGCAATCGCCCGCGCGTACACAACTCGATGATTCGCTGAAAACCCGCGCTCTGGAAAACGCCGCTGCAATCGCCGCCGGGCGCGCGCCGGATTTGAAGCCATTCAGCATCGCGCCACCAGTTGCGTTGGAGCACATTACTGGTCCGCAATTATGCGCAACCGCCACCCAAGCGGGTGCGAAGCGTACACCAGACGCGCACATTCGGACGGGCCAAGAACCGAAGCCATAGTAGGTGGGTCGATCCAGGCCGACAGAAAACGTTGTTACCCCCATCTATGCTGCGTCTGCCGGGCCCCGTTCTTGCAGTTCTAGAATAAGGGCATGCTCCGCGACCCCAGCCTGATTCCGCTCTCACACCAACACCAGCACGGGCTAGCGCTGGCGGTTATCATCGACCGCGGCTTAAAGGCTGATTCCAGTGAGCGCAAGGCCGAAGAGTTAAGCCACAAGGTGACTCAGCTGGCGGAGATCGAACTATTGGGGCACTTCAAGGTCGAAGAGGAAGTGCTGTTTCCAGCCGTGAGGCCTTTTCTGGGCTCGGCGGAAATTATCGACGAGCTCGTCACGCAACACCGTCAGATGGAGGAGCTTCTGCGGAGGCTCGCCCAAGGGGCCGCCAGCGACCGCATGGCGTTGCTGCGCGAATTCGGCCTATTGTTGAGCAGTCATATTCGAACGGAAGAGCGCCAGTTGTTCGAGCAGATTCAACAGCGGCTGTCCGCGGATGATCTGCTGGCGCTGGGCAACCAGATCGACGCTAGCGTGCGGAAAGTTTGCCCGGTGACGGGGAAGCTGCCTTGGGAGGAGACGACCTGACGGATATGTTCGCGGCGCCCAGTCTCACAAGGGCAAGCACTGGTGGAACTACCTAGCCGGCCCGACTTGTCCGCTGGCCGGCGAATTAGCGTTGAGCTGGGCAGCTTGCTTAGTCTCCGGCTTGTCTTCGCGGGTCGAATCCTTAGGTGGTCGTTTGGCGGCAGGTCGGCGCGAGCGGCCCAGCCGTGAACTGCCCGAGGTTCCAGAAAGCCACGTAAAGCCCCTCTCGGTTGAGTCTCGGTTGCGCAGGATTTCGGCGATCGCGTTGGCGCGAGTCTGATTCCATTTCGCGAAAGCATCCTTTTTGGACCGATTGAACGTTGCAACGAGCAGGGGCTGAGAGTCTTCGGCGACCGGCATCGAGCGCTCCGATCTCAGTTGGAACTGCTGCCCGAAAGCTGCTACGGACGCTTTACCGCGGTAAACACTTAGCGACGGATCTTTGCCGGGTTGGTTGTCGCAACGGTACAATCCTCGCTTTTTAAATTGAACTATCGAGGCGCCACACTTGAGGGTCAGTAAGTCTTTACTGGCGCCCTTGGCAATGTCGACGAAGATCGATCCGGAGATCAAACGGAACTCGACGCCTGAATTCTTGGCCGAGAGCATCTCGATCTCGCTGTTGTCGTCTTGCCGCAGGAACGTGCCGGGGAGCAGCACCAGTTCGGCATGGCCGCCTTTGGTGCTAAGGCGTTGGCCAGTTCGCAGATGCACGAACTTGCCCCGTCGCCCCTGTTGTCCTTTTGCTCCTGAGAGCAAAACTTTCCCTTCCGTGTAGTGGATCAGCCCGGGTCGAAGCGAAATGACCGACTGCGCTCCCAACTGGCAGGGTAGGGAACCAGCCAGCACTAGCGCGATAGCGCTGATGCGGCTCAGCCGGCTTTCTATCCGGGTTTTCAAGCGGGACCCCCCCGCGGAGAGCCCCCAGTCAGGGGGATCCGCCTCTCCAATACTAAACCAAGCAGCCTAGCAGGGACAATACAGCGAGCAACCTAGTTCTTTTGTTTACAACATCCTCGTTTTCTTGAGCAGGCTTTCGCCCGCCACCCCTGAACCCAAGCGGTCCGCGATCAAATCGCTCCCAATTGTCTCGTGGAAGTTGCTTCACCTCTTCGGGATCCGGTTTCGGTGGGCGCCGGCTTGAACCCGCGCCATGGAAAAAATCGACGAAACTGAACCACCACGCCCGAGCCACCCGTCCAACACGTAAGGTACAATTCTTTTCTCCTGAAGAATCGGATCGGCGGCCGCGGCGGACCTGCTCGAATCTCGGGCGAGGTGAGCTTTGACCGCTTTAGATGGCGATGCGCGAAGCCGAATGTTGCAACTCCCGGATTGTACTCTGCGAGTATTCAAGTTAAGGCTATGAACCGAACCCTGATCTTGTCGAGTGCTCTGGCCGTGGCGTCTGTTTTCTCCGCCAGCGCAGCTGCGCAGACCCCGGCCGGTCTCTTGAACCTTAGCGAGGAGTCGTTCGTTCTTCCCGCGGAGCGCAATTGGGAAAAGCTCGGGGTGTCGAATCGGAAGATCCGAATACTCGACCGTTTTCACCGGGGTGGTGGCTACCTAGGGTTCCATATTGCGTACAACAGCTCCAAGCTGCACGTTACGGGAATCCTTGCCAGACCGTACATCCCTCCCGAGCTAATGGAGAGGTATCTGGAAAAAGATACTGCCGAAGAGGACGAAGAGCTAGTCGGGTTCCCACTCGTCATTCTCAATCACGGCTCCCGCGCTGGTATCACCACGCCCTACCGAGCCATCGCGCTCGAGTTGGCCAGCCGGGGATACGTGGTTTTGGCTTCCACCTATCGCGGTCGAGCGGGTCTCGAAGGACGCTCTCAAGGCGTGACGGAGTTGGCCAAAGGGGAGGTGCTTGACGTGTTGCAGCTCACCGAGTTAGGCCGTCGGCTGGAGTACGTCGATTCCCTTCGCATGGGTATCATCGGCGAAGGTCATGGAGCGACAATCACGCTATTGGCTATCGAGCGATCGAATGTTTTCCAGGTGGCCGTGGCGATCTCACCACCCATTTTTTCAGGACTCCCGGAGTTCGGGTTTGCGGGGCGAAGAATACTAGAGGACCGATCCAGAGAGCTATTCGGTCGAGAGTTGGAACAGAATGACTTGCTGCGGGAACTCTATGCCCGTGACACTTTTCGGTTTCTCCCGAAGATCACTACCCCGCTACTGCTGATCGCGACGAGTGCGGACCCCAGCTACCGGGATCAGCTGCGGTTTGTGGAGCAACTTTCAGCCCACGGTGTGGAGCACCGATTATTGGCCTACCCCGACCTGTTCCCCGAATTCATGACCGCCGTCGACAATGGCAGCCGTCCGCTCGAGTGGCGTCAGACTCAGTACGCAGCTTGGACGGAGGTCTTCACTCTGCTCGACGAAGCGCTTCAATTGCCGGAAGAGGAGGAAGGCGAAAACCCGCGCTAAAGGCGTGCTGAGATCAGGGGTTTCCGCAGCCGGACCGGCTGCAATTGCACATGTTCCCTAACGCGCCGTTCTGAGGAATGTCGTAAATGCTCCGCCTGGGTTGAACCGAAACGCCAAGACCGAAAGTTGGGGGCCGCTTCCACTGACGCTCAAGACCCCCTTCTTGGCAACCAGCGCGGGATGGTCGTTAACCAAACAGAATGCCGTCTGATTCCCCGAGGACAGATCGACCGCTCTCGAAATGATGGGGTTCGCCAGCTGGGAAAGTCGGAAAGTCGGGGACACGGAAAGTCGGGGAAAGTCGGGAAAGTCGGGGACAGGCTACGACTTTTTGACCACTTGTTACTCTCGTAGCCGAGGGATCGCAGAGAACTGCGGCTTTTTCCCAGGGGCGACACTCGGATTCCCGGCCGGGAATCTTGCGAAGGACAAAATCAGCCGCACGATGGCCTACGACAGCGAGAGCCGGATGACGGCTTTCACCGGCACGGGCACCACCAACTATGCCTATGACGGGCAAGGCCGCAGGGTCCGAAGGTCCGGCGCGACTCTTCCTAGCGCGGTTCTGCTCCCCGCCGGCCTGGGACGGCCTTGTCCTCGCCCATCCAGCAGCACCCTACAGATAGACAGGGCTCGCCCACTAGACCCTTAAGACTTAGCGGGAACGGGTGGTACGAGGGAAGCGCGTGTCGCCGCCGACATAGAAAATAGCGGATCAGCCGAGCGGGGCGGGATAGTCGGGGGCGGAATCCTGACCGGTCAATACGGTCGTCTGATCCGAGCGCAGTGCGGTCGCTTTGTCCACGCGATGCGAATAGCGTCGACCCTACTGCATGTTCTTTCGAGTGCGGACGACAAAGAAGGCGGCCGCCGTCGTCAGCCGATACAGGCGGGCGAAATGAATGTATCCGCGATCCATGACCTAGCAGGCGCCCGGCTGGGGCAGGAAATCATCCCCCACGCTGACATTGCTGACGTGTGCCGAAGTCACGCGAATAAAGCTGGGAATAGGGCCCCGCAGGTCCAACAGGGCGTGCATCTTCAGGGCGGCTTTGCGGCGTTGGAACGGGGCCCAGGGGAACAACGACAAGCACAGATCGATGGTGGTGGAATCCAGCGCATAAACCGTTTGGTCGAGTTCCAGCCCGAGATCTTCGTGGGAGTAGAGTTGCCGGGCTTGGCGGATCAGGACCTGCGCGACATCGGCGTAGATGCGCCCGTCGCGTTTGGCGTTGGCCAGCGTGTTCCGGGAGATGGGGCTGCGAAAACCCCTGTGGTAGAGCCGTGGTTGGACGGCGCGCAGACAGACTTCGATATCGCGCAAGCTCTCGCGGGAGGTGAGTTGGGCCAAGGCGAGACACAGGAACTGGTCGAGACAGCTAAAGCGCTGGATTTTGTAGTTTCCGCCGTAGCGCTCGACCGAACGGCGGAACTCGGCCAAGGGGAACAGATCGATCAACTGGGAGAAAACGCTGCGTCCGGCAAGCATGCCCGGCATCGTACCGCCGACCGGCTGCCCGGTCGTCGGGGCCGTTCCAATCGATTTCCCCCGAAACCGCCCCTATCACGCTGTAAGATAGAAACTTACACGGATTTTGCGATGCAACGTTGGGACAGTAGTGGGTGGCAGTCCCCATTTTTCGCCGCTACACGACTTCTACCATGGGATGCTAGGCATTGACGGCCAGAATCTGATGTGAGGCCCGGCGTACGGCGATCGTATCACACTCAACCTTTCGGTTCGATTGTGCCGGACTGTTACATAGGGGGAGTGGACAACTCAGGAGGGGACTTCGGTTCTCTCGGCGATGCAACGGGGTGTTATGATGTCAAGTTTCCGGGCCGCCGGCTGAGTCGACCGCGGCAGCCGGGTGAAACTCTTCCAAAGGAGAGCAGATCGATGGGTAACTACGTTAAGGTCGCCAAGACCGATGCGCTCGAAGACAACAAAGCCATGCTTGTCGAGGCCGAAGGCAAGAGTTTGGCATTGATTCGGTGTGAAGGCAGCTATTACGCGATTGACAACAACTGCACCCACGTAGGCGGACCGCTTTGCGAGGGCGAGATCAGTGGCGAGGAGGTCACCTGCCCTTGGCACGCAGCGCGCTTCAATGTCAAGACCGGTGAAGCGGTGGCGGGCCCGGCACGTAGCGGCGTAGGGTCTTACGCGGTGCGCGTCGAAGGCGATGACGTTGAGATCGAACTGTAGATAGACGAAGAGGGTGACGATTCCCGTCACCCCCTGGCGAATCCTTCCTTGTTGTCTAGCCGACCCACAAATCCGCAACGGGCCGACCTTTGACCAGCACGCGCGGCTGGTTCAAGTGGTTGTGGATCTCTTGTTCCGGATCGATTCCCAACGCGTAGTAGACGGTCGCCAATAAATCGTTGGGGTGGACGGGTTTCTCCTTCGGAGATGCGGCCGTTTCGTCCGATTCTCCGTAGATCCTGCCGCCGGGAATGCCGGCGCCGGCGATCATGGCCGTGTAGCAATAGGGCCAGTGGTCGCGGCCGTCGGGCGAGTTGGTGTTCCCTGATGTGCTGACTCCCAACCGCGGCGAGCGGCCGAACTCACCGACAGCGACGACCAGCGTCTCATCGAGCAGGCCCCGCTCAGACATGTCACCGAGCAGTGCCGAGAGTGTCTGGTCCAAGACCGGGCAGTGAAGGTTCTTGAGGGGACCAAAATTCGCCGCGTGAGTGTCCCAAGCGTCGATCTCCGGATTGCCGTTGGCCACCGACGGCCAGTTCAACTGCACGAACCGTGTACCGGCTTCGATCAGGCGACGCGACATCAGTGCACCCTGGCCGAACGTGGTTCGTCCGTAGCGCAGCCTCGTCTTGTCAGACTCTTTCTCAAGGTCGAAGGCATCACGAGCTTTGCCCGAAAGAACCAGATCGAACGCCTTCTCGTAATACTGGTCGAGCGCTTGGGGTTCGACCGCCTTCTCGAGGTCCTTCATGGAATTGTTGATCCCCTTGAGCAGTTCGAAGCGGTCCTCGAGCCGCTGCCGCGGGGTCTCTCTCCTCAGAGCGAGATCGTCCAGCTTGATCCGCTTATTGGGATCTTGATAAAGCCGATAGGGATCGTATTCCTTGCCGATGAATCCGGCGGCGCCGCCCTTGCCGATGACGCTCGACTCCTGTAGCGGACGCGGCATCTCGACAAACGGGAGAACCGGCCCGTCGGGCGGTATCATCTTGCTGATCCAAGAACCGGCCGTCGGAAAGTCGATCGGTGAGGGCGGCTCAAGTTGGCCCGACGGGGACACTTTGTCGGGAGGGTATCCCGTCAGCATTTGGTAGATTGCGGCTGTGTGATTGAACAGCCCCTTCGGCGTGTAGCTCATCGACCGAATTAGAGTGCACTTGTCGATCGAGGAGGCCAGCTTCGGCATCGTCTCACTCAGCCAGATGCCGGGCACCTTGCTCTTGATGGGTTTGAACTCGCCGCGGACGTTCGACGGCGCGTCGGGTTTGGGATCCCAGATGTCGATGTGACTGGGGCCGCCCTGCAAGAACAGCAGCAGCACGGACTTAGCGGAACCAAACCCCTGCGCCCCCTGAAAACGCGGAGCCGAAGCAGCGGCTTTGGCGGCATCCTGAAACGCAAGGACTTGCGAAAGCTTCATGCCAAGCAGGCCGAGTGAACCGACCTGTAGAAAATTACGTCGGGATACGCCATCACACGTCGCGCCAAAACGGCCTGGAATCGTCAGCATAGATGCACCCTCCCCTACCGGACTTCCTTGCGTACCTATTATAGGATATACAGTACTGTTGGGCCGGGATAACACTCGATTTCCCGCAGTGCGAATCTATGAGTCGGGATGAGCAAAGATGAGCAAACCGCTCAACCGGAGGCAGCTACTTAAGCTCGGAACCCAGGCTGCCGGCTTGGCATTGGCCGGGGGCTGGCAGCCGGCAATGGCCGGGCCAAAAACGTTGGAGAAGGTCCGCCTAGTGTAGTGCCACTAACGGTTCTGGACAATGGCGTGGGTTTTGGCGGCGCGCTCGACTTTGGCGAGGATATCTTGTGCCGGAGCTGTCCAGACAAAGGGCTTGGGCGCTTGGTTGCTCGCTTCCAGGTACTCGTGGATGGCGGCCTCGAGTTCGGGAACACTGCGGAACACGCCGCGGCGGATGCGCTTCTGTGTCAGCTCGCGGAACCAGCGCTCGACGAGATTGAGCCAAGAAGAAGACGTGGGAATGAAGTGAAAGTGGAAGCGGGGGTGCTTCGCGAGCCACTTCTTCACTTGCTCATGCTTGTGCGTGGAGTAGTTGTCCACGATCAGATGCAGCTCCAGCGCCGGTGGCGTTTCGCGGTCGATCTTGCGTAGGAATTTGAGGAATTCCTGGTGCCGATGTCGCGGCAGACACTCGCCGATCACCTTGCCGTCGAGCACATTGAAGGCGGCGAACAACGTCGTTGTGCCATGTCGTTTGAAGTCGTGGGTCATGGTGCCGGCACGACCCCTTTTCAGGGGCAGTCCCGGCTGGCCGCGGTCTAAGGCCTGGATCTGACTTTTCTCATCGACACTGAGCACCAGTGCGTGCTCGGGCGGATGCAAGTACAGACCGACCACGTCGCGGAGTTTCTCGACGAACTGCTTGTCGCGGCTGAGCTTGAAAGTTTCGAGGCGATGGGGCTGCAGTCCGTGCGCTTTCCAGACGCGCTGGATGGCCATCTTGGAGACGCCCAAGTGCTTGGCGAGGGTGCGGGTGCTCCAATGCGTGGCCGCCCGGGGCTTCTCGTGAAGCGTTGTATCGAGGGTGCATTGGACGAATTCAGCGGAGAGCGCCGGTTTGCGTCCGGGGCGCGTCCGATCGCGGAGTCCGTCGAGGCCGGACTGGGCGAAGCGCTTTCGCCACAGGATGACGGTCTTGCGGTTGACGCCGAGTTCGCGGGCAATGGCGTGGTTCGCCAACTCCTGCGCACACAGCAAAACAATGCCTGCCCGTAAGGCCATTTTCTGGGCTGTGTTGCCTCCTCGAACCAGGCGACGAAGAGCGTTTCGCTGCGGAGCGGTGAGGGGTAGAGCGTTCAGCGGATGGCCACATAAACCATCCTACCGTGAAAAGGGTGTTATGGTCCAAGTATTTATGTGGCACTACACTAGTGTCGTCGGCGTCGGTGGCCGCGGCACCGGTCATGTGCACAATCTGTTGAAGCTCGAAGGAGTCGAAATCCGGGCTGTTGCCGACATAGTCCCCAGCAAGGTGGAGAACGTTCAGAACCTCGTCGAGAAAGCCGGCCGGCCCCGGCCGACTTCGTATACGCGCGGCGAGCACGACTACCGGCGGCTCTGCGCGGAAGCCGATCTCGATGTCGTCTACATCGCCACGCCGTGGCGGTGGCATACGCCCATGTGTGTCGAGGCCATGAAGACGGCCAAGCACGCCGCCGTGGAGGTGCCGGCGGCGGCGACGCTCGAGGAATGCTGGCGGCTTGTGGAGACGGCCGAAAGCACCGGACGCTACTGCATCCAACTGGAAAACTGCTGCTACGACCGCGTGGAGCTGATGACCCTCCACATGGTTCGTAAGGGCCTGCTGGGTGAGGTCGTCCACGCCGAGTGCGGCTACCTCCACGACTTGCGCGCGCTCAAGTTCAGCGAGCGGGGAGAAGGTCTCTGGCGGCTGGATCCTTCCCTGCGCCGCAACGCGGATCTGTACCCCACGCACGGCCTCGGCCCGGTGGCACAGACGGTTAACATCAATCGCGGTAATCAGTTCGACTACATCGTATCCGCGGCTTCGAAGTCCCTCGGTTTGCATGAGTTCGCCGCTCGGACCTTCGGCCCCGACAGCCCGCAGGCAGAACTGGACGTTGCCTTGGGCGACGTGGTGAGCTCGCTGATTCGAACCAAGGCGGGGCAGACGATCCTGGTCGTGCACGACACAAACTCCCCCAGGCCGTACAGCCGAAAGGTTCTGGTGCAAGGCAGCCGGGGTCTGGTCCGGAAGTATCCCACGCCGCTCATCTTCCTAGAGGGCAAAAGCCGGAACGACAGTTGGGAAAACCTTTTCGATGTGTACGCCGAAGAATGGGAACATCCGCTCTGGCGGGAACTCTCGACGCGAGCCGCGGACGGCGGCCACGGTGGCATGGACTACGTGATGAACTACCGGCTTATCCAGTGCCTCATGCGCGGTGATCACCCGGATATGGACGTTTACGACGCCGCAGCCACCAGCGCCATCACCGAGTTGAGCGAGCGCTCGATCGCCAATCGCAGCGGGTCCATGGACTTTCCCGACTTCACGCGGAACAAGTGGAAGGCGCGGGAACCGCTGGGCATCGTCCACGCCTAATTCGCGCCGATGCCTCCGACTGGGCTATCACTGAGGCCGCACTCGGAGGGCCCTACCTAAGTACCACGGCCTATAGGATAAGTTGCGTTCGGAGTTGAGGCTAAGTTGGTATTCCTCTTAGTCTTACCTCAAGGGTATGCTTGGAATAGTTAGAGACTAGACCTCGGTTCCGGAGGATTCCTTCCTTCTAGCCGGAACTCGCAAAGGCTTGACGTAGCGACGCGGACCGAAAGAGTCTAATGGCGCAAAAAGACCAAAGAATCCGAATCGCCCTAGCCGACGATCACCGCATTTTTCGAGAGGGACTGCGCAGTCTGCTCTCGCTGGAAGCTGATCTCGAGATTGTTGCCGAAGCGGAAAACGGCGATGAAATCATCGAGATGCTTCGGCAGCACCAGCCGGATATCCTACTGCTTGACCTGAGAATGCCCGGTTTGGACGTGATCGCGACGCTGCCCCGTATCAAGGCTGGCCAGTTCAAAACCAGAATCATTGTGCTGACGGCTTCCGAACACACGGGCGAACACGCCCTGGCGATCAAGTACGGAGCGTCCGGGATCGTAACCAAGCAGCAAGCTTCCGAGTTACTGACCAAAAGCATTCGCACAGTGCACCAGGGCCAACTTTGGCTCGATTCCCTGCAGCGGTTGGCATCACGTAGCGAACCACCTCCCGCCGGGAGGAACAACGGACCAACGCTTAGCAGTCGTGAACGTGAGATTGTGGCGCTGGTGACCAAGGGATTCGGAAACCAGGAAATCAGTGAGGTGCTCTCTGTGAGTGAGCAGACTCTCGAGTTTCATCTAGCTGATATATTCAGCAAGCTTGGCGTGTCGACTTGCTCCCAACTAACCCAGCACACCATTGACTTGGACATGCGTCCCCAGGTCGAAACCTGCTGAATCGGCGCGACGGGCGCCGTGGTGGGGTCGTTGGGGCCCGTGGCGTGTCAGCTCGCGTAACTGTCACCGACTGTCCTACTTGAACTCTCCCTCCACAAGCGCAGTGGCGTAGCGGACGCTGCTTCCCATCCTGCGAAGGCGGTTGTAATCCTAGAACCGCAGTAGCGTGATCTGCTGAGTGTAAGCTTCGCCGCTTGTGGCTTCAGACGCTTCCTCACGCCAGAGATCGTCGCCTAAAGCCCAACGTCTTGGGACGTGGCAGCAGCTCTTCGAGACGGGGGTCTGAGGCAGCCTGGCACGCGCGAACTGGCGACAAACCCGCGGCGATTTCGGCTTCGTAGTCCGTTTCATACGTTCGTTCACGTATATTTAATAGCTACTGTAGTGCCACATAAATAACTGGACAATAACACCCTTTTCACGGTAGGATGGTTTATGTGGCCATCCGCTGACGCTCTACCCCTCACCGCTCCGCAGCGAAACGCTCTTCGTCGCCTGGTTCGAGGAGGCAACACAGCCCAGAAAATGGCCTTACGGGCAGGCATTGTTTTGCTGTGTGCGCAGGGGTTGGCGAACCACGCCATTGCCCGCGAACTCGGCGTCAACCGCAAGACCGTCATCCTGTGGCGAAAGCGCTTCGCCCAGTCCGGCCTCGACGGACTCCGCGATCGGACGCGCCCCGGACGCAAACCGGCGCTCTCCGCTGAATTCGTCCAATGCATCCTCGATACAACGCTTCACGAGAAGCCCCGGGCGGCCACGCATTGGAGCACCCGCACCCTCGCCAAGCACTTGGGCGTCTCCAAGATGGCCATCCAGCGCGTCTGGAAAGCGCACGGACTGCAGCCCCATCGCCTCGAAACTTTCAAGCTCAGCCGCGACAAGCAGTTCGTCGAGAAACTCCGCGACGTGGTCGGTCTGTACTTGAATCCGCCCGAGCACGCGCTGGTGCTCAGTGTCGATGAGAAAAGTCAGATCCAGGCCTTAGACCGCGGCCAGCCGGGACTGCCCCTGAAAAGGGGTCGTGCCGGCACCATGACCCACGACTTCAAACGACATGGCACAACGACGTTGTTCGCCGCCTTCAATGTGCTCGACGGCAAGGTGATCGGCGAGTGTCTGCCGCGACATCGGCACCAGGAATTCCTCAAATTCCTACGCAAGATCGACCGCGAAACGCCACCGGCGCTGGAGCTGCATCTGATCGTGGACAACTACTCCACGCACAAGCATGAGCAAGTGAAGAAGTGGCTCGCGAAGCACCCCCGCTTCCACTTTCACTTCATTCCCACGTCTTCTTCTTGGCTCAATCTCGTCGAGCGCTGGTTCCGCGAGCTGACACAGAAGCGCATCCGCCGCGGCGTGTTCCGCAGTGTTCCCGAACTCGAGGCCGCCATCCACGAGTACCTGGAAGCGAGCAACCAAGCGCCCAAACCCTTTGTCTGGACAGCTCCGGCACAAGATATCCTCGCCAAAGTCGAGCGCGCCGCCAAAACCCACGCCATTGTCCAGAACCGTTAGTGGCACTACACTACGTTGACGATCGGGCACTCGAGCACAGCATGCCGGCCCCTACATTTCGAGGCACCCAGCAGATTTCTAGGGGCACAGCATGCTGTGCCCCCCTCGACTTTGGCGTTTTGAAAGCAGGTTCGAGGCGGAGACAGGAGGGGCAAGAGGTTCAAGGGGAAGCATAAAGCAAGGCGGTGGGGAGGGCTGCGCTGAGTTTTTGGGGGGTTGGAGTGGGCGAGGGGTTGGACGGGAAGCCGCAGAAACGACGCAAGCCTTCGCCCCACAGCTCGGCCCGCAGGTGCTGGATCAGATCGAGCGTCGTGGCGCGGGGCTTCGAGCGGCGCGCGCGCCATTTCGGGGGCGGCAGGGCGTCGGGGAAGCCCGCCGGGCCCCAAGTCTGGCGCGCCGCCAGCAACAACCAGGCGTAAGCAGCCACGATCAACTGCGGCACCGCTTCGACCGAGCGGGGATGTCTGACCTGCGCCTGTCCTACCCCCAACAGCGTCTTTTCGTCGCGGAAGTTGACCTCGATGTCCCAGCGCCAGACGTAGTGCTCGACGATCTGCTGGGGCGACAAGTCGGGATCGGTAGCGATCAGATAAGCGGGCCGGCGATACAGCAGGCGCGAGCCTTGGCGGGGCCGATAGCGCAGCGGGGCGATGATGACTAAACACAGATCGCAGTTCCCGCCGGCGGGACGCCAGCGCAGCCGAGTCAAGGTCTTGATGCGGAAGCGATGCCGCTTGCCGGCGGCGTAGGCGGTGACGATTTGCCAGCGAACGCTGTCATCCTGGCGCAGTTGTTCGGGAGTGGGAGCCCGCTCGCCATAACGGCGGCGGCGGCCCGTGGCGGCTGCTTGGCCGGTCGGCAAGTAGTAGAGCTTGGCGTCTTGGCGGATGCGACCGATCAGCACGGTCTGGGGCGGCAGGTTTTTCAACACCGTGCGGTTGGTGAAGCGGCCGTCGACGAGCACTTCGAGTCGCCGCGAGGCATCGTCTTGCTCCAACTTCTGCCGCAGGGCGTGCAGGCGTTCGGCGCCCCGCTGGGCGAGCGAGGCGCGGCGGCAGGCGAGGCGGTATTGTTGTTGCTCCTGCTCAGGGGCGTTTCGCCGTGGTGTGGGTGGGGTCGGGGCGTGTTGGAAATCGAGCGGGATCAGGCGCGCCGCTGGGGGGTCGGCGCCGCCGGGCACAGCGGCCGAGATCTGGATGACGCGCTGAGCGCGAATCAGGTTGGTTTGGAAGGGCGGTCCCAGCGGATCGCGCCGCCAGGCGACGCCGGGAGTTTTGGCGCCCCGCTTGGGCAGCAGTGAGTCATCGAGTGCGACCACCAGAGGTGCGGTGGGGGACAGTTGCTCGAGCACTCCGCGGCGGACCACGCCGAACAGGTCTGGGGCCTCGACCCGGGCCTGGGAGAAGAGCCGATAGACGGCCGACCAGTCCTGGAAGCTGTCGCCGGCGGTGTGCAGCAACCCAGTCACGGTGTGGCGGCCGAGACAGACCAAGGCGCTCAGCATCAGGCTTTGGATCTTTTCTTGGACCCGCTGTTGGCGGCGGCCCTGGAGCGCTTGGCGGGCGAGGGCTTCGAGCTGGTCGAGGAGCCTCGGGGCGGAGTCTTTTTTTTTAACGCCGAGGGGGGCGGGTGCCGACGGTTCAACACCAGTTGGGAGCGGTCTTCGATGACCCACTCGACGGTTTCACCGCGCGAGAATTCCAGCGCCTGGGCCAAGGCGGAAGGGAAGTTGACGTACCACTGCTGACTGGCTTCGCGCTTAATGAGTTGGACTTTGGTGGGGTAACCCATGTCGTCTCCTTGTCTAGTTATATAACTAGATACCAGAATACCCCACAATGTTTCGACCCAGCAAGGGTTTTTATCCCCTTGGCCCGCTCTCGTCCTCTTAAATGTGGGAATCTATCTAGTCAAACGCCAAACTCGAGGCGCTCGACCGCCTGCGGCGGCCGAGCGGGGCTTGGGGTGGGGCAAAAATCGGCCGTGCCAACGGCTGATCCCCGGTCTACGCGCAAGCCTCCCCGACGACTCGGCGAGCAGGTTCGTCGACACCGCTATCTGTTTCCGTCGGACTTCGCGTTTCTTCCGACTGGCCAAGAGTTCGCCAAGTTGAAGTCGCGTTTTGCGACATCAAGCTACGGCTGGGGAGGCCGGAGGAAACTGCTGAGAACCAAATGGCCTAGGGCCACGTACTCTGGTCACGTCTCCCGCTGATGATGGACCGCCCGCTCGTTCAACAACCCCTGCACCGCGAACGGAGTCGCAATCAAGGGATCGTCTTCCTTGACTAGGTTCTCGGTGTTGGACCAGCTGCCATCCGGACTTTGTTCCGGTTCAAGAGACCGCGCGACAGACTCCGACCGAGCGGCGCCTAAACGCCGGAAGGCCTTCGTTGCGGAGGCGGCGTAGTAGAAGCGCAGGCCAGCCGGCCAACGCTTGTAGGCTTCTCCGATGAAGCCGGTCGCTCGGTCTGGCAGGTGATGTGACGCTAGCCAACGCCTTGCGGCCTGCACGCGCTCATCGGCTGGGGGGCGGCCCATTGCCGGGAGTGCGAGGATTCCGTCGGCGGTGGCGGTTCCGTAACTCCGATAGCCTTCGCCGTCCGGTCCCGCTTTGTTGGCATCAAGGACGACGGTCGAAAAGTGGAATCCGCCGTCCTGGGCTTCCGGCCGGGCAGGGTCGAAGTTGTGGCAGCGTTCGACGTACACGGCGGCCTTCCGGAATGCCGGGTCACCGGGAGGAACCCCAGCGGCGGATAGGGCTTCCAGCACATGGCGTGTCATCGAAAGATCGACATGACCGGGGTTGGGCGGGACTCGTCGGTCGCCTCCCATGCCCCAGGCACCGTAAGGCGCGTCGTCTCGCCGCCAGCCATTGGCCTCGGTGAACTGCTGGCCTCGCAGATACTTGACCATGGCGGCAACTTCTTGCTCCCATCCGGAAGGCCGGGCGCGGCAAAGAGCCGTGACAGCCAGCGCCGTCGAGTAGTTGGGGTAGTCCGGGAGAAGCGGGTCCATTCGACCCACCGCTCCGGTGTCGTCGGTGTGACGGCGAATGAACTCGATTGCCCGATGCAGTTTTTCGGGAGGTGGAACCAGAACATAAGTGGGCACTCGCACCAAAGCGTCAAGTACGAAAGGAGTCAAAGACTGGCCGGAGCTAAGCAGTCCGTAGGTTGTGCTGTGCCAGCCACCATCCTCTGACTGTTGGGACCACAGGTACCGCGCAGCCTTTGCCAGGGCAAGCTCGCCGGAAGGGCCCGCCCATTCGGCTGGGGTCGGCCGGCAGGTGGACGAAAGGCCAACAGCGGTAGCAAGGCCCGCGGCGAAAAAATCGCGGCGCGAGAGAGTGCCCTCGCGCCGGATGGATTCAGCTAAGCCAGCCAGAGGCCGGGACTTAGCCCTTTGTTGACTCATTGGGTGTTTCAACAGAGGACTGGTCGACAAGCACGGTGAGGATGGCGGCACTGGTCACGGCGACGCGTCCCGTGATGCAGTGATGACCGGCCCAAGAACCGTCTTCGTTCTGGAGGCGGACAAGCTGCGTCTTGATCTTGCCGTTCCACTCCCGCCATTCTTTCCCGCCCGTACGGTGCAGGCTGTCGCTTATGTTCAGGTACGAGAAGAACTCCTCCCCGCCCATCGAACCGAAACCGCGCACGAAGCGTGCGTTCGAGAGCTGGCCGCTGACGGCGGCGATTTCCTCCGCGTTCCTCTTGCGGTCTTCTTCGGTTCGGCTGAGCTGTTCGAGTACCTGGGCGCCCTTGTATAGCGCGACGCCGGCAGAGCTGGCGTCCGCGGCAAACCCGCCACGACCTCCCGCGACGCCGGGGCCAACCACTGACGACTTCGCACTGGCCTTCGTATAGTCGTCGACCCGAGCGAGGACCTCGCCGTCGACGTCGAGGCCCTTCTGTTTGGCCTCGAACAGGCTCCGAGAGGCCATGGCGGTCCCCAGGATCGGGGCCCAACCACCGGCGAGGTTCCAACTGCCGTCAGACTGCTGGTTGTTCTCGATCTTGTTGACGCATTTTTGGAGCGCGAGGCGGACGCGCTCGTTGGATTTCGCCAGGCGCATTTCGCCGTCTATTTCGGCGAGCAGCGTTGACGTAAGAAAGGTGTCGATGTAGGGACCCAGCTTGCGCTGGATTTGGGTTCCGGTAGTCGAGGTGACGGCCAGTCCTTCCTGAGGGCTTTCCTCCACGCGCCGGAGGATAAAATCCAATCCCCGCTGCACGGCGGCTTGGTATTTTCCCTTGGTTGGCGTATGGCCGGCCTGAATAAGAGCCATGGTTGCGACGGCTGTGTTGGCAACGTCGTTGCCGGATGTCTCCAGCCGCTCGCCCTGGCGAACGAACGAGGTTTCTCCTCCGTCTTGTCCCCAGCCCCCGTCGCTTCCTTGTACCGACACCAACCAATCGATGCCGCGCCAAACGGCTGCTTGGGGTGAGATTGTCGGCTTCGGCTTGGGCTTGTCGGGTGCGACCTGTTGCGGCTTGGTCGTTTCTCCTTGGACGACGTCAGGTGCCAGATTGATCCCGCAAAACACCAGCGCCGCGATAGCAAACACACTAATCCACAGTGATTTCATCTTGATCTCCTTCGGTCTAGGTCGTCGCGGCGGCCGCCAACGAACTTACATTGTGTAATGACGCCGAGAGGGTCGAAAGTGTTCAGACGGGTTGGCCCGGCCCGTAATAAATGTTACGTGGGGTCTTAGTTGGGGGTCGTAGGACTATCGCAAGCATTTCGCGCACATCTCCGCCCAGCCGGGGTGGGGTTCAATGAGGGCCTGCCGCGGCTTTTCAAAGGTTCCTTGGGCAGTGGCCGGCTATTAGACCAGCGATATCGATCAGCTCCTGAAGGTCGGCCGTCGATTTGGCAATCCCGTCCCTAGTGACATTGATCTTCGTGCTTTGCACTTTCACCTCGAGGCGCCGCGCCTGCGAGTCAAGCAACTTTTCACGCACGCGTAATTCGAGGAGTGAAGATGCGAATACCTGGTCGCTCCCTTCGATGCGAAAGGCCTCATCGAATTCTCGGTGCCCGGTTGTTGGGCGCCCGCCCAGCCCCATGGCATCCATCAGACGTGTGGCGTCGCCGGCGCTTTTCTTGACACGAATCTTCTGGCCGGTGTCGAACGGCAAATCCACATCGACGAACGTGAAGGGCCCGCTTTCGCCTGAATCGGAGCCGCTGGTCGCCATGGCCGCAACCAGGTAGCGTCGGCCGTCCATCTGAAAGCGAAGCTGCGGGAACACTAGTAGGTTGCCCGGCTTCACTTCCCCTCCGTACTTTTCAGCCAGAAGAGTGAATGATTTCCGAAGGTGCCGGCGCTGATGATTGTGGTCCCAATAGCCGTAGGCCAGTGCCGCGGCGATGACTAATGTGATTACGACCCACCAGTCCATGTGGCGCCTTCATGCGGGAAAAATCGGGTACAGCCGGCCAGTTCGCTTCAGGCTGATTCCTTTGTTTCGAGGCCCATGACGGGGCGAATTGGTGGCAGTCCTGGCAGTCCCCATTTTTCCATGACACTTCCGTGATTCGGGCCCCTTGGCTTCGAGTGCCTAGGCGAAACTCACTTCTTTGCCCCAAGACACGAGCGAGTGCCTCTCAAACTCCGGGCGTTTGTCGGGGAAGTCGGTTCGGTAGTGCCCTCCCCGGCTTTCTTCGCGGGCCAAAGCGGAGCGCGCAATCAGCGAGACAACCTGATACATGTTGTCAGCTTCGAATCCCTGCCGGCTGTTTCTGGCCCAGCCTTTTTCGAAAGCAGGCTGAAGTTTCTCGAGCTCGTCCAAACCTGCACGAATACCCGCGGCCGAGCGACTGATCCCGGCGTTCCTCCAGGCGAGTCGACGAAGCAGGGACACGCCATGAGCGGTAAGCGCGACCGGCGAGGGAGCATCGGGGATGTCAGGCTCGAGCTGCGCCACACCGGCTCGCTCGCGGATCTTGCGACCCGCGCGTGCGCCGTAGACGAGGCCTTCCAGCAGCGAATTGCTGGCCAGCCGGTTCGCTCCGTGGACACCCGTGCAGGCTACTTCACCCGCCGCCAGCAGCCCGGGTAGATTGGTTTGTCCCTCGTAGTCCGTGCGGACTCCTCCCATCGCATAATGAGCAGCCGGATGGACCGGCACCGGCTGCTTGGTGAGATCCACCCCGTAGTGGCGACAAGTCTCGTAGATGCGAGGAAACCGTCGTGGGACGAATTGAGGATCGAGGTGAGTGAGATCCAAATAGACCGGGCCTGTCTGCGTGCGATGAAGCTCGTCAACGATGGCGCGGGACACCACATCGCGCGGAGCCAATTCCTCCTCGGGACTATAGCGGCTCATGAACCTCTCGCCGACTGCATTGCGCAAGTAGGCTCCTTCCCCCCGTAGCGCTTCGGAAAGCAGGAAGCGAGGGGCAACTTGCAGGAACAAGGCCGTGGGATGGAATTGAATCATCTCCATATCGGATATTTCGGCACCCGCCCGGTACGCCATGGCCACACCGTCGCCCGTAGCTACATCGGGGTTAGTCGTTTCGCGGTAGACGCAGCCGAGACCTCCCGTGGCGAGTAGGATGGCCCGCGTGCGAATGGGGACAAATCGGCGTTCTTTGTCACTCCACGCGAGTGCGCCGCGGATCTCGCCTTCGTGAGTGAGTAGATCGACCACGGCCGAAAAACTCTGGAAAGTGATGTTCGGGAGCGTCTTGGCCTTCTGGAACAGTGTCCGGGCGATTTCGCGGCCTGTGGAATCTCCGTGAGCGTGAAGCACTCGCCGGCGGCTGTGAGCGCCCTCCTGCGTGAAAGCGAGCCGTGTACCGTCGCGGTCGAATTCAACGCCCCAATCGATGAGCCGCTGAATCTCCTGTGGCCCCTGCTCGACGAGAATCCGGACCGCATCGGGATCGCACAACCCGTTGCCGGCTTTAATCGTATCCTGCTCGTGGAGGCTGACCTGATCTTCATCGCTGATTGCGACGGCGATGCCTCCCTGGGCGTATTCGGAAGCTGACTCGGTCAACCTGTCTTTAGTGAGAACTAAGACACGTCCTGCCTCGGCAGCTTCGATAGCCCCCATCAATCCCGCGACGCCCGCGCCAACGACGAGAAAATCAGTTTCCACGACGAATGTTCCGAGTGTATCACGAGGCTTGCGGGGCTTCCGGTGAGCTGCTCACCCTCGGAAACCGCGCGCCGTCTCCGATCTGGCGTGCGGAGAACTACAGCCGGCAGCGAAAGCGAGAGCCCGCCCGCCTAAGTCCTGCGCGCTCCAGCCGGTTGTTGCGACGCGATCGTGGCTGGGGCCGAGCCAACTCGTTGTCAGAGCAACGAGCTAGAAAAAGGCCGCAGGTCTGGGCCACACGACGGCGTATCCGCCCTTCATCAACAGAACCGCCGTCGTGATGACCACGACCCAAACCAGCAGGTCTATTGAGAGGACCGGCATCAGCCGGTGCAGGATTTCGGCGACCGCACCCAGCATGCCGCCCGTGGCGGCCGGCAAGCGAATCGCTCCTTGCGGCGGCGAAGACCTTGACATGCTCGGTATCCTGAAGGGGGACACTACGGAGTCCGGCACACTGCTCGACAGAATGCCAATGACGAAACGAACCCAATCTGGCACAACCCATGTGCAAACAATGGGTTACGGCTGGTTGCCGGCCCGGCTGCGCGGTCCGCTCAGCAAGACCGGACCAGTCGCTCCGCGAGCACACGAGAGGACATCGACCTCAGCAGCAGGCCCCACGAAGAACAGCAGCGGCGAACCACCCAGTGGCGGGACGATGTGACCAAGGTGTTGACCAAACAAAGCCAATTTCTTATCACTAGCAGTAAAACAAGCAACTTACACAATGAATCCACACGCGTCCGACAGGGCCGTCATCTTTGATCTCGACGGCGTTCTCGTCGAGAGTGAATCGCTAAAGGCCAAAGCCCATTCCGCGGCGGTCGGGGAACTGGGTGGCCAAGTGCCTCCCAGCTACTACAGCCAGGTTATGGGAGCGTCCCACGAGTTCGTGCGGGCGGCTTTCATACGGGAGGGCAATCTCGCGGTTGCACCGGAACGATACTCATCCCTTTATCACGGGATTTACGAGCGGATGCTGGAAGATCTGGAGGTGACCGCGGGAGCTCGCGAGCTGGTCGCGGCGCTCGGCGAGCGCGGTTATCGCCTCGGGGTCGCTACTTCAAGCCAGCCGTGGATGGTAGATCGGATTCTCCGCCAGACCGGCCTGGGAGAGCATTTTCAGGTGGTCGTGACTGCGGCGGATGTCGAGCGGCATAAGCCCGCGCCTGACGCTTATCATGAAGCGCTGCGTCGGTTGGCTGTGGTTGCGGCCAACGCCGCCGTCATCGAGGATTCTGAAACCGGGGTAACTGCCGCGGTCGCCGCCGGGATTGCGACCCTAGCCCGGCGGCATGAAATGAACCAGCGGCATGATCTGACCAAGGCCGAGGTGGTGCTCGATTCGCTCCGCCAGACCGACCAGATTCTACATTGGATCGAAGAAATCGGCGCCAGGGCCGGAGCCTAGTAGCTGCCGCCACCCACGACCGGCATTGGGGGCCGCAATTGGACGCCGGGCTGGTTGAGGCGTCGGCCCTCTTGGGTGCTGCGCCACAGAAGCAAAGGGCCGCGGCCCTGGCGGTCATCGGAGCGATAGCGCGAGAGAGGAGTGCGGTGCTGCCCGTCTAGATTAACGCGCACAATGCCTGTCCCAGCTGCCGAGGTCTTTCGCAGTCTCGACCGCGGACTTCCGCCCGCGGCTCGGCTTCTGTCCTTGCCGAAGGGCAATCAGGCGGCCGGGCGGGCAGGGAGGCTAAGTCACGACGTGGGGTGTGACAGCAGTCGTCGGTATACGGCCATGGTTTCGTGCGCCGCTCTGATCCAGCTGAACTGGGCCGCGCGGTCGTGCCCGGCCTCGACGAGCTGTTGGCGCAGCAAGGGATTGGTAAAGATGCGCTCCACGGCGTCCACAATCGACTCGGTCTGCTCAGGGTCGACGAGAAGAGCGGCTCCCCCAGCGATTTCGGCGGTTGCGGAGCGGTCGGAGGTGATCACCGGGAGGCCGACAGACATCGCCTCCAGCACCGGCATGCCGAAACCTTCCTCGAGAGAGGGGAAGACGAGCACCGAAGCGGTGCGGTAGAGCATCGCCAGCCGGTCGGAATCTACATAACCGAGAGACCTGATGCGCGCGCGCGCGGCGCTGTTTTCGATCCGATCCATGATCTGGTCGGCGCCGTACCCGGCGGAGCCGGCGAGCACAAGCGTGAACTGGGCGTTTAACCGCTCGAAGGCCTCGACGAGTCGCGTCACGTTCTTTCGCTTTTGAATGGCGCCGACGTGGAGGAGGAAAGGCATTTCAAGACCCTGCCGGTGGCGGAACTCGTCCAACTGTTTGGTCGGAAAGTCGGGGACCGGTTGTACACCGTGGTGAATGACGCTGATTTGATCCCGCGGATATCCGAGACGGCGGCTAACCTGATCGGCCGTGAATTCCGAGACGGCGATGATGTGGTCCGAACGACTCGCGGCGTCACGCGCCAGCTCGCCGAAACGGGAGCGAAACTCTGCGGTGGAGTAATCGGCACTGAGAACAAACAAGTCGTGGAAGGTCGTCAAGGTTCGCTGGAACCGGCACCGGGGAAGGCGCTGATTCAGGCCATGGAACACAGAAACCTGTCGGCTAAACAGCGAGCAGGCAAAATCTTCCAACAGGCGTCGCGAACAGTTCCCTTCCGGCAGAGAGTAGCGGAGGGAACTTAGGAAACGGCGCGCGCGATAGCACAGGAGAAACTGCTCGTCGGGAGCGCCGTGCGCCAGCGCGTCAATCAAGTGGGAACAGTAAACGGCGACTCCGGAAGGGTTGGGGTCAAGGCTATAAGTGGCATCGAGAGCGATAGTCACGGCAGATGTTTCTGCACCTCGGACAGGACCGTGCGGGGATCATCCCCCTGGTGGACTGCGATCACGTTGGCCGGCTTCGGGCCCCAGGGCGTCCATCTCGTGAGCATGCGGTCGCACGCAGCGCCGGCGAAGATGTCGATCCCTTTCACTCCGAGGGCCGCCGCCAGGTGTCCGCCGGCTGAGTCGTAGCCGACGTAAAGGTCCGCTGCCGCGATCAACCCCGCAAAACCGCTCAGGCTGCCCCGCCAAGTGATTACGTCCCCGGGTCGGCACTCGGCGGCCGTGAGCGAACCGATGACCTTACCGGAGGATTGCAAACGATCCGTCAACCGGGTCGAGCGCTCGATTTCTTGCTCGCCCGCACCGCGATCGAGCAGCACGGTATAGCCGGCCTTTAGCGAAGCCAATAGAAGTCCCTCTTCGAAGGAATCGTCAAGACGCTTGGCCGGGTTGTCTCCGACACCGAGGTTGACCGCGGCCAGGCGGCCGCTGAGCGTCTGGCGCGCTGAGGATCCCAAGTTCCGGTCGTCCGGCGAGAGGCTTACATAGGGGTAGTCGGTTTCTTCGGAATCTCCGAATAGATCACTTAGCCATCGCCCGGTGAGCTGAGCCAGGGACTCCGCCCCCGGCGATTGATAGGAGCGGCTCTCAAAGAAGTAGTAACTTGCATCGCCTTTCGTGATGGGGAGCAACCCCAATTGGGTTAGGCGCGAATCAGGATCAACAACCACGTATTCGCCTGGTGCTAGATCCTTGACTTCAGCATCCACGACCTCGGTCAGCTGGACCCAACTCGTCAGCCGCCCCAGCAGGCCGGCTGCTCGCTCGTACTCGAACCGAAGGGTTCGAACTCCGGGATCCGAGGCGAAAAGAGCTGCCGATTTTGCACCCCCCACGAGGAGGACTTCCGCGTTCTCGAAGACTTTCTTCATCCGGCTGAGAACAACACTGGTCACCGCGACGTCAGCCCCCAGGGTTACGCGAGACAGCACCAGCACCTTTTTCACCTTGGCGGTTGGGTGATCGCGGGGCAGACGGGGGCCGCGGACTCTTCCCGCCCGGCGCAAGACATCTGCCTCGCACATTAACCCGAAGGCAGATAGCCTATCGTCGAGCCGGCGCCCCCGGGGCAAGCGCCGGCAATACTCAATTACGCGGCTGAAGAAGTGAATGTACAGCTCGCACGCGAGAGGTTCAAACTGGTCCCCGAGAGCCTCGACGATGAGCCGGAAGACGGCGTCGCTGCCGGACCGCGCCAGGTCTTGGTCGTCGGAGGCGGCCAGCCCGCACAGATCGTCAATCAGATCGGCGGAGACAGCCCCTGTTTTTTCGTGCTCTTCAAGAAAGGCTTTCGCAAGTTGCTCGGCAGGTGGAGTCGCGGTCGCGGGAGACACCGTACTGAGCATGACGGATCGACTCGGCAGCTTCAAGCCGACACTTCCCACTGATCCGCGCTGCGGGGTTCCCGGGTCTCTCGTGTCTTTCCGCGATAGTCTTTGAGTTTGCGGTAAAGCGTGGTTTTGCCGATCCCCAGCAGCAGCGCCGCCGTTTGGACGTCGCCTCTGGTGTGCTCGATGGCCCTAAGAATGTGCCGGCGCTCAATTTCCGCAAGGGGAATGATTTCCGAGGCCAAGCCGAGGTCAACTTCCTGATAGGGATCGATTGACCTGCGCAGCTTCGTGGGCAGATCATTGAGCTCGATTACCGGATTCGACCTGAGCGCGACCATGCTACGGATCGCATTCTCGATCTCGCGGACATTGCCTGGCCAGGGGTGTTTCATCAGGCGTCCCAGGACTTCATCTGACAGGCTCACCCCGTGCACGGCGTATTTCTTCAGGAAGTGCTCGACCAGTAGGGGAATATCGGATTTCCGCTCGCGCAATGGGGGAATACGAATTGAGATCACGTTGAGCCGGTAGTAGAGATCCTGGCGAAACGTCCCTTCGGCCACGGCAGCCGGGAGATCTCTATTCGTCGCGGCGAGGATCCGCACGTGGACTTTAATTGGTTGCGTCGCGCCGATCGGGCGAATCTCGTTTTCCTGTAACAGCCGCAGCAGCTTGGCCTGTACTTCGGTTGTCAGCTCGCCGATCTCATCTAGAAACAGCGTGCCTCCCTCGGCCGCCCGCACTAGACCGATTCTGTTTTCGACGGCTCCCGTAAACGCTCCTTTGACGTAGCCGAAGAGCTCGCTTTCCATCAAAGAGCCCACCAGAGAAGATGAGTCTACCGGGAGAAACGTCTTGTCGCGCAGAGGCGAGGCCGCGTGGAGAGCTCGCGCCAAAAGCTCCTTGCCCACACCGCTCTCGCCGACAATCAGAACGGGGGATTCGTTCGTTTTGAGTTTTTCGATGGTTCGCAGGACGCCCTGAAGTTGCGGCGAGTCACCGACCAGGCCGAATTGAGTGGGGTCGCCCTCAAACAGCGGTTGCTGTTGCACAGAGGATCTAGCTCATTATAGACAATCCGCCAAGTTTGACTGGTCGAAGGCAGTCACGAAACCGGCTATGCCATCGCTTTCCAAACTTCGCCGCAAAAACTCCGCGCCGGATTTGCGGTCTTCTTGACCGACAACGACGGAATACAACAGGCCCCTGTCGCCTTGCTTGCGAACGATCCGAGCCGGCAGGTCTTCATAGAGCATCTTGCCGAGCATTCGCTCGGCGTTTTCGGGAACACGAAACGAACCGACCTGGACGCCGTAGGAGAACTCCGATGGGCAAGGTAGGCGTGGTGATTCGAGAGGAGGGGGGGCCGGGGCCGGTTCCTGGGGCGCGATCGGCTGCTCGATCGCTACAGGCTCTTTCACAGGGCGCACTTTCTCAGGTTTGTAACGCATTTTCGGTTTTGCGATGACCTTGACCCGCACTTTCGCTGTCCCCGGACCTATCATGTGGATCTGCTTGGCCGCGGCTCGCGAGAGATCGATGATGCGTCCCTTGATGAACGGCCCGCGGTCGGTGATTCGGACGTCTACACTGCGACGATTCTTGAGGCTCGTCACGCGGACCCAGGTGTTAAAAGGCAGCCTGAGGTGCGCTGCCGTCATCTTGTTCATGTCGTAGACTTCACCGTTGCTCGTACGGCGGCCGTGATAGGGATGGCCGTACCAGCTAGCGATTCCAACTTCCGATTCCCCCACACGCGCGGGTTTCGGAGGCGGTAGGGAAACTTTTTTCTTGCCGCCGCAGCCGACGAAGACGCCCAGCAGCGTCAGCAGAACACGCCGACGGTCGAGTGCGGGTCCCGTCCCTTGCGTCCCGATATTGTGCGTTCTGGAGAGATGCGGACTCGCTGGCATTCGGCCGCCTCATTTATCTTTTGCTTCAGGCGCTGCCGGCGGCGGATTTTCGTCCCCGGCGGGGACGTCAGGCGCCAGCCGGAGCCGTCGTCCAACGCGGTAGGCGGGAGAGGCGTACACGTTTGCTAACTGTTCCCGGACTTGTCCCAGCTGTTGACCCACCCGTTTCGCCCAGTCTGTCCGCTCGATCACTTGCTGTTCGGCGTCATCAAGCAACCCGACACATTTCTCCAGTTCCTGGTGCTTCTCCGCTTTGTGGGCTTCCAGTTTGCGATAGTTGTCCACGGCGCGATTGAGATCATCCTGTAGTTTCAACGCCCACCGCGTCCTCTCCTCCAGATCCTGTTCGTAGCCGGCGAGCTGCTTGAGCCATACCGTCTTCTTGTCATTCTCTTCTTCCAGCTTCTCGATCGCATGCCGTGCCTGCTGCCGCTGCTCGCGATGTTCAGCTTGAAGCCGTCTTAGCTCTTGTCCTAACTCCTTCAGCAGTTCCTGCTTGCCACCAACTTCGGAAGCTAGCAAGTCAATGTGCTGCTCGCGCTCATGAACAACGTTGCCCGCGGTTGGCAAGTAGACGAATGCTGGTGAGCCGTAGAGCGGTTCGGCCGAACACACCGCCAGAAAAAAGTGTGCTTGCTCGGGATCGGCGGACGTGGCCTCCAGAAAGGTTCGCACGCCCTTCGCCTCTAGCGGCGTAAACGTGATGGCATCGCTGTGATTCTCAAGAAACATCGTCGTATTTTTGAAGAACTTCGCCAGTTCCTCCCGAAACTCGTTGTAGTCGAACTCGTGAACGTGGTAGAGGTTCGGGGTGGTCCGCGTTTGTTGGTAGTAGACCTTGTTGGGAGTAGAAACTAGTAGCCGCCCGCCTGGAGTCAATACGCGCCGAGCTTCCGATAGAAGGCTCCGCCAGTTTTCGAGATGTTCGATGACCTCGAAGGCCACAACGACGTCGAAACTCGCGTCGGAGAACGGCAGACTTCTGCAATCACCTTCGGCCAGGCGAACGTCGAAGTCCGCGTAGTCGTGCTGTGTCGTGAGGAGTGGCTCGCGTGCATTATCGAAGCCGACAACGCGGTCCGCTGAGCGAGCGAGCCGGGCGGAGCCGTAGCCAACTCCGCAGCCCGCATCCAGCACGCGCTTACCCGCGACGAGCGACTCGGCAAAGCTATACTGAGCCAGATGCTCATTCATCAAGTCGACGTCGGTCTGCCCGGGGACGACCCGCTCGCCGGTGAATTCCATCACTGGTCAGTTATGTTTTGAGTTTCCTTCCGATGATTGCGTAATCAAGGCCGCCAAAGAACCGGCGGCGGAAGGCCTGCAACTCTTCGATTCCGTTAAGGGCGGCGATCTCGGGGAAAACGTCGGCCGCCGGGTGGATCTCGTGAACTTCGATGTCACCGAAGCCCGCCTCCTGGAAGTAGAAGTGCATCTGTTGTGAAGGCACCGGCCGGCTGTGAGTGGGGTCTATATAGAAGTCGCCGGCCAATGTGGCCAGACACGCCGGGTTCGGCGTCTCGATCGCCATGATCCCGTCCGGTCGAAGCCTTTGGTTCGCTAGGAACATCAAGCTCGGTACAAGATCGGCCGGAAGGTGTTCCACAACGTGGGCGCAGAAGACCCCGTCGAGACTCTGATCCGGCTGTCGGGACAAGAAAGCAAACAAATCGCCGTGCTCGACATCCAGCCGCTTCCCGCGACACGTGGCCACCGCGTCTGGATCCGAGTCGACCCCAGTTCCCTGGACCCCTTGCTCGCGGAGCAGTCCCAGGAATTCGCCGCGGCCGCAACCCAAATCAACTACCTGCTGACATTTTTTGAAGTGCGGCAGATAAAAGCTTTGAGCTTCACGAACGTGGGCCTCGTCGCCGCGAAAGCGTTCCTCAAACCGCGAGTAATCAAAGACAGCCGGCCGCAGTTTGTCGCCCTCCTCCTTTCGCGGCGTAGTCGGGCTTGAGGCCGATGTGGGAATCGCTGCGTCACGAGGGGCCGACGCTGCCGCTGCCCTTTGGCGAATCAAGCGGAGTTCCGTGTGGATCAAATGCTCGTTTTCAGCTTTTGTCTTCCTCAGATCTTCCCAGAACCTATTCTGAATCTCGTTGGCGGCATCTTGTAGCTTTCTCACGTCTTCCGAGAACTTGCCCTGAATTTCGTCGGCGGCACGCCGAAGTTCGTCCGCGTAATCCTGGTGTCTTCTTTGCAACTCCTTGCCCCACTTCGCATCTCGGTCACGGGCGCCACTCTCCATTTCCCGGACGCAGTGGAGGAATCGAATCTCGATCTGCGTGAGCTTCTCTTCGATAGCCGGGCGCCACTGTTTCCAGTGGGCCATCATGTCCTCGACGTGAGTTTGCGCTGCAGCCACCTTCGCCACGCGGAGCAGACTGTAGTTCTGCTCGATCGACGCTTCGAGGCTGCGATCCATGTAGCGCAGCGCAGCGCGGTTGAACTCCACCTGATCGCGCACGAACCAGTTCAGCAGACGAGCGATTGCTTTTTTCCAAGCCTGGATCGCACTGTTTAGCAGTCCTGGCGGGCGGGGATTAACGGAGCCTATGGAGGCTACTTTATCTTGCGCCGCGTCGCGGGCTTGACCCAGGCCATCGAGAGCAGGCAGCTCGAAGTCGGTGATTCCCACTGCCTTCTTTTCGTACCGTCCTCGAACGCGATCGCGGATTTCTTCGACGGCCGCTGCGACCTGTTCCGACGTCATATCCCTATACCTTAACACCGGTGCTTGGGAGCAACCGGACCATGGCCGGTTCGCGGTTGGAGGCAATCCGAGCCGCCCGGCCTAGAGTCCGTGGCGGCGGCCCAGGGTGTCGCGATATCCTGAAGCGAAGCGCAAATCGATCCAGCTGCTGGAACGTTTTCCTCGCGGACAACTTACGACCACGAAGGAGTGATTCCGTTGGCAGAATACGATGAACAGCATGCCCGAGCGGGCATCGATGCGAAGCTGCCGGCCATCGAGACGTGGCCGAATCAGCACAAAGGCTATCGGATCAAGATCGAGATCCCGGAGTTTACCTCGGTGTGTCCAAAGACGGGGCTTCCCGACTTCGGCCGGCTAACGCTCGAATACGAGCCTGACGAACTGTGCCTAGAATTGAAGTCCCTGAAGCATTACATCCTCGCCTATCGGAACCTGGGGATCTTTTACGAGAACGTTGTGAACCGAGCACTCGACGACGTCGTTCAAGCAGTAAAGCCCGTTTGGGCCACCTTGGTGGGCGAGTTCACGCCGCGGGGCGGATTACAGTCTTCGATCACGGCCGAGTATGCACGCGGCGAGAAAAAGTAACGAGTCTGCTTGGGGTGCCTAAGGCGGCGCCTACTAGTGGACCGCCCCCGGACACGGGTTCACTTAGATTCGGAAATGTCGGCTCGAAAGCCTGACGCGGCTGAAAGGGTGCGCCACGTCGTGAGCACGATGAGAAAGTCTTGGTTTGAAACAGCCTATTAAATCAGCACATTCCACGGATCCCGGAAGGCTCCCTCGTCCACGGATTCCCACATCGTCAAAGCCTGGAGGGCTAGGACAGTACTGACCGGGTTGATGCGATGGACGAGCTCCGTGCCTCGCCGAGCGAAGGCAAATCCCCCGTCCACCCTCGTGTCGCTGGATTGCTGTTGAAATTCGATCAGGGCCGCCACCTCGGATTCGGCGGTGGCTCGATCGATCTCGAGCACCCCGAACGTGTCCGCATAGAAGCGCAAGCGCAGCAACTGAGCAAGAACGTCGGAGTGTTGAAACTCGGGGCCGATTTCCTCTATCAGGGTTTCCACCCGCAGAATGCCCCACTGAAGAGCGCGGCTGCACTCCGCATCCTGGCTAGCCTCTTGGAGTAGACCCTCGAGGAAGTAGCAGTAGGCATGAAGCCGGGACATGCGCTCCTGAGGATCACCGAAGTCTGGGACGAAGCCCTCGTGTCGCTTTAAGCACCATCGGCGTAGGGGGTCCGACATCGCCGCAAACTCATATAATCCGGTAGCCTCGGTTAGCTCTTGCAAAGCAAAGCTTGCCTTAAGCTGATACACCTCGGCCTGGGTCGACCACGTCTCTCCTTCGTCGATGGGCATATCCCTCGCAAAATCATAGACCGGGAAGAATGAGCCGTCCATCCGCGACATACGGTTTTGCAGGGCAAAACCACAGCGTTCGGCGCACTCCAAGTAGGCCGGCTCCTTGGTGGCCTTCCAAAGGTCAACGAGCGAGCGAATAATGATGCTGCAGCCGAGGAAGTAAGCACAAGCAGACGGGCTGTTGTCCTCGACGTACACCTCGTGGGCGAATAGCTCTTTCGAGCGGTGAAACGCACGATCCAGAAGAAACCCACCGGCGTGGAGTGCTTCAGCGGGAGGGGACCCCTCTGGATAGTCGCCGAGCCGCAGGAAAGTGCTAATGAAGAATGCGGTGGACTGGGTGGAGACGTCTCGGTACTCTTGGCTGTCGGCCCCGTAGAAACGGGCCACGCCGCCCGATGCGTTTTGGATTCCAGAACGACTCAGCCATTGCCAAGCTGAGTGAATACACGAGTCCATGGGGAGGTTAAGTAGTCCAGAATAGCATGGGGTCGCGCAACCCGAGCAGCCCACTTCCATAGACAGAAGGCCTTCCCCGGACTTCGCACTCCGACAGCGAGCACCTGGTTAGTACTTCGACGCCTCGTGGAAAGGCAACAAGCCCAGCCAACGGCTTGCTGAGCGAGGATGCCAATCTGGAGCCCACACCCCTGCCTCGGCTATACTTAGCCCTTCGGAGGACGACATGAAAGTGCGCTTCGCCTTGCTTATCCCGTTCGCCTTGCTGGGGCTGGCCTTGTCGCCGGGTTCTGTGGCGTGGGCTGAATCGGCGGGAGGAGTGAGCTGGACCGCCCCAGCGGGTTGGAAAGCGCAGCGCCAAAGACCCATGCGGGCCGCAACCTATACCGTGCCGGCGGCTGGGGGGGACTCCGAAGACGGAGAATGTGGCGTGTACTACTTTGGGACGGGAGGCGCGGGCGGTGTCCAAGCCAACGTAAAGCGCTGGATCGGCCAGTTTCGGGCCCCAGACGGCGGTCCGGCCGACCAGCTGGCACAAAGGGCTAGCGAGAACATCAACGGCATTGCCGTAACAACCCTTGACCTTACCGGCACCTACCTATTCAAACCGTTTCCCATGGCTCCCCGGGCGACACCCAAGACGGGGTATCGGATGCTCGCCGCCATCGTCAGTGCACCTGAAGGAGAGGTTTTCTTCAAGCTGACGGCACCCGAAAAGACGACGGCTGCCGCTGAACCCAACTTTCGTCGGATGTTGCAGTCGCTTCGAAAATAGAAAGTTGCCGTTCCGGCTTTTCGCCTGCAGGCCTACGCCCGGGCCTGCGCTTGCTGGCGTTGGCGCCGCGCCTTCAATCGCGCGCGTTTGCGCCGTCTTTCTTCCTTTTTTTCCTGCTCAGCCCTGGACCAGACGTCAAACTTTTCGTCTGAATCGAAATAGAGGTCGTACTCCAACTCGTCCGTAAAGAATTCGCAGGGTTCCCCATCCTTGACGCCGTAATCGCGACAGATCTGAGGGCGCGTTTCGTAGATCCCACAACTATTGTCCGGCTGCAGATGGCGGCACACGGTTCGCACTTCGAGATACCAGTCCCCTTCATCCATCCAGACCGCAATCCCCTCGTGCATCAGGAACCAACGGATGTGTTCGTAATCTTCCGCGTCCGTGGGGGCGTCGATTTCGACTGCGAAGTATTTGCAGCAACGGGCCGTACACAGATGGCAAGGAGGGCCATCCTCCGGCTTGGGTTCAGGCGCCATTGACGGTGTCATCAGCAGCGAAAGGGCCACGAACCCCGAGGGTGGCTTTCGGGCGGCGCGGCCGTTTCCGTTTCGGCGAGGAGGACGCCTTTTCGTTTTGAGTGTCATAGCTTGTCTCCTGATGACGTGCAGCACGTCTTACTAGGACTAAGAAAGGGAGTGACAGAGTTACGACGCCTGCGCGGGAAGCCTGAGTCTACCACGTTGATGTCGGAAGGGCGCCTGGGTTCCGCGCAAGGGGTGGGATGCCTGTGCAGGACGGGGGACAGGCACCCCAGACCGGTTCTTCGTTAGAGGGGGCCGACAGGCAAAAACCTGGCCAGATTCGTGGCGCGGACGAGGTCCGCTTGGTTGCCTGTCCCCGCGACCTAACACGTTGACTCGGGCATGAGGCCGGCAGGATTGCCGGCCGCCCCGACGTCCTGGTCGACATAGAGCCCGGCCCCAATCAGGGGTGAGTCGCCCAGGCGGCCGGGGATTTTCCACGCCAGCCCGCTTGTGGTCGTGCAGCCGGAGATCTCTCCCTTCCGGTTCAGTGCCATGCAGGTGATCGTCCCCGAAGGCGGATGTTCGACGGCCTGCCGTGCCCAAACCGGCCCGATGCCCACACCCGGCGCAGGTTGTTCGGGCAGCGCCGCCCCGGACCCCTCCCCAGCCGGAGCGTCCATCCCGGGACCCCAATTGCCGCCCCGCGACTCTTTCCAGAGCAGCCAGGCCCGCCGAGCTTCTTCAGTCAGCAGATTCTCCTCTTTGAACCCATGAGCCTTGGCAAACCGAAGCGCACCCTCCCCCACGAGCATGATGTGATCGCTCTCCTCCATAACAAGCTTGGCTACCTTGGAAGGCGTTCTGATGCCTTGGAGTGCACCGACAGCGCCCGCACGCCGCGACGGTCCGTGCATCACACACGCATCGAGTTCGACGACCCCGTTTTCGTTGGGCAAACCGCCGTAGCCGACGCTGCGGTCTTCAGGGTCTTCCTCCTGGATGTTGACGCCGCCAATGGCGGCGTCCAGGGTATCGCCGCCGGCCTTGATCATCACCATCGCCCGGTCACAACACGCAATCCCGTTCGCGCTGGCGATCACGAGATCCTTCCGGCCGGCCGCTTGAGCCGGCGATACCGCGCCGGCGAGGGCCGCGGCGCTCAAAGAAGCCTGGAAGAGGTTCCGGCGAGAGAGCATAAGACCTCCGGAGGTTGGGTGAGGGGGTATTCTAGCGTCTGAAAAAGCGGAAGCTCTTTGCGACCCAGCCAGTGCTTGACTGCAAAAGTACGCGTTATTTGAAAAGTGCTTGCCCAAAGGTACCAAGCGGCGCCGAACGAGCGTTAAAACATAGTAGCTCGTTATTCTTGGCTGACACCATCCAGTGAGGTCGGCGACCCAGATCGACTACTTCACCTTCAACTAATTGGTGATGACTAATTGCGACGTGCTGGAAAGGCTTATGTCCGGCAAGAACATGGATACCAGGGGCTGGAAAGTGTGACTTGCTTCAATCTCCACAGTGCTGCCCGGTGAGTTGTCGGGCTCCCATTCAACGCTGACGCTCACGCTATTAGAGTCCAAAAAAGGGGTCCGCGAGCGCAGAAAGTCGCGAATGTCGCTCTCGGTCGCCGGAGACAAGCTGTCGGCGCCACGGACGATGGCAAAGCGGGCAGCTTCGTGGGAGGCGTGGGCCAAGACATTGTGAGCCCAAATCCCCTGGCCTAGGTCCATGATGCCGACCAAGGTGACCAAGAAAAACAACAGGAACGAAAGAACAAACTCTACGAGCACGGCTCCGCGGTCTTTCCGCCTTCGGTGATTGTCGCGGACGGGATTCCCCGCCCCCTCGTTCCGTGGATTCATCTTCTTCGTTCTCCTTACTGGACGCGGAAAGTTGTCGCACTCGAGAGTGGGATGGCCTGAGGCAGCCCGGGATAGCCGAACGCTGTGTTGAAGTCGCTTTGTGTTTCCACCCGGACGTAAACCTGGGGGACGCCCTCGGGACAGGTTCCTGTCACGCAGTTGACGTCGGTGCTGCCGCCTTCACACCGGCAATAACGCTCCGGCGTCGTGGTCACCGTGCCGAGATCTTGCGCATTGTTCGCCGCGGCCCCTTGGATACCGGAAATGTCACTGGTGAAACCGTTGCTTCGAATACCGTGTTGGGCCCCCGCGCGGGACGCATCGTCCACAGTAACCGCCGCGTAAAAGACGCGGGCCACGTCGATTGTCCCCATCAGAATCAGCATCAAGATTCCTATCATGAGCGACAGTTCAACTGCCGCCGTGCCCTTAGACTGTTTGGTGCGTTTCATGGTTGATCTTCCTTCCGCCGCTCGCGGACCTCCGCGCCGTTACTCGAGAAGGGTCACGCGCTTGATCGGCGAGCCCGTTGCAAAACCCGAAAAGTCCTCCGTCACGTGCATTATTGGCCCGCCGCCGGCGCTCCCGAGACTCGTAAATTCGACCTTGTCGGCCACGATGGCAATCCCATCGGCCGATGTGACGCTACCAGAACTGGCGCTGTGGAAAACCACCGACCCATTGAGGGTGTAGAGAGCTCCGTTTAATTGCGCGGTCACGCCGCTCATGACCTCAATGTTTAAGTAATGGTCAACCGGGTCAAGACTTCGGTTCACATACATCAAGATTCCCTCGAAGTCGCCCGAAGTGGGAGCCGAGAAGTTCACGGTCGTTCCGCTGCCGATCAAGATGCCCTCTGCGCTTATCACCTCCGCGGGGAAGTCCGTGGCGTAGAACATCACTCCACTCCCATGCACAACCGTGGTGGCCCCGACAATTTCCAGCCTGTTGCCCGCGATGACGTAATTGCCGGCGGGCAGGGTGATCGTACCGCACGTGGCACAGTCGATTTTCAGGCCCTTGCACCATCTCTTGTTGGGCAGCAGTTGCGCAATCTTGGTTGGGTCGTCTAGAACGAAGTCCGTCTGGTAACAGCCGGCACTGACCTCCGGGGGAATGCCCAGGTGAGCCAGCGGGTCCGGTTCGGGCGGCGTTTCGTAGAAGGGCTCTTCACTGATGGACATGTTGTTGCCATAACCGCAGAAGTTGTTGTTATTGGGCGTCCAAGTCCCCGTCGCGGTGACGGAAATGGACGAGGCGGTCAGGCAGCCGTCGCTTGTCACATCGAGGCCGCCGGGGTTGTTTGAATTGACGATCACCCCGCAGTCTACAGTTGCGGTCGTATTGCTGTGAACCTGCATCGTCTTTTCTTCGGTAGGGTTCAAGGCATAGATACATCCCTCCGCCTGCCCGAGGTAACCTGCAATCGCCCCGGCACACACGTCGGCCGAGTGGACACCGAGGAGCGGCATGAAGAAAGTCCGCTGCGGCTGGCAAACAGTAACCTCGACCGCCCGGTTGTTACCCACGTAGTTGCCGGTGGCGGGCGGATAGTCGACCGTGACCACGGCGCCGTCTACGCCGCTCGTGAATCCATTGTCAGCGGTGCCTTTGAGAGCGCCGTGGTCGGACAAACTCTCCACGTCCGCCTTCGTACTTGCACCCCGGCGGATCTGCTGTGCCCCGTAGAGGGCTCCGGCGTCGGCTGCGTTCTGCATACGACGACGCTGATGGAAAAGCCAGCCCGTGTCGGTGGCCACGGCAAGAGAGCCGAAAAGCGCTGTCAGCATCACGGCGGCCACCACGAGAAAGATGCCTTTCCGGTTGTTTGCGGCGGTGACTTTCCGTGGGTGTAATTTCACGCTGGTGGTCCTCTCAACTCAAAAGATTCTCGGATGTGCCACGGTTGTCGGTATTGGAATCAAAAGTACTAGAACTAACTTCCTTCATAGTAATGGTACTTACCGTCGAGGCCAATAGGCCATCTGGTTCAATTACAAACAGATCAAGACCCTAAGACTCCTTGGGTGAATCGTATACGACTATTGAGCGCTCTTGGGGAGCGCAAACACGTGTGTAGGTCCCTCCAGCATGCTTCCTTGGGCGTCCCTGTGACGATGACTAGTAGGACGAAAGCCTACACGTCGGTACATCGGTAGCGAGCGGATTTAGGGTCCTCCACGAGTAGAGGTGATGGCGAAGCTCTGCTAGCATCGAAGTTGTTGGATGGGCTCCGTTACAACAGTTTCCGATTGGCACGGCGGGCGATGGCACCCTGGCTCGCGGGCGGCGTGCTGAGAGCCTATGGGCACATTCCATTGATGTTATGGCGCTTAGCGTACTAGTTGTCGTAGCTCTCGTAGCGGCCCTCCTCGTAGTGTTCGGCTGGGCCATTCTGCGGCTGCGCCGGAAGCCTCCCAATCCGCTCGATGGTGGCGAGACGGGACCACTCGTCGCCGGCGCTCGAAGCTCCTCGCTGTCGCCCGCACCTTGGGTCGCTTCACTTTGCCTCCATCTGATGGCGGTAACCTTGCTGGCCGTGGTCGATTGGGGGAAGCGTTCCCAACCCGCCGACCTTGAGCACCTCGAAGACGCGCTCGCTCGGGGAGAGCACAAGGTCATCTGGTATACCTTCGATAGCGAGCTCCCCCCAGTCGCGCCCCAAGAAGAAGAGCAGGAAAGCGCTACGGGTTCGCGGGCCGATTTCATTGCGCCGCAAACAATCGTCGCCAGCGACCCCGACCCGCGGAGTGACCGCCAGATGATTTGGACCCCGGAACCCGCTCCCGAGATCGAATACGACGTCCCCTCGCCGAATCTGTTCGTGTGGACAGCTCCTGAGATGCCTCGAATCCGCTTCGAAATGGAGCCGCGTCGGCAACAACGACCCGAGAACGAGGTGATCCGATCCGACTCTGCCCCTGATATCGAGACAGCGGCCGACAACGCAACCGACCTCGCCGCCATTCGTCCTATTGCTCCGCTGCGCTATCGATCTGAGGCGAGACAGCCCAAAGCCCCGGAGTTAAAGCCGCTCACAGCTCAAGCCACTCCGGACCTGGCCCCGATACCCAACGTAGACCTCGATATCAGCAGGCTCCAACGCGTCGGGACGCTGCGCTACTGGGCCGAGGAAAGAAAACTCACCGCACCGGAAAAACGAGCCCTGGCCGGTGGTCTCGCTCCGCAAGTCAGCGGTAGAGCGGCCCTGGGGTTAAATCTGGAACAGATCCAGCCGTTGGCGCCCCTGCGATTCCAGTTGGAAGCGCCGGTGGCGCGCGGTCCGGTTACGGCGGCGATCAGCCCCGGCCAAATGCCAACCCTGGCAGATCCGTTATCTCACAGCGACGAGGAGGCGTTGGGAACCGCGATGGCCACCGTTCGGACCAACGCGTCGCTGGGCAACGTTCCGCCTGCCTCCCAAACGTCGGGGACAGGAGAAGCCCCAAACGACGGAAGCGCTTCGAACTCGAGGAGGGCCGGTGACTCTCCTCCCGAAGGGGCCGATATCGCCGGAAGCAAGTTGGCTGTGGTCGGCGTGAGCCCCACGAAGGACGCCAGGGGACCGATACCCTTCGGACGTCGCCGGGGACGTTTCTCTGCTGCCCCGCACGGCGCGTCCGGAGATACTGGGAATCCCCACTTGCCCAGCGGGTGGGCGCCGGTTCGCATACCAAATCTCTTCATCGCGGGGGCTGAAGGGGCGACGTCCGCATCCGTTGCTGCCCTCGCTGCCCGGACGGACGCCGGCACCGGGGGTGGCGCTTGGCGATCCGAGCGCGACGTCTTTCTAGCTGGAATCGGCGATCGCAGCTTGACGGCACCGCCATTCGACATCCGGCCGGAGCTGGCCCAGGACCTGGAAGCCGGCTTTGCGGGCCGCCGGGTCCACACCCTCTCGATCAACATGCCTGCTATTAGCAGTGCCCAGGGGAGCTGGATCGTGCGCTTCTCGGAACTCGCCGGCTCCGAGAGAAAAGGGGAGCTGTTCGCCCCAAGCCCTCAGGTCAAGGTCGATCCAAAGTATGCACGGTCTGCCATGGAGGAGGGCGTTGAAGGTGAAGTGATTCTGTCGGGCGTCATTCGAAGCGACGGGGCAGTTGATCACATCGAGCTAATCAAGTCGCTGGACCAACGTCTGGACGAAGCAGCGATCTCGGCGCTTTCCAGATGGAAGTTCCACCCAGCGGTTAAGGGCGGCGTTCCCGTGGAAGTGGACGTAGTTGTTCGCGTACCCTTCCGTCTGACACCACTCGGATGATCCACGCTTGACAAGCCGGCCTTGCCACCCCTGAACTGGGTCTGCGATTCTTTCGCTGGCCTGAACCAATAGCGTCCCGGGAGCGGGTCCGGGCAGGAGGCCGTGCGAAAGAAGGTATGTCAAGATCGGCGTCCCCGCTAGCGGTCACCCGCGGCAGTCGCTCAGTCCAGGTAGTCGCAAAGTGCTTCCACGTAGGCGGCTGAACCGTCTCTGAGCCAGCCGTCGAGTTGAGCGGGCTCTTTGAGTTGCTGGCCGCGCATCCGTGACACCTTTACGTAGCGGCAGGTTAGTTTCGGGATCGCCGTCATATCGACCCAGAGCTTCCGCCCGACATGCCGCCGAGCATCCAGAAGCCCCAGAAATCGTCCCCAAACTCCTCGCGAACGCGAGCCGCTGCGCTCAACCCAAGCAGGGCCTCTTGCGCCTGCGTTACGTCCCTATACTATCCGGTCCCAGGGCCGCACGGACCCTAGCGGGCGTCTGAATCCTTGGCGCGAATCTGCATTGCAGGGCGGCTCGGAGTGGGACGTGTCCCACCACCGTCGGCCGCGATATAGCGTTCTCACCGATGCTCTGCCACCTTCGAATGTTGACTTTTCAGCGAGTCATGCAGCGTGATGGTATCATCTTGGGCTTGTCGACATTCCTCTGAAAGTGGTCCCCACGCCCCTCCGAGGAGCATGTTGCTCACGTCCGGAAACAAGCTGTTCACAGGTTTAGGATCATGAAAATCTCTAGTCGAATGGAAGGCGTCCGCGGTGAAGGCGCCTTTGACGTTCTGGTTAAAGCTCGCGCCCTCGAGGCTCAAGGGCGCTCGATTATCCACATGGAGATTGGCGAGCCCGACTTCCCGACCGCGCCGAACATTGTTGAGGCCGGGAAGCGAGCGCTCGACGAGGGTTGGACCAAGTACGGCCCCACGCAGGGCGACCCGGAGCTGCGACAGGTGATCGCGGAACACGTCTCGACCACCCGCGGCATCCCGGTCGATCCGGACCACGTGGTGGTCACACCGGGCGCCAAGCCCATCTTGTTCTTCCCGATTCTGGCGTTGCTCGAGCCAGGGGACGAGGCGCTTTATCCGAATCCCGGGTTTCCGATTTACGAGTCGATGATTCGCTACACGGGCGCGACCGCGGTCCCTCTTCCACTTGTTGAGAGCCGGGGGTTCTCGCTCGATCTCGACATATTACGTGACAAACTGTCGCCTCGCACGAAGTTGCTTATCCTCAACTCACCGCAGAACCCGACCGGTGGCGCGATTCCCCGAGAAGACATCGAAGCCATTGCGGAAATTGTACGGGATCACGATCTAGTTGTACTGTCTGACGAAGTCTACAGCCGTATCTTTTTCGACGAGAAACCATTCTCGATCGCGTCTCTTGAGGGAATGGCGGAGAAGACGATCATCCTCGACGGCTTCTCGAAGACCTATGCGATGACGGGCTGGCGGATGGGGTACGGCGTGATGCCGGAGTGGTTGGTTGGACCGGTTTGCCTGCTGATGGTCAACTGCAACTCCCACACCGCGAGCTTCAGCCAACGGGCGGGGATCGAAGCCTTGAGCGGCCCGCAAGACGCTGTTACCAGCATGGTTGAGGAATTTGGGCGTCGGCGCGACGTCATTGTCGCCGGCTTAAACCGCATCCCTGGCTTTCGGTGTACCAGACCGGGGGGCGCCTTCTACGCCTTCCCCAACATCACCGAGACGGGCATTGGCTCGGACGAGTTGGCCGACCGCGTGCTCAACCAGGCGGGGGTCGCCTGCCTTACCGGCACCAGCTTCGGGTCCTATGGGGAAGGATACGTGCGCTTCAGCTACGCCGCCGCGCTGGACCAGATCAGGGAGGCGTTGGAGCGCATGGACGCCATGATGAAGAAGCTGCTCGGCTAGCTATTTCCCGGTGCAAAATACGCTTGCGGCTCGCGGCGGGGACTGTCACCAATTTCGCGCGTACAAAGTATCAACGAGTTGCGAAGGTATCCGGTCGCGAAATCGGTTGACTGTCCCAAGCAACCAGACAGGTTCCCCTTTTTGTACCGGAAGCTGGCTAAGCCGCCTATCTCACCACGCGGCCGCGCGAGGTGCGGCAGAAGGCCAGCGCGACCAGGCGCGCAATGCTTGGAATGTGCGGGTTACGAGCAAGGGCGGTTAGATCCCGAAGATAAGGTTCAGGATCCAGGCACCCACATTGATGAGTGGGTCGAGCAGCCCTTGCATCCAATTGCCGCAAAAACCGCCGGCGTTATAGGCAAACCAGAAAACCGCTAAAAGTGCGGCGGGAAGTATGATGGTCCAATACTTGTTCATTGTTTAGTTTGGACCCTCTTCGGGATTATTGCACGACCACAACAGCTAAGGCGGCACTAGGGAAGGCTATTCGATTACCGGTATTATACCCGGTATTATGTCTTCCGCGAGGTGCATTACTTGATTTCTGTTCCGATCTCTCAATCGAGATCTACGTTTTCAGTAACGACCAGCGCTGGGGGCCCTATGAAGCCATTCAGGCCGACATCTTCGACCACATCTTCTCGGCGCTGCCTGAGTTTGACCTGAGGCCGTTCCAGAACCCCACCGGTTCGGAAATCGTTGCCGCGGCCGCTACACTGCGAGAAGGCGCCCAGCCGGGCTAGTGCTCATACTCGTTAGTGGGGGCCGGCCCAGCCCTGCGGGGGCTGATTTGCGCAAGAATCTGCGTGGCAACCCCAAAGAGCCAAGCCGCGGGCGCGAGCCAGCCTTTCGCTTTTGGGGCGCACGCATCCTGCGTGCCGTCACGACATCGATCCCGCTCGTCCCATGCCTTGCGCGGGAGCCTCGCTCTAACCAACTGGGTCTGTCCGACTTATAATCCAGGATTTCCGATTTAGCTGCTCTGACGGCACGAGTCTACACCCTCACCCGGCGAAGCGCAACCATTTCTCCACCCGGTAGAGGCGGCGGCTGAGGCGGGACCGATCGAGCCCCCTTCTTGCCCCTCATGGGGGCTGATCCGCCGCTGCGAAGTCAATTTCGCAGACACCCCTCCGAGCTTCCGTCCTCAGTACACAGATTTCGCATTCGCCAAGTGCGGTGCTACCCGCCCGGCACAGGCAGCGCCCAGATCCTCCGCAGCATGTCGCCAAACAGCCGCCGGTTCAGATGTCCCTCCGCGAACAAGAGCCAGTAATACCGCGCGTGTTTAATCAGCCGACCGCCGGTCTTCATCAACCGGTGCTGCAAGCTCGTCAGCGACCAGCTCTTGATCCGTTGCGGCAGCCCGAGCCTCCGCCATAGGTTCCCCAGGTTGTAGGCCAGCACGCTCAGTTGTAGCCGTACCTCGTTGGCCCGAAAGCGATGGCACGACAGCCGCGTCCAGTGCGTGGCCTGCTTACCTTCTTTGATCCACTGCTCCGCCGTGCCGCGCTTGTTGTAGAAACGCACCACCGAACGGCTCGGCAAGCTCATGCTGGTCACAACGAATCCGACGCGCGGGAATAGCTCGCCCTGATGGTGCTCGACCTTGGCCACGATGCGCCGAGGTTGGGACCAACTCTCCGCCTGATAGCGAAAACTCTTGTAGCGCACCAGCGGCTTGCGGGAGGGCCTTCCCGGTGGCCGAAACAGGATGTCTTCGATCTCCAGCTCCAGGCTCTTGTTGGCCGGAATGCGGATCGCATAGTCCGCGCCGCGCTCCTCCAGCGCCTCGTAGATCTCCGGCTTGGCAAAGGCGGCATCGGCGCGCAAAGTGACCTGCTTGCCTTCGGCCTGTTGGCGCTCGATCTCCGGCAGTAGCAGCTCGCCCCAGTCCTCGGCGCTGTGCACGTTGCCGGGACGCAGCTTCGCCGCCAGACAATCGCCGTGCTGATTGAACAGCAACAGCGGGTGATAGCAGACCGATTCGAAGTGTCCGTTGTAGGCACTGCCTTCCTGTTGGCCATGGACCGGACTCTCGGTGGAGTCCATGTCCAGAACGACCCGCTCGGAGTCGTCGAACGCCTCCCCTTGCCCGACCAGCCCTCGGTTCAGCGCCATCAGCCCCAGCAGGTTCTCTTCGCTCGCCAGCATCTCCGTCTCGAAGCCGTGCAGCGTCGAGGTCAAGGCCGCACCGCGATCCCAGATCTTCTGCGAACCGATCAGCCGAAACGTCGGATCGATCGAAATCCGCTCGGCGTCGTTGAGGTCCTCGTAGCCCGCCAAGCGGCTGTAGACCGACTGCCGCAACAGATCAGCGAGCGTGAACTGCTTGTTTGTGCCTTGCCGGGAGTCGCTGAGATGCTCGTTGATCAACTTGCCGAGTCCGAGTCGCTCGTCCAACTCGCGGACTAGCAGCAGGCCGCCGTCGGAAGTGACGTGCGATCCTTGGAAATCGACTTTCAACAAGCCGTTGAAACTTAGCTGGAATGGCTTGGTTTGTTTTTCACCCATTGGGTGTCGGCCTCCATGGCGTCCTCATCGGGATCTAGCCCCTATGAATAAAGACGCTGAAGGCCGCTGGAAGGTCGGGAGGTCATACATCAAATTGAAAATGCGGGCTCAATCGATTCCGCGCGCCCCTACGGGCCGAACCCGGGCGGATCAACGATGCAAGTGCCCACCCTCGCTTGCCGCAGCCTACCGCGACGCCGCCGGCCGTTTCCCCCGGTGCGAGACTAAGGATGCTGCGCTTTCTTCGCGACTCCGCTGCTCAGGGATTCTAGCCTCTCGGACCGACTAACCCTTCGAGGCCGGCGGGGGCGCCATGACCACCATTACGACCAGTCGCTCTGGACCCGAATTGCGCAGCGAGTGTTCTTCTCCGGCCGGAGCCATCACGAGGTCACCGGAACTGATGCGAGTTTGCTCTTTTCCGACCCGGACTTCACCGTCACCCGAGAGGACGAGGTAGAGCTTGTCTTGTCCCGAGTGAGTGTGTAACTGGTGCTCTTGGCCGGGTTCGAACGCATTCAAACCGGCGAAAAGATGCTCTCCGGCCAACAGGTTCGATTTGCCCATTTTTTCCGGATGGAAGACGGCCTTGGAAGCCGCGTCTTTGATAATCATTCGCTAGGACCTCCTGCCAATGCGCAACGGGAGAGCAGACCGTAATTGTGGCCGAACGACACCCGAGCTCGAGTGGGCCGGATCACGGCGTTCACGTCCACCCCGAATTGACCCGCCGGCAGCGCGAGGCGACGGGACCTGCCATGGAGATTCCACATTGTACTCCTGCGGTGGACCGCGTAGGGGTCACTAGCGCTCGACCACGATCTCGGCGGTCTCGGCCTCCAAGCATTCGAGCTGACGCGCAAGCCCCGAATACTTGAGCAACCCGGCGTGTGCTTGCAGGCGGCGCACGGTTTCGATCGAAAGCAACGCCTCATAGACGTCAGCACGATCGGAGTAGGAGTACCGAAGGCAGTTGGGAGAGCATGCCTCCAGAGCCGGAATCAGAATCTCCCAAAAGCTCTGTTTCCTCAACCATCGCCGCTCGGAAGCGGTCTCGCGTGCCAATTCCACAGCCCCACGCCGGCCCTTCAGCGTCACCGACCGGCACTTGCTCGCTTCGAACGCGCGGTCGGGCTCCGGATCCGGAAACTCCTCCAGCAGAGAACGCAGCTCAGCCTCTGCCGCTTCAATCGGCTGCCAGCGATAGCGGGCCGATTCGGCGACGAAGCTACCGCGCGCTAGGATTTCGCGAACCCTTCGAGAGTCTTTGCCCGTGACCCCGAGGATCTGCTCGACCAGCTCGGCAAGCGGCATCTCCCTTTGGGCGACGGGAGTGATACTGACGTAGCCCGCCGCTTCGGAACTGATTTTGGTGGGAACGATATCGGGAAGAGTTAAGGCCTCCGAATGCTACCAGATAGGTTGCCGCAAATGCTCCGGGCCGGGCTATTTCACCATGCCGGCGCTGCGCAGCTTCTCAGTTAGCTCCGGTTCCTCGAAGAACATCAGCCGCTCGCGTACCTTGCCGTCCTCTAGGGCCACAGCGTATGGCACATCTTCAAAAGGGAAGGCTTCTTTGAGGGGTACGAGATCAGGTGAGAGCTTGACGTTCTTCAGCCCCGTGTCTTCGATGAACCCGGGAGCGAAATCATAGTCTTGCGTCGGAACACCTACGAAATCCCCCTGCCAATCGAGCTTCGCCATGGTCTGGCCGGCGTCAAGACAGTGGGGGCAGGCCGGGTTAAAGAAGTAGATGAAAATGCGGCCCCGGTCAAGCGCGTACTCTCCTGACTCGACGCTGATGGAGGCCGGCACGTCGGCGTCCAACGGGGGAGCGAACGGGTTCAGCGCCAGCATGGCGCCACCGAACAAGGCCACCGCCAGGAGCGTTACCACGGCGCCTCGCAGAGCGGAAAGGCGGGGCGCAAACCATGCCGCCACCAAAGTCAGAGCAAGCATGCCGGCGTCAACCCAAAAGAAGCCGGGCCCTACCGTTCGCTCGAGCCAAGGAAAGCAACTGCAATCCGCGCCCTTGAGCGTTTCGTAGTTGTACCCGATGTAGGCCATGAAGACGATCAGCAGAGCGGCCGAAAGATACCCGCCCAGCCTGCGCCACGCGGGTCTCAGTAGCAGAATGCCCGCGAAAGTCTCGGCGATGCCCAGTGCCAGAGCGCCCGGCAGGCTAAGCCAAACCGGTACCAACATCTGAATGAGCATCAGCTGAAACCCGGTCGGGTTGGTGAGCTTCCAAATTCCGGTGACAAGCCAAACGACCGCCATCACCACGGCGGCTAACCAGCCGACCTTGCCTTGCCAACGAGGCTTTTCAGACGTGTCCATGGTTGCCGGTTTTCTCGCCTAACGGTGCTTAGCCGGCGAGTTAATCTTCAGTATAGGTGAGGCCCCGAGCTTCTCGGATCACACCGCTGCAACCGCGCTACAATTTCCCCGGTGGCTTCTTTTGATCCCAAGCGGCTTGACACCGAAGCGTTGTACGATTACGCGGTCCGGACACTGGCACGACGCTCTTTGACAGTGAACGAGCTTCGGGAGCGGCTCGTGCGCCGTGCCGCACGTTCGCCCGATGTCGACGCTGTGATCGGACGCCTGCGAAGAGCGAACTACCTCGACGACGCGAGACTTGCAGAGTCGTACGCCCATTTCCGACGCGATTATGAGGGCCTGGGCCGGCAACGCGTGCTGCGCGAGCTGTCCAGACGCGGCGTCGACAAAACCGTTGCGCGCGAGGCGGTAGCCGAATCCTACACGGACAGCGACGAACCCGAACTGATCAGGCGTTTCCTTAAACGCAAAGTTCCTCAGGCCACCCCGTCGACTCTCATCGACGATCGCAAACAGCTTGTGCGCCTCTATCGAGCGCTTATCAGGGCCGGTTTTTCCTCTGGTAGAATCGTGGAAGCACTACGCGAACTCTCCTCCGACAGCGATTGGCTCGAAGCCTTCGCTGAAGCCCAGCACCCCGAAGACGAAGAGGCTTTCGATTGACAGGCCACGAAATACGGGAAAAGTTTCTCCAGTATTTCGCTTCGAGCGGTCATCGCGTCGTCCCAAGCTCATCGCTTGTTCCCGCCGCCGATCCGACGTTGCTGTTCGCTAACGCCGGCATGAATCAGTTCAAGGAGGTCTTCCTTGGACAAGAATCGCGTGACTACAATCGCGCCGCCTCGTCCCAGAAATGTGTCCGCGCCGGGGGAAAGCACAACGACCTGGAAAACGTCGGCCGCACTCGGCGTCACCATACGTTTTTCGAGATGCTGGGAAATTTTTCCTTCGGCGACTACTTCAAGAAAGAAGCCATTGAGCTTGCCTGGGACCTCGTAACCAACGTCTTCGCTTTGCCTAAAGACCGTCTTTACGCCACAGTTTTCGATAAAGACGACGAAGCGGAGAAGTTGTGGAAGCAGGCAACTGATATCGATCCCAGTCGCGTTTTTCGATGCGGCGAGAAGGACAATTTTTGGCAGATGGGTGATACGGGACCGTGTGGGCCGTGCTCTGAGATTTTCTATGACTACGGTCCTGAGTCGCTGGAACCCGGCGAGCAGGACGAGCCGTTTCCCAGCGAGGCCAGCCGGTACGTCGAGATCTGGAACCTGGTTTTCATGGAGTTCGATCGCGACCAAGAAGGCAAGCTCACCCCCCTGCCCAAACCGTCGATTGATACCGGCATGGGCTTGGAGCGCACGGCTGCGGTCCTGCAAGGGAAGCTCAGCAATTTCGAGACCGACCTTATTCGACCTATTATTGATCGGACGGCACGGCACCTCGGCGACTTGGCCTACGGCGACAATGCCAAAACCGACACGACGCTGCGCATCATCGCCGACCACAGCCGAGCCGCGGCGTTTCTGGTGCATGATGGGGTTCTGCCGGCCAACGAAGGCCGGGGATACGTGCTGCGCAAGATTATCCGCCGAGCTCTGAGGCACGCCCGGTTGGCGGGCGCCGACCGCCCCTTCCTTTATGAGTTAACCGGCTTCGTCGGCGAACTGATGGAACCCGGCTACCCGGAACTGCTCGATTCCACCCAGCGAATCGCCCGTGTGGTCAAAGAAGAGGAAATCCGCTACCAGCGCAATTTCGCGCTGGCCGAAAGGATGTTTGAGTCCTCCGTGGCCGATCTCAAAGGGAGCGTGATCCCCGGAGCGGTGTCCTTCAAGCTGTATGACTCTTACGGGCTGTCGCTCGACGAGCAGGAAGAGCTTGCCCGGGAACGCCAACTCCAAATCGACACGGGCGGCTTTGAGACGGAGATGGGGAAGCAACGGGCTCGTGCGCGCGCCAGTTGGAAGGGAGCGGACGCGTCCGTCTCGCCCGCGTACCAGAAACTACGCGGCGAAGGCGAGACGAAGTTTGAGGGTTACAGCGGCCTCACTTCCGAGGGCTCGACGATTATCGGTCTGCTCGTCGATCAGCAGCTTGTTGACGAGGTCCCCGCCGAGGCGGAAGCCGAATTGGTCCTCGACCGAACGCCTTTCTACGCCGAAGCCGGCGGCCAAGTCGGCGACCGAGGGGACGTTCTCGTCGGCTCCAGCCCTGCGGCTCGCGTGATCGATGTCGCTTCGCCGTTGCGGGGGCTGTCTGTCCATCAGATCAAGACCCTGGCTCACCTAAAGACGGGTCAGCAGGTCAACTGCCGGGTTGATCCGCCCTTGCGCCGGGCAACGATGCGAAACCACACGGCTACCCATCTGTTGCACGCGGCGTTGAGGAAAGTCCTTGGAACCCACGTCAAGCAGGCCGGCAGCGTCGTTGCGCCGGACCGGCTGCGCTTCGACGTCACACACTACACGGCGATGGATGCCGCGGAGATCGAAGAAGTCGAGCGTCTTGTGAACGAGCAGATTCTACAGAACAGATCCGTCGGGACCGACGTCATGTCAATTGACGACGCGTTGAAGACGGAAGCGATGGCCCTGTTTGGTGAAAAGTATGGCGACAAGGTTCGCGTGGTGCGGGTCTCCGATTTCAGCACGGAGTTGTGCGGCGGCACGCACGTTAGCCGCACCGGCGACATCGGCGTCTTCAAAATCACAGCGGAAAGCGGCATCTCGGCGGGCGTGCGGCGGCTGGAGGCGGTTACGGGAACAGGTGCTTACGAGCAATACAAAGAGAACGTCGAAACCATTGAACGCATCGCTTCGATCGTTCGCTCGTCCGAGCGCGGCTTGGTGGAAAGCATTGAAAGATTGTCCGCTGAGCACCGCGACTTCGAGCGGGAAATCGACCGTTTGAAAACAAAGCTTGCACAGTCGAGTGCAAGCACGCTGGCCGAAAACGTACGCACGGTCAAGGGCGTCAAGGTCATCGCCGCGAAAGTGGACGGCTTAGACCGGTCGCAGATGCGGTCGCTGGCCGACTCATTGCGGAACAAGATTCGGTCCGGCGTCGTCGTGCTAGGGGCGGCGCAGGATGGGAACGTGGCTCTGATCTCGGCCGTGACGAAAGACCTCGCCGGCAAAAAGGTTCACGCGGGCAAGCTCGTCGGAGCCGTCGCGCAGGCTGTCGGTGGACGCGGCGGCGGCCGGCCGGATATGGCCGAAGCGGGCGGCAAAAACAGCGGTGCACTCCCCGATGCTCTAGAAAGCGTCTATGAACTCGTCGATCAAATGGTGTAGAGCGCGGCAATGTCGGGATCGCAAGCGATGTGGCGCACGCTTTCAGCGTGCTGTGCCGGCATTCTTGCCGGCATACCCCCGGCCGGCAGAAGGGCCGGCGCACCAACGAGACATGTCGCCAGGAATGGCGACACGGCACGCAAGAATGCGTGCGCCACGTCGCCGGGACGATGAGGAAGTCTTGTGCGGGGCAGCCTGCTGACACCCTTGTTTCGCCAATAATGTTCCGCTAGGAATTCTACCTTGACCCACCCCGAACCCTACGACGCCGTAGGCAATCGTCAGCGCGTCTTTGAACTGCGCGACCGCGGTGTCGACGTCTGGGGACCCGAAAGAGTTTACATCGCGGCTGACGTCCCACTCGAGAACATCGAGGCGGGCGCCGTCGTTCAGCAGGCAACCTTAAGCGGCCCCGAACTTCGAATCGGCCGCGGGACGCGAATTGGCTTCTCGGGACATGCTCAGGTAGCGAACTGTCAAATTGGTCGCGACGTGGAACTCGGAGCCGGCACGTACGACACCGCCACCATTCTCGATGGAGCGAAAATCCGCGGCTTTGCCGAACTGCGGCCCGGCACCCTTCTTGAGGAGCGGGTCGAAGCGGCGCACAGCGTGGCCTTCAAGAACACGGTTCTCACCGCTACCGTCGTTGCGGGTTCCGTTATTAACTATTGCGACCTTTTCATGAGCGGTGGAACCTCGCGAGAGAATCACAGCGAGGTTGGCTCGGGGGTCGTGCACTTCAACTTTGACCCGCGGGGCGACAAATGGGGCAGCTTGATGGGAGACGTTCGCGGCCTGCTGCTTCGTTCAGCGCCGATTTTCGTCGGAGGGCGATGCGGCCTCGTGGCACCCGTCCAGGTTGGCTTCGGGTCGGTGCTGGCGGCGGGGTCGGTGGTCCGGAGCAACGTCGAGGATAATCGGCTGCATTTCGAGAATGCCGAGGGCCGTTCCATCGAGAATTTCGATCCCGAGATCTACGCCGGCCTGCGTCGGAAGTTTCTGACAACGGCTCTGCTGATCGGCAACTTGCGAGCGCTTGATCGCTGGTACGACCTCGTTCGGCTGCCCTTCGCCGAGGATTATCAGAAGCCGCTCTACCGCGCCGCCCAGCAAGAGTGCCGGATCCATATCGCCGAGCGCATTCAGCGTCTACAGAAGATCATCGACAAGCTGGACCGCTCAATCGCGAAGTCCTCCGCAAGCGGCGATGAGCGCTTGATCGCCTGCCAAGACGAACACCGTCGATTGATCGAGCGCCGGGAGAAGATCGTTGCCATTCTGACCTCCGAGCCAGAGCCCTCACCGGTGCCCGCTGAATTCCTAAAACCCTACGAGAAGGCGCGCAGCGCTCTGTCGCACATCGACGCCGTACGGCAAATCAGTGCCGAGGCTGCCCAATCCGCCGCCGATTGGATCCACGCTGCAGCGGGCGCACCGGCCGCGAGGTTGACGGAACTGCTGTAACCGTGAGTGCCGGCTCTCGCGCCCAGCCCTGACAACGATACGGCAACCGGGTCCCGGGACAGCTCGAGCTGAACCTTCCCCGCCGGGGGGGAGATCCAGCGGCCTACAGACAAACCCGTCCAATCACGAGCAGCCCGCTGAGCGGGCGTTCCCCTTCACCCGCGTCCGACGAACGGCATCTTGGTGGCCATCACGTTCATGAACAGCACATTCGCGTCCAAGGGTAGATTCGCCATGTAAAGGACAGCATCCGCGACATGCCGCACATCAACTCGGGGCTCCACCATTGTCGTGCCGTTGGCTTGGGGAACCCCGGATAGCATTTTCTCGGTCCCCTCGGTGACGGCGTTCCCGATATCAATCTGGCCGCAGGCGATGTCGTACCCACGGCAGTCGAGCGCAATGCACTTCGTGAGACCCGTCAATGCGTGTTTCGTTGCCGTATAAGGCGCCGAGTAGGGGCGTGGCGCCTGAGCAGAGACCGAGCCGTTGTTGATGATGCGTCCGCCACGCGGCTCCTGATCTTTCATCATCTTGATCGCTTCTTGGGCGCACAGGAACGCGCCCGTCAGATTGACCTCGACGACCGTGCTCCACTGTTCGTGGGTCAGCTCTTCCATCGGAATGCCCGGGGCGCCGATACCGGCGTTGTTGAAGAGAACGTCCAAACGGCCGAACGCTTCTTTGGTCGCGGCGAACAGCGCCTGGACGGAATCAGGTTTCGTGACGTCGGCGGGCACGGCGAGCATCTTGCCGCCGGAGGCCTCCGCCAATGCGATCGTCTGCTCGAGTGCGGCGGCGCGGCGGCCAGCCAGGACGACGGTATATCTCGCTGATTGCAAGGCTAGAGCGGCCGCACGGCCTACACCGCTGCCACCACCGGTTACGAGTGCGATTTTGGTATGGGATGTCATGTTCGTGTTTCCTCACATAGCCATGGTGTCCGGAATCAACCATTGTGCCTGAGCAGGCAGGTGGACGTGCGCCTGCGGGTCGGATCCTAGCTCGGCTGGGCGCTTTCTCGCAGTGTCGCGGCCGCTGAAACGATCTCCGATCCGGTGGGGTTTTGGAACGGCCGCAAGTCGAACTCAGGGAGCGCCGGGAAGATGTGGTCGAAGATGTCGGCTTGAATGTCTTCGTAGGGACTCCAGCGCTGGTCGTTACTGAAAACGTAGATCTCGATCTGCAACCCTCTTTCGGTGGGTTGGAGTTGACGGACCAGGAAGGTCATCTGCTGATGAATCTTGGGGTGGGCTTTGAGATACGCCACTAGGTAAGCACGGAACGTGCCGATGTTGGTCATCCTGCGGCCGTTGACCGGCACCGTCTCGTCGATCTTGTTCTCGCGATTATGGTCGGTCAACTCTTTCAGTTTCTGGTCACCAACGCGTCGTCCCAATCGGTCTTGGTTTTCTTAACCAAATGCCGCACCACGCGCAGAATGATCCGCTTGGTAATCAGGTTGGCGAGGTAGGCAAGCACCAACAGGCCCACCGCGGCGCTGGCTCGACTGGCAATGGAAATCCCCGTGTCGCTCAGCCCTAGCCCCGTGAACCACCCTTCGATGACTTCAATCATGTTGCTTCCTTCGATCTGTCTGGCCGCCGGCTAACTACTTTCCGGTGCAAAATACGCTTGTGGCTCGCGGCGGGGACTGTCACCAATTTCGTGCGTACAAGAATCAACAAGTGGCGGAGGTATCCTGTCGCGAAATTGGCTGACTGTCCCAAGCCACCACTCAGTTCCCCCCTTTATTGCACTGTGTTTTACTGCAACGAAGCGCGAGCAGCACTACCAACGTTATTTGTAGGGGCGGACCGCCGTGTCCGCCTAAAGCCGATCTCGTGCGAAACCGCCATACTCCCGGAGCCGGGATGCCTAATCTTTAGGAGGCGTTGCGTACAACACTCCTGCCACCAGCCTAAAATATTTCACAGAAAATTTGTTGTATACTCCGTCCAGAACTTTCCCTCTTGACTGCCCTCCTACCCTGGACTGCGCACGAACCGAGTCTGGGCGGCGATGAACTGGCTCGACATCATCATTGGGCTGATCCTGATCATTTCGGTGATTGCTGCGCTCCGCAACGGCTTGAGCCGGGAGTTCGTAAACCTCATGGCTCTTGTAGTCGGGATAGTCGGAGGAATGTGGTGGTACGGACCCGTTGCCATTCGACTGGAGCCATACCTCGGCAGTGAGCGTCTGGCGGAATTCGCAGCCTTCGCACTGATTCTTGTGGCTGCTGTCATCGCGGGGACCTTGGCCGGTCGGCTTCTTGCGAAGATGCTTGGTTGGGTGGGGTTGCGATGGTTTGACCGCTTGCTAGGCGCCGCTTTCGGGGCTGTGCGAGGGCTGCTTCTCGCCACCGCGATTATATTGGCGATGGTCGCTTTCGGGCCGGTCCACGGCTCAGAGCGAGTCGTCGCGGACTCCAGATTGGCGCCCTGGGTCTTGTTTGCTGCGCAGGCGGCTGTCCAGTTGGCTCCTCAGAGCCTTTATGAGGATTTTTCCAAGGGGTTCGAGCGGGTTCGAGAGGCCTGGATCGAAGCAGCCCCGGATTCAATCGTGCGCCGCTAAGAGTGACGACCTTTCGGAGGCGAGTAGGAGCGAAAAATGAGGACTGCCAGGGACTGCCACCAATTCGCTCCCCGTCATAACCCTCGAAACAAAGCAGTTACCTAAGCGAATTGGCTGGCTGTACCCGATTGTTCGCGACCTTCACTTCTACCAGGGGCTGCTACGACACTTAAGCCTGTGTAGCGCGACCTGGTGCCGTTCCAGTGTCCGGGTCGTTGGGAACCGGCAGGCCGAGAAGCCGTTGAGTTTACTGAGTCCCGCAAGTCATGGTGACATGGCTCGTATTCAAACTCTAGGGGCACAGAATGCTGTGCCCGTCAGGGCGCGGGCCCCGCGAACCCGACAAAGCGCCCAACCACCGCACAGAGCCGTGCCCGTCAGGGCGCGGGCCCTCGGCGAGACGGCACAGATTCGCCTCGACCGAAGACACTGGCCCGCGGGCTAATAATTGGAATCTTTCAGGGGCTGCAACGGAAATCTGGCGACCCCGGACCCCCTTCCAGGCAGGGAATAGTGGTCAGGTACTCGTACATCGCCAGAAGGTCCCTCTGGGTCAACCCTCGAAAAGCGGGCCACGGCATGGTGTTCGGGTGATCCCAGCTCAATCGAGATTCCCCACCCTTGGTCTTCGAGGATGCCAACCCCAAAGAGGAGGCACTGTGTCCCTTGAGCGTCGTCAGCTAGAACGCAAACCCGAAAGCGCTGACGAGGCCGTAGTCGTTGCGCTGGACGGCGATGGGAGGGTCGGAGTCGAAGCGGTCAAACAAGCTGAGGCTCCAAGCGAGGCGGTTGATCAGCGGTATTCGGACCGAGCTGTCGTATTCGATCCGGTAACGGCCGGAACCCGCCAGACTGGGCCGCAAAGAAACACTGGTGCTGAAATGAACACTGTCGAAGGGCGTTGTGTTCCACTCGAGGCCTAGCAACCCCTCACCAAAGGAGTCTCCGGGCGCGATTCCATCTGCATCGGCTTGGAATTGCTCGTTCGTATACGTAAGGCCTCCAAGGACCGACAGCTCCGAGTTTTGAGTCTTTTGTAGCCTCCAACCGACGCCGCCGCCCGCGTTGGAGCGCAGATTCAATCGCTTGCGGTCATTTCTTTCCAGCCCACCGACGGCGAAGGCAAGCAACCGGGGACCCAAGAACTTGTCGTAGCGAAGATTGGCCGACTGCCGACTCGTCGCGGCGGCGTCGTTTTGCCGGCTGAAGAGAGAGCTCGCGCTTGCCTGAACTTTGTAGCCGGGTTTGCGGTATTCACCGCCCAGGCCGACTGACGATTGTGTCAATGTCGAATTGCCGCGCGTCAGGTTATAGCCGACGTCGACGTTTCCTTCCAAGCGCTCCCAGAAGCCGGGCCCACCATCCTCGCTCACCGCGCTCAGGCCTACGACGTGCGGGGTGGGGACCGTCTTCGTAATGTCGGCAGAAGTGATCTCGAAGCCTTCCGAGGACGACCGAATCGTCCCCCTATATCGTTTGCCCGAGTGTGTCTCCACCTCGACAGCCCCGTCGGTCGTTAGCTGATCAACCACTTTCCAATTAATTTGAACGTCGCCGGCGTACCCGGTCTTGAGGGAAAGCTTTCCATCAGCGAGTTTCTGGATTTCACCCGTTAGCCGGTCACCATTGGTAAGGACGACCGTATCCGCGCGCGCCCTCGTCGCGCTGAACAGGACAAGAGTCAGCCAGAGCACAATTCGAGACACTGCACGGGAAGTAATCATCACAGGTCGCTCCTCACGGAATTCCGGCGTGGTGCAGGCAGGCTAACCGACAGGCACTGCCTCGATTACCCGGACCTCCATCTTGGCGATGTGGTCTTTTGGGAGGTCGCCCAGAGCTTGGCGCTCGGGCGAGGCGAAGTACTCGGCTTCCCGATCGGGGATAACATCCGCGCTGTCGAAGCTTCGCACCCAGATGAATTCGTTTCGCTCGGCGTTGACCCAGGCGGCTTCCACCGGGATGCCGAGCTTTCGGTGGATCGGTCGAATCTGCTCGTGGAAGAGCGTCAACCAAGAGCTCATCATGCCCGGGTTGATGGTGTAGATACGTAGCTGCGAAACCATTTGTTTTGCTCCCTAGGATACCCCTGGACTTCTGCGAGTCAGTCCCACTGTGAAGTTATAGGACAGGTCCTTCGAATGCTGGCCCCGCTCTAAGGTGCCAATTTGGCACCATAAAGCTCGGTTCTCCTCGGACGTCAGGCGCAACATAATGCCCCGGCCCCCCGCCACCCCTACGATACAATGTGAAGGGCCTCGCCATGCACGTCACTGTCCTTTTTTTCGGCATGTTAAAGGACCTGATCGGCCGCTCCGAGGACGATCTGGAACTCCCCGAAGGTGCCCGCCTGGAAACGGTCTTCGAGCACTATGCGTCCCTATTCCCGAGGCTAGACGAGATGGCCGGCAGTATCGTGCTGGCGCGCAATCACGAGTTCGCGGACCCCGACGCGGCACTCGGCGACGGGGACGAGGTCGCTTTGATGCCCCCCGTGAGCGGAGGCGCCGCGGGTTCCTCCCCTTGGCTCGCCAGCGCCGGTGAAGAATCCAGCTTCTGCGCCCTCACGAAGGATCCCATCGACATTCAGGTTCTCAAGCAGCGCCTGGTTAAGGGTGAAGACGGCGCGGTCGTCACCTTCGAAGGGGTTGTACGCAACCATTCCGGCGATCGCACGACCCGCTTTCTCGACTACGAGTGCTACATTCCAGTTGCCTTGAGCAAGATGCAAGAAATCGGCCGCCAGATTCTCGACACCTACCCGATTCGCGGGATTACGATAGTACATCGTCTGGGGCGGCTCGAGATCAGCGAGACAAGCGTTGCCATCCTGGTCACGGCAGCGCATCGCAAACCTGCCTATGAAGCCAGCCTGGAGGCCATCAACCGGCTCAAGCGTCTAGTGCCTATTTGGAAAAAGGAACACTTCGAGGACGGCGAAGTCTGGGTCGAGGGGGAATGGGAAGCCTCCGTTCCGCGCAGCGTGGGAACTCCCCAGTGAGCGCTCGAGCGCGTGTATTGTTGGCACTCTTGGTGCTGGCGGCGGAAGCCCCTCTGTCGGCCCAACAAGCCTCTGACGACCCTACTTTTAAAGTTGAAGTTAGCCTGGTGCACGTGCTCGTGACGGTGAAAGATCCGAGCGGCGCACCGATAGCGGACCTCGAGAAGGAGGATTTCACCGTCCTGGACGGTGGTGTCGAACGGCGGATCGCCATTTTTGAACGCCGCACCAATCGCCCGCTGTCGGTGGCGCTTATGCTTGACACCAGCTTGAGTACGGCCAAGGAGCTCGACTTCGAGCGGGAATCAGCCAAACGTTTTGTCCGCAACCTGTTGGGGCCGGGATCCCATCGTAGCGACCGGGTGGCTGTTTTCCAATTCTCGGTCTACGTCGAGTTGCTAACCGGTTTCACCGCCTCAACGAAGCGTCTCGATAAGGCTCTGAATCGGATCCAAGCTGACAGCGGCACATCGATGTATGACGGGATTTTGTTGGCCGCCGGGCAGCTCAGGCGCCGTCCCGGGCGCAAAGTCATGATCATCATCACCGATGGCGGGGATACGACCAGTAACGTGCCCTACCGGAAAGCCTTGCAGGAAGCCCACGCCGTTGACGCTGTGATCTACGGCATCATTGTCATGCCCATCACCGCCGACGCTGGCCGCAACGTCGGGGGAGAGAACGCGCTCAAAGCGCTGGCCGAGAGCACCGGGGGGACAACCTTCGTTCAGCACGCCGGAGCGGACTTGGACCGCGCCTTCAATGAGATTCTGCGCAACTTAAGGACGCAATACCTAATCGCCTACTATCCCCCGGAGGGCTTGACCGCCACGGAAACTTTTCGGAAGACCAGTATCACCGTCAACCGCCCGAATGCGCGGGTTCTGGCGCGCAACGGGTATTTCGTCCCCGCGACTCCCAAGGCCCCAGCGCGCGGAAAGATTAGCCTCCGGAGAAGACCGGGTCCGCAAGACTCCGAGTCAAAGGCGCCCATTGAAGGAACTACGGAGAAGAGGAGCCAACCTTGAAGCGGAAGCGTCCCAGCGGGAAGCCGCCGCGCCGCACGGCCAAGAGAACCGGCGATCGGCGTTCGGGTTCCGGGCCGAAGTCCGAGGGGAGTCGGGCCACACCGTACACCTTCAAGGAGGCCAACCACCTGAAGCGCCTCATCGAGAAAGAGATTCCCGTATTGGTGCGGCTGCGTGATAACGAAGAAGTCGTCGGGCTCATTGAACATCACGATTCGACGTCGATACGCCTGAGCCGACCGGGCGCGCAGAATCTGATTGTTCTAAAAACCGAAATCAAGTATTTCTACGAGCAGCCGGATTGTGGGGACAGGCAACCAGGCGAACCTCGCCCGCGCCACGAAGCGGGCTAGATTTTACCTCTGGGCCGCCGAACGTAGAACCGTCTGGGGTGCCTGTCCCAGTTCCCGAATCAACGACACCTTCAGCCGCGGTTGAATGTCTCCGTTCAGCCAGTAGCGCATGGCTCGGCGGCCGTATTGCCGAGACTTGCGGCCGTTAGCCGTTGCGACGCTACCACGCCTTGCCGCTTAGCCCAGTTCAATGGCAACCCTTCGCCGGTAGGAACAAACACTCTTTTTTGTCCCAGCCGCGTTCAACGCGGCTTCTCTGAGCTGTTCATAGGCCGGCCGTTCTACGGCCGGTCGCCCGCTCCGCTCAAGGTTGGCCGGCCCGTTTCAACGGGCTTCCCTCTCCACAACCGAATGCACGAGTTGCGGTATATTGGCGGACTACACTCGCGTGCAACCATGGTTTGAAAGTACGCCCGTGCCCGGATTGTGGGGACAGGCAACCAGGCGAACCTCGCCCGCGCCACGAAGCGGGCCAGATTTTTACCTGTGGGCCGCCGAACGCAGAACCGTCTGGGGTGCCTGTCCCCGTTCCCGAATCCTGAGGAGTTCGCCGCAAACTGCCCACTAGATGAGCAACGCCGACTACGTATCCACCGCCGCCGAGCTTTCTCGCGAAGCAGGGACACAAATACTGCCCTATCTCGAACAGCCCCTCGAGACCGAGTACAAGGGGTCGTTCGATCTCGTGACCGCCGCTGATCGTGCCTCGGAGAAGCTGATTGTCGAACAACTGCGATCGAGGTTTCCCGGTCACTCCATCGTCGCGGAAGAAGGCAGTGGGGTCGACACCGGGTCCGAATACGTGTGGTACGTCGACCCTCTCGACGGAACCACCAACTTTGCGCATGGGTTTCCCGCCTTTTGCGTCAGCATCGGCCTTGCGTTCCGGGCTGAGATGGTTGCCGGTGCTGTCTACGACCCACTGCGCGAGGAACTGTTTAGCGCCGAGCGAGGCTCGGGAGCCTATCTCAATAGCCGCCGCATTCAAGTTTCCAATCGCGAATCTCTGAAGGAAAGCTTGATCGCGACCGGGTTTGCGAGCCCCAAAAGACACGCTGACATCAACGTCTACTTTTTCCACCAGGTGTGCATGTTCACCCATGGGGTGAGGCGAGCAGGCTCAGCCGCGCTGGACCTGTGCTCGGTAGCGAGTGGCCGCTTGGACGGGTTTTGGGAGTTCAACCTCAACGCCTGGGATGTCGCTGCGGGACTGCTGATGATTCGGGAAGCCGGAGGAACCTATGAGGACATGAAGGGAGCGCCCTATGAACTGGCAGGCCCGCACCTAGCCGCCTCCAACGGGAAAATCCAGCGGGAGCTCCTGAAACTTTTCGAGGATGTCTTTGCGGGGCGATATCGCGTGCCGATCCCTCCCCTTACGATCTGACCAACTTGAGCGCCACGGCGGGAAAAGGGACTCGCAAGTGGGTGTTCGATGCCGCGCCGCAGCCCGGGCACCCCGCTCGGGATCGCCCTAAGTAACGTTCTAGCAGTCACAAACAGCCCGCAATTCCTTGCGCTCTAACCTAGTCAATGTTAGGCTGAACTGATCTACACCCATTAGCTCAAGTGGCCGTAGCTTTCTCCATCTGGGAAAGCGCGGGGATTGTGTGCACCGATGACCAGAATTGTCGACCTAATTCGCCGCAAGACCGATGGCGAAGAGGTTACCTTCGAAGAGTTTGAGCAGCTTATGAGCAGTTATGCTCGGGGCGAGATCAGGGATTATCAGATGGCCGCCTTCATGATGGCTGGCTCCTGCAACGGTTTCAGCGACACCGAAGCGGCCGCCCTTACGTCCGCCATGCTGAAGTGCGGCCTTCAAGTGGACCTGAGCGATATCCCACAACCGAAAGTTGATAAGCACTCGACCGGTGGAGTGGGAGACAAGATCACTCTCATCGCCTCTCCGATCGCCGCCGCCGCCGGCATTGCGGTTCCCGCGATTACCGATCGCGGCATGGGCCATACCGGCGGCACCCTCGACAAGTTGCAGGCCATACCGGGATTTCGGACGGAGTTGCCGCTGGCCGAATTCCGGCAGACCGTCTCTACCCACGGCTTGGCGTTTACCGGTCAGACGAACGAGTTGGCGCCGGCCGACAAAAAGCTATTCGCCCTGCGGGACGCCACGGCAACGACCAATTGTTTGGAGCTGATTGCCGCCTCGATTATGTCCAAAAAGCTGGCCGAGGGCATCGACGGGCTGGTCCTCGACGTCAAGGTCGGTCGAGGCTCGCTGATTCGCGACCGCGCCGAAGCCCGCCGCCTGGCGGAGTTGATGATCACCATCGGGCGTCGCATGGACGTGCGGATGCAAGCCCTGCTGACGGACATGAATCAGCCGCTGGGATTCACGATTGGTAACGCTCTCGAGGTCATGGAGGTCTCGCAGACCCTCCAAGGACAAGGCCCTGCCGACTTGGTCGGCCTTTCCGTCGAGATTGCTGCTCGCATGATCTACTTGGGCGAACCGTCTCGTTCCCTCGAGAGTGCCCGCGATCAGGCGCAGCAGCTCCTCGCCGACGGCTCCGCGTTTGCGAAGCTGCAAGCCGTCATCGAGGCGCAGGGCGGCGACCCGAACGTCCTCCAAGAGTTCGAGCTGCTCCCGAACGCCAGCGGCGAGCACATCATTTCGTCACCCCGAGCCGGTTTCGTCAGCCGCATTAATGCCGACGACATTGGGCACGCCGCCGCCCTCCTTGGAGCCGGTCGAGACGCTATGGATGACACTATCGATCCGGCTGTGGGCGTTATCCTACAGTCAAAGGTCGGGGACGAAGTTATGGAAGGCTCTCGCCTCTGCGCTCTTTACTACACCGACGAGACGAATCTGCAGGATGGGGTCCAACTGGTCGAAGATGCCTTCCGGATCTCGGCCACTCAGCCCGAACCGATTGACCTCGCGCTCGATCTAGTACAGTAGCTGCGTTGGTAGGAGCAGCGCTGTAACGATCCCTCGCCGCGTACCCGTTCGTGCCCAATTCGGTTCGGGGTCGGCTCGCTTTTCCGGGAACCGTAGCATGCTCCAATTCCACAAGGGCAGCGCGGTGACCCAGGGGCGTCTCGGCGTCTTTCCCGGCGCGTTCAATCCGCCTACCAACGCCCACCTCGCCCTGGCGCGCGCAGCCCAGAACCAACACCGGTTAAACCAGGTAGCTTTTCTCGTGCCACGGGTCTTCCCACACAAAGACTTCGTCGGAGCGTCGTTCGAAGACCGCCTGGCGCTGCTCGAGGTTGCGCTCCGTGGCTCGCCGAGCTTCGCCATCGCCTCGTCAGAAGGCGGGCTCTTCATCGAGATCGCCCGCTCGTTTAGCGAATCCTACCATCCTTCAGTCGAACTGTTTTTGCTCTGCGGACGGGATGCCGCCCTGCGCATCGCCAATTGGGATTACGGCGACGGGCCTTCGTTCGCAAGCCAGCTCGAGGAGTTCCAGCTCTTGGTCGCTTCCCGCCAAGGAACCTACAGCCCACCCGAGGAGTATCGGGGCCGTATCCACGCCGTTGAACTGCCAACCTCGCTTGACCAGGTGTCCTCTTCGGCCGTTCGCCAAGCGATCGAGGAAGGGAAGCCGTGGGAGCCGTTCGTCCCTGAAGCCGTCGCGAGCGAAATCCTAGCTCGAGGGCTTTACCGTACGAGGTGATTCCTCAGCCGTTGGTGGCACGAGCTCTCAGCTGCCGGGTCGACGCTCATGTCAACCCATGACAGGATCGCCTCGCTACCGCCGCTCTGTCCTAATGCGCGAAAGGGTTTTCGTCCGCGCTGGGGCCGTAGATCGACGGCACGGGCACATCGAGTAGACGCAGGTAAACCGACAACTGGCCGCGGTGGTGATACCAGTGGTTGAGCATCAGCGAGCGGATCATGCCGATGCGGGGAGCCGCCATCACTTCGCTCTCGCCCGCCACCAGCTTCCAGGTAGCCATAGCTGCCTCGTCTCCGAGACCGCTCAAGTATTGCTTGGCGTTCGCCACGCTTTCCTCGAGCGCGGCCAGCACCTCTTCTCTGGATTCGGCTTCACGTTGCTCAAACGAACCAGACTGTTCCAGGTCCAACTCGTCCGGAGTCACCAAACCCACAACTTGCCCCGGGGCCGTCGCCACATGCAACGCCAACTGGCCCAACGAAAAGGATTTCTCGTGAGGCTTCGACGACAGCTTATCTTCCGGAACACGTTCGAGGACTCGTTTCGTAGTCGCTGTTTCTTGATCGATTTCCGGCAGCAAGGATTTCGCGATGGACATCTGTTTCTCCTTAGTTAATCAAGCGGACTAAGGTCCTAGGAACGGCCCATTGTAACAGACGACAAGCCAAGATCGAGCGAAGACGGCCGGATGGGACAAGCCTGTTTCCCGCCACGCGACCAGGTCAGCGGAGCGTAACCAGTCACTTACTGCCGGCGCTTCGCAAAGTCGGGCTAGGCTGCCCGCCTCGCCCCGTCAGGATCGGCCTCTTACTGAATCGTGACCGTGACCGCGTTGGTCTCGAGACCGTCGACCGTCAGGACGATGTCCACCTCGCCGGCTCCGATCAGACTCCGAGGTATGGCCCCGATATTGGCCTGATCCAGGCCCTCGAAGGTGCTGTGGGCTACAGGGCCAAATACTTGTATGCCCTCGCCACCAATCGTGGCGCTTGCGCCGGACGTCAAACCCCGCATGCCCGTACCGAACAGCTCTAGAAACACAATGTCTCCTTCCGGACCCAGGTCCAGCGGGACGGCCTGCAGGGTGCTGGGATCGTAGATCAGGCCTCCCGATCGTGAGCCATCGGCGGCTGCGCGGAGAAAGCGCGCCGCGGCTACTCCGCTCCCGCTGGCCGCGGCCGAGAACAGGGCCGGCGCAACGGTCGAAACCACAATGAAGTTCGTGGAGCTTTGGCCGTTGGCATCGGTCACAGTCACCGTGGCAAGTCCGGGCACTATCCCAGCTGGAATCAAGAAGTTGATCTGCGGGGGAGAGACGAAAAACAACGAAGACAGCGCGCTGAGATCGACATGGTCGGGGGACAGCGCAGCCACAACCTGGTTGCCCTCGCTATCGGCCACGGTGACCGTCGTCCCCGCTAGTGTAGTGCCACTAACGGTTCTGGACAATGGCGTGGGTTTTGGCGGCGCGCTCGACTTTGGCGAGGATAACCATCCTACCGTGAAAAGGGTGTTATTGTCCAGTTATTTATATGGCACTACACTAGTCTCATGAGAACCCTCCATTGGATTGATGCGAAGAGGACGGATCTGGTTTCAGCGCGGCAAGGCCGATTGGGGCATGGATTTGTCCCGGCGCTATGTGCGACCCGCGGAAGGCGGCGTTCCGCGGTCCTGGGCAAATCGCCGGAGGACATTCTCGGTAACCCTCGAGACCGTGTTGTCGTAGCCGTTCCACGACAGGCAGCCGCGCCAGCAGATCGATCCGGCGGCGAAGACCGCGCCGCCCCTCGGGTAGTCCGTGTAGGTAATATCGGCCCGCACGAAGCGGTGCGGCTCGCCGGCTTGCTGCGGGTCGCTGACGCGTGCACCATCACGTCCGCCGGCGAACCAGAGATCTTCGTCGATCGTGGCATTCGCAAATTGGGTCTTGAAGCCGATCGACGATGCCAGCAGGAGCGTAGTCTCAGGCGAACCGAGCTCCGGCTCGTAGCGATCGAATTCGTATCCGGCAGCGCCCCAGCGGACCTGGAGCGAGGGGTGGTCGCCGATGAGTTCTTCGTCACCGATCCCCTCGAAGATGAAAGCGGCGCGCGGGTCGCGGCTATCGGGCATCCGCTTGAAGGGGACGCCGTCTTCGAACCCGGCTCCGGCCATCCCCACGCCCACGATCCGGTTCGGGGGTCGACCGCGGTTGCGCCACGTCCCGCCCGGCTCGCCAGTCATGCTGTGGTACCGCTCGGCCGGATGGACCTCGAACGGCCAGCTCGTTCCCCAGCGGCGCAGCTCCATCTTGTGCGGCCGCGCCGGATCGACGCTCACGACGCCGAAAAGGCCATTCCCGGATAGGTACATGAAGCGGCCGCCCTCGTCGAGATAAGTCTCGAGCGAGTCGAGCATACCTCCGGTCCAATACTCATGGTGAGAGCAGGAGATAACGACGTTGTAGTTGCGGAGAAGCTCCGGCCCCTCGGCGTTCAGGTCGTGGTCGGTAATGAAGTCAGCCTCGATCCCCTTCGCCTGGAGCCAGTCGACCAGATAGAGGTCGGCTGGGAAACGGGGTGGGGTTGCCATGACCCGGTAGCGGAATTTGGGGCGCATGGTGAGGACCGGCTTGAGGTAGGAGCCATACATCACCCCGGAACCGTCGAGATGGCGATCATAGAGGCCGTAGAGTGCGTTCTCGTCGATGTAACGGTAAACGTCGCGAAACAGAGTCGGGTCGGCGTAGGGCGTTGCCGACGCCCAACTCCCGGTCGCGCCCTCCTGCCAGGCGCCCACTCCGATATCGGTGAAATTCGAGTAGCAAACGTACGTCATCGTCGACATGAGAACCGCTATTTTCGAGCCGGTGGCGCCGCGCGGCGGCCGCACGATGAACGGCAGGTAATCTTCGTCGGAACCGGCTTGAAGCCAGGCGGCATAGACTCCGCTCGGCAGCTCGTTGGGGATCTCGAGTTCGAAATCGACCCCCCAGCCGGCGTCCGCGAGGTCGTCGCGGTGAAAGTGGATCGCTCCGTACTCCTTGGGAGCGAGCCGGAAGCAGGTCTCTTTGCCGCTAAAGTTGTGGCCGGTAACGGCACGGCCCGGCATGTTCACGACGCGCCCATTTCGACTGTTGCCCGACACATCCTTGGCGACGTCGGAGTCCACATCCTGGCTGAAGTCCCAAGCTCCGATGACATCCGCTCCCAGGCCGTCGAGGTCGTCCGGGGCGGCAGCGAGTCGTGCCAGCTCGGCGACGCTGAGTGAACGACTGAAGAAACGCGGCCGGTCGATGCGACCGTCGAGATGGCGGCTGGTGCGGCCATCGGCGTCCAGGATGCCGGCGAGGACGAGCGGCGCGTCCGAGGGAGCGCCGATACCCCCATCCAGCGAGATCGACACCGGCGGTGTCTCGTCGCCGGGCCAGGGGCGAACCGGTTGCTGCCAAACAGTCGCCGTGCCCATCTTTCGATCGACCGCGAGCGCGACGGCGTACCACTCCCAACGCCGCAGTCGACCGGCGGAAACGCGCACGGGTTGCGAGGACTCTCCTGCTCCCAGGACAAGCTCTAGCGTCGCCTCGTCCGAAACGGCGAGGGCCCAGCCGGCACCGGCGTACGGATTGCCCATGCTCGCGATGGTTTGCTCACCGGCGTCGGGGTTCGTCGGCTGGACAAAAGCGAAGAAGGTGACTGCCCCCTCCAGCGTCACGCCAGTCAGCGGAACCTGCGCATACGAGCCGCTGCGGATCTCTTCGTGCTTACCGGGCTTCGATCCGTCGATCGCCGATGGCACGACCTCCTGCTTGAAGCCCGGCCCCTCGGGGTTGGTGTCGCCATGAATGAGCCGCACCAGCCGTGCGTCATACTCAGGGTGATCGCAGCTGACCATAAAGCGGATGGACTCCCCCGGAGCCACGCTCAATCGATCGGTATACCCAAGCAATCGCATAGTGAACCTACTTCCATAAGTTCGCGTATTTAAGTAGGCCTTTCCCGAAGCATCACACGGTCACCTGCCTGGCCCTGAAGTGGTTTGTTCACAGAGCCTTCCGAGCCGCGACCGTGAGGGAGCGGTCCAGCCCCGTAGCGCATGGCTCGGCGGTAGTTTTGCCGAGACTTGCGGCCGTTGCCTCAAGCGAATTGGCTTCCTGTACCCGATTTTTCGCGACGTTCACTTTTACCATGGGCTCCTGGCGTCGCGGCCGGTGAATTAGGGAATAGGGACAGGCAACCAAGCGAATCTCGTCCGCGCCACGAAGATGGTCGGGTTTTTTCCTGTTGGCCCCCCGACCGTAGAACCGGAAACCGGAAACCGGAAAACCGGGACAGTCCCGTAGCGCGAATCTAGGCGGGCACCACACGGGTGACTCTTCTCTCAGCATATCGCTTGTCCGCGAGATCCGCGGCCTTTTTCTCCGCACCGTAAACAACCCCACATCCGCTGACCGCCGCCCCAATTAGTCACAACATTCCAACCCAACAGAATCAACAACATAGGTCCCCGAAGCGGCAAAACCCTTGGTCTTGTCTTGTATGCTCGAAATAGAGAAGGGGGTCCTCGGTTGATGGGAAAGAGTTTTAGCGATAATCCGCTCCAATCCGCTCCAATCCGCTCCAATCCGCTCCAATCCGCTCTAATAACCGCTCGCGGCGAGACGGCGTCACGCCATCTCAACACCGTGCTCTCGTGGCCTTAGTGGATGCCCGTTCCATCGTGGCCGCCGCTCGCACGGCTGGCGTCGGCGAGAGCAGCATTCGCCGTTGGCTGCGTGATGACGAAGGTTTTCAAACCAAATTGCGCCAGCTCCGCGAGGAAGCTCTCTCCCACGCCTCGCTGCGTCTGCAACACGGTGCGTCCCGGGCCGTCGAAGCGATGCTCAACCTCATCGAATCCAAGGATCGCATCGAGGTCGGCCGCGCCTCGCTCGTCCGCGTCCGTGAGCAACTATCGAGCAACAGAATTACCAAACAAAGCCAATTCCTTATAACGCCTTTTGTTGCGGTCACTTACAGGGTGTTTCGCGGGCTGGTCGCGTCCTTCGACCTCGGCTGGTGAGAAAAGCGGGCTAGTCACAATACTCGTCACCTAGTGTGCTTTAGCCCCCGAAGGGGGCGCAGGATAATAGCCCACGGTGGAGCCGTTAGGCGAAACCGTGGGTTCGGTATGTGCAAGCGAACAAGCCCCGTAGGGGCGCAGGAAAGTGCTCATCAAGGCCCAGGGTCTGCCCGACGGCCCCAGCGTGGGCTACTCTCCTAAAGCGGTTCGCGGCCTCGCTTGTACTATCTGACGAGTATTGGGGCTACTCATTCAGACACATGTCGCGACATCGCGCACGGCAATTTAGCGGCGGCGTGCCTTTGTAGTGGCTTCGGCAAAGGCGCGGACGAACCCCTGGGCGTGCTCCATGTCGCGCGAAGGATGGATCGACAGACGGATGTACGGCCTGCCGCGATGCTCGCCGTAGCTTTGACCCCAGCCGCCCTCGACCAGCAACTGATGGACATCGGAGAGGTCGACCGTCGTTGAGGTGATCGCCACGATCGAGATAAAGGGTGGGACGATCAGGTCGATGCCCGGGATCTCGGTCACGCCGGCCGCTATCGTTTTGGCAAGCTCCAGGACATGGGCCGTCGAGCGCCGGTAGCCCTCTCGGCCTAGGTGCTTCATGACCGCCCAGGCGGATGCGGCTCGGCTGCCCGGCTTCGTGGACGAAGTTGTATGGATGAAGGTCAAATCGGTGGGGATCGCGTCGAACATGTCGGGCTCGCGCACCAGGAAGAACCCGGTCGCGATCGGCATCAGGCCGAGCTTGTGGCCGTCGGTCATCATCGAAGACACGCCGGGCAGCGAGAAATCAAACGGCTCGATCGGATGGCCGAGGTCGCGCATGAAGGGAAGGATGAACCCGCCGAAGGCGGCGTCGACGTGCAGCCACAGCCCCTTGCGGTAGGCGAGATCGGCGAAGGCCTCGACCGGATCGACCACGCCGAAGCTGCCGCCCGGGGCGGAACAAACCAGCCCGACCGTGCGCGGCGTGATCGCCTTCTCGACATCTTCGATGTGAGGTTGATGGGTATCGTCGTCGACATCGACCTCGACGAGGCGGATCCCCATCAGCTCCGAACCAAGCCGGAAGCTGAAATGCATGGAAACCGGCGCAATGATCTCAGGCTCTGCCTGCCCGCCGCGGTTCCGAGCCAGCCGCATCGAGGCGAGGTTGGACTCCGTCCCCCCGGTGGTGACAAACCCGGCGGCGGACGGCCGGCCGAGCAGCGACGCCATCATCCGCACGGCCTCGCGCTCGATCGCCAGGGTGCCGGGCTGCTGTTCCGCCGCCCACTCGACGAAGTAAGTGCCGCGCATCATCTCGTCGAGCTGGTGCGTTACGGGGTGCGGCATGCCGGAGTACGAGTTGCCGAAGTCCTGCTGGAGTGGGTATGGATTCTGCCCGGCCAGGGCCCGGACCGCCGCGATAACCTCCGCCTCCGGCATGCCGGTATCAGGGAAGGGTGTTATGGGACCCGTAGTGAGCGGCATCCGGCCCGCGGGCTTGTCGAATTCGGCGGTCGCCACCGTGTGATCGCTCCTGTAACCCAGCGCAGGGTGCGAGTCAGTGCCAGGGCAAGCCTGTCAGCTCGTCCCTGCGTCACTTACGCTGGTTGAACATCATGTTCATCTTACTGGTCGTTATTGTAAACAGTTCCGGTGGGGAACACGACGCGAACTTATCTCCGTGCCGAACAATGGACATACGTAGATGTTGCAGCATGCTTTCAACCGCTGGGTTGTCGCGCCGGACAGGAGTCTCTATGTTCTTACTGTGGTAGGGGAGCGAAACGTTGTAGACTCACGTCTTCGTCTGCTGGTCCAGCGAGGGCGAAGATCTCGTCAACCCACTAGGGCCGGCGTCAACTTTTGAGGAAGTCCTATGTTCGAGTCTCCCCGATTTAAGAAGTACTTCCTTCCGGGTTTCGTCTTTCAGTCGATGGTCATAGGCGGGGGTTACGGCACGGGACGCGAGCTGGTCGAGTTCTTCCTGCAATACGGCCCGCTGGGCGGGCTGTTGGGGATGCTCTTCGTTTCCACGGTGATCTGGTGCGCCGTGTGCGCCGTGACATTTGAATTGGCGCGTACGACCCACTCTTATGACTACCGCACCTTCGCGCAGCAGTTGCTAGGTCGGGGGTGGGTTCTTTTCGAAGTCTGCTTTCTGGTCATGATGCTTCTCGGGCTGGCGGTCATCGCCGCGGCGGGCGGAAGCATCGTCGAGGAGACCCTCTCGCTTCCCTACTACGCGGGTGTCATTGGCATGATGGCTGGTGTCGGCTTTCTCGTCTTCCAGGGCACCCCGCTCATCGAAAAATTCTTCTCGATGTGGTCTTTTGTCCTATACGTCGTCTACTTCGTTTTCTTCGTTTGGAGTCTGTCCCAGTTGGGCGGCGGGGGCGTCTCCGGCCTAGTCGCGGAGGAAGTCAAACCAGGGTGGTTCGTGTCGGGGATCAAGTACGCTGCCTATAACTTGGTGATCATTCCTGCCCTCCTGTTTTGTGTTCGGCACCAACAGACTCGAAAGGAAGCCATCAGCGCGGGGTTGCTGGCAGGACCGATCGGAATCATCCCCGGTTTCTTCTTTTACCTCGCCATGGTGAGTCAACATCCGGGGATATTGGAGCACACGGTTCCGGTCAATCACGTGCTGGAAGTCCTCGGATCGAGGCTTTTCCAGTTCACCTTCCAGATCGTACTGCTAGGCACGCTCGTCGAGTCCGGCACCGGGTTGATCCATGCGTTCAACGAAAGGATCGCGGGTGCCTACGGTGAGCGAAGGCTTCAGATGGTCCCGTACTTGCGTCCCTTGGTCGCCGTGCTGTTGTTGGCGGTTGCCTCGGGGCTTGCCCGATTCGGCCTGATCAACCTAGTTGCGCAGGGCTATGGAACGGCCACGTGGGGCGTCCTGCTGGTTTATGTGGTGCCGGTGCTGACCCTAGGAGTACGGAAGATCATCAAGACTAAGGAACTGCCCCTACAAAGGTGAGGGGAAGCCAGCGGGCTGTCGAAAACCCGGTTCGCTTCCGGGGCAGGTCAGCTCTTTCACGCAAACGGTTCAGCTTAGCTGGGCCGGTGTCGGTTCCTGATTAAAGCCAGCCCTCCGCTTAGCGGAAGTATAAGACAGCGGGAACGATCCAGTAGTCTTTCTCAGAGCAAAGCCCGCACTTCATGTCGTAGTCCGGCTGCGCAGCGAGCACAATCTCGGGGATCTTAGTCTGATCGTCTTCGAGGTGGTATCCGGCGAGTGCTAGGCGCGGCTTGAGTTTGGCGAGGGTATTTCGCGCACCCACCAGCGCCTTCTGTTCCGCACCCTCGATATCCATCTTGATGAAGTCGACTCGCTCGAGTTCTAGCTCTTCGACGATCCTATCGATGGTCGTGAGTGGGACTTGGGTTCCCAGATCGTGTTCTTCATGGGTGTGCATGACCCGGCTTAGTGCGGAGTCGTCGTCGGAGTAGAACGCCAACACTTCTTCTTTGTCCCAAACCCCTTTTTCGTAGACGATCACCCGGCCCGCCTCGATCTCGTCGGCCAGATTCCTCTTCAAAGCGACCAGAGTGCGGGGTGCGGGCTCGATGGCGACCACAAGGTCCGCACCGGCGGCCAGGGCTTCTCGGGCGAAGACCCCGACATGCGCTCCGCAGTCAAGAACAATGTCCCCAGGGCGGACGCTTGGGTTCGGCGGGTTGTACATGTCGCCTTCATGCTTGGCGGCGACCCAGATCATCGTCTCGGCTGCTCCGGAAGGCACCCAGAACCGTCCCTTCGGAGTTTCCCAAAGCTCGAAACCCTCGGAATCCTCCTCGATGACGCGGCTCGCGCTTGTCACACGATCAATACGGTCGTAATGCTGGCGCACCGTTTCGTGAGAGTTCATCGCTTGGCGGACCGAGCAGACCGGGCTGCGGCCGGCGGCAATGAGCGTCATGAGTCGAAACTTCGGCACGCGGTGGTAGACCGCGAATGCGACGGCGAAGACCATAACAGCAACCGCCACAACGTCAAAGACCCGAGATTTCTTCCTCGGCTTCCGCGGTTGAGGGTCCAACTCAGCTCCTGCTAACTCATCGGCCATTGCACACTTTCCCCTTTTTCCGGAAATTCAACTCAGGCACTCACAACCGACCCCCCGACAATCTTGGAACTCACACCTCACCGGTGACCGGGCAGTTCATTACTACCTCTCAGTGTGCGGACCCTTCAGCCGACCCTAGAATTGGCACAATCCCGTAGGGAATCCCGGTAATGTCACCTATCCTACAACGTGGTGAACCCCAGGCTTTTGTGCAATTCCAGCCACCTAACCCAATTAAGTCTCGCACGTCTAAACTATTTGCAGGCAGCGACGGTGGAGACTCTTAGTGCGGCGAGCCGCCCCCAAGCGGCTCACATCAGCGAGACCGCTCTGATTCGGGCCGCGCAGGATCGGGACCATAATGCTTTCGAGCAGCTCGTACGGCTGCACGACCGAAACGTCTTGCGCGTCACCATGAATCTGCTGCGGTCGAAGGAAGACGCCCGGGACGCTTACCAAGAAACATTCCTCAGGGCCTATCGTCGTCTTGACACCTTTCGGTTCCAGTGCGCCTTCGGGACCTGGCTCTACCGCATCGCCAGCAACGTCTGCCTCGACCTGCTACGTCGCAAGAACGTGCGCCGCGAGCACATGATGAGTAATGAGGCTCCGGGTGATGGTCCCGGCCCCCTCGAGAAGGCGCGTGACGAGCACCCCGAGAGTGACCCGGCTCGCGTAGTGGCCGGCCACGAACTCGCCGATCACATCGACCGCGCCATCGAGACCCTTTCGCCCAAGGAACGCGCGGTGTTCGAGCTGAAGCACTACGAGGGCCTGCGGCTGCGCGCCATCGGCGAGATTCTAGAGATCAGCGAAGAAGCTGCCAAGAACTGCCTGTTTCGCGCTACCCGTAAGCTGCGCAGGGCACTAGGAGAAACCATGGCATGAACTGCGAAAAAGTCAAAGACAACCTCCTCCTTTACCTCTACAACGAATTGGAAGAGCGGGAGCACGAAGCCCTCCAGGAGCATCTGGAGTCGTGCCCGAGCTGCTCCCGCGTTCTGGAACAGGAGCGCCGCCTTCTGGGCTGTCTGGATCAGCGGCGCTCAGCGGACCCTTCCGACGCCATGCTGGCCGAGTGCCGTCATGATCTGATGCGAAGCGTCTACCAGCAGCAGGAAGATATATCTCGCGGTGCAGGTTGGCTGCCGGCGTGGGCAGACCTCTTACGCGTGTTTGGTTCGACTCCCAGGGCGTGGCAACCCGTGGCCGCCCTCATACTCATAGCCGTGGGATTCTATTTTGGGAGAGCGAGTGTCGACGCTCCCGTCGGAGAGGCATATCGGTCAGATAGTCGGTCAGCGTCGCTGATTCCTTTGGAAACGTCCGTGGGAGAGATTCAATCGGTAGAACTGAACCCCGACGGTGGAAGGGTAGAGATCATCCTGGAGGAAACTACTCGCCGAACCGTTTCCGGGGCGCCACAAGACCCCCACATCCGCCGCTTGCTCATCTCGACAGTGCGGAACTACCCCAACTCCGGCGTGCGTCTGGAGACCCTCGACGCACTGCGACACAGGGTCGACGACCGCGAAGTGCGCACGGCCCTGCGGGAAGCCATGGTCCGCGACCGCAACCCGGGAGTACGCCTCAAGGCCTTTGAGGCGCTCCGAGTCCATCACGCCGAACCCGATATCCGCCAGGCCTTAAAGCAGGTGCTTCGGCATGACGAGACTCCCGGGATGCGGATACAGGTAATCGACTCGCTTAGCCAGATACCCGACCGGGAGTTGATCGGTCTGCTGCAGGAATTAGTGGAGAGCGACCAAAACGATTACGTGCGACTAAAGTGTCGCAGAACGCTGCGTGAGCTCAACGCTTCGGAGGATCGCTTTTGATGCGACGGGGATCGCCTATCGCCTTCCGAGCCGCGACCGTGAGGGAGCGGTCCAGGGATTGCTTGCCTATGACCCATTGTAAATTCATGCAACCAAGCACTAGGCCAAGGGGCAAGAAGGCCCCAGGCGTGAACACTGCGCACCAACTCGTGTGGACCTTGGCTTCAGTGGCGCTGGCGCAGGCACTGCCGGCGCAGACGGTCAGCCCAGTGGAAAAGCAGGGCCGTTACTGGGTCCAAACCGAAGAGGGTTCCCTGCCGGCTGGAACACGGCTCCGTGTCAGCTTAACGGGCCACATCACCGTTACGGGGGGTGAATGGAAAAAGGTTGGCTACAAGCTGGTCAAGAAGCTCCGAGCAAGGAGCCGGCATGAGGCCGCGCAGTTATTGGGTTCGGCTCGTGTGAAGGCTGCGCTACAGGGTGACACAGCGGTTGTGAGTGTGATCGCTCCCAACTGTTATCAGTGCAATTTCACCGCCAGTGCGTTGATTTCCGTTCCTGCCTCGACGCTACAAACCAGCTTAGAAAGTGGAGGCGCGCTCAAGGTGACGGGCGTGGCCGGGAGCGTTAAAGCTGAAACCGCCGGCGGAGCGATCGAAATGGAAGATATCGGCGGAGATGTACATGCCGCAACGGCCGGGGGCTTCATTCGTCTCGGTTCGGTGGGGGGCGACGTCCGCTGCGAAACTGCGGGAGGCTTCATCGAACTGGCAAAGGCCGGAGGCGCTGCAATCCTTACAACCAGTGGCGGCGGCATTCGAGCCGGAGAAGTCAAAGGGACGCTGCACGCCGAGACGCTGGCGGGGAATATCCACGCGCAAAAGGTTGGCGGCAACGTCGTAGCCGGAACCTCCGGGGGCTCGATTGAGATCGGCCAGGTCTCCGGATCGGTAAGCGCCGATACCGCCGGAGGCTCTATCAAGATCGGTTCGGCTCCTTCCGGCGTGCGGGTCGAAACCGGTAACGGCAACATACGTCTCTACGACGTAGCGGGAGCTGTCCGAGCGGCGACCGCCGCCGGCAGTATTCAAGCTCATTTTCTGGGCGGACGACCGTTGAAGGAGTGCCAGCTGGAAACTCTCGGTGGCAGGATCGTCGTGTTTCTTCCAGAATCCCTGGCCGTAACGGTCGAAGCTACCGTTGATCTTGCGAATCAACTAAACCGCATCGTCAGCGAATTCAGCGGTATAGCTGTGCAGCGAGCTGGGGACGGCTATGGTCCCGGCGTAGTCCGCGCAGCTGGAAATCTTAATGGTGGCGGTCCCTTGCTCAGCATCCAAAACACAGGCGGCAGGATTCAGATCCGCAGACGACAGCCGCCAAAGTAAGTGTTGGGGATGGGGCAAGGACCAAAGACTTGATTAGGAGGTACAAGATCATGCGAATTCTGGCACTTCCTTTTTTTGCTTTGTTACTAACGCTCGGTTCACTACCGGGCCAGCCGGCACCCCAGCCTCCGCCGCCGCATGGCGGAGCAGGGGTCTTCTTTCACCAGGCCGTGGGATTAGGCGGAAGCTATCTGGGCGTCGGACTCCTCGAAATCAACGAAGACAGCGCCGCGGATCTCGGCACGGGAGAAGCGTATGGTGTCGAAATCAGCAACGTGGCCGCTGACAGCCCTGCCGAGCGTGCCGGGATAGAAAAGGGAGACGTTGTACTCGAATACGCCGGGCAGCATGTAATGGGAGTCGAACATCTTGTGCGGCTTGTGAAAGAGACTCCTGTCGGACGCAAGGTGAAGCTAAAGGTGCTGCGGGAGGGGTCTGCACTCGATCTTCAGGCTACTATTGGCGAACGCAAGCACCGCCCTCCCTATCGGTCCTGGTTCTGCGATGAGGATGAGCCGGGCTGCGAGTTCCGTGTGCCAGGCTTCGACTGGGGATGGCGCGGCTTTGGCTTTGATCTGCCCCGTCCTCACATGGTGATGAGGAACCGTTTCCTTGGGGCGGAAGTGGAATCGGTCGAGGGACAACTCGCCGAGTACTTTGGTGTCGAAAAGGGACTACTGGTTCGTTCCGTGGAGCGAAACACGCCCGGGGAGCGGGCTCAACTCAAGGCGGGAGACATCATCGTCGCGCTCGATGGCAAGCCCGTCAGCGACTCGGGTGAACTGAGGGAAGCGATTCGCCGTGCAGATCGAGACGAGGCAATCGCCCTTGAAGTCATACGTGACCGGTCGAAGGTCACGCTGTCCATTGAACCCGACACGCGCCGCTCCGAGCGCCAGCGCGGCCATAGAAAGGACGTCCGCACGAAACGCACCGAGCGTTTGTAAAGACTCCAACCCCCGTGGGGTGACACAGCCGCCCGCGAGCGCCACCTCTCCTACTGGGTAGGGACGCGGCATGCCGCGGGACCCCGTGCCCTCGGGGTTCTAGCCCCACCAGCGACGCAACCACCCTGAGGTAAGTCTCGGTCTCTCGCCCAACTAGCCGTTCCGGCACCCCCTTGCTGTGGGAAAATGGCCATCTCGAGGATACAAGCCGATGACCCATGCCCCGAAGTTTTTACAGCTCGTCGAAGATGCCAAGTCGCGTATTCAAGAAACTACAGCGGACGAAGTAAGGAACGACCTCGACGACGCTGCCGACTTCGTCCTAGTCGACACACGTGAAGAGTCGGAATGGACGGCTGGCCATGCAGCCGGCGCCATTCATCTCGGGAAGGGCGTCATCGAGCGCGACATCGAAAAGACGATACCGGACCCCTCGAAGAAGATCGTCCTTTATTGCGGAGGCGGTTTTCGCTCCGCGCTTGCCGCCGACGCACTCGAAAAGATGGGCTACCGCAACGTGTATTCTTTAGCCGGTGGCTGGCGGGCATGGAAAGCGTCGGGGCTGCCAGTCGAGTCCGAGTAGAGAGTGCGCTTTTACCTGGTGGTGTCGCTCGTCTGAGGGTTGCTTGGCTCCTGGCGGCCGACATTGTCAAGCTTGGCGCCGGCTCGCAACAAGCCTCTGCCGGTGTCTGTCTCGAGTTTGCCCGAGGCCGCATTCGAAACGTGCCAACGTTACCTGAATTCGGCCCATCCGGTCGAGAGTCCCCCCCTGCCTCCAGAAAGTGGCTGCTGGTCCTGCTGTTAATCTTGCTCCTGGGGAGTTGGGTCCGAATCTGCGACCTCGATGAGCGCAGTTTCAGCCACGTCGAGAGCTACTTCCCCGGCATTGGATATCCCGACCACGTCAGCGACCCGACTTCGCGGCTGGACTTCTGGACCAACCTAAGATGGGCGCTCAACGACGTCCATGGCCCGCTGTGGTACGTGTTGATGCTCCCTTATGCAGAACTGTTCGGCACCAGTCTCTTTGTCATCCGGGCGCAGGCCGTGATCTTCGGGGTGTTCTCGATCGCCCTGATGTATGTTCTTGGAACGCTGTTGAAAGACCGGCTCACGGGAGTCCTAGCCGCTGCATTCCTTGCCTTTAACGGCCACCATCTTTTTTGGTCCCAGACCGCGCGCTTTTACGCGATGGCCTGTATGCTGTCTCTTCTCTCGACATGGCTGCTGATCCGAAGTGTCAGAGACCAAAGGAAGAGCCGCTGGCCGCCGGCGCTCTATCTTGGCGTCACTTGTGCGGGACTGTTGACTCTCCACTACTTCTGGGCGGTTCTCGTCACGCAAATGCTATGGGCACTGCTGATGACACTGGCAAAAGAAAAACCGTCCGGGTCGTTGCTGCGCGGGCAGGTGCTTCTTTTCATTGCTGCTTCGCCGCTGCTGACCCTGGTCGTTTATCAAGCCCGTCCGATGTTTCTGGGAGACCGGCCCCTCGCCGCGGTCAAGGGATACTTAACGTTTGGTTTCTTGTTTGAGCCTAACCCGATCGCTATCTCATCACCAGAATGGTTGATCTGGTTGAGTGCGATCTTGCCTTGGCTGGCTCTCTTGTTGCTCGGGTTCAGCGTTCTTGCTCGGAAGACAAAGACCCCTGCCACCCAAGTCGACGAGCCACGAGCTCCGACCCGTATTGTCCTGGGCATCGCCACGGTCGCATCCTGCGTTGTGATTCTATTCGCAGTGAACGCCGCCGCCGCGGTCTTCCCTCACAAAACAACGTTATTGCGATCCACGGTGCTGTTGCCTCTTGCCGCCTGCGCGTTCGCGTGGTCCGTCCAGTTCTTTGCGGAGAGGAGAGCGAGCCGCTTTCTGTGGCTGCCCCGCGTGGGCTTGCACCTCGAACACGATCGTCTTCTGGTAATTCTGATGGCTACGGTACCGGTGTCCTTGATCGCTGCTCTTTCGCTACTTGTACCGTTTTTTGCGCCACGAGCGATGTTGCTGTTTACCCCCTTTTTGCTGATTCTGCTTGCCTACGGCGTCTCGTTTGTCACGACAAAGAAGCGGAAAGCCTCGAGGGTCGGGGCGGGAGTTCTACTCGTCCTTCTCGGGATCGCCCACACCACAAGCGTCCGCTCGAGCCTGTCCTTTCCCGGACCAGCCGACTACAAGACCGCTGCGCTGGGCTTGCTGGATGACCTCGAAGCGTCCGATTGGATCTTTCTCCGCCGTCACTGGGCCACGACGCCCATCTTCTACTACTTGAAAGGAGAGGAGAGCCGTTTTATCGCGGACGACTACGCCGGCGCTGTACGGCGACGCCCTAGCGCGCGCATTTGGGTGATCCGTCCGGACTACTTGCAGATGCCGGAACTAATCGAAGACGCCTTGCGAGACAAGCGCCAATCCGACAGTATCGTCGCCCACGGCGTTCGGGTAGATCTCTACGACCCCTAGCTTGCTCGCTCGCGCAACACACTATCGCCTCAGCTTCTGCAGCCGATAGTCGTGCGTATCCATCTTGACAACGTGGCACATTTCATAGACCCGCGAGCGTGCACGTGACCCAATTCGATCACCGAGCGTGTCGCGCACATGGTAGTGGCCGGAGACCGGGTCTTTCTGTGCGGTTTGGTCGCCAAGTTCCGAGTCAGGCAGGTTCGTCGTAACAATCAAGGCCTTTCCGGCGTTGTAACGGTGGTTGATGATGGCGGTGATGGTATCCTCAACCCAATCGCTAGGTCGGTGCGATCCCAAATCGTCGAGCAGGACGACCTCTGTTTCCATCGCCTCGCGGTACTCTCGCTGACCACCAGAACCAGCGGAGGCGTCGTAGCTTTGCCGGATCCGCTCCAGCAGGGCCTGGTAGTCGAAGAAGAGACATTCGAATCCGCGCTCCGCCAGCTCGCGCAAAACGGCACAGGCAAGGTGGGTTTTCCCCACGCCGGTCGCTCCGTGGAACATGATCCCAAGCTTCGGAGGTGACGGGTACTCGCGCACATAGCTCTTGGCGGTCACCATGGCTCGAGCAAGTTTGTCGTTGGCGATGGGATTCTCTTGCTTCTCCGGAAGCACGAAATTGTCGAAGCTGGCTTGCCGAAAACGCTCGGGGATGCGAGCCTTCCCAACCATCGCCTGCTGGCGGCTTTGCTCCCGGCACTCGCATCGCTCCACGGCCACGACACCGTCGCGAGAGACCTGTTTCCAGCCGGTGCCATCGCAATGCGGACAGTTAGGGTTTGCTTCCACGAGACTTGCCCCTACTCAATCACAACCATCGGCTCTCCGGCGCCGATGGATCCGCCTTCTTCTACATATACCGCCGTCACAGAACCTGCCTTGGGCGACTTGATCTCATTCTGCATCTTCATTGCTTCGACGACCACCAATCCCTGCCCCGCCTCTACGGTCTCCCCCGCTTGGACCTCTACTTTGACCACCCTTCCGGGCATTGGCGAGGCGACCTTCTGGGGACCTTCGACATCCGACACCCCTGCCTCTCTTCCCCGTTGGCGCGGATCCTGGACCGCTATCTCAAAACGGTCGCCATTAACGGCAACAACATAGTGTCCCTCAGCCTCCTCGATCTTGACCTCGTAACTGCGGCTGCCCATCAGAACCGAGTAAACGCCTGGTTCGACCTCTTGGACGTCCGCCAGGTCCCGACTCGTCCCGACTTCAAACTCGTAGCTGGAGCCAGAAGCTTGTGGCTCGAGCTTGACTCTGCGCTCCGCGCCGTTAACGCTCGTCAGCAGTTCCATCCCGTTTGCCGGTTTCTGCGTATCGGCCTTGGCGATCAGGGCAACAGCCGCTCCGGGGTTCATCGGTTCCGAAAGTTCTCCTGGATATCGCTACCGTTGGCCGATCAGCGGAGCATCGATCGCTTTCCCAAGATCTTCCAAGCGCTTCCGTTCGTCGATGGATGAGACGCCAGCTCTCGCGACCGCCGGGCCGAGTGTACCGCCGCGGTGAGCACGGCTACCCGTTCGTGATCTTCTGGTGATTGCGAATCCGAGGAGCGCCGTTCCAGCCAGCGCGCGATGAAGCCGGTATCGATCCTGCCGGCGGTGAAGTCTTCGTCAAGTAGGACGTCGCGAAAGAAGCCTACTGTCGTCTTGATGCCGTCGACGTGGTATTCCGCCAACGCGCCACGAAGCCGGTGAATCGCCTCGCCTCGGGTCGGCGCCCACACGATCAGCTTCGCGATGAGCGGGTCGTATTCGAGGGGGACTGTCCATCCTTGGTAGGCTCCTGAGTCGACTCGCACCCCGGGACCGGAAGGGCGCTCCAGCATCGTGATGCGCCCTGGGGAGGGAAAAAACTGGTTGTGCGGATCTTCTGCGTAAATGCGGCATTCGATCGCGCTGCCGCGCCGACGGACTTCATCCTGCCGGTATCCAAGCTTTTCCCCGGCGGCGATGCGGATCTGCTCCTTGACCAGGTCGATGCCGGTGACCCACTCGGTCACGGGGTGTTCGACCTGGAGGCGCGTGTTCATCTCCAGGAAGTAGAAGTTGCATGCGGCGTCCATCAGAAACTCGACCGTCCCCGCGTTGGTGTACTTCGCCGCCTGGGCAGCTTGAACCGCGGTCGCGGTGATCTTTTCGCGGATGTCGGGATGCTCTTCGATCAATGGAGAGGGAGATTCTTCGAGCACCTTCTGGTGGCGCCTCTGCAGGGAGCACTCTCGCTCTCCGAGATGAATTGTCTCACCGTGCTCGTCGGCCAGAATCTGTACCTCGACGTGCCTCGGGTCCGTAATTGCTTTTTCGATATATACGTCGCGGTCGCCGAACGCTCCCTCGGCCTCGCTCTGCGCTTGCTCCAGTGACGACGGCAGCTCCGCGGCCGAGGGAACGAGGCGCATGCCCTTTCCGCCGCCTCCGGCAGCCGCCTTCAACATGACGGGAAAGCCGATCTTTTCCGCCGTGGCTAGCGCACCGGCACTGCTCTCCACAGGCGTCGTCGTGCCTGGCACGACCGGGACTCCCGCTTGCTCCATCGCCTGCCGCGCTCGGGTCTTCGATCCCATTAGCTCCATCGACTCCGGACTCGGGCCAATGAACTTCACTGCGGCTGAGGCACAGGCCCGCGCAAACGTCGCATTCTCACTCAGGAATCCATACCCGGGATGGATAGCGTCAGCGCCCACCGAGCGGGCCGCGTCGAGAACCCGGTCCATGTCGAGGTAGCTCTCGGTCGCCGCCGCCGGACCGATGTGGACCGCTTCATCCGCCATGCGAACATGAAGCGCTGTGCGGTCGACATCGGAATACACGGCAACCGTCGGGATCTCCATTTCCCGGCAGGTGCGGATGATCCTGACAGCGATCTCCCCGCGGTTGGCTATGAGAATCTTGTGGAACATGCGTGGTTCGTCTCAGCCGAAAGTAACGTCGATTGTAGCACCGCTCTTCACGTGAAACTCACGCAGCCCCATGGTGGCGCAGGTCCCCAGACACTGCTGTGTCGGTACTCTTACCGACACCTGTTTCCGAGCTGCCTACACCCAAGGACCCAGGCCGGGCTGAACATGTCGCTCAGCAGCCGACCGCCACGTGATGTCCTCTCAGCAGGCCGGGCCGCGCTTCTTCCGGCGGAAGTAGAACAGGTGTTGAACCTCGTTCTTGCTGCCGGCGTTGACAGCCTTGCGCCAGGCCATTCCCAAGAGGAAAATGCCTCCGCACAAGAAGACTGCTTTGTCGGCTAACTGCCCTTCGAACGGAATTAAAGCTGCGATCACCATGCAGACAAATCCGGAAATTGCCCACCCGAGGCTTTGCTTGTTTTCGGACGGCATCGTTGTCCTCCAGGTTGGTTCTGAGGTCAGTGTAGGAACAGCCGGCGAATCGCGCCTATTCATCCTCATCCAACTGCAATAGCCAGCGGATTGCGTTACGAATCAGCCGCTGCGTCATGGGATGCCCTAAGCCTTCCGGCGTGTGCCCGGGCGATAGGTACACGAAGCGGCCATGGTCGAGTTCGCGCCACCAACCGGCCGGCGCGGCCTTGTTATCACGAGCAATGTGCCGAAGCAGCAGGTGCTCTCGGTCGAGAAAGTACTTGCTCATGTGCTGTTCGTCGAAGATCCCGTAGTCTTCGACCCCCTGGGTAATGGGGTGGCTCTTGTCTTCGACACGGACTGTGAAAATCGCCGGCTCGGGATGGCCGCCGTAGTCACCGCCAAATAGCTCGTAGTAGAGGCCATCCGGCGGATAAATGCCATGGGAATTGTGCATCGCCAGAAACCCGCCGCCGTTATGAACAAAGTCCCAGATGGCTTGTTGATGTTCCTCGGTCATCCACAGGACGTGCGGCTGGTCGTAGCCATTGGGCCAGATCATGCCATCGCGGAATATCACCAACAAGTCGAAATCCCGGAGCGCCTCGGCCGTTAGGGCTTTCTCGTTCTCTAGGAACGTAACCGGAACGTTCTCTCGTAAGAACGCCGGCGCCAGTCCGTCGCGAATATGTACGGGACTGTGGTAGCGGTCGCCGATCAGTGCCAGCGCTCGGGGACGGTCAGCGGATTGGTAGACCCGAGACGTGTTTTGCGCGATCAAAGGAACTGCCAAGACCAAGAGTAAAGCGAACGGAAGCATCGCGAATTCTCTCCACCCAACGCCCCGATCCCGAAGCTGTTGGTCGTCGTATTGTAACGGACACGGAGCTCGGCGTTCGACCGAACGGGCACCGCAGCGCGATATCGGGCTGCCCTTTGGCGCCCGACCGGAGATGATCAACCCGAACGGTGGGCCGAGCTCAAGCGTCGGCTGCCGCCGGCTCTGCTACTGGCTCTGGGGTTGGCCTTAGGGTGAACTTGTCGACCAGCTTAGGCCTGAGCTCTTTGCCGTCCGTGGCCGGCTCATCAAACGCTATGACGAACGCAGTAAGTTCATCGCCTTTGAGCCGAATTCGCACCAGGCCACGAAACTTCTCGATGCGCGCCGCACCGCCTGCCTCGTTGTTGTGACCGTTGAATTGCAGCGAGACCGCTAGATACCACCCCAGCCACATGCAGCTCATGAGTGCTCCTAGCGGGAGCGCGATGAGAACACCCGCCCAATCCCCCATCGGACCCCTATCCAGCGAAAACGGGAGGTAGACTTGCAAGCCGGCGTGTAGAACCCAGGTCGCCAGCAGTACCCACCGATTCGCCCAGCGAGCAACGATCAGACCGATCAGCACGAATAGGGCCGCCAACAGCACCGCCCAAAGTGCGCTCAGCCAGCCGCCTTTGATAATGATCAAGACAGGTACGCAGACCTGCAGAACAGCGTGCAGCGCGCCCATAAGCGCAAATCCGATTTTGCCGCCGGTGCCGTGCCGCTTGGCGGCCGTTTCCCAGGCGAACTTCCACACCAAGCCAACAGGTAGACCGAGTACAATCGCCAAGAAGATCAAGTCGGATAGCTGGTAGGACGCGCGGTAGTTGCCGAAGATCCACACGGATGCGAACGCCAGGAGTGCGCCACCGCCGTAATACGCCCAGGTGCGGAGCTGATGCCCGAGGTTAATTGACTCTGTTCTTGCCCTCTCGACCAATCTGTCTGAGTATTTGCTCCCCAGCCAAAGAAGGACGGCGGCTGCCACGAGGGACAGTAAGAGCGCAACGGTGTAGACGAGTCCATGATCCAGGTCCTCTAGCACCGGCAGGTTCCCGCCCCACAAGTCCTTACCAGCGTCGCGGATCTCCTTCCCCAAGTCCTCCACGAGGCTAGCGATCGTACCCGTGAAGAGGCCGTCCACCAAAGCTTTCGTGCTCTTTGTCCTCGTTGCCGCAAAGACGATTGAGAAGGCAACAAGGGCCCCAATTAGCCAGACGTATCCCCCGTCAAAGATCGTCCACGGTTTGAGCAGCCGCCGGGTGGTCTCCCAGCGTGAGTCGGACTTGGGTGGGAACAGAGCCTGCTCTTCGACCTCTCCAAAGTCCGTGTCGGAAGGATGCAGGAACGCCCCTCCGAAGCCTGCAACCACGGATGCGTAGTTGTGGGCACTTGGCTGTTTCGGGCCGTCGGAGCCGGTCGAGCTTGGACCCCAGTACCGAGCGTAGTGGTGGACATCCCCGGCAATGTCGAGACGACAGGTACCTTCGGGAAGCGGGACACCGTCATCTTCGCGGGCCGGATCTTCACCCATGGTCTTGGACTTCTTTTTGGAGGCTCGCCCGTTTGGGTCCACAAAAGGCCGTGCTAAGTCGAGTGTCGCGCAAGGTTGGGCTTCGGGCGAGTCGCAAAAAGGCCTCTTGCCGAACACCACGCTCGGTTCCGGCGTGGCCAGAATTAGTTTCTCGGGGGTGCTCCCGCCACCAACGGAGCGGAAGAAGTGCGCCTGGCGAAAATCCACCTTGCCCACTTGAGCATCAACACCCCAGAAGTGCCAGCCGTAGGGCAGCTTCAGCGCCATGTAGGTGGCTTGCTGGCGGCGCTCAAAACCCCATAGCTCCAATTGAGGAGGCCGACCCTTATCGGTCTTGGGATCGCCTGATAGGGTTTTCGCGGCATGTTCTATCTTGAGGGCCGGCACCCGGAATTGGCGGTTAAACCCGTGGAGCGAGTCGTAGTAATCATGGTTACCCGGAATGCCGAAGATCGGTAGACGCTCCGGGTTGGTTCCTCCGGCCTCCAGATCTTGGAACGCCCATTGGAAAGGACCCCAAAACCGATTCGCCAAGGTGGCGTAGTCACCGACGTGATAAGCGGTATCCCCGCCAACGAACAAGAACCTGCCGCGGGGAAGTCTTTCTTCCAGGTCCTCGTCTGGAGCCGGATTGACGGCGACCCCATTCTCCGCCTTGCGAATCCCCATGTCGCTCATAAGTAGGTAGGCAATGCTGTAGGTCGCCTTCTGACCGTCTCCCGTGTCGGCGATGTAGTCGAACCAAAACTCACCGTCTTCGTCTGCCTGGCTAAAGTCCAGCTCCTCGGGAGGGTCCGCCCGCATCCAGCCCTTAGGGTCAGTTTTGGAGCCAAACGCGCTGTAGAGAACTATGCCCCTAAGCCCGGCGATAAGCTGGGGACCGAGCAGCCAACGTACCGGCCGCTTGAACTTCTTGGGTTTGTTCAGGATCCCCAATCCGGCTGCTGCTCCGCGAGAGGGGTTGGGGGCCATTTGACGTTACGAAGTAGGCACTGGGATTGCCTCTAATCAGGCTAGGGCGCGAAGCGCTAGGAGCAAGCCTATCATACGTTCACAAAGAAACGAAAGCCATTAATCCGAAAAGCTCGACCAAAAACGGTGCCTCACGCAACCGTTGTTTGAAAAAGCAGGCTAGTGGCGTAAAACCACCACCAGTTTGGCCCGCTTGGGGCGGCTTCCTCTGTGCTTTTGATCACGTCGACACTCTCGGGGTCTCTCGAACATCCTTACTTTTCAATTAGATCGATTTCGGGGAAGGCTTTGGAATGCCGAGTGCACAACTACGGATGGCGTTATTGCCAAATCCTTCGAACGGAGGAAACGAAATGAGAACGATCCTCGTACTCGCAGCGCTACTGGCGTTTTCGATCACTCCACTCGACGCAGGACATCGACATCGCCACGGACATTATGTCCCCAAGTTGAAGCGCTTCTCTACTCATTTTTCATACGGCTACGGCGGTGGTCACGGGTTCGGCTATTACGAACGGAGGCCCCGTTACTACTGCGACGATCCCTATGCGAACCACCATTACGAATACAAACGACGGCGCAAGTATCACCGGCGCCACAGACATTATCACTACGGCGGTCGCTGCCCGTACCGTCAGCACCGTTACTACGGAGGTTACTATGACGATGACTAGCTGCGGCGCGGCCCGAGGCTCCTGACGGGCCGCTCGGGAAGGCTACAGGCCTGAGGTACGCTGCGACGCTTCCTGCACGGCTCAAACCTCCATCGCTGCCCGTACATCAGGGGCGAGGCGCTCTTCTTCCCGCGGGTTGGTGTACCAGGAGACGAAAACAAAAACCGCGAGCGAAACCAGCAGCGAGAAAGACCCGACGGCCATCCCCTGGGGCAGAATGTAGGTACCGTGCCTTGCCGAAAGCTCGAGAGCGAAATTCAAGATGATGCTCACCGCGATGGAAGTCACGCAGCCTTGGGCCGAAGCGCGTTTCCAATTCAGCCCAATCGCGACGCTGGGGACGATCGCGGCAGCGAAGGTTCCCCAACCAAACGTCCCAAGCAGCGCGATGAGGTTCTGCATATACAGGGCGAAGATGGCCGAGATAACCAGCAGGAATCCAGTAGCAACGCGCGACCATAGCAGCTCTCGCCCCACGCTGCGGCCGAGAACGGCAATCGGAATGTCCCGAACAACAGCCGCTGCGCCTATGTTCAAGAAGCTGTCCGCGGTGGACATGATCGCCGCCAGCAACCCGGCAAAGACGATCCCGGCGAGCCACTGCGGAGTGTAGTTGAGCAAAAAGACAGGCGCCGCCAGGTCAGGCGACTCGAGCGGGCTTTGGATGCCCCGCTCGACCAGGGCGCGCATCGAGAGACCGATACTCATCCAGAGCAAGCTCAGCAGCGCGTAGCAGAAGCCGGTCATCAAGGCGCCCCATTTCAACTGCCGGATGTCACGGAGCATCAGAAACTTGGTGATCGCGTGCGGCTGGCCGACGTTGCCCAGCACGAAAAGCAGATACCAACTCAGTGCCATCAACGGCCCTCGAGAACCCCAGGCACTAATGAACTCCGGGTTCATTTCCCACAGCGTAGTACTGATCTGCGACATCCCGCCTCCGGCCTGAAGCGCGTAGAAGAACACCGCAAGCGAGGCGACGATCATCAGCGTTCCCTGAAACAAGTCGGTGTAGACGCTGGCGAAAATGCCCCCCGCGACGCTGTAGAACGCCAGCACGCTGAGTCCGATCAGCAGCGCGACGGGAAGCTGCACATCAAGAACCGCGACCAGCACCATCCCGATGGCGAGCACTTGAGTCCCTAGGTAGCCGACGACCCCCAGCAGGATGGCCAGGGCCATCATGAACCGTGGCCAACGGCCGCCGTAGCGCGCGGCGACGGCGTCGGGCAGCGTCAGAATCTCCCTAGCAACGGCGAGCAACCGCAGCCGCTTGCCGACCAGGATCCAGCTCAACGCGAACCCGCACGTTGCCGAGAAGGTAATCCACAACGAACTTGAGCCGGACTCAAATACCAGGCCGGGCCCGCCGACAAACCCAAAACCGCTCATGATACTCGACATGGCCGCAATCACCAGCACGATCGGACCTAGAGTCCGCCCGGCGACGAGAAAATCGGCAATGCTGTGAGTCCTCCGCATCGCCCAGACCCCTATGCCGGAGCAAGCCACCAAGTAGGCGACTACGCAAAGAATTACGATGGGGGATTCGGCGATCGGCATCAGCGATCCTGTTCCGCGCGCCCAAATTCGGCAATAAACTTCTGAAGCTTCTCCCGTCGCAGGACTGAAGTTTCGAAGATCAGCAGGTAGAGAATCCCGGGAATGAAGCCCACCGGCCAGATGCCATAGACCAGGAGCGCGGTGCTAAGCGGGAAGCCAAGCAACAGGATGGGGTCACCTTCGCTCTGATAGGTCCAGACGATCGCGGCAAACAGCAAAGAGTAGATGAGAAACACGCCGGCGAGTGTGTACAGGACCGGCTTACGACGGCCTTGGCGCCCGAAACCGGCAGCGAGTACCGCCACGAGCAGCGCGAACGACACAAATCCGAACACGAGCCAGTAGCTAAGCAGAGAAAAAAGCAGGGCGATCAGAGAGAGGAAGCCGATGGCGAGCGCAGTGCGGTTGCTCGCAGATCCTACGGGAGCTTCCGTCACAGGCTCAGTTTGCTTCCCAGACGAAGGCGGGAAACCTTCGGATGACCTGAAAGCCCACTCGCTCGTAGAGACTAACCGGGCTGCGGTTGGAGCCGGTGACGGTAAGGCTGACGGCTTCGCAGCCGTGCCCGCGGAAGGCTTCAATCGAGCGGCGCAGCAGCTCGTAGCCCACGCCGCGTCCGCGCATATGTGGCACCACGCACAGCTGCGTGATATGGCCTACCTGAGGTTGTACCAGCGTGGCTAGTGCTTACTATCATAAATTAGCGTATGAATGAGAAAGGGGTCGCTGCTGGACGTTAGCCTTGGTCCATTCGAACGGGGCGGCGTTTTTGTTGTGCGCTTGGACGAAGCGGTCGATGGCCTGGCGTACTTCGTAAGGGGAGGTGAAACTGGCCCCGCGCAACGCTCTACGGCTGAGAATACTGAACCAGATCTCGACCTGGTTGAGCCAGGAGGCGTAGGTGGGCGTGTAGTGCAGGTGCACCTTGCGGTGGCGTTTGAGCCAGCGATCACGTTTCGGTTTGTGGGTGTTGAGGTTGTCCAGTACGACGTGCAACTCAAAACCTTGGTAGAGATCGACCAGTTGATTCATGAAGTCAAGAAACTCACGCCGTCTGCGGCGCCGGTAATGCCCGGCCGTGACGTGGCCGGTGGCGACCTCCAGGGCCGCGAACAAGGTCGTTGTGCCGTGGCGCTTGTAGCCGTGCGAGAAACCCGTCAAAGCCTTGCCGTCGGGCAGTCTGAGCCAACCCTGGGCGCGCTCCAGGGCCTGGATGTTGGGCTTCTCGTCGACCGCCAGCACGATGGCGTTGTCAGGCGGGTGCAGATAGAGTCCCACGATGTTGGCGGCTTTACGCGAGAATTCGGGATCGGTGGAGAGGCACCAACTACGCCGCCGGCACAACGAGATGCCGCGCCGACGCAACACGCGCCAGACCTGTTGGTCGCTGACATCGCCCAGCGCCGCGGCCAGCCGTGGAGCCGTCCAGGTCGCCTGTCCGCAAGGCGGCGTGTCGTCCAGCTTTTGCAGAATGCGTTTTTCGGTGTCAGCGTCGTATCGCCGCGGCTTGCCGGGTCGCGTTTCATCCGCCAGACCGGCCAGTCGTTGGCCAGCGAAGCGCGTACGCCACTTCGACACTCGTGCGGCCCGCGTGCCCAACTGGGCGGCGATCTCCCGGTTCGACATCCCTTGCGCCGCCAACAAAATGATCCGGGCTCTGTCCGCCGCACGGCGCTCGCTCTTGTGCGCGCGTCCCCAGCCCTCCAACGTCCGGCGTTCCCCAGTACTGAGTCTGATACGCGTGGCTATTCTTGCCATGCCGCATTGTCTCATACATACGGTTATTTATGATAGTAAGCACTAGGCTCATGCCGCAAAGCCCGCGCACCCGTCGCTCCCGAGCCACCACGGCGGCCTCGCGGAAGAACACGCCGCAGCCCGGATGCTGGGACGTGTTGTAGAGGAACCGTCGGGCCCCCGCGACACTGCGGTACTGGTCGTTGATGCGGCTGTCGACGTGGTTGCGATAGGCGCTGGCGATCAATTCGGCAGCCTGGTCCAGGTAGCCGTCCAGCCACGGTTCATACGCGACATCGGGTTGGGGCTGAGGGGCGTCGAGCGGGCGATTGATCCCCTCGAGCAACATGAACAACCTTTCAAAGACGTCCAGATTCCGTCCGTAGATCGCTTCCTGTGCGGGATCAAACGATATCGTCAACAGTTGTCCCTCCACCCGCCGGACACCGGGAAAAACGATCGCTAGCTTGACGATGTTGTGGAACAGATACCGTTCGGCTTCTTCGCTACTCTGTCCGGCTGTAATGAAGAGATCGCCGATGAGCGCCTTGTCTTGCTCGTGGATGAAGTAACTGTAGCCAATTGGGTCGCCGTTCCTGACCAGCGCGTACCCGTACAGATTTCTGGTGTCGAGGAAACGACGGATCAAGTCCCTGGACGAGGCGAAATCCCAGCGTAGATCCCGTGACCAAAAGGCGTCCTGCTCTTCCAGCAGGTGATGGAAGTCGCGAGCGCGAAACTGCCGCAGGTCGACAGCCTGCATATCCTGAGGCTGCACGGGAGAAGCCGCCATCTTGCCGATTATACCTTCTGGCCTTTTTCACAAGAATAGATTTTTTGCTGGTCCGGTTGACCGGAGTACATCGTTCGAGCAGCCGAAGGCGCCGCGTCTAGGGAGTGCCGAAGAGTCTTGTCACAGTTCTGCCACCGGGAGCCAAAGCGAGTCTCCGGACCGATGCGAGAATAAGGTTAGTGCTGTCCAGACGAGAGCTTGTTCAACTTCTTCTTTGGGGCAGCTTCGTGGGAGAGCCTACAAACCGAATCTTCGCAAGCTTGATCTCGTAAACGTTGTTGGGGAGCCATCCCTACCGAAACCAGCCCGTAACCCAATCGATGGCTAGATCGAAGAACGAATAGTCTTTGCCGACGTCCGATTGGTCGTTGAGCCCCCAGTGGTAAGAGAGAAAGCTGATTTGCAGCCTCTCGTCCCCGAACGCCGCCATGGTTTCCCCAGGTCCGTAATGGCGGAGAAGCCCTTCGAGTCCCCCTGGGTAAGTTGCGAAGTCTTCCCCGTACCAGGAAAAAATCGAGCTGACCTCGGCCTGCGCACTGCGAGGGTCAAAACGGTTTAGCTCTGTGTTCGACAGCCACTCGCGGGTGTTTTCGTCGAGCTGTTCATTGATAAGGCCGGCCACATAGGCCTCGCGCCGCAGGGGAGGGCAGCTTAACGAGGCGCAAACGAGCGCTGAGTGAATTCTTGGGTCGCCGGTTTCCCTCAGCAACTCTTCGATTTCGTCCAGAGAAACGGATGCTCCACCTAGGGTGTGCCGACGCTCTCGGAACGGATTCGGTGTCGCCTGGATGCTTTTGGTGGGATAGTTTTCCACGACCCAGCGGATCGTCAGCGCATTGTAGGCGTTGATAAGGGTGGCCTTCTGTTCCGCGGGAGAGATCTCGTCCACCCCGGCCTCTCGCAAGCGGTCAACGTAAATATTAAGCCGGCTCACCCCCCGCTGCTGCAGGCCGGCATAGTCCACGAGGTACTGTTCATTGACAAATTCACTAAGGAGCGCGTCCCAAGTAGCGTGATCGACTCGTGGGATCCGAGGACTGCCGAGCAGCGTGCCTGCCACCAGAAGACAGAGCCCGCTAGAACGAATAAATGTGATCACCATGGGAACCGCGGAGGGATCTTTCAGGGTACGGGAAAGGCTGGTGAAAAGCACTTCAGGGTTGTCCGAGTCTCCGGGACCGGGAAAGGCTTGCTTGGCTCAACTTCCGCCACCCGTCGTTGGTAGTTTCGAGCAGCGGGTCTCAGGCTACACAAAGGGGGGGCCATCAGCTTCAGGCTTGTCGACCCGTTACCCCGTGGTGCCGGTCTGCTCCGCGGCGGCAGCGGGCAACGACGCACCCGGATGGCTTCCATTAGAAGATAATCCGCTGCGTTGCAGCACATACCCCTGTCGCACAATCGTGTGGATCAAGATGTCAGTGCGGTCGCGCAGTTTCTTGCGAAGCCGACTGACGTGAACATCGACTGTCCGCGTGCGGGTGTCGTCGCTGTACCCCCAGATAGTCTTCAGCAAGTAGGACCGTGAGTAGCAACGACCGGGGTTGCTTTCCAACAGTTTCAGCAAGTCTCGTTCTTTTCGAGTCAGCACCGGTTTGTCGATTGTCGAGCCAGCGCGATTCACATCCATCCGTCCCCCCCCCAGGGGTGTCAACCGTGTCCCCTATCCTGTTTTTCGCTGCGTGGGAAGGGAAGGTTACGCTGAGGGTGCAATTTCCGCTACGGTCCGGCGAAAACGGCTGGGTCGGACTCGACTCGATAGGGACGCGGATGGGAGGAGCAGTCGGGAAGCCGTCCGGAGCTGTAATACCGAAGGCCGTAGGCCGCGTGCCGTCTGATCTCACCGAGGCAGGTTTCTGCTAGATGCGGCTCCGCTTGGCGCCACAACGTCCTTGTGCCCGCCACCTGGTCGATCGCTGGAAACGCTTGTATCTTCAAATAGATAAAGCTGGCTGCTGCAAAAGAGCCCAGCACAGTAAACGCCACACCTCTTTTACGGTGCCGCGTGGCCCACCAAATCACACCGGCCAGGGTTATTGTCGCCAACACCCAAGCCCACGAGATTGACTCAGGCGGCCAAGCCTTCGCTAGCCCCCGGCTCAGAGCTTGCGGCAATAGAGCTTCGGCCAGCGGAACCAGTACTAGCAGCAGGGCACTTGCCCCCAGCGCCAGGCCGGGACTTCGGGTACGGGCGAGCCGTACCCCCATGAGGGCAGCCACAGGAGGCAAGGCAGGCAAAATGTAGCCCGGCAGCTTGTTTCTGACCAGAGAGAAGAAAACCACTGTGAACAAAGCCCAAAAGCCCAGAAATCGCAGGCGCCCGTCCTGGCGCCAGCCATCGCCCCGGTCACTGCCGAAGAGCAGACAGAGCAATGGGGTCCAGGGCAGAAAGGCGGCTAGCAAGATCGGGATGAAGTACCACACAGGTTGAGTGTGGCGGATTGATTCACCAGCTAGGCGCTGAAAATGATGTCGCCAGAAGAACTCGTCGAAAAACGCCTGTCCGTTTTCGAGATAGCACAACACGTACCACGGCAAAGCAATCACCGCAAACGACAAAACGACGCGGGGATGCAACAGTTGGACTACTACAGCGCGAAACCCGCGGTTGAAAAAAACCGGCACCACCGCCAGCACTGCGAGCGCGGGGCCAACTAGCCCTTTGGCCAAGGCCGAAACCCCGACGAGAGCGCCGAATGCGGATAGCCGGCGGGGGCTTGGGTCTTGGTGATCTCGCGCCCATCCCAGCAGCAACAGAAGCGCCGCTGAAAGCGAAGCGGTCAAGGGCAGATCAAACACCCCGACTTGGCTAAAAGCCACCCAGCCGGCCGAGGTCCCAAGGATCGTCGTGGCGTACTCAGCGGCGGGGCTTCCGAATTCGCTTCTGATCTGGAAATAGTAAAAGATCAGAAACCCCAAGCTCATCAAAGCCACCGGCAACCGCGTGGCGCGGTCATCAGAAAGCCCTAGCTTCGCGGCCAGAGATCCCATCCAATAGAGCAAAGCCGGCTTCTCGAACCAGGGCTGCCCATCCAGACGAGGCGTGATCCAATCTCCGGACTCCGCCATTTCGCGGGCCACTGCGGCGTACCGCGGTTCGTCGGGGCCGACCAGACCTCGGTCCGACATGCCGGCGACGAACAACAAATAGGCGAGCATTACAAGGAAGCTGCCGGCAGCGATGTGGCGAAGGGTCATCGCAAGATCCTCCCTAGTGTAGCCAAGCCACGAACGGGCGAAGCCTTTCCGGTTTCGTCCTGGCACCGGGTGGGTTCATTTGTGCCCTTTGTCGCAGGCAGGCTTCGCGACTTCCTCCGACCTCCTGCCAATCGGTTAACAGGATGCGTAAGTGAAGGAAGGGATCACCGCTCCAACGAAACCGGCCGCGGCACGACTTCTTGCCTTGGCGAAGCCAGTCAGTGTAGCGCGGACCCGGTGCCTTTCCGGGGTCCGCGTCCTTGGGCCTTGCGGCTGTTGTCTCTGTTGTGACGACAAGGCGCGAAGCGCCGCGCGGATCATAGCCCAGGGTGAAGCGAAGTCCCGTAGTCCCGTAGCGCACGGGTCGGCGGCCGTTTCGCCGAGACGTGCGGCCGTGATGTGTTTTTCCCGGACGACTCTCTGGCCGGTCGAGTCCCGTAGACTTGCGGCCGTTGTCTCTGTCGTTGCGAGACAAGGCGCGAAGCGCCGCGCGGATCATAGCCCAGGGTGAAGCGAAGCGAAACCCTGGGTTGGCAAGGCCTTAGGCCAGCCCTGAAAGGGCGCAGGACCAGTCAGCGCCACGTCTGTTAGCCGCGTTCGGAGCCGCACAAAACCTCCACCGGTCACGCCACTTCCAAAATCTCATCTCCCTCATTCCACGGCACTTACCACGCCTGACCCTCTTCGAACCCCGCCACTCTAGCTTACCCTGGAATCGGAGACTCCGGTCACTTAGACCGGCTGCCGCTCGCAGGGGACAGGCAACGGTGAAAACCTTCTCGCCCGCCAAGCCTGCGCTACACACGGACTCTTGTTGCTCGCGGGGCAAGTCGTTCCCCGGTGCCTGTCCCCGCGGGCTCGCCGCCCCAACGAAAGGAATAATGATCATGGCTACAACAGCCCAGATGAAAGCAAATCGCAATAACGCCAAGAAATCCACTGGTCCGCGGGCTGACGCCGGCGGCTCTGCCAGGCAACGCGCAATTTTCTCGCAGTCGCGGGGGCTACAACAAGCGCGACCGAAAATCCTTTGTGGCGCACGCTCTCAGCGTGCCGCGTCGAGACTCATCTCGACGCCTCCGGAGCGCTTCAATCACAAATGACCAAACAAACCCAATCTCGTGGAACCCTAATGAAACTAACGCTTTGTAGCGATGAAACCCGTAGCGCGGATCTCGCCGTTGAGATCCGCGGCCTTTGCTCCGTCCCGCCGCTAACCGCTAGGACCAGTCTCTCGGGAGCCGCTTCTCCGCACCGCGCCGGGAACCAACATTCCGATCATGCGAACACATCCGATTTCTTTGTGGCGCACGCTCTCAGCGTGCCGCGTCGAGACTCATCTCGATGCCTGAGAGCGCTTCAATCACAAAAAACCAAACAAACCCAATTCCGCCGAACTCCCGTGAAATCAACCGCCCAATGCCAATCGACCAGCGACAGAGCCGCGGGCGGCAGCCCGCAGTCAACCACCCCGGGGTTACCGCTCGAGTCACGAGGTTCAGCGAACCACCCCCTCACGGTCACAGCTCCGGCAGACGGAAACCGATCGCCCCGGAGCCGTGCGTGTGAGCAAGCGGTAAGCTTCAAAACCCCTTCCGGTTCCGTAATGACCAAACAAACCCAATCTCGCCGAACCCTAATGAAACCAACGCTTTATAACGACGAAACCGGTAGCGCGGATCTCGCCGTTGAGATCCGCGGCCTTTGCTCCGTCCCGCCGCTAACCGCTAGCACCAGTCTCTCGGGAGCCGCTTCTCCGCACCGCGCCGGGAACCAATATTCCCGCCAAGTGAAAGAGTCCGACCCTTCTGTGGCGCACGCTTTCAGCATAGTGGTCAGCCTGCCACACCCCACAGCTTGGTATCTTCTTGGGGAAGTGCGGAAACGTGGGTGGCTAAGGAATCGAGCGGAATTCTGCCTGGTTTGGCCGCTGCTCAAGACCCTGGAATGGCTCCCCCTTGCCCCTGCTCGCGGGTTTTCTGCCGCCATCGCCCGGCTCCTGTACCTCGTAACCCCCCGCCGCAAGGCTGTTGCGTATCGCAACTTGTCGTTGGCTTTTCCCGAGACGTCTGACGCTCGTCGAAGACAGATCGTTCGGGGCGCGTACGACAATTTGGGCCGGGTTCTGCTGGCGGTTGCACGTTTGCCCCGTTTGAATCCCTCAAACATCCGCGAGTGGATCGCTTATGAGGGGTTCGAGCACTACGACTCCGCTATCAAGAAGGGTCGGGGGGTGTTGTTTCTAACGGCTCACCTGGGCAATTGGGAACTCAGCGCCGTCGCTCATGCGCTCTTTGGGAACCCGATGCACGTGATGGTGCGTCCGCTGGACAACCCTCTGCTTGATCGCCTCTTGGATAGCCATCGCACCCAGTGCGGGAACCGTACCATCCCGAAACAGGAGTTCGGTCGCGGGATCTTGCGCGCGCTTCGAGACAACGAGCCCGTCGGGATTTTGTTTGACCAGAACATCTCGGACGAGCCCGGCTGGTTCGTCGATTTCTTTGGCGTCAAAGCCAGCGCCAGCCCCGGCTTCGCGAAGGTGGCTATGCGGACCGGCGCGACTGTGATTCCGGGGATAGCTGCCTGGAAGGCTCGCGAGCGCCGTTACGTTCTGAAGTTTTACCCTCCGCTGGAGATGACTTCAACCGGCGATGAAGCGAGCGACCTGATCGTCAACACCCAGCGGTGCCACAGGGCGATCGAGCGAATGATCCGTGACTATCCCGAGCAGTGGCTGTGGATGCACCGCCGCTGGAAGATTCGTCCCGACGGCGAACCTTCCCTCTACTGACGGATCACACGGTCGTCGCAGCCCGCCTGGCCCCGTGTTTAATAACGATAATCGCGGCTTCCACGACTCTTGGTTCCCGGCAGGATTGCTTTGGCGGAGGACCACTCGCCAGTACCTGTGCGCACGACGCGATCAGTGGAGTCGCCGAGGCTTCCGGTATACTGAGACCTGGGTATCCTGCGCCTTTTGAAAGGGTCTTCGTGATCACCAACCTTGTGCGGGCCGCATATCGCGCTGTCCTCCCGTCTCTAATTCTAGTGCTGTTCACGCTAGGTCGGCCTGCCGCGGGAGCGGAGGGCAATGCGGGTCCCCCGGAGTCGCCTGATCGATCACAGGCCTACTATCACTACGCGCTGGCGCACCTCGATGAGCAGCGCTGGATGCAGCATGGCAGCAAGAAGTACCTCCTGAATGCGATCGAGCAGTATCAGGCAGCCATTGAGGCCGACCACGAGTCGGGTTACCTCAGGCGAAAGCTGATTCGTCTTTACGCTCGAGCTGGTCGGGTGGACGAGGCGATTTCGAATGCTAAGGACATTCTCCAACAGGATCCCGACAACGTCGAGGTTCGACGCCTTCTTGGGGAGATTTACCATAATCTTTCGGTTGAACGCCCTCGCGGGGAGCCGAAAGAATCCCTGCTGCGCCAAGCCATTGAACAATACGAAAAGATCCAGCAGATTGACCCCGACGACAAAGATTCTCTGCTGCAATTGGCCAACCTCTATCGGCAAACGAGGGAGCAAGAGAAAACCGAGGCGGCGCTGAAGAAGCTGCTGGACCTCGAGCCGGATTCCGCAGCGGCGACTGCCAACCTGGCGTTCCTTTACCTGGATAGGGGCAACACCCAACAGGCGATTGAACTGTTGGAGAGATTGGAGGGCCAGGGCGAGGCCTCTCCCAATCACCTCAAGGCGTTAGGCACCGCCTACGAAAGAGCCGGTGAGCACGAGAAGGCGAGCAAAGTCTTTGGACAATTGCTCCAAAAGGGTGGCAACTCCATACAGAATCGTCGTTCTCTAGCCCATAATTTGGTCCTCTCCGGTCAGTTTGAGAGCGCACTAAAGGAATATAAGGAGCTGGTCAGAGCGCAGCCAAGAGATTCCGAGCACCACTTACGGCTTTCGCAGATCTACCGCGAGCTGCGGCGCTTTCGAGAAGCGAGAGCGAGCTTGCGCGAGGCCGAAGTTCTCGACCCACAGTCGCTTGAAATCAAATACAACGATGTACTGCTTCTCGAGGCCGAAGGCAAAGCGCTTGAGGCTGTCGAGGCGCTTAGCAAACTTCTGGAGTCGACCGCCAAAGACAGCTACTCCCCGCGCGAGGAACGGAATCGGGCGATGTTCTACGAGCAGCTGGGGATGCTCTATAAGACTCTTGAAGACTATGCCGCGGCGGAAGAAGCCTTTCGCGCCATGGGCGAAGTCGATGAGAGGGCCAAGCCCCGCTCCTGGGCGCATTTGATTGAGGCCTCCCGGGCCGCCCGCCGCTACGACCAGGCGAAGGCCCTTGCTGCCTCCGCCGGCGAGGAATTCCCCGATAATGCTCCCCTGGCCCGGCTCCGGGCAACCGTACTGGCGGAGATAGGCGAATTTGAGAAAGGGGCAAAGATACTCCAAGCTCTGTTGGCGGGCGACGCCGCCGACTGGGAGATCTACCTGGCCCTGGCCGGCGTGTACGAGAAGGGAAAGCGGTTCGATCAGGCCGTCGAGGCCATTCAGAAAGCGCAGGAGTTGTCAACGAACGAACGGGAAGAACGGGCGGCCTTGTTCACCCACGGTTCCGTCCTTGAGCGGGCAAAGCGTTTCGACGACGCTCAGGAAAAGTTTGAAGACCTGCTCAAAGTGGATCCCGATAACGCTTCGGCGTTGAATTACCTGGGCTATATGCTGGCTGATCGCAATGTGCGCCTCGACCACGCCCATGAGCTGATCCAGAAGGCCCTCGATCTCGATCCCAACAATGGCGCTTACCTCGACAGCTTGGGGTGGCTCTATTATCGGCAGGACAAGCTGGAACTCGCGGAACGATATCTTCTCCGCTCACACGAGCAATACAAGCACGATCCCATTGTGCTGTCTCATCTGGGCGACGTTTACCACAAGCTGGGCAAATTGGACAAAGCCAAGCACCACTGGGAGCGGTCACTGCAAGAATGGCAGCGGTCCCCGAAGGCGGATCAAGACCCGTCCGAGATGAGCTCTCTTGAAAAGAAACTAGGCCAGCTGAAGCTGACCTCCTCCGGAGCGTTTTCTTCAAAGAAAAAAGGGCAGTAGCGGCAAAAGCAGCCGCTGCGTGCTGGGCTTTCGAGCGGCCGACCCGACCGTTTGTGGGATGTCCAGAGCAGTGAGCGGATTCAGTGGGCACGCGCGAAGTTCTGCGAGCAGTCTTCGAAGCTCCCGCAGAGCGTGGACATCCTACACTTGCTCAGCTTGCGGCCTAAATCTCCTATGGCTAATGGCAATCGGTTGGTTGGCGACCGCTACTTGCTCGGCGCAGGTTCGCTTTAGCCGAAGTGAAGGCAAGATCGGGATCCAGATCGACGGCCAGCCGTTCTCAACCTTGCACTTCGGTCCCCGGACGACCAAGCCGTTCCTACACCCGCTCCGCGCCGCCGACGGAACCATCGTAACGCGCGCGTACCCCATGGAAGATGTCGCGGGTGAGTCCAAAGATCACCCCCACCACCGGGGACTATGGTTCAGCCACGGTGACGTCAACGGCATTGACTTCTGGGCGAATGAACCGACACAGGAGCCGAAGTCAACAAAGGGGCGCATCGTTTTGCGTGATGTTCCAAGCATCGAGACAACGAAGAACGACGCGGGCGGCACGGGAAAACTCCAGATCCTCTTCGCTTGGAAGACTCTTGACGGGTCAGTCCTGCTGACAGAAGATAGGACGATGGTGTTTCACGCCGGGTCGAACAATCGCATCGTGGACTTCGATCTAAGCTTGACCGCGCGGGCCGAGCTCGTGACATTGGGCGATACAAAAGAAGGGACATTCGCGTTGCGGGTCGCTACGCCGATGGAAGAGAGTCACGAGATGGCCCAGGGCGTCCAGAGAACCGGAACGATTCTAAGTGCTGACGGCAGGGCTGGTGAGCACAAAGTCTGGGGTACGCGCTCCCCTTGGGTCGACTACAGCGGCGTGATCGAAGGGAAGCGAGTCGGCATTGCCGTTTTCGATCATCCCGAAAATCCGCGGCATCCTACGTATTGGCATGTTAGAAGCTATGGTCTATTCGCCGCGAACATGTTCGGATTGAACCACTTCCTTTCCGACCCATCGGCCGATGGAAGTCAGACGCTCCGGCGCGACGACTCGCTGCGGTTCCGCTACCGGCTTGTGATCCATCCAGGGGATGCGGCGGAAGCCCAGGTCGCGAGCCTTTACCAAGATTACGCCCAGCGAACTAGCGGAGCGGGCGGGGAGTAGTCGGCTGGTGTCGCTGCTTCGGCGGCCGCGGCCTTAGCCGCTCAGGTATTCGCCGGCCGGCCGGCCGTTGTACGCTGCCTTAGTGTCGCGTTTCCAATCTTCGAGGCCAGGGCCGGATATCCCTTGCGCCTGCTCCCGAATCTGAGCCATCCGCTCGGAATCGTAGCGCTTGAACTGCTGCGCGATCCTGACGTCGTCCTCGATTTGGCCGGTCGTTGTGCAACCGACGGTGAGACAGTGGATCGGGAGACTGAGGACGTAGGTTAGGCACTGTTTGACGCTGAAGGACTGTAGTAACTTCGAATTCGCCAAGCATTTCATGCCCTGAATGCCAAGGTTTTGCTTGCGCGCCTCCGCGAGGACCTGCGTTTCGAAGCTGAGATAGGATGGGTCGGCGGCATGAAGAGGCATGAGGATGGTATCGAAATCCTTGTAACGCTCCAGCATGGCCAGGTGAACTTCGGGGTCGTGGTGGCCCGTGAATCCAATAAAGCGGCATTTCCCGGACTTCTTGGCGGCTTCAAAGACCTCGATCGCTCCGCCCGGGCCGAAGACCTTCTCGACGTCGTCCATCGTGGAAGCCGAGTGGATTTGCCACAGGTCGATGTAGTCGGTCTTCAGGCGTTTTAGCGAAAGGTGCAGTTCACGCTCCGCGCCTTCACGGCTTCGCTCGCCGGTCTTCGTAGTAATGAAGACATCCTTGCGGAACGCCGGCAACACGGCACCGTAGACTTCTTCGGACCTACCGTCCCAATAGGAGTGCGCGTTGTCAAAGTAGTTGACGCCCAGCTCATAGGCTCGCAGAGTGACCGCCTTGGCCTCCTCAAACGAAATCAGCGGGAAGCGGCCGCCGGCTTGGCCGACGATGGTTAGCTTCTCGCCTGTTTTTCCGAAAGTTCTTTTGGGAATGTCTCCGGTCTTGATCGTCGAGCCACGTGCGCCGTTACTCAGGGCTGCTAAGCCGGCAAAAGCACCGCCTACGAAACTTCTCCGCTTCATGGTTGGCCTCCCTCGGACCTGCCTAATCGTAATGCCATCATATCACCAGCCTGCTGCGACCGCGACAGCGTACCCGCGGTAACGTCGTAGAGACCGGGCCGGGTCACTCGTTGCCGGCACCGGGGCAGGAATGAACAATAGGCCCGCGGTCGGTCTCCTTCGAGCAGTACCCTGCACGCGGTACATTGGGAGACGCTGCTGCTCGCAATGCGGCGTCATTCGCCATGACAGTGCGGCATAACGCGGGAGTTCGGCCAGCCCTTCCCCACCAGGCCACGACGCATGTGACGCTCGCCTCGTCAGGTGAGAGTTCCCGGTTGGCTTGGGTGGCGGCACTGGTAGCGGTACTCCTGGGCGGAAGTTGCCGGCCAAACGGTCCCACCACTTCTCCCACACCACTCAGCGTCGCAGCGGCAGCCAATCTGGCAGTTGTATGCGAAGAATTGGGTGCGGCCTTCGAGGCACAGACCGGCGTCAAAGTTCTGTTCAGCTTCGGTTCGACGGCGTTTCTGGCCCACCAGATTGAAAACGGCGCCCCGTTTGATGTCTATGCCGCCGCCGATGTCGAGCACGTGGACAAGCTCGTGGAGAAAGGTTTCCTGCTCTCAGAGAGCCGCGCCGTCTACGCTCGTGGCCGGCTGGTGGTCTGGGTCCCTCCCGGCGCCCAGGTGTCCCCCAGCAAGTTGCAAGACCTGGCCGGTGACGAGATGCGAATCATCGCCCTAGCCAAGCCGGAGGTTGCCCCCTACGGACGTGCTGCGGTCGAAACGCTCCGGTCACTCCGTCTGTGGGATCAGGTGCAGCCCAAGCTCGTGTACGCCCAAAACGTCCTGATGGCCCGGCAGTTCGCGGAGTCAGGCAACGCCGATGTCGCCTTTACCGCTTCCTCCGTTCTCAAGGCGGGGGTCGGCCGGCGAATCGAAGTTAACGAGAAACTCCACGGGCCGATCGATCAAGCCCTTGGCATTGTTCGTGGATCTTCACGACTCGAGGATGCCCGCCGCTTTACGCAGTTCGTCCTTGGCGAGCAGGGCCAATCGTTACTTCGCCGGTTCGGCTACCGCAGCCCACCGCGCGAGGGAGCGTAACACAGCTCCTTTTGGCCGCCGGCTGGGATTCGAACCGCCATTGGCTTCCACCCTCCAGCCGGCTTCGATCGCGGCACGTCGCGCCCCTCACCCGTCAAGGAATCACGGGGATCCCAAGCGGCCAGCCAAAGCACAACACGTACGGCAGGCCCGCATTTTCGGACCTTCGCGACCTGCCTTGGAAACGATATCCTCATGTTTGTTACACTGGCGAGTTACCTTCTGAACACCGTTTCGTCCATCAAGGAGTAGCGTAAAATGGCGTTTTTTCTCGCGCTTGTTGTTTGGCTGGTCAGTTTGGGTCTGGTGATCCCTTTCATCACCAGAACTTGGTGGCTGCCGGATGCCATCACCGAACATGCCAGGCAAGTCGACGACCAATTCATGTTGACTCTCGTCGTCACGGGGATCATCTTCATCCTGGCGCAGGGTTCTCTGGGTTACGCCATTCTGCGATTTGGTCGCAAGCGGCCCGAGCCGGCCTCTCCCATTCGGGGCAACGATCGCTGGGAGATCCTGTGGACAGCCGCGGCCGCCGTCCTCTTTATCGGTTTGACGTTCATGGGATACACCGTTTGGGCCGAAGCGAGGTTCACCAAGGCTCAGTCCGAAGACCCCGCCACCGATCGGCTCATAGTGGAAGTGACGGGCCAGCAGTTTGTCTGGAACATGCGCTATTCAGGCCGGGACGGCAAGTTCGGCCCGCTCGATAACAGCTTGATCGACGACTCGATCGGCAACCCGCTGGGTCTCGACCGCGATCACCCCGACGGTCGGGACGACATCATGGTGCCCAGAATGGCGGTGCCCGTGGGGCGCGAGGTTGAAGTTCTTCTTCGGTCCAAGGACGTCATCCACAACTTCTTCGTTCCGGAGCTACGAATCAAGTTGGACACCGTGCCGGGCCTAGTAGGCCGCCTTCGTTTTAAGCCCGAGAAGGTCGGTACCTACGAAATCCCTTGTTCGGAACTGTGCGGCCTTGGCCACTACAAGATGAGAAGCTTCCTGGACGTGATGACGCCGGAGGACTACGAGAGCTGGCTGGAAGAGCAGTATTCTTACCTTGATCTCTAAGCGCGAGGCGTCAATTCCCCGCTGCCATTCCTGGCGAGCTGTCATCACGGCGGTTAGCGAAAGCAATCCGGGAGAGTTTGGGAGACCTTGACTATGTCGGAAGTCGCGGAGCACGTCGAAGTTCATCGGCACCCTGAGCCGAAGGGCTTCGTTTGGAAATACATCTTCAGCCTCGACCACAAGGTCATCGGCATCCAGTACATCATTCTGGCGATTGTGGCCGTCTTCTTGGGCATGGGTCTGAGTTTGCTAGTGCGCCTACGTCTGGTTTGGCCCGAGAAGTCTTTTGCGTTGCTCGGCAGCCTGTTTCCCGAAGGAGCGCCCGATGGCGTGATGACCCCGGAGTTTTACCTGGCCATGCTTACGATGCACGGAACAATCATGGTCTTCATGGTGCTGACGACAGCGCCCCAGGGGGGCTTTGGCAACTACGTGCTCCCGATTCAGATCGGGGCGGCAGACATGGCCTTCCCGCGGCTCAACATGCTTTCCTTCTGGACGATTTTCCTTTCCTTCCTCGCCCTGGTGACGGCGTTTTTTGTGGAAGGAGGCGCGCCGATTTCGGGCTGGACCGCCTATCCACCCCTGAGCGCTATCCCGTCGGCGCAACTGGGCGGCCACGGACAGGATTTCTGGATCCTCAGCATTGCCCTTTTCTGCATCGGCTCCTTGCTCGGCGCCCTCAACTTCATCGTCACGACGCTGCAGATGCGCTCGAAAGGGCTGACTATGATGCGGCTTCCGCTGACCGTCTGGGCTTGGTTTGTCACCGCCGTTTTGGGTTTGCTGGCGTTCGGCGTGCTGCTTTCCGCCGGTGTCTTGCTGCTGATGGACCGCCTGGTGGGCACGAGCTTCTTCATACCCGGCGGCCTGGTCGTCAACGACCAGATTATAGATCACACCGGCGGTTCGCCGATCTTGTGGCAGCATCTGTTCTGGTTCTTCGGCCATCCGGAGGTCTATATCGCCATCCTGCCCGGCATGGGTGTGACCTCGCACATCCTCTCGACCTTCGCCCGCAAAGCGGTCTTCGGCTACCGGGCGATGGTTTATGCGCTTTGCGGGATTGGAATCCTAGGATTTGCTGTCTGGGGTCATCACATGTTCATCAGCGGGATGAGCCCTTATTCGGCGTTCGTCTTTTCCGTATTGACGATGGTCATTGGCGTGCCCTCGGCGATCAAGACGTTCAACTGGATCGGCACGTTATGGGGTGCGAAGATTCGGTTCACGACGCCGATGCTTTACTCCATCGGGTTCGTCTCCCTTTTCGTCACCGGCGGCATCAGCGGGATCTTTCTAGGCCAGCCTACGATCGATCTCTACTTCCACGATACGTACTTCGTTGTAGCTCATTTCCACATGGTCATGGGGGTGGCGGCTATTTTCGGGATGTTTGCGGGAGTGAGTTTCTGGTTTCCCAAAATGTTCGGCCGCATGATGAGCGAGGGGATGGGCAAGGTTCACTTCTGGATTACCTTCATTGGTGTGTACGCGATCTTCAGCCCCATGCACTATCTGGGCCTGATCCCCCATCCGCGCCGATACGCCGAGCTGACCGGGGTTGACTATCTCCAGGGATCGGGCGCGGGCGAGATTCAGTACTTCATCACCATCGCAGCCATGATCACCGCTACAGCGCAGTTTCTCTGGTTGTTCAACGTGATCTGGAGTCTATTCAAGGGCAAGAAGACCGCGGAGGAAAACCCCTGGGAAGCGACGACGCTCGAGTGGGCCGTCCCCACGCCACCGCCGCACGATAACTTCGAGGGCAAGATTCCGACGGTGTATCGCGGGCCCTACGAGTTCGCCGTGCCCGGTGCGAAGCGAGACTTCATCATGCAGTGCAACTCCGACGAGATGGCGTTCGAGAAACCGTCGGGCGACTAGTATGGCCAGCACCGTCCTGCCAGCAAAACCCAAGCCGGCGATCGGGAGGGAACAAGAACGCCCGTCGATCGGAGGGGGCGGATTCGGCGACCTCCCCCCCCAGAACGGCGGTGGCGGCGGGGAACCGCGTCCACCCGATCCCGGCGTGCTCGCGGTTCAGCGGTACAAACTCGGCATCTGGATCGGCTTCGGCGGGATTGTGATGATTTTCGCCGCTTTTACCAGTGCGCTTGTCGTGCGCAAAGGGTTGGGCGACGACTGGCGCTCAATCCAGTTGCCGGGAATCCTTTGGCTCAGCACGTTGATCCTGCTTGCCAGTAGTGTGACCGTCGAAAAGGCCAGGAGAGCGATGCGGGCTGGTCTGGAGAGGGGTTTACGGCACTGGCTGGGGGCGACGGCGTTGCTGGGGGCGGCTTTTCTAGCTGCGCAGTACGCAGGCTGGAGCGAGCTTTCCGCGCAGGGAGTCTACGTGAGTTCGAATCCCAGCAGCTCGTTTTATTACTTGCTCACCGCGGCGCACGGGGTGCACTTGTTGGGCGGCCTGATGGCCATGATCTACGTGGTCTGCCGCGTTTGGCGTTCTCGGATCTGGGCCACCCGTGAAGCCGCCGTCGAAGGCGCGGCCCTTTACTGGCACCTGATGGACGGCCTTTGGGTCTACTTGTTTGCTTTGATCTTGGTTGGGAGGTAGCTGCACATGTCAGAAGCTCACGGCACGGTCGGCGAGGCCACCTGGAAAGGGGGCGCGTCGCCCTATGCGGTCGGCGACAAGAAGTTGGGGATGTGGCTGTTCATCGTCTCCGACGCGCTCACATTTGCCGCTCTGATCGTCGCCTACAGTTACGTGCGTGTGGCGAACGAATGGCCGACGCCGTTCGACTTCTACCCCGCGATCATCTTTTCCTCGGTGATGACGCTGGTGCTGCTCTCGAGCAGCCTGACGATGGTCTTCGGCGTCCAGGCCGGGCACGCCGGCGACCGGCAGGCTGCCAAGAAGTGGATTTGGGCGACGATGCTCGGGGGCATCATCTTCATCGTGCTGCACGCGAACGAGTGGATGCACCTAATCCACGAAGGCGTGACGCCGCTCAGCAACCCTTGGGGGACGCCGCTCTTTGGCGGAACGTTTTTCGTTCTGACCGGGCTCCATATGACCCACGTGGCGATTGGCGTGGTCTACCTAGGCGTCGTTGCTTGGGGCTTCGGTAAGGGAAAGTACGACGGAGAGGACGTCGAGGTCAGCGGCCTCTATTGGCACTTTGTCGACCTCGTTTGGATGTTCATCTTCCCCATGGTCTATTTGATGTCGACCAAGGTTTCATAACGGAGCGAAGCGATGAGTGAAGCGATGAGTGAAGCAGCAGCGACGCAATCACACGGAAGAATGTTCATAAAGGTTTGGATCTGGCTGCTGGTCATCACGCTGATCGAGATCCTGCTGGCCTACATCCAGTTCGGCGCCGTAGCCATGCTGACAGTGCTGATGAGTCTTTCGATCGTCAAAGCGGGCCTGATCATGGCCTACTTCATGCACCTTCGCTACGACGAGCCCAGCCTGAGTTGGACGCTGGTGCCTCCCCTCGTGGCTTGTCTGCTGATCATGGTCGGCTACTTCTTCCCGGACAGTTTCTTGATCCTCGAGATCGGCACGAAATAGACAATGCCGCGGCTTTTCCGAGCAACCGAACGGTCGGCCCGTCTCCTCGTATTGGGGCTATTGCTGGCTGTCGTCTCCTCTCCCCTATGGGCTCAGTGCCCGATGTGCCGTCAGGCCGCGGCCAGCCAGCAAGTGAAGGCCATTCGTGCCCTCAACGCCGGGATCATTCTGCTGGCGATCCCCCCGGCCGCCATCATCGGCGGCATCGCTTGGTTCACCTACCGTCACCGAGACGGCTTCCAGGCCCCCGCGCTACCGAAGCATTAGGCGCGCCACCCCACCAGTGTTCGACGGCTTGAACGGGGCTGACCCTCAGCTTCTTCGAGTAACAGCCGCCGGCTAGCTAATGGGTAACGACTATCAACGGCCGCGGTTTTGGCGGGCGACGAACCGATGATCCGCAGCGCAAGTCTGAGCCCGCCCGCCTGGATCGCGCTAGAAGCTTGACGCGGGCTGGGCCAGGCGGGGGCCTACCAGGCGATGTCTACTGTTTGAGAGTCCGCGATCTGCAGGTCCTTGGTAATGAGGGGAAGCTCTCTCAGCTTGGCGGTGGCAACAATCACTGCGTCGAACGGATCGCGGTTGAAGCTCAGATACCTGGCTTCCTCCACCACCTTGACGTCGATAGGAGCAAAGTCGAAACCCAAACGCGACAGCAAGCCCAACCATTCCCCGAAAGGCTCCCGCAGCGAGATGCGTCCGACTTTGAGTAAGACCCCGATCTCCCAGAGTGCACCCACCGGGATGTAGACAAGGGATCGTTGATTCACCGCATCGTCAAAGATGGCCCTAGCCTTTTTCGAGAGCCTACGGTGCCGGCCGCCTAGATACCAGAGCAGCGGATGCGTATCAGTTACGTACAGGGCCATTCGATGACGGGGCTTCGCGTCTGGTGCCTCTAACGATTTGGCGTGTTGTTAGCTCCAGAGATTGCGCGAAGAGCCCCCGAATTTCGCGAGTGGCTTCTTCTAAATCGCCCAGGATTCTTACAGAGCCAACAGGGCTCCAGCCGACTAGAAACCTTTCCTTCCGAGCGAGCTTAGAAAGTAGCTCGGAATGCTTTGGGCTAGGCGCGGCATGACCCGCCTCCCACCGCCACACGGTGTTCTTCGGGACACCGATGACGCGCCCAAACTCAGACTGCGTTCGCTTGCCCCGCAGCCGCTTCACGAGGCTCGGTTGCCAAACAAATACCTGTCTTGCTCCGAGCAAGGCGCTGGGGTTGGCCTGCATGAGTCTACATTTGGAAGTCTACAAAATGGAGCGTGGCCTGTCAATCGACGGAATCAAGCGATCCGAGTTCAGGTCGGTCGAGCTCGCTGTCACGAATCCTATCTTCGACGTTCGCCTCCGTTGAAAACGATATCCTTTAGGTGAACGATCCGCCAAGCCGAAACCCCGGATGTCCGATTCACCCGCATGAATAAAGTAAGTCAAGCCGGCACCAAACCGCGCCGAGAGCCAACGCGCGCTCGTGACTTCTTTTCGCGCCATGGTCTGCTGTCGCGCTGGCACCCCCAGTACGAGTTTCGGGCGGGCCAACTCGCCATGGCCGAGGAGGTTGAAGCCGCGCTTTCCGAGCAGCGCCACCTGATTGTCGAGGCAGGGACGGGAACCGGAAAGACGCTCGCCTACTTGGTCCCCGTCATCGCGAGCGGAAAGCGCGTCATCATCTCGACTGGGACCAAGAATCTCCAGGAACAGCTCTACCACAAAGACCTGCCTTTCCTTCAAAAGCGCATCGGCCGGCCGCTCAGAGTGGCCTACATGAAGGGACGTAATAACTACTTGTGCCGGCAGAAGGTCTACGATGCAGAAAATCATCCCATTCTCGACGGGCTCGCCGAGATCGATGAGTTCCGAATCATTCACGACTGGGAGCAACACACAAAAACCGGTGATCGAGCAGAACTCAAGACCTTACCGGAGGACAGCAAACTCTGGTACAAGCTCGACGCCCGCCGTGAACTCTGCTCCGGCCAGAAGTGCGAGCAGTTCGAGCGTTGCTTCATTACGCGCATGCACCAGCAGGCGGCCGAGGCCGACATCATCATCGTCAACCACCACTTGTTTTTCGCTGACCTCTCGCTACGCGAAAGCGACTATGCTTCGATCATCCCCGACTACCAAGCGGTGATCTTCGACGAAGCCCACGAGATCGAGGAAGTAGCCGGCCAGCATTTCGGTATTCAGGTCAGCAACTACAGCTTCAGCGAGATCGCCCGCGATGTGCAGGACACTGCTCTTCGCAAGGCATTCGGATCGAAGCTGCTTGACCGGGCCCTGCACGCTTTCCGCACCCGCACGGAGGCGTTTTTCGCCCTCTTCGACGGGCGAGAGGGGCGCTCCAGCTTTCGCGACCGAAGAAAATTCGCCGAACAGCACAGCGATGAATACACCCCGCTGCTCAACGCGCTCGAGATGCTGGGAACGCAGTTGAAAGGCGTCAACAAGCAGACGGACGAAATACTCCCGCTTGAGCGGCGGGTAGCAGAACTGGACAAGGAGCTGCGGTTCTTGATCGACGGGGACGACGAGCGGTTCGTCTATTGGGTAGAGAGGCGCGGGCGCGGCGTCTTCCTGCAAGCCACTCCGATCGATGTGTCGGAACTTCTCAACGAGCGGCTGTTCAACGAGGTCCCTACGATCGTGCTCACCTCGGCGACGCTGGCTGTCGAGGGCAAGTTCGACTATATTCGAAGCCGGCTCGGCTTCGACTCCGCGCGCGAGCTGGTCGTGCCTCCCCACTTCGATTTTCAAAGCCAGGTGCTGTTTTATGTGCCTCCCTCGCTGCCCGATCCGCGTTCTGAGCAGTTTGCGAAAGCGGCGTCCGACGAGATCATCCGCCTATTGCGCAACAGCGGGGGCCGCGCCTTTGTTCTGTTCACCAGCTACCAACAGATGCGCGCGGTTCACGAGTTCGTTTCTTTTGCCATCGAGTATCCGATCTTGTTGCAGGGATCGGCTCCCAACCCCGCCTTGCTCGATCAGTTTCGCAATACGCCTCACTGCGTGCTGTTCGCGACCGCAAGTTTTTGGCAAGGCGTGGACGTACCGGGAGAGCAGCTAAGCTCGGTCATTATCGATAAACTGCCGTTTGCTGTGCCTTCCGACCCGGTGGTAGAGGCTCGAATCAGCAGCCTGCGCCAGGCTGGTCAAGACCCCTTTGTGGAATACCAGATTCCGCAAGCCGTCATCTCTCTCAAGCAAGGCTTCGGACGGCTGATTCGCAACAGCCAGGACCGAGGCGTTTTAGCGCTGCTTGACAACCGAATCCTGAAGCGACCATACGGCAAAGTCTTTCAGCAGAGCTTACCCGACTATACATTCACCACGTCGATCCAGGACGTGACGAATTTCTTTGGGGAGTAAGGTAGTGAGCCAGCCTTCGACTCGGGGCGAGCTCGCCGGGACAGGCACCTCCGGGGACCTTCTCGCCGGCAAAGGGTTTGCTCTAAAGGGACGACGGTTGCTTGCAGGTTGGGGCGCACGCCGGTGCCTGTCCCCAGGTGCCACGCCCGCTCACTCGGACACGACCACCCGCAAGATCCGAGTTTCGGTGGTGATGCGATCGATCACGTCATCTCCCGAGATCAGCCGGCCGAAATTCGTGTAGCGCCCGTCGAAGAGTAGTTGCGGCGACAAGCAGATGAAAAACTGGCTGCCGCCGGAGTCCTTCTCTCCTACCGCCATTCCCAAGCTTCCGCGCAAGAACGGTTGGGTGTTCACCTCGCACCGGATGGTGTATCCCGGCCCGCCTTGCCCGTTCCCCCGCGGGTCGCCAACTTTGACAAACTGGTTTGGAACCACGGTGACGAACCGCTGCCCGTTGAAGTAGCGCCGGTGGGCCAGTTCGAAGAAGTTCTCGGCAGTGAGAGGAGCGTGCTCGTAGTCGAGAAGCACGTCGAGCACGCCGTCGCTGGTGTCTATCTTGAGCCTTCGCTTCAGGGTGCGCGCGATCCGCTGGTAGTCTTCCCGCGCGTAACGTGTGTCTGCCCGGCCGATCTGTTCCCTGTGGTCTTCGTCGTACAACGTTCGCAAGTGCTTGGCGGCACGAATCCGAACAAGCCGGTCAGGGTCGCGAAGTGCTTCGAGGAAAAACTTCCTTTGCTCAAGACTCTTTAGTGCTCGAGAAGCGGCATCCAACGCAGCGATACGGACGGCGGTGGCCGGCTCCGCAAGAGCTCGCCGGTAGGCGGCAAGGCAGGCTTCGACCCTGGGGCTCGGCATCAGGTTGAGGGCGGCCCGACGAACCGTCCAATCGGGATCCTCGAGTGCCGCTGCCAGGTATGGCTGCAAACCAGCATTCCCTTGTGCTGCCAAGGTGCGCAAGACCAAGGACCGAACTGGCTCGACATGCTCCGAGCCGCTCCCCCACAACTCGGCCAGCAACTCCGTGGCGCGCTCCGAGCGCAGTCTCCCCAGCGCTAGGACGAACGCCTCCATGCCTGCTGCGTTTCCGTAGACGGCTGGGACGCTCCTGAATCCCGCGAAAAAGTCTGCGCCACTGGTATCCAGTGTGGCTAGCGCTTGCTCGGCGGCCCAGGCTACCGGCGAGTCCTTGAACCGAAGCGACTGGAGGACTGAAATGGCTCGCTGGTTCCCGAGGGTTGCCATCGCCTCGACCGCGGTGATGCGTACGTTCTCGTTGGCGTCGTCCAATGCCGCGACGAGCATTTCTAGAGACCCCTTAGCGTGGGCTGCCCCAATTGATCGCACGGCCTCGATCCGTACCTTCGAGTCGCGGTCATTGGTCAGCTTGGCCAGGGAATCAGCAATCTCTGTGGTGGGTTCGGCTCCGGCCAGCCCTCGCGCAGCCGCCGCTCGGACGAATGGATTGGTGTCCCTCGTCAGGTTGATGAACGAGCGGGTTGTTTCCGAGTCAGCGGGCACGCCCAACTCCGCCAAGGCGGCTGCGGCGGCCCAGCGATTATCTTGATCGTCCGACTTCATCCAGCCCCCGATCCAGGTTGCTAGCTCTGTTCCCTCCATACGGAGCACGGACGCGAGTGTAACCGGCAGGGGCGCGGGAGTCCGGGTGAGGGGCTCGAGAGCGGCCCTCCAGCCCAACTTCCCCAGGGCCTCGACAGCGTTGGCGACTACCGTACGCTCGTCATCGTGGAGAGCCCCGAGCAGCGCCTGCGCGGCACGCTCGTCGGGTTGAAGGCCCAACTCAGCGAGCGTTGCCCGGTCTTCCATTTCGCCGATGGCGAACGCCGCGCCTGCTCGCACTCGTGGGATGGGGTCTTTGACGGCTGAGATCAGCAGGTCGAGAGTTTCGGGGTCGCCGATGCGTCCCAGGGCCAGGCAGGCCCGGGCGCGGTGCTCGGCGATCGGCGACTGCATCTGCTCGGCCAACCAGGCGTCGGCGTGGCGCTTATCTTCTCTTTGGAGAAAGTCCCCTTCGATGCGATAGGCGGGCCGGGTGAGCAGGACCCATCCGGCGGCCACCCCCAGCAGGATCATGCAGATCGTCAGGATCTTGAGTTCGTACCGTTTGACGAGATCGATCTTCAAATCGCAATCGTATCAAACGGCTCTATGGGTCGAGGGATGCTCCCCGCTTATGTCCTGGCGCCGGTTGGTTCTTCGCTTGTCCTACACTGGGATTCGAGGCGTCGAGCCGCAGGATTACAGGAAGCGAGAAGCCGCCTATGAAGATTCAGATTTTCTCGGATATTCACAACGATCTCCGATCTCTTGCGCAGGTCGCGTCCGTTGAGGCCGACATCTATGTTTCGGCGGGCGATCTGGTGAGCTGGTCACGTGGGCTTTCCGAGTGCGGTGAGATCTTACGGCCGCTGGGCGAAAAGCTCTGGGTCTTGCCGGGCAACCACGAGTCAGCCGAGCAGATTGCTTCCTATTGCGAGGAGTACGGCTTCCAGGACTTCCACGGACGGACTTTCGAAACGACGGGTTACCACGTGGCCGGCCTCGGTTATTCCAGCCCTACGCCCTTCAACACGCCGGGCGAATACACCGAAGAAGAAATCGCCGCCAAGTTGGAGGCCTTCAACAGCCTTTCACCGCTCGTTCTCATCTGCCATGCTCCACCTTACGAAACGGCCCTGGATGAGGTTCGCACGGGCCTCCACGCCGGCAGCCGGGCAGTCCGCGATTTTGTCGAGCAGCACGCACCGGAATACTTCTTCTGCGGCCACATTCACGAGGCGGCCGGCCGATCAGTGAGGTTTGGGAAGACGCGCGCAAGAAACGTGGGCAAGGCGGGGTTCTTGCTGGACATCTAACTTAGAATGGATAAAGAGGTGAAAAATGGTTTGCCCGAATTGCCAGTTGCTCGTCCCTGACAGCGCCGAGCGCTGTGACTGCGGTTACGATTTCGCGTCGCAATCCGTTAAGAAGTCGTATCTCACAGGCGATTTGGCAACGGAGCACGTCGGCCCTTCTCTGACAGTCGGCGACAAACTGTGGGGCCAGACGGCGCTCGAGGGTAATCGAGCCGAAGTCATCAAGAAAACCTATCTTCTGTTGGGGCTGGCTGTGACCTCGGGCATCGCTGGGGGCATGGTGGGCGCAAACTCAACCATGATGATCGAACTGTTCTCCGGTTGGATGGGATGGATCCTCGCCATGGTCGTGCTAAACGTTGTGCCCCGCATCGCTATCGCGGTTCGGCACAACCCGGTGCTCGGTGTGACGGCACTTGTCGGAGACGGTTTCGTCGCGGGTTTGGTGCTGGCGCCCGTCTTGCATCTGGCCAGTGTGATTTCGCCCGACATCGTACAGAGCGCGATGATTCTAACGGCCACCGTTTTTTGCGCTGTCACGTTCTACGTCATGACCACGCGAAAAACCTTCTCCGCGCCACGTGGCTTGATGACGGGCATCTTCTTCAGCATCATCGGCGTGCTGGTCCTGAATGCTTTCTTACAGATCGGATTCTTCGGGATGCTGATCGCCGGGGCTATCGGGATATTCGGCGTCTTCATCCTGGTGTACGCCACCAGCAACGTTCTGAATAACCCCGAGATCGACAGCCCTATCCCAGGGGCATTGATGCTGTTCGCCGGCCTGTTCAACGTCTTCGTCGCCGCCATCAATCTTCTGCTGCGAGCGGACGACTAAGAGATGGGTTGTCTTCTCCGGGTACCTAGTGTAGTGCCACTAACGGTTCTGGACAATGGCGTGGGTTTTGGCGGCGCGCTCGACTTTGGCGAGGATATCTTGTGCCGGAGCTGTCCAGACAAAGGGCTTGGGCGCTTGGTTGCTCGCTTCCAGGTACTCGTGGATGGCGGCCTCGAGTTCGGGAACACTGCGGAACACGCCGCGGCGGATGCGCTTCTGTGTCAGCTCGCGGAACCAGCGCTCGACGAGATTGAGCCAAGAAGAAGACGTGGGAATGAAGTGAAAGTGGAAGCGGGGGTGCTTCGCGAGCCACTTCTTCACTTGCTCATGCTTGTGCGTGGAGTAGTTGTCCACGATCAGATGCAGCTCCAGCGCCGGTGGCGTTTCGCGGTCGATCTTGCGTAGGAATTTGAGGAATTCCTGGTGCCGATGTCGCGGCAGACACTCGCCGATCACCTTGCCGTCGAGCACATTGAAGGCGGCGAACAACGTCGTTGTGCCATGTCGTTTGAAGTCGTGGGTCATGGTGCCGGCACGACCCCTTTTCAGGGGCAGTCCCGGCTGGCTGCGGTCTAAGGCCTGGATCTGACTTTTCTCATCGACACTGAGCACCAGTGCGTGCTCGGGCGGATGCAAGTACAGACCGACCACGTCGCGGAGTTTCTCGACGAACTGCTTGTCGCGGCTGAGCTTGAAAGTTTCGAGGCGATGGGGCTGCAGTCCGTGCGCTTTCCAGACGCGCTGGATGGCCATCTTGGAGACGCCCAAGTGCTTGGCGAGGGTGCGGGTGCTCCAATGCGTGGCCGCCCGGGGCTTCTCGTGAAGCGTTGTATCGAGGATGCATTGGACGAATTCAGCGGAGAGCGCCGGTTTGCGTCCGGGGCGCGTCCGATCGCGGAGTCCGTCGAGGCCGGACTGGGCGAAGCGCTTTCGCCACAGGATGACGGTCTTGCGGTTGACGCCGAGTTCGCGGGCAATGGCGTGGTTCGCCAACCCCTGCGCACACAGCAAAACAATGCCTGCCCGTAAGGCCATTTTCTGGGCTGTGTTGCCTCCTCGAACCAGGCGACGAAGAGCGTTTCGCTGCGGAGCGGTGAGGGGTAGAGCGTCAGCGGATGGCCACATAAACCATCCTACCGTGAAAAGGGTGTGATTGTCCAGTTATTTATGTGGCACTACACTAGCATCCCGCGTGGACGAGATTCTCTACCGATGAGGATCTTCATCGATACCAGCTTCTTCATAGCCTTGACAATGAAGCGTGACCAGTGGCACGAGCGGGCACTGGGAGCGATGCCGTCTGAGATGTCATTGGCAACTTCATCGCTCGTCGTCAATGAAACGATCAGTTTGCTTCAGGCACGGGGGTACTTCTCCGACGCCCTGGTCTTCCTGCGGGAGGTCAGAGGGAACGAACATCTAGAGATGCTTTATGTCGATCCGGCGCTGCAGTCACTGGCCTGGGACCAGTTCTCGCGTTGGGGAGCCATGGAAGCGAACGCCGTCGATTGTGTGAGCTTCTCTCTCATGAAGAATTACGGGATTCGGCGGGCACTGACATTCGACCAGCACTTTCGCCTGGCCGGATTCGAAGTCGGGCCGTAGGGGATAGAAAGGCTGCGGATCTGGCGGGCGGCCCAGCGGTAGCCAACGGCCGCAGGTCTCGGCAAAACGGCCGCCGAGGCCTGCGCTACACAACTACGGAACTCGATTGCTCATTCCGACGGATCGCGATTCGGCAGTTCACCCCGAGAAGCGGCGTTTGCGGGCTTCGTCGAGGGCGACGGCGAGGATAATGACCGCCCCAATAATCGCCTGTTGGAGGTAGGGGTTGATACCAAGCAGGTCGCTGCCGTTGGCGAGCAGGCCCATGATGAAGGCGCCGATCAGCGTCCCGACAATGCTGCCCTCCCCGCCAGACAAGCTGCCACCACCGATCACAACGGCCGCAATGACCTGCAGCTCGTAAGCCTGACCCGCGGTTGGCTGTCCGGTCATCAACCGCGAGGCTTCGATCATGCTGGCCACACCGCTCAACATGCCGCAGATCGCATAGACCGCTACCGTGTACTTCGCCACCGGAATGCCGGCGTAAACGGCAGCTTCCTTGTTGCTCCCCAAAGCGTAGGTGTATCGCCCGAGTTTCGTGGAGTGCAGGACGACGTACATGACACCCGCGCAAGCCAGAAGAACCAACAGCACAAACGGCACCCCGGCGATCGAGCCTTCGCCAAGGTAAGCGAATTCCCGCGGGAGGCCAACCACCGGCAGCCCGTTCGAGATTATCAGCGTCAACCCGCGGGCGATGCCGAGCGTCCCCAGGGTCACGATAAATGGCGGGATTTTCAAGCTCGTGATCAGAGTGCCGTTGGCAAGGCCCCATCCCAAACCGCACAAGATTCCGACAACGATGCCGGCCGATATTCCACCTCCGCTGACCATAGCCATGGTGCCGATGGTGCCGGAGAATGCCAGAATGGCGCCCACAGACAGGTCGATGCCTCCGGAGACGATGACCATGGTCATCCCGAGAGCCATGATGTTGATGACGGCGGTCTGGCGCACCACGCTCGAGAGGTTGGTGGCTGTAAAAAAGTAGGGAGAAGCAAGGGACAAGAAGACAAAGAGGGCAATCAGGCTGAAAAACGGCAGTAGTTTCTGAAGCATCCCTGAGCGAAGCTTCATTCCCCTACCGCCGCGTAGCGCATGATTTCCTGCTGCGTGGTCTGCCGAGGAAGCTCGGCGACAAGGCGACTGTCCCGCATCACCAGAATGCGGTCCGCCACCTGAAGGAGTTCGGGCAATTCCGAGCTGACCATGAGCACCGCCTTTCCGGAGCGTGCCAGCTCATCCATCAAGGCGAAGACTTCCGCTTTGGCGCCGACGTCGATCCCGCGGGTCGGCTCATCAAACAGCAGGACCCGGGCGTCGCGGTACAGCCATTTGGCGATGACGATTTTTTGCTGATTGCCACCGCTCAATCGGCCGGCAAGCTGTTCGATAGACGCGGCGCGGATCTGGAGACGCTGTCGAGAATCCTCGGCTACCTTTTCTTCGTGCGAGCCGTTGACCAAGCCTGCCCGACAGACGCCGTCGACGTTGGCCAGCGTGATGTTGACCCGCAGAGGCAGCCGCAGCGCGAGGCCGGTTTTCTGCCGGTCTTCGGTAATTAGCGCAATACCGTTATTCACAGCGTCCCGCGGCGAGCGAATCTCCACCTGACGCCCTTCGACGTAAATATCTCCTTCGGTAGCAGGAGTGATGCCGAAGATGGTCTGGCAAAGTTCGGTGCGTCCGGCGCCCATCAGTCCCGCGACGCCGACGATTTCACCAGCGTGCAGGGTCAGTTTCACGCCATCGAGATCCACTCGCAGCAGCTCTTCCCCCGGCGGCTGCGGCTCGCGTTCGTAGATGGCCGAGACCTCGCGGCCGACCATATGGTGAACGGTTTGTTCAGTCGTTACATCGGAGAAAGGGCTGCTATGAACCGTCTCCCCGTCTCGCAGGATAGTGATGCGATCGGCCACATGGCGCAGTTCGTCCAGGCGATGCGTGATGTAAATGATACCCATGCCACGCTCGCGCAGGCTTCGTACGATACGGAACACCTCGGCGGTTTCAGCTTCCGACAGCGAAGACGTCGGTTCGTCAAAGATCAGCAGACTCGACGCGCTGTGAAGAGCGCGACAGATTTCGACCAGTTGCTTTTGTGCCGGACTCAGCGCCTCAACCCGCCAACCGGCCTGCAAGGGAAAGTTGTGCTCTTCGATGAGCGCCGTACATTCCCGCTCCATGCGGCGTTGGTCAAGCACCGGTCCGGTCTCGAGCTCTCGTCCGAGGAAGATATTTTCCGCCACCGTCAGGCGGGGTGCCAGAAGCGACTCTTGATGGACCATGGAAATGCCGTTCACGTGCGCGTCGGCCGGGCGTTGAAAATTGACCTCGGAACCTCGCCACAGCATGACGCCACCGTCGCGCTCCAGCATGCCGGCAACGATTTTCACGAGCGTGGATTTGCCCGCGCCGTTTTCTCCGACCAGGGCGTGGACCTCTCCGGCTTCTATTTGGAAGTCGCCCCGCCGGAGCGCCGCCACGCCGGTAAAGTATTTCTCGATGCCTTGAAGATCCAGCAGCATGGCTTAAGGATGGACTAGTGCTTGGTCGCGATTGCAGTGGGCGGTCGGGTTCAATGTTGCAAGGTATCACGGCGAAGCACGTCAGCGCGAACCTCCGACAATGATTGTGGCTCCGATTTGCTCGTCGCGAGCGGGTGCGACGGCGGGAAACTAAAGTGACTACTTCGAGGCTCTGATTCGCGCATCGCTAGGCTGTGCCTGCTCAGCCCACGTCGGCCACCCGCTTCTACTGCTCGAGGATGCTTTTCAAAAACTCCCGAGTGCGAGGTTGTGAGGGGTTGGAAAAAATCACCTCCGGCGCATCGTCTTCGAGGATCGTTCCCTGATCCAAAAAAACGACTCGATCGGCAATGTCTTGGGCGAAACGCATATGATGCGTGACGATCAGCATGGTGGTGCTGCTTTCCCGCGCGAGTTTTCGCAAGACGTGGAGCACTTCGCCGACGAGTTCCGGATCGAGCGCCGAGGTGACTTCGTCGAAAAGCATGATCTTCGGCTGCATGGCGAGGGCTCGGGCGATCGCCACGCGCTGTTTCTGTCCTCCGGAAAGTTGCGAAGGATACGTAGAGCGTCAGCGGATGGCCACATAAACCATCCTACCGTGAAAAGGGTGTTATTGTCCAGTTATTTATGTGGCACTACACTAGTGCCATCGAAGGATTGGGAAAGGCCGACCGAATTCCGGATACGACAGTTCTCTCGGGGGCCTTCTCGGACCCCAATCCGCAGGTACAAGCTACTGCCATCCTGGCCTACCGCCGCATCGATGAGCACTCGGCATTCGAAAAGTTAGAGGAGATGGCCCACCACCAGAATTCCAACTTCCGAGCGGTCGCTGCTTGGGCCATGGGAGAAACGCAAGCCACGCAGTTCGTGCCCCAGTTGAAGCGAATGCAACAGGATCGTACGAGCGAGGTTCGCCGGAAGGCCGACGACGCTTTAAGCAAGATTCCCGCGGAGGAGATGTCGCTCCGGAGTCCGGTCCCCGAAGAATCCGCGGGCTTTGCCACGATCAACATCGAGCCGCTGTACGCGTTCGCTGACAAGACGTCACTGCGCCGGCTCCACCTGGCAGTGACTGACTCCGATGGCTCTGTGGTTGCGGGCCTATCCCACCAGGACTTCCAGCTCCAAGAAGACGGCATTAGCGTCACCGGCCAGGAGGTCGGGGGTCCCGAGCGGTTCGAGCCCGCGGCCATCGCCTACGTTCTTGATTGCAGCGGGAGTATGTCTACCTCCGCCGTCCATGAGATGAACACCGCGGTCGTCAAGAGCCTGAGCTACAAGCGGCCCGAAGATAGAGTAGCCATTGTGAAGTTCTCTATGGATGTCGAGCACGCCGCAGGCCTAACAGACAGCCTCAAGCGTCTCAAAGCGGTTATTCAACGCAGGCACTTGGGCTTGAGGACATCTTCTCGGCTCCACGATGCAGTTGACGGGGCCCTCGAAGAGGTCGCCAAGCAGCGCGCAGGCTGCCGGGCCGTCATTGTGATCGCCGACGGGCCGGACCGAGGAAGCGAATCGCACTTTCAGGGCATCGTGCGCAAGGCTAGGGAAATCGCTGCTCCGTTGTACGTCGTTGGATTCGGTGTCGAAGGCCGGACGGTGTCCTTGCCGGACCTAGCTGACTCCACCGGTGGCAGGTTTTTCTCGGCCGCCAGCGGACGTGAGCTTGCATCGGTGTGTGAAGGACTCATGCGCAGGATTTCGGCCCGCTACACTGTGACCTATCACGCGACCGATTCGCGTCCTGAGGCCATCCAAGTCCGAGTGACCACCCAGACCGGCCGTGGCGAGACGTCGATCTCTCCCCTCGGTCCTTGGAACTGACCAGAGGTTCTCTACCTGGAAACATTCTTCCTCACGTACACGCTCGCGAGGAGCGAAACGGAGCCGCGAACGCGAGTGAGCGGCCAGGGGTCGAACGGCCCACCCAAGGCGATGACAACCGGTGGCCTTTCGACCCAAGGGAGTGGAGGTATCGCAAAGTCATCGAGGCCACAGCGTCCCCTACCGATCCCAGTCGGCCACGAAAATGTTGAACTCGTAGCGGCTCTTGGCGTTGTGGCTCGAGGTAAACACCAACTTTGTTCCGTCGGGAGAGAACTCCGCAAAGGACGTAAAGCCGCCAAAGTCGGTGACCTGCTCCAGGTTGTCCCCGTCCACGTCAATCAAGAATAGTTCGAACTCGCGGCTGTCGCATTGGTTCTTGTTCGAGGAGAAGATGATGCGCTTCCCATCGGGGGTGAACTGCGGCGCGAAGCTGGCGCAGCCGAAGTTCGTGATCTGGCGGGCATTGGAGCCGTCGGAGTTAGCGACAAACAGTTCCATTTTCATGGGCGTCGTCAGATTCTGGGCTAGCAGCTCACGGTAGCGCTCGATCAGCGGGGCGTCAGTCGGGTGATGAGCTCGCCAGACGATCTTGTCGCCCGTCGGTGAGAAGAAAGCCCCACCGTCGTAACCCACGGTCTTCGTCAGCCGTCGGTTGTTGCTTCCGTCGAGGTCCATGGACCACAAGTCGAGATCGCCGGACGCTTTCGAGGTGTAAATAACCTTACCGGTTTTCCAGTTGACGGTAGCCTCGGCGTCGTATCCTAGAGTTTCGGTCAGCCTTTGCGGATTGTTCCCATCGTCATCTGCGACATAAAGATCGTACGTTTCATGCACTGGCCAGACGTAACCCTTGCTGCGGTCAGGACGCGGCGGACAGCCCGCTTGGCCCTCGTGAGTCGAGGCGTAGATGATCCGTTTGCCGTCGGGAAGAAAGTATCCGCAGGTCGTTACGCCTTTTCCGGTCGAGACGCGTTCGATTCCCGACCCGTCCACGTTCATGACGTAGATCTGATCACACCTGTTCCCGCCACGGGTCGATTGGAAAATGAGCCGCTGGCCGTCGGGGGACCAATAGGCCTCTGCGTTCTGGCCCCCGAACGTAAGCTGGCGTATGCTTGAAAGATGTCCGGACGTCTGGCTGGCGCTTGGCAACGCCGAAACAACCCAAATCAGGACCCAGACACAAGATCGCGTGCTGCCAAGCCCGATCGTCACAATTAGTATTGTACCGCCGTGGGCAGCCAAGGTTGGAGCTGTAACCCTAGATGGTGTACGGTTTACTAAGTTTCACACCAAATGTTGTTGTTAGGGCTTTACATCGGGATTCGACGGAGTTACCATAACCAGGCGTAGGCGTGACTCGAATCCCTGTCTAAACGCACTTGATCGCTACCTGGAAGCTGGAAACGAGGACCATCTCAACCGAGCCGAGTCGGGCCCCAAGGTGAACCAGCGTGCTAAGTCTCAAGAAACTGGAACTTTCTGGCTTTAAGTCGTTCTGCGACCGTCAGGAACTGCGGTTCAGCGGCGATGGCATCGCTGCCATCGTCGGCCCCAATGGGTGCGGAAAGTCGAATATCGGTGACGCTATCAGTTGGGTGATCGGTGAGCAGTCGGCCAAGAGTCTCCGCGGCGCTCGTATGCAGGACCTTATTTTCAACGGTTCACGGGACCGCAAGCCTTCCGGCCTGGCCTCTATCAGCTTGACGTTGGTGGACCCGGAAGCCTTTTTCGCCCACAGAAACGGCACAGGGTCAAATGGCGGCACTGCAAGCTTGGCCAGCCGGCCGGAGGAGATGGTCGTCACGCGCAAGCTGTTTCGATCCGGTGAAAGCCAATACCTGATCAACGGCAAAACCTGCCGGCTGCGTGACGTCCGCGAGCTGTTCATGGGCACGGGTCTGGGACCGCAACATTACGCGATCATCGAGCAGGGAAGAATCGAGCAAATCCTGAGCTCGCGCCCGGTAGACAGGCGCGCCTTTGTCGAAGAAGCGGCCGGCGTCACGAAGTTCAAGACAAAAAAACGGCTCGCGGAGTTGAAACTCGAAAGCGCGCGCCAAAACCTCCACCGCGTCAACGACATCCTCCAGGAGGTGACGAGGCAGGTCAACTCACTGAAACGCCAAGCGTCGAGAGCGCGCCGGCACGAGGAACTACAGAACCGGCTCAAAGCGACTCTTTCCGTTCTGCTAGCCGGCCGATACCGGCGCCTCGATGAGCAGTTCAGGTCGTCGACGTCGGAGTCCGACAAAGCGAAAGACGAGAATCGCTTGTTGGCTGAGCGACTGCGCCGGCTCGAAAGCGAATTGTCGTCGCATCGCAAGCAGCAGCAAATCCAAGATACAACGCTGACCAGTCGACGCGAGGAGCTCTCCCAGCTTGTTGTGAACATCGAGCGCCTGCGCTCTCGAGTGGAACAGCAGGCCGTTACCGCCAAGGAGAACGAAAAACGTGAAAAACAGTGGGAGGTTGAAATCTCCTATCTTGGCGAGCGGCTCGAGCAACTCCGCGCCGAATTAGCGTCTGAGGAAGCTGCCGTTGAACAAGTGGCGGCGGAGAAAGACGATGCGCGGCAGCTATTGACTCAAAAAACCTCGGACGTCGAGCAATGCCAGGCCGACCTGGGCGAAGACGAGCAGGAACAGGAGAGCGGTCGCCAGCGCATACTACAGCTTCTTGGTGAGATCTCTACCTGCCGGAATGAAGTCGCGAAGTTAGAGGAGTTCCTTGCCGGCACCGAACGCCAGATCGCAGGCTTGCGGAAGGAAGAGGAGGAAGCAAAGCAGGAGCTCGCCGGGCTGGCAGGTTGCCGCAAGGAGGCTGAGCTACAGGTTGAGCGCGAACGGAAGAATTCCGAAGCGTTGGCGGTTCGCCGGAAGAGTATCGAGCAACAGATCGGCACGCATCGGGAGCAGGCGGCGACCGGTCGCGAACAAGTCGAGCGGCTGCAGGAAGAACTCTCTCGAGCGAGGGCCAGGCGTGACTCGCTGGAAGAGATTCTCTCCCACCGCGCCTATACGACCGAGAGTGTCAAGAATCTTTTCGCCGCTGTCGACAAGGGGGCGGAGCAAGGCTTCCGGCCGGTGGGCATCCTCGCGGATTATGTTGAAGTTGCTCCCGAACACGAGCGAACCGCCGAGGACTTTTTGCGCGATGAGCTCGAGTTCGTGGTCGTCAAAAGCTGGAATGAAGCCCGGCAGGGTGTCCAGCTTGCCCGCCGAGAGCTACACGGCGAGGTCACGTTCCTGGTTCACCCAGAATTTCCGCTGACCGAGGAGATCCCCGCCTTGGGGCCGGAGACGGGTGTCACAGGCCGCCTTGCCGACTCGATTCGCCTGACCAATGGGCTGTCCGGCGCGGCGGCGTCCTTGCTGCCGCGTCTGCGCGGCTGTTACTTGGTCGAAGCCGAACAGGCTGCTCGGCGGCTGGCGGTGCAGTATCCCGACCTTTCCTTCTTGTTGCCGGACGGAGTTTGCTATCGCGGCCATACGGTTCGGGGAGGCAAATCGGGCACGAGCGGTCCGCTGTCGCTCAAGAGGGAGCTGCGCGACCTGACCCCGAAGGTGACGGCTGCCGAGAAGTCACTTCGCGAAGCTATGGCAATGGCGTCACAGGCGGAAAACGAAATCGAAACCAAGGGCACGGAGCTGGAGACAGTAAAGTCCGAGTGCCAGGAGAACGAAAAACACGTACTGGCTATCGAGCACGAATTGCGGCGGCTTGATGAAGCGATCGACCGTGGTGAGCGCCGGCGCTCCGTTACGAGCGTCGAGAGGGAACGCCTACAACAGACCGCTCAAGAGGCGTCCACGGATCGGGACGCTCGTACTCACCAGATCGAGCAGAAGGAGCAGGAGCACAGCCAATGTGACGCGTTCCTCGCGGATTTGGAACAGCGACTGCACGCAAACCAAGAAAATCTCGCAAGCCTACTCAAGGAACAAACGCAAGCCCGCACCCAATTGGCGACACTCGACGAGAGGCACAAGGGGGCGACCGCCTCGTCCGCTCGGGCTCGGCAGGGCGTCGATGAGCAGAACGAGCGGGTGCAGTCCATCTCGAGCCAGATGCGAGAGTCGGCGGAGGAGCGCGTCCGCCTGGTCGAGGACAACGTCGAGCTTGAAAGCCAGATCGAGCAACAACGCGCCCGGCGCGTCGCGGCGGAACGAGAAGCAAGCGATATTTCCCAGGCTCTGGCAGAGTTGCGCAGCCGCGTAGAGGCTTCCGAGGAGCAAATTGGTGTCGAGCGTTCGTCCTTAGATCAAATCCGTGACCATCGTTCCACCATCGAGGTGCGATTGGCCGAGATCCGCTCCGAGGTCAAGCACCTCGAGGAGGAATGCAAGCGCGAGATCGGAAAGCCCATCCAACAGGTGTCCGACGGCGAAAGCAAAGAGCTTGCCGACGAGGAACTAGCCACGGCCGAAGCCCAGTGCCAAGAGACCAGGGCGAAACTGGACAACCTTGGCCCCGTAAACGTCCTGGCTCTCGAAGAATTTCAGGAAGCGAAAGATCGCCTTGACTTCCTCGAAGCGCAAAAGAAAGATCTACTCGACTCCATCGCCGACACGCAAACAGCCATAGCCGAAATCGACGCGGTCTCGCGACACAAGTTTCAAGAGGCCTTTGAGGCAATCAACAAGAACTTTCATGAAGTGTTCCGCACGCTATTCGGCGGCGGTCAGGCGGAAATGAGGTTGACCGACGAATCCAACCTCGTCGACTCGGGGATCGATGTCATCGCCTCTCCTCCCGGTAAGCGCCTGCAGAACGTCGCCCTTCTTTCCGGCGGCGAAAAATCGCTGACCGCCGTCGCCTTGCTCATGGCCACCTTTCAATACAAGCCCAGTCCGTTTTGCGTGCTCGATGAGGTGGACGCCGCGCTCGATGAGCCCAACCTCGCTCGCTTTAGCCGCCTCGTCAGCGAGATGAGTGACCGCACCCAATTCATCTTGATCACGCACAGCAAGACAACCATGGAAACCGCTCAAACCCTTTACGGCGTGACCATGCAGCAGCCGGGCGTTTCGCAACTCGTGTCCGTCCGGATGGCAGACCATCAGAACGGGCGCGTCGCCACAAGCCAGCAAGCCGCGGGATAGGCCTGCAATCACAGCGGAGCTTCACGCCACGGTTGCTAAAGCTTGTAGAGCATCCAATAGATCACGACGCCGGTCACCGAGACGTACATCCAAATCGGAAGCGTCCAGCGCGCAATCTGGCGATGGCGATCAAAGCGCTCTCTCCATGCGCGGTACAGGGTTACCAGCGCCAGAGGCACAATGGCGGCCGCCAGGATGATGTGAGTGATTAGGATGGTGAAGTACAGTGGCCGGATCCAACCCTGTTTGGTGAAAGGGACCGAACCGGCGTGGTAGTGGTAGGCCAGATAGGAAGCCAGGAAGAAGCACGACACTACAAACGCAGCCACCATGCAGAATCGGTGGCGCCCAACCTCGCGCCGGCGGATGAAGTAGTATCCACAGCCAAGCAGCAGAGCGCTAAACAAGTTCAGGGAGGCGTTGAGGGCCGGGAGGTCGCCGACGTCCATCGTCAGCTCAGGGTCTGCGCGGACGGACGATGGGCCTGAAGGAACGCGGCGGCCAGTGTCGCTGCTCCAAACACGCTCATCACGATCAAGCAGAAGGCCAGCGGAGGGCCGGCCGTAACGCTTTCCGGGCTAAGAAAGTGGCGCAGTGCTGCCACGCCATAGGCAACCGGGTTGACCAAGATGACCCATTGCACCCAGGTCGAAGCACCTTCGGCTGGAAAAACTGCTCCCGACAGCACCCAGATTGGCATCAGAACGATGTTCATCACCGAGTGAAACCCTTGCACGGAGTTCAGCCACCAAGCGAAGAAAAACCCTAGTCCCGTCAGACCGAACGACAGCAGCAGAATCGTCGCCAGCAATGTAGGGATTCTCGATACCTCGATGGGGACCCCCATCAACGGCGCAAGTGGTAACAGCAGAATCCCCTGAAATGCTCCGATCGTGGACGCACCTAAGAGTTTCCCGAGGACCAACGCCATTCGAGAGACCGGCGCGACTAGAACCGAAAGTAGAAATCCTTCGCGCCTGTCTTCAATGACAGAAATGTTTGAAAAGATAGCCGCGAACAGCACCGCCAGCACCACTGTCCCCGGAAAGAAAAAGCCCAACGAACCCTCGTCGCCACTTCCCCCGGTCCGCAGAGACGTACTGAAACCCGAGCTGAGCAACAACCAGATCACAAGCGGAGTTGCTAGTCCTCCCACCACCCTACTCCGCTGGCGATAAAAGGCCCGAATCTCGCGGCCCCACAAGCTGACAACTGCTAGCCACAGACGCGGTGTCGGAGGCGGGCTTTGTGCTAGTTCAGGTTGCACGGCAATTGCTGGAGCGGTCACAGGCGGGTAGTCTTGGTTACCGAAGATGCCCGTCCAAGGGGCGGCCGAGCCTTTCGGTCGCGAACCCAACTCGGCGGTCCGAATTAGGAGGCGATTGTCTAATTTTACCTTTGGTCTCCGTTCGCCGCCTGTTGCCTGAAGTGATGACCGGTCATGTGAATGAAGACGTCCTCGAGGCTGGGACGTGAAACGGTGACGGAATCGATTCGTTGCGGTAACTCCTTCATGAGCCGGGCCGCCAGTTGGGAACCTTCGGGATGTTCGAATCGAACTGCGCCGTTTACCACGTTTGCTCGGATGTCCAATCCGGCGGGTAGCTCGGACAAAAGGGCATGAGGATCACCCGCGGCCAGTATCACGACCTCGCCACCGATCTCACTCTTCAACCCGCTTGGTGTTCCCTGCGCCACCAAAGAGCCTTCGTCGAGGATTGCCAGCCGGTCGCATTTATCCGCCTCGTCGAGCAGATGCGTCGTCAGCAGAACTGTCACCCCTTCTTCACGGCGCAACAACTGCAGATAATCCCAGAAAGCCCGCCGCGCGCCGGGGTCAACCCCGGTGCTGGGCTCGTCGAGCAGAAGCAGTCGTGGGCTGTGAAGCAGCCCTTTCGCCAACTCGAGCCGCCGGCGCATACCTCCGGAAAGCGTTTCGACGACGCTGTTGCGTCGATCGGCTAGTCCGACCCGGTCTAGGGCTCGGTCGATTCGATCCCGCAGCATGTTGCCCCTGAGGCCATAGAGATGCCCCTGGTGAACCAGGTTCTCAGCGGCTGTCAGTCGGCGGTCGAGGCTTTGGTTCTGAAAAACGACGCCGATCTGGCGTCGGACAGCTAGTGGATCCTGGGCGACGTCCACGCCAAACACCCGGGCTTGGCCATTAACCGGCAACAGCAAGGTGGAGAGGATCCGAAAAAGCGTTGTTTTCCCGCCGCCATTGGGGCCGAGCAGGCCGAAGACTTCACCCGGCTCCACCAAAAAACTGATACTCTTCAGCGCGTCTCGTTCGCCATAGCGATAGGTGAGATTCTGCACGCTGACTGCGGGTACACTTGCCATCTCTTGCTTCCCAACGCCACGATAGCACACGCTCTGACAGTCGGCTTCAACCGCCGTGTCTTGCGGTCGGGCCGCGGCGCGTCGGATTCGTTGTCGACCGATCTTGCAGACACCTTCAGAGACCATCGCCCTATGAGCGCAATGACCGCTCTCTTGCGTTCAACGAGCTCTGATTCGCGCCAAGTAGCGTGCGAAATGCGGGTTAGCCGCAATACTCGTCAGATAGGACAAGCGATCCCGGGAAGCGCAGTAGCATAGTAGCCGAGGCTGGAGCGATCGGGCAGACCCTGTGTCTTGATGGGCATTTTCCTGCGCCCCTCCGGGGCTTGTTCGCTCGTGCATACCGAACCCACCGTTTCGCCTAGCGGCTCCACGGTGGGCTATTATCCTACGCCCCCTGCGGGGGCTGAAACACACTACGTGACGAGCATTGGGGTTAGCCGTCTAGCGCGCGGAAAACGCGGTTTTTGTGCCTCTACTGGGGGTCTAGCGGCCATTTCGGGGAGGCTTTTGGCGGTATCCGGGACGCCCCGCGAGGGGCGTCCCGGGCGCGGCTTGATGAGGTGCGGCTCCTTTGGTATCGCGCGGAGCCGCCAAAACGGTTTGGGATCGATCCCGTTGTCCTGTGTAACGCGGTCGGTTGATCGGCTCACCGACAAAAGCCATGGGGGAGGACTCGAATCCCGGCCGGGGTGCGCCGGTCTGTCGCTCCCTGAAGGCCGGCGCTCTTACGGGGCCAGAGTAACATGGCACTGGGAGGGTCAGATAGTCGGGGCAAGGCGATCTTGTTAATGGTGTGCGAGTTAGAAATTTCAAATTGCCGTGACTGGTTTCGGGGAGTAGTGGGAGGTGGGCGGCGAGTGGGATAGGCCGTTGGCACGGCCGATCTTTTGCCCCCCCCAAAGCCCCGCCTCGACCACCGGGGGCGGTCGAGCGCCGAGGGGAACGACCGGTGTGCGGGGGGGCGACCGTAAAACGGCCAGCCTTTGGACACTGCATGCGGTGCCCCGGGCGTGATGAATCACGCCCCTACACGTGGCCAAGAGTTTTCTTTTCAGCCGAGTAGGGGCGCAATTTATTGCGCCCGCGGGCACGAATCGGAAGCTTAGATGATTTATTCTCACCTTGCAGTCCCCGGTTTTTTCACGCGTCCTGACGGGCAGGGCCCTTTCCGGCGCTCGACGCTGGCCTCCCTGCACGATTCTTGCCCCGTCCAACCGGCTGAAAACAGCCGCGCGCGCGGGCCAAACGACTCCCCAGCAGCGCTACGCGTCTGGCCAAGAATCACAAGGCCTCCGGGACCAATTCGACCCCGTATTCGGCCAGAAAAGGGCGCCGGGCGGGGTCAAAAGATGGCCTAGGAGTGGGCTAGCGGGCGATTTTCGTCATCTGGCGGTGGGTTGGCAGCCGAGCGGGGCGCCGATGGGACCGTTCTGCTTGATGGTTAAGTCTTCTGAATTGTGAGACATAGCAGCGTTCCCAGCCGCCCGGAGAAATGGCGGTGGCAGAAAGTGGCGGAAATACGGGGGTCATCCCTCCGAGATTCCGCTTTCCGGGCCCCGTACCAGAATAGGGGACGGATGGCGGGTTAGAAGGGCCCCACGGGCCTAAGTCGTTGAGATGGCGAAGAGAAAAAATCGAAGAAGTCTGTGACCGCGTTTTTCGGGAGTGCTGAAAAGCGTCCTCGAGACCGGATTTTCCGTGTCAAAACCGTGTCGCAGCGCAGTCCTAGCGCAAGAAAAACGCCGCCTAGCGAATGGTTGGAGGTGGCCAGGAAGAGGGCCCGTTAGCAACGGGTGCGTTCTCATCGAAATAGGAAACTGTCCCCGGTTTCCGACAGCGGTAACGGTCGCAAGTCATTGTCTGGGGCCTCTTTCTTGCCAGAACGCATCTTCAACTCGGTGATCCCCAGAAAGCCATCACGGCCTTCGATCAGCTGGATTTACTCTCGTTGCGAGAGGGCTTCCTGGGCTACGCCTACGCCGTCTCCGGCCGCCCGGAGCGGGCTCGGAAGCTTCTCCATGACCTCGAGGAGCCCTCTCGGCCGGCACACATCGTCGCTTTCCAAATCGCATTGATTCATGCGGGTTTGCGATTTGCTGATCAGACCTTCGAGTGGTTGGAGCGAGCCGTCGCGGCGCACAGTCCGCTACTCCTTTGGCTGAAGAGCACTCCTGAGCTCGACTGGCTTCACTCAGATCCCCGGTTCACCGCCCTGTTGAAGAAGATGAACTTAGGCTCAGGGACCGCGACGCATTCAGCGTAGGTGCCTCACACCGTAATCGGGGCCTGTCCTGCCAAGGTTTTCGGGGATCTTGAAACGGGAGCAATTCCCAGTTCGGGGAAGTATTCCCTGACACGGCTTTCCTTGCAGCGTTTTCCACCGCATGATACGTTCAAAGTCGCCCCCCTATGGGCTTTTGCATCGTAGTATCCACCACGCGGCGTACTTCTCAGCTGGCCTGTTTTTACGTGCTTTGGTCGACGTGTCTGTTTGCGCAGCAGCCGATCGGGCCGACTCGGCAGCCTGGGGACATGGAGATCTACGCCCGCAGCCAAGAAAGCGTGGGCGAGATGCGATACCTGCGCGGGAACGTGGAAATCCAGTACAACAACTCCATTCTCACGGCCGAGGAGATTGACTACAACGATCGAACCGATGACATCGAGGCCCGCGGCAACGTGCGCTATCGCAACAGCGTGAAGCGGGAAGACTTGCACGCCGAGAAGTTCAACTACAACCTGCGAACGGAAGTCGGTACTTTCTACCGGGTTCACGGGACGGTCGCCTCGGCAAACCAGGGCGGCTTCCGAGTGCTCACCACCGACAACCCTTTCTATATCGACGGTAAGGTTGTCCACAAGACGGCGGACCACTACACGGTTCACAACGGGTATGTCACCAATTGCGAGATCACAAATCCCTGGTGGACGATGCGTGCACCTCGCACAAAGATCACTCCCAATGAATCCGCCACCGTCTACCGCGGCGTGTTCCGGGTGCGCAAAGTGCCGATTTTCTACTTTCCCGTATTCAAGAAATCGCTCGAGCGGTTGCCCCGCCAGAGCGGGTTTCTTACCCCCAATATTGGCAATAGCTCTCGATTCGGATTTGTGCTCGGACAGTCTTACTATTGGGCCATCAATCGAAACTATGACGCGACGATCGGTGGTACATGGTATACGGACCGCGGGGTTGCCAGCCAGGTTGGGGTTCGAGGCCGTCCGACGACGAACAGTCACTTCAACGCCGACTTTTTTGGTGTGAGGGATCGAGGACGGAAGCTTGACGACGGGCGCCGCATAAAGCAGGGTGGACGCTCGTTTTCCATGCAAGGCAGCGCCCTGATACCCGGCGGCTTTCGCGGGGTGGCGGAAATCAACTACCTTAGCTCGCTGGAATTTCGGCAGGCCTTCACACAAAGCTTTCAGGAGGCGGTATTCTCGCAGGTTCGCTCGTTCGGTTTCATAACCAAGAACTTTTCCACCTTCAGCATCAACACCGAGTTGTCCCGAGACGAGAACTTCCAGACCGTCAGGCGTGGTGACACGATTATCGTCCGCAAGCTGCCCAGCGTCGAGTTCAATAGCCGAGACCGGTCGCTTGTCGACGGCCCGGTTCCCCTGTGGTTCAGCCTCGACAGCTCCTTTGGCTTGGTCAGCCGCACGCAGCCCCTGTTTCAGACACGACGTTTCGTGCAACGGGGCGATCTCTATCCCAGAATCTCGACAAAGTTCTTCTTCAAGGGCTTTCACTTCAGGCCGACCTTCGGTGCTCGTCAAACTGCGTACGGGCAGAGCCGGGTCGAGGGAGAACTAAGCGGAGCAAACTACTATCGGACGACCCGCGAGGCTTCGATTGAGATTTCGCCACCGGGGCTGCAGCGTATCTATAACGGGCCGAAATGGCTGGGGGACCGCGTCAAACACGTGATCGAACCCAGGCTGTCCTACCGCTACGTGGATGGCGCGGACGATTTTCACCGTGTTATTCGCTTTGACGATCTTGATCTGACCAATAACACCAATGAGGCGCAGTTCATGATTACGAACCGCTTCTTCGCGAAAAACGACCAGAGCGGGCAGGTGCGGGAGGTATTTGCGGTCGATATTTGGCAGCGGCGCTACTTCGACCGAGATTTCGGAGGCGCCCTGCTGCCGGGACGGCGCAACGTGCTGCGCTCGACGATCGACTTCAGCCCCTTCGCCTTCGCCGACCAACTTCGCAGCTATTCGCCCATAGCCACCGCCATGCGCGTTCGGCCGAGCTGGCGCTATGGGCTGGAATGGCGTTACGATTACGACCCGTTGCGAGGGAAGTTGGTCAACAGCGGTGTGACCGGCGATTTCCGAGTGAATCGGTTCTTGCGAACGAGTGTCGGCCACTACGCCGTCCGGACGCCGAGCACCGTGACGCCCCCCAGCAACCAGCTCTTCACAAAGGTAAGCCTTGGCGACTTCAACCGCCGCGGCTGGAACGTCGCCGTCTCTAACATCTACGATTACCGGCAGAAAATTTTCCTGTACACCATTGCACAGGTTGCCTACAATACCGATTGCTGCGGCTTCAGTGTCGGGTGGCGGCGATTTGCGATCGGGACCATTCGTAACGAGAATCAGATCCGGGTATCTTTGTCGATCGCGAACGTCGGTTCGTTCGGCACCCTGGCTGCCCGGGAGCGATTGTTCTAGTCCGCTTTACTCGGCCACGCGGCGAGGCGAAGTGCGTGAGGATCCCGCCAGGGCGGGGCGGGCACAGTCAGCGTATCGTTTTCTTGAACAATGCAGGTATTTGAACAGTACGTTGAGCACGGAGTCGTGGCAAGTTTATCGCGGCTTCGCCCGTCAGGTGGTGAGTGAAGTCGACTGGGTACTCTCCGCTGCAAGAAAGGGGAAACTGAGTGGTGGCTTGGGACAGTCAGCCAATTTCGCGACCGGACACCTCCGCAACTTGTTGATTCTTTGTACGCGCGAAATTGGTGACAGTCCCCGCCGTGAGCCGCAAGCGTATTTTGCACCGGAAAGTAGCTAATGGCTTTTCCCAAGCGGTATGCGGAAGTTGCTGCTCGCGCGCGCGTGCCGGCCGGCGCGTTCCTGGCTGTTGCGTTTCTGGTGGTAGCACGCCCCTCCTGGCAGTCACTTGGTATCGGTGGCCTTATTGCGGTGCTCGGCTTACTGCTAAGAGCATGGGCTGCCGGGCACCTGGCCAAGTATGAAGAACTGACGACTTCCGGTCCTTACGCCTACGCCCGCAATCCGCTCTATTTGGGCACGCTCATCTCGGCCGCCGGCTGTGCCGTGGCGGGACTGCACGTTGGGATCGGCGTTGCCGTAGCGGCGTTCTTCATTCTGTTCTACTTGCCCGTTATTGAGGAGGAAGAGCGTTACTTGCGCGAGACCTACGATGGATACGCGGACTACGAGAAGCGGGTGGCGAAGTTCTTGCCGGCCCGACGGTTCCAGCGCGGACCCGCCGACGGATTCCGCCTTTCCCTTTACATGAGAAACCGTGAGTTTAGGACTCTGATCGCCTTCGGGCTTGCGTTCGGAATTCTGACGGCCAAGGCGCTCTACGGCGTGTGAGAATACACACGAATTGACTTAGGTCCCTTCGAGAGGCCAGGCTCCGCTACTCCTCGCCAAACTGGCCTGCTTCCGTGTTGAATCCGCCGACTGCCGTGGAGCAGCGTCGTCGATTCACGACGGACTCCTCTTTGGAGCACCCTTCTTGACCATGCGGAGCACGCCTCCGGGCTTTGTGGTATACATTCGGTCATCGTCGGCAAGGAGGTTGCGTTGAGTCCATCCTTTCTCGAAGGTCGGGTAGCGGTCATCACGGGCGCCAGTAGCGGCATCGGTCGGCAAATCGCGGAATCTCTTGCTGAAGCGGGTGCCGCGGTTGCGCTGTTGGCAAGGAATCAGAGAAAGCTCGAAGAGGTCGCGACAGCGATTCGCGAACAGGGTGGGAGGGTCGAGGTGTGTCCAGGCGATGTCACGGACGAAAACGCGATCGAGCGCGTGGCTGGCCAGGTGAGTGGAAAGCTCGGCACGTGTGACATCTTAGTCAACAACGCGGGAATCAATATCCGAAGACCGCTCGAGGAATTCACGCGACAGGATTGGGATCGGGTCGTTGATACGAACCTAACCGCGCCGTTCGTGATGTGCCAGACTTTTGTTCCCGGCATGCGGGAGAAGAAGTTCGGACGCGTTATCAACATCGCGTCCATCATGGCGCATATCTCTTTACCGAATCGAACCGCCTATAGCGCCACCAAGGCGGGGCTGCTGGGCCTGACCAAGTCCTTGGCGCTCGAACTGGCGCCCCACAACATCACCGCCAACGGGATCAGCCCTGGTCCCATCGCGACGGAGATGCTCAAGCCCTTGATTGAAGATCCCGAAAAAAACGCTCAGTTCCTGGCGCGTGTTCCCGTCGGCCGCTGGGGACGAGTGGAGGAGGTCGGTTCCTTAGCCGCGTTTCTTTGCTCCGACGAAGCGGCCTTCATCACTGGGACCGACATCGTTATCGACGGCGGCTGGATGGCACAATAGCACCGCCGTCGGAGCGGCGGAATCCAGCCTAGAAACCCGCCTTCGGGAAGGTCTGTCTCCGCTCCCCCGCAAGCTGTTCTGCCCCCCCCCGGCCGGATCGAACATTCGGAGCTGGAACGATTCCAACGGCCGAAGTGACGGCGAGCTCGCCCTAAAAGCCTCGATCTGGCAGCAATGTACAGAAACAAAAGAACTTAAATGTCATCCCGCCAATCTGGGGTGATGACAATCGCGAAATCACATCGGGCGAAGGTCTAATTTTGACTAGTACTTTTTTGTACGAATGGGCAACTTTCATAGTATTTTAGTACTATGTAAGAGACCTAACCAACTGTAGGCCAAGCTGGTAACGAAGGCGCTCAACAGCGCATATTCGCCTTCGAAAGAAGGCATGGGTCGTGGGTTTGCAAAAAACGCCAGGAAGGGAGTCCGGCTCGGTGCGCAGCCTCTGGAGGGAGTATCTCCGGCTGCTGGGCGAACCGCTCCGTATCGCTTGGCGTGCTCTGGCTGAGAATCGGGCCAGAAAACCCGAAGGTGGCGAGCCTCCCGCGGGTGATCCCGTCGTCGCTTGGTTGGTGCTGGCGGCAGCACTGCTGGCCACCGGACTGACCTGGTACACCGCGAAAGAGCAGACGGCTGCCCATGACCGCGCGCGCTTCGAACTCGAGGTTGCCCGGACCGAGACCGCTCTACTGGACAGAGTCGATCGCTACGGAGACACCCTGCGGGCCTTGGGAATGACTTTCCGCACTTTTGGGGAAGCGCAGCCGGACAGATGGGTAGATTTCATAGGCCAGTTCAATTTCGGCCAGCTGTCTCCGGAACTCGGTGAGATCGCATTCTTGGAGTACCTACCGGGCAGCGAAGGGGGCAGCGGCAAGCCGCGCTTTGCCCCCAGCGGCCTTGGGTCCGACTCGCGATCGTCGAGTGAGGCGCGAAGCGCCGGCTTTCCGGTTCGACTGACCTCGCTGCGCCGGGCCGGGTGGCGACCGCTGACGTCGTCGGTGACGTCTTGGGAAGACGTGCGCAGGGCGGCCGAGCAGGCCCGCGATTCCGCGGAGATGACGATCGTGCCGGTACCCGGGGGCCAGGCCGGGAAGGAATCTTCCGAGCAGGGATTGCTGGCCTTTTACCCCATTTTCCGTGGAGACGATCCGCCGCAAACGGTCGAACGGCGCCGGTCTTCGGTTCGAGGCTGGCTGGGAGCTTTTGTCCGAAGCAACGTGCTGATGAAGGAAGTGGCTGCGAACGTCGGTCAGCTGGACTTTCAGGTTTTCGATGGTCGGGACCTCAGTCCGGCGATGCTGCTCTACGATCATCGTGGGTCGAAGGCTTTGAGCGGCTCCGGAGGTCGCACGCGGTTGCGGCAGATGATCCCGGTGGAGGTCGGGGGTCGGACGTGGACCCTGGTGTTCGGCTCGCCTCCCGCCGTTGGCTTCTCCGGATACTCGAGCCGATCCCTCCAGATTCTGCTAGCCGGCATTGCCGCCAGCGGTTTGTTATTCGGAGTGGTATGGAACCTGGAGACCGGTCGTTCGAGGGCGCGCCTGCGCGCGGCGGCTGCGCGTCAGCGAACGGCTGAGCAAGACTCTCACCGATCATTCCCCTGAAGGCATCATCACTTTCGACCGCAGGGGGATTGTCAAGCGCTTTAGTCCAGGAGCGGAGAGAATATTCGGCTACCCGGCGGACGAAGCCGTTGATTACCCTATCGCAACGTTCTTGCCTTCGAGTTTCGAGAATTCGTCGGGGGACCCGATCTTTCAACTAAATGGGGACGGCGGTGAATCTCCGCAATCCCTTCGCTCACGGCAGGTCGGTCGGCGCAAAGACGGGACGCAGTTTCCCATTGACCTCACCTGTGCCGCGACGGGCGCCGACGATCGCTGGACGGCTACCGCGATTGTCAGCGATATCTCCGAGAGCTGCCGCACCGAAGCGGCATTGAAGCAGAGCCAGGAGCGATACGATCTGACCGCCCGGGCGGCCAACGACGGGCTGTGGGACTGGGATCTGCAAAAGAACGAGATCCATTTTTCTCCCCGCTGGAAGGCCATGCTCGGATTCTCGGATGACGAGATCGGGAATCGTCCCGAGAACTGGTTCGATCGCGTGCACCTGGACGATCGCAGTGCGCTCCAGGCCCGTGTGGCCAAACATCTTGAGGGGCACTCTCCGCACTTCGAAGCTGAGTTTCGGATCCTACACTCCGATGGCAGTTATCGCTGGATGTTGAACCGCGGTCTCGCGGTTCGAGACGAGGAAGGAAGAGCCTCGCGCATGGTCGGAGCCCAGACCGACATCAATTCGCGCAAACAAGCTGAAAGGAGGCTACTGCAAGCGGCCTTTAATGATCCCCTGACGGGCCTCGCCAATAGGACGTACTTCATGGACCGGCTTGAGAACGCCACCCGCAAGGCCCGCCAAAACAAGGGGGAGCTGTTCGCTCTGCTGTTTCTTGATCTGGACCGCTTCAAGGTCGTCAATGACAGCCTGGGCCATCCCGGGGGCGATCAGCTGCTGATATCAGTGGCGCGGAGGCTAAAAACCTGCGTGCGCCCGAGCGACACCATTGCGCGACTCGGCGGCGATGAATTCGCCATTCTGCTCGAGAGTCTGCGAGACGAGAAGGAAGCGACCCGCATCGCCGATCGGATCCAAGTGGAGTTATCGCAATCTTTTACGGTTGGCGATCAGGAAGTCTTCACCGCCGCCAGCATCGGCATTGCACTTAGCTGTGACGGGCATCAGAAAGCGGAGGACCTGTTGCGTGGGGCCGACTCCGCCATGTATCGAGCGAAAGCTCTCGGCAAAGACCGTTACGAGCTCTTCGACCATGGCACGCAGAACGGCGACGGTGAGTTGCTTCATTTGGAAACGTCTCTTCGGCGCGGGCTGGAGCGCAAAGAGTTTCGGATTCACTACCAGCCGATCGTGTCCGTGGCCTCGGGCTTGATTACCGGCTGTGAGGCGCTGCTTCGCTGGCAGCACCCCGAGAGAGGACTGCTGCGTCCCAATGAATTCATTCCTGTGGCCGAAGAGACAGGCGTGATCATTCCGATCAGCGAGTGGGTATTGAGGTCAGTTTGCCAACAGGCCAAGGACTGGCAGAATCAGGGCTTTCCTCCCATTCGCGCATGTGTGAATGTCTCGCCCCGCCAACTCCGGGAACCCAACTTTTTCGACGTCGTCTCGGAAGCGCTGCTCGACACTGGACTCGACCCCTGGCTGCTTCAGTTGGAGCTAACCGAAAACTCGCTCCTCGACAACGCTGACGCGACAATCAAGCCGCTCGTTAAGTTTTACACCAAAGGCGTCAAGATTTCGCTTGATGATTTCGGAACCGGCTATTCCTCGATGATGCATCTTCGCCGCTTCCCGATAAGCGCCTTGAAAATCGACGAATGCTTTATCCGCGAAATCACCACCGACGCTGGTGATGCCGCTATCGCCACCGGGCTGATCTTGCTGGCCCATAGCCTGGAGTTGAAGGTGATCGGCGAGGGAGTCGAGACGCCGGAACAGATGAAGTTTCTACAAGGCCAGAAGTGCGATGAAGTACAAGGTCACGTCATCAGTCCTCCGGTTGAAGTCGAGGCGTTCTCCGAGCTACTTCATCGCCGGGAATTTTTGCTCACTCGGCTGGGACCGAGTCCCACTTTGTTCGAGGATTGAAGCTCGGCGGAGGGCGAGAGTGGTCCGGTCTTCTCGCAGCCCTAACGGGATCTCCCGCGCCTCGCCAGATTCTGAGGTGGCGCACGTGGCGTTGTGTGCCCCGTCGCCAATCATGGCAACGTTAGGACCACCCGCAGCCCCATGATGACCGAGCTGACGATCATTGCCATCGCGCTGACACCCCTGATTGTCGTCAGTGCGCTTGTCTTCTACTTGCTGACGCGTCAGCGGGAGATGGAAACATCTTTCGCCCGACTCGACACCCGACTTGAAGAGCAAGGCAAGCGCGGCGACGCCTTGGCAACTCAACTGAGTGGGCAGGCGCGCGACAACGAGGAAGTCGTGCGCCGCATGGACCTAGACGTGCGCGAGCAGCTCTCCCATACCCGCCAGGACCAGCAGCAGGTGGCTCACCAGTTGCAAGAGACTCTTTCCGAGCGTTTCGGTGAGCTGAAGGAGGGTGTCGAGCGGCAGCATGGCGAAGGCTACAGGACCCTGCAAGGAACCCTCCAGAGCAGCGCTGACCGCGTCCAAGACCAAGTCGCTACCGCCCTCGCGCGCAATGCTGACGAGTTGGGCCGCCGCATGGAGGGGTTGACCGAATCGACCGGCAAGCGGCTTCTCGAAATCGGAGGGGTCGTGGACAGGCGCCTTTCCGAAGGCTTCGAGAAGACCGCCGCCACGTTCGCCGAAGTTCAAAAACGGCTGGCCCTGATCGACGAGGCACAGAAGAATATCACCGAACTTTCGACCAGCGTCGTCAGTCTGCAGGAGATCTTGGCGGACCGGACCTCACGCGGGACGTTCGGCGAAGTCCAACTGCAAGCGCTGATCCGCAACGTGTTGCCCGAGCAGAGTTATTCTATGCAGCATAAACTGTCGAACGACAAGATCGTCGACTGCATGCTCTTTCTTCCCGAGCCCAGCGGGCACGTGCCGATTGACTCCAAATTTCCGCTGGAAAACTTCCGTCGCATGACCGCCAGCGACCGGCCGCAATCGGAGCGGGAAGCCGCAAGAAAAACATTCGCCAAAGATATCATCGCCCACATCGACGACATAGCGGCGAAGTACATCGTCCCGGGCGAAACTGCCGATGCAGCTCTGATGTTCGTACCTGCCGAGGCCGTATTTGCCGAAATCCATTCTCGCCACCCCGAACTCGTCGAAAGGGCCCACCGAGCAAAGGTCTTGCTGGCGTCCCCGACAACTCTGTGGGCGATCCTCACGACGGCCGCGGCGGTCCTCAAAGATGCCGCAACACGCGAGCAAGTGAGCATTATCCAGGAACACCTCGCCAAGCTAGCCGCGGATTTCCGGCGCTTCCAGTCTCGCCTCGACCACCTTGCCCAGCATATCGATCAAGCGCATCGCGACGTGGAACAAGTACACACTTCAGCCAGCAAGATTACGAGCCGGTTCGACAAGATCGAACGCCTGGAACTAGGCAACGGCGGGGCGCCGGCGCTGCCGCCTGCTGAGAGCGGGGCGGGCGATCCGGATTCGCCGGGCGGGCAGGCGGAGGCTGCCAGGCCTTAGCCCGCTACTCGGTAACTTTGAGTCAGAGAGCCACCAACACACCGTCGCGTCCCCCTGCAATCTCTTGTAACCGCAATCCTGCTTTAGAACGTCGTTAAACTTCCTCTCTGTTGGAGGCAGGGGAGATTCGTCTGCCGCTCTCGGTCGGCAAAGGTGGTCCAAAGATTCCGGTAACTGCCTGTTAAGGACGAGGACCGCCGATGTCGGCTGCCACGGAACTGCCAAAGAAGGACCTGTCCAGTTATTGGCGCGAGTACTTTGTCGCCAATACAACCTCCTTGCTTGAAATTCCCTGGGGCCGCGGAGCTGAGATCACGGCAGCGGAGCGGCATGCCATCGCGTCCTCCATCCAGGAGTTTCAGCTCGGGGAAAGCTCCGAAGGCAGACACCTGCTCCGGTCCGCCGAGACTTTCGCGAAGCGCACTCGCGACCCTCATTACGCCGAAGCGATGCGGCTCTTCATCAAGGAAGAGCAACGCCATGCTCGCGACCTAGGCCGGTTCATGGACATGGCCGCTATCCCGCGCATCCAACACACTTGGCCGGACCGCGTCTTCCGGCGCCTGCGCCAGATCGGCGGAGGCCTCGAGATTTCGATCAGCGTGCTGATCACCGCGGAAATCATTGCCAAGGTTTACTACGCCGCTTTGCGGCAGGCGACAGGCTCCGCGGTGCTGCGGCGTTTGTGCGACCAGATACTCCGCGACGAAGACGCTCACGTCCGCTTCCAGTGTGACTACTTGGCCGTGATTCGGAAGGACCGGAAGGACTGGGCCCTAGCGCTGGCAGAGTCGCTGCAGCGCTTCTTGTTTTTCGGAACCTGCCTCGTTGTTTGGAAAAGCCACCGTCGGGCCATTGCGCAAGCCGGAATCACGTTTCGACGCTTTTGGAGAATGTGCTGGGACGAAATGAATACTGCGCTTCGACAGATGAGGCCCTGCGCCATAGCGGATCGAGCACCGCCAGGCTCGGCGATACCATAGGAACATGCAGCCCGCGTCCACACCAGTTTCGGCGGAAGAGTATCTGCGCACGAGCTTCACTGACGGTGACCGCGAGTACGTCGACGGTCGAATCGTGGAGCGAAACTGGGCGAAAAAGACCACAGCCGAACGCAGAGAAAGCTGATCGCGTTCTTTGTTGCCCAGGAAGCCGACCTGGGAACCTACTGTTTTCCGGGGCAGCGTGTTCAGGTCAAGCGCACGCGTTTCCGACTTCCGGATGTGTGTGTTTACGTCGGTCAGGAGCCGCAAGAGCAAGTCTTTCGCACGCCGCCGTTCCTGGTAGTCGAGATTCTTTCCCGAGACGACCGGGCGAGCGACACGCAGGAAAAGGTCGCAGACTACCTCGATTTCGGCGTCCGCTATGTGTGGATCATCGACCCTCGGACTCGCCAGGGCTACATCCACACCAAACGCGCGGGCCAGCCTGCTACCGGCGGAATCCTCAGGACAAAGGACCCTGCCATCGAGCTGGCGCTGGCGTCGCTGTTCGATTGAAGGCTGGCACGGTCAGCGGGTCAAGGGGAAAACCCCGTTTTTCTCGCCCCATCGGTCCCCAGTCGTATCACCTGGCTCAGCGAGCAGACTGTTCCGAGTCCGCCTCTTCGGTCTTTGGCTCCGGCTCAGCCGCGGGGTCGATTCTCACTTTCGCGATTCGGTTGTGGTTCATTGCAAGGACTGCAAAAGTAGTCCCCTGGTACACCACGGTTTCCCCGCCCTTTGGGATGTGGCCCAGCCGGCTCATCAAAAACCCGGCCAGTGTTTCAAAGCCCACATCGTAGGGGAGATCGATGTCGTACTGGCTGGCTAAATCCAGGATCGGCGTAATGCCGTCGATTTCGATTGGCTCTCCCGGGGGCGGTGGTTCCGCCGGCTGGGGTTTCTCGTGCTCTTCTCGGATCTCACCCACGACCTGTTCCACCGCGTCTTCGGTCGTGACCAGCCCGACCACCGTTCCAAACTCATCCACCACCATGGCCAAGTGTTTGCGCCGCTGTTGAAGCTCTTCGAGTAGCTCGTGCAACAGCTTGGTCTCCGGAACGAAAGGAACCCGGCGAATGAGCCACCTTGGCTTGAAGGGGGGAGGCGGCCCTCCGAGGGCCTGGCGACGCCGATACCTCTGTACAAACGACCAGATGTCCTGAGCGTAGATCGCGCCCACAATTTGCTCCGGCGATCCCTCGTAAACCGGAATGCGGGAATGTTTCTCCCGAACGAGGCAGTCGATCACCTGATCGAGGGATGAGTCGGTCGGGAGGGCAGATATCTCGTGGCGAGGCACCATAACCTCCCGCACGCTAAGGTCGTGGAAGTCCACCGCCCGCCTAAGCATCGTCTCTCTTGACTCCGCGGGTGCACCTTCTCCCTCACCGACACCGAGCAAAAGCTTCAGTTCTTCTGACGAGTAGGTTTTTCGACGACCGCTTGGCTGGGACCCAAAGATCCGTGAGATTGTCTCCGCGCTTCGTTCCACGATGGAGACAAAGAAGCCGCTGGCGCGGGCGAACATCTCGAGCGGCGTGCCGACCATCAAGGCCAGCCTCTCGCTGCGCTCCAAAGCCAAGTTTTTCGGTACCACCTCGCCCAAGACCATGTGCAGGAACGTGATGAGAGTGAATGCAATGGCGAAGGAGACGAAATGCAGCAGTCCTTCACTTTGCGGCGGAAATATCGGCTCAAACAGCGGTCGGATAGCCCGATATACGGTGCTCTCGCTGGCCCAACCCAATCCCAAGCTGGCGACGGTCACCCCTAGTTGCGTGGCCGCCAACATACGGTCCGGGTTCGCCAGCAGACCGACCACCATCCTGGCTCGACGGTCTCCCTCCTTGGCCCGGGCTCGCATGCGGGACTCGCGAACCGAAACCAACGCCACCTCGGCCGCGGCGAAGAAGCTATTGGCAGCCAGCAGGCCGACCACTGCCAGCAGCCGGAGAGTTAGAGGAATCTCCTCCATCGCTATCTGTACGTCACCAGCCGAAGACCGATCCCATCCTATCATGAGGAATTCCCAGCACCCTGACATAGGTAGTGACCGCCACTCATGGCGGTCCTAGTTTCAAGTAGCGGCCGGCAATCTTGCCGGCCAGGTACAGAACAACTCAACTTTCAACCAAACAAAGCGCCACGCCAACCTCCCTTTCAAAACGCCAAACTCCAGGGGCGCGATCATCGCTCCGCTTGCCGACATACTGCTCCCCGGGCGATGGTCAGGAACTGTTGCCGCGAGCCAGGCTGCCCGATGGGCCGAGTGAAACCGGATTGCCGCGGCGGCATTTTTGGAGGCGTGCCTAGTGGTGCGCTAAAATCGGCATGGGCGCTGGGCGCCGCCGTTACGGTTCGCCCTGGCCCAGGGCGGAACCTTCCCGAATCACGTTTCGTCGACATCCGACCGTCCGGTCTAGGGTCAGCCTGTGCGGCTAGTCAGCAGCCTGCGGGCAGGGGCGATCGGCGGTTTTTTGAGCGTTCATTTTGAACACCGAGCTCATCGAAATCTCTCTGGACGCTCCTGCCCCGGAGCCGCTCGAGCGCGCCGCGGAGGCGATTCGAGCCGGCAAGCTTGTAGCCATCCCGACCGATAGCTTGTACGTGCTTGCCGCCGATCCCTTCAGCCTCCGAGCGGTGGCCGCCGTCTTCGACGCCAAGGGCCGCCAACTCGACCGGTCACTTCCCATCCTGGTAAATTCACTCCAGATGGCGGAAGACTACGCCGCGACACTGACCTCGCGTTTTTATATGTTGGCTCGCCATTTTTGGCCTGGGCCGTTGACGATTATCGTTCCGGCTGCTTCAAAGTTGCCGCTTAAGGTCACAGGGAACACCGGGCGTTTGGCGGTCCGCTGCGCCAGTGCAACTGTGTCGAACCGATTGATCGATCTCCTCGAGATGCCGATCATCGCCACCAGCGCCAACCGGTCCGGGAAGCCAACCTGCCGCAGCGGCATCGAGGTCTTTGGCACCATGGACGGTCGTGTCGACTTGGTCCTTGATGGCGGTGCGATCAGCGGCCCCGGGGCGACGACCGTCGACATTACCGAGCCGCAATGGAAGGTCATTCGCGAAGGGGCGGTCCGCCGAGCCAATATCGCTGAATGCTTGCAGCCATAGCCTCAGCTTGCTCGACGACGGGTCGGGGACTAGATCGGCGAGCGGTTGCTTACCCCGTTTTCAAGGGGCTTTGGACCACGGGCGTTTTCTGACGCTGATCTGTGCTCCCTAAACTGCGGACGTCGAGTGCCGAAGTTTCCCTCATGCTATGATTCGATTTCTTTCTTCGGGATCATCGGAGGAATAAGTTGGCCGCGAGCGTCCTCGACGGAAATCGCATCCGCGATCAAATACTTTCGGAGGTCAAGCAGCAAGTCGCCGAGTTGGCGAGCCGAGGGATCCGGCCAGGGCTGGCCGCCGTTCTTGTGGGGAACGATCCGGGCTCAAAGATTTACGTTCGGAACAAGATCCGGGCCTCGGAAGAGGTTGGCATCCACAGCGAGACGTTCACGCCCTCCGCCAACAGCACGACCGAAAAGCTGCTCAACCTGCTTGCCGATCTGAACGCCCGCGACGACATAGACGGCATTTTGGTGCAGTTGCCTTTGCCGCCCCAAGTAGATGCCGCACAGGTGTTGATGGCCGTTTCCCCTGACAAGGACGTTGACGGATTCCACCCTGTGAACACCGGACTACTCGCTGCCCAGCGGCCACGCCTTGTCCCCTGCACGCCCGCCGGGCTCATCGAGATTCTCAAGCGCAGCCAGATCTCCATTGCCGGCCAAAGAGCGGTCGTGATCGGGCGCAGCAACATTGTCGGCAAGCCGGCGGCTTTGTTGCTGATTCAAGAGAACGCGACAGTTACCGTTTGCCACTCGAAGACTCGCGATTTGCCTGCTGTCACGCGAGAAGCTGACATCCTTGTGGTCTCCACCGGACGGCCCGCAATGGTCACGCGCGAGTTCATCCGGCCGGGCGCGACGGTTCTCGACGTTGGCATCAATCGGCTCACCGATGCCGGCCAAGCCGAAGAGATTCTTCAGGGCCTGCCCGAGAGGCTGGAGCAGTTCCGGGTCAAGGGGTCAATCCTGGTGGGCGACGTCCACCCCGGAGATGTTGCTCAGGTAGCGGGTGCCTATACGCCGGTGCCCGGAGGCGTTGGACCGCTGACCGTGGCCATGCTGATGGTGAATACGGTTCGAGCGGCCCGGCTTCGGCGCGCAACGGGCTAGTGTAGTGCCACTAACGGTTCTGGACAATGGCGTGGGTTTTGGCGGCGCGCTCGACTTTGGCGAGGATATCTTGTGCCGGAGCTGTCCAGACAAAGGGCTTGGGCGCTTGGTTGCTCGCTTCCAGGTACTCGTGGATGGCGGCCTCGAGTTCGGGAACACTGCGGAACACGCCGCGGCGGATGCGCTTCTGTGTCAGCTCGCGGAACCAGCGCTCGACGAGATTGAGCCAAGAAGAAGACGTGGGAATGAAGTGAAAGTGGAAGCGGGGGTGCTTCGCGAGCCACTTCTTCACTTGCTCATGCTTGTGCGTGGAGTAGTTGTCCACGATCAGATGCAGCTCCAGCGCCGGTGGCGTTTCGCGGTCGATCTTGCGTAGGAATTTGAGGAATTCCTGGTGCCGATGTCGCGGCAGACACTCGCCGATCACCTTGCCGTCGAGCACATTGAAGGCGGCGAACAACGTCGTTGTGCCATGTCGTTTGAAGTCGTGGGTCATGGTGCCGGCACGACCCCTTTTCAGGGGCAGTCCCGGCTGGCTGCGGTCTAAGGCCTGGATCTGACTTTTCTCATCGACACTGAGCACCAGTGCGTGCTCGGGCGGATTCAAGTACAGACCGACCACGTCGCGGAGTTTCTCGACGAACTGCTTGTCGCGGCTGAGCTTGAAAGTTTCGAGGCGATGGGGCTGCAGTCCGTGCGCTTTCCAGACGCGCTGGATGGCCATCTTGGAGACGCCCAAGTGCTTGGCGAGGGTGCGGGTGCTCCAATGCGTGGCCGCCCGGGGCTTCTCGTGAAGCGTTGTATCGAGGATGCATTGGACGAATTCAGCGGAGAGCGCCGGTTTGCGTCCGGGGCGCGTCCGATCGCGGAGTCCGTCGAGGCCGGACTGGGCGAAGCGCTTTCGCCACAGGATGACGGTCTTGCGGTTGACGCCGAGTTCGCGGGCAATGGCGTGGTTCGCCAACCCCTGCGCACACAGCAAAACAATGCCTGCCCGTAAGGCCATTTTCTGGGCTGTGTTGCCTCCTCGAACCAGGCGACGAAGAGCGTTTCGCTGCGGAGCGGTGAGGGGTAGAGCGTCAGCGGATGGCCACATAAACCATCCTACCGTGAAAAGGGTGTTATTGTCCAAGTATTTATGTGGCACTACACTAGGGTTCCGCCGTTCCGGCTCCACCCTAGGCTAGATTCCGGCGCCGCTTCGCGGCTCAAACGTCGTGAGAGCCGCCTGGCGGCGGCTGGGACAAACAGGATTGTTTGTCCCCACTGAGCTCGGGCGATAGTGACCTGGCCGTGTTCACGTTTGACTAAACGGGCCGCAAGTCTCGGCCAAACGACCGCCGAGGCCTGCACTACGGGATCTGCCCGCGGCGCACAGAACTAACTGTAACCCATGGATTGCAATGGGCTTGCGAGAAATTGGGTTTGTTTCGTATTTTTTCCCCTGTGCCCCAGTTGTCTTCACGGTCTCCCTCACGATAGCGGGTCGGTCAAGTACCTTCGTCCGGCAGTGAACGGTTGGCTTCGATGCCGGAACCGTGCCCATCCGGCGGGCCCGCGCCCTGACGGGCACGGCTCTTTCCGGTGCTCGACGCCGATCTCCCTTCGCGATTCTTGCCCCGTGCAATCGGCTGAGAACAGCCGCGCGCGCGGGCCAAACGGCAACCCAGCGCACGCTACGCATCTGGCCAAGAATCACGACGCCTGCGAGATCAATTTGACCCCCTATTGCGAGCAGAAAAAGCCGCCTCGCGGGCAAAAAAGAGCGCCTAGCAGTGGGCTAGCGGGCGATTTTCGTCACCTGGCGGTGGCTTGGCAGCCGAGTAGGGCGGCGATGGGGGTGTTCCGCTTGATGGTTAAGTCTTCTGAATTGTGAGACATAGCAGCGCTCCCAACCGTCGAGAGAAATGCCGTTGGCAGAAAGTGGCGGAAATACCAGGGTCATTCCTCCGGAATTTCGTTTCCGGGTCCCGTACCAGAATACGGGACGGATGGGGGGTTAGCAGGGGTCCGTGGGCGTAAGTCGTTGAGATGGCGAGGAGAAAAAATGTGAAAAGTCCGTGACAGCGATTTGCGGGAGTCGTGAAAAGCGTCCTCGAGGCCGGATTTTCCGTGCCAAAACCGTGTCGTAGCGCAGTCCTAGCGAAAGGGAAACGCCAAAGCTTTTCGGAAAGCCGAGTCCGATCTACCGAAGGGTAAAAGGGGCAGGCTCCTGAGAGCGCTGTGCCTTGAGGTCGAAGGATTGTTTCAACGTTGGTCTGCCAAGGCCGCAGGTCTGGAAACGGCGTCAGCCCCCGCGCTACGGGTCTTTCCCAAAAGTCGTAGCCTGTCCCCGACTTTCCTGTCCCCGACTTTCCCCCGACTTTCCCCCGACTTTCCCAGGACGAAAAGGTGGGCGACCCGTCAAAGTTCGGGCCAACGTCGAAATCAATTTCCAGTTCCTCAGCAGCCCGGCCGAGCTGCTGTTCAAGCGCGCCTTGGCGATTCGGGAGAAAGCCCTGGGACCCGAGCATCCTGACGTCGCCACCAGCCTCAACAGCCTGGCCGGGCTCTACCGCACCCAAGCCAAGTACACCTTAGCCGAACCACTCCTAAAGCGTGCTCTGGCGATCCTGGAGAAAGCTCTGGGACCCAAGCATCCGGATGTGGCCCTGATCCTGGAGAACTACGCCGGATTGCTACGGGAGATGAACCGCGAGGCCCAGGCGGTACAGATGGAAGTTCGCGCCAAGGCCATCCGGGAGAAAGCGGCGAAGTAAGGGTAGCGCCCAGATTGCTGTTGAAATACAACATAAGGATGGGGTTGTCCCAAGCGGGCCTTATGAAGAAAGGCCCCACCTCAGCGGGAAACTTTTTTGAAAGTCCGACTACCGTGGTGGCTCACTCTTATAGGTGTCGCCTTCCCCCCGTAATCGCGACACTGGCCAGTCTGATTTTTCCGTAACCGGTTGACGCCCCAATGCTCTGGCTAAGAAGGATTGTGTCATTCTGTCGCGATCCTCCACTTTTTACGCCAGAGCAGGTCCGAGGAGGGCCAGAAAGTGCGCTGCCGGCAAATATGCCTTCAGCCCGCATTTTCAATTTGATGTATGACCTCCCGACCTTCCAGCGGCCTTCAGCGTCTTTATTCATAGGGGCTAGATCCCGATGAGGACGCCATGGAGGCCGACACCCAATGGGTGAAAAACAAACCAAGCCATTCCAGCTAAGTTTCAACGGCTTGTTGAAAGTCGATTTCCAAGGATCGCACGTCACTTCCGACGGCGGCCTGCTGCTAGTCCGCGAGTTGGACGAGCGACTCGGACTCGGCAAGTTGATCAACGAGCATCTCAGCGACTCCCGGCAAGGCACAAACAAGCAGTTCACGCTCGCTGATCTGTTGCGGCAGTCGGTCTACAGCCGCTTGGCGGGCTACGAGGACCTCAACGACGCCGAGCGGATTTCGATCGATCCGACGTTTCGGCTGATCGGTTCGCAGAAGATCTGGGATCGCGGTGCGGCCTTGACCTCGACGCTGCACGGCTTCGAGACGGAGATGCTGGCGAGCGAAGAGAACCTGCTGGGGCTGATGGCGCTGAACCGAGGGCTGGTCGGGCAAGGGGAGGCGTTCGACGACTCCGAGCGGGTCGTTCTGGACATGGACTCCACCGAGAGTCCGGTCCATGGCCAACAGGAAGGCAGTGCCTACAACGGACACTTCGAATCGGTCTGCTATCACCCGCTGTTGCTGTTCAATCAGCACGGCGATTGTCTGGCGGCGAAGCTGCGTCCCGGCAACGTGCACAGCGCCGAGGACTGGGGCGAGCTGCTACTGCCGGAGATCGAGCGCCAACAGGCCGAAGGCAAGCAGGTCACTTTGCGCGCCGATGCCGCCTTTGCCAAGCCGGAGATCTACGAGGCGCTGGAGGAGCGCGGCGCGGACTATGCGATCCGCATTCCGGCCAACAAGAGCCTGGAGCTGGAGATCGAAGACATCCTGTTTCGGCCACCGGGAAGGCCCTCCCGCAAGCCGCTGGTGCGCTACAAGAGTTTTCGCTATCAGGCGGAGAGTTGGTCCCAACCTCGGCGCATCGTGGCCAAGGTCGAGCACCATCAGGGCGAGCTATTCCCGCGCGTCGGATTCGTTGTGACCAGCATGAGCTTGCCGAGCCGTTCGGTGGTGCGTTTCTACAACAAGCGCGGCACGGCGGAGCAGTGGATCAAAGAAGGTAAGCAGGCCACGCACTGGACGCGGCTGTCGTGCCATCGCTTTCGGGCCAACGAGGTACGGCTACAACTGAGCGTGCTGGCCTACAACCTGGGGAACCTATGGCGGAGGCTCGGGCTGCCGCAACGGATCAAGAGCTGGTCGCTGACGAGCTTGCAGCACCGGTTGATGAAGACCGGCGGTCGGCTGATTAAACACGCGCGGTATTACTGGCTCTTGTTCGCGGAGGGACATCTGAACCGGCGGCTGTTTGGCGACATGCTGCGGAGGATCTGGGCGCTGCCTGTGCCGGGCGGGTAGCACCGCACTTGGCGAATGCGAAATCTGTGTACTGAGGACGGAAGCTCGGAGGGGTGTCTGCGAAATTGACTTCGCAGCGGCGGATCAGCCCCCATGAGGGGCAAGAAGGGGGCTCGATCGGTCCCGCCTCAGCCGCCGCCTCTACCGGGTGGAGAAATGGTTGCGCTTCGCCGGGTGAGGGTGTAGACTCGTGCCGTCAGAGCAGCTAAATCGGAAATCCTGGATTATAAGTCGGACAGACCCAGTTGGTTAGAGCGAGGCTCCCGCGCAAGGCATGGGACGAGCGGGATCGATGTCGTGACGGCACGCAGGATGCGTGCGCCCCAAAAGCGAAAGGCTGGCTCGCGCCCGCGGCTTGGCTCTTTGGGGTTGCCACGCAGATTCTTGCGCAAATCAGCCCCCGCAGGGCTGGGCCGGCCCCCACTAACGAGTATGAGCACTAGCCCGGCTGGGCGCCTTCTCGCAGTGTAGCGGCCGCGGCAACGATTTCCGAACCGGTGGGGTTCTGGAACGGCCTCAGGTCAAACTCAGGCAGCGCCGAGAAGATGTGGTCGAAGATGTCGGCCTGAATGGCTTCATAGGGCCCCCAGCGCTGGTCGTTACTGAAAACGTAGATCTCGATTCAGAAGCCCGCCGAGTGCTGCCGATTCACATTTATAAGGAGACATCTGGCGTCGCTGGGATGACAGATACAGGTGCGCGCAGGCCCAGCACTGGCCTGTGATACCTTAAGAACGCAAGGTCTCGGCGGCTGATTATCTTGCGGTTTTTCCTTCGTTCATCATTTCGGAAATACGGTTTCGAACGGCGGCCGACTGCGAGCGCGATGAATCGCGCCCCTACTAATGAGCTTGAGCATCTCGCGTGCTTGAGCATCTGGCGTTCAGTTCATGGGCATCTGGCGTCAGTTCATGGGCATCCGGCGTTCAAGTGTAGGGGCGCAATTCATTGCGCCCGAGCTGATGAGCCGCAATACCTCGGCAACTGCGCAATACCTCGACAACTGATTGATAGGTAACTTATTTGCGAAACACTGTGCTTAGCCAGTCCGACGTGCGACCCCTCCTTTCGCTTCTGTTTCTTGGTCTCCTGCTGGTGAACTCGCTCCCCGCCCAGACGGGCGGCGAGGGTGACCCGCCCAAAGCAGGTCCCGTGGAGATCCTCAAGCTCGGCGACGTCAAGGCGGGTATGAAGGCGACTGCCTGGACGGTTTTCAAGGGCAACACCGCCGAGCCCGTGCCGGTCGAAGTGCTAGGGGTGATGAAAAACTCCTTCGGTCCGGGCCAGGACGTCATCATGGCGAAGCTCGGGGGTAAGGCGACCCGCACGAACGTCGCGGCCGGGATGAGCGGCAGTCCGGTCTACCACGAAGGGAAACTTATTGGCGCCATTTCCCTCCGCTTCAGCGTTTTCTCACCCGACGCCATTGCCGGCATCACCCCCATCGAGTTGATGCTCGAAATCGATCAACTCGACAAGAGCCGGCCGCTCGAAGCGAAACTGTCGCGGCCCGCAAATCCTCCCGGCGTGGAGTCGGCCGGGGGAATCGTGCCTTCGGGGATCGCAGGAGAAGAGCTGGCGCTCGAGATATGGAACAGCGCCGGGGCGACGCCGCCCGCCTCCCACGTCACGGCCATCGAAACACCCCTTGCATTTTCGGGTGTTCACGACGATGTTCTGAAGCTCTTCGAGGGTTATTTCCGAACGGCCGGAGTGCTTGCCATGCAGAGCGGCGCGGGCGGAGGTTCTTCGACGGTAAGGGGAGACGCGGCGGGCTCTCTGAACCCCGGCGAGCCCGTTGCCGCCGTACTCGTTGCGGGCGATGTTTCGATTAGTGGGATCGGCACGGTCACTTACAACGACGGGGAGCGGGTGTTGGCCTTTGGACACGCACTCTTCAACGTCGGTCCGATCGAAATGCCAATGGCGCAGGCCAATGTGTTGACCGTCCTGGCATCGAAGTTTTCCCCCATGAAGTTAGCGAACTCGGCCGAGATCGTTGGCGCCCTGCGCCAAGATCGACATTCCGGAATCATGGGCGTTCTGGGCGAGACGGCCTCGATGATCCCGGTGTCTGTGCGGGTGAGGCGGTTCAGTGACGGGGGCGCCCTGCTGGGCGAAAAAAGCGTGCAATGCGAAGTCTTCCAGAATCGGAAGTGGACCCCCCCTCTGCTCACCCTGGTCCTTTACAACTCTCTCTTCCGGGTCAATGAGTTCGCGGCAGAGAGCACCTTCCGGCTCACGGGACGAATCGATCTCGATGGCGAACACGAGATCCCGTTGCAGGCCATGCGGACAGCGACGGAGTCGCCCGTGCCGGCGCCTCTTGCGCTCGCTAGCTGGGTAGGGATGAAGGCTCATCGGCTTCTCCGCAGCAGCGGTGAAACCCCTACGCTCAAAGAGATCGACGTGACGATCGATTTGATTCCGGAGAGGCGTTTCGCAACCATCGAACACGCCTGGTTGGAAAAGACAACCGTGCGGCCCGGCGATGAGATCCAAGGAAAAATCTTTTTGAGGCCCTACCGCGGCGAGCGAATCGAGACCCCTTTCAAGATCCGGATACCCTCGAGCGCCCCCAAGGGACGCCTGCGGCTGCTCGTGAGTGATGCGCAGACCCTGAACCGCTCCACCCGACTCGCGGCGGCACGCACCAGGCTCCCGAGTTTGTTGGAAACGGTCGCGCTAATGAATAAGGAGTACGGTAATCATCAGCTCTTTATCTCGCTGCTCCAACGGAACGTGACGGCCCGCTTGGAAGCCCGGACGCTGCCGAACTTGCCGCTCTCGGTCCTCAACGTGATGCGCCAGTCCTCGAAGCAGCGTCTGTGGCTAGAGTACGAGTCCCCCTTGGAACGATTCCCCATCGCTTTCGACTCGATTGTCAGCGGCAGCTACAGCATTGACTTGACGGTCGAGTGAGAATGCCGTCCTCAACGATCCTGCCACTGTCTCGTCTGGGTTTTGTCACCACACTTGTGTTCGCTTTGTGCGCGTTGCCGTCAGTTGCCGAGAAGACCCGGTCATGGGAGCAGCGGACTTTCGAAGACTTCGAACAAGGGAAGGCGGAGAAAGTCACCATCCGTAGTGACGGGAAACTTTCCTTGGCGCCACGCTTTCAGGAGTTGCTGGAGACTCCTTCTTCTTATCTCTGGGATTTGGTTCGAGATGGGCGGGGGAATCTTTTCGCCAGCGGAGGACCGGACGCTACGGTGCTGCGGATCGGAGCGGATGGAGAAAGCACTGACTTTTTCAAGGTCGAGGACGCAGAGATCCATGCACTCGCCGTTGACCGCGAAGATAACGTCTATGCGGCGACGTCACCTGATCCCAAAGTGTATAGGATCAGCCCTGCGGGGGAGTCGTCGGTCTTGTTTGAACCGGACGCCAATTACGTCTGGGATATGGCCTTCGATTCCAAAGGGAATCTCTTCCTCGCTACGGGCGACAAGGGCCGAGTCTATCGCGTACGTCCCTCTGGAGAGGGAGATGTTTTCTTTGAGACCGAGGAGACTCACGTCCGCGCTGTGATGGTAGACGCGGCTGACAACTTGATCATAGGAACAGACCCTGGAGCCCTGATCCTGCGGCTGTCAAATACTGACCAGGGCGAACCCAAGGGTTTCGTTTTGTATCAATCGTCGAAGAAGGAAATCACGGCACTGGGCCAAGCTTCTGACGGCACAATCTACGCGGCCGCGGTTGGAGAGAAAAAAAGGCCTGCCCCCATTACCCGGATTCCGAGCATCAGCGTCACGGTCACGGCGGCTGCTCCTGCCGCGTCCGCGCCGCTCAATCCTCAGAATCCGGCTGCCCGGGCACAACCGAGCGCTGCGCCGCTACTACCCCCACCCTCGGTCGCTAGAGCCCAACTCAAAGGCGGTAGTGAGGTATTCCGCATCTCGCCCGACGGCGAGCCACGCGTTGTGTGGACGTCGAAAACCGACTTCGTGCACGCCCTCGGCTTCGACTCCGACCAGAAGTTACTGGTGGGGACGGGCAATCGAGGGCGCTTGATACGTCTCGATTCGGCGACGGAATACTCATTGGTTCTTACCACCCCGTCAAGTCAGATCACCGCGATAGCGTCAGCCCCCGACGGGCGGGCCTTCATCGCTACGAGCGGCATCGGCAAGGTGTATCAACTCGGTCCACAATTTGAAACGGAGGGCTACCTCCAGACCGAGCCCTTTGACGGGAAGATCTTTTCGCGCTGGGGCCGGATCGAGTGGCGCGGTCAAACGGCCGACTCTTCTAAGATCGAAGTCTCCACGCGATCGGGAAACTCGAGAAGCACGGCAAGTAACTGGAGTGAATGGTCGCCGCCGGTGACGTCGGCCGAGGGCGAAAGCTCTCAGTCTCCCCCTGCTCGATTCGCTCAGTGGAAGGCAGTTCTAAGCGCACCCGCGGGCGGTGATTCGCCGGTACTCGACTCGGTTTCGTTGTTTTACCTGCGAAAGAATATCGAGCCGGTCATCACCCATATCGAGGTGACTCCACCTAACTACAAGTTTCCTAACAGACCGGCTCCCGCAGCTCAGCAACGGCGAACATTGCCTCCGTTGGGCCAGTCTCGTCCCAAGGGGGTTTCAGTAAAGCCCCGCCAAGCGATCACGCCCGCGAAAGGCTACGTCGGGATTCGCTGGGCGGCCAGCGACGCCAACGACGACAAGCTGGTTTTTACGCTCGATATTCGCGGCGAGCAGGAGACAGAGTGGAAACTGCTTAAGGACGAGGTTGAGAGTGAGCACCTAAGCTGGGATTCCACATCGTTTCCAGACGGCTGGTACCGGGTCAGAATCAAAGCGTCGGACCGGCTCTCAAACCCCACGGCACAAGAGTTGGATGTTTTGAGAATCAGCGATCCCTTCGTTATTGACAACGGTGCAGCACGCATCAGCGACCTAACGGCTAGCTTCGAAGACGGGCGCTTGGCCGTTCGCTTCCATGCGGCTGACACTACCACGAAGATCAGCAGAGCTCAGTATTCGCTGAACGGTTCTGATTGGAAGCCCATACGGCCGGTCAGTCTGCTATTCGACTCGAAACAGCTTTCCTTCGAGTTCGAGACTGACCCGGTCGAGGCTGGCGAGCACACGGTCGCCGTCCGGGTCTATGATGCCTACGAAAACCTGGCGGCCGAAAAGGTGGTTGTCCGATAGCTGGGTAGGACCGCCACACATACCAGGCGTAGAACGCCTGGCCTAAACAAAGCCAAGCCTCGTGAACGAGGCTCTTTGACCCCTTGCCTTTTTCGCAATCCTGTGAGAAGCCGTTTTCTTCGTGCCCCGTGAGAGCCAACCTGAATCCAGGCTCTATTTCACCACTCTTCCAGCCTCCGGTCCCCGGCAGGCCATGTAAGATAAGTTGTTCATTCAAAGCATCTTAGTTACGACAACAGCACCGTCGCCTTGGATCGGCGGGGTACAATATAGTTGGGTACTCGAAGCATTCGGGGCCAATTCGAGCGCGGGTAATCCGGGAGCCACGAACCAGCGGAGCAAAAGAAATTACCAAACAAAGCCAATATCGCACAACCCACAGGGAATCAATGGGTTGCGGCTGGTTTCCAGCACGGCTGGACGGCCGGCTCGGCAAAACCCGAACGGACGCTCCGCCGGGATCCGAGGCAGGCGGCCCCGAGGAAACAGAAACCCAGGGCAACAACCTATCGGAACAGCGGAGCGCCCGAGAAACAAAATGACCAAACAAAGCCAATTCCTTATAACTGGCATATATCCAATGGTTTACAAGGTGGTTCGGGGTGAAGTGGGAAGCCACGGAATGCCCTATGGGGCCGCGTACCTAATCGTTCGCGGTACGGTTGGCGGTTTTTTGCCGACGCATTTCGTCTCTCCGAGCTGATGGATTCGACCCACAGTGACGCGAACCCGGGGCTTGAGCAGCTTCGGGACAATCGTAGGTCAGGTGCAATCGATCTGGCTCTCGAAGCACTCGACTTAGCTCAGTCTAGGATTGACGCCAGCCGAGATCCCGCGGATCTGGCGAAGGAGTTGGCCACGATGCACCCCGCGATCGCGACCGTCCGCAACGTGGGCGCGCTCCTTTCACAGGGAGCGGAAGATCTGCCGGCTGCGTTGCGCAACATTCGGCGGTCTTTAGTGGAAGGCAATCGCCGCATTGGGGAAAAGCTGAAAACCTTGATCCCCTCTGACGCTGCCGTCATCACGCTGAGCAATAGCTCTACCGTGCGGGAGGCTCTGCTGGCCATCCGGCCGCGCTCCGTTCGCATTCTGGAGTCGCTGCCTGGAGGCGAGGGCGCCGAGATGGCCGCAGCATTGCGAGAGGGATCTGGAAGGGCTGCTGGGCTGGCGGAGGTCGCGCTGATCCCTGACGCCGCCATGGGCAACGCCGTCCCCCGCGTCGATTACGCCTTGGTCGGGATCGACACCTTCGACCGAGCCGGCGCGATCCTGCACAAGCTGGGGACCTTGCCCTTGGCCCTCTGCTGTCGCCAGTATGGGAAACCGTTCTACGCCGCCGGACACAGCTTCAAGTTCAGTGACCGTGAGTTCAGCGGGCTGCCGGAACCAGAAACTCCTTTGAAGGATCAACGATTCGACTGCACGCCAGCGGAGTTGATTACGCAGCGGGTGGACGAAAAGTAGGGCCCTCGAAGCGGTGAAAAATGCTGGTACATTCAACCGCGGCTCAGGTTGTCATTGATTCGGGAAAGGGGACAGGCACCCCGGACCCTCCTTCGTTCGGGGGCCAACGGGCAAAAGCCTGACCATCTTGGTGGCGCGGGCGAGGTTTGCTTGGTTGCCTGTCCCCAACCCGGAAATTCCTTCGAAAGATCAACGATTCGACTGCACGCCAGCGGAGCTGATCACGCAGCGGGTGGACGAAAAGTAGGGCCCTCGAAGCGGTGAAAAATGCTGGTACATTCAACCGCGGCTCAGGTTGTCATTGATTCGGGAAAGGGGACAGGCACCCCGGACCCTCCTTCGTTCGGGGGCCAACGGGCAAAAGCCTGACCATCTTGGTGGCGCGGGCGAGGTTTGCTTGGTTGCCTGTCCCCACCCGTCTGACAGCACCTGATTTTTTCACAGGTTCGAGACGAAGCTCAACCTGCCACGGAGAGCGAAATCCGCGATGCTGTTGGTGCCCAAAGCGATGGACATTTCCTTACAATAGGCAAGGAGGCTTTATGGCTAGTTCGACGATTACCAGCAAGGGCCAAATCACGATCCCGATTGAAATTCGCCGGCGTCTCGGCCTTAGGAGCGGAGACCGCCTCGAGTTCCTGTTTGGCTCGGACGGAGAAGTGATCGTGCGGCCCAAGCGGGTCCGCCTCGAAAGCCTCTTTGGAATCTTACAAAGGCCGGGCCAGCGTGCTCTGAGTGTCCGGGAGATGGACGAGGCGGTTCGGAAATCTGTGGGGAAATCCTGGAAGCGCATCTCGAGGCACGCTCGAGCAGTTGGTGAGCTCCGACATTGAAGGTAGACTCGCGCCAAGTCGTACCACTTCGACCAGGCAGTCACGTGGGTCCGGGCCTTCGTCATTGACCGCGGCACCGCCGGAGGACTCGATCATGGCATGGCCAACTCATCGAAAGCAGCTGTCAACCATCCTGTTCGCTCTGGCCGTTCTGCTGTGTCCCGCGACGGCCGAAGCGAAGAAGAAAGGAATCGACCCGGAGACCCACGTCATCCACGAGAGCGATCTCCTCGAACCTCGAAGTGGTGGGGGCACTCCGCAGACCCACATATATGTGAATCCCTACGACAAGGGACTCGTTCCGCCGGATTTCGGTGTGGGGGGAGTGAGCGGCAACTGTGTCGCCGCCGAACCGTCCGAGTGCAGCGGGACACAGCGCCCGGGCTCAAGCTGCCAATGCTGCCATGGATCGCTGGGCATCCCTTCGTGCAGCTGGAGCGGTGGCTCTACGAGCCTCTTGCTCGTCAAGAGCTGCTTTGCAGCTTATGCCTACCCGGGCGAGTACTGTGGCGTTCTTCGAGCCGGGCACGACACGCCCGGCCCATGGTACGTCTACCGCTCCGAGTTGAAACACTCCCAACGGCCTGCCAGCTCCCTCAACTGGCGAGACAGTGAGATCGTGACGTTTGGAGTGAAGAATCGGCAGGGCTGCGTACAGAAGAAGCCCTACCAGAAGGGCGCCTTCACGCGTTCGATCATCGCCGGCCCGAATCTCAACTTCGCGCAGGCCTCCGAGATCGTCCAGGCCCAGGGAAGGCGTTGCTGCGCCGCCCTCGGCAAGAGCGGCACGAAATGCGAGTCGAGCAGCCGCAGCTGGCAATGAAATCTACACACCTCACCGTTCCGATCAAGCTCATCTGCGTCGGCTTGGCCACCGTGGTGTCGCTCGCCTTCTCCTCGGCCACCCTCGCCCAGCCGACGATCAAGCCGCAGATGATCGCAGAGTTCGAGGAGGCGCTGGAAGAGGCTACGCTCCACATGGACATGCTGGAAGCGTGGGACTACGTGCCCGAGGGAAGCCGGTGCAAGGACTATCTGGACATGGCGGAGTCGTCCAAGAAGGCGCTGCTTGAACTCAATTCCCGATACGAAGGGCGCTACTCCGAGTATCGGGAGCAGGCCGGATTCTGCAGAGCGACAATCTCAATGCTCTGGACGAATACAAGAGCTGTTTCCGGTCGGTTGTCAGTCAACGTTCGCCCTCCATCGCCTCCGCGGGTTTTGCGGAGTACGAGAAGTTCATCAAGAAGTACAACACCCTGACCGACGACCTGGGGACCTCGCTCCACGACGCGATCAATAAGGCTGGGGATCTCACGCGGGAGTTGGAGGCCCTGCGCTCAGACACCCATCCCCTCACCGGCGTAGTCCGGAGGGCGGGTCCCCGGCGGGTGGAATTCTCGCGACGGGGCGGCGACTGGCAGCCGCTCGTCCGGGGGCAGGTTGTGTATGTCGGAGACCGGATCCGAACCGGCCCTAGAAGCCGGGCTCGTATCGAGCTGGACGATCGCGACGAGGCCGCGAATGTCGGCCCAACGATCATCAATATCGGCCATAGCTCGGAGGTGATGATCAGTCATTTCGACCGTCCCGAAGCGAGGGGCGACGAACGCAGCGCGATCGGCGTACTGATCCAGGGCATTCTAAGGGCCTTGAGCGCAGGCTGGGGCAGTCGGTCGGCTTTCTCCGTCCGCGTCGGGACCTCCCTGTGTGGTATTCGCGGTACTGAGATCGCCGTGAGCTACGACGCGCAGCAGGACAGCGCCGAGTACTGGCTTCATCATGGCGATGCCTACCTGCGCGACCGGCACGGCACGGAATTCACCCTGACCCCGGCGACGGTTACGACCGTCACCGCCGGTGAGAGGGCATCCGAAAGAAGCTTCGTCGCGGCCGACTACGCAGCGATCGTCGCGGGCACCGAGGCGGGCCTCAGTCGTGACCAGGCACTGTCGATCGCCGGCGACGGCTTGGGGGCCGGCCCGGGAGCGCGGGTCGGGCCTCGACCGGGCGGCGGAATATCCGATGCGCACTTGGTCTTCGTGGCTTCGAACTTCAGAGACGGCGGCGGCGCCTCTCGAATGGGCTCGAATGCCCGTGCAGCTCATTCGGCCTTCGAGGCGGTGCAAAACGCTGCCCGGCGAAACAACATCCTCTCGCTGCAGCTCGGCCTCGGGGGCAAGGCTTTCGCGGATCTGAACTCGGCAGTGGAGAGGATTGGTACGGAAGGATTCGCTTCGGCCGGCTGGCGTCCAGCCTCCTGGATGGTGGACTGTGTGCACTGTGACAATCCTGCCAAGTGCTATGTCTATACGGAGATCGACGCGCTGGACCTGCCCTCCGGGTCGATGAGCAAGAAACGGCGCATCTTCGTCATGGAGCAACACGACAGCCGGTGGCTCAATATGGTGCAGATACCACCGGGTGACCAGTACGACCGTAACGTGCCGATCTGCGCTTGGAAATAGCGCGAAGTCCGGGGCCGTGAAGACTCGTTTGACAAGCGGAGGGTATGTGCCAACGGATCGAGCTGGTGTCGCAATACGTGGCGCACTGCGACACGCATAGCAAAACCCGAATAGGACAGGAAGGTGTGAAAAAATGCTGGGACAGTCAGCCCGCGGCGGAAGCTGCGATTGATGCGACACGACTTCTAGAACGCCGCTTGTGACAGTCCCTGATTTTTTCACACCTTCCTGTCCCCGCGCCTCTCGCAAGTCATTGATAAAGCGCCCCGCCCGTGCATGGCGCTTGAAACAGTCCCCGCCGCGAGCCGCAAGCGTATTTTGCACCGGAAAGTTAATTAGTAAGCTACACCCCCAACTGCCAGAGAATGTAACCCAGGGCCTCTCGCGCGTAGTATTTACTGCGCTCCCAGGTGCTATCGCTGCCCCGGCTGCGGGGAGAGCCGTAGACAACCAGGCCCCGCGCTTCGAGCATGCTCTTGATGCGGTGGATGTGGTAACCGTCGCTGACAACGATGCAAGACGCAAGGCCTTTCTGCCTCATGATTTCGGCCACAGCCTCGGCGCTTTCCGCCGTCGACCGTCCTCGTGAGTCAGCGATCACCGCTTCCGCAGACACTCCTTGTTGCAGCAGATAGTCTTGGCCGACGTCCCCTTCAGCAAACTTCGAGCCGGGCCCATGACCGCCGGTGGTGATGATGCGAGGCGCCAACCGTCGCCGATACAGCTCCAGCGCATGGTCGAGCCGTGCTTTGAGGACAGGTGAAGGACGCCCTAAGTATTGCGCGGCTCCCAGCACGACGATCGCGTCCGCCGGCTGCGCCTCGTCGACCTGGGCCTGGAGCCAAACCTGGTAGTAGACGGTGGCGAAGTACACAGCACTCAGCCCGACGACCGTTAGGAGAGGAATCCGAAGCAACTTCCAGCGCCTCGAACGCTGCGGTCCGCCTACGGCAGGTAGCTGGCTAGACGCGTCCACGGTAGCGACCCTCGCCTCACGATGCGAGGGTGGTTGGCGCTGAAGTCCAAGATGGTCGACGGCTGCCGGCGAGGAGCCGGCCCGCCATCAACAATATAATAGACGCTGCCTCCCAGTTGCCGGTTCGCCTCGGCCGCAGTCGAAGCCGGAGGCTGACCGGAGAGATTCGCACTGGTTCCCGTCAGCACTCCCCCGGAGGCACCGATAATCGCCCGAGTCAATGGGGCCGCCGGCACGCGAACGGCCACGGTGTCAGTTCCAGCCGTGATTTCCTGAGGGATTCTCGGACCCGCGGGAAGGATCATCGTCAGTGGCCCGGGCCAAAAGTCCGCGGCGATCTTCGGCAGCGACTCGGGCATCTCCCCCACAAGTTCCGGCAACCGCTCTGCTCTGTCGATCAGCAGCAAGAGGGGCTGGTCCTTGGCCCTCTTCTTGACATGGAACACTCGCTCGACGGCTGCCTTACAAAAGGGGTCCGCTGCCAGGCCGTAAACGGTGTCGGTGGGGATGACGAGCAATTCCCCACGGCGTATCGCGGCGGCGGCGATGCGAACCCTTCGCCATTGTGGCCTTGTCGGATGGATCGGCAAGACTCGGGCTCGTCGGAAACTGGCAGCCACAAAGCAATTCTATTACGATGAAGGTCGCCGTGGCCGTCTCCAGCCGCAGGGTCGTTTCGAGCATCGCCAACCCTCTCCTGAAAGACGTACGCCGTTCTGTCGCACAAGGAACCCTGACGTCGGACGGATTATGGGTGGCGGAGAACTTCCACCTGCTTGAAGAAGCGTTGCGAAGCGACCTCGAAGTACCGGTGGTTCTCGCCTCGACGAAGGTCCAGGGTGCTGTCGAACGACACGTCGGGAAACTCAAGAGCGTTCGCCTCACCGTAGTCCACGAGCCGGTGTTCCGGCAGATTGCCGGAACCGAGTCCACGCAGGGAGTGATCTCGTTGGTGCGGCCGCCGGCCTGGAGGCTGCAGGATGTGTTCAGGCGCTCCCCGCTGGTGGTTGCATTAGATGGATTGCAAGACCCCGGCAATGCCGGGGCGATCGTGCGCTCGGCCGAGGCCTTTGGGGCGACGGGTGTCATTTTCCTGGCGGGTACGGCAAGTCCGTTCAACCCCAAGACCTTACGTGCATCCGCCGGATCGTTGTTTCGAGTGCCCTTTGTGGTCGGCATCGATAGTAAGATCGTCAAGGTATCTTTCCGCCAGCGAAAGATCAAAAGGGTTGCCGCTACGCCTCGCGCCAAGCAGCGACTCGATCGCTATGACTGGAATGGGCCGACCGCGCTCATGATCGGATCGGAGGCTCACGGCGTGAGCGAAGCCTTTCTGCAAGGCGTCCAGCGGATTCGCATCCCTACAACGGGTGTCGAATCGCTGAACGCCGCGGCTGCCGCGGCCGTGATCCTCTACGAAGCGGCACGGCAAAGAGCGCGAACCGGCTTTAGTGAACCCGTCCGACGCCCCCGATGAGTCTTTTCGAATCCATCGATTCAAAGCTCGATAGCTCGGACCCGACTCGTCCGCTAGCCGATCGGATGCGCCCCCGGACGCTTGACGAGTTTGTTGGGCAGGAGCATATTCTTGGATCCGGCAAGCCCCTGCGCCTCCAGGTCGAACGCGACCAGCTTAGCTCGATCATCCTCTGGGGCCCTCCCGGTGTGGGAAAGACGACGCTGGCACGGATCATTGCCAAGAAGACGCACTGCGAATTCATTCCCTTCAGCGCGGTTCTTAGCAGCATCAAGACGGTAAAGGCCGTGATGGCCGATGCCGAGCGGCTGCACCGACAGGGCCATCGCACCATCGTCTTCGTCGACGAGATTCACCGTTTCAACAAAGCCCAGCAGGACGCCTTTCTCCCCTACGTCGAGCGAGGCGACATTACCTTGATCGGGGCAACGACCGAAAACCCGTCGTTCGAAGTCATCTCGGCGCTGCTTTCGCGCACGAAGGTTCACATCTTGCGAGCGCTGACGGTGGAGGAGATGACGCGAATCTTGCGCCGGGCTCTAGAAGACGACCAACGAGGGTTGGGGCAAGCTGAACTGACCGTTGGCGACGATATGCTGGAGCGGATGGCGCTATTTTCGAACGGCGACGCGCGGAATGCTCTGCAGACGCTCGAAACTGCCGTCGCGACCGCGGCCGGCTCTCCGATCACCGAAGAGCTGCTCGAGAACGTCTTGCAGCGCAAGATGCTGCCGTACGACAAAGCCGGGGAAGAACACTACAACCTGATTTCGGCACTTCACAAATCCGTTCGCTCGAGCGACCCTGACGCAGCTTTGTACTGGCTGGTCCGCATGCTCGAAGCCGGCGAAGACCGCCTCTACCTTGCCCGCCGGTTGGCCCGGATGGCTTTCGAAGACGTCGGTTTGGCCGATCCTCGAGCGCTCGAACAAGCCATGGCGGCGGTCGAGGCGTTTCGCTTCATCGGCGAGCCCGAGGGCGACCTCGTCCTGGCGCAGGTTGCGGTCTACCTAGCAATGGCCCCCAAGTCGGACGCCGTCTATAGTGCCTACAACCGCGTCAAGCAGGATATCGAGACCACCACGGCCGAGCCGGTGCCCCTGCAGCTCCGCAATGCTCCCACGAGACTCATGAAGAAGCTGGGATACGGAGAAGGCTACCAGCACGCTCACCAATTCGAGGATGCCGTCACCGAGATGGAGTGCCTGCCGGAATCCCTACGCGGGCGCTGCTACTACCTCCCGACTGACCGCGGATTCGAGAAGCGAATTGCGGAGAAGCTGGAGGAGCTGCGCAAGAGAAAAGGGCGGAAAGACGAGTAGGAAGAAACGCTGCCACTATGAGGCGACCGATACCCGGGGCTGGGCGTCTCCCGTCGCCACAGGCCCCAGCGCTCCGTTTCCGTCGTGGATCGTCGCTCTCCACCTTACGGGTGCCGCAGTCGCCAACTAGTCAGAAGAACCCCCTAAAATCGACGCTCGCTTGCCTGAACGCCAACAGGATGCGCACCGAGCCTGCCGGTGGTGCTTGTCGCCCGCGCGATCGTCCCTTACCATGGGTCAAGGAGACTACTCTTTGCGGGTTTTGGTTTCAGGCGCAGCCGGGTTCGTCGCATCTCATCTCTGCGACCGACTTCTATCCGAGGGCCACCAGGTAATTGGGCTGGACGACCTCTCTACCGGTCGTGAAGAAAATGTCGAACACCTTCAGTCAAACTCGGGATTCGAATTCGTCGAGCAGGACGTGTCGCGACCGTTTGCGATCTCCGAACCTGTCGACCTCGTTTTCCACATGGCGTCACCGGCGAGCCCCTTCGACTACTTGAATCTGCCCATCGAAACCTTACTGGTTGGATCGACCGGAACCAAGAATCTTCTTGACATCGCACACTCGAAGGGTGCGGGGTTTTTGTTGGCATCGACGTCCGAGTGTTACGGTGATCCGCAAGAGCACCCGCAAGCAGAGACGTATTGGGGGCACGTCAACCCGGTCGGGCCCCGATCGGTGTACGACGAAGCCAAGCGCTTCGCCGAGGCGCTGACGATGGCCTATCAGCGCAAGTACGACGTCAACACGCACATCGCTCGCATCTTCAACACGTACGGGCCGCGCATGAAGCTAAACGATGGGCGAGTCGTGCCCGCCTTTCTCGACCAGGCGCTAAACGGCAAGCCCCTTACTGTTTTCGGGGACGGCTCCCAGACTCGCAGCTTCTGCTATGTTTCGGACTTGGTCGAAGGGCTTTGGCGCCTGATCCAAAGCGATGAGCATTTCCCGGTCAATCTTGGCAATCCTCGAGAGATGACCATCCTTCAGTTCGCTGAGCTGATTCAAAAACAAATGAAGACGGATTGTGAGATTGAGTTTCAGCCGCTACCGCAGGACGATCCCAAACAACGCTGCCCCGATATCTCGAAAGCTCAGAGGGTGTTGGGCTGGCAGCCAAACGTCAGCCTGGAAGAGGGCCTGCGGCAGACGATCTTATACTTCCGCACCAAGGAACTAACCGCCCGGACGCCGCAACTATAGTTCTAGTACTGTACTTCCCGATTGTCTCCGAAAGTCCCTCTTGGCCTCCGTTTCCTAACCGCAGAGAGACACGACAGCGCAGTTTTCCCTCCCAGGGTATCCGTCCGCGCCTAAGGACAGTATGCAGCTAAATTATTGAAAAAAAGGAGTATACTGCCAGCACTGTTCTCAGCCCTTGCGGTACAGAAAAAGATATATCTTATTTAGAATAAATAAGTTAGACGTAGTATATTCAAGGGTCCCGCGAAGACAGCTCTTAGGGCGAGTAGTTTTACAGGAGACCTATTGACATAGTCCTAAAGCTGCCATACTATAGTCCTGGTACTATTTTAACCATTGAGCGGGTGGAGAGGTTGTGGAGACAGGAGGGGCTGAAAGTCCCGTCCAGACAGCCGAAACGAAGGAGACTGTGGCTTTATGATGGATCCTGCGTTCGACTTTTCTCATCGACACTGAGCACCAGCGCGTGCTCGGGCGGATGCAAGTACAGACCGACCACGTCGCGGAGTTTCTCGACGAACTGCTTGTCGCGGCTGAGCTTGAAAGTTTCGAGGCGATGGGGCTGCAGTCCGTGCGCTTTCCAGACGCGCTGGATGGCCATCTTGGAGACGCCCAAGTGCTTGGCGAGGGTGCGGGTGCTCCAATGCGTGGCCGCCCGGGGCTTCTCGTGAAGCGTTGTATCGAGGATGCATTGGACGAATTCAGCGGAGAGCGCCGGTTTGCGTCCGGGGCGCGTCCGATCGCGGAGTCCGTCGAGGCCGGACTGGGCGAAGCGCTTTCGCCACAGGATGACGGTCTTGCGGTTGACGCCGAGTTCGCGGGCAATGGCGTGGTTCGCCAACCCCTGCGCACACAGCAAAACAATGCCTGCCCGTAAGGCCATTTTCTGGGCTGTGTTGCCTCCTCGAACCAGGCGACGAAGAGCGTTTCGCTGCGGAGCGGTGAGGGGTAGAGCGTCAGCGGATGGCCACATAAACCATCCTACCGTGAAAAGGGTGTGATTGTCCAGTTATTTATGTGGCACTACACTAGCGAGATGAATGACGCAGCCGAGCAAGACGTCGGCGACGTGGCGACACCGGCGAGCCCCGACCTCACTGTCATTGCCGACCGCTACTGCGACTGCCCCGACAACCCGGCGACCGGACCTATCGATCCCAACGCGGTCAACTGTGCGACCGGGACTTGCGCTGTGAACGGTTATGGGGCCCCGCGCGTGTACGTTCGCACCCTGGTCGGATACAACTTTACCCCACTGGCGAAGGCTTTCCCTGCCATTCCCGATGTGGTGAACGTGAACCGCAGTGCCTACATTCGTGTCCAATAGGAGCTTTACGTGGTAAATCCGAGTACGTTAGAACCTCGAAACAAAGACCGTCGCCGTGGCGCGACGATGGTCGAGTTCAGCCTCGGCTTCCTGATCTTCTTGACTGTATTGCTGGGGATCATGGAATTCGGCCGCGCCGTATGGACCTACACCACGGTGGCGCACGCCGCGAAACAGGCCAGCCGGTACGCCATGATCCGCGGGACGGCCATCGTCGCCACGAACGCCGACGTTCGAGCGGTGGCGGAAAATAACGCTATTGGTCTGTTCAAGTCGGATCTGGGCGTTTTCCCGACATGGACTCCGGACCGCGAGCGCGGGAGCTTCGTCCAGGTCCAAGTCACTTATCCATTCCGCTTTTTTGCTTCCAACCTGGTCTCTTCTACTCCCACGGTTCTGATCAGCAGCACTGCGCGCCGTGTGATCGTCCGGTAGTCTAACCCAAGACCCAAGCTTCCGCGATACAGGGGGGCGATAGGCGTAGTCCAACGATGGAGCCTCGCTGGTGGGGCTGAACGGACCGTTCAGTTTTCTTCGCCGTCAGGTATCTTCGGCTTGCCAGCCTTTTGGAGCGCACTCACCTGAGGCTTCAGGCCTATCCCCAGCTCTCCAAGCTGGCGATCGGGTACCGTGTTCGGTGCTTCGCACATGAGATCCGTGCCCTTCGCGGTTTTGGGGAATGGGATGACGTCTCGAATCGTCGTCTCGCCGGCCAGCAGCATTATCAGGCGATCAAGCCCAAGCGCAATGCCGCCGTGAGGAGGGGTCCCGTACTCGAGAGCCTCTAGAAAGAAGCCGAAACGGTGTAGGGCATCTTCTTCGCTGAATCCCAGGGCTTCGAATACTCGGCTCTGCACGTCGCGTCGATGGATACGAATCGACCCCGACCCGAGCTCCACTCCGTTCAGCACCAGATCGTAGGCCTTCGAGCGGCAATGCGCCGGATCGGTTGTGAGCTTATCGATGTCTTGATCGTGAACCGACGTAAACGGGTGATGGGCGGCGTTCCAACGGTTTTCGTCCGCGTCCCATTCGAACATCGGGAAGTCGGTCACCCACAGAAATCTGAAATCTTCGGGGTTGAGGCGTCGGTGGCGGTCGGCGTATTTCTGCGCCAAGTGGCGGCTGAGATTTCCAGCGCTGCCCATGACCCGCAGTTTCGGCAGTGGATCGTCAGGCGCTTCCGCGGCGGTCCCCAGAGCCAGCAGGTCACCTTCCTCGAAGGATATGGCGTCGCGCACGGCTTGCATTGGCTGAGGAAAGTCGCGATCGAGCCTTTTTACATCGTCAAACACCCGCAAGCCCAGCTCGCTACCGAAGGCTTTGACTTCGTCCCGCTCACGCCGCGTGATCGTTCCCACCGAGGGTATCCGGATCGCCATCAAAGGCATGTCCGTGGCCAACTGGCCCGGCGGGAAAAGGTCATTGACACGCGCCATGGGGGGCAGGCGCGTGTCGGGTTTGTCGGTACCGTATTGTTCGATGGCAGCCGCGTAGGTGAGGCGCGAAAACGGGAGCTGAGGCGCCGGGTAACCGGCCGCCTTTGATACGGCCACCATCAACGACTCGATCACGTTTAGGACATCCTCCTGCTGAACGAACGACATCTCGAGATCAATCTGTGTGAACTCGGGCTGGCGGTCGGCACGCAGATCCTCATCACGAAAGCAGCGAACAATCTGAAAATACTTCTCGTAGCCGCCGATCATCAACAGCTGCTTAAAGAGCTGAGGGGACTGCGGCAGAGCGTAAAACGAGCCCAGCTGTAACCGGCTTGGAACCAGGAAGTCGCGCGCGCCTTCCGGCGTGGAGCGCGTCATGAAGGGCGTTTCAATCTCGATAAAGCCCTCTTCGTTCAGACATTCGCGAATCGCAAAGTTAACGCGATGGCGCAGCTCGACGTTGCGCTGCATGTTTGGCCGACGCAGATCAACGTAGCGATATTTGAGGCGTGCCTCTTCCCCGACCGACACGTGCTCTTCGATGGGAAACGGTGGAGTTCGGGATTCGTTGAGGATCCAAAGTTTTTCCGCGATAAGGTCGATCTCGCCTGTCGCGAGTTCGGGATTGACGGTCTCGTCCGAACGCTGGACGATCGGGCCCTCTACGGCTACGACGAACTCGCTACGCAGGAGTTCCGCGCGGGCGTGTACTTGCTCATCCACTTCAAGGTTGAAGACAACCTGTGCAATCCCCGAACGGTCCCGTAGGTGGATAAAAATCAAGCTACCGAGATCACGCCGGCGATGCACCCATCCCATCAGAACGGCGCGTTGACCCACCTCAGACCGGCGCAACTCGCCGCAGGCGTGAGTGCGGCGCTGCTCGCCAAGAAAATCCAGCGGGATTGAACTTGATCGTCGAGTCTCCACTAGAGGCTCTCCCGATGTGTTCGGCTCAGCTTGACGTAGCTCTGAGTTCGCCGCCGAACATCCTCTCGCTCTTCGTCCCTGGTGGCTCACCGCACCTTAGCAGGCACACCCATTACCACACAGCTCGGTGGTATTTCGGCTCCCTCCACCACCAGCGATCCCGCGCCCACAATGGATCCCTTCCCCACCCGGGCGCCGCTCAGAACCGTGGCTCCCATGCCGATTTGGGCTTCGTCTTCGACAACGCAAGCGTGCAGTGTCACCGAGTGGCCGACTACAACCCGGTCGCCCAGCCACAGAGGCTTGTCGCCATCGACGTGGAGGCAACAGTTATCTTGGATGTTGGTCTCCTCACCGATCTCAATGCGGTTTACATCGCCGCGCAACGTCGCATTACACCAGACGCTCGAGCGCGCGCCGATCGTCACCTCCCCGATCACTTCCGCGCTGGGATGAATAAAAGCCGAATCGCTGATGTTAGGATGTCGGCCGCCAAACGGACGAATCATGGTTGAGATGGAGGGCTAATGGGCCGTCACGAGCTCGACTAGCCCATTATTCTTTTGCCGACAAATCGTTTGTTTTCAATCCGGAAAGCGGCTTCTTTGGCTCTCGGAGCAGCTCTCCAGCGTAACACACCGCCGGGGGCATCATGCTCAAGTCGGCCACTAGAAGCTTGGATCAAGAGCGAAGGAAGAGAAGGAGCGCCGCGCTAAGCGCAAGCTGCGTTGGCCCGCACCGTTGCCGTCTTTGATCTCATATTGCATGCGCTCAGATACTCAAGCAGCACGATCATGCGGTGCGAGACATTGCAGCTTTCGGGGGAGGATCCGTTCGATTTTTGTGAGGTCTTGTTCTTGCCCTCGTACCGCTCGATCTGATGGGCCATCTCATCTCGACTCTGCTCGGAGCCGTTCGGTCCTGGCTCGAGCAACCGCGCGCCGAAATACGCGGCTATGTACTGCAGCTCATCGGCGGAGAGGCCTTCCAGGAAGCGACGGGCCGCCTCACGGCGGCACGATGTCGACATGGACGAAATGGCGGTAACGAGAGAAGCTCTTTCTCGTCTCAAATGCACGTCGGCGACTCCTGTTGCGGGCCAGGAATGCTTTAGTCTGTAACATTATCACCTGAATCCACGGCCGGGCGCAACTCTATCCGAAATGTAACAAGGCACTTAGGGGCACTACCGTTAGGTGGTGCTAGTCCCCTTTTCTCACCAGGGTGCAGATGGCCGCCTTGAACGAATCTCACAACCGTGAACAAACTGGAACCGAATGCGACAAGTTCTGCCCATGCCGATGCCGTAGATGACGATGGTACCTGTCTTGCGCTATGATCCACCCGGGTGGCGGTGCGAAGGTTGAGTTTGAGACGTCGAAGGACTCCTCCCTGTCACAAGAGTCCCATCCCGCGTGTTAGAGAATCGCGGGAGGTTACGGCGGGGGTCTTGGCGGGACGAAGCTCGAACCGAGGGTGCGAGATGCTTGGGCTGATTTCAGGTCACTCTATTAGGGAGTCATAGTAATGTTGCGATTTGGGTTATTCGGGGCCGGTCGAATCGGTAGCATGCACGCGCGCAACCTCGCCGCGAATTCGCGTGTTGAGCTTTCCTATGTTTACGACATCGATGAACCGGCGGCGCGCAAGGCCGCCGAAGGTGCCGGCGCCCGCGTGGCCCCGGACATAAGCACGATACTCACCGATGCCGCCGTGGACGCGGTGCTGATCGCGTCGCCAACGAATACCCACGTCGACCTAATCAGGCAGTCGGCCAAAGCCGGGAAGGCGGTGTTGTGCGAGAAGCCGATCGCGCTCGATATTGCCCTCGTCAACGAATGCCGTGACCAGATCACCGATTGCAAAGTACCGGTTCAGATCGGCTTAAACCGGCGCTTCGATCCCAGTCACAGTGCCTTGCGCGAAGCGGTTCAAGCTGGAGACATAGGGCGCATCGAGAAGCTCATCATCACCAGCCGAGACCCTGCTCCGCCACCGGCCGACTACGTCAAGATCTCCGGCGGCCTGTTCCGCGACATGATGATCCATGACTTTGACCTGGCGCGCTTCATCACGGCTGACGAACCGGTTGAAGTCAGTGCTATTGGCAGCGCCCTGGTGGAGCCAGAGCTCGCCTCTTTGGGAGATATTGATACCGCCATGGTGATGATGAAGCTGACCTCCGGCGCGCTGTGTCACATCAACTGCTCCAGGCGGGCGGTCTACGGTTACGACCAGCGCGTCGAAGCCTTCGGTCCGGGCGGCATGTTGCTTTCTAACAATCGCACTCGGACGACAGTTGAGCGCTACGGAAAGCAGGCGACAGCCGCCCGCGAGCCATTGCTGAACTTCTTCATCGAGCGCTACTCGGAGGCCTACTTCAACCAGGTCAACGCCTTTGTTGACGCGGTCGAGCAAGGCACCGCAGCGTCGCCCAGCTTCGAGGACGGCCGCCGGGCGCTGATTCTCGCCAACGCCGCGGGCGAGTCGCTCGAAACCGGACGTTCGGTCAAGGTGGTCTATTGACCGCGGTCCCGACGCTGGGTTGGGAGAACGCATCCGAGCCGCATTTCTAGCCCCGTATTACCCTCTGCCCATCTGCTCGGGAGGGCACACACGCTTAGCCAACCTCGTGGGAAAGCTCGTCGATTCTCACGAGATCTACTGGCTCTGCCTCGCGGAGCCGGACACCGTTGCTGTGTCTCAACCGATCCGGGGCCTGGCTGAACCGCCCCGGCTCGTCCGAACTCGCGCGAACCTACGTTGGAGAGACAAAGTCAGTGACGCGCTGCGACCCGCGCATTGGGAACGAACCGCTTCCCGCGCTCTGGGTCTGCTAGGCGGTCTACCGCTCCACGTCGTGCGGATGCGGGCGCCCGACTTCAAACGAGTTCTCAAGGATCTGCTGACGACTCGCCGCATCGACGTCGTTCAGATCGAGTACGGCGCGATGGCCGGTTACCTGCCGGTGATCCGGAGAGCGTCCCCGGAAACGAAGGTCGTGGTCGACGAGCTGGAGGTGACTTCTATCGCCATCAACCGCCGCATGAGATCGGACTCGCACTCTTCACGGCGCATGCGCCGGCAGGCAAACTGCTGGAAGCGCTTCGAGCGCAAGGCTTGGCAAGCGAGCGATGCGGTGCTGGCCATGTCAGAATCGGAACGCGACTATATCGCTCGAGTCGCCGGCCCCGGGAAAGCGCACGTTGTCCCAAACGGGGTCGACGTCGACTTCTTCCGCTTCCGCCCGGTGGACCCCACCCTGACGCCAGGACCGCCTCGTCTACTGTTCGTTGGGAATCTTCAACATCGGCCAAACGCTCAAGGCATCGAGACTTTTCTCCGGACGTCGTGGCCAGGGCTAGCGGAAACGTTCGCGGAACTTGAGCTCCATGTGGTAGGCCCAGGGGCGAGCGAGGAGCTGCGGCGGCGGGGTGGGCGACGAGTGATCTTCCACGGATACGTAGAGGACGTGCGTCCCCATCTTGCGGCGGCGACAGTGATGGTGGTTCCGATCTTCTCTGGCGGAGGAACACGCCTCAAGGTGTTGGAAGCTCTGGCCGCGGGAACGCCACTCGTGTCGACCGGCCTGGGATGCGAAGGCCTGTCAATTGCTAATGGGCGGGAAGCTCTCTTGGCAGACTCGGCATCTGATTTTCAAAACGGAGTGGCAGCACTGCTCGAGCAACCCGAGTGGCGTGTGGCGCTGACTGAGGCGGGTCGGCGCCTGGTCGAACAGCGCTATAGTTGGGCGTCTATATGCGGTGACCTTGAGAAGGTTTGGACCAGTCTATTGCCGGCCTAAAGCCGTCTTTCGAACTTCCGGTCGCGTCTCAAAATTAGGGCGGGGAGTGCAATATGATGGTCGATCGAGGTGCCAATAACATGAAGCGCTGGATCCGAGCAATGACAGGTTTACTGACGTTAATGGTTGTGCCCGCGGCCGTGCCGAAAGATGAGGCATCGGTCTCAGAAGAGATCGAAAAGCGGACGGGTCATGCACTACGGCCAGTGCACCTAGCGGTGGGAGAGCGAGCATCATTGCCGCCAGGGGTTTCGTTCGACGACGGCATTTCGGAAGACGAAGCGGTAGCCGCTGCACTGTGGAACAACCCGGAGCTACGGGCGGCGTTCGCGGACCTCGGCGTTGCGCGGGCAGATCTCGTCGAGGCGGGCGTGCTTGTAAATCCGGACCTTCAACTCCTGTTCGGCGTTGGCTCGAAACCTTTCGATCTCTTGTTGGGCGTTCCGATCCAAGCGTTGTGGCAGCGCCCGAAGCGGGTTGCGGCGGCGACACTCAACCTTGAGATGACGTCGGAAACCCAAGTCCAACGCGGGCTCGACCTGACGCGAGATGTACGCGTGGCGCACGCTGACTACTCCGCAGCCCGCGAGCAAGCGAAAATTCACGGAGAGTTGGCAAAACTGACAAGAGAGATTGCGGAACTCACCCAGCACCGGCTGGAGGCGGGCGACATCAGCGAGCTCGATGCTCACATGGTTGAGCTCGAAGCTCTCGTAGTCGACGACCGCATGCAGCAGGCTACGCAGCAGATCAAGATCGCCTGGGAGCGACTTCGCCTGCTAATGGCTATCCCCACAGGCGGTGCACTGCCGGGCACAAGCCGGGCGAAGGTCGACGCGTTGGCAATTCGGGCGACCGAACAGCTGATCGACGTCGCCGTGTCATCTCGCCCGGACGTGAGGGCGGCGGAGCTATCGGTCGAGGCCGCGGGCCGCCGCCTTGGGTGGGAGCGCTCTCGCACTCTCGGCTTTGTGGCTCCACTGCTAAGCAGCAAGGGCATCGGAACTTCCGGGATCAAGACCGGCCCCGGCCTGGCGGTTGAGATTCCGGCGTTTGACCGTAACCAAGGGAAAGTCTCCCGGGCCAAGGCGGAGGTCGAACAAGCGGCCCTTCGCTATGCCGCGCTCAGAGAGCAAGTCAGGTTCGAGGTCTCCCAGGCCGCAGCGAGACTCGATCAAGCGCAAGACGCTCTTCAGCGGATCCATGACGTGTTGTTGCCGGGAGTTCGCGAGGCCGCCGGGCTTGCCGAGAAAGCTTACGAGGGGGGCGATATCTCTTACCTCGAAAAACAACTTGCTAAGCGGCCGATGCTTGAACTGGAGATCCGTCAGGCCGAGGCGACCTCGGCCGTGAGGCGTGCGCGCGCCGAGCTTTCTTGGGCCGTAGGGAGACGGCTATGACAAATCGTCATGCCGCTTGTTGTCTGGGGTGTTGTTGGTTGGCGCTGACTGCGTGCGGCGGCTCGAATGCCGAGGCAGGGAAGCCCACCAAGGAAGAACCCGCAAAGGTTGACACACGTCGAATCGGCGAATCGGAACTAACGACGATTCAGCTCACGGAAAAGGCCCACGCTCGCCTAGGCATTCAGACAGTTCCCGTTGATTACAAGCCGGCGCCCAAGTCTTACGCCGTGGCCGGCGAAGTGATTGTTCCGCCAGGGCAAACAGTTCAAGTATCAGCCCCCCTTGCAGGGAGTCTAAAAGCCGAAGAGGGTCTGCCTTCGGTTGGATCCCGGATCGGTGATGGTCAAACGCTTTTTCGAATCGATCCGCTGCTCTCGGTTGCGCGCAACCTGCGACCCGATGCGGAAGCGGAGTTGAAAGCGGCGGACGCCCGTCTGGAAGCCGCGAAGGCGAGGTTGGAACGAGCTTCGCGGTTGCTCCGTGACCGGGTTGGCAGTGAGCGGGCTGTCGAGGACGCACAGGAAGCAGAGCGCGTGGCTGCAACCTTACGCGAAGCGGCCGAGGCGAAGCTCGAGCAGATCGTAAGCACTCCGCTTCAGTCTGATGTGGACGTAGTCGTAGCAAGCCCGGTGGCCGGTGTGCTCCGGCAACTTCACGTCGGTCATGGGCAGATCGTCGCGCAGGGAGCACCACTCTTCGAGGTGGCGAAACTCGATCCGCTCTGGGTTCGTGTACCGGTGTATTCGGGCGACATGGCATTGCTGAAGCAGGGATCCAACGCGACGGTGAGAGCGCTGAACGCTTCCCCGACAGCCAAGGGACGAATGGCGCGGCCCGTTCAAGCCCCTCCGTCCGCCGATCCCCGGGCGTCGACGAGCGATCTGTTTTTCCAGCTCGACAATTCAGAACACCGCCTCAGACCGGGCGAGCGCGTCAGTGTTTCGATTCCCATGCGCGGGGAAGGCGAATGCCTCCAGGCGCCCTGGAAGTCGATTCTCTACGACATTCACGGAGGAGCCTGGGTCTACAAACAAGTTGAGCCGCTCGTCTATACCCGCCAGCGCGTGATTGTCACTCGGGTGAGCGGCGACATCGCCTGTTTGGCAGAAGAGGTCGCACCCGGAATCGAAGTCGTGACCGACGGAGCCGCCGAACTATTCGGCACCGAGTTCGGGGGCGGAAAGTAGGCTGTGACCTGGCTCGTCCGGACGGCTTTGCGCCTGCGGGTGGCGATCGTCGCCGCGGCCATCGTGCTGATGGTGGCCGGAATCCGGTCGGTGCGCCAGGCGCGCCAGCTCGTTCAGGAGCGTGTTGCTACGCTTACCGGCCAACTCCCCGTTGTTTCGCGAACACCGGTCATCCTGGCTCCACTCTCGGCGACCAGCCGCGTCCTCAAGGTGGGGCTGTCGTCGGAGAAACTTTCCCAAGTCGAGCTGAGCACTCTCGCCCGTTGGACAATCCGCCCTCGATTGATGGCGATTCGGGGCGTTGCAAACGTCGCTATCTGGGGCCAGCGAGACAGGCAGATTCAGGTGCTTGTGGACCCCGTGCGCCTGCGCGATCACCAAGTCACGCTCGACCAGGTGGTCCGCGCGACTCGAGCCGCTGTCACCCCGGCCGCCGGTGGGTTCATCGATACGCCTAACCAAAGATTGGCCGTGACGCATATTCCTACGGTGTATGTGGCGGAGGACTTGCGCCGTGTTCCGGTCGCGTATCGCAACGGTGCGCCGCTGGAACTCGGCAAGGTAGCGGACGTCGTCGAGGGCTTTCCGACGCCGATCGGAGACGCGGTGATCAACGACGGTCCGGGGATCTTATTGATCGTCGAGAAGCAACCTACGGGCAACACGCTCGATGTTACGTACGACGTCGAGCAAGCCCTGAAGGCGCTACGCCCCGCCTTGGCCGACGTGGACGTCGACTCGACGATCTTTCGACCGGCGACCTTCATCGAAATGTCGATCGACAACCTGCAGCAGGCTCTCTTCTTCGGCTGCTTGCTGGTGGCGGCGATTCTTGCGGTCTTCCTTCTGGAATGGAGGACCGCTCTCATCAGCTTGACGGCGATTCCGCTGTCACTGATCAGCGCCGCCGTTGTTGTTCACCTTTGGGGCGAAACGATCAATACGATGGTCCTCGCCGGGCTGGCAATCGCGCTAGGCGAAGTGGTCGACGACGCCATTATCGATGTGGAGAACATCACGCGCCGGCTTCGGCTGAACAGCGAGGCGGGCTCGCCGGAGTCGCCCTTCCAAGTGGTGCTGAAGGCGTCGCTCGAAGTACGCAGCGCGGTCGTCATAGCTAGCTTGATCGTCGTCCTGGTGTTCGTCCCGGTATTCCTGCTGGAAGGGCTGGCCGGCTCGTTCTTCCGTCCCTTGGCGGCCAGCTATATCCTAGCGGTGCTGGCGTCACTGATGGTAGCTTTGACGCTCACGCCCGCGCTTTGCCTCATTCTTCTGCGAGGGAAGGCTCTGCAGCGGCCGGAGCCGACCCTTCTCCAAGCCTTGAAGCGCCGCTATCGGTCGTTTTTGCTTAAGCTACTTGACCATCCGCGACTGTCCGTTTCGGCGCTGGCCGTGATCTTCCTGGTAACCGCTCTAGCGGTGCCCTTCCTAGGCGAGGAATTCCTACCCAATTTTCAGGAATATGATTTCCTGATGCATTGGGTCGAAAAGCCCGGAACTTCGATCGAAGCCATGTTCCGGATCACGGTCCAAGCGAGCAAAGAGCTTCGCGCCATCCCAGGAGTGCGGAACTTTGGAGCTCACATCGGCCGCGCTGAAGTTGCGGATGAGGTCGTCGGGCCGAACTTCACTGAACTCTGGATCAGTCTAGACCCTGCGGTGGCGTATCAGCAGACCGTGGCGAAGATCCAAGAGGTGATCGACGGATATCCCGGGCTCTACCGGGACGTTCTCACGTATCTGCGGGAGCGAATTAAAGAAGTTCTAACCGGCGAGAGCGCCGCTATCGTCGTGAGGCTGTATGGTCCTGAACTCGATGTCTTGCGTCCGAAAGCTCAGGAAGTCGCCCAAGCCATGGCGAGCGTTCCAGGAGTCGCCGATCTGCAAGTCGAACAGCAGACACTGATTCCCCATGTGGAAGTACGAGTTTTGCAAGACGCGGCGAGGCGATTTGGCTTGAGCTCGGGGGAGTTGCGCGCAGCGGCCGCGACGATGATTCAGGGCACCAAGGTCGGTGAGATCTACGACGAGCAGAAGATCTTCGACGTGACGGTTTGGGGAGTGCCCGAAGTCCGCCACGACCTGGGAGCATTGCGGGACCTGCGCCTCGATACGCCCTCGGGGGCGAACATCCCCCTGCGAGATGTGACCGACATCCGCATCGCACCGACGCCGAATTCGATTACTCACGAGAACGGGTCGAGGAAGATCGACATTACCTGCAACGTCCGCGGCCGGGATTTGGGATCAGTCGCCAGGGAGATCGAGGAAGCCGTGCTAGGTGTCGAGTTCGATCGCGGGTATCACCCGGAGATTCTGGGTGAGTACGCCGCCCGCAGCCAGGCGAGAAACCGTCTTCTGCTATTGGCGGGACTGTGCTTGTTTGGCATCGTCGTGATTCTGTACTCGGACTTCCAGTCCAGCCGGCTGGCCCTACTGTTAGTGCTGAGTCTCCCGTTTGCCTTGGTCGGCGCGGTGTGGAGCGCTTACTTGAGTGGTGGCGTGCTGTCGCTTGGTTCGCTCGTCGGCTTCGTGACGGTCATCGGGATTGCCGCCAGGAACGGCATCATGCTGGTGAGCCACTACCAGCACTTGCAAAGGGAGGAAGGTGAGCCTTTCGGGCCCGAGCTGATTCTACGGGGAGCGGAAGAGCGGCTGGCACCGATCCTCATGACGGCGCTAACCACCACTTTGGCGCTTCTGCCCATCGTGATCGGCGGCAACAAGCCGGGCCAGGAAATCGAGCATCCGATGGCGGTGATCATTGTAGGCGGCCTGGTCACATCGACGATCCTGAATCTGCTCTTGATGCCGGTGCTCTATCAATCAGTGGCCCGGGACACGGGTCCTGTAGATCAACCGTAGCGCCCGGCGGGCGGCCACGCCGGGGCGGTCGGTAGTAGGCCCAGTGCTTTCTTTCGAAAATTAGCGTACGATGCCACGACCCCAATCGAAGAACCGCTCCCTCACGGGTGTGTGAAAAAACCCTGGGTACAGTCCCCGCGCCTCTCGCAAGTCATCAATAAAGCGCCCCGTCCGTGCATGGCGCTTGGGACAGTCCCGGGTTTTTTCACACACCCTCAGGCCCACTGCGACCGCCGCGTCTCCGCCACCGCCGCTTCTTGCAGCCCTGCCGGGGGCCGTGATAGCATCGAGTTGAATGCTGTTTGGCCCGCCTGAGGGGCCGAAAACCATACGGCAGTAAGCCTTCCGCGCGCTGGCTGACTTCCCGCCCGAAAGCCATTCTGCCGTTCTCCACCCACTGCGGGGGCGTAGTTCAGCTGGTTCAGAACGCCGGCCTGTCACGCCGGAGGTCGCGGGTTCGAATCCCGTCGCTCCCGCCAAATCGCTTTGCTCCACCACTTCCGCGAACGCTTCGAGGCAAGAAGGGCGAGTCTCAGTGCGTATGGTCAACTTGTCGTTTAGGAACAGCCAGTGCCATCAAGGATAATGCCACCCAACATGCCACCCAGACCGAACAGAGAAAACAACACGGCCACGAACCACAGCCAGACAACCCAAGAGACTCGCCATCGCGGTCCCGGAACTTGATCGAATGCCTCCAGCGTCGTCTCCCCCGTCGCGATGGCATACCGGCCCAGTTCGTTTTGCACCACGGTCTTGATCGTGCAACTGACAAGGATGAGCCACAAGAGTCGGTAGCCATTTTCGGCGCCCAATACCGTCGTCGCCACCAGTTCGCCCGAGCCCACCAACCCTCCGGCAAGAATCAGGCCGGGCCCGACCATGCGATAGGTGTCAACGAACCCCTGGGGAGGATCCCGTGAATACTCCGGACGCAGTTGGTAGGGGTCTAAGCGGGAACGGTCATTCATCGGACAATCGGAGCAAGCCCGCGCATGAGGCATCCCTCAAACTGGTGGGAGGACGGACGGTGCCGGAACGGAGGCGAGGGTTTCAGTGAAAGGGCTGGACTAGGATTCTCACCTGTCACGTCGCAGGTGGCGGGTTCGAATCCCGTCGCTCCTGCCGGCACCTTCAGTCATTTAGGCGGTTCTCTTGCCGCACCAGTCCGGTGCTCTTGGTGGTCGTTCCTCGCGACACCTCGTCAGTGTTCTATGTCGCCGATGGGGACAGCAAGTGATGGTATCGGTCTCTGGAACGACCCTCTGCGGACAAGCTGGGCCTGTGCGCCGGCAGGGCGATTGCTCACAGCTAGGTCAGAAGGCCACGCTGTAGCTCAGGCCGGGGTCTCTGCCCCGGATGAGCAGGAAGGAAACGGTATGACTCTTGAGAGAGAGGTTGAACGTTGGATGAACATGAACTCCATCGAAGATTACGAGCGACGTGACGGTTTCAGAGAAGCCGATGTTGAGTCCGCCAATCGGGCGCACCTTTTCCTCGAAGGTTCCGTACACCACGCCACCGTAGGGGGCGATCGGCAGACCGGTCTCGCGTTTCAGATTCTTGCTGAAGGTGGCGTAGAAGGCTTGTCCGGACGGTGTGCCGATTCGGTCTGAGCTGGTGCCCAGGATCAACGCCGGGCGATTCCTCGTTTCCCGAATCGCAAGGAGATTTGCAAGTGGGCTCACCTTGCCGGCCCGCGGGTTGTATTCCACTCCGGCCGAGAATCTCGACGTGAGCCAATAGGTCAGGGTGGTACGCAGGCTGGCGCGATCAATCTGATTCGCCACCCAACGAGACCCGAATGTCCAACGTTTTTCAAGTTCGTGTCCCGCCCCGCTGACCGCGCGGCCTTCTCCCGGTCAAGTAGGTCAACTGGGCACGAGAGAGGCGCCCTCCATGCCTACCGCCGCGTGCTGGTGTTCTTCCTCTCCCTCATGGTGGCCGTGTTCGTCCCTCGCTGATTCGAGATGATCCACGAGTGGAGGTGGCGGCTGGGCGGTTCTATCGCCTAGCAGCCAATCAATGCGTTCAACCAGCTCGCGTTCTTCGACAAGCCCCAGGATCCTCGCAGCGACGCGTCCGTCGCGGTCGATCACAGCGGTCGCCGGCAGAGCAGTTCCCAGACTAAGCCGCTCCATGTCCTTGACAGTGGCGCCGAGCCAGATCGGGAAATTGATTCCGTGCGCTTCGATGAAGGGTTCGACTTGGTCTCTCGTACTCCGATCGTCCGCCGACGCGCCGATGATCTCCACGCCTCTTGACCGATAATCTTCGCGCACCCGGGCGAAGATCGGCATTTCCTCCCGGCAAGGCACGCACCAGGTAGCCCAAAAATTCAGGATGACGATTCGGCCCCGATAGTGTTCCAGGCTTTGTTGATCGCCCGATAGACCTTGTAGTGCGAGGGTTGCAGGCTCCTCCGACTCTGTGACGTGCTCCCGCTCCGCCTGAGAGGCAAGCCCTTTGCAGGGAAGCAAGAACAGCAGCGCGGAGCACACCAAAGGACCCAGCGAGATCGCGATACTTACGGTGCTCCGTCGAAGTTCCGCCGAGGCCACTAAATCCAGCTTAGCTCCTCTTGACACCACCTACCCTCGGCTTCGCGGCAAGAAGGGGACTCTTGGATGTCAGGAAATCGCGATGGTTCTGCCGTTCCAGAGAATCTGTCCCTGACTTGAACCTTGCCTTACGGAGCGCTTCGACATACCCGTCCTCTAGCGGCTACGCTAGATTGATAGCTTATGGCGAGAATCTTTCCCTTTCGCGCCTACCGGTACGCTTCGAAGGCCGGTTCTGCCCAGAATCTCGTGACGCAGCCTTACGACAAGATCACTCCAGAGATGCAGGATCGCTATTACGAGGCCAGTCCCTACAACTTCGCTCGCATTATCAAGGGAAAAGCTGAAGCATCCGATGGCGACTCGAACAACGTTTACACGCGTGCTGCTGCCAGCCTAAGCAGCTGGGTCGCGAAAGGCGTAGTCGAGCAGGAGCCGGAGGAAGTATTCTACCCCTACTTTCAGGAATTTCGGCACCCCGACTCAGGCGAAACCTTCGTCCGCAAAGGCTTCATCGGTCTTACGGAATTGGAAGACTACAGCGCCGGCGTGATTCATCGCCATGAGATGACGCACTCCGGCCCGAAGCTCGATCGCCTACAGCTTGTTCGTCACACTCGTGCTCATTCGGGGCAGCTTTTCATGTTGTATGACGACCCTTCCCTCGAGATCGACGCGCGTCTAGACGAGGCCGCTTCCGGCGTACCGCTGTCGAGCGTCGAAGATGAGTACGGGGTGCGCCACACGGTCTGGAAGATCACGGATCCTTCGTCGATCAGTGCACTGCAGCGGCTGATGGATCCCAAAAAACTGCTGATCGCCGACGGCCACCACCGCTACGAGACCGCCTTGGCCTACTCCCGTGAGAATCCCACTGTTGCCGGGGCTGACCGGGCCATGATGACGTTCGTCAACATGCAGGCCCCGGGCTTGGTTGTGCTCGCCACGCATCGCGTGCTCGACGGTTTGCCGGATTTCGACCCTCAGGCAATCGTCGGTCGGGCAGACGAGTTCTTCAACTCGGAAGCACTTGCTTCCAGCGGAGAGCTCCGCCGGCGGCTCGACGGTGCCGGCCCGGGCAGCGTCGCGTTCGGGGCCGTATTTCGTTCGGAGGAGGGAGCCTATCTGTTCCGGGCAAAGCCTGAAGCCGTCGACCGGGTGCTCAAGAGTCTAAGCAGCAAGGAGCGCGGCCTTGACGTTGTCGTCTTGCACAAGGTCTTCATCGAAAAGGTGCTGCGAATCTCCGAAGAGGACGTGAGGGAACTGAAGTACATCCGCTACGTGCGGGGATTCGACGCGGCCGCTGACGAAGTCGCTTCCGGCCGAGCCCAAGCAGCTTTGCTGCCGCGGCCCGTGCCCGTTCAACAAGTGGCGGAGATCGCTTTTTCCGGCGGGGTGATGCCGCAGAAGTCGACTGACTTTTATCCGAAGCTGCTCTCTGGCCTAACGATCTACCGGATTGACTGACCGAGGCGCGCGTGGCTGACCAGTTGTCGCCGTCTCACGTTACGAATCTTTCCAAACGGGCCCCGATCGGCTTGCGAGCGTCGGGCGGGATCAGGGGCGCTTCTACCCGATAACGCGGGTTGGTCGGGCAGCTACTCAATGAGGGTGGGTCGGGGGACTCTCCGTGTGTTTGGCCGAGACATCGAGAACGAAGTTGATTTCGGTGTCACGAACGGTCATGATCGATACGGGTTTGGATCGTCCGTAACGCCGAGGGCCACCGCCTTCAGCATGGAGGTAGATCTTTAGCCTCCTGAGCCACTCGAATTGGAATTCAGCGCCAATTGGATATCGATCGCTCACGAGCTCGAAGAATCCGCTCCCGGGACGTTCGTAGAACACGCCTGAGGACTTGGCAGGAACATCATCGGGCCACGCGACGGTACCGCTGATCGTGATCGGCTCGAGTCGTTTGAGGCGAAGCTTCAAATGCTGGTCGGGTTGGTCGGCTGTGACCTGGACAACAGTTGCTGTCTGCCGAAGCGAATCGTCTGCCTCGAGGGCCGCGTATGGAAATTGCTTGTTCGGTATGGACCAACCGACTACTTCAAGATGGTATCGACCTACGGGGACCTCCTCAAAGCGAAAGACACCAGCGGAGGTTAGCTTTGCGCGGCGCGGAGACCATCGGAGGTAGTCGGACGGGGCCAAGAACAGGCCTCCCTCCGGAGAATCTTCGAGGGGGTTGCGTTCCGCGTCCAGAAGACTCACGGTCACAGTGCCTACCCTTTCGCGCACGAAACTAATCTCGACACAAACGTTCTCACGCAGCCGCACAGGCGTGACTCCATCATGGATCTCGGCCCCCGAAGTTCGACGCTCGTAGCTGCGGATCCGAAAGCCTTCGTCTACAATCCGAGCGCGGTAGATTCCCGACTCGAGGTCAGAGAGTTCAAATTCCCCTTGCTCGTTAGTTCGAACCCCAAAACTCTTCTCCGACTCGTGCCCGTCACGGTCGCGCGTGACGATTAGTTCGGCGTTGGCCACTCGTTCAAATTCAAGGTTGGCAAGTTGCATGTGCTTGAAAACGGCCCAGGGTGGAGGTCGAAGCGAATAGCCAACGACCCGCTGGACATCGCCCTTGATCCGAGAGTTGATCGCGGGAGCCGAGCAGGAACCCAAGTAAGCTAGATCCTCGTATGCGTGTAATAGCCTCCTGGTCCGTGTGCACTTGTTTGCGTGAAGGTGGCCCTGCTCATCGGCATAAGCGTAGACCAAATAGTCTTCACCAGGGGCGAAAACCTTGCCGCAGTTTCCTTTATCTGCGCCGGTATGAATAACAACGCTGTCACCGGACACACCTTTGAAGGGTTGCTTCACGGAGAAGCGGTGGGTAGCAGGACCGGCAGGACCGAAACCGCGTTGACGTCTCAGCTGGTCCGACGCCAATTGACTGACAGGCGCCGCGGTACCGACAAAGATAGCGGTGGCGGTCTGTAACGCAGACCACGGTGTCGCCATTGGTCCACAGCTGCAAGCGTATGCCGGTTCAATCCCAGTGACGAGAAACAACAGAGGCAATATGCGATAGATTCTCATCGCTGACCCAGGGTTCTCGATCTAAAGGAGAATAGATATCAACTCACAATGCCCGACGGATCACACCCTGGACCCCGCTGAGATGGGCTCGCCGCTGTTTTTAGGAGGCTTTCGAAGCTTTGCGAGGTGTCAGTGGCGGTCCGAGTTCAGCTTGGGGCTGTATGGCACGCGCAAACTCCGCAACCACTTCGATAAAACCGAGCGCAGCGCGCGATAGCGGCTTGTCTTTGCGATAGATCAAGCCTACGGTTCGAACCATGGGAAGCGGAGCCAGCCGGACTGCCCGCAATTTCCCGGCGCGGATCTCCGACTTCGCGTGAGTAACCGCCATGAAGCCGACCCCGAGCCCGGCCATGACGAAATGCTTCATCATCTCGCTGGACTCCATCTCCATCGAGATCTTGAGATCGTCTTCGACTAAATCCAAATACTCGTTGATTCGGCTTCGCGTTCGGCCCCCCTTGGGCAGCAACAAAGGATGTTGGGCGATCTGCTCTGGCGCAACCGACTTCGCGTTCGCCAGCGCGTGAGAGGGAAGAACCAACAGGCGAATTTCATCGGAATGGATTTGCACCACTTCGATGCGCCTTTCTTGGACGGGCAATTGCGTAATCCCAAAATCCACCGAGTTGTCGAGTACCGACTGAATCGTACGTGTGCTGTAAGAGCGAATCACCTGCAACTGGACTTCGGGGAACCGTTTGGCATAGGTGGAAAAAACCTGCGGCAGCACGTTGATGCAGGTAGCCTCGTTGGCCGCGATCGATACCTCACCCTTGGGGATACGATCCAACTCTCTGACTTCATCGAAGGCTTCTCGTTTCAAGTCGAGAAGCTGGCGGGCATGCTCGGCGAACGTCTTTCCGGCGATGGTGAGCGAGATGCGGCTTCCGAAGCGCTCGAAAAGCTGGGTACCCAATTCCTGCTCCATTTGACGGATTTGGGCGCTGATGGCCGGCTGGGTGCGGAAACACGTCTGCGCTGCTTTCGAAAAGCTCTTCAGGCGCACGATCTCCAGAAAAGTATGGAGCTGATCAAAGTCCATCGGTGAGCAACCTTATCCTTGGCTCTCCCGGTATAACTATAGCACCGCCGCTCAAATCTCCCTGGCAAAACGCGCGGTCCAGAGGGCTGTGCGAGCGTTCGACGGTACCGCGCGGCGGGTCCTGTCTTCTCTCAGAGCCGCTGGTTCTTTTCCGCTTACAATTGAGGTCGTGCGGGTCGCCGATTTCCACTATGAATTGCCCCCGGAGCAGATCGCTCAATACCCCCTGGAAGATCGGGCAGCGAGCCGGATGCTTGTCCTCGACCGCACGAGGGGTCAGTGGGAAGATCGCCTGTTTCGTGACTTGGGGAGTTATCTGTCACGGGGCGATGCGCTCATCCTCAACAACACGCGAATCTTGCCGGCACGACTGTTCGGGCGTCGGGCGGGGGTCCACGCGACGAAGTCGAAAGATCAAATCAGGGGACCCGTTGAGATCCTGCTGCTGAGGCAAATCCATAGCAACCCCCTGCGATGGGAAGCGCTCGTGCACCCCCGACGCAGGATTCGGGTCGGCGAGGTGATCAGCTTTGCCGGCGGCGTCGAGGCGAGGATCGTTGATCGAGGAGAGTTTGGATTCCGCGTAGTCGAGTTTCCTAGCCAACAATGTTTCGTGGACAAGCTTGAAGAGATCGGCCACACGCCCTTGCCTCCCTATATTCGACGCTCCGACGGGGTCGCCGACCGAAAGCGATACCAAACCGTCTACGCCACTCGTAGCGGGGCGGTGGCGGCCCCCACGGCGGGCCTGCACTTCACGCCTGAGATCCTCGAACATCTTGGCGCCAAGGGAGTCAATAAGATCGAGGTCACCTTGCATGTCGGGCTCGGCACGTTTCAACCGGTGCGAGTCGCGGAGGTTGAAGATCACCCGATGCACGCCGAGCACCACGAAATTCCGGCTCTGGCGGCGAGAGGACTGAACGCGGCGAAACGGCGCGTTGCTGTCGGCACAACGAGTGTCCGGACGCTGGAGCACTGCATCCGGGAAGGCGCGGGTTCTTTTCAAGCGTCGAGCGGAGACACGGATCTCTTTATTTACCCCGGCTTCGAGTTCAAGGCGGTGGACGCGCTGCTAACCAACTTCCATCTGCCGAGTTCATCTCTACTGATGCTCGTTTGCGCCTTCGCCGGACGCGAGTTGGTTCTCGACGCGTATGCTCACGCTGTGCGGGAGAAGTACCGGTTCTATTCGTATGGCGACTGTATGTTGATTCTGTAGCCGCCCTTGCGAATCCCCCGCTGGGAACCGCGGACCGAAAACGTTAGAAAATCAGCCTGCGACGGAACCTGCGTGCCCAGGAAGCCGTTTTACAATCGAAGAGACTCCTATCACTGCGGACGTTTCCCGAGGGCGGTCAAAGTTTGCGGGACCCTATTCAGTGGCGCGCGTTTTTGGTAGTTGCCTGCTTGCTTGTCGTGGCCGGTGGGCATGCCTTTGCGCAGTCGCCGGCTCGACGCCAGTCGGCACCGGCCAAGCGTCACTTGAGGGATCTGACAAGCCTGGACCGAATCAGTGACTACGACATCCGTGAAATCGAGCGGCTTCGACGAGGCCGGACTTCAACTAGGAGGGCGGACCCGAGGAAGCGTTTGGCGGAGGAGAAGCGCCTGTCGGTCGAGGCCTACGTAGCCAGCAACTTCCCTGGCGGAAAGCTCTCGTTCAGCTCCGATGGCCGTTCGAGGGTACTCGTCGGTGCACGTTCTCCCCTCAGCCCTCCCGCGGAGGGCGACCGCGTTGAGATAGCCAGAAGTTTCTTGCAGCAACATCGCAACGTTTTCTCTCTCTCGCAACGTGAAATCGACAGCCTCGGGCTGGTGCGGGAGGATGCCACCCCGGACCTGGCCATATTCAGTTTCCATCAGGCGATCCACGGAGTCGACGTCTACGGCGGCCACGTCAAGCTCGCTTTGAACGGGGCTGGGCAGGTGCTGCAGATGGAGATGGGCAGCCTCGTGCCTGCATCGGGAGTAAGCGTCAGGGCAACGTTGGCGCCTGAAGTGGCTGTCGCCGCCGCGCTGAGCGCGCTTGGCCAAGAGACTCCGGGAGAAATCCGACCGTTGGCGTCCGCCAACAAACGATGGGTCCGGTTTCTCAATCCTCTCGCTGGACACTATCGCCCGATTGAACTCGAATTGACCATCTTGCCCCTGCCGCAAGCTCCAGCGCGGCTGGCGTATCGGGTGTTCGTCGAAACCGGGCCGTTGCGCTGGTTCGAAGTGCTGGTTGACGCTCACGATGGCCGGCTTCTGGTTCGAAGGAACCTGTATCGTTCGGCCGCCCAGGGACGAGTCTGGAAGGAGTCTCCCATCAAGGGTCCGCGCGAGTTGATCACGTTTCCTGACGGCTGGTTGCCCGAGTCGGCGACGGTTACAACCGGCAACAACGTCGATGCCTACCTCGATACTGACGACAACAACATCCCCGATACGCAGCCGTTTGCTGACACTTCGGATGGGCGGGCGTTCAGTGGCAGCCAGGTTTTCGATTTTCCGGCCGGTGAAGGCAGCAGCGGTCAAGACGCGACTGCTTTCCGGGCGGCCGCGGTAACCAATCTTTTTTATTTCGTGAATACTGCTCACGACTACTTCTACGGCCTAGGCTTCGACGAATCAGCGGGCAACTTCCAGGCCGACAACTTCGGCCTCGGAGGGTTGGGGAGCGACGCGGTGCTGGCCGAGGCGCAGGACCCCGTAAGCACTAACAACGCCTTTATGGCGGTGACGCCCCAGGGAATCGCGCCTCGCATGCAGATGGGAATCTTCCTGAGTTTGCTTGATTTCGAGCCCACGAGTTTCCGCGATTCCGCTTACGCGGGCGGCACGGTGATCCACGAGTATTCCCACGGAGTGACCAGCCGCATCGTCGGAGGGCCGAACCAATTGGATTGTCTCGCCGGGCTACAGTCGGCGGCGCTTGGCGAAGGCTGGGGAGACTATTTCGACATCAGCTTTTTCGACGACCCCGTAGTGGGTGAGTATCTTTCGCGGAATCTCGAGACCGGCGTCCGGCGGCAGAGCTACGAAGGTTACACCTTCACCTACGAGGATCTGGGGAATGATGTCTTCGAGGCGCACGACGACGGTGAGGTGTGGGCCGCCACACTTTGGGACCTGCGCAGCCAGCTCGGGCAGACCTTGACTGACCAGTTGGTGATGGACGGCCTGAAGCTGACGCCCTGCGGCCCAAGCATGATCGACGCTCGAGACACGATTCTGCTGGCGGATGAAGCCTCGAACGGCGGGGCAAACCGGGCGGCCATGTGGACCGTTTTCGCGCGTCATGGGATGGGCCAGTCGGCCTCGGGATTTGACGCGGATTTCTTTGAGAACAACGTCTATAACGCCGCCTTCGATCTGCCTCCCGATCTCGAACCGGGAAACCGTGGCCCCACAATTCTAAGCCGCCCTACAGAGGTCGCGAGCTTGGGCAACCTCTACATCTACGATGTCGAAGCCGATGACCCTGACGGCGATCCGCTGAACTACGAACTTCTGGAAGGGCCGCCCGGGATGGCGATCGACTCCGGGAGCGGAGTGATCCGCTGGGAAGCGGGCTTCACGGGCCAGCGGGTAAAGGTCAGCGTGACGGACGGACGGGGCGGCGAGGTGATCCACGGATTTTCTGTTCCGGTGCTGACTTTCCTGACCCCCGGTCTGCCGGTGACCATCACGGAAGCCGAAGGGACCACCGGCTTTGCGGCCGTGGCGGTTCCCGACGGATCACCGGTGCTGCAAGTCACCCTGCGGGGCGGAAGCGGGGATCCGGACGTGGTGTTGGTCGGACCCGGCGACTCCCCTGCGGCCAGTTTCAGCGCCGGCACGACCGAAACGATCTCGGTCGCCGCACCGCAACCAGGGTTCTGGTTCGTCGTCGTTGACGGATTTTCCGCTTATAGCGACGTGCAATTGCAAGCGGCACTCCCAGACCCGACTTCGGTCGCCGGGAACGGCTCAGTTTCGGACCTCTCGGGCGATCGGTCCAGCGAAACCTTTTTCCGGGTTGAGATACCCCCTCAGATGTCGGTCTTCAAGATCTCCACGAGCGGCGGAGCAGGGGACGTTGATCTCTACACGCGGATTGGCCGAGTCCCGGTCTGCCAGGGTGAAGTCGCTCCTTGCGATTTCGACCGGCGCTCGATCCGCCCCGGCAACGCGGAAGAGCTGGAGTTCATCGATCCAGACCCCGGAACTTGGTTTATCGGCTTGAACGGGTTCGAGGCTTATTCCGGTGTGACCCTGACGACGGAGTTGATTGGACCCGGCAACAACCCCGCGGTCAACGCAGGGGGTGTGGTTCTGGCAACTGGGACCCCGGTGGTAAGCGGCGTATCGCGCAACTCGATCATAACGATCTTTGGGCAAGACTTTGCGCCTGACAATACGGTCGAGCTCAACCCGGGCATTACCGATGAGGGCCGCATCTCCACGGAGCTAGGGTTTACCTGCGTCGAGATGAACGGGGACCGCGTGCCGATCTTTGCGGTCCTAGCGACTCAGATCAATGCTCAGGCTTCCCACACCCTGGTGCCCGGCGCGGCATCGGTAGTGGTGATACGAGGCTGCGGTACGCAGAACGAGCAACCCAGCGCCCCTGCCGCGGTTGGTGTGTCGGAAGCGTCGCCAGCGTTCTTCAATTTCAGTAACCGCCCGGATGGCCGGAACCCGATCGCGGCCCTAAAAGAGGGAGGCTTTGTTGGTGAGCCGGGCCTGCTCCCCGGAGCGGTGTTCCTCCCCGCTAAGCCAGGCGAGTTCGTGGCTCTTTTTGGGACCGGCTTCGGGGAAACGAACCCAGCTTTTGAGGCAGGGCAGATCCCTTTCATCGCCAGCCCGCAAACGGACGGTCAGGCGCTTCTTACGAACACCCTGACCATCACGGTGGCGGGAATTCCCGTGCCTCCGCAAGACATTGTCTACGCCGGAATCGCCCCCTGCTGTGCCGGCCTTTATCAGTTCGTGTTCCGAATCCCGACCGACGTGCCCGATGGCGACCTGCCCGTGACGGTAACCATAGCGGGGGCCACGACACCGCAAGGGCCGTTTATTACCGTAGGGCGGTAGGTGACCCGACCCGAGCCCACTCCGCCCAGATCCTGCGACCGGGCTGAGTCGCTCTTACGGCGGCTTATCGCTAGCCGTCGGCCGGTTCCCGGCTCACCGCCAGGTTCTTCGCAAAGTCCGACTTCAGGAACTCAATCACAAAGCCGTTGCGTCGAGCGCGGACTTCGTCGGCGTCCTTTTTCGTCCAGTCGTAGAAACCTTTGCCGGTTTTAGCGCCCAGATCCCCGCGCTCAACTTTCTCTCGAATGGCGTCGGGCGACTTGGGCTCGTTGTAAAGATCCTGGCAGACGTAGTCCGTGATAGCCAAACCCATATCGAGCCCCACGATATCCATGTGTTCCAAGACGCCATAGACCGGAAGCCGCAGGCCGAAACCCATCTTGGCGGCCAGATCGACATCCTCGGGGCCGGCAATCCCCTCCCCGACGATATTGATCGCTTCGCGGATCAGCGCATGCTGCATGCGGTTTCCAAGCTGCCCGGGCCTGTCCTTCCGAACCACGACCACCGACTTGCCGCAGCCCTCAAGCAGTTCCTTAACACCGACAACAACTTCGTCGGACGTCTTCTTTCCGCGAACGACTTCGACCAGCGGCATGAGGTGGGGCGGGTTCCAGAAGTGCGTCGTCAGGACGCGTTCGGGACGAGAGCATTTGCGAGCGATCTCGGTGACGCTGAGCCCGGAGGTGTTTGTCGTCAAGACGGCATCCGGCTTAGCGACCCGGTCCATGCGAGCGAACACGTCCTGCTTAACCGCCATGTCTTCGGGAATGGATTCGATCACCAGGTCTGCTTGAGCGATGGTCTTCTCGAAGTCGGCGGAGGACTGGATATGTTCGACAGCCCACTCATAGAGGTCGCCTCCGGTTAACTCTTCCTCTTTCAATACGCCGAGCAGCGACCGTGCTTTCCCGAGCCCCTTTTCGGCTCCCTCACCGGTCCGGCTGAGTATCGTCGCTTCGACTCCGCCCAAACCAAGGATGGCGGTGATACCTGGTCCCATCATGCCGGTGCCGATGACGGCGGCGGTTCGAAAGTTTGCATTAGGCATGACGATATTTTAGGCGCTTTCGTTTGGTGGTCTCGTCTCCCCTTTTCGCTCGTTACTGGCCCGCTAGCGTTCCGAGCGCCCTAGTCTAGCAGCCGGTGAACGTCCTTCACCTCAACGAATTGGTACAGTCACCGATTTTCGTGGTGTACCCAGATCGGGTGCACAGGAGTTGCGGAAACGAAGATCGTTGACAGTCCCCATTTTTCGCTCCTGCACCACTTTTGCCACCGTCCCATAGGGACAGGCACCGCTGCAGGATCCACCAAGGGGCGACAGGCGTCTCCGTATAGCAAAGGCGTTACGGGGGAGAAGGTCTCCCCAGCGTTGCCTGTCCCTGGGCGACATTTTTCGCTCCTGCACGACTTCTACCACGGGCTGCTAGGGCCAATTTTCGGCGGCGATTACGGCGAATTTCGGTTGCGAGAACCGCGGGAGCCGCTAGACTGAACAATAGGAATTCCCCCGGAGGTTTCCATGACCAGACTCATCCTCATTCTTCTCTTGGCGTTTGCAATGCCCTTGGTGGCTCAGCAGGATAACGGTGATCAAGACTCGCAGGCTGCCCAGGCCCAAGAGCCGGAGCGGGAACCTTCGCCGCAGACCAGAGTCCGTCGCTCGCCCAGCGGCGTGATCATCATCAGCGGCTCGACCACCCCGCGCGAGGACGAACAGCCAGAGCCAGACCAGGAGACACCGGAGGCACAGACCCAACCGGAAGAATCGCCCGCCGAGGGTCAGCAAGAAGGAGAGGAGGCTGCTGAAACGCAGGAAGTAGAAGGAGAGTCCAGCGAGGAACAGGCCGAAAAGGAAGCTCCGGGACCCCCTCGCTCACGCGTCCAGAACATCACGGTGTACGGCCTCAGCGGCAACAGGGCGAGCGTCCCGATTTCCGAATCCGAGCAAAACCTCGAGGGTGCATCTCAGACCAGTCTGATGCTGACCAACCTGAACGGGCGCGAGGTTGCTTACCTCTCGGAGCGAGAACGGGTCGTTAAGGAATCCCCGGAGGGAAAGGTCGTGGAGCGGCTGACACAGCGTTACGACGCTGGAGGACAGCCGACGCGGCAAGAACTGATCCGCGAAGAGACCCGAACGCTCGCCGACGGGACCGTCGTCACGACGGCAACGAGCTACGTGGAGGACATCAACCAGCGCATGCAGCCGGCGGAGAGGACCGTCACTCGGGTGAGAAAAATCGGCGACAAGACCCACCGGACGCTCGTGTCTGAAAAGCCATCTATCAACGGAGGGTTTCGCGCCTTCTCTCGGGAGGAGTCTGTAGAAACACAGCAGGACGAGACGTCCGTCGAGATTCAGAAGACCCGTAAAGTCGATAACGGCAGCGGGCGGCTGATCGAATCCGCGCGCGAAGAGACCGTCATGACCAAATCCGGCAACAAATCGACCACGCAAACCGTCGTCTACGAGCGGGAGGCTATGTCTTCGAAGATGACACTTTCCAGTCGGACGGTGGGAGAACTGATCGAGCAGCCGGACGGGTCATCTTCAGAAACGGTGCAGGTGTACGGGCTCTCCCCAACCACTGGCTCGACCCGCTTCTTGAATGCGAGTGGACCCCAACTGATGCGGACCATCACCCGTGAGAGATCCTTGGGCAGCGACGGAGAGATTATCGAGACGACCCGCACCCGGGTACGCAGCTTCGCCGATCCCAGTCGCATCGGAGGAGAGGAGACGCAGCAAAAAGTGACCCGGCCGAGCGGGGACGGCGAGAGCATCCAGACGTCGGTATACGAGCAGGACGTCAACGGGCGCATGCAAGCCACGCAGGTGATCGTGGAGCAGATAGAGAAGTAGGACCCGTGATGCAGCACTGACTCGAGGGTACTGCAGCGTGCCTCACGAATCCGGCGCTCGGTACGTCGGCCAATCGAACTTCTCCCTCAGAGAGTTTCCCCCAAACGTCGCCGAATCATTGCCCTCTATACTGAGGAGGGTTTCTGCTTCTTCATGCGTTCGCTGTTGCTTTCGCTAGTTGCGTGCTGCGTCTCCGAACCCTGTTGGTCCCAAACACCGGCGGGGCGCATCGCCGGCTGGATTCTGGACCCCTCGGGCGCGGCCGTACCTCAGGTACAGGTGGAAGCCCGACACTTGGAAACGGGTCGTCGGCGCCTGACCAAAAGCGATGAGGCTGGGGTCTACCGGTTCGCGGTCCTTCCCGTCGGAAACTACGAACTCACGCCATCCGCTCCGAAGTTCGTTGGACGGCCTCGTCGCGTGCGGCTCGAAGTCGGACGCCATCTCAACGTCGATCTGTCTCTGTCGCTCGAGACGGAGCAAGTGAAAGTCACCGTCACGGATTCGACGCCGTTAGTTGATCCTGAAAACGCCGCTTTGGGCGCAGTCATCAGCCGCGAGACCCTGGCCGACCTTCCTCTCAATCAGCGAGAGTTTCTGCAACTGGCATTGCTTTCGGCCGGCGCGCTTCCGGCGGCGCCGGGCTCCGAGCTTGAGCGGCAGAACAACAGTGGTCTTCACCTAAGCGATCTCTACATCAACCGCATCGTCGTCAGCCCGCCGCTCGACTCGGTACGCGAATTCCGACTGCACGCAGCGAACTACCAAGCCGAATACGGTCGCAGCGGCGGCGCCCAGATCAACGTTGTTACCCAAAGCGGCACCAACCGGCTGCATGGGTCCTTCTACGATTACTTGCGCAACGATGCCCTCGATGCGCGCAATTTTTTTGACCCGCCGGGCGAGCCGATTCCGCCATTCAGACGGAACCAGTTCGGCGGATCGTTGGGCGGGCCCATCCGGCGGGATAAGACATTTTTCTTTGCGGGGTATGAGGGGACGCGAATCCGGGACGCCGTGACGAAGACGGCTCGGGTCCCAACGGTAGCGGAGCGAAGTGGTGATTTTTCCGCGTCATCCGGCGCCATTTTTGATCCTTTCACCCAGCAGCCGTTCCCCAATAATCAGATTCCCTTTGAACGAATCGACCCGATCGGTTCCACGCTGGCGTCCTATTGGCCTGATCCGAACCGCGCCGGGCTTTCGCAGAATCTGGTTTCGACGCCTGTCGGGGACGCGCTGATTAACCAGACGTATGGACGCCTCGATCACTATCTTTCTTCCAAGAATACGGTCTACCTCCGTTACAACTTGAGTCATGACCGCAGCCTGGCGCCCTTTAACGACGGGAATACTAACGTGCCGGGGTTCGGAAGTTTCGTGCTCAATCGCGGCCAGAACCTGGTGTTGTCGGACACACATTTTTTCAGTCCGAGGCTGATCTGGGAAGGCCGGTTCGGGTTCAATCGTCTCCGCCGCGAGGTCTTGCAGCAAAATGTCGGCAACGATATCGCGGGCCAGCTTGGCATCCCGGGGCTTTCGACCGATCCTGACTTTGTCGGCTTTCCGGCCATTAACATCGCCGGCTTCGACAACCTTTCCGACAACATCGCTCAGCCCATTCTTCGGCGCGACAACACTTTCCAGGTAGTGCAACAACTAACACACGTCCGAGGTCGGCACACACTAAAGGCCGGCCTCGAGTACCGGCGGTTCTCGAATGCTGGGATCCAAGGATTCTTTGGGCGCGGCCAATTCAATTTCCTAGGGGCATTCACCACGAACCCAGCGGCGGACCTGCTGCTCGGATTCCCCACCTTTACGATCCAGACGCTCATCGATAATTCCTTCCGTCAGCGGGCTTCTTCGTGGAACGGCTATCTCCAGGATGATTGGAAAGTCACACCTCGGCTTACCTTGAATCTTGGGTTGCGCTATGAGTGGAATCGCCCGGCGACGGACGCCGACGACCGGTTCACCTTTTTCGATCTGGGGAGTAACGAGTTGGTGAGAGCGGGCGCTGACGGAGCCTCGCACTCGGCGTTTGAGTCCGATGCGAACAACATCGCTCCTCGGGTTGGAGTGAGCTGGAGCCCCCCGGGGCCCCATGATTTGGTAGTTCGGGGCGGATACGGTGTCTTCTACGACGTGGCCATTCTGGAAGCCAACTCGGGCCTCTACTTCAACCCGCCTTTCTTCGAGCTGCGAGTTTTCGTGCCGACACAGCAGCAGTTACTAACCCTTGGTGACCCCTTTCCTGAAAACTCCGGCTTCGCGCCACCGGCTTCGGTGAACGCCATGCAGCCGGATTTCCGCACAGGCTACTTGCAACACTGGAATGCCTCGCTCGAAAAAGCGTTGCCGGGGCGCGTGGTGGTGCGTGCATCCTACGTTGGCTCGAAGGGCACAAAGCTACTGCGGCGGCGGGACATCAACCAGCCCGCCCCGGGCGAGGGGTTCGTCCAAGGCCGCCGGCCCATGCCCGATTTCGCGAATGTGGTCGTTTTCGAGTCGGGAGCGGCTTCTACGTATCACTCAGGCCAGTTGTCGGTGGAGCGGCGTTTCGGACGCGGTTTCAGTTTTTCGGGAGCTTACGTCTTGTCGAAATCGATCGACGACATGTCGGCATTCTTGCAGACCGACGGCGACCAGAGCTTCGCCCAGAACAACCACGATTTGCGGGCCGAGCGAGGCTTGTCGGCTTTCGACCGACGCCACCGGTTCGTCTTTACCACCAGCTATCACCTGCCGTTCCAGCGCAACCTGCTGGCCTGCGGATGGCAGCTCTTCGCGATCGGATCGTTTCAGTCAGGGCCTCCGTTTACGCCCCGGCTTAGCTTCGACAACAGCAACACGGGCAATACCGGCGATGTCTCGGGCGTCGATCGCCCCGATGTTGTCGGGGACCCTCGGCAGGGACAATCAACCCCGGAGCGTTTCTTTAACACTGCCGCCTTTGCAACCCCACAGCCGTTTCGGTTCGGAAACGCCGGCCGAAATATCCTGACAGGCCCCGGCCTGGCGACCGTCGATGTGGCCGTCGTTCGGACTTTTGCGCTCTCGGAGTCGGTGAGCCTCGATGTTCGGACCGAAGCCTTCAACCTCGCCAACCGGGTGAACTTCGATCTACCGCGCCGCGTCTCCGACCAGCCCGACTTCGGCAGCGTCCCGTCGGCGAAGTCCGCCCGCCAGATTCAGTTCAGCCTGCGACTGCGGTTCTGAAGCGCCGAGAAAGCGCCTCTGGCCACAGGCCACCCATCGTGCCCTGCTCGGATTGGGATCTTTGCCACGCTACCTACCCCGGTCCGGAGACCCCTTCGCCAACGGCTTGTACCGAAAGCAGCCTACCTCGTGGTCGTTTACCATCCCGACGGCCTGCATGAAGGCGTAGCAGATGGTCGTGCCGACGAACTTGAATCCACGTTTTTTCACGCCCTTGCTCATGGCGTCTGATTCAGCCGTATTTGCCGGAATCTCTTTCCAGGCCTTCCACGAATTCTGGATCGTTCTCCCGTCGACGAACTTCCACAGGTAAGCATCGAGGCTCCCGAACTCTCGTTGGAGCGCCAAGGCGGCCTTGGCGTTCTCGATGGCGGCCCTGATCTTGAGCCTGTTACGAATGATCCCTGGGTTCGCGAGCAGGCGTTCGACCCTCGAATCACGGTAGCGGGCGACCTTCTTGATTTCGAAGTTGTCGAATGCCTTCCGAAAAGCATTCCTCTTTCGGAGCACGATCGCCCAGCTCAATCCCGCTTGGAAGCCATCAAGCACTAAAGACTCGAAGAGGCTTCGGTCGTCGTGCACCGGCACGCCCCATTCCTCGTCATGGTAGGCCTGGAGAATGGGAGTGCCGGCCCAGCCACATCGGATTCGCTTGTCCACAGCCATCGGTTTCCCTCTAGTGTCACGCATCAGAAGCGCTTTTGGAACTGCAACCTCCGAGCGTGTTGCGCCGACCGGGACAACGGGCGCCGTTTCGGATGGCCCTCCCGAAATTTTCCCGCGCAGCTCGCGTGATGCCTACGAGTGGAGATTACTTGCCCTAACGTCAATGCCCGTTGTAGTGTTAAGCGACCTGAACGTATTTCACCCGGAGGCCAGCTTGAAATCGCCCGACAATTCCGCTGCAAGCCGAGACATCGCCCACGTTTTGCATCCCTACACGAACCTGAAGAAGCACCAGGAAACCGGACCGCTCATCCTCACGGAGGGCAAGGGCGTGTGGATCTACGACGACCGAGGCAACGCCTACCTGGACGGGATGGCCGGGCTTTGGTGTGCCGCCCTGGGCTACGGAGAGGAGCGTCTGGTGGAGGCGGCCTCCGCGCAAATGCGCCGACTGCCGTTTTCCCATTTGTTCGTGTCCAAGAGTCATGAACCCGCCGCCAATCTGGCGGAAAAGCTGATTGCGATGGCGCCCGCGCCGATGTCGAAAGTGTTCTTCGCCAATTCCGGGTCCGAAGCTACCGACACCGCGCTGAAACTGGTTTGGTTCTACAACAACGCCCTGGGGAGACCAAAGAAGAAAAAGATCATAAGCCGCCACAAGGCCTATCACGGTGTCACTATTGCGGCCGCCAGCATGACCGGGCTGCCGCTGAACCATCGCGACTTCGATCTGCCGATTGACAAGGTATTACACGCGGAGTGCCCGCATTTCTACGACTTTGGGGAAGCAGGCGAAAGCGAGGAAGAGTTCGCCGCGCGGATGGCCAACAACCTCGACAAGTTGATTCTCAGCGAAGGACCGGAGACGGTGGCCGCCTTCATCGCCGAGCCGGTCATGGGCGCCGGCGGCGTCATTGTGCCGCCTCGAACCTACTTCGACCGCGTCCAGCCCGTCCTGAAGAAACATGACGTGTTGTTGATAGCCGATGAAGTGATCTGCGGATTCGGACGCACCGGCAACATGTTTGGCTGCCAGACGTTCGGCATCGAGCCGGACATGATGACCGTCGCCAAGGCGCTCTCCTCGGCGTATTTGCCGATCTCGGCCGTGCTCATCAACGAGAAGGTTTTCGAGGCAGTGAGGGACCACAGCGATCACGTCGGTACCTTCGCCCACGGCTTCACCTACTCCGGGCACCCGGTCAGCGCCGCGGTGGCGCTCGAGACGCTAGCCATCTACGAAGAGCGGGACATCGTGGGACATGTCCGCGACGTTGCACCCCGCTTGCAAGAGGGGCTGCGCCGATTCGCGGACCACCCCCTGGTTGGTGAAGTTCGCGGCGTCGGCTTGGTCGCCGGCGTTGAGCTGGTCGAGGATAAAGCGACCCGCGGCAAGTTTGACCCTGCCCAACAAGTTGGTCCCTACGTTGTGGGCCGCGCACAGGAGCACGGCGCGATGTTGCGACCATTGCCCGGCGACACCGTCGCGTTTTCGCCGCCGCTGGTCATCTCACCGGAAGAGATTGAGTTGCTTGTCGAAAGATTCGGCCAGGCGTTGGACGACACGGCGGCGTGGCTCGCCGGCTCATAGGCGTCGGGGCAACGCGAGCCGGGGGGAAACCGGGGGAAACCGGAAACCGGGGACAGTTTCCTATTTCGGGCTGGCTGGCGGTTGCCTACGCTCGCCGCTTGCGGGGACGTCCCGGCGTGCCGGCCCGCAGCCTCCGTCCCACCCGCTTCTCCAAGGCGCCGACAAACTTCTCGTCTCCGTACGGCCGGCCCGCCTGCGTCGCCTCCCGCAGCTCCTGGCCCCCGTCGTCGACCCCTCGCTGTCGCAAGACATCGGCCCAGTCAGCCAGCGGGCAAACCTCGTTCCACAACGACTTGTTCAACAATCCACCATCGTCCCCGCCATCGATGTGCGCCCGCGCGCTCGACCACGGGTAGCCGCTCGCCTCGGGCACCATCCCCGCGCGCACCGGATTCAGGTCCACGTAGGCCAGCGCCAGCCGCAGGTGGCTTCGTCCTAAAGCACATGAATAAAAGCGGTTCTGCCACAGATGTCCGTTGCGTTGATAGCGCCAGTTGAACCACTGCACATGTAATTGATGGGTCTGCCCCAGTGCCTTGGCGAGTGCATCGACCCCACCGGGCACGGCCACCAGGTGCACGTGGTTCGGCATCAAACAATAGCCGAGCAGGGCGACATGTCGACGCGCACACTCCCGACGCAGCGTGGCGAGATAACGCCGGCGATCGTCATCGAGCAGGAAAACGTCCTGGCGGTTGTTGCCTCTTTGGGTGATGTGATGCGGTGCACCCACCGCCACCACCCGTGGTTGCCGCGGCACGTGAGAAAACTCGATTGGCACCGTTCCAGGAACGGCAGTGCTATTCTCTCACATCCCTGCCATCGAAATAGGAAACTGTCCCCGGTTTCCCCCTACGTTGTGGGCTGCGCACAGGAGCACGGCGCGATGCTGCGACCATTGCCGGCGACACAGTCGCGTTTTCGCCGCCGCTGGTCATCTCACCGGAAGAGATTGAGTTGCTTGTCGAAAGATTCGGCCAGGCGTTGGACGACACGGCGGTGTGGCTCGCCGGCTCGTAGGCGTCGGGGCAAGACAGGCCGAGGTCTCGATGTATCCAGCTCTGGGGCTGCGGTCGCAATTCTTAGGCGGAATACGACTGCGATACGAAAGTTCTTGTAATCTTGAGCTACGGTCCCTTTGCCTGGCAGCGCCGGTTTGGGTGCCGTTTGCCAGACCCGGGGCTTTTAGCTGGGGACCGTCCCCCTCAGCTGTCAACGCAGTGAATCACGTGCACCCCGCCGAAAGGGACCTCGACCTGGAACCCGCCATTCCTAGTTGCCAACTCTCTCCCGCTGTGCAAGTCCGTCGCCGAGCGGATCTGCCAAGTGGGCGTCATAGTGGCTCGCGCGACGCGCCCGCTCGATCCAATTCCATGGCGTAAACGTGCGGATGATGCCCATGCCGGTGGCGCGTATGCGGGCCAGGTCTTCGTCCCAGAACTTTGTTGGAGGGACGGGGGCGCGGTAGTATTCGACGCCAACGGGAAACGGGTATTTCGGATCGAGTGGGAACTTCTTGGAGTGGCTACGGAGGCGCGGTTCGATGGCGGCGTCTGATGGGGTCATGGTGAGCGCCGGCGGGCACAGCATGCTGTGCCCCTACAGGTGTGTTGATTTTCGCTGGCTACTCCATGCCGGAAAACAAAGCAGTTGCGGAAGGAAAATCGGATGACGGTCCCTACTCTTCGCCGAACCTACCTCTAACGCGGACTACTAGGGGCCATTACGGGCGCCTGTCGGGAGCATCTACAGCCCTTGCGATGCCTTTAGCGTCAGGGTTTGGCCCGATCGGTCGTCGCGGATGAGCAATTGGCCGTCACGTAACTCGATGTCGTCGACCCCCTGAAAACCCTCCGGCGCGCGGGTCCAAAACATGAGATAGCGGGCTTCGATCTTCGATCTCGCGGGCAACCAGCGGTAGAGCATCGTGTCGAAGAGCTTGTTCATGGTGATGACTTTGCGCCGCGGCCAGCCAAACGCCTGGGTGCCAAACTCCAGGCCACGAATCATCATGCCCTCGCGCGGCAGGTATTCCCAAATCTGCAGCCAAGGATAGTCGGACCGGGGAAAGACGTAGCCCAACAGCAGGCGCCGTTTCGGATTGAGAGCGGTGACGTAGCCAAACTCCCGCCGCGGGTCGATCAGGAAGCCGTAACGGTCCATCGTGCCCGACGACTCGGGAGCGACGCGCAGGTCGACCGTTCCACCGCCGCGCTTGGGAGCGTTGGGCCAGGTGAACTCCTTACCGGCCGGCACGCGGTGCCCCAGGTTATCTCAATCCATTTGGTCGGGCCGGGTCATTGCCCGCGTCGCGGAGAGGTCCACGACCGTCCCCGGCTCGAAAAACGGAGACCCGATCGTGCCATGCTCGGCCCAGTTGATCGGCCGGTCGAAGGCGAGCAGGTTTTCGAGCGTGCTGTGGACGTAAACGACGTTTTCTCCATCGACGAGACGGATCGTACGTTTCAACATTTCCTGCACACGGGGCAGATGGACGGCCTGCACCAACTCGGCGATCTTTCCCTTCTTAACGGTCGACTCCGTGGTCCAGGCTAGGTCTCTGGCCTCACCATGCTGAGGGAGCCCGGCCTTTTCCTCATCTTCCGAGGGCGGACCGAAGCCATCCACGCAAATGAAGTGGCCGACGTAGGTCAGACCCCACATCGGGCGATTCAGTTCCCGGGCCATGCGAATGTGATCCCACATGGGGTTGATCTTGTCCGGGTCGTCCTTGAGAACGAGACTGGCGAACGCTCCACTGGTGTGAAGAATTGTCAGCTCGAGCAGATCGTTAGAAACCACCAAGGAAGGCCGCCCCTGGAAGTCGTCTTGCCGGAAGTGGTCGTCCGTCAAAGCCGGCGGCACAGCGCACCCCAGGGCTACGGAAAAGAGCACCGCGAAGCGCGAGAAACTCGCCGGATCAGATTCGCGATTCCTCCACCGGGAATACATCAAAACACCTCCCTGTTATGTTTTGCCTGTGCAGCTTAGCACACCTACCGTGGGCTTCATTGGGCAGCGGAGCGAGTCAGTGAGAAACGAGCCTAATCCTCAAACCGGCGCACCGCAAGCACCGCGTTGAGGCCGCCGAAGGCAAAGGAACTCGACAGCGCCGCCTCAATGGGCATCTCTCTACACGTGTTGGGCACGTAGTCGAGATCGCATTCCGGATCCGGCTCAGTGAAGTTTGCGGTAGGCGGGGCGACCTGGTCCCGCATGGCCAATACGGTGGCCACCAGTTCGAGAGCTCCCGAAGCCCCCAAAGCGTGGCCGTGCATCGATTTGGTGGACGAAACCGCGAGACGGTCGGCGTGCGCTCCGAAAACGCGGCGGATGGCCCTCGTCTCGGTCACATCGTTGGCTTGGGTCCCCGTCCCGTGAGCGTTGATGTATTGCACTTCGTGCGGGGACAGTTTCGCGTCGCCAAGGGCCATTTCCATGGCCTGGGCCCCGCCGGCTTCGGAGGGTTGGATGAGATGGCCGGCATCGGCCGACATGCCGGCGCCAGCGAGCTCCGCGTAGACTTCGGCTCCGCGCCTGCGCGCCGCCTCGAGCGGCTCGAGGATCACGACCCCAGCGCCCTCGCCGAGCACCATGCCCCGTCGATCGCGACTGAAGGGCCGGCAAGTGTCGGGCGCCATAACGCGCAACGCTTCCCAAGCCTTCATCGTTCCGAACGTAAAGCAGGCTTCCGTGCCTCCCGCAATCGCCGCCGCTGTCATTCCCTGCCTCACGAGCCAGAAAGCTTGTGCAATGGCGTGGTTGGCCGAGGAGCAGGCACTTGAAACGGTGAACGCCGGGCCGGTGGTCCCGAATTCTATCGTCAAGTGGCTGGCTGCGGCACTGACCATCAGTCGAGGGATCACCGACGGCTGTACACGGGGGTTTCCCTTCCCGTAAAGCTCGCGGAAGGCGTCATCGTCGGTGGTCTTTCCGCCTGTTCCCGTACCCAGGATTACGGCTGTCTGGCGGGCGAGCCCGTCGGTCAGCTCTAGCCCGGCATCGTCCACCGCTTCCCGAGCGGCTAGGACCGCAAACTGCGAGAAGCGGTCCATCAGGCTCAAACGCTTCGCTTCGAAATGGCAGCTCGGATCGTACCCTGTTACTTGAGCGCCCACCCGAATGCCAAGGTTTTCATGAGGCAGGATCGAGAGCGGGCTTATGGCGGGGCGTCCGGCGCGTATGCTGTCCCAGAACGCTCGGCGTCCCAGGCCCATCGCGGAGACGCAGCCAAGTCCGGTAATGGCGACGCGCATCCGATCTAAGATTCGGCGGTGGATTTCTTGAGAGCCAAGAGCTTCTCTACACCTAAGACGGTATCTCCGACGCCCCGAAGGTTCTTGGCTTCGTCGTCGGGAACACTGATGTCGAACTCATTTTCGATTGCGAACAAGACGTTGATCCCGTCAAATGAATCGATGCCTAGCTCTTCAAAGGTGGAACAGGGAGTAATCTTCTGGGAGTCGATTTGCTGGGTCTCAGCCAATACACGGATCACTCGCTTTTCGATGTCGCTCATGGCAACTCGACCCTTACGGCCTCGTGACATGATACATCAGGAGCGGATTCGGCGGCTGCCACGGCTACCGGCTTTCACGGCAGGGCTGGCGGTCTTGGGCTGCGTCACCGGCGACGAGGGCAGGTGTAAGGAGGGGCAGTAGGTCGGGCCGCGGCCGCTGCAAAGGCGGAACAGGCCGATGAGCCGCGGCGCCAACGCGGTGCTCAGGCCAAGCTGCCCGCTTCGGCGCGCGGCCTGTCTCCGATCAGGGCGCAGGGTTAACGGAACCATCACCGGAGGATTGCCGGCGGCGGCACACCACGCCTACGGGCTGCGCTGCCGGCGCGAACATCGAGCGCGCCACGAGCCTGCCGAGGAAGGACCTACCGGGCGACATCCACGCCTGACGCGACCGCTTCCCTTGTACGGTTAGGGTGCCGCCGCGCCTTGTTGCCGGCCAAACAATCGCTGGGCGGATGCCAGGTAGCGCCCGCTTCGGGTCAGTCCTTCGATGCCCGGAAGTCCTGGTGGTTGCACTCCTTGGCGCTTCCCCTTGGGTCTTTCCTTCTGGTATTGCCGGAGCGTAGACTGCAGCATTTCCTCCGCAGGCCGCTCCGCCTTAGCGTGGTCCTCAAACCTCCTGCTCGCCCTTTCCGGAATGGCCTGTTGGCCGATCACAGTGACGAAATCGTTGGCCGCGAGGTCAAAGAACTGAATGTGGCTGTTTTGCGTGAGACCGAAGGAATCCACTCCGACGCCCAGAAAGTCGTTCCGGGTGCCCACGGCGTCGCCTATCGTGAAGTAGCTTGGCGTCAGGAAGTTGGAAACGGCGATACCATCGATCAGGTACGTCGTGCGCTCAACGGCATCGCAGACCTCGTAGGTGTGGAGGACAAGATTGTTGGCGTCCCGCGGGTCGGGGCCGGGCGCGAAGAGGTTGACGGTAGAGTCGACGATGAGCTCGAGGACTTCATGCGAAAGCGTTACCGTCCAGTCGTTCGGGTCAAGAATGAAGACGAATCCAAAAGGCATATCCCTGGCGTTCAAGTCGTGAAAGCCTAGAGCGCCTTGGAGCAGGCCCTCATCCACAAGGTAGATAACGCCGTCGGCGTAAACCGGGTCGTTGGCGAGCGTGTCAATGTCGGCGGGGTCAAATACCGGCGCGACCAGCTTGCTGAGCCGCCCGGCTCCCCATATCGGCATGAAGTCTTCCACCACCTGGCGGTTGACCGCTCGAATGGCGTGCTGGACTTCCCTATCGTCCAACTGAGTGGAAAAGTTAATTACGGCAATACTGGGTACTGGCACGATGCCTCCTTTCACTGAAATGCAGAGAACTTTCGAGTTGTGTTTTCCTTTTGAGCTACTGTCTTGATGGGCAGCGCATCCACGCCAATCTCAAACCCAATTCGCGCGCGGCGGCCCCCTTATTTGTTGTACCGCGCGCATATTATACCACTTAACCTACAAATGTCTACAACTTTTGCGAAAACTAGAAAAACTAGTAGCGCCAGTCTGACAATGGAGCGGTTAAATCAGTTCCGGCAGTGCCCAACGGGCATTGCCTGAGCCCAAGGTAGGAGACGCCTGTGGGTGAGGGAAGGGTAGTTCGTCTCGGGCCATATACGCCCCCGCCACAAAAGCAAGGCAGCGTTGAGATTTTGGAGCACTGTCTTTTCCGGGTAGGCCGCACCATCGTCGAGGGTGGGGGCAATCCGGAGGACCCTGTCCCAGCCCACGGTTAGGATCGGCCGCGCGGAGACGGAATCGGCGTAGAGGTTGCCGGCCCCAGCGATCGAGGTCTCGCGGAGCCGCATGCTAGGCGATTGCTTTAAAGTGGGGGCGGCTAGCCGCCGAGATGAGTAATATGCCTACCCGGGCCGCTTGCGGGGTGTCACGGGTGGGACTATACTGATCTTGCCGGCTATTGCGCCGGCAACGGCTGTCAGAGGTTGCATGCCGTGACGAACGACGCTGAATTTCACTCGCCACAGCGCGAGGCGGCCATCTTTTACGGAATGTTCCTCCGAGGTCGTTCGGAGGACGAGTTGCGGGAAGAAATCGACGTCTCGCCCAAGCTGCTGAACAAGTGGATGCGCGCGCGCGACTTCGACCCCGACTTTCGCGAGAACCTGCGCCGCATCTATGTCTATCGCAAGCAGGTGCTGGCAATTTTTAACTCCCTCATCACCACCGAAAAAGCCTCCCGAAGCTGGCAGAAGCAATAGTCGTCGTTCTGGTACCCCTACATCCCGGGGTACATCAAGCCCTCGCCGTCTCCACGAACATCGTCGGGACGTCGTTCTATTGGGAGATGATGGCCACTCTGCTCAGCCCAGTGCGGTCCCCAAGACCCCACCCTCCACCTTCTGCCATCGCAAGGGCATCCGGAGACATTTATCATTGAGAAGGACGAAGTGGCTTCAGGGCGGGGCGCTTTCCGTAGGGAATAGTCCCGCGACCGCACACAGAGCGCGTTCTTGATGCCGACGCGACTAAGCACAGCATCCCCGTGAGAGCTGGACGACAGCAACTTGCTCTATTGACCGCCGGGTTGGGGCTGGTCGTGGTGGCCGCTCTGCTGTCGACTGACACCATCGAGGAGAACCTGGTTGGACAAGCCGACGGTAGCCTGAGTTGGGGGCCGGCGTTGTTCCGAGTGATGTTGGCGATTCACGGCTTTGTGCTACTGGTGGGGGGTATCGCGGCGAGACGAATGGAGGGGAACACCGACCGCCGACAGGACGAGCCGGCCGGATCCGCAGCGAATGGCACTGAGAAGTGGCATTGGTCGGCTTTAGCGGCCCTGACTCTAGTCGCCTTGGCTCTACGGCTCTGGCGTCTGGACTCAGGCTTGTGGTTGGACGAGGTTTTCACGCTGCTAGACTTCGGCCGAGTCCCGCTTGCCGAAGTGGTGACGATGTTCCCTTCCCAAAATCAACATATGCTCTATTCCGTCCTCATGCATTTCCCTTTAGCCCTGTGGGGAGAAAGCGCGTGGGCACTTAGGTTGCCGGCGGTGCTGTTCGGTGTGGGAAGTGTCTGGGCGGTTTTTCTTCTCGGCAGGAAGCTTGTGGGGGCCCGTCAAGCTCTACTGGCCGCGGCGTTGATGACGGTTTCTTACCATCATGTCTGGTTCTCACAGAACGCTCGGGGCTACACGGGGCTGTTGCTGTTCACGACATTGGCGACCTGGTTGTGGTTAGAGGCTCGGGATCGTCAAGGGTGGCGCTGGTGGGTCGCCTACGCTGTTGCTCTCTGGCTTGGTTTGTGGGTGCACACGACGATGGTGTTCGTCGTAGCGGCCCACGTGTTAGTCGAGTTGCCGAGCGCCGCCCGGACCTTGTATCGGGCCCACCGGAGCGGCGAATCCGTTTCCGTGATTCCCGTGCTGCGAAAGCCTGTCTCGGCCTGGCTGCTCGCCGGCACGCTTTCGCTTCAAGTTTATGCGCTGTCTTTGCCGGAGTTCTTCCGAACGGCGCTGCACGAAACGTCGATGGATGCCGAGTGGACCAACCCCCTGTGGGCCGCGACGGAAAGCCTGCGCAGCCTAGAAATAGGCTGGTCAAGCATGGCTGTCCTACTGTTCGGCAGCCTGCTGGCCGCATCCGGTTGGTGGAGCCTTTATCGCACCAGCAAAGCCTTCGCCATTGCAATGGTGTTACCGGGTCTGCTGGGCGGAATTATGATCGTAGCGATGCGGCACAACCTGTGGCCTAGGTTTTTCTTTTTTCTGATGGCATTCGCGCTGCTTATGGCTGTCCACGGTGCGTTTGCCGCTTCGCGGTTCGTGCTAGGGCGAAGGAGAACGGCGGGGAACGAGCGAGCGTCGTCCACCGTCGGAACCGCCCTGGTGGCCCTGATGATTGCGGCTTCGGCGGCCACGGTTCCGCGCTGCTACGCCCTTCCCAAGCAAGATTTCGTCGGCGCGCGCGACTTCGTCGAGCGCCAGGTGAGGTCGGGTGGGACGATCGTCGCCGTGGGCTTGGCAGCGCGCGTGTATGGGGGCTATTTCGCCCCACACTGGACTGCCGTACAAGAGTATGAGCCGCTGCGGCAAGCTCGGCGAAAACATGAAAACACCTGGCTGGTCTACACCTTGCCGATTGAGATTCGGGCCTTCCAGCCGCGGGTGTGGGAAACCATCGAACGTGACTTCGAAGTCGTCAAGGTGTTCCCGGGAACGCTCGGTGAGGGCGAAGTGTTCGTTTGCCGAGAACGGGAACCGGCGTCGCTACGTTGACGGCATTTGCTCTCCGATCCCGAGTTCACGTGACAGCGGTGCGGGCACCGATTCTTCTAGCAGTTACCGCCGCAAGCTCGGGAACTTCGCCGATCGTGTACTATGATCAGTTCCCGGGAACCGCAAGGAGGTGACGCGAACTTGTGCGGGGTGCGCGCTGACCCAGGCGGAGCCGACCGGAAAACCCGCGTATAGCGCTCATGGACCTGTTGCATTTCTATCTGCTAGCCGGCCTAGTGGCGCACAAGGTTGTATGGGAGGTGATGAAGCGTCACCAGAAGCAGCCGCTACGGATAAGGATCCTTTCCGGCTCGTGGATCGTTCGGCTGGCAAGGTTGGCAAAGGTCTGCATTCTCCTTGCCCTGCTTGCCCAGACTCTACTTGATGACATTCTCCCGATCGCGCGGCATCCCAACCTGTTGCGCGCGCTGGGAATTGCGCTTTTCACGGTGGGTTTACTCGTTGCAGTGGCGGCGCGGGTCCGTCTTGGCGACAACTGGACCGATATTGAGACAGCGGGTGTATTGGAACACCAAAAACTCGTTGAGGGCGGCGTCTACAAGTACGTCCGACACCCGATTTACTTGGGCGACTTGCTGTTGCTGGTGGGCTTTGAACTGGCTCAGAACTCGTGGCTCGTCCTCGGTGTACTGCCGCTGTTGCCGGTGATACTGCGCCAAGCGCGAGAGGAAGAAAGGATATTGGTGGCCAACCTACCCGGTTACCGAGACTATTGCGCACGGACCAAGCGCTTCATCCCGTTCGTCGCGTGATAGAAGTCCGGGCACACGCGCTCCACCGCTAAACCGGCGGCTGTGGACGTACGACATTACTCCCCAGGACGTACGATCGAATGAAGGCGATCATCACACAGCGGATCAGCCGATCACGGATCCCGGTTATTGAACGCCCTCAGTAGAGGATTGCATCTTGCCCCGGCTGCTGGAAGTGCGTAATCTGGCAACTCACTTTGCGACGCGAGACGGCGTCGTGAAAGCGGTCAACGGGATCTCCTATCACGTTGACGAGGGGGAGACGTTGGGCATAGTCGGAGAGAGCGGCTGCGGGAAGAGCGTGGGCGTGCTGTCGATCATGCGTCTCGTCCCCGAACCGCCAGGGAGAATCGTCGATGGCGAGATCCTTTTTCGGGGTCAAGACCTACTCAAACTCAGCGGCGCCGATATGCGACGGGTGCGCGGCGGCGAGATCGCGATGGTCTTTCAAGATCCTTTTACTTCTCTCAACCCTGTGTTGACGGTCGGGTTTCAAATCACCGAAGCGCTCTGCTTGCAGCGCGCAATGAACGGCAAAAGCGCCCAGAACCGTGCAGTCGAGTTACTTCGTTTGGTCGGCATTCCTGACCCTGAGACGCGGATGAAAGAGTATCCGCATCAGTTCTCCGGAGGGATGAGGCAGCGAGTGATGATCGCGATCGCCCTATCGCGGGAGCCGCGGCTGCTCATTGCGGACGAGCCGACCACCGCGCTGGACGTGACGGTCCAACAGCAGATCATCGACCTGGTGAAGCGTTTGCAAAGCCAGTTGGGGCTGGCCGTCATTTGGATCACTCACGATCTTGGGGTCGTCGCTTCGGTGGCAAAGCGGGTCATCGTGATGTATGCGGGATCCATCGTCGAAGAGGCGAGCACGATTGATCTATTCGCGTCCCCCCGCCACCCCTACACAATTGGTCTGTTGGAGTCACTTCCCGCGCCACACGATCAGCGCGGCAAGAAACTGTCCTCGATCCCCGGCCAGCCCCCCGACCTGACGCAGCTGACCGGCGGCTGTCCGTTTGCGGACCGGTGCGACTACGTGGAGGAGCGCTGCCGCAAGGAGCACCCGCCGCTTGAGGCGGTCGGTAGCGGCCACAGCGTTGCCTGCTGGCAAAAGGACAAGACCGAAGGCGTTTGGAGCCCGGATGTCCCATAGCGACACCAAACGAGCCCTAGTGGAGGTAGAAGGGCTAAAGAAATATTTCCCGGTCACGGGCACATCTGTCTTTGGGCGCCACCGGGGCGACGTCCGAGCGGTCGACGGATTGAGTTTCGAGATCTACCGCGGTGAAACTTTGGGCTTGGTGGGGGAAAGCGGCTGTGGAAAATCCACGACAGGCCGTACCATTTTGCAGCTCTATCCGCCTACGGCCGGCGACGTGCGTTTCGACGGCGTGAGCTTGGTGAACCTCAAGCGAAACGAGCTGCGGCGGATGCGCCGTCGAATGCAGATCATCTTCCAGGATCCCTACGCAGCTCTGAGTCCCCGCATGACGGTAGCCGGCATAGTTGGCGAGCCACTCGAGATCTACGGCCTGGCGCGAGGCAAGGAGAAGCAGGCAAACGTGGACGAACTGCTGGATCTCGTGGGCCTTCACACATCTTTTGGGAATCGGTACCCACATGAGTTGTCGGGCGGGCAGCGCCAGCGGGTGGGAATCGCCAGAGCCTTGGCTCTAAAACCCGACTTCATCATGTGTGACGAGCCGGTCTCCGCCCTAGACGTGTCGATCCAAGCTCAGATCATCAACCTGCTGGAGGGAATCCAGGAGCGTTTTGGTCTCACCTACTTGTTCATCGCGCACGACCTGAGCATGGTACGGCACATCAGCGACCGAGTGGCGGTGATGTATCTAGGCAAGATCGTTGAACTGACGGACCGCGATCGGCTTTACGCGACGCCTCTTCATCCCTACACACAGGCTTTATTGTCAGCGGCGCCGCGTCCGCGCCCCGCCGGCAAAGATCAAGCCGAGCCGGTCGTGTTGGGGGGAGATATTCCCAGTCCTTCAAATCCACCGCGGGGCTGCAACTTCAACACTCGGTGTCCTCTAGCAACAGACGTTTGCTTCGAGGCAGACCCGGAGTTCAAACAAGTTTCCTCCGGCCATTGGGTGGCTTGCCATCTGGTGGAGTAAAGCGCGGGGTCAGGAGGTACCCCCTTAGCGCAGCGGCCTGCGCCGCCAGGCGATCTACCCAAGTTGGTGAGAAACTCGATCTCGCGGATACCGAGCCCGGTTTTCCTGTAACTTCCCTGTTTCCTGAGCCGTCCGAAGCTACGGAGCGACTGGGAGAGATCCCACGCCGGACGCCAATGATTGCGCTTGGGAACAAACGCCTCCTTCTTGCCGCTGTAGTAGCTTTGCTGGCGGCTTTACCTCAGAGTGCAGCCGACCGTGTCCGCCACTTCACCGTAGTTCTTTCCGAACCGTCGATTGGGCAACGCGTCGCTCACCGGCTGCGGGCTCCTGACGGCCGGGTTGAAGTCGACAAGCCCGAGTTTCAGCTTATGACTCGGCAGGCCGCTTTCGCCCAAGATCCGATAAAGAGGACTGTCGAGGACGTCGGCGCCGAAGTAACCGGCTCGGTTTGTCACGTTCTTAACGCTGTTTTCGTCAAAGCCACGCGCGAACAAGCGAAGCAGCTAGCCCGGTTGGCGGGGATCAAGCGCGTCGTTCAAGCGCGGCGCTTCAAGCTTATGCTCAACACCGCGGCGGAGATCGTCGATATGCCGGCCGCCTGGAACGCCCTGGGTGGCGTAGGTAACGCGGGAGCTGGAGTGCGGATCGGGATCATCGATACGGGAATCGATATCGATCATCCGGCCTTCGACGATTCATCACTTGTGCTCCCGCCAGGTTTCCCTAAGGGGCGGCCCGAGCATCTAGCGTTTACAAGCGACAAGGTCATCGCGGCGCGAAGCTATGTTCAACTACTCAGTTCGCAAGATCCAACTTTTTCGCGTGCTGATGACGAGACACCTCGAGACCGTGTGGGGCACGGGACGGCGGTCGCCGCGATCGCCGCGGGCCAACGAGTAAATGCCCCAGCCGGGGTGTTAACCGGCGTGGCTCCGAAAGCATTCTTAGGGAATTACAAGATCTTCGGCTCGCCCGATATCAACGAGTTCAGCAACACCAATGCCGTCATCGCCGCGATCGACGACGCCGTGATCGATGGCATGGATATCATCAGCATCAGCTTCGGCGCTGTAGCTCAGTTTCCCTACGATTCGGAAGGAGACACCTGTTTTGAGGAACCGGGCATCCTGTGTGACCCGGCTGCCCTTGCCGCTCAGAGCGCGGTAGAGGACTTTGGCGTAGTGGTCATAGCCGCGGCCGGCAATGCCGGTGCTTTTGGAGAGCAACAGTTCCCGACGCTCAGCAGCATCGCCACCCTGGCCTCCGCGCCCGCCGTGACCGCGGTCGGCGCGACCGTCAACTCCCGTCAACTCGTCCAGTCAGTTCGCTTTGGGGGGCAAAGCGTAACGGCGATCTCGGGGACCGGCCCCAAGCCCGAGTCGCCCTTCGCGGCTGAAGGTCGCGACGCCGCGGCGGTCGGCGATCCCTTCGGCTGCCAGACGCTACCCGACGATTCCCTCGAGGGCGTGATTGCCGTCGTGGCGCGTGGCGAGTGCGATTTCGAATTCAAAGTTGCCAATGCTGCCGCCGCGGGCGCGGTGGGGGTCATCGTTACCAACGTCGACGGTCAGGATGATCCCTTCGTAATGGTTGAACTCGAAACCACCGACATTCCGGCGTTCATGATCGGCGCGAGTGCGGGACAGGCGCTGCGCCAGGCACTCGGCAACTCCCCAGGGACTGCAGTTACCCTCGACCCGACGCTGATTGCCCGCCCGTTCGCCTCCGACCAGGTCGCTCCTTTCAGCTCCCGTGGCCCCAGCCCCAGCAATAACTTGAAACCCGACCTGGTTGCCCCCGGTGTCTTCATCTACACCGCGGCGCAACAATTCGATCCCAACGGCGATACGTTTGACAGGACCGGATACCTCTCCGTCGACGGGACAAGTTTCGCGGCTCCCTTTGTTGCCGGTGCCGCGGCTCTGGTCAAGCAGCGGAATCCGGGGTTTTCGGCGGCGCAAGTGAAGTCGGCCTTGGTCAACTCGACCAGCGATTTGGTCTTCGACGACGGCGAGTTCGCTCGCGTGACTTCGATGGGCGCCGGACTGCTGCAGATTCCCGCCGCCCTTGATCCCATCGCCACCGCCGAACCCGCGACGATCAGCTTCGGCGCGGTCAACGGCGCTCTTCCCCTCGAGCGAGACTTGATCCTCACCAACGTCGGCACCGCGTCGGAGACCTTTCACCTGTCGATCGAGCCTTACGATTTCGACCCCGACGCGGCCGTAAGTGTAAACGGAGCCGCCACGGTAGACCTCGAGCTAGGGGCAGGCGGCTCGACGACTCTCGACGTGGGGCCGTCGGGAACAACCCCTCCGCCCGGCGCCTATGAGGGCGTGATTCGGGTCGATTCCGCTTCGGGCGGCACGTCACTGCAAATTCCGTACTACTACGTCGTGGGTGACGGCGTTCCCTTCAACTCCTTTGCGATCGCCGGTACGGGAGTTGTTGGCACCGTCAACGAGCCGCACCCCGAACTCCTCATCTTCCGCGCGGTCGATCGCCAGGGGCAGCCGATTGCCGGCCTAGACGTTCAATTCAATGTCGTCACCGGCGGAGGGTCGATCTTTCAAGCCGACGGCGCAACGGACGCTTTCGGCGTGGCTGCCGCGGACGTCGACATGGGGCCCGACGCCGGCCCCCAAGAGTTTGAAGCCGTGGCCGGCGGCCTAACCATTCCCTTCTTTAACGCCGCAAGGCGGAAACCCTTTATCGAAGCGATCGTCAACGGGGCGAGCTTCGCCGCGGGACAGCCGGTCGCCCCCGGCTCGATTGTTTCGATCTTCGGTGATTCTCTTGCCGAGTTCCTCGGCGTCGCCTACACGCTTCCCCTGCCGGTGGCGCTCAAGCACGTCAGCGTCAGTTTCGACTTTCCCGAAGAAGGAATCAGTATTCCCGGGCGATTCTATTTCTCGAGCGCCGGCCAGTTGAACATCCAGGTTCCGTGGGAACTGGCTGGGCTGAACTTCGTGTTCGTCAAGGTCCGAATCGAGGACTCGGCGAGCACCGTTTTCAACCTGCCGCTCGCGGACTACGCCCCGGGCATTTTCGAATTCAGGCTGGGCGCGAAGCTTTACGGCGTGGTAACCCATGCGGACGGCACCGTGGTGACAGCTCAAAACCCCGCCCGGGCTGGAGAAACCGTGATCATCTACGCGACCGGCCTGGGCCCGCTCGATCCCGCACAGACTACGGGCGAGCCGGCGCCCTTAAGCCCGCTGGTACGAACTCGAGTCGTTCCCGAGGTGACAATCGGAGGAAGCGAAGCAACCGTCTTCTTCTCGGGACTCACTCCCGAGCTTGTCGGCCTTTATCAGATCAACGCCACGTTGCCTGATCCACTTCCGAGCGGCGACCAGCAGCTCTTTGTTACCGCCAACGGCATCCAAAGCAATTCGGTGACGGTTCCTATTCTGTAGGAGGCCACCGAGCCTCGCTCCGCCTACCCAGCGCTCTCCGGGCTAGGCCGCCGGATCAGGTCTCTGAATTTCGATCAAGCCAAAGAACTCATCCTCCATTTTCTGGAGTGACTCGGGCCGTTCGTGTTTGAAATCTCGGAAAGGCTGCCAAAAGCGGAATGTGCGGGTGCGCCGAAATGGCCGAAAGACAACCGCCATCGGATTGAACTCGTGGTCACCGCCAAAGTGATAGAACGCCATCCGCTTGAGGGAAGGGCGCCAGCGTTTACGGTCAGACCAATTGAGTACGATGGCACGCTCGCCGAGGTGAGGCACAATGCGCTGCTCGATGTAGTCGTGCCACACGGGGCTGTCCGAGTAGACGAAGAGGATGTCGCGGCCTCGAAGGCACCACCACGACCAAACAGCTAGGCGCAAGCAGAGGCTGTAGAGCGCGAGCAATGGGAGAAAGACAGCAAGGTACAGCACGGCGTACAGAATCACTGGAATCAAAACCGCGATCTGCCACTTCGTTAGCTTCTGCTCGGGCCGCTGACGGGTCATGGCGTGCGAGTCGGTGTAACGGTTCAGCGTTCCGCAGATCGTGGCGTCGACTGCTGCCGAACGTTCCCCTCTGACGATTCTCGCCTACTCGCACCTTCTCCCTCGTTGGCGTTGCGTCCCCCCCCCCCCGATCGTCGCCGGTTGATTCTGTTGTGCAAGGCGCACGCGAAATCACGTTCGAGTTGTAAGGGTATGGCAAAAAGCCGCAGGTCTGAGCGCGGGGCTGCGGTGCCAGAAATCCCGTTGGTCGGAGAGACTGCAGGTCGCTAGACGGGAAATCGGCTGGCGAGGCTCAGGCCTGCGCTACACGGCTAGGTGCCCACCGCCGCAGTGATTCCTTCACACTTTCCGACCGCAATCTCCTGCTTGCCCGCCCAGTGCTTCACAGATCGACGGCCCGCAAGTCGATGGCGTCCCGCAGCCCGTCGCCGATGAAGTTCACCGCCAGCACGGTGATGGCGATCGCGAAACCGGGCGCCATCCAGAACCAAGGCATAGTAGAAAGGACAGTCGACGACTGCGCCTCATGGAGCATTCCACCCCAGCTCGGCGTAGGCGGCTGAACACCAAGCCCCAGAAAGCTGAGCGCGGCCTCGAGCAGGATCGCTTGGGCGACGCCAAACGTAGCGAGCACCGTCAGCGGGCCGAGCGTGTTCGGGAGCATGTGCTTGACGATGATCCGTGCCGTGCCGGCGCCCGCGGCCCGCGCGGCGGTGATGAATTCTTCTTCGCGCAGGGACAAGATCTGCCCCCGCATGAGCCGACACGCGCCAGGCCAACCGAGCAGCCCGATGACGACGATCACCGATGTGAGACTCGGTCCGACAACCGAGACGAAGAGGATGATCATCAACAAGCTCGGTATGCTCATCAGCGTGTCGGTGAAGCGCATGATGATCTGATCGAGGAGGCCTCCGTAGTAACCGGCCAGCGCCCCCAGAAACGATCCAATGAGGGCATAAAGTGTGACGGCCAGAATGCCGACGGACAATGACGTCCGGCCGCCGTGAACAACCCGGCTCCAAACATCCCGGCCGATCAGATCGGTGCCGAGCCGGTAATCTGTGCTCGGAGCTTGTCGCAGCGCCCGCAGATCAACCGTCAAGGGATCGTGGTGAGCCACGAGCGGTGCAAACAAGGAAGCCAGGACAATCAGCACCAGGGCGACCGCGCCACTGACCGCGAGCCGGTGACGCAGGAAACGACGGAAAGCCAGACGAGCGGGTGTTTCGTGACCCCCCGCTGGAGCCGTGAGTGTCGGACCGCGCCCGCCGGCTTCGACAAGCTCAGCTTGCGTGTCAAAGTCGGCCATCAGGACCTCTCGCGCCCGTATCGAATGCGTGGGTCGGCGACGGCGTAGGCAATGTCCGCGAGCAAGTTACTAAGCAACACGCCGATCCCGACAACCAGCACCACGCCCATCAGCATCGTTGGATCGCGGTTGGCGGCAGCGCGAACGGCCATGAAGCCCATGCCGGGCCAGGCAAAGATTTGCTCGGTGACGACAGCTCCGGCCACCAGCTCGGGGAGGAGCAAGCCGAAGACTGTAATGACGGGGATTAGCGCGTTGCGCAGCGCATGGCGCAAGACAATCGTTGCCTCGCTCAGGCCTTTTGCTCTGGCTGTGGTTATGTATTCCTTGCGGAGGACTTCGAGCATGCTGGCGCGGGTGTAGCGCATCAGCAGAGCCGCGTTGCCCAACCCGAGGATTCCGGCCGGTAAAACAAGATGACTCAGGCGGTCCCCGAAAGATGGCGGCGCGCCTAAGGTGCCGATGCCGCTCGTCGGCAGTAGCCGAAGCTGAACCCCAAAAACATAAATAGCCAGCATGCCAAGGAAGAACGTAGGCGTCGAAATCGTGACCATCGTAAGCGAAGTCAAGGTGTAATCGAGCTTCCCGTGCTGTTTGATCGCGGAGAGCACTCCACACGGAATGCCGATCAAGAGCCCGACAAGGAGCGCAGCGCCCATTAATTGCAGTGTCACCGGCAAGCGCAGCGCCAGCTCATCGGCAATGGGCCGGTACGTGACGATTGAGAATCCCAGGTCCCCTTGCACGGCGCCCGCGAGCCATTTGGCGTAGCGGATCGGCACGGGCTGATCTAGCCCCAGAGCATGTCGGCGTTCCGCGATCCATTCGGGCGATTGCTGAGCCAGAATGCTGGGATCAATACGGGCCGTGAGGGGGTCGCCGGGCGCAAACGAAAGGGCCGTGAAAGCGATGATCGTGACACCGAAAAGGACGGGGATGGCAATCAAGAGGCGGTGCAGGAGGTAACGAAGCATGCGCGATGCCCCAGGGGGGCTCGGGGTGATCGGCCCCTTGTGACCTGTAGACGATAGCCAATAAGTTACTGCAGTGTCCAGGTCTCGACGTTGCTAAACGTTTTCCTGGCGTCGTTATGGACGGAGAAACCTCCACCCAGGCGCTTGGTCGCAGCGTGAAGCTCATCAGGAGTCCATAGAGGCAATTGGGGAAGGTCTTCGTTGAAGATCTGTGCAGCTCGTGCGTAGATTGCGTCGCGCTTTCGCGGATCGGCGACGGAGCGCGCCTCGACGAAGAGGGCATCGAACTCACAGTTCGCATAGCCCGTAAGGATCGGTTTCCGTTCGCAGTTGTAGTATGTTGCCGTCATGTGGGGGCCGAGGCCCTGCACGCCACCGTAACTTCCGAAAGCTTCAAAAGTGTCACGCGCCTCTCTCACGCTGGCGATGTAGGCCGTGGAGTCCAGCGGGCGCAACTGTACATTGATGCCGACCTCCCGCAGCTGTTGCTCGATGATGGGGAAGACTTGGGGGGCCGAGGGAAAGGTATGGTCGTAGATAATGCGGAACGGCGCGTCGAAGTCGAAACCGGCTTCTTCGAGCAGCCGCTTTGCTCTATCGGGGTCAAAGGGATAACGATTTAGGTTCTGGTAACCATCCATCGCCGGAGGAGCGCCGTAACGGACCCGAGCCCGGTCCCAGAAGATCGCCTTGGCTATGCCCTCCCGATCGATAGCGTGGTAGATCGCCTGGCGGACCCTCTTGTCGCTCACCTGCGGTCGCCTGACCTGGAAGTAGAGGGAGGTGAAACCTATCCCGGGGCGCGAGATCACGTCCAGGTCGGCGACTTTCGAGAGGCGATCAAACTCCAGCTGGTCAAGACGCAGGGCCAGATCGAGCTCCCCGCTCTCGAGTTGGGCCACGGTGACCTCCGGCCGGAGGCGCTTCATGAACAGCTTCTCAATTTGGGGAACGCCCTTGAAGTAGTTTGGATTCGCTTCCATCTCGACGAATTGGTCGGTGAGGTAGCGAACAAACTTGTACGGGCCCGTGCCGACGGGTGACGTTGTGGTGAATGTTGCGGACTCGATGGCGTCAGGATCGATGTCCTTCAGAAGGTGCTCAGGTACGATAACGCAGCTCGGCTCGGTTAGGTTGAGCAGAAAAAGGGAGTCTGGAGCCCTGAGTGTGACGCGAACCGTGTGTTCATCGAGCTGCTCGAGTCCTTCGATCTGGTTTGCTTTGCCGTCCTTGTAATCGCGGGATCCTTTCAGCCCATCCATATACTTGACGTAGCGGTAGGGATCGACCACTTGTCGCGTGAACGAGAAAATCACATCTCGCGCCGTAAACGGGCGACCATCGTGCCAAGTGACCCCTTTTCTCAGGTGGAAAGTGAAAACCGTCATGTCGGATGACATTTCCCAAGTCTCGGCGAGGTCCGGCGTCACCGTTTTCAAGTCTTTGTCAAGTTTGACCAGATTGTTGAAAACAAGTGAAAAGACGACGGCTTGACTAAACGTCTGGTAACCGGAGGGATGCCACAACGGACTGAGATCACCCGTCCAAACGAAGCGCAACGTCGAGGAGGAATGTGTCGGTGCTTGCGGCACGCCGCACGACAGCCCGAGGGTGGCTAAGGTCACCAGGAGGCGCCAGAAGCGTGACGGCGAGATAAAGGTGGCGATGCCGCTGGTCGGCAACAGCCGAAGCTGAACCCTGTAAGCGATACGCACTAGGTTACTGAAGTGTCCAGGTCTCGGCGTTGGTGAACGTTCGCTTGGGGTCGCGTTGCACGGCGAAACCTCCGCCGAGACGCTTGGTCGCGGCGTGGAGCTCATGCGGGGTCCACAGCGGCAGTTGGGGGAGATCTTCGTTAAACACTCGCGCGGCCCGCTCGTAAACCCTCCGCCGCTGTTCAGGATCGGCGATGGCTCGGGCCTCGACGAACAAAGCGTCGAAATCGCAGTTTGAATAGCCGCTGAGGAAAGCCTTCCTTTCGCAATCGAAATAATTGCCCGTCAAATGGGGACCCAAACCCTGCACTCCTCCATTCAAACCAAACATCTCAAAAGTGTCACGGGCCCCCATCATCCGGGCAAGGAAGGCCGTGGAGTCCGAAGGTTCGAGATTGACGTTGATCCCGATCTCTCGCAATTGTTGTTCGATGATGGCGAAGTATTGGGAAGCAGCGGGGTAGGTCTGGTCGTAGATGACGCGGAACGGCGCGTCGAAGTCGAAGCCGGCTTCTTCGAGCAGGCGTCTCGCCTTATCGGGGTCGAAAGGATAGCGGTTCAAGCTATCGTAGCCGTCCATCGCCGGGGGAGCGCCGTAAAGAACCTGAGCGCGGTCCCCAAAAATCGCCTTGGCGATCCCCTCGCGATCAACCGCGTAGTAGATAGCCTGGCGCAGCCTCTTGTCGGCTACGCGTGGCTGCTCGACCGGAAAATCCAAGGAAGTGTTGCTCAACCCCGGCCGAACCGTTAAGTCGAGATCCGCGATTCGCGAAAGCCTTTCGAACTCCAGCAAGTTGAGGCGCAAGGCCAGATCGACCTCTCCGCTCTCAAGCTGCGCTACGGTGACCTCCGACCGGAGGCGCTTCATAAATATCTTTTGGATCCGTGGAGCGCCCTTGAAATAGTTCGGGTTTGCCTCCAACTCGACGAACTGATCCGTCAGATAGCGAACAAACTTATAGGGCCCCGTGCCGACGGGCGACGTCGTGCTAAATGCAGCCGACTCAATGTCGTCCGGCGGAGTGTCTTTCAGCAGATGCTCCGGCACAATCACGCAGTTCGGTTCGCTCAGGCTCAGCAAGAAAATGGCATCGGGAGAATCGAGCGTGATGCGAACCGTGTAATCATCGAGCAGCTCGAGCCCCTCCACTCGGCTCGCCTTACCCTCTTCGTAATCACGGGCGCCTTTCACGGTGTCCACGTATTTGACATAGCGGTAGGTCTCGACGACTTGGCGAGTAAACGAGAAAATTACGTCCCTCGCCGTAAAAGGCAGGCCGTCGTGCCAGGTGACGTCTTTACGCAGACGGAAGGTAAAAACCGTCAGATCTTCAGACGCCTCCCAACTCTCAGCGAGATCGGGGATCACCGTGTTTAGATCGTCGTCCAACTTGACCAGATTATTGAAGACCAGCCAGAAAATGACGCCCTGGCTGTAGGTTTGGTAAGCCGCCGGATGCCAAAGCGCGGTGAGATCGCCCGTCCAAACGAACCGTAGCGTTGAGAAAGAAGGCGTGGGCGCTTGTGGCGCCTCACAGGCCAGACCGAGGGTGACCAGCAGAGCCACCACTAGGTGCCAAAAGCGGGATGGATCAGGCCTTTGGTTCCCCAAATCTCTACTCGACTATCGACGAAAGAGCTTTCGGGCCCTTTTTCTGAGAAGAGCGAAACTTTTTGTAAGCAATGATTTAGGCCATGTAGGCCATTCTTCCCAGACGTCGAAAGATTCAATCCAGGCGGGCAGACCGTCCCAGTTGGGTCGCCCGTCCCAGGCTTCAGTGGGGATTCGACTGGCTATCGCCGGGTCGTCTCCGCAATAGTGATACCCTCCGCAGCAATTCGCGTCTACGGCACGGATCGCGGCATCGACCTCCTGCGGAGTTGACGGCTGCCCCTTAAAGTAACAGTTGCCTTTCTCGTCTGTTCCGATCAACTGCGGGGCAACATTCTCCGGAGCTCCACACCGTAAGCACAAGTCTTCTTCCACATAGAAATCGCCCTCAGGATTCTTCGGATGAGCTGGGTATTTGGCCCCTGGAAAAGTCGCCACAAAACGAACATAACACGGGGGTCTCTTGACAGCGACAAGGGAACCGGACTCTCATTTGCATATATACGCAAATGAGCAAACAAGAATCCGGCTTCGAAGACAATGCATGCTGCGAGCAACTGGGCGACCTGCTTGACCCTCGCCTCTTCAAGGCACTCTGCGATCCTAACCGGCTAGCCCTGTTGGTTCAACTGAGCCGCTGCGGCCCCTCATGCACTGTAAGCGAGGCTGCGGAGTGCTGTCCGGTCAACATTTCGGTGGTATCTCGCCACCTGGCGATGTTGAGAAACGCCGGGATTCTCAATGCTCGAAAGCGTGGAAAGGAAGTCCATTACTCGGTCCGCTACCCGGAGTTGGCGGCCACGCTACGTGCCATAGCTAGCGCCATTGAAGCGTGTTGCCCGTCGGAAGGGTGCGGAACCAGGGAGGTGAAACATGATCCAGCAAAACCATGAAGAAGTTCGCACAGCCGTATCTGAAGCGTACGGGGCGGCGATTTCGAGGCCCTCATCGGGCGGCTGCTGCACAGGCACGGTAGAACAGAGCAGCGTCGTCAAGCTGGCCGGCTACAAAGGCGAGGAGCTAGAAGCCCTGCCGCCTGAGGTCGCGGGCAGCTCTTTCGGATGTGGCAATCCGCTGGCTTTCAGTGAAGTCAAAGAGGGAGATGTGGTGCTAGACCTAGGATCGGCTCTTCATCGAGGGCTGCACGAAGCGCGGGTTTCAAGGTGCCGAGTCAGTGATCGGAAGGCTCCCGGCGGTGAGGCTTGTTGATCTCGATATGACAGTGGCATGCGGTGGCCTTGGCAAGGCGCAGTTCGCGCTCCAAACCCAGCACTTGCTGGACGCCAGCGCGGATTGGGATATCGTTTTTTGCGCCGGGGCGGCGGGCGCCTTAGCAGACGAGTTGTCTATTGGCGATGTGGTCGTAGCAACATCTACGATGGAACATGACCACAAGAACCGGTTTACCGAGCGGCCCAGGCCAAGATTCGAAGGCGCACAAGAAATCATATCGGAGCTGAAACGTCTCGCCTCGGTCCCGTCTTTCAGGGTGCACTTTGGGGTGGTAGCCAGCGGAGACGAGGACATAACGGGAGCTGAAAGAAGTAGCGCGCTCTATGCGTCAACGGGCGCCCTCGTGGTCGCGTGGGAGGGTGCAGGGGGAGCCAGGGCTTGCGAGTTCAGTGATGTACCCTTCGTCGAGGTTCGCGCCGTGACGGATACCGCCGACCAAGATGCCCCGTCGGATTACGACGCGAATCTTGAGGTCGCGATGAGCAACCTAATGTAGTGCCACTAACGGTTCTAGACAATGGCGTGGGTTTTGGCGGCGCGCTCGACTTTGGCGAGGATATCTTGTGCCGGAGCTGTCCAGACAAAGGGCTTGGGCGCTTGGTTGCTCGCTTCCAGGTACTCGTGGATGGCGGCCTCGAGTTCGGGAACACTGCGGAACACGCCGCGGCGGATGCGCTTCTGTGTCAGCTCGCGGAACCAGCGCTCGACGAGATTGAGCCAAGAAGAAGACGTGGGAATGAAGTGAAAGTGGAAGCGGGGGTGCTTCGCGAGCCACTTCTTCACTTGCTCATGCTTGTGCGTGGAGTAGTTGTCCACGATCAGATGCAGCTCCAGCGCCGGTGGCGTTTCGCGGTCGGTCTTGCGTAGGAATTTGAGGAATTCCTGGTGCCGATGTCGCGGCAGACACTCGCCGATCACCTTGCCGTCGAGCACATTGAAGGCGGCGAACAACGTCGTTGTGCCATGTCGTTTGAAGTCGTGGGTCATGGTGCCGGCACGACCCCTTTTCAGGGGCAGTCCCGGCTGGCTGCGGTCTAAGGCCTGGATCTGACTTTTCTCATCGACACTGAGCACCAGTGCGTGCTCGGGCGGATTCAAGTACAGACCGACCACGTCGCGGAGTTTCTCGACGAACTGCTTGTCGCGGCTGAGCTTGAAAGTTTCGAGGCGATGGGGCTGCAGTCCGTGCGCTTTCCAGACGCGCTGGATGGCCATCTTGGAGACGCCCAAGTGCTTGGCGAGGGTGCGGGTGCTCCAATGCGTGGCCGCCCGGGGCTTCTCGTGAAGCGTTGTATCGAGGATGCATTGGACGAATTCAGCGGAGAGCGCCGGTTTGCGTCCGGGGCGCGTCCGATCGCGGAGTCCGTCGAGGCCGGACTGGGCGAAGCGCTTTCGCCACAGGATGACGGTCTTGCGGTTGACGCCGAGTTCGCGGGCAATGGCGTGGTTCGCCAACCCCTGCGCACACAGCAAAACAATGCCTGCCCGTAAGGCCATTTTCTGGGCTGTGTTGCCTCCTCGAACCAGGCGACGAAGAGCGTTTCGCTGCGGAGCGGTGAGGGGTAGAGCGTCAGCGGATGGCCACATAAACCATCCTACCGTGAAAAGGGTGTTATTGTCCAAGTATTTATGTGGCACTACACTAGCTGCTTTCCTTACGTCTTGGGCGGCCAGCAAGAGACCCTAGCTCACGAGGGCGCGGGCCGACGAGAGAGCCGCGTCGTAGTTGGGATGCTCGGCTACCTCCGGCACGTACTCCGCATGGCGGATCGTGTTCTCTCCGTCCACGACGAAGACGGCCCGGCTTTCGATCCGAAGGTCGCGAATCATCGTGCCCCAGGCTTCTCCGAAGTTGCCGTTCTTGTAGTCGGAAGCGGTCTTGACCTTATCGACGCCGGCGGCGCCGCACCAGCGTTTCTGGGCGAACGGCAGATCGCAGCTGACGGTATAAATGTCGATCGCGCCGAGCTCGGCGGCTTCCTTATTGAACCGCCTCGTCTGCTCGTCGCAAACCGGCGTGTCGAGCGACGGCACGACGCTGAAGATCCGAACTCCGCTTCCTGTCGATTCGAGCGTAACGGCGCTCAAGTCGTTGGCGGTAAGTTCGAAATCGGGAGCGGCGTCTCCTACCGCCAGCTCCGGTCCTACCAGAGCGTGTGGATTGCCCTTTAGCGTAGTCTGTCTTTCCTCTGCCATTCGATATACCTCAAGTTTTGATTTTGGGTGATTTAGAAGCTCGCAACTTTCGCTACATGTGCGTTAAAGCGAGGGGCCGATACTCTTTGGCGAACGCGGCCGCCGCGGAACAACTGGGGCTATTCGACCACAGTTCGCGACAGTTTGCAAACGACAAGCTAGCAACCGGCGCGAGTGTTCGTCAAATGGGGATGAAGCTCGGTTTGGCTGATGGCTGCCAGGACACCGGCTCCGACAGCGACCATCGACGGCTCTCGGGCGGTTTCAACCGCCTACATTCGGGCTGCCCGAGGATCCCGGCGTCGCGTACGGGAGTAGTTTTGGTTCTCCGGCACTCTGATAGACTGGTGTTTCTCATGCCGCACAAGCGTGACTTAGCAGTCAGCCGGGCGCCGTCGGGTGCCTCCAAAGTTCTGGTGACGCGAGTCAAGCGGTTGGCCGACACGGCTTGGATGCGGACATGCTTGCCGTTCTTCAGCCGCGAAAAGCGATGGATTAACGAACAGCATCTTGAGGTGTGCCGCGTTCCCGCCCCGACGTTTCGGGAGCAGGAACGGGCCGACTATCTTGTCCGTAGCTTCCGTGAGATCGGTGGCCAGTCCCGGATCGATGAAGCCGGTAATGTGGTCACCCCGTTGGTTTTCGAGAAAGGCCTACCGTTTGTTGCACTCACCGCGCATATGGACACTGCGCTGGCTGCGAATCGTCTCGGCGACGTCGCGGTCCGGCCTGACGGCACTTTTCAAGGACCTGGTGTGACTGACAACGGATCGGGGCTGGCTGGCTTGCTGGCCGTCGCTCGCTTGTTGTCCGAGGCGCCTCCACCCCAACCTGGGCGCAACGTCCTGTTGGTTGCAAACGTGGCAGAGGAAGGCGAGGGCAACCTGCACGGAATGAACTACCTTTGCCGGCATTCCCCGTTTTCGTCCCAGATCGACGCTTATCTCGTACTCGATGGCGCCTCGACCGGTCACATTACCGCCGAAGCGCTTGGGAGCCGGCGTTTCGAGATCATCATCGAAGGTCACGGGGGCCACAGTTGGAACGATTTTGGACGCGCCAATCCGGTCCATGCGCTCGGTCGCACGGTTGCGGTCCTCTCCGACGCCGAGTTGCCATCGTCGCCGCGCTCGACACTCAGCGTTGGGGTTATCGAAGGCGGTTCAGGCGTGAATTCTATCGCACCGGTGGCGCGCGCCAAGGTCGACATTCGCTCCCGGAGCAGCGCAGCGATGGAACAACTGGTCGAAACGCTCGAAGAAGCCGTCAAACTGGGGGTCGAGTTGGAAAACCGCCGGGCGACCGACAGGCTATCGAACTATAAGATCCGTGAGATAGGCCACCGCCCGGCAGCGGCGCGCGTCCGCAACAACCAAGTCGTGGCCTGCTTCCAGGCGGTGGATTCCCATTTAGGTATATCTTCCCAGCTCGACTGTGCGTCGACAGACGCTAATGTACCTCTATCGCTGGGGTTGCCGGCGGCGGCGGTCGGGGCGGGTGGCCGGGGGGGCGACGCGCACACGCCCTCGGAATGGTTTCACCCCGATGGACGCGAGCTTGGGTTACAGAGGATCCTGCTGGCGTTGGGCTTGTGGATGGGCTCCCACCACTCGGAGTCGGACACGAAGCCCCCGCCGGGCTGAAACGGCCATGCTGACTGCCGGCGGGGACGGCTGTGTCATCGTTTTTTTGCGCGGGTCCTTTGCCTGGGTTCCAGACAGACGCTGGCGGCCGGTGCTGCCTGTTTAGGCGGACCCCAAAACCCACCTCTCCCCGAAACTAGATCGCGGAATCGGCGGTCGGCCACAAAACGCACCCCAAATGGGCACCCTCGAGCTCTCGCTCACCTATTTCTGCCACGTAGGTCGTCGGAGTCGCGGTGCGTCGGCCCCAGCTATAATGAGTAATAATTTAGGTTCAAACGCATCCGATTGCTGTCCAAGTGCGTCTAATCCTGTGACGGGGGCATTTCGAACACTAGGAGAAGTTAACGATGGAGCGAAGCGACGTTGTGCGACTTTTGGGAAGTCTGGGGCAGCGCAAACTGCTCTCTTTCAGCCTGGTTCTTTTTACATTAGCCACCGGTATTGTTATCGGGACCTTGATATCCACGGGTGTCGACGCGGCCCGCAAAGAGGCTGTCGCCCCCGACGCGAAACCGCTCAGGATACCGGACCCCGTCCCGTTAGAGAACCAATTCTCCCCAATCGCCAAGCAAGTCCGTCCTTCGGTCGTCAACATTCAGGTGCGGGCGTTTGCAAAGAGAACGGAGCGTCAATCACCCCGTGAACGAGGAGGGGGTGAACGAGAAGGAATAGAAGATTTCTTCCGGCGTCATTTCGGTTGGCCGGAAGGGCCGGTTCCCGGCCAGCCGTTTCCTCCCGAGCGCCGGCGGCGTCCCGGTGAAGGGTCGGGAGTTATCGTGGACCGAAACGGCTATATCCTAACGAATAATCACGTCGTGCAGGGAGCGGACCGCATCCAAGTGCGGTTGTTCAACGGGGCCGACGACCCCTACGATGCCAAGCTGATTGGCCGTGACCCCGAAACTGACCTAGCGGTGATCAAAATCAATCCCAAGAAGAGACTGAGCGCTGCCCCGATCGGCAATTCCGACGCGGTCGGCGTCGGAGATTGGGCGATAGCGATCGGATCCCCGCTAGGTTATCCGGAGACGGTAACCGTAGGAATCATCAGCGCCAAATCGCGCGATGTTCGGGGGGCAGGAAACCGGCCTTTTCAAAAATTCATTCAGACGGACGCTGCCATCAATCCTGGTAACAGTGGCGGGCCTCTCTTGAACATGCGCGGAGAGGTGATCGGGATTAACACCGCGATTGCCACCCACACCGGGGGCTACCAAGGACTTGGATTCGCCTTGGCCTCTAACATAGCCGTCGATGTCTACAACCAGATCATCCAGCGAGGCCGAGTGGCGCGGGGCTCGATCGGCATTGAATTTCAGGCCAGTCAAAACCCGGCGCTTCTACGCCGTTTCGGAGCCGAGAATGGCGGCGTGTTGGTGAAATCGGTTAGAAAAGGCGGCCCTGCGGAAAATGCCGGCATGATTGATGAAGACGTAATCGTGGAGATCGACGGTAAGCCCGTGCGGGACGGCGACGCACTTATCGCTGTTGTTGCGGCAACTCCGGTGGATTCCACGGTGCCGATCGTCGTGATCCGAGACGATCAAAGAAAGACGCTGCAGGTGACGATCGCCGATCGCGAGGAACTCTTTGGAGATGAATTGGGCTTCGGGCGCCGGCGCCCGCAAGAGGAAGAGGAGTCGGCCGAGGTGCTATTCGGCATCACGGTGCAAAACCTTTCGTCCTCTGACCGCCAGCAGTTGGGCTACGAGGGATCTGACGGTGTCCTCGTCACCGAGGTCGATCCCGGCTCTTTCGCGGATGACATTGGCGTCCTGCCGAATGACATTATCGTCGCAATCAATCGCCGGCCAGTGAGCAGCACCAGCGATATCTCCGAGTTACAGGAAGGGCTCGAGCCCGGCGATGACGTCGCGGTGAAAGTCATGCGACGGACCCCGGGGAGGGACGAGCCAAGCTGGGAAGCTCACTATCTCGCGGACGTTCTGCCCGAATCCTCGGAAGAGCGTTTCTAAGTCCCGAACCGGCTTTAGGCGGCAAGCCACGCTCGGGACGACCCGGAACTATGGGGTCATTCCCCTGACCCCCGGGGACCCCTTAGCTGACTGGCAGGGTGCTGGAAATCCACTCGATCCATCCGCGGGGAACCGGCAGACCCCAACGCCGGCTATTGGGCCTGGGCCTGCTTTCTCACGTGAAGCTTCTGCTCGATGCTGTTCACAAGCCGCTCCGCCCGGCCTAGCATTTCGGGGTCGGCTGCATTGAGTTTTTGGAAGTCGTTGTGAGCGTCTCGCGCATACCGTCGAGCCTCGGCGAGTCTGTTGGCGTCCCGCAGAGCCATGGCCAGACTGAAGCGGGTTTCGGCGACGGCTTCGGTGTTCTCCTGTCGTTCGTGGTAGCGAATAGACTCGCGGTAGTAGGGCAGGGCTCGGTCCAAGTCTCCCAGCGAGAAGCAGATGTGACCGAGTTGCTGATTATGCTGGGCTAACACGGGCCAGTTTTCCGGAGGTTCGTGATCGATCGCCCGCATGTAAGACGTCCGAGCGTCGTTCAGGTGCCGAATGAGCTCCTCCTGAGGGCGGTTGGTCTTGCGAGCCTCACAGAAGCGTTCCCAGGCCACTTGAGCCAGTCCGCTGTAACAGGACGCCTTACCTGAATTGTCCTCTTCCTCCTTGAGCTCCAAGCTTTGGCGCAACCATCTTTCAGCCTTGGTCAGATCCCGGATGGTTTGGTCATCGCGATAGCAGGACCCCAGCGAAAAGGCCCAGTTGGACGCATTCTCGCGCTCACCAAGTCGCTCCCTGAGGGCGACGGCTTCCTCCTCGATCTTACTTTCTGCGAAGCCTTGTGCCCGCAGGATCTCGCCAAGTTGATAGAGCGACTGGGCAAACTTCTCCAGCGTCACTTTCTGAGGCCGGCTCAAGGCTTCTGACGGTACTTCCAAGCAGGGTTCTGCCTGCTCCCGATCCCAATGCAGGCACAATCGTTGTAACTCTTCGGCGCGCGGAAGCTTGCTGCGCTGTCTGGCGATCCGAACTCCCTGCTCCGTCACCGCTCGCCAGAACTCTTCCCTTTCCGGTAGAGCCTCTTCACTAGACTCATCGATGCAATCAGAACGCAGCTCTTCAACGCGATACTCCCATTCGGCGATGCGGTCGGCATTTTCGTAGAGCGCACCGAGGCCCTCGACACAACCCGTGATCACATCCCACCAATCGAGCTGCCGCGCCAGCGCGATTGCCTGCAACAAGTTCGTCTCCTCGGCGGCGAGTTCGCCGACCGCCTCGGGATCCCCTCGCTCCGCTCTCCGGGCGGCGCGGCCGCCGAATCGGCTTAGCTCCTGGACGAACGATCGTACCGCGAGGCGCTGCTTGGTAGGCGCCTCGGGTCGAGAGCGGCCGAATGCCGAAATGAGCTTTCTTTCGTTCTCGGATGCTGAGCGGTCCGGATAGTGCTCGGCGAATAGCTTCTCAAGGAACCAGTGGAAGGCTTCATGACTCGTGTAGCGGTCCGCTCCTTCCTTCGCCAATAATCCAAAGGAAGCAGCACGGTCCAGCATTGAAAACTCGGGGTCATCCTTGAGGTCCTGAAACTCCTTCAGCCTGGTGATCTCCGGCAAGTGGGTGGATTTTTTGTCGCCAACCATGCCCACCAGACGCGGCACGCCGGCTGCACCGCCAAACAGGTAGAGCAACGCCATAATCGACTGCTCCGGCTTCCTAAAGCTTTGGTCCAGCAAGTAGTCGATCGTCGCGGCGAGATGCGGTGCAACACCCGAGGCGCCGTTCTCGCTGAACCGCTTGGCTCCCGACTTGAGTCGCTCGACAAGGTTGCGAACTTGGGCCCCACTCTCGAGGCCCTGCAGTAGTGTTTGCTCGGCCAATCCGCGCAGGGCTAGCGGATTCCCCTGAGAGAACTCGAGAATGGGCTTCCAGTTGTCCACGTCGGTAAGCGCATAGCCGCTCTTCTCCGCCACGGACCTTACCAGTTGCAACCGCTCCCGCATGGGCAAAGGCGGTAACTCAAGCGTGGTATGGAGCTCGCCCAACCACGTCGCGCTGACCGGACGAGACAACAGCAAGAACTTGGCCTGGGTCTCCCGTGCGAGACGCAGAAAGTTGGCTAGCTCTTCCTGCTCTTCCACGGTCCACAGAGAACTTTGGCCCTGCGGAAAGCCGGCCACCTGCTCGACGTTATCCCAGATCCAAAGCACGGAGATCTGATTCAGCACATGGAGGGCCACTTCGAAACGCTCTTCCGGCGGCAAAGAGACCCAGCGATAGTCGGCGCTTTCCAGAGCTTCTCTGAAAACCACAGCCAGCTGGTCCAGAACCGCAGCCAGAGTCTTGTGATGGTCGAATGACGTCATCAGCACGGGCCCGTCGAATCCCTCCGTCAGCGTGTACCAAGCAGCAAACTGGCCGGCCGTAGCGGTCTTTCCCATTCCGGCCTCGCCTTCCAACAGAACCAGCGACCGATTTCGGAACGCCCTGTCGATCGCCAAGACCGTTTCATCTCTCCCGAACAGGCAGCCGTTCGACGGCGGTCGCAACTCTTTGGGTGTCTGGTCGAGGTTTTGTAAGGCCGGCTCGGAGAGAGCCTCCGCGACTTCGAACGGCGATAGGCCGCGTTGTTCGCTTCCGGGGCGAAGAACAGCCAACGGTTCGACTTCGTATGAACCCGGGGTGACCCAATCCTCGAGGCGAACCGGTCCATAGCCGATCTGTCTATCGCCCTGCTCGTTGAGCGCCTTACGCAACCGGGTCACGGCCGTGCCGACCTCCAAACCGCGCGCCAAATCGGAGTAGAGCGACCCAAAGACTTCGGCGGCCTTGAGGAGATCGATGCTGTAGGGCAGATGCACCGCCGCGCTCACTCCCTTCTCGATCATGTCGTGGGAAAGTGAGTGGAAGGCCCTCAAGGTTGCGGCGGAGGAAGACACCATCTCGGCCGGCTCCGTGCGAAAGTCGCTTCTCGCAGCTCGGCACAGATTCAAGGTGACGATGGGGACTTTGGCCTCGCCCATCAGCTCGCCTAGCGAAGCCCCATCCACCAACTGAACGTTGCGGTCCAATGTCGCGCTGTCAAAAACAAGGTAGCCGTGGGGACCGCGCAAAACCGAGGTGAGTTGCGGTTGTTGGAAGGCCTCCAGAACTTCCTCCGGCGTGCCGTCCAACTCGATGTCTCCATAGACGCCGTATCCGTCGATGTGCAAAACGTGAAAGGGTTCTCCAACGGCTTCGGCTTCCAGCAAGGCGCTGCCGAGCTGACCAAAGGTTGGGGGACGCAAGAGCTCCAACTGCACGGTCTCCCGCATCCGGGCGCGGAGCGCTTTCACGAGCAGAGCCGCCGGGGATCGAAACGGGGTTGCGGGCGCGCTCGGGGGACGACAGATGACGATCAGTACTCGCAAAGGCCCTTTCCCGGCCACAAGACCACCCGACTCGGGAGTCACCCCGGTCGGTTTCCGAACGAAGGAATGAGCCGCGGTCGCGAGCGTTTGTCCGCTCGTCGCATCCCGCAGAAGCTCCCAAGGTATCAGGGATCGCTCTCCCGCCTGCGTAAGAACTTCTACTCTGCCGACACCCAGCTGAGGCTGAAACTTCTGCCACAACTCCTGGGCCGGTCCGGCTGGGAAGGTGGATTGGAAGAGCTGCTGGCCGATGGCTATGAGCTTACCTTCGACCTCCGCGGCACTGTCAGACGCCGACTCAACGGCGTACTCCAGATAGTCTTCCCAATACCACCGTAGTGCTTCTTGGTCTTCAGACTCTAAGACGAAGTCGAACCAGGCCTCTGCCGTGGTGGTTTCACCGGCGCCTCCCGTGAGAGCCAGGTCAATCTTATGCCGTTCAGGCGATACGGAGGAATGAGCAATGCGAAGTATCGGGTTCACGAATTCTACGTTAATACATGTACTACGGCGGAACGGGCAATTTTGACTGCGTACGGGAAAAAAGGTTGCTTCTTAAGTGAGTTGGGCCAACGCTACTAAGTGATCCCTTCAAGACTGCGTAGCCGGCTGTTTCCATTGAGAAAACCCGTCATCGCATCCTTGGCTGGCCGGACCGGCATGTCGGACGTGCTTGTCACTCGCGGTGGGAGGATGGAGCGGTATTCACAGCAGTATTCTAACCGCCCGTCAAGTAGTCGTACGCGACCTTGTCAAGAGGCAATAGAAATGTCCCCTTGGTTTTGTGGTTTGTAAGTTTGTAAGAGAGTATCGTCGTCGTCGGGCTGTGGGAATGTGGAAATCGCGCCAGCGATTTCCAAGGGACGCTGGGAAGGGTGGAAAACCTCTCGTTGCACTGCGAACCCTCCTCGCTGGTCGCTGAGGTTTTCCACCCTTCCCATCCGGCCCGTCATTTCCACAGCCTCTGTTTTTATGCCGTCGCCGCGCGTTTCATCACACGTTTTTTCGCCGCCAGCGGCCGGCGCCAGGGGTGGTCTGCCGCCGGTTTGTGCCGCCGCGGAGTCGCTCGCAGTTTCGGCTCTGGACGCGGCTTGGGCCGCGGCCGCGCGATCTCTTCAAAAGCCACCTCGTCGCCGCCTTCGCCAACCACCCGCAACTCCCCTTCCCGTGATTGCTGCACGGTGACTCTCGCGCCCGCTCCTACGTCTTGGTTGCGCCGCGGCTGCAATTGCAGAAAACGGTTCTCGAAACGCGATCTTTCGCCATTGAACCGAGTCCGAGAGCGCGTTAGTATGGACTTCGATGTCTCATCACCGACGGATTGGTTTGCTGACAGCAATCCTATGCGCAGCGGCAGCTCCTGTCGTATTCGACCGCGGGGCGATTGGAGCTGCATCCGCGCTACACGATCTTGCGCACGAGCCGAATCCCTATTTTGTTCCTAGTCAGGCTTGGCTCCTTTATGTACGGGCTCCGTTGGCGGCCGTCAGCGCCTTCTTGTTGGTGCTTTCGCCAGGTCTTCTGTGCGCGTTGGCATTTCGCGGCAGCGAGCGGTTCGAGCGCTGGTTGATGAACGGTTTCGGGTTGACTCTGATCCTCGTCAGCGCGGCAGTGGCCTTGGTCCAAGAACTTTTGGGAAGACCGCCTCGGGGAGGAACATTCGTCCTCATCGTCTTATTGCTCTGTGGGGCGGCCTTGGCGTTTGTCCAGCTCCGGCTCCGACAGGGGCGGTTCGTCGCGAATCCGTTGAACGGTCGGCGCTGGCGAGGGACCGCACTTGGCTTGGGGGCGGGAGCATACGTGCTGGTCGCCGCCTTAGCCCCCAAGATTTTTTGGGAGTCCTTCAATGACGACGGCGCACATGCCTTTGAGTCGTGCCGTCTCTTGCTCACGCGCGCCCTCCCCTTTTGGGAAGCCGAAGCGGGAACAATTGCGATGTTTCCTGGGCTTACCACTATGTTGTTTGCTTTCCCTGGGTCGTGGTTTGTCCGGCTGTTCGGCGATCTCGAAGCCTCTGTTCGGCTACCGTTCGTGCTCTATCTAATCGTCTTGTATACCGCAGTCGTTGCCGTCGCCGAGGAAGCGAGAGACCGGCTGCGGGCGATTGACCGCTCCCTCCTCGTCTTGCCCCTGCTGGCATACGGTCTTGCGATGTCCTTCAGTGTCGCCTACGATCCGTACTCCGCCGACATGGCTCTACCAGCCGCGACAGACAACTTGCTCCTCGTTACCTTCTTTGGCACAGTGCTCGCGTTCCTGCGCCGCGAGATCGTTCTCTTGTGCATGTGGACCACCCTGACCTTCTTGGTTCAGCCCAACGGGACGTTGTTGTTGGCGCTTTGGGGAGTTGCCGCGCTCCTCTTCCTTCGCCCGCGTCCGGTCCGCCCGTCGCTGGCCCTCGGCTGTACCCTAGCCGCCTGCGTCATCCTTTCCGGCAGTGCCATTTGGTGGACGGAGTTGATCGGCCTGCCGGCCCCGGGCGGAGAACACGCGGGCATTGCTCTGCTTTCGAGGATTAATGATCACCAACTCGCCGAGTGGCTCTTGTTGCACCCTTTGCGAAGGCCGGAGTACTGGCAGCGCTTGCTGTTCCTGCTCGTCCCGTGTGGCATCGTTCCAGCCTTGGCGCTCTTCGATTGGAAGCGCCTCGACGCGCCCGCCCGTGCCTTAGCGGCCACCACAATCGCGTACTTTGTGGCGTTCTACGTTCAGGCTCAGACGAACCTTCACTACTTCGCCCCGGCGATGGTGATGCCGCTGGTTGTATTCGGTCGCTCACGGTGGCTGGCCGAGTCATCGTCGCGCCGCCTAGTGCTGCCGGCGGCCGCTGTGGGCGGAGTGGCAGCCGCAATCCTATCGCTGCCGCATACGGCAAAGCCTGTGACGGCGGCTCGGACAGTTGGGTCTTCCCTGGAAGTACGTTTTGGAGGCTACGAGCGTATGAACCCAGCCTTCTTTCGCGCACTGGACCTGTTCTCCGAGGTAATTCCGCCCGGATTCACTCCTGAGAAGCACTACGGCGGTTCGCCGACAGCGTGGAATTACTATGCTCAACATAGTGCCAATGAGCGAGCTATCAATTACGTGCTGCAGCCAACCCAAGAGCCCCCGCCGGCCGGCATGCGTCTCGCAGCCCGGGACCAGAGCGCGGCTGTCTTCGTTGCCGATGACAGTGTCCTGGCGGCTCACCTTGCGTTGCGGCCTCCAACACCCGCGGGAGCCCGCTTGTATGCCGTGCCGCGGGCGACCATGTTCCCCCGCGAGGGTGTACCGATCGAAGAGGTGCTGCGAGATGTGGCACGCCGCCTCGGGTTCGGGTCGCGCTAACCCTCATCCTTGCTTTGAAATACGCCCTGTCTGTAACCGACATTACGTTACGAGGCCCTATTCTCATGCTCGGGCGAATGACGCTGCCACCCCATCAAGAAGCTCGAAGGTGTCCCGTCCGGCGAGGGTCAATACCGGATCCGATCGGGGCGATTTCGCTTTCGCTACGATGTGCAGGGCCAGGTTGTCTACCTTGAGGCGTGCGGACTCCGAAGAGAACGAACTTACCGTCGTTAACTGTGTGTAATCCCCGAAGCCGACAGTTGCCTCGCGCCTCCGTAGCCTAGAGCGCAGAATCGGGGAAAAATCCGGGGGGGGGGCCGTCCATTCCCCACAGACCGCTTACGGGCCGCCGAGCGCTTCTAGCTCTTCGGGAGTCCTGGGCCAATCCTTCTTCAGCAGACGGGAAAGCGCGCGATCAGCGAACAGCCGACCTGCGGTCTGACAGGGCGGGCAGTAGTTCGTCTCGTTTTGGGCGTAGCGAATGCGTTGGATCGGCGCGCCGCAATCAGGACAAGGCTTTCCGTACCGTCCATGCACCGCCATTCCGTCTCGGAACGCGGTCACCTTGCGCGGGAAACCCCCACTCGCTTCCGCTCGCAGGCGATCGATCCACAACGTCAGCACTTGCTGGGTAGCCTTGTACAGACGCCGCATCTCGTTTGGCGCGAGTTTCTGGGTCAAGGCTAGAGGCGACAGCCGGGCGCGGTGAAGGATCTCGTCGGAATAGGCGTTGCCGATTCCACTCAACAGTCGAGGGTCCGTTAGGGCGCGCTTCAGGGTGTGGTTTCGCAGCGCGAGAGCGGCGGAAAAAGCATGGAAGTCCGCCTCGAGAACGTCCAGCCCGCCTGGGTCGTGCGCCCCCAGCGCATCCGGGCCTCCGAGAACGTGCAGCGAAGCCCGTTTCTTCGACCCAGCCTCGCTGAGCACCAAGCTGCCATTGGGAAAGTCGAACGCCGCTAGTGCGTTCCTCCCGGCGAGCTTGGCACCAGCGTCTCGCCAGTGCAATCGCCCGGCGATCATTAGATGTAGCAACAGCCAGAGATCATCCTCCAGTCCAAGCGCGATACGCTTACCGCAACGCCTTATCTCGCAAACCTGCTTGCCGCTGACGCCGTCGAGGGGAGGCTCGGCCGTGCGAAGCAGGAAGGGACTGGCTATCCGAACATCGGTCAGCCGTTGATCCAAGACACGCTGTTCCAGGGCCTCGATATAGACGACGATGTCAGGCAATTCCGGCAAGCTGTCCATCAGCTTGCCAACTTCCCCGGGGCAGGCGCAATCAACCCCAAGCGGCAGCTACGGGCTATCGGATGTCGGGCCGTCCCATTTTTTTTGCCTGGCCTGGTTCTCCGAGGCGCCTCGGTCTATTTCGTTAGGCTCTGGCGTGCACTTCCGTTCGGCGGTCAGACCCGGGATCCCCTCCCCCGATGTGAAACGACTCATAGATCAGTGCGCAGAAAAACAGGACGAGCCCCACTTGAAGAGCGTAGGGGTAAGGCCGAGGGAAGCCCGCCATCAGAATCAATGGAGGAGCCATGACGACCAAACTCAAAAACCTCAGCCACCCCCATTTCGCGCGGCAAATCGCGTCCAGGAACAACGGAAAAAGAATCACACAATCCGGCATGAAAGAGTGATAGCTGATCAGCATGCTGCCCAAGACCACAATACCTAAGCCGCGGCGAAAATCAACCCTGCGCACGGCCATCCAGGTCGCCGCTACCACGGCTATCGAACCGAGCGCCAGCCAGATTTCGTAGTAGGGCAGCCCGAACACAAGCCCGTGGAGGTTGGGCATCTTGAAGCGCCCCGGATGGATGCGCGTGTCGGTGAGCACCGCGAAGTATTGGATCGGCCAGGAGAGCCCGGCCACCGCGAAGTTCAGCACCATGACGGCGATCCCTCCCGTGATGAATCCGGCGGCCATACGCCCGCGGCGCTGGGCGATCAGCAAGAGTGGTAAAAGGATAATTAGATGCGGTTTGATAGCACTCAAACTGAGGATGAGTCCGGCGGCGAACGGGCGGCTGGTGTTCTCCCAATGAGTGGCCGCCGCAATTAGGATCAGAAAGATGACCACGTCTTGACCGCCGGCCCAAGCCGCAAACAGCGGCACGTTGAGGGCGGCGAAAGTAATCACGTCAGCGCGCGAAGGCAGACGCCACAGCACGAAAAACCCGGCGATGGCCGACGTACGAAGCAGAACCCAAGCCAGGTAGGCATTTTGGTACGAGAGGATCCCTAGAGGCCATAAGAGGGCTGCATAGAACGGCATCCGTATGAAGAGGTACGCCTCCGCGACAAGGTTAAAGTTGGTAGCCATGAAAGTGTGATAGGCGGTCGGGTTGTAGAGGTCGGGAGTGCCCACAAACTGGGCCGCGACGTACATTGGTAGGAAGTCGTTGTATCCTGTTAGCGCTCGCTCAGTTACGGATCGGATCCCGCTCGTGCCCATGAAGACTACCGCCATAAACAGCAGCCCCGCTACGACCACGACCAAACGGGCAATACTGTCTCGCATTGTGTTTGCCTGATTCTTCTATGAGCTACGAAACCGAAGTTCTTAACGTGATTCCGGTAGAGGACGCGGCGGCGGCCCATCATAGACAACCTCGTCGGGAGAGGCGGCCTTGAACGGCGGTTCCCGGGTTACCTGCTCCAGGTAGTGGGCGGAGAGGCCGGCTGCCCGTGAAATCAAAAAGAAGGCTTTGCCCAGCCGCCAGTCCATTCCCATCTCGAGCAAAAGGGCGGCAATCGCGCCGTCGACGTTGAGGGGCAGCGACCGTCCCACTTGCTCTTTGAGGGCCCGCTCGATCTCGCGAGCGAACCGAACCCAGCGGTCTGCTAGTCCCAGCTCCTCGGCTATCTTCAGAAGCGGCGGAACTCGAGGGTCTTCTTGGTGCAAAGGGTGGCCGTATCCGAGAAAGCGCTCACCCTTGCCGCGTACCGACGTCACTAAACGATCCGCCGCGCCCGCCAGATCGTCCTCTCGGTCGGGAAGCCCTTCGACGAGTGTTCGGGCGCAGCCCTCGATGGCGCCCCCGTGGTAGTCGCCGACCGCCAAGAGTCCTGCCGCAACAGCCGACGGCAGGGGGACTCCGCAGGATGCCACCAGCCGAGTCGCGTCCGCGGAAGGGGCGGTCAAGCTGTGATCGCAAGACGACACCAGGACCGCCTCGATGAGCCGGCCTTCTCCCTGTTGCGGCCACTCGCCCTTGAAAAGGAGGTAGACGACATCTCCGAAGCTGCCACGTGCGATTAGACTCTCGATGTCATAGCCGCGCACTAGGATACGGTTCGGCTCTACCTCTGAGATATTAGTTCGCCAGAAGTCTTGGCTCACCTCCCACCTCCCCGTGACACCAAGGTTTCGTCTTTGTACGTCTTGCGAATGGTCACTGCCCCCGCGGGAGCCGCATCGAGGCACAACTCGCACAGCGTGCATTCGTCTTCCTGCTCGGCTTCGACCATCAGTCTCTCTCCTGCCAATTGGAAAATGTCCACCGGACACAACGAGACGAGCTCTCGACGGCGGTCCGGCGTGAGCTGAGTCTCGACAACCTGTACTTGTATGAAGACGCCCATCGACTTTACTACCGTTTTTCTTCCAACGCCTGTCGGACAAGTTTGGGAATCTGCGACAGCTTTTCCGCCACCAGCACTCCGGCCTTTCGGAGTGCTTCCATTTTCCCAGCGGGGCTGCCTCTTGTTCCCTCGACAATGGCGCCGGCGTGGCCGAATCGAACACCTTGCATCCGGTCGGCGAATCTCCCCGCGACGAAAGCTATTAGCGGGAGTCGGCTGGGGTGTGTCTGAACATGCTCGGCCAACTGCTCCTCCATCGTGCCGCCGGGTTCGCAGAAGAAGACCAGTGCTTTCGTCTCGGAATCCGCTTCGTAGAGCGGCAACAGGTCGACGAAAGTCGATCCTACAATAGGGTCTCCGCCGATGCTTATGCAAGTACTTTGTCCGATGCCCGACTGCGTGAGGAGGCTGGCGATCTCCGTCGTCATGCCGCCGCTGCGCGAGACGATGCCGACGGAGCCAGGCGAATAGGCCTGCCGGACGGCGTCCGCCGACCCGCCGCACATCCCGATTCGAGATCGGTGTGGCGAGATCACCCCCAAGCTGTTGGGGCCAATGACGCGCGCGCCTTTGTCTTGGGCGTACTCCAAAATCGCGACTACGTCGCGCCGGGGGAGGCGCTCAGTGACAACGACCAGCAGCCGGAGACCGCTGTCCAGAGCTTCCCAGGCAGCCTCTCGCACAGCTCTCGGGGGGACGGAAATGATGGTTGCCCCGCAGGGGTGCTCCCGCAAAGCCTCCGCAACCGTATCGAAGACCGGCACATCATGAACCTTCGATCCCCCCTTTCCAGGCGTAACACCGGCCACGATGTGGGTTCCGTAGCGGATGGACTCCGCCGTGAACGTGGCGGCTTCGCGCCCGGTGATGCCTTGCACCATTACGCGGGTGTCGCTGTCCGCTAGGATTGCCATCGGATTCGATCAACGACTTCGTCGATGCTGGTTTCCCGTCCGAGAAACTCGACTCCGTAGTGCCTCAGAATGGCGTTCCCTTCGTGTTCCCACGAGCCGGGAATTCGGAAGGCTGCGATCGTCTTCCTCGGATCGAGACCCAACTCGAGCACACCCTTGATGACTCCCCGGGCTACCAGATCGACTCGCGTGTTGCTGACCACGTTCATGATGACCGCCAGCTTGTTAACCTGAGGCTGGCTGAGGATCAACTTGGTCAGCTCCTTGGTTTTCCACACGCTGGGGTTGCCGCCGATTTCGCAGTAGTTGGCGGGCTTTAGGCCGGCATCCAAGACCGCATCCATCGTGGTCAAGCTCGCCCCGCCGCCGCCGATCAGCAGGCCCAGATTTCCGTCGAAGGGTATGAGTCGGCCCGCAACGCCCCGGTGATCGGCGCTGTCAATGCGGGCTGCTTCCCGTTCGAACTCAGATCGAGTGTCCGACAGCTTCGTGCTGAGTGGAAGCCGGGTCAGTAGTTCTTGCTGGCGATAGGCCGCGTCGTCGTCGATCTCGAGGTGCGCATCGAGCGCCGTCCAGCGACCGCTGGGGTCCAATACGACGGGGTTCAGCTCAAGAATCAGGGCGTCCCAGTCGCTAAAGCATCGCGCCAATGTCGTTGCTAGGCTTGCCAGGGCACCGAGTTGTTGATCATCGAAACCGAGATCCCTCGATACTTCGGTCCCAAAGTGATCCGGCAGGGGGTCTTTCACCGAAAACGTTTCTTGGACCACGGCCTGAGCGGCTTCAACATGGGTCCCCCCGGATCGCGAGCCGAGAAGGACGGCGGATCGGGAGGTAGCGTCGTAGGTGACACCGAGAAAAACTTCGGTTTGGGCCACGATCCTTTCTTCCACCCGAACGTGCGCTACGGGGAAGCCTAGAACCGTCGATCCCAGCAGTTCGCGGGCGGCGACCGAAGCTTCCTCGGGCGTGGCGGCAAAACGGATGCCGCCGGCCTTTAATCGGCGGGCCATCGGGATTTGGGCTTTTACGACCACTTGCCCCCCGATGTCTTTTGCTACGAACGCGGCCTCTTCGGCGGAGGCCGCGAGCCTGCCGGACGGAACTAGGACCCCCTGGCCCTTGAGAAGTTGCTTCGCTTCAAACTCCAGGATCTTCATGGGAGGGTCGACCTATCGCCCCGTTTCACTTGGATCTAGGTGCCGAGCTGTCACGGGCGGTCTCTTTTTTGGGGTACGGCGTGATGGCGTTGAATGACGCGGTGATCTTGGAGCCGATTTGGCCGGGTTTGGCCGGATTTCGCTTAAAAACCCGACCCTCGAGCGCAAAACCCCTTGTCTGTCTACAGCATACCGTGGGATGTCAAGAGTCTTGCGGTTTAGATCGGGGTGTGTTGCTGATTTTGCTCAGCCGGAAGTGTTGTGACTGGTGGTGGGTTGATCGGGGGACGTGGCTGGTCGAGCGCGGGTTGCGTCGCAGGCAAGTTATCCGCGGCGCCCGGTTTCCCAAAAGTCGTAGCCTGTCCCCGACTTTCCCGACTTTCCCGTCTGGACGCTTGAGGAACTGCTGGCGTAGAATCCCGGGGGTCATGCCGCCCCCGGTCTGGGCGTCGAGCTGGACGAAGAAGCCGATTGAACCGTATCGCGTGAAGTAGGCTCTAACCGTACTTCTGCACCGCCGCCTCGATCGTCGGACCAGCCTTCGCGAGATCCTCCGGGATCATCGCTGGGGTTGCTTCGATTTCTGCGTTCAACGCCAGAAACCACGGCTCGGCCAAGGCCGGTAGCTGCGAGGGGTCGTCCATATTCACAATGAGCAGGCCGGTGCGCTTTCCGTTGTCCACAAAGAAATAGGCCGCCTCGGGTTTCTGCTCTTCGAGAATGTCTTGAATCGCCTTGAAGCCGTTTTTTGCATGGGCGTTGCCGGCTTCCGCCGAGAAGGAAACTTTAACTACGAATCTCATATCGACCTCCAGGAGTAAGTTCGCAAACAGGTGATCCTATCAGCTTCCGCAGGTGGATGTATGTAACCGGAATTTCAAATTTGGACATCCGGCTCACACAGGATACAAGACCTGCTTCCCGGAACGCAAGAAACTTTTGCTGTCCGACCAGGCTGTCACCCGGAGAAGTTTTTGCCCAACGCACTTTTCAGACACTACCCGACTTTCCCCAAAAGTCGTAGCTTGTCCCCGATTTTCCAGGGCACCCAGTCCCTGGTTGAGCATAGCTGTTGGGAAATCTTTTCGCATCCAGTTATCAGGTGGCAGTGGCCCCTCAGAAAGACATCGGAAGGGGTGAAATCTGGGCCGATTCAGTGGCTTGGCGGTGGTACCATCGCATCGCGAGTGGGAAGGCTTGTTCCCGCCATCAATCCGCGAAGAGGTAGAATTGGACCGGCATGGTCGGCCAAACCATCTCCCATTACAAGATCACCGAAAAGCTTGGCGAAGGCGGCATGGGTGTCGTGTACAAGGCCGAGGATACGTCCTTGGATCGTCGGTGTTGGCCTGAAGTTCCTGGCTGCGGCCGCACTGAGCCACCCCACCATCTACCACGTTTACGGAATCGATGAAGTCGAGGGCAAAGGGGGATCCCTGCTGATGAACAATTTCACATCTATCTTCACCTGTTTGCTCACCACAACCATCATCTGCCTATTGGGTAACGAGGCCATGGCCGCCGGCAAGACCTGCCGGGATGAATCCTGCTTTGCCGGCCAGGTCGCTGATTGTAATGTGGGCTCGAACTACACCTCGCCGGTAATCGTCGAGGCCCAGGTTCGCTATTCCATCCTCGGGCCTCATGGTCGCGGATGTGAAGTCGACATGGTCTATACGCGGCACTCCAACCCGGAGTGGGTCCACAAGCCATTGCTGTTCACCATCGATCCGGACGGCGACATCGACGCCCAGATCAAATCGGCCGTAGCCGGGTGTCTCGGAGGTAAAGGCGTGCCATGGCTTTGTGGCGGGCCACTGTACGACATGACCGGTGGGATTGAAAAAACCACGGAGACGGTCGTGGCGGCAACGTCGCCCTGCGGCGTGGACATTGCCGACGACGGTGCACCCTTGTACCCGATGCCTCGAAACGGGCAGTGGGGTTACGCCACGCGCGACGGCGAGTGGGCCATCGAACCGCGCTGGGCGTATGCGGAGCCGTTCAGCGAAGGGCGTGCCATCGTCGATGACGGCGGCCTGTGGGGAGTGATCAACCGGGAAGGCAATTACGTGCTTGAGCCGGTGGTTCGCTCCAGCAGCTGTGAAACGTCGGCCGGAAACCGAAATGTGTGCCAGTCCCCACTCCAGCCGTTCTCGCAAGGCTGTTCGACGGCCGATACCCAACAGGACGGCAGCCCACATCCATTCTTCGTCGACCGTGACGGCCGGTTCTGGCTCGACGACCAGCTACCAAAAGATCTCAGTGGGTTGGACATTTGGGAATTCGGCCGTTTTTCCGATGGGCGGGCATGGTTCCTGGCCATGGGCGAAGGGCTCAAGAAATCTTATGGCTGGATTGACAGTGAGGGAAAAGTAATTCTGAACAACGAATTCTCCGGTGCGGGCGAATTTGTTAGTGGACGGGCACCGGCAGCCAGCGGCGGCAAATACTCCTGGGCCTACATCGACACGGACGGCAACCCCGTGCTGCCGAGCAAGTGGAAATTTAACGGTGCGCGGCCGTTTTCTGAGGGCCTCGCAGCCGCGGAGGTCAAAGCTTACCGGTGGATGTATTTCAGTAAAGAAGGCACCATCGCCATCGACCAGGTGAGCCTGCGCGTCCCGCGCGAGGTGATCGGCAAAATGCTGAGCGAAGCAGACATCCAGGCGGCGGGCGATTTCCACGACGGCCTTGCGCCAATCCTCCCGGCGAATATGTTCGATGCCCAGGAGTTGATCTACATCCACCCTGATGGCACTGAGGCCTTTGCGCCCGGTAGCGACCAGGGGCTAGAAGTCTGCAGCGCCTCGCGCTTGCCAGAATTTCGCAATGGGCTGGTGCAATTACTGGTTGCCGATGAGGGCGCAGAATGCACGGGTGCCAGCGCGGGACGGGCACTTCTCGAAGGGGCCAACGCGCACTACGTCTACCTAGATACCTCCGGGGATATTGTGCTGCAGGAGACCGCAAGTTCTACGATCGCTCGCTAATGAGCTGAAGAGGGTGTCGGTTGTCGGCGCCCCGGTCATTACCGTGTGTGAAACAGGCCCGAATACGGCTCCTGACGGCTAACTGATGGTCGCTTCATTCCATCTCGACCACTACTATCGGGCCGCCGATTCGCTCCGAGTACACGAGCGGACCCAACATGTCGAGGGGCTACGTTTCGGGGGGCATTGATACCACTAGCTAACGACCGCCCGTGACGAGACAGTCCTATCCGACTCCACCGGCCGTCACTGCTTCACCAGTTCCACGCGCCGATTCTTGGCTCGACCTTCCGGTGTGTCATTTGAGGCCACAGGAGAGAGAGGCCCCACGCCAGCCGCCCTCAATCGGCCGCTATCGACCCCGTCTCGGCTTACCAGAGACGTCGCGACGGCCTCCGCCCGGCGTCTCGAAAGGTCCATGTTATGTTCGTAGCCGCCTTGGCTGTCGGTGTGTCCGACCACCTGCAGTTTTAGCGACGGCCGACTCTGGAGGAGCTTGGACATTTCCTCTAAGGTGGCTGAAGATTCCGGCTTGATGTCGGCACTATCGGTGTCGAAGTATACACCGTAGATCGCAATGTGTCCGGTGGCGTCGATGCCTTTCGCCATGGCACCGGCTTTCACCGTGACCATTCCGGTCTCCATGGCCTTGGACTCGATGACCTCCAGGAGCGTCACCGGACGCTTGCTCAGCTTGCTGAACCCGGCATCGAAGGCGACGAGCACGGAAACATGGACTGTCGCCCCGCCAACCGACCCTTTGGCCGCCACGTAGCGAAGATTCTGGGGGATGGCAAAAGCTGACCCACTCGTTTTTGTGTTGAGGAGTAGCTGTTCTCTCTTGTGGTAGAAGATCCAATGAAACAATCGGCCACACTCCTTGTCGGTACAGGTGAACAAGGTCTCAAAACGAGCTATAACCATAAGTTGTGGATGAGCCTCTGAGGGGAGGCGGCGTATCCTGACGATTGAGGAAGCAACTCAATCGTTTTCTGGAAAGGAACAAGGAGGATACGCCATGAGTCAGTGTGAAGCTGCTGAGAGCAGCAGTCAAGTCAACCCCCAAGTCATTGATGGAAAGGAACGCTCGCCCTTGGATGAGGTGCTGCGCCAAGGAGCGCGCCAGATGCTCGTCAAGGCCGTGGCAGCCGAAGTGACCGCCTACATCGAAACGCATCAGCACGAAGTCGACCAGGACGGCCGGCGGCTGGTGGTGCGCAACGGTCACGCCCGCGAGCGCACCATCGTCAGCGGCGTGGGTCAGCTGAAGATCCAGGCGCCGCGGGTCGACGATCGCCGAGTCGATGAGCAGGGCCGGCGCTTTCGTTTCACTTCCCAGATCCTGCCGCCGTATCTGCGGCGCACGAAGAGTGTGGAGGAGTTGATCCCCTGGTTGTACCTGAAAGGGATCTCGACGGGCGATTTCAGCGAAGCGCTGGAGGCCTTGCTGGGGCCCGACGCTCCGGGCCTGTCGGCGACGACGGTGGTGCGTCTCAAAGACGTCTGGCGCCGCGAGTACGAGGCTTGGTCAAAGCGTGACCTCAGCGGCCAGCGGTTTGTTTACATTTGGGCCGATGGCATCTACTCGAATGTTCGTCTGGACGATGAACGGCAGTGTTTGCTGGTTGTGATGGGAGCACTCGAAGACGGTCGCAAGCAACTGCTGGCGGTGCACGACGGCTTTCGCGAAAGCGAACTGTCGTGGCAGGAGTTGCTGGAGGACTTGAAACGGCAGGGGCTCGAGCTGCCGCCGAAGTTGGCGGTGGGCGACGGAGCGATGGGGTTTTGGGCGGCACTGCGGAAAGTCTATCCGGCGACCGGTGAGCAACGCTGCTGGCTCCACAAGACGGCCAACGTGCTCAATAAGCTGCCGCAGAGCATGCAGGGCAAAGCCAAGCAGGCGCTGCGCGACATCTATCTTGCCGAGAGTCGGCAGACGGCGGAGGCCGCTCTGGACCGTTTCAAGAACCTATACGAGAAGAAGTTTCCCCAAGCGGTCGAGTGCCTGGAAAAAGACCGCCAAGTGCTGCTGGCTTTCTACGACTTTCCGGCCGAGCACTGGGGGCACTTGCGGACGACGAACCCGATCGAGTCCACCTTTGCGACGGTCCGTTTGCGGCAGCGACGAACGAAGGGTTGTGGCAGCCGCGAAGCGTCGTTAACGATGGTCTTCATGCTGGCCCGCCAAGCCGAGCGCCACTGGCGACGCCTGAACGGTTCGGAAGTGATTGTTCATGTCTTAGAGGGAAAGGTTTTCAAGGATGGATTGATGGTTCAGGAAAACGCCGCCTGACCTCGCCCATCCACAACATTTGACAATACTAGGAGTATGTCAACTTACAAAGCGCCTGGCCGATCAGAACGCCATGGAATCAGCGTCTTCGACCTACAAACTATCTTTCCAGATGAGACCTCCGCTGCAAAGTGGTTTGAGGATATTCGGTGGCCTACAGGAAACCGCAGTTGCCCGCGCTGCAAGCACGAGAACACCGGAGAAGTTAAGAACGCGAAGCCTATGCCCTACTGGTGCCCTGCGTGCCGCAATTACTTCAGCGTCAAGGTGGGCACTGCTATGGAGGCCAGCAAGCTCCCTCTCCGCAAGTGGGTATACGGCATCTACATGATGACGACCAGCCTCAAGGGCGTGTCCAGCATGAAGCTCCACCGCGATCTCGGCATCCCACAGAACACGGCTTGGTACATGGCGCAACGTATCCGGCAAGGACTGATCGACGACGGTGCGCCGTTGTTCGGGGAAGTGGAGATCGACGAGACCTACATGGGTGGGCGTGAGCGCAACAAGCATGGCTCTAAGAAGCTCCGGGTCGGTCGGGGAACCGCCGGCAAGGTGGCAGTAGCCGGGGCCGTAGAGCGTGGCGGTCGGGTAAAAGCTCGCCCTGTGGGGAACACTGACCACGATGCACTGCAAAACTTCGTTGAATCATCCGTTGATCCTGGTTCAACCGTCTACACGGACGACCACGGCGGGTACAGGGGTCTGCGTAAGGCGTACCGGCACAGAAAGGTCCGTCACAGCGCCGGGGAGTACGTCAGGGGTCGTACTCCACAAACTCAATTGAGAGCTTCTGGGCGCTCCTGAAGCGCGGGCACAAGGGCACCTACCACAAGATGAGTCCCAAGCACCTTCATCGGTACGTGAACGAGTTCGCCGGTCGTCACAACATCCGCGACCTCGACACGCTTCAGCAAATGGCCGTCATCGTCCTAGCAATGGTCGGGAAGAGACTGAAGTACCGAAACCTAGTAGAATGAGTCCATGTTATTACAAATCTCTATCCCGCCAAGCCGAGCGCCACTGGCGACGCCTGAACGGTTCGGAAGTGATTGTTCATGTCTTAGAGGGAAAGGTTTTCAAGGATGGATTGATGGTTCAGGAAAACGCCGCCTGACCTCGCCCATCCACAACATTTGACAATATCTCTCTCAAAACCGGCCGATTCCAACGCCGACTGGTAGTTGCGAAGAATTTCTAGAGTGGATCGCCCCTCCGGCCCGCGGTAGAGGATTCGCGTGATTCTGCCCTCCAAGGTTTCTTTCTTCGACGGAACCCGCTGGCCTGCTGCATCCCTAACCGCGGGTCCCAGTGGTAGCGTGTACTCGTCAAAGTCTTTAACCTCGTAGCCATCGATGAATGAACCGGCGTAGCGCGTCACCGTTGGGTGGTCCGCACTACCGGGAGAATCTTGACCCTGCGCCCGGCCGTCTACGGCGACGCCAAGCAGGGAGATCAAGATACTGAGAACGAGGGGGTTTGCGTACTTCGGTTTTGTAGTCATGTTGCTGTCATCCTAGGATAGTCTATCCGTCTGCTGCTGCTGGGACCCATTGCCGAACATCTGGCTGGCCGAGCCGCAAGCCGGGCGGCGACGATTGAGTGTAGGTCAACCAGAACTGGTACGAAGGGTCCCACAACCGTGAGAAGAACCAAGTCCCGTAGCACATGGCTCGGCGGCCGTTTTGGCGAGACTTGCGGCCGTTTTGTGTCTGTTTTCCGCGATTCTCGTCGAGTCACGACGACCAGAGGTCGCCGCTTCGGGCCGGAGGCCCGCGTCGCAATCTGCTTGCCCCCAAGTCGGCGACTTTTCGCAACCGTTTTTGTGAAACGACGGACTTAAGTCGATGCGCTCACTTACGGGTACATGTTGGCGCACTCGCCGAGCACTTCCGGGAAGTCAAGGAGTTCGACGGTCGTACCGAGCTTCTTCTCGGTATCGAAGTAGTCGAAGCGGCCGTCTCGATTCTCGCCCAGAATCGGCCCGCCCTGGGTGTGTGGGCACCCTTCTTCGATCAGCGTGTTGCAGGCTCGGTCGTGGTCCTGGTCCACGAAGAAGCCGATGTGATGGACCCCTTCCCCGTGTTTATCGAGAAACTCCTTATAGATCGTCTCGCCTCGTTCGCATTCGAGCAGCTCCAGCATGCCCGTCCCGATTTTGCCCATGGCGACGGTCACGCGATAGTCCCCAGGCTGTCCTCGGTAGGTGACGCCGGGAAGCTCCCTGGTGTCCACGGTATAGACTTCGAACGGACCGATGCCAAACAAGGAGTGGTAGCGGTCCATGGCTTCCTTCAGATCTTTGACTATGACGCAGACCTGTAGGCCGTTCTTGATCTTGATTTTGCTTGTAGGAGAATTCTGCTGGGTCATGGCGTTGTGGGGATCCTTTCAAAAATGACAGTCTTGACAGTCGCTTTTTTTTCAGCCGCGGCCGAAGATGTCATTCGGGAACGGGAACAGGCACCCCAGACGGTTCTACGTTCAAGGGGCCGACAGAAAAGAACCTGACCCTCTTCATGGCGCGGACGGAGGTTCGCTTGGTTGCCTGTCCCCACGACCTATTTCCCTGCGCCCCTCCGGGGCTTGTTCGCTTGTACATACCGAACCCACGGTTTCGCCTAGCGGCTCCACCGTGGGCTATTATCCTACGCCCCCTGCGGGGGCTAGAGCACACTCGCGGGCCATTATCCTACGCCTGCGGGGGCTGAAGCACAGGGAACAACCACCGCCTCCTAAGCGACGAGTATTTGCACTTAGACCGGAACCTTCTCTCCTTCTTTTTGGGCACTAGCAACGACGGCTTCTCGTCGGGTGGCTGCGGCCGGGTTATTCAAGTGGTTCTGGATCTCCCGCGTGGTCGGCAAGGGACCCCCGACGGTGTAATAGCGGGTGCCGGCCACCACCAGTTCCTCGGCGGGGAAGCGGGTCATGACCTCGCAGCCGTCCGCTGTAACAACCAGCTCTTCTTCGATACGTGCCGCCGACCAGCCGTCGGTGGCGGGCCAGAAGGTTTCCAGGGCGAAGACCATCCCCTCCTGAATGACTTCGGGGTGGTCGAGCGAAACCATCCGGCTGAACACGGGCTTCTCCCAGACCATGAGTCCGACGCCGTGGCCGTATTGCAGCGCAAAGCAGGCTTCTTCGTTGGGGAAACCGAACTCCTCTGCTTTGGGCCAGACTTCGACAACTTCCGCGGTGGTGGCGCCCGGCTTGATCAAGCTGATCGCTTCGTCAAGGTAGTCGCGGCACCTTTTGTAGGCGTCCACGAGCGCTGGAGACCCGCTGCCGACCGCGAACGTGCGGTAGTAGCAAGTCCGGTAGCCCATATAGCTGTGGATGATGTCGAAGTAAGCGGGGTCGCCGGGGCGCAGCACACGATCGCTGTAGTTGTGAGGATGTGGGCTGCAACGCTCCCCGGAGATGGCATTCACGCCTTCGACGTGTTCCGATCCCAAGTCGCAAAGGACCTTGCTGACCAGGCCGACGCATTCGTTCTCGGCGACACCGGGCTTGATGAAGCGGTAGAGCTCCTCGTAGGCCGCGTCGACCATCATGCAGGCGGTGTTCAGCAGCGTGATCTCGTCCTGGGTCTTGATCATGCGGGCATTCTGCATGAGCTGCTGACCGTCGACCACGTTGATGCCTTCTTTCTGCAAGGCGAACAAGACCGGCAGCTCGACCATGTCAACGCCGAGAGGCTCGTTTTCGAGGCCCCTTTCCTCGAGCGTGACTTTAATTTTGCGGGCCACGTCCTCGGCCCGTCCGGTTTCGGGCGGCAGAGCGCCCCGCAAGGTTGAGATGCCGGCAGGAGAGCGTCCCTCTCCTAGCCAGGGGCAATACATCTGGTGATGGCGGGCGGCGGAGCCGAAGTCCCACAGGATCGGGTCGTCGTTTTGGGGCAGCAGGCTAAAGCGCACCAGCTTGTCCATGGCCCAGGTGCCGATATGCGTGGCCGTCACATAGCGGATGTTATTCATGTCAAAGCACAGCAAGGCCCCCATCTCAGACTGCGAGAGCAGCTTCTTGACCCGTTCGAGACGTTGGGTTCGTAGACGGTCGAAATCAACGCGCTGTTCCCAGTCCACTGCCATCAGGCCAAACGTTTTTTGTCCCATGGTCTTCCTCCTCTAGTTGCTGGTACAGAGGCTCTTGGCGGCCGCCGCTACCGATTGCGGCGTGGGTACGGTCAAGTCTTCGAGCACCGGCGAGAATGGCACGGGCACATCCATCGCGCCTATGCGTTTGACCGGCGCGTCTAGATAATAGAAGGCACCGTCGGCTATGACGGAGGCGATCTCGCCGGTCACGCCGTAACGCTGGTAGCCTTCATCGATGACGATGACGCGGCTCGTTTTTTTTGCTGAATCGATCAGCGCCTGTTTGTCAAGAGGGAAAGTCGTTCGCGGGTCGACGACTTCCGCGCTGATGTCCTCGGCCGTCAACAAGTCGGCTGCGTCCAGGGCGACGTAGACCATGCTGCTGGTGGCGACAAGAGTGATGTCCTCGCCGGCACGCTTGACGTCGGCCACGCCGAAGGGAATCGCATAATCTTCGTCCGGCACCGGCCCCTTGGTTTGGAACATCATCTTATCTTCAAAGAAGACTACCGGATTGTCGTCCCGGATCGCGGTTTTCAGCAACCCTTTGGCGTCATAAGGGGTTGACGGCAGCGCCACTTTCAAGCCGGGGATGTGGCTGGGCCAGGCGTGGAGCGATTGCGAATGTTGCGCTCCGGAGCGGCGCGTGGCCCCGAGCGTTGTGCGCAGCACGAGGGGCACCTTGAGTTTCCCGCCCGACATGTAGTGAGTCTTGGACGCTTGATTCACCATTTGGTCCATCGTGAGGGTGATGAAGTCGCCGAACATGATGTCGACGACCGGACGCATGCCCGTGATGGCCGCGCCTACGCAAATCCCGGTAAAGCCGGCCTCCGATATGGGCGTATCAATGACGCGGCGGGGGCCGAATTCCTCGACGAGGCCCGAGAGCACCTTGAACGGGGTCCCGGCTTCGGCAACGTCCTCGCCCATGATGAAGACCGTTGGATCCCTGCGCATTTCCTCGGCAAGGGCCTCGCGGACAGCCTCGCCGAGCGTAATTTCTCGACCGTTGGCCTCAGCAGTAGACATGCTGATCCACCTCGCTGCCATCTGGGAAAGGAGCTTGCAGGGCAAACTCCGCCCCGGCGTCAATCTCAGCTTGCACCCGCTCGTCAATCCGGCCGAGCGCGTCGCTATCCGACAGCTCCTCAGTCACGAGCCAATCGGCTAGCAACTTGATCGGATCCCGTTCTTTCCACTCCTCTTCCTCTTGCTTTGAGCGATAGAAAGAACGGCTGATGTCCCCCACATGGTGACCGCGAAACCGATAGCAATGGCAAAGAAGGAACGACGGACCCTCTCCCTGCCGCGTTCGCTCGACCACCCGCTTCATCGTCAGGTGCACGGCTCGTACGTCTTGACCATCCACCTCTTCGAAGGCGACGCCGAACGCTTCGGGCCGCGCGCGCACCTCGCCGGCGGTGGTCTCCGAACAGTGCGTGTACTCGTTGTATTGGTTGCTTTCGCACACATAAATGACGGGCAGCTTCCACAGCGAGGCCATGTTCATGGCTTCATAGAGGAAGCCCTGGCCCAATGCGCCCTCGCCGAAGAAGCAGACGGCCACCTGGTCGGTGCCGCGCATTTGCGCGGATAACGCTGCCCCGGTCGCGATGCCCGCGCTGCCGCCGACAATCGCGTTCGCGCCCAGGTTGCCCCGTTCCTGATCGGCGATATGCATGGAGCCGCCTTTGCCGCGGCAGTAGCCGGCTTCCTTGCCGAGCAGCTCGGCGAACATGAGGTCCACCGCCCCCCCCTTAGCTAGACAGTGGCCGTGACCGCGGTGCGTGCTGGTGATGTAATCATCGGTGCGCAGGGCTTCGCAGATGCCGACAGCGACGGCTTCCTGGCCAATGTAGAGGTGGGCCAATCCGGGCATCTTCGCGCCGGTGTAGAGCTGGTTGACCTGCTCCTCGAATTTGCGGATCTTGACCATCTGGCCGTACATCGTCAGCCAGTGGTCGCCGTCCACCGACGATAGTTCCGCGGGGTCGAGCGCATTCAGCGGAAAGGATTCGGTTTGGCTCATAGCAATTCTGAAACGATGGTGAATTCTCTAGCAGCTCGTGGTGAAAGTTCTTCGCCGAACCCAACTGCTACCACGGGCTGCTAATGCACCACCATCTCTAGTGCAACACCATGCCGCCATCCACGTTAATGACCTGGCCGCTGATGTAGTCGGAATCTGAAGAGGCCAGGAAGGCCGCCAGTCCCTCGATGTCTTTGGGCGTCGACACCCGCCCGACCAGGGCCGTCGCGGCAAAGCCTTTCATGGCTTCGCCCGGCTCCGTGGTGTCGCCCAAGGCCATAATCTCGCGGTCGAGTTGCTCCCAAAGCGGAGTATCCACGACTCCCGGCGAGAACCCGTTGACGGTAATCCCATGAGAAGCGAGTGCGCGCGCCGCCGCCTGGGTCAGCCCGAGCGCCGCGAACTTGCTGGCGCAATACGGAGCGATGTCGGGGTACCCCTGCCGGCCGGCGATCGAGACCGTATTGATGATCTTGCCTCCGTTCCCCTGCTTGATCATCTGCTTGGCGGCTTCTTGCATACACACGAGCACCCCGAGGGCGTTTACGCGCATGATGCGGTTAAAGTTTTCCTCCGTCGCATCCAAGAATCGCTGGATGGTGTTGATGCCGGCGTTATTGAAAATGATGTCCAGCTTGCCGAATTCGGCGACCGTACGTTCGACCATCGAGCGGACTTGATCTCGGTCGGCGACGTCAACCGTGACTGCGATCGCCTGGCCGCCGCTTTCGCGTGCTTCTTTCGCCGCCTCCTCCGCCTGCTCTCCGTTCAGGTCCGCAAAGACGACGCTCGCGCCTTCCGCGATCAGCCGCAGGCCGATTCCTTTTCCGATGCCCCGCGCCGCTCCCGTGACGATACAACTTTTCCCTTTAAGCCTCATAGGCGACCACCCCTCTCGTTATTGAGACTCGCAAAATACAGTAACTTTGGAGCACGGGCACAGCATGCTGTGCCCCTACAGTCTGAACACGGGCCATGTCATCATAATTTGCGAGAGTCATCAGTTTCGTAACTCCGGCCTTCCAGCAGGACGATTGTATCACCCGGTTGCCGGCGGGCGATAGGTCTTGCCGCGGACGGCTTGTGTTGGGGAGGCACTTCAAATCGCAGGAGTTGCGGGTCCTCGTGCCAAGCCCCGCCCGCGCTAGACTAGGGTTTGTTCAAGCGAATAGCAAGAGTTGCCGGGTGGCAGGCAACCTTGCGCCTCTTGGCTATCCTAAGCTGATGCGCTTCCCGCTTCTAGCGTATGTCCTAGCGGGGCTGACGTGCTTGTCGGCTCAGGGTCCCGGCCCTAGCCCGATCCGCTACACCGAAGCTCTTGAACACAGCGTCCGGCGTCAAATCCGACTTCCCGGCTCGGTGGATTCGCCGACCGTCAGCACGGTCGCCGGGGAGGTGGCGGGCCTGGTCGTCGAGCTCGCCGTTCGCGAGGGTGACACGGTTGAAAAGGGGCAGGTTCTCGCTCGCCTACGCACGCGAAACCTCGAATTGCGCCGGCAAGCTTCGCAATCTGAGCTTAAAGAAGCGGAAGCTCGTCTGAAGCTGGCCGAGAGGAACCTGGAGCGTGCGCAAGAGCTATTCGATGCCAAGGTTTTCAGCCAACAGGAGCTGGACGACGCTTTCTACGAGTTCAGCGCCTGGCAGGGGCGGCTAGATCGGCTGCGAGCGGAAATCGAGCGCATTCTCGACGACATCGAGCGCTGTACGATTCACGCTCCGTTCAACGGCGTTGTTACCGACAAACACACCGAGCTGGGGCAGTGGTTGGCGGTGGGTGATCCCGTTGTCGAGCTAATGGCCGTGGACGACCTGCGGGTCTTGGTTCAAGTCCCGGAGCGATATTATCGGGGGCTGCGGGTCGGCAGCCGCGTGGCTGTTGAGTTTGAGGCGATCGGCGGGCGCAAGACGGTCGGCACCGTGACTGCGATCATTCCGCGAGCTGACGCACAGGCTCGGACCTTCCCCGTCAAATTGAAGTTCCCAAATCCAGGAGGCAAGGTGGCGGCCGGCATGCTGGCCCAGGTTTCCTTTTCAGGAGGGGACGCCTACCGCGCGACCATTGTGCCTAAAGACGCCGTGGTCAGCCAAAACCCGCATAAAGTGATCTACGTCATCAAGAATGACGGCACGGTAGATCCGATACGTGTTCGTACCGCAGCCGGCGTCGGAAGCTGGATCGAGGTCAGCGGCAACGTCCGGCCGGGCCAACGTGTCGTGACCAGGGGCAACGAACGGCTCATGCCGGGGCAGGCAGTGCAGGGCGAACCGATCGAGTACAAACTGCCATGACGATCGTCAGCGGCGCCATTAGGTATCCGGTCACTACCGCCGTAGGTGTGATCCTACTGACGTTGTTCGGAGGGATTGCTCTTTTCCGCATACCGGTCCAGCTCACGCCCACTGTTGAGGAGCCGGAGGTCACGGTCAGCACGATTTGGCCCGGCGCCAGCCCCTACGAAATAGAGCGTGACATCGTCGATGAGCAGGAGGATCAGCTGAAGAGCCTCGAGGGGCTCGTCGAGATGGAAAGCGAAAGCGGCGAAAACCAGGGCTCCATCACAATGACTTTCCTGGTTGGTACCGACCTGGACACCGCCGTGCTGAAGGTTTCTAATCGCCTCGAGCAGGTGCCCAGTTATCCGGATGATGCCGACAAGCCGGTGATCCGCACGGTCGATCCCCGGGCCAATGCGAGTGGCTGGTTCATTTTGATGCCGACGGAAACGAACGGTTTCGAAGGCGATATCTCGACGCAACACGATTTCGTCGAGGACTTCGTCAAACCCGAGCTCGAGCGCGTGCCGGGCGTGGCGGCGTCGAACAGCTTTGCGGGACGAGAACTCGAGATGCAAGTCGTCGTCGACCCGGCCAAACTTGCCGCCCGCAGGGTTACGTTCAACCAACTGGCGTCCGCGCTTGAACGCGAGAACCGTAACTACAGCGGAGGGGATTTCGACGAAGGCAAGCGCCGCTACCTCGTTCGCACGGTTGGGGAATACGCATCGCCCGACGACATCGAAAACGTGGTCATTGCGGTGCGCAATGGGGTTCCCGTCTATGTCCGCGACGTCGGGTACGCCCAACTCGACCACCGCAAGGCGCAGGCCAAGGGTTACTACATGGGCCGGCGGATGATGGCCGCCAACGTCGTCAAGGAATCGGGTGCCAACGTACTTGATGTCATGGCCGGCGTCAAAGAACGAGTTGCCAGGATCAACACCGAGCTTCTCGAGCCGCGCGGGCTGCGGCTCCATCAAGTCTACGACGAGACGACATACATCGATAGCGCGATCGGTTTGGTCAAACAGAATTTACTCGTCGGCGGTTCTTTGGCGATCCTAGTGCTCGTGCTATTCCTGCGAAGTTTCACTAGCACGCTTGTCGTCGCGGTCGCCATTCCGGTCAGCGTTATCGGGACGTTCCTGATGATGAACTGGTTTGACCGCACTCTCAACGTCATCAGCCTGGCCGGGATGGCATTTGCGGTGGGAATGGTCGTCGACAACTCCATCGTGGTGCTCGAGAACATCTACCGGCACAGCCAGATGGGGAAGTCTCGTGCTCAAGCCGCTTACGACGGTGCGCGGGAGGTATGGGGCGCCGTGTTGGCCAGCACGCTGACCACAATCGCGGTTTTCGTTCCCGTCGTATTCGTGCAACAAGAGGCCGGGCAACTCTTTCGTGACATTGCCATTGCCATCAGCTGCGCTGTCGGTCTCAGTTTGATTGTCGCCATCACCGTCATTCCGAGCTTGTCGGCGAAGATTCTACATGCCGCCCGGGGCGACCGTGCTCGGTTCGGCCTTCATAATCTGTTCGGCGCCGTAGGGCTGGTTGAGCGGCTCAACCACGCCCTTACAAACTTTATCTATTGGCTTTGTGGGGGCGTCTTCCGGCGGTTGGCCACGGTAATAGTGCTGACTTCGGCGGCGATTGGTCTGAGTGTCCTGCTTCTGCCCAAGGCGGAATACCTCCCGGAAGGAAACAGAGACCTCGTCATTGGCATTCTGCTGCCGCCGCCGGGTCATAACATTGACGAGATCGCGGATTTCCGGCATCGATACCTCGAGAAACTTTCCTATCTATGGGAGACGCCCGAAGAGCAGGCTGACGCGCTTCCGGGTGGAGGCATGTCCGGCTGGTTTTTTATCGCCCTCCCGGAACAATCGTTCATGGGCTTTCGCTCCCACGACCCGTTGCGCATCCGGGAATTGATCCCGGAGTTCGAGAAGGTCAGTGCAACCTTGCCGGGAACGATCGCATTTTTTCAGCAAGCCAGCCTGTTCGGCCGCACTCTAGGGCAAGGCCGCGGTATCGACGTTGAAATCGCCGGTCCCGACATCGAGAGGCTGGTCGAGTTGGGAGGCGAGGTCTTGGGGGGAGCCATGCGGACCTTGCCCGGATCTCAAGTTCGCCCGATACCCAGTTTGGACCTGGGCAACCCCGAAGTTCGCGTCATCACCCACCGACGCCGCGCCGCGGAATCGGGAATCACGAACCGCGACCTGGGCTTCACGGTCAGCGCCTTGGTTGACGGCGCGCGGGCCAGTGATTTTCAGCACGAGGGGAAAGAGATCGACCTGATCGTGAAGGGTGAGGAGAGTTTCGCGCACCGCACGCATCTGTTGGAACAGTTGCCCATCGCCACGCCCGACGGGCGGCTGATCACCCTGGGGTCCGTCGCGGATGTCGTTGTCACCAACGGACCGGCACAGATCCACCATCGGGAACGCGAGCGGGCCATCACCATTCAAGTAACGCCTCCCCCGCAGACGCCGCTGGAAGAGGCGATGGAAACGGTTCAAGAGGAAATCCTTGCTCCGATGCGAGAAGCCGGTCGGCTCGGGGGAGTCTACCACGCACGGCTGAGCGGCACCGCCGACAAGCTCTCACAAACCGTTGACGCCCTCAAATGGAACTTTCTCCTCGCGCTTGTTATCACGTATCTGTTGATGGCCGCCTTGTTCGAGAGTTTTCTGTACCCGTTCGTGATCATGTTTAGCGTTCCCTTGGCGGCCCTCGGCGGCTTCCTGGGACTCGCTGTGCTGAACAAGTTTCTCACCTATCAACCGCTTGACGTCCTGACCATGCTGGGGTTCATAATCCTGGTCGGGACGGTCGTGAATAACCCCATCCTGATCATTCACCAATCGCTGAATCACATGAGGCAAGACCACATGGAACCCCGTGAGGCGATCCGCGAAGCGACTCGGACACGGGTTCGCCCGATCTTCATGAGTGTGGCGACTAGCACGTTCGGGATGATGCCGTTGGTGCTGTTCCCAGGAGCAGGATCGGAGCTCTACCGGGGGCTCGGAAGTGTCGTCGTCGGGGGACTGATCGTTTCGACGGTGTTTACGCTGTTTCTGGTCCCGTCGCTGTTCAGCCTGGTGCTTGACGCGCGGTTTGCTTTGGTTCGGGGTGTTCGATCTCTGTTCGGCAGGGCGGAGCAGCCGGCCAGTGGAGATTGAGCGGGATCGAGCTCAGGTCTAACGAGTCAGTCACTGCGATCAAAGATCTCATTTGTGTCCAATTCGCTTCAGGCTGAGTCCTTTGTTTCGAGGGCCATGCCGACGAGCGAACTGGTGGCAGTCCCCATTTTTTTGCTCCTGCGCCACTTTTGCCACCGCGCAGCTAGAGGCCAATCCAGCAGGTGCAGGTCTCAACAAGTGCACTGACCGAGTCTCTTGCACTCTGCCCCGTTTCGCACTCCCCCTCAGCTCAGCATCGCACTTTGGATCGACTCGCTTGCAGAGTCTTCCCGGCCGCGACCGGAGGGAACGGTCCAGATGTGGAACTCTATACTCGATCCTTACGAAGCCCGGTTGGGCTTAGGCGACCCCGTTCGGTGGGAAACGCCAGCCCGGGGGCGTCACGCCCTTGAGGCGCAGGTAGGTGACAATCTGTCCACGGTGATGCGCTGTGTGCATATAAGCGCGTAAGAAAACATCTTGGGCGGTGTGGGATTTCGAGCCGGGGCTCATACGAACATCGCGGCGCAGGAACTCCTCTTCCGTCAAACTGGAGAGTACGGCCTCGACATAGTCGAACATCGCTATGACAAACTTGCGAACGGTGTCTTTGGTCAGCGATTCCGGGCGAGTCGGCCGCGGCTCGCCGACCTCTTTGTGAAAGTGCGAGAAGTATCCTACGTTGCTTCTGGCGAAATGCTCGAATTGCTCGGCGAAGGTGTCCTGTTCCTCGACCGGCTTAAAGTCGAAGTGCTCGGCGGGCATCGCCTCCAGCATCTCAAGGCAGTACTCACGGGTGCTGCGCCAATGGCTGAGGAAGTCCTTGCGGAGCTGTTCGGCGAAGCCGTTCGACCAGCCCGATGAGGCTCCCGCCAATGGGGCTGCACCAGCCGCCGCGAGGCCCTGAATGATTGTACGCCGTTTCATCTGTTGATTTCCCCTTCACTCTCAATTGAACCAGGCGTACTTCCGGTACCGGTAGCAAGCCTGGGCCGCCCTGTTTGTCACCGGTTTCGTCCACGTGACGAGGTGCGGGTCGTCTCTGGCTTCTGCATCTTTCACCACCTCGGAGAGACCTCTGCGATTCCGGCGATCCCTGCGAATCGGCTCCGCCCTCGCCGTCACCCGACCGCGACCGTCCCAAGCATAGCAACATAATACTCTGTACGATTGGCGGATTCCTGCGTTTGTCGAACGCAGCTACTGAGAAGGATCAAAGATCTCACCGCTGTCGGTTTGCACTGCCCCAGCTTGAGGATCTTTGCTAGGTTGAGGGTCAGACGAAACGTAGCAGCTTTCAGAAAGCCCAAAGCATGGACCCCATCTTGGCCCTGTTGGACCTCGGCCGTGTATCGCTCGGAGGAGGGAATTGAAGGAGCGCTTTCTTTTCTGCTTGTTCTTGAGCAGTCTTGTGACCGCGGGGTTTGTCGCGCGGGATTCAGCGGTTGCCGCCTCGAAAAACCCGACACTCGATCGAGTCGACTTCAGCCGGGACATCCGTCCCATTCTTTCCGACAATTGTTTCGCCTGTCACGGACCGGACGAAGGGCAGCGACAGGCCCGTCTGCGGCTCGATACGAAACAGGGCGCCTTTGCCGATCGCGGCGGCTATCGGGTCATCGTCGCGCGAGACGCCGCCGCCAGCCGACTCTATCAGAGAATCAGTCACGAGCGTGGAATCGTCCGCATGCCTCCGCCGGGGTTCGAGCGCCGCCCCACGCAGGAGCAAATCGAACTCATCCGCCGGTGGATTGACCAGGGGGCGGAGTGGGAAACCCATTGGGCGTTTAGAACTCCCATCCGTCCCGCTCTGCCAAAGGTCACGAACGAAGCCTGGCCGCGAAATCCGATCGACTACTTTGTCCTGGCGCGCCTTGAACAAGAAGGTCTCGAGCCATCTCAGCAAGCGGATAAGGCGCGGCTGCTGCGCCGGGTAAGTTTCGACCTCACGGGTCTCCCGCCAACGCCGGACGAAGTCGAGGCGTTTCTAGCTGATGATTCACCCGGCGCCTACGGCAAGGTCGTCGACCGGCTGTTGCGATCAGCCCGCTATGGCGAGCGTATGGCGATGCCGTGGCTCGATCTGGCGCGCTATGCCGATAGCCACGGCTATAACATCGATAGTCTTCGCGAGATGTGGCCATGGCGCGACTGGGTCATCGACGCCTTCAACCGCAACATGCCCTTCGACCAATTCACGATGGAGCAAATAGCCGGCGATTTGTTGCCCAACGCCACCCGCGAGCAAAAGGTCGCCACGGGTTTCAACCGCAATCACATGATCAACTTTGAAGGCGGCGCGGTTCCCGAGGAGTATCAGACCGAATACGTGGTTGATCGGGTCGAGACGGCGGCGACGGTGTGGCTGGGGCTGACCATGGGTTGCGCCCGCTGTCACGATCACAAATACGATCCCATCAAACAGAAGGAGTTTTACCGCTTCTTTGCGTTTTTCAATACGATCACCGAACGGGGGCTGGACGGAAGACTAGGGAACGCGAAGCCTTTCGTCCGGCTCGCCTCACCCGAGCAGCAGCAACGGCTCGACGGAATTCAGCAACAGACTAGCGCCCTGGAAGAAGCGATGCCGCTCGAAGAGGTGGATCGATGGGTAGCGGAATGGCGGAAGACGGCTCTTTCAGAAATCCCCGCAGCGACGACCAAGGGTCTTGGGGCGCACTACGAATTCGACGGGCAGCTGGCGGATACGTCCGGTCATCACAAGCGCGGGGAAGTCCCGCGTGGCGAGCTGGCGTATGCCGAGGGGCCGGCGGGCACGGGGGCGGTTTTCGATGGGGAAACACACATCCGTTTGGGCGTGCCCGCGCTGCGGCGCGACCGTCCCTTTTCCGTGGCGGTCTGGATAGCCGGGACCGGCGAGGGGGATCTGATCCCCGCCGACCGGCTTCTCACCGTGCTGGAGAAGGTGGACGCCGCCCAAGGCCGTCGAGGATTCGAGTTGCTTGCCGGCGAGTCGAGACGCGAGCCTCCTTTCGATTTAAAGTTTCGCCTCTACGTCCGTCTGAGGAGTCACCGGCCCGACGACGCGATCGAGGTGAGGACCCAAGAAGGCGTCATAGCCGGTAAGTTCGGCAGCCACTTGACCCTCGCCTATGACGGGTCGGGCAAGGCTTCAGGGCTCAAGCTCTACTTCGACGGCATACCGCGGGAACTCGAGGTGATCCAGGACAGCCTGTCGGGGCCGATCACGAACCGGATGCCGCTCGAGATCGGCAACAAGCAGAGCGGGAACCCTTATCAAGGGGATCTTGACGAGTTGCGAGTCTACGACCGCGTACTGACGGAAGCCGAGATCCGACAGCTTCGTCTCCACGAGCCGATGCGAGCAGTCGCCTCCTCCCCGATCGAAGGTTGCCCGGAGATCGTCAAGGCCTACGACGAAAAAGAGGCCGCCGACATCGATCAGGTCGAGGACAAGAACAACGAGCAATACGACCAGACGGTTGAAGGCAGGCGGCGAAAGGCTTGTTTGTCGCGCCGAGAAAGGCTCCGGGACTACTATCTGACCCACGCCGCCTCGCCTGAGCACCAAAGGCTCTACGCGAAGCTCAAAGAGCTGGAAGCCAAGAAAGAGAAGCTCGAATCGCTTATCCCGACCTCCATGATTATGGAGGAGATGAAACGGCCCCGGGAGACCTTCGTCCTGCGGCGCGGGAGCTACAGCGACAAAACGGAAAAGGTGACCGCGAGCGTTCCCGCCGTCCTCTCGCCGATGCCGAAGGGCGCGCCGCGCAATCGCCTAGGCCTAGCGCAGTGGCTGGTTCATCCCTCCCATCCGTTAACCGCGCGGGTCACGGTCAATCGCTATTGGCAAATGCATTTTGGCGCGGGCATCGTCAGGAGTTCGGGGAATTTCGGCTCTCAAGGCGAACCACCCACTCACCCCGAGCTGCTCGACTGGCTAGCCACTGAGTTCGTCCGCATTGGCTGGGACGTCAAAGCCATCCAGCGCCTGACCGTCACTTCGGCCACTTACCGGCAGGCGTCCGAAGTAACGGCGGCGTTGCTCGAGAGAGACCCGGAGAACCGTCTACTGGCTCGCGGACCCCGGTTCCGGCTGCCGGCCGAGATGGTCCGAGACAACGCCCTGGCCATCAGCGGACTGCTGATTGACGAAGTCGGAGGGCCCAGCGTCTACCCCTACCAGCCGAAAAGTCTGTGGCGGGAGCTGGCGTACGGTTTTCAGTTCAGCGGCCAGGAATACGATCCCGGCGGCGGCAAGGACCTCCATCGGCGAAGTCTGTACACGGTTTGGAAGCGCACGGTACCGCCGCCGTCGCTAGCCACCTTCGATGCACCGGACCGCGAAGAGTGCATCTCCCGCCGATCGCGCACGAACACGCCACTGCAAGCGCTCGTGTTGATGAACGATCCTACCTACGTCGAAGCCGCCCGCGCTCTGGCCGAGCGGATGATTTTGGAAGCGGGCAGGGAACCCGCCGGGCGAGTTCGGCATGCTTATAGGCTCGCCGTGGCGCGAGAACCCTCCGCCGAAGAACTGGACGTGCTGCTGAACCTCGCCGAGCGGCAACAAGAGGGCTATCGCGGTGACAAGCCCGCGGCTCGCGCGCTGCTGGACGTCGGCGAATCCGAACCCGATCCGACGATCCCGGTGGCCGAGCTGGCTGCCTGGACCACCGTGGCCGGCACCGTGCTCAGTCTCCGCGAAACGATCACCAAGGAGTGAGGATATGGCGCCACGACATGAATACGAAATGTTCATGACCCGCCGGCAACTTTTCGGCCGTGCGGCCCCCGGTATAGGTGCGGCGGCTCTGGCCTCGTTGCTGAACCCGAATTTGCTTGCGGCCCCCGGCGGGGCCAACGATCGCGAAATCGATCCCCAGACCGGCGGCCTTCGAGGTCTGCCGCATTTCGCTCCCAAAGCCAAGCGCGTCATTTATTTGCACCAAACGGGCGCTCCGTCGCAGATCGAGCTGTTCGACTACAAGCCCAAGCTGAAAGATCTGTTTAACACCGACCTGCCCGACTCGGTGCGCCGTGGCCAGCGGATTACGGGCATGTCGTCGCAGCAGGAATCCCTGCCCGTCACTCCTTCTCTGTACGACTTTCGGCGGCACGGCCAATCAGGGGTGTGGTTGAGTGAATTGCTTCCCTACACCGCCAAGGTCGTCGACGACATTAGCTTTATCAAGACTGTACACACCGAGGCGATCAATCACGACCCGGCGATCACCTTCATTCAGACCGGCAGCGAGCAGCCCGGCCGGCCCAGCATAGGAGCGTGGTTGAGCTATGGCCTGGGAAGCGAAAACCGCGACTTGCCGGCCTTCGTGGTGCTCATCTCGCAGTCCAATACGCAGAATACCGACACGCCTCTTTTCTCCCGCGTGTGGGGCAGCGCCTTTCTGCCCTCGGCCCACCAGGGCGTCAAGTTTCGCTCCCGCGGCGACCCGGTGCTCTATCTGTCCGATCCCCCGGGAATCAGCAAGACCGTCCGCCGTCGCATGCTCGATAGCGCGGCCAAGCTCAACCGCCTGAAGACGGAAGCGTTCCCTGATCCGGAGGTTGACGCGCACATCGCGCAGTACGAGATGGCGTATCGGATGCAGACTTCCGTCCCCGAGTTGATGGATCTTTCGGCGGAGCCGGAACACGTCTTTGAAATGTACGGGCCCGATTCGAGAACCCCCGGCAGCTATGCGGCCAACTGCCTGTTGGCCCGTCGCTTGGCGGAGCGCGACGTACGCTTCATCCAGCTTTACCATCGAGGGTGGGATCAGCACTACAATTTGCCTCGCGATATCGCCCTGCAAGCGAAGGGTGCCGACCAGGCGTCGGCGGCGCTGATCCTAGACCTGAAGCAGCGCGGACTGCTCAAGGAGACGCTGGTCGTCTGGGGTGGTGAGTTCGGTCGAACGGCTTACTCCCAAGGTAGGCTCACCGCGACCAACTACGGCCGGGACCACCACCCGCGCTGCTTCACCATGTGGATGGCGGGCGGCGGCATCAAACCCGGTATGTCGGTCGGGGAGACCGACGATTTTTCCTACAACATTGTGAAAGACCCGGTCCACGTCTACGACCTGCAAGCGACAATCCTCCACTGCCTGGGTGTCGACCACAAGCGGTTGACCTTCAAGTTCCAGGGACGCCACTTTCGCCTCACTGACATACATGGCAACGTGGTGGAGAAGTTACTGGCCTGAGACTTTTTGAGCTCACAACTAGAATCAGGATCTGGCCTTACAGTGGGTGCTTGTCGCCCGAGGGCTCCGTCGCTCGAAGTCAGTTTGCCTCAACGCAAAGGAGAAGGCGGCACCTTTTAGATTGCTGGACCGCTTTCGCCGATCCTGCCTATGAACAATAGGTATCGAGGCGGCTCATCAACGCTTCAAACTCACCCCAGGTGTTGAAAAAGTGCAGGCAGACGCGAAGGTCTCTGGGATGGGGGAGCGACGAAACCAAGATGTGGTCGCTCTTTGCGAGCTTTGTGGAGATCTCCCGCGCATTGTGCCCTTGGGGCAGGTGGACGGAGACGGGCAAAGGGATCCACGAGTATACGACTGGAGAGCAGCCGCTTGGTGGCTCGCAAGTCGATTTCCTGGAGAATACGGCGGGGCCACTTCCGTGGCCGCTCAAAGCGAAGGGAGGTGGCTTGCCTCGGCGAGGTGGCTCGAGAAGCACCACCCTTGGGAGTACGCGCCTGCTCTTGGGGACTTACTCGCCGGGCCGCACGTTTCCTCGCGTTGTACGGCGTAATCCTTAATCACGGCTTTGACGAGGCAGCCCGATCGCCCAACTCGGTATCCCAAAGGTATACCAAGAGTATCCCTTAGGTAGCCCTGCGCTGAGCGCCGTGGCGGTCACGAGAGCTTACGTCCTGCATTGTCTACGCCGCAAGGGGCTGATCTTCCGCCCAGCGCGGAGCCGTACTGATCCCAGTGAAGTTAGTCTTCGCGCAGGGTAGCAAGGGGTCAGATTGGCTCGCGGTTCTGGCTGGCCAGTAGCATGCGCAAGGCTGCGGCCGATTGTGCGGTGAGACGCTCTCGAAGACGAAGATGTACGTTGAGCGGGAGCGGAGGATCCGTCTGTGGAATGTCGAGATCGACTTTCAAGATCAAGAGCCGGTAGCTGCTAAACCTCGCGAGACGGTTGAGTAGGAACTCCTTCCAATACACCCGCTCCGGGGTTCGGGCGGAGTTGCATGTTGGACTGAATCGCGTATTGAACTAGTTGCAAACGGTTCGCCACGCCGACCTTCCTGAAAACGCGATGAAGATGGCTCTTTACTGTCTGTTCGCAAATGAACAGCCGAGCGCCGATTTCACGGTTGGTTAGACCTTGGCAAAGTAGCCAAACTATCACTCTCTGGCGCACGCTTAACGCCACCGCTGCATCCTCGCGCTCCACTACCGCCTGCATGACCGCCGTCAGCCCCTGGCTATCGAGCCGAATCTCACCCTCGTTCACTTTACGAATAGCCTCGACCAAGAGGTCAGGTTCGCTCGTCTTCACCACATATCCAGAAGCGCCAAGTTTCATAGCCAGGATCTGCATGCCTTCGTCGTCCGACTCCGTCAGCACGATCGTCTTGACGTCGTGCGGTGACTCCTGAATCTGTTTGAGAGCGGAAATACCGTCGACTTCGGGCATCATGAGATCCAGCAACAGAACGTCGGGCTTCCGCTCAAGAATCATTCGAAGAACACCACGGCCGTTTCCAAGCTCGGCCACAGTTTCTATATCCGGATCAGAGGAAAGAACGGTTCGGAGCGCATCACGAAAGGGCGGATGATCATCGACAATCGCTCGCCTAATCTTTCCGCGCGAAGGGTCTTCATTGGATTTGTTGAAACCGTCGATGCACTTTGTCGACACTGGATCATCTCCCTCAAAGAAAGTCGCTACTTTGGTACCTAGTCGGGCCGGTAGTCCCAACTTACGTTTCGTCGAAGGGTTGCGGCAGCTCGAAATGGACCAACTACCGTGGTTAGGTTCAATGGACATAGCCTAACGATTTTAGCTGCTTGGTTAGCTCTGGATCTTTTGGGATCGTTTCAGGATCCTCAGGGACGTGTCCGCGCGCGGAGGCGGCGGCACGAAGTCCGGCCAACAAAGCTGATCCGGCGATGTGTTTGAGTCGATTCTCCACTTGGTGGGGATCGGTTTCCATGTCGTACACTTCTTCGTTGTCACCTGGTCCACGGATGAACCAATAGCGTCCTCGAATGACGGCGAGAATTACGGGGCCTCAAGCAAGTTTCCGAATCCGTCCAATCTCCCACGACCCCGTACTCTCCGGCGCTTCCCGGCTTCCCACTGGTAGGAGTATTCCATCGCATAAAGCGTTCTCGACGGCCCACGGACGTCCGTATAAAGGGACTGAGCGAACGATTCTCCGTCGAGTCCCGCCGGCACTTCCAGGCCAAGCAACTCGATAATCGTGGGCGCTATGTCGACAAGAGAGATAGGGTCCGGGCATGCGCGCGGTCTCATTCCCGGCCCGTTAACCAGAATAGGTATGCGAATAATGTCCTCGTGGAGCCGGCCAGCGTGATGGATCCTGCCACCAGCCGGATCGAACCCCTCGCCGTGATCGGACACCAGAAACAGTGCCGTGCGGTCCCGCTGCCCGGAGGATGAAATGGCCTCAAGCAGTTTTCCGAATCCGGTGTCAAAATTTGCCAGCTCAGCGGCGTAGAGTCCCTTCATGCGGTGCCAAGCTTCGTCCCCACAATCAGCACCGTGAAGACAGTCGAGATACTTGACGGTCATATGCCGCTTCATGCCCAGGAACTCGAGGGCCCAGCTGTTTTGCTTAAAGTAATTGTGCACCGCGAAGCTGTGTAGAAATAAGAACAGCGGCGGCGCGTCAGCGGCTCGCGTAGACAAAAGAGCAATTGCACGATCGAAAAGATTCGCTCCGCACGGCTGGTTGGGGTTTCCATCCCGGGGCAAAGTCACGTCCGACGAAGGGGAAGAGTTCAACCTCCCATCGTAACGGTCGAACCCCTCTGAATGTCCGAATGTATCATGGACAAAACCCTGGTCGGTAAAAGCTACCGTTTCGAATCCGTTCTCTCGGAGGGTTCGAGCCAATGTTCGTAACCGCCCTGAATGCGCGGCGCGGGCGTATCGATCAGGGTATAGACCTGTCAGAAGAGATCTGTGAGCGGGCAGAGTCCACGACGCCGTTGAATAGGCGTTCGTGAAACGCACGGCTTGAGCTGCGAACTGGTCGAGATTGGGGTGCTCAGACGCACCGGCTTCGAAAGCGCGCAGTGCTGACCGATTCAAAGTATCTACGGAGAGCAAAATAACTGTTTTGGGAGGCTGCTTAGCAGTTTGCCCACAACCGACGAAAAGGACGATCAGAATGCAGAAACCCAGAAAAGATCTATACATATCGGGCGGACCGGGACCGCCCAAGTCGGAGGGACCAGAGGGTTGCTCATCCGTCTTGAGCGTCGTAGGACTCAACGCTCTCCTCCTTTGGTCGTCTGTGAATCTGAAAGAACTGTCAACTCGCGGCCTGACTTGTCAGTTGGTATCCAAACTTGTTTGACCGCTCGCCACTGTTGTGGCCAACTGCGTCAAGGGTTTTTTCGTCTCGTTCGGATGATTAGGGACGTGCTGAAGGACGACTAGAGAAAGGCTGTTGGAGACCTGTGCGTCGTCAAACACGTTGAGCTCCCACTTTACAGAATCCGAGTACTTGATCGTAACAGGCGAGTGACAGTGTTTGACGGTGAGCTTCGCCGAACTCATGGGATCCGGAATTTCCGATTTCGACATCCGTCTCTCAAAGCGTATACGACCTGCTCCGCGGAACGCGAGCAATTCTCGTCCGACGGCAGTCCCAGCCGCCGCCACACTTTGTTGGCCCGGAAGCGATGGCACGACAACCGCGTCCAGTGCGCCGCCTCCTTACCTTCCTTGATCCACTGCTCGGCGCGGCCACGCTTGTTGTAGAATCGCCCCACCGAGCGGACCTTCTGGGCGCCACACTCCGGGCAGGAAAGTCCTGTAGGTGGGTCTAGATCCGTTCCGGCCGACGCTCGTCAAAGACGGCGCAGAACGCAAAGCTGCCGATGACCGCGTCAAGATGTGCATACCGCTGACGCAACGGGCCTTCGTTGGGTGTCAGCAAAGAAGTGAGGGGTTTGCTGTCAAAAGTGGGCAGTCCCAAACCAGACTAGATAACATGGACTACTAGGGACTCGATTTCTTAGCCCGCATTTTCAATTTGATGTATGACCTCCCGACCTTCCAGCGGCCTTCAGCGTCTTTATTCATAGGGGCTAGATCCCGATGAGGACGCCATGGAGGCCGACACCCAATGGGTGAAAAACAAACCAAGCCATTCCAGCTAAGTTTCAACGGCTTGTTGAAAGTCGATTTCCAAGGATCGCACGTCACTTCCGACGGCGGCCTGCTGCTAGTCCGCGAGTTGGACGAGCGACTCGGACTCGGCAAGTTGATCAACGAGCATCTCAGCGACTCCCGGCAAGGCACAAACAAGCAGTTCACGCTCGCTGATCTGTTGCGGCAGTCGGTCTACAGCCGCTTGGCGGGCTACGAGGACCTCAACGACGCCGAGCGGATTTCGATCGATCCGACGTTTCGGCTGATCGGTTCGCAGAAGATCTGGGATCGCGGTGCGGCCTTGACCTCGACGCTGCACGGCTTCGAGACGGAGATGCTGGCGAGCGAAGAGAACCTGCTGGGGCTGATGGCGCTGAACCGAGGGCTGGTCGGGCAAGGGGAGGCGTTCGACGACTCCGAGCGGGTCGTTCTGGACATGGACTCCACCGAGAGTCCGGTCCATGGCCAACAGGAAGGCAGTGCCTACAACGGACACTTCGAATCGGTCTGCTATCACCCGCTGTTGCTGTTCAATCAGCACGGCGATTGTCTGGCGGCGAAGCTGCGTCCCGGCAACGTGCACAGCGCCGAGGACTGGGGCGAGCTGCTACTGCCGGAGATCGAGCGCCAACAGGCCGAAGGCAAGCAGGTCACTTTGCGCGCCGATGCCGCCTTTGCCAAGCCGGAGATCTACGAGGCGCTGGAGGAGCGCGGCGCGGACTATGCGATCCGCATTCCGGCCAACAAGAGCCTGGAGCTGGAGATCGAAGACATCCTGTTTCGGCCACCGGGAAGGCCCTCCCGCAAGCCGCTGGTGCGCTACAAGAGTTTTCGCTATCAGGCGGAGAGTTGGTCCCAACCTCGGCGCATCGTGGCCAAGGTCGAGCACCATCAGGGCGAGCTATTCCCGCGCGTCGGATTCGTTGTGACCAGCATGAGCTTGCCGAGCCGTTCGGTGGTGCGTTTCTACAACAAGCGCGGCACGGCGGAGCAGTGGATCAAAGAAGGTAAGCAGGCCACGCACTGGACGCGGCTGTCGTGCCATCGCTTTCGGGCCAACGAGGTACGGCTACAACTGAGCGTGCTGGCCTACAACCTGGGGAACCTATGGCGGAGGCTCGGGCTGCCGCAACGGATCAAGAGCTGGTCGCTGACGAGCTTGCAGCACCGGTTGATGAAGACCGGCGGTCGGCTGATTAAACACGCGCGGTATTACTGGCTCTTGTTCGCGGAGGGACATCTGAACCGGCGGCTGTTTGGCGACATGCTGCGGAGGATCTGGGCGCTGCCTGTGCCGGGCGGGTAGCACCGCACTTGGCGAATGCGAAATCTGTGTACTGAGGACGGAAGCTCGGAGGGGTGTCTGCGAAATTGACTTCGCAGCGGCGGATCAGCCCCCATGAGGGGCAAGAAGGGGGCTCGATCGGTCCCGCCTCAGCCGCCGCCTCTACCGGGTGGAGAAATGGTTGCGCTTCGCCGGGTGAGGGTGTAGACTCGTGCCGTCAGAGCAGCTAAATCGGAAATCCTGGCTTAGGACCCGCTGTGGCCTAGTAGAGTCGACAAGAAGGTGGGAGTGCTTCGAAGGTACCGTTTGAAGCAGTCTTCAAGATTCCAGCTCGACTTGGTCTTAGCGCTCGTCATCGTGGCGACGCTGATTGGAGCGTGGTTACGCCTCGCCATAAGCCACCCGGCCTATCGGGAACAGATGTTTATGTTGACGTCCGAGCAGCTACCGCCAGGCCCCGACGTCCTGAGGGAGCCGTTACGAAGTTTTTTGAACGGTTTTTTGGAAGCGGCTGCCGATGGAAGTGAACTTCACCGTGGCCGGGAGCCACATTACAATAAGCTGGTCGGGACTCACCGATTGCTCGCCCGCCTCGCCCCAGCCACCGGACGCTCTGACGAACACAATGAGCACAAGCGTCTGGCACGGGAGTACCAGTTACTGTCCGTCCAGGAACGAAGAAAGCCTCGGTGATGAGGAAGCTGAATGATCCGCGAAGCATGCATCGAGGACTAATAATAAGAATGGTTCTACCCCCCTGTTTCACAACTCGTCAAGGAGAAAACCGATGTAAGTCTCGGTTCTTTTCTAGCCTGTCACTATATTCTGCGAAACTCAATAGAGGTTCTTCCGGAGCCGCGTCGGAAGTGGCTAAGCCGGGCCATCCGGATGGCGTTCACCATCACGAAACTGCCGAATGACGAGCGATCGCCAGCCGACGGAAGATGGTGCTCTCCCTACGACCCCGGGTACCGCCTAACCCCGGTCATGTCGATCTTTCGATGACCCGTCATGTACTGGAAGCGCTTTCCGCTGCCGAGGTTCCTCCTAGTGACCCGGCATTCTGGAAGGCTGCGGTGTACGTCGAGCGCTGCCACAACTTCGACCCTACCCGGCCGGACGCCCAAGACGGCGGCTTCTACTTCTCGACCGTGGTACTCGACGCCAACAAAGCGGGACCGGACGGTGATCGTTATCGAAGCTACGGAACCGCCACCGCCGATGGAATCCTTGTGCTGCTGGCGATGGGCCGCTCTCGAGCCGATGAGCGCGTGCGGGCCGCAAGGCGTTGGCTGGAGTCACATCACCTGTCCGACCGAGCCACTGGCTTCGTCGGGGAAGCTTACAAACGTTGGCCGGCCAGCCTGCGCTTCTACTATGCCGCCTCCGCGACAAAGGCCTTCCGGGAACTATTGAGGCTCGCGAAATACAGTGACCTTGGAGCACGGGCACAGCATGCTTCGCCCCTACAGTCTGAACACGGGCCATGCAATCATAATTTGCGAGACTCGTTAGGAGTTTCTCAGCCGGAGTCTGTCTCACGGTCTCTTCAAACCGAACAAGCTCCGGACGGAAGCTGGTCCAACCCAGAAGATCTCGTCAAGGAAGACGACTCGTTGATTGCGACTCCGTTTGCGGTGCAGGCGCTGGTGAACGAGAGGGCGAGTTCACCAACTCACCGCCCCGTCAAATCCCGGAGCCAAATGTCTTTGAACCGCATGCGGCCATCACCGCCCGAGTGCAACTGGAGTGCGATGACCCCCTCGGTCGAGCTCGGCGAGGGGTATGTGTAATCGATCATCTGGACATTGTTTAGGTAGGTGCGGTAGCGGTTGCCTTCGACCTTGATCAAGAGATCATTCCAGGCGAAGGGTTTGATGACGGTTTCGAGTTCGGGGGCGGGCCAGACGATCCAGCCCTTCCCGTCCCCGTAAATGCCGCCCGTGTGATGACCGACGCCGCGGTCGATCTCGATCTGGCGGCCGGCGGTGACGTCCGGCGTATCGTCGTCGAATTCGGTGTGCAGGTAGACGCCACTATTGCCATCGGCCTCGCATTTGAAGCGCAGAAAAAGGTGAAAGTCTTTCTAGGTTTTCTCGGTGGCCAGGTAGCCGTATTCGTCCGTGACTCCCATGCCGTAGACCGCGCCGTCCTCCACGGTCCACTTTTCGTGACCGATTTCGCGCCATCCGCTGAGATCTTTGCCATTGAACAAGGAGACCCACTTTGGACCGAGAGTCTTCGGCCGATGGCTCGGCTGGGCCGTCAGGAGGTTCACCCCAAACACCCAGGCTGCGAGCATCAGCCACACGCTCAGGTGGCTGAATCGATTCAGGGTCGGACCGCCCGACTGAGTCGATGCACTTACGGGAGACCTGGTCGTTTGCAAATCAGCCGACGGGTTGAATATGCGTTCATCTGGTTTCATTATTCCTGTCCGAATTTCTTCCTCAAGCCGGCGGCAAAGCGCTCGACGTCGATGATGAATCGCTCGTGCGTACCACGGCCGACGACTTCCCGTTCGTCGGAGGCTTCGACCTCGAACGTCAGCCGCCGCCCATCGACTGTCGTGAGCTTGGCACGATACGTAACCTCGGCAGCAAGCGGGGTCGCAGCCAGGTGTTCGACGTTAACACGGGTGCCCACGCTGTCCTGACCTTCTTCGAGGTGAGGCTGCACCGCGTCGTGGGCCGTGATTTCCATTCTCGCGATCATCGCCGGTGTCGCCAGTGACGGCTTCACGTCGGTTCCCAAAAAGGTGATCGAGTCTTCCTTGGAGACGACGAGCTTTCGTTCGAGTGAGATCCCGGGTTCCACCATAGGCAACATGATAGCGAGGGCAGGGAGTAGTTAGGAATACGGAGAAGTGAGGCCAGTTAGCATGGGTGGCTTGGGACAGTCAGCCAATTTCGCGACCGGACACCTCCGCAACTTGTCGATTCTTTGTACGCGCGAAATTGGTGACAGTCCCCGCCGCGAGCCGCAAGCGTATTTCGCACCGGAAAGCAGTTAGGGTTTCTCCAGGGCAGGTTGTTGTGTTGGATGAAAGTCAAAAAGCCGCGGATCTGGCGGGCGACGAACCGGTGAAAAAGGCGAGAGAGTCAAGCGCCCGCGTAGATCCACGCTACATGGCTCCCACGGCCACGGAGGATGGTGCGAAAGGCCCGGCGGTTATGGCGCGCGGCAACACTTCGTGCACATTGCTCAACGTACAGTCTGTCGGCGAGCGGGCGCGATTCATCGCGCCCCTCGAGTTTGGCGTTTGACTAGATAGATTCCCACATTTAAGAGGACGAGAGCGGGCCAAGGGGATAAAAACCCTTGCTGGGTCGAAACATTGTGGGGTATTCTGGTATCTAGTTATATAACTAGATAAGGAGACGACATGGGTTACCCCACCAAAGTCCAACTCATTAAGCGCGAAGCCAGTCAGCAGTGGTACGTCAACTTCCCTTCCGCCTTGGCCCAGGCGCTGGAATTCTCGCGCGGTGAAACCGTCGAGTGGGTCATCGAAGACCGCTCCCAACTGGTGTTGAACCGTCGGCACCCGCCCCCCTCGGCGTTAAAAAAAAAGACTCCGCCCCGAGGCTCCTCGACCAGCTCGAAGCCCTCGCCCGCCAAGCGCTCCAGGGCCGCCGCCAACAGCGGGTCCAAGAAAAGATCCAAAGCCTGATGCTGAGCGCCTTGGTCTGTCTCGGCCGCCACACCGTGACTGGGTTGCTGCACACCGCCGGCGACAGCTTCCAGGACTGGTCGGCCGTCTATCGGCTCTTCTCCCAGGCCCGGGTCGAGGCCCCAGACCTGTTCGGCGTGGTCCGCCGCGGAGTGCTCGAGCAACTGTCCCCCACCGCACCTCTGGTGGTCGCACTCGATGACTCACTGCTGCCCAAGCGGGGCGCCAAAACTCCCGGCGTCGCCTGGCGGCGCGATCCGCTGGGACCGCCCTTCCAAACCAACCTGATTCGCGCTCAGCGCGTCATCCAGATCTCGGCCGCTGTGCCCGGCGGCGCCGACCCCCCAGCGGCGCGCCTGATCCCGCTCGATTTCCAACACGCCCCGACCCCACCCACACCACGGCGAAACGCCCCTGAGCAGGAGCAACAACAATACCGCCTCGCCTGCCGCCGCGCCTCGCTCGCCCAGCGGGGCGCCGAACGCCTGCACGCCCTGCGGCAGAAGTTGGAGCAAGACGATGCCTCGCGGCGACTCGAAGTGCTCGTCGACGGCCGCTTCACCAACCGCACGGTGTTGAAAAACCTGCCGCCCCAGACCGTGCTGATCGGTCGCATCCGCCAAGACGCCAAGCTCTACTACTTGCCGACCGGCCAAGCAGCCGCCACGGGCCGCCGCCGCCGTTATGGCGAGCGGGCTCCCACTCCCGAACAACTGCGCCAGGATGACAGCGTTCGCTGGCAAATCGTCACCGCCTACGCCGCCGGCAAGCGGCATCGCTTCCGCATCAAGACCTTGACTCGGCTGCGCTGGCGTCCCGCCGGCGGGAACTGCGATCTGTGTTTAGTCATCATCGCCCCGCTGCGCTATCGGCCCCGCCAAGGCTCGCGCCTGCTGTATCGCCGGCCCGCTTATCTGATCGCTACCGATCCCGACTTGTCGCCCCAGCAGATCGTCGAGCACTACGTCTGGCGCTGGGACATCGAGGTCAACTTCCGCGACGAAAAGACGCTGTTGGGGGTAGGACAGGCGCAGGTCAGACATCCTCGCTCGGTCGAAGCGGTGCCGCAGTTGATCGTGGCTGCTTACGCCTGGTTGTTGCTGGCGGCGCGCCAGACTTGGGGCCCGGCGGGCTTCCCCGACGCCCTGCCGCCCCCGAAATGGCGCGCGCGCCGCTCGAAGCCCCGCGCCACGACGCTCGATCTGATCCAGCACCTGCGGGCCGAGCTGTGGGGCGAAGGCTTGCGTCGTTTCTGCGGCTTCCCGTCCAACCCCTCGCCCACTCCAACCCCCCAAAAACTCAGCGCAGCCCTCCCCACCGCCTTGCTTTATGCTTCCCCTTGAACCTCTTGCCCCTCCTGTCTCCGCCTCGAACCTGCTTTCAAAACGCCAAAGTCGAGGTGTCGGTACTCCTACCGACACCTGTTTCCGAGCTGCCCATACGCAAGGATCGTGTTCTTCGCCGATGCTATGTCCACCACGAGCTGCTAGGACATTCGCAAACGTTCCGCTAGAGCGTTCGTAGATGGGAAGGGCCTAACAGCCCGTGGTAGAAGCTAGGTTCGGCAAAAAATAGGGACTGTCATCCGATTTTCGGTTCTGCCGCAGCTTAGTTTCCAGTATGGGTTAGAGGACGGAAATCGGTGACTGTACCATGTTTTGCGACGAAGGACTCTCACCACGGGCTGCTAATCAACCCAAATCGCGGCAGACAGGGGATTCGTGGACAACGCGCCTCCAACCCGGTCGAGGAGCTTCGTAGGAGCCTTGACTTCCAGCCGCTACTGAAGGGCGAAGATCAGTGGCGCGCGATCCGCCCTATCATTTCTCCGCAACAACAACCGCTTCGCCGCAATAGCGGCGCAGCCCGGGCAGCACCGCCAGCAGGGCCCGATCCGTGCTTTCGAGGCCCCTCAGTATCCCCCGAAGAGCGGGTCGTTCGAAACGGCCGCGGAACAAACGCTTCGCCATGGCCAATAGGTTTAGAGGCGTGACTTCGACCTTGCGCATGCGCTGTCGCAATCGCTCGACGTCGCCTTCGTTGAAGATGACGCCTTCGCCCGCTTCGGCCGGCTCTCGGCCGAACCGCCACCGCAGACGGCGCGCAGCGTCAAGCAGGGGATTGTTCCCCCAGCCCTCGGCCAGCACCAACCGTCCCCCCGACTTGAGCACACGCAAGAGTTCGTCGAAAGCCTGGCCGTACTTGAGTGTGTGATGGACCGCGGCGCAAGCGAAGACAAGGTCAAACTCGCCGTCGCCGAAGCAGCCGAGGTCGCTGGCGTCGCGAGCAAAGCCGCGCACGGACTCACCGACCCCGCTTGCCCGAGCGCGTCGCAGAGCTACCTCGATGGCGATAGGCGAAAGATCCAGCAAGGTCACGGCTGCCCCTTCGACGGCCAACATGACACCCCAGTCGCCGAGCCCGCAGCCGTAATCCAGTACGCGGCGCCCCTTCACGGATTCGGCAAGCAGCTCCTTCAGGGCCGTGTGATAGAGCAGCCGGCGTTCGAAGCACGGGCTGGCCGGGTCGTCAAATTGACCCGCGAGGATCTGCCGGTCGATGCGGAGAGCGCCGTCGTCGGCTTCGAGGTGAGCCGCGTAGGCCTGATCGTAGTAGCCTCGCTCCTGATCGGCCGTTACGCTCATGGGGCGAAGAATTCTGGTGAGCTTCGGCAAGGATTGGTTCGGGCTGGCGGAAAATATCTCGTTTTTGTGGGTCGTTCCAGGCGGCTTTCTGATCCGTATGTCGGTTGCCTGGTGTTTGATCGCGTTTTCCGCTCCGGCCACTGTTGAAGCTTTGAAGCAATCCTAAAATACACGTATGGTGACCACGCAAATTGGCTATCGACGGATCTGGGTCGGCGGGACCGAGTAAGAGCGCCTCATGGCCGGGGCAGTCCCGCCTTTTCGAAGGCGGCGGCCATCCGCTGGTAGCACAGTTTCACCGTGGCAATGGGTTCGTAGTCCGGCTCTCCGTGAATATGGACACTGACCTCGACGGTCACGAAGCCGCCGTAGCTGTGCTTCCGCAGTTGGCGGAAGAGCTCGACGTAGTCGGTCGTGCCGTCGCCGGGTAGCAGGTAACGGTGATCCGGAGGCGTTCCCTTGGCGTCTTTCACATGGATGTTGGGGCTTACCGGCAGCAGATCCTCCAGCGATTGGACCAGGTCATGGCCCGCGAGCGAGAGATGGCTGTAGTCGTAGGTGCAGCGTAGGTAAGGGCTGTCGACCTGCTCGATGAGCCAGAGAATGCGCTCCACATTGTGGACGGCGTTGCCCGCGTGAGGCTTACAGCAGATAACCGTCTTTCCGTCGGCCCCGACACGGGCCCAGTCGCCGACTTCGTCTACCATGCGGTACCTGACGGCGTCCCACTCGTCCGTCTTGCGGCCGAGCCCGGTTCCGAAAATGGGCGGCTTGCCGGGCGACAGGTCGGCACCCAAGTCGATCGCCCGCCGCAGGTGGTCGAGGTTCTCCTGGTGTGACTGCGTGGGGTGCAACGCCCACAGGTTTCCGGAGACAGCAGGCAGTTCTAAGCCAAGGTCCCCGAGCGCGCGCCGAAGTCTAGTGCGCTCGCTGCTGGAAAGCAGTTTGGGTTCGGTGGGCCAGCCCGGCAAGAGGGCGATTTCCACACCGTCGTAGCCGCTAGAGGCGACCAGCTCGAGCGCCTCTTCCCAGGAAAACATCCGCAGACCGTATGTGCCGAAGCTGAGCCCAACGGGTTTAGTGGCGGCAGGACAGAGCGTTGTAGCCGCCAGGCCGCTCAGCAGGGCTCTGCGCGAGATTCGGTTCCCGCGATTGCTAGTCTGCATCACTCACTCCGTTCCTAAACGACCCAAGTACACCTAGCCAATCCGAACCAGCGCGTTACCAACGACCAAAGACCCGTCAGGGAAGACATTGTTACTCCTAGCTTCCCCGGCGACCGCATGTTGGAATGTACAGATTCTGGACCCTGCTCTTCGCTACGGTCAAGCACTTTGAAAACTGGGGCTGCTCGTCGCAGCACCAGCTTCACGTGTGCCGGTTCAGCCGGAACGGGAGAGCGGGCGCTCCGCGTTAGTGTAGATGTCTCCATAGACCTGGTTCATTGCCAGGAAGGCAACAGCCATTCCACACCGCGACCGGAGGTACCGGGCGAGGTGCATTCCCTGCCGAGTGGAATACATGTCGGCGTGTTCATGAATGAGGGACTCCACTTGAGCCTGTCGCCGGGTTTGAGGAGGCGGGAAACACTCGCCGCTGGAAACAACTTGCGTCGGTACCGGCGTTTCGACTCTCTTCTGATAGCCACGCTGCAGTTCTACGAGTTGCCGTTCGGTGAGCCAGTTCGACATGTTAACCCGCATTTTCAATTTGGTGTTTGACATCCCGACCTTCCAGCGGCCTTGAGCGTCTTTATTCATAGGGGCTAGAGCCCGATGAGGACGCCAGGGAGGCCAACACCCAATGGGTGAAAAACAAACCAAGCCATTCCAGCTAAGTTTCAACGGCTTGTTGAAAGTCGATTTCCAGGGATCGCACGTCACTTCCGACGGTGGCCTGATTTTGGTTCGCGAACTGGACGAACGGCTCGGTCTCGGAGAACTGATTGACGAGCATCTCAGCGACTCCCGGCAAGGCACAAACAAGCAGTTCACGCTCGCTGATCTGTTGCGGCAGTCGGTCTACAGCCGCTTGGCGGGCTACGAGGACCTCAACGACGCCGAGCGGGTTTCGATCGATCCGACGTTTCGGCTGATCGGTTCGCAGAAGATCTGGGATCGCGGTGCGGCCTTGACCTCGACGCTGCACAGCTTCGAGACGGAGATGCTGGCGAGCGAAGAGAACCTGCTGGGGCTGATGGCGCTGAACCGAGAGCTGGTCGGGCAAGCGGAAGCGTTCGACGACTCCGAGCGGGTCGTTCTGGACATGGACTCCACCGAGAGTCCGGTCCATGGCCAACAGGAAGGCAGTGCCTACAACGGACACTTCGAGTCGGTCTGCTATCACCCGTTACTTTTGTTCAACGGTCATGGTGATTGCCTCGCTGCCAAGCTGCGTCCCGGCAACGTGCACAGCGCCGAGGACTGGGATGAGCTATTGTTGCCGGAGATCGAGCGCCAACAGGCTGCGGGCAAGCAGGTCGCCTTCCGGGGCGATGCGGCCTTTGCCAAGCCGGAAGTTTATGAGGCTTCGGAGGAACGCGGAGTACAGTACGCCATTCGCATTCCGGCCAACAAGAGCCTGGAGTTGGAGATCGAAGACATCTTGTTTCGGCCGCCGGGAAGGCCCTCCCGGAAGCCCTTGGTGCGCTACAAGAGTTTTCGCTATCAGGCGGAGAGTTGGTCGCAGGCGAGGCGGATCGTCGCCAAGGTCGAGCATCACCAGGGCGAGCTGTTCCCGCGGGTCGGATTCATCGTGACGAGCATGAGCTTGCCAAGCCGCTCGGTGGTGCGCTTCTACAACAAGCGCGGCACGGCGGAGCAGTGGATCAAGGAAGGCAAACAGGCCACGCATTGGACAAGGCTGTCGTGCCATCGGTTCCGGGCGAACGAGGTACGGCTACAACTGAGCGTGCTGGCCTACAACCTGGGCAACTTGTGGCGGCGGCTCGGACTGCCGAACAGGATCAAGAGTTGGTCGCTGACGAGCTTGCAACACAGGTTGATGAAGACCGGCGGTCGGCTGGTCAAGCACGCGCGGTATTACTGGCTGCTGCTGGCCGAGGGGTATCTGAACCGCAGGCTGTTCGGCGACATGCTGCACAGGATCTGGGCGCTGCCGCTGCCAAGCGGGTAGCGTTGACCGGGCGAGGATCAACAGTTTTCGGCTCCAAAAGATTTCGCAAGGAGCAGTGTCGGCCGGAGCGCCGTTCAGGCCGCTCAATCAACGTCTGTGAGCGGATGGACGAGCCCTGGCGCCTACCGGCGGAGGTCATGTGCAGGGTTCAGCGCGAAAAGACGTGGTATTCGGGGCAGCGCGGGTGTATACTTTCACCGTGCCAGGGCCAAAATGGAAATCCTGGGTTAAACGCAATAGAGTCGAGGGGGCGAGTCTCAGGAGCCCGTATATCGGAACTTCCCAGCGCACCGGAACCATTCTACCCAACATTTCGTAGATGGAGCACTCTCCAAAATGGAGTGTGCTCAGGGCTAGGGAACAGTTGACTTCTAATTACGCAGCCGGGGAGCGAAGAGAATTCTCTGGTTGATCGTCTTGGGCATGTGAAGGGTTATGAGAATCAAATGCTTGAGCCACAAAGGTGATCTAAGAACGATGAACCAAAGGAAATGGAAACACTCGATGCGAGCCGAACGGCGTGGCTCTTCACTGCGGCCGAGGGAAGCCGCCTGTACACGCCAATCGTTCTTGAGAGTACGCTTGTTCGAGTAGAAAACGGTCGATTCCTGGGTGTTCGTAGTCTTCAAGCAGCTAGATTGTTTCAAGCACAGTCCTACGGGAAAACCTAGCTACTTTCCGGCGCAAAATACGTGTACCGCTCGGGGCGGGGACTGTCACCAATTTCGCGCCTTCAAGAAATCAACAACTTACGGTCGCATCCACACGCGAAATTGGCTGACTGTACCCAGCCGGCACGCAGTTTCTCCCTTTTGCGCCGGAAAGTAGCTATGGTTGCAGAATGGTTGCAATGTACGGAGAACGCGGACTTGTGGTCGGGTGGACCAGCCTGTAAGCCATTGAAATGGCGGAGGAAGAGGGATTCGAACCCCCGGGCGAGTTACCCCGCCAGCGGTTTTCAAGACCGCCGCCTTCGACCACTCGGCCATTCCTCCGCAAAGACTTACGCCGCTTTCATGCTACCAGTATGAGGCGACTGTGACGCTCAAAACGGGCCATCGCCCGCCGTTTGTGCTGCGGAGTGGGGTGGACGTACTTCATCGTCATCGAGATTGTCGAGTGCCCATCAGCTCTTGGATCCCGGTCGGCGCTCGACCGCCACTCTTGCCGGTCCTTCGCCACGAAGATCCGGTACTCTTACCGACACCGGTCGCCCCGCGCACCGGTCGTTCCTTCGGCGCTCGGTCGCTTCCAGCGGCCGAGCGGGGCCTGGGGTGGGGCAAAAATCGGCCGTGCCAACGGCCGATCCCGCTCTCCCTGGCCACTCCCCACTATTCGCTAGGCGCGTTTTCCTTGCGCTGGGACTGCGCTACAAGACGGTTTTGGCACGGAAAATCAGGTCTCGAGGACGCTTCTGACTACTCCCGCAAAACGCCGTCACAGACTTTTCACATTTTTTCTCCTCGCCGCCTCAACGACTTAGGCCCCTGGGTCCCTTCTAACCCCCAATCCGTCCCCTATTCTGGTACGGGGCCCAGAAAGCGGAATCTCGGAGGGATGACCCTCGTATTTCCGCCACTTTCTGCCACCGCCATTTCTCCGGGCGGCTGGGAACGCTGCTATGTCTCACAATGCAGAAGACTTAACCATCAAGCAGAACACCCCCATCGCCGCCCCACTCGACTGCCAACCCACCGCCAGGTGACGAAAATCGCCCGCTAGCCTACCGCTAGGCCATCTTTTGACCCCGCCCGGCGCCCTTTTCTGGCCGAATACGGAGTCAAATTGGTCTCGGAGGCATATATGATTCTTGGCTGGACGCCTAGGGGGCCTGTGCTGTCTTTGTCCGGCGCCGCGGCTGTTTTCAGCCGGTTGGACGGGGTTAAGAATCGCAAAGGGAGTGCCGGCGTCGAGCACCGGAAAGAGCCGTGCCCGTCAGAGTCTTTGAAAAAACCCGGGGCTATCCCCAGCGCCTGAGTGGGCGGGACGCTTTATCAATGACTTGCGAGAGGCGCGGGTACAGCAAGGTGTGAAAAAATCAGGGACTGTCACGAGCGGCGTCCTAGAAGCCCGAATGGGGACAGGCAACCAAGCGAACCTTGTCCGCGCCACGAAGACGGCCGGGTTTTTTCCTGTCGGACCCCCGAACGTGGAACCGTCCTGGGTGCCTGTCCCCGTCCCCAATGACGACTCCGCCGCGGGCTGACTGTCCCAGCATTTTTTCACACCTTCGTCAGGGCGCGGGCCCGCCGGATGCGCACGGTTTCCGGCCCGAAGCCGTTCGTTCACCGTCCGAGGAACGTACTTGACCCACCGGCGATGGCGAAGGAGACCGCGAAGAACGACATCACGCTGGGGCACAGGGGGGAAATACGAAACAAAGCCAATCTGCCACAACCGACAGGTAATCAATAGGTTACGGTCGACATTCGGGACGGCCGAGACGGCCCGGTTGCGAAAACGTGCACGATCGCTTCACCGGCTGCGAGGAGGACAGGGAACTAAGGCAGGTGTCCCGGGAAACACCGACCACGGGAACAAAAATGATCGGAGCAGGGAACTAACAGAGACCCGAGCAACGGCAACGGCGAAATGACCAAACAAAGCCAATTTCCAATAACTTACATGAATACAAGTACTTACAGGGTAAATCCACAGCGGTTGGGAGATCGGCGTGGGACCCGAATGGCCCCATCTTGCGTCAGTGCCCTTTCACCACAGGCTGGTGCTAAGGAGCCGACCGCCGGAGGGCGGCACGTGCTCTTGGTCGGCATGCTGTTTTTGGTCAACTCTCTAGGGTTTTGGCAGCTGCGGCAACTTCCTCGCTACGTTCTAGCGCCGTGCGGCGATACTCCTCCCGAGGTGTCCTTTTCTGTGCGCCGCGACGAGTACTATTCTCAGCAGCGAGGTGCAGTGGAACCGGAGTCGCCCGGCGAGGAACGCCGCATAACGGGTCCATTTACGCCAGCGGAGGTAGGGTGTAATGTGCTGGGCGGGTAGGAACATGGCGTCGACGTGGCCGGGAAGACGCAAGGGCAGCAGCTTGCGGCGAGTGACGCGAATAAGGTCGCCGAGCCTGGGGAGCATCGCCAGGTGCAGCCAAAGTTCGTCTTTGTTCGGCCGATACTGGGACGTCAGTGGCGAGGCCGCGAAGTCCGCAAACCAGCCGTGAACGTCGCGCGACAGACGAGCTGCCTCGGCTTGGATGGCTTGCGGGAGGCGGCAGCCAAACCATGCTTCCGCGAGCAGATAAGAAACCGTCTCGAGCTGTCGGAGGGGGGGATCGTGCCACTGTTCCCAGTGGCGCCATAGCTCTTGGTTGTTGCGCTGGTTCTCGAGAAAATGGGCCAGCTCGAGGACATGGGCGGGCTTTAGGTCACCGCGCAACAGGTGACGTAGCGCATGGAGCGCCGCGTAGCCCAGCTGATTGACCGGGTCGAGGGCAGGTACCGGGCTTTTGTCGAAAAGCTGCTGGGTTCGCGTAAGCCAGAACTTGTCCAATCCGGTGACCTGAATGCGCTCGGTACGTTCGTCCCAAAGCTGGAAGTGCAGCTCGACGATCGGAGGAATGTCGGCATCGAAGTAGTCTCCCTTCCAGTGCCAATCGGTGCGGCGTACCATCGGAGGCAGGTGGTCGATGGGTAGGCGTTCTTGGCCCTGGACGGTGTCGAACCCGAGTTCCCTGAGCAGCTTCTGGGCTTGCTGGACTTCTTCCGGTGAGCACAGCAGGTCCAGATCGTACTGCATGCGGAGCCGGGCGTTCCGAACAAACCGTGGGGCTTGTAAAAACCCCTTCAGGACAACGTGGTCGACGTCGTGGGAATTGAGATAGTCGGCGATCTGGAGATACTCTTGCTTGAGGCGGCCGAGGCGTTGCGAATTGGATGTGAAATTCTGTTCGATGCGCTCGCGGACGCGGTCGGGCAAATGAGATCGGCAGGTATCCCCAAAGACTAACGTGAGCTGGGAACGGTCGCAGAAACGCAGGGCCTCATCCCACTCGTTTTCAGGCAAAGAGACAAGCAGCTCCGCCGAGGGATCAGCGAAATTCAATGCTGCGAGGACGGCAGCGCAGGGGCGGGGAAGTCGAGGTGCCTGTTGCCACCTTAGGGGCGGCATTTCCCCACTGTACTACAGAGGAGTGAAACTTAGTCGCTGAATGGTTATCGGCTCGCCTAGCGACGGCCTGACATGCCCCGTGAACGTACCGTGAACGTGGCTCCGATACATCATGAGAGCCGCCTGGCGACGGACGGGACAAGCAGGAGTGTCCCTACTGGGTCGGTTGCCGGCGGCGGCTGGGACAAGCAGGATTGTTCGTCCCTACTGGGTCGGTTGCTAGGAGCGGCTTGGCCCCGCCCCTCATACACCCTACGGGCCGTCCGTGGTGAACTCGATTACTAGGGGGAAACCGCAGGTTGGCGGGCGGCGGGTGCGCAGGGATTTCCGCGCTCATAGCGGGTTAGTTCTCGTCTTAGTCTCGCTGTCAACCGGACCTCTTTGGCTTGTTCCGCCACGCCAAGGATTCGGCGCTGCCAGTCCGCCGCTTCCCGGCAACGTCCCAACTGAGCTAACGCCATGGCAACGGTTCCCCCGTGGTCGAGAAGCTTCGTGGCATTGTACGCTTGCATGGCCAGTCGAAGGGATCGCTGTCCGTTCCGCAATTCGGCGTCCGGACAGCCGGCTAAGAGCCGCGCCAATGCGTTGGCCGTTCGGACTCGCTGCGGGAACCGACGGTGTGCGTCTTCAAGCAGATCTAGCGTTTCCTTATAGCGATTCCTTCTGACCAGAAGACCCGCCAGCCTTATGAGAGATGCTTCGTCGCCGGGGGCCAACGACACTGCTTTGGAAAGATAGGTCACCGCCTCGTCATCCCGGCCGACCTGCAAGAGCGATTTGGCTAGTTCACGGTTCGCCTCGATGTCTGTGGAGTTGCTTTCTAGGACGGCCGCGAAATGATCAATCGCCTGGGAGTGCTCTGCTTGGCGTACGAAGATAGTTCCAAGATTGAAGTGAGCCGTCCGATTCTGTGGGTCCACGACTACTACGTCGACTTTCGTGTCGCTCAGCCGGAGCCAGCTTTCCGGCTCAGGGTTATTTAGGATGTAACGAATCACACTTAAAAGTCAAGTGAAATCAACAGGTCAAAACGTAACGGGACAAAAATGTTTTAAGTTCTAGTACCTCAGCAGTAGATTGGGATAGCACCTTTGATGAAAGGACTAGGACTTTAGTTCCAAATCGCTTGTCGCCAGGCCGTGCGACAGCAACGAACAGAGCCTGAAACGCCAGTGACAGGCCAAGCATCCGTCACGGCCCGAATGACCGCTCACTTGCGTTCGCGGCTCGGTTTCGCTCGTTGCGAGGGTGTGCGATTCGCGTGTCGCGAGCCTGTGCGCGAGCCGCATCTTGTTATATCGGATGCAGGCCGAATGACGTAGAGGCCACTCAGCTCTTGCACCTCTGGCCGCCCTCCGGCCCGCGGCACTTGTTCGAGCAGCAGTCTGTATCGAGGGTGCACGTGTCGTCCGCCTGACCGCAGACCGGGCAGACTGGGCAATCCAAGTCGAGACAGTCAACTAACTCATCGCAGTCGTTGTCTACATTGTCGGCGCACAAGCCGATCTCGTTCCCGGGTGGGTTGCCGCAATCCGTCGCGCAGGAGCACGGGTCCTCGCCGGGATCGCAGGAGTCGTTGCCACAGAAGGGCGGGGGACCGCAGTCGACCGCGCAGGTCGAGTTGTCTTCGGCGCTCTCGCAGAGCGTGTTGCCGCAGCAGAATCGCGCTGACGGCGAGCCGTTCTGCTTCCCGTCACAGTCGCTGGGGCACGAGACACAGTCCTCGCCTGCGTCGCAGATACCGTCGCCGTCGCACGGAATTGGGATGCAATTACCGTCGACGCACATCTGTTCAGATCCGCAATCCACCGGGTCATTCGCGCAACCGCTTGCGAGAACGCAGCTGTCGTCGGTGCAGGCGTCGCCGTCGTCGCAGGAGTCGGGAGGGAAGCTACAGGTTCCGGTGCCGGCGTCGCAGGAGTCGACGGTGCAGGGGTCTCCGTCGTTGCACGCAGGCTGGTTATCGCAAAGCCCATCCACGCAAGCGTCGACCGTGCAAGGACTACCGTCGTTGCAGTCACCGTCCGAAATGCAGGGGTCGCCGAACTCATAGGCGCCCATGTCGACCGTCCCACCGGCGATCCGAAGGTTCCCGTCGATATCGATTGCCGGCAGCGCCGGAGCTGAATTGGTTCCGGCGTCAATCAGGGTTGAAGTCAATTGCAGGCGATAGTCATTGTCCTCCAAGGTCGCCGGCTCCCCATCCGGTCCCGCGATGTTGACAAACAGCGGATTGACATCCTTGTTTCCCATGCCAGGGAAATCGCCCTCGATGTCGCTGTAACTCACCTCCGGCGCGTTCGCCCCGCTGAAGGACCCGCCGGTGTTGCCCCAGACAATGCAATTCGTGAGCTTCGGCGTACTGCCATTACGACTGGAGATGCCGGACCCTTCGTTGAACGCGAAAGTGGAGTTGGTAATGATTGGGCTCGGATCGTTGTTCCGCATGCCGGCACCCGATGTCGCGATGTTCCCAATAAAGAGGGAGTTGACGATGGTAGGCTCCTCGTTGTCCTCGGTTGCGTTGCCGACGTAGTTGTGCATGCCGCCGCCTGAGTCGGCGGTGTTGCCGATGAACTTGCAATTCATGACCACGGCGTCGCTGTTCTTGCGGTTGTCCATGCCGCCGCCCTCTGATCCCGCGTGGTTGTAACTGAAGACGGAGTTGGTCACGATCGGATCGGCATGGAGGTAATTGCGCATTCCCCCGCCCTTGTTCGAGGTGTTCTCGGTGAAAAGACAGTTGTCGATCGTAGGGCTGGCGTCGTCGAAATTGAACATGCCACCACCCATCGCCCCGGAAGAATTTTGGCGGAAGGTGGTGTCGCTGACGGTGGGACTCCCGAAACTGTTGTACATGCCGCCGCCCCGGTCCGTAGCGGTGTTGTTCTCAAAGATGCAGTTCCTTACGGTGGGGCTGGTGCCGATGTTGAGCATTCCGCCACCCTCGTTGGCATTGCCGCCAGTGATGGTGAGGCCCTCGAGGACCGTGCCGGGTCCCTCGCCGTTCACGCATTGCACCACGGAACCCGCTCCCGACCCGTTGATGATTGTGAGCTGGGGCCCGTCGGCGCTACGAAGCGTGATTGCTTTGCCGAGAAAGTTGATCGTCTCGAAATATGTGCCCGGAGCGACGATGATTTCGTCTCCCGGGATCGCCGCGTTGATCGCCGCCTGGATCGTCGGATGATCTGCTGGAACGAGAAGGGTCCCCCCGCGGGCCGACGACCCGACGAATCCGGGCTGAAGCCCGCAAAGAAAAAACAGTGTGATCAATGGCGTGCGCATCCGCCGCAATGAAGCGCGCTTTAATAGCGAATTACTGATTGCTGTGCTCATTCCACCGGCCCCACCGGGGCTGTTGCGAACAAGTCCAACTGCCCAAAGGCTGATCGAGGTCATCTTTACTAGGTTCATTTTCATCGTCTAATCCCCTCTCTTTTCGGTCCTAGCAAGATCAGGTAAAAGCCGTTTGGGTTTTGCCAGCCAAAACTCGCCTGCATTCTCAACTCGGACGCGGGCGTTAGGTGCATCAGGTTCTTTAATACCATTGAATTCAGGGAGGTTGCAATACCTTTTTCCCAAACGGTACGAAAAAAGTACGTCTGTACTAGTACGATTTGAGGTCCAGCGCGGGGTGGGGCTAAAAATCGGCCGTGCCAACGGCCGATCTCCCTCCTCCTGGCCTCTCGCCCGCACACCTAATAAGCTCGCGCAGATCAGCATCAAACTAGGCGCGGGAATCCTTCCGTTGCTTGCTCTCCTCCACCATGCTCCAGACATAATTGTGCGCTCGTAGCCGCTGCTGGGTGGACCCTGACTGTTGTGATCAGAACCCCTTCTGAGGCATACTTTTATCTGCGCTCGCGTCTTGCCGGTTTCAAGCAGGGCGTCGACGACGGGAACGCGTGCACTCGAGGCCGTCGCACGAGCCAGTCTGAAGGCCGGCGAATGAGAATAACAGGAGGAAGCGGGCAATGAGTACCAGCAACGAGACCGAGCGCCTGACCATGGCGCAGGCATTAGTGAAATATCTTCAGGTGCAATATAGCGAGCGCGATGGCCAGAAGCAGCGGCTGATCCCCGGCATCTTTGGCATCTTCGGACACGGCAACGTGCATACCCTCAGCCAAGCCGTGGTGGAATACGGGCAGAACCTTCCTTACTATCAGCCGCGTCACGAGCAATCCATGGTCCACACGGCCATCGGACACGCCAAAGCCACCGCGCGCCGTTCAACGCTCGCCTGCACGTCGTCGGTTGGCCCAGGCGCAACGAACATGATCACGGGGGCGGCTACCGCGACCATCAATCGTCTGCCGGTGCTGCTGTTACCGGCGGACTACTACGTCACGCGCTATCAAGGTCCGGTCTTACAGCAGCTCGAGCACCCGATCTCCGGCGACGTGAGCGTCAACGACTGCTTCCGCCCGGTCAGTCGCTTCTTCGATCGCATTTCGCGGCCCGAACAATTGCTAACCGCTCTGCCCGAAGCGATGCGCGTCCTTACCGATCCGGCCGATACCGGCGCTGTCACGGTGTGCATTCCGCAAGATGTGCAGGCGCATGCCTACGATTACCCGGCGCACTTCTTCGAAGAACGAGTCTGGCCGATCGAGCGCCGCATGCCCGACCGCCAGCGCATCCAGGATGCGGTTGCGTTACTGAAAGCGGCCGAGCGACCGGTCCTCGTGGCGGGCGGCGGTATCCATTACTCGGAAGCTCGTGATGAGGTGCAAAAGTTTTGCGAAGCTTTCGGGATCGCTGTCGCCGAGACTTTTGCCGGCAAAGGAGCGATCCGAAACGACTCCGACTTGCTCCTGGGTGGACTAGGGGTCACCGGCACGCCCTGTGCGGCCAAGATTTTTCGCGACGCGGATCTTGTGATCTGCGTCGGCACGCGCATGGCTGACTTCGTGACCGGCTCGCAGGGGCTCTACCAGAACCCGGACGTCAAGTTCATCGGCATCAGCGTATGCGGCCACGATGCCTATAAGCAGGGAGCCGTCCCCATCCTGGCCGACGCCCGCGAGGCCGTGCGGGAGATCCACAAGGCGGCCGAGGAGGCGGGAGTGCAACCCAATAGCGACTATGTCGAAGAAGTCGCCGCCGCCAAGCGTGAATGGCAGCAAACTGTGACGGAGGATATCTACGTCCAGCACCCGGGTGAACAAATGAGCCAAGCTCAGGTGATTGGGGCGCTCAACGAAACGACAACAAATGGGGACGTGGTCGTCGCTGCCGCCGGACTCCCGCCCGGAGACCTGCTCAAACTCTGGGACGCCACCGGAGGGCGTGGGTGCCACCTGGAATTCGGCTTCTCGTGCATGAGCTATGAGATCCCCGCGAGCATCGGCGTCCGCATGGCGCAGTCGGGCGGGGAGGTGTACACCCTCATAGGTGACGGCACATACTTGATGAACCCCTCAGAGATCGTCACCTCGGTCATGGAGAGTCTCAAGATCACGGTCGTGATTTGCGTGAATCACGGTTTTCAGAGCATCAAGGGCCTACAGATGGGGACGATCGGACAGGGCTTCGGCAACGAGTTCCGACGTCGCGACCCCACGACGAATCGCCTCGATGGTGAAGACGTCAGCGTCGACTTCAAGCAACACGCCGAAAGCATGGGAGCGAAAGGCTGGTACGTGACAACCCCGGACGAGCTCTGCTCGGCGTTGCGAGAGGCTCGCGGCGAATCCGGGGCCTGCGTCATTGCCGCCGAGATTTCCCGGACCCGCCAACCGGAGGCGTCGGGAGTCTGGTGGGATGTTGCGCCGGCCGAAGTCAGCGGGGACGAAGCCGTACAAAAGAGCCGTGCGCAGTACGAAAAGCTGCGAGGCGAGCGGCAGCGACTCCACTACTGAGGCTCGGCGCCCGCTCTGACAATCCACGTAGTGCATTAGGTCATGAATTTAACTAACTGCATTACAAGGCTATATTATTGAAGAGACCGTGTCTTGATGAGTCTTGGTCGTTTGTCTGAACGGCACCGCACGACGTCCGCCAAACCATTCCCATGAACGTTAGAATCGGATCCGCTCCCGCCGCGTGGGGTGTTTGCATGCCCAACGATGCGAAACAGCCCCCTTGGCGACAATTCCTCGACGAGGTGGGCGAAGCCGGCTACGAGTGGATTGAACTCGGCCCCTACGGGTACCTTCCTACGGACCTGCCAACCCTGCAGACCGAAATCACCGGCCGTGGACTGAAGCTCTCGGGCGGTTTCGTGATGCGGCACTTCGAAGATGCCGCCGAATGGCCGGTCATCGAAAAGGAACTTGACGCGGTCGGGACCATCATGACGGCGTTCGGCTCTCGGTACCTGATGTTGATTGACGACACCTACACGGACGTCGCTACTGGCGAGTCGCTGCGGTCGGAGCAGCTTAGCGATGACCAATGGCGGACGCTTATCGAAACGACTCACAAAGTGGCGGATCTGGCGAAAGAGCGTTTCGGGCTTGAGCTCGTCTTCCATCCCCACGCCGAAACGCACGTCGAGTACGAAGCTCAGATCGAAGCATTTTTGGAGCAGACGGATCCGGAGCGCGTTTTTCTCTGTCTTGACACCGGCCACCATTCTTACCGGGGTGGTGACCCCGTAGAGTTCGTCCGCAAGCATCACGAGCGCATTCGGTACTTCCACTTTAAGAACGTGGACCCGGAAATCCGCAAGCAAGTGGAGCGGGACGGTGTCGCCTTTGCACCAGCCGTCACGATGGGCATGTTTTGCGAGCTTTCGCAAGGCACCGTGGACTTTACCGCGTTGAAAGATGTTCTCGAGGCAGTTGATTTCGACGGCTGGGCGACCGTCGAGCAGGACATGTATCCTGCACCATTCGACAAGCCGCTGCCCATCGCCAAGACAAACCGCGCTTTCTTGCGCGAGATTGGAATTGGATGAAGGTTCCTTCCGCACCGTTAATAACACAAGAACCCACTTGCCGAGGGGACGGGCGGTAAAGGAGATTTTCATCTTCGGAGAAAAATCATGCGAAGGGTAACGACACTCATGTTTCTGGCCATCATGTACGCGTGCGCTCCAGTCGCCGAGCGCGAGGTAACCGAGCGCGAAGTTACCGACATCTATTGGATTGACGTTGATGGCGGCGCTGCCACGTTAATCGTCACACCCGCCGGCGAGTCGATCCTCATTGACTCCGGTGAGAACAAAGACAGCCATGCTGCGCGAATGCATCACGTCGCCGCGGAGGTTGCCGGGTTGAAGCGGATCGACCATTTCATCGTCACTCATTACCACGGCGACCACTGGGGTGGGACGTACAAGTTGAACCAACTGATCCCCATCAAGAACATCTACGACCACGGGTTTGTCGACAATCCGGAGGGGGTCGGGGACGGTTATCCGGAGCTCCTGTCACTGTACGAAAAAGTGACCGGCGGCCACTCTCAAACGGTGAAGGCGGGTGACACGTTTAGCCTCAAGCAAAGTGACGGGCTGCCACCTGTGGATATGGTCTCGGTGGCTTCGGATCGGCAGGTTGCGCCCAGCGACAGCGCCTCGGAGGTGCCGAACCCGCTGTGCGCGGACAAGCGAGATCCACCCGATCGCCCGGAGTTCGCGTCGAGCCTGCCGGAAAACGCCGCCAGCATCGCCGTACTGTTTAAGTACGGGAATTTCCGCTTTTTGGACACCGGGGACTTAACGTGGGACGTTGAGGCGGATCTGGTCTGTCCCAGCAACTTGGTTGGGACGGTCGATCTGTTTCAAATCTCCCATCACGGGCTGGATGCGAGCAATAACACGGTATTCGTTCACAGCATTCGTCCTCGCGTGGTTGTGCTTAACAACGCCCCGAGGAAGGGAGCTGAGCCCGTGACGATGCAGACGCTAAAAACCAGCCCCGGTCTGGAAACCATTTGGCAGATGTACCGCAACGTGCGAACAGGCCCGGAGCTGAACACAGACCCGCAGTTCGTTGCGAACAAGGACAGTGAAAGCGGTGGGCAGTTCATCAAAGCCACCATTCAGCCGGACGGAGCGTTTTCCGTGCAGCTTGGCAAATCGGGTTTCAGCCAAGAGTATCTGCCGAACAGCTAGTGCCCCGTCCTCTTGTGTCGCATAATCCCCGTCGTTGACTTCCGGTTTCAAACTCTGAGACGATGGGGCCAGCTGTGGGAGCGACAGACTCTCCTCGATAAGACGGTACCCTAGTCCAGCCGTGGGTCAGCCTTCAGCCTCTTCAGTTTGTGGATTCCCCGGGAAGTTTCCTAGCCCGGGGCAAAGGAGCGGAAATGAAGCTTTATGTGGGCAATTTGTCCTATGATGCGACCGAAGGAGACTTGGAAAAATTGTTTTCTGAGGCCTCGGTTACGGTGGACAGTGTTACCTTGGTGCGCGACCGCTTTTCCGGACAGGCACGCGGCTTTGGGTTTGTTGAAATCAACGATGACGAGCAAGCGGAGGCCGCAATTCAAAGCTGCAACGGCAAAGAGATGATGGGTCGGCCCTTGGTGGTGAACGAAGCCCGTCCCAAAGTCCCGCGAATCGGAGGTGGCGGCGGGGACTATGGAGGCGACCAGGGCGGACCGCCTTCCGGCAAACGCGGTAAGCGTGGCCGGCCGCGACGCTGGTAAGCTTTCTCGACGAGACCTTATTACAGGCAGTCACCGCACTCATCGCGGGCCTAGTGGGAAGTCCCGTGGGACGTACCCGACCCAAGGAATAGCGACAACCTGAAGCCTACTCAACCCTGGCTTAGTCCCAGATGGAGAAGTGAGGGCTGCCATCCGATTTTGCGGTCGCGCGTGAGCTCCCTTTCTCGAATCAACTACACCGGGTTTTCCGTTGGGGGCAGCGAAGCTCGCCAGCCTTCGTGCAGCATGCCTGTGAGCCCGTTCACGAGACTCCGGTTTGCCGGATCGTTGGCGACGTTTGAGTTTTCTTCCGGGTCGGTTTCGTGATCGTATAGCTCACGCGCACGGAACCCCGTTTCCTTGACGAGCCACTCGGTATAGCGGTAGCGCTTCGTCCGCATGGAGTATCCCATGCCATCCCCGGCGCCGGGGATCTCACGAGGATATTGGCTGAACGCGGCGCGCTTCCACAGTCTCTCGGGATCTTGGAAGAGCGGTACGAAGCTCGACCCTTCCAAACCGTCGGGGCGTTCCAGGTCGCAGATATCGCAAAGTGATGGATACACATCGACCAACTCGGCGAGTGCGCTGGTTTTCCTGCCCGCGCCGCGCTGGCCCGGAACGCTGACGATCAAAGGGGTGCGGGTCGCGGTTTCGAAATTGGTGTACTTGTTCCACAGGCCATGGTCACCCAGGTGATAGCCGTGGTCACCCCAGAGAACAATCACCGTCCTTTCGCGCAGTCTGAGCTGGTCCAAGGCAGCTAGCAGGCGGCCGATCTGGGCGTCCACGTAGCTCACTGAAGCGTAATAGCCGCGCACGAGTTCGCGAGCCTTATGTTCGGGTACACCTCCCGACATTGGTATGTCCGTGTAGGCACGCAGCTCGGCGGAATCGTGCAGGGCGAAGGGCGGGGCGTAGGCGGGTGGGAACACGTTCTTCGCCGCTTCGGGGGTCCCCGGGTAGAGATCGTAATACTTTTTGGGCGCAACGAAGGGCAGGTGGGGCTTTAAGAAACCTACCGCCAGAAAAAACCGCTTGTTGCGGATCTCCCGCAGCGTGCTGATGGCTTGTTCGGCTGTTCTTCCATCGGGAAGCGCCTCGTCGGACAGGTCAGGGCTCTCCCAACTCCGCATTTGCGATTCAATTGCTTCGCCAGGCTGGCCCTGCCGTTTCGAGGGGTCATAGAAATACGCTTCGTTCGAGACCCAGCCGGACTGGCGTAAACGATCCCACCGCCCTCGGGCGGAGGCCCTATTCTCTTGGCTGCCCCATTCAAAGCCGTCGGGAATCCAGGGCGGCACACTCCACGAGCGGGGATCGTCAAGCTGTGGTTTGTGGTAGATCTTGCTGAAGGCTGTTGTGAGGTAACTGTTGCGCTTGAAGTGCTGCGGCAAGGTAGTGACGTTAGGCAGGTAGCGGCGGAAATGCGTCTTCGCGTCGTAGATTTGCGTTGTGTCGGGACGACGTCCCGTCAGAAGCGACGTTCTCGACGGACTCGACGTTGCCTGCTGGCAATAGGCTCGTAGGAAGGTTAACCCTCGGTCGGCGATCGAGTCGATATGGGGTGTATGGACCGTGCTATTGCCGTAGCAACCCAGTTCGGGACGCAAGTCGTCGACGGCAATGAAAAGCAGGTTCAGCTCGGGTTTTTTCTTTTTCTTTGCCCGCAGGGGATCGGAACGTCCTGACAAGGCCAACAGGGGAGAGGCTTGCAGTCCGCGACGAAGGAAGGTTCGACGAGAATATGCGCTCATCACGGGTGGGTTTCGAGTGCTCGCGGCGACCCGATCTGCTCTCTTTTCAGCCTATCGCAATTTCGCAGGCAAAGTGGTCGTTAATGGGTCCCGGCATACTTTGTCCACGGCCCGCGCCTGGGGGGCGCCGCGGGTCGGGTTGAATAGTACTACCCCACTATCTTATGCTCGGGCGCAAGGAGGTGAGGAAGATGGCCAGAAGATCCAGTTGCTGTTGACCCCCAACATTACCAAGTCGAGTTCGAGAATGACCGGGTACGCGTGTTGAGGATTAAGTATGGTCCAGGCGAGAAGTCTGCGATGCACGGGCACCCCGACGGGCTTGCGGTCTTCCTTACCGACTGCGACGGGAAATTCGACTTTCCCGACGGGAGTTCCGATCCCATCACCGCAAAGGCCGGGCAAGCCGTCTGGACCGACAGCACAGAGCACTTGCCGGTGAACACAAACGACCAGCCTCTCGAACTGGTTTTGGTGGAACTGAAAGACTAGCGTTCCCATCAAGAGTGTCGTGAGCGCGGTGTGACAGCCGGTCGTTGATGCCCCGCATCGCACGCATTCCCCACGCGGCCTCCGCCCGTCCAAGTCCGCCCATGATAAACGTCACGCTGGTGCCTGCCATCGGACCTCCGAACGCCGACTGAATTCCAGGGCCGTGAGACCAAAGATGCCCTCTCTCGGCAGGAATCAGCCGCTGATGAGTCCACCACGGAGGGCCATGGCGAAGAGACCCGCCGCGGCCAATGACGCAGCGGTCCTGACGTGATTCCAGAGAGTCCAGCGTGAGAGGTAGTGGGCCCACAGCGTCGACGTGACCGAACTGTCGGGATCGGCCGACGCCAGCCGATTGTTCAGTGGTACGTTGAACGCCACAGTGACGAGAAGGCACCCGAACAAATAGAGGGCACACGCGGCGAGTAGGTAAGCCCGATGTGTGCCGGCCGCACTCCCTAAAGCGAGAAACGCGACCGGGAAGCAGACCGCTCCCGTTCCAAAGAACGCGAGGAAGAACCAGGGGTTGAGCACCGTGACGTTGATGGCCTTCATGGCAGCAATTCCCTGGTTCTCCGGCAGCTGGCCGAGGGCTCGCATCACGAAAGTAGAGAAGGCGAAGAAGATTCCCGCAACCAGGCCGGAGCCCAACACCGCGGCGAAGGTCAGGATCCCCAGGAACTCCTTCATCGTTGGCCCTCCCAAGTGACAGTGGCGGTCGGCTCTCGAGCGTAGTCGGCAAAGTCGGGAGGCTCCCTACCCAGGGCCCGCTGAAAGCCATCCGCCACTACGCCGTAGCGCAGCGATTGACGTCACCACCTGCCGAGCGTCCTACCGTTGCAAGACCCTTAGCCCGTACCTAGAGTAACGGATTGCATAGGCAGGGGCGCTGACCTTAGGATTGGTCGCTGCCGCCGGCGGATGGAGCTTTGCTGATGCGGTGAAGCTTGATCAGGTCGGTCTTTCCGGATACGCGGAAAGGCGTACCCGCTACGATACAAATCAGATCGCCCGGCTCGCCCCATCCGAGGCTCAGCAGTAGAGATTCGGCCACCTTTACCAGGTGGTCGACGTCCCGGATTTCGTCGACCAGCTTCGCCCGAACTCCCCACAGCAGTTTCATGCGCCGGCAAACCTGCTGGTGTCGAGAGAGGCCGAGAATCGCGGAGCGGGGACGATGTTTGGAAACCAACCGGGCCGTGTAGCCGCTTTCGGTGAAGACGACGATGTAGTTTGCTTCCAACTGCTCGGCTAGCTCAGCCGCGCTACGAGCGACGGCGTCGGAGAGGTCTTCACTTGGTCCTGATTTGGATGAACTTGAGAAACCACGTTCGGGAAGCGTAGCTTCTGCCGATTCGATGATTCGGCTCATCATCGCCACGGCCTCGACAGGGTAGAGGCCCACTGCCGTTTCGCCGGAAAGCATCAGGGCGTCGGAGCCGTCAAGCACGGCGTTCGCCACATCGCTTGATTCTGCCCGGGTGGGTGATGGTCGTTGGATCATCGATTCGAGCATCTGGGTGGCGGTGATAACCGGCTTTCGCATACCGGCTGCTTCGCGGATGATTCGTTTTTGTTCGATCGGCACCTGCCAGGGAGACAGCTCGACGCCCAAGTCACCGCGCGCGACCATAACGCCGTCGGCGACTTCCAGGATGCGCGCAAGATCATCCAGGGCTTGAGGCTTTTCCAGCTTGGCGATAACGTGGGTGTCGGTCTTTGCCGAGGCGACCAATTCCTTGACCAGTTCGACATCACTTGCGCGACGGACAAACGATAGGGCGACGTAGTCGACTCCCTGATCGAGGGCGAATGTCAAGTCCGCCTTGTCCTTTTCGGTCACCGAGGGAAGCTTGAGCGCTGCCGCGGGGACGTTGACGCCCTTGCGTTCACGGAGAAGCCCGTCGTTCAGAATTTCACAAACGACGTCGCCGTCCTCGATCCGCGTCACGCGTAGGGCGACAGCCCCGTCGTCGAGGAGAACACGGTCGCCGGGTTCGACGTCCTCCGCCAGTGTCGGGTAATCGATACTTACGTTTTGTTCATCCCCGAAGATCGGTTGATGGGCGAGTCGGAGGACGCCGCCGGCCTTAAGGCTCACCGGCTCTCCGTTTTTAAGCTTCCCGGTTCGGATTTTCGGTCCCTGGAGGTCGGCGATGATCGGGACCATGCGGTCGCGCCGGCCCGCTTGTTCTCGGACGCGCCCGATGTGGGCAGCGTGCTCTTCGTGCGTGCCGTGAGAAAAGTTCAGCCTCACGACACTCATACCCGCGTCGAGGAGAGCACCAATAGCGTGAGATTCGCTAGAGGCTGGTCCCAGCGTGCAGACGATCTTGGTCTTTCGCATTAGATATCAGGTCGAGCGCCCCCGGGCTCCCTACTATAGGTATCGGGTCTCGGTGTCTGTGAGAGTAGCAAACTGTTCCCGGCGAACGAGTTTGACGAGATCCAGGGAGCTGACTAGCGCCAACGACCGGCTAGTCTCGCCGATAGGCACGCTTCAGCAGTTGCCGCGCCTCTTGGCGCGAGTCGGCGAAGTCCTCTAGTTCGAGGACGGATTCGTAATGGCGTATTGCTTGTTGACGGCTCCCCATTCGGTCGTACGTCTTCCCCATCTCGAGGTGAGCAACGACTCTTGAAAGCGTGGAAGTGGAGGCCTCGTCGAGAGATTTCCGAAACCACGAGGCCGAGTGCTCGAACTCTTCACGAACTCGGAAGACAACACCGAGCCGATTGTGCACGATCGCCGGCTCCAGTCTGTCGTAACTGTTCTCGCTGTCTTCAACTTTTCGTAGGATGTCGCGGTACACCGTTACGGCGGCGTCTGTGCGGTCCATCAGCATCGCGATACCGCCCATATCCAAGTGGACCAAATAGTTTTTGGGATAACGCTTCAGTAACACCGACAGCTCGTCGAAAGCGGCCTGGAAGTCTTTTTCGCGGGTGTATATAAGCGTGAGAATGACGCGGGCATCGTCGTTCACGAGCTGCGCCTTTTCCGTACATATACGAAGCTCGCGCTTTCCTTCTTCCCGGCTGCCTCGGTAACCGAGCATAAAGGCGAGCCATTTGACATTCCAGCCCAGCCGGCCAACGACGTAGTGGAACACGCCCGTGCTGAGGTAGGTGTCGTAGAAGGAGGGATCGCGGCGGAGCAGCTCGGAGTGGTAGCGGAAGGTCTTGCTGCCCGCACGAAACGATGCCCACCAGCTCCTCTTCAGCGAGGCCTCGAAACTGGCGAGGTTTTGGTAAGCCTGTCCCAGCAAAAACAGTGTAGTGCGGTCGTTCGGTTGGGTTTTCAGTCGCTCACGGCCCTTGGCGATAGCCAGGTCATTCGCTTGGCGGAACCGCTGCTCGGCACGAGGATCGACCTGCGGTTCGTACTTCACCGTCTCGGCAAAAAAGTCGGAAGCCGCAAAGCGGTCGATACTGAGTTCTTGCTTCGTGACGAGCTCTTGAAGCCAGTACGTTTTGGCGAGGTAGGTGTATCCGGCGGGGTCGTCCGGAGATTCATCAATCATCGCCTGATAGATCTCGACCGCGCGGTCGTGCTCCAGGTTGTAGATCGCTCTGACGCCCTGCTGGATGCGTTCCATTTGCCGAGCGGGAAACAACGGTTCGTCCGCGACGGCCGGTGCGCCAAGCAGCAATAGCGGCAGCAGCACTCGTGCGACAGACCTGAGACAAGCGACCCTCTCCGTCATGACGTTGGCAAGATAACCGTTACGCGGGTTCCGTGATCGTGTGAGATGGGGCTCTCAATCTGGATCTCTCCACCCAGTTGGCGAGCATTCTTCCTGGCGATCGCGAGCCCTAGGCCGATCCCTTTTTGCTTAGTCGTATAGAAGGGATCAAACACCCGCTGTTGTAGCTCTTTAGGAATGCCCGGCCCCTCGTCACCCACGACGACCGCCACTTTTCCGGGCGGGCGAGGCTGCACCTCCACCGTCACCTGCGATCCCGAAGCCGACGCCTGGATGGCGTTCAGGGCCAGATTGAGCACAATCTGTTGCACGAGTTCCGGACTGGATCCCTCGATCTGAATTTGCGGTCCGGCGATGTATTCCACTCGCACGCCGTTCGTCGTTGCTTGCTGGCGCGCGAGCGCGCCAGTGGTCATTTCCAGCAAGCCGGTCAGGTCGATCGTGCTTTTTGTCTCCGGTGCCGGCCGGGAGAACGTGAGCAGCTGTTGAACGCTACTATTCAGCCGATCTACCTCGGCGATCATGTAAGACAAGTCGCGCGAGTATCGTTGCTTGACCTCTGGGTCTTCTTGCATGAGTTGCGCAAGAGTTTTGATCGAGCTCAGCGGGTTCTTGACCTCGTGTGCGATCGTGGCCGCCGCTTTGCCGAGACGAGCCAGATTTTCCTGTTGCAGGAGGGTCTTCTCGAGGCCAATCTTTTCGTCGACCACATGACAAGTCTCGATCGAATGGGATATCTGCCGACAGAGGCCGAGCAGAATGGGCTCATTCTGGTCGAGGTAGATGCGCGGTGAGGTGTCGACCAGCAGGAAGCCCGTCAGGTGGTCCTCGTAGCGCAGAGGGAAGAGGTAGTTGAAATCGAAGTCGGCCAAAATCGCGCGGAGCTCGGGATTGCCGGTCTCGTGCCGATGGACAAGTTCCACCTTCTGGCCGCGGATTGCTGCTTCGAGCTTCTGTACGGCGTCCGGGGTTATCCCCGGCTCCTTCGGGCCGAATTGTCCAACGGCGATTCGCCGAGCGCTGGTAGCCAGCACGGCCCGTCGCAGTTTGAACGTTCGACCGACTTCTTCGGCCAGGAATTGAACCCGTTTTTCCAAATCAAGAATGCCGGCGGCCTCTTCGATAACTCGTTTGCTAAAGTCGCCGTAAAGCTGCGTTCTCTTGGATACAAACCGGTTCATCCAGGCATAGAGAGGCAGCCAAATCAAAGCGGCGGCGAAGATCAGAGCCAGTTCGGTCAGGGGACCGAGAAAGTCGAACTCGTCTTCCACGAAGTCAGCCACTCGGCGGATCAGAAAGAGGTAGAACGCCGAGAAAACACCGAGGACAAGCGCGAAAACAAGACGCCGGCTGATCAGCAGTCCCAGAAAGTCGTAGCGGTAGACGAAGTAGGCGAAGCAGACGGCGGGCACGAGGGCCGTCCAAACGACCAGAGCGGAATTCTCGCCCAGCGACAGCCCAATGGTGGGGGCGAATAAGGTCGCTGCCGACCAGCGAAAGAACCTCCGGTACAAGGGGTTTGACTCGCGACTGGCAGCCAGCAGCCCCAGCACGCACGTCGCAACAAGTATGCACGCCAGAACGAGGCGATAGCCGACGAGACGCTGCGTTGCAAGCATCCACAAGGTGATGGGCACAGCCCCGTATCCGACCACTGCCAACCAGACCGATCGTTTCGCCCAGACAAGTCCCAGGTGAAGTAGCAGGGCTGGTGTGATTGCCAGACCAGTTCGGGCAATTTGGTCAAGCACGTTGAGGAAAGGACCCGTCTCAGCGCCGGTGTTGAGGCGGATAAACATTGCCAGCGCGTTGCCGGCGTGCCACATCCCGGCCGCTGTGATGACGGCAAGCAACAAGCGATCGGCTCGAGTGGCCCCGGGTTTGCGCGCCACCAGGACGCCCAGAAACACGTGTAGGCCGGTTCCAACCCCGAAGCCCAAGAACCGCAGCGTGAAGTCGAGCAGCATAGGTTCAGCTCGGCCCGTCGATCGGCAAAGTGATGATGAACTTGGTTCCGTTGCCGGCGCGGCTTTCGACCTCAATTTGACCGTGGTGGGCCTGCAAAATCTGGTAGCAGATGGGCAGCCCCAACCCTACTCCGACACGCACTCCCTTGGTCGTGAAGCCGGGATCGAAGATCTTGCTGAGATGATCTTGGTCGATGCCCGAGCCATTGTCTTGAATCTCGATTTGAACGGAGTCCTCGTGACGACGAGTACGGATGTGGACGACCCCATCGACGCCCGCGTGGAGAATCGCCTCCCGCGCGTTGAGCAGAAGATTCATGAAAACCTGATTGATTTCGCGCGGGGTGCAATGAACTTCGGGGATGTCTCCGAACTCCCGCTTGACCTCAATGTTGGGTGCAAGTTCGTGTTGCATCAGGCTTAAAGTATTCTCAATGCCGCCGTGAATTTCAACGCGTTGAAACCCGCTGCGGTCGAGCTGCGCGAACTCCCGAAGTTTCGTTACCGTCTCGGCGATCCTGGTCGAGGCCTGATGCAACTGGACGGCGATTTCCGGTAGTTGGGCGACAATCCGGGAGGTGCTGGAGTCATTGCCCGACGGCTCGGTCAGATCAGCCTTGAGCCTGGTGGAGGCTGTTTCTATCGTTTTCAGACCGCTCTGAAGCACACCCAGCGGCGTATTCATTTCGTGCGCAATGCCGGCCACCAGCCGTCCCAGGGAGGCCATTTTTTCAGCCTGCACGAGGGCTGTCTGAGATGCCCTTAGTTCCGCTAGAGTTTGCTGAAGTTGGCTCAGGTAGCGGCGATTCTCACGCAGCAGGCGTCGTTTATCGATGGCGTTGCGGATGATCACCCGCAGATCGGCAATCTCGAAAGGTTTGGAGATGTAGTTGTAAGCCCCGAGCCGCAGAGCTTTGACGGCGACTTCTTCTGATCCGTAGGCGGTGATCAAGACGACCGGCGGAACTTCGGACTCGTCTTTCCCTTGGCCTTGGAGATGTTTCAGTAAGGAAAGCCCGTCCATGGCGGGCATGTTGATGTCGGAGAGGACGACGTCGGGCTGGAATTGCTTGATCGTTTCGAGGGCTTGGTCGCCGTCGGAAGCCTCTTGGATTTCGTATCCCTGGCCCGACAACGCGCGGACAATTCCGTACCGAGCGGCTTCCTCGTCGTCGATGACCAAGACTTTCGGCGGACGCTCCAATGGAGACTCGCTTTAGAGCAAAGCCGGATTACAAACACCGAGTCTAGCACAGGCTTTTTGGGGAGATTCAGTAGCAGCAGCGGAGGCCGTAAAAGCCCGCGTTCCAACAACCCTGACCTCCTCCACGACGGAAGTCGGCTTCCGTCGTCAGACAGAGACGGTCGCATAGGGACCAGACCATCCCTCGTGTTGCGGTCGGGTATTCTATAAGTGATCGCGGACAACGCCGAGAAAAGGTAGCGCTGCATACGTCGAACGTCGCTGTTGCCAGAGACCCCTTGAACCGACCAAGTTTGTAGGCTACGCTTTTGAGTTTCTGATTACCTCCTGGATTCGCCGGATGGATATCTCGCTACCCCCTAGCAACCTCCGCGATGAAAGGCCTACGGGCCAGCATCTTTTCCTGGTGGCAGCAGCCGTCGCTCTGCTACTGGCCGGATCGCTGTCTCTCGAAGCCGTCTTGGCGGCAGGACGGGAATTGGCGGCACCTAGCGTCGCGGTGGCTCAGGCCGTGCCGGCTCAATCGAACAGGCTGAAAAAGCTCGCCAAGGGCATGTTTCTGATTGCAGGTCGCGGTCTCAGGGATCCTAATTTTCACGAAACCGTCGTCCTGCTTCTCGACTACAATCGCGAGGGGGCGATGGGTCTAGTCGTGAACCGAGACACAGGGATCAGGCTGTCGACGCTTATACCCGAGGCTGAGGGGCTGCGGGACCGTAAGGTCACGCTTTTCATCGGAGGCCCCGTCGCGAGAACCCAGATGTTTACGCTTTTCCGCTCACGCGACGACGCAGAGGGCGCCGAACACGTCTTTGACGATGTGCATGTGACTTCCAGTCAAGATCTTCTCGACAAGATTCTCAATGGAGGCGAGGACGAAAGAGTGCGCGTCTGTGCCGGCTATGCCGGTTGGTCGCCCAGGCAGCTCGAGGCTGAAGTGGCGTCGGGGGCCTGGCACATCGTCCCGGCCGATGCTGAGACGGTTTTTGACCCCCATCCGTCGCAGGTCTGGCCGAACCTCATCGATGCCACCGAAACTCGCTGGGCCAACGCCGATACGCCTCGCGTCCAACTTGCGTGGACGATGCACTCCGGCCGCTCGCTGGATTAATCCGCTTTCCGGCTCTCACTGCCCAGAGGGTGGGTTCGGGATCGCAATGACCACTGGACTTGTCGATATGTCAACCTAGATCAGGGTCATGAGAGAAACTACAATCGGCGCCACGGATTTCATTGCCCGCTGCCATCGGTGGCTCGACCGCGTCGCTGAGGAGGGGCATGGCCTGATCATCACTAAGCGCGGGCGACCTGTCGCTAGACTGGTCCCCATTGAGCCGGTACACAAGCCTTTGGCGGGAAGGTGGGAGGGGCAGGTGAAAGTCGAAGGGGATGTAGTCTACTTTGACACAAGCTCCGAGTGGGAAGCCCTCTAAATGATTATCTGCGACGCTGGGGCGGCGTCGCGGTCTTGTAGCCGCGTTCTCTTTCTTCCGCGGTTCACTCCACCGGCTCTCCGTCAGTGTCCATAAGCCTTATTTCCTCGAAATCGAGTTCTCGGAGACCGTCCTCGATCTTGGCGCGATCCCCGACGACGATCCAGACAATGCGATCGGGACGCACGATCTTTTCTGCCGCCGCCGAGATGTCGCCCAGTTCTAAACGGCTGATGTTCTCCGCACGTCGAATCCATTCGTCTTCGGGCAAACCGAACTCGATGATCTCGCTGATCGCTCCCCGTAGCGCGCTTTTGGTTTCCAACAGGCCCGGCAAGTTGAGGATTTGATTCTTCTTGGTTTTCTCCAGCTCCTCGGCCGAGGGAGGCTCTGCACCGAGAATGCCGCGCAGTTCCTTGTCGAGCTCGACCATCGATTCCTTTGTCTTGTCCGTCTGCACCGGTGCTGTGACGATGAAGAGCCTTTGACCCTTCGCGTCGGTTAAGCGACTGCGCGAGCCGTAGGACCAATGTTTATCCTCGCGCAGGTTCATGTTGATCCGCGAAGTGAAGGATCCACCCAGAATGCGGTTCATCGACTCGATGGCGAAGCGATCAGGCGTGTTCAGGGGAGGAGCAATGAGTCCCCCGATGATCGACGACTGCTCTGAGCCGGGCCGATCAACGAGATAAAGGACACTACTCGCAGGGTTACTAACCGCCGCAACGTTTTTCGCCGGCGGTTCGTTGAGATCTTGCCACCCCTTCAGGTTGCTTTCGAGCTTGGGAATGATTTCGTCGAGCGTGGTGTCCCCGACGATGATTAACGTTGCGTTATGTGGCTGAAACCACGTTCGGTGAAACTTTTCGAGATCCGAACGGGATATCGCACGTACGGATGCTTCGGTGCCTGAGCCTGTCAGGGGATTCCCATACGCATGGTTCTTTCCGAACAAGATCCCCGGCAGCAGCCTCCAGCCGATCGAGAAGGGGTCGGTCTTTTCCTGTGCAATGCGGGCCAATCGCTGCTTCCGGAGTCGTTCAAGCTCCGATTCCGGGAAGACGGGGTTCAGGATGACATCCGCGAAGACGGCCAGCGACAAGTCGAGGTTTTCCTTGAGTGCCGAGAGGGTGACGATGGAGCTATCAAGCCCGGAAGACGTGAGCAATCTGGCGCCGAGCTTCGCCAATTCCTCGCTGACCTCAAGCGATGAACGTGTTGCGGTTCCCTCGTCGAGCATGTCCATGGCGAAACGTGCCAGTCCCGCCGAAGCGAATTGGTCGGCGGCGTAGCCTGCGTCTATCAGCAGTTCGAACTCGACGACTGGCGCCTCGTGCCGCTCAGCCAGAACGACGCTCAGGCCGTTTGAGAGTTCTCCCTTGGCCAGATCGGGCCACTTGAGGCCGGGGGGCTGAGCTACGTCAGGAAGCTTGGAGCGATCAGCGCCTTCCGTCGTGTTTGAAAACTCGGGGAAGGGATGAACCTCGAGGATGTATACGCCGTCGCTGAGCCACCTCTTCGCGACTTCGTGGAGGTCGTCCGGTATAGCTCCGGCGATTCGTTTGAGAGTCGCTTTGTAAGCGTCCGGACGGTCGCCGTAGACTTCGTTCGAAGCGAGAATGTCTGATTTACCGCCGAACCCACCGATCCTCTCGATGCCTCGAATAAACCGGGCCCGGTATTGTGTTTTCACGCGCAACAGTTCGTCTTCCGTGGGGCCCGCTTTAAGGAAGCGATCGAGCTCCTCGTCGATCGCCGTCTCGAGTGACTCGAGATCAACGCCGGGCTGAGCTGTGGCCTGGATGTAGAATTGACCGCCTACAGGACGGCGGCTGATAGAGGCGGAGATCTCAGTGGCGATTTGGTCTTCGTAGACAAGGCGCTTATAGAGACGGGAGTTCTTGCCCTGGCCGAGCACGTCGCTGGCTAGATCGAGGTAGTCCGAATCGGCACTGCCCCACTCGGGGACGTTCCAGACCTTGTAGATTCGCGCCTGGGGCACGCGGTCCTCGAGCGTCTGGCGGTGAGTGCCCTTCATCTTGGCGATCCAGGCTTTCTGTCTTGGCACAGGCGGCCCTGAAGCGATGTCCCCAAAATAGTGCTCGACGCGCGCCTTGACTGCGTTCGGATCGACGTCGCCTGCCACGGCAACGACGGCATTCGCGGCACCGTAGTAGGCTTTGAACCACTCCTGGACGTCTTCGAGCGAAGCGGCGTCGAGATCCTCCATTGAGCCGATCACCGTCCAGGAATAGGGGTGTCCTTTCGGGTACGTGTTTTCGGTGATCAGCTCGTAGACTTTTCCGTAGGGACGGTTTTCCCCCTGCCGCTTTTCGTTTTGCACTACGCCGCGTTGCTCGTCGAGCTTGGCCTGGTCAATGGCGCCCAGCAGGTGTCCCATGCGGTCGGATTCCATCCACAGGACCAAGTCCAGCGCGGGCGTCGGGACGTTCTGGAAGTAGTTCGTCCGGTCGTTGCTGGTGGTACCATTCATGCCCGTCGCTCCGACCTTTTCGAGTGGCTTGAAGTAGTCGTCGTTGTAATGTTCGGAGCCGTTGAACATCAAATGTTCAAACAGATGGGCAAACCCTGTTTTGCCGGGTTTCTCGTTCTTCGAGCCAACGTGATACCAGACGTTGACGGCGACGATCGGCGCCTTGTGATCCTCGTGCACGATCAACGTCAATCCGTTGTCGAGGACGAATTTCTCAAAGGGGATTTCTAGATCTTCGGCTTGCATAGACGTTAGGCAAACTAGCGTAGCAAGGACGAGCGTGACTCGACAGATTCTCGCAGCTACTGAGTCTCGCCACTCATGTTGACAAGGCCCGTGTTCAGACCGTAGGGGTACAGCATGCTGTGCCCAGATTCCGAAGTCACTGTATTTTGCGAGCGTTGCTGCGTGAAGCCCGAGCCGAATCGATGGCTGATGTAGTGAGCAAAGAACTCTCGCAATCATATGAGTCCCTCCGGTCAGGGTTACTGGGTTTCGAACATGCTCTCCGATACTTAGCCTACAGATGCTTGCTACAAGCGGCAACGCGCCGGCTGTGAGATTCGGCACGTTCCCCCTGTTCATAAGCGCCACCGGCCGGCTCGGTCTCGATCGAATAAGATACCGCTATGGGAAGAGCAAGGTGCGGCAGAACGATTCTTCTGACGGTGGCTTTGCTTGGTGGTTGTCACACGGGACAGGAAGTACCGCGTCCGCCAGAGACCAGGGTGGAACCGTTGGAAGAGACTCTGCATGGAGTCGTAGTCGTCGACCCCTACCGCTGGCTGGAGGATGAGTCTAGCCCTGAAACCGAGCGTTGGGTGGATGAGCAGTCAGCTTACTCGCGGATCCTCCTCGATGCGCTGCCCGGCCGTGCAAGAATCCGCCAAAGGCTTACGGAAGTGCTGGGCACTGGGTCTGTGACTCGACCGGAAGAAGCCGCGGGACGGTACTTCTATTCAAAGAAACAAGGAAATCAGAACCAGCCGATCGTGTACGTAAGAAAAGGTGCAAGTGGCGAGGATCGTGTGCTGCTTGATCCTAATGAAATGGGTACGGACGGAACCGTCACTGTGGATTGGTTTCTCCCTTCCAAGGACGGCCGATTGCTCACGTACGGCATGTCGTCCGGGGGTACCGAGACGAGCGACCTGCACAACCTCGAGGTTGATAGCGGCGAGACCGTCGGAGATCCCATCCCGAAGGTCCGCTGGGCTAATCCTCAGTGGCTCAAGGACGGCTCGGGTTTCTACTACACGCGGCCACGTGAACTCGAGGGTATCGGTCCCGGCGAGGAGGTCTACCATCGGCGGGTCTTTTACCACCAACCGGGCGCGAAGTGGTCGGAGGATAAGCTGATTTACGGCGAGAAGCTGAAGAAGGAGGAAATGCCCTACGCCATCCTTTCGCCGGACGAACGTTATCTGCTGATAGACGTCTCTATGGGGTGGGGCAAGAACCGTCTCTACGTGAAAGACCTCCCGCAGGATCGGACCATCACCATCGCCGATGACGGAGAGTCGAGCTACACGGGAGAGATCGTTGACCAGGATCTGTTTGTGCTGACGAACGCGGACGCTCCTCGATACCAAGTCTTCAAGGTGGACCTGGGAAGATCGGATCGCAAGCATTGGAAGGAAAGCATTGGCGAGAGCGATGCGGTGATCGACTTCATCAAAGTGGCCGGCCGCAAGTTATTTGTCGGCTACCTCCGTGACGCTCATTCGGAATTAGAATTCTTCGGATTGGACGGTCAGCGTAAGGGTGAGGTTGTCTTGCCCGAGCTAGGAACGGTATCCGATTTCGACGGCAAGTCGGATGGGGAAGAGGCATTCTTCGAATTCAGCTCTTTCACTACACCCGCGACGGTTTTTCGTTTGGACCTGACGGTTGGTCCCGGCAATCCTGAGTCGCTTCAAGTTTGGAGTCAGCTGGAGGCTCCGATCGACCCGAGCCAGTTTGACTCGCAGCAAGTTTTCTATCGCTCGAAAGACGGAACTCGCATCCCGATGTTCATCATTCGCAAGAAAGGGCTTGCGGAAGACGCCCGCGCTCCCGGTCTGCTCTACGGCTATGGGGGCTTCAACATTGCCTTGACCCCCAGGTTCCAGGCGTCGTTTTTCCCTTGGATCGAGGCCGGCGGCGTGCTGGCGATCGCCAATCTCCGCGGAGGCAGCGAATACGGCGAGCAATGGCACCGGGCCGGTATGCTGGACAAAAAACAAAACGTCTTCGACGACTTTATCGCTGCCGCCGAGTATCTTGTCGAGCAGCAATACGTCGACCCGGTAAGGCTCGCCATTCACGGGCGCAGCAACGGGGGCCTGCTTGTGGGGGCGGCGATGACTCAACGGCCTGACCTTTTTCGAGCTGTGATTTGTGGCGTACCGTTGCTCGACATGGTTCGCTATCATCGCTTTCGCATGGCCAGGCTGTGGATTTCCGAGTACGGTTCAGCGGAAAATTCGGAGGATTTCCAGTGGCTCCACGCTTACTCCCCATATCACCGGGTTAAGGATGGCGAATCGTACCCGCCGACGTTGATCTACACGGGCGCATCGGACTCGCGCGTCGACCCCTTGCACGCTCGCAAGATGGCCGCCCGGCTGCAAGCAGCGAACGCTTCCAAGCATCCTATCGTGCTGCGGGTGGAAACCGGCGCCGGACACGGTCGCGGCAAACCGTTGAGCAAAACCGTCGAGGAGTGGACGGATATCTGGAGTTTCACGTTCGATCAGTTGGGGGTTGAGTACGACTGACAATCCGCGTCGTGGTGACTGAAAGCCGCGACCGTGACGGAGCGGTTGGGGCGAAATAGGCGCCACAAGTATTTGGCCTGTCACTGGCGTTCCAGGCTCAGTTTGCTACTCTCGCGTACCCTTGCGACGAGCCAAGCAGAGCCGCGGGCGTAAGCCTGCGGGCCCGCGCCCTCACGCGCGTTGGCTCTGTCCATGCCCGATCCAGACCCACGAACGCGAGTGAGTGGTGATCGTGCTACGGATACCGGGCCTGTGTCAGTTCCGCTTGGGGTGCCGAAGCGGTAGGATTGTGATTCGGACGTTTGCGAGTCGAGTGCTACGCTGACGTCCATCCTGCAACAGGAGGGCCATTTTTATGTGGATAAGCCACAAGTACAGGAAGCTCTTGGAACAGGCTGAGAAGGCCGCCTATCGTGCGCCCATACCTACCCAGATGGTGTCGAACGGCGAGTACATGCCATTGGCCCAGACGGACGCGCAGCATGAGGTCGAAGAGCGATTGAAAGCTCTAGCGGGCGCTCAAGGCAAGAAGCTGGGACTCGACCGTCGGCAGTTCCTTCAAACCAGCAGTGGCATGGCTACTGCGTTCCTGGCCATGAACGAGGTGTTCGGTCCGCTGTTCGAAGTCGAGCGGGCGGAAGCAGCCGACCCGGCCGCGGCGGAAGAACGTCGGGCGAGCCTGGCCGGCGAGTTCATCTTCGACGCGCAGACCCACCACGTCCACGATGACTACGAGTGGAAGGGCGTGCTTTCCGGGACCCAGTGGGCGCAGGGGAAAAACCGCCAGGGAAAGGCGGTGAATCCGGAACTTGGCACGAAGGAATGGACTCTGGATCGACTCAAGTTCGATCACTACATCAAGGACATCTTCCTCGATAGCGATACCAAGGTGGCGATTTTGACGGGGTTTCCGTCTGAGACGCCCGAGCACATGGCTCTCACCTCGGATCAAATTGTCGAAAGCCGGAGCCTCATCAACCGGCTGACAGGATCTCAGCGTTTGATGGGCCATGGCCTGTTTTGGCCCGGCAAGCCCGGCAACCTCGACGAGATGGAGCGCCTGGCGCAGGACCTCAAGGTCGACTCTTGGAAGGGCTACACCGTGGGGGATCCTTTGGAGGGAACCTCCCAATATCCCTGGCTGATGGACGATGAAAAGGTGGCCTTCCCCTGTTGGGAAATTGCCGACAAGCGGGGCGTTCGGAACGTTTGCATCCACAAGGGGCTGATTCCGCCTGATTATGAAACCTTCGCGAACTGGCAGTATGCGGGGCCCGATGACATCGCCGGCGCGGCCAAGGCTTTTCCCAAACTGAACTTCATTATTTACCATTCGGCGCTCCGGCCCTTGCTGGACGTCGAAGAGGCCGCCAGCAAGTTTGAGGAGACCGGGCATATCCCTTGGGTTACTGAGTTGGCCGAAGTGCCGAAAAAGAACGGGATCACAAATGTCTATGCCGAGCTGGGAACGACGTTCGCCTCGGCCATCGTTACGCATCCCCGGTTGGCGGCAGGCATGTTGGGACAGCTAATCAAGGGCTTTGGAGCGGACCACGTGATTTGGGGTACCGATTCCATCTGGTACGGAAGCCCCCAGTGGCAGATCGAGGCGCTGCGCCGTCTAGAGATTCCGGAAGACTTGCAGAAGAAGCACGGGTTTGCTCCGCTGGGGCCCGCAACCGGGGACGTGAAGCGGGCAATCTTCGGGCTCAACGGGGCCCGCGTTTTCAATGTAGATGTCGGTGCAAAGCGGAATCCAATGCCTGCGGACTTTCAGGACCACCTTGCGAAACTGAGAGCCGATTACTTGGCGGAAGGAGCGGATCCACGCCACACCTATCACGGTTGGGTTCGGAAGCGGACGTAAGGAGCCCCCGTGAACGCTCAGCTCCGCCGCGGTCGACCCCCTCTCAGCCCGCGACGTCGCGCCAACAAGGGATTTGACACCTTCACCAGCGGAAGCCGATACGAGTGTGTCACCGCGACACCGATCTGTAACGACCGGCGATCCCGCCGTTCCGGTGTCCGCTTATCCACGACGAAAGAAACAGGTCGGCCAAAGGACCCTGCTGGCCGAGCGAGGCTTCCGCGGCTGGGACAAGCGGGATCACTTGTCTCTACTGCTTCCGCATCGCCGAGCAAGCGCAACGCAGTCATGGCGGGTCTACCGTGTGCTCAGAGCGTCGAGCCGTGAGAATACGGGCTAGCATTTCTTGAGGAACGCCCCTTTGATGCCGAGATCAGTACAAATGAAGCGTCTAAACCGACTCACCGTCGCGTTTGCTGCATCCTTCCTCGCCGCCTGTGGTCCCCACCAAAGAACGGTTCCCGAAACCGGCTACCGCGATTGGCAGATCTACGGTGGTGGCTGGGACAGCATTCGATACTCCGCCCTCAACCAAATCAACAAGGCGAACGTTCACAACCTCGAATTGGCATGGGCCTACGACTCGGGCGACGCCTTCAGGGGTTCGGAGATGCAGTGCAATCCAATCGTGGTGGGGGATACCTTGTTCGGGACGACTCCGAAGATGCGGCTGATCGCGCTGGATGCCGCTACTGGTAAGCTCCGCTGGGTATTCGACCCGAGCAAAGCCAACCAGTCCATCGGACTCTCCAGAATCCGGGGTGTCGCGCATTGGGCAGACGGCAAAGACGGCCGTGTTTTTTTTACCGCCCACCATAATCTCTACGCCATCGATGCTGGTACGGGCGAACTCGTCGCGAGCTTCGGGAACCAAGGGCGGGTCGATCTGCGTGAGGGTTTGGGTCGAGACGCCAGTCAGTTGTCCCTGTATGTCAATGCGCCCGGGGTGGTTTACCGTGACTTGCTGATTCTTGGCAGTGTCGTGAGCGAGTCGCTGCCGGCCTCTCCGGGGGATATCCGCGCTTATGATGTGCGGACGGGTGAGCTTCGATGGAGCTTTCACACTATTCCCCATCCGGGAGAGTACGGCTACGACACCTGGCCCAAAGATGCCTGGAAGTACAGCGGTGGTGCCAACGATTGGTCCGGCATGAGTCTTGACATCGATCGCGGGATCGTCTTTGCTTCGACGGGGTCCGCCGCTTTCGACTTCTATGGTGGAGATCGAGTCGGAGACAATCTTTTCGCGAACTGTGTGTTGGCGCTCAACGCTGCCACGGGCGAGAGACTCTGGCACTTCCAGGTAGTCAAGCATGACATCTGGGACCGCGATTTGCCTGCCCCGCCAAACTTGGTTACTCTTCTCCGCGACGGCAAACTGATCGACGCCGTAGCCCAAGTCACGAAGAGCGGGCACATCTTCGTATTTGACCGTGACACAGGAGAACCGCTCTTCCCGATCGGATATCGCAAGGCCCAGACATCGGACGTCCCCGGGGAAGTCACCGCCGAGAGGCAGCCTTTCCCCCTCAAGCCGCCGCCTATCGCCCGGCAGCGTTTCACCGAGGAGATGGTGACCCAGCGGACGCCCGAAGCGCATCGCGCAGTACTAGAGCGTTTGCGGAAAGTCCGCAATGGCGGCCCGTTTGATCCACCCAGTCTTCAAGGGACCATTTTCTTTCCGGGCGTCGATGGTGGCCCCGGGTGGGGCGGTGCCGCGTTCGACCCGGAAACCGGCCTGCTCTACGTGAATTCCAACGAGATGGCTTGGATCATGCGACTAACCGAGCTCAACCTAGACGATCAGCGGCGCACGGGACGAACTCTGTACCTGCGGTACTGTGCAAACTGCCACCGCGAAGACCGTAGGGGCTCACCGCCCGAGTTTCCGTCGCTGGTCGGCGTCGAAAACCGGCTCACACCAACGGAGATCTACACGGTCGTAGCCGTGGGCCAAGGGCGCATGCCGGGCTTCCCGACTTTGGGTTGGGATGAGTTGCCCGCCCTCGTCCAGTACGCATCGACCGGGGAGGATACGGTACTCGAGCCGGGGGGCGGTCCGTCCACGGAACACGCAGACATGCCCTACTTCCACGACGGCTACAATCGATTCTGGGACCCGGACGGTTACCCTGCCGTCGAGCCGCCCTGGGGCACGTTGAACGCGATCAATCTAGACACTGCGGAGATTGTCTGGCGAATCCCCTTGGGTGAGTACCCGGAACTGGTCGAGCAGGGTATTCGGAACACGGGAACCGAGAACTATGGCGGTCCGGCAGTCACGGCCGGGGGACTAATTTTTATCGCCGCAACCGGGCCAGACAAAAAACTCCGTGCGCTCGACAAGATGACCGGCAAGCTCCTTTGGGAAACAACTCTTCCCGCGGGAGGAAACGCCACCCCATCGATCTATGAGGTGGATGGCCGGCAGTTTGTTGTGATCGCGTGCGGCGGCGGAAAGACCGGCGCGCCGTCCGGAGGCTCCTACGTCGCGTTTGCGTTGCCCAAAGCAGTAACTTCGGGTATCTGACAAGCTGTGGCAAAAAGTCAGCGGCGCGGGTTCTCCCGAGCTGTGACCGTGAGGGAGCGGTCCAGGGACTATCGACCGTATTAGCAATCGTGGACTGATGGGGACAACCACCATAGCAGCACCTGGCTAGTTCGGAGGGCCGTGGGGACAGGCAACCAAGCGAACCTCGTCCGCGCCACGAAGGTGGTCGGGTATTTGCCTGTGGGAACCCTGAACGTAGAAGCGTCCGGGGTGCCTGTCCCCCTTCCTGGCGATAGGTAAACCGATCGCCTGGGCCGCGGCATGTTACTGCTCGTACATCCTTGCGCGGGCGATGGCCGACGACTCGAGTTCATCCCTGAGACCCTAGACTATGATGAAGTGAGATGAAACTGGCTGAAAGAACGACGCGCGTTTCCCTAGTAGCCGCAGCGGTACTTTTGTGTTGGTTAGGTGCTGTATCTCCTTGCTCCGCCCAAGCGCTGGGGGATCCTGCAGAGGACCTTGCGGCCTTCGGCCAGCCTCAGAGTGAAGCCCAAATGGGCCCTAGTAATGCCCTGGACAAAGAAGACCTGGAGATCTACTTGCGGCACCTCTACGCTTGGGCGCCGGAGGTCCAGGTAGAAATCGGGGCCTTTGAACCCTCGTCCGTTGATGGTCTTTTGCGAACGAGCGTGCGGCTCTCCTACAAGCTCCGGTCGCGGGAGATCGTATTCCGCATTACCAAGGACGGCCGGCAGCTGCTCGACGGATCTGCGTACGAGATCGCCAAGAATCCCTTTCAGTCGAACCTGGAAAAAATTACGACCGCCCCTCACCCCAACTTCGGCACGCCTGGAGCGCCGGTGGTGGTCGTGGCCTACAGCGATTTCCAATGTCCGTATTGCGCCAAGGAGGCGAAGGTTCTTCGCACTCAGCTAATCGAAGCCTACCCCGAAGACGTACGGGTCTACTTTCGGGACTACCCTCTAAAGACCCACAACTGGGCGATGAGCGGCGCGATCGCGGGGCGCTGCATCCACCAGCTCGAGCCGGAGGCGTTTTGGCAGTATCACGACTGGATCTTCGAACACCAGAAGGACGTGACGCCCGCGAACCTAAAAGACAAGGTCATGGAGTTCGCCACTGGCGCGGGGCTGGATGTGCTGAAACTAGGCCCCTGCATAGACAGCCGCGAAACGGAAAAGGCCATTCAAGAATCAATAAGAGAGGGGGCCTCGGTTGGGGTTCGCTCCACGCCCACTCTGTTCATTAACGGGCGCCTCGTGACGGGGGCGGTCGAATGGGAACGCCTGAAGCAGATCGTTGACAACGAAATTGAGTATCAAAAAGTGGCCAACAACGCCGGGGACGACTGCGGCTGTGAGGTCACGCTTTCAACTCCTTGAGACTCCTGAAAGAATCCATGCGCGTGGCGATCCCTAGCGGCCGCGTCAGGTGCTACCAGACCGGGCTTGCACTGGCGCTTTGGTGTTCCGGCGCCCTCGCGGAACCCGCCAAGCTCGACAGCGTCGATCCCGACCGCTACGTCGAGCACGTGAGATTTCTTGCTTCTCCCGAGATGAAGGGCCGCGGGGCGGGCACCCCCGAGCTCCAGCTAGCGGCGGACTACATCGCAGGGCAGTTTCAGGACCTCGGGCTGAACCCGGCCGGAGGCGACGGCTCGTACCTCCAGCCTTTTGTAGTCACCACGGGTGCCACAATGGGCCCGCGCAACCGGCTCGTTGTTCGCCGCGAAGGCTCTGAGGTAGCGCTTGAACCCGGCGAGGACTACGTCCCCGTGAGCTTTTCCTCCGCGGGATCTGTGACTGGAGGGGTCGTCTTCGCGGGCTACGGAGTGTCGGCCTCCGAGTTTGAATACGACGACTACTTCCATCTCGATGTGAAGGACAAGATTGTTGTCGTCCTTCGGTACGAGCCAAAGCAGTTCGCTAAAAAACGCGGAGCCGACGAGGACACCTACACCCACCATTCGCACTTGATCAGCAAGGCGATTAACGCCCGCGAGCGGGGCGCCAAGGCACTTCTGATTGTCAACGGTGAGCTTGAGGGTGAAGAGGAAGACTTGCTGGTGAAGTTCGGGAGCGTAGCCGGCCCCGAGAATGCGGGCATCTTAGTGTCCCATGTGAAAAACAAGGCCGTGGACGCGTGGCTTTCGCGGGAAGGGAAGTCTCTCGCCCGACAGCAGTCCGAAATCGACGAAGGCTATCGTCCGAAGTCCTTTTCTCTATCAGGCGAGTTAACGATTTCTCTCGAAGTTGACATCGAACGCAAGCAGGCCAAGGTGCACAACGTTGCCGGCTACTTCCCTGGGGACTCGGACGAATACGTCATCATCGGGGCGCACTATGATCATTTGGGTTTCGGTGATCAGAATTCTCTCTCTCCGTCCCGAATTGGCGAAGTGCATCCCGGCGCGGACGACAATGCGTCGGGTACGGCGGGTCTGATCGAGCTGGCACGCATTTTCGCGGGGCGCCGAGAAACCCTCCGTCGCGGCGTATTGTTTCTGGCCTTTGCCGGCGAGGAGATCGGCTTGCTCGGATCGTCGCACTGGGCAAACCACCCGACACTCCCGCTTAACAAAGCGATCGCCATGATCAACATGGACATGATCGGGCGGATACGGAAGTCCAAGGTATACGTAGGCGGTGTCGGGACTGGTTCTACATTCGGGTCGCTGCTCGAAGCCGCCGGCAAGAATCATGACTTCAGGATCGACCCGGCCCAGACCGGTTACAGCTCGAGTGACCACACAACTTTTGTTGGCAAACGCATCCCGATCTTATTTTTCTTTTCCGGCTTGCACTCCGACTATCACAAACCGACCGATACCTGGCAGAAGATCAAAGGTGGGAACGCCGCCGACCTGCTGGACATGATCGCCGAGGTAACTGCGAATATTCAGGCGGCGCCAGACCCTCCGGCCTTCATCGAGGTCGATCGTCCCCGGCGCGGAGGCGGCCGCTCGGGCGGGGGCGGCGGGTATGGTCCCTATTTCGGTTCGGTGCCAGACTTCGGGGAGGTCGAAAGTGGCGTCAAGTTTGCCGACATTCGCCCGGGATCGCCGGCGGCCAAGGGCGGCTTGCAGGCAGGCGATATCCTCGTTCAGTTTGGCGATAAAGCGATCAAGAACCTTTACGACTTCACCTATGCTTTGCGGGGCAGCAAAGTCGGGGACGTGGTCGAGGTGAAGGTCCTGCGGGAGGGGCAGGAGATCTCAGCACGCGTCAAACTGGAGCAGCGCCGATAATCTGGATTTACTTAGTGGCCGGCAGCAGCCGAAGCAGATGACCGCCGTCAGGGATGTAGGGGCGCGATTCATCGCGCCCGCTTGCCGTGCCCGAAGCTCTCGGCCGCTCAAATATCCTGCCTTGCTAGAATGACTCCCTGATGGACGCGGAAATCGGAATCATCGGCGGCAGCGGGCTCTACAACATGCCTGGCTTGGAGGACCGTCGCGAGGTCGCCATCGATACGCCATGGGGCGCCCCCTCGGACTCCTATGTGCTAGGGTCCCTTGCCGGACGGAAGGTCGCCTTCTTGGCTCGGCACGGGCGAGGGCATCGCGTCATGCCGTCGAACCTCAATTTCCGCGCCAACATTTACGGTCTCAAGACGCTGGGCGTTCAATGGGTGCTTTCGTTCAGCGCCGTCGGCTCACTGCAAGAGAATCTCAAGCCCGTAGACTTCGTCATTCCCGACCAGTTTTTTGACCGCACGCGTGGCCGGGTCTCAACGTTCTTCGACGAAGATGTGGTGGTTCACATCGGCTTTGCCGATCCGATCTGTTCACAGCTCGCCGATGTCGTCGAACAGGCCTGCAAAACGGTAGGTGTGACGGTTCATCGCGGCGGAACGTACTGTTGTATGGAAGGGCCGGCTTTTTCGACGCGCGCGGAATCGAATCTCAACCGGCAGTGGGGCTTTTCCGTGATCGGGATGACGAACCTACAGGAGGCCAAACTCGCCCGCGAGGCCGAAATGTCTTACGTGACGGTGGCCATGGTGACTGATTACGACTGCTGGCATCCCGATCACGACGCGGTCACCGTCGAACAAGTAATTGAATACCTCAGCAAGAACGCCGAAAATGCCCAGGCAGTAGCGCTCGAAGCGGTCAGGAATGTTCCGCGCGATCAGCCCAGTCCATATGCTTCGGCGCTGAAGAACGCGATCCTTACGGACCGAAACATGATCTCCGCGGACTCTCGCAAAAAGTACGAGTTGTTGATCGGCAAGTATCTCGCGTAGCTGGCGCCGTGGCGGCCGTGGTGAAGGTCCTTAGGCGAAAAAATGGATGCGGGAAGGTGTGAAAAAATCACTACGGCGAGTTGAAGTGTCTATCGTAGGGCCGATTGGGTGAGCGACATGTTGAGCTTAACCTGGGTTCTTGCGTGCGGGCAGCCCGGAAACAGGTGTCGATAGAAGTACCGACACGGCAGGTCTGGGGACCTGCGCTACGGGGGTGGTTGTTCCCTTACGCTCGGAGCGGCGCCGTTGGGCTTCGGCGTCTGTTGTGGCGCAGACGCCTACGTCTGCCGCGTCGACACTCGTGTCGACGCTGGGACGTCGCTCAGTGCGGCTGACATCCGGCGCCGCCGCGTAGCAAGCGAAGGCGAAACCAATGTCATTACTTGTAGTCGGCTCGGTAGCCTACGACGGCGTGGAAACGCCCTACGGGAAAGTCGATCGCATGCTCGGGGGCTCGTCGACGTATATCTCTCTCGCCGCCAGCCATTTCACGAAGGTCAATCTCGTGGGCGTCGTTGGTGATGACTTTGCTTCCGAAGACGAGGCCATTCTGCTTGACCATGGGGTTCACCTCGAGGGGCTCGATAAAGTCCCTGGCAAGACTTTCTACTGGTCGGGCGTCTACTCCAAAGATATGAATGAGCGGACAACGCTGAAGACTGAATTGAACGTTTTCGCTGACTTCAATCCTCGCGTCCCGGAATCCTATCGTTCCACGCCCTATGCTTTTCTCGGCAACATCGATCCAATGCTGCAGACGCAAGTGCGGGAACAGATGCGATCGCCCCGCCTCGTCGGCGGAGATACGATGAACTTCTGGATCGAAGGCACGCCGGACGAGCTGGCCCGCGCCATCCGCAAGTGGGATTTCATTCTTATCAACGATGGTGAAGCACGCCAGCTTTCGGGCGAGTTCAACCTTCGTAGAGCGGCCGAGCGAATCCGCGACATGGGCCCGCACACCGTCGTCATCAAGCGGGGCGAATACGGTGCCATCCTCTTCCGGCCGGAGGGTTATTTTGTCGCTCCAGGTTTTCTGTTGGAAACCGTCTTTGACCCCACCGGCGCGGGTGATTCATTCGCGGGCGGCTTCATGGGCTATCTCGCCGAGGTCGGAATCAGCGATATCGACCACGCGTCTCATGTCCATCTGCGCCGTGCCATGATTTATGGTTCTGTGATGGGAAGTTTCTGCTGCGAACAGTTCGGTACCGGCCGTCTTCGAACGCTCACCCGCGAAGAGATCGAAGCCCGCTTTCAAGAGTTCAAGGCGTTCACCGAGTTTTAACCGAGTTTCGCCGCATGACGATTCCTTTCACGAAGGCGCAAGCGGTGGGGAACGACTTCCTGATCGTCGAATGGGGTTCGCTGTCCGCGGAAGGTGTCACCGAGGCGCGGCTGCCTGAGCTCGCACGTCGCATCTGCCACCGTCACCAAGGTGTGGGAGCCGACGGCCTTGAGGTTGTTTTCCCGTCTGACGATCCTCACACCGACGTCCGGCTCCGAATCTTCAACTCCGACGGTAGCGAGGCCGAGGTCTCGGGCAACGGGACAAGAGCCGTGGCAGCATTTCTGATTGCCGAGCGAAGTGCTGACAGCGCACTCCGTATACAAACCAAAGCTGGTGTCAAGGAAGTTGGCCTGATCGAGCGACAAGGAAGAAGCTTCGTCTTCGAGATGACGATGGGGCGGCCCACCTACCTCGAGAGCGACATCGGCTGCTCCCTCGAAACCCACGGAGGCGCGCGTCGCGTCACGCTACTCAACGTCGGCAACCCGCAGTGCGTTGTCTTTGTCACCGATTTCGACTTCAACTGGCGAGCCGTGGGCCGCGAGATCGAAACGCACAGCAGGTTCCCGGATCAAACCAACGTTTCGTTTGTGAAGATCCTCGATCGGAATGTGATGGACGTTCGTTTCTGGGAGCGAGGGGCCGGCGAGACGTTAAGCTCAGGTACCGGGGCCACCGGCGCGGCCATCGCGGCGATTCTTGCGGACCAGGTTCAAACCCCCGTGCGGGTCGTCACGCCGGCGGGCGACCTCAACGTTCGCTGGGAACAGGGGAACGAAGCCACCCTGGTGGGACCCGTCGAGATCGTTGCCCACGGCGACTTTTACTGGATGTCCGACTCCGCTTAGGGGTCGCATCGGAACCTCGAGGGTTCCGTCTTTCAGGGTCCAACAAATTAAGCCGCTGTGGCCTGGCGACAAGCAAAACAGAGCCGCGGACGGAAGTCCGCGGTCCAGGCTCCCTGCAACGACGGGCGTTTCTCATCAGCGTGGGCAAACGTCAAGCGCCGCAGAGAGCCGTGCCCGTCAAGGCGCGGGCCCTAGGCTGACCCCCGCCCGACGCATGGTCCTTACGGAATTCGCACACCCTCACGACAAGCGAATCCGAGCCGCGAACGCCAGGGTGTGTGAAAAAACCCGGGACTGTCCCAAGCGCCATGCACGGACAGGGCACTTTATCGATGACTTGCGAGAGGCGCGGGGACTGTACCCAGGGTTTTTTCATAGACTCCGCCAGTGAGCGGTCATAACGCCCAACCCAAGGAGATGAAGACGCAGGGGCCTTCGACCGCACCGTATTGGGATCAGGAGTGTGCGCGGCGGCTATGCCCGGCTCTGAAAACTTGTCCCCGGACCGGATCTTGTCGCCGTTCGAGCCATCCCGCCACGACCATGGTGCCAAATCTCTTGCAAAAAGGGGCTTTCTCCGGCCCCGTCCCACGTTTGGTCGCTCGCGTGCTTCTGTCACCGCGTCATGATTTATCCTCTCACCAGCCTCAACCCGACTCTGGAGCCTCATTTCGTCAAAGACCCCGGTCCCAATAACCGCCAGGCCGCGTTCTTGGCTTTCATTCACGCCCAGGAAAAGACGTCCTCGACGCCGTCCGCCACAGGGCCTCCCCATTTAGAATTGCCCTCACGGGCACGACACGTCGCATCCCTCGGCGGCCTCGAGAGCACCTCGGTCCCACCGTTATGGGCTCGAGCCCACCATGTGGCTCGGGGACGACTGCCTACTCATTTGCCGCCCCATGGCCCCGCCGGCAGTCATCGTCCCGCGAGCCTCCCCGAACTACCGTCCACCACGCAGCCACTCGTTAACCCCGGCACTCCCCGCTACGAGAACGTTCCCGAGTGGGCGAAGCACCCTCTAGGACCGTACCGGCAGGCGCCGGCCGAATACGGAGGCGAGTGGTGGTTCGTCAATCCGTTCACGGGGCCGGAACCCTGGATTCCCCGCGCGTCTCAGAGCGAGCAGGTCCTTCCAGACGGCTTCGCGGAAATATTCGGCTCACGGCCACAAATGCGAGACTACAAGAGCAGTAACGAATTCTACGCCGCTCGGCTTACTTGGGAACAGGATCTGAAGTTCTTTAAAGGCGCCGGAGTGCCCGAACATCTCGATGTTGCCGAGATCGAACGTGTAGGCGACATATACGAAGAGTGGGGCATGGGCCGGCCCTTGTTTTACGAAGGCCGCTACGGTTGGAAGGTTCGCTTTCCCGACTCGCGCATCCCCAATTTTGAAGCCAATCCAGAGGGGATAATCCGCGCGCCACACGTACTCGTCGCACAGTATCAGATTAGGCTGATACAAAAAGGGACAGTCCCAGCGAATCCACATCCCTTCGTTCCTCCCCAGCTTTTCCCAGGTGGAACTGCGCTTGATCCCTTGAACGTCTCAGGCGAATCCGAATCCTAACCGTCGCTCGGTGCCCCGAACAAGGCTCGCCGCTTCTGACCGCCTTCCAACTGAGCCAGGTCCAGGTAGGCTGCCCGGCCAGGAAGATCTGAAAAAATCGGGACCGCCACAAGCGGCGCTCTCGGAAGCCTTTCGGATTCACCAGTCTTCACTCGCCGCGGTTGTCTGTCCCAGCGTTTTTTCACACCTTCAGCACTGATTGGTAGTTGCCTCTCTTTGATACAGTAGTGCCGTTGCACTCGGCACACGCCAGCCGGCCGCTTCAGAAACTGTTCGAGGTCAAAGCCAAAGGCATAGGAATCGAGCTTGATGGAAGAATCGGGAGTGGCCTCAATTCAAGAGCCTTGACACACGTGGACTTAGGGGGCAAGAGCCGTTCCTTTTGCCCCTTACACCAAGCTGCTTCGACATCCCTGACCTCGGAAAAACAAGTTGCTTAGCCCCAACCGATCCACTACACTTGTGTCGTCAACTCTGGAACTGGAGGTCGGAGATGCCCCCGTCAACGAAACAGCCGTTTTTTTCTAGAGCTGTTTTCTTTCGAGTGGCGACCGTAACTCTTGCGATAGCGCTGGCACTCGGCATCGCCGAGTTGGGTGCTCGAGTGTACGTCTACTATTGGTGGAAACCGTCGAGAGCAGCGCAAATGTTGACCCATTCGTCGGTCCGGGGTCGTTTCCGAAGCCACCCGAATTTGTCATACATCTTAGCTTCCGCCAATTCAGCCCACAATTCATACGGGTTTAGGGGTAAGGAGTTCACGCTAAAGCCTCGACATGGTGTAAAAAGAATTGTCGTTATTGGAGCTTCGACTACCTACGGTATCTATGTAACACCAGATCAGGCCTTCCCCGCTCAACTCGAAAAAATGTTAGTAGAAAAAGGCTGGGCGGTGGAAGTGCTCAACGCGGGCGTGCCGGGATGGGTTTCCACGGAGAACCTACTGAATCTACAGCTAAAAGTGCTTCCCCTTGAGCCCGATATCGTTGTTGTATACCAGGGAAGAAACGAACTCTTTCCCCAATGCTACAACAACGTTGTTCCCGACTACTCTCATTACCGAGACGCTGACCACTCAATTAAGTGGGTCAATTACCCCTACAAGCTGGCTTTCCGCATTTCCTGCCTTCTGATGAGTCTCACCGCTGAGAACGTGCTTACCCTCGGTTGGTCCGCCAGAGAAGATAACCCACCATACGGATGCATCAGAGACGAGAATCGGCCGGACTCGTCCGAAATCATCGAGAATCTTCAGGATCCAGCACGCAGCGTAACATATCGAGAGACGGTAACCTCGACAGTTTCAGTTTGCAAGGCTCGAGACATCCAAGTTGTTCTGTGTACGATGGCATTTCTTGCTGATCGGCTGGCGACAGGCAACATAGAAGACAAGGCCTTTGTCCATCCCTTCTTAAGTGAGCAAGTTGAGGAAAACAACCAAATTGTTAGAGATATCGCTCAGCGATATGGTGCCGTACTAGTGGAAACTAGCTCGTTGGCGAACCAGCGAGAGGTTTTCGTTGACGACTGCCACGTTAGAGCAGCAGGTCATTCTTTAAGGGCAAAGATGATCGCAGACGCGATCTTGAACCTCCAGATGACTGACAACAAAAGCTAACTTCATACTAAAGGCCATACATAAATAGGTTCGGCCGAAAACCCCGCGTCAAGTGACCAACCATGGGAACACAGAAAAGATGTGGGTGCTAGCGAGTCCCCGGGCGCCTTGGGGACTTGTCTCTCTTTGATTCAGTAGGTCCTGATGCTTTTCCGGTTCTTGGTGGTTTCGGTTCTTTTCAGTAGTTCGTTCGTGGCCGCGAAGGTGCGCGTGCTGACGTGGTCGGAGCGGAGTGAACCCGTGGACGTTTACCCGAACGGCATCAACGGTGCGATTCGGACAATACTCGAGATCGACCGCGGAATCAGTGTCGAAGCCGTAAACCTACTCGATCCCCAGCAAGGTCTCGACGAAAGCGCTCTAGACAAAACGGACGTGCTGGTCTGGTTTGGCCATCTCAATCACGCAGATGTCACGGATGAGAACGTAGCCCGGATTGTACGCCACGTCGTCGAGCGAGGCATGGGGTTTTTGCCGTTGCACTCGGCACACGCCAGCCGGCCGCTTCAGAAACTGTTCGAGGTCAAAGCCAAAAGCATAGGGATCGAGCTTGATGGAAGAATCGGTGCGTGGTCTCAAGTGACCAACCACGGGAAACCGGAGAAGATCCGGGTGCTGGAGCCTCGCCACCCGATCGTGAGAGGGGTTGCGGATTTCGTAATCCCCGTAACGCAGATGTACGTCAACCCTCTTAATGCTCCTCCAGCCGACCTAAAGATCCTGGAAGGATCGTGGGAAGGTGGTGAGCAGCACGGCAGCGACGGGCTGATCTGGCGCGTCGGAAAAGGCAAGATATTCTACTTTCGCCCGGGACACCAAACACGCCCCATCTATCGTCAGCCGGAGGTTCAACAGATTCTACGAAATGCAATCCGCTGGCTGGCGAAACGTTGACTGATCGAACCCGCCGTCCCCAAAAAACTCAGCTCGCCCTGCTGCGCCACCCTACTGAATGTAAAGTCCCTTCCCAACGGGTTTGTCTTGTCGGTGTCCACCGGAGCAATCCCTCGGCAAGGTCTCGCCCTCGACCGCACCACGCCTGTTCCAATCCCTCGGTCAAGCTCTCTTCTGCTCAGCGTCACCAAAAAAACCGGAACAAGCCGGGGCTGGTACCGTAGTTACGACTAGGCGAGGCGCTTCTCGCCCGCGCGACAATGCCTGCCCTAGACCTTTCGTGCGCGACGGCTATCCACGGAGTCCCTGTGACCAGGACTCGCGACTTCCCGCGGTTTCTAGGCCATCAGCCTTTTGGTACGCCAACATGACCCAGTCTAGTCCCTACAAAACTCTGCTCCTGTTTCTTACTCTACCCGCCGTGCTGTTGGGATCGGAAGAACGCATCATGTTCGGTCAGGACATCGTCGTTGCCGAAGATGAAGTCCTTGGCGAGGTTGTATGCTTCGGCTGCTCGATCCATGTGAAGGGAACGGTAACCCGAGAGGCTGTCGCGATTGGGGGAGATCTGGAGATTGACAACCTCGTCGAGGGCGAAGCTGTTGCGATAGGCGGGAACGTGGCCGTCAACGGCACTGTGGGTGGCGAAATCGTTGCGGTCGGAGGCGACGTTGATCTTTCTCCCGGTGCCGTGGCAGGATCCGAGGTTGTAGCGATATTTGGCAATGTCAACGGAGCCGGGGCCGCGGCGGTCGATGGAGAGATCACGTCGATGTTCAGCCCTGTGCAGGAACTCTTGCCCCTAGCGTTGTCGGGCTTCGTGGCCATGCTATTCGGCCTCGCGCTATTACTGCTATTGATCCAGCCACTAATGGTCTTGGTCGCGTTTGTGATCCTCGGCGAGGACAGGATTCAAGTGCTCGCCAACACGATACGGCAGCGAGCCGGCCTCGCCTTTCTATCCGGCATCGGCCTGGTTTTCTGTTGGACCGTCTCGAGTTTTTTTATAGCCATATCCGGTATTTGGATCCCCGGTCTAGAGGTTGTCTTCTTCGTTGTCCTAGTGGTGGGTTATTCGGGAATCAGCTATTGGGTGGGCCGCGGCATGTCGAAGTCCAGCGGAGCCTTGGTGGCAGCGCTGCTCGGAGCGCTGCTGGTGACGATCTTCCAGGCGATCCCCCTAATCGGATGGCTGGGGTTCGCCATTTTTAGCATGATGGCGCTCGGGTCGGCGGTGCTAAGCGGTTTCGGAACCTCGACCGATTGGCTTCTCCGGCGGGGTCAAGGTGAACCGATCCACAGGCCCACGGCTGGGTGATGCAGCAGTCCGTGGCTCGCTCTGTTACCCCTGAACCACCTCGTCAAGCACTTCAAAAAACTCAGGGAACGATACGGAAGCCGCTTCGGCGTTTTGGATCACGCAAGGCCCGTCAGCACGGAGCGCCGCAACCGAGAACGCCATGGCGACTCGGTGGTCCCCGAACGAGTCAAGTTTCGTCGCCCGGAACCTCTGCCGTCCGGATATATGCATGCCGTCGTCGAGTATTTCGACCGCAATCCCCATACGAGTAAGATTCTCAGCCACCGTCGCGATGCGGTCGCTTTCCTTGAAACGCAACTCCGAGGCGTCTCGAATCGTCAGGCCTTCTTCGCTCGCGGCACCGAGAACCGCGAGGACGGGAAGTTCATCGATCACTTCCGCGGTCGTCTGACCCTCGATACGGCCTCCTTGCAACACGGGTGCGGAAGCAGGTCCCGATCTTCTAACCCGCACGTCTCCCAGCGGCTCGCCGTGGATTTCGTCATAGGCCGAAACCTCGATATCAGCGCCCATTGCTCGCAGGACGTCCAGCACGGCCGTCCGAGTGGGATTCATCCCCACCCCTTCCACCGTGAGGTCGCCACGCGGCGCCAACAATCCGGCCGCCAGAAAGAAGACAGCCGTCGAAAGATCGGAAGGGACCGCAAGCTGCAGCGCTCCGAGCTTCGGCCTTCCGCGGATCTCGATCCGCTTGTCCCCGATTTCGATGTGCGCGCCAAACTGCCTGAGCGCGATCTCCGAGTGGTCCCGTGTTGGAAGCGGCTCGCGAACAACAGTTGTCCCCTCGGCAAACAGACCCGCAAACAGAACACTCGTTTTCACTTGCGCGCTTGCCACAGCCAGTTCGTACTCGATGGGCTTGAGTTCAGCCCCCTGAATTCGCAGTGGCGGCAGATCGCCATTCCGTCCGACGATGTCGGCGCCCATGCCGGTCAGCGGCGTAATGATCCGCCGCATTGGGCGGCGCGAGAGCGATTCATCCCCGCCGATGACGCTTTCAAAGCCCTGTCCCGCCAGAATTCCCGAGAGCATCCGGATCGTAGATCCCGAATTCCCGGCGTCAAGCTGATCTCGCGGCGCGCTAAGGCCGTCGAGTCCCACGCCTTCGATGACGACCTCGTCGCCATCGTGTCTAATCGGGACCCCAAGGCCCCGCAAACAATCGAGTGTCGAGGCACAGTCGGCGCCGGAAGCAAAGTTTTCGATCACACTCTGTCCCTCAGCGAGAGCCGCGAGCATCGCGTAGCGGTGGGAGATCGACTTGTCACCCGGCAGGCGAACCTTGCCGGAAATAGTCCGAGCCGGCGCGATCTTACGATCCATAGGGTTCATTATGGCAACTGGAATACGGGTAACCACGGGCGTTTCTCATCGACGTGGGGCCAACGTCGAGAACCTGACAGAGCCGTGCCCGTCAGGGCGCGGGCCCGAGGCGAGTCCCCCGCCCGCCGTATGGTCGTTACGGATACTGCGCCTGTCACGAGCGTTCCAAGCTCTGTTCCTTGCTCCCGCACACCCTCTCGACAAGCGAATCGGAGCCGCGAACGCGAGTGAGCGGTCAAGCCTATGGCAATAATGTGCGTTTCTCATCGGTGCGTCCCCGCGGCGAGCACCGGATAGAGCCGTGCCTGTCAGGGCGCGGGCTCTAGGCCAGCCTCCCCCCGCCGCTGGACAGAACCGCGGAACCTTGCCTAGTCCTGCTGCCGCAGCAATCCCTGCAGTGTCTTCACGAGCTCCGAGCGTTGCACTTCCTGTTGCCCGAAGCGGGCCGACTTCCACTCCTCGTGCTCGGATACGTCAGCGGACTTCGTCCTGCCAATGTCCATTTCTTTGACAGTAACCACGCCGCGCGAGGCTTCGTCGGACCCCATGATGACCACGTACGGAATTTGGAGCCGATCGGCGCGTTGCAGCTGCTTGCCGAGCCTCTTGGGGCGCCCGACGTGGATCTCAGTAGGAATGCCGGCCCGGCGTAGCTCATACGTGATGGCAAGATACTCTTCGGTAAGGTCGGGGTCCATGGCAGTCACCAGGACTTTCGACGTTGTTCGCCGTTCCGGGATGCGCTCAAGCTCGATGAGAGCCGCCAGCAGCCGATCGACGCCGATGGACGCTCCCGTAGCCGGAATGCGCTGCCCGGTGAAGCGAGTGACGAGATCGTCGTACCGGCCCCCACCGAAGATAGAGCCGAATTGGGGCGCATCGAGCAACATGGCCTCGAAAACCGGCCCCGTATAGTAAGCCAGGCCGCGAGCGATGCTGACATCGAGCGATACTCGGTCGCTTTCGTAGCCGAGTGCCGCAAGGTGAGACGAGATACGCCGCAGGACGGCCAGTTCGTCTTCCGCACCTTCAACTCCGGTGAACAGTTCGGCCAGCTTCGACAAGACCTCGTCCCGGGTTGAGCCGGTAATGGCGAGGAACCCGTCGATCTTGGCGACTTGATCATCGCCAAGGCCGAGACCACGAATAGGATCGCCCGACGCATCGGTGTAGCCGGTGGTGATCTCCTTCTTGACTTTGTCGAGGCCCACCTTTTCGAGCTTGTCCAGCACGCGAAAGACGTCGGCGGAAGCGTCATCAGGGATGGAGGCATGGGAGAGCAGCAGGGTCAAGATCTTGCGGCTCGAGAAACGGACACGGTAGGGGCCAACATTGAGCGCCTCCAATGTGTCACACATGGCGGCGATGATCTCGGTGTCGGCGACTTCGGATTCAGCGCCCACCGAATCGATATCGAATTGAGTGAACTCCCTGTACCTTCCCGCTCCTGGCTTGTCGGCCCGCCAGACCTGTGCGACCTGGTAGCGCCTAAAGGGAAGAACCATGTCCTGCTGGTACTGGGAGACGACACGTGAAAGCGGAACGGTCAGGTCAAATCGCAATCCTAGGTCCTCGTCTTCCGGGTTCGTAACGCGAAAGATCGACCCCTGAGCTTCCTCTCCGGCTGACCCCGACAGCACGTCAAGGTATTCGACGGCCGGGGTCTCTAGGGGCGAGAACCCATAGAGTTCATAGACTTGCCGGATCGTCTCGACCATGCGCTGGCGCGCCAGCATGTAGTCCGGCAGCAGATCGCGCAGGCCACGCGATAGACGCGCTTTCGCCATCTTCTTTTGGGGGTGGGAAGCGGCCAAGAGGAATCGCTACAACCGCCTCAGGTTAGCATTTTTGAGAGTGCCCGTTCAGCTGGGGCAGTGCCCCGAAGCAGGACGCTGCCGGGACAGACCCCCAATAGGCCGATCGGCAAGAATGCGGTCAAACCGATCGCCTAGTGGCTCGCCTCACACCCTCCCGGCGGCGCCTTTCGCTGCTTGCTTTGCTGGAACGTAGAAGTGGTCAGGCTCCCAGTCGCCGGCACTCCAGCGGTAGCCCTCCACGAACCGGACATGAATGTAGAAATCGGTCTCACGGGCTCGACACTCGCCGATCGTCGCCTGAACCTCGAATCCTTCCGTGGCCAAAGCAACCCGTAAACCGATCGAGTAGGGGGTCTCCACCGCCAAGCCGGCACCCTCGGCACCGATTTCTTCCAACACGACCACCTGGGCACGATCGTCGCTGTCCGGAAAACTGCATCGGACAAGGTGGGAGCAGAGTGCGAAATCATGCCCACCACTCTTCGACTGGGGATTCTGGTCGGTGCCTGACATCCCTAATGTAAAGCCTTCAGTAGTTCCCGTAGATCGCTATAACAAAGGGCTTAGTAAAGTTTATTCCATGAAGCTCTGAGCGACAAACACCTTCCAACACATACTGATTTTACCGTCTAAGAGCGGCGATTGGGGAGGGGACCGGTGTCAGGGGGTAAGAGCGACCCTACCGCAACTCTTCCATGATCTCGGCCAAAGCCGACTCAGAAGGGCGAACCTGCTCCTGACCAAGGTGCACCAGCGGCTGGTCGACAAGATTAAGCGTCTCTAGGAAGTTCTTCTTTTCGTTGTCCAAATAGAAGACGCCGGTAAGCACCTGTCCCTCGCCAGTTGCTTCATCGAGCAGTTGAAGCGCCCGACGGCGATCACTAGGATCGTGGTCAGTGTCGATCCTTTTCAGCAGCAACGTGGAGCCGTCGTGGAGAGTGACTTCGCGAACCGAGCCGGGTTCCGACTCTTCGTCAAGGTGAATCTCGTCAAAAAAGGGAACGAAGTCGACACTCTGCAGGTTGTTGCGGTGTTCTCGAACGTAGCTGTAGCTCTTGGTCGATCCGCGATGGTCGTTAAAGGTAACGCACGGGGAGATCACGTCGATCATCGACGTCCCTCTGTGTCCTATGGCGGCCTTGACAACCGAGAGGAGCTGTTTCTTGTCGCCGGAAAACGAGCGTGCCACGAAGCTGGCCCCAAGATGAATCGCCAGAGCGCATGTGTCGACCGGGGCGAGTTCGTTGGCAGTGCCGTTTTTCAACGTCGATCCGACATCGGCTGTCGCAGAGAATTGACCCTTCGTAAGCCCGTAGCAGCCGTTGTCCTCGATGACGTAGATGACGGGCAGATTGCGGCGCATCAGATGGGCGAACTGCCCCATACCGATCGAAACGGTGTCTCCGTCGCCGGTGACGCCCAAGGCTTTCAGTGAGCCGTTTGCCAACATCGCACCCGTGGTGACCGAGGGCATTCGGCCGTGGAGGGCGTTGAAGGCGTGGGAAAGTTGCAGGAAGTAGGCAGGCGATTTCGACGAGCACCCGATGCCGGAAAGCTTGATCACCTGAGAGGGATCTACGCCCATTTCGAAGAAAGCTTCGATGATCCGTTCGGAGATCGAATTATGTCCGCAGCCGGCGCAGAGGGTCGTCTTCAGGCCACGGTAGTCTTGGAACTCCAGTCCAATACGATTGATCTTCTTACGGGGTGCCGGAGGCGCTACGGTCGTTGTACTCACAGGCCCTCCTGGTGGACGACGTCGTCGGTGACGGTGCGGGCGTCAATCGGCAATCCGCCGTAGTAGCGCACGCTGAGAACTTTGGAGGCGAGCTTGGCTGGGATTTCGCGCCGAATCAGCTCACGCAGCTGCCCGTCACGATTCTGATCGACGACGTACACACGATCATGCCGGTCAATGAAATCGGCAAGCTCTTTGTTGAAAGGATACGCCCTTACGCGCGCGTAGGAAGTATCCAGCTTGTGTTCGTCGAGCAGCTGCTGGCGGCTTTCTTGGATCGCGTAATCGCTCGTTCCGCAGCCGATCAGTCCGACGGCTGCCTTTTCGTTGACGTCCACGACGGGTCGCGGCATCATTCCGCGGGCCGTCTCGAATTTGCGGACGAGCCGGTCGATATTGCGTACCCAATCGGCGGGCCGCTCGCTGTACTGTGCGTTCTCGTTGTGTCCTGTGCCCCGCGTGAAGTAGGCCGCTAGCCGGTGTTCGGTGCCTGGAAGCGTGCGGTAGCAGATTCCGTCGCCGTCAATGTCCTGATAGCGATGGAACGCGCGGAGCCTATCAAGGTCCTCTGACGTCAAAACCTTGCCCCGTTTGAGTGAAGTCTGGGGGTATTCGAATGGCTCGGACATCCAGTAATTCATGCCCAGGTCGAGGTCGAGCATCACGAAAACGGGCGTTTGGAGCTGTTCGGCGAAATCGAAGGCCTGTATGCCCATCTCGAAGCACTCCTCGGGACTCGAGGGGATCAGCAGCGGATGTTTCGTGTCTCCATGTGAGAGAGTTGCGCAGCTGAGGAGATCGCCTTGCGAAGTCCGCGTTGGCAGCCCGGTGGAAGGTCCCATGCGTTGCACGTCGAAAATGACCACCGGAATCTCCGCGAAGTATCCCAACCCGACGAACTCGGACATCAGTGAGATGCCGGGTCCGGCCGTGGCCGTCATCGCTCGGGCCCCGGCCCAGCCGGCTCCGACGGCCATGCCGATCGAAGCGATCTCGTCCTCAGCCTGAACGATGGCGAAGGTGGCCTTGCCGGTTTCGGGATCCGTGCGATAGCGGTGGCAGTAATCCGTCAAGGTTTCCGCGAGAGAGGAAGACGGTGTGATCGGGTACCAAGTCACCACCGTCACGCCGGCAAACAGGGCGCCCAAGGCAGCGGAGGTATTACCCTCGATGATGACCTTGCCTTCGGTGGCGTTCATCCGCTCGACACGGTAAGGATCAGTCTTAGCGAGTGATTCTTTAGCGAACTCATAGCCCACTCGGACCGCGGCCCAGTTCAGCTCGGCCGCCTTCGGTTTCGTGGCGAACTGCTTAAAGAGTGCTTTGTGGATCTCCTCGAGGTCGATTCCCAGCAGCCAAGCCACCACCCCGTCGTAGATGATGTTGCGCACGAGGCGCCGCAATTTCGCGTCCGGGCAAACCGGCTTGACCAATTCGTCGAACGGGACGGGATAGAAGTGGAGATCCGTGCGGACGGCGTCAAGTTTCAACGGCAAATCGTAGACGATGGCCGCGCCGGGAGGTAGATCGAGCGTATCTTCGCGGGCGGTCTCCGGGTTCATGGCTACTAAGAAGTCGATTTCCTTCTTGCGTCCGATGTACCCCTTCTTGTTGGTGCGGATGGTGTACCAGGTAGGAAGGCCGGCGATGTTGGAGGGGAACAGATTCTTTCCCGAAACCGGGATCCCCATCTGGAACAACGAGCGCAGCAGGACCAGATTCGCTGTTTGGCTCCCGGAGCCGTTTACCGTGGCGACCTGGATGCTGAAGTCGTTGACGACAGGCTCAACATCATCAGTTGCAGCCTCGCCTACGAGAGCAGTTTCAACACTGGACATGCGCTATGGTTGCGAGAACGTCCTTTAAGAGGGGGGAGATCGTAGGCAGTACTTTTCATAATAACAGGTTTTCGGGAACGCAAATAAAGGGAGCCGCTCGCCGCGGTCAGCTTCCCGTCCAACCCCTCGCCCACTCCAACCCCCCAAAAACTCAGCGCAGCCCTCCCCACCGCCTTGCTTTATGCTTCCCCTTGAACCTCTTGCCCCTCCTGTCTCCGCCTCGAACCTGCTTTCAAAACGCCAAAGTCGAGGGGCGCGATGAATCGCGCCCCTACATCTCTGATGGCGGGCATTTGCTTTCACTCCTGCCGACCGCTGGTGAGAAATGTGGCTTAACTGAGGCTGTCCCGGCCCCCCCCCGGTTTCCCCCATCGTTCCTTCCGCCCTTTCAGGGCTCGACTCTGTTCAATTCCTAGCCTAGGGTTCCGCCGTTCCGGCTCCACCCTAGGCTAGATTCCGGCGCCGCTTCGCGGCTCAAACGTCGTGAGAGCCGCCTGCCGGCGGCTGGGACAAACAGGATTGTTTGTCCCTACCGGGATCGACCGATATTGGCCTGGCCGCGTTCACGTTTAGTCAACGGCCGCAAGTCTCGGCGAAACGACTGCCGAGCCATGCGCCACGGGACGCCGCCTCTGTCTTGCGAGAGGGCAATGACGTAGGAGGCTGAACCACCGGTAGAGAAAGGTCGCAGTCAACGGCCGCGGATCTGGCGGGCGGCGCACCGATAGCGGTGGAGGGAAGCGGGATCCCGCCCGCCTCGATCCTCGCTACGGGACTGCCTCGAACAGTGAAATGGCTTCGAGCCGGAAACCGTGCCCATGCGGCGGGCCCGCGCCCTGACGAGTCTGTGGGGACGGGGACAGGCACCCAGGACGGTTCCACGTTCGGGGGTCCGACAGGAAAAAACCCGGCCGTCTTCGTGGCGCGGACAAGGTTCGCTTGGTTGCCTGTCCCCATTCGGGCTTCTAGGACGCCGCTCGTGACAGTCCCTGATTTTTTCACACCTTCCTGTACCCGCGCCTCTCGCAAGTCATTGATAAAGCCCCGTGCATGGCGCTTGGGACAGGCCCCCGGTTTCTTCACACACCCTGACGGGCACGGCTCTTTCCGGTGCTCGACGCCGGCACTCCCTTTGCGATTCTTAACCCCGTCCAAGCGGCTGAAAACAGCCGCACGCGCGGGCCAAGTGACAGCCCACAGCGCGCTACGCGTCTGGCCAAGAATCATATATGCCTCCGAGACCAACATGACCCGTATTCAGCCGGAAAAAGCCGCCGGGCGGGTTCAAAAGATGGCCTAGGAGTGGGCTAGCGGGCGATTTTCGTCACCTGGCGGTGGGTTGGCAGTCGGGTGGGGCGGCGATGAGAGCGTTCTGCTTGATGGTTAAGTCTTCTGCATTGTGAGACATAGCAGCGTTCGCAACCGCCGAGAGAAATACCGATGGCAGAAAGTGGCGGAAATACGAGGGTCGGCCCTCCGAAATTTCGTTTCCGGGCCCCGTACCAGAATAGGGGACGGATTGGGGGTTAGAAGGGCCCCAGGGGCCTAAGTCGTTGAGGCGGCGAGGAGAAAAAATGTGAAAAGTCTGTGACGGCGTTTTCCGGGACTAGTCAGAAGGGTCCTCGAGGCCGGATTTTCCGTGCCAAAATCGTGTCCTAGCGCAGCCCTAGCGCAAGGAAAACGCCGCCTAGCGAATGGTCGGAGGTGGGCGGGCGAGCGGGATCGGCCGTTAGGACGGCGGAATTTCGGCCCCCCAAACCCGGGGCGTCCGCTGGAGCAGGCCGAGCGCCGAAAGGAACGGAGCGATCTGCCGAGGTGAAGCCGTTTACGGCTTGTCTGTGTCGGCAGGAGTACCGACACGGCAGGTCTGGGGACCTGCGCCACGAGGGCGGTTGATGTCATGCGCTGGGAGCTGCGATGTCGGGCGTCGAGAGGAGTCTCGACGCGGCACACTGAGAGTGTGCGCCACAAAAGCCAAAGGCCGCGGATCTGGCGCGCGGCGCAGCGATAGCGGTGGAGGGAAGCGAGATCGCGCCCGCCTAGATCCTCGCTACGGGACTGTCGCTCCCTGAAGGCCGGCGCTCTTACGGGCCCAGAGTAACATCGTACGGGGAGGGTAGATGGTCAAGGCAAGGCGATTTCGCTGATGGCGCGAGAGTTAGAAATTTCGAATTGGCGTGAGTGGTTTCGGGGAGTGGTGTTCCGACAACGTGATCGCGCATTTTGTCACGCCGAGACTTCTCCACCACTTAATTGCAGCCGGCTTATCGAGAGATCCCTGCGCACGTATCGTCCCAATTAGATATGCCCGAACACCGGCTCGGACTGACGCTTCACGGGCGCGGCCGCCATCAACACGTTTTTGACATCCTGAATGGCTCGCTGCTTTTCGCGATTCCGTAGAGATCGGCGGTTGACGAGCAGCCGGGCGGTCGAGTTGGGCAGAATCTTGTCGATGATTTTCAAGCCATTCGCGAGCAGAGTGCGTCCGGTCTCGGTGTTATCAATGATGGCGTCACCGTCCTCGGGCGGTTTCGACTCGGTCGCTCCAAAGGAGTGGAAAATCGCTACCGGAGACGAGCTTCGTCGCTCCACATGCAGGCGCGAATATGGGCTGTAGAGTGACGGCTCGAGGTCGGCGTGTTTGCGGACAAGCGCTTCGGTGAGGTTAAGGTACTCTGTCCAAATTCGCAGAGGATGTGTGCCCGTTGAGTTCACGAATTTTTGAAACAGGTCCTCGGCCGAGTTGACGTCGTCCCACGATTCCGGCACAGCCAACACGATGTCGACCCTGCCGAAACCCAAGTCCAGCAGGTCGGCCACATTGGGGGCGCACTCGCTTTCCACATACCAGTCAAGGCCCGAGATCCCCAGATCATAAAACCCGGCGGCGATCATGTAGGGGATTTCCTGGGGACGAAGAACCTTGACGCTAGCCGGAAGATCGAGTTCCGGCCGATAGCTGCGCGTGCCATCGGCATAGCCTCGGGGTTCAATACCAGCTTCTTTGAAGAACGCGGCTACAGCTTTCTCCAGGCTACCCTTCGGGATCGCTAGCTTTACTTGGCTCATCGCTACTTGCCGGGCACCGGCCGAAAAGCTGGCCCAGGACTACTTGTAATCGAACGGTCAGGATGGCGTTGTGAGGTTTAAGTGGAATCAGGAACTTACTGAGGCACGCGAAATACCTGGCCTTGGAAGCCGGGCACGGCATGCCGTGCCCCTACAATCTGAACACAGGCGATGTCAGCATAATTCGCGAGACTCAGTAGGAACCTTGCAACTATTATAGCCGGGCCTTGCGTTTCGCTTGTCCGCCTCCGCGGGAGAAGGCCACGGGAGCGGATTACGCAGTGTTCACACCGGCGAGCAGGTCGGCGATTTCCGCACCCAGTCGTCGACCCATGAGGTCCTCTTCATCGACCAGGCGATCAGCGCCCGCCCCCAGCAGGCCTGGTGCGTGTGCGTGATAACGGCAGCGGACGATGACCGGAACGTGCGGAGCCATCCGCTTCACCTGACGAATGATGAGTTCCGAGGTTCGTGGATCAGGGATAGTAACCACGACTGCCCGGGAGTGTTGTATGCCCAAATGGTTGAGGATTTCGGGTCGGGTAGCATCCCCGAACTCGATAGGGAGGTTGGACCTCTGAGCGGCTACGCTGCGAGGGTTGAGATCGACCACTGCGAAACCGATCGTAGCTTCCCCCAGTATTTCGGCTACACGTTGGCCCGCCGGTCCGAAACCGACGATGACAACAGGGCCGGGAGAGTGCTCGGTTTCCCGGCGCGGCTGGGCTTTTACGGATGGCGCGTCCCTACGCGGAGACAGAACCCGAGTGATGAATTCGCCGAGCCTGGGAGCGCCAGCGATCACATTGGGGGTTAGGATCAGGGTGAGTACGCAGGCGCATAAAAGCGCTTGAAACGTTGCTGGGGCCACCAGGCCGTGGAGATAGCCTAGTTCCAACAGGACGAAAGAGAACTCCCCGATTTGAGCTAGAGTCAGCCCGGTGGTCACAGCTATGCCATACGGTTGTCGGAAAAGTCGAATGACAAAGCTGACGATCATCGCCTTACCGCACATGATGGCTAGCGCGAGGGGCACGATCATTACCAGATTCTGGTTTGGCGGAACGTAGACCAACATTCCGAACGAGGCGAAGAACAGAGTCAGAAATCCGGCGCGCAGTGGGATGATGTCGGCCCGTATCTGCTGTGAGAAAGGAGACTCGGACAACAGCATCCCCGCCACAAAAGCTCCCAGGATTGGTGAAAGGCCCAACGCATGGCATGCCACAACAGATCCCAGGCAGACCGCAAATGCCAAAACCACGGGCAAGTCCCGATTGCGGTAGGCCGACGCCATATGCAGGACCCGAGGAAACGCGTACTTGGTCAGGAGAAACATAGCGGCTACCAACACGGTCGCCCCAGCGAGGCTGAGGGCAAACTCACCGAAAGCCGCCGGACCCCGGAGACCCTTGCCCATAGCCGAAATCAGCACGACGAGCGGAACTACGGCCAGATCCTGTAGGAGTAAGATTCCCAGGGAATTTCGTCCGTGGAGGCTGTCCAACATCGCTCGGTTGGTGAGCACGCGAAGAACAACCGCAGTGCTGCTGAGAGAGAGCGCTGCCCCGACGACGATCGCCTCGGCGGGAGAAAAGCCGAGAGCGATACTCACCGCAGCCGCTGTGACCGCGGTCAGGAGTATCTGTATCGTGCCGCCGACAAGGGCAACCGAACCCAGCTCCCGGAGGCGACGCCAGGAGAACTCGAGCCCGATGGTGAACAGCAGCAAGGCGACCCCTAGCTCAGCGAGAATTCGATAATCTTCGACATTGCTAATCCATCCCGAAACTCCTGGTCCGAGCAAGATGCCCGCGACGAGATATCCGCCGACAGCGTCCTGGCGGAGCCGCTCGAACAGCATCCCGAGAAGCAACGCCGCGCTCAGCAGCACAAAGATATCTAGAACAACAGACCAGTTATCCGGCAAGAATGTTTACTCCGACCTCTGATTCTAGAATGACCAGGCAGCCGCGAGGAAGATCAAGACCGCCCGGGAGTGGCTGGCGTATAGAGGGTCGAATTAGCCGCTGGCCTGTCTGATCCGCATGGCCACGGACTCGGGATCGGCGGAGATTTCTTCCAGGTGGGAGCCGTCGCTAATTCGCAGTGTGTTTTTGTTAAGTTGATCCGCGCCGACCAATGCGATCCAGTCGGTCTGGCGGGCTTTGCAGTCTTCCGGTGTAGGAGGAGTTTGGGGCCCGACTTCCACGCCAACGCGGAGTCCCCTGCTCCGCAGCGATTCCGCCTGAGCGATGACGCGGGCCACGACGTCGTCGCGCTCGGCCAACAGATACAGTTGGTAAGGCCTCGGCGCGGACCAATCGTTCTCGGCGAGAAAAGCGTCCACCAAGGTGTCAAACCAGAAGGCACAGCCGGTCGAGGGCAGCGGCGGCCCGCCGAACTCTTCCACGAGCCCGTCGTAGCGGCCCCCGCCACAGTACTTCCGGCCGCCGTTGGCGGCTTCCGAGGAAATCTCAAACACGGTGCTCGTATAGAATGTGAACCCTCGCGCGATGCCTAATACGACCTCGAAATCGCCCAACTCGTACATCTCGAAATGGCGGCAGACGGACACCAACTCCTCTAAAGCGGGGATCGCTGCCGTCCCCTCGAGAATAGCTTGTGCTTCCTGATGGACTTCGGCCAACGATCCCCTCAACCGGGAAACTGCCAGCAACAAGTCCGCCGTGGCGTCCGGGATCAAGTTCTCTACACTCCACACCCGGCGAAACGTGGCTTCGGCTTCCCGCGGCAGGACCTCGGCATACTCGCTTGCCGACAATCGGGGTCGTTGCTCAATGGCCTGGGGACCTGAGTAGTCGACTTGCTGTTGCAAGGTCGCCAACTCCATCCGATCGAGGTTTAGATCCTCGAGCAGACCCGCGTCATCGGTCTTGGGGAGCGAGCGGCACTTGTCGTCGATGCTGATCAGACGGTCCAAATGGCCGATGACGGTGGCCCGGTCGCTGGGGTCCAGTTCGAGCGGAAGCAAATCGCGAAAGACGCCGATGTTGCCGATTTTCAGGGTGTAGCTCGAGATTCCTAGGCGGCGAAGGATTTGGCAAGCTACGGCGATGACCTCCGCATCGAACACCGGGCCGGCCGCTCCCATACACTCGATGCCTGCCTGGGTAAACTCACGATAACGGCCGGGTTGCGGCCGGCAGTAGCGGAAACACTGAGCGATGTAGTACAGCTTTTGGTGTTCCGCGGAACCCTCCAGAGCGCCGGAACCTATCAGGCGGCAGACTGGGGCAGTCATCTCCGGCCTTAGCGCATATTCTTCGTGGTCGGAATGAAACGTCAACAGCGAGCTTTTGATCTCCGTTCCCGACTGGGCCAAGAAGAGCTCGGCCTTCTCAAACGTCGGGGTTTGAACCGCCTGGAAGCCGTAGCGCTCAGCCACCTCGGCGAACTGCGCCTGAACGTGGTTTCGCGCGGCCGTCTCCGAGGGCACGAAGTCTCGGGTGGCTCGAGGCCTGTCAAAGCTGGGCATATGCGTTTTCGATGTTCGTCAGAGGCGCTACCTGGAGCACCTCTTCGCGAGTCGAGAGGGCCGCCCTGGACCGGCCGTCTTCAACGCCGAGTTCGCGAAAGGTGGGAGCGACTTAATGAAGGTACAGCATATTGAGGGCACGATCTGGACCTGGCGCATTTCTTTATAACAGAGCTTCCCCAACGCCGCAAGCGCGGCGATCCGTTGGGATCACGCCCCGACCAGGGCGCCGCCTACCGCGTGAGGACGAAACGACGCAAGCCTTCGCCCCACAGCTCGGCCCGCAGGTGCTGGATCAGATCGAGCGTCGTGGCGCGGGGCTTCGAGCGGCGCGCGCGCCATTTCGGGGGCGGCAGGGCGTCGGGGAAGCCCGCCGGGCCCCAAGTCTGGCGCGCCGCCAGCAACAACCAGGCGTAAGCAGCCACGATCAACTGCGGCGCCGCTTCGACCGAGCGGGGATGTCTGACCTGCGCCTGTCCTACCCCCAACAGCGTCTTTTCGTCGCGGAAGTTGACCTCGATGTCCCAGCGCCAGACGTAGTGCTCGACGATCTGCTGGGGCGACAAGTCGGGATCGGTAGCGATCAGATAAGCGGGCCGGCGATACAGCAGGCGCGAGCCTTGGCGGGGCCGATAGCGCAGCGGGGCGATGATGACTAAACACAGATCGCAGTTCCCGCCGGCGGGACGCCAGCGCAGCCGAGTCAAGGTCTTGATGCGGAAGCGATGCCGCTTGCCGGCGGCGTAGGCGGTGACGATTTGCCAGCGAACGCTGTCATCCTGGCGCAGTTGTTCGGGAGTGGGAGCCCGCTCGCCATAACGGCGGCGGCGGCCCGTGGCGGCTGCTTGGCCGGTCGGCAAGTAGTAGAGCTTGGCGTCTTGGCGGATGCGACCGATCAGCACGGTCTGGGGCGGCAGGTTTTTCAACACCGTGCGGTTGGTGAAGCGGCCGTCGACGAGCACTTCGAGTCGCCGCGAGGCATCGTCTTGCTCCAACTTCTGCCGCAGGGCGTGCAGGCGTTCGGCGCCCCGCTGGGCGAGCGAGGCGCGGCGGCAGGCGAGGCGGTATTGTTGTTGCTCCTGCTCAGGGGCGTTTCGCCGTGGTGTGGGTGGGGTCGGGGCGTGTTGGAAATCGAGCGGGATCAGGCGCGCCGCTGGGGGGTCGGCGCCGCCGGGCACAGCGGCCGAGATCTGGATGACGCGCTGAGCGCGAATCAGGTTGGTTTGGAAGGGCGGTCCCAGCGGATCGCGCCGCCAGGCGACGCCGGGAGTTTTGGCGCCCCGCTTGGGCAGCAGTGAGTCATCGAGTGCGACCACCAGAGGTGCGGTGGGGGACAGTTGCTCGAGCACTCCGCGGCGGACCACGCCGAACAGGTCTGGGGCCTCGACCCGGGCCTGGGAGAAGAGCCGATAGACGGCCGACCAGTCCTGGAAGCTGTCGCCGGCGGTGTGCAGCAACCCAGTCACGGTGTGGCGGCCGAGACAGACCAAGGCGCTCAGCATCAGGCTTTGGATCTTTTCTTGGACCCGCTGTTGGCGGCGGCCCTGGAGCGCTTGGCGGGCGAGGGCTTCGAGCTGGTCGAGGAGCCTCGGGGCGGAGTCTTTTTTTTTAACGCCGAGGGGGGCGGGTGCCGACGGTTCAACACCAGTTGGGAGCGGTCTTCGATGACCCACTCGACGGTTTCACCGCGCGAGAATTCCAGCGCCTGGGCCAAGGCGGAAGGGAAGTTGACGTACCACTGCTGACTGGCTTCGCGCTTAATGAGTTGGACTTTGGTGGGGTAACCCATGTCGTCTCCTTGTCTAGTTATATAACTAGATACCAGAATACCCCACAATGTTTCGACCCAGCAAGGGTTTTTATCCCCTTGGCCCGCTCTCGTCCTCTTAAATGTGGGAATCTATCTAGTCAAACGCCAAACTCGAGGGGCGCGATGAATCGCGCCCCTACGATCCCTGCCGGCGGGCATTTGCTTCCGGTCCCGCCGACCGCTGGCGAGAAATGCAGCCTAGACGTAGCCTAGAGGTAATGACCGTTGACGAGCTGGTCCGATCAGCGCATCTCAACGACAGGCGTCCTCAGCTCCTGGGATGGTGCTCGTCGTACACCTTGCGTAGCCGCTCCCGCAAAACGTGCGTGTAAATCTGGGTCGTCGAAATGTCGGCGTGGCCCAACATGATCTGCAAACTCCGGAGATCAGCCCCGCGCTCGAGTAAATGCGTCGCAAAACTGTGCCGCACGACGTGCGGGCTCAGTTTTCCGGCGATGCCGGCCTGCAGCCCGTAACGTCGGAGCAGGTTCCAAAAGGCCTGGCGTGTAAGCAGGCTTCCCCGGGCGGTGACGAACAAGTACTCCGAGTTTTTGCCCTTGAGTATCCTGGATCGGTCATTCTCCAAATAGCTCTGGATGGCTTCCAGCGCCTGTCTCCCTACCGGCACAAGGCGCTGCTTGCCACCCTTCCCAGTTGCCCGGACAACCCCCAACTCCATGTTCAGGTGGTTTCTCTTTACCGAAATCAGTTCAGAAACTCGTAAGCCTGTCGCGTAAAGCAGTTGCAGCATGGCGCGGTCCCGGCCACCTAAGGGTTTTGAAGTGTCCGGCGTCTCCAGGAGCCGATCCACATCATCGAGGGCCAGGAATCTCGGCAACTGTTTCCATTGACGAGGCGCGACGAGTTCGGCCGTCGGGTCGACGCTGGTCCGACCGTGCTGCATCAAGTAAACGTAGAGGTTTCGCAGACTAGCCGTGTAGCGAGCGATCGACCGGCCGCTCAGGCCGGCACGATAGAGCGAGTCGACAAACTCGTTCAGTTCGCGACTGCGAGCCTCCAACACCATCACGCGGCGCTCCGAGCAAAAGCCCTCGAATCGCCGCAAGTCCCTCTGGTAAGCAGCCAGGGTGTTAGCGGCCAACCCTTTTTCAATCCGGCAGTAGTCAATGTACTCTTGAATCAGGGAGTCCAAAACTCAGGCCAACATCTTAAAAATCAGTCACTTATCACCCGTGGACGAGGTTGACACCTTGTCCCGGGGCATATTAGCATACCGGCAACGGGCTTGTATTTCGGGCTCAGTCTTCAGCAGGAATCCGTGGCTGCCTCGACGACAAAAAAAGTCTGCATTAGCCGCTTTGACGGCCAACTAATCAACGGTTACGTAGCTCCCCAGACTTACCTACGTCCGGAAGGCGCCGAGGTGCTCGACCGATCCGCGCAAGCTCTCGTCGTGCCCTATCAGGAAATCAAAGCCGTCTACTTTGTCCGCGAGTTCGACGGCGACCCGATTTCCCGTCAGAAGAGCGTCTTCACCTCCCGCCCCAAAAAGGACGGCTTGTGGGTCCGACTGTCGTTCCGAGACGGCGAGGTCCTCGAGGGGATACTGGCAAACAATCTGCTGCTGGTCCCCGACCAGGGCATGACGATTACCCCGCCGGACCCGAACGCCAACGCCCAGCGCGTTTTCGTACCCCGCGAGGCCCTAAGCGAAGTGACGGTACTCGGCGTTATCGGCGCCGCGGCGCGCCGCGGACGAAGAAAAGCTGCCGAGCCATCCAAAGACCAGATCGAGTTGTTTGAGAACAAGCGGTCCGGGTCGTAAGGACGGCCGTTGGACAAACGACGCTGGGCCGGCGCCTGTTCTGGTGGTCAGAAAGCGTCACTAACTCCTGAGCGTCTGTTTCGGAGTCCGCTCGCCCACGACGAAACTGTCGAACACCTCAACGTTGCCGTCTTTGTCAATATACTCGAAATCAACTCTCATCGGCCGCGGCGGAAGGCACCGATCTTCCAAGCGGTCGACAAGACGGCGCAGGTCGCGGAAGTGTAGTCGGATCATCGCTTGTCCTCCGGGTTTGGCGAGAAGTTGGTGGGCAGATTCATTTTCCAGTGGCCGTTTCCGCGGCATGGAATCGGCATAGCTGAAGCCATCGTCGAGAGGCCGCTGAAGCGGCCTGGCATTCCGTCGGTCCCGTGGTACCAGCCGTAAAACGGCTGGCCTAGCAAGGACTCAGAAAAGCCGCGTAAACGCGGCTCGAAAGTCAGGTGAGCCGCCTGGCGGCTGCCAGGACGAACAAGATTGTTTGTCCCTACTGCGATCGACCGATAGCCGACGGCCGCAAGTCTCGGCAAAACGACCGCCGAGCTAGTGTAGTGCCACATAAATAACTGGACAATAACACCCTTTTCACGGTAGGATGGTTTATGTGGCCATCCGCTGACGCTCTACCCCTCACCGCTCCGCAGCGAAACGCTCTTCGTCGCCTGGTTCGAGGAGGCAACACAGCCCAGAAAATGGCCTTACGGGCAGGCATTGTTTTGCTGTGTGCGCAGGGGTTGGCGAACCACGCCATTGCCCGCGAACTCGGCGTCAACCGCAAGACCGTCATCCTGTGGCGAAAGCGCTTCGCCCAGTCCGGCCTCGACGGACTCCGCGATCGGACGCGCCCCGGACGCAAACCGGCGCTCTCCGCTGAATTCGTCCAATGCATCCTCGATACAACGCTTCACGAGAAGCCCCGGGCGGCCACGCATTGGAGCACCCGCACCCTCGCCAAGCACTTGGGCGTCTCCAAGATGGCCATCCAGCGCGTCTGGAAAGCGCACGGACTGCAGCCCCATCGCCTCGAAACTTTCAAGCTCAGCCGCGACAAGCAGTTCGTCGAGAAACTCCGCGACGTGGTCGGTCTGTACTTGAATCCGCCCGAGCACGCGCTGGTGCTCAGTGTCGATGAGAAAAGTCAGATCCAGGCCTTAGACCGCAGCCAGCCGGGACTGCCCCTGAAAAGGGGTCGTGCCGGCACCATGACCCACGACTTCAAACGACATGGCACAACGACGTTGTTCGCCGCCTTCAATGTGCTCGACGGCAAGGTGATCGGCGAGTGTCTGCCGCGACATCGGCACCAAGAATTCCTCAAATTCCTACGCAAGATCGACCGCGAAACGCCACCGGCGCTGGAGCTGCATCTGATCGTGGACAACTACTCCACGCACAAGCATGAGCAAGTGAAGAAGTGGCTCGCGAAGCACCCCCGCTTCCACTTTCACTTCATTCCCACGTCTTCTTCTTGGCTCAATCTCGTCGAGCGCTGGTTCCGCGAGCTGACACAGAAGCGCATCCGCCGCGGCGTGTTCCGCAGTGTTCCCGAACTCGAGGCCGCCATCCACGAGTACCTGGAAGCGAGCAACCAAGCGCCCAAGCCCTTTGTCTGGACAGCTCCGGCACAAGATATCCTCGCCAAAGTCGAGCGCGCCGCCAAAACCCACGCCATTGTCCAGAACCGTTAGTGGCACTACACTAGTACCGCCGAAAATAGGGCGATACCCTTATCGAACTCCCCTTTTCGACGGTCTCATACTGTCTCTAGCCGGACTCCTGCTTTTGAAGACAGGCTCCGCCTGCAGCCGGATGTGGGCGACCCCGGATGTGTCGGAATTGGGGAGTGGCACAGCCGGCATGGTCCTAGCTCTTGGTCGACTCAGGTTGGAACCGCGCCTGGGTGGTCGTTGCTTTCGGAGCTGACCCATGATTTGCACGAACTGCCTTCGAGAGGTCGCCGCCGACGCGCGCTTCTGCACCGAGTGCGGTCATCGGTTACCAGTCAGTGCGAACGCTGCGAAGTCAGGGATGTGGTGGAAATGGCCCGTGGGAATCTTCGGTGCCATCATCGTTGTCTGGGCCCTGGCGAAGTGGGCGCCCAATACTGAACCGGCACCGTCCCCCGATACGGAGCTCGATCAGGCAATTGATCCCGCTTCTCTTCAGCCTGCCACCTCGGCCGCTACGCGGGCAGCGCTTGCCGACGATCCCCCAGAGATGGGGCAGAAACCGGATACAGGGGAGTGGAAACTGCGCACGAAAGTTTCCTCCTTCGACGACACGAAAGCGATCTATCTTGAGCTGCCGGCGGATCAACCGCTCTGGGACGCCTCTCTGCCGTTGTTAACGCTGAGCTGCAAAGAAAACTCCTTGCAGGCTTATGTGTTTGGCATCGCACCACAGCCCGACCCTAGAAGTGACCTCTCATCCGCCCGCCTGCGATTCGACAAGGCGGAAGCACAGACACTTAAGATGGTCCGGGCCGTGGCCGACGACGCGCTGTTTTTTCGGCAGCCGATCGAGATCGTCCGCACCATGATAAATCACGACCAAATGTTGTTTGGTTTCACAAGCGCTGATTCAGAACTCCTCATGGCTACCTTCGACCTGAGGGGCCTAAGCGAAGCGCTCTCGCCCCTGCAAGAAAAATGCGCCTGGGAGTAGCCCACCGCGTTGCAACCCTTGGGAGATAACAGGCCTCGAAATCCCGTAGGTGGGTGAACGGTTGGCAAGCCTCGCCCACGAGCCGTCTCTATTCTTCAGCCGCCTTTGGATGCACCACCGGATAGCCCTTTTCTTTCCAGGCCGTCACGCCCCCGAATTGGAGATCGTTGTAACCGTTTTCCTTGAGCAAGGCCGCCGCACGGGAGGCCCGTCCGCCGCCGTTTCAATAGAGTACAACCGGAGGGCCCTTGGGGATCTCCGCCATCCGAGCCTCGAGCTGGTCCATCGGAATGTTCACGTAGCCCTCGATCGTTCCGATTTCCTCCAACTCGGCGGGCTCACGGACGTCGAGCAGGAACACATCTTCGCCCGCATCGAGCCGCTTCTTGAGCGCTTCCACGTCGAGGGGGCGGGGCTCAGGGGGAATATCCATGGCCGGTTTGTTGGCCTGTGCCATTGGGCTTTCGTCGGACTCGGGTTGGGAACACGAAAGCGCTACCGAGCAGCCCGCAAACGTGTTTAGAACAAGGGCCCGTCGTGTGATCATGGCGTGTCTCCTTGGTGCACGGGCACCGCCTGATTCTCCCACTTCGCCGCGCTCGGCGCTACCTAGGCGGGGAGTGGCTCAAGCACGAAGCGCGTTCGGTACTGGAATGAGATTCCAATCTCGATCGAGGAGCCGTGGCGCACGACGGCCTCTTCGACACCAGACCCATCCCTTCCGCGGCGGGTGAATGGCGGGGGCCTTGGTCGGGCAAACCGACCGCGAAGCAACCGTTCGCGGCTCACTCCTGTGGCTGTTGCCGCAAGAAATTCAAAAACTGTGCCCCTGCTGGAGAAAACTTCTTTTTGCGGTGGTGAATGATACCCACCGGACGGACCAGCTCATTCGCCTCGATGGGCCGTGCGACCAGACGCCCCTCCGCGGCTTCTTGCCGAACCGTCCGTTCGGGAAGGATACTTACGCCCGATCCGATCGACACCGCCTCTTTGATCATTTGAATGTTGTCGAACTCGAGCACGACTTTGCGGGGAATCCCCTGGTCGCGAAAGAAACGGTCCATGGCCTTGCGAATCGAGAGATCGGGATCGAAGCTGACGAACTCCTGGCCGCCCAGGTCGGCGGGCCGTATCCCGGACTTCGTCGCCAGCGCGTGGTCGGGATGGCAAACCAGAACCATCTTTTCCAACCTCCATGCGATGGCTTTGAGTTCCTTGCCCGGATTGGGATAGCTGACGAGCCCAAGGTCCGCCCCATCGTCCGCTACGGCCTGGTAGACCTTCTCAGGCCGCATGTACTCCAGATGAACGTGTGTTCGGGGGTGGCGATCTTCAAACTGTTCCTTCATCAGCGCCATTTCGTAAAGCCCGATGGAGTAAATCGACGCCACCCGGACAGACCCGATAAGTTCCTTCTTAAGCGCGCCTATCTGTGAGGCCATCTCGTCGTATCGCCAAACGATGTCGCGACACCCCTCGTAGCAAAGCTTTCCGGCGGGGGTCAGTTTGATCGGGCGGCTGGTTCGATCAAGCAAGTCCGTGCCAAGCCGCTCTTCGAGTTGCTTGAGAAGTTGGCTGGCCGCGGACTGGCTTATCCCGTTCAGCCGCGCCCCACGGCTGATGCTGTTTGTCTGGGCGATGTCCCGAAACACCTTAAGGTGACCGACTCGCACCCTCCCATTGTTACATAAGACTGACTTATTTCATGCGCCTCTCAACTTCTCATTCATTAATATTCTAGGCGGATTCCTGACAGTTCGCCCATACTGGCAGCCCGCGAGCTCTTTTGGCCGCGGGGCCGCTAGCGCTAGGAGCTACAGCGCTCATGGGGTTTGGTCCCACCGTCGAACCTCGTGGGAGCCTCGTCGGCGGGTTCTTCGTACCTGGGTTTGGATGCACGTTCCCCCCTCCACTTTCGTCAGCATTGTGTGGGAGAGCTGCGCATGGCTAGATTACTCTTGGTGCTTGTTGCCTTTGCGGGAGCCGCCTGGGGTGACGATGCCCAACGCCTTTTCAACAAGGGCCGCAAAGCAGCCCGAGCGGGAAGGGACGTTGAAGCCTATGTCTTTTTCCAACGCGCTCGAGCCGGCAACCCGACTGACCGGAGGTATTCGCGGGCAGCGGCCGCTATCCAGCCGCGGGCGGCACAGACGTTAGCTGCTTTCGGGCAACTCGACTCGGCGCTGGCGCTCGAGCCCCACAACAGCTATTTGCTCGCTCGGGCACACGCCGAGGACGGAACGCCCTCCGCCGACCTGACCGAAGCCATCGAGCCCCCGCCGCGACAGCTAAGGCCTCCCATCGAGATTGAGCCTCAAGCGAAGCGCACAAGTTTCAAGCTGAAAGGCAGCCTGCGGACGCTCTATGAGACCGTGCTTCGCGAATTCGGAATCGACGTGCTGTTCGACCAGGATTTCGATGGGGATAGCGAAGTTCGCTTCAAGCTCGACGACTGTGACTTTCAACAGGCCATCCTTGCCCTCAACCATATCGCGAACGCCATTGTTGTTCCCGTTCACAGCAAGTTACTGCTGGTCGCCGAGGATACGAAGGCGAAGCGGTCCGAGCTTGAACCGATGGTGGTTGTCACCATCCCCATTCCGGACGCTCTGGGTCGTGAGGAGGCAACGCAGCTCGCCCAGGGAGTCCAACAGGTTCTCGACATCAAACGCTTGCAGCTGGACGCGATCCGCCAACAGGTGGTGATCCGCGACACCGTCTTTCGCACCCAGATGGCACGGGCGCTTTATGAGCATCTAGCGAAGCCCCGGGCGGAGGTCCTCGTTGATGTTGAGCTGATAGCAGTCAGCGAGTCCCGGCAAGTCGATTTCGGTGTGAGTCTGCCTACGGCTTTCCCGGCTACCAACTTCAGTACCGTCTTCCGAAACGTGCCGGCGGCGCTGGGGTCAGTCCCGCTGCTGGGTCTGGGTGGTGGCAACACCGTTTTTGGCATCGGCATAGCAACAGCCAATCTCGTAGCACGCTGGACCGCCGGCAAGGGCCGTACCCTTTCCCGTTTCCGGTTGCGCTCGACGAGCGGGTTCCCCGCGACCCTCAGTATTGGTGAGAGGTTTCCGATTATCAATGCGAGCTTCGGGCCGATTCGGTCCACGCCCGCAATCGACGAGTCCATAGCGGACGGTACTTTTCGCCAGCCTATCCCGTCTTTCACCTTCGAAGATTTGGGGTTGATCTTTAACGTCACTCCCCATGTGCACAGCGCCCGCGAGATTTCGCTGGAGATCGAACTCGAGGTCAAAGCTCTGGCCGGAAGTAGCGTGAATGACGTCCCGATCATCTCGAATAGCCAGTTCAAGTCCTACATCCGGCTGCGGCAAGCTGAAGTTGCGATCGTCACAGGCTTGGCCATGTTCCAGCGCAGCCGTACCCGCTCCGGGCTAGCAGGGTTGTCCGAGATCCCCCTGATCGGGCGGCTTTTTGCCGATGAGACCCGGCGCTACGACCGAACGGACCTGATACTAACCATCAAGCCGCGAATCGTACGATTGCCCCCGGCGGAACACTCGCCCTCGCTGGCACTGCGCTACGGCCCCGAAGAACGTCCGCTGCCCGCCTTGTAAGGTCGGATGGTGGGTACGCCAGAGAGCCCTTTCCCTGACGCGATTTCGATCATATCGATGGTCAGGAAGAGCCTCGGCTCAGTGGTCTATGCAATTTGGTGGCCCGACGGCTGCAGGAAGGGTTAATCTCCACCCCCCTTGAATCGAGTCAGGGGTAGAACAGCTAGGCTTGTTTGAGAGCGGGCTACCGCTTGGCGGCGGCTAGCATGTGGTTGAATCTGTGGCTGAACTCCGTCCAAGCAGCTTCGCTGGTCTTCAATCGGGAACGTCCCCGGCGTGTGAGGTGGTAGTACTTGCGATCCGGGCCCCCGGCGACCGAGTCCTTCCAATAGCTCTGAACCAATCCAGACTCCTCCATGCGCCGCAAAGTCGGGTACAGAAAACCCTGCTTGAACTCAAAGAACCCTTCGCTTTGCTCAAACACTTCGCGAGAGATCTCGTATCCGTAGCGGTCTCCTCGCGTTAAGGCCGCAAGAACGAGGATCTCCGTCGTTCCCATTTTGAGCTGCTTCAGTATTCTTCGCTGGTCCCGCATGTCCGTTTCCCCGAACCGGGAGACTTGCAGAGAGGTTGCAGCCTGCACCGTTTCCCGAACGAGGAATACCGGCCGGCCGCCTCCTATGCAGACGCCTTCAATCTTGGGGGGGGAACCGCGGGTGAAGTCTCATGGCCGCCTCAACCGAGCTCGTTGGCGGCTCGCCGAGCGTCCTAGTGTGGTGCCACATAAATAACTGGACAATAACACCCTTTTCACGGTAGGATGGTTTATGTGGCCATCCGCTGACGCTCTACCCCTCACCGCTCCGCAGCGAAACGCTCTTCGTCGCCTCGTTCGAGGAGGCAACACAGCCCAGAAAATGGCCTTACGGGCAGGCATTGTTTTGCTGTGTGCGCAGGGGTTGGCGAACCACGCCATTGCCCGCGAACTCGGCGTCAACCGCAAGACCGTCATCCTGTGGCGAAAGCGCTTCGCCCAGTCCGGCCTCGACGGACTCCGCGATCGGACGCGCCCCGGACGCAAACCGGCGCTCTCCGCTGAATTCGTCCAATGCATCCTCGATACAACGCTTCACGAGAAGCCCCGGGCGGCCACGCATTGGAGCACCCGCACCCTCGCCAAGCACTTGGGCGTCTCCAAGATGGCCATCCAGCGCGTCTGGAAAGCGCACGGACTGCAGCCCCATCGCCTCGAAACTTTCAAGCTCAGCCGCGACAAGCAGTTCGTCGAGAAACTCCGCGACGTGGTCGGTCTGTACTTGAATCCGCCCGAGCACGCGCTGGTGCTCAGTGTCGATGAGAAAAGTCAGATCCAGGCCTTAGACCGCAGCCAGCCGGGACTGCCCCTGAAAAGGGGTCGTGCCGGCACCATGACCCACGACTTCAAACGACATGGCACAACGACGTTGTTCGCCGCCTTCAATGTGCTCGACGGCAAGGTGATCGGCGAGTGTCTGCCGCGACATCGGCACCAGGAATTCCTCAAATTCCTACGCAAGATCGACCGCGAAACGCCACCGGCGCTGGAGCTGCATCTGATCGTGGACAACTACTCCACGCACAAGCATGAGCAAGTGAAGAAGTGGCTCGCGAAGCACCCCCGCTTCCACTTTCACTTCATTCCCACGTCTTCTTCTTGGCTCAATCTCGTCGAGCGCTGGTTCCGCGAGCTGACACAGAAGCGCATCCGCCGCGGCGTGTTCCGCAGTGTTCCCGAACTCGAGGCCGCCATCCACGAGTACCTGGAAGCGAGCAACCAAGCGCCCAAACCCTTTGTCTGGACAGCTCCGGCACAAGATATCCTCGCCAAAGTCGAGCGCGCCGCCAAAACCCACGCCATTGTCCAGAACCGTTAGTGGCACTACACTAGCTTCTACCACGGGCTGCTAGCCAGCTCAGCTTCGGGCGGCGTGCTGTAAGCCCCTACTATGAGCAAGGTATTGACGATCATGCTCGCCGGCGGGGCGGGAGAGAGACTCTATCCGCTGACGAAAAACTGTGCGAAACCGTCCGTCCCTTTTGCCGGCGCGTACCGCATTATCGACGTCACGCTGTCGAACTGTATTAACTCCGGTCTCAGACAGATCTACATTCTGACCCAGCATAAAGCGCTGACGCTCAACCGGCACATCCGCCAAGCGTGGAACATTCTCTCGCCCGAGATGGGTGAGTTTGTCGAAATAGTTCCTCCTACGAAGCGGGTTAGCGAGGACTGGTACCTAGGCACGGCGGACGCTGTTTTTCAGAACGCTCAGAGTATCGAAGCCGAGGGCTCGCCCTACACGCTGATCGTGGCCGCCGATCACGTTTACAAAATGAACTACGAAGCGATGCTGGATTGGCATTCGTCCCACGCGGCCGAAGTAACCGTGGGGACTACCCAGGTTCCTCCTGGGGAGGCGGCGCGCTTCGGAATCGTTGAAATCGATGCGGAGTTTCGCATTCGAAGTTTCGAGGAGAAGCCGAGCCACGGCCATCCGAGCCGCTCGCAATTCAATCCGGAAATGTGCAGCGCTTCGATGGGAATCTATTTGTTTAGCACGCGCGTCTTGCTGGACGCTCTGCGGGAAGATCACTCTTGCGAGAGCAGCTCACACGATTTTGGCGCGGACGTACTGCCGCGACTGGTCGAAAGCGGCCGCCACGTCTATGCCTTAGACTTAGCCGGCAACGGTCAGAAGGAGGCTCCTTATTGGCGAGACGTCGGAACGCTGGACGCCTACTACGAGGCGACCATGGACCTCGTCTCGGTCTCACCCGAGTTCAATCTCTACGATGAGCAATGGCCGCTCAGAACCGAACAACCGATGTACCCGCCGGCGAAGTTCGTTTTCGCCGAGGGAGGCCGGCGAATGGGGGTGGGCGTGAACTCCATGGTTTGCGCCGGGTGCATCGTATCGGGGGGCCGTGTGGTGAACAGCGTCTTGTCGCCCGGAGTGCGGGTTAACAGCCATTCGGAAGTGGAAAGCTCGATCCTATTCCGCAACGTTACGGTCGGCCGGCACAGCCGAATACGGCGCACCATCATTGACAGTCGAGTGCAGCTACCCGAGCACACTGAAATCGGCTTCGATGTCGAACAGGAACGTCAGAAAGGCCATTTCGTCACCGAGTCGGGAATCGTTGTCGTTCACTCCGGTTCACCAGGAGTCGAAAAACAGGACCATCAGAACGGCTAAAGTAACGGATCTCTGATGGACGCAACCCCGGGGCTACGAGGTAACACTGCGGTAGATTTCAAGCACACGCTTGACAGAGGCGTCCCAGCTGAAGCGCCGCACCTGGATGAAACCACGATTCCGCAGCCGCTCCCGATGGCTGTCGTCCAGAAGGACCTGGCGCAAGCCGCGCACGATGTCGAAGACGTTCTCCGGATTGACGAGTATCGCGGCATCCCCGACTGCTTCCGGAAGAGAAGAAGCACTGGAAGTCATGACCGGTGTGCCATGGGCCATGGCTTCCAGGGGCGGAAGTCCGAATCCCTCGTAGAGCGACGGAAAAGCGAAGGCCACAGCCGCGTCGTAGAAACAGCGCAGGGTTTCGACTGGCACGAATCCCAGAAATCGGACGCTCTCTTGAACCCGCGACTTGATGACGGCGTGCCGGACGGCCGGAAAGGCATTGAGCTCATCGCCGATGACGATGAGGCGTAGGTTGCTGTATTTCGGGTGATTCTCCAGTTCGGCGCGGACGACGGCGAACGCCTCGATGAGCCGGGGGACGTTCTTGTGCGGCTGAATCCGGCCCGCGTAAAGCACGAAGGGGTCATGGATCTGATATCGCTGCAGAGTGTGAAGACGTTCGTGCTGGCGGACCGGCTGAGCGAGACGCGGGTCAATCGCGTTGGGGACGACTTGGATCTGGTCCGCGGGAAGACCCAGATGCTGGATGGCATCCTGCTTGGTGGCCTCTGACACGGCAATGACACAGGAAGACCTCCTGAGACCGTGCCGCAACAGATGATGTCGCACCCTTTCGCCCAGTACGGAGGCCTCTTCTTGGGGGTAGAGGATGTTGTTGATGTCGTGCAGCGTGGCGACGTAGGTGCTCGGCATGAAATAGGGCACCCAGCGATGGGGCATGTGGAAAAGGTCCAGGTTCAGGCGGCGAACCAGAACAGGAAAGCTGAGGTGACTTCTGCGAGAGTTGAACGCTAACCGGTACGGTTCGAAAGAGAAGTTTGGCGGCAGGGGGCCGAGGCGCTCGAACTGGTCGTTGGAGTGTCCGACCAAGACGTAGGTGCCCTGATCGCCCAGCCGGGCTAGCGCGGCGACGAGGTTTTGGATGTAGGTACCGACGCCGAAGTCGCCCACGCGGCGGATATCGATGCCGACTCGCAGGGGACGCGAATCGGAGGCGGCAGCCCCCTGTTCGGGGGCGGCGCCGCTCTCCCGGGTCTCGGCGCTAGTTTTAGTTAGTCTCGCCACTGAAGGTCCCGACGCGGTCCGCCTTCCTCTCTTGGATGACTTACAGCCACCGAGCTCGGCAGACTCGTGCTGCGAGAAGGTCGCGCGAGCGCCCGCCGATTTAGAAGGAATTCTAGCATGTTACAATGAGCCTTTTTTAGCGCCCTAAGTCCCTGTTTTCCGAAACCTTATGCGCTGGAGCCAGTTGTTCATCCCGACCCTGCGAGAAACGCCGGCCGAAGCCGAGGTGGTCAGCCACCAGTTGCTGTTGAGGGCCGGTTACATCCGGCAGCTGGCGTCGGGAATTTACAGCTATCTGTTTCTCGCCAAGCGTTCGCTACTGAAAATCGAGCGCATCGTCCGCGAGGAGATGGACGCTATCGGAGCCCAGGAATTCCATCTGCCGGAACTTCACCCCGCCGAGTTGTGGCGGCAGAGCGGGCGCTGGGAGGCGATGGGCTCGGACATGTTTCGGCTCCAGGACCGCTGGGGACGGGACCTGTGCCTGGGCATGACCGAGGAAGAGGTGATGACGTCGATCGCCCGCGGTGAGTTGAGAAGCTACAAGCAATTGCCTCAGCTCTGGTATCAGATCCAGGTGAAATTCCGAGACGAGCCGCGGCCCAAGTCCGGGCTGATGAGGGTGCGCCGGTTCACGATGAAGGACTCTTATTCCTTCGACATTGACGCGGATGGTCTCGACGCCAGCTACAAAAAGCATCATGACGCTTACTGCCGCATCCTCGAGCGCTGCAAGCTGCGCTACCTCGGCGTGGAGGCCCATTCCGGCGCCATGGGAGGCAGCCAATCACAGGAGTTCGTCGTGCCCTCGGAAGCGGGCGAGGATGTCGTCATGATCTGCGAGGGCTGCGGCTACGCAGCCAACCTCGAAAAGGCCGAGTCCGAGCCCCGATCTCCGGATGGCGAAGACCCAACGGGAGCGGCCGACCCGGAAGAATTCGCAACCCCCGGCAAGAAAACCATCGACGAGGTCGCAGAGTTTGATGGCCTGCCGGTAACTTCTCACGTCAAGAGCCTCGTCATGGTGGCTGACGGAAAGCCACTGTTGATCCTGCTGCAGGGTAACGATCAACTCAACGATGCGAAGCTCACCTCGCTGGTCAGCACAGCGGACGTCCGACCGGCTCACCCGGAGGAGATCCGTGAATGGTTGGGGGCTTCGGCGGGATCGATCGGGCCGGTGGGTGTCGAGAGCATGGAGATTCTCGCCGACTCGGCTCTCGAAGGCCGTCGCAATATGATCGCCGGTGCGAACAAAGACGACCACCACCTGCGTCACGTCACACCCGGCGGCGATTTTGACGCCCGCTTCGTGGATCTGCGCCAGGTGGAGGCGGGTGACGGATGCGTCCGTTGTTCGAAACCGCTACGACGCCGGAAGTGCATCGAGGTCGGTCACATTTTCAAACTCGGCTACAAGTACTCGGAATCGATGGGCCTGCGGGTGTTGGACGCCAATGGAAAGGAAGTAGCGCCGATCATGGGTTCCTATGGCCTGGGCCTGGAGCGCATCCTCACCGCCGCCATCGAGCAAAACCACGACGAGTTCGGCATTGTTCTGCCGGCGCCGATCGCTCCCTTCGAGGTGGTCATCACCCCGGTCAACATGAAGAAAGACGACCAGCGAGAGGCCGCCGAGAGCACCTATCGGCGCTGTCGCGAGCTGGGTCTCGACGCTCTATTGGATGACCGCCAAGAGCGTCCCGGTGTGAAATTCAACGACGCGGATTTAGTCGGCATCCCCTACCGTATTACGGTTGGGAGGAAGGTGACCGAGGGTACGGTCGAGCTTTCCGATCGCTCGACACGCCAATCGACCGATGTTACACTCGAAGAGTCGCCGGAGCGCGTTAAGGAACGGCTAGAAAAGGACTTTGCCCATTCGCCGGCATAAGTCTTCCTACTCACACGCGAGCTTCTCAACCAGTAAACCATCAAGGTGATTCTGTCGCGCACGGATCTCGTAGCCTCGCAAGTACCTAGGCGATTCCTGCCGGCGAGAAGCGAACCTCGACGGACGTCCCACGGCTGCCGGGTCCCCGGCCCATTCCACCAAGCACCCGGTAGGCCAGTATCCTCCGCAGTCTCTAACGGTCATGGCATTGCGAAAGCGGTCTCGTAAAAGGAAGACACGGCGCAGCCTTTTCCGTCGAGCGGTGCATTTTGTACGCTCCCCCCTGGGCAAGGTAACGGTAGCGCTCCTTCTAATAGTGGGGCTGGCGGGCCTTCTGACCTTCAACCATTACTACTGGAAATACGCAAAACTGATCGACGCCAAGCTGGAACGCGGGCCCTTCAACAGAACCTCGAAGATCCTATCCGCGCCGAACGCCGTTTTCGTAGGGGAAAAGATATCGCCCGATGAGGTGGTGTCGCTGCTCCGCAGCGCCGGCTACTCGGAAGCCCGGCACAACCGCGTCGGGCAGTTTGAACTCGAGCCCAACTTGGTCGGGATCTATCCGGGCGGAATGTCCTACTTCTCCCCGGAACCGGCCATCCTTCACTTCAAGGGCAACGAAATCACCCGCATCATCTCGGTGAGCGATAACCAACCTCGGGAGGTCTACGATCTCGAGCCCGAGTTGATCACTAATCTGTTCGACAAAGACCGCTCGAAGCGGCGACTGGTCGAGTACCACGAGATCCCGGAAATAATGCGCAACGCCATCTTGGCGATCGAGGATCATCGTTTCTTCGATCACGCCGGGATCGACATCGTACGAACCGCCAAGGCCGCCTACGACGGAATCGTCACTTGGAGAAGGCCCCGGGGCACCTCCACACTGACACAGCAGCTCTCGCGCGGCTTCTTTCTTACTCCTGTACGGACTGGGCTACAGGCTTATCTCCGGAAGCTGGCGGAGTTGCTGATCGCCATCCAACTTGAAGCCCGCCTCAGCAAAGAGGAGATCCTGCAGCATTACTGCAATCAGGTGCCTCTTGGCCGGCGGGGAAGCTTCAATGTCATGGGAGTCGGCGAAGCCGCCGAGGCATACTTCGACAAAGACTTAGTGGAACTGACTCTGGCCGAAGCTGCTCTTGTGGCGGGCCTGATCCAGCGGCCAAGCTACCTGAACCCTTATCGGCATCCCGAGCGCGCGAAGAATCGCCGCGACACCGTGTTGCAGGCTATGCTGCGGCACTCCTTCATCACCCAAGAAGAGTTTGAAACCGCGGTCGCCGAACCCGTCGAGCTGTCGGTAGGGCACATCGAATCCAGCAACGCTCCCTACTTCGTCGACTTGGTCAACGGACGCCTGCGGGAGTGGTTTCCCGAGGATGATCTGATCACGCGGTCCTATTGGGTGTATACGACTCTCGACATGGAGTTGCAGCGCGCCGCCGTGGAGGCCGTTCGCATTGGGATGGCTGAGGTTGACGAGCGCGTCCGAAAACAAAAACGCTTCCGAGATCAAGAGCCGCCCCGCGCCCAATGTGCCCTGGTAGCTCTCGATCCGTATACCGGGGAGGTAAAAGCGATCGTCGGAGGAAGAGACTACGGCGAAAGCCAGCTCAATCGGGTACTGGCCAAGCGGCAGCCAGGTTCAGCGTTCAAACCTTTTGTCTACGCCACGGCGATCAACACCGCCATCGAACCGGATCAAGAGCTGTTGACGCCGATTACCACGGTGGACGACGTGCCGACCACATTTTGGTTCGACGACAAGCCGTATGAGCCTGCGAATTTTTCGAATCGTATCCATGGCGTCACTACGCTACGCACAGCGCTCATGCGGTCGATGAACATTGCCACGGTCAAGGTGGCGGAGCGGGTAGGTTTTGACCGTGTAGCGGAAACGGCACAACGAGCTGGTCTTGGGGACCAAATTCAACCGACGCCGGCTATTGCTTTAGGCGCCTACGAAGTGACCCCTTTGGACATTGCCGGGGCCTACACGGCGCTTGCCAACGGCGGAATCAAGATGAAGCCCTATTTCATCCGCCTAGTACGGGATAGGACGGGCCGCAATCTGATCCACAACAGGCCGCAGGAAAAAGAGGTCCTGGATCCGCGAGTCGCCTACATCGTGACCAACATGTTGCAAGACGTCGTCCGGCGAGGCACCGGGGCTAGAGTGCGCGCTATGGGATTCTCCGAGCCGGCGGCGGGAAAAACCGGGACGGATGACGATGGTTGGTTTGCCGGCTACACCTCAAATCTGTTGTGCATCGTGTGGGTCGGCTTCGACGACAACACGGATCTAAGCATCGAGGGGTCGAAGTCGGCGCTGCCGATCTGGACCGAGTTCATGAAGCGGGCCCACGACCTGCCGGAATACCGCGATCCGGAACCCTTCGAGCCCGTGGAAGGCATCGTTACCGTGCCGCTTGATCCGCATACCTACGAGTTGGCTACCTACGCCTGCCCGGAGCAGACAGCGGAGGTGTTTATCGCCGGGTCCGAGCCGACTCAATACTGCCGTCTCCACGGGGGAGGCCGGCGCGGTACGTTGCTGGCGACCAACGTGGCCGGCTGGGACAGCACAGCTCCGCGAGCGGCGGCTGTCGACCCAGAGGGATCGTCCCGTACCGGCCGCGGTGCAAGACGAAGGTCGGCCGCACCCACCAGATACCCACCCCCACCGCCTCGCCAAGATCGCGACCAAGCGTCCGGGAAAAAGAAGAAAGGTTTCTTCGGACGCATCCTGGACGTGTTCCGGTAGTAGCGCCCTATTTTGTCGTACCTGCCCAGAGAGATTTTTGCGGGGATGGGTCGCGTGATCGATAGTTGACGCGGTGTGAATCTTACGCACGGGCGGACGCGGAAGCGTGGCGCCAAGTATCTGTAAGGGCGAGATTCATCGCGCCCGCCACCGGCCGCTCGTCGCTACCCCTTTTCGGGCGCAATGAACTGCGCCCCTACGAACAAGCTTCGTAGTTTGTGTGGAGGGAAACCGTGCGTCCGCAGCACCAATTGGATCACGCCGGCCACCCAAAGCGTCGTCAAGAAAGCGGGCTAGGCAGACTTCTTGTGACAAACAACCCCGACTCGGCGGAACTCCTCCGGAAGCGAGCTCGTACGAAGGGGTAACATCGAAGGATATGACCTCGGCAGGGCCGGTGATCGAGACGGAAGGGCTGGCGAAACATTTTCGCAGCACCTACCGCCGTCGAGTTGTGCGGGCGGTCGACGGGATTTCGTTGGCCGTCGAGCCCGGCGCCGCCTTCGGCCTTCTGGGGCCCAACGGATCAGGCAAGACCACATTCGTCAAGCTGTTGCTCGGGGTCATGCGCCCCACCACGGGCCAGGCGCGTTTGTTTGGGAGAGGCTGTCGGGAACCCGAAGCCCGCCGGCAAATCGGCTACTTGCCCGAGAACCATCGCTTCCCTACGTATAACACCGGCCGGCAGATGCTTGAGTTTTATGCCGCGCTTTCCGGCGTGGCGTCGGGGGAAAGAAAACGAAGAGCCGGGGAATTGCTCGAGCGGGTCGGTCTGGATGGCTGGGGAGACGTGCGCGTCGGCAAGTACTCGAAGGGTATGCTGCAGCGACTCGGACTGGCACAGGCCCTCATGCACCGGCCTTCTTTGCTGATCCTTGATGAACCGAGCGACGGGGTGGATCCGGTCGGCAGGCGGCTGATTCGCGAGATTCTCGAACAACTACGACGAGAAGGCACGACCATCTTCTTGAACTCGCACCTGCTGGTTGAAGTTGAGGCGTTCTGCGAACAGGTGGCGATTATCCGTCGCGGAGAGCTGGCTTTAATGGGCTCGGTGCAAGAACTCACCGCGGGAAGCGGCTACCGGCTGACGGCAGTTGACATCACGGATAGCGCCTTGAGCGAAATACGAGAAAAAGCGGCGGGTATTTCCTCGCAAGATGGAATGCTTCACCTGGATTTCCCCGACCGCGCAGCTGCGAATCGTGCTATTGACGTGCTGCGCCGCGAGGGTGTGAAGGTGGAAGAGCTTCGAGCGCAGCGGTCTACCCTCGAGGACGTCTTCGTACGAGCCGTCCAAGAGACGCAGAAACAATGACCTTCAGCAGCCCCATCCTCGCCCTAGTCGGCGACACGTTCCGGGAGTCTCTATCGCGCAAGATTTTCTGGGGATTCCTTGGCTGTTCGACGGTCATGATCCTCCTCTTCTTGCTGGTGCTCAACATTGACCTTTTAGAAGGAGGGGTCGCGGCCGTCGAAGTGTTTGGCATGGAGGTTAATCAGGGCCGGACGGTTCCGGTGGAAGAGCTGGTTGGGGCCGTCCTAGGGGCTGTGGCGTCGTTCTTGTTCACCGCCGGGTTGTTTCTTGCCATCTTCGCGGCCGCGGGACTGATTCCCACTGTCTTCGAGCCGGGGCGAATTGAGCTATTACTGTCGAAGCCGGTCTCCCGGCCCACGCTGCTGCTCGGCAAGTTCTTGGGAACACTCGCTGTGATTGGGGTGAATCTGTTCTATCTCGTTCTTGGCGTCTGGGTCATCCTCGGTTTCAAGACTGAGATTTGGAAGGCCGACTTTCTGCTCGCGGCTGCGCTGGCGCTGTTCGCGTTTGCTGTTCTGCTGCCGGTAATCGTTTTCGTGACAATAGTTTCGGATAGCGCGGTGCTGGCGACGATGGTGACGTATTTCGTGGCGCTCATGAGCCTGATCTTTTCGCAACACGAGCGCATCGCTCCCTATTTCGACTCCCAGTGGCCACGGGATTTGGTGACGTGGCTCTATCACGTTTTCCCGAAGCTCTTCGAGATCGGGAACACGGCAAGGCTGGTGCTTATGGAGCGGGAGCTGGAGTCGTGGATGCCGATTTGGAGCTCGGGGATCTTTGCACTGGTGGTGCTGGGGGCAGGTGTTTGGTTTTTCCAAAGGAAGGATTATTGATTATGTTACCGAACGGTTTTTCTCGGAAACGGTTTGACAAGCGGCGAGTGGCGAATCGGTCCACCGCAAGTTTGCTCCTCGTGATCTTTGTCGCGGTTGTTGCGCTCTACTCCTGTCAGACCGAGGACGAGGGCCAAGCCGGTGGGCTGGACCGCGAGCTCGTAGCCTTGCTGCCGCCTCATGCTACGTCGCTGACGGGCGCGGATATCCTGCGGCTGAGAACCACTCGTGTCTTCCGGTTATTGGAAGAAGAGAGTCGAAAGAACGACGGTCCTCGAGGAAGCGTCAAGACTATCGTTGAGAAGACGGGCTTCGACCCGTGGCAGGACCTCGACCGGGTGCTAGCGGCCTCATGGGTCGATGCATCCGATGACGAGTCTAGTGCTCCTGCGGCGCGGTTTCTGGTTGTGGCTCGTGGCCGGTTCGACCTCACCGGGATAGGCCGCCAGCTAGACGACGCTGAAGTCGAACAGTACCGTGGCGCCACCGTGTACCATCAGCCCGTTCCCCAACCGAGTGGCTCAATTCCCCAAGGGCCGGGCTCAGAGTTTCTTAAGCAGCTGGAAGACGGCTTTTCCTTAGCGTTCTTCGACGAGAGTACCGCTGTCGCCGGGGTCAAGCCTGCCGTGATCGGAACGATCGACCGCAAAATGGACGGCGGCGCGAGCTTCCTCGACAACACGCAGTTGCTCGAAAGAGCGGAAGCGCTCAACCTGTCAAACCAGCTCTGGTCGGTTTCCTTGAATGCCGGAGAGCTTTGGGAGAGCGGGGCCGACAGCCTTCCCGGCGGGATAAACATTCCCGCCTTCCGGATCTTCCGCTCGATGGAGAGCTCGAGTCTGGCAGCGGATCTGACGGACGGGATTGACGTCAGGGCCGAGGGCGTTTGCGCGACCGCCGAGGACGCCAAGACTTTGGCGGAAGCCGGCCGGGGGATGGTTGCCCTGGGCCGGTTGACTTTGAGCGAGCAGTACCCCGACGTCATGAAATTGTTCGACGCCATCGATGTGGCCGAGGATGAGAAGCTGATTCGCGCGTCTGTGAAAATGACGGCATCAGACTTCGAAAGCCTGCTGGCGGCCTTAAAAGAAGAGCGGGATTCGAGGTCGGACTAGTCGCGGAAGCGTTCGGCGTGGTATGCGGGGTGTCGCGGCAAACCAGACGCGGCGCGAGATCAATACCGATAAAGCCAGCGCGCCTTTTCCACGACCTTCTCGGCGTTCGGCAAGAAGGCTTTCTCCAAGGGCGGGCTATAGGGGACCGGCGTATCGGGAGGGGCGATGCGGACGAGGGGTCCGTCGAGATGTTCGAAAGCATGCTCGCTGATGATGCCGGCCAGCTCACCGCCCAATCCACCGGTTAGAGTATCCTCGTGCAACAGGATTACCTTGCCGGTTTTCTTTGCCGTCGCCAGTACCGCTTCGCGGTCGAGTGGCACAAGCGTTCTGAGGTCGACGACTTCCGTGTCGATGTCTTCTTGGACAAGTGTTTCGGCCGCCTCGAGCGCTACGTGCACCATCGCGCCGTAGGTGATCACGCTCAGGTCTTGGCCCGATCGACGGACGGCCGCCTTACTGAGGGGGACGGTGTAGTCATCGCCCGGGACATCCCCTTTGATGCTGCGATAGAGGTGCTTGTGCTCTAGAAAGATGACCGGGTCATTGTCGCGGATCGCTGCCTTCAGCAATCCCTTGGCGTCGTAGGCTGTCGAGGGTTCGACCACCTTTAGGCCCGGCGTGTGCACATAGGGCATCTCCGGGTTTTGGGAGTGAAACGGGCCGCCGCTAAAGCCGCCTCCCGTGGGGGCGCGAACGACGAGGGGAACATTCCCTCCCCAGCGGAAGCGGCACTTGGCGGCAAAGTTGGTGATTTGGTCGAACGCACAGGCCATGAAATCCGAGAACTGCATTTCGACAACCGGCCGAAGACCGTTGATGGCAGCCCCGGTTCCGGCTCCCACGATAGCGGCCTCCGAGAGTGGTGTGTCGATGACTCGCCGCTCGCCGAAGCGCTCCAGAAAACCCTTCGTTACCTTAAAGGCGCCGCCGTAGACAGCGATGTCCTCGCCCATCACGAAGACTGACTCGTCACGCTCCATCTCTTCCCAAAGGCCCTGGCGAATCGCTTCGACGTAGGTCATCTCGGCCATGGTTTTCACTTGGGTTTCGCTAACAGCTGAGCCGGCAAGCCCCGTCGCTAGATTTTCTCGTAGACGTTCTGTTCCAGAGTGGCGGGATCGGGGTAGGGCTGCTTGAGCCCCCACTCGACAGCGTCGTCAATCTCGGCCAAAACTCGTGTCCTGACTTCCTTGAAATCCTGCTCGGTCGACCAGCCTCTTTCCACCATGTATTTCTGGAGTTTGAGAATGGGGTCCCGCCTGGACCATTCTTCACGCAGTTCTCGGGGGACGTAATCGGCGGAGTCGTGGGCGGAGTGCCCGCTGACTCGGAAAGTCTTGCACTCGATCATGTACGGACCGTGGCCCTCTCTGGCGTACGCGGCTGCTCGCTTGGTGGCTTCGTAAACGGCGACCACATCGTTTCCGTCCACGATCTCGGACGGAATGTTGTAACCAGCGGCGCGGTCGGCTACATTCTCGATCGCCATCTGCTGCTCAAGCGGGGTCGAGTAAGCGTAGAGGTTGTTGTTGCACAGGTAGACGATGGGGAGTTTTTGCACGGATGCGAAGTTGACTCCCTCGTGCCAATCTCCCCGGCTAGTGGCGCCTTCGCCCCAGTAGTTGAACACAACATGTGGCTCACGACGGTACTTGATCGATAGGGCGATGCCGCCGGCAACCGGCACGTTCGACGCAATGCTACTGATGATCGTAAGGATCTTGCGCTTGTGAGACCCGATGTGCATGTTGCCGTCGCGTCCGTTGGTGGGGCTGCCCAGCCGGCCGAGATATTGGGCCAGCATTTCGCGCGGCGTGATACCGCGAATCAGGTAGGCGGCCAGGTCGCGGTGAGACGGGCAGAAGTAGTCGCCCGGTTCGCCGACGATGGCGCTTCCTGCCGGGATGGCTTCTTGTCCGCGGCCCGTATAACAGCCGCCGGCGATCTTCCCTTGACGGTAGAGCTTGAGCTCGACGCGGTCTTCCAGCTCCCGCATCAGCGACATGTAGTAGAGGAGTTTGCCGCAAAGGTCGGGCGTGACGTCCGTTGGTGCCGAGACCGCCGCTGTAGAGCTCATAGCACCTATGGAAGATAGCGGAACTGACGCATATTTTCAACCACCACGGGGAGGTTGTGTGAGGGTCGTACAGCTTAGTACCGGTACCTAGGTTCTGGTTACCTTTGGCCTCGGCCTCGGCGTCCCGACTGCGGCTGACGTGTAGGAGTGGTAATCTGATTTCAATCTTCGGGATTACGGGAATAAGCCACGATGCGCGAAGAAACGGTTGTCGGGGGTGCACAGCCAAGGCCCGCCGCTAAGAAGCAAGAGGACCCTAGTGTAGTGCCACATAAATAACTGGACAATCACACCCTTTTCGCGGTAGGATGGTTTATGTGGCCATCCGCTGACGCTCTACCCCTCACCGCTCCGCAGCGAAACGCTCTTCGTCGCCTGGTTCGAGGAGGCAACACAGCCCAGAAAATGGCCTTACGGGCAGGCATTGTTTTGCTGTGTGCGCAGGGGTTGGCGAACCACGCCATTGCCCGCGAACTCGGCGTCAACCGCAAGACCGTCATCCTGTGGCGAAAGCGCTTCGCCCAGTCCGGCCTCGACGGACTCCGCGATCGGACGCGCCCCGGACGCAAACCGGCGCTCTCCGCTGAATTCGTCCAATGCATCCTCGATACAACGCTTCACGAGAAGCCCCGGGCGGCCACGCATTGGAGCACCCGCACCCTCGCCAAGCACTTGGGCGTCTCCAAGATGGCCATCCAGCGCGTCTGGAAAGCGCACGGACTGCAGCCCCATCGCCTCGAAACTTTCAAGCTCAGCCGCGACAAGCAGTTCGTCGAGAAACTCCGCGACGTGGTCGGTCTGTACTTGAATCCGCCCGAGCACGCGCTGGTGCTCAGTGTCGATGAGAAAAGTCAGATCCAGGCCTTAGACCGCAGCCAGCCGGGACTGCCCCTGAAAAGGGGTCGTGCCGGCACCATGACCCACGACTTCAAACGACATGGCACAACGACGTTGTTCGCCGCCTTCAATGTGCTCGACGGCAAGGTGATCGGCGAGTGTCTGCCGCGACATCGGCACCAGGAATTCCTCAAATTCCTACGCAAGATCGACCGCGAAACGCCACCGGCGCTGGAGCTGCATCTGATCGTGGACAACTACTCCACGCACAAGCATGAGCAAGTGAAGAAGTGGCTCACGAAGCACCCCCGCTTCCACTTTCACTTCATTCCCACGTCTTCTTCTTGGCTCAATCTCGTCGAGCGCTGGTTCCGCGAGCTGACACAGAAGCGCATCCGCCGCGGCGTGTTCCGCAGTGTTCCCGAACTCGAGGCCGCCATCCACGAGTACCTGGAAGCGAGCAACCAAGCGCCCAAGCCCTTTGTCTGGACAGCTCCGGCACAAGATATCCTCGCCAAAGTCGAGCGCGCCGCCAAAACCCACGCCATTGTCCAGAACCGTTAGTGGCACTACACTAGTGTACATTGGATGGTGTGATACGGCGTCTGTGGTTCGCTAAACCCCCGGTGGCCGGCTTCGCCGCACTTCTGCGACTGTGGGGCTCCGCCTTTGCGCTTCGGCTGGTTCTCACTCTGCTCGGCGCGACGGGTTCCAGCCTGGCGTCCTCTTGGGTACAAGGAACTGCCTACCAGCGCGAAGGAGAGAATCTGAGGCCGCTCTCCAGGGTCTACGTCGCGGCTCGTTCGTCAAGGGGCCAGCTACTCGCCACAGCTCGTAGCAGCCGTGACGGGCGCTATCAGCTTCTTAACCTGCCCGCCGCAAGGATCGTCCTTACAGCGTACCGACCCGGATATTACACCCGCCTCGCTGCCGGGCGAAGCGGGTCCCGAATAGTTCTCGATTGCTCCTCCGGCTGCGCCCAATCGGGGATCCATTTCGAGCTGATCCGCGGAGCGGTGATCAGCGGCGCGGTCGTCGACAAGCTGCGCGAGCCGATCGAACGGGTTCGGATTTCCACCCGGCGCGGCGGTGAACCTTCCAGCGCCCGGCAGCGGACACGGGCGGGGCAAGCCGTCACGGACGACAGGGGACGGTTCCGTTTAGCCGGCCTGCGCCCCGGCGCTTATACCTTGACTGCCCGAGGCAGGGCCCCTGGCTCTCCCCGAGAAACAAGGACGGTCGACGTGGAGGTTCACGAGGGCGGGCGAACCGATGGGCTAACGATTACCTTCGGTAGCCAAGCCGCTTATCAAGTCTCGGGAGTATTGGCGGGCCTGAGCCCGGCAAAGGGAGACCGAATACAAATCAGACTAGACGGCACAGGAGGTTCGCGCCAAAACCTTTCGACAAGGGCAGGGGAGGACAGCAACTTCCACTTCGCTGCTGTCACCGAGGGCCGCTACCTGGCGTCGGCAATTGTCGCAAAGCAGGGTTCCCGTCCGAGCACACGTCGGTTTCTGGATGTTGTTGACGTGCGCGGTAACATCGAGGGTCTGGTTCTACGTCCGGCGGCCACTGGTATCGTGAGGGGAACCGTGGAACTGGCGGCGGGCACGGCGCCGTCCCAATTTCAGTTGCGCTTTTCTTCCAACGAAGGGTTCTGCGTTGCCATTGCGTTCGGGCCTGAGTTGAGGTCCTTCGTTGCGCACTTAGTATACTGCTGCTGGCCCCGTCCAGCAGTGCCGGTTGTCCCGGTGCAGACTATCGTCGCGGAAGAGAAAGGACCTGATAACGCTAAGCCGAAGGCATCCCATTTCAATCGGGGCCCTCCGCCTGATCCTATGGTGTGGCTCCCCGCAAAGGTCGAGTCATCACCGAATAAACCCTGATCGCAGTCGAGATCCAGCTGGGTGCCGAAGTGGTCGGTTACAACGACATTGTCAAGCTTCTGGCCGCCGGTCGAGCTCACCGTAATCTCGAACACGAAATCTATGATGGTGCTCCACGGCACCCCAGCGGCGAGTAATATATCACACGCCACTTGGCCTTCACATTCGCAGATGCCGTCGGGGATCTTGGCTGCGCTCGGCATACTAACTCGAGAGGAGGCCGCAGAGGCCGAATAGTCGAACGAGCCGACACGGACCGGGGAGGCTCGACGTCGATATAAGTCGCGTCGGCCCGGCCGAAGGCTTACGCTGGACGATGACGCGGGATTCCTGATCTGCGGGGCCCGCGTCCCTTCTTTTCTGGCTCGGTGGTACGGTGCCAACCGCTCGATGACTAAGCCTCGCGCCCGCGAGGCATTTGCTTCTTCCTCAGCCTGCGTCTTCCCTCAACGAGGAAACGAATGCATCGCGGCGTGCCCGCAACTTTCCCCGACAGCGAACTCCGGCGCGACGGCGCCCTCCCCTGATGCCGCTACAATGGCCGAATGATATTCGATCCTACGATCGCCGTCATTGGCGCCGGCAATTTAGGGAGCGCACTGATTCAGGGACTCCTCCAGGCTGGGTCCATTTCTCGTGATCGACTGCTTGCCACCACACGGTCTTCGCAGCACTCGTCCGCCGTTGCAGAGAAATACGGCATCTCGGCATCAGCCGGCAACAACGCCGACGTAACCTCCTGCGCTGACCTGGTCGTTCTCGGTGTAAAGCCCGCCCAGGTTCCCGAGGTCATCGATGACATCAGCCCAGCGCTACGGCCTGGCCACGTTCTCGTGTCGATGGCAGCCGCCGTTCCAATCGAGCGGATCGAACACCTCCTGTCGTGCGAAATTGCCGTCTTTCGAGCGATGCCCAGCCTAGCCATGAGTGTCCAGGAAAGCGCAACGGCGATATGCGCGAATCAAGTTGCAACCCACGAACAGCAGCTCTTCGTCGAACGAATCTTCGAATCGGTAGGTACCGTCGTATCAATCCCCGAACACCTCATGCCTGCTGTTACAGCGCTTGCCGCAAGCGGACCCGGATTTGTCTGCGCGGCCATGGAAGCCATGGCGAAAGCTGGAGCGAACCTCGGGCTGGCAGACGAGGTGTCACTGCAACTCTGTGAACAAACCTTTGCCGGCACCGCCAAACTCCTGCGCGAATCGCGACTCAGTCCGTTCGCCCTACGAAGCCGCGTAACCGCGCCCGGAGGCACGACCGCCGCGGGTCTGGAGCAACTCGACAAGCACGGGCTCAACGACGCTTTCGTCGACGCCCTGGAGGCCGCTGCTCGCCGATCGGAAACGCTAGCTGATGAATTGGCCTAGCGGCAGTCCCCATTTTTCGCCGAACCCAGCCTTCACTGCGGGCTGTTAACGGGTAATGCTTATGCGGAGCAGCCGGCGTTTGCGGAACTTGCTGACGGGCGACACCCAGGCCATTTTGGCAGCGACAGCCCCTTCCATCGACGGATAGCCGCCGCGCGAGAAGTATTTCCCGACCCCCATGCTATATTGGTCCTAATTTGTTCCTGCCCCGCTTTTTCATGACATTAGAGAAGGTTTACGAGCCCCAGCAGTTCGAACCTCATTGGGCGAAATGGTGGGTCGAAGAAAGGCTTTTCGTCGCCTCAACGGACCGTTCGAAGCCCGCTTTTTCACTCGTTGTCCCGCCGCCCAACGTCACCGGCGCTCTGCACATGGGGCACATGTACGAGATCGCCCAGATCGATATCACCATGCGTTGGCGGCGCATGCAGGGCTACAACGTCTTGTGGCTGCCGGGTACCGACCATGCCAGCATCGCAACCGAAATGCTGGTGGCACGCCAGCTCCGCGAGCAAGGCATCGAGCCTCGTGACATCGGGCGCGAAAAGTTTCTCGAACACGCCTGGGCTTGGAAAGAAAAGTATGGCGGGACCATCGTCAGCCAATTCAAGCGCATTGGCGCCAGTTGTGACTGGACCCGCGAGCGCTTCACCATGGACGCCGGGCTTTCGCGCGCCGTCCGCGAAGCCTTCGTCCGACTGTACGAAAAGGGTCTCATCTACCGCGGCGAGTATCTCATCAACTGGTGTCCGGGCTGCGGGACCGCAGTTTCCGACTTAGAGGTCGTTTACTCCGAACAGCAAGGCCACCTCTGGCACATCCGCTACCCCATCACTGGAAGCGACGACCACGTCGTTGTAGCCACCACCCGTCCCGAAACGATGCTTGGCGACACGGCGATCGCTGTCAATCCCAAGGACGAACGTTACCAACCCCTATGGGATAAGACCGTGACTCTGCCTCTCGTCGGACGCCAGCTTCTTGTTATCCGCGACGAACTTGCCGACCCCGAGTTCGGCACGGGCGTCGTCAAGGTCACGCCGGCCCACGACCCGAATGACTTCGAGGCCGGCAAGCGTCACGACCTCGAATTCATCACCGTGATGGACGAGCAAGCGCGCATGAATGACAGAGCCGGAGAGTTTGCCGGTCTGGACCGCTTCGAAGCACGCAAACAAATCGTCAAGCGCCTCGACGACCAGGGCTTGATCGAAAAGATCGAAGACTACACCAACAATATCGGTAGTTGCCAGCGCTGCAAATCCATCGTGGAACCGCGCGTATCCACCCAGTGGTTCGTTCGCACCAAGCCGCTGGCCGAGCCTTCGATCAAAGCCGTCGAGACGAGCGACATAGAAATCATTCCTGACCAGTGGCGACGTAACTACTTCGAGTGGATGCGCAACATACGCGATTGGTGCATCTCGCGGCAGCTTTGGTGGGGCCACCGCATTCCCGCTTGGCACTGCGGGGACTGCGGAGAGCTAGTTGTCACCCGCGACGATCCCACTTCTTGCAGCAAGTGCGGCGGCGAAAAACTCGCGCAAGATGAGGACGTGCTTGACACTTGGTTTAGCTCCGGGCTGTGGCCCTTCTCGACCATGGGCTGGCCCGACGAAACCGATGATTTAAAGATTTTTTACCCCACTTCGCTGCTCAATACGGGCTCCGACATCCTATTTTTTTGGGTGGCCCGTATGATCATGCTCGGCATCGAGATGGCAGGCGACGTCCCCTTCCGCCAGGTCTACATCCATGGGCTGGTTCGCGATGCCGACAGGCAAAAGATGTCGAAGACGAAGGGCAACGTCATCGACCCCATCGAGATGACCGACAAGTACGGGACCGACGCCGTTCGCTTCGCGCTGGTTGTCGCCGCGGGGCAAGGGTCGGACGTCGTGCTGTCGGAGGAACGCATCGCGGGTGCTCGCACATTCGCGAATAAGATTTGGAATGCCGCTCGCTTTATCTTCTTGAGCCTAGAGAAGTCCGGCGCTGAACCATGGTTACCAGAGGATCCCGACAAGTTTGTGCCGCAAGCCGCGACCGGCAGCAGCGAAGCATCCCTCGAAGACCGTTGGATGTTCTCGCGGCTCAACGAAGTCGCTAGGCTTGCCAACGAGCACATCGAGAAATACCGATACCACGAGGCCGCCAATCTTCTCTATCACTTTTTTTGGGGGGGGTTTTGCGATTGGTACGTGGAGCTCAAGAAACTTTCTTTCAGAGAGAATTCCGGCCTAACCCCGGAGTGGAAAAACATGCTGGCGGCCATGGAGAGGGCGTTACGTTTGCTGCACCCCGTGATGCCCTTTATTACCGAGGAACTTTGGCAGCGGCTGACGACTGACGGTACGGAAAGGCCCAAATCTATTGCCCTGAGCACCTACCCCACCGAGAATCCAACCCTGACAGACGAAGAAGCCGAGCGGCAGGTCGAACTGCTGCGGGAGATCATCGTTGCCTTAAGGAACTTGCGAGCCGAGATGGGCATTCCGCCCAAGACCCAGTTGGAAGGAATCTGCTACGGCCATCGCGCAGAGGTGGCCGAGGTCGTGACGCAGCAGGCCGCGGCCCTCTCCAGGCTGGCGAACGTCAAGCTCAGCGCCCAGCCGGGAACCGCCCCACAAGGCAAGGCCATGCACCACAGCAAGGACTTCGACTTGCAACTGGAATTACCCGCCGAGGAGACAAAGATTCTCAAAGGGCGTCTGACAAAGCAGCTTCAACCCCTTGAGAAAGCCCGTGATTCCTCCAAACGTCAACTCGGCAACGAGCAGTTCCTCTCGAAAGCCCCCGCTCACGTCGTCCAGTCGATCCAAAAGAAGTTGGCCGACTACGAATCGCAAATCGAGAGGATACGGGAGACGCTGTCAGGGCTAAGCAACACCCGCCGATGACTGAGTCGACGAGTGCGCCAATGGCGTATAATTGAGATGTGGCTCCTCCGCCAGTCACTGTTGTGGAGGTGGAGCCATTTTCAACCAAGGCCAGGCAGGTTTGGGACGAGAACGACAAGCTAGAGTTCATCGGCTTCGTGGCGCACCATCCCGAGGCGGGCGCCCTCATCCCGGGGATGGGCGGTGTTCGCAAGCTGCGCTGGGGACGTCCCGACATGGGCAAGCGAGGCGGTGTTCGCGTCGTGTATTACTACCACGACCGGACCTTGCCTCTTTTCTTGCTGACAGTCTACGCCAAGAGTGAGCGGGCTGATCTGACCCGCAGCGAGCGGCAGGCCATACGAAAGCTCGTCCGGGAGTTGGGGGTAGCTTATGGCAAACAGAAAAGCGAAAAGCACTAGGCAGAAACCGAATTCACCGGGCGGCGAAATCATCGTCGGGCTCGAGAACGCCGTTCGGTACGCGAAGGGGAGCAAAGAGGGAACCGTCGAACACCGGGTGGAGGTTCCCAAGCGCGTCGACGTCAGGAGTGTGCGCTCCAAGCTGGGGATGTCCCAGCAACGGTTCGCGGAACGATTCGGCATCAGCACCGCCACCTTGCGGAATTGGGAGCAGGGCCGCCGGCAACCCGAAGGGCCAGCCCGCGTGCTCCTCACCATCATTGAGCGCGAACCCGAGGCGGTCCGCCGTGCCCTGCATGCGGAGGCCGTACCGCAGGGGTAACCCGCGCGATTTACTGGCAGACCCGCAGCTCTTTCTTCCCCACCCTCGCGCTGATGAAGACAGCGCGGGGCGATCAGATCCAGTCGGTAGCTACAGGGCGCGACTTTCCGCGCCTCCCCTTCCAACTCCACGGGTACGTTAACCTGAGGGCATGCAAGCTTCAACGACCGTGTCCGTTGAAGAATATCTCTCCACGAGTTACAGCCCGGACCGCGAGTATGTCGACGGCCTGGTATTGGAGCTGCCGGCTTCTCCGATCGGCCCCATCCTGCCATTGTGACCTGGCAACACCCGGAAATCACAGACGCGATCCGTCGCGCGCTGGCTGAAGACATCGGCAGCGGCGACATAACGACCGAGGCGTGTGTAGACGAGGATCAGAGGGCCAACGGCTTCTTCTTGACTCGGGAACCGCTGGTCCTCGCGGGCATCGAGATCCTTCCTGAGATTTATGACCAGGAAAACGTCGAACTGTTGCAAGCCAGCGGACATCAACTCGACACCGAGACGGTCGTCGCTCGCGTCTCGGGTTCCGCTCGACGCCTCCTAACGCTCGAACGAACAGCACTCAATTTCTTGCAGCGCCTGAGCGGAGTCGCCACTCTCGCCCGGCAGTTCGTCGAAGCCGTTGAGGGAACCGGCTGCCAGGTGCTTGATACTCGTAAGACGACTCCGGGCCTCCGTCGCCTGGAAAAACTAGCGGCCCGCGCCGGTGGCATCACCAACCATCGCCTGGGGCTCTTCGACGCCATCCTGATCAAGAACAACCACATCACCGCAGCCGGAGGAGTGCGACAAGCTATCGAGAGGACACGCTCCGACGGCAACAAGGTCGAGATCGAAGTTCGTACGTTGGAGGAGATCGACGAGGCGCTCGAAGCGGGTGTCGATCATCTACTGCTCGACAATCTCACGGTGGACGAAGTCCGGGAAGCTGTCGCCACGATCGCCGGGCGGGCGGTGATCGAAGTCTCCGGTGGCATTTGCCTGAACAACATCCGCGCCTTTGCCGAAGCAGGCGCTGACTATGTTTCCTCCGGCGCGATCACCCACTCAGCCCCGGCTGTCGATATTAGCTTTCGTCTAGGTTGAGGCGCGTCGGCCGAAACCAAGGCTCGTCTGAAGAAATTGACCCGACATTACGGTGTAGTTACGATTTAGTGTGCTTCGAATACAATCGGAGTCTTTCAGATGAAGAAGAGCTACGACTTCTCCAAGGCCCGCCGAAACCCATACGCCAAGCGCCTGAAGAAGCAGATCACCATCCGGCTGGACACGCAGGCTTTGGACTATTTCAAGGAGCTATCCGTTGAGCTGGGCATTCCGTACCAGACGTTGATAAACCTCTACCTTCGCGAGTGCGCATCGACGGGCAAGCGGCCATCGATAAAGTGGCGAACCAGCGCCTAAGCAGCTGCCACCCATGTCGAAGTTGGCACTCGCGACCGAGCTGAGTCCTGCGCTGGACGGTGCCAAGCGCCAACGACAATCGACCTGCCGCGACTGTTCCTGCTTAACTGGACTAAAGTAGATTGGTCCCGTTCTCTGGAATCCCATGTCCGCGCGATCCCACTTCGGCCACGTTGTTCATCGGTTCGAGAAGCTCGAGACGACAATGCTTGAAGCCGCGACTCTTGCCGAGGCAGATGCGCCGGAAGGAACGTTGGTCATTGCCGAACAGCAAACGGCCGGCAGGGGCCGGCTGGGGCGATCGTGGGTGTCCGAGCCAGGTGTGGGTCTATATTTTTCGATTGTTCTGCGGCCCTCGATGCCGGCAGCACAATCAGCGATCTTGACACTAGCGATTGGCCTAGGCGTGGCGCGCGGCATTGGCGAGGCCTGCGGGCGCCAGTGCGACATCCGATGGCCCAACGATGTGCTGCTCAATGGCAAGAAGTGCTCCGGAATCCTAGTGGAGATGGCGGCCGAGGACGAACGCGTTCGCTACGCCGTCGCCGGAGTTGGCATCAACGTCAACCAGGCTCAGATGCCGGCCGAGTTGGCTGACACAGCGACGTCCCTGAGAATCGAAACCGGCTGCGAGTACGTCCGAGACGTCGTTCTCGATAAGGTCTTGCGGAACAGCGAGCGCTATTATGAAATGTTCCTAGAGCGAGGCTCAAAGCCAATCGTAAGCGCGTTCTCGCGTGCCTCCAGCTATGCTCGAGGGAAGCGGGTAGTTATCGAGACCGGCAAAGAGTCGATGGTCGGGACCACCGCCGGACTGGACGCCGCGGGCGTCCTACAGCTCAGGCGCGAAGATGGGTCCCTCGAACCCATCCTGGCCGGCAGTGTTCGCCCTTGGGATGAATCATCACATGATGGGAAAGCGGGCTAGCCGTAATCGCACCGTCTGTCACGTACGGGCGCGACATGTCGCGCCCCGGGGATCGCCTGTTGCCACCTTCCGAGTCCCCTCAACCTTTGCGTCCAGCTCGGAATTGCAGCTAGCGATTCGAGTATGCATGGCTGCTAGTGAAAGCCGGACGAGTCGGGAAACTCGGCTGCCACCCCCGGAATGTAAACGCCTCCGTGATTTAACAAGCACCGTTGAGCCAAACAATGCTTTTTGCCGTTGATGTCGGGAATACGCAGCTTACGTTGGGCGTCTACCGTGGCGCCGAACTCACGGCACATTGGCGCCTTGAAACCGATACCGCACAAACGGTTGACGGCTGGGGCGTCCTGTTCCGGAACCTCTTCTCATTGGCGCAGCTCGATATCGCCGAAATAGACGGCATCATCATCTCGTCCGTCGTACCACAACTCGACGCCTCGCTCGAGAAGATGGCAGCGCGTTACTTTCAAACACAGCCCTTACTTGTTTCTGCATCCACGCCAACCGGCATAACAATACTCACGGACAACCCTTCGGAGGTCGGAGCCGACCGTATCGTGAACGCCGTAGCCGCCTACGACCGTTACGGCGGCCCGTGCATCGCGGTTGACTTTGGTACCGCGATCACTTTCGACGCCATCTCGGCAAACGCAGAATACCTGGGGGGCGTGATCTCTGCGGGGATCGGGGTGGCCTCGGAAGCGCTGTTTCGCCGCACCGCCCGGTTGCCGCGGATCGACATCCGGCGACCGGCCGGGGTGATAGGAAAAAGCACGATCGCCTGCTTACAGTCCGGCCTTTACTACGGCACCCTGGGAATGGTTGACGCCATTCTGGAACAGATGTTGGCGGAGATGGGGCCTGACACCAGGGTCATCGCAACGGGCGGCGAGGCCCAAGTGATCTGTCCCGACTCTCGCCACATTCAGGAGATCGACGAACATCTCACCCTCAATGGATTGCGGCTCATCTGGGAAAAGAACCACCCCTCCGATGAGGCGAAAACCAACTGAATCACGAATCCCATCGAAACCTACTGAAACATTTTCCCCTTGAATGTAGTAGCTGCGCGTCAAGGGCCTATGCTATACTCACGTCTAGAAACAGACACAAAAACAACGAGATAGAAGCGCTTAAAGGAGTGTCGACGAACTGAATGCCCCTGGCGAAGCAGGCCAAGGATACAATCGTTACCCAATATCAGACGCACAAATCTGATGTCGGGTCTTCTGAGGTGCAGGTCGCCATTTTGTCGCGGCGGATTGCCGATTTGACCGAGCACCTCAAAACCCACAAAAAGGACTTCTCATCGCGCCGTGGCTTGCTAGCCATGGTGAGTCGCCGCCGGCGGTTGCTGGCCTACCTAAAAAAGGGAGATCCTTCCGGGTACAGAGAATTGATTGGCAGTTTGGGTCTGCGCGGGTAGTTCATCAAGTTAGCGGTTGGGCCACGAGGAAAGACGGCCGAGTTCGAGCGACGCTGAGGCGTGATCGCCGGCGGTTGAGTCCATTCGAAATCGTCATCCGCCCCTAGGATTGGAACTCCTCGATCACCCTACGTGATTAACCTCCTCTGAGGCGCAACCTCCGCACACCGTATTTCCGCTTCCATCTTGGACTTTCAAAAGCTCGGAAAGCCGGGCCCTGTGGATTTTTGAATCCGCCGGGCGTCGCCCTTTCCAGGAGGAACAAACACAATCATGATGCAAACCGTAGAAATTGATCTAGGCCAGCGCAAGCTACAGTTAGAAACTGGGCGGCTGGCCAAGCAAGCAGGCGGGGCAGTTCTCGTCAGCTCTGGGGACGCGCGCGTGCTCGTCACCGCGACAGCCGCGGACCACCCCCGCGAGGGAATTAGTTTTTTCCCGCTGACGGTAGATTACCGCGAGTACACCTATTCGGCGGGGAGGTTCCCCGGCGGATATATCAAACGGGAGGGACGACCCACCGAAAAGGAAGTCCTGACCAGCCGGCTCATCGATCGGCCGATTCGGCCGCTGTTTCCCGCTGGATTCAGAAACGAAACACAGGTCATCGCCATGGTGTTGTCGGCTGACCCTGAATTTGACCCCGCGAGCCTAGCCCTTGTCGGCGCCTCGGCGGCCTTGTCGATCTCCGAAATCCCTTTCTCGAACACGATCGGCGCCGTCCAGGTCGCCAAACTCGAGGGAGAATGGCTCATCAACCCCGGGTATGAGCAGAGAGAAAAAGCTGACTTGCACATTATCGTGGCCGCCGCGGATGAGGGCATTGTGATGGTCGAATCCATTGCTAACCAGGTTGGCGAAGACGCTGTTCTCGAAGCCATCAGGTTCGGCCATGAAACATGCCGCAAGATTATTTCGGGCATCCACGAACTAGTCGAAAAGGCAGGCAAGACGAAACTAGCCGTCGAGCCGCCCGCGTTCAACCAGGAGCTGTATGACGATGTCGCGAGCCGCTGGGGTGATTCACTTGCTGAGGCGTTGGACACAAAGAAGCATGAAAAGCTGGAGAGTCAGAATCAGGTTAAAGAAGTCAAGAAACAGGTGGCCACTGCCTTTGAAGACGACGAAGATAAGGCCGCCGAGGCGGGCCGCCTGTTCGGCCAACTCAAGGAAGACATCTTCCGGCGGTTGCTGCTGAAAGACAAATTGCGTCCCGATCGGCGGGCGTTTGACGAGATCCGCGACATCAATTGCGAAGTGGGCGTGCTGCCGCGTACGCACGGGTCAGCCGTTTTTACGCGGGGAGAAACTCAGGCACTGGCAACGGTCACCCTCGGAACAAAGGTCGACGGACAAAGACAGGAACGGCTGGAAGCGCCTGACTTCGAGAAATACTTCATGGTGCACTATAACTTTCCACCGTTTAGCGTTGGTGAGACAGCATTTCTTCGTGGTGCTGGCCGACGGGAGATCGGCCACGGTATGCTCGCGGAGCGAGCGCTGTCGCGTGTCATCCCTAGCCGGGACGACTTTCCTTACACCATCCGTGTGGTCAGCGACATTCTGGAGTCGAACGGCTCCAGCTCGATGGCCACCGTTTGTGGCGGCACCTTGGCTCTGTTGGATGCGGGTGTACCGCTGGCCTCCCCGGTAGCCGGCATCGCCATGGGTTTGGTCATCGACGGCGACGACTTCGCGGTTCTGACGGATATCGCAGGTGCGGAAGACCACTATGGAGATATGGATTTCAAGGTCGCCGGCACCACCGATGGCATCACCGCACTGCAGATGGACATCAAGCAGCCCAACGTCAGCCTCGAGGTTCTGGAGAAGGCCCTGGCGCAGGCGAAGAGCGCGCGACTGAGCATTCTCGAAAGCATGAATCAAGCGATTGGTGAACCTCGAACCGACATCTCGCCTTTCGCGCCCCGCATTCACACTTTGAAGATCCCGACCCAAAAAATCCGCGACGTCATCGGACCCGGCGGCAAAGTCATCAAGGGTATTGTCGAACAAACCGGAGCCAAGGTGGACGTCAGCGACGACGGCACAGTGCAGATTGCTTCCAGCGACGAGGCGGCGGCCAAGAAGGCCATCCAAATGATTACTGACCTTACCGCTTCCCCCGAGGTCGGCAAGACCTACCTCGGCAAAGTCACGCGTACGGTGGACTTTGGCGCCTTTGTGGAAATTTTCCCGGGAACCGAGGGTCTACTGCACATCAGTGAAATCGCCGAAAACCGCATTCGCCAGGTACGCGACGAGCTCAAAGTCGGGGACCAGATTCTCGTGAAATGCCTGGCCGTTGAGGGTAACAAGACTCGACTCAGTCGGCGAGCCGTCCTGCGCGAGCAGCGGGAACGCGGAAAGAAGGAACGATCAGAGAGCGAGTAGCACAACATCGCTACAGGCCAAATCAGCGCCTCTGGCGGGTTTCTTGCGATACGGGAGGTGTCGCCTTTCGCCTAAAAACTGCGACAGCTGGGATCACAGCATTCATTGGAGGTCTAGGATTCGGAAAACCTCTCGAACGTATGCTTCCCGGGTAGACCTAGCCGCCGGAGCCATGCTGGCTTTCATCACAAACCGGGTGCCCCCCTCTACAGGATCGAACGTAACGGTCATGTTGTTCGGGTAGTGCTTGAATACAATCTCATTGTCTTCGACTCTAATGACTTTTTGCGCATTCAGATGCATCGCCTGAATCGCAGCTTTTGACACCTCACCCGGGGGTCGCGGCAGTACGCAATCGCGATGTCGTCGAGCGCCGCCGACTCGGACACCTCGATGAGCCGCCCCATCAGTGCATACGTTTTTCTGGACCTCCCACATCGACTCTAAGTCAGCGAACACCTGAGGAGTTCCAGACTCCCCTGCGACGAGCCCGAAAAACGCTGTGAGGAGCTTCATCGGGGCTTCTCCACCTTCGTACATCCGGTTTACTCCCGATCCCCTTTCGAACAGCTCCCTCGCCAACTCCCGCTGGCCAGCGAACAAAGCGGCAAGCACGGGGTTCATGGCTTTCTCGTCTTGAGCGTTTGGATCGGCTCCTTTCTCAAGAAGTTCTAAAACTTCGGACCGTGCCCCGCGAGCAGACGCTCGAATCAGCGCCTCGCCCAGGTGGGCTTGTTCGGTGTTCTTGAGGGCTTTAACAATTAAGTCGCGGTCTAGCTTCGAGGCCAAAGGCAATGGCCCCCATGGCATCAGTGGGCTTTTCTTCCCTACTCTGTAAAACCCTTCCAGATAGATATCCGCATTAGCTTTCAACAGGATATTGACGCCATTTAGATCGTCCATGAGAACAGCTACGAAGAGCGGCGTCCGTCCGGCAAGAGTGCCACTGTCGACATCCGCGCCATGGTCTATGAGCAAACTCATAGCACGGTGATCCTGATGCTCAACGGCCATGTGCAGCGGTGTGGTGCCGAAACCGCGATGATCGCCCTTTTGATCCCAAATGGCTTTCTTCGGGTCGGCGCCGTGCTCCAGCAGCAAATCGACAATCTCGACGTGACCGTTCTGAATCGCTTCGGTTAGTGGGCGCCTTGTGTTGTTCTTGATGCCAGAGTCGGCGTCTGCGCCCTGTTCAAGTAGCTGTGCCACGCGCTGTGCGTCGCCCGTCGAACTGGCAGATACAATCTGCCGTTCTAGACTCGCACCACTCAGCGGATTACCGAGGAGCCATAGACACCAGAGCGGTATATAAAGCGCACGGGTCATCTGTCGAATGTATCACGTACTGCGCAGGGATTAGGGTACCGAGCAGATCGGGATCCTCCCTCCACCGTCGCCTTCCCCCAGAAATCGCGACGCTTCCACAACCTACTCTTCCCTAAAGTCTTTATTTCCTGTACGATGCCTCTGCGGGATCGCGTCAGGCTGTCGCAATCGTTGATGATTCACGACGGCCGCAGCGGACGGCCAAATACGGCGGCTCCCCTAACGGCGCTCTCTTACGTCTAACCCGTATGCGCTACCAGTATAAACGCGAACCTCTGACCGCAGATGAAGCAACCCGCTTGGCCAACGCCTGCAACCCCCACGAAGAGAAACTCGTTGTCTGGGTCCTTCTCGACACGGGACTGCGTGTTTCCGAGCTTGCAACCTCAAACGAGCTAACCTCGACTGGCAGACTCACCGCCTGATGGTCTACGGCAAGGGGGGACCGTTCGGCACCAAATCTAAGCGCCGGGTGATTCCTTTGACTGCCCGGATCCAACCCCTCATCGAGGGCTACTTCGCATTACACGAAACCTTCCGCTTGAGTACCCGCACGATCCAGCGCATGCTCAAGCGCGTGGCCAACCGCGCCCACATCAGCCGCACCGTCTCCCCTCAGGTGCTAAGGCACACCTTCGCCGTCACAGCGATACAGAAAGGGATTTCCTTGCCGGCGCTGCAGCGCCGGCAAGGCTATGACACGCTGCTGACGACCGAGATCTACCTCAACCTCTCGCCCGAGCACGTTGTCGAAGAGTTCCAGCAGAGTGGTGACACGGTGACCGCCAGAAGCAGTAGGGGTCGCCTGTGGGGCGTCTTTCCGCCTGTTCAGATCCGAATCAGTTAGACCTCTCTCTCTAAGCCTGTCCACAAATTCAGTCTTTAGAGGGAACGACAATATCTCCTTTGGTGCTTTCCACTATCGCGAACAATTCTTCCTGCTCCGCGTCCGGCACGTTAAACGCATCCAGGGTAGCCTTGAAATCGGTACTCATCGCCTGCCACTGCTGCTCGCTGATGTTTAAGTGCGCATGCGAGTCCTTCATCGAGCGGCCCGTGTACTTGCACGGCCCGCCAGTTGCCTCACATACAAGCTCGGTTACGCGGTATTTCAGACCCGCCTTCGGCACGCTGTCCCTTGCTTCAGCGATGGCCGGATTGGCGATGAGAGTGTCATTGATCAAAAGACGCTCGATGAAATCATCCACTACGGCGGCGATGCTATAGACGCCGCCTAACCGCTCATAGAGAGTCGGCTCTGCGGCTTCTTCGGCGACCGCCGGCTCCTTGGCTGGAGGCGAAGATGGTGCTGGTGTTTCTCCCCCTCCCCCGCAACCACTCAAACTTACCGCTGCCGGCAAGAGCGCGACCAACGCGATTCCCAACAGTGTCCTGCTAACCTTCTTTCCCATCATGAACAATCCTCCTCGGTCGGTTTCCCCAAGATTACCAAACTGTGTTCGGGTACAGTCGGCTGCACCGACAGGAAGGTCGAGTCGGTGGACGTCGGCAAGCGGGCGCGATGAATCGCGCCCCTACATCCCTGACGGCTAGTGCTGCGGGCGCACCGTTGCAGTAACACTGACGCACCGTTGCAGTGGAGAGCGTCAAGCGGAGAGCATTCTAGCACCTGGGCACACGAAACAGGTCGCGTGTCAAAGCCGGGTGTGATCTTTCGGAACCTGGCTGAATCCCGCTCTTCGCGGGTCTAAGCGACTCCGACCACGTACTGGACTTCTTGAAGAAGGCCACCGCGAATGGCAAAGCGCCTTTCTTGCGCATGCTGACGGGCGATGCCGTGTACAACGGTTTTTCCGAGGGGTACGACCGGACGAATCTTAGCCATGCGCAAGAACGAAGAGGCCCCGGCTCTGCTTCCGATCCCTTCTCGCTTGACGGGAGAGTTTCTAGACATGGCCGATTTCTCGACGCCTCCGCGATCGTGCTTCAGCCGGATGACGGCGGAATTCACGAATGCTATCCGCGAGGACCGCCCAGCTGAGCCAAACTTTCACGACGGCCTGCAAGTCCAAAAAGTTCTTGATGCGGTGCTGACAGCCGCCTCCGAGCAGCGACGGATCACAGTTTAGGAGGCTGTTGGAAACTGCGTGGGTTATCACGAAATGCGGTCAAAAGCGAGTGAACTACTTAAGCCCGCATTTCCAATTTGATTCAGACCTCTCGACCTTCCGGCGGCCTTGAGCGTCTTTATTCATAGGGGCTAGAGCCCGATGAGGACGCCATGGAGGCCAACACCCAATGGGTACGGTCAGGCAAGAATAAGCCGCGGGCCCCTCGTGCAGCGCAGCAGGCCCCGCCGGCTGGGCCGAGCTCGCCGCCCTCCACAGCGGGGACACACAAACCCCTGTGGCCAGCGCAGCTGCATCAGATACTCGCGACACGCCTGCTCAGTGGCAAAACGCCCTCAAACTCCTCCCGCGTACGCGGGTAGTCCTCCATGAGCCCGCATACTATATGTTGGGGCTTCGGGAGTAAAGTGCATGCCCCGACTGCGGAAGCGCCCATGGTTGCGGGAGCCTTGACCGCACCCTTCCGGGCGCGGCTCCGCCTGTCGTTGAAGCCGGCGTCTACTTTCCCGCGGCCAGACCGTTGTATTCCGACGCGCCGCGGGGTACAATCCCGTCGGGCCCCTCCGGGGCTCAGACCCGAAACCCGAGCCGGGCCTGGACGGACAAAGAAAACGCAAGCGGAGACCCCATCATGCGCCCCAACAAACTCCGAGAACTCCTCGACGCCGATCAGCCGAGCATCGGCACGCACATCCATAGCAGCTGGCCTTCGATCGCCGAACTCGTCGGCCATACCGGCATGTTCGATTACATTGAGTTCGTCGCTCAGTACGCGCCCTTTGACCTGAACTCGATGGACAATTTTTGTCGCGCGACCGAGCTGCAAGGGTTGTCTTCGATGATCAAGATCGATCAGGAACCGCGCCGCTTTCTGGCCGAGCGGGCTATCGGCGCCGGTTTCCAGAGTGTCCTCTTCGCAGACTGCCGAACCGTCGAGGATTTCGAGGAATGCGTACGCGCGGTTCGGCCCGATACCCCAGAGGATGGCGGCGTCCACGGCGTGGCGATCCGTCGCGTGAGTTACATGGACGGTATCGGCACCCCCGAGTTCGCCGAGTACCTGCGCAACATAGTCGTGGCCATGATGATCGAGAAGAAAGGGGCCGTTGAGAACCTGGAGGAGGCCCTTTCGATTAAGGGAATCGACATGGTGCAATGGGGACCGGGAGACTATGCCATGAGTATCGGGCGCGCGGGTGAGTGGTCCGACCCGGCGATCAAAGAGGTCGAGCGTCGCGTTATCCAAACCGCTCTCGACAAAGGAGTCGCGCCTCGCGCTGAGATCGACTCGGTAGACCAGGCAAAATACTATCTTGACCTGGGCGTGCGCCACTTCTGTATTGGGACCGAGGTCTTGATTCTGTATCACTGGCTGAAGGAGAACGGTGAGCAGCTCAGAAAGGCTGTTTCCGACTACTAGTGGACTGTCGCAGAGTAACCTTATCCATGGAAAGGGCGTCTATACAGTATGCCCTTTCAAAGCGAACCGTTCGTGTTGAGCCGACAGCAACGAGGTGAACTCGAAGAGATCACCCGTTCGCAATCGCTGCCCGCCGGCTTTGTCCTACGCGCTAGAATCATCGTGTTACTCGCCGACGGCCTCTCCTACGCCGCTGTCGCCGACAAACTCGATTGCTCCACGCCGACCGTTGGGAAATGGAAGAAACGCTTCCTCGAACACGGACTCGACGGACTGGAAACCCACCGCCCAGGGCAGCCACCCTCGAAACTCACCGTCCGCTTGCGCGCCAAAATCCTCAATGCCACCCGCCGCCAGCCTCGCGACGGTTCGACCCACTGGTCCTGCCGCAAACTCGGCAAAGAACTCAGCATCAGCAAAGACCTGGTTCATCGTGTTTGGCGGGAAGCCGACCTCAAGCCGCATCGGTTGGAGCGCTACATGGCCTCCAACGACCCCGACTTCGAGCGCAAAACCGCCGACATCATCGGTCTCTACCTCGATCCGCCGCGCCATGCCGCCGTGTTTTGCGTGGATGAGAAGACCGCCATTCAAGCGCTCGACCGTCGCGACCGCGTCTTGCCGCTGTCTCCCGGACGCGCCGAGCGGCACGGTTTCGAGTACAAGCGCAACGGCACTCTCTCCCTCTACGCCGCCTTAAACACCAAGACGGGGCAGGTGCATGGGAAGACCGCCGCGCGTCACACCAGCCAGGACTTCGTCGAGTTTCTCGGTGAGGTCGTCGCCCGCTGCGAGCCGGACCAGGAGATTCACATCATCCTCGACAACCTCTCGGCCCACAAGACCAAGCAGGTGGCGGCGTTCCTCGAGCAGCACCCCGACGTCACCTTACACTTCACGCCGACTTACTCGTCGTGGCTGAACCAAGTCGAGTTGTGGTTTTCTAAGCTGCAACGCGACGTCATTGCCCGCGGCGTCTTCACCTCCACCGCCGATCTCGCCCGCAAACTCCGCCGCTACATCAACGCCTACTCGAAAGACGCCAAGCCTTTCCGCTGGAAGTATTCCAAGCCCTCACGCCGCATCCGCCATGGTAAAACTATCTCTGCGACAGTCCACTAGTAGTTTCCCCAATGGAGGGCTGCTCTAAGCAACTAACTCCTTGTTTCGAGAGAAGGCGATGAGAATTTCCGCTCTTTCCACATTTCTGCTACTTGTTTCGATCTCCGCTTATTCCGCTGGTCCGCGGCTGAGTGAGTTGCGGCCGCGCGGCGCGCAGCGGGGATCTGTTTTTGGGTTGACGCTCGTGGGCACGGGGCTGTCGGAAGAAGCTCAGGTCTTGACCAATCTCCCAGGCACGCTCACACGCCTCACGCCCCCCAAAGATCCGATGCGTCGTGGCCTCGAGTTGCCTTTCATTGTTGAGTTGGATCCCGATGCCCCGATCGACCTCTATCCCATCAGGGTTCAAACGCGGGATGGGCTGACCAACCTGCTTTTCTTTAGTGTCGGCGCGTTTCCCCACGTGACGGAAGAAGAGTCGGACAATGACTCCCGCGAAACGGCCCAAACGGTCGAAGTCCCGGTGACGGTCAACGGCTCACTCGATGGCGCCGATAGGGACTGGTATCGCTTTCACGGTGAGGCCGGTCAACGACTGGTCTTTGAAGCCGAGGCCCGCCGGGCGGGTTCGGGGGTAGACCCAGTAATCCGAGTCGTGGATACAGCCGGCGAAGTAATCGCGCGGAACGACGACGCCCTTGGCCTGGGCGTGGACTCTCGCTTGGAGATCACCCTGCCGAAGCAGGCGGACTACTACGTTGAGTTGCACGATTCGAAGTTCAGCGAGCAGGAAGAGAACTTCTATCGCCTAAAGATCGGTACGTTCACTTACGCGGAGGGCATCTTCCCGTTGGGCTGGAAACGAGGGGCTGAAGTGGAGGTCGAACTGTCGGGCGGCAATTTGCCACAGCCGGTCAAGGTGCGGCCCGATCTGGCCACGCTGGCGGAGTCCGCGAATTTCACAAGTATCGCGGCACCGGGCAAAGCAGGAAGTTTGCCGTTTCGGTTCGTGGTCAGTGACGAGACTGAGACGCTGGAGCCACGCGGCTCTGCACTGAAGACTCTGGAGCCCTCAACCATAATGAACGGTCGCCTATCGGAGCCCGGGGAGATTGACCGCTATCGGCTGGCGGTCAGCCCCGGAGACTACTGGCAGTTCGAACTCACCGCGGCATCGCTGGGTACTTCGCAGCTCTACGCCTTGTTGACCGTATATGACTCAAGCGGCAAGAAACTGGTGGCGGCCGGGGCCACTAAGCCCGAACAGAGCCCTTTTGCCGTCGTCTTCAGTACAACGACCGGCGAAGACCCCTCGCTTTCGTTAACGGTTCCTGAGCAGATTCATGAAGTTCAGCTCAGCGTAGAGGATCTCTTGGGCCGGGGCGGCTCCAGCTACGGCTATCGCCTACTCGCCAAGAAGGGAGAGCCGGATTTCACGCTCCGTCTGACCACACCCTACCTCAACATTCCGCTTTCCGGAAGCGCCTCGGCGACCGTCATCGCGAACCGCCGTGGTCATAGCGGACCCATTCAGCTGAGTATTCCCAACCTGCCTGACGACCTTGTATTCGATGGAGGAAACATTGCCGTCCGGCCCAATGTATCGGGCGCGGTGCAGAGCCTCAGCTTCCGGAAGGCGTCGTTTACCCTCACGCCGAAGCCCGGCGCAACGCCTAGGGCTCTGGATCTTACTGTCTGGGGCGAAGGGGTAACAGAAAGCGGTGAAATCATTCGCCGACCCGCCCGCGGCCCTGGTCTAGTGACAGCTATTGAAGGTGCCAACCAAGAGCCTTTCGTCGCCCCCTGGCTCAATATGGATCTGCCGGCCATAGTGGGCAAAGAGCAACCCACGGCTTTGGAGATTTTGACTCCCAGGTATGTGCGGCTGATTCTCGGTATGGAACACGATCTCGAATGGAAATTCATCTCGCGTCAACCGGGCATTTCACCCCCGCAGGAGATTGACCAGGATTTCGCGCCCTCGAGCTTTGGGCTCAACCAAACGGTCACGGAAACGGGTCTGGACCACGGCGTGTTCACCGTGTTGACGACGGAGAGAACACGGCCGGGAAGGTTCGACACCGTCCTGAGCGGTGAAATCTCCGTTGACGGGCGCAAGGAAATCGTCACAGCTCCGGCGGTCACGTTTGAGATTGTGCGTGGATTTCAAATCCATGTGCCTACTGAAGTTACTGTTCGTCTCGGCACCTCGACACAACTTGCCGGCAGGGTGCAGCGGGAACCCGAGTTTTTCTCGCCGGTAACGATCAAGGCCGACAACCTGCCGCTTCACGTATCCTGCCCCACCGTCGAAGTTCCCGGTGATGTCGAACAGTTCCAGCTGACGTGTCAGGCCGACTTGACGGCCGAACCGGGAGAGTACGAGATCGAATTAGCATCGTCTTCGGAACTGGCCACGCGCCGAGCCAAGCGCGTGCCCCTGCGGATCCCTCCCGTCAAAGCCCGCTTGATCGTATCGGAATAGACCGCCCCCAAGCAGGACGCGCAGTAAGAAAAGCGGGCCCAAGGCTCCGGACGACAACGCCGCACAGGCCCGGCCCTTCTCTTTCTTCGCAAAACAGACTGTTTTGACCTCCTGTTGCCCTGTGGCGTGGGCCTCGGGCCGCCGTCAGAATCAGGATTCAGCCATAAGCCAAGGGAGCGCTACCGGGCCGCTTGAGGGCTTGGGGAACGCTCCCCACCCTTCCCAAACACTCGCGGCCGAGAGCCTGGTGGGAGAACACACCATCTAGCCGGTCTCCGCGGCCCCAAGCGAACCAAGGTGTGATACTTTCAAAGAGATCACTCGCATGGCCGACCACAAGTCATTAACATCTGCATTCCGGGCGTATGAGAAGTGGGCCGCGCCCGTACTATTGGGATGGCTGCTACCCGGTGGCGGACACTTTTACCTGAAGCGCTGGAGCCGCGGGGGACTTCTGCTGTTCGCCATCGGAGGCATGTTTGCCTTCGGCCTGCTTACGCGAGGTAGAATGTTCGACCCTATCACCGGAGATCTGTTCACAACCGTCGTCAACTGGGGAGGCTACTTCAGTGATATGGCTACCGGTGCGCTCTACTTTTTGTCCACCTGGCTAGGCTATGAGCAGCCGCGTTACGCCTCCGCGGTAGCGGACTACGGAACGAAATTCCTGGTGTGCGCCGGCTTGCTCAACGTGCTGGCCATCATCGACGCCTTCGAGATCGCTGTCGAAAACAAGTCCTGATGTACGTACCCTTAACTCATTTGCAAGCTGCCCTTCTGTTCGCCTTCTTTACCGCGATCGTCCTCGGCGTGGTCGGGCGCAGCACAGACAGAGCGCGCCTGCGGTACGGGCTGCAGGTCTTTGGCTACTTCGTAATTGCCATTTTCGGCTTCGGCTGGCTGATGTATCTTGGCCACGGTTGAGAGTTACAAGCTCGCACTACCGCACCGGACCACCACCAAGCAGCGGTTCCGAGTTCTTCGCGAATCTTTGACACACCACACTGAGCTGCCTACGCACCGCCATCGCGATTTCCCCGCCGCCGGGTTAGCAAGCGAACCGCCTCATTCCGATCGGATCGCTCTAGACCGAAACCAACTCACGCTGAGCTTCGTACCTTCTAGCGAAACGATTCTGCGATACTGTTTGGCGAAATGGACTCACGCTTCCCCGCGATAGCGTTGTTGATGCTGGCTCTGGCTCCGGCCGCAGCCCAGCAGCCGGTTGGTAATGAGTTGCAATCACCGCCTTCGACGGCCTCGACCAAGCGTTTTCCTCTCCGCGCAATCGTCATCGAAGGGAACGAACACTTTGCTACCGACGCGATTGTCAACGCCACCGGCTTGGAACTGGGCCAACCAGTCGCAGACGTGGACTTCCGGCGTGCGATAGGCAAACTCCGAGATACCGGCGCCTTCGAGGTTTACGAGTACCGCTTTCGACCCCATGAGGGTGGTTACCTAATAACTTTCAAGCTGCAGGAAGCTTCCCCTTTGTATCCGCTCCGGATGGAAGGCTTCGAGGCAACCGACGAAGAGCTTCGATCCCTCCTCGAGCAGAAGGTCCCTCTGGTTGGCGAGATGGTGCCCCCCACCGGCCCTATGATCGATCGAATCGGAGCCGTTCTCGAGCATTTCTGGCGCAAGGCCGGTAACCGTTCCAAGGTGGTCGGCGGCCTGGCTCCGTTCGGTGAGGGTGAGTTTGAAATGCTTTTCAGCCCGCGGTCAGCGATCAAAACCATCGCCTTCGCCACTTTCATAAACGCCGGCGACCTCTCGCCGCTCGATCTTCAGCGAGTGTTCAATCAAATCGCCATGGGCGTTCCCTACTCGGAATCACGGTTGAAAGAGATGTTGCACTACAACATCCGTCCTCTG
>CBDCTD010000002.1:0-877268 GCA_965222095.1 Bryobacterales bacterium
ATCCGGAAAAAATTATTTGGGAAACCACTTTTCTCTCAGCAGGACAGATTGTTGATCTGGATAACGATGGCAGGAAAGAGATTGTCGGGGCAGATAATCTTAACGACAGCATCCGTATTTTTGAAAACCGTGGGAACGATAGCTATGATGAAATACATGTCATCAAGAATGAGACAGAAGGTTCCAACGTTTTCGGCAAACAATTTGCAGTTGGTGATTTCGATGCGAACGGTATCTTGGAGTTAATAGTGGGAGATAGTGAGGGCGAACTCTTTATCTACGAATCTGTCGGAGACGATTTGTTGGTTGAAAAATGGCGGATGAAACTTGATATCAAGAACGCCCATCAACTTGCAGCAGGCGACCTCACCGGGGATGGCATTCCTGAATTCGTCGTCGGGGGAACGGTACTGGCGGAAGATTTGCCTTCGATGCTGCCGCGTTGGGAATATCATGTATTCACCGCTTTTCCACCTGCCGGCACCAACCCCCAAACCGGCGGGAGTCGCACTTCGCGCTACCAATCAATATGGTCACAGGCAATCACACCATTCAACCTGAGAGGGAATAGCCTCGCAATCGGCGATGTTGACGGCGACTTGCAGAACGAACTGGTGATACTTGCGAATCCAAGCGTTTATGTGTTCAAATGGATGGATGGCATGAATGAGGATCATGTCTCGTCAAACCTTGCCCCAATCTGGCATCACGAGGCTTGGGAAACGCCACGCTTATTTCTCGCCGATCTGAATCAGGACAACTTCAGCGAACTCTATTTTAATAATGCAGAAAATCTGCTTACATTCACGCACGTTCATGCTAGTGATCCAAATAACGTTGTGAACATTCAGCCGTATGGATTATCTGCCACACCGCTCAGTGCACGGGCAGTTCGGATTGACTGGGAGACATTAGATGAGGCGGTATCTTATACCGTCTATCGAGCAGTTGGTGATCCAGATGAAGCTCCCTCTCACTTTGAAGCGATTGCCGAGGACTTGGATTTTGTGGGTTTCCTTGACCGGAAAGTGACGAAGGACATAACCTACTGGTACACTGTCTCCGCGAAGAATGAAGCTGGGATCGAATCAGCTCAGTCCAAGCCGGTTTCCGTTACTCCTCGTACCCCGCCCAAACTGATTGAGGCTGTGTACATCCAACACAACCAAGTCGCCGTTACCTATGACAAACAGATGGGATCTTCCGCAGGTAATTCACGCCTCTATCTGTTAAGGGAACCAAAGCAATTGGCTGGCACGAATCCTATATCCGTAATTCGAGACCGGATGGGAACGCGAGCCATCCTCACCTTCCGAGCGGTAGATCTGGTTCCCGGGCGCACCTATGAAGTCACCGTTTCGGACGTACGAGATACCGATCGAAATCCTATAAACCTGCTGGAGGCAACTCAGACATTTGATGTGCCGCCCGAAACTGATTTTGACGATTTTAAGGATTTTTCAAAAGCGAGAGTGTATCCCAATCCGATTCGACCCAACGAATTTCACAAGAACGCTGTCATGTTTGACCGCCTTCCCACCGGCACAACGATTGAGATTTATAATACGAATGGAGAGCGTCTTGACAGATTGACGGTCACCACCTCCGATGCTGGTCGTACCGAATGGTTGCTGCTCAATCATGTGGCAATAGAAGTAACAAGCGGAATGCCAAGAAGAAGACGTGGGAATGAAGTGAAAGTGGAAGCGGGGGTGCTTCGCGAGCCACTTCTTCACTTGCTCATGCTTGTGCGTGGAGTAGTTGTCCACGATCAGATGCAGCTCCAGCGCCGGTGGCGTTTCGCGGTCGATCTTGCGTAGGAATTTGAGGAATTCCTGGTGCCGATGTCGCGGCAGACACTCGCCGATCACCTTGCCGTCGAGCACATTGAAGGCGGCGAACAACGTCGTTGTGCCATGTCGTTTGAAGTCGTGGGTCATGGTGCCGGCACGACCCCTTTTCAGGGGCAGTCCCGGCTGGCTGCGGTCTAAGGCCTGGATCTGACTTTTCTCATCGACACTGAGCACCAGTGCGTGCTCGGGCGGATTCAAGTACAGACCGACCACGTCGCGGAGTTTCTCGACGAACTGCTTGTCGCGGCTGAGCTTGAAAGTTTCGAGGCGATGGGGCTGCAGTCCGTGCGCTTTCCAGACGCGCTGGATGGCCATCTTGGAGACGCCCAAGTGCTTGGCGAGGGTGCGGGTGCTCCAATGCGTGGCCGCCCGGGGCTTCTCGTGAAGCGTTGTATCGAGGATGCATTGGACGAATTCAGCGGAGAGCGCCGGTTTGCGTCCGGGGCGCGTCCGATCGCGGAGTCCGTCGAGGCCGGACTGGGCGAAGCGCTTTCGCCACAGGATGACGGTCTTGCGGTTGACGCCGAGTTCGCGGGCAATGGCGTGGTTCGCCAACCCCTGCGCACACAGCAAAACAATGCCTGCCCGTAAGGCCATTTTCTGGGCTGTGTTGCCTCCTCGAACCAGGCGACGAAGAGCGTTTCGCTGCGGAGCGGTGAGGGGTAGAGCGTCAGCGGATGGCCACATAAACCATCCTACCGTGAAAAGGGTGTTATTGTCCAGTTATTTATGTGGCACTACACTAGCTTGCGCTTGGCCACGGCGGTGGGGTCGATCTCGGCTCCGCCCAGAGCATTGATTCGGGCGCTCAGCGACCGCCTCTTTCTTGGCATCGATGGCCTGTTGAAGCCACTCACCGAGCCTCGGAGTGAGGTCTTCCGCTTCTTCCAAGGTAAACAGTTTTCAAACAGTTTTCCCATCAGTGTCGGCTCGGGGCCGGTTGTGGTTGCGCCGTCCGCCGGCTCGCCCGGCGCGGGGCAAGACACGCGAACATCCAAGCAGGCCCGACAAAAAGCTCTGGATCAATCCCCCCGGAAGGGGCTGGATGGTGCGGGCTAAACGCCCATCACTTGCACCGAGATGGAACGGCTTCGCGGGCCGTCGAGCTCGGCCAGGATAATGCTTTGCCAGGTCCCCAGCAATACCTTTGTATTACGCACCTGAAGCGAGATGGACTGGCCTAGAAACAGCCCCCGCAGGTGAGAAACCGCGTTCTTGCGTTCACAATCGGAGTAGGCCGGGTCGTCGTGCCGCCACGAGGTATTGCGCCCTACGAATTGTTCGAGCATGGTCCGGATGTCGTGCAGCAACGCGTCCTGCCACTCGTTGATGAACAAACAAGCTGTGGTGTGCAGCGATTGCAGGTGAACAGTGCCGTTTCGGACGCCGCTTTTGCGCACGATTTCGTTGATCCGATCGGTTGCATTGATCAGCTCGAACTTATCGTTCGTAATCCAGTCAACGATTCGCACAAACGCTTTGACACCCGGCATACCCGCGGGCTGTTGGGTCTTGACAGGATCGTCTTTCACGGCTTGGGGTTTTAGGCTTGCTTTGGCGCTCATAGTAGATCAACCTCCAAGACTTGGGACTTCGGGGAAGGCCTCAGATCGATTTGACTGTCCAAAAGTGCTTACCTGGCCTTTGGGCATCGTGCTTATAGCCTGCACGCCCCGTTGACACCGGCTGAACCGTATTATACCAGGGGTTGTGCGCTGCCAATAGAGTGGTAGTGAGGCTTGCTACAGCCTGGTTTGGCCTTCAACGATACGGCTCGCGAGCCGGCTAGGCAGAGCCGGGGGATTTGGGCTGAGAGCGTGCACCACAGGGGTCGGACGCTTTCACACCAACATTGAACTGACCGTGTAGAGGGAATGTCGATTTCGCGGCTGGCCGGTGGCGGTGAGCGACACCCGTATTTGCCCACAGGGTATGATCGCTCACTGGCGGGTCTGTGAAAAAATCGGGGCAGTCCCGCCGCCTCTCGTAAGTCATTGATAAAACGCTGCGCCCGTGCATGGCGCTTGGGACAGGAAGGTGTGAAAAAATACTGGGACAGTCAGCCCGCGGCGGGAGGCTGCGATTGATTCTACGAGACTTCTAGAACGCCGCTTGTGACAGTCCCTGATTTTTTCACACCTTTCCAGTCCCCGGTTTTTTCACAGACTCTGGCGTTCGCGGCTCCGATTCGCTCATCGCGAGGGAAGCCGGCAGGATTCGGGCGGGCAAGGGTGGCGGTCGTTAGCCGCGGTGCGGCCCGTCGGCAGATCGCGGGGTGCGATCGTTACATATACATGCCGCCGTTCACGTTGAGAACGTGGCCGGTGATGTAACCCGCTTCTTCACTGGCGAGGAACCGAACCGCATGCGCTACGTCATTGGCTTCGCCGATCCGACGGAGGGGAACTGACGCCAGGATTTTCTCCCGCACCTTTTCATCGAGAGTCTCTGTCATCGCGGTCTGAATGAATCCGGGCGCCACGGCGTTGACGGTAATGCTACGGGAGGCGATCTCTTGGGCGAGCGCCTTCGTCAATCCGATCAGTCCGGCCTTTGACGCCACGTAGTTGGCTTGACCAGGGTTGCCGGCCTGTCCCACCACCGACGAGATGTTGATAATGCGTCCCCAGCGCCCCCGAACCATAGCGGGTAGAACCGCCTGTATACAGAGGAAACTTCCGGTGAGATTGGTCTCGATCACCTGCCGCCAGTTTTCGGAGGACATGCGCAAGGCCAGCCCGTCTCGGGTCATACCGGCATTGTTCACCAGGATGTGAACGCCCCCTGAGATCTCACGGGCTTTGGCGAAGGCCTCTTGAATCGACTCAGCCGATGCGATGTCGAGGGGTGCCGCGTCAGCCCGCCCACCTTGGGAGCGAATCTCTTCCACGAGTTCGTTCAGCTTGTCTTGCTGTCTCGCGCCGAGAACCACCCGAGCGCCTGCCTCCGCCAACGCCAGGGCGCAGGCGCGACCAATACCCTGGCTGGCTCCCGTGACGAATGCAACCCGATCCTTCATGATGTGAGTTTCTCCAAGGTCTTCAGATCTTGCACGTTCGATCCTTTCAGCGAGCGGTCGATTCTCTTCAAAAGACTGGTCAACACCTTCCCCGGCCCGACCTCGATAAAGTGATCGACTCCCTGAGCGGCCAAGTAGCGCACGGATTGTTCCCAGAGAACCGGGTTGGGCACCTGCTCGTTGAGACCCTCGCGGACTTGCTCAGCACTTCGAATCTCTCGGGCCGCGTAATTGTTGACGAGCGGGATTCGGAGGTCCTTGAACTCGACCTCATCGAAATCGCCCGCGAGCCGCTCCTGGGCCGGCTTCATCAGCGCGCAATGGAAGGGAGCGCTGACCGAAAGCAGCACCGCCTTACGCGCTCCTCGGGCCTTGGCTAACTCGACTGCCCGTGACACGGCGCCGGCGTGTCCGGCGATCACTACCTGCCCTGGTCCGTTGAAATTAGCGGCGGAAACGACCTCACCGTTTGAAGCTGCGCTGCAAATCGAGTCCAGCTCTCCATCGGGCAATCCGAGCAGAGCGGCCATGGCCCCGACTCCCTCGGGAACAGCTTCCTGCATATAGCGACCCCGCTTGCGGACCAGCCGCACTGCATCCTCAAAGCTTAAAGACCCGCCGGCTACCAGCGCCGAGTACTCCCCGAGGCTGTGCCCCGCCACGCAGTCGGCCTCGATTCCTCGCTCACCGAGCACGGCGAGCGTAGCGAGCGAACAGGTCAGCAGAGCCGGCTGGGTGTTCTCGGTGAGCTTGAGGTCTGCCTCCGGGCCCTCGAAGCAGACCTTAGAGATCGGGAAGTCAAGCGCTCGGTCCGCCTGCTCGAAGACCTGACGAGCGGCGGGAAAGTGCTCGGCCAACTCGCGGCCCATTCCAGGAACCTGAGATCCCTGGCCCGGAAAAACGAACGCGGTCTTGGACATGAAGTCCCACACTATCTCGCTCGGGACCGAGAAGCAAGCGGCGTTGGCTGGCGGGGCTCGTCTTTGCGCGATTAGGTGGCCAGGATTTCGGTTTGAGGTTGACGTACGGCGGATGGCTTCTCGGAATCTAGGCCTTCTGCCGCAGCATCTGCCAGTGTGAAGTGAAACGTTGCGCCCTGCCCAACCGTACACTCTACCCAAAGGCGCCCATCGTGTTGGTCCACGATTCTTTTACAGGTCGCAAGGCCGATGCCCGAACCATCAAACTCTTGCTTTGAATGGAGGCGTTTGAAGGGCGCGAATACCGCTGCGTGGTGCTGCGCGTCGATGCCGATCCCGTTGTCCGCTACCGAGATTTTCCAGCGGCCACCGTCGCGACGGGACATGACCCTCACGACGACCGGCTCGCTGCACCTAAATTTTATGCCGTTCGAAATCAGATTCTGCAGCAGTGGGACGAGTGCATCTTCGTCTCCCGCCACCGCCCGCGGCATGATCCCCACAATAACCGTTGCTTGAGTCTCTTCGATCAGAGACTTCAGGTTTTCCATAACGGACGTCATGCATAGCTTAAGGTCAACCGGAACGAGGGCCTTCGCCGATCTTCCCGCGCGGGAGTATTCGAGAAGGCTGTCCAGCATTTTCATCATGCGGTCCACCATCCGAACAGCCGCTACAAGAAACTCATCGGCCTTGGCGTCCAGAGGCTTGTTTGGATAGAAGTCACGTATTACTTCCACGTTGTCTCTTACAGAGCACAGGGGGGTCTTCAAATCGTGTGAAGCAACCGAAACAAAGGCTTCAAGCTCTCTCTGCTTTTCGGCGACCAGTCGCTCCAGTCTGACCTTTTCAACGGCGTTGGTAATAGCCCGATGGATCCCCTTCGGCGTCATGACTTGGCGCACCACGATATCTTTGACTATGTAATCCTGTGCGCCCCGTTTCATCGCCTCGACCGCCACGGCCTCGTTGCCGGCGCCGGTAAGAACGATGGTAGGAACGTCGTTGCCGAGCGCGCGAATCGAAGCCAGCACCTCCAGGCCATCTTGTTCTCCGAGGTGATAGTCGAGCAACAGACAATCGGTTTTCTCGGCGGCTAAAGCTTGCTGACCACTCTCCGCGTCCAAGCAGTGAGTGAATTCAACCTGAAATTCGGAAATCTTGTTCAAGAGCCGCCGCAGGAGTTCGGCATCCGCGGGGTTGTCGTCGATGAGCAGAATCTCCAGTGTTTGCCTGCTCATGGCTAGTCGCCTCTGTGTGTGGGGAGCACAACGAGCTTCAGCCAGTAGGCGCCCAATTGCTCCAAGGCGGCGACGAAGTCCTGGATCTGGATGGGCTTCTGGATGAACGAGTTGCAGCCCAGCTTGTAGCTCCGCACGACGTCCTCTTCCTGCCGCGACGTGGTAAGCACGACGACGGGAATAGTGTCCAGCTTAGGATCAGCCCTCATGCGCTCAAGAACCTGCCGCCCGTCGAGCCTTGGCATGTTCAAGTCCAAGAGGATGAGGTCAGGTCTGGGGTGCGCTGCCGGGTCCGCGAACTGCTCGCGCTGAAGGAGATAATCCATCGCCTCCTCGCCATTCGAGACAACGCGCAGGTCACAATGAATCACCCCCCTGTCGAGCGCCCGACGGGTGAGGTTCTGGTCGGCTGGATTGTCTTCCGCCAGCAAAACGGTCGCGGCATGAACTTGCTCGCCTGGCTGCATCATGATGGCTCCAATTCGTTACCTCGGTTCGGGAGGGTGAACTTGAAATGGGCGCCTTCGGCGGGTTTCGATTCCACCCAAATCCTACCCCCGTGGCGCTCAACGCTTTTGCGGCAGATGGCCAACCCGATGCCCGTCCCTTGATACTTGGTGATCCCATGCAAACGCTTGAAGGGCTCGAAGATCTGCTCGGCATATTCCGGCTCGAGCCCGATACCGTTATCGCGAACACCCAGTGTCCAAACGTCACCCGTTTGCTGGGCCGTCAGTTCCACCACGGGCTCCCCGGCACGGGTAAACTTCACAGCGTTGGAGAGCAGGTTCTGATAGAGCTGTGTCAGCAAGGTTCGGTCCCCCACAACCGTCGGAAGCGCCTGGCGTTCGATTCGAACTCCGGATTGTTCCAGGCGTGAGCGGAGCGCCTCAAGGGATTCGTCGACACATTCATCGAGTGAAACGGTCTCTGTTTTCATGGCCGCCCTTCCGACTCGCGAAAAGGCGAGCAGGTCGGCGATGAGCGTTTGCATACGTTTCGCGGCTTTTTCGATGTAACCCAGGTCGATGGCAGCCTCACCGCGCAGCTCCTCGCCCAGGTCTTCACGTAGCAGAGTGCTATACGCAACCAACGACCGCACCGGTTCCTGCAGGTCATGGGAGGCTACATAGACAAACTGCTCGAGTTCGTGCTGTGTCGCCTTCAGATCTTCCGCTTTCTGCTCTGCCAGCTTCTTGGCCCGAAACGCCTCATCGCGCATGGCGCGGTAGGCCTGAATGCGGTGGGTCAAGTCAGTCACGTCCTGAATCGCAAACAGGGCCCAGTAATCGCCCGATCCGCTCTGTGGAAGTGCTGTGACCATCGCCTGCTGAATGCGTGGACGGCCGTCGGGCAATACAGACGGGATAATCTCACCGTGGAGTTGCGACGAGAAGATGAGCGGCGCCCCGGCCTGAAAAACGGCTTTGAGCCGCTGCTGATATTGCGGCCGACATAACCGCTCAGAGAAATCGCCGATCGCCCGGCCTACGATGTCCGCGCGTGGAATTCCTGTCCACTGCTCGAGGCATCGGTTCCACTCGGCCACCGTGCCGTCAGGGCGCAAGACGAAGGCGCCCAAGGGCAGATGCTCCAAGAGCGCAAGATTTTTGGTTCCGGCCGGCTCCAAACCACCCTCCCCCTAGACGGAGAGCTCCTCATGCATTTTGTGGATGCGCTCTAGCAGGACCTCAAAAGAGCCCATGCCGAATAGCAGCGTTACTTCGCCCTCGATTTTTTCCTGCTCGACCGAGGAGTGACTCTGTCGCACGAGGAAGTGAGTCTGCGCCAAAAGGACCGTTGCCTCGGCCTGCTTACGGACAGCTTCGACGAGGTCCTCCGGTGTTTCTTCGCTGTAGGTCGGAAGCTCGTAGCTGATGTGCCGCTCCAACACGTTGGTGATCGACCCCATGACCGCGTTCAGCAGGATGTTTCCTACCTCTGTGAGGGCGCCGGCTCGCAAACTGTCGAGATCCGGCGTCCCGAGTTCCTCGCCGGTCAGCAGTGCGACCAGCTTCGAAGCGCTATCAGCGGGAAACACCAGCTCGGCAGTCCCTTGGATTTCGCCCGAGAAGTCCAGCCGAACCGCCGCCAACTTTTGTCCCTCGATCGGCCTAGTCGCCTCTTTGGCGTCCGCCGGAGAAACCAGACGAATCGAGGGCACGTGGAGCTCGACATGCGCGCCGACCATGTCGTTGAGCGCCCCGGCAGCACGGCCGACGCCGATGTTGATGAGTTCTCGAAGAGCGTCGATTTCTTCAGGCGAGAGGGTCACGATGGCACCTTCTGGCCGGACAGCGCACGTTCCAGGACACTCCGCAGCTTTTCCTCGCTTGGCGGCTTGTGGATGACTTCGAACGCGCCGAGGTCACGGCAGCGTTCGGCCGCAGTATCCTGAACGTCCGCGGTAAGCACGACTCGCGGAATCGGGCACTGTCTTTTCTGAAGTTCGGCCAGCACCTGGAAGCCGTCTAGTTCCGGCATCAGCAGGTCGAGGAGTATGACGTCGGGTGACTCTTGTTGCAGAAGCTCGATCGCGGCCCTTCCGTCGCCGGCCTCGATCGTGTTCTGTGCCAGAGGACCCAAGGCGCGTCGAATCAGGCGTCTCTGGAATGAAGAGTCATCAACGATAAGAATCTGAGGCATGGATCTCCTCCGTGCGCCGCGGGCTACGCGATTCCGTGTGTCACGTGATTTTTCAAACTCGCTGCATCATGCCTGCTCCAATTCTTTACCTGCGTTTGGGAGGGTGAACTTGAAGTGGGCGCCTTCGGCGGGTCTCGATTCGACCCAAATCCGACCCCCGTGGCGGTCAACGTTTTTGCGGCAGATCGCTAACCCGATACCCGTCCCTTGATACTCGGTGACCCCATGCAAACGTTTGAAGGGCTCGAAGATCTGCTCGGCATATTCCGCCTCCAGCCCGATTCCGTTATCGCGAACACCCAGTGTCCAAACATCGCCCGTTTGCTGGGCCGTCAGTTCCACCACGGGCTCCCGATCCGGGGTAAACTTCAGGGCGTTCGAGAGCAGGTTCTGATAGAGCTGTGTGAGCAGGGTTGCGTCCCCCACAACCGTCGGAAGCGCTTGGCGCTCGATTCGAGCTCCGGATTGCTCCACTTGCGACCGCAGCGCTTCGAGGGACTCGTCGACACATGCATCGAGTGAAATGGTCTCGGTTTTCATGGCCCCCCTTCCGGCTCGCGAAAAGGCGAGCAGGTCAGCGATGACCCTCTGCATGCGGTTTGCGGCTTTGGCGATGTAATCGAGATCTGTCGCTGCCTCTTCCGGCAGCTCTTTGCCCAGGTCTTCCCGTAGCAGAGTGCTGTACGCACCCAAGGACCGCAAGGGCTCCTGCATGTCGTGAGAGGCGATGTAGGCGAACTGCTCGAGTTCGGTATTGCTGCGCGCCAACGCCTTCTCGGCCTTCCTTCGCGCGCTCAGTTCTTCCAGTAGGTCATGGTTGACTCGAGACAGCTCGGCTGCGCTGCGTTCGGCTTGGACGAAAAGCGTGTAAGTGTTCTTCAGCAGACCGTGGAACATGACGGCGTAGCTGACCAGCTTCAGCAGATGGGCCGCGTCAAACATCGCATCGAACAAACCGAATGACCGTGACATGAACAGCGCTTGGCCCATGAAGCCGATGATCAGCGACAGCACCAGCGCGTTCTCGAATGGGTCTTGCCGCCACATCCCCTTTTTCCGATAGCCGACGAGCGCCATGAGAAACAGCGCCGCGGAGATGAACTCTTCCGGACGTCCGAAGAACAGCTCCGGGTAGTAGGCCCTCGGAAGGGGCACGAAAGCGAAGAAACAGAAGCTGATAAGCGTCAAAACCGAGACACTGATGTAGACAGTTCCCTCGCCAATCCCGCCGGCCGCCTTCAGCCTCCGTTCCCGTTTCCAGGCCCAGTAACTGAGCAGCATCAGCAGCGCGAGAAACGTCCGCGACGCGTTCCAACTCCAAGGAATCAGAGAGGGCGGTGCGGACGGCAGCAACTGGCTAAAGAAGGAGCTGGTGACCACCGCGTGGTAGCAGTCGAGCAGCGCCGTGCCGATGAAGCCGGTGCCGACAAACAAATAGGTGTTGTTCTTCTTGGCGTAGAATCGAACGATGGCGACCAGCCCGACGATCAGCGCCAGAATCGAGGCAATGACCTCCGTGATGGTGTGCAGCTCCGTGCTGCCTCGCCAGGTGCTGTCCGCCAGAGCGGCATAGGCCAAGACCAAGCTGACCGCCAATGCGATGTGCTTCCAGATGCCTGCCAAAACGAGGGTCTCCTATCTCAGGAACGGCCTTTGGCGCACGGCGTCTACTGTTCCTCTTGAATCACTCTCGGATTTCGCCTTCGTCACATCGCCACTAGCGACCGGCCTTCGCATCCGGCAGCCGGCGCTTTGCAATCAAAGTGCAGATTGTTCTTGACGTCGAGCTGTAGGAGCTGAGCGGCTGTCGCTTACTCCGAGAAAGGCGAATCCCCGGTCGTGCTTCCGGCGACTGCATGGGTGCGTTTGGCCAAAATCGGCTAGTCAGGCTAGTCAGGGAAAGAATCGACTGTTTCGGGAGACTCGATTAGGGATCCTCGCTTGCTAGTGGGAGCGTGGACTACACACCCCACAAGTGAGGCACATAGTTCACGTGGCAAACACATTGAATGGAGAGACGAATGGACTTGGCCAGACGAGTTTACAGCCGCGAACTGAAGGTGGCGCCGATCCGAGAGATCGCCAGCGGAGGAAAAATCAGTGGAGAACCGCGTTGAGATCGCCGCAGCTCAGTAGGAATCAGATTGGTAAACTCGCCTCCTCTGGTAGAGGCTTAATCTGAGCCACCACCCTCTATCTCCCGTCGGGTCGCCGACAAACTCCAGTCCCGCCGCTTGATCTCGGGGGCCATAGATTGTACCTTGTAGCCATGGCATCGCGAAGTTTGAATAAAGTTATGTTGATCGGCAACCTAGGCAAGGATGCCGAGACCAAGCACACTGCTAGCGGCGTCGCCCGCACCATCTTCACTGTCGCCACCTCAAGACGCTGGAAAGACCAGCAGACAGGCGAGTGGCGAGAAGAGACCGATTGGCACGACGTAGTTCTGTGGAGGTCGGAGAACGTCGCGCCTTATCTGCAAAAAGGAAAGCAAGTCTTCGTGGAAGGCCGGCTGCAAACCCGGAGCTGGGAGGACCAGAGCGGAAACCGCCGCTATCGAACCGAAGTGGTCGCGGACAACTTGATCCTGCTGCGGGGAGGCCCGGCGGATGCAGGCGGTCCCTCCGCTGTGGCTGGAGGCCAGTCGGAGGCGGCGAGTGGCGCAACAGCAGGCGGGGACGCCGGTCAGGGCATCACCGATGACGATGTCCCGTTCTAGCTGACAACGGTACGCCGAACTACTGACAGCCGCGGCGTGTGCCTATCCTGATACCGGCTTGTCTGCCTCGCTGCTAAGATGACTCTAGACTGAGTGCATCATTTCGCCAAATGCGGTTTTGAAAAGCGCCCGACTGCGAACGCGATGAATCGCGCCCCTACCGATGGGCTTGGGCATCTCGTGTTCAACGTAGGGGCGCAATTCATTGCGTTCGAGATGATGAACCCTAAGACCTCGACAAGCTGATTGAGACGTAACTGGATTCACGAAATGATGTACTAACGGACCGGCGCTCTGGCCTTTGAGGGAGCCTCTGGGGACGGGGCAGAGGCCATATCAGGACTCAGCGGATCTGACGAGAACCCAGGGCGTTCGATAGCAGGCCGGGCCGTCACTAAAGGCGCACCGTGGGCATCTGGGTCAAGCGCGGACTGGCGATTCTCGTCGCCGGTGGGATCGTCTTTCTCGTCGCTACTCGCGTCTTCGAAGCTCGTGAGGACGCCGCCCGAGCCAAGACGCGCGGGCAGGCCTGGGGCGGAGGCCGCGTGGTCAATGTCGAGCTCGCTCAAGCCTGGACCGGCGCCGTTAGCGACGTACTCCTCCTAACCGGCGCTCTCAAACCCAAAGAACAGGTCGACATTACGTCGAAGGCCACGGGACGGGTCGAAAGTATCCGCTTTCAAGTCGGCGACCGGATAGGCAGCGGCGACCTGGTCGCCGAACTCGAGGACGACGAGTTGCGGCAGCAGGTTCATCGGGCCGAGGCTGCCATCGCGGTCGCTCGCGCATCGTATGCGCAGCGCCGAGCCGAGCACGATAACGCCGGCGCCGAGTTGGAGCGCGCCGAAAGCCTTTTCCAGGACGGACTCATTTCTCCCCAGGACTACCAGGCGCAAAAGACCAGCCTGGCCGTCGTCAATGCCCAAGTGGAGTTGGCCGAGGCCCAACAGAAGCAAGCTGAGGCTGAGTTAAGCGAGTTTAAGATTCGCTTGTCGCAAACGAAGATCTACGCTCCTATGAGAGGAGTCGCTGCCAGCCGCTATGTAGATGTGGGCGCTCTTGTGAGTCCGACAACTCCAATCCTACGGATCGTAAATCTCTCGACCATGGTCACCCTTGGGAATGTTCCCGAACGGAACATAGCCAGATTGCGAGTAGGGAACCGTGCCACCGTGCGAGTTGACGCACTGCCCGACCGCCCGTTCACCGGCCGCGTGGCGCGTATCGCCCCGGTTCTCGATGCCGCTACCCGCAGTGCTTTGATTGAAATTGACATCCCCAACCCGAACAGTGATCTCAAGGCCGAAATGTTCGTCCGCATCGAACTGGATCTTGGCGCGACCCGTGACGCCACAATGATTCCCCGCGATAGTTTGGTCTACCGCGGTCAACAGCCCGGTGTTTACGTTGTGGAAGGCTCACGCCCGGTGTTCAGGCCCATCGAGACCGGGATGACGCGGCAAGAGACGGTCGAAGTACTCTCCGACCTCGATCCGGGGACGTCAATCGTCGGCCGGGGCGCCACCATGATCCGGGACGGAGACCGTCTCGCCACTCCCGAGAAACAGGAACGAACCGAAGGCCACCCAGCGGCCGGCGCTCGAGAAAGCAGCGGCCACCGGAACCGAAACGGCCGTCCATCGGGCCAAGGCCGATCCGCCCGGCGAGGGCAAGGTGCATCAAGCAAAACTCAATAGGGTAGCGGCATGAATCTGGCGGAGTTTTCCATTCGGCGTCCGGTGACGATTCTGATGGTCTGCCTGATCGCCATCCTTTTGGGCGGCATCGCGTTCGTTTAAATCCCGGTCGACTTGATGCCGGAAATCGAATACCCCATCATCAGCGTCAACACTGGCTATGAGGGCGTTGCGCCGGAGGAAATGGAAACCCTGATCGCCCGACCGCTGGAACAGGCGCTGAGCTCCGCGCCCAACGCCGAGGAAATCACCTCCTCCTCTTCCGAAGGCCGAGCCAGCGTACGGGTGAGGTTTGTCTACGGAACCAACTTGGATGTAGCCGCCGACGACCTTCGCGCGCGCATCGACGCCCGCCGGACAAGCCTGCCCGACGACGCAGATCCGCCCACGCTCTTCAAGTTCGACGTGTCACAGTTTCCGATCATGTTTATTACGGTTGCCGCGGAGGATCTGGATTCCAAACAACTGCGTCACTTCGTCGAAAAAAGCATCCAGTATCGAATCGAGCGTCTCCCTGGCGTGGCGCAGGCCCGGGTTAGCGGCGGTTTGAGACGTGAGATCCACGTCGATCTGGATCTCGACAAGTTGCGTGCTTTGGATCTATCCGTGGCCCAAGTCGTACAGACGGTTCGGAGAGAAAACCTCAATCGTCCGGTGGGGCCGGTCCGCGAAGGGCGCTACGAGGTGTTGCTGCGCACGACGGGTGAGTTCGAGCGCGTCGAGGACATTCTCAATGTGGGCGTCACGACTCGCAATGGAGTGCCGGTCTACATGCGCGACATCGCGTTGGTGGAAGACTCCCACGAAGAGGTCCGCTACATCGTTCGGGTAAACGACGTACCGGCCGTGCGGATGTTTATCTACAAGCAGTCCGGCGCCAATACCGTTAAGGTGTCCGACGCGGGGTGGGAGGAAGCGGGCAGGATCCAGCGCGACCATGGCAGCGTCAAGCTGCAGGCGACTTGGGATTCCGCGGATTTCATACGGGCTTCTATCAACAATGTGCGGGACGCTGTCTTGATCGGAGCCGGCTTGGCGGTCTTCGTTCTGCTGTTCTTCCTGCGCAGCATCTCGAGCACCCTGATCATCGGCGTGGCCATCCCGATCTCCGTGATCGCCACGTTTGCGCTGATGTACTTCAACGGCTTCACGCTGAACACGGTTTCCTTCGGAGGACTGGCGCTCGGTGTCGGCATGCTCGTCGACAACGCCATCGTGGTACTGGAAAACATCTTCCGCCATCGCGAGCGCGGCAAACAGATCGAAGAGGCGGCCGTTGTCGGCAGTCGTGAAGTGGCCATGGCCATCACCGCCTCGACGCTGACGACAATTGCGGTCTTCGTCCCGGTGCTCTTTATGGCTGGTGTTTCGGCGCAAACGTTTCAACAGCTTGCCTGGGTGGTTGCCTTTTCCTTGTTTTGCTCGCTGGCCGTCGCCTTGACCCTTGTGCCGATGCTGTGTTCGCGTTATCTGCGGGCTCGTGAATTGGGTGGGGATCCCCAGGGCAGGCTGGGTCGGCGGGTGGCGGAGGCCCACGAGCGGATGTCCGACCGCTATGGACAAGTTGTTTTGTGGGCGGTTGACCATCGTAAGACGGTTGTGTTGACCGCGGTGGGGCTACTCGCAGGCGCCTTTTATTTGTCGGGGTTCGTCGGTGTCGAGCTCCAGCCGGAGGTCGATGAAGGACAGATTCGCGTGAACGTCGAACTGGAGCCAGGCACACGAGTGGAGGTCACCGACACCATCATGAGGCGGTTGGGCCGAATCGTCCGCGAAAAGGTTCCGGAAGCCAGCTATATCATGGTCGAAGCCGGCAGCAACAGCACATGGCGGGCTGAAGGCACCAATCGAGGACAGTTGCGCATCGACTTGGTCGAGCAAAAGTTCCGCGAGCGCTCGGCGGCGGAGATTGCGCGGGGGCTGCGTCGGTTAATGCAGGTCGAGCCTGGCATGATTGTTCGAACTCGAGTCAGCAGCGGTCTGTTCCGGCGCGGCATGGGTGAGGGCGACCGGCTTTCGGTGGAGGTTCGGGGGCACGACATCGAAGTGGCTCAGAAGCTTGCTGAGCGGGTGCAAGAGGCGATGGCGTCCATCGCGGGCGTGACCAGCTCCCAGGTAAGCCGCCGTCCGGGCATGCCCGAAATGCTGATTTCGGTAGACCGCGCGAAGGCCACGAGTATGGGCTTGTCGGTGTCCGAAGTCGCCGACACGCTGGAGACGGCGATCGGCGGAACGCGCGCGTCGCTCTACCGTGAAGAGGGCGATGAGTACGACATCGTGGTTCGACTGCGGGAAGAGGACCGCTTGAAGATTGATCAGGTGGCTCAGGTGCCAATCACCCTTCCCGACGGGCGGACGATTCCCGCCGAAAGCATCGTCCGGATGCGCCGTCAAGAGGGACCGGTGGAGATCACTCGTTCGGACCAGCAGCGTATTGTGACTGTCGATGGAACCATCGCCGACCGTGACCTCGGGAGCATCGTGGGCGACCTGCGGGCGTCTCTCTCTCAGATCGAAATCCCGACAGGATACGAGGTCAAATTCGGCGGCGAGTACGAAGAACAGCAGGAAGCCTTCTTGCAAATGACCTTCGCCGCCATCCTGGCTTTGTTGTTGGTTTATATGGTGATGGCGTCGCAGTTCGAGTCTCTCCGCGACCCGTTCATCATCTTGTTCTCGATTCCGTTGGCGTTCGTAGGGGTTGTCTTGGTTCTGTTTTTGACCGCAACCACGTTCAATATTCAAGGATTCCTGGGGGTCATTGTCTTGGTCGGCATTGTAGTGAACAACGCCATCGTCCTGGTGGACTACACCAATCGACTGCGTCGCGAGGAGCATTTCTCGGTCCGCGAAGCGGTCGTCACGGCCGGCAGGCGCCGGCTGAGGCCGATCTTGATGACGACGATTACGACGATACTCGGGCTGACTCCCATGGCCTTGGGCATCGGCGAGGGCGGAGAGCTACAAGCGCCGCTGGCCCGCGTGGTCATTGGGGGGCTTTGTACCTCCACGCTTATCACTTTGGTGTTTATTCCGATCGTCTACATGACCTTCGAAGAGCGGACGGAGCGGGCCAGTGCTCGACAGCCGACCCTTCCCCAACCGGTCGAGTCCGCCGGAGATTAGGTCCGACTGTAGACCGTGCCCGATCACCGCGCCACTGACGAATGTTGCAAAGACCTCTCTGGGTCCGAGAGTCTGCACCCTGAGCACCACGAGGGATTGCGGCGCGAATGTTACTGGAATGTCGAGGCCCGTCGCTTGCGCTTCGGGTTGGTGTACGGTGGGCACTCTGGCGGGCGCTGATCGAGGGGATTTCGCGCCCGTATACGACAAAAGTAGGTCGGGGGTGAGCTTACGCAAACGGCATGCTTCTAACCCGGCGTTCTCACATGCGGGTTGTCCGAAATAGGCTCGGCTTCGCCCGATCCAGACTCGGTGGGAGCACTTTCGATGCAGCGTTCCAAAGCCGCCGCCAGCGCTAGTGGCGAGATGGGCTTGCTCACATAGTCGTCCATACCGGCGTCGAGGCATCTCTCGCGATCGCCTTGCATGGCGTTAGCGGTCAGAGCGACGATCGGCGTGTGGTGATCGCCGCCCTGGCGGCGGCGTATTTCGTGGGTAGCCTCGTAGCCGTCCATTTCGGGCATCTGGCAATCCATCAAGATCGCGCTGTACCGTCCGCCTACGGCAGCCTCTACCGCTTCCAGCCCGTTGGCGACAGCGTCGGCGGGGTATCCTAGCTTTTCAAGAATCTTCAGTACCAATCGCTGGTTGACGGTGTTGTCCTCCGCGACCAGAATGCGCTGGTCACCTCGGAGTTCCTCAGTGGCAACGTTTGCCAATCCTACCCCTTCGTCATACGCGTGTCGGTGGCTGCGGAACCCGAGGGTCTCGGCGACGCATTGGATGAGGCGAGAGCGACGGACCGGCTTCGGCAGACTCGCCGACACGCCCCACTGCTCTAGATCCCGACTATCGGGACGGTCTCCGAAGGGTGTGAGCAGTACCACACGCGTAGCGGTCGCCCCGGAGTCCCTGCGTATCGCTCGCGCCAGTGAAACTCCGTCCATGTCAGGCATCTCTGCAGCGACCAAAACCAAAGAGTAGGGATCGCCTGCCACGGCTTCGCGACGCAGAACTCGAAGCGCCTCTTCCCCTTCAGAGGCCTGTTCAAGCCGCACGCTCCAAGGCGAAAGGTAGTTACACAGTGCCCCACGACTTGACTCGCTGTCGTCAACAATGAGGACTCTCACACCTCGGAGGCGAGACAGGCTGGGGTCGGGATCTCTTTTGGGAGTTGGCCGCTTTTCCAGGCGAGCGGTGAACCAGAAGGTCGAACCTTTTCCAGGCGTGCTCTGGACGCCGATCTCCCCGCTCAGTGCGTTCACCAGCCTTTTCGAAATCGCTAGTCCGAGGCCCGTACCGCCGAACTTGCGAGTAGTTGACATGTCCGCTTGACTAAAGGACTCGAACAGTAATTTCTGCGCTTCCGGCCGGATACCGATGCCGGTGTCGCTGACGGTGAACCTCAGCATGACGTGGGACTCGTTTTCCTCAAGCGTTGTGACCCGAAGGGTGATTTCACCTTGGTCGGTGAACTTGACGGCGTTATTGAGCAGGTTGAGGATGATCTGTTTAAGGCGTCCGGGGTCACCCCCGACCATCGTGGGCACCTCGGCCGAGACGAAACAAACTAGTTCGACGTTCTTCGATTGCGCCCGCTCTGCCAGCAGCTCCGTGGCACTTTCCGCGGTATCGTGGAGATCAAAGTCGATCGTTTCGAAAGTGAGTTTGCCTGCTTCGATCTTGGAGAAGTCAAGGATGTCGTTGATAATCGTAAGCAGAGCTTCCCCGCAATTCTGGACGCTGCGGGCGTATTCCTGCTGTTCCGGGTTCAATGGCGTGTCTAGCAAGAGGCCGGTCATGCCAATAATCCCGTTCATAGGGGTACGGATTTCGTGGCTCATGGTGGCAAGGAACTCACTCTTCAATCGAGCCGATTCCAGGGCCGCCCTGCCGGCTGTGTCTAGTTCCTCGGCCTGGCGCGCTAGAGCCTCGGCCTGCTTCTCCGTCGTTCGGTGGGCCTCTTCCAGATCAAACAAGTGACTCTGCAAGTTGCTCTCGACACGCTCTCGCTCTTTGATTTCAGTGTCGAGATCCCGATTGATTCGTTCTACCTCCGTAGTTCTTTCGATCAGGCCGTGCTGCGCTTTCTCCAGCCGGCTGACGGCGAGCGCCTTTCCGCGATGGGTTTGGATGTAGTCCAAAGCCAAACCGGTAAACGGAACCAGATAGGCGATGATCTTCAAGAAGTGAGCGATGTTGAAGTGGTGGTCGAACAGCGTGGTGGACCCGAAGGCCATGTGAGCTTGGGTAGTAATCTGCGGCAAGGCGCTCACAACCAGCGCGTGGGAAAACACGCTCTTCTCACGCCGATGAAAGATCGGAAAGACAACCGCTCCGGCGATGACGAACAGCAGCAGGGGGCCGACATCCCAGGGCCGCGTGAGGATCGAATCGGGAAACATGGTCTGCGGCAATCGCCCGCTCGTGGCGCAGATGTGAATGATCCCGTAGGCCGAAGCGCCGAACGCCAAACCGGTCATCAGGACAAGACGCATGCCGGCCGCCTGCCCTCGATGGGAGCGCAAGAGCAGGATGCCCACTCCCACCAGCATGATCAGTGCATTGAATACGCGACAGATAGCCCAAGTGAATGGAATTAGATTTCGGTTGTCGGAAACCGCCTCAATCAGCCGGTCAGCCGCGAGGGTATGAAAGGCGTCCATGGTGCCCGCACAAAGCAGCGCGAGTCCAATGATGGGGGTCGTCACATCGCCTTTGGCCGAGTAATGGACGAAGGCCAGCGAAACCGTGAATATCGCCGTGCAGAAGGCGCTCCATTCCAGAATGGTGTGAGCGAAGCCACCTGCCAGAAACTGATGCATACTGTCGGTCAGCACGCTGTGGGACCAGCCGGCGGCCGCCACGGGGTCGAAGGCGACCTTCGGCGAGGAAAAGTCGAGGCCCAGCAGGTTCAGCAGGAAGGGAGACACGCAGATCCCCACCACTGCCCCGGTCACAACAGGGGGCAAGCGGTCTGTCGAAGAGTTTTCTCGGGATGAGGCTCGCAATCTCGTCGGTTGGGCGTGTGAAGAGGGGCCTTGCAAGGCCCTTAGATACTCTGATCGGCAGCGCGGGCGTTGTTTTGCAGGCGGGGTTTCGCTTCTGACCTGGGAGACGAGGATCGCTCGGAGATCCCGAAGCTCAGCGGCGCACACTCACGGGACCCGGCGGCACTCTCAGGGCGTCGCCGAAAGTTCGGCAAGGGGAACACGGGAGCGCCGGCCTTTATGGTAGGCGCCGACACCTCTTGCGGTCCGCGGACGAGCTATCCCCGTAGAGTCGATCAGGCTAGTGGCCGGCGGAGTTTTATGACTGCCGCGCCTTGCAGACGAACAGGAGCCCAAGGGTCTAAAGCGGTTAGGTTGCCGACGGTAGGGAAGGTCTAGAAGTACGGATTTTGAGGAGTGGGACTGGCTGGCCCGTTACCGAGCCAGCCGTAAGACTTCACTGAAGTTTGTCCCCCCTGCGTACTCCAGTGAGCCGTCCCTAGTACAGACTAATTCTGACACGCGAACCAGGTTGCAACAATAGAACATTGGGTTCATTTTGCGAGGGTACGGATGTACCGCTTAAGCTACGTCGTCAGGACGAAAGGCCGGACGGTACAGCGGTACTATCACCGTAAGCAAGGTTCCCTACTCCGCCTCCGTTGGCGCTAGTTCCAGTTAGCCTTTGCGTGGTGAAAGAAGCTTTCCACGCCCGGCCAGGGGAGAAACGGCACCCTTACCGCAGATGGCAACACCGCCATCTTTTAGAGCCGACAGGATATTGTGGAACAGGGCATAGACAACCTGTTCATTGACAGGCTGGTGACCTGGAAGGCGAAAAGAGGCGGGCAGCTCCTTCGACATAGAGATCCTCAGCATCGGCAGCAGCCGCCCTTGACCGTCTCGGCAGTTGGCCAAGATTAGCGGCGTTTGCAGCACGCTGCCCGAGAGTCCGTCGACATAGAACTGGCATCTCGAGAACCATCCAATATTGGCCGGGTCGCTGGCGTCGAACAGCAGCATCGAAGCCTTCGCCGATTGGGGTTTCACTTGCACGACGAGGCGGCGCTCGCCCTCTTGAATCGTGCACTGATAGCCGGCTTCGGACGCAATGTTCCGGACTACTTCGTGCTCAGGTTCCAGGGCGATCAGATCCTGATCTCCGGCCTGAAGGAACCTCATGAGCTCGATTCTACCATCAGCATCCACCGCCGGGCTCGTGACAGAGCGCCCCAACTGAGGTCGCCTGGCACATTATTCGCTCGAAGGAGTGCGGCGAATACGCCCTCGACGACTTTGTTACGAGCCGTCGCGCGCCGGGGAGTCCAAGCTGCGATATCCTCTGAGAAGAGCTTACCGAACTCCAGCAGTAGCGATTCCTATCCGAAGCCGGCGAAAACAGCTCGCTGCCCGGCCTGAAATCAGTCGCCATGATTCCCGTCGAGCCTCCGCATTTGAGTGAATTTGATCTGCATCTTCTAGAGGAAGGCACTCACTACCGAAGTCTTTGGAAACTCGGTGCCCACCTATCGGAACTTCGCGGCAAACATGGGACCCGATTCGCAGTCTGGGCGCCAAATGCGAAGCGAGTCTCCGTCCTTGGCGACTTCAACGACTGGAACCCCGATTCTCACCAGATGAAGCTACGGGCCGAAGCCGGCATCTGGGAGTTGTTCGTTCCCCAGGTCGGACAGGGTGACCTCTACAGGTTCCACGTTCGTTCCCGCGTCGACGGCCATCGTGCCGACAAAACTGATCCCTACGCATTCGCCAGTGAGACGCAGCCCCGAGCGGCGTCGAAGGTGTGGGACCTAAGCGGCTACCAGTGGGGCGATGAAGACTGGATGAATATCCGCCGTCTGCACAACTCCCATCGAGCGCCGATTTCAATCTATGAAGTTCAACTGGGCTCTTGGATGCGCAAACCGGAGGAGAACAACAGGCCCCTCAGCTACCGCGAGATCGCGCCCAAGCTAGCCGACTACGTTGAAAAGATGGGGTTTACCCATCTCGAACTGCTGCCCGTCGGCGAGCATCCTCTCGACTCATCTTGGGGATACGAGACTACCGGCTACTTCGCCCCGACTTCTCGCTTCGGGACGCCGCAGGATTTCATGTATTTGGTCGACACGCTACATCGCCGCGGAATCGGTGTGATTCTCGATTGGGTTCCCGCTCACTTCCCCAACGACGAGCACGGGTTGGGGGTTTTCGATGGCACGCATCTTTATGAGCATCCGGATCGGCGCCAGGGGGAACCCGCCGAGTGCGGCACCTCGATCTTCGACTACGGCCGGCGTGAAGTCAGCAATTTCCTCATCAGCAACGCTCTTTTCTGGTGCGACAAATACCATGTGGATGGTCTACGGGTGGACGCTGTGGCGGCGATGCTCTACCTCGACCACGGGCGCGAAGACGACGGGTGGGCGCCGAACCGCCATGGCGGTAAGGAGAACCTCGAGGCAATCGATTTTTTGAGGTGCTTCAACGAGGTAGTCCACGCCGAGTACCCGGACGTGATGACCGTCGCGGAGGAGTCATCCTCTTGGCCGATGGTTTCCCGGCCGACCTATCTGGGAGGCTTGGGCTTTCGGTTCAAGTGGAACATGGGCTGGATGAACGACATCTTGGCCTACATGTCGGAAGACCCTGTCGGCCGCCCACACCACCATGACAAGGTCACCTTCAGCATGCTGTACGCCCTGAAGGAGAACTTCGTTCTGCCTCTGCCCCACAATGAGGTCGTCGGTGGCAAAGGTTCGCTCATAGCGAAGATGCCCGGCGACGATCGGCAGAGATTCGCCAACCTGAGGCTCCTCTATGGGTACATGTACGGTCACAGTGGGAAGAAACTGCTGTTCATGGGCGGTGAGTTCGGTCAGCAATCGGAATGGAGTTACGAGAGCCGTCTCGACTGGGCCGCGCTCGATGACCAAGCCCATGAAGGCCTGCAGCACTGGGTCCGCGATCTCAACGCGTTTTACCGCGGCCAGCCCGCGCTTTTCGAGCGTGACTTCGAACAGGATGGGTTCGAGTGGATCGACTGCCACGATCGCGAATCGAGTGTGCTGAGTTTCTTGCGCCGGGGCGAGGAGGCTGAAGATCCTATTGTCTTTGTCTGCAATTTTAGGCCTGTGTCTCGCTACTACTACCGGGTCGGCGTTCCTTTTGGCGGATACTGGCATGAAGTTCTCAACAGCGACTCCTCGGCCTACGGCGGAAGCAATCAGGGCAATGCCGGAGGGATCACGGCTTCTGACGAGCCGGTCCACGGGCGCCCTTGTTCCTTGAGCATCACGTTACCGCCGTTGGCCGTTGTGGTCTTCCGGAGGGTGCTGTGAAGGCGACGGCCGTCTCGAATCGGCTGTCTTGCAACGGTAAAATGGCGGCAATTCCCACCGTTTGCAACTCTGCGTCCCAGCACTGTTGAGAGCCTCACCCAGCCGAGCAAGGTTGCATGCCGATGGTCCGAGTCCAACCGTCAGGGCTTTCGCGTTGACACCCCAAAAACGTGCCCTTACGATAAGGATAACTCTCTGTCCGACGTGCCGGAGTAGCTCAGGTGGTCAGAGCGAGGGCCTCATAATCCCTAGGTCAGCGGTTCAAGTCCGCTCTCCGGCACCATTCTACACGCCGCATCTTGATTTCTTGGCGGCGGATCGGAAACCCCGGTCGTGCCCGGTGAGCAGCTACAGTTTGGGCAGGCATGCCAGGCCCGCCTCCCGTTTTCCGGCGCGCGAAGACCTTTGCAGCGTAGCGGCGGTTCGGCATGCTGCTCGTGTCCGGATGGCCAAAATGGAGGTCCTGAATTAGATGAGACTTGCACGCTGTTCTTGTCTGTGTGTTTTCGTGTGCTCTGTGATCGTATTCCCCGCAATCGACTGCAGCGCATGGGCGGGCGTGCTGACCGCTGAGCGGATCCTGGTTAACGGAAACATTCTGACGATCGATCGCCAGGATTCGATCGCGGAAGCTATTGCCATCCGTGACGGTAAGATCGTCGCGGTGGGCACTGACGAGGAAATTGAAGCCCTCGCCGGACCGGAGACCGAACGCATCGATCTCCAGGGACTGACGGCGACCCCGGGCCTGCTGGACGCACACGTACATTTTGCTTACGGCGGATTGAACCGTTTGCTCCAAATCGATCTAAGCTACCCGAACGCGGCAAACATCGGAGATGTTGTTGAGAAAGTCCGGGCTCGTTCTGAGCAAGTCACCGCGGGCGAATGGGTGCGCGGCGCGGGGTGGGATGAAGGCAAGTTCGCGGAATTGCGCTACATCTACGCCTCCGATCTCGATCCCGTCGCGCCGGATCGACCCGTCTGGCTGGAGCATACCATGGCGCATTACGGCGCGGCGAATAGCGTAGCCCTCGCCCTGGCCGGGATCACGAAAGATACGCCCGACCCGCCGGGCGGCAGCATCGACCGGCTGCCCGACGGCACCCCTTCCGGGGTGCTGAAAGAGAGCGCGATGGACCTGGTCACGTCCCTCATACCGGACCCGACGAAAGAGCAGACCCGCGAAGCCATCCGGCGGATGGCCCGGGCTTTCAATGCCGAAGGCATGACCGGGCTGAAAGAGCCTGGCATCGGCCTTGGCTTCCGGACCGGGGCCGGCTCTTTTGACGTCTGGCGGGCCTACCAAGACGTTCTTGCCGAAGGCGAACTCACCGTGCGGGTCGTTGCCCTATGGCCAAGCCCGCCCACCATGGAAGGAGCACGGAAACTGGCCGCGCGGATTCAGCCGTTCAGCCGGCCCTATGTCTCAACGGGAGACGATCGCCTGATCTCCGCCGGTATCAAGATATTCGCCGACGGTAGCGGCGGCGCCCGCACAGCCTGGATGTGGGACGACTGGAACAAGAATCGCACGGAAATCGACAAAGGGAACCGTGGCTCCCCGGCCATCGATGCGGACCTTCTTCGTGAACAGATACAGTTCTATCATGACGCCGGTTTCCACATGGGTATCCACGCGGTCGGGGACCGCGCCATCGACTGGGTCGTCGATTCCTACGTGATCGCATTGGACAAGAATCCCGTCACGGGTCTGCGCCATTCGATCATCCACGCCAATATTCCCAGTGATGGCGCCATCGATAAAATGGCTGAACTGCAGCGCCGCTACGATGCCGGCTACCCGGAGCCACAGCCGGAATTCACCTGGTGGATCGGTGACACCTATGCCGGTAACTTCGGCGAGGAGCGTGCGAAGCGGTTAAACCCATTCCAGACCTACAAGAGAAAAGGCGTGCAGTGGGCCGGCGGTTCGGATTTCTTCGTCACGCCATTCCCGGCTCGTTACGGCATTTGGTCCGCCATGGCCCGGGAAACACTCTTAGGCGTTTACGGGGAGCATCCCTTCGGCCTGGACGAGGCCATCGACGCGAGAACAGCGTTGCGGTCCTACACGCTGTGGGCTGCACACCAGCTGTTCCTGGATGACAAAATCGGCTCAATCGAGACAGGCAAGTACGCCGATCTTGCGGTGTGGGATATCGATATCTACAACGCGCCGCCGGATGCCGTCAGGAACATGGAGTGCCGGATGACGCTACTCGAGGGCGACGTGGTCTACGTGGCGCCTGGCTCACGCCTGGCAGTTTCGTCCAAGAAATAGACGCGGTCCCAGACGACCTTGGAGTATAATTAGGAGGAATGGAGTAATCATGCCGCAGAAACTGCCGCCGCTCAATGTCAAAGACCCGGAGGCCTATCGGCTGGCCCGAGAGATCTCGGGACGGACAGGGGAGTCCCTGACCGAGGTGGTGAGAAAGTCGCTCCGTGATCGGCTTTCCAAGGAGAAGAACCGCACACCCGATCCGGTCGTGATGCGAAAATTGATCGAGATCTCAGACCGCTGTGCTCGGCGGAGGGTTCTAGACAGACGCACAGATGAAGAAATCCTTGGGTATGACGAGCACGGCCTCCCCGGTTGAGAATGGTAGTCGATACGTCGGCACTCACGGCGATTCTTAGAAGCGAACCGGACCGGCAGGCGTTTCTGGACGCCCTTGCAACAGCTCCCGTACGGTTGGTTTCGTCCGTCACGTCCCTGGAAGCGCACATGGTACTTGAAGGCAGGTACGGTCCGGAAGCCGGCGCGGATCTTGAGCTGTTCCTGTACACGGCCGAGATCCAGATCATCCCCTTTGACGCCCGGCAGTCCGAAATCGCAAAAATTGCCTGGCGGAAATACGGTAAGGGACGGCACCCCGCGGAGCTCAATCTGGGGGACTGTTGCGTATACGGTTTAGCGAAGGCACAAGGAGAACCTGTCTTGTGCAAGGGAAACGATTTTCCGCGAACCGATATTCAGGTTGTTCAACCTATCTAGATTCGAGTTTCCGGGGAAGAAGCTGCAGGGCACGGCCGCTTCCTCAGGCCGGCGCAAACTGACTCGTAAAGCTAACCAGCTCCGCGTCGCGTGAATTAATTGACTGTGCCGCCTTGGAGGTCGTATAGCTGCATTCTCTTGTCGGCAATCTCAACGTCTAGGCGATCCCGGTCGCGGGCAAGCTGGGAAAGGATCAGAATCGCCACGGACTCATCCGACATCCCCTCTTCGCACGGCATGTTGCTGTTATATTGGCGCTCCTTGTAGCAGACGTCGGACTCTATAGCCCTCTTTCTCTTTTCAAGAAGGTCCATCTCGAGTTCCAAACGTTCCGAAGATGACATCGTCTTGCCCTCCTTCGTGATGATGAGACGACGTGGTGGCGCAGCTTCAACGATGACGCGGTCGCCAGCTTTAAGGCCGACTGGTTCGAGAACCGACTGAGGCAGGCTGACCACGACAGACCCTGCAACCGTGCGCACCTTCACGATCTCTCTCATGTAATATATGTAAGCATACCTTGTTGGACCGTGTCAAGAAATTGAAAATTTCTGACGTATGTGACGACTGGGACTCTTGAGGGGAAGTCCCCGCCGCTGCAAGTATGTCGAGCGACTTCCGTTCTCCTGGCACATCCAAGCTAGTTAGATTCAAGTTCCTGCAGCAGAAGCTGTTAGAGCACGGCCAGCCTCCTCACCCCGGCCCAAACTGACTCGTGAAGCGAACCAACTCTTCTAGCTTCCGGGTGGCTTTCCCGGAGTCAATCGACTGCGCCGCCAGCCCTGCACCGGCTCGCAGGTCCCTAGCCTTTCCCGCCGCTACCAGGGCCGCCGCGGCGTTGGCCAGAACAATATCCCTTTTGGGCCCCGACTGACCTTCCAAAACTCGACGAAGGATACTGGCATTCTCCTCCCCATCCCCGCCGACGAGGTCTCGACCCTCAGCCTGCGGCAAATCAAGATCCGCCGGCCGGATCTCCTTTTTGACCACCTCGCCGCCGGCAACCTCCGCCACCGTTGTCGGCCCGGTGGTGGTGATCTCGTCCAACCCGTCGCTGCCGTGGACGACAAAAGCGTGGCGCACACCCAAGCGTCGCAGCGCCTCGCCGACCATGGGCACCAGCCTCGCCTCAAACACTCCGACCACCTGTGCTCCGGCCGACGTTGGATTCGTTAGCGGTCCGAGCATGTTAAATACAGTTCGGATCTTGAGCTCGGCGCGGACCGGCTGAGCGTGCTTCATGGCCGGATGGATCAGCGGTGCGAATAGGAACCCGATGCCCACCTTCTCGATGGACGCCGCCACCTGGTTCGGCTCCAACCGAACATTGACTCCGACCGCCTCGAGCACGTCGGCACTCCCACAGCGACTGGAGATAGACCGATTGCCGTGTTTGGCGACCCGCGCGCCCGCGCCGGCGACGACAAACGCGCTGACCGTCGAGATGTTGAACGAGTGCAGCTCGTCGCCTCCCGTGCCACAGGTGTCCACCAGCGACGATGGATCGATCGAGGGGCTCTCGACCCGCGCGGCGGCAGCACGCATCGCGCGAGCGAATCCGACGATCTCGTCCACTGTTTCGCCTTTCATCTGGAGGGCCACCAGGAGCGCGCCGATCAATGTCGGACTGACGTCGCCGGCGAGGATTTCCCGCATCACCTCGGCGGCTTCCGTTTCGCTTAAGTCGTTTCGTCGAGCCGCTTTGTGGAGGGCGTCCAGAACTGCAGCCATCGGTTTGCGTTCCTCTCTCGCGATATCCTATAGTTGAGGATTCTGATTTCCCCGATCCTACCACGCACCGCTTCCCGGAATGAAAATCCACGAGTATCAGGCTAAGGGGATTCTGCGTCAGCACGGCGTTCCCGTGCCCCGGGGCCAGGTAGCGTTTTCGGCTGAGGAGGCTAAAGCCGCCGCCGAAGAACTAGGCGGCCGGGTGATCGTGAAAGCGCAGATTCACGCCGGCGGCCGCGGCAAAGGTGGAGGGGTAAAGATCGCCGAGAACGCTGATCAGGCTGCCAAGATCGCGGGCCAGATGATCGGGATGACCTTGGTGACCCACCAGACGGGTCCGCAGGGACGCCTCGTCAAGCGCGTGCTCGTCGAAGAGACTCTGCCGATCGATCGTGAGCTCTACCTGGGTGTTGTCTTGGACCGCAACATTCAAAAGCCGGTGCTGATGGCGTCCTCGGCGGGAGGCGTGGAGATTGAGGAAGTTGCCGCCAAGACGCCCGAGTTGATCCTCAAAGAGACGATGCACCCCGGCATTGGGTTGTCACGCTATCAAGCGCGGCGTTTGGCTTTCGGCATGGGTGTGCCGGCGGACTCGATCGGGTCCGTCGTGGAAGCTATGACCGCCTTGGCGGAAGCCTATCGCGCGACGACGGCCAATTTGGTCGAGATCAACCCATTCGTAATCACGAAAGACGCCAGGGCTGTCGCGCTCGATGCAAAGATCGACCTTGACGATAACGGGTTGTTTCGGCATCCGGAGTTGAGCGAGTTGCGCGACCTCGATGAGGAAGACCCCCTCGAAACCGACGCTATCAACCATGGCCTCAACTACATCAAGCTCGACGGCAATGTCGGTTGCATGGTGAACGGCGCTGGACTTGCCATGGCGACGATGGACATTATTCAGTACTCAGGCGGCAGCCCGGCCAACTTTCTTGACGTGGGTGGCGGTGCTAACGCGGACCAGATCAAAAACGGATTTCGGATTATCCTCTCTGATCCCAATGTGAGGGCGATCCTCATTAACATTTTTGGCGGCATCCTCCGTGTTGACGTGTTAGCGGAAGGCGTGGTGGCCGCCGCTCGGGAACTGGACATCAAGGTGCCGATCGTGCTGCGCCTCGAAGGCACCAACGTCGAAATCGGACGTAAAACGCTCGACGAATCTGGAATGAACTTTACAGTCGCCCAGGATATGAAGGAAGCCGCAGAAAAGGTAGTTGCGCTGGCCGGCTAACTCGGAACGATTGATTGATGAGCATTCTGGTTGACGAGAATACGCCGATCATCGTCCAGGGATTCGGGCGCGCCGGCCAGTTTCACGCCGAACAATGCATCAAGTACGGCAGCAAGATCGTCGGCGGCGTCAGACCGGGCAAAGGGGGCACGAAGCAACTTGGACTGCCGGTATTCGATACGGTGCAGCAGGCCGTTCAGGAAGTCCAACCTGAAGCCTCGATCATCTTGGTGCCGGCAGCGGGCGCAGCGGACGCCATCATGGAAGCCGCTGACGCCGGGCTTGCGCTGGCCGTCTGCATCACCGAAGGCATCCCTGCCCAGGACATGGTGGTGGTGGCCGAGTTCCTGGGTGCCAAGGCAACGCGCTTGATCGGCCCCAATTGCCCCGGCATTATTTCACCGGGCAAATGCAAGTTGGGGATCATGCCGGGCTACATCCACGAGCCGGGTCATGTGGGTGTAGTGTCGCGCTCGGGAACGCTGACCTACGAAGCGGTCGCTCAACTGACCCCGCTTGGGATTGGGCAGTCCACGTGCATCGGGATCGGCGGTGATCCGATCATCGGAACAAGTTTCGTCGATGCCCTCAAGCTTTTCAATGAGGATCCCGACACGCACGCCGTTTTGATGATCGGAGAAATCGGCGGGACGGCTGAAGAGGAGGCCGCCGACTACATCAAGGAGTCTTTTAGCAAGCCCGTCGCTGCTTTCATCGCCGGACGGACAGCGCCTCCGGGACGCCGCATGGGGCACGCCGGGGCCATTATCTCAGGGGGAAAGGGCACAGCCGCTGAAAAGGTTCAGGCGCTCGAAGCGGCCGGCATTGCCGTGGCTCCTTCGCCGGCCGAGATGGGCGCGACGCTTGCGAAACTGTTGTAGCGGCCGGTGGCGCACGCCACTGTCTTAGGCAGATTTGCCTGCGGAATTCGCGCCGTCCCGCGATTCTCAGTAGGGGCGCAATTCATTGCGCCCGGGCCGCGGGCAGGAATTGTGGTATCTGGTTCTATGGCAATCGAACGAACACTAACCATCATCAAGCCGGACTCGACCGCTGCCGGGCACACCGGGGAAATCATCAGCGAGATCGAAAGGGCCGGCTTCCGCATCCTCGGCATGAAGATGGTGCATCTGACGCGCCAGGACGCCGAGGCCTTCTACGAAGTTCACCGAGAAAGACCGTTTTTCGATTCACTGGTCAAGTTCATGACCGAGGGTCCGGTCGTTCCCATGGCCCTGGAACGGTCCGCCGCTATCTCAAAGCTGCGGGAAATCATGGGCGCCACCGACTCAGCGAAGGCCGCGCCTGGAACGATCCGGGCGAAGTTCGGGACGGACATCGAGCGCAACGCCATCCATGGCTCGGACGCGCCGGAGACGGCCGCTGTCGAGATAGCCTTCTTCTTTGGCGAGTTGCAGGCGAGCGGCTAGCCTCAACGCACAGCCGAGCTTTCCAGCCGAAGGGTTTCCTCCGCCGTGACCCAAACTTCACGAACAAAGTCTTTCATGTTGGGCCGCCTGATGAGCAGGGAGTGCCGGCCCTCGAGCAGCGGCAGCTGAACCGGGCAAGCGCCGAAATACTCACCGTCGATGTAGACGTGCGCCTGGCTAGAGCCGCAGAAGATCACCAAGCGCCCCGTTCGCAGAGACGTTCTCGCCAGTGGGCTGTCGGCGGAAGCTCTCGCCGACGGACTGCCGCCCGAAAGGTTGTCGAGTGACGGCGGGGAATAGCTGGGCTCAGCCGGCGGAGGCAGAGGCGCGGGCGGCGGGTTAACGGTGGGTGGCCCTACGGCAGCCGCCCGGCGTGAGGGCGCCGGCTCGTAAGGCGAACTGATGGTTCGTTCCTTGGGACGCACCTCGAACAACGAGAACGGCAGTTGACGCCCTCTGATGACGATCTTCAACGTTGCCTGCTCGACCTCTGTGGTGAAAGTTTTTCCCCGCGAGACGTCCTCGCAGTCGCGGGCATCCTCTGGGCTGACAATCGCCGCCGCCGATGTACCGGGCCTCTGTCGTTCATCACCGTGCCGTTCCACCCATCGCGATGCGCGGCGGTTTTCCAGCAGGGGGCATCCGGCCAAATACAAGGTCTCGTCCAAGTCCCGAAACAGCGCCAATGACGCTTCGATCAACTCTGCCGGGTCCTTTTTAGATCGGCGCGGTGGGCGGGCAGGCGGGCAGTGTAAGGCAAAGAGGTCTCCGGCGGGTGCTATCGTGCAAGTGCGAACCCACCTTTGAAACTTCGTTTGAAAGGAATCGATGTCCTCATAGTCGAACGTTCGCCGTTCGACGTCCAGAGTAAAAACGGCTGTCAGGAGCGCCGCCGGCGGCTCGGCGAGCAACCCCGGAGCTGTGACCAGTAGAATAACGGAAACGCCCCGCGCTACAGACATCTCAGCCTCGATTCTATTCTATACTTCAGACTCTGTCTAACGACTGATAAGCTGAGGCAGCAGGGTTACACTGAGACACCACCAGACACCGCCAATATGAGTGATACCAAAATTCTTGCCACCGGTCCGATCGACCAGATCGCCATCGATATTTTGAGCTCCAAGGGCGAAGTGATCGTCGCCCCCGATGGAAAGCCCCCGTCGCTACTGCCCCTGCTGGACGATGTCATCGGACTCGTTGTTCGCGGCGACGGCTTAGCGGACGCGGAGGTCATCGAGGCGGCCCAAGACCTCAAAGTGATTGGCCGCTGCGGCGTCGGCTACGACCAGGTCGACGTTGCCGCAGCCACCCGCAGGAACATTCCACTCGTGTACGCTCCCGGCGCGGGGGCCCGAGCGGTAGCCGAGGCCTCAGTTGCTCTGGTACTGGCTTTGTGCAAGCGTCTCAGCTATTGGGATCAACAGTTCAAAGCCGGTAATTGGCGCAGCCGATACGAAACCAAACCGGGCGACCTCGATGGTGCCACGCTGGGCATCGTCGGGTTGGGCCGCATCGGTCAGATCTTGGCCGAACTGATTCGCCCCTTCAATATGACTGTCCTCAGCTTCGATCCCTATGTGACGGCCGAGCAGGCGCAGCCCCTTGGCGTCGAAATGGTCGACCTCGATACTCTGCTTGCGAGCGCCGACTTCATCTGCTTGCACGCCCCTTCTACCCCTGAGACTCGCGGGCTCATCAACCGCGAGAGGCTGAAGTCGACTAAGCGAGGAGCCTATCTCATCAACCTCGCTCGCGGGGGTCTGATCGAAAGTTTCGACGTACTGCTCGAGTCGCTGGAAAACGGGACCTTGGCGGGCGTTGCGCTAGACGTCTTTGAACCCGAGCCGCCCGATTCCAGCCACCCGTTGTTTCGACACCGCGATTGCCTGACCGCTCCTCACGCTCTCGGCATGACTCCCGGAGCGATGGGCCGCATCTTTAAGTCCATGGCCGACGACATGGTCGCGGTCTTAGAAGGCCGCCGCCCGCAATTCGTCGTGAATCCCGAGGTTCTGGAATAGGTACCCGGGTAGTCCACAGATCATTTGATGCTGGCGGCAAGGCCCAATGGCCGCAAGGGACCTCGGCTGCCTCACTACGTAAAGGAACTTTGGGGCGGAGCGGAACTCATCCCCAACCCGCTCGGTCTAGTTGAAAAACAGCACCTTCGGATTCGGCTTGCGATGGTTTACGTCCATCTCTTTGGCGTGAATGCGATAGTCGGGGTGCAGGCCTAGAGCAACCTCTGGGACCGCGGTCGAATCGTCCACCAGGTGGTAGGTGCAGATCGCCATGCGGGGTCGGAAGCGCTCGATGGTGCGACGGGATCCTTCGAGGGCAACGCGCTCGGCACCCTCGATGTCCATCTTGATGAAGTCAACCCGGTCTAGCTGCAGCTCGTCGACAATGTCGTCGAGCGGCACTACAGGTACGGTGATGTGGTGCGAGGTTCCTTCCATCGAGAACAGAGTGGGGCGAGTTGAAATGTGATCGTGGATCGCCAGCTTTAGAGTAGATTCCTCGTTCCAGATTCCGGCTTTCACCAAGCTGACTTGGCCTGCTGCGATCTCGTCGGCAAAATTGCGTTCCAAAGAGATAATGTTGGTCGGCTCAGGCTCGATGGCGATGACTCTCGCGGCGCCTCGGCTGAGTGCATAGCGCGTGTAGACGCCGACGTGGGCCCCGGCATCGATCACCGTGTCGCCGGGCATGATCGTCTCCCGATGACCCTGATAAGTGTCGTAGACGTAGATTTCCCACAGCAACCAGGCGAGCGATCCCGATGCTTCTTCACCAATCCAGAATGTACCCCACTGCGTTTTGTACTTCTCAAAGGTGTGGCCTTCGACTTCCTCTTGTTCGACTAACTCGATCGCGTCGGTCACCCATTTGTCGGACCCCTCCGGGTAGAAGCACTGATTGCCTGCAAACGAGGCGGTCCACACGTCCGACCATGCAACGTACGGTACCCGGCCCACCGCTTTGTCTGTTATGTATCGGGTTCGCCACCAGAACGAGCAGCCATCCTTCTCCTGGCTGGACCACCACAGGCCCACGCTGAGGAAGAATAGCGCCGTGACCCACGCTTTCCAGCCGCGTGCCAGCGCTAAGGCCCCGGCGGCGGCGGCTAAGGCTATGGTGTAGATGTCGTGGAAGAAGAAATACTGAGCGGTGATGAGCAAGACCGCCATCAAGACCAAAGAGGCCCGACTAATTTGCTTTCGGCTCATAATTGGATGTTAAGCCCGCTCGTGTTTAGACCGGGCTGGGAATTGGAGTGTCCAAATCCCGATTGCAACTTGAGACGAAGCTGCCGCAACGATCCCGAATAAATACCCGTTTCGATGAGCGGCAGCCTGCACCCGCGCACGGCGGAGTAACACCAGTTTATCCGACCGATCCGGGGGCGAGAATCGGAGGTTTCTACTACTAACTGTTCGATTCCGCCTCAGATCAACCGAGCAAGTCGCATGCACTCAACAACTTCATCGGCCTCAGTGGGGAAAAGGTTCGCGACCCGCGGGCCTCGCCCGTCGCTACAAGTCGGGGAACGCATCCAGGCAGGCCTGGGCATCGGCGCGCACTTTCTCAGGGGGAACGGCCGGCCCTACTCCGATTCCAGGGCAATGGCGGCGCAAGTTTCTCCAGGCTCTTCTGCCGCGGACGTTCTCCGGCCAAAAGGGGAAAGCCTGGCACTGCAGCGGCTTCACCTCGTGGATCGAGCAACCGCCCTCCTCGACGAAGCGGCAGGGACCGTCCGTCGGACCAGCCAGGTGCAAGTCGCCGTCTTCGATCTCGCAGTAGCAGCTCCTAAACTCGACGGTGCTTAAGCGCAAATGGGCCGCGATGCGGTTCGCGTCTTCCGGTGTGAGGTAGACTTCCCCCGGCTGAGAGCAACAGTTCGTGCAGCCCGGCTGGCATTCAAACCGAAAGTTGATGCGACCGATCTGGACAAGTTTATTCACGTTTCCTTTAGGTTTAGGTTAGATGGTTTCTTCGGCTCCGGTCGCGCCTGTCGGCCGTCACTGAGTTGGAGACGGAAGGCCGGACCTCGGATCTCGGCTTCCCACTGGGTCAACCAGTACGAAATTCGCTAGAGTTGAAGCTGTTTTTCCATGACCCAGGCATCGCGGCCGTCGGGATAGTACCCTTTTGCCTTGGCGATGCGCTCAAACCCAAGTTTGCGAAAAAGCCCCTGCGCTCCTCGATTGCCAACCGCGGTCTCTAGTCGAATCGTTCGGACTCCTGCTTCCGCCAGCCGCTCTGACGCCGTCAGCATGAGCTGCTCCCCAAGACCCCGCCGCCGGAACTCAGCCCGCACGTCAACCGTAACAATGTGCCCCCGGTTCGGCCTGAGGTGCGCTGCCACAATGAAGCCGGCGATTTCGTCTGCCCGGGTCTCCGCGATGATCGCGAATGCACCGGTCTGTTGGAGAGTCGCCCGCATCTCTTCGGGCGGGAAAGCCACTTTCGCGGCGAAGCAGGCCGCGTCGATTTCACACAAGCGCTCGATATCCGAAGCCCGGTACTCGCGTAACCGGAAGGTCTCAGCGGTCGCCAGCGTCATACTTCGTAAACCTCGACGCTGGTCTTGATTTCTTCGCGGGGCAGAAGCGACGACCAGTAGGCCACCACCTCACGCACGGGCGGGCGCCCTTCACCAAAACCGGTCGCCGTGGGCGGCCCGTTCAGCACCAAGGGAATCAACTCGCGCGTGAATCGATCGATCGCGGTCCGGTCCTCGGCCCGGGCGCCGATGCGGAGCTGTACCTCGGGCGGATCCGGATTCGCCGCCGCCACCGGCCCGTGGCAGGCGTTGATCCCCAGATGCTCGGTATGGATCTCGTCGAACTCCAGATTGAGATCCTCCAGTCTTTGGCGCACGATGCGGTCGGCTTCTTTTGCCTTCTCTAAAGCATCAGGCCAGCTGTAGACCAACGTGCCGATGGCCTTCCAACCAGCCGAGTAGGTAATCGATGTCTTGAGCGTCGAAGGACCCGCGCCGCCCCGGATACCGTTGACCACGACCCGATCAGCGCCATCGTCCCTCAACTGAATGCTGGTGAAATCCGCTACGCAATCGGGAGTGATGTAGTTGCGCGGGTCACCCAGCTCATAGACTAGTTGTTCCTTGACGACCGCCACGTTGATGCGCCCCCCTGTGTTTCCGTGCTTGGTGACGTGGAACCGGCCGTCCGGGTGGGCTTCTATGATCGGAAAACCGACGTTCGCCAGATCAGGAATCGTCTTCCAATCCACTTGACAGTTGCCACCGCTCGCCTGTGCCCCGCACTCGATGATGTGACCTGCCACGGTTCCGGCCGCAAGTTTGTCCCACTCTTCGGAACCCCATCCGAACTCGTGGACCATCGGCGCCAACGCCAGCGCTGTGCCGGTCGAGCGCCCGGCGATAATCACGTGAGCTCCGGTTTCAAGCGCTTCAACTAGGGGAAACGCTCCCAAGTAGACGTTGGCGCTCAGAATCTTCGATCGGATGGTCTCGATAGGCTCGCCGCTATCGAGATCGTCGAAGGCAATGCCGCGATCAAGCATTTCGTCCATCCGTTCATAAATGTCGTCACCCAAGACGACCGCCACTTTGCAGCCTCTGACCCCCGCTCGCCGCGCTCGGTCGACGACTGCCGCGGCACAGGCCCGCGGGTTGACCCCACCGGCATTCGAGATCATCCTGATATTTCGCTCAACGAGTTGCGGAAAGACGCGGGCGGCGAGGGGAACAACGTCGCGGGCATATCCCTTGGCTGGATCGGCCTCCTTCTGCTTTTGCAGGATCGACATCGTGATCTCAGCCAGATAATCGAGGACAAGGTAGTCGATCGGCCCCTGCTCGATTTGCCGCACCGGCGCCTCGAGCCAATCTCCCCAAAAGCCCTGTCCGTTCGCGATTCGGATGAGAGGCTTCATGCCGGTGCCTGAGTCGACGGAGTTCTTCCGTTGTCCGCCGGCGACCAACGCAAGACCCCGTTTGATACCAGGTTACCGCTTCAATCTACCCAAGCGGATCGTGGCCCGGTGCACGACATGTTTGTGGGAATTTGCCGGAAACGCCCGCTCCCAATAACCGCACGCCTCACACTCGACCCGGTGCTCGACGCTCTGGGATATCAAGGGTGGGGCCCTCTCCGCGAGCCCGGTGATACGCTGCTTAACTAGACGTCTCGTCGGATCCCGGTAGGGCGATCGGTGGAGTTTTGCTGCGACGTAAGGGAAACCCATCGTAATCCATTGATTCCCTGTGGGTTGTGCGAAATTGGGTTTGTTTGGTAGTTTTCCCGGCGTGGTCGAGCGGGATGCCGGTTTCCCCGGTCCCCCCTTCAGATTAGCGAGCGTGTCACGGGACTTGCCAAGCCGGGCGGTGTCGCGGTACCGGAAACAAGACGCAAACCATTGATTTTGCGCAGGTTGTTCGAAATTGGCTTTGTTTGGTAATTTTCTTTGCCCCATTGGTTCGTGGCTCTGAATCGCCCGTTGTCGGGTTGCCCCCGGATGCTCCGGGTGCCCAGTTATATTGTACCCCGCCAATCCAAGGCGACGGCGCCATTTGCGGCATTAGCTGCTTTGAATGAATAACTTAGCTTGGGTGACACGTCGGTAAAAGCGAAAAGCCGCGGGTCTGGAAACGGCACCAGCCCCGCGCTACGGGGCTGTCCGTTGTTCCGTTGGTCAGTTAATCGAAAATGGCTCCATAAAGAAGCTGTCGTTTAGGGGTTTCGTGTTTAGGCCCAAGTCGTCACACAACACTTTGAAAACCTCCAGGAGTCTCTCGCTCTTGACGTTGCTAGCTGCCTCCTTGAATTCCCTGAGAGCTTCTAGGACCTTAGGAGAGCCACTGAACACCACAAAAGCTTCATTCAGCCCTTGGGTTAGCAACATCTGTTGATGCGCATTTCTCTCAACCCCAGGGGTCAGGACGTTTCGGTTGCCTAGTAGCTTCCTGAGCACTTCCATCTTCGTGCGCCTAAGTTCGACGCGCTTGTATTGCCACGTCGTTAGGAGCGCCCCTGACCTGCCCCCAGGAACGAGTCCACTCTCTAAGTTAGACCTGGGACCATTTGAAGTCCACTCCATGGTATAGAACTCTGGTCCTGGGACCTGGGTAATCTGGCCTCCGGCGCCGGCGGCCGATAGGCCAAGGCGCTGTGAGGCCGTCGCTGGTTGTACTCCCTGCGCCATCTCTCGGCCAACACCTTCGCCTCCCACAACGTGTCGAAGACTTCTACGTTCAGCAGTTCATCCCGCAGTTTTCCGTTGAAGCTCTCCACATATCCATTCTCCCAGGGGCTGCCGGGCTCGATGTATAAGGTCCTCACCCCAACAGCCTTCAGCCAGTCCCGAACCGCCTGAGCCGTAAACTCTGACCCGTTATCGGACCGAATGTATTCAGGCACTCCCCGATCCACGAACAACTCCGCCAATCGATCCAACACGTCCTGGTGATTCATCTGTCGTTGGACCTCAATGGCCAGACACTCCCGGGTGTATTCATCCAGTAGGGTTAATAATCGAAAGGCCCTTCCGTCATGGGTTCGCTCATGCACGAAGTCATAGCTCCAGACGTGATCCTTGTGAGCCGCTCGTAACCGAACGCAGGATCCATCATGAAGCCACAGTCTCCTTCGTTTCGGCTGTCTGGACGGGACTTTCAGCCCCTCCTCGGCGAGACCCCCTGTCAAAGCTGAGATCGCGAATGATGTCCACAACTGAATTAGCTCCATAACCCCTCCCGTATAGTGTGCGGCCCTGCCCGGCGCGCCGCGCAATCGCCGAATGTCTTGTTGCAGACCCTGGTAGAGTTTCGGTCCGAAACGTCCAGTTTATCGATAACGACCGCATCACATGAACTGCTCATAGTAACCGCGCATCTCATCACCAAACTGACCCGTCGGGTCCACCGGAGCCGGTGGGGGAACCGGGGGAATCTGCTCGGCGAGTTCGCGCGTGAGATGAATAAAGCCGTTGAAACGGTGCGTCTGCGCCCGCGCCGTGCAGTCAGCAAACGTCTTGTTGCAGACAGCGAACTCGGTTCCGGTGTAGCCGCACTCCGGGGACTTGAACTTCCAGGTGCACTGTTGCGAGTAGACGCGTTCGGGGATGCGCCGCGCGGTCGGGTCGAGTCCCGAGATCAACACCAGCTCGGCGTGCCGCCGCTCGATGCGGCACGAGGCCACGCGCCCATCGAAGATCGCCACCGCCTCGTCCGCCTCGGCGTAGAGCCTTCGCAGCTTCGCCGTTGCGCCGTCGAGCGTGACGGTCTTCATCAGGTCGGTGAAGTACAGGCTCGCGTTCTCGACCACAACCACCGCGCGGTCGAGCTGGAGCGAGCGGTGCTGTGTGAGTGAATCCTCGAAGGTCAGGCGCGGGAGGTAGTCGTTCCCAGCAAAGCGCATCGTCATGTCGGCGAAGTAGAACGGCTGCGCTCCTGCCACCACGTCTAGCAAGAGGTGGGTGTGGGCCGTGTTGGTGTCCTTGACGGCAGTGAGGGTGGGGGAGAGCACTCTCTTCGACTTGCCTACTGGACTCGTTAGTGGGGGGATAACACGCATCAAAAAACGCTTGGCCGAACACTGTTCTCTCGTAATAGGCGGTTTGGCGGGCGGAATCAAGGTCCTGGTTGGTCACCTCGGGTAAGTTTCCACCAAGGAGTCCGAGACGATTCACATTTTCCAGTGAAACCCACACCTGATGTGAGGTAACTTCAACATGTTTGTGAAACCCTGACAGGAAAAGGTGGTCGGGTTCCATCTCAACGTAAGCGAAATGCAAGAGTTTCGCTTCGAGCGGAGAAATCTGCTTCAGTACTTCCACAAACGCAGGAGTAACCTCCACATGAGGGCGTGGGTTCGCGGCATTCGCTAGTAGCGCCGCCCACTTTTGTTGAAGGCTGTCGTCCTCTTCGATCGAAGCGCTGTCGAAGATTGGAAACCATAGTTTAAAAGGCACTTCTCTTTGATCGATTCTCGCCTCCTCGACGATCCGTTGGTATTTCACATAAAACTCAGCCAGATTCTTCGCTCTGCGAAACCGAATGTGGTCCGCTAGCAGTTCTCCGAACTCCCCGGCTGGTGAACCGGTTACCTTTGAAACGGGTTTGCCGATCTGTTCGATAGCGGCGTCAGCGCCCTTCGCAAGGATCTCTTCGATTTCCACGCGAACCCTCCTGTCTAGTCCAATCCGGCTTGTGGACTGTCGCCCTTCTCCGCCTCTTGCTTCAGGTCGCGGAGGAGGCGGTCGAACGCCTTTTGGTAGGCGTCGTGGTCCTTCCACTGGCGGAAGTCGCCGATGTTGCGTGTGCGTCGAATGTCGGCCGCCCAAGCTTCGTTCGTGTCCATCACCGTGCTGTCTAGCCGGATCGGAAAGAGCACGGTTTCCTTGCGCCGGCTCTCTTCTTCGAAGGCTGTCTCGACTTCCTTCTCCACCCAGTCGCTCGCAATCGATTTCTCGGATAATATCAGCAGCAGCTTGTCGCGAACCCGGATCGCTTCGTCGATGGCAGGACGCGTCCTCGCCCCGATCTTGAGGTCTTCGGGAGCGAACCAGCAGCGGACGCCCTTGTTTTGAAGGTCGGCGTGAAGCCGGTCGGCGAATTCTTGGTCCTTGCTGGAGTAGCTGATGAAGCAGGAGTAGAACTGAAGCGCGTCACCGAGCAGCGAGGGCAGGTAGTCAATGAATGTGTCCGGCAGGCCAACCCCGCGCAAGAATTTGAGCGGTAGCTTGCTGGACTTGGCAAGGGTCCGGTGGTCGACAGTGCTCGGGCCATGATGTGTACAGGACTCAAGACCTTTTGTCCCGCTGAGGTTAGTGTCCCCGAAGACCGTTGCCCTCAATACCACATCGGTGAGGTCCGCCTTGCTGAGGTTCGCCCCGCTGAGGTTCACCACGCGGAGGTCCACCCCGCGGAGGTTCGCCTCGCTGAGGTCCACCCAGTGGAGGTCCGCCCAGCTGAGTTTTGCGCCATGGAGGTCCGCCCCGCTGAGGTTCGCTTGGAGGAGGCTCGCCCCGGGGAGGTCCGCCCCGCTGAGGTCCGCAGTGCGGAGGTCCGCTCTGGTGAGGTGCGCCCTGGTGAGGTTCGCCCCGCTTAGGTCCACCCCGCTGAGGTCCGCCCAGCTGAGTCTTGCGTCGTGGAGGTCCGCCCGGCTGAGGTTCGCCCCGCTGAGGTCCGCCTTGAAGAAGTTCGCCCCGCTGAGCTCCGCCCTGGTGAGTTCCACCCCGCTGAGGTCAGGCCCTCGTCCGACGAATTCCTCCTCCCTCCACCGATTCCAGACGTCCGCTCCCTGCTTCAGGATGTTGAGGTGTTCTGGGTCCGCCATGGTCTCAATTATGCCGGATTCTCGATCATATAGCCGCTTTCCGGGCAAATGGCCGCTCCCTTACGGGTTGTGAAAAATCGAGGACAGTCCACTTCGCGCCCGCGTCATAGTCAAAATCAGAAGCAGTGTCGACGGCGCTTGGTACAGTCCCCATTTTTCACAACCCCTTACGGTCGCGGATAGGGAAACGTGTTCATACCTCGCAGTTTTGGGCACGGCATGCCGTGCCCCTACTCTCAATGTGTCCGTTGGCCGCTCGACGCCTATTGGTAGGCGTCGCGTAGAATGTGGTCATGGAGCAGTCTCGCCGCCTAACGGCCATTATTGAGCGTGAAGACAGCGGCTACGTGGCACTTTGCCCAGAGCTGGACGTCGCCAGTCAAGGCGACTCGATCGAGGAGGCGCGGGCCAACTTGGTGGAAGCGCTCACGCTGTTCTTTGAATCGGCCGAATCCTCGGAGATCGAAAAGAGGTTACGCTCCGAGGTTTTTGTGACTCAGGTCGAGGTTCCGGTTGGCTAAGCTTCGCGCGGCGAGAACACGAGGTGGACGAAGATTCAGGGTAGTATCTGCACCATTGTTCCTTCCGCCCTTTCAGGGCTCGACTTTGTTCCATCCTTACCTAGGGTTCCGCCGTTCCGGCTCCACCCTAGGCTGAATTCCGGCGCCGCTTCGCGGCTTTTGTTGCGCTCTTGGCCCGGCGGCGGACAGCGGTCGTCCGTGTAGGCAACAGCGTAAGAAAAGGGAGCCGTGTGACGTTCGGGGTTTCCGTCTACGGTCGATGTTTCGGACGGGAGCCTTAGATCGGCCCGCAGGCTACCGCCTGCGGCTCTGTCTGGTAGCCCTGAAACTCTGCCCTGGCGGGAGTTTCGGTTACTCGGCCAAATACTTGTAGCGACTATTGCGCCATAACCCTCCTAGGCCGGGAGCCATTCTGGCCCCAAGCCTGCCACGATCCCAAGATGTTCACAATAAGCTTGTATTTTCGTTGGACAGGGTGCTAGACTAGCTACTGGGTCGCCGGGCCTAATGGTTCGTGCGGCTCGAAGCATCCCGTGTCGGCTAGGTGGGTTGGGTTGAATCGGACTTGTCCGATTAGGCGTAACTGGCTTAACCGCAGCGGGTTTTGAGGCCAACCGGGGAAGGGATTCGCGGCTCCTACCTGAAGCCGTGGAAACGATCTTCACTGGTACTGATCTTTGACAATCAGGTTGGACGTGCAGTTCGTGTGCGTAATGCCGAGTTTTAGTCGGAGCGAAAACTCACGATATAAGCCCCGGCCGGGGGAGTGGGCTTGCCCGCTTTCCACTCGTTGACGCAAGTTGGCGAGGGTTGGGGTGGAAGAGTTTCAATCGAGAGTTTGATCCCGGCTCAGAATCAACGCTGGCGGCGCGCCTAACACATGCAAGTCGAACGAGAAAGCCTGGCTTCGGCCGGGCAAGTAAAGTGGCGAACGGGTGAGTAACACGTGGACAATCTGCCCTGTGGCGGGGAATAACTCTGGGAAACCGGGGCTAATACCGCATAAGACCCTTGGCACATAAGTGACAGGGAGGAAAGCCTTTCGGGGCGCCGCAGGAGGAGTCCGCGGCCGATTAGCTTGTTGGCGGGGTAATGGCCCACCAAGGCGGCGATCGGTAGCCGGCCTGAGAGGGTGTACGGCCACACTGGCACTGAGACACGGGCCAGACTCCTACGGGAGGCAGCAGTGGGGAATCTTGGACAATGGGGGAAACCCTGATCCAGCGACGCCGCGTGACTGATGAAGCCCCTCGGGGTGTAAAAGTCTTTCGGCGGGGACAATCATGATGGTACCCGCAAAAGCAGCTGCGGCTAACTACGTGCCAGCAGCCGCGGTAATACGTAGGCAGCAAGCGTTGTTCGGAATTACTGGGCGTAAAGCGAGTGTAGGCCGTCTGCCAAGTCCGTTGTGAAATCTCCCGGCTCAACTGGGAGCCTGCAACGGAAACTGGCAGGCTAGAGTGCGGAAGAGGAGAGTGGAATTCCTGGTGTAGCGGTGAAATGCGTAGATATCAGGAGGAACACCGGCGGTGAAGACGGCTCTCTGGTCCGCCACTGACGCTGAGACTCGAAAGCGTGGGTAGCAAACAGGATTAGATACCCTGGTAGTCCACGCCCTAAACGATGCATACTTGGTGTGGGCTCTTCACTGAGTCCGTGTCGGAGTTAACGCGTTAAGTATGCCGCCTGGGGAGTACGGTCGCAAGGCTGAAACTCAAAGGAATTGACGGGGGCCCGCACAAGCGGTGGAGCATGTGGTTCAATTCGACGCAACGCGAAGAACCTTACCTGGGCTTGAAGTGCCGGGGACCGGGGTGGAAACGCCCTTTTCCTTTCGGGGACTCCGGTAGAGGTGCTGCATGGCTGTCGTCAGCTCGTGTCGTGAGATGTTGGGTTAAGTCCCGCAACGAGCGCAACCCTCGTCCACTGTTGCCAGGCTCTTCGGAGCGGCACTCGGCGGAGACCGCCAGCGAAAAGTTGGAGGAAGGTGGGGACGACGTCAAGTCATCATGGCCTTTATGTCCAGGGCTACACACGTGCTACAATGGGCGGTACAACGGGTTGCCAAGTCGCGAGGCGGAGCTAATCCCTTAAAGCCGTCCTCAGTTCGGATTGCAGGCTGCAACTCGCCTGCATGAAGCTGGAATCGCTAGTAATGGCGCATCAGAACGGCGCCGTGAATACGTTCCCGGGCCTTGTACACACCGCCCGTCACATCACGAAAGTGGGTTGTACTAGAAGTCCGTGTGCCAACCTTCGGGAGGCAACGGCCCAAGGTGTGATTCACGATTGGGGTGAAGTCGTAACAAGGTAGCCGTAGGAGAACCTGCGGCTGGATCACCTCCTTTCTAAGAGAGGACGTGGGCCGATGTCCGTGGGCTTTTGTTGTTGGAAGGCTCTGTAAGTGGCAACGTTCGGCTCCATTCGTTTCGACGCTCTCTTTCTCGGTATTGTGTTTCGAGCTGATTCCCCCGCGCCAGGCGTTGGGGGCGCGTCCAACCGGCCTCATTTTCCTGAGGGCTGTTCACCAGGTAAGGGGCTGTAGCTCAGCTGGGAGAGCGCCTGATTTGCATTCAGGAGGTCGTCGGTTCGAATCCGATCAGCTCCACCAGCAGGGCAGGTTCGAAACCGGCGAGGACAGAGCCGCGGACCTAAATCCGCGGGCTGGCGTCTTTCGAGGCGCGGCTTCTGGCCAGCGTGAACCAGGTTTTAGCCGGGAACGCGGTTCGGGCCTGTAGCTCAGTTGGTTAGAGCGCACCCCTGATAAGGGTGAGGTCGTTGGTTCAACTCCAACCAGGCCCACCACGGCGAGGTTCTAGGCGCCAGGCATCAGATGACAGGAACCTGAAATCTGACACTTGGAACTTCCTGATCTTTGACAACTGAATATTGAAGGGCAAAAAGCCATAAACGCCGAAAAGAAGTATCGAGCGCTGCCCGGATTCATTTCCGGGTAAGTTTAATGGTCAAGCTACAAAGGGCGTATGGGGGATGCCTTGGCGCAAGCAGGCGATGAAGGACGTGGTCAACTGCGATAAGCCTCGGGGAGCTGTAAACAAGCTGTGATCCGGGGATTTCCGAATGGGGAAACCCAGTCCGTGTGAACACGCGACTATCGCCATCTGAATCCATAGGGTGGCGAGGCGAACCCGGGGAAGTGAACCATCTCAGTACCCGGAGGAAAAGAAAACAACCGTGATTCCGCTAGTAGCGGCGAGCGAACGCGGAACAGCCCAAACCAGCCGACCCGCAAGGGAAAGCTGGGGTTGTAGGACCACATCACGGGACCGCAACGGTTAGTCGAATGGCCTGGAAAGGCCAACCAAAGAAGGTGACAGTCCTGTAAGCGAAAACTCGAGCGGCCCAGTGGGATCCTGAGTACCGCGGGACACGTGAAATCTTGTGGGAATCTGCCGGGACCATCCGGTAAGGCTAAATACTCGCTTGCGACCGATAGTGAACTAGTACCGTGAGGGAAAGGTGAAAAGTACCCCTGCTAGGGGAGTGAAATAGTACCTGAAACCATATGCCTACAAGCAGTGGGAGGGCTATGGCGGAGCTTGCTCCGCAACGCCTGACCGCGTGCCTTTTGCATAATGAGCTGGCTAGTTATTCTCAGTGGCAAGGTTAAGCGTAAGCGAGCCGCAGCGAAAGCGAGTCTGAATAGGGCGTTCAGTCGCTGGGAATAGACGCGAAACGGGATGATCTACCCTTGGCCAGGGTGAAGTCTGTGTAACAGCAGATGGAGGCCCGAACCAGTGTCGGTTGAAAACGGCTTGGATGAGCTGAGGGTAGGGGTGAAAGGCTAATCAAATTCCGTGATGGCTCGTTCTCTCCGAAATAGCTTTAGGGCTAGCCTCGTGTGGTCCGCGACGGCGGTAGAGCACTGGATGGACTAGGGGCCTTTCCCGGTTACCGAATCCAACCAAACTTCGAATGCCGTTGACGAAAGCACGGGAGTCAGACTGTGGGGGCTAAGCTTCACAGTCAAAAGGGAAACAGCCCAGACCGCCGGCTAAGGTCCCGAAATTGGCGCTAAGTGGGTAAGGAAGTTGAGTGGCTCAGACAGCCAGGAGGTTGGCTTAGAAGCAGCCATCCTTTAAAGAAAGCGTAACAGCTCACTGGTCGAGCCGTTTGGCACCGAAAATGTAACGGGGCTCAAGCGCCGTACCGAAGCCGCGGGTCCGAATTTTGTTTCGGCAAAGTTCGGGCGGTAGGAGAGCGTTCTGAACTGGCTGAAGCGAGATCGTAAGGACTCGTCGACGGTTCGGAAGAGACTCTGCCAGCATTAGTAGCGAGAAGCCAGGTGAGAACCCTGGCCGCCGAAAGTCCAAGGTTTCCTGAGGAAGGTTAATCCGCTCAGGGTTAGTCGGGACCTAAGGTGAGGCCGAAAGGCGTAGCCGATGGACGCGCGGTTAATATTCCGCGACTACCTTCGACTCGTTTGACGATGGGGTGACGCAGAAGGCTAAGTGGGAGTGCTGATGGCTATGCACTTTGGCCGTCATAAGGTGTCTCGGGCAGGCAAATCCACCCGGGAGTTATCACTGAAGGCGGACGCCAGGGGGCAACCCCGCAAAGTCACGATGCCACGCTGCCAGGAAAAACCTCTAAGGAGAGTCAAGGTACCCGTACCGTAAACGGACACACGTAGATGAGAAGAAAATTCTCAGGCGCTCGGGTGAAGGGTTGTTCAGGAACTCGGCAAATTCGCCCCGTAACTTCGGGAGAAGGGGCGCCTACTCCTTCGGGAGAGGCCGCAGTGAAAAGTCCCAGGCGACTGTTTACCAAAAACACAGGTCTCTGCAAAGTCGAAAACGACGTATAGGGGCTGACGCCTGCCCGGTGCCGGAAGGTTAAGGGGAGGGGTTAGCATCTTCGGATGCGAAGCTCTCAACCGAAGCCCCGGTGAACGGCGGCCGTAACTATAACGGTCCTAAGGTAGCGAAATTCCTTGTCGGGTAAGTTCCGACCTGCACGAATGGCGCAACGATCTGGGAACTGTCTTAACAACCTGCCCGGCGAAGTTGTGGTCCCGGTGAAGACGCCGGGTGCCCGCCACAAGACGGAAAGACCCCGTGCACCTTTACTACAACTTATCAGTGAATCATGGGTCAGTTTGCGCAGCATAGGTGGGAGGCTTTGATTCCGGGCTCTTGGGTCCGGAGGAGCCACCGGTGAGATACCACCCTAGCTGTTCTGTGATTCTAACCTGCTCCCCTGAATCGGGGAGAGGGACACTGGTTGGTGGGTAGTTTGGCTGGGGCGGTCGCCTCCTAAAAGGTAACGGAGGCGCGCGATGCTTGGCTCAGGCTGTTTGGAAATCAGCTGTAGAGTGCAATCGCATAAGCCAGGCTGACTGCGAGACCTACAAGTCGAGCAGGTGCGAAAGCAGGCGATAGTGATCCGGCGGTTCCGCATGGAAGGGCCGTCGCTCAACGGATAAAAGGTACGCCGGGGATAACAGGCTGATCCGGGCCAAGAGTTCATATCGACGCCCGGGTTTGGCACCTCGATGTCGGCTCATCGCATCCTGGGGGTGAAGAAGCTCCCAAGGGTTGGGCTGTTCGCCCATTAAAGCGGTACGTGAGCTGGGTTCAGAACGTCGTGAGACAGTTCGGTCCCTATCTGTGGTGGGCGTAGGAGATTTGAGGAGGGCTGTCCCTAGTACGAGAGGACCGGGACGGACGAACCTCTTGTGATCCAGTTGTCACGCCAGTGGCATAGCTGGGTAGCGACGTTCGGCCGAGATAAGCGCTGAAAGCATATAAGCGCGAAACTTTCTCCGAGATAAGATCTCCCAAGCGGGTCAACCGCTAAGAAGGGCACTCGAAGACTACGAGTTTGATAGGACGGATGTGTAAGCGTGGAAACGCGTTCAGCTAACCGTTACTAATCGCCCGTTCGGCTTGACCATAAACTTACCCCGAGTTGAATTCGGGGAGCTCGTAACGAGAATCGGTGAGTTAATCCGTTTTTCGAGGCGTTTGGCTTGGTAGGGGCGCGATTCATCGCGCCCGCCCTTCGATATTCAGACATACCAGTTTCGAGCGGGATTTTTCCGACCGGACCCGGGGCAGTTTTAAAGACTGCTAGCCCCAACCGAAAAGCCGGGCATCGGTCGACTGCACACCCGCCAAAAATTTCGGGCGGCCATAGCGAGGGGGCCACACCCGTTCCCATCCCGAACACGGTAGTTAAGCCCCTCAGCCCCGATGGTACTGCGCGGGCAACTGCGTGGGAGAGTAGGACGCCGCCCGATCGAGAAAGTGATCGGGCCTTTTGTTTTTGGGAGCATGGTAAGCTGAGGCCAATGGCGACCAACACACTTGTAACGCCTGAGGAATACCTTTTGATGGCGTTCGATGGCCCTGACCGTGAGTTCGTCGACGGTGAGGTGGTGGAGCGAAACGGGGGAGAAAGACAGCACAGCGAGGTCCAGGCTCGCTTGGTCGAGATCTTTTATGAACTACGCAAGAATGTCCCGCTCTACTGCTTCCCCGAGTTACGTCTGAGACTGGCCGAAACGCGCTATCGCATTCCGGATCTATCTGTTTTCGGGAAGCAGAAGCCCGCCGAGAGTGTCCCCTGACCTGCCCCCCTTTGGTCGCCATCGAGATAGTTTCGCGGGACAATCGATACACCGAGATCACCCATAAACTCGAAGAATATCGGGCCTGGGGAGTGCCCCATGTCTGGCTCATCGACCCCTGGCAGAAAAAGCTCAGCGTTTACGGGGAAAGCGGCCTCGTCGTCGCCTCGTCGCTCGCCCTGCCCGAGTTCGACATCGAGATTTCGGCCGGTGAGATCCTCGGCTAACGCGGGCCAACGCTACGCAGCCCTTTTTTGTTTTTATTAGGTTCGGCGGTTCGACAGACTCTGCCCTGCCACTTGAACAAGACCCGTAGCGCGGGGCTGGGTGGCCGTTTTGCCCAGGCCCGCGGCTTTCCTCAGCCCCGATGGTACTGCGTGGGCAACTGCGTGTACCCCGATTCTGTCTGAGTTGCTGTATGGTGTAAACAGAAGCTGATGAAAAACGAGTTCACTGCCATCTACGAGCGAGACGGCGACTGGATTATCGGCTACTGCCCCGAAGTTCCGGGCGCCAACGGACAAGGACATACCAAAGAAGACTGCCGCCGCAACCTGGCTGCCGCCATCGAACTCATTCTGGAAGACCGTCGCCAGGACGCTCTAAAAGCTGTGCCCGCCGAGGCCACGACCGAAACAATCGTGGTCGAATGAAGCGCTCGGCTCTGCTTCGTCACCTACGCAAACACGGCTGCTTTCTCAAACGGGAAGGGAAAGAACATTCCCTTTGGAGCAGTCCTCGCACCGGGCGGGTGGAGGCGATTCCCCGCCACGCTGAAATACCTGATAACCTCGTGAGGAAAATCTGCCGCTCACTTGGCCTGCCTTTCGTCGGCCAACGGAAGTGACTTGTGGCCCATTGCTTTCGGGTGCCCCGTAGCGAGGCTCACGCCCGTTCCCATCCCGGACGCGCCAAGACACCAAGACCCGTAGCGCGGGGCTGGGAGGCCGTTTTGCCCGGGCCCGCGGCTTTCCTCAGCCCCGATGGTACTGCGCGGGCAACTGCGTGGGAGAGTAGGACGCCGCCCGATTAAATTTTCAGCACGCGTGAGGCCTGATCGCGAAAGTGATCAGGCCTTTTCGTGTCAGGCTCCACGCGACAGGGTCTTCCCTTTAGCCGCCGACGCATCTATGAGACTCGAGCTGGTCGAGCAGCCCACCAATCCGCGGCCCTGGACCTGCGGGTGTGACTATCCCCCGATGCTCGTGACTTAACGTTCCTCAGCCCCCGAAGGGGGCGAAGGATAGTAGCCCACGGTGAAGCCGTCAGGCGAAACCGTGGGATTCATGCCCCCAATCGGAACAAGCCCCGGCAGGGGCGCAGGAAACTCCTTGTGCGCTGTAGCGCCGCCCCGTCGAAGCCGCCCGGATCTGGGCCCAAACACGAAACCCACTCTAGTTTCCTTCATTTCCTTGCCAAACCTCTAGCTCTCCCAGGAATTACTCCCGCCGCACAAAAAATACCTCAACGCGATGCGAAATTTGCGTCCAAACAGGGCTGGAGCGGGTTAGAATACTAGAGTAGTAGCGGCCCCGACAGAAGTATGGAGCTTCCGCCGAGGCCTTTCGCCACCACGGACGTAGCCCGCGGAAGCGACGATACCATTCTAGCGGGCTGCGTCCGTTGGTGGTTCCCGCCAAAGGAGCCACATGATGGACGTGAACAGGATTCTCGACGAACTCAAGCAGGAACACGACCTGCTCCAGCACACGATCGACGCTCTGGAAAGACTGGCCCGCAGCCAAGGAAAGCGCCGCGGCCGCCCGCCGGCCTGGCTGAAGGACACTGCTACTCGCCGCGGCGTCCAATCGAGGCAGAACTCACCCAAACAGAGCCGCACCCGCAAGGGTGCGGTCGAGGCCTCGTGACCACGACGGTTCTCCCGCATCGGAACCGAACCAAAAGGCTGAAGGAGGCCCCACCCGCCGTGCAGTGCCGTCCAGGCAGAACTCACACAACAGACCCGAAAGGGTGCGGTTAGGGCCTCGTGACCAGAGGGAGTATTATCCGCGTTGGCGAGGTTGCTCGCGGCGTTGACCGCAAGCCGTCCCGCCTATAACAGGCCCCACCGACCCCGAGAGCCCAGCCCACTGATTTCAAAAGCGAGATCGCGCTACGAGCTGCCCTTATTTCCCGCATGAGACGGCTGAAGCGGCGCACCGTTGTTGCGGCTAGCTATCCTACACTGGCAGAATGGTCGGCGACACTCACACGCGGTGCCACGCTACGAGCCTTCAGCTTGGCATGGTTAGCTCCGTTTCGTGCGTGCGTATGCTCTTCGACGATAGGCAAATCCGAAGCGTTCCGGAACTGCTTCGCGCGGTCGAGCGGCACCGCCAGAGGTCTCCCTTGTCGCCCATGTGGTTTCGCGGTTGCACTAGCAAAGCTCACAAACTAGTGTAGTGCCACATAAATAACTGTACAATAACACCCTTTTCACGGTAGAATGGTTTATGTGGCCATCCGCTGACGCTCTACCCCTCACCGCTCCGCAGCGAAACGCTCTTCGTCGCCTCGTTCGAGGAGGCAACACAGCCCAGAAAATGGCCTTACGGGCAGGCATTGTTTTGCTGTGTGCGCAGGGGTTGGCGAACCACGCCATTGCCCGCGAACTCGGCGTCAACCGCAAGACCGTCATCCTGTGGCGAAAGCGCTTCGCCCAGTCCGGCCTCGACGGACTCCGCGATCGGACGCGCCCCGGACGCAAACCGGCGCTCTCCGCTGAATTCGTCCAATGCATCCTCGATACAACGCTTCACGAGAAGCCCCGGGCGGCCACGCATTGGAGCACCCGCACCCTCGCCAAGCACTTGGGCGTCTCCAAGATGGCCATCCAGCGCGTCTGGAAAGCGCACGGACTGCAGCCCCATCGCCTCGAAACTTTCAAGCTCAGCCGCGACAAGCAGTTCGTCGAGAAACTCCGCGACGTGGTCGGTCTGTACTTGCATCCGCCCGAGCACGCACTGGTGCTCAGTGTCGATGAGAAAAGTCAGATCCAGGCCTTAGACCGCAGCCAGCCGGGACTGCCCCTGAAAAGGGGTCGTGCCGGCACCATGACCCACGACTTCAAACGACATGGCACAACGACGTTGTTCGCCGCCTTCAATGTGCTCGACGGCAAGGTGATCGGCGAGTGTCTGCCGCGACATCGGCACCAGGAATTCCTCAAATTCCTACGCAAGATCGACCGCGAAACGCCACCGGCGCTGGAGCTGCATCTGATCGTGGACAACTACTCCACGCACAAGCATGAGCAAGTGAAGAAGTGGCTCGCGAAGCACCCCCGCTTCCACTTTCACTTCATTCCCACGTCTTCTTCTTGGCTCAATCTCGTCGAGCGCTGGTTCCGCGAGCTGACACAGAAGCGCATCCGCCGCGGCGTGTTCCGCAGTGTTCCCGAACTCGAGGCCGCCATCCACGAGTACCTGGAAGCGAGCAACCAAGCGCCCAAGCCCTTTGTCTGGACAGCTCCGGCACAAGATATCCTCGCCAAAGTCGAGCGCGCCGCCAAAACCCACGCCATTGTCCAGAACCGTTAGTGGCACTACACTAGCGGCCGGGCTTTTGGCTCAGTGCTATAAAAGTAGGTGCCGAGCCCGTTTTCGGAGCAAATTCACCCCCGGATTTCCTTCGAATCGCTGCCTTGCAGCCGGGTCTTCAAGGGGAGCCGTAGTAACGGCAGGGGTAGCAAAGACCCTCGGAGCCGTGGCCTAGAAGTAGCGTCCCGTAACGGCTTTCCAGCTCACGCGAGCACTGCGGGCGAGAAAACGCTTCGCGAGCCGCACTGCATCGGAATCGTCTCCAACGTAGCGACGGGATATCTCCCGGTATCCGCGCGTGACCTCGGAGCGCAGACGGGCGCTTTTCGTCTCCGGGTGCATCCGCATTCGGGACCAGCACCGCCGCCGATGGTGCATCTTCGTTACCTCGGAAAAACGAAGCCACAGCTCTCCGTCCATGCAAATGTCGAGATCGGGGTTGAGGCCGCCCACCTGTTCGTAAAGGTCCCGCCGCCAGAAGGTAGACGGCTGCGGAATGTAGTTGAACGTGTAGAGCCAAATCCAGCGGTTAAACCCGACCGTCTTAAAAAGGCGAATTCGCCTACCTTTGGTGTCAACGAAGGTCGCGTCCCCGAACACGGCCCTGGTCTCAGGCTGGGTAGCGAAGATCCTGCCGATTTCCCGCAACGTCCCCGACTCCCAGACGTCGTCTGCGCACAGCCAGCAAAGCACGTCCCCCGATGCCCACCCGAAACCCTGAATGAGAGCATCCGTCTGGCCATGATCGGGCCGGCTTACCCAATAAGCAAGCTGATCGGAATAGCGGTCGATGATCTCGGCGCTCCCGTCTGTCGATCCACCGTCTATAACGATGTATTCCAAATCAGGGTAGTCCTGGTGAAGCACGCAGCGTCGTGGGCCGAAGATGAACGAGCATCTCAGGCTCGACGTGGTCGTGCTCTTCGAACCAATCGAGTGCGTGCCGGATGAAATCGATATCAGCCGAACGGTCTTGGGCCAGCTCTTTGGGTCGCAGAAAAGGCACCTCCGCCCCATAGGCTCGCGAGACGTCGGCGATCTCTTGGCTGTCGGTGGATACAATCACGCTATCAATGCGCCGGCACCGGCGGGCGGCCACTATCGAGTAGGCGATCAAGGGATGTCCCGCAAGAAGCCGGATATTCTTCTTCGGCACTCCCTTCGAGCCACCCCGGGCGGGTATGATGGCGTAGACCTTTCGAAGTCTCAAAGAAAGGAATCCTCCGTCGGATTTAGAGGGGATTACCCGTGGTGCAGCGAGCCGATCAAGCCCTCACGTGGTTGACGTTTGGAGCCCTGTGGTCCATGTCAAAACAGCAAATCACTGCACTTTCCCGGCGGTTGCGAGCGAAGACTCGGCAGAGGACTCCAAGTAGTAACGGAGCTTTCTGGAGTTATCCTCTTCCGCCGCTGTGATCCGCTTGACACCGTCACCGAGCAGCGCAGGAATCGATCGGACGTAGGCCACCATCAACTCCAGGCCCCGCTTTTCAAGAGACGCCGCTTGATCGCTGCCGTACATCGCTCGGTCGAGCGTGATGTGGCGCTCGACGGCCACAGCGCCCATCATCGCCGCCAGAACGCCCGGGAGCATCGTTGGCTCATGTCCGCTGTATCCCACCGGACACTGGTAGCGGCGGCGGAGTTCTTCGATCAAGCGGAGGTTTAGCGTTGCCTCGGGAGCTGGATACTCGCCGACGCAGTGCATCAGCACAAACGGACAGCCTCTGGCTCGAAAGACGTCCACGGCTTGATCAATAGCTTCGTATGTGCTCATCGCCGTCGAAATGAAGGTCACCTTTTGCTCCCCGGCCACCGTCTCGAGCAGCTCTCGATGCCCGATCATAGCCGAAGCGATCTTGTTGTAGCTCAGCTCGTACTGCCGTAGGAACTCTTGACTCCCCACGTCCCAGGCCGAAGCAAACCACTCGATGCCAACGTGGCGGCAATAAGCGTCGATCTCGTCATATTCGTCTTTGCCCAATTCCAGGGCTTGTTTCTGGTTGCGCTGCGTCGTCCCCCAAGGGCTTTCGCGCGGCGAATCGAGAAGCGCCGCGGGGTAGACGGCGTCAATCGTCCTTTTTTGAAACTTGACCGCGTCGCAGTCGGCCTGTTTGGCCAAATCAATCAATCGCTTGGCGAGGTCGACATCGCCGTTGTGATTGATGCCGATCTCGGCGATGACAAACACCGGTCTGGCGATCGGCCACGGCGGCTCCCGCCGCGGATCGTCTCTATCCCGGAAGTTCTCGATCATGTGGTATCTCCCTTAGAAGTCGAGTTGCCCCTCTATCTGCCTAGGTTGGGCGACCGCCCAGAGGGTGTCGGAGCGCCCGGCTCGGATCAGGGCCTCGGCATAACTGGCACCTACAGCGTCAGGCAAGGTGGACTCGTAAAACCCCTGTCCGCCGGGTTGGCCGGTGAGCATCCAGCGCATGTGATTGCTCAGGTCATAGCGCTGCAGGCCGCGGATGTCGGCCCCAAAACCGGACCGATCGAGCGTGCGGTTAAGCGTGTCCGCTGAAAAGTAGAGAAGATGTGCTTTTTGGTAGTAGAAGCGCTGATAGGCCGGGATTTCATAGAGGCTCACGAGCGCGTCGTCCACGTTCGGGACCTCGATGACGACCTTGGCCCCAACCCCCAGCAACTGCTCGAGCGACCGCAGACAAGACACCGGAGCAGGAAGGTGTTCCAAGACGTGAAACATGACGACAAGATCGAAGGTCGCTTCCTGTTGTCGTAGGGCTTCGAGGTCGCTCACAACGGGCAACCCGCTCCGCCCTTCGATCCAGGCTTTCGACTCGCGGTCAGGTTCCACGCCTTGGAGCTGTTCCACGTAGGGGCGAGCCGCATCAAGGAACGCTCCCGTGCCGCAACCGATCTCGAGCACTCGGGGGCTGGGCTCCAGCAGCGGAAACAAACGCTCGACCCGTCTCCGAGCCTCCCTGAGATCCTCGCGGTAGCGCTTCTCGGCGGGGAGGTCTCCATAGTCTTCGCGGTAGCAAGCTTCGTAGTAGTCGGCGAGCTCATCGGCATGGGGTCTAGGCCACAAGAACACTAACCCGCAAGCGTCGCAACGCCTCACTTCCGCCTCGGGGGCATGGCGGGCGCCTTTTTGCACCAACGCGCTCTCGGACGATCCGCAGATCGAGCAGTCCGGCAGTCGATCGGCAGTTGTGCCCGCAGGCACTTCTTTTGTCAGGGCTTCCAAAAGTGTGTCTTCTCCCAAAGGGACATCGAGGAGGGAGGCAGCCCCCTCTCCGTCTCAGCTCAGAGGAACCCGGCCTCGCCGATTCCAGAAGTCAACGGGAGACGGACGGCGCGGCGGTTGGGGGTAGGATGCCGCCGTCCCGGTACCCTATCGTGGTGAGACCTTAGGATTGCCTCGTACAGATCCTTCCCTTGCCGGGCTTGTGATTCCACCCCAGCAGACTCTGCACCCGCTCTCGCGGCATTCCCAAGGGGACAATGACCGAGCCCAGTTCCCACCCAAGGCAGGCTCCGAGCCGACAGGCGTCAGCCGAACGTAGAATCATCATCCTTATCCTTGACACGGGCGAGACCCAGCCATCTTGGCTCTCAGCCGGTCACCGCTTCGCTTTTTGACGCGCGGGCCAAGAGAGTGCGAGCCCAGAACCCGGTCGCAACAAGCGCCAGAAGGTCGCCCATCACGCGGCCGCCGACTGCCCAGTCAAGTCCCGCCCAAGCGGTCAGCCACGCTGTTGAAAGGACCGTCACTACGCCTACCGGAATGCTGACGAACAGCATCACGTCCGGCCGCTTCATGGCATTCAACGCTAGCGCCGGCATCACCCGAAGCCCAAGCAGTAAATAGGCCAGCATCCACAGCATCACGATCGCCCCTGCCCCCTCGTACTTTTCACCGAACAGCAGCCCTAGCCAATACTCGGGAGCCGCCAGCACGATCAGCCCGTAGGCCACGAACGGCGCGCTCCAGAGCGGCAGCAATCGTTTGAGAAAATTCCTCAGATGCCCGGCACCCTGGCGCTCGTAGAGTCGAACGGCGCGAGGATCGAGCACTTTCGGCACCCCAAGCCCAAGAATTTGAAGCGGCGCGAACACCAGTCTTGCCGCTGCTACCGTTCCAACTCCCGCAGTCCCCGCGAGGCCTCCAATCGCCCACAAACTGGCCTGGCCTGCCAACAGGACTCCGAACTGATTGCCCAGCTTCCAGCGGGAAAAGTGCCAGGTTTCGACCAGATCCCGGCGGGCTCGAGCAATGCGAGGTGTCAGATCGCGGCGAATCTGCCAGAGTCCGACGATAGCGCCGGCCAACGAGACAATGGCCATGACTAGGAAAACGTTGCGTGCCGTCAGCCACAAGGCGGCCGGTGTTTGCCCGCTGCCGGTCAAGCCCGGTTCGCCGAGCCTCCAGAGCAAGATCACGCCCGTAAGCTGCGCCGCGGAATAGAAAAGGTTGTTGAAGAACGCCTCTCGGGCGCGCAGGCGGGTATAGAGCACTTGGCGGCAGAACTCCCTGGCCTGTACGAGGGGGAGAGCCGCCGACATGGCCGACAACGCCGGCCCCAGATCGTCCCCCAGGCCAAGCCAGCCCACCGGTAGCGCGACCGCCGCCATCAAGATCCCCAAGAAGACTTGTGCTATGGCCAACGTGGTCGCATAGCTCTTCCAATCCTCCCCGTCGCGCCCCGCGCCGAGAACCATCATCGGTCCCGTCAACAGCGCTCCTTGCAAACCACTGCCCGCCAGCAACGCCGATGAGGCCAGCACGTAGGTGCCGAACTGTTTGGGGGCGCATAACTTGGCTAGTAACAGCGATGTCAGAAAGTTCGTCGCGCTCTGGGCGCCTTGGTCGGCGAGAGCCCACAAGCTTTTGCGCGCCGTCGTACCGGTAACAGTTTTTCGGAGTTGGGGAAGGGCTGAACCCTCGGCAAAGGCGAACGGCACTCTCCTGCCCAGCTCAGCCATCGCCTGTCGGCGAGCTAGGTCCCGCGCACGGGCCGTTTCCTCCCGGCGCGACGGCTGGGGCCGCGGAACTGCTCAGCATGCTCCTCGTCCCGTGAACACTACCAGGGGGGTCTCGAGTAGAATCCGCAAGTCCAGCCCGAATGACCTGTTGCGAATATATTGAATGTCGAGGTCCACCCACTTCTCAAAAGGCAGCTCGCTACGCCCGCTGATCTGCCACAACCCCGTTATGCCGGGCGCCACGCGGGAGCGCTCCGTGGTCCAGACCGCGAAGTCTTTGCTCTGCCCATCTAGTTCGAGATCTTGCGCCGGCAGAGGACGCGGGCCGACCAAGCTCATCTGGCCAAGCAGGACGTTGACGAACTGGGGCAGCTCATCCCAGCTATAGCGGCGCATGAACCGCCCCAGCGGCGTCACCCGCGGGTCGTTGCGGATCTTGAAGACGTGGCCGTCTTGCTCGTTCTGCCCCGCTACGCGCCAGCGTTCGTTTTGGCCGTGATACATCGATCGAAACTTCAAGAAGACAAAGTGGCGGCCGCCACGCCCCACCCGAGGCGCTTTGTACAACACCGGTCCGGGCGAGGTGAGCTTGATTAGGATCGCAAGCCCGACCAGCAGAGGAGATAGAGCGATCAGAAGCAATCCGGCGGCCACTATGTCGAAGGCGCGCTTGACCCACTCTTGGGCGCGGGTGAACGAAACCCCTCGCAGATCGAGCAGATGCAGGCCGTGGATCTCGTTGAGAGAAACTCGCGTACTCGGCGACGGAAACCCAAACGCGCGACTAGCAACCACACCCATCCGCCTGGCCGTGCCGGCGCACTCGTCCATCTGCGGCTCCGTCAGATGCCCATCGGCGATGATCAATCGGTCCAAACCATGACGATTAATCAGTGCGGCGAGATCCGGGAGGCGACCCAGGACGGGAACCGGATTGCCGAGACCCTCCTCGGAAACTCCGGGCGGCAGGATCACCCCCGAAATCGCCAGTCCACTTCCCCCTGAACTCCTCAGGCGATCGACGAGACCCCTGGTCCGAACGCCCGCTCCTACCACAGCTACTCGCTCCGGCGCCGGCCACCTTCGCTCAATTAGGACGGCGGCGACCAACGCCAGGTAGTGCGCCGCAGTCATCATCACGAAGCTGAGCGGTGCGAACAGCAGAACGAAAGAGCGCGATAGGTCCGCCCCTACCTGGCGCGAGAAGAACGTAGCGACGATCGTAAGTGCGCCGGCTACAATGGCTGATTCGGTCGCTCGAGCCAGGCTGGCCGAAGCTGTCGACGAACCTCGGGAGCTGTAGAGGCCGCGGTAGGCGGCCGCCACGATCCAAAGGACGATGACTGCCGACAGCGGAGGCGCAGCCGCCAATAGCTGCGTACTGGTCAGTGAAATCGGCATCCACGGATTCAGCAGCGCGCGCAATTCGAAAGTGGCGGACCAGGCCGCTGCCACCGCCAGAGTGTCCGCAACAAGCTGCAGTATGCGATAGCGGTGGCGGTAGAAGACATGCGCCAGAACCAAAGGCTTCGTCTCTAGCTCTGTCGAGGCCACGTGCGGGCTCGAGTAAGGCACACGCGCGGTTTCGACACTCGCTTGGGGCATAGGGGCTGGGCGGAAATCGTAAGACTGAACAAGCGGCGGGTCGTTGCAAGCCGAACAGCGCTGTGGGCGAGCCGAGTCTTGCGACTTAACGGCTACGAGGGTTGCACACCCCTCTCTTCTTCTTTTTCGGCGTAGTGGGACTCGTAGTAGTAATTGTCGTAGTAGCCGTAACCGTTGGCTTTCGGGTTCCAGGAATTCAGAACGGTCCCGAGGACTCGAGTGCCGTCGTCGAGGAATCGCTCCGAGGCGGCTTTGGCGGTACCCCGGGTTGTCTGGCCCGCCCGCAAGACGAGGATCACGGCATCCGCCATCTGCCCGAGTACCCGAGCGTCGGAGATTTGCATCATCGGTGGTGTGTCAATCAGCACCGTGTCGAATCCGTCCTTGGCGCATGAGATCAACTCGGGCGTGCGCACTGAATGAAGCAGGTTCGGAATGCTGTGGGTCGGTGAGCCGCTCGGCAACACAAACAACCCCGGTATTTCCGTGCCGCTCACAAAGCCGGCCAAGCCACGCTCCTCGATCGTCCCGGACTCCCGCAACAAGTCGCGTAATCCGTGTCGGTTGGCAATATCAAAGATCTTGTGGACGCGAGGCTTGCGCATATCGGCATCGATGAGCAGGGCGCGTCGATTGATCTCAGCCAAGCAAATGGCCAGATTGCTGACAACAGTGGTCTTTCCCTCGCCGGGACTGGGACTCGTGATAACCAATACGCGCGGACGAGTACCGTTCTCCCCGGCGAACAGAATTGAGGTGAGGGTCGCGCGGAACGACTCAGCGATCAGCGTCGGTTTTCGCTGCCAAGACGTAAGTTCGACGGTCTCCGCCGGCTCAACGTCGGCTCGTTTCGGCTTCCCGTTCTCTGAGCGTGGGGCGACCGAGCCGTTCAGTCCCTTACGCCGCCTCGAGCCGGATAGGTAGCCGTAGCCCTTCGGCCCCGGCGCGTCGCGTCTCGAAGACGGGATGACACCCAGCTCAGGCACACGCAGATACTGGGTCGCGTCGCCGGGCTGCTTGAGCGTGCGGTCGGCCCGCTCCCCAACGAAGACGAAAACAATGCCGAGTAAGGTGCCCGCCATCAGCCCGAACAAGGCGTTTAGAGCGTGGTTCGGCTTGTGGGGCGAGCGGGGTGGCTTCGCCGGATCAATGACCCGGATATTGCTGGCCCGCATAGCGGACGCCACACCGGCTTCCTTGACCCGCTGAAGAAGATTGTCGTAAAGCTGACGGTTGGTTTCGACTTCCCGCTTGTAGATGTTGTACTGAATGGCTCGACCGCCTTGCTCGGCTACGAGCCGAGACTGATTCGTGTAGTCGCTTCTAAGCAGCTTTTCTCGGCGGCGAGCGGTCTCGTATTCGTTGCGAATGCGGCCCACGATATGGCCGCGCTCGGTGGCAACGACCTTGTCGAGCTGGTCGATTTGGACCTCCACGACCTTGATCTTGGGGTTAGCGGAGGTGAAACTGGCGCTCAATTCGGCCAGCTGTCGGCGCAAATCAGTCAGTTTGAGCTGATAGGTCCCAAGGGGGCCGTTGTCAAGAATGTCAGGCAGTGATTCCGGGAGGCTCGTGGTCGCCATCTCGAAGCGCGATTGTTTGCTGATGCGATCGGCCTCTGCCCGAGAAAGCTCCATTTGTAGCTGACGGAGCCTTTGTTCGGCGACGCTTTCCTTCTCGGCGGTAAACAGCAGCCCGCTGATGCGCGCGTATTCTTGCAACTTCTCTTCCGACTTCTCGAGGTTCACTCGCAACTCTTCGAGCTGCTTGGTCAACCATTCGCCGCTTCGTTGGGTGGACTTCCAGCGCGTCTCGAGGCTGTGCTCGATGAAGGTCTCCGCCAATGCGTTGGCAAAGTCAGCGGCCAAGTCGGGGTCGGGCCATTCCGAGAAGATTTCAACGATTCGTGTGCGGCGCGAAGGAACGACCTGAAAGTTGCCGGCAGCCACTTCGAGTGCCTGCTCGCGTGCTGGGGCGGGTGAGCTGCCGGCCACGCCCAGGGCCCGCCGCCAGGACGCCAAGCGCGTCGGGGCGTGCTGGAACTCGGGACGCTCGTCAAGCTGTAGCCTGTCGATGACCTTTTCGACTAGCGACCGGCTTTCCAACACTTTGACCTGCGTCGAAATGTCCAACTCGCTGGCAACACTTCCGCTGGTAGTCGTGGGATTGACTTCACGTAGATTCAGATAGTTCTCATTGAGCGTCTCGATCTCTATCGCAGTTCGCGCGCGGTAGATCGGTGTTTGCGGCAAGCTAACCAGAAAGCCCAGTAAAGTCCCGAGAAACGCTCCCACGAGTATCGTCGCCTTGTGACGCCGCAGGAGCCGCCAGTACTCAAGGAGCCCTTCGGAGTCCGATGCGTCAAGGTAGTCATCCACCACGGCGTCGACATATCTTGTACGGGCCGGGGGACCTGCTGCGCCGACGGACCGCGCAGGTACGAAAGAATGCCGCTCAGAAGTCGGTCCCCCAAGTGTCTCCATCTGTCTTCCTAGCCGCGTTAGCGGCCCACACCCCAAATCACCAGGCCCGTCACCATGGCGATACTGGCTTCGACTCCCCGGTGGACTGCCCTCTTGCCTCCGCTGTGAGGCACGAAGAGAATGTCGTCCCGCTCTAAGATGACGTCCTGCGATCGGCCGGTCATGATGTCTTTGAGATTGATCATGATTTCAGTCCGTTCTGCGTCGCCTTCGGCTGGTCGCAGGATTTTGGCGTTCTTCTTCGCGGCTGTCCGTGTTAACCCGCCCGCCAGAGCGAGTGCCTGCAGCACGGTGACACTTTCCTTTTCGTGGAGAACAAAACCTCCTGATCGTTCGACCCCCCCAATCACGTAGATCATCTCGGCCCGTGGCACCGAAATCACATCGTTCGGCATGATCAACACGTTTTCCTCCGGGTTGCGAGCTTCCATGACAGCCTCGAGGCTGACTTCGGCGATATGGAAGCGGCCGGAAGGATCATCCGTGGCGCTCTTGAGCGGTATGGGTCCCCATTCGCGGCGGCGGGTGATCTTGACGCTGTGGCCGGCATCCTGACGCAGGCCTCCCGCCAAGGAAAGGATTTCGATCAGACTCTTGTGGCCCTCGAGCTGGTGGATACCCGGCTTGTTGACCGCCCCGATAACAGAAACCGGTTGGCTGCGGAACTGCGTGACGCGGACGAGCACCTGAGGCTCGTGAATAAACGCTCGTAGGCGTTCGGTCAGCTCAGTCTCCAACTTCTGGGGTGTCCGCCCGGAGGCGCGCACTCGCCCTACCAGCGGGAGGCTAATGTCGCCTCCTGGGTCAATGCGGAAAGGCTCTTCGGAGATTTCCTCGGACTCAATGACGCGGATACTGACCTCGTCATCCGGTCCCAGAACGTAGGTGGAGGGGACAAGGGTGCCGGCAACGTCGCTCCCGAGCGGGCTATTCAACAACTCGTTTACTGATCTTCCGGTTTCGGTAGCCCCGACACCAGAGACAAGAAACGCCAAGGTGGCGGCTGCGGATAACAAGCGCTCGCCCAGACGCGTCGCGAGAAAGGTCGTTGTCACGCTGGGCTCCCTCTGATGGCGCGCACCACGGGATCCGCTCCGCTCACTGTCCCGGCGACTGCCGACGCAAACGCTCCTCTACACCTAGAGAAAGTCGGCACACCCGAGTCCGCCGGAATCGCCCACCGGCGATCGATCTCCACGGCCACGGACCGCTGGAGCAGCTCGACGGAGACAATTAGTCGGTCCACTCCCTTGAACTGCTTGATCACGCCTCGTAGGCCGCTCAGCGGGCCGGCCGTAAGTTGCACCCTTTCGCCGAGCTGTGTAGTGGGCCACGGCATCGCCGGGAGTCCCGATTCTTCCACTCTCCGGACGTCGCGGATCTGGGCCTCCTCGACGGCGCAGGGCCTGCCGCCAAAACCCACAATCGACCGCACGGAGGGCACCTCGAGAACCGCCAGCCGATCTTCTTTCCACATTCGGCAGAACAAGTAGCAAGGGAAGAGCGGCAAACGTACTTGCTTCGTCCGATCCGACCACCGACGTGGAGCCGTATGACACGGCAGATACGTTAGGCGCCCCCTGGTCGCCAACGCCAAAGAGACACTTTTTTCGTGGCGAGGCTTCACGCGTAGCGCGAACCAGGGCGCGTCATCGTTCGAAGGCAACACCTCAGTTAGTCCCATACTCGTCTGGTCAGGTCCTCACACCCCGGCTTTACTCGAACGGTGCCGACGTTTTCCGCTGGCCGGCGGGCAAGCTCCCGCTTTCTGAGTCCCAGGTTCCTCTGAGGACACAGATTGCTTGCAGTGGGGCGACTTGATCTACCGTTAGTCCCAATCAGGACTACGGCATACTATCGTCGCGTTGGACTCGCGGCATTAGCGCGGACCGCTGCGACCGCAACCATTGGAGTTAAGCGCGAGTTGGCCAGCACCAATGCCACCTTTCGGGCGTTCGAACTTGCCCGCCGCATTCGGGATACACGACGAGTCTAGTCCCGTTGAGACCGCTCACCACGGCAACTGTTTCGGGAACCGGATTACAACTCCTGCCCGAGTGGGTCCTACAGAGTTTTATCGACGCGCGGTCGTTGGAGGGTTAGGGCTCTGGCGGCGACCGCCATTCCGGGCAGTCGTACTTTCCTTAGTGGCGACCGACAATCTTGCCGGTCGTAGTTTTGAGCTGGGACTGAAACGGGGCAGACCAGGGGCTTCTCGACGGACACGGCGCGAACCAGGCGCTCTCCGGGTCCTCCTCCCGGCGATTCACAGAGTCAGTCCACCGCGCTGGCGCGCGCCCAAAACCTTGTCAAGAATGCAGCTTACCCGCCGCCTTCTCCACCCCCCGCAGACCAGGGCGGAACCACGCCGTTCATGCGAGCATAAGCGATCGCCTGCCCGAGGTGCTCGCTGTTGTGCCCCACGATAATCAGAAAGACTGCCCGGTAGGTACTGTCACGTCCAAACACGTTGACTGCTTTATCCCCATCATCGTCCGATACTTTGAGGGCGGCTTGGCGCACGTGGGCGAGCGATTTCTTGAGAGCTTCGATCGCTTCCGGCTTGTCGGTGATTGACTTCTCTAAATCTTGCGGTTTGACCCCTTCGGGGATCGACATCCCGACCGCGCCAGCGAGAAAGTAATTCGCGGCGGCAATGTGCATCAGCGACTCGCTCACCGACCGAATACCTTCCGCCGGCCTCCAACCATACTTCTCCGCCGGAAAGGCCCCGGCCAGGTCGAGGAGTTTTTTCTCCGTCCCCTCGAGATAGCCGAGAAACTCCGCGCGAAATCCGCTTGTCGGAGCATGCGAATCGGCACGAGCAATAACTGTGGAGCAAAACGTGGCTACCAGCAACCACTGAACGGCCCGTGATGTCTTCATGAGTTGCCTCCTTTTCCGTCAGGTGACAGGCCGAAGTCAGCCGCCTCGACCTAGGCCACATCGTAACACGGACCGCTCGACTCGGCGGACTCACTTTTGCACATGGGATACCAACGATTCGCGGGACGCTTGCTGCGGTTGGTAGAGGTGTTGTTATCGAGGAGAATTCAACCCGGCAACCGCGCGGAGCTTCCGCCCCAACTCCGCTTTCGACGAGATCCGTGGGCAGTGGCTCAGTTTAGCTGAACGAAACCTATTTCCGGCGGGTCGCCCCAAAACGCCTGCGAAACTGACCCGCCACCAGCCTTGTCGCCGAGGCCGGGTCCCGCCGGCGGGTGTTATCATGAATCGTAAGAGGGGCCCCGTCTCTGGATCCCTCAAGGCGTCAAGCCTGCATCATCATAGGAGTGGAGAACCATGGCCAATAACACCGCCGTCCAAGACGTTCCAGTAACAGAAGAACAGACCAAGAGCAGCCCCCGAAAACTGAAGTTCTGCGCCAACGGTGAATGGCGTGACACATCCTCGGGAAAGTACATGCCGGTGTACAACTCGAGCACGGGCGACGTTATGGCCGAAGCGCCGTGTTGCACTGCCCAGGAAGTCGAGGACGCTGTAGCCGCGGCGCAGTCGGCTTTCCCGGAATGGTCCGCCACCCCGGTGGGGGCGCGTGCCCAGCTGATGTTTCGCTACAAGGCAATCCTCGACGCGCATGTGGACGAGCTGGCCACGTTGCTGGCCACGGAGATGAGCAAGAACCTGCAAGAGGCCCGCGGAGACGTCCTGAAGGCTATCGAGGTTGTGGAGTTGGCCTGCGCCGTGCCGGTCACGATGCAAGGCCGGTCGCTCATGACAGTGTCGAAGGGACATGACACCGTCACCTACCGCGAGCCGATCGGAGTCTTCGCCGGCATCGCGCCTTTTAACTTCCCCGCGATGATTCCCTTCGGCTGGATGATCCCGCTGGCGATCACTACCGGCAACACGTTCGTCCTTAAAGCTGCCAGCATGGTTCCTCAGACCGGCATCAGGATGCTAGAACTCCTTCAGGAGGCCGGCATGCCGAACGGAGTTGTCAACCTCGTGACCTGCAGGCGCACGGAGGCCGAGGTTCTCCTGAGTCATCCCGACGTGAAGGGTGTCACCTTTGTCGGCTCGACCGAGGTGGGGAAGCATATCTATGAGACGGCGTCCCTTCACGGCAAACGGGTGCAGTGCCTCACCGAGGCCAAAAACCACGCACTCGTACTCAAGGACTGCGCGCTCGAACGTTCCGCGCGCGGCATTATCAACTCCGCTTTCGGATGCGCCGGGCAGCGCTGCATGGCCTTGCCCGCTCTGTGCGTGGAGGAGTCCGTGGCCGACGAACTCGTCGCCTACCTGGTCAAGTTCGCCCGCGAGCGCAAGATGGGCGCCTCGTGGGATCCCGAAACCGAAATCGGACCGCTTGTCTCGCCGGACCTGAAAGAATCCGTGACCGGCTGGATTGACAAGGGAGTCGAGGAAGGTGCTGAACTCGTCTTGGATGGCCGAAATGCCGAGGTCGAAGGCTACGAAGACGGATTCTTCGTCGGCCCAACCATTTTCGACCACGTGAAGCCCGAGATGCGCGTGGGCATCGACGAAATCTTCGGCCCGGTCTTGTGCATCAAACGCGTCAAGGATTTCGAAGAAGGCCTGGCCGTCATGAACAGCAGCGAGTTCGGCAATGGCGCGACGATTTACACGCAGAACGGTCACTACGCCCGGGAATTCGCACGGCGCAGCCAGGCCGGCATGGTCGGCGTCAACGTCGGCATCCCCGTTCCCGCGTCGGTCTTCCCGTTCACCGGGCACAAGAACTCCTTCTTCGGTGACCTTCACGTGATGGGCGAGGACGGCATCAGGTTCTACACGGAAACCAAAGCGGTGACGGCCCACTGGTTCAGCGAAGAGGAGAAGAAAGAAACCAAGGTCGGCACCTGGGACGGTACGGTCTACCGGACCTGACGAGGCCGCGATTCGAGCCCGCGAGCGGGGATCTAGAAACGTCCAGGACGCTTTCACTTCGCTTCCGTGTAAACCCTTTTAGATGGAGGGGGCATTCCCTTCGTTCGGGACCGCCCCGTTTTTTTCGAAGCCCCGTCAGCGCGCGTGGAGGGAGCCTCTCCCCATACGTTCGGTTATCGCTCATCAGCAGCACCGTGTGTGGTTGCCGCTCGTGCGGGGATCAAACGCGGTTGTGAATCCCCAACGAACTTGGACAGCTCTCCTATGTTCTAGCGCCGAAGGAACCTCGAATGGAACGTGAATCCGCCATCGAGCTGGCCACCTCGAACATCCGCTACGGAGCGGGTGTCACTCGCGAAATCGGTCTGGAGCTGGCCGATCAACGACTACGGCGCGTCGCTGTGTTTACTGACGCCAACCTGGCGGGCCTGCCTCCCGTTCATACTGTCCGCGAAGTTTTAGAAGACCAAAAGATCTCTTATTCTCTATTCGACAAGGTTCGAGTCGAGCCCACCGATCAGTCCTTTCAGGAAGCGATTCAATTTGCGAACTCGGAGCCCTTCGAGGCATTCGTCGCCGTCGGGGGTGGTTCGACCATCGATACCGCCAAGGCCGCCAATCTTTACTCCAGCCACCCGGCTGATTTTCTCGACTACGTCAACCCGCCGATCGGGAAAGGACTTCCTATCCCGGGTCCTTTGAAACCACTGTTTGCCGTTCCGACGACCGCCGGGACAGGAAGTGAAACGACCGGAGTCGCCATCTTCGATTTCGTCGAAATGCACGCTAAGACCGGGATCGCGCACCGCCGACTGAAACCGACGCTCGGCATCCTCGATCCGGAGAACACGCGGTCTCTGCCGCCCGAGGTGGCTGCCGCAACGGGGCTCGACGTGCTCTCGCACGCCGTCGAGTCCTATACGGCACTCCCTTTTACCGAGCGGCCTCGGCCCGAGCGACCGATCCTACGGCCCGCTTACCAGGGATCGAATCCGATCAGCGATATTTGGTCTTTGGAAGCTCTTCGGATGGTACGCGAGTACCTCCCCCGCGCCGTCGAAGATCCTGGAGACGACGAAGCACGCGGCAGGATGCTGCTGGCTGCCTCCTACGCCGGAGTGGGGTTTGGCAACGCCGGAGTGCATCTTCCACACGGCATGTCCTACCCCGTCTCGAGCCAAGTCAAGACCTATCAGCCCCCGGGCTATAACGTAGGGAAGGCCCTTGTTCCTCACGGAATCTCCGTCATCTTGAACGCGCCGGCGGTCTTTCGTTTTACCTCGCAGGCGTGTCCCGAACGTCATTTGACGGCAGCGGAAGCTTTGGGCGCTGATGTCTCGCGTGCGAGGTCGAACGACGCCGGCAAAATCCTTGCCGATCGGATCGTCACTTTCATGCGCCGTCTACGCGTTCCCAATGGTCTGAAAGCCGTGGGCTACACCTCTGACCACATCCCGTCCCTCGTCGAAGGAACCCTACCTCAGCACCGCGTAACTAAGCTGTCTCCTCGCCCGGCCGGCCCCGAGGATCTCGCGAAACTCTTCGAGGACGCAATGGTGGCCTGGTAAGGGTCGTGGAGACGATCAACGCTGCGGCAGGGCACACCTTCTCGCGCAGCGCAAAGATCTACCTCGACGTCCAGACGGCACGGCCCGTAGATTGCGGAACGACGTGCGGTAAGGAACGGCGATTACTCTGTCGGCTCCTACTCTGGTCTCAAGGGGAATCCCGCGGACTAACTAGCCGCAGCCCTCTTCTTACGAGTCGAGCAACGGTATTAGGGATTGTCAAGAAGATCCGGACGTTTCAGCGGGTCAGGTTGCCGTCCGGGGAGGCTCACCTACTCCCCTAGGCAACGCCGGTTCGACTGTCAGGGGACACGTCCCCGGGCGAGGCCACATTGGACCCGGTTTTGATTTCTACCACCGGCTGTGATACGATCCCGCGAGGCATGCAGCGGATGGAGTTGCGCTAGAGCCAGAACGGCAGAACTAGCGGCCCTTCTTGTCTCTTCAACATAGTCACCGCAACTCCCGGCAGCGGGCGCCAGCTAAAACGATTGGCAGGTGAAATATGGATTGCATGGCCATCTTCGGGCTGCAGTTCCTCCTGAGTTTTGTCGTCTCCGGTCTTATCGCGAAGTGGTTCATCTCGCCGTTGTTAGCCGGCAAGCCTGTCCGAGAAGCCCTCGCCCCCCTGATTGTTCCCCATGCCTTCAGGCACATAGGTCTGGTGTTTCTCGTACCTGGAGTAGTAGCGCGGCCTTTGCCCGAAGCTTTCGCTAACCCGGCGGCCTACGGCGACCTGGTCACGGGAGTGCTTGCCGTCCTAGCGCTGCTTGGCTTGCGGAACCGCTGGGGGATCGCGTTGCCTCTAGTGTGGTTGTTCAACGTCGTGGGAACGCTGGACTTGATCTATGCGGTAACTCGCGGGACTCTAGAGCAGGCCGCTCCCGGGATGGGTGCAGCCTGGTACATACCAACTTTCTTGGTGCCCGCTCTTCTGGTCAGCCACTTTCTCGTCTTCAAACTGCTTCTGGGGCCTAGGCGCTAGCCAATGCGATCCGTTCCACAAGAAGGTCAAGCGCCGAGCGGTGGCGGGACCTCCGGGCTCGATCCGATGGTTTCGGTTGTAATACCCACAAAGAATGCCGGTGAAGAATTCGCCTCCACCTTAGAGGCCATTGGGGCCCAACGCAACATTTACCACGAAATCATCGTCGTCGACTCGGGATCGACGGACTCGACGGACTCGACGGTTGAGCTGGCCCACCGATTCGGAGCCAACGTTTTCCAGGTCGCGCCTGAATCGTTTGACCACGGCCGGACGCGCAATTTCGGTTTGTCCCAGGCTTCCGGGGAGTTCTGTGTCTTGCTTTCCCAAGACGCCGTGCCGGTGGGCGAGTCATGGCTGCCGGCGCTGTTGGAACCTTTCTCCGACGATCAGGTAGCTGGGGTCTCCGCTCGTATGGACGCTCGCGAGGATGCCGACCCTATGGGCCGTTGGGAGACCGAGTCCCACGGCGAGCTCATGGGCAACTTCGTTCAAAAGTACGGCGTTCAACCTTGGGATTGTTTTTCGTCTCTGACCCGCGAGGAACGGTTGCGCGTGACCTGTTTCAACAACGTTTGCTCCGCGCTCCGTCGAGGCGTTTGGGAAGCGCTGCCTTTCCGCCCAGGGAGTTTCGCGGAAGACATGGACTGGGCGGTGCGAGTCCTCGCTGCGGGTCACCGAATTGCGTACAACCCGCGCGCCCGAGTCGTCCACTCACACGACCGCCCGCCAGGCTACCATCTGCGGAGACACTACGTTTCGGGCAGAATCGTTCCTCAGATCATTCACTGGGATCCACCTTGTCCGGCCATCCACGACGACCTCGAGCTTGGCTATTTGGTCCACTCTCTACGGGCGGAGGTCGCCTTTCTGGCAAAAGAACGGGCAAACAGCTTTCAGCGAATTGAGGAACCCAAGCCCACCATTGCCGCGGATACGCCCCGGAAATCTCTGCTATCGGCCCTTGGGCTAGGTCACGGGGTTCCTGACTACCCCGAACACGAAATTCGGAAGTCGTTTTACTTCCAGTTGGCGAGGATCTGGCGCTCCGATGTCAGTGTCGGAGCCGACCAGATGGGAGATCTGCTTGAGAAGCTGCTCGCAAGAATTGTGGGAGAAACGCTGGGGTCTTACTACTTCTGGTGCGATCGAAATGGGTGCGTGTCTGAAAACCTGCAAAGCCTTGACCGCTCGCTATTCGAGGAGGGGCAGTCGGACCTCCGCTGGTGGGAGGAGATAGACCGCGTGCTGGAGACTCACCAGGGAGGGGGGCAGGTCGACCTCGCCCGACGAATGCGAAGATCGGGCCGTCTAGAGCAGACCGCTCAGCGTTGCGCCAGGCGACTCCGGGCACACGTCCGCAACTCGGGCATCGGTTCAATTGAACAGTGGGCCCAATATCCGCTAAAAACAGCACTGATGGTGATCCCCCTCGGCGTGAAGCTGCGAATCAACGGACTGGTGAGAAAGCCTCTGTTCGACCTAAGTGGGTACCAACAGTTTGGTGCTCGCGCAGCTTACGGACAGGATGCATTCATCGAGACTGCGCATTTCGATGACGCCCCCCCAGGGGGCCAACCCCGACTGGTAGTCCAGACGCCGCATCCGGGCGCCGGCAACCTTGGGCTCATCGCACAGCTTGTGAAGACCCCGAGCGATTCCGAGTGGGAAATCTCCGTGGTGGTGACGGAAAGCCCTGCGGGAATCAGCCCGAATCGGGCCACCCCGAGGCATCGAAGCGGCGCGAACGGCGATCTACACGCTCAGCTAGGGATCAGCCCACACAAGAAACTGATCTTTTTCGATGTCCCGTGGTTCATGGTCAGGAGCGCGGGGCCGATCGCTGCGGCGCTGGCGGAGATCTGTGAAGGTGAGGATTTCCACTTCACTGCAACGGTCGACAATGACCAAGTCGATGCGTTCCGCCGCGCCATACGAGCGCGGGCCGTGGAACAGCACTTCACCCTCGTTGATACCGAGCGCACCCAACGGAATTCGTTGATGAGCGTAAGAGTTGCCGTCTTCCCGTGGTCGATCGAGTACCAGCCCCGGCTGCTGCAGGCGGCGATCACAAAGAAAATCCCGGTCGTAGGTGTCTATGTAGAGACCTTGGGTAAGAGTTCAACTGGCGAGCATGGTTTTCGCAGCGTGTCGACGTCCGCCCTGACCTCACAGCTGCCTCATTTGCTGCAAGACTACCTGAGCAGCTTGGACCCAGGCGCCGACCAGCAGGGGCCGTGATACGCTGACTATTTCGGCTGTCTGTTTCCCGCACTGTTCGCGGTGTCGCCATGAACTCGCAAGCCAAGTCGGTCAAAAGGTGCAAGCCATGACCAACAATTCTGCCAAGGCAAACCGGCTACGGCGAAGCAGTCCCACGGGCTCGATTCGTGCGGATCCGAACCCTATTCCGATTTCAGACTTTGGAAGAGAGGGTGTGACGAGGCTATCGTGGACGACCGACGGTGTAGAAAGGGTCGAAGTCCACAGAGACGCCCCCGACGGCCCGCTCATAATGAGTGGCGGCTCACAGGCGGAGGTAAGAACTACCACGTTTCGCAGGAATGAGACAGCCTTCTGTCTCCAACGTGTCATAGGGCCCATAACCCGCAGCCACGGAAGACACTCGTGCACGAGTTACGAGACGCCAACCCAATGATGCCTCATAAGACAAAGGGTGTTCGATTCCTGGTCTTCCTCCCGATTCAGCTGCTCGTGGTGCTGTTACTGCTAGAGGCCGGCTTGCGCCTTCTTCGTCCCCACCACACCGGATTAAATGCACTACTCTACATCCCCTTGTCAAAGAGCGATCTAGGTGATGTCAAGTCCTTAGTAAGCAACGATTTCACCGATCAGACGCGCTATAACTCGCGCCCCTGGGTCGAAAACGGACCAGCACGCCTTAGTTACACTTGGCGCTTGGCGCGTAATTTGCATCGGATACGGGAACAACAGAACCTCGGCCGCCAGGTCCTTCTCGATTCGGCCACGCGCGACGTTCGTGAGCGAGGAGGCATCGATCTCGGAGGCATGTGGCCGATCGAAGACCGCCCCGGCGCGGAAATTGAGTACCTAGAGGGTAGGAAGCACCATATCTGGTGGTCTCGTAAAGAGAAACGGGATGATTTCCTGGAGCTCGTGGCGGACGTCAGAAAGGTCGTCGCGCGCTTCTCCGCTGAGGTTCGTGCCTCGGGATCCGACTTCATGGTCATGATCATACCCGACGACTATCAGGTAGACCGCTCGCTTCTCCAGCGAGCACTCGCGTTCAACGGCCTGGATGCGGACGACATGGACGTCGACCTACCACAACAGTGTCTGAAAGAGTTCTTAGAAAAGGACCAAATCGATTACCTGGATCTGCTGCCCGTTTTTCGCAAGCACAACAAACGTCTCTACTTGCGGAACGATGAACACTGGAACATCGAAGGGAACCGTGCCGCCGCTCAAGCGCTGGCGACCCACCTACGGGAGGGCCTTCTGCGGGACCTACCCGAACAGGAGACACCCACACCTGGGCCAGCATCCTGATTTTTTTTCAGGGCGATTGACGCTTTCGGCTTACCGAATCCCTAGGGCACTTTTTCTGATGGCCAAACTGGCGCACCCAGATGACCATCGCGGACTCATTCTCATGTATCACCGCGTCAGACTTTGCACGAACCTCTGGTCGAACGGATGCCCCGTCACCCGGATCTCCGAGTCGCGAGCGATCTCCCGGTGTGACGTGCTCTCCGCCTTTGACGGGGCGATCATGAAAGGAACTCCGTTCGTCTTTGATTACATAGAGATCTTCGGCAAGAGTTCGAGAAACGAGCACGGTTTTTCTCGGTTTGTCGACGTCCGCCCTGACCTCACAGCTGCCTCATCTGCTGCAAGACTACCTGAGCAGCTTGGACCCAGGGGCCGACCAGCGGGCGCCGTGATGCCCGACTTATACCGGCGGAACGTTCACCGCACTGGTTGTCCCGCTGTCCCTTAATTAACTAACGGGCCAAGTGGGTCAAAAAGTGCACGCCGAACTCGAACTTTTACAGTATCCAGCGTGTTCCGAGCGATCAGGGGCTTATCGGCAGAAACATCCCGTAGAAAGAACACCATCTCGTGGTGAACCCATGTACCGGTCCTGGCTGTGCCTATGGGGCCTGAGCGGCGAAATAAGAGGCCGTCTGGGGCACCGACTCGCACTTCCACTTGGTCCGTCCCCCGAGATTCCCACGACAGAGTGGTTGCAGCGAATCGAAAAGGGGGGAGATAACGGTCGGACAAAGCTATCGGATTCGGCTGATCTTGGATCGAGCCTCTCGAGCAACAAGCTGCTGCCAACTGAAACTCAGCGGTTGCCGAGCCTAACCGTCCGAGAACCGTTCCTGTACTCTGCGCGATAGCGCAGCTCCGAAACCACCCCAATCGACGAAATAGCGAAAACTCGCACGACGGGCGGTGGATCCCGATCAAAGATGTAGCTTGGCACAATAACATGGAATCCCGCTGGCCCCAGCGACGGGGCCTTAAACCCCTCGACAAGGTCGCTTCTCTTAACCACCGTGTGTGGGTCATGATCAGCTTCACCATCTACGAAGACCGCCACCTGGTCGGCGGGGTGGCTGTGGGACTCATCGGACGCCCACCCGCTAAACCGGGTATTCCCTCCGCGTTCTCGTACGAGGTCAACTGATCCGTCCAGAGCCCCGGGAACTATAGGGATCTCTTCACCGGTGCGGGAAACAATGAACGGTCTCAGTCGGGCTCCGTCTGTACCCTCCGCAAGGGAGTATTTGATGTTTTGCGCCGTCTTGTTGCCCAGCCTACGTTTCCGGGAGCCGTCGGTGTATTCCGGACGGTACCTCAACTCGGAGGCTACACCTTGTAACGAGACGGCAAATACCCGTATCTCGGGCAGCGAATTCTGTTCGAAAATGTGGGACGGCAGGCTAACACGAAATCCCGCTTGCTCCAGCGATGGAGCATTAAATCCCTCAACGAGGTCGCTGCGGCTGACCACGGTGTGCCGGTGGTGATCCGCTTCGCCGTCAACGAAGACCGTCACCTGGCCAGCGGGCTGGCGGTGGGACCCATCGGACGCCCACCCACGAAGCACGAAGATGTTCCGCAACCAGGCGTGTCGCTGCACCATGTCCACCGAACCGTCCATGGCGCCGGGTACGATGCGGATCGTGCTACCGGTCGGCGAGACTCTGATTTCCTCAGGCGCCCCGGACGCTGCACGTGCAAGGGAATACCGCTTCGAATCACCCAGTGTTGCCGATTTCAGCCGGGAAACGACACGGCGAAATCCGTCCGGCAGGTTTTGAGCTACCTTGGCGAGTTGCCGAGATAGCCACACCAAGCGGTGCAACCGCGGGTGGTCGTGGCGCCACCGCGCTCTGCGAACGGTTTCCCAAATTTCGGGATCTCGAACTCCCTCACGGCGAAGATGCTCTTGCAAGAAGTTCAGTAACTTGAGCATGGCCCACCGGAACTTGCCGGCTCTGACCGCGCGATAGATATAGGAATCGGGATGCTGGCGGTATCGCGCCACACACGTTGCGGATACCCACACGGTCTTGACCTGCCCCCAGGAACGAGTCCACTCTCTAAGTTAGACCTGGGACCATTTGAAGTCCACTCCATGGTATAGAACTCTGGTCCTGGGACCTGGGTAATCTGGCCTCCGGCGCCGGCGGCCGATAGGCCAAGGCGCTGTGAGGCCGTCGCTGGTTGTACTCCCTGCGCCATCTCTCGGCCAACACCTTCGCCTCCCACAACGTGTCGAAGACTTCTACGTTCAGCAGTTCATCCCGCAGTTTTCCGTTGAAGCTCTCCACATATCCATTCTCCCAGGGGCTGCCGGTCTCGATGTATAAGGTCCTCACCCCAACAGCCTGCAGCCAGTCACCGCCGTGCCGCAGGCCTCTGGTCGCCGTCTTGAGGATGAGCGCTATTGCTTGACCCGTAACTGTATATGCGGAATACTGCACTTAGCTCCTCAGCGCGTGGCTCGCCGGCCGTTTTCTGCTCGGTGAGCAGGCGACCTCTACCGAACCCGCGGCCGGCGGTTACAGGCGTCTCAACCGGCCGCTCCTAACCGCAAACGACTCCACATCTGCTGACCGCCCCGATCAGTCACAACATTCCGACCCAACAGAATCAACAACATAGGCTCCCGAAGCGGCAAAACCCTTGAACCTGTAGTGTATGCTCGAAATAGAAAAAGGGGGTCCTCGGTTGATGGGAAAGAATTTTAGCGATAATCCGCTCCAATCCGCTCCAATCCGCTCTAATAACCGCTCGCGGCGAGACGGCGTCACGCCATCTCAACACCGTGCTCTCGTGAGTTAGGGGGGGACGGGGTGCGACTCATCGCCACGTCCAAACAGCGCACAGTCGGATAGGGTCTTGGCCGCCATCCAATTGGCGAAGTCTATACTGAAGACTGCGCACAGACAAAGCAAGATGAGCTTCCCAGGCGTTTTCGTAGCCGCAGCTTTTTGGGGATTCTTGTGTCCTGCCTTTGGCCAGAATTTGGCCCAGCCCGACCAACACTCATCTGATAGAGAGCGGGAGTTCGCGGTTATTGGAGGCAGGGTTCTCAACGCGGAGACCGGGATCGGCCTGCCCAAGGCAACAGTCGCTCTCTACTCAGTCAACACCCGGCGAAGCTGGCGACCCTTGGCGGCTAAAACAAATGACGAGGGCGAATACCAGATTCTTGATGTGCCGCCGGGGCGGTATCGGATCTTTGGAACTCGAACCGGGTTCGTCCGCCAGTCCTTCAGTCGTAACCCCAGCCACGGCACCAACTCTGCGGGAACTCCAGTTGCGGTGCGTCCCGGGCAAGTCCTCCCTGACATTGATTTTTACTTGATCCCGGGGGGCGTTATCGAAGGCCAGGTTTTCGACACAGACTATGACCCGCTGTCTCGCGTGAAGGTCAGCTTACAACGCGTCAGAACGGTCGGGGGCAAACGAACGCTGGCTTCCGTGGCCAATGCTTCGACCGATGATCGCGGGCTTTACCGATTGTTTGGCATCCCTCCCGGCCGTTACTACCTGAGCGCGACCTACCGGCCTTTCGAGGTGCCCCGAGGCGAGAAGGCAACCCCCGTGCCAACTTATTACCCGGGGGTTGCGAGCCCCCAACAGGCAACCGAGATCGACGTCCATCCGGGTGCCCAGTATACGGGAGCCGACATGGTTCTGGTGGAAGCCCGCAGTTACAGCCTCAGCGGAACTTTAGTGGACCCGGAGGGAAGCCCGCTCGCTTCTGTGCGAGTCCATTGCCGCAAACCAGCCGGCGAGGGATGGGCCGGCGAGCGGGCCGGTGGCGCTACGACGGACACAGCCGGAAACTTTGAAGTGATGAACCTGGTCCCCGGCGAGTACCTGTTGTCCGCCTCTTCGGATCAAGCAGGCGGGACCTTATTGGGCAGCGCCGCGGTCACCGTCAGCAACAGAGATGTGCGGGGATCACTGTTGGTCTTGGGAAATGGCGCCGAAATCCAGGGCAAGATAGTCGCTGAGGGTTCTGATGCTGAATTGGATCCTCGTGAGGTTTCGCTTCACGTTGTGCCGGAGGAGATTATCCCCCCGGTTTTCATGAGGCAGATTGCTGAGATGAACGAGGACTCGACATTTCAAATCAGCCAGATTCCGCCTGGCTCGGCACGGTTAACCGTCAGTGTGCTGCCGGGCAACTTTTATCCCAAGTCGATCCGTTTCAGAGGAATGGACGTGGTCGATCGCGCCTTCAGCGTCAACGGCAGTGATCGAATCACGCGGGTTGAAGTGGTCGTTTCGCCCGAGGGCGCCCAACTGGCGGGAGTAGTGGAAGACGATGAAACCGGAGAGGCGACGCCTGGCGCGACCGTCGTGATTTTTTCTTCCAGCCGGGCAAAGCGCACGGCCCATTCAAGATTCACTCGAGCCACCCAGGCAGATCAGGACGGCAACTTTTCCCTAAGCGGCATTGTTCCGGGAGAATACGTTGCCTGTGCTGTGATCAATCACGAGGCTGGGGCTGAGGACGATCCATCGTATCTGAGCGCGATGGAGAAGTCCTGCGAGCGAGTTGAACTAGGAAAGAATGCGACGCACACGGAAACCCTTGTAGCTATCCCGCTCGCGAGTTACTGATGGTCCGCGTGATCGCCGAGTCGTATCGGTTGGTCCAGCGTAAGATTCGGAGCCGCGGTACCCGATTCTACGGACGACTGAGCGGCAACGGGTACGACGCCGACGACAAGCGCAACAATGATGGCTGGTCACGGGCGACCTCCTCATCCGAGCTTCCCAGCACAGCTGGTTGAGTAGCCGTTCCGTGCCCTTTCTTGATTCCTGCTGGGGCCAGTTTTTCAGCGGCCGGGGAGGTTGGTGGACGGCATGGGATTCGAACCCACGACCTCGGCGTTGCGAACGCCGCGCTCTCCCAACTGAGCTAGCCGCCCGCGGTCGTTTGACGCTAATTGCCAGTATATCATGCACTTCGACGAACGAAATTTGGACGGTCACTGGCGTTCCGAGCTCAGTTTCCTGCTCCTGAACACCCTCGACGATGAGCGGTTCGGGGCTGCCACACTTCACATTCGCTAGTTTGAGACTCCTACGACTGTCCCCTTCGGCCGCCGCCCTTCTGCGCGCACGCACACAACGATGGGCTCCCTTTCCGCACCCCTTCGCGATCGGCCGGCCCTGACACGTACGACCGTTCACTCGCGGGTGTGTGAAAAAACCGGGGACTACACCCGGAGAGTTTCAGGTGCGGGGCGCTGGGGGGTAGTAGATTCGCACCCCACACCTATACGCGGTTGCTCTGTTTGTCTTAATGGCCGAACAGCCAGGCGGTATATTGGAAAATCGGATACAGAGTCTCACTCACCATTCGCCTGATTGGCTCGCCGATGAGCTCAGGTTGGGTGAGCACATAGTAGACCGACAACCCAACGGTCGCCGGCACACCAAGTACCCAGGGGACGGTTGTCATGTGAAGTCTCCTTTTAGGCTCAGACTGGAGTACGCAAGGGGTTACGTCTAACGTTGATAATAAGAACGTAAGGCTTGACGGTCAATGGTACAGCGGCCACAACTTGCGCGTACCAAAGTCCCAAAATTCATCGGGCTTTCAGCCGAGGTGTGAACAACAAAGACCTTAGACGCAAACAAAGAATGCTTGGGGTATCGAGTGAGCGCCAGGTAGACCGAGCACTCATCCGTAGTCGTCAGGGTCTCGGAAGTCCTTGAGGTGACCGGCCGGCAAAATGTAGTGAGTGGCGACTTGGCCGCGTGTGCGCCCGGTCGACAGCAATCAAGACACCACGAACTCTTGGAAGGCTGCAACGACCTTCCCGGCCACAGCCTTCAGTGCAGCAGGTCCCTCGCGCCTTTGCACCAGTCCATGGCCGGCGCCTTCAAACTCGACCAGTCGATGACCGGCGGGTATAAGCGGCAGCGCTTCGTTCATCTCATCAAGTGAGCCGAACGGATCGCGCGAGCCGTGTGCAAAGAGAGCCGGCGTTTCTAAGCGCGGGAAATGATCGGTACGCAGCCTTTCCGGCTTGCCAGGCGGGTGTAAGGGATAGGAAATCAGCAGCAGAGCGGCCACCAGGTCGGGGGCCTCGGAAGCCAAGACCGTACCCTGCCGTCCCCCGTATGACTGGCCACCCAGGTAGACTCGGTGCGCTGCAAAGTCGCGCGCGACTGCAACCGCACGCCGTAATCCCTCTCGGTCTTCCGCGGCGCCGGAAGGAAAAGGCGACCCTTTGGGGCGCCGCTGTCGGTACGGTAGGTCGCAACGCAGGACCGTCAGTCCGGCGTCGGCGAACAACTCGGCGAGCCTCACCAGTAAGGGCGCCTCACAACTCGATCCGGCACCGTGCGTTAGCACGAGCGAGTCCCCGCCGGCAGCCTCCGCGCGGTGCAAGAGGCCACGCACGGCGGGACCTTCCGGAAAATCTCGCTCGACAGGAACAGCTTTGGTACTCATGTTCGTTTGGAGTCTCTCGCCCAGGGTTATGCGTTGCCTGGCTACATTTCCGTAGCGGCGCCCTGGCACGTGGTCACGCGTCGCCGACCTTTGTGACGGGCAAGCCCTGAAAGGGCGCAGGAACGGCTTCGTGCCGAAGGACCAACAAGAGCTACCCCAGCAGCCGGCGGTGGTACTTGAGGATGCAGCGGTTCATGACCACCCCGATCCCCGCTTCCTCGCCACGGCGGGCCGCCTCTTGGTCGATCACGCCTTCTTGCATCCACACGCATCGCACGCCCAACCGAATGGCTGCGTCTACCGCCTCCGCACAGCAGTCGGGGCGGCGAAAAATATTGACGACGTCGATCTTTTCGGGGATGTCTTCTAACCGGTCGTAGGCAGTCTCGCCCAGCGTTTCTTTGATGTGCGGATTAACGGGAATGATGCGATAGCCCTGGCTCTGCATGTATTGGCTCACCCCGTAGCTCGGACGCCACGGCTTGTCGGAGAGACCGACGACGGCAATCGTTTTGGCGGATCTGAGAAGTTCGGAGATTTCGTTGTCGCCCATCATGAGGGTAGTCCCTGCGCCGCGGTAGCCGGCTTGCGTTCCCAACGGTGACGGAGACGCTGGACCTCCGCCTCAGTCAACGGCCGGGTCTTGCCCACCGGCAGATTGGCCAGCGCCAGGGGACCGATCTTGATCCTTTTTATCTTTTCAACCAAGAAACCGCGCTGGCGAAACATCCTCCGGATCTGGTTGTTGCGTCCCTCAATCAGAGTCACTTCAAACCACGGATTGTCGCCGGCCTTGACGCGCCGGATCTTGGCCGGGGCGGTGGCCTTTCCGTCCAGCCGAACACCTGCTCGGAGCCTCTGCAGATCCTCCTCGCTCGGGTTGCCGTTGATCTTGACGTGGTAGGTTTTCGGAATTCGGTTCTTGGCAGAAAGAACTCGATGGGCAAACTCGCCGTCGTTGGTGAATAGAAGCAGGCCTTCACTCTGATAGTCAAGTCGCCCCACGGGGTAAACCCGCGAACGGTAGCGGCCGAGCAGCTCGATGACGGTCGGTCGCCCATGGGGATCCGAGGTCGTCGTGACACAGCCCTTGGGCTTGTTCAGCATCAGATATAGGAGTACGCGGGGAGCCTGCCGAACAAGCTTGCCATCAACTTTGATGAAGTCGTGATCGGGATCGGCTTTTGACCCCAACTCCGTGACGACTTTTCCGTTCACCCGCACGCGTGCGGCGCCAATCAGCTCCTCCGCTTTGCGTCGGGAGGCGACCCCGGCTCGCGACAAGATCTTTTGAAGCCGCTCTTGCATAGTGGTGTTTCAGGGTCGGAGGGTCAACCGCGTCAACTAAAATCATCCTTCACCCGGCATGACTGAGGATCTCCGAGCTACTGGCAACGCCTCCGTCTAATATGCTGCCCCAGATAAACTTTCCGATCTTCGTGGCGCATGCTTCCAGCGTGCCGTGTCGGGCTTTCGAGACCGACATTTCCCCGACCCATTAGATCCCGTAGCGCCATGGCTCGGCGGCCGTTTCGCCGAGACTTGCGGCCGTTGGCTACCAGCCCTTTGATAGAGTGAGTTGGATCAGCAAGCCGCCTTAAAGATCTGCCATGCCCTCCAAGAGTAGCAGCGAACACAAGAAGAAGGCTTCCCAGCGGGGGCCTGTATCGGTGATGGTCGTGACGGTCAGCGACACCCGTACTCCGGAAACCGACGTCAGTGGAAACTACCTTCGGGACCAGTTGGAGGCGGCTGGTCACCAAGTCCCTTCCCAGCGAATCATTCGCGATGAGCCGGCGGAGCTGGAAGGGGCTCTTGACGAGGCGGCGACTTCGAACGTCCAGGTCGTGATCTTCAATGGCGGGACGGGGGTTTCCCAGCGTGATACGACTTTCGACGTGCTGGAGCGCAGCCTGGAGAAAACCTTGCCGGGATTCGGGGAGATCTTCCGCATGCTGAGCTACGAGCAAGTGGGCGCAGCCGCCATGATGTCGCGAGCGACGGCCGGCGTTTACGGCGGGAAGGTCGTGATCTCCACTCCCGGGTCGCCCGCGGCGGTTCGCCTGGCCTGGGAAAAGCTGATCGCCCCCGAACTGGAGCACCTAGCCTGGGAAGTGGCGCGGTAAGTGGCATTGTCGCCAGGTGAATTCGCCGCACTCATCAACAAGGCGCGAAGCGCAGCCCAAGTGGGGATAAACACTCTTGTTTGTCCTAGCCGCCGCCAGGCGGCTCTCACAACCTTCGAGGCGCGTTCACGCTAGTACTGTTCACTTAGCGGCCACGGATGCCCGAATTGGGCCCTGCTATGCCGGCTGCCCCACAAAGGTTGAAGGGACCCGGAAGTTGCGACAGGCGCCTCCACGGGGGCGACGTGTCGGACCCTCGGACCGGCGAGATCGCCGGTCCCTACTGCCGCAGCTTGTGACGACTCAAGTAGGGACAAGCGATCCCGTTTGTCCATGGCGCACCAAGAGCGTAGTCCGATGCGCGGAAGATAGTTGCCGACGCCGGGGCGACCCGCGAGGGGCGCCCCGGGCGCGGCTTGATAGGGTGCGGCTCCTTTGGTATCGCGCGGAGCCGCCAAAACGGTTTGGGATCGATCCCGTTGTCCTGTGTAACGCGGTCGGGTGATCGGCTCACCGACGGAGGCCATGGGGAGGACTTACATCCCGGCCGGGGTGCGCCGGTCTGTCGCTCCCTGAAGGCCGGCGCTCTTACGGGCCCAGAGTAACATCGCCGGGGAGAGTCAGATGGTCAAGGCAGGACGATTTCGCTGATGGCGCGCGAGTTAGAAAGTTCGAATTGCCGTGACTGGTTTCGGGGAGTGGTAGCAGGGGGATCGGCCCGTTGGCACGGCCGATTTTTTGGCCCACCCCAGGCCCCGCTCGGCCGCTGGGAGCGGCCGAGCGCCGAAAGGAACGGACCAGGATGCGACCAGCCGGGGCTGACGCCCCTGGCCAGCGTTAATGGAATGTTGCGAGCCGTTGTGTCGTGCAGGCCCGGAAAGATGCCCGCGGCCCATGGTGTTAACTGAGGCTGTGCCGGTTTGCCCCCCAGTTTCGGTCGAGGCTGTCCCGATTTCCCCGCCCCGGTTTCCCCCATCGTTCCTTCCGCCCTTTCAGGGCTCGACTCTGTTCAATTCCTACCCTAGGGTTCCGCCGTTCCGGCTCCACCCTAGGCTAGATTCCGGCGCCGCTTCGCGGCTCAAACGTTGTGAGAGCCGCCTGCCGGCGGCTAGGACAAACAGGAGTGCCCCGGCTCTCGACGTCGGCCCGCTTTTCCCCTTTTACCCGGGCCGCGGCGCGTGCAGAACCAACCGGAACTCATTGATTGCAATTGGCTTGGGAGAAATTGGCTTTGTTCCGTATTTTTTTCTCTGTGCCTCAGCGTGATGTCGTTCTTCGCGGTCTCCCTCACCACCATCGCCGGTGGGTCAAGTACCTTCCTCGAACAGTGAAATGGCTTCGAGCCGGAAACCGTGCCCATCCGCCGGGCCCGCGCCCTGACGGGTCTGTGAAAAACCCCTGGGTAGAGCAAGGTGTGAAAAAATGCTGGGACAGTCAGCCCGCAGCGGAGTCGTCATTGGGGACGGGGACAGGCACCCAGGACGGTTCCACGTTCGGGGGTCCGCCAGGGAAAAACCCGGCCGTCTTCGTGGCGCGGACAAGGTTCGCTTGGTTGCCTGTCCCCATTCGGGCTTCTAGGACGCCGCTTGTGACAGTCCCTGATTTTTTCACACCTTCCAATCCCCGTGCCTCTCGCAGGTCATTGGTAAAGCGCCCCGTCCGTGCATGGCGCTTCGGACAGTGTCCCGGGTTTTTTCACACACCCTGACGGGCACGGCTCTTTCCGGTGCTCGACGCCAGCCTCCCTTCGCGATTCTTACCCCGTGCCCCCCCGTCGCCAATCTTGCCCGCGCAGAACCAACCGGAACTCATTGATTGCAATTGGCTTGGGAGAAATTGGGTTTGTTCCGTATTTTCCCCTGTGGCCCCAGCGTGATGTCGTTCTTCGCGGTCTCCCTGACAATGCGGGTGGGTCAACTGCCCCTGTCGGGCGGTGAACGAATGGCTTCGGGCCGAGCCGGAACCGTGCCCATCCGGCGGGCCCGCGCCCTGACGGGCCTGTGAAAAACCCCTGGGTAGAGCAAGGTGTGAAAAAATGCTGGGACAGTCAGCCCGCGGCGGAGTCGTCATTGGGGACGGGGACAGGCACCCAGGACGGTTCCGCGTTCGGGGGTCCGACAGGAAAAAACCCGTGGCGCGGACAAGGTTCGCTTGGTTGCCTGTCCCCATTCGGGCTTCTAGGACGCCGCTTGTGACAGCCCCTGATTTTTTCACACCTTCCAGTCCCCGCGCCTCTCGCAAGTCATTGATAAAGCGCCCCGTCCGTGCATGGCGCTTCGGACAGTGTCCCCGGTTTTTTCACAGACCCTGACGGTCGCGGCTCTTTCCGGTGCTCGACGCCAGCCTCCCTTCGCGATTCTTACCCCGTGCCCCCCCGTCGCCAATCTTGCCCGTGGCGCGCAGAACAAACCGGAACTCATTGATTGCAATGGGCTTGGGAGAAATTGGGTTTGTTCCGTATTTTCCCCTGTGGCCCCAGCGTGATGTCGTTCTTCGCGGTCTCCCTCACAATGGCGGGCGGGCCCGCGCCCTGACGGGCACGGCTCTTTCCGGTGCTCGACGCCGGCCTCCCTTCGCGATTCCTAGCCCTGCAACTGGCTGAAAACAGCCGCACGCGCGGGCCAAACGACTCCCCAGCAGCCCGCTACGCGTATGGCCAAGAATCACGAGGCCTTCGAGACCAACTTGACCCCCGTATTCGGCCAAAAAAGCCGCCGGGCGGGCACAAAACACGTCCTAGGAGTGGGCTAGCGAACGATTTTCGTCACCTGGCGGTGGGTTGGCAGCCGAGTAGGGTGCCGATGGGAGCGTTTTGCTTGATGGTTAAGTCTTCTGAATTGTGAGACATAGCAGCATTTCCAGCGGTCTAGGCAAGAGCCGGTGGCAGAAAGTGGCGGAAATACGAGGGTCATCCCTCCGAAATTCCGCTTTCTGGGCCCCGTACCAGAATAGGGGACGGATTGAGGGGTAGAAGGGGTCAGCGGACGTAAGTCGTTGAGATGGCGAGGAGAAAAAATAGAAAAAGTCTGTGACCGCGTTTTGCGGGAGTGTTGAAAAGCGTCCTCGAAGCCGGATTTTCCGTGCCAAAACCATGTCGTAGCGCAGCCCTAGTGCTTACTATCATAAATTAGCGTATGAATGAGAAAGGGGTCGCTGCTGGACGTTAGCCTTGGTCCATTCGAACGGGGCGGCGTTTTTGTTGTGCGCTTGGACGAAGCGGTCGATGGCCTGGCGTACTTCGTAAGGGGAGGTGAAACTGGCCCCGCGCAACGCTCTACGGCTGAGAATACTGAACCAGATCTCGACCTGGTTGAGCCAGGAGGCGTAGGTGGGCGTGTAGTGCAGGTGCACCTTGCGGTGGCGTTTGAGCCAGCGATCACGTTTCGGTTTGTGGGTGTTGAGGTTGTCCAGTACGACGTGCAACTCAAAACCTTGGTAGAGATCGACCAGTTGATTCATGAAGTCAAGAAACTCACGCCGTCTGCGGCGCCGGTAATGCCCGGCCGTGACGTGGCCGGTGGCGACCTCCAGGGCCGCGAACAAGGTCGTTGTGCCGTGGCGCTTGTAGCCGTGCGAGAAACCCGTCAAAGCCTTGCCGTCGGGCAGTCTGAGCCAACCCTGGGCGCGCTCCAGGGCCTGGATGTTGGGCTTCTCGTCGACCGCCAGCACGATGGCGTTGTCAGGCGGGTGCAGATAGAGTCCCACGATGTTGGCGGCTTTACGCGAGAATTCGGGATCGGTGGAGAGGCACCAACTACGCCGCCGGCACAACGAGATGCCGCGCCGACGCAACACGCGCCAGACCTGTTGGTCGCTGACATCGCCCAGCGCCGCGGCCAGCCGTGGAGCCGTCCAGGTCGCCTGTCCGCAAGGCGGCGTGTCGTCCAGCTTTTGCAGAATGCGTTTTTCGGTGTCAGCGTCGTATCGCCGCGGCTTGCCGGGTCGCGTTTCATCCGCCAGACCGGCCAGTCGTTGGCCAGCGAAGCGCGTACGCCACTTCGACACTCGTGCGGCCCGCGTGCCCAACTGGGCGGCGATCTCCCGGTTCGACATCCCTTGCGCCGCCAACAAAATGATCCGGGCTCTGTCCGCCGCACGGCGCTCGCTCTTGTGCGCGCGTCCCCAGCCCTCCAACGTCCGGCGTTCCCCAGTACTGAGTCTGATACGCGTGGCTATTCTTGCCATGCCGCATTGTCTCATACATACGGTTATTTATGATAGTAAGCACTAGCGCAAGAAAAACGCCGAAAAAAAGGGAGCGATGTCCGGAGCTGAAGTCGTAAACGGCTTGTCTGTGTCGGTAGGAGTACCGACACGGCAGGTCTGGGGACCTGCGCCACCAGGACGCTTGATGCCATACGCTCGGAGCCGCGATGGTGGGCGTCGATGTCTGACTCTTTGGTGCAGCTGTAAAACGGCTGGCCTAGTAACGGCTCAGCACGCGGGGACTGGAAAAACACCAGGTCGCGCTACGGATCTCCTGGGTGGCGGTCGGATGCCTTTGTCAGACAGCCCCTTCCACAGCTTGTCTCAAATCTAGTGTAGTGCACCGATAATACCGTAACTTAACGCTCTCCCGATTCCAGGCTTTCGCGCGGAGCCCGTTGAAAACGGGCTGCCAGCCTGGGCCGGCATAGGCCGCCTACCAGCCGTAAAACGGCTGGCCTAGGAAGACAAAGCCGCGTCAACGCGGCTTCTAAGGTTCCGTTTCATCGCCGAAACATGTGCATTTGGATCGCAAAGGTCGCCCCTGCCCCACCAACAGATTAAGGAAGCGACTCACGGTTAAGTTGCAATCTGGTTGGCGCACTACACTAGTTCTGTCTCGACACCAGAGGTTCCCTTGGGATACGAAATCCAAAGGATCGCATCGTATTGGATGGCTCGGAGCACACGGTCAATGAATCGTTCCAGCTCCTTTCGGTTCTTGACAAACAGGTGGGCAAAGTCGAACCTGCCCGCTGGATTGTGTTTAATCGTGACCCCAGCGGGAACTTCGCCCAAAGTTTCCAGATAGCTTTCGGGAGCATTGAGAATGAGAGCGCGCCGCGCGGTGTGGAGACGAGGCTTCTTTGCCAGTGGAGAGATGGGCATGTGTCATCTAGACCGTTCGGGCGCTGATCGTTCATGCACCCGACTTGAACGCCAAACAATACCACGATCCGATTGGAGGGCGCTGCGCGACGGCGAACGGCCGCGGATCTGGCGGGCGACGACCGAGTGCAGAAATCAGGCGTTTTTGGGCCCGCCTAGATGCGCGCTACGGAGCTCAATGACACGGTTGTTCGTGTGACTCGATGTCGCCAGGAATGGCGACACGGCACGCAAAAATACGTGCGCCACGTCCAGGCGCCGATTCGTGCATGACCCATCGGACTGGAAAAAGAAACAGCGCAGGTCTGGGCGAAACGACGGTTCGGGTCTGCGCTATGGGACTATTTAGGGCTTGGCCCGAGCAGGGCCAATACTTTTGGTGAGACAACGCCGGGAGCAAGAACTACATTCTGAATGCGACCGCGAAAGACTTTCCATCGGGCGCTGTTACCACCAACGAAACCTCGCCAAGAGCCGGCACCGAGTTGTGCAACGGGTACCGCCTCCAACTGAAATTGACTATCGACCGTGCCGAGAGAGACCTCATCGAGAAACATCGTCTGTTGGGTCTTTCGGACTTGGAGTACGACATGGTGCCATTGACCGTCGTTCACGGGGGCGGCGGAAACGAAAGGTGGTTCAGTGAGTCCCCTGGAAACGAAACCGCCGCGCAGCTCCCCGTCGATCCCCACGTAGAGAGCCGGCTGGCGCTGCGTGCCTTTCTCGTTCTGAAGACCCAGCAGAACGCCGTTCCGACGGGTCCGGAACCATAACGAAAGTGTGGACGATTTCCTTCCGGCCAAGAGGCTGTCGATAAGTGGACCCGCATTTTCAATTTGATGTATGACCTCCCGACCTTCCAGCGGCCTTCAGCGTCTTTATTCATAGGGGCTAGATCCCGATGAGGACGCCATGGAGGCCGACACCCAATGGGTGAAAAACAAACCAAGCCATTCCAGCTAAGTTTCAACGGCTTGTTGAAAGTCGATTTCCAAGGATCGCACGTCACTTCCGACGGCGGCCTGCTGCTAGTCCGCGAGTTGGACGAGCGACTCGGACTCGGCAAGTTGATCAACGAGCATCTCAGCGACTCCCGGCAAGGCACAAACAAGCAGTTCACGCTCGCTGATCTGTTGCGGCAGTCGGTCTACAGCCGCTTGGCGGGCTACGAGGACCTCAACGACGCCGAGCGGATTTCGATCGATCCGACGTTTCGGCTGATCGGTTCGCAGAAGATCTGGGATCGCGGTGCGGCCTTGACCTCGACGCTGCACGGCTTCGAGACGGAGATGCTGGCGAGCGAAGAGAACCTGCTGGGGCTGATGGCGCTGAACCGAGGGCTGGTCGGGCAAGGGGAGGCGTTCGACGACTCCGAGCGGGTCGTTCTGGACATGGACTCCACCGAGAGTCCGGTCCATGGCCAACAGGAAGGCAGTGCCTACAACGGACACTTCGAATCGGTCTGCTATCACCCGCTGTTGCTGTTCAATCAGCACGGCGATTGTCTGGCGGCGAAGCTGCGTCCCGGCAACGTGCACAGCGCCGAGGACTGGGGCGAGCTGCTACTGCCGGAGATCGAGCGCCAACAGGCCGAAGGCAAGCAGGTCACTTTGCGCGCCGATGCCGCCTTTGCCAAGCCGGAGATCTACGAGGCGCTGGAGGAGCGCGGCGCGGACTATGCGATCCGCATTCCGGCCAACAAGAGCCTGGAGCTGGAGATCGAAGACATCCTGTTTCGGCCACCGGGAAGGCCCTCCCGCAAGCCGCTGGTGCGCTACAAGAGTTTTCGCTATCAGGCGGAGAGTTGGTCCCAACCTCGGCGCATCGTGGCCAAGGTCGAGCACCATCAGGGCGAGCTATTCCCGCGCGTCGGATTCGTTGTGACCAGCATGAGCTTGCCGAGCCGTTCGGTGGTGCGTTTCTACAACAAGCGCGGCACGGCGGAGCAGTGGATCAAAGAAGGTAAGCAGGCCACGCACTGGACGCGGCTGTCGTGCCATCGCTTTCGGGCCAACGAGGTACGGCTACAACTGAGCGTGCTGGCCTACAACCTGGGGAACCTATGGCGGAGGCTCGGGCTGCCGCAACGGATCAAGAGCTGGTCGCTGACGAGCTTGCAGCACCGGTTGATGAAGACCGGCGGTCGGCTGATTAAACACGCGCGGTATTACTGGCTCTTGTTCGCGGAGGGACATCTGAACCGGCGGCTGTTTGGCGACATGCTGCGGAGGATCTGGGCGCTGCCTGTGCCGGGCGGGTAGCACCGCACTTGGCGAATGCGAAATCTGTGTACTGAGGACGGAAGCTCGGAGGGGTGTCTGCGAAATTGACTTCGCAGCGGCGGATCAGCCCCCATGAGGGGCAAGAAGGGGGCTCGATCGGTCCCGCCTCAGCCGCCGCCTCTACCGGGTGGAGAAATGGTTGCGCTTCGCCGGGTGAGGGTGTAGACTCGTGCCGTCAGAGCAGCTAAATCGGAAATCCTGGGTGGAAGCGTGTCACTAGAGGTAGCGAAGTCACGCGCTCCATACAGCAGCCAGATATTGGATGGTCTCCGGGGCTGTGAGTCCTTTTTCAAATAGATGGCAAATTTACCAAGTCGTATGGCGCGTACGTACGACTTTGTAAGGTAATCGCGGAATGGGTCTTGCCCCATCGCCCCCCCGATCATCCTTAGTGGGCCCACAACCCCGGGACGGAGAAGAGGGTGGCCAGGAAAAGTGCCAGGGGCAGGTAGATCCCCTCGTTGATCTTGGTCATGGTTATCGCAGCGAGGAGTGTACCCAGCAGCACAGGACGCATGAACGACCTACCCTTTAGGGTCGCGGCCACCAATAGACATGCGAGCAGGAGCGCAATGAGGTCTTGTGGATGACCCGGCTCGCCTTGCAACGGCGTTCCGGCTTCGAGAGTAGAGCCGGCCAAGACAATTACGGCCAGGGGTCCGGAGCGTGTAAGGCGATAGGTGGCCGCTGCAAGAAGGATGGCCGCCAACAGGTAGAAAGATAAGAGATATCATGCGGTTGGCGTCGTGAGTGACCGACAAGTCGGGAATTACTCGGTAGATGAAGTCTCGGAAGATGTAAGAAACTGGACCGTATTGAGTGAAAATTTCGTCGTAGAGAGCATAACCGTTATTGAAGCCCTGCTGCGTCAGCATGACGTAGCCTTCGTCGTCGTACCAACTGAACTGATTAAACGCCATGAGATAAAGAAATAGGGATACGGCGGTTAAGGCGCCGGCAGCGACGAAGGCGCGGAGCGCTCCGCTAAGGATGTTCGCGTACAACGCTTTCATTTGTACTCGTTAAATGTCATGGTTGCTAGGTGCGGGCCGGCTGTCGCCATACCGCTAGCAAGGATTTCCCGATGGCGCGATTCAGCCAGGGGTCAAGTCCGCGAGACAAAGGTACGAGGACGCTATCCCAAAAGCGAATTTGTCGGTGTGTTGGAAGCGAGTTGTGCAGGACGAGCTTGTTTCCCGCGCTCACGAGCATCCCCAGGCTGTCCAGGTACTCGAGGCATCGAAGCTCCAGATCTGGTGGCCCCACGCCCCGCAAGGCCCTTTTGGTGTAGCGTCGCACGTGGCCGATCGAGCGGTCGAACTCCGAGTGCAGGAAATTCCAGGCAGGCGCGAGGACGATCAGATGACCTCCGGGGCGCAGACGCGAGGCGGCTGTCCTCAATTCAGCCGCGTCCTCTTGGATGTGCTCGAGGAGGTCAATGTACAGAATGGTATCAAACGCCGTTTCGACGGGAAGCTCATGGATCGTCCCTTCAACAATTTCAAAAGGGTGATGCGTCGAAAGGCTTTCGCATTGTTTGCAGAGGAGAGCTGCCAAGGCTTGATCTGGCTCACAGCAGACCCAGCGACCGTCTGTGTGCCGTCGCAGCAGTAGCGTGTTTGCTCCAATTCCAGCTCCGACCTCCAGCACATCACCGGCGAGGAAGGGTTTCACGCGGGATGCCCAATAGGCTTTCCAGTTTTTGGCGTGCCTGAATATCTCCAACTCTTGCCCAATGTAGGTAAAGCTGCACAAACTAAACCTCCGCTCTAATAACGTCATCTATTAACACCTGATATTCGTTGACTGGCACGGAGTCCGTGAAGTTCCTTCGGTTAAGCCCCAGAAAGAGAAATAGGCCAACGAACAGGCAGAGCTGCAGAAGTAAAACAAGCAGTGCCACAAGAGTGGCCAGTGTCCACATGGGCACGCTGAAATCAGTGAGTACACCCGCATTTTCAATTTGGTGTTTGACATCCCGACCTTCCAGCGGCCTTGAGCGTCTTTATTCATAGGGGCTAGAGCCCGATGAGGACGCCAGGGAGGCCAACACCCAATGGGTGAAAAACAAACCAAGCCATTCCAGCTAAGTTTCAACGGCTTGTTGAAAGTCGATTTCCAGGGATCGCACGTCACTTCCGACGGTGGCCTGATTTTGGTTCGCGAACTGGACGAACGGCTCGGTCTCGGAGAACTGATTGACGAGCATCTCAGCGACTCCCGGCAAGGCACAAACAAGCAGTTCACGCTCGCTGATCTGTTGCGGCAGTCGGTCTACAGCCGCTTGGCGGGCTACGAGGACCTCAACGACGCCGAGCGGGTTTCGATCGATCCGACGTTTCGGCTGATCGGTTCGCAGAAGATCTGGGATCGCGGTGCGGCCTTGACCTCGACGCTGCACAGCTTCGAGACGGAGATGCTGGCGAGCGAAGAGAACCTGCTGGGGCTGATGGCGCTGAACCGAGAGCTGGTCGGGCAAGCGGAAGCGTTCGACGACTCCGAGCGGGTCGTTCTGGACATGGACTCCACCGAGAGTCCGGTCCATGGCCAACAGGAAGGCAGTGCCTACAACGGACACTTCGAGTCGGTCTGCTATCACCCGTTACTTTTGTTCAACGGTCATGGTGATTGCCTCGCTGCCAAGCTGCGTCCCGGCAACGTGCACAGCGCCGAGGACTGGGATGAGCTATTGTTGCCGGAGATCGAGCGCCAACAGGCTGCGGGCAAGCAGGTCGCCTTCCGGGGCGATGCGGCCTTTGCCAAGCCGGAAGTTTATGAGGCTTCGGAGGAACGCGGAGTACAGTACGCCATTCGCATTCCGGCCAACAAGAGCCTGGAGTTGGAGATCGAAGACATCTTGTTTCGGCCGCCGGGAAGGCCCTCCCGGAAGCCCTTGGTGCGCTACAAGAGTTTTCGCTATCAGGCGGAGAGTTGGTCGCAGGCGAGGCGGATCGTCGCCAAGGTCGAGCATCACCAGGGCGAGCTGTTCCCGCGGGTCGGATTCATCGTGACGAGCATGAGCTTGCCAAGCCGCTCGGTGGTGCGCTTCTACAACAAGCGCGGCACGGCGGAGCAGTGGATCAAGGAAGGCAAACAGGCCACGCATTGGACAAGGCTGTCGTGCCATCGGTTCCGGGCGAACGAGGTACGGCTACAACTGAGCGTGCTGGCCTACAACCTGGGCAACTTGTGGCGGCGGCTCGGACTGCCGAACAGGATCAAGAGTTGGTCGCTGACGAGCTTGCAACACAGGTTGATGAAGACCGGCGGTCGGCTGGTCAAGCACGCGCGGTATTACTGGCTGCTGCTGGCCGAGGGGTATCTGAACCGCAGGCTGTTCGGCGACATGCTGCACAGGATCTGGGCGCTGCCGCTGCCAAGCGGGTAGCGTTGACCGGGCGAGGATCAACAGTTTTCGGCTCCAAAAGATTTCGCAAGGAGCAGTGTCGGCCGGAGCGCCGTTCAGGCCGCTCAATCAACGTCTGTGAGCGGATGGACGAGCCCTGGCGCCTACCGGCGGAGGTCATGTGCAGGGTTCAGCGCGAAAAGACGTGGTATTCGGGGCAGCGCGGGTGTATACTTTCACCGTGCCAGGGCCAAAATGGAAATCCTGGGTACATGCAATCCGACGGTCCCTAAAGTCAGCGAAAGAACTACGCCTCCCCAAATCGAAATGGCGACCAAGAGGCGCACCCCCACCAACGGACTAAACACGGAGATCGCACTGAGGCCGTGCAACACCAGCGAGACGAAATGCATCCTGGAGCGGCCGGCCAGGCGGGCGCCGCGCTGTGTTGGGATCTGTTTGTAAGGGATGGATGCGCTATGGACTGCGGCTGCGTAATGATTCCAGAGATCCGACACTACGGCAAGGCTGGTCAAAGTTGACCGCCCGAGGGCGGAGAAGTTTCCCACGCGCACTGGAATGCCCGTGAGCAGGTAATGTGTCCACCTATAAAGGAAGTAGAGGATCGAATATAAAAGACCTTCACTGCGCCGGGTCCGCTCTGCAAACACAATGATATCTTCCGCATCATTTCTAATTGTCTCCAAAAGACGAGGAACATCTTCGGCGCGGTCCTCGCCATCCGCATCCATTACTACAGCCCATTTGAACTCGTCAGTCTCCAGTGCATGAAGGAGGCCGACAGCGATCGCCCGCTGATGACCGACATTGCGCCGAAGGCGAACGACTTCAATTAACCGTATGGCACGCAACCCTTGCCGGAGAGCGCTCGGGTCGACAGATGGTCGCGAGAAATCGTCTACTAGCAGTAGTTTTGCGGAGTACCCGTCTTCGGCGAGAGCATTATCCAGTCTTGGTGTGAGCAGAGTAACCGCATCTACGTCGTTGTAGATCGGCATAACAATAACGCAGTCGTAAGCCGATGATTTGGTTGTTTCGTCCGAATTCACAAAGGGTCACCGAGTTTAAGCGCTATGGAGAAGTGTAGATACGTCGGGTTCCAGACCACTCCGTCGCCCAATGCCACCATGGGCCCTGCTACAGATTGAAACCCCATGAGGTACTCGTCGATAACGAGGGGCGATCGGAACCAGCTCGAGCATTGTTCCCCGTTATCTCCCCGCACAAAGCTGTGGCCTCGCTGCGAGCTGCGATCTTGATGTCGCCACGAATGGCGACACGGCACGCAAGAATGCGTACGCTACGTCCGGGCGCCGATTGGTGCATGACTCATGCTATGGAAGGGGTCGGTAAATCACTGGGTGCTCGCCAACGCCAGGCGATCGGGTCCTCCCAACAAGGGTACACGGCGCTACGTCAATATATCCCGCACGATGTGGCCCTGGACGTCGGTGAGCCGGAAGTCGCGGCCCTGGAAGCGGTAGGTGAGTTTCTTGTGGTCGATGCCGAGCAGGTGCAGCATGGTCGCGTGGAGATCGTGGATGGGGACAACATTCTCCACGGCGTTATAACCGAGGTCGTCCGTGGCGCCGTAGCTGATGCCGCCTTTGATCCCGCCGCCAGCCATCCACATAGAAAAGCCCTTGATGTGGTGATCGCGTCCAAGAAGCGAACGTTCTTCGCCTTGCGACATGGGCGTGCGGCCGAACTCTCCGCACCAGAGGATGAGCGAGTCGGCTAGCATGCCGCGGTCCTTTAGGTCTTTCACCAGCGCCGCGGAGCCTTGGTCGACATAGCCGCAACTTTCGATCATGCCCTTCTTGATTTCGCCGTGATGGTCCCACCCGCGATGATACAAGTGGATGAAGCGAACCCCGCGCTCGGCGAGGCGCCGGGCCAGCAAGCAGTTCGACGCAAACGTGCCGTCCCCGCCCTTGGTGCCGTACATGTCGAGAACATGCTTGGGCTCGTTACTGAAGTCGACCAGGTCGGGAACACTCATCTGCATGCGAAACGCCAGCTCGTATTGCGAAATGCGAGTCGAGATCTCGGGGTCTTCCATCGAATTCTGCTGGATACGGTTGAGGCTCGTAATCGTATCGATGAGCTGGGACTGGTTTTCGCGGCTTACGCCCTTGGGGTTGCGGACGTAGTTGACCGGGTCGCCGCTCGAGTTCAGCTTGACCCCCTGGTATCTGCCGGGCAGAAAACCCGAATGCCACTGACGAGCGGCGATCGGCTGAGACTGAGCCCCGCCCTCTGAGGTCAGTACGACGAAACCGGGAAGGTCTTCCGACTCGCTACCCAACCCGTAGTTGATCCACGATCCCATGCTGGGTCGTCCGGGCAGGCGGTTGCCCGTATTCATGAACGTATGGGCCGTGTCGTGGTTGATCTGCTCGGTTTGCAGCGATCGGATGATGCAGATGTCGTCGGCGATCCCTCCAATGTGAGGCAGCAACGACGTGAAGTGCTGGCCCGACGCGCCCCAGCGCTTGAAAGGGTTCTGCGGCGCCAGAATGCGCAGTTCATTCCCCTGGAGTTGGGCAATCTGCTGGCCCTTTGTGACGGACTCGGGCATCGGCTCGCCGTCGCGCTTTACCAGCTCGGGCTTGTGGTCCAGTAGCTCAAGGTGAGCCGGCCCGCCGGCCATGCAAAGGAAAATTACGCGCTTGATCTTGGCGTCGTAGTTCGGGAAGCCCGTGATGCCTGGCCGGGCAGCGAACAGGCCGGGTTTGAGTAGAGAGGCCAATGCGGCTGAGCCGAGGCCCATCGACGTGCGGCCAAGGAAGGCCCGGCGGGTCTGGAGGTGAAAATCGTTGGTTCTCATCGTCTACCCCGTAACATCTCATGATGAAAGTGCAGTGACACAAGAAGCCAAAAAATGGGGACAGCCACCGATTTTCCGTTCGTGACAGTACTCGATTCTAATAAGAGATGGACCGCAAAATCGGATGGCAGTCCCCATTTTTTGGCTGGACTTACTCTTACCACGGGTTAATACCTCACGATGAACTCGTGTTTGTTGAAGATTGCTCGCGTGACACTGGTCCAGGCAGCGAGCTCGTCGAGGTTCAAGTCTTCAGGGACCTCTGAAATACCGACTGAAAGCAGATCCTCGGCGTCCTCTGGGTGGCTCGTGAAATGCTCGCGCTGGCTCTTCAGGAGTTGCGCCAGGACTTCGCGTTCCTCAGCCTGCGCGTTTCGAGCGAACGTGTGCCGAAAGGCGAAATCAAGGCGCGCGCCGGTGCCTGTTTCGCCCGACTTCAGAATCCGTTTTGCGAGCCCCCGCGCTGCTTCTACGTAAGTGGGGTCGTTCAACAGGGTAAGCGCCTGGAGCGGCGTGTTCGATAGAGAACGGTCGGCGGCGCACTCCTCACGGGAAGGGGCGTCGAACGCCATCAGCGATGGGTGGAGGTATTGCCGCTGCCAGTGTGTGTAGAGGCCGCGGCGAAACTGGTTCTCGTTCAGGTCAGCCTTGTAGGTACGCTTGGGGAAGTTGAGTTCCTCGTAATAGCCGGGAGGCTGGTAAGGCTTGACGCTGGGGCCGCCGATTGCGGGGTTCAGCAGGCCACTGACGGCTAGGGCGCTGTCGCGGATAAACTCCGCGTCCAGGCGGGTGGCCGACTGGCGCCCATAGTAAATGTTGTAGGGGTCGCCGGCTTTCAACTCCGCGCTCGCCTCGCTCGAACGGCGGTAGGTCTCGGAGAGCAACATCGTACGCACGATGTGTTTGACGTCCCAGCCGCTTTCCATAAACTCAACGGCCAGCCAGTCGAGCAAGTCCTGGTTCTGGGGCGCCTCCCCCTGCGACCCGATGTCGTTGAGGATCTTCGACAGCCCGGTTCCGAAGAACGTTTTCCACAGGCGGTTGACGAAGACGCGCGCTGTTAGGGGATTGTCGCGGTCCACGAGCCAATCGGCGAGATCAAGGCGAGTGAGGCGCCCATTTCGAATGGGGATCTGCTTGAGGAAGTGTGGCGCCTGCGGCTCGACAATCTCTCCGGACTCGTCCATCCAGTTGCCGCGCGGCAGAATCCGGACGGTCCTCGGTTCGACGGCGTGCGTGGTGAGGCAGTCTCCACCCCCTTGGACGACGACCTGCTTCTGTCGCTCCAACTCGCGAATCTGCTTCCAGTTGGAGTTACCGTTGGTGGTGGTCGAAAAATGTTGCTCGAGCGCTGTCTGCTGGTCGGCCGTGAGACCGCCTTTCGCCAGGACGGCTTCTTGCACACTCTTTCCTGGCGCGAATTCAGGGAACGCGGCATCGGTAACCGACAGCCGGAAACGGCTCGGGGCCTTAGTCTCATGCTCCCATTCGTAGTACATACGGACGCGAAGCGCGTCACCGACGCTTGTTTCCAAAGGCGATTCTAGAAGAAAGATGGCTTGTGGCGACGGGTCCCCCGGTTCGCCGGATTGGGCCCAGCCGCTTTGATTGTGGTCATCGAGGGCATAGAGTGCGTTGCGGCGATCGTCGTGGCCGTTGTCGAACGCTGCCACGATGGGAAGGGGTTGCGGTCGTGAACGACGGCGCAGGAGTTCGACGGTGAAGCCGGTCAAGTTGAACCGCTTCTCGGTATCAAACTGAAACGCTTCCAATCGAATTGCTGTTACCTTTCCCGAGTCAAGCTTCAGATCGGCGCGATGGATGTCGGTAACCGGGGCTTCTCCTTTGATCTCGATCGTCCCGTCTTTGTGGCGGCGGAACTTAGATTTGCTTTTCGCGGAAAGCTGGCGGACTTTCGGCGCGACCCACCTTTCGATGTTTTCCCGAACGTGGCGAGCGAAGTCCGCCATCTCTGTCTGACCGGCGGCAAGCTGTCCCTTGCCTTCTTGATCGAGTTTGGCGATTTCGCGATCGATTCCGGCGATCTCGTTTTCCCCTTCGGGAGTAGGCACTCGGACTCGCGGGCCGAAGTCCCAAGTTCCCGGGTAGACACCGACCTCCTCGATGTCTGCGAAGAAGGCGGCGAACTGGTAAAAGTCCTTGGTCGCAAAGGGGTCAAACTTGTGATCGTGGCATTCCGCGCACCCGAGGGTTGAACCGAGCCAAACGCTCGAGGTCGCGCGAAGTCGATCGGACAGGTACCTTGCCAAGTACTCCCCGGGTTGCGCGCCACCCTCGTTGGTCATCCGGTTAAGGCGGTTATACCCGCTGGCGACCCGCTGCCAGGTGGTTGGGTTCGGTAGGAGGTCTCCTCCGAGTTGCTCCCGAGTGAACTGGTCGAAGGGCTTGTTGTCGTTGAACGAACGAATCACGTAGTCCCGGAACGGATGCATGTCGATCGGCACGTCACCGTGAAATCCCATGGTGTCGGCGTAGCGCACGAGGTCCAGCCAGTGGACGGCCATCCGTTCCCCAAACTGGGGCGATGACATGAACCTCTTCACGAGCTTGTCGTACGCGCGAGCGTCGCTGGAGTTGACGAAAGAGGCGACAGTTTCCGGGGAAGGCGGCAGTCCGGTTAGATCAAGGCTCAAGCGTCTGGCAAGCGTGCGGCGGTCAGCTTGGCCGACAGGTTGCAGGCTCTTTTCTTCAAATTTCTTATCGACGAGCTGGTCGATCGCGGCGGGACCTTCGGGCGCTTCGGGTCGCTCCGGTTTGATGTAGGCCCAGTGAAGTTCGTATTGCGCACCTTGTTTGATCCAACGCGTTAGCAGGTCCTTTTGCGCGTCGCTGAGCTTCTTGTTGGACCAAGAAGGCGGCATGAGCCGGACCGGCTCGGAGGCGTGGATCCGCTCGACGAGTTTGCTGTTGTCCGGGTCACCGGGTTTGATGGCACCTGCCGCGACGGCTTCTTCTTCTTTGTCGAGACGAAGGTTTGCCTGGCGTGCGTTGCGGTCCGGACCGTGACACTGGAAGCAGTTCTTCGACAGGATGGGCCGGATGTCACGGTTGAAGCGGATTTCCGCTGCCGCGGCAATGCTCCACGAAGAGATCAATGTGATTGCGAGAACCAGATTTGGGAGGGTGTTCATGGCTAACTCTAGAAAAGAAGATACCTTCCGCTAACATTCTAATATACCAGCCGACTCAGACCGGGCTGACGCGCTCAAGCAATTGCTCGCTTCATTCGATCGACTTGCTCTATCCGAACAACCGACAGCAGTAGCAGAGGGACCAACATCAAGAGACCGACCGCCAGAAAACACTCCTCGTAGGAGAGAGCAAGCGTCCCGCGCAGCGTCCCCACGCAGTAGTTGCCGATGACGTGCCCGATGTTCGCGACGGTCAGGTAGATCGTGAACACGGTGGCGGCGGCCTTCGTCCACGAGATTCTCATTGACATCGAAAGAAACCCGACGGATCCCATAGCGAGAATTCCAGGATTGAGGAACAAATAGCCGGCCGCAAACCATTCTTCGCGCCAGAGACCGGGCAATGCGCCAAACAGAATCGCCAGCAGTCCGTATCCGCCCCAGCCAACGGTAATGATCTTCCGCCTGCCGTAGCGATCGGCAAGATAGCCCCCTCCGAACGCTCCTACCATCTCGGCGAAGACCGCCAGCCCGCTCATATTCGAGATCTCCACAAACGTCCAGTTAAGCTGCTGGGTATACAAGGTCTTCGTGATCACCTCGACCACTCCCCAGCCGATCAAGCTGATTGTGCCGAAGACGAAGAACACCGAGTTCGTAGGCAGCGAGAACGCCTTCCGCAGATCTCGAAGCACGGCAACCGGGCTGCGGAGACTCGTTGGCGAGCCGACCTGCGTGGCCTGTCCTTTGCTCCACGGAAAGCGCTTCTCTCCCGGCCGCTCCAAGAGGAACATTGGGAACAGCATGATGGCCAGCAGCACAATCATCTGCGTCAAGACGGCCGCCGGAAGCCCCCACCCATGGATGACCTGAGCCATGACGGTGCCGCCCACGCCCTTGCCGATCAACTTCGATCCCCACATCAGTCCGTTGACCTGCCCGTGCTCCTCGGGCGGTAATACGTCAACCGCGAGGGCGTCCGTCGAGACGTCTTGCAGGGAAGAGAAAACGTTGTGAACGAAAAACATCCACCCGAGGAGTCTCAGGTTCTCGGTCAGATCACCCACAGCCAGAATGCCGAGCAGGGACACCGCCATCATTAACTCGGCGCCAATGATCCAGGGACGCCGCCGGCCCATCGAACGAATCGTCATCGTGTCGATCATCGGCGCCCAGATGAGTTTGAACGTCCAGGGAAGCAGCACAAAGCCCATCAGTTCACCGGCCTCGGCGTCCCCCGTCCCGCGTTCGGTGAGGTAGGAAATCAAGGCGATCGTCATGAACCCCCAGGGAACCCCCTGGGCGAAGTACATCGCCGTCAGCATCCCGATTCTTTGCGCTCGGCTGTCAACAAGAGCCATGTGACGACTCTATTCCCGCGAAAGGCACTACTGTAGCAAGCCGGCTTCCGGCAGAAGCCTCGGGGGTTTGACACCTGTGCGCGACCCAAGTGTGGTGTTTTCGAAAGTATGGCTGTGTTGGGGCCACCAAGCGGATCTAGCTGTTGACATCCAGCCGATGCGAAAGCTGCGAGTCGACCGAAGTGGTTGCGTGGTGCAGGCTGGTGGCCGGTGACCTTTCGTTCAAGAGCGAAAAATCGCGTTGACCAACTCAGGCAGGGGCCTTATACTTGTTTCTGCCCGGGTAACCCCGAAGGGAATAGCGGGTTCTGAGGATGGAAGGCCCGCAGCGCACCTGTGCCAAGCACGTAAAGACGCACCTCATTGTGGTACCCGGGTCTATCTTTCCCTCGACTCGCTCTGCAGAGGCGCACCCGTTTCGCGCCCCTACGCGCCCTCCCATTCTTGTTTTCAAAGTCACGCCGGACTTATACTGAGTGTGGTTGTCGGCGCGAATAGGGCAGCCTGTGAACGCGGGCGTGTCAGCCGTTTCTTTCGCGCATTTCCGCCGTAAAGTGTTGCTGGGCCTGGGGCATGCCGGGCGCCAACGGAGATAGAGTGGCTGTGGCTAGTTTTCGTGCTTGCCTCGTAACCCTGGCCGGGGGCTTGTGGCTCGCGGTGCCCGCGACCTCCGCAGCGGCGGGCTCGTCGCTTGCCGAGGACGCGCTGGCGATCCTGGAGAAGAACTGTCTGGCTTGTCATGGCTCGGCGCAGATGTCGGGTCTGGACCTGCGCGAGCGGGCGACACTTCTCAAGGGTGGAAGTCGGGGCCCCGCGGTGGCACCGGGAAACGCGGCCGAAAGCCTGTTGTATCAGGTCGCTGCTCACGTCGGCGATCTGGCGATGCCTCCCGGCAGCAAGGAGCCGCTGCCCACCGGGGACCTCGAGACCCTGACCAAATGGATCAACCGAGGCGCTCCTTGGCCCGGGTCCGCGGCAGAAACAACACAGCACACCGAACCAGAGTGGTGGGCCTTTCGGAAACCGCGCCGTCCGGCGGTATCCGAGCCGGCGAAATACGCCAACCTGGTTCACAATCCGATTGACGCGTTCATCCTGGCGAAGATCGAAGAGAAGGACCTTGCGTTGGCGCCGGCGGCCAGTAGGGTTACCTTGGCGCGCCGCGCCTATTTCGATTTAATTGGTCTGCCTCCAACCCCCGAGCAAATTGATGAGTTTCTCAACGACAGCTCGCCAGAGGCTTACGAAAAGCTGGTCGACAAACTGCTGGCTTCGGACCACTACGGCGAGCGATGGGCCCGACACTGGCTCGATGTTGTGCGCTATGCCGACAGCGAGGGCTTCGAGTCGGATATCTACGTCCCCAACGCATGGCGCTACCGGGACTACGTGATCAAATCCTTCAACGAAGACAAGCCCTACGACCGTTTCGTGCAGGAACAGATCGCGGGCGACGAGCTGTGGCCGGATAATCTCGATCTGTTCGAAAGCAACTACGCGGTCCCGCCGGAGAAATTGGAACACCTGGAGGCGCGCGTCGGCACCAGCATGTACGGCTTCGGCCCCGTCATTGCGGAATCCAACCTCGACACGCCCCGGCTTCTTTACGAAAGGCTAACCGATTGGGTCGATACGACGAGTGCGGCGTTCATGGGGCTGTCGCTCGGCTGCGCCCGCTGTCACGATCATAAGTTCGATCCCTTCTCGCAACGCGACTACTACTCGATGCAGGCCATCTTTGCTACGAGCCAACCGGTCACGATTCCCGTGGTTACCGCGCTGTCGGTGTTGCATCGGAGAGATGACTTTCCCCGCTACATCGAGCTCGATGAAGCGCGCGATGCGTACGGCCTGTTCGAGGACCGAGTGAAGGAGAGGCTTACCGACAAGAAGAAAGCTGAGTTCTCGCCGGAAGTCGTCGTGGCCTACGAGGTGCCGGAAGACGAGCGCAACGAAGGGCAGCAAAAGCTCGCAGCACCCTTGGAGAAAGCGGTCGAGGCCCTTCTAGAGTTCGATCGCGGGGAACGCACGAGGCCGGACCTGCGAAAGTACATGACCCCCGCGGAGAAGGACGAGTACGAAACTCTGGTCCACCGCTTGGCGGAAGCCGTCATCAGCATCCCTACACTGGAGCCGTCGCACAACGTGGAGTACGACACCTTCTTCGACACCCCTTCGGCGACTGTGCTGGGCCACGTCGAGCCGGAGTTGATCGAGGCGGTACACGTCCGTGATCGCGGCGAGGTCCGACAGCTCAAAGAGAAGGTGGGCCCCGCCATTCCCCGAGTCTTCGGCGACGGGGTGAACTTCGAGCCTAAAGAACGCTACGGGCCCCGCTATCGGAAAGAGTTCGCGCTCTGGCTGACAAATCCCCGCCATCCCTTAACGGCTCGCGTGATGGTCAACCGGCTCTGGCAGTGGCACTTCGGTGCGGGAATCGTAAGCACCTCGAACGACTTCGGCCGCCAGGGCCAGCCGCCCACCCATCCTGAATTGCTGGACTGGCTGGCAACTGAGTTTGTAAGGGGTGGCTGGAGTTTGAAATCGATGCACCGCCTGATCATGCTTTCGTCGACCTACCAAAGGTCCAGCGAGTTTCAGCACGAGGGGAACACACGGAAGGATCCGACGAACTCCTACCTCTGGCGCGTGAACCGCAGGCGCTTGGAAGCGGAGGCCGTATGGGATGGCATTCACTCGGTTGCGGGCACGCTAAACACAAAGATGTGGGGCCGGCCTGTGCTTCCGGCGATGTCGCAATCGGAAATGGCGCCCCTGAGGAGGAAGTGGTCCTGGACGGTGAACGCCGACCCCAGAGACCACACGCGCCGAGCGATTTACATTCTTAGGCGACGGAACTTCGATTTCCCGATGTTTGAGAAGTTCGATACGCCGAATTCCGCCGTTGCTTGCGAACGCCGGGACGTGACGACGGTAGCTCCTCAGTCGCTGTGGCTCTTGAACAACGAGATGTCGTTTCAGCAGGCTCTTCATTTCGCGGACCGGCTGGTCAAAGACCACGGAGACGACGCGCAGGCTTGGGTAGAGAACGCCTGGCGGCACGCCGTGGGCCGGGGGCCGACGAGCAAAGAAAAGCAGGACGATCTCGAAATGCTGGAAGCGGCTTGGGCGCAGGGCGCTTGGAAAGAGCCTCCCGCGGAGTTGCCGGAAGCCTTGCAGACGATCGATGCGCCTCGGGCGGCCGCGCTCACGGAACTCTGCTTGGCTGTTTTCAACCTAAACGAATTTCTGTTCGTGGATTGATGAAGGGAGCGAACCCAATGCGCAGACCAGCTTGCCAAGGGAGCTTGGAGGTGAATTCCCGCCGAGAGTTCTTGAAGAAATCGTCGTTCGGATTCGGATCGCTGGCCTTGGGCCATTTGTTGAAGCAAGAGAGTCTGTCGGCAGCCCGCGGTCCTTCGTCGTATGATCCGCTGGCTCCCAAAGCGCCCCAATTCCCGGCCCAAGCCAAGAACGTCATCTTCATCTTTCTGCAGGGCGGCCTAAGTCAAGTAGACAGCTTCGACTACAAACCGGCCCTGGAACGCTACGACGGACAGGTGCTGCCGGAAAGCTATCGAGACGGCCTGCTGCTAGCCCAAATTGACGCCTACGAAGCCAAACTGCTGGCTAGCTGGCGGAAATTCGAGAAGCATGGCGAGTCGGGTCTCGAGATTTCCGACCTCTTCCCGCACTTATCCAAGCACGCCGACGATTTGGCCGTGATCCGCTCCTGCTACCACGAGGCGTTTATTCACGGGCCGGCCCTGAGCTACCTCCACACGGGATCCATTCGCATCGGAGCCGCCAGCATGGGGTCGTGGATCCTTTACGGGCTGGGCAGCGAGGCCGATAACCTGCCTTCTTATGTCGTGATGGCCGATGGACACATGCGATCCAGCAAGTCGTTGTTTGCGACCGGCTACTTGCCCGCCATCTACCAAGGCACGGTGATCTCGACCCGCGGTGTGCCGTTTGAGAACCTCAGTCCACCGCCGCAAATTGATTTGGTGAGGCAGCAGCGAATCCTTGACAGGGTCGAGAAGGCGAACCGAAGTCACCGGGAAACCCGTGGCGACGACACGCGCCTTGACGCCCGCATGAGGAATTACGAGTTGGCGTTTCGGATGCAGATGGCGGCGCCGGAGCTGATCGACTTATCCAAAGAGCCTCAGCATGTACGCAAGATGTATGGGCTCGACGACGAGCCGACTGAAAAGTTCGGCCGCATGTGTCTTTTGGCGCGCAGAATGGTCGAGCGTGGAGTCCGCTACGTGCACCTTTATAGCAGCGACTGGGACGGGCACGGCGAGTGCGACAAGAACCATATGGAGAACGCTTCGGAGATGGATAAGCCCGTTGCCGGCCTGCTCGAAGACTTGAAGCAGCGCGGGCTGCTCGATAGCACGCTGGTCGTGTCAAGCGGAGAATTCGGCCGTACTCCGGTCATGCAGGGCAAGCTGGGCAGGGACCACAATCCCTACGGCTTTTCGACCTGGATGGCGGGTGGCGGAGTGCGCGGCGGAAAAGCCATCGGAACGACCGACGACCTTGGCTTCGTGGCCGCCGAGAACAAGTTCCACGTCAATGATTTGCAGGGCGCGATGCTGGGACTGCTGGGGCTCGATCACATGAAGCTTACTTATCGATTCCAGGGCCTCGACCGGCGCCTTACCGGTGTTGGACATGCGGGACACCGAAGCCACGAGCTGGCGAAACTGCTGACCCGAGCGTGAAGGGTGGGGCCTCGGGTATTCTCTCCCGCCGAAGGGCGGCAGGAGCAAGCACCTCCACCCATTGGGGCCACACGCTTCCACGAAGGACGGACGATGAAATACAACTTATGCTTACTACTAGCTGTTGGGTTGATTTCGTTGGGCTGTGATAACCAGCCCGTCGATCAGCCCCAGGCCGAAGTTAGGGACAGCGCTGAGATCAGTCGACAAACCGAAGCCGTGTTGGCGCACCATTTGGAGGCCTTCGGGAAGGGCGACGTAGATGATGTACTGAGCGATTACACTGAGGAAAGCAAGCTCTTTACCCCCGAGGGCGTCCTGGAAGGCGCGGCGGCGATCCGACCGCTGTTTGAAAAGTTCTTTGGAGAAATGCTTCCGCCTGGCTCGGAGTTCAAGATGATCAAGCAAATCGTTGACGGGGAGACAGCTTACATTGTCTGGACGGCCGAGTCGGAGAAACTCAAGTTTGTCCTCGGCACCGATACGTTCGTGATCCGTGATGGAAAGATCGTGACCCAGACTTTCGCCGCCCATGTCGAAGCCAAGGAGTAGGACCTCTGAGTGCCGACCCCGGAAGGAGATTCGGGAATCGGCGCTGTTCGGGTGTGTCAAGTGGGCGAATGCTAGGCCGCTGAGGCGGCGTGTCATGCTCGCAAGAACTCTTTTCCTCGCCGCTGTTGCCTGCCTGCTGGCGGCGCAGGAGGGTGCTGATCCACGCCCCTCCTATTCCGGAGAAGTCCGTCTACCGGTAGCATTGCGTTCGGCTGAGGGAGCGGTTCTTGAAAAAGGTCACTTCGACATCGAAGTGCGTTTTGAAGACCAACAGCCGGTCTTGGCCTTTTCTCGTGGCGATGACGTCAAAGCTGTTGTTACCGGACAGCTTTGGGAAGACGATGATGAAACGCCCGAGTTCTCCAACCCCCTGGTGGGAACCATCTTCATGAGGTCCTCTGCCGACCCGATAGGCCCCGAGGAAGAACGCCACTTCAGCAAGAAGGGGCTGCCCCAGTATCAGGAAGAGGGCCGCAAGTGGAACACCGTCGTCCGGGTGTACGAGCGTTCAGACGGCGAAAGAAACGAAGTCTGCTTCCTGTTCCAGCAAATCGGCCAGGCCGGAATCTCGACCCGTACGGGATTTAAATTGTTCCTCGCTCCTCAGTAGCCCGTTTGCAAAATAGCCGTCAGCAGAAACAGTACATCCTGCAGGCGAAGGTGGGGTTCTAAAACCGGAAGCGCAGCGATAGCTGCATCCGACGCGCCGCCGAAGCCGAGACCGCATCGCCGAAGAAGGGAGAACTCAAGTTTCCTACCAATTTAGTGCGGTTAACTCGGTTAAGAACATTGAAGGCGTCCACGCTGGTCGTTATGCGCGCTCCTTTGCCGTTCTTTGCACGCTGCAACGGGAAAGTCTTCGACCAGCGCAGGTGTAGACCGGCGTACGCGGGACGCTGGAGACTGTTTCTTCCGATTCCAGGAGGACGATCAAGAGCACGGCTATCTCCATTATCATCGCGCCCAGTTGTAAGCGTGTATGGTCTTCCCGAGCGAGCCGAAAACATGACTCCCACGTTAAAGAGTTTTGCGGCATCTAAGGTTCCGTAGAGAGAGAATCGTTGCCGGATATCGCGACTGCTCGTCGTCTTCGCTGCGCCACAAGCTCACGAAAAAAGTGGTTTTCTTGCTATTCCCAACAGGACCGGAGAAATCACCTGAAAGAACACGGCGCTGTTCTTCCGGCCTCGCCAACGCGAAGGCATTTCTAGCATCCAACCGGTAGTCGCGAAAGGCAAAGTTAACGCTCCCATGGTACTGGGAGGAGCCGCCCTTGGTTCTGATCTCAACGCGTCCGCTTCCTGGTCCCGAGAACTCGGCAGAGTACGGATTTTTGTTGAATTTGACCTCTTGGATCTCTGACGCAGACAGCCCAGGATCCGACACCTCCAACCCGTCCACAATCACGCTGACGCCGCCAGAGTCACCCGAGATAATCTCCAGCCAATCAGTAATAGCCTCCACGGGATCATTGCCAAGGCTCGGCAGCTGCTCCAGCATCTCCGGATCCAAAGTGACAGCATCAAGGTTGTCGCCGATCTCAGTACTGATGTGTTGCTGGCTCCCGTCGACTGTGACCGCTTCGTGAACTTCATCAATCTTCAACACGAGTTTTAGTGGGTCAGCGTTGCGCCCAGGGACTCTCAGGCGGTCTTTGCTCAATTGGAATCCCTCCTGCCGAACCCGGATCTCATAACGGCCTGCGGGAATGTCACTGAGCAGGAAGCGTCCCTGCGAATCGGTTATCGTGGATCGATCCGGAGCCCTACGCTTGCTCCGCAGCGTTACTGTGGCATCTTGAACAACCGCGCCACTGGGGTCCGAAACTACGCCTGAAACCGAGTAGGGAGCTGAGAAAACCTGCAAGGTCTGAGGCACAGCCTCCGTTTCCTGGCCCAGCATAGCCGGGACAAGCGCAGCGAGAAGCGCTACGAAAACGCAGCTTCGCTGCACAGTTGAAAGGAAGATTCCGGTTTGTCTCCGCGGGGCCTCCAAACGTGTTCTGAGCGCTGAAACATTGCGCGAGGGATTGGTCGATGCTGGACGTTCCATGAGCATCAGAGACCTACTCGTTCCAAAATCGAACCCAGGACCAGGTCGGAGTTGAAGTGCTCTTCCGCGATTTGCCTTCTGACCACTTTCCTGCACGTGACCCAGCCGTTGGCCCGGCTAGTGGGCCGCCTAAAATATCGCCCTAGTGTTTGGAAACGCCGAATTGGATTCGGCCGGGCGTGGCCGCGCTGGGGGAAATCTAGTGTCTGGACGGAAGTCTCAATCGCCCCCGACGAGCGGCTTTCTCGAGTTGAAGAGACTTTGCGCGAGTCCGGCGGGTTGTTTCGCCGGGGAGGAGATTTCGACCGTTGGGACTTGGAGGTTCGCGGAGGGATCTTTGCCGCCTGTCGGATGATGATGTTGGTCGAGGACCACGGTGCCACTAGGTAGTTCGTCCGAACGCGATTCTGGCCGAAGTTCTCCGCGTTAGGGGCCGGGCTGGTGTTATTGTTCTTGGCACTCGCCTTCGGTGCCCGCCTGGACCAAGCGTTTCTGGCGAGCGCGCTGTTGGCCGGGATCGCCGGATTTGTCGCGCTTCAATGCCTGCGAGAGAGCGGGCTGGCGACCGGGGCCATGCGCGACGCTCTGAAAGAATCGCGGAAGGAAAAGTCGTAGATGGCTCCACGTAAGTACAAGGACCTCACAATTTACCGCCGGATCTTCCATCTGGCGCGGCCCTATCGTCCTCGGCTGACCGTTCTGTTGGGCCTTAACTTGCTTGCCGCGCCGCTATTGCTTCTGAATCCCGTTCCCCTCAAGATCGCCGTAGACAGTGTCCTCGGAGCGAAACCTTTGCCGGACTTTTTGGCTCCCATGCTACCCGCCGGTCTTTCAGAGTCCGCCATCTTGTGGCTTGCGGTTGGTCTCGTGATCCTGGTCGCGCTGCTGCACAAACTGCAGGCACTGCTCGTTTGGGTTGAAAGGATGATGCTTTCTTCCGGGACGCCGGGTTCGAGATCCGGATACCACAAGCGAACCGGCCCGAAACCGAGAGTGCGCAGTGAGGAAACTTTCGTTGGAGGAGTTATGAGGCTTTCCTTTGGTATCAATTTGGCTGTCGCCTTGACCACCGCGGCTGTGCTCATCTCCTGTGAGGCCGACAAAGTGGAGCAGCTGCCAACGCCGGTCCGCCCGGTTCGCTTTCAGCAAGTCTATGCGACGGGCGGCATGCGAACCCGCACCTTCACCGGAGTCGCGAAGGCAGGAATCGAGTCGAGGATCAGCTTCAAAGTTCCAGGAACGATCGAGATCCTCAGACCCAAAGTTGGAGATCTAGTAAGGGAAGGTGGACTAATCGCGGAACTCGACCCGCGCGACTACGAGCTTCTGGTCGAGGAAGCCGAGGCCTCTCTGGCACAGGCGCGGGCCATGGCCGTGAAGGCCGAAGCCGATTTTGGGCGTGTGAGGGGCTTGTTCGAAAGGGACAACGCATCACAGGGGGAATACGACGGGGCCAGAGCCGCCCGGGACTCGGCCCGGGCGCAAGTTCGCGCTATCGAGAAAAGGCTTGAGAGCGCCAAGCTAAGGTTGTCCTACACAAGGCTGGAGTCACCCATCGATGGAGCGGCGGCGGCGGTTCCCGTGGAAGTCAACGAGAACGTCCAAGCGGGCCAGCCCATCGTGGTCCTCAACTCGGGCATCCGGCCGGAAGTGGAGGTAGCCATCCCAGAAATACTGATCGGTGAGATTCGAAAGGGCGCTTCGGTAACCGTCACGTTCGACGCGACCGGAGAGCGCAGTTTTGGTGGAGCGGTCACGGAAGTTGGCGTGTCCTCAACCCCGGGTCTAACGACCTACCCGGTCACGGTGAGCCTCTCTCGCGCCTCGAAGGACATTCGGCCAGGCATGGCGGCCGAGACCGCCTTCCGATTCGGCTCAGGAGACGATCGGGTGCGCTTCATACTGCCACCCCACGCGGTTGTTGAAGACCGCGAAGGTAACTTCGTCTACGTCGTGAAAGGCGAGGGTGAGGGCCTGGGAACTGTCGAGCGCCGGAGTGTCGTGGTCGGAGAACTGGTGGGCGCGGGGCTTGAAGTCCTCGAAGGACTTAGCGACGGTGAATCGGTGGTAACGGTCGGCGCCAGCCGAATTGAAGACGGGCAGCGGGTCAAGATTACTGAGCCGGATCGCAGCTAATCATGGACATCACACGCTTTGCGATTGAGAAGAATCGCGTTACTTTGGTCGCGCTGCTTGTCATTCTGCTTTCCGGTTTGGGGGCGTACGAGTCCCTTCCCAGAGCCGAGGACCCCGGATTCACGATTCGCACTGCGGTTGTACAAACAAGGTTTCCAGGAGCCAACCCCGAGCGGGTGGAAAACCTAGTTACGGACAAGATCGAAAAGGCCATTCAAGAGATGCCTGAACTGGACGTCGTCCGTAGCCAATCGAAGACCGGCGTTTCGATCATCCACGTAGAACGAAGCTGTGGAAGTGCGGCGGGATTCGCGAGCGTTTTTCGGCGGAAAGCGGGCCCTTCAGATAAGATTCGACGGCTCCACGAACCTCTCGTATGATCACGTCGCGCAGACAGTCGTTGTGAGAGCAGGTTCGCACTATCTGAGTGCGCGTGTGCGGGCAGAGGACATCACAACGGACCGAGGAGTTGGACTGCGCATTGTTGACGCCGAGCGGCGCAGCCGACTCGACGTCCGCACGAAGGAAATACTGGGAACAACCGATTGGACGACTTTGGAGCAGGAGTTCACGGTGCCGGGAGCGACAACGTCTTCTTCGGATAAGCGTGTCCCGTCAGAGTTCCCTAAAAATCGACAGCAAGGTTGCGGGTACGGTGTGGTTGGACGACGTTTCCCTTGTTCGAAAATGACCAGCCGGGCTGTCAGTGGTCGCCGCCTGACCTCCACGTCGCTCAAGGTTGGGTCCCCGGCTGAATCCTCGAAGTGCCCGTCAGTGATCTGCCCCCGTCGGGTTGCGATTTGCCGGCTCGTTCAACGAACCGACCAGCTGCGGGAGCGTGGAACGCGCCCCACGACAGGTCTCAGCTCGGCGACTCGGACATTGCTTGCGCGAGGTTAGCCGGATGTGAAGTAGGTCTTCTTTAGGGAAGGATACAATTTGCGTACAGTGATCCGCTAAGCTATTCAGAATTAATGGCGGTGAGGGTGGGATTCGAACCCACGGAGCCCGTGAAGGCTCAACGGTTTTCGAGACCGCCCGATTCAACCACTCTCGCACCTCACCGCAAGAGGGCTATTTCCTATCCTACCTTGAACGGGAGGCTTCTGGACGGTGTTGCGGGTAGAGCAGCCCGTGGTGAAAGTCCCTCGCCTCAAAAAACGCCTCAAAAAATAGGTGCAGCTGCCGTCGATTCTTCATTCGTTGAATCGCTTTGTATCTAACGTTGGGAGACAGACTGCGAAAATCGGATGCAGGCTGCGACTTTCTGTAGTCTCCAGGCCCGGCGTTGGCAAACTACCCGAAGTACGCCGGTTCGTTTCCGACCTTCCACTTGATGTTGCAACCAACGCTGGCCTTTTGGTCCGGGCTCACCGGCTGGCCGGCAAGCACCGCGTCGATCGCGCCACGCAGATCGGCGCCGGTCACCGGCTTACCGTTCTCCGGACGGCTATCGTCGAGCTGACCGCGGTAGGTAAGCTTGCGGCCCTCATCAAACAAGAAGAAATCCGGTGTGCAGGCTGCCGTATACGCCTTGGCAATCTCTTGGCTCTCGTCATAGCAATAAGGGAAAGTGAATCCCAACTGCTCGGCGAGCTGTTTCGATTTCTCAGGCGAGTCATCGGGGAAATTCGGCACATCGTTCGAGGTGATGGCGGCGATGCCCAGTGATTTGTCGGCATAGTCTTTTCCAAGGCGTGCCAGTTCGTCCTGGACGTGCTTGACAAAGGGACAGTGATTGCAAATAAACATCACCAGCAATCCCTTCTCGCCGGCGAACGTGTCAAGACTGATTGTGTCTCCGGTAACGTGATCGGGCAGCTGGAACTCAGGAGCCCCGGTTCCGAGACTAAGCATGGTCGATTCCGTCAAAGCCATATCAATTCCTTCCCGTGTGGATTTGTACTCCGTCTAGCAGGCCGCTGAAAGTCACCGTCACAGGCGATCTCGCGTTTGGCGAGAGGCGACGGTTACGAGGGGCCGGTCGCAGCGACGGCCATCGGTTTGTCAGCGGCTCAAGCATCGCTTGCGTCTTCCAATTTTACGGAATTTCGCATTTCGGAGTGCAACAGCCGATAGTGACCATGGTGAAAGGCATGCAGCCGGCAGGATTGCCGGCCGCTACTCGAAACCAGGACCGCCAAGAGTGGCGGTCACTACCAGCGGTCCCGGTCCGATCACTGCGGTGCAACGCCCAGCCCCTTCCGGGGTTATAATGTGACTCTTCCAAACCGATGTCAAAGAGCGTCCTCGTCGCTATCCTTTTCTTTCTACTCGTCATCGGCGCACTGGTCTACTCGACGTTGGAGCTGAGCCAGCACTCCTGCGAAGTCTGCATCACTTACAAGGGACAGACGAACTGCAGCACGGCGTCCGCTCCCAGCCGGGAAGAAGCCACGCGCACCGCCACGGACGTAGCCTGCTCTCCCATTTCGGGCGGTATGACGCAAAGTATCCAATGCACCAACACCAAGCCTGACAGCGTCAATTGCTCCCAGAACTAGAGGAGACCCGCGCAAGAAACGGGCCGCCACAACACCAAACCACCCGAGTCTTGGGTACAGGACTTGAGAATCGGTTGCCCTTAGGTGTAGAACCGACCTTTGTAAGCAGCCGCCGGTTCAGAGGAGGCTTTGTCCCCCCTTGCCTGTCGCCTTGGGGTTCCCGGCTCTTGGGTACAGGCACCCGAGAAGCGGTTGGCGTTAGGTGTAGCGCCGATCTCTGTGAGCGGCCGTCGATTCGGAAGAGGCTTGGTCCTCAGCTGCCTTTCCCTGTGGGGTTCCCAAGGAACTACTTTCCTTCCGTTTCCAGCAGCCGCCGGTACTTCCTCAGCAACTCGTACATCACGACACCCCCGGCCACGGCGACGTTTATTGATTGCTTCGATCCTAGGGTGGGGATTCTGACCTGCACGTCAGCCAGGTCAGCCAAAGCCGGTGATACGCCGTCTACTTCGTTGCCGAAAATCACGCAGACGGGAAAGGTCGGCCGCCAGTCATAGATATCCACGGCACGCCCGGCCGTTTCGACTACAGCGATCTCATGCCCCGCGGCGCGCAAGCACCGAACGAGGGAGAGCGGATCTTCGTGGCGCTCCCAATCGAGGGCCTGCTCTGCCCCCAAAGCTGTCTTTGAAATGCCGTTATGCGGCGGCGAGCCTGTATAGCCCGTCAAATAGAGCTTTTCTAGGCCCGAGGCGTCGCCGGTCCGAAAAAATGAGCCCACGTTGTAAAGACTCCGCACGCGGTCCAAAACGATCGAAACCGGGATTCTATCTATGCTGTCGTAGGATTCCGACAGCGTCACCGCCCGAAAAGGAAACGCTTCCATAACTGCGGACGGCCTTTATGACGTCCCCGATCTTCTTTGCAGCCGCTCCACGACCTCCCCAAGCACGACCCCGGCCGCCATCGCCGCCAAGAAGATCGGCATCGCTTCCTTCCCCGGAACCTCGCCGAGATGAGTAATCGCTAGTGCCACCAGCGTGCAGCCGATAATCGAGTAGAACGTCACAAGCGGAGTGTCACTGTTCATCGACAGTTCCTCAACACCCAAATGATAGCAACACGCAGCCCGTCACCCCGAATGGGCGGAAGACGCACCCGACCGAAACGCGCCGCTGCGCTCTGGCCAGTTTGCTGGCTGAATCTCACGTCCGCGGACGCTAACATGAGAACGTGCGCACCCTGCTACTCACCGCGGCACTGCTGTTCGTCGCCCTCGAACTCGCAGCCGGAACCGCGACACAAAAGCTAGCAGAGATCCGCCGGCTCTCGCTCGATGCGACCCAATGCTATCACGTTCGGGATCTTTTTCTTGAGCGGGAAGACTTCAAGTTCTACTTTAGTGATGGATACCTCATCTTCTCCAGCCCAATAGCCGGTCGCACTCTCGCTGCCCTCTTCATCGCGGAGTCTCCCAGCGACGAGGGAGAACTAATCCTCATTCCCCCTACCCGTCACGAACGACACTCCCTGAACCGGTTCATCTCGCAGCCGGTCCTCAACGAAAAATTCCGCCAGGCCATGATGTTCTTCACCGACGACACAGCCGCGATCCTGAGAAACGGCCTGGCCTCCACCGAGTTCAACCGAGCTGATCCCGAAGCGGGACAACGCCTCGCCAGTCACTGGTCGCCCGTGCTCGAGGCCATGGTCCCCGACATCGAAACCCGCCTGCTCTTGGACACTTTTTCGTCGCTGAATGCTCGATCAGGGTTCTTTGCCGCTACGCTAGCCGGAGGTCCATTGGGCCGATTCGACCTGCTCGTCGATCCCCGCAAGAAGGAGCAGATTCATATCGGACAAACCGTTTGGCGAGAAAACCGCCAATACTACGAGACCTGGTGCCGATTTCAGGGACGCAGTTTTCGCCAAGGCCACCAGCAACCGATCCTGGCCGACGGCAGGCTGCAAGACTACCGCATCACAGCTCGGCTGTCGGCCGATCTCGACATGCAGGCTGTAGCCGCGGCCACCTTCACGCCAGGGAGTTCCAGTGAGCAGATGTTCTTCTTCGAGATCTCGGAGCGGCTGCGTGTCGGCAACGTTCTACTCGACGGTGAGTCCATCGAGTTCATCCGGTTCGATCAACCTGTCTCGAGTGAGGCCAGGCGGCGGCAAAACAACCTGGTAGCCGTGGTGCTGCCCACTAGGCCCAAACTAGATTCGACCCATAAGATTGAGTTTCACTACCAAGGGCGCATCATCACCAAGACGGACAACGGTGTCTACTACGTTGGCGACCGAGGAAGCTGGTATCCGCTGCGCGGTGAAACATTCACCCGGTTCGAGCTCGTTTTCCGCTACCCGCAAGAGATGGATCTTGTCGCCACGGGCCGGTTGGTTGCCCAGTCCGTCGAGAAAGGCGTCACGACCTCGCGATTTCAGACTGACTCGCCAATCCTGCAGGCGGGGTTCAATCTGGGTCGCTACAAAAAGGCTTCTCGAAACGTGGGGCCATACCGTTTAGAAGTTTGTGCCAATCAGCAGACCAAGCAACAACACCCTTTGCCGGATTCCATCGCGGTAACCGAACCAAGCCTCGTCGAACTCGGGAGAAGGACACCTTCCTCGGCAGCTCCTACGTCGGTGCTCGCGAAATTGGCTCGGCCCAAGGTTCTTAGACCTGTCGATCGCCTTGAGGACGTTGCCGACGACAGTGCCGCCGCGCTGAGTTTTTTCGCTGAACGATTCGGTCCACCCGTTTCGCCGAACATTGTCATTTCCCCCATTCCGACTCAGTTCAGCCAAGGATTCGCAGGCCTGGTGTACGCTTCTACGCTCAGCTATTTCCATCAGGAGGACCCACCTCTCGCCGGCTTGCCCGTGGGCGAACGAATCTTTCACGCTGAACTTGTTCGACCGCACGAGCTGGCGCACCAGTGGTGGGGCAATCTCGTATCGGTCAAAGGCTCCGCCGACGGCTGGCTGATGGAAGCCTTGGCGACCTACTCATCGCTGATGTTCCTGGAACACCGAATGGGTAGGGACGCCCTCAACCGCGTGCTCGAGGAATTCAAAGCTCACTTGCTAAGTAAGAACGATGCCGGAGCCACCACCGAAAGCGCGGGGGCCATCGTTTTGGGACCCCGCCTCAGCTCCTCCCGCTCGCCGAATGCACGGCGGATTATTGTCTATGAAAAAGGAGCATGGATCCTCCACATGCTGCGAGGCATGGTCGGTGACGAGCAGTTCCTTAGGTTGCTGCGCGATATGGCTACTGGCTACAAGCTCAAATGCATCTCAACCGAAGATTTCCGGCGTGAAGCGGCGCGCTTCGTTCCCCCAGGTTCCAGGGACCCCGAATTGGAAGACTTCTTCGACCAGTGGGTGTATTCCATTGGCATTCCCACCCTCAAGCTGACGTACAGGGTTCGGAAAAAACGTCCCGGGGCGATCCTTTCGGGTGAGATCCGCCAAGAAGACGTGCCGGGCTACTTCAGCGTGCCGGTCCCACTCACGATCCAAACGAGGGGTGGTCAAACTCTGGTTCACACGGTCGAAACCACGGGCGAGGTTACTGCATTCGAAGTGATTCTCGACAGCAAACCGGCTCAGGTTACCCTCGATCCCGACCAAACTCTACTCGCGGTGAACAAGTAAGGACCTAGCTTTTCGCACCGGGAGCTACCTGGTAGTTGGTTGGCCAGGCGCGAGATCTCATCCGGCTACGCAAGGGGCGCTCACGAGAAAGTTGGGATGTCCCACCAAGGACTTTGCCGTCGAAAACCCACCGGTTTTCATCCCCTTGGTTGAGCCGCTAACGCCCATGGGCATTCACTTGAAATCGTTAGGAGCGGGGTTTTCAAAACCTCGCTATTCGAAGGGACGACTTGGGTTTCTCGGAAACAACCAGCGCGCCAGTCTCGCAGTCAGACCTATAACGAAACCCCGGCCCAATGTCGAAAGATCAACACGTCCTATTCGTCTGCCACCTCTTCACAGCAAAGCCACAGCGAAAAATGTCTATCATTGACGAGCGGCACAAGCCTCTTTCCCTCGTCTACAATCTTTCCCCGGAGCCAACTGAACGGAGCGTTCGGCGCATCGTAGATCAGAAACCGATCGTGCTGTGAGCGGAAGTGTGCCTCAGGCCTTACCGGCCACCCGACCGCCCGGGAAAGTCGGTCCAGGATGCTGTCCGCACTGTCTGTCCCGAGTCGCTCAGCAGCGGCCTTTGGATTCGAGAGGTATACAACCCTGGCCGCTATCTCGGGGGGGGCATAGTGATAGACCTGTGGAAACATGGTGGGGGCAGCGATCGCAATGGGCAAGCTACCGGGAATGGGGTCGCTCGCAAGTATCTCGTAGGTTCGGGCGAGGTAGGTAGCTGTGCTTCGAGACCAACTAGGATGGTCGTCGGCGAAAAGACGAACCGCGACAAAACTCGCGGTCAGGACCACGACGACAGTAAATACTCTCTTCCGCCTGTGCCCGCTGGCACGTTCGAGTACTATCAGCGCTAGTGTGGTGCCACATAAATACTTGGACAATAACACCCTTTTCACGGTAGGATGGTTTATGTGGCCATCCGCTGACGCTCTACCCCTCACCGCTCCGCAGCGAAACGCTCTTCGTCGCCTGGTTCGAGGAGGCAACACAGCCCAGAAAATGGCCTTACGGGCAGGCATTGTTTTGCTGTGTGCGCAGGGGTTGGCGAACCACGCCATTGCCCGCGAACTCGGCGTCAACCGCAAGACCGTCATCCTGTGGCGAAAGCGCTTCGCCCAGTCCGGCCTCGACGGACTCCGCGATCGGACGCGCCCCGGACGCAAACCGGCGCTCTCCGCTGAATTCGTCCAATGCATCCTCGATACAACGCTTCACGAGAAGCCCCGGGCGGCCACGCATTGGAGCACCCGCACCCTCGCCAAGCACTTGGGCGTCTCCAAGATGGCCATCCAGCGCGTCTGGAAAGCGCACGGACTGCAGCCCCATCGCCTCGAAACTTTCAAGCTCAGCCGCGACAAGCAGTTCGTCGAGAAACTCCGCGACGTGGTCGGTCTGTACTTGAATCCGCCCGAGCACGCGCTGGTGCTCAGTGTCGATGAGAAAAGTCAGATCCAGGCCTTAGACCGCAGCCAGCCGGGACTGCCCCTGAAAAGGGGTCGTGCCGGCACCATGACCCACGACTTCAAACGACATGGCACAACGACGTTGTTCGCCGCCTTCAATGTGCTCGACGGCAAGGTGATCGGCGAGTGTCTGCCGCGACATCGGCACCAGGAATTCCTCAAATTCCTACGCAAGATCGACCGCGAAACGCCACCGGCGCTGGAGCTGCATCTGATCGTGGACAACTACTCCACGCACAAGCATGAGCAAGTGAAGAAGTGGCTCGCGAAGCACCCCCGCTTCCACTTTCACTTCATTCCCACGTCTTCTTCTTGGCTCAATCTCGTCGAGCGCTGGTTCCGCGAGCTGACACAGAAGCGCATCCGCCGCGGCGTGTTCCGCAGTGTTCCCGAACTCGAGGCCGCCATCCACGAGTACCTGGAAGCGAGCAACCAAGCGCCCAAGCCCTTTGTCTGGACAGCTCCGGCACAAGATATCCTCGCCAAAGTCGAGCGCGCCGCCAAAACCCACGCCATTGTCCAGAACCGTTAGTGGCACTACACTAGTGAGAAAGTAACTAAGCGGAGGGTTCACGTCGGCACCTACTGAATCCCGCATAATATTCTGACACCTTTTGGTTCCTTGGAGCATCTATAGATGTATGGGCAACCCGAAAGGCGTGAAGCGGGATTTCAAGGCGCTGGAGAAGCGCCGTTTCGAAGCGATGCGGCTGCTTGACCAAGGCCACAATCAGTCCGAGACGGCGAGACGGCTGAAAGTCGCTCGGCAAACCGTCAGTGAGTGGCGGCGGCAATACCTCGAGCATGGTCCGGCCGGGCTGCGTCGAGCCGGGCGCGCCGGACGCAAGCCGCTGCTAGACGCCGCACAACGCGAACGCCTGACGTCGCTGTTGTTGGAAGGCCCCGAAGCCCACGGCTTCCGAACGCCCCTGTGGACCTGCCCGCGGGTAGCTCGTCTGGTCGCCGATGAGTTCGGCGTCAACTACCACGAAGGCCACGTCTGGAAGATCCTGCAAGCCCTCAACTGGAGCCCGCAACGTCCCGTCGGAAAGGCGCGCGAGCGCAACGAAGAGGCGATCCGCACCTGGAAGCGCAAGACCTGGCGGCGTATTAAAAAAAAGCCCAAACCGAAGGCCGCACGCTCATCTTCATCGACGAAAGTGGATTGAGCGAGAAGCCGCACCGTTGCCGTACCTGGGCACCGCGGGGTCAGACGCCCGTGCTGCAGTTTAACTTCAACTGGGAGAAGCTTTCGGTGTCGGCGGGGCTGACGCTGCGCAACTTCTACTTCCGGCTCTATCCCGGCGCCATCGACGAACAGGAGGTGATCCACTTTCTCAAAGCGCTGCTGCGCCACATCGACCGGCCGCTGCTGATCATCTGGGATCGACTGCCGGCGCATCGCAGCCGCCTGGTGCGGGAGTTCATCGAGCTCTCCGAGGGCCACATCGAAACCGAGTACCTCCCGCCCTATGCGCCGGAGCTGAACCCGGTGGAGTACATCTGGGCTTACTGGAAGCAGCACGAGTTGCCGAACGTCTGCCCGAAAGACTACGGGGAGCTGAGCGAGCGGGCCCGCAAAGCACTGCGCCGCATGCGCCGCAAACCGCGCTTGATCACTGCCTTCTGGAAGCAGTCTTCTCTTTGCTTCGATTGACGGGGTATTATGCGGGACTCAATAGGGAGAGCGCTTCCCAGATCAGTTGTGCCGAACTGAGCTTGGAAATATGGAAGGTTATCAGCTCGTCGAACCAAAGGTCTTGTTGCATCCACTCGAAAGCTCGCGGGGATGTGACAACGACCAGAATGGATGCAAACCACCAATGCCGTCTCTCCACAAAATCAGCGACTCGCTCGAGAATGGTCGTGGTTCGGAGTTGCACAGGTAATCGGTGAGTGGGAAAGTGACCTAGCAACAGTGGCAACGGAATCTAGGACTTTGCCTGGGTCAGGGTACAGCGCTGGGGGCCGGAGACGCAAGCGGTCTACACCTTGGAACCCAGCGCTCCAACTTGATTGATGCCTTGCTACGGCCCGATTCTTCCTTCCCACTTCGCGGTGAACAAGTAGGGACCGGCGATCTTGCCGGTCCACACAGGCCGGTGTCACACTGGGAATCTAATGATTAGGGCAACGTTGATACTCCTTGGCCTAGCACTGGCGATTCCGTAGCTGCCCAGCGCAACACACCCGCCGTCGATATCTGTGATTTTTTCAAAGATCTACCTCGCTTCACGGAAAAGTCGTGGCCGTCCGTGGACTTGTCGAGGAGAAGCCCTGGATAGAATCCGACAAGTACGGTGGTACGTACTTCGTCGACGAACTAATAGGACCGGACTGTCGAGACTCGCGGGGTGAGCTATTCACAGCCCGAATTGCTTTGTTCACTTGGGATGATGAAAATGGCCAGAGGGTTACGAACCCGATACTCAGGGAACAAGGGATTTTAACAAAGCCTTAAGAGGTCATCGATCGAGCACAAAAGGAGCTCGCGTGATCGTCACCGTCGTTGGTCGCTTGAAAGTCGGCGAGGATTTGGCTTCCAAACGGAGGCAGCTGATGGGTTTTGACGACGGGATGCTTGCCCATCGCCCCTACCCGGCGGAAGTCCAATATCTGGCGTTCAAAGGACCCCATGTTTTTGGAAGAAGCCGAATGACCCCTAGTTTTCGACGGGCGTCGCCCGTTCTGGTAAGGCTCCGTGTACTAGACTAGGTTGGCGTAAGGAGCGTCCTCCGATGAAACATCTCTACTTGCTGCTAGGCTTGCTCGCAACCGGTCTTACAGCCCAATCGGCGGGGCATATACCCACACACGTCGACGTGTTCACCTCCGGGACCGAGGGATACCACACGTTTCGCATTCCGGCGCTTGTCACAGCGCCTGACGGCACCCTGCTCGCTTTCGTGGAAGGGCGCAAGGACAACCGCCACGACCCGGGCGAGGGCCAGGGGGACATCGACCTGTTGTACAAGTCCAGCACCGACCAGGGGAAGACTTGGTCTTCGTTGAAGATGCTCGATGACCCGGGCGTCAAGTGGGCGGCGTCCAACCCGACGCCGGTTGTCGACAAGACGAACGGGCGGGTCTGGATCGTCTTTAATCGCTGGGAGCCCGGGTTCGGAACAAGACTCTCCCAAGCGGGAACAACCAACAGTCAGACCTGGGCACGCCACAGCGACGACAACGGCAAGACGTGGTCGTCGCCGATCGACATCACCACCAGTGCTCGAGACTTCGACGACTGGGGATCCATGTTCCCCGGGCCCGGGGGCGCCATCCAGACACGTAACGGGCGGCTGATGGTCCCCGCGGCGAGAGTACTTGACACCTCCAAGATTTGGGTTTCTTCGGGCGATGGAGACAAGCTGGTCACTACCATGCGCTCCTACGCGATTTACAGCGATGACCACGGCAAAACCTGGCGGCGAGGCGAGCTTCTTCACGCCTTCACCGACGAGTGCCAGTTCGTCGAACTCGCCGACGGCGCCATTATGATCGACGCCCGCCAAAACTACGGAGACCACCGCTGGGTCGCGATCAGCCAGGACGGTGGTAAAGAGTGGTCTCGCCCGCGCGCAGGCCAATTCCTTACGCCCGTCGCGACGTCGATCGAACGCTTCACGCTGAAGTCCGCCGGCGACGATCGCGACCGCATCCTTTGGGCCGGGCCGAAGGGTCCGGGGCGGCAGACTCTCGTCATGCGCGTCAGCTACGACGAAGGGCAGACGTTCAGCAACGAGAAGGTAATCTACGGAGGTTTTACGGCCTACTCCGACATTTCTATTCTGAAAGACAAGACCGTTGGTGTGCTTTGGGAACGGGGCGTCAGCAAGGGTTATCAGTTCATCACGTTCACTCGGTTGGACCGGGAGTTCTTGGAGGGCCCGTAGGCAACTGCCACCTGGCAACGGGGGACAGGCACCCCAGACGGTTCCACCTTGAGCGCCCTTGGCGTATATACCCTAGGCACGCAAGACTCTAGTCGCTGGAGCGGACGTCTACCGGGCAGCTCGCGTTTCAGCCATTCGTCTCCGGCAAGCGTTTACAGTTCGACTGGCGGCGACAGGAGGGCAGAGCGGCTGCTCCACGGGCGCCGTACACAAACGGCGCTTGGCACAACATGCTCTGGACTTTCTTTTGGGGAGTTCAGGGTGGACCTGCATCGGCAACCGCGATCGTTACGTCCTCACGGCTTCGATCCCCTTCCAGCTCAACCCAAACAGCTACTTCGTCACCTGGGTTCACACCTTCGGGCACAATGACACTGACTTCGTCGACGCCAGTGAACTCCAGAGACCAACCGGACGATAACACTTGGGCCTCGATTCCTCCGATGTAGACCTTGGGCAAACTCTTCGTCGGAGGTCGCACGAAGGCACCTTCTTGGACGAAGCTTTCGTTCAAAGCATGGATCCTCCCTAAGCCTTTGGCCAGTATGTCGAGCCTTTCTCCGATCTTGACGGGCCGCGAATCTACTCCCCTAGCCTCGAGAGATCCTTTTGGCTGGGCGACCGTGCGGTCGGGGTTAAAGGCGATCGCTTTTCCGGACCCAAATTCCGGCATCGACCCGCCCTGGCCGAATGTAGCCACCATAGGAGCAGGTGGCGTCACGGAAAGACCCGGGACCCGCACGACCGCGGGACCGCCAGGGCCTTTTCCGGTGCCCAGCGATTCACCGACCCCGTCGCCACCGTCGGGCCCTGCGGAGAACCGTCCTCGGCGGCGCACACCCGGGCCGGGAATAGGGGCGTCGGGATCGGGATTGATTCCGACCGCAGCGAGCGTCGCGGAGCCAGCCTGATTTCGGCCCGGTCGGTCGCCGGATTCTCCTCCCGAACTAGCGGAAGCCGCACCTGATTCCGATGCGTTTTGGGAGCCCATCGCTCCATCAGAACGGTCTTCCACACCGCTAGCAAAGCTTTTCCCCAGAAGTCCCCCGCCTGATCCGGTGGTGCTACCTCCTTGCGGCCCGGCCCGGGGTGGTCCGTGACCGCCTAACAGCTGGGCCATCCGATCCTGGGCGGCCCACACTACGAAGTCTGTCCCTCCCGATCCTAGGGCCGGAGCTCCGACTCGACCATCAAGGAATAACCCGGCACTGCTCCGACCCAATACCGAGCGGGCCGGTGCTCTTGCTGTGTGAGCCGGCAGGCGAAACCGTAACTTTGGTGTCGACGGTAGAAGAGCGGATTGCAGAGGGAAAGCAGCTGGCCCAACCTCCACCGAAGGAGCGCGGCCTGCCGCCAGTGCCCGCGGCCCAGGAGTTTCCGGCTGGGGCGTATTCATCCGAAAGCGCAGCGGAGCGGCCGGATGAAACTGCGCCACGTCCAACCCCCCGGGCGTCGGAGACTCGATGTCCGGGGACCGCTCCACAGTCAGCGTGTCGTCTCCTGGCCTCGAGAACTCCCGCCGCGAAGCCTTATATCGGAGAGGCTGCAGCCGGATAAACTGGGCTCGAAAATCCACTTGGGCCGGAATCTCGAGCGCTGCTTCGATCAGCGGCGCGGGGTCCGAGACGGGCAACACATCTCGCGTTTGATGTTGCTCGGCAGACTCCATCTCGAATCGCGATCGCTTCGAGGCAGCCGCGATCACAGCGACGACGTTCGGAGCAGCGATATCCTCTTGAAGTTCAATCCGGGGATCCGCGGACCAAATCATCTGACGGTTCGATTGGACCTCGCTATCGCTAGCCACAATCCTCTGTGGATTCCGGTGAGCAGGCCAGCCTCCCTCGGGGGTTTCCGAGTCCTCAAGCGGCAGTATCGGTGGCAGCTCTTTGGACCACTGATACCAGGTGATCGCGTGGTCGGCGGGCGTGGTGATCTGGACCTCTGGGATCAGCTCCGCTCGGATTGGGGGGACACTCTCTCCTACAGCGACGAGCCCGAAAGCAAGCAGCACATGGAAGCACAGCGAGGCCGAAAACGGGCCCAAGCGACTGCGGCGGTTCTCTTTCCATCTCGGGAGCAAAAAGTGAGACGCCTGGTACGGGTGCGGACGAGGTGGGGGATTTTGGCCGTCCGCCGTGCCGAAATCGGGATTTTCAAATGGCCCGGGCTTTTGGGTAGCGTGCTCTTTGCGGAACAGCTTGGCCCGAATGCGGATTTTCATGCGGGCTTCTCCGAGCCCTGATGCGGCCGATAACTTTGATTAAATCATAAGTAAGGGCTGCTGTTTGAGCCGCGGTATTGAAGCTTTTTAAGCAGCTTGCGGACTCTCAGCCGGGAGTCGCTGAGATGCTCGTTGATCAACTTGCCGAGTCCGAGTCGCTCGTCCAACTCGCGGACTAGCAGCAGGCCGCCGTCGGAAGTGACGTGCGATCCTTGGAAATCGACTTTCAACAAGCCGTTGAAACTTAGCTGGAATGGCTTGGTTTGTTTTTCACCCATTGGGTGTCGGCCTCCATGGCGTCCTCATCGGGATCTAGCCCCTATGAATAAAGACGCTGAAGGCCGCTGGAAGGTCGGGAGGTCATACATCAAATTGAAAATGCGGGTTGAATGCGGTATTGAATGTAGTAGCGGGGCCGTGACTCGCCCCCAGCCGCGCACCACTAGCTTCCACGTAATGTGCGGCAATCCGATCAACCTTTCGGTCCAAGCCCGACCTCTGACCAAGGTTCCTTGACGACGATCTGTTAGGATTAAGTGTTTGGTTTCTGCGGAGTTGGGCGCTCGACCACCTTCGAGCTGAGTAGTGGTGGACCGGTGAAAATCTGTTACCTAGACTGCTTTTCCGGCGTCAGTGGCGACATGCTGCTGGGCGCGCTGGTAGACGCCGGGGCCGACGCCGACGAATTGCGTAAGCGGATCGGAACACTGGGGCTCGAAGGGGTTGAGCTAAATTTCGAAAAGTGTAAGCGCTCGGGCATCGGTGGCACAAACTTAACGGTCCAGGTCGAACATGACCACCATCACCGCTCCTTAAGCCGTATCGAGGAAATCATTGCGGGAAGTGACCTTTCCGAAGGCGTCAAGGAGCGCAGTATCCGGATCTTCCGTCGCCTGGGAGAAGTCGAAGCCGCCATTCATCAGGTGCCCATCGAGAAGGTCCACTTCCACGAGGTGGGCGCGCTAGATTCGATCGCAGACATCGTCGGCACTTGCATTGCTTTCGACCTGCTGGGCATCGAAAGAATCTACTGCTCCCCGCTCAATCTGGGAAGCGGAACCGTCGAAGCGGCGCACGGGGTGATGCCCGTACCGGCGCCGGCAACAGCTGCCCTCGTCCAAGGAATTCCGACCTATTCAGACGGGCCCGCGGCAGAGTTGACCACTCCAACCGGAGCAGCCATTGTGACCACGTTGGCTGACGAGTTCGGGACCATGCCCGCGATGCGAATCGGGAGCGTCGGGTATGGAGCGGGCGATCGCGACTTCAAGAAACGTCCCAACCTGCTTCGAGCTGTGATCGGCGAGCGCAGTCAGGCTCGGGAAGCGACACAGATCTTCGTTATCGAAGCCAATGTCGACGACATGAATCCGCAGGTGGCGGGATACGTGCGCGAAAGGCTGCTCGACACGGGCGCTCTCGATGTAACTCTGACGCCGGTCTACATGAAGAAGGACCGCCCGGGCTACATGATTTCGGTCCTGGCAAAGCCCCAAGACCGTGAGAGGCTGAGTGAGTTGCTGTTCATAGAGACCACAACCTTGGGAATCCGCATGTACTCTGTGGAACGTCGGGTCCTGGAGCGCAGATGGCAGCCCGTCGAAACAAGCTACGGCGAGGTCAGAATCAAAGTTGCTTCAGAAAACGGAACGGTCCGTAACTTTTCTCCCGAATATGAAGATTGCCGCCGAATCGCCCTCGAAAAAGGGGTCCCCTTCAAGGAAGTTTGGCAGCAGGCCAACTTCCAATTCCTCCGACTGAGTCAAGAGAGCGAATGAAGTATTACCTGACGACTCCCATCTACTACGTCAACGCAACCCCCCACATCGGCCACACCTATACAACGTTAGTGGCGGATACGATCAAGCGCTTTCGCCGCATGATGGGAGACCAGGTGTTTCTCTCGACAGGCACCGACGAGCATGGACAAAACGTCGAGCGGGCGGCGCGCAAGGCGGGCTGGGAACCTAAATACTACGCGGATCGCGTCTCCGGAGCCTTCCGCCAGGAGTGGGACGATCTCGGGATCGACTACGACGACTACGTTCGTACCACAGAGGCCCGGCATGCCCGGACGGTGCAGTGGCTGTTCGAACGTTGTAAGCAGAACGGCGCGATCTACAAGGGGTCCTACACCGGCCAATACTGTTTCAACTGTGAACTCTACGTAACGGACACGGAGCCTGGTGCGCCCTGCCCTGACTGCGGACGACCGACGGAAACCGTCACCGAAGAAAACTACTTTTTCAAGCTTTCAGACTATGAAGACAAACTTCTGAAGTTCTATGAAGACAATCCAGGCTTTATCCGGCCCGAAACACGTCGCAACGAGGTGCTCTCGTTTGTCCGCGGGGGCCTCAAGGACATTTCGATCAGCCGCTCGAACCTGAAGTGGGGCATTCCCTTGCCCCAAGAGGAAGGGCACGTATTCTACGTTTGGTTCGACGCCCTTGCCAACTATTTGACCGTGCTTGGTTACGGAGCGGACGATCCGGATCCCCAGAATCTCTGGCCGGCTGATCTACACCTTGTCGGCAAAGAGATCGTTCGCTTCCACGCTGTCTATTGGCCGGCATTCTTGATGGCTGCCGATCTTCCGCTGCCCAAATGCATCTACGCGCATGGCTGGCTCATCTTCCAAGAAGAAAAGATGAGCAAGTCGAAGGGCAATATCGTGCGCGCGAAGCCCATAGACCAAGTCATGGGGATCGAAGCGCTCAGATACTACCTCTTGCGTGAGATCGTCTTCGGCCAGGACGGCAACTTCAGCTACGAAGGTCTCGTCGGGCGGTACAACGCCGATTTAGCGAACGGCTTGGGCAACCTCGTTAGCCGGACGCTGACCATGATCCAGCGCTACCTGGGAGGAGCGATCGTCGAGCCAGAAGCCGCGACCCAGGGCGACTGGGCCAATCTGGCGAACGATACGATCGGCCGCGTTAAGCAGTGCTTTGCGAGCTTCGAGTTCTCCCGCGGCCTGGAAGCGATTTGGTCGCTCCTGGGTGCCGTGGACAAGTACATCGTGGAGCAAAAACCCTGGGAGTTGGCCAAGAATGACGCTCCCGAAGCCCGCCAGAAGCTGGCAACAACACTCTACAACTCTGCCGAGGTGTTGCGGATAGCCGCAGCCCTGATATATCCGGTCATGCCAAAAGTTGCCACTGATATCTGGCGGCTGTTGGGCCAGGCCACGCCGCTCGAGCAAACTCGCTGGGAGCAATTGAAATGGGGTCAGCTCGAACCGGGAACGAGAGTGGGCGAGGCCGCGGCTCTGTTCCCGCGACTTGATGTGGGAGAGTCAATCGAAAAGTTAGCGCAACTCGAAGAAATCGTCCTCAAGGAGCAAGCAGAGATTATGGGGAGAGAAGAAGCCAAAGAGCCGCCCGCCGTGGAGGCAGCAGAGCTTCCGGCGCAAGCGCCGAAGATTGGCATTGAAGATTTCGCCAAGGTGGAGATGCGCGTCGGCCAAGTGAAGTCGGCGGCGAAAGTCAAGAAGGCCGACCGCCTGCTCCATTTGATGGTTGACATCGGCGAACCCGAGCCGCGGTCGATCGTCGCCGGGATCGCCGAAGCGTACACCCCCGAGAGCTTGGTCGGACGCAAGGTCGTCATAGTGGCCAACCTCGAACCCCGCAAGCTCCGCGGCATCGAGTCGAACGGCATGGTCGTTGCAGCGACGAACGCGGACGGCAAGCCCTGCCTGGTTGGCTTCCACGAAGATGCGCCCGTCGGAGCCGCTCTGGAGTGATCGCGGACTCCCACTGTCACCTGGACGATCCGGCGTTCGACGACGACCGGGATCAGGTTCTCGAGCGAGCACGTCAGGCGGGAGTCGATCTGCTACTCGCCATCGGAACAGGGGACGGTCCACCCGATCTCGAGCCGGCGATCCGTCTAGCGGATCGATACGACGGGGTCTACGCCACCGTGGGCGTCCACCCTCATGACGCCGGCAAGGCCGACGACGAAACCTTTGACCAGTTGAAGCACCTTGCCAACCACCCCAAAGTCGTTGCCATAGGCGAAATCGGGCTGGACTACCACTACGAGAACTCGCCTCGGGACATCCAACGCAGCGTGTTCGTCCGCCAGATGGAACTTGCCCGCGAGCTGGGCAAGCCCATCGTCATCCACACGCGCGATGCCTGGGAAGAGACGGTCGCATCGTTGGAAACGCACTGGCGCGGGACGGGCCTCGGAGGGATCATGCACTGTTTTTCCGGCAATGAGTCCCAGGCCCGCCGTGCACTCGACATCGGAATGTTGATTGCATTCGGGGGAATCCTGACGTTCTCCCGCGCAGAAAAGTTGCGCGACACGGCTTCACGGCTGCCCCTCGACTGCATGCTCGTGGAGACTGATGCACCCTACCTGACGCCGGCTCCTTTTCGGAAAATTCGAAGAAACGAGCCTTGCTACGTGGTTGAGACGGCCCGCAAGCTGGCGGAACTCAAGCACCGGACGTTCGAGGAAGTTGCCGAAGCCACGACCCATAACTTTCGTCGCCTCTTCCATTTGCAGGCGTCCGGATAAGAAGGCTACACTGGAGCTTCGCGGCTTTCCCCTACCATGCCCACCATCAAGACGCCGGCGATGACTCGCGCCGAGATCATCGACCTTGTCGCTAAAGACCTCGAACGCGTCGAAGGGGCCATTGGCGCCGACACGATTTGCTCGATCGCCGCAGTTACAGCCATCAGCCAATACCTCCAGGAGGGTGGAGGGAAGCGCCTGCGTCCGTCGCTGTTGTTGCTCTCAACCAAGCTGTGCGGCTATGAAGGTGACGCAGCTGTACGGCTCGCAGCAGTCGTCGAAATCATTCACACGGCGACACTCGTTCACGATGATGTGATCGACAACGCCGAAGTACGCCGCGGTCGGCCCTCGGCCAACCGGCGTTGGGGAAATCAGACAAGTGTCCTTGCCGGTGACTGGTTGTACATGCAGGCTTTCAGCCTTGCGCTCCGCGAGCGGAATTTCCGTGTCCTAGACCTACTGATCGACCTGACCCAGATGATGGTCGAGGGCGAGCTCATGCAGATGGACCTGCGGGGTCGCATCGACATCACCGAGCATGACTATCTTGATCTTGTCCACCGAAAAACGGCAGGCCTCTTCTCCGTTTGCGGTAGGTTGGGTGCGGTCTTAGGCGACGCGGAGGGTGAAGCCGAGCGGCGCCTGGCCGACTACGGCTGGAACCTGGGGATGGCGTTCCAGCTCGTAGACGACCTCTTGGATTTCACGGCTAGTGAACGAGTCCTCGGCAAACCGGTCGCCAACGACCTTAGAGAAGGCAAGGTGACGCTGCCGCTTATCCTGGTGCTCAAGCAGGGTACGCCGGAAGAGAGAGATTTGGTGGAAACGGTAGTTCGCGACGGTGGCTATGACACGGTGCCACTCAACAAGATCCTCGAACTGTTACAAAAATACAACGCGATCGAACAGGCTGAGAGACGGGCGCTAGAGTTCACTGAAAAAGCCCTTGCTGAATTGGGCCATTTCCCCGACTCGGACTACAGGCGCGCCCTCTACGCCGTCGCTGATTGGGTAGTCGACCGCGAAAGCTAGCCCGGACCGCCGGTCAGGATCGGGTTCCCTCCCACCTTGGTGCTCTTGTTGGCGACCCGCGTCCTGCGAAGGATGACAGCTCGTGGCAAATGTCGTGCAGCATCGAAAAATGGGTACTGCCACCGCCCCCCCGATCATGACCCTCGAAAAAAAGCGCTTGGCGTGAGGCCTTGTAAACAGGGGAGTGAGGTTTCGATTTCGTCCGGCGGCTCCGAGGACAGTTTGGGTTGGTTTGCGACACTCGGCAAACTACCACAGCACCCATGGACCGATTCTACAAAGCCTATGCGACGATTCTCTCGCGCCCGGCCGACGGTTGGCAGCACAGGGTCTCTCGCGAATGCCACTGGTGCTCGATTCCATTCATGAGTAGCGCACAGTCGAAGACGGCCAGACTCCCTCCTCGATCCCATCCGATGTATTCCACTCGACCGCAATACGATGGGCGGCGTTCTCGGAACTGATCCCCAGCCATCGTGGAACAAACCGCGGTCGAATATCGCGAAGCCGGATCAGGCAGATACCAGCGACTCCCCAACCGTGAACGAGCTTCGGGCGAAAAGGGGCGGGCAGCGCCTGTTGAAGGACGTCCGGGTCAACGCTGAAGTTCGCCAGGATGCGGCGGTCGATGACACCTTGGACCGCTGGAAGTCGCATCGTCTCTTCTGCAAGGCTAACAGATGCCCGTCGCGGTAGGGATGCCGGTTACCCGCCACACCCCGCACAGATCCAAACGTGTGCTACTTAATGGAGCATTACGTCGCCGCCTTTCGCAAAGTGTTCGACAACCTGGATGAGCTGGTGGCGTGAGTTGCTAGGCGAGAGGCCCATTCGGAAAATTACAGCGGCGCGGGAGTTCGCACTCTCGGACCAGCCTTCCGGAAGATATCACCGAACTTTCTAGAATGGCCCGCGACGTGTTCGGGGTGAAGCTCGTAAGGGTTGTCGCCAGAGGAATCCGACATGGCGAAACCGTTTGCTACGCGTGAACCTGGGCAACCGAGAAGTTACATATACCCCAAATGGAGACCCAACCCCCCATCCACGCGAAGGGTAGCGCCAGTGATGTAGGAGGCCGCATCGGAGCACAGAAAGGTAGCGGCCCGGCCCATCTCTTCGATCGTGGCCAGCCGGCCCAAAGGCAGCTTTTTGGCCCCTTCCTTGATTTCCTCTTCAGTGGCGTAGAATCGTTCGCCGGGCGTGTCCGTCCAACCAGGTTGAATGGCGTTGACGCGGATGCGGTGCGAGGTGAGCTCGTTGGCAATCGTGGCCGCCATATGATTGACGGCGGCCTTCGCTGTGCCGTAGGGGACCGTGGTCGGATAAGCTATGAAAGCGAAAAGGGAGCTTATGAATACCATGCTGCCGCCCTTTCCCTGGGCGACCATCTGCCGGGCGCCGGCTTGGGCAGCGTGAAAGGTGCCCCAAAGGGTCACGTCGAGACAGCTTTTCATCTCTTCGACCGGTAGCTCGATAAACGGCGGCCGCTTGGCTGGGTAGTAGGCGTTGCAAACGACGACGTCGAGGTGGCCAAATCGTCCGACTGTTTCCGCCACCATTTGGTCTACCGCTGTTCGGTCGGCGACGTCCGCCTGTACGATCAGGACCTGCCGGCCGATAGCGCGAACTTCCTCAGCCACCGACTCCGCGCCTTTGGCGTCCTGGCGATAGTTGAGAGTGATATCTGCTCCCGCGCGCGCCATTTCGAGCGCACAGCCCCGGCCAATGCCGCGCGAAGAGCCGGTGATCAGTGCCACTTTTCCTGTCAGATCGATGTCCATTTCCCTTGCTCCTGATCTCGCGAGCTAACCATGGGATTCGCTCTTGACATAACAGCGGGGTTTTCCGATTTCGGTCTCCGGCATTGGAATTGTACACACCCATCTGCTGAAACGCAATGGTTTCACGGCATGAAAGCAGGCACGGGCCGGGTCGAGGGTGTCCTAGGGTTACAAAATGGTCGCAACCGACCGGCTAAGAGGATGAGCAGGCTTCCTACGTTATTGAAAATATGGAGCCACGGGAGGGACTCGAACCCACGACCTGCGGTTTACGAAACCGCTGCTCTACCAACTGAGCTACCGTGGCGAGGATACGGGCGGGCATCGCTCATCTTAACACAGGGTTTCAGAGGCTTCGGGGTCAGTTTCTCTGACCAGGTATCGTCATCGCCGGGCCGTCGGATAACTTGAGCGGACGCGATGGGTGCGACGTCTGCGTGCGTGTGACAGCTGACTAGCGTCGCCTGCCGCCTCCGCCGGATCGGCCCCCACGAGAAACCGAGCCGCCCCGAGAAACGGAGCCTCCTCGAGAGAAGGAACCGCCTCCGCCGCGCGATGTGGAACCGCCGCCCCCGCGGCTGCGAGAGATGGAGCCGCGAGACCCGCCGCCCCCGAAGCTGGGAGATCGGGGCGCTGAGAAACCACCACCGGACCGTCCTGGAGATCTGGTCACGCTGGGAGCACGGTAGCTTCGGCTCGAACGTGATCCTGAGCCTTGGTAGCTTGGGGCGCGCGAGCGTGATGGGACTGCATAGCCTCCTCCACCGCGATTCCGAAATCCTGCGGGCGGGGTTCGGGATGAGCCGCGGCCAGACGATGAGGATGACCCGCGCAAACGTAACCCTCGGGAAGATGTGCCGCCGATCCGCGAGGAAGAGTCACCGGAGCGGCGCAACGAACTGCTGCGGCCCGAGGAGTTCGCGTCGTGCGTGCCACGGTTCGCGGTTGCGCGCGAGCGGCTACGTGGCGCGAAAGTCCCCTGGCGATCGGCCGAGCGGCTTTGTTGAGGCGCCCGACCGAATGATCGCGAAGGTGAAGGGTTACGTCCCAGCGCCCTTTCACTACCAGTTGTGCTGGGACGGGAGGGTGCTGTGTTTCTAGTTCGACCGATACTTCCGCCTCGATCGCCACCCCGGAATCGTCGCCAGTCTAAACTACTGCTTCGGGAAGTCCTGCTTGAGCCGTCCAGTCGGCTCGCCCTCGACCGGCTCGGGGCGATGCTCGGTCCCGAACGGGAATTGCTCGGGCTGAGGGTGCGAGCTGACGTCGACTTACTTCCTCGGGCGGAACCGGCTCTTGGAAAGCCCCGGCTCTCGGACGACGAGGAGGGCAGCCCAGACACCCGGGACCGCGTCGTCGCATCACGTGCGGTAGTTCCCCTTGCATTCCCGAACTGCCGCCACGCGGGGGAGGTGCCCGAACCGCGGACGACCCGCGCTGTCTGGCCGGCAGCGCTCGACGTCGCGTCTGCGCGCGCCCTCGATCCGCTGGTAGCCACTCGCTCCGCCGACTGAGATGTGCTCACCCCGCCTCGGCTTCTAGATGGCAGCGCCTGCGCGCTTCCGGATGTGCGGCCGCGCCCGCTGCGGTCGACATTTGCGGACCCACCGCCGCGCCTTTGCGGATCTCGGCCTGATGCGCGTCCGACCGATCCGGCTGACCTCACGCTACCGCTGGAAGCGCCACTTTGACCGTTTGACGTCTGCCCCGCTCTTGGGCTGGAGTCGCCCGAAGAGGAGGCCCCGGCTCTCCTTTGGCCTGCACGGTCTGAAAAGGCCCTCACGGAGCGGGCGACCTGGTTCCTTTGCTGGTCAAACGAGGTTCTCTGCCGCCCTCGCCCGGAAGCTTGTCGAGAGAAGAACCGACTCCCACCCGAAGTGGCGCCGGTGCGAGCGCCCGGCTGGGCGGTGGAAGCCCGGACTGTCCTGCCGAGGCTTTCCCGTCCCGGAACAACCGGGATCTGGCCTCGCATGATGGACGCGCGACGCAGCTCCGACGCACGTAGCGTCTTCGGATTGTTAACCCGCCCCTGCGAGAAACCCTGTGCATCGACCACCGTCACGCCGTTGTTGACCCGTGCGTTGCGGTAGTTCGTATAGATGTTGGTGCTGTTGTCGACGACGATCGTAGTCTTGTTGTGGTGGCCGCCATGGCGCCCGCCATGCCTGCCGTAACCGTGACCATAGTAGTGGCGCCCGTACCAGGGGTAGTATCGCTCGTACGGCGCAAGCGGAATCCAGCCGATGTTTCCAAACCCGAAACCCACCCCGAAACTGAAGCCACTGTAGCTGTTGTAGCCGAAGAAAGACACCAGAGCTGGTCTCCAGTAGTGACGGGCATAGCGGTGGCCCGGATACCACCCCCACCCATAGTTGTGGTGGTGGAACCAACGCCCGTAGTGGTAGGGCGCCCAAGCCCAGGGCTCGTGGCCCGCCCACGTCCAACCGTAGTAGTCAAGCCAGGTCCAGCGGCCATGGCGGTAAGGGGCCCAACCGGCTGAGGAGCGTGGGAACCAGCAGCGTCCGTAGCCGCTGACGTACTGCCAGTCGCCGTGGCCGTCGAGGTCTTCCGCCCCGTAGATGCTGCGGCTCACGTAACGGCGGCTTTCGGACTTTTCGAGTTGCTTGTCGCGGCGTTCGTTCCAACGATCCCAGTCGTCTTTCGACTCTGCCTTCGTGGTCCGAAATTCCGGCTTGTCACGGTCCCCGCGAATGTACATCGTACGTCCCTTGCCCAGGGTTTCGGTTCCAGCCGCGGAAGCAATCTCGGCTTTACCCCGGTTGACCGCGACCAGTGTGTGGCCGTCCGTGGTTACCTCGATACGATAATTCCCCCTTTCGAGGGGACGTACTGCCACTTGAGGAGTCTCGATGTCGACGTCCGCTTCGCCATTGCGAAGCTCGCTGTAGGTCGCCATGCCCCGCACGAGTTGCACCCGAAAGCGCCGGTTCGCCAACTCAACGAGGTGCACTTCTGTCGCTTCGTTGAGTCTCAGGAGATTGGCGAAATCGAGTTGAATCTCCGCTCGCGAAGCCCGACCGGTGGCGAGGCGGTCACCCTCGACTAGGGGCATGTTGACGTGCCCTTCCGTCCAGTCACCGGAATCCCCGCGACGCGCGGTCACATCGCCGTTCGTCAGACTAACTCGCGCCACACCTAGTTCGGATTCCGCCTGTTCGGAAGCTGCCCAGGCGGTGTTGGCGCCAAGAGCAGCCGCGAGTGTCAAAAACCAAATGGCTCGGAGTGCGTTTTTCATGGCTCGACTCCTTGGCTGACAGTATATCGACGTTTCACGATGCAAGTCCGGTACCAGATGATTAAGTTGTTAAGAAAATTACACCTTAGGGGAATGTTTTCCTGCCTTGGGCTGGTTCACAGCCACCGGTTGGCCGAAAGCAACCACCAATAATTGCTGTGCGGACCTCGACGCACGGCCCGGTTCCAAGCGTGCCGCCTGAGCTATCATTGTTCGGCCGGAAGGGACGAAAAACGACCTACTGTCGCCGAAAAGCTAGAAATCTCCGGCAACCCAGGGGACTTTCGAGCCCGATAGGCGCTCCCGTTCGGGAGGCCGCCTCAAAGGGGCAGTTCTAGAGTTAGGGACTTCGTTAGTTTGTCGATATAGGGAGATTGACGGATTGACTGTTGCACCAACTCAGGTAACGCTAGAAGGTAAGGCAGGCGAGACCCCACGCTGCGGGGTCGTCGATCCCGTGGCAAGGGCGAGGAGAAACCGAAGTTGACGGTGCTGGATCTCCCGGCGGCATATCGAAAGGGCGGCTGCGGGGATCTACGAGATCTGGCCACCAAAATGCCCCTTCTTTCAGCGCCTCGACCGTAGATCCTACCCGCCGCTGGCACAGATCATCTTTGCAGTGATGGACTATTACCGGCACAAAAGGATCTCCATTGAGCTCGGCCACATTCAAGTGTGGAAGCGCAAGGGCAAGCTCGTCCAGACCAATCGGAAAACCTTGCTCCATTCGACGCTCGAGGCAGGTCTGCTACTCAGCGGGCTCTTCGGCCGAGGCCACCGGAACGCCTCGAACTTTGACGTCAGATGCCGGGAACTGTTGCTGCCTAGGCTACCGGCGGCGTTGGACGGTTTCCGAATCCTTCAGCTTTCCGACATCCACGCCGGCGCCTTCCCTGAGCTCGCTGGGAGGGTCGCGGAAGAGATACGCGGCCTGAAGGCCGACGTGTGCGTGCTGACCGGCGACTATTTCTTTGAGCACTCGACACCGGCGGCTGAAGTCTATGCCGCGTTGGAGGAGATTCTTGGCGCTGTCAAAACCCGCTACGGTGTCGTCGGCGTCCTGGGTAACCATGACACGATCGAGGCCGTCCGCCTCTTGGAGTCTTTGGGCGTCAGGGTTCTCCTCAACGATGTATGGGAGGTCGAGAACAACGGGGAGAGCCTTTGTTTCGTTGGCCTGGACGACCCCCACTACTATGGATGCGACGATCTGCCGGGTGCTATGAAGAAGGCCAAAGCGGACGCCCTCAAGATCCTTTTGGTTCACTCGCCCGAGCTGGCCGAGGAAGCTTCCGAGCAAGGAATCGACCTCTACCTGTGCGGACATACCCACGGTGGCCAGGTCTGCCTGCCCGGGATCGGCCCTTTGGTTCTCCAAGCGAACTGTCGCCGCCGCTACAAGAGGGGTCTCTGGCGGTGCGGCGGGATGGTGGGGTATACCAGCCGAGGGGTTGGTCCATCCGGAGTTGCGGTCCGCTTTAACTGCCCGCCCGAGATTACGGTTTTCGAGCTTCACGGACAGGTCAGGAGTTTTGGTAGGCTCGGCGACGCTAACCGGCAGGTTTTTGAGCACTATGAACGAACACCAGAGGCCGAAGCGGCCGAACTCGGTCGATGAAGAGGTATGACGGGAATAGATCGCATGTAACTTACCTTACGCTGGTTCAAGCTTTCTTTTTTGCCAGAATCCCACGTTATGGGGTTGCAAAACGTCTAAGTAACAGATACAGTTGAACTTTCAGTACCAAAAATCAGCGGTGGACTTGACGAAAACGGTCCGGGGTATCAGCAGCGTGGAGTTGGTGAAGTTTGCCAAAGACGTAACGCCACCGGAATGCAGAACTAGACGCCAAAAAAAAACAACTTTCCCGGTCTGAGAAGCATCTAAAGCGTTAGAGACAAATGACTTTACATCGCCCACAGGATAGTGAGCTAGGTGCCACCCCCACCGAGACCCAAGGCGGGTCTGAGGTGAGAGCATCTCTGTGGAGCCAAGGGCCTCGCTTTGACGAGGAGCAGCCTGAGCCTCAGGATGGAGCTCACCTCGACGACCACGTTCGGCTCTACCTCAGCGAGATGGGAGCCGTTCCCTTGCTGAACGCCAAGGGTGAAGTGCGTCTGGCGAAGCTAATGGAGCGCGGCAACAACCTGGCCAGAAAGACCGTCTGTCGAACGCCGTGGATGTGGAGGAAGATCGTCCAGCTCGAGGCTGATTTACGGGAAGACCGTGCGGACCTTCGCTCGTTTGTTGATCTGCATTACTCTCCCGAGAAGCCCACCGCAAAGATTCGGGCTCGGCGGAAGGTCCTGCGCAAGTTCAGGAGCGCGGTGGAGCTGGTTGACGGAGTGCAAGCACTACAGTGTAAGGCCGCTGCCCGGGCGAACTGTTCCGCACGAACTCAGCGCAAGTGGGCGTGGCGCGTGGCTAGAGAGAAGATTGTTCTTTCGCAGGTCATTCGCGACATTCCGTTCAAAATCGAGGTCTGGCGAGATTTCGCCGCCGAGTTCGAAGAAGCGGCAATCCGGCCTCCTGGGTTCAACGCCAAAGGACGAGGGCGGCGCAACGGCTCCAAACGGTCGCGCCATCGAGATGCATTGGTACGAGCCCTAGCGGCGGCCAAACTGACCGGCTTGAAGGCCGCGCAGCGGAGACGTGCGCTCGCGCGCATTCGGACCGGTTTGGCCGCGGCCGAGCGAGGTAAGCACGACCTGGTCGAGGCCAACCTTCGACTGGTAGTCTCGGTCGCCAAGAAGTATGTGAATCGGGGTATCCACATCCTCGACCTGATCCAGGAGGGCAATATCGGGTTGATGCGCGCGGCGGAGAAGTTCGAATACCGCCGGGGCTTCAAGTTCTCGACTTATGCCCACTGGTGGATCCGGCAGTCTATTACCCGCTGCCTGGCCGACCAGTCGCGGACGGTCCGCGTTCCCGTCCACATGCACGAGCAGCTCAATAAGTTTCTGCAGGCCCTTCGGCACTTGGAAAAGAAGCTTGGCAGACCTCCCAAGAACGCCGAGGTGGCGGGCCATATGGAGACCAACGTCGATCGGGTTGAAACGCTGAAGTCGATCTCTCGTACCCCGGTGTCGCTTGATACGCGGGTTGGCCGGGAGGGTGAGTCGGCTTTGCAGGATCTATTGGAGGACCCGAACGCGTCGTCGCCTATCGAGTCGGTCATTGAATCCGATCTGAGGCGGAAGACGGCCAGCGTTCTGCGGACGCTGTTGTCGCCTTCGGAGGAACGCGTTTTGCGAATGAGGTTCGGCATCGGCTTCGAGCGTGCCTATACGCTGCAGGAGATCGGAGTCGAGTTTGGACTCACGCGCGAGCGTATCCGCCAGATCGAGACAAAAGGCCTGCGGGTCCTTCGCGACCCCGAATTGGCCCCCCAGCTTCGCCAGCTCTTGGCCTCGAATTCGTAAGTATCAGCGGAGCGGCTCCTCCCGCTCCGCTTCTTTGTTTCTCTCTCTTGATACCGAAGCGCCCGGTAGTGACCGCCACTCTTGGCGGTCCGAGTTTGGGGTAGCGGCCGGCAATCTTGCCGGCCACGACAAGCTAAAGCTTGCCCCGACTGTCACTAGGACAAACACAAGTGTTTGTCGCCACCGAAGCGGCCGCCGGCCGGCATCGTCGAAGTAACCTCGGTGTGATATCCTTGATCCTCCAAACTCGAGGCAGAGAAACAGTATTCCTATTTCCAACCTTCCACACGGATCTTACTGGGAGCTGGTCCAAGCATGGTCGGGAGTCGCCTCGTGAAAGCCAGGTTCATTGCTGCCATCATTGTTCTCGGTCTGTTGATTCTTGCGATCGGTTTCCCGTGAATCGGAAAAGTAGTGGACGCTTTCCTCGTTAGATGCGGGGTACGTTTTTCCCATTGAAAGCCCTCGACTCTGTTTTGATGCACACGCGCGCTGACCAGCGTCTAGACTCGTCGCGCCGTCCAGACAATTGGAGTGCCTCCGTCTTCCAGCTCTCGCCGCCGGAAACCATCTTCAACCTCTCACCATCACGATGAGATTCGCCATCTTCGGTGCCGGGGCCATCGGTGCCCTTGTCGGATCGAGGCTGATCATTTCCGGCGAAGAGGTGGCCCTGATCGCACGCGGGCCTCATCTGGCAGCCATGCGAGAGCGCGGCCTCGTCGTGCGCAGCCAAGTCTTTGGAGATTACGACTGCAAACCCTTCGCCACCGACGATCTCGAATCCATCGGTCCGGTGGATTTCTTGATCTTGGCCGTGAAGGCTCATAGCTTGTCCGCGATTGTTCCAACGCTGGGCCCTCTAGTTGGGAAAGAAACCGCCATTGTCACGGCTCAAAACGGGATTCCCTGGTGGTATCTCGGTGGCCTTGAGCAGCCCTGGGCGAACGAGCGCCTCGAGTCGGTCGACCCGGGCGGGGTGATCGCCTCGCACATCGATACCGGTCGGGTGATCGGCTCGATTGTCTATGCTTCGAGTGCCATCACTAATCCCGGCGTGGTCGAGCACGTAGAAGGAACTCGGTGCCTGTTGGGAGAGCTTGACGGATCTCGCAGCGAGCGCATTCGGCGCCTGGCGGACGCTTTTTCCGCAGGCGGACTCAAGCCGTCGATTCGTTCGAACGTGCGGGCCGATATCTGGGTCAAGGTTCAAGGCAACGCCGCCTTCAACCCGATCAGCGCCTTGACCGGAGCCACCCTCCAAGGGTTGCTACAATTCCCGCCGACCCGAAAACTGGCGCGAGCCGCGATGGAAGAGGTCGTTGCCGTAGCCACCGCTCTAGGAATCAAAATAAGCGTGTCGGTGGACCGGCGTCTCACGGGAGCCGACAAGGGGGGTGACCACAAAACCTCGATGCTCCAAGACCTCGAAGCCGGAAGGCCGCTCGAGGTGGACCCGATCGTCGGTGCTGTGATCGAACTGGGAGATCGAGTCGGCGTGAAAACCCCCACCCTACAGGCGCTCTATTCCTGCACCAAGTTGCTGGAAAGAAACCGGGACTAGCGGCATTTCTCATGACAGACCGTAGGGGCGGGCCGCCGTGCCCGCCCAAAGACTTCACTTTCCAGGTCCGCCGCGGCTCCAGTGTCTCCGGATTACCGATTGACTTGCCCCATACCCCAGGACTATATTCAAAGTGAAAGATGGATGATTCGCCCCCGCGAGTAGGTCCTCCTCCTGTCGGTTCCTTCTTACAACACAAGTTTCCCACGGCCGTCCGAGTTTTCTCCCTCGGGGCGATCAACAAACGATCGGTTCGTCATCCATACCGTTCGAACGGCTGAGGAGAGGTAGCAGCCAGCTTTGAGCAAGGCGCGCGTCAGTATCACACAAGGCATCGAGTCGCTTTTCGGTACCCACGACGAAAACATACGTTTGCTCGAACGATCCCTCGGTGTCAGCACGCACCTCCTCGACGACAGCATCGAGATCGAGGGAGACCCCGAGCCGGTCCGCCGCGCGGAGCACATACTTTCCGACTACGAATTCCTGCTTCGGGAAGGGCACCGCTTCACGAACGGCGATGTCAACGGCTTCCTCAAGGTTGTCGCCGAAGATCCTAATCTGACTCTGCGGAACTTGGTACTGAGCAGCCGCCAGCGCACCTTCGGCCGTCGTTCCCTTACTCCTCGGAGCCTCAACCAGGTGCGGTATCTCGAGGCCATTGAGCGCTGCGACATGACCTTCGGGATCGGTCCGGCCGGTACTGGAAAGACCTATCTCGCCGTTGCGATGGCGGTTTCGGAGCTGCTTGCCAAGAATGTACGCCGGATCATCCTCACCCGACCGGCGGTCGAAGCGGGTGAGCGGTTGGGCTTTCTGCCCGGTACGCTGCAACAAAAGATTGATCCCTATCTGCGGCCTCTCTACGATGCCCTCTACGACATGTTGGACTACGATCGAGTCGAGAGGCTGCTCGAAAAAGAAATCATCGAGATTGCTCCCCTGGCGTTCATGCGGGGCAGGTCGCTGAATGAAAGCTTCATCATCTTGGACGAGGGTCAAAACTCGACCGCCGAGCAGATGAAGATGTTCATCACCAGGCTAGGGTCTGGCTCGAAGGCGGTGCTCACGGGCGATATCACCCAGATTGATCTCGCGGCCGGTAGGCGCAGCGGCCTTCTTGAGGCGGTCGATGTGCTCAACTCCGTAAAGGGCATCACTTTCGTTTACTTCGACGAGACCGATGTCGTTCGCCACGAGCTGGTCCAGCGTATCGTTCGAGCCTATGAAAAGTACGATCGAGGCAGGCTGGGAGAAGATACGACCCGCCCCCTAAACGATTCCAACCAACAAAATGCCGGGGAAGTCGAACCCAACCCCTCAGCCTCATCCGCGCCCGACTAGAATGACGTCCTCCTCGAACGACGACCCCGCGTGGTATTGCAACCGGCAAAGGAAGGTTCGTTTCAACGAGCTTGAGCTTCGCGAGTTTGTCCAGCGCTTAGGGCGAGAACTTGCCGGCGGCCGGGAATTCGCCGTTGTCATTGGGGCCGACGCTTCACTGAGGCGCGCGAACCGCCAGTTTCGCGGCAAATCCTCGTCCACCGACGTCCTCTCGTTTCCCGATGAAGAGGATGGCCGTTTGGGTGACATTCTGGTGTCGGCTGGCCGGGCCGAGCGGCAGGCCCATCGGTACTGCCACGGCGTGGAAGACGAGATCAAGGTTTTGGTCTTGCACGGATTGCTTCATTTGCTTGGCTACAACCACGAGTCCGATAACGGCCGAATGCGCCAGGCCGAGCGCCGATGGCGCAAAAAGTACGGCCTTGAGCCGGGAGTCATCGAGAGGGTCTCGGCGTGATCATCGCTGGGTACGTTGCTGCTGCCCTTCTGTGCGTGGTGGTCGCCCTCGCTTCCTATCTACACCTTCTCTATGTGGAGTCCCTTCGTCTTCGGCCTCGCCCGGCAATCCGCTCACTGAAGTTTTTCGAACAGGAACTTCAGCCGCGCCTTCGGTTTGACGCCTCCGAGGCCGTGACACGCTACTCGCTGGTGCGCCAGCTCGCTTTGGTGCTGCTGTCGATGGACATCGTTTTGCTGGCTTTGCGCGGTCAGGATGTCTATTTGGCTGCCGTCGAAGCGCTCATCTTATCCCTTACTGCGTTGGTGGTTTTCTCCCAAATGGTGCCCTCGGTCTTGGCGCGCCGCACGATCGGGGGTTGGCTACTTCGTCTGCTTGCGCCGGCCCGTGCCATGGCACGGGCGATTCAACCGTTGCTGCTCCTAAGCCGGTTTGCCTCGTCGGTTGCGGATCTCGGTACGGATGAGCCTGCGGAAGAACGGTCCTCTACCCCATCTGACGATATCGAGGTCCTCCTCGACGCCGGTGAAGAAGAAGGTCTGATCGGACGCGACGACCGCAAGTTGATTCAGTCGGTGGTCGAGTTTGGCGACAAGACGGTCCGAGAGGTTGTGACCCCCCGCCCGAATATTGTGGCCATAGAGGCCGACAAGTCGGTGGAAGAACTGCGGCAGCTCCTGATCCACGAAGAGTATTCTCGCGTGCCAGTCTACAAGGACTCGATCGATAGGATTGACGGATTCGTACACACGCGCGACACACTGGATCTCGAAGAAGACGAACGCCGGAACATGAAGGTCCGCGATCTGATGCGACCGATCGGTCTCGTACCGGAAACTAAACCGATCAACGAACTGCTGCGGGAGATGCAAAACAGCAACACCCAGATGTCCATCGTCGTCGATGAATACGGACAGACGGCCGGCCTCGTCACGATGGAAGATTTGATGGAAGAGATTGTAGGCGAAATCCGAGACGAGTCGGAACCGGCATCTGATGTGGTGGAGCAAGCCGATCATTCGTTCGTAGTCTCCGGGAACTTGGACGTAGACCGTCTCGAAGAGTTGGTTGGCTATCGTCCGGACGAGGAGTTTGAGTCGACGACCTTGGGTGGCCTGGTGTGCGAGCAGCTTGGGCGCGTTCCGATCCCGGGAACCCGGGTAGCGTTGGACGGCATCTTGATTGAGGTATTGGCCGCGGACGAGCGGCGCGTTTCGAGTGCGCGCGTCCGCCGCCTTCCCTCGGAGGCCGAGTTGCCGGCCGCGGTCGCCGAGCCTCTCCACGAGGCTGAGCAGGGCGAAGGTGAAGCGTGAAATCCGGCTTTGTAGCCATTCTGGGACGCCCGAATGTCGGCAAGTCGACCCTGTTGAATGCGCTTGTCGGCGCCAAGATCTCTATCGTCACCGACCGCCCGCAGACCACGCGCGACGCCATCCAAGGCGTGCTGACTCGTCCCGAAGGGCAGATTGTCTTCGTCGACAGTCCCGGCATTCACGAGCCTCGTCAGGCACTCGGGCGGCGAATGATGCGCGAGGTTCGACGCGCCACGTCAGGCTGCCACCTCATCTTGCTGGTCGTTGACCCGACGGCGCCCTTTCGCGCCGGTGACCAGTCTGTCGTGGACCGAGTTCGCAAGATGAAGATCCCAGCCTTTCTGCTGCTCAACAAGATTGATCGGCTGCCCTCCAAGCGGCAACTGCTCCCCGAAATCGATCGCTACCGTCGACTTCACGGGTTCGAAGAGTTTGTCCCAGTTTCGGCACGGAAAAAGGACAATCTTGAGTTGCTAGTCCGACTTCTTTTTGACCGGCTGCCCGAAGCGCATCCCTACTACCCCGAAGATTTCATCACGGATCAACCGGAAAGGTTCCTCGCCGCCGAGCTGATTCGAGAGCAAACGATCCTGGCGACGCAACAGGAAGTGCCTCACTCGCTGGCTGTGTTGATCGACTCCTGGGAAGAGTCGGCAGCCTTGCTACGACTAACGGCCACGGTGTATGTTGAACGCGAAGGGCAGAAGGGCATCCTGATCGGCTCCCGCGGGGGAAAGCTCAAGCGGATCGCGACTGCCGCGCGCCGGGAATTGGAAGTACGTTTCGGCCGTAAGGTATTCCTAGAAATGTTTGTTAAAGTCAAACCGAAGTGGCGAGATCAAACTCGTTTTGTCAGCCAAACTGACTTTCGGCACTTGCTGGGCCGCTCCGGACCTGGGGATCAAGGCACCGGTGACACGACGACACTCTAGGAAGCGATTGATGCCCGCTTCACACGGCCCAGTTCCCGGACGTCAACCAAGTGAGCAGATGCAATGCCGAACTGTGTCTCACCTCGTCAAGTCTTGGCCTCACGCCCTAGCGGCTCGCGGCAAAAGTCGTGGAGCGGCGAAAAATGGGGACTGCCAGCAATTCGCCCCCCGTCGTGACCTTCGAAACAAAGCATTTGGCCGGAGGCGAATTGGCTGGCCGTGCCCGATTTTTCGCGACCCGTGCTTTTATCACGGGCTGGTAGTCGTTTTCTCGGTGCTCCTGTTTCTCGTGTGCACCGTGGCCCCCGTTTGTGCGCAGGATGAGTCCCCGGACGACCTGATGTATGATCGGGTCATTCGCAAATTGGTCAATGATCGGCAACTAAAGACCAACGCTTTGGAGGTTTCCGTGAAGAATGCGGTCGTGACCGTCAGCGGAGAAGTGGAAAACGAGAAGTTGCGTCGACGGGTCGAGAAGGTTGTCAAGAAGGTGAAAGGCGTCAAAGAAGTGGTCAACAATGTGCGGGCAAGAAACTAGTTCCTGACCGCTCAACATTCCCATCACGAAGTTCATCTGCCGATCACCTTCGCCACTTTCTCCGGGTAGTCGGTGATGAATCCGTCGACTCCTAGCTGAAGAAGCCTTTTGATCTCCGAGACCTCGTTCACCGTAAAGGGGACGACGGTCAAACCTTCCGAGTGCAATACTTCGATCAGCTCGCGCGACGCGAGCTTGAATTGGGGAATCAAAACATCGATCGGGCAGTTGTGTCGCAGTTCCTCGTCTTGCGTCCGGTTATAGATAAACCCCAGTTGCAGATCGGGCAAAATCTCGTGCAGCTTGGTCAGTGTTTGCGGCTGGAAAGCCAAGACGAGAGTCTTTGCCGGATTGCCCGATTCGCGGATAAGGTCGACAGCCTCCTGTTCAAACCCGGGAGACTTAAGCTCGATATAGAGGTAGGCCTCTTTGCCGAACTTCGTGAGCACATCTTTCAGCAGCGGAACCTCGAACCCGCGCGGCAACTTACGAATCTGTTTATACGTGCTCGATTGAACTGCCAACCCCCCGACCACGGACCCATGAACCACCACGAGTTGGCCGTCGGCGGTCTTTCGCACGTCCAGCTCAAAGCCGTCGGCGCCAAGCTCGCGGGCTTTTTCAAAGCTGGGGATCGTGTTCTCGGGCACTTGCGCAGCGCCGCGGTGACCCAGGATCAGTGTGTCAGCCATGTTCCTAAAGTGCGAACGCAATCCTAATGTGCTCCCTGGCTGACGAAATGTCAACTCGGAAGCGGCCCTGGCAACGTGCGAGTGTGGTCTGCCGTAGTGACGGCTTTGACCCGCGGCTTGCCGCTAGCCGTGGCCTTGAGAAACTGAGGTCCTCGGCAGCTAAACCAACAACCTACCACGCTTTTGCTTTCCATCTGCAGTTGCACCGCGGTCGGGGCCGGAATCTTCGTCAACGGGATCCTAGTCCGTCAGCTTTCCCCAAGCACTAGCTAAAACTCAACGTTCCCTAGGTACGGTCGCGTGCGGAAGACGAGCCTTCAAGTTGGCTGCACTGTGCGATACAATTTGTTGTTAACCGGATCCACCCCGCTGTTGAGGCCCGACTTTCTGTGGGCATACTTTTCCGCTACATTCTTCGTGAAATCATTGTCAGCTCGCTGATCGGGACACTTCTGTTCACGTTCGTCCTATTCTTGCGTTCCGTCGGCCAGTTGATGGAGCTTCTTATTCGCCCGGGTACGTCAGGCAGCCAGGTTCTTTTATTGTTCTCATTGTGGGTGCCTCACACCTTGCGCTTCACGATCCCGATCGGTGTACTCGTGGGGGTGCTTGTCGGCCTGGGGCGTATGTCCACGGATGGCGAAATCACCGCCATGCGCGCAGCCGGCGTCGCCGGGCGCCGGTGCGTACGACCGATCTTCGTGTTGGCTCTGGCCGGCACCATCTTGTGCGCTGCGACAACCATCTATCTGAATCCCCTCGCTCTGCGCGAGTTTCGCCGGATAGGCGAATCGATGAAGATCTCGCAGGCCACCGCGGAGATTCAACCGCGTGTCTTCATTGAAAGTTTTCCCAACTACGTGCTCTACGTTCGCGATGTCGTCGCCGGACCGGTTGTGCGCTGGAAGGGAGTCTTCTTGGCGGATATGCGGGATCCCGCCGCGCGAGGTTCGTTCGCTGGTGTCAACGCCGCCGTAGACGGCCCCCGCGTCACGGTCGCCGAGGAGGCGCTGGCCCTGCCCAGACCGGAGCAGGATCGGCTCCAGCTTCATCTGCCTCACGCTTATACCTATGAACAGTCTTACGACCCTCTGCAATACCAAAGCTTCGAGTTCCTTAAGAGCGACCAGGTGCTTGAAACGGAGCCGAGCAGTTTTGAAATTTCTCGTCGGCCCTTTGACGAAACTCCTACATCTGTATTAGCTGCTGGAGCGCATGGCGGAGAGGATCAGCTCCGGGCAGACATCGAGCTGCACCAACGGTTCGCCCTTCCTATTGCCTGTCTGGTCTTGCCGATGGTAGGCATCCCTCTTGCGATTTCGTCCCAGCGATCCGGCAAGTCCGTGGGCGTAGTCTTGAGCATCGTGCTTGTCTTCATCTACTACATGATTCTTCTGGCCGGCTTCGCGCTGGCCATTCAGGCGCTCCTGCCGGTTGTCCCCGCGGTCTGGATGGCAAACCTGGCCTTTGCCCTGGTCGGTGTTTACATGCTGTTGCAGCTAGACGCACCAAATCGTCGAGACATCACGGCCGCGGTCTCCAGTCGCCTAAGGTTGCTGCTCGAGCGCTTGCGGCCCGGCAACAACGGTGCTCCCGAATCAGCAGAGGCCGACCGTCTTTCTGCCGCCAATGGGCGCCGGCGCTGGCTACGTCTGGGATCCGACGCCGGTAACGGCAAGACGATGCCGTTCTTTCTTATTGTTGACCGATACGTTCTTCGCACCTTCCTGTTTTACTTTGCGATCCTCGTCGCTGCCTTTGTAATGATTTGGTTCGTCTTCAGCTTCTTCGAGCTGCTGACCGACATGCTGAAGCACGAGAAGATGGGTCTGTTTATTCCCTACATCTATTACCTGACGCCGTTTCTCGTTTATGAGACCGTGCCGCTTGGAATGCTCGTGGCGACGCTGGTCTGCTTCGGGATCCTGGCCAAGCATCAGGAATTGATGGCCTTCAAAGCCTGCGGCGTAAGCTTGTACCGCTTAGCTACTCCTATTCTGGTCGCCGCCGTCTTCGTCAGTGGAATGCTCTTCGCGCTCGACTATTACTACCTACCCGAGACGAACCGTAAACAAGACGCCATTCGGGACGAGATCAAAGGGCGTCCGGTGCGGACGTTTCTGCGTCCCGACCGGCAATGGACCGCAGGAGCCGGCGATCGAATCTTCTACCACCGGTTCTTCGACTCCGAGAACATGCAGTTGGCGGGCGTCAGCGTTTTTGACTTCGAACCGGAGCGGTTTCTGTTGCGGCGACACATCTCCGCCGAAAAGGCTCGCTGGGACGAGCAACAGAGCGCCTGGGTCTTCGAGAACGGATGGGTGCGCCGGATCGCCGCCAGCCGTGTGCTCGATTTTGAACAGTTTCAGTCCAAAGCCTTCCCCGACCTCGAAGAAGAACCCGGCTACTTTCTGAAGGAAGAACGGCAGCACGAGCAGATGAACTGGACCGAGCTGCGCTCCTACATCATCGACCTGACCCAGAGCGGGTTCGATACCGTGCGCCTGCAGGTCAAATGGCATAAGAAACTCGCCTTTCCCGTTTTCGTCCTAGGTATGGCCGTCTTGGCGATTCCTTTTTCCCTCGTCGCCGGTCATCGGGGGGCTCTGACCGGAGTTGCCCTGAGCATCGGCCTGACTGTCGCTTACTACGCCATCAACGCGTTCTTTGAGCAGTTGGGGCGCGCTAATCAACTGACGCCTCTGATCGCCGCCTGGGCGCCGGGTTTGATTTTCGGCCTCAGCGGCGCCTACTTGTTCCTGCGGGTGAAGTCGTGACTTCCGTAAAGAGAAACTGCCAGGAGCCTGCCGTGGCCCAAACTGCTGCCACCGTTGTTGACCAAGCCAGGCAAGCGCGGGAACGACTTGCTTCCTACTTGCAACCCTCTCCGCTGATACTCTCCGAGCCGCTGAGTTCCCACACACGCCGCCGCGTGTGGCTCAAACTTGAAACCCAGCAACCGACCAACTCCTTCAAGGTCAGGCCGGCGCTGAACGGCATGCTGGCTCACCTCGACGAAGCCCGCGAGCGGGGAGTGGTCACTTCGTCCTCTGGGAACTACGCACAGGCGGTCGCCTACGCTGCCCGAGAGTTGGGTGTCAACGCCCAAATCGTCATGATGCGCAAGTCTTCTCCCTTGAAAGTCGAGCGGACGCGGCAGCTTGGCGGCAAGGTCGTCTTCTGCGAGAACACATTTCAAGACCGCTGGAAGACGGTGTTCCGTATTCAGGATGAAACCGGGCGGCTCTTGCTTCACCCCTTTGACTCGGAAGCAACCATCGCCGGCGACGGAACCATCGGGCTCGAGCTAGTCGAGCAAGTCGAGTCCGACTTTTGCGTCGTCGCACCCGTTAGCGGTGGGGGCCTCATTTCGGGCATCGCGGCCGTGGTCAAGACATTGCGGCCGGGATGCCGAGTGATCGGTGTTCAACCGACGGCCAACCCGTCGATGGCTCTCTCGGTGGAACAAGGGAAGCGTGCGACGGTGACACCGGGGCCAACATTGGCTGATGCACTGACCGTTGCCACCCCGGGCGAGCGCACCTTCGAGATCGTCCAAGAGTGTGTTGACCGGATGTTGTTGGTTGAAGAAGAAGAAATCATCGCAGGCGTACGGGCCCTAGCCGAACAGCAAAAACTCGTGGTCGAGCCCGGGGGCGCCGTCGGAGCCGCCGCGCTGCTATCAGACAAGATCCACGCCGGCAACCAGGACGTGGTCTTGATCCTCAGCGGCGGCAACATTCTCCCCAGCAAACTCGCGGAACTGCTGAGCGGCGATAGGTGACGTAGCACGGGGGGGCCAAAGCGCGACCACCGGGGGCGGTCGTGAGTGACGTTCAGCCGGGGAAAGGGGACGTTCGCCATCTAGACGGACTCCTTCCCGCGAACAGGCATGTGCTTATCAGCAGCAGGAAAGGCGCTACGCGTGCGGAGTCGACATGCCCACCTCACCGGCGTGGTCTTGAGCGGACTAAAGGGCGGCGTAGCTTTGCTCAATCGCGACTGTGCACTGCCGCGTAAGCTGCTCCAGTCCGCACCCAAGTGGCGCCATCGAGTTGGCACGACTGATACAATCCAGCGCCTCCTCCGGCCTGCCGTTAGTCAGCAATAGGCGGCCGTAGTGGGCGAGCGCCTCCCAGTGGTTCAGATCGGTTTCCACGGCTCTGGCTGCATATGAAAAGGCCTGCTCGTGATCGTGCAAGAGCTCTGCACTTCGCGAGAGAGGTAGAAGAACCCGAGAGCGCAACGGCCCCTCAAGGGAAGTGGGCAGATCGGGAAGTGCGGTCAGGAGCTGCTCGACGCGTGCCTGCTGCGGAGAATCCAGCGGGAATCTACCGGCGCTAAAGTCTAGATACCGTCTCAGCATGGCTGCTTCACAGGCGAACGATACGATGCGTTCGTCAGCGGCGCTGAGCTTGGCCGCTGCGACACCCTGCAACATCTTTTGCCTATGATGTTCTAGCGCCAACTTCACGCGCGTCTCGGGGAACAGCTGCCATTGATGCGAAGTGCTCACGCGATTCGGGACATGGCGCCTCTTGAAGTACAATGGGCGGGGAACTCGAAGCGCAGTCCCCGACCGCAGCAGATGGCAAGCCCACTCACATTCGACTGCCATTGAGACGAACTCGTTCGAGGGGAATGTGGTTCCGCCATTCAAGACGGTTGACCGCGTTACACCACGCCAAGGAACGGCTTCGGCTCCTCCCAGAAAGAACGAAAGCAGTCTCTCAAACGGGCCCCCTCCTCGATGGCCAGGTACTTCCGGAAGTGGCCTTCGCCAAGGCAGTACATGTCGGCATACGCTACCGACGCGTCCGACCGCGTCGCAACTGTGTCTAGTAAGGTCTCGATGTATACAGGATGCAGAATGTCATCGTGAGGCAGGATGACGAAGAACGGTGTCCGGACGCGATCTAGGAGTGCGCCGATGTTCTCGGCCCAGCCGAGTCTTTGATCGTTAATCGACACCCGGAATCGCGGATCGTGCGAAAAGGGAGCGCAGGCTTTCTCGGTTTCCGATGTCGGCGGCTCGATCGCGATCTCTACTTCGAGGTCTTTGTAGGTCTGCGCCGCAACGGAGCGAAGAGTTTGTGCGATGAAGCGCTCTGCGTCGTATGCCGGAATGCAGACAGTGACCTGCGCCATGGCTTACCCCCTGAGAGGGCAGATGCGGTCGGCCAACTCGGAAGCGAACATCGGTGCAAGGGTGTACTTTCCCGTATCCACCGAGTGGTAGTGCCGGTCCGAGAAGCAGCCGACTTGGAAACGCTGATGTAGCTCGCTATTCGGGTCGTCGATGTCGGTGTTGCCCCAGGCGACAATCGTGGCGCCACGAACCTGCGGGACGCCGCCGGCTCGTCCAAGTCGACCCACAGCGGCACAGATAGCGCTCAGCGCCTCGACGGTCTGGTCGAACATCTTGCGGGCAGACGTTTCAGTGGGTTGACGGGGTCGGCTTGGCGGTTGCATGTCGGAGGAGCTAGCGTCCATGCAAACGGGGTACCAGGACATATAGACGTCGCCATTCGAGAACTGAACGGTATCGCCGAAGGGCCCGAGAATGATCGTCGTCGATGGGATAGAGTGCTCGAAATTTTCTAAGCGTATGCCGTACTTGAAGCGATGCAGCCAAGGACGAAGCGGGGGCCGGCCGACCGTGGCATCGATTGCAAGGCGTCCGGCCCAAAGGGTGTTGACAACATGTTCGTAGTTCCGGGCCGATGTTTGGGACCCACCCAGCAAGTCGACCCTAGCGCCACCGTTCTGTAGCACGACGCCGCTCACGACCGTGGCCCCATGGAAAGCGACCCGGGAGGAAGTGCGGATTGCCCTCCGGAGCAAGCGAGCGAGTGCCTGCGGATCGACGGATCTCTCGACGGTTCGGTACGCGGCAATAGCACGCTTCTGACTGAACAGTCGGTGGCGTTCGCTGACCGGAAGGGGCTCGAACAGCTTATCTATGGGGGCTCCCAAGTAGTCACCGCCATCGGCGCCTGCCGTCTCGTGCACGAGTGCCGTCAGTCGCTCGAAGTACGCCTGAATCCGGTCCGGTGGCAGGAGGCTGTCACGATGGACTACGTAGAGAAAGGGGCTGGATTGGTTGGCCAGCGCAAGATCAAAGTCAATCCAGCGACTGAGAAGCCGTCGGAAGTGGAGAGCACCACGGACCATCATCGCGGCCGTGGCCATGGTGGGGTCATTAGAGTAGACGAATCCCAGGTGGATCTTGCCTTCGTTGACCCACCCCGCTTGCGTGATCGGGCGGTCGTTCTTGTCGAGCAGATCAACGTCGATCCCTCGCCTCGCCAGCTCCAACGCCACACAGACTCCTTGAAACCCGGCGCCCAATACCGCGACCCTCATCTTGTCCTCATCGATACGAGACCTTCTCAGCCAGGATTTCCGTTTTGGCCAACCCGGCACGGACAGCATACGCGAGCCACGGCTGCGCTGCAACATTCTTCGCACTGCTTTCACGTTCGATCCCCCATTCTTCGCCGGAAAGGCCAAAGCTACGGGCCGTTAACACGCGGAATTCGAAAGGAGAACGCCCGGACGTTTGGCTATCTCGGGAAAGGCGGTGAGCATCTTTCGATCGAAGGTTGCCAAAGGAAGACGTTGGCGGCTGGCAAGCTCGACGAACAGGGTGTCATAGACGGCCACCCCTGATCGGACGGCGCGGGTAACCGCCCCATGCCAAAGCCTCCTGCTGGGGACCGAGTGAACGCCGAGCCGAGCGGCGAGGTCCAGCCGTTTCGGCCCCTCTTCGGCTAGTACGATGCCGCTGCGAATCGCCATCCATACGACGTTGACGAGCTCGGCTTCCCAAAGCGCCGGCGCGATCGGCTCGCGCACCGCGCTCCAGAACGCGCGTACCTCCTCCGCGAACGGCTCGGTCCCGAACAGAAAGTACGCCACAACGTTCGTGTCAACAACCGCTCTCACCTGCGCCCCGCGCCGATCCAGGCTTCCACCTGTTCAGCCGTCGGCCGGCGAGGTTGTGTCGCCCACCCCGCCTCGATTTGTTCGATGACTGAGCGGCGCTCGGCGACGTAGTTCTCCAGGAGCTCCCTAACTTCTTGCTCCATGGAGCGCCGGCCTCTCCGCGCGAGCGCTTTCAGCGACCTCACCACGCCCGCCGGCACGTTCCTGATCGTGAGAGTAGCCATATTCGCTGTGCTAGCATTATGCTAGCACATGGACGGCTGATGATTGGAGGGCGGAACTATGCAGCGGCGTACCTCTTGAAATATGAAAAAGCGAGGATGATGGACCAGGTCGGTCGTCTAGCCCTTGGTGTCGCGGACCTCGATGACAAGTTGCAGGCCCCGTTCACGATTCAGTTGGACCGTGAAGTCCATATCGACTTGGCCCAGGGTCACGCGATTGTGCTTGCCTTCGGCGGTTACAAAGTGAAGAACTCCTCTCTGCAACCAGTGCTCCTGAGAAGTGTAGATAGGCCCACCCTTCAGCGCGATCAAGTAGAAGACGGGTCCGGTTGAAACCTCAGCCGGCGGAGTCGATGTGCCTGACGAGGTGTCGACCCGCTCAACCCCCGACGCTCCGCTGGCGTCGGATTCTGTCGGCCGCACTTCGTAGATCTTGGCGCTGGCGGCGGCAACTTCAGAAGACCGTCCCGGAATCACATATTGTGCGTAGGGCCGCGCCACCGTCTCGGGTTCGACCTCGGATACGTAGGTGCGACTGTAGTCGGCGTCATATCCTCGGTAGCCGTACCCATAGCCATAGGGGAAGATCACGCCGGGCACACCGAAGTGGAACCCATGGTGCTTGAATCCGCGACCTCGCCCGAACCGCAGGCCGTTGCGGGATTTGCCGCGGTGCACGAACCCGACGGCGGATCCGCCAATCGTCGGGATGGCCGGCGCGATCGGATTGCTGGGCGAGCGCGGTCTACGAGGAGGATTCACGAGCACTTGGTCTGTGAAAGGTCCAATGTGGGATCCCCTCACCGCCTGAGAGCGGTTCTTTCGTTTCCCGAAGCTGCTGCCCGATCCCCCCGGAAGGCCACGCATGGATCCGCCCCTGATACCACGGGAATGACCACCGCCTCCTCCGCCTCCCCTTAACGCCACCCCCCCGGATCGCGCGCCGCCGGCTCGAACGCCTCCACCGCGGCTGCCTCCGCTTCGTACACCCCCGGCCGAGGAGAAGCCTTGACCGTACGACTCAGCGGTCCACACGAGACCCGCGGCCAAGCCTAGGGCGCCAACCACGCGGAATGACTTTAGGATAAGCACGGTTACTTCCACCCTCAGCGTAGCGCGAAACCGAGCTGCTGACAACCTTGAAGCGGACTCTAAGCGTCTCGGATTTTGATCCGGACTGCCCAGGGCGTTGCGAGGTCTGCATTGACCACCTGGCACCGAACGATTCGCGCTGCTTCGTCGGTCGCCCAGCCGTTGCTTGCGCCCGATACGGTTAGGGGCGTAAAGCGCAGGCGCCCATCTTCGAGGCCATTGAACCGCCAAGGCGCGCTTGCTCGATCAGCGCGACGAGTGAACATCTCCACGTGCAACGTCTGCGACCCGTTCGGGTACAGCACCTTGAGTTCCGCAACATCGCCCGGACGCGCAACGACTTCCGCCACGCTTTCTCCTGCCTTAGGCTCTGAAGTTGGTTTGCCTGTTGGCGTGGCGCTGAATTTCCTCGAGAACTTCGCATCGGCCTGTGCAGCGGCTTTGTCTAACGCGGCTCGTTCCTCATCGCTCAGTTTTTGCGGCTTTCGCGCTCGTGCCATGCCTGCCTCCAGTTCTGCTTTGAGAGTGGCCCATTATAACCTCCAGAGCCGTCTTTCCGGGGTACGAGATCTCACGGCGAATTCTTTGCTTCCTGCCTTTATCAAGCGACCGTCCGGAAGGAGTTTACGGTGCTGTGAACCACTGCACCGGTTTGCGGAGCTTTCGAGGCTACGATAGAGTGAACAACATGTCTGAGACGTTCGATGTTGTGGGAGTCGGCCTAAACGCAACGGATACCGTGTTGCTCGTACCGCACCTGCCGGGCTACGGAGGCAAAGCTGCCTTTCAAAGAGAGATATTCAGCCCCGGAGGGCAGGTAGCCACTGCCATGGTCACTTGCCAAAAGCTTGGGCTACGTGCCAAGTACATCGGCTCGGTCGGAGACGACCAGCGAGGCACGATTCAGATTGAAAGCCTCCAGGGGAGCGGCGTCGATATCGAGGATGTGCAAAGGCGGGAGAACTGCCCCAACCAATCAGCGTATATCCTGGTGGACCAGAGCACAGGCGAGCGAACGATCTTCTGGTACCGTGACGATTGCTTGCGCATCGATCCGGAGGAGATCACGCCGGAAAAGATCACCTGTGCCCGGCTGCTACATATCGACGGCCACGATACCGCCGCTGTTGAGCGGGCGGCTCGCCTAGCGCACGAAGCGGGAATCCCCGTGACCGTGGACGTAGACACGATCTACCCCGGCTTTGACCGGGTTCTGCCTTACGTCGACTACTTGATTGCCAGCACGGAATTCCCTGCGCGGTGGACGAACGAAGGAGATCCTTTTCGGGCCTTGGAGATCATCCAGCAGAAATTCGACATCCGAGTCGCCGCCATGACGCTAGGGGCGCACGGCGCACTGGCGCTGGCGGAGGGCAAGTTCCACTATTCGCCGGCCTTTGTTGTCAACTGCGTCGATACGACGGGTGCCGGTGATGTCTTCCACGGGGCATTTTGCTATGCGGTCCTCGAGGGCTATCCGCTCGAGCAAGCGCTGGATTTCTCTAACGCCATGGCGGCCCTGAGCTGCAAAGCGCTAGGAGCCAGGGGCGGCATCCGCCCTCGCCAAGAGGCGGAAGAATTAGTCAGCTCCGGTGAGCGGCGGGTAGGCGAGGAGTATCGGAGTCCCGGCTCGAAGACTTGAGGCTCCATGATCCCGATTCGCGACGATGCTCCACGCTGGGGCTTTCCTCACGTCACCGTCGTGTTGATCGTCTTTAACGTCACGGTCTTTCTCTACCAGTGGTCGCTAAGCATCGCATCCCCGGCCTCCGGTCAAGCTTTCGTCGAGACATTTGGCGCGATTCCCATCCGAGTCCTAGCAGCGGCGACGGGCGAATATCCGATTGTTGAAGGGATAACGCCGTTGTTCACGTCGATTTTCTTGCACGGCGGCTGGTTGCACCTGATCGGAAATATGTGGTTTCTGTGGATCTTTGGTGACAACATCGAGGACGAATTGGGACACTTCTCGTATCTTGCCTTTTACTTGGGATGTGGCCTATTGGCTTCCATGGCGCACCTTTTTGCCAATCCACACTCTACGATTCCGACCGTCGGCGCCAGCGGAGCCATCGCCGGCGTGATGGGCGCCTACATGATCCGCTTTCCCTGGTCACGGGTCGTAACGCTGATCCCACTGTTTTTCTTCCTCACGACAATCGAGGTCCCCGCGATCCTGATGCTGTTCTACTGGTTTGCGATCCAGTTTTTTAGCGGCGCCATGTCATTGGGACAAGCTTCCATGGGAGGAGTGGCTTGGTGGGCCCACATAGGCGGATTCGTGGCAGGCGCCATACTCATCTGGTCTCGGCCACGGCGCAGGCGACTCCGGCAGGCCTACTATCGCTGATGGATTCCTCTAGCCCCGCGGCCGGGCAACCACAGGTAACTCTTTACACACGAGACCGTTGTCATCTCTGTGATGAAGTAAAGCATAAGCTTGTCTTGCTACGGCAGGAGGCCGATTTCGAGATCCGGGAAGTGGACATCGACGAATCACCCGAGCTGCGCGAACTCTACAACGAGCGGGTTCCCGTGGTCGCAATCAATGGGCGGGAGGTGTTCGAGTACCGCCTTGACGCAGCCCGCTTTCTCGAGCTCGTGAAAACCGGCCAGAGAGACCGACGATGAGCTCGCCAATTGACGTTCTCGCGATTGCCGCTCACCCCGACGATGTCGAACAGACCTGTGCCGGGACTTTGATTCGAATGGCGGAACAGGGTTACCGCACGGGAGTCCTCGATTTGACCGCCGGTGAGATGGGCACTCGGGGCACGGAGGAACAACGAGCGGCGGAGGCCGCTGCCGCCGCCAAGGAAATGCTGCTGGCGGAACGCCACAATCTCAAGCTGCCCGACGCGAAGCTGGAAAACACTCTTGAGGCGCGACTTGCGATCGCCCAGAAGATCCGGGACTTGCGGCCGCGGGTGGTGATCCTTCCTTACTGGCAAGCCCGTCATCCAGACCATTACCGGTGCTCGCAGCTGGGATACGAGGCGTGTTTCCTGGCGGGCCTTCGGAAAGTGGATCTTGGAGGCGAACACCACCGGCCGGCGAAGATTGTCTACGCTTCCCTCTACGCCGACGTCCGGCCAAGCTTTGTAATAGACATCAGTGCGCAGTTTGAACGCCGATTGAAGGCCCTGCTGTGCTACCGCTCGCAATTTGAGACCCAGGCCGAGGGAGCGGACGTATTCCCCGAGTCAGCGCAGATCACCCAGCGGGTGCGGGCCGCGGCCCGTTACTACGGCATGCTGATCGACGTTGAGTACGGCGAGCCCTACGTTGTGAAAGAGATGATCCGCGTGAGCGACATCGCTCGCATGGGCGTCAGAAGCCTGTAAGCTGCTTTCCCCAGACAGCCAACGGAGAACTCAGAATGCCCGACCGAGGGCTTCCAGGTAGGAATCGATCCGGTTCGTGTAGGTACGAATCTTGCCCTCTTGCTCATAGCGCTTTCGTGCAACCGCCTTGTAGATCTCGAAAGCCTCGTTCCGCTTGGCGTTGAGCGCGTTGGCGCGCAGCTGTGCTCGTTCTTGCTCGAAACCACTCATGTCCGCGTCGAGGCGCGCCTCAACTCGATAAACAACCCAGTCGGCTCCGGCTCGAACGGGACCTTCGATGGTTCCTGGTTCCACCCGAAACGCCTCAGCGCCAAGAATTCCGGCGCTGCCGAGATCAGGGATATCGTCGCTGCCGGTTACGAAGTCGCTTTCTCGGGTACGCAGCCGATAGCGGTTGGCGACCCTGCGTAGATTGCCGTTGGCTTCTCGGGCTTCGCGCGCAATGACCTCGGCTCGCTCCTGCGCTAACCGGCGGGATTCGTCGCGGATGAAGCTGCTTGCCACCTCTTCTTTGGCCTCGTCGAATTCAAGGTCGCGCGACGCCACCACCTCGGTGACCACCACGATCGTCGTCGCCTCACTTTCGTCGCTGGCGGAAAACACCCCGCCATCATCTGCTTGGAAGATCGTGTTCAGCAAGGTTTGAGAGTCGGAGAGCTGGACAGGGGGCTGAGCGCGGCTGAACTTTTCGAATGTCTCCACCGGAATGCCCAACTCGCGGCCGGCGGCTTCCAGATCTTTGCCGTGCTTCCTAGCAACGACGAGGGCCTCGTCGGTGAACTTCGTGCGGTTCAAGTAATTCTGTTCCTGGACAAGCTCGGCGCGGATCTCTTCCCTGACCTCCTCAAAGCTCTGGACTTGTGCGCTCTGTCGCTCGTGGACCTTGATGATATGGAATCCGTATTCCGTCTTGATCACGTCGCTGATCTGGCCCGGTTCGAGCAAGAAGGCCTGCTTCTCGAAGTCGGGCACCATCTGGCCGCGAGTCACCCAGCCCAGATCACCGCCTTTGTCAGCGCTGCCGGGGTCCTCGGAGTGCCTTCGCGCCAGGGCTCCGAAATCCGCCCCGGCCCGGACCTCCTCCAGCACCTTGGCCGCCTCTGCCTCTGATTCTTTCACCTCTTCTTCGAACTCGCCGTCTGTCATGAGCAAGATATGGCTGGCCCGAATGCGGTCCGGCACTTCGAACCGATCGCGATTCTGCGCGTAGTAGCCACGTAGTGCGCTGTCATCGACTTCAGCGACGGGCATTCGGCTATCGTCAATCTTCATCAGTTTGATGGAGCGCGTGGGTTCCGTCCGGTAGCGCGCTTTGTTGGCCTCGAAATGCTCACTCAGTTGTTCTTCCGTGGGCGTGACCCGGGACTCAAACTCGCTGCCGGAGACCTTGACGAACTGGAACCTGGCTTTTTCGTTGGCCCGCCTGTAGGTGTCTCGGACTTCGTCGTCCGTGACGACGACATTGTCCGTTAGCAGTCTCTTGAGACGAACGTCGATGATCAGACTGCGACGAAGCTGCTCCTCGTACATGGGAATCGACATCGGGTAACGTTGTCGCACAAACACTTCGTATTGTTGCTGGCCGATGAACACGCCGCCAGGGGAAAGCTGGCGCTTGATCCAGGCCGCGAGTTCCACGTCGTCGGGCGACAGACCTAGCGCGTCGGCCTCTTCGAGCAACACCATGTTGCCGATCAGATTCCTGACCACACCCTGCGCGAGGAATCTCAGTGATTGGACATCGAGGCGGTCGTTGCGCAGATAGGTCCGCATCTGGTATTGCACGTCCGGGAAGGTCACCGCGTGGCCACCGACTTCCGCGAAGACTCCCTGATCGACGGTAGTTGGATTACTCATCAGGCCGGGGATCAATGTGATCACCAACGAGGCCGCCACGACAAGCAGAATGGCGCCCAGAAAGATGCGAACGGCCTGCTTTCGGCTTCGGAAAAGGTCGAACATGTCAGAATCATTATACTATTGGGGTCGAGACGCTCTCGCCCCGCTCGCAGTCCTTTCCGAGGCGCGGGCAACGTCCAACCGGCCACCTGCGTGGCATGCCCTGGCAAGATAATCTCCGCGTTGTCCTCGTCCGCTCCCGTAACTCACTGAACATTGGCGCCGCGGCCCGCGCCATGTTCAACTTTGGATTCTCAAAGCTGTGGCTGGTTGAGCCCTATGAGCTGGCCTTCCCGAAGGCGCGCTCCGCCGTCGGAGCGGGTGAGGTGATCGAGTCGGCTCGGGTTGTATCGGGCCTGGAGGAAGCGCTGGGGGATGCTTCTCTGATCGTCGGGGTCTCGGGGACAAAGGGGCGCACCCAGCGGCACGTCCGAAGACGGTTGCCTGAGGGCGCTCTGGCAGTCCGAACCCACCTCGCCAGACGGCCGGCAGCGTTGGTGTTCGGTTCCGAGAAATTCGGCCTAGGGAACGAAGACCTCAGCTACTGTGACTGGGTTTTGACGATTCCCACAGACGAACGATGCCCTTCCATGAACCTGGGACAGGCAGTCGCTGTCTGCGGTTACGAGATCGCTCGCCGCGCCAAGTCCGTTCCTTCCCTGAAGACGCCGGCGACGGTGAGCGCCGAACAAAGGGATCGGATTAGCAAGAGGCTAACCGCAGTCCTCGAAACGAGTGGGTTTATCTTTCCTGACAGCCGCCAGTCACAACAAGTGAAGATCCGCCGTTTCGTCAACAGGCTACGGTTGGCTCCCGAAGACGGACGCATGCTGCAGGGCATGCTGCGCCAAATCCAATGGAAGTTGGACCAACGTTGACGGTAGGCAGGTCGCCTCCTCGAGCACGTGAAAAGTCAAATGAGTCGGGATTGCAGCGTGGGTTCGCAGCCCTGGGCCCGGCGAGAAATCGGCGTCTGGACGTGGCGCACGCATTCTTGCGTGTGGAGTGAACCCCAAAAATGAGACAGTTGTGTTAGCGACACTTTAGCAGGGAAAGGAACTGCGAGTGGGCAAGAGACGAGTTTACAGGTTTCCCGAGGAGTACCGGAGGATGGCACTGGAGCGGCTGAAAAGCTGCCACAGCGTGACAGCGCTATCGAGAGAGCTGGGGATTCATCGAGGGCTGCTGTACAGCTGGCGAAATCGGATGGAGCCGAGGGAGGAGGGGTCAGCTCCGCCGGCCGCCTCCCGCGAGCGGGAGCTACGCCAGGAGATCCGCGCCTTGAAGCGGCTGTTGGGGGACAAGACGCTGGAAGTGGATTTTTTCAAAGGTGCCTTCGAAAAAGTCGCGGCTCGACGCCAGCGCAGCGGCGGTTCTGGCGAGAAGGCGTCTACGACCAAATCCGGGAGTTGATGCCGATCGAAGGCAGACTGAGTGTCGAGCGGATGTGCTGGCTGGCCCCAGTGAGCCGGGCGGGTTTCTATCGCTCTTGGCAAGAGCAGATGCCAGAGGAAGAAGACATGGAAGTGCGGTCGGCGATCCAGAAGGTTGCCCTCGAACATCGGCGACGCTATGGCTACCGCCGGGTGACGGCGGAACTCCGCCGGCGGGGAATGTTGGTGAACCACAAGCGCGTCGCGCGGATCATGCGCCAGGACGGCTTGCTGGGGGTGCAGCCGCAGGCGTTCGTGACCACCACGGACGCCGATCATCCGCTGGAGGTTTACCTCAACCTAGCCGCCCGGATCAAGCTGCGGGGGATCAATCAGCTGTGGGTGGCCGACATCACCTACATCCGGCTGAAAGCCGAGTTCGTTTATCTGGCCGTGATTTTGGACGCCTATTCGCGGAAGGTGGTGGGCTGGGCGCTGGAGCGAACGCTGGCCACCCGCTTGCCGCTGGCGGCACTGGAGCAGGCGATGGCCGAACGGCAGCCGCCGCCGGGCCTAGTCCATCACTCCGATCGCGGCGTGCAGTATGCTTCCGGCGCCTACGTGAGGAGCCTGCGCCGGCGCCAAGCGATCCCCAGCATGAGTCGGCCGGCGAACCCCTACGACAATGCTAGTTGTGAGAGCTTCCTCAAGACGCTCAAGCGGGAGGAGATCTACGCCAACGAATATCGGGATCTCGACCACCTGCGGGCGAACATCGAAGACTTCATCGAGCGCTACTACAATCGCTGCCGCCTGCACTCGGCACTGGGCTATCGGCCCCCCGAGGAATTCGAGCGGGCCGCTGGAACGAACCCAGCTTGCGCCGGAGCGACGATGAGTTTTTTTAGGCAGCAGGAGATCTATCGATCCGATGGGAAGGGGCTGAGGAACGGGAAGCCGACCGAAGCCGGCTCCCCGGACCATCGTTTCGATGAGTCTCCGGCCGGCTATTCCTCGGCGGGTTGGTCTCCACCAGAGCCCGCCTCCGCTTCACCAGCCGAGGACCATGCTAGAGGAAAACAGACTGTTGGGAGAAGGAAAAACCATTGAACGGCGAGTGTCGCTATCGCGGATTGTCTCAGCGGAGGGGTTCACCCCAGTGCCGTGTCGCCATTCCTGGCGACATCGTTTCGGTGTTCACTCCAGTTTTTCGCAGTCGGTGCTGGAAGAGTCGCTATAGGCGCTGTCCCGAATGATCATCGCCGTTCTTAAAGAGAAGTATCCCAACGAAAAACGCGTCGCCTTGATTCCGCGGGATGTCTCAACGCTCGTCAAGGCAGGTGCCGAAGTTGTTGTGGAGAGTCGTGCTGGGAGCCAGTCTCTTCACGAAGATGAGGAATTCGCGTCCCAGGGAGCTAGGATCGAAAGCGATCGGCAGCGCCTTCTCGCAGAAGCCGACGCGGTGCTTGTAGTGCGTGGCCCCGGGTCGGATCCGAACTTCCCGGCGGCCGATCTAGATACCTTGCGCCCCGACACGGCGCTTGTTGGATTCTTGGAGCCTCTGGCCGCGCCCGAAATCATGCAGTCGCTCGCCGAGCGTCGGTTGGCTGTCCTGTCCATGGAATTGATGCCGCGAATCACCCGAGCGCAGAGCATGGATGCGCTGAGCTCGATGGCGACGATTGCGGGGTACCGGGCAGTCCTGCTGGCAGCCCAGCAATCACCCAGGATGTTTCCTCTGATGATGACGGCGGCGGGCACGCTGACGCCTGCCCGGCTGCTGGTGCTCGGAGCCGGGGTTGCCGGATTGCAAGCCATTGCTACCGCCCGCAGGCTGGGCGCCGTCGTGGAAGCATACGACGTTCGCCCGGCGGTGAAGGAGCAGGTGGAGAGTTTGGGCGCCCGTTTTGTCGAGTTAAAGCTGGACGCAGGTGACGCCGAGACCAGTGGAGGCTACGCCGCCGCGCAGTCGGAAGAGTTTTACCGCCGCCAACGCGAGCTGCTCGCTGAACACCTGGGCGAGTCCGACGTCGTCATCACGACCGCCGCCGTCCCCGGCAAACAAGCGCCAATACTCATATCCGAAGAGATGTTCACTCGTCTCCGTCCGGGTTCGGTGATCGTCGACCTGGCTGCTGAAAAGGGCGGGAACTGTGCCCTAACCGAACCCGGGAAGCAGGTCGTTCAAAACGGTGTCACCGTCGTCGGGCCGATCAATCTGCCGTCTGAGGTCCCTGTTCAGGCGAGCCAGATGTATTCGCGAAACGTGTCGACATTCCTTGGAGAACTGCTAAAGGACGGCGCTCTGCATCTGGATCTCGAGAACGAAATCGTCCAGGGGACTCTGGTGGCGCACGAAGGCCGTCTCGTACACCCTGCTGTAATCGAAGCCCTGAAGGGAGGTTAGCGAAAGTGGAAGCGTTTCTTGTTTCGGCAACTGTTTTTGTGCTTGCCATGTTTGTCGGCTTTGAGGTCATCACGAAAGTCCCTCCGACGCTGCACACTCCATTGATGTCCGGCGCTAACGCCATTTCGGGAATCACTCTGGTGGGCGCCATGATTGCGGCCGGTGCCGACCACTCTACTTTGGCCGCGGTTCTCGGGGTCGGGGCCGTGGTATTGGCGACCGTCAACGTCGTGGGCGGATTTCTAGTCACTCACCGCATGCTCTCCATGTTTAAGCGGAAAGATCGATAGTCCGTGCAAACGAATCTCATCAATCTCGCCTACCTTCTGGCGTCGGTGCTGTTCATCGTCGGCCTGAAGGGCCTCAGCTCACCCCGCACCGCTCGACGGGGAAATCTGACAGGCTCTTGCGGCATGCTGATCGCGGTGCTGGCGACCCTCGTCAACCAGCACATCGTACGCTTCGAGTGGATCCTGGCGGGAGTGGTAGTTGGATCGCTGATCGGCGTGCTTTCGGCGCTGAAGGTACCCATCACAGCGATGCCTCAGCTCGTAGCGCTGTTCAACGGTTTTGGTGGCGCGGCCTCCGCGCTAGTGGCCGCTACGGCAGTGGTGAATCCCGGCACATTGACAGGCGTGCCTCCTGTTCAGCTTTACGGCTCCAGCTCCGTCAGCTTGCTCATCGGCATGGCGACGTTTACTGGTAGTGTCATCGCCTGGGCCAAGCTCCAAGGGGTTTACAGCGGCCAACCCCGGGGGGCCGCTGTGAATGTTTTGAATAAGTCGTCGCTGGTCGGATCCGTACTTCTGGCCGCCTACTTCCTCTATGACCCCACTCGAATGTGGGTTTTCTGGGCACTGGCTGCGTGTGCCTCACTCTATGGTCTGCTGCTGACGCTTCCGATTGGGGGCGCTGACATGCCGGTCGTTATCGCCTTACTGAACTCCTGGTCCGGCATGGCCGCCGCGGCGACAGGGTTCGCCCTGAGCAACAACGTTCTGATCGTCAGCGGATCTCTAGTGGGCGCGTCCGGCTTGTTCTTGACTCGCGTGATGTGCAAGGCCATGAACCGCTCGCTCGCTGATGTTCTGTCGGGAGATCTCGGTGCAACGGCTGTGACCCAAGGCGCTGAAATCTACCAAGGCCGAGTGAAGCGAACGTCGCCGGAAGAAGCGGCGCTGATTTTCGAGGCGGCGCGGGTAGTGGCCATCGTGCCCGGCTATGGAATGGCGGTCGCGCAGGCCCAGCACGCCGTGCGGGACTTCGCCAACGTACTCCAAAGTCACGGAGTCGAGGTGCGCTATGGGATCCACGCGGTCGCGGGCCGCATGCCCGGCCACATGAACGTTCTACTGGCCGAGGCCGACGTACCCTACGACGAACTCTACGATATGGATCAGATCAATCCTACTTTCGGCGAGACTGACGTTGTCCTCATCATCGGTGCCAACGACGTCGTCAACCCGGCCGCCCGCGACGATCCTTCGAGTCCCATTGCCGGCATGCCAATACTCGATGTCGACAAAGCGCAAACGGTGATGGTGATCAAGCGCAGCCTGAGCCCCGGCTTTGCCGGTATTCCGAACGAGTTGTTCGTCGCTCCCAATACACTCATGCTCTTCGGCGACGGAAAAGCAATGGTGCGGGAGTTAGTGGCGGCGATGAAGGAGTGACCTAGGGGATCACTCAAAGTACCGGCTCACACCAGGCGAAAGCCCCCCTCACGGGAGGATATCGAGCCACTTCCCTAGATCACCTGAGACATTCCTAAGTGACCGGAGTCGCCTCTGTAGATCGGTCAGGCGATCGGCTGGCCGGTCGCCGTAGATCACGCTGACCGCGCCCGTGTTCTCCACTTCCGCTAGGTCTTCGAAACGCACTCCAATCGCCAGGTCGCCAAAACCATCCAAGTCGAAATCGCCCGCGGCCAGGGCTCGACCGAATTCGTCGCCCGCTTCCGTCCCCTCCAGAACATTGGTGTCGTCGTGGGTCCAAAACTGGCTGGCGTCGGCGCTGAGTCCTCCAGGTCTTCCATAGAGCACGTTGACGGCGCCGGCATCGCTGACAAATCCAACGCCCTCTCCATTGACTCCGACGGCAAGATCGTGGGAGCCGTCGTTATCGAAGTCGCCAATCGTCAGAGCTCCTCCGAACATGTCATCTTCTTCCGCGGTCCCGGCGATTCCCGGCGTTTCCTGGCTGAAAATTTGGTTGCCTACCGAGGACAGGCCTCCAGCGGCGCCATAGATGACATTGATCAATCCAGCGTCGTTTCCCCCAAGCAAATCTTCGCGCGCCACGCCCACGGCCAAATCGTAGAAGCCGTCGTTGTTGAAATCGCCGCTGGCAAGAGACCAACCGAAGTTGTCACCAGCATCGGCGTTGCCGAGGATGTCCGGGGAGTTTTGAGTCCACGCTTGGTTTCCCGCCGCTGCTAGCCCCTTGTCGCCCCCGTAGATCACGTTCACAAACCCAGCGTCCACGATGCCGCCGATGTTCTCCAGGCGCACACCAACGGCCAAGTCGTCGTAACCGTCGTTGTCGAAGTCCCCGCTGGCAAGCGACCAACCAAAGTCGTCCGAGTTCTCCGCGTTGTCCTCGATGCCAGGCGTGCTCTGATGCCAGAACTGGTTGCCCGCGACGACGATCCCACCGGCCGAACCATAGAGCACACTCACAGCTCCGGCGTCCTCCCTGCCTTCTACATCTTCCGAGCGTACGCCGATCGCCAGGTCGGCATACCCGTCGTGGTTGAAGTCGCCTGATGCTAACGACCAGCCAAACAGATCGCCCTCTTCCGCGGTATCCTCGACCTCCGCGACACTCTGCGTCCAGAGGCTATCGCCGACGCCGGTCAGACCCCCAGGAGCGCCATAGATCACGTTGATCGCCCCGGCATCCATGTTTTGCCCCACGTCCTCGCCCGGCGACCCAATGGCCAGATCGTCGTAACCGTCCCCGTTATAGTCTCCCGTGGCAAGGGAAGAACCAAACAGATCTCCATCCTCGTCATTCCCGGCGATTTCGGGAGTGTCCTGACTCCAGCGCTGACTGCCGATAGCGGAAAGCCCCCCTTTGGCCCCGTAGATCACGTGAACAGTGCCGGCATCGACGGTTGACCTGATGTCTTCCTGTGGGACCCCGATGGCGAGATCGGTGTACCCATCGTTGTTGAAGTCACCGGTCGCAACGGCGTGGCTAAACTCGTCGAAGTCCTCATTCGTACCAATGACGCCTAAGCTATCTTGATGCCAGAGCTGGCTTCCTGCCGAGGAAAGCTGGGCCCAGGCGGGGGCGGGGACCAAACTCATAAAGATGGCCGTCCCCAGCCAGTAGCCGCAGTGGAGAAGTGACCGTTTGCTGTTCATTGGATTCCCTCGCGCCCGGTTTGGAAGCTCCTTGCCGACGACGACCTAGTCGGGGACCTGACCGTAGACCGGCTGCGTCACAAACGCGGCGTCATCTTGGGCGGTTATTCCAAATCCCGCCAGACCAATCGAAGTGCCCTGCACCTCCAGTACGCCGTTGACGCCCGCCGTGCAGGGAAGCTGATCACGGATGACGAACGCGACGTGCTCGCCGGCTCCGAACGACAGCGTATCGTCGCACAGATCGACCCCGTTCTCGCTCCTAGCGCTGAACGTCACATCCTGAGCGACAAGGGAAACCACAGCAAGAGCACCGGTGAAGCCGCCCGCGTTGAGAACCGGCACGAAGAATCGGTCGTGCAGCGCCGTCGACAGCGGGACGAATGACTGAAACAGCGGCCGCCCCGGCACAATCTGATTGAACGCGGTACTGACGGCGATGGCATTCTCGGGAATGCTTTCCACCAGGGCGTAACCGATCCTTACGGGACCGGAAGACGAAGTGACGGCGAACCCGATCCCGCCCGCGATAATCGTGTCGGTGAGCACGTCGTCCGTTAACGCCGCACCGTGCTGCTCGTAGGGAATCATCATTGGGTCGCCCGCGCCATCGAAGAACGATAGCCGAACGCTGGCCGCCCGATCGGTGAAGTTCACGAACTGGAACGACATGAAGAAGGCATCACCGCCAGTCGCAACCTGCGGGACCACCTGATCGCCAGGCAAAACGAAGGCGTCCCTGCGCGGCTGCCCGGAGAGCGTAGCCGTAAGGCTCAGGACACAAATCAACATGCTTGTTAGGTTTCTCATGCCATACCCCTCGTGCAGAATTCGTGACTCCGCCGTGTGTGCTCCATAGTCTAGCCGCTGCTACACGGGGACAACAAGGCCTGCCCTCAATCAACTGTTCAGGCCAACTCCGGACGTTTCCCTGAGGACACAAACGCCGGTCACTTGCTTTCCGAAACTCTGTCGGTTACTCCGAGCGAGTTTCCGGACCTGTTGTCAGGTTGGAAGAAAGAGGGCCTCGCAACCGCGCCTCATGGCGCTCCCGCGTCGTGGCTGAAGCGGGTTTGCTTCTTCTCCTCGTGCCGCTCCACGGCTAGCTCAACCAGGCGATCGACCAACTCGGAATAAGGCACTCCGCTCGCCTCCCACAATTTGGGATACATGCTAATCGAGGTGAAACCCGGCATGGTATTCAGCTCGTTCAACAACACCCTGCCTGAGGAGTTCTCCAGGAAAAAATCAACCCGCGCCAGACCGGCGCATTCGACGGCTTGGAAGGCCTCGACGGCCAGCCGTTGGACTTCACTTGTTTGGTCTGCGCTCAGCTCCGCGGGGATGACGAGCTCGGAAGTATCGTGGATGTATTTCGCTTGATAGTCGTAGAACTCGCCTCCCGGAATGACTTCGCCGGGTACCGAAGCCTCCGGCCGGTCGTTTCCCAACACGGAGCATTCGATTTCGCGTCCTTCGATGGCCGGCTCGACGACGATTTTCGAGTCGTGTTGGGCCGCCAGGTCCAGCGCCCGCGTCAGCTCAGCCGTGTCGTGTACCTTCGTGATACCGACCGACGAACCAAGATTGGCGGGTTTGACGAACATCGGGTACCCGAGGCGCTCTTCTAACCTAGCGGTGTGTTTGTGTCGTTCCCGGCGTGGAACGGCAACGTGATCCACCGTGGGCAAGCCGCGCTCGCGAAACAGCCGCTTCATGACATCCTTGTCCATGGCCACGGCCGAGCCCAGCACACCGCAGCCCACATACGGGACGTCGGCCAATTCGAACAACCCCTGGACAGTTCCGTCCTCGCCGAACGTTCCGTGCAAAACAGGGAAAACGACGTCGAAGCCCGTTGCGCCTCCGGGCTCCTGAGAAACCACCAGCGCGGTCTCCGTCGAAAGAGGACCCGTGTCTGAAGGAAGCAAGCGCGCCGACTCAGCCGGGCTCAACCACAGTCCTTCGTTGGTAATCCCGACTGGGATGACCTCGTACTTTTCTCTGTCAAGTGCGCTGATGACGGACGCAGCCGAGCGGATAGACACCTCATGCTCGCCGGAACGTCCACCGAAAACGACCACAATGCGGATTTTTGACATGAATGGATCGAGTGGACGGCCCGTGCCTAGGGTCGCATGCGATACAGCATCCGCGGAAACGCGATCGTCTCGCGGACATGTTCGAGGCCACAAATCCAAGCCACCGAGCGTTCAATACCCATGCCGAACCCTCCGTGGGGAACCGACCCGTATTTGCGCAAATCGAGATACCACTCGAAAGCTTCTCGGGGCAATTGGTGCTCCTCGAGTTTCTGCAACAGCAGCGAGTGATCGTGGATGCGTTGGCCGCCACCGATGATCTCGCCGTAGCCTTCCGGAGCCAACACGTCTACGCCCATCGCAACGTCTGAGTTGTCAGGGTCCGGCTGCATATAGAAGGCCTTGATCGCCATGGGAAAACGGTGCACCATCACCGGCCGGTCGAAGCCTTCACTCAACAGGGTCTCATCGGTGCCGCCGAAATCGCCGCCCCACTCGATCTCGCTGCCTTTCTTCTTTAGTATTTCGACCGCTTCCGTGTAGCTCATGCGGTGAAACGGCCGTTTCACCGTTTCCAGCTTCGAAACGTCCCGACCGAGGGTCTCGAGTTCCGGGCGTCGGGTTTCGAGCACGCGCTGCACCATGTATTCCACAAAGTGTTCGGCCAACGCCATGATATCGTCCAGGTTTGCGTAGGCCATCTCAGGCTCGACCATCCAGAATTCGGTGAGGTGCCGGCGCGTCTTTGATTTTTCGGCGCGAAAGGTTGGGCCAAAACAGTACGTCTTGCCGAATGCACCGGCGGTCGCCTCGTTATAAAGTTGGCCCGACTGAGCCAGGTAAGCTGTTTCGTCTTCGAAGTAGGGCACTTCGAATAGAGTGGTCGTCCCTTCGCACGCCGCCGGAGTGAGAATCGGAGTGTCGACGAGCGTAAAGCCGTTGTTGTCCAGGAAATCGCGAACCGCCCGGACGACCTCGTGACGCACGCGTAGGATCGCATGTTGCCGGCGACTCCGCAGCCAGAGATGGCGCCGGTCCATCAAGAACTCGACGCCGTGCTCCTTGGGAGTGATCGGAAAAGGGTCGTCAGGGGAAACTTCCTGAACCACTTCCAGATCAACGACGTCCATCTCGTAGCCGCCGGGGGCCCGCTCCTCGGCCCGAATCTTCCCCGTTACCTGGGCCGCCGACTCATGCGTAAGGTGGCGGCAGCGCTGAAACAACTCTTCCGGGACGTCCGCTTTGACAACCACGCCTTGCATGTACCCCGTTCCGTCGCGAAAGATTGGGAACAGAAGTTTGCCGGACTTGCGTAGGTTGTGGAGCCAACCCCGCAGCAAGACCGTCTGCCCTTCGAATCGAGCTGCTTGATCTATGGTGATGACCGGGGCGGCCGAAGCCATCTAGAGGTTCTCCAGTCGATCCAAAGACTCCTGCACTTTTTCGAGGGGCTTGGCTATCTCGGGAACATCGCGCAGTTCAACCAAGAGAGGAACGTCGTCGCCCGAAGAGCGCAGCAGTTCGATCGTCGACTGCCAATCGATCGTCCCTCCCGAGCCGACCAGCGGAAAGATGTGTGAATCGTCCTCGCCGTCGTTGTCATGCACATGAGTTGAGCGGATACGGTCTTTCATCAGTTCAAACTCGTGCTCAACGCCCGCGCCCAGGTGAGCGTGCCCCGTATCGAAGCAATACCCCACCCGCAAATGACTCGATTGGACGAACATGTTCAGCCGTTCGGCGCTGGAAAGCTCGTTGGGAATGTTCTCAACTAAGATGTCGACACCGAGCTGGCTACCGAACACGATCAACTCATCCAAACAGTTGAAAGTTGCCTCGATCTTATGCTCATCGTATTCGTCCTCCGCCGTGCCGATGTGTTGCACCACATAGCGAAAAGGGATGAGCTCAGCCATCTCCATTGCTCTTTTGATCTCGTCCGTCGCTGCGATGCGCTTGGCCTTCGTTGTTTCGGTGATGGAGACCAATGAGTTGGGCCCGGTGCGCCCCCAAACGTCATCGCTGAACATCGGCGCGTGGATGGAATGGATCTTCAACTCCGCATCCCGAAACCAGTGTTTCAGTTCGTCGATCTGAGCTCGATTGTGGTAGTCGATGTGTTGCCGGGCGCAGAAAACCTCGATCTCTTCGACGCCGCTTCGCATGATGCGGTCCAACAGCGCCACCGTCAGACGTTGTTCGACGAAAAGATATGTGGAAAGTGCATGCCGCATTGTGACGGAAGGTCCCCCCCGTGATCGGCTCTCGGAAAGTATCGTGCCGGGATGGCTTAGGAATAGATTGTATCCGAAATCCTCCAGCAGCCTCGAACCGGCACCCTCCCTCGAAGACAGAGTCGCTCGATACTCCTCCGCCCCTCGGCCGGCGGCTGCCGCGCCTCGACACAGCAGGGTCATGAGCGTCCTGCTTCATCGCCCTCCCGCAAGGACAGTAGCGGCGCTGGTCATGTAGCTCATCGCCTGTCCTCCGAGATCAGCCCATGGCTCGGCGCTGGTCTTGCCGAGACTTGCGGCCGTTGGCTAAACGTGAACGCAGTCCCGTAGCGAGGATCTAGGCGGGCGCGATTTCGCTTCCCTCCACCGCTATCGGTGCGCCGCCCGCCAGATCCGCGGCCGTTGACTCTTTGTAGCGCAGGCCTGGGCCGCCGTTTGGCCCAGTACCTGCGGCCTTTCTCTACCGGTCGTTCAGCCTCCTACGTCATTGCCCTCTCGCAAAACACAAGATCCCGCATGACAAAAGGTGCAGTGCCGAAAAGATTCGGTGTTTCCATCACAGCTTAACTGAACAGTATTGGCCGTGAAGGCGGCTCAAACAGTACAGCCCGTGGTGAATCCCTTCGTCACAAAAAATGGTACAGTCACCGGTTTTCGTCCTCTAACCCATACTGGAAACAAACCAGTTGCCGACGCGAAAATCGGATGACAGTCCCTATTTTTTGCCCAACCTAGCCGCTACCACGGGCTGTTGCGAGCGGCCTGGCGGAGGCTAGGACACCGAGAGCGGTTACCTTGAACGAAGCTAACCGCTCTCCGTTCGCTTCGGTTCGAATTCAGGCGAACGCAGTGTGAACGTTGTCTGTAGGGGGGCTCTATTTCAAACCCACCCTCTCGAGCATGCCGATAGGTCCGACCAATATAGCGGCTAAATCCCAGGGGTAACGCCCCAGGCCCGGCCGCGTTCACGTTTAGCCAAGGGCCGCCAGTCTCGGCAAAACGGCCGCCGAGCAGTGAGCTGCGGGACTTGGCCGCTGGGTCGACCGGTCGCCGGAGAGAACCACGGGCCGGAGGGGCACGGTACCAGCCGGAAAACGACTGGGCTATCAACGGATCAGCAAAGCCGCTCTGAACGCAGGGGCCTTCCCCTGCTTTGGTTGGCGGCGTACCTTCGCTCACATGGGTGGAGCGCATTGTCCGCTCAGCCAACCGGGGCCGGCTGAGGCTTCGTCTCGCCCAGCTTGCATTCGGCGTGCACGGCGCGGACGGCGTCGTCAAGCTCGTCCTGTTTCACGACGATGGCAATCGTCAATTCGCTGGAGCCCTGCGCGATCGCGATGATGTTGACGTTTTGGCGGGAAATCGCGGTGAAGATTTTGCCGGCCAGCCCCGGCGTGCCGTGCATGCCCTCGCCGACTGTCGCCAGCAAGCCAACGCTTTGATCCACTTGGATCGGATGCACGTACGCATGGGCCAGCTCGAGCGCCAGCTCGGCCCGCAAGCCTTCCGTTACAGCATCCAGCTCTTCGCTTCGCACCAGCATGCAAAAGTTTTGACGAAAGCTCGAGCGTGTCATAAGCAGAACTTCGACGTTGGTTCTCGCAGCGGCTTCGAGCGCACGAGCCATCAGTTGAGCACCGGAGATCGAGGCGCTGACGGCTTCGATCGTGATCAGCGCCACCTTGCCAAGCGACGTGATCGCCCGAACCCCAGGTCGGTCGTCGATCTTCGAAACAATGCGGGTGCCCGGCTTGCCGGGATCAAAACTGTTTTTGATCCAAACGGGGATTCCTTTTTCCACGAGCGGCGCCAGTGTTCTCGGGTGCAGGACTTTGGCGCCGTTATAGGCGAGCTCAGCGGCTTCGTTGTAACTGAGCTCTCTCAAAACTCTGGCGTCCGCGATGACTCGCGGATCCCCTGTCATGATGCCGTCGACGTCTGTCCAGATCCATAGTTCGGCCGCCTCCAAAACCGACGCCAGGATCGAAGCCGAGAAATCGGATCCGCCGCGGCCGAGCGTTGTAGGTTGGCCGTCGGGGGTGGCTCCATTGAACCCCGTGACGATGGGAACCGTGCCTGCTTCAAGAAGTGGTGCGAGCCGGCGGCGGATTTTGGGCGCCGATTCGTCCATCAACGGAGAGGCGCTGCCAAAGACCGAATCAGTCACGATCATCTCGGCGGCGTTGACCGCTTCGGCCGCCACACCCTCTGACACCAGTCGGGCGCCGAGCAGCAGGGCAGAGAGCTTTTCGCCCGTCGAAACGGCTTCATCTACTGACCGCGGAGGCCGTTCCCCGAGCATCAGCATCCCTCGGGCGACGCGTTCGAAGCCGTCGATCAACTCATTCGCCCGCCTCATCGTGGTGTCTCGTTCCGGGGATGCCGGCAGCTTCCGGCAGGCGTCCGCGTGCCGCTCCTTCAGCTCTCGCACGTGGCGCTCCACTGCGGGCTCGTCCCGCGATTCGGCATAGCGCATGGTGTCAAGAAGGCTATCGGTGACCTTCGCCATAGCCGAGACGACGACGGTCACCGTGTGGTCGCGGGCTGCTGCCGCAACGAGGTCGGCGGCTTGCTCTATTCGCTCCGGGGATCCCAGGCTCGTCCCCCCGAATTTCATCACCAAAAGAGGTCGCGGCATAAATAGGTTCCGTCTTTCTAATCCTACCCCAAACCTTTGCTGAGACCGCCCGACCCACGACGGGAGATAGCAATCTCGGTTCGTATGGATTGACTCAAGGGGCCGTGGCGGGTATGGTGACCAGTAACGAGGGCAGTGACGCCCACCCGCGAGCGGTGGTAGCAGATTCGGGAGAGAGAGTAGTCTTGTCAATAGGTAGCGGAACGCTGATCCGGGAGCAGGACGACCGCAGCCGTAGCGGGCATCCTGGCCCGTGTGCTGTTGGATGGACGTTGGCGGCTCTACCTGTCGCGCAAGTGTACCCCATGCTCTCGGGATTGGTCCAGTTCGTCGCTGAGCTTAACCGCCTAACGATCTTCTGGACGGCTCTCGCGATCCTCCTGTCCGCGGGTTGCATTGTCTTTCTCTTTCGTTGGCTGTTTGAACGCCGAATCCTTCTGTACCAGGAGAAACTAGCGGCGCTTTGCGACATTGCCGACGACTTGGGAACGTCAAGCGATGCGAGTCGAACTGAACAGCAACTCACCGAAGCAGTGCCTTCTCTCGCTGACGCCACGCACTGTTTCCTCCTAGTTCTGAACCCGGCCACCCAACAATTGGAGTACCGCGCCGGCAGCGACCGCATGCCTACTTCGGCCGTTTCGCTCAGCGCCTTAAGCGGAGCCGTAACCTGTTTCCGAAATCAGTCTCTTACAGAAGTGCCCGACGCCGAAGATTGTCCCTTTGTGGACTATGACACGGTCAGGAGATTTGCTCAGAAGTCACTGCTCTACGCCCCGCTCATGGTCGACGGCTCGTGCTTGGGCGTGATCGAGGTAGAAGACCGCGATCGCAAGCGCACTTTCACCGTCGAGCAGAAAACAGTGATCGAGCAGGTAGCGACCCTGGGTTGCCTGGGTCTTCAAATCAGCCAGCAGCGCTCGATCAAAGATCAGGTTCATCGAGCGGAGAAGCTCGCGGCGGTCCGAGAGCTGGTACACGAAATCGGAAACCGACTGCGAGCCCCCCTCGAAGCGATGAAGCGAGCGGCTGGGGAGGGAAAACAAGAGGAGAGCGTGCCGGCCCTGCTCGGTCGGCTAGAGAGCTTGGAAAAGGAGACAGGCGACGCTTTGGAGGCAGTGGAACGCATTGTCAACTTCGCGGGACCGCGCACGGGTGCTCGGCTGAACGTAGACATTCACGTGCTATTGCAGCGCCTCGCGGATTCCCGACAACAGTGGGCGCCGGCCAGACACTTCGAGATGCGACTAGCGCTCTTGAAAGTCGCGCCGGAGGTCTCAGCGGATCCCGAACATCTGGAGCAGATACTACTCAACATTCTTAAACACTCCGCGGGCCTGCTCGCGCCTTTCAACGGTGAGATCCTCCACGTTTCCACGAATCGGCTCGAGGAACATATTCTGGTCTCTATTCGCTCCGACGATCCGCCGGCGACCTCGCGCCCGGGTCCCGACGAGCCGGCAGAAGAACCTCCCGTTCCTAGCGGCGACGGTTTGCCTTTGTCGGTCTGTCGGACATTGGTAGAAGGAGTGGGCGGTAACCTGCGAGTGGAGAGGACACCAAGCGGGGGATTCCGGATCGACTTGGAGTATCCGCTGAGCGTGGACACGCTGTCAACGAGGCGGACCTATTTGCCGCCATCGCCCCCCCAGCACATCCCGGAGCCGAGCGTCGACGACTCTTGTCATCGACGATGAGCAAGCTTCCCAGAACGCGCTGCTGCAATATGTCGCCGAGAGCGGCTATCGCGTTATTCCCGTCTCGACAGCCGAGGAGGCAATGGACCTGTGCGAAAGAATGTGGTTCGATTGGGTCTTCTGCGCGGCTCGAATCGGGCGGTTCACGGGGCTGGAGATCTACGAGAGGGTTCATCGCCAAGCCGGGAACTTCGTCCTCGTAGAGGATGCCGCCGCGTCCGTGGATAGCGTGGAAGTCATGTCGTCCGAGCGATATACGGTGTTGCGTAAGCCGTTCACGGCAGAGGATGTCAGCCGGATCTTGTCCGTCGAGGGCCCTGCGAATGCAAGCTCAGAGAGAGAAGACGCCGGCGCATGACCAAGAGGCGGCTCGTGCTTGGGGTGTAGTTCGGAGCATTCCGCGGGGCAAGGTCGTAACGTACGGGGACATAGCCACCGCGGTCGGTCGGTCCTGGACGCCGCGCCGAGTCGGCTGGGCTCTGCGCCGGGCGCCGGCAAGTTTGGGCCTGCCCTGGCACCGCGTGTTAGCCGCCGGAGGACGCATCGCTCTCCCCGGCGCTAGCGGCCTCGACCAGCGTCTTCGGCTACAGGCCGAAGGCGTACGATTTTCGGGCCGACGAGTGCGCATGGACTTGCACCACTACCCCAAGCTGCGCGCGCCCGGTGGTGACCGCTAGACCAAGTAACGAAGCCAGGGCTGAGAGCATGGCGGATACAGAAACATCGCCGCGAAGGCTGCGGCGCCCCCACGTGAGAATTTGCTTCCGGCTGACCGTAGTTGGGAGCTTGCTTCTGGTTCCGCTGGTGTTGAAGCACCACGGTTGGGCGTCTCCCGCGGCACGGGAAGGTGGGGAACTCATCGGTGTCCGCGCTCCGTCCGTCGAACTTGATCGATGGATGAACTCCTCTCCCATTGAGATCGAGGATCTGCGGGGTCAAGTCGTGCTCGTCCGTTGGTGGACCGACACGTGCCCATTTTGCTCGACTTCCGCCCCGGCCCTCAACAATTGGCAGCGAGTCTATGGTGATCGCGGCCTGCAAGTCATCGGCGTCTTCCACCCGAAACCGCCGGGCGAGGCGCCTCAGGCGCGCGTCCAGCAAGCTGTTGATCGCTTAGGCTTTACGTTCCCCACGGCGGTGGACCCCGCTTGGACCGCACTCGAGCGCTGGTGGCTATCTCACAGCCCGCGCAGTTGGACGTCGGTTTCTTTCCTGCTCGACAAGAAAGGCCTGATCCGCTATATCCATCCGGGTGGGGAGTATCATCTGGAGCCTGGTGGTCCTCACCAGCGAGACCACGCTTCCTGCCACCGCGACTACCGCGAGATCGAGCGGCTCATAGAACAACTGCTTGCCGAATAGCTGGGGGCAGTCGCGATCCCGCGACCGGAAGAGCGGGGTACCGACGAGCCACCCCGTCCGCGGGACGAGCGTGACTTCCCGGTAAGCCGCATTTCTCACCGGCGGTCGGCAGGGGCGGAAGCAAATTCCCGGCTGCCATAGCTGCGCCATTGTGGCCCCGGCGCGCGGATTTGGTGGCCAAACTCCCGCTCTCGCTCGGCTGGCTCAGACGCCTTGCCCGAACGGTAAAAACCGGCTCGGCTCACCTGGGCGAGAGCGCACATCCTCCGCACGGTCAACTTCGTCCCGCCGCTCACTTCCTTCTCGATCTGTTCGTAGACGTTGCGCCGCCAGGCAGAGCCCGCAGCAGGTGCTGTTCCTCGACACGCAGCCAGGCTCGCTTTGAAAAACTCCGTGGTCTGCTGGCCAATCTTGCGTTCCAACTCGGCCTCGCGGCTGGCTGGCCGCGCCTTTGCCCCTGGCCGCCGAAGGCCCGCTCGCCATGCGTACTCAACTCCCGCCGCCAACGGCGCACATCACTGGGATCCATCTTCAGCGCCCACGCCCCTTCGTTCACCGAGCTGCGGGCAATGGGCGGCAGACGCCAAGCGTCGAGAAGAGTCTCGACGCGGCAGGCAAGAGTGCCTGCGCCACAACAGATTTCACGAAGACCCGGTTAGGTGCGAAGGAAAACGTAGAAACCCGTGCGTTGATGAGCATTTTCCTACGCCCCTCCGGGGCTTGGTCACTTGTGCATACGGAACAACTCCACGTCCCAGCGGCGCTTGTATAGCTGGGCGATGGTGAGCGTGGGCAACTGAAAATTGTTGGTCAGAAAGCGTAGACGGAGGTTGTGTTGCCTGTCCCAGAAGCGGATCAGCCGAGCGGGGCGGGATAGTCGTGGGCGGAATCCTGACCGGTTAATACGATCGTCTGATCCGATCGCAGTCCGGTCGCTTTGTCCACGCGATGCGAATAGCGTCGACGGTACTGCATGTTCTTTCGAGTGCGGACGACAAAGAAGGCGGCCGCCGTCGTCAGCCGATACAGGCGGGCGAAATGAATGTATCCGCGATCCATGACATAGCAGGCGCCCGGCTGGGGCAGGAAATCATCCAACACGCTGACATCGCTGACGTGTGCCGAAGTCACGCGAATAAAGCTGGGAATACTGCCCCCCAGGTCCAACATGGCGTGAATCTTCAGGGCGGCTTTGCGGCGTTGGAACGGGGCCCAGGGGAACAACGACAAGCACAGATCGATGGTGGTGGAATCCAGCGCATAAACCGTTTGGTCGAGTTCCAGCCCGAGATCTTCGTGGGCGTAGAGTTGCCGGGCTTGGCGGATCAGGACCTGCGCGACGTCGGCGTAGATGCGTCAGTCGCGTTTGGCGTTGGCCAGCGTGTTCCGGGAGATGGGGCTGCGAAAACCCATGTGGTAGAGCCGTGGTTGGACGGCGCGCAGACAGACTTCGATATCGCGCAGGCTCTCGCGGGAGGTGAGTTGGGCGAAGGCGAGACACAGGAACTGGTCGAGACAGCTAAAGCGCTGGATTTTGTAGTTTCCGCCGTAGCGCTCGACCGAACGGCGGAACTCGGCCAAGGGGAACAGATCGATCAACTGGGAGAAAACGCTGCGTCCGGCAAGCATGCCCGGCATCGTACCGCCGACCGGCTGCCCGGTCGTCGGGGCCGTTCCAATCGATTTCCCCCGAAACCGCCCCTATCACGCTGTAAGATAGAAACTTACACGGATTTTGCGATGCAACGTTGGGACAGTAGTGGGTGGCAGTCCCCATTTTTCGCTCCCGCACCACTCTTGCCATGGGATGTTAGCGGTCCGACACGCGATCAGCCGGTGGCCTAGCGCAAGCGCCCCAGGCCGGTATAGTGGTAGAAGATAGCGGCCTCGGCGGACACCGTTTCCTGCTTCCCTCCGGTCTGCGACGATGCTACTCGTTCTCGACAACTACGATTCGTTTACCTACAACTTGGTTCAACATCTGGGTGAGCTGGGCGCCGAGATCGAGGTGCATCGCAACGACCGAATTACCGTCAGCCGGATTGCTCGCATGAACCCCGACCGCGTGGTGATTTCGCCTGGACCCTGCACGCCGAAAGAAGCAGGCATCTCCGTTCCACTCATCAAGAAATTGGCGGGCAAAGTGCCGATCCTCGGGGTCTGTTTGGGTCACCAAGCGATCGGCGAGGCGTTTGGCGGCAAGGTCCTGCCGGCCCCCTACCTCATGCACGGCAAGACAAGCCAGATCCACCACGACCGGAAAACGGTTTTCAAGAATCTTCCTCAGGATTTCACGGCCACACGCTACCACTCGCTGATCGTCGAGCGTGAATCGCTGCCCGACGAGCTCGAAGTCAGTGCCACGACGTCCGATGGCATCATCATGGGCCTGCGGCACAAGAAGTACAAGGTCGAAGGGGTACAGTTCCATCCCGAATCGATCCTCACCGACACCGGCAAGAACCTGCTGCGAAACTTTTTGAGGCTATAGCGAGGGAAGGAGGCCGCTGTCGCGGCGGCAGCCTAAGCGAGCCTTCTAGCTCGACAGTGTTAACTCAGGACTAACCTTCGCCAGCGTCAGCCGACAGGAACTTCCTGCAATGATGCGCGGTGGTCGGCCAGGAATTTTTCGAGGCCGATGTCTGTCAGCGGGTGATTGAAGAGTTGGTCTAGCACCTTGATCGGCAGCGTCCCGATGTGGGCGCCCGCTAGGGCGGCTTCCTTGACGTGCAGCGGGCTGCGTAGCGAGGCCGCCAGCACTTGGGTCTGGAAACCGTAGTTTTTGTAGATGGCCACGATGTCTCGGATCAAGTTCATGCCCTCGGTCGCGATGTCGTCCAGCCGCCCAAGAAACGGACTTATAAAGTAGGCGCCGGCCTTGGCCGCTATGAGCGCCTGCGTAGCGCTGAAGCACAGCGTCACGTTGACCCGAATGCCTTCGGAGGACAGAGCCTTGGTCGCCTTAATCCCTTCCCGGATGAGCGGGCATTTGACGACAACGTTCTGGTGGATCGCAGCCAAATCGCGACCTTCTCGAACCATCTCGTCGGCTTCGACCGAGACCACCTCGGCGCTGATATCGCCGTCGACGATCTCGCAAATCGCCCGGATCTGATCGTATTGGGAATTTCCTTCTTTCGCGATCAGGGATGGGTTCGTGGTTACTCCGTCAAGGATGCCGTAGGACGCCGCTTGGCGGATCTGGTCTAAGTTTGCAGTATCGACAAAGAATTTCATACGACTGGTCCTCCTTTCGTGCGCTCGCTAGCACCGGCGGGTCGATGGCTCTCGATCAGCCGGCTTTTTTGCCCCAGCTTACCTCCGGCGAACAATCCCTCGGGGAACGCCAGCGTCGAGCCGAGTGGGCGAATCAATCCCATTATACGGGAGCCTGCCTGGTGGAACCAGATTCGACGGCATTTTCGGCGCCAACGCCGCGCCGTTGAAGACGGTGGGGCGCGGCCTGCTGCGGCTCGGTTACCTCCTATATCGACGAGAAACCTCAAATCAATCAGCCTGCTGGCCTGTTGGCACAGGCCTCCGGTCGCCCGCGAGGGCCTCTGGGTGCCGTCAAAAGGAGGACCTAGTTACTTTCCGGTGCAAAAAAGGGGGGAACTGAGTGGTGGCTTGGGACAGTCAGCCAATTTCGCGACCGGATACCTCCACAACTTGTTGATTCTTTGTACACGCGAAATTGGTGACAGTCCCCGCCGCGGGCCGCAAGCGTATTTTGCACCGAAAGTAGTTAAGCTAGAGAGCTGCTCCCGAGGCAGCTTGCTCCTGTGGGGAACGATCACCGCAAGCTGACCGGAACGGGTTCAGAACGCTCACTCTCGTTGCCGTCCTGATCAGCGGCCGAGAGAGCGTAGCGATAGGATTGACCTCGTTCGATAGCCCGATCGCTGTAGGTAGGGGACTCGAGCAACTCGTCGTTCAGGGCGACCGCTTCTCCAGAGGCTCCCGTGCGCCAAACTCGATAACCCGCGAGGTCTTCCTCAGGGTTCGGCTGCCAGGAAAGTTCCACGCTCTTCCGCGTGACCACCGTCCGCAAATCGAGCGGCGGCCGGGGTGGAAACGTGTCTTGGGTAACCACATCGCCGGTGGACGAGTCGGGGCCCTCCACTTCGCCAGTCGCGCTTTGACCGAAGCTGCGAACGCGATAGTAGTAACGTTTCTTCCATTGAAAATCGGGATCGTGAAGAGTTGTTTTTTGGGTTCGTCCGATCTCGTCGAAAGGCCCGCCCGATTCGGCACCGCGGAAGACGCGATAGGCACTCGCTCGCTCGGCGGCCTGCCACTCGATTGCGATCGCATCTTGACCGACGGCAACGACCGGCGCGCCGGGCGGGCCCGGGGGTTCGACAACGTGGATGACGACCAGCTCGGAGAAGTCCGATGTCCGCCCTCGGCGACTCGATCCGCGCACGCCGAAGGCGAATGTTTTGCCGAGCAACGACTGCGTCGGGAGGATAATCCGAACCTTCTCGCCGGGGCCAAATGGCTCTAGGCCGGCGTCCTCTAGAGAGGTAGCCAGCGTGCTGTTGCGCTCGAAGTGTCCGCGTGATGGGACTTGGCTCGGTCCGCCGATCTCTAGCCTGTGAACGGCGAACTCCGACAGGTTGCGTAGCGGCATCCCTTCTGTCGTCAGGGCCGGCCAAGTCCATTCGAGCACGACCCCTTCCGGCGTCTGGCGGGCACTAAGATCGTCGCTCCGCTCAGGGATGTTCAGCAGTGGAGGCAGTGGCGGGCCAACCGAGCCGCAGCCCAGTAGCAACAGGGCGCAGGTCAGCAGGTGAGCAAGCGGGCCGTTAAGCCCCGAAGAGCTCGCTCTTGTGTCTTTCGCTTTGGTAGCGTTCACGGAAGAGGAGATCAACTGCCCGAGGGCTAGCGGCCAGCGGCAGAAGTGACAGTCGCGAAAAATCGGATACAGCCAGCCAATTCGCTTCAGTCTAAGTACCTTGTTTCGAGAGCCATGACGGTGAACGAATTGGTGGCAGTCCCCATTTTTCGCTCCTGCACGAGTTTTACCACGGGCTGCTAGGAAGCGATCTGGGTCCACGGTTCGCCTAGCCCCAATACTCGTCAGATAGGACAAGCGATCCCGGGAAGCGCAGTAGCATAGTAGCCCGGGCTGGAGCTGTAGGGCAGACCCTGTGCCTTGATGAGCATTTTCCTGCGCCCCTCCGGGGCTTGTTCGCTCGTGTATACCGAACCCACCGTTTCGCCTAGCGGCTCCACGGTGGGCTATTATCCTACGCCCCCTGCGGGGGCTGAAGCACGCCAAGCGACGAGTATTGCGCCTAACAGCCCGTCATGAAAGTAAGGGTCTGCGAAAAATCGGGTACAGCCAGCCAATTCGCTTCAGGCTAAGTCGTTCGCCTCGAGGGCCGTGAAGGGCAGCGAATTGGTGGCAGTCCCCATTTTTCGCTCCTGCACGACTTCTACCACGGGCTGCTAAAGGTGCTGCGTGAGAAGCGCGGCGGGAGAGGCATTCTTGCCTGCCCAGCTTGACGGTTGCGATGAGATCTCGAGAGCCAACGACGGTCAGATGCTCGGTACCGAGGCGGACCGAGTTTTCAGCAACCTGCTAAAGAATGTATCTGCTCAGATCCTGATCCTTGATGATGTCCGCCAGCCGGTCGCTGACGTAGGCGGCGTCAATCTTCACGTTCTTTTTCTTGAGATCGGGCCCCTCGAAGGAAATTTCGTCCAGCAGCTTTTCCATGACGGTGTGCAGCCGCCGGGCCCCGATATTCTCAGTTCCGTCGTTCACGCGCGAGGCGGACAAAGCAATCTCGGCAATGGCGTCATCGGTGAAGCGAAGCTTGATGCCTTCGGTCGCCATCAGGGCTGTGTACTGCTTGATCAACGCGTTCTTCGGCTCGGTCAGGATCCGAATGAAGTCCTCCGTGGTCAGAGATTTCAGCTCCACACGGATCGGGAAACGCCCTTGCAGTTCGGGGATCAAGTCGCTGGGCTTCGAAACGTGAAACGCGCCGGCGCCGATAAAAAGGATGTGATCGGTGCGCACCATGCCGTGGCGGGTGTTGACGGTCGTGCCTTCGACGATCGGCAGGATGTCGCGCTGGACGCCCTCGCGGCTAACGTCGGGCCCGCGCCCGGCTTCGCGGCCGGCTATCTTGTCCATTTCGTCGAGGAAGATGATGCTCGACTGCTCGACGCGCTCGAGCGCCTGGCGGGTCACCTGGTCCATGTCGATGAGTTTCTGCTCTTCCTCTTGGATGAGATAGTCCAACCCTTCGGCTACGTGCATCTTGCGGCGACGGGTTTTGCCTCCGAACAAGCCCGGCAGCATGTCGCGGAGGTTGATGTCCATCTCTTCCGTGCCGGTGCTGGTGACGATTTCAACCGGCAGGTTTTTCTCGCGCACATCGATTTCCACCATGCGCTCGTCGAGGAGGCCTTCCCGCAAACTCGCTCGCAGCTTCTCGCGGGTCTTTTCGACGCTCTCGTCGCCTTCTTCTTGAGGGGGCATGAGGAGATCGAGCATCCGCTCCTCGGCGTTGGTTTCTGCCCGCTCGGCGACGGTTTCGAGCTTCTCCTCACGAACCATTTCGATGGAGACATCCACCAAGTCCCGGATCATGGAATCGACGTCGCGTCCGACGTAGCCGACCTCGGTGAATTTCGTGGCCTCGACTTTGAGGAAGGGGGAGTTTGCTAGTCTCGCCAAGCGACGCGCCACCTCGGTTTTCCCCACCCCTGTCGGACCGATCAGCAGGATGTTTTTCGGCATCACCTCTTCGGCCATCTCGGGCTCGAGCTTGCGACGCCGAATGCGGTTGCGCAGGGCGACGGCCACGGCACGCTTGGCGTCCTTCTGCCCCACGACGTACTTGTCGAGCTCGCCTACGATCTCGCGCGGCGTGAGCTCGTCAAGAGCCGGCGTGTCGGTGGCTGTTTGCCCAGGCAGGTAAATCACCATCGGGGGAATTACCCCAATTCCTCGAAACTGACGCTTTCGTTGGTGTAGACGCAAATCTTGGCGGCAACCGCCATGGCTTCTTCGGCGATTTGTCGGGCGTCCAACTGGGTATGGTGCATCAAGGCGGTCGCGGCGGCTATGGCATAGGGGCCGCCCGAGCCGACGCCGGCCACTTGGTCATCGGGTTCAATCACGTCACCGGTCCCGCTTATCAGCAAAGTATCTTTGGTGTCGGCCACCAGCAGCAGCGCCTCCAGGTGGCGAAGCATCTTGTCCGTACGCCAGTCTCGGGCCAACTCGACCGAGGCCCGGCTTAGCTTCCCCTGATGCTGCTGCAACTTATCTTCGAAGCGGGAAAACAAGGACAGCGCGTCCGCCGTCGATCCGGCGAACCCGGCCACGATCTTGTCGTCAAAAAGACGGCGCACCTTGCGGGCCGAGCTCTTCAGGATCTCGGATCCCATCGTGACCTGCCCGTCGCCCGCCAGCACGACCTTTCCGTCGCGCCGGACGCAAAGTACCGTCGTGGACCGAATTATGCGCTGCCGTGGCATCGGATTCGAGACACTCTATTATAGGAAGGTCCTACGCTACACGCCCCAGCAGTAGTCCTCGACCGTCTTCTGGAGCGCTTCGTCGGTTTCGGCCAGACGAAGCAGTTCGAGGCGAATGGAATCGACCAGGGCGTTCCAACTAGCTTCCAGCACGTCGTCGGAGACACCCACGGTCACCCAACTGCGCTTATGGTCGGTCCATTCGACCAGCACGCGGACTTTGGCCGCGGTGCCTTTGTTGGGCTCGAGCACACGGACCTTGTAGTCCACCAAGCGAATGTCGGCGACGGACGGATAAGTCTGCGAAAGGCATTTCCGCAGTGCTTGCGCCATGCCGTGGAAGGGGCCGGAAGCCGTGGCGGTCGTCGAGTGCAGGCCGTCACGGGCCCGCACGGTCATCTCGACCGTTGCGTTGGTTCTCTGATTGCCTTGCTTGTCGCTGGTCAGGCGCATGCTTTCGAGCTCGAAGAAGAAGTGGTCGGGCTGAAGCACTTCTCGTACCAGAAGCTCGAAGCTGCCTTCCGCCGATTCGAGCTCGTAGCCCTCGTATTCGAGCTGCTTGATGCGGTCCACGAGCTGGCGGCGCGCCGAGTCGTCCAGCAGTTGCTCGAGGCCTTTTTCTTTCAGCTTGTAAAAGACATTGCTCTTGCCGGAAAGGTCACTGATCAGCACGCGGCGGCGGTTGCCGACCGCTTCAGGATCGATGTGTTCGTACGTCGAGGCTTCCTTGAGGACGGCACTGACGTGAATGCCGCCCTTGTGGGCAAAAGCGCTTCGGCCGACGAAAGGCTGCGTGTGAGGCAGTGAGAGATTGGCGACTTCGCTGACGAAGTTCGCCACGGAGGTCACTTGCCGCACCTGATCGGGGCCGATCGTCGTGTGTCCGAGCTTCAACTCGAGGATCGGAATCACGGAACAAAGATTGGCGTTGCCGACGCGCTCGCCATAGCCGTTGATTGTCCCCTGCACGTGAGTGGCGCCGAGTTCCACCGCCGTGATCGTGTTGGCGACGGCCAGATCGGAATCGTTGTGAGTGTGGATGCCGATCACGCCGTCGAAGCGGCTGCGAACTTCTGAGAAGATTTCGGCCAGGCGGTTGGTGATCATACCCCCATTGGTGTCGCAAAGGACGAGCACGCCGGCCCCCGCCTCCTTGGCGGCGTCGAGTGTGCGTAGGGCGAAGTCAGCGTTCGCCTCGTAGCCGTCAAAAAAGTGCTCGGCGTCGAATATGACTTCCCGGCCGTTCTCTTTCATGAAGCTCAACGTTTCGGAGATCATGGCCAAATTCTGTTCTTCGCTGATTCCGAGCGCGCGCGTGGTGTGAAGTTCCCAGCTTTTGCCGAAAATCGCGACCACCGGCGTTTGCGCCTCGACCAGCGCCCGCACGTTCGGGTCGGCTTCGATCTTGTTTTGGGGATAACGCGTGGATCCGAAGGCCGCAATGCGGGCGTGCTTGAGTTCCAACTCGCGGACCCGCTGAAAGAAATCTTTATCGCGTGGGTTCGAGCCGGGCCAGCCGCCCTCGATGTAGTCGATACCGAGTTCGTCGAGTTTCTGGGCGATCATCAGCTTGTCGTCGACCGACAGCGAGACGCTCTCGCCCTGCGTGCCGTCCCGAAGGGTCGTATCGTAGATGGAAACTCTCATGAAGACCTCCTTGCGCGCAGCCAGGCTCCCCAGGGGTTTGTTTCCCGACACGAGAGCCGTCGCGCTGTCCTTTTACTGCACAATCACCTAACTTGCCGGCGCCCCAGCCTCCTTTTTCTTCTTTAGGAACGCCATCATCTCGCGCAGATGAGCTCCGACTTGTTCAATCTTTTGGTCCTGCTGCGCCTTTCGGGTGGCCAGAAACTTCCCTCGCCCGGCGCGATTCTCCGCAATCCACTCCTTGGCGAACTCCCCGGACTGAACTTCGGCCAAAATCTTCTTCATGTTCTCGCGAACGTGCTGGTCGACCACCCGAGGGCCGCGCGAGTAGTCGCCGTACTCGGCCGTATCGCTGACCGAATAGCGCATGTAGCTGAGGCCCCCTTCGTAGATCAGGTCGACAATCAGCTTCAACTCGTGCAGACACTCGAAGTAGGCTATTTCGGGTTGGTAGCCGGCTTCGACCAGCGTCTCAAAGGCGGCCCGGATCAGCTCCGAGGCGCCGCCGCAGAGCACCGCCTGCTCGCCGAACAGGTCGCTTTCCGTCTCTTCCTTGAACGTCGTCTCGATGACGCCGGCTTTGAGGCAGCCCAGGGCAAGGCCGTAAGCCAGGGCCTGCTGCTTCGCGCGCCCGGAGGCATCCTGGTGAACAGCCAGCAAGCCCGGAACCCCAACGCCTTCGACGAACAGTTCGCGCACGCGGTGGCCGGGCGCCTTGGGCGCGATCATCGACACATCGGCCTCCGGCGGCGGCTTGACCTCCCCATAGTGAATGCTGAAGCCGTGGGCGAACATCACCGTGTTGCCGGCCGAAAGGTGGGGCGCGATCGATTCGTTATACAGATCGCCCTGGATATGGTCCGACACCAGGATCATGATGACGTCCGCGGCTGCCGCGGCGTCGGCCGTGGTCATGACCTTGACGCCGGCTGCTTCGGCCTTGCCCCATGAGCGGCTGCCCTCATAGAGGCCGACGATGACCTCTATCCCGGAGTCCTTGAGGTTCAGGGCATGGGCGTGCCCTTGGCTTCCGTATCCCACAACGGCGACCGTCTTGCCGGCCAGGTCGTCCAGACTGCCGTCTTTTTCGTAATAGATCGTTGCCATCTGCTCCTCTTTCTTACTTCTAGGTCATTGTGCGGCGAATCGGGGGGATCCCCCCTTCGTCGCTCGTCAGGTCTTCACCGTTTCCTTTTCCTGTGGCTTTTCAGGCTGTTTTGATACTTCAGCGAACACGTGATGTCTCTTCATCATCGGTGAGCGCACCATGGCCATCGCACCCGAACGGATCATCTCGACCTCGCCGTAGTTGTGCAGCAGCGTGATCAGTGCGTCAAGCTTTTCAACGGCGCCCGTGGCCTCGAGCGTGTACGACGTGGGGGATGCGTCGACTACCCGGGCACGGAAAATGTCGGCTTCCTGCAAGAGGGCAGGCCGCATTTGCGGTGTCACCGTTACTTTGATGAGCACCATCTCGCGGGATACAGCCTGGGACTCGGTGAGATCCACGGCTTGGACAACATTGACCAGTCGCTGCATCTGCTTGATCAACAGCGCCTGCATCGCGGGATCCACCTCGACTACGATCGTCATGCTCGACAGTGTCGGATCGAGCGTTCGGGCGACGGTCAAGCTCTCGATGTTATACCCGCGCGCCGTCAACACTCCCGCGACCCGCATCAACGCACCCGGCTTGTTTTCGACCAGTAGAGATATAAGTTGGTTCATGGCGGACTAGTCCCCCACAGCGACAGGTTTGGGCGGTTGCAACATCATCTCGTTCACCGCTCCTCCCGACGGGATCATCGGGTACACGTTTTCCTCCGGCGACACCTGTACGTTCAAAAGATAAGGTCCTGGTTCCGCCGCCGCCTCTTTCAAAGCAGCGTCAAGGTCCCTGGGCTTGTCGACGCTGCGTCCTTTGATGCCGAACGAGGCCGCCAGCAGCTCGCAGTTCGGGAAACAGTCCAGCTCAACCGCGCAATAGCGGCGGTTGTAGAACAGCTCCTGCCACTGCCGCACCATGCCGAGGGAGCCATTGTTCATGACGATGATCTTGATGGGCAGGCCATTGCTGGCGATCGTCGCTAGTTCGGGCATGCTCATCATGAAGCCGCCGTCGCCGATGAGTGCGATAACGAGTTTGTCGGGCCGCCCGAACTGCCCGCCCATCGCGGCCGGCAGACCAAAGCCCATCGCGCCCAGCCCGCCCGAGTTGAGCCATTGCCGGGGTCCCTTGAACCGCATGTACTGGGCCGCCCACATCTGGTGTTGTCCGACATCGACCGCGATAATGGCTTCGCCGCCCGACATTTCGTCGAGCTTCTGAAGAAGGTATTGCGGCTTGATCTCGCTATCGACGTGCTCATACTCGAACGGATGCTCACGCTTCCACTCCATGATCTGTCGCATCCACTGCTCCCGCGACTCTCGATTGAGTGGCCCGTGGCTCTCTGTCGTTGCGGCGAGCCTTTCATTGAACCTGCGAAGGACGTGCTTGACGTCGCCGACGATACCGATGTCAGGCTTGCGGTTTTTGCCGAGCTCGGCGGCGTCGATGTCGACGTGCAACACCCGCGCGTTAGGAGCGAAGGCGTCAAGGCGTCCGGTGACCCGGTCATCGAAACGTACGCCGAGGGCAATGAGCGCGTCCGTTTCCGTGATACCGGTGTTAGCGGCGTAGCTTCCGTGCATGCCGAGCATGCTGATGAAATTCGGGTGGTCGCTGGGAAGGGCGCCGAGCCCCATCACCGTGAGCGCAACGGGCGCTCCCAGCAGGTGGGCGAGTTCGTCCAGCTCGGCTGACGCCCCGGATGCGATAACGCCGCCTCCGGCGTAGATGTAGGGGCGCTCAGCTTTCCACAGAAACTCGACCGCTTCTTCGACTTCGGCGTCGTCAGGTTCGAGGCGAACCCCGAAGCCGCGCATCGGCTCCATCTCACCGGCCGGGTGGTAGTTCGCTTTGCCCTGCAGCACATCTTTCGTGACGTCCACCAAGACAGGTCCCGGACGTCCCGTGATCGCCACATGAAACGCTTCGTGGATCGTTTGGGGCAGCTCGCTAATATCCTTGACGAGGTAGTTGTGTTTCGTTGCGGCTCGGGTGATCCCGAAAGTGTCTGCTTCCTGAAACGCGTCTCGCCCGATCAACTTGCTGGGGACTTGGCCGGTGATGGCGACGATCGGGATCGAATCCATCAGCGAGTCGACAAGGCCGGTCGTGAGGTTGGTTGCGCCCGGCCCCGACGTCGCCATGCAAACGCCAACCTTCCCCGTCGCGCGGGCGTACCCTTCCGCCGCGAAGCTGGCGTTTTCCTCATGCCGCACGAGTACGTGTCGCAGGGGATGATCGTAAAGGACATCGTAGATCGGCAGCGTAACGCCGCCCGGGTAGCCGAAGATCACCTCGGTGCCTTCCCTGGCTAGGCTTTCCAGCAGAATCTTTGCTCCTGACATCAACGACATATGCGCCTCCGTCACGAATTGTGCAGCTCGCTCCAGCAATCCCTCGCCATCACCGAGTACATCTCGCCGCCCGTTCCGGCAGCCTAAACAGAAAAAAGCCACCGACCGGTTTGTCCTGCCCCGGTTGGTGGCCTCTGAACTTGCTTCTCAGAAACCCTCAGCCGGGGCCGGATACACCGACGATAATTCGAATAGCGCCGCTAATGGGAGTTGCTATGCGAGGTGTATCAGCTTCGACCGAGGGAGAGAGCTTGGGGCCAAATCGAGAATACAGTAAGGAGCCGGCGGGCGTACTTGCCCGGCTATCTATCGCGCGATGACTGGGGCTCCTCATGTCTATGTTCCCAGATGCTGCCTACAGTTTATCAGTGTAGCCGCAAGACCCACCGGGGTCAACCCACCAGAGGAGGAAAAAGGTAGTTCTACTCATTTTTCGTCCGGGCACTAAGTTCTTTCGTGTACGTGAGTTGCGAGATTCGGGGAGCCCGGCCGGCTAAGATGTGGACGTGGCGCGCGCTTTCGGCCTGACATGTCGGGCTTTCGATCCCGACATTTCCGAATCTATCGTGAAATCGTCTCCAGGACAGGCGACTGGCCGGTCCCGCGCTCACAAAACTGGCCCTGCGTCCGCGCCCAACATCGCTCGGCGGACGAGCGGAATCGGGGGACCGCCGTAGGAGAGAAACCGGTCGTGAAACTCGCGCCAAGCCTGGCGTCCCCCGCGGGTAGATGTCCAGTCGTCCCGCAGCTTGCGGATCATCAGCTTGCCCAGTGTGTAGTTCAAATAGGCCGGATCGAACGTTCCCCGCGCCGCCTGTTGGCGAGCGTTCCCCGGATCTTGGAAGGCCTTCTCACGAAACATCTGCTCGGACTCCTCGACCGTCATTTGGCCCGTATGCAGACCGATCGCAGATAGGTACCGTACATTCCTCAGCAGAGCGTTCAGAAGCTGGCCGATGCGCGTCTCGTGATCGCCGCCGTTGAGTCCGGCCTCCCAAACCAGCTCCTCGACGTAGTGGGCCCACCCCTCGGCGAAGCCGTAGCCGACGAAAAGCCGTCCCAGGGTCGAGGGAGATCGGTTCGAGTGGAGGTACTGGAGAAAGTGCCCAGGCCAAATTTCGTGGACGGAAATAAACAAAAGATCGGAAGCCCCTGGAAGGTAGTCTTGCCGCTCTTTGTCCGTCCAAGCGGGATCAGGGGGTGCGATGTAGTAGATCGACGGCAAGTTGTCTTCCAGCGGACCGGGGATATCGATGTAGGCCGCGTTCCATCGCATGTAGGGGGGCGATTCAGCGACGCGGGCTTCCTCGGTCCCCGGTATGCTCACCAGATCGTTTCCCACAACAAATTGCTTCAGGCTGCCGAGCTGTTGTCGGGCGGCCGCGACCGGTCCCTGGGCGGGTTTGCGTGACTGGACCCGCGCCACGCATTCCGCGACCGTCTTCCCCGGCGCGAACTCGGCGCAAGCTTGCTCCAAGGCTGCCATGTTCCGGTCCAGGTCCTCTCGCCCAAGCTGTTCGAGTCGATCGAGACCTACATCGACCCGCTCCGTTTCGTAAAGCATCTCGGAAAACAAATCGGGCCCCAGCGCAAAGTCGTCGTTCGCCTCCGCTTCTTGCTCGCCCAACCAAGCGTCCAGGCTGCTCATCGCCGCGATCGCGGAGGCGTTAGCCTTGGCGAACTGGGCTTGTAGCGGTTGATCCGCGACGGCTTTGAACACACCAGGCACGTCATTTTCGAAGTACGAAGCCAATCCCCCGAAAACCGTCCGGCCGATTTCCACGTGGGTTCTGGGTAGGGGCGTGCGCAGGTTGGCTTTGATCTGCTCGACGGCTTGCGGCAGATTCTTCGCGTAGGCAATGTAGGACCGCAACCGCTGGGGAAGGGGAGCATACTCCCGGGTGACATAGACGTTCGGGTCAAGGGCGTCGGCGTAAAAAGTCGGATTGCGATAGGCCGCTTGGGAAGTTTCGAGCCAGAACAGGCGTTCGTCGGCGACCGCCACAAGGTAATCCCGCTCGAACTGCTGCTGCTCATTGAGCCGGTTGGTCTCAAAGGCCTGGGCTCGTTCGCGGCTGCCTTTTAGAAACGCAGCCGCGCGTGCCAGTCCCTCGGCGCTCCAGTCCGGCAGCCTGCCGTCAAAGTCGTGCCGCCCGGCATCAACGGCCGAAGAAGGATCGACGTCGAACAAACCTTCGATGAACTCCTCCTGAAAGGAATCCCAGCTGGAATCTTGGTTCTGATCCGAAGTTGTCAATGAGTTACAACCTCCTAGCAGGATGGTCGAAACGAAGGCCGACCACAAGAGCAAGTCTGTTGCGGCGCGGCGAATACTCATTAGCGACGTGTTTCCTATCCTGGGCGAGCATTATCGCAGTAGGACTCGTGGCCTGCAAGCTCTTTACCCTCGCGGCTGAGAATCGCAGCTGTTGGGGAACCGGTTCGTACCGGTGAGCGGGCGGTTGGCGGGTTTGGAACTTACCGCTTGCTGACGCGCGCTCGGCTCCTGCGCGACGGCCGATCCTCCAGCCAGGCGCTTGCTGACGGGGCGGAGCTTGCGACGGCTTCGTCCTCACAAATCGATACCGCGCCAGGCGTCGAGAGGAGTCTTGACGCGGCAGGCTGAGAGCGTGCGCCACAAGACAACTGGACGTTCACAGAGCCTGAACGCTAGTGACATGCGGGGAAACCTTCCTCGTTATAATAGGGCCAGCATGCCACTTCAGAGGGTTGTTCACGTGCGTCAGCACTTTCCGGACCGGCGGTTGCCGGACGTCGCCGCCGCCGTTCGAGACGAAATGGAAGCGGCTGATTGGACCCAGGCGGTCAACCCTGGCAGCCGCATCGCCGTTGGTGTCGGCAGCCGTGGTGTCGCGAACATCGACGTCATCACTCGTGCGGTCGTGGACTATTGGAAGTCACGAGACGTGCGGCCCTTTATCATCCCGGTGATGGGCAGCCATGGCGCGGGCACGGCCCAGGGTCAGGCGGACGTGCTCACCAAGTACGGCATCACCGAAGAGACCATGGGGGCGCCGGTCGTCAGCTCGCTCGACGTGGTCGAAGTGGGAACCACGCCGGAAGGAATCGCGGTGCTGATGGATCGCACGGCTTTCGAAAGCGACGGGGTCATACTCTGCGCCCGCGTGAAGTGGCACACTGACTTCGACGGCAAACTGGAAAGCGGCATTCACAAGATGATGGCCATTGGACTCGGCAAATGGGCCGGCGCGCAGCGCTACCATACACACGCCTACAAGCTGGGTCTCGAACAAGTGATCCGAGGCGTGGGTCGGGTCATCCTCGACACGGGCAAGATGCTGGGGGGGATGGCTATTCTGGAAGACGCCTATCACAACACCGCCGAAGTCCGCGCCGTGGGTGTCCAAGGGATGGTTGAACGCGAGGAAGAACTGCTGGATCGCGCCAAATCCTGGAAGCCGGATCTCCCTGTCGCCGAGGTTGATATCTTGATCGTCGATGAAATCGGGAAGCACATCAGCGGCGCCGGCATGGACACCAAGATCATTAACCGCAGTCTGCGCGACGGAAAGAATTGTTGGGAGCATCTGCCCAAAGTGGATCGAATACTCGTTCGTGAACTCAGCCCCTTGAGCTACGGCAACGCCGTTGGTATGGGGATGGCGGACATGGTGACCGACCGGCTGGTCGAGAGATTCGACAGCAACGCCACGTGGGTCAACTGTCTAACGGCATCCAGCCTGGCGGGTGGCAGTATTCCGATGCATTTCCCCGACGACCGCACGTGCCTCGAGAAGCTTGCGCCGACCGTAGGCAAGCTCGATACTTCTGAAGTCACCCTGGCTTGGATCCGCAATACGATGGAACTGGATGATTTGGCGGTTAGCGAAAACCTGCTCCCCGAGTTGAAGCAGAACCCTCAGATTGAAATCCTCAGTGAACCTTGCGAGCTCCTATTCGACGGCGACGGGAACTTGGTCAGCCCATTCGTGGCCGAGGCCGTAGCCCACTAACTTCTTTTTGGATTCCTATGCGTCTAAAAGATCGAGTCGCCGTGGTCACCGGCGGCGGTGGTGCGGTAGGTGGTGGCATCTGCATGTGTCTCGCCCGCGAAGGGGCGAACATCACGGTATCCGACATCAACTTGGAAGCTGCCCAGAAGCGTGTCGGAGAAATCGAAAAGATGGGCAGACGGGCGCTGGCCATTCGGTCCGACATAACGGTGGAAGCAGATTGTCAGGCGGTGGTGGAAGAGACCCTAAAGACCTTCGGTCAGATCGACATCCTGGTCAACAATGCCGGACACTTTGGTGAACGGCTGGGACTACCCTTCTCCAACCAAACCGAAGCGGAATGGGACGACAACTTTTCGGTGAACGTCAAGGGCCCCTTCTTTCTCTCGAAAGCCGTGGCCGTCCCGATGCGGGAACGACGCTTCGGGAAGATCATCAACATCTCGTCGATTGCCGCCAAGCGCGATCCACAGATCCTTCCGGCCTACGCGGCGGCCAAGAATGCATTGCTCACCCTGACGCGCGTGGTGGCCAAGGATTTAGCTCCTCACAATATCAACGTCAATGCCATTTGTCCCGGCTTGGTCTGGGGCCGGTTCTGGAAAACCTTGGGCCCGCTGGTTTCCCAAGGAGATCCATCCTTTGCCAACCTGGAGCCGCGTGAACTGTTTGAAACCTGGGTGAAGTCAAACACACCGCTGCGACGCGAACAGACGCCGGAAGACATCGGTAATCTGGCCGTTTTTCTGGCCTCCGAAGAAGCACGCAACATCACGGGCCAGAGCATCCACGTGGATGGCGGCATGGCCATGCAGTAGATGAGCGACGAGCAGCGCTCCCGTTAAAAAGATTTCCCACCTTTCATGTCTCTTTACCAGGTGGTAGTGCTGGCGTTGGTCCAAGCCGCCACGGAGTTCCTCCCGATCAGCAGTACCGCCCACCTGATTGTCGTCCCGTGGCTGTTTGGTTGGCGGGATCAGGGTCTGTTGTTCGATGTGGCCTTACACCTCGGAACAGTGATTGCCGTGTTGCTCTATTTCGCCAAGACCTGGACCCGGCTTCTTTTCCTCGCAGCCGGGCGCAAGGTCATGTCCGCCCGTCCGGACGACCTGGACAGCGACCTGGAAGACAACCCTCGTTTGTTCGCCTACCTGGTCGCAGCTACATTTCCCGCAGGCATCGCGGGCCTGCTTTTCGAGGACTACGTCAAAACGACCTTGAGGAGCCCCCTGGTCGTTGCCATGATGCTCATCGCTATCGGCCTCGTGATCTGGTGGGCCGAGCGGGTAAGTCGCCGGGAGCGCAACCTCGGCACGGTCTCGTTAGGGGACGCGCTGGCTATCGGTTTCGCCCAAGCCCTGGCGCTCATTCCGGGCACGTCGAGATCGGGCATCACAATCTCGGTCGGGCTTTTTCGCGGACTCCGACGAACCGCGGCGGCGCGCTTTTCATTCTTGCTGTCAAGCCCCATCATCCTCGGTGCATCGCTGAAAGCCGGCTGGGACGCCTGGCAGCAAGGTGGCCTCGACGGTGAATCATTCGCCCCCTTTCTGCTGGGCATTGTGGTCAGTGCCGTGGCCGGTTACGCGGTGATCGGTTACTTCTTGCGGTACTTGCAGCGGTCCACGATGCGGGTTTTTGTGTACTACCGCATCATCTTTGGCATAATGATAGTGGTTCTAGCGTCATTCTTCGGCTTACCTCCTGCCACCGGCCCGTAACCCGCGGGAGCCGCGGCTCTGTTCGTGGGCGGGCCTAGGAGATTAGAAGAATGACAATCTTACAGCCGACCGACAACCGCCGGATCAATGAGCCGGTCGGATTTGTCTTGCTCTTCCTGGCCGTAGCGCTGGGCTTGAGCTTCGTCTCGCATAAACCCTTCGATCCTTCTTGGAATGTCGTCGGGGCGACGGACGACCCCGCGAACCTGTTGGGGTCACCAGGGGCCCACATCAGTGACCTAGCTCTGCAGTGGCTCGGGCTACCGGCTTTTCTCCTGCCCGTTTCCCTCGTGGCGCTAGCCTGGCGCTGGGTTCACTCGTCGCCGGTACCGGCCCCCTCGGCTCGCATAATTGGCCTGCTCCTGCTCTTTTTTGTCTCCTGTGCGGCCTTGAGTTTGTCACCACTTCAAAACCTGTGGGTGAATACCATCGGTGCGGGTGGTGTAGTGGGCCGGCTTCTCGCCGACGCCCTGGTGAGCTACCTTAACCTGACGGGAGCGATTCTGACGCTCCTGGCCGGGGCGATCGTCGCTCCGTATCTGCTTACTTCCTCGAGCCTGCACGGGGTTTTAAGCTGGTGGGCAAGCCGGCGAGCGCAGGCGACTTTGTGGCGGCAAAGCTGGCAGAGTTGGCTCCAGCGGCAGCGGGAGCGAGCGGCGCTGCGAAGAGCGGCGCGGCGGCGGCAGAAGACAGCGGTCCTGTCAGACGGGCCGATCGAAGAGCCACCAGTCGTCGAGCTCTCCGATGGGGCGATTACCGAACCCGAGCTCTCGGCTGCCGCAGCCGAGAGTGAGCTGCCCCCGATCGTGCCCTACGAAGGAGCGGAGGAAGTCAACGGCATCCCGCCCGACGAACTGGAAGAGGACTATTCCCAGCAGACAGAACCTGCCTCGGCGCAAGCGGACCAGCCGCGGCAACACGAGCCGGTCGTGGCCGAGCCGCCGCGGACCTACCACATTCCATCGACCCTGCTGCTCAACCCCCCGGCCCCGCGAAGTTTCTACAACCCGGACGAGCTGCAGGATCGCGCCCGCCAAATCTGCGCCAAGTTCGAAGAGTTCGGCGTCGGCGGCTCTGTGACGCAGATCAACCCCGGGCCGGTGGTGACTACGTTCGAATTCAAGCCGAACCCCGGCATTAAATACACCAAGATCACAACGCTCTCCGAAGACCTCTGTCTTGCGCTCGAGTGCGAGTCAATCCGAATCGAGCGCATCCCGGGTAAATCAACGGTCGGCCTCGAGGCGCCGAACCGAAAACGAGAGATTATCAGTTTGCGAGAGGTGCTCGAGTCGCCCGAGTTCAATGAATCGGCCTCCTGTCTCACGATGGCGCTTGGCAAGGACATCAACGGGCGCCTCCGCACCACGCAGTTGGATTCGATGCCCCACCTATTGATTGCCGGCTCAACCGGGTCCGGCAAGAGCGTATTGATCAACAGCTTCCTCCTGTCGATTCTCTACAAGGCTACTCCCGAGCACGTGCGCTTCATCATGGTTGACCCCAAGACCGTTGAGCTGGGTCTTTATGAGGGCATCCCTCATCTTTTGACGCCGGTCATTACCGACATGAAGAAGGCGGCCAATGCGCTTAAGAACGCCACACGCGAGATGGAACGCCGCCTGAAGCTCCTGGCCGAGCACGGCGTGCGCAACATCGATCAGTACAACCGCAAGATGGGGGCGGTGGACGAGGAGTCGCGCGTACCCGACGAAGACGGCGACCTGCCGCCGAGGCATCTTCCTTACATCGTGATTGTCATCGACGAGTTGGCGGACCTGATGGTGATCGAAGGCCGCCGCGTCGAAGAATCCATCACGCGACTGGCCCAGATGGCGAGAGCGGTAGGCCTGCATCTAATTCTCGCCACGCAGCGGCCCAGCGTGGATGTCATCACCGGGCTCATCAAAGCCAACATACCGGCCCGCCTCTCGTTTCGACTGGCAACGCGGGTGGATTCGCGCACCATTCTCGACTCCATGGGCGCCGAGGCGCTGTTGGGCAGGGGTGACATGCTGTTCTTGCCGCCTGGCTCGGGACGGATGGTTCGCCTCCACGGACCGCTCGTGACCGAGGAAGAGGTGAACGCCGTCGTCGGTGCCTGGAAAGAACAAGGGGCGCCAGAGTATGAGACCGCCCTTCTAGCCCCGCCGGCCGACGACGAGGATGAAGAGGAGGGCGTCGAGGACGACGGATTGGGATCTGACGATCCTGCCTACCGAGATGCCCTGAGAGTGGTCCTGGAAATGGGCAAGGCCTCGACATCGACCCTGCAGCGGCGCCTGAGCCTCGGCTACGGGCGCGCCGCCCGAATCCTCGATGCCATGGAACGCCAGGGCATCATCGGCCCCCCTAACGGCCCGCGCCCCCGCGAAGTCCTGAAGCGCCCTGACGCGCCGGTAAGCGTCTAGGCGGTACGTCTGACGAGCGGGCAATCGTAGCGCTGGTTTTGCCGTCGAGCTACATCCCAGGGGGCAATTCGAGCACCCGTGGCCGCTAAGTACAGCATTTCGCAAATAGCGCTCCGAAAAGTGGCCGACCGCGGGCGCATTGAACTGCGCCCCCCTACTGATGGGCTTGACCATCTCGCATTCTGAGGTAGGGGCACAATTCATTGCGCCCGAGTTGATGAGCCGCAACACCTCGACAGGCCGATTGATACGTAACTGTATTTGCGAAACGCTCTACTAAGTGAACGGTATTGAGGCTAGGTTCCTCTAGACTACTAGAGAGCTCACCTCCCGCCGACCAAAGGCCAGCCATGAAACTCGTCATTTACCCCCCCATCGATGAAGAGAGACTCGCAAAGATCGTCGAGGCCGCCGGGCCCATGACGGTTGCGAACCCCGCTGACTACGCCGAGGCATTGCGTGAAATCGTGGATGCGGAAGCGTTCTATGGGAAGATCACGCCCGACCTGTTGGCCGCGGCGACGCGACTTCAGTGGGTACAGACGCTCACGGCGAGCTTGGAGCACTACATGTTCCCTGAGCTCGTCGAGCATCCTTGCCGGCTCAGCAACATGAGAGGCCTCTATTCGGACGTCATCGCCAGCCAGGTCTTCGGCTACCTGGTTTGCTTTGCGCGAAACCTTCACCACTACATCCGCCAACAAAGCGAAGCCCGCTGGGAGGCCGTTGGAGGCGAAGCGGCGCGGACGGGAATCGCTACCGGCCCTGTCGTCCAGTCCGCCATCGATCGCGCCCACATGCATCTCCAGGACGCCACCCTCGGCGTCGTCGGCCTGGGCGAGATCGGACTGGAGGTTGCCCGCTACGCTGTGGCGTTCAGGATGCGCGTCTTGGCGGTCGACCCCCTCGAAAAGCCAACTCCCGAGGGAGTGGAAGCCGTCTGGCCCCTCGAACGTCTACGCGACCTGCTGGCGCAAAGCGATTTCGTCGTCGTTGCCGCTCCCCATACCCCGGAGACGGAGAAGATGTTTCTCCGCGCCCAATTCCAGCAAATGAAGCAAACCGGCTACTTCGTCAACATTGGCCGAGGCGCAACGGTCGATCTCGCTGACCTCACAGCCGCTCTCGAGGCCGGTGAAATCGCCGGTGCCGCTCTCGACGTTTTCGAAACCGAACCTCTGCCTTCCGAGCACCCGCTGTGGAAGATGGAGAACGTCATCATCACGCCGCACGTCGCCGGCTTGGCTCCCCGTATTGCCGAGCGGCACTTGGACGTTCTGCTCGAAAACGTCCGCCGATTCGCCCATGGCGAACAGCTAAAGAACGTCGTCAACAAAGCGAAGTGGTGCTGAGTTGCGCCCCTGGCGGGCCACCCAGACGCTTCGCTCGTCCTCGCATGTCGGGTAAATAGGCATTTATAAGGAGTATAGAAAGCCGTGTAAGACAGAACAAAAGAACAAAAGGGGACAGTCACCTTAACTAGTGTAGTGCCACATAAATAACTGGACAATAACACCCTTTTCACGGTAGGATGGTTTATGTGGCCATCCGCTGACGCTCTACCCCTCACCGCTCCGCAGCGAAACGCTCTTCGTCGCCTGGTTCGAGGAGGCAACACAGCCCAGAAAATGGCCTTACGGGCAGGCATTGTTTTGCTGTGTGCGCAGGGGTTGGCGAACCACGCCATTGCCCGCGAACTCGGCGTCAACCGCAAGACCGTCATCCTGTGGCGAAAGCGCTTCGCCCAGTCCGGCCTCGACGGACTCCGCGATCGGACGCGCCCCGGACGCAAACCGGCGCTCTCCGCTGAATTCGTCCAATGCATCCTCGATACAACGCTTCACGAGAAGCCCCGGGCGGCCACGCATTGGAGCACCCGCACCCTCGCCAAGCACTTGGGCGTCTCCAAGATGGCCATCCAGCGCGTCTGGAAAGCGCACGGACTGCAGCCCCATCGCCTCGAAACTTTCAAGCTCAGCCGCGACAAGCAGTTCGTCGAGAAACTCCGCGACGTGGTCGGTCTGTACTTGAATCCGCCCGAGCACGCACTGGTGCTCAGTGTCGATGAGAAAAGTCAGATCCAGGCCTTAGACCGCAGCCAGCCGGGACTGCCCCTGAAAAGGGGTCGTGCCGGCACCATGACCCACGACTTCAAACGACATGGCACAACGACGTTGTTCGCCGCCTTCAATGTGCTCGACGGCAAGGTGATCGGCGAGTGTCTGCCGCGACATCGGCACCAGGAATTCCTCAAATTCCTACGCAAGATCGACCGCGAAACGCCACCGGCGCTGGAGCTGCATCTGATCGTGGACAACTACTCCACGCACAAGCATGAGCAAGTGAAGAAGTGGCTCGCGAAGCACCCCCGCTTCCACTTTCACTTCATTCCCACGTCTTCTTCTTGGCTCAATCTCGTCGAGCGCTGGTTCCGCGAGCTGACACAGAAGCGCATCCGCCGCGGCGTGTTCCGCAGTGTTCCCGAACTCGAGGCCGCCATCCACGAGTACCTGGAAGCGAGCAACCAAGCGCCCAAGCCCTTTGTCTGGACAGCTCCGGCACAAGATATCCTCGCCAAAGTCGAGCGCGCCGCCAAAACCCACGCCATTGTCTAGAACCGTTAGTGGCACTACACTAGCATTTAGTCGAGAACTTGACGGTAGCGAGGCGGGTGATCGATACTGAATCGGTGCCGCGCATCGCGCGCGTGGTGGCGGTCGGCGCGCCGCACCACGTCACTCAGCGGGGCAATAACCGCCAACAGGTGTTCTTCTCTTCCGCCGACCGGCGGGTCTACTTATCGGTTCTGGCCAGCCACTGTCGGCGCTGGAATCTCACGCTGCTCGGCTATTGCTTGATGCCGAATCACGTTCATTTGATCGCTGTGCCCGAACACGAACAATCGCTGGCCAAGGCAGTTGGACGGACCAACTACGAGTACGCGGTTTATCTCAACGGACGGCGACGGCGCAGCGGGCATGTTTGGCAAAACCGTTTTTATTCAACAAGTTTGGGGCGAAGTCACCTGTTGGCTGCGCTGCGCTATGTTGATCTGAATCCGGTTCGGGCTCGCCTGGCGGACAAGGCGGTGAGCTACCCATGGTCGAGTGCGGCGGCGCATGTGGCCGGAAGGGACCCGGCGGGCCTGCTCGATGAGGAAGCTTGGCGTGAGTTGTGTCCTCTCGACGACTGGGGCGAGGCGTTGGCAACGGCGACGCCGGACGAGCAACTCGCCGAGCGGTTGCGTCAGGCGACGCGGACTGGCCGTCCGCTGGGCAGTCCCGAGTTTATCTCGGCGCTGGAAGCGCGTCTAGAAAGAACGCTGACGCGGCAAAAACCAGGGCCAGCGCCGCGAAGACCTCTCGCTAGCGCCGCCGAAAACAGTTAAGGTGACTGTCCCTGAATGCCCTGAATGCCTTGCCCGACTTGCTTTTGCCGCCTAACCGCGTTCACGCGGTTTTTGGAGGCCGTTGCTAGGCCAGCCGTTTTACGGCTGGTTGCGATCCCCAGCTGGACTCCAGAGTATGGCGATCGGCCGGTCTTGCCGGTCGATCGGGGGTCGGGGTGGGGCCTATCGGCCGTGCAACGGCCGATCTCTTTTTCCTCCTCCCCGAGCCATTACCAAACCGATTCCGGCGACGGCTCCCCTGCCCCGCTGGTGGTTTCTTTAAACTCGGCATTCGACTTATGTTTAGCGTGCTCCACTCTCTTCCCGGTCACAACACTCTCAACCCCGCAAAATCAACAACATAGACCTCCGTGAACCCTGGGGCGCGTTACCCCCGTGGTATGCTCGAGATAGAAAAGGGGTTTCTCGCTCCGCAGGTGGGGATTTTAGCGGAAATCCGCTCGAATCGGGCGGCGGGGGCCACTTCTGTGCGAGGTCGTCACGACAGTTTGCGCCAAGGGAGACGGCGACGAGTAAATAGGGTTCCGACTGGAGAGCAAGTTGCGACAGCCTTCTGCAGCGCGGATCTCAGCCTTTTCCAGATCCGCGGCCTTTGACTTCCCTTTCGGGCGAGTGCAGGCGGGGACAGCATGCTGTCCCCCTACCGATCTGTTAAGTGTCTCGTGACCGAACTAGTCGACAAGGGAGTAGTCAGCAACCTACTCCAGCCTCGTCACATCCACGTACTTTACGCCCACCGTCCTGCCTCCGCGGACGAGGCGGGCTTCGAGCCTTGATGCGATGGCGCCGAGCTCGATTTCGCGAAACGTGACTGATTCGGCTGATCGCGTGAACGGCTTCCGCAGTTTGACCTTGCCTACCCTGAACTCGGCGCGTCCCGCCCGCGTCTGTTTGGAAAAGCGGAAGCGGATATCGTAGAGGCCGGGGGTTGCCACCTCAATTTCCCAGTAGCCGAGGTGGCGATCGCTCCAGCCGTCGGCTCCCTGGGCCCGCCAATCCTGACGGGTGAGGATGACGGGGTTCTCGTACTCGGATCCGACGACGATTCTCGGCGGATCGTAGCCTCGAGTCGCGGAAACGTCGCGGAACCAGCGCTCGTAGCCTGCCTTCAGCCCCGCGAGCGTGGCTTGCAACCGCCCTCTGATGGCGGCCTGCTCTCCGGGGTCGGCCTTGATGTCGTAGAGTTCGAAGCGCGGCTTGCGCTCCAACTGCTCTCCGAGGGTTCGGCTCTGAACGAGTTTGAACTGCTCCGAAATCGCGGCGAAGTTGCCGTGAAGCTGGGGCTCGTTCCCCCGCTGCCACTGGATATAGAGAGTTCGCTCGGGCCAGTCGTCGTTAGCACCAGTCAACAACGGCATCAGGCTCACGCCGTCGAGCTTCAACCCGGCGGGTCGATCGATTCCGGCTGCTTCGAGCAGTGTCGGCACGACATCGATGTGAGCGGCGATTCGATCGACTTTCGCAGGGCGTAACTTCGCCGGCCATCGCACGAGGAAGGGAACTCGGATTCCACTCTCGTAGACCGTGCCCTTTTGGCCCCGCAGCCCCGCCGTGAAATGCTGGGTCGTGGGGCCGTTGTCGGTAAGGAAGATCACCGCGGTGTTTTCTAAGATCCCTAGCTCTTTGAGTTTGGCCAGCAGCCGGCCGACGTTGTCGTCGATGTTCGTGATCATCCCGTAGATGCGCGCATCCTCATCGCTGAGGCCCTGCGCGCTATAGGGCTTGATGTAGGACTCGGGCACGACGTAGGGTGAGTGCGGGGTGTTTGTGGCCAGGTAGGTAAAGAATGGCTGATCGCGATGTTGTTCGATGAATCGCAGGGCGGCATCAAAGAAGACGTCGGTACAGTATCCGTCGAACTGCTTTTCTTCGCCGTTGTGTTGCAGGATCGGGTTGAAGTAGTCTGTCCCGGGAGGGTCGGCCGGGGAGCCGATGCCCCAACCTCGGTGCACGAGCGCTTGCTCGAAGCCCTGGTCCATCGGTCTCATGGGATAATTGTCGCCGAGGTGCCATTTCCCGAAGATGCCCGTGCGGTATCCGGCATCACGGAGCAATTCCGCTAACGTGGTTTCGTCCGTGTGCATCAAGGCCCGCCCGAGGGAGGCGTCGACAACACCGGTCCGGTAGTTGTAGCGGCCCGTCATCAAGCTGGCCCGCGTCGGTGAGCACAAAGGCGAGACGTAGAAGCGAGTGAACTCGACACTTTCCCCGGCCAGCCGATCGAGATTCGGTGTACGGAGGACTTCGTTCCCGTGGGAGCCTAGCTGGGCCCAGCCCTGATCGTCTGTCATGACGATCACGATATTGGGCGGCGGTAGATTCGCAGGCGCTGGGTCGTCCCCACCGCAGGCGGTCAGCGCAAACAGCAATGCAACTGCCGGCCAACCACGTAGGGAGAAGCTTATAGGTCGCGTCTTGTTCGTCACGTTCTCCAAGAAGAGCAGTTCACGTTTTTGGTTGCCAACAGTTTACAACCCGGGGGGAAGTTCGGCATCTCTCCGTTTTAGGCGTGTACACCAGTCCGGAGTAGCGAACAGCAATGAATCACTATGCTGACAACGAAACGCCTGAGGAGGGATACCGGGCGAAAACAATCGCTCGGTACTATCGTAGCGTGAACACGTAGTGCCCATGGGCCGACGTGTGACGGACGCAGTCACGGGGCTAGGTCAGCCGGGGGCGGGGCCGACACCAAGAGTTGGAACTCCGGCCTCTCCCACAACGGTTCGAAGGCGGCGTCCTTCAAAACCCTTTTCTGCTTGATGCCTTCTTCCAGAGCCCGCCGCAAGGCCACGAGAGCCCGCTCGTACAATCCCGCGGCCATGTAACCTTGCGCTAGGTAGTAAAAGTATCTGCCGCGATCTTCCACCGAACGATCTTGGAGCAGCCTCAGAGCGAAAGCACTCGCCGGCGTAGGCCTTCCACGTTGCGGCGATTCCGCTCCAGTCGCCGTCTGGCGCGTACAAGGCACCAAAACAGAGCCAGCAGCGAGACCGTCGTGAAATAAAGGACGGACCTCATCGAAGGGTCGATCGACCCTTCTCCCGTCAGCACCGGCGCCGGATGCTGGGTGCGAAACCACTCGTTCGCTTTATAGACGATCGGGATGTCCGCCATCCCGATGATCGAGACAACGGCACATCCGACCGCCCGCTGGTTCGGTTCGGAGACAGATTGTCTGAAAATCAAGTAGGCCGTGTAGATGAGCGCCAACATCAGTGTCGCCATCAACTTCGGATCGCGGGGAGCCCAATAGATCCCCCAGGCCGGCTTGGCCCAAAGCGCACCCATGATCAGGACCGAGACGGCGAAGATGAGGCTCACTTCGTTGCAAGCGACCGATAAGTCGTCGTAGCGTCCTCCCGCTTGACGAGATACAAGATAGCGGCAACACCTCCGATGACGACCCAATGATACAAACAAAGGCCGAACCGACTTTGAAGTAGAAGATGCGTTGCAGGATGCCCATCGTTCGCTCCGTCGGCACCCACATGAAGACAAGGTACAGAGTGGTCAGCAGCATGGCGCCTGCGAACAGCGCCAGCACGGGAGGCAGGGCGTTCCTACCCCGCGGGCCGGGTGTCAGGCGACGCAGACATAGGAGTCCTCCAAAGCTGGTTCGCGGAATTGAAAGACCACCGGCAGAAGTCCCCACCATTTTCACTAGCTTCCCGCACCGGGGTTCCAACGTGACGCCTTGGTTACCTCAGGTGCTACCCGGCCACAAACCAACCCGTGAGCAGTCTGATGTAATAGGCGGGTTGTCTCAGGTAAAGGATTCGACCGCAGGAATCTTGACTTTCACCTATGTGTAGAAACATCAAGACCTTGTTCAACTTTGATCCGCCCACAACCAACGAGGAGATCCGTGCGTCCTCTCTCCAGTTCGTTCGAAAGCTGAGTGGTTTTAACAAGCCCTCAAAGACGAACGAGGCGGTGTTCGACCGCGCGGTCGAGGATGTCTCCCGTATAGCCCGCGATCTGCTCGATTCGCTGGTGACGACGGCCCCGCCGCGCGACCGGGAAATCGAAGCGGCTAAGGCGCGCAGCCGTGCGGCTACGCGGTTCGGCTAGCCCGCTTCGTCAAGACAGAACGTGGATCTGTCGAGCATGGCCCGGGATTATCTGTAGGGGCGAGATTCATCGCGCCCGCCCAGAGAGGTTTTTCTGGGTTGGTCGAGTAGTCGGGGGGCCGGAGTATGGATCCCACTCACGGGAACACGTTGATAGAGTCCGCCCCCGCCAACAACGTTCGTTCAATGCCGGCCATCCAACCTTCGTCAAATCGCTCTGACTTTCCTGCCTCCCGCGGCATGAAGACATGGCCGAGGGGTAGTCTGCTTCGTGCAGCCTATTTTCAAAGCGGGACAGCATGCTTGGCAACCGGCGGAATGGCGAACGGCTCAGGCGGCGAGAGCGTAGCCGGTTTCCAGGTCGAGCAGCCTCTTGATACGCTCCTCCGTTTGCGGGTGACTGCGAAGCAGCGTAGGCTCCCGGAGCCGGCGGCCGCGCAAGAAGAGCCGATTCAGCAGACCCTTTTGCAGACGCTCGAGTTTCACCAGTGCTGACGCCAGTCCTCGTGGGTCGCCGGTCAGACTGACCGCTCCCAGGTCCGCGTCGAATTCCCGGGTTCGAGACAGCGCGAGCTGAAGCAGCGTGCTCGCTGTGGGCGCGAAAACGAGCGTCAAGGCGGCTGTCCAGGGAATCGTCCACTGCCCCATCAAGATCAAGGGCAAGTTTAGAAGGATCACTAACTGTCCTGCCCATGACAGCCAAAACGTCGTCCGGCTCACAAGAGCCGCTAGTCCCATCACCCGCAGATCGTTGTTACGGACGTGAGCGATCTCGTGAGCGAGAACGTTCTCGATTTCCCGGGGGCTCAGGCTCTGCAAAAGCCCTTCACTGACTCCGATCACGGAATCGCTACGGCTTCCCATGGCGAACGCGTTCGCTCTCCGGGCGGTGACGTAGAAAAGCCGCGGAAGACTGACCAGGTCGGCTCTCCTTGCAAGTCGACCGACAACTTCGAACAGAAGTGGGGCCTCGAACCGGGACACGGGCCGCGCTCCGTAAAAGCGGATAAGCCATCGAACAGGCACCCGCGAGCTGAATAGAAGAAAGAACCCTCCGACGATCAGCGCCAAGAGCAGACCCGAACCTCCTGCAACGATCCACCCCAGCGCCGATAGCACTGCGACCATACTCCCAATCAGCAGAAAGGAGTGGAACGAGTTCCTTAGCTTTTGTGCCAGCCAGGTGTGGTGTGTCATCGACTCTCATCTATTAAGATGCGGTCGCCCGTCAAATGGTTGCGGCTCGAGCGTTGCCCAGCCGAAAGGCCCAAGAGGTTCGAGGCCCGGGCTGCAAACAGGTCCAAACCGCCCGCTTGGGGGATCGTTCAAGCTCTCTGGTGTCCCCGGCCCACCCCTCTCGCAACGAGGCGAGGCAAGTGCGTGATAATCATCCCCGGGGTGCTGTTTGCCATACTGAGTAAGTCTCGTTGTAGCGGCCCGTAGCTCAACCGGATAGAGCACCGGCCTTCTAAGCCGGTTGTTCGGGGTTCGAGTCCCCGCGGGCCGGCCACCTAGCTTCTTTTTCCAGGCCTCAAGATTGCTCTTCCTCGTTGAAGTGTCATTTCACAAACTGAATTGTTCTGAGCGTCCGCTCACGGACCCTGCAGGGAGGCACGAAAGGCGCACCGCCGGAACTGCAGGACTGGAGACGGGAAGGAATCGTCAGAGAATCATGCGGCCGCCGCCCCGATCCCGAGAAGCCCGGTCGTCGATGCCGATGCAAGACTGGTTAAAGATCGAATCCCTGGCACAAACGCGTAGTGCAGGGCTCGAGAGACCCCCGGCTGTTTCTTCTAGCCGCGCTACCATCGAAGTGATTCCCTGCACGGCATGACCACCTGGACCCGCTACTGGCTGTTTCAGATTCCCGGCTGGGCCCTGACGGTCGTGGTGCTGCTGGTGATGCGGAAATGGATCGACATCTCCGTGTCGGTCGTCTTTGGTGTACTGGCCATTGTCGTGATCAAGGATTTTCTGCTTTACCCCTTTCTCCGCAGCGCCTACGACACACGCGTCAAAACAGGAGTGGCACAGCTTATCGGCTCCCAGGGCGTCGTCAAACAAGACGTCGATCCGGAAGGCTATGTACTCGTTCGAGGTGAGTTATGGAAAGCTCGGCTCAAACACAACGATCGGGCCGCGTCCAAGGGCGCCGAAGTGCAAATCGAAGCCGCGGACGGCATGACGCTGATCGTGCAGCCAATTGAGCTTCTACCACCGACCGCTTGAGGCGCCCCGGGGCCGGCTTGATAGGGTGCGGCTCCTTTGGTGTCGCGCGGAGCCGCCAAAACGGTTTGGGATCGATCCCGTTGTCCTGTGTAACGCGGTCGGGTGATCGGCTCACCGACGGAGGCCATGGGGAGGACTTTGTATCCCGGCCGGGGTGCGCCGGTCTGTCGCTCCCTGAAGGCCGGCGCTCTTACGGGCCCAGACTAACATGGCGGGGGGAGGGTAGATGAGTGAAGGCAAGGCGATCTAGTTGATGGTGTGCCAGTTAGAAATTCCAAACTCGCGTGACTGGGTTTCGGGGAGTGGTAGGAGGGGGATCGGCCCGTTGGCACGGCCGATTTTTGTCCCACCCCAAGCCCCGCTCGCCCGCCACGGGCGGGCCGAGCGCCGAAAGGAACAGACCAGGATGCGACCAGCCGGGGCTGACGCCCCGGGCCAGCGTTAATGGAATGTTGCCAGCCGTTGTGTAGTGCAGGCCCGGAAAGATGCCCGCTGCCCATGGTGTTAACTGAGGCTGTCCCGGTTTCCCCCGGTTTCCCCCCGGTTTCCCAGTCCGGTTTCGGTCCGGTTTCGGTCGTCCATCGTTCCTTCCGCCCTTTCAGGGCTCGACTCTGTTCAATTCCTATCCTAGGGTTCCGCCGTTCCGGCTCCACCCTAGGCTAGATTCCAGCGCCGCTTCGCGGCTCAAACGTCGTGAGAGCCGCTTGGCGGCAGCTGGGACAAACAGGAGTACCCCGGCTCTCGACGTCGGCCCGCTTTCCCCCCTTTTCCCCGGGGCCGCGGCGCGTGCAGAACCAACCGTAACTCATTGATTGCAATTGGCTTGGTAGAAATTTGGTTTGTTTCGTATTTTCTCCCTGTGCCCCAGCGTGATGTCGTTCTTCGCGGTCTCCCTCACCATCGCCGGTGGGTCAAGTACCTTCGTCGGACGGTGAAATGGCTTCGAACCGGAAACCGTGCCCATGCGGCGAGCCCGCGCCCTGACGGGCACGGCTCTTTCCGGTGCTCGACGCCGGCACTCCCTTTGCGATTCTATACCCGTGCCCCCCCGTCGCCAATCTTGCCCGCGGCGCGTGGAGAACCAACCGTAACTCAGTGATTGCAATTGGCTTGGGAGAAATTGGGTTTGTTTCGTATTTTTTCCTCTGTGCCTCAGCGTGATGTCGTTCTTCGCGGTCTCCCTCGCCATCGCCGGTGGGTCAAGTACCTTCCTCGAACAGTGAAATGGCTTCGAGCCGGAACCATGCCCGTCCGGTGGGCCCGCGCCCTGACGAAGGTGTGAAAAAATGCTGGGACAGTCAGCCCGCGGCGGAGTCGTCATTGGGGACGGGGACAGGCACCTAGGACGGTTCCACGTTCGGGGGTCCGCCAGGGAAAAACCGGGCCGTCTTCGTGGCGCGGACAAGGTTCGCTTGGTTGCCTGTCCCCATTCGGGCTTCTAGGACGCCGCTCGTGATAGTCCCTGATTTTTTCACACCTTCCAGTCCCCGCGCCTCTCGCAAGTCATTGATAAAGCGTCCCGTCCCTGCATGGCGCTGGGGATAGCCCCGGGTTTTTTCACACACCCTGACGGGCACGGCTCTTTCCGGTGCTCGACGCCGGCCTCCCTTCGCGGTTCTTACCCCGTCCAAGGGGCTGAAAACAGCCACACACGCGGGCCAAGTGACAGCCCAACAGCGCGCTACGCGTCCGGCCAAGAATCACAATGCCTCCGAGACCAATTTGACCCCGTATTCGGCCAGAAAAAGTCGCCGGGCGGGTTCAAAAGATGGCCTAGGAGTGGGCTAGCGGGCGATTTTCGTCACCTGGCGGTGGGTTGGCAGTCGGGTGGGGCGCCGATGAGAGCGTTCTGCTTGCTGGTTAAGTCTTCTGCATTGTGAGACATAGCAGCGTTCCCAGCCGCCCGGAGAAATGGCGGTGGCAGAAAGTGGCGGAAATACGAGGGTCATCCCTCCGAGATTCCGCTTTCTGGGCCCCGTACCAGAATAGGGGACGGATTGTGGGTTAGAAGGGACCCAGGGGCCTAAGTCGTTGAGATGGTAAGGAGAAAAAATGTGAAAAGTCCGTGACAGGGATTTGAGGGGGTGCTGGAAAGTGTCCTCGAGGCCTGATTTTCCGTGCCAAAACCATGTTGTAGTGCAGTCCTAGCGAAAGGAAAACGCCGCCTAGCGAATAGATGGAGCCAGGAAAATGGGGATCGGCCGTCGGCACGGCCGATTTTTGTCCCACCCCAAGCCCCGCTCGCCCGCCACGGGCGGGCCGAGCGCCGAAAGGAACAGACCAGGATGCGACCAGCCGGGGCTGACGCCCCGGGCCAGCGTTAATGGAATGTTGCCAGCCGTTGTGTAGTGCAGGCCCGGAAAGATGCCCGCTGCCCATGGTGTTAACTGAGGCTGTCCCGGTTTCGGTCGTCCATCGTTCCTTCCGCCCTTTCAGGGCTCGACTCTGTTCAATTCCTATCCTAGGGTTCCGCCGTTCCGGCTCCACCCTAGGCTAGATTCCAGCGCCGCTTCGCGGCTCAAACGTCGTGAGAGCCGCCTGGCGGCAGCTGGGACAAACAGGAGTGCCCCGGCTCTCGACGTCGGCCCGCTTTTCCCCTTTTTTCCCGGGGCCGCGGCGCTCAGAACCAACCGTAACCCATTGATTGCAATTGGCTTGCGCGAGATTGGGTTTGTTTCGTATCTTTGCCTCTGCTTCGGATGTGCTGGTCTTCAAGATCCCCACTCACAATGGCGGGTGGGTCAAGCACTTTCCGCGGGGCGGTGAACGAATGGCTTCGAGCCGGAACTCATGTCCATCCGGCGGGCCCGCGCCCTGACGAATCTGTGAAAAAATGCTGGGACAGTCAGCCCGCAGCGGAGTCGTCATTGGGGACGGGGACAGGCACCTAGGACGGTTCCACGTTCGGGGGTCCGCCAGGGAAAAACCGGGCCGTCTTCGTGGCGCGGACAAGGTTCGCTTGGTTGCCTGTCCCCATTCGGGCTTCTAGGACGCCGCTCGTGACAGTCCCTGATTTTTTCACACCTTCCAGTCCCCGCGCCTCTCGCAAGTCATTGATAAAGCGTCCCGTCCCTGCATGGCGCTGGGGATAGCCCACGGGGGGCAGTTTAGCTCACTCCCCCCGATGACGAGCCTCCTCATTTCATCTCTGTCCCCGCTCGACGCTGGCCTCCCTGCGCGATTCTTACCCCGTGCAACCGGCTGAAAACAGCCGCACGCGCGGGCCAAACGACACCCCCGCAGCGCGCTACGCCTCTGGCCAAGAATCACAATGTCTCCGAGACCAATATGACCCCGTATTCGGCCAGAAAAAGTCGCCGGGCGGGTTCAAAAGATGGCCTAGGAGTGGGCTAGGGGGCGATTTTCGTCACCTGGCGGTGGGTTGGCAGTCGGGTGGGGCGCCGATGAGAGCGTTCTGCTTGCTGGTTAAGTCTTCTGCATTGTGAGACATAGAAGCGTTCCCAGCCGCCCGGAGAAATGGCGGTGGCAGAAAGTGGCGGAAATACGAGGGTCATCCCTCCGAGATTCCGCTTTCTGGGCCCCGTACCAGAATAGGGGACGGATTGTGGGTTAGAAGGGGTCCGCGGACGTAAGTCGTTGAGGCGGCGAGGAGAAAAAATGTGAAAAGTCTGTGACGGCGTTTTGCGGGAGTAGTCAGAAGGGTCCTCGAGGCCCGATTTTCGGTGCCAAAACCATGTCGTAGCGCAGTCCTAGCGCAAGAAAAACGCTGCCTAGCGAATGGTGGAAGCTGTGCAGGCGAAGGGCGGAAAGAGGGAAAATCGGCCGTTGGCACGGCGGATTTTTTGCCCCACCGCAGGCCCCGCTCGACCGCAGGAGCCGAGCGCCGAAAGGAAAGACCGGGTGTGCGGGGGGGCGACCTGTGTCGGTAAGAGTACCGACACGGCAGGTCTGGGGACCTGCGCCACCAGGACGGTTGATGCCATACGCTCGGAGCTGCGATGTCGGGCGTCGAGAAGAGTCTCGACGCGGCACGCTGAGAGTGTGCGCCACAGAATCAAAGGCCGCGGATTCGCGAATCGTCCGCGCCCTCTGTTCAGAAGGATCCGATCTTACCCGGACGTGGTGGCCGGTTCTCTGCTTGGATCTAAAGAACGGCTCTTCCACCACAACTCGATCGTAAAGACCAGCAAAGCGATGGTCACCAGCCAAGACATTCGATCCATGTAGTAGAAATGAGGCCACAGCCCGAAAACGAGGAGCAGGGCGGCCGTGTAGACGCGGTAACGAGACCAGGCCAGGTAGAGCAACGGCAGTGCAACCGAGTAGTCATAGTTAAAGCAGTGCCAGGAAAGGAGCAAGGACCCCGCGATACTCAGCCAGAACGCCGTCTCGAACTCCAGCTTCTTCAACAACACAACCACCCAGGCCAGAACCAGCACCGTTAGAAGTACATAGAGCGCCTGACTCCATCCGAGCCGCCACACGAGTGCGCGGATGTTCCAGGCATCCGAAAACATCGCATCCAGTGAACCATTGGTCAAAAGCTGGTAATAAGCCCGCACGCCATCCAGCCCGATGAGGGCGACGCTCAGAGCTGCCAGCCCGGCTACGACCGAGGTGAGTTTGACGAAGAACGACGTTTTCTTGTGCAACAGCAACGCCGCCGGCAAGAGAAAGACCATGTTGAATTTTTGAAAGGCGAATGCCAGGCACACGGCTGCCGGCCAGTCGCGCCCCCGCCTATGGAAGTGGATCGCCAACAAGGCCGCCAGCAGTACCAGGGGGGAGTCCTGACCATTGCGAAGGGCAACGGAGAAGGGGTAGAAGCTGATGAGCAGGAACAGGATGCCGGGGCCTCCGCCGTAGAGGTTTCTAACCAGGAGAGCGCTCGCCACGCACGCCAGACAGAGGAGGAAGAGCCATATGTGGAGGGCGGTCACATATTCCAGCGCCGCCAGGGGCTTCAGCAGCACCGCGTAGAAAGGTGCGCGGGGGAACGGCGACGTCACGACGTTGTCGAACTCCGGCCAAGCCTTCCAAAGCTCCTTTTGGTAGGCAGCCTGGTTCTCAAGATGGTAAAGCTCATCCAGGGGCAGTGAGGCGGCGGTGTAGAAGATCCGGAAGTCCAAGCCACGACTAGGGACGCTCGGCGGCCCGAGGATAAGCGAGCACCAACAGGCGAAGGCTACAGCGCCGAGGACGGTGTAGACGCGATCGTAGAGAAGTCTGCTGTCCTTAGCAGAGGTTGGGGACATGTTGGTCAACGGAGAGCTTGTACCGTAGCTTCAGAGCAAACTTCTTGAACCGGCTGGCGGATAGAGCGGGCTTTTGGGCGGTGACTAGACAATTATAATTCAGTGTGTCATCAAGCAACCGAGCACACCTAACCGGATTATTATAGACACATACCTCGGGTGGCGCATGGTCGCCGAGGGCCAGTGACATTCCTCCTACCCTGTCGATCCCAGGTGCCTTCGACCTCTCCTTGTGCCGGTTCAGCAGTACGCCCGTCCGTCTGGATGGTACGTAACGGCTATGGTCCGTACGCCGCAACAGCTTTGGCATTAAGGATCTTTTCTACATAGGGTTAAGGTTCCACAACGATTTGTCGCGCCCCGAAGGCTCTGGTATAGTCCAACTGTAAGGGTCTAGTACCCATAGGACGCATTGTGATAGACGAGAGTTTACAAGGGAGGTTGCCTAGCATGATTCGGGTTTGTGCGTGCGAGTTACAGCCGATTGTCATCGAGGGCCTGCGCAGGACTTTGGAAGACTCGGACGGGCTCGAGTTCGGAGGTTCGGTCAACGAACTCGGACCAGTCTTGGAATTTGCTTCCGAACGGCGGCCGAAAGTCTGCTTGATTGATAAGGCGTTTGGAACCAAGGCCGTCTTTCAGGTGATCTCAGACCTAAAGGTGAACTCCCCGGCAGTGGAAGCTGTGTTGTGGACGGCGGAAATCTCCGAAGTAGAGTCCTTCCGGGCCCTACAGGTGGGAGCCCGGGGAATCCTGATGAAAAGCTTGCCGGTGGCGACGATTCTCGATTGCAGGTGGCGACTTCAGCGTCGATGGTTCACTGGTTGGCTCGCCCCCACATGTTCACGTGGGGGTTGCTGTTGATCACGATCTGGCTGCTGGAAGCGGATCGGCGACGACCGAGCCGGAGGGTCTACCTGCTGATCCCGATGGTGATGGTGTGGACAAACCTGCATGGCGGCTTTATGACGTTGCTGCTGGCGTTAGCTATCTACGCGGTAGGGGTGGGGGCAGAGCAGGTTTGGGCACGTTGCCGAAGCGGGGGCAGTGGAGGGTTCCTCAAGGAATGAAGCGCTACGGGCTGCTGCTGCTCTTGTGCGCGGCGGCAACTCTGGTCAATCCTTACGGTTACCATCTCCACGAGCACATCTACGGCTACCTGGGGTCGGACTTCATCCTCGACAACGTTCAGGAATTTCAAGCACCCAGCTTTCGGGGCGAAAGTCAGCGCGTGTATGAAGTGATCCTTCTCGTGAGCATTCTTCTGTTGGCGAGGCTGGCTCGGCGCCGTGAGTTCGCTTCTGTCTTGCTTGTGCTCGCGTGGGCCCATGCATCCTTGATGTCAGTACGGCACATGCCGCTGTTTGTGATGGTGGCCGCCCCGTTGATTGCAAGGGAACTGACGCTCCTGCTCGAGGATGGCGCCAAGAGCGGCAGCAGCTGGCTCAAGGCGATCCACAGCATGGCGGAGGACTATGGCGGCCGGGGCAAAACGCTATCGGAGTCGGGTCCGCTAGCCGTGAGCTGGTTGGGAGTAGCCGGAGTTGCGCTCGTTGCGGTGATGTTGCAGGTCCGTGCCGATAAGGTGGGCTGGAAAGCGGAGTTCTCTGAGATTCGCTTTCCAACGATGGCCTGCGACACCTTGAGCGAGCCTTTTAAACAGAAACGGGTATTCAGTACCGATCAGTGGGGAGACTACCTGATCTACCGTTTCTATCCCGAAGTCAAGGTTTTCTTCGACGGCCGCAGTGACTTCTATGCGCCGTCCATTCGGAATGCCTACCTGCAGTTGATGGGGTCGCATTGGGGCTGGGAAGAGATTTTCGAACGGAACAAGTTTGAGGCTGCGCTATTGCCGGTGGACTGGTCATTGACCGCGGCGATGAAACTGCACCCAGAGTGGCGTCTGACGTACGACGACGGAAGCGCACTGTTTTTTGAGAGAGTCCGCTAGCATCGAGGGCGGAGGACAAGCCGGGCTGCGTTCCCGGCGTCCGAAAGGAGGATGAAGCGGGGCGAGCGGAACGGTTTTCTGCCCTAAGGGGGGCTGGCTGATATACCAGGTCGGTTCTCTTAGGCTAGCCTAGGTAAGGTTACCGTGAAAACCGCAGGGTTCTGTGAATTACCTTCATTCTGGGGAATGTTATATCAATGAAACGACTAAGTAAAAATCTGCTCGCTGAAGGATACCGGAGGGGTGTTCGCCGGGATGCTTCACGACGAATCGAGGCCCGCCGTCGGGTCCCGAGAGCCTCTGTGGATCTCTCGCTGTTACAGTTAGTGAGTGTCGGATGAAGTGGTTAGTGATCTTAGCGATTATTTTCGGCGTTTTGGCAAGCGGCGAAGATTTGTGGCGCCGGAGGGTATCGAATTCTATTGCCGTCGGGGCCTTTCTTTCCGGTCTCGTTGCGAACACAGTACTCGACGGCCTGCGCGGCGCGGGAGGCGCCTTGGCGGGCAGCCTGATGGGTTTCGTTGTTTTCCTGGCGTTCTATTTGCTCGGAGGTATGGGCGGCGGTGACGTGAAGCTGATGGCCGGATTTGGGGCTATTCTCGGTGGTTGGTGGCTGACTTTCATGGCCGCCATTCTGGCCGCCCTTATCGGAGGCTTGATGGCGGTAGTCTACTTGCTGGTCAAGCTAGTTCGCAGCTGGGTCCGTCCGCCGGATGTGACGTCGGGCTCGGGTTTCAAGGACTCGATTCCGTATGCTCCTGCGATTAGCCTGGGAGTGGTGTTATCTTTTTTGAGTGAACTTAACTGAGGGGGAATCATGGACAGACGCCTTTTGACCGTTGTGTTGATGGCAGTTTTCGTAGCCCTTGTGATCACGGTGGGTCGCAAGCCCGTGCAAGCGGAGGTGCCGACCAGGGAGTTGGTCGTTGCCAAAGAAAATCTGGCGATGGGCAGTGTGATCACCGCCGAGGATGTTCGGCTTATCGATTTTCCCGAGCAGGCCTACCCGAAGGAAGCCTTTGGGAGCATCGAAGATGTGATCGACCGCTCGGTGATCAATCCGGTCCTGGCCAACGAGCCGATTCTGGCCGGCCGAGTCATGGAGAAAGGAGCCGGCGTGGGTTTGGCGCCACTCATCCCCGAGGGTGAGAGGGCTGTCGCTGTTCCCATTAGCCAAGTCACTGGCGTGTCGGGCTTTATTAACCCAGGATCGGAAGTGGATATCCTGCTGACCGGTGCTCCGGGAAAGGGTGGCGATCCTATCACGACGACGATCTTGGAGAACGTTGTCGTACTCACCACCGGCCACAGATTGCAAGTGAATGCCAATGGGCAGCCGGAGAATGTGCCCGTGGTGAATCTGCTGTTGACGCCTGAAGCCAGCGAGCTGATCACGTTGGCGACGAGCGAAGGTCGGCTGCAGTTCGTTCTTCGCAACCCAATGGATGACGAGAAGACCGCCGCCGAGCGTCGTCCGGCTCGCCGAGCGGATCTTTACCGCAAGGCTCGCCTGCGAGATCCGGCTCCGCGGCGCGTGAGGGTGGCCGCTCCGCCGCCTCCGCCAAGCCCTCCGCCGGTGGTACGGATCGAGATGATTCGGGGTAATCGGCGGTCGATGGAAAGGATTGCCTCAGCTACTAATTAGAACCGTAACCGTAAAGGTGCCCATATGTCACTTTGTCCCCCTACACTTATGCGTGCTTGCCCCCGAAAACTTGTCGCGACTCGTGGGAGTTGCGCGGTGAAGACGCTTTGCGGATCACTGTGCCTGCTGGTGGTCAGCCTGATGAGTTGGAGTCTGGCGGTGGCAGCCGAACCCATGCAACAGACGCCGGCGGGTGATGAGATCCCCCTAACTATTGGTCGCTCGGTCGTATTGGATCACCCTGACGACATCCAGCGCGTGGCGATCACGAATGACGCCATCGCCGATGCCGTCGCGATCTCAACTCGCGAGATACTCATCAACGCCAAGAGGCCCGGACTGACGAGTATGATTCTGTGGTCGACATCCGGAGAGCGGAACTTCTTTACGATCACCGTGGCCATGAACGTCGAGCAGGTTCAGAGTCATATTCGCTCAGCTTTCCCTGGCGAGAATGTGCTCTTAACGGCAAGCAAAGGGATTGTTACGTTGGAGGGCAAGGTCTCAAGCTCCGATATCGCCGATCGTGTCCTAGCGATGGTCAGCGCGGACTCGGGGGCTACGATCATCAACAACCTGGAAGTCCCGCCGCCGCCCGAGCGCCAGATTCTCCTCAAGGTGAAGTTTGCTTCGGTTGACCGCAGTGCGATGGCCGAGTTTGGACTTGGGCTGATGAGCACGGGCGCCTTCAATACTCCGGCAACCATCTCGACCCAGCAGTTCGGCGGTGGGCGGATAACCAATGTTCAAGGAACGATTCCCGCCGAGCTTGGGGGCACTGAGACGAACTTCACGTTCCAGGACGTACTGAACGTTTTCGCGTTCCGACCGGATCTGAACGCCGGCGTGACCATAAGTTGTGGATGAGCCTCTGAGGGGAGGCGGCGTATCCTGACGATTGAGGAAGCAACTCAATCGTTTTCTGGAAAGGAACAAGGAGGATACGCCATGAGTCAGTGTGAAGCTGCTGAGAGCAGCAGTCAAGTCAACCCCCAAGTCATTGATGGAAAGGAACGCTCGCCCTTGGATGAGGTGCTGCGCCAAGGAGCGCGCCAGATGCTCGTCAAGGCCGTGGAAGCCGAAGTGACCGCCTACATCGAAACGCATCAGCACGAAGTCGACCAGGACGGCCGGCGGCTGGTGGTGCGCAACGGTCACGCCCGCGAGCGCACCATCGTCAGCGGCGTGGGTCAGCTGAAGATCCAGGCGCCGCGGGTCGACGATCGCCGAGTCGATGAGCAGGGCCGGCGCTTTCGTTTCACTTCCCAGATCCTGCCGCCGTATCTGCGGCGCACGAAGAGTGTGGAGGAGTTGATCCCCTGGTTGTACCTGAAAGGGATCTCGACGGGCGATTTCAGCGAAGCGCTGGAGGCCTTGCTGGGGCCCGACGCTCCGGGCCTGTCGGCGACGACGGTGGTGCGTCTCAAAGACGTCTGGCGCCGCGAGTACGAGGCTTGGTCAAAGCGTGACCTCAGCGGCCAGCGGTTTGTTTACATTTGGGCCGATGGCATCTACTCGAATGTTCGTCTGGACGATGAACGGCAGTGTTTGCTGGTTGTGATGGGAGCACTCGAAGACGGTCGCAAGCAACTGCTGGCGGTGCACGACGGCTTTCGCGAAAGCGAACTGTCGTGGCAGGAGTTGCTGGAGGACTTGAAACGGCAGGGGCTCGAGCTGCCGCCGAAGTTGGCGGTGGGCGACGGAGCGATGGGGTTTTGGGCGGCACTGCGGAAAGTCTATCCGGCGACCGGTGAGCAACGCTGCTGGCTCCACAAGACGGCCAACGTGCTCAATAAGCTGCCGCAGAGCATGCAGGGCAAAGCCAAGCAGGCGCTGCGCGACATCTATCTTGCCGAGAGTCGGCAGACGGCGGAGGCCGCTCTGGACCGTTTCAAGAACCTATACGAGAAGAAGTTTCCCCAAGCGGTCGAGTGCCTGGAAAAAGACCGCCAAGTGCTGCTGGCTTTCTACGACTTTCCGGCCGAGCACTGGGGGCACTTGCGGACGACGAACCCGATCGAGTCCACCTTTGCGACGGTCCGTTTGCGGCAGCGACGAACGAAGGGTTGTGGCAGCCGCGAAGCGTCGTTAACGATGGTCTTCATGCTGGCCCGCCAAGCCGAGCGCCACTGGCGACGCCTGAACGGTTCGGAAGTGATTGTTCATGTCTTAGAGGGAAAGGTTTTCAAGGATGGATTGATGGTTCAGGAAAACGCCGCCTGACCTCGCCCATCCACAACATTTGACAATATCTCCGGCGTGATCATCAAGGCTCTCAAAAGCAAAGGACTGATTGAGATCCTGGCTGAGCCCAACATCATTGCTACCTCCGGCAAGGAGGCGAACTTCCTGGTAGGAGGTGAATTCCCTGTCCCGGTCGTCCAGGGTGGCGCCACCGCGGGTGCGATTACGATCCAATTCCGAGAGTTTGGCATCCGGCTTGATTTTCTGCCGGAATTCACCGCTCGGGGTTCGATTAAGATGCACGTCGTGCCCGAGGTCAGTGCTCTCGATTTCGCCAACGCAGCGACGATCGTGGGTTTCGTCGTACCGGCACTGACAACGCGTCGGGTGTCGACCGATGTCGAGTTGATGCCGGGGCAAAGCTTTGTCATCGGAGGCCTCATCGATAACCGCATGACGGAGACCGTGAGCCGCATTCCCGGACTCTCGAGCATCCCTCTGATAGGGGCAATCTTCAAGAGCACCAGCCGGGACAGGCAAAACACCGAACTCATGGTTTTGGTGACGCCGGAGTTTCCGACCGTGATCGAGGCCGGTGAAGAGAAGCCAATGCTACCCATGCCCGCGGATTTCATGGAGCCACTGGCCGAGTATACGGAGAAATGGCGCGAGGGACACCGGAAGTAGCAACATCCGCGACAAGACGACATGACGATGGAGCCTTACGGGATCAGAAAAAGGGCCGAGCTGTTGGCCGTGCTCATTTGCCCCAACCGTTCGTTGGCGCAGCAGTTGAGTGCGAGTATGCCTGACACGAAGGCTTTCGAGGTCGTGGCGGACCTGAAGCGTTATCCGTCGGCTCGACAACTAGATACCCGCCTGCGTCAGTCGCCGCCGGACGTGGTGCTACTGGATCTGAGTGCCGACACGGAAACTGCCATCGAGCTGATTGGGGCGATTACCTCGTTCCGCCCGACGATCCATGTCATTGGCCTGCATGAGACCAACGACGCCGGCGTGATCATTCGCTCGTTACGCGCCGGGGCCACCGAGTTTCTGTGCGCACCATTTGATGTTGAGTCGCAATCCACGGTGATCACGAGGGTCCTGAGACTACGGCAGTCAGAAGATCAAGTCCTGCAGGAACGCGGCAAAGTGATCGCATTTGTAGGGACGAAGGCCGGTCAGGGCGCGTCGACGATTGCCTACGAGACAGCGTTTGCGACGTCTCAGGAGGGCAAGCGACGGGTACTGTTGGTGGACTTTGATTTGACCGGAGGAACGGTATCGTTTGCCCTACGAACGAATCACAGCTATGGCGTGCTGGACGCGCTTCGGCACTCCGAGAAACTCGACAGTGCGCTTTGGGCGGCCTTGGTCACGAAGAAGGACGGAGTGGACGTTCTGCTGGCGCCCGATAAACCCGAGATCACGGGAATTGACGGTCACCGAATTCATGAAGTGATCGAGTACACGCGGTCGGCCTACGAACTCGTCGTTGTCGATCTTCCCTCCGCTTATGAGCGTATTTCTCAGGTCGTGCTGGGCGAGGCGGATCATGCCTATGTAGTCTGCAACCCGGAGCTACCCTCTCTCCATTTGACGCGCAAGTTACTGTCGTACATGGACCAGATGGGATTCGGCAGCGATCGTTGCTCGCTGTTGATTAATCGAATGAGTAGTCGGTACGAGCTCGGTAGCGGCGACATGCAAAAGGTGTTCAACTTCCCGATCGCCTTGGTTTTCCCCGAGGACCACGGGGCGACGCATCGGGCATTGACGGCCGGCAAGACGATCCCGCCCAACTGCGAGCTGGGCCGGCGTCTCCGTGATTTCGCGACGTCGATTGTCGGTCGGGGCAAGGAAGACAAGAAGAAAGGTATGGCAGCGCTCAAACTCTCCGCGCTGCTATCGCAGAGTTAATGTTTTTTTAGGAGCGTATTCATAATTTAGTGAGGTTTTCATTTTGAGTGCACCGCTAACACAAGACCTTCAGCGAACGGGCGATTTGAGTTGGGAGGATCGTCTCCGCCGCAGCTCGGCTAGGGGTCGATTGACCCTCAACCCCGAGTATCAGGAACTGAAGTTTCGTCTTCATTGTAGGCTGCTCGACAAGATCAACCTGGAGGCGCTGGCCAGCATCGAGAACGAGAAGGTCCGCGTGGAGGTCCGTAATGCCTTGATGTTGCTCATGGACGAAGAGTCCACACTGTTGAGCTCGCTCGAGAGGCAGCAGATCTGCGAGGAGGTCCTGGACGAGGTGTTCGGTCTGGGTCCGCTCGAGCCGCTGCTTCAAGATCCGACGATCAGCGATATCCTGGTCAACACGCACCGCCAGGTGTACATCGAGCGAAAAGGTCAACTGGAACTGACCAGCGTGACCTTTAAGGACGATCACCACCTATTGCGAATTATCGACAAGATTGTCTCTCAGGTCGGTCGGCGTGTGGATGAATCGTCTCCCATGGTGGACGCTCGCCTTTCCGATGGCTCCCGTGTGAACGCTATTATTCCACCGCTGGCGGTGGACGGCCCACTGCTGTCGATTCGGCGTTTCGGCACCGAGAAGCTGATGCCGGATGACATGGTGGCCAAGAAGTCTATCACTCCCGGGATTCTGGACATCCTCAAGGGATGTGTGACCTCCAAGCTCAACGTCATCATATCCGGCGGAACGGGCTCGGGGAAGACGACCATGCTCAACGCATTGTCGGCATACATTGCACCGACCGAGCGCGTGGTGACCATCGAAGACGCGGCCGAGCTGCAGCTCAAACCGCCTCACGTGGTCAGACTGGAGACACGGCCGCCCAACCTGGAGGGTGAAGGGGCCGTCCGTCAGCGGGAACTGCTGATCAACGCGCTGCGCATGCGCCCGGACAGAATCGTCATCGGGGAGTGCCGAGGCGAAGAAGCGCTGGACATGCTCCAGGCTATGAATACGGGCCATGACGGGTCGATGACGACGATTCACGCCAACAGTCCACGGGATGTCATTACTCGTTTGGAGGTGATGGTGAACCTGGCGAGCTCCAATCTTCCCATAACGGCGATCCGCAGCCAGATCTCCTCGGCCATCGATCTGATCGTTCAGGTGGAGCGGCTGAGTGACGGGATGCGCCGTTGCCGGAGCTTGACGGAAGTCACGACCATGGAAGGTGACATGGTCATGCTGCAGGACTTGTTTGTTTTCGAGAAGTTGGGCGTTTCGAGCGGGGGCAAGGTGATGGGCCGGTTCGCCGCAACAGGCATTCGGCCTCGGTTCTACGAGAAGCTGGTAGCGGCCGGCATGAGGCTGCCGGCGGAAACGTTCGAAGAGATCGTGGAGATTAGCGAGTAGGAGGCGTTGATGTTTTTTGTCATTTTATTTGTGTGCCTTACGGCCTTTATGGTCCTGACGGCAGTGATCGCCAATCGGGCCTTCCGGAAACGGGACGTCGGCCAGATGAAGAGTATGGTCACCGGACGAGCTGCGATCGAGCGGGATGGGGAAACGACGCCTCTGATGAAGAAGCAGAGACCGGCTAGCCGGGATGCTGTGGCTAATGTCGTACTAGGCAAGAACCTCACGGAGAGGATGCGGGACTACATCGAGCAGGCCGGCTTGGATTGGGACCCGACAAGGACTATTTATCTCTCCCTGCTGCTGGCTTTGATTGGCTTCAACGTGTTTTGGTACATCATTCCGCGGGGTGAGATCATTTCATGGATCGGAGTGATTGTAGGAGCAGGCGCGCCGTTTTTCTTTCTTTACCGCAAGCGATTCTCCCGCTTCCGAGCGTTTGAGGCGCAATTCCCTGATGCGCTCGAATTCGTGGCGCGCGCCATGAAGTCGGGTCACGCGTTCTCCGTTTCTTTGGAGATGCTGCACAAGGAGTTCGCCGCGCCGTTGGGCGCCGAGTTCCGCCGTACGTTTGAAGAACAGAACCTGGGACTTCCTATTGAAGTAGCCCTGGAGCGGCTGGGGACGCGCATACCCCTGCTCGACGTGCGGTTCTTTGTTTCGGCCGTCATGCTCCAGAAGCGAACGGGAGGAAACCTAGCGAACCTGCTCGAGAATCTCGCTTACCTTATTCGAGAGCGGTTTAAGCTTCGTGCACGCGTTCGCGCCGTGAGCGCCCATGGGCGCATTTCGGGCTTGGTTTTGTCTATGATTCCTCTCGTCGTAGCGATTATGATGTTCTATACCAACCCCACTTACGTGTTGTTTTTCTTTGACGATCCGGATGGCAAGATCATGATGGTCGTTTGTATTATTTTGCAATTTCTAGGTTTTATTTCAATTCGCAAGATCGTTGATATAGGAATCTAATAGCGTATGAGCATACTGCTTGTCTCTATTTTTCTGTTTCTGTTGATCAGCGTTTTTCTCTCGCTGGTGGGCTTTAAGTTTTGGGTCCAGCCGAAGGCGGCGCTTGAACGGGTGATGGGTGAAGTTGGCCTCGCCGAGCAAGCGGTGCGGGATCCCAGCCTGAGTTTCCGCGACCTTTTGACGAAGGTCGGCAATGTCGTACCGTCCAACCCGACCGATGTCGGCATCCTCCAAAGACGGCTGTTGTCGGCCGGCATTCGCGCCCAGTACGGGCTGAAGGTGCTCTACGGCCTTAAGGGTTCCTTGTGCGCGCTCCTAACGCTGTTGAGCGCCGGCGTCATTTTCGGATTCCAGCTGCAGAGCGAGCTGTCGATCTTTCAGATACTGGCGGCCGGTGCGCTCGGCTGGCTCGGTCCGAACGTGGTCTTGAATCGGTTGGCGGCGAAACGGAAGAAGGCGATCAAGAAGGGACTGCCGAATGCCCTCGACATGCTTGTGATCTGTGTCGAGTCAGGACTGGGCCTGGACCAGGCATTGATGCAGGTGAGCAAGGAGCTGCAGATAGCTCACCCTGAGATCACTGATGAATTGGCTGTCATGAACCTGGAGATGCGAGCCGGTAAGCGGCGATCCGAGGCGCTCCATAACTTTGGCGAGAGAACGGATTTAGACGAGGCGAAACGAATGGTCAGTGTCCTCATCCAAGCAGACCGTTTCGGCACTAGTATTTCTCAAACTTTACGCAATTTTTCCGACTATATGCGAGTTCAAATGAGGCAGGAGGTGGAAGAGAAAGCGGCCAAAATCGGTGTGAAACTGGTTTTCCCAATTTTCTTCTTCATTCTCCCGTCGTTGTTCGTGGTCACGGTGGGACCGATTATCGTGAAAGTAGTTCGCGACTTCCTGCCGGGTCTACATTCGCGATGAGGTTCGCGGTACGAAGTTATGTTGTCTGACTATCGATCGAAGGAGAAGTAACATGGATGCCGTTAGCGTTCGCATCATTTGTGGTGTCTTGGCCGTGGTGCTGTTGGCCTTGATTATTCTCAGGCGACGACAGCGAGCACAGTCTTAGGACGAGCCTCGTTGGACGTGGCGTGAAGTCCGGGCCGCCGCTGATAGGCGGGACAGTGCCCGGCTGTGAATTGCGCACCCTTAGTGAGGCCGCGAAGGCGGTTTGAGGTGCGGAATATGATGAGCTGACGCCTGGTCCGAGAGGGGGCAACGGCGCCGGTGTGAATGGAGTGTCCGCGGCCCGGGGTCTCGACCCCGGAGGCGGTCAAAGACTCTGTTCGGTTTGGAATGATCGGAGCAAGAAGGAAATGAAGAAGCTACCCCTGCAGTTTCTTAGGTTCTTGGCCAGTGCCATCGTTGTGATGGTGGTCATGCCGAAGGCCCAAGCCCATAGCATCGAACAGGCCGGCACTTTTGGTCAGATCATCGCGCTCCCCGGCCACATCAATGATGTGGAGGTGGACGAAGTGCGCCAGTTGGTCTACGCGGGCAATTTTAGCGCCGGGCGGGTCGAGGTGATCTCGATGACGACCAACCAGCGGATCAGCTCATTCCCGACCAGCCCTCAGCCCTCGGCGATGTCGGGTATGGCGATGTCTCTGGACGCCCGCTACCTGGTGGCGATCAATGTTCCCGTTACGTCCGGGGTGTCGCAGCTCGCCAGCATCACGGCGATCAACCTCAACGACTCCACCGACCGGCGCCACTTCCCGCTGGCCGACACCCCTCTTGCCGTAACGTTCATCACCGGCGGCGACGCGCTTATTGTTACCAGAAGTAGGCTGCTGCTATTCGATCCCGCGGACGGCTCGACCCGGGTTCTCATCGATCTGGAGAATCCACCGGCCGATGTGATTCTGCCCGTTTCTCTGCCCACGTTTCCGCGCGAGGTTGTCACCGCGAGCGTGGCGACGTCGGCTGATGGGAAATGGGTCTACGGACTAACCGATGAATTCATGTTCGCTTATCAGGTCTTCCAGCCCACCGGTTTGTTGAGCTTTCGGCTGACGGGCGGATTGGTTAGCCCCCCCGTGTTCAACGAAGTGAGTGTGTCGGGCGACGGCCAGTACGCGATGATGGCCCAACTACTGGTTAACCGCCGATTACGGATTGTGGCTGATACCCCAGAGGCCGTTAGTGGCGACGGACTGTTTGGCACCCATGCGATCGACAGCGAGATCGATACCGTTTATGTGGCATTTGACAATGGGGGCGAGTTCGCGATTGATCCGGGTCAGCATCCTGTCAACGGCATCCTGCAACTCATGGATCTCGACAACCTCTTGGTCAGGAAACGCCTACGCGTGACCGAGCGGCTCACGGGTCCCATCGCGCTTGATTCGACCGGTGAGATCATGTACGCGGTCAGCGAATCAGGTCTGCTGTATCTGCCGCTGAACCGGTTGAGTGACGAGCCACAGATTGAGTTCCACCCCGACGATCGGGTGATTTTCGAGCAGTTCGATGCTTGTAACCGGGCGCCCGCTGTGCACACCCTGCGCGTGGAGAGCGCTGGCGGCAGTCCGGCTCAGTTCCAGCTGTCGGTCGACGACCAACGCAGCAGTGGACGTCCAGCCGTGCTCTTTGAGCCAGATGTCGGCTTTACGCCAGCCGAAGTGAAGGTCACGATTGACCAGGGTGCTCTCGGGCCAGTGCAGGGGACGAGTACGTTCCCGATCAACATAACGACCAACGCCGTCAACATCCCCTTGGGGGGGATCGTGCAGGCGAATGTGGTCAGCGTCGACCAGAAAGGCACCCTCTATCCGGTGCCGGGGAGTTTCGTGGATGTCACCGCTGATCCTTACCGAGACCGCTTCTATGTGCTGGATCAGGCCAATTTCCGTGTACTGGTCTTCGACTCCGATTTTCGCGTCACCGGATCGTTCCGTACCGGCAATACGCCAACCGCGATGATAATGACGCAAGACGGCACATCACTGCTGGTGGCCAACTCCCAGTCCGAGACCATCACCTGGATTGATTTGAACCTTTTCATCAACCGCGGTCAGATTTTCTTCTCCTGGCGGATCCTGGGTGACGGACATTATCCGCGCTCGATCGCCGTGGACAGTACGAATATCATGATCTCGGCCCAGTCGGGAACGGGAGGCGTCTTGGCGTTTCTGGATATGCGTTCGCGGATCATCTCGGTTCCCGACACATTGGGGATCTTCAACAACAGTGTCAGCTCCCTCACCGGTCTTGCGGGAACGCCTGATGGTCGCGGCATTCTCATCGCCGAGCCCGTCGGCACCGTTAGTTTCTTTGAGGCTCAAACGTCGAGGATCGTGTTGTCGCGATCCGATCTGCCCGGCCTGGCAGGAGCTGTGGCTGCCGGACCTGACTATTTCCTCGTAGACAGCCATTTGCTTAACTCCGCGCTGGTAGAAATCGGTACCTTCGACGATGCCGCTACCGGCCAGGAGTCTTCCGGATTTACGTTGCATGCCGATGGCACCGGGGTGCGCTCGATCCGTCCCAGGTTCCAAGTTGACACGGGAGCGCTGCAGGGTCTCGATTCCCGGGACCCCAGCCGAATTGTCAACCCCGTGCGCATGGTCGAGCCGCCTGCGGAACCCAGCCCGGTTTCCCCGTTTACGCGGTCTTTGGCCACCCTTCGGGATGGGCGCTTGGTCTCGACAAGCAGCGCCGGCGTCGTCGAGTTCCCAGTAGGCTTCGGTAGTGGCCTATTGAACCCGCGGGTGTCATCGATCACTAACGTGGCCGACTTTTCTATCCAGACGGGTGCGGGCGGGCTGATCTCGATTTGGGGCGAGAACCTGGCTCTTGAAACCGCTATGGCCAACTCGATGCCATTGCCTACTAGTGTAGTGCCACATAAATAACTGGACAATCACACCCTTTTCGCGGTAGGATGGTTTATGTGGCCATCCGCTGACGCTCTACCCCTCACCGCTCCGCAGCGAAACGCTCTTCGTCGCCTGGTTCGAGGAGGCAACACAGCCCAGAAAATGGCCTTACGGGCAGGCATTGTTTTGCTGTGTGCGCAGGGGTTGGCGAACCACGCCATTGCCCGCGAACTCGGCGTCAACCGCAAGACCGTCATCCTGTGGCGAAAGCGCTTCGCCCAGTCCGGCCTCGACGGACTCCGCGATCGGACGCGCCCCGGACGCAAACCGGCGCTCTCCGCTGAATTCGTCCAATGCATCCTCGATACAACGCTTCACGAGAAGCCCCGGGCGGCCACGCATTGGAGCACCCGCACCCTCGCCAAGCACTTGGGCGTCTCCAAGATGGCCATCCAGCGCGTCTGGAAAGCGCACGGACTGCAGCCCCATCGCCTCGAAACTTTCAAGCTCAGCCGCGACAAGCAGTTCGTCGAGAAACTCCGCGACGTGGTCGGTCTGTACTTGCATCCGCCCGAGCACGCGCTGGTGCTCAGTGTCGATGAGAAAAGTCAGATCCAGGCCTTAGACCGCAGCCAGCCGGGACTGCCCCTGAAAAGGGGTCGTGCCGGCACCATGACCCACGACTTCAAACGACATGGCACAACGACGTTGTTCGCCGCCTTCAATGTGCTCGACGGCAAGGTGATCGGCGAGTGTCTGCCGCGACATCGGCACCAGGAATTCCTCAAATTCCTACGCAAGACCGACCGCGAAACGCCACCGGCGCTGGAGCTGCATCTGATCGTGGACAACTACTCCACGCACAAGCATGAGCAAGTGAAGAAGTGGCTCGCGAAGCACCCCCGCTTCCACTTTCACTTCATTCCCACGTCTTCTTCTTGGCTCAATCTCGTCGAGCGCTGGTTCCGCGAGCTGACACAGAAGCGCATCCGCCGCGGCGTGTTCCGCAGTGTTCCCGAACTCGAGGCCGCCATCCACGAGTACCTGGAAGCGAGCAACCAAGCGCCCAAGCCCTTTGTCTGGACAGCTCCGGCACAAGATATCCTCGCCAAAGTCGAGCGCGCCGCCAAAACCCACGCCGTTGTCCAGAACCGTTAGTGGCACTACACTAGTACTCGGTCGGGCTGACAAAAAGCGGTCCGAACGCCAGCGGCCATGCCGCCAAGCTCTGTTCGTTACTCTTGCACAGCCTCGTGCTAAGCCGCGAGTTCATCCGCGCTATCGACACCGTAGATGGTGTACCAGGGTTTCGCCGCTTTGAGGCATTCGTTGACGGCCTGGATATTGCGCACCCCTTCGCCACCCAACCACTCTTCCAGGGCCGCGGGTCCCTGTTTGCCGTAGACGGGAATACCTTCCTTCCACGTCGCGCGTCCACAGAGAACACCAGCGAACTTGACGCCGGCCTCGGCAGCCCAGCGCAGCGAGTCCGTGTATTGCTGGTTGCTGATGCCAGCACTGAGATAGATGAAGGGCCTGGCGGCCGCTTCCTCCGCCCGGCGGTAGATGTCGAACGCTTCCTCCTTGCCGTAGGCCTTTTCTCCCTTGTAGACGGCTGCTCCTTCGGCGTAGGCAAGGTTGAGGGGGATCTCCACTTTGAGCACATCGACGTGGTAGTGGTCTTTGGAAAACTCCTTCATGCTGCCGATGACGACTTCGGGCTTCTTCTTGGCGAATTCGAATCCCTTTTCGTCGAGACCCGCCGGGTCGTAGCCTATGAACTCCAAAAAGAACGGAATGTCGTAGGCCACGCATTCGGCCCCGATGCGCTCCACGAAAGCATGCTTTTCGTCGTTGATCGCCTCGTTTTCGAAGGGGGTGTAGTAGATTAGGATCTTGACCGCGTTGCCGCCCATGTCTTTGATTCGCTTCACCGAAACGTTCGGCAGAAGGTCGGCCTGGCGGCCGGGGCGGGTGTTGTCATAGCCGCTCTTTTCGTAGGAAAGCAGCAGTCCTGCGTTGGAAGCGCGCGCCTTCGCCGCCTCCAGACCCCATTCAGGATCCAGTAAGATAGCGCTGGCGTAGGGCGTCAGGACTTTCGAGACGGCTGTCTTGAATTCGCTCATCATCTCGTCGGTCACGTCGGCTCGCTCAATGCCTTTGTTGGAAGCGATGGCTTTCTGCAAGGAACCGCGCTGGTCCATGGCCGCGGCTGCGATCACCCCTCGGTCGTCGGCGAGGGCAGTGAGGTGGTTGATTTTTCCAGGTGTAAGCTTGGCAGGCATGTTTAGGTCTACTCCTACTTGACAATCTTAGCAAGAGGGAAGCCGGGGATTAAACATCGGGGGGGGAATCGGGTAGCTGCTGCAGGCGTCCGAAGGCTTCAGAAAGAGTCTGGCGGCGGGCACGGCGGAGGTGGCCGCAAGTCTCGACAAAACGGCCGCGGAGCCAGGCGCTCCGACTGCTCGACGAGGTACACCTGACGCGGACTACGGGCTGCTAGGTGCCGTAGAAATCGTCGGGGTCGTCGTCGGGCGGAGGAGGTTCGATGATCTCGGTGCGGTTTTCGTCCCGGAAGATGGTGACAATCGTGGGTTCACCACCGTATTCGAAGATGACTCGGAGCACGCGAGGTCCCCGGGTGTCATAGACGCGCTCGAGAGCCTCCAGGCGCGAGACGAGGCGGCGACCACGGGTGCGGATCATCATGTGGCTGACTCCCTGCTCGTTTTCTGGGCCCGTTCGACGGCTGCGAGGCGTTCTTCGAAGTCGTCGATCTCGATGCCATGGCAGGCGAAACGCAAAGCCGCCCGGACAGCGCTGACACGGCCGGCGGCGGTGGCCTTTTCGTCGTTCAAGATGGCGTCGAGGGTGTCCACGGCGCGGTCGGCGACCTGCTGCAGGCGTCCGAGGGCCTGTGAGAGGGCCAGACGGCGGGCACGGCGGAGGTGGGACTGAAAAGTGTCTTGTTTGAGCCAACGGTAGATGCTTCGCTCACCGACAGCGGCTCGTTCGGCGGCCTCGGCGACGGTTTGCGAGGTGAGTAGAGCCGCGATGGCCTTGTTCTGCCTGATGGTTAACTCTTCTAAATCTTGATACATAGCCGTTCTTTGTCGGTGCCCAGCGGCAGTAGGTGGCGGTAAATGGCAGGAATACGAAAATTTTTCCTCCCGGGTTTGCTTGTTTGGGCCCTGTACCAGGATACGGGACGGATTTGGGGCTTGAAGTCAAGGCGTAAGTCGTTGAAAGAGAGAGCAGAAAAAACAGGAAAAGCCTGTGACTGTGGTTTGGAGCAGTCGGTGGAAAGGGTCGCGAGGCCAGATTTCCGCTGCCAAAAGCATGCCGTAGCGCGGGGAAAACGGCATCTTGGAGATGGTTGGCGAAGGAAAAATCGGGTACAGCCAGCCAATTCGCTTCAGGCTAAGTGCTTTGTTTCGAGGCCCTCGACGGGGAGCGAATTGGTGGCAGTCCCCATTTTTCGCTCGCAAGAACCGCAAGAGCACGAGAGACGGTGCTGGCGAAAGAGCCTCCCCCGATGATGAGCGAGCCGGGCGGGACCGTTCAGTAGTCAGTCATCGGTGGCTCTACTTTCGTTGGAAGACCACGCGAAGAGCACGGTTCACAAAAAGAAACCCCGCCGAAGCGGGGCCCATACAGGTTCCACCTGTGCAGCAGAAAGCGTGTGTACTGAGCGAACAGTGACACCGGCTGAACCGATGCCTACTCAATCACAAACGTGCCTTCACAGGCTGGATGAATGATGTATTCGTCGCCATCTCCAGAAACCATGGAAACGGTATAGGTGCCGGCGGCAGAATAGTTCTTGGTTTGCAGATTGAACGCCCACTTGCTGTTGTTGAATTCGAACTCGTTGCCATTTGTTCCTTGCCCGGCGGACAAAGCGTCATCCGTGACGTCCGTCGCAGGGCCCACACCAGAGTCAAAGAGTACCTGGACAACGGGCTGAGCAACTATGTCTAGATCAGTGACCGGTGTGCCATCTAGTTCGAACAAGTCGGCCTTGAAGGGTATAACGCGGTTCTTTTTGACCTTCACCGGGCCGTTGGCGACAGGAGGTTCGAACCCTACACAAGATATGACACGCACGATTTCACACGCCTCGATGTCGTCGATACCAGTGACATTGAGCGTCTGCCCCGTGACTGTAACCTTCGCGATTGTATTTGCGCCGACATCAACACTTAGCGGGGTCCAAGTGTTAAATTCTCCGTTGGGGTCACCCATCCCTTGATTGAAGTTCCCAGACGCCGAAACAGAACCCAGGCTGACATCGGACGCGTCGAACGCTTCCAGCGTTACCATTGGGGTCGAAGTGAAGAACAAACTGACCGTGGAAACTGGGTCCGTGAAGAATACGTCCTGACTCCCAACGGCTTCGAGCCAGAAAGCTATGGTCGAAGGTGAGGGCTCGTTCGCAATATTGCCGAGTCCACCATCGTCGGAATCACTAATGGTTATCCAGCCGCTAAACATACCGGCGCCGGGGAAACTCATCCCGGAACCGGGGCTCTCGCCTCCGCCGTGGATATTGGCAAGCTCCCCACCATTCTCGAAAGTCATCTTCTTGCACTCCAAGGTGCCTACTATTGTCGTGATGACTTGATGGGACCCACCTTCTGTGGCGCCAGAGCCGTCACCACTGTAGATCACTTGGGCTACAATCTGGGGTACCGTCGCAAGCAGGCCCAGAATCAGCAAACTGAACATTTTTCTCATCTTTTCTCCTTTTTTTCTTTTCTCGATTGAATTTCTTATCAACCAGAACAACAAACCCTGGCTTTGGATACTGGGGATTTTTCAATTTGGATGTTCGGTTTCCTCAACTCTACGATCAATTCCCTCTTGAATGCAACGATTTTGCGGCCGTAAGGTAATTGCCCTATGTGTCCTAGGTAATAGTTTCTGTTGAGTTAAGGGCATCCGTGTAATCGCATCGGCATATCGTTACCTAATTCGCTACGATTACACTACTCCTACTGGCCATCGGAATCGTGGTGTAACCCAGCAGCAAGTTTCCGGTGACAAGCTCAAAGTCGTAGAGTACCTCAAGCTCCAGCGTGGATCCGCGTGAGACCGTCGAGAGGTCGATGGGGTCAGTATTTAGGGTGATCTTGCTGTCTTCCAAGCCGGTCGCAGCGTTCTTGATGACGTTATGCACGTCCGTTTTGGTCGTGGGATTCAAACTTCCACGCGCCATGGCAAATCGCGCGCCCTGTCGGGTCGCGTGGCAAATCGTGGAGTAAGTCCACATGGCCCGGCCAAACTCCATGAAGGTGACCATGATGATCAAGAAAAGCATAAACCCCAAGGAGAACTCGACGATGGTAGCACCGCGCCGGTGCGATTCGATTTGAGCGGCTTTTTGTGACATTGTTTCCTCCTATTGCACTCTTATATAGGTCTCGCGTGTCGCCACGACTGACTCGGGAATGCCCGGCCACGGGAGAAGCGGCTCGAACGTTTGTTGCACAATCACCTTGGAGTAGACACGTCGGCTGCCGTAGGCGCCGCAGTCCCCATCAAGGCAAGCTGCTATGCCGCCGCCATCCGGGCAGTCGCAATACAGAGTCGCCGTCGCCGAAACGTTCTCCAGGTCGGCAGCGTCGTTGGTGGCCACGGTCTGGATTGAACTATAGTTTGCCGACTTGACCGTGTTTTGAGCGCCGTAGAACGCTCCGGTACCCGAAGCATTCGCGACCGTGATGGAGTGGTAAAAAACGCGGGCAAAGTCCGCTGCTCCAGCCATCATCAGCATCAGCAACGGAGCTACGAGGCCCAGTTCCATGGTGATGGTGCCGGATCTCCGCTTTCGATTCTCTGAGGCGTTGCGTTGCATGATATTTCCGCCATTTTCCGATGTTGCTTTCAGATTCCTCGCTATGGCCAGAGGCTCTACTCCACTAGGGCCACCTTTCGTGTGGGCGGGCTCACGGGGCTGCCATCAAAGTTGCCGCCGGAGACGACGGCGTTCCCGCTGACCTCGATGGTGTTGGCGACGATCATGTTCCAATCGACAGTGCCGTTCGTGCCGCGCCAAGCCACATGTGCCGTGGGAGCATAAATCGCCCCCAGAAAGTACGAAAGTGCGCTTCCCGCAAAAATGTGGCCCGGTTGCCCTGACACCGGCCGAGAGGCGTCTTCCCAAAAGAGCATTCCCTCATAGGTTCCACCGGAGGGCGCGGTGAGCTCGACCTTGGGTTCGTCGGCGGGAGGACAATAGATGAGGCCGCAACCACCGCCGCCACCGCCGCTCCCTCCAATGCTGACGTAATTCCATTGGCCGGTAGGGCTACTGGTGTTGTAGAGGGTGACCCCGGTGCCGGTGACTGTGGCAGATCCGGTAATAGTCAGGCCGCTTGCCAGAATGTAGGTACCGGCCAGCAACTGGACTTCGCCACCGCCGGAGATTCGAAGTGAGTCCTGCCCGCCATTCCCGCAATAGACGCCCGGCGAGATGACCACCGGCGGGTCTCCTTGGTTGGTCTGTATGGATAATCCTGTCCAGTCGCAAATCGTGCTAGAGGGCGCGTACGCTGCCATATACGCCAAGGGATCGTCGACCTGCGGGGTGCTAGGAACCGGGTCAGGGTAAACACAGGGTGGAGTGCCAGGATTCCAGATACCGCCCGTAACGCCGATTCCGTAATAGTCATCCGCGAGGAGGCAGCCGGGCTGGCCGTTTAACGTCAGAGCCCGATCGTGTGTCGAGTTCACCATGATTCCACATCCCGATTGCAGAGTGGCGCCACCATTGATTGTGAGGGCTCCGCTGTCGTCATCGTCGAGAGCAATTACGCAGCCATCGCCGTACTTCTCCAAGCCCGCCACAGCCCGGGAGCGAACCGTCACGGTATCTTCTCCCAAGACGCGCATGAAGTAAGTTTGAACAATTTCCTCAATCTCCACTTCGACGTAGCCCGACGTGCCTCCGTGCGTGTAGTCGGGGTTGACGGTCACGGTGACGTCAGGATTGCCGCCCGTAAGATCTTTGTCTCTGAAGCCATTCATTTCCGCGTCTACTTTGGCCGCAGAGGTGATCTTGCTGTCGTGGCCCCGCCACTTTTCCCAAGCACCACCCATAGCGGCCGCGTTGGCGGCGTTTTGCTGGCGGCGCTTCAGGTCATAGATAAAGCCCATGTCGAGCGACAAGCCCATGAAGGCCACCAGAACCGGGAATATCAGTGCTGTGATGATAAAGATGATTCCCTGTCGGTCCTTTTTGAGCCCTTCGATTTTCGTCTCAAAGGCCTTCATGCGCTGGATGACTTTCCGTGACGGCATTGACTTGCTGCTTCTCATATCCGACCTCCAACCGTTGCGGCCCCGAGCTGTCAAGCTCATTAGCTTAAGGCGCTTTCGCATTTCGTTCTAGTACGAGTTAATCACAGTTTGGAAACCCCGCCAATAGACCCTCGGGTACATTTGCAAGTAACCGTTCGTCACATTTTTTCCTAAGGTACTCGATCTACGACTTCAGGTCAGTTGGTACTATTTGTTTGGTCCCGCATTTTCAATTTGATGTATGACCTCCCGACCTTCCAGCGGCCTTCAGCGTCTTTATTCATAGGGGCTAGATCCCGATGAGGACGCCATGGAGGCCGACACCCAATGGGTGAAAAACAAACCAAGCCATTCCAGCTAAGTTTCAACGGCTTGTTGAAAGTCGATTTCCAAGGATCGCACGTCACTTCCGACGGCGGCCTGCTGCTAGTCCGCGAGTTGGACGAGCGACTCGGACTCGGCAAGTTGATCAACGAGCATCTCAGCGACTCCCGGCAAGGCACAAACAAGCAGTTCACGCTCGCTGATCTGTTGCGGCAGTCGGTCTACAGCCGCTTGGCGGGCTACGAGGACCTCAACGACGCCGAGCGGATTTCGATCGATCCGACGTTTCGGCTGATCGGTTCGCAGAAGATCTGGGATCGCGGTGCGGCCTTGACCTCGACGCTGCACGGCTTCGAGACGGAGATGCTGGCGAGCGAAGAGAACCTGCTGGGGCTGATGGCGCTGAACCGAGGGCTGGTCGGGCAAGGGGAGGCGTTCGACGACTCCGAGCGGGTCGTTCTGGACATGGACTCCACCGAGAGTCCGGTCCATGGCCAACAGGAAGGCAGTGCCTACAACGGACACTTCGAATCGGTCTGCTATCACCCGCTGTTGCTGTTCAATCAGCACGGCGATTGTCTGGCGGCGAAGCTGCGTCCCGGCAACGTGCACAGCGCCGAGGACTGGGGCGAGCTGCTACTGCCGGAGATCGAGCGCCAACAGGCCGAAGGCAAGCAGGTCACTTTGCGCGCCGATGCCGCCTTTGCCAAGCCGGAGATCTACGAGGCGCTGGAGGAGCGCGGCGCGGACTATGCGATCCGCATTCCGGCCAACAAGAGCCTGGAGCTGGAGATCGAAGACATCCTGTTTCGGCCACCGGGAAGGCCCTCCCGCAAGCCGCTGGTGCGCTACAAGAGTTTTCGCTATCAGGCGGAGAGTTGGTCCCAACCTCGGCGCATCGTGGCCAAGGTCGAGCACCATCAGGGCGAGCTATTCCCGCGCGTCGGATTCGTTGTGACCAGCATGAGCTTGCCGAGCCGTTCGGTGGTGCGTTTCTACAACAAGCGCGGCACGGCGGAGCAGTGGATCAAAGAAGGTAAGCAGGCCACGCACTGGACGCGGCTGTCGTGCCATCGCTTTCGGGCCAACGAGGTACGGCTACAACTGAGCGTGCTGGCCTACAACCTGGGGAACCTATGGCGGAGGCTCGGGCTGCCGCAACGGATCAAGAGCTGGTCGCTGACGAGCTTGCAGCACCGGTTGATGAAGACCGGCGGTCGGCTGATTAAACACGCGCGGTATTACTGGCTCTTGTTCGCGGAGGGACATCTGAACCGGCGGCTGTTTGGCGACATGCTGCGGAGGATCTGGGCGCTGCCTGTGCCGGGCGGGTAGCACCGCACTTGGCGAATGCGAAATCTGTGTACTGAGGACGGAAGCTCGGAGGGGTGTCTGCGAAATTGACTTCGCAGCGGCGGATCAGCCCCCATGAGGGGCAAGAAGGGGGCTCGATCGGTCCCGCCTCAGCCGCCGCCTCTACCGGGTGGAGAAATGGTTGCGCTTCGCCGGGTGAGGGTGTAGACTCGTGCCGTCAGAGCAGCTAAATCGGAAATCCTGGGTGGTGCTTTGGGATATGCCCACTCGGCGTAGTAAGAGTTCGAGCTAGCCCGAATTTCTCACGACAAAATTGTAGGGGCGGGCCGCTGCGCCCGCCCAGAGAAGGTTCTCACGGGGTTGGGTTGGGTGATCAAATGGGACGGAGTGTGCATTTCACGAATAGGCGGACACGGCGGTCCGCCCCTACGAACAAAGCCTGTTCAACGCCGGTCGTCCGAACGCTCGTGAGAAATGCGGACTAGGCTGGTGCGAGCAGGATTCTAGACACTGGGGTTGTTGTGGGTGGTCTCTCGTAAAGTATTTCTTTGCAGTCGCTTCGACGCCCCCTCGCTGTCGGGTCCAAGTTCGAAACGACGTAGGGTCTTCCCCGGCTCTGTGCGGGATTCGGAGTGACAGAACTCGAAGAAGTCGGTACCCCCGAGCGCCACGGTCATTACGGAGCTAGACCCGGCAAGGCCGCGTCCCCGTGACCCGCCCGCCGTTGCCACTGACCAGGCGGTCTCACATCTATCAATTCGAGCCGGAAACTGGCATGTTCCGACTCTCTTCCTCCAAGCGACGAAAGAAACGCTCGGCACGGGCGGCATCAGCTAGGATCTGCTCTCGCAGTTCTTCCGTGGACCCGAAACGCTTTTCATCTCGCAATCGGTCGTAAAAGGCCACTTCGAGCCTCTCGGGGGCCTGGCCGTCGAACTCCGAGAGCAAGAAAGTTTCGATGGCGTGCTCGGTCCCGTCGAAGGTCGGGCGGAAACCTATATTCGTGACCGACTCCCAGCGGCGTCCCGAGTCAGGTTCACAGCTTGACGTGACGTAGACGCCGTCGGCGGGCGTCAAATCCGTATCCGGTGCAAGGTTCAAGGTCGGCACGGTTTTCTTTGACCCGACGCCGCGACCGCGGACGATGCGCCCCGCGAAGCCAAAGGGACGCCCCAGCAGGCCCCGGGCCTGATCAACTCGCCCCTGGCGCACCAGGTCACGGACCCGGGAGCTGCTAACCGCGGAGCCGGCGACAACAACCGCTTCCACCGTTTCGACTTCAAAGCCGAGGTTTTGGCCGAGCCGCCTTAGCACTTGGGTGTTCCCGGCTTGGCCGCGGCCGAACCGGAAGCTTTCTCCCACCACTGCTGCCTTAGCCCGCAGTGTATCCACCAAGACTTGCTGAACGAACTCTTCGGGACTGAGTCGCGCTATCTCCGGGGTGAAGGGGAGGATAAGAGCGGTCTCGACCCCGTGATCCTCAAACAATGGCACACGTCGAGCCGGCTCTGTCAGCAAAGCCGGCACCCGCTCGGGTGCAACCACTGTTGTCGGGTGCGGGTCAAATGTGACCGCGACTGACTGCCAGACATTTTTCTTTGCCTTGTCACGAGTGGCTGCGAGAATCTTCTGATGCCCGAGATGGACACCGTCAAAGTTACCAATAGTGGCTACGGAGGGGCCGAAGTCGGCGGGAACGTCGTCCAGTTTCCAATACGTCGTGATCATGAGTCAGTCCCCGGCAGCTCGATGCGCAGCTCGTCGTAGGCGAGCTCGACGTTTGGCGGCAGGCCGGCGCAGGTTTCGGCGTGCGCTAGATCGTGGCAGATGTGGGTAAAATAGGCGCGCTTCGGTTTCAGCTCCTCCACCCAGGCTAGCGCCCGATCCAAGGTGGTGTGCATTGGGTGGGGCTCGCGCCGCAAGGCGTCGAGGAAAAGGACATCGAGATCGCGAAGCAACTCTACCGAGCTTGGGGGAATGTCGCTGTGGTCGGTCAAATAGGCCGCCCGGCCGAAGCGAAATCCGGTACTCTTCTTCGGCCCGTGGATCAGGGGAACCGGAAAGAAAGAAACTCCGAACAACTCGATCGGGCCGTTGTGGATCGGGTGGGCTTGAACCCGAGGTTTCCCGCCCGGGTGCGGGGCTTCTCCCTCAAAGGCATAGGGGAAGATTCTCTGCAAGTTCTGCTGAGTATCCGGGGTGGCGTAGACCGGTATCCGCTCGGCGCGTCCGTAATTGAACGGCCGTATGTCGTCGAGGCCCATGATGTGGTCCGCGTGCGAGTGCGTGTAGAAAATCGCGTCCAGGGTTCTAAACCCCGCCCGGAGGGCCTGCTGCCGGAAGTCCGGTGTCGTGTCGACCAAGACATTCCGTTCGCGCTCGCCATCTCGAAGGTGGATCACGATGGAAGGACGCAGTCGTTTGTCTCGCGGATCATCAGAGCGGCAAACGGCGCAGGAACAGCCGATTGTCGGCACGCCGACGCTTGTACCCGATCCGAGCACGGTGATGGAGATGGGACCGCGATCGGGCATGGTTGCCGTCAGGCTGACAGCTGCTCTCGCAAGCCGCCTCGAAATGTCAGCGGAACGGCTGCTCCGAACCTACGCCTTGGCTTGTTTATTGATTTCTCCGACTACCTGAACGTAGCGGAAACGTAGCTCGGTCAAGGTGTTTTCGAGCAGCCGGTCTTCACTCATTGACAGGTTGCCCTTTGTCTTTTCTTTCAAGACCCCTAACATGTCGATCGAGTGGCGTGCTACATCGAGATTGGGGGGCTCTTGATCGGCTTGGCCCCCGAAACCTAACTCAAGCTGCGCCTGCATACCGAGCGACAAGACCAAAGTCTCGAAGCTCGCTGGGGGAAGCTGTGACGGGCCCCGGCCCGCGGATGATGTCGGATCGGCCTCTGAAGACTCGGGCGGAAAAGGGGCCGCCGCTGAGCTCTCACCCGACGCCGTGTGGGCCTTGGGAGACTCGGGTGCCGTCTCGGCCCCCGCGGACTCGGGCGGAGGAGGCTCCGGTGCTGTGGTTTCGTCCGCCGAGGAAGACCCTTCAGAAGCCTGCTTTACCGGCTCGGTCTCGGTCTCCTCGAGTGGCTCACCGTCTGCCGAGAACCGCCGCCGATCACTTACCTTGACTTTCGGGGGTTCCTGCTCTTGATCCACGAGGTTATTCTACAACAGGGCGCTCGACAGTCTCTTCTCCGCACGACGGTCTGTTCTCCGATGGTTGCACACCTTTCGTGGCGGCTGTGGGGACTGGCCGCTAGGGTTCATTTCTCACCGCGGCGGCGCTGGAAGAGGGGAAAGGCCTGGCGGCCATGGCTCGCGGCGACACTTCGGGCACATCGCCCAACACAGTCTGTCGGCAAGCGGGCGCGATGAATCGCGCCCCTACATCCTTGTGTCAGGTTTCCATCCGTAGTGACAGAGTGAAATACAGGCGTCGAGAAGAGTCTCGACGCCGCGAGCTAGAGAGCTTGCGCCACGACCGGATTTGATGTCGCCACGAATGGCGACACGGCACGCAAGAATGCGTGCGCCACAAACCGACCCCAAAGCGCTTCATGCTTCAGTGGCCCAAAAACCTAATCGGGACAAATCAGCGATGAATTGCGCCCCTAGGTCCCTAACGGCGGGCATGTGCTTCCGCTACTGCCGACCGTTGCTAGCGCCCAAGGATTTGTTGCAGCCGGGACTTGAGATCCTCGAAGGACTCATCGAGGTCATTGCAGTATACCGCTGACTCCTCTGCTTTCATGGCGTTGTCATTGGCCGCGTTCGCGAGGCCCTGGAGCGACGTAGAGAGCTGGGAGTCCTCGGAGCCTTGGTTGGCATCCCCGTTGCCGACCGATGAGATCGTCTGGCGGCAAGCCTTCTGCTGGTCGTCCGCGGCGAGGACGAGGTCTTTGCTGCAGCCGACCACGGAGGAAACCTTGTCGGAGAAGCCCTCCACCTGGTTGACGGACGATTCGACAGGATTGATGACAGTCTTGGAGATCATTGCGAAAAGACCGCCAAAACCCAGAACGAAGATGGCGGCGATCCCCGCCAGCATGCGGTTACGACCGGCAGCCGCCGCTGCAGCGACTTCATCAACCGGCACCTCCACTCGGATCGCTCCCATCAATTCATGCAATTGCCACTGCTTGCCCGGGGCGACTCCCTGCGTCTCCCGCATTGCCATAACTTCAGGTCTCTTCTCGTAGCCATTGTGGCAAGAGACGCACGCGGCGGCGGCGGCGGGGTCGGCCCTCATGTATCGCAGCAAGGGGGCGCCATTGACGGATTCGATGCTGTACGCAGGTTTCCAATCATGGCCCCGCGGTCCAGCCGGTGCTCCGTTCTTGCGGAATCCTTCGTCCTGGGCTGCTAGTTGGTTCCAAGCCCAGCGGTCAAAGTCATCCTTAATTCCCTGGTCTTCGTTTAGATTCCATTGACTTACCAGCACATAGAAATAGAGATCGCCCGCCTGCGCCTCGACCCGCTTCGACACGTTCCGAACAAACTGTGCAGGAAGTTGAACATACCCTGGATTCTCATCTGATTGGCGGGCGGCGCCGGTCCCATCCGCCTTGAGCTTGCCGACCACTCCCTTGGTGTACTCCGCACGGTCAGCAATGACCTGCGTGGAGACAATCTCAGCGATCCTGAGAGCTTCTTGTTCGATCAGCCCGCTGTGGGACGCTTCCAGCGCGAGATAGCTCGAAAGCCCCACCGCAAACGCGATGACGACGATAGCAACTACGAACTTTCCACGGATTCCCATGATGTCCCTTCCATCTACGCCAGCGCCTTAAGCTTCCCGGAGAGCTCTGCCTTTTTCTCTTTGTCAGGATGAAGCGGCAAGGTAGTTGCACCGATCAGAAAGTTCATAAGTTCGCGGAGATGATCAGTGTTGAGTGTGTCGGCGGTGGCGTCGCATCGGGTCAATTGACGACCAATTCCGTGACCGTTTCTCGGCGCTTGATCAAGATCCTTCGTGTGCCTCAACATGCCTCTCTCCTTCGACCTCGGGGCAGCCTGCCGTTTGCCGGCGCAAGCAGTGGGTTACAGTTTTGCCATTTACATCGCGGAAATCAAGTACTAAATAGCCGATTCCCTCAGTTTTTTTGCCCCTCGCCCCCCCCACCCCCATCGGCAACTGCGCGATGATCTGGGTCGGTGTCACCCCGAACAGCGGCGCCTGCTATATGACACTAAGATTTCGCAACAGCTATGTGGGCGTCTGGGCCAGAGCGTCTCGTTAGGGCGCTGCCGGTATTCTTTCATCCGGCACCCAAGCGACTGTTGCCAAATCCGGAACCGAACGCTCCGACCGAATCCCGAAGAGTTGTACATTAAATGAGCAAACACGAACGGCGATGTTTGAGGTTTTGGCCAGGATGTTCTCCATGAATGAGCCTGACGCCCATCGACACGCTGGCGGTTCGGATGAACGCCCCGAGCCGGGCCGGCGGGGACAGATCGTGCTTCTTGCCCTGGCCGGGTTGAGCTTCGGCGCCTGGGTCCTCGGCAGTCACTCCGTCTCGCGTGCGATAGAGACTATTCGGAGCGTTGCTCAGAGCGCCGCTCGCTTGATCGGACACTAGGTGCGATGCTCTTTACGATCTACTACTTCGGGGCTGCGGCCCTCGCTGGAAGCCTCGCTGCCGGCCGCATGTCGCTGTCCCAGGAACCGCGATACCGGATTCTGGCAGCTCTCACGTTCGGAACGGTGTTCCTGCTGGTTCCTTTCCACCTTTTGGGGTGGCTCGAGATCATCGGGATCCTCGAGGCGATTCGTTTGGATCACTTGGCTGTCCTCGAGACAGCCATCCTTGTAGCGGCCTACCTGATCACGCGGAAGATACGGCCGTCTCCAATGTGGACGTCGTGGGCCGGTTTCGCCGATTCCCTCTCAGGGGTGCCGGGGTACTTGTGGGCTGCCGTTGGCATCCTTGCGTCTATCTACGGTGCGCTGATCATCGACCTAGCTACGGCCTACCCAGAGGGGTGGGACGCTCTGTCGTATCATTTGCCCCTCTCGGTGACTTGGTTTCAGGAAAGGACAGTGGCCGTCGACCTGCAAAAGCATTGGATGTTGAGCCTGCCGGGGAATTCCGAGGTCGTGTCATTCCTGGTGCTACCCGCTGGCTGGGAAGCGCTTTTACCACTGCCCCAGTCGATTGGCCTCACCTGTCTGCTCATCGGCGTATACAGCCTAGCGCTGCGATTGTCACGGGATCGAACCGCCGCGGTGTCGTGCGTTTTCATCACCTTGACGCTGCCGATCGTTTATTTTCAGACCGCCTCAGCATACGTGGACCTCTTCGGCACGGGATTCCTGTTCGCGGCAGCCGCGCTCGGCCTACACGGGGTGAGCTCGGGAGCTACCGCGGAGGGGCGGCTCGGCTTGGTTGCGGCGGCTGCTCTCGCTTGCGGGATAGCAGTCGGGGTAAAGCCCACGTTCTGGCTCTATGCAACTCTTTTGACCGCGGCCATGGGGCTGGCAGCACTACGCCAGACGGGTTGGAATCTCCGGTCGGTGGTGCGGCCGACCGTGATCTTCGGGGTCGGAATGCTCGTCCCTTCGGTCTTTTGGTTTGCCCGTGCGGCGCACGGAACCGGCAACCTGCTCTACCCCCTCGAGGTGACCTGGGGCGACCGCGTCTTATTGCCGGGCTTCGCTTCTACTGAGATAACTCCCATCGATTTCGCAATCGGACGCTTTGTCCGTTCCGAGCTGGAGTGGCTGGTTTACCCTTGGGTTGAGTACAAACACCCCCTCGGCCTGACGGCGTACAGCGCCGAGGCCGGATTGGGCGCCGCGTTCGCCACGTTCGTGCCCCTCGGCTTGGCATATCTGGCGTGGAGGACATATACGGCCAAGGCCAACTGTCGAGCTGCCCTCCTCTGCTGGTGGGGCCTTTTCGCCGCTATGGCGCTCTGCTGGCTCCTCTTGCTTCGGCAAACCCCCCGCTTCGGTCTTCCCTGGATCGTGTTCTGTGTGGTCCTCTCGGCACCCTTCCTGGCCGTTATTGCTCGCGGAGGCCGACGCTCGTTTCAGATCCTGTTCGTAGCAGCGATTGCCGGCTCCTCCGCGCTCTTGGGGCTCGACCCGGCGCTATCACTCGCCGTTCGCTTGCGATTCCAAACCTGGACACGTGCCGCGCACTATAATTACCCACAAGCGCTCGATCAACTACCGCCGGGAACCGTGGTTCTGAATCTGGCAGGTTACAACAATTACGCTGTTGCGGGCAGGCGGCTGTCGAATCGAATCGTCAATCGATTCGAGGCGCCTCGTCCGCTCACATTCGATTTCCTCGCGAACCGAGGCGTCGATATCGTCGTTGACTTGGAGTCTAAACCGGACCCACCCGTTGAGGGTTTGACTCTAATGCGTCGAGAGGCCGTGAGCGAACCCTCAACCGGTCAGCGCACGCTTTGGCGAATCTGGCGCGTAAACAAGACCTAGTCCGCATTTCTCACCAGCGGTCGGCAGGGGTGGAAACAAATGCCCGCCATCAGAGATGTAGGGGCGCGATTCATCGCGCCCCTCTCGAGTTTGGCGTTTGACTAGATAGATTCCCACATTTAAGAGGACGAGAGCGGGCCAAGGGGATAAAAACCCTTGCTGGGTCGAAACATTGTGGGGTATTCTGGTATCTAGTTATATAACTAGATAAGGAGACGACATGGGTTACCCCACCAAAGTCCAACTCATTAAGCGCGAAGCCAGTCAGCAGTGGTACGTCAACTTCCCTTCCGCCTTGGCCCAGGCGCTGGAATTCTCGCGCGGTGAAACCGTCGAGTGGGTCATCGAAGACCGCTCCCAACTGGTGTTGAACCGTCGGCACCCGCCCCCCTCGGCGTTAAAAAAAAAGACTCCGCCCCGAGGCTCCTCGACCAGCTCGAAGCCCTCGCCCGCCAAGCGCTCCAGGGCCGCCGCCAACAGCGGGTCCAAGAAAAGATCCAAAGCCTGATGCTGAGCGCCTTGGTCTGTCTCGGCCGCCACACCGTGACTGGGTTGCTGCACACCGCCGGCGACAGCTTCCAGGACTGGTCGGCCGTCTATCGGCTCTTCTCCCAGGCCCGGGTCGAGGCCCCAGACCTGTTCGGCGTGGTCCGCCGCGGAGTGCTCGAGCAACTGTCCCCCACCGCACCTCTGGTGGTCGCACTCGATGACTCACTGCTGCCCAAGCGGGGCGCCAAAACTCCCGGCGTCGCCTGGCGGCGCGATCCGCTGGGACCGCCCTTCCAAACCAACCTGATTCGCGCTCAGCGCGTCATCCAGATCTCGGCCGCTGTGCCCGGCGGCGCCGACCCCCCAGCGGCGCGCCTGATCCCGCTCGATTTCCAACACGCCCCGACCCCACCCACACCACGGCGAAACGCCCCTGAGCAGGAGCAACAACAATACCGCCTCGCCTGCCGCCGCGCCTCGCTCGCCCAGCGGGGCGCCGAACGCCTGCACGCCCTGCGGCAGAAGTTGGAGCAAGACGATGCCTCGCGGCGACTCGAAGTGCTCGTCGACGGCCGCTTCACCAACCGCACGGTGTTGAAAAACCTGCCGCCCCAGACCGTGCTGATCGGTCGCATCCGCCAAGACGCCAAGCTCTACTACTTGCCGACCGGCCAAGCAGCCGCCACGGGCCGCCGCCGCCGTTATGGCGAGCGGGCCTCCCACTCCCGAACAACTGCGCCAGGATGACAGCGTTCGCTGGCAAATCGTCACCGCCTACGCCGCCGGCAAGCGGCATCGCTTCCGCATCAAGACCTTGACTCGGCTGCGCTGGCGTCCCGCCGGCGGGAACTGCGATCTGTGTTTAGTCATCATCGCCCCGCTGCGCTATCGGCCCCGCCAAGGCTCGCGCCTGCTGTATCGCCGGCCCGCTTATCTGATCGCTACCGATCCCGACTTGTCGCCCCAGCAGATCGTCGAGCACTACGTCTGGCGCTGGGACATCGAGGTCAACTTCCGCGACGAAAAGACGCTGTTGGGGGTAGGACAGGCGCAGGTCAGACATCCCCGCTCGGTCGAAGCGGCGCCGCAGTTGATCGTGGCTGCTTACGCCTGGTTGTTGCTGGCGGCGCGCCAGACTTGGGGCCCGGCGGGCTTCCCCGACGCCCTGCCGCCCCCGAAATGGCGCGCGCGCCGCTCGAAGCCCCGCGCCACGACGCTCGATCTGATCCAGCACCTGCGGGCCGAGCTGTGGGGCGAAGGCTTGCGTCGTTTCTGCGGCTTCCCGTCCAACCCCTCGCCCACTCCAACCCCCCAAAAACTCAGCGCAGCCCTCCCCACCGCCTTGCTTTATGCTTCCCCTTGAACCGCATTTTCAATTTGATGTATGACCTCCCGACCTTCCAGCGGCCTTCAGCGTCTTTATTCATAGGGGCTAGATCCCGATGAGGACGCCATGGAGGCCGACACCCAATGGGTGAAAAACAAACCAAGCCATTCCAGCTAAGTTTCAACGGCTTGTTGAAAGTCGATTTCCAAGGATCGCACGTCACTTCCGACGGCGGCCTGCTGCTAGTCCGCGAGTTGGACGAGCGACTCGGACTCGGCAAGTTGATCAACGAGCATCTCAGCGACTCCCGGCAAGGCACAAACAAGCAGTTCACGCTCGCTGATCTGTTGCGGCAGTCGGTCTACAGCCGCTTGGCGGGCTACGAGGACCTCAACGACGCCGAGCGGATTTCGATCGATCCGACGTTTCGGCTGATCGGTTCGCAGAAGATCTGGGATCGCGGTGCGGCCTTGACCTCGACGCTGCACGGCTTCGAGACGGAGATGCTGGCGAGCGAAGAGAACCTGCTGGGGCTGATGGCGCTGAACCGAGGGCTGGTCGGGCAAGGGGAGGCGTTCGACGACTCCGAGCGGGTCGTTCTGGACATGGACTCCACCGAGAGTCCGGTCCATGGCCAACAGGAAGGCAGTGCCTACAACGGACACTTCGAATCGGTCTGCTATCACCCGCTGTTGCTGTTCAATCAGCACGGCGATTGTCTGGCGGCGAAGCTGCGTCCCGGCAACGTGCACAGCGCCGAGGACTGGGGCGAGCTGCTACTGCCGGAGATCGAGCGCCAACAGGCCGAAGGCAAGCAGGTCACTTTGCGCGCCGATGCCGCCTTTGCCAAGCCGGAGATCTACGAGGCGCTGGAGGAGCGCGGCGCGGACTATGCGATCCGCATTCCGGCCAACAAGAGCCTGGAGCTGGAGATCGAAGACATCCTGTTTCGGCCACCGGGAAGGCCCTCCCGCAAGCCGCTGGTGCGCTACAAGAGTTTTCGCTATCAGGCGGAGAGTTGGTCCCAACCTCGGCGCATCGTGGCCAAGGTCGAGCACCATCAGGGCGAGCTATTCCCGCGCGTCGGATTCGTTGTGACCAGCATGAGCTTGCCGAGCCGTTCGGTGGTGCGTTTCTACAACAAGCGCGGCACGGCGGAGCAGTGGATCAAAGAAGGTAAGCAGGCCACGCACTGGACGCGGCTGTCGTGCCATCGCTTTCGGGCCAACGAGGTACGGCTACAACTGAGCGTGCTGGCCTACAACCTGGGGAACCTATGGCGGAGGCTCGGGCTGCCGCAACGGATCAAGAGCTGGTCGCTGACGAGCTTGCAGCACCGGTTGATGAAGACCGGCGGTCGGCTGATTAAACACGCGCGGTATTACTGGCTCTTGTTCGCGGAGGGACATCTGAACCGGCGGCTGTTTGGCGACATGCTGCGGAGGATCTGGGCGCTGCCTGTGCCGGGCGGGTAGCACCGCACTTGGCGAATGCGAAATCTGTGTACTGAGGACGGAAGCTCGGAGGGGTGTCTGCGAAATTGACTTCGCAGCGGCGGATCAGCCCCCATGAGGGGCAAGAAGGGGGCTCGATCGGTCCCGCCTCAGCCGCCGCCTCTACCGGGTGGAGAAATGGTTGCGCTTCGCCGGGTGAGGGTGTAGACTCGTGCCGTCAGAGCAGCTAAATCGGAAATCCTGGCTTGAACCTCTTGCCCCTCCTGTCTCCGCCTCGAACCTGCTTTCAAAACGCCAAAGTCGAGGCCCGCGCCCTAACGGGCGCGGCTCTGTTCGGTTGTTGCTTGTGGACCGGCGTCGCTGCCGGGCCCACGCCCTAACGGGCAGGGCGTTGTCCGGTGGATGGCTGCGAACGACGCGAAGACTGGAGGAGATGCTATGGAACTGTCGGTTTTTCTAGCAAAGGTTTTGGGTCTCTATTTAGTTATTGTCGTGCCGGCGGCGCTGCTGAATCGAAAACATTTCCCGAGGCTAATCAAAGAGTTTTCGGATAGCCTCGCTATGGTAGTGCTTTCGGGCGTCGTAGCGTTGGTGCTGGGGCTTCTGCTGGTTGTCGGCCACAACGTTTGGACCGCGGACTGGAGAGTAATCATCACCCTGCTGGGGTGGCTGACGTTGATCAAAGGCGTGGTCCGGTTCGCATTCCCGCACAAGGTTGCACGTCTGGGGACGGTGGCGGCGAGCAGCTGGTGGGCTGTTGTGCTCGTGGTGTTCTTCATCATCGGCGTTTACTTGACGTACAAGGGCTTTAGCGCGCCACAAATCTGATTGTTCTCGTAGGGGCTGACCACCGTGTCGGCCCGTTACCGGGCACTACACGTCGATTGGTCCGAATTTTTGCAAAAGATCGTCCATCGACACTACTGGGCGTGCACAGCGGCTCGCCCCTACACCGCGTGAGAAAAGCGGGTTAGCGCGTGAGTCGGACGCAGCAGGGAACCGTCTGAAAGCATTCGCGCGGCTCGAGAGCGCGGATTCGCTACGCGCGAACAAATTGCCAGAACAAGCTGACTTGATTCGCTAGGGCGCGAAACTCACCCTTAGCTACGCGAGAGAACAAATAGGAGGGCCGGGTGTAATAGCGCAGGTAGGCGTTGCGGGTCATCGACTTCAATTGCTGCACGGACAGCGGCCCTTCGTAAGCTTCGGGGAAATGGGTGCCGTCGCTGAACCGAACGTCGGGGTCGCTCTTCGCTTGCTCGTACATCAGCGTCCCCGGATACGGTGCGGCGACGTGGAACAGCGCATAGGTGGGATCTAGTGTAGTGCCACATAAATACTTGGACAATAACACCCTTTTCACGGTAGGATGGTTTATGTGGCCATCCGCTGACGCTCTACCCCTCACCGCTCCGCAGCGAAACGCTCTTCGTCGCCTGGTTCGAGGAGGCAACACAGCCCAGAAAATGGCCTTACGGGCAGGCATTGTTTTGCTGTGTGCGCAGGGGTTGGCGAACCACGCCATTGCCCGCGAACTCGGCGTCAACCGCAAGACCGTCATCCTGTGGCGAAAGCGCTTCGCCCAGTCCGGCCTCGACGGACTCCGCGATCGGACGCGCCCCGGACGCAAACCGGCGCTCTCCGCTGAATTCGTCCAATGCATCCTCGATACAACGCTTCACGAGAAGCCCCGGGCGGCCACGCATTGGAGCACCCGCACCCTCGCCAAGCACTTGGGCGTCTCCAAGATGGCCATCCAGCGCGTCTGGAAAGCGCACGGACTGCAGCCCCATCGCCTCGAAACTTTCAAGCTCAGCCGCGACAAGCAGTTCGTCGAGAAACTCCGCGACGTGGTCGGTCTGTACTTGAATCCGCCCGAGCACGCACTGGTGCTCAGTGTCGATGAGAAAAGTCAGATCCAGGCCTTAGACCGCAGCCAGCCGGGACTGCCCCTGAAAAGGGGTCGTGCCGGCACCATGACCCACGACTTCAAACGACATGGCACAACGACGTTGTTCGCCGCCTTCAATGTGCTCGACGGCAAGGTGATCGGCGAGTGTCTGCCGCGACATCGGCACCAGGAATTCCTCAAATTCCTACGCAAGATCGACCGCGAAACGCCACCGGCGCTGGAGCTGCATCTGATCGTGGACAACTACTCCACGCACAAGCATGAGCAAGTGAAGAAGTGGCTCGCGAAGCACCCCCGCTTCCACTTTCACTTCATTCCCACGTCTTCTTCTTGGCTCAATCTCGTCGAGCGCTGGTTCCGCGAGCTGACACAGAAGCGCATCCGCCGCGGCGTGTTCCGCAGTGTTCCCGAACCGCAACGGCCACAAACAGGAACGGAAACGCCGCAGACAGATAACGGATCCCCGTCCCGAACTGCAGCTTCGTGTAATGCACTCCGCCGAAGAAAAGCCACAGGGCTAGCGGCACAAGCAGCGCGAACGCGAGTTCAGGCTTCCCAATCCTCAGCCCCCTGTTGACGAACGGAGCCGCTAGAGCCAAAAGCATGATTGGGGAGCTTACAAACAGGCCAAAGCGGTAATCGAAAGCTAGCATCGACAGTAAGTCCAGTTGAGGCCACGTAAAGCCTTGGTAACCTAGTTCGATCCATTCGACCGGCGGCATCCAATGCTGGCCGGGATAGAAGGGATGACCGAAGCTTCTCCACTGATAGAAGCAAAGCAGAATGATCGGGCCCAGCGCCCCCAGTCCGAACAGCAGGGCGTGGCGTATTCGAGTGCGTGCTGACGGCTGATCGTCTTGATGGATGACTGCAATGTTCCCGGTCCGGTAGACGCTGTAAGCAACTAGCCCGGCCAGCAGAATTACGCCCGAGTAATCGAGCAAAACCGCAATGCCACCCGATAAACCTGCGAGAACAGTCCGTGTTCGAGCTGACGGGCGGGCTGATCCCGCCGGATTCCACAACGCCAAGAAGCCCCAAAAACCAACATGACCCAGCAGGAGGTTATGGTTGAGATAACCGGTCCGAAAGAAGACGGGAGTCCCTATTGCATAAAGCAGTGCCAGCCAAAAAGCCGCCCGGTCGGAATCGAATACCCTGCGAAGGACGAAAAACATCGCTACCACGCCAAGTGCGGACATCGGTGCCATGCAGAACGCTTGAATCACAAACGCCCCGAGACCGAACTTGACGTCGTAGCCGCGCCGCCAGGCTTCGCGATAAAACTCGCGCGCCATGGGCCACGGTGAATCGTAGGCCGGTGGTTCAGTCAGTCCGGCCGCCACGCGCTTCTGGTTCGTCCGCTCAACCACCCAATCGATCAGCGGTCGAGCTAATGCGTAGGGAACGGCCGCGATCATCGATGCGCCAGGGTTGGCGCCGATGTGCCAGCCGTAGCCTTCTTTTTCGAACAGGTCCGGGTGCATGTGGGCGTACTCATCCACTCGGAATGAAAAGTGGTCGCCAATCGCCAAAGCCAGATAGATCTCGCGCACCGTATTCGTGGCGAAGTGGAGTACGTATATGAGCCAACAGGTGATGAACAGGCGTAGAGCGATACCACGAGGCGAGAACCGCCAGCCGGAGGCGGTCGGGCTAAGTTCCGCTGCCGAGTGAGTCCGCCGATCATCCATGGGTCTTTTCCGGTGGTTGATGTAAGCCCTTTCTTCTCAAGGGATCCCGCGGCGCGGGAAGGGCCCACAAACCAATGGCCGGAGCGGCCCGGGTCGCTCCTTGGCTTCCATAATCAGCGGGGGCCCTTATCGGCTTCCATCTTGTGATGCTTCTCGGCCCACTATGCTTCTGATCAGTTCGGGGAGATTTCTGCGCTCGAACCATACGAATAATCCCAAGTAAATTGCTGCAATCAGTGCACCCCGTAGCCAGGGATTGACTTCCCAGGGCAGCCACAGCGGGGAAAGCGAAAGTGCCAGCGCCAATAGCGGCCGGCCCAGCCGCGCCGCAAACGGAATCTCGATGACACGTCGGCGGACCGTTCCGTAACATAGCCCGAGGACTGCCACGTTGGCTCCCAGTGCCGCCACGGCAGCGCCCAGCGGTCCATAACGGCTTATCAACAGGGGGCGCCCGCCAACGCTCCGACCAAGGCAGACAGGGCGGTCCAATAAAGAAGCCATTTTTGGAGATTGTACGCCACTAAGGTATAGCGGTAATGCCCGCTGATCGAGGCGATCGGCGTCACCCAGATGAGCACGGAAAACGGCGCCGCGGCGTTCTCGTAGGCGGCTCCGTAGGCCAGCATCAGCAACTCGCGAGAGAGCACGGTCAGTAGCAGCGCAACAAATACGCCTCCTCAGGCGACCACCCTCTGAGAGCGCTCCATCAGTCGCAGAAGCGACTCTCTCGGTTGGCCCACACAGCGGGAAATGGACGGCAGTAGGTTGAAAAAGTAGAGCCACACGAAAGTGTGAACGGCGCCGGACGCGCGATGCGCGGCTCCAAACCATCCCAGCTCCTCCTCCGTCACCATAAAATGAAGCAGTACGGTTGAAAAGTACCAGAGCACCGCCCACGCCAGGTCGCAGAGACCGATCGGTACACCCTCCCGGAGATGTTTCAGAAGCGCCGGCCAGTCGAATTTCCACTCAGGGAGTCGCCAGGTCGGGTTTCTTCGGACGATCCAAACGCAGAACAACACTACTGCCGCTACGGAAGCGCACTCGAAAAGACCGATGTAGAAGAGGGGCGTGGTCGCGGTTAGGAAGGCAAAGACAAGAGCCGCGAAGACACCTTGGCGGATGATCTGAGCAACCGCTACCCAATGCATCAGGTCGTGGCCCTGGAAGAACCAGTGCAGCAGTCCGGGAATACCCAAAAGGCTTACTCCGTACACGATCAACAGAATCTTGACCTCGAGATTCTTTTCAACCAGCAGGACAACTAGGACGAGCACGGCGAAGAGCCCGACCGCCAGCAGCGCGCGTAGAAGGCAAATGTCTCTGAGAAGGATTGCCGCTCGTGAGCGCTGCTTAGCGATTTCGCGGGCGCCGTAGGTGCTCAGGCCCAGGTCGACCGACAAGGCGAAAAAAGTCATCAATGCGAACGTGAATTCGAGGTTGCCGTAGCCGGCAGGCCCCAGCGTTCGGCCCAGGTACGTAAAGACGAAAAACGTCAGGACCTTAACGACGGACTCGCCCGCCGACAGGACGAGAAAGTTTCGGGGCGTCGCGACGCCGCCCGCCGATCCCTCGGCGAGCGGCGCGCGTTCTGATTCAGGTGGAACGTGTGCGACGGGATGTTGATCGCGGGCCAAATTTTTCCAATCTCCCCTATCTTCGGGGTCTGGGGACAGGCACCTGAGAAGCGGTTGGCTTTAGCCCGCATTTTCAATTTGATGTATGACCTCCCGACCTTCCAGCGGCCTTCAGCGTCTTTATTCATAGGGGCTAGATCCCGATGAGGACGCCATGGAGGCCGACACCCAATGGGTGAAAAACAAACCAAGCCATTCCAGCTAAGTTTCAACGGCTTGTTGAAAGTCGATTTCCAAGGATCGCACGTCACTTCCGACGGCGGCCTGCTGCTAGTCCGCGAGTTGGACGAGCGACTCGGACTCGGCAAGTTGATCAACGAGCATCTCAGCGACTCCCGGCAAGGCACAAACAAGCAGTTCACGCTCGCTGATCTGTTGCGGCAGTCGGTCTACAGCCGCTTGGCGGGCTACGAGGACCTCAACGACGCCGAGCGGATTTCGATCGATCCGACGTTTCGGCTGATCGGTTCGCAGAAGATCTGGGATCGCGGTGCGGCCTTGACCTCGACGCTGCACGGCTTCGAGACGGAGATGCTGGCGAGCGAAGAGAACCTGCTGGGGCTGATGGCGCTGAACCGAGGGCTGGTCGGGCAAGGGGAGGCGTTCGACGACTCCGAGCGGGTCGTTCTGGACATGGACTCCACCGAGAGTCCGGTCCATGGCCAACAGGAAGGCAGTGCCTACAACGGACACTTCGAATCGGTCTGCTATCACCCGCTGTTGCTGTTCAATCAGCACGGCGATTGTCTGGCGGCGAAGCTGCGTCCCGGCAACGTGCACAGCGCCGAGGACTGGGGCGAGCTGCTACTGCCGGAGATCGAGCGCCAACAGGCCGAAGGCAAGCAGGTCACTTTGCGCGCCGATGCCGCCTTTGCCAAGCCGGAGATCTACGAGGCGCTGGAGGAGCGCGGCGCGGACTATGCGATCCGCATTCCGGCCAACAAGAGCCTGGAGCTGGAGATCGAAGACATCCTGTTTCGGCCACCGGGAAGGCCCTCCCGCAAGCCGCTGGTGCGCTACAAGAGTTTTCGCTATCAGGCGGAGAGTTGGTCCCAACCTCGGCGCATCGTGGCCAAGGTCGAGCACCATCAGGGCGAGCTATTCCCGCGCGTCGGATTCGTTGTGACCAGCATGAGCTTGCCGAGCCGTTCGGTGGTGCGTTTCTACAACAAGCGCGGCACGGCGGAGCAGTGGATCAAAGAAGGTAAGCAGGCCACGCACTGGACGCGGCTGTCGTGCCATCGCTTTCGGGCCAACGAGGTACGGCTACAACTGAGCGTGCTGGCCTACAACCTGGGGAACCTATGGCGGAGGCTCGGGCTGCCGCAACGGATCAAGAGCTGGTCGCTGACGAGCTTGCAGCACCGGTTGATGAAGACCGGCGGTCGGCTGATTAAACACGCGCGGTATTACTGGCTCTTGTTCGCGGAGGGACATCTGAACCGGCGGCTGTTTGGCGACATGCTGCGGAGGATCTGGGCGCTGCCTGTGCCGGGCGGGTAGCACCGCACTTGGCGAATGCGAAATCTGTGTACTGAGGACGGAAGCTCGGAGGGGTGTCTGCGAAATTGACTTCGCAGCGGCGGATCAGCCCCCATGAGGGGCAAGAAGGGGGCTCGATCGGTCCCGCCTCAGCCGCCGCCTCTACCGGGTGGAGAAATGGTTGCGCTTCGCCGGGTGAGGGTGTAGACTCGTGCCGTCAGAGCAGCTAAATCGGAAATCCTGGTTTAGTATAAAGTCGCCCCCCACAAGCGACCGCCGCTTCGGAGGAGCTTGGCCCTCAGTTGCCTGTCCCCTTGGGGTTTTCGGCAGGCCGATACAAGAGTGGTTCGGATGTTCGAGCTTTCGGCAAAGGAAGGGAAGCGCACTGTTGTGAGCTGTTGCCGGCCCCACCGGGTCCCCGGCTACTCACACTCACCCGCTTCCGCAGCTGCCCAAGGGGCTGAGCCGGCGGGCCGGAGCAACCCTAATAGCCCGTGGTAGAAGCTAGGTTCGGCAAAAAATAGAGACTGTCATCCGATTTTCGCTTCTGCAACTGCTTTGTTTCCAGTATGGGTTAGAAGACAAAAATCGGTGACTGTACCATTTTTGCGACGAAGGACTCTTACCACGGGCTGCTAGGGTTGCTGAATCCGAATGAGTTGCTCGAGGTTTGAATCCGACGCTTGGGAGTTTCCAGCCAGCGAGACTGCGACTTTTTCCTGAGGACGAAGTCCTTCTACTCTCCGCCAGGCCCGGGAGCCCAGCAGCGAGCGTACCAGCGGACCGGCCTGATGGATGACGCTCGGCCACAAGAACGTTTCGTTCGTGCAATAGCATTCCTTTCGCCCGATCGACCGTCGTCGTTCACGCGCTTGTTCGGAATCCCAGATGTCCCAGAAAGATTTTTGACGCAGATTTCCCAGCGGCGGGTGGTTCTCGCAGACACTGACGTCCCCGTTCGAATAGACGACGGCGCTCAAGACGCCCGCCCGACAAGACACTACCTGCCGCTGCTCACGCGCCGTCCGTACCTTTACTGACTGGGTCATGGGCTCAACGATCGAGCCGTATCTCCCCTGCTCTCGGGGCTTCCAAAGGCGACGAATGTAGCTGTAAAGTTGCTCGTAGTCGTCCAGAACCGGGCCTTGGAGGGACGGGTTTTTGCGGTCTCCCCGTATCAGGACCAGATTGTGGTGCTCCATCCGAGGGCAACGGTCGAATAAGTAGGTTGTGAGTCGCCGGATCTCGTCTAGATTGACGTCCGTAGCGCACGAGGTAGCGTGAATCCGTAGCCGCGGGTCCTGTCGCTGCAGCTCAGCCAACGCCTTGTAGCTCTTCATGGCCCGTTCAAACGATCCCGGCGATACCCGAAAGCGGTCGTGAAACTCGCCCACGCCTTCCAGAGAAAACTCCGTCACAAATAGTTCCAGCTCTTTCTCCTCCAGCGTCTGCTGGATCTGGTCTACCATGCGGTCGGTGAAGTAGGCGTTTGTCGGAACGTAGATCTGGCGGACCTTGTTGTGAACAATGAACTGCCGGCAGATCTCGGCGAACTCCTTGCGCAAGAAGGGCTCGCCGCCCGACAGATTCAGGTTTTCAATTCTGCCCAGAGATCGCGACAGGGCGAACATCTCATCGACCGTGAGGTCGTCCGGGCGGTTGAGATTGCGCCAGTAGAAGCAGTGCTCGCACTTTTGATTGCAGGTCGAGTTGATGAAAAGAACCAGAAACGGGGGGCTCGGGCGAGACTCGAAATTCCTCCACGTAATTCGAGCGTGGCGCGCGATTCGGGTGAGCGTATTCATCGTAAAGCCGTCGGTGATCTGACGAGCTCACTCTTGTCCAGTGTAATCGAAGGCTGCGAATCTTGCAGATCCGCTTCCGTTCAGTGGTCCTTCCGCCCGGTACACCCCAGAAGGACACGCCGATCCGAGGATAATAGGCGGAACCGGAGCGCGTGGCCGAGATAGGCCGGCGTGCTCGATGCGCTTTGAGCAGACCGAGGGGATCGGCGGGCGTTCGCTTTGCCGCTAGACCGCCGAAAGGCATAGAATCGAAGCATGAGTCTGAGAATCTCGGATCGGGAGTTTCAGTCGCGGCTGATTGTCGGGACGGGCAAGTATCGGAGCTTCCAAGAGATGAAGCGCTGCCATGAACTCTCGGGTGCTGACTGCGTGACGGTGGCGGTCCGGCGAGTGAACCTGACCGACCGCTCCAAGGAGTCGCTGATCGACTATATCGATCGAGAGAAAATCTTCATTTTGCCCAACACGGCCGCCTGCTACACGGCCGACGAAGCCATCCGCACCGCCCGTCTGGCGCGTGAGGTGGGCCTCTCGAACTGGGTCAAACTCGAAGTCATCGGAGACCAGAAAACACTCTTTCCTGACAATGAAGGCCTGCTCGAGGCCACGCGCGTGTTAGCGAAGGAAGGCTTTGTCGTTCTGCCCTATACGAATGACGACCTGGTCAACGCCTTGAAGTTGGTTGACGCCGGCGCGGCTGCGGTCATGCCCTTGGGCGCCCCGATCGGCTCCGGCCTTGGAATCCAGAACGAGACGAACCTGCGCATCATCCGAGAGATGATTACTAGCGTCCCACTGGTTGTGGATGCCGGCGTTGGCACCGCGTCCGACGCAACCAGGGCGATGGAGCTCGGCTATGACGGAGTGCTGATGAACACGGCGATCGCCGAGGCCGAGGATCCTGAGAAAATGGCTCTCGCTATGAAGAGTGCGGTCGAAGCGGGCCGGCTGGCTTGGGAGGCGCACCGCATGGAGAAGAGACTCTATGCTTCGGCCAGCAGCCCCTTGCAAGGGGTTGTCCGCTGACGGCGGGGCCTATTGTTTTTCTGGGATTTTTACTAGCCTCTCGCCCTTAAGGACCATCTCTAGTTTCTGTCGCGCAATCCGTTCAATGGCAGGTCCCTCTGGCGCCAGGTCGCCGATGGCGGCCTCCAGGTGAGCATTCTCCTCGCGGAGAGATTCAAGGCGTAGCTCGATCTCTTTTTCCCGCTCCCACGAGGAGGTTAGGTCCCTTAGCCCTTCGTAGACCGAGAGGTGGTAAAAAGCCAGGCCGACAAAGACAAGAGCGAGGAAGCTTAGCCACCGCCATCTGTTGTTCCCTTGCCCGCGTCCTTCCATCAAGTCCTAACTATACTCGAAGAGAGCTGTCACTACTATAAGAAGAACATCCCAATCCGGTTTCGAGTCGAGCCGCAATCAGCTGGGAGGGAGAAAACTAGCCATGACCGACAAAGTCATTGCCTACACGACCTGTAGCGACGCCGCCGAGGCGGAGAAGCTTGCCCGACACTTGGTTGAGCGGCGGCTGGCGGCCTGCGTGAGCATCGTGCCCGCGGTGAGGTCCTTTTACCGTTGGAAAGGCGATCTCCAAGACGAACAGGAGCTGCTACTTATCATTAAGGCATCGCGGGGTTCGGTGGGCGCCCTCCACCGGGAGATCGAAAAGCTCCACAGCTATGATCTGCCTCAGCTAGTGGCGATTCCCATCGTGGACGGGTCTCCGAACTACCTGGCTTGGCTGGAGCGGGAGCTTGCTGCTCCTTGATCGATCCGTTCTGTTACGCTATACGCGTTATGGCCGCGACCGTTCCGAACCCCGCCTCCGCCGAAGGGGGCGTCGTTGAGTTGGAAAAGCAGTGTCTGATCCAGAGCTACGCCCGGCTTCCCGTGGTCCTCGTCAAGGGGAAGGGCTGCTATGTGTACGACGAGACCGGCAAGCGCTACCTGGACTTCGTTTCCGGCATAGGCGTGAATGCGCTCGGTCACGCCCACCCGCGAATCCTCAAAGCCATTCGCGAGCAGATGAGCCGCTTGATTCACTGCTCGAACCTCTACTACCACAGCTACCAGGCGCCTCTGGCTGCCCGGTTAACTGAACTCACGGGGCTCGACCGAGTGTTTTTTACCAATAGCGGAGGGGAAAGTGTAGAAGGCGCCTTGAAAATCGCTAAGGCCTTCGGGCGTCGCCAGAGCGAAGAGAAGTTCGAAATCGTGGCACTCAACGACGGCTTCGCAGGGCGGACGGCGGGCGCTTTGTCGGTGACGGGAACAGCGAAGTACCGGGAACCTTTCGAACCGCTTTTGCCGGGTGTAAAGTTCGTCGATGCCAACGATCTCGACGCGCTCAAGGCCGCTGTCAGCGATCGGACCGCAGCGATCCTTCTGGAGCCGATTCTAGGAGAAGGCGGCATCCAGGAAATAAGTAGGGAGTTCGCCCGTAGTGCGATGGACTTGGCCAAGCAGCACAATGCGCTGCTGATCTTCGACGAGATTCAGAGTGGGCTTGGGCGCACAGGAAGTTACTTTGCCTTCCAGTGGTGGCATCAGCCGTCCGCCGACGATACGAGTTCGGAGCCGATCCAGCCTGACGTACTCGTCACCGCCAAACCTCTCGGCGGCGGGCTGCCCATGGGCTGCATCATTGCTAACGAGCGGGCAGCCGAAATGATCTCCCCCGGTTTGCACGGCACGACGTTCGGAGGTAACGCGCTGGCCTGTCGGGCGGCGCTTGAGTTTCTGGACGTCCTCGACGAGGAGCTGCCGGCAATCCGAGAAAGCGGGGATTACTTTAGGCGGCGGCTCGAGGAGTTCGTCGTGCGCTACGACTTCGTCGAAGGGGTTCGTGGCAAGGGATTGATGATCGGGTTGAACCTGAAAGTCCCCGGCAAGGCCGTCGTGCAACAGGCGATGGACATGGGACTGCTGATTAACTGCACCGTCGAGACCGTGTTACGATTCCTGCCGCCGTACATCGTCGAGCGGCGCCACATCGACCAGGCCGTCACGGTTCTCGACAACATCTTTCAGCAGGGACCACCCCAGGCGGCTGGCTAGGCCGACCACCACCGAGAATCGCCGGCCGGCAGGACGAATCTTCAGGGCTGTCCAGCTATCAAACTCGGTATTTTTTCTTAGCGACTCTAGTGGTATTTGGAGGCCCGGCAAGTAAGGGTGACACTCTAAACGCGCCGAATCGACGGACGCGCGGCGGCTACATCACCATCGTCGTGCCGCGTTCGGAACCACCACCGAGAGGTGGGACGAGGGTTTCTCCGGATGCCGCGGCGAGCGCTTCGGCCAGCAGAACGGACGCCGGCAACCGAATACGCGATATGTGGAACTTTTGGGTTGACAGACCCCAAGATCATGTGTAGTATGTTCCATGTCGCATGAGTCCGACTAACCCCCCTTAGCTCATGCGGCACTCACCTACCGACCAGCTTTTCGAGTGCTTTTTGGGGCTACCAGGACGCGGTCTGAGCAGCCTAAGATGAAAGGGATAAGAAGGGAAGAGAAGCATGGGTGAAATCAGCGTTGACCTGGCGTCCCAGGTAGATCAAATCTCCACAAACGTCGAAAAAAAGCGAGGTCTGGCTTTCCCGCGCCATTTCACGAAGGACTTGGACTCCGGTCAGACACCTTACGACTTGCTCGAGTGGGAAACTCGCACCGCCTCGATTGCCAATGAAAAGGGAGAGTCGATCTTTGAGCAGCGCGAGGTGGAGATACCTCGCGACTGGTCACAAACCGCGACCAATATCGTAGCCAGTAAGTATTTCCACGGGCGGGTTGGTACTCCCGAGCGTGAACACAGCTTAAAGCAGCTGGTCCACCGTGTCGTGGACACCATTGCTGATTGGGGTGCGGCCGACGGCTACTTCGCAACGACGGATGACGTCGAGAACTTTCGCGATGAGCTAGCCCACCTCATGCTGACGCAAAAGGCCAGTTTCAACTCCCCCGTGTGGTTCAACGTTGGAGTCAAGGAGGGTCGTGGCTACGGTTGGGCGTGGAACAAGACCTCTGGGCAAGTAGCAGCCTTGGAAGCAGGCGTCCACCGCCCGCAGTGCTCGGCCTGCTTTATTATCTCGGCGGACGACACCATGGAATCGATCATGGATCTCGCCAAGACCGAGGGCATGCTGTTCAAGTGGGGATCGGGAACCGGCTCGAACCTATCGAAGATTCGGGAGGAGGATGCCTCGCTCAAGGGCGGTGGGCGAGCGTCGGGTCCGGTGTCGTTCATGAAGGGGTTTGATGCCTTCGCGGGCGTCATCAAGTCGGGAGGCAAGACACGCCGGGCGGCCAAGATGGTGATCTTGAATGCCGACCATCCTGACATCAAGAAGTTCATCTGGTGCAAAGCCAGCGAGGAGCGCAAGGCTTGGACGCTGGTCGAAGCGGGCTACGATTCGGCAATCGACGGAGACGCCTACTCGTCGATATTCTTCCAAAATGCAAACAACTCGGTTCGGGTGACTGATGCCTTCATGGAAGCGGCCATCAACGACGAGGACTGGTGGACTCGTTCGGTCGTCAACGGTCAACCGAAAGAGCGCCACAAAGCTCGCGAAATGCTGCACGACATCGCCGAGGCCACCCACCAGTGCGGCGATCCTGGCATGCAGTTCGACAGCACGGTGAACCGCTGGCATCCCTGCAAGAACACCGCTCGCATCAACGCCTCCAATCCGTGCTCCGAGTACATGTTCTTGGACGATTCAGCTTGCAACCTGGCATCGTTGAACGTGCTCAAGTTTCAAGGTTCCAACGGGCGGTTTGACGCTGAGGCCTTCCGCCATGCCGTTGATACGCTGATCGTCGCGCAAGAGATTATCGTTGACAATGCGAGCTACCCGACGGAAGTTATTTGCCGCAACTCCCACGACTATCGGCCGCTGGGCTTGGGCTTTGCCAACCTCGGAGCGTTGCTGATGTCAATGGGCCTGCCCTATGACAGCGACAAAGGGCGCGCCGTCGCGGGGTCGATTTCCGCGGTCATGTGTGGCCAGGCATACCTGACCAGTTCACGGATAGCCCAGACCACCGGACCGTTTCCCGGCTACGAGCACAACCGTGAGCCTTTCCTGGAAGTAATCCGGGGGCATCGAGACGCCGCCCGGACGATCAATTCTCAGCATGTCGACGAGGCGCTCCACGAAGCAGCACAGCGCTGCTGGGACGACGCCTACGAGGCCGGCAGTCAGAACGGCTACCGCAACGGCCAAGTCACCGTCATCGCACCGACCGGAACGATCGGCTTCATGATGGACTGCGATACAACGGGCGTCGAGCCTGAGCTGGCGTTGGTCAAGTACAAGAAGCTCGTGGGCGGGGGTGTGATCAAGATCGTCAACAACACGGTGCCGTCCTCCCTGCTCAAGTTGGGTTATTCACCCGAGCAGGTCAGCGAAATCGTCAACCACGTCGACTCTACCGGGACGATCGAGGGTGCACCTGATCTCGAAGCCGAGCACTTGACTGTATTCGACTGCAGCTTCCGGCCGCAAAACGGCGAACGGGCGATCCACTACATGGGGCATGTTCGCATGATGGGCGCCGTTCAGCCGTTCATCTCCGGAGCGATCTCGAAGACAATCAACATGCCGGAGGAATCGAGCGTCGAAGATATCGTGAATGCCTACAGGGAGGCATGGCGGCTGGGGCTGAAAGCGGTGGCCATCTACCGCGACGGTTCCAAACGTGCGCAGCCGCTCAGCTCGTCTCAGGGGAAGGCCGAAAAAGAAGAGCAAGGCCCCACGGCGGTGCCCGAAAAAGTAGTCTTCCGCCCGATGCGGCGCAAGCTCCCCGACGAGCGACAGTCCGTGACCCACAAGTTTGCTGTAGGCGGACACGAGGGGTATATCACGGTTGGTCTCTATGACGATGGGCCGCCAGGTGAAATCTTTATTCGCATGGCCAAGGAAGGTTCGACGATCAGCGGTCTCATGGACAGCTTCGCTACCGCGGTGTCGATGACCCTGCAATACGGCGTGCCGCTGCAAGTGCTGGTCGACAAATTCCAACATGTCCGCTTCGAACCGAGCGGATGGACAGGGAACCCGGAGATTCCCTATGCCAAGTCGATCATGGACTACATCTTCCGCTGGTTAGGCGCCAAGTTTATCTCACCCGAGTACAAACAAACGGAAGTTGGTGAGACGCCGGATCTGCGACCTACCGAGCCGGATCAACAAAAGTCGTTGTCTTTCCAGCCGACGACGGAAGATGCACCGATTTGCTCGGAATGCGGGTCGCTGATGACGAGTAACGGCAGTTGCTACAAGTGTGAAAACTGTGGCTCGACGTCGGGCTGCAGTTGACCGAGATAGTCGAATCACTCGCTGTCGGACAGGACTGGGAGGACGACGTGCGGGTGGTCTTGTTCGTCATCCTGAGGTCCGGGGTGAGTCTCGACGAATCTCTGACGAAGCGGATCAAGCAGCAGATCCGAAACAGTGCCAGCCCGCGGCACGTGCCGGCCAAGGTCATCCATGTTTCTGACATCCCTCGAACGCTCAACGGCAAGATTGCCGAGCTTGCCGTCCGAAACATGATCCACAGCCGACCGGTAAAGAACCGAGATGCACTGGCCAACCCTGACGCGTTGGAGCTGTTCAAGGATTTGACGGAGCTAGGGTCCGCGGGATGAGTATTCTGATCGGCGGCCGACGGTCAGCGTGCGCGAACCCTGATGTCACGCAAGAGATGATCCTGCCAGGGCAGCCAATCCCCCGCGAACCCTCAGGCCAGGATTTCCGATTTAGCTGCTCTGACGGCACGAGTCTACACCCTCACCCGGCGAAGCGCAACCATTTCTCCACCCGGTAGAGGCGGCGGCTGAGGCGGGACCGATCGAGCCCCCTTCTTGCCCCTCATGGGGGCTGATCCGCCGCTGCGAAGTCAATTTCGCAGACACCCCTCCGAGCTTCCGTCCTCAGTACACAGATTTCGCATTCGCCAAGTGCGGTGCTACCCGCCCGGCACAGGCAGCGCCCAGATCCTCCGCAGCATGTCGCCAAACAGCCGCCGGTTCAGATGTCCCTCCGCGAACAAGAGCCAGTAATACCGCGCGTGTTTAATCAGCCGACCGCCGGTCTTCATCAACCGGTGCTGCAAGCTCGTCAGCGACCAGCTCTTGATCCGTTGCGGCAGCCCGAGCCTCCGCCATAGGTTCCCCAGGTTGTAGGCCAGCACGCTCAGTTGTAGCCGTACCTCGTTGGCCCGAAAGCGATGGCACGACAGCCGCGTCCAGTGCGTGGCCTGCTTACCTTCTTTGATCCACTGCTCCGCCGTGCCGCGCTTGTTGTAGAAACGCACCACCGAACGGCTCGGCAAGCTCATGCTGGTCACAACGAATCCGACGCGCGGGAATAGCTCGCCCTGATGGTGCTCGACCTTGGCCACGATGCGCCGAGGTTGGGACCAACTCTCCGCCTGATAGCGAAAACTCTTGTAGCGCACCAGCGGCTTGCGGGAGGGCCTTCCCGGTGGCCGAAACAGGATGTCTTCGATCTCCAGCTCCAGGCTCTTGTTGGCCGGAATGCGGATCGCATAGTCCGCGCCGCGCTCCTCCAGCGCCTCGTAGATCTCCGGCTTGGCAAAGGCGGCATCGGCGCGCAAAGTGACCTGCTTGCCTTCGGCCTGTTGGCGCTCGATCTCCGGCAGTAGCAGCTCGCCCCAGTCCTCGGCGCTGTGCACGTTGCCGGGACGCAGCTTCGCCGCCAGACAATCGCCGTGCTGATTGAACAGCAACAGCGGGTGATAGCAGACCGATTCGAAGTGTCCGTTGTAGGCACTGCCTTCCTGTTGGCCATGGACCGGACTCTCGGTGGAGTCCATGTCCAGAACGACCCGCTCGGAGTCGTCGAACGCCTCCCCTTGCCCGACCAGCCCTCGGTTCAGCGCCATCAGCCCCAGCAGGTTCTCTTCGCTCGCCAGCATCTCCGTCTCGAAGCCGTGCAGCGTCGAGGTCAAGGCCGCACCGCGATCCCAGATCTTCTGCGAACCGATCAGCCGAAACGTCGGATCGATCGAAATCCGCTCGGCGTCGTTGAGGTCCTCGTAGCCCGCCAAGCGGCTGTAGACCGACTGCCGCAACAGATCAGCGAGCGTGAACTGCTTGTTTGTGCCTTGCCGGGAGTCGCTGAGATGCTCGTTGATCAACTTGCCGAGTCCGAGTCGCTCGTCCAACTCGCGGACTAGCAGCAGGCCGCCGTCGGAAGTGACGTGCGATCCTTGGAAATCGACTTTCAACAAGCCGTTGAAACTTAGCTGGAATGGCTTGGTTTGTTTTTCACCCATTGGGTGTCGGCCTCCATGGCGTCCTCATCGGGATCTAGCCCCTATGAATAAAGACGCTGAAGGCCGCTGGAAGGTCGGGAGGTCATACATCAAATTGAAAATGCGGGGTTGATGTTCCATTGGTTGTTTCTCCGTCCCTTTCTCCTGGGGTGGAAGTTCCGGATAGGCGGGTGAGCTTCCACCCCTTTTTTTCAGACTGCAAGATCTGAAACTCTTTTGTTGTCACCCAGCAACTTCTCCCACCAAGCTGGGTTCATTCCGAAAGCAGGAAAGCAAGTAACCACGGGCTTTTGAAGCCTGTGCCGAGCGCCGGGCACGGCGTTTGCGATCGGGGCGGACTGTCGTCTGAACCGAGATTGAGTTACTTGCGTCAACAAACCGGACAGGCCTGTCCCACACACAAAAAACTTAGGAGGAAGACCATGCAGAAGTGGTTCATATGTTTAGCGACGTTAGTGTGCCTGGCGATGCCGTGGCACGGACAGGCCGAGTTCAATCCAACCGACACCGTCTTGGAGTTCGAGACGATGAAAGGTGTGTTCGGTCCCTACCGGGGACCCGCACATCCGATTCGAGGAATCCCCGGAGGAGTTTTGCCGTGGGTGATCGATGAAGTGCATGGAGAGCTGAAGGCTAATGGCCACGTCAAGATCGAAGTCCGAGGCCTTGTTGTGGCCGACCGAGATGACGTACCGCCTGAGGACCGGATGATCAATCCTCATCCCTACTTTCGGGGGCGGATTAGCTGTTTGACGGTAAATGGCCACGGGCGTCCCGACATCGTCAATGTCAGCACGGCCCTGGCGCCGGCCAACATCCTCGGCGATGCGGATATCGAAGACACGGTAGACTTGCCGCGGCCGTGCATCGCTCCGATCGTCTTCGTGGCCGCGCCAAGAGGCCAATGGCTGGCGGCAACCGGCCGCTAGGGCGATCTCCTGAGGTGGAAGCTCCGAACAGGCGGGTGAGCTTCCACCCCTTTTTACGAGACCGTGTGCTTGGCCTTGCCGCTACCCTGGTTTGGTAACCAGCCCCGCCACGAGGGTAAGACCGAAACATCAAGATCCGAGCGGAAGATAACAGCCGACAACAGCTTGCGAAGGCGCCGCCTCAAACCCTGTGGATGACTTTTGTGTAGGGCTGGTCCTCGTTTTCGGCGTACCATTCGGCCCAGATGCGGTCTCGGTCGTCCATGGTTAGGCTGAGCCAGTTGCGCGCGCCGATGAACCGCCGATCAGTGGCCAGGAACTCCATCATGCGGGCGGTGATGCCGCGGTCGACCGCTTCGACCTTTTCCCCGATTTTGCCGTGGAAGTAGAAGACAGGCTTAGCGGGCGCTGGGTGAACGATCGCTGAGCAATTAGGGCCGGGAGGGGCCTGCAAGGTGACATGGCCGAATCGGCGGCCTACATCTTGTACTGCCCGAGGTCTTCGTCGGAGAGGTTTTCGAGCCAACGCCGCTGCTCTTCGCTGTTGGCTTTGTCGCTGACGGCGCCACTGACTTTCGACGACTTCAGGACGTCGTCTTCTACATAGATGGGGCAATCGAGACGCAAGGCGACGGCGAGGGCGTCGCTGGGGCGGGCGTCGATAGCGATGAGGTCACCGTTTTGTTCCACCCAAATTAGGGCGTAGAACGTATCGTCCTTCAGTTCACTGACAACGACTTTGCGAACCCCGGTCGTGAGTCCCAGAAACACGTTCTTGATCAGATCGTGTGTCATCGGCCGGGGGGTGGCGACCTTTTCGATCTCCAAGGCGATGGCGTTGGCTTCATACACACCAACCCAGATGGGCAGCACCGACTTGCCATCCAAGTCTTTGAGGATGACAATCGGCATGTTGGTCACCGGGTCCATCATCAGACCCCTGATTTTCATTTCAACTTCCATCACCTACCCCCTGGTCTCTTACTACTGAAGGATCCTAAAGCCGTGAAAAGTCGAAGTGGCCGGTTTCGCGACAAGTTCTCCGACCAAGGAGTTCGGACCTGAGCCGGTAACGCGAACCCGGCAGTAGCCGCCACGAAGGTCCTCTCCCGGGCTAAAGCCGCTGGGATCGGCGAAGTTGAGGACTCGATTCTGCGTCGTGCGGCCGATCCACTGCTTAAACTTTTCACGTCGGCCCTCGACAAGCACTTCTTCTTCTCTGCCAATCAGATCGGCGTTGCGCCGAATCTGGATATGACGCTGTTTCTCCTGGAGAACCGACAGCCGCTCGGACTTGACGTCCTCCGGCACCTGTTCTTTGTAGGAAATGGCCGCCGTGTTGGAGCGGGGTGAGTATTTAAACGAGAAAACGGAGTCGTAGCCGACCTCCTCGAGCAGTGACAGCGTGTGCTCGAAGTCCTCTTCCGTCTCGCCCGGGAATCCCACGATGATGTCCGTACTGAGGGAGACATCGCGACGGGACCCCCGTACGCTTTCAATCCTTCGCAAATACTCCTCGCGGGTGTAGTCTCTCCGCATGCGCTTCAGCATGCGAGTGGACCCCGACTGCACTGGCAAGTGAACGTGGTCGCACAGCACAGGGTTTTCATCGATTGCGTCAACGATGTCCGGCGTGAAGTCGCGAGGGTGGGAAGTCGTAAAGCGAACCCGCCTGACACCGGAAACGCGACCGACCGCCGCCAGCATCTGGGCGAAGCTCCAGCCCTTGGGGGAAGAGTCGCGGTAGCTGTTAACGTTTTGTCCCAGTAGCTGGATCTCGCTGTACCCACTCGCCGCTAGCCCTCGGGCCTCATCGAGAACGCTCGAGCTGGTGCGGCTCCGCTCAGGACCCCGCGTAAACGGCACCACGCAGTAGGCACAGCTCTTGTCGCAGCCTTCGATGATCGTGATGAATGCCTTGTAAGGATTGTCTCGCCGGGTGAGCGGCGTCTCGAAGGTTTCATCGGTATCGAGGGCCAGCCCGGTAACGCGGTCTTCGCCCGCTTCTACGCGGTGCAGCAACTGGGCAAACTGGTTATAGCTCGCGGAGCCGCAGACGAGGCGGACATGGGGAGCCTGGTCGAAAACTTGCTCGCCTAGATGCTGCGCGACACAACCCAACACACCGAAGATCTTGCCCTGGGACTTGGCTTTTTTGAAGTTGGCCAGCCGCGAAAAGACCTTCTGCTCAGCCTTATCGCGGATGCTGCAGGTGTTGTAAAGCACGAGCTGGGCATCTTCAGGCCGCTCGACCTGGCGATAGTCCTGAGCGATGAGCGTGCCGCGAACCTTTTCGCTGTCGTGGACGTTCATTTGACAGCCGAACGTCTCGATGTAGAAGGTTTTCCCCACGACCCGGCCCAAACTCGTTCTCAGTATACCAATCGGTCATCAGGCGCCCGCCGGTCGCGTTTAGCCGTGACATTGTTGATCGGCACCCGGTGGGCGTCGTTGCCTGGCAGCCGCGCGTTCCTGCCGTTCAACGTCTTCTCCAGGCCGCCTGCTGGGTCGACGACGCCACCTTTCTGCCCGCCGGGCCGGCATGGCCAGCCGTCTTTTCGATGCCCTTTGCTCGAAACCCACGCGTTCCCGGTCGATAAGAATCACAGCCAAGGAGTCCGCTGTTGAAACCCTGCGAGGAGCGCCGCCAGAGCGCTCGGCACATGTGTTCGGAGTTTGTCCAGGTCTCGTTCTGGAACGAGCGCGGCCGGAAAGTTTCGGAAATCGGTGTCTTGGAAGACGTCAGCCTGAGCGGAGTCTCCATCAGTTTGAACATCCCCATTCCGGTGGGAACGTGCGCCCGGATTCACGCCCGAGACTTCGACGGCCAAGTGGAGGTCCGCTACTGCGAGCTGGGCGACTACGGTTACTTGGTCGGCGTCGAGTTTGCCGATGGCTACCGTTGGGACGAGGAAAAATGGGAGCCCGAGCACTTGCTGGCCGTTCCCGATTGCGAGCTGTAGTCCACCCCCGACGTTTGTGGCATAGCCGCAGGCGGAAGCCTGCGGTTAAGATCGCGAATGACCTCGTCGATGCGCGAGCCCGATGTAGTCAAGTGGCTTCGGCCCGAGCGTTGGTTTCCCCCTTCGATCCTGTCACTATAGATTGATACGTCCTCCCGCCGGACGAGCATCCCATGAAGCCACGCATCTTTTCCGGCATGCAGCCCTCCGGCAATCTTCATATTGGAAACTACCTGGGTGCTCTGAAGACGTGGGCGGACATTCAGCATCAGTACGAGCCGATATTCTGCATCGTCGACCAGCACGCGATCACGCTCTGCCAGGACCCCCAGCAGCTTCAGCAGAAGATCGAAGAGGTGGCGGCCCTTTACGTGGCCGCGGGCATTGATCCAGCCCACTCGGCAATCTTCGTCCAGTCGGCGGTTCCGGCGCATGTCGAGTTGGCGTGGGTGTTTACCTGCGTTACTCCCATGGGCTGGCTGAGCCGAATGACCCAGTTCAAGGCGAAGGCCGAGACCCAAGAATCGGTGGGGACGGGACTATTCGTTTATCCCGCTCTGATGGCGGCGGACATCCTTCTCTACCAAGCTTCGATCGTCCCGGTCGGCGAAGATCAGGCCCAGCATTTGGAACTGACCCGTGACATCGCCCAACGCTTCAATTCGCTCTACGGGGAGACCTTCGTGGTTCCCGAAACCCAACTGCCCACCGTGGGTGCTCGCATCATGGGTCTCGATAACCCGGAGGAAAAAATGAGCAAGTCTACGCCGGGAACCAGCCATGCCGTCGATCTGCTCGATCCGCCGTCGCGCATCAAGAAACTTATCATGCGAGCGGTGACCGATTCGAAGCCGGCCGTCGATTTCGAAGAGATCGGGTCGGGAGTCGCAAACCTACTGACGATCTTTCAAGCTTTCAGCGGCTGGAGCGACGATCAGTTGCGAGTCCACTTCAATGGCAAGCAGTACGGCAGTCTGAAGAAGGACGTCGCGGAGATGGTCGTGGCGAAACTCGAGCCGATCCAGAAGAGGTATCAAGAACTGATGGCCGAGCCGGATGCCGTCCGAAAGATCCTCACAGCGGGCGCCGAACGCGTTTCACCCATCGCCGATTCGACGATGAACTTGGTCCGGGAGCGCACCGGATTGTACCGCCTTTAGTTTGGTGGTCGTTTTCCTGAAATGCCGTGTCACCTTCGCCCGTCCGTCCCGAGCACAGCTTGTCTCTAGCCGGATATTACCGGCTCCTTCACGACAATCTGCATTTTCGCCGGCTTTGGCTCGCCCAACTCATCAGCGGTCTAGGCGACTGGTTCTACTCGGTCGCCATCTACGGTCTGCTGCTTGAGTTGACGGGATCGGCCGAGGCGGTAGCCTGGGCGGCTGTGCTGCAGATTCTGCCGTTCTTCCTAGCCAGTCCGACCGCGGGTGCCGTGAATGACCGGGTCAGCCGGCGAAGGGTGATGATCGCCACCGACATCTTGAGGTCGCTGGTCGTGCTGGGAATGCTCTTCATCGAACGAGAGGAGCAGATCGGGCTGCTCTATCTATTGCTGGGAGTTGAAGTCGTCGCAGCCGCATTTTTCGAGTCTGCTCGAACCGCGGCGCTCCCGAACGTTGTCGATAGTCGCCGGATCTCGACCGCCAACGCCGTTTCGTCGACGACTTGGTCGGTTACGGTCACCGCCGGAGCGGGCCTCGGTGGACTGGCGGTTGCCTTCCTGGGCCGGCAGCCGGCGTTTTTGATCAACTCTGCCTCGTTCCTCCTCTCGGCCTGGTTTATCGCCAGGGCGCGATTCGGCGAGCCGCACCTCGAGCTCTATTCCAACTTGAAATGGCGTGAGATCTTGGGCTTGGGCCCTATAGCAGAGGGCTTTCGGTACGTGGCTCGCGACTGGCGTCTGGTGGCGCTGATGGGCGCCAAGCTCGGGCTGGGCATCTTGGGTGCCCGGGTGGTCCTGGTTTCTATCCTCGGTCGCCAGGACATGCGGATCGGCGGCCACCCGACCCTCGGAATGACGACACTGTTCATGTTTCAAGGACTTGGATCCGTTGCGGGCCCGCTCCTGGCCGGCCCGTTCGTGGACCAGCGGCAGCGGCGGATGCGCTGGCTTGTCCTAGTGGGATACCTGGCAGCCGGGTTTTTCTACATGGCCTTTAGTGGCGCTCAGAGCTTGGCGTTAGCCTGGATGAGTATGGTTGTGGCCCACGCCGGGGGTGCGATCGTCTGGGTGTTCTCCAACATGCTTCTTTATTTGAATACGGAAGACCGCTTCCGGGGCCGCGTGTTCGCCGCCGATCTTGGTATGTTCACGGTCACCGCTTCGATTGCCAGCTACGTTTGCGGCAGGGCGATCGATCTAGGGGTAGCGGCCCGAGCCGCCACGTTTGGTGTGGGAGCTTCGATGTTACTGCCGGCCCTCGCTTGGGCCGTCAGCATGCGCAGCTTTTGGAACTCGCGTGACCAGGACATCCAACCCGACGCTCTCTAGCGCCCTTCACCCCCGGCCGAAGGTGACCCGCAACACCGGCCCATCCGCTCAAGACGGGCTCAGGCGGTAGAGCAGGAAGTGGGGGTCCTCATGTACGAGTTCCAACTTGCGCAGCCGACTTACCGCCGGTAGGTAGGACTCCCTAACGTAGGTAGGGATGATCAGGTAGCGATAGTCCCCTTCGGCGAGTCTCTTGAGTATCCACGAGCGCGCCCACTTGGCCGCCCGAGTTCTGGCCAGAGAGTACGTGTAAGAAAACAGCACTGGGTCCGGCGCGTAAAGCACAGCGGCGTTGTTCACGCTAAGGGTTCGCTCGCCAGGACGAGCGACACGGCTGAGCTTTTCGATTGATGCGTAGAAGCGGTTCGCTCGGAGCAGAAACTCCCGCTTCGACAACCCCCCCGGCCAGATACTGCAGCTGCGGCATGTTGATCTCATAACGTGCCGTGACGGTGACGGAGGATAGTAGGCAAGCGATCAATCCCGCGGTGATCGCCGTTCGCAACATTCGGCCGCTCTGTCGCCTTAGCTCGACCACCCGGCCTGCTGTCAAGGCGTAAAAGATAAAGAACATCGGGATTGCATATCGAATGAACGCCCACATGAAACCCCAGTAGAGGAAGGTCAGGATCGCGAAGAACAGACACGCGCGCTCGGCGAAATTTGCACCGCGGCGCCGGACCAACAACCAGACCGGCGCAAACAAAGCCAAGAACACGCCCGCCGGGTTGTCGGAGACGCCTTCTAACGACATACGTACCGGCGAATGTGTTCTTCTCGGGCCTGACACCAGGCTTCAGTGGTTTGTACCAAATCAACGCCTTCGTACCGCAAGGCGTGGCACCGGGAGATGAAGTCCCGGTCATCCTGAGCGTGGCTGGTCAAATAAGCCCCTCTGTGACGATGGCAATCCAGTAGGTGGATTGTGCCGCAGCAGCGACTACGGACACATTTGTCGAAAGCGGCCTCGCAGTCCTTCTCTTGCAACGGGGACTAACTGGCCAAGGGCTCCGCCCCTGATATCCCATCGCGTTGCAGCGAGCCACGAGTGGAGCGAGCGGTCCAGACGGGCGAATCGGAGCCGCGAGCGAATTGTGAGTGGCCCTATCCGACGGCTGCCTTCGGTGACTGCTCGACTGTGGGGCTTTTCCCGATTCCTGCGATCTCGCCCTTCCTGTGGAGTGAGAAATAGACCGCCAAGACAATCACAGCCGCCAGGGAGACGAAAGCCATCCACAGGATGAAGCGTTCAACGTTGACTATAGGCGCGAACGCATCCCGGGTCGGTTGAGCGATTATCACCGTCCAACCTAGCGCCTCGTAGTCGCCTCCCAGGCCGGTGTCGGCGAAGGCGATGAGAGTCTCGCCTTCCCCTTCCAAGTTGCGTACGAGATAGCCGGCCCGACGCCCCTGCGGGGTACCCAAGGCGTCGATAACAGCCTTATACTCCTCGGACTTGTGTTTCGTGGAAAAGCTGACATTAGGTCCAGCAATGACCGTACTGTCCTGGTTGACCAACAGGGTTCGCACGTGTGGGCCGAGGTCAGCTTTGCTGATGAGGGGAAAGAGGCCGATCACATTGACGTTGGCGTGCACGACACCGGCAAACGGGCCTTCACCTTGCTCGAAGACAGGAACTCCGATGCTAATATGATTGGCTTTGGTCACCTCATCGTAGTGGATTTCCGTCAGACCCAAGGCTCCGCGGCCCCCGGCATAGATATTCGTCCAACTCTCCTCATCGCCCTGAAAGTAATCGAAGGGCTTCCGAGTGGCTGTGACCGTCCCACCCCTCATGTCGGTGATGTTGATCCGAAGGAAAGAGGGGTCGACCTGTACGTAGCGGCGTAGCGCCAAAGATGCGCTTGATGTGAGTATCCGCGCTAGCCGCGGCCTTGCCGCCGGCGTGTTCCAACCGTCTTCAATCCTTTGAATCCTCGTGGCAAGTGCTTCTTCGCTCACTCCCTTATACGACTGATTGGATGCCTGATTCGCTTCGACAATTAACGGGTCAGCCGCTATAAGGGTGACCAGTTCTACGCGCCGACGAATGAACTGCGCAAGGTCAATGGCGGTTACTTCGGCGATCGTTTTGAAGTGTGACCCGATCGCCGCCTCCAGCTCATCCGTAGTCGTCGAAATCGTGTAGAGGGCAAAGAGACTGATGGGAACGATCGTAATCAGCAGTCCGATGAGTAGCCGTCTGACGGATATGCGGAACTCGAAGCTGTCTTGCGGCATGAAGGGCCTCCCTCCAGGTGTCGTGTGAGGTAGTCAGTACTACGGCCATAGGAATGGCTTGGGTTTCCGCGAATGACTGTGAGACGCCGGCTCGTACCGCGGGCTGTGCTTGATCTTGTCTCGGCGGATACGTAAATGAACGCGCGATTCCCCCCAGCTGAGGTGCTCTACCCAGGAAGCCGGAATCAGCACACGCGGATTGGGCATGGAAGCCTTCTTGGTGTCGATCAACAAGTAACGAATCACCCAATGGCCATCTCCAACGAGAAGATCTTGCAGGCAGCCTAACGGACCATCAAGGGCTTCGATCTGGTAGCCGAAGACCTCCTGGGCGCTACGCAAGTGGTGGGCGGCCTCAGAGTCGACACGAGTGGATTCGACTTGATCCGCCTCGGCCACCGCGAGCGCTTGCCGGGACACCGCTCCGTGAAGAGGGGCCATGGGACCCCCGCCGCGCCACCGCGCCGACCCACCGTATCGATCCATCATCAATTGTTCCAGCTGATAGGAGATAGGTTCATCGTGACCGATGGCGCCGCGACTTTTCACTTCTTCCTTCGTCAACGAAACTGGCAGCACCCGCACTGAACCGTCGGGCTGGCCGAGACAGTCAGGATGAATGAGCACGCGATGGCCAAAGATCCACCCGGTCGTGTTGAGCACCAGATAACGGATCGACCACGTCGAATCGTCGAAATAGAAGTCGGCCGCCTTGCCCACCTTGCCGTCGAGGGCACGGACCCGGAAGCGGCATAGGTCTCTGACGCTTTCTAGCATGGCTCAGACGTCCTGAGATGGTCGAAGAGAACCTATTTCGTAAAGCCTATGTGTCCGTCGGTGTCCTATGTAAGTCCTGCGTGCGGTTCAGCCCGAGGTCTCACCGATCTCTCCACCGCGGCTGATAGGCAAGTTCAATTCTTCCTGCGATACATCTACTGCGGCGACTGTGTGGTTCCTGTGAGCTTTTGCGACGCCGACTGAGCGCTCAGCACCTTCCACGGCCTTTCTCGCGTCCTCATAGCCGGCCGCCACGTGATAAATCACTTTGTCGAAGAAATGGGAGATCGATGATACCAACTGCAGTTCAAGGCTCAACTCGGATGAGTCGCCGGCAATGCTCCCGTCGATGAACTGCAACAGCTTTGCCTTTGAAAAAGTCAGCGCAAAGATCACCTGGTCCAGTGGAATGCCGAAGTGAAACCGGTCTCGCCCGATCTTTACGTAGTGCTGTTCCAACGCGAACTCGCTACGGGAATGTAGCCATCCGCCAAGATTCTGATACAAATCAGCCGCCAGTTCGCGAAGCTTTTCGGTGGCGAAGGCATGATAGGCCTCGGCTCGGTCCTCTCGACGGATGGCCTCGATTAGTTCCCCCGTCAACTTTGGGGCTTGGCGCTCTATTTCTTCCAGCAGTCTCTTTGAAATCATGCTCTGGTTCCGGGGAGTTCTCTTTTCAGTTCGGTACAGTTCCGAGTTAGGGCTGCAGTGCGGGGAATTAGCCTCCTTCGGCCCGTCGGTCAGGCGGGTTGCATTCGCTATGCGGTGGTGTGTTGAGCACCTCTCGCGGGAAGAAGGCCGCCATGTAGCCGACGACATCTCGCATGGGAAGAACTCCAACAGGATCTCCGTTCGCGTTCGTCAGAGGTACATGACGATAACCACCCTGCGCCATGCGGTTCAGGGCGAAGGCGATGGAATCATAGGGTGTCAGGCACTCCGGATCCGGCGTCATAAAATCCCGCACCGGTCGATCGAGGTCCTTCCCTTCGTAGAGACGTTTTGTCAGGACATCACGCTCGGATAAGATGCCGGCCAGCTTGCCACCCGCGACTACAAGTACGGCGCCGACCCTCTCCTCGGCCATTGCTGCTAGAGCTTCTGCCACACTGGTGCCGGGTTCAACGCGGGGAGGGCGCTTCGGATAGCTCAGATCGCTGATCGGACGCAAAAGCGCTTGGGCGTCGAGCCGGTCCGGTGGAAAGTCCGGCACCTCACAGTACATATCGAGGTCTTCTTCGTAACCTTCACACATGGCGCCCTCCCCAACCCTAATACGGAACTGCCCGCAGTCCCTTAGGCTCTTCGGAATGACCAAGTTGTTAGGCACATTATATAGCCCGTGCACAGTATTGAAAAATAGAAAATGCTGAACTGATACATAGGTTTTTTAGATGTATCATAAGCGTATGACCTGGCTCAATTATCATCACCTTCTCTACTTTTGGGTCGTTGCGAAAAAAGGCACGATCACGGCCGCCTGTAAGGAGCTGAGCTTGGCCCAGCCGACGGTTTCGGCTCAACTTCGCGCGCTCGAGAATGCCTTGGGTCACGAGCTCTTCAACCGCAGTCAAAGAAAGCTTGCTCTTACGGAGACTGGTCGACTCGTATACGGCTACGCAGATGAAATCTTCTCGGTCGGCCAGAATTGCTGAAAGTGTTTGGCCAGGCCGGGGTTGGCCTATTTGCGGCGCCTACTGCGATTGAAAAGCAGGTCAAGCAGCAATACGGTGTCAATGTCGTCGGACGGCTGGAATCCGTACAGGAACGGTTCTACGCGATCTCTCTCGAGCGGAAGCTGAAGCACCCGGCTGTGGTGTCGATTGTCGAGACGGCGCACCGGGATATCTTCGAAGCCACGCGAGAGCTACCGGGCAACTAGAGCGAATGTAGGACTTACAAGCGGGAGAGGGGTCTGGAGGAAACGAGCATTGTACGGCGGCCCACTGGTTACCCAGCGATCGATAATCTCGTTGACTTTAAGTCTTTGGGCTGTGTCCGAACACGTGGCCCCAGTTAAGTCCTATCAACGGGTTACACCCAAGCCTGACCACATTTTGAAATCAAGCTGAGCTGTAACGCCGTGGTGCGCCACTGGGCCGCCTGCAGATCACGGGTGGTTCTATGGCGACCTCCTTTCCGAGCCGAATGTCGCGCCCAACGCGCGACCAGCAAGGCTTGTCTCGATTTCTTTCCAGCCCTAGTATGCACCCCGACGCGGGCGTTGTCAAGACAAAACTATATTATGATTATAGGTTCAAAATGACACGCAGGAGGCTAAATACATATGACCATCCAAAGACCCGCAGGTCTCGGGACTAGTAGAGATCGGGTCCATAGCGAGTCCGCTCAGAGACGCCCGTGGTAGGAGTGTCAGAATCAGACGGACCCTGTGACGGCTCTTGGGCGGAGCTCGCCCAGCAAGGCGCTGGGTAGTTTTTCTCTCGTCCCGTTTTGATTCACTGAGGGCACACGGGAACACCTAAGCCTGCGATCGACCTGCATTCTGGAAAAGAGACCAAAAGCCGAACCCTCAGTGAGGTCGGTGGGCGGTGAGTGATCGGGACTAGGTAACCGAGCCAGAAGCCTCGGGTCTTGGCGAAACGACCGCCCAGACCTGCTCTACGGTCCTCTTAGTCGTACGCGTAGTGCAGCACCGCTCGCAGGTCTTGCCAGGCTTCGCGCTTCTTGTCTTGGGCGTAGGGGCGCAGCAAAAAGGACGGGTGGTAGGTGGGCATCACGGGAATGCCGTGCCACTCGTGCCAATTGCCCCGGATTCGCGTGATACCCTGCTTTGCGCTGAGCAAGAATTTCGCCGCCGTGCCTCCCAGCACGCAGATGGCCTTCGGACGAATCGCTTCCAATTGGCGTTCAAGGAACTGGCCGCAGGTCTTCATTTCGTCGGGCTCGGGGGTGCGGTTGTCGGGCGGGCGGCATTTGACCACGTTGCAGATATAGACATCTGCCCGCTGAATCGCGATGCCCTCGCGAGACGCGGTGTTGTTGATCATCTGCGTCAACAACTGCCCGGCCCGTCCCACGAAGGGAAGGCCCTGCGCGTCCTCATCGGCGCCGGGGCCCTCTCCTACGAAGACGACCTTCGCATTCGGGTTGCCGCTGCCGAAGACGATCTTCGAGCGAGCTTCGTGCAGGCGGCAACGAGTGCAGTCGCCCATATCGGCTTGAATTTCCTGCAACACGGTCAGCGGATCCTTTGAGGTGTCGGCTTCGTTACGGCTCCCAGAGAATAGATCTTTCGCCGGTTGCGTGGGTAGATTAGGCAGGTTCGGCCTGGGTAGTTTCGACGCGTCTGGTGCACGGGAGGCCGAGTCCGGGTGGGCGAGCGGGGTATCGACGCCGGGGGAGTCCGCCTGGTTTCCGATGGCCACGCCTTGCGGTGCCGCCACGTTCCGTTGGGCCGAGCGTCTGAATCTTGGCGCAAGTCCTTCCGGAAGATAGAGGTCCTCAAACCCCAAATCGCGATAAAACTCAAGATAGCGACGAAGCGAGCTTGCCACGCTTAGTACTCCGTAGTTCGGTCGCGCATGTTTAGCGCACGTTTCTCACCACGACCGCGGTGGATGAGGCGAAAGGCCCGGACGGCTCGCGGCAACAGTTTGCGTACATCGCCTAGCGTACAGTATGTCGGCAAGCGGGCTCGATGAATCACGCCCCCGACAAGCTGAAGCTTGTCTGCACTGCCAACGAGGACAAACAGGAGTGTTTGTCGCCACCGAATTCAGCCGGCCGAGAGTTTGCAAGGCAATTGGGCGCGATGAATCACGCCCCTAAATCCCTGACGCACCGTTCAAGTACGCTCGCATCCTAGACGCGAACCTTTTCCAACAGCGGGCGCACCTGAAGAGCCCGGTCGAAGATTCGCCTCGCCATCTCGCGCTTCGAGCTACGAGGCAGCTCGATCGCTTCGCCGTTGGCGGCCAGTAGCAGGCCTTGGTTCATGTCGGAATCAAAGCCGCCATCCTCGGCGGCGGGCCCAACGAGGTTGGCAACCAGCAGATGACAATTTTTCGAACGCAGTTTGCGTTCCGCGTTTTGGCGAAGATCTTCCGTTTCCGCCGCGAAGCCGACGACGAATTGTTCGCCCTTTCGCTGCGCCACGTCGGCCAGAATGTCGGGGGTAGGTTCGAGCTCGAGGTTCCATCCCGAAGACCGCTTCTTGACCTTGCTTGCTCCCGCGGAGGCGGGGCGATAGTCGGCGACGGCGGCCGCCATGACTACAATCGTGGATTCACGAAGCCGGCGTAGAACCGCCTCGTGCATCTCCACGGCTGTTTGGACGGGAATAAACTCGCACCCCGAAGGAGGCAGCAAAGCCACCGGGCCACTGATTAGTGTCACGCGGGCTCCCCTTGCGATCGCCTCCTCGGCTAGGGCAAAACCCATCCGCCCGCTGGAACGATTGGAAAGAAACCGCACTGGATCGACAGGCTCTTGCGTCGGCCCGGCCGTGATCAGCACGGTCTCCCCGGCCAGATCGCGACCGGATCGCAAAGCGTCTTCCACCTCGGCGAGGATCAGGTTGAGATCGGCCAAACGTCCCGGGCCGATCATGCCGCAGGCCAGAGAACCCTCGTCCGGATCGACCACGCGGACTCCTCGCTCCCGCAAGGCCGCCAGATTCGCTCGAGTGGCCGCATGATTCCACATGTTCGTGTTCATCGCCGGAGCGACTACGACCGGCCCGGTGAACGCCAGATACATCGTGGTCAAGAAGTCGTCAGCGATGCCGTGGGAGAATTTCGCAAGGATGTCAGCGGTAGCCGGGGAGACCAGCAACAAGTCCGCCTCCTGGGCCACACCGATGTGCTCGATGGCGCTTTGCAGAGTCTCCTCGCTGCCTGAGTCAGAAAACAGATCGGTGATGACCTTCTCTCCGCTCAAGGCGGCGAACGTCATGGGCCGAATAAATTCCTGGGCGTGCTTGGTCATGACGACCTGCACACGGTCTCCGCGTTCCTTCAGAAGACGAACCAGCTCCGCGGACTTGTAGGCCGCGATGCCGCCCGTCACGGCGAGGACTATTTTTCTAGGGCTGGCGGAATCGTTGATCATTGATCCCGTACCGTGGGCTAGCCAAGGCCGCTGGGAGTGTTATTCGGAGACAGGCTCCTCGGCCGTTTCCGGTTCTTCTTGTGGGGCAGACTCGACGGCGACTTCCCCCTCACGAATCTCTTCCATCGCGATCTTAGTCGGCTTACGGGAAGTCGTCGAGATCAACGGCCGCGCGCCGGCCTGCAATTGCCGCGCGCGCTTAGCTGCCGCGATGATGAAACGATAGACGCTCCGTTCATCGTCGCTTGGGACGAACCAAGGCAGATCAGAAGGCTTGGCGGCTTCTTGCTCGATGCGCAGTCGGGCTCCTTCGGCCTTTTCACTCATTCTTCACTCACTTTCTGAGTTCACTCCAAAGCTCTTAAGAATCGACCGAATCCGCGGCCGCACTCGATCTTTGCGGCAGCGCTCGGCCTCCAGGATGCCATGCAAGGTCTGGAAAGATTCCTCCAACTGATCGTTAACCAAAACGTAGTCGTACTCGAGGTAGTTGGAGACTTCCTGGGTGGCTTCTCGAAGGCGGCGCTCGACGACCTCATCCGGGTCCGAAGACCGATTCCGCAAGCGAGCTTCCAACTCCTCTTTCGACGGCGGCAAGATGAAAATCGTCACCGCCTCGGGGAGCTTCTTCTTCAATTGTGCCGCACCTTGCACGTCGATGTCCAGGATGAGGTCGTGTCCGCGCTGGGCTGAAAGATCCAAACTTTTGCGAGGAGTACCGTAGAACTCGCCGAAGACCTCGGCCCATTCCAACAGCTCTCCATCATTCCGCATGCGGAGAAACTCCTCTTGGCTGACAAAATCGTAACTCTTGCCGTCCACGTCGCCGGGCCGGCGCGGGCGGGTCGTTACCGAGGTCGAGAACTCCAAATTATCTTCGCGGTTGATGAGACGCTGAACTAGGGTAGATTTCCCGGAACCGGAAGGAGCCGAGATGATAAAGACCATCGACACTGGACTGCATTATTCCAGATTTTGAGCTTGCTCGCGGATCTTCTCGATCTCGGCCTTCAGCCGAAGGCCGACTTCGGTGACTGCCAGACCGGCCCGACCGAGCGGCGTAGTCTTTGAAAGCAGGGTGTTGGTCTCGCGGTTCATCTCCTGAGCCAAGAAGTCAATCGGTTTGCCAAGGTCGTCGTCTTCCTCTAGCATTTGCTTCAGGCGATCAGCGTGAGCCGAAAGCCGCTGTAACTCTTCACTGATGTCAGCGCGGTCGGCCAGTACGGCGGCTTCTTGCAAGATTCGCTGTGGATCGGGATCGATTCCGTCCATCAGCTCGCTCAGCCGCACACGAACACGCTCTTGAAACAAGGGAATCGTGTCGAGCCGGACGGTCTCGAGCTGTCGGACGTCCTTGCCGATCGACTCGGCACGCTGCTTGATTTGCTCAACGATGCCGGCCGCTTCGAGTTGTCGGACTCGATTCAGCTCTTCCGTTGCCTGCGACAGACACCCCTCGAGAGCCCCCTGCAGAAGCAACCTCCGCCGGTCATCGAGCTGATCAGTCTCATAGGTCAGCGCCCCGGGCACGCGCAAGATCGCGTTCAAGTCAGGCTCGGTCACGATGCCATGGGCGCCGGCCAGCTCGCGATAAGCCTTCAAATAAGCATCGACCAGCGGTCGGTTGATCGACACGGCAGTCGCCGCTTCACTCCACCGCAACGACATGTTGATCTGAATTTGGCCGCGCCGCACACTGCTCTTCAGGGTTTTCCGAATCAGGCCTTCGAGCGGTTCAAGATCAGGCGGAATCCGGAATTGCAGATCTAGAGAACGATGATTCACGCTCCGAAGCCTGATCGACAGTGACACTTCATCACTCTCGTGCTTCACCTGCGCGTATCCGGTCATGCTGAATGGCATAGGGATGGTTTGTCAGATGACCGGCTCTCAAGACGGTCCGTCGCGGAAGATCCTTCGCGCGGCATCTCTCAAGTGGACGATTCGCTGAACTGCTCCACCGATTGGAGTTCACACAGCCGGCGGTAAAGTGTGTTGCGGCGCATCAAACTCCGGTGGCTTCCCACGTCGGCGATTTCTCCCTCATCGATGACCATGATCTTATCCGCGCTGCGGATGGTCGAGAGCCGGTGAGCGCTGACAATGGCCGTGCGGCCTTCCAAAAGATTGGCAAGCGCTTTCTGAACGAGGCGCTCGGCCTCACTATCCAGGTGCGAAGTGGCCTCGTCCAAGATCAGAATTGGGGCGTTCTTCAGAAATGCTCTAGCAATGGCGATTCGCTGCCGCTGGCCACCGCTCAGGCGGTGGCCGCGCTCTCCCAGGGGAGTCTGGTAGCCTTCGGGCAGCGCGGCGATAAACTCCGCCGCTATGGCCATCTCAGCCGCGCGCTCAACGGCTTCACGCGGAATGTCGGGCCGACCGTAGGCGATGTTGTTGAAGACCGTGTCATCAAACAAGAAGGTCTCTTGCGTCACCAGGGCTATCTGATCGCGAAGAGCTTTCAGTTTTGCAGCGCGGATATCTTGCCCGTCGATGAGGATACGGCCTTCCGAGGGATCGAAAAAGCGCGGAAGCAGGTTGATTAGAGTCGTCTTGCCTGACCCACTGGGGCCGACAAGGGCCACGATCTCGCCTGCGTTGACCGTGAAACTGACGTTCCGAAGGGCTGTCTCACCCCGCGAATCGGGATAGCGGAAACCGACCGCTTGAAACTCAATGGACCGAGAAAAAGGTGCCGGCACGGTCGCATCCGCGGCCTCTTTCACATCATGCGGATGAGACAGATACTCCATCACGCGCTGGCCTGAGCCGAGGGCCTGCTGAAAGATGTTATAGATTCCGTTCAGCCGCTTGATCGGTTGGTAGAGCATCAGCAGGGCCACCACGAATGTGGTGAATTCACCCGCCGTCATCTCGTCCGCTTTGATCTGGTTGCGCGCGTAGGTCAGCAGCCCCACGATCGTTAGCGCTCCAAACATTTCGATCAGAGGGGACGCGACGGCCTGTTGGCGAACGTAGCGCAGATTGGTTCTAAACAGGCGTTCCGCGGCGACACGAAAACGCCCTAGCTCGAAGCCCTCCATACTGAATGCCTTCACCACGCGATTGCCCGAAATCGTCTCCTGTAGAATCTGGGTCATCTCGCCGAGCTGATCCTGAGCGCGGCGGGTAGTCTTCCGAATGCGGCGACCGATGCGCGACGTGGGCACCAACACGAAAGGCAATACCGTGAGACTGACGGCGGCCAGAATCCAATCTGTTTGGACTAGGATCGACAGCAGCGCGATCACGATAAAGCTCTGCCGCAGCAAGTCCGCCAGAATGTGTGACATCGCCAACTGGATCTTCTCGACGTCGTTGACCAGCGACGAAGTCAGCTTGCCCGTATGACGCTGTTGGAAAAACGCGGGGGACTGGTTGAGAACTACCCCGTAGACCTCGTTGCGAAGATTCCGGACCCCGGCCAGGCCGACGTAGTTGATCAAATAATTGCCGAAAAAGTCGCACAGCCCTTTTACGATGAAGACCGCCAGAATCCCGATCGCAACCATAGTCCAAACATTCGAAACCCACGACGGAACCAGGTCGTTCAAGTGGACTTCCAGGCCTGAGAACGGTACTTCGTAAAGCACAACCGGGGCTTCAGCAGACGCCGGGTTCAAAACCCGATCGAATACGGGTCCGATCAGCAGGGCCACCAGCCCGTGACAGGCCCCCACGATGGCCATCAAGATGACAGCCACCCCAAGGCGGTGCCAGTAGGGCCTGATGTAGCTCAGCAGGTGGAGCAATTCACTCATCGCAGGGCGACACTTGGCCGCGAGCCGGCCGAAGACGCGCCGGCAAGCAGCTTGTCGATCGCCGCCTCGACAGATGCCACTTCTACCGACAGGATACAGCGTGGCTCATCGAAAGCGTAGCAGCGGTCGCCCGGACACGGCTTGCAGTCCCAGGGCGTCTCGACAATTACGTGCCGCGTCCTCCAGGGGCCCCAAACCGCGGAGTTAGACGAGCCGAAGATCACGACGCAGGGCACATCGAAGGCGGCCGCCACGTGGGCCGGGCCGGAATCGTTGCCGACGAAAAGCTGCGCGCCCGCCAACAGCGACTTGAGATCGCCGATCGACAGGCTATCGAGGCACGTGAAGTCAGCGCGCTCAGCCAAGACCGATCCCTCGCCTGGGCCGGCGATCATGATCGGCTCGAGACGATGCGCCTGGCGAAGAAACGCACCAATCTGACGGAAACGCTCGCTCGGCCACTGCTTGGTGAAGTAGGAGGCCGTCACATGGAGAACCGCGTAGGGGCGGTCTTGGCGGCCGGGGTCGGCCCGCAGTACCGCTCTCGGGATCTCAGATTCAGGCGCACCCAGGTGAAAAATGGCTGATGCGTGGTGCTCAGCCGTGTGAACAGGATCATCGGAGCCGCGTCGAAGAACCTGCTGAGCACGAGGGATGGCCACGTTGTAGATAAACTGAAAGCGAAAATGCCCAAAACCGGCGTGAACACGCGCCCCGGAGAAAACCGTCAGCCAAGCGCTTGTCGCACCACCATGCAAGTTTAAGCACAGTTCGGGTCGCAGCTTGCGAACTTGGCGGATGGCTCCGAAAAGTCCTCTCCCGCCCACCTTTTCGTTTACGGGCAAGACGCTCCAGATGTCGGGGTTCCCCGTGAGCAGCGCGTCAAACGGGCGCTCCACGACCATCGCGATCCGCAAGTCGGGCCGGGCCCGCTTGAGCAGCGACAGCGCCGGTGTCGTGAGCACCGTGTCACCCAATGACCGCAGCCGAATGACCACCACGACGGCGTTCTCGGAGAGTTCCGCTAAAGTGCCCGACACCATACTGCTTGCTTCGGGAACGATGTCCTCCGCTGATAATGTCCGAACCTTTGAAATCTGGCGGCGCGGCCTATCAGTCGTTAAAGTACCAGAGGCACTTTCGCCGGTACAAACCGCAGTGCTCCTTTGCGATGTCGCCGCACGACCGTTTTCTCGACTCGTTGGGACTCCCGCCGACAACCGGCTAGGATAGGAACGAGCTTGAACCAGGCTCGTCTTCGGGAAAGCCGGTGCTAAATCTCCGTCTTCGATACGTGACTCGCGTGCTGGCTGTCGTGCTCGCCGGCTCAACCGCAGCAGCGCAGCAGATGGTCGTGAAGCGCGTAGGCCCTCTTGAAGTCGGCATGCGCCTGCCGCATGGAGGGCTGTGGCCGCAGGAAGAGCGAGACATCGAGTTCCGCATCATGCATAGCAGCCAAACAGAACCGAATTCGGACCCCGAACCCTTCACGGAAGGCGTCGTGCTGGCCGCAATCGAGATGCCGTCTATGCCGTCGATGCCCAAGATCAAGGAGTTCGCGCACAAGGAAAGCGTTGTCGGGGAGTGGGGTGTCCATCCGACTTTCCCACATGGAGGGGAGTACCTACTTCGGCTATCGGTAGCGCCACCCCAAGGACAGGTCTTCAAGTTGGAGTTCCCGCTGGATGTCAAGGACGAACCGCCGCCGGATCGCGAACGGCTTCCACCACCCTACGAATTGAGGCTGCGGGCGGACCCGGCGGAACCCGAGGCAGGACAACCGGTTACGCTGGTCTTCCAAGTTCTTTCGCGGAAGCAGACGGTGGTTGTCTCGTCCTTCGACATCGCCCACGACCGGCTGATGCACCTCTTTATCGTTAGAAAGGACCTCGGCAGCTACCGTCACGAGCACCCGAAACACGACGGCAACGGAACTTTCCGGTTGACCCACGTGTTTCCCTCCGCTGGTGAGTACCACCTGTTCGCGGACGTCGCACCTCAATCGGCCGGCTCTCAAGTCCTGATCGCGAAACTTCTGGTCGCGGGCGAGCCAGGCAAAGAATTCAACATTCGAGCGGCCCCGGCGGAAGCTCGGTCCTTCACGAAGACAGCGGAAGGGATGGAAGTGACATTGCGGCTGGCGGGCGGTGTCGCGCCGGCGCGCGAGTCGATGCTGTTTGATTTTCGTCTGAAGGACGCCGCTTCCGGCAAGCCGGTTGACGATCTCGAGACCTACCTCGCCGCCTTGGGTCATCTAGTGCTGGTCCACGAGGATACCGTGACCTTCGTGCACTCCCACCCGGTTGAGCGTGGTGACGTGGCGGCTCGAACCGGCTACGTAACGTTCACGGCAAGGTTCCCCAAGGTGGGCCTCTATCGTGGCTGGGTCCAATTCAAGCGGTACGGCAGCGTCGGGACCTACGATTTCATCCTGTCGGCGGAAGAGCGAGGTAGCACGAGGTTCGTCTTTGGAGACTTCGCTGATCCTCAAAGCCTTATTCGGGATTCAGGTTCCGTAACCGGGGCCGACGGGTCGCCGCCAAACCCCGTGCTAGAATAATCCCGTCTTCCGGGGGCGGTTTGGAAAGCGCACAGAACATCCTGGCGAAAATCTACCGTGACGGCACGAAACCGGAAAAGCGAGACGAGCAAATCGTCCTCGCCGTCTGGGCGCCCACGGTAGGCGCCCGGATTGCAAGCCGGACACGGCCGATTCGGCTGTACCACGGCAAGCTGGTGGTCGACGTCGAGGGTCACGATTGGCGTCGTCAACTCGCCGCGATGAGCCGCGAGATTACCGCGAGGCTGAACGCTGCGCTGGGCAAGACGCTTCTTGAAGGGATTGATTTCCGGGTGAAGGTCCCGGCCTCGCGGCCGCCTGGGCGCGCCTTGGCGGCTCAGGAAATGGATGGCCCTACAGCCGGTTCGCCGGGGAAGCGCAGCTACCGAACCAGCCGAAAACGGTAACAAGCGTGAAGATTACTGATAAAGAGGTTCGTTACATCGCCGAGCTGGCCAACCTGCGGCTCACCGACGACGAAGTTAAGAAGCATTCCGAGGACTTGGCGGAAATCCTGACCTACGTCGAAAAACTCAATGAGCTCGATACATCGAAGGTCGAGCCGATGGCTCAAGTTCTCTACCCCGGGAGCGAAACCGCCACGCTTCGCGATGACGCCCCGAGGAGCAGTTTCCCTCCCGACACCGCCCTCGGTGCAGCCCCCACGCCAGGTGCGGGGCATTTCAAAGTTCCCAAGGTCATTGAGCGCTAGCAGCTGGTGACGAAAGTGGCGACAAATTGTAGGGCCACGGCATGCTGCTGACTTGTCCAAGCTAGGGTAGCGAAGAGGGCGGAAGCGGCCTGAGGTTGAAGGGATCGCGAGCCAAGCGACATCCCACGGCCGACAGGAGGCCCGCCTTGAATCGAGTAGGCAGCATTTTCTGTTAGATTTTGGAACTGTTTCCGTGTTGGGATTTCTGCTAGGCGGTGGAGTTCGATCGGGGAGGGCGCCAGGATCGAGGCGTCATGTGCTTTCAAGCCGTTTCACTCGTTTCTGATTTCACGCGAGTAAGCGCGCGTGCGCTTGGGAGCGGCTTGTCGGAAAGTGGGCCTTGTTCCGACGGCGACCTTCATGAAAAGGCAGGCGATTTACTGTCGCCGGCAGCTCCGGACGACCTCCAGCAGGTTCTCGGCGCCTCGGCGGGTGCCATCGATAAGTCTTTCCAGGCCGGCCTCGACCTTGAGTTCATACTCGATGGACCAGAGCCCGTTGAAAGATTCCAGTAGGTAGCTGACGATCGGCGGCCAATCGATGATCCCCTCGCCGAAAGCTTCATATGCAATCTTGCCGTTGGTTCGAGAGACGTCCTTCCAGTGGGTATAGAGGACACGGTCCCCGATGGTCAGCAAAGCCTCGTACGGGTCTGAGCCGCTGGCGGCGTAATTGGCGGCATCGTAGGTGACGCCCACTTCCTGATAGGGGACCATGTCAAGGAGCTTCTTCATGCCGGCTCCGGTTGCCGATGAGCCGCCGTGGTTTTCGATGGCGATGGCGACGTTCTTCTCGTGGGCGTACTTTCCAACTTCGTTAAACGCGGCGGCGAGGGTATCGTAGAGTTTCTCGCTGACCAGTTCCTCAGGCAGAACGTAATGTTGTGACTCGGTGACGTCGTGCTCGGTGAAGACGCGAATCACACGAGCGTCCAGGGCGTCCGCTAAGTCGATCGCCTTTTTGATTTGTTGGGTCCGCGGTATCGCTGTCTCCCCTTGCAACTCGACGACAGCTCCGCTGGCGAGAGTAGCAACGGTAACATCGGTTTCGGCTGACAGTTGCTTGACGTCTTCGATGTCTTGAGCTGTGTAGTCCACCGGGATGGCATTGCTCGCTTCGCCGACTAGCCAGCCATAGTGAACTTCCACTGCGGGGAGTCCCATTTTCTTTGAGGTTTCGAAGAATTCCCGCATGCTGAAGTGCCTCAGCCCGTAGCCGGCGTTGCCGAGTGTTATACCCTCGGTTTCTGACACGTTCTTTCCTCCTTCGATTCGGTCAAGCGATTAGGACTAACCAGTATCTGCGTCTGGCCATCCCGAAACGGGTATAGGGTATCCGAAGCGACGGCTGCGGTGCAAGGTTTTCGTCCCGCTCTCACGTCCGATGCCGGTTCCTCCTGCTCCGCTGCTGAGTGACGCGTGGCCTTCAACTCCAGGCTCTCGCGAACCAGGAAACAAAAGGGCTGCCAGCCAGCGGCCCCCAGCATTACGTTAGAAAGGGGTCCACTTGCGATCGCTTTGGCCGCTCTCGACAACCTTGCTCCATAAACCGCACGCCGCGGGCGCCGTCGTAAACGGTAGGGAAGTCGAGCTCGAGTTCAGTCGGCTGGCGGCCTTCGAGCCGGGCCCGGATCGTATCGATGTAGTTCACGTAAATGTTGGCAAAGGCTCCAAAGAAGGCTTCGGTAAGCCTGGGTCTAAGATGAACCACGCGCGAGGCGGCTTCTCCCAGGTAGGTGTTGCCTCGTTTGAGCGCCGGGGCGGGTCTGTTTGGGCGTCAGTACAAGGCGGGCGCCGCTCGGTGCCCCGTTTTTTTGAAAAATGCAGGGCGTACTTGAGTTGAGCACGGCGAGCAAGCGCAACCAGTAATGGTGGGGGCTTATCGGCGTGCTTCGACCGTCAGGTGAGGAATGCGGGCTGGAGGCTACAAACTCGCGCCTCTCGACCAGCGTGAGACTTTGAGCATGCTGCCTGGTGACTCGCATCCACCCGCCGTGTGCCGTTTCCCGGCTGCCATCGTTTCAGGACCATCTTGTGTTGGAAGTACCCCCCCTTCAGGATCATCTTGCTTTGGACAACTCTGGTTCTGCGTTTCACTATCCCAAGGTTCTATACTGAGACGTAGGCAGCCTCGGCTGGTCGAAGGAGGTAACAGAGAATGAATCCGCGGATCAAGTTCGGCATTGTAACCGTCGTCATTTTGGGCGTGCTTGTGTGGCTAGGTTTTGCCGGCCTCAAAGGCGACATGACCTACTACGTGACGGTCAAGGAACTTCAGACGATGGAGGGTGCCCAAGACAGACGGCTCCGCGTCGGGGGGGACGTCGAGCCGGGATCGATCGTGCGTAAAGCGGACCGGGTCGAGTTTACCATTACCCAGGAAGACCGTAAGTTGGACGTCGTCTACGTCGGGCGCGATCCGCTGCCTGATACTTTCCGCGACCGGGCCCAAGCGCTCTGTGATGGGAAGCTGCGCGGTGACCAAATCTTCGAGGCACGCAAGATTCAAGCCAAATGCACCTCCAAGTATGAGGCTGACCCGGGAGAGGGCGCCAAACCTGTCCACGAATCCACACCAGACCGCGAGGCGTCTCTGTAACCCGCGCGGTCGCCAAAGTTAACGGCGGGACTGACAGACTCCAGCGGTTGGTCGCAGATGTCCCTTTTTCAGCGCCGGCAGAGCAACATCTTCATAAGGCCATAGAGCATGGAAAACCTCGGATATCTGGCTCTGGTTCTTGCCCTGTGTGTTTCCGGCTACGCCATAGTGGCCGCTGTCGTCGGCAAGTTGCGGGGCAATCCCTTCTTGGAAGTCAGCTCGCAACGGGCCGTTGTGGCGGCTTGGTTGCTCATTACAACGGCCTCGGGGCTGCTGCTCTACGACATTTTCACGGACGACTTCCGGCTCAGCTTTGTCGCCGGCAAAAGCAATGCTGACTTGCCGACGGTGTACAAGTTCGCCGTTTGGTGGGGCGGCCAGGAAGGGTCTTTACTGTTTTGGACCTGGATTCTGGCCACCTACTCACTGGTATCGGTTTACACGAGCCGCCGAAGACATCGCGACATGATTGCCTACGTCGTGGCGATCATGATGACCGTGCAGGTCTTCTTCCTCATTCTGGTCAACTTCGTCGCGAATCCGTTCCAGGTGTTGATGGCAGGTCCGCAAATAACGTCGCTGTCGGATGGCAGCGGGCTGAACCCATTGCTGCAGAACCCCTACATGGCGATCCATCCGCCGATGTTGTACCTCGGCTTCGTCGGTTTTACGGTACCGTTCGCCTTCGCCATGGCGTCGTTGATTACCAGGCAGCCGGGAGATCGTTGGATCCGCACGACTCGGGTCTGGACGATGATTACGTGGTTGTTTCAAGGCATCGGCGTTTTGCTTGGCGCCAAATGGGCGTACGTTGTACTCGGTTGGGGCGGCTACTGGGGCTGGGACCCCGTCGAAAACGCCTCCCTGCTGCCTTGGATAACGGCGACGGCTTTTTTGCACTCGGTCATGATGCAGGAAAAGAAAGGCATGATGAAGATGTGGAACATCGTGCTGATATCCGCCACTTTTTTCCTGTGTATTTTCGGCACCATGATGACGCGCAGCGGGCTGGTCAGCTCCGTTCATGCGTTCGCGCGGTCGCCGATCGGCGACTATTTCGTGTGGTTTCTCACACTCGGGATCGGCGCCACCATTTTCCTCATTCTTAACCGCCTCGATTACCTCAGAAGCGAGAACCAGCTCGATTCTGTACTTTCTCGGGAGTCAAGTTTTCTCTTTAACAACGTGATCTTGTTGGCAAGTTGCTTCGCGGTGCTATGGGGCACCTTGTTTCCGGTGATTAGTGAAGCCGTCACGAACGAGAAGATCAGCGTCGGGCCGCCCTTTTTCAACAAGGTGAACATCCCGATCGCGCTGGTGTTGCTGCTGCTAACCGGTGTCGGACCGCTGTTTGCGTGGCGGCGGACGTCACTCGATAGCTTGCGACGGAACTTTCAGTGGCCTGCCCTGGCCGCGTTGGTGCTGGGAGTGGCGCTTGTCGTGGCCGGCATGCGCGACTTCTACGCCGTCGTCTGTTTTGCGCTCTGTCTTTTCGTGGCGATTACGATCGTGATGGAGTTCCACAGGGGTGGTCGCGTGATCCAGCGCAAGCAGGGGAACTCATACCCAGGTGCACTCGTGGAGCTTACTCACCGCAATACGCGGCGCTACGGCGGATACCTCGTCCATATGGCCGTCGTTTTGATGTTCGTCGGCTTTGCCGGGTCCGCGTTCAACCAAGTCGGACAGGCGGAGGTGGCTGTTGGGGATGTGCTGCGGCAAGGCGAGTATGAGTTCCACCTCAAGGAAATTGCGGAAGACGACAATGGCAACTATGCCAGCATGGCCGCAGTGGTGGAACTTCGAAGGGATGGCGAGTTGCTGGACGTCTTGCGGCCCGAGCAGCGCTTTTACCACGCCAGCCAGCAAGCTACGACTAACGTGGCGATCCGCCTCGGACTCGACGAAGACGTGTACTTGGTCTACGCCGGCACCTCCAATGACGGGCAGACACCGGTTATCCAGGCCTACATCAACCCCCTCGTGAACTGGATTTGGCTGGGTGCGTTCGTGATGGTGCTGGGTACCTTGGTCGCGCTCATTCCCAACAAAGCTAGGCAAGCACCTTTGAAACCGAAGATCGTGACTGCGGCCCCAGAAGGGAGTGAAGCCCATGCGGTTCTTACGAAAAGCTAGCGTCTTCGTTCTCCTGGTGGTGCCCTCGGTTTTCGCGGAGAACGTGACGACCACTGACGAGATGTACCTCAAGGTGAGGGCCGTGGGCGAAAAGCTTAAATGCCAGTGCCCGTCTCAGTGTGCCTATACGGTCGCCGGTTGCAACATGCTGCATTGTAGTTTCCGAGGAAAGGTGAATCCGGAAATCAAAGCCGGCTTGGAAGCCGGCTTGGCGCCTGAGGCTATCATCGAGAACATGATCGCGAAGTTCGGGTCGGCGCTGCGGACATCACCGCAGGCCGAAGGCTTCGGCCTGTTTGGTTGGGCCATGCCTTTTGCGGCTCTTCTAGCCGGCCTAATTGTCGCGCCGGTCGTTGTGTTGAGGTGGCGCGCGAAGCATCCCGTGACTGTCCCCGCCCAAGCCAGTGGGGATGTGCTGGCCAAATATCGCGATCAGATTGAGAAGGACGTGGACGAGCTAGAGTAAGCTCGGTCCCGATGCTTATCGCTTGTTCCATCGTGCTGGTTCTGGTTGCGCTTGGACTGCCGTTACTGATTCGACCGAGCTCAATCCCACCTCCGGAGCCGACCTCTCCGACGCAGCATCTCGAGGACAGGAAGGCCACGATCTACGAGAATCTGAGGGACGCTCAAGCCGAGTATCACATGGGCAAGCTTTCCGACGAAGACTACCAGCAGACGAAGCTCGACCTACAGAAGGAACTGGCCGGGGTTCTGGCCGAGATCGAGCGGGTCCTGACTGCCGGTAGAGGCGGGTCCGGGTAGCTCGTTGGGATCGCGGCCGTTGGTGCCGCCAAGTAGAACCTTGTACGACGGTCGAGAATTCTATGGAGCGTAGGCTTACGTGAGACCGGAAACGGAGCCGCCGCTGCGAGAGTGTGTGAAAAAACCTGGGACTGTCCCAAGCGCCTTGCTCGGGATCGACCGCACCCCGGCGGGTGCGGCTCCGTTTAGTTCCCGCGTGTATCGGTCAGAGCCCGTGGAATCTCCTGCCCTTTCTGGCGGCACCCTCCGTTTCCTCTACGGCGCCCCGCGAGAACTGGGGACGAAACTCAGTCGGTGGTTTTCGGGTCGCTGGGCACCAGCTCTTTTCCTCCTGCTGCCGGTTGTTGGTTGGGGAGCGGTTCACGGCAGGGTCTACAACGGTACAACTGGAAGCTTCGTCCCACGGGTTCCGGTCACGCTGATCGAAATCGGTGGGGCTCAAGGGATGGCCCCCGTCGACGAGATCTACACAGGTGCAGACGGAAGTTTCGCCTTCGACCGAGAGCTCGGGGGAGCGAATGGGCGAGCGGTCCATGGGATGTTAAGAGCCGAGTTCGAAGGCGTTTCCTATAGCCAAATCATCGCGCCTGGGGGGCAGACCGACGATGTCCGCGTGACCGTGTACAGCGTCGCTGAAGGCGAGGAATTGAAGCCGCGGGTTCATGGGTTGCTGCTGGAACCGCGGGAAGGGGAAATCCTGATCAACGAGTTCTTCACCTTTTCGAACGAGACTCAGCCGCCTCGCACTTTTCGCGATCCCGACCGCGGCACGTTGCGCTTCCACCTGACGAAAGACGCGCGGTCGTCGCTCCAAGTGAGGACGACCGGGCCAGCCGGCATGCCGTTGCGAGGGGCAGCGTCTGACACGAACGAAGAAGACATTTATTCCGTCGACTTCGCGCTCAAGCCCGGTGAGAACCACATCGAATTGACCTACCGTGTACCTCGATCCGAGGGCGGCTCATATAGCGGGCGTCTATTGTATGATGGGCTGGCCACGAACGTGGTGGCGCCGCCGGGAGTCGCCGTGGAAGGCAAAGGCCTGGTCTCCCTGGGAGAGCACCCGGAAATAAAAGCTTCTATCTTCCAAATCCCGCCGGCAAGGGAGTTCGAGATTTCCATTTCGGGGCAGGGTCGTCTGCGGCGGTCGGGACCTACGGGAGCGCCGGATTCACCCGAGATCGAGATTGCGCCCGCTCCGGTCGCACGAGAGCTTGCCTGGGTGTTGGCCATAACCGGTGCGATTCTAGCGGTTGGCTTCTTCCGGCTTTTCGGTTCGAAGTTGCCGTCCGCGTCACCCGGCGGGGGCCCGCAGGTCGGAAAGGACGGGGCAGTCGCGAAAGGCAAGTATGGCCCGGCCCGGAAAGCTTCGCGATCGGGTCGCCGAAAACGATGAGTGATCCGGTTATTTCCCTCCAGGGCGTCTGGAAGTACTTTGGCGATTTCCCTGCCGTCCGTGACGTTAGCTTCAACGTTTCCCCGGGGTCGGTTCTCGCTTTGCTTGGACGCAATGGGGCAGGGAAGACCACCGTGCTCCGCATGATGGCCGGGCTGCTGCGGGCCTCGCGCGGGCAGATTCAAGTGAACCCGTTTGACGGCCCAGAAGCGAATGGGCGCGCGTCGATTGGCATGGTGGGTCACGGCGAATGGATCTATAACGATCTGACGGCGGAAGAAAACCTGGAGTTCTTCGCGCGACTTTATCGGGTGAAGGACGCCCCGCGAAAAATCGACCACTGGCTCGAAACGACCGGCCTGGAACGCTTCCGGCGCTCTCGAGCGGCCGAGTTTTCTCGTGGCATGCGCCAGCGCCTGGCGATCGGGCGAGCGTTTCTCCACGAGCCGAACGTTGTGTTGCTCGATGAGCCGTGGACCGCCTTGGACGATCGCGCTACGGCGTTGTTAACGTCGTTGGTGGTTGATAACCAAAAGCATGGCCGCACGGTTGTGATCTGTTCTCACCAGTTGCGGGAAGCCCTTGAAGTTGCGACCGACGTAGTAGTGCTCGATCGCGGCCGGGTCGTCTTTCAGGGCCCCAATAACGAACAACTCAAATCCTCGCCAAGTGAGTTTTACGAGAAAATCTCGTGACTGAATTTTTCGGACAGGCTTTGACGATTGCCGGCAAGGACCTGCGAAGCGAACTCCGAAACAAGGAGGTCATGAATGCGGCGTTGTCGTTCACCGTCACCGTCCTGCTGTTGTTCAGCTTTGCCTTCGAGCGGTTGTTCGACACCGACGTCCGGGAGATATCCGGGGGCCTGCTGTGGATTGTTTATTTGTTTGCCGGCATCCTTATCCTGAATCGCAGTTTCGCGCGTGAGGTGGCAGGTGATTGCTTGGATGCGTTGGTGGCCTCTCCCGTTTCTGGGGGTTCCCTTTTTCTCGGGAAAGCACTGGCGAACAGCATACTCTTGCTGGTTCTAGAGTGTATTTCGCTACCGATTTTCGGAATTTTCTACAATGTCAACGTGAGTAACGTCCTGGGCCCGCTGTTGCTGGTTTTCGTGTTGGGTACCTGGGGATTGACCGTTGTCGGCACGATTTTCAGCGCGCTGACCGCCAATAATCGCCTTCGGGAACTGATGCTGCCCCTCCTGGTTTTCCCGATCACTCTGCCGGTGCTGATGGCCTGCGTGGAGCTGACTTCGCTGATTCTCACCGGGCAGCCGTTCGGGGAATCGATCATTTGGCTGAAACTGCTCTTCGGATTCGGCGTGATCTTCTCGCTCCTCGGTGCTGTTTTACTTGAGGTTGTCCTTCTCGGCTAACCGCGAAGTTGGGGGTCCGTTTCGACTTTGGCGGGTGGGGTGATACTGGCGCGAGAAGATAAATCCGGGACCGCCCGGTTGGGCTTCAAACCCCAGCGGCAGGCTAGTGTTCGTAGCGGGGCAAAGACCGCAACCCACCCATTGGCGTTAACACATGTGTACCGACCGGAGGCAATCAGTGGACGAGTTCAACCAGGCCCCGCTTCTTCCGGTGTCGATTGCCGCTTCGCCGGACTTCCGTAGCTAAACGGGTCAATTTCGCCCGTTGCGGACGACCAAGATCGACCTTCGGCCGCGACTGATTCCCATTGGCAAACGCGTTCTCAATGGACTCAAGCAGTTGGTGATCAGGTGACTCGATGGCCTTTTCCAGTGCCTCAATTACCGTATCGAGCCACTTCTTTTTCGCATATAGCTCAGTGAGCACCCGGTCTAGATCTACGTGGCGTTTAGGTTTTGGCACGTTACCGCTCCCTTGTTTGCGAGCCTCATTTCCCGGCTATGGCATCGTGTTACCGCAGATTCGGCTAAAGTTGAACGTGAGTGATCGCCTGAACCGAAACTAGCCTTAAAAACCGAAGAATCTTTGGTGAAGATCGGGTAGCGGCGGATTGATTTTCGGTTCATCGCTGTGTTCCGTTGGGTTATTTCAGAAGCCTAAGTTACCACGAGCTCGGCATCGTCTGTATAAAGGTAACGTTAAACTTGGGCTAGAAACCGATAATATCCTGTATATAGGTCAACGTAAGAAGCGTCCGCGGGAGGCGGGCCGCAATTACCGCCCGCAACAATGGCTTCGGTATGCGGCTGTTCTTCACTGAACTAACCTCGGTAGTGACGTTTCCGCGACAGCAATTCCGACCGTCAGCGAATGCCGGGAAGGGAACGCTCCACACGTTTCGACTGAGTCTTCCTCTTCCGCGTCACGGGAAGCGACACTTCCGCTGCTCGAGCCCCATCTGCCCATCAGCGCGCATTCAAGTCGCGCCGGCGTACACAGCCCTTAGCATTCCGTCCACTCCACAGGTCAAAACCGCTGTGCGCGATAGAATGATACGTATGAAGGCACCTTTTGCCGACGCCGATCGAACCGTGGTACTGGAGGGCGTGAACCTTCATCTCGCTCATCCGGATGAAATCCCTGTGCGCTGGGTAGGGCAGGACGAGCTGATGCACCAGTTGCACGCGGCCTGGCTGACGATTCACGAGCACGACGTGCCGATGACGCCTCGTTTGCTCGGCAAGCCCGGTGTCGGAAAAACGACGCTGGCCTATGCGGCTGCCAAAAGCCTGGGACGCGACGTCTACATCACCCAGGCCACGCTCGACACCCGTCCCGAGGATCTGCTGATTACACCTGTCATTGAAGGCGAAGGCCGCCTGCGCTATGTCGCCTCCCCTCTCGTGACGGCCATGCTCCGCGGCGGGGTTTCGATCCTCGACGAGGGCAACCGGATGAGTGAGAAAAGCTGGGGGTCGTTGGCTCCTCTACTCGACGACAGGCGTTACGTTGAGTCGATTGTCGCCGGGGTTAAGATTCACGCCAGCCCCGACTTTCGTATGGTCGCCACCATGAATGACGACGCTTCCACCTTCGAGCTGCCCGAGTATATTCACTCCCGCCTGCAGCCACAAATCGTCATTGACTTCCCCGAACGTGACGAAGAGCGCCAAATCTTGAAAGAGAATCTGCCTTTTGCCGACGATGAAGTGCTCGATTACGTCACCGATTTCCTGCAGGCGTCTCACGCGGCCGACGAACGTTACACGGCGCGTGACGGCATCAACATCGGACGCTTTGGGATGAAGCTGAGCGCAAACAGCAACAAGCCCGAAAAGACCAAAGCTCTCGAAACCGCCATCGTTCAGACCTTGGGCCGCGAGGCGTTACGCTATGTCTCCCGGGGCTGACTCAGCCTCTGTGCAGCGCGGGAATATCCGCTATTTCCCCGTCGTGCCCGGCTGCATGGAGTTCGCCGAACACCTGCGCCGAGGATTGCTCGAGGAAAAACCAAAGCTCGTGGCGGTGGAGCTCCCCGTGACCCTCGAGGCGGCCTTTCAGCGGGCGGTTGATCGGCTCCCGGAGCTTTCCGTCATCATTTACGAGGAAGAGAATAAGAAAGACCGCGCCATCTACCTGCCCGTCGAGGTCACCGACCCCTTTGTGGAAGCCTTACGAACGGCTCGCGAAATCGGAGCGCAGATCGCTTTTCTCGACCCCGACATCGGTGTGCGGCCTCACCTGGGCGAGCTCTATCCCGACCCCTACGCGGTCACGCGCTTGGGGTTGGCCCGTTACATCGATTCCTACCGGGGTTGCCGCGGCGCCCGCGCGGGCGATTGGGCCGTCCACGCCCAAGGGTTGGCCTCGAAGCTCCAGGGCCTTGATCCAAGCACCCCCACCTGGGCCGTTGTCTCATTGAACCTGTTCGACCCGTTGCTCGACGCCATGGAACACCCTCAGGTTCAGCCATTGCGCAAAGTCCGCCGCCGAGGGATTCAGGTGCTCAACTTACACCCCGAGTGTTTGCCGGAGGTGCTGACTGACTTTCCGTTTCTACAAGCGGTCTATGAAACCCGGCGAAATGGCGAAGCGCCGCCTCTGCCGCCTGACCCCACGACGAGGAACGTGCGGGGTTTCTCGGTGATCGACGCCCCAAAGGAGGATCCCGGCCTGGCGGCGATCCGGCGCGGGGCTCGAAACCCGCTCGAGCGCCAGCGCTTACATTTTCAACTCTTCGCTGAGACCGAACGCCAATACGAGAAGAATACCGGTGACACGGTCACCCCCTGGCAGCGGCGTCTTTGGTCCCGCTACAGCCGCAACTTGGCGCTCATCCAACACCAGCTCGTAGGAGGGCTCTTTGATCTGACTACAGCGGCTCGCTCGGTGGTCGACGACAATTTCGGCTGGGAGATGTGGGAGACGGGAAGCTCCTACCCGGAACAGAAGATCAAGACGGACTTGGCCACCGTGAAGGTTTCGGGTGAACAATTGTGGTTGAATACCCGTCGCATCCATCTACGGCGCCGACTTCCTAGAAAGAAGACGCGGCGACGTCCGATGGGTCTGAAAGGCCGCAAGAAAGAGCGCTTTCCCGGTGAATGGCAGCTGCATTGGAAGGGCAGTTCTATCTGCTCCTATCCACCTGAAGATCTGGTCATCGAGAACTATGGCCTGTTCCTCAAGAAGAAGGGCAAAGGTGTTCTTTCCGAGGAACGCTCCCACAGCGAGCCGTTCACCACGTCATTGCTGGACGGCATTGACCTCCGGGAAACCCTGCGCAACTGGCACGAAAAGAAGATCTACGTTCGCTCCCAACAACGCGTCTCGGGAGAGGTCGGCGCCGTCGTGCTTATCTTCGACGAAGACCGCGACAACCGCTACCCCTATTGCCTGACTTGGTTGGGCGAGCACCAGAATGAGTCCGACATGGCTTTCTATGCCACCGACCCCTTCGAGCACGCAGTGGGTCCCGGGATCGGGCGCGCTGAATATGGCGGCTTGTTGCTTACGCTGCCCTCTCAACGATTGATGGACGTCTGGACAGACCTCGACTACGCCTTCGCCAGGAGCAAGCCGGAACGATTGTTGATGGCCGCGCTCGACTATTCGATCGATCGATTCGTCGTTTACGTTGCCAGCCGGCCGCCCCGATCGATCTTTCGTACGATCGCTGGGCGTTTGGGGCGAAAGATCGTCTACGTTCCCCTCGGTCAGCTTTCTCCTGTGGCGTTGAAGAAGATCCGCGTGATGCACGTACTCGATAGCCACGACACACGCGCTATCGCCAAAGACTACGTTTGGTAGCGAACGTTTGGCACATTGCCTGCTGCGACCGTGAGAGGGTAGTTCCAATCGCACTTGGGCGGAGGAGTTTTGCTCGAATCTGGGCGCGGTTTGGTACCGTCAGTGTTAGGTTACGGTCGCCCCTACTCTGCTGCGCCGGAGAGGTTTCGTAGGTGCTTATCAGAAGCAGGCCTGATTCGATTACGTTGAGATCCCTCGGGACTACCACCGCCCGCGAACTGGTTCTCTTTCTGTGCGGGGTCCTGCTGCTTGCGGTACCGAGTCGACTGCCCGCCCAGCCAACAGCTGAGCAGATCGAGTTCTTCGAGTCGACGATACGTCCGCTCCTAGCGGAGCACTGCTACCAGTGTCATAGCCGGAAAGCGAATCCCGTCTTTGCCGGATTGCGGCTCGACAGCCGTTCGGATCTCGAGAAGGGGTCGGATTCGGGACTGGTCGTCGTTCCGGGAAAGCCGGAGGAGAGCCGGCTAGTCGAAGTCGTGAGAGGAGCCGGCACGCTTCAGATGCCGCCCACCGGCAAGTTGTCGGAAGACAAAATCGCCGCGCTGGTCAAGTGGATCGAGATGGGAGTTCCTTGGCCCGACGAGAAGGGACCCCTCAGGGCTAAGCCGGACGCCAAGTTCGATCTCGAGGCTCGCAGACGCGAACACTGGGCCCTTCAACGGCCTTCCGAGCCTTGGCGCTTGGACGACCTACGGGTTGGGGAGCGAAACCAAGGAACTGCCCGGCTACGTTGTGCTTGGCGGGGGCGGGATTCCGGTCGGGGGAATCAACATGTTTGGCAACGGCTTTCTCCCGGCGGTGCACCAAGGGTCGGTGATTTACCCTGGCCGGCCGGAGCCGCTGAATAACATCCAGCCGAAGGAGCCGGATTCGATTCAGCGCAAGCGTTTGAGCTTCATCGACGACATCGACCGCGGCTTTCTTGAAGCGGTCGATCATCACGCTCCCGTGGAGGCCGCCATCCGGAATTACGAGATGGCCTATCGGATGCAGGCGGCCGTCCCCGAACTGGTTGACTTGAGTGGGGAGACCGAGGCAACGAAAAAACTCTATGGCCTCGATAGCGACATCCCCCAGAAACAGCAGTATGCCCAGCAATGTTTGCTAGCCCGGCGGCTGGTCGAAAGAGGTGTACGTTTCGTTGAGCTAACCGTTCGTCACACCAAAGACGTGGCCACGAACATTGGCAGTCCTTGGGACCAGCACAACAAGCTCAAAGAGGGGCATGAAGTCAACGCATGGCAAGTCGATCAGCCGATCGCGGGTCTGATCAAGGATCTCAAGGCGCGCGGGTTGCTCGACGAGACATTGATCATCTGGTCGGGCGAGTTTGGCCGGACTCCGTTTGTGCAGCGCATCGACGGACGCGACCATAACCCATTCGGCTTCAGCATATGGCTGGCTGGGGGTGGAATCAAGGGCGGCACAATTCACGGCGCGACCGACGAGTACGGCTATCACGCGGTCGAGAATATCCTCACTCTCCACGACCTGCACGCGACAATTCTGCATCTGCTGGGGCTCGACCACGAGCGGTTGACCTACCACTTCGGCGGCCGCGACTTCCGCCTGACCGACGTACACGGGGAAGTTATCCAAGCGGTTTTAGCGTAGGTTCTTAGCGGTGAAGCTATTTACTAGTTCGTTATGCGTTTAATGGCCAGCGCCGCGGCGGTTGAGCTGTTATACTGAGACTGTTACTTCATCGGTCGCAGTCCCGCGGCCAGCGGCGCACAACAGGACTCCTTCCAGGACCGCGCCGTTTCTATTCGTCTCTGCCTGTCACTGTTGTATAGGTTCCGAATGATCGCGGTGCACGCATATGTGTTTCGTGCATCCGCGGGAGGAATTCCTTCTTTTTATGTCACCGAAAACATTTAGCCCCGCCGCTGGGTTTGCCCAATTTTCCCTGGCGCCCCTGGTGCAGCGAGGCATTGCCGAGGCCGGTTTTTCCGAGCCGTGGCCAATTCAAACAGAGGCTATCCCGGCGGCGCTGGCCGGCTCCGATATTCTTGGCCTGGCGCAGACCGGAACCGGCAAGACCGCCGCGTTCGCACTGCCGATTATCGAGCAATTGCTCTCTGCACGCCGGCCCGGTCCGCGCGCTCTCATCCTTGCTCCCACTCGGGAACTTGCCATGCAGATCCACAGCGATTTCGAAAAGCTGGCCAAGTTCACCCGCCTCAAAGCCGTCACGGTCTTTGGAGGCGTGTCGGAGCGCCCGCAAGTTCGCGCCCTGCGCAATCAGCCGGATATCGTCGTTGCCTGCCCCGGCCGGCTGCTCGACCTGTTGCGCCAGGGTAAGGCGATGTTGGCGCAGATCAAGATCCTCGTTCTCGATGAAGCCGATCAGATGTTCGACATGGGCTTTCTCCCCGACGTCCGAAGCATCCTATCGGCGCTGCCGGAGAAGCGCCAGAACCTCTTGTTCGGGGCCACGATGCCGGACGAAATCCGCGTACTGGCCAAGCGGATCTTAGACCGCCCCCATGTCGTCGAACTGGCGCACTCCACCCCGGCTTCCACGATCGAACACGCCCTCTATCTCATCGCGGCGGATCGGAAGATCGACTTGCTCAATTACCTGCTGGATAACGACGGGTTCACGTCCGCTATCATTTTTCTACGAACCAAGCACCGCGCGCGGCGGCTAAGTGTCCAACTGAGCAGGATGGGCCATAATGCCGTTGCACTGCAGGGAAACATGTCTCAGGGGCAGCGGGACCGCGCCATGGGCGGTTTTCGAGAAGGACGCTTCAACATTCTCGTGGCGACCGATATTGCGTCCCGCGGCATTGATGTCGCCGGGGTCTCGCATGTGATTAATTTCGACGTTCCGAACACACCCGAAGCCTACACACACCGTATCGGGCGCACCGGCCGCGCCGAACGCAGCGGCCGGGCCTACACGTTCGTCTCGAGGGAGGACAGCGGGGCGGTGCGAGCCATCGAGCGCAGTCTGGGATCGGCCATCACGCGACGCCGGGTACCCGGGTTCGACACGGCATCCGTTCTTCCCACGGAACCGCGCCGGCCCCCTTCTCGCGGCCGGCGTTCGGCCGGCGGTAGTGTGAAGGGTCCTGGAAAAGGAGAAAGGCATCCCAGCCCGCGCGGTACCCGCAGCCGCAAGGGCCCGAAGTCAACGGGGGCGGATCCCGGTGGGCGGGGCAGGTCGCCGCACGGCCGGTCGCGACGAGCTTTCTAAGCGCTTTCCGTACTTGAACCCTACGTTGAGCGCGGCGAGCCTATCGCGTGCTTCGACCATCAGCTGACGAGAAATGCGAGCTAGGCCGGCGATGATCCACGCTTCCCCTTCGCTCTATCGTGTCGTCGCCCGCCAGATCCGCGGCTTTCTGGTCATCGCCGCGAAAAAACTTGACACGCCCGCTATCCTCAAGAGGGAGGGCCCCAGCGGCCGGCATCGCACTCGACCAACAACAAAAAAAACGAAACAAAGCCAATTCCATATAACAATCTTGTAATCAGCTACTTACGGATTATTTTCTGCCGCCGGGACACCCGGCCCGAGGAGGATCACCAGCAACACGGCCTTCGCTTGCCACCGAAAGCGTATGAGAAAACACCGCCCATCTTTCGTCGCCTGGGGTAAGCACAACAGATGAAGGCGCGAAACCAACCTGTTTTCCGGCTGGCTTTGGCGGCCCTGCTGGCCCAGGCCCTTTTGTACGGTCAGTCATCACTCTCATCGGCACCGTCTGAGCCACCTAAGGCGGACGTGCCTTACCTCATCCACGCCAATAACCTGGTAGAAACCGAACAGTCGCGGGCCGTAGAGCAGAGCAGCAAGAAAGAACAGACTTACCACGTCCCAGGCGCTACCTCTGGAGTCCTAACGCCAATGGCAGGCCCGGAGTTCTTGCTGAAAGTAGAGAACCTCGACCCTGATCGCTTGAAGCTCTACCGCTTCGAGTCGCGAAACGGCCGACGCGAGATTCTGATTCGCAAGAAGAAGAAGATCGTGGCCAAAGCCTACTACACCTCCACAACCCCGGTCTCTCCCGGCGTCTTCCGAATCCGGGCTGACCAGTTCCTGGAAAACGGTGAGTACTGCCTGACTCCGAGCGGATCGGACCTGGTGTTTTGTTTCACTGTGCATTAGTCACGGGCAGGTCCGGCTTCGTACCACGCCCGTAGGAATCCTGCCGTCCCAACAATGACCGGTTAGTATAGAATCCAGGCCTTAACAGTAGTTTCGTTTTTGACGTAAAGGAGTCTCCCCATGCTGGAAAGAATCACAGCACCCGGCGGGCCCGCGCCCCTCGGCCCCTACTCGCATGCCGTCAGAGCAGGTGATCTCGTCTTTGTTTCTGGACAAGCCGCTCTGAACCCCGAGACAAATCAGCTCGAGGCCGGCACCGCGGCCGCCCAGACCCGTCGCGTGCTCGAGAATATCCGCACTATTCTCCAAGCAGCCGGGGCGGATCTGAGCGACGTCGTCAAATGCTGTGTTTTTCTGTCCGACATCCAGGAGTTCTCCGAAATGAACGGAGTCTATGCCGAGTACTTCGGCGACGCGAAGCCGGCGCGCTCGACGGCTGAGGTCCGACTGCCCCACAAGGACATGAAGGTCCTTATCGACTGTGTCGCCTATAAGCCGGTGGCGTGAATCCCGCTCTCCTCGGGACGCGATTCACCGATCCCCCCACCGCATTGCCGCTAGAATGTTAAGGAAAGCTTGCCTCCTCAGACGCCGAAGTGCCTGCTCGCTGCGTGTGAGGGACGCAAACGGCCGATCAATTGACCGCTATCACGGTGCAGAAGCAGAACAACAAGTTCCGAGACATCGAAGGCGAGCTAAGCGCGCGAGGACTTCGCTTCGGCCTAGTCGTCAGTCGCTTCAATAGTTTCATCACGGAGCGGCTGTTGGGCGGTGCCATGAACGCGCTCGAGCGAACAGGCGCCGGCGGGGATGCCATCGACGTCGTTCGTGTTCCCGGATCGCTGGAAATACCCGTCGCTGCACGGGAGATGGGACGTAGCGGCCGCTATGACGCTATTATTTGCCTGGGAGCGGTTATTCGAGGTGAAACGGCCCACTTTGACTACGTCGCTTCCGAAGCCGCTCGCGGCATCGCGGACGTGGGGCGTGAGACGGGTGTACCCACCATTTTCGGCGTCTTGACCTGCGACACACTCGAGCAGGCCATTGACCGTGCCGGTGCCAAAGGTGGCAACAAAGGCTTCGAGGCGGGCTTGGCCGCCCTCGAGATGGCAACCTTGATGAAGGAGTTGCGCAAGACCGCGAGCCCCGCGGACAACTAGCATGCCCTCGCGACATCGCTCTCGAGAAAGAGCCTTACAATTGCTCTTTCAATGGGACCTCAACCGAGCCTCGACCGAACAGATTAAGCAGGGCTATTGGGAGAGTCTTTCTCCGGACAGCCCGCCGGAAGGCGACCCTTTCGCTGAGCGACTTTTTCAAGGTGTCGCCGCGCGTGCCGACGAAATCGACGCATTGATCCGCGAACATTCCTCGAACTGGAAGCTCGAGCGCATGTCCACCGTCGATCGCAACATCCTTCGGACAGCCACTTTTGAGATGTTGGACGAAACCGCCGCCCCTGCAGTAATCATCGACGAAGCCATCGAGATCGCACGACGTTTTTCCGGAGACGAGTCCGGCCCCTTCATCAACGGTATTCTGGACGCTGTTCGGCGATCTCTGGTAACAGCCAAGGCTCCGTCAGGGAACGGTTAGCTGCCTTCGCGCCCCTGAGGAGCCGCGTCGGAACAAGCCTATTGGACGGCACCCACCTGCGCTGCGTTCGGGTCAAGTTTAATCTCTCCAAAAGCGCTCTCGTACTGGGCGATGTTTTGATGTAGGACACCCAGTAAGGCTTTGGCTTGTTGCGGGCTGAGATAGATCCCCTGAAAACTCCGTATTTCGACGGCTTCTTGTGACTTTTGGTGGATCGTGCCGAACTGCAGGAAGAAGTCCCAGACGTTCACCCGGATCTGGACGCTGTTGGAGTAGCTTTCGCGGTAGTCGGGTCCACTGGTCAGATTCACTTTCGGCTGTTTGGTTTGCTCGTTCATGGCTATTTCATGCTGACGCAGGTCGAGGGGCGGCGTCAACGGTCAGGGAAACGAGGACCGACGGGCGACGGCTTAGCCTCTGCGAGAAGCACCGCGTACCTCGGCGTTCGCCGTTCCACGTCCACATTGATAGAGCCGTGCTTGCGTCCTCCCAACCGGCGGACGGAAAGCCCCCGCCGGCAGGGCTTCCGTGCCCACCGAGTCTACAATAGGGTTTCCGCGCTGACTGGCATGCCCACATCCGACAGCCGGCCTCACCAACCTACGGCCGAACTTTCATGGCGAGCGGTCATTCTGGGTCTCATCATCGGGCTGGTCATGACGGCCGCCAATACCTACCTCGGCCTCTACGCCGGTATGACCGTGTCAGCGAGCATCCCGGCGGCAATCGTCTCCATGGGAGTTCTGAGAGGCTTACTGCGTCGAGGCACGATTCTAGAGAACAACATTGTGCAAACGATATCGTCGGCAGGCGAATCTGTCGCCGCGGGCATCATCTTCACGGTACCGGCGCTTGTGATCGCTCAAGTGTGGACTGGCTTCCCATATTGGGAGGTCACGATGATCGGCCTGCTCGGAGGTGTGCTGGGCGTCTTATTCATGATCCCGCTTCGAAGGACGTTGATCGTCGAGGACAAGGAGTTGATCTACCCCGAGGGCGTCGCCTGTGCCCAGGTTCTTGAAGCGGGCCAGCAAGGCGGCCGGTCGCTAAACGAAATCGTGGGTGCCCTAGTGGGGGGAGTGCTGTTCAAGTCCTTTATCGGAGTGGTCGGCCTATTCCGCGCAGTCGTGGAGGGAGCGCTTCGGGTCGGCGGCACTCTCTTCTACTTCGGCACGGACATCTCCGTGGCCCTGCTCGGCGTCGGCGTCATCGTCGGGCTTGAGGTTGCCGCGCTCGTTTTCATGGGTGGTGCGATCGCCTGGGTGGTTTCGATCCCGCTTTACTATCTCTCGAATCCTCTTCCCGAAGGCGTTGCCCTTGACGCGGCGTGGGACGCTTGGAGCGGGCACATCCGCTACATGGGCGTGGGAGCGATGATCGTCGGCGGCCTGTGGTCCATGTTCAGCGTGCGGCAAGGAATCGCGAAAGGAATCCGAGAAGCGGTTCAAGGCTTCGGCACGCGAGCGGGCACCCCAAAACAACGCACCGAAGAAGATCTCCCGACCTCCCGGACGTTCGTCATTTTGGTGTTGGTCGCGATTGCGACGATCATCCTCTACCGTGCCATCACCGGATCCATTGGTGTCGCAATCACCGCAGGTATCGTGATGGTCATCGCCTCGTTCTTCTTCGTTGCCGTCTCGAGCTACATCGTTGGACTCGTAGGCAGCTCCAACAACCCGATCTCGGGGATGACCATCTGTGCGCTGATCTTCTCTTCCATCGTGTTGCTGCTGCTCGGAATGACCGGAACCGCGGGGATGCTGGGCGCGCTGGGAGTTGCCGGCGTCGTGTGTTGTGCCGCTGCCACCGCCGGCGACATCTCGCAGGACCTCAAGACCGGCTTTCTCGTCAAGGCAACTCCTTGGAAGCAGCAAGTTTCGCAATTCATCGGGATCTTGATCCCCGCTTTTATCATTGCGCCCGTCTTATCCCTGCTTCACCAAGGCTACGGCATAGGCACCGGCAGCGAACAAGCCTTGAGAGCGCCTCAGGCAACCTTATTCGCAAGCATCGCCAAAGCCCTGTTCGAAAACACCGGACTGCCGTGGACTATGGTCAGCATCGGCGTGGCTGTTGCGGTAGGGCTGATCGCCCTCGACGAGTCACTCAAGAGAGCTGGTAGTCGCTTCCGGACCCATGTCATGCCGGTGGCCGTTGGGATCTACCTTCCGTTGAGCTTGTCTACGCCGATCTTCCTCGGCGGACTGCTGAGCTCCCTCTTGTTGAGAACAAGGTTGAGAATAGGAGCCGCGGCGGCGGAGGCTCGACGGCACACCGCCATTCTGATAAGCTCCGGCCTCATCGCCGGTGAGGCGATCGCCGGCATCCTGATCGCGGTCCCACGCACGGCGGGAGTGGAACTGCCGATACCAATCCTTGACAGTAGCTTGTTCACGCTCGCCGCCTTCGGAGCCGTGGCGGCTGCCGTTTACTACGCGTCCGTAGGCAAGCACGGCGGTACGGCTATTGAACACACCGAGTAGAGACCGCCAGCGGCCGTCGCCATCCCGGTTGCTACAATCATCTTTAGGCCTGTCGGACGGGCAGTCGCCGCGCCTGTTTCAGGCGGGGAGGAAAGTCCGGTCTCCGCAGGGCAGCGTGCCGGCTAACGGCCGGGGAGCCATTCTCAAAGGGTGGCCCACGGAAAGTGCCACAGAAAACATACCGCTCCGGGGTTCCTCGGGGTAAGGGTGAAAAGGTGCGGTAAGAGCGCACCGCGTCGCGAGCAATCGCGACGGCAGGGCAAACCCCACGCGGAGCAAGACCAAATAGGGGACAAGCGGCGGCCCGCCGCGCCCACGGCGATCGGCTCGCCCTTCGGGGTCGGGCCGGCGGTCGAAGTCCCGGGTAGGTCGCTTGAGTCCGGCAGCGATGCTCGACCTAGACGAATGACTGCCACCCGGGCTCAGCCCGGGTACAGAAACCGGCTTATAGTTCGACAGGCCTCTCCCCGTTATGTCGCCCCGCCAGACCCTCGCTGTGGATGACCATCGCTCGGGAAGGAGCGTAGTCACCGCAACAGCTCCTACCGCTGCGTCGCACTCGGCCCACTCGCTCCGTCACGGCAAAAACCCACTCCCGAAAGAACAGCCTAGCGCCTGCCTAGAAGGCATCTGCAGCCTTCCACTCTTCCTCCTGACAAAGGCGGTCGGCCTGTTTTTCATCCTGTTGCCGACAGTGTTGCCCTCGTGGGGCGCCGACGAAGCTGCCCGGTCTGCCGAAGATCTACTTCGCCGAACGGAAGCAGCGTACACTGGCCTCAACAGCTTTCACTTCGCCGCCGAGGAAGTGACCGAAACGCGATCCGGCGACTCACATCGCCGGATTTCCGCCAACTACGTGACCGCCCTTGACGTCAGGGGACGTTCGCGAGTCGAGATCCGTGACCAGTCGAAAAACGGTGTGGCCGTCTTCGATGGTGAATACCACTGGGTCTATCTACCCAGCGTCAATCAATTCACCCGGTCCCAATCGGGCCCGACGGGCGACTCCGTCCTGAGACAGCACATCGTCGACGGAGTGGATCTCACGGAGTACGTCGAACGCTATGCCTGGAGATACCAAGGCCTCTCCCGCAACTTGGTTAGCGCAACCATCTTACGGCACGATGCTCTGGACGGCGAAACTCGTGCAGGCACCTACACTGTCGTCGAAGCCCAATACAAACTCCCCGCCGGCGCCCCCGTGGGCGAAGCGACGCGAACTTTCTGGATTGATGAAAAAGGCTTTCTGATTGTTCGCGAAGTTTCACGCGCCACTGCCAAACCACCGGGCCTCGAACACCCGGTCGAGATCATCCAAACCATCTCATTTGCAACTGCGCGGGCCGACGAAGAATCGCGGGACTCGCTTTTTGTTTTCATTCCGCCTGCGGACGCCGAGCAGGTGCAGACCTTCCGCCGTCGGGCACCGGGTCCCGCCACGTTTGTCGGAGAGCCCGCGCAGGACTTTAGCCTCCTGGATCTGAAAGGACGAACCTTCCGCCTCCGAGACCTGCGAGGCAAGATCGTTTTACTGGACTTTTGGGCCAGCTGGTGCACACCCTGCCGCATCGACCTTCCCCACATCGAAGCTCTACAACGCGAGCACAGTCGAGAGCAACTCATCGTGTTGGGGGTCAACAGCGAGTCGGCTCCCCTGGCACGCTCGTTTATGGAGCAGCAGGGCTACAGCTTTCCCTCTTTGGTTGACGAGGGTTACGAGGTTTTCACCAAGTATCAGGCCACGTCCCTCCCGACGATCGTGATTGTGGACCGGGAAGGCAATATTTCCTCCTACCTCGTTGGGCTGCAGCGCGAAATCGACCTTCACCGAGCGCTCTCCAAGGCGGGCCTCCCGTAGCCGTCCCGACCTCCGCAACCCATTGATTGCAAGGTGGTTGTGAGAAATTTGGTTTGTTTTGTCATTTACTCTTGCGCGTCGCTAAAGGTTGCCGTCCGTGGTTTTCTCGTTCGGAGTAACGAACGGGTGGATAGGGCGAAGGGGAGCACCTGAGCCCGCCCAGATCCTCGCCTAGAAGTGCCTCTGTCCTTGGAGAAATGGGTTCGTTCGGGTACGGCTTGATGAGGTGCGGCTCCTTTGTTATCGCGCGGAGCCGCCAAAACGGTTTGGGATCGATCCCGTTGTCCTGTGTAACGCGGTCGGCTGATCGGCTCACCGACGGAGGCCATGGGGAGGACTTGTATCCCGGCCGGGGTGCGCCGGTCTGTCGCTCCCTGAAAGGGCCGGCGCTTTTACGGGCCCAGAGTAACATCGCACGGGGAGGGTAGATGGTCAAGGAGAGACGATCTTGTTGATGGTGTGCGGGTTAGAAATTTCGAAATGCGGTGACGAGGTTTTGGGAGGGGAATCGACCGTTGGGACGGCCGATTTCTTGCCCCACCCCAAGCCCCGCTCGGCCTCTGGGAGCCGAGCGCCGAAAGGAACGGACCGGGCACGGCCAGCCGGGGCTGACGCCTCGGGCCAGCATTAATGGAATGTTGCCCGCGGGGTAGAGTGCGGGCCCGGAAAGATGCCCGCTGCCCATGGTGTTAACTGAGGCTGCCCCGGTTTCGAGGCCCGGTTTCGAGGCTGTCCCGGTTTCGGTCCGGTTTCCCCCATCGTTCCTTCCGCCCTTTCAGGGCTCGACTCTGTTCAATTCCTATCCTAGTGTAGTGCCACTAACGGTTCTGGACAATGGCGTGGGTTTTGGCGGCGCGCTCGACTTTGGCGAGGATATCTTGTGCCGGAGCTGTCCAGACAAAGGGCTTGGGCGCTTGGTTGCTCGCTTCCAGGTACTCGTGGATGGCGGCCTCGAGTTCGGGAACACTGCGGAACACGCCGCGGCGGATGCGCTTCTGTGTCAGCTCGCGGAACCAGCGCTCGACGAGATTGAGCCAAGAAGAAGACGTGGGAATGAAGTGAAAGTGGAAGCGGGGGTGCTTCGCGAGCCACTTCTTCACTTGCTCATGCTTGTGCGTGGAGTAGTTGTCCACGATCAGATGCAGCTCCAGCGCCGGTGGCGTTTCGCGGTCGATCTTGCGTAGGAATTTGAGGAATTCCTGGTGCCGATGTCGCGGCAGACACTCGCCGATCACCTTGCCGTCGAGCACATTGAAGGCGGCGAACAACGTCGTTGTGCCATGTCGTTTGAAGTCGTGGGTCATGGTGCCGGCACGACCCCTTTTCAGGGGCAGTCCCGGCTGGCTGCGGTCTAAGGCCTGGATCTGACTTTTCTCATCGACACTGAGCACCAGTGCGTGCTCGGGCGGATTCAAGTACAGACCGACCACGTCGCGGAGTTTCTCGACGAACTGCTTGTCGCGGCTGAGCTTGAAAGTTTCGAGGCGATGGGGCTGCAGTCCGTGCGCTTTCCAGACGCGCTGGATGGCCATCTTGGAGACGCCCAAGTGCTTGGCGAGGGTGCGGGTGCTCCAATGCGTGGCCGCCCGGGGCTTCTCGTGAAGCGTTGTATCGAGGATGCATTGGACGAATTCAGCGGAGAGCGCCGGTTTGCGTCCGGGGCGCGTCCGATCGCGGAGTCCGTCGAGGCCGGACTGGGCGAAGCGCTTTCGCCACAGGATGACGGTCTTGCGGTTGACGCCGAGTTCGCGGGCAATGGCGTGGTTCGCCAACCCCTGCGCACACAGCAAAACAATGCCTGCCCGTAAGGCCATTTTCTGGGCTGTGTTGCCTCCTCGAACCAGGCGACGAAGAGCGTTTCGCTGCGGAGCGGTGAGGGGTAGAGCGTCAGCGGATGGCCACATAAACCATCCTACCGTGAAAAGGGTGTTATTGTACAGTTATTTATGTGGCACTACACTAGGGTTCCGCCGTTCCGGCTCCACCCTAGGCTAGATTCCACCGCCGCTTCGCGGCTCAAACGTTGTGAGAGCCGCCTGGCGGCGGCTAGGACAAACAGGAGTGCCCCGGCTCTCGACGTAGGCCCGCTTTCCCCCTTTTCCCCTGGGCCGCGGCGCGTGGAGAACAAACCGTAACTCTTTGATTGCAATTGGCTTGTGAGAAATCGGGTTTGTTTCGTATTTTTGCCTCTGCTTCGGATGTGCTGGTCTTCAAGATCTCCACTCACAATGGCGGGTGGGTCAAGTACCTTCCTCGAACAGTGAAATGGCTTCGAGCCGGAACTCATGTCCATGCGGCGGGCCCGCGCCCTGACGGGTCTGTGAAAAACCCCTGGGTAGAGCAAGGTGTGAAAAAATGCTCGGACAGTCAGCCTGCGGCGGAGTCGTCATTGGGGACGGGGACAGGCACCCAGGACGGTTCCACGTTCGGGGGTCCGACAGGGAAAAACCCGGCCGTCTTCGTGGCGCGGACAAGGTTCGCTTGGTTGCCTGTCCCCATTCGGGCTTCTAGGACGCCGCTCGTGACAGTCCCTGATTTTTTCACACCTTCCTGTACCCGCGCCTCTAGACCAGATCGTGCAGACAAACGCACCATAGTTGTGCAGTCTGGGCCGCAAGTCATTGATAAAGCGTCCCGCCCACTCAGGCGCCGGGCGAAGCCCACGGGGGGCAGTTTAGCTCACTCCCCCGATGACGAGCCTCCTCATTTCATCTCTGTCCCCGCTCGACGCTGGCCTCCCTTCGCGATTCTTACAACGTGCAACCAGCTGAAAACAGCCGCCCGCGCGGGCCAAGTGACAGCCCGCAGCGCGCTACGCGTCTGGCCAAGAATCATATATGCCTCCGAGACCAATTTGACCCGGTCTTCGGCCAGAAAAAGTCGCCTAGCGGGGTCAAAAGATGGCCTAGCGGTGGGCTAGCGGGCGATTTTCGTCACCTGGCGGTAGCTTGGCAGGCGAGGGGAGCGGCGATGGGAGCGTTCTGCTTGATGGTTAAGTCTTCTGAATTGTGAGACATAGCAGCACTTCCAGCCACCCGGAGAAATGGCGGTGGCAGAAAGTGGCGGAAATACGAGGGTCATCCCTCCGAGATTCCGCTTTCTGGGCCCCGTACCAGAATAGGGGACGGATTGGGGGCTAGAAGGGGTCCGCGGACGTAAGTCGTTGAGGCGGCGAGGAGAAAAAATGTGAAAAGTCTGTGACGGCGTTTTGCGGGAGTGTTGAAAAGCGTCCTCGAAGCCGGATTTTCCGTGCCAAAACCATGTCGTAGCGCAGTCCTAGCGCGAGGAAAACGCCGCCTAGCGAATGGTGGGAGGCGTGGGCGAGTGGCCAGAAAAGAGGGGGATCGGCCGTTAGGACGGCCGAGTGCCGAAAGGAAACGACGGGCGTGCGGGGGCAGCCGTAAAAGGGCCAGCCTTTGGGCACGGCATGCCGTGCCCCTACGGATCGAAGAGCGAAGTCCCACCAGCCGTAAAACGGGCTGGCTGTGCAAAGCTCAGAAAAGCCGGGTTCACGCTACAGCGTGAACACGAGCCATGCCACCATAGTTTTCGAGACCCAGTAAAGGCTCTCACAAGATCTTGCGGTGGCCCCTGACGCAACGCAGGCTCTTGCGGTTGACCGAGTCTAATCCCGCTACCGGGGCGTTCCTTAGCCGAAACTAGCTCGCCTATCACCCAGATGTGATCCCAGAGGCTAATGGTTTAAGATGACGTAGGACTCGGAGCGCTCACGACAAGCGGGCCTGCTGTCTTCGGCGCAATCGTGATCCGCTTGTGAGAGAATGTCTCCCCATCGCGGGCCTTAAGCTTTGCACCCTAATTCAACCAAAGCGAAACTCAAAGCCGGCGAAACTGTTTTCGGCTGCTTCGTTCGCTACCCCGACCCCGGCTTGATCGAGTTGCTCGGCTTCCAGGGGTGGGACTTCCTTGTCTTGGACGCGGAGCATGGCACCCTCGAGCCGCGGGATTGCGAGAACATGGTCCGGGCTGCCGAGTTGCGTAGCGTCACGCCGATTGTTCGCGTCACCACCAATCTGCAGCCGATCATTCTGCGCTATCTCGACACCGGCGCCCAGGGAGCACAAGTACCCTGGATCAACTCGGCAGAGGACGCCGAACGCGCCGTTCAATCGATGAAGTACCAACCCCGCGGTATCCGAGGACTGGCGAGCGTGCGCGCGGCAGACTACGCACAGACCGTCCCCTTCGGCGAGTACGTTCAGCAAGCCAATCAGGAAACGCTGGTTGTCCTACAAGTGGAAGGACTCGAAGCCATCGAGCAACTGCCCGAAATCGTCAAGGTCGACGGCGTCGATGTGATCTTTATCGGGCCGACGGATCTTTCTCACTCCTTGGGATTGCCGGGTCAGACGCAGCACGAGAAAGTTCAAGAAGCGATGCGACGGATCACCGACATCGTTTTGCAGTCCGACGTTGCCCTGGGACTCCTGGTGCCGAATGCCCAGGCGGCGCAAGATTGGATGGGACGGGGCGCCCGCTACATCGCAACCACGATCGACGGTTTGATTCGATCCAGCGTGCGGGGTTACCTAGAGGAAGTTCGCAAGCGGTAGGAAGACTGGAACAGCTCGCAACCCGTGGTAAGAGTAAAGGTCGCGAAAATCGGGTACGGGGAGCTGTGAAAACAATCACCTCAGCTGCAGGATTCGCACATTCGGGAGCAATAAGCTAGCCAAGCGTCGACACGAGTGTCGACGCGGCAGACGTGGGCGTCTGCGTGATGGGGTGTTTACTATGGCTTCTCAGCTTTTAGCAGATTCTTGCCGAGTTCCGAAATGTGCTCAACTTTTACGAAGCCCGTCCCCTTCAGTAGCGCCATCATCTCATTGAGCGTGTAGACTTGGCCGTGTTCGCTGGTCCCGAACAACCACATCGACTCTATCAGCGGGTATTCGTCTTTGCACCGGCCGTCATCTGCAAGGTCTTCTTCGAGGACGATCACTCCACCTTGTAACAGAGCTTTATGCACGCGGGACAGGAGTTGCCGCGCACCTGACGGCGCGAAGTAGTGAGCGATGTGACCCAGCCAAGCAACGTCAAATCGGTCCACCCCCAGGTCCACCTCAGTGACGTCCCCGGGTATGGTTTGAATCTGAGCGCTAACTTCCAGACGTTTTGCGACTCGGGTCGCCGTTTCTAATACCGCTGGCCAATCTTGTAGCCAAACACGCACTTCACTGTTGTGCCTAGCGAAAGCGAGAGTCATGATCGCTGAACCGCAGGCCAGGTCGAGAACCCGTAGGCCGCTTGGAGAGGCCACGTTCAGTGCTTCCCAAAGCCGGTCCGCCTCTTGTAGGGTCTGCTGGGAGACAACCCCGTGGCGCGCTGCCCAGCCTAGCCAAAAATCGGCCTCCCGCTGGTTCAACAAAGCCCGCTCGATGGGTCTTCTCCGCGTTCGGATGGCATCGGCGAGCTTTCCGTGACCTTCCCAGGCCATATTCTGAAGCAGAAATTCTCCTATGTAGGCCGGCTTGTCGGGTATCAGATAGGTTTCCGCTAGCCGCACAAGGTAGTAGCCGCTCTTATTCTTTCTTAGAAGGCCCATCGCGCAGAGAACGTCCAGTAAGCGTCGGACGCCGTCTTCGCTCCAACCGGGTTCGGAGATCCCTGCCGCCGTGTGCCGTCCATCGGCGACCTTTCTCCACACCTGCAATTGCAGGGCAGCCCCGAGGATGTCCGACCTGATGCCTTGCAACATCACGTCGAGCAGTGAGTCCGGCGAAGGCGCGTCGCTCGCCTCTGAAGTGGTTGTGCTCATGGTTCCTACCCCGTAGGTCTGTAGGTTAGCTCAGTGGCAAGGCGACGTGGCCGCGTGATCGGCGCCCCGCTGCGCCCGCCTATCTTGGCCAGATAGCGCCGCGCGACGCCTCTGTCTTTCCTCGACAGCCGCAGGTACTCGTGAGCCTGCCAGGATCCCTCGACGACGCCACGATCTGCTGATGGTCGGCGCCGGCGAAGGTGAGGCCGCCGCTGGCGGCCGATACGTTGAGCATGCAGCGAGGTACCCTCCCATTCGCCCCCAGTGTGCCCCGACCCGACCGCCGTGCTTTCAGGACCACCTTTGTGTTGGAAACACTCCCCCGTTTCAGGATCATCTTGCATGGGATAACTCTCCCCCTTGCGGCGCGCGCCAACCCCGCAGTAGGATGCGGTGATCGGGTAAGCTGTTCTCTTCGGGGTTGGCCCACCAATTTCTTGGAGCGTGGCCGAAAATACCCGCTCCATCTACATATCTAAAGGAGGAAGTCCCATGTCAGTAGCCGATGTCGGAAACGGTCTCGTGAATCTTTGTCGCCAAGGCCAATTCATGGAGGCCATCGAGAACTACTACAGCTCAGATATTGTCAGCATCGAACCGGTCGCGATGCCGCAGATGCCTGCCGAGATGTCCGGTATTGACGCCATCAAGGGCAAGAATCAGTGGTGGGTCGAGAATCACGAAGTCCACGGCCTAGAGGTCGACGGGCCGTTCGTGGGCGACTCGCAGTTCGCCGTGCGGTTCAAGATGGACATCACGGCCAAGGCGTCAGGCCAGCGCATGCAAATGACCGAGGTAGCCCTCTACTCGGTGGAAGACGACAAGATCGTCCGCGAAGAGTTCTACTACAACGCGCCGTAAGAGCAGGCGTTTTTCCGGCAGCGTGGGAAGTCCTCGCTCATGGACGAGCCTTGCGGCTAGCTAAGCTAGGGCTCCAACAGGACCTGCAGCTTAGCGAAGACCTCCCTGAGTAGTGGCTCGGGCAACCGCGCGAGTAGCTTTGCGCGTCGCGCTCTCCAATCAAGACTCTTCACCTGGTCGGCGAGGACCACACCCTCAACGGGAAGGTCGTCGGGGATCCTAACCTCGAAGGGGTAGCCTTTCACTTGGCTCGTGATGGGGCAGAAAATGGCGAGTCCAGTCTTGGCGTTGTAGGCCTTTGGTGAAAGAACCAGCGCCCCCCGCCCACGCTGCTCGTGCCCGGAGTGAGGGCTTAGTTCGATCCAGACAACATCAGCGCGGTCGGGACTGTAGGCTCTCACAGCAGCTCACGGCCGACGGCGTCGCCCGTATCGATTCCACCGTGACGGTTCTCGCGGGTAATAGCTGCGACCAGCTCTTGCAGTGAGTACTCGGGCCCCTTGACCGGCGTGATTACAACGCTCCCCTTGGCCAGCCGCAGCTCAACCACGGAGCCCGCGTCGATGTTCGAGTCCTGGGCGATTGGTTTGGGAATTCGGATAGCCAGACTGTTTCCCCACTTCTGAACTCGGCCCCGCATCGGTTGGTCCTCCGTATCTACAATGAAGATACTACATCGCCCGCCAGCGGTCAATCGTTCGAGTAGCCGAGTGCTGTTCCCGCAGCCCGACGGTCTCCCAGGCCTGAACGGTTCACTTATAACCCGGGTTTCATTTGTAAGCAAGGTGCAGCACGGAGATCCCGCCCGTAAGGGAGTGAACCTCCACCTGGCGGAAGCCGAACGACTTCATCTCTCTCGCTAGCTGATCTGGTTCCAAGAAGTGACGCACCGAGTGTTGTAGGTATGAGTAGGCATCTCCCGAACCCGATATCGTGTTACCGAGCCGCGGGAGGATGCGGCGGAAGTAAAACTCAAATAGAGGCCCCCAAAGTCGGTTCTTGGGACGGGAAAACTCCAGAATCGCCAGGCAACCGTTGGTTCTCAGCAAGCGATTCATTTCTTGCAAGCCCTTCTGAAAGTTCGCCAGATTTCTGAAGCCCCAGGCGATCGTGATCAGATCCAACGACTGATCCGGCAGGGGAATCTCGAGCGCGTCGGCCTCGAGCAAAACAGAAGCTAGTTTTCTCCGGCCCAGCTTGGTCCGCGCCCTCTCGAGCATCGGTCGGCAGAAGTCACTGCCCAGTCCGGGCGTGGCCTTGGGGCCCAACAGACGATTTCGTTCAAACTCGAGCGTTAGTAAGAGGTCACCGGTGCCGCAGCAAAGATCCATCCAGCGAGTCGACGGCTCCGCCAGATATTTCTCAACTTTGCGAACCAGGTACCGGCGCCAATACTGGTCGATCCTCAGGGAAAGCAGTCGATTCAGAAGGTCATAGCGTGGCGCGATCTGGCCGAACATCCCACGGATAGCGCGGGCTGCCTGCGCTTCATCGCCAGGCTCTACACCGGCCGGAGTGGCTCCCGCGCTCATCTCTCGCCAAGCGATTGGCTGACCGCCGAATCTGACGTCTGTGCAGCCTTGGCGTGCAGGCTCAAGGCACTTTCCGTGGCCTCCAAAACCAACCGCGGATCAGGCTCGCTGACCACACGTACACTGCCGACTCGTACCGGCAGAACGAAATGAACTCGCCCGCCTACCGTCTTCTTGTCGCCCGCGAGGCGGGCAACCAGATTGGCGGCTGAAATCCCTTCCAGACTCGGGATCGGCCCATAGGCCAGGATGGTTTCCTCGATGGCTTGGCGCTCCTCGCCTGGCAACAGCCCGGTTGACTCGGCCAGCCGCGCTGCGGCCGTCATCCCGTAGGCGACTGCCTCTCCGTGTAGCAGGCGCTGGTAGGCGGACTCCGCTTCGAGGGCGTGCCCCAGCGTATGACCGTAGTTCAAGATCCGCCGCAGGTCCCCTTCGCGCTCGTCTTTCGCGACGACCTCGGCTTTGATGCTCACCGATTCCGTAATGACGGCCTCCAAGACCTCCGGATCGCGGGACAAGACCGCCTCCCGTTGGTTCCGCAGCAAATCGAAGAGGCTACGGCTCCGAATGATGCCGTACTTGACGACTTCGAACAGCCCGGCGCGGTATTCGCGTTCCGTCAGAGTCTCGAGTGATGTGGGATCGACCAGTACCAGTATCGGCTGGTGAAAAGCGCCTAGAAGATTCTTGCCGGCAGCCAGGTTGACGCCGGTCTTGCCTCCGATCGCGGCGTCAACTTGTGCCAGCAGGGTGGTCGGCACTTGGACGACGTCTACCCCGCGCATGTAGGCCGCTGCCAGAAAGCCGCCGACGTCCCCTGCCACGCCCCCGCCGAACGCCACGACGCATGAGCTTCGGTCAGCCCCGGCGGCGTACAACTGGTCGGCGAGCGACTCGATTTGCTCGAGCCGCTTGCCCTCTTCGCCCGAGGGCATCGTCAGGATCGTCGCATCCAGCCCCTCGAGGCCTGCTTCGAGACGCGGCCCCTGGTGGCGCCAAGCCCCCTCGTCGGCAACGACAAAGATGCGGCGCCCGCCCACGAGCGGGCCCAGGTAATCCGACGCCTGCTCCAGCGACCCGCGCTCGACGACGACGTCGTAGCTAGCCTGCGCGGTCCGGACCGGAATCCGCATGCCTCCTTTGTACCATGCTATCCCTGGCACCACCCCGGACAGGGGCGGCGATCAGCTCTTGTCAGCAGCCACCCTGCTCATCGAAGCCTCGAACGCAAGTGACACGCCATGTAGGGGCGTGATTCATCACGCCCGTCTTGGGTACCAGCGACTTCTTCAGAGCTTCCGGTCCCCGGATTTTCACAGGCCCTAGCGTTCGCGGCTCCGATTCGCTTGTCGCGAGACCCGCGGTCTTGGCAAAGGCCTCACTCAATTACCCTCGCAAGGCCGCGATTTCGCTGAAAGCGAAAACAAGAACGTCGGATTGCCGTACAATGCAGGCCAACGTGCTGGACATGGATACAGTCCTCTATTACATCGTCGGAGTCGCCGTCGCCATCGTCGCGCTTTACGTCATTGCGGTGTATCTCAAACGACTAGGAAGGAAACCCGCCGACAGCGTGGAAGCCCTGGAGCGCGAAAACCCTTTCCTTGTGAAGAAGTGGCGCTCGCTGGCCGTCTTCCCGGCCCCGTTTGACCGCCAGGCCGCCGAGGCAGTCGCTGAGTTCGAAGGTGACGAGCTGGACACCCTGGTGGGCCGCAGCCTCGTGATTTACGACCGTGACCAAGAGCGCTTCCGTCTGCACGACCTGATGCGCGAGCGGGCCGAGGACGGCTGGGATGAGCACGAAGCCCATCAGGCGCGCCGGCGGCACGCGGCCCATTATCTGGTCGTCGAGGAACGAGCCGGCGACACCTACCTGGAGGGAGGCGAAGGGGTGCCGGTCGGGCTGCGGCTGTTTGATCGAGAGCGGGTGCAGATTGAGGCCGGCCAAGCCTGGGCCGCCTCGCATGCGGCGGAGAACAACGAAGCGGCAGTGTTGGCGCAGGACTACCCGCTGGGCGCCCCCTCGGTGCTCATGCTGCGCCAACACCCGCGAGAGCGCATCCGTTGGCTGGAGGCGTCGGCCAAGGCGGGCCACAAGCTCGGCCATCGAGCCGACGAAGGCATGGCATTGGGAAACCTGGGCAACGCGTATAGTGATTTAGGGGAGACGCGTAGGGATTTAGGGGAGACGCGTAGGGATTTAGGGGAGACGCGGCGGGCGATCGACTATTACGAGCAGCATCTTGAGATTGCCCGCGAGACCGGGGATCGCCGCGGCGAGGGCACGGCGCTGGGAAACCTGGGCTTCGCCTACAAGATTTTAGGGGAGACGCGGCGGGCGATCGAGTATTACGAGCAGGCACTCGAGATTAAGCGCGAGACCGGAGACCGCCATGGCGAGGGGACTACCTTGGGGAACCTGGGCAACGCGTATGCGGCTTTAGGGGTGACACAGGTCGCGATCGAGTATTATGAGCAGCATCTTGAGATTGCCCGCGAGACCGGGGACCGCCGCGGCGAAGCCATTGCCGACGCCCAACTGTCGCTCAAGATCCACGACGAAACCGAAGACCCCTGGGGCGACAAAGTCCGCCAGGCGCTCGCCGACTGGGGCGCGCCGCCAGACTGACGCCAGTAGGGACCGGCACTCTTGCCGGTCCGGCCGTTTTGTTGTCGAACACGACGCCGAACATAACCGCACAGAGCCGCAGGCGTTAGGGCGTGTGAAAAAACCCGGGACAGGAAGGTGCGAAAGAATTCTGGGGGACCGTCAACCGGGGCTGAAGATGTCATTGATTCGGGAACGGGGACAGGCACCCCGGACGGTTCCGCGTTCGGGTGTCCGACACGCAAAAACCAAACCATCTCCGTCGCGCGGACGAGGTTCGCTTGGTTGCCTGTCCCCATTTCGCCGCGTGTGACAGTCCCCGATTTTTTCACACGCCCTCACGCCCGCGGGTCCGGTTCGAAGCGAATCGTCGGCCGACTTTTGACATGTATCATAAGGCCATGCAAAGCAGGGCACTTGTCTCCGTCGGGGAGTACCTGGCCACAAGCCATCAGCCTGATCTCGAATACGTCGACGGCCAACTCCTGGAGCGAAACTTGGGAGAACGCGATCATGGCGAAGTGCAGATGGCTGTCAGTGCCTACCTGCACAATCGTCGCCGGGCACTCGGCATCCATGTATTCCCTGAGCAAAGGGTTCAAGTGTCGGCGACTCGATTCCGAGTTCCGGATATCTGCGTCGTGGCCGGTCCGAAGCCTAAAGATCTCATCCTCAAAGAACCGCCTCTGGTTTGCATCGAAATCCTCTCCACAGAAGATCGACCAGGAGACGTACAACGGCGCATCGACGACTACCTCACCTTCGGAGTTCCCTACGTTTGGGTCGTGGACCCGCGGAGCCGAAAGGCGCGGGTCCATACCGTCGGCGGTGCTGAAGAGGCCACCGATGGTGTACTCCGGACAGAAAACCCTCGGATCATCGTTCCCCTAACCGAGATCTTCGCCGAGCTGTAGGCCGACCATTGGGTAATGACTGCCCACTTCCCATGAGAGACCGGGCCCAGCTTGAACATAACCTCACAGAGCCGCGGGCGTTAGCCCGCAGGCCCGCGCCCTCACGGGCACGGCTGTCGGGTTATCGCCGCAGGTCCGCGCCGATGAGAAACGCCCGTCGTTGCACAGGGATGCCCGCTCCCTCACGGTCGCGGCTCTGTTCGCACATGCTCTGCTTCAAAGCGGACGTCGCGGGAGCAACCGGGTCGAACCGAGCCGGGGGCAGCAAGTGGGCGGTCATTACCCACCCGCGGCGCTATCTGCCAACACGCATTCGCCAGTCACAACACTCCGACCCCATGAAATCAACAACATACGCGCTCACAGGCTCGAAACCCCTGAGGCATGGTGTATGCTCAGGGCAGAGAAGGGGCTGCTCGGCCAGCGGGCCGGTATTTTAGCGGAAATCCGCTCTAATCCGCTCGAATCCGCTAAAACTGGCGGCGTTCCCGCGACACTGTCACGCCGTCTGCACGATTATTCCACGCACCAACGAGCGAAACGGCGCCGCGCACGCGAAGATGTGTGAAAAAATCGGGACTGCCACAAGCGGCGCTCTCGGAAGCCGTGGTCGTGGGACAGGCAACCAATCGAACCTCGTCCGCGCTGGCCGGGTTTTTGCCCGTCGGCTCCCAAACGTAAGAACCGTCTGGGGTGCCTGTCCCCATTCCCGAGACCCGCGAGGCCGCTGTTAAGGTCGCGGCATAACCTCGCTGTGGCAATAGCCGTGCAGGTGCGTGGCCTTGACCGCGCCCTTTCCGGGTGCGGCTCTGATTCGCTTGTCGCGAGGCTGTGCGAAAGAAAGGACCTGAGCCTGGACAAGCCAATCCATAACGTTCCATCGTTAGTCGCCCCTTCCGCTACAATACTCCTTCCCGGTGGAACGTAAGGCTCGTCCAATGCTGAGATTCCTAGCGGCCTCGACCCTACTCGCGGGCCCCCTGTTGGCGTTGCAGCAAGGAATCCCCCACGAAGACGCCGAAATGGGAGAGGCGCTCAAGTCCCTCCTGCGCGCCTCGGATCCGAGCGCGGGCTTCTTAGCAGCCGCACTGGGTGTGGCCTTCCTGGCCGGGGCGGCGCACGCTCTCACCCCAGGACACGGAAAGGCCATCGTCGCGGCTTACTTGGCCGGCTCTCGGGGTACGGTTTGGGACGCCGTCTACCTCGGAAGCGTTGTCACCGTTACGCATACAGCGACCGTATTCATCCTCGGCCTCGTAACGCTCTACGCCACGCAGCATTTCCTGATGGAGGAAATTTATGCCTGGCTGTCGGTTTCGAGCGGCTTGCTGATCGTCGGTATCGGGGTTTGGCTGTTGCGTGCTCGCTGGCGGTCGTTCCGATCGGGCGACGCGGCTCACGAGCATTCGCACACGCATTCCCACGGCCCGTTCGGTAGCCACACCCATGTTCACCCTCACGACGACGAGGCCGGGGAGCCGGACAACCATCCGCGCGAGCACTCACACGGCCATCATCATCACAGCCACGAACACGCCCACACGCACGATCGCGGCCCGGCGGCCGGGCGCGGAAGTCTCCTCTCGCTCGGCATCTCGGGAGGGCTTGTGCCCTGTCCGGAGGCGCTGGCGGTGCTGTTGATCTCGTTTACCATCAATAGGCTGCTTTTCGGACTGATCATCTTGGTCGCCTTTAGCCTCGGTCTGGCGGCGGTACTGATCGCGATTGGCGTAGCCATGGTGCTGGCAGGCCCGGCCCTGGGACGCTTCTCGAAGGACGGGCAGTTGATGCGCGCTCTGCCGGTTGGCAGCGCGGTGATCGTGACAATGTTAGGGCTCGGCATCCTCTACAAGGCCGCCTCGGACACGGGGCTGCTGTGACTGGCCAGCGTTTTCCGATGAAGCCGACCTGCTTTACCCCAAGAGGCAGTGAAAATCGAGCTCGTCGACGGACTTCGGGGCGTCACAAACGACCGATAAGGGCTTTGGTTGTAAAGGAAGCAAACGATGGCCTACAAACCCATTGAATCCTACGGCGTGATCGGCGATATGCACTCGGTGGCGCTGGTCGGCACGGATGGCTCGATCGATTGGTGCTGCCTACCGCACTTCGATTCACCGAGCGTTTTCGCTGCCATCCTCGACGACCGAAAGGGAGGGCGTTTCCAGATCGCGGCCACCCAGGAAGGGAGCCGGCGGCAGATGTACCTGCCGGAGACGAATGTCCTGCTGACCCGTTTCCTCAGCGATGAGGGGGTCGGTGAAGTGATCGATTTCATGCCCGTCCGGAACCATCAGACGGGGAGCAACTCCGGTCGCCATCAAATTGTACGCATCGCTCATGCTGTGCGGGGAACCGTTCACTTTCGGATGCAGTGTCAGCCGGCGTTCGATTTCGCTCGCCAGTCTCACCGCCTGGTCCTCGATGAGCGGGGCGCGGTTTTCGAAGTCTCGGGGATGAAATTCGCGCTGACCAGCCCCTTTCCTCTTAGGGGGAACGATGGCGCCGCCGTGGCGGATTTCGTGCTCAAGTCCGGAGAGAAGGCCACCTTCGTTTTCCGGCAAGAGGAGGACCCGAGGTCAACCGATTTGCTGGAAGCCCCGCCCAGCGGCGAGGAAGCTCTCCAGAATACCGTGGACTACTGGAGGAGGTGGCTCGCGCGCGGGCGCTACGAGGGCCGCTGGCGCGAGATGGTCGACCGCTCGGCCCTGGTGCTGAAGCTGCTGACCTTCGAGCCGACCGGGGCGATCGTGGCCGCCCCGACCTGCAGCCTGCCCGAGGAAATCGGCGGTGTGCGCAATTGGGACTATCGCTACACTTGGATCCGCGATGCCGCCTTCACGGCCTACGGTTTCCTCCGTCTGGGCCATACCGAGGAGGCAGCTGGCTTCATGCGCTGGCTCTTCAAGCGAGTGGCCGAGAAAGAAGAAGATGAGAGTGAAGCCGGTCCGCTGCGGATCATGTATGGCATCGACGGTCGCCATGAGCTGCCTGAGCAGACACTCGATCACCTGGAGGGCTACCGCGGGTCGACACCGGTCCGGGTGGGTAACGCGGCGTCCCATCAGCTTCAGCTTGACATCTACGGCGAGCTGATGGACTCTGTCTACCTTTACGACAAATACGGTGCCCCGATTTCCTACGACGGCTGGCTACAACTGCGCCGCATGCTGGACTGGGTCAGCCAGAACTGGGAAAGGGCCGACGACGGAATCTGGGAGGTTCGCGGTGGCCGGCAGCAGTTTGTTTACTCCAAGATGCAGTGCTGGGTGGCGCTCGATCGCGGCCTGCGGTTGGCGCAAAAACGCAGTCTTCCGATCGACCGCGTCGGCCTCCGCAACCAGCGTGACCGCATCTACGAAGCCATCATGGAAAAGGGCTGGAACGCTGATCGTAAGACCTTCGTCCAGTACTTTGGTTCCGACGCGCTCGACGCCAGCAACCTCCTTATGCCGCTGGTGCTGTTTGTCTCGCCCCGGGACCCCCGCATGATCTCGACCATCGACCAGACCGTGAATGAATTGGTCTCCGATAGCCTCGTCTACCGCTACGAAATAGGCAAGGGCGCCGGCGACGGGCTCACCGGGCAAGAAGGCACCTTCAGTATGTGCACTTTCTGGCTCGTGGAGGCATTGGCGCGGGCGGGGCGTTTGGACGAGGCCCGATTCACTTTCGAAAAGATGCTCACCTACGCCAACCACCTGGGCCTCTACGCCGAGGAGATCGGACCCAGCGGAGAGGCGTTGGGCAATTTCCCCCAAGCCTTCACCCACCTCGGACTGATTAGCGCCGCGTTCGGCCTAGACCGCCAACTAGGCAAACGAGCCTAGGCACGAAGCGCCCTGGAGTCGCGACGAACGGAGAGTCGGTGCGAACCGAACCTAATCCAATATGTCTGAAAAGTGCTGCTGGAAACTCTTTACCTGACGAACTGAGAGAAAGGCTGCATCGGACTCGAGAAGGACGTTGAAGAGCCGTTGGGCATGAAGAAGAAGCGCTGCACTCGCTGAAGGACGTCCTCGGAATCACGACCTAGCAGGTTGCAGCATAGCTCGAAACTGAACCCATCTACCGTCTTTCCCGTAATCCACTCCAGAGCTTCTTCTCTCGATCGTCGTGGGCCCCGGGTGAGGTCCTCGAGCGCCTGGATCAATACGGCGCCCGCCAACCTTTGCAACGAGGGATCAAGATTAGATGTTTTCGAAGCGCTGAGTCTCGGCGGTATCATGACTGCAGATGTCGTTTGTCCGACCGTCTACTCTGACTATCGTGGCAAGTTTCGAGCAGAAATAGAATGGAGCGTTAGTACCGAATTTACCTAGGAGTATGCTCCTACCCAAATAGGTCATGGGTAGGGGTATGTCGAAAGATGCGGGGGCGCTATCGGTGCTTTGACCAAGCCCACAATCAGGGCAGATTCGGGAGCCACCTAAAGGGAATCGGAACAGTACCGGAACCATCCGCTCTCGCCGGGAAACCCTTCCTGAAAAACAACTTTTCAGATGCGAGACCTTGTCGGACGGGTTAGGCGGCGCCGGTTGCTGGCCGGGAAAACCGTTCATCTCAAAGGATATATGACCCTACGAGGACGAAGACGGCGGAAAGCGCCCCAAGGTCCTCTCCCCAGCAAACTCCGCCGAACCGGCTATCCGTAATGCACCTAAGTACACCTAGGGCCTGGTGCTCCCCAACCACTCGTAACTGCACGTGCCTCCCCGCGAAAGACCGCCGCCTGGCGGATCGTCCTGGCGGCTTGGATGGGCTTCCGAGGCCAAGGGTGTCCGCCCAAGGCAGACGATAAATGTGGGATTGGGGCCTACGCCTGGGCTAGTTCGAGCGCCTCGTCGATTGTAGTGTCGTCGTGTACCAGGGCGCAAAGAGCTGTGAGGATCTCCACCGGATCGGGATGCTGCCAAACCTGGCGGTCGAACACAATGCCTGACGCACCCGCCTGCAAAACCTCGTCAACCAAAGCCAGCGTCTCTTCCAGCCTCTCTCCGCGGCCAGGACCGCCGGCAACTAATACGGGACACCCCGCGCAGCTAACGGCACGTCGAAAGCTATCCACGTCCCCCGAGTAACGAGTCTTGATAGCGTCGGCTCCTAACTCGACACCTACTCGACAAGCCATGGCCACCTCATCGGCGATGTCGTGAGGCAACTCGCTTCTTCCATTTCCATCGAAATCCGTGTGATTGGCGACCATCCCCTGAGTCAAAACTTCACCTACTACCGGCACGCCCCACCGCCGACCCTCCCTTGCCACCGTGCCGAGTTTCTCGAGATCCTCGGTTTCATAGGGAGATCCCAGGGTTGCAGTAACCGCCACCGCGTCCGCTCCCAGCGAGACAGCATCCTCAACGCTGCTGAAGAGCTTCATCGGCCCCGTACCCAGCGTGCTGACGCAGCCGTCAACGCGCAGGATCACCGCCAAGTCTCCCAGGACGTCGATCGCCTGTTCGAGGATCCCTGGCGTGATCAAAATGCCGTCGGCGCCGGACTGGGCTACGGTCTTGATCACTTCAATCGGGTTTTCAAGACCGCGGACACGGTCGGCGGCCATGCCATGGTCCAGGGCGACGATCATCGCACGGCCATTCTTCATGAGCTGCCGCATGCGAAGGCGCTTTCCAATCGACATCGAGCTCACATTATAGCCCTCTGTTATCATCAAATGGACTACTGTTTTCCATTTTCACGGCACCAAAATGTGGTTCTTTTCTTCTTCTTCGATACGACATTCTTGACACTTCACTCCTTTAGAGCAACATCCAGACCTTCCTCCAATGGCAGCGCCAGAGGTTCTTCCACCAAAAACTCGAGAGCTTTCATGCGCTCAACCGCTTCGCTAACTGCCTTCTCCGTGGTTGGCTCGACTGTGATGACGAACGGAAGATCCTCCTTGTTGTGACTGGGTTCTTGCAACACGGCGTCGAGGCTTATGCTGGCCTTAGCCAAGATCGATGCCAATTCGGCGATGATGCCGGGCCGGTCCTTGACCCGAAAGCGCAAGTAGTGCGATCGCACCTGTCGCGAAATCGAGATGGGAGTGTGGGGTTGGAGCGAGGAACGCGCGAAGGGCGGCACCATCCCCGGGGCGCCCGCAGCGATCTCCCGCGCCACTCGCATCAGATCGCTGACGACCGCCACGCCGGTCGGAGTAGATCCGGCTCCGCGACCGTAGTAAAAAGTGTCCTCCCCGTGAACACCGCGCACCCAAACAGCGTTGTAGGAACCTTGCACCTGCGCCAAGATCGTGCCTTGCGGAACGAGCGCCGGGCGCACTGACAGCAGCAACCCCTCGCCACTTTCCTGCGCCGACGCAATGAGCCGCACGGTATGGCCCAGGCGGCGCGCGTAGGCAAAGTCGATCGGCCGGATGCGCCGAATCCCCTCCAGATAGATATCAGACGGCCTAACCTCGACGCCAAAGGCCAGGGCAGACAGCAGGGCCAGCTTCGAGCGGGCGTCGTAGCCGTCAATGTCGGCGCTTGGGTCGGCCTCGGCGTAGCCAAGCTGCTGCGCCTCGGCGAGAATCGTCTCCAGCGCCTCGCCCCTTCGTTCCATCTCCGTGAGGATGTAGTTGCAGGTTCCGTTCAAGATCCCCGCCATCGACTCAACACGATCGCCCGAGATCCCCTCGCGCAAAACCGAATGAATGGGAATCCCCCCGGCTACACTGGCCTCCATCGCCAGTGAGGTTCCCGCAGCGGCTGCCTTTTCCCAAATCTTGACGCCTTGCTCGGCCATCAGCTCCTTGTTGGCGGTCACTAAGGACTTTCCGCTTGCGATCGCCGAGTCGATGATTTCGGCCGCGACCGTCGTGCCCCCGATCAGCTCAGCTATCACGTGTACCTCGGGGTTGTCGACAACTTCCTGCCAATTTGAAGTCGGCTCGGCTTCAGGAAAAAGAGCTGCTTCGGCAGGCGGTTCGGACAGGACGGACCGCGAGCAAAGGGCTTTGACGTTGAGCGAGAATCCTAGCTTGCCAGTAATCTGGGCGGCGTTGTCGGAAAGGATGCGAAGTGTACCCCGGCCGACGTTCCCTAATCCGATAATTCCGACGTTAATTTCAGACACAAGTCCTCCTTATAGGGGATCAACTGTTGCCGCCCGCGACCAGGCGACAGCGCGAAAACGGAGGGCGGATCGTTTTCGACACGGCGCGGCAACCCATCTACTCCCGGCGGGTTTTTCTCGTCTCGCGAGATCTTTGGCTTCACGGCTTCATAGTGGCGGACGTCGGGTTCGGCCGTGAATGCGCCCGCCATTGGAGGCGCGGCCGCATCGAACTGCGTCATTGGGCGCAAGCCCAAAATCAGCTCGATGGTTCGCAACACCGATGCGGTTGAGTAGTGCGCGTGGTCGACGAAGCCACGCTTGGCGTAAGGGCTGGCGACAAACGCTAGTGAGCGATGCGAATCAATGTGGTCGGCGCCATCTTGGGCGTCGTCTTCCACCACGAAGATCGCGGTTTGCCCCCAGACTTCGCTCTTGCTCACCGCCTCGACGAGACGCCCGAGCGCAAAGTCGTGGTCTGCCATCATGGCACGGGCCGTTGGCTTTCCTGGAGCGCGGCCCGCTGTGTGGTCGCCCGGCAGGCGCACCATCATGAGTTGGGGGAGCTTCTTGGCCGCTTCGAGCTCGGCAAACTCGCGCAAAAACTCGTCGACCCGCTGTTGATCGGAATGGTCCAGGTCGAATGGTACGAAAGCCGAGTTCGTGTGTGCCGCCAAGCCGGGGTCGGTGATTCTCACCTGGTTCCCATTTCGCCGGGCCCAAAAACCGTAGTTCCGGACGGAGACCCGGGCCGCCAGTGCGTTCGTCCACAGATAGCCTGCTGTCGGGACCGCGGTCGCCTCACCTCCCTCGAAATCGTAGACGCGCCGGCGGCGAGCATAGTAGCTGGGCCAGAACTTTTGCACGTAGTCGTTGGCGATCGCGGCCACGGACCAATTCTGCCCGTCCGCGCTGACGTCTCCAGCGGTGTAGAAGTTATCGAAGAGCACGAATTCACTAGCCAGTTTGTGGTGATTCGGAGTGACGGCGTTGTCGAAGACGGTGAGTTCCGGCTTTCCGTGGCCGCGTTCGAGGTCACCGAGGACTTGATCGTACGTTCGGTTCTCTTTCACCACATAGATCACGTGCTTGATCGGTGAAGGGAGTCCCGGCCGGTTCGGAATGGGATTCCCAGCCGCGATGCCGGCGTCCGACAGAAGGCGGTCGTCGTACGGTGTATTCTCAACGACAAGCCGGGTGAGCTCGAGCAGATGCCCGGCGCCAAGTGGTGGCAGGATGCCCAGTGAACCTGTCTGGAGACTTGCGACGTATTGCTCTTCCTCTCCGCGCCGTGACGGGTCAGGTCCTCGGAGAGCAGGGTGTGATCCCTGCCCCTTCCCACTGAGGTACAACAATCGGCCATCACTGGTCGCGGCTACATCCGTCGGATACCAGCCGGTGGGAACTGCACCTAGCAACTCAGCTCGTTCCTGGGACACGTCGGCCACGACAATGGTGTTGTTGTCGGAGCAGACCGTGTAGAGCAGTTTGCCGTCGGAGCTCAATGCCAGCGCCGTCGGAGTCGAGCCGGCGGGAGCTCGGGGAGTAGGCGCCACCGGGATCCGCGCGAGCAGCTCGAAGCGGTTTCCTTCGGTCACTCCTACGACCGACACGCTATTGGTGTTGGCGCAAGCGACAAACAACCGTCCCACAAGTGGCACCTGGTCAGGTCCACGGTCCATTTTTTGGCGCTGGATCAGCATGTCGGTGGGATGCGGCCCCACGCCGACTTTCTGGATCAATCGACCGTCGGACAGCGAATACACTCCGATCGACGATTCGGCCCAGTGGCTGACGAGCAAGGTTTTGCCGTCGAGGCCGAGCAACAGCCGATAGGGGCGGAAGCCTGTGCGGATTTCTTGAACGACGAAGCCGGTTTGCGTATTGAGCGCCACGACCGAGTTGCGGAACAGATTCGCGGCGTAGAGGAAACGCTCGTCCGCCGATAACACAACGTCTCCGATGTGATCCGATACGAGTCGTTCGTCCGCGGGAACCACGGGAAACTCTCGCTGGAGCTTGAGTTCGCCTTCTTGAAAACTAAACTCAAACACGCTGACTCTCGAGCCGCCGCCTACGTAAACCTTGTCGCCGGCCTTGTTGAATGTGAGTCCTAGCCAGCCATCCGGAACCGGGACGCGAGCCGTTTCCCGTGCGGTGGTCAGATCGATCACGCTGATCGTCGGTGGCAGAAAGCCGCCGTTGAGCACAAGGGCATGTTTCTCATCGGGCGACAGAGCTAAGGACATGGGCAACGTACTGAGTGGGATCTGCTCTCCGGCCGGGGTGATCCGCCAGCCGTTAGGAAGCAGGGCACTGGCGTCGGTTTGCCGCCCGGTGTGACGGTGGCGGACCACCTGCGGTTCATGATTAGGCTGCGACGCCAGATGTGCACCGCAAAGGACTAACGCCGCAAGCAGTTGAAATGATTTGGCCATTTTGTGGATGGGCTCTTGTTTGCAGAAGCTAATCGTGGCTCCACCACAGATAGTTAGCTTTTCCCAAGGCGCACGACCGCCTGGCTCCACATGATGTGGCCGTTCCCCGATTCTCCCGCCAGTGGCTTCGGTCTTGACCGGTTACCTACGGCGTGAAGCGCTGTGCGATCGGGAACCGGCGGCCCACGCCAAAGGCTTTGGACGTCACCCGCAGGCCCGGCGCCGCCTGCTGCCTCTTGTATTCGTTGCGATTGACTTTGCCGGCTATATCGCGGACCAGCTCCAAAGGCAGGTTGAGTTCGTCAGCGATCGCGGCCGGACTCTTGTACTCCTCGACGTAGGCTTTCAAGATCGGGTCGAGGACTTCGTATTCAGGCAACGAATCTGTATCCTTTTGGTCCGCTCGCAGTTCGGCGGATGGCGGTTTGGTAAATACCGACTCAGGAACAGCGCCACCGTGGCGCTGACTACCTACTCGAGTGAGCTGGTTCACCAGGGTCTTCGGCACGTCGCTGATCACCGCGAGTCCGCCGACCATGTCGCCGTAAAGCGTGCAATAGCCAACGGCCAACTCGCTCTTGTTGCCGGTGGTCAGAACCAGCGCGCCGAACTTATTCGACAACGCCATGAGCGTGTCGCCGCGCAAACGAGCCTGTAGGTTTTCTTCCGTGATATCGGCCGGCATTCCCTCAAAGACGGGGCCTAGTGTCTTCTGGAACGACTCGAAGGTCGGGTTGATCGGGATAATCTCGAAACGAATGCCTAGCGCTTCGGCCAGAACTCGCGCGTCGCGGACACTACCTTCCGACGAAAAGGGGCCTGGCATTGCAACGCCAATCACGCTCTCGGATCCGAGTGCCTCCGCGGCGATGAGGGCAGTCAGGGTGGAGTCGATGCCGCCACTCAAGCCCACAATCGCCTGCCGAAATCCACATTTACGAACGTAGTCTCGGGTGCCCAACACTAGCGCGTTGTAGACCGCATCGCACTCGTCGGGCGTCTGCTCGTGCAGGTCACCTTTTTCAGTAGCCGAGTCAAAAAAGACGAGATCTTCCTGGAAGGAGTTGCCGCGGGCACGAACCTCGCCTCGAGAATCTACTACCAAGCTAGAGCCGTCGAAGACCAGTTGGTCGTTGCCGCCCACCTGGTTGACCATAACGATGGGTACCTGCTGGCGGCGGGCGATGGCCTGAATCATTTCCAGCCGCAGCCGCCGTTTGCCGATGTGATAGGGAGACGAAGCGATGTTGATGACGAGGTCCATTCCCTGGGCTGCCAACTCTTCGACTGGATCCCGCTCGTAAAGCGGCCGCTTCCAGAATTGTTTGTCGTTCCAAACGTCCTCGCAAATTGTCAGGGCGACATGCCGGCCTCCAATTTCGAAAACCGTCTGCTTTTCCGCGGGGGCGAAGTAGCGCCATTCGTCGAAGACGTCGTAGGTGGGAAGCAGTAACTTCCGCTGCACGAAAGCGACCTGGCCCTGGGACAAATAAGCCGCGCAATTGGCGGCCTTTTGTGGACCTTCTCGGTCCGCGCGGCCGACGTAGCCGCAGATGATGTCGACACCCAGATCGGCGGCTTCGGTGGCCAGCCGTTGTAGCTCGGTTTCGTTTTGGTCGAGGTAACTGGGCACCTCGACGAGATCTTGCGGGGGATAGCCGCTCAGGGCGAGTTCCGGGAAGATGACCAGCTCGGCGCCGCCCTTAACCGCGCGCCGAGCGTACACCATCATGCACTCGATGTTGCCCGCGAAATCTCCGACAGTAGGGTTGATTTGGCCTAGCGCGAGTTTCATTCTTGCTGTCCCCTTACCTTCCGATTCTTCTTCGTAGCGTAACACGCGAAAACCGGCGAAGACCTTGAGCAACTCGTTGTGTTCCAACATCACGGCTCGGTGGCTGGGACGACCGGGATAGCGAAGCTGATCGACCGAATAGGTCTTGTAAACAATGAGACCGCCGAGCCGAAGACAACGTCGCAAGGCGGAGAGCAGCGGACGGTGCAGATAGAAGAAAACCACCGCTAGGCCGAAACGATCTTGACCGAGATCAACCTCGTCCGCCTCCAAGTCGGTTTCGAGATACTCGATCGAAAGGTTTGTCTCTTGGGCCAGTGCTCGGGCCCGCATCAGGGCTTCTGTGGAGAAATCGATGCCCGTCACTCGAAAGCCCGCGTGGGCTAGCTCGACCGCGTGACGCCCGGCGCCGCAAGCTACATCGAGGGCGTTCAGGGCGCGGGTTGACGCTCCAGCGTCCTCCGACTGGGGCCAACCCGGGATCATGGGCCAATAGCGGCGCGAAGTCGTGAAAAAGGGATCGGGGACGGTGGAGGCGTGATCACCGTGGCGGAAGCGATCGTCCCACTCCTTCCGCGAGGCCATAAGAGAAACGGCGCGGAGGGGGTCTCCGCGCCGCGAAAAAGGATCAGGGAGTCAAGCTCAGACGGTGAAGGAGCTGCCGCAACCGCAGGTCGATTTTACGTTGGGATTTTCGAACTTGAATCCAGCGCCCTCCAAGGTCTCGACGTAGTCGATGCTCACGTTCTCCAGATAGAGTAGGCTCGCCTGGTCGACAAAAACCTTGAGGCCGCCGTCGAACTTGTAGACCTTATCGAGTGGCATCTGATTGGTCTCAAACGCCATCGAGTATTGGAACCCGGAGCAACCGCCGCCCATCACTGAGACTCTCAAAGCGGTGGGCTTGTGTTCCTGCTGGGCTATGACTTCATTGACCTTGCTTATTGCGTTTTCCGTTAACTGAATCATCGTAAGCTCCTTCGTAGTGCACAGTAAGTATACCGTAGACTAGCGAGATCGGCAATTTCCGTGCGAGCAGAGCAGGTGCCGGCTCTGGAACACACACCTACCCTGCTGCTCTTATTATACCGGACGAGTAAAGCCCCGGCGACCAGTCGGGGAAGCAGTTCAGTTTTGAGGGATCTCGTTGCGCGGATGGTTCTTGCAACCTAAGGCCCATCCGTACGAGACCGGACCCACGAGATCCTCGATTTCGGATAATCAAAGAACATCTTAGGAATTCCCGATGCGCCTGATTATCTTCCTGCTCTGTCTCGTCTTAGCGACGGCCGTCGCCCTTCTTTACCTCGACACCACCGACGATGACGTTCGTCGAGCGATCGAGCGTTACTCGAAAGAGCTAGGCGAAGAAACCCAACGAAGTGGGGAGGACACCGGTCAGTCGGTCGAGGAGATCAACGAGCGCCTTCAAAGGCTCCGAGAAGAGGCCGACAGGATGCGCCTCAAAGCTAACGAGGCTCTTGGAGAACGGAAAGAAGAGTTGGCCGGCAAGGCCGAGGGATTGCAGGAAAAGGCGCGGAAGCTGGGTGAACGAGCCGCGGAGCTCGGTGAAAAAGCCGGCAGCCGGGTTCGAGAAGAAGCTCAGAAGCTCCACGAGCAGATCAAGGTGTTTAAGGAAGACATCGAACGACAGTTGAAGGGCACACAGTAGCAGCAGACCTCGCCACGCGGTGAGAAAAGCCCGCCTAGAATCTCAACACCTGCCACAAACTGGCAAAGTCATCCCTCCATAGAAGAGGGGGAGCTTGCGGCTCGGGAGGCGGTTTCGTTGCTGCCTGAACCTCGGCCAAATCAAGGAAGTCGCGATTGTTCGTTAGCACCATCCAGCTTGCGGTGCTTACACCTCGGCCGGTGTCTGCCTGGTTGGGAATGTACAGTGCCGAGCGGTTGGATTGCCGGGCAAGGCCCCGCACGACCGGTTCTAGGTTGAGACTCTCGTTGGAGATGTGGAACAGCAAAAGGCCTTCAGGCCTGACGTGCCGCCAGTACGTGTCGAGGCATTCTCTTGTCAGCAGGTGGATCGGGATCGCCTCGCTACTGAAGGCATCGACCGCCAGGATGTCGAAACGCTGAAGTTCGTTGAGGGCGACCTCAGCTTCCATTTGAACCCGTGCATCTCCTGTGATGACCTCGACGGCAGCGGGCGTGTCCTTCAGGAAAGTGAAGTAGCCTCTGGCAATCTTCAGAACGTCGGGATTGATTTCGTAGAAGCGAATGTAGTCACCCGGCTGGGCGAGGGCGGCGATGGTTCCCGCCCCTAGTCCGACGACTCCAACTCTCAGACGCCTTTCCTCGCCCTGGGCGGCAAGCCGCCGTGGATGATGCTGCATCGCCAAGCCGATGGCGCTCTGCCGGCCGTAATAGGCGGTGGGCCAACTGCGCTTCTCTTCCTCGACGAATTGCGAACCGTGTAGCACCCGACCGTTTGTGAGAACGAGCCTTTCGTCCGGATTGCCGTAGCTCTCGCGCGTCAAACGAAGGACTCCATAAAAATTACGGGAGCGCATCACGGCCTCGTGCCCAGTACCGACAGCGATCAGGATTAAGGACGTGACAACCGCGAATATCATGCCCGTCATCGGCGCCAGAATCCAGTATGGGCGGTTCAGGTAGGGCTCCCAGGCCCGAGCGCGGTACCAGGCGACCAGCGTCAGCGCGGCACTACCCGCCATGGCCGATGGAAACTCCCAAAACCCAGTGAAAGCTTGCGGTGCGATGAGCGCCACTCCCACTCCTCCCAGCGCGCCTCCCGCCGCAACCGTCAGGTAAAACAAGGTCAGGTGCCTGGGGTGCGGTTTTGTCTTGACCAGCTCGCCGTGGCAAACCATGCAGCACGCGAAGAGCGTCAGGGAATACACCACGAGGTGGTTGACCAGGGGCGCTTCGGGTCCGAGGACCATCAGCATCAGCGCCAGCGGGACCATGACGCCAACGAGTAGACCAAGCCATCGGCGGTCATATCTGGACTCATGGCCGAAGCAAAGGATGAAGGTGAGCAAGTAAATCGCTAAGGGCAGAATCCACAAGAAGGGAACCGCGGCGACGTCCTGGCACATTTGGTTGGTTGTGGCCAGCAGCATGGAGGAACCCATCGCAGAAAGGCCAAGCCAGAGCAGCGCTGTTGTCGCCGTCGGTGGTTCGTCGTCGAGTTCAGAGATTCCAGTCGTCGAGATCCTTTCCTGCCTCGAGTCCGGCGAGGCGCCGTCCTCTGCCCGGCGTCGGGCCGGACCTGGCCATAGACCGGCTCGCACCGCGCTCCAACCTGAACAAACAGCGAACGCCAGGTAGGCCGCCGACCACACGGCAACCTGATTCTCGAGGGCGAGCAAGGGTTCCACAACGAAGGGATAGCTGAGCAGCGCCAGCAGGGAACCGACGTTGGATAGAGCATAAAGTCGGTAGGGTGACCGCGTGGGAAAGCTACTGCTGAACCAGCGCTGAATCAAGGGACCTGTTGACGACAGCAAGAAGTAAGCCGGGCCGACGGTTAAGACCAGCAACATCAGGATCTGGAGGGTCGGGCCGTCTTCGGGCCCCAGCTCCAACACGTCACTGGAGGGGGCAATCGGAAGCAACAAGAGCGAGGCTCCCAAGAGAACCAGGTGAAAGGCAGCCATCATTCGAGGGCTGAGTATCGAGCTGCCGAGGTGGGCGTAGGCATACCCCAGCAGCAAAAACATTTGGAAGAAAAGCATACAAGTCGTCCAAACGGCAGGTCCGCCGCCGAACCAGGGAAGGATGTACTTGCCCATCAACGGCTGCACCTGAAAGAGCAGGAAGGCGCTCAGAAAAATCGTTACACCGAATCGGGCCATGCGATATTGCTAAGGTCTGGAAAGCCGGCGGCCGGCGCCATTCTCCGACCGGTTGTGCTGAAACCCCGAGGAACCAATTGACGAGACGAACTACAAATCCAACTTCACTCGCATGATACATCAGGGGCGTTGGCCCCCCCCCGAGGCAGGCCTAGCCTTAGTTAGCAGCCTGTGGTAAAAGTGTGTTCGGACAGAGATGGGGACTGCCCTCCGAGTGTCGCAGTGCATCTTTGTATTGGATACGAACCACATCGACGAACGAAGAACCTGGCGGCCCCTGTTCGATGCTCCCATTTCGTAAGGGCTGGACGACGCAAACTTTCCGCAAGGAGACGCGCTTCATGAAAAAAAGAATCCTGGTACTGATGACATGCCTTATCGCCCCGCTCTGGGCGGATCATCACGGCTGGTACCCCCACGAAGGCGGTTTGCTGAAGTATCGCGTACAGATCCGCTTCGGGTTCGAGCCCGAGAACACCATGCCCAACGGTTGGTACTTCGGACGTGTCTCCGCCGTCGCGGCAGACTCCGCCGGAAACGTTTACGTGTTCCAACGAGGGGAGGTCGCGGATCCCATAGTCGTCTTCGACAAGAAAGGCAAGTTCCTGCGCTCTTGGGGCCGAGGAATGTTCGGCAATGAGCACGGACTGCGAGTGGATCGAGACGATAACGTCTGGGTGACTGACAACGGCGACCACCAAGTCATGAAGTTCACAAGCCGGGGCAAGCTGTTACTGACGCTTGGTGTCAAAGGCGAGACCGCCGTTGACGACAAGCACTTCGGCCGCCCCGCCGACATTGCTTTTGGCCCGAAGGGCAACGCCTACGTCGCGGACGGCTACGGCAACTCCCGCGTCGTCAAGTTTTCGCCCGCGGGCAAGTACATCACCGCATGGGGAAAGCCGGGTAGCGGGCCTAGCGAATTCGAAACGGTCCATTCTTTGGGGGTGGATTCGGGAGGCACGGTTTACGTTAGCGACCGCGAGAACAACCGCATTCAGATTTTTGATTCGAACGGCAAGTTCATCAAGATGTGGACACACCTCGGCGCCACCCAGAACATCTTCGTTACGCCCGAAGACGAGATGTGGATCATCACGCACCGCGACAACATCGAGAACATCACCTACGATACCCTCGCCGGACGCATCATGAAGATCGACATCAAGACCGGCAATATCGTTGGCGCTATGGAAAGTCCCGGACACTGGATTCACGTCACGCCCGAGAAGCTGATCTTCATTGGCAGCCTTACGGGAAACGTCTTCCGCTGGTATCCGGGATGGCTAGAGGAAGGCTTGGGCGCCGAAGAAGGCCTAAAGCCGGCTAACTAATTAGGGGGTCGGTCCTTGATATCCCAGAGCGTCGAGCACCGAGCCGCGAGGGTGAGCTCGTGATGGACGAACCACCCCGCCTGTCAGAAAACAAGCGCCAACCGGTCCCCGCGTGCCATAATAGACTAACTGTTGTTCCGATGACTGAACTCGCTAACATCGGATAGCGGAACGGAAAGCATCAAGGTTCCACCCTCGAGACTTCTCCCGCCTGCGATTCTCAGGCTAGCTCAGACAAATAGGCCAGCAGGCAGTTTCTAAGGAGAGATTTTGTAATGGCAGAGAAAGGTATTGTGAAGTGGTTTAACGAAAGCAAGGGCTACGGATTCATCCAGCGCTCCAGCGGCGAAGATGTTTTCGTGCATTTTTCGGCCATCCAGGGCGATGGATACCGGACATTGCAGGAAGGCGCTGAAGTCGAATTCGATGTCGAGAGTGGACCTAAGGGTCTGCAGGCAGCCAACGTAACCGCGCCCGGCTGAAATCCCCGGGGATTCGTCCCTTTCACGGGAGAGCTTCTTGTGGTTGTCTCCTAACAATCGGGGCGGGAATTACCACCGGGCCCAGAACTTTACACACCTACATTGCTGAAAGTTTAGCTCGGTTAGACCAACTCTTTGATTCGCTCGCCCTGGGTGTCGGCGAGCGAGGAGTTGGCAATGTAGATGGGACGCCCAATCGGGCTGGGGTAGCTTTTCGTCCAGTCGATCCCAAAGGCTTTATAGACGGTAGCGAACAGGTCGGCGAGAACAAACGACCTGCAACCGCCATCGGACAGAACCCTAGACTGGGGGCCCACGCCTCATGCCCCGTAACAGCTTGATGGGTCAGCTCTTTCGCGCGGGAAACTATCTTCTGGAAAACGGCACGCGGCACGCATACCTTGCCCCAACAGTATGATTTCGAAGGCCGCTACTCGGCGTCCATCATATCACTTCGACCGGCCACCCTTTCCGTACATGATCGGCCGTCCAGCATCGACAAACACACTTACGTTTCGGACGCAGTGGTCGTTACGGGACAACCACGTCGTCGTACACACGGAGGACCTTGCCCGACTCCGACTTAGGGATTACTGTGTTGACCGCCAAGCGGTAGAAGTGATCGAAGCGGCTTTTTTGGGCCCAAGGGGGCAATGTTTCCTGACGCCGCTGGGCGAACGTCTTGGCGAAGGCGGGGTCCTGAATCTCCCCCGTCACCGGGTTGCGGGATGGGACAGTGCAGCGGGCGCAGGGGTTGATCCCCTCAATGGTTACTTCACCGATGCGAAGGGAAAACGTTCTGTCGGCAGGGCCGAAAAGCCGATCCTCCCAAAAAGCCGGCACCCCGTCGATTTCGAGATTCGCCCGAAAACGCTGTCGCACCTCATCAACGTCACAGCCGGGGAACCAGGAGGCTACGGTACGAAGGGTCGCGGTACTGATCACGGTTGGCCCCGCCGCGGCTGTGTCGTCGGGGAATCCCAGCTCGCGGTCTCGTTTCAACCGGACCGGCGTTTCGAGCTGTTTTCCAAACCACTCTTCGATTCCGTGTCCGTGACGTTCCAACGAGAAGGTGGCTGCGTCCTCGCCGGCTCGCAGGGTGATTTCGCCGAAGACCAGGTCAAACTCAGAACGGATTCGGATCAGTGACTCGCCCACTCGCTTCGTATTGACATAACCCCCGTTCTCATCAACCAGGCAGAACTCCCGGTCGCCCGCAAGTCCGGAGCTTCCCTGGACCACGGCTTCGTCCAGATCGACGCCGTCAAGCGACTTGATGGGGAAAATCCGTATGCGAGCCAAGTGGGGGTTCACGTTCGGCCTCCGAAGTGTCCCGGCACAACTCCAGGCTAGCAGCCCGTGGTGCAGACCCTCCGTCTCAAGAGGAGTGTCAGCCGCCCGCTCCTAACGGTCGCGGCTCCGGCAGACGGAAACCGATGGTTGCGGAGCCGCGCGAGTGAGCAAGCGGTAAGTTCCAGAATCCTTTTGGTTTCCTAACGGAAGGGGTTTTTTCACAGACCCTAACGGTCGCGGCTCAGAACGTTAGTCACGTAGTGGCGGGTCAGTAGGGTGGTTGAAGGCGCACAAATTCGAAGTTCAGGGGATCAAGCTCTCTGCCACGCAGCATGGAGACGCATTCCTGAACGCTGTCGCCGATAGCTTCGATCCGCTGCAGCGGGAGAGTCTGCGGCGTGTAAATCTCTTGCGCAACGTATTTGCCGACCAGCGCTTCGCGTTCCGCCAACGTCAAGCGGTCCGGGGCACGGCCAACGAATTCTTCAGCGTCTAACTTCGATGCCGCAGGCATACGCACATTGGATCAGAAGTGCAGGGTTGAAGCAAGTGACCCGCCCCCACAAATAACCTTCGTTCAACGCTGGCCACCCGAAAGCTCGCGAGAAGGGTAAGTAGTTAGGCGACCCGATTACATCGTTTCGAGGAACAGGGGAGCCGGCTTATCCGGGACAGGAAGGTGTGCAAAAATGCTGGGACAGTCAGCCGCGGCTGAAGATGTCATCGATTCGGGAACGAGGACAGGCACCCCGGACGGTTCTACGTTGGGGGTCCGATAGGCAAAACGCGACCATCTTCGTGGTGCGGACGAGGTTCACTTGGTTGCCTGTCCCCACGACCTGCCTTCATGGACGTCGCTTGTGACAGCCCCCGATTTTTTCACACCCTCCAGGCGACCTTTTCTCCGCTCCTGCCGACCGATGAAAAGACATGACACAGCCGCGGCTCGCGGTGACGCGTTGTACTTGTGGCGCAGCAGGTAGCTTGCCGGGACGCGGGCGCGCTCTCGCGCGCCCTTAAATCCCGAATCGACTACCCCGTTGCCGCCGCGAAACGCTCGGCGACGGCATCCCAGTCGACCACGTTGTGCCAGGCGTCGACGTAGTCCGGACGCCTGTTCTGGTAGTTCAAGTAGTAGGCGTGCTCCCAGACATCAATACCGAGAATCGGCGTGTTGCCGTGCGAGATCGGATTGTCTTGGTTGGCCGTCGACTCGACGACGAGGCCCCCATTTCCGTCGACCGAGAGCCAGGCCCAGCCGCTGCCGAAGCGCGTTAGAGCCGCTTTCTTGAGACTCCCCTTGAAGTCGTCGAGACTTCCGAACGTGCTGTCGATTGCGCTGGCCAAGTCGCCGCTCGGCGCGCCTCCGCCACCCTTCATAATCCGCCAAAACATAGAATGGTTGAGGTGGCCACCGCCATTGTTTCGCACGGCGCCCCTGATCGCCTCGGGCACCGAATCCAGACCTCGGACAAGCTCTTCGACAGACTTGCCGGCAAGCTCTGAGTTGTCGCCGATGGCGGCATTGAGATTCTTTACATAGGTGGCGTGATGTTTGCCATGGTGGATCTCCATGGTCCTGGCGTCGATATGGGGTTCCAGCGCATCGACGGCATACGGCAGATCGGGAAGAGTGAAAGCCATAGTACTAAGCTCCTTCGTAGATTGTTGGTTGGGTGATTCGACTTCGCCCTCAACTGGCCTCGTCGGTTACCCTTTTCGGCTCTATCGACAGCTCGGTCATGCCGAGCCGAAGCGCATCTAAGTCGCGATAGAGCCTTCCCATCTTACACGATTGGGCAGCCCTTCTCTTATCAGAAACAAGGATTTTTGGCCGAAGCGCTGCCGGACTAGGCAGTCGCCACGAATCCAGCTGATGTCGCTTCGAAACCGGACCCAGCCGATATACTTGGAACTATCGATGCGTACCAACGTGTGGCAGTATGCGGGCCTGATCGCCGCTGCCGCTGTACTCGGGTTGATGCTGGGCTGGAGCCAAATCGGCGCCCAACTCGACGTCTGGGCCTACGACCTTTCTTTGCGGTTGTGGCCGCCCCCGGCCGAGAGGTCGGCAGCCCTGATCCTGGCGATCGATGATGAGAGCCTAGAGGCTTACGGAGGCCTGTTGAAGCTCCGAGGTCCCCTCGCCGAAGCTCTCGAGATCATCTCCCAGCACGATCCTTCAGTCGTCGCGATCGACATCGTTCTCTCGGAACCAGGCAGTGAACGGGAAAACACAAGACTCGAGCAAGCCCTGCGTGGCGCACCGAACGTCGTACTGGCGACGCATTTGCGACTGAGCAGTGGTCCGGAAGCCGGATCTTGGGTGGAGCCGCTGGAGCGGTTTCGGCTTCCGGCGGCGGCCCTCGGCCACGTACATGCGGAACCGGACGACGACGGCGTCTGTCGCCGAGTTCTGCTGGCAAAGGTAGGAGGCATGTCGCGGCGTTGGGCGATGGGGCTCGAGGCGTATCGCGTGGCTCATGGCGCCGAGATCGTCAGGGAGGCGGACGAAGGCCTAGAAGTCGGTGGACTCTTCATTCCGGCTTCGCGGCGTGAAGCTCGGTCGCTGCCCATTCGTTTCGCCAACCCCCGCTCACCCATCGAGCGAATCTCATTAAAGCAAGTGCTCGAGGATCCTGCATCCGCTTCCATCGTGAACGGCCGAGCCGTTTTCATAGGTGTCGACATAGCCGGCGGGATCGACCGCTACTTGATGACCCCGTATTCGTTCGGCAAGGCCATGTCGGGAGTCGAAATCAATGCCAATGTTTACGAAACGTTGGAGCGGGGGCGCTTGCTCGACTCCGTAGCGGATTCCACCGTTTTGGCGGCAACTTTGAGTTTGGCGCTCGGGATAGGGGTTTGCTTCTGGAAGCTGCGCGGGATCCCGGCTTTATTGGTTGCCGTCGGGCTGCTGGCGGTTGCCCATCTGGCTCCCGTTCTCTCTCTAGGTGGCGACTACGTACTGAATGCGGCGCCGCTTTTCGCGGCTGGGTGGCTCACGTTTCTATCCGGCGGTTCCTATCAATATTCGGTGCTGCGCGGGAAGCTTACCTTCGCGGAAAGGCAGCGGGAACGGTATCAGCGAGCCGTTCACTATGTGACCCACGAAATGAGGACTCCGTTGACGGCGATTCAGGGATCGAGTGAGCTGATTAGTCGCTATCCATTGAGCGAGGAGAAGCGCAAACGGATCGCCGGGCTGATTCATCAAGAGTCGAAGCGCTTGGCGAGAATGATCGAAATGTTTCTGTCCGTCGAAAGGCTCCGGGCGGGCCAATTGGAGCTACAACGCCAGGCGGTCGGGGCCGACGACATCCTCGCGCGTTGTATCGAGCGCGTCCTTCCGCTGGCGGGTCGGAAGCAGATACGAATTGAGCACGTCGAGGGCACAGGCGACTCCATCTGGGGGGACCCCGAATTCCTTGAATATGCCTGCTATAATCTATTGTCGAACGCCGTAAAGTACTCGCCCGCAAGCACTTCGATTGCCGTCCGCGCCTGGCATCACCATGAAAATGTACGCATTTCGGTGGAAGACCGCGGCTATGGCATGGACGAAAACGAGATAAAGCAGATCTTCCAAAAGTTCTACCGCACCAGCCGAGCCCAGCGATCCAGCCAAGACGGCACGGGCTTGGGGCTGGCCATCGTGGAAGAAATCGTCGTCCAGCACGGTGGGTCCATCGAAGTGGAAAGCCGAATCAATCGCGGCTCCCGCTTCACCCTCTCCTTGCCGCGCGCAGGCGGTCACGCCGCGCAGACGGCCTAGGCCGGGTTGTTCGCGAAGCCGACAGGCGGGATCAACCCATGAGCGAAAAGCCACGCATTCTGTTTGTCGAAGATGATCCTGCCGTGGTGACGACCTTTGTGGCGGGTCTGGAAGCAGAAGGATATCCCACCGAGGCCGTTACCTCCACATCCGAGGCGTTGACGAAGCTGGCCAACGAGGACTACCCGATTGTCGTCACCGACATCTACCTGGATGAGCGGACAGGTCTTGCCGTGCTTCGCGCGGCCCGAGACTATAATCCCGGCTGCGCGGTCATTGTCATCACAGGACAGGGGACGATAGAGACGGTGGTAGAGGCCACGCATGGCGGCGCGTTTGACTATCTGGCCAAACCATTCGACATAAGCGAACTACTGAAGGCCATCCACCAGGCCGAGAGTTTTCTGTCCGAGCGGGATGACGTCCCGGCCTCCTCAACCCAGGCGCCGCCCACCGAGATGGTTGGATCGTCCGCTCGGATGGTAGAAGTCTATAAGACAATCTCGCGAGCAGCGCCGACCGACGCCCCGGTGTTGGTCGAGGGTGAATCCGGTACCGGCAAGGAGCTTGTTGCTCGGCTGATCCACCAGAACAGCCTTCGCCGGCAGGGACCGTTTGTGCCCGTCGACTGCGGGTCGATCGCGCCAACCATCATGGAAAGCGAGCTGTTCGGCAGCTTGCGCGGCGCCTTTACCGGTGCGGACCGCGATCGCAAAGGGCTTATCGAATCAGCTCAGGGCGGAACGGTATTCTTGGACGAAATCGCCGAGGTAGACACGGGCTTTCAACTCAAGCTGTTGCGGTTCCTCCAGGAAAAGGAAATACGTCCGTTGGGGTCCGCGGCAAGCCGTGTGGTGGACGTTCGGGTTGTCGCGGCGACGAACCGCCATCTCCATGCTCTGGTCGAGGAGGGTAAGTTTCGACAGGATCTTTGGTTCCGACTCAACGTGGTCCACATACGTTTACCCCCGCTGCGTGAGCGAAGAAGCGATATAGGGCTGCTCGCAAATCACTTCTTACGGCTCTTTAACGACCGATACCACCGAAACGTCCGGCTGGCGGCCGGCGGCCTGAAGGCTTTGGAAGAGCATGCCTGGCCGGGTAACGTGCGGCAGTTGCAGCACGTTTTGGAGAGGCTTTTGATCCTGAGCCCGGTTGAAGTGTTGGAAGGCGACGCTGTCGCGACTGTTTTGAGCAGTCTTGAACCGCGCAGCAAGCCGGTTCAGTCACTGATGGATGCCGAAGAAGAGCAGATCCGCAAGGTCCTTGCTGCGACCGGAGGAAACAAAACCCGCGCCGCTCAGATCTTGAACATCGAGCGCAAGACGCTCTACCGCAAGCTAGAGCGGATGAAGCTGGATTCTTGAAGTGGCGGTGGGGGTAGCGTCGTTTTAGCGATTGGCGGGTGTCGAGCCGCTTACTGTTCCACTTGGCCAATTGTTCACGTTTCTTTCCGAGTGCACCGTCAACCGCCACAAGACGGGACGAGAGCATTTTCCCAACACCAATAGTCATATTTGTCATAGCAGCGAAGAAGATACGACCAGTCCCGTCAGCTATACTGTCGGCACCGAGGAGACCTCATGAGATTGCTAGTGTCGTTTTTTCTGCTGTCCTGTTTGCCGCTTGTCGCTGCCGACGTTTCGGGCACTTGGGAAGGCAGTCTCCGGATGGTGCAGTCGAACGGTGAGGTCGCGGAGCAGTCCATTTCTCTCATCCTGCAACAATTAGGAAACAGAATCACAGGTTCCGCCGGGAGCGGAGAGCGGCGGTCGCCGATTGCGAACGGAGAGATGGATGCCAACGGGATCGTCCGCTGTCAGGCGGGGAACCGCTTTCTGACATTGAAGGTGTCGAGCAATACCATGCACGGGGAGGTCCGGCATGCCGAGGAACCCCCTGGAACCGGTGCGCAGCTCCTCGTCAGGCGGGAGCCGGAGGCTCAGTAGCAGCCTTATTTTCCCCTCCTACACGCCCACCGTCTGGAGTTTTTGAAACCGATCCCGCGAAACGGCCATTACTAGACTTTGCCAACCCCCGGATTCTCCGCGACTCGGAAACAAGGCCCGACCCGCAGGAGTAGGCTTTGCGGTGCGCCCACAGCACTAGGAAATCGCAAAGTAGGGGCGCGATTCATCGCGCCCGCTACTGCCAAGGATCTTGCCACCGGTGAACACTACAGCAGCGCCGCCAGCCCGTCGATGTTCTCGAAACGACCTTCGATTCGCTCGATGTACTTTGAAGCTACGCCTTCGATCGAGTAGGCTCCGAAGTGTGCTAGCGGTTCGCCGGTAGCCACGTAGCCGCGAATTTCGTCTTCCCCAAGTTCGAGCAGTTGAACACCTGTTTCCTCGACGGTCGTGTGGCTGCCGGTTGGGCCGATCCTGCATTCCGCGGTCAAGACGTCGTGTTTGCGCCCGGCGAGCGTTCGGAGCATGAGCTCGGCTTCGCCCGAGTCCCGAGGCTTGCCGAGAAAGATGCCGTCCACCGAAATCACTTTGGCAGCTCCCAAGGCGATATTTTCGGGGCCGGCTCGCGCTGCTCTTGCGGCAACCTCCGCCATGCGTTTCACATATTCGCGAGGCGACTCGTGCCGCTGAATGTCGTCCAGCAAGTGGGGAGGTCGTCTCCGAAGCCGGGCACCTGCTGAAAGAAACTCCTTTGAGCGCGGCTTCGGGGCAGGTCGAAGCATGCTGTAGACCCGAGCTACCGGTAGGCCTACGACGTTGAAATAGCAGCCTTCGATGCGCTCGACAAAATCGCGAGCCCCGCCCTGTATCGCGTAGGCGCCGGCTTTGTCGAAAGGCTCGCCTCTGCTAACGTAGGTCTCAATTTCCTGCTGCTCCAGATCTCGAAACTGGACCTTCGTCTGCTCAACGGCCACCCGGCACTGGTCCGATTCGAGCAAACAGACGCCCGTCAGGACATTGTGCGCGCGGCCGGAGAGCAGCGTGAGCATGCGGCCGGCATCTTCGCGGTCCCGTGGCTTGCCGAGAGCAAGTCCGTCGACCGCCACCACCGTGTCAGCCCCAAGGACTAATTCGCCCTCACGCCAAACTGCCCGGGCCTTGGCTTCCGCCAAACGCCTCACATGGTCGAGGGGGACCTCTCCCTCGAGTCCGCTCTCATCCACATCCGCCGGCCTTACGGAGAATGGGATCTCGGCCCTATGCAGGATTTCCTGGCGCCGGGGTGACGCGGAGGCAAGAACGAGCACTCCCTATATAGTGTGCTCCAAGACAGGTGAGCAAATACGGGGCGGTTGCCTAGTTGAAGAAGAGCGTCTTCGGATTTACCGTGCCCCAGCGCATGTCCACATCGTTGGCATGGATTTCGTAGTCGGAACGCGCTCGCTGCACGACCTCCGAGATCGTCCCGGGGCCGAGCTGTCTGCCCGTCAAGAGCATCCCTACGGCGGCAACGAGCACCACAATCAACGGGGTGTCGTGCCACTTCAGGATCAATCCCACGCCGCCGGCCAGCACCATCAGACCCAACGCCACCTGTCTCCAGCGCTCGACTGTCACGATCCTCCCATCCTAACTCTTGCCCTCCGTTGAGGGTCATAGATCGCTTGTCCTAGTTCCTCCAGCCATTTTCCGTGGTTCCGAGAGCTTTGGGCCGGAATCGCGGTCGCTTATTCTAACTCTGACCTCCGATCCGTCCCTACTCCCTTCACCGGCCACGGCGGACGCCTTCTGGCCGTTGCTGGGGCGGACATCGATTGCCCGGCAAGCTCGCCACGGTCCCTTTTTCTTGACTTTCCAACCAACTCTGTGCAATGGTTTCCTATTCGTTTGGGGGCAGCCCCGGACGCCGGCTCCATGACGGATGGCAGGACCCTGCAGTTGAATCTGGAAAGCACCCTGGATAGCGTTGAAGCCACCGAGCTGATCGTCCAGCAGCTGGCGCGGCGCAGGGGGTTTGGCGAGCAAGATGTGGAGCAGTTTATGATCGCGACCCGAGAGACGATGGCCAACGCGATCAGCCACGGGAACGGATACAGTCGCGAGAAATCCGTCTACTTTGGGGTAGTCGCCGACTCCAAGCAATTCAAGGTCACCGTCCGTGATCAGGGACTTGGTTTCGACCCCGAAGATGTTCCCGACCCTACCGCGGAGGACAATCTCTTGCGGACGTCCGGTCGTGGGCTTCTACTGATGCGTTCGTTCGTCGATGAACTCTCCATCCGTCGCAGAGATCCCGCCGGCACTGAAGTTGTCTTAGTCAAGTATTCGCCTGAATCTACAAGCCACAAGGAGGAGGACGTGAGCTTAGCTACCAATATTCGTGAGGTCGATGGTGTATCAATCGTAGATCTGAGCGGTCGTATTACGCTGGGAGAAGGCTCTGGGCAGCTCCGCGACACCGTGCGCGAGCTGCTGGGAAAAGGTCAAAAAAAGATCGTGTTGAACCTGGGAGATGTCAGCTACATCGACAGCTCCGGGTTAGGCGAGTTGGTTTCCAGCTACACCACCGCCGCCAATCAGGGCGCGAAGGTGAAACTGCTGAACGTGCAGAAAAAGGTCAACGATCTGCTGCAAATCACCAAGCTCTACACCGTGTTTGACGATTTCGGCGACGAAGCGTCAGCCGTTATGAACTTTTCCTAGCTTGTCATCTGAGCGGACCTTCTTTTCTGGTCCATCGGCTTGCTGTCGTCCCGGGGGTAATTCCCGTCTCAGAACAGCAAGGAGAAGCCCGCCGAGTACTCGACATTGTGTAGGTTGCCGGAGCTGTTCGGAAGACCGAACGGCTTTCCGGTGATATGGTCCCTTACGTCAAACCGAATCCCGTACCGTTCGCTGAGCTTGAACTTCAAACCTCCCCCGATGTTCACTCCGGGTTTGGTCGTTCCAGCTCCTGAGAACGACGATACGCCGGGCGGAAAGAAGGTCGAAAATCCCGCTCCGGCTGTTACGAACGGTCGCACGGCAGTGCCCTGCGGTGTGGCATGCACAACAAAGTTGTAATAGAAATTCTGGATTGTCATGCCACCCGAGTCCGCACCTCCAATTTTCAACCCGCTGCGTTGATAGGCGTAGCTCAGCTCGTGGCCCAGGAATTCCCAGCTGTTTATGGCCAGGCGAGATCCGATACGTACCCCATTGTTCAGCGACAGCTCGTTGAGAGCGGCGCCGGACTGGCCGCCCAGCCCGCCAATGTTCGAGTCCGTAAATGCCGACCACCCCACAGTCACACCAGTCTCCGCGGTTTGACCCCAAACGGAAGTGGTAGCTAGCATCCCGAGGGCGATGGACAGAATTAGGTGCCGCACGGAACCCCTCCTACAACTTTGAAAGATTGTTTTCATGGCAAGTGGAGAATCAAGACCGGTATGCCCCAGGCGCCTGGGAGTCCTACCGGCTCCCTCGATTCGATCGACGGCTGCGCGCTTGCGCCGGTTACCCTTCCAGTGTGTTCCGGAGCGGTGTGGGGAGCCCGAGGGTGAATCGGGTGTATTGAAAAGTCCTGGAGCAGCCTATTCCTAAAAGTGCGGAACAAGACATTGGCCCACCGCTTCCAATATTTGTGAAGCGAGAGTCAGCATCGGTGGCCTGCTAGACTCGACACCAAGTGGATTGGGCTTTTGCCGCGTCTGCGCTTTTCCCATAGAGACTCGTGCGAAGACAGCGCGGTCCGAGATCCGGTCGAAAAAGGCCCTTCTGAGACCCGCATATGTCCTTGTGGCATAATCGCTGAAGGGGCTCACATTCTGGGGAGGCGGTATGAAAAGTAGTCTTGGTGTTGCGAGCCTGCTTCTAGCCGCAGGGTCGGCGGGGGCCGCGGACCCCGGCTGGGTCCACTTCAAGACGGACGACGCCGAGTTCGGTGCACGATTGGTTCTCGGCCGTGATGAGGTTAAAAGCCTGCTGGGTAACGACTTGGACGGGGACTATATCCTAGTGCAACTGAACATTCGGCCGCTTTACAACTACCGTCTGGTTCTAGAACGGGATGATTTCACTCTCCGCTCTCGGAGGGATAATGAGCGGTCTAGGGGAATGTCGCCAGATGAAATTGCCGGTGAGTCTGTCCTAGTGCTGGGAAGGCGTCGAGCGGGCTCGGGCGGGGTCTTCGGGGACTCCCAAGGTCCTGTGATTCCAGGCAATCCCGGCACGGACAACAGACCCCGGCGGCTACCTTCAGGAAACCCATCGATCGGTTCGGGCTTGTCGGCATCTGGGTCCACCGAAGTAAGCCGCTCCGAGCGCCGTCAGACGCCCCTGCTCGAACGCCTCATCGAAATGGAGCTCCCGATACAAGAAACCCGCGCTCCGGTACAGGGATACCTCTATTTCCAGGTCAGTGCGAAACAAAAGAAGAAACACATCCGTCTTATGTATGACGGTCCGGCCGGTGAGTTCACGATGCGGTTCGATTAGCCGGGTGGAAAGCAATTGCGGTTGCTACGCACCTGTCGTCTGCCCACATCCAGAAACATCGCCGATAGAGGATTAGTGTGTGGGACCGTGAACAGATCGCTCTCTGCCGAGCTGGAGTTTATCGCTGCAAGTTCTTTAGTCTCGCGATCATCCGCTAAAATAGGCGTTTGAGCTTCATGGGACGGACAACAGCCAGGGTTGAAACCGCGCAAGATACGTGTGCGTATCTTACCGCAGATACGCTACAAGGAAAGGACTTAGGCAAAGTATGCTTGGACGCCGGCTCCGGCGCCTGAAAATCGCGGCTTCGGCCTTGCTTCTGCTAGTTATCCCTGTTCTGTCGGCCATCGCGGTCGCGGCGGATAACCCCGGGGAGGATTCGGCCACCGCGCAGTTTCTGCAGGCTCCCTCGATCGCCTCCGTTGATTCTGCCTCCGACGGCAATCGGCCCGCGGCCGAGCCTTGGGTATTAGCCCAGCAAAAGAAGCCTCCCTCTCCTTTCGAGGAAGTCCCCGAGGAGGAGACGCCTCAGAGAAAACCGCCGTCGCCTTTTGAAGACGTCGAGGAGGAAGCCGAGGAGGCAGCTCCCACTGCGCGGGGACCCCTGCTCGATGTCATCGAGTCGATCCAGTTCCGCGGAACTCGGCGTATTCCCCGCGACAACCTGCTCGCTCGCATTTTTAGCAAGGCAGGGGATGTGTACGACGAAGCGAACCTGCGACGCGACTTTATGGTGCTCTGGAACAGCGGGTACTTCGACGACCTCCGCCTCGAAGTGGAAGACGGCGACCGCGGGAAAATCGTACGCTTCATTGTCGTCGAGCGGCGCGTCGTACGAACGATTCGATACGAAGGCAACAAGTCCGCCACGGTTTCCGACATCCTCGAACGCTTCAAGGAAAGAAAAGTAGGCCTCAGCGTCGAGAGCCGCTACGATCCCACGAGGGTGCAGCGGGCCGTTATTGTGCTTCGTGACTTGCTGGGCGAGCGCGGGCGCCAGTATGCCAAAGTTGTGCCGGAGGTCCGCCAGATCCCTCCCTCATCGATCGAGATCGTCTTCAACATCGAAGAAGGTCCCAAAGTCAAGGTCGGCAAGCTCAAGTTCGAAGGCAATCAAGTGATATCGGCTAAGGCACTGCGTCGCAGCATGAAGAACTTGCGGCCCATGGGCCTGCCGCACAGTTTCATCCTCGAGAAGATGTTCAAAAAGACGTTCGACATTCGCAAGCTCGAAGAAGACAAAGAACGGGTGCGAAACGCGTACCAAATCAAGGGCCACTTCAGAGCGACCGTTCTCAATCACGATCTGAACGTTCGCGACCAGAAGGGAAGACGCATCTTTCCCATTCCCATGGTGTGGAAGAAAAAGGCCAAGCTGGCGGATGTAAAACTCTTCCTCGAAGAAGGTGACCGGTACTACCGGGGGAAGCTCAGCTTCACCGATGTCAAGCTGTTCCGTACCCCCGAGGCCGTACTTGGCCCCGTCTTCCAAATGGAGGAGAACGCGGTCTTCGATATCGAAAAACTCCGCGAGGGCGTGGAAAACCTCAAGAAACTTTACGGAGAGTTCGGCTACATCGATTTTGTGGCGGAGCCGAATTTCGAGTTTCGAGACGATGAAGATCCGCCCAAGATCGACCTCAACTTCATTGCTGACGAGGGGAAGCAGTTTTTCGTGCGCCGCATCAACTTCAGCGGCAACACGACTACGCGAGACAAGGTCATCCGTCGCGAGCTCATGCTCGACGAAGGGGATATGTTCAACACCCGCCTTTGGGACATGAGCATGCTGCGGCTCAATCAGCTGGGTTATTTCGAGCCCATTGAGCCACAGGAAGGGGGGACATCGGGTTCGGCGGGGACCGACATCCGACGGGACACGCGCCAAGGCCTGGTCGATCTGACGCTCAATGTCAAGGAAAGAGGCCGCAACACGGTCAGCCTGAACGGCGGCGTTTCAGGATTCGCCGGCAGTTTCATCGGCTTCGGTTACTCGACGAACAACTTCCTCGGGCTGGGCGAAAGGCTGGGATTCGAAACGCAACTAGGCAGCCGCGAACGAGTGCTGCTGTTCAGCTTCACCGAGCCTTATCTGTTCAATCGTCCCATTCAAGCCGGCTTCACGGTTTTTACGCGCCGCTTCAGTTTCAACCAGGCGAGGGAAGCCTCTATCTTCAGCGGCGCTAACCTGATTCCCTTGTTCAACGCGCTGGGCCAAGACAACATCCTCGACTATCGCCAGAACAGCACGGGGTTTACTTCTTTCGTCAGCTATCCGCTCAGAAAGCTCAGCTTTACGCGGCTGAGTGTAAGCTACGGTTACAACAAAACCAAACTGACAACCTTCAGCCGGTCGGCGGAGAACCTGTTTACGTTTCTCAACTTTGAGGGAGTATCGGGGCCAAACTCGCTGGAGGGCATAACGACCAGCGAAATCACGCCGGGCATCTTCTATAACACGGTCAACCACCCGATTACCCCCTCCTCCGGGAAGAGTCTGTTTGCCAACGTCGCCGTTGCGGGATTCGGTGGCAATACCCGATTCATGCAGCCGACCGCCGAGGCCAAGTATTTCAAAAAGGTGTCCGCGCGCGGCAATGTAATCGGCATGCGATTTCTGTTCTCGTTCCTCACAGGTTACGGCGGCAGAGTGCCGCCGCCGTTCCGGCGATCCTTCATGGGAGGGGAGAACGATATCCGCGGCTTCGAGATTTTCTCCATCGTTCCCATGGCTTGGATCCCCGATACAGCGACAGTTCCCGTCCTCAACGGTGATGGGACCACCCGGCAGCAGATCGTCATTCGCGAGGGCATAGAGCAACTGGTGCCCGTCACCCAGACCGTACCCATCTTCCGGCTCAATTTCCCGGGCGGTGACACGCGGTTGGTCTACAACCTGGAATACCGCATCCCCTTATTCGGGCCCGTGACCGTGGCGCCGTTCTTCGACATCGGCTTCAACAAGATTCTGTTGGAGAATCAGGTCACATTGAATGAGGGGCGCGTGGCCGAGTTGAACGCCCAGTTTCCGCAGGTCGGTTTCGAGCGGCGGATCCGGATCATTCCCGAGACACAGAAGGTGCGCGCTTCGACGGGCGTCGAGTTGCAGGTAATGATGCCGGTCGTGAACGCGCCTTTTCGGTTTTACTGGGCTTACAATCCGCTGCGGGTCAGCACGTTCCTACGGACCCCGATTGTGGCGGATCGCTCGTCGTTTCCGAACGCCCAATCGTTCCTTGCCGGGATCCAACCCTTCGGCCGAATACTGCCGTTCTTTGAGAAGGCCAGGACCGTTCGATTCACGATCAGCCGAACGTTCTAAGAAGGGGCCTGTGATAGACTGAGGGGAATTTCACGACACTCCCGAGGTTCCTATGAAACAACAAATCTTACGTAGTGTTAGCGCCTCTGTCTGCTTGATGGCCGGTGCGGTGGCGGCTTTGGGTCAAGCCCCAAGTGGCTTAACTGCCGGCGGGAAAATCGTATTGATCGACATGAATACGGCCATTACCCAGACTCAGGAAGGCCAGCAAAAGGCCAAGGAACTGGAGGCAAAGTTCGCTCCCAAGAGTACGGGAATCAAAGAGAAACAGCAGAAAATCACCGACCTGCGGAGTCAGCTCAGTCGCGGAAGCAACACAATGAGCGACGATGCCCGCCGCAAACTGCTGCGGGACATTCAGTCTACCGAGCGTGACCTGAAGCGCGAAACCGAAGACGCCCGGGAGGAATTCGGTCAGGAACAGGGGAAGCTGGCGAATGAGATCGGCACTAAGCTCCTAGCCACCATTCAGAAGTACTCCATCGATAAGGGCCTCCCCCTGGTTCTCAACGTTTCCGCTCTCCCCAATCTGTCGGTCGTGTTCGCACTCAACGAACTCAATATCACCGAGGACATTGTCAAGTTGTACGATCAGGAGCACCCAGTCCCTGGTTCGTCTTCTTCCCCACCAGCGGCGGCCCCGAGTTCCCCGTAGCGGCCGTGTGCCTGACGTCCCCCGACACCCCAGCCCCAACCCCGCTTCTCGATCAGAACAGTATGCCGGCGCTTCCGAACTAGTACAAGGTCTATAAGCAGCCAGTACTGGAACACCCTTTCGTGGCACGGGGAGCTGCCGATCTTACCGCGGGCCCATCCCCGCTGGTGGCGAACAGAATTGGGTACCGCTCAAACCCACTCTTGCGGGCGAATTCGAACCGAACAATCCCAGGGTGGGCATCTGGCGCCGTAACCGATCATCCCGGGCCACGTCTATCCAATTGGGGGGCATGGGTACGGCCTGTCCCCCATTAGCTCGACCCGTTAGTGGTCGGTCTTCTCCTTCTCCGCCGTTGGCGGGGGTGGCTGTGGCCGGACAGGTGGCCGCTTGCGGCCATCGACACTAGCCTCCTCATCGGTTCTGGCCACAGTCATCCCCGCCCCGATCGCCTTGCCGGGTGCGCAGGGTTCAGGGCCCGATGGGTATTCCACCGGCTCCCTTTCCCGACCTTTGACGGTCAATTATTGGAGATCTTGTTAACATGGTAAGAGAAGGTCCGCAAGCAGCCCGGCTCGTGGTTCGACGGATCGTACCGCAAGAGAATCCGATGGGTAGAAGGAATGGGCAAAGTCGAGTCCCCGGAAACAGAGAATCCGCAGAAACAGGCTGAGCCGGCCGAGGAATCTCAGCCCGACCACGAAGAATCCGCCCGCAGTCAGAACGAGGTCGACGGCGCCGGCTCGAACGGCTCGGCGCCCGAGGAAGAAGTTGCACCTCAGCCCGGCGGCGCTGAGGCGGACGGCGAGTCCCCCCTCGCTGCCGCGGTCGCCGAGAGGGATCGGGCCGTGGCCGAAAAGGCCGAGCAGTTTGAGCGGTTCCAGCGCGCCCAGGCCGAATTTGAGAACTTCCGCAAACGACTCTTGCGGGAGAAGGAAGAGGCCCACGAGTACGCGGCGATGGGAACAATCGAGTCGCTGTTGCCCATCCTCGATGATTTCGAACGCGCTCTAAACGCTCCTGGGCTCGACGCTGAGTTCCGCGAGGGATGGGACCTGATCTACCAGCGGATGTTCGAAGTCTTCACGCGTGCTGGTTTGAAGCCGGTTGAAACGGAAAACACTAAATTCAACCCCTATTTCCACCACGCTCTTGACCGCGAACCGGCCGAGAACGACGAGCAGGACCAGACGATCCTGGAAGTTTACCAGCGGGGGTATCACTTCAAAGACCGCCTGCTGAGACCGGCCATGGTCAAGGTAGCCGTGAAAGAAGCCACCGAGCAGACGAAGGACGAGCAAGAAGAAAAAGAAGAGTAGGCGACTGTTCTGGAGACGAGTTAGCTATAGATTCGCAAATGTCGGGCTCTGAAAGGCCCGACACAGCACTCTGAACGCGCGTGCGTCGCGTCGTCAGGACGATGAGAGTCTTGACTGGGACAGCTTACTAGGCAACAGGGCGGCGGCAATAGCAGCGGCACCGACCGCGACGGCGCAGCGAGGCGCGACTTAAATCCGTGGCAAACAAACGGGACTTTTACGAAGTGTTGGGTGTTGAGCGTGGCGCCAGGGAAGACGCGATCAAGAGCGCCTATCGCAAGCTGGCGCTGAAGTATCATCCTGACCGCAACCCCGACAGCTCGGAAGCAGAAGACAAATTCAAGGAGGCGGCCGAAGCCTACAGCGTGCTGAGCGACGCCGAAAGGCGCAGCCGCTATGACCGTTTCGGGCATGATGGGCTTGCCGGCGCAAGCGGCGGCGGATTTGACCCACGAGACTTCAGCGATTTCGCCGACATTTTCGGGGACTTCTTCGGCTTCGGTGATCTGTTCGGGGGACGGCAGCGTAGGGCCAGGCCACGACGCGGCACCGACCTGCAGTACGACCTGGAAGTGGATTTCGAAGACGCCGTCTTCGGCCTCAGTACTGAGATCCAGTTCCCACGCAACGAAGCCTGCAGCGAATGCCAGGGGTCCGGGGCGGCGGCGGGCAGCGGCCCGAGGACTTGCTCCACCTGCAGCGGTCGCGGACAGGTCTACTACCAGCAGGGGTTTTTCTCGGTGGGCCGCACCTGCTCGGCGTGCCGGGGTTCGGGCCAGGTGATCGAGAGACCCTGCGGCACCTGCGGGGGGCAAGGGCAACTCCGCAAGCAACGCAAGCTGAAGGTGAACATCCCCCCGGGCGTCGACAGTGGCACCCGACTGCGCCTCGGCGGCGAAGGAGAGGCAGGATCAGTCGGCGGCCCACCCGGTGACTTATACGTCGTGCTAGGGGTGCGCGACCACCCGATCTTCGAGCGAGTGGAAAACGATCTGCACTGCGAAGTGCCGATCAACGTGGCACAGGCTGCGCTGGGATCCCAGATCAGCGTACCGTCACTCGAGGGACCGTCCCAGCTGAAGATTCCACCAGGTGCTGAGACTGGCCGTCAATTTCGTCTTCGCAATCGGGGAGTGGCTCATGTACAAAGCGGCCGGCGAGGCGATTTAGTCGTGCACATCAAAGTCGTGGTTCCTTCCAAACTAACCAAAGAGCAGCGCAAGTATTTCGAATCGTTGCTTGAGGTCCTGCCGGTCGACAACTCCCCTACGGAAAAAGGCATCTTCGACAAGGTTAAAGACTACTTCACGAACTGAGCGAGTACTGATCCCGTACGCGAGCGCGATGAATTGCGCCCCTACTTGAGTGCAGGGAAGACTCTCGGCCCGGGTAGGGGTGTGATTCATAGCGCCCGGCTTGGGCCATCGATTCCTTTACGCCTCCGAGTCGTCGTCGAGCTCGTTGAGTATGATGAAGGCGTGCCCTTCTCATTCGGCGGCCAGCTGCTTCCTGTCGGTTCCCAAGCGCCCGGTTTTCAGCTTCCTGACGAGGCCGGCAATGTCATTCGGCTGTCCGATTTCCACGGTGGCCGCCCAGTAGTGCTTGTCTTCTACGTCATGGACGCAACGCCCGGCTGACGCAAGCAACTATGTCAGTTGCGGGACAACTGGGCGGCCTTCAAGGAGCACAGCATCACACTGTTCGGCGTTAACCCCGGCAGCGCCCGCAGACATCAGAAGTTCAAAAGCGCTCACCAGTTTCCGTTCCCGTTGCTGGTTGACAAGGGAAGAAAGGTTGCCGCTCGCTACGGCGCGGGCGGGTTTCTTGTCAAACGGACTGTCTACGGTGTCGGGATCGACGGGCGCGTCCGCTTCGCGGAGCGCGGCATGCCGTCCCCGGAGAGAATCCTGGCGGCCGTCAAGGACGCTACAGTCGGCTAGCCCGCTTTGTGACGGCGACCAGAGGCCGCTTCCCGGGGGACTTCTCGCAACATCCCCTTTTCATAGTCAATTCCGGCCGGGACGCAGCCGACCGGGGCTAGCGGGCAACGGCGACCAGAGGTCGCCGCCGCGGGCCGGAAGCCCGCGCCACAGGGTGTCACCGTCTCTCAATCGTCAGGTGCGACGCGACGTACCCCTTCCAGGGACGTGAATGGAGACTCAACTTCGGGCGCGGCGACGGCGCGGGCCTTTGTTGTGCTCTGACGAACGAGCTTCGTTTACGCGGAGAACTTTGTCTTCGAGCGGAGCGCGATTGAAGCGCTTGATAACCGCCTTTACGTCCTCGTCGGAAGCGGCTTCTATAAAAGCGTAGCCTTTCGATTCCTGCGTTTCGAAGTCACGAATGACCTTTACTTCATCGAAGATGATTTCTTCGCTGCTCAACCAGCCCTCGATCTCTTCGGCAGTGACCCAGTTCGGGAGGTTCCCCATAAAGACAGTCCTTGGCATCCAAGATTCCCTTCGATAATGAGATGTTCTGTCGATATTATCGTGGGTCGGATCTGAGAAACGCAATCGCCGCGGTCGTCTTCCTCGCCTCGTGGCCCCACAGCAGGAAACCCGGTCCGCAGGTGGCGGACGCGTTGTTGGAAGCCGCGCCCCCGGCCCGACTGGGCTTCGGTCGCCGACCGGCCGGTACTCGAGGGGAGGCTGCTCAGACGGCTGTCAGCAGCCCTTGGTGAAAGTACTTGTCGCGAAAAATAGGGTATAGCCAGCCAATTCGCTTCAGGCTAAGCACTTTGTTTCTAGGGCCATGACAGGGGCGAATTGGTGGCAGTCCCCATTTTTCGCTCCCGCACGACTCTTGCGACGGGCTGCCAGCCCAAGTAAGCCACTGATTCTTATAGCACTTCCGAAGCCAGATCTTGACCAGCCGGATCAAGCACGTCATCCCTGAACCGGCTCTTACACCCTGAAAGGATTGAGGCTGACACCTTCATCGAAGGTGTCTACGCCTTCGGCTCGCTTTAGGCGGTTGACAATCAAGTAGGTAACAGGGGTAGCAAGGGCCTCGTAGCTGACTTTAAACACATAGCCGGTGAACATGAGATTCAACATTGTGCGGAATTCGTGAATGCCAATGAAGACAATTGTGATCACAACGACCGTGTCGACTAACTGACCCACAACAGTCGAGCCGATGGTGCGTGTCCAAAGCAACTTCCCCTTGGTAACAAGCTTCATCTTCGACATCACGAGGGCATTGGCGAATTCGCCGCACCAGTATGCGACCAGGCTGGCAGCAAGAACACGTGGCACGAAGCCGAACACCTGCTCGAATGCTTCTTGGTTCTTGAACTCCGGCGCCGCCGGAAGACTTGTGGTGATCTGCGCCATCGCCGCCAGCAACGCCGCCGAGAAAAACCCGATCCAGATGGCTCGTCGCGACGCGCTATAGCCATAGACCTCGACGAAGATGTCGCCGAAAATGTAGGTTATCGGAAACAGGATCATCGCGCCGCTGATGTAAAACGGACCCAACTCCCATTCGAAGAGTGTAAACGGTCCGATGGCGCATACCTTTTGGGCAACCAGATTGGAAACCAGCAGAACTACCACGAAAACGTGCACGAGCAGATCGTAGTAGCGGAACGGGTTTCGGGCAGTGAGAGTCTTCGCCACGGCTGACAAAGGTTTCGAGATCGGTTCAGGCATAAGGTAACAGTGTAGAACGCCGGCCAGCGTCCTGAGCAGATGGCGAATAGGCGCGACCCCGGGGCGCGGGTTGCGGAGCGTCTGGATCAGACAGCGGGAGGGATGTCGGCGGCGACGGCTCGGTAGGCGGCTTCTTCTAGCTCATCCAGTCCGCCGTTGAAGAAGTGGTCGGAAGCTTCGATCCAGGTAAGCGTCTTCGGTGAGGCCGCACGGGCGAACACCTGCTCCATCGTGTGTCGAGACCCGTGCTCATCGTTTGTACTGTGGAGGAAAAACTTGGGGCAGCCGCAGTGCGCGAGAAAGTCCCAGTCGCCGTGATCCACCGGCGTCCCCACCGCTAGGCAGCGGTCGATGCGAGTGTCGCCGCAAGATACGGCAAGGCCCACTCTCGAGCCGAAAGAAAAGCCGGCGGCGGCAAGTGGCAAGCCGGGATAACGTCCCGCAAGGTAGTCCACAGCCACCCGCAAATCGTCTTGCTCGCCGATGCCTTCGCCGTAGGCCCCCGCGCTTTGCCCGACCCCCCGGAAGTTGAAGCGCAGCACGGCCGAGCGCGCCTGCTGCACCCCTTTGGCCAGCCGGTAGACAACCTTGTTGTGCATGGTCCCGCCATGGAGGGGATGCGGGTGGCAAATGACGACAGCGCGTTCGACGCGAACCGTTTCGTCAGGGCTTTCGTGAAGAGCTTCCAACCGGCCGGCCGGACCTTCGAGGAATAGTGATTCGATCAGACGGGCCATCGGCTGCGGTCACGGGAGCGTCAGCTTGAACGGTAGTTGCTGAACTGCACGTCGATCCCGAAATCGCGCTCTCGCAACGCGGCGATCACTTCTTGCAACTCGTCGCGCTTCTTGCCGCTGACGCGAACCTGGTCTCCTTGAATGGAAGCCTGGACTTTCAGCTTCATGTTTTTGATGAGTTTGACCATCTCGCGGGCCTTTTCCATCGGGATACCCTGCTGAAGATTGATTTCGCGCAGTACGGACGATCCCGCCGCCGGCTGCACTTCGCCGTAGTGTAGCCCCTTCAAGGGCACCTTTCGGCGAACGAACTTTTGCTCGAGAATCTCGAGCACGGAACGCAGGCTGAATGTATCCTGACTGCGGACCACAATGCGGCGGGCATTGGGGTCGAACTCGATCGTACTTTTCGATTGCTTGAGGTCGTAACGCGTCCGAACTTCCTTTTCCGTCTGATGAATCGCGTTTACGACTTCTTGCAAGTCGATATTCGAAACGATATCGAAGCTGTTAGCCGGCACGGGCTGGCCTCATCCGTACAAGGATAGCAACCGGGGCCTCTTGTTGAGCTGGGGGATCGGGGTGGCCAGGGATCTCGAAGATGTCCGATCGATTGACGACTCTCCGCGCGTTGGAAGACGGCGCGAAGAGCGAACTGTTAAGACTCGAACCGCTAGGGCGAGCCGCCGCGAAAGTCGACGCTACTTGCCTTCCTCAGGCGGTTTCGGGGATCTTCCCTTGCGGGCGTCGGGTTCGGTATCGAGCTTGCTCGGCCCGGAAATGGTTTCGGCCGTGACCTCGGCGCTCGGCTCGCTTGACGCCGCACCCAGGCCCGACGTCGGCTTGATACCGGGAGGTGTCGCCGGCTTAAGCGGAGTCATGGCGGGCCGGCCTCGTTTGGCTGCCATCCGTATGTCGGGACGGCCACTAAAAAGGCCCATGGCTTTCCCAAGCCTTCCCTTCTCGACCTGACGCTCGAGGTTGTACTTCATGAGCTCATACATCTCAGGATCGGGCTCGGGGATAGGGCGATTCAGAGCAGCCAGTTTCTGCTTTGCCTCGTCGACCCGAGGGCTGAGCGGATAGTCTCGGACCAGCTTGGAGAAAGTCTCGGCTGTCTGCTCTTCGAACTGTTGGCCCAACTTTTCGTAGATTGTCCCGAGCAGCCACAGGGCCTCGTCATTTTTGCTGTACAGCGGATAATGGTCGCTCAACGTCTGAAGGCGGCTAATACCAGCTCGGTAGGCGCCCTTAGAGGAGTAGAAGTTTCCAACCCGAAACTCCGCCTCAGCGATTATCTCCTGGACCTCACGAAGCCTCTGCTCCGTATCCCCAATGAACCTGCTGTTAGGAAACTGCAGCAGCAGGTTCCGGCATTCGTGGTCTGCTTTCACCGCGTGCGTGTTATCGCGGTCAGGCTTTTGCATCTGATTGACGTGGATGTCACAGACCTTGAGCTGCGACTCGGCGGCTTCCTCCATGGTCGGGAAAAAGGTGATGAAGTCTTTGTACTCCGCTTCGGCCTGCGCCAGCGCGTGGCGGGTGCCCTCGCGATACCAACTGTCGGCGATGGCCAGCTTTGCCTTGGCAATGTATTCGCTGTCCGGGTAGGTGTTGATCAATGTCTGGAGCGTAAGGCGGGCCATCTCGTAGCGTTTCTTCTCGATATCTCTTGTCGACTTGTCGAACAGAATCTTGTCGGGTTGCTGCGAATTGTTCGCGATGGGATTTTCATACTTGGGGCCGCTGCAACCGGCGAGCCACATGATGGCAAACACAGGGAGCAGGCTCGTTGTCGATATTCGTTTCAGGAAATTGATTTTCATAATCTCATCACGCTCGCAATAGTTGGGTTTGCTCGGCCGCTTGGCGTAGAGCGTCAAAGGCTTCGACGGAGTCGCGCGCCGCAAAGATCGTAGTCCCGGCGACGACGATGTCGCAGCCGGCCTGGACGACCTCGCCCACGTTCTCTAGCGTTATCCCGCCATCGATTTGGATGCGAAACGTCAGATCGCGCTCATGGCGGATGCGGTCAAGCTGCCGGATCTTCTCAATCGCTAGGGGCAGGAACTTCTGACCACCGAAGCCCGGGTTTACGCTCATCACGAGGACGTAGTCAACAAGATCCAGCACATCGTCGAGTGTGTGGACGGGCGTAGCCGGGTTAAGCACAGCTCCCGCCAGGGCGCCTTCGTCGTGAATGAGCTGTAGGCTGCGGTAGAGGTGGGGGCAAGCTTCCTGATGAACCGAAACCATTTGCGCTCCGGCACGGACAAAATCGGGCGTGTAGCGGTCGGGGTCTTCGATCATCAGGTGACAGTCGAACGTTAGATCCGTTGCCAAGCGGAGCGAACGAACAACCGGCACCCCGATGGTGATATTAGGCACAAACCGGCCATCCATGACGTCGATGTGAATCATGGAGGCGCCGGCATTCTTGACGGCTTGAATCTGTTCGCCCAGCCGAGAGAAGTCGGCCGCCAGGATCGAGGGAGCGATCTCAACCATATCGGAAGGCCCGCAAAAGAAGCTTCATTCTATCACCCCTATCGGTTTACTCCAGGCCGTGTGGCGAGCCCGCACGGCGGTCACCAACGACTCATCTCAGATGGAAAAGTCAGGGCCACAGGCAATGGGTCCCTGACCCTTGTTCCTACCGTCGCTCTAGCCTGCAGGCAAAGAATCCGTCCCCGGCATCCCGGCCCGGGACTCTTTGTAGATACGCTCCGGACCTGAAGCCGGTTTCGGTTTCCAGGACAGCTTCCACCACCGCTTGGTTCTCTTCGGGTTCCAGGGAACAGGTGGCATAGACGAGAACTCCGCCGGGGGCTAGGGCCGCCAAGGCATTACGGAGGATTCTCTGCTGCTTGTGAGACAGGTCGTCCCGGTCTTTCGGGGTCAGGCGCCACTTGATTTCAGGGTTGCGGGCCAACGTGCCGGTCCCCGAGCAGGGGACGTCAACCAGAACGCGATCAAACGTTTGCCGGAGGGGCAGTGAGGTCTCCGCATCAAGCGAAACCAGATTCAAACGCACGGTGGCCAGCGCTCGCATCGTTCGCAGCCGATGCAGGTGCAGGTCGGCAGCGACGGCTCGGCCCGAATCGCCGCTTTGCTCGAGCGCTTGACAGGTCTTTCCACCGGGCGCGGCGCACACGTCAAGGAAGCTGTGGTGGGCTTCGAGATCGAGCAGAGGGGTGACGGTTTGGGAACTGATGTCCTGGATTCGGATGCGCCCTTGCTGGTAGCACTTGGTGGCCCCGGGCCGACCTCTCCGGACGACTCGGCACCAGGGCACCTCAGTAGCTTCCGTTTCGACCCCCTCAGAGGCAAGCTGAGCGAGAGTTTCCCCGAGGGGATACCGAGCGTTTAGCCGAAGATAGGTCGGCGGCGGCTGAAGGTTGGCCTTCAAGATCGAAGCGGTGACCTCCGGGCCATAGATACCCCGCCACCGTTCCGTTATCCAAGCAGGATTGGACAGATCCGTGGAACTGTCGGGGCGATCGGACAGTTTCCGCAGTACTGCATTTACGAGCCCGGCCGCGGAGCGCTTGCCGGCGCGCTTGACGATCTCCACGCTTTCCGACACTGCCGCCCGGGCGGGAATACGATCCAGAAACCACATCTGGTAGCAGCCCATGCGGAGAGCGACCCGAACCTCAGGATCGAGTTTGTCCAATCCGCGTTGCGCCGCTTGAGTGAGGAAGTGGTCGATCTCACCTTGCCGTCGCAGACAGCCCAAGACGATCTCTGAAACCAGGGCTCGATCACGTTCGGTCAACGAATCGAGAAGCGATGAATGCAGAGCGTCTGTCGAGAAGGCACCCTCCGTCTCCACCTTCATCAGGACGATGAAGGCTGCGCGGCGAGCCGGCGAAACGCCCATAGCAGGCTACGATACCAGAGCTGCCATCGGGCGGCTGTGGACGCAGGAAGACCGGGAGTGGGACGATAGTTCGCGGTATTCGCTCGGTGGCTCTCGTCTTTAGGGGCCGTGCTATAATTCCGCTGGAAAGCGGTCTCGGACCTCGGAATCATCGCAGGCAGAAAGGTGGCTCAAGAAGTCGAGGTAATCATTGCCAGCGATCCGCGGTGGCTTCGACTCGCGCGCGGCGTCGTCCGCCAGTTTCTCGAGCAGACGGGATTCGAAGCCACGCAGCGTGAAGAGATTGCCGTCGCAGTGGGTGAAGCCGTCGCCAACGTGATCAGGCACGCCTACCGGGGTGATATTCGCCAGAAGTTTTCCCTCCTCTGTAAGGAGGGTAACGGCGCGGTCGAGATCGAGCTTCGTGACCAAGGCGAGCCGTTTGATCCTCCTAAGGAGCCGATTTCGCCACCCGACGAAACATGTGCGGGAGGACGCGGCATTTTCATGATGCAGGCCATCATGGACGAAGTAGTATACACTCGCCAAGGCGCCACCAATTCTGTTCGAATGAAGAAATACCTCCCCGATAAGAACGGCTGACGAGCAGCGACAACATGGAAATCAAGGTCAAACGCGAGGGCACTTGTTCTATCGTCTACGTTTCCGGCGACATCGATCTGCATTCGTCGCCGAAACTGCGGGAAACGGTTCTAGATCTGCTTCAGAAGCGAGGACAGGAGAAGGTCATCCTGAATCTGTCACAGGTCCAGTATGTAGACAGCTCGGGCATCGCAAGTCTGGTCGAAGGACTGCAAGAGGCCAAGAAGAAGAAGGCGCGCTTTATCCTTGTAGGTCTCAACGAGAGTCCGCGCCACGTTTTGGAATTGACGAAACTTCTGAACGTGTTCGAAATCGCCTCGAGCGAGGAAGAAGCTGTGGGTTAGAGTGACAGCCCAGCCCCCCGATCCGCGACGAAATCTCAGCGCGGGTCTACCAAACTCAAAGAGACAATGACGTTTCTTGACGCCGTGGGCCGAGCCACGATCGACAAGGTCGAGTATCTCGGCGGACTGAGCATTCAGTTTTGGAGGGGCCTTGCGTCTTCTTGGCGCGCCAATCCGATCACCGGAAGCCGGCTGCGTTGGAAGGCGACCGTGCGAACGATGGCCAATGTGGGCGTGGGCGCGCTGCCCGTGGTGTGCCTGATTGCCGCCTGTACCGGGCTGATCATGGCGCTGCAAGGGGGTGCTGAGCTGCGCCGATTCGGCGCTCTGCAATTTGTCGTCAATCTGGTGGGCGTGAGCATGACCCGGGAACTGGGCCCGCTCATGACGGCGATCGTGGTCATCGGGCGCTCGGGATCGGCCTTCTCGGCTGAAATAGGCACCATGGTGGTGACCGAGGAGGTCGACGCGCTTCGCACCATGGCGCTGGACCCGGTTGAGTTCGTCTTGGTTCCCAAATATCTCTCGATGATGCTCATGCTGCCGTGTTTAACGATCGCCGCCGACGCATCCGGGATTCTGGCCGGTGGGATCTACACTTACTTCACACTTGACATGGGCCTGGGCCTATTCCTGCGCGCCACGTCGGAAGTGCTACTGCTAAGGGACATCGTATCCGGGCTCATCAAGAGCATCGCGTTCGGCACGATTATCGTGCATGTGGGCTGCTTCGAAGGTTTCATGGTTCGTGGAGGGCCGGAAGGGGTCGGTCGAGCGACTACTTCGGCTGTCGTGAAATCGATTTTTCTGGTGATTCTCGCCGACTTACTGTTCACCGGGTTCTTCTACTTCTTCTGGAGATGAGCGCAGCACCAGACCCTACGGCGATGTCGGGCGAGCAGGCTCCGGAGCGGGAGCGCATAATCTCGGTGCAGGACGTCGTGGTTCGGTATGGGGAACACACCGTGCTCGACAGCGTGAATCTTGACGTCTATGCCGGTGAGACAATGGTTATCCTGGGGGGCAGCGGCGACGGCAAGAGTACGCTCCTCCGCCACATCGAGGCTCTGGAAAAGCCCACTTCGGGACGCATCTTCATCAAGGGAGTCGACATCACTTCGTGCTCCCGAGCCGAGCTGCGGGAGCTTCGACGCGCGATGGGCATTTCGTTCCAAAGCGCGGCGATGTTTAACTCCATGACGGTCGGTGACAATGTCGCTCTGCCTCTGCGGGAGCACACGAAGCTCGCTGAGTCGACCATCCGCCTGATGACGCGCATGAAACTCTCCCAAGTGGGGCTCGATGAAGTCGAGGACCTGTTTCCTTCCCAACTTTCCGGCGGCATGCGCAAGCGAGCCTCCGTAGCCCGGGCGCTTGCCATGGATCCTGAGATTCTGCTGTTCGATGAGCCCTCGGCCGGGTTGGACCCGATTATTGCCGCCGGCATTGACGAGCTGATCCTGCACCTCAAGCGTGCCTTTAAGATGACGATCGTTGTCGTGACTCATGAGCTCCAGAGCGCCTTCCTCATTGCCGATCGGATCTGCATGCTGCACGGCGGCAAGATGATCGCGGTCGGCGAGAAAGAGGAGATTCGCAATAGCCAGCAGGCTCGCATCCGACAGTTTCTGGATCGCGTTCCGGATACGATGGGTGAAAACCAGCAAGAATTCTTGAGCCGGTTGACAGAAAACTAGAACAAGTCATGAGCAGCGAAGCGAAGGTCGGAGCGTTTGTTGTTGTATCGCTAATTGTGTTTGTCTACACCTTCATCACGGTTGCCAACAAGCAGCTGGCGGGCGAAAAGGTGCAGTACAAGACCTACTTCACGTTCGCGGCCGGTCTCGACCCCGGCACGGCTGTGCGCTTCGGCGGGCTCAAGGCAGGGGTGGTGGAGCGGGTGCGTCCGTGGGAGGAAGATCAAACCAAGGTTGAGGTCATCTTCGAAGTGCGAGGGGACATCCCAGTAAACGGCGACTCGGTCGCCAAACTTGCCTCACTGAGCGCGCTGGGACAGAACTACTTGGAGATTACGACGGGCTCGAGTGAGGCGCCCCGCATCGAGCCGGGAGGGGTCATCCAGTCGGAAGAGGCTGTCACGGTGGACGACATCATGCAAAAGTTCGGCAACTTGGCGGACACGGCAAGCGATCTGATGGCCGACATGCGTGGAGACATGGCAAGAGTCATCGAACGGGCGGAGGTTCTGTTGAACAACCTCAACGAGATCACAGGCGACAAGAACCGCGAGAGCATGGAAAAGTTGCTGCAGAACGCAAACGAAATGATGGCGGAGCAAAGGCCCAAGATCAATCGCATCACCGATCAAGTGACTGAAATGCTCGTAAAAGCCGACCGGCTAATCGTTGACTTCCAGGCGGTTGCCGAACAGACCAAAACCACCATCGGCAACGCAAACCGTACCCTCGACGAAACCCGTGAACCCCTCAAGCGGGACCTCGTGGAGCTGGAGGCAACGCTGAAACAGGCGAGACAAACGCTCGAAGATATTCAAGCGATCGTGGTTGTGAATGAGGGCAACATCAACGAGACGCTCGAGAACCTTCGGGTCAGCTCGCAAAACCTCAAAGAGATGAGCGACGAATTGAGACAACGCCCCTGGAGCTTGATCCGCGTCAAGCCCAAACCGGACCGCAAGGTTCCGTTGCCCGCGCCGGGCGGCTAGGTGGAATTTAGTCGGGCTTCGACGTTCGCCGGCCTTGGTTCAGCGAGGCGTCTCTTACCTTAGTGCTCCTACCCGCGGGCGCAATGAATTGCGCCCCTACTCGAATCAAGCGAAGGGCCGCCGGGCAGCTATCCCGCCGTGATGCGAGCCGAACTGCTCAGAAAAGCCCTTCGATCGAGCCGTCCGGGTCAACCCGCATGCGCTCGGCGGCCGGGGATTTTGGAAGCCCGGGCATCGTGAGGATGTCCCCTGCGACAGCCACGATGAAACCCGCACCGGCGGAGGGATAGAGATGTTGCACCTTGAGACGAAATCCGCTGGGCGTGCCTAGCCGTGAAGCTTTATCGGATAGCGAATACTGCGTTTTGGCGATGCAAACCGGTGTGTCAGCTAAACCAAAGGACTCGAGATCGCCAATTTCCCGCTCGGCTGGCGTCGTGTAGTCCACACCATCAGCACCATAGATCTCGCGGGCAATGACCTCGATCTTCTGCTTGATCGGAAGGGCAGCGCCATAGAGAGGACGAAAGTCGGCTTTTCCTGAGTCGAGAAGCGCAACCAGGGCTTCGGCAACTTCCAGGCCGCCCTCGCCGCCTTTCTCCCAGACTTCGCAGACGAGTACAGGTACGTTTTCTGCAGAGCACCCTTCGCGAACCGCCGACACTTCCTCTTCGGTGTCTTCTAGAAAGCGATTAAGGACGACGATCAACGGGACGCCGAATTTCTTGACGTTCTGGATGTGTCGCCGCAGGTTGACCGCACCCCGCTCGACGGCCGCCGGGTCCGCGGCTTTGAGTTGAGACCTCTTCACACCGCCATGCGTTTTGAGTGCCCTCACCGTTGCGACAAGAATCGCCGCCTGCGGCTGCAAGCCTGCCATGCGGCACTTGATGTTGAAAAACTTCTCCGCCCCTAGGTCGGACCCGAATCCGGCTTCGGTCAGCACGATGTCCGTCGTCGCCAGCCCCATTCGCGTCGCCAGCACGGAGTTGCATCCGTGGGCGATGTTGCCGAACGGCCCGCAGTGTACGAACGCCGGGCCGCCCTCGAGAGTCTGAACGAGGTTCGGCATGAGGGCGTCCTTGAGGAGCAAAGTCATGGCGCCGTGGGCTTTAAGATCGCGCGCGGTAACCGGCGCGTTGCTAAAGGTCGCCCCGAGAACGATGCGCGCCAGCCGCCCTTCCAAATCCTCCAGTCCTTCCGCCAACGCCATGATGGCCATCACCTCGCTGGCCGGGGTAATCACAAAACGATCCTCGCGCGAGGGTCCGGATCTCAAGCGTCCCAGCCCGGTTACGGCGTGACGCAAAGCGCGATCATTCATGTCGATCGCTCGCGGCCAGGTGAGATGGCGGGGATCGATCAATAGCGCGTTGCCGCGGTGCAGATGGTTGTCGAGCATGGCCGACAACAGGTTGTGGGCGCAGGTGATGGCATGGAAGTCGCCGGTGAAGTGGAGGTTAATGTCCTCCATCGGTAGCACCTGGGAATAGCCCCCTCCGGCCGCCCCTCCTTTTAGACCGAAAACCGGCCCTAAGCTGGGCTCCCGAATACAAGCTACGGCGTTGTGTCCCAGTCGGCGGAGCGCTTGCGCGACACCGACGGTCACCGTTGACTTCCCTTCGCCTGCTGAGGTGGGGTTCATTCCGGTGACGAGTACAAGGCGTCCCCGCGGAGGCCTTTGCTCGAGAGCCGCCAACTTGACCTTCGTCTTGTACTCGCCAAAGAGCACCAAGTCGTCTTGCTCGAGGCCCAGTTCCGCAGCGACATCGCGAATAGGGCGTAGCTTCGCCCGCTGCGCGATCTCGATATCAGGTGGAATGGCGACTTTTTGCGGCACGCTGAGTGGTTCCTTGGTGATCGCTAGGCCGGCTGTCGGGGGAAAAGTCGCTAGGAGAACAAAAGGTACGGATTCTCCAATAGGCTCTTCAGTGTCTTGAGGAAATCAGCCGCGACTGCACCATCTACGGCGCGGTGATCGACATTGACCGTCACCTGCATCGTCGGTCGAAGCGCGATCTGGTCATTCGCTTTTACCGCCCTGTCCGTAACCGTTCCGACGGATAGGATGCCGATCTCCGGCGGGTTCACAATCGCCGTAAATTGTTCGACACCGAACATTCCCAAGTTCGAGATCGTGAACGTGCCGCCTTTGATCTCGTCCGATCGGAGGCGGCCGCTTCGCGCGCGCGAGAGTAGGTCCTGCATTTCAACGTGGACGTCAGTGAGCTTTTTGCGACCCACATCGCGGACGACCGGCACGATGAGTCCATCTTCCAGCGCCACCGCGATCCCCAGATGAATCGCGGAGTATTGATGGATCTCCTCATCCACGAAGTGGGCATTGAGGCGGGGGTGCTTTTCAAGAGCCGCGGCGGTCACTTTCGCCAGCACTGGCGTCATCTTGAGTGGCGCGCCGGTTTCGGACCCGACTTGGGAGCTGAGACGTTCGACCAACCGCTGTAGCTCCCCTACATCCACTGAGAGGGAAAGTGAGATGTGCGGCGCGGCCTGGGCGCTCTGCTGCATGCGCTCCGCGATGATTCTGCGTTTGCCCTTCAGCGGTATGATTTCGTATTCCTGTTCCGCAACGGACGGAGCTGCTGCCGCTCCTCGATGCTGTGCCACATCGGCGGCGAGCACGGCCCCATCGGGACCCGAGCCGCGCACACTCGCCAGTGAGACTCCCGCTTCCACGGCGAGCCGGCGCGCCTTGGGCGAGGCCAGTGGCAGTTTTCCGACGGTAGGCTGTGCGGCTTGTGACGGCGCTTGCGCGGCTCCGTCCGCCGAGACAGAGCTTTCGGCGGCGGGGGCCGCAACGGTTTCAGCCACAGCTCCCTCGGGGGCGCTTTCGCCTTCCGCGAGCAGTACCGCCACTACCTGTCCAACGGGGATCTCGTCGCCCTCCTTGGCGCTGACGTTCGCCAGGGTTCCCGATCCCGGAGCTTCAAACTCGAAGACCGTCTTGTCGGTTTCGATCTCCATCACGGGCTCGCCCTGTTTTACGAACTCTCCCTCGGCCTTGAGCCAGCGCACGAGAATGCCGCTGTCTTGGGCCATTTCGACCGCGGGCATGACGATTTCAACTGCCACGAATCCTCCTTAGCGCCCGAGCATTTCTCGGGCAACGCCGACAACGCCCTCAGTATTCGGAATTGTCTGGTCTTCCAAAGTGGGAGCGAAAGGAACAGGTACATCCATCGCTGCGATGCGCCGAACGGGGGCGTCAAGATGATAAAACGCCTTCTCGGCGATGACGGATCCCAGCTCGGCCGTTGCGCCGAACCGCCGGTAACCTTCGTCGAGGACGATGCAGCGGGACGTCTTCTTGGCCGACGCCACGAGCGTTTCTTCGTCCAGCGGCGTCAGGGTTCGGGGGTCAATCACCTCCGCCTCGATCCCGTCCTCTGCCAGCTTGTCAGCCGCTTCGAGCGCAACGTGAACCATGCTGGAAGTAGCGACGATTGTGAGGTCTTGTCCTTCTCTTTTCGTGTCCGCGACGCCAAAAGGAATCGCGTATTCCTCGCTGGGATCCGGGACGGCCCCTTTCTGCTGGTACATCATCTTGTCCTCAAAGAACACGACAGGGTTGTTGTCGCGGATGGCCGTTTTCAGTAAGCCCTTTGCGTCGTAGGGCGTTGAAGGCAATGCGACCTTGAGACCGGGTATGTGCGAAACCCAGGCTTGCAGACTCTGCGAATGCTGCGCGGCGGCGCGCCGTCCGGCCCCCATCGTTGTGCGAACGACGAGCGGAACGGTGAATTTCCCCCCGGACATGTAGTGGATCTTGGCCGCCTGGTTGACGAGCTGATCCATCGACAACGTCATGAAATCCCCGAACATGATTTCGACAATCGGGCGGATGCCTGTCAGGGCGCCGCCGACGGCGAGGCCGGTGAATCCGGCTTCTGAAATCGGGGTATCGATGACGCGCGCCGGCCCGAATTCGTCCAGGATTCCCTGTGTGACCTTGAGGACCCCGCCGGGCGCTGCGACGTCCTCGCCCAAGAGGACCACGGTTTCATCCCGGCGCATTTCCTCGCGGATGGCCTCATTGATGGCCTCCGAGATGGTGATCTGCCTACCGTTAGTCGGCGTAGACATGTCGTGTGACCTCCTCGGCTTCCGGAAACGGAGCCTGCTTCGCGTATTTGACGGCCGCTTCCACCTCCGCGGCCACCTCTTTCCCGATGGATTCTAGGTCAGCTTCGCTCGCGTGTCCGGCGCTGCTGATTTTGCCGGCAAGGCGATCGATGGGATCACGTTGTTCGCGCCATTCCCGCTCTTCCTCTCGCGTGCGATAGGCGCGCTGGATGTCGCTCATGCCGTGTCCGCCATGGCGGTAGGTCTCCAAGACGAGGAAACTCGGGCCCTGGCCGGCGCGCCCCCGATCGACAGCTTCCAGAGCCGCTTCACGGACGGCGAGGACGTCCATCCCATCTACCGTTGATGACGCAATGTCGAATGCTTTGCCGCGCTCTATGATGTTCCCCGCGGTTACATTTTGCATGGGCGTGTACTCGCCGTATTGGTTGTTTTCGCAGGCGTAGATGACCGGTAGCTTCCATATGGAGGCCATGTTCAGGGATTCGAGCAGCACTCCTTGATTCGCTGCTCCGTCACCGAAGAAACAAACCGCCACCTGGTCCGTCTTTCGGACCTTGGCGCTGAAAGCGGCCCCGGTAGCGATCGGTATGCTGCCCCCGACGATGGCGTTGGCGCCCAGGTTGCCCATTTCCTGATTGGCAATGTGCATCGAGCCGCCCTTGCCCCGGCAGTAGCCGGCCTCTTTGCCGAACAGCTCGGCGAACATGCGGCCCATGTCGGCGCCTTTGGCCAAGCAGTGTCCGTGACCACGGTGCGTGCTGGTGATGTAATCGTCCGCCCGAAGAGCCGAGCAGACGCCCACGGCAACCGCCTCTTGCCCGATGGAGACGTGTGCAATGCCGATGATCACCGTGCCGCGATAGAGTTCCTGGACCTTGCCTTCAAAGGTGCGAATGGTGACCATTCGGGTGTAAAGGTCCAGGAGTTGGTCCTTCGTTACGTCTTTGTCGATTACTGCGGAAGTGTTTGTCATTGTGATACTCGTCTGTTCGTCCCAAAGTCGCCGGCGCTGGTTTCCTAGATCAGGGCGCGTGATTCCACGCCGCGCGGGTGAAACTCACCACAGAGCCACGCCCGTGAGGGCAGGGGCCCTGGGCCCGCAAGCTCACGCTTGCGGCTCTGTTTCAGTGTTCGCTTCGCATTCTTGCGGTCGCGGCTGTACGGCTCTCAGCGGCGCCTATCGCGGCTCACTCCTTGCCGGCTATGCCGCTCCATTGTCGCTCAAGTTCGCTTACCAGCGCGTCCAGAACTTCCTCGGTACTTCCCGGCCTTTCCTGCTTAGCGCTCCACTGCCACTGGTTGAGGTAGTCATCCGTCCCCGCCAGCCCTTCTTCCATTGCCACGCGGTCGATCTCTTCCTGGAAGTAAGAGGGCAGCGGTCGCGACACCGGCCTGCGGCCGTGTTCGGATACTTTCACCTGGGCCGGGATGTCTTTCCAGTAAAGAACCTGGTAGATCGCCATCGCCAAGAGATTCCTTTCAATTTGCTTTAGCCGGTTGCAGCTCTCCTTTTCGATAGGCGCGGAGGAATTTCTTGCAAAAGCGATCACGGCCCAGCAGCATGTCCTCGGCCAGCTTGTAGCGCGCCGTGGTTTTGTCGATCGAGAAGACTTCGTTCATCTTGCCCGTAACGGGGTCGACGATGCCACTGTCGGCGCCGGCATCCACCGCCAAGTTGGCGAAGGCGTCATTGATCAACCGGCGGCTCGGCAGTCCGAACGATACGTTACTGAATCCTCCGGTGATGTGAATCTCGGGACCGCACTTCTGTCGCAGCTCGCGGACGGCGTCGAAATAATGATTGCAAAATTCACCGTCGACCGATATTGGGAACACGAGCCCGTCGACGTAGATCTTGCTCAATGGGATGCCCTTTTCGACGGCGGCGTCGACCATGCGGGAGGCGTTTGTCACGCGCTGCTCATCGTTCTGCGGCATGCCCGACTCGCCGGCCGCCGTAGCGATGACGGGATGGCCACCTGCCTGGGCCAAGTCCAGCGCCTCGACTCGTTCGAGAGACGCCGAGTTCAACATCGGGGTTCCGGCTTGAGACCGGCAGGCCGCCAGACCGGCTTCGATGATCTCGATGTTGGACGAATCCACCGACACTGGGACCGGTGCGAGCGGCTCCACGAATTCTACCAACCAACGAATGGCCGCCTTTTGGTCGTCAAGCGATATGGAAATTTCGTCGACGTTGAGGTCTAAGAAATCCGCGCCCGCATCAACTTGGCGCTGGACGATGGTGGCGATGTATTCCCGCCCTTCGCCGGCAGCAGGCTCCTCGCCTGACATAGCAGCCTGCACGGCGATCTTGACGTGCTTGACGCGGCCCTCGTCGTAGTCTTGGGTTTTCTTCGCCTTTTCGGGGATGATCAGAAAGCGCGTTTCCCCGTCACGCGCAACGTAGCGAACCGCCTCGTTGCCCGCGGGGTCGGTCGTTACTCGTTTGCCCTTGCGAAGCACAATCCGCGTGCAGTGAGTATTTTCTCCGATGACCATGAACTCTCGATCCAGTCCGGCGACTTTCATTCCGAGTTGTCCTCGTTTCGGCTCACTTTGGCGTGATGATCACGCTCCAGGAAGGTATTGGCCCAGGCGCTGGTTCCCTTGAGGGCGCCATCTCGAAACACGACGGGCCGGCCGATGAGCTTATCTTCTTCGCCGTAGCCCTTCAATCGATCATAGGCACGCGACCATATGCAGTCCTTCTCGCCGACTTCGCATTTGCCTCCCGGCCGCGTTCCTCCGCACGGCCCGTTGCGCTGGTTTTTGACGCACTGTGACTCCGGGCAGAGGAAAGCGATCTCGGGGAGGGCGCAGTCGCCGCAGTCCTTGCAGTCAAAAGCTGCGATCTTGAGCGCTTGTTCGGCGCCGTGCATGGCTGCCCGCACGCCATGGCCTGCACGCTCCACCCTTTCGTAGATAGCTCGGCCTGCACGGAATCCTAGGGTCCCTTTCTCGAACACCTTGTCGTGCGCGAGGCGATTGAATCTGTAGGCGATCGGCGCCTTCCGTCGGGCGGCCCGCAGGCCCTCGGGCGTTTTCGACTGTGCGTAGCGGCGATTAACCTCGGTTGAGCTGAGGCCCGTCTCGGGATCCCGCTCGAAGTGGTAGAACTCGTCGGGCTGATGGAACAGAATTTCGCGAGCAAACTGTTTCCAGTCATCCTCCGCGAAGCCAGCCGCCAGGCTGAGGATTTTTTCGTAGTCCTTGTATCGCAGGTGCCCTCCCAGGTACACGCCGCGAAAACCCAACCCGCGTGCCACCGCGCACTGCTTGGCGGCCAGTTCCAGGAAAAACGCCTTGCCGCGGTCGGGGGAAGCGGCTTGCTTTTCCGCGATACGAAACAGCTCATCGGGCAGTACAACTCCGGGGATATTCCCTCCGTGAAAGAACCGAGCCGCGGGCACGCTGAGCACATAGACGTTCGCTAGCACCGGGGCGTTCAGTTCGTGCATCCGCATGTACTTGAGCAACTCGTCTTGCTTACGAGAGTCGTAGCCGATCTGGTTGATGATGAACGCCGCCCCGTTTTCGACCTTCTTCGCCAGTTTGAAATACTGCGGCATGACTTCCCGCTCGGCCTGCTTGTAATTGTTGACGACGGCCCCGAGGAAGAAATTGGTCTGTTCGAGAGGTTTCTCCGGCCGCGCGTCCCCGTTCGAGAGCCGGACACCGGCGTTCATGTCGGAGTACATGCGAAGAAGTCCGATCGAATCGATATCGAATACGCCCGCCGCCTGGCCCTGGTAGCTGGGCGTGGGACAGTCGCCGGAAAGCGCCAGGACGTTGTCGAACCCCTCGCTGGCCAGCTTCCAGCCGCGGCTTTGGAGCGCATTGCGATTCCAGTCTTTGCACGACAGGTGAATGATGACCTCTTGTCCGCGGGAGATAAGATCGGTACCCAAGGTGTCGGCGCTCAACATGGCGTTGCCGCCGGGGTTGTCCGTGATGCTGAGGGCGTGGACCTGGGGATGCTCGGCAAGCGCTCGGGCAAGAGACAGCACTTTCCTTCCCCGTCGCTCGGTAATCAGGCCTCGGGAGGTGACCAGCTCCGCGCAGGTGACAAAGGTCTCGCTCTGCTGGAGGAGGCGGCGCAGCGACGGCTTGGTCCAAGCATCCGTTCGCGGGGTCGTGTGAGCCGTGGCCAAGGCTATCTACCGTATCCTTTCAAGCAACCGCCGAGAAGTCGAAATCCGCCGGCATGGGTTTGAATTGACAGGCCTCGACGAAGATCTCAAAGAAATCGGGCGTAGTCTCTAACTCCACATGTTCGATTTGTTGCGCCAGCTTCTCGATCGATTGGCGCTTGGAACGCGATAGCAGCATCTCTTTGGCGCCCAGCGCCGCGGCGTTGCCGATCTTGACAATACGGTCCTCCGGCACCGGAGCCAGAAAACCGATCTCGATCGCATTCCTGACGTTGACGTAGTTCGCAAAGCCGCCCGCGAGGTAAAGCTTGCTGATGTCCGCGGGCCGAACGCCGTAGTTGCGCATGACGATGAACTGTCCGCAATAGTTCGCCGCCTTGGCCTGCGCCAGATTGCTGGCGTCGAGACGTGAAAGGGTGATCCCATATTCGGGAACGATGTCGAGTTCCCGTGCCTTGTTCGGGAAGACGCCTTTCGGGGTCATTTGTTCGCGCCGGCGAAGTTCGGCCAGCAGATCGACGAGGCCCGATCCACACAGCCCGCGCGGCTCGCCGCCCCCAATCGTGCTGTAGTCCGCACGACCGTTTTTGAGACGAAGGGACTCGATCGCTCCGTCGACACCAGGCATTCCGTACTTGACCAGCCCACCCTCGAAAGCGGGTCCCGCCGGACACGATGCCGCCATGAGCTTCCCGGCGTGTCCCAGCACAACCTCGGTATTGGTCCCCACATCGACAACCATGACGACTTCGCGCTGCGATTCGATATCAACCGCCACTAAGTCCGCCAGCATGTCCGCTCCCACGTGGCTGGCGATCAGCGGAGCCCCGAATACGACCGCCTTCGGGTGAGACCAGATGCCGAGCCGGTGCGCTCTCTCTGTGAGCGTAGTCGTCTTGCGTTCGCCGGCCAGGTACTCGTGCTCGATTTGCGACTTGTACGGACGCTGGCCGATCGATTGCACATCCAAATTGAAGAACAGGTCGCGCATGGTGGAATTTCCCACCACGACAATTTCAAAGATCCGATGACGAGGGAACCCAAGCTCTCGGCACATGGTCTTCAACTGATGATTGAGCGTGCTAATCACCGACTTATGAAGTTCCCCCTGAAAAGGTCCACCGTCGTAGGAGATGCGGTGCATCACATCGCTGCCGCCAAAGCGCTGGGGGTTCTCGAAGGAAGCTAAGTAGACGCCCTCCCCCGTTTCGAGGTCGACCAGCTCGGCCACCACGGTGGTCGTGCCGAGGTCGACGGCCAAGCCGTACATCTTGCCCTGGTAGCGGTCAATCACCTCGCCGTCGTAGCAGACATTGTCGCCTTCGCGAGCCACGATCGGGTCGAGCGTGATGTTCTTCGGCAGCGAAGCGGTGAGAATCTTGGGCTGGCTGCGAAGCAGCGAAAACCGGACATCTTCGTCGGGGTTTTCAATCACGGCCTGGCAGGCGAGGCGGTAGTCGCCGCGCAAAAACTCCTCCGCCTCGCTCGGAGCGCTCAGTGCCTCATGGCCACGATTAACCTCCACGATGCACTCGTGGCAGACGCCGGTGCGCCCGCAAGAGGTGGGCACCTGGATGGCCAGCTCGTCGGCATAGTCGAAGATGGTCCTTCCGCCCACAAGAGGGCGCTTTAGACCGTCGTAGGATATCTCTCCCATGGGGAACCGGGTCAGTGCGCGGAGGCCAACAGGTCTACGTGCCGCTCGCCGGCGAGTTGCCTTGCCGAACTATGCGCGCGCAAGCAAGCGATCGAGTACGCCTCGCGCGAGTTGCAGTCCGCCCCTACGTCGTCTCCCAGGCGCCGCGGTAATCGAGCTTGTCGTCACTTGCGCAGATCAGCAGCTCTCTTGAGCGCGCGGGTTTGCGCTGGTTCCTACAGCCGAACTGCGCCGTGCACTGATCGAAGCGGTCCTTATAGGGACAGCGCTTGGCGGAGAACTCCTCGGCGTGCCGCATCATGTCGGTGAACATTTCCGTGATGCGGTCGAGCCGCTTTTGATACTCCGCTTTGTCGATCTTTTGCATGGCTCGGGTCAGGCTTCGACTTCTTGGGCCATCAGATCTTTGGCGAGTTCTACGCAGGCAACAGCATCTTTGCCGTATCCGTCGGCTCCCATATCGTCGGCAAACTCCTGCGTGACGGGCGCGCCTCCCACCATGATCTTCACGTCGTCCCGGAGGTCTGCGTCGATGAAGGCTTCAATCGTTTTGCCCATGTTCGGCATCGTGGTCGTCAGCAGCGCCGACATGCCCAACAGCGGAGCTTCATGCTCTTCGATCGCTTCGATGAATTCGTCCGACGAAGTGTCCACGCCCAGATCGACGACTTCGAATCCCGAGCCTCGCAGCATCATGATGCACAAGTTCTTGCCAATGTCGTGCAGGTCGCCTTTCACCGTTCCCATGACGACCTTGGCGATCGGTTTGATGCCCGAGGCAGATAGAATCGGTTCGATGTGGGCCATGCCCGCTTTCATGGCGCGGGCGCAGGCAAGCACCTCGGGGACAAAGATAAAGTTTTCTCGGAACTTGATGCCCACGATCCCCATAGCCGCGATCAGGCCGTCGTCCATGACTTCGATTGCTTCGATGCCCTCTTCGAGGGCTTTGACCGTGAGCTTGTCGACAGTTTCGTTTTCGCCCTCGATTAGGGCCGCGCCGATCTCTTGCATACTGGCCCGAGCTTTGGCGAACGTGTTGACTATGCGCTCGCGCTCGTCGGGCCGCTCAATAAATTCTTCGATTTCGTCTCGGATGAGTTCGTTCGAGATGTCGCTGATGGATGCCATGCTTTCGTTTCGTCCTTAGAAGTTTTCTCAGTTTTCCGTCGCGTGTTCGCGATGCCAGTCCTTGACAGCCTTAGGAATCTCTTTTAGGTTCTCGATCGCAGTCTGCAGTGGAATAGCACACTCAGGAGCGACGAGCTGCACTCCGGCATCGAGATTCTTGTACACTTCCTGGCGAACGTCCTCGGGTTTCTTGGCGAACAACGTTTCCGGATTGTTGATGTTCCCCACCAAAGAAATGCGATCCTTCATGATTCCCACCGATGTTTGGGGGTTATTCTTCGAATCGTAGTGGAAGGCCGCCATGCCGGTTCCCGCGATGTAATCCATGCGGTCTTCGGTCTTGCCGCAAATGTGAAGGATCAGCGGCACCGGCAGCCGCTCGGCGAACTCGATGTGCAATTCCGTGAGGAATCGATCGTAGTATTCACCGCTAACCAGGTCGCCGGTTGCGTGATCCGGCAGCGTCAAGGCGTCCGCTCCGGCTTCAATCTGCGCCAGACCGAATTGGATTGTCGCCTCTTTCATGCGGTCCAGGCAAAGCTTCGTCTTTCCTGGGTCGTCGAGCGACAGCAGTAGGAAGGGTTCCACGCCGAAGCAGTGGTAGCCGAGCGACCACGGTCCCATCGTTTTCCCAATAACGGCCACTTCATCCCCGTACTCTTTCTTGAGAATCTTGATTGCCTCGGTGACACACTTCGTGTCCTTGTGCGTCAGGAAATCCGGCGGGACCTTGATGTCGTCGGCTGTTTCCCAGATCGGCTCTCGCATTTTCACCGTCGGCCAGTTGTCCTTCTGCTCCCACTGGATCTTGCACCCGAGCGCTGAAGAATCCTGGATGATCGTGAAAACCGGCATGATGGAATCGAAACCTAACTCCGTATAGCCTGTGGCGGCCAGGCGGGCCATCAACTCGGGCTCACGGTTTGCGTCCGGGAAGGGAGCGTCTACCAGATCCATGAGCTCGACCGTCGCCACGGAGGTCGGGTTGCTGACCGGCGTCCGATCGACTGGTTCGCGGCGCAGGGCCGCCAGGACGCGCTCCCGCGGTTTCATCGGCCCAACGGTTTGTGGTGCTGCCATCACTTACCTCCCTCTGTTTCCAGCGAGCACGTTCCGCCGGCAACATCCGTCACTCCTGGCGGTCCTAGTTTCCAAGTATCGGCCGGCAATCCTGCCGGCCAGGCCAAGGACAAGCTGAGCCTGTCACAACTACCAACCGGGACAAACACGAGTGTTTGCCGCCACCGGCAGTGACCGTCACTTTTGTTCGTCATTATTGCTGCGCGCTTGGCGCAGCGAGCTGTCCCCGAGAGGCGGCCATTTCCTGTTCCCGCAAGATCACCCTTACGTTTGGCGCTCGGACCAGCAGCAGGCCGACCAGCGCATCATGAGACTGCCCGCAGGGGAATTCGACCCGGTCTTGGCCGCCTTCGTCCAATTCGAGCTGAGCGAGCTTGGCCAAACCCGCGGTGACCGCCGACTTGCGCTTGGCAACTTTGTCGCCTTCCCCGTCTGAACTCATTTCGTAAGAGCCGTTCCCGAGGTTGGTCGCGATCATATTCGCGTCCGCCTTCTTGTCCCGAATGCTCAGCGGCCTAGGCGCCAACTCGCTTCCGGTAGGCAACTTGCATGCCTCAAGAAAAACACGCTTGCTGGCAAGATGATGCGCCATGCCACACGGGAAGCGCACTCTCGCGCCGGAATCTCCCACGAGCTCCATGCCTCCCAATACAGTCATGGCTTGCGCGACGAAGGCGATCCTGTCCTGGGCACCTTCCTTTTGACTGTAGGTGTGGACCGTCAGCTCTATGCCGGCGTCGCGCTCTTGGCGGTAAAGAGCGATCGAAATGTCATGGAAATGCGGATCCATCGGAAGCAGCTCGATCCGCTCTCCGATGTCGGTTGTTACGCCCATAGGCTCGATCCTTTGTCAAAGGCCATCTGCCAAAGCAAGGGAGACGGCGGCACTCGAATGCGCGCGGCTGGTCCCGACGCCGGGTACCGGTCCCGTATCCGTCCTCGCCGGATTTTCGAAACCGCCCGTCAGGCAAGTCAATCTAGTTGACTGGCTATCCAGACTTGACAGCCGCCCCAGTGCCACTTTAGCATAATATATGTCTGGTTGTCTGACAACCTGACTATTAGAATAGCGTCTGACGTATAGTTTGTAAAGTCCACTTTTTCAATCACCTGGCAAGAGGACTAGTGATCGAAAACCTCAAGCGCGTCTCGCGAGTTTCGGTAAGCGATGAGATCGTCGACCAGCTCATTGACCTCATTTCCCGTGGGGTGCTCAAGCCGGGCCAGCGGATGCCTTCGGAGAAGCAGCTTTCCCAGCAGTTTGGCGTTGGTCGAACGTCGGTCCGGGAGGCACTGCGCTCACTTTCGGCAACCGGAATCGTTGAATCCCGGCCGGGAGAAGGCAGCTTTGTGTCGGAGGACAGTAGCAGGTACCTCGAAAAGACGCTGCAGTGGGGTCTGCTTCTAGACCGCAAAGTGCTCGAGGATCTTATCGAGACCCGCCTCATGCTCGAATCGCACACGTCGTTTCTTGCCGCTCAGAAAGCGAGCCGCAAGGACCTCAACGAGATTTCATCCACGATCGAGCGGATGGAAGAACTGACCGATGATCCCGATCAGTACCTGGAATTTGACCTCCGCTTTCACTTAGCGATCGCCCAGGCGACGCACAACTCGATCCTTCGCCAGCTACTGAGCATGACGAGAGGCTACCTGCAGGTCTGGATCAAGGAAACGTTGTCGGAAACTCCGGCCAGCGAATCAGGATCGCGAGCCAAGCTGTCGATTGCCGAGCATCGGAAGATCTTTCAAGCACTCGAGCAGCGCAAAGCTGACCAAGCGCGTGAAGCGATGACCGAACACATTCTTTCGAGCAGCGCCGATCTTCGCACCCACGTGGCGGCAAGAGGCGACGCCCCGTCCGCCGCTCGTGCTTCGTGACCACTCTGCGGACCCAAACCATGGCGTCCGAGGTGTCACCCCAGGGCTGTGTCGGTACTCCTACCGACACCTGTTGCCGTGCTGCCGACACGCAACGACCCAGGTCGGGCTGAACGTATCGCTCAACAGCCGGCTCCACAACATGCACTATATCCCGTCCGCGTTGGCCGACCGCTTGCTGACGGGCGCGGCGCAGAAACTCCAACTTCATACTGAGCCTTGTTTCCCCATGAGTCGACATGAGTGTCGACTCGGCAAGCTAAGAGCTTGCGCCACAAACGGCTGTCCCCATTCTTTTCACACAAACTTTCGGGTGCGGCCCCGTTGTTCGACTGGGTCTCGGATGAATGTTCCTTCTGAACAGTCTACTAGGGCTGGTCGCTACTCCACGGCGCGCAGTCGCAGAAACTGGTCTGTTTCGGCCTTTTGCTCTTGCGCCTGCCGGCCGAGCGACCGGTGATAGGAAGCTCCGACAAAAGCACTGAAAAGGGGCTGGGGCTCGAGAGGTTTCGATTTGAACTCGGGATGGAACTGGCAGCCCAAAAACCAGGGGTGTTCCTGGAGCTCGCAGACTTCGACGTATTTTCCGTCCGGGGTTTCGCCCGAGACGATCATTCCGCGGGCTTGGATCGCTTCCTTGTATTCGAGATTGAATTCATAACGGTGGCGATGCCGCTCGCTGATTTCCTGCCGGCGATAGGCTTTCTCGGCCAAGCTGCCGGGAGCGAGCCGGCAGGGCCAGGCTCCGAGCCGCATTGTGCCACCGAGGTCCTCCACTCCTTTTAGCTCACGCAGCTTGAAAAAGATGCGATGGGGCGAGCCGGGGTCGAACTCGGTGGAGTGAGCGTTCTCCAGTTCGCAGACGTGCCGTGCGAACTCGATCACCATGGTTTGCATTCCTAAGCAAATACCGAAATACGGAACCTTCTCCTCTCGGGCGTAGCGGATCGCCTCGACCATTCCGTCGATACCTCGAATACCAAATCCGCCCGGCACCAGGATGCCGTCCAGATCGCGTAGCTGCGCGTGCGCGCTGGAACGGGTAATATCTTCCGCCTCGACCCAGCGAATGATCACGCGAGTGCTATGAGCCAGCCCGCCGTGCAACAGCGCTTCGCGGAGGCTCTTGTAGGAGTCTTCATACCCCACGTACTTGCCCACGATGCCGATCGTCACTTCTCCTTTGGGATTTCGCAGGCGCTCGAGCATGGCTTCCCATGCTTTTAAATCGCGCGGACGCGCATCCATCCCCAAGGACTCGAGGATGATCTCGTCCACCCCCTCCTGGGCGAAGCTGAGAGGGACTTGGTAGACCGAATTCACGTCCCGTGCCGCGATAACCGCCTCGCGCCGGACATCACAAAACAGGGCGATCTTTTCTTTCAGCTCGGGGGACAAATCGGTTTCGGTTCGGCAGAGCAACAAATCGGGCTGGATGCCGATGCCCCGTAGCTCCTTTACGCTGTGCTGTGTCGGTTTGGTCTTGAGTTCACCGGCGGCTGCTATCCAGGGAACGAGGGTGACATGGACAAAAATACAGTTCTCGCGGCCCAGCTCATGCCGCATTTGGCGGATGGCCTCCAGAAAGGGCAATGACTCAATATCGCCGACCGTTCCGCCGATTTCCACGATCACGACGTCCACGTCGTCCGTCGAGACTTTCTGGATGGCTGCTTTGATCTCGTTAGTAACGTGGGGAATCACCTGCACCGTCTTGCCGAGATAATCTCCCCGGCGCTCTTTTGCCAGGATGCGTTCATAGATCCGGCCGCTGGTCCAATTGTTCGCTTGTGTGAGTTTGGCGTGCGTGAAACGTTCATAGTGCCCCAGGTCCAGGTCGGTTTCCGCGCCATCATCGGTGACGAAAACCTCCCCGTGCTGGAAGGGACTCAAGGTGCCCGGATCGACGTTGAGGTAGGGGTCGAATTTCTGTATTGTTACCCGCAGACCTCGGCTCTCGAGCAAGTAGCCGATCGAAGAGGCCGCGATGCCTTTGCCAAGCGAAGAGACAACTCCGCCAGTCACGAAAATGTATTTCTTCACTGCGTCCATAGGCTGGCCGGATTGCTCACGAGCTGACAGGCGGACTCCCGCACCAAGACCCACCTGAATGGGTAATCTTTTGTTCGGTTTAGCAGGAGGGGAGGGGTGTCGGACACGGGCGGCAGCTGTCGCCGAGGGCTTGCCAGGTGGGCAATTGCCGTGTCGTAGGGCGGTGCAGGCTTCACGTCAGCGAGCACGTAAGCTAAAGTCTAGCACAGGCTTAAGTCGTATGTTAGAATCAAGATGGCTTTTTCTCAAGTCAGCGGCTTTTGTGCCTTTCTTCGGTGGAGAGGTGTTGTGGGAGCGAGTGTGTTGTCAGTGTTTTCGGGCCCGAGATTCGTTCGCGGGGTGGCGTTTTCGCTTGTAGCGGCGCTGCCCGCTTTCGCGGCCGACGCCAAGATTGCCCTCAAGAACCGCCCTCCTGAATCCTCCCGGCCTGAACTCCCGACGCGAGCATCGACCATCAAGGTTGACGTACCGCTGGTCCTCATCAACGTGACGGTAACTGACCCGATGGGGCGGTTTGTCACGGGGCTCGAAAAAGGACACTTCAAGGTACTCGAGAACAAAGCTACCCAGGAGATCACCCAGTTCGGAGCCGAGGACGTGCCCCTATCACTGGGCATTGTTTTCGACGCCAGCGGCAGCATGGGTCACAAGATGAGCAAGGCTCGTGAAGCCGTGGCACAGTTCATGAAGACGTCCAACCCCGAGGATGAGTTCTTTCTGGTGCAATTCAACGACCGTCCTAAGCTGATGATCGGCTTCACGAACAGCCTGGAAGAAGTTCAGAATCGTCTCACGTTCACACGACCAAAGGGGCGCACCGCACTGCTCGACGCGGTCTACCTGGCAATCAGCAAGATGAAAGAAGGCGTGAACGGGGGAAAAGCGTTGTTGATCATCTCCGACGGCGGCGACAACAGCAGCCGTTATACGGACCGCGAAATCAAGCGTTTGGTCAAAGAAGCCGATGTTCAGATATACGCCATCGGCATCTTTGAGCCAATGTCGAGCCGCGGACGGACGCCCGAAGAGCTGGCCGGCCCGGGCCTTCTGAGCCACATCGCCGAGCAGACCGGAGGCCGCCAATTTCCTGTCGAAAACATCAACGAACTGCCCGACGTCGCGGCCAAGATCGGCATCGAACTGAGGAACCAGTATGTTCTGGGTTACGTCCCTAGTAATCAGGAGAAAGACGGTAAATGGCGGCGCGTGAAGGTCGTTACGAAAAAGATCCGCGGCATGCCGCCGCTCCGCGCGCACTACCGCCTGGGATACTACGCCCCGACCCGTTAGGCAGCGGGGCTTCCATTGATTAGGACGCGAGTTTGATGAAAGCAAGCATTCGCTCATCGACACGGGTCCGGCGATTTCCGCATGCCCGGATGCTCCTAGCGGTTAGCCTGTGCCTATTGGTCTTCGCCCTACTGAGTCCCGCCCAGAACCGCGTAGCTAGCAAGCGTCAAGACGACCCAGGACTCACCTTCCACGCAGGCACGAAATTGGTCGTGCTGCACACGACGGTGCTAGACAAACAGAAGCACTTCGTAACCGACCTGCCTCAGAACGCTTTCAAGGTCTACGAAGACGACGTCCTGCAAACGTTGAAGAGGTTCCTGCGCGAGGACATTCCTGTCTCGCTCGGCATTCTGGTCGACAACAGTGGCAGCATGCGCGACAAGCGTCAGCGGGTCAACGCGGCGGCGTTGGATTTCGTCAAAGCGTCGAACCCCGAGGATGAAGTCTTCATCGTGAACTTCAATGACGAAGCCTTTCTTGACAGCCCGTTTACCGGCGACCTGCTGCGCCTGCAAGACGCGCTACAGCGTATCGACTCCCGGGGGGGCACGGCGCTCTACGATGCCGTCACGATGTCGTTGGACTACCTGAAGGAGAAGGCGAAGTGGGACAAGCGCGTATTGGTCATCGTGACGGACGGCGTTGATAACGCCAGTCGTCCGAACAACACGCTCGAGAGGCTGGTCCGAGTTCTGCAGAGTAAAGAAACTCTGATCTACGCGGTGGGCTTGCTGAGCGACGAAGCACCACGAGACGCCAAACGTGCCGCGCGTGCTGTCAAACACATTGTGCGCGCTACTGGAGGGGCGGCTTTCTTCCCCAAGACCTTGGGCGAGGTCCACGCCATTGCCCAGCAGATCGCGCAAGATATCCGCAATCAATACGTGCTGGCCTACACGCCACAGGATACGTTGAAGACCGGCTTCCGGAGCGTTAAGGTTGTCCTCAACGGAAAGGCCAAAAGGCTCCAGGTCAGACATCGGCCCGGATACTACGTTGAATAGTTCCCGGGGTTCTTCCCAACTGCCCCGTTTGAAACGCCAGCCTGGTGTTTTCCCAAAGTCGATCGCCGTTCTACGCTTTCTCTGGAACAGTACTCGAGGCTACCGACTGCGCCCTTGGGCCAGCCCGTACCTGAGGTGGCGCATCGAGACGTATTGGGGATGGCCCGCCGAGGCGATTGACGCTGGAAGGTTCTGGAGCTTCACCTGGCGGCAGCGCCGATCGGTTGGCCGCTTTATATGGTGGGCGGGGGAAATGGGATCACAGAAACGCCATCGTCTTGATGCCTGAGATGTCAAATCGGTGGCGGCAACGCATGTTGCGACACGCAACCTTTTCGTCTTTAAGAACCATATAAGACTGTGCCTTCGCGAAACGGGCTCGGTCACGCTCGTCACCGCCCGGTGGCAGTTTTTGCCTCTTCTTGCGCACCACCCAGCGCAGCCCGTATTCGGCCACTTCCCGGCAGTGAGGACAGTTCAGCCGCGCCGGCTTGGTCGTTTCCGATTCCTGGTAATAGTCTGTCTCCCGCATCGCTTGCCCTTTCAAGCAGGAAGCCGCCGGTCCGTTACAGTCTAGCTCGAATCGGTCCGGGAGTGCTCCGAATCGCGTTGGTCAGCCTAGCAGTCCGTGGTAAAGTAGACGTCGCGAAAAATCGGGTACAGCCAGCCAATTCGCTTCAGGCTAAGTGGCTTGTTTCGAGGCCGTGATAGGGAAGCGAATCGGTGGCAGTCCCCATTTTTCGCTCCTGCACCACTTTTGTCACGGGCTGCTGGGCCAGTGTAGCAACTCCCGGTGCGCCTTATCCGGCAGCGCCCAGCGGCCGTGTGCGAGGGTTTTGGAATCCAGCTATAATCTCCTGTTTGTCGCGGAATTCAGATTATGGAAAACAAGGGTCTCCATCAGAGCAGTTTCGGGCTGGAACAGCACGGCCTAGGTGAGGTCGGAACAGCCTACTGGAACCTCGGGCCGGCGCGGCTCACAGAGGAAGCGCTGGCGCGCGACGAGGGACAACTGGCCGCCAACGGCTCGCTCGTCGTCCGCACGGGAAAATACACCGGGCGTTCACCCGGCGACCGATTCATCGTCAGCGACGAGTCCACGGAGGGCACGGTCGACTGGGGTCCAGTGAACAAGAAGATCTCGACCGAGAATTTCGATCGGCTCTTGGCCAAGATCCAGGCCTACTTGAAGGGTCGGGAGGTCTTCGTCCAGGACTGTTTTGGCGGCGCGGCCCCTGACTATGGACTGCCGATTCGTACGGTCCACCAACTCGCCTGGCACAGCCTATTCGCCCGCCAGCTTTTCGTCCAGCCGGAGCCCGGGTCGACGGTGGGACACGTTCCCGAGCTCACCGTCTTGTATGCCCCAGGAGCAGTTGCCGATCCCGAAGCGGACGGCACGCGTTCAGAAGCGTTCATCGTTTTGAACCTGGCCCGAAAGATGGTGATCATCGGAGGGACAAGCTACGCGGGAGAAATGAAGAAGTCGGTCTTTACCACCCTGAACTACCTTCTCCCGGACAAGAAAGTCTTCCCCATGCATTGCTCGGCGAACGAGGGACCGGGCGGCGACGTCGCTCTCTTCTTTGGCCTCTCCGGCACCGGCAAAACGACCCTCTCGGCCGATCCTGGGCGACGCCTGATCGGCGACGATGAACACGGGTGGAGCGACGACGGCATCTTCAACTTCGAGGGCGGCTGCTACGCGAAATGCATCCGCCTGTCGAAGAAGAATGAACCCCAGATCTGGAACGCGATCCGCTTCGGGTCGGTGGTTGAGAACGTGGTGTTCAATCCCGACACTCGAGTGCTGGACTTTGACGACGACTCCATTACCGAAAACACCCGTTGCGCCTATCCGGTCGATTTCATTGACAACGCCGTGATTCCGAGCGTCGGCGGACACCCTGCGAACGTCGTGTTTCTGACTGCCGACGCCTTCGGCGTCTTGCCTCCGATTTCGAAGCTCACGCCCGAGCAGGCCATGTATCACTTCTTGAGCGGGTACACCGCCAAGGTCGCCGGCACCGAACGAGGGCTCGGAAACGAGCCGGCGGCTACATTCAGCACCGGCTTCGGGGCGCCGTTTCTGCCGCGACCGCCCTCGGTCTATGCCGAAATGCTCGGAGACCGTCTCCGCCGTCACCAGGCCCGCTGCTGGCTTGTCAATACGGGCTGGGTCGGCGGACCGTTCGGAGTCGGCGAGCGCATGGACCTGCCCTACACTCGCGCCATGCTCACCGCGGCCCTTTCCAGTAAACTCGACGACGTCGATTTCGCGCCGCACCCCATATTCCGGGTAGCCGTCCCCGGTAGTTGCCCTGGGGTCCCGTCGGAGACGCTTGACGCCCGCGGGATGTGGTCCGACAAGCCAGCCTACGACCAAGCGGCGAGGGAACTAGCGGCGCGCTTCCACAAAAACTTCGAGAAGTTTAGTTCGGTGTCGGAGAAGATCCGCGCCGCGGGACCTGTGGGGTAACCGGCATGTTGGTTCCATCACAGCCTAAGTGACGAGTATTTGGGCTAGCGCCCAGCCTTCGCCGCTTTCAGAGGCGCGTTCAAGAACCGCAGGAAGGGCATCATCCCGCGGAAATGTTTGACCAGCTCGCTGTAAAGCTTAGGGGTCTCGGCCAGCGCGGGGTCGAGCGTCTTCCACGCCAGGAACCGCTTGAACATCAGCAAGTCAATGGCGGGATGGTCGGCCGGAAAGCCTTTGGGCGCACGTTTCAGCTTCTCGCCCGTCATCTCTCCAAAGAGCCGCCGAAACGAGCGGTCTTTCAGGATTGCCCGCAGCTCACCATCTCGGGCGGCGACGCGCTGCCGAATGGCTAGAAGCTCTTTCGGTCCGGGCGCGTAAGCACCTCCCGCGACGAGAATCTCATCGGACGCCAGGTGGAAATAGGTGCCCGCGCCGGCGTGCTTCTCAAGTCCTCGAGGAGGGAACGCTGCTGCAATCCAGGTCTTGTAGGGACTCTTGTCTTTGCTGAACCGCACGTCGCGATAAATGCGATAGAGGGCCTTCTTTGGGTCGGCAACCAACTCGGGTGCAAAATCGCGCATCGCATCGCCGAGCGCCAAGACCAGCTCGGTCATCGGAGCCTTGACCTTCTCTTCATAGACAGTTTTGCGGGGCATGAACCAGTCGCGATCGTTATTGCGCTTGAGTTGTTTGAGAAACTTCCGCGCTTCTGGCGGAAAGCCGGGGAATCGTGATTTCATGCCTCTACCGTAGCGAGGGACCGCAGAGACCGGCAAGATTGGCGGGCGCTGCTGAGACCCGGTCGTACGATTCGATTTGCTGTGAGAGAGAGGATGCCCCCCTCAGGAAAGACATCGGAAGGGGTGAAGTCTGAGCCGATTCAGTGGCTTGAGCGGTGGTACCCTCGTATAGCGAGTGGGGAAGGCTTTGTTCTCATTAGCTATCCGGTGGCGGTACAATCTCCCTGTCAATGATTGGTCAGACAATCAGCCACTACCGCATCGCCGAGAAACTCGGCGAGGGCGGGATGGGAGTGGTGTATAAGGCCGAGGACAAGAAGCTCCAGCGTCCGGTCGCCCTCAAGTTCCTGCCGTCAAACTTGCTGGGGGACGAGGAAGCCAAGGCACGGTTTCTTCGCGAGGCGCGGGCGGCGGCTGCACTGCAGCACCCGAACATCTGCACGATCCACGAGATCGACGAGGCCGACGGCTACACGTTCATCGTGATGGCCTACCTGGAAGGCGAGGAACTACGAAAACATATCGAGAAAGGGCCGCTAAGCCTCGACCGCCTGCTGGACATCGCTATCCAGGTAGCGCGGGGTTTGCAGGAGGCGCACAGCAAGGGCGTCGTGCACCGCGACATCAAGCCGGCCAACATCATGGACACCACGACCGGTCAGGCGGTGCTGATGGATTTCGGGTTGGCGCAAATCGCCTCGGCAGCATCGAAGCTCACGCGCGAGGGAACGACCGCCGGCACCTCGGCCTACATGTCGCCGGAGCAGACGACCGGCGAGAAAACTGATCATCGCACGGACATCTGGGCCTTGGGCGTGGTGCTGTATGAAATGGCCACCGGGCAAGCGCCGTTCCAAGGTCATTACGAGCAGGCAATCGTGTACTCGATTCTCCAAGAGGCGCCGGAACCGATCACGGCCTTGCGCACCGGCATTCCACCCGAATTGGAGCGCATTGCCAACAAGTGCTTGGCCAAACGGGGTGACGAGCGTTATCAAACCGTCAGCGACTTGCTTGCCGATCTGGGTGCATTGAAGCGAAGCCGGGAAACGGGTGAGGGAAAGCGGCAGTCGTCGGGGACAAGGGACGTGCGTCCCTCGATTACGGTCCTGCCGTTTGAGAACCGCAGCCGGGACGAGGATGACGAATACTTCAGTGACGGCGTCACCGAAGACATCATCAGCGCTTTGGGGAAGGTCGAGGGTTTGCGGGTTACGCCCCGCGCTTCGGCTTTTCGCTTCAAAGGGCAGAGCACGGCAGTAAGGCAGGTCGCCGAGAAACTAAATGTCGGCTGTGTGCTGACCGGCACTATCCGTCGCGCCGGCAGCCGGCTGCGCATCACGGTCGAGCTGATCGATGCCTCCGAAGACACGCAGATGTGGTCCGAGCGCTATGACCGGGTGCTCGAGGACATCTTCGACATTCAGGACGAGATCTCGCAGGCGATTGTGGACCAACTCAAGACGAAGCTGACCGGCGCCGTCGCTTCTCCGGGGGCGACTCGTCGAACTCACGACTTCGAAGCCTACCGGCTTTACCTGCAAGGTCGTCATCATTTCTACAAATTGTCCGAGTCCGGCATAGGCCAGGGGGTCTCCTGTTTCGAAAAGGCGCTCGCCATTGACCCGCGCTACCCAGAGCCGCACGCGGGCTTGGCCGACGCGTACGTTGTATTGGGCATACTCGGCTACGGGCGGCCCGCTGACGTGATGGTGAAAGCCAAGGCGGAGGCCGTTAGAGCCCTCGAGATGGACGAGACCATCGCCGAAGCTCACGTCTCTTTGGGCCTCGTCCGCCATGTGTACGACTGGGATTTCGCCGGAGCCGAGCAGTCTTACCGGCGCGCCGGCGAACTGAACCCGGCCGACCCGATTTCGCGAGTCTATTTGGGCATATTGCTCGCGGAGACCGGCCGGCCGGCCGAAGGCGTTGCGGAGTTGCGGACCGCCGTCCAATTGGACCCGTTGTCTCCATTCGTCAATCATTTTCTTTGCCTCCTCCTGGTTTATGCGCGTGACTTCGAAGCCGCCCTCGATCAGGCGCGCAAGACTCTGGACATCGACCCGACCTATTCCCCAGTAAGGTGGGAGATGTCAACCGCATGGCGCTTCCTGGGCCGTCCGGACGAAGCACTCGGAACGATCGAAGCTGCCGTGTCGCTCGCATCGAAAGACCCCTTCACGCTGCGATTCCTCGGAACGTGCCAGGCTGTCGCGGGGCACCAGGAGGAGGCGCTGCGAACGATCGACAAGCTCAAGGACTTGCGAGCGGAAAGGTACTGCGCCGCCTCACCCATCGCCTATGTTTATGCGCACCTGGGTGACTTCAATCAAGCGTTCCAGTGGCTGGATACAGCCTTCGAGGAGCGCGACGGTCTGCTCGTGATCCTCAAGCAGTACCCGTGGGCAAGCGAGTCCTTCAGGCAAGACCCGCGCTACCAAGAGCTGCTGCGGCGCATCGGCTTCCCGGAGTGAGGCAGTCCATCTTCCACTACCTCTTCTCGAGAGTGTACGGCAGGGACGAACCCTTTCGAAAATTTCCAGTGAGGCGTCTGGGAGCCGTGGTCTCCAAGGAAGCTCTACCAGAAAACCGATGTACCGCGATAGTCCCGTAGCGCATGGCTCGGCGGTCGTTTCGCCGAGACTTGCGGCCGTTTCTATTATTCGCGCCGTATGCGGGCCAACCTAATCCCGTCTGAATTTCACCAAGCTTCCAGCCTCCGGTCCCGCCATGCTAGGTAATCTAAGTCGTTCATTCAACGCGCCTTAATGCCTATGACAGCGCCACGGCCTTGCATTGGCGGGTTACAATATGATTGGGTACCGAGGCATTTGGGCCAAGAACGGTAATCCGGAGCTACGAAACGAGGAGCAAACAAATTACCAAACAAAGCCAATTCTGCACAACCCATGGTGAATCAATGGGTTGCGGCTGGTTTGCAGTATCGGTGGGGCGGCTCGCTCGGCAAACCCCACGGATCGCTCTACAGAAGAGATGCGAGGGGACCTTTGCGGGAGGGCACGCGGCCCCGAGGAACAGCAACAGTGCAACAACGGACCATCGGAGCAGGGCAGCTACCGGGCAACAAAATGACCAAACAAACCCAATTCCTCATAACTGTCATCTATTCAGTAATTTACAATACACTTCCGAGGCCACTGGAGGGCTGATCATCTGCGCCGGCGCGAAACGCCCGGTCGTTGCCCCAGCCCGACGGCTCCCTGCGGTCGCTGCCCCGCCTTCCCACTCGCTCGCAAACCTGTACTACCACTCCCAGAGCGTTTTCCCTGGCGCTAGTGTAGTGCCACATAAATAACTGGACAATAACACCCTTTTCACGGTAGGATGGTTTATGTGGCCATCCGCTGACGCTCTACCCCTCACCGCTCCGCAGCGAAACGCTCTTCGTCGCCTGGTTCGAGGAGGCAACACAGCCCAGAAAATGGCCTTACGGGCAGGCATTGTTTTGCTGTGTGCGCAGGGGTTGGCGAACCACGCCATTGCCCGCGAACTCGGCGTCAACCGCAAGACCGTCATCCTGTGGCGAAAGCGCTTCGCCCAGTCCGGCCTCGACGGACTCCGCGATCGGACGCGCCCCGGACGCAAACCGGCGCTCTCCGCTGAATTCGTCCAATGCACCCTCGATACAACGCTTCACGAGAAGCCCCGGGCGGCCACGCATTGGAGCACCCGCACCCTCGCCAAGCACTTGGGCGTCTCCAAGATGGCCATCCAGCGCGTCTGGAAAGCGCACGGACTGCAGCCCCATCGCCTCGAAACTTTCAAGCTCAGCCGCGACAAGCAGTTCGTCGAGAAACTCCGCGACGTGGTCGGTCTGTACTTGAATCCGCCCGAGCACGCGCTGGTGCTCAGTGTCGATGAGAAAAGTCAGATCCAGGCCTTAGACCGCAGCCAGCCGGGACTGCCCCTGAAAAGGGGTCGTGCCGGCACCATGACCCACGACTTCAAACGACATGGCACAACGACGTTGTTCGCCGCCTTCAATGTGCTCGACGGCAAGGTGATCGGCGAGTGTCTGCCGCGACATCGGCACCAGGAATTCCTCAAATTCCTACGCAAGATCGACCGCGAAACGCCACCGGCGCTGGAGCTGCATCTGATCGTGGACAACTACTCCACGCACAAGCATGAGCAAGTGAAGAAGTGGCTCGCGAAGCACCCCCGCTTCCACTTTCACTTCATTCCCACGTCTTCTTCTTGGCTCAATCTCGTCGAGCGCTGGTTCCGCGAGCTGACACAGAAGCGCATCCGCCGCGGCGTGTTCCGCAGTGTTCCCGAACTCGAGGCCGCCATCCACGAGTACCTGGAAGCGAGCAACCAAGCGCCCAAGCCCTTTGTCTGGACAGCTCCGGCACAAGATATCCTCGCCAAAGTCGAGCGCGCCGCCAAAACCCACGCCATTGTCCAGAACCGTTAGTGGCACTACACTAGCAGCTAGTTTTTGGCGGGAAAATCTGGCCTCGCGAACCCTTTTCGTCACTTTCTCAAAACCCTGTCACAGACTTTGTCGATTTTTTCTCCTCGCCATTCCAACGACTTACGTCCCCCGACCTCCCTTAGCCCCCACTCCGTCCCGTATTCTGGTACGGGGCCCAGAAAGCGAAACGGCGGGAGGAAAATTTTTCTATTCCTGCCACCTACTGCCACCGGCCATTCTCTAGTAGCTGTGGAGAATCTCTATGTCTTACAATTCAGAAGACTTAACCATCAAGCAGGAGAAGGCCATCGCCGCTCTGCTCGGCTGCCAAACCGCTGCCAAGTCGCGAAATTCACACGGTAGCGCACGCCTGGGCCGTCTTTCGACACCGCCCAGCAGCTTTTTCTGACCGGTTGCGTCGGTAGAAAGGGGAACCACGATGCATCGAGCCCGAAGTGTCACGCGCCCCGCTCCGGCAGACGGAAACCGCTTGTTGCGGAGCCGCGAACGTTGCGTTCGCGGCTCGGATTCGCTCGTCGCGAGGATGTGCAGGCGTCGGCGGGTTCGAGTGTCGCCCGGTGTTACGATGGCTGTTTCTATGGGGTGGTTGAGCCGGCGGGCGTTTCTGGGTGGTGCGGCGGCGCCCCTGTTGGGGGCCCGTCGAGGGCCGGGCCGGGGATTCCGAGTCGCCTCCGAGATTGCGGTGCTGCGGGACGCACTCACCGAGCGAGAGCTCTTTCGACTGACAGATCCTTCCGTACTGCACCACCTGCCGCATTACCATCATCGCTTCATCGCCCGGAACAATTCGTTCATCTTGCTTGCCTCCGAGCGGCCGGGAACCCGGCAGATCTATCGCATGGATCTACCAGAGGGCAAGATGGTGCAGCTCACCGAGGGCCAGGGCGTTCATTCCTACTCGCCGGCACTCGATCCGGGCGAGCGCGCCTTCTTCTACCTTCAGAACGATACCCTCAAGCGGGCCGCCGTTCGCGGGCGATCCGAAAGACGAATCTATGAGTCGGACCTAGGTTGGCGGATGAGCGGGCATCTGTCGGTGAGCGACAAGGGCAGGTATGTGGCCGTTGTCGAGATGAAGACAGGCCACCGCGTCGATGGCTTCGAGGCGCAATTCCGCAGGCGGCCAAGCTGCCGGATTCGAGTCGTGGAGGTGGCAACACGTCGAAGCTGGGTGGCGGTCCAGGCAAATCATTGGCTAGCTCACCCGCAGTTCCAGCCGGGAGGAACCGACATCCTCTATTCGCGCGAAGGACCCTGGGAAAAGGTGAAGGGACGCTTGCGGCTTGTCAGGCTCGATGGCTCCTATCGCAAGAACATTCGCCCTCGACGGGGATCGGAGGCCGTGGGGCACGAGTATTGGTCGAACAGCGGCGAGGAGGTCTGCTTCGTGATCTATCCTGATGCCGGTTGGCGGCGTTCCACGGTCAATTGCATTCACATGAGCTCTGGTCGTGAACGGACCCTGGCAGACTGCTCCCAGTTCGCCTGGATGTCGCCCAACGCGGATAGCTCGGTCATCGTGGGAGCGAGCCGACGCGTTGCCGGCCCCAATATCTATTTGCTTTTTCCGCTGCTCAAGCGGGAGGTCACGATCGCCGAGCATTTCAGTACCGCCAAGCCCTATTCAATCGCCGGCACGCGACGCCTCGACCCCTTTGCCGCCTGGCCCGAGCCGGTGCTTTCCCCCGACAGTCGGTGGCGTATTTCGTCACGGACAGAGAAGGAAAGCCAGCCGTCTATCGGATGGATTTGTCGGATCTCGTGGAGGAGACCAGCCGTCCGAGGTCTTGACGCTCGGCGCAGGCTCGGTGAATTGCTCAGAGGGATGGATGCTTGAGTCCATTTTGGGCCGGAAAAGGTGCCGTTTGGGACCGAAACATGTAGACGCACCGCGGCAACGCGAGACGGCGCTAAACCCCTGTTTTGTAGTAACTTGGATCAAGCAGCGCCGCTCGGTCCCAGCCGCTTGGCTATGCTATGATCGCAGGTTGTTTGGACGAAAGGGGCGACAACCGCGACAACTCCGTCGAACCCTGCCGGGCAATAGGCGCCGTCAATAAGGGGCCGGTTCTTACGTTCGGGAGGCGGCTTGGTTCGCCGGCCCTCCGCGACCCACTCGCCGAGATGTGTGAATGAGCAGAGTGCGAAAGCCTCGTACCAAGAAGGATCGCCAACGGCGGCTCAGCACCATCCTGCGACGCCTCAACAAGGACTACCCTGACGTAAACTGCGCCTTGAACCACCGTAGCCCCTGGGAGTTGCTGGTCGCGACGATTCTGTCCGCGCAATGCACCGATGTACGGGTCAACCGGGTTACGCCGGGACTCTTCGAAAAGTACCCCGCGGTCGCGGACATGGCCTCCGTGCGCCAGGAAGTTCTCGAGCGGGACATCCAGTCGACCGGTTTCTTTCGCAATAAGGCCAAGTCGCTGATCGGCTCGGCGCAAAAGGTCCTCTCCGAGTTCGGCGGCAAGGTGCCCGAAACGATGGACGAAATACTTACCCTGCCCGGCGTGGCCCGAAAAACGGCTAATGTTGTGTTGGGAACCTGGTTCGGGAAAGCGACGGGCGTAGTTGTCGACACGCACGTTCAGCGCATTTCACGCCGGCTTGACCTGACCAAGGAAAAAGATCCTGCCAAGATCGAAAAGGACCTGATGGAAACGATCCCCAAGAAGCGTTGGATATTGTTTAGCCATCAGATCATTCACCACGGCCGCCAGGTCTGCCAAGCGCGCAAGCCACGCTGCGGGGAGTGCAGTCTGGCACGCCTTTGCTACGCCCCCGACAAGAGCGTTTGATGGCCCCTCGACCGCGAACCAACCAGGAATAGGCGTGCTCCAAGATCTCGGAGAGCGGCTTGTACAGACCGCCACGGCCATGGGCCCGCCGGGGCTCTTTCTGGTAGCGCTGGGAGACTCTGCTTTCGTGCCTCTGCCGCAGGGTGTGGACGCGCTAATCATCGCGCAGTCCATTGCGGCTCCCTCGACCGCCTATCTGGGAGCGGCCCTGGCGGTTCTGGGATCGCTCATCGGATCACTGATTCTCTACACCATGGCGCGCAGGGTCGGCCGTGCGATGCTGGAAAAGAAAGTCAAGGCGGGTGGGATCGAAAGGATGCGCCACCAAATCGAAAAGTACGACGCTCTGGTGCTCCTGTTTCCCACAATGATCCCCTTACCGCTCCCGATGAAACTCTTTGTCATCGGCGCCGGCGTGTTTCAAATGAACATGGCACGCTTCATCGGCGTGATTCTTCTCGCCCGCTGCGTGCGTTACTTTGGCGAAGCCTTTATCGCTCTCCGCTACGGTGAACAAACCACTGCCTTCCTCAAAGAGAACATGCTGTTTGGCGTTGCCGTCGCGATTGGGTTGCTCGTAATGTTTTACGCTGTCCAGCGTTGGAGTACGAGCAAAGTGAGCCAATGAAAGCAGCGTTTAAGCCTCAACCGGGACTAACCCCACCCAGCGCCCGCGAGCGTGCAGCCCGGGCCGACCACATGCACGCGCTGGTCGAGCAGGTCCGAAAGATCGAAGGACGCCTCCGTGAGGGCGGTGGCCCGGAGCGGGTGGCCAAGCAGCACAAGGCAGGCAAACTGACGGCCCGCGAGCGGGTCGAGAAGCTTGTCGATCCGGGTTCGTTTTTCCTCGAGATCGGTCTGCTAGTCGCCTGGGACCGCCATGACGGAAAAGCCCCTGCCGCCGGCGTTGTCACGGGAATCGGGCGTGTCGGCGGAAGACCGATCGCCATTGTCGCCAACGATTCGACCGTCAAAGCAGGCGCCTGGTGGCCTGAAACGGTTCCCAAGATCGTCCGGATGCAGGAAGTCGCGATGCAGTGCCGGGTCCCCATTGTTTACCTGGTCGACTCGTCGGGCATCAACCTGCCCTTCCAGGAGAGTATTTTCCCCGGCCAATACGGGGGCGCACGCATTTTCTACAACAACTCCCTGATGCGCCGCAGATTGCGCATACCTCAGATCGCCGCGGTGATGGGGCCGTGCATCGCGGGGGGAGCCTATCTCCCCGCCTTGAGCGACGTCATCATCATGGTGGAAAAGACAAGCTTCATGGGGCTGGGAGGGCCGAATCTAGTCAAAGGAGCCATCGGAAAGTCGGTGGACGCCGAAACTTTGGGGGGTGCCGCGACTCACACCGAGGTGAGTGGCGTTGCTCACCACCGAGCCCGTGACGATCAACACTGCCTGGAGATCATCCGCCAGATGGTAGCCGAGTTGCCGCGCCCGAATGAGCCGAAGCCGCGCGATCCCTCCGCACCTCTACTCAATGAACGCGATATCTACTCCGTGCTCCCGGCCGACCATCGCCTTCCCTACGACGTGCAAGAAGTTATCTTTCGGATTTTTGACCGCGAGGGGTTCCTGGAATTCATGGCCGACTATGCCGCCGAAGTCCTATGCGCCAACGCGCGATTGGCCGGCAGGCCTGTGGGTCTCATCACCAACCGGCGCGGCGTTTTGCGGCAAGGCGAGTCGACTCGCTTGGGCGCCATTATCTACACCGAAAGCGCACGAAAGATTGCACAGTTCGTCGAAGCCTGCGACCGTCACGGCCATCCGCTTGTCTACCTGCAGGATGTCAGTGGCTTTATGGTCGGTCCGGAGGCCGAGGAAAGTGGCATTATTCGCGCCGGCGCGGAAATGGTCGAAACCATGGCATGCACTCGGGTTCCCAAGATCGTGATTACGATAAACCATGCCAGCGGCGCCGGTTACTACGCCATGGCGGGACAGGGCTTCGATCCAAATTTCATTTTCGGATGGCCCACCGCAAGAGTCGGCGTCATGGAAGGGGAGTCGGCCGTACAAGCCCTCTATTCCGCCGAGTTGGCGCGGCTGAGCGAAGCTGACAAGCCGGCCGGCGAAGAGCTGCAAAAAGCCATGGATCAAACCCGCGCCGACTACGAAAGAAGCCTTGACTCAAAATGGGCGGCGGCTCGCGGCCACGTTGACGCTATCATCGACCCTCGCGAGACGCGTCAGGTACTCGATATATGCCTAGAGACCGCAGCTCATAGTCGGCCGATCGTATCGCCGTGGCGCGATTTCGATGATACAAGAAGATGAAGATAATGTTCCTCTCTTACTTAAAAAGACTTTTCCAACTCTCTATCAAGCTGCATGGGAGTGACTCCTCCGCCTCCGCAACACGAGCCAGCGCTGCCTACATGACTAGTCGTGAACCTGAACCTCAGAGCGCCATCGAGCACACAGCAGGCCCGCCAACCCGGCTAGTCGTCAGTGAAGTACTCCGAGTCGAGCTATTTTACCTCGTGAACCTGGACCGAGGTGTTGACACCCCTGGTGAACAAGTCTCTCGCTAGGGACGCTGCAAAGTTTTACAATCTCCCTTCTTCTCGAACCGCCTCATTGGAGCATCGCGACACCTTCCATCAATGACTAGCTCTTCTTTCGTGATCGAAAAGTGATAAAGCCTCTTGCCTATAACCAACATTAATCCCTTTTTCTCTTCAGGACGTAGCGAATCCCTTGGATAATACCCAAGCTCGAAGCTCTCTTTCTCTAACTCGCCCCCCCGATAGATTTCGACGACGCCTTCCTTCAGGAATCGCCACTCCCGGCTGTGCCCAACCCCTTCGGGCGTATCCACCGCATTCGTCCTTGGATAAGTCGTACTGACCCAACACCACGAGCCCACCAGTACAGCTCGCAACGCATTTAGTCTTTCGTCGGCTGCGGCCTGCAGCGGCAGCACACATAGCCACATCAGAGAGGCTAATGCAAGGGCAAGCACTTCTTCCCGCCGCTTAACTCTCGATTCCATACTCACTTCCAAACGCTGACATTGAACCGCGCGCCCACTGCGATCTGCACACCTGCTTGCAGGCTCACACCTTTCTTGGCCCGGACCGTTACGCTGCTAGTACTGGGGACGCTGAAGGATCGCACAGCCTTCACCGTGTCAGACGAGACGTAGCTATAGTCGCCCTTGTGTAAACCCTCCAGAGTGAAATTGTAGTTTTCGAGCCCCGGCGACGACGATAGGCCTTTGCGGACGGTCTTGATCGTGGCGTGAACCCTGCCCGTCTGATCCATCGTCATCAAATTCATGCAGCGGTCATCGGTGTAGTCCATATAGTTCTCAGTCTGAGTTCGAACTGAGCACGAGTCTCGGGAAGGTGGACAACCGCTAGTAGCAACCGCCACCGGTGGAGTGTCACAGCACCGGTCACCATCTTTCGTACAATTATCATTCTTGCAGCCACCTTGAAAGGTGTGCCACAAATTGAGCCAGTGTCCGACTTCATGCGTCGTGGTTCGTCCCTGGTCGAACGGGCATTTCACGCTACCCACCTTGTCGCCGAAAGCGGTGTAAGTAACAACGACGCCATCTACGTCTGGCTTCGCTCCCGGAAAAGTGGCATAGCCCAGCAGTTTGTTTCCGAGGTTGCACACCCAGATGTTCAGGTACTTCGTGCTATCCCATGCATTAGACCCTCCCTTCGACGCGAACTTAACCTTGTCGTCATCTGTGAATTCTCTGACATTAGTGGATTTCCTGATAATTCCGCCGGTCACCCTGCCCTGTGGATTACGCTGAGCCAACCGGAACTCCAGCCGGGTGTCGTCGCCGACCGGGTTTGTGTTATGACCAGGAGTACCGATGAATCTCCTGTAGTCTTCGTTGAGTACATTGATCTGAGAGAGAATCTGGGATTCTGGTATGTTCTGGCTTTGTTGGCTATACACGACATGCACAACCACAGGTATCACGAGGATCGGTCCTATCGGAGGTGCGCGGTGTCTCTCTCTTGTGATTTCGGCTTGAATAGCGTTCTCGATCTCCACCATTCTCGATGACAGACTTGGGTCCTCACGCTGAAGGCGTTCGAGCACCTCCATCGTGCCACACCAATTCGCAGGTTTCTGAGCGACCGCTATACCAGGGATGAAAAGCAGCAAGAATACGGTCAGATAACTAAAGGGGGAGTGGCCGCGATTTCTAGACATTTGTGAGCATCTCCGCATCAGCCGAGCCTTGCAAGGTTCGTCGATATTGCACCTCTCATTGGCTTCTCACACGGATGGCCGCTTCAGCCCGGTTTGGCTTAACAGGGCGCATAAATCGGCCAGGCTGCGGGGATTTCAAGGAATGCAAACGCACTTAAGCAATGCCCGGGGTGCGACATAAGCTGCGTCCTTATTTTGCAGATGAGCTAGTGTAGTGCCACTAACGGTTCTGGACAATGGCGTGGGTTTTGGCGGCGCGCTCGACTTTGGCGAGGATATCTTGTGCCGGAGCTGTCCAGACAAAGGGCTTGGGCGCTTGGTTGCTCGCTTCCAGGTACTCGTGGATGGCGGCCTCGAGTTCGGGAACACTGCGGAACACGCCGCGGCGGATGCGCTTCTGTGTCAGCTCGCGGAACCAGCGCTCGACGAGATTGAGCCAAGAAGAAGACGTGGGAATGAAGTGAAAGTGGAAGCGGGGGTGCTTCGTGAGCCACTTCTTCACTTGCTCATGCTTGTGCGTGGAGTAGTTGTCCACGATCAGATGCAGCTCCAGCGCCGGTGGCGTTTCGCGGTCGATCTTGCGTAGGAATTTGAGGAATTCCTGGTGCCGATGTCGCGGCAGACACTCGCCGATCACCTTGCCGTCGAGCACATTGAAGGCGGCGAACAACGTCGTTGTGCCATGTCGTTTGAAGTCGTGGGTCATGGTGCCGGCACGACCCCTTTTCAGGGGCAGTCCCGGCTGGCTGCGGTCTAAGGCCTGGATCTGACTTTTCTCATCGACACTGAGCACCAGCGCGTGCTCGGGCGGATTCAAGTACAGACCGACCACGTCGCGGAGTTTCTCGACGAACTGCTTGTCGCGGCTGAGCTTGAAAGTTTCGAGGCGATGGGGCTGCAGTCCGTGCGCTTTCCAGACGCGCTGGATGGCCATCTTGGAGACGCCCAAGTGCTTGGCGAGGGTGCGGGTGCTCCAATGCGTGGCCGCCCGGGGCTTCTCGTGAAGCGTTGTATCGAGGATGCATTGGACGAATTCAGCGGAGAGCGCCGGTTTGCGTCCGGGGCGCGTCCGATCGCGGAGTCCGTCGAGGCCGGACTGGGCGAAGCGCTTTCGCCACAGGATGACGGTCTTGCGGTTGACGCCGAGTTCGCGGGCAATGGCGTGGTTCGCCAACCCCTGCGCACACAGCAAAACAATGCCTGCCCGTAAGGCCATTTTCTGGGCTGTGTTGCCTCCTCGAACCAGGCGACGAAGAGCGTTTCGCTGCGGAGCGGTGAGGGGTAGAGCGTCAGCGGATGGCCACATAAACCATCCTACCGTGAAAAGGGTGTTATTGTCTAAGTATTTATGTGGCACTACACTAGCTAGACGACGCACTTCGTCGATTTCGCGTTTGAGATCTTGCAAGGCAGCCGTAGCATCGAGCAAATCAGCTTGTACCCGCATTTTCAATTTGATGTATGACCTCCCGACCTTCCAGCGGCCTTCAGCGTCTTTATTCATAGGGGCTAGATCCCGATGAGGACGCCATGGAGGCCGACACCCAATGGGTGAAAAACAAACCAAGCCATTCCAGCTAAGTTTCAACGGCTTGTTGAAAGTCGATTTCCAAGGATCGCACGTCACTTCCGACGGCGGCCTGCTGCTAGTCCGCGAGTTGGACGAGCGACTCGGACTCGGCAAGTTGATCAACGAGCATCTCAGCGACTCCCGGCAAGGCACAAACAAGCAGTTCACGTTGTAATGCTGCCACCGTCTTTTTGAGTGTCTGGATGTCATTGTCGTTCGCACTGGGCTTGCCCTGCGAATAGACTCTGCCACTTTTAGCAATCAGGAGGTTCTTTGTTCCCCACGGATAATCAGTGGGTATGTTATCCATATATAGGTTTCCCTTGAGAGAGAGGTCACCGGGCGCGCTGGCCTTCCCGATGGTGACACTGCCGCTCTCTGTGATAACGAACGCATTACCGACCCTATTTTTGTATCCAAAAACACGCCAAGATCCATCTGTATCCAGGCCGGCGAAAAAGCCTATTTTGTCCGCAGCGTCGAAATACTCGACACCCGAGGTTGCATCGGCTCCTTTTCGGGCCCGTATTCGACCGTTCACATCAAGAACTGCCGTCGGCGAAGAAGTTTTGATGCCCACATTTCCTTTGCTGTCTACAGCAATACCCACTTGAGAGGTTTGGCCGATCGTGACAGGCACCAAAGTGAAAAACAAGAGGACGACAGCAGGTGGGGCGGAGACGAGTGAACGGCTTTTAGGTCCGAAGACGCACATGACGACCTCCTCGTTTGACTCGCGTAGCGGCGAACGCTCTGGGGTTTAGGCAGCAGGGAATTCCACAGGGTGGCCGGGTTTTGTCGCGATTTGTCAGAATGTTCAGCGATTATATTAGATCATACGATTCAGGAAGTCAACGCCGCTTAAGAGCGCAGTTGTTTCGGTGGCCCGGGGCAGCTGGATGGGGGTCGAAGCTGGAGCGGCGGGCGAGAACCCGCCGCTCCGCCGAGCGATTAGCCGTTGGCCGACTTCTGCTGCAGCTCGAAGATGCGCGAGTGCGCAAGGTCAGCGACTTTGGCGAGCGTGAGCAGCTCGTCTCGGCCGAAGCTCTGAGTACATAGGCAGATTGCTCTAAAAAGTAGCAGGGAACTGGAAGGCTAAGGCGTTCTTCGCCCGCCCGCCACCGGGAAATCTTACGCGGTACTCAATCGTTTTTACCTACCAACCGCGACCCGTCGTTTTCGCGGAAATCTCAGTTGAGAACCAACTTCCCTAGGCATATCTACGAGATAGCCGTCGCTGGATCGGACGCGACGGCTTGACCACGATTCTGGCATGCGGTTTGCATTCCTCCCTGCCGTAAACGAGCGAACAGGACTTCCCGCTGCCGGGAAGGATTCCAAAAAAGGGAGGAAAGTTCGATGAACATCACAAAACCAGCACCCGAACAGGAAGAGGAAAAGTCATCCGGTACACGGAAAACCGTCGCAATAACCGTCGTGATCGCGTTTCTGCTGATAGGCAACGTGTATCTGCTGTCGCGCGTGAATCGAGCTCAAGTCGAAGCCTCGACGCTGCAGGAAAACACGCAGGAAGACATTGCCCGCCTGGAAGAGCAATTGGCCTTCCGATCGCTCCAAGCCAACCGCGATCTCGAGGCGGTACGGAAGGAACTCGACAAGGCCCGCCGCGACGCAGACAAACAAGCTGTGAAGCAAGCTTCGAACTATACGGAACGGCTAAGCCGGAAAGTATCCGAGCGGCAACGGCAGCGACAAGAGACTGTGTTGGGTGAAATCAAAGGCCTGCACGACATGGCCTCGCAAACGGAAAACAAGATTAGCGACGTAAGCGGCGATGTCACCGAGATTAAGGCCGATGTGGAGCTGACCAAGTCGAAACTGGACGAAGCGTTGCTGGCTTTGGAAAGCTCACAGGATAGACTCGGCGCCGTGGGAGACTGGGTAGCCTCCAACTCGGAGGAAATCGGAATCCTGCAAGAACTTAACGAACGCAAGTACTTCGCATTTAACTTGGTGAAGTCCGACAAAATGTACCGGGTCGGCGGCATTCACATGCGCCTGAAAAGGGTCAAACCCAAACGACACCAGTACACCATGGAGGTGTTAGCGGATGACCAGAAATTCACAAAAAAAGCAAGGCAGGCGAACGAGCCGGTTCAGTTTTACCTGAGCGGGGCAAGGCAGCCTCATGAGATCGTGATCACCGCGGTCAAGGAAAACCGCGTGATGGGCTATCTTTCGGTGCCGAAATCTCAACTGGTCCACAACTAAAGCGCACAAGAACTCGCGCCTTCGGGCTTCGGAAGCTAGCTTGCGACCGGAGCCTGGCATCCTGGGCGCAAATCATCGCATCCCGCATCACCGGGAGGCATAGTTGTTTGGCGTCCTTCAACAAGGTCCTCTCTCGCCGCGGCGAGGCGAAGTGCGTCAACGGCGTCCCTGCCGTCGACGCTCAGAGCGCGACACGAACTGCTTCGCCCGGCTGCACCCGCGCTAGCTCGGTTCTGAGCAACGGCAGCAACGGAAGATATTCCAAGAGCCGGTTCCGTTGCGCTACGAGAACGACGACACCGACGTCGAACCCGGCGAGATTCTGCTGATGGGGTAGATTCTGATCCGCGGTGATCAGAACGTCGAAGTGTGGCGAGGCGAGCTCGAGCAACTCGCCATTTGACTTGCCTTGCCAGCCTGTGTCGCGAACTGTCGTGACGTCATGATCGGGGAGGTGATCCCGAAGATCTCTGGGGATCGACTCGTCGAGAAGTACCTTCATTCAAGTCCGCGAGTGCTACCTCCTTTGCCATTTCCAAGAAAGCTATGGCGTGCTCGCGGGTCACGCTAGGAAACGAGTTCAGGAACACATCGAGGCTATCTGCAGCCTCCAAGTGGTCTAGCAGGGCCTGGACGGGCACCCTTGTCCCCTTGAAAACCGGGGTGCCGCTCAATACATTGGGCGAACGACTTACGACGTCCGCAGCTGCTCTCGAGACCGACACGATCTCATTGTAACCCCTATCCCTGATGACCACCGCCGCTTCGGCGGTACGGGCCACAACACTAAGAATCCCGTAGCGCGATCTAGGCGGCCCCACGGACGCTGGATTCCCGTACGCGGAACGCGCCCGCCAGATCCGCGGCCGTCTTGCAGCAAACCATCGTATCCCCCCATCCCCGGGGGGGGGCGTTGTGGCCTGGCCTGTCTTTCGGGAAGCTTTCTCTTTTCCCCCGTGGGCGAACCCCTCCCGCCCGAGGAGGTCCGGAACCATACTGCTATCCTGGATGGCGGCAGTGGCCTCAGTCCGACTCTTGATGAACCCGCTAGCCCCCACGGCCGTAGCACTGCTCGGCGTCGTTGCATGGAGTGGATGCCAAGCCGAGAAGCGGACGCCAACCCCAACAATGGACATCAAACAAAGCGTTGCGAGCTACGCTTCTTTCCCCTTGGAAGCCGACCTCAGCACGTTGTCGGACAAGCAGCGAGAGATGATCCCCCTTCTCATCAAGGCCGCGGATGTCATGAACGAACTGTTCTGGGAGCAGGCCTACGGCAACAGACAAAAGCTGATGGCCGATATCAAGGACCCGGACACTCGCCGCTATGTGGAGATCAACTACGGTCCGTGGGACAGACTCGAGGACAACTCTCCGTTCGTCGACGGCGTGGGTCCGAAACCTGCCGGGGCGAACTTCTACCCGCCCGATGCAACCGCCGAGGAGGTCGAAAGCGCGGCCGCTGGTTCCGAGGAGCGGGCCGAGGCCTTACGAAGCCTCTATACTCTGGTCCGCCGGGACGCCACGGGTCGGCTTGTGGCGCAACCCTATGATCAAGCCTTCAGGTCACAGCTTCAAGTTGCCGCCCGAAAACTGCGCGAAGCAGCCGCCTTGGCCGAAGACGCCGGCCTTCAACGCTATTTGGTTCTGCGTGCTCAGGCGCTCCTGGACGACGAATATCAGCCCAGCGACTTCGCTTGGATGGAAATGAAAAACAACACCATCGACTTTGTCATCGGGCCGATCGAGACGTATGAAGATCAACTCTTGGGCCACAAAGCCGCCTACGAAGCCTACATCCTTATCAAAGACACTGAGTGGAGTGCCCGCCTGGCCCGCTACGCTCGAATGCTGCCTGAGTTGCAAAGAGGCCTGCCCGTCCCTGAAGCCTACAAGAGGGAGTCGCCGGGCACCGACTCCGACCTGAATGTCTACGACGTGATCTACTACGCCGGCGATTCGAACGCCGGAGCGAAAACCATTGCGATCAACCTACCGAATGACGAAGAAGTTCAGTTGAAAAGAGGGTCGCGCCGACTGCAGCTCAAGAATGCCATGCGGGCGAAGTTCGAAAAGATCCTTGTGCCAATCGCCGATGTGCTCATCGCCGAGGACCAGAGGAAGTACGTCCGCTTCGGCGCCTTCTTCGAAAACACCATGTTTCACGAAGTCGCCCACGGCTTGGGCGTTAAGCACACGATCGACGGGACAGCGACCGTGCGGGAAGCTCTGAAAGATAAAGCTTCCGCGATCGAAGAAGGCAAGGCCGACGTCCTGGGGCTCTGCTTGGTTATCAAATTAGATGAGCAGGGAGAGCTCGATGACGACGACCTCATGGACAACTACGTGACCTTCTTAGCGGGCATTTTCCGTTCCATTCGCTTCGGAACCTCCAGTGCCCATGGTGTGGCGAACCTCTTACGCTTCAACTTTTTCCGAGCACAGAGCGCTTTTTCAAGGGACGCCGCCAGTGGCGCCTACCGGGTCAACCCGGACAAGATGGCGCAGGCGGTCGAAGCTCTGTCGGAAAAGATTCTCCGTCTTCAGGGCGACGGTGACTACGAGGGCGCCGAGCGCTTCATCGCAGAGATGGGAGGGGTTCCCGCTCAACTCCAAGCCGATCTAGATCGGATTTCCCGGGAGAGCATTCCCGTTGATCTCGTCTTCGAGCAGGGACTCGAGGTTCTTCAGCGCTAATTCCGGAAGATCGGCCCGACGACTTCAGTATGGAACCTCGGACTGGGCGAAGGCGTCAGCGTCATTCTGGAGGAGGGAGGGCTGCCAGTGGTACATTCAACGATGACTGCTGTCCTTAGGTTTCCGGTGATTTGCATCAACGATCGGGTTATACGGCTTTATCGAATCTTGGAAGAAATGAATCTGGCTACCTCCCCCGCGCTAAAGAACGTTTGGTTTGAGAATCAGTTGGTTATCGACGCTGCGGGAAACGGCTACGTCGTTGAGCGAGCGGAAAAAGATCCGGAACACGGGAAAGCGTTCCTATGATAGCTTTTTCGCACCGCGCCTCATCGAGATTCGGAGGGTCTATAAGCTAAGGACCCTTTCCTGTCCAACCGGACCACATGAAGAAGTATTTGTGCAAGGCGATCGACGCCGATCCAGAGTTCTGGTCTGCAGGCACGGGCGATCATGAGGTAGTGAAGAGATTGGTACAGTCAGCACGGTCGTTCGAAGAGCTTTGGAGCAATCAGCACCTAAAGTAAAGTACGGCTGACCTTAAGGCGTTGTGGCCGCTACTGACCAAAACGCGCAGGCACTCCTAGACGATAATTACCAGTCCAGCGTCTTCGCTTGGACGGAGATGAAAAACAATACCATCGAGGTTCTCATAGGACCTAGGGAGAGGTATGAAGACCAACGTTTCGGCTGCAAAGCCGCTCATGAAGCCTAGACTATGCAACGTCAAGTCATCATTCATCCCGTGCTGTTCTGTCTTTATCCTGTCCTGTTTCTCTACGCGCAGAGCTTTCCCTTCGTGGACACCTATGCTGTGCTTCGCTCGCTGCTGGGCACCTTGGCGTTGGGCCTTCTGCTTTGGCGGGCGCTGACGTACTGGCTCAAAGACTGGTACAAGTCGGGCCTACTGACGAGTCTGGCCCTTTTGCTGGTCTTCTGCCTCCAGCCGCTCCCAAAGAAACCCACGACGTCGCCGTGAGGGCGACCGCCGCTAGCAGAGCTCTTCCGAACGTACTTCCTTCGCCGACGATCATCTTGGCCACGACCCAGAGGACCACTATGTAGACGCCACAGCGGACGGCCATTTCGCCGATCATAGGCAAGCCGAGAGAAATACTAGCACATGGGTTTACCTGGTCGCGTTTCGAGCACCGGGCTGCGGGAGTCCGAATGGATTGTCAAACATCCCCTGGGACTCCGGGAACCATCGAGCGCCAATGCCCTTATTTCATCTTGTCGAATCAATGCGGCGTATTCACGAGGCGATCCAAAAAGTGGCGGACGAGGAGAACGAGAGTACTACGAAAGACCCGCGGTAGCGCTGCCGCATCGGGACTGCCTGTTCGGTCGTGGACCCCGCCTCAGCCGTGCCACATGCCGCTTACACGGAGATTCTTACGCCGTAGCCATCGAAAACCGGGGACAGGAAGGTGTGAAAAAATCAGGGACTGTCACAAGCGGCGTCCTAGAAAGTCGCGTAGAATCAATCGCAGCTTCCGCCGCGGGCTGACTGTCCCAGCATTTTTTCACACCTTCCTGCCATTGACTGCCACCGATTCGCTCGCCGTCATGGCCCTCGAAACCAGGGCCCCAGTCCCGTAGAGCATGGCTCGGCGGTCGTTTCGCCGAGCGGCCGTGGGCCGTTGCGACGCTAGTACGCCTTGCCGCTTAGCCCCGTTCAATGGCAACCGAGCCCCGTGGGGACAAACAATCCTGTTTGTCCTAGCCGCCGTCAGGCGGCTCGCTTTGCTGCCCGTTTAGTCGTGGTACCCGCACGCCACTGGCTTTGAGACGCGTTGACGCGGCCCGTGTGAGGCCGCGCGGCTGCGCCAAGAACTCAGACATCGACGCCCGACATCACAGCTCCGAGCGTATGGCATCAAGCGTCCTGGTGGCGCAGGTCCCCAGACCCACTGCCGTGTCGGTACTCCTACCGACACCGGTCCCCCGCGCACACCCGGTCGCTCCCGGCGGCCGAGCGGGCCCGGGGCGGGGCAAAAAATCGGCCGTGCCAACGGCCGATCCCGCTCGTCCGCCCACCTCCAACCATTCGCTAGTCGGCGTTAACCTTGCGCTAGGACACGATTTCGGCACGGAAAATCCGGCCTCGAGGACCCTTCTGACTACTCCCGCAAAACGCCGTCACAGACTTTTCACATTTTTTCTCCTCGCCATTTCAACGACTTGCAACCGCGGACCCCTTCTACCCCCCAACCCGTCCCCTATTCTGGTACGGGGCCCGGAAAACGAAATCTCGGAGGGATGACCCTCGTATTTCCGCCACTTTCTGCCACCGGCTCTTGCGTGGGCCGCTGGGAACGCTGCTATGTCTCACAATTCAGAAGACTTAACCATCAAGCAGAACACTCCCATCGCCGCCCCACTCGACTGCCAACCCACCGCCAGGTGACGAAAATCGCCCGCTAGCCCACTGCTAGACCGTGTTTTCTGCCCGCGAGGCGGCCTTTTCTGGCCGAATACGGGGTCAAATTGGTCTCGGAGGCGTTGTGATTCTTGGCCAGACGCCTAGCGTGCTGCTGGGGTGTCGTTTCTCCCGCGCGTGCGGCTGTTTTCAGCCAGTTGCAGGGGCTAGGAATCGCGAAGGGAGGCCGGCGTCGAGCACCGGAAAGAGCCAGTGCGCGCAGGGTCTGTGAAAAAACCGGGGACTGCTGTCCCCATCGCCATGCACGGACGGGGCGCTTTACCAATGACCTGCGAGAGGCGCGGGGACTGGAAGGTGTGAAAAAATCAGGGACTGTCACAAGCGGCGTCCTAGAAGCCCGAATGGGGACAGGCAACCAAGCGAACCTTGTCCGCGCCACGAAGACGGCCGGGTTTTTCCTGTCGGACCCCCGAACGTGGAACCGTCCTGGGTGCCTGTCCCCGTCCCCAATGACGACTCCGCCGCGGGCTGACTGTCCCAGCATCTTTTCACACCTTGCTCTACCCAGGGGTTTTTCACAGACCCGTCAGGGCGCGGGCCCGCCCGCCATTGTGAGGGAGACCGCGAAGAACGACATCACGCTGGGGCACAGGGGGAAAATACGAAACAAACCCAATTTCTCCCAAGCCAATTGCAATCAATGAGTTCCGGTTGGGTTCCGCGCCCGGCACGCGCAAGATTGGCGACGGGGGGGCACGGGGCAAGAATCGTGAAGAGGCCGGCGTCGAGCACCGGAAAGAGCCGTGCCCGTCAGGGCGCGGGCCCGGAGGCGCATGATTCCGGCTCGGCTCGAAGCCATTTCACTGTTCGAGGAAGATCCGGTAGCGCATGGCTCGGCGGTCGTTTTGCCGAGACTTGCGGCCGTTGTTGACGGTCAACACGCTAGACGACGTCGCCCGCTCCCAGTAGGGATAAACACTCCTGTTTGTCCCAGCCGCCGCCAGGCGGCTCTCACGACGTTTGAGCCGCGAAGCGGCGCCGGAATCTAGCCTAGGGTGGAGCCGGAACGGCGGAACCCTAGGGTAGGAATTGAACAGAGTCGAGCCCTGAAAGGGCGGAAGGAACGATGGGGGAAACCGGACCGAAACCGGGACAGCCTCAGTTAATCCGCATTTCTCACCAGCGGTCGGCAGGAGTGGAAGCAAATGCCCGCCATCAGAGATGTAGGGGCGCGATGAATCGCGCCCCTCGACTTTGGCGTTTTGAAAGCAGGTTCGAGGCGGAGACAGGAGGGGCAAGAGGTTCAAGGGGAAGCATAAAGCAAGGCGGTGGGGAGGGCTGCGCTGAGTTTTTGGGGGGTTGGAGTGGGCGAGGGGTTGGACGGGAAGCCGCAGAAACGACGCAAGCCTTCGCCCCACAGCTCGGCCCGCAGGTGCTGGATCAGATCGAGCGTCGTGGCGCGGGGCTTCGAGCGGCGCGCGCGCCATTTCGGGGGCGGCAGGGCGTCGGGGAAGCCCGCCGGGCCCCAAGTCTGGCGCGCCGCCAGCAACAACCAGGCGTAAGCAGCCACGATCAACTGCGGCGCCGCTTCGACCGAGCGGGGATGTCTGACCTGCGCCTGTCCTACCCCCAACAGCGTCTTTTCGTCGCGGAAGTTGACCTCGATGTCCCAGCGCCAGACGTAGTGCTCGACGATCTGCTGGGGCGACAAGTCGGGATCGGTAGCGATCAGATAAGCGGGCCGGCGATACAGCAGGCGCGAGCCTTGGCGGGGCCGATAGCGCAGCGGGGCGATGATGACTAAACACAGATCGCAGTTCCCGCCGGCGGGACGCCAGCGCAGCCGAGTCAAGGTCTTGATGCGGAAGCGATGCCGCTTGCCGGCGGCGTAGGCGGTGACGATTTGCCAGCGAACGCTGTCATCCTGGCGCAGTTGTTCGGGAGTGGGAGGCCCGCTCGCCATAACGGCGGCGGCGGCCCGTGGCGGCTGCTTGGCCGGTCGGCAAGTAGTAGAGCTTGGCGTCTTGGCGGATGCGACCGATCAGCACGGTCTGGGGCGGCAGGTTTTTCAACACCGTGCGGTTGGTGAAGCGGCCGTCGACGAGCACTTCGAGTCGCCGCGAGGCATCGTCTTGCTCCAACTTCTGCCGCAGGGCGTGCAGGCGTTCGGCGCCCCGCTGGGCGAGCGAGGCGCGGCGGCAGGCGAGGCGGTATTGTTGTTGCTCCTGCTCAGGGGCGTTTCGCCGTGGTGTGGGTGGGGTCGGGGCGTGTTGGAAATCGAGCGGGATCAGGCGCGCCGCTGGGGGGTCGGCGCCGCCGGGCACAGCGGCCGAGATCTGGATGACGCGCTGAGCGCGAATCAGGTTGGTTTGGAAGGGCGGTCCCAGCGGATCGCGCCGCCAGGCGACGCCGGGAGTTTTGGCGCCCCGCTTGGGCAGCAGTGAGTCATCGAGTGCGACCACCAGAGGTGCGGTGGGGGACAGTTGCTCGAGCACTCCGCGGCGGACCACGCCGAACAGGTCTGGGGCCTCGACCCGGGCCTGGGAGAAGAGCCGATAGACGGCCGACCAGTCCTGGAAGCTGTCGCCGGCGGTGTGCAGCAACCCAGTCACGGTGTGGCGGCCGAGACAGACCAAGGCGCTCAGCATCAGGCTTTGGATCTTTTCTTGGACCCGCTGTTGGCGGCGGCCCTGGAGCGCTTGGCGGGCGAGGGCTTCGAGCTGGTCGAGGAGCCTCGGGGCGGAGTCTTTTTTTTTAACGCCGAGGGGGGCGGGTGCCGACGGTTCAACACCAGTTGGGAGCGGTCTTCGATGACCCACTCGACGGTTTCACCGCGCGAGAATTCCAGCGCCTGGGCCAAGGCGGAAGGGAAGTTGACGTACCACTGCTGACTGGCTTCGCGCTTAATGAGTTGGACTTTGGTGGGGTAACCCATGTCGTCTCCTTATCTAGTTATATAACTAGATACCAGAATACCCCACAATGTTTCGACCCAGCAAGGGTTTTTATCCCCTTGGCCCGCTCTCGTCCTCTTAAATGTGGGAATCTATCTAGTCAAACGCCAAACTCGAGGGGCGCGATGAATCGCGCCCCTCGCCGACAGACTGTACGTTGAGCAATGTGCACGAAGTGTTGCCGCGCGCCAAGGCCGCCGGGCTTTTCGCCTCGTTCACCGCGGTCGTGGTGAGAAATGCGGGTTAACACCATGGGCAGCGGGCATCTTTCCGGGCCTGCACGACACAACGGCTGGCAACATTTCATTAACGCTGGCCCGGGGCGTCAGCCCCGGCTGGTCGCATCCTGGTCCGCTCCCTTCCCCGCTCGGTCGCTCCGAGCTACCGAGCGGGGCCTGGGGTGGAGCAAAAAATCGGCCGTGCCAACGGCCGATCCCCCTCGCCGCCACTCCCCGAAACCCAGTCACACGAGTTTGAAATTTCTAACTCGCACGCCATCACTAAGATCGCCTTGCCCTGACCATCTGACCCTCCCCGTGCGATGTTACTCTGGGCCCGTAACAGCGCCGGCCTTCAGGGAGCGACAGACCGGCGCACCCCGGCCGGGACTTAAGTCCTCCCCATGGCCTCCGTCGGTGAGCCGATCAACCGACCGCGTCACACAGAACAACGGGATCGATCCGAAACCGTTTTGGCGGCTCCGCGCGATACCAAAGGAGCCGCACCTCATCAAGCCGTACGTCCTGAGGGTGAACAGGGCCCCTATAACGAGCGGGTCATGCTGGTACGCCAGGGGTCTTTTCCCACACCATCACCTGCGAGATGAAGGTGGACGCACGGTGCACCTGCCGGAAATCATGCTGTTTCAAGATGCCAGCTACCAGCGTGTTTGAATGAATGTAAATGCGAAAGTTGCGGTAGCGCAGCTTGATGAACAGATTGGCTACCGCACTGATCACCCGGGCCAGCCAGGTATCGTGCGGATAGACGAGCGCCACCAGGTGCTTGCTATGCTGGGCAGCCTGGTCGATCAATTCCTTGGCATCCGGGTAGCAGCAGATCACCTTGTCCATGCTCACGATATCGTGAGCTGCAAGTTGTGGGGCGATATCCACAAAATCGCCTTGCTGGTAGCTTATCCGTTCCTTTATGCCCTGCCGCGCTGCTTGCTCTTTCGCTACGAGGTGATAGGCAGGTGATGCGTCCACGTTGGTTGCCTGGGCAACACCGTGGTTTAGCATGGCAATTTGAATGGCGCCTACGCCGCCTCCGACATCCAGCAAACTGGTATCACCGTTCTTGTGCGATGAGATGGCCTCGATGAGCAGTTTGGTGGCCTTGTCTGGCCCTTTCTTCCGGTAGCGCTTCAACATCTTGCGCGCTTCCTTCCGGCCGAACACGCTGAGGTCTTCGGGTAGGTCTTCGTCGCCTGGTTCTACGTGTGCCGCTTCGGTGGGATCGGGTTCGCGGGGTTGAGGGCCTTCGGGTGCAAGTTCTGATTCAGCCGGCGCTTCGCCGGAAGCGGCTTCGGCGTCAGCAGGAGGCCGCTCTTGCGAATACCGAACAATCAAGCTGATTCTGCGGTTAGAGGCATCGTCGGGAGCTTCGGGCTTTCGCAATGCGACATCGGCGAACCCTCTCACCTGGACGATGCGTTCAGTAGGCAGCCCAGCTTCAATCAGGATACGTCTCGCTGAGTTCGCGCGGTCGGCCGAGAGTTCCCAATTTGAATAGTTCCTGCGGCCGTGGAAGGGCCTGGAGTCGGTATGTCCTTCCATAATGACTTCGTTGGGCAGCTTTTCGAGCTCTGCCGCGATCAAGCTGAGGGTTTGCCGACCGGACGAGCTTGGCTGAGGGCTGCCGCTGTTGAAGAACGTGCCGTTTTCGTTTTCCAGCAGCTCGATACGCAGTCCTTCAGCCGTGACCGTAGAGACGACTTGGTCTTTCAACGCTTCGAACTGAGGCATGCTCATAGCTTCCTCAATCCTAGCGGCTAGCCCTTCGAGGTCCTGTTCGCCAATGTAGAGCCCTCCGCCACTGCCGGCTTTGCCGCTGCCCAACTCTTCGCCGAATCCCTTGGGGTCATTGAAATAGGCGGCGACGGCCTCCTGGGTCTCCTGGTTGACGTTCATGAGCCACAGCACCATGAATAGGGCCATCATCGCGGTGACGAAGTCAGCGAAAGCCACCTTCCAGGCGCCGCCGTGATGGCCGGCGGCGGCAATGACTTTTTTGATGATGATCGGAGGCTGGCCGCCTACGCCTTCTCCGCCTTCTTCGGACTCCCCTTGCATGCGGCCTCCATTTCTTGGAAAGTGGGCCTGTTCTCGTGTGGCACGCTACGACGTGCAAATTCCAGCGCCATGATCGGTGGATGGCCCTTGACGAAAGCGACAAGCGCAGCCTTCAGAACTCGGTAATAAGCCCCTTCCGCCTCGTCAATGGCAGACATTGCACCCGCGAGGGGAGAGAGAAATCCGTAGCAGGTAAGAATGCCCAGGAAAGTCCCCACGAGGGCAGCGGCTACCTTGTGTCCGAGCTCTTCCGGTGGGCCTCCGAGCGAGCGCATGGTGATAACGATTCCTAGCACGGCGGCGACAATCCCCAGCCCGGGCAGGGCGTCCGAGACAGTTGTTAGCGAATGGACGGGTTGGTGATTGTGCTCGTGATGGGCCTCAAGATCGGAGTCGATCATCTGATCCAGGTCAAAAGGGGGAATGCCGCCGCTGATCGCCATTCGCAGCGTGTCACACACGAAATGCACCGCATGATGGTCTTTGAGGAATTTCGTGTGCTTCTTGAAAATTTCACTCTTGCCGGGAGCTTCGACATCGGCCTCGAGCTTCATCATCCCCTGCTTCCGAGCCACCTGGAAAAGCGAGTTCATCAACAGCAAGGTGTCGAGATAGACGGCTTTGTTATATCGGCTGCCGCCGAGAACCTTGCCGAAGTTCTTGAGGAGCCGCATCAGAACCGGCATGGGAGTAGCAATGACGACACTCCCCAGGGCGGCCCCCCAGATGATGAGGAACTCCGAGGGCTGGATCAAAACCGCCATGTCTCCGCCATGCATAAGGTACCCGCCAAAGACGGACCCCAGCACGACAACAATGCCGATGATCGAAAACATGGTGGTTCTTGGGTGCAAGACTCGTATCGGCCCAGATGAGGGAAGATTTATCCGTTCCTACCCGATCCGTCCCTAAACGAAGCCGACCGGTATCAGCAGGTGTCGGGAAGGCGCTGAGAAGCCAACTTTTGTCGTAACCTGGTATCAGAACGATGTCTCCCGGCCCTGATCCTTCCGCTTCTCTGCCCACACCGGTGACCGGTGGTCCACTCTCCCCAAGTTGGAACGGTGGATTCCGCCGCGTGGGGCCAGCGGCGATGGTGGGGCGCAAGTCGCGGGTCTGGCTACATTTGTTGCTGTTCGCGCTGACTGTGGTCACCACGACGATGGCGGGCGGGTGGACATACTCAGTAAGCTTGCTGACGATTTTGACCGCGCACGAGTTCGGCCACTATTTCGCCGCCCGGCACCACCGGGTAAAGGCGACGCTGCCCTATTTCATTCCGTTCCCTTATTCCTTCTTAGGCACTCTGGGGGCAGTGATTCGCATGTCGAGTTATATCCCGAGCCGGCGGGCACTTTTCGACATTGCGGCCGCCGGTCCGATTGCCGGTCTAGTGGTTGCAATCCCGTTGAGCATCGTCGGCGTCGCCATTTCGGACCATGTGCCGGCTGGGGATCGGGAGGACGTCATCATTCTCGGGGACCCTCTGCTTTTTAGGGCCATCGAGTGGGCGCTGCTGGAGCCTCGCGGCGAGGAAGTCGAGCTGCTGCTGCACCCGGTCGCCTTTGCCGGCTGGGTTGGACTCTTCGTCACTGCCCTAAACCTGTTGCCGATCAGCCAGCTAGACGGCGGACATATCAGCTACGCACTCTTCGGCCGCAACAGCCGCTTTATTGCGGGTCTTGCGTTCGTCGGCTTGGCCCTGGTGACCTTCTCGCACGGCTACCACTATTCGGTCATGTTGATTCTGCTGTGGTTCATGGGCATCAGGCACCCACCGACTCTCAATGACTCGCTGCCACTGGGTCGTGGCCGGAGAATGGTCGGTATCGCGCTAGGAGTTATCTTCGTGTTGAGTTTCACACCGTCACCCTTCCAGTTTTAGGGTTCGATCGTGGCGCAGGTCCCCAGACCTGCCGTGTCGGTACTCCTACCGACACCTATTTTCGAGCTGTCGAGATACCGATCCATCCATACAAAGGTCCTCGGACGCGCATTTTCCGGGTGCCACGCGAGACCGAACCACACCCGTGGCCATAACACCAGCTTGGGACGCCCGTATTATTAGTCGTACTTGCCGGCGGCCAGCCCCTGGACAAAGACCACATCCCCTTCGAGAAAATCAAACAATAGCAAGTCAGCCGGCGCGGCCCATGACGCTTGTTGAAACTGGCCGTAGTCCGGATCACCCGTGAATCCTGAAACGCGAAAGAACACCAGTAGGATGGCCGGGCGTCCGGGGTAGCGGTAGCAATACCGCGTGACCTCCTCACCAATCTCGGCATCGATCTTGAGTTCTTCCCGCAACTCGCGTCTCAGCGTTTTAGCCGGCTGCTCGCCGGGTTTCAGCTTGCCACCCGGAAACTCCCATTTCCCCGGATGATCCTGGTCGAACCGCCGGCGGCAGATCAGGACGCGACCCCGCTGCTCGATGATGGCTGCTGTGACTGTGGTCATATGGCCGAACGGGATCGGTGCCCCCTGCGGACGAACCAGATTCTCTTCGAGCAGCATTGCGGACCTAGCTCGCCTAGACCGACCGGATTATACACAACTCTTTGGCGGACCAAAAATAGAGCGGGAAAGTGTGTATCTTTTCCACAAGCCGGCCGATAACAGAATCGGGGAAGCTTTCGTCATGCTGCCCATCTCGTCCATCTTCAAGCCGGAACGCGATCAAGAGGTCCGTCGATCAGAGTCGCGGCCGCGCTCGCGTCTGGAATCTCACAGCGAAGACCTTGCGGACCGGCGCAAACGTTCTCGCCATAAGCCGGACCCTTGGGAAGACGGTCTCGAGGTCGATACCTTCGAACACGTTGCCGATCCCGAGGAGACACCGTAGCAGCTCCTGAAGAATGGGGACTGTCAACGATTTTCGCTTCCGCAAATGATTTGTCTCCAGTATGGGGCAGACGACGAAAATCGGTGACTGTACCATTTTTTGAGGCGAATGATTTTCACCACGGGCCGCCTAGCAGCCCACCGCAGAAGCTAGGTTCGGCGAAAAACCGGGTACAGCCAACCAATTTGCCCCGCATTTTCAATTTGATGTATGACCTCCCGACCTTCCAGCGGCCTTCAGCGTCTTTATTCATAGGGGCTAGATCCCGATGAGGACGCCATGGAGGCCGACACCCAATGGGTGAAAAACAAACCAAGCCATTCCAGCTAAGTTTCAACGGCTTGTTGAAAGTCGATTTCCAAGGATCGCACGTCACTTCCGACGGCGGCCTGCTGCTAGTCCGCGAGTTGGACGAGCGACTCGGACTCGGCAAGTTGATCAACGAGCATCTCAGCGACTCCCGGCAAGGCACAAACAAGCAGTTCACGCTCGCTGATCTGTTGCGGCAGTCGGTCTACAGCCGCTTGGCGGGCTACGAGGACCTCAACGACGCCGAGCGGATTTCGATCGATCCGACGTTTCGGCTGATCGGTTCGCAGAAGATCTGGGATCGCGGTGCGGCCTTGACCTCGACGCTGCACGGCTTCGAGACGGAGATGCTGGCGAGCGAAGAGAACCTGCTGGGGCTGATGGCGCTGAACCGAGGGCTGGTCGGGCAAGGGGAGGCGTTCGACGACTCCGAGCGGGTCGTTCTGGACATGGACTCCACCGAGAGTCCGGTCCATGGCCAACAGGAAGGCAGTGCCTACAACGGACACTTCGAATCGGTCTGCTATCACCCGCTGTTGCTGTTCAATCAGCACGGCGATTGTCTGGCGGCGAAGCTGCGTCCCGGCAACGTGCACAGCGCCGAGGACTGGGGCGAGCTGCTACTGCCGGAGATCGAGCGCCAACAGGCCGAAGGCAAGCAGGTCACTTTGCGCGCCGATGCCGCCTTTGCCAAGCCGGAGATCTACGAGGCGCTGGAGGAGCGCGGCGCGGACTATGCGATCCGCATTCCGGCCAACAAGAGCCTGGAGCTGGAGATCGAAGACATCCTGTTTCGGCCACCGGGAAGGCCCTCCCGCAAGCCGCTGGTGCGCTACAAGAGTTTTCGCTATCAGGCGGAGAGTTGGTCCCAACCTCGGCGCATCGTGGCCAAGGTCGAGCACCATCAGGGCGAGCTATTCCCGCGCGTCGGATTCGTTGTGACCAGCATGAGCTTGCCGAGCCGTTCGGTGGTGCGTTTCTACAACAAGCGCGGCACGGCGGAGCAGTGGATCAAAGAAGGTAAGCAGGCCACGCACTGGACGCGGCTGTCGTGCCATCGCTTTCGGGCCAACGAGGTACGGCTACAACTGAGCGTGCTGGCCTACAACCTGGGGAACCTATGGCGGAGGCTCGGGCTGCCGCAACGGATCAAGAGCTGGTCGCTGACGAGCTTGCAGCACCGGTTGATGAAGACCGGCGGTCGGCTGATTAAACACGCGCGGTATTACTGGCTCTTGTTCGCGGAGGGACATCTGAACCGGCGGCTGTTTGGCGACATGCTGCGGAGGATCTGGGCGCTGCCTGTGCCGGGCGGGTAGCACCGCACTTGGCGAATGCGAAATCTGTGTACTGAGGACGGAAGCTCGGAGGGGTGTCTGCGAAATTGACTTCGCAGCGGCGGATCAGCCCCCATGAGGGGCAAGAAGGGGGCTCGATCGGTCCCGCCTCAGCCGCCGCCTCTACCGGGTGGAGAAATGGTTGCGCTTCGCCGGGTGAGGGTGTAGACTCGTGCCGTCAGAGCAGCTAAATCGGAAATCCTGGGTGGAAGCGTGTCACTAGAGGTAGCGAAGTCACGCGCTCCATACAGCAGCCAGATATTGGATGGTCTCCGGGGCTGTGAGTCCTTTTTCAAATAGATGGCAAATTTACCAAGTCGTATGGCGCGTACGTACGACTTTGTAAGGTAATCGCGGAATGGGTCTTGCCCCATCGCCCCCCCGATCATCCTTAGTGGGCCCACAACCCCGGGACGGAGAAGAGGGTGGCCAGGAAAAGTGCCAGGGGCAGGTAGATCCCCTCGTTGATCTTGGTCATGGTTATCGCAGCGAGGAGTGTACCCAGCAGCACAGGACGCATGAACGACCTACCCTTTAGGGTCGCGGCCACCAATAGACATGCGAGCAGGAGCGCAATGAGGTCTTGTGGATGACCCGGCTCGCCTTGCAACGGCGTTCCGGCTTCGAGAGTAGAGCCGGCCAAGACAATTACGGCCAGGGGTCCGGAGCGTGTAAGGCGATAGGTGGCCGCTGCAAGAAGGATGGCCGCCAACAGGTAGAAAGATAAGAGATATCATGCGGTTGGCGTCGTGAGTGACCGACAAGTCGGGAATTACTCGGTAGATGAAGTCTCGGAAGATGTAAGAAACTGGACCGTATTGAGTGAAAATTTCGTCGTAGAGAGCATAACCGTTATTGAAGCCCTGCTGCGTCAGCATGACGTAGCCTTCGTCGTCGTACCAACTGAACTGATTAAACGCCATGAGATAAAGAAATAGGGATACGGCGGTTAAGGCGCCGGCAGCGACGAAGGCGCGGAGCGCTCCGCTAAGGATGTTCGCGTACAACGCTTTCATTTGTACTCGTTAAATGTCATGGTTGCTAGGTGCGGGCCGGCTGTCGCCATACCGCTAGCAAGGATTTCCCGATGGCGCGATTCAGCCAGGGGTCAAGTCCGCGAGACAAAGGTACGAGGACGCTATCCCAAAAGCGAATTTGTCGGTGTGTTGGAAGCGAGTTGTGCAGGACGAGCTTGTTTCCCGCGCTCACGAGCATCCCCAGGCTGTCCAGGTACTCGAGGCATCGAAGCTCCAGATCTGGTGGCCCCACGCCCCGCAAGGCCCTTTTGGTGTAGCGTCGCACGTGGCCGATCGAGCGGTCGAACTCCGAGTGCAGGAAATTCCAGGCAGGCGCGAGGACGATCAGATGACCTCCGGGGCGCAGACGCGAGGCGGCTGTCCTCAATTCAGCCGCGTCCTCTTGGATGTGCTCGAGGAGGTCAATGTACAGAATGGTATCAAACGCCGTTTCGACGGGAAGCTCATGGATCGTCCCTTCAACAATTTCAAAAGGGTGATGCGTCGAAAGGCTTTCGCATTGTTTGCAGAGGAGAGCTGCCAAGGCTTGATCTGGCTCACAGCAGACCCAGCGACCGTCTGTGTGCCGTCGCAGCAGTAGCGTGTTTGCTCCAATTCCAGCTCCGACCTCCAGCACATCACCGGCGAGGAAGGGTTTCACGCGGGATGCCCAATAGGCTTTCCAGTTTTTGGCGTGCCTGAATATCTCCAACTCTTGCCCAATGTAGGTAAAGCTGCACAAACTAACCCGCATTTTCAATTTGGTGTTTGACATCCCGACCTTCCAGCGGCCTTGAGCGTCTTTATTCATAGGGGCTAGAGCCCGATGAGGACGCCAGGGAGGCCAACACCCAATGGGTGAAAAACAAACCAAGCCATTCCAGCTAAGTTTCAACGGCTTGTTGAAAGTCGATTTCCAGGGATCGCACGTCACTTCCGACGGTGGCCTGATTTTGGTTCGCGAACTGGACGAACGGCTCGGTCTCGGAGAACTGATTGACGAGCATCTCAGCGACTCCCGGCAAGGCACAAACAAGCAGTTCACGCTCGCTGATCTGTTGCGGCAGTCGGTCTACAGCCGCTTGGCGGGCTACGAGGACCTCAACGACGCCGAGCGGGTTTCGATCGATCCGACGTTTCGGCTGATCGGTTCGCAGAAGATCTGGGATCGCGGTGCGGCCTTGACCTCGACGCTGCACAGCTTCGAGACGGAGATGCTGGCGAGCGAAGAGAACCTGCTGGGGCTGATGGCGCTGAACCGAGAGCTGGTCGGGCAAGCGGAAGCGTTCGACGACTCCGAGCGGGTCGTTCTGGACATGGACTCCACCGAGAGTCCGGTCCATGGCCAACAGGAAGGCAGTGCCTACAACGGACACTTCGAGTCGGTCTGCTATCACCCGTTACTTTTGTTCAACGGTCATGGTGATTGCCTCGCTGCCAAGCTGCGTCCCGGCAACGTGCACAGCGCCGAGGACTGGGATGAGCTATTGTTGCCGGAGATCGAGCGCCAACAGGCTGCGGGCAAGCAGGTCGCCTTCCGGGGCGATGCGGCCTTTGCCAAGCCGGAAGTTTATGAGGCTTCGGAGGAACGCGGAGTACAGTACGCCATTCGCATTCCGGCCAACAAGAGCCTGGAGTTGGAGATCGAAGACATCTTGTTTCGGCCGCCGGGAAGGCCCTCCCGGAAGCCCTTGGTGCGCTACAAGAGTTTTCGCTATCAGGCGGAGAGTTGGTCGCAGGCGAGGCGGATCGTCGCCAAGGTCGAGCATCACCAGGGCGAGCTGTTCCCGCGGGTCGGATTCATCGTGACGAGCATGAGCTTGCCAAGCCGCTCGGTGGTGCGCTTCTACAACAAGCGCGGCACGGCGGAGCAGTGGATCAAGGAAGGCAAACAGGCCACGCATTGGACAAGGCTGTCGTGCCATCGGTTCCGGGCGAACGAGGTACGGCTACAACTGAGCGTGCTGGCCTACAACCTGGGCAACTTGTGGCGGCGGCTCGGACTGCCGAACAGGATCAAGAGTTGGTCGCTGACGAGCTTGCAACACAGGTTGATGAAGACCGGCGGTCGGCTGGTCAAGCACGCGCGGTATTACTGGCTGCTGCTGGCCGAGGGGTATCTGAACCGCAGGCTGTTCGGCGACATGCTGCACAGGATCTGGGCGCTGCCGCTGCCAAGCGGGTAGCGTTGACCGGGCGAGGATCAACAGTTTTCGGCTCCAAAAGATTTCGCAAGGAGCAGTGTCGGCCGGAGCGCCGTTCAGGCCGCTCAATCAACGTCTGTGAGCGGATGGACGAGCCCTGGCGCCTACCGGCGGAGGTCATGTGCAGGGTTCAGCGCGAAAAGACGTGGTATTCGGGGCAGCGCGGGTGTATACTTTCACCGTGCCAGGGCCAAAATGGAAATCCTGGACTAAACCTCCGCTCTAATAACGTCATCTATTAACACCTGATATTCGTTGACTGGCACGGAGTCCGTGAAGTTCCTTCGGTTAAGCCCCAGAAAGAGAAATAGGCCATAGGGCTGGGCTGGCTTTTGGCAGACCACCGCGCATTCACAAGGCGGATAAACGTTTGCTTCAGCCCGAGTGCATTCTTTCCAGGGCCATGAAGGGGCGAATTGGTGGCCGTCCTTGGCAGTCCCCATTTTTCGCTCCTGCACGACCTTTGCCACGGGCCGCTAGCCCAATCTGCTGCTGACCGGCACCTTCATTCTGCTGCGAACCACCGTTCCCCGCTCCGCACTATTGCACCGCACCTGTCGCCAGCCAATCCGGCGGTCCACTGTGGTATCGTCGTCCTCTTGCCGGTCAAAGACGGCCAAATGGTCAAGCAAATCCGCAAAGCGGTTGTTCTCGGCGCGGGGACTATGGGTTCCCGGATCGCCGCGCATCTGGCGAACGCGGGTGTCCCCTGCCTGCTGCTAGATATGCCGTCCGACGAAGGACCCGGCCAAGCCAGCCGAAACTCGCTCGCTGCGAAAGCCCTAGCAGGGCTCCGCAAATCGCGTCCCCCGGCCTTGTTTACATCCGAGACCTCGGGCCTGATCGAAATTGGCAATCTCGATGACGACCTGGAGCGGATCCAGGAAGCTGACTGGGTCATCGAAGCAGTGAGTGAGAATTTCGAGGCGAAGCGAACGCTACTCGCAAAGGTCAACCAACACCGCAAGAAGGGATCGCTCGTCAGCTCAAACACGTCCGGACTGCCGATCGGCGCACTAGCTGAGGGGTATTCCGCGGACTTCGGTAAACACTGGCTGGGAACCCACTTCTTTAACCCGCCGCGCCACATGCGGCTGGTCGAGATAATCCCGGGTCCGGAAACGAAACCGGAGGTTTTGGATTTCGTCTCCGACTTCTGCGACCGCCGTCTCGGCAAGGTCCTGGTGTACGCTTATGACCGCCCGAACTTCATCGCCAACCGCATCTTCCTATTCACGGTCATGCACAGCGTCAAGACGATGCTCGAGCAAGGCCTGTCCGTGGAGGAAGTCGATGCCCTTACCGGGCCGCTCATCGGGCGTCCCCGCATGGCCACCTTTCGATTGGCTGATTTCACCGGCATCGACGTGTGCTTGTTCATTGCCGAAACACTTCATCGGCTGGTTCCGGAGGACGAAAAACGAGACATCTACGACCCTCCCGATTTCCTTCGCCAAATGGTCGCCAAGGGCATGGCCGGCGACAAGGCCGGTCGAGGATTCTACACCAGGGGGAAAGGCGGGGCCGGAAAGAACCGCTTGGTGCTCGACCTCGACTCGATGGAGTATCGCAAGCCACGCCCACTGAAATGGCCGGTGTTGGAACTTGCTCAAAACATCGACGACGCAGGCGACCGGATCCGATTTCTTTTCCGCTCCGACGATCCGGTCGGACGTTTCTTATGGGCCACGATCAGCGAACTGCTGCTTTACACCGCCGCTCGGATTCCGGAAATCACCGACGATATCGTTAGCGTCGACACGACCATGAAAGCGGGCTTCAACTGGCAGCTCGGGATCTTCGAGATCTGGGATCGCATCGGTGTTGAAGATTCGGTTGCCCGCATGAAGAAGGAGAAGAAGAGCATCCCGCCGCTCGTCGAGAAGGTTCTGCGATCACCCGAAAGGTCATTCTATACCGAGGGAAAGGGTAGGCCTTACTTCTTCGACCTTGGCTCGGGGCGTTTCAAGTCTATCGAGGAACCACCCGGCACGCTTTCTGTCTCGTCGATACGACGCTCGAAAGGGGTAGTCGAATCGAACGAAAGCGCCAGTCTTCTGGACCTGGGCGACGGTGTGGCTTGCGTCGAGTTCCATTCCAAAGCAAACTCGCTGGACGCCAAAGTTTCCTCGCTGCTCGAAAAGGCTATCGCTAAAGTTGAGACACGTTACGAGGGGCTGGTGATTGGCAACGAGGGTGAGAACTTCTGTGTCGGCGCCAACTTGATGCTGCTGCTGGAGCTGAGTCGCGCGAAACGCTGGGATAAGATCGACCGGGCGGTTACGCAGCTACAAGAACTCTTTCGATTGCTCGGTAGCTCTAAGAAGCCCACTGTCGCGGCGGTTTTCCATCAGACTCTGGCAGGTGGATGCGAGCTAGCGATGCAGTGCGATCGCGTGCAGGCCGCTGCCGAGTCCTATATGGGGTTAGTGGAAGTGGGGGCCGGGCTGATCCCGGCGGCCGGCGGGTGCACACAGCTCCTTCGCAGATACGCTGAACGGCTTGGCCCGAACGACAATCTGATCCCACCAACACGGGCCGTCTTCGAAAAGATAGGCAGGGCCCAAGTCTCTTCTAGCGCAGCCGAAGCGCAACAGTGGCGATTCCTGCGTCCAGTGGACGCAATCACCATGAACCGCGACCGCCTGATCGCGGACGCCAAGCAAGCGGTGCTAAACCTGGCCGCAGCGGGCTACGAACCCCCGGTGCGGCATGAGGTCCTCGTAGGAGGAAGGCCGGTATCGGCGGCTTTGGAACTCGACATCTACTTGGCGCACGAAGGCGGCTACATCAGCGACTACGATCGGTACGTCGGCCGGAAGCTGGCCCACGTCCTGGCCGGCGGGCCCCTATCCCAAGCGAGTCTGGTCTCGGAAGACTACCTACTAGGCCTCGAGCGAGAAGCCTTCCTGAGCCTCTGCGGCGAGGAGAAAACGCAGCAACGGATGGAGCATATCCTCAAGACGGGCAAGCCATTGAGGAACTAGGTCGTTCGATCTTTGCCGATTCACGCGGGTGTGATAATGACATTGTGAAACCTCCTCGTAGCAATGGGGTCGCCATTACGTTGCGGCTCACGCCTGCGAAGTACCGGCAGCTACGCATAGCAGTCGCCAGTCGCGGTACCAGCATGCAGAAAGCGCTCGAACAGGCAATCGAGAGTTGGCTCGTCAGAGAAACCGACGGGCGCAGGGCGGATCGGCCTCGACTTCAACTACGGGGTATCCTTCGTGGTACGGATGTACTCCAGCTTCGCAAGAAAGAACGCCGCGAAGAGATACGACGGGATCGGAAGCGGATCTGAAGGAAACTCACGACCAAGGTATGCTCTGGGCATCCCCGGAAGCGACAAATCCGGACCGCCAATTGCCGGTCCGTGAAATCGTCGACAAGTAGATCGGCTGGTACGAGGGACGTGGCCCTAACCGTTTTTCTCGGCGCATCCGCTGGGATCGTGGCCGCTTACATTTATACCGTTCCACTGTTGTTCACTGTTTTTCGGGAGAGAGCCGAACTCGCTGGAGGTGACCCGGACCTCGTAGGCACTATCCTTGTATCGCTCGCCTATGGGGTTTTCGGGTTTATGGTGTCTGTCTGGTTCGTAGCACCGTTCGGCGGCTTGCTGGCGCTCGCCGCCCGCTTCTCGTCGCACAGGTACGGGTCGCGAACCGCTGCCATAACGACTGGAGTAGTGGGAGTCGTGGGCGGCATTCTGTTTGCCGCGGGGGTGGACGGCGCGGGAATTGCTGACGGACCATCGCTCTACGTCTCGCTGGCAGCATACTGCGGGTGCTTAGCGTTCTTGGGCGGATATTACTGTTCCAACCTCCTTTCATGGCTCGCCCGCCGAGGTCTCAAGTGACAAGCCCGGACTGGCCGCTATAATTGCAACAGGACATCACCGAACAGGCTCCTTCGAAAGCCCAGGCCTGAAGGTGCACGTTCTTCCCGATAAACCGCCAACCAGGACTCCACCATGCGCCAAGCCGCTCGTTGTCTGACGACCGCGATCTCGACCGCGTTTCTAGTGCTCGGCCTAGCCGCCGCACCGCCCGCGGCGAAAGAAGAGGTTCGTAAACCTTACGGTATTGAGGAGCGCGTGTTGTGGACCACGTCTAACGTTCATGGCACGCCCGATCCACCAAACCCCTACCGCACGGCCGTCGCGTTCCCGAATCTGCAGTTCGACGAGCCGCTGACCATGACCGTCGTGCCAGGCACAAATCGCCTAGCGGTTGCCGAACGGTATGGCAAGATCTACACGTTCGAGAACGACCTGACCACCAGCCGCAAGGACCTGCTGCTCGACACCGGACGGACCACCTTCGGACTCGTATTCCATCCTCGGTTTGCCGAAAACGGGTACTTCTACGCATTCATGAACCTTCTCGACGACCCTAGTGATTTCATACCCGACGGCAGCCGGGTATCACGCTATCAGGTTGAGACTCGTAGTCCCCTCCGGGCCGATACAGATTCCGAAGAGGTTCTCTTCACGTGGCGCGCGGGCGGGCATAATGGCGGCTGTCTCCAATTCGGTCCCGACGGCTACCTGTACGCCGCCATTGGCGACGCCAGCGGCATCGCTGACGGCCTGCACACCGGTCAGGATATCAGCGACCTCCCGGGATCAATCTTGCGAATCGACGTTGATCAGGCCAGCGGGGACTTGCCGTACACGATTCCCAAAGACAACCCATTCGTGGATGTGCCAGGAGCGCGGGGTGAGGTTTGGGCCTACGGCCTTCGTCAAGTCTGGAAGTTCAGCTTCGACCCGGCCACCGGCATTCTCTGGGCGGGAGAAATCGGCCAAGACCTCTGGGAAGAGATCATCCTGATCCAAAAGGGCGGCAACTACGGCTGGAGCGTCAAGGAAGGCAACCACCCGTTCCGCCCCAATCGCAAGGAAGGGCCGACACCGATTCTACCGCCGCTTCTCGAAGAGTCCCACACCGAAGCGCGCTCATTCACCGGTGGGCACGTTTATCACGGCAGCCGCCTCGAAGAACTGAAGGGAGCCTACATCTACGGCGACTATGACACGGGCAAGATCTGGGCGCTTCGAACCGACGGCGAAAAGGTGACCGAACACCGCGAACTAGTGCATCCCTTGCTGCGTCCGGTTGGGTTTGGACAAGACCCGGCCGGGGAAGTCTACATCGTCGACCACATCGGCGGCCAAATTCATCACCTGGTCCCTGCCCCGCCGCCCGCTGCCGACGCGCCGAAGTTCCCGCGCAAGCTGAGCGAAACGGGACTTTTCAGCTCGACGAAAGACCACACGCCTGTGCCCGGTTTGATTCCGTACTCGGTCAACTCGCCGCTGTGGTCAGACGGTGCGGTCAAGCAGCGGTATATCGCCTTGCCCGACGATTCCAAGATCGAATACAACCGGATGATCTACCCCCAGCCCGCGCCCGCGGCTCCCCGCGGTTGGAAGTTCCCCGACGGCACGGTAATCGTCAAGACTTTCCTGATGGAAATGGAAACCGGAAACCCGAACAGTCTGCGTCGTTTGGAAACGCGGCTGCTGCACCACAGGCGTATGCCGGGAACCGATGAAACAGGGTCGCAGTTCTGGAGTGGCTACGTTTATGTCTGGAACGACGAGCAAACCGACGCCCACCTGTTGGACGCCGGTGGCGCCGACCTTGACTTGACGATCAAGGACGCCGCCGCGCCCGGCGGAAGGCGCGACCAGACTTGGCACTTCCCCAGCCGCGCCGAATGCATCGGCTGCCATACGACGCCCGCGAAGTATGTCCTCGGGGTCAACACGCTGCAAATGAACAAGGATCACGACTACGGCGGCGTTATTGCCAACCAACTCAGCACTCTCGAGCACTTGGGCGTTTTCACTGAGCCGCTCCCGTGGCCGCCGGAGCATCTGCCCCGGCTCTACGACCATCGCGACGAAGGGGTGCCCTTGGACCTTCGTGCCCGCTCCTATTTGCAGTCGAACTGCGCCCATTGCCACATGAAATGGGGTGGCGGCAACGCCGACTTTCAAGTGCTGTTTACCTTGCCGCCCGAAGAGTTCGGAACGATTGATGTCCCACCCGCCCACGGAAACTTCGACATTCCCAACGCGCAGCTGCTGGCGCCGGGCGATCCTGAGCGCTCGCTGATCCATTTTCGAATGGGCAAGCTCGGCCTAGGCCGTATGCCGCATATCGCCTCCAATGTCGTGGACGAGCAGGCGGTGAAGCTCATCCACGACTGGATCAAGCAGCTGCCGCGTCCCGCGGGAAGCGCTGCGGCGTCTTCCAACAAGCTTGACTAAGTACATCATTTCGCAACTACGGCTACGAAAGGTGGCCTACTTCGGGCTCGATAAATCACGCCCGCAGCGACCAGGTCGCCGCTGCGGGCCCGGAGGCCCGCGCCATTCCGGCCAGCTAGCCGCAACATAACACGACGCGTTTCTACTGGTCCGAGCTGCCGTCGACGGACTCGGGCTTGCGGTGACATCCACGGCTTTCTTCGTCGAACGCAGAAAGGCCGGGCACTAGGTCAGCCACGGGGAATACACGAAGGTGGCGATAAGAGTGACAGATCCTCTACAGATACTCCACTTCGACGCCAACGCCGCGCCGGTCAGCCCCGTTCACGGGGCTTGCTTGAAATGCGCCAGTCGTTTTACGGCTGGTACTGCGCCCCCCCACCCGGTGGTTCTTTCTGGCGCTCGGCCGCCGGTGGCGGTCGAGCGGACTCGCTTGTGCAGCATGTCCGCGAACTACCGGCGCTCGAAAACCCGGCTAACCTTGGCCAGTCTATCGGTTGACCAGCTCGCCAACACATCGACGATTCGTCCTTGCTCATCCACAAGCAAGGAAAGCGGAACGAATACCTCCTGGCCCGAATAGATGCCCTCGATCAGGGATTCATCGGCCACATAGTTGGGATAGCGAATCCCATGCCGGTCGAGAAAGCTCCGGACCGCTTCAGGCCCTTCGGTGTCGAGACTCAGGCCGATGACTTGAATGTTGCTGTTGTCGAAGCTTTCGCGCAGTCGTTCGAGTTCAGGCATCTCTGTAGCACACGAGGCGCACCAGGTGGCCCACAGATTGATGACATGTCTGCGGCCCCGCTGAATGATTGCCCTGAGACTTTTGCCCTGGTTGTCAAGCGAGACAACTTGAACGTCCGGCAGAAGCGATCCTTTCCGCACCTTCAACCGGCTAAGGATACGCTCTTCCGGCGAGAGTGGATCCGCAAGCTCGAAGCGCTCCTCCGGCAGCACTTCATGCAACGGGTTTCCCTCCACCACCTTCAAACAAGTGTTGGCGGCAATGTTGTCGAACCGCTGCTTCAAACCCGACGGCCAGGCGATCTCGATCCAGTCAGCCTGCCGATCGGGGCCCAAGCCAAACAGCACCCGGGGATCGTGTTGCGAGAGGAACCCGGCCCCACCCGACTTGAATTTCATCAGCACTCCGGCCGAAGTCTTTACCCGCACCAAAGCGCCGTAGGCGTCTTTCCCACTCTCCGTCCCCTGTAAGACGACCCGCAGGAAGCCGCTGCGGCTGCCGACGTTATTTCTGAACAGCAAATGGGCTTCCCCCTGGATCGTTGTCAGGAACACATCCAGGTCGCCGTCGTTGTCGAAGTCCGCAAACACGGCGCCTCGGCCGTCTGTGATCGAGTCGATGCCGGAGATTCCGGAAATCTCGACAAACTCTCCCCCGCCCGTGTTCTGATACAGGCAATCCCGCTCGTATCCGCTGAAAGAGAATCCTTCCTGGAAAAGCTTCTTGAAGTGCTGCTGCCGGTAATCGGGGTTGCCGGCTTCCTCGATCTGGGTCTTGGCAGCCACGACGTGGCGCCAGAAGAGCGATCAAGTGTCCTTCATCGACTTACCCGAAAGAAAACCGTTCGGGGTGTAGAGGTCTTCCCAGCCGTCGTTGTTGAAATCAATGAAGCCGCCACCCCACGCCCAGCCTGCCGAAAACTCGCCCGCCTGTGGGGTGACATTTTGGAAGCTGCCGTCGGAGCGCATCTCATACAAACTGTTGCCGGAAGCCAGCTTCTTCAGCACGTCGCCAGCCGGGTTCTCCCCGGCGAACAGCCGACCCAGAATGCGTTTGCCCGCCGTCGACGACATGTTGGTCACGTGCAAGTTGAGCGAGCCGTCATTGTCGGAATCCCCAAAACAGACACCCATTCCATTGCCAGGGTCCAGCACGCCGCGCTGCGCCGCCTCATCCACAAAACGAGACCGCCATGGTTCACAAAAAGCCCGTTTTCACCAAAGTCATTGGCGACGTAAAGATCCTGGTCGCCGTCGCCGTCGAAATCCACAAACTGCGCCGCGTAACTCCACCGCGAGTCGGCTACACCCAGCGCCTTCGCCATCTCTTGGAAACGGCCGTTTCCTTGATTGACAAACAGCCGATTCGGTGTGCCGTTCGTCGCCTTGTCCCAGGAGTTCGGCATGACCATCCCGTAACGGTTGTAGGAAGCCACACAGAGGTCGGCAAGCCCGTCGCCGTTCACGTCTCCGGCCACGGCGCTGAAGCCGACGGCCTCGACCGCGACGCCTGCTTCGAGAGAAACATCGGCAAACAAAAGCTCCCCTTCCTCCTTGAGTCTGTTTTGAACGAGCATCTGCGGTCCGACCGCCGAAATAAACAGATCCTGATCCCCGTCGTTGTCGTAGTCCACAAACAGCGGAGCCACACCCTCGTGAGAGAGAACCTCCAGACCCGTTTCGCGAGCAGCTTCCCGGAAGCGCCCATTGCGCTCGTTCAAGTAGAGATAGTTTCTCGTACGCCCGGTAACAAACAGGTCGATGTCTCCATCCCCTTCAATGTCGGTCGCCGCGGCCCCATGCCATACAAATCCATCGTTGCCGACAGACCCGTAGGGAGGCACAGTGACCGCCACGCCGGCCGGCGCACTGACCTCGGAAAACAGGTCCTCGGCGGCCAGCATCGACTGTATCGTTTCCAGACGGAATTCACGCAGCTTCCATTTCTCGCCCGACACCGCCGAGTCGCGAACCGCCGTGGTAAAGATCGTGCCCCGGACCCACTCTCGATTGCCGCCACAACCTCGTCCGATGAGAAAGAACTCCAGGCGGGCTTGCCCTGACGTGGCGGTTACAAAGTTGGCGTCCTTCACTTTGAAACGCACATCCTCGATCGCCGAGAAGTGGGCTAAAAAGTCCGCCCAGTGCGACAGAAACCGCTCCCTCGATATCTCCCGCGGCTCGCGCTCAACAGCCCAACCGTGGGCGCGTGCCGTCGTCGTTTGCTCCACCACCTCTTCAGCTTTGTCAGGAAACGGGATGGCCTCAAGACTCAACGGGAAGTATTCGGCCATTCGGGCCAGGTCTTGCCGCCGCGTGGCCACAGAAAGGTCCAGCAGATCGTTGGCCAGTGATTCAGAGAGATCTTCGACGGTGTCCAACCCCTCGCGCTCAACGGCGGGGCCGCTACAGGCGACCGCGATCGCCGCAACCATCATCGGGACGATGGCAAAACGTTTTCCCCGATGAAACACACGCGTCTCCAGCCTCCTGAGCATCACTCCGACAAACCTTTCTGTCACATTGTAGGCGGTATCCAGACTCCAAGTTCAGATCCTTGACCGATACTCCACTTCGGCGAACGTTCGTTTCTCAATGGATTCTTCAGTGGCCTCAATGACGCGGAGCGCATCGAGGGCATCGTCCAGAGTGGAAAGAGGCGGATCACCTTTTTCCAGGCAGCGCGTCAGCAAGTATTCGTAGACAAACAGGAAACTGTCCCGGTAACCACCGAGGTACCAGCTCGGAACTGATGTGTCACCGTAGTAACAATCGTTCCAGGAATGGGTGATGCCGCCCTCCGTGCCCAGGACCTTATACACAACGGTCCAGGGGCTGCTGGTTTTGTCGTCCACGCCAAAGCTGCCCCAGAGGTTGGCGATGACACCGTCCGGCAGCTCACAGAGGATCATCCCCTGATCGTTAGAAGCTTTGTCGTCGAAGTGGATGTTCGAGGCCAAGGCTCCGACGCGCGCTGGGCGTCCGGCAAGAAACAGGGTCACGTAGGCGTGGTGGACGTGCAGTTCGCGCCACAGTACGTCGGGACGCCCCGAATCCGCCGGATGCTTCTGGTTGAAAAACATCCACAGGCTTGAGAGCTTGCCAAGTTTGCCTTGTGTAATCAGTCCCTTGGCCCGTCGAATCGGCGGTGAATAGATATAGTTGTGCACCGGCATACATATACGGTCAGCCCGCTCCGCGGCGGACTTGAGCTTGTGAATCTCCTCAGCCGTCCGGCCGACAGGCTTTTCCACGAGAACGTGTTTGCCCGCCTCGAGGCACTTCATAGAGTGGGAAGCGTGCAGCGGACCCGGAGTGAGAACCGAAACGACGTCCACGGACGGGTCTTCCAGAAGCTCATCGAGAGCGTCATAGCCACGGGTGCCAAAGCGATCCGCGAACGCCGTGACGTTCTCGGAGTTTCGGCTGTAAACTCCCACCAGGCGGGCCTGGGGTAGCTGTTTCACCGCGGCCGCGTGCATGTGCGCCACTCCGCCAGTCCCAATGAAAGCAATGCCGATCTCTGGTTTCCCCATGTGACACTCTCAGCTAGTCGGCGCGCCCTCGCTCCGCGCCGGAAGGGTCTACGTCGCTTGGAAACCTCAAGTAGTAAAGGTATTGTCCCGCAAGCCTCTGCCGGCCAGCGAATCCCCGCGTCCCGCCGGTCTTAATCCAGCGGTTTCAGCTTGATGTTTTTGAACCACAGGTCCGCCCCATGATCCTGTAAGCCGATGTAGCCTTTGTGAGGGTGATTTTTATAGCCGACGTCAAACTTATGCCGCGTACCGTCGGGCCGCTTGTGGGGTTCAGTGAACTCGGCGAGGTCGATGCGCGTCACATGTTCGCCGTTTAGGTTGACGGAGATGATGTTCCTGTTCACCGTGATCTCGGTATGGTTCCATTCTCCCGCCGGCTTCATCGCGTTTCGGGAGGGCTTGACCAAGTCGTAAATCGCACCGGTGTCATGGTAGCCGGCTTCGGTAGTGTCGTCGATCGCGATCTCGATTCCGTTATAGGCGACACTCCTGCCGGGAGGCGACTCCTCGAGAGAGAAGGTCTTCACAAAGATACCGCTGTTACACCCGGGGCTGAGCTTGAAATCGAGCGAGAGAATGTAGTTCTCCCAAATCTTTTTGTGAACCACCATGTAGGCCCCGGACTTGTGCGGATTGATGCTGCCCTCCTCGATAGGCCGCTGGCTGGGCTCGCCCGTGTCGGTCATCCACTCATCGAGCGACTCGCCGTCAAAGAGCAGTACCCAACCCGCCTCCTTCTCCTCGGGGGTCAGTGTGTTGTCTACCGGCTCGGCGGTCGACATGCCCGCGTTCTCCGCCGTAGCCATCTCCTCGCCGGCCGGCGGGGAGCAGGCCCAAATAGAGATAACGAGCAGGCATAGAATTGCCTTCATTTCGGATCATCCTCCCTTGGAGTCTGAGAATTCAAAAACCGGCGTTGTTTCCCGCCAAAAGGATTGCCCACAATATCGGTATCAACTGCGATCAACTACATTCTTGCATGAAGCTATAAGTATGGATACAAGAATGCGGTCTCTTCTGCGCGTCGGAGCCATTCCTGCCCCTGCCCGCCACAACGCTCTCCGGTGACTCCTAGCTCTCTCCAGCCGGTGCATCAGCCGGGCCGGGCGGCAAGATCTTGATCTCGATCACATCGCCTACCTTGAGAATCTTGTCAACCCATCTGAGCGACTTCAGCTTCTGCGCGTCGTTACTGTCGCTACCCGCAACATCCAGACTCAACTCTTCAGCGCTCCACGCCCCCAAGTCACTCCTCGGCGCAGTCTCGGGAAAACGGTCCGGGTCGCGCTTCACCCAGGACAGGGTGGCTCCCAGCACCCCAAATCCCTCCAGGCCGGCGACGCAGAGTCTCTCACCATTTACAGCCACTTCGAATCGCATCATCCCATCGTAAAAGGGCCCGGCGACCGGGCTCCATAGTATATATACTATAGAGCAGGGGGGAAGCGGTGAAGAAAGCCAAACTCTTCAAAAACGGCCAGAGTCAAGCCGTCAGGCTGCCCAAGGAATTTCGCATGCCGGGTACCGAAGTAGGCGTGCGGAAGGTGGGAACGGTAGTATTGCTGGTACCGCTTGAACACGGCTGGGACAGCCTGTTTGAAAGTCTTGCGGAGTTCTCCGACGACTTTCTGGCCGAGCGAAGCCAGGCCCCTCCCCAGCATCGAGAGGAAGCTTTCCGGTGAGGCGTCTCCTCGACACTAACATTTGCATCTACTTGATCAAGAGTAAGCCGCCTAGGGTTTTGGAACGGTTCCGCGGCTATGAGGTGGGCGATGTGGGCATCTCCTCGATTACGCTCGCCGAGCTTCAGTACGGAGCTGCCAAAAGCCACTTTCCAAAGAGAAACTTCCGGGCGCTGGAGAAATTCGTCCTCGCGTTGGAAGTGCCGACCCTTGACTCCCAAGCCGCCGCGGCCTACGGACTACTACGAGCAAAGCTTGAGCGACAAGGAACCCCGATCGGATCGATGGACCTGTTGATCGCTGCCCACGCTCTGTCTCTTGGGGTCGTTTTAGTCACAAACAACGCAAGGGAGTTCCGTCGTGTGAAGGGTTTGCGAGTGGAAAACTGGGCGTGACTACTTTCCCGAGAGATCCCGTACCCTTTCCCAACCTTTTCCTTCGTGACCAAATCGAAAGACCTCGGGATGCACAATCTCCGCAAGGATTTCAAGTGACTCAACAAGCCGGGGGCCGGGCCGATTGAAGTATTGATTCCCATCGGCCACGTAGACCCAGTTCTGTTGAACAGCTTTTAACATCGGCCAGCCAGGATAGGACGCGAGAACAGGCAAGTCCTCCCGCGTGCGGGGAATATCGAAACCACAAGGCGAGATGAAAATGATGTCCGGGTCTGCGGCTACGAGTTGCTCAAACGTCATTTCCGGCGAGTGCGTTCCCGAAACGCCAAACAGATTCTCGCCGCCTGCCATTTGAACCAACTCCGGCATCCAATTGCCCACCGCCATTAAGGGATCGACCCATTCAACGCAAGCGACCGTGGGTCGGCTTTTGAGTGGCCGAGCCTCGGCCTCGATTTCCTGTATCCTTTGTTGGAGATCGGCTACCAACCGCACGCCCCGGTCCGTCACGCCGAGGCCGGAGGCGACTCGCACGATATCCTGCCAAAAATCAGCCAGGGTATTGGGTTGCAAGGAAATGATCTCCGCTTCAGACTCGGTGAGTTCCTCCAGTGCGCGTTCGACATCCCGAAGGCTGACGGCGCACACCTCGCATTGCGACTGCGTAACGATGTGTGTCGGCGCAAGCTCCCGTAACTTTTCGGAGAAGACCTCGTAGACGCTGAGAGCATCCTCGGCACTCGAAGCGCGCAGCACCGACTTGACCCTGTCATCGATCTCCCGGCTACTCCCTGCAGGGTCGAAACGCGGCTTCGTACAGACCGGCAGGCTGGTTACGGAAGGCGGGTAGTCGCACTCGTGCGAACGACCGACCAGAGAATCCTCGAGACCAAGCGCGCAGATGATCTCCGTAGCGCTGGCAATCAGAGAAATGATTCTCAAATCGGACCCCGCTACCCTACGATTCCCCGCTCGATTCCCATCGCCTTGAGACGAGACGCTAGTGTTGTCGGCTTTACCCCTAAGAGCTCCGCTGCACCACCCGATCCCGAAACCTTCCCTTTCGCCTTCTTGAAAGCGGTCAATAGATTGTCGCGTTCCCGGGTTCTTAGCTCTTCGTAGGTGAGGACTTCTCCCCCTACATCTGGGGCACCTACACCCGCGGCCGGGGCGGCGACCTTTTTCTCCGAGATAGATCCCGGCAAATCAAACTGCAACTCACCACTGCGGGCCGTGATCACCGCTCGCTCGATGACGTTCTGCAGCTCCCGAACATTTCCGGGCCATTCGTAGCTTTGCAGTATTTTGACATGCCGCTGTTTGAGTGTGGGCTTCGTCAGGCCGAGACGCCGGCAGATCTGACTCAGGAAGTTGGCGGCTAGCAGAGGGATGTCCTCCGCCCTCTCTCGAAGAGGCGCTACCTCAACAGGGAATACGCTCAGGCGGTAGTACAAATCCTGCCGAAAACGCTTCTCCTCTACGTCCTTCTTCAGGTCACGATTCGTGGCCGCGATGATCCGGACGTCTACTTGCTGAGTTTTCTCTTCTCCGATCCGCTCGAAAGTGCCTTCCTGCAGGACGCGCAGGAGTTTGCTTTGCAGCTCGAGCGGAATCTCCCCGACTTCGTCGAGGAAGAGCGTTCCACCGTCGGCCAGTTGAAAACGCCCTGCCCGATCTCGCACCGCACCGGTGAAGGCGCCCTCAACGTGTCCGAAAAACTCACTCTCGAAGAGTTCCCGAGGGATCGAGCCGCAGTTTACACGAATCATGGGGCGGTCGCTGCGACGGCTGCGTTCGTGGATCGCTCGGGCTACCAGCTCCTTTCCTGTTCCTGACTCACCCAGAATCAGTACACTCGTGTCCGCGGGCGCGACGAGCTCAACCTGCGCGAGCACCTTGCGCAAGGCCGAACTCTCGCCGACGATGTCCCCGAACGCGTGAGCGACCTTGACCTCCTCTCGAAGATACTCGTTTTCCAGCTCGAGCTGGGAGCGAAGCCGCTGAATCTCTTCGAAGGCACGCGCGTTTGCAATTGCTGACGCTGCATGGTCCGCCACCATGCGCAGCCACACCAGGTTTTCGTCGACCATGGGTGTCCGAGCGAAAACTCCCAACACACCTAATACCTCGCCCTTGCAAATCAAAGGCTGCCCACCAAAGCCCACGATCCTTTCGCGCTTTGCCGACTCCGGGCGCGCGATCCACCCTCCCTCCTGAGCGATGTCGGCCACCTCTACAGGCTCACCGGTAGCGCCAATTCGGCCTACCTTTCGGATGCCCAACGGGAAGCGTCGAAAATACCCGTCGGTCCGGTCCCATTCAGGCTCGTCGGGCGTCAGTGAACGCCCAGCGCTGGCGACCAGGTGCAGGCACGCGGTCTGATCCGGGCACTCGGGTCGCATCCGACACGAATCACAAATGTCCCCGGGTTTAGTCAGCCAGATGCGTGCCAATGCAACGCTTGGCTGTTCTGCGATCCGGCGAACAATCATCCATAACAGCGCCTCCACGCGCAGTTCTTGCCCCATGTCCACAAGCAAGCGCTTAAACGATTCCAGGTCAGGCTGGTGGTCACGATTTGACTTCACAGCAAGTCAAGTCTCAATGAAATCTCGTGATTTGTCAACTGGAGTTCGTAAATTTACGAAATACCGTGATCTCTGGCAAGTGCCACCTATGTTGTTTAACGCGTTGTTAATAAAGGTATTACAGCCTGCGGCGGACTTTGGTCCCGTAACTGCTCTAGGAACATCCGACGCAAACAGCACCGCCAGATTGCAGCGGGCGGGGTCCAGAAAAACCCGGGTTTTAAAGCCCGGAGGGGGCCGAGGTTGCCCGAAGCTTGATGACCAAGACCAAATTCGAAAGGAAACTGACCATGACGCTCGCCCGCGACTGGCAGGACTTCTCAGTTAAGGTCGACGACTTTGTCGCCCAAGATGACCGTGTCGTGTCATTCGGAACCTACTCCGGAACGTACCGGCAAACAGGGCGCTCTATGTCCGCGCCCTTTGCGCACTCCTGGACCGTCCGTGATGGACGGTTGTCGCGCTTCGACATGTACACCGACACGGCCAAAGTCCTCGAAGCGCTTCGACCGTGACCGACTTCCCATGACCATTTCTCGTATGGAGGGACACGTCATTGTCTGCGCTACTCCCCCCATGGGAAGGTGCCTGGAAAGGAAGGGTGACCGGACGCTTCGCGGCTTGGCGAATGGAGAGATCTCCGAGGTACTCCTCACCCCGGACGCCGACGCTCGGCTGCTCTGCAATACGGCGACGCGATCATCCACAACAGCGCCTCCACGCGCAGCTCTTGCGCCATGTCGACAAGTAGGCGCTTAAACGATTCCACGTCAGGCCGGTGGTCACCGTCTCGCTTCACAGAGAATCAAGTTTTAACGATATTTCGTGACTTGGCAACTGGAATTCGCTAATTAACGAAATGTCGTGACTCAGGAAAATTCCAGCCAAGTTCTTCAACACGTTGTTAATCAAGGGGCTTACAGCCCATGGCAGACTTTGGTCCCGTAACTGCCTAGAGAGTTGACATCTGAAACAGGGTTGCTCGAGACCCAAGAGGCCAGGACATGACCAATAGCCAAGCAATGGTGAGAGAAAACGTCGAATGGCAGTGTGTGGACTACGGCGCTGATCGCTTTCTGGTCGCCAGTTACTCCGCCACGAACAACTGGAGATCGCGTCCATCAATCGCCCCTTGTGACTGGTCGTCCAGCGCATCTACACCCAAACCACAAGCGGAAAAAGGAGACCGAAAATGAACACCCGTAAAACAAACAGATTCACGCTGACCTTCCTAGTCCTCGGCTTGGCTACCACGGCGGTTGCCGCAGTCGGCACCGGGGATGCCAGGGAACACGAAGTCACGAAAGTTATGCACCGAACCGTCGAAATCGACGGGCTAGACATCTTCTACCGGGAAGCCGGCCCGAAGGACGCGCCGACCATCCTGCTGTTGCATGGGTTTCCGACGTCGTCGCGCATGTTCCGAAACTTGATCCCGGCGCTGGCTGAAAAGTTCCACGTAGTTGCTCCCGACTATCCCGGTTATGGAAGTAGCTCCATGCCGACGCTCGATGAGTTCGAATACAGCTTCGATAGCCTTGCGAAGGTCGTCGAGGCCTTCACCGAGCGGCTGGGACTCGAGAGGTACAGCATCTACCTCATGGACTACGGCGCCCCGGTCGGCTTTCGCCTCGCGGTGAAGCACCCCGAAAGAGTGGACGCGCTCATCGTCCAGAACGGCAACGCCTATGAGGAAGGCCTGCGGGACTTCTGGAAGCCGATCAGGGCCTATTGGAAGGACAAGACGCCCGAGAATGCCAAAGTTCTCCGCGACAACTTGCTGACCATTGAAGCCACCGAGTGGCAGTACACCCACGGTGTCCGCAATTCCGAGACCATCGCTCCCGACAATTGGTTCCACGACCAGTACCTGCTCGACCGTCCCGGGAACAAGGACATCCAGATACAACTGTTCTATGACTATGGCTCGAACCCGCCCCTCTATCCCGAGTGGCAGGCCTACCTGCGCGAACACCAGCCGCCCACGTTGATCGTTTGGGGAAAGAACGACCACATCTTCCCCGCGGAGGGAGCCTTCCCGTACAAGCGTGATCTGAAGAACCTCGAGTTCCACCTGCTAGACACAGGCCACTTCGCTCTGGAAGAGGAAGGCGGCCTGATCGCTAGGCTGATTCAGGATTTCCTCGCACGGAACGTCGAAGCCAAGAGTGCAGATGCAAGGCGGGGCGATTGATGGTTCAATTCGAAGCTGCTGTTTTAGGGAGTCGTCGGACCATGACGAGCGGCGACTCCCTTGCCGGAAAGGAAACCAAGTGATGAAACCCCCGATTAGTGACATTGCGTTCACACCAAACGTTAAAGCAGCGCAAGAAAAGCGTGGATCGAGGTCGGCCTACTCCAAGATGGAACAACGCGGCGGCTGGTAGGACACCGTCACACCGCAGCTCACCGAGTTCATTGCCGAACGCGACTCCTTTTACCTTGGGACGGCTACCGCCGACGGCCAGCCATACATCCAGCACCGCGGCGGCCCAACAGGGTTCCTCAAGGTACTCGACGAACATACTCTGGCCATCGCTGACTATGTCGGGAACGCACAGTACATCTCGCTTGGGAACTTAGCTGAGAACGACAAGGCTTTCATCTTTCTGATGGATTACCCGAGCCGCCAGCGCATCAAAATCTGGGGTACAGCAGAGTTCGTCGAGGACGACCCGGAGTTGCTAGTGTAGTGCCACTAACGGTTCTGGACAATGGCGTGGGTTTTGGCGGCGCGCTCGACTTTGGCGAGGATATCTTGTGCCGGAGCTGTCCAGACAAAGGGCTTGGGCGCTTGGTTGCTCGCTTCCAGGTACTCGTGGATGGCGGCCTCGAGTTCGGGAACACTGCGGAACACGCCGCGGCGGATGCGCTTCTGTGTCAGCTCGCGGAACCAGCGCTCGACGAGATTGAGCCAAGAAGAAGACGTGGGAATGAAGTGAAAGTGGAAGCGGGGGTGCTTCGCGAGCCACTTCTTCACTTGCTCATGCTTGTGCGTGGAGTAGTTGTCCACGATCAGATGCAGCTCCAGCGCCGGTGGCGTTTCGCGGTCGATCTTGCGTAGGAATTTGAGGAATTCCTGGTGCCGATGTCGCGGCAGACACTCGCCGATCACCTTGCCGTCGAGCACATTGAAGGCGGCGAACAACGTCGTTGTGCCATGTCGTTTGAAGTCGTGGGTCATGGTGCCGGCACGACCCCTTTTCAGGGGCAGTCCCGGCTGGCTGCGGTCTAAGGCCTGGATCTGACTTTTCTCATCGACACTGAGCACCAGCGCGTGCTCGGGCGGATTCAAGTACAGACCGACCACGTCGCGGAGTTTCTCGACGAACTGCTTGTCGCGGCTGAGCTTGAAAGTTTCGAGGCGATGGGGCTGCAGTCCGTGCGCTTTCCAGACGCGCTGGATGGCCATCTTGGAGACGCCCAAGTGCTTGGCGAGGGTGCGGGTGCTCCAATGCGTGGCCGCCCGGGGCTTCTCGTGAAGCGTTGTATCGAGGATGCATTGGACGAATTCAGCGGAGAGCGCCGGTTTGCGTCCGGGGCGCGTCCGATCGCGGAGTCCGTCGAGGCCGGACTGGGCGAAGCGCTTTCGCCACAGGATGACGGTCTTGCGGTTGACGCCGAGTTCGCGGGCAATGGCGTGGTTCGCCAACCCCTGCGCACACAGCAAAACAATGCCTGCCCGTAAGGCCATTTTCTGGGCTGTGTTGCCTCCTCGAACCAGGCGACGAAGAGCGTTTCGCTGCGGAGCGGTGAGGGGTAGAGCGTCAGCGGATGGCCACATAAACCATCCTACCGTGAAAAGGGTGTTATTGTCCAGTTATTTATGTGGCACTACACTAGCCCAATTGTTGAAGCCGATTACCATGCCAGACCTCAACGGGTTCTTGTCTTCCACGTGAAAGCGTGGGACATCAACTGCACCCAGCACATTACGCAGCGATTTACTCTGGAGCAGGTTAACGAAGCGTCCGGCAACCTTCGAAACCGCATTCAAGAGTTGGAAGCGGAGAATATCGCTCTGCGACAGAAGCTCGACCTGCCGACACCTAGATCGGCAACTCCTGAAGCAGTCTCAGAGCTCGCAGGGCGGCGGGTTTCCTAGCTTTCCCTAACGCAATGAAATGGCGCCGTCGAATTGGATTCGACCCGTAATCAAAACCAGACTTCACATCACCACCAGCAACAAATTGCCGATTTCATACGATACCAATTCTTAATCGACACTTACGAAACCGAACGCCTCAAAGTCCTCAGTGTCTGGAGCATGTTCCGGGACGGCGATTTGCCCACTCGTCCTCACGCGACCGACACCCGTGGTCGCAGTGTTCTCGAACAGATGGCCCACCAGTGCGTCAGCGAGGACCTTTGGTTCCGCACGATGCTGGGTGTTGACGTAAGTGCACCCCCATTGCCTGAACAAGAAAACCGCCTAGGATTCATCCTCAGATACGCCGAAGACTCCGGCAAGCGCCTCGATATCCTGCGATCCAAGGACGACGCTTGGTGGGAAGAAGTAGTTCAGTTCTTCGACACCGAACGTTCGCGGGCCTGGGTGGTAACGCGGCGGATCGCGCACACTTCCCACCACCGCGGACAGCAAATGGCGATGCTGCGGATGCTCAACCGCGATCTCCACAGCAATTACGGACCAACTGCCGACACAGGCGGTCTCATGGAAAACAACGCGCCGGTGATCTACGCCTATCCCGACATTGAAACCCTGCTCGACGCCGAGTCGCAGGGCGGCGCCAAATCTCTGCTGCCGGGACCCGGCCAGCACCCACCGACGGAGAGGCCGTAGTCAAAGCGCAGGTTTCTCGGAGACAGCATTTCTCACAACCGTCACAGTCATTAGGGCGAAGGGACCGCTACCCATGGCTAGCGGCAAAACCTTGCGGCCATCGCCCAGCGTACAGTATGTCGGCAAGCGGGCGCGATGAATCGCGCCCCTACGATCCCTGCCGGCGGGCATTTGCTTCCGGTCCCGCCGACCGCTGGCGAGAAATGCAGCCTAGACGTAGCCTAGAGGTAATGACCGTTGACGAGCTGGTCCGATCAGCGCATCTCAACGACAGGCGTCCTCAGCTCCTGGGATGGTGCTCGTCGTACACCTTGCGTAGCCGCTCCCGCAAAACGTGCGTGTAAATCTGGGTCGTCGAAATGTCGGCGTGGCCCAACATGATCTGCAAACTCCGGAGATCAGCCCCGCGCTCGAGTAAATGCGTCGCAAAACTGTGCCGCACGACGTGCGGGCTCAGTTTTCCGGCGATGCCGGCCTGCAGCCCGTAACGTCGGAGCAGGTTCCAAAAGGCCTGGCGTGTAAGCAGGCTTCCCCGGGCGGTGACGAACAAGTACTCCGAGTTTTTGCCCTTGAGTATCCTGGATCGGTCATTCTCCAAATAGCTCTGGATGGCTTCCAGCGCCTGTCTCCCTACCGGCACAAGGCGCTGCTTGCCACCCTTCCCAGTTGCCCGGACAACCCCCAACTCCATGTTCAGGTGGTTTCTCTTTACCGAAATCAGTTCAGAAACTCGTAAGCCTGTCGCGTAAAGCAGTTGCAGCATGGCGCGGTCCCGGCCACCTAAGGGTTTTGAAGTGTCCGGCGTCTCCAGGAGCCGATCCACATCATCGAGGGCCAGGAATCTCGGCAACTGTTTCCATTGACGAGGCGCGACGAGTTCGGCCGTCGGGTCGACGCTGGTCCGACCGTGCTGCATCAAGTAAACGTAGAGGTTTCGCAGACTAGCCGTGTAGCGAGCGATCGACCGGCCGCTCAGGCCGGCACGATAGAGCGAGTCGACAAACTCGTTCAGTTCGCGACTGCGAGCCTCCAACACCATCACGCGGCGCTCCGAGCAAAAGCCCTCGAATCGCCGCAAGTCCCTCTGGTAAGCAGCCAGGGTGTTAGCGGCCAACCCTTTTTCAATCCGGCAGTAGTCAATGTACTCTTGAATCAGGGAGTCCAAAACTCAGGCCAACATCTTAAAAATCAGTCACTTATCACCCGTGGACGAGGTTGACACCTTGTCCCGGGGCATATTAGCATACCGGCAACGGGCTTGTATTTCGGGCTCAGTCTTCAGCAGGAATCCGTGGCTGCCTCGACGACAAAAAAAGTCTGCATTAGCCGCTTTGACGGCCAACTAATCAACGGTTACGTAGCTCCCCAGACTTACCTACGTCCGGAAGGCGCCGAGGTGCTCGACCGATCCGCGCAAGCTCTCGTCGTGCCCTATCAGGAAATCAAAGCCGTCTACTTTGTCCGCGAGTTCGACGGCGACCCGATTTCCCGTCAGAAGAGCGTCTTCACCTCCCGCCCCAAAAAGGACGGCTTGTGGGTCCGACTGTCGTTCCGAGACGGCGAGGTCCTCGAGGGGATACTGGCAAACAATCTGCTGCTGGTCCCCGACCAGGGCATGACGATTACCCCGCCGGACCCGAACGCCAACGCCCAGCGCGTTTTCGTACCCCGCGAGGCCCTAAGCGAAGTGACGGTACTCGGCGTTATCGGCGCCGCGGCGCGCCGCGGACGAAGAAAAGCTGCCGAGCCATCCAAAGACCAGATCGAGTTGTTTGAGAACAAGCGGTCCGGGTCGTAAGGACGGCCGTTGGACAAACGACGCTGGGCCGGCGCCTGTTCTGGTGGTCAGAAAGCGTCACTAACTCCTGAGCGTCTGTTTCGGAGTCCGCTCGCCCACGACGAAACTGTCGAACACCTCAACGTTGCCGTCTTTGTCAACATACTCGAAATCAACTCTCATCGGCCGCGGCGGAAGGCACCGATCTTCCAAGCGGTCGACAAGACGGCGCAGGTCGCGGAAGTGTAGTCGGATCATCGCTTGTCCTCCGGGTTTGGCGAGAAGTTGGTGGGCAGATTCATTTTCCAGTGGCCGTTTCCGCGGCATGGAATCGGCATAGCTGAAGCCATCGTCGAGAGGCCGCTGAAGCGGCCTGGCATTCCGTCGGTCCCGTGGTACCAGCCGTAAAACGGCTGGCCTAGCAAGGACTCAGAAAAGCCGCGTAAACGCGGCTCGAAAGTCAGGTGAGCCGCCTGGCGGCTGCCAGGACGAACAAGATTGTTTGTCCCTACTGCGATCGACCGATAGCCGACGGCCGCAAGTCTCGGCAAAACGACCGCCGAGCTAGTGTAGTGCCACATAAATAACTGGACAATAACACCCTTTTCACGGTAGGATGGTTTATGTGGCCATCCGCTGACGCTCTACCCCTCACCGCTCCGCAGCGAAACGCTCTTCGTCGCCTGGTTCGAGGAGGCAACACAGCCCAGAAAATGGCCTTACGGGCAGGCATTGTTTTGCTGTGTGCGCAGGGGTTGGCGAACCACGCCATTGCCCGCGAACTCGGCGTCAACCGCAAGACCGTCATCCTGTGGCGAAAGCGCTTCGCCCAGTCCGGCCTCGACGGACTCCGCGATCGGACGCGCCCCGGACGCAAACCGGCGCTCTCCGCTGAATTCGTCCAATGCATCCTCGATACAACGCTTCACGAGAAGCCCCGGGCGGCCACGCATTGGAGCACCCGCACCCTCGCCAAGCACTTGGGCGTCTCCAAGATGGCCATCCAGCGCGTCTGGAAAGCGCACGGACTGCAGCCCCATCGCCTCGAAACTTTCAAGCTCAGCCGCGACAAGCAGTTCGTCGAGAAACTCCGCGATTGACTAGGGGGAATCGCCTAGTTTACTATCCGAGCGTAGTGGAGTCACCAAGTCGGGTGGTCAGCAATGAGTCAGTGGCAATCGATCGGCAAGAACCTCGATTCAGTGCTAAATGAGTGTTGCCAAATCTAATGCGGATGTTGCTCGACGCCCTACCAACACTGGATTTCAAGGTGCCTCGCGACCAGTCCACCAAACAATGATGTACCGTGCCGTCATCAGCGCTTTCATCCTTTCTGTTCTTTTCTCGGTCACCGTCACGGGACAGTTCGCTATCTTTATCTCGCCCCGTGCCGGTCTTGTGTCTCATACCGAGGGTCGAGTGATCCTAGGGGACGGGACGAAGGGGAAGAGTTGGCGCACCTCAGCGAAGGCGGCCGACTAGCGACAGGGGAGGGGCGAGCGGAGATCATATTGAGCCCAAACGCGGTGCTTCGTCTCGACGAACGCTCCGAGATTGAGCTGGTCTCAGACGACATCACCGATGTTCAGGTTCGATTGCTTTCAGGTTCAGTAATCTTTGACCTGGCTAAAGGGCCGGAGCAGCACACCGTTACCCTGCTGTGTGAGAACGCGAGGGTCCGAATAATGAAGCGCGGGATCTACAGAGCTGATGCGGGCGCCGGAACTTCCGGTGCGTTACGAGTCTTTCAAGGCAGAATCCGGGTTTCTCTCAATGGAACTGAACAGGAAGTCGGAGCTAACCAATCCATTCGCCTAATCGCTGGCTTGTCGGCAGTGAAAGTCGGCAAGTATCGAGCGGACATGTTCGATACATGGAACCGTGACCGAGCTAGAATGATTGACAAGGCGACAAGGTACGGAAAGAAGTTAGCCCGCGCGGAGAGACGTTGATCTTCCCTCAACCACTGATTCGCTACCGGATTCTGAACCAACCCGAGGGTGTTGCTCGCGGTCATTGCCTACCACATCGGCTGGCGGGCAGGGCGGATCAAGATGCTCAGTTGGCCACAGGTGGATTTCGAGTCCAGGGTGATTCGGCCGCCTGCCAACCAAGCCCACCAAAAATGGGTTGGACCGGCCCCGATCTGTAGCACAAGCAAACCACGAGAAGTACTGGCCTACAGTGCCGTGGGTGCTCCACCGTGCCGGCGAGCGCCTGAAGACCTACCGGGCGGAGTGGGAGCGCGCGCGGGCTGTCATCAAGCGTCCGGACCTGCGTTTTCACGCCCTACGACATGCTGCCGTGACGAACATGATCGAGGCCGGGATTGCACCGTCTCGGGTGATGGAGATCGTCGGCCACAAAACTGAGGCCATGATCCGGCGCTACATGATTACGGCGGATCGGCACGTTCGGGAAGCGGGCCGGAAGCTGGAGGCATACCACGACCGCATCAAGCCGACAGAGGCCGAGGAAACCGTGCCGTGAAACGGCCTGAATGCATGATTCCTGCGCTTTGCGCTCAGCCATTGCAGCACAGCACTGAAACAGGAGAAAGATAAGTGATTGAAAAGTTTGGCTCCTCAGGTAGGACTCGAACCTACAACCCTCCGGTTAACAGCCGGATGCTCTACCAATTGAGCTACTGAGGAGTGGTGAAAGAGCCTGTTTCCATGCTCCCAGAATCACATATACGTGTCAACGAGCAGAGTTGTCGAATACACGATGAGCCTGGAGGGGAGGTTTGTTTCCAATAAAGGATGAGCCTGAAAGTGAGTGGGGAATGCCGCAACTCGTAACCGGCAGGGTTGCCCCTTGGCCCGCACCGAAACGCCCTAGGCTACACTAACGCCATGGCCGACTTCAGCGTCGCGGTTATCACTGACGAGTTCTCGCAAGACTACGAGTTGGTGTGCCAGACAGCCGCCGAGCTGGACGTCCGCGCGATCGAGGTCCGCACGATCTGGAATAAGAACGTTGTGGACCTGTCGGACGACGAGATCCGCGAGGTAGGCCTTATCGCCCGCGCGGCCAAGCTCGATATCGTTTGCGTCGCGTCTCCTCTCTACAAATGCACCCTACCCGACGGAGGGGATCTCGACCTCAACGTCCAGCAAGATGCCTTTCATTCCGTCCACACGTTTGAAGACCAAGACTGGGTCCTCCGACGGTCGCTGGAGGTCGCAGGGATCTTGAAGGCACGTCTGGTTCGCGCGTTCAGTTTTTGGCGCACAACGGAGCCTCAAAACGTAACCGATCGAGTCGTCAAGGCGCTGCAGCGAGCGGTGGACGCGGCAGCCTCTGAAGGACGCGCCATCGCGCTCGAAAACGAACACGCTTGCAACGTCGCGACCGCTTCGGAGTCGGTACCTATCTTGAAGGCGATCGATCACCCCAACTTCGGCCTGGTCTGGGATCCCGCCAACGCCTACGTAGCGGGCGAGACCCCCTACCCCGACGGTTATCAACTGCTGCCCGCGGGACGCATCGCCCACGTTCACGCCAAGGACTGTTCCATCGAAATAGCCACCGACCGAGCAATCTGGAAAGAACTAGGCAAAGGTGAAATCGACTGGCAAGGGACGCTTGCCTCGCTTGCCGACGACGGGTACCGCGGAGCCGTTAGTTTGGAGACACACTGGGGCGGCCCTGGCGGGGACAAATTCGAGGGCAGCAAAATTTGCGCTCACGCCTTGCAGCAGTTACTGAATCCCGCATAATATTCTGACACCTTTTGGTTCCTTGGAGCATCTATAGATGTATGGGCAACCCGAAAGGCGTGAAGCGGGATTTCAAGGCGCTGGAGAAGCGCCGTTTCGAAGCGATGCGGCTGCTTGACCAAGGCCACAATCAGTCCGAGACGGCGAGACGGCTGAAAGTCGCTCGGCAAACCGTCAGTGAGTGGCGGCGGCAATACCTCGAGCATGGTCCGGCCGGGCTGCGTCGAGCCGAGCGCGCCGGACGCAAGCCGCTGCTAGACGCCGCACAACGCGAACGCCTGACGTCGCTGTTGTTGGAAGGCCCCGAAGCCCACGGCTTCCGAACGCCCCTGTGGACCTGCCCGCGGGTAGCTCGTCTGGTCGCCGATGAGTTCGGCGTCAACTACCACGAAGGCCACGTCTGGAAGATCCTGCAAGCCCTCAACTGGAGCCCGCAACGTCCCGTCGGAAAGGCGCGCGAGCGCAACGAAGAGGCGATCCGCACCTGGAAGCGCAAGACCTGGCGGCGTATTAAAAAAAAGCCCAAACCGAAGGCCGCACGCTCATCTTCATCGACGAAAGTGGATTGAGCGAGAAGCCGCACCGTTGCCGTACCTGGGCACCGCGGGGTCAGACGCCCGTGCTGCAGTTTAACTTCAACTGGGAGAAGCTTTCGGTGTCGGCGGGGCTGACGCTGCGCAACTTCTACTTCCGGCTCTATCCCGGCGCCATCGACGAACAGGAGGTGATCCACTTTCTCAAAGCGCTGCTGCGCCACATCGACCGGCCGCTGCTGATCATCTGGGATCGACTGCCGGCGCATCGCAGCCGCCTGGTGCGGGAGTTCATCGAGCTCTCCGAGGGCCACATCGAAACCGAGTACCTCCCGCCCTATGCGCCGGAGCTGAACCCGGTGGAGTACATCTGGGCTTACTGGAAGCAGCACGAGTTGCCGAACGTCTGCCCGAAAGACTACGGGGAGCTGAGCGAGCAGGCCCGCAAAGCACTGCGCCGCATGCGCCGCAAACCGCGCTTGATCACTGCCTTCTGGAAGCAGTCTTCTCTTTGCTTCGATTGACGGGGTATTATGCGGAACTCAATAGTAGCCGCGGCTACCTGACGCCACGTCGTGTCAATTCGCTAACCTGTCCGGGCTCGCGCTAGAACGCACTGCGAACCCGCCAGGCAAGGGTGCCCCCCACGCGAGCACGAGCCTGACTAAGCCGGCTTGCCCCACGGTTGACACCACCCCGCAAGCCCGCTAACCTCAGCACTTCGCCCACACCAGGGCACCCCTGCATCTCCAAACACCCAGCCGAGATACCGTCATGGACGCACCGTCTGGCCTTTACGCCCTGATCGCCGTACTTCCCATCCTGGCGGTGATGTTCTTCCTTGTCGTGCTGCGCTGGCCGGCGACGCGCGCCATGCCGGTGGCCTACGCGATGACGCTTGTCTTCGCTCTTGGGTTCTGGAAAGTCCCCTTCGTCCACGCGATGGCGGCTTCCTTGAGGGGAGCGATGATCGCGGTTACGATCTTGGGGATCATTTTCGGAGCGATCGTCCTCCTATTTACGCTGCGCGAGAGCGGAGCCGTAGCGACCATTCGGCGCGGCTTCATGGACATTTCTCCCGATCGCCGCGTGCAGGTAATAATCGTTGCCTGGCTCTTTGGAGCGTTTATCGAAGGCGCGGCCGGCTTCGGCACACCGGCTGCCGTCGCCGCTCCGCTACTGCTCGCGCTGGGCTTCCCTGCCCTGGCCGCGGTCATGACGACCTTGATCATCCAGAGCACGCCGGTCAGCTTCGGAGCCGTCGGGACCCCAATCCTTGTGGGCATGGCCCAGTCGCTGAACGTACCCCAGGTCGAGCAAGCCGTATCCGCGGCCGGCATGTCCTACGACGAATTCATCTACCGCATCGGCGTATTCACAGCCGTCCCCCACGCCCTTGTAGGCACCCTCATCCCGCTGATCATTGTTTGCATGATGACGCGATTTTTCGGCGCTCGAAGGTCATTCCGGGAAGGCTTGGGGGTCTGGAAATTTGCTCTGTTCGCCGGTCTAAGCTTCACGGTTCCTTACACGCTGGTCGCGGTGTTGCTGGGGCCCGAGTTCCCCTCGCTGATCGGTGGCTTGATCGGCTTGGCGATCGTCATTACCGCCGCAAAACGGCGTCTTTTCCTCCCAGCGGGTGAGCCTTGGGAGTTCCCTCCCCGCGAGGAATGGCTGAGCGAATGGAAAGGCAGCATTCCCGCCGACGTTGGTGCGGAGCGGCCTCACATGACGCTCGCTCGCGCGTGGTCGCCTTATATTCTGGTAGCCGCCCTGCTGGTGCTGACGCGGCTTCCGTTTCTGCCGATCAAGGCTTGGCTCGTGTCGATCCGCTTCACTTGGTCGGAGATTCTTGGGACGACGCTCTCTCAATCGGTGCAGCCGCTCTACATTCCCGGCACGCTGTTCCTTGTGGTAGCCCTGATGACGGTGCCGCTTCATCGCATGAAGAAGCACGAAGTCAAGAAAGCGTGGCTCGATGCCTGTCGAATGCTTGCGGGCCCGGCGTTTGCCCTTCTTTTCGCGGTGGGACTGGTGCGTGTCTTCATCGATTCGGCGACCAACGCTTCAAGACTCGACAGCATGCCCCTGGTGCTAGCCGAATTCGTAGCACAAATCGCTGGTTCGACTTGGCCCTTCTTTGCTCCCATGATCGGAGCCATGGGAGCGTTCGTCGCGGGAAGCAATACAGTTAGTGACCTAATGTTCAGCCTGTTTCAATACGGCGTCGCTGATCGCATAGGGGCGCCGCACCTAGTCATCCTCGGACTGCAGGCTCTCGGCGGAGCCCCCGGAAATATGATCACGGTTCACAACGTCGTGGCAGCGAGTGCGACAGTGGGGCTGGTGGGCCGGGAGGGTTTACTGATCCGCCGAACGATCGTGCCGATGATGTATTACGTTGTGTCCGCTGGATTGTTGGGACTGCTGTTCTCTTACGTCCTGGCGCGGGATGTATTTTGAGTGCGATCCAACTTCTGTCGGTGGCGCACGTATTCTTGCGTGCCGTGTCACCATTCCTGGCGACATGTCTCATTGGCGCGCCGGCCCTTCTGCTGGGCGGTCGGATGCCGGCAAGAATGCCGGCACAGCACGCTGAAAGCGTGCGCCACGTCGCGGTGCCGGTGCCTTCTAGCGTCGATTCTTCCCAGCCACACGCGCGAGCAAGCGCAACGCAGTAATCGCGGACTTACTGCGTGCTTCGACCGTCAAGTGGCGAGGAAGCGGACTACCTCCCCGTCTCCCATTTCAGCCCGACTCTCATCAACCGTGGCGTGCCCGTTGTCGGAGTAGGAACAAACCCAACCAGGAATCGCCGGTCCATGAGATTCTCGACAGCCAACAGCGCCGAGACGCCATGTCCCAGCCGGCGCTGCAACATGACCTGCAACGTCGCAAAGCCCGGTAGCAGGAATAAATTCAAGTCATCTTCAAACTGCGCGGCGTAGGAACGAATGCCGCCGCGAAAAAGCGTCTTGCCGGCGGCATAAAGCAACTGGAACGATCCCTGGTGTCGAGGGACCTGAGGCATCCAGACGTTGGTATCGAGTTGTGAATCGACATAAAGATAAGCCGCCTCGACCCGGAAGCGGCCAAAGGTCTTGAGGACTTCCAGCTCCACGCCCCGGCCGGTCGCCTTGCCTAGATTCTGACGCTGCCTCAGGGGCGAAGGGTCCAACCGAATCGTTGCATTGCCGATCAGATCATCAATCTCTTGCCGAAAAAGCGTCGCGCGAAAAATGGCGTCACCCTTCCGCCAGTCCAACCCGGCCTCGGCGCCTAGCATTGTTTCCGGACTGAGCTCCGGATTGCTCAGTGTCGTGATGTTTCCGACGCGGAACTGACGGAAGAACTCGTTCAGGGTCGGAGCCCGGAAGCTGCGATAAATGGAAGCCCGCCAACGTCGCGGCCCCTCCGAAAACGCCAGCCCGACACGCGGACTCCAGAAGTCATTCCCCCGGTCGGTGAAGTCATGGCGCAGGCCGCCGTAGATTTGCGTGCGGGGACCGGCAGCAAAATCCGCTTGCAAAAACACGCCTTGCTGCCACAACCTTCCACCGGGCCGGCGCACAAACCCGGTGCTGACGACCGTATCGCGGCTGATGCCGCCGGCGCGGTGAGCATCGGTGCCGAGGATCAGGTTTATTTTCTGGAACGCGCGGTTCCACAAGATCGATCCTCCGCTGTCTTCCGAGGTGACTCGCTGTAGCAGAGTCTGGCGCTCGAAGTTGCGGGCTTCGTTCACGAAGGAAAAACCATTGCGCAACACTCCTCGCGAATGGTAGCCACTGAACGAGAGACGCTCTCGCTGGTAGTGAACACCCACGGTGCCGAGCGAGCTTGAATTCGTCCGTAACGGCGTGCCATTTTGGCGCCGCTCGGTGACAACATTTGCCTTCAGCATCAATCGTTCCTGCTTGCCGAAATAGTCGAAGCGCAGGTCCCCGACGACGAAATCGGCGTCGGCTCTGCGATCGACGGGACCGTGGTTTTCCTCAGGGACGATGAAGTAGCCTTCCGAACGAAACCCTCGCACGAAACTGGATAGGCCGAGCTTCCCGAACAAATCCGAGAAGCCGCCGCGAACATCCGCGATGCCGGCAGCCCCTCCTTCCGCCCCTGCCCACACATGGCGCGACTCGGGGGCCGGTGTGAGCAACGAGACAACTCCTCCCATCCCGCGATCGCCGTAGACACTCGTGGTGGCCCCGCGCGAAACCTCAACCGCATCGATCGCGTCCGGATTCACGCGGGACCAATACACCCACCCGCCGAAGGGATCGTTTAGCGGGAGACCATCGTACAAGACCAAAGTGCGGCCGGCCGCGCTGCTCCCGATTCCCCGCAGTGAAATCCCCTGCGTGGTCGGATGCGCGACCAAACTGGACGAGCGCCGAAAGAGTGTGAATCCCGGAATCTCCCGTAGGCGGTCGTCCAGGTTGACTCCTGGGTGCGACTCGAGCGTCTCTCGTGAAACCGAGGTGATATAGCCCGAAGAGGGGGAGTCCAAGGTCTCTCGGACCGTGATCGTGGTCTTCAGCGGCTCGAGTTCAAGCCGCTCGTCGTCGGCCCAAAGGACGCCTGGAAGCACCAACAGGAGCAAGTACCGCATCAGAAGTATACGGACATGAACGCAGGACCCTCTGCAAAATTGTAGCGCGGGCCATCGGTATGGTGACGCTACTCGCAAGAGAACAAAAGTCCACCGCTAGCCCCGCCGTCTTTCGCCACACCTAACGGCTGCGCTACATTCTTTATGAATGCCCCGTGCCGTCCTAGTATTGTGGCTGCTTTCGGTCCCGTTGCTTTCTCAGGAGCCGACAAAGCCTTTCGATGTCTGGGCGCTGCATCGACTCGCTCGAATCTCCGACCCTCAGTTGTCGCCCGACGGCTCCACGGTAGCGTTCGTTGTCACGAAGGCTTACGTTTCCGACAACACCAAAGAGAAGCATATCTACACGATATCGATTGAGGGTGGTACCGAGCGGCGCATCACCTTTAGCGGCAAGCAAAACGAACGCCCGCGCTGGTCGCCGGGTTCAAATCAGATCGCCTTCATCTCTGATCGCTCCGGCTCGTCTCAGGTCTGGCTGATGGATTCCGACGGCAGCCGAGCCCGCCAACTGACCGATTTGGCGACCGAAACCTCCGGGGTAGTGTTCTCGGGCGACGGGGAGCACCTGCTCTTTACGAGCTCCGTCTTCCCGGAATGCGGCGCTGACGATGCTTGCAACGCAGAGCGGCTAAAAGTTCAGAAAGAGGGTCCCATCAAGGCGCGGATCTTCGATCGCCTTCTCTACCGCCATTGGGACACTTGGAACGATGGCCGCCGCACTCACCTACTGGTCGCGAGTATCGACAGCGATGAGGTTCGTGATCTAACCCCGGGGCCTTACGACGTTCCCCCCTTCTCCCTCGGCGGACCCGACGGCTACGACGTCTCGCCCGACGGATTCGAGGTGTGCTTCACAATGGCCGCCACGCGCTCGCCCGCAACGGAAACGAACAGCGAAATCTACGTCGTTCCGATCGGAGGCGGCCGGCCGGTCATGATTACCTCCAATCCGGCGGTCGACACTTCGCCTCTCTACTCTCCTGACGGGCGCTACATCGCCTACCGAGCGCAGTCGAGGCCCAACTACGAAAGCGACCGTTTTACGCTCATGGTCTACGATCGAACCACTGGGGATACGACGAACGTCACCGAAACCTCCGACCGTTGGGTGACGAGCATAGCCTGGTCTCCGGACTCTTCCCGCTTGTTCTTCACCGCCGAGGACCGCGGACGCGAGCCGATCTACACCGTCCCGGCAGCCGGCGGAGGCATTCGGCCGGTCGTTTTTGGCGATGCAACACACGGTGATGTCCAACTCACTCCCGGCGGCAAGTCCATCATCTATAGCGGCCACAGCGGCTCTCACCCGACCGAGATTTTCCGTGGCTTCTCGACCGGCGGGCGCCCACAGCAGCTTACTCATCTCAACGACGAAATACTCGGGGAACATCAAATCACACCCCTGGAGCAGGTCTCCTACGAGGCCGGAGACGGTACGCAGATACATGGTTTTCTTGTTAAACCGCCGGGGTTCGATTACGAAAAGAAGTATCCGCTCCTGCTGCTCGTGCACGGCGGCCCTCAGGGGGCTTGGGGAGAGGGCTGGAGTTATCGCTGGAACGCCCAAGTCTTCGCCGGGGCCGGATTCGTAGTATTCATGCCCAATCCTCGAGGATCGACCGGGTATGGTCAGGCGTTCATCGACGCCATTAACGGGGACTGGGGCGGAATGGTCTACGGCGACATCATGGCCGGCGTCGACTACTTTCTGAAACAGCCCTACATTGACAACCAAAAGCTCGTCGCCGCGGGTGCCTCCTACGGCGGCTACATGGTCAACTGGATGCTCGGTCACACGAGTCGTTTTCGCGCCCTTGTCTCGCACGCCGGCGTGTTCGATCTGCGCAGCATGTTCGGCTCGACCGAGGAGCTCTGGTTTCCGCTGTGGGAGTTCAGCGGCCCTCCCTGGGACAACCCGGGAATGTACGCCAAGTGGTCGCCCAGTAACTTCGTGCAGAACTTTAAGACTCCGACTTTAGTTGTTCATGGACAAAAGGACTACCGAGTCCCGGAGAGCCAAGCCATGCAGCTCTTTAGCGCTTTGCAGCTCCGCAACGTCCCGTCTCGATTCCTCTACTTCCCCGACGAGGGTCACTGGATTCTCAAACCCCGCAACAGCGTCCATTGGTACGAGACCGTCATCGACTGGCTGAAGCAGTGGATGAATACGGCCTACCGCCACCGAACACGATCGCGAAAATACGGACCGGTCGGGGAACCCCCAGAAAACGAGCCCTCGACAACACGCGGCAAGATCAAGATTCAGCGCTGACCGCGGGTATCCCTCATTGAGATGGGACAGCGGTTTACGTCCCGCTGTAGGTTCGGCAGCGAGTTGCGTTTCACGCGCCTCCCGGCCCACCATAGGGTACCGCCGAATCCATGGAAACCGCCGCGCTGATCGAGTTTCTGCTGCTTCTATTGATTGCCGCCTCGCTGATCGCGATGGCGACGATTCGGCTGAAAATCCCCTACACCGTCGCGCTGGTCGTCGGCGGTTTCTTGATCGACCTCTTTCACTTCCGCATCGTCGAACAAGTTGGTGACGGCGAGGGCTTGCTGACGCCCGAGGTCATCATGATGTTGTTCCTGCCTGCTTTGCTCTTTGAAGCCGGCATTAACATCCACATTCGGCATCTGCGGCAAAACCTGATTCCGATTCTGTTGTTCGCGGTGGTCGGCGTCGTGCTGGCGACCCTGGTAACAGGATTCGCCGTCTACGTGGGCACCGGCTTTCCTTTGATGGTCGCCATGTTGTTCGGCGCGCTGATAGCGGCCACCGATCCAATTTCCGTATTAGCCCTGTTCAAGGAAATGGGCGTTTCCAAACGCCTGGCTGTGTTGGTGGAGGGAGAGAGCCTCTTCAACGACGGTACGGCTGTCGTCGTCTTTGGAATCTTGCTCGAGGCCGTGCGAACGGGCCATCTTGATCTGGCGACGGGTGTCGGAGAGTTTATCGTAGTGGCGCTGGGCGGGGCCGCGCTCGGGGTAGCTCTGGGTTATGTTGTCAGCAAGATTACGGAACGCGTCGACAATCCCCAAATTGAAATCACTCTCACCACGGTCCTTGCCTATGGATCTTTTCTTATCGCGGAGCATCTTCACGTTTCAGGCGTGATTGCCACGGTGGGGGCGGGGGTGATGATCGGAAACTTCGGCGCCGAAGTCGGCATGAGCTCACGCACGCGCGTGGCGCTTTGGTCGTTCTGGGAATACCTGGGGTTCGTCGTCAACTCGCTGGTCTTCCTGCTAATCGGCATCGAAGTGCACATCAGCGACTTGCTCAGCTCTTGGCCCGCTATCGCGTTGGCCGTCGGAGCCGTGCTCTTGGGGCGGCTGATTTCGATCTATGCGCTGACGCCGATCGCCAATTCAGTGACCGACAAGATTCCACGTTCCTGGCAGCACGTCCTGTTCTGGGGCGGTATCCACGGGAGCGTTTCGATCGCTCTGGCACTGAGTCTTGAAGCAGACTTCCCACACCGGCGGGAGATCCTGGCGATGACGTTCGGCGTGGTGGCCTTCTCAATCATCATCCAAGGCCTTACCGTGAAACCGTTGGCCCGCCGGCTAGGGCTCGAAGAAGGTGAGGAGGACGAATACGATCGGGTGAAAGTCCGCCAGATGGCTACCACGGCAGCTCTCTCCGAGCTCGACGAGCTCGAAAAGGGGCACGTCGTCTCTCCCCAGGTCTGCGATCAGTTGCGAACCGAATTACAAGAACGGATTCAGCAGGTACACGGTGAAATCGACGCCCTCCACGGACGCTACCGCACCTGGGCCGAGGAAGAGATCAAACTAGCCCGCACGCGAATGATCGCGTCCGAAAAAGCCGTGATTCAGCGCGCCGCGGCAGAAGGACTAATCTCACCCCACACGGCCGAAAAGATGCTCGCCGAGGCTGATGACGAACTCGACGCGGTCACGGGCGGCGCAGTCGCTGAGGAATGAAAGTCCGGTCAGACCGTCGAAGTTCTACTGAAGAGGACCTTCAATAGCGGTGGTGTCGCCAACGTCGTCACCATAACCATCACGACCATCGCAGAGAACGTGTCGGAGGAAAACACCGGCTCGCCGCCCACCATAAGGCCGGCGCCGATCCCGGCAAAGATCAACCCCACTTCACCGCGAGGAATCATACCCACGCCGACGGCAAGGCGGTTGATGCCTTTCCCCAGCACGCCAAGCGAGCAAATCTGCTTGCCTACGATGGCAGCCAGACTCAGCGCACCCGCGAACTGCAGAACCTGCCAATCGGCGAATGACCGCAAATCGACCCGTAATCCCATCACGACAAAGAATACCGGCACCAGGATGGAGCTGATCGGGGAGACGATGTGCTCGAAACTCTCCGAGCGCATCCTCGTGTAGCCTTGGTAGTGTTTTTCGTCGAGCACCAGCCCGGCGGCAAAAGCGCCGACGATGGGCGCCAAACCGAAAACCTCCGCTAAACCGGCCAGCGAGAAGCAATGACAAATGCTCAGCACGATGGGCATTCCGCCGACCTTGGCGGTCGCCCCGATCTGCAGGATCTTGCCGCCGACGAAGCGCCCGGCCACAATCGCCACGGCCAGAAAAACGATGGACTTACCGATAATCACCAGCACCGGCAGAATGGAGATGTCGCCCGCCGTCCCCGATCCGATCGAAGTGATGAGGCCGCTGGCCACCGACAAGATGATCAAACCGAGCACGTCGTCCACCACCGCCGCTCCCAGAATGATGCGCGCCTCCTTGGTTCCCATCTTGCCGAGGTCTTTGAGCACGCGGGCGGTGATCCCAACGCTCGTTGCCGCCAGCGTGGCGCCGGCAAACAGGTGAACATACCATTCCGACTCCGGCAGAAAATACATCGAGACTGCGTACCCGAGCACGACCGGCGCGACGATCCCTAAGACGGCCACCAGCATGGCCGAGGCGCCCACCGCCAACAGCTCGCCCATGTTGGATTCCAAACCCACCTCGAACAGCAGCAAGATGACCCCGATCTCCGCAAACAGCGCCAAACCCGAATCACTCTTGAAGGCTTCTAGGCCGGTAACACCCACCAAATAAAGATTCCCCAGCACCATCCCGAGGACCAACTCTCCCAATACTGCCGGCTGATTCCACGTCTCGAACAGCTCCCCCCCGACCTTGGCGGCCAGCAGAATAGTGACGATGTAGAAGAGGAAGCGGAACACGCTAACGTGGCCCGTATGCTCGTCTCCTGCATGAGCTTCCGGGGCCACCGATATCAGGACGACCATGAAGGCGAGCATGGCTACGAGGAATAGGATGCTTTTCATTTTTTCCCTATCCCGGGCATTAGGGCCGCGAGTCTTTCGGCCTCATCGCGCTGTAACAACATATCCGCCTTTGAGGGAAAACGCTCCGCCGACTACGCTCTTCGCCCGCGGACCATTTCGACCCATTGCCCGTGTCCGGCCGGACAGCAGGATGAACAGAGGTTCCGAATCCCTACCTTAGCACCTCGCGGTCTCCCGGCACTTTCTCGTTGCCGATCCGACCCCCGTTACCTCCAAAGCAACGCGAACCAAAGGCTACGGAGTCATCGCTCCCTAACATGATGCAAGGCAGTATGAAAAGGGTACCTGGGATGCCGATGTACCTAAACTGGAGCCTGATTCGCGTCATGTTTTGATAATGAGTCGGCGGGGAGAGGAGTACCTCCTGGGTGCTGCTACACTGGTGGCGATCGAAAGGTGGGCCGAGCGATACAACCCGCGCATCTAGCCACCCTTGGGTCTTCACAGGACTGACCGAGCTTCATCGTTCAGAGATGACCGAAACCAAGTCACCAATCCCGCCTCCGCGGGAAAAGAGTGCCTTCGAAAAATTTCTTTCCTTGTTCAGTGACATCCGGCCCGGAGAAGGCGGCACGGTCGCGCTGCTGGTTCTGAACGCCTTCATTATGCTCGGTCTCTACTACATCCTGAAACCCGTGCGAGAGGGGCTGATCCTGTCTGGCTTCGGTGCCGTGATCAAGAGTTATTCAAGCGCGGCCCAGGCATTGTTGTTCGTTTTCGTCGTACCGGCTTACGGGGCATTCGCCGCACGAGTGAACCGCGTTTGGCTGCTCTCGGGGATGACCCTGTTCTTCATCTCGAATCTCGTTCTCTTCATCCTGGCGCTGGAAGCCGGGATGAACATTGGGGTGGTCTACTACATCTGGCTGGGAATTTTCAGCTTTATGATCGTGAGCCAGTTCTGGGCCTTCGCGAACGACGTCTACACGGAGGAACAAGGCAAGCGGCTGTTCCCAGTTGTCCAGATCGGCGCCACGGCGGGCGGCCTGCTGGGCGCATGGCTTAGTGTCTTCGAACAAATGAGCAACGGCCTGTTGATGTCTCTGGCCAGCGTCTTGATGGGCGTCTTTATCCTACTGATCGTCTGGGTCAACAAGAGAGAGACAGCCGGCAGCGCCAAGGAAGCTGAAAAGGCCGAGCAACCGCTCGGAAAGGAAGGCGGCTTCGATCTCATCCTGAAGAACCGTTACCTGCTGCTGATCGCCTTCCACACCCTCGTCCTCAACCTGGTCAACACGGTTGGAGAGTTCGTGCTGGGCAGCTTGTTCGAGCAAGACGCCATTGCACAGATCGGAGCCGGCGATGAGTTCCGGGACGCCCGGGGTGAATACATTCGAACCATGTACGGCGCCTTCTACGGCTGGGTCAATCTGGCAACACTCCTCATCCAGAGTTTCCTGGTCTCACGGTTTATCAAGTACCTCGGGCTCCGGCGGTCCCTGTTTATCGGGCCCATTGTCTCTCTGTGTACCTATATCGTCTCGGCGTTCCAGCCGATTCTGAACATCGTCCGGGCGATGAAGATGGCCGAGAACTCGAACGATTACTCGACGAACAACACCGTTCGTTACGCCTTGTTCCTGCCCACATCGCGCGAGGTCAAATATAAGGCCAAAGCAGCCGCCGACACGTTCTTTGCCCGCACGGGTGACGCATTCCAAGCGGCCGTGGTGTTCATTGGCACCCGCCTTTCTTTCCGTATCCCCGCATTTGCCGCAGTCAACGTTGTCATCGTGGGCGTTTGGATTGCCATCGTCGCCGGCATCGCGCGAGAGCACAAGAAGCTCACCAGAGAAGCCTAAAGCGGCGATGCTCTCTTAGGACTACAAGTTTCCTTCCGGCGGACAACTAAGCTGTAGCCTTGCGTCTTGGGCGTGCTTGGTGATAAGAGCTATTCACTGGCGCCCTCGACACGGAGACCAAAACGATTGTAAGAAGGTGCGTCGCCAGGAACTTGAAGCTAAAAGCAGCGTAGCTCTTGACCTCAGCTCCGCTTTCGCTGAGGATGAGGGCTTCCCTTACGGTCTTGAGCAGATAGTAAGAAGCCAGTAACAGGAAGACGTTGGCGACCCGCGCCTCGGTTAGCGGGTTCCGCCGGTGGCGACCCTGAGCCTCCGCTACCCGCGATTCTTCCCGCACGAGATCCTTCGGCAGGGTCTTCGCTGCCGTGCTGCGGCTGGAGCAGTTGCTTTTATGCTGGTGGCCGTGAACTCGCCCCCTGCGAGCCCTGAAAACGCATTTGAACCCCATCTTCCCGCGGGCTGGCGTAGTAACCCCCCCGACGCCCGATTTCGGAAAATCCTAGTTGTCGATAGAAGCTGATCGCTCCGGCGTTGCTGGCTCTAACTTCTAGGAACACGCTCCCGGGGGTTTGGTTCAGCAACTGGCCCACGAGCGATCGCCCAAAACCTCTGCAGCGACGCTCAGCAGCTACGGCAAGATTCAAGATCTCGACTTCGTCAGCGCCCAGGGATCGATAAATCAGGAAGCCGATCACCTCCTCGCCGACCTCTGCTACCGTGCCCGCTAGGCCTAATTCTCCGTTTACAATCTGCCGATAACTCTCTGCCTTCCATTGCCCAGCCTGTGGAGAAGATGTTTGGATCTCCAGCATGCGGGGTAGGTCGGCAGGCGCGATGGGGCGTAGGACCAAGGGATGGTACTAGTGTACCGGTCAGACCGGGGGTGGAAACCTGGTCCCTCGAAAGGGCTGTGATATGCTGGGGGGTGGAGTCACCCTTTTCGGCCCTTGAGGGGCTTGAGAAGGGCTTTTGGGGACCGGTTTCACCATACAACCTTTGCCGGAAAGGAGGGCCCGGATGCTGGTTAAGACCCCCCCCCGATGGGAGATTCCCGAGCGGGAGGCTGCTCCTGAGTCCAGCTACCACAGTCGCCGCACCGTTCTCAAAGCCCTTGGTTTTGTGGGGCTTGAGTCTCTCGGTCTGCAGGCGAGAGACCCCCACGGTCCCTATCCGGCCAAGCGCAGTCCGAAATACCGACTTGACCGGCCCATTACGCCTCAATGGGCGGCCACCGGCTACAACAACTTCTACGAATTCACCCTCCGGAAAGAACGCGTCAAGGACATGGTGGGTAGATTCACGATAGGCCCCTGGACAGTCGAGGTCAATGGCCTGGTCAACAATCCGAGGAAGTACGATTTCGATGACCTCCTACAGCGCTTTCCCCTGGAGGAGCGCCTCTACCGCATGCGCTGCGTCGAGGCCTGGTCAATGGCGGTTCCCTGGACCGGGTTTCCGATCTCGGCTTTGATCAAAGAGGTGGATCCCAAATCAGACGCCCGCTACATGCGAATGGTCACGGCTCACAAACCAAGCGAGATGCCGGGCATCAGGTCGCAATCGCACTATCCCTGGCCGTACTTCGAGGCGCTCCGTTTGGATGAAGCCATGAACGAGCTGGCGTTGTTTGTCACCGGGATCTACGGCAAGCCGCTACCGAAGCAAAACGGTGCGCCGATTCGCTTGATCGTTCCTTGGAAATATGGGCTTAAGAGCATCAAGTCGATCGTCAAGATCGAGTTCACAAAGAGTAAGCCCCCTACGCTGTGGAACCGGGTCGCAGGTCGGGAGTACGGTTGGTATTCTAATGTGAATCCCAAGCGCCCGCACCCGCGTTGGTCGCAGGCGACGGAAAAGGTGATCCCTGACATGGAAGTGCGCCCGACTCTGCCTTACAACGGCTACAAGGAGTTCGTGGCTCACCTCTACCATGGAAAAGAGTTTTGAGGGCGAAGCCCGCCCGGATCGCCGGAGTTTCTGGTCCCCCTTTTCGAAGAACACTGTAGGTCCGGCGCTTAACCGGCAGGTAGAATAGACGATGAAATCAAAATTCGTCGATTAAGTATTCAGTCAGCATGGCGACAGGCAGCCAAATCATCATCGTATCGCCGGACGAAGGCTTGGCACGGGATCTCCGTGAGGCGCTTGGGTCCGGCGACGTCGCATACGAAACGACGGTCCTATCGTCCTACCCGACCCGTGGGCAACTTCGGACTCTTCTTGAGTCCCGGGCCGGAAAGCTCGGGGCGATCGTTATTGACGTAGGGGACCAGGCCCGCGCGCTGGAACTGATTCGTGAGGCCAAGGAGTCTCAGCCCGAGTTGGTCGCCGTTGCCGCGGACACCACGTCGAGAGCCGACTCTATCCTAGCCGCCATGCGAGCCGGTGCCTCGGAGTATTTGGTGCCGCCCTTCGATGTCAACCAATTGCGTCAGAGTCTTCAGGCGCGGCCCAAGGCTGACCGTTCCTCCAAGACCAAAGGTCGACTGATCTGCTTTCTGCCGGCGCAAGGCGGCAACGGCGCTTCGACGATCGCACTGCATGTGGCAGACGCTATCTCACGCCAGATCAAACAGAAGGTTCTGCTGGTAGACTTTGATTTTCATTCCGGCACCGTCGCGTTTCGTCTCCGTCTAAAACCTGAGTTCACACTCGCGGATGCCCTCGCCCGAAACGACGTGATCGATGAATTGTGGCCCCGCATCGTCACAACCTGGAATGGCTTGGATGTTCTACCCTCTCCGGATTTCGCCCACATCTCGCCCGATCGGCTGGATAGAATTCCAGAAGTATTCCGTTCGGCGAGCTATCTCTATCCCTGTGTGATCATCGACCTGCCTAGCAGTGTGTATTCTTCTTCCCAGGACGTCTTTCGGCTGGCCGACAAGATCTATTTGGTTTCCACGCCAGAAGTCATGTCTCTTCACCTGGCCAGGCGGAAGATCAGCCAGTTCCTGGATTTGGGAATCTCCAGCGAAGATGTGCGGCTGATCTTGAATCGGGTGGGATCCAAGAAAGCACTCGAAACCAGCGATGTAGGAAAGGTAGTGGGCGTGCCGGTCGACTGGACGATCAGCAATGAATACTCCCTGGTCAATGACACCTACTTGAAGGGAGAGCTTGTGCCCGCCAACTCCGCTCTAGGCCGGGAACTCCAAAGGCTCGGCTGTCACATCATGGGCATCAAGGAAGTTTCACCGACTGGCGGAAAGAAGTGGAAGTTCCTATAAGTGGAAGGTTTGCGTGGGGGAGGAGGGCAGGCGGGAGGTGGTGAGAAAAGCGCCTAGGCGTCCGGCTCGTGTACTTCGATTAGGTCGCCCACCTCGGTGCTCGTCTGCTCGATCACGCCAACCGGCAACTCGACGACGCTGCGGGCACGCCAGCTTACCGACAAGCGTGACGACTTCATCCGCCTTACGAGCTTCGTGACGCGCTTGTCTTTGTTGAGGAAAACGACGTCGATCGGGAACCGCATAAAGAAAGTGTGAATCCCCTCGCACGGCACGATCCACAGACCTTCCCCGGGACCCAGGCCGTCACGCTTCAGCAGGCCCTGGCGCCGTTCGGTGCTGGTCTCCGCCAGGCCGACCGCATCTCCCAGCAGTGTTTTCTTGGAAACGTTGTAGAAAGCTAGCTTACGCAAGGGCGAACCCGCTGGGGAGGCCCGGATCTGCGCAGACCAGGCCAGGTTGCCTATTACGATACCACGAAGGATTTGATAGAACCTTGCTGGCGCTCAAGATCACTTTCTTAATCGCCTGATAGACGGACTGGGGCAGCGACAATTCATATCAGAATTGTTCGCGACGCGCGGTAAACCGAAAGGGTTGACGAACCGACACCTGCTGCTGGACCAACGGCGGAGTTCTGACCCCGACCCGCGGAGTCACGCTCCTTGGCCGCGTGTCTCAAGCCGGCACTCTCTGCCAGGAGCGAGTAGGGGTGGGCTTCGCTCCGCGAGTAGTCCTGGTCGGAGCAGTGGCGGAAACCGATGGGCGGCAAGGTTCCATGGGTCCGGGCAAGCGCAGCACAAAGTAGTCCCTGGGTGGGTACAGGGCATAGGGTTCGAGCTGGTAGAAGGCTTTCCCAAGTTGCTCCTGGATTCGGTAAATGGCGTGAAAGAAGTTACCACGACTGAGGCCGAACTTGCGGGAGCAGAGCTTCCAGTCCGCGCCCAGCAAGAAATAAAGGCGGAAGAGCCGATAGTGCCACGCATCCAGCGAGCGCCTTGAGACGAGGACAAAGTCTGCCATGTACTCCTCTTCTTTGCGCGACCACGTTGTCCGATTCGTTTTTCCGCTCGCTGCGCGCTCAAAAAAAACGTGGCTGCGGTACTTCCCACGCGTCACGCAGTCGCGGAACCCCGTATAGCAGGATAGGAAGATCGCTCGCGACGCGCACGCGCACAGGATGAGCTGCCCTTTTTTCTCACGGCGCACTCCCGTGCCGTGACACGTCACGCAGTTTGCCTGCGCGACTAGGTATAAGTCTGAACGGTCCCACTCCATATATGGCCTTTCTCTCTCTGACGAGCCCCCGAGCTTTACTGTAGACTTCATCACGCTGTTGTCAACACTTTGCCGCCAGGAAAAGGTCAAAAAACTATTCCCAAATTGAAACTAATTGTAAGAGTCGTCAAAAATCATTTCGGATCAGTAACCTATCAATATCAATTAGTTAGGCACCTTAGCCGCGTCGTTTTTCTTCGAAAAATACCCGTGCTAATAATTGTACGAGCCTATTTCAACCAGCTATATGAACGCGCCCCTCGGCTTCCGTTGCCTTGCGGCTCGCCTGGCTCGCTACCTGAACGAGCTAGTCCGGCGTGGGGAAATCAGCGAGCGCGGTCTCGCCCGGCTGACCGGCTATTCTCAACCGCACATCCATAACGTCCTGAAGGGAGCCCGCAGAATGAATGCTGAGGTGGCCGACCAGATCATGGAACTGCTTGGAATTCCCCTGCTGTCGCTTTTTACACAGCAGGAGCTATCAGGTCTGGCGCCCCCTCGTGGAGCTGAGGCACTGCCAATTCCTTTGCTTGAGGGGTCTTTGGGGGGGGGGGCAATCCGTTCCCCCAACCGGGGCGAGGCACGGAGCGGCGTTACTTTTCTACTTCATTGCTAAATCAGCTCATTAGCCCGGTTGTGCTCGCATTGGATCAAAACGAACGGGGTATGTGGCCAGCGATTTGGCCCAACGACCTCGTCCTGCTGGACCGCTCGCCCATCGAACGACGAAGACCTGAGTTCGAGCATGTCTACGCTTTGTCTTGGGAAGGCGAAGGCTGGGTCGGCCGCTGTCGCGTGGTCGGAGGAGCCTTAGTAGTGGTCGTCGACAACGCCCGGCAGGCCCATTCCCTTCACGGCCCAGTCCCACTCGACGGCAAGGAGGTGCTTGATATCGTGCGGGGGAAAATCGTTTGGGTTGGTCGCGACCTGATGTAATCTGATGGGCGGGCGACGTCAGCTGCCGTGATAGCCCTCTCCTTGCTTGTCGTCAGAGGATCGATGTCCTGATCTTGAGTTGATCAGCGCGTCGATGCCAGCTCTTCGAGGGGGACCGGAACGAATTCCATCACCACTTCGCCCGAAGTCGCATCGCAAACCCGCAGCCTGCCCTCGAAACCGCCGATGGCCAGCCGTTCGCCAGCGGGGTGAAATACGATGGCAAAGACGCCCCGCCCGGGCGCAGCACAGGTCGCGACTCGCTCCCCGCTTTCGGTGTCGTAAACGGGCACCTCGCTGCTTAGGCCTCCCACAGCAATGCGGTTCCCATCGGGACTGAAGGCCAGCGCCTGGACGACACCCGCCTGTTCTTCGTACTTCCTCACCAACGTCGAATCGTCCGCGACTACGAGTGCTGCCGGCCTGTCCATCATGTAGAGGTAAGGGACTCGGTCCTTACCGCCAATCAGGACGTAATCTCGGCGAGGATGGCGGGCGACCGCGTAAAGTTGGTCTCGCAACAGATTCACGTTCTCGATAAACGCGCCGGTCTTGGCGTTGGCGAGTTTGGCGGCCCGGTCCCTGCTGACGGAGACGATTCGCTCGTCGTCAATACCAAAAGTAGTCCCGAGGACCCAGTCTTCGTGGTGTCCGACCTTGAACAGCTCCTCCCCGGTGGCGATTTCGACCACGCGAACGGTCTTGTCGCTTGTCCCGAAACAGACGTACCGACCGTCTGCTGAGAGCGATCCGCCGAAGAGCGTATCAGCCCCCACCATCAGCGAGCGCGAGAGCTGCCGCGACTCGACGTCCCAGACCTGCAGCTCGCCGAAGGCCGCCGGGGACCCGCCGACGGCCACCAGCGTCTTCCCATCCGGGGTGAAGCCCAGCCAATTGAGACGATCGGACTTGCCCAACAGCCGAGCGACAATGCCCGAGCCATCCGATTTGTGCAGCAGGATCTCCTTGAAGCCCCCAACCGCCAGCAAGGACCCATTCGGCGAATACGCGAGCCCGCTGATCACGGGCGGTTGCCGATAGACGGGGGGCTGGTCAGGAATCTTGGGGCCCTTTGCGGATTCCGGAGTGTCGTCCTTCGCGCCCTCCCGGACCCACCGTCGGAACAGTTCAATTTCTTCGGCAGGTAGGGGATCCTGTCCCATCGGCATACCGGGTTCCTTCTCCCCTGTCAGATGCCCTATCAATGAACTTTCGGCCGGAGATCCCTCTTTGAAGATCGGTCCCTTTTGGCCCCCTTTTGCGATCTCGGAGTAGCTGGTCAGTACCAGCCCACCCATCTTCGTGGCGGGCTGATGGCAACCCTGACAAGCTCGCTGGATGACCGGCCGAACATCGTTGTAGTAGCTGACCGGGTTTCCTTCCGCCCCGAACGCTGGGACAAGTAGCACCATCCAGGCCGCCATGAGCCCAATCCGAAAGCTCTTGTTGTTAGCTGAAGCCATCTTGATTGCTGTCCTCACGAAATCTCGAGAAGTGCCCGCCGCCGGTCTCTGAAACCGGCCCTCCCCGGTTTGCGCGCTCACAATGCAGGCGCCGCGAACGAGTCTATTCACGGACTAGAGGTGATTATACTCGATGGTCGGGAGTGGGACAGCTCAGACATCGGCGCATCGGCCTTGTTGGGAAAGCTCCTCGGAAACAGAGCGTTTGATCGACCCCTGACAGGCGCTAGGGAGCTATTCCCGACGAGACCTTCTGATCGTCTTGGCCACGTCAGGCACCCTGAACTTACCCCTTGGCGCGAAGGCCTCACTTCCACCCGGCTCGCCAGGCTGCGGGCGGGCATCCGGAGCAGGTGAAGCACGGTTTCGGCGAGGTGCTCGGGAGCGATCTTCCATTCCGTGCCGGCCGTGGCATGGCGGCCAAACTCGGTCTGGACACTGCCGGGCATGACCGAGCTCACCCGGATGTTGTCGTACCGCAAGTCCTGCATGATGGCTTCGGTAAAGCCGACCAGGCCGAATTTCGAGGCATTGTAGGCGCTGCCGCCTGGGAAAGCGTTCCTGCCCGCCAGGCTACCGATGTTGATGATGAACCCGCCTCCGTCCTTCTTCATCAAGGGGATTGCCTCTCGCGAACAATAGAAGGGGCCACTCAAATTCGTGTCGATGATCTCCCTCCACAGCTCAGGGTTCATCTCGGCTATTGGTGCAAATCCGCCGACGCCGGCATTGTTGATAAGGAAGTCCAGTCGACCGAACGATTCCTCGACGAAGGCGAAGAAGCCCTCGACCTCCTCCAGACGGCCGACGTTGCAGGCGCGCCCCACGACCCGGCCCTTCGATCCCATATCCTCCACCGCCCGCTGGACATCCGCCTTGTTCCGGCTGCATATTGCTACCGACGCTCCGGCGTCGAGCAGAGCTTCCGCGATTGCGCGCCCAATACCCCGGGTGGCGCCTGTAACGACGGCGACTTTCTCTCTAAGATCCTGTCCCATTCGGGTTCCTTTCCTCTTGATCTTCGAGATCCGCAGCAGCGTGGGCGGACGGGTCGGTAAGCGGCCCGGCCGTAGGGCTTGACGCAGATTCCCGACTCGTCAACACTAGTTACGATATCACCCCGGCTGCATGCCAGGACCAATTCGGTTGACTCAGCGCCGTTTACGCCATATTCTTTGGTAACAGAGAATCAAATGTGAGCGAGATTCCCACAAAATCCGCGGGCGACGTTCCCGAAGGGACAGAAGGGACAGCGGTGTCTCGTGCCCGCGCCCGTTGGCTGACGGCGGCAGTTGTCCTGTTTGGTTTTTCTAATTTTGTCGCCTTCATCCAGACTCCGCGTCCCCATCCCGGCAAGAAAGTAGAAGTTTTCAACTGGGACTGGTGGCGTTACCCCAGAGAAAGCAATGCATTCTTGCTCCTTCAAGAAATCACGGTTGACTTAAACGACATTTACGCCTTGCCGGGTGACGGACCAGGGAAAGAAAAGGTGTGGGCTGTGGGCAACGGCGGCCTTATCGTCCGGAGCGTCGACGGCGGCAGGACGTGGGTTAAGGGGGTTAAGGGGGGGCTGGGAGAAGGCGGGGCCCCAACCGGTGAACAAGCGGATCTGACTGGCAATGCAGGCACGGCAACTGGACGTGCAACCCTCCAATTCCCGAGTTTGATTTCCTTGGCTTATGCTGCCGAGGAACCTCCCCAAGAGCCCGATGGCCTTGCAGAGGTTGACGGTCTCGTCCTGGACCCTAAGGGCGTTCCCCTGCCCAAAGCCTTTGTTGAAATCACTGAGGGGAAACGCGGACGGTTGGTGGCCCCCCTAAAGAGCGACGACAAGGGTCGTTTCCAACTCCCGTTGCGTCCCGGCCAGTACCTTTTCACCGTGTTTCATCCCAGCTACGGCAGGGAGAAGTTCCTACGGGAGCTGACTCCCGGGCGGGCATCTGTAGAACTTAAGTTGACAGCTCCTCAGGCTGGCGAGGAAGAAGCTGAGACAGGCAAGTCGCCCCTTGCTATTCCACAGACGCCCGTACAGGCTGCGCCAGACAAAGAAGCCCGAGCCCCCAAAAGAGAGCCGAAGCAGCCGCCTGAACCAACGGCGAAAGAGCCGTCTATTCCCATTCAGCAAGTGCCCGCAGAGGTCCCGGGAGTGAAGACTCCGCACGGAACAGGCCCCGGAACAAGCGTTGTAGGGCCAACTGCAAACGTACCGAAGACCGTAGCCTCGGTACAAAAACGAAAGCAGCCGCCCGATCCAACTGCCGATGGCGGCAAACCGGCAAAGGGGGCCATCCGCGGGGAGGATACTTCCGAGAAGCCCGGGGACTTTTCAGAGGACCTGGTGTCTGTGTACTTCAGCTCGGAAGAGGAAGGGTGGGCCGTGGCGCGCTCTGGAAAATTCCTCTACACGACAGACGCCGGCCAACATTGGATGCTTGGGGGCGAAGGAAGTCGGTCTGGGGAGCCAGCCAGGGCTTCTCGCCCGAATGATTCCGCCTTTGGCTGGTTTAAGGGGCCATCGGGCCAGCTCACAACTGTTCACTTGCCGGCGGGAGAAATAAGCTACCCCGACGGGGTGTCATTTGAAGTTGCCCAGCAGGCGAATGCAGCGCAACTGGCGAAGGCTCATATCGTATTGATAGCGTGGGGGGCGGAGGAAGATACACCACCACTGGCTAACCGAATACTGGGCTGGGGCGTAACCAGCGAAGGGACCGTATCTGCGTTCCTCGACCAGCAAGACCCGTTCAACGGGCAAACGGTCAGCCCCCCGGAAGCTGGATTGGCGGCGAGAGGATTATGGGTCTCGGATCCCGAAACTTTCTGGGTCGTCGGCGAAGACGGAGCTATTTTTCGTGGCAATCGTGGCCAACTCACGGCCGGCCAGAGAGGCCTGGTTACCCAAAGCACCCTCCACGCCATTTACTTCCTCCCGGACAGCCAGCGCGGCTGGATCGCCGGCGCCGACGGAACCATCTTGCACACGACCGACGGCGGGGAGACCTGGTTCCACCAAACCCTGGGCTCGTTCGATTGGAGCGACTCGGCGGAAGGGCCGGTTGAATATAGTCGCTCGCTGCCGCCCTGGTACTTCCTGAGTTGGCTGGTTGTGGGCCTCCTCTTGGCGCCTGCCCTCCTCAAGGAGAAACCTCTCGAGACGGAGCAGCCATCTATCGCCGATAAACTCGTTTCCGACCGGCCCATCGATCCGGGCGATGCGGACGAGCCCCAACGGCTTTCCGTCTCAGACGCCTTAGTGTCCGACCGACCCCTAGAGCCTGGAGATCCTGATCCGGTCGGGTTGCGCTTTATCGCCGGCGGCTTGTCGCGGTTCTTGCGAAACGAAAAGACCGAGCCTCCGGTGACGATCGCCGTCACCGGTGAGTGGGGCACGGGCAAGAGTTCTTTGATGAACCTAGTGAGGGGAGATCTGAAAGACGCTGGTCTTCGTACAGTTTGGTTTAACGCCTGGCATCACCAAAAGGATCGGTATCTGCTCGCCTCCCTCCTTCAGAACGTGCGCTTCCAAGCCGCCCAGCCGTGGTGGCATCCGGAGGAATGGGCCTTTCGCGCCCGGCTGATTTGGATTCGTGGATGGCGGAGTTGGCTTCCCGTCATGTTATTGCTGGGACTGAGCTCCGTTTTGGCAGGCTTGCTCTACTCAGCCGAAGATGATATCGACGCCCTACAGCACTTCGCACACATGGTAATGCCTTCTTCGGAAAGGGAGAGTGCTCAGGAATCGGGAGCCGCTTCCCACAAAGAAGATGCGCTGTTGCTCTATTGGCTCTTCAGTGTGCTCGGAACCGTGTTCACCGCCTACCGCAAGCTTTCCAGCTTTGTGGCAAACCCTGCGACGTTACTGGCCCGTCAATCGGGCAGGAGCAGCGTCCGGGACCTCGATGCACAGACGAGCTTTCGGCAGAAGTTCGCCAAAGAGTTTCGCGAGGTCGTTGATGCACTGGGGTCTCACCGCCTGGTGGTGTTCATCGACGACTTGGACCGCTGTGAGCCCGACAACGTCGTCGAGACGTTGGAAGCCGTCAACTATTTGGTCACCTCGGGCAGATGCTTTGTCGTGCTTGGTTGCGATCGAACCTACGTTCGACGCTGCGTGGGATTGAGCTTCGCCAGGGTCGCGCTCGAAATGGTTGACGAGCCTGACGGTCCGGACGGTGATGTCCCCCGGCGTGAGAGATCCAAGAAGCAGAGGGAGGAATTTGCTCGCCAGTACCTCGAGAAGTTGATCAACATCGAGGCGCCCATACCCAAGCCTACGCAGCAACAGTCCCACGATCTGCTTACGCGTAGCTCCTCGGACGCCAAGCTGCCTGAGCGCAAGTCTGAAAAGATCGGCCGCGTGCTTAGAGCTACCGGCAAAGTGCTATTCGTCGGGTTCGTCGCCCTGTCTCTCTACAAGGCTTTCGATTGGGGTCAGGGTTTGCGTCCGACCGAGAGTCAGTCGCCGGATCCTTCTGGAGATGTGATCCTAGGGGCCGCTGAACCTCTTGCCCTAGAGGGCCAAGGCTCCGACAAGCAGGGAGCGGAACCACCCGGCAAGGGGTCTACGCCTGCGCCCGACGAAGCCAAAGTTGAACCACCCGAAGTAAGAGACGCGAGAGCCGAGGTTGACGAGTCGGAGCCGAGTTACTGGCCAATGCTTGCCGTCTTGCCCTTTTTGATGTTTGCGTTCTTTTGGCTACTCACCCGCCGGGTCGATCTGGTAGTCAAGGACTCGCCCGAATTCACTGAAGTACTGGCCATGTGGCACCCCGTAGTCGTCAGTCGGCAGAATACCCCCCGATCGGTCAAGCGATACCTAAACCGAGTACGTTTTCTCGCGGAACGGCAGCGGCCCTTTAAGCCGGCGCTTTCTCCCTGGAAGCGGTTTCTGCGGAAGGTCGACAACATGCTGGGCGACGAGGTCGATGAACAGGTGGCTGCGCCTACCACGGCACCAATACCGGAGTCCGCGCTAGTTGCCATGGCAGCGATTCAGCAATTCGACCCCCGATTTCTTGAAGATAAATCTATCTGGGCGCGATTTGCTCTGAATAGCTTGGTCGAGGTTAGGGATCTAACCGACGATCAGCGTAATCTACTAGGTCAAGCCTATGATCGGCATGTGGACCGTTTTGGCGTGATGCCCTTTACAGATCCCCATCGCAAAGCTTTCCTGAAAATGTCAACAGGAGTTCGTGTTAGTTAGGGGTTAAGGGGCTACGGCCGAGGCCTTCCCGGGCGTCGCTTCCGCTGCGGTGGTAGAGAGGGAATTCGTGAAACCCTTGAGTTGTTGACCAAGCGGGAAAGCAGCAGAGCGCATCACCACACTGACGATAGAATAGAGGGAAGAGGCACTTGCCTCCTCTGCTGCCCAAAAACCCGGTCCGACAAGCGTGTGATCTTCGCTGCCCTGTTGCTGCTAGTCTTACTTCCAGCCGCGGCGGTCCGTGTCAGCGCAGCCGTCATCCCCGACGAGCTCCAGGGGCTTGCTCACGAGTACCTCGATTCCAGCGACAAAGCTGACCGAGATCGGCTTCTTGCCTACATCCGCAAGTCCTCTTCCCGAGATGCAAAGGGCCTAGCGCGGTTCGCCCTGGGCATGGGCGACCATAAAGCCGAGAACTACCCCCAAGCCGCCGAGGAGATCAAGAAAGCAATGGGCGAAATGGCCCAGTTGCCCGATTACGCGCGCTATTACCACGCTCGAAGCCTGGCTTCCGCCGAGCAACACCGGGAAGCTGCCGAATCGCTTGCCGGCTTCGAGAAAAGCTTCCCCGAAAGCCTCTTGGTTCCGGAGGCCCTCCGCGTTCAGGCGAAGTCCCTCATCCTCAGTGAGCAAAGAGTCCAAGCAAGAAATCTACTCGAGACTCCGAAGTCCCCGATCTCCGTACCTGTTCGACTGTTGCTGTTGGGCCGGATCGAGGAACTTGACGGTCAACGGTTAAGGGCTGTTCGGACTTACCGGCGCGCCTACTATCATTACCCGCTTTCCCAACAAGCGGAAGAAGCCGAGGAGCGACTTGACGGGCTGCGGCGAAAATTGGGCAAGCGTTATCCCTCGGCTCCGGCCGCTTGGAGGCTCATGAGGGCGGATGCTCTCTTCGGAGCCTCGAAATACCCGCAGGCCGGGGCGGAATATCGACGGGCCGTTGCGGGTCTTAAGGCCACCGACCGTGACCGGGCTCAGGTAAGAATCGGGGCCTGCGACTACCGCAGGCTTCGCACGAGCGCGGCGTACAGCCGGCTTTCCCGCTTGAAAGTCCAAGACCCGAAGGCCGACGCCGAACGCCTCTACTTTCTGGGAGAGTGCGCCCGCCGTCTCGGTCGCACGAAGGAGTTCGCCCGCCGCGCGGAAGAGCTAGGCAAGAAGTATCCCAGCTCAACGTGGTACGAGGAGGCGCTGTTTTCGCTCGGGAACTACTATCTCCTGCAGGACGAGCACCGGACCTCCCGTCGCTACTATGAGCGAACGGCACGGACCTTTCCCCAGGGTAAACGCGGCCCTTTGGCTCACTGGAAGGTGTGTTGGCGGGCCTATTTGGATGGTGATCCCGCCGCCAAGTCACTGCTGGAAGAACACGTGCGCCTTTACGCCCGCTCTCCGCGAGTGGCCAGCGCCGCCTACTGGCTTGCCCGGATCGCCGAAAAGGCCGGGAATCCTCCGCTGGCCCGCGTGCTCTACTCCGAACTGGCTTCTCGGTACCCCCACTATTACTACGCGCATCAAGCCAGACAACGCCTCGATGTCCTGGGCAAGCTGGAAGATTCTGACAAACCGTCGGGGCTGTCGTACTTCGAGTCGGTATCCCCACCTCGGCGCCTCGTGAAGCAACGGTCGCCGGAAACCGAGCGGCTTCTACGCCGGGGGCGGTTACTCTACGAGTTGTCACTGCCCGATCTGGCCGAGAGCGAGCTTCGAACGGCCGACTACCGGGCCGCCGATTCCCATTGGATCGGCCTGGAACTCGCTCGACAAGCCGGCGAGCGGGGCGAGTTCCACCGTGGACTGCGCCACATGAAGCGCTATGGGTTCGGATACTTGCGGCTTCCCTTCGATTCCATGCCCCGGGAGTTCTGGGAAGCTCTGTTCCCCCTGCGCTGGGAGAAACGGTTACGTGCCCGCGTACGGCCTCACCGCTTGGACCCCTATCTCGTGGCAGGCCTCATCCGGCAGGAATCGGAGTTCAATCCGAGAGCCCGCTCGCGCGCCGGGGCGCGAGGGCTGATGCAGATCATGCCGGCGACGGGCCGCCGACTCGCGCAAAGGCTGGGCGTGTCCGGCTACTCGACAGGCAGTCTCAATTCGCCCGATCTCAGTCTCAGGTTGGGCACCCGTTATCTGCGCGACCTGTTCGACCAGTTTGAGAATCGAATAGTGCCCGCATTAGCCGCCTACAACGCCGGCGAGCACCGTGTGGAGGCATGGCTGGCATCGAGCGGTTTCAGCGACCCTACGGAATTCGTCGAGCTCATTCCCTTCACCGAAACCCGCGGCTACGTTCAGGCCGTAATACGCAACGCGGCTATCTACCGAGAGCTTTACGGAAGTCCCGGGCGGGGAGCCGACTAACTTCGAGTGGGTCGCCAACCCATCGCCTTGACCGTGGAACGCACGCGGGAGTGAGTCGGCTGGCGACCCGCACTACCTGCGCTCAGGGCGGTGGCGTGCAACGTCCTACAAGTTCTCGACCCGGACCACCAAGTATGGGTTTAAGGGCGAGCGAGCCAGCCTAGCGAATCCGGGCTGGCTGATTAGGTTCAGTAGTCCCTTTGCCGGCCAAGTGAGGAGTCGCCCCCACCAGCGCCGGCCGACGTGCTCGAACGCGAATCGGCCGGCCGGACTGATCGCTTCGATCGATCCCTCCCATCCTGTGGCGCGCAGCAGTTGGACGAGTTCGTCGAAGTCAGGCCGGAATCCCTCCGACGGTGAGTGCGGCCGAAAGCCGGTGTGTCCCGTGTAATGCCAGAAGTCGAGCGGGAAAGCTCCGTTCGGGTGGTCGATATACAAGACTCCAGGTCGGCGCAGGACCCTGAGGCATTCGGCGAGGAAGCCTTTGCGCTCTCCGAACTGATTCGGAGACGGCCCGGCCCGGTAGGCAGGCTCCCATTCCTCGTAAACGCCGATATGTTCCAGCAGTCCGCAGCTGAAAACGATGTTGAAACTTTGATCGTCGAAGGGCAAGCGTGTCGCGTCCCCGAAAAGGCAGCTTGCGTGCAAGCCGAAACCGCGCTTCTTCCACTGCTGCTTTCTAATGGCCCAGGTGTCGATGCCGAACCCTTGAATGCCGGCTTCAGCCAGCAGCTCGATGGAGACCCCGTTTCCGCAACCGCAGTCCAGTACCCGGGCTTCCGAGGGGGCTATGTGATTTCGGGCGAGGAACTCTTGAAACTTTGGGAGATAGTACGCCTGCATCCGGTAGGCCACACCGGACTCGGCAAGCTCCTCCAGTTCGTTCAGTTTTGTCTGGGATTCGGGAACCATGCGATGCTTCTGGTAACGGCGCGGGCGGCAACTTGCGCGACACCTGCCTTTCCTTAGGACCGCGCTAGAGGATCAACGGATGAGCACCCGGAAGGCATGTTGTCGGAAGTGCGACCTATACGACTACCGTAAACGTGGCTTCATCACGAGTAACGGGGCGGTACAAGGTGTCGCGCTCAACAGGATCGCGGCCGGCGTGCCGGATCAGTCGTAACAGCTCGTCCCGGCGCAACGATTGTGAAGTGGTGGCTCCGGCGTCGTGGTAGATCTTTTCCTCGACCACCGTGCCATCGAGGTCATCCGCACCGAAGCGTTGGGCAACCTGCGCGATTTTCGGGGTCATCATGATCCAGTAGGCTTTGATGTGGGGGAAGTTGTCGAGCAGCAGCCTTGAAATGGCAATGTTCTTGATGTCTTCGAAGCCGCTCGTTGTCGGCAGGTGGCGCATCGGTGTGTTTTCGGGATGAAACGCGAGCGGGATGAACGTCTGGAAGCCGCCGGTTTCGTCCTGCAAGCCACGCAACTTCAGTAGGTGATCGACGCGATCTTCTTCGGTCTCTATATGGCCGTAGAGCATGGTCGCGTTCGAGCGCAAACCCATTTGATGAGCCGTCCGTGCGGTCGCCAGCCATTCCTCGCCGTTGATCTTGTGGTCGCAGATGATACGCCGGACCCGCTCGTGGAAGATTTCCGCGCCTCCGCCCGGCAAAGATGCCACGCCCGCCTCCTTGAGCCGCCGCAGGGTTTCCTCGACCGAAATCTTCGCTCGCCGCGCCAGGTAGCCGATCTCGACCATCGTGAAGACCTTCAAGTGCACTTGGGGATAGCGTTCGCGCAAGCCCCGAATCATCTGGCAGTACCAGTCGAGCGTCAGCTCGGGGTGAAGTCCTCCGACAATGTGAAACTCCGAGACCGCCTCGGTGTAACCCTGCCCGGCCACGTGCCAAACCTGCTCCAACGACATCGTGTACGCTTTTGGATCCCGCGCCTGCTTGCCGAAGGCGCACAACTTACAGGCCGCCACGCACACGTCGGTCGGGTTAATGTGGCGGTTGACGTTGAAGTAGGTGACGTTCCCGTTCAGCCGCTCCCGCGTGTGATTGGCCAGGTAGCCGATCGTCAGCAGGTCGGGCGAGCGGTAAAGAGCTAGCCCGTCGTCATAGTTCAAGCGATCGCCCGCCTGTACCTTCTCCGCCACGGGCCGAAGCAGGGGATCGTCGATGTGGGGCAGCATGGCAGATCAGGCCGCCTAAGTCATCGGCGCCTGCACTAGAAGCATATCAAGGATTCTCTAAATCAGCGAAACCAAGCCCAAGTGCTTCTCGAACGGCCTAACCGTCGACGATCACGAATCCCTTCTCACGGCATCAAGGTTCCCGCCCCAGGCCAGTTTGCCACGGTATTTCCTGATGCGTTCCTGTCGCTTGAGTTGAAGCAGTGTCCTGATCCCCGCCTCGACCGCCTCGCGTTTTGTGCGCAGGCCCGTGACTTTTAGCACGGCGCGCATAAGTTCGTCATCAATGACGATATTAGTTCTCATCGAAAGAGCCTTCCTAACGTGTATGTATCCATCATCCCATACGGATTCCATGAGTCAGTCAGCCTATGCGGCGTGGAGTTGCTCTTCAGTCACTCGACGTTCGAGGCCGCTACATCAACCAAATCACGTCCGCGCCCCAGAACAGGAAGAAAACCACGCTGACGTACCCGTTCACGGCGAAAAAGGCGGCATTCACTCGCGACAGATCGGTCGGCTTGACCAAGCTGTGCTCGTAGACCAACAGAGTCGCGACGACGGCTACGCCTACCAAGCTTAACCACCCGAGTTCCAAGAGTCGGGCAAGCCACACCAGCAGCGCTACCATTCCGAAGTGCAGCGAGCGCGAAACCAGCAGCGCCCGCCCAATACCGAGCGAACGGGGCAGGCTGAAGACCCCCGCTTCGCGGTCGAAATCGTAGTCCTGGCAGGAATAGATGATGTCGAAGCCCGCGGTCCAGAACATGACGGCCGCTGTGAGCGGCAAGATGGGCCAGTCGAGCGTCCCCCGAATGGCGATCCAGGCCGCTGCCGGGGCGATCCCAAGCGCGAATCCCAGCACAAGATGGGAGAGCGATGTGAACCGCTTGGTGAACGAGTAACCGAAAACAACGGTCAAGGCAACCGGAGCCAACTTGAGGCACAGCGGGTTGAGCATGTATGCAGCCAACAACAGGACCGCCGACCAAAAAACGATAAACCCCCAAGTGAAAGACTTCGATACAACCCCGGCCGGAATCGCTCGCATCTTGGTGCGGGGGTTCAGAGCATCCAGCTCGGCGTCGGCGACACGGTTAAACGCCATCGCCGCCGATCGTGTCGCCACCATGGCGACAATGATCCAGGCGAATTTCGCCCACAGCTCCCCCCAGCTCAGACCGCTGTCCCTCACGGCCAGTAGCCCGCCCGTCAAGGCGAATGGAAGTGCGAACACGGAGTGCTCGAACTTGATCATCTCGAGCACGGTGCGGATTTTACGAAGAATGGTCACGGCCTCGGTTGTGCGTCGCTTCTTAGCGGCGTTTCCAGATTGTAAGTGCGTTCCATTTAGTAGGGGCCGCCCCAACGATTCGCTTGTGATCATTGGCGGCTGCGCAGCTCTCACGCTGGCCGTCCGAATCAGGATAGTATAATGCTCTGCGACTCAGTCGCCTCAATCTGACTCCAAAGAGTCGTGGACAGCAACCGCGCCAAGCGGGATGCAACCCTGCGGTCGACTCCAACAGAGCGTCTCATACCAACGGAATCATATGCCAGACCTGAATAGAAGCGTCCTTGTTACCGACTACGCCTGGAACAGCCTCGACCCCGAACGCGAGATCTTGAAGGAAGCCGCGGCCGATCTCGTCGTCGCCGAAACCGGCGAGGAGGACGAGATTGCCGCGCTGGCCGCCGACGTCGACGGCATCCTGACCTGCTGGAAGTCGGTCACCGAGAAAGTCATCCGCAACGCACCCAAGTGCCAGTCGATCGGGCGCTATGGCATCGGACTCGACAACATCGATGTCTCATACGCGACCAAAGCAGGCATTGTTGTGACGAATGTTCCAGCGTACTGTTTGCCCGAGGTTTCAGACCACGCCCTGGCCCTGCTGATGTCCTGGGCACGCAAGGTCGCGGCGTTCGACCATGCCATCAAGTCCGGCACGTACAACCTCAAGGCTCAGATGCCGATGTTCCGGCTCGAAGGGAGAACTCTCGGCATCGCCGGCTACGGCAAGATCGGAAGAACACTCGCCCGCAAAGCCCTGGCTCTGGGGCTGAAGGTGATCGTCTTTGACCCCTATCTAGACCTGCCAAAGGACGGTCCCGTGGAGCAGGTGGAGTTCGATGAGCTTTTGAGCCGAAGCCACTACATATCGATGCACGTTCCCTCGACTCCGGAAACGAGGCATCTCTTTAACCGCGAGGCTTTTCGCAAGATGAACCCGGAGGCTCTGGTGATCAACACCGCTCGGGGAGACTTGATCGATGAGGAGGCCTTGCTCGAAGCACTCGACACGGGCGAGATCGCCGGGGCGGCGTTGGATGTCCTCTCCCAAGAGCCGCCCGATCCCGACCACCCGCTCATCCACCATCCGAAAGTCTTGGCGACTCCCCATGCTGCCTTTTACTCCGAGGAGTCGCTGTTGGAACTGCAGCGAACGGCCGCCGCTCAAATGAGAGACGTCTTCCTCGGTAAGCGACCGGAGTACGTTGTCAACCCCGATGTGTTGAAGCAGGGCAACCTGCGAGCAGGGATCAGAGACCGCCAGTAGCGACCCGCCTTCCCCGGTCGCTAGCCGCAGAGACGACGCTGAGGCAAGGCAGGTACACGCCGGTTCGTTGAACCGCGTTCCATACCGAGCCGCGCATGTAAACCCGTGTAGCGGATCCAGACGAGCGGCTATCTCCCCGTATTCTTCATCGGCGCCGTCGCCGGCCAGATCCGGCGGATCGTTGATACCCCGGCGCCCCGCAGCCGGCTGTCGGCAGACGCGGCAGCGGGATTCTTGCCATGCGCTGGCCGCGGCCCGAGCATCGGGCGAGATCGGCGGATTAGCCGTGCCGCCAGGACGCGGCCGTCTCGGTCCGCGCGCCGACTTCGACTTCGGCTGGACCGACGGTTTCGGCCTGGCCGACTTCGGTGGGATCTTGGAGTTCTGGTATCTCGATGCGGACGCGCGTGCCTCCGCCGGGACGCGGCTCGATTGTCATCTTGAACTCATTGCCGAAAAGAACTTGTAGGCGTTCGCGGACGTTGCTGACCCCGATACCGCGTTGACAGATTTCCGGCATGGCTTCTTCGGAAACGCCGACCCCGTCGTCCTCGAGCTCGATTCGCAGCCTCCCTCCCCGGACGGCGCTGCGCACCCAAATCGTACCGACGCCGATCTTGGGACTCAGGCCGTGCTTGATAGAATTCTCGACGATCGGCTGGAGCAGCATGCTGGGCACAAGCGCCCGCAGAGTGTCTTCCTCGATCTCCTTGACGATCCTGAGTTTGTCTCCGAAGCGCACCTGCTCGATACCCAGATAGTCGTCAATGAAGGCAATCTCTTCCCGCAGGCGGGTAAAAGCGTCCTGCTGGCGCAGCAGGCGTCGCAGAATGGTGGACAGCTTGAAGATAATGAGGCGCGCGGTTTCACGATCGCTTCGGATGAGTGACGTCACCGAATTCAACGTGTTGAACAGAAAGTGGGGGTTGATCTGGCTTGTGAGGGATGCCATCCTCGCTTGCATGAGGAGCCGCTGCTGTTCTTCGAGCTTCCACTCGTATCGGGTAGCATTCCAGACCTTGAGGGTCAGCCCGACGCAAACGGGCACGGAAAAATAGACCAGGGCTATGGTAAAGGGAGTGAGATCGTTGTTTGCTTTGTAAAGGACGAACAGCGCCTCCCGCTGCTCAAAAGTGTGGCCCAGATTGGTGCGGATAAACTCGACCCCGAGGCAACAAAGCAGCAGCAGCATCTGAAATGCACCCTCCGGGGTTCTCAGACGGCGAATAAACCAATTCGAGATCGCGAAGGGGAAGAACGGCGAGAAGCGCCAAACTTCCTCCGGCCCCGGGGCAAAGTCGCGCAGCAATCCGCCCAGAGCCCCGACCCCCACGAGCAGGGGAACGGCAAGCCACTCACTACCGGGGCCAATCAAAGCGGCTAGACCCACCAGGCCGCCCGCCACCGCTCCGGTTACATAGCCTCCGACTAAGCCAGAGACGAATGCCCCTTCCAGACCCAACTCGGTCGCTTTGTAGCCCAGAACGAGTCGCATCAATGTCCCAGACAGGAAGACTCCGCCGAACAACAAGCCGAGCTGCAAACGTTGGCGGATCGTACGGCGCTCCCTGAGAAGCATCGTCTTCGCGAACGACCAGCGCAGCATGATGCTCGCCATCGAGGCCACCACGGCCAGCTTGACGAGCAGGCCAACTAGAAGTTCGCGTTCGGGGCCCATGGTAGTGGTACTCGCGTCAGGAACCTAGCCCGCTTTTCTCGCCAAGCGGCGCAGTGGCCGGGTGCCGGACTCGTCAGGCACCGCCACCGCCGAACGGCGTCCCATCAGCGGCTGTCGGAACAAATCCAGGCTCGTAGACCTCCCCTATAATGTTAATACTCGGAAGGCCCTGACAAAAAGGGTGCGCCCTCCGCTTCAGTGTCCCATTCCGTGAAAGCAGCATCAAAGCCCGCGCAACCGATCAGCAAGGTGGCTGAAGCCGCTTTCCCATGCCGCTTCGGGGAGTTTCGGATCTACGGGTTCCGCCGCTCCGGGAACGGCAGTGATCAGGAGATTGTGGCCCTCAAGATGGGCAGCTTTTCTGGTCCCGGCCCTGCTCCACTTGTCCGCATTCACTCGCAGTGCCTGACGGGCGACGTCTTTGGCAGCTCGCGCTGCGATTGTGGACCGCAACTCGCCATGGCGCTGGAAAAGATCGCCGAAGAGGGCCGCGGCCTGCTGATCTACGACCCGCAAGAAGGACGCGGCATCGGTCTTATCAACAAGCTGATGGCTTACCAGCTTCAGGATGAAGGCGCGGACACGGTCGAAGCCAACGAAAAACTGGGCTTCGAACCGGATCAGCGCAGCTATGAACTGCCGGTCGCCGTGATGCGCTACTTTGGCCTGACCGCAGTCCGGTTTCTTTCGAACAATCCCTCCAAGGTGGAAGCCCTCGAAGCTGCCGGGTTCGCCGTCGAAGAGCGCGTGCCCTGCGAGGGAACTACGGACAAGCGTGCCACTGAATACCTGCGGACGAAAAAAGAGAAGCTCGGGCATTTGATCGAGGGGCTGTAGGGCCCAATAGCTCGCGAGGGACGAGAGGTCCATCCCTACTCTATCTTTGCGAAGTTAATATCCCCTGGCGGTTCCTTCCGAGCGGGAGTCCGCCGCTCCCACGAGCCATTCGCCGTCGCGCTGGATCGCCATGGCGCGGCCCATCGGACTCACGAACTTGAGCTTGTGTCCGCGCTTCCTTAGTCCTTCGATCGTCTGCGGTGAAAAGCCGCCATCCTCGATTCTCAGCTCGTCGGGCATCCACTGGTGATGGAAGCGCGGGGAATCGACCGCCTGCTTCAGGTTCATACCGAAATCGGTGACGTTCGTAATGATCTGGAGCACAGTAGAGATGATCGTCGGCCCACCCGCCGCCCCGAGCACCATGAACAGCTTGCCGCCGCGGGTCACAATCGAAGGTGTCATGGCCGACAGCGGGCGCTTGCGCGGTTCAATGGCGTTCTTCTCACTTTGCAGTAGCCCGAACATATTGGGCTCGCCCGGCTTGCTCGTGAAGTCGTCCATGATGTTGTTCAGGAGGACGCCCGTTCCCTCCGCAGTGACTCCCGAACCGTAAAATCCGTTAAGTGTGTACGTGACGGCTACGGCATTTCCCTCGGCATCGACGATCGAGTAGTGCGTAGTCTCGGAGCTCTCATTATCGAAGGGCCGACCAGGCTGAACTTCGTCGCTGGGGGTCACTTGGTCTAGCCGGATAGACGATCGCCGATCAGCCGCGTACTGCTTGCCGGTGAGTTTCTTGATCGGGACATTGGTGAAATCCGCATCGCCGAAATGCTCCGCGCGATCGGCAAAGAAACGCCGCATGACCTCGGCCACGTAGTGGATCGAAGAGGCAGATCCAGCGCCGCCCCTCGCGTAGCCGGTTCCCTCCAGCATGTTCAGCATTTGTAGGACCCCGGCTCCGCCCGAGCTAGGCGGTGGTGCGCTGAGAATCTCAAAGTCGCGGTAACGGCCCACCAGAGGTCGCCGCTCAACGGGTTCATACTCCGCGAGATCCGCCATCGTGATCAGACCCCCGTTTTCCTTCATGTCGGCCGCGATCAGGCGTGCTGTCTTGCCGACGTAGAATTCACTGGGGCCGCGCCGCGCGATTCGCTTGAGCGTCGCGCAAAGTTTGCGTTGACGGAAGCGCTCGCCAGGTTCGTACGGTCGCCCATCGCGCAGAAAGATCCGGCGAGACGCGGCGAAGAGCGGCAGCCTAGCACTAGCACGCAGGCTCTCTGCCAGACCCTGGCTAACCGGGAAGCCCTTGCGGGCGAGCCGAACGGCCGGCTTAACCAGTTCGGCCCAGGGCCTCGTGCCATATTTCCCGCGGGCAAGGTCGAAGCCTCGGACCGTACCTGGTACAGCAACCGCGCGATATCCGACAACGTTGTCGTTGGTGGGTTTGCCGTCGTCACCGAGGAACATGTCTCGGGTCGCGGCGCCCGGCGCTCGCTCCCGAAAATCGATGAAGGTGGAGCGGCCATCCGCCAAGCGGATCAGCATGAAACCGCCGCCACCGATGTTGCCGGCTATGGGGTGCGTAACGGCCAAGACGAAACCCACAGTAATCGCCGCGTCGACGGCATTGCCGCCCTTTCGCAAAACTCGAAGGCCGGCCATGGTGGCGTGGTCTTCCGCCGAGACGACCATCGCGTGCCGGGCCCGGACGGGTTCTCCGCCGGCAGCCGAGCCGGCGATGGAAAACAAGCATGCGACGAGCGTCAGCCAGCTTGCGATCGCGCGAAAAGCGGGCTGGCGACGGGGAAGAGTTGGCCTGCCTTTTTCAAGAGATGCTCGTAGGGGCGGGCCACTGTGCCCGCCCAGTAGTATCGATGCGCAATCTTTTGGACAAATTCGGACCGACCCATGTGTACGAATCGGTGATGGGCCGACACGGGGGTCGGCCCCTACGAGAACAACGGGCTTTGTCGTGAATCCCCGAAATCGGTGAGGAATGCGAGTTAGAACGTCCGAAGGGGATCCGTGGTCAGAGGACACAACCGCTGGGCGAGCCTGGTTACTTATAGCCAAGGATCGTTTCCGGCACGACCGCCGACCGGCGGCTAACGGGGGCGTCAAGCCATTCCACTTGAGGGCCCGCAGGCGAGGGCCGATGGAGAGCCGGCTGAAGACGTCTGAGCGGCGAAGGTTGAAAACAGGCGATCGACGGACGCGCTGCCGCAGCAGGAACAGACGACCGGTTCGCTGTTCCGGCTCAAAACCAGTTCCTCAAACTTGGTCTCGCAATCGCTACAACGATACTCGAAGATCGGCATACGGCAACCTTGATTCTAGCCTGCGATTCTACCTACGTTCTCGTGGGCGGGCCCGAAAATGGGTTCGCTTGGGTTCGTTTCGCCTACGCGTTGCCGCAGGGCATGGTTCCGCCGCCGGCTTGGCAGATACCCTCGGCCTTGTTGAAACACGTGTCCGTGTCCGACGAAGTGTGGGCGGCGAACGTCGACAGCAGGCGCTCGACGGCGGAGCTTCCGCAGTCCGAGCAAGCCGTAGAATTCTCGGATTGTTCCCGGCGGCTCAGGACGATCTCTTCAAACTTGGTCCCGCAATCGAAGCACTGGTATTCGAAGATTGGCATATCTAGTGTCATTCTAGCGGACGCCGGACGCCGGTTCAAATTCGGCTTTCGATTGTGGCCGCCATAGGCGGAGATTGTCTCCGCTTAACCGCAGCCGCCCATGTTGCCGAAGTTCTCGGTGTCTTTCGTCCAGCCGACGATACCGCCGTCGGTTTTGACCTTCACCCACCAGGTGCCCCAGCGCTCGTCCTGGGTGACGGGATAGAGATATTCTCCCCAACAGCGTTTATCCGGGAACGGGCAATGGTCGTGGATATTCCCGGAAACATCGAGCTCTAGGATTTTGCCATCAAGCCACACGCGCCCAATGCCCTCGCCCAGGGAATCCAGTAGGAAAACGATCGAGCCGGCGGTTGGAGCCTTCGAGTAGGCAGGCGGCTGTCGCACGGCTATGGGAATCGGCCGGATATGTACTTCGCCCGTCAGCCCTTCGACCTTATCCCCTTTCGCGACACGGCCTAGGACGGTCTCGCCATTCGGCTTGCTGTAAAGCGCCGTGTCGGCGTGGACATCCCAAGTACGGAAGACGCAGCACTCGAATGGACACGCGTCCTTGGCGACGTAGTCGGCCGGAGGCTTCCCTTCCGCGGGCAAAGCCGCGAGTTTCCTTTGAAATTTCTGTCTGCGCCTGGCCGTTTGCTCGCGGTCCGCGGCAAGCTTTTGAGTGAGCGACGAGTGTTGAAATTCCTGAGACTCTGCTAACGGATGTAACGCGTTGCCTTTGGTCCGCAGCCGCCGATCCACCTCGTTGTTCTTCTTGCCGTAGAGGTATTCGAGGACCGCGATGGCGTCGCCGTGTTGGCGGAGTTCGACATACAACTCGGCCAAATAGAACCACAGGTATTGACCGTGGCAGTGGTTGCGAATCAGCTCCTTGCGCATGGCGACCGCCGTTTGGGAGTCGCCGCGCTTCATGGCCACGTCCTGCTTGCGGTTGATCTCGCGCGTAGCAGCCATTGTCTCGCGGCTGAGCTGATAGGGGCCGCGGCAAGGCGCGCCCAGCAGCTTCTCTTCAGCAGTTTTGGGCTCCGGGTCGGCCACTGGTTGTGCCGCCACAGCCGAAACTACAGAAAGCAGGACCAGCACAACCGAGCGAATCGGCATAACAGAAGCCTTAGCCGTTCGTTCTGTATGCATCAGCTTTCAAGCTAGCACAGGATTATCGGACGCCAGGGTCGCGCGAGTAGCCCGCAATACTCGCCACTTACTGTGCTTCAGCCCCCGCAGGGGGCGTAGGATAATAGCCCACGGTGGAGCCGCTAGGCGAAACCGTGGGTTCGGCATGCACAAGCGAGCAAGCCCCGGAGGGGCGCAGGAAAATGCTCAGGCACGGGGTCTGCCCGACAGCTCCAGCCTGGGCTAGTATCCTACTGCGCTTCCCGGGCTCGCTTGTCCTATTTGACGAGTATTGGGGCCCGCAATTCTCGCGACGAACGCGTGGGGGCAGGCCACTGTGCCTGCCCAATAGTGTTTGAACACCATGTACTGGCGGTTGTGGGCCGACACGGTGGTCGGCCCCTACGAAAACAATGGGGTTTGTGGCGAGCGAGCGAAATTTGTGAGAAATCCGGGCCGGCGATTTCCTGCTTGAGTAATGGGGCGTCTCCCTCCAATTTCCGGTATTGCCGATCGAATCGTTTCACTGCAGCTCGGGTTTTGTTGGGAGCCCCCTAAAAGGGAAGATCTATCTGCCATAATTGATCCAGTCCCATCGGAAGGGCTAGAGCCTCTTAGAGGCCAGGCGTCGTAACAAAGGCACGAGGACACCAAGACCACCATGGTCTACACCCACGTGCTGAACCGCGGCCGTCGAGGGGTCCGCAGGCCCCTAGCAGCTTGCACAAGCCGGCTGCAGCGAGAGCGGTGGGATCATCCGGACCGGCCGGTCGGCATAAAATGGGAGGAAGTTGTGGAACACGTAGGAAGTCATTGCAAACAAAGTGGTTGCCGCCCGGTTTGGCGTCGGCGGCTTCGTCTTGGGCTAATCCAGACCAGTTTTATCCCGGTCAGCCTAAATAGTAGTTATGCAGACATAAAGGCAGCCGGTGGGGTGTAAGGATGGCAAAGAAAACGGTTCCCGATCTTAAAGAGCTCTTTAAGCAAGCGGCAGAGATCGCTAAGCAGGTTCCGGAAAGTATGCAGGATGCGGCTTTCAACCGAGCGCTAGATATGCTGACCGGCGATGCACCGGAGCAACGGAAAGTTCACCCAAGAAGGCCAGCTGGTCCACCAAAGAACAAGCACAGCCGTTCTAGGGCGGCTGATGAGCGAACATCCGCTGACGTCTTGGTTGAGTCAATCGACTCGACGCAGCACCCGGGAGTTACATCAGGTGCAAAAACTCTCGATCGATCTTTGATGATTCTTCAGATCGCGCACGACCACCACGGTGTAGATGGTCTAGGCCCAAGTGAAATCGCCAAGATCCTGACTGACAAGTTCCGGATCAGCACATCAGCTGCGGCGGTTAGCATGGCTCTCGGAAAAGCGACGAACTTGCTGAACCGCGTTTCAAAAGGAAAGGGCTTTGAGTACCGCATCATGGCCCCCGGGGAGGAATACTTGGCTCACCGCGACGATGGTGGAGCAGCATCGCCCTCGCCCAAGCGAAGAAGTCCAAAGAAGAAGGCGAAGACAGGAACAAAGACAAAGTCCAGGTCTAGAAACAAGGCAACAGCACCGACGGCCGCCGTTTCGACGAAGCAAAAGTCAAAGTCGACTAGAAAGAGCGCAGTGAAATCGTCCCGGCGTCCCGGTCCGGGAGCAATGCTGCGAGATTTGGTCTCCGCGGGTTTCTTCTCAAAGGCAAAGACCATCAGCGAGATTCAGGCGCACGCGGAGCATAGCCTGGCTCACACGTACACTCTCAATGAGCTCTCCACTCCTTTGCGCCGCGCCATTCACAATAAGCTTCTAGTGAGAACGAAGAACTCTGATGGCCAGTACGAATACGCTAGTGTAGTGCCACTAACGGTTCTGGACAATGGCGTGGGTTTTGGCGGCGCGCTCGACTTTGGCGAGGATATCTTGTGCCGGAGCTGTCCAGACAAAGGGTTTGGGCGCTTGGTTGCTCGCTTCCAGGTACTCGTGGATGGCGGCCTCGAGTTCGGGAACACTGCGGAACACGCCGCGGCGGATGCGCTTCTGTGTCAGCTCGCGGAACCAGCGCTCGACGAGATTGAGCCAAGAAGAAGACGTGGGAATGAAGTGAAAGTGGAAGCGGGGGTGCTTCGCGAGCCACTTCTTCACTTGCTCATGCTTGTGCGTGGAGTAGTTGTCCACGATCAGATGCAGCTCCAGCGCCGGTGGCGTTTCGCGGTCGATCTTGCGTAGGAATTTGAGGAATTCCTGGTGCCGATGTCGCGGCAGACACTCGCCGATCACCTTGCCGTCGAGCACATTGAAGGCGGCGAACAACGTCGTTGTGCCATGTCGTTTGAAGTCGTGGGTCATGGTGCCGGCACGACCCCTTTTCAGGGGCAGTCCCGGCTGGCTGCGGTCTAAGGCCTGGATCTGACTTTTCTCATCGACACTGAGCACCAGCGCGTGCTCGGGCGGATTCAAGTACAGACCGACCACGTCGCGGAGTTTCTCGACGAACTGCTTGTCGCGGCTGAGCTTGAAAGTTTCGAGGCGATGGGGCTGCAGTCCGTGCGCTTTCCAGACGCGCTGGATGGCCATCTTGGAGACGCCCAAGTGCTTGGCGAGGGTGCGGGTGCTCCAATGCGTGGCCGCCCGGGGCTTCTCGTGAAGCGTTGTATCGAGGATGCATTGGACGAATTCAGCGGAGAGCGCCGGTTTGCGTCCGGGGCGCGTCCGATCGCGGAGTCCGTCGAGGCCGGACTGGGCGAAGCGCTTTCGCCACAGGATGACGGTCTTGCGGTTGACGCCGAGTTCGCGGGCAATGGCGTGGTTCGCCAACCCCTGCGCACACAGCAAAACAATGCCTGCCCGTAAGGCCATTTTCTGGGCTGTGTTGCCTCCTCGAACCAGGCGACGAAGAGCGTTTCGCTGCGGAGCGGTGAGGGGTAGAGCGTCAGCGGATGGCCACATAAACCATCCTACCGTGAAAAGGGTGTTATTGTCCAGTTATTTATGTGGCACTACACTAGCACCTAAGAGCGGGCTAGAAAGTGCTCTCGAAAACGCGCCGTCAAAGTTTCGTAGCAGAATCATCAATGCCTACGTCGAGATCAAGCGCCGGCACCGCGAGGCGGCGTTCGGTGCATCGCTCGACGCTGCAGGTCTTAGCGCGGGGAAGTTTTGCGAGTCAGTGATCCGGCTCCTTCAGCACGAACTCACGGGTGCAAGTGTTCGCTTCGGAACACACATCCCCAACTTTCCTGACGCATGTCGCAAGTTGATCACCGTTGATGCTGCGAAGGGACCAGAGTCTCTGCGTGTTCTTATCCCTCGCGCCTTGGTCTTCCTGAACACCATGCGTGGGAAGAGAGGTATCGGGCATGTGGGCGGCGACATCGAACCGAACTCAATCGATCTCGCAACCATCGTACGGATGTGCGATTGGGTGATGTGCGAGCTCATTCGGGTGTTCCACAACTTGCCAATCGAGGATGCGCAAGCAATGGTGGATTCGCTTGCAACAAAGCAGGTCCAAGACATTTGGGAAGTTGGCGGAAAGAAGCGAGTTCTCCGCACCAGCATGAACTACAAGCAGAAGGTGATGCTTCTGCTCTACTCGCAACCGGAATCTGCCGCCCTGTCCGAGGAACTGTTCGAATGGAGTGAACACTCGCACATGGCAAGTTTTCGTCGTGACGTACTCAGGCCACTGCATCAATCGAAGTGTATCGAGTATGACCGCGCCGAAGAGATCGTATATCTGTCGCCCGTTGGCGTCTCGGAGGTTGAGAAGTTCCTCAATGACTACACTACAAAACTCTAGCGATAGCCTTCATGTCGTCGGCGTGCTGCCTAACAAGCGCTTGCAACGGACGGTCTGCTGCGCGGCCCGCCGCTGAACCACAAGATCGTTAGCCCCGGCTTAATCATTTCCCCGCGGCAGTTGCCGACCAGATACGAAATCGGCGATGCTGTGTGAATCGCGGTCGGAGGTAGGCCACAATGACCGACATGGGATTCGCCATCTTCGCCCTCGTTTCTTTCCTGATCCCGATTCCGATTCTCGGTTGGCTGGACCGTCCGAGGAAGAGAAACAGGACGGAGTAGAGCCATGTACGCAGGTCACTTCGCCGCTGCTTTGGCGCTGAAGGCCAGGGTGCCGGAGGCTCCCACCTGGGGATTGGTCGCGGGGGTCGGCGTGTTAGACATCCTTTTCGGTCCGTTTGTTCTTCTGGGAATCGAGCGCGTGTCGATCACTCCCGGAGTGTCCCCCGGCTTTTCGCTTGATTACATCGACTGGTCGCACTCGCTGGTGATGTCGTTGGTGTGGTCCGCGTTGTTTGCGTTGCTGTTCTTGCGCCGCGGCCGCCTGGTCGCGCTGGCGATAGGGCTGGCCGTGTTCTCTCACTTCGTTTTGGACTGGGTCATGCACCCCAGCGACTTGGCGCTTTGGCCCGGCTCGGAAACTCACCTTGGCCTCGGACTTTGGCGGTCAATGCCCGTAGGGTGGTGGTTCGTGGAGATGGCCTTGATTGGCGTTGCCTGCGCCTATTACTGGTCGCGCGCGAGGCGGCTCGGGACCTTCGGTGGGCGCGCCGTCTGGGTAGTGGTGGTGGTGGTAGTTCTTCACGTGCTGAATTCACCGTGGCTGAAGGCGAGTTAGGGTCTCGGCGGTACCCCCACCGGAGACACTTGACATGCTCGCTATTCTGAAGTTCTGTAGCGCGGGGCTGGTACCGTTTCCAGACCCGCGGCTTTTCTACTCACCCGGCGGGTCTGTTCTGTATATGGGACGCGCACTTTCCCGCAGCGCGCGGCGATCGATCGCCCCCGGGGACGGCCGATCGGGGCACGGGGGGTGGGGCCAGCGGTCTATGCAGCGGCCAGCCTCCTTCTCCACCGACCAACCGCCAAAAACCGGCGCGCTCTGGCCAAGCGTCACGTCACTCCCGACCCCAAAGAATCAACGACATAGCGCTGATCGGACCCGGAAGATTAGTCTTCGTGGTTTAGAATGGAGGTAGAAAAAGGGGTCGTGCGTCGAGGGGGAAAGATTCTTAGCGGTAATCCGCTCGAATCCGCTCTGATCCGCTATGCAACCGGATCGCGAGAATGTGCCGTCACAAGTTCGCGCAGGTTTTTTGCAGGGATCCAGTTTTTCTAAGCCCGCGTTTTCCTATCTCCGCGCCCCCCAACGTGGACAGGAATGGAGGTGGTGTGAGGGAACTCGTCATCCATCGCCTTAACGGAGAAACTTGACACACTCACCATTCTGAAAGGGGAATGCCTCACCTCCGTATCATGGATGAGAGTGCTCACTTTCCTGCATCCCCTGAAGGGGTAAATGTATCTAATCAAACAGGAGGTAAGAATCGATGGCAACGAATCCCGGCTACATAACATTGACCGATGAGAACTTTCAGAAGGAAGTGCTGGAAAGCGAAAAGCCGGTTCTGGTGGATTTCTGGGCGGCTTGGTGTGGCCCCTGTCGGGTGCTCGGTCCGGTGATCGAGGAGCTGGCGGCCGAAGTGAATGGCGCTGCCAAAGTGGGAAAACTCAATGTTGACGAGAATCCCGTCACCGCACAGCAGTTCGGCGTCCGGTCGATTCCGACGGTTTTGTTCTTCGACAAGGGACAGATGGTGGATAGTACCATCGGCGTCGTTCCCAAGGAAGCGCTTCGGAGCAAGCTCGAAGCCCTCGCGTCCACCTAAGGCGTCGACGAGACAGCGAGCGAACAAAGCCTTTGGCAATCAAGATGCGCAGCTCGACGTGGTGTCCCGACTGCTACCGCGCAAAGCGTCTCCTCAAAGCCAATAACATTGACTTTGAAGAGATCAAGATCGACAGCGACGAGGACGCCGCGCGAGCCGTTATGAATCACAATCAGGGGCGTAAGCAGGTGCCCACGTTCGAGATCGAAGGATCGCTCTACGGTAGTCCCCCCTGGACCCGCCGGCTCGACTCCTTGGTGTCGAGCCGTAGTCTAGACCTCGGCAACCGTGGTTTGGGACCGATCAGTTCCGCAGGGCAGTCCCCACTTTCGAGGCCAAGCCGGATCTAGGCTTACAACGCGACCCGGTCGGGTTCCCGTTTCTACTTCCGACGCTTCCTCGCCCGAATCGCTGGGCGTCTACGTTACCCGACGACGATTCGAACCTGGGCGATTCCTACCCCGGCGACCCTGGAAGCGGGTTGTTGCTGTTCCACACTTCGCGCGCGATTCTCCAGGAGCCGTCCGCTTGTTTTTCGAGGATGACGATGTATTTCCCGTTGTCTTCCATCGGCTCGCCGTCCCCCTTCGGCGTCAGCTTCATCGTATAAGCGCCACGGTCGAAGGCCCAATCACCGGCTACCTCAACCTCTTCCGACGAGATCGTCAGCTCGGCGCCCATACCTTCGAACATGGCCACCATGTTGTCCGTGATCGCTTGCCGTCCCATAAGCGCTTCTTCATTCGGCGGCATGGAAACGGCGGATTCGGTGAAGTGGGCTCCGGCCGCGGAGGCATCGTTGCTATTGAAGGAGCTCTGATAGGCACTGCGTAACGTGTCGATTCCCGCGCGATCGGCCGCCATGGCCGCCGCCTTTGCTTCAGGGTCTGGCTGCTGGCTCGCGGGCTGACAGCCGAAACCGGCTAGTAGTGTCAACAACAAAACAAATCCCAGATAGGCTCTCATTCTTGTCCCTTTCCTTGGTCCTCGGCGCAGTAAGGTTGTGCGCCAAAGTAGGGACAGTGTAGTACTTTCCCACCCTTGATTGCCACTGTTAGAGTTATCCAATACAGGATAAGCCTGAAGGGGAGGTTTTCAACCTGGGTACTAATTCAGACATTCAACGCGGGAGAGACCAGCTACGGTGAGACCCTACCCCGAGGAACTTACTACTACCGCGTCCAGGCGTTCCGTCAAACTCTCCAGGGGGAAGAGGTTTCGGACTACTCCAACACGTTCCGATTCCGGGCCAAGTAGCGGCCTGGGTCTATCTCGAGGCTTGTACGCTGTCGTGGCGCCGTTCGCGAACTGAACGACGCCACGAACTTGATTAGTTTGAGATCCTGATAGTCTCTGCCGTCGGTGTGCGCCACAACGATCGAAGTACCGACAGATCTCGATTGTCCCAGCCGCCTAGGGCGCTGGTCTTGCGGTTGGCCCTCAGTTGTAACCTTTCCGGGCTGTAGTCGTGCGTCCGATCCTACGACTCGCAGGGCGATCGTTTTCGAGATAATGACGGCAGATGCACCCCTACGTTCTTTCGAACGATGAAATAGTACGCTCGGACGAAAAGATCCTGCTGCCGGGGCAATTGGGTTTGCTGGCGGGCTGGGGTGTGTTTACTACGCTTCGCATCTACGAAGGCGTACCGTTTGCGTTCGAAAGACACTGGCAAAGGATGGAGCGAGACGCCTCGCTGCTTCACGTCGAGCTGCCTAGGGACAGAAGCCGCGTCCACAAGAACCTGCTGCGTTTGGTCGACGCTAACGGCGCTCGAGAAGCCAGCATGCGGCTGTGCGTGTTCCGAAGCGAAGGAGGTTTTTGGGCGGGGCCTGGGACAGGGAACGCTTCTGACTTGGTGGCCCTGACGAGCGAGCTTGAGCAGTGGCAGGAGTCTGTCGCATTGGGCGTCGCCGAGCAGGCCCGACACGCCGAGTCTCCGTTTGCAGGGACGAAGACTCTTTCCTGGGCGCACAACCTGACGATGCGAGAGACGGCAGAGCGGGAGGGTTTTGGAGAAGTGATCCTGCTTAACGAGCGAGAAGAAGTCGCCGAGTGCACCTCAGCCAATATCTTTGCAGTTATCGAGGGCAAAACGTACACGCCCCCGCTTGAGTCGGGTCCGTTGCCGGGAGTCACACGGGCCCTCATGTTGGAGGAACTGGAAGTTCCCAACACGCCGGTGGCGGAAAGAGTTCTCAAGCTGGACGATCTTTCCGAAGCAGATGAAGTCTTCATCACCTCGACCACCCGCGAACTGATGCCGGTCCATCAGATCGGCGAACGGAGGATCGCTGCGGGCGGTCCCGGGGGGTGGCCCGTGATGAAGAAACTGCGTACCGCACTCCGAAGCGTTATCCGCTCGTACGTCGGAGAGGCCAAGCGAGCGTCGGCGGTGGCGGAGTAGTCGCCGCAGCGTGGCTATCAAGTTGTGCCACGAGACTGGTAGGACTGGGGTTTCATGACCTCCGCTGAACTTCTCTCTAAGACTCGGATCCTGGGGCGCGGGTTTTTTGCGCGCCAAGCGGCTGTCGTCGCTCGGGATCTGCTGGGCAAGATTCTCGTTCACCGCCTAGACAGCAATGTTCTAGCCGGCAAGATCGTTGAGACAGAAGCCTATCTCGGGGAGGGCGACAAGGCAGCACACTCGGCCCGGGGCCGGACCAAGCGAACGGCGGCTATCTTCGGCCCGGCGGGTCATGCCTATGTGTATCTGTGTTACGGGATGTACGAGTGCCTCAATCTTGTAGCCGAGGCTGAGGGCCGACCGGGCTGCGTGCTGATTCGCGCGTTGGAGCCGGTCTGCGGGCTGGAGGAAATGCGAGAGAGGCGGCCTAAGGCGAAAAGCTTGCGCGATTTGGCATCGGGCCCGGGCAAGTTGACGCTGGCAATGGGTATCACGCGAGAGCACTACGGCGCCGATGTTACGGACGGTCGCCTTCAAGTGAGGACGCCTCGTCGAAGACCACCCTTCGAAATTGTCACAACTAGCCGGATTGGTATCGCGGCAAGCGCGGAATTACTTCTTCGCTTCTACATCAAAGACAATGAGTGCGTAAGTGTGAAGTAGAACAGCACGGAGCTCGCATCCCCCGAGCCGTTCGCCAAACGAAACCGGCGGCAAGGGCGGCCCCTTTCTGAAACACGCCATGTCGGACAAGACCGTTTTCCACGTTGACATGGATGCGTTCTTCGTGTCGGTCGAAGAGCTTTCCGATCCCAGCCTAAAGGGCAAGCCGGTCATTGTCGGTGGCCGCGGACCGGAGCGTGGAGTCGTCGCTGCGGCGTCCTACGCGGCGCGCCGGTATGGCGTGCACTCGGCGATGCCGCTGCGGCGCGCGCACCGGCTCTGCCCGCAGGCAATTTTCATGGAGGGGCACCCCGAGCGCTACCGCGAGTATTCACAGCGGACACACGCTATTCTGTGCCGCTTTTCGCCCCGTGTGGAGATGGTTTCAATCGACGAAGCCTACCTCGACATGAGTGGCGAGGAGCGCCTGTTCGGGCGCCCCTTAGCAGCCGCCCACCGCATTCACGAGTCCGTCCGGGCCGAGACCAAACTGCCCTGCTCGATCGGCATTGGCACGTCACGGCTGGTAGCCAAAATCGGGTCCGCGATGGCGAAGCCAAATGGTGTCTTGTGGGCGCTGCCGGGAGTAGAAGCGAACTTCCTCGCGCCACTCGATGTCGGCAGAATTCCCGGGGTCGGCAAGGTGGCGCAGAAGAGTCTGCGCGACCGGGGCGTTCATCGCATCGGGCAACTGGCGGACCTAGACGAAGCTTTTCTGGAATCAAACTGGGGCAAGGTGGGTCTCGCGTTGGCGGGGAAAGCGAAGGGGCTGGATGCCGGCGCTTGGTTCGAGGGCGAAATCGGGTCGCGGGAGATTCCCAAATCGGTCAGCCACGAGACCACTTTCCGGGAAGACACGAATGATACGCAGCTTATCGAGGCTACGCTGGCCAAGCTCTCGCAAATGGTGGGGCGGCGCCTGCGCGAATACAGCCTGTACGGACGCACGGTTCAACTGAAGCTACGCTACTCGGATTTTTCTACGATAACGCGCTCTCGAACGCTCGAAGAAGCCACTCAGCTCGACATCGTGATTCTTCGGACGATGCGGGAACTGTTTCGGCGAAACTGGGAGGTGCCGCGGGCCGTTCGATTGCTCGGCGTTCACGTGGGATCGCTACAGCAAAAGGAAGGCCAGCTCGGCCTTCTGGGGCGACGCGGCAAGGCCAAGTGGAGCAGCGCATTGCGTGCCGCGGACGCACTTCGAGATCGCTACGGTGAGTCGTCCGTCGGGCTAGCATCCGCCATGAGACATGGCCGTAAGGAGCGCGTCCACGAAAACCCGGGGGCGCTGCCGGGCAAGGGAAAGTGCGGCGAGGCTGGGTCGTAGGCCGGCTGATCGGCCGCTCCGGGGGTGGTCCTTCAAGTGGAATCCGTCACCCCCACGCCAGCCCGTCTCAACATCAGATGACAGCCCAGCAGCTCGCGCGTGAGATCATCGACCGGCTTCGCGGTCTGGGCCATGAAGCTTACCTGGCGGGGGGATGTGTTCGCGATATGTTCCTGGGGACAACACCCAAGGACTACGACGTCGCGACGGACGCACTTGCCGAGCAGATCAAGGCATCCTTTCCTGATTCGGTCGCCGTGGGTGCCAAGTTCGGCGTCGTGCTGGTCCGATCGGGGAGCGCCCAGGTGGAGGTAGCGACATTTCGACGCGAGCACGACTACCTTGACGGCCGGCGTCCTGAAAGCGTCAGCTTCACGCGAAGTGCAAAGGAGGATGCTCAGCGGCGGGATTTCACGATCAACGGCCTACTGTTCGATCCAGTTGAGGAGAAGTATCACGACTACGTCGGCGGCCGCAAGGATCTGGAATCCCCGTTTATTCGGGCAATCGGAGCTCCCGCTGAGAGATTGGCGGAAGATAAGCTCCGTATGCTGCGGGCCGTTCGATTCGCGGCGCGGCTGCGTTTCGACATCGAGAGTAAAACGATGGAAGCCATCCAGGCCCACTGTGACGAAATCGGCGAGATTTCGGCCGAGCGAATTCGCGACGAGATGAACCGCATCCTAACCGAGGGCGGCGCGCGCCGGGGGTTCGAGCTGCTCAATGAGACGGGACTGCTTGGCGCGATCTTGCCGGAAGTGGGGGTGATGAAGGGCGTGCCTCAAGCTCCGCAGTTCCATCCCGAGGGCGACGTGTGGACCCACACGCTTCTGATGCTGGAACAGCTCGAGAATCCCTCGGTGGCCCTGGCGCTCGGAGTGTTGCTGCACGACGTGGGTAAGCCGGCCACGATTCGCTTCGCCGAGCGGATCCGGTTTGATGGCCACGTTGAGGAGGGCGTACGGTTGACTGTGCAGGCTCTCGAACGGCTGCGGTATTCGAAGGCAGAGATCGAACAGGTGACGGCACTAGTCCAACACCACATGCGCTTCGGCCACGTCACCCAGATGAGAGAGAGCAAGCTCAAGAAGTTCCTTCGGCTGCCCGATTTCGGCAACCATTTGGAGCTCCACCGGCTGGACTGTCTCAGCAGCCACCGAAATCTCGCCAACTACGACTTCGTTCGGGGCAAACAGGCCGAACTACCGAAGGAAGAGCTTCGCCCGCCGCGTCTCGCTACGGGCGAGGACTTGATTACGGCGGGTTACAAACCGGGCCCTGCGTTCAAGAAGATCCTGACGGAAGTCGAGGACGCGCAGCTCGAAGGAACAGTGAAGACCAAAGATGAAGCTATGGCCTGGGTTCGGGAGCGATTCGAGGCACCTGCCGGGGAAGGAAGGTGCGAGAGCTGAACCCTGGGGCCCTCTTGCCTGAACGCGAAGTTCCAGCCCGCTGACGCTTGAGTTGGCGCCCTTGACTCGTTACTTCGTGGGCTGCACCGACCGGACTGAGCGAAGGTCGGCGAACGAGCATACTCTGACCCGCATTTTCAATTTGGTGTTTGACATCCCGACCTTCCAGCGGCCTTGAGCGTCTTTATTCATAGGGGCTAGAGCCCGATGAGGACGCCAGGGAGGCCAACACCCAATGGGTGAAAAACAAACCAAGCCATTCCAGCTAAGTTTCAACGGCTTGTTGAAAGTCGATTTCCAGGGATCGCACGTCACTTCCGACGGTGGCCTGATTTTGGTTCGCGAACTGGACGAACGGCTCGGTCTCGGAGAACTGATTGACGAGCATCTCAGCGACTCCCGGCAAGGCACAAACAAGCAGTTCACGCTCGCTGATCTGTTGCGGCAGTCGGTCTACAGCCGCTTGGCGGGCTACGAGGACCTCAACGACGCCGAGCGGGTTTCGATCGATCCGACGTTTCGGCTGATCGGTTCGCAGAAGATCTGGGATCGCGGTGCGGCCTTGACCTCGACGCTGCACAGCTTCGAGACGGAGATGCTGGCGAGCGAAGAGAACCTGCTGGGGCTGATGGCGCTGAACCGAGAGCTGGTCGGGCAAGCGGAAGCGTTCGACGACTCCGAGCGGGTCGTTCTGGACATGGACTCCACCGAGAGTCCGGTCCATGGCCAACAGGAAGGCAGTGCCTACAACGGACACTTCGAGTCGGTCTGCTATCACCCGTTACTTTTGTTCAACGGTCATGGTGATTGCCTCGCTGCCAAGCTGCGTCCCGGCAACGTGCACAGCGCCGAGGACTGGGATGAGCTATTGTTGCCGGAGATCGAGCGCCAACAGGCTGCGGGCAAGCAGGTCGCCTTCCGGGGCGATGCGGCCTTTGCCAAGCCGGAAGTTTATGAGGCTTCGGAGGAACGCGGAGTACAGTACGCCATTCGCATTCCGGCCAACAAGAGCCTGGAGTTGGAGATCGAAGACATCTTGTTTCGGCCGCCGGGAAGGCCCTCCCGGAAGCCCTTGGTGCGCTACAAGAGTTTTCGCTATCAGGCGGAGAGTTGGTCGCAGGCGAGGCGGATCGTCGCCAAGGTCGAGCATCACCAGGGCGAGCTGTTCCCGCGGGTCGGATTCATCGTGACGAGCATGAGCTTGCCAAGCCGCTCGGTGGTGCGCTTCTACAACAAGCGCGGCACGGCGGAGCAGTGGATCAAGGAAGGCAAACAGGCCACGCATTGGACAAGGCTGTCGTGCCATCGGTTCCGGGCGAACGAGGTACGGCTACAACTGAGCGTGCTGGCCTACAACCTGGGCAACTTGTGGCGGCGGCTCGGACTGCCGAACAGGATCAAGAGTTGGTCGCTGACGAGCTTGCAACACAGGTTGATGAAGACCGGCGGTCGGCTGGTCAAGCACGCGCGGTATTACTGGCTGCTGCTGGCCGAGGGGTATCTGAACCGCAGGCTGTTCGGCGACATGCTGCACAGGATCTGGGCGCTGCCGCTGCCAAGCGGGTAGCGTTGACCGGGCGAGGATCAACAGTTTTCGGCTCCAAAAGATTTCGCAAGGAGCAGTGTCGGCCGGAGCGCCGTTCAGGCCGCTCAATCAACGTCTGTGAGCGGATGGACGAGCCCTGGCGCCTACCGGCGGAGGTCATGTGCAGGGTTCAGCGCGAAAAGACGTGGTATTCGGGGCAGCGCGGGTGTATACTTTCACCGTGCCAGGGCCAAAATGGAAATCCTGGTCTGACTGTTAACTTGCCCAGCGCGTGCCTCCTCGCAAGCCACGGTAAGATAGCCGGAACCGGCAGCCCGAAGCAAAGGGCGGTTAGGAATACCCAAACCGGAGCGTCCAGAAGGTACTCGCTCATCATTACGGGGACGAACAGGAGCCAACAGGCGCAGAAAAGCACGAAAAGGTAGACCAAGCCTACCTGCTTCGCGTTGAAGGGTGCCGGCTCACAGATCCGGTCGTGATTTGGGTAGCGCTTGCTCTTTATGACTCGAAAGCTGCCGAGGGGAATAATGGGAATCATAAACAGCGACAGCCATTGAGTCGTCACGAACGAGCCGTCAGGGAGAAAATTCGTCTTTCCGAAAGCGCTGGTGACGATTCCCTCCAGGGTCCGCGGCTTTGTCGGCGCTTTTGTAATTTTCGGCCTCATCGCTATCGAGTTTCGCGCACCGGGCAAGTTTCTGAGACGACCCAACACGATAGTATTGGTACAAAGTGGCCATCGCCAATTCCACCAAAGGAGTAATCGACATACGCTTTTAGTAGTATGTCGATTTATCGATAGTCATATGTCTCCCCGCTTTGCCATCGAACAGGAACGTTTGCGGAGGATGGCAAGAAGAAGCTAAAGCCCGAATTCAAAGCGACTTCGGCAAGCTCATCGGACTGGACGTCAATCCGAAAACCTAGTAAGCTGCCTAGATCCCAGTTGGAAGAGCGGGATCTCAGCGAGAGATCGAGACGTGCGAGCTTCGCAACCTACGGAAGGTTCCCCAAGAGCTGCGGTGAACGTTGTGGCCGGCCACGAGCCAATGGGCAATCGGCCGATCTCAGCGGAGTACCGCCAGTTGGTGGAAAAGGCACAGCGGAGCCACGAGCAGGGACGCCGCACGGATACGATCGAAGCGACGGAAGTGGATCTAGCGAGGCTCTACGCGTACGCCTTTCGGATTCACACGATCGGCTCCTTTTACGCCACCGGGGAGGCGTTGAAATCCCACCTTGCTGAAAACGAGTTGACCCGTGCCCATCTTCAACGCGCCATCGAGCAATTGGAAGACTTGGCCAACCAGGGGATGGAACCGGTTCCGGACGACTTTCGGGCGGTACTGTCGAGCTTTTACCGCTACCACCGCGGAGTGGAGCGCGTGGTTGACGCCCTCTCGCAAGCGCAATCTACCTCGGGGAATCATTCGCTTTCGACAATTGCGGAGCACTTTGCAGCCGCCATGAGCGGGATTCAAAGCTGCAACGGGATCTATCTAACCCAGGATACCGGCGCGCCCGAGCAAGCTAGTTTCATTGTCCCGAACCTAGGCATTACGATCGTGCCGTTGGTTTACGGCGACAATCACTCTTGGAACCTAGCCTACCTGACACCTGAAAACCTGGACGTCCCGAACCACCGTCACCGTTTCGGCGTCGAGATTCACCTCGGATACAGGCCGATCGAAGGGCACATGGTGCTCGGGGATTGCAAGGCGCCCGTAACCGAGGGCTACGCCCTACCCGTTCCGTCGATGACCCGCCACGGTTGGATCAACACATTTGGAGAGATTCACCACGTTCCTTTCATCTTCGGTTCCCTGATGCACGCCGGATGGGGAGTTTTCATGGACGTCGAACCGCGGCCGATCCCCGTCGATGAGTTAGAAACGGTAGACCGTGGCCACTGGAAGATGGGGCCGACCATATTCTTGGAACGCGAGATCCACAACTTCGCTTCTTCGATGGCGTCTCAACGAAGCGTCCTGATTCCGGCAGCCGTCATGGACCGTAACGGGAGCGGAGGTCTTGAACTAGCCATCGCGAGGGCTAATCCTGCTGGATTCTCCTATCCGATCGATCATTATCGAACCGCCTCGGTTGTTATGGGGAACGGGATTCTAGAGATTGGTCCCGTGGCTTGTGAGATCCAGCCGCACGACCATTTCGGCGTCCCCGCCGGAATGACAGCCTCGATGCGGCAAGTGGGCGAAGAACCTCTCGTCGTTCTTGATGCGTTGATCCGAACGTTTTAGCTGAGACGCCCCCCTAACAGCCCCGTTTCACCCACGCCACGCCATGAAACAATACGATCCCGCTTTACCCCTGTTTATGATCCACATCCCGAAAACCGGGGGGGCCAGCGTGCTGGAGTGCGTTAAGGACTGGTTCGGTGATGGGCTCCTGCTGCACTATTACGATGCCGTGAACGGCAAAATGCCGGAGAAATATGACCTCGCCCGCGTGCATAGCCGGGAGACGCCGGTAATGCTGTATGGCCACTTCAACAAGAAACGCCACTTCGGGATACCGGACTATTACCCCGAAGCCTCACAGTTCATCACCATCCTGCGGGACCCCTTTGAAAGGATGATCTCCGGTTACTACTTCCTCCGCCGGGTTGGCGTTGCCTGGAAGGACAAATCACTCATCCCCCAGACTGATATTGGAGAGTTCCTGCTGCAATACCCGATCCGGCATGGAGCACCATTTTCCAGTGGAAGTCACAATGGAAAACTACCAGGAGGTGATAGAGAACAACTTCATCGAGATCGGCATTACCGAGCACCTCGACGCATTGCCGCAAAACTGGGGAAGCCCTATGACTCCAAGACACTGAAACATCTCAACATCTCAAAGCGTGATGAAAACGTCCCCTATGAACTAAAGGCAGAATTCATGGCCAAGAACCCGCTGGCGTATGCCGTCCACAACTACGCCCTAAGCAAATATGAGTGAGAGCATAGGCGACCATGGAGCCTTCGGGAGAGATTGATGCTATCCGCATTAGGAACACTTTCAGCGAGTCCGGCGTGAATGAGAACTTTCGAACTTTGGGCTGGGGTGTCTCCGAGTCCCACACGTCAAGAAAGGGCAGGGGCCAACGGCCGTCACAGCAGCGCCTACTATAGTAGCACCCGCTTGAATCCGCTTTTTTAGCTTCGGAGCGGTTCGCCCCTTTCGGCTAACCTGATCGCCGCCTGAGCTTTCCCCTCCGCCAATCGAGCATAAGGGTGTTTGCGGTTTGGTGGGCTGTCCGAAATTCCCGCACTGAGTCTGTCTGCCGGCAAGAGTTGGAATCCAAGCGGCAGCAAACCTAGCAGGGAAAGATTGCGCCCTGGTTGAAAGTAGGAGCTAGCTTCACGGCTCGAGCTGGGCGTTGTCGGGACGATTGCTTTTCTTTTTCGAGTTGAGTGTCAGCGCCACAAGCAGTATCAGGAAAGCAACAGACAAGACTATGGGTAACATGGTAGTGGGACTTTTTCCATGTACGATGAGTAGTTGTGCTAGGAATATTTTGAACTTAGGACACGTTCAAAACAATAGATCAAGCGTACTTTTCTAGGCTGGTCCTACGGTTCTGTTTCCACTAGGAAGAAGCCCCTACGGAGCGGGTACGTACGTCTGATAGCCTACTCCCTCCCTCTCTGCTATTCACGGCGCGCGGGCCGCCTTTGCGCCTCCCCAGACGAGGGAGAGTCCGGGAACCTTCTACTTGACGCGATGGTGCACAGAAGTTGATACTGTCAGCAGCGTTCCCGCTTGTTTGAGGGAATCCCACTGAAGGGTTTCCCTCCTCCCCCCGTGGCGGCATTGCGTCAACCCATGTTTTGGGTGAGCGCGTCGATATGGTGTTTGGAGTCCGATGCCCGAGCCGACGAAACTGGAAGTAGAAGGCGTCCACCCGCTACCTCCTCTGATCTTGCACCCCTTCAGCGAGTCGTCTTCCACCGTCCAGATTCTCGAGAGCGCCAAAGCGTCGCTTTCGTTGATAAAGGAGGGATCCTCCTCGGACGAAAAGCAGAAAGAACTGGAGCGGCACGTTCTGGAGGGACGTTATGCCGAGCTCCGCATGCTGTTTTACGTCGGCAAGGACGTTTGCCGCTGGATCGAGCAATGCATGGACGCCTGCCGGCGCTCGGAAGAGTTGGACGCCACCGAGTTGGCGGAGCAGAGCTTCGCACATCTGCTGATCAAGCAGACCCCGAGTGATGTGGCCGAGAAGCTGCAAAGCTGGGGGGTGGTCGAATACCCGCGCATTTTCGCCCGCTCGATCGGCCTCTATATGCAGTTCCGTCAACCGCCGTCCACCAAGATCCTGCAGGCGGATTACTTGCGCTCCTACTTTCGCTACGCCGACTATGCCTATACGTGCTGGAGAGACTCCAAAGCGTACGCCATCCTGCCCCAGCCCCAGTTTCCGTTCCCGCTCTACGCCTCCGGGGAATACACGAAACTGTTGGAAGAAGAGTGGAAAGACGTCGCCGAGTAGGAGGAATTCTTTCGGGCCGTTGCATAGCTACTTCCCGGCGCGAAATACGCTTGCGGCTCGCCGCAGGGACTGTCACCAATTTCGCGCGCACAAAGAATCAACAAGTTGCGGAGGTATCCGGTCGCGAAATTGGCTGACTGTCCCAAGCCACCGCTCAGTTCCTCTTTTTGCACCGGAAAGTAGTTAGCTGCTTTCCCCTCCCTCGGAAGTTCTGCTTCGCATAAAGGCTTCGACTAGAGCGTCAATTTGGTCGCGAACCCGGCGGAAGACAGCCAGCCTTTCTTCTTCGCTGCCCTCAGCCTGCGCTGGATCTTCCAAACTCCAATGAAGCTTGCTGGTTTCGGAAGGGAACCTGGGGCAAGACTCGCGGGCGCTGTCGCACACAGTGACGACGTCCGTGAAAGGTTTGTCGACTAGGGAATCGACGTGCTTGGAGGCGTGTGCGGAGATGTCGATTCCTACCTCTTGCATGACGGCGACCGCGCTAGGGTTGAGACCGACGGCATTCGTTCCGGCGCTGGCGACTTCCATGCGATCCCCCGCATGGTGGCGCAGCAAGCCCTCCGCCATCTGGCTGCGGCAAGAGTTGCCGGTACAAAGGAAGAGGACCTTGGGTTTTTCCACTTTCAAGTCAACTTAGCAGGTCCGTGAATGGTACCGTATAAGGTACCACCCACGGCGGCGGCTCCCACGATCCTTGCCAGGATGAGACGTAACCCTCGGGACTGGCGGATTGAGGACCTGAAGACAGTGGCTAGGCGGTGGGGCATAGAGGTGGACCAAGGCGCCACCAGCCACGTGGTGTTCGCCACCCAAGGGCAGGTCGGCTTTGTGTCCCGGCACGCCGGCCGATTAAGCCGGTATACATCCGACTTTTTCCGCGGATAATCGATCGGTTGGAGGAAACCCATGAGGAAGATTAGCTACCCCTTCACTATAAGACCGCTTGAAGCAGAAGAGGGAGGCGGTTACTTGATCGAGTTTACCGACCTGCCTGGCTGTATCTCCGACGGCGAGACACCGGAAGAAGCGATGAGTAATGGGCAAGATGCGTTGGAAGCTTACCTCGCGAGCTGCAAGAAACACGGCGACCCTGTTCCGAAGCCGGGCGTATCGATGAGCGGGCAATGGCGACAGAGGGTTCCTAAGACTCTCCACGCTCGCTTGGCTGCGCGGGCACAGCAAGAAGGCGTGAGCCTCAACACGCTTGTGGCAGTTCTTGTCGCCGAGGGTTTAGGACGCCGCGAAGCGGCAAAGCGAGGCAGAAAGCAGTGACGCCGCCCGGCCGCGGTTGATCCGCCGCCTCATCCTCTTGTCAACTCCCGCCTGCTGGGTCTCAGCTTGCTGAAGTCAGCACCAGAGATGACGTAATACCAGTCGGCAAACCGGTTTCGTAGTTCGCGGGCAAGCTCTTTCCCTTTTTCGTCGGGTTCTTTGTCTTCCGCGTACTTTTTAGCCCGCGCTTCACTGTAGTTGACGGTGATGAAGACGTAGCGCCGCTCTTGCTGTTGATCTGCCTTCGAGGCCGCCTCCGATGGTTCGGAGCCGGCTTCCCCCATCTGAGCGCTCGATCCGCCTGATGCGATTTCGCCAAAGCGCAGCGTGTATTGAAGACCGTTGGCTGTCTCGACGAGGATCTCGCCTTCGTTAGAGAACAACTGTCCCGTGCGGACAATGAAAAACCCCTTCTGCCGAAGCGAGGCAATGGATTCCATCGACAGCGTAATCCCCTTGGCGGTTTTCAAATCCCGCGTAAGATTGGCCGGCTTGGGCTGCACGTCGACGATGCGCAGGTTGTCGAGGGCTCCGGTGAGGTCGCTCATCTTGTCGGAGTTCGGTGTCCCCCTACCGCTGATTCTCCACTTGTCCTTCGTCTTGGTGAGCCTCACTTTCTCCATGTTTTCGAGTCGTCCTATCCGCTCATTGATGGAATAGCTGTTGATGTTAACCTTGCGGATGTCGGCGATGTTGAGCTTAAGCAGATCAGTCTCGATCCAATCTTCAAACTTGGCCGATATGTCGGCATCGGTCTTTACCGCGTAGATGCGTTTCTGGGACGGGACACGCATGTAGCGATAACCGGGTTTACCGGGGACCTTCCTGCCGACCACAAAATCAGCTAGTGGATCGCCGTTTTCATCCCGCAGAGTGACGCGCTTACCACGTCCGGCCAGCGAGGAGGCCGACTGATCCAGAGGATCGATCACGTCGTACTCGGCGTCGTCTTCGGCGCGGTCGGATATGATCATGTCCTTGCGTAGCTCGATCAGCGCGGCGGCGGTGTTCGCCAGCCGTTCTTCCGCGTCAGCCGGGTAGCTGTGGTGCGAGGGAATCGACCACTTGCTGTCCTTGAACTCCACTTTCAACGGGCGTGCTGTCGCCGTGGCCGCGTCGTAGTCGATCACTTCGATCATCTTGGGAGCCTGCGGGTCGGTGAAATCGGGGGAAAAGGCTTCGCCCTGATCATTGAAGATCTCCGGCGTCACTCGGCCCGGGTCAACGACGGTCGCAGAGGCCACTAAGACGGCGGCCACGACGCAGAATATCGCGGTTCGTTGAAGTTCACTCATCGTTCATCACCCGGTTTTCAAACTTAGTTGGCCCGCGCGGCGGATGATCTTGAGCCGAGCTGCTTGGGCGTCCACAGGCCCGTTTCTAGAGCTCTCGATTTCACCGTTTGTCTTCCAAAAGCCGGTCGGCTGAAACTCCCATTGTTTCGCGCCGCAATCGGCGCACGGCAACGACGACGAACAGCGCGAACGCCGGAACAGGGGGCAGCGCCACGGCCAGTAGTTTGATCGTATTCTGGATTCCTCGGATCGAGGATTCCATTTCCGCACGGCTACTCTCGATCTGGCGCTGTTTTTCGTCCTCAATATTTGCGCGGTCGACCGTCAGGCGCCGATTCTCGGCCTTCTGTTGGTTGGCGATCATGATGCGCTTCGTTTGCTCGTCCAAGTCGGTTCTTTTACGAAGCTCCTCGACGGCTTGGTCGAGGCGGGCCTGGGCTTCCTCAAGGCGCTTGTCGGCCGTTGCTTCCGCTTCCTGCGTTTCCTCGCGCCGCTGTTCTTCGTAAACCTTGGTTCGGGCTTCGACGGCTTGTAGAGTGCGGTGCTTACGGCGGCGCTTCCGCAGGGCGATGAACGAGTCGTCGCCAGCTAGCTGGTCAACGGCGTTCAGCAGGAACGTGACGTTGTCAAAGTTCAGGGTCTCGACGCCCTGACGGCGTAGCTGGAAGAACTGCTCGCCCATCAGGTCTACATCGGCAATGACGATGGCGTTGATCGGGTGCTCCTCGGAAGGTCCCATCAAGCGTGCGGCCAGGACATAGCTTTCCTCATCCGGTTCGTGCGGCAGATTCGGTGCCAACTGGATACCGAACAGCGAGCGCTGCACCAGGCGGTGCCAGCGTGTTTGTCCCGAGTCAGTTCCGGTTTCGAGCAGCGGAGTGAACTCGGTCTTGCTGTTCTCGGCGGCCTTCAGTACCCCGGGATGAATCAGCACGACCTCCTGCAAACCCGAAGAGACGGCTTCATCCGGATTGAAAGGGGCTTCCGCCCCGTTGCCGGCTCCGACGAAAATCACCTCCTCCGGCATGCTACGGAACTGTGGGTGCGGGTTGTACTTGTCCCAGGCGATGCGATCTGTCTGCCAATCCACGCCCAAAGCCTCCATCAGAGGCTTCACGTTGGCCGGCTGGCGCTGTGGCGCCCCTCGCGAAAACGGGCTGGGCGGCAGCTGCTCAGGCGACAGCTCAACGCTGAACGCAGGAAGGGGATCGACCAGCAGCAGAGCAGGCTTGCCCTCCTTGACGAAGGTGGTGATGCGGTCCAATTCCTCCTGCTGCAGGGTGTTCGGCAACACCACCATCAGTACGTCTAAATTGTCTGGGTAGTTCCTGCCAGGTTGTACCCGGACCACTTCGTACTGTTTGCGCAGTTCCGGGACGATTGACCAGTCCTGCGACTGCCGCTTGCTCTCAAAATCGAAACCGCCGAAGAGCTTGGCGCCGGTTTCAAGCACCCCCACTCTCTTGCGATCCGCGCGTGAGACCACCCGCATCGAGCGCATCAGCTCGTATTCGACAGGCAAGCCGGGGTCAAAGAAAGGAATCGCAAATTCTTCCGGGCCACACGTGAACACGACGCCGAGGAAGATTTCCGCGGCTCCCCCGGCGCTCTGCTCCCAAACGGGCACCGGGCGCGAGCGGATATTGAATTTGTCCTGTGCTTCGCGCGCTTCGTCGGTATACTTCTCCGTCGGGACAACGCGCACGAAAACACGGTCACCGCCCACGGCGTCGAATTCGCGAAGCAGCGTGATGATGTTATTCCGCGCCTGCAAATAGCGCCGCGGCACATCGGGGCTGAGGAACGCTTGAACGAACACGGGCCTTTGGGAATCTATGCCGGATATCAATTCCCGGGTATCGGGGGACAGGGAGTGGATTCGCTCCGCGGTGACGTCGATGCGCCCGCCGAGCCGATTGGCCAGCACGGTCAGGCTTGCGATGATCACGACCAGCGCCAGGCCACGAATTGAATAGTGGCGTCCCAGACGCGGCGCATCTTTGCCGGTCGCCCAATGCCGGCGGCCCAGCAGGGCAACATTCAAGTACAGCATCACCAAAGTAAATGACACAAAGTAAGCTACCGACGAAAGTGAAATGACTCCGGTCGAGAGATCTTTGAATTGTTCGGTAAACGAGAACCCTTCGACGAGGCGTTGAAGCGGCCCACTGACGATCACACCCGCATGATCAATGAAAACCGGTATGGCGCAAAACACAGCGCCTAGGATGAAGGCTACGGTCAGATTGTGCGTCAGCAACGAGGCAACCATCCCCAGCGCCAGCAACGCGGCGCCCATGAGCCAGTAGCCCAGGTACGTTGAAAACATAAGGCCGGCATCAGGACTTCCCAGCCACAACAAAACCAGAACGTGGCTGAACGAGAACACCAGCGCGACGGTGTAAATCGACAGCGCCGCCAGATATTTGCCCAACACGATCTCGATATCAGTAGCCGGTAGCGTCAAAAGAAGCTCGTCGGTGCCGGTGCGCTTTTCCTCGGCCCAAAGCGTCATCGTGATCGCTGGGATGAGAAACACCAGCAGGTACGGGAAGAAGCGATTGAGAGGATCGAGATTCGCCAGGTTGCTCGTGAAGAAGACTTCCTGCCAGAAAGCAGCGATCGCACTCAGGAACACGAAAAGAGTGATAAAGACGTAACCGGTAGGACTGCTGAAATAGCTCATCAGCTCGCGTTTCAAAACGGCTTTCGGGATTTGCGAGTTGAGGTTCATTCCGCTGCCTCCGGTTTCGCTACGGGAGGTGTGGAGTGAGAGCTATCGTCCGTGGCGGACTCCGTCTTCGGCGCGGCCGGCGCCGCGAGCGAGGGGTCGTCACCTGCGGGGCCGGTAGGTGCCTCCTCTTCGCCCGCCGGCTCGTCGCTTTCAGATGGGGCTTTTTCCTCGGCTTTTTCGGTAAGTCGAAGGAAAGCGTCCTCGAGACTTCCCTCCGCGGCCATTTCACGCGGTGTCCCATCAAAAACGATGCGGCCTTCGTTGATCAAGATGACGTGGTCGGCCACGGCTTCGACTTCCTGCAGGATGTGAGTCGAGATCAAGATCGTCTTGGTCTTGCCTAGCTCTCTTGTTAGTTCCCGAACGTCGCGGATTTGATTGGGATCGAGGCCGGCTGTCGGCTCGTCCATGATCAGGATGTCGGGCTCGTGCAACAGGACCTGCGCCATGCCGACGCGCTGGCGATAGCCTCGGGAGAGTTTGTGAATGCTCTTTTCGATGACCGCCTCGAGGCTGCACTGGCTAACTACAGCGTCGATCCGGCGCGTCAGGATGCCGTTCGTCAAGCCCCGAGCCTCGCCGAAAAAACTCAGCAGCTCTCGCGGCGTCATCTCGGGGTAGAGCGGGCCGTTTTCAGGCAGATAGCCCACCCGAGCCGCCGCTTCCACACGGTGGCCGGCGACGTCCATCCCCGCGATGCGGGCCGCCCCTTCACTCGGGATCAAGTATCCTGTCAGGATCCGCAAAGTCGTCGACTTACCCGCCCCATTAGGTCCCAAAAAGGCGGCCACCTGTCCGCGAGGGACGGAGAAGGACACGTCGCGGATCGCGGCAAAGCTCCCATAAAACTTCGAGAGGCCCACAGCCTCGATCATGGCTCCGTCATGCGTCTCCGGCATGGCTCTGCTTCTTAAAGCTTCGATCGTTGTGAATCTGCTTCCCGGTAGTGAAAGCAGTGTCGTGAAGTTGCTACCACCGAGAGGCCGATCGGCTCCTTCGGCTACGGCTTCCCCTCACTTTACACGATCCGATGCGGGGCGCTCAAGGTTCAGATGGGTTCAGGAGTACGCCCCTCCGCATCTAGGAAGAAAGCTGCTTTTGGCACCTGCCCGGTGTCCAGCACTTCGGGCTCATCGCCCAAACGTTATAGGATGTCGGCAGGCGGGCTCGACACGTCGAGACATGCCGTGCCCGTGCTCCAAAGCCAAGGTATCTTGCGAGCGTCAATAAGCCGTGGCGTGCGTTGTTGTGGCGAACACGCCCACGTCTGCCGCGTAGACACTCGTGTCGACGACCGGTCCATAAACCGACACACGTCGATCTGACATAATCCCTGGTGGAAGCAAGGAGGGCCAAGAAACTATGAATCGCCGCTACTTTATTGGAACCACGGTCGCAGCCGGACTCACGGCAGCCAAAAAGACCGTTGCCGCCAGCGATAAGGTCAACGTGGGGCTGATCGGCCTCGGCGGTCGCGGCCGCGGACTAATGCAGGACTTCGCGGCTCTACCCGACGTCAACGTCGCTTACCTCTGTGACGTTGACCAAGCCTCGCTCGAGAGAGCCACGGCCATCCTCGACCGAGAGGGCATCAAAAGGCCGCCGACGACCGGCGACATGCGCCGCATCTTCGACGACAAGAGTATCGACGCGGCCGTCGTCGCCACGCCCGACCACTGGCATGCTCCGTCCGCCATTCTCGGCTGCGAGGCCGGGAAGGACATGTACGTGGAGAAGCCGTGTTCCCACAATATTCGCGAAGGGCGCCTGATCATCGACGCCGCCCGTTACCACAAGCGGATCGTTCAGCACGGCACACAGGCTCGCAGCCGCCCCTCCACGATCAGGGCGATCGAGTATTGCAAGTCGGGGAAGATCGGGCGGATTCTGGCCGCGAAAGCTTGGGACACGCAACTGCGTGACGACATCGGCCACAAAGAGGATGGTCCGGTTCCCGAAGGCGTCGACTACGACACCTGGCTCGGCCCGGCCCCCTGGATACCCTTCAACGAAAACCGCTTCCACTACAAATGGCACTGGCATTGGCACTTCGGCACGGGCGACGCCGGCAACGACGGCGTACACCAACTGGATATGGCACGCTGGGCGCTCGGTGCCAGCTACCCGCAAAGCATTTCGGGAATGGGCAAGAAGATTTTCTTCGACGACGATCAGCAAACCCCCGATACCATGAACGTCACTTTCGACTACGGCGGCAAGCTGCTGATTTGGGAGATGCGTATCTGGACGCCCTACATGATGCATGGCGCGGAGAACGCCGTAGCCGTCTACGGAACCGATGGCGAGGTGCATATAGGGCGCTGGAACCGGCGGCGGGGCTTCAAGGTGTTTGATTCCAAGGGCAACCAGGTTCACCACGACGACGAAAACGAACCCGACACTCACGCCCGCAATTTCATCGACTGCGTCAAGTCGCGCAAGCTGCCCAACGCCGACATCGGCATCGGACACCTCTCCGCCATCCATGCCCACCTGGCGAACATCGTCGCCCGCGTCAACCGCACTGTTCACTTCGACGCCGAAACCGAGAGCATCGTCGGCGACGACGAAGCAAACCTCTACGTCCGCCGCCGCTACCGCAGGCACTGGGCGACACCGAAGAGGTTGTGAGCGCGTTTAGGTCCAACGCGGTGCACGATACTTCCAGCTCAGCCCGAATACCCAGACGGCGAAGGAGTGGGATGTTAGCTGAGAAGCTCCCGAACTTTGCATTCCAGCGAGCACCCCAGCTATGGTAAGGTGCCGCAGCGCAACAAGCGGCAATTGAAAGGCGCCGAGATTGTCTATTGGAGGTGGCCCTATGGATCCTCTAGCAATTTTTGGTCTGCAGCTTGTCCTGAGCGTCATTGTGTACGCTCTCATCGCGAAGTGGTACGTGACGCCATGGCTAGCAGAGAAACCAATCCACCAGGCATTCATCCCACTGATCATCCCCCATGCATTTCGGCATATAGGATTGACGTTTTTCGTCCCAGGGGTGGTTGCCCAACCTCTGCCGAGCTTCTTTGCCGACACGGCTGCCTACGGGGACCTTATCAGCGCCCTGCTTGCACTACTATCTTTGGTGGCTCTTCGAGGAGGTTGGGGCCTGGCGCTGCCGTTTGTCTGGCTCTTCAACACTGTCGGCACGGTGGACCTTCTAAATGCCCTGCGCCACGCGGATGCTGTACCGAATTTGGGGGCGACTTGGTACATTCCGACATTCTTGGTGCCACTCCTGCTGGTGACTCACTTCATGATTTTTGCCCGGCTGCTCAGGCGAGGGCGCTGAGGTGACCTCTCGCAAAGCAAGGTAGAATCATCAGCGGACAAGCTTTGGTGAAGCTCGGTGTAACAAGTGTTGCTTTTGGCCAGGTACATCATTTCGCAAAATACGTTACGCAAGGTGGCCGACCGCGGACGCGATAAATCGCGCCCCTACTGGTGAGCTTGGGCATCTCGCGTTCGAATGTAGGGGCGCAATTCATTGCGCCCGAGCCGATGAGCTGCAATACCTTGACAAGCTGATTGATACGTAACTGTATTTGCGAAATGATGTACTTAGTGCAGGAGATGGGACCCTTCCGATCGGCTTCCGGGACCGCTTCGAAGGGTTCCGGGGAGGCATACACAATGCCACTAACCACACCGCGCTTTCGGAAGTTCACTACGTTGACCGGCTTCCTCCTCCTGGCGGCAGGATGGACCATCGCCTTTGCACAACCCGGTAGCAAGCCTGCCATGTCCGACAAGCCGCCCATGACCAAGGAGGCGGCTCCCGACGAGCAGGAACCTGCGGAGCAGATGTTTTCGCTCACGGTGCCTGTGCGGCCCGGGGTGGATCGTTGCGTTGTCTGCCTCAAGCTGCTGGCGGTGGGCGACAAAGTCTACTTGGTCGAGGGCCAGCGTGTAGGCGTCAAGGGCATGATGGAAGACCAATTGTTCACCGACCCCTTGAAGTACATCGCCAGTCTGAAGCCGCGCGGCGGGCTGTTCGGAGGCGAGATGGCGCCCGGCAGCGGCATCTCAGACGTCTGGCTGTTGCTGGGCATGTACGTTTTGCTTGGCTTGGCGTTTTCCGCCGTCTGCGCCCATCGGGCACTGAACACCGGACAAACTACTGTCTTTTGGTTTTTCGTAGGCTTGTTCTTCAATGCCTTCGGCTACCTGGCGTTGCTTCTCCGCTCCGCTGATCAGAAGGCGGCGGCGCCCGCGAAGTATTCCGGGGTCGTGAAAATCCCCTCGACGGCCGAGCCCCAAAGCTGCCCGGCTTGTAACGCGTTGAATCACCCTTCCGCCGCTAAATGCTCCAGCTGCGGATCCCTTCTAACACCCGCGTCGGTTTCGGAAGTAACTCGAGCGGGCACTGGCTCGAGGTAAATTCCTAGGTCCATGCTAGCTAAGGCAAGAGCTTTCATCGACGGGATCATCTCCAGCCCGAACATGGTCCAGCGCCGACCGGCGGTCAACGCCGACCGCGAGAGTAACATTCGAGGTCTCTACATCATTGGGGATCTGGCGGGTGCTCCGGTCATTAAGCTGGCGATGGCTCAGGGCTACGAAATCATCGAACACATCTCTCGGAAGCCCGACGCCGTCAGCAACGACCCCAACATGTACGACGTTCTGATCGTCGGCGCGGGGGCAGCCGGATTGAATGCCGCCCTAGCGGCGCAGGAGAGGGGCATGCGGCTTGTGGTCCTCGAGAAGGAGAAGATCGCCAATACGATCGAGAACTTTCCCGAGGGCAAATGGGTGTACGCCGAGCCGGATCAAACCCTTCCAAAAGGCAAGCTTTGGCTCGATGGCGCGCGGAAGGAAGACCTCGTCAAGCGTTGGAACGATATCAAGGAAGAAAACAACCTCGATATCCGCACCAGCGAAGGGTTGAAAGCGCTCGAGCGCCGCAAGGACGGCAGCTTCATCGCGCGCACGGACAAGGGCGAATACCGCACTCGGCGAATCATCCTGGCGACGGGCCAGCGCGGCAACCCCCGCAAGCTAAACGTCCCTGGGGAAGACCGCGAGCAAGTCTACCACCGGCTCTACAGCCCCAAGCACTACAAAGGGGAAGACATCCTCGTCATCGGCGGTGGCAACAGCGCCGTAGAAGCTGCTTTGACACTTTCGGAGGAAAACCGCGTCAAGCTGATCCACCGTCGCGACAGCTTGGGCTTGGTCTTTCAGGACAATAAACGCAAGCTCGACGACGCCGTTGCTCAAGGCCGCGTCGAAATCGTTTGGAACGCCGGCGTCGCTGAATTCGGCGAAGCCGAGGCCGCGGTCAAAGTGAAAGGAGAGAACGAACCGCGGCGGTTACCCTACCAGCATGCGTTTGTCCTCGCCGGGGCGGAGTTGCCCTCGCGGTTCCTCAAATCACTGGGTATTCGGCTCGAAAACGAGTGGACCGGGAACCCGATTCAGTCTTTGCTTTTCGTGCTGGCTACCCTGGTGGGTCTGTGGTTCGGAGGAGACCAGACCGGGTCGTCCGTACCTCCCGTCGCCGGATGGGGGCTCGCGGTAGCCTCCCTGGGCGGCCTTCTCTTCACGGCAATCAAGGGGTCGCGCTGGTCGTTGCTGGGTGTTACTTTCCTGATTTCCTATACCGTGTACGGCGCAAAACTAGGCCACGGCCTCGAACTCTGGCCTTACCGCAACTGGGGTTTCCACGCTCTGTCGCTCTTCGACCGTCCCTGGTCGTTTTGGTACACGGTGCTCTACACGCTGGTGATGACGTTCTTTGGCCTGCAGGCGCTCAAGCGTTGGGGCATCGACCGCAAGGACAAGTTTCAGATCTGGCGTTACGCGAGCTTACTGTCATTCCAGTGGATTTTCTTCTTCCTCATTCCGGAATTCCTGTTCAAGTGGGCGACCGAGTATCGCTGGGTCGGCGAGCGGCTGGCATCCGATCCGAGCTTCACCGAGCAGGCTTGGCGTGCTTACGGAGCAGTCTACGCTTGGCCGCTTTTCTTCTACACCTTTTTCTACGATCCACATCAGGTGTGGATCGCCTGGGGCGTCATCCTGAGCTTCGTCGTGATCCCGCTGTTTGTCATCTTCCATGGAAAGCGCTACTGCTCATGGATCTGCGGCTGCGGCGGCTTGGCCGAAACGCTAGGGGACCGCTGGCGTCACTTGGCTCCCAAAGGCCCCACCTCCCGCAAATGGGAGTGGATGAACTGGGTGGTGCTGGGATCGGCTGTTGTTGTGACGGTGATGATGTTGTTGCGGGATACCTACGCTGTCTTGTACGGGCCGGCAGGTGACGGTGTCGAACTTTATCATTTGTTCGCGGATGTTTGGTTGGTCGGGATCATTCCTGTCACCCTGTACCCCTTCATGGGGGGCAAGGTTTGGTGCCGCTACTGGTGCCCGCTGGCGAAAATGATGGACGCGTTCAGCAAGCTATATAACAAGCTTAAGATCAACCGATTTCATATCATCTCCAACGATAAATGCATCGGCTGCACTGAGTGCACCCGCAACTGCCAGGTCGGCATCGACGTCATGAGCTTCGCCATCAAACAAGAGACGCTCGACAACTCCAACAGCTCTTGCATCGGCTGCGGAATCTGCGTCTCCGTCTGCCCCATGGACGTTCTCTCGTTCAGCGCAAAACCACCCGAAAAAGGATTAGTCCAGATCGAGACCCCGAAGGCAGCGTAGATGTTCCTCGAACGAAGTCCGTAGCTCAGGGCGAGGCGTCGTTCCCGGGGCCTGCGGCCGTTTTGTGTACGTTTTCCGGGCAACCGCTCCCAGATCTCAAGAGGCTTCCTGTACGGCGAAAACCAGCGATTCTCTTCGAAAGCTGGGTGCGTTGTGACGCAAAAAGGGCCGGCCCCTCGGTTGCCCGAAAACGCCGGCCCAATCTGAGATTACTTGCGCGAGCCGAAGCTCACAGCTGCGTGGTTGAGGTTAGAAGTGCTCCCCTCCGTGAGGCGGCATCGGCGGCCCAGCTTCTTGGTCTTCTGGGATCTCGTGTACGGTCGCCTCGGTTGTCAGCATCAGTGCTGCAATGGAGGTGGCGTTCTGCAAAGCCGTCCGCGTAACCTTGACAGGATCAACGACGCCCGCGCTGACGAGGTCGCCGTACTCATCCGATTGAGCGTTGTAGCCGTAGCTGGCGTCGTCGGACTTAGCCCGCACCTTTTCCGCTACGATGGCGCCTTCCATGCCGGCGTTCTGGGCGATCCACCGCAGAGGATCTTCGAGCGCACGCTTAACGATGTTGACACCGACCTGCTCGTCGGCATCGTCGACTTTGAGGTCTTGTAATCCGGAAGAGGCCCGCAGCAAGGCAACTCCGCCGCCGGCAACAATACCCTCCTCGACAGCTGCTCGGGTAGCGTGCATGGCGTCCTCGACGCGCGCCTTCTTTTCCTTCATCTCGGTCTCGGTGGCAGCGCCGACCTTGATGACGGCGACACCGCCGACGAGTTTCGCCAACCGTTCTTGCAGCTTCTCGCGGTCGTAGTCCGAGGTGGTCTCTTCGATCTGAGCGCGCAACTGCTTCACGCGGCCCTCGATCGCCTCCTTCGTGCCGCCACCTTCGACGATGGTGGTGTTGTCCTTGTCAATGGTGATGCGGTCGGCTTGCCCGAGGTCCTCTACCTTGACACCCTCAAGCTTGATACCGGTCTCTTCCATAATGGCCCGACCACCGGTCACGATGGCGATATCTTCGAGCATGGCTTTTCGCCTATCGCCGAATCCCGGTGCCTTGACCGCCGAGATATTGAGCGTGCCGCGCAGCTTGTTGACCACCAAAGTCGCGAGGGCCTCGCCCTCCACTTCTTCGGCCAAGATCAACAGCGGACGCCCTCCTCGTGCGACCTGCTCGAGCAGAGGAAGAAGATCCTTCATGTTGCTGATCTTCTTCTCGTGGATGAGAATCACAGGCTTTTCGAGCACGCATTCCATACGGTCAGGGTCGGTGACAAAGTAGGGTGAGAGATAGCCCCGATCGAACTGCATCCCTTCGACCACGTCCAGCGTGGTTTCAATGGTCTTGCCTTCTTCGACGGTGATGACGCCATCTTTGCCGACCTTCTCCATCGCTTCGGCAATAATTTTGCCGATTGTCATATCGTTGTTGGCTGAAATGGAAGCCACCTGCGAAATGGCCTCGCCTTCGACCGGCTTGGCGGCGTCCTGGAGCGCGCCGACGACCGCCTCGGTCGCTGTCTCGATGCCGCGTTTGAGAGCCATCGGATTTGCTCCGGCGGCGACGCTCTTCATGCCGTCCCGGTAAATCGATTGGGCGAGAATCGTAGCGGTGGTCGTACCATCCCCGGCGACGTCGCTGGTCTTGGAGGCGACTTCCCGCACCATCTGGGCGCCCATGTTCTCGAGTTTGTCCTCGAGCTCAATCTCTTTCGCGACCGTGACACCATCCTTGGTGACCGTAGGGCCGCCGAATTTCTTCTCCAAAATGACGTTTCGGCCTCGGGGACCGAGGGTGACTTTCACGGTATCGGCCAGGCGATTTACACCGCTCAAGATCGCTTGCCGGCAATCTTCTCCGTAGACTATTTTCTTTCCTGCCATCGATTTCTCCTCTCTTATGCAGCTTTTTCCTTCTTCGACCCCTCGGCGCCTTCGAGCACCGCTAGAACGTCGTCCTCTCGGAAGATGATGTATTCTGTGTCATCGATCGTGACTTCATTGCCGGCATATTTGCCGAAAAGAATACGGTCGCCCTCTTTCACCTCGAGTGGAGCAATGTCACCATTGTCCTGTCGCTTGCCGTTGCCGACGCCGATGACGATGCCCTGCTGAGGCTTCTCCTTGGCGGAATCGGGGATAATGATGCCGCCCTTCTGTGATTCTTCCTCCTCGATGCGTTCTACGAGGATGCGGTCGTGTAGTGGTCTCAACATCACGTGTCACTGCCTCCTTAAAGATACCTTCGATTAAGAATAAAACTAGGGTGAAAGCCCAACGCGGGCCGAGGCTGGGCTGGTAGCGATTGACTCTTTGGTTAAGGGTAGCGAGATAGTCCCACGGCTGTCAAGAAACGGCGCCAAGTTGCTTAAAACAATTGTGTAGTTACTTGTTTTAATCAAGCAGCTCGCAGCTTGTTGCCGAGATGGAGATACGGGGCGTCCTTCGACTCCGGTGGGAAGTGCGAACTACGGCCTTGACCTTAGCGGCGATGTGTCTGAGCTGATCCCGAATCAGCGATTTAGCGAATTCGCTCCTTGGCCCACTCTACACCAGCTCGACGTCAGCCGCGCGGGTCATCCTCTGCTATGCCGGACAGCACAACCGGCGCGCGGTCGGGGAACTGGGCCACCAGCGACAGGTTTCCGCCCATTGCCTCTACCGTCTTACGGAGCGTGGACAGCAGGAGATCGCTGCGCTTCTCAAGCCGCGAGATGCTGTCCTGGGTGACCCCGAGCTTTTTGGCCATGCGGACCTGCGTGAGCTTGCGGGCGTGCCGCAGTTCACGCAAGGTCATCTCCTCGGCAATCAGCTCAGCGGCGCGGGCCTCGACCTTCTTGCGCTGGGCGGGGCTCAGCTTCTTGATGATGTCGTCTACGTTCACAGCCATGATTACTTCCCTTCCTTCTTCAGGCGGGCTAGATGCGCGTCGAAACGGTCATCGGCCTTGCGGATCAGCCCGCGGTAGAACCGCTTTTCGCTGCCCCCCGATTTATCCCCTGCAACGAGCAGGATTGCCTTGCGCTTCGCGTCGAAGGCGAAGGCTACTCTCCACTCGCCGTCAGCCGCACTGAACCGTAGCTCCTTCATGTTCGCGTGGCGTGAGTCGTTCAGCGTGTCAACGCGAGGTCGCCCCAATTGCGGCCCGAACTGCTGCAGAAGGCGCGTCAACGCAAGAATCTCGGTTCGTACTTCCTCGTGCAGATCGAAGAACTCTGGTTTGAACTCATCGTCAAACTCAACAACCCAGCTCACCTTTTTGTACTATGACATCAACTACATATGATGTCAAGTACATGTCCTGACTTGGGAGAAGGCCCGCCTCAGGCCTAATTCTCTCCGTGCGCTGCCGCCGCCGGCAGAGACGGGCTCGCGGCTTCTAGATCACCGCGGCACCCACACCCGGCGCGGCTTTTTCAGGAAGGAACGAAATCTGATTTGGGCATTGTTGACCCCGGGAATCCGCACGCAGGGCTCTCTTCGAGGGCTGTTGGCATTCGGCAAGTACTTCCCCCTCGTGTTGAAACGCAGCTCGTCACGGCAATACACCAGCCGGCTCTCTCCGTTGAGGAATGCGCTTGATCTGTGAGCCGCGTTGTTCGTGGACCAAGTCGAGATCGTAGGCCGTCTGCAAGTTCATCCAAAACTCCGCGGATGTGCCAAAGTATCGTCCCAGCCGGAGTGCGCTGTCCGCGGTAAGGTTACGCTTCCCAGCTAGGATCTGGTAAATCCAGTTGGGGGGCACGCCTATGATCTCCGCCAGCTCACGCGCTGATATCTCAATCTCCCCGATCTCGTCTGCCAGAATTTCGCCCGGATGGATAAGTGTACGTGCCATAGGTTATTCTTTCTCTCCTGTTAGTGGTAGTCGACAATTTCCACGCTTTGGGGGTCAGGGCCACGCACCACGCGATTGATGGAACGCAAGCACAAAACTGGCCACCGCTACAAGGTGTCCAGGCTGTGATCAGCCGGCCAACGGGCTGCGGTCGATACCAATTAGTACTTCGGAACCGTGGGGTCGACTTTGTCGCTCCAGGCTAGGATGCCGCCTTTGAGGTTCTTGACCTTGCCGAATCCGGCGGTCTTGAGGAAGTTGACTGCTTTGGCGCTGCGCATGCCGGACTTGCAATGGGCCACGATGTCGTCGGCGGTGTCGAGCTCGTTCACGCGCTTGGGCAAGTCGCCCAACGGGATCAAGTGGGAATTAGGAATGGAGCAGATCTCGAATTCGTGGGGCTCACGCACATCCAGGATGTAAACGTTCTCCCCGCGGTCCACCTTTTCTTTCAGCTCAACCGGATCAATTTCCCACTCGCTCAACCCGGGGGCAGGCTCCGGCTCAGCCTGTGGGATACCGCAGAACTCCTCGTAATCGATGAGCTCGTTGATGGTTCGGTTGGGGCCGCAGACCGGGCAATCCGGGTTCTTGCGCAGCTTGAGTTCCCGGAACTTCATGTTGAGCGCGTCGTAAAGGATCAGCCGGCCACTCAGGGTTTCCCCCTTACCGAGAATCAGCTTCACGGTCTCGGTTGCCTGAATGCTGCCGACCAGGGCCGGCAGGATCCCGAGGACGCCGCCTTCTGCACAGCTCGGAACCAACCCCGGAGGCGGCGGTTCGGGATACAAGCAGCGGTAGCAGGGGCCACCGTCATGGCCAAACACCGTCGCCTGGCCCTCGAAGCGGAAGATCGAGCCATAGGCGTTGGGCTTGCCGAGCAAGACGCAGGCGTCGTTGACCAGATAGCGGGTCGGGAAGTTGTCGGTGCCGTCGACGACCACGTCATAGTCCTTGAGAATCTCCAGCGCGTTCTCGCTCGTCAGCCGTACTTCGTATTTGTCGATTTCGACGTAGGGGTTGATGTCGGTCATTCGCTCGGCGGCCGAGTCGAGTTTCGGCCGGCCGATGTCCTTCGTCCCATGGATGACTTGCCGCTGCAGGTTGGTCATGTCAACGACATCGAAGTCGACGATCCCGATGCGGCCAATGCCGGCAGCGGCGAGATAGAGGCCCAGCGGGGCACCCAAACCGCCGGTGCCTATCATTAATACACTGGATTTCTTGAGCTTGATCTGGCCCTCCATGCCGACTTCCGGCATGATCAGGTGCCGGCTATAACGAAGGATCTCGTCGTTACTGAGGACGGGAGCGGTCGCTGCCATCCCTCCCGCGACGTTAAGTGACATGACTTCCTCCTCCGGCGATCGAAGGCACGATGGTGATCACGTCATCGCCGCCGATCTTCGTCGCTTCCCGATCGAGGTAGCGGATGTCTTCGTCGTTCATGTAGACGTTGACGAAGCTTCGCAGCTTGCCCTCGTCCGTGAAAAGGTGCTTGCGAAGATCGGAATACTGATTGGTTAGCTTCTCGAGCGCTTCACCGACGCTCGCGGCTTCGACGTCGACCGAGTCGTTTTTGTCAGCGTACTGGCGCAAAGGTGTCGGGATTACTAGCTTAGCCATGGGCTTCTCCGTAAATCAGTTCTTCGTTTTCCGCGGCGGTTTGGTCAGGGTCCGGCAAGAAGCTCCGGGCGTGGTCGAACACTCCGTCCTTGACCGAGATAACCACGAAAGAGTACCACGGACAAGAGTTCTTCAGATCCGTTTCCGAAAAATAAGCGTCACAGTCAGGATGGGAATGGTAGATGCCGATCAACTCCAGTCCTCGCTTGCGGGCTTCCGTGTCGGCGGCCAGTAAATCCTCGTTCCTGAGCTCGTAACGCGCGGTCTGTGAACCGTCAAACGCGTTCTCCAGCGGAACTCCGACACGGACAATCTTTCGGCCGTTCTCCGTGGCACCCAACATCGCCCCACAGCACTCATTGGGGTAGGTGGAGCGCGCGTGCTCGACCATCTCCTTCCAGGGACCGGGATCGACGCGAATCATGGTTCGTCCCAGAAGCTTTCACTCAGATATTTGTCCGCTGAATCGCAGAACACCGTCACGATGACACCTTCGCGGACCCGGTGCGCCACCTTCAGGGCCGCGGCTAGGTTGGCCCCCGAGGAAATGCCGACCAGCAGTCCTTCGTCGCGCGCCAGCCTCTTGACGAGGGCATGAGCTTCTTCGGTCTCGACCTCGATGTTTTCATCCGCCAAGGCCTGGTCATAGATACCGGGGACAATCGCCGTCGGCATGTGTTTCAATCCTTCGAGTCCGTGAAATCCCGACGATGGCTGCATCGAGATCAGCTTGATCGATTTCGAGTACTCCCGCAAGCAGCGGCCGACACCGACGAACGTGCCGCTCGTGCCCAGACCGGTAACGAAGTGCGTAATTCTGTGGCCGGTCTGTTCGAGTATCTCCGGGCCGGTTGTCTCGAAATGTGCCAGCCAGTTCGCCGGGTTGTTGTATTGATCCGGATAGAAGTAAGCGCCGGGGTTTTGACGGTACTCTTTTTGGCAAGCAAGGATAGCTCCGTCGGAGCCTTCCCCCGGGTCGGTGAGGACGACCTCGGCCCCGTAAGCTTTCAAGATCCGCTTCCGCTCCGGAGAGGCGTTCGCCGGAAGGAACAATTTCACGCGATAGCCCTTGGCCGCGCAGACCATGGCATAGGCGATGCCTGTATTCCCGCTGGTCGAATCGATCAGGGTCTTCTCGGGCGTGAGCTTACCGGTGTTCTCGCCGTCCAGAACCATGTTCAACGCCGGGCGGTCTTTGACAGAGCCGCCGGGGTTGAAGTATTCGGCCTTGCCGTAGATCTCGACGCCGGGAAGGTCGGCCGCTAGTTTTCGGATTCGAACGAGCGGAGTATTGCCGATCTTGTCGACAACGGAACCGGCGCCCGCCGGGTTTTTCATCGAAGCCACGCCGCCGTTCCTCATGGAAACTCGCAGTCTAGGGTGAAAAAGCGCCCAGACGTATACTCTAGCGCCCGGACGTATACTCTAGCGCCCGGGGATTGGGGAGGCAACCGCTGCCACTTTGATGGTAGGTAATCCCTACTATGTCTGTCAACAAACTAGGGATTGCCGAAAGGGCCCAGGAGGCGCGTTTCCCCCGAGTGCCACCGAAGTCATTGATGCTCTGTAAGTAGCTTTTCTGTAATGTTTGGTGTAAGTTAGATACAGGGGTGCACTTTCTGTATGACTGTAAAAGTAGGTATCGAGATCCCTAGGGAGCTGCACACCCGCGTCAAAATAGAGGCCGCCCGGCGACAGATAAAAATCAAAGACGCCTGTCGGGAGGCCTTCGAGGGCTGGCTCAAAGCAGGTGATGGCGAGCCGGACGCCGAGTTCCAACGGCAGATGGGAATTGCTCGGGAAGCGATGACGCGCTATCACAGGGCGCTCAAGGAACTCGCGCGTTGATGCGGGAACCCGAGTGGCTCTCACGGGACATCGTCCTGACGATTCACTCCGAGCAGATCGCGCTGTATGGCGGAGCTTCGGGCGTTCGGAACGAGGGTCTCCTTGACACCGCGTTGGCGAGACCGCGGATTCTCTGGGCGCATGGATCCCGGAATCTAGTCGAACTGGGCGCGGCTTACGCAGCCGGAATAGTTCGCAACCACGCATTCGTCGACGGAAACAAGCGCACCGCTTTCTTAGCGATGTACACGTTCTTAGTGCGGAACACGTTGGAGGTGATTGCTAGTGAGGCTGAGGTGGCTACCGCGATGCTTGAGTTGTCGAGCGGATCACTTGATGAGTCAAGTTTCGTTCGTTGGCTAAGAGACCATACGCGGCGATCGCCTTCTGACTAGCCCGCATTTCTAACCACGGTCGCGGTGGATGAGGCGAAGGGCTCGGCGGCCATGGCTCGCGACAACAGTTCGTGCACATCGCCCTGCGAACAGCATGTCAGCAAGCGGGCGCGATGAATCGCGCCCCTCGACTTTGGCGTTTTGAAAGCAGGTTCGAGGCGGAGACAGGAGGGGCAAGAGGTTCAAGGGGAAGCATAAAGCAAGGCGGTGGGGAGGGCTGCGCTGAGTTTTTGGGGGGTTGGAGTGGGCGAGGGGTTGGACGGGAAGCCGCAGAAACGACGCAAGCCTTCGCCCCACAGCTCGGCCCGCAGGTGCTGGATCAGATCGAGCGTCGTGGCGCGGGGCTTCGAGCGGCGCGCGCGCCATTTCGGGGGCGGCAGGGCGTCGGGGAAGCCCGCCGGGCCCCAAGTCTGGCGCGCCGCCAGCAACAACCAGGCGTAAGCAGCCACGATCAACTGCGGCGCCGCTTCGACCGAGCGGGGATGTCTGACCTGCGCCTGTCCTACCCCCAACAGCGTCTTTTCGTCGCGGAAGTTGACCTCGATGTCCCAGCGCCAGACGTAGTGCTCGACGATCTGCTGGGGCGACAAGTCGGGATCGGTAGCGATCAGATAAGCGGGCCGGCGATACAGCAGGCGCGAGCCTTGGCGGGGCCGATAGCGCAGCGGGGCGATGATGACTAAACACAGATCGCAGTTCCCGCCGGCGGGACGCCAGCGCAGCCGAGTCAAGGTCTTGATGCGGAAGCGATGCCGCTTGCCGGCGGCGTAGGCGGTGACGATTTGCCAGCGAACGCTGTCATCCTGGCGCAGTTGTTCGGGAGTGGGAGGCCCGCTCGCCATAACGGCGGCGGCGGCCCGTGGCGGCTGCTTGGCCGGTCGGCAAGTAGTAGAGCTTGGCGTCTTGGCGGATGCGACCGATCAGCACGGTCTGGGGCGGCAGGTTTTTCAACACCGTGCGGTTGGTGAAGCGGCCGTCGACGAGCACTTCGAGTCGCCGCGAGGCATCGTCTTGCTCCAACTTCTGCCGCAGGGCGTGCAGGCGTTCGGCGCCCCGCTGGGCGAGCGAGGCGCGGCGGCAGGCGAGGCGGTATTGTTGTTGCTCCTGCTCAGGGGCGTTTCGCCGTGGTGTGGGTGGGGTCGGGGCGTGTTGGAAATCGAGCGGGATCAGGCGCGCCGCTGGGGGGTCGGCGCCGCCGGGCACAGCGGCCGAGATCTGGATGACGCGCTGAGCGCGAATCAGGTTGGTTTGGAAGGGCGGTCCCAGCGGATCGCGCCGCCAGGCGACGCCGGGAGTTTTGGCGCCCCGCTTGGGCAGCAGTGAGTCATCGAGTGCGACCACCAGAGGTGCGGTGGGGGACAGTTGCTCGAGCACTCCGCGGCGGACCACGCCGAACAGGTCTGGGGCCTCGACCCGGGCCTGGGAGAAGAGCCGATAGACGGCCGACCAGTCCTGGAAGCTGTCGCCGGCGGTGTGCAGCAACCCAGTCACGGTGTGGCGGCCGAGACAGACCAAGGCGCTCAGCATCAGGCTTTGGATCTTTTCTTGGACCCGCTGTTGGCGGCGGCCCTGGAGCGCTTGGCGGGCGAGGGCTTCGAGCTGGTCGAGGAGCCTCGGGGCGGAGTCTTTTTTTTTAACGCCGAGGGGGGCGGGTGCCGACGGTTCAACACCAGTTGGGAGCGGTCTTCGATGACCCACTCGACGGTTTCACCGCGCGAGAATTCCAGCGCCTGGGCCAAGGCGGAAGGGAAGTTGACGTACCACTGCTGACTGGCTTCGCGCTTAATGAGTTGGACTTTGGTGGGGTAACCCATGTCGTCTCCTTATCTAGTTATATAACTCGATACCAGAATACCCCACAATGTTTCGACCCAGCAAGGGTTTTTATCCCCTTGGCCCGCTCTCGTCCTCTTAAATGTGGGAATCTATCTAGTCAAACGCCAAACTCGAGGTGTCGGTAGGAGTACCGACACGGCAGGTCTGGGGACCTGCGCCACGGGCGAGGTTGTTGCCAAACGCGCGGAGCTCGACCGTTGCGCTACGGTGCCTGCTGTTGTGGCGCAGACGTCCGGAACCGATCGCCTCAGATCTCCTTCTCTCTTTCACGTACTTCCAGCACTTGTCTCAGCCGCTCGGGAACCGGCACAGATTTCATTTCCCCGTTACGATCTTTTTGAACACAGACGACTGTCAGGCGGCCGTGGGCCACTTCGTCTTCGCCGTGCGTGAAAGAGAATCGGTAACCGATCGAAGTGCGTCCGATTTTGGTGACTGAGAGGTGGACATCCAGCTCGTCACCGAATGCCACGGTCTTGACGAAGTCGCAACTTGCAGACACCCGTGGACAGAGCACCGTGTCGAACGGTGGGTCTTTGAGTTTTTGAATCCCGAGGGACCGGAAGAACTCCGTTTCCGCCTCTTCCATGTAGCGGAAGTAGTTCGTGAAGTGGATGATCCCAGCGGCGTCCGTATCCTGCCAGTGGACGAGCCGTCGGTAGTGGAATTCGTGTGCCATGAGTTCCGAATCTATATGGTCGCGTACACTGCCAGCGTCTCTTCCGCCACGCGCCGGCTGTGGAAACGGTGGTAGACGACCTGGCGGCCGCGCTGCCCCATCCGTTGACCCTCGTCACGGTTGTTGATCAGCTGCTCTAGCGAGCGGACGAGGTCCTCTACATTCCCCGGCTCAAATAGCAGCCCGCCGCCCGTTCTTTCAATCAGTTCAGGGAAAGCTCCCAGCCGCGGCTGAACCACGGGAACCCCACTGGCCAGCGCTTCGAGGACGTAGAGACCTTTCGAGGCCCGGTAAGTCACCGGCACACATAGGGCGTCCAAGCCGCCAAGAAACCGAAGCTTTCGTTTGCGTCCGACGGAACCCAGGTATTCGAAGTTAGCTCCCAAGCCCCATTCCTCGACTTGTCGTTGAATGCCATCGAGGTAGTCTCCATGCTCGGGGCCGAGCCACCCGGCAACTCGCAGGCGTAGGCGGGGCCCCAACGAACCTCGCTTCTGAGTAAGCCGCCGGAAAGCCTCAGCCAACAAATGCAAGCCCTTTTCAGGACAGATTCGCGCCAAGTAGCCGACAACGAACTCTCGCGGGTCACTCTTTGGTTTGGACTCGAAGCCTTCCAAACTAATACCCGGCATTACGACGTGGACTGATTCTGGGGGGACTCCGAGGTGAGGGGCCATCGCTTCAGCATGGTCTCGACACGGTGCGATAAACGCGTCGACGGACGCGCTCATACGGCGCACAAGGTCGAAAGCGAGTTCCTGATGAGGCTCGGGAAGATTCGAGAGGAAAAAGTCCTCGCCCTGCAGCGAACAACACACGGAGCAGCCCAACTCCTGTTTAACGGCCGGAGCGATGCCGGCCAGCATTGTGTTCGTCAGGTGCACGACTTCGGGGCGGCTCTCGCGTAACCATGCGATCAGCCTAGCGAGCTCCTTTTTTTGGCGTCCCTCGGTACCTTCGACGACGGAAACCGTCAGCTCCCCGAGTGCCTGCGGCGCCGTCTTGACGGCAAACTGGGCGGCGAGGCTCAATAACCAGCGCTGGTCGAACAGCCGGTCAAAGAAACGAGGCGTATGCCGAAACAAGGAGTACTTTTGCTGAAGATAGACGTTGATGCCGCCGTAGAATACCCGGCTGAGGCTGACGTCCTCTTCGTCGGTTCGGATGGGCGTATAGATGGGAATGAGCTGGACGTCGTGTCCGAGTTCGTGCAGCGCGGCAGCTAGGGCGTTGTCGCGCAGGCAGTTGCCGCAGATCATCCCACCGGCCCCCGCCGTAATGTAGGCGATCTTCATGAAGGCTAGTCGCCAGTCACGGGCGCGCTGGCGGCAACCGCCTCGCCGCCGAGTTGTGCGCGCCGGAAGTACTTGTTCAGTGTCTTTTGCGATGGAGGCGCGGTGAACAACGATACGCCGACCAGAGTCAAGAGTGAACAGGCGAAGATTGTGGCCGCCGGCATCATCCCCAGAAAGAGGTACCTGCGGTCGCCCCCGTAGTCACCGGCCTGAAACAGCAGCAGCCAGGCGGCGGCCGTGACCACAACGGATGCAATGGCACCTGCCCTCGTGACCCGCCGCCAGTAGATCGAAGCGAAGACCAACGGAAAAAGGCTCGCGAAGCCGCTGAAGCACCAAATGCCCAGCGTGAAGACGTGTCGAGGTTGAGCCAAAGAAAGCAGATAAGTAACAGCCACAACGCCAACGATAAAACAGCGTGCCAACCGGACGCGGTCGCGATCGTCAAAGCGCGCTTCCCCGAAATAGTGGGTCACGATGTCGTTGGTGAACATCGTGCCGAGGCAGAAAAACTGCGAGTCGAGAGAAGACATGATGGCTGCCAGAATGCCCGCGCCCAACAGGCCCGCAAGTAACGGGCCGGTAAGCTTTTGCACCATGATCGCGAGTTCGGTGTTAGGAGGCACGCCCGTCGGAACCACCGGCGAGCCGTCGGGCATGACCGCCGCCGTCGCCCATACGCCGATCAGGATGCACGGCACCCACACGACCATGATGAAAATCGGATGCGCCACCACCGTCAGCCGAAAGGTCTTCGCGGAGCGCGCCGTTAGCCAGTGCTGGAACAGGTGCGGAAACATCCCCACGGAAAAGGGAATGAAGAAATAGGTCAGGAACTGCAACTGACTAATCTCCTCGCCGCGGATGAGTCGCTCCGGGCGCGCTGCGAGAACTCTTTCGCTAGCGGCCACGACGCCCCCGAGCTTGGAGGAAATCACCACAAACGCGATCAGTCCCGTCACCATGAAAACGCAGGTCTGGAAGGTGTTCGCCCAGGCGGCGCCCCGCAGTCCTCCAAAGAAAACGTAGAGTAAGACCACCGTGCAGATAAAGAGTCCGCTGAGCCACGGGGGAACGCCCCCCTGCGATGCCGCAAACATCTCTGGAAACGCCCCACGAGTCAGCGAGCGCACGACGCCTCCAGCCCCGAGAAGGCCCATCAGCAGGTAGGGGATTACGAGTCCTACCAAGATGGGGAACAACAATAGACCCAAAAAGTCACTTTCAAAGCGCTCTCTAAAATATTGAATTTGCGTTATGTAGCCGTGCCGCTTTCCTATCGACCACAGCCGAATGCCCACCAGAAAGAAGACCGCGGCGTGAATCAACCCGGACCAAGAAGCCATCATGCCGTAGACGCCGATGCCGGCCCGGAACGCCTCTCCGGTGCTGCCTACCAGCGCGAAGGCGGTCATCGTCGTTCCGAACACGGACATCAGCAGCAGCACGGGACCTATCGAGTGGCTGGCCAGAAAATAGTCCCGGGCCGTGCTGCGGAAGAAGCGATGGCTAAGCAAACCGAGCCCCAGCAAGAGCACCAGGTAGGCGGACATGACCATGAGCTGGGTCATTCGGCCGTCTCCTCTGGTGCTTCTTCCGCAAAGGCTTCGGCGTCAGCCGGCCAGGCGAAGACAAGGGCCAGGTACCAAAGCAGGGCGGCGAGCAGCGAGTAGAGAGCGTGGTAGGCCAGGCCGATCGGTAGGAAGCCGAACAAAAGAGTGGTGTCGTCCCACAGCCAGAAGTCCTGGTGCAGGACGGCCAACACGAGGATCGCTAGGTAGACGGCCTTTTTCTTCATGAACTTGAGTGCGTCGGGATCGGTCGAGGTCACGGAATGGGTCCCGCCGGCAGATGACCTCCGCGCACCCGACTCTAAAGGGTACCAGGACAGAGAGGCCGTTTCACCCCCCTTTTCGAGAGTTGTCAAGGCCCAATAGAAATGTCCCCCTCGGTAGCCCAGTAGAAGTGTCCCCTTGGTTTTGTTGTTTGTAGGTTGGTAAGAGAGTATCGTCGTCGTCGGCGTTCTTTCCTGGGTAGGGTCACTCGAGCCTGAAATCGTCACCGCCTTGCGCCAGAGCCTGGGGATGATGGCCGGCGAAGAGCCCGCGGACGCCGAACCTCCGGAAGGCGATCCCGAGTTTGACCTATTTGGCACAATGGGCCTGCACGCCGACAGCGACTATCTTAGGCTGGCTGTGCACATGGACTGCAAGCGCAGTTCGGCTCGAACGCTCGTAACAACGATGCTTGACTGCGAGGAAGGGGACATCGACGAAGAATCCGAATCCAGCGGCATCCAAGAGATGCTCAACGTGATCGCCGGGCGTATCAAGAACTCCTGTGCGACACGGAAAATTGATGTCTTGCTCGGGCTGCCGAAAATCTCCGACCAAGCCTCGGAGCCGCCCTCGAGTTTGCTTTACAAGAAAGAGAAGCACTTTGTTTGGCGCGAAGATCATCTCTTTCGGTTGACGTTCTACGCAAGCACGCATCCACCAACGGGGTAGGAACAACAGGCAGAGACCGTTAACGACCACGAAGGCCGCCCCTAGCAGCCCGCATTTCTCACCACGACCGCGGTGGACGAGGCGAAAGGCCCGGCGGCCTTGGCGCGCGGCAACACTTCGTGCACATCGCCAACGTGCAGTCTGTCCGCAAGCGGGCGCGATGAATCGCGCCCCTACATCTCTGATGGCGGGCATTTGCTTCCACTCCTGCCGACCGCTGGTGAGAAATGCGGACTAGGAATGCTCCTATTGCGATAATGACCGTGCTCAAACGCTCACTCATCTTGGCCGGCGTCGTTCCTCCGAGCCTGTTCTAGTCACCATTGCCCAACTCGCCCCTGGCAAGCAGCCGCGTTTCCTCCGCGCTCGCCAGCTCGTACACATTGCCACGCCACTCGATCTTGCGGGTGATGGCCGAGCGAACGAAGATGTATAGCCAGGTCCACGTTGCTATTGGGACAAACCAGAAGAAAGCCCAGCCGAAGCGGTCGAGCCAGTCCTCTCGGTCGGGGAACATGAGGCGGGCGGCATAGCCGCGCATGGCACCCTTCCCCATGCCGGGAATGATGGTGACTACCAAACCACCTAGACCGAGCGGATTCCCGGCAGCTACCATCAACAAGCTGACAAGCATCGCTCCGCAGTAGACGATGTGGCTGACGAAGCCGGCCCACCACAGCCCCCGCCGGTATACCCGGGTGATAATCAACTGGCGGGTGGCCCATTGCAAGAATTCGTCGCCGGAGCAAGCTCCGGTGCTGGCGACCATGCCGCCGGGAACGAACCGAATGCCCAGCTTGGCGGCGTTGAGCGCGGTAGACAGACGATAGTCGTCGCTGACGGCACCTTGCCAGAACTTGCGTAGCTCCGCTTGCTCAAACACTTCTTTGCGGATGGCGGTAGCGCCTCCCCAGGCGAAGTTCTTGTCGTTGCTACTCATGTTGCCGGCGACGGTCGAGTTCCACACGCTGCGCAGCAAGGGCCAGAAGCCACCGTCTTCGGGGAAATACCAACGAAAGCCGGTCGTGGCTCCGAGGGAGTGGTCCTCTAGTGGGGCAACGAGAGACCGTAACCAAGTGGAAGAAACCTGTCCGTCAGAGTCGGCAAAAACGAAAACTTCACTACTGGCGCGCGCCTCGCCGACCGCGACGAGCAAGTTGTGGACCTTTTCACCTTGACCCTTCGGGGGGTCGCCGGCAACTACGACACGCACCCTCTCACCGAGCACAGCCTGGGAGGATTTCAGGCCAGGATCCGACCCGCTTCGTGAAACGAGAATGAATTCGTAATCGGGATAGTCTTGTTCCGCGAGCGTAAGCAAGTTCCGGCTAAGGTCGTGCTCGAGACCCTTGACGGGAACGATCAGAGTGACCGGGGGATGATAGTCCCCGGGCGGGTCTTGAAGAGAGGACTGGACGTGTTCGAGGTAGCGTCGGCCGGTGCGTATGGACCAGAAGGTTGCCAGAGTGGCTGGGATTACGAAAAACCAGAACAGGAACTCCAGCACCGATCGAGTCTATCACAGGGTCCTTGAGGACACCGGAGTCGGAAAGAACGTGCGCGTGGTTGAGAACACGAGGGTCGCTGAAGACGCTGTTCCGGGTAAGGCGCCCGTTGCCGAGCAAGCCACTGGGTTCAGGCGTTGGCTTCGAATTTTGCGGTCAGTTTCTCCCAGGCTTGCTCGCGGGCCTGGATACGCTCGCGGCACTGCTCCATGCGGACGGTGATCTCGGCCGTTCGCTGGTGGTCCTTGTAGGATTCAGCCAACTGCTGTTGCAGCTCGGCGGCCTCGGCTTCCAGACGGCTGATCTCTCCTTCAAGCTCCGCCGCCTGGCCACGCAGACGCTCGGCTTGCATGGGGTTCATCCGCGAGGCCTTCTTGCGTGAGTTTGTTTCGCTTTCGCTTTGGCGGACTTCGACGGCCGGCGGCTTCAGCGATTCGCTCGCCGTGGCACCCTGCTGCCGGGGCGACTCTCGGCGGCGGTTGGTTAGCCAAAGATAGTCCTCATAATTGCCCGGGAAGATCTCGACGCCGCCATCGCCCACCGAGAAAACCTTGGTGGCAAGTTTGTCGATGAAGTAGCGGTCGTGGGAAACAAAGACGATCGTTCCACTGAAGTCGAGCAGACTACGAAGCAACACCTCTTTGGCACGCAGATCAAGATGGTTTGTAGGCTCATCGAGCAAGAGGAAGTTGCTCGGTTTGACGAGCATGCGCGCCAGAGCATAGCGGTTCCGTTCTCCACCCGATAGAACGCCGATGGTCTTGAATACATCGTCGCCGGAGAATAGGAAGCATCCCAGGAGGCTCCGCAGTTCGCTGTCGCCCGACCGAGCAGCTAACCCAGCCAGATCGTCGAACATCGAAACGTTGGGATCCAACTCTTTGTACTGGTCCTGGGCGAAGTAATCCACCTCGGCGTTGTGGCCCACGATGCGTTGCCCTTGGGTGAAGGGTTCGTCCCCCGCCAGTAGGCGAATGAGCGTCGATTTCCCGGCGCCATTGGGGCCAATCAACGCGATGCGGTCTCGGCGTTCGATGATGAAGCTAAGATCCGAAAAAACCTCCTGAGGTCCGTACGCCTTGGCCACATGCTGAAACTCCATGACGATGCGGCCGCTGGCTTTCGGCTGTGGAAACCGGAAGTGGACTGTGCTTTCTTCCTCGGGTAGTTCGATTCGCTCGATCTTGGCCAGCCGTTTGACGCGGCTCTGCACCTGCACGGCCTTCGTCGCCTTGTAGCGGAACCGGTTAATAAACGATTCGAGATGGCGAATCTGATCCTGCTGATTCTTATACGCTGCCTGGACCTGCTCGATCCGCTGTTGCCTTAGGCTCTCGTAGCGGGAATAGTTTCCAGCGTAGAAGTGAACTGTCTGATTCCAGATTTCGACGATCCGTTTGACGGAGGCATCAATGAAGTAGCGGTCATGGGACACGAGAATAAACGCGAACGGGTATTTGTCGAGATATCCCTCCAGCCAGTTGCGGGTTTCGAGGTCGAGGTGGTTCGTCGGCTCGTCGAGAAGCAGCAGGTTTGGTTTCTCGAGCAGCAGCTTGGTCAGTGCGATGCGCATCTGCCAGCCCCCGGAAAACTCGTCTGTCTTGCGGTTCCAGTCTTGTTTGGTGAATCCAAGACCGGCCAGGACAGCAGCCACTTGCGCTTCTTTGGAGTACCCTTCAAGAGCGTGATAGCGGTCGTGCACCCACTGATAGCGCTTGGCGACGGCGCTATATTCGGTGCTCTCGGGATCGAGAGACGACATTTTCTCCGTTAACTCGGTCTGTTCGCTCTCCAGAGCCAGGACCTCGTCGAACACCGCCACGCATTCGTCGAAAACCGTGCGGCCGGAAAGCGAAAGACCGTCCTGCGGCAAGTAACCTATGCGCAAGTTGTTCTGCTGGGTGATACGTCCGTGGTCGAGGGTCTCGAGGCCGGCCAAAATCTTCAGTAGGGTCGTCTTACCACTGCCGTTGGCGCCGACGATGCCGATTCGAGCCTGGGGCGTGACGAGCCAATTCAGGTCTTCAAACAGTGTCTTCTCGCCGTACCGGATGGAGGCAGCGGTGAACTGAATCATATTTCTTCAGTGTAGCGTTGGGATCTCGTAGCAGCGGGGTGGCACTGTCGAACCCTTTAGCGCGGAACCGGCGGGTTTTCAGTTACGCAGGGTGTTGTGCGTAGGGAACTGCCGGCACTGCCGAACACCACGGCTGACCCGCCGGCAGCAATCCTGCGGAGGCTCCGTCTTTCGCAGTACCATGGTTAGCCAGTAGTTTCCAGGAATCGCAATGAAGATCACCAGCCTTGAAAGCTTTCTCACGAACGCCGGAGCGCGCAACTTTCTCTTCGTTCGCCTGAACACCAACACCGGACTGACCGGCATCGGGGAGGCCACCCTCGAATGGCAGGAGAAAGCCGTGCAGACGCTTCTCCACGATTGGGTTGAGGCACAAGTCCTCGGGCGCGATCCTTTCGATATCGAGACCGTTGTCGGCGGCATGATCCGCAACCAGTACCAAGGCGGCCCGACCGTGATGACCGCTATCAGCGGCGTCGAGATCGCGATGTGGGACTTGATCGGCAAGGCCTGCCAGCAGCCCGTCTGCAAACTTCTTGGCGGACGTTGCCACTCAAACATCCCTGCCTACGCCAATGCTTGGTTCGCCGGAGCGAAGACGCCGGAAGACTACACCGAGCGCGCGCGTGACGTTGTTGCGCGGGGTTTTCGGGCGCTCAAATTCGATCCTTTTGGAGTTGCCTGGAAGGAGCTGACCGCGGAGGAATACGAAACTGCGATCGCTCTGGTGGCCGGTGTGCGCGATGCGGTCGGCCCCGATGTCAAGATCATGATCGAGTTTCACGGCAGGCTGTCGCTGCCGAGCGCGGTCGAAACAATCCGCGAGATGGAGAGGTTCAACCCAACTTGGTGCGAGGAGCCGGTCGCGCCCGAAAGCGTCGAGTTGCTCGCCAAGGTAAAGAACCAAGTCAGTAGCCGCATTTCGGCCGGAGAACGCCACTACAATCTGGCGGAGTTTGATCGACTCATTAATCTGCGTGCTGTAGACGTCGTGCAACCGGACATTACCCACTGCGGCGGGATTCACGCCGCCAAGAAGATCGCGACGATCGCGGCGGCAAAAGATATCCAGGTCGCGCCACATACCTCGGTCGGCCCGGTTGCCCTGGCGGCGGCCCTTCATTTCGACATCAGCACCCCGAATTTCTTCATCCAGGAAGATTTCAGCCAATACGATGTACCCTGGCGGAACGAGTTTGTCCGGGGGTGGAATCCCTTCCGGAACGGCGAGTTTTTCCTGTCGGACGAACCCGGTCTGGGCCTCGACATCGACGAGAAGGTCATCGCCAAACATCCTTACGAACCGAGTCCGTTCGCGAGCCTGTGGCACAAAGACTGGCTCGGCGATTTTACACAACGGAGCTCATGAGCGACCGATTCCGCTTGCCTCGCGGCGTGCGAAAGACAGCCCCTTAGCGAAGAGAGGCCTGCATCATGGATGACATCCGGGTAGCCCTAGCGCAGATCACCTGCCCCCTCGGAAAGCTGACCGACAACATAGAGAAGCACCGGCGTTACGCCAAACGCGCTGCCGAAGAAGGTGCTAAGGTCGTCTGCTTCCCAGAGCTGTCGCTCTCGGGTTACCCGACCGAGGACTCCGCGGTGCTAGGCGTGACGCACCCGGCTGATGGGGAGCCGGCGCGGGCGATGCAGGATCTGAGCACCGAGACGGGTTTGGTAATACTGGCGGGCTATCTCGAGCGCGGCCAAGGGGAGGTAGTCTACAACACGCAATTGATAGCGAGTCCGGGCGGCCTTCTTGGCGCTTATCGAAAGGCGCATGTGGCCGGACCCGAGGCTCGGCGATTCCGGCGCGGTGACGACCTGCCCGTGTATTTGCAACCCGGGATTACGTTCGGCGTCCAGATTTGCTACGACAACCACTTCCCCGAGTCGGCAAGAACACTGGCGTTGCGGGGCGCGGAAGTTGTTTTCTGTCCCTATGGCTCGCCGGGTCCTTTCACCGAAGAGGGACTGGCCGCTAAGCGCGAACGGTGGCTTCGGTATTTGCCGGCTCGCGCTTTTGACAATAGTGTCTACCTGGTTGTGGTTAATCAGGTAGGAAGTGCTGCAGCCGAGGGATCAGGTAGCGCGCACGTCCCTTCAACGGCGAGAGACACTCACGCTGACTTGCCGGCGTTCCCGGGCGGCTCGATGGTGTTGAACCCTTGGGGAGAGGTAGTCGCCAGCGCCCGGCCTCTCGTGGAGGACCTTCTGGTCGTGGACCTTCTCGCTGACGTACTCGAAGAGAAGCAGCAGGACGATCTACAGTTCTTTACGCGATTCCGGCGCCCGGACCTTTACCAGGACGTTCTGCGGGCTCCGTAACTGCTGGTCTAGGGCCACTGGGAGCAATCATTTCCCATCCAGCGATCAGCCGTCAGAGCCTCCGCAACCGGGCGAACGGGCGAAAGTCCAGGTAGATCAGGCGGTTATCGGGGTTCTGGACTGATAGGTGGACGGGCGGCTTGTTCCCGACAGTAATCCCGCGGCGATACAATCATCTTGTCGATGATCGGGCAAACCATCTCGCACTACCGCATCACCGCGAAGCTCGGTGAAGGTGGCATGGGCGTGGTCTACAAGGCTGAGGACACGAACCTCAAACGACCCGTCGCTTTGAAGTTCCTAGCCGCCCACCTGCTCGGCGACGAAGAGATCAAGGCCCGTTTCCGGCGAGAGGCAGAAGCGGCCGCCGCACTCAATCATCCCAACGTCTGCCACGTCTACGAGATCAATGACGTCGAAGGCAAGACCTTCATTGCCATGGCCTTCCTCGAAGGCGAGCCGCTGGAGAAGAAGATCGAGGCTGGACCACTCAAGTTGAAGGATGCGCTCGATATCGCGATCCAGACGGCACAAGGACTCGAGGCGGCGCACGAGAAGGGCATCGTTCATCGCGACATCAAGCCGGCCAACTTGATGATCACTGGCGCGGGCTCCAAGCAACTCGTCACCATCATGGACTTCGGGCTGGCCCTGCTGACCGACCGCTCGAAGCTCACCCGTTTGGACGAGACCATGGGGACGGTGACCTACATGTCCCCCGAGCAGACGTCCGGGATGGAGTTAGACCAGCGGACTGATATCTGGTCACTGGGTGTTGTGATTTACGAGATGGTCACCGGACAGCAGCCGTTCAAGGGCCACTACGACAAAGCCGTGATGTACTCCATCACCAACGAAGAGCCGGAGCCGATGACAGCGCTGCGGACGGGCGTCCCGATGGAGCTGGAATGGATCGTCGGCAAGTGCCTCGCCAAGGAGGCGGATAAGCGGTATCGAAGTACGGCCGACATGGGGGTTGACTTGGAAACGCTCAGCGAGAAGCTAAAGTCGGGTAAATCGACAATCGTACGCACCGGTGCTCCAGCAGGGACCGGCACTCCTGCCGGTCCAAATGTCGTGCGAACCGGCCAGCCAGCCGATGCGGAAGCCCAGCACTCGGCGCCCGATGTCGCCCCTCAAGCCCCCGCTAACTCGGTTACCCCCGGCAGCACCTTCGGCCCCTACCGCATCATCGAGGACCTCGGCTCCGGGGGCGAAAGCGCCGCCTACCGCGCGGAAGATACTGAACTCCGCCGCTCGGTCACGATCAGCGTTTTGCCGGAATCGGCGGCTCGCCGGGCTGAACAGCGACAACGCCTGAAGGTCATCGGCACGGCTGTCTTTTTCGTCCTGGCCGTTGTGATGATTCTGCTCTCCTGGACCCGCCAGCCCGCGCCCAGTGAGCCTGCGTCGCTGCGCCGGTTCGCCTTCACCCCGGAAGACTTCCGCGGAGAGGCCACGATTTCTCCCAACGGCAAGCACATTGCGTACGTAGCAGGCGCGGACCAGCCGACGATCTGGGTGCGGGATCTCGACCGCGAAGAGCCACGCGAGTTGCCTGGAACCGCGGGTGCTCGCAACTTCCAGCTGTTTTGGTCACCCGACAGTCAATTCATCGGTTTCGCCGCCGGCAACAAACTGAAAAAGATCTTGCTCCAGGGAGGCCCGGCAATCACCCTTTGCCCACTCCCCGTAGTTGGATTCTGGGGAGGTTCCTGGAGTCCGGACGGCGACGTCATCGCCTTCAGCAGTGCCTTTCCTCCTCAAATTTACGAAGTTCGCGCCCAAGGCGGCGACCCGAAGCTGCTGTTCGAACCCGAGCAGTCGGAGAAAGCCCTCGGCAACTCTCGACCCTGGTTCTTGCCAGGGAAGGCGACGGCGCGCGGCATTGTTTTCATGCTGGGTTCACCGACCGAAAGTGATATTGGGGTCAAGAACCTGGAAACAGGCGAATTTTCGGTCCTCGCCGAGGGAGGCTATCCTGTATTTTCTCTGACCGGGCACATTGTGTATCAGAGGGACGTCACGCGGGGCTTTCGGGGCGGACTGTGGGCCTTGCCCTTCTCGATCGAGACGTTGAAGCCCACCGGAGAACCTTTCCCGATCGTCGAGAATGTCGCCCTCCCTAGTGTGGCGATCGATGGCACCTTGGTTTCCGTGGATGCCCTTGGACGTAACCAACAGCAACTCGTCTGGCTCGATCGCACTGGCCGCAAGCTGGGGACCATCGGGCAGCCCCAGCAACTCATCCTAAACCCCGCATTATCCCCAGACGGCGGGCGTGTCGTCGTTTCCGCCTTCGAAGAAGGCGCAAACCAGGACATTTGGGTACACGAGGTTGACCGCGCCCTGAAGACGCGGCTCACGTTCGATCCAGGAAGCGACCAATTCCCGAAGTGGTCGCCGTCGGGAGAGGAGGTCGTTTTCAGTTCCGACCGTACCGGCAACGTCGACATATTCAGCCGGGCGGCTGACGGCAGCGCCGAGCCGGTCTCGCTCGTGTCCACGTCCCGCACCGAGTTCCCATCGGCCTGGTCCCCAGATATGAAGTATTTCTTGTATGTTGTACCAGGTCCGGAAACGGGCTTGGATATTTGGTATCTCGAGCGCAAGGAGCAAGGAGGCGGCTTTGATTCCCGGCCCTTTCTCCAGACCTCTTTTTCAGAGGTGGGCTCAAGGCTGTCGCCCGACGGCCGCTTCGTCGCCTACCTTTCGGACGAGTCGGGCCGGCTCGAGGTCTACGTGCGGCCGTTTCCGCAAGGCGGCAGGAAATGGCAGATTTCGGCCAACGGTGGCAGTAGTCAGCGCTGGAGCAAAGACGGCAAAGAGTTGTTTTACGTCGAAGGGGAAACACTCATGTCGGTCGCCGTCTCGACGACGGAGGGCCTGTCAGCCGGGTCGGTGAAGCCGCTGTTCGAGCATTCCGGTTTGAGGGGAGCTTCTTCGACTTACGATGTCTCGGCCGATGGACAGCGTTTTGTTGTGGTCGAAGACGTCGAAAGTGAAGAAGGCGAGGAAGCAAAATCGCCTGCGATCCACATCGTCGAGAACTGGTTCGAAGAATTCAAAGACCGCGAGCAGGACTAAGTCCCCCAAAGCCTCCTGTTTTGAAACAAGTGGTGGCTTCCTTGACTAAGCAGGTCTATTTCCCAGCCGCCTTCACGCTGCGTTCACGCGGTTCGTTCCCACCCGGAGCCAGGCTCGCCGTTCTACGGCAGCTGGAGGAGCGAAGAGTTGATTGAGCAGCTCGTTTTCCTTAAGAGACATTCGTCAAAGGAGGGTGGGGCGGCAAGTCATGGCCGCGCGTCAGGGGACGGTCACTCTTCAGAAGGTAGCGCCAGATCCTCCGGAGAAAAGGGACGGAACGAAAACTTGTAGCCCTCGTACATAGCGATCCCGTAAAACACAAGATCCATGGGACTGAAGGTGGCCACCATCAGTTCCGCAACCATCTCGAGATCAAGGCGCGACAATAGGTCGAAAAAGGGAATGCCCTGCTGGTTCGACACAAGGCCACACACCGCGAGGAGGTTGCCCAGACCGCACCCCGCCAGCGACAGCAGCGCGCCGGCGATCCCAAAGGCTCGGTCGATGCCCTTTCCAAGCAGGCGTACCCCGAATCCGGCGAGGAATCCCACACCTACGGCCATCCAGCCTATCTGGTATCCCGTAACACCGGTGACGCCGGCCCAGACGGAAGCCCCCAATACGGCTCCGATCGCACCACCAAGGATGCCTGACGTCAGATTCTGCTCTGATTTCAACAACTCCAGGGCGTGTTGAGCGTGAAGCGCTTCCGGCGATCCCTCTTCGAGCGAAATAGTGGGGCTTTCGACTTCCTGGTCACTCATTGACTTGCCTCCCTCTTCCGTTGCGCGGCGGTAAGCTGGCTAGCCCCGTTTTTTCTTCGCCCGTTCGCGGGAAAACCCGTTGTTCTAGCCCACATTTCTCACCACCTGACACAGCGATTGGGGCAAAAGGCCCGGCGGCCATGGATCGCGTCAAAGTTTGTGTACATCGCCCAGCGTACAGTATGTCGCAAGCGGGCGCGATGAATCGCGCCCCTACATTCTCAAACGGCGGGCCTTGCTTTCCGCTCCTGCCGGCCGCTGGTGAGAAATGCCGCACTAGCTATACGCCGTCAGTTCGTAGCTCGATGGCTCAAGCACGATGATGGCCGGCCCTCCATTGGAGCCGGGGATTTCCGTGGGGAGCCGGATCGTCGTGCTTCTTGGATAGACGACCGGATCGCTCCGACGCCGATCGAGGAACTTGCCGACCGGGGCCATGCCCTCGCCGAACGGGGGCAGGAAGTAGTGCATCGGAATGACCCACTTGGGCTTGAGGTGTTCGATCATGAAGTCGAGTTCCGGGAGGGGAATCGTGTTGTGATCTCCGGTGATTGCCAGCAGCACATCGCAGTGGCCGACGAACGGAGCTAACTCGTCGGCATTAAGTCCATAACCTAGATCCCCAACATGCATGACCCAGAGATCGTCGAATCTTATGGAATAGAGCGCATTGTCCATGGGATCGTGCAGGGTGTGGTCGGGATGTTCGGCCGCTCCGACCGCCACGACGGTGCTCCCGTCGATTTCGGTTGCGGACGCCTTCTCGACGATATCGAGTGCGTCAATCACCCGCGAAGCGCCTGTGACTAGCTTCGGGTTTCCGTGGGCGAGATCGGTCAGTGAACTGCAGATCACCGTGTCGCCTTCTAGCGAGGCGGTGTCCTTGGGCAAACCGAATTTCTCGAGCTCGGAAGGAGTGTAGGGGTCCATGACGACCACCGGTCCACCGTCGCGCCAGACGCGGAAGCAAGCATGCGCTACCCATTCGATATTGACTGCCATCTTATTCCTCCTTAGAGAGATCGAGACCGCTGTATTCCGACCACATTGTCCCCACCGGCTCTTTAAGCAACAGCTCTTTCAAGAACGCAAACGACTTCTCGAGGCCCTCTTTCACATTGATATAGTTGCTCTCCATCTCAACCGATAGAGCGCCCTCGTAACCTATAAATCGCAGGGTGGAAATAAAGTCCCGCCAGAAGGTTTGATCGTGTCCCCATCCGATCAGCGTGAAGTTCCAAGAACGGTCTTCGGCTTTCGTGTAGTTGGTATTGTCGAGGATTCCCTTCAGCCGCAGGTTGTGAGCAAAGAAGCGTGTGTCCTTCACGTGGACGTGGTGGATGGCATCTCCTAGGAACCGGATCGCTTCCAACACGTCGATCTGCTGCACGAACATGTGAGACGGGTCGAAGTTGCATCCGATGACAGGGCCGATTGCATCGCGCAACTTTGCCATCGTGGTAGGGGAATGAACCAACTGCCCAATTTGCGGTTCCACGCAGACGGTACACCCGTGGTCTTCCGCGATCTTGCCGTGTTCTCGCCAGAAGGGGATCAATCGTTCTTCCCACTGCCATCGTAGAATGCGGCGGTTCTCGAGAGGGAAGGAGTCGACAATCCAGGTGGGACAGGCATCTCCCGGGGCGCCCGCGGGAATACCGGAAAGTACGATCAAGCGCGGCGCGCCCGCTGCTTCCGCCAGGCGACAGACTTTTTGGAAATAGTCGGAATAAGCCTTGACCACTTCCGGGTCGGAAGAAAGGGGCTCGCCGTGGGCTGTGAATCCGCTGATTTCGAGCCCGTGCTCGGCCAGCGCGTCGAGCCAGCGGCGTAGCGCGTCTCGATCCGCCAAGAGCTTCTCCATGTCACAGTATTTGAGGCTGGGCTCGCCAAGCAGGGCCACTTCGATCGCTTGTGCGCCGTGGTCCTTCGCGAAGCGTAGTCCATCCTCGAATTCGAGAAAGTGAAGAAAGTAACTGTTGACGCCGAGTTTCACGGGAAGCTCCTAGTGGGCATTGTCTATCCTGCCATTGTGGAAGGGTGGAGCGCAAAGGGTGGTGCGGAGTGCGCGGTGGGTCGCCGTGCCGTCAGAGTGAGGAGCGGCTCACGCAGGATACACACTCGACTTGAATTCGCCGGCCAGGTCGGGCATGAAGCCGGCAGGATTGCCGGCCGAACTCGAAACTAGGACCGACAAGAGTGGCGGTCGCTACCGGCGGTGCGGCGCCGCTTCCATACACTCACTTGAACGCGCCTGAAACCTGAGTGTATTTACGAAATAGAATACTTGGTTAGCTCCCGAACGCTTCTTGGAACGGTGCTAGGGCGCCCGCGAACGCCTTACGTTTGACTCCGACGTCAACGCCCATGAGAATGACGCGTGCTCCCAGATCCGCGAAATGTTTGGCTTGCTCAGCGGTTGCGACGGTCATGGCGGGGATCTTGCCTGCCGCGGCGACTTTGCTTACCACCTCGTCAATCTTTGGGGCGAGTCCGGCTTTCACATCCTCGCTGAACGCACCGTGGCTGAGGGTCCAATCCATTGGTCCAACGGTCACCATGTCGATACCATCGACCCGCAGAATGGCATCCAATTCGTCGAATGCTTGGTCGCTTTCAACCATCACCATCAGGTGAGTGCTCTCGTTGGCCTCTTCCAGGGTCCGCCGAGGGTCGCTGCCCAAGCTATAGTCGAGCCCCGCAGCGGTTGAGGAGGCGCCGCGTTGACCCGCGGGAGGGTACTTGCCGAGCCGAACGAACTCGGCGGCTTGAGCGGCGTCCTTGACATCCGGCAGAATTAGCACCTCGAACCCGCCATCGAGCAACGCTTGAACGTGCGTTCGGGAGAGCTCGATGATGCGGGCCATCGGCACCATGCCCAGGTGAGTGATGGTTCGGCTAAGCCGCGTAGCCTCGGTCATCGAGGTGGGCGAATGTTCGAGGTCCATCCAGATAGCGTTGTAGCCGAGCTGCGCGAGCAGTTCCATGTCGACGAAAGTCGGATCGCGACAGAGAATGCCTGAGAGAACGGTGTGCTGCTCGAGAAGACTATTCAGTGTGTTCATGAAGTTACCTCGGATTCACAGTCTGAATCCTTCGTCGCTTCCTATCCTACCTCCCACGCGCGGGGCCCGCTAGGATCAGGCCTACCTTGCTCCGCCCTTCGAGGATCTCCCCCATGCGGCGGGCAGCCATCACACCGGCTTCGTAGTCATCGGTGACGACCTTCATGGCATCCTCACTAGGCTTGGACTCCATCAATACAGACGCGGAAGGCCGCTACAAGATCAGCGCGTCAGGCAGCAGATTGAAAATGCGGGCTTAGCAGCCCGTGGTGAAAGTGAACGTCGCGAAAAATCGGGTACAGCCAGCCAATTCGCTTCAGGCTAAGTGGGTTTGTTTCGAGGGTCAGGACGAAGAGCAAATTGGTGGCAGTCCCCATTTTTCGCTCCCACCCGACTTTTGCCACGGGCTGTTAGGACCGCCTGTGCGGGGGGGGGGGCCGACGACAGAAAACTTGCGCTCGGCCCGGGATGCGCAAGCCGGCATTAGGCCAAGCAGCAGGAACTCTTCCCGGGAGCATTCAGGGTGCCATGGAAGCGGCACGTTCCTCGAGCGGCTTGAGTCTTCGGAGGCGCTGGTTGCCGCTATCGGTGATGTAGATACTGCCCGACGGATCGGTATAGATGGCGCTGGGGTTGTTGAGCCTCGCCAAAGTTGCGATGGTCTCGTCTCCTTCGTACCCCCCGTTGCCATCGCCCGTGTCGCCGCTGCCGGCAATTGTCGTGATCTTGCCATCCGGCGAGATCCTCCGAATCCGGTGATTGCCGCTGTCCGCGACGTAGAGATAGTCGGCCAAGTCAATCGCGAGTCCCGTGGGGTGTAGGAAGCGTGCAGCGTAGGCCGGCCCCTTGTCACCCGCGAATCCTGGCTCGCCGGTGCCCACGTAGGGGAAGAGCACCCCCGCTGTATTCATCTTGAGGATGCGGTGCTGCTCGGCATCGGCGATGTAGAGGTTGCCTGCTTGGTCCATGGCGACGCCGGCGGGAAGCCGCAACTGGTTTCGAGAACCTTCTTCTCCCGGCCTAACCACCGTGTGGATTGTGTACGTAGAGAAGACAGCAGGGGGCTTATCCGAGTAGGGTCTTCCGGGCCCATTCATCAGATAAACGACGGGCGTGATGAGCAAGAAGAAAAGTCCCAGGGCAAAGGCAACTTGCGCCTTCGGCGAGTTAAGCCAACGCCGGATAAAACTCAACAAGCCGCCGCGGTGTTTCTGTTCGGTCATCTCACCACAAGCGGTGCAGTAGCGCTTCGTCCGCTTTAGCGCGGTGCCGCAATGTAAACAAAGAAAGCCGCTTACCTTACCGGACTTTTCGAACACAGCCGTGGTCGTGCCGCATTTGTCGCAAAATTTGTCTTCGTCTTCGAAGACTGAAACGCACTTACTGCAAGTCAAGGTTCACCTCAAGAGGGAAGATTCCGCCCCCGCGCATCGGTTACGCCGGAGTACCTCGATTATAGGTACCAGTCGGGAAGCCGCAGAATACGGGGTAAACCTTAGTGCTTACGGTTTTAAGCCTTTAGTCTGAGCTAGTCGCAGCGGTGCCGAATCAGGGGTCAAGCACAGCGCGACCTTCGGTTTTTCAGTTCTCGCAGGCGCCCTTCCACAAGGCTGTCGGGCTGACCGGACTGCGAGTGATCTTATGGGTGGGTTTGAGGGGTGCACGCGCAACGAAAACGATCTATAGAAATATGGAGGTAGCCACGTCAGCCGCGAGGATCAGCTCAATGAATCGCGGCGTGCGCGGAAGGCAACGGAGAAGCGGCTGTGGATCAGCGCTCGTTGTTGGGCAGCTCGGTCGCCCGTGCAGAGGGCCTGGGCTTGATCGTCCTCGGGCTCCGCTCGGCACCCGCTAGCCGGGCCACGGAGAGTAGGCGACTGTCCCAATTAGCGGAACCAGTTTCTCCGATGAAGCGGGCTGCTAGCCCCTGTGTAGGCTACTCGGAAGAGTCGCGTTTCTCGATGGGCTCGAGTCTGCGCAACCGCTGGTTGCCACTATCGATGACGTAGATGTTGCCGTGCTGATCAGTGTAGACCGCACTCGGAGTACTGAGTCTCGCCCGGGTGGCGAGGCTACCGTCTCCCGTATACGCTCCACTATCGTCGCCCGTAGGCCCGCTTCCAGCGATGGTTTTGACCTTGCCATCCGGCGAAATCCTTCGAACGCGGTGATTGCCGCTGTCTGCGATGTAAAGATGATCCTTGAAGTCGACTGCCAGGCCCGTTGGCCGCAGGAACTGGGCGGCGTAAGCCGGTCCGTTGTCACCGGAGAATCCTGGCTTGCCTGTACCGGCATAGGGAAAGATCACCCCGGCGGTATCCATCTTGAGAATCCGGTGATGTTCGGCGTCCGCAATGTAGACGTTGCCTTGCTGGTCCATGGCAATGCCCGCGGGGAGCCGCAGATGGTTTCGAGAACCTTCTTCTCCGGGCTCGACCACGGTCCGGATGTTGTAGACCGAGGCAATACTCACGGGTTTGTTGGTGGAAGGTTCGTACACATACGCCATATAGAAGAAAAAGGCCAGCAGCGGCAGCAGGGCCAGTTTCGCGATCGGCGAGTCAATCCAATGGCGGACCGGCCTGCGACCCTGATCGTACTTCGGGGGAATCTTCTGACCGCAGGAGATACAGTAGTTCTTCGCGCGTTTGAGCGGCGTGCCGCAATGGAGACAGAGGAAACGGTGAACCTTTTCTGAATGTTCGAAGACGGCCGTCGGTGTGCCACAACTGTCACAGAAGTTGTCGGTGTCTTCGAGAATTGCAGAACATTCTATGCAGGCCATGTCTCACCTCACGAACTCCCCGGCAAATCACATAAAAGCGCGCCGAAGCCTATTGATTATAGACGACCTATGCCTACCAAACGTTAAATGGGAATCAGCCCAGTTTGGTGGCGATGTCCGCGGCTATGCGCTCCCCGTGAAAACGGCCGTTCTCGATGAAAATCTCGTTTGTGTGCATCCCGGCCACCAGGACGCCGGCCAAGTAGACGCCGGCCCGCTGACTTTCAAGCGTATCGGGGTTGGTGCGCGGGCGCTGCGACTCGGAATCGAAAGTGATGCCGGCACGTTCCAGGAAGGCGACGTCCGGTTGGTAGCCGGTCGCAGCCAGGACGAAATCGTTGGGCAGTACAACCCGTCCGTTCGGCGTGCGGAGACTGATTGTCTTCTCGAATATCTCCTCGACGCTCGATTCCAGGTAAGCGCGAATCTCGCCGTTTTTGATGCGGTTTTCGATGTCAGGCCTAACCCAATACTTGATCTTGTCGCTTAACTGTTTCGCGCGGTGAATCAGGGTCACTCGGGCGCCGGCGCGGTAGGCTTCAAGAGCGATGATCGCCGCGGAGTTGCGGCCCCCTACAACGGCCAGATCGCAATCGTAGAACGGATGGGGGTCTTCATAGTAATGAAGGACTTTGTGGAGGTTCTCGCCGGGTACGTTCATCGTCACCGGGAGATCATAGTAGCCGGTTGCCAGAATGATTTTCTTGGCCTCGTAGCAAAGGCTGTCTTCGGCTCGCGTGGTGGTGGCTACTTGGAAACGCCCATCGTTTCCTTGAACGGCATCCACCCGCTCATAGAGCCGAACGTCGAGTTCGTAGTGGGCCGTAACGCGGCGATAGTACTTGAGGGCTTCGTTGCGCGTAGGTTTGTCGCGAACGGCCGTCATGGGAAGATTGCCGATTTCCAGCAGCTCCGGGGTTGTGAAGAACGTCATGTTGGTCGGGTAGCGATAGAGCGAATTGACGAGACAGCCCTTTTCGACGACCACAACCCTGAATCCCTTCTGCTTGACTTCAATGGCACACGACAAACCGGTGGGACCGGCACCCACAACCAGGACGTCGCACGACGTCGGGTCGGCAGAATTCGCAGGGGAAGAAGGCACCGGTGACAGCCCAGAGACTAAACTTACTATTCTAGCCTTGGTGTTCCGATCTCCGGTGGGCGACATGGGCCCGAATGGATGGCGGAAGTTCCCGGATGAAGATAGGCATCACCGGTTACCCAACCTACGGCGGCAGCGGCATTGTCGCCACCGAGCTCGGGATGGAGCTCGCCGCGCGCGGGCACGAGGTTCATTTTATTACCTACGCCAACCCGATCCGTCTCACCGGCGATTCGCCACGCATTCACTATCACGAGGTGGAAGTCAGCAACTATCCGCTGTTTCAATATCCGCCCTACAGCCTGGCCCTAGCCTCCCGAATGCTCGAGGTCGCTCAATCGGCGGGCCTCGACCTGCTGCACGTCCATTACGCGATTCCGCACTCGGTGAGCGCTTGGCTGGCGAGCCAAATGCTGAATAAGCGTTTGCCCTTTGTAACCACGCTTCATGGAACGGACGTGACACTGGTCGGCACTGATCCCTCCTATCTGCCGATCACCCGGTTTTCCATCGAACAAAGCCCTGGCGTGACGTCGATTAGTGAGTATCTTCGAGAGAAAACCGTAGAGGTGTTCGGCACTGGCCGCGAGATTCGGGTGATACCAAATTTTGTCAACTGTGAACTCTACTGCGCGGATGGGGATCCCGTTCTGCGGGCCAGGCACGCGTCTTCCGGAGAAAAGGTCATCGTTCACCTTTCGAATTTTCGTCCTGTCAAGCGAGTGCTGGACTGCATTCGAATCTTTGCCCGGGTTGCGGACGTGCTCCCCGCGCGGCTGCTGATGATTGGTGACGGACCGGACTGCGGTCCTGCCGAGGTTTTGGCTCGTGACCTACAAGTAGAGGACCGGGTGGAGTTTCTGGGCAAGCAACTCGGCGTCGCCCAGCTGCTCGCGATATCGGACTTGATGTTGCTGCCGAGCGAGATGGAGAGTTTCGGTCTTGCGGCCCTGGAAGCGATGGCCTGTGGCGTTCCGAGCGTTGCCTCACGAGTCGGAGGACTGCCTGAGGTTGTAACGGATGGCGCGGACGGCTTCCTCGTCGAAGTCGGCAACATCGAGGGTATGGCGGCCGCCGCTTTGTCGCTCCTAACCGATCCGAGCAAACATGAAGCTTTTACGATAGCGGCCCGCGACACAGCGAAGACGAGGTTTTCCGCAAAGAAAATCATACCGCGATACGAGGAATACTACCGCGAAGTTTGCAATCACTAGCGGCATGAGGGGAGTGGGGTCCCACCCGGCTGATGTTCAGGTTGGGCGGGGCGGTTCGCCCGCTCGGAGCGCACCGGCTCAGCAGGCGCGTTGGACCCGGCACACTGCGTGGCTAGCTCACAGATGCCGGCGAAGAACCGGGTTCGTAGACCCTAACTGCGCTCCAAATGTCGAGCAATAGCGAGGCGTTTAGCGCGAGTTTCTACACCACATGCTCGCGGCGCGGTTGTGTTTGACAGGGTGCCGATCTGCTCCTACAATCAAGTTTCCCGGCCAGGTAGCTCAGTCGGTAGAGCGCAGCCCTGAAAAGGCTGGCGTCGGCGGTTCAATTCCGTCCCTGGCCACCAGTTTTTCAATAACCTAGTTATCACCACGCGGTCCTTCCACTTAGTTGTGGAACAATCGGCGTACGCCCCCAGAAGGCTCCGCCTAACCAAACCTTTCTGATCATGAAGTCACGCATCTTCTACGGCTGGTATGTATCGCTCGCTTGCGCGTTCATCCTGGCGATGACAGTGGGCCTCCCACTCTATGCCATGCCGTATTTCTACGACTACTACATCGAAGACTTCGGTTGGAACCGCGCGCAAACCACCGGCGGCATTGCCTTCGCCACAATCGTCATCCTGCCCATCGGAGGGTTGCTGATCCATCGCTTCAGCCCCCGCAGAGCCATCATCTTCGGGGGGGTGGTGTTCGCCCTGGCGCTCAATTGTTTCGGGATGATGGGTGGCAGCCTGGTTTTCTACTACCTGATCTGGTGCGTTCTGCGGACCGGCAACCTCTTCTCGGGCCCGATTCCCAATCAAGTCATCCTCTCCCAGTGGTTTTACAGAAAACGCGGGACTGCGATGGGTCTGGCCTATTTCGGCCTCGGGATCGGGGGCGCGATCTCACAGAAGTTCGTTGCACTACCGCTGATTGTCAGGTTCGGGTGGCAGACCGCGATCAAGATCATGGGAGGCCTGCTGCTGTTGATCATCCCCGTTTTATTGTGGCTCGTGCGGGATCACCCCTCGTCAAAAGGTCTACACGCCGACGGCGAAGAAGCTCCCCCGGAGGAGACTCAAGGCAAGTCGCTCCAGTTTTCTGACCTGTTGCGGCGCAAGGCTTTTTGGTTGCTGATGCTGGGTGGTGCTTTCACCATCGGCGCCAACGGCTTCGTGGACCAGCACACCAAACTGCTGTTTCGGGACGCCGGACTGACAGCGGCGCTCGTCGCTGACACCACGTTTGTCAAGCTGGTTTCGAGTCTTGGGGGCCGCATTCTGATTGGGTGGCTTGCGGACCGCTTGCCGAAAAAGTACGTCATGGTCGCGACCTACCTCCTGATTGCGCTCCCCATCCCGCTGCTGTACTTCGTCGACCGTCCGACGATTCCTTTTTGGTTCGCCGCGCTGTTCGGGTTCGCCCTAGGCGCGGTTTTCATGCTGATCCCATTGATGGGAGCTGAGCTGTTTGGCACCAATTCTCTGGCGCGGGTGATGGGGATCATCTTGCCCGTCTATACGATCTCTCAGACGGGATTTCCCGCGTTGCTCGGTTACCTGCACGACCGGATGGGCACCTACGACGTAGGCTTGGTGATGGTTTTCGCGCTCGCGATGGCCGGCGCCGCGGCTATCGCCATGCTGCCAGCAAGGCCGCCAGCCCGCGCGGGAGCCTGAGTAATCTCCAATCCGGAACACCACCAAGCGGTGTTGCTGTTGGAAGTGGAATCTACGGAAATCGATTTAGTCGGAGGCGTGATCGGCAACGCTCGTGGAGGAATCTTCAGATGCTAGCCATCGTGTCGCTTTTGGCGATCGTCACCGAGCTGGCCGCTCAACCGATCGACGGGTAGCGCTTCGGTATCTAGCGCGGCTTGGCGTTTTTACTAGTCTTTTCGTGACAATTCCGGAACGCGAGAAACGCGGGTCTTTCCCATGACAAAGGACGCGGACTGCATCATTGTCGGCGCGGGACACAATGGTCTCGTGGCGGCCTGGTATCTGGCGCGTGCCGGGTTGAAGGTCATCGTTCTCGAGCGGCGCAGCGTTGTCGGGGGCGCGGCAGTGACCGAGGAGCTGTTTCCCGGCTACCGCTTGAGCGTCTGCTCCTATATCTGCCACATCCTGCAGCGAAAAATCATCGACGACTTGCAGCTTCGCAAGCACGGCCTCCACATCTACTCGATGGACCCGGTCGCGCTGTCTCCGTTTGCTGACGGCAGCTACTACTGGGTTTGGCACGATGCCGAAAAAACAGCCGAAGAGATAGACCGCATGTCCGGAGTCTCCGCGGCCGATGCGAACGCCTACCCGAGGTGGATTCGCTTCTGGGAGCAAGCCGCGGGTGTACTGCAACGCTATTTCCTGCGGTCACCGCCGACGATCGAGCAGGTTGCGTCCGACGTTCAAGGCACGCCCGAAGAGCGGGTGTTCGAGGCCTTGTGCAAAACCTCGCTGCGCGACCTGGCCGCGCAGTATTTCGAAGATCCGAGGGTGGCGGGCGCCGCCATCGGCAGCAGCGACTACGGGGAGATCAGTGAGCCCGGCAGTGCTCTGCCTCTCACCCACTTTAAAGCGGACCTGCTTACGGCGGACGAGGATTTCGGGATCGTGCGCGGCGGCATGGGCGGCATCACGCAGGCCATGGCTCGGTCGGCCGCATTAGCCGGCGTCGAAATCCGCACCGATGCGACCGTCCATCAAGTGGCTGTGGAGCACGGAGCCGTTCGAGGCGTCAAGCTCGAGAGCGGGGAGTCACTGAGCGCCCCTATCGTGCTGTCGAATGCCGATCCGAAATCGACCTTTCTGTGCCTCGTTGATGAATCGGACTTGCCTAGCAATTTCGTTGCCGGGGTACGGTCGCTTACGACACGCTCTGCGTCGCTGAAATTCCACGCTGCTCTGAGAAAACTACCCGACTTCTCGCGCTTTCTTCGTCCGGAGCAAGATGAGTCGGCGCTGGCCATGATCCGCATCTGGCAGGATGTCGACGGAATTGAAGCGAGCTGGCGTGACGCCATGGCGGGCACCCCGACCCGCTATCCGCTCATGCAAGTCCAGATTCCATCGGTCGTCGATCCGACTCTGGCGCCTCCCGGCGAACACGTGATGTCGATCTGGGTGACTTACGAGCCGGCGCACCTGCGGAACGGCTCGTGGGATTCAGTCAGGCAAAGCGTCGGCGAAGCGCTCATCGACGAGCTCGCAAACTACGCACCGGACATTCGCGACTGTATCGTGGAGTGGGATCTATTCACACCGGAAGACATATCGAAACGGATGGGGATGACAGACGGCAACATCCGTCACCTGGACATGTTGCCGGGGCAAATGCTCTCCGACAGGCCGCTGCCGGGGTGGGCAGACTACCGGACACCCGTTGACGGGCTGTATCTATGCGGCGCCGGCACGCATCCCGGCGGCGAAGTAACGGGAGCGCCGGGACACAACGCCGCCCACGCTGTATTGTCTTCAGATAAGAGCCCGTAGCAAACCCTCACCCAGCAGCCCGTAAGGAAAGAGTAGAGCATGTGACACAAACTTTATTCTCGCTAGGTATTGGCGCGGGATCATCCATGCTGCGTGGCCTCATCTCTAGCCCGCATTTCTCACCACGACCGCAGTGAACGAGGCGAAAGCCCGGCGGCCTTGGCGCGCGGCAACACTTCGTGCACATTGCTCAACGTACAGTCTGTCGGCGAGCGGGCGCTATGAATCGCGCCCCTACATCTCTGATGGCGGGCATTTGCTTCCACTCCTGCCGACCGCTGGTGAGAAATGCGGACTAGACCGCTCGCGGGGCTGTGAAAAACCCTGGGTACAGTCCCCGCAGCCCTCGTACATCATTAGTAAAACGCTACCCCGTGCAAGGCGCTTGAAACAGTCCCGGGTTTTTTCACACATCCTCACACTCGCCGCTCGGTGCCGACAATCCCATCGGCAAGCGGCTAGAATCGGAGGTCCCCCCTGGGTTGCTTGCTGTTTACGTTTCCTGATTGGGGAATCCGACACATCTAATGCACGGGAAAGCCAGCCGCCGATTTCAACTACTCTCGTGGCCGCTGGCTCCCATGGAAGACTTTCGGGCGCCAATGGAGGCGCTTCCGCTGCGAGAAGGGGCCAAGCGAACGAAGTACCCCTTCCGGGTGCTGCGCTATTGGTGGGTTTATCAGGCAATTCTCGATGAGGCTCGGCGCCTTGGCCGGGGACCCAGCATTGTCGACGTCGGTTCTGAAATTGGATTGCTAAGGAGTCTTGCACCGCCCGTACCTGACGCCCGCTGGATTGGACTGGACCGCAACGTCGCCAACCAGTACGTTGTAGCCGCCGGGTATGACGAACTTCACGAATGCAATCTCGAGCAGGCGATGCCACTTCCCGATGGCTCGGCTGACATCATCGTTTGCTCACACATCCTGGAGCACCTGAGAAACCCGGAAGACACACTTCGCGAATCAATCCGCGTCGTCAAGCCGGGCGGAATCTTGCTGGTCGGATCTCCGATACTGGCGCGGCCCGTCGCGGCATATTATCAGCGGCGATACAACCGTGAGCTGCGGGCCGGAAAGCGGCAGCTCGGTCAGCACGTCACCGCCTTCCATCCGCGAATGTGGAAACGGCTGGCCGCCGGACTCGGCCTTGAGGTGGAGGTTTTCGCCGGCTCGCATATCCTTCGCTGGACCGGCAGCCGCCTGGAGAACTACCAGGCTTGGGTGCGCCTCAACCAGTTTCTGGCGGCGATCTTCCCGGCATTCGGCAACGAAGTTTGCATTCAGCTTCGAGCGCCGTCCCGCGAGAAAGCAGGTTAGTTTGCGGCACACTGGAGGGCATGTTGCAGATCCCGTGGGGTCTTAGCGTGGGGACGGGGAGTCAGGTGAACGGCTCATTCCTGGCCTTGACGATCGAAGGCTTCACGGGTTCCACTAACGTGTGGACAATCGAAGAACTCATCGCGTAAACTCTCTAGCCAAGGAGCACGTCATGTCAAAGTCCACAAAAACAGCGGGGCTGTGGCTCACCTCGGCAACGATTGCGCGGCCTATGGTCGACGGTTGCTGGCGTGGCTTCCTGGGCGACCCTGGCTGGCGGAACGATACCATACTTCATTCAGTCGCCATCAGCGTCGCGGCCGGTCTTTTCTTCGTGTTCCCGGTTGTGATGCAGCGCCTCAAGCCGTCTCCACACTAGGACCCGACTACTATCAATTGTGGTTACCCGTCGGTAGCCTAGATAGACAGCTATGACCCACACTCGACGCCAAGCACTCCGGGGCCTGGCTCAATTCTTCCTGGCCTCGCCGTTATTACAAGGTCTGAGCCTGGCCGCCGATGACGATCCGCTGCTTGACCTTATCAATGTATTCGACTTCGCCAAGCTAGCGAAATCGAAACTCGACCCTGTTGCGTGGGACTACATGGCGGAGGGGGGCGCGGATGAAGTCGCATTACGGGATAGCCGGACAGCGTTCAACCGCATCATCATCCGGCCTCGGTTCTTGACCGACGTCCACAAGATCGATCTTTCGACTAGCGTTGTCGGAAGCACGCTGGACTACCCCATTTTTATCTGTCCAGCGGGAGGAAAGAACTGTTTCTACCCCGATGGTGAAGCCGTCGTAGCCAAGGCTGCTGCCGAGTCGAATGCCATGATGATCACCAACGGCGGCATCGACACCCTTTTGACCTCGGGACGGGGACCGGAAAACTGGTGGCAACTCACTACCGGCGGCCAGTTTCGCACCAAGAACATGATGCTCAATTTCGTGGAAAAGCTCGAAGACATGGGGGCCGCCGGCATCTGTTTTACTGTCGACATCATGCACACCTCCTATCGCGAGCGCAGCATTCGCCATAAGTTCGTGCGACGCTGGTGTGAGACGGGAATCCCAAGAGATGCCCAAGGCAATCTCATCTATCGGCCCGGCGAGACCGCGTGGCGAACAGGCAACTATCCGGAAAGGCCCTTCCCCACCGCGACCTGGGACACGGTGCGGCAGCTCCGTGATGAAACCGACCTTCCGATTATCATCAAGGGCGTTCTGACAGCCGAAGACACTGAAAAGTGCGTCGAGACGGGCATGTCGGCGGTGATCGTCTCAAGCCACGGGGCCCGGCAGCTCGACCACGTCGGCGCGCCGATCGAAGCCTTGCCGGAATGCGTCGAGGCGGCCGCGGGAAGGATCCCGGTCATGGTGGACGGCGGCTTCCGTCGGGGAACCGATATTCTGAAAGCGCTTGCGCTGGGCGCGGCCGCGGTAGGGATCGCGCGGCCCTACTTGTGGGGGCTGGCTAGTTTCGGACAGCGGGGCGTTTCTCGCGTTCTCGAGCTTCTGCGCACGGAACTTGCGCTGGACATGAGCATGTCCGGGGTGGCCAAGATTTCAGACATCGATCGCAAACTGGTTCGATGGCGAGATTAGGACGATTGTCAATGTATACCCGCAGAGAACTAATCGCCGTGCTGGCGGCCGGCACACTGGTTGCCAAGGACTACCCAGTCCATCGTCCGACAGTGGAGCCGCTGTGGAAATCTCCCGACGGCTACCCCAACGCCCTGGAGGCGTCGCCCGAGGGCCTTTGGGTTGGGGAGCAGATCACCGACGTGGCGTATTTGCTCGACTGGGAAAGCGGCAAAGTGCTGCGTAAAATCGCGACCGATTCTTCGAACACCAGCGGCATGGCCTACGGAGGAGGATTCCTCTGGATGGCGGCCAACGGGCCCCCGTTACGCCGCAAGCCGCGTCCCCGTGATGGCACCCCGGGCGCCGTCGTCAAGATCGATGCTAAATCCGGCAACACGGTTGCGCGTTACCCGATTCCCGGAGGAGGCGGTCTTCATGGTTTGACCTGGGCAGAGAATTCGCTGTGGGTCACTACGCTGACGCTGAAGAAATTGACCCAGGTCGATGTGGATTTCAACATCCTTCGCAGTATTCCTGTGACCTTGGACCGCGCCCACGGCCTGGCATGGGATGACGGCTCGATCTGGTGCGTTTTCTCGAACGACTACGTCATTCAGCGACTCGATGCAAAGGACGGCCGTATCATTGAAGCAGTGCAGCTTCGGAAGGAATCGGATCCCGACCCGCATGGCATGACGCGCTATAACGGCGCTTTCTACTACTGCGATGCGGGCATTGGCCCCGGGGGCGTCGACAGCAACAGCAAGTACTCGGGCTACATCTGCCGGATTCAAATATGACGAAGCGTCTATTGCTTTTGACGCTGTTATCGCTGACTTCCGCTTCCGCAGAGAGAGAAGGCAAGATTGTTCGACCCCAAGACGGCGCCGCGCTGCTCTCCGGCAAGCTTAGTGTTGTCGCCACGGCTCCCGGAGGCAAACTAGAATTGGACGGCCAGGCGATTCCAGTCGAACAGCCGTTTCCCGATGTCTTCCATGCCTCAACGAACGCCGCACCAGGTGAACACACCCTGGCGTTAGTTTGGGAAAGCGGTCGAGAGGAAATCCGATTCTACGTGGGTGACGATCCTCCTGCCCGCTTCAAACCTTTCCGTCGCCACCCACCTGTTGCCACTGAATGTACGCACTGCCACGGACTGAGTCGCCGCGGCCGTTTTCGCTTCACCGGCGGCTGCTTCGCTTGCCACGAGCAAGAGACGTTCGCCGGTATCCACGACCACGCCCCGCACATGCTCGAAGAGTGCGGTCAATGCCACAACGCACACGGCTCCACGGCCAAGGCTCTCCTCACGCTGCCGCGCGAAAAAGCTTGTAAGCTGTGCCACAACTAGCCGAGGGTTAGCCGCGTTCACGCGGCTTTGTCTTCTTAGGCCAGCCGTTTTACGGCTGGTAGGCCGCGCCGCTCAAGGTTGGTCAGCCCGTTTCAACGGGCTTCCCTCTCCACAACCACGTGGCGGGCCAACGTTCCGCTATCCCCTCCGGAGGAATTGCTACACTACAGCCCTTATGCCGACGTCAGTTGCCATTCTCGGGTCCGGCAATATCGGAACCGACCTAATGATGAAGGTTTTGCAGTCGTCCGACGTGCTGACGATGGGCGCGTTGGTGGGCATCGACCCGGATTCCGATGGACTCGCGCGCGCCCATTCCATGGGGGTGCCGGCGACGCACGGAGGCATTGACGATTTCGTTAACATGCCCGCGTTCTCCAAGGTCCAAATCGTTTTCGATGCGACATCGGCGAAGGCGCACGGACCCCACGACGCGGTTTTGCGGCAGCGCGGCAAGCGCATTATCGACCTAACGCCCGCTGCGATTGGCCCGTATGTAGTCCCCATCGTGAATATGGGCGAACACTTCGATGAACCCAATCTGAATATGGTGAGCTGCGGCGGGCAGGCAACGATTCCCATTGTCGCCGCCGTGGGGCGCGTAACGCCGGTTCACTACACGGAGATCGTGGCATCCATCGCGAGTAAGTCCGCCGGCCCGGGCACGCGCGCGAACATCGATGAGTTCACCGAGACAACGGCCCGAGGCCTCGAGGTGGTTGGAGGCGCGCGCCGGGGCAAGGCGATTATTGTTCTCAACCCCGCGGAACCGCCGCTCGTGATGCGCGACACCGTTTTCTGTTTGACGGACCTGGCCGACACGGATGCCATCGCCCGCTCGATCGAGGCCACCGTCCAACAGGTCCAGCGGTACGTTCCCGGCTACCGGCTCAAACAGGACGTCCAGTTCGAGCCGATCGCCCCCGACCAGAGCCACGCCCTTCCCGAGCCGCTGCCGGCGGGAGGCCTCAAGGTGTCGGTCTATCTCGAGGTCGAAGGGGCGGCGCACTACCTGCCCGCCTATGCCGGCAATCTCGACATCATGACTTCCGCCGCTCTGGCCACAGGCGAACGACTTTCCGAGCGACTGGTGTCACAGGGAATACCCGCATGAACGACAAACCGAAACTCTACGTCCAGGACGTCACCTTGCGGGACGGCATGCACGCCATCCGTCACCAATACACGGTCGAGCAAGCGGCCCAAATCGCTCGGGCCCTCGATGCGGCCGGTGTGGACGCGATCGAAATCACGCACGGCGACGGGCTGGCGGGGTCGAGCTTCAACTACGGCGTAGGCGCGCACACCGACTACGAGTGGATCGCCGCCGTTGCCGAAAACGTAAAGCACGCCACGGTTACCGCGCTGTTGTTGCCGGGAATCGGAACGATCGAGGACTTGAAGAAAGCCTATCAGGCCGGGGCGCGCTCGGTTCGAGTTGCGACCCACTCAACGGAAGCGGATGTTGCCAAGCAGCACATCGAGTGCGCCCGAGAGCTGGGCATGGACGTCGCGGGCTTTCTGATGATGGCCCACATGACGCCGCCTCGGGAGCTGGCTCGCCAGGCGCAGCTGATGGAGTCCTACGGCGCGCACTGTGTCTACGTGACCGACAGCGCGGGGGCCCTGCTGACGGACGACGTCGCGGAACGATTCCAGGCCTTCGCGGACGTGCTCCAGCCGGAGACCCAGAAGGGCATGCACGCCCATCACAACCTGTCGTTGGGCGTCGCAAACACTCTTGTCGCGATCGAGCACGGTGCGCGGCGCGTGGACGCCTCGCTCGCCGGCATGGGAGCCGGTGCGGGCAACGCTCCGCTGGAAGTATTCATCGCGGTTGCGAATCGCCTCGGCTTCGAGCACGGTTGCGACCTGTTTGCGCTCATGGATGCCGCCGAAAACTTGATCCGTCCCCTCCAAGACCGTCCTGTTCGCGTCGATCGCGAGACACTCTCCCTCGGCTATGCAGGGGTCTACTCGAGCTTCTTGCGGCACGCCGAGAAGGCTTCCGAACAGTATCGCATAGATACGCGCGAGATCTTGGTCGAGTTGGGTCGGCGTCGCATGGTCGGGGGCCAGGAAGACATGATCGTCGATGTAGCGCTAGATCTGCTCAAGTCCAAGGAAAAGGACGCGGTACAGAAAGACCCCACCCCGGCTGGATCGGTCGGTCCGTCCTAAGCTCAGCCGGTCATGCATCGCGTCAGCGCCAAAGAACGCCTCAAGAAGAACGGATTCCTTCTCGGCTGCTTCGTCGAGATTCCCGCGCCCGAAATCGTCGAGAGCCTCGGTCTCAGTGGCTTTGATCATGTGATCATCGACCGCGAGCATGCAGCTTTCTCGGGCGAGGCGACCGGCAATCTCATACGGGCCGCCCAGGCCGCGGACATCGCCCCGCTTGTGCGCGTTAGGAAGAATGATCCAGGGGACATCCTGGAAGTCCTGGATTTGGGCGCCGTAGGGTTGCACATACCCCAGATCGCAACACGGGAAGACGCCTCCCGCGCAGTCGCCGCCACGCGGTTTGCGCCTCGAGGCGTTCGCGGCTTTAATCCGTTCGTCCGCGCCGCTGACTATGGGGCGCAACCTGTCCAAGAGTTCCGGCGTACGGCTGACGAAGACACGCTAGTTGTGCTGCACGTCGAAGCACAAGACTCGTTGGACCGCGTCGAAGAGATCCTCGCGGAAGAGGGTGTCGACGTCGCTTTCCTAGGGCCTTACGATCTATCGCAGACGATGGGCATTCCCGGCGAGGTGACACACGCCCGCGTGCGCGAAGCCATGCGCTCCATCGCTTCGGCTGCCGCCCGTCAAGGCGTTGCCGTGGGCTGTTTCGCGAATTCGCCGGAGCAAGCCAAGATTTGGATGGGTGAAGGGGTCACCTATTTAGCGTATTCCGTTGATTCCGAGATCTTCCGCAGCCGCTGCAAACTGATTCGTGCCGAAGTGGACCGGTTGCGAGAAGAACTGTCGTAGGGTTCCAGATCGGTAATCTGAGTGTAACCGACCGAGACCTCTAGGATTTGCAATGCTTTACTTACATCTGAACTTCAAACCCGCCGGAAATCCGAGCTTTTGCCGTTGCCTGTCTTCTATGACAGTAGTAATCCTTCCTGCAACAATACTTTTGCTGGATTCCGACCGAATAGGCGGGCCCCGGCGAGGCTGATCCTCAAGCGCTCCCGACCCAACAGGGCGTCCGTGCCTGAAGCGAACACCGACAGTCCCAAACAGGACGTCACCCTGCAGACTGTTGCAGCCTTGGAATTCTTATAAGTGGCTCTGTCGGAGTACGTTACGGGTCCACAGCGGTTGATTGCTAGTGGGAGGGCGATTTCACATTTTGTTCGATAGAAACGGACCTGATACCCTGCTGGAGTTCGGTCAACGCCGCTCGCGCTCAAGTGAACGCGGCTCCTAAAAGACGTGGAGGCGATCATCCACGCCGACGAGCTTGGGTACGCCGAGGCGTGGGTCGGTGAACATTATTCGTCTGGTGTCGAGACGATTACCTCGCCGTTGATGTTTCTGGCAAACCTGATCCTACGGCGCTAGCGTCAAGTTGCGTTAGAATAACCAAGCAGCATCCTGCTGGTCGTGGTTGGAGGTCGCGGATGGCTTGTGAATTGCGATGGTCGCGCCTGCGTGAGGTAGGGCTCCGTTCAAGACCGGTCGCGCGCGCCGCGTGTTTGTTGGCTTGTTGGACCACAGCGCTGCTGGCGGCGGCGCCGAAGGCCACAACTTCGATTGACTACAACCGCCAGATCCGTCCCATCTTTTCAGAAAACTGCTACGCCTGCCACGGGCCTGACGAAAACAAGCGCATGGCCGGGCTACGCCTGGACCAGAAAGAGAGCGCCCTCGAAAAACTTACTTCCGGCAGAGTCGCGATTGTGCCCGGAGATCCTTCCGGAAGTGAACTGATCATTCGGATCTCATCCGAAAACGACGCGCTTCGCATGCCGCCTGCCTTCACCGGCAAGCGTTTGAGCAAGGAAGAGACTGATCTGATCCGCGAGTGGATCAGTCAGGGGGCCAAGTGGCAGACCCATTGGTCTCATATACCACCGCAGCGGCCCGATCTCCCGAGGGTGAGCGAAAGCGATTGGGTGAGAAACGAGATTGATCATTTCATCCTCGCTCGCCTAGAAAGAGAAAGGCTTCAACCATCACTGCGAGCGGACAAGAACACCTTGGTTCGGCGTCTGAGCCTTGACCTCGTCGGCTTGCCGCCGACCCCAGCGGAAGTGGACGCTTTTCTCGGTGATGACAGCCCCCAAGCGTACGAAAGTCTGGTGGACCGCCTCCTGGCCTCGGCCCAATATGGGGAGAGAATAGCTCAGCACTGGCTGGACCTGGCTCGCTACGCCGATTCTGACGGCCACCACAGAGACTTTGCGCGCAAAATGTGGCCCTACCGAGACTGGGTCATCCAGGCGTTCAATCAAAACAAGCCCTTTGATGAGTTCACCATCGAGCAGCTGGCCGGCGACCTGCTGCCGAACCCAGCATTGGATCAAAGGATCGCCACCGGATTTAACCGCAATCACACGACCAGCACCGAGGCTGGAGCGGATCCGGAAGAGTACATCACCAAGTACGTTATCGATCGGGTGAACACAACCGCAACCGTATGGCTTGGTTCCACTCTTGGGTGCGCCGAGTGCCACGATCACAAGTACGACCCATTCAAGCAGAAGGAGTACTACCAGTTCTACGATTTCTTCAACAGGCTGCCAGAAAGGGGTTTAGTCGCCGATGCAGGACCTGGTCTGGGTCATTGGGGGAAGCCCGCACCCTATATTCGACTGCCGTCGCCGGAGCAAAGCGCCGATCTCGCCCGGCTTAGAAGTGAGATTGAATACGTTGAATCCAAGCGCGTGGCGCTGCTTGAAACCACGAACTTCGCGCTGGACGCCGCCCAGAAGGAGTGGCAGCAGCGCGTCATCGAAGAGGCCGCCGCAGAGTCACTGGGTATCAGCGACTGGTACTCGATCGGGCCGTTTGTCGACGCTTCCAGTTCAGAGGCCTTTGCTACCGAGCCCCCCCCCGAGCATGAGATCAACCTGGGCAAGAGTTATCGCAATGGCGAGCTTTTCTGGAGACAGCAGCCTTCCTGGAAAGACAGCGTGATCCAACAGCTCATCGGGGACAAAGCAGCGTTCTATCTCTATCGCACGATCCAAGCGGAAACTCCACGGGAGCTAACCCTGTTTATCGGCGCCGAGGACCCCAGCCGCGTCCGCGTGGCGCGAGCCAACATCAATGGCGGCGAGAAGCTCTGGGTAAACGGCGAGTTGATTCTGTCGGAAGAGTTCCCTGGCTGTACTCCTTCCACTGGGAAGGAGCTGAAGGTCAAGCTCCAACCCGGCCAAAACGAGATCCTGCTAAAGGTCGTCAACCGCTCCAAACGATTCAGGTTTTACTTTTCGACTGAAATGGCGTGGGACGACGAAGCCACAAGGAAGCTCAAGAAGATCTTCAAATCGCCCCCCGTGGGGTGGACCCGCGAGCAGAAAAAGGAAGTGAAGTGGTATTTTCGCGAGCAGCGCTCACCGGCGATCCAGCGATTGTCCGAGAAGCTCAAGGAGCTTCGTGAGGCCGTGGCTGAGCTAGACCGCGAGATTCCGTCCGTGCGGGTCATGGAGGATATGGAAGACCCGAGGCCCACGCACGTGCTGGTCCGGGGAGACTATCGCAACAGAGGAGAGCGCGTAGACGCCGGCGTCCCGGCATTTCTGCCACCTTTGCCGGAGGAGGAGAAGCCGAACCGGCTGACGCTGGCCAAGTGGCTCGTGGACCCGAATCATCCTCTCGTCAGCCGCGTCACGGTCAACCGTTTTTGGCAGCTTTTCTTCGGCACTGGCCTGGTGAAGACGACCAACGAATTCGGCTCACAGGGCGAACTGCCATCCCATCCCGAACTGCTGGACTGGTTGGCCAGAGAGTTTATCGAAAGCGGCTGGGACGTCAAAGCGACGATCAAGAAGATCGTCATGTCCGCCACGTACCAACAGTCCTCTCGAGTGAGCGATGATCTGCTCGCCCGAGACCCCCGGAACCGCCTGTTGGCGAGAGGTCCTCGACAGCGACTGCCCGCCGAGGTGATTCGGGACAACGCGCTGGCGATCAGCGGCCTCCTGGACCGGGATCGCAAGCCCGGCGGACCGAGTGTTTTCCCCTATCAGCCACCCGGCTTGTGGGGAAAAAAAGCGGAAAACTGTCAAGAATCCTACGTCCCCAGCAAGGGGGCGGACCTGTATCGAAGGAGTCTGTACACGTTTTGGAAGCGCTCGGTACCCAATCCCATGTTCGCCATCTTCGATGCGCCCGACCGCGAAGTGTGCGTGGTCGAAAGAGAAATCACCGTCACGCCCCTGCAGGCCCTCGTGACGCTCAATGAAGACACGTATGTGGAGGCAGCCCGCAACTTTGCGCAGCGCATCCTGCGCGAAGCCGGAGAGAGCAATCGCGATCGCATCGACTATGCGTATAAGGCTGCCCTGGCCCGGCTGCCGGACGAAAAAGAAGCTGCTGTTCTCCAGGGCGTCTACGGTGACATGCTGACGAGCTACAAACAGGATGAGGAGGCTGCGCAGCAACTTCTTAGCGTGGGTGAGTCCGAGAAACCGGAAAACGCGGACTCTGTCCAGTTGGCCGCATGGACCGGCGTGGCAAGGGTGATCCTCAACCTGGACGAAACGATCACCAAGGAGTAAGGCCATGGGTTACCACGAAGAGTTTACTCGCGACATGACGCGGCGCTGTTTCTTCAGCCGCTCATCCCGGGGGATCGGCATCCTGGCGCTGGCGTCTCTGTTGGATAGGGACCTGCTTCGAGCCGCCAAGTCCTCGATGCAGTCGCGCGGAGTGGTGAACCCGCTGCATTTTGCACCGAAGGCGAAGCGCATCATTTACTTGTTTCAGTCGGGTGCGCCCTCGCAGCTCGATCTGTTTGACCACAAGCCCAAGCTTGCCGAGCTGAGCGGCCAACCTATGCCGGAGAGTTTCACTAAAGGGCAACGAATCGCACAGCTGAGGGGCCAAGAGCTGATTTGTATGGGATCGAAGTTCAAGTTCCAGCGGCACGGGCAGTCGGGCGTCGAGCTATCAGAACTGCTGCCTTACACCGCCAAGATCGCGGACAATATCGCGATCATTCGTTCGGTCCACACAGATGCCATCAACCATGACCCCGCGGTGACGTTGATCCAGACCGGCGGGCAGCAGCCCGGCAGGCCGACCACGGGTGCCTGGATCTCCTACGGCCTGGGCAGTGAGAATGACCAGTTGCCCGCCTTCGTTGTCCTCACTTCCAACGCCGGTACAGGATCACCGCTACGGTCGCGCTATTGGGGAAGCGGTTTCTTGCCCAGTACGCACCAAGGCGTGGAGTTTCGCTCTACGGGCGACCCGATTCTGTTCGTGTCAAACCCTCCGGGGACCAACGACAAAATCCAGCGGCGATTGCTCGACGGAATCCGCGATCTCAATCAGCACAGGCTCGACACGGTCGGGGACCCCGAGATCATGACGCGCATCGAGTCGTATGAGATGGCGTTTCGAATGCAAACCAGTGTGCCGGAATTAACCGACCTCAGTCAGGAACCCCCAGGGGTGCTGGCACGATATGGAGCCGAGCCGGGCAAGACCTCTTTCGCGAACAACTGCCTGTTGGCGCGCAGATTGGCGGAGCGCGACGTCCGCTTCATTCAGCTCTATCACCGCGGTTGGGATAACCACAAGAACTTACCGACTGACATTTCCCGGCAGTGCCTCCAAACGGACCGGGCTTCGGCGGCTCTGATCCAGGACCTCAAGGATCGCGGCATGCTCGACGACACCTTGGTGATCTGGGCCGGCGAGTTCGGCCGCACCCCGATGAACCAGGGAAGCACGGCGGACGGGAACTATGGCCGCGACCATCACATGAAAGCCTTCACGATTTGGATGGCCGGAGGCGGCATCAAACCCGGCGTTACCATCGGCGCGACCGACGAGCTAGGCTACAACCCTGTGGAAGACCCTGTACACATTAATGATTTTCAGGCGACGATCCTGCACTGCATGGGCATCGACCATGAGAAACTGACCCACCGCTTTCAAGGCAGAGACTTCCGCTTAACTGACGTGGGCGGCCACGTCATTGAAAAAGCGTTGGCGTAGCCGGGCCGGGCCGCCGCTCCCGGGAGCGTGCTGTCCATCACAGCCACGGCAATTCCTCTTCCAGCATCGTCTCGATCAAGAGGGGCGGCCCGGTGCTCGACGCTGTGGGATATCAAGGGCCCAGCCCCTTGGCTCAGATCCTGCCTTGTCGGCTAGGGTTTACCGAAGCCGTCCCGAACCTAACATTCGCAACTTGACACTTTTGTGACGTTCTTGCCTCATTCAGACGACTGGGCGAGGGAGAACTCCAGAGACTCCCGGGCGTCGCGAAGTAATTCTCCGTGCAAATTTATAGGTAGATTTGTCTAGCGCCCTCCGATCGCCAGCTCGGCTAAATAGATTGCCGTGATCGGTTTGCCGGCACTGTCTTTCTCGTGACTCGAATAGTAGGAGACCCAGGCGCGGGTCGGGCTGAGCGCGACAAATCCCGGATAGGAGTTGTCGCCATCGCTGGGCTAAGTCAGGATCGGAGGATTTCTATGAATAGATTGTGGCTCTATTTGGGATTATTTGCCATGCTACTGCCGTCACTTGGCTGGGATCAGGCGTTCTCTCAATGCGAAAACGATTTCGTCGCTGGGCTCGCCCACACAGTGTCCGAGACCGATCAGGCGACACGGACGGTGTCATGCTTTTCAAGTCACGGTACTGTCATAGTAAGACTCCACGGCCGCGTTGCCGTCGACCCGGTGTCCAACTTTCGCACGTTCGAATCGATTTCGAGTGCTCGGTTTAAAACATGCCGAACCTTTGTGTTACACGACAACGCCGCACACACCGATACGGAAACCGCACTAACGGGCCCGTTAGCTGCGACCTGGAGGCGGTATCTAAAGGGCACAGGGTGCCAAGCCGCGATGAACGCGCTGTAGCGGATGGAGCGGGTTCCTGCACACCTAAATAGTATGGATATTTTCGATCCAGCCGGCTAGTGCTCCACGCGCCCAACCCTCCCACCGCCGAACGTACGCTCGTGTAGCTCACGCGGGTTGATCCGCTTCTGTTCAAGGTCGATCATCCGGCAACCGTCTCGCCGTAGAAATCTCATGTTCAAAGCATGGAACGAACTGGCTGTGACAGTGGAGAGGTTGTCACAAGTTTTCGCGGAGAGAATCGGATTCTTCTGCAGGATGGGGGCGTCAAGCGGTCCGTGTCGGACCGTCAAGCGCATGCACAGTTGGGGTCCGAGGTGGGGGCGAGTATCAGACTCCTACTGTAAGTTACTTATTAAAAGTAACTTATTTGAATGACATGGCGGAGAGAGAGGGATTCGAACCCTCGGTAGAGTTTCCCCTACACACGCTTTCCAAGCGTGCGCCTTCAACCGCTCGGCCATCTCTCCGATGGCATTATAGGCACTGAGGCAGGCAGTGATTGAAACGGTGCCTCAAGTTATCCCCTTCGATTGTAGTGTTCGAGTCCCGCCTGCGGCAAATCTCGGGTCTGCCGACCTATTCCCCCTCGACCTCTTCTTGCACTACAGCGCGCGAGTCCTCCTATAGTGCACGTTCACCGCCTCCAGCTTCATGGAGCAACCTCAGCGAGCGCTGCCGCGTGTTCTGAGCGTATTCTCTCGTCACACCGCAAGGAAAGCCGTTTGGCTAACCAACTTCAACGAACAGGCTTCCTCGCTCCGTCCACAGCGGCGGCCCTGGTATCGTATTGCCTTGTGACGGAATCCAAGGGCCGTGACATTCGCCGTCTACTACTCTCGCTGCTAGCCGTCGCGACGGCGGCTGCTATCTGCGTCGCTGTCATCGATTCGGGCGGCTTACTCTACCGCTATGGCGGCGGCCGGATACGGTCAGTCGGTTTCTCTTGGGTCCTTCAAATTGTCTTGCTTAAGCTGGAGATCGACCCGTTCCCGCATCTGCCCGCCATTGTGAGCCAGTATTCGGAACTCCGAAGTTGGCAACAGTTGGCACGGTTCCTAGTCACCGCAATGGCTCTCAACGTGGGCCTTACTTGGATGGTAGCGGCTATCGTCAGTCCGCTCTATTTGCTTTTCGCAAAGAGTCGCAGCGTCCTGTTGGGCCTATGGCTGCTGTTTCTCTCCCCGGCGGTGCTACACCTCTTCTGCGAGGTATCGATCGTCGGCTTGGGGCTCCAGGAGTTCAAGACGAGAATCCTCCTGGCAATATGCTTCGTGTTCATGCTGTGGCTTATGCTATCACGGGCGCTATCGCTCAACGCGGCGCGCCGTGTGGTCGGAATTGGCTCTGCAACCGGGCTGGCGCTAGGCGCCCTCGCCGTAGTCGCGGCGGCTTTGGCATGGCTCGACACGCGAACGAGTTCCCCACATATAGACGCCTCCACTGGGCTCGCGGGCCCTAATATCCTGCTTGTCTCGATCGACTCCCTGAGAAGCGACCACCTTCACGCTTACGGCTATCCCCGCCAAACCAGCCCGGCGATCGACGCCTTGGCAAAAGAGGGAGTTTTGTTTAAGACCGCCGTGTCCGATACGACCTCGAACACCTCATCGCTCTCTATGACGGCGAAATCCGCTACACAGACCACCACCTCGGCTTGCTCTTGAGGCACCTCAGTCGTTTGAATGCTTTAGACAACACCATCGTCGCCATTACGGCCGATCATGGCGAGGCCTTCTTCGAGCACGGCTTCAAGACGCACCGCCACACCCTCTACGACGAGCTTATTCTCGTCCCCCTTGTCATCCGTTACCCCGAAAAAATCCCCGCTGAGCGCATCGTCCCGCAACAAGTCCGCCTCTTGGACCTAGCGCCAACGCTGCTGTCCCTGGCCGAAGTCAATCCACCCCCCGAGTTCGGAATGACGACAGGCCCCCACGCTCCAACAGACCTCAGCCCCCTGATCAACGGCGAGGCAGGCTTCCCCTCCCTTCTCGCGTTTGGCGACCTCGAAGAAACCCAATCCTCCGTGCGTACCGATACCCTGAAGCTTATCGTGCCCCCAGAAGGCCCCGAGTCTGCCAGACTCTACGACCTGACCCAAGACCCGCAGGAGCAAAAAGATCTCAGCGCCGAGCGACGAGCCGACCTGGACCAGCTCCACAATCAACTGCTTTCCTTTCACCGCACCGCCGCTCCCGAGGTCCACGCCGAATCGATGCGTCTCGACGAGCGCCACCTCAAAGCCCTCCGCACGCTGGGCTACATCGAATAGTGCTGAGCGGTCAAGACGTTCGCTCTTAAGAATCTCGAGACAGCAGGGCGCACAGTGCGTCAGATTGCCCGGGTAGAATGGCGACCTATGTTAGGCTGTCTTTTCAACGAAATCGTCCTCGAAAGAGGCTGCGCACAGCTGCACGCTAACGGTGGAGGCTGCACGAGTAGAGGCTGAGGTCAGACCAACGTCAGCTATTCGCGCAACTGGAAAGTACAAAGGGAGGGAAAGGTGCCGTGGCATAGTTCGGAAAACAAATCGAGATGCACATCGGAGACAAGCTACACGACAGACGAGGGCCCTAGGTCCGCAGCCAGGAACTTTCGCCGTGGAAAGAACAGTCCAGCATTCGTCGTGCTTCTTTGCTTGCTGCTTCTAACGCTTGCGTGTACAGGGAACGATTCCGACAATCGTGCGTCCATCGAAAGTGCATCCTCGAGGAAACTACCCACCATGGAACATTTCGGCACAACGCCCGATGGCGAGGACGCTCACATCTTCACGCTCACAAACGCCGGCGGTGCTGAGGCTCGCATTACCAACTATGGGGGAATCGTCGTCTCGCTCAAGGTCCCCGACCGCGACGGCGTGCTCGGCGACGTCGTCCTCGGTTACGACACGCTAGCCGACTACATCAACGAGAATCCGTTCTTTGGCACGATCACGGGCCGCTACGCCAATCGAATAACGGCCGGGAGGTTCACTCTGAACGACAAGGTCTACCAGCTGGCGACCAACCTGCCTCCCAACCACCTGCACGGAGGAGAGAAGGGCTTCGACAAGGTTGTCTGGAAAGCTGAGCCGGTCGCGGACGATACAGGTGTAGGCCTCGTTCTGACTTACGTCAGCGCCGACGGCGAAGAGGGCTACCCGGGCACTCTAAGTACGAAGGTCACCTACACCCTTACCGACGACAACGATCTCCGAATCGACTATGAGGCGACTACCGATAAACCAACGATCGTCAATCTAACGAACCATTCCTACTTCAATCTGAAAGACGGTGGCAAGAGCTCGATGTTGGATCATGTGTTGATGTTTAATGCTGACCATTTCACCCCAACAGACAAGACACAAATGCCCACCGGGGAGATCCGGCCTGTAGAAGGCACACCCTTCGATTTCCGACAGCCGACCCCCATCGGTGCGCGGATCGACAAAGAAGATGAGCAGCTCAAGTTTGGGTTCGGCTACGACCACAATTTCGTTCTGAATCAGTCTGAGGAAGGACCGTGGCTTGCCGCGAGAGTGCACGAACCTACAAGCGGGCGCATCATGGAAGTCTTCACGACCGAGCCCGGAGTTCAGTTCTACAGCGGGAACTTTCTGGACGGTTCGATCACCGGCAAAGGAGGCGTCGCCTACCAACATCGGGCCGGATTCTGCCTTGAGACGCAGCACTACCCCGACAGTCCAAATCAAGATCATTTCCCGTCTACGGTTCTCAACCCCGGGGAAACTTATCGCACAACCACCGTGCACAAATTTTCGGTTGAGCGCTAATACTACCGCGTCAAGTTCTTGGCAGGAGCCGCCGAGCATCCGAAGCGCCGATCGGAGCGGCGGGGCATTTAGTCAGCGGCCCGCGCCCTGACGGGCACGGCTCTGATTCGCTCGTCGCGAGCGTGTGCGAGGGCAAACAACCCGGTTGAGTGTTTCACACCCCCTCTTCCGGTTCCCGCCAGGCTTCTCGTCCCAACAGCGCCCCTGCCGCGACGAATCCCACGACCAAGCCGGCCAACGTTGAGAAGTACATGATCACCATGCCGATCAAGATCACCAACCCTCGCTCTACGCGATTGCGCGGCATCGACAGCGCTACGTAGGCACACGCAAATCCCGTCAGGATCAAGGTCAAAGACAGCGCCACGTCGAGGACGGGCCGTACGAGAAGCAGCATCGGCTGTACGAAGTAGGCTAGTGGAATGCCAAACAGGTAGTAGCTGAAAACCCCGCTGAAGATCGAGTCCATGGCCTTTCGCCCGCGGCGGTAGCGTTCCGCCACAACTACGGTTGCGCCGGTCCAAAGAGGTCCCTGGAGCGGAAAGAAAGGTCCTCCCAGCAGCCCGTGGGCGATGTTGCGCACGCCGACCGACAAGTGTGTGCGTCGCTCGTCGATCGGGATCGTTTCATCGGGTCGGTCGCGCCCGGCGTCCCTGAGAATCGCTGTCCCGGTAATGATATCGCCGAAGCCAATCACGTAGGCCGCTAGGGCCAAAGGCAGCGCACTTACGAAATACGAGCTGTCAGGGACTCCCCGCCCGAGAATGCTGAAGTGACTGAACAGGTCCGTGAAGTTTGGTAGAAAGAGAAACTCGCTGGGGCTAAACACCCATTCACCGGTCGCCGGCGAAACAAACAGTTCCCGAAACCTGCGATAGTTCACTTCGCCAACCCACGGCCCGACGACCATCGCCGCGAAAAAGCCGGGCGCGATCCCGAGCGAGGCGGTGAACGCCAACCATCGAAAGCGGTGCTTCCACTTTTCGAGAGGCGTGGAAAAGAGCAGCAGCAACGTGATACCAACAGCAAGAACGATGCAAACCGTGTATTCATCGAAACGGGAAGCTCGCCCACCCGAGCGGGGCACAAACTCGCCGTAGATGGCACTCATGCCGGCTCCCAAGACGATGCCCGATTTAAGCACCCACGGAACACCCCGCAGAAACGCCTTTCCCAAACCGGACGTTCCGAAGAGAAAGAACACCACTCCAACCAAGATCACTACCGAATTCACAAACTCGGTCCGCTCGGCGGCCGTGGGATAGGTAAGCGCTTCCCGCAACACCAGTGGCAGGGCCGGAGTCAGCCAGCCGGGGCCATAGGGGTCACCGAAAACGACAAAGGCACTGCACACTAGCGGTACCTGCAGCGCGCACATGGCGACGGCCGTCTCGAAGCTCATTCCAAAGTGCTCGACATAGAGAGGAACGACCGCGAGACCCGTGGCACCGGCCACCAACAGCCCTTGAATCAACTCGGGCGCCTCCAATCGGACGTGGACAAACGGAATCCTTACCGTAAACGGTCCCCAGTTGATTCCCGGTTGGACCTGTCCATCCGGCCGGTGTTTAGGCATCAGTAAATGGTAGTGGAAAACGGCCTTCTGTGGGATTGTTAATCGCGGCGGTCAGCTGCCCCGTATCCTGACGGGCGCCGCCACACTCACTTGCATACTGCCGGGAAGGCCGTCGCTTACACCAGAAGCTTGTTAATCACCTCGCCGCCCACGTCCGTCAGGCGGAAGTCACGCCCTTTGAACTTAAAGGTGAGCTTGGTGTGGTCGAGGCCTAGTTGGTGAAGGACCGTCGCCTGGATGTCGTGCATGTGGATCTTGTCTTCGACCGGACCGAATCCTAACTCATCTGTAACACCGACGGTTTGGCCCGGCTTGATTCCACCGCCGGCAAACCACATTGTGAAGGCATCGATATGGTGGTTGCGCCCGACAGAGGCGCGCTTCTCGCCCATCGGGGTACGGCCAAACTCGCCGCCCCAGACCACGAGCGTCTCGTCCAGCAGTCCTCGCTGTTTAAGATCCTGTATCAAAGCCGCACAAGGTTGATCCGTCTGGCGGCACCGCTTCTCGAGTCCCTTCCCCAGGTTGTGTTCTCCCTCACCATGGTGGTCCCAGTCAGTATGGTAGAGCTGAACGAAGCGAACGCCCCGCTCCACCAGCCGGCGGGCCAACAGGCAGTTGTTGGCGAACGACTCCGCCTCCGGCTCAGCGCCATAGAGATCGAGCGTTCCTTGGGTCTCCGCAGAGAGATCAATCAGTTCCGGACCGCTGGTCTGCATGCGGTAAGCCATCTCATAGGCAGAGATACGAGTCGAGATTTCCGGGTCTCCGACTTCGGCGAGGTGGGCCAGGTTTAGATCGCGGATGGCCCGAATCGTCTCACCCTGGCGCTCGTGACTGAACCCCGCGGGACTCGAAAGATTAAGAATCGGATCTCCGCCACTTCGGAACGGAATCCCCTGGTGGGTAGTAGGCAGAAAAGCGCTGCCCCAATTTAACGCCCCGCCCCGCGGCCCACGCGGTCCCGACTGCAGCACCACAAACCCCGGTAGATCTTCGGACTCACTGCCCAGTCCGTACGTCACCCACGACCCCATACTCGGCCGCCCGAACCGTGTTGAACCTGTGTTCACGAAGATCTTCGCGGGCACATGGTTGAAATTATCCGTACTCACCGTCGAAACGAATGCCAGGTCGTCGACGACCGTAGCGAGGTGGGGTAGAAGTTCGGACACGTACTTCCCACTCTGCCCGTATCGGGCGAACTTGCGTTGCGTCGCCAAAAGTTCGGGCACGTCCTCCGAGAACGTGTCCATGAACGCAAATCTCTTGCCCTCGAGAAACGACGCAGGTGTCGGCTGACCGTCGAGCTGCTGTAGCCTCGGCTTGTATTCGAATAAGTCCAGCTGACTGGGTCCACCGGCCATAAACAAATAGATGACACTCTTGACCTTCGGGGGGAAATGTCCTTTCCGAGGCGCTAATGGATTCGTGACCTCCGCCGTGTCGGCACCAAACACTCGTCCGTCGGTGAGAAGCGATACCAGCGCCATCTGCCCCAGCCCCATAGCACACTGGCTGAAGAAATGGCGCCGGGTGCTAGCTAACAGGGGTCTTTTGTTCAGGTCCATGGCTTACTCCCCAAAGGCGGGGGACCGCGCACAAGATTTCATAGTTGGCCGAGGAAATGTTCCCTTGTTCCAGTTCCCCAACCATGCGTTCACTCCCTCGTGACGAACTCATCCAAATTCAACAGAACTCGCGACACGGCTAGCCATGCCGCCAGTTGAGGAACGTCAGCGTCTTCCGGCACATCTTGCGCAAGGACGTGGCGGGCCTTCTCCGGATGAGTCAAGAAGTTGTCAAGTTGGACCGCAAGGAACTGCTCCAGCCTTGCTTGCTCGGTCAGCCTCGGCTGTCGCCCAAAACAGACCCGGAAAGCATGCATCACCCGAGCGGAATTGTTGTCAGGCGCGTCCCTGAGCACGCGTGTCGCCAGGCCCTGCGCGAATTCGTGGAACGCATTGTCGTTCAGCAGTGTAAGTGCCTGTAGCGGTGTATTCGACCGGTTACGCCGCGTGCAGGCCTTGGTTGAATCGGAGGCGTCAAAAACCATCAGCCCAGGATGGGGGCTGGCGCGCCAAAAATAGGTATACATACCGCGGCGAAAGCGATCGGCGCCACTTTCGGCAACCCAACCGCGATCGACCTGCGTCACCCGGCCGACCCCTTCCGGCTGTGGCGGGAAAACACTGGGGCCCCCTATCTTTGGCGCGAAAAGCCCGCTGGCAGCCAGAGCCGTGTCCCGTACGATCTCCGCTTCCAGGCGTAGCCGCGCTTGCCGTCCGAGGAGCCGGTTGGTCGGGTCTAATTCGGCAAGCTGGGGTCGATACGTCGATGACTGGCGATAGGTGGCGGAGTCCACGATCAGACTGTGCATCGCCTTGAGGCTCCACCCCCCAACGATAAACTCAGAGGCCAGCCAATCCAGCAAATCGGGATGAGCGCGAGGCGATCCCTGCGTGCCGAAGTCGTTCTCGGTCTCGACCAACCCCCGGCCGAAATATCGTTGCCAAATACGATTGACCGTCACTCGTGGAGTCAGTGGGTTCTTCGCATCGACTAGCCAGCGGGCCAAGTCCAGCCGGTTCGCAGTTTCGCCGTTTGCCAAGGGCGGTAGGATAGCCGGCACACCCGGCTCCACGTCGATCCCCTTCCGGAGGAAATCACCTCCAAGCTGAACGTAGGCTTGACGCGGTTCGGGCAACTCCCGCATCACCAATGTGCTTGGAACCTTTGGCTCGATCTCACTCAACGCCTCGATCCCGGCTTGCCGCTCCGTGTAGCGGGGATCCATCTCCTTGAAAGCGTCTTCTACGGCTTTCCTTTGAAAATGGCTTCGCTCTTTCGGTGGGATTTCAAGAATCTCCAAAATCTTGGGCTCGAGTTTTGACCGCTCTTCGTCGGTCAGTGTCTCGCAGCACTCGGCCGCCTTGGCGAGTATCGGTTTCTCGTATTCTTCCAGCTCCTTTTCAAGGATGGCGATCTGTGCGCGGATGGCTTCGCGCCGGGCGAGTTGCTCGGCAGTTCCGAACTCGAGAATCGGTTCGTGGGCCCTTGCCCGGCCTACCTTCCCACCGACGCCGAGCTGATACTCGGCTCCCAACTCGTCGATGTTATTGAAGAATGCGTAGAACTGATAAAACTCCTGCTGGGAAACCGGGTCGTATTTGTGGTCGTGGCACCGCGCGCAGCCCAGCGTCAGCCCCAAAAAAACCGCGCCGGTAGTCTCGACCCGATCCACCACCGCTTCCACGCGATACTGCTCGAAATCGATGCCCCCTTCCAGGTTGATCAGCGTATTACGGTGAAAGCCGGTCGCCACGATCTGCTGCTTCGTCGCTGAGGGCAGCAAGTCGCCTGCGATCTGCTCGATGACAAACTGATCAAACGGGAGGTCGCGATTCAAGGCGTCGATGACCCAGTCGCGGTACATCCAAATCTCCCGCGGTCCGTCGTGGTTGTAACCATTGGAATCAGCGTACCGGGCAAGGTCCAGCCAGTGCCGCCCCCATCGCTCACCGTAGTGGGGCGATTCCAGCAGACGCCGAACCAACCGCTCATAGGCATCGGCACGCGCATCGGACAGAAAAGCGTCCACCTCGGTCGGCGTGGGTGGAAGCCCGAGCAGATCGAGACTCAGTCGCCGAATCAAAGTCTCTCGATCGGCCTCGGGAGCAGGAGCAATCCTCTTCGATTCCAACTTCGCCAAAACGAATGCATCAATGGGATTGCGAACCCAGGACTGCTTCTGAACCGGCGGTACCGTGGGACGCCGGACGGGTTGGAAAGACCAATGCCGCTCTTGCCGCGAGGGAGCGGCCTCCTGGGTGACCGCGGGCGCGTTTTCGGACCAGTTTGCTCCTTGATCGATCCAGCTTGTTAAGGTTGCAATTTCCTTGGCAGTCAGCCGCGGTCCGATCGGCGGCATCCGAAAGTCTTCCTTCGAGCTGGACACGCGCTGGACCAGCTTGCTCTCAGCGCTGCTCCCCGGCACAATGACGCGCCCCGAGTATCCACCCTGTAGAGCAGCCTCCCTCTCGTCGAAACGGAGACCGTTAGTCTGGTTTGAAGGTCCGTGGCAGCTATGGCAGCGGCTGCGAAAGATGGGCTCGACATCCTGAGCAAAATCGACAATTTCAGGTAGTGGAGCCTCCGGCTTGGGAGGCTCTTCGGCAGCGCGGAGGGAATACGGTCCAAGGCAGCCGAACAGAGTTACGACAACACCAGCGCATGCCAAGCGTCGCAGTTCGATAACCGGGATCATAACCCCTACTCAAACCTGACTAAATCCAGTATACGCGCATGTCCACGCACATGGCGGGATGAAACTATGCCTTACGCTTGCGAGATTCATACACGCGCTCATCGAAGAACTTCAGGGTTGACGGCATGCCGCGGTCGCCGGCCATTCAGCACGTCAAGGACGCCTTGGGCCGCGTCGCGGGCCATGTTGTCCAGCGCTTCCCGCGTGGCCCCCGCGATGTGCGGCGTCAGCAAGGTGTTCGGAGCCCGGCACAAGGGATGATCGGCGGGGAGCGGCTCGGTCTCAAAGACATCAAGAGCGGCGCCGGCGACCTCGCCGCTTTCGAGGGCGCGAATCAGCGCTGCTTCGTCGACGACACCGCCACGTGAAGTGTTGACGACCCGGCAGCCGGGCTTGAGCTGCTGGAGATGTTTCTCGGTGAGCAGGCGCTTAGTCTGTGGGATCAAAGGAACATGCAGAGAAAGAAAATCGGCCCGGCGAAGAACTGCCTCGAGCGAATCCTCGATCGACGCGGATCCCTCATAACCGTCTTTCTTTACGAACGGGTCGTAACCACATACGTCCATCTTCAGTCCTTGAGCCGCGATCTCCGCCACCCGCCTGCCGACCTGACCCAGCCCGATCAGCCCAAGCGTTTTGCCCGCTAGCTCAATCCCTTCAAAGCTTGTACGTTGGTCGAATTTGCCGTCCAGCACGGCCTGCCACGCTGGGCCAATCTGTCTCGCCAGCGCCATGATCAGGGCGATCGTGTGTTCGGCGACCGATCGGCTATTGGCGCCAGGCGTATAAAGCACCGGAATGCCGCGCGCCGTTGCGGCCTGGCAATCAACCATGTCCACCCCAACACCGTGCCGCGCGATCACTTTCAGGTTCCGGCAACGTTCGATGTCATCGGCGCTGACCCTGAACAGCCGCGTGATCGCCGCGTCGGCTTCGTAGAACAGCGACCGCAGTCGGTCGTTGCTCACAGTGTCATCGTCCCGCCAGGGAGCGACGATCTCACATTCGTCGTTCAGTAAATCGATGCCGCTTTTGGCGATCGGCTCCGGGATAAATACGACGGGCTTCAAGGCGCTTTCCCTCCTAGCAGCCCGTGGCAAAGGTCGTGCAGGAGGGAAAAATGAGAATGGGGGCGAGGCTGGTGAGCGACACGTGCAGCCCGACATGGGTGCTTGCGTCTAGGCATCTCGGAAACAGGTGTCGGTAGGAGTCACTCCACAGTCTGGGGACCCGCGCCACGAGGGCGCTTGTTGCAGTACGCTCGGAGCCGCAACGTTGTGCCTCGGTGCCTGATGTTGTGGCGCAGACGCCTACGTCTGCCGCGTCGACACTCGTGTCGACGCCGGGGCGCAATTCATTGCACCCACCTACGCGAGCCGGATGCTTAGGCGATTCCACAGCTCCCCGTACTCAATTTTTCGGAACCTTCACTCTCACCACTAACCCTTACTAGGCTATCTTTCTTTTTACGTGTCTGCCAGCGGTGTTCGTCGTCTGCTCCTGGGATTGCCGCTCAGTCACACCGCTGAGCTTGATTCTGCAGCCCAATGCAAAAGCAACATCGGCAAGCGTGTGTAGCGTCATGTTCCGCGACCCACCAAGGATTTGTGTGACGAACGCCTTGCTCTTGCCGACTCTCCCTGCGAGCTCTGTCTTGTTGACGCCTTGTTTCTCCATTAGCTCGATAATCAACTCGGTAGCGTCCAGAGCCAGCGCTTCCTGCTCAAACAGGCGGCGATTCTCGAAATCTGTAACAAACTCCTCAAACTTCGTTTTCTGCGCTTTCATGCGACTGTCTCACTTCCTACGGTTGGCTGCTTGCTCTCTTTCTCTAGTGAAAACTCCTTCGTCCTCGGCCTTGATACGGGCACGCGCTGAATCTCGGCCGGGGAGAGCTTGTCCCGCTTCTTTACGAAACCGTGGGTAATCACAACGAGCCCATCGGGAAGCGTGAAACAGGGCATGCGAACGTTAAACACCTTAAACTCCAAGCCGTGACTTGCCACTCGAGCACCAGAAGGCTGAGGCTACCCTGCTGCTCCGCTGCGCCTACCCGATATCCGACAGATGCTCGAGCTTACCGGTCGAATCGCCCAGCGTCTCGGCGGGGCCCCGTCGACCTACTTACTGCGAGGATAACATCGCAAGTGAACCCCAGCATCGATCGGCCAGAACTCAAACTCGCCACCGTTCTTCACGACGCGCTAGCGGTCCAACCACGCAACCCACCCGTTTCCCGGTAACCTAGAGAAGACTGGGAAAACCAACGTGTTCCTCACCTTAGAACGACAAGTCCACGACGCGGTGAGCGCCCACATCCACGAGCGCTACGGGGTCGATGTGCCTGTCGTCGTCGAGCAACCTCCTCAGCCCGAGCTCGGCGAGCTCGCGCTGCCGATCGGTTTTGCGCTAGCCAAAACGCTCAAGCGTCCCCCGCGCAAAATCGTGGAGGAGATCATCGCGGATTTGGATTCCATCCCCGGTGTCGCAGCGCTAGAAGCGGCCGGGGCAGGCTACCTGAACGTTCGTTTCGAGCGCGGGGCCTACGCGGATGAACTACTCCGTGGGGCCTTCTCTGCTCTTTCGCCGGCGAACGGGAAGATCATCGTCGAACACACCAACATCAATCCCAACAAGGCGGCGCACATCGGCCACTTACGGAACGCCGTGCTGGGGGACACGTTGGTGCGCATGTTGCGAGCGCTGGGCAGCGAAGTTGAGGTCCAGAACTACATCGACAACACGGGTGTTCAGGTGGCTGACGTCGCGGTGGGGTTCCGCTTTTTGGAAAAGAAATCACCCGCGGACGTTCAAGCAATGATCGACGATCCCGCCGTGCGATTCGACTACTACTGCTGGGATCTTTACGCCCGCGTCTCGAAGCTCTATGAGGCCGACCCGTCTTCGCAACCTCGACGCTCGGACGCGCTACACGCCATCGAGGCTGGGGAAGGACAGTTGGCCGAAATCGCCGCTCTCGTCTCTGACTCCATCGTGGGTCTGCACCTCGGCACAATGAAGCGACTCGGCGTCAGCTACGATCTGCTGCCGCGCGAAAGTGAGATTCTCGAGCTCAAATTCTGGGCGACGGCATTCGAGTTGCTCAAAAAGCGCCAGGCGATTTACTTGGAGTCGGACGGCAAGAACAAAGGCTGCTGGGTGATGCCGGCGAAGCTGTTTCAAAAGGGAGAGCAGTCTGAGCAGAACGACCAAGCGGAGGACGCGGCGGCGGACGACGCCAAGATCATCGTTCGATCGAACGGCACGGTTACCTACGTCGGCAAGGACATCGCCTACCAATTGTGGAAATTCGGCCTGCTTGCCAATGATTTCCACTACCGCCTGCTCCGTAACCATTCCACGACCAAACCGCTATGGATTTCGAGCGCGAAACCCGACGGTGGCCTCGCGCCGGCGTTTGGCAAAGCGTCCAAAGTGTTTAACGTTATCGACGTTCGTCAGTCTTACCTGCAAGACGTCGTGCGCGCTGGGCTGGTCGCGCTCGGCTTTACGGAACAGGCCGAAAACTCCATCCATTTTTCCTACGAGATGGTCGCCTTGTCACCGCGCTGTTGCGCGGAGTTAGGGATCGAACTCTCGGAGGAAGATCGCCGCCGACCCTACGTCGAGGTTTCGGGACGCCGGGGTCTCGGAGTCAAAGCGGATGACCTGATCGATCGACTGGTCGACAAAGCACTGGAAGAGGTTCGAAGCCGCCACGCCGACGCCAGAGAGTCCGTGCGGCGCGAGATTGCCACCGAGATTGCCGTCGGGGCTCTGCGCTACTTCATGCTGCGATTCACACGCACCACGGTTATCGCCTTCGACTTTCAAGAAGCGCTCAGTTTCGAGGGTGAGACCGGCCCCTACATTCAATACGCGGCTGTTCGTGCACGCAACATCCTTCGCAAACTGGAACAGCAAGGCGAGTCGATGCCCGACTTCGCCGCTGAGCTTTCTCGCGAGACGCTCGATCGCCAGCTCGAAACCACGGCGTTTTGGCACATGCTGCTCGGTGCATCCCGGCGAGAGTGGGTCATTGACAAGGCTGTCGCTGCCGGAGAGCCGGCACAACTGGCGCGCTACGCCTTCAGCGTCGCCCAGTCGTTTAACAACTTCTATCACCAGCACCACATCCTTAGCGAGACGGACCGCGAACGTAAGGTCTTCCTGTTGTGGATGACAAAGTTTTTTCTTGAAGAGCTGGGTCGAGTCCTCGATACAATGGGCATCCCCGCACCGGAGATAATGTAGTGCCACGAAACTTCTGGGTGCCGCACGAAGCGGGGTTCCGACAGTAACGGAGCAAAATCGCACGTTAAGGGCCGCTGTTGGGACCGCCTAGCGAGCCAGGACCTGTCGCCCTCGGTTTCTCAAGGAACCATCCGGCGCTACGTAGCGGTAGATGGTCGCCTTGGTTACGCCTAGCTCCAGGCATAGCTCGCTGACCTTCGTGTCGCGCTGCGCCATCGCTGCCTGAGCTAGCCGCACCTGCGCTTTGCTCAGCGCGTGAGGGCGCCCTCCCTTCCTGCCCCTGGCTCGTGCAGAGGCCAATCCAGCGAGGGTCCGTTCCCGGATCAGCTCTCGTTCGAATTCCGCCAAAGCCGCGAAGAGCGCGAAGACCAACTTTCCGCTGGCCGTCGTCGTGTCGATGCTGGCCCCTTGGCCGGCGAGCACCCGGATCCCGATGTCCCTGTCGTTGAGGTCCTGCACCAGGTTGACGAGATGGCGGAGATTGCGACCGAGGCGATCGAGCCTCCAGACGACGATCACGTCTCCCTGCCGCGCCGCCTTGAGGAAGGCGGCGAGCCCCGGGCGGTCCTCACGCTGTCCGGATGCTTGGTCCTCGTAGATCGCGTCGTCGCTGACGCCGGCCTCGCGCAGAGCATCCCTCTGCAGGTCGAGGCTCTGGGAACCGTCCGCCTTCGAGATCCGCGCGTAGCCGATCAGCACTGGCGTCTCCAAAACGACCGTTTCTGTGACGCCTGAGAAGGGAGCGAAATCCGTGCCTTGGGCGGTCTCACAATCGGTATCTTAAACTACGAGTCGGAAACCTTCGGCCCCAATCGGAAGAGACATCAGTGTCGGCATCTATTTTCTCAGAGACTGAGTTGGCTAGGTTGGCCGGCTTTCCCGAGGAAATTCCGAGCGATGACCTGATCAGAGCATTCACGCTGACGGGTGCCGACCGGGACCTCGTCGTCATCCGGCGGGGGGCAGCAAACCGCTTGGGGCTCGCGCTTCAGCTTTGTGCACTTCGCTACCTCGGCTTCGTTCCGCGCAATTTGAGCGCAGCTCCGCGATCCGCCGCCTGCTTTGTCGCGGACCAGCTCGAGGTCAGCCCGGACGAGATTCAATCCTACGCTCGACGCGAGCAGACGCGCCGACAGCACTTCACCGAGGTTCGGGAACCCCTCGGCTTCTCGATGCTCCGGTCACGGGACTTGGAAGAACTCGAAGCTTGGCTTGTCGAACGGGCCCTTGAGCACGATGCTCCGAAGGTTCTCTTTCGCCTCGCTCGTGAGCGGTTGCGCACCGCGAGGCTCGTCTTTCCAGCACCCGACCGAATCGTACGACTTGTCAGTTCGGCGCGCGGTCGCGCACAGGAGAGAACGTACACCCTGGTCGAGCCCTTGCTGAGCGCCGAGAGGCGAGCCCAGCTCGATGGTCTGCTCGAGGCCAAGGCCTCGAACAGCTGGTCGACCCTCAAGTGGCTCGGGCAGGGTGCTTCTGGCGAGAGCCCGGGCTCCATCAAGAGCGAGGTGGCCAAACTGGCGTTTCTCCGCCAGCTGGGGGCCCATGAGTGGGACCTCAGCGATTTGAATCCGAATCGCCGAAAGTTCTTGGCCCAAGTTGGTCGTCGTTCCACGAGTCAGACCCTCCAGCGGATGCCCGATCGCCGGCGTTATCCCATCCTCGTGGCCTTGCTTCACGAGACCACGATTGACCTCGTTGACGAGATCGTCGATCTCTTTAATCGAGCGCTGAAGAAGACCGACTCCCGCTCGCGACGGGAGCTCGAGGCCTGGCGAGTCTCGACCGCTCAGGCCACCAACGAGAAGGTCCGCTTGTTCTCACGTCTGGGATGTCTCGTTCTCGACCCGGACATCCCGGACGAGCAGCTGCGTCGACGCATCTTCGAGGAGGTCGCTTCCCGCGAACTCTTCGCGGCCGCGGTCGAGGAAACCGAGCAGCTTCTCCGTCCGCGAGACGGCTCCTATCTCGACTTCGTCGAGAACCGCTATGGCCATCTCAGGAAATTCGCTCCACTGGTCCTGAGGGTGCTGGACTTCAAGAGCCTGAAGACCGACGACCCCCTAATCGATGCAGTCGAGATTCTGAGAGAGCTGAATCGCAAGCGACGACGGCGGGTTCCCGAGGACGCGGGACTCGAGTTCGCCTCCGCCAAGTGGCGCGGCCAATTGTTGGGATCCGACGGGCGAGCCAACCGCCGGTTCTTCGAGCTCTGTGTTCTCTACCAACTCCGTGACGGCCTTCGCTCCGGCGCCATCTGGCTCCAAGGAAGTCGTCGATTCGCAGATCCCGCCACGTACCTCATCCCCAGCTCTCAGTGGACTTCTCGGCGATCCGAGGCTCTCCGGATCCTCGGTCTCGAGCAGGAACCCAGAGAGCACCTCGAAGCACTCGCCAACTCGACGGAGGCAGTCATCCAACATCTCGGTGAGACCGAGATCGCCGAGTCGGAGACCCTGCGCCTGGAGGAGGGTCGGATCGTGCTCTCGCCCGCTTCAATGGAGGAGTTGCCCGACGAGGTCGTTCAGCTGAACGCCCTCGTTGCCGAACGCCTGCCGAGGGTGGAGCTGGCGGAAGTACTGATCGAGGTCGACTCCTGGACCGGGTTCACGCAGTTCTTCCGGCACGCCGGTGGGGCTCGATCTCGAAATCCGGATCTGGTGCGCCACGTGTACGCGGCGATCCTGGCCCAGGCCTGCAACTTCGGCCTCACGACGATGGCCGACATCGCCGATTTGACCTACCGCCAGCTCGCATGGACCACGGACTGGTACCTGCGCGAGGAGACGCTCAAAGCTGCCTTCTCGGCTCTCGTGGACTTCCAGCACCAGCTGCCTCTTGCCGAGGCCTGGGGCGGTGGAACCCTCTCCTCCTCCGATGGCCAGCGATTCCCCGTTCGAGGCTCGGCGGAGAACGCGACCGCGCTCCCGAAATATTTCGGCCTCGGAAGGGGCCTCACTTTCTACACCTGGACCTCGGACCAGTACTCGCAGTACGGGTCGAAGGTCATCTCGTCTACGGTTCGTGACGCGACCTATGTCCTCGACGAGATCCTCGATAACCAGACCGATCTTCCGATCCTCGAGCACACGACCGACACCGCCGGCTACACCGAGATCGTCTTCGCCCTGTTTCATCTTCTGGGGCTGCAGTTCGCCCCGCGCATCCGGGACTTGGGCGCTCAGCGCTTGTATCGTCTCGATGCTCCTCCGCGGAAAGAAGGGGTCGCGGTTCTGCTGAAGGGATTGGTTCGGAGCAAGACCCTACTCGACAACTGGGACGAACTCCTCCGGGTGGCCGGCTCACTCAAGTTGGGTTGGGTGACCGCATCGCTCCTGATTTCTAAGCTCCAGGCCGGCGCAAGAGAGAACGTCTTGTCCCGAGCCCTCCGCGATCTCGGGCGCCTCGTCAAGACCCAGTTCATCCTAAGGTGGATTGAGAACCAGGATTATCGTCGTCGAATCCACCGCCAGCTGAACAAGGGAGAAGCCCTCCACGCACTGCGCCGCTTCCTATTCTTCGCTCACGAAGGGAAGCTACAGCGCCGTCAAGCAGATCAGCAGACGAATCAGATCCTCTGCCTAAACTTGGTCACGAATGCCATCGTCACCTGGAACACCGTCTACATGAACGCCGCCATTGAACGGCTGCGGGCCGAGGGGAGGATCGGCCGCGACATCGATCTCGGCCATCTGTCGCCTGCCCTCTACGGGCACGTCAATCCCTATGGCAAGTACCGATTCGAGATCGAGGCTCGAGCGCCAGGCCTCCGACCCCTAAGGAGTCCGGGAAACGACGCTTAGCGTGCGATTCTGCGCCGTTACTGTCGGAACCCCAAGGAGGGAAAACATGACATGCTCGCCTGCTCTTCCTTCGTCATCAAAGCCGGCAGCGGACAATGGCCACTGAAATAGGCATTCCAATCCTGACAAAGGAAATCGCCCAGCGAGTAGCGTATGCTGAGAGCCTGACCATGGGCAAAACGATTTTTAAATGGGCAGCGGCCGCTTGCGAGATCGCGAAGCTTACGAGGGAGATTCTTAGCTATGAGCAAGAAATCATTTGAGAGCGTTCCAGAACCAAAATTGCTTACCGATGGCGCCATGGAGTCATTTGAAAAAGAGGGTTCAGGCCAGGCTTCGGCCCTTATGGGAAAACCGCCACGGAAGAACGTCAAGAAGGCGAAGACCCATGCGCCGGCAAAACGGCTCAGTATCGATGTACCGGTCTTCGTCCAGCGGCGCTTCAAGACAGCGTGTCGCGCAACCAGCCGACAGATGTTCACTGAGCTACGGCACTTGATCGAAGCCCGTATGTTGGAGCTTGAGAGTGAGATCGGAAAGCCGCGGGCAGGATGACCCCGCCGATGCGCTTGTTACCCTTGCGAAGCATCTTGTTGAAATGAAGCTTGTGGCCTGACACCGTTCACGTTGGCAAGAGTCCATCTGTAATTCCCTTTACGCTATGTTCCATTCGCCGGACAATAGCGGGCCCGGTTCCAGGTGCCCTGTCCCGGTTACGATTCCCTAATCGTGCTTGCCGCCTCCGACCGGAGAAACGGTTATGGGGTTGCGCCATTTGCCGCTGGCCTTCGCCGGTTTCTGGTTTGTTCCGACGCAAGGCTTGCGCCAGAACGGTCCCCTCGCCTTCGGGCGTCTGTCACTCGCTCTTGCCCTTCTCGGCCCTGCCCCGAACCGGCTTCGGCGGCGCTGTTCCTCCCGCGCCGGGGTTTGACCGTTTCCGCCATTTGCGGGTGAGCGGAAACGCTCACAAACCCTTAAACTTTCAGAAGGAAACACATCATGGCTAATTCCAAACCTGTCGCTGAAGTCCGCATCGGTCGCGTCAAGGCTGCCGTTTGGCCGAACGAAACCGAAGGCCGCACGAGGCACAATGTCACCTTCTCCCGTCTCTACAGAGACGGCGCGGAATGGAAGAGTACGCAGAGCTTCGGTCGCAACGATCTGTTGGTGCTGGCGAAAGCGGCCGATCAGGCCCACTCGCGCATCTTCGAGCTTCAGCAGGAAGAGGAGTCGCAGGCGGAGTTCTAGCGCGGCACCCATCGGAGAGCGGTGGGCTGATCCTCGCCGCTCTCCGATCCTGCGACAAGGAGAAGGGACATGAGCTACGTCGTGAGTGAAGTCTACGAAGTGTTCATTGCGATAGTCACTGTCGTACTGCTGGCGTCGCTGTTCACCGGCGCAGTTGAGGGGCAGGGCCGAGCGCAGCAGCCGTCGGCTCAGGCTAGTAGCGAGTCGCCGGGGACGACCGACCGGCAGATCAAAGCACGGTTGGCCGCGAAGGGGCAGCGAACGCCCGCCCAGCGGAAGGTGAGTTCCCAGCTTCTGGATGCACGGCGGGCAGCCGTCGCCGCCCGCCGGCAGGCGAGGGGCGCAGCCCCCGTGGACGAAATGGTGATGGTGGACATCCGGGCCGACGTCACGCCGGCGGTGCTGGCACGCATCCGGGCGGTACGAGGCACGGTGATCAACAGCGTGGCGCGATACCGGGCGATTCGGGCGCGGCTCCCGCTGGAAGCCGTGGAAAAGCTCGCCACGCTCGACGCGATCCAATCGATCCGCGCTGCCGACGAGGCGACCACGCGCGACCAGCCGACGGGGATGCCATCCGGTGCCCGGACGGACGCGCCGGATGCCGCGGGGACCCGCACGGTCAACACGTCCGAGGGTAATGTCCCCCACTAGGCGGCACAGGCTCGCGGTCCGCCAGATGTGAGATGCCTGCCGGCCCGTACGGGAAGTCGATTCAGAACACATGGGTAGCGAGATTCAACGGCAAGTTCCACGATACGTGTCCGAACCAGCACTCGTTCATCGATCTTGCCGCTGCCCGGCTCCGTATCGAAGCCTTGAAAATCCACTACGACCCCACCACCAAAACCAAATATTTCCTCAACCGCTTTATCTATGACTTCTACTCGCGGCGGCGGGCCACCGTTGCCGAGAACTGGTCCCGCAGCTTGCGGTTCCTCAGCACCGAGCTTGCCAATGCCTCGTTTCGCGCCGAGAGTCAAAATGTCGCCCTTCTCGCGGCGGGCGGAGCGCGGGACGAATTGCAAGTCTCCCGCGTCATCTTGAGGATTCAACCCAACCCTCAGCAGCCGCACAGCGCCACGGCCGATTTTGACCTCGTGCGTATGGAGATGGCAAGAGAAGTGAGCCGGGAGCGCTGGACGCTCTCGCTTCAATTCCTGTTCCTCGAAGAAATCCCCCCGGACTTGATCGTGTCCAATCCCATGGGAATCATCATCAACTACTTGCAAGGCGACCGCGCCACCGTCACCGGAGATCAGTAGATGATCGAGCACTTGCGCGGGAGAGATCGCAAGCTTGAACCGCTCGGCTGGACCGGCCAGGACGCGGAATGGATCGCGCTGGTTTGCCTTCACAGTGGCGTCTTCACGCGGGCGCAGTTCTGTCACTACTTCGATACGGCGGGCCGGGTCCGGGCGTTTCGTTTCGTACAAACATTGGTGGAGCGAAGGCAAGCAATCGAGAGTGAGTGGCCGCTAGTCAATGGGGGGAGGGAAAACGTGCCGGATATCGAGCAAGCCGGTTGTCATGCGGCGGCTTTTGTCGCTGGATTTTGTGCTGGAACATCCGGGTATGAACTGGCTCCCCGCCGAGCCGGAGAAGGTCGAGTTTTTTGAAAAGCTCGGCTTGCCGCTCCGCTTGATTCCGCGCCGGATTTACTACGGTATGGCTGGCAACCAGAAACGCTACTTTGCGCTCAAGCTACCCCTTGCCGTGGACCCTGAAACCGTCACCTTTGCCTACGTCGATCCGGGCCACCAGACGGACAGGGAATTGTACTCGTGGGGAGCCGCGCATGGGCCGCTTTGGGATGCGCTCCGCAAGAAGGGGCGGCAGGTTCGGGTGCTCGGAATTGCGGTTGAAAATGCCGTCCTGGACCGCACGGCGCGGGTACTTGAAAAATGGGCGGCAGCGGACCCAGGGACAAACCATGAAGGGCTGACGCCGGAGCAGGAGATTAAGGCGATTCACGAGGCCATGCGCCGCAGAGACGGAGAATTTCTAGCACACTACGGAGGATTCGCCCAAGCCGGGAAACGGTCTGTGGAACTCCAACGTCTCCCCGAAGCGAAGCTCACAGAAGGAGTCTCGATTGACGACTATTCGACATGGCGGGCCGGAGCTCTCGTCCTCATTTATCCCTGCGGGAAGGCTCAGAAACAGCCCCCAAGAGCGGCGCTGAAAGCACGGAGACGGACCTATGAAATGGCGCGAGCTGGTCCCATTTTTGCAAGAGCTTTGGCAGCGGCCCGCTGGCCCGATGAACTGGAAAAACCCGATCCGGGTTTTCGCGGTCCTGGGCTGGCTGCTCGTTCAAGGTTTCGTGCTGTTGGGGTGGGCCGGGTTTCGCGTGTTTCAAGGTTTCCTACTGTTGGGGTGGGTCGTGTTTCGCGTCGGGCAATTCGTCGCAGGGCTTCCGCCGCTGCTACTCTTTTTCTTCGCCGCTGTAGGGTGGGCCGGATGGAGCTTTGTACACCGTCCCTTCCCGCCGCTTGACGAACATCCGATCCTCGTTTTGGTCGAATACCACACCCCCAATTTCTTCGATGCTCTGGTCGTCTGGTACTACGTTACGCCCTTCGCTGTCGTCATGCTGACCGGCTTTATTTCCGTCACCATTTGGAGGGTTTGGCTGGAAGGACGGCGGAGCGATTTCGCGTCCTTCTCCAAGCTCCCGCCGTGGCCGCTTGATCCCAAACAAAAGGCCCCGGCCATCGTCATCGGGGAGGTCCATCACCCGGTCGAGGCGCGGGAGGTTTTCAATCCCGCATGGCTCACCATCCCGGAGCGTGGACTGTATACCGGCGTGGCGATCTTCGGAGCCGTGGGATCAGGCAAAACCTCGGCTTGCATGAACCCGTTTGCCCGCCAGCTTCTCGGCTGGCAAGCGGGCAATGAGCAGAAGCGGGCGGCGGCGCTGGTGCTAGAAGTCAAGGGAGATTTCTGTCACGACATCCGCCAAATTATGGTCGAGGCGGGCCGTGGATCAGACTACATCGAGCTTGGCATGGACGCCCGCTCTCAATGGAATCCCCTCTCGGCTTGGTGGCTCGATTCGTACTCGCTGGCCTACACCGTTTCGAGCCTTCTCAATCAGCTATTCGGCAAGGGCAAGGAACCCTTTTGGCAGCAAGCCTATACCAATCTGGTCCGCTGGATCATCGAGCTTCACCGGGTTTTCCCGGAGCGATGGGTGACGTTGCAGCAGGTCTACCGCTGCGCCATCGACCCGGAGCTATTTGCGGCCAAGATCGAGGAAGCCGAGAAGCTGAGTGACGACCTGAACACAGGGACCGTTTTCGTGTTGCGGAGCACCTACGAAGCCCAAGTCATAAACCTTGCCGAATGGAACTGGGTCGATGCACCGGAGACGCAGGATGACGTGCAAGCCGTCTACACGCGCCCGCTGAAAGAGAAGCTAGTGTAGTGCCACATAAATACTTGGATAATAACACCCTTTTCACGGTAGGATGGTTTATGTGGCCATCCGCTGACGCTCTACCCCTCACCGCTCCGCAGCGAAACGCTCTTCGTCGCCTGGTTCGAGGAGGCAACACAGCCCAGAAAATGGCCTTACGGGCAGGCATTGTTTTGCTGTGTGCGCAGGGGTTGGCGAACCACGCCATTGCCCGCGAACTCGGCGTCAACCGCAAGACCGTCATCCTGTGGCGAAAGCGCTTCGCCCAGTCCGGCCTCGACGGACTCCGCGATCGGACGCGCCCCGGACGCAAACCGGCGCTCTCCGCTGAATTCGTCCAATGCATCCTCGATACAACGCTTCACGAGAAGCCCCGGGCGGCCACGCATTGGAGCACCCGCACCCTCGCCAAGCACTTGGGCGTCTCCAAGATGGCCATCCAGCGCGTCTGGAAAGCGCACGGACTGCAGCCCCATCGCCTCGAAACTTTCAAGCTCAGCCGCGACAAGCAGTTCGTCGAGAAACTCCGCGACGTGGTCGGTCTGTACTTGAATCCGCCCGAGCACGCGCTGGTGCTCAGTGTCGATGAGAAAAGTCAGATCCAGGCCTTAGACCGCAGCCAGCCGGGACTGCCCCTGAAAAGGGGTCGTGCCGGCACCATGACCCACGACTTCAAACGACATGGCACAACGACGTTGTTCGCCGCCTTCAATGTGCTCGACGGCAAGGTGATCGGCGAGTGTCTGCCGCGACATCGGCACCAGGAATTCCTCAAATTCCTACGCAAGATCGACCGCGAAACGCCACCGGCGCTGGAGCTGCATCTGATCGTGGACAACTACTCCACGCACAAGCATGAGCAAGTGAAGAAGTGGCTCGCGAAGCACCCCCGCTTCCACTTTCACTTCATTCCCACGTCTTCTTCTTGGCTCAATCTCGTCGAGCGCTGGTTCCGCGAGCTGACACAGAAGCGCATCCGCCGCGGCGTGTTCCGCAGTGTTCCCGAACTCGAGGCCGCCATCCACGAGTACCTGGAAGCGAGCAACCAAGCGCCCAAGCCCTTTGTCTGGACAGCTCCGGCACAAGATATCCTCGCCAAAGTCGAGCGCGCCGCCAAAACCCACGCCATTGTCCAGAACCGTTAGTGGCACTACACTAGACAAGCTCAAGATCACTCATGAGATCGTTTGGGAACCCGGACCCGGCGAAGACACGAGAGAGCGAGTGGAGGCCGTCAAGCGCTGGTTTGTCCACGACTGGCAAACCCTAGACAACAAGATCAGGTCTTCGATTGTGGAGGGGGTTTCAGTGTTCCTTGCCATGTTCGATATGCCGGACGTGGCGAAGGTGTTTTGTCCCGCCGCGCCGCTTACCTCTGACGATCCTCAAGCCATCATCCTACAAGCCGCGATCAAACGGGCCAGGGCGGACAAGGACGCGAAGGAGGCGAAGCAGCCGGAGGCCGAGCCGGAGCCGGAGCTAGAGGCCAGCAAGCCGAAGGCAGCGGCAGGGATCGTCTACACATGGGGAGGGCAACCGAAGGAGGCGAACCAGCCGGAGCCGGAGCTAGAGCCGGAGCCGGAGCCGGTCAAGACACCGGAGGCTCCGTGGGTGGTGGTGGAGCCGGACGACAAGACACCCGACCCCTCAACCGAGAGCAACCAAGCCGCTACCCCCACTCACCCTAATATCAAACAGACCGCGCCGATCACGCAGCACCTACCGCCGCTCTTTGAATTGATCGAGCAGGGCAAGGTGCTGGCCTTGAATATGCCCGCTGGTATCAACCCGGCGCTGGCCCGTGCCGTGGGCGTGATGCTCAAGAACGCTTGGCTACAAGCGCTTCTCATGCGCCCCGCCGAGATGAAGCACTCGCCAGGCCGGTACTTCCGGCCCGCCGTCTTTATCTGTGACGAATATCAAGCGTTCGCTTCGGTGGGCGAGGACGACCCATCGGGCGATGAAAAATCCTTTGCCCTGACCCGGCAATGCCGCTGCATCCCGATTGTCGCCACGCAATCTATTTCCTCGTTGCGGGCCGTGTTGGGAAGCTCGGAAGCGTGGCGCTCACTGTTGCAGACGCTCCGTACTCGCATTTTCCTATCGCTCAGTGACGACGCCAGCGCCAAGATTGCATCGGAGTTGTGCGGCCAGGTTGCGAAGATCAAAGAATCCTACACCATCAGCGAGACCTCCAAGCGCTCGGAAGTCTCCCCACTCTCAGGACGCGCCGGAGGCGGAGGCGGGAGCATGGGCGCAACCAAATCATTCCGGGAGCAGCGGGAGGCCGTGTTTCACCCGCGAGACTTCGCCTTGCTATCAAACTGTCAAGCGATCTGTCTGCCCTATGACGGAGCGCAGTCGCTTGAACCGCGCCGTGTCTACCTGAAACCGCACTATCTACCAGCCGAACACTCCTATTGGAGAGCGAAGGAGGCGGGCCAAATATGAGCGCCGCGAGCGGACTGGAACACCTAAAACCGTTTCTACCGGGTTTGGAGAGCGCCCTGGAAGATTCCGAAGTCAGCGAGATCATGATTAACGGCCCCGCCAATGTGTGGGTCGAGCGGGCCGGACGGCTGGCCGCACACGCCGCGCCGGACCTGGACGAAGCGGCGCTGTTACGGGCCGCTATCCATATCGCCCGTCCCTTGGGACTGGACCCGGCCAGCTCTCCCATTGTCGATGCCCGGCTCGATGACGGATCGCGGGTTGCTATCTGCGTTCCGCCCGCCAGTCCTCAAGTCGCTATCACCGTCCGCCGTTTCGGGAAGCGGGCGTTCTCGGCGGATGATCTCGTGAAGCAAGGCGCACTCCCCGAAAACGTGCGGGCCGAAGCAGAGCGGGTGTTGCGCTCCCGGCGCAACATCCTGGTTTCAGGCGGCACCGGATCGGGCAAGACCACGTTGCTCAATGCCCTCATCGAACTGCTGCCCGATGACGAGCGAATAGTTGCCATCGAGGACACCTTGGAGCTTCGCATCGAGCGGGCCAACTGCGTCCGCTTCGAGGCTCGCGGGTTGCAGGAAGGAGCGGTGACGATCCGCGACCTGGTGCGCCACGCGCTGCGACATCGCCCGGATCACATCGTGGTGGGCGAGGTTCGCTGCGGGGAGGCCGCCGACCTGCTGCAAGCCCTCAATACCGGCCACGGAGGGTCGCTGACGACCGTACACGCCAACAACGCCGAGAGCGCCTTGTCCCGGATCGCCAGTTGCGCCATGCAGGGTAGCGGAGAGCTACCGTGGGAAGTCACCTGTAGGGGCGTGGTGGACGGTATCGCCATGGTGATCCACATGACGCGCCACGAAGGGCGGCGATTCGCCGAAGAAGCGGTTTTCGTCAAAGGCTACGAAGCCGCCGAGAACCGCTGGCTCATCCAGCCGATCTGGAGGGAACACGATGCAGGATGAAGAAAAAATTATGCGGGTGGAGATCCTGGACGGGGACGAGGCGCTGGAAGTCCCGGCCTGGATCGCCCAGCAATACGGCGTCTTCTCCGAGGAGGTGGGCGGCGAGGAGGAGATCCGGGAAGCCGTGGAAGACCCCTACACCCATGACTGGTAGAAAAAGCAAGGCCAGAGAGAACGACGAGGAATTCCACCGCCGCTTCGCCGATCAGATCATCGAGCAGAGGTTCTGGGTGAGAGCCAACTCAAAATCTGTCACGTTGCCGGAGATCAAGCCTATTACCACCTGGGCAACGATGAGATTGTTCTTCTGGAGCGGGGACAGTTTCCGTCGGCGAACCATTACTACCAGACGGCGTTGCACGAGCTGGGCCACAGCACGGGACACCCCGATCGGATGACCCTCGAGTCGTTGCTCTCGGGCTTGGATGGCGGGGTTCGGCTCGGAAGCCTACGCGAAGGACTCTCAGCACGGAGCGCATCCCTAGGGGTTTTGTACGGAGAGCAAGGAGGGAAGGATGAACATTGACACAGGAGCGACGGAAGCCCCGATCACGGTGAGGGCAGCCGCCCGCTTCCTGGGCGTCAGCCCCTCGCTGGTGTATGCTTATGTCGAGCGAAAGCAGATTCCCCATTACCGCATGATGGGCCGCTCGATCCGCTTCCGACTGTCGGAGTTGGTCGAATGGCGTCAGCAATTTCATGTGAATGGAGGAATCGATGAACAAAACAGGTAGACCAAGAAATACCGCCGGTAGTCTATACATCCGGCGCGATTCGCGCGTCTGGTGGATGAGCTATCGGGACCACGACGGGAGGTTCAGACAGGAGTCGACAGGCCAGAGAGCAAGAGTCGAAGCCGAGAAGGTGATGCGCAAGCGGTTGGTGGCCCGCGACGAGGGGCTGCTGCCGAGGGCCGTGCCGGACGGTGGGATTACGTTCAACGAGTGGGCGGACTGGTTCCTTGAGAACCGTTCCCAACCGCCCTTCCGGAGCGAGAAGACCCACCTGCATAACCTCGGCGCGCTGAAGTTCCTAAGGCCCCGGTTCGGCGAGAACAGACTATCAGACATCACACCAGAAGACATCGAAGCGTATCTGATGACAAGATTGAACACAGGCAAGCGGGTGCACACCAAGTTAGGACTGCAACTGCGAGGCCGGCTCAAGCCGGCCACCGTGCATCAGGAGTTTCGCATCCTGCGACGCATACTGAACGTGGCGGTTAAGAAGAGGCGGCTGGCGGTGAATCCGTGCGGCGGCGTGGAGTTTCCGGTCGCGTTGGCTGGTACGACGCGCAAGCCGCACTATCTTGCTGCCTCGGAGCAGGCCTGGGTGGAAGCCTGCGCGCCTGCTTACCTTGGCAACATCATCGTGATCATGGTCGAGATGGGGCTACGGCCCTATCGCGAGTTGATCCCGATGCGCAAGGAACAGGTCGATCTGGAGAGAGGGATCGTGCATCTGCCGGATTCGAAGACGGTGAATGGCATTGCGGACATGCCGATGACGGACAGAGCCCGCGCAGCGTTCGCCGCACAGATGAAGCAGAGCGGCGATTCCGACTACCTGTTCCCGAGCCCGCGAATGGGGTCGAGCAAGCCGCACATCACGACGGTGCGCAAGCTGTGGGACCGGACGCTCAAGCGTGCCGGGCTGCCGCATTTTTCACTCTACGAGTTGCGTCACACGTTTGCGACCCGGCTGAGCGCCGGGGGCGTGGCGGATCATTTCGTGACGCAGATGCTCAGACAAGGCGACGCCTCGGTATTCAAGCGCTACAGCCAGGCGAAGTTGAACATGATGCGGGAAGCGCTGTCCAAGCTCGATCGGCAGGCGAACGAGCATGGCGCGGCTTCCTTTACGGTGCTGGCCGGCTAGGGCCAGTTTTTTGACGGTTTCTTTACGATTCCGTCTTCGGGAACGAGAGGCAAGGTAGAAGGGTGCTGAAAACAAACAAGTTAAGTGGTGGGCGCGACAGGACTCGAACCTGTGACCTCCTGCGTGTGAAGCAGGCGCTCTAACCAACTGAGCTACGCGCCCATGCGGTTTTCTTCTTGATTTTGAATTACTTACGACGTGAGCCGTCTCTCCGCCCAGCCTACTTGGGGCCAACTGGGGCCAACTGGGGCCAACAAGAAGAGCCTCACAGCTCATTGTGTCACTCCCGGGTCGGCCTTCGCCAGTTCGCGATCAAGCGCTTCAACCGCTGCTGTCACCGAGCCTGGATAGGTCTCCCCCGGAGCCGCCTCCGGCACACCAGCGTTCATATGAGCGTCTGAAAAAAAGAAACTTACGTCAGCCTCCGTCAGCTCGGAAGAATCGGGTTTGTTTGGTCAGTTTTCGTTTTCACTGGTTGCTGCGTCAGCTCGAAAGACTCTCCGAACCAAGCATATCCGCGCCTGACCAAGGGTCGCATGGTCGTTCGAGAAAGGCGTCTTGAAGCAACAGGAACCATTCCGACCAACACTAGCCCCGGCCGCGGCTGGTCCCGCGTCGGCTGGCTAGGCCCTGACCGGGCCGTCGATCAGATTGCCGACGACTTTGGCGCCGGTGAGGGGAATATCGGTTAGCGTCTCGTCGCGGCCGTGATGCCGGTAGGTGAGCCGGCCGTGGTCGAGGCCGAGCTGGTGAAGAATGGTGGCGTGAAGATCGGAGACCCCCACTCGGTCGTGGACCGAACGGTAGCCGAAATCGTCGGTGGCGCCGTGATGTGAGTTTGTACTGCCACCCGCGCGTCGTCCCGCAGCGTGTCCGGGATAGTGGCCAGCTTTTCCTCCAAAAGGCGCTCTTCATAAGGACGGCGCAGCTCGGCTAACGGCTTTGTGAACGACTCCGCCTGTTTGTCGATTTCCTCGTTGTGGCGTTCGACCTCCTTCTTCTCCGCCGCCGAGACGCCCGGCAGCCGGCGCTCTTCGGGCTGCAACCATGATTGGGGGTTGAAAGCCGGCGTAAAGATCGAAAGCAGCCGGTAATAATCTGTGTGCGGGATGGGGTCGTACTTATGGCTGTGACACTTCGCGCAACCGACCGTGATCCCCAGTATGCTGCTCGACACGTTCCCGAGTGTGCGGTGCGCGATGCCATAGCGCTGGTCCGCCGTATTTAGCTCGCGCAGATCCGTGCGATCGGGGGCGGAGCGCAGAAAGCTGGTCGCGATGAGAAGCTCACGGGTCTCGGGCGTGAACTTCTCAGCCCCTCGCCCGCCCAACCCCTTTTCAGGATCATTCTTGGATTGGAAAATGCTGGCGTCGGCAACTGTCTTCCGCGCATCGAACTACGGTGTCGGGCGAAACAAGGGGGCTGTCATGGGCTGCCACCAATTCGCTGGCCGTCATACCTTCGAAACAAAGGACTCAGCCGGAAGTGAATGGACTGGCTGGAAGCTGTGAAAAAATCAGGGACTGTCACAAGCGGCGTCCTATAAAGTCGCGTAGAATCAATCGCAGCCTCCCGCCGCGGGCTGACTGTCCCAGCATTTTTTCACACCTTCCGTACCCGATTTTTCGCCCCCTCATCGTCCGTATGGGCCAAAAATCTAGTCCGCAGCCGTCTAGTTCAGGTCCGCCAACACCCCCTCGGCCGCCGAAACCGTCTTCTCAACTTCGGCCTGGCCGTGGGCCGCCGACAGAAAGGCTGCCTCGAACTGAGAGCAAGGCAGATAGATGCCCGCATTGAGCATCCCTCGGAAGAATCGCGCGAACTGGTCTGTGTCGCTGTTCGAGGCGGAGTCGAAATCCGCGACAGGGCCGTCAGTAAAGAAAAGGGTAAACATAGAACCCACGCGGTTGATCGTGACCGGGACGCCGGCCCTTTGAGCAGCCCCTGCGAGACCTTTCTCGAGGAGTGCACCGTTGTCTTCGAGTTGTTGGAAGATTCCCGGGTTTCGCCGCAGTGTGCGGAGCGTCGCCAGGCCTCCTGCCACTGCCAGTGGGTTCCCGGACAACGTCCCCGCCTGGTAGACCGGGCCCAAGGGAGCCACGTGCTCCATGACATCGCGGCGCCCGCCGTAGGCGCCGACCGGCAGTCCGCCGCCGATCACCTTACCAAGCGTCGTCAGGTCCGGCTGCACACCGTAGAGCGCCTGCGCCCCACCCAGCGCTACCCGGAATCCCGTCATCACTTCGTCGAGAATCAACAGCGATCCGTGCCGAGAGGTGATCTCTCTCAGCGACTGGAGGTATCCCTCGGCAGGTGGGACGCAGCCCATGTTGCCCACTACCGGCTCGAGGATCACACAGGCGATCTGATCACCGTGGCGTCGAAAGCAATCCTCGACCGCCTCTGGCGAGTTGTAGGGAAGGGGGATCGTCGTCGCGGAAACGCCCTGCGGCACGCCCGCTGAATCGGAAATACCAAGCGTCGCCAATCCCGAACCGGCCTTCACCAAGAGGGAGTCGACGTGACCGTGGTAACAGCCTATGAACTTAACCACCAAATCACGTTTGGTATAGCCTCTAGCGAGCCGGATCGCGCTCATGGTCGCCTCGGTGCCGGAGTTCACCAGACGCACCATCTCGACCGAAGGCACCAATTCGCCGATCAGCTCGGCCATCTCAACTTCCTGTTCCGTGGGCGCACCGAAACTGGTGCCGCTTCGAAGAGCGTCGCTGAGAGCTTCGACGACCGCCGGGTGACGGTGCCCCAGGATCAGCGGTCCCCACGAGCCCACGAAGTCGACGTACTCGTTGCCATCCGCGTCGAACAGCGACGGGCCGTCGCCGCGCACGATGAACGGAGGGTCGCCTCCCACCGCCCGAAAAGCGCGGGCCGGCGAGTTGACGCCGCCCGGTATCGAGGCCTGCGCTCGCTCAAACAGTTCGCTTGATCGGGGACGCCGTCCGCCCGCCCTCATCGTTCCTTCGCTCGCCATGCTGTTCTCCCCACGGAATCTAGAGTTGCTGTTTGCGATCGACTTTGCGGCCGCCGCCGCTGCCTCGGACGTCAGCACGGATATTGTATCGAGTTGAGGACATGGCGAATCACCCGCAGAGCGCGGCGAATTAGGACAGGAAGCTGTGAAAAATCACTTCAGCCTTAGATTCGCGTACGCGGGAGCAATGAACTGCGCCCAAGCGTCGACACGAGTGTCGACGCGGCAGACGTAGGCGTCCGCACCACAGCATCAGATACCACAAGCCCAACAGTCGAGCGCGAGCCTAAGGCCACGAGGGCGGTTGATGTCATGCGCTGGGAGCCGCGATGTCGGGCGTCGAGAGGAGTCTCGACGCGGCACGCTGAGAGTGTGAGCCACAAAGCGAAAACCGCGGATCTGGCAGGGCGGCGAAGCGGCAGCGGGAACGGGTAGTCTGATCCCGCCCGCCTAGATTCGCGCTAGTGTAGTGCCACATAAGTAACTGGACAATAACACCCTTTTCACGGTAGGATGGTTTATGTGGCCATCCGCTGACGCTCTACCCCTCACCGCTCCGCAGCGAAACGCTCTTCGTCGCCTGGTTCGAGGAGGCAACACAGCCCAGAAAATGGCCTTACGGGCAGGCATTGTTTTGCTGTGTGCGCAGGGGTTGGCGAACCACGCCATTGCCCGCGAACTCGGCGTCAACCGCAAGACCGTCATCCTGTGGCGAAAGCGCTTCGCCCAGTCCGGCCTCGACGGACTCCGCGATCGGACGCGCCCCGGACGCAAACCGGCGCTCTCCGCTGAATTCGTCCAATGCATCCTCGATACAACGCTTCACGAGAAGCCCCGGGCGGCCACGCATTGGAGCACCCGCACCCTCGCCAAGCACTTGGGCGTCTCCAAGATGGCCATCCAGCGCGTCTGGAAAGCGCACGGACTGCAGCCCCATCGCCTCGAAACTTTCAAGCTCAGCCGCGACAAGCAGTTCGTCGAGAAACTCCGCGACGTGGTCGGTCTGTACTTGAATCCGCCCGAGCACGCGCTGGTGCTCAGTGTCGATGAGAAAAGTCAGATCCAGGCCTTAGACCGCAGCCAGCCGGGACTGCCCCTGAAAAGGGGTCGTGCCGGCACCATGACCCACGACTTCAAACGACATGGCACAACGACGTTGTTCGCCGCCTTCAATGTGCTCGACGGCAAGGTGATCGGCGAGTGTCTGCCGCGACATCGGCACCAGGAATTCCTCAAATTCCTACGCAAGATCGACCGCGAAACGCCACCGGCGCTGGAGCTGCATCTGATCGTGGACAACTACTCCACGCACAAGCATGAGCAAGTGAAGAAGTGGCTCGCGAAGCACCCCCGCTTCCACTTTCACTTCATTCCCACGTCTTCTTCTTGGCTCAATCTCGTCGAGCGCTGGTTCCGCGAGCTGACACAGAAGCGCATCCGCCGCGGCGTGTTCCGCAGTGTTCCCGAACTCGAGGCCGCCATCCACGAGTACCTGGAAGCGAGCAACCAAGCGCCCAAACCCTTTGTCTGGACAGCTCCGGCACAAGATATCCTCGCCAAAGTCGAGCGCGCCGCCAAAACCCACGCCATTGTCCAGAACCGTTAGTGGCACTACACTAGCGGACTTCACACATCGCGCGAGCCGCCTGGCGGCGGCCAGGACAAACAGGAATGTTTGTCCCTACGGGGCTCGACTGGCAGTGTACGTCGACCGCGGATTTCCATTCGCGGCTCTGCTGCGGACCACCGGGACTTTCCGAAGTTGTTGCGTGACGCTAAGCATCGTAGTCAACGGGCTTCGTCCCGCACGGCAGTAGGCTAGTGTAGTGCCACATAAATAACTGGACAATAACACCCTTTTCACGGTAGGATGGTTTATGTGGCCATCCGCTGACGCTCTACCCCTCACCGCTCCGCAGCGAAACGCTCTTCGTCGCCTGGTTCGAGGAGGCAACACAGCCCAGAAAATGGCCTTACGGGCAGGCATTGTTTTGCTGTGTGCGCAGGGGTTGGCGAACCACGCCATTGCCCGCGAACTCGGCGTCAACCGCAAGACCGTCATCCTGTGGCGAAAGCGCTTCGCCCAGTCCGGCCTCGACGGACTCCGCGATCGGACGCGCCCCGGACGCAAACCGGCGCTCTCCGCTGAATTCGTCCAATGCACCCTCGATACAACGCTTCACGAGAAGCCCCGGGCGGCCACGCATTGGAGCACCCGCACCCTCGCCAAGCACTTGGGCGTCTCCAAGATGGCCATCCAGCGCGTCTGGAAAGCGCACGGACTGCAGCCCCATCGCCTCGAAACTTTCAAGCTCAGCCGCGACAAGCAGTTCGTCGAGAAACTCCGCGACGTGGTCGGTCTGTACTTGAATCCGCCCGAGCACGCGCTGGTGCTCAGTGTCGATGAGAAAAGTCAGATCCAGGCCTTAGACCGCAGCCAGCCGGGACTGCCCCTGAAAAGGGGTCGTGCCGGCACCATGACCCACGACTTCAAACGACATGGCACAACGACGTTGTTCGCCGCCTTCAATGTGCTCGACGGCAAGGTGATCGGCGAGTGTCTGCCGCGACATCGGCACCAGGAATTCCTCAAATTCCTACGCAAGATCGACCGCGAAACGCCACCGGCGCTGGAGCTGCATCTGATCGTGGACAACTACTCCACGCACAAGCATGAGCAAGTGAAGAAGTGGCTCGCGAAGCACCCCCGCTTCCACTTTCACTTCATTCCCACGTCTTCTTCTTGGCTCAATCTCGTCGATCGCTGGTTCCGCGAGCTGACACAGAAGCGCATCCGCCGCGGCGTGTTCCGCAGTGTTCCCGAACTCGAGGCCGCCATCCACGAGTACCTGGAAGCGAGCAACCAAGCGCCCAAGCCCTTTGTCTGGACAGCTCCGGCACAAGATATCCTCGCCAAAGTCGAGCGCGCCGCCAAAACCCACGCCATTGTCCAGAACCGTTAGTGGCACTACACTAGGGAGCAGGTCCGGAAGGAGTGGTGCCGGGACGAAGGGCATTGGCCCGATCCCGTGGCTGCGACGCTTCGGGCCACTTCGTGGGCCCTCACCGTCTTGCCACGTGGGCGCGGTGTGGCGGAGATTCGCGGAGCCTCCCAACGGTCCATCATGAAGCAGACGGGGCACCGGTCCACAGTCATGTTCCCGTGAACGGGCTTCGCTGTCCTCCTTCAAAGAACGTGCAATTGGCGACTGTACAGTTGGTTTTTGTCCTTGCTTTTGTCCTTGTCAGGAGGCGATTCCGCGTGGCGTGGCGCAATACGCGACCGTGTAGAATCAGTAAGTTGCAACCTGGCGCAACTCGGGGAGACCCGCTTTACTAGAACCTAAATCTAGCGCGTCTGCCAGTTCCGCCACGTTCGCACATTTGTATTCAACAACTTAACGGCAATCGAATGGGTAAATCAGCCTTTGTGGCTGTTCCGCACTTGTCACGATCAGTTCAACGTCGGACATGTGCCGTTCCGGGTTCGGCATGGCCGTGAAGGGCAGGTCACTAGCCATATTGTAGCTGTCGATAGACTGAACGCGCGTCTGCCGGTTGTCCTGACCGTTCGGAAACATGAGGCCCGCGTTTCGCACGACAAAACTGTCGAGGCGCGGCGCTGCGCCTGCGTGTCCGAGGTGAGTGATGCGGACGCCGGCTCCTCTCTCGCAGCTCATCGTTTCCTTCCCCAGGTCGCGGTCGAGCGCACCGATCGTTACTTCGTCTTCGTTGATTTCCGTAAATGCGGGACTGGTTCCAACGAAGGTTCCGCCCTTATTTACCTTAGGTATCGAAAGACAGGACGGACACTGTTGACTATGGCGCCATATCGCGGCAACCTACTTCCGAGGGATCATAGGTAATGATCGAATCTAGCGCACCTGGACCGAAGGGCCCGGCCCCGCCTTGCCCCGAAAGGCGCCCGGGTTGGAAGACCGCTGTCCTTTATGTTCTGCGAGTGTTCATCGTAGTTGGTTCGGTGGTTATCTTCGCCGCAGTCGTAGTCCGTTTACACCCGCCGGTTTTCGTCTGGGGCCTCGCCGCCGCCGGGCGTAGTCCCATGTGCTCGGTAGGCGACTTGATGGTTGGTGCGAACACGCGCTACCGCCTAGGGGAGACGGCGCAGGAACTCGGCTCCCGTTGCCAAAAGGTTGAGCAAGACGAAGCTGGGTTTGACCTGTGGGAGACTCCCCTCGGCGCATTTTGGATACCCGCGGGGAATTGGTGGCCACTACATGTCTTGGTAGCCCAACAGCTTGTCGAAGACTACGGCAACCGCGATCAGGGTGTCCAACAAGGGGACATCGTTCTTGACTGCGGAGCGCACGTCGGGGTATACACTCGCAAAGCCTTGCAGTCAGAAGCTGCCGTCGTTGTGGCGATCGAGCCCTCGCCCAAAAACATTGAGTGCCTGAGGCGCAATTTTCGGAAAGAGATCGCTCAGGGTCGCGTGGTGATTTATCCCAAGGGCGTATGGGACAAGGACGACGTGCTGCCGTTCTTTGAGCTTTCCCAAAACACGGCGGCCAGCAACTTCGTCGTTGGCAGCGCGGCGCACGTGGTCAACCCCGGGTTACCGCTGACGACGATAGACAAGCTCGTTACGGAACTAGGCCTGCCGCGTGTCGATCTCATCAAAATGGACATCAAGGGGGCTACGATGCGAGCCTTACACGGCGCGAAAACTACGCTCGATGCCAACAAGCCCCGCCTTGTCATTGCCGCTGAGGAAGACGAGGACGACCCTTTGGAGATCGCAGCTTTTGCGGAGGGCCTCGGGATTGGCTACCGAACAGAATGCGGCCGCTGCTCGATGACATCTAACTACCAGGTCGTACCGGAAGTGTTGTTCTTTCGTTGATCCGGACCCGCCTCCACTCCTGTAGGTCACGTTTGACTGCCCGAGAGAAGTTGCAGACTCCCTCCTTTAGCGAAAACGGGCCACCCTCATTCGAGGCAATATCCTAAGCCGCAAAGTGTGTCAAGTCCTTCTTACGGAAGGTCTTACGCTGATGGGTCGCCGATCCTGACCTAGCTGCCCTGGTATGTAGCGAAAAGGATAAGTCACAGCACTATCAATGACTTAAGCGATCAGCCAAAATGGACCGCAGTATAATGTAGCTGTCTAGCCTTCAATATCCGACCTCGGACGATCCCCCATGGCTTGGCCTTCGCGATCGCTGTGCTTGGCAGTCCTCCTAGCGGGCAGTGTGTGTGCCTCTGACGCCCAGCCGTTCATCTTCTACCGGGGTATTGTGAACGCAGCGAGCTTCGCCTCGCCGGGGCTGCCCAACAGTTCCATCGCGCGCGGCTCCATTTTTACGATCTTCGGACGCGATTTCGGCCCCTTCGCGGACGCGATGGTCTCGGCCTTCCCCTTGGCAACAGAGCTGGCCGGTGTTTCGATCGAGGTCTGCCAGGGTGAGAGCTGCCTCCAGGCCATTCCGCTCTTTGTGAGCCATGGGCAGGTGAATGCCATCATGCCCTCGGGCGCCCCGTTGGGACTGGTGTCCATTCGAGTGACCTTCAACGGGGAGGCCGGGAACTTCTCGACTGCCACGGTAGTGGAGTCAAGTTTGGGGATCTTTGCCGTCAACAGTGGGGGTTTCGGGGTAGGCGTGATTCAGAACTTTGTGGCTCAGGATGACCAACCTCTAAATTCCCTAAGTGCAGCCGCGCGGCCGGGGCAAGTGGTGACCCTGTGGGCCACCGGACTCGGCGCTGGACTCAACGAGGACAACGTGGCCCCGCTCCTCGGCAACCTCCCGGTAGACGTTGAGATCTTCGTAGGGGGCAAGCGTGTCAGCAGAAGACTCTACAAAGGGCGCAGCCCCTGCTGCGCGGGCGTTGACCAGATCGTCTTCGAGGTGCCGGCGGACGCTCCCAGCGGCTGCTGGGTCCCGATCCAAATCCGCACCAACGATCAGGTTGTGAGCAACAGCGTCACGATGGCCATTGACACCCAGGCCAAGGCCTGCTCCAACCCGTTGAGGTCTGTGGCCCAAAGCGTTCCGCTGAACAGAAGGGGCACGATCTACCTCGAGCAAAGTGTCCGCTACGACGAGACCGACGACGGAAGCCTCGCGGAAACGCGTGCCGACTTCCTCACGGCCACCTTCCGGGAAGAAAGCAGCAGCATCTTCTTTTTCGAGCCCAACAGTTCGTTGCCCCCAGTGGGAACGTGCATGGTCTACTCAGGGAAAGGTGGGTTTTCGATCTCCGATCCCATTCCCGGGGCGGGAGGATCACTGCGTGAGCTCGACGCCGGTGACGCATTAACTGTCAACTTCGCCGGCGGTGCCGCCCAGGCTGAGCGTAAAGGCGGAACGATTCGGGTGTACCGCACTCAACTGGCAGGCTCGACAGTGGGCCTTCGCTCGGGTGGAGTTGTTGCCGAACAGCTCGCACCGGTTCTCGTCACCGGGAGCGGCGGCGACGGAGTTGGTGCCTTCAGTGTGTCCTTGCCGCCCACCACGGCGCTGACGTGGACGAACCTTGACGACGTCGAAACTATCGATCGTGGTCTGGGTTTCACCGTCACTTGGCAGGGCGGCGAACCGGTGCCTGAGATGGTCTGGGTGTGGGGTGGCGGGATGGATGCGGCTAACAACGCTCAGTCGATCTTTTCATGTTTGGCTCCGGCCGCACCTGGGTCGTTCACCGTACCAGCATATGTACTGGCTAATATTTCCCCGACCCGCGGCATCGAATCCTATGGCTGGGTGGTGCTGACAGGGCTCAACGCTTCGACCTTCACAACGTTCACTGCCGCAGGTCTGAATTCAGGGCAGGCTGGGAGCTTGGCGAGGGTGGGAAGGTCGGTGGGATTTCGCTAGGAGGGTTGATGCCGACAACGATTCGAAAGCCTGGGTGTGTGGGCGTGCGGCGAACTAAGGCTGAGATGGCGGGCGGGCTGCATCCCGAAGTTTCTTCACGTCTGGTTGGCTTGCGGCTTTATCGAATTTCTCTTGCAGCCCTGCTCGCCGGCTGTGCGTTTGCTCCCAAGGTTGCGGCGCAGATACAGAGGCTGCCGAACGATTTAAGAATCGGCTCGGAAAGCATCTATGCGGGGCTTCCTCCCGTAATGAGACCACCGCCCCCTCCCCCTCCCCCTCCACCAAGCGGCGGTGACGAAGTCGGAGAGAGCGAAAGCGAAACGGGGACGTCCCCTTACCTAGACCCGTCCCCAGACTCGGTACCGCTGCTGATCCGCAAGCCGGTTCCGATCATCGGTAAACCGGTCTGTGCCATCGTCGAAATAGGACAGCAGAAAACAAAGACCAGCTTGTACGTGAATCCTGCCGAACCCGCCGAGCACGAGCATGACGGGAAACTTCCAATCGACCAGATCTTGACGAAACGTCAGAGCGCACCGTTGACGCAAGAGCCCGAACAGGGCCTGCCGGAGTTTCTCGTGGCCGTGCCCGGTCTCTATGTTTTGGACGACGAGTCGATTCGCTTCCTCGACCTGATGACGAACCAGTTCGACTGGGGAATCCCTATCGTCCAGCCTCAGGCGATGGCTATCACGCCGGACGGCACACAACTGGTGGTAAGTTCCAGTTTCGGCAGATCTTTGGTTGCGCCCTCCACCCTGACTTTTATCGATACCGAAAGCGCTATGGCGATAGGGCAACTTGATGTTCCCGTGGATCTCAACCCGGGTCGGGCCGCGATCACGCCGGACGGACGCTTCGCTTACGTGGCTGCTGCCGCCGTGGACCTGAACGGATTCCCTACAAACCGGGACCGTGTACTGGTCGTGAACCTCGGCACGCGTCAGCTCGCTGAAGAGATTCAACTCCCCGGGTTTGGACGCGCGCAGGATCTCGTGATCACGCCCGATGGTCAGCGTGCGTTTGTGGTGGGCACTCAAGAGGTGAAGGTCATTGACCTCGCAACCAACACGGTTTCCTCACACATCATCTCGGAGCTCAGAACCGCAGAGCGTGCTTTGATGCACCCCAGTGGCACGCATCTCTACGCTGTCCCGGCTCGATTGCCGGGCGATTCCGTCAACTTTGGGATCGGCGTTGTGGATGCCGCGTCGATGACGCTCGTCGATCTCATTACGCTACCGTTAGGGGGACAACGGTTCGATACCTACGATATGGCCATCACACCGGACGGCAAAACGCTGCTCTACGCCGACAGTGGTGTGGGTCGCGTATACCACATCGACACGGTAGCGCGCCGCATAGAGTTTGCAACGACCTTCAGTCTGAACGCCCGCCTCCTTGTGGCTACCGGCCCATAGAGCCGCGCTGGTCTAGGGATATCAGTTGGGCCCGTTCGAACTAGAAGAGGTCTCCAGATCCCCCTGTGAACTGGGAAATGCGGATTTATCGCGTTCTGGCGGGGTTTTTTGTCCTAATCGGCTTGGCGTCGGCGGGCGATGACCGCTTCGAAGGTGTTCGACAAACCATTCTGGCGGAGATCGATAAGGGGAGACTTCCGTCCCTGGCAGTCGCTGTCGCCCGAAATGGCAAGATCGCGTGGGAGGAGGGATTCGGCTGGGCTGATCTTGAGCACCACATTCCTGCCACGCACGACACGATCTATTCGCTGGCCTCTGTCTCGAAGCCGATGACGGCAACGGCGTTGATGATTCTGGTCGAGCGAGGCCAAATCGACCTAGATGGGCGGATCAACGATTACCTTGGACAGGTCAAGCTTACGGGACATGCGGACGAGTCGTCCAAAGCGACGGTCCGGATGCTTCTTGCTCATACCTCGGGTCTGCCGCTGCATTACCATTTCTTTCCGCAAAACGAGGACTATCTTCGTCCCTCGATGGAGGAAACCATCCGCCGCTACGGGATCCTGGTCACCAAGCCCGGAGAGAAATATCAATATTCGAACCTCGGGTACGGCATAGCCGGTTACATCATCGAAAGGGTTTCGGGCATGAGGTACGAGAAGTTCATGAAGGAGGAAGTTTTCCGACCGCTAGGTCTGTCTCAAACGTCGGTCCCAACGACGCCTGATTCAAAGCGAAAATGGGCTGTTCGCTACTGGAACTCGGAGACGCCGCTGCCATTCTACGACTTCGATCATCGCGGGGCGTCGGCGGTCTTTTCGAGCGTTCACGATCTTATCCGCTTTGGTATGTTCCACCTCAAGGTTGGCCTTCCCGATCAAGAAGCGATCCTCACTAACCGTTCCATCGACCAAATGAAACGCCCGATCGCAAAGAGAAATGTTAGCCGCGGCTATGGTATGGGCTGGCAAATCTTTCGGAACGGTAATGGGCCCCGCGTCGTCTCGCACACCGGATCGATGGGCGGCGTCACGGCATGGCTGATTCTAGTCCCACAGGAGAAGTTAGCTGTCGGATTGCTGGCAAACACCCAAACAGATTTCGTGCAGAGAATCGGTCACCAGATCTTAGCGACGCTACCGCCACAGTATGGGCGGGTTGGCACTAACGATTCCAACGTCCCGACCCGCGAAAACCGAACCGACATCCGTGGGTCTCGCGCAAAGCTGCCCCGAAGAATCGAGGGTGTCTGGAAAGGCATCGTTAGAACGTATCGGGGTCAGCTCCCCTTAACACTATGGTTGCGACGGTTCTCGGAAAGCGAGGGCCAACTGGACGACCAGCCACGAAGCACACTGACGAAGGTGAAGTTTCAGGACGGTCAACTGTCGGCTTGGATGGATGGCGATATCCGGACAGAAGATGCGAATCGTCGGCCATACGTCCTTGTGCTTTCGCTAAAGCTCCGGGGGCGCCTACTCAACGGCTCGATTACTGCTTTGTCCCCGTCGAGTCCCAAGCTACCGAACGCTCTGAGTTCGTGGGTCGAGCTGAAGAAAGTGACGGCCCAGTTTCGTTAACCGGTTGCTGCCGCGTTGCGCTGTTCTTTTCTCCTCGCCGTCCGGCAGAGCTAACGCGATAGAAGGCATGTCTTTCTTCTACGCTGCGCCGGTAGGCGGGATTCGCATTTGAGATCGCCTCGTGGACCGCTTCAGGGTCGTCAGGCAAATGGTGGACGCACACGATGATTTCGGGGCCAAAGCGTGCCAGCGTCTGTGTCGCTCCAGCGAGCGCGTAACGCTCGGTCCCTTCAACGTCCATCTCAATCAGGTCGACCGATTGCAGACCTAACTCCCGAACTAGACGGTCAATGCGAACCGTACGGACGATGGTATCCCCGTCATCGCGGGCGGTGAATCCCTCTCCCCCGAACTGGGGGTTTCCAAATTCGTCTCGGGCGGAGTGACCGAAACGAGCCGTGCCGTCCGAATGCCAGGCTGCCGCTTCGACCAGGGTCACTCGGCCCTGAGCAACCTCTTCGACAAAGTTCTTTTGCAAACACGCGAAGTTGCCCGGTTCGGGCTCAATGGCAATCACCTTCCCCGCGCCTCGGTTGAGTGCTTCCCGAACGAAGTTTCCCACCCAGGCCCCCACTTCCAATACCACCCCACCTTTCGGCACCGAGGGACCATCGGAAAAGCGCTCCTGCAAATACGGCCACCGGCGAGCGAACCAGTCAAGGTGTTTCTGGGCCCGAAACGGCGCCCATGTGGGGCCCAGGGGCGTGTCCCACAAGACGGGGCATGGCGATTCCTTATCCCGCTTGACGAAGGTCACGGAGCCGCGAAAGGGCTCATTGAGCACGTTTGATTGAGCGGTGAAGGGGATCATTCCCACAGCCACTTTTGTCCAAGACCACTCCGGGGCATTTCCTACAAACTTAAAGACCAACACCTTAATACGCCATTGACCCCACGGCGAAAGAATTGCGGCAAGAACTAGAACTACACACCACACGCGCACCCGTGAATCCCGCTGAAATAAGCGCATTGCCTCAACCATAGCAGGCAGCCCACCAGAAGGCAGTCCGGCGTGCCCCCGGCGATGAGAGTTTACGGTACTGCGGCTGGTAGCGGGGCACTCGTGAACCAGCTCTGCGGCGCTCAGTTTTTTCGACCTTCCGGCAGAGGGGGACGTTAGGAGGTGCGGCGCTTGGCAGGAGTTAGCGAGTAGACTGGAACGGTCTTTGCCGCCAGCAGGCAGCCCTTTCCGAACAATCGCCGAAAGACCCCTTATGCGGATCGCACTAACGCTTCTACTGCCGGCGCTCTCGGCTGTATTGCTCTTTTGGCGTCTCGATGGGACGCTGCTATGGCGCGACGAGTGCTCGACGGCGAGTTGGGCGCGTCTGATGGTGGAAAGCGGGTATTGGCTGCCGCGTGTTTTCGACGGGAACCAGTTGATCGTCCAGGCGCCCGACGCTCACGACTTCAATTCGCGAATGTTGCCGGCCATGCAGAGCTGGTTACAGTTTTACGTGGCCGCACTGGGCTTCAAGCTTCTCGGGGTCAGTACTTGGGCCGCCCGGCTGCCGTTTGCCATTCTCGGGGCTGTTTGTGTCTTTGTTTTTTATCGGCTGGGCGTCGTACTCTTCGGCACGGGTTTGCGCCGTCTTTTGTTGCCCTACCTAGGGCTATTCTCCATCTACTTTCTGGCTGCCGCCCGCCAGAGTCGCTACTACGTCCTTGTCGTCCTAGCTGCTTCACTGCTCTTGTTAGAGTTTTGCCGCTATCTCCGCGACCCTGAGTTGGCTGCCCGGCGATCCTTCTACTTGAGAATCTGCTTTGCGGGATTGTTGCTTTACTTTTCCAACTACGTGAGCTTCGTGGCCATGTGGGCTTCATTGGGTGTGTTCGTGTTGGTAATGCGCGACGCCCGGTTGACTCGTGGCTTCTTGCTTCTCACAGCTGTAATGGCCGCGCCTCTGGCTATAGAGTTTTGGTTGTTCCACGCCGAGTTTGCCGTAAGTCAGCTGTCGCCGGCCCCGGAGTCGGCCTTGGAGGTTTACCGCCATACCATGATCGACCGGGGGAAAGATTTCTGGAGAATGATTCCTCTGTTACTCATTGTCCCGGCTGCGTTCTATCTGTTCCGGGGAAGGGCCCGGCAACTGGCGTTAGTGGCGAAGTTTGGCATGACTGTGTCTATCATCGTTCTTGCGTTGACCGCGTACGGCTTCGAGCTTCTCGATATGCATGCGGTTAGCGCCTCCCTGTTTTGGCTGGGGGCGATCTTGTTTCTTAGCGTTCCGGGGACGTTGCTCTACTGCTGGAGGAAGTTTCCTGACCCCGGGCCCTGGGCGCACGCCGCGCTGCTGGCCGTGCTGGTAGCCGTGGTTTCCCCGGTACTGACGATTGCCGTGGGACAAGCAGAGGCAATTCATCGCCACTACTACCAATTGCTTCCGGCGGCAGTGCTGCTAGGCGCTGTGGCGACGGCGGGACTCGAGCGCGCGGGCAATCGCAAAGCCGCCGCCGCGTTATTTTTGGGCTTGCTCATATGGCCGAATCTGAATTTCAACCTCAACGGATTCGACCAGGTTGTCGAGAGGCAATTTTTCTTAGACCGCTCTTACAACGGGCCCCTGGTTCGCTATTTCCGAGAAAACGTTCAGGAGGGAGACAAGGTCGCGTTTTTCCGAAACTTCAAAGGAATGACCGTGTACTATTACCATCCTCACATTCGCTGGGTGGGACTGCTTGACAGCGAGGACCCTCGCGCCGGAAACTTTCGAGGCGTTATCCCGAGGATCAGTTCGACGACTATGACGGCGCCGATTGGTACGTTGTGTGGGACACTCGCGACTGGCCTCGGCGGCTTACCGAAGACTTCGAAAAGGTCTGGCAGTACTCCTATGTCCACCGCCGCAGTTGGTGGGACCGCAGGCGGCCCGCAACGCGACGAACCTACCGCGTCTATCGGCGCCGAACCTGGGACGACGTTCTTGAGGGACCACCACGGAAAGTATCACAGCTAAACCCAGTTATTGCACGACCCCGTCAATCCTTCGGGCGGGTACCACAAGTCGCCGTCTTTGAGAGCCGTGAACCCTTCCTCCCAGATGAGGATTGCCAAGGCCGTTACAGCGGCAGTCTGATCTCACAACGTAGTGCCTTCGTTTACCCTCGGGCTCTTGGACCCTCACTTGCCGCAGCTGGCATACGAGGAGCAAAACTCAACACCGCGTAGGTAAGAAAGAGCGCTACAACAGCCGCGACCAGCAGCGGCAATGCCGTCTGAATGGTCGTTGGGAAGCGGCCGAGGGGACGCGCGGAGAAGCCAAGTGACACCTCGGCAATGTAAGCCGCCATGCCGCCCAGCAGTGCGGCTCTGATGGCGGCCCCCCAGTTCTTAAGCCCACGGAAGCGACGCTCTTGCCGGTTGAACTCGTCCCTTACCTTGACGACGTACCAAGCCAAGTAGACCGCGATCAAAGCAGCCGACGCGACGAAACAAAGCGCCCAATTGTCGGGGACGCTTGTCCACGGAGTTGGTGCCGGAGGCGGGAGATCCAAGCCTGCCATCGCTCGCAACGTAGCCTGCGCAATGGCCTCCGCGCGATGAGCTCCCAAGTTAATCAACACCACAGCGCCAAGCTCGAGCTCGGGCGCCAGTGCGATGGCGGTGTTTGCGCCCCAGATGTCTCCGGAGTGTTCCAGGACTCGGGTGTCGTTGAGCCACCCCGCGCGAGCGGTCACGTTCCAACCCATATCGTAGAAGTGCGATTGTGAGTCACCGTCGGGGGCCAGCAGCAACCCGTCGAAACCGCGATGTCCCTCGAATAACATCCAATGCGCATACTGCGACATATCGACGGCTGTCGACTTGATCCCAGAGGAACCCCACCAGCCGGAAAAGGGTTCCGAAGTGGGTCGTATCCGCCCCCATCGTTGTTCATGGTAGGCGGACAGACCCCACAGCGTAGCCTGCTCCCCGTCGAGGGTGGTACGCGTCATGCCGATCGGCTCAAAGACCTCTCGCCGCAGGTAGTCGGGAAACGACTGTCCCGATACCGACTCGACAGTCGCGGCTAGCAGCACGTAGTTGCTATTGGTGTATTCGAACGGACTACCGGTAGATAGGCTCACCGCCGCCGGCCGTAATTTGAGAACAGCCAGGTCTAGCGCTCGTGCGCTGTTGGTATCGCAGCACGGCAGCAATCGGTCGGCACGACGAGGCAAGCCGCTGGTATGACGAAGCAAGTCGTGAACCGTGATGCTTTCCGCCACCCGGTCGGGGAAGCCAGAACCGGCAAGATACTTGCTCACAGGGGCTTCTATGTCCAAGATTCCCTCTTGGTGGAGCTTCCAAACAGCCAGGGCCGTGAACGACTTGCTTACGGAAGCCAGATCCACGGGAGTTCGCACTGTCATCGGATCGCCAGTGGCTAGATCTTTTGTTCCGAGCGCCTTCAGGTAGACAGCTTTGTCTCCCTTGACTACCGCCACCGATAGACCGGGAATATCGTTGAGTTCCATCTCGGCACGGATATAGTGCTCGATCGTAGGCGGAAGCTCGGTCGAGATGGGCAGGACACTAGCGAGTAGAGGAACCCCGCTGAGAACCGCGAGCGTAACCCACAGGGAGAATGGGGATCCCAGGTGACAAGCGAGTCGTTGCGCAAACTCAACTCCGCCCATGTGAGGCCCCTGACATCCCATGGCAGACGTTCTCCCCATCGGCAGGGACAGTGTACCCAGTTGCGCCGCGATGTGACAGAGGACCCCGCCAGAAGATGAAGGGACGCCGTTAGGTCTTAGCCCGCATTTCTCACCAGGTGGCGAGGCGGAGTGCGTGAGAGGCCCGTCAGTACAAGGAGCGCGCCGCTCGGCGCCCGATTCCCTGAACAGTGCGAGCGTACTTGAACGCTACGTTGAGCACGGCGAGCAAGCACAGCATTCTCCTCTAGCTAGTGTAGTGCCACATAAATACTTGGACAATAACACCCTTTTCACGGTAGGATGGTTTATGTGGCCATCCGCTGACGCTCTACCCCTCACCGCTCCGCAGCGAAACGCTCTTCGTCGCCTGGTTCGAGGAGGCAACACAGCCCAGAAAATGGCCTTACGGGCAGGCATTGTTTTGCTGTGTGCGCAGGGGTTGGCGAACCACGCCATTGCCCGCGAACTCGGCGTCAACCGCAAGACCGTCATCCTGTGGCGAAAGCGCTTCGCCCAGTCCGGCCTCGACGGACTCCGCGATCGGACGCGCCCCGGACGCAAACCGGCGCTCTCCGCTGAATTCGTCCAATGCATCCTCGATACAACGCTTCACGAGAAGCCCCGGGCGGCCACGCATTGGAGCACCCGCACCCTCGCCAAGCACTTGGGCGTCTCCAAGATGGCCATCCAGCGCGTCTGGAAAGCGCACGGACTGCAGCCCCATCGCCTCGAAACTTTCAAGCTCAGCCGCGACAAGCAGTTCGTCGAGAAACTCCGCGACGTGGTCGGTCTGTACTTGCATCCGCCCGAGCACGCACTGGTGCTCAGTGTCGATGAGAAAAGTCAGATCCAGGCCTTAGACCGCGGCCAGCCGGGACTGCCCCTGAAAAGGGGTCGTGCCGGCACCATGACCCACGACTTCAAACGACATGGCACAACGACGTTGTTCGCCGCCTTCAATGTGCTCGACGGCAAGGTGATCGGCGAGTGTCTGCCGCGACATCGGCACCAGGAATTCCTCAAATTCCTACGCAAGATCGACCGCGAAACGCCACCGGCGCTGGAGCTGCATCTGATCGTGGACAACTACTCCACGCACAAGCATGAGCAAGTGAAGAAGTGGCTCGCGAAGCACCCCCGCTTCCACTTTCACTTCATTCCCACGTCTTCTTCTTGGCTCAATCTCGTCGAGCGCTGGTTCCGCGAGCTGACACAGAAGCGCATCCGCCGCGGCGTGTTCCGCAGTGTTCCCGAACTCGAGGCCGCCATCCACGAGTACCTGGAAGCGAGCAACCAAGCGCCCAAGCCCTTTGTCTGGACAGCTCCGGCACAAGATATCCTCGCCAAAGTCGAGCGCGCCGCCAAAACCCACGCCATTGTCCAGAACCGTTAGTGGCACTACACTAGAACTGAGGCCCACTCGAGGACTCACCGCCGCTTCTTGGGATTGGACTCCGGGGCCAACGCGGCTTGCACTTGCATGCCCAAGTAGCCGAAGCAAATCAGAGCGGTCAGCAAGGCCACGAGGGTGATGAACAACCCGTCTACGGACGCGATGACCCTGCCGGTCACGGCGAGCCAGCCGGCCACGCCGAGGCTGGCGAGACCGAGTATCAAGCAAAACAAAAGTGAGATGATCCGTTCCAACATTCGTTCGCTGACTCCCTGGGCTGCGACTCGGCCTGTGTCTGATTGACCGGAAAGAATAGCGCTGCCTTACTATTTATTCTCATAAACTACGCAGACCAAGCGCAAATGCGGTAGGGGCGGGTGTTCGTGCTTGTCCGATGCGCCAACGACGACCCGTAGGGTTTTCGCCACGGGATCCTACGGCAACAGCAGAATCTTACCGCTTGTCAGACGCGCCGCCAGGCGACGGTGGGCCTCGGCGGCGGCGGCAAGGGGAAACGTTTCCCCGATGTAGATTTTCACTTTCCCCGAAAGTACCCAGTCGAAAACGTCCCCAGCCCGCTCGAGTAGCTGCTCCCGGGTCGCGGTGTGGTGAACCAGGCTCGGGCGGGTCAGAATCAGCGACCCTTTCGCGGTGAGTGTGAGCGGCTCGATGCCGGGAACCGGCCCGCTGGCGTTCCCGAAAAACACCATCCAACCCAGGGGACGAAGGCAGTTGAGGCTTCCCTCCCAGGTGGTTTTGCCGACTGAGTCGTAGACGGCGTCTACACCTCTGCCATTGGTGAGGCGTTTTACCTCGGCGACGAAGTCCTGCTCGGTGTATAGGATGACCTCGTCGGCGCCGGCTTCCCGAACCCGTTCTGCCTTTTCGGGCGTTGAGCAGGTTCCGATCACGCGTGCGCCACGCATTTTCGCCACCTGGACCAGCACCAGGCCCACCCCACCGGCGGCAGCGTGTATCAAAACAGTGTGTCCGGCTTCGATCGGAAAGGTCGAGTGACTCAAGTAGTGGACGGTCATGCCCTGCAGCGTGATCGCCGCGGCGGTGCGGGTGTCGATGCCATCGGGCAGTTTGACGAGTTTGTCTGCGGGGACGAGGGCGTATTCGGCGTACGATCCCACGACGCCGGTGTAGGTCACGCGGTCGCCGGGTTGGAGCTCGCTGACATCCGATCCCACTGTGCTGACCACGCCGGCTCCTTCCTGCCCGTTCGTAAAGGGCAGGTCGGTCTTGTAAAGTCCGGTGCGGAAGTAGATGTCGATGAAATTGACTCCCGCGGCATCAATCTTGACGACGGCGTCGCCGGGACCCGGAGCCGGGTCGGCAACGTCTTCAAATTGGAGGACCTCAGGTCCCCCGGTTTGGTGAACGCGGATGGCTTTCATGGCTTTCCTCGGTTAGGTTTGGAGATCCAAGATTGTATCAGGGTGGTCTTGCGGTGGGGGAAGATTTCGGTGGTTGCCGGGGAGGGAATAGGTCCGGCCTCCATAGAGCGTCGCGTAAAATCGTTATATGAGGACGACAATTCGCATCGACGACGACCTTCACCGGGAGGCGAAACGGCTAGCGCTCGAACCCGATCGAACGCTTACGGCTTTCATCGAAGACGCCCTGCGCGAGGTGTTGGCACACCGGAACCAGCGTGCGAAACGTCAGCCGGTACGGCTGCCGACGTTCGGGGGTGAGGGGCTTCAGCCAGGCGTCGACCTGGACGCCTCGGCCGCTTTGCTGGACCTGATGGAAGGCACGGAATGATCCTCGTCTGGATCACCACCGATCGTGATTATGCACGGTTTCCAGGTTTGCGTTGGCGCCATCCGTTCGAGTAGCTCGCCGCTGCCATCCTATCCGCCGCTTGCCGTAGGGCGTCTGTGAACAACTGTCTCGGCGGTCTTACGAAGTGACCACTCGGACTTCCGACGCCGTCAAGGTCGGCAACACCTCGGGGTTCAAGACCCGGCCAACAACATTGACTTCGCTTGCCGCGCGGCATTCTTCGCCTTGGCTGGCTGGAGTAGGTCCCCAGAAGATGCAGAGGCAGTGGCCGGTTGGCCAGTAGGCGACGGTGCCCTGCTCAACGACGTCGCGAGCATCGGGCTCAGCGGGAACTTGAACGGGCACTTCAAAGTAGATTTCGCCACCCCAGTAGTTGCCTCTAGCGTCGATGGGGAGAGCGGCGTAGAGGCGTTCCGCGGTTTCCGAGGTGTTCCATTCGGAGTGGACTTCGATGTCCCCGATGTGGAAAGTGACGCGTTTCATGGAATGGCAGCGCTCGTCATTTCCAAAAGATGGGTACAGGCACCGATTTTCGCCGTCCAAGTCATCTTGGAAACGAACCAGTTTCGGAAGCGACGTTGCCAGTCCCGAGCCTCTCATTTCCGGCCGGGTAGGCGCCTGGCCGCAAGCTGAACAAGCCGCTGCCTAGTTCGAATCACGAGAAAGGCGGGCCGGCTAGCCCGGCCTAACCGGGATCAAACGGAGCCGCGGGCGTGAGCGTGCGGTCGAGACACGTCCTCGCGCCAGCGTCGACACGGGTGTCGACGCGGCAGACGTGCGCGTCTGCGCCACATTGTCAGACATCGAAGTCCAACGTTCCAGCCCAGAGCGCAAGGAAACAACCGCCCGTGGCGCAGGTCACCCCACTGCTGGAGTGAACCCCAAAAATGAGACAGTTGTGTTAGCGACACTTTAGCAGGGAAAGGAACTGCGAGTGGGCAAGAGACGAGTTTACAGGTTTCCCGAGGAGTACCGGAGGATGGCACTGGAGCGGCTGAAAAGCTGCCACAGCGTGACAGCGCTATCGAGAGAGCTGGGGATTCATCGAGGGCTGCTGTACAGCTGGCGAAATCGGATGGAGCCGAGGGAGGAGGGGTCAGCTCCGCCGGCCGCCTCCCGCGAGCGGGAGCTACGCCAGGAGATCCGCGCCTTGAAGCGGCTGTTGGGGGACAAGACGCTGGAAGTGGATTTTTTCAAAGGTGCCTTCGAAAAAGTCGCGGCTCGACGCCAGCGCAGCGGCGGTTCTGGCGAGAAGGCGTCTACGACCAAATCCGGGAGTTGATGCCGATCGAAGGCAGACTGAGTGTCGAGCGGATGTGCTGGCTGGCCCCAGTGAGCCGGGCGGGTTTCTATCGCTCTTGGCAAGAGCAGATGCCAGAGGAAGAAGACATGGAAGTGCGGTCGGCGATCCAGAAGGTTGCCCTCGAACATCGGCGACGCTATGGCTACCGCCGGGTGACGGCGGAACTCCGCCGGCGGGGAATGTTGGTGAACCACAAGCGCGTCGCGCGGATCATGCGCCAGGACGGCTTGCTGGGGGTGCAGCCGCAGGCGTTCGTGACCACCACGGACGCCGATCATCCGCTGGAGGTTTACCTCAACCTAGCCGCCCGGATCAAGCTGCGGGGGATCAATCAGCTGTGGGTGGCCGACATCACCTACATCCGGCTGAAAGCCGAGTTCGTTTATCTGGCCGTGATTTTGGACGCCTATTCGCGGAAGGTGGTGGGCTGGGCGCTGGAGCGAACGCTGGCCACCCGCTTGCCGCTGGCGGCACTGGAGCAGGCGATGGCCGAACGGCAGCCGCCGCCGGGCCTAGTCCATCACTCCGATCGCGGCGTGCAGTATGCTTCCGGCGCCTACGTGAGGAGCCTGCGCCGGCGCCAAGCGATCCCCAGCATGAGTCGGCCGGCGAACCCCTACGACAATGCTAGTTGTGAGAGCTTCCTCAAGACGCTCAAGCGGGAGGAGATCTACGCCAACGAATATCGGGATCTCGACCACCTGCGGGCGAACATCGAAGACTTCATCGAGCGCTACTACAATCGCTGCCGCCTGCACTCGGCACTGGGCTATCGGCCCCCCGAGGAATTCGAGCGGGCCGCTGGAACGAACCCAGCTTGCGCCGGAGCGACGATGAGTTTTTTTAGGCAGCAGGAGATCTATCGATCCGATGGGAAGGGGCTGAGGAACGGGAAGCCGACCGAAGCCGGCTCCCCGGACCATCGTTTCGATGAGTCTCCGGCCGGCTATTCCTCGGCGGGTTGGTCTCCACCAGAGCCCGCCTCCGCTTCACCAGCCGAGGACCATGCTAGAGGAAAACAGACTGTTGGGAGAAGGAAAAACCATTGAACGGCGAGTGTCGCTATCGCGGATTGTCTCAGCGGAGGGGTTCACCCCACTGCCGTGTCGGTACTCCTACCGACACCTGTTTCGAGCTGCCCGCGTGCTGGACACCGGTTAGGCTGAACATGTCGCTCACTAACCAACCCCCGCGATATGCACTTCTTCTAGCCGAAGTGACTTTTCACACACCCTTGCGAGCGCGGCTCAGTTTGCCATGTTCAGTTCGCGCACGCCGTACCCCTGCGGGCTCAACCGGGGTCAAAGAGCCGCAGGCGTCGTCACTCCTTCTCTTGGAATTTCTGGATCTCCTTTTGCAGTTCCTCGGCTTTCTTTTTCAGGCTCTCGTCGTCGGATTCGAGTGCCGGCGTGATGAAGGCAATCGCGCGATCTAACATGAATTTGCGCTTGGGTGGCTCGTTGAAATGAGCGCGATCGAATAGTTCCGACCGCTCATACAGCGCCCGTCCTAGTGAAAGGAAGAATTCCTGGCGCGGAACTTCGATCGGTGGAGCCTCAAGCAGACTTCTTGCCTTGGCGACATTGTCTCCCGCGTTCACCGCTTTAGTAATCTCCAGCAGCAGCCCGCGACGGGTGGTATCCATCTTCGCTTGGGCTGCCGGGCCTTCCCGGAGAATCGTTCCGTCGCTCACCCTGCCCAGATCCGGAGAGGGGTTTGGAGTACCCGGCGGAAGAGAAAACTCGAGCGGCACGGTCTCGGCGTCACCTAGCGATTTCTTGAGCGTGCCAACAGTTTCCGCTAGGGCGATCGTGTGTCGGCGAGCGTCGCGGCGGTGCTATTGGATCGGATTCTGAAAGCTGGCTGACTTCGCTTGGTTTTTCTTGGCGCCGCTCTCGTAGGCATCAGCGAGCTCCCCGGAGGCACGGGCCAAGCCGGCGAGCATAACGACGCGCCAGACAGCGGCTCGGGTTCGCCAGGGATTATCGCTTTTGACGATCTCGCCTAGCTGGTCCTGGGTTTTCTCAAAGTCGCCGGCAGCATAGTTGTCGACCGCCGCTAGCCAGAGCCATTCCGGACTACCTCTAGCCGGGCCGGGCGGAGCGCTTTCTCCGCACCCGGTTAGCGCAAGCGCAGCTGGAAGAATCGCTAGAACAAGCATCTTCGCTTTGGTGGGCATAGCAACCTCCTTCGGTCCTCGTAACAGTTTAGTGATTTTGTGCAAAACCGCAAGTGCCGGTCGGCCTGATCGACGGCGGACCGTGATGTTGGCGCGTTCCTCCGCGGCGGCGACGGGCGATCCCGCCAGTCGAAGGCGGTGCCGAGGTGAGCCAACCGGATGGCCTCAGCTCAGGCTAGCATCTGCTTGGCAATTGTCTGCAGCTGGATGTTACTGGTTCCCTCGTAGATGGTGCCGATCTTGGCGTCGCGGTAGAGCTTTTCAACGGGATAATCCTTGGTATAGCCGACACCCCCCAACACATCGACAGCTTTAGCCGTCACGCGCCCGGCCATTTCCGACGCATAGTATTTGGCCATCGCTGCCTGGTTTAGAAACGTTTCGCCCGAGTCCTTGAGCCGTGCAGCGTTGTAAACCAACAGCCGGGCCGCCTCGACTTCCGTTGCCATGCGAGCTAACTCGAACTGTAGGCCCTGGAATTCGGCGATGGGTTTCCCGAATTGTTTTCTTTCCTTCGCGTAGCTGAGCGCGTGAGCCAGAGCCGCGTGGGCCAGGCCGACCATCTGTGCGCCTATCCCAATGCGTCCTTCATTCAGCGTTTCGATGGCGACCTTATACCCTTTGCCGCCTTCGCCTAGTACATTCTGCTTTGGAACGCGACACCTCTCGAGGATCAGCTCACAAGTGGAGGACGCGCGAATCCCGAGCTTGTCTTCCTTTTTGCCGACCGTGATCCCGGGAAAGTCCTCTTCGATCAGAAAGGCCGTGATGCCGCGATAGCCGGCCTCAGGGTTAACGTTCGCAAAGAGAATGAACAGGCCCGCCTCTTTGGCGTTGGTGGTCCAGAGCTTACGGCCGGTGATTTCGAAGTGGTCCCCGCTATCCTCGGCTCTCGTCGCGAGCGCGAAGGCATCGCTTCCTGACCCTGGTTCTGAGAGGGCGTAGGCGCCGACGGTGTCGCGGGCCAGTTTCGGGAGGTAGCGCTGCTTTTGTTCTTCCGACCCCCAGCGGATGAGAGCGTTATTGACGAGCGTATTCTGGACGTCAACAATCACAGCCGCGGAAGGGTCAACGGTCGAAAGTGCCTCGACGGCGAGCACCGCCTGGAAGAATGAGCCTCCCTGGCCGCCGTATTGCTCCGGGGTCTCGATGCTCATCAGCCCAAGTTCGAAGAACTGGTCGATCAGCGACGCTCGGAATTCGCCCCGTTCGTCCATCTCCCGCACGTGGGGCCCGATCTCGTCGCGCGCGAAGGACGTGACCGTCTCATGAAACAGAAGTTCCTCTTCCGAGAGGATCGTCAGGGCACTTTGGGACATCGGGTTGTGCTCACGCCGGTTGGTTATTGGGCGCGACGTTTGACTCACTAGCGGGATCTTCGAGGGGCGGCCCTTCGTCGGCGGGAAGATAGTAGAGAATGCGTCCACAAGATTCGCAAGTCAGCACCTTTTCGCCGAATCGCAGCATCTGGCTAAACTGGGGCCGGAGGCGGACGTTGCACGCCAGACAGCGGTCCTCGCTCGCCTCGGCGACGGCGTTGCCTCCTCGCAGCTTTCGGACGCGCTCGTACATCTCCAGGACTTCAGGCGAAATCGAACCCGCTAGCTCCCTGCGTTGCGCTTCGACGCTGGCCAGCTCCTCTTCGTCCTTGGCCACACACGCACGGGCCTCCCGGACCTCTTTCTCGACGGCTTGGGCCTCCAGGTCGAGAGACTCCCTGGACGCGCTAACAAGCTGATCGAGAGCTTCGGCCTCCTCCATCCCGTCGAGAATGCGGTCTTCGATTTTGCGAATCTCATCCTCGGCGAACTTGATTTCATGTTGGAAGGCGCGAAACTGCTCGTTCGTCCTGGCTTCGCTCATCTGCTCGCGGAGGCGGGAGATTTTTTGCTCGTGGGTGCCGATCTCGCCTTCCATTTGGCGGCGGCGTTTGTGGTTTTCCTCGAGCGCCACCTGGTCAGCGTCCAGCTTTTCGCGGTGGGACTTGAGCTTCTGCTCGATTTCGATGATGTGTTTTGGGAGGCGGGCGATTTCAGCGCTAAGCTCTTGGCAGCGGCGGTCGACCTTGTGGAGTTCGCGAACCGACGTGAGCTCAGAGTGCATGCGGACTAGTATCCATCGAGGTCGATTCTATCATAGGGTTGTTGCGTGTCGTCGACTCGCGGCGTGGAGCCCGGCCATAAACGCTCAGCAATGGCTTGTCTCGCATTCTCCACCTCTTGAACTCGCAAAAGTCGGCAAAGGCCGTAGAAAATGAGCGCCCCCAATGATATCGAAACAATCAGGTCAAGGAGTCGGGCCAGAGTCGTCTCGCCGAAGACATAGCTGAGGGATCGGGAGGACGACCAACAGGCGAGTCCCATCACCGCCGAGGCCGCTGAGATTTTCGACACGCTTACAAGTAGGCGGCGACCCAGGAGGCCGTGAACCTTCATCCGCATCAGCCAGAACAGGGCCAGAAAATTGAAGGTGACCACTAACGAGGTCGAGAAGGCGAGGCCGCCGTGCCCCAACCCCAGGACGCGGACGAACGTCCAGTTCAGCAGGTAGTTGAGAAAGATCGAGGTGACGCTCGCCGCCATGGGGATACGGACATCATTCAAGGCGTAGTAGGCGGGAGTAAGCACTTTGATGGCGGCATAGCCGGCCAAGCCTAGGCAGTAGAGCGACAGAGCGTGCGCCGTCTGTTCGGTGTCCACGGCGGTGAATGCGCCCCTCTGGTAGATGAAGCCCACCACCGACCGGCTGAGCACGATGAGGCCGACTGCCGAGGGAATCGTCAGCAAGAACACAAGCCCTAGTGAGCGGGAAAGCGTCTCTCGAAACGCCCCGATCTGACCGCGTCCCGCACTTCGTGAAATCGATGGCAGGGTGGCCGAGGCTACCGCCACTCCAAACAATCCCAGAGGAAGCTGCATGAATCGGAAAGCGTAGACCAGCCATGAGACGGGACCGTTGACGACGTCGCCGGCGCTGTCGGTTATTTGGGAGGCGAAAACTCCGTTGACGACGACGTTGACTTGCACGGCGGCGGCCCCTACAACGGCGGGGCCCATCAGAAAGAGCATTTGGCGCAGTCCCGGATCGGACAAGTCGAAGTCGGGACGGAAGCGCAGGCCGACGCCACGCAATTTCGGCCACTGACACGTGTATTGAACGAAGCCTCCCAGCAAGGTCCCAATCGCCATGCCGACGATGGGTTCGAGACCGACGCGGGGTCCGACATAGAAACCGAGAAAGAGCCCGGTCGCGACCGCGGTGATGTTGAAGAAAGCCGACGCCAGGGCCGGAAGGCCGAAAATTCCCTTGGAGTTCAGTACCCCCATGGCTTTGGCCGCAAGGGCAATGAACAGCAGAAAGGGCATCATGATGCGCGTCAGCTCGACCGTCAGCTCCCTCTTGCCCGAGACCTCTCCATAGCCGGGGAACATCAAATCCACAACCGTCGGGGCGAAGATCACGCCAAGAAGACACAACACTGCCAAGAAAGGGACCAATACGGTCGCCAGGCGGTTCGACAATTGGTACGCTTCGCACTGGCTCTTGGTGGCCAGATACTTCGAGAAGGTTGTTACGAAGGCCGCCGACAACGCACCCTCGGCCAGCAAGTCGCGAGCTAGATTCGGGATGCGAAAAGCCGCCACGAAGGCGTCATAGACCATCCCGGCGCCGAAGTATTTCGCGAAAACAACTTCTCTAACCAGGCCGGTGATGCGGCTGAGCAAAACGGCCGCGCTCATCACACCGGCGGATCGGACGATACGGGCGTGGGGAGAGGGTTGAACCGGCTCAGGAGGTGACGCCCGCGGGGTCGGAGGCGCCTCGGTCGCCATGAAGGTAGCTTATCACGCGGTGGTTGGTGGACTTGCCGGGAGCAGCGGGGCCCGTTGCTCACACGGGGGGGCAGCCTGCCGGCGAGAGGTCCGCTGGTGAGCTTACTATGCTCCTAGGGAAACGCTGATCTCGAAGCGCGCCTCTTCGACTCGCCTATGCGCCCGCGATCTTCAAACCGAGCGCTGCCAGCCCACGAAAATCAGCTAGATCGGAGGTCGCGAGAGCCGCGTCACAACGGATTGCCGTTGCAGCGATCATGCAATCTGTCAGCGACCCCCGACGCCTGCCACTTTGGTTGAACAGGCGGGCTGCTACAGCTGAATCGTTCGGAAGAAACGGTACTTGTTCTCTCAGAATGTCGGTCGCCAACTCCACGTCTTCTTCATCCACGGGTCCGCAGAGGAACTCCGCCCAGCTAATCGCGCTGATTCCAAGCGATTCGCCGTCTCGCAACCAGTATCGAAGCTGACGATCTTCCGAAGATCTTTTCGTGAGTGCGCGGATGAGGAAGCTCGTATCGACATGGATCACCGGCTACGGTCCTCGGCTTTCCGCGACGATGCTCTGCGTTCATTCTTTGCACGGCGACTCCACGTCCGCGCTTTCGCCGGATCGAGGGTCAGACGTTGCTGGAGAGCGTCAAGAGCAGCCAAGGCGTCTGGCGAGCCGGGGAGGTTTTCTTTGGCGGTTGCACGAATCGCCCGCCGCAAGGCCTCGGACTTGGAAACACCCCAGCGGCGGGCCATCTCCTCGAGGTCCCGGACAGTTTCGACATCCAGGGAATAGGTATTCTTGATCGATGTTATGGCCATACTTTATATCATATGGCCATACTTCTGTCGCGTCAAGGCAACAAGCGGCACCTCACCTCAACACGATCGAGGACCCGTACGGACGGTACGTCGTGCCCGCCAATCACCCCATTTAAGGTCATACCCGGGCGGTCGTTCACATACCCCGGGTCTCTGACCCCCCTGCCAGCCACGGTCGCGTACGGGTTCTCAAAGACCGGCGAGAATGTCTTCCGCCAAGTCTATTAAGAGCTGGCCCGCCGGCTCGCTGATGCGGTCCTGCTCGATGAGCTTGCCCACTTTCTCTATGAACGCTTCGAGGAGTGAAATCGCTGCATTCTCGCGGCCGCCATCAAGAGCTTTTTTAGCGTTCTTGAGCAATGCGTCCAGAGGTGCCTGTTGATTGGCAGCTACCTCTCCCAGAGCGACGAAACCGTCCACGAGCGAGATGAGTTGGTCAATCACTGCTGGTGGATCGTCAGGGACGAACCCCACAATCATCGAGAGCTCGACGATTCCGGCGAACGTTGCGCTGTCGCCGTCCGGGTCGACGGTACCGATGATCGGCATGCTCATGGAGTCGAGCACGAGTTCGAGAAGGCCAGTTGTTTCGTTGACCCGGTATAGATTGAGCGGCGTACCCGGTGGGAGCGGGGGAGACACGGGAAGGACAAGGGTCAGGCCGGGCGGCGGAAGTGGGAACGCAGGTTCGGGCACCAGCTCGATGTTGACGAAGTTGCTGCCTGTCGAGAACCCGCCCGGAGGGGGCGTTGGTGGGCTTTCGATCACGTCGATGATGACCTCTGTCGTGGGGGCACTACCCCAGGCGGAAATGTCACCGAAGCGTTGTCCCCGAGCAAATCGTCCTGGACCGTTCCGTCGCCGGCGGTACCGTCCGGAGTGAGCGACAAGGGAACCCCGGTATCGACGAACCTCGGCTCCGGCAACGGGCCGCTGGCGGTCATGACGAGGCTTGTGGGAGCGAAAGTGACGCTTGTCTGAATGAAACCCAGCGTAGGAGGTATTAGCGTAACGGGGATGTCGATCGCTTCCACGGCGAATGGGTAGCTGCTGATAACTTCATAGACCACAAAGCCGGATCCCGAGCCGACGGGGACCGAGAACGTTCCCGACGTGGCGACAACAGTTCCGCCGGCGCCAGAAGCGTCCGTCATGTCTACCCGCGCCAGTATCAGCTGATCAACCGTCGGCGGGGTCGGCGGACCAGCCACCATATCCGGGACCATCACCGTTTGGCCCGCTGCCACGTTCTGAAAACGCACCAGGAAGCGCGTGCCTTGGGTGGCGCCCGAACCCGGCGCGAAATATCCTTCTTCAACATCAGTGAAGGGAGTGAAAGAAGGAATCCCCAAGATTTTGAACGCTGTGGCGAACCCCTCGGCGAGGTTGATGTTCAAGTCCCCGGGGATGGCGCCCGGCGCAAGAGTCGTGAACAAGCCATCCAATGGAAGGCTCACACTCAAAATATTGGGGAAGATTGGAATCGAGGTCGGCCCCGTCATGGAGACAATAGCCGAGACTAGGCTAAAGCCGGGCAGTGGGACTATCGGCGGCTGTGACGCGTTTGCCCGTATGCTTATCATCTGAACGGTCGTGGTTGGCGGATTGCACAAGGTTCCGTCACCCGGACACATCGCGGGGGAGAGGCGGAGTTCAGCGGCGCTCCCGGCACCGGGAGTTCCACACCAAACCATTGGATTTGGTTCGGTGCGGTTAGTTGGCCGTACTGCGGCAATGGCGGCGGTGGGGTGGAGGAAGTTGTTACGGGAGTCATCGAGTGGTTCGAGTTGATTACGAGGACTGCATCCGTAATCGTCGGGCCCTCACTGAAATCGATATTGTTGGTGGCGTTGGCGTTGGTGAACAATGCAGTAACGTCAGTCGGGATTGTCGTCACAAACTCCGTCGCTACACCAGGGGTGTTAGCGCACGCAATAGGGATACTGCCCTGCAACGCGGCGATATTAGAACGGCGCACCAGTGGCACAACCGGAGAGGCGGAACAGCTGACGACGCCCAAGGGCTGTGGAGGGAATTGACCTTGCGCCGGGACAATGCCCATCATCACTCCCAGGCAACTCAGAAGTGCTGCAAAGGTAGGTCGTTGGCTAGTACGCATTATTCTCTCCGTTCGGTACGTATAGGAAGCCCAATGCCAAATCTGTGAATTGGGATACACATTGTAGTACTAGAGTCTGTTGATGGCTATCCTTTCGGCGGAATCAGGGGGCGTGGTCCTCAGGCTGCTGTCCCGGATGGCAGGATGTAGGCCCCCGATACTCCACACGGAATGGCTAGCCTTTGTTCACGTGCTCCGGTCGGAGACGTTGCGAAGCTTCGGGCAAGAGGACGGCATGCTGTGCCCGTACAACTTCCCAAGGCGGTGGCCAACTCATTGGGGGCCTATTCCAGGCTGGTCGCGGGCTCGGGGTGGATGCTAAGATCCGGACCCACAGGCCGGTGATAAAATGAACTCGTCCGGGGCCGCGTGAGCACGGGACAGGCAACGTTGGACAGGCGTCGCCCGCCACCCGCGGCTTAGCGTTCCACAGGAGCTTCACCGCCGAGATCCGGCCGCACCCGGCGCCTGCCCTACCAGCCCCGATCACCCCATGGGATTCCGACTGGCATCGCCCTACACGCCGCGCGGCGACCAGCAGACCGCAATTGAGCAGCTCGTTCGCGGCCTCAAAGACGGCGAGTGCCACCAAGTCCTGCTCGGCGTGACGGGATCGGGCAAAACCTACACCGTCGCCAAGGTCATCGAGCACTTCGAGCGCCCGGCACTAGTGATCGCCCACAACAAGACGCTTGCCGCTCAGCTCTATCACGAGTTTAAGAACTTCTTTCCCGAAAACGCGGCCGAGTTTTTCGTCAGCTACTACGATTACTATCAGCCGGAGGCCTATCTTCCCTCGAGCGATACTTACATCGAGAAGGAAGCCACGATCAACGACGAACTCGACAAGTTGCGCTTGTCGGCGACGAGGTCCTTGTTCGAGCGCCGAGATTGCGTGATTATTGCCAGCGTCAGTTGCATCTACGGCTTGGGATCCCCGGATGCCTATTACGGCATGCTGCTGATGCTCGAGAAAGGCCAGAAAATCGCGCGCGAGCAGATTACCAAGCGGCTGGTCGAGATCCTTTACGAGCGCCGGGATGGGGACTTCAAACGGGGCACTTTCCGGGTTGTCGGGGACGTGATCGAGATCCTACCCACCTACGACGACTACGCCTACCGCATCGAGCTTTGGGGCGATGAGATCGAGAGCCTCTCGCAAATCGACCCGCTACTTGGGCAAGTGCGACAGACCTACCTGCGCTTGCCGATTTATCCCGCCAGGCACTACGTGATGTCGAAGGAGACTCGCGAAAGCGCTATCGAAGCAATTCTAGCCGAACTCGATTGGTGGACTGGAGAGCTGAACAAGCGAAACAAGCGTCTCGAAGCACAGCGGCTCAGCCAGCGGACACTTTTCGATATTGAAATGATCCGGGAGATTGGCTATTGCCACGGGATCGAGAACTACTCGCGCCACTTTTCAGGAAGGATGCCCGGCGAGCCGCCTCCGACGCTGCTCGACTATCTACCGCAGGACGCCCTGCTCTTCATCGACGAGAGCCATCAGACCGTACCTCAGTTGCGGGGCATGTATAAGGGTGACCGCTCGCGGAAGGAAACCCTCGTCGAGTACGGATTCCGGCTGCCCAGCGCCCTCGACAATCGCCCTTTGAAGTTTGAAGAGTTCGAACACCGTGTGAACCAAGCCGTATACGTCTCGGCAACTCCGGGACCCTACGAGTTGACCAAGTCCGCCGGCACGGTGGTGGAACAACTGATCCGTCCGACCGGTCTGATCGACCCGGCAGTCGAAGTGAGGCCGGTCAAGGGCCAAGTCGACGACCTGCTGGGAGAAATTCGAAAGCGCGCCGAGGTCGGCGAGAGAGTTCTCGTAACGACCCTCACGAAGCGCATGGCGGAAGACCTTTCGGAATACTATTCGGAGACCGGCGTCCACTGCCGGTATATGCATTCTGAGATTGACACCCTAGAGCGCGTTCGGCTGTTGCGGGACTTGCGCAAGGGCGAATACGACGTCCTGATCGGCGTCAACCTGCTTCGTGAGGGATTGGATCTGCCCGAAGTCTCACTGGTTGCGATTCTGGACGCCGACAAGGAAGGGTTTCTGCGCTCCTTCGGCTCGCTGATTCAGACGATCGGCAGAGCCGCCCGCAACGTCAACGGACGGGCCGTGCTCTACGCCGACCGCATGACCGACAGTATGGAGCGGGCGATCGACGAAACGGACCGGCGGCGAGCGGTGCAGGTGCAGTACAACGAAGCGAATCATATCACCCCGCAGACCATCTCGAAACCCGTGGATATGAGCCTGGCTAGGGTCGTAGAAGCCGACTACCTCTCCATCCCCGACGACGAAACGGACACAGAGTTGCCGAGCTCGCTTGAGGAGTTGCAAAACCTTGTTGACGGCCTCGAGAAACGAATGCGGGACGCCGCGCAGAAGTTCGAGTTCGAACAGGCAGCCAAGCTACGCGACCGCATCAAAGCCCTCAAGACAAGAGAGCTAACCGGGGTGGCCCAGGAGCCTCGGTGAGCCCTCGATCAGCCCCCGAGCCTAATAGGTAGCGAGCGCCACTCTTCGCGGTTCTATTGAAAGCTCGCAAGATACGGTGGCTTTGGAACAGGGGCACAGCATCGTGTACCCCTACCGTTTGAACACGGGCCACGTCACCATGACTTGTGAGACTCTGGAATTCCGCGGCAACCCGTGTTCCGGACTGGCCACCCGATCTTCAGGTAGATTCGAAGCCTTCACTAGTGGCCGGTCCCCGTCCTAGCGGCCAAAGCCGATCAGAGCAGTTTCTTCAACCGCCACCGGAAATCTCCATTTGCCGGCCGATAAGGTAGATGGCAAGCCGGCTGCTAGCCGAGAGCCGTCCAGTGCATGTCTACAAAGCTACGGGTGCATTTCGGCATCGTGATCATCGCGGCGGCGTGTACGCTTGTCGCCGGACTCCTGATGTGGGAGTCAACGGATGGTGCTTTCCTTCTCGGCTACGCGCTAGTTACCCTGCTCGCTTTCCGTCACAGGGTTTCCCTGCCCGGCACTTCGGACACGTTGGCGTCCCGGCTGATCCTAGTGCTGATCGGGATTGCGGGTTTGGGGCTGTTGGAAACGGCATTGATCGGCTGCCTAGGGGTGTTAATTCAACGAAGGTCAAAACTACAGCGCGACTTCGCTCACACCATCTTCCAAATGGCCAACACGACCACCGCCATCGGGTTGTGTTACGGCATCTATCATGCCTTGACGGCGGGAAGATCGGGCGCAGCGGCAGCCGTGGCAACGTTGTCCGTCGCCGGCGTCTTTTACGCCACCGAGAGTTTGTCCGAAGGGGCTTTTCGGGCTTTCAGGGCGGGCAATCCTCTGTGGCGCACGTGGAAAACGAACTACTTTTCGTCGTTTCGGTCGTGTTGGCTGGCGGCAGCCGTTGCGGGGCTATTGAGCGTCTTTGCGCACCACGCCGGCTGGCCGCTGACGCTTCTGCTGCTACCCTTGATTCACTTTATCCACCGCGCCTTTCGGCTGTATCCGACCCGCTTACAAGCCGAGCAGAAGCATGCCGCCGAAATAGCTGAGCTTCACCTGAGAATTATCGAAGCGCTCGCACTTGCCATTGAAGCGAAGGACAACGCGACTCGCGCCCACCTACGGAGAGTGAAAGTCTACGCGTTAGAGATAGGCAAGGAACTTGGGCTGGACGGGTCTTCGCTGCAGGCCCTGCGTGCCGCGGCACTGCTGCACGACATCGGCAAGCTGGCCATACCGGAGCACATCATTTCAAAGCCAGGTAGGCTGAACCCGGACGAGTTTGACAAGGTCAAAACGCACCCCCTGGTGGGCGCTGAGATTCTCGAGCGGGTACGGTTTCCGTACCCGGCGGCTCCGATCGTACGCTCCCATCACGAAAAATGGGATGGCAGCGGCTATCCCGACGGGTTGAGTCGGGAAGAGATTCCCATCGGCGCCCGCATTCTCGCGGCCGTCGACTGCCTAGACGCCCTGGCGTCGGACAGGCCTTACAGACGGGCCATGCCTCTGGAGGAGGCCATTGAGACGATCGCGGATGAGGCCGGCAAGAGCTACGACCCAAGGGTAGTAGACGTTCTCAAGCGACGCTATTTGGCAATGGAGGAACTCTTGCAATCGGAACCCGATCATTGCCGTCTACCCACAGATCTGAAGATTAGGCGGGGCGACTCGCCGGCGGCCGGCTTCGAGGGTACGGAGATCGAACGAGCCGCGGAAGCCAACGGCATAGAGCTTGACTTCCTGGCTTCTATCGCCCGGGCCGGAGAAGAAGCCCAGATGCTCTTTGAGCTCTCTCGAGACCTGGGCAGCTCCCTCAGCTTGGACGAAACGCTTTCCGTGCTTACCGCACGATTGAATCGCCTGGTACCCTACGATGCGGTCGTCCTCTATACCTGCCACAACGAAACGTTAGTTCCCACGTACGTCAACGGGGAGAACTCGCGACTATTCTCGAAAATGCGCATCCCTCTTGGGGACGGCCTCTCGGGGTGGGTGGCGGCCAACGGCAAGCCTATCATGAATGGCAACCCAACCGTCGAGCCCGGCTACGTAGATGACCCGACGCAGTTCGGGACGTTGCAATCGGCCATGGCCATCCCCTTGGAAGGCCTTTCCGGTTTCGTTGGCGTGTTGATGCTGTACCGTCGGGAGAAGAACGCCTTTACGCGCGAGCACTTGCGGATCCTCCGCGCTGTTAGCCACAAGGTAGCGCTGTCTATAGAGAATGCATTGAAATACCGGCAGGCGGAAAGCAACGCTACGACTGACTACCTGACGGATCTGCCCAATGCACGCTCATTGTTCGTGCATCTTGACATAGAGTTATCCCGTTGTAAGCGCACCGCCTCGGCCTTGACGGTGCTGGTGTGTGACCTAGATGAGTTCAAGAAGGTGAATGACGAGTACGGTCATCTGGAAGGCAACGAAGTGTTGCGGTCAGTAGCTCATGCGTTACGCGACGCGTGCCGAGAGTACGACTATGTGGCCCGTATGGGCGGCGACGAGTTCGTCATGGTTCTACCGGGCTTGACTGCAGCAAGGTCGACGAGAAAGTTGAGCAGTTGCGTCTAAGAGTGAATCAGATCCGCAGCGAGCCGGCGCTGTCCCTCAGCGTTGGGCAGGCCTTCTATCCTAAAGACGGAGACAACGCGGAGCTACTGCTTGCCGCAGCCGACGTGAAGATGTACAAAAATAAGCAAGCTCGAGAGTATGCGGCTCCGCCGAGCGCTTCCTCCCCCAACCCCAGCCCGGACGAGGCCCTGGTATCCTCATAGTTTTCGCGGTAGGAAACTGCAACGGCTGAAGCCGTCGCTACACGTCGGGCTGAGACCTTATTGAGGCTCGCAAAATACGGTGACTTTGGAACACGGGCACAGCATGCTGTGCCCGTACAGTTTGAACACGAGCCATACTCCCAAGGAACCTAGTGATTGAAATCGGCCTTATCGGACCAGGGCGGGTGGGGCGAGCCTTGGCAACACTTCTACCGGTGGAGAAGTACACAATCGGGCCGATTCTGTCCTCGACACCGACCTCTGCCCGGCGCGCCGCGCGCCTGATCGAGCGAGGCGTTCCTACCGCCGATCCGAAGGCGTTTGCGTCCTCGGACGTCATCTTGCTGACTGTTCCCGACCGCGAAATTGTGGTGGTCGCCAATCGGCTTGCCGGACAGTCGTTTTCTTTGACAAGGAAAGTGGTCCTGCATACAAGTGGGGTTCGAGACAGCTCGGACCTAGGCGTGTTGGCTAGGCGCGGCGCTGCCGTGGGATCAATGCACCCAGTCTGCATTTTTCAACGGCCGCTTCTATCTTTCGCCGGTGTGCACTTTGCCGTTGAAGGCGCCTCGACCGCCACAAACACGGCGCGCAAGCTCATCCGGGACCTCGACGGCGAGTTTCAACTGGTGGATGCCGAACACAAGATTCACCACTGTATCGCCAAGTCGATAGCTTCCGACCTGATGACGGGGCTGATTGAGCAGGCGGTGCGCGAAATGGTAGCTGGCGGCTTCTCGCGGCGGCGGGGCCTACAGGCTATTATTCGCGTTCTAGAGGCTGCAACGGTGGATTTCGGCCGCTCTAGCCGCGATAGCAAGCCGGGACCTCTTTTGCAGGGCGATACGGAAGGGCTTCGCAACTGCCTGGAGGATCTAGCGCGTCTCGACCCTTACATGGCCCGCGAATACCGCAGGGCGGCTGTCCACACGTTGCACGTTCTTCAGAAGGGAGGCGAACATTACTCCTTCCTCAATGAGAAACGCGCTACTGACGCTGATGCTGCTGGCCCTGATGGCCGGCGGAGCAAAGGCGCCTCCGCCTAGCGGGCCCATCGACATCAACACAGCCAGCGTGGTTCAACTCGAACGGCTGCCCGGCATCGGTCGGTCTCGGGCCGAGATGATTGTCCGCGTTCGCGAGCGCAACGGTCGGTTCAAGAGCGTTGAAGAACTAAGAGCGCTACCGCGAGTTTCGGAAAAAGAATTCGAGCGGCTACGGAAGTTCATCAAGGTGGGCAAGCAAGCCCCAGGTGAAGCGGGTCAGAGGAGCAGAAAATAGGCTTTAGCCCGTCAAGCCGAGCAGGGTCCGTTGCAATCCCGTTCCTGATCAAAGACCTCGCGAGAACCTGCGACTGACGCCTCCAGCAGCCCGTATTGAAGGTCCTTCGTCGCGAGAAATGGTACAGTCACCGATTTTCGTCCTCTAGTCCATATTGGAAACAAACAGTTGCAGAAGCGAAAATCGGATGACGGTCCCTATTTCTCGCCGAAATTAGCTTCTACCGGGGCCTCTGGAGGATACGTTCGCTATCCGTCAGCTCCTATTCCGTAAGCGAATAGGCGAGTGATCTCGATGCCCGGCGACACAGCTCCTGTTCGAAGTGGCGAGGAACTGGATGTTCCCGCACTTGCCGCCTACCTTCGTGACAAGATCCCCGGCGTCGCGGAGGGTCTCGACGTCGAGCAGTTTCCAGGCGGCTACTCGAACCTTACCTATTTGCTTCGATGTGGAGGCGAAGAATACGTCCTACGGCGGCCTCCTTTGGGACGAGTTGCTCCTAAGGCTCACGACATGGCGCGTGAGTACCGAGTCCTACGGGCGGTAAGCCTGCATTTCAACCCCGCCCCAAAGGTTTTCCTGATTTCGGACGACCCCTCGATTGTCGGTGCGCCATTCTTCGTGATGGAGCGCCGGCTCGGCGTCGTCCTGAGACGAGAGTGGCCCGCGGACTATCCGGCAGGACCTGACATCTTTCGTCGAGTCAGTGAAGCGTTTACGGATTGCCTCATAGAACTCCATTCCGTAGACATCTTTCGGCATGGTTTGGACTCGCTAGGCCGCCCGGAGGGGTTCCTGGAGCGGCAACTGCAAGGGTGGGCCACGAGGTGGCAACGAGCCAAGACCGAGGAGCTGCCTCACATGGACCAACTTGGTGACTGGTTGGCAAAACGGATGCCCACTTCAGGGACGGCTACAATCGTACACAACGATTACAAGCTCGACAATCTGATGCTCGGGTCAGAAGATGCTGCTCAGATTACGGCAGTGCTGGATTGGGAGATGGCGACTGTCGGTGACCCGCTGGTTGACCTTGGCGTCGTCCTTTCTTACTGGCCAGAGTCGGGCGACCCCGAACATCGTCGAGAAGCGGTCAGCTCTATTACGACCCAATCCGGCTTTTACTCTCGCCGGCAGCTTTTGGAGCGATACGCTGTCGCGACCGGTCGCGACGTAAGGCGTATCGACTACTACGAAGTGTTCGGTCTCTACAAACTCGCGGTCGTGCTGCAGCAGATCTACTATCGTTATCACAAGGGCCAGACGCGGGACCCGCGTTTTCAGGATCTCCCCCAACGAGTACGCGGCCTCGCCGATGCCGCCCTGCTGGTGATGGAGCGCGCCCGTTGAGTGTGCTCTACCTGATCCGGCACGCCCAGGCTGGCCCGCGGCATAAATACGATCAGCTCTCGGATTTGGGCCGCATCCAGGCTCGTCTGCTAGGCGAACATTTAGCTTCGAGTAATGTTAGGTTTGCGGCTGTGTATTCCGGTGAGCTCGAGCGGCAGGTTGAGACAACCCTCGCCATCGACGAGGCTTACAAAGCTGCCGGCCATTCGTTTCCTGAGATTACGAAAGACTCGCGCTGGAACGAGTTCGACTTGGGGGATGTGTATCGCGCCATGGCGGACCGATTGGCCCGAGATGACCCCAGGTTCAAGCAGGAATACGATCATATGATGGCGGCGCTGGAGGATGAGAACCACGAGGTTCACCGTCGTCACAATTACTGCGATACGGCAGTGGTCATGGCCTGGACCGAGAAGCGATATCCTTACGATGGAGAGTCGTGGAAGCAATTTCAGTCTCGAATCTTGAATCCACTTGATACACTCTCGCAGCGCGAATCAGGTGAGAAAATCGCAGTCATTACTTCCGCGACGCCGATCGGTGTTTGGGCCGGCCGAGCGCTCGACACGAGCGACCGAATGATGTGGTGTCTGGCGGGAGTCACCTTCAATGCCGGCGTTACGACTTTGCGCGTCAGTGGGCAGGAGTCGCGCCTCTTTACGTTCAACAGCATTCAGCACCTGCCCGACGGAGACTTGAGGAGTTTTCGGTAAGGGATGGAAGCCCAGGTTTCGACCTTGTGTCAGGCCGGGGCCGTGTATCCGGCGCCCCTCTAGCTAAACCGGAGGGCCGATGTCAAAGTGTGGCATCGTAGACCAAGACAAAGAAGATTGGACGATAAGGACTCGACAACTTACTCAGTTATGAACGTATCTCTCACTCCCGAACTGGAAAAACTCGTTCGCCGCAAGGTCCGTAGCAGCCGCTACAACTCGGCCAGCGAGGTTGTTCGCGAAGCGCTTGGATTGCTGGCACACAAAGACCGGGAGCGATCCCAGGAACTTCTAGCGATTCGAGATCTCATCGACCGACGCTACCAAGAAGCATCAGAAGGCAAGCAGAGTTTTGTCGACGGCGCGGAGGCTTTGAAGCGCTTGCGGCGCTGAAGTCGAAACTTCCGTCGACGGCGCGCGTGAGCGAGTTCGAACTTCATCCCAAGGCAGTAGAGGCCTGTCCCGGAGGGGAATTCCGTACATAGATTCGGAAATGTCGGGATCGAAAGCCCGACACGGCACGCAAGAATGCGTGCGCCACGCCGCGAGGACGATCCGAAAGTCTTATCCCGGGCACCCTTTTCAGTTTCGGGGGTTTTGGTCGTTATGAATTCAAAACTTTCATGGGTTAGCTCTCCTAGCAAGGGAACCCACCGTTCCGAGCAACCCTCGTTGACACCGTTTTGACCTTCTGAAATCATGGGTTTCAGCATGCCGGGGAATAGTCCGAAGTGTACGCTGGGATTGGTGCAGATGGCGGCGAGTGAAGACCGTCGAGGGAATCTCGAAAACGCCGTCAACAGAATTCGCGAAGCGGCGCGGGCCTCGGCAACGATCGTTTGCTTGCAGGAGTTGTTTTCGTCGCTTTACTTCTGTCAGGAAGAGAATCCTGACTGGTTTGATACGGCGGAGCCCATCCCCGGCCCAACGACCAAAGCGCTTTGTGAGGTCGCGAAGGAATGCGGCGTGGTGGTTATCGGTTCGCTTTTCGAACGGCGAGCGGCCGGTGTCTACCATAACTCCGCGGTCGTGATCGATGCCGATGGATCGTTGGCGGGTGTCTACCGCAAAATGCACATTCCCGACGATCCTCTCTACTACGAGAAGTACTACTTCACGCCGGGGGATTTGGGGTTTCAGGCTTTCGACACCAAGTTTGCTCGCGTTGGCGCCCTCGTGTGCTGGGACCAGTGGTATCCAGAAGCAGCCCGGCTGACCGCGTTGCGAGGCGCCGACATTCTTTTCTATCCGACCGCGATCGGCTGGCACCCGGCCGAGAAAGCCGCCGTCGGCGAACGCCAGCTCAGCGCCTGGCGAACAGTGCAGCGATCCCATGCCATCTCGAACGGCGTGTTTGTGGCTGCCGTGAACCGCGTGGGCCATGAGCGCCCGCTCGTCGAATCCGTGCAAAGACCGGCCACCTACGAGGGCATCGAGTTCTGGGGAAGCTCGTTCGTTTGTGACCCCTCCGGGCACGTAATTGGTGAAGCTTCTCGAGACCGGGAAGAACTGCTGATCGTCGAGTGCGATCTCGGACTGATCGAGGAGACGCGCCGCAACTGGCCGTTTCTCAGAGACCGCCGCATCGACGCCTACCAAGACATCGGCAATCGCTTTCTCGACGAACGAGCCTAGCGCGGTTTGCTAAGTGAAGCTCACACGGCATGCCATTTGATCGCGGAATCAAACGCCGCAAGACCTCTCTGAGGAGGCCATGCCTGACGACCAAACGCCGCGGGCACTGGGTTTCCGCATGCCCGCCGAGTGGGAACCCCACGATGCTACCTGGATTGCCTGGCCTCACAACCGTGAGGACTGGCCCGGTAAGCTAGCCTCGATTCACTGGGTGTACGTCGAAATCGTGCGCCACCTCTGCCGGCGAGAGCGCGTTTGCGTGATCGTTGAAAGCGGCAAGCACGAAGAGCGTACCCGCAAGATGCTCGAGCGGGGAAGGGTGAACCTTTCGCGCGTGGCATTCCATCGAATCGCGACTGACCGTTCCTGGCTTCGGGACTCCGGTCCTATTTTCGTCACCAACGGCTCAGAGCTTGGAGCGGTGTGCTGGCTCTTTAACGGCTGGGGCCGGTATTCAAACTGGAAGCGTGACGTCAGAGTAGCTGACCACATCGCACGATTGGCCGGTGTCCGCGCTTGGCACCCTTGCGAGGCAGGTCGGCCGGTTGTTCTAGAGGGAGGCAGCGTAGACGTCAACGGACGGGGAACACTCCTTGCGACCGAAGAGTGCCTGCTGGGGAAGAAGCAGCAACGCAACCCCGGCTTGAACAAACGGCAAGTCGAAGAGATACTGGCGAGCCACTTCAACGTCGGCAATGTCGTATGGCTAGCAAGCGGAATCGCCGGAGACGATACGGGAGGCCACGTGGACGATATCGCGCGATTTGTAGGGCCACGGACCGTCGTTGCCGCCGTCGAACCCGATCGTAACGACCCAAACTATGCGCCGTTGAGGCGAAACCTCCAGAGGCTTCGCGCCGCGACGGACCAGGACGGCAACCCCCTCGACGTCGTCGAGCTCCCCATGCCGCGGTCGCTCTATTTCGACCGCTATCGCTTACCGGCGAGCTACGCCAATTTCTACATCGCCAACGGCCTCGTCCTGGTGCCGACCTTCAACGACCCCAACGACCGCGTTGCGCTTGACGCCTTTCAAAAGCTGTTTCCCGACCGCGAGGTCGTAGGGATCCATAGCGTGGACCTGGCCTGGGGGTTCGGCACAGTTCACTGCTGCACCCAGCAACAGCCGGCGGTCGAGTAATCGGCGGCATTAGCAGTTAGTACCCCTGGTGACCACAGCCAAAAACGGGTACGGCCACCGATTTCCGAAGTCCGTCGTTATTAGACACGGCGCACTCGCCTACGAAAATCGGATGGCAGTCCCCATTCTTGGGTCCCAGGGGGCGTCTGAGTCTGCCCCCAGCAAAAACGCTACTCTTATGGGATAGCTTCCCGCGGAACGCTTACACGATGGCGGTGACACAACAAGAACTCGATGTCCTGGTTCGCCGGATCGGTGACGAGGTGCTGGCTCAGCTCGGCGACTCGCCGCTGAAGAGTCGGTTGGCGGAAGCATCTACGTGCGCTTGCGGGCCACTAGGGAAATCCGGGGCAGCTCCGGTGCCAGGGATCGACGGTTGGGGAGACATCGATTGGACTCCGCCTGAGAAGGGCATCGCAGGCCTAATGGATCATACACTCCTCAGACCCGATGCCACGGAGTCTGAGATCACGGATCTTTGTTCCGAGGCCGATCGCCATGGGTTCCGGACTGTTTGCGTGCAGCCGAGCTGGGTGGCGCGGGCCGTACGGGAGCTTCATGGTTCCAAGGTCGACGTTTCAACGGTGATCGGCTTCCCCCACGGCGCCACGGTCACGCCCGTGAAGTGTGTAGAGGCCGAGCAAGTCATGAAACTCGGGGCCAAGGAAATCGACATCGTGACGAACGTTGGCGCGCTAAAGTCCGGAAACCGTGATCTCGTTTACACGGATATCCGATCGGTCGTTGCACTGGCGCATCAGGCCGACGTTCTGGTCAAGGTGGTCCTGGAGACCGGCTCCTTGAGCGAAGAACAAACGATCACCGGCTCCGTGCTCGCCAAACTCGCCGGTGCGGACTTCGTCAAGACATGCACCGGCTTTGGTCCGACAGGGGCTGACCCCTCCGTTGTGGCGCTGATGTCTAATACAGTCGGTGGGACACTGGGCATCGAAGCGGCGGGTGGCATTCGTTCGTACGCTGCCATGAAAGCGATGATGATCGCGGGGGCGACCCGAATCGGTTCCAGCTCGAGCGTAGAGATTCTTCAACAGTCTTCCGCACGTATTGAGGCTCGCAGAATAGGGTGACTTTGTAGCACCGGCACGGCATGCTGCGCCCCCATCGCTTGGACACGAGCCATGTCATCATGATCTGCGAGACTCAGTAATCGAGCGTCCATTTCCTAGTAGGACTCTCATGTCTTCGCCGTCACCAGCTTCGACGCGCCGCGGTCTCGACCCTTTGGAAATCCTCGTCGAGGCGTCGGACATTGCCGCGGGCCACACGCTGAATTTGGACGAGCTGTTGCAAGCCCTGGCCGATCTCATCCGCAAAGTTATCGACTATGAGCTCTTCGCCGTGCTTCTTAGCACCGAAAAGGGCGACGCGCTACGAATTCGATTCTCAGTCGGTTACGGGGACGACGTCGTTCGTTCCTTGCGTATTCAGATCGGAGAAGGCATCAGCGGAACGGCGGCTCAACAGCTCAAGCCGGTCATCGTCAACGATGTAAGCCGCGATTCCCGATACATCCCCGCGGTCGACAACGTGCGCTCCGAGATGGCGGTGCCGCTGGTGGCGCGCGGCAAGATAGTTGGCGTCGTCGACCTGCAGTCTCCCGAATTGAACGCTTTCAGCGATCACGAGCGGAACATGCTCGAGCTCATCAGCTCTCGCTTTTCGTTGGCGATTGACGCCGCTCGGCTGTATCGCGCGACGGTTCGCCAAAACCGCACCTTGCGCACGCTGACTGAGATCGCCCAGGAGTTTTCGCAGATTCTGCGACTCGAGGGGCTGCTCAGCAAAGTGGCGTCCTCCGTGCGAGGCCAGATCCCGTACGACGCCTTTAGCGTCTTGTTGCTGGACCCGAAAGCGGAGGCGCTCAAGCACTACTACGGCGTCCGCTTCGACCAACGGGTGCAATTAGAGAGCATACCGTTGGGTAAGGGCATCGTTGGCGCCGCGGCGCAATCGGGGCAGCCGGTGCTTGTGCGCGACACGAAGCGTGACCCGCGCTATGTGGAACTCGTTGAGGGCATCCGGTCCGAGCTGGCAGTGCCGCTCATCGCCAAGGACGAGGTAATCGGCGTCCTCAACCTGGAAAGCAAGCAAGTGGGATCGTTTTCGAAAGCTCACCTGCAGTTGCTCTCGCTGTTGGCTCCCTGGGTTGCCACCGCGATCGAAAACGCGCGTCTGTATGAGCAAGTGCGCCAGAACGAAGAGAGAATGGAGCGAGACCTGACGGCCGCCCGGGAGTTGCAAAAACATTTGCTGGCGGAAAGTTGTCCTTCCTGCCAGGGGCTTGAGATCGCAGCCCGAAATAGATCGGCCACTGAGGTGACCGGGGATCTTTACGAGTTTTTTCCGTTCGACGACGGGGTCGTGGGCATCCTGTTGGGAGACGTGAGCGGCAAGGGCGCCGCCGCTGCGCTATACGGGGCGTTGTTCAGTGGCTTGGTGAGGAACCTCGTGGGACCGGAGCGCTTGCCGGCTCAACTGTTATCAGATGCCAACGGCGCGCTTCTGGATCGCAAGATCGAGACCCGCTATTTGACGGCTTTGTACGCTCTGTGGCACCGCGAGACGCGAACGTTGCGGCTTGCCAACGCGGGGCAACCGCGTCCGTTTCTGCTGCGGGGGGCGGAGAAACACATGCTGGCTGTGACGGGAATTCCCCTGGGCCTTTTGCCGGGTTCGAAATACGAAGAGCTCAAGTTGACGCTGAGCCCAGGAGATACGCTCGTGCTTTTTTCCGACGGTATCACCGAGAGCGAAGACGTCACTCGCAAGCAGTACGGGGAAGAACGGCTGCCCCAGATTCTCGAGCGCCACGCCGGCGCGCCGGCTTCGGAACTTCTCGATGGAATCTTCGAGGACGTCGAAGAGTTCACCGCCGGCGGCCGCAAAGACGACGACTGCACGATTATCGTTGTTAAGGCGACGGAGTAAGTAGTCCGTTTCACTGGTACGGTCACGTATGTTTAGAAGCTAGGGGGGACGATCGGGAACTTTGGGCACGGCCTGCCGTGCCCCACGTTTCAAGCGACCCCACATATTTGTAGGGCACAGCATGCCGTGCCCGCTCGCACTCGGGCCGAAGTGTGAGTGTGTTTACGAAACGCAGGACCAAGAGTAGCGCTAGATTTGGCAGGCCCGGTTCCTGAGTGGTTGGTTGCCGAACTGACGTTGACGGCTCTGACTTCTGCCTGAAGAGGTGTCGTCGGTCCAAATCAGGAGCGATATCACCTCTACTTTGGACTTGCTGCAATAAGCTCACAGGCCAATGCCAAGGTTGGGATTCGAGTATCGACAGGAGCAGCTCTACTGCGAGAGCGTCTCTCTAGGTGACCTCGCTGCCGATCTCGGTACGCCCTGCTATGTGTATTCGGCGAGCTCGATTGTCGCCAACTATCGAGCCTACTCAACTGCCCTGCCGAGCCCTCACCAGGTTCACTACTCCGTCAAGGCCAATTCGTCGTTAGGCCTACTGGCACTGCTCGCCGGCGAAGGAGCGGGGTTCGATATCGTCTCCGGAGGTGAATTATTCCGCGTACTGCAGGCTGGAGGAGACCCGTCCAAAGTTGTGTTCTCCGGCGTGGGTAAGACGGCAGAGGAAATCGAGTACGCACTTCGTTCCAATATTGGGTGCTTCAACTGTGAGTCGGAGGCGGAGCTGTTGTTGCTGAACCAGCTTGCGGAGCGCCTTGACTCTCGCCCCAGAGCCGCCCTGCGAGTCAATCCGGACATAGACGCCGAGACGCACCCCTATGTCGCTACTGGCCTGCGGGAACACAAGTTCGGTGTGGAGATGGAAAAGGCCGAGGGAATCTATGAAAGGCACGCCTCCCTGTCCCATGTTCAGCTTGAAGGAGTGAGCTGCCACATTGGGTCACAAATCTTCGACACGGGAGCTCTCCTTGAGGCGCTCGACAAGGTCATCGCGTTGGCGCTGGACCTTAGAAAGCGCGGATTTAACATCCGCTATCTGGATCTGGGCGGAGGCTTGGCGGTTGCCTATCGGGACCAGGACCCGAGCCCGTCGGTCGGCGACTACGCGAGTGCGCTGGCGGAGGCCGTGGAGGGAAAAGATCTGACGCTAATGGTAGAGCCGGGACGCTCGATCGTCGGTCAGGCCGGCGTGTTGCTAACGAGAGTCCTTTATCGCAAGCGGACGGGCAGCAAGGAGTTCGTCATCGTCGACGCCGGGATGAACGACCTGATCCGGCCGGCCCTTTATCAGTCACATCACGAGATCATCCCGATCGCGCGGTCGAGCGGACGCGCGGTTGTGCGTGCCGACGTTGTGGGGCCCGTATGCGAAACGGGTGATTTTCTGGCTCGCGATCGAGAAATGGAAGATGTCGAGCCCAGCGAGCTGCTAGCGGTCTTGACGGCAGGGGCCTATGGCTTTGTCCTGTCGTCCAACTACAACTCCCGCCCGCGTCCGCCCGAGGTGCTGGTCGAGGGAGATCGATTTCAAGTGATTCGTGAACGGGAAACCTACGAGGAATTGATTCGCGGGGAAACAGCCGACGCGAAGAAACCAACCAGCGGGAAGACCAACGCGAGTGGCGGAGACGGGTCGTAGGCGGCGGTTTAGGTTGGTTGGGGAAAGTCTGCGCCCCCTCTAGACTGGGCTCTTTTCGTGCGAGCAGCTCAGAAATGACTCGGCCGGCCTGGGGATGTTCAATCTCATGACATGGTAGACAGTTCGTTATCAGGACATCGTAGACAGCTGAGAAGCTGGGCGAATGGCCTGGAACGAGGTGGATGTGTACGAGCAGCGGATACGATTCGCGGTAGCGGCCGAGTGCAGGGAGCAATCGATGGCGGCGTTGTGTCGGGAGTTTGAGATCAGCCGAGCGACGGGTTACAAGTGGTGGAGGCGCTACCAATCGGGAGGCGTGGCATCCTCTTGGAACGCTTGAGGTGAGCCGTGCCGCTGACCGGGATCTGCTCCAGCGGGTTGGTTGCCGCCTGCAAGTGCTTCTTGGAGACGTGCAGATAGATCGCCGTGCTTTCGATGTCCTTATGGCCCATCAGTAACTGAATCGTTCGAAGATCGAGGACCGCTTCGAGCGGGTGCGTACGACACGAGAGAGGATCTGCCGTATCCCAAGCGCAAGAAGCGCCTGCCCGTGATCCTCAGCCAACAAGAGGTCGCGCGGCTCATTGACTCCGCCTCGAACCTGTTCCATTACACGATGCTGTTGACAACGTACTCAGCGGGACTGCGACGGATCGAGCTATGCCGCCTACGAGTCGCCAACATCGACAGCGAACGCATGATGCTGCGCATCGAACGCGGCAAGGGCGGCGGCGACCGGGAAGTCCCGCTCAACCCCATGTTGCTCGAGACGTTGCGCGAGTACTGGCGCTAGATGCGTCCGCCCAACTACCTATTCCCCGGAGCGATTCGAAACTGGCGGGTCGACAAACCCATCACGCCGAAGGTTGTCTGGCTCGCCGTGCGGCAAGCGACTCAGGGCGCCGGGATCGACAAGCATGTCACCCCGCACACATTGCGGCATTGCTTCGCCCGGTCCAAGTATTTTCGACAGCAGCAGGGTCATTTCCATACACCTACTATCTCGCACTGGGGGGGGAGGCCGGCTGGGTTGACCGTCCCTTACAGGTTTGGGTGCCTCGGGCAGGCGCACCGGCGCTAACCCCTACTCTTCCACTTCTCGGGCTCGCTGCTCGAACACTTCTCGGGCTTCAGTAAATTGGGCGAGCACGTGTTTGCGTTCGACTTCCGAGCGCCAGCCGGGATGATTCTCGGCTTGGCGAGCGATGTTCTCAATCCAGCGGATGAAATACTCGGCGTCTTGTTTTGAGCGGATCGGCCGGTCCCCGCAGTGGACGTAGACGGCGCTGGTTTCAGCGTAGAGATGGGAGTCGTCGATCGGGAGGACGGGTTTGTCGCTCGTGGCGCGCAGAGTGAACCAGCCGCTCTCCTGAACTTCAATCCGTTTGTTAGCTTGGGCGTTTTGACCGCCGTTTTCGACCGGGAATGTCGCTACCACTTTGCCGTTGAAAAGCAACTCTAGCGCGTCCACGGGGAACGCCGATTCCAACAGCGCCGCCACTTGGACCGTGCCGCCTTCCGGGGGCAAACTGATCGTACTCCCGGGCTTTTCCCCGTTGACCTCGAGTTGAATCAGCGGGCCGTTCGTTACAAACGTTCGGCCTTCACGGATCGCCTCCACCCAGCGATCCCACTCCAGCTTGCCACCCAAATAGGCGTAAGCGCGTGCGGCGCCGACAAGCGCAGTCCGGTGGAGACCGGAGATGGAGTCTTCACCGCCCGAGGCCGTGACGCGGAAACCGCAGTTCAGCGCCCGATGCCAAACCTTCGAGGTAAATCGCGCTAACCTCGCGCTGGTCATCACCTCGAGGTACTCAAATGCACCGTGCGCCAGGTCGATCGGGAATCCGCGCGCGACCGCGTAACCGACTGTCGGGGGATCTTTCGAGTAGGGGTGCACGTATCCCCCGAGAGCCCCCTGTTCGCGGGCCAGGCGGAACATGTCGGTATTGCTCGGGTAGAGGCTTTCGATGGCAGTCCCTTCATAGCCGGTGGTAAAGGGGGAGATCAGGTGTTTGGTGAGGTTGATGAAATTGATATGGCCGTAAAACGGCGGACGATACTCCTGGCCCCAAGAGAGAATCCGATCAGGCGTCGAACGTTCGCGGTCGTAAGCGCCGTTGTAAAACTGGTGGTCGAAGATTCGGTTGTCCTTATTGGCGATTTTTTCGCCGATGACATCTAGGTCCTCGGCTGCCGCCATGAACAACAGGTTCTCCGGCGTGTTGTGCAGGTTGCCGGCGTAGTTCATGTGGACGTGATCGCTGCCGCTGTACCATCCTTTGGCTTTGAGGTTCGTGAAGCGGCGGATATTAAGTTCCACGCGAGTCACGCGCCCGGGTAGCACCTCCACTGTTTTCGCGGCGGGAACGCGCTCGAAGCCCTTCATCGCACGAAGGGAGACTTTGCCGGCGGGAACGTCTAAAACAAAGCGGCCCTTAGTATGGAAGCAATCGAGGTTCAGAGCATAAGAGCTCACGCGATGGAAGGCATCTGGAGGTGCGTAGGCCTTGCCATCCGAGGCCCTCAGATAGATCCTTGCTTCGGTCGGCTGTCCCGTGCCGGCGTCGCTGACAAGCACCTCCAGGGTTCCGGTCGGCCGGCGGTAGATTCTCTCTCTCATTTCGATCTTGCGCTCTTCGCCGCCATACGTTTTCAAAAGACGGAGGTCGGATATCCCGTGTTGGTTCGAGACGTAGACGATCCATTCGCCGTCGGGTGACCATCGCGGGTCAAAGTGGTCCCACTCTCCAAACGTCAACTGGTAGGGTTCGCCCCCGACGGCCGGCAGCACATAGAGGTTGGTGTACTGGCTACCTCGGTGCGAACTGTAGAGAATACGCTTGCCGTCGTGCGACCACTGGGGCCGTGTGCGATAAAGCGTTTCCTCGCGCAGGATTCTCTTCGCCTTGGCCATCGCATCGGAATCAATGGGTGCGCGCCAAATAGCTCCCGAACCCAGCGGGATTCCACGATTGGAGACGAGAATCATCTCTTTGCCGTCGGGCGAGATGGTGGGCTGGATGTGGAGATCGTTGTCCCCGAAGTAGAGCCGCGAGTTGCCATACTGGTTGGCCTCGGTTAGGCGAACCGGCTCGCCCGGATTGCCGTCTTTCACAGGCATGGCGTAGACGTTGTACCAGCCGTCAGGGGCGGTCGAAACGTAGACGAGCCGGCTTCCGTCGGGCGACCACACCGGATCGAGGTTCACGTGGTCGCCTTGCGTGAGAACTGTGCTCTCGCCTGTCGCAACGCTGAGCAGCTTCAGGTTGATGCGCCGGTAGTTGTCATCGGCAGTGTAGGCAATCCAGCGCCCGTCGGGTGACCAAACCGGCGAGGAATCGTAGGTGGAATTCGCCGTAAGTTCGTAAGCTTTGTCCCCTCCAGGGCGGATCTTCCAGAGCGACCCGGCCATGCTAAAGGCAATCCATTCGCCATCGGGCGACCAGGCCGGGCGCCATGGCGTAGAGGAGGGCGGTGGCAGGTAGTAATTGTGCATGTAGTTGCCACCGCTTTTCGCCGCCGGATAGGCGGAGGTCAACGCGTTCGAGCCGTAGAGCCGGTCACCGACGTCAGTGCGTTTGTCGATGCCTTGTCCCCAAGCGAGAGACCCGATCAACGCCGTCGATAGCAAGAAACAAATGTTAGCGAGGCACATGGTAGTTCCTCTTCTAAAGCTTCTAATCATGGTCTACCAACCGGCAGGCAGTCTCGCCCTGTGGGAGCGAAAAATGGGGACTGCCACCAATTCGCGCCCAATCATGGCCCCGAAACAAAGGACTCGGCCTGAGGCGAATTGGCTGGCTGTACCCGAGTTTTCGCGACGTCTACTTCTACCACAGGCTGCTAACAACCGGCGGAAAACCCGGTAGCGCAGGCAATTCTGCCCTGTGCGTAGCCGATCATTGAACAGGCTCTTGCGGACTTCTGGTCACAGATTACCAGTGTAGTCTCCTCATCCACGCCTCGCCCCTGCGGGCGTGCCGACGGGCCTACGTTAGAATGTAGGCTCTCAACGCCCAGATGTCACTGCACTTTCGGAACGTTCGCTATAAGTCGGAAAGCCTGTCAGTAGCCGTGGACCTTTCGATTCACGATGGTGTGATGGTTGGCTTGACCGGCACCGACGGCTCAGGTAAGCGCACGCTGCTAAAGCTCGCCGCCGGACTGGTGGAACCGACTGACGGAACGGTGGAAGGCACCGATTCCGCGAAAATACCTCTCGCGAGCCTACAGTCGTCGGATCCCGCCGAAATTCGAAAGTCGATGGATGAAGCATTGGGGGCTGAACCTGGGGTATTGCTCGTCGGGCCTGCGTTTGCGATGACGGACCCTGGCTATCGTTCGCGGTCTCTTGCAAGAATTCACGAGCTCAGGAGGCAAGGGGCAGTTGTGGTCATTGCCTCGCACGATCTGGCGCTGCTTGAGCGGCACTGCGATGAAGTCGTGGTGCTCGGCGACGGGGAAGTTCTTGATCGAGGCGACCCTCATGCGGTGCTTCAAAACTATCGACGCCGATTGATCGATCAAGAACGCGGGTCGGCGGCGCCGGCCCCGCTCAATCCGTCTTCGCGTCACGGGGACGAGCGAGCCGAGGTGGTCGAGTTAGAGATCAGGGATTCCAACGGATCCCCGACGTCCCTCGTACAAAGCGGTGAAAAGGTGTCGGTGCGGGTGGTGGTGCGGTACCGGGAGGCTGTAGATCACCCTGTCGTGGGCATACTCATTCGGAACCGCGTCGGCGTGAGTGTCTACGGCACGAACACTGAGTTGGAGAAGATCGACATTGACCCCTGCTCGGCCGGCGATCAGTTGGAGCTGCTGTTCACCTTCGCCTGTAACCTCTGCCCTTTGGAGTACACGCTGACGGTCGCGTCGCATGACCCCGACGGCGTCGCTCACGACTGGCAGGAGGACGCCTTTCGATTCACGGTCAGCGACACGCGGTACACCGCCGGCGTTGCCAATTTGCAGGCTCAAATCTCCGTGCGGCGAATCGCCGCCGGATGATGCTTTTCCCCTAGTCCGCATTTCTCACCAGCGGTCGGCAGGAGTGGAAGCAAATGCCCGCCATCAGAGATGTAGGGGCGCGATTCATCGCGCCCGCTTGCGGACAGACTGCACGTTGGCGATGTGCACGAAGTGTTGCCGCGCGCTAAGGCCGCCGGGCCTTTCGCCTCGTCCACCGCGGTCGTGGTGAGAAATGCGGGCTAGCAGCCCGTGGCGAAAGTCGGGTGGCGGCGAAAAGTGGGGACTGCCACCTATTCGCCCTACGTCATGAACCTCGAAGCAAACCTCGTGGCCCGAGGCGAATTGGCTGGCTGTACCCATTTTTCGCTGCCTTGAAAGCGGAGTCAATCCCAGCAGAACTCCCCTACTTGTAACCCTATCCCGGCGCTGAAAGAATGAAACAGAGGCGATTCTGACATTCGCCACCCTTTCGATGACCGAAAGCCACCAAGCCGGGACACCTGCCGTTCACTCGAACCGAGACTTCCTCAAGGTTTGGGGACCGGCAGCGATCATCACGCTGGCCGGGTTCGTTGCTGCCTGGCAGTACGTCGATCCGGCACCTCCTAAACGCCTGCGGGTTGCTTCCGGCAGCTCGGAGGGCGCCTATTACCAGCACGCAACCCGCTACCGGGAGCTGCTTGCGGAACACGGAATCACGCTCGAAGTCATCGAGACGGCCGGATCGGTTGACAACCTCGAGCGCCTGCAAGCAGGAGACTGCGACCTGGGTTTTGTCCAGGGAGGCACTGCATCGATTGAGGCAATCGATTCACTGGAATCGCTTGCCAGCCTGTATTTCGAGCCGCTCTGGGTTTTCTACCACGAAGGGATCCAGCTCCAGCAGCTCGCGGATTTGGAGGGCCGGCGAATAGCGATCGGCGAAGCAGGCAGCGGCACACAGTTGCTGGGCCGGAAGCTACTGGCTGACAACGGCATCGGCGAGGAATCAGCCGAACTACGGCCCCTCGCTAGCAAAGCTGCAGCGGAGCAGCTCCAGGCAGGCCAGCTGGACGTAGCACTCTTCGTGAGCTCAGCTTCCGCGCCCGTAGTACGAGAGCTCGTTACCGATCCGCGGGTTGCCGTGATGAGCTTCCGCCGCCATCTCGCTTATCGAACCCGTTACCGCTTTCTCTCGAGCGTGACTTTGGGCGAAGGCGTGATCGATTTAGACCGCAACATTCCCGAGCAGGACATCAAACTGTTGGCGCCGGCGGCGACGCTGGTGGCGGTTGATGACCTGCACCCGGATCTCGTCCCCCTACTGCTCGAGGTAGCCCAGGCGGTCCACGGCGAGGGAGGTTTGTTCGAAGAGCCCGGTCAGTTTCCTTCTGTCCGATTCACGGAGTTGCCGATGAGAACCGAGGCTCAGCATTATCTGGACCAAGGGCCTTCTCTTCTTTATCGGATTCTGCCCTTCCGCGCGGCTTCTCTAGCCAGCCGCCTGGCGATCTTGCTGCTCCCGCTGGTGACTTTGTTGATTCCCTTGTTCAAGGTGGGACCGCCGCTCTATCGCTGGGGGGTTCGGCGAAAGATTTACCGCTGGTACCAGGGTCTGCGTGAGCTTGATCTCAAGTTGGTGAGCGAGGTCAGCAGGGTCAACTTAGACCAGGAATCGGCCCGGCTCAGGGCCCTTGAAAAGGAGGTCAACGCCGTATCCGTACCGCTGGCCTACATGGACGAGTTCTACCACTTGCGTCTGCACATCGAGCTGATCCGCAACAAGCTGGACAAAGCTCAAAAGGATGGGGCGCCTTCAACCGCCCCCAGCGGTGCTGGGAACGGTTCAGGGGACACTACTGGTTCTGAGGCAGAACACGTGTAAGCGGAGACCCTACGCAAGGGTGTGTGAAAAAACTTGAGGACTGTACCAGGGTTGAGAGCTGACGTCATTTCTTTTTGAAGCGCGTCGAACGCGTCTCTAGTGCTCTCGGTACCGGAGGCACTGCGGTTCACTAGGTCGATGGATGTTCGGGGTTCAAAGTAATCGCAGAAATCGGCGCGCTCTTTCTCGGAGACCCATTCGGCCTGCGTTTCCGCGCACTGGTCGTGTTTCCCAGGATCGAAGAAGCGGCAGTTCCGGCAGCAATGCAGGTCGGCGTCACAGTGGCTACAGGTGTCTCGTCGCGAGATCTTCTGCTGGGACAGCAGTTGAACCGGCGAGCCGCAGCGGTGGCAGTGGATGGCGACATTGCTCATAATACGTGCAGAATACTTCAGAAGATGCGACAATTCAACGATTCGGGAATGACAAGGCACGCAACCTCTCTGACAGGTCGTCCGCCGCTCAACCACGGCACTGCCCTCGCACGTTGCGCGTTAGCGATGGTGTTGCTGGCGCTGTGCGTGGGCTGCGGCGGGAAAATACCGCCGACCCACTACTACGTGCTCGATCTGCCGCCGGCTCCCAACCCAGCTTCCGAGGCGCTCCCGGGCAGCGCCGCAATCATGCCTCTTCGATCGTCCCGAATGCTGATCCAAGACCGCATTGTCTATCGCCCAGCGCAGGGGGAGGTTGGCTACTACGAATATCACCGCTGGGCGGAGAATCCACGGGACACGCTCACCAAGTCTCTCATCCAGCATCTACGCTCCCGTGGAGCGTTCAGCAACGTCGTCCCGTTCGACGGCCGCTCGAAAACCGACTACATCATTCGAGGCACGTTGGAGCGCCTCGAAGAGATCGACTCGGGCGGAGTCGCGGTCTACGTCAAGATCTCGGCGCAACTGATGTCGACCGAAGAGAGGGAAACGATTTGGCAAGGTGAAGGCGAAGGGCGTGGCCAAGTCACGGTCGGCGAGGTTCGTTTCGTCGTCGCTGAGATGAGTCGCGCTTCGCACCAAGCTGTCAAAGCCTTGGCCGACCAAATCAACGAGTTCGTCAGATCGAAGGCGACTGCAGCCCAGCGGTAGTTTCCAGGTTCTGCCAGTTTTCTTACTGCCGACGCATCTCCGCCGGGATCCCTCTCTGTCCTTGAATCGCGAAGGCTGAGGCTCGGGCTTCAGCACCCCCAACGGGCTCACCAACCCGCCGCTACCCCACGGCCTCGGTGAGCTGTACGTGGATGGTGCGCTTGCGGGGCCGGTTGTCGAAGTCGAGCAGGATCACTTGTTGCCACGTTCCCAGGACCAGCCGCCCACCGACGATCGGAATCGACAGGGACGGTTTCATCAGCGCCGCGCGAAGGTGGGCGTAACCGTTTCCGTCATGCCAAGCTTCGTTGTGTTGGTAGGTGGCGTCCATCGGAGCGATTCGATCGAGAGCGGCTTTGAGATCGGCAATGGCGCCCGGTTCGTATTCGATTGTCGAAAGCGCGGCGGTCGAGCCAACTACGAAGACGCTAGCCACGCCGTTGGCGACCCCTCCGCCCTCACAGACGCGGCTGATCTCGGAAGTGATGTCGACAATGTCGTTGAATCCGCGGGTCGAGACGGTGAATTCCATAGAGCCTATTATGCCCGTAAGCTCGAGGATCCATTAAGTTTCGCTGTATACGGTGACGAGGTCGGCCGTTGGCAGAGCAGTGCGCGTTCACGATGCGGTCAGCCAGCGCGTTTGTCTGTACAGGCGCGACATGTCGCGCCCTTTCCAGCGTCGCGAGTTTCCGACCGGTCTCGGTCACTATACTTTGCGAACATCAGTAGGCCCCGCCCGGCCGTTTTCTTGCCCTCCCGTCATCATGGGGAGCAGCTCGAACATGATTCGGATGATCACTGGTCCGACAGTGACGACGAACAGCGAGGGGAGAATGCAAAAGAATATCGGGAAGACCAGCTTGATCCCCATCTTGGCTGCCTTTTCCTCGGCGCGTTGCCGGGCTGTCATCCGCATGAACTCGGAATGTGTCCGCAGAGACTGAGAAATGCTCGTACCGAAGCGGTCGGCCTGGATCAGCGTGCTCACCAGCGTCTTCATGTCGTTCACGCCGGTACGGTCTCCCAGATTCCTTAGGGCATCGGCGCGACGCTTACCGTGCCGCATCTCTAGGTTGGTGATCGCGAACTCGCTGCTGAGCTCCGGGTAGGACTTCTGCATCTCACGGCTCACCTGGAGGATCGCCTGGTCAAGACCCAGTCCGGACTCAACGCAGACAACGAGAAGGTCGAGCGCATTGGGCAGAGCTCGATTGATCTTTTTCCGGCGGCGCTTGACGAGCTGCTGGAGCATTTCGCCGGGCCCGAGAATGCCGACCGCGGCGGCCAACACGATCAGCCCGACCTGGTTTTGTCCCACCACGCCGAAATGCAAGGTTAGCAGCCACGAGAGCAGTGGAAACGCCACTATGGATAAAGCTCTGATGCCGTAAAACGTCTTGAATGCACCCGGAGAACGGAACCCGGCGCTGTAGAGTCGTTTCTGGATCGCGGTAAGATCCGCCGGGGAGGCTGGGACCAAGTTCCCAATCTTGGTAAGCAGTTGGTGAAACGCCAGGCTGGCGTGAATCCTTGGTTCCGTGCTCTGAGGTCCCTCCCCCATTGCCCGCGCGATCATAGACTTAGGATTAGCCCAGAACTTTACGCCGAACAAATATAGCGTGCACGTGACCAGCACGAACAACAAGATGGACATTACCAAAACCATTGTTACACCTCAATTTTCACGATCTGGCGCATAATCAGGTAGCCGAGACACTGAAATGCGATAGCCAAGCCGGCCATCCATTGGCCGGCCTCATGCTCGACGAAGAACAGCATGTGTTTCGGGTGAACGATATACATCAAGAACGCGACGGCAGCCGGGATGGCGGTCAGCACTATGCTCGAGAGGCGACCGTGGGCGCTAATCGTGCGAATCTGGCCCCGCAACTTGAACCGGTCGCGGATCAAACTCGCCAATTTGTCGAGGATTTCCGCCAGGTTGCCGCCGGTTCGCTTTTGCAGCAAGACCGCTGCGACAAAGAACTGTACATCCATCAGAGGCATGCGCTGTCCTAGCTTCTCGAGTGCGGTATCGATGGGGAGCCCGAGATTCTGCTCTTCGAATGTTCGCCGAAACTCCCCGCCCAGAGGGTCGCGGAACTCCTTGTAGAGCATCTCGAGGGCGACCGAAAAGGCATGACCGGCACGCATCGCGCGGGCGATGAACTGGAGCGAGTCGGGGAATTGGGCTTCAAAGGCGGCAATGCGTTTTTTGCGACGGCGCCGCAGGTAGAGAAATGGCAGCAGTGCGGCCAGGGGCGCGGCAGCGAAAGCCACGTTCTGCCAAAGGGGAAGCAGATACCACACGAGATTAAAGGCGAGGAGCGCGAGCAACAATGAAGCGACGCACACCTGCCCCGGCGCCCAGGGGACGCCCGCTTGTTCGATCAGCCCCTGCAGTTGCCGGTCCACGTTCATTTTGGCCAGCAGACGGTTGAAAAGACGGCTTTGGTCCGCCCCTTCGGGAAGGAACAAAGGTGTCGTTCCGGACGAAACGATATCCGTCACATTCCCCCTACTGCTGAGCCGATCGCGGACCTTAGCGGTTTCCCGTTTCAGCAGTGTCTTGTGAACAATGAAGTATGTGGCGCCTGTCAGAGCCATTGTGACGACGAAAAGAATCATTAATAGAAGCAACGCTCTACCTCAACGGTTGGATACCAACATGGAATTGAAGAACCTGACCAGTCGCTTCGTTAATCGACTTCGACGACCGATTCGAACAGCTCTCCCGGCAGACGAATCCCGGCTGCCAGCATCTTTTCGTAGAACTTGGGCCGGATGCCGGTCGCCGCGAAGCGGCCCTGGACACGGCCTTCCGGGGAAATGCCCCTCTTTTCAAAAACAAACAAGTCTTGGAGCGTAACGACGTCCCCTTCCATGTGGCCGACTTCGGTGAGGCACATTGCTCTGCGGCTTCCGTCACTCAACCGCGCTACGTGGACGATCAGGTCGATCGCTGAGGAGATCTGGTGCCGGATGGAAACTAGGTTGAGGTTAGACGTGGCCATGGTTACCATCACCTCCAAACGGGCGATCACATCTCGTGGTGTGTTGGCGTGCACGGTCGTCATCGAGCCGTCGTGGCCCGTGTTCATGGCCTGAAGCATGTCCAGGGCTTCCTCGCCGCGGCATTCGCCGACGATGATGCGGTCCGGACGCATTCTCAAGGAATTGACGAGCAACTCGCGCTGGCGGATAGCTCCCTGGCCCTCCATGTTGGGGGGGCGGGTCTCGAGTCGCGCCAAATGGGGCTGTTTGAGCTGTAGCTCAGCCGCATCTTCGATCGTTACGACGCGTTCCTTGGGTGAGATGAGGACGGAAAGGGCGTTCAAAAGCGTAGTCTTCCCCGATTCGGTCCCTCCCGCCACCACAATGTTCAGCCGGCTTTTCACGGCCGCCTCGAGCAGCTGCATCATCCCCTGAGTCATCGATAGCCGTTCCACGAGGTCCGCGGGCATAAGCTTGTCGGTGGCGAAGCGCCGAATCGACAGCAGGGGCCCGTCGACGGCCAAGGGGGGAATGATGGCGTTAACACGGGATCCGTCGGCAAGGCGGGCGTCTACCATCGGAGAGGATTCGTCCACTCGCCGGCCTACTTGCGAGACGATCTTGTCGATAATGCGGAACAGATGGGCGTCGTCCTTAAAGCTGACATTCGTTAGCTCCAGCTTGCCCTCGCGCTCGATATAGACCTGTTTATGGGTGTTAACAAGGAAGTCGCTTACCGTGGGGTCTTGGAGCAATGGCTCAAGCGGCCCCAGTCCGAAGACCTCGTCGAGCACTTCCGACACAATCTGGTTCCGCTCGACGGCGCTGAGCAATGTTTGCTCGGCATCGATCAGTGCTGTCAGAGCGGAGCGCACTTCGTTGCGCAGTTTTTTCGTGTCGATAGACGCTAGAGCATCGAGGTTGATCTTGTCGAGAAGCTTTCGGTGAAGGGTGAATTTTAGGTCCTGGTATTGCCGTCGGAGAGCTCGCGGCGCAGGGGTTGGGGTTCGAAGAAGCGGGTCCTGCTCTTGCAGGTTTGCAATCGGGGGCAGTTCGACAACTGGCATGAATCCTCCTTGGAAAAGCGTCCCCCTTCCTTATCGACCCCTCAGAGGGAAGGTTGAGATAGGAAGTAGGTGGCTCAAGTGCCGCTGAGCAGTTCTTTGAGCGTTCTCACTCGAGGGCTTTTGGATGCCGGGGCCGCCTGGTCTCCGAGAAACTTCTTGACAAACCGTCCCAGGCTGCGGCCCAGGTCTGTGTTCTCGCCCACAGGTACGCCCTCGCGGAGCGCGGCGCTGACGGCCGCACTGTCGTCGGGAAACAAAGCGTGAACCGGGGCCCGGAAGATCTTTTCCATGTCCTCCCGACTCAGCTCAGGCCGCTTTTCAAAGCGGTTGACGAGCACGCGCATTTGCTCCCGGTTGTAGCCGGTTTCTTCCAGCAACTGAACGGCTCGGCGCATTAGGAACAGGGAAGGCATGTCTCGGCCACACACCAAATAGACTGAGTTCGCAAGCGGCAGAGTGCTGAGTGACACGCTGTCGCAAATTCCGCCAAGATCGACCACTACGTAGTCATAGGCGGATCGAGCGTATTCGAGTACTTCCTGAACCGGGTAGGCATCGACCGGGGTGGGGTCGGGGCGTTCCGGGGCTGGGAGGATGTCGATGCCATTTCGCTGACACACGAGGGATGACCAAAGCGCGTCGTCCAAATTCCCGGAGTGCTTTACGGCGTCCATGACACTGTAGGGATGGTTGATGCGAAACAGAAAGGAAATCAGCCCGGCGACCAGGTCGAAGTCGATGAGCAGGACCCGCTGACGGCCGGCCTTGTGGATGCGATGAGCGATGCTGCCGGCCAGGGTGGTACAACCGGCGCCTCCCTTGGCCGGGACGAAGGCCAGTAGAGACCCCCGGGCCCGCGAGCCGGGACGCATTTCGACGCTCTTGCGCCGCAGCATCCGCTGGAGAGCTTGCTGGACGTCGCTGCTGCGAAAGGGACTGCTGAGAAACTCGGCGGCGCCACTGCGCAAACATCGGAGGATGACGTCAGGCTCGTTGCTGTGGCTCAGCCCGACGGCAGAGATTTGAGGCCAATAGTCAACGATGTGAGACACCAACCGCTGCGAGTCCTCGGGTTTGGAACTCACATCCAGCAGTACGACGTCGGGTTGCAGCGAGACCACCCGCTCTTCGAGGACTTGGCCGGAGGGATAATCAGCGAGTCGACCGACCACCGAGATCTCGGCAAGCGGCTCCACTGTTTGCAGGAAAGCAGCTGCGAGCTGCTGGTCGGGGCAGATCAAGATCGCGGTAAGACCCTTGCCCTGTCCTGCCATCAACTCGTCCACGCATGAGTCCCCATCGAGACAATTACTCACTGCTCGCCCGCCGCGAATCACCAGCAGTGAGCGTGGCCCCTGCCCCTGGGAGGAGAGCCGCTAGCGGCGCTGCGCCGAATCGAAAGACTGGACGGAACGGCGACTACCGCGGATAAGTTCGATCTGCGGAGATGGCTCCAGGCGTACGATTTGAGTCGGAGGCGAGGGGATTGGCACGGCCCGGCGCCGCGGGGCGACAACGAACAGCTCCTGCTCCCGAACCCCTTTGGTTTCGAGACTCTCCGGATCCATGGAGTTGCGAAGTATAAGCTGAATCCGACCTTGCGAACTGGCTAGGGTGAGCATCTCCGCCTGCCGTGGGGTCAGCAGCAACGTCACCACGGGCACTCGCTGGGGTCGCCCGGAAGCGTCAGGAGCCAGGTGCTCTCCTGCTGAAATCACCCGGATGTTGCTCAAGATCGTGCGTGTGATCTGGCCCAGCTCGGCGCGGCCTTTTGGCGACCCCGTCAGCAACACGTCGACTCGCGCTTCGGGTAAGACAAAGCCGGCGACGCCATTGACATCGTCAACTCGTACGGCCATGGCGCGCATCCCTTCCGGCACCTTGGGCGCGAGGCCGACGCCCGACCCAGGTACCGCCAGCCTACGGTCCACGATGGGCTCGTTGACCAGGACCTGGCTCACCGTCACGCGGCTGATGACATCGTCGATTTGCTGGAAGCTCCCGTCCGGGATTCTATTAGCCGGCCACGGCTGGACTTTGAGATCCGTCGCCTCGATGGCCGCTCCGATGCCCAAATCCCTGGTCGCAACCACGACTTCTCCTATCTCGACCGTCTCGGGTGCGGAGGAGCGTCCTCGGACTGCAACTTGATAGAAAATGCCGGAAACGACCAATGCCATCCCGGCGGAAATTGCTAGAGCTAAGGCGACACGGGAATTCATGCAAACTCCTATCGACACAGGGGCGGCTAAGGCTTAGGCGCCAGCACCCCTTAAAAACGGCGGACCAAAACGAGGGCAAACAACCAGACGTTCCCAACACCTGGCCTCGGCGCAGTCCCTCACAAGAACCGGGGTCCGCTACAGGATTTTCAAGGCCGGGGCGCCTCCTAAAAGCTCTTGATGCAGCCCTCGCGCACTTGTGTGATCCCGCCACTACCTGCTTGAGAAGCAGCCTTGCTGGGCCGCTTGGTCAAGCCTCGACCCCAGCTTCGTGTAGATTTCGCACATGCTCTCTGATAGGCCGGGCAGGAACAGGCCTGAGGCTACTGCGACCAGCCCAGCCAGCAGGGCATACTCCACTAAGTCTTGCCCCCGCGTGTCCCGCCATACGCCAAGCCTACCGATCCGACGAATGACTGCCGTAATACTTTTAACCATGATTTCATCCCGATCGAGAGTGTCCGGACGCCGGACCTGCAGAGCAGGGGCCTCTGTGTAAGTTGCCAACTCCGGCGCCCGCGATCACACGCGTCTTACACCGCGGCCTGCGACAACACACTCGCCATCTTCGAGAAGATGACGCTGATGCTGTCACTTATGCCCGGTAACAGTGCTCCCGCCGCAACGGCAACAAACCCGGCGAGTAGTGCGTATTCCACAAGATCCTGACCTTCGCTGTCCTTGACCAAGCGCCTGAGCTGAATGAATAGGGCGTTGAATTTCTCTTTCATGCAGATTCCTTTCGTACTCCTTGGTGGCAGATTGACGCGGAACGGCCGAGCGCTGGCGGCGGGTGTCAGGTCCTTTCCAGTACCTGGGCGGGTCCTGGGCAACCACCGCACCGAAGAGACGGTGCACGACCGAGTCGCTCCACAACATATCGGCCAGGAATCGGACGGCTAGAGGAGAAATTTCACCGCGCTGTTACGAGGCTCACGGAAGGGCGCTGGGCGTCTCAATCCACAGCCTGTTCATTCCTCCAACCGAATGATCCACTGCAGGGATCAAGCCCGATTGACGATGAACAAACAGGATGCCAGCCCGCCGAGTGTCTGTGGCGAAAGTACGTTGTCTGGGAGGAAAGTGCTGATGATCTCCGTGTTTCTATGCGATCCCCAGCCAATTGTCCAGGAAGGACTGAAGATAATCTTGGGCGCTCGAGAAAACTTTGAACTCATTGGCACCGCGGGTACCCTGGAAGAGGCGTTTTCACAAATCGCGCAAAACCCTCCGAATCTTGCCATTGTCGATCGCGGTTTTGGGATCCACGATCTTTCGGAGTGGATCGCCCGCGTGCGGCATGCAAAACCCGAGACTCAGTTGGTGCTCTGGGCCGCGACGATCTCCGACCTGGAATGTTTCCGCGTGCTGCAGGCCGGGGCCCGCGGCATCCTAAGAAAAACGGCCTCCCACGAAGTCCTCTTCCAATGCCTACAAACGGTAGCACGCAAAGAACTCTGGACCGAGGATCTGTTCGCCTCTCCCGACTCGCCCCTCGACCGACCCCGAAACCGCCCTCTCACCCCGCGGGAGCAGGAAGTGGCTGAGCTGGTCGCCAAGGGAATGAAGAACCGAGAGATTGCGGAATCGCTCGGCATTGCGACAGGGACAGTCAAAATCCATCTGATGCACATCTTTGAAAAAACGGGCATCCGCGATCGATTCGAGCTTGCTCTTCATGGCTTGCGCCTGGCGTGCGAACGGGAAGGAACTCCCACGGCCGTTCCAGGGCAATCTAGGGCCAAGCCAGAGAAAGTCCCCTCACTCATACGAGAGAAGCCGTAAGAGTCCCACCCGACCCCAGTGCGGCCCTCGCAATTCGATCCCACGGAGTTCCTCTCGGCCGGCCGCGCGGACTTTAGCGGCGACCCGCTGAAACCCGCTCCTCCCTTCGCCGACCTAGCAGACGACGGCTACGCCGTCCGCCCTCTCGCCCGCCACTCTGATTGCGGCGCTACCTCTCTTCGATGCGGTACAAATGGGTCGCCGTGCGCAGGAAGATCGCCCCGTCGGCAACGGCTAGCGAGGCCAGCGTTCTTCCCGGGAGTGTGTTGTGTGCCAGCCGCTCGAAGCTCGTTCCAGGTTTGACAACACTTGTTTCGCCGCTTTCGTTTAGAAAGTAGATGCGGCCATCAGCGTAGACCGGTGAGGCCGAGAAGCTTCCGCCCAGCCGCTGCCGCCAGTGGAGTTTTCCCGAGCGGGCGTCCAGGCAGCTCGCGATGCCGCGGTCACTGACGACGTAGATCTCGTCTCCGACCAAAAGCGGAGAGGGTGTGTTCGGCGCACCGCGATCCAGCCTCCACGCGACGTGCGAATTCGACACGTCGCCGCGCCCGTCGGGACGAACGGCAAGCAGAACCGCTCGATTGTAGCCCGAGGTGAGGTAGACAAGGCCGTGTCCGAAAACAGGCCGTGTTATCAAAGAGAATCCGTCGTAGCCAACCCACCATAGAGGTTCGCCCGTTTTCAGATCGTAAGAAACGGCCCGATTGCCACCGGAGCTGACGACCTGCTGGCTGCCATCGGGCTCGATGACTAGTGGTGTCGTGTAGGCCATGGCTCCAACCCGCCGATTCTTGCGCCAGCGAATCTCCCCCGTGTTTTTGTCCAGCGCGACGACATATTGCCGATCGGTGCCGTCGCAACTGATCACAAGCAAGCCGCCCGCCAAGGCGGGGGAGCCTCCCGGACCGTGACCATGCTCGTAACCTAGCTCCTGGTTGGTCCACAGAATCTTGCCCTCTCTGCTCAGTGCAGCCGTCCCCAGTGTCCCGAAGTGAACATAGACGCGATCGCCTTCCAGAATGGGCGTGGGAGAGGCGTAGCTGTTCTTTCTGTGAATGGAGGGCGGGCTCGGGTGGCGAAAAACCTCGATAGCCTGCCGAGTAAGACCCGACGCCGCCTCGATCGCCAAGACCTTCAGGGAGCTGTTTCCCTCAGCCGTCGTCAACCAGATCTCTCCGCCTTCTATCACCGGAGACGACCAGCCTTGACCGGGAATCGGCACCTTCCAGGCAATGTTTTCCGACTCGCTCCAGTGAAGCGGGATCCCGGTATCGGTCGACTGACCTTGTCCCGTGGGCCCTCGAAACTCTGGCCAGTCGGCCGACCGCGACGGACCGGTGCCTATAACCAGCACCAGGGTCCAATAAAACACCCGTAGAGGAAATCGTCGACGTTGCATATCATCGGTCATTGCTCTGAACCAAAGGTCGCACGTACGGCTGAGGATCTCTCCTCTCCTGCTGGGCTAAGGGTGACATACTCTACCATCGTCGGGGGCCGCGTTCAACAAGTGCCGCGCTCGAATCGCCACCCACATTTGCTCCGAGCCCTAACGTGTTTGGTAGTGCATCTGTCACAAACGTCCACCGCACGAACGACAGCGTAATACCCTAAACTCACTGAGGTGGTCTTGCAGGGCCATCTTCGCAAATAGGGAGATGGGATTTTTGAAGTGGTGTGACTGGCTGAGGTTCCTGCGGCGGAGATGGAGAGATGGGTGAAGTTCGGACGGTCCCTAGGATGCCCCAAGACCCGGCGCGGCGTTGTGGAGTAGCAGACGCCGGCTGAGCGGCGAGGAGTTCCGACCGCACGACATGTTCGTGTCCGAGGTTCGTTTGAGGCCCCAGGTGGAGCAGGCGCCCAGCGCTACTCGCCGGCCAGTTGTGGTGGTGACGAGGTGGCAGCCGAACGAATGTCTCGAAGGCGAGTTAGGTCGCCGTCGACCAGCGGGGTCGGGACTCGAGGATGGCTTGGTCTGAGCGCTTGAGCTATCTCGTTGTGAGCGACGCTATCAAGCCGAAAGGGAGGAAGTGCGTCGCTGACGCCACTGTAGTAGCGCAGCAGGGTGAGATAACGAGAAACCAGTTCCGGCAACAAGAAGTTCCGGCGCACGTGCTCCCGTCCGCCCTTGCCAAGTGCGTCGGCTTCCTCAGGATCGTCGAGAACCCGGGCCATGCGAGAAGCAATGGCTTCGACATCCTTGGGACCTACTACATAGCCGGTCTTACCGTCGACAACCTGCTTGATCACGCCGCCGACGTTCGAGCCGACGACCGGCGTGCCTTGCCAGAGAGCCTCCGTAACGACCAGGCCAAAGCCTTCCCGGGTAGGAATGTGGATGAAGCTCCGTGCCAAGTGCATCAACGCACCCACCACGCGGTCGTTATCGGGGACATTGACCCAAAAACGAACGTCGGGGTCGTCCCCGGCCTGCTCCCGTAGCGAGGCCAGCATGCCCTCGCCTTCGGGGTCGTCGGGTGCCGTATTCCCCAAGAAGATGAGATAGGGGGGCGCGGGGTAGGTTCTTTCCTCGCGTAGCTTTCGGAAGGCCTCTAGGACCGTCCCTTGATTCTTGTGGATGTCGTAGCGCGAGATCGCAGCCAGGATCGGCCGTCCGGGGTCCACATTGTGTTCGGTGAAAAGTCCGTCTAGCGTGGCCAAGGCGTCCCGCTCGTTGTAGAGCTGGTTCTTATCGACTAGAGGATCGATACAGGGAGCGATTTGATAGACCGGGACGTTCAGGCCCGCTCCGACGAATTCCGGTTGGGTAAAGATCGCGCCGGCACACTGATTGATATAGGGCAGAACGAAGCGCCAGAGCGTGGGGTTCGGCGCCGAGGTGTCGATGTGGCAGCGCCATAGCACATTGCCGAAGAATGAACCGGAAGCCGTCAAGCCGATCGGCTGCGGATCGTGGACGACAATCATATCCGCGGCGATGTTGGTCTTCTCGGCGTTCGCCTCGATGGTGCCGAGGTACTGCTCGAATAGCTCCCCGAGCGTGATAGGCTGCTCGACTCCTTGCAGCAAGTTGTGAAACTTCTTCGTGACCTGAAAGAACTCCTGGGGGCCCTCTATCACTGCCCAGCTGGCATCGATGCCCATGCTCCTAACCAGCGGAATGACGCTGTGGAGCATCTCGGCAACGCCGCCCCCCTGGAAGGTGCTGCTCAGGCTGGCCCAGCGCTTGCCGGACACGGAGTCCGCCAGCCCTTTCAGGCGATCGACTCCCTCTTTACCGATGTAGGGTTGGTACTCGTCCGGTGTGACGGTTCGGTCGGGTTCGTATTCGGGAAGACTGTGGTTCATTGCTTTCTCGTTGCGAACAGATCGGGATCTTGAACATGGTTCGGCACCTGCTATCGGCGCCTTCAGCCTGCTGTGTTTGCGAGGTTTGTCGGCGGGAACGACATCCTTCGGTCCGAAGCCCACGACCGTCTCCCCTCATATCGGCCGGAGGGGGGGGAAGCCGCTAACCGCAGTCTCCGGAGGAGGCGTCACATAGTATCGCCTTTCATGAAGTCCAGGATTTCCGATTTAGCTGCTCTGACGGCACGAGTCTACACCCTCACCCGGCGAAGCGCAACCATTTCTCCACCCGGTAGAGGCGGCGGCTGAGGCGGGACCGATCGAGCCCCCTTCTTGCCCCTCATGGGGGCTGATCCGCCGCTGCGAAGTCAATTTCGCAGACACCCCTCCGAGCTTCCGTCCTCAGTACACAGATTTCGCATTCGCCAAGTGCGGTGCTACCCGCCCGGCACAGGCAGCGCCCAGATCCTCCGCAGCATGTCGCCAAACAGCCGCCGGTTCAGATGTCCCTCCGCGAACAAGAGCCAGTAATACCGCGCGTGTTTAATCAGCCGACCGCCGGTCTTCATCAACCGGTGCTGCAAGCTCGTCAGCGACCAGCTCTTGATCCGTTGCGGCAGCCCGAGCCTCCGCCATAGGTTCCCCAGGTTGTAGGCCAGCACGCTCAGTTGTAGCCGTACCTCGTTGGCCCGAAAGCGATGGCACGACAGCCGCGTCCAGTGCGTGGCCTGCTTACCTTCTTTGATCCACTGCTCCGCCGTGCCGCGCTTGTTGTAGAAACGCACCACCGAACGGCTCGGCAAGCTCATGCTGGTCACAACGAATTCGACGCGCGGGAATAGCTCGCCCTGATGGTGCTCGACCTTGGCCACGATGCGCCGAGGTTGGGACCAACTCTCCGCCTGATAGCGAAAACTCTTGTAGCGCACCAGCGGCTTGCGGGAGGGCCTTCCCGGTGGCCGAAACAGGATGTCTTCGATCTCCAGCTCCAGGCTCTTGTTGGCCGGAATGCGGATCGCATAGTCCGCGCCGCGCTCCTCCAGCGCCTCGTAGATCTCCGGCTTGGCAAAGGCGGCATCGGCGCGCAAAGTGACCTGCTTGCCTTCGGCCTGTTGGCGCTCGATCTCCGGCAGTAGCAGCTCGCCCCAGTCCTCGGCGCTGTGCACGTTGCCGGGACGCAGCTTCGCCGCCAGACAATCGCCGTGCTGATTGAACAGCAACAGCGGGTGATAGCAGACCGATTCGAAGTGTCCGTTGTAGGCACTGCCTTCCTGTTGGCCATGGACCGGACTCTCGGTGGAGTCCATGTCCAGAACGACCCGCTCGGAGTCGTCGAACGCCTCCCCTTGCCCGACCAGCCCTCGGTTCAGCGCCATCAGCCCCAGCAGGTTCTCTTCGCTCGCCAGCATCTCCGTCTCGAAGCCGTGCAGCGTCGAGGTCAAGGCCGCACCGCGATCCCAGATCTTCTGCGAACCGATCAGCCGAAACGTCGGATCGATCGAAATCCGCTCGGCGTCGTTGAGGTCCTCGTAGCCCGCCAAGCGGCTGTAGACCGACTGCCGCAACAGATCAGCGAGCGTGAACTGCTTGTTTGTGCCTTGCCGGGAGTCGCTGAGATGCTCGTTGATCAACTTGCCGAGTCCGAGTCGCTCGTCCAACTCGCGGACTAGCAGCAGGCCGCCGTCGGAAGTGACGTGCGATCCTTGGAAATCGACTTTCAACAAGCCGTTGAAACTTAGCTGGAATGGCTTGGTTTGTTTTTCACCCATTGGGTGTCGGCCTCCATGGCGTCCTCATCGGGATCTAGCCCCTATGAATAAAGACGCTGAAGGCCGCTGGAAGGTCGGGAGGTCATACATCAAATTGAAAATGCGGGGTGAGATCAAAGTAGGATAGACCCAGCTTCTCGCGGGTTCGACTATCCTCTGCCGTTCGGCCGCTACAAAGGCTACGCGCTGGCGTTGTTGGTGGGCGTGCTAGGCGGTATCCTGAGTGGGGCGGAGACACCTAGCCTAAGCCTACATCTCTAACAGAGAGTGTATGGAGGCGGGCCGCACTACAGGTTAGCGACCTCCACTCCTATCGGTCCTGGTTTCAAGTTCGGCCGGCTTCATTTTCGGGCATCGGGTGGTGAGAAAGGGGGCGAGGAGGACCTTATGAAACTCGGAGCCATAACGACTGTTTTCGTCAACCGTCCATTGCGGGAAGCAGCCCAGCGGATGCACGATCTCGGGCTGAGCTACATCGAAATCGGCGCCGGGGGTTTCTTCCCCAAGAACCATTGCGATCCGGCTCAGTTGTTGAAGGACGAGTCCGCCTTAGGAACGTTCACGGACACGCTGGCCGAGTTTGACCTGACCCTCAGCGCCTTTGCCATGCATGGGGAACCCCTGCATCCCGATCCGGCCATTGCTGAGGGTTACGATCGGGAATTTCGTGACACCTGTGCCCTGGCGGAAAAACTCGGCGTGACCCGCATGACCCTCTTGGCCGGCCTGCCCGAGGCAGCACCCGGTGAGAAGGTGCCGAACTGGATTCTTTATCCTTACCCTCCGTACTTGATCGACATGTATCGCTATCAGTGGGACGAGCGGCTCGTCCCCTATTGGAAAGAGCACGGCAAGATCGCCGAAGACCATGGCGTCCGCCTTTGCTTCGAGATGCATCCCGTCGACATGGTATTCAAGCCGGAAAGCCTGCTCCAGCTGCACGACGAAGTCGGACCGGTCGTAGGCTGCAACATGGACCCCTCGCACCTGTTTTGGCAGGGCATGGACGTCATCGAAGTGGTCCGCACAGTCGGGCACTTGATCGGGCACGCCCACGCAAAAGACAGCAAGCCTGACCCCCATGTGGTTCGAGTCAACGGCATCCTCGACCGTAAAGACTTCCAGCAAAGAGGCAGACGGAGTTGGGTGTTCCGCACCGTCGGCTACGGTCACGCGGAAGACTTCTGGCGTGATTACATCATCACGCTGAGGGTCGTGGGCTACGACGACGTTCTATCCATCGAACACGAGGACCCCCTGATCGAGCCGGAAGAAGGGTTCGAACTGGCCGTCGAATTACTCCAAAGGGTCATGCCAAAAAAGACCCCCACGGCTCTGTGGTTCGAGTAAAGTGGGCTGCAGCTTCCCGAATAGGCCGCCACTATGAAAATCGGACCGAATTTCTGGATTTGGGTTTCCCCGTTTCGCACGGACCGCGATCTAGGGTTGATCGACAAGGCGAAGTCCATGGGCGCGGACGTCGTTGAGTTTGCCATAGAGGACGACGGCGCAGTCGATGCGAAGCTGCTGCGCCGAGCGCTGGCCGACCACCAGATGGAGTGCTCGGTGGTTGGAATCTTTGGCCCCCAACGCGATTTCGCGAGCGAGGACCCTGCTGTTCGAAACCAAGGACTCGAGCATGCCAAGCGTTGCGTGGACCTCACCGCGGAGGCTGGCTCGACGGTTTTCACTGGTGCGGTCGTCGCCGCCGGATGTGATCAGCCAGTCACCGAGTCCGAGCGTAACACGCGGCTCTTGTTCGCCGCCGAGAGTCTCCACGACATCGGGGAACACTCGGCTAAAGCAGGGGTGAGGTTCGGTGTGGAGGTACTGAACCGCTACGAAACCAACTTGGTCACGACGGCCGCCGAGGCTCGTGCGTTAATCGACCAGGTCGGCCACCCTGCTGTCGGCATCCATCTCGATTGCTTTCACATGAGCATTGAGGAAACTGACTTGAGGGAGGCCATTCGCGCCGCGGGCGATAAGCTGTACCATCTGCACGCCAGCGCCAGCAATCGCGGCACTCCCGGTGAAGGACACCTGCCCTGGGCGGAAATCGCACAAGCCCTACGGGACATCGACTACCAAGGCTACGGGATCATCGAATCCTTCAACGCTGCCGGTCAGCTGGCCCACCTGGCACGCGCCTGGCATCCGTATGCTGCTTCGCAAGACGAGCTAGCGCGACGGGGGATCGCGTTCCTCAAGTCCGTGCTGCCGACGGCATGAAAGACCCGTAGCGCGGATCTCGCCGTTGAGATCCGCGGCCTTTTGCTCCGCGACCGATAGCACGGGCCCGCTGCCTTTCCCTCCTAACGGACTGCTGAAGAACGAAGTGGGACAAGCAATCTTGCTTGTCTGACCGCCCGTGTTAGAGGTAGGCTCTGTGAAAATCGGTCGAAGCTGCTAAGGAACGCCTGTGCCGAAGATGAGAGTGCTGAACAAAGCCCTAGCTCTGGCCGAGAGTTTCCTTTCAGTCAAGTAAGGGCGCAATTCATTGCGCCCGCGTACGCGAATCTGAAGCGGATGGGAACCTTGCTCCACAGCACGCGGGTGCCCGCCAAGCCACTGTCACAATGTGATCTTCAGCTTCCCCTGTTCTACTTTCAGCGGGTACGTCTGAAGGCGTAGTCCCTTTCGGGAAATGGCTTCCCCTGTCGTGATGTCAAAGTCGGAACCATGCCAAGGGCAATAAAGGATTTCCCCTTCTCTCTCCCAGATGAGTTTCCATTCCGTCTCGGGGCCTTGTGCAAGGGCGCCGGTAATCGTGCCGGTACAGACCGGTCCGCCTTCGTGAGGACATTGGTTTCTGAAGGCGTAGCAGCGGCCATTGGACTTGATGATCCCAATCTCGATTCCATCGAGTGTCAGGAGTTTGCTCGACCCCTCAGGGATCTCAGATTCGTCTATCAGTTCATGGTCGGCCATCGCACTCTAGCTCCCGGTGGCAAAAGTAGTTCGGGAGAGAAAAACGGGGACTGCCTCCAATTCGCTCCCCGTCATGGCCCTCGAAACAACCGGCTCAGCCTGAAGCGACTTGGCTGGCTGTACCCGATTTTTCGCGAAGTTTACTCTTACCACGGGCTCCTACCTGCTGGGGATATCGAAGAACTGCGCCGCGTTCTCACCCATGATCTGTCGCTTGACTTCTTCCGGCATGGGATAGTTCAGGATCCTGGATGGGTGATCGAAGTCGTGATGAGGCCAGTCGGAGGCGTAAATGATGTTCTCGAAGTCACCAATGAGCTCGAGGAGCTTTAAGTAGTCCTCCGGTTTCTCCGGCTCTTCGGCAGGCTGAGTGGAAAAGCGAAAGTTCTTCAAATAGTGGCTCGGGCGTTCTTTGAAAAAAGGGAGCAGGCGTCCCCGCCACTCATGGTACTCGTTATTGAGCCTCATCATCACCCACGGAACCCAGGCCAATCCTCCTTCATTGAAACTGACCTTTAGGTCCGGAAACCTTACGGGAATTCCGTTGCACATCATATGAAAGAAGTTCACGGCCATTTCCAAGGAATGGCCGAACCCATGGCGGCCCACTTCATCAAACTGCTCCATCTGACAGGGAAACGTCGGATAGCAGATCGCTAGACCGTGTACCGCCACCGGCAAACCGACTTCTTGTGCCGCTTCGTAGATGGGATGGTATTTCTTGTTTCCGTAAAGCGGATTGATCCCGGCCGCTGGAAGGTAGGCGCACACCATTTTGTGTTTTTTTCCTAGCTTCCTGATCTCCTCCGCGGAGCCTTCGGGGTCTTGAGGGGCTAGACAAAGCGCCCCGTAGAATCCCTCCGTGTTGCTCAACCATTTGTCGATCAACCACCTGTTGTAGGCTCTTGCCACAGCCATCGCGTAGTCGACGTTTACCTGGAGAGCCAGTTTCAGGAGATGATCAGGAAAGAGAATCGCCGAATCGATCCCCAAGGAGTCCAAGTCCTGCCGGCACTGCGCGGGTGACGTGACGAACATGGGGCGATTCTGACCGCCCGGCCATAGAGGATCCGACCCGTCCCCTGATCCCTGCGCCAAACCCGGCACGACGTAGTCACCCACGGAGCCGAAGCGGGACGAGACAGCAGAGTCCGGCGCTATCGCCTCGACAGCCTTGCGCCACGGCATCTCGCAATGCTCGGCGAGCTCCTCCGGCAGTTCGTGTACGTGGACGTCACAGTCAACAATGCGCATGTTCTTCATCGCCACCGGCTTCGTGAATTCGGAAACCTTTCCGCGTAACGGGCGCCGTCTCCGGCCAACGCCCCCCTCTTCTTAAGACAGCCCCTCTGAGAGAGGAGCAGCCAATGATAACACAACACGTTTGGCTGAGCCGAAAGCCGTCCCAAGGAGGGGGGTCCTAAGGAATCGTTGTTCAACCTGAAGCTTGAGTGCTGATAACCTATTGAGATGCCGTAAGTTTGCCCGGGTGGCGGAACTGGTAGACGCAAAGGACTTAAAATCCTTTGGTGCTATGCACCGTGTGGGTTCGACTCCCACCCTGGGCACCACAACAAACCCGCCTTGATGGGTACTCACTTGACTCAGGTAGCTCGAAATGGCCACTACATGTTGTGGTTGCCCTTCGGGCTTTTGGGGACGCCTCCGAGCATCGATTTGTAGGGCGTTGGTTCTACGGCGACGGCCTGCTGAACTAGGCAGTAGAAGAGCTTGCCACGACTCCTTGACTTGCGGCGATTGCAGCGCAAGGTGAATTCGTCGAGATAGTAATCGAGATGCTCGTGGCTGACGGCTCCTTGATGCGTCCTGAGCAGCCAGCGCTTCAATAACGACACCACCCCGTGCACCCGGGGCAGCAGCTCCGACGTACGGGCCGGTTGTCCGTCCAGGTAGCTCACTTGGTGGCGATACCCATGGCGTTCGAGCGGCTCGTAGCCCAGCCATCCGTCGGTATGGACCACACTGCCGGGTTCGATCGACTCGCCGACGAAGGCCATCAGGCTGTCCCCGGAGGCGTCCGCAATCGTGCGCATCCGAATCCGCCCGATGGCGGCGCCATCTTCCTCGGTGGCTAAATCCTTTTGGGCCTCCTCGCGGCGATAGTGTACTCGGGAGGTCGGCTCCATCGCGATGTTTTCTCCTCCGGTCACATTTCGGACCAATGCCGGTCGAGCCCCGCCGAAAAGTGATAGACTCAGGCAATCTTAAAGCGGAGACCTCGCCGGCGTGCCCCTCGAACGAGAAATAACGCAAACCCCAGTCTGTAAGGATGAGCTGCTGGAAAAACTTGGTCAAGTCCTTGACCCGGAGCTCGATGAATCCATTCTCGAGAGGGGCTTCGTTGAGTCGCTCCAAATCCAGGAGGGGGCGGTCACCGTAGAGCTAAGGTTGCCCACTTTCTGGTGCGCGGCCGCTTTTGCTTATCTGATGGCGGAAGATATTCGCCAGAGGCTCCTTGCTACTCACGGCGTCACGGCCGTCACCGTCCGCTTGAAAGATCATTTCGAGTCGCAGGCGATTGAAGCGGCGGTGAACGTTGGTAAACGATTCTCGGAAGCCTTTCCCGGAGAAGCCACCGGGGATCTCGACGACTTGCGGCTCTTGTTCCTCCGGAAGGGCTTCATCAAGCGCCAGGAGCAATTCCTGAGGAGCTTGACCACCGGTTTATCGCTGCAGGAGATCTCGGGTCTTCGTGTCGAGCACCTGACCATCGAAGGGAGATTCTGCCGCGTCCGGCGGCCAAGTGGTGATGCGCTTTCCGTCGAGGCGGGTCAGGCTGCGCAACGTTATCTTGAGCGTCGGGACGAACTGGGCTTGAATTGCTCACCCACTGCGTTCTTGATTACGGATTCTGAAGACAGACCGATTCCCGCCCACCGTCTTAAGCGGCATCTTAGGGAAGCCCGGACGGTTCGGCTCTCGCTCGAAGCAAACGCTGCTGTCTGCTCGGCTCTGCTCGACGCGCGCAAAGCCGAAGCGCCTGGAGCTTTCGTACAAATTGGAGGTCAGCATGTATCAGGCTGATGGTGAGGAAGTTTTTGTCATTGATGGGCACACTCACTTTTGGGATGCCAGCCCGGAAAACTGGCGCAACAAGTACGGTGAAGGTTGGATCCGCTGCTTCTACGACTATCACAACGCACTGAGTCCGGAGGAATATAAGTGGCCGTTTGAAAAGTATTGCAAATACGATGAGCAGACCATGATTCAGGATCTGTTCTTCAAAGGCCACGTGGACATGAGTATCATGACCTCCACGTATCTGTACGAGTTCTTCAAGAACGGATTCAATTCGCACATCCAGAACAACATCTTGAAGGAAAAGTATCCCCATCGGTTCATCCTCTGCGGATCGTTCGACCCGCGGGCCGAACAGAAGGGTCTCGACGAATTCCATCAGATGATCGAGGAATATCCGATACAAGGTCTCAAGCTCTACACGGCGGAGTGGCGAAACGGATCGCGGGGCTGGTCGTTGAAGATCCCCTGGGCCTACAAGCACTTTGAGGCTTGTATGGAACTGGGGATCAAGAACATTCACGTTCACAAGGGACCGACGATCTACCCGCTCGACAAAGATAGCTTCGATGTTTCGGATGTGGACCAGGTTGCCACTGACTTTCCCGACCTCAACTTCATCGTCGAACACGTCGGCCTGCCGCGACTGGAGGACTTCTGCTGGATCGCCACGCAGGAAAAGAATGTGTACGCCGGCCTGGCGGTTGCCACCGCCTTTGTTCACAGCCGCCCCAGGTATTTCGCCGAAATGATGGCCAACCTGCTCTTTTGGCTCGACGAAGACCGGCTGCTTTTCTCGAGCGACTACGCTATCTGGTCGCCGAAATGGATCGTCGAGAAACTCTGGTCGTTCGAGATCCCCGACGACATTAAGCAGGAATACGGAGTGGATTTGACTCCCCAGGCGAAGCGCAAGATCTTGGGGGAGAACGCGGCCCGCCTTTACGGGATTGACATTGCCGCCCAACGGGAGACACTGCGTCAGGATCCGATCGGCGTCGAGCTAACCAACGGCTCGGGCGGTTGATGCGGTCTGGAACCGTGAAAGACGCGATTCCTTAGACCTTTGTGGAAGGGATAGACCATGCAAGCAGCTCGACTTCATGAATTTGATGAGACCCTCAAAAGAGCGGAACTTCTGCGAGTGGAAGATCTCGCCGAGCCGAAAGTCCAAGAACCCGATGACGTTATCGTGCGCGTCGGAGGAGCGGGGCTTTGCAGAACGGACCTGCACATCGTCGAGGGAATCTGGCGCGAAAAAGTCGACCGACCGCTGCCCTATATCCTCGGTCACGAGAACGCGGGCTGGGTCGATGAGGTAGGTTCCTCGGTCCGCACCGTGAAAACCGGCGACCCGGTGATCGTGCATCCGCTTGTCACAGACGGCACTTGCCCGGCGTGCCGGCGGGGCGAAGACATGCATTGCGAGGACAGTCACTTCCCGGGGATCACCCGAGATGGCGGCTTTGCGCAACTTCTCCATACCAAAGAACGCTGCCTCATCAAACTGCCTCCTCAGCTCGATCCCAAAGATGTGGCGCCATACGCGGACGCCGGGCTGACCGCCTACCGCGCGGCCCGCAAAGCGTCGGAAATCTTGCGACCCGGAATGACGGCGGTCATTCTCGGTTTCGGCGGCCTGGGGCACATCGCCGCGCAGGTTCTTCGCACCCTTTGTGCCGCCACGATCATAGTAGTCGACACCTCGACACGAGCCTTGGCGCTGGCTGAGGAAATGCACTTCGAGCACCGCGTGCTCGGCGACAAGGGCGCCGTAGACGAGATCCAGCGTCTCACCGACGGTGGCGCCAACGCCGTCATCGACTTCGTCGGCGAGAAGGGCACGCCTGAGCTGGCGATGAAAATGCTGCGTAAAGGCGGTACCTACTTCGTGATTGGCTATGGCGGCGTGATTCAGCTCCCGACCATCGACATGATCGTGGACGAGTTCAACATCGTCGGCAATCTGGTGGGCAACTTCACGGAACTCGCGGAATTGATGATTCTGGCGGGCCAGGGCAAGGTGAAGTTGGCCACCCGAATATACCCTCTCGATCAGGTGAACGAAGCAATGCACGACCTGATCGACGGTCAAATCCCTGGACGCGGGGTTTTGGTTCCGGTGTAACCTGTCGAAGCGGGCGAATCGCCTTCCCATCACGAACGCTTGACTCACATACACAGTTACACATAAACTGTGTATGTGAAGAACATCACCCTCAGCGCGGACGAGAACGTTCTGGCAGAGGTTCGGCGCTACGCGGCTGAGCGCAACTCCTCGATCAATGCCCTCGTCCGCGAATTTCTTACCAACATCGCAAAACGCCAGGACCGGGCACAAAACGCGCGGACACGACTTCGCAGTCTAAGCAACCGATCGCGGGCGCGCATCGGGCGGAAGTCATGGAACCGCGGCGAGCTACATGAGCGCTGACTGTTTTCTCGATACGAACATCCTGGTTTACGCCGCAGCCGGGCGCGGTGCCGAAGAGGCGAAGCGCAAACGAGCCCTGGAGCTAATCGAGAGCCAGGACTTCTGCCTCTCCGCGCAAGTCCTGCAAGAGTTCTATGTGACCGTCACTCGAAAGATCGAGAGCCCGTTGTCGGCGGAACGTGCATTGGAGTGGATCGAGCACCTAGAGGCGTTTCCCTGCCTGGCCATCGACAACGCGCTCGTCAAAGTGGCTGTCGAGATCAGCGAACGCCATCGGATTTCCTACTGGGACGGCACCATCATTGCCGCTGCCGAAGGCCTAGGGGCGCACACGCTTTACAGCGAGGACTTGAACCACGAGCAGCGATACGGTTCGGTCGAGGTCCACGATCCCTTTCGCGTCACTTCAATGTAAGGGCGGTCGGCGATCTTGCCGATGCGGCGGGGTGCTTTCACCAGGAAAACAAAACTGTAGAGGACTTAGCCTTCGAGGTCCGCGAAAACCCTATCCACGGGGATGCTCAACCCCGGCAGTAGCTCGCGATCGGAGACTTGTTGGCCTACTGCAAACTCCTGTCGCTCGCCGCTCTTGCGGTACACCATGATGGTTTTTGTCACGGGATAGATTACCCACACCAGAGGCGCTCCCGCGGCGAGGTACTGATGGCCCTTGCGGTCAAGGTCGCTGGCTGAGTCCGACGGTGAGACGACTTCCACTGCTAGGTCAGGGGCGACGGCTAGAGCGCCGCCTCGAATCACCGGCGCGTCGCGTGCCGCCGGCTTGCGGATCAGAAACACGTCCGGGATCCGCATCGTATCGGCAGCCAAAGCGAATCCGGATCCCACAGCCACGATGAATTCTGACCCGGTCTTTTCGGTGAAGACCATGAGTAGATGGGTGATCCTTGCCACGATCACCGCATGCGGAAAGCTCGGTGCGGACATCTCAATAATTCGGCCCTCATCAAGTTCTCGGATCACGCCCTCCTGATCGGGTAGCTCCAAGAACTTCTCAACAGTCAACAGTGTCTGCGTTGCCATGGTGTCCTTACCCACCCATTCTATCAGCGCGTGAATACCTACACACTCGGTCGGAACGATCGCAGGCGCAAACTGTTTGTCACCACGGAAACGCTCGAAAAAGCCATCGCCGCGGAAGCCAGGATCGGTGACAGCAGCCACCCTGTCCAAGGATAGAGAACCCCGGCGGCGATAGGGATGCCTATGACGTTGTAGGCGAATGCCCAAAACAGGTTTTGTTTAATCGTAGCCACAGCCTTGCGGGAGATCTCGATCGCGGCGGCGACGCCTCGCAACTCGTTGCCCACCAGGACAATATCCGCGGTTTCAATCGCCACATCGGTTCCCGCGCCAATCGCAATGCCGAGGTCGGCTTGGGCCAATGCGGGCGCATCGTTGATGCCGTCGCCGACCATGGCCACGAGCCGGCTTTGCGACTGCAGTTTCTCCACCTCTTGTGCCTTGCGGTCCGGCAGGACTTCGGCCAGCACGTCGTCGATGCCGACTTGAAACGCTACCGCCTCAGCCGTCTGGCGATTGTCGCCGCTCATCATCGCCACTTTCAGACCAGTTTGTTTGAGTTTGAGGATCGTTTCCCTGGCCCCCGGTTTGGGCGTGTCGGCTACGGCGATTGCTCCTGCTAAAGTGCCGTCCCGCGCGGCGAGGATGACCGTTTTCCCATCCTCTGCCGCCTGCTGTCCAACCTTCTCAGCGGCTACCGTGTCCACCCCTTGGTGGCGCAAGAACGCGGCGCTCCCCACCAGCCAGCTCACCCCTTTTAGCCGGGCTTCGACCCCCTGCCCGGGAATCGCTTGAAACGCCTCGGGTTTCTCCGCCTTTAAGCCGCGGTTCTCGAGCTCCCGAACGATCGCCTCGCCCAGCGGGTGCTCGGACTGACGTTCAATCGAGGCAACCGCGACAAGAACGCCGGCTTCCGAAACGCCGCTTAAGGGGATCACCTCCGTCACCTTCGGCCGGCCCGTTGTGATGGTTCCCGTCTTGTCGAAAACGATGATGCCGATCTTGTGGGAAACCTCGAGAGCCGCCCCATTTCTAATCAGAATGCCGTTTTCGGCAGCGCGTCCGATGCCCACCATCACGGCAGTCGGAGCGGCCAAGCCCATGGCACAAGGGCAAGCGATAATCAGCACGGCAACGGCGTTCAGCACGGCTAGCCGCAAACGCTCGTCCGGCGGCGACAGCAAGAACCAGGCGGCGAACGTAATCACTGCAATCCCAATAACGATGGGAGTGAAGTAGCCGCTGATCACATCAGCCAACCGCGCGATGGGCGCCTTCGACTGCTGCGCTTTTCGGACTAGCTCGACAATCTGGGCCAGGATCGTCTCGCCGCCGACTTTGCGAGCTTCGAAGCGAAAGCTGCCGGCTCCGTTCAGTGTTCCACCGAAGACTTGATCGCCGGGCGCTTTTTCAGTCGGAATGCTCTCGCCCGTCAGCATCGACTCGTCGACGGTCGAGCGGCCCTCGAGCACGGTACCGTCCACCGGGATTTTCTCTCCCGGGCGGACGACAACGACGTCTCCGACGCGAACCTGCTCGATCGGCAGGTCTGCTTCAACGTTGTCACGAACAACGCGGGCGGTTTTTGCCTGCAAACCAACCAAGCTGCGAATAGCAGACGACGTTCGGCCCCGTGCGCGGGCTTCGAGCATGCGGCCGAGAAGGATCAACGTGATGATGGCCGCCGCCGTCTCAAAGTAGACCGGAGCGGGTCGGCCCGCGGTGCTGGGCCCCAGAACGAGCCCAGGTGCAATCGTCTCAACCGTTGAGTAGAGAAACGCCGAGCCGGTACCCACGGCGATCAGCGTATTCATGTCGGAAGTCCGGTGGCGTGCCGCTGCCCAAGCGGCGCGGTAGAACTGGCTGCCTCCGTAGAAGACCACCGGCAGCGTCAATAGCAACTGCACCCAGTTCATGCCTGGAAATGCGATCGACCCGTGAGACATCGCGAGCACAAGCAGGGGTGCCGTGAACAGGGTGGAAACGAGGAGTTTTCGTCTCCATCTTCGGGACTCGGATTCTTCGTCGCTTCCGTCCGGAGGGTGGGCGGAGGTCTCCCGGGCTGCGTACCCGGCTTCCTCGACGGCTTGGCGAAGCCGGGCGATGCTCGTCGTGTGGGGATTGAACTCAACGGCTGCCGTGCCAGTGGCTAGGTTGACCTCAGCACCGGACACGCCGAAAACAGACTTCAGCCGCTTTTCGATGGTGTGAACGCAGCCGGCACACGTCATCCCGGTGATCGTGAGTTCAGCCTTTTCGGTCGTGGACGCAGTTAGCGCCGCTGCGGCGATGCCGGCAAGGCCCGTGGGCGGTACAGTCTGTGGGGAATGGGCAACTAACTTCGGGGAAACAATGTTGGAAGCCGACCCCGATGAATCGCCAGCTGAGGGATCGCGAGCCCCGTTCCCTGAGACGACGGTGTCAACCTCGTAACCAGCGGCTTTCACCGCCTCTTCGAGGTCCGGCACTTGAACTTTGGCCGGGTCGACCGTGACGTTCGCTCGGCCGGTCACTAGATCAACGTCGACGTCCTTGACGCCTGGCACGGATGCTAGACGACCCTTCACGGCTCGCACGCAACCGTCGCAAGTCATGCCCTTGACCTTGAGGAAGATCGTTTCGAGACTAGGCTTGTCCATCGTCATAGGGGGGTCATAGCAAGCTGCGGTGCGATCTCTTTCCTCTGCCCTTCCCTGCCCTGTTGGGCGGATGGAGCGACGCCGGCTTCAGTGATTCGATGAGTCCGCAGACGATACCCTCCTTTTCGCCTTCCCGCTCCCACGCCTCTAGCGTCTTTCGAAGTTCTTTCCGATACCTCTTGAGCTCGGTTATCCTTTGCTCCAGCTCTTCGAGACGGCCGGCAGCCAAGCGCCGCACCTCCGCGCAAGGTCGCTTGCCGGTCCGTGCTTCGGCGATGATTCGTCCGATTTCGTCGAGACTGAACCCGACCGCCTGCGCTTTCTTGATGAAAGAAAGCCGCTCAAAGATCGACGGATCGTAGAGCCGGTACCCGGAGGGCGTGCGCGCAACCGGCTGGATCAGACCGCGGTTCTCGTAGAACCGGAGTGACTCTACACCCATCCCGGATTGTCGGGCGACCTCTCCAATTCTAAGATGCTCGAATGACCGGCCGGGATTCGGTTGTGGCATGACACTCTCAGTATAATCTTTATAGTCCACTGTAGAGTCAAGACCTAGGCGAAGCCCGGCCCGATTTGTGAGGGCGCGTGCGTCGATGTGATTGGCTTACGCATGCAAGAACACCATAGGCTCCCGGTCCGTCACATCTTACAAATGACTAGACTTAGCTAATCAACCTTAGCTAAGATAAGGTCGTGAAAGTAAACATACATCTAGCCAAGACTCAGCTTTCTAAGCTGATTGAAAGAGCACAGACCGGAGAGGAGATCATTATCGCCAAAGCGGGCAAGCCAGTCGTCAAGCTCGTTCGCGTCGAAGAGCGATCGCAGAGGGAATTCGGGAGCGCCGCCGGTCTGATCACCTTCGAGGAAGGCTGGGACGCTCCGATGACCGACGGGGAGATTGAACGATTCCTGGGCGATGGACCTTCTGATTGACACTAATGTGTTCCTCTGGGCCATTAGTGGCCAGCAGGCGAAACTGTCCCCGGCAGCTCGGCAGGCCGTGAGAGACGAAGACAACCGGCTACTGCTCAGCGCCGCCAGCCTCTGGGAGATCGCTTTGAGAGTGCGGACTGGAAAACTCAGGCTTCCGGAGACACGCGAGTTTTTTAAGGAACATCTGAGGAGACTCGGCATCGACCGTGTTCTCGCCGTCGAGGCGGTTCACGTGTTTCGCGTCTTCGAACTGCCCGATCATCACCGTGATCCGTTTGATCGCCTGCTTGTAGCGCAATGCCAGGTTGAGAACGTGCCAATCGTGACGTCCGATTCCGCGCTCACCAAGTATGCGATCAATGTCATTTGGTAGAGCCAACGACCGCAAGTCTCGGCAAAACGACCGCCCAGCCATGCTCTACGGGATCTTGCCAGGTTAGGTTGGAGAGATCGATCAGCCTTCTATAGCAAGAAGACCTGAAACGGCCTTTCCCCTGGCCCCGCTCAGCGGATACGGGTGACAGCGCGAACCTGGTTACTCAACGATTTTCGATCGCGCGCAGCGCTGCCCTGACTTGCGGATCGCGGCGTACTTCGACCTCGTCTCCCTTAGCGACTCCCAGAGCGAAGTTGAGAATCTCCTGCTTCAGACGACTGCGAATGAAATCAAGCGAGGCCGACCAATCCGACAGCCCGGGACTTATCTGACGTTCCGACAGGAAAAGCTGGAACTGGTCGAGTAGCTGGGGAGATACTTCAAAGTCAATGGTTATGTCGGGCTCCTTGCTCGAATACTGTTGGGCGAAATCCAGGAAGTAGCCGCTGGCCCCGATTACCATCTCCAAGCGGCTAAGGCTTCGAGGATAGACAATCGTATCCGGGCTGATTCCCCCCGCGTCCGCTGCCGGCGGGGGCGAAGCGGTCTCTGATCCTGCACCGCCCTGTTGTGGTTCGTCGCAGGGTGTCAGGATGAAGAGGCGGCAGTCACCCAAGGGCCGCTGGATCGACCGCCTGTTCGGTGTTAGATACACGGCGGTCGTCAGTGCCAGCCCTGCTCCCTCGGACAGCTCGAAGACACTCTGCACCAGACCCTTGCCGAAGGTCGGCTCACCGACGATCGTTGCGCGCTTATGGTCTTGGAGAGCGCCGGCGACCAACTCCGCGGCACTCGCGGTCCGCGCGTCAGTCAGAACCGCGATCGGAAACTCGTAGGGCTCAAAGCCGTCGGGAACTCGCACCACTTCGTCCTCGCCCTCGCGACCGCTGATCCATAGAATCTCTCGTCCGCTCTCGAGAAAGAACGCTGCCGTTTGTAACGCCGCTTCGACCAGACCGCCGGGATTGCCTCGCAAATCGAGCACCAGCCCCTGCAAAGCGGCCCCGCCTGCGCTGTCGATGGCTTCCACGAGATCTTTGGCCGTTTCACGCTCGAAATTAGCGAGTTTGATGTAAGCAATCCCCGGTTTCAAGGTGAGCTTTAGACTGACGCTGGGGTCCGCCACCTCGGCGGGCACAAGTGTCATCGGGAGAAGCCTGGGCAACGTGGGACGTTTCACCATGAGCTGCACCTTGGTCTGCCGTGACTGACCCAGCAGCGCAGCAAGCTGGGGAATGCTCAAGTGTGCGAGCGGGTGGCCGTTGACCGCGGCGAACTCGTCTCCTGCGGACAGTCCCGAACGGGCCGACGGACTCCCGGGCAGCGTCTGCAGGACGATCACGCGTCCCGGGCTTAGCGCCAACACGCTACCGAAGCCTTTTTCCGTCGAGCGCTGCATTTCTTTCAGCGATTCGAATTGATCGCGGTCCAGAAAAGCCGAGTGCGGATCGAGCGTGCGCACCATGGAGGGGATTGCGCCCTGATAGAACGCCCGTTCAGGATCAATAGGGTCGGCGAGGTTCTGCTCGACAACCCGATAGACATCCAGGAATCGTCTCACCTCGAGCTGAAGATCATCTTCCGCCGAGGCGATAATGGGGAACCAACAAAGGAGGAAGGCGAGAAAAAGTCGCATGCGGCCCGCTGAAGGGGACTATGACTGATTATAGCTTCGGTAATACGCGCTGCCCAGGCATTAGTAGACCTGTCATGGAGATACTTCACGCTAGATTCGGAAATCGGGATCGAGAGCCCGCCACGGCTTTTCGACGCGCAGGAGGGAAGGTGTCCGACAAGCCCAGCGCTAGGGAATCGCTACCCGTTGCAATCTGAGTTTGGAAATCGGCGAGGCGTCGTCGAGAGGCTTCGCCACGGGCAGCGCCAGAGTGTTGCTGCGGCGGCCTTCGACCAACAGTGAGACGGAGAGTGGCTTGGCCGGAAGCTGATCGGGAACAGCCATCCCGAGTGCATAAAGGCCGGGGAAGCCGGCCACCCGACGGAGCGACAAGGGTTCCACCCGTTCTCGGTTGATCTCCAGCTGAACAACTCCGGAATCACCTGTCGAACCGAGCAGGTCGCGTGCACCTAGCCCAGTTGCCAATACCAGCAATTCCTCGCCTGGCTGCACTGGGTTGTCCGCCCCAGCCGTGCTGCCATCATTCCTTACCGCGCGAAACAGACCGGGGGATACTGGAGCAATCCTGATCAGCATCGGCTCGCTGACGACCGACCCTCGCTGGACTCGAAGCTCGGCGACTCCCGGTTCGACCGTGACCGGAATCTGCAGATTGATCTGATCAGGAGTCACCGCCAGGACCGTCGCTTCCTGACCGTTGACCGTGACGTTGGGCAGAACGGAGGGAACCGGCATACCCACACCCCCAGCACTCAGATTTGAGCCGAATAAGGTCGCCAGGACCCCCGGCGACAAGTCCGTTGTCATGGTGGCGCTATTGACCAGCCCGCCGAACTTGAGCTTGGGCCGTGAGTCGTCCGGGTTGGTTGGGTCTACTCGAAAACGCTGGGCCGCCTCGACCAATTGCAGGCCGCTCGTCACGGTGACCAAATACGGGCCGGGTGCCGTCTCAGGGCGAATGGTGATCACAACCCGCAGCCGCTCGGGACCCAGGACTTCGAGGTCCCGCGTCACGATGTCGCTGGTGCCGAATCCAACGACAGTTTGGCCGGGCGCGAAGTCCGTCCCGAGACCGTCGATTTCGACCACGACATCAGAGTCGGCTTCGGCAGAGTCACGCGACAGCACGAGCGAAGGAGGAATACCGTCCGGGTAGGGCAACACGACGTTGCCGTCAGGGAGCGTGAGCGCTGAGCTCTGGCCGTCAGGGTTGTACACCGTCACGACAGCTCGGTGCCCCGGCGGTCCCGGGGGCGGCCGGACGCGGACCCCACCTCCGAATTCATCAAAATCGACAACCGTTCCCGGCAGTCCATCAAAGTAAACCAACGCCCTAGGATCGAAGTCCGACCCCCGTACGCTCCAGACCTCGTCTTCCTGGAAGCGAAAGTCGGGTTCAATCCAGTGGATCACCGGCGCTCGCTGCGAAGTGAGGCGTACTGCACTCGGGAGAACATAGATGTCGTCTTTCAGGCGAAACAAAAGCGGCTTAGGCCCCGAGCCACTGAAGGGAGAGATCGCAAGATCTATCCGAGCGAAGCGTGGGTCGAAGGCGTAAACGGTCGGTCGCGCCGGTCTCAGGTCGGACCCCACAACTTCGAGGGAGACCTGCGCCAGATTCTGAATCAATCCCGGCCCGGTCGCCAACACGAACGCCGTCTGCTCGCGGTTATCGACGAAAGCAGGGTGAGCGCCCGGAGCGCCGTTCCCAGGGAAGCTAAAGGTCGTCACGCTGTGCAGCGCGAGGTCGGCCAGCGCCGTAACCGTAAAGCCAACGTCCTCGGTTGACGCGCCGGCATTTACCCAGACCGGTGGAGAATCCACGGGGCGATTAGACCCCCCGTAAAAGACGGTTTTGAAGGCTCCACCTGTCCCAATAGTTTCGCCCGAGTCCGTTGTCGGCAGTACCAGATTGGCGGGGCCCAGCCCGGTTTGTGTTGCCGGGGGCAGGGGATGCACGTAGACCCGGTACGGCCCCGGAAGCAGCCCTTGGATCTGATACCGGCCGTCGGGATCCGTCAAGGAGCTGACCACGACGCCCCCGCCAGCTCCGATCGCCACCACCGATGCCAGATGAATAGGGAGTCCCCTCGCGGAAACGACTCGTCCCCTGATGCTGCCGAAAGTGCGCAGAAAGCTTGCTGTCGGATACGCTACTGACAGCCCTGCTACATCATCGGCCGCGAGCGGCAACGCTCGTGTAGTCGCTCGGGTGACGTCAGTGCTCATTACGGACCCGGTCAACGAGTGCTGCAGCCCGAGAGCATGTCCGATCTCATGAACGAGGCTATTGAAGAATTGCTCGGAGAAACTCGGCCTCGGGCGACCGCCACTCGCTAGATCGTTGGAGAGGATGACTTGGGCCCGGACAATCGGAATGAAGCCATCGCGTTGCTCCGCTCGAGTGACGGGACCACCCAAACCGATCACCCCCGGCGGCAATTCGGCGAAGAGTATTTCTCCGCCCGGAGAAGCCGTTTCAGGAAGCCCCTCGCTGATCCCCCCGTAGGCCACCCGCAACTCCGAGCTCGGCACGGAATCCCACACCGACAACGCCTGCCGCACCTGGCTGACGAGAGCCTCATAGCTGTCATTCGTCCCCAATTGTGGGCCGCCTCGGCTGACGTAGAAATAGGCCGTCCCGTCGATTAGGGAGCCGAGGTCGAACTTCTCGATGGCCCTCGTGAAGGGTGGCGACGCCGAGGGATAGTGGACGAAGTGGTAGTAGCCGGAGGAGCCGCCGGGAAGGGCCACCAGAAGTACGAGCAGAAGCCAGATGCATTTCGCCGGCGGCGAACCCACTTTTCTCATTGCTTCCCGTTGGCCAATTTCGACTGGATCCTTGCCACTAGCTCACGCAAGGGCATCTCGATGGCGCGATCCTGAACACGAACTCCCGTCTTCGGAGCCAGCATCAGGTCCCCACTGGGCTTACGGGTTACGCGGAGATCTCCTGCCGCAGCTTGGGTAACCCCGAACAGCCCCTGGCTCAGGCCGGTGATTTGGATCCGACCACTCGGCCCCTTCCAGAGAAAGAACACAAACTCCCTCCCCGGCTCGAGCCGCGGCACGCCCCCGAAACGCTGCGTCAGGCCGCCCACGGACCCCCCAGGCAGCGCCACCTCGACTTCGTTCACTGGCTCGCCCTTCCATTGGTCGATCACCCGCAGACGAGTTAGGGTGTAGATCAAGGGCCCGTCCCGCACGCTGCGGCTGTCCGCCGTCCGGGCATAAACGACTGCCGTCGACTGCTCGATCATCTCGCCGAGTGAGATCTGCTCCAGAGTTGCACCCATCAAGGGCACTAAACCCAGGCACAAAGCGTAAGCAATCATGCGAACGACGCACATAGCCACTATTCGAAAGGCAGGCCCCCTACCAAACTCAAGTCATTCTATAACAACAACTTAGGTCAGAAATACGGGCTTGCTCTTACGCACATTGACACGCCAGCGTGACCTTGCGCCACGGCCGGCGGACGAGCGCAGCGGCGAGCACTGTGTGCGACCGCCGCCTGAGTGCACCCAGCGTCGGCAAGGACCGTCCCGCCCCGAACCAACTTTCGCCGCTCGACCAGGAGCAGGGCGTCGAAGACGGTATGGGGCCCGAATGGGAGCCTTGCTACGATGGCGACGAGCGTTGACGAGCTGTGAAAAGAATGCTCGTTGGCGACCTATTTCGGAGCGAGAAGGCCGATGCCGTTTTGCAGAAACTGCGGTGCCGATGTCGCGGGCGCGAAGTTCTGCGGCAATTGTGGATCGCCGACTGGCGAGCGGAGCAGCAGCGCTAGCGGCGGGTCAACACCCTCGAGCCCCCAGGGCACGGGCCCTCGCGGGGAGGGGCCGATTGGGGACTTGGGCCTCACCGAAAACGCCGCGGCGGCCGTCTCTTACCTTCTTCTCCCGGCAGCCATTTTTCTCGTCATCGAGCCCTATCGGGACAGCCGCTTCATTCGCTTTCACTGCTTCCAAGCGATCTTCTGCGCCGCAGCCATCTTGATTGCCTTGGCAATCATGACCACCATCGTCTCCGCGATTATTCGCTTCATAGCCTACGTCTTCGCCTGGCTGATTGTCGTGGCGACCTTCGTCTACGGGATTAAGATGATTATCAGAATCTACGGAGGCGAGAACGTCAAGATCCCTATCATCGGCGACTTCGCGGAGCGATACGTCTAAGCGGCATTCGCCGAGGCCCGGCCCGAGCCGGATTGAAACCCTGGTTCTCCCTAGTCAAGAGCACCCTGGCCCGGCTTTCGCAGCTCGGCGTGAACGACCACCGTTTTCCCCGGCTCGACGGTGAGGGTCTTCACCCACTCTTCGAAGCCCCTCTTTCGCAGCTTCACCTCGTACTCGCCGGCCTTAACCTCTTTCGCCCTGGGGGTAAGCCCGTTGAAGTTGCGATTCAGCTCGACCTCGGCTCCCGCCGGCTCCGACGTGATCTTGAGCAGACCGAGGAGATCTTTGTCACGGCTAGTCGCTCCGAGGGTGTCCGGCGTTCGGTCGGACTTGGCTGAGAGACGGGCAGTTTCGGCCATCAACGAGTACTTCTTGAGGGCCGCAGTGAGATCTTTCGTGGTTTCCGGCGGCGCAACCTCGTGAGCAAGAATTTGCCTGGGGGATACGTACTCACCGTAGATCCGCCAGTTAGCTTCCTTATCGGGACGCAGCGTGGCACCCTCCAGCGAGACCCCCGCAAACAGACCCCGCGAGCGGGAGTAGGACAGGATCTTTGCCTGCATCTGGGCGTCAGTCTGGGCCTGCGCGGAGCGCCCCACTGGACCGCCCGCCACTGCGGCATCAGCCCCTAAGGTGAACTTGCTGGATTGCAGCTTCTCCACGCCTTGCTCGTTCATGACGAGTAAGACAACGTCTGTCGAACTGCCCCCCAACTGAAGTCCGAAGCTGCCACCCTCGATCCGAACGGTCGAAGGCCCGCTCCACTCCTTGCTCTCTTTGTCGCGGCACAGCAGGACTCCCTTGCCGTATTTGCCTCCAAACACAAAGCCCACCTTCTTGACTCCAGGAATCAGCGCAATGCAGTGAGCTCTGTCGAGCAATCCGAGAGGAATGGACTTCTCGGGGGTGCCCATGATTTCCTCGAGCAGACGGGCTGCCTGCGTGCACCGCTCGATAGCCTTGTTCGACGCTCCAAGACTACCTACCGCCAGAATTAGCAGGACGACGATTCGATTTCTCATCGTTTTTCCTCCGAGTGTTGTCGCCGTGAGGCGCGAGGTTCTAGCCCGTATTCCTCACGAAAGCACCGTAGGGGCGGGCCACTGTGCCGGCCAAGAGAGAGATTTTTGAGGTGGTTAGCCACACAATCGAGTGGGACGACGTGTGAACGTGGGGCATGGGCCGACACGGTGGCCCGCCCATACAACTAGCTCGTTCAACGCTGGCCAATCCAAAAACCCTCGTGAGAAAAGCGGGCTTGTGGTTTCCGGCCTCGCGGCTGGCGGCACTGATCGTTGGTCGTGACGTGCCCCCCGCTGTCAGGCAGTGTAGGTGCAGACGGGCAGAGAGTCAATCCGGCCAAGACCCTAGGACTGCTGTATTCGGCGCCGCCGCGTACGATGGTGTGGGACTACGAGCGGGGAAAGGGGGGGCCGGTCGCCTAGCCCGCATTTCTCACCACGACCGCGGTGGACGAGGCGAAAGGCCCGGCGGCCTTGGCGCGCGGCAACACTTCGTGCACACCGCCCAACGTACAGTCTGTCCGCAAGCGGGCGCGATGAATCGCGCCCCTACATCTCTGATGGCGGGCATTTGCTTCCACTCCTGCCGACCGCTGGTGAGAAATGCGGACTAGATCCCAAACTATCCGACTCTGCCGGAACTACCGGATCCCCCGCGGGGCACCGGTTCTTCACTGCTGCGCGGCTTCTACAACCTCGCGGATGGCTGCGCTACGGAACTTGGCGGCACGTCCGTGCTACGGCCCGCCGCGGTTATCGACCCACCAACTTACTCGTAGAGGGGACCACGACACGTAGGCTGCGTGGCAGCAGTTTGACCTCGAGCGGCAGTCGGCCCAGCGCTTCGCCGTCGATTTCGATGTGGGTCGTTTCGTCCGACTCGGCGACGATCCTGCGGGCGCGGAAGTGGCACGCCTTGGGGTGCCGATAGATGTCGTCCGAGTAGAGGTAATTGATATCCCGCAAAAACTCAAACATGGTGAGGTAGTCGATGGTTGTCACTTCGAGCAAGCCGTCATCCATGACGGCCCGCGGGCAAGGGTGCATCCCGCCGCCGTGGTAGCGACCGTTCCCGATGGCGACGTTCGATATAAAGAATTCGGTCGGTTTCGGCTCTCCGTCGAGCGCCAGCCGAACTCGTTTCCCCCGAAAACGGGCAAAGGCGGCGAACGTAGCATAAAAAAAGGCGACCTTACCGCCCAGCAGCGGGCTCAAGAAGTTCTTAGCACGGACAGCCACGTCCCCGCCTATGCCCAGGCTAAGCAAGTTTACGAAGTAGCGTTCCAGCGGCGCGCCGTCGTGGGCGACGAACGCCGCCTTCCCGACATCGATCGGAGCCTGAGCGCCCGCGGCAAGAATATCAACGGCTTTTCCCACATCGGACGGGATCTCAAGGGTGCGCTGAAGGTCTCCGCCGGTACCGAAAGGAATGAAGCCCAGACAGGCTTCGGGCCGGATCGCTTGACCGTTATCGAAGAAACCGTTGACAACCTCGTTTGCCGTACCGTCCCCACCGACGGCGATGACCAGGTCGGCGCCCGCTTTCAGCGCATCATGCGCAAGCTGGGTGGCGTGACCACTGCGCTCGGTCCTGCGCACTTCCACCGGCCCAAGTCGTTCTCTCAAGCATCGAGAAACTTCAGGCAGCCGCTTTTCCGCTTTGCCGCCCGCGGCTCGCGGGTTGAAGATCGCAACGGGTTTGCGCCACAGCGCCATCAGTAGTTAGCGCCCCGGTTTTCGCTTGCGGATGTCCTCGATCGTATCGCGCAGCGTCGCCATCGGATCCCGAGTCTTGAAGCCCAGCTCGCGGCGGGCCTTCCCTGCATCGCAATACCAAAACAAGTCCGCCATCTCGATCGACGTGTCATCCAGCTCAAACGTCTTGCCAACCCACGGTAGCAACGAACGCATTCGCCGAGCGCACCATAGCGACAGCCATAGAGGCAGTTGAAGCTTCGGCGCCTTGGCTCCGGCAAGCTGCGCGGTCTTCTCCATCCACTCGCGGAAGGTCCAGTTCGGGCCTGAGAGGATGTAGCGCTCCCCCGCCCTGCCGAGCTGCATTGCAAGAATCAGGCCGGCCGCCGCGTCCCGCACGTCGACGAGACTCAAGCCTCCGCGGGGAACTGCCATGACCTGTCCGTCCAAGAAGAGCGCGATGTCTTTCGTCGAAGATCCGCGCTCGTCGTCCGGACCCAGCAACAGACTCGGGTTCACCAGGACGACAGGCAATTGCTCTTGCTCGAAATAGCGAATGACCAGTTTCTCGGCGAAGATTTTGCCGGCATAGTACGGCCAGCGGCTGGTGACTTCGTTGGTATATCCCGAGTCTTCGTCGCGCTTGACGGGCTCTCGACCAACGGCGACAGTACCCGAGGAAGATACCAGCACGGCTTTTTTGACCTTATGTTCGCGAACCGCTTCGCAGACATTGCGCACACCCTCGATATGAGTTCGGTAAAGCAGAGTAGGATCCTTCGGCTCACGCTCCACTGAGCCGGCCAAGTGGTAGATCTCCGCAACGCCATCCGCGGCGGCGGAAACGTCTTCCGGAGAGGTAATGTCGCCTCGAACGACCTCGGCCGAGGGATCCGATTCCCCAACCGAAGCCCTTCGGCGGAGGAGCCGCAACCGCGCATCCGGCTCCTGGCGCTTCAGCTCTTCTACCAGGTGTCTACCGAGGAAACCCGTTCCCCCGGTAACGAGAATGGTCTTCATCAGCGCTCAGACGGTTTCGGGAGTACCGCTGACGTCCGCCATATTGATCGGAGGAATGTGCATGTGGGTGACCGAGGGCGGATGCCCCACATGAGAATGCGCCATCTCGAGGGCCTGTTCGATGCTGGCGGCACATTCCCAGCCCATCACTTCTGCCGTCTGGGGGTTCTCGGCTCCGACGACAATCACCTTGCCCACATGCGCCCGCCCGTTTTCACCCCAATACCACATGTAAAACGGATGCACGCCATGGTAGGCGTTGCCGGTGCGGTACATCTCGATGTACTCGGGGTTGTGAGCAAACTCTGCTTCGTATTTATGTTGCAGCGTGGACGAGTCGTTTGTCTCGGGAAGAACGCGGTGGAAAAACTCGATGTACGAAGGGTGGTGCCGGGAGTCAAATTCGTCATACAGCGGGTGCGTCAGGATCATGACGCCGTTCTTCTTCACCACGGGCATCCCGCGATACATGTTGAAGAAGTATCCCAAAGCCAACACCTGCACCAACACCGGGTTCAAGATGGAGTTGACGTTGTAGGGCGAAATAAAAGGGATGCCGAAGATAACAACGTCGCTTTGGCCTTCGATGGGAACACAATACTGTTGATACGTGTACGCCAGCGTCTTGAGGTGGGTAGGATCCGTCGCGCCTGCGTGAATGGCGATGGGTTCATAGGATGCAGGGACGGCAAACAGAACCTTTCGCTTCGCCGACCGCGACAGCTGACGTAGAGCCCACTGAGAACCTTTGAAAAGGGCCGTATCAAGGCCCGTGTAGCTGTCCTCGTTTTTGACGAAGAAGTCCATCGCCGGGTGAAACATGGCGTTGTTGAGGACGGTCTCGATGTGGAAAACGTTCAGATTGTCGTTGACAACCTTGCCCATGCGGTTACAGGAATCGGTCAGCGGCGATCGGGTGTGGTCGAAATAGGAGTCGCTTTCGAGAATCGCCTGCGGTGTGTGGTGTGCCTGCAAGGAGGGGTAGTCACACAGCCCCACGGCTACGGACTTATGTCCGCCATCCATGGGAACGAGGTTGATATTGACGTAGACGAGCAGGCCGGATTCCGCGGCCCGGCGATTGATGCGCACGCGCTCGCCCAGCTCGGTCTGTCCCAACTCGACCATGCCGTCCGGATCTTCGCCGTCGTGATTGTAAAGATTGTGCGGATAATAGGCGTCAAAGATTCGGCCACCCACGATGTGACGAATCTCGAAGGCCTCCATGCGGCGGTGGAACGAAGTGGCGATGATGATGTGGACGTCGGTGACCCCCTTCGCGGCAAGAACGTCAAGCAGGATCGTCAACACAGACTCCCGCATGTCGGGACGGGGCATTTTCGGCAGAGGCAGGGAAATGTCGTCGATCGCGATGGTAACCTTCATGCCGGGCTGGAGCAGCGCGCCGAAAGCATCCATTCCCGCGCAGTGCCCCAGAGCATGCCGGATCGCCGCGTCGCGGTCGGGCAGGCCGGGAATCGTCGGCTTGGGATAGATCACCCGCGTGCCCGCGGGCAGGGTTACATCGAGCAGGTCTTCGCCGGACCACAGCAATCGCTTGGCCGAATTGGCTTCGAGGTGTACCACGCAGCCGTCGGTCGGCACGAGGGCGTTGCGCCCTACCGCATTCGGCTTGGGGTCCCCAAAATCAAACTCGGGGACAACTTGTACCCCCTCGGCCGTTGTAGCCATGACTTTCGGTTCAAAGGTTCAGAACGGGCCAACCACGATCGTTCGCCACCCGGCGAAGGCGACGATCGGGATTCACGGCGCTGGGCAGCCCCACCGCTTCCAGCATGGGAAGATCGGAAAGGCTGTCGGAATAGGCCTTCGAGCGCGCCGTGTCCACATTATACTCGCGGCAGAATCGATGGACGGCGGCAACCTTTTCCTGCTCGGCCAGCAGCGGCGCGACGACCTCCCCATTTGCGACCCCGTCTTCGTAGACCAGCCGGTTGCAGATCAGGTCATCAAAGCCGAAGTGACGCACCGCCGGGGCAAGCGCGAAATCCAGTCCGCCGCTCAGTAGAACCAGCCGAAAACCTTGTTGGCGGTCACTACTTAGCGGTTCTTCGGCTCTCGGGTAGATTTTCGGGCGGACCTCTTTCTCAAAAAGCTCTTCCGCTTTCGCAGCCAGCCAGTCCTTTCTCATACCGCGGTACTGGCGATAGAAAACCTCATTAAACAGGCGGCGGGAGTAGAGATCGAGAGCTATCCAGAGGGGGACGGCGACGAGCAACTTTCCATATCGCAGGAACGCTTGAGCCCGGGAAGGATGATTCTTGGCGAAAAACGCGCAGCGAGTTACGACGTTGCTGGAAACCAGTGTTCCGTCGAAGTCGTAGAAGGCAGCGCGAATGGGGTCGCTCATCGGGTCGAGGTGATACGAGTGTAGTCCGCCAATAGTACCGAAACACATGGATTCCCGTTGTAGAAAAGGAAACCCGTTGAAACGGGCATTTAACAAACACCCTGAGCAGGGACTACCCAACGGCCGCAAGTCTCGGCAAGACGGCCGCCGAGCCATGCGCTACGGTTCTTCGCCTCGAAAAATGGGAGCAGGAGGCTACGAAAAATCATGTCAGCGTCAGATTCGCGTCCCCGGGCGCAATGAATTGCGCCCCTACTTGAACAGCCGGAGAGAGGGAATACGGCGTGCACGATCAGTTCCGGGTTTCAAAGAGGTTGCGGAAGTTTTGCTTGTGGCGCCAAGCCAGGAAGAGAGTCATCAAAGCAGCGTTCCGGGCATGCAGGCCCCCCGCGACCCCAATGATCAGCAGTGTGAACAAACCCCACGTAACTAGCGAAGCGATCATGCCCGCTTCGCGCCATCGCAGCCGGCTTCCGAGTAGGCGAACAAAGACAAAAGCCACCATCGACAGCGCTGCCCACTTGGGGAACAAGACGAGCATCACACCCGTCGACGTGGCAACCCCTTTGCCGCCCCGGAACTTCAGAAACGGGGAATAGCAATGCCCAAAGACGGCGGCAAACCCATAGAGCCAGCCGAAAAATATGGGGTCGGTCGCCTCGAGGAAAAGCCAGACCGGTAGGTAACCTTTGCCTACATCGCCTATCAGCGCCAAGACAGCGCGGGGCTTGCTCACGCGCAAGACGTTGTTGAATCCGGGATTGCCTGATCCAACCTTGCGGATGTCCACGCCGATGCCCCACATGGCGACAACCGCGAACGGGATCGCCCCGATCGCAAAGCACGCGATCGCCTTAAGAGCCACGGCTTCGATCATTTAGGCTGTCCTCTTTGGGGGCCTTCACCCGTTTCGTGGAGACCGGATCCTTGCGGGTGGGCAGTGCTTCCCGGTCTTACCACGGCTCTGATTACCCTCCCAGTTCTCCAAGGGCTTCCCGAACTCGATCACGCAGTTTCGTGAGTTCGTTCGGAGAGGCGCTGTCCAGGTTTACCTCCTGGCCGACGGTGACCGAGGTCGTGTTCTGCCCACTGACTCCGTTGGTCTGGTTCACGGCTTGTTGGTCACTGCTGATCAGCACCGGTTTCAGCGGCAATCCGACCTCGACAGCTGCCTGAATCGGCTCGATCCGAAACCGGCTTTCCGCCGGCGCTGTATCGGTAGGATTGTCCGCAAAAACAAGCATCAGGTGGCCATCTACCAGGCCTTGCTGCACTCGATCCTTCAGGGTGCCCCCGGGCGGCGCGGCCTGGCCGTCCACAGGAGGAGCGACGAGCGGCTCCAGCAAAAAAGTCATGCCCAGCGGGAGTGACGTCAAAATCGCAGGCTCCGATATCAAGATGGTCCCCGGAAGGGCAGCTACAACTACAAGGGGATCGAGATCCCCGGATCGATTCGCCATCAAGACGGCTCCCGAGCCGTTTTTGGGCAAACCGTCGTGTTGAGCACTGACGGGACGCCCTTGCAGCCGGAAAAGAAGCCGCACACCGGCTCGGACCACCGCTGCAGCCGAGCTCCGACTGGGAACCAATCGGGCCACCAGACCGAATCCGCCCCCCACCAAGAGGGCGACGGCGGCGTCATATGCGCGGTCCAGCACGTTCCGCGCCTCCCGGCCGACGAGTTTCGTCCAGCTGCCCACGTGTTCCGACCACAAGCGAACCAGCTGCCACCAAACGGGACGTTTTTGTGTTATCAGCTTGCCGCTTTCGTAGAGTGCTCGAGTATCTGCCCGCCGAATCTTTCCGCTGGAGGTCTTCGGGACGGTCTGCGGAGGGACAAGCTCGACGCGGTCCGGAGGCTGTCCCAGCGCGGCTTCCACGTTTTTGACAACATCGGCTCGGATGCGAGCCATTTCGTGCTGATCGACCGCCCGTATTTCAGCGACCACGACCAGTTTCTCGGTCCCGGTATCGCGGTCGAGCGTCCCGAATGCCGAAACGCAACCGCGCCGCACACCGGACACCTCGGCGGCTGCTGCCTCGACCTCCTGCGGCACGATGTTGTGACCCGCCTTGATGATCGTGTCCTTCTTGCGCCCGGTGATGTAGACCTCGCCGTCAGCCCAGTAGGCAAGGTCTCCGGACTCCATCCAGCCATCTTCGCCGATGGCGGCCGCCGTCGCCTCTTGGTTGCGGAAGTAGCCTGCTGTTCTCGATGGCCCTCGAAAAAGCAGCCGTCCTTGCACCCGCTCACCCAGCGGCCGGCGGCGATCGTCGACGATCCGAACTTCGTGCTCCGGCAGCGGCTTACCGTTCGCCACGAACCGAATGGCCTTCGCATCACCCTGAGACACTGGGACGGCCCGCCCTTTGCGCTCGAAGATATCGCGGCGGATCGAATCGATCACGGGCCGCCGGTTGATCGGGGGAATGGTGAGTGCAACGGACGACTCGGCCAGCCCGTAGCAAGGCAGGTAGCTCTCGGCTCGAAAGCCGTAGGGGGCGAAGCGTTCGGCAAAGCGCTCCAAGGTTTCCGGCAGGATGGCCTCGGCTCCGTTGATGGCCACCCGCCAGCGGCTTAGATCAACACCCTGGATCAGGTCGTCGGTAATCTTGCGCGCGCAGAGATCATAAGCGAAGTTCGGCGCCGGGCAGAGCGTTCCGCCGGAATCACTCAGCGCCCATAGCCATCGTTCGGGGCGGGAGAGAAAAGCCAGCGGCGAGAAGATGGTGATCGGGAAGGCATGAAACACGCTGAACAGCCATGAGCCGATTAGTCCCATGTCGTGGTAGAGGGGCAGCCAGCTGACGACGGCGTCGTCGGGCCGGGCCTCCACCGCCTGGCCGATCGCCTTTACGTTGGCCAGGACGTTGGCATGACTAAGAGTTACTCCTTTTGGATTGCCCGTGCTACCCGAGGTGTATTGGACGAAAAAGATATCGGCAGGCTTGACCGAGGGTGCGGCTCGACCAGCGCCCCGTTCTCGCAGCGTGGCAACCGTGGTTGCCTCCTCCAAACTGGGCAGCTGCAGCCGCATCACCTGCGACACTGCCTTCACGCGCTCGAATGCAATCAGGAAACGAACCTCTGCATTGCGGAGAATCTTCACCTGCCGGCGCACATACTCTTCGATCTGATCGGGTCGCGCCGGCGGATAGATGGGAACGGCGATGCCGCCCGCCAGCGCTACCCCGAAGAAAGCGTAAAAGAAGTCGTCCGAAGTCGGTAACATAATCGCGACGGTTTCGTTTCGCCGCAGCCCTGCTCCCGTCAAACCGGCTGCCACTTCCGAGGAAGCCTCGAGCAGCCCGCCGTAGCTAATATCCTGGCCGGAATCCCCGTCGAGAAGATGGACCTGTACGCGGCCGGGGTCCCGGTCTGCGTGCTGCCGGAGAACTTCGACAAGGCTCTTCGCCGACTCGTTGGCAGGTGGAGCCTCCTCAGAAGGCTGCACGATTCGGTAGCGGTCTTCCGGCTGAGTCGCGCGACGATCTCCGTTAATCGCCGTTAACCAATCAGCCGGCGTTTCCGCCGATTGGGCAACTTCGTCGGCCACACGGCACTGAAAGCGCCTCTCCATTCGGACAAGGAGTTCCACCCGCTCCAAGCTGCCCAAACCGAGCTCTCGATCCAGGGAGGAGTTCAGCGATACGTTTGCCGCTGCTTGTTCCGAGCCGATCTCGAGCAGCAACTCTCGGACGGTGTCGAGAACCTGGGAAGCCTTGTTGTCCAAAGCTGGGTCGGGAGTTGCCATATTTTGAACGTCAAGCTGGTCGGTCAAAGGATTCGGTAAGCCGCGGGTGTAGGGTCAGGCCGTAGCGGGGGGGCGCCGAAGCCTCCGCCGTGGCCCCGGGTTTGAACCGCCATGAGCCACCTCATATCTTGAACGCCCATTGCCGCACCGCCTCCGGCTCTACCCACTTCTTGATTCCTTCGATCTGGTTCCGCCGCCAGTAGGTATTCCAGTCAATGCTCTCAGGGTCCCAGGGCAAGCGCGCGCGATCTTCGTCGCTAATAGTCTCGTAGGCCTGCCGGATGTTGTGCGACTCGAAAACGTAGCGATGGTGCAGGATGAACGGTAGGTACTGCTCCATCGTCTGTTCCCGAAAGCCTGTCTGAAGTCCGACGGTACGCAGCAACGAGGCCCATCGTGTAAGAGTCTTCCCTCCGGGCAGGCTGGTCTTCTCCGCCACGTTCTTTGCCAAACCGATCCACCGCTCAGCTTGGCGGACTCTACGCTCAAGATTCGCGTGCCGCCGTCGAGCTTGGGCCTCCGACACGAATTGCAAGCGGCGAAGCGGTTGCAGCCACCGGAGCGCTCCGGCGCCGTTCGAGCGGCGCCGTGATTCCTCTTCCAGCGATTCGATCAACGGTCCCAGTAGAAGGAGATTTCGGTCCGCCGACCCGAGCTGATAGACCGGCTCGCTTTCACCACGCAGTAGAAGCGCCCCGACCGTCCAGATGGCAGCTGCGACGAGGTCGACCGGGACGACCTCGAGTGGAATGTCCTTACGGGCGGGCCAGGTTTTCATTCCGCCCAACACCATTAAAACAAGTGGAGCCGCCGTGCGGCCCCCCTCGACCCAGCCTGGGAAAGGAAAGCGCAAGGCGCTTTCAACAATCGCGGGCCGAACAATGGCGTACTCGACGTCACCTTGGGCGGCAACAACTTGTTCGGCCAACGATTTCGTGTAGGTGTAGGTGTTTACCCACCCCCAGCGCTGTGCGCGCTGCCTGCCCAGATCGGTGAGCTGGCGGGCGACCTCACGGGAGCGGTCCGATTCCTGGTCCCTCGTACTGGTCGACTCCTTCAGGCTCCGAATGCGCTCTCGGCAGGAACTCAACTCGGCAGTCGGGTCGAAGCCGCGGTCGGCCGTCCCCCGGCGGTAGGGGTAGAATCCTAGGATCGATTTTGGCTCCTCAACCAAGCCCTCCGTCTTTCCAGCAACGTAGCAGGTGGAAACGTGGAGCAGTTTGGCGCCGATCCGCCGAGCCAGCCCCAACATCTGCTCGGTTGAGTCGACGTTGGCCCGTAAGGATTCATCCAGAGGAGGGAAAAACTCGACCAGCCCCGCGCAGTGCACGATCAGTGCGACTCTTCCCTTCCACGCCTCGATGTGACTGGGTTCGATGGCTCCCTCGGCCTGACTGAGGTCAGCCGACCACACGACGACTTTTCGGCGCACGAAATCGACGCCGCGCTTTTCAACCAGGGTTCTTAGCGCCGGCGACTGGAGGATCTCTTGGTCAAAGCGGGCCTCGGCGCTGAGGTTCTTGCGGGGCCGGATCACAAGGTGCAGCCCTTTCAAGTCGGGATAGCGGTCCAGCAACATAGCCAGCAGGACCTTCCCAACAAAACCATTGGCTCCCGTCAGGAGGATCTCGTGTTGCTTGAAGGTGGCAGCGAGGTCAATCAACCTTTACACCCCTCCTGGATGCTTACCGGACCCTTCACGTGATGCGAAGCGCGTCTCACAACCCGTAGAGGCACAGCGTATCGCGCTTGCAATCCGGCGATGCGAGGGCGTAGTTGTGAAACGGTCCAATAGCAAGATTCTACCCGACAGCGGGATCGCGGGGAGGGGCGCTCAGGTCTTCTCTAGCCCCAGCTCGTCGCATGCACTGTGAGAAACCCGTCGAGAGGGGGAACGCCTTGAACTGAGAGCGTGGCGCCGCTCACTCGAAAAGAGAGCGGCCGATGCCTCCCATCAGCATCAGCACGGCGGGTCCGGCCGTAACGAGAAACATCGAAGGCATGATGAGGAAGAAGATCGGAAAGACAAGTTTAACGCCGACTTTGTGGGCCAACTCCTCGGCCCTCTGGCAGCGTCGGATACGCATGTAGCGGGCCTGGGAGCGAAGGACCTTCGAAATGCTGGTTCCGAAGCGATCAGCCTGAATGAGCAAGGAGGTAAGCCGGCGCATCTCAGGTTCGCGGGTTCGCTGAGCGAGGTTGCGCAAGGCGTCGGCCCGAGTGGCACCGGCTTGAACCTCGCCCTGAAAGATGGAAATCTCATCGTGGAAGACAGGATGAGCTTGCTGGAGGTCGTGAGCCGTCTGCACCAGAGCCTGTTCGAGTGAGAAACCGCTTTCAACCGAAATGACAAGCAGGTCAAGAAAGTCAGGCAAGCCGCCGTTGACCTGCTGCTTGCGCTTCGTCAAGCGACGCTGCACATACCATTCCGGGATACGGATGGCGATATAGACCGACCCGGCCACAGCAGGCAGAAGAGCGAAGATGTCAGGGTTCACGGAGAACAAGAAGACCAGACATACGATGGGAAACAAGACCAATAAGACCGCCTTCGCGCCGTAAAAAACCGACACGGCTGCTTCATCCCGAAAGCCGGCGGAGATCAAGCTTCGTCGGGTGGCGCTACGGTCCTGGTCGGAAGCCGGCATCGCTTTCCCGATATCGATTAGCCTGTCAAGCGGATCGGAGGCCAACCCCCTGGAAGGTTCGCCCGCGGACGGTGGGTTCGATTGCGCGGCCTCGCCCGATGGAGTCAGTAGACCCTCACGGTCCCACATGCGGTAGGCAACCGCCGCCACGAGGGACAGCATCAGGATGAAAAATGTGATTGTCGCGGTGATCAGCATGGCCACTACACTTTGATATCAACGATCTTTGTGATCACTAGTGTAGTGCCACATAAATAACTGGACAATAACACCCTTTTCACGGTAGGATGGTTTATGTGGCCATCCGCTGACGCTCTACCCCTCACCGCTCCGCAGCGAAACGCTCTTCGTCGCCTCGTTCGAGGAGGCAACACAGCCCAGAAAATGGCCTTACGGGCAGGCATTGTTTTGCTGTGTGCGCAGGGGTTGGCGAACCACGCCATTGCCCGCGAACTCGGCGTCAACCGCAAGACCGTCATCCTGTGGCGAAAGCGCTTCGCCCAGTCCGGCCTCGACGGACTCCGCGATCGGACGCGCCCCGGACGCAAACCGGCGCTCTCCGCTGAATTCGTCCAATGCATCCTCGATACAACGCTTCACGAGAAGCCCCGGGCGGCCACGCATTGGAGCACCCGCACCCTCGCCAAGCACTTGGGCGTCTCCAAGATGGCCATCCAGCGCGTCTGGAAAGCGCACGGACTGCAGCCCCATCGCCTCGAAACTTTCAAGCTCAGCCGCGACAAGCAGTTCGTCGAGAAACTCCGCGACGTGGTCGGTCTGTACTTGAATCCGCCCGAGCACGCACTGGTGCTCAGTGTCGATGAGAAAAGTCAGATCCAGGCCTTAGACCGCAGCCAGCCGGGACTGCCCCTGAAAAGGGGTCGTGCCGGCACCATGACCCACGACTTCAAACGACATGGCACAACGACGTTGTTCGCCGCCTTCAATGTGCTCGACGGCAAGGTGATCGGCGAGTGTCTGCCGCGACATCGGCACCAGGAATTCCTCAAATTCCTACGCAAGATCGACCGCGAAACGCCACCGGCGCTGGAGCTGCATCTGATCGTGGACAACTACTCCACGCACAAGCATGAGCAAGTGAAGAAGTGGCTCGCGAAGCACCCCCGCTTCCACTTTCACTTCATTCCCACGTCTTCTTCTTGGCTCAATCTCGTCGAGCGCTGGTTCCGCGAGCTGACACAGAAGCGCATCCGCCGCGGCGTGTTCCGCAGTGTTCCCGAACTCGAGGCCGCCATCCACGAGTACCTGGAAGCGAGCAACCAAGCGCCCAAGCCCTTTGTCTGGACAGCTCCGGCACAAGATATCCTCGCCAAAGTCGAGCGCGCCGCCAAAACCCACGCCATTGTCCAGAACCGTTAGTGGCACTACACTAGATACGCCAGCAACTGCCCACACATCGCCATCAGCAACAAGGTTTTTCCAACTGGGTGATCCACCAGCAGCATGAAGTAATCCGGATTGACAAGCATCATGGTGACAGCGACCGCCATCGGAAGCAAACTCAGCACGACGGCGGTGAGACGTCCGTGAGCGGTCATCGATCGGACTTGGCCCTTAAGCATGCCCCGTTCGCGAATCGTCTCCGACAGATTATCGAGCAGCTCATGAAGATTGCCGCCGGTTCTCGACTGGGCGACCACCGCCGAAACGAAAAACTGGATATCCACGGTTGGCAAACGCCTGGCGAGGTTTAGAAGGGCGTCGGACATCGGCAGGCCGAGGGTGTATTCGTCAACCGTCTTACGCATTTCGTACGACAATGGCGGGCCGGCTTCATCGGACAACAGCTCCAGCGACATGGGTAACGAGTGACCGGCCACTGTCGAACGGGAGACGAAGTCGAGAGCTTCCGGAAGCTGTTCTTCGATTTCTTGGAACCTCTTCCGGCGGCGGCGCCGAATATAGAAAATCGGCGTCGCTGCTCCGACCGCGGCGAGCACCCAAGAACCCAGCACCGGGAAGAAGTCGAGGCGTAAGACGACATTCAGCGTGACCGCGCCCGCTACCAGCATCATCAGAACAGTTCGTCCCACTGACCAACTCATATCCGCTTCGGCGAGCAAAGTTCGCAGTTTTTCCACATAGGGGAATCGAGCGAGAAGCGTGGAGAGGACCGACAGGGTGCTCAACACCTCGCGACGAAGGAGGCCCGGCTCCTCCTGCGGAGTCGCGGGTTCCGGGGGATCGGTTTGCCGGTCTAGAATCTTCCAGGCCGCGGCTGCCGAAGCCGCTCCGACCAGGAACGTCCCGACGAACACAATCGAATAGGTCGGTAGCTCTAGCACATCAAGCCTCAACCAGCGCGCTGAAGATTCCCTCGGCCACGGGTTCCTCACCGCGCTGTAGCCGTGGCAGAAACGTCGGCTTGATACCGGTGGCCCGGAAACGTCCGTCGACTTTTCCCTCGGCGGAAATTCCAAGGTGCTCGAAAACGAAGAGCTCCTGAAGGTCTACGTCTCCACCATGGACACCAACGGATTCGGCGATTTGGGTGACTTTGCGCGTCCCATCACTGAGTCTCGAGATCTGGACATAAACTTGAATGCCGGCCGCAATCTGCTTTCGGACGGCGGTGGTGGACATGTTGGAGCTAGCCAGCCCGACCATCAATTCCAGTCGGCTCACGGCATCTTCGCAACTGTTGGCGTGAATCGTGGCCAGCGACCCGTCGTGCCCGGTGTTCATAGCCTGCAGCATGTCGAGAACTTCGTCGCCTCGCACCTCGCCGACAATGATTCGGTCCGGCCTCATGCGCAGACTGTTGATCAGCAGATGCCGCTGTTTGATCGCCCCTTCTCCCTCGATATTCGCCGGGCGAGTTTCCATGGCCGCCACGTGCTCTTGGCGAAGACGCAGTTCCGCGGTGTCTTCGATCGTGACGATTCGTTCATCTTGCCCGACGTATTCGGAAAGCACGTTCAGCAGCGTCGTTTTCCCGGTTCCCGTGCCCCCAACGATTTGGGATGTTGAGGCGTGAACGCACACACGCAGACAGTAGCTCGAGCATCTCGGCGCTTAGCGTCCCGGTGCGGATCAAGTCAACCGCATGCAAGGTGTCCTTGGAGAAGCGACGGATCGACAGAAGTGGACCTTCAACGGCAACTGGCGGGATGACCGCATTGACCCGCGAGCCATCGGGCAGGCGGGCATCGACCATGGGCGAAAATTCATCGATGCGGCGTCCGGTGTAGGAGACGATTTTCTGAATAATTCGCTGCAAGTGAGCGTTATCCTTGAAACGGACCGGGTTTTTGACGAGCTTGCCGTCACGCTCGACGTGCACCAGTTTCGGCGTTGTCACCAAGATGTCGGAAATGGTGGGATCAGCCATCAGCGGCTCGAGCGGTCCCAACCCAAAGACCTCGTTCAGTACTTCTTCAACCAGCTGCTCCGCAACGTCGCCCTCAAGACCGGCATCCTCCTCGGCGACCAGCGCAGCCACGGCTTCTCGAACCTCGCGCCGTACCCGGGGGGCGTCAATTTCAGCCAATCGCTCGAGGTTGATACGCTCCACCAGCCGGCGATGGACGCGATGCTTTAAGTCGAGATATTCAGGGGACGGCTGGGAACTCTCCGAGTGAGTTGGTTCCGTGGTAGGGCTCGGCTCGATGTCGGGTCTGGTTGGAGAGTCGGCCATAACCCGCCGCTATTTCTTGCGCAGAACGGCGACGTCCGCCTCGCTCAGGCTGCGCTGTGCGGATGGATCGCGAGGCACCGTCCGGGTCCCCCCGCCAGCTGTGCGTTTCGCGCCGCCGCGTCTTGAACGCGCCGGCGACCGTGCGGTGACGTCTGAAAGACGACCACCTGAGGTTATTTGGTGCTCTCCGTCCAAGGGATTGCGCAACGCAAGCCGGATAAAGCCCGCATGATCAGCAATGCTAAGGGCCTCGGCGTCTTCGGCATGCACCAACAGCGTCGCAACAGGGCGCTGACTTCGCCGGCCGTCATCGACCGGCTCACGTCCCGTGGCCAACACTTCGATGTTTTGCAGGACGGTCTTGATGTGCAGCTTTTGGTTTCCGTTGGAGGGCGGACCGTTGGAAACCATCACGTCTACCCGGTCACCCGGCCCTAGTAGAAAGTTGACGCCGGCATACTCCACCAAGTCAACAGAGACAGCTCGCATTCCCGGTGGGACTCGCCCTGCCGCGCTTCCTCCACTGCCCATCGAAAGCCGCGAGTCCATGAGCGGCTCGTATTGACGAACGTCGTGTGCGAGGATCTTACCGACCAGCTCCGCCTGTTCGGTAAAAACCCCGGCGGGGAGGTTCTCGCTCGCCCACGGCGCGACAGTTAGATCGGAGGGCTGCAGTTGCGTGCCGCGATCGAGATCTCGCGCGGCCACGACAATGGAGTGGCGGATTTCAACGCCGCCAGTCCTGCTTTCAGCGCTGTCCGAAAGAAACTGATAGAAAAGGTACGTCGACGCTGTAGCCGCAACTAACCCCACCCCGATGACGATCAGTAGTTTTTTCTGCATACATTCCTCGCCCCGAAAACCGCCTACAGCTCGCCGCTCCCTCTCATTCTGACAGACTGTTCAGCGAAACCCTACACCCGGGGGGGCAAACGGGCAGAGCTTAAGTCCAGGCTGGTAGCCTACTTATCGTCAGCCCAAGCTGTTCTGTAAGGATCCGCAAATCCGGTGGAGCCAGAAGGATGCACGGCGTCCGCAGGGAGCCACTCACTTTCAATGTAGGCAACACCGCAGGGTCGAGGTATCAGCGATTCGCACTAAGGCTTTGGGTAATTCCCCCTACGGCTCCAAAGGGCGCTGAGTCGTCAGCTCTCGCCGGTCTAGCTGGGGTTCGGAAAGAGTCGCAACGTGTTCATGACATGGGAGAAAGTGTGGCAGACCCGCGCTTCATTGGCGGACCTCCATCAAAAGTTTTTATCGGAGTAAATAGCACACGGGGTCGCGCTGGCCACTGTGTTAGGATTGACGTTCTTCCAAACTGGGGCATTTGGACTCTAAAAGCGATTGGACTGTAAAGTAGGTTGATCCCGGCACGAGAGAAGCGAATGAATCAGACGAAAACTCCGGAAGAGGTGCTGGCATTCGCGGACGAAAACGAAGCCCGCATGCTGGACCTACGCTTCGCCGACCTGCCCGGGCTGTGGCAGCACGTCACCTTCCCCATCTCACAGCTATCCGAGAGCACCTTTGTCGACGGCTTCGGCTTCGACGGGTCTAGTATCCGCGGATGGCAAGCGATCAGCGAAAGCGACATGCTGATCGTCCCCGATCCCAGCACCACGATGATGGATCCGTTTACCGATGTGCCGACGCTGGTTATGATCGCCGACGTCGTGGATCCGATTACCAAACAGCACTATGCCCGGGACCCGCGCTGGATCGCTCACAAAGCCGAGCAGCACTTGCGCTACACCGGCATTGGTGACGTGGCCTATTTTGGCGCCGAGGCGGAATTCTTCATCTTCGACAACATCAGTTTCGATCAGTCCCATAACTACGGTTTCTATTACATCGATGCCGAGGAAGGCCGCTGGAACTCGAGCCGAAAGAACGACAATCTGGGCTATCGGCCGCGCTACAAAGAGGGTTACTTTCCCGTACCCCCGACCGATCACCATCAGAATATCCGCACCGAGATGGTCACGACCATGGAACGTTGTGGTCTGACCATCGAATGCCATCACCACGAAGTGGCCACGGGCGGGCAGGGCGAGATTGACCAGAAGTATGACTCCTTGGTCCGCTCTGCTGACAACATGATGATCTACAAGTACGTGGTGCGCAACGTGGCCTTTCGTTACGGACACACGGTCACTTTCATGCCCAAGCCCCTGTGGAACGACAACGGCAGCGGCATGCATACGCATCAAAGCCTGTGGAGGGACAGCGAGTCGCTCTTCGCCGGCGACCAGTACGCCGGGCTCAGTGAGACCGCTCTCTACTACATCGGGGGGCTGCTCAAGCATGCTGCGGCGGTCGTGGCCTTCGCAGCCCCAACGACCAACAGCTTCAAACGACTGGTCCCGGGCTTCGAGGCGCCTGTGAACTTGGCATATTCCCGGCGCAACCGTTCGGCCGCGTGCCGTATCCCGATGTATTCGTCCGATCCGAAGGCGAAGCGGGTGGAATTCCGACCGCCGGACCCGGCCTGCAACCCCTACTTGGCGTTTGCGGCGATGTTGATGGCCGGCCTTGACGGTATCCAGAACAAGATTGATCCGGGCGAACCACTCGATAAGGACATCTACGACCTGTCACCGGAAGAGCTGCAGCAGGTACCCGCCCTGCCCACTTCGCTGGACGGCGCGCTGGAGGCTCTCGAAAATGACCACGAGTTCCTGACCCGGCAAGACGTCTTTACCGAGGAAGTCATCGAGACCTGGATCGACTACAAGATGAAAAAGGAAGTGGAAGAGGTGCGGCAAAGACCCCATCCTTATGAGTTTTCGCTGTACTACGACATCTAGAGGCAGCCGGCCCCTACCTACGACTGGCTGCACTTTGCGGCCGGTAGAGCCTCAGAGGGCGCAACTGCCCAGCAGTGCCCAAGCCATTCGGAGTGCATCGGCTTGAAAAAAATGGCTCGGTTCGGCCCAACTGCTTGCGGCCAGGCCGAGCGGAGTTTATAATTCTCAGTTTCCGCGCCCTGTCCGGCGGCTGGTCGAAGACTCAGCTTGTTCCGAGGGGAGCGACAGAAAGCACCAACTTATCCGCCAGACAGGAGAGAATCGAATATGCCTAAAACGCCAACCGACGTCAGGCAACTAGCCGAGAAAGCCGACGTCAAGATCGTCGATGTGAAATTCATCGATTTGCCCGGGGTATGGCAACACTTCTCGTTCCCGGTCGAAGACCTCACGGACGACATCTTCGAGGACGGTCTCGGATTTGACGGCTCGAGCGTCCGGGGATTTCAAGAGATCCAAGAAAGCGACATGCTGCTTATCCCCGACCCGGAAACCGCCCGTGTCGACCCGCTACGCTCCGTTCCGACGTTGAGCCTTATCTGCAATGTGCAAGATCCCATCACACGCCAACCCTATAGCCGTGACCCGCGCTACATCGCGCAGAAAGCGGAGACGTATCTGAAAGGTTCCGGCGTGGCCGATTTGAGCTACTGGGGACCGGAAGCCGAGTTCTACGTCTTCGATGATGTGCGCTATGACCAAACTGCCAACGCAGCCTTTTACTCTGTCGATTCGGCCGAGGGGGCTTGGAACACGGGAAGAGCCGAGGGTCCCAACCTCGGCTACAAGCTGCGGCACAAAGAAGGCTACTTCCCCGTTCCGCCGGCCGATTCACTGCAAGACTTCCGCTCGGAAGTAATCCTTCGTCTGAAAGAGTTCGGCGTAAGGGTCGAAGTTCACCATCATGAGGTGGGAACCGCCGGCCAGGGCGAGATCGACTTGCGCTACAACACGCTGACTCATATGGCCGACAGCCTCATGTACTACAAGTATGTTCTTCGCAACGTCGCTAAGCAGCACGGCAAGACGGTGACCTTCATGCCCAAGCCGATTTTCGGTGACAACGGCTCGGGTATGCACGTACACCAGAGTCTGTGGAAGGACAGCGCCAACCTTTTCTATAGCGAATCCGGCTACGGGCTGCTGAGCGAAACCGCGATGCACTATATCGGGGGGATTCTCAAGCACGTACCGGCTCTGTTGGCCCTCTGCGCTCCGACGACCAACTCCTACCGGCGGTTGGTCCCCGGCTACGAGGCACCGGTCAACATCGCCTACTCGCAGCGAAACCGCTCGGCCTGCGTCCGAATACCTATGTATTCGACGAGCTCCGCTGCGAGGCGGATGGAGTTCCGCTGTCCTGACCCATCCTGCAACCCTTACTTGGCCTTTTCAGCGCTGCTGATGGCGGGACTGGATGGCGTTCTCAACAAGATCGATCCCGGCGACCCAATGGACAAGGATCTCTACGATCTCGCGCCTGAGGAAGCCGCCGCGGTCAAGAGTACGCCCGGCTCGCTGGGCGAGGTGCTCGATGCGCTCGAGGACGACCACGAGTTCTTGCTGCGGGGCGACGTCTTCACCCAAGACGTTATCGACACTTGGATTAGCTACAAGCGAGAAAAGGAACTCGCCGAGGTAAACCTACGGCCCGTGCCGTACGAATTCTACCTCTACTACGACCTCTAGTTTGTGCTACCGCGCGGCCCGTCGGAAGCCAACCGGCGGGCCGTGCGGTTCTCCGCCTGACCCTCCTCTAGCCCGTTTTTTTCACCGGCGGTCGCCGGGAGTGGAGGGAAAGCCCCGCCGTTTGAGATGTAGGGGCGCGATTCATCGCGCCCGCTTGCCGACATACTGTACGCTGGGCGCTGTACACCACTGTTGCCGCGAGCCGTGGCCGCCCTAGCCCCCTCAGGACGAACTTCCAGCGCCCGCCGTCTCGGCCTGAACGAGTAGCTCTCGATCGTCCATACCCATGGCGTTGAAAACTAGAGCCGCCAGGGCCTGGATGAAGTGCGGGCCATCGTTCAGTCCGGGCATCATCTCGAATTGGCGGATGCCGTGCTCGGCAGCCTCCTTCCGAGCCTCGATATCGATCTCAGCCAGGGTCTCGACGTGGTCCGACACGAAAGCAATCGGTACGACAAGGACACTCTCGGCACCGCCCTCTCCCAGGCGACTTATCGTCTCGTGGAGGGAGGGCTGCAGCCACTTGCGGTTGCCGACCTTGCTCTGATAGCAGGTTGTCGTGGTGTTTGGCCAGCCGCTGCGTTCCATCGCGAGGCGCACGGTGTCTTCAATCTGGGCTCGATAAGGATCACCCCCGTCGATAACGCTCACCGGAACGCTATGCGCACTGAACACCAGGTGCACACTCCCGGGATCATCGAACTTCCTCAAGGTCTGGTTGATTTGATCGACAAGCGAGTCGAGATAAAGAGGGAAGTCGTAGAATTCACGAATCAGGTGGGACGGGCGCATGAACTCCAGCGACCCGCACCTGCGTTTCCACTCGTTGAGGCTGCTGCCGGTGGTCGTCGACGAGTATTGCGGATACAGAGGCAACAAAACCAACTCATCGCAGCCCGCGCGGCGGGCTCTCTCAATCGCGTCATCGGTCATCGGGTGCCAGTAGCGCATGGCCACAAACACCCGGGCATCGATACGTTTGCGCAGCTCCTCTTCGAGTGCTACGGCTTGCTGTTCCGTAAACTTCCGAATGGGTGATGAGCCGCCAATGCCGGCGTAGTGCGCCCGCACCTTGCGTGCGCGACCTTTAGAAATCAGCTTTGCCAAAGCCGGCCGGCCGATCTTAGCCAACGGGAAGTCGATAATCTCGGGATCGGAGAACAGATTGTAGAGGAACGGCTCAATGGCCTCGGGAGAGTCCGGGCCACCGAGCTGGAACAGGATTACGCCGATTCTCTTAGGGGACACGAAGCTTGGCTTTAGGTAGACATCTACAAGGGCCGCCGACACCGCATCCCTCACAACGAAGGGGGACCACATCGCTGAAACCCAAGTCTGATCTCACCGCGGCGATCGATAGCGAAGCGCCACCGACAGGGTTCGGCAGATCCTTAATCGTATATCGAAAGCGCCTCAAAGACAATCAATCGAGCGCTCAGGGGTTGGCCGAACCCGTGGGGCGCGCCGCACTTGTTCCCCGGGAGCGAGGAGGCTAGGACCAACGGAAACGTGAAATCCCGGGCGCCGAAGCCACATGTCGATACCAGTGGACTAGTGGACTGTCGCAGAGATAGTTTTACCATGGCGGATGCGGCGTGAGGGCTTGGAATACTTCCAGCGGAAAGGCTTGGCGTCTTTCGAGTAGGCGTTGATGTAGCGGCGGAGTTTGCGGGCGAGATCGGCGGTGGAGGTGAAGACGCCGCGGGCAATGACGTCGCGTTGCAGCTTAGAAAACCACAACTCGACTTGGTTCAGCCACGACGAGTAAGTCGGCGTGAAGTGTAAGGTGACGTCGGGGTGCTGCTCGAGGAACGCCGCCACCTGCTTGGTCTTGTGGGCCGAGAGGTTGTCGAGGATGATGTGAATCTCCTGGTCCGGCTCGCAGCGGGCGACGACCTCACCGAGAAACTCGACGAAGTCCTGGCTGGTGTGACGCGCGGCGGTCTTCCCATGCACCTGCCCCGTCTTGGTGTTTAAGGCGGCGTAGAGGGAGAGAGTGCCGTTGCGCTTGTACTCGAAACCGTGCCGCTCGGCGCGTCCGGGAGACAGCGGCAAGACGCGGTCGCGACGGTCGATCGCTTGAATGGCGGTCTTCTCATCCACGCAAAACACGGCGGCATGGCGCGGCGGATCGAGGTAGAGACCGATGATGTCGGCGGTTTTGCGCTCGAAGTCGGGGTCGTTGGAGGCCATGTAGCGCTCCAACCGATGCGGCTTGAGGTCGGCTTCCCGCCAAACACGATGAACCAGGTCTTTGCTGATGCTGAGTTCTTTGCCGAGTTTGCGGCAGGACCAGTGGGTCGAACCGTCGCGAGGCTGGCGGCGGGTGGCATTGAGGATTTTGGCGCGCAAGCGGACGGTGAGTTTCGAGGGTGGCTGCCCTGGGCGGTGGGTTTCCAGTCCGTCGAGTCCGTGTTCGAGGAAGCGTTTCTTCCATTTCCCAACGGTCGGCGTGGAGCAATCGAGTTTGTCGGCGACAGCGGCGTAGGAGAGGCCGTCGGCGAGTAACACGATGATTCTAGCGCGTAGGACAAAGCCGGCGGGCAGCGATTGCGAACGGGTGATCTCTTCGAGTTCACCTCGTTGCTGTCGGCTCAACACGAACGGTTCGCTTTGAAAGGGCATACTGTATAGACGCCCTTTCCATGGATAAGGTTACTCTGCGACAGTCCACTAGTCGACCTACTACACCCTCGGGGTCACACACTGAACCTGTGGAGAAGGGCGTTTCCCCGGCTGCGGAGGCTCGGAAACCGCATGCTATGCTGAGCAAATGAGGAGTGGCGTGAGCGTTAAACATTGGGCCTCGATTCTGCTGCTCCTGACGCTTGTTGGCGGGGCGCTGCTCGCCCAGCGAACTTACCGAGGCGTCCCGATTCCGTTCTTTCGCATGGACATGCCCGAACCTCCCGACGGCGACGTACCGGCCGAGTTTTACTTCGCTCGGCTGATTTATTCCGACGGTTTCGGCGATCGCCCTCTCCAGGACCGGCCCTGTATGATCGACGCCCCGGCTGCGGAACGGCACTTTCTGCAAGGTCTTCGCCGGCTGTCAAACGTCGATTGCCGATCCAAGGAAGTCTTGATCAGCGCCACCGACGACGACTTCTTTGACTATCCGTGGCTTTACGTCGTCGAACCCGGCTGGTGGCAGCTCAGCGACGAAGAGGCCGAGCGGATCCGCGAGCACCTTCTGCGTGGAGGATTCATGGTCCTCGACGACTTCCACGGCACATTTGAGTGGGCGCTGTTCATGCAGGGTATGCGAAAGATCTTCCCCGACCGCCCGGTTGTCGAGGTTGACCCCGGAGACGAAGTCTTTCACGTGCTCTACGATCTCGCGCCCAAGGAGCAGATCCCTGGGGCGCAGATGCTCTACACGGGCCGCACCCACGAACGAGACGGCGTTACACCGCACTGGAGGGGCATCTACGACGATGAGGGCCGCCTGATGGTGCTGATTAACTTCAATATGGACCTAGGCGATGCCTGGGAACACGCCGACTGGCCCGAGTACCCGGAGCGCTACACCGCTATGTCCTACCGGCTTGGTATCAACTACATCGTCTATGCGATGACCCACTAGCAGCACGACGGCGTACATTCCTTCGTTGGGATCGGCACCTCACTTCGTTAGGGAAGTCCTTGCGAGTCGAGGCCCCGCCGGGTACACGTGCGCCGGCGCTCATGCCGGGCGGCTTCGACGGTCAATCGGTTAAAGTTATTCCGCCATCTCGGCCTCAGCCGGAGGCGCGCGCCGGATGGACTTGATGAAAACGGGCACCACCGGAACGTTCTTTCTTGAACGCTGCTCGGTGGTCTTCACCTTGCCGATGGCTTCGATAACTTCCATCCCTTCAATGACCTTGCCGAATACGCAATAGCCCGTTCCGTCGCCCTTGGGATGGCCGCGGTCCAAGCTCGAGTTGTTTTTGAGGTTGATAAAGAACTGTGTGGTTGCACTCTGGGGGTCCTTTCCTCGAGCCATCGACACCGCGCCTTTCAAGTTCTTCAGCCCGTTGTCAGATTCGTTCTCAATGGAACCCCGGTTCATCTTTCGTTTCAAATCGAAAGTGAAGCCACCACCCTGCACCATGAACCGCTTGACCACGCGGTGGAAGATCGTGCCGTCATAGAACCTGCGGTCCATGTAGCCGACGAAATTCTCGACCGTTTTCGGCGCCTTGTCGGCGTCGAGTTCCATCTTCACCGTGCCTTTGGTGGTCTCCATGATCACCACGTGCTTGCCGGTTAGCGGCTCCGGCTTCTTCTTCTCCATCGCCTCTTTTTTCGCCTGCTCGGCGGCGGCATCCGCCTCTGTTTGCGACTCTCCCCCGCCGTTGCAGCCGGCTCCTATCAGCAGAGTTGCTAGTAGGAAAACCCAAACAGCACTTCCGTTGGCCTTCCACGTTCTCTTCATGTCAATTCCTCCCCTCGGCTGGGTATACCCGTCGGATTGTAACATTCTCCACGTGGTGTCGAGGGGCAGTTTCTTGCATTTTCGGATTTCGACCCTCGCGGCCCTGGCCTGGCCCTCGCTACGCCCCTCTAGTCGAAGAAAAGAATCTTCGGCTGAACCACTCCATTGGCGACACCGATCCCTTTCCCATGGATCCCGTAGCCCGCGTGGGCCTTCAACACTTCTTCGGTTACAGCCGCCCGGTCGTCTTCGTGGTGATAAGTACTAATGGCCAGTTGGGGATGAAAACGCTTAATCGTCCTCTGACCGCCTTCCAGACCCCACCTCTCCGACCCCTCGATATCCATCTTGATGAAGTCGATCCTCTCTAGGGCAAGGTTTTCGACTACGTTGTCGAGCGGTACGATCGGAACGGTAATCCTGTGCGTACCGGGTAGATCATGTGGGGTGATTACAGAACGGGCTGTGTCATGTTCGTGGACAGCGAGTTCGAGGGAAGAAATCTCTTTCCCCAAGCCCACCTCAACGACAGTCACACTTCCATTCTCAATCTCCTCGGCGAAGTTGCGCTTAAGACAGGCGATGTTGACCGGATTGGGTTCGATCGCCACGACGCGGCCGGCGCCTTTGTTCAGGGCGTAGCGCGTGAACACACCAATGTGAGCACCGCAGTCAATGACCGTGTCTCCAGCGCTGACCCTGTTTTCTCCGCTATCGTAGGTTCGATACACAGGGATCTCCCACAGCAGCCATTCCAAGGTGCGAGTCTCGCCGCCCGGAATCCAGAACCTTCCCAGCGGCGTACCATATTGGCGTAAGTCATGCCCCTCCCACGTTTGCTCTCGCAGTAGTTCAATTGAGTCCGCGACCCAACGATCCTTCCCTTCGGGCGAGAAGCAGTGTTCACGGGTGATTGCGATCTTGGCAACCTCCCGCCAGCCGAGCTGTGGTAAAGAGCCAGCGGTGAAGGATGCGAGAGTGGAGATCCTCCACGACAAAGAACAACCCTCCCGCTCCAACCTCGACCAGTACAGCCCCGAGCAAATCAGCAACGTCGCAATTATCCACCGACTCCATCCCCCGCCAACCAGGACAAAACCGATGGCAGCGACAAAAAGAATCAGCGTGTAGATGTCGTGGAAAAAGTAGAACTTCGCGAGGACGAAGAGCAGCGCCATCAAGACCAACAGGCACTGGCCAATTCGGTGACGGCCAAACCCTTTTCTGCCTGAGTTCATCGGACGTGCGGGATTGTAGCATCTTCGGCCACGGTGAAGGACTTGCTCGCGGCGTTGAATCGATCCCGCCATGGCTCCTAGGGAGCGCGTTGCGAGGCAGATCTAAACGGTCAGTCTGTGTTGTAGGGTTAGGCGATCACACCGACATCAGCAGAGGGGCGGGTCGCTCACAAAGACCCCTGGGTTCGGGATCACCGGACGGCACACGATCGCGAATAACCACGCTGGTCACGTACGGGCCGGCGAATAGCAGGGGCAACGGAAAACTGGCTGCTTGTAGGCTAACTGGTCGTTAGCGTGCTCACGATCTCACGACGAGCGAACCGAGAAGTTCGGTGCTCAGGACCGGGGCACCTGGAAAGAACATACAAGGTGCCGATCGCGGGGATCTTTACCCTGAACTTCGAAGTTGTGCAGCTCGCCAGCAGCGGCATCTTCTCCCTTCGGCATCCGCAGCACCCTTTCTCGCAACAGATTGAGATCGTCGCTCAGAAAATCACCAGCGCGAACTCTGACCAAGCTGATGCCGCTCACGCCCCAAAACCCGGGATGTGACTCGGTCGCCCTTCTCGGCTGAGAGGCCGCTCTACCGACAGTCCACCGGCCCCTAAACAGGTGAATTTCGCTTCTCACCCGCGGAACGTCAGAAAGACCACTAGGCTCAAACTCAAGAAAAAGATTCCACAGCAGACGACACCAAGCTGCAGGAACCAGCTGGGCCGCGCTTCTTTCGGCAAGAGAGTCCTATTAGCGTACAACGCCAACAGCGACGTTGATCCTATTGCAATATTTCCAATGGCGGCGCCGAACTTGGCTAAGTCCAACGGGTCAAAGAGCGTCAACATGACCAGTCCCCACACCAGGTATACGGACATGATGCCGTAGTAGATGTATTTGACCTGGTTGCCTTTTAGCTGCTTCGCCCGTTCGCTGGCGGTCCAGATGATGTCCGTCCAGCGGCGCGAAATCTGGTCGTTGACGCTCACCTGGCCCGGAGCCAGCACAAGAAAGCCGCACAATAGCGTTAAGGTCCAGAGAAGGGGGCCAAACTCGGTGTAGCGTTCCTCCATGCCGCCGGCCACCATAGCGGCAACGCGGCTCCCTTCGACCGTATGGTTGCGGATAAACTCCACCGACATCATGCAGGGCAGGGCCATACCGAGGAAGGAGCACACCATCCATACCGCCACTTGATCGCGCACGATGTGCCGGATCCAGCCAAGCCAGCGGGACCTATTGGCCGCGTTTCTGAAGGCCACCATACCGACGTGCGACAGTTTGATCATTCTGCCGCCGATGGCACTGGGGATGGCGCCGACGTGTTTTCCCATACCCCAACCCTTGTCCCGCGCATAATTGGAAAACAGGGTGTTGGTCATCCCACCCGCACCGGCGATGCCAATAAACGCAGCCAGGATGGCCCAGTCCACGGGCGGCAGCTTGCCATACTCCTTCACGTAACCAAAAAGGCCTGTAATCTCGAGCCCTCGATTCTCCGTGAGCTGTTCGAATCGTTCGCGGTAGGGATCGGGCACTTCATTCAGCTCACGATAGCTCTGGGCGCCGTTCGAATCCACAACGGTCATTCGTTCGATTTGCCAGGAACGGTCTTCGCCGATCGTCCCGGCGACGGTGAGCTTTTCACCTTCACTCTCCGTCTCGACAAAGAAGGCATTAGGTCGGGCAAGCTGAACAGCGCGATCGACGAGGGTCTGACGCCGGCTTCGCAGTTCCGCCATCTCAGCGCGCGATAGGCCTCGCTGGTCGAGAGACTCCCAGTCAACCATCTTGAATCTCTGTAGCTTATCGGCTCGCTCCACGCTGAACTCGGCGATAACCGGCTCTCCCTTTTCCATGATTCCCTTGAGCGTATAGGTCGTATCGCCATCTCTTTCCGCAATCGTAAAGTGGCGGTCGACGACCGTGGTGTCAGCTCTCAGGGGAAAGTTGCCGAATCGAAAGAAGCCCGTGGCGACGTCCCAGATGACGGCTCCCGAGACCATGAAGACGGCGATGAAGGTCAGATAACCGAGTACGACGACCAACTTCAGGGTCATGATCCACTCGAGCATGCGGTACACCTTGCCGCCGAAAATGAGGGGCACGAAGGAAAGCAAAAAGACGGTGACACCGAGGTATTGGACGAACTGAATCTCATCCGCCGTGCCGGGCAAGTGTCCCAAGATCGCTGCCGCTAGTGGGACGGCGGCATTCGACGCGTTGAAAGGCCAAATGCCTGCGATGATGTCGATACACACAAGAAAAGTGACCCAAAGCTTCGGGCCTGACTTCGTCCGCAGGATTCCGACGACGATCGGCTCACCGCAATAGATCGCATAGCGCATCATCATGAGATTGCAGAACACTTGAAAGACGATGCTGATCGATGCCAGCCACATCAACGTGGCGCCGTACTGAGCGCTGACCGCCGGGCCGAACAACCACTCTCCCGAGCCGATGGAAGTGCCCGCCAACACGACCCCCGGCCCCAGCAAACCAACCCACAGACGCCAGCCCGCGTCGGGCGGCGCGGGCATCTCCCCCAGCTGCCACGGCGGCAGATGCCCGGCAGCGACGGTGTCGATTGGGGGAGGGGCGTCGGAAGCGTTTTCAGTCATTGGGGTTTGGATCGGTTGTCCCGTTAGATCCCGGGCTGCTCGATCAGCTCGCGGACGGTTTTTAGGAACGCGGCGGCTGGAGCACCGTCAACGATCCGGTGGTCGAAGGTCAAGCTCAGTGACACCATGTGACGCGCGGCAAGCTGTCCCTCGTAGACGGTGGGCTTCAGGCGAATCGCTCCCACGCCGAGGATCGCGCATTGCGGCAAGTTGATAATTGGGGTGAAGGCGTCGATGCCGTAAGTCCCGAGATTGGTGATCGTGAACGTGCCGCCTTGCAGTCTGTCACGATCAAGCTTACGGGCGCAAGCCTTTTCGGCCAGCGAGCGGGACTCCTTCGTGATTTGCTCGACACTTTTCTTGTTGGCATCCCGTAGAACAGGCGCCAACAGACCTTCCTCGGTGTCCACGGCGATTGCAATGTGTATTTCGTCGAGCACCCGGATCTGTTCGTTTTCCCAGTAAGCGTTCAGCAGGGGGTGCTTTTCGAGCGCCGTTGCCGCGAGCTTTACGAGGAGGTCCGTATACGTCAGCACCAGTGCGCCGTCCGAAGCACTTGCCTTAAGTTCGGCGCGCCGACCGACGAGGTTCGTGGCGTCGGCCTCGGCGGTCAACGTCACCGGCGCCGTGGAATGGGCGCTTTCGGAAACCCGCTGGGCGATGCGTTTTCGCAATCGGCCTACCGGTGCAGGCGCACCCCTGCCGGCTGCGGCGGCAGCTCCGGTGACGGCTGCACGAATGTCCTCCTCGACGATGCGCCCTTCGCGGCCCGTCCCCTGAACTTTCTTCCAGTCGACGCCCAGTTCTTTGGCGATTCGCTTGGCGCGTGGACTGATCGACGGGCGGGCGGCTCGTTCTTCCCGAGGCTGTGCCGCGGGTGTAGGAACCACCGGGGTGACTGTCGGTGTAGGCTCGGCCTTGGCGCCGGCGCGCTCCGGCATAGGCGGCGCAGCACTGACACTCTTAACGCTGGAAGGAGCTTCCTCGCCGGGTTCGACGAGGTATCCGATCAATGTTCCCACCGGGAGTACGTCCCCCGGCTGAGGACCATCCGGGGGGATGCGGAGGATGCCGGATTCCAGCGACTCCACTTCCTGCTCTGCCTTTTCCGACTCGACAAGGAAGACGGGCTCGCCCTCTTTGACGGTCTCCCCGTCCTTTTTAAGCCAGCCCGCGAAGGTACCCTCCTCCATATCCCAACCGAGCCTTGGCACGAACAGTTCAAAGGCCATGCCGGTCTCCTATTCCGCCACCAACTCCTGGACCGAGCGAACAATGTCTTCGACGTGCGGAACGAGAGCCTTTTCGAGCGCCGGACTGTATGGGATCGGCGTATGCACTCCGTTCAAGCGGCGCACGGGAGCGTCGAGGTCGGCAAAAGCCCGCTCCATCACCTGGGAGGAGATCTCGGCGCCGATGGCGCAGGGTGCAAACGTTTCGTCCACGATAAGAAGCCGGCCCGTCTTGTGGACAGACTCGAGAATGCTGTCGATATCAAGCGGCGCCAGAGTCCTGGGATCAATGACTTCGACGGAGATGTTTTCTTTCTCGAGTTGCTCAGAGGCCGTGAGGGTTTGCCCCACCATGTTGGAGATGGCCACGACGGTCACATCGCTCCCCTGACGGGCGATGGCGGCTTTACCGAAGGGTATGGTGTAGGCTTGCTCGGGAACGGCGCCCTTGCTGCCCAACAGGGAGCGGTGCTCGAGAAAGAGCACCGGGTCGTGACAGCGAAGCGCGGTGATGAAAAGCCCTTTGGCGTCGTAGGGATTCGAGGGCATCACCACCCGCAGTCCCGGGATGTGAACGAACAGCGGGTAGTAGTTTCCGGAGTGATGCGTGGCGGCGGAGTGCCCAACGCCGATACAGCCGCGCAGCAGAATCGGCATCTTCAGCCGGCCGCTCGACATGTATTGCACCTTCGCAATTTGGTTTAGAATTTCACCCAAGCTGTCCAGAGCAAAATCCCAAAACATGAAGTCGACAACGGGGCGGGCGCCGGCCATGGCGGCTCCTGTGGAAAGCCCGGTGAAGCCACGCTCGCTGATCGGCGTATCGCGGAGGCGTTCGGGTCCATAGAGATCGTAGAGACCTGTCGTTGTGTTGAAGTTTCCTCCCCGCTTGCCGATCCCCTCGCCGAAGACAAAGATGGCGGGATCTTTTTCCATCTCACCGGCGAGGGCTTCGAGCGTCGCCTGCATGAAGGTGATCTCGCGCGCCGTGGGGCCGTCCGCCTCGCTCGGCGGCGGATCGGTTTCGACGGCGTCTTGGCTGAAAATGAAAGCGGTGGCCGTATCGGGGTCCGGCCAAGGACTTTGCTTGGCGAACTCGAACGCCTCTTCGGCTTCCGCCTGGATCTCCCGGTCAATCCCCTGGAGTTCGTCTTCGGTCGCCACACCGTCATCCACGAGTTTTTTCTGAAAAGTTTCGATAGGGTCGCGGGCCCTCCACGCTTCGACCTCCTGTCTCGTTCGATGGCCGTAATCGCTCATCCCTTCGTTGTGGGCTCGCGTGCGATAGGTCTTGCATTCGATCAGCGTGGGGCCTCCCCCGGAACGCGCCCCCTTGACGGCTTCCTCGGCGGCCTGATAAACGGCGAGGACGTCGTTTCCATCGACGGCCACACCCGGCATTCCGTACGTTTCTCCGCGGCTGCCAACCTCCGGATTCCGGGTCGCGTAGTTGAAAGCTATCTCGGTCGCATAGAGATTGTTTTCACAGACCAGCAGAACCGGTAGCTGGTAGATCGCCGCCAGGTTCAGACCTTCGTGGAAAGCGCCGTTGCTGACGGCGCCGTCGCCGAAAAAGGCAGCGCTGACGCGATCCGTCTTCAGAAGCTTCAGGGCGTAGGCGGCGCCCGTCGCCTGCAGGATCGAGGGCCCGACGATGCCGCTCGTACCCATCATGCCGACTTCCGGGGAGAAAAGATGCATACTTCCTCCCCGCCCCCGCGAACAACCCGTTTGGCGCCCAAACAGCTCGGCGATCAGCTCGCGCATCGGCACTCCCTTCGCCAGCGCGTGCCCGTGACCCCGGTGGGTGCTGAAAATCGTGTCTTCCGGACGAAGGTGGGCGCAGACGCCGGTGGCGACAGCTTCCTCGCCAATGTAGGTGTGGCAGGCGCCGTGCAAGAGGCCCATTTGATGCGCCTTCACCAACTGTCGCTCGGAGCGGCGAATCACGAGCATCTTGTGATAGAGCGAAAGGAGGACTTCCTTTTCCAGATCCAAACTCAGTGCGGTTGTTGACATTTTGTGGTCCTTTACTAGAGGTATGACTATGCGACGAGGCAGCCACTCTTAGCGCAGAAAAAATGGGGACTGCACATACTTAGTTACATTTTCAGATTTCACGCAGCGCTATTGTACACCCCGGCCAGGTCGATCTGCCTTTGCCTCGCCTAATGTCCTAGGAGCCGTGGTAAAAGTAGACTTCGCGAAAATCGGGTACAGCCAGCCAATTCGTTCAGGCTGAGTCCTTTGTTTCGATGGCCATGACGGGGAGCGAATTGGTGGCAGTCCCCATCTTTCGCTCCCGCACGATTTTGCCAGCTAACGGTAGGACGAATAGTTGTCCGTGGCTTCGGCATCGGTCGGATACGTGATCAGCCCGCGGACGCGTGTGCGTAGCCGATAGACAGCGTTCGGGGTAGCCATATATAAGGTGCGGTAGTCGTCCCACTTCAGGCGATCGCCGGCCGAGGCCCAAACTCTCAGCTTATCGCGGGCGGCTCGACCACCCTTGCGATCACGGCCGAAAACTGTCCCGAGGGCACGAGTATTGTCGCGAAAGTTCTGCCCCCGGGAGCCGCTCTCAAACTCGCAAACCGTGAGGGAGATGAGAGTAAAATACTCTTAGACGCCGACGAAGACGCACCGTTGGGTTCCTATGAGTTTTCGGCGGAGGCCCAAGTTGGCAACCGCTGGGCGCCAACCCGGCCTATAATACTTACCGTCGAACCCGCCTCGAAACTAGTGGTCGGAAAGAGGTGACAAACATGCCGTCCGGCAAACGGGATCTCTCTCAAGTCGCCGCGTTGGTATCGCGGCGAAAGTTACTGGAGATGTCCGGCCTGGGCCTAGGCAGCCTGGCGTTAAAGAGCCTGTTGCATTCCGACTCGTTGCTAGCGGCGGAGCAGGGATCTGATCGACAGCTTTACAACAATCTGCAGCCGCGCTCCGGGCATTTCCCGGGCCCCGCGAAGGCCGTCATCCAAATGGTCCAGAACGGCGGCCCCAGCCAGATGGACTTGTTCGACCCGAAGCCCGAACTCACGAAGCGCGCCGGCCAGCCCCATCCCGACGGAGTAGAAATTCACCAACCTAACAACGCGAACATTTTGCTGCCTACCCCCTTTGAGTTTCGGCGCCACGGCGAATGTGGCATGGAGATGTCCGAGGTTCTTCCCCATCAGAGCACCATGGTGGACGAGATGTGTATGGTGCGGTCGATGTACACCGAGCACAACAATCACCCCGAGGGGCTGAATATGCTCCTCACGAGCAACATCTTCGCCGGACGGCCGGTGATCGGTTCCTGGATCACCTACGCTCTGGGAACCGAAAACCAGAACCTCCCCGCCTACGTCGTGCTTCGCGACCCGGAGGGCTACCACACCCTGGGCAAGATCCTCTGGTCCAGTGGCTGGCTGCCCGCGCTCTACCAAGGCGTCGAGTTCGCCTCGACCGGCACACCGGTTCACCATCTCAATCCGCCCGTGCCTGTGCCGCCGGGCGTGCAGCGGGAGAGCTTGGACTATCTGGCCAAAATAAACGCCGAACATTTGCGCCATCACCCGGGCGAGTCTGAATTGGAAGCACGGATTCAGAACTACGAGTTGGCGGCTCGGATGCAGCTTGCCGCCGCCGAAGTGCTGGACTTATCCGACGAATCCGAGGCCACGAAGAAGCTCTATGGGCTCGACAATCCTGTTACGGCCGGCTATGGCACGCGCTGTTTGATGGCCCGGCGACTCGTCGAGGCCGGTGTGCGCTTCGTGCAGATCTTTCCGGGCAAGGGTCAGCCCTGGGACACGCATCAGGACACCAAAGAAACTCTGCCGCCCATCTGCGCCAAGACGGACCAGGGATCCGCCGCTCTCATCCAGGATCTGAAAGGCCGCGGATTGCTCGACAGCACAATCGTCATGTGGGCCGGCGAATTTGGCCGCCTGCCGACCAGCCAGCACGGCAAAGGTCGGGACCACAATCGCAACGCCTTCAGCCTTTGGCTCGCCGGCGGAGGATTCAAGAACGGGCTTGTTTACGGCGAGACCGACGAGTTCGCTTACAAGGCCACGCTGAATCGGGTGAGCGTGCCGAGTTTGCAAGCCACCTTGCTTTACCTGTTGGGTCTCGATCACGAACGCCTCACCTATCCGTTCGAAGGCCGAGAGCAAACCGCAAGCGACGTGAGTGTAACCGGCGCCAAGGTTGTCGGGGATCTGGTGAAGAAGCCGCCGCAAGCTGCCTGAGCGATAAGGGAATCCCATGTCGATACTCCGCCGACGTCTCGGGGTGCTGGTCGGACTGACCGGCTGCTTGGCCATGGCGGCTTGGGGCCAGACGCCGCGCTTCGAGCGGGATGTACTCCCGATCCTCACCGCTAACTGCCTCAGTTGTCACGGCGGCACTTCGATGGCCGGTCTTGATTTGCGCACGGCCCGCTCAGCGCTCAAAGGCAGCCACAACGGACCCGTGATCGTCAAAGGGAACCTGGAAAACAGCTTGCTTTACCAGCGCGTGTCGAAGCGGGAAATGCCGCCGCCGGCCTTCAAGCAAAACCTCGGCGACGCGGAAATCGAAACGATTCGACGGTGGATCGAGGGCGGCGTGCTCTCGGATGAAACCGCCCTCGTCGCGGTGGCCTCCTCGGAGGAGCTGGCGCGTTTCGAAAGGGAGATTTCGCCTATTTTCGAGTCCCGCTGCGTGGCCTGCCACGGCAGCGGAGAACCGATGGCCGGATTGAATCTCGAAACGCTCGAGTCTCTGCTCAAAGGAAGCACCAACGGCCCCGTGATTCTACAGGGCTGGTCGGACAAGAGCATCCTGATCCGGCAAGTCTCAAGCCGCGCCATGCCGCCTCCCGGAGCCGCGGAACCGCTCGACGAAACACAGATTCGGACCCTACGGAATTGGATTGATACCGCTCGCTTCAACGTGCGTTCCGAACAGGCCGGAAGCGAGCGAGAAACGTTCTCCGCGGCAGAGGCGCCGCCGATCACGAAGGAGGATCGGCTGTATTGGGCGTTCCGCAAGCCGGTCGCGCGACCTGTTCCCGAGGTGAAGAACCAGAGCCGTGTTCGCACTTCGATTGATGAATTCGTGCTGTCGAAGCTCGAAGCCGAAGGTTTGAGCTTTTCGCCGGACGCGCCGAAAGTGACGCTCATGCGGCGCGCTTACCTAGACCTGACCGGACTGCCGCCCTCCCCGGAAGAAATCGATGCCTTCCTGGCCGACTCGAAGCCGCAAGCCTATGAACGATTGATCGACCGCTTGCTGGCATCTCCCCACTATGGCGAGCGCTGGGGCCGGCATTGGCTCGACGCCGCCAGCTACACCGACGTCACAGGCTTTGACTCCGGACCCGAAACGTACGAACTTCTCGAGGGCATGTGGCGTTATCGCGACTACGTGGTGCGCTCGTTCAACAGCGATAAGCCTTATGACGTCTTCCTCACCGAACAACTTGCGGGCGACGAGCTGGTCGACTGGCGCTCAGCCGAAAAGTACACGCCTGAAATCGTGGAACTGCTGACCGCCACCGGGTATCTGCGCAGCGTCTATGACCGCACGGACGCGGATATCGTCAACCTGCTCGTTGAACGCTACGACGTCCTGTTCGGCCTGATGGAGAAAGTGTCGACCAATCTCGTAGGCCTAACCCTAGGCTGCGCTCGCTGCCATAGCCACAAATACGATCCCATTCCCCAGCGAGACTACTATCGATTCCTGTCTTTGTTCACCGCCGCCTACAACCCGACGGATTGGAAGCAACCCAAGAACCGTTTCTTGCCTAACGTCTCGAAACCGGACGAGGAAGAAATCGCCCGTCACAATGCCGAGATTGACCGCCCGCTGGAAAAGTTGAAAGAGGAGTTGGCCCGCTTGCGACGCCCCTACGAGGAACGTCTGCTCGATACCAAGCTCCAGGAATTGCCCGAAGAGATTCGGGCCGACACGAAAGCGGCTCTCGAAACAGCGGAAGAGGAGCGAACCGAAGTTCAGGAGTTCCTTTTCAAGAAATTCGGGGAAAAACTGGAGGTTGCTTCCGAGGAAGTGGACAAGGCGCTGACCGAGGAGGACAAACAGGCCGGGGAAAACTTTGAGGAGAAGATCAAGACGCTCGATGGTTACCGGCGTTCGTTTGATAAGGTCCAAGCGCTCTGGGATGTCGGCTCGCCGCCGCCGATTCGACTTTTACAGCGAGGCGCCGTCGAGTCGCCCGGCCCTAGAGTGAGACCAGGGTTTTTGACGGTGCTGAGCCCCCCCGGAAAGTCGGCTTTTGTACGTCCCCGCCCCGTCAAGGGCGAAACCAGCGGACTTCGGCTGGCCTTGGCCCACTGGTTGACGAACCGGGATCATCCGCTCACCGCCCGCGTCATGGTCAATCGAATCTGGTACCACCACTTCGGCAAAGGCATCGTTGAAACCGTCGAGAATTTCGGCCGTCAAGGCGCTCGCCCCACCCACCCTGCATTGCTGGATTGGCTGGCCGTGGACTTCATGGAACACGGTTGGCGCATAAAGCGGCTTCACAAAACGATGATGACCTCGACCGCATACCGCCAATCTTCTCGCCGGCCAGCCTCCGGAGAGCGCGCCGCCGCAAAAACCGCGGACCCGGAAAACCGGCTGCTTTGGCGCATGAACCTGCGGCGCTTGGAGGCGGAGGCGATTCGTGACTCGCTTCTGGCGGCCAGCGGCAAGCTGGACCGAAAAACCATGGGCGGGCCGGCGATCCCCTTAATACCTGACTCGGCCGGCCTACAAACAATCTCCGACGAGAACCCCGACGACAAGTGGCGCCGCAGTCTCTACGTTCTTTCCCGGCGCAACTACCCGTTGAGCTTTCTTGAGGTTTTCGACTATCCCCTCATTCAGACCAATTGCAACCGGCGGATCAATTCGTCCACGCCTCTGCAGTCGCTGGCCCAGTTGAACGGCCCGTTCCTGTTGGAGCAAGCGCAACACATGGCCGAACAGGTCAGCCAAATGGCCCCTGGAGCCGAAGCGATTCCCAAGATCGAATCCGCCTACCTGCTGGCGCTTTCGAGAAAACCCAGCCAGACCGAAAAGCAGATCAGCCGCGCCCACCTCGAAAAGCAAGAAAGACTATATCGGCTCGGGAACGTCTCCCCGGAGCAAGCTTCCCGGATGGCCCTCGCCAGTATGTGCCAAATGCTGCTTTCCAGCAACGAGTTGCTCTACGTCGAGTAGAGCGCTCGGCGAGTCCATGGTGGACCGTCGCCGGGCGTTGCGACGTTGATGGCCCCAGGTGTGTTGCCCTGAAGCGCCACTGCCAGAAGGGCTGGCGCGAGCCTCGGTTTGACTTTGTATCGATCGCTGAGATTAGCAAGCTTCAAAAGGCTCTTCATCGGGCCGTACCCGATGCCGCGTGAAAGTTCCGACTTCGCCTTCGGAAACGATCATCATCACGAGGAGGCAAGCCCTCTTCGTCCATGATGTCTCGGAAGCACGCAGCCCGCAACTGCCAACACCTGAGTCCTCAGCCTAATCAGCAGACCGTTGACCTGCTAGCGAAAGTGCTTAGCAGATGAAATCACGATTACTGACACAGTAGGCCCTTCGAAAGCACGTGCCGCGAAGTGCGGATCTCGGAAGTCATTGAAGAAGAAGGGGGAAGTGGTAGGCCCGTCGGGACTCGAACCCGAGACCTCTACCGTGTCAAGGTAGCGCTCTAACCAAAACTGAGCTACGGGCCTAAACTGCGATGCTAACACGGGGCTTTCAGCCATGTCGACAAAGCCTTGCTGACCTCGAGCCGATCGCCGGCTGGTGATGAAATCACCCCGCAAACAACATACTTAGGACGATCCCACTAGTCCGATTTGACATAGTACGTATAGAACTTTACAATAGGGCGACTGGGGTTCGTGTGCTTACTACGGCCCCTGCTACAGGCCAGCTGCCATGTCACGACTTGAAAGCACCGCCGGGAGTGGAGCTGATACGGTCGCCAAGGACTTGTCCGGGCAAAAAATTCGGATTGCCATTGCGGACGATCACACAATCTTCCGTGACGGTCTGCACAAGCTGCTGTCGCTGGAGACCGACTTTGAAGTCTGCGCGGAAGCGAAAGACGGCAGCGAAGTGCTCGAAGTCCTGCGTCAATCTGAGCCTGACATCCTCTTGCTGGATCTCAAAATGCCTGGGCTCGACGGGATCGCCGCGCTGCAGCGGATCCAAAATCAAAAGCTGAAAACGAAAGTCATCGTCCTCACGGCTTCCGACGACGAGGGCGAATACGTGCAGGCGATGAAGTACGGCACCTCGGGTATCGTACTCAAGCAAACCGCCACCGAGCTGCTCATCAAGAGCATTCGGAAGGTACATGGTGGCGAGATCTGGCTGGACGCGAAGACGACAGCAGCCGTCATGCGGCAGTTCGCCGCACCTGGCGACGTCGGTGGCCCCAGAGAGCGCGAAAGGCCCCGGCTGAGCAATCGGGAACGGGAAATCGTGGCGCTGGTCGCCCAGGGTTTCAAGAACAAGGAAATCGCCGAGCGGATGTTCATCAGTGAACAGACCGTCAAGAACCACCTTCACAACATTTTCGACAAGCTGGGCGTTTCGGACCGTCTCGAGCTGGCTCTTTACGCTATCCACCGCAACATTCGGCCCATCTAGCGGCCAGCTCTCTTCTCTCGCCACTCCTTAGGCGCTTGATCCCACAGTTGCAGTGCGCTCAGTCAAGTCCGCTACATCAAAAAACGGTGGCTATCGCCCGCAGCCCGAGCAAGCCTGTGCCCGCGCACGGCAGTCCACCTCATCATAGGTGCCGGGCAAGCGGGAGACCTCAGCGATGGCCCCCGATTCAAACCTCATGGGCCAGTCTGTAGATGCGGTCCGGAAACAGCGCGTCAAACGGGGGAGGAGCGTCGGCAGGTGAGCAGGGATAGCAATTCTGATACGACCGCGCTCGCCATCAAGCCCTAGGTGAACTACATTTAGTAATAGTAGGATCGGAAAAGACTTGACCGTGCCTGGATTCCCGAGCGTTCAACTGGTCACGTGTTTGCTACTCGCCGTATCGGCGGCGGCAGGGCTAAGGCCGCTGGCCACCGCTCAGACGTTCAAGCTTTCGGACATCAGATTCACGCCCGTCGCCGGGGGATTGAGCCGGCCCGTAGCCATTACGCACGCCGGCGACAGCTCAGGGCGGCTCTTCATAACACAGCAAGCAGGCCGAATCGTCATCTTCGACGGTCAGCAGGTACTGGGGCAGCCGTTTCTCGACATCAGTGATCGCGTTGGCTGCTGCGGGGAGCGTGGTTTACTCAGTGTCGCCTTCCATCCGAACTACGGAAACGCCGGCACGTTCTTCATGAACTACACCGACGTCTCAGGCGACACGGTCGTTGCGCGGTACCAAGTTACTCAAGACCCCAACGTGGCCGATCCGAACTCGGACGTCGTCCTCCTGAATATCGGTCAGCCCTTTGGTAACCACAACGGCGGCCAGTTGCAGTTCGGCCCGGACGGTTTTCTCTACATCGGCATGGGGGACGGCGGCTCGGGAGGCGACCCGGGCAACCGCGCCCAGGACCTCGAGACATTGCTCGGCAAGATTCTTCGAATCGACGTCGATAGCGGCGATCCTTTCGCGATTCCCCCCGGAAATCCATTCGTCGGCCAGCCCCCGGCGAGACCTGAAATCTGGGCCCTTGGCTTGCGCAATCCCTGGCGATTCAGTTTTGACCGCGGGACCGGGGACATGTTCATCGGTGATGTGGGCCAAAGTGCCTTGGAAGAGATTGACTTCCAGCCCGCCGGCGTAGGCGGCCTAAACTACGGCTGGCGGCGAATGGAAGGAAGCCGGTGCTTCAACCCGACCAGCTTTTGCAACGACGGGACCTTGACACTGCCGATTCTTGAATACCCAAACCAGGGCCGCGCCGCCGTCGCAGGCGGCTACCGTTACCGCGGGTTGGACTTTCCGCAGCTCAACGGAGTCTACTTCTACGCGGATTTCTCCACCGGAAAGTTCTTCGCCGGGGTCGAAGAGGACGGCGAGTGGACGGCGATCGGGCCGAATCGGACCGCCTTCCAAGTCAGCACGTTTGGCGAGGACGAGCAAGGCGAGATTTACTTCGCAGACTACACCAGCGGGATGATCTACCGCGTCACTACGGACTTCCCAAAGCCCTCGATTTCGTCCCTATCGCCCGTCAGCGCAGTGGCGGGTTCTCCCGGTTTTGCACTTACCGCGGCGGGATCCAATTTCATACCCGCTTCCGAGCTCTGGTGGGACGGTGAATCGAGGCCAACAACGTTTTTAGACGAGACTCGGCTGCAGGCCAGCATCAGCGACATGGACATCGCCTTGCCCGGCACACCATCGATTGCCGTCTTCAATCCCGCACCGGGAGGTGGGACGACACAGGAGCTTCTGTTTCAGGTTGATGCGCCTCCCGGCATCTCACCGAGCATTAACCCAGCCGGCGTCGTGAACGCGGCGAGCTTCACCGAACCATTGACTCCTGGCGCGATTGCTTCTGTTTTCGGCGTCGATCTAGGACTGATCGAGGAATCATCCCTAATCGCGCCGTTGCCCACGATGCTGGCCGGAGCCACTTTGATCTTCAATGGCTCGATCCCCGCGCCGCAGTATTTTGGTTCTCCGACACAGTTGAATATCCAGATTCCCTGGGAACTGGCCGGGACCTCGGACGCCTCACTGACGGTGCGGATTGGCAACACAGTGAGCGAAGCGGCAACGGTGCCACTGGCGGAATTCAGCCCCGGAATTTTCAGCATGGACCAGTCCGGAGCTGGGCAGGGGGCGGTGCTCATCTCTGGGACCGCTTTCCTGGCCGCGCCGCTGGGATTCAACCCGAATTCCAGGCCAGTTAGTCGAGGCGAGTTCCTTGAAATCTTTGCGACCGGCTTGGGGGCGGTCACTAATACCCCGGCAAGCGGTTCCCCGGCTTCGGGCAATCCTGTTTCAGAATCTATTTCGATGCCGTCGGTGACTGTCGGCGGTACGGATGTGAACGTAGTGTTTTCAGGTCTTGCACCCAACTTTGTAGGCCTTTATCAAGTTAACGTGCCGGTACCCGCGGACGGACAGAGCGGCCCGAGCGTGCCTGTGACTTTGTCGGTCGGCGGGGTCGAGTCAAACACCGTCACAGTTGCGATCGAATAGCACAATCGACGATCGCAAAGAATGAGTGTCCGGTAGGGAGCGGTTGAGCCGCGACACTACCGCAGCCTTGTTCCAGCAGCCGAGGTCATTCGCAAGCTTGACCGCGGACTTACCGGCTGCGGCTCCGTGTGGTCCCCGGTTAGGCCGCAAAGGCCCGGTTTGAGCCGAAACATTTCTAAGCAGGACCGCACCCGCTCGGGTGCGGTCGAGACGGCATCACGGTCAGGGGCTTCACGCCCCTCACAGGTGCTTGTCCGTTGCCTTTGAAGATCAACGTGTCGTACAAGACCCGCTTAGCCTTGAAAACCGGGACGAGAGGGTGGGAGCAAGGTATACTGTTTCCCAAGAAGTTTCGCTAGGGCGTTCTCCATGCGCACATGGCTGAAGGTCGTCTCCGGTCTACTTGGGGCCTACATCGTGTTGTGCCTCGGTCTGTTTGCCGCTATGTGCCAGCCGCCCGGAGTGTTCGGAAGCATCATGTCGAAGGTGCCGATGCCATTGATGATGCTGTTTCCTTTCGAGCCGCTTTGGCCAGGATTTCCATTTTGGCCCTGGCACGGTGAAAGTATACACCCGCGCTGCCCCGAATACCACGTCTTTTCGCGCTGAACCCTGCACATGACCTCCGCCGGTAGGCGCCAGGGCTCGTCCATCCGCTCACAGACGTTGATTGAGCGGCCTGAACGGCGCTCCGGCCGACACTGCTCCTTGCGAAATCTTTTGGAGCCGAAAACTGTTGATCCTCGCCCGGTCAACGCTACCCGCTTGGCAGCGGCAGCGCCCAGATCCTGTGCAGCATGTCGCCGAACAGCCTGCGGTTCAGATACCCCTCGGCCAGCAGCAGCCAGTAATACCGCGCGTGCTTGACCAGCCGACCGCCGGTCTTCATCAACCTGTGTTGCAAGCTCGTCAGCGACCAACTCTTGATCCTGTTCGGCAGTCCGAGCCGCCGCCACAAGTTGCCCAGGTTGTAGGCCAGCACGCTCAGTTGTAGCCGTACCTCGTTCGCCCGGAACCGATGGCACGACAGCCTTGTCCAATGCGTGGCCTGTTTGCCTTCCTTGATCCACTGCTCCGCCGTGCCGCGCTTGTTGTAGAAGCGCACCACCGAGCGGCTTGGCAAGCTCATGCTCGTCACGATGAATCCGACCCGCGGGAACAGCTCGCCCTGGTGATGCTCGACCTTGGCGACGATCCGCCTCGCCTGCGACCAACTCTCCGCCTGATAGCGAAAACTCTTGTAGCGCACCAAGGGCTTCCGGGAGGGCCTTCCCGGCGGCCGAAACAAGATGTCTTCGATCTCCAACTCCAGGCTCTTGTTGGCCGGAATGCGAATGGCGTACTGTACTCCGCGTTCCTCCGAAGCCTCATAAACTTCCGGCTTGGCAAAGGCCGCATCGCCCCGGAAGGCGACCTGCTTGCCCGCAGCCTGTTGGCGCTCGATCTCCGGCAACAATAGCTCATCCCAGTCCTCGGCGCTGTGCACGTTGCCGGGACGCAGCTTGGCAGCGAGGCAATCACCATGACCGTTGAACAAAAGTAACGGGTGATAGCAGACCGACTCGAAGTGTCCGTTGTAGGCACTGCCTTCCTGTTGGCCATGGACCGGACTCTCGGTGGAGTCCATGTCCAGAACGACCCGCTCGGAGTCGTCGAACGCTTCCGCTTGCCCGACCAGCTCTCGGTTCAGCGCCATCAGCCCCAGCAGGTTCTCTTCGCTCGCCAGCATCTCCGTCTCGAAGCTGTGCAGCGTCGAGGTCAAGGCCGCACCGCGATCCCAGATCTTCTGCGAACCGATCAGCCGAAACGTCGGATCGATCGAAACCCGCTCGGCGTCGTTGAGGTCCTCGTAGCCCGCCAAGCGGCTGTAGACCGACTGCCGCAACAGATCAGCGAGCGTGAACTGCTTGTTTGTGCCTTGCCGGGAGTCGCTGAGATGCTCGTCAATCAGTTCTCCGAGACCGAGCCGTTCGTCCAGTTCGCGAACCAAAATCAGGCCACCGTCGGAAGTGACGTGCGATCCCTGGAAATCGACTTTCAACAAGCCGTTGAAACTTAGCTGGAATGGCTTGGTTTGTTTTTCACCCATTGGGTGTTGGCCTCCCTGGCGTCCTCATCGGGCTCTAGCCCCTATGAATAAAGACGCTCAAGGCCGCTGGAAGGTCGGGATGTCAAACACCAAATTGAAAATGCGGGTTTGGACGCTCGCACGAAGCGGGAGTCTACAGGTGGGAGAACCGGCCCCGGACTTCGCCTTGCCCACCCCTGACAAAGAATCTCAGGTCCGACTGAGCAGCTTCCGCGGCGAGAAGCCGGTGGTGCTGGTTTTCGGCAGCTACACTTGACCACCTTTTCGCCGGGAGGTTCCCGCGCTCAACAAGATGTACCAGCAATACGGGGACCGCGTCGCATTCTACATCGTTTACATTGAGGAAGCGCACCCCAGCGACGGCTGGCAACTACGAAGCAATATCCGGGACAACGTCGTCTTCGCCAGCCCCAAAAGTCAAGAAGAGCGGCGTCAGTTGGCTACCACGTGCGTCAGAAAGCTGGCGATCGAATTTCCTGCCCTAAGCGACGATTTCAACAACTCCACCGAGATCGCTTACGCGGCCTGGCCTGATCGCATCTACGTGATCGGTCAGGACGGACGGATTGCCTACAAAAGCAAACCGGGGCCCTTCGGCTTCAAGCCTCAAGAAGCCGAGGACGTCTTGAAGGAGATAGTTGCCGAGTCGTAGGAATCGCGGGAGCGGACACCGGTCTTCGAGGGCGCCGCTTGTAGCACAAGCGCCGCGCTACGGGGCCGGCCCCGCCCCTATCTCCCCGGCATCTCCGGGACGGCAAGTAAGGCGCGTTTCACCGCAAGGTTCCTGACGGTGCTGTCGTCTCCCTGCGGATTCAGACCGTCTTTGCGGCTCCTCCGGGAACGGCCATTGCCATGTGCGCCGCCCAACAGCCCGTGCCCGTGATTTGCGGTAAGGTGGGTAGAAAATGTCTGCGAGAAAGGGCCTTTGTGCCGTTATTTTGCTGGTCGTGGCGGCGGGTTGCTCGCTTAAGAAGTACGCCATAAACAAAATCGGCGATACGCTCGCGTCGGGAAACTCGGTCTACGAAAGCGACGAAGACATCGAACTCGTCGGCGAGGCGTTGCCGTTCGGCCTGAAGCTGATGGAGAGCTTGCTGGCGGAGTCTCCGAACCACCGCGGCCTTCTCGTCAGCGCTTGTCAAGGATTCGTCCTTTATTCCTATGCTTATGTGGACTACGAGGCGCAGCTTGCGGAAGACCAGGATCTCGACCGCGCCCGAGCCTTGCGGACGCGCGCGCGCAAGCTTTACTTGCGGGCTTTCCGGTACGGCATGCGCGGCCTGGAGGTCTCCTACCCAGAGTTAGAGTCCAACCTGGTTGCCGACCCCGCCGCGGCGGTTGGTGTGATCCACAACAGGAAGAAAAAGCAGCAAGACATGCCGCTGCTTTACTGGACGGCTGCTTCGCTGGGGCTGGCGATCTCCGCGTCTCAAAGCGACGTCGCGTTACTGGCTCGGTTGCCCGAGGTCGAAGCCATGCTGGACCGCGCCTTGGAGCTCGATGAAAGCTGGGACGCGGGGGCTCTGCACGCCTTCAAAATTCAGCTGGCGGCCGCCAAGCTCGGCGATCCCGACTATGATGCCATTAAGAACCATTATCGAAGGGCGCTCGCGCTCTCCGAGGGGAAAAGCGCGGGGCTATACGTTGTCTATGCCGAGGCCGTTTCGGTACCGAAGCAGAACAAGACAGAGTTTCGCTCGCTACTCCAAAAAGCTCTCTCCGTGGACCCCGATGAGACTCCGCAAACTCGGCTTGTGAACTTGCTTGCTCATCGCCGCGCGCATTGGCTGCTGGCGCGCATCGACGATCTGATCCTAGAAGACGGACCCGCGGAAACCTCCGGAGGAAACCAATGAGGACTACGCGACTTACAACGTTGCTATTGCTATGGACGCTGTTCGCAGATTGCGGCCTGGTCTCAACGCTCGAAGCAAAGATCCGTATTCGACTTGGCTCGGTCGCCCCGCGGAATTCGGCTTGGCACGGCGCTCTGTTACGCATCCGCCAAGATTGGCGTGAAATCTCAGGCGGCGAGGTCGATGTCGTCATCATCCCAGGCGGTCAGCTAGGGGACGGCCCCGAGATGGTTCGCAAGGTCGACCGCGGGATTATCCAGGCGGTTGCCCTTTCGCAGGTGGGATTGTCTCGCATTGACAAGGGGGTGGCATGCCTACACGTTCCCATGATGCTCGAATCCTACGAGGAGCTGGACTATGTGAGGGAGAGGATTGCGCCTCGCCTGGAGCAGCGACTCGAAGAGCAAGGATTCAAAGTCCTCACCTGGGGCGACGCGGGCTGGGTGCGCTTTTTCACCACGACGCCCGCTAGAACCCCGGATGACATTCGCAAGATGAAGCTCTTCACGTCGGCCGGTGATCCTGACGGCGAGAAGCTGTGGGAAGAGTTTGGCTTCCGCGTCATTCCCCTTTCCCTGACCGACATGCTCACGGCCCTGCAAACCGGCTTGATCAATGCGTTCGACGTTCCTCCTTTGTTCGCGCTGATCGACGGATCCTACAAGCTGGCGACGAACATGATGGATCTGAAGTTCTCGCCGATTGTCGCCGGGACCGTGATCAGCGAGCGAGCCTGGCATAGCATCCCCGAGGCTTATCGCCCCCGGATGCTGGAAGCGGCGCGAGCCGCGGGTGACGAACTCCGCGACGAAATCCGCAAACTCGGACCGGACTCCATCGAGGAGATGAAAAAGAAGGGTCTGAACGTGACCAAGCTCAGTGAACAGGAGCTTGCCCTCTGGCGGGCGGAGGCCGAAGGGGCCTACCCCAAACTGAAGGGGCGCTATGTTCCCGCGGACTTGTTCGACGAGGTCAAGCGGTTGCGCGACGAGTTCCGCGGCGCTCGAGCAGGGGACTAGCGGACGGCCCCGCTTTTTGACCGAACGCACTCTTGCCACGGGCTGCTAAGCTCTGGTTTCCGGTCTAGACGCTTCCTTCCAGTTTTGGCGGACTGACTTACTCGTCCGGTCTAAACCAAGAGGCAAGAAGCTCTCGCCTAAGTAACCCGATGTCCCAATCTGAGCAGCCTTCGGCCCTCGCGCGAATCGAAAACTCGCTTTCGATCGCCGTGCTGGCGGCGATGGCCCTGCTTCCGCTGGTGGAGATTGTCGGACGCCAGTTGTTGGGCCGCGGCATTGCTGGATCAATCCCTATGGTCCAGCACCTCACCTTATGGGTGGCCATCCTGGGCGCCGCGCTCGCTTCACGTTCCGGCCGGCACCTAGCTCTTTCGACTCAAACCTTCCTTCCCGCCCGGTTTCGCGGCGCGATCGGGATCTTGACTTCAGTTGTGGCTACGGGCATAGCCGCCTGCTTATTGCTGGCAAGCCTAGATTTGGTTCGGATCGAACGGGGCGCGGCGGACACAGTCGCCTGGGGGATTCCCGTTTGGGTAGCACTTCTTGTTATGCCCGCGGGCTTCGGCGTGATTACCGGCCGGCTGATCTTGCACGCCTCGAAACGACCCCGCGGGCGTTTGCTGGCCTCGCTCGGACTCGCAATCCCCGCCGTTTTCGGGCTAATTCCCTCGATCGAGGAGATGGATCTTCTTCTCCCGGCGGGCCTACTGATTGTCGCAGCCACGGCCCTCGGGATGCCGATATTCACGGCCATCGGGGGAACGGCGCTTCTTCTGCTCTGGAGGGATGGCACGCCCGTGAATGCTGTCCCGGGCGAAATGTACCGCCTCGCCTCGGAAGAGATGCTGCCGGCCATTCCACTGTTCACTTTGGGAGGCTACATCCTGGCGGAAGGCGGAGCCAGCCGGCGCTTGTTGCGTCTCTTCACGGCAACATTCGGTTGGATGCCAGGCGGGCTGGCGATCGTCACGACGCTTCTGCTGGCTTTCTTTACTCCGCTGACCGGAGCTTCCGGCATCACGATTCTCTCCATGGGCGGACTGTTGCTTCCCGTCCTGCTCAAGGCCCGCTATCCCGAGCCCACATCGGTTGGGCTGGTCACGGTATCGGGATCGATTGGTTTGTTGTTTGTCCCAAGTCTGCCGGTGATTCTTTACGGGGTAAAGTCGAGGCAACCCATCGAACAACTCTTCATCGGGGGATTGTTGCCAGGAACGCTGCTTGTACTCGTGGTCGCGGCTTGGGCCGCCCAGCGGGGCTGGTTCAGCGGGGCCACCCGGACCCCATTCGACTCTCGAGAAGCGCTGGCCGCATTGTGGGAGTCCAAGTGGGACGTGCTGATGCCGGTCGTGGTGCTCGGCGGCATCTTCGGCGGGTTCGCCACGCTGGTGGAAGCCTCGGCGGTTACCGTGCTGTACGCCTTCGTCATCGAGTGCGTTGTGCACCGAGGTCTGCATGTAACTCGCGACCTGCCGCGAGTGTTCATCGAGAGCGCCACCCTCGTCGGCGGGTTCATGATCATCCTCGGGATGGCCCTGGGATTCACCAGCTTTCTCATTCTCACCCAGGTCCCGACCCTTGCCGTGGAGTGGGTGCAGACGCACATCGAGTCTCCACTGCTGTTCCTGTTGGCGCTCAATATCCTGCTGATTATGGTGGGGGCTGTGATGGACATCTACTCGGCCATTATTGTCCTGGTGCCGCTGATCCACCCCATGGGGGTCGCCTATGGCATCGACCCGATTCACCTGGGCATCATCTTTCTGGCGAACATGGAACTCGGTTACCTGATGCCGCCCATGGGCGAGAACCTGTTCCTGGCGTCTTTCCGTTTCAAGCAGCCGCTGACACGCGTCTATCGCTCGACACTTCCCTACGTCGTGATGCTGTTGATCGCGGTGCTTCTGATCACTTATGTCCCTGCGCTGACCCTTACGCTTGTCGACTGGTACGGCAGATGATGCAAAGAATCTCACGGCTCATCTCGGTCGCGCTCGTCTCGGGGTTACCTCTGTTCGCCCATGACTTCTGGATCGAGCCGTCTTCGTATCAAGTGGCGGTCGGGACTCAAGTTACCGTCCGTTTCCTCGTCGGGGAGGAGTTTCGAGGTAAACCGCTGCCGCTTGATCCAAGCCGGGTTATCGTCTTTGCACGCTTCGGTGCAACCTCGGAGACACCTGTGCGCGGCGTGGCCGGTTCCGACACCGCGGGTGTCGTCAGCCTTGACGATCCTGGGCTGCATCTAATCGCCTATCGAAGCACGTCCGTATTTCTGGAACTCGATGCCGAAAAATTCGAGAGCTACGTTCGCTCGGAGGGGCTGGAGAAAGTCATTGAGGAGCGAGGGCAGCGTAACGAGCACAAGGCGAAGGGGCGCGAACTCTACTCGCGTTGCGTGAAGTCGCTGCTGCGGGCTGGGGTGTCCGGCGAGGGGACAGGGTTTGACCGCGTGCTTGATTTCCCCGTAGAACTCGTCCCGGAGTTGAACCCCTACGAGCTGAGGCCGGGTGATGAATTGCCGGTCAGGATCTTACGCAAGGGGAAACCGCTGGCCGAAGTGTTGGTTGTGGCGTATCCCCACGGGGACCCAGCCCGCTCAGTCCGACAGAGGTCGGATGAGAAGGGACGGATAAGGCTGCCGCTCGCCCAGGCGGGTCCGTGGCTTGTCAAGGCGGTCCACATGGAAAGGATCGAGCACAGCGAAGAAGCCGACTGGGAAAGCTGGTGGGCATCGTTGACATTCGAGTTGCCTGGGAATTGAGTTTCAGTACGGGCGGGCAGGGGGTCCCTTGCGTAGAAATGGTCAAGTGCTCGGTGGTTGGCCGAGAGCAGGGGACCGATCAAGATCGACTCCCTACGATTGCCGCTCGATGCTAAGGCGCTAGATTTAATGACGGCCGAGGATCTGGCGGGTGCGTGCGGGAAATCCAGCATCCGTGGGCCCGCCTAGATCGGCGCTACGGGACTTCCGTCGATAGTTTCTACTGACTTCGCCCCGATTCAGCCGGTAGACACGCCGAGACGCTCCCACACAAATCGTAGAACTTCCGGGCCGCAATAAGAAGGTGGCTCGACGCGGAAGACGGGCTTTTCGTCGAGCAAGCTGGACTGGATTCCCGGCCATGCGGGTTGGGGGGCGGTCGGACCCACTACCACGTACGCATCGGCGCGCTGGAGATAGATCCGGCTGCTGAGCTTGAAGTCGTCGACGTCGAATCGCAAAAGGGGAAGGTAAACGTCCGGCCGCAAGAAACGCAGGATGCTGTTCGACTCCATGATGACGAATTCGCGGCTGGCAAGCATGGCTTTGAGTGCCGGCATGGCGTTTTCGAGCTGTCCTACGCGGGTGCGGGCCCAGTAGACTTCCTCCGCGCCGGCGTTGAGAAAGCGCGAGGTGTCTGAACCACTCTTGCTGTCAAGTTCGCGCGAGATCGCGTAGGGACAATCGGGGTCTTCGATGACGCAGGTACAGTCATGGCCGTGGGCCGAGCAGATTCCGTGGCCGTACTGCGTAATCTTCAAAGCTGTCCAGCGAAGCTCGGGGTTGGCCGCGATGATGCCGGCGGCCAACGAGGTTTTCCCGACGCTGCGGCTGTGTCCTCCAACCACGACGAGCTTCATTTTTTGGACTCCAAGGCCGCAATCCGCTTCGCCAGGCTTTTCAGCTCGGCGACGATCTTAGGCAAGCGGCTGAATAGAGCAAGCTTCCGCAGATATTCGCCAAGCGGGCGAGAGGGGGTGCCCCAGACCGTTGCACCGGCCTCAATTCTTCTGTGTGGCAGGATGCCGCACTGCCCCCCGATCACTGCCCGTGCTCCGATGTGGGCTTTCTCCCCGATACCGACCTGTCCTCCCATGACGACGTAGTCTTCGACGACGACACCTCCGGAAAAGCCGGTTTGCGCTGCGATGACAACGTGCCGTCCGATTCGGCAACTATGCCCGATGTGCACCAGGTTGTCGAGTTTCGTGCCGTCTCCGATCACGGTTTTTTCAAGCGCTGCCCGATCAACGCAGCTATTGGCGCCTATTTCGACATCATTGCCGATTTCGACCGTTCCTGTTTGAGGGAACTTCTCATAATGATCCTCCTCAAAAGCAAAACCGAAACCGTCGGCGCCGATGACGGCACCCGCGTGCAGCGTCACGCGATCGCCAATGGTGACATCGTGTGAAACCACAACCCCCGGGCAGACTCGGCAGTTGGCTCCGACGGTCGACCGCTCGCCGATCGTTACCTGGGCCGAAATGTGAGTATTCGGGCCGATGTGAACTCCTTCTCCGACGACGGCGTTGGGCCCCACCGAGACGCCTTGATCCAACTTAGCGGACTCCGCCACAACCGCTGTGGGATCGACCCCGGGGACGGGAGCGGAAGGTGGGTGAAGCAAGTGCAAAACTCGCGCGAAGGCATTGCGCGGTTTGGGAACGGGGATCACCGTGCGACCGTCGAGGCCTTCTACGTCCGGCCGAACGAGAAGGCATCCGGCACGGGATGTCACGGCTGTTTTCTCGGGCGCGTCCCCTTCGGCGAAGGCAATCTCAGACTCTGTTGCCTGCTCGAGCGAGTTACCCGAGAGGATTTCGCGTCCGCCATCACCGTTGATAGGCGCGCCCAACTGCTTAGCGATTTCCGAAGCCGTCACGGTCGTTATTGTAGAATTTCGCAAATACAGTTACGTATCAATCAGCCTGTCGAGGTATCGTGGCCCATCAGCCCGGGCGCAATGAATTGCGCCCCTACTTTTTGAACGCGAGATGCTCAAGGCCATCAGTAGGGGCGCGATTCATCGCGCCCGCAGTCGGCCACTTTCGTAACCGTACTTGTGAAATGTTAGTAGTCCGTTTCATCAGTTCGGGCACTTATATTTAGAAGCCATGTGCATGATTGAGACTTTTGGGCACGGCATGCCGTGCACCTACTCTTCCTGGCACCCAACTCAGCTCGATGCTCCGGCCAATCAGGAAGGCCTTCCCTGCCCCCGCCGGCTTTCCAGCAACCTCCCAGACTTCGTTAGTATCTTAACAGGCCATGAAAAGCTCTCCGGCCCACAAACCACGCGTCACGTCGAGCGTCTCATGCCTTATCGCGTGCCTGATTGTCCCGTGGATCGCCACTCCCACGTTGGCGTGGGGTCCCGCGGGACATCGCATCATAGCTTCTGTTGCCCAGGAACACCTGAACGCCCGGGCCCGCGCGCGGCTGTCATATCTCTTGGGCTCGGAAACCACACTGGCCGACGTAGCCACGTGGGCCGACGACGTGCGGGATGAGCGCCCCGAGACCCGCGCGTGGCACTACATCAACATTCCGCCTGCCGCCACCGACCTGCGTCCGCAACGCGACTGCCCGGGCAGCAATTGCGTGAGCGACAAGATTCGCGAGTTCGTCGGCATCGCACGGCTGGCGATCCGCAAGAAGAGCGAAGTCAGCGAAGCTGTCAAATACCTCATTCACCTTGTCGGCGACTTGCACCAACCGCTGCATGCCGGCTTCGCCGAGGACAAGGGTGGAAACCAGATCCCAGTGATTATTGAGGGGCGCGAGTCGAATCTCCACAGCATCTGGGATTCTACGATTGTTAGGCGGCTGGGAAGTGATGAAGCTGAGATCGCCCAACACCTCAATCAGGGCATCACCACTCTCCAGAAGAAGCAATGGCAGAAAGGCCGGCCGCGTGAGTGGGCTTGGGAATCGCACCTGCTGGCGGTGCGTGTAGCCTACGGGGCCTTACCCGCGGGCAGTCCGAAAACACTCGAGGACCACTATCTTGCACAGGCAGCCGCCGTGAGTGAAGAACAGCTCGCGAAAGCAGGGATTCGTCTCGCCGCCGTGATCAACGAGGTGTGGCCCATGGGTCGATGATCCGCGAAAGGTTGTCAAAAAAGCTGAGGACAGTCAACGGCGGGTGAAGTTGTCATTGATTCGGGAGCGAGGACAGGCACCCCGGACTGTTGTACGTTCGGGGGGCCGACAGTAAAAAACCCGGCCGACTTCGTGGCGCGGGCGAGGTTCGCCTGGTTGCCTGTCCCCACAACCTGATGCCGCCCTGGTGCCCGTCCCCAGAGCAGTCGCCAGCAGTCGAACGTGCTCCCATTGCCGGCGCCCGGCTATGATACAGAGTCTATGGCCGTTCACCCCTCGGCGCGGGTTGCCGCCACGGCGCACATCGCTCCTGGAGCCGAGATTGGTCCCGAAGTCGAAGTTGGTGATTTCTGCGTCATCGAAGACGATGTATCAATAGGGCCTAAGACGCGCCTGGAGCCGCACGTCTTCGTCAAGCGTTGGACCACACTAGGAGAGGAGAACGAAATCTCCGCCGGCACGGTCCTCGGGACCGATCCGCTTGACAGGAACTTCACCGGCGGACGGAGTTACTTGAAGATCGGGAACGGCAACCGCATTCGGGAGCACTACACCATCAGCCGCGGCAGCGAGCCGGAATCGCTCACAGAAATCGGTGATTCGAACTACATCATGACGTCGGGCCATATTGCCCATAACTGCAAGATCGGCTCACATATTGTGATCTGCAGTTGCGCTCTCATTGCCGGTTATGCCGAAATCGAGGATCGCGCTTATCTGTCAGGCGGCGCCCTGGTGCATCAGTACTCGAGAGTCGGGCGACTGGCACTGATCAGCGGCAATGTGCGAGTCAGTCGGGATGCTCCACCCTACTTCCTTTACTCGGATTTCGAATTCACGCCCCGCGGACTCAATTTAGTAGGACTGCGCCGAGCGGGAATCACGGAAGACGAGATCGGCCGGCTGAAGAAGGCCTATTTTCTGCTTTTTCGGTCCGGCCTTGAGGTTGAGGAGGCGCTGCAACGAATCGAGGCGGAAGTTCCCTCTGATCACACACAGCACCTGGTAGAGTTCGTGCGGAAATCCAAACGTGGCATCTGCCGCCGCCAGTTGCGAAGATAGATGCGAAGTGATCCCCAGAACTAGTAGAGAGCCGCTTCTCGTTGAGATTATGCCGGACCAACCACTGTTTTTCTGCCGATCGTTTTTCCGTCGAACGTTTCTTTGTCGGCCCATGAAATTTCTAACTATCGTGCTACTAGGCGCATTTTCCAATGTAGCCACCCAAGCGGATGAGGGAATGTGGCCTTATAACCGTGTTCCCAAGGACGCTTTGAAGCAAAAGTATGGCTTCGATGCCACCGACGACTTCCTCGAGCGGTTGCAACTTTCGTCTGTCCGGTTCAACAACGGAGGCTCCGGTGCATTCGTTTCCCCGAAAGGCTTAATAGCGACCAATCACCACATCGCAGCCGACTGTATCAAGAAGCTGAGTTCGGAAAAGAAGGATTACATCAAAGAAGGCTTCTACGCCGACCGCTCATCGGCTGAGCTGAAGTGCCCGGATCTGGAGTTGAACGTTCTCGTGGAGATCGAGCCGGTTACCGAACGAGTAAACAAGGCGCTGCGTCCCGAGATGAGCGACAAGGAAAGATTCGAGGCACAGAGGTCGGCGACTGCCGACATCGAACAGGACTGCCGCGACTCGACCCTGCTGCGGTGCGAAGTTGTGAATCTTTATCGGGGGAGCGTGTTTGATCTGTACAAGTACAAGAAGTACACCGATGTACGGTTGGTATTCGCCCCGGAACGATGGGCGGCGTTCTTCGGCGGAGATCCCGACAACTTTACGTTCCCACGTTATTGCCTCGACGCCGCTTTCGTCAGGGTATACGAAAACGGGCGACCCCTTGAACCGAGGGCCTACCTGCCCTGGAGCCAAAACGGCGCCGCCGAGCAGGATCTCGTTTTCGTCTCCGGCCATCCCGGCAACACGCGCCGTCTGATGACGAAAGCCCAACTGGAGTTCGAGCGAGACCGCCGTCTCCCGCTTATGTTGGACTGGCTGCATGACATGGCGGAGGCGCTGCGCTCGTTTGGCCGTGGCGGAGAGGAGGCCGCGCGGCTCGCCCGCGACGAGCTATTCCGCATCAACAACGGCATCAAGGCCTACACGGGAATGCTGCAGGGCTTGCGCCGGCCTGATCTGGCTGCGAAGAAAGTCGAGGCGGAAGCCGGGCTGCGTGACGCCCTCGAAAAAGACGCCGAAAGGAAGGAAGAATTCGGCGGCGCCTGGCAGGCGATTGCGGAAGCGCAGAAAACCAAAACCGAGATCTATGAAGAGTACCGGCTAATGGGTTCACTGGGATTCAACTCCCGGCTTTTTCGGATTGCCAGACACTTGTATCGGATGTCTGATGAGCTGCCGAAACCAAACAACGAGAGGCTTCCGGAATACCGTGAGTCGAGGCTGGATTCTCTGAACCAGCAATTGTTTTCGCCCGCTCCGATCTACGATCAGGTTGAGATGGTCAAGCTGGGCCGGAGCATGCGATTCCTTCGCGACCGCCTTGGCGCCGAACACCCCGTCGTGAAAGCCGCTTTACACGGCCGCCATCCCGATGTCGTCGCCAAGCGGCTGGTGTCGGGAACCCGCCTCCAGGATGTGGAGCTTCGTAAGACGTTAGCCGAGGACAATGCGCGCGGCGCGGCGACGTCGGAGGATCCAATGATCGAGCTAGTGCGATCCATCGACCAAGAAGCCAGGCGTCTGCGCAAGCGTCACGAAGACGAGGTGGAAGCGGTCGAACGCGCCCAAGGCGCAAAAATCGGCCGAGCACGCTTCGCGATCGAAGGCGACACAGTTTACCCGGACGCCACGTTTACCTTGCGGCTGAGCGTGGGGGTGGTCAAGGCGTACAGGGAGGGCGGCCGGCGGATTGCTCCATTCACCGAAATCAGCGGGCTCTACGAGAGAGCTACGGGCGAGGCTCCCTACATCTTGCCACAGAGCCTCATCAAGGCCGAGAAGAAGATCGACATGGACACGCCCTACAACCTCGTCTCGACGAACGACATCACGGGAGGAAACTCCGGCAGCCCGCTGATCAATCGCGAGGGCGAGTTGGTGGGCATTATCTTCGACGGCAACATCCAGTCGCTGGCGAACGATTTTCTGTACTCCGAGGTCCAGGGCCGGGCGGTTAGTGTGGACTCGCGGGGGATTCTAGAGGCGCTTCGCAAAGCCTATCCTCGCTCACGCCGGATCGTCCGGGAGTTGACGGCGGCGGCGGAAAGAGCGAACTGAGGCAATCGTCAGGCAGTGTGATGTCTTGGCGGTAGAGACTAGCAGGGAGCTGCGAGGAGAAGGTGTACAGAGGAATTGAACACACCGCCATTGCTTCGCCCGACCCCGAAGCCTTGGCCTCGTGGTACGAGGAAACCTTGAACTTCCCCATCGATCATCGCGTGGGCCCGAACGTATTCCTTAAAGCCCCGGACGGCACCATGCTCGAAATCATTCCCTCGGAAGGAGAACGGCTAGATACTGTGCCCAAGACTCCCGGGGTTCGTCATTTCGCGATTACGGTCGACGACTTCGATGCCGCTCTAGAAGACTTGCACAGCAAGGGAGTCGACTTAGATGATCCGGCGACAATTCAGGGAATCCGGGTCGTATATTTCAGAGATCCGGAAGGGAATCTGTTACACCTAGTCCGTCGGCCCGACCCGGCCTGAAAGTCCGGCGGGCTAGTGTCTCCATGGTGCTTCTGCGCAGAAGCTACTTCATCACCAGCTGCTAAGCTTTTGCCGCCGAACGTACTGCTACAATATCGTTTCCCTTTGGCAAAGCAAAACACCATTATCTATCCGGGGTCGTTTGATCCGCTGACAAACGGGCATCTTGACCTCATCAGCCGGGCAGCGACTCTCTTCGACGACGTCGTAGTGGCCGTCTTGGATCACGACACAAAGCAGCCGCTGTTCGCGGTCGAGGAGCGCCTGGAAATGTTGCGGGAGGCCGTCGGCGACTGGCCTAATGTTGCCGTCGACAGCTTTGACGGCCTGTTGGTGGACTACGCACGCCAACAGAACGCCCGGTTGATTCTGCGCGGAATCCGGGCGGTCTCCGACTACGAGTACGAGCTCCAAATGGCGCTGATGAACCGCAAGTTGGACCCGAACCTCGAGACGGTCTTCATGTTGCCCGCCGAGGCCTACAGCTACCTAAGTTCGCGGCTCGTCAAAGAGGTCTACAGCCTGGGCGGCGACATTCACGAGCTCGTCCCGCCGCCGGTCGAAACGCGGCTAAAGGAAAAAGAAAGAATTCGTTAGCCAAACGATGCAACTTACTGAACGAATGGGCCGAATCAGCGAATCGGCCACCATGAAAGTATCCGCCGAGGCGGGACGCTTAAAAGCCGAAGGCGTTGATGTGGTGGCCTTCGGGGCGGGTGAGCCCGACTTCCCAACTCCCGACCATATCAAGAGGGCCGCCGTCCGCGCACTGGACGAAAACTTCACGAAATACACTCCCGCGGGCGGCATTATCGAGTTGAAAAAGGCCATCTGCGAACGACACCACGAAGACTTCGGAACCGCCTACGACCCTTCCGAGTGCATCGTCTCAGTGGGTGCCAAACACGTCATCTTCAACGTTGTGGCGGCGCTCATTGATCAGGGAGACGAGGTCATCCTACCGGCCCCCTACTGGGTAACTTTCTACGATGTCGTCAACTATCACGGCGGCAAGTGCGTCATGGTCGCGACCAGCCAGGATGAGGGGTTTCGCCTCACGGCCGCGGCGATCGAGCGAGTCATAACGAAGAGGAGCAAGCTGCTCATCATCAACTCGCCGAATAACCCCTCCGGCGCCGTCATCTCGGAGGGCGAGTTCGAGAAAATCTACGCGCTGGCATCGGCCAAGGGCATTACTCTGCTCACCGACGAGTGTTATTGCCAACTGGTCTACGACAGCGCGCCGTTTTCGATCGCTTCGCTGGAGGGCGCCAAGCCGAACATCGTTGTGGCGGGCTCTTTGTCGAAAACCTACGCCATGACGGGATGGCGCATCGGCTACACCCTTGCCCCCAAGCCGCTGATCGTCGCCATCAACAAGCTGCAAAGCCACGCTACGTCGAACCCGACATCGATCGCACAAAAGGCCGCCATCGAGGCGCTCACCGGGCCTCAGGACTCGGTGCAAGAAATGCTGGAAGAATACCGCCGCCGCCGCGACTACACCGTGCAGGCTCTCAACGACATTCCCGGCGTGAGTTGCGCCATGCCGGGCGGTGCTTTCTACGCCTATCCCAACATCGCGAGCTTTCTCGGCGAAAACGGACTCCGCTCTCCGCTTGATTTCGTGACTGCCTTGCTGAAGGAAGCCCACGTCGCCGTGGTACCGGGCGAGGCCTTCGGAACAAGCGAGCACTTTCGGTTGTCCTACGCCACTTCGATGCGCGAGCTCGAACGCGGCATCGGGCGCATCCGCGAGTTCGTCAAAGACAAGTCTTGACCGCCCTTTATCCACTCCAGCTCCCCCCATCCATGCGAGAGAGGATCTGGGGGGCGCGCGATCTGGCCCCGATCTTCGGACCTCAGAACACCTCCATCGGCGAAGCCTGGTACAGCTATGAGGAAAACACCGTCTCGAACGGTCCCTTGGCAGGCCACACGCTCGGCGAGCTGGTTTCTGATTTCGGCACCGCGTTGATGGGCGACTCCTATCGGCCCTCCGACCTTACGCGGCGCTCGGCCGACGGTCCACAAAACCGCGAGGCGCGGAGCCCGACCCCCTATTTCCCGCTTTTGAGCAAACTGATCTTCACGACCGACAAGCTTTCTGTCCAAGTGCACCCCGACGATGACTATGCTTTCGCCCACGAAGACGGTCCCGGGAAAACTGAAATGTGGTACGTCGTCCACGCCGCACCGGGGGCGTCCATTGCGCTCGGGCTCACCAAGCAGCTCACACCCGATCAGTTGCGGGATGCCGCTCACAGCGGAGAGATCGGGGATTGCCTGAACTGGGTTCCCGTTCACGAGGGCGATACGTTTCTTGTTGCCCCCGGGACCCTGCACAGCATCGGACCGAACCTAGCGCTGTGCGAAATTCAGCAGAACTCGGACTTAACCTACCGCTTCCACGACTTTGGCCGTCTGGGGACGGACGGCTTGCCGCGTCCTTTGCACATCGACCGAGCCGTGGCCGTCACCCGCCAGGAGAGCTCGCCGGAACCCATCCAACCATTCCGATTTGCTGACCCAATCTGGACCCGCGAACTTTTGGTGGCCTGTCCCTACTTCGCCACGGAGCGGCTCCGTTGGAGTGAATCGTTGACCTACCGGCCCGATCGAGCCCGGTTCCATTTGCTGATCTTTTTGGAGGGCGACGGTCGCATCGGCGAGCATAGCTATCAAAAGGGTGATGGCTACCTCGTCCCGGCCCACGCTGAGCCTTTCCCGCTAGAGCCCCTCTCCCCCACGACGGCGATCCGCGGCTACGTCCCAGATCTTCAGTCCTTGCGCAACGAGCTTCGGCAAGCGGGAGCCAATGACGAGCAGCTTCGCAGCGTGTTGGTAGAATAGCGCCGGAAGCTAGTCCTGGCCGGTGCCGGGCACGGTCTTCAAAACCGCTGTTTGGTGTTCTGCATCAAAGGTGGGTTCGACTCCCACTAGCTTCCGCCACAAGAACCAACTCAGAGCACCCGTGCCCGGCACCGGCCTTGCTGTCAGGGCCTGTCGCCAGTCAGCTTGTCGGGTCGGTCGTCCTTCACGCCGAACAGGGTCTCGAAGACTTCCCTCAACTTGTCCGTGGCCTGTTTGGAAAACATGCCCGTCATACCGGCAATCGCTGCCACGCCGAAGGCCGCGTATGCGTCTGGCCCGCTCGGGTGCTTTAACCAGGCGCTGCAAAAGACCCGTAGCGCGGATCTCAATTCTGAGATCCGCGGTGCTTCCCACAACCGCGGCTGCTCGAGATTATCGTGGTGTTGCGATCCCGCTCACGTTTATCTGGCCAACTCTAGCCCTTTCTAGCCCGAACTTCACGGGCCCCACAGCCTGCCGCCCTCGCCGAGCTGCATGCCGGGTATGCGCCTTCCCCCCTCATAGCCGATTTGGACGAAAAATCTCGATATTCCGGCCACCAACTGCCACATATCCTCGCCCGGAGGGGGGGCACCCTAAACAATACGACAGCTTCCACTAGGTGGAAGACTGCGCTGGTATCAGCCTACTGGGATGTTTCGCGTGGTGATTGAATCTCGAGGGAGTGACGGATTCGCGAGCGCGCTGCCTTGCGCCTAACACCGCCGTGGTGCTTTGTTTCGAGGGTCATGACGGGCGGCGAATTGGTGGCAGTCCTGGCAGTCCCCATTTTTCGCTCTCGCACGACTTCTACCACGGGCTGCTAGCGGCCCACAAAATCAAAACTTGAAATTCCTAAGCGGTCTCTCTTCTTGGTATAAAAGCCGAACTGGCCTGTTGCGAAGTCTCCTCCAGGGACACTCCACGGGAGGCTGATGTGCGGGGTGTGTTCCTTTCCCAGGAGAATCGCGTGGTCGACCTGAGTGGGCGTGACACTTACCCGTAGTGTGTAGATGTTGCTTCCGGGGATGTCCTTGGCGAGACGCTTTCTGGGCCTTTTTTCGCCGGCTACCACCTCGGTTCGATACAGCGATTTTTTTCGCTCAAGAACCCCGCCCTCTAACTCGAAAAGTACGTAGTTCTTTTCGTCCCGGTAGTTGAGGACCCAGCGGAGGGATCCCTTTTGAGGGTTCGCCGTGAAGGTCCATATACCCCCATTCGAGGGCATCGGCAATAAAGCGAATTCGGCCCCCTCGCGAACATACCAACCGTTTTCTTCCGTCCAGCCTGGAGTTTGGGTCGTCAACTCCGCGAGCTTGAGTCGGGTACCGGCCTTCGGCGGCCCGGAGTCACGCGGAACGAGATTCAGTTCGAAGGCGACGCTATCACCGGCGGTGACCCGCTTACCAACCTCGGAGTCGTGATATCCCAAGGCAGAAGCGCGCACGATGTAATCACCCGACGGCTCGTAGAGTTTCCCGGGGGCAATCGCCCTTTGCCTGCCATCACCGCTCTTCCTCAGTGTGACGTCTGCCTTGCTTGGCTTTACGGAAACGACTAGCTCGCCCCGCACGACTTTAAGCAGGTCGTCCTGATTCAGCCTGATCGGAGCCTCGCCGGCAGGAAAGTCCCTCACGACAGGCACGCCGTCATAGACCTGCCGAAAACCTCGAAGCTCGACCCGGTGGCTCCCGGCTGGAAAGCGTTTTTGGAGTGAGCCGTTCCGGTTGATCTTGCCGACACTCCGTCGGTCGACGAGCACTTCCGTGCCAGGGGGGAGTCCCGACAACTCAAGCGCGGCGAAACCGATCTGTGGCTCTAATGCGAAATCAAGCCGCTTGTACATTCCCCTGCTGATCTCAATTTCTTTGGACGCCGACGGCTGGTACCCCTCCCCCACCACGTGGACTTCGTAGGTACCCGGAAGGAGATATGGGGCGCGTCGGCCTTTCCGTAAATTCTCTCTGCGCGGTTTCCGATAGGTCCCGCCTGCGATCACGACGACGCCCTGCTGGATAAAACTGCCATTCGGATCGCGGGCAAGGACCACGAGCGTGCCATACTCTTGGGCGGCAGAAACAGAGGGAGGGACAAACAAGGTGGCGGCGGGTTCAGGGCCGATGTCTAGCAGCATGATGCCGGCGAGCTTTCCCTCGCTGAACCGTAGGGCGTGCGAGCCTTTCTTGAGACTCGGAAGCTCAAGCGGCTCGGAGCCAAGTTCGCCGACTGGGTCCCCGTTAAGGGTCACCATCGCGTTCCCGCCCCGGCTGCTGTAGACTCGTCCAGCTTTGCCAAAGCTGACCACGAGGGCAATGGGCAGTCTGGCTGCTCCGATGGGACTGACGAGCCGAGGGGCTTTTCCATGAGCCGTTCGGACCACGATGGTCGCGGAGGAGTTCTCGCTCAGCAAGGATAATGGTGTGCTCACCAGGCTCGTCGAATTCAGTCTGGAACACACCGTCCACTAACTCGCCGGCCACCACACCGTCGAGCTTGACTGTGCCACCATCGAGGTCCGTTTCGATCCGAAAGAGGGTTGGCATTGGCTTCAAAGCGAGAGCCTGGTCCGGGGGCGCTTCGGTGTGGATCGAACGTTTTAGCGGGTAATAGCCGTCCAGGCGGGCCTCAAGCTGGTAGGTGCCGGAAGCGAGAGAAATCTGACAGGGGGTGACGCAGCTTTGATCATCGACGGTCAGTCGAGCCCCAGCGGGAAACGTCGAGAGTGACACGGGGACGGGCAACACCACCGGCTTCTCCTGGGGTGTAGATGTCCAGAAGAAGACCGCCAGGGCTACAGCGAAGATGGCAGCTCCCGCGAAAAACCACAAAGGCCGCTTCGCGATTGCCGTCACGACACGTCCGCCCACCCTCGCCAAATGGCGTGCGAGTGATTGTGCTCCGCTCCTCAAGCCCTCCAGCGGGGCGGCCGGGACCTGAGGCTCCGGGGCTTCCTCGACGACCCCCGACTTGGTGTCAGCTCGGCCGGTCTCAGGAGGCAGCACTAAGATCGAGCCATTGGCCACCTGTTCTCCCGCGGGCTTCGCTTCGGTCTGGGCGGAGGGGGTTGACGGAGACGCTTCACCCTGATCTTTTTCGCTGGAGTCGGTCCGCAACGTTGCAGGCGTGCTCGTCTCTTCGGCGACTTGCTGGCCGAGGCGCCGAACGAGCCGTTCCCGTTCGATCTCAAGGCCTGGGTAGTCGGGTTGAATCGAACGGACCGTTTCCCATTGTTCGAGCGCCTCCTCGAATCGGCCGTTCTCTTCATTGACGCCAGCCTTCACAACGATGGAGGCGACGAGATCAAGGCGGTGCCGGATATCCCGGAGCGCCTTCGAAAAGTGGGGCTCTTCCGGGAATTTGCCCAGAGCCTGTTCAAGAATGCTGACTCGTTTATCGAGGTCGGGTTCTTCGGTGATCTGACGATCGACTTCAGCAATGTAGGACGAAAGCGCTTGACGCTCACGGTCTTGCGTATCGAGCCTAAGCGCTTGGAAAAGGGTGTGCCCGGGATACTTCTCTAGGAACTTATCGCATAGCTCAAGCGCTTCCAAAAACCGGCCATCTTCCATCCGGCTACGACCTTGTCGCAGCGCCTCTTCGATCGCGGCGTGCTCCTGGCGCAGGCGCTGGTAGAAGTCACCGTAGGCGACGCCGCCTTCGGGATCGGTTTCCGGCGCCTCCTTATCTAACCGCATCAGCTGCTCTAGGTGAGATAGGGCCCCCTGGATTTCACCGTCCTTCCACATCGTCATCGCAGCGTCGTACAGTTCAGCCTTCTTTTGCCGGATCCTCTCTCGGCGGTCCAGATCTTGCGCCAACTGCAGCACCACCGTATCGTCTGGATTCAGCTTAAGAACGTTGCCGAGAGCATGCCGCACGGGTTGAGAGGACTCATCCTGTGTGTGCTGGGCAGCAGGATCCGATTTCTCTTCATCTTTTCGAGTCTCGTCCACCGCCTCGGCCAATCGACTCGCGGAGTCCTTGTAGTCCGGCCGGACGGTCAGCACCTCGATCAGCAGATCGATGGCCGCTGCCCACTCCGAACGGTGGAGGGCATCGGCTGCCTTGGCGTAACGGTCCTGTAGTTTGGTCTCGAGCTCGGCTCGCTTCAGCGCTAGTGGCCAACTCTCGTTCTGTGGATCTTCATCGATCAGCCATCGATAGCTGGCACAAGCTTCCTGCCAATCCTCCCGCTGCTCTTGCATTTGGGCCTCAGCGGCTGCCTGCTCGATCGCTCGCCGTCGACGCTCCGCCTTTACCTTGGCAACCTCGTCCGCCAGCCCCGCCTGCTCATACGCTGAAATCGCCAAGTCTAGGTCGTCCGCTTGCAGCGCCTTTTCAGCGCGGTTTTTCCAGATCGCGGAAATCCGCTCCTGCGCAGCCTCGTCCCCAGGCACAAGCTGCAGCACTCTCTCGTACGCGTGCAAGGCTCGTTCGTCCTGTCCAGCCTCGTCGAGATTCCCACCCTTTTTCAGCAGTGCCTTCACCATAGGGGTGCGGGCCGCGTCCTCGTCAATACGGCAAGCTTCCTCCAGTTCCTGGAGCCCCTCGTCCAGCCGCTCGTTGTCGACGAGAATACTCGCCAGCATCAGCCTCGCGGCCAGGTGGTTGGACTGTAGCTGGAGCGCCTCTCGCAGCTGGGCCTCGGCTTTTTCCAGGTCGCCTTTTTCACGAAAGTACTCGCCCGTCTGGCAAAATGCTCGTAAGATGGGGACATCCTGACCGGAAGAATCTAAGATCTCATCGCCCATAGCCACACCCCATAGCTTCCTTAGGACCTACTTACTCAAGTTGGAGAGAATCTAGAGAACTCAGCCACTTTCCCTCCGTCTAGCCTTCCCCTCGCTACCCAGAGCTTGTCAGATGGGGAGCTTAACTGTGCGTTAACCTGTTCGCTCGAACGGTGGCCCTCTCCCGATTCAGACGGTTGCGTTCTCCGATCAGCAGTTGCTCCCACGCCCGGACAACCAGTGCGAGAGTTTCAGCGGGGCCAGTTGTCGTTCCCCCGATTCGTCTTTGGCTCGCGAAGGACTGAAAACTCCCCAACGGTTCCAACACGTACCGCCTGAACGAGGCCCGCTTCGCACTGGGCTTGACGAGCGTTGAGCGTGCGCCCTTCTCCATCAACGGGAATGTCGAGAGTCTTCACGAGGATTTCTGCCGGCGCGTTTGTACGATCCCCGCCGCTGGCGCGCAACGAGTTCGCGAGCGTCGCGGTCTTGCAGTTTGGTATCGAGATCCGCTCGTTTCGGTGCTAGTGGTGAGCTTTCGTTCTGGGACGGGTGCTCCGCACTCTCTACCTGTGATTCTCTGGAAGGTTGGGGAGCAGGATCCGGTTTCTCCTCATCGTTTCGAGTCTTGTTCACCGCCTCGGCCAGCCGACTCGCGGAGTCCTTGTAGTCCGGTCGGACGGTTAGGACCTCGATTAACAGATCAATAGCCGACGCCCACTCGGACCGCTGAAGGGCATCGACTGCCTTGGCATAGCGGTCCTGCAGTTTGGTCTCGACCTCAGCTCGCTTCAGCGCTTGAGGCCAGCTCTCGTTCTGTGGATCTTCATCGACCAACCATTAGTACCGGGAACAAGCTTGTTGCCAATCCTCTTGCTGCTCGTTCATCTTAGCCGCTGTGGCTGCCTGCTCGATCGTTCGCCGTTGACGCTCTCTCTTGACCTTGGCTACCTCATGCGGCAAACCCGCTTGCTCATACGCTGAAATTGCCAAGTCCAGGTCTTCAGCCTGCAGCGCCTCTTCAGCACGGTTTTTCCATATCGCGGAAATCCGCCGCCGGGCGACCTCGTCCCCAGGCTGGAGCTTCAATACTCGCTCGTACACGTGCAGCGCTCTCTGGTCTTGCCCGGCCTGATCCAGATTCTCACCCTTCTTCAGAAGTGCCTTCACCATCGGCGTCCGGGCCGCCTCCTCGTCAATGCGGCAAGCTTCCTCTAATTCTTGGAGCCCCTCGTCAAGGCGCTCGCTGTCTACAAGGATGCTTGCCAGCATCAACCTCGCGGCCAGGTGGTTGGACTCCAGTTGCAGCGCCTCTCGCAACTGGGCCTCAGCTTTTTCAAGGTCGCCCTTTTCGCGATAGTACTCGCCCGTCTGACAAAACGCCTGCAGAATTGGAACATCCTGACCCGAAGAATCTAAGATCTCGTCGCCCATAGCCACACGCCATATCCTCTCTAGATCGACCGAAGATTTTCACCCTCGCCTCTCTCGGGGAGGCAGTATACGCGAAACGGCGGTTCGGCGCAACAATGCCGGTCTCGCGGTGTGTTTTCTGTCGCATGCGACATCGTTCGAGCCTCCGCAGGGGCACTGGGCGAAGGCCGAAACACCCTTTGCCACCACAGAAGTCTGCGAGGCAGACCGTTACGCGGCCGGGTCGTCCGACCGGGTAGCGGACAGACCCGCAACCGCAGACCGAGCGCCAGCGGGGCGGCCAGGCCCTCACGGCCGTTACGGATACGTGGCCTATCACTTACGTCCCAGGCTCGCCCTCGCGATGCGTGAGTCACCTCCTGATGGCCTACTCACGACTCGCCTCGCCACGTAGTGGGAAAGAGGGCTAGCGTCTTGCCCGGTACAGCTTCAGGAGGCTGATTTCGGGCGGTACCAGAAACCGGACCGGGATGATGCTGGTGCCTAGGCCTGGAGTGACGAAAAGATGTCGATCCTCTTCGACGACCCAGCCGGCGGCGTAGCGCTGTCCATGGACGGATGGCACGACCAGGCGCCCGAGCAGAGGTAGCGCGACCTGCCCACCATGAGTGTGACCGGCGACGGTCAAACTTACGCGATCAGGGATTTCGGGAAAGACGTCCGGGTTGTGTGTAATGGCGAGAACCGGTGCATCATCGGGCACTGACTCCAGGGCGGCTCCAATGTCGGGGTTACCGGCCCAGGCATCTCCGATCCCGACGAGCCAGAAGGTCGACCCGGTGGACGAAATCTCGACCGCCTGATCCTCGAGGACTTTGATCCCGTGCACGCTTAGAGGCTTTCGAACACCTTCGAAGCTATACCACCAGTCATGGTTGCCAAGCACTGCCCAAACTCCCAGAGGTGCTTCTAGGTTCGACAACACCGGAGCGATTCGCGCCGGGGGTACGCGCGCACCGCCCACTACTCCATGGACGACGAAGTCTCCCAAGAGGACGATGAGATCGGGTTTGGAGCGATTGGTCAACGCCACAATCTGCTGAAGCTTATCGATACCGTTGTACGGAGACCCGACATGGAAATCGGAAAGGGCCGCCACTCGCAGCCCAGCTAGCTCTTGCGGCCATCCGGGAAGATGCAGTTCGTGCTCTCGAACCGTGATCGATGCCGGTTCGATCCAAAAGGCCCAGATTGCGAGCCCCAGCATCGTTGCTACGAACAGCGCTAGAGCCAGCTTTAAGCGTCGCATCGAGTTTCGTTAACCGATTCGATTTCAGGATCGTTCCGGGTCAGTGGATTCAGCAGGGAATCGCTACGATCTGCTGCTGCACTTCACCGGTGGCCTTGGCTTCCGTATCGGAGACGTAGCAGTTGATCTCATTGCGAACGCCAAACTGAGGGAGGTAGATGCCGGGTTCGATCGAAAAACAGGTTTGCGACACAATCAGCCGCTCGTCGCGGGTTTCCAGGTTGTCCATGTTCGCGCCATTGCCGTGGATGTCTTCGCCAATCGAGTGGCCCGTGCGGTGGGTAAAGAACTCGGCGAACCCTTTGTCTTGGATGTACCGGCGCGCGACATCGTCTACGTCGCAGCCCGCGATGTCGCGTGGGGTCGCGACCGCCGCCCGCACAAACTCGAGCGTCCGATCGCGAGTGTCCCGAACGATCTCGAAGACGTTTCGGATTTCATCGGGTGGCTGGTCTCCCGCAAAGCCAACCCACGTGATGTCGTAGTAGACGGAAGCGGGGCGATCGAGTTTAGCCCACATGTCGATCAGCACGAAGTCACCTTTGCCAATCGGCGAACTTTGCTCGGGAGACGGAGCATAGTGTGGGTTGCTGCTATTGGCATTGACGGCGACGACTGGGCCGTCGTCCGCGATGAGCCCTTGCTGCTGGAACCGCGAACGGATGAACTCCGCGATTGTGATTTCTTGTACGGCGCCGTCGGCCTGGATGCGGCGCCCGATTTCTTCAAAGGCCTCGCGACGAGTGGCGTCGACGAGACGCCCGGCCTGAAGGTGCATTTCCAGCTGCTCCGCTGACCAGCGAGCTTCAAAATACTGGACCAGTGGAGCTGAGCTAACGACCTCCTTGTCAAGGCTTCGTATCAGATCAACGGTACCGGCGTCGACCAGGGAAACATAGGGAATCATACATTGGGGCGAATACTGCATGGCTAGACGCGAAGCTTTGCCGAGGATGGCGGCCAGTTTTTCGTGTTGCTCTTTCCAGGCCGAGTAGACCCGTTTGGATCCCGGTAGGAGGTCGAGATTCGAGTTTTCGATTCGATGCACCAGCTTGATCGGCTCACCGGCGGCGGGAATCCAGTAATACCAGCGGCGTGTCGCGTGCAATTTCGGGTCAAGCTTGAGCACGCGGTACGCGATGGGATCTCGATGATGGTGATCGAAGAAGAGCCAACCATCGAGGCCTTGGGCACGGAGCTGCTCTTGAATCTCAGCTAGGTTCATGTTGCGGCTCTTGGGCAAGGTCCCACTTTCTTATGTTAGGCGAAGCGGTGATCTCGTCACTGCTGGCGTGTCGCGGCGGCATCGAGCCTCTCCGCGACTTCGTCCAACGATAACCCTTCGATCTCGATCCGCTTCCGCCGACTCGTCTGGCCGTGGACGAGCCGGACTCGAGAACGAGGTACTCCCAAAATCCTTGCGAGAAAGTGGAGGCAGGCGCGGTTTGCGCGCCCTTCGACCGGCGGCGCCTTGAGGGTGAGCTTCCATTCGTCCCCTATTCTTCCAACCACGCGGTCCTTGGAGGCTCCCGGCTGGACCCTCACGGTCAACATCGCCGATGAATGACGACCCTTACCATGTGACACAGCAGGATCACCCTTCATGATCCGTTGCGGCCGAGTCGGCGAAAAGACTCGACTCCACTTGTGCCTTCGAAGAGCGAGAGTCAACCGCGTCCCTCACCGGCTGACCGTCGAAGCAAGCGATGGGCAGAGTCATCAATCAAGGGGAGGATTCAATTGGCGGCTGCTTGCCTGGCGTGAGCCGGCATTCCACGGTCGGGTGCAAATTGGCAACGCCCGCCAGGCGTCGGGGGTCGAGCACGTGGAAAGTAATGACGTCGTCCAGCCAGTCATGGCTGTGCCCGTCGGGGTGCTGTGTTGCGACGGTTAGGGTATACTCCTGCGGAGTCAGCCAGCAGTTAAAGGAAAACTCGACCTCTAGGGTGTCGCCCGTTCTACAGGAAGGGGTGTTCACGTTCTCGAGTCGTGTATTGGTGCCAAAAACGTCCATGCCGGTGCGGGTCCGGATCAGCATGCCAACCATGGGATCGGGCTGCTCTTCGTGGAAGCGCGCGACCACACGTACACGGGCCGGGTCGCCAGCCACGAGTGTGCGGGTCGGCTGTCCGTCCGGTCCATGAAGCTCAACCGTGGTGACCTCGCTCAGACGGTCACCATGGCGGTTGCTGGCTGGGAGACTTTCCGAGGTTGCGGGCCGGCCGTTCCCCTCGAACTGCCTCTCGCGCTCGAGCACCATTCCGACGTAGCGATTGACCACTGCTGAGGGGTCACCGTCTTCTTGAATCTGACCCTGGAGCAAGAACACGGCGCGCGAGCAAACCTGCTTGACGAGGCCCAGGTCGTGTGAAACAAACACAATGGTGACACCCGCTTCCTGCAACTGCTGAAACTTGCGGACGCAGCGGTTGGCGAACACAGCATCACCGACCGCCAAGGCTTCATCGACGACGAGGATGTCGGGTTCCGTGTGGATCGCCGTCGCGAAAGCGAGTCGAACATACATTCCGCTGGAATATGTTTTCACCGGACGATCGATGAAATCGCCGATCTCGGCGAAGCGTTCGATGGAAGGCAGAGACCGTTCGATTGCCATCCGGCTTAGCCCCATGAGCTCGCCGTTGATGAATACGTTCTCACGGCCCGAGAACTCGGGGTTGAATCCCGCGCCCAACTCCAGCAGGGCGGCCACCCGACCCTTACGGACTACACGTCCGGCAGTGGGTTCTAGAATGCCGCACAAGATTTGCAGCAGTGTGCTCTTGCCACAACCATTGGGACCGATTATGCCGACCGTTTCGCCCTCCTCGATCGAGAGGTTGACGTCCCGCAGCGCCCAGAAGTCCTCGTGCAGGGTTCGACTGCCCAGCCAAAGGACTTCCTTCAGCCGGTCGGCCGGCCGATTGTAGATCTGGTAGAGCTTCGAGACGTTGCGGGCAGCAAGCATGGGGGATGGAGCGTGAGCCGTGAGCGGTTTACGGCTATCTCAAACCAAATCCGCGAAAGACCTTTTCAGTTTATAAAACCAGGCATGGCCGAGAACGAATGCCGCGACACTGACCGCGGAGAGGACAGCCAATGGTTTCCACGGAGGCGCTGCCAATTCCAGGAAGATCGCGCGGTAGGATTGCACAAACACGTACATGGGATTCAGTTCGAACACCCAGAGATAGTTCTGGGGCAACGAAGCTTCCGGGTAGCAAATTGGGGTTGTGAAGAACCAGACCGTCAGCAAGAAGCCGATCAGTTGACTGAGGTCACGGAAGAACACACCGAGGGCCGATAACAACCAGCAGAGTCCCAAGGTAAAAAGGAATTGCGGCACCAAGATCAGGGGTAAATAGAATGCGGTCAGCGAGGTGGGATATCCGAAGGCCACTAGCCCTACTACGAAGATCGCAAGGCCGAACGCCTCGCTGACAAGACCGGCCAGGACGAGGTTAACCGGCAGCGTCTCCACCGGGAACAATAGCTTCTTGACAAAACTGGCGTGCTCGACAACTGTGGTGGGCGCCCGCCCGACCGCTTCGCTGAAGGCCAGCCACGGCAACATGCCCGCCAGGAAATACATCAAGAAACCGGCCGGGAGGCTGCCATCACCAAAGCGTGCTCGCAGGACGATGCCGAAAACGAAGTAGTAGGTCAGCATCATCAAGAGCGGATGAATCACGGTCCAGAAGAGGCCGGCATGAGATGCCCGGTACCGTCCCGCTATGTCACGACGGACCATCGAGCGGATGAGCGATCTGTGCTCGACGATGGCCGCCAACGGATAGGTGAAGGCTTGGCCGCAAGCACGCCAGAGTCTTTGTAGCGTGAGACTACGTAAGGTGACCACGGTCTGACGGTGCACTCGGACGTCGCCGTCGCTGACTTCCGCGTCGATCAATAAGAAGGGCGACCGACGCTCGAAAAACCAAGCGACGTCTTCCTGAAGCGGTGAGACGAAAACCTGATAGCGACCGGGGTCGGTCGGCAGCTCGACGGTCAGCGTCACCCGAGTGGAATCGCCCGGCGCCACCGGTTTGAGGAATTGGCTCCTCGGGCCGTCTAGGAGCCAGTTGTTGGTTTCCGCATCGAAGACTTGATAGCTGGTTGCAAAACCATCGCCCGAAGACCAGGTTCGCCGCCCCTTATTGCGAAGCTCGAGAGTAACCGAGAGTCGCCCGTCTTCGGAGACAGACACCTGTCGGCCGGCAACATGGGCCCTCAAGACTCTCCCCCGCTATAGAGGCCCGCGGGATGGCGGTCTTCGACACCGCTGGTCTTTTTGCCAACCGCGTATATCGCCTCGCCACGGAGGTGCGAAGGCACGCCGTAGCGCTCTATGACGTGCTTGACCCATTCGTGTTCCGCAGTTGGCTGGGCCACGTACGGTCCGGTCTCTAGGCGTTCTACCGAAAAGCCCGCGGCTTCGAGTAGCTGTTGGACGTCGCGAGGTGTGTATTCGCGGCTATGGCGCGGCTCGATGTCTCCCTGTTCGTTGGGTTTGATGTATTGATGAAAGAGCCCGGGATGGTAGCCAAGCAAGACGGCACCGACCGCGCGCAAGCTGCAAATGTTCGGGGTCGAGAGCACCAAGCGACCGCCGGGTTTTAGGATGCGGTTGATTTCGCCCATCATGTGCATAGGATCTTCGTATAGGTGCTCGAGGAGCTCGCAGCACAACACAGTTGAAAATGACGCATCGACGTAGGGATAGGGGTCCTTTTCGGCATCAAACAGGTCGATCGTACATTCGAAAGTTTCGCCGTCCGGAAGACGGACCTGCTTGCGCTGCTTGGCGCCTATTGACCCCAGATAGCTTCCGCGTACCTCACCGTAACCTAGTTTGGTCGCCAAAGCAGGGGTGATCTGCATGTAAGCACCCATCTCGAGCACGCTGCGGTCTTTGGATCCCGGCGGCGTGATCTCTAGTGTGCGGACCAGCCGTGCCAGGTGTCGTTCGATATAGAGCCGTGGGTCGGGCGGATCATGTTCGACGCCGCGAATGTAGTCGGCCAACTCGGCTCGTCGTCGCTCAGCTTCCGTGGTGTCTGGCGAGGTGGCGCTCTCCGAATCTCGAAAGAAGGTCTCCTCGGGAGGGTCGCCGAAGCTGCTGGTGGCCACGGCGGCTTCGGCTGGAGATGTGAGGGGGGGGTCAGGCGCGGCGTCCTCCGCGGGAGCGCCTTCGGCAGGCACTCCGGTCCCAGGATCTGAGTCGTCGGACTCTGCTCGCCCTTCTACTACTGCCTGGATCCAGTCGGCGTAAAGATCCGCAACGTGGTCCCAACTGCATTCGGTGGCGACATACTCGCGGGCGCGTCTGCCGAGTGCCGCCGCCAGCTCGGGTTGTGCGGTCAGACGAAGCAGAGTTTCGGTGAGTGCGTCGATCTCACCGTCACCCGCGGGAACTTTGAGACACACGTCGTCGGGGAACTCTGAAAAGGCTCCCACGTCGGAGACCACAACGGCTCGTCCCAGCCCGAGGGCCCGCAGCAATGTCCCGGAAGTTTCTCCAACCGTGGGGTAACGCAGGTTCAAGCAAATATCGACGGCGCCAATGAGTTGCTCGAACTGATCGATCGGAACGTGGCCCAGGATACGCACGTGCTCGTTGAGGTCAAGCTGTGAAACCAGGCCACGAATCGGTAGGTCCGGATGCTCCTCGCCGACTAGGATCATGCGCACTCTCGGCTCGAGGCGAACGAGACGCTTCATTGCCCGGAGGCATTCAGGAATCCTCTTGTAGGGTTTCAGGAAACCGAAGACGCCGATAAGAGGGTCGTCCTCGGTGAGGCCCAGACGCCCGCGCCAGGCGTTGCGATTGACTTCGGGAATCCAGGCACCGTGCGGGATTTTTCGAACCGGTAGCGAAAAGCCGGCCTCCTGGACTTGGTTGACGAGATAGCTGCTGTGGACGACCAAGGCGCGGGAGCGATCGAGCAACCGGCGATTCAAAGCCAGGCCGTCATAGTCAGGTCCCACCTCGAGGTTTCTGACTCGCTCGGCGTAGGCTACGTCGGCTGGGCCACCATTGTACTTCACTTCGTGCAGATACTGATCCCAGTCGCCACGCTTGATCGTCGCGTCCGCTACGAGATGGTGCAGATTGAACTCGTGGAGCACAACGATCCCCGCGTGTTCCATGGCGCAGTTGTAGGCGTATGTGTGGTAGGGATTGTTGCCGATGTGGTAGAGCGTCGTGTCAAAATTGCGGGGTTCGTATTCAGCGCTGGGGCGGACTTTCAGCCCGCCGTCGGTTTTGAAACCAATCGGCTCGTAGTTGTCGACAAAGACCTCGATCTCGCAGTGCCGCGCCAGGCGGGGCAGCAGGGCTTCCGAATAGTCGGAGACTCCGCAGCGCGCGGGGTTCAGTGGCGTGAAGACCGCCAGCTTCATTTCGTGAGTTTAATAGAAAACGTCCCTAGCGCAAACGGGACCTGCATGAGCAGGGGAGTGCGTGCCGGATCCCTTCCGAAAAAGATCTCGAAGCTGTGGTGCGATTTCGGGCCCGTCAGATCGAATAGGAGACGATCCGCTGTCCGAAGAGCGCCTCGGTCTAGGATCTCCCGCGTTTCGACATAGCTCATGGTGATCTGGTACTGTCCGCCGAAGTTGATGTCATCGGGCGGCGGAATCCTCCCCAGCGCTAGTTGTTGCCGCAAGTAGTAGAAAAAGGCCAACCCATCTCGGGCACAGGGAGGTATGTCAATCTCGCTCTCTCCACCCCCGCCGAGAGTCCTCCGGGTAGCGGTCTGATTCTGCTGATCGAAAGTGACAGATTCGCGGGTTGTGCGGTTGCCGTGTTGGATGTCCTTTTCGAACTCGAGGGAACATAGCTCATGGTCCGCCGTCGAGCGGTATTCGTCCCGGATCTCGATCAGCGGTAAGTCCGCGCTCACATCCGCTTCGAATGACCACCCCTGCTGGGTAGCGTGGGCCCGGAATTCGACCTCTCCCAGCGACAACCCACTTGGCCAGGTAACAGCATAGACGAGTACTTCGTCGTTCGCGAAAGGTAAGGCTTCGGGAAACAGGGGCGTGGCGAAAAGACACGCCAAGAGGACCACGGCTACAGGCGTCCGGCCGGCGCTAACGGGAGGTCGTTGGCCAGGTCGAGGCAAGCGCTGTATGACTCGGCGCGAGTTCACCGAGCCACAAGCTCCTTCTGCCTTTCAACGACGCGCCGAGCCTGAGCGACCTCGTAGTAGACATTCAGCGTTTGACGGGCCGTCTCTCGCCAATCAAAGAACGCCGATCGCTGGAGTCCCATCTTCGCCATTCTGCGGGAGAGCTCTTGGTCGAGCAGGATATCGCGAATGGCGCGGGTCTGTTCCTCGACGGAATGGGGATCGAACAGCAGCGCGGCACCGTCGACCACTTCGGGCAGAGCACTTGCACTGGAACAGACCACCGGGCGGCCGCAGGCCATCGCCTCGACGACCGGCAGTCCGAAGCCCTCGTAAAACGAGGGGAAGACGAACAAGTCGGCGGCGTTGTAGAGGGCCGGTAGAATGTCGTCATTGACGAAATCGGCGAAGACAATGCGCTCACCAAGGCCGGAGCGACGTACCTCGTCCATAACCCGAGATGTAAACCACGTTCGCTTACCTGCTAGAACGAGTAGGTGCGGTAGCTTCGGGTGAGCCGCTAGCAACTCGCGGAATGCGCGAATCAATCCAATTTGGTTCTTGCGGGGCTGTAGATCGCCGACGTGCAACACAAAAGGACAACGGATTCCCAACTGCTGCGACACCTTGCGACAGGCCAGTTCACGATTCATGGGGCGAAAGGAAGCCTGAGAGGCCAATGGTGTAACGGCAATCTCCTCGGAAGGAATGTTGAAGACGTGCGAAATGCGGGATCGCGAGAACTCGCTGATCGTGATGATCTTGGCCGCTCGCTCCAACGTCTTCCGCGTGGACCAACGTAGCTGAGCGGCCCGCGGGGCGCGGAGGTATTCCGGGTGCTCCACGTAGCTGACGTCGTGGACCGTCACAACAATCGGGACGGGGCAAAAGACCGGCGCCGTGTACTGGACGTGGATCAGGTCAGGCCGGTCTTCCTTGAGCTTGGCACTGAATTGCCGGCCGAGCCTGACAAAAGGGTTTTTCGATATCTGCCGCTGCTGGAACCGGTCGGGAATCCAATACTGGGCTTCGTTTGTTGAGACGTAGGCGATGAACTCTGATTCAGAGTCCAACAGTCCATAACGGCTGATGAGGTTGCGAATGTAGACTTCGTTGCCGGTTAGCCTGCGACCGATCGCGTGGGCATCGACTCCAATCCGCAACACGTGAGCGCCTCTAGTGTAGTGCCACATAAATAACTGGACAATAACACCCTTTTCGCGGTAGGATGGTTTATGTGGCCATCCGCTGACGCTCTACCCCTCACCGCTCCGCAGCGAAACGCTCTTCGTCGCCTGGTTCGAGGAGGCAACACAGCCCAGAAAATGGCCTTACGGGCAGGCATTGTTTTGCTGTGTGCGCAGGGGTTGGCGAACCACGCCATTGCCCGCGAACTCGGCGTCAACCGCAAGACCGTCATCCTGTGGCGAAAGCGCTTCGCCCAGTCCGGCCTCGACGGACTCCGCGATCGGACGCGCCCCGGACGCAAACCGGCGCTCTCCGCTGAATTCGTCCAATGCATCCTCGATACAACGCTTCACGAGAAGCCCCGGGCGGCCACGCATTGGAGCACCCGCACCCTCGCCAAGCACTTGGGCGTCTCCAAGATGGCCATCCAGCGCGTCTGGAAAGCGCACGGACTGCAGCCCCATCGCCTCGAAACTTTCAAGCTCAGCCGCGACAAGCAGTTCGTCGAGAAACTCCGCGACGTGGTCGGTCTGTACTTGCATCCGCCCGAGCACGCGCTGGTGCTCAGTGTCGATGAGAAAAGTCAGATCCAGGCCTTAGACCGCAGCCAGCCGGGACTGCCCCTGAAAAGGGGTCGTGCCGGCACCATGACCCACGACTTCAAACGACATGGCACAACGACGTTGTTCGCCGCCTTCAATGTGCTCGACGGCAAGGTGATCGGCGAGTGTCTGCCGCGACATCGGCACCAGGAATTCCTCAAATTCCTACGCAAGATCGACCGCGAAACGCCACCGGCGCTGGAGCTGCATCTGATCGTGGACAACTACTCCACGCACAAGCATGAGCAAGTGAAGAAGTGGCTCGCGAAGCACCCCCGCTTCCACTTTCACTTCATTCCCACGTCTTCTTCTTGGCTCAATCTCGTCGAGCGCTGGTTCCGCGAGCTGACACAGAAGCGCATCCGCCGCGGCGTGTTCCGCAGTGTTCCCGAACTCGAGGCCGCCATCCACGAGTACCTGGAAGCGAGCAACCAAGCGCCCAAGCCCTTTGTCTGGACAGCTCCGGCACAAGATATCCTCGCCAAAGTCGAGCGCGCCGCCAAAACCCACGCCATTGTCCAGAACCGTTAGTGGCACTACACTAGTTAGTCAGACCGCCGCCAAGACTTTTCCCCGAGACATCAGCTTGTGGAAATGCGGCTCAAAGGTTTTCCAGGCCGCCGGCCAACTGAATCCGTCTTCATACGTTTTACGGCCTTGCTCGCCCATCCGTTTCCTCGACAAGTCGTTATTCAGCAATTCTAGTACCGCTTCGGCCATCTCGCCCGGCTCGTCTGCAATTCGGATGTTTTCTCCATTTTGGGCCGTGAGCCCGGCGGCTCCGATCGTTGTCGAGACAACGGCCCGCCCAGCGGCCCACGCTTCTAAGATTTTGACACGGGTGCCACTGCCCGCGAGCAAGGGAACGACGACAACCTTGGCCCGCGCCAGCTCCCCGACCGCATCGTCCACGGTTCCCGTGAGCTCGATGCGGGGATCGTCTTGAACAAGGCTGCGCACGGCGAACTCGTTCTTGCCGATCAGGCGCCAGCGTAGGGACGGTGCTTTGCTTTCGATCAGGGGCCACACTCGCCGGCTGAAGTGCCGCACCGCGGTGACGTTGGGGTGGTACTCCATGTTTCCGGAGAAAGCGATCACGTCCTCTTCTTCGACCTGCGGCTGGGGCGCCCAAGGGATCGAGTTAGGATAAACGGCCACGTTCGCCGCCGGGGCGATCTCCAGCACGCGGCCGCGGTCCGCCTCCGAGGCAACCAGCACCAAATCGAAGTCGGCCAAAAGCTCCCCTTCCATGCGGCGCGCCGTGCGCTCGAAAAGGCGGTGTCCGACTTTCCGCGGCCATGGCTCGCTCGTCGAACAGGCCGCATGGAGCGCCGACTCGATATTGTGCAGGTCTAGGATGACTCTTCGTGCGCGGGGGCGAAGCACGTCTAAGTAGGGCGCGCACCAAAAATGCTCGATGACGGCAAGGGAGTAGGACTCGTCGCGGGTGGCTGTCTCCACGTGCCGCAGGGCCTGAGCCTCGCCGAAGCGGTCCGTCAGGGGCAGTTGACCTCGCAGCAGGCGTCCGGTGTTGCGGTAGATGCGCGAGAGCGTCTTCTTGTCGTGATGGGGCAGGGGCACACAAGTCACGGTCTCCGCCAACCCCGGGTTCAGAAAGGGCGTGGCGTCTGCGGCGTCACCCTCTCGGAAAGTAATCAGGTGGACAGGCAAGCGGTCCGCCAGAAAATGCAGCAGACTTGCTGAGCGCATGGGACCGCCACCCGCCAGGGGGTACGGGGGCTCTGGGCTCAGGAAAACCGCTTTCTCAGAAACGGCGGATGGCTTCGTCATAGACAGCGTGAGTCAAGACAGCGGTCGAGCGCCAGGTGAACTCGGATGCTCGCCGGCTTCCGCGCTCCGCAAGACGAGTCCTAAGCTGGGAACTCGTGGTTACCTCCACGAGTGCCTCGGTCAGTTTCTCGCGTGACGTGACGTCAACTTGCAGTGCAGCTCCGCCTGCTACTTCACTGATCGCAGGGTCTTGCGAAGTAACAACCGGCACTCCTACCTTCATTGCTTCCAGGACTGGCAGTCCAAACCCCTCGTAAAGGCTAGGATAAACGAAGGCGAGGGCCCCCGACAATAGGCCTTCGACCTCTTTGTCGTCCAGTGGTCCCAAAACGTGCAAACCGAGGTCTTCAAGGACCTCGATTTCACCCAAAACAGGCGTCCCAACCAGCACCAGAGAGACTTTCTCCCGGTTCTTTCGTAACTCCCGCCAGGCCTCGATGAGACCCGGAAGATTCTTGCGTTCGTTTCGATCGCCGATGAAGAGCAAGTACGGACGGCTAATACCGAGGCGCTGCAACCGCTCTGTAACGCTGGAACCCACTTGACGACGAAAAGTCCCAGCCGGCGCCAGGGGAATGGCGGTGATCTTGGAGGACGCAATGCCGAAAGTATCACTCAGCTCGCTACGAATAGCCTCGCTGTGCGTGGTGATCTGGGTTGCGAGCTTCAAAAGATACGGTGTTCTTTGCCGAGTCCTTTCGGCGGCCCGAGAGCGCTGAGGCCCTCGTTTCCAAGGCGATAGATCGTGGATCACCAAGACCGAAGCTCTCAGAGGCAAATAGGGAATCGCAAAGTCCGTGCCGTGAAAAACATCGATGCGGCGCCGGTGCAGTTCCCACGGAAGACCCAAGCTCCACCACTTCCCGGCCCATCTTGGGCCAGGGGCGCTGCCAAACTGAACGTTTTCCAGTCCGCGTAGTTCCTGCGGGGCTCTCCCGAGTGGCTGGTCCGATAGCAGATGAAAATCGTCGCTGGTGAATTCCTCGGCCAGTGTCCGCGTCAACTCGACGACATAGCGCCTCACGCCACCGGTTGGGACCGTGAGAGGGGTAGCGTCGATGGCGACTCGCAATGGCTTTCCAGGGGGTGCGCCCTTGCGTCAGTGCGGATAGGAAATGAAGGCTCCCGGCTGCCGATCGGCGAATCTTCGCGTGCCTTTTCTCAATCCCCTTCGGCGATCTGACGGAGACCATCGGCGGATTCAGCCGTGGGGAGATCCAACCTGTTGGCGCCTGTTTCGGCTACCAGAGCGGAAGCTCTTTGCAGCGAATCGATTGTGCCGGCATCCGTCCACCAGCCTTCCAACATCGAAAACGTCATTGTTCCTTCTTGAATATAGAGGTTGTTGACGTCGGTGATCTCCAGTTCTCCTCGCCGGGAAGGCTCGAGCTTATTAATCTTGTGGAACACGCTCTCGTCGTACATATAGATGCCGGTTACGGCGTAGTGGGACTTAGGAGCGCTGGGCTTCTCTTCGATGGCCACTATGCGGTCTCCCTGGATTTCAGCCACTCCGAAACGCTCCGCGTCGGGAACCGCCTTAAGCAGGATTCTTGCCCCATCCGCCTGGTCGCGAAAGGCCTGTGCTGCGCGGACGATGTTTCCCTCGATGAGGTTGTCTCCCAAAACCACGCAGATCTTCTGACCGTCGGAGAAGTGCTCGGCCAGTCCAAGAGCTTCGGCAATGCCACCCTCCCCTTCCTGGTATGTGTAGTTAATATGCTTGAGTCCGAAGTCTTTCCCGTTTCCTAGTAGGCGCAGGAAATCACCCGCGTTTTGGCCGCCTGTGACGATCAAGATGTCGCTAATTCCGGCGTTGACGAGCGTCTCGATGGGGTAGTAGATCATCGGCTTGTCATAAACCGGCAATAGATGTTTATTGGTGATGCGGGTGAGCGGATCGAGGCGAGTTCCCAGCCCGCCCGCTAACACAACACCCTTCATGCGATGCTCCTCAAAGGAAACGGTCCGATCGTGGATGGACGCTCAAGGCGACGTAGGCGTGCGTCCAGGCGCCTCCGGTCGCGGAGGACTTCGTAGTATAGCGTAGGCTGAGGAGCGCGCCGCCGGTTACACCTACCGTGGTATGTGGGGTAGGTGGGGGTGGCTGGAGGGTGGAGACGCTCTTCCCAACAGTTGCTGGTAGGGGAGAACGCCCGAGGTTCCTCGGGCCGGCTGTACGTCTATAGCCCCACCGCCGCGGGCCTTGCAAATCTAACGCCAAGGATCTCGCAGTCGGATCGCACCATTTCGGGCACCAGGTCGTCGAAGCCGATCGTGTGTTTCCAACCTAGTCTTGTTCGAGCTTTGGAAGAATCGCCCGTCAGTGTGTTGACTTCGGCTGGGCGGTAGAGGTCTTTGTCCACAACGACGTAGTCTCGATAGTCCAGCCCTACGCAGCCAAACGCTTTCTCGGCGAATTCTCGGACAGAATGCGTGTCTCCGGTGGCGATAACGTAGTCGTCGGGCGTGGGTTGTTGCAGCATCAGCCACATCGCGACCACGTATTCGCGGGCATGTCCCCAATCCCGCCGGGCATCCAAGTTGCCGAGAGGCAGCTGTTGGCTCTTGCCCGCTAGAATACGGGCCACAGCGGAGGTGATCTTCCGCGTAACGAACTCGAAACCGCGGCGCGGCGATTCATGGTTGAAGAGGATGCCGTTGCTGACGTGTAGACCCCGAGCTTCCCGGTAGTAGCGAGCTAGATGAAATCCCGCCACCTTGCTGATGCCGTAACTGGAGCGCGGGTGGAACGGGGTGCTCTCAGTCTGAGGTTCCTCATCGGCGTTGCCGAACTGTTCACTGGACCCGGCGAAATAGAACCGGCAGCTGGGCACGATGTGGTGCACCGCGGCGAGTAGGTAGTGGGTTCCGTTGATATTGGTGTTGTGTGTGGAAAACTCGTCGTCGAAGGAGTAGCTGACAAAACTCTGCGCTGCCAGGTGATAGCACTCGTCGGGCTTTATGCGCTCGACCACGTGGTGAACACTGGCATAGTTTTCGAGAGATGCCGCGTGTAGTTCAATGTTGTCCAAGATGCCCTGAATCCGCGTCAGCCTGTGCTCTGGATCCTCCAGTGCAACGCGCCGGACTATTCCGTGGACGTCATATCCCTTCGACAACAACAGCTCTGCTAAATAGGATCCATCTTGTCCCGTAATCCCAGTTATCAGAGCACTTTTGGAGTTCATGGGTGGTTGGTCGAAACCAAATCTCGATGGGACGTCGAGTTCACACCATCGTACAACTCTCCTGTCCGGAGCACAACGAGTTGGCCCAGATCGGTGGCTTAATTTGAATGTGTAAAAGGGAGAAGGGTGTAAGTTGGTTTTGACAAGAAACGAGTCCTTGGAAGGAAAGGAGACTTAGCTTCCCTTAAACCAGGGGGTGACTGGCAGATCCTTTACGTAGGTGAGGAACTACGGGCGGGTGCGATTCCCTAGCGTTGACCCAAACGCTGCGAAGGGAAGTGTGGCAAGGTAAGTTGTTCGCCGTCTGAGCCGGACTGGCCGGACGTTGCCCCAGGTCCCGACCCTTCTTCTCGGCGACGCGCGGCCTGTCGGCGCTTGGCTTCGCGGGCGGCCTGCCGGAATCCATAGCCTGCTAAGCGATCCCGGATCAGCGCCTTGCGTTCGGCCGCGGTCGGTTTGGCGAGCCGCAACTCGAGCTGTCTATTGGCGCTTCTCTGCATCGAGGGGCCTCGATATCCCTATCCTCATAGTTTAATGCCTTTGTCCAAAGCCATATTGTACTGACCAATGGATTACCTTGCCGTCGCTGTAGCATCGTTGGTTGTAGCCGCGCTTACCTTGGTTTCAGGGTTCGGACTGGGTTCTCTATTGATGCCGGTTTTCGCCCTGCTGTTCCCGCTGGACGTTGCCGTCGGCGCGACCGCTATCGTCCATTTGGCCAATAATCTATTCAAGCTTGGCCTGGTCGGGAAGTACGCGAGTTGGCCGGTCGCGATCCGATTCGGGGTGCCGGCCGTTCCCGCCGCCTTCGTCGGCGCAATGCTCCTCGGGCTGCTGACATCTCTGGAGTCGTTGTGGCGTTACACCCTAGCAGGTCGAACATTCCAAATCACGTCGATCGGACTCGTCATGGGCGGTCTGATCGTTCTCTTTTCTGTAGTCGATTTGTTCCCGGTTTTTGACCGACTCACGCTCGATCGGCGCTACCTTCCCGTCGGAGGTTTGCTCTCCGGGCTGTTCGGCGGCATATCGGGACACCAAGGAGCGCTGCGAGCCGCCTTCCTCATCCAGTGCGGGCTGGTTAAAGAAGCCTTCATCGGAACCAATGTGATTTGCGCCGTGGCAGTGGATGTCACCCGCCTTTCGGTCTATGGGTCGATGGCTCTTAAAGGGGGCTTTGAGTCGCTGGGGGACGTCCATATGGCTTCGCTCGTCGTCACGGCTACGCTTTCCGCGTTTGTGGGGTCTTTCGTCGGCTCAAGGCTAATGCACAAGATTACGATGGGGCTTGTCCGTCGTCTGGTGGGAGTCTTGCTGCTGGCTCTGGGGATGGCTATCGCCTTCGGGATCGTGTGAACGTGTATTGCGCACGGCGAGCGCAACCAAGTAATGCCGGGCCTTTCGCGTGCTTCGACCGTCAAAGATCGTACCGCGAATCTCGCCTCTGAGATCCGCGGCCTTTTGCGTCCACACAGACTCATAAGGTCTCGGCATGGCGATCGGGGCGTAGGCCCATGTTGCGGACGACGATTCCTGGGTCCTAGAATGACTTAGCGAGAAAAGCGATGACGTTCGCGGTCAACCGTTCGAAACTTGTGTTTGTCGAAGGCGATATCACCAAGGTTCCCGCTGACGCAATCGTCAACGCGGCCAACTCGCGGCTCGCGGGGGGCGGCGGGGTCGACGGCGCTATTCACCGCGCCGGCGGGCCTTCGATTATTCAGGAACTGGACGAGATGAGACCCCGCATCGGCCGCTGCGCCGCGGGCGACGCCGTGGTCACCGGTGCCGGAAACCTGCCAGCCAAAAACGTGATTCACGCCGTGGGCCCGGTTTTTCGAGACGCGAGTCAAGGGGAGCCCGAGCAGCTTGCCTCCTGCTATCGGACGTCGCTCCGATTGGCGGAAGAGAACGGCGCGCGAAGCGTCTCGTTTCCTTCCATCAGCACCGGTGCGTACGGCTACCCCATAGTAGACGCTGCAACCTTGGCCCTGCAGACCGTTATCAGCCACCTCGAGCAGCCGGAATGCCGGATCGAGACCGTGACTTTTGTACTTTTCGGCACGCCGGCCTACCAGGCGCATCTCGAAGCCGCACGGCGCCAGCTCGAGAGTTAGCAGCCCGTGCAAAGATCGGTGACGAGGGCTGGCTGGCCTGTGAGTTGTCCCTAGCAGCCGGTGGTAGAAGTCGTGCGGGAGCGAAAAATGGGGACTGGAAGGTGTGAAAAAATCAGGGACTGTCACAAGCGGCGTCCTACGAAGTCGCGGTAGAATCAATCACAGCTTCCGCCGCGCGCTGACTGTCCCAGCATTTTTTCACACCTTCCTGCCACTAAGTCGCTGCCCTTCACGGCCCTCGACACAAACGACCCGGCCTGAGGCGAATTGGCTGGCTGTACCCGATTTTCGTGACGTTTGCTTTCACCACGGGCTGCTAGCCGCGGCAGAGGGTCGCTGTGTATCATCGAAACCATGGATTTGACTGAAGTTTTTCACGCTCTAGGCCGTTCTAGCTTTCAAGAGCTGATTGAGGGCATCTCGATGGGCCGGTTGCGCACCTATGATGTCTACGACTCGTTGAAGGTCCGCGCCCATCTCAGCAAGCTCAATCGGGAGCGGCTCCGCCGCGCGGTTCCTCGACTTTGGGATCGTCTGGAGCAGGGAGATCAGGATTTGGCGCGTGAGTTGGCACAGGGGGTCCTGGTGTCGAACCTTCCGTTTGTCGTCGACGCGCTCGATTTTCTCGAGATTCCGCACGACGGCAGTGGGTTTTTTGACAAGAATTCTTCCGCCGTGAAAGACTTGGCGGATGGATGGCAGGCCAGAGTCTTTGAGGAGTTTCGGGAGCGCTATCCGGAGCCACTCATACTCCTCTATACGAACCACCTGACCTGGGAACTCGGCGGTTCATCCGGAATCTTCCGGCCCGGAGGCGGCACCGAGGAGTGAAGAAGAATGGCCGACAAAACTATTGGAATCCTCACAGGGGGCGGTGACGTTCCCGGGTTGAACTCCGTCATCAAGTCGGTAGTCTACGGCGCCACGTCGAAGCCAGGCTACCGCGTCGTCGGCATTCGCCGCGGCTGGGCCGGTTTGACATATCCGAATCTTGATGCCGGCTTCGACGACGAATACTTCGTGCACCTCGACCGGGCCAACACCCGCACGATCGATCGCACCGGCGGCACGTTTCTCCATACGTCTCGGACCAAACCTTCCCGGCTGAAGGTAGACCGCTTGCCCGAGCACGTCAAGAAAAAACTGGGTGGGTGTAGGGAGGTTGAGCCAGGCGTCGCCGACATGACGCCAATTGTTCTCGAAAACTTGCAGCGGCTAGGAATCGATTACCTGTTGACCATCGGCGGCGATGATACGTTGAGTTACTCGTCTGTGCTCAACGGCGAACAGTTTCCAGTCGTCGCTGTTCCTAAGACGATGGACAACGACGTCCAGAACACCGAGTACTGCATCGGCTTCTCGACGGCAACCACCCGCGCGGTCGATGCGATTAACCGCATCCGCACCACCGTGGGATCGCATGAGCGAATCGGCGTCTTTCGCATCTTCGGCCGCGACGCGGGGTTCACGGCGCTTTACTCCGCTTACGTGACTTCGATCCGCTGTGGTATTCCCGAGGTCCCCTTCGATCTCGACAAAATGGTCGATCTGCTGGTGACCGACAAGAAGAACAATCCCAGCCGATACGCTCTGGTCGTCCTCTCCGAGGGTGCAACCTGGAGGGGACGCGAAGTCGAAGAATATGGACCGCCGGACGCCTACGGCCATCGCAAAAAGGTCAATATCGCCGAAGCGTTCAGCGACCAACTCAGAGGCATCGCCGGTGAAGAAACCGTGGTCTACGACCTAACCTACCAATTGCGCAGCGGCGACCCCGACTTCCTTGACAAGATGGTAGCGACTACCTTCGCCACCATGGCTTTGGAGTGTATCCAGGACGGCGGGCGAGGCCGCATGATGAGCGTGCGCAACGGCTGCTACACGGACACGGAGATCCCCGACCCCGGCCTCGGCGCGAGAAGAGTCGATGTAGCCACCATGTACAACACCGACCGCTACCGCCCGAACTACTCAGCCAAGACGAACCTTCCACTGTTCCTAACACGCGCCTAGACTCGCCGCAACGGCCAGCAACGGCCAGATCAGAGCCGCGAACGCCGAGTGAGCGGCCATAACGCCCCGGGCGTACGGATGCCCAGCTGTCGCGTCCCAGTCAGCCGCCAGCTGGCTTCCCCGTCGAGCTCAGCCATAATGTCAGAGGAGAGCAAAGAGCATGAAAACCGCTCTCAAAGAGTGGGCAGTCGTGGTGGAGGCGTTGGTCGAGGGCCGGCAGACGTTTCTTCTCCGGAAAGGCGGCATCGCCGAGGGCAAGCGAGGCTTTGAGCTGAAGCACGACGAGTTTGTTTTCTTCCCGACATGGGAGCACCAGCACGCCGCCTCGATTCGTCCCGAGTTCCACGAGCTCTTCGAGAAAGTCAAGCCTCCGGACTCGAACCTTCTCGAGTTTCGCTACCTGGCCAAAGTGACTGACGTTGTACGGGCGCCCGTCGAGATGGGGGCCATCGAGCGGCTGGCCCCTCACCACATCTGGACGGAACCATTTGTCCGCATGCGGTATGAGTACCGCCCCGACTTACCCCTGTTTATCGTCTTGCCACGGATTTTTCGATTGCCACAGCCCGTTCACATTCCCCACGACCGGCAGTACGCGGGTTGCCGCTCGTGGGTAACGCTGAATCAAGACGTGGATGTCGAAGGCGCACAGTCGGTTCTTCCAGAGAAGGAGTTTCAGTCAGCCAGAAAAGACTTGTTGGCGAGCCTAGGCGGGGCGCGGGAGCGGTAACCCCCCGAAAACGAACGGAGAGATGATCCGTTCCTTCGTTGGTCTTGGCTTCATGCGGAACTGCAACTATCAGTTTCGTCCTTCTATCTTGCATTGCCTTTGGTGGCCTGATCCCGCCCCCCCCCCCCCCCCCCCCCCAGAAATGTTCTAGCCCTAAAAGTGCTACCTATGTGCCCGGGCTCATGTGTTACCCTGGTCCCCGGTTCATGCCTGGAAGCAGCCGCAGTTGCTTCTGCCGGCCAGGAATGCGAACGACTAGCTGAAGCCTACTTAGCGCTACCTAACGCTAATGCGAGACACGGGGACTTCCGCCACGAACTACGAAAGAGGGAACAGATGAGAGATACGGCCATTCACAGACTCGACGGCAAAGTCATCATCGTCACCGGGGGCACGCAGGGCTTGGGCGAAGGGATTGCGCGTCATCTGGCGGATCTCGGTGCCGCCGGTTTGGTGATCTGTGGCAGAAACGAGAAGCGCGGGCAGGCGGTGGCTGCCGACCTCACCGCGGCCGGCTCGCGAGCCGTTTTCGTGCAGGGCGACTTGGAGCACGTGGACGACTGCCGTCGGATTGTCTCTAGGTGCGACGAGGAATTCGGCCGGCTGGATGGTTTGGTCAACGCGGCCGCGAACACGAACCGCGGAACGCTGGATAACACGACAGTGGAGTTTTGGGACAAGATTATGGCGACCAACGTGCGGGCGCCCTTCATTTTGATTCAGGAGGCGGCCCGCGTTATGAAGCGCGAGAAGCGAGGCGGAAGCATCGTCAATATTCTCAGCATGGTCTCCTACGGTGGGCAAACTCATCTGATGCCCTACAGCGTCTCGAAGGGCGCTTTGGCAACGCTGACCAAGAACGCGGCCATCTGGCTTCGACCCGACCGAATTCGGGTGAATGGGCTGAACATCGGCTGGACCGCCACTCCCGCCGAGCACGTCATACAAACGGGCGAAGGGCAACCCGAGAATTGGCTCGAATTAGCCGACGCCAAGATGCCGTTTGGACGAATTTCGCGCCCCAAGGACATCGCCGGAATCACAGGCTATCTACTCAGCGACGCCGCTGAAGTGATGACCGGATCCCTCGTAGACTTTGACCAATATGTCATGGGGCATCTGCCGGGGTGGTGAGTTAGCCGCCCTCGACAGCCCGCCTGCCGCGCCGAACGGCCAACATCCCACGGCTATAATGGTTACCCGCGCCGGAACTGAGAGGACTGCCCGCCAGGCTGGCTCCTTGCCTTCTTACGTTCGGTCGAACAAGAGTTCCGTCGTGAATTCCGATTCTGGAGAGTAGAGAAATGCGATACGGCACACAAGGCATGATGCAAGTCGATTATGAGCAGCGAATCGATTTCGACCGCATGCGCAATCATCGGGAATCCCGCATCCAGCAGTACATGGAGAAGTTCGATATCAGTTGCCTGGTGCTTTTCGAGACGGGCAACAAGCGCTACGCTACCTCAACGGCTGTGGCCTCGCCCGAGGTCGACAATATGGCCCGCTACGCCATCGTCCCTCGCGGCGGCAGACCGTATATCTTCGGCTTCGGGTCGGAAGTAGCCGCGGAAAAGCTGAACTGTCCCTGGATCAAAGACCGCGCGTTCCCGGCACACAGCACCATGTACGGCGCCCTGCCGTTGGACTGGGGTTGCTACAACAGCTTCATCAAAGACCTCGATATGGTGCTGGCGGAGCACAAAATTCCTCGCACCGACCCTGTCGGCGTGGACGTGATGGAGTCCCAACTGATCGTATCCCTTCACGAGCAAGGGTTCCGCATCGCGGACGGGCAGGCCGTCATGCAACATTCCCGCTCCATCAAGAACGAGGATGAAGTCGCCTGTCTCAAGCATGCCGCCGCCATTGCCGACGCAGCTCACCACCGTATCGCGCAAACCATCGAGCCCGGCGCCAAGGAAACCGATATCCAGGCCGCGGCCTCGGCGATCATGCACCGACTCGGGGCCCAGTGGGTGCCTAACGTCCAGGTCACGAGCGGGAATCGCACCCATCCTCACCCGCATTTGAGTTCGGACCGCCTGCTTCAACCCGGGGACCTCGTATTCGTCGATATTGTCCTGCTGCTCAACGGCTACCACACCTGCTACTACCGCTGTTTCTGCTGCGGCAAGCCCTCCCAAAAGCAAAAGGACATGTACCAGCGGTGTTGGGAAATGCAACAGGCGGGGATCGAGCAGGTACGGCCCGGAGGCACCACCAGGGACATCGCTAGCGCCTGGCCGGCCGCCGATCACTGGGGCTTCAAAACCGAAGAAGAAGCCTTCGGCCTGGCGTTTGGCCACGGCATCGGGGTCGGGCTGTGGGAGTTTCCTATAATTTCCCGCTTGTACAGTTTGGATCACCCTGTCGAAATCGAACCCGGGATGGTCTTCGCTGTCGAAACGTATGAAGGCGAAGGCTACGACGGCGCCCGCATCGAGGATGAAATCGTGATCAAGACCGACGGCGTCGAAATCATCACCAAATTCCCGTCCGACGAGCTGATCGGCTGCGGGATGAGTTATTAGGCGGATGGGCTTCGCCCGGGCAGATGTTCAATGTGGTAGTTGGGACAGGAAGGTGTGAATAAACCAGGGACTGTCACAAGGGTGGCCTCGAAGTCGCGTAGAATCAATCGCAGCTTCCGCCGCGGGCTGACTGTCCCAGCATTCTTTCACACCTTCCAGTCAACTGCTCAGGACGTCATTGATTCTAAGTGACTTCGAGGCCACCCTTGTGACAGTCCCCGGTTTATTCGGACACCCCCGAGTGAGGGGTCAGACACTCGATCTCACTGACGCCGGCGGGCACGGATGAATCCGCCTGTACGTCAACGCCGCCAACTGAACAGACCCGCCGCTGCGACAGTCTTAGGACCAATGGGTCAGTCAAGCGTAAGTGAATTCTCCGAGTGTCTAAAACGAGGATTTCTGCTACTCTCGTTACGGAGCGAGGAAACAACCATGAAGAAATCCGTCCTATTCACCTTGATAGCCGGTGTTGGGCTGGCGCTGCCGGCCACGACCTACGGACAAGCCATCATTGGTTACGGCATCAACGTAGGCCGCGCAGGCGCCGCCGGAGTCGGGGCAGGCGCAGGTTTGGCGGGAGTGTTCAGTAAAGTGAACCAGCCCATCAAGAAGGCCGGTCAAGAGGGAGCAAACCGATCCCACACAGGCAGACAGGCCGGGCCCCAGTTTGACAACGACAAGGTTCCCAAGGGTAACGGGCAGGCCAAAGTCGGCGCTGACGGGAAACTGAAGCTCAAGGGAGGAGCAACGATCGCGGGCCTAAGTCCGTCCCCAAGAGTCGCGCGCTCGTCTCAACTCTCCACGGAAGCGCGCGCTATCGCGTCGAGCGGGGGGGCTGAATCATATAGTCCCGCGCCGACTCCAGCCCCTGGTCCTGGCCCAAGCGCTGCACCTGCGACGACGGCCCCCGAGTCATCCGAGGTCGAATCCGCGGACGCGAAACCGGCGGAGGAGGATCCCGCCGCTACGGACGCTCAAGTGACCGCCGAGTCATCTGAAAGCCCTCCAGCCTCCGAGCAGGCCCTGACAACACCCGCGAGTAACCGCAGTGTGCTCAGCCCGGTCATAATCACCGGTTCAGGCTCCTCCGAAAACAGCAGCGGAGAAGAGGGTGCAGCCAAAGAAGGGACCATCATAATCTCGGATGGCGCCACGGTTGCCGACCTCATCGCCCGTCTGGGAAAACCAACTATGGTCCTGAAGGGAATCAGAGGCAACGGCTATAACGAAAAATACACTTTCAGGAAGCCCGACGGCACCAAATTCACGGTCTTGGCGCTACACGGAAAGATCATATCTGTAATCGACAACTCTACACGTCTTCCTATGAGGGCCTCACTCCCGTAGGTCGGTTTATCCCCGCATTTTCAATTTGGTGTTTGACATCCCGACCTTCCAGCGGCCTTGAGCGTCTTTATTCATAGGGGCTAGAGCCCGATGAGGACGCCAGGGAGGCCAACACCCAATGGGTGAAAAACAAACCAAGCCATTCCAGCTAAGTTTCAACGGCTTGTTGAAAGTCGATTTCCAGGGATCGCACGTCACTTCCGACGGTGGCCTGATTTTGGTTCGCGAACTGGACGAACGGCTCGGTCTCGGAGAACTGATTGACGAGCATCTCAGCGACTCCCGGCAAGGCACAAACAAGCAGTTCACGCTCGCTGATCTGTTGCGGCAGTCGGTCTACAGCCGCTTGGCGGGCTACGAGGACCTCAACGACGCCGAGCGGGTTTCGATCGATCCGACGTTTCGGCTGATCGGTTCGCAGAAGATCTGGGATCGCGGTGCGGCCTTGACCTCGACGCTGCACAGCTTCGAGACGGAGATGCTGGCGAGCGAAGAGAACCTGCTGGGGCTGATGGCGCTGAACCGAGAGCTGGTCGGGCAAGCGGAAGCGTTCGACGACTCCGAGCGGGTCGTTCTGGACATGGACTCCACCGAGAGTCCGGTCCATGGCCAACAGGAAGGCAGTGCCTACAACGGACACTTCGAGTCGGTCTGCTATCACCCGTTACTTTTGTTCAACGGTCATGGTGATTGCCTCGCTGCCAAGCTGCGTCCCGGCAACGTGCACAGCGCCGAGGACTGGGATGAGCTATTGTTGCCGGAGATCGAGCGCCAACAGGCTGCGGGCAAGCAGGTCGCCTTCCGGGGCGATGCGGCCTTTGCCAAGCCGGAAGTTTATGAGGCTTCGGAGGAACGCGGAGTACAGTACGCCATTCGCATTCCGGCCAACAAGAGCCTGGAGTTGGAGATCGAAGACATCTTGTTTCGGCCGCCGGGAAGGCCCTCCCGGAAGCCCTTGGTGCGCTACAAGAGTTTTCGCTATCAGGCGGAGAGTTGGTCGCAGGCGAGGCGGATCGTCGCCAAGGTCGAGCATCACCAGGGCGAGCTGTTCCCGCGGGTCGGATTCATCGTGACGAGCATGAGCTTGCCAAGCCGCTCGGTGGTGCGCTTCTACAACAAGCGCGGCACGGCGGAGCAGTGGATCAAGGAAGGCAAACAGGCCACGCATTGGACAAGGCTGTCGTGCCATCGGTTCCGGGCGAACGAGGTACGGCTACAACTGAGCGTGCTGGCCTACAACCTGGGCAACTTGTGGCGGCGGCTCGGACTGCCGAACAGGATCAAGAGTTGGTCGCTGACGAGCTTGCAACACAGGTTGATGAAGACCGGCGGTCGGCTGGTCAAGCACGCGCGGTATTACTGGCTGCTGCTGGCCGAGGGGTATCTGAACCGCAGGCTGTTCGGCGACATGCTGCACAGGATCTGGGCGCTGCCGCTGCCAAGCGGGTAGCGTTGACCGGGCGAGGATCAACAGTTTTCGGCTCCAAAAGATTTCGCAAGGAGCAGTGTCGGCCGGAGCGCCGTTCAGGCCGCTCAATCAACGTCTGTGAGCGGATGGACGAGCCCTGGCGCCTACCGGCGGAGGTCATGTGCAGGGTTCAGCGCGAAAAGACGTGGTATTCGGGGCAGCGCGGGTGTATACTTTCACCGTGCCAGGGCCAAAATGGAAATCCTGGTTATCACCACTGAGTAAGAACGCCAACGTAAACGCCCGCCGCCCCTCCGGCGGGCGTTTTTTTTCTGGCGCGGGCGCTGCGACACGTGTTACCGCACCAACGCCTCCTCCACCGAAGGGGGTGTCGCTTGGATGAGATCTCCAAGGTCAGGTTCAACTTCCACGATTCGCTCCCGCATTTCCCAAGCGACGGTTCTGTAAGAGATGTGCCCTTTGACACCCGAGCGTACCCTGGCGATGTACTCCGCTTCGGCGAAATCCATCTTGAAAAGGGAGCGCACTCGAGCGGCGAACGGAAGCAAGTAGTGAGAGGCCTGCTCAGAAACCGTCTCGATAGCTCGGCGGGCCTTCGCGACTTCCTCGATGGCCTCGAAGTACGTACCCTCCGCCCCGGCTTCGGCGAGCAGCTCGGGTGTCTCGAAACCCAGCTGATCGGTGAATGTTTGTTGGATTTGCTGGCAGCGCCGGTGGCGGTGAAGGTCGCGATAAGCGCCGATATCGCAGACCACGTCAAAAACATAAGCATAGCCGCCGCGGAACTCTCTCACGAGTTCCTCGCGTCGATCGCGGTCTTCGAGGGCAACGTCCAGCACCTCCCGCCGTCGAGCGCGGCTCCAGCTGCTCACTTCATCCAACAAAAACCGGAACGGAACCGAGCTGGCTGGATACAACAGCGTCGCGGCAATCTCGTCGAGCGGATCGGTGGGACGAACCAGGTCTACATCCGGGACAGCGTCGTTCGCGGTAACGGTCAGGTTTTGCGCCGCCCAGCGCGAGACTCGTTCACGCGCCTGCTTCGACCAGAGGTCCGGCTCGGCGTAGCGGGCCAGGGTCGGCGCCAACGGTTCTTGGGCTTGCGATTCGTCCCAAACGCATGCCGGGGCAGAGGCACAGGCGTCGTGCATCTCTTCCGCAAGGTCACGCGTCTCGGCGTAGGGAGAGACTCCTAGGCGCCTCATCTGCTTTTCGAGGGTCCGAATGCTGGTCACTTGCCCGATGTTGGTCGAAATGCCTAAGAACAGCAGGTAGCGAGCGACGTCGTAGGCCCGCGCGTTGATCGTTCGGCGGTAGGCGCCGCCTTTCATCTCAGCTGGCTTGGCATGCTTTTCGGTCAGGTATTCGACCAGCCGCCCGTGGATCTGCTGGTAAGCCTCGCACAGCCCGCCGGCCGCCTCCCGGTAAACTTGGGCAGCGTCGCTTCCGGTGAGCTCAGGGGGCGTGACGATCTGCCCTTTCATGAAGTCCTGGTAGCGGCTGGACTTCGCTTGGCCGTCCCACAGCGGCTCGTCTTCGACCTCGATGGCAGCTAGCTCGGAGATCCCCTCGAAGCAAAAGATGGTGTGCCCCAGGTCAGCAATCGAGGCGTGGCCGTACTGAAAATAGAAGCTTTCGAGGAATTTCTCCGAGCTGTGACCGCGAACCCATTCCAGACTCTCCGTGATCGAGTCCGGGGAGCGACTGTAGCGCGCCAACGCGTAGGCGCTCTTTTCCGGCGGCATGGGTGCCACGACGATGACCCTCGGGCCCGAGGAATCCGAGCTTCCCGTCCCAGACATTGGCCCGATTATAGCGAGAACGAGTTGCCGGCCCCGTCACGACGCAGGGAGTGACCCTCGAGCGGGTCTGCTGGCGAACAGGGGCGCGAGTGGTGGGACTCAATCACCCGGACCGAAACCGTGGACTCTCCACCGTAAGCCAATTGTGGACCTTGGCCGGGTGCTGTACCTAGCCCGCGGCGCCCGACCCGCCTCTACAAACCCTATCGATCAAACGACAGACTTGGGCGGAGTCATCATCCGGCTTTGGTTCGTGCATGAGGAGCTGCGGCTCCAGGGTCACCGGGGGTGATCCCTTCTCGCCTGACGAGAAGGGCTTCGAACCAACTTCTCGCAGGAAAGCCGAAAGCTCTTCCCGAAGTTCATTAGCAGCCATGCGTTCGCCGAATGCGACGAACACGCCCCGCGCCCAACTGTAAAGATGAACCTGAGCGGCGAGCCTGTCGCTGAGCTGCCGCGCAAAGTTAGCCAGCACCGCCTCTGTCTGCTTTCGACCGTATCGGCGGTCCAACAGATCAAGACGAGCGATCGTCACGACGCTCAAGCAGAAAGGGCGTTTCCCACGCAGAAGGTCTACGAGAAACTCCTCGCCGTGGCGGCGGGAAGGCAGATTGGTCAGAGGCTCGGTCGTTACGAACCGACTCATGGCCTTGACCTGCGTCTTGGCGGCATCGATGCCTCCGTAGATACCCTCCATCATCTGTTCGGCGGCAGCCTCCTGTCGTGCGACCGTCCCCTGCAGATGCCTCACGTGTTCGGAGAGGGATTGCCGAAGGCTCGAGATGTCATCGATTTCGCTGACCGACTCCAGATTTTCTACGGTTCGATGCAGCTCCTCATAGAAACCCTTGTTCGAGGTGTCCAAGCGGCTTGCTGTCTCTGCCAGCAAGGTGATGATCCCGGCAAGTTCACGCTCCCGGCGGGAGAAGTACCCGGCGGTCGCAGTCCATTGCTCCGTTAGCACGCGCGCGAGGGCCTGAGAAGACTCTCGAACCGCGGAGGCGTCGTTTCGCTGCTTGAGTTGCTTCGCCAATCGCTCCAGGTCCTCGGAGAAGCGTCGCCGGGCTGCCTCGTCCGCGACAGGCACATGTTCGGATGTGGCCGCAAGGATGGCGTCAATGACGCCATGAAGCGCCCGCCGAATCGCCAACGCGCTCCTTTGATCGTCGAGATGCTTCTTGATTGAGATCATCGGCCGGTCGTTACCGAAGGGTCAGTTCCCCTGCCCGCTCTGCTGGTTAAGCCCTGCTGCGCTTCCCGTTGCAGCGCCAAGGACCTAATCCGCATTTGTCACCAGCGGAGGGCGGGAGCGGAAGAAAATGCAGGCCGTCAGAGATGTAGGGGCGCGATTCATCGCGCCCGCTTGCCGAGAGACTGTACGGTGGGTGATGTGCACGAAGTGTTGCCGCGAGCCGTGGTCGCCGGGCCTTTCGCCTCGTCCACCGCAGTGGTAGTGAGAGATGCGGCCTAACCCTCGCGCCCGTGGCCACCAAGTAGCCCAGCCTTAGTGTTGATCGGCGGTTTGAGCAATTGCTGTGAGAGTAACCCCATGACAACTTCTTAACGGAGGGCGGCCGCTCTTCTGGAGCCTCCGCTTGAGTCTGTTATGATCGCTGTCTAGCTCGCTTTTCTCACGAGGAACGCGTAGAGACGGGCTGCCGTGCCCGCCCAGTAGTGTCGATGTACGATCTTTTCCACAAATTCGCACGAGACAATGCGTATTGCTCGCTGGTGGACCGACACGGTAGTCGGCCCCTACAAATCACGTCCGTTCGACGCCGCCCACCGGAACCCTCGTAAGAAATGCTGTCTAGCAGCCCGTGGCGAAAGTCCTTCGCCTTGAAAAGTGCGTACAGTCGCCGGTTTTCGTCGTCTGCCCCATATGGGAGACAAGGCAGTTGCGGACGCGAAAATCATTGACAGTCCCCATTTTTCGCCGAACCTAACTTCCACCACGGGCTGCTAGCTTTTGGCAAGGCAATGGAGAAACTACGGATTGGACTCGTCAAAGTCCGGCCCACCGCTCAAGTGCCGCGCTTCGCACACGGGCCACAAGAGGACGCTGGCATGGATCTCATCGCCGCCGAAGAGGTAACTCTGCGGCCTGGTGGCTGGGCAAGCGTCGCTACGGGTCTAGCGATTGCAATCCCAACGGGGTACGAAGGCCAAGTGCGGCCTCGAAGCGGCCTAGCGCAGAAGTCTGGGGTGACCCTGCTCAATAGTCCCGGCACGATCGATCCAGGGTATCGGGGTGAAGTGCGGGTGTTGATGATCAACCATGGCGACCACGACTATACCGTTCGGCAGGGCGATCGTGTTGCACAGCTCGTGGTAGCTTCTTATTGCCCTGTGGATTGGGTAGTCGAAGAGGAACTCTCCAGCACGGATCGGGGACAGTCGGGTTTCGGCTCCACAGGGACCTAGCTCCCTGACGGCCAGCGCCGGGTGCGTTGCGGTCAAGATCCTCGGCTTACTCCACGTTTCCAGACGCAGCGACCGCAAGGGCCGGGACCCGGTGCAGTAGGCGGTGATGACCCGAACGGCGGCTATGCACCACACGCTGCTTCGTACAGGGCTGGGTGTGCGGCGGCAAGGGTGCTGGCCCTAGTCCGCATTTCTCACCAGCGGTCGGCAGGAGTGGAAGCAAATGCCCGCCATCAGAGCCCGCATTTCCAATTTGATTCAGACCTCTCGACCTTCCGGCGGCCTTGAGCGTCTTTATTCATAGGGGCTAGAGCCCGATGAGGACGCCATGGAGGCCAACACCCAATGGGTGAAAAACAAACCAAGCCATTCCAGCTAAGTTTCAACGGCTCGTTGAAAGTCGATTTCCAGGGATCGCACGTCACTTCCGACGGTGGCTTGATCCTGGTTCGGGAGTTGGACGAGCGACTCGGACTCGGGAAACTGATCGGCGAGCATCTCACCGACTCCCGGCAAGGCACAAACAAGCAGTTCACGTTCGCTGATCTGTTGCGGCAGTCGGTCTACAGCCGCTTGGCAGGCTACGAGGACGTCAACGACGCCGTCCGAGTGTCGGCTGACCCGACGTTTCGCTTGATCGGCTCGCAGAAGATCTGGGATCGCGGTGCGGCCTTGACCTCGACGCTGCACGGCTTCGAGACGGAGATGCTGGCGAGCGAAGAGAACCTGCTGGGGCTGATGGCGCTGAACCGAGAGCTGGTCGGGCAAGCGGAGGCGTTCGACGACTCCGAGCGGGTCGTTCTGGACATGGACTCCACCGAGAGTCCGGTCCATGGCCAACAGGAAGGCAGTGCCTACAACGGACACTTCGAGTCGGTCTGCTACCACCCGTTGCTTTTGTTCAACGGTCATGGTGATTGCCTCGCTGCCAAGCTGCGTCCCGGCAACGTGCACAGCGCCGAGGACTGGGATGAGCTATTGTTGCCGGAGATCGAGCGCCAACTGGCCGAAGGCAAACAGGTCACCTTTCGCGCCGATGCCGCCTTCGCCAAGCCCGAGATCTACGAAGCACTGGAGGAGCGCGGCGCGGACTACGCGATCCGCATTCCGGCCAATAAGAGCCTGGAGCTGGAGATCGAAGACATCCTGTTTCGGCCGCCGGGGAGGCCCGGCCGCAAGCCGCTAGTGCGCTACAAGAGCTTTCGCTATCAGGCGGAGAGCTGGAAGGGGCCCAGACGAGTTGTCGCCAAGGTCGAGCACCACCAGGGCGAGCTATTCGCGCGCGTCGGTTTTATCGTGACGAACATGAGCTTGCCAAGCCGGTCGGTGGTGCGTTTCTACAACAAGCGCGGCACGGCGGAGCAGTGGATCAAAGAAGGTAAGCAAGCGACGCACTGGACGCGGCTGTCGTGCCATCGCTTCCGGGCGAACGAGGTGCGCTTGCAGCTCAGCGTGCTGGCCTATAACCTGGGCAACTTGTGGCGGCGGCTGGGGCTGCCGCAACGGATCAAGAGCTGGTCGCTGACGAGCTTGCAGCACCGGTTGATGAAGACGGGCGGACGGCTAATTAAACACGCGCGGTATTACTGGCTCTTGTTCGCGGAGGGACATCTGAACCGGCGCCTGTTTGGCGACATGCTGCGGAGGATCTGGGCGCTGCCTGTGCCGGGCGGGTAGCACGCGACTTGCCGAATGCGAAACCTGAGTACTGAGGACGGAAGCTCGGAAGGGTGTCTGCGAAATTGACTTCGCAGCGGCGGATCAGCCCCCATGAGGGGCAAGAAGGGGGCTCGATCGGTTCCGCCTCAGCCGCCGCCTCTTTCGGGTGGAGAAATAGTTGCGCTTCGCCGGGTGAGGGTGTAGACTCGTGCCGTCAGAGGAGCCAAATCGGAAATTCTCGTTTAAGAGGAACTTGCCGCGCAATGGCTTGCTGGAGGTGAAGGGAGGAGAAGCGGTTTCGGACATCCAGGCGATCAAGGCCAATTCGGAAGGCGGTCGCCAGGGCCATGCTGGCAAACTAGACCACTACCGTCTCAAGCTGCGGAACTCGCGTCCGCGCCGCCAGATCTTCCGCGAGGCGGATCAGATCGGTGCGGAGCCCCCGCCACGGCTGTGCGAGATCGACCGAACGCACCCACAGCGGATGCCCGTGGAGGTCGTACCGGTAGTCGAACGGGCCGCCAGCGGTGGCGTAGAGCAGCACGCCGAGGGGCGGCGGCTCCACCGGGCACGACCGCGCGTGGTTCGTCAGGTAGGAGAAGAGCCGGTAGAGGTGGTTGCTACGCAGCGAATCGGCACGGGTTCCGCCCGCGCCAACGAACGGCTCCGCTACCCGAATGTACCCCGGCACGGAGTGCCCCGGACGCTACTTCTTCGGCATCGTGACTAGAACTCAACAAAGATCCCGATGCTGGGCTCAAGAACATTCAGGGTTCGATCTTCGATGCCGCGTATGGAGTACAGGCGGACATCGAAGCGAAGTCCAACGGGTTCGATCAACCCCACCTTCAACCCGCCGCCATAGTTGAAACTGAACTTCGTTCCGAAGCTGGCAGGCCCGTCGCCTCCCGCATGAAAGAAGCCTACACCGCCCGTCGCGTACGGCCGGAGTCTGGGGACAGGCAATTCCACCCGCATATTCGCACTGTAGAGAAAGGCATGTCCGTTGCTGTCAATGAAGTTCGGGCTGTAGGCGACGGTGTGCTCCAATCCCACTGGCGCCGCAGAACGATACAGCCGCGCTCCAAAGACTCCGAAGTTCTTGGTGTCCACCGCCTGCCTGGCTGCACTGCTCGCCACGCCCACGCCTGAACTCACAGTAGTGATGGTGCCAGGGTGCTGAAAGCCGCCAAAGACCGTAAAGTCCTGAGCAGTGAGCGTACCTGAGAAACCAACCAACGCCACAGCCAGAAATCCTAGTAGGAAGTATCTCACTAAAGAAACTGTAACCAACACCATCTCGGAGTTCAAGTCCCTACTCCCGGTTCTTCCGGGAAGCGCGGCACGAATCCCGAGCGAGCGGCAGAGCCCCGTGTGCGGCCGATCGCCTTCCGGTTCAGCGTGGTGGCCCCCCTGGACGCCCACTTCCCAGGGACATTCCAACGACAAGCTCTGTGTCATCGGGTTACAATGAAATGAAGGCAATGGATACGAAGACTGGTACCAGACCGCCCGAGTTCCCCTCGCCGGTCCCTAACTTCAGCGACGAAATCAATCGCAACATCATCCAGTCGGAAATCGAAGGCGGTGTCCATCTCAACGATCTTCCGGAAGGCGCCAAGCTGGAAGTCCGGACCGAGAACAGAGCTTACCAGCTCGTCAACTGTGGCGGTCGCCATGTGATGATCGCCGGTCATCCCGAGTTTTGTCCCAAGCCTGTACGGGTGCAAGTTCACGGTTCCAGTTGGGGAGGCTCAATGCTGAAAGTCGCCTTCATCGGCCGTGGCATGCATTTGGAATTCCGCCATCCTGAATTCAACACTGTCGTCACTTCGCGGATCGTCGAGATCCGCGACGTCGCCTAACCGGAGCGCCAGCCCTCTCGTTGCCCCCTGCTTTAAGTCGCTCCCGCAGAACGTTATTCGCTTTCAACCGGTCCGAGCACTATAGGTTTGTCGTACCCCGTCATTTCCAGGTACCCGACCCCGCGGATCTCTTCGCCGCGGACGGTGCCTTGGAAAGTGACTGCCCCCTCCCAGTAGTTCGGACCCACCTCCCGCAGGCTGACGATTTCCTGTGATGGGAGGTCTGTTTGGCATTCGAGGACTATTTCGAGGCTCGGGACCGACACGTTCCACTGGACCGGATAACGGCCGCCGGTCTCCGGGCTCCGCCAGACGCCGCCGGGCCGCATTACGAAGTCTTGCCCACTTAGATGGTGGACATCTCCGCCGGCATCGACGTACGTTCCCGATGAAAACGGGTCCACCGTCCCATCTCGGCGGCGCAGACGATAGAGCATCAGCTCAGTGTTGTTTTCCAACTGGATGCTCATCCAGTCCCAGCCGACCTGAGAGGCCGCCAAGCCCTGGCTGAAGAACTCGTGGTCCATCCAAGCTGAACCGCTGACCGAGTGGATCTCCCCTCCCACCAAGACCTCGCCCGATACCCTGAGCCGCGTGAAAGAAATATAGTGTGAAGCACGACCGGGTTCCGCTGACTTCCGGCTCACACCGTTGAGGCCATGAATCACTGCGGGCTTGAGCGGACTAAGCTTGAGGTCGAGGGCAAAGTCTTCGCTGGTTGCCTGGAGGTGTTGTCGCCCGAGGCGATCTTCGGGAGCCAACCAGCGAACTTGCCAATTGCCGTTCCAGATCCGGCCCTGCGCCAAGTCAGCGCCCGCGAGTCCTGGCCCCGAGCGATTGAGGCGTTCCGTTTGGTAGAACGTACCACCGTCTAGATCACTAAGTGCAAGGTGAGCCAGGTGAAGGTCACGGATCGCCCATGACCCTTGGCCCGTCTTCTCCTCCTCAACCGCCCGGCGGAAAAACGTAAGCTCGAATCCGAAGCGTCGTCCCGCGGGGGAGGTCACATTTCCGGTGTAGTACCACCACTCCGTTCGAAACTCCGGATGCGCGAAGTGATCGCGCGGAAAAGAGAACTCATAGTAGGGGGCGACCGGCTCAAAGGATAGACCAACAGTTGATAAGCCAAGTGTAGCCAATAAGATCCTAATCATTCCTCGTGTATTACCTCAATTGGATTTAGCTTCGCTGCGATCGAAGCAGGGTAGATTCCCGCAAGGATGGCCGCGATGTAGACCAAACTGAGAGCCGGAATGACCAACGCAGCCGGCCAGTGGAATTGGATCGTCCAGCCGAACGACTGTTTGTTTATGACGAAGATAAGAATCAGTGAAAGCACCGTGCCCACCGAGACTCCCAGAACGTTGGAGAGCAGACCCAGCAGGCCAGACTCGCAGAGGATCAAACGCCGGATCTGCTGAGCCGATGCGCCCAGGAAGCGTAGGACGCTGAGTTCGCGTCGCCTGTCGATTACTAGGGCTAGCAGCGCTCCCGCCATGCCAAGAATCGCGACTAGCACCGCGACCGCTTCCAAGGCGTAGGTTATGGCGAAGGTGCGGTCGAACACCTTCAACGCCTCTCTCCGAAGGCGCCGGTTGGTTGCCATGAACAGGTTGCGGCCGGCCGTGGCCGCCTCAATCGCTTCCCGGGATCTCTCGGGGTCGCTGCCGGCCGTCAGGTACACGGCGAGGTTCGTCGGAGCAGGGTCGGGCAAGTATTTAAGCAGCGTAGACCGGTCGGTGATTACGAAGCCACGTTCGTTCGAGTAGTCATAGTAGATCCCGAGGATCCGGAAAGTGACCAGTCGACCGGCCAGTGGGAGTTCGAGCGAGTCTCCTACCGAAAGGCCGTGCTTATTTGAGAAGGGTTCGCTGATGATCACGTTGTCACCGCCGGCTAGCTTGCGGAGGATCTCCTCTCGGGGCGTCCCCGAGAGAAATCGCAAACTCCCCAGGCGGGAGATCACACCGGACTGTCCGGCGCCAAGCGTCGCTGGTAAGCCGTTGTAAGTGATTTCATAGGTCCTGAATCGATCCACCGCGGCTACGTCGCTGAGCGCTTCGATCGTATCGGCAATAGCGGGATCCATCGTGGGGCGCCTGTCGACGGCCGGGCGGCCCGCCGGGCGCAGGTAAAAATCCGCCCGCAAACGATTCTCGAGCCAAACAGTAACCGTTTCGCGAAAGCTTCCGACCATGACCGCGATACTTGTCATCATCGCTACGGCAATCGAAAGGGTGGCGACCAGGACGGACGTTCGGCTCAGCGATCCCACCAGGCCCCGGGAGGCTAGTAGGCCAGGGGCGGCCAAGATACGTTGAACAGGCCGGGTGAGCAGCTTTGCGCCACCCGCGACTACCGCCGGCGCGAACAAAGCCGAGCAGACGACCAACAGCAGCGCAGCGAAGTAGCCCATCACGGGTTTGCCATCAATCGGCTCGGCCAAGGAAGCGCCAAACGCTACGACCGCAATTGCTGAGGCATACAGCAGGTTCCGGCCGACGCTCAGCCTTGCTTTGTATTCACGACGCCCGCGAGCCATCGCTTCGGTGGGCGGAATACGGGCGGCCTCCCGGGCTGGGCCAACCGCGGCGACGACGGATACGCCGACCCCGGCTAAGAGAGCGACGATAACTGTTCCGAAAGTTACCGTGATCTCTCCGGGGTCGCTGCTTACGTAAAGCGCGTCGACCGTAGCGGCCATCATGTTGACGGCTAGGTCCGCCATTAGCCGGCCCAAGGCCAGACCCCCTGCTGCCCCTAGCAACCCGAATAGCGCCCCTTCGGCGAGGAACGCGGCGAGCGCGCCGCGTCTTGTGGCGCCTAAGGCTCTGACGATTCCGATTTCCGTTTGTCGACGTACGACCGATACCGAGATCGTGTAATAGATCAGAAACGCGCCCACGACGAGCGAAATATAGCTTAGAATTCGCAGGTTCCAGCGAAACGCGCTCAGCATCTTGCGGTTCTCCTCGGTGCGAGAGCCGCTCGGCTTGAGTGTGACACCTGCCGGCAAGGCGCCAGCGAGGATAGCCTGCCAATCCCGTTCTGGACTTAGCCGAGGAAGCCGAACGTCAATGCGATCTACTCGACGGCCGCGTCCCAACAACCGCTGCGCGGCGCCAATGTCCACGAGAACCAGGGTTTCGCGGCTTACCCCTTTTATCCCTTGGTCGCTGAAGACACCGCGAACCGTCAACGTGTGGACAGTATCGTTCAGTATTAGCGTCAAAGTTTCACCGACCTTCTGAGCGAGGCGAGAGCCAACCCATACGGAATCTTCGCGGGTCAGCAGCTCGATGTCGGCAGGCGTTTGTCCGAAGAGTTGTTCCAGGGACGTGTCGCCGATGAGGTCAACTCCCACGAAAGGGACCGTCTCCCCAGTGGCGTGAACGACGGCGCTGTCTTCGATTCGCGGTGCAAATTGAAAAGGGAAGGGAAGCGAGACGAGATCGGCTAAGAGACCCTCGTCGAGGCCTCCGATGGCGCTGATTTCGAGATCCGCGTCGCCGGCCAGTGTCTCCAGCGACGAACGAAACGATCCTGTAGCAGCCTCTCCCGCCAGGTGGATCGCCACCACCACGGCGATCCCGAGTCCGACCGCCGCTATCGTCAGCAGGTTTCGAGCAGGCTCGTGCTTGAGAGGCCGAACCATCAGGCGGTAGAAGACGACGAGTGACGCCATTAGCGTTGCCGAATCTCCGCGACCTGCCCATCGCGCAATCTCACAAGCGTATCGGCGCGTTCGGCCGCCTCAAGGCTGTGGGTGGCCATCAGGACGGTGGTGCCGAGTTGGGAAGCCGTGCGAGCGAGCAAGCCGATGACCATATCGCCGCTGGTGTTATCGAGATTGCCTATCGGCTCGTCAGCCAGCACGAGTTTTGGAGAATGTACGAGCGCTCGCGCGATCGCTACGCGCTGCATCTCGCCACCTGAAAGCTGGTGGGGCAGGCGGTCAGCATATTCTTCCACGTCGACCCAACGGAGGCATTCAAGGGCGCGATCCCGGCAGGATATTTGGCCCGCGAGCAATAGTGGGAGCTCGACGTTCTCTATCACCGTGAGGGTGGGCAAGAGTTGAAAGAATTGGAAGATGAATCCGACCTTGCGACGCCGTACTTCCGTTACGCCAGCGTCATCCAGCCCGGCTGTGTCGCTGCTGTCAAGGAGCACCCGGCCTGAGGTTGGAAAATCCATGGCCCCAGCAAGATTCAGCAGAGTCGTCTTGCCACAGCCGCTACGCCCGACGATGGCGACAAATTCCCCTTCCCCGACTTCGAGGGACACATCCTCGAGCGCACGCACCACCGAACCGTCAGCATCGTAATGCTTCGATACATTCTCCAAGCGGAGAAGCGCCATGGTTCTCAGGATACTGTGGGTGAAGGGGGTGCGTGACGAGTGTTGGATAGGGGGTCGGTCTGAGGCAGATCATCTGACTGGGAGGATTGCCGGTCGCTACCCCGTTTCGCGTAATTGTGCAAGACGACGCGGATCTGGTGGGCGAGCGATACACGGAAGGGAATGGGACCCGCGTAGCCGCCCGCCTAGATCCTACGTGCTTTCACTGGTCACCGTCTCCGGATTGCGTTGCGCACCCAAACGGGAATGCTGATACGTGGCCGTTCTTCGCCTCCCCAGAAGCGAGGCGCGTGCATGTCAAGCTGCGGGGAGGAGGGCAATGAAGCCTTGAGGAACTGGTCCTTGATCCAGCGAGACAAGCGGACGACTGACGCCATCGATCGTACGCCATGCTCGTACCTGGACACATTGAGAAAGGCATCGATAACAGCATCATCGATGTTCGCGATGTCGTCGCCGTCCTCTCTAGGGCTCATGATCGGCTTCGCATGTTGAATGAGCAACGACCGCAAGACTACAGCTCGCTTCACTTTCCGCTGGAATTTCTGGGCCGCGGATTCGGTCTGCCCGTGTTCCTTGGGCGGATTGATGTCGGCGACGTCAAGAAATCCGTGAAGCCGGCTAACGAAATCCTTCAGCTTTGCCGATTTGAAATCCTCGTCTTTCTCGTCCGCGTTCGACTGACTCTTGAAGTGGTTGAATGATGTCGACGTGCCGCCCGCGAAGAGGAAAATCGCCCGGCCGACGCGATACTCCCCGGACTGACCTCTGAAGAAACCATCCTGCATCGGAGCGAGGAAGTACTTCAACCAACCCAGAGGTCCGGAAAAGTTGGAATCGAACTCGTCAAAGATGACTAGCGGAACGTCGTCTGATGACAGTGCGCGGTCCTGGACCTGATGAAATGCTTCTGTCAGCGTCGCCACCGAGTCGAATTGCGCCAGGTTGAAAGTTTGCGGATCGCGCGTTTCCGGGTTGATGTTCTTCAGAAGTTCCTTCACCGCAAAGGACTTACCCGAGCCTGGCTCCCCGAAAACGGCGATCGACAGCGGTGTGCTCCACTTGTCGTCTCGCAGGTACTTTCGCATCAGTTTGGCCAGCGCGGTGAAGCCCTCGATTTCATCTGAATCAAAAGTCTTGATCTTGCCAACTTCCCAATAGGGGCACGTGATCGAAGCTTTGGGAAACCAGGGACCATCACTGTTTTTTTCTTGCTCGCGAAACGGCTTCTTAACCCGCATTTTCAATTTGGTGTTTGACATCCCGACCTTCCAGCGGCCTTGAGCGTCTTTATTCATAGGGGCTAGAGCCCGATGAGGACGCCAGGGAGGCCAACACCCAATGGGTGAAAAACAAACCAAGCCATTCCAGCTAAGTTTCAACGGCTTGTTGAAAGTCGATTTCCAGGGATCGCACGTCACTTCCGACGGTGGCCTGATTTTGGTTCGCGAACTGGACGAACGGCTCGGTCTCGGAGAACTGATTGACGAGCATCTCAGCGACTCCCGGCAAGGCACAAACAAGCAGTTCACGCTCGCTGATCTGTTGCGGCAGTCGGTCTACAGCCGCTTGGCGGGCTACGAGGACCTCAACGACGCCGAGCGGGTTTCGATCGATCCGACGTTTCGGCTGATCGGTTCGCAGAAGATCTGGGATCGCGGTGCGGCCTTGACCTCGACGCTGCACAGCTTCGAGACGGAGATGCTGGCGAGCGAAGAGAACCTGCTGGGGCTGATGGCGCTGAACCGAGAGCTGGTCGGGCAAGCGGAAGCGTTCGACGACTCCGAGCGGGTCGTTCTGGACATGGACTCCACCGAGAGTCCGGTCCATGGCCAACAGGAAGGCAGTGCCTACAACGGACACTTCGAGTCGGTCTGCTATCACCCGTTACTTTTGTTCAACGGTCATGGTGATTGCCTCGCTGCCAAGCTGCGTCCCGGCAACGTGCACAGCGCCGAGGACTGGGATGAGCTATTGTTGCCGGAGATCGAGCGCCAACAGGCTGCGGGCAAGCAGGTCGCCTTCCGGGGCGATGCGGCCTTTGCCAAGCCGGAAGTTTATGAGGCTTCGGAGGAACGCGGAGTACAGTACGCCATTCGCATTCCGGCCAACAAGAGCCTGGAGTTGGAGATCGAAGACATCTTGTTTCGGCCGCCGGGAAGGCCCTCCCGGAAGCCCTTGGTGCGCTACAAGAGTTTTCGCTATCAGGCGGAGAGTTGGTCGCAGGCGAGGCGGATCGTCGCCAAGGTCGAGCATCACCAGGGCGAGCTGTTCCCGCGGGTCGGATTCATCGTGACGAGCATGAGCTTGCCAAGCCGCTCGGTGGTGCGCTTCTACAACAAGCGCGGCACGGCGGAGCAGTGGATCAAGGAAGGCAAACAGGCCACGCATTGGACAAGGCTGTCGTGCCATCGGTTCCGGGCGAACGAGGTACGGCTACAACTGAGCGTGCTGGCCTACAACCTGGGCAACTTGTGGCGGCGGCTCGGACTGCCGAACAGGATCAAGAGTTGGTCGCTGACGAGCTTGCAACACAGGTTGATGAAGACCGGCGGTCGGCTGGTCAAGCACGCGCGGTATTACTGGCTGCTGCTGGCCGAGGGGTATCTGAACCGCAGGCTGTTCGGCGACATGCTGCACAGGATCTGGGCGCTGCCGCTGCCAAGCGGGTAGCGTTGACCGGGCGAGGATCAACAGTTTTCGGCTCCAAAAGATTTCGCAAGGAGCAGTGTCGGCCGGAGCGCCGTTCAGGCCGCTCAATCAACGTCTGTGAGCGGATGGACGAGCCCTGGCGCCTACCGGCGGAGGTCATGTGCAGGGTTCAGCGCGAAAAGACGTGGTATTCGGGGCAGCGCGGGTGTATACTTTCACCGTGCCAGGGCCAAAATGGAAATCCTGGCTTAACCCCGTCCCTTACGATTTCGCGAAGAACCTTTTTCGGATCACGATCCTCAAACGTATTCGTTAGCCGATTCCATTTCTTGACCTCTTTGTTGTCGATGGGAAAATTGAGCGATGAAACAAGGAACTCCTCGTCCGGCTTCTGCTTGTCCTCCAGCAGTGACCGGAGGTCGCATCGTTGCTTGGGCGACAGCACCATCTTCACGGTGTTAAACGGCTCCTTCTGATTGAACCCATTCCGGAAGTGCAAGTTGTAGGCGGCTACAGCCAGGCGTACGGCCGGCGCGATCAGTTCCGTATTTTCCTCTGGCTTCGTATTTGCGGCGAGTCCACGCACAACGCTGGCGAGCGCGATAGCTGTGCGACTTGGCGATCGCCCGTAGACCTCGAAATCCATCTGGGCGATCCGGTCGAAGTTCGGACAGAAATGAATCGAACCCTTCAGCGAGCCGTCAGTCTGACGACGGAGGTAGATGGCACCCGTTTCCTCGAAAAGGATGATTAGGTGATCACACTGCCCGAGGATCGTCTGGAGTGGCTGCTCCGTTAAATACTTGACCACCTCACGTACAGTCTGTTCAATCGAACCGTATTCGACGATATTCAGGCCCCGCACGCGAAGGCCTGTGGCCGTCAGCAGGACAACGGTGTCCCGTGGTTCGGACAGTTTCTCGCGAATCTTGACGAGTGACTTCTAGTCGATCTGTTCCGCCAGGGCAATGACAAGAAAAGCCTTGGGACATTGCCTGTCCTCCAAAGTCGTTGCCAGCGCCTTATGAAATTGATCATCCTGGTCATACACAACCACGATGTCCGGATTCGTTAAGGCATTGAGACCACATTTGATGTATTGCTTTAGGCCGTCCGTATTGCCGTTACGCGACAGGTAGTTCTTGTGGACTCTCAAGACCGTCGGCTTCCGGGTGCCTGACTGGGTGCCTGACTTCTTCGGAAATCTCTTAAAGACCGTCGTAATCTCATTATGTTCCGCTTTCCAGGACTCGGCTAGGGCCCCGGGCATCAGACGCGACCCGATTTCGGCCTTGACTTGCTCGTACACATGCCCATCATTTCGGCAATCCGATTCGACGAGAGCCTCTTGGATCATCTCGCGAATGATGGGAGCCCCAACCCATGCCCCCCGCTTATGAAACGTATTCCGTGCATCGGGCTGTACATCGGGTATGAGCGCGATTTCCCAAGCCAGACTACCGAGAACGAGGATTTTGGGTTTCGACGATTCTTGGCTCATTATGGTTAATACCCCGTTCGCATGATACTCGAAGGACGCTAGGCCCCTCGACCACGACGGTTCAGCACGTGGGTGGAGACCATGGTGGTCTTGACGTTCTTGTGCCTAAAACTGGCCTCCGGCACTGACGCGCGTCAGAAATCCTAGCGCTTTCGCCAGGAATACGTCAATTATCCCAGATAGATCCTCGATCACGCTCGACAATCCATCCTGGTCGGGGCAGCGTTCACCTAGAGGCCCACCGCACGACGAGGGGGTTGCGGCGTAGGGTTCAGGTCCGCATACCACCTATCTTGCTATCCCGTTTTCCTTCGGCATTCATGAGACGGCTTCTCATAGGCACTCACCTATGACCGCATCCTCAATAGAAACCACACCATTCCCACGATACCTAACAACACGGCTCCGATTTGAACCGGCCGCAAGGTGCTCGCCACTCTGGTGACACGGGAAAGAAGCCAGGCGAAGAGCGTTAACACGGCCGCTTCAGTGACCACTACGCCCGTGAGCACATAGACGGGGCTCATTTCCGATTGCTGCATGAACGTGCCGAAGTAGAAGCCGTGAAAGACTCCCATCCCGGCGGCTATCAGCCAGCGGTAGCGTGCGTCCGGCAGCAGGAGGATTTCGACCGCCAGATAGGCGACCGTCAATGCGGCTGCCGCTTCGATAAACTGCGGCGCTGGCTGCCACGACTTCGCGGCTACAAGCACCGCCGAGACCGTTTCGGTTCCGATAAACGCGAGCGCCAAGTAGAGCAGCTCTTTTCGGCTGCGTCCGGCGAGTGCCAAAGCCACGAGGAACAATAGTTGAACAGGGCCTCCGATGACGCGTCTCGCGCCCGTCGAGAGCTCGGTGAAGGCGACCTCCGCTTCGGTAGGTGGAGTGAAGCGAATCGTCGCGTCGGTGGAACTGAAGTCGAAGACAGCCTGTTTCGTGACGTTGCCTCGCGTCGCGCGTAGCAGATGCACGTGATTCGGGACGGTCACGGCTGCAAAGGTACATTCCACGTCAAGCTGTTCGACAGGGACAGCGAATTCGAAAACGGAGTGACAGCGATACCACCCGGAAGCAGCGTCGGCCTTGCAAGATCCTTCCAATCGGCGGGCCTCTTCGGATTCACTCGTCAGCCGGATGCTTTCAAGCAGGGTACGCTCAGGCTCTTCCAGGTGGGTGATTTCGTAAAGAGGCATCCTCAATTCGTATGTCGCACGGTTGTCTACAACCTCCAGCTCGCCGCTGCTCATGCTCATGACGTGGGCTACCGCACTCGCTGTCAAGCCAAGCAAGAGCGCCGTCCAGGTCGCAGTGGCGGCCCCCCCGCGTCCCAACAAGTGCTTCCTGGAGCGTTGCGTCATTCCTGGCCTCGGAAACTAAAAGACTCCCCAACGACGCGATAGTCATTATCCAACGTAATCCTGCACAAAAAGCCCGCCGAGCCATTGGTTCGGAAGCGGAAATCCGTCAACCGAACTACGGAACCCTCGGGATCCGAGTCAACCTGGGCGTACGCGAACTGCGAAAAGCGACCGTAGGCGCGCCCGGTTTCGCTGTTCCAAGCCGACTCGAGCGCCGGCCCCGGCTGTGCCTTGTAGTAGCGCCGGCCGGCGGTTGGGTCATAGGGGGCAGGGTCGAGAAAGTCGATGCTCGAAACCTGGTAATAGCGCTCCGTTTCGACGAAGGTCCTCCAGCCGAGTGGTTTGAACGGCTCAGGGAATGCCGCTACCCGGACGGCAGGATCTCCGTCGTAGAGGTGAGCGTCGACCGTTCTCAACACTTGCTGATGAAAGATGGCTTTGACACTGATGTATGCGGCGAGCGCAATCAGAGAAATCAACGCTACGCGACCACCTCGATTCGTGGCTGCGCCGATTTCGCGATGAATCAACGCCATGATGACCGGCGCGAGCGCTGCCGCCAGGAGCGCCACCCAGATCCAGGGGTCCACGATGAAAAGCACGTCCCACTGATACCAGCGCTCAGAGAATGGCAGCCATGCGCGAACTCCGTAGGGGTTGCACAAATCAAGTAGCGGGTGGCTCAGGGCGGCGATCATCGCCAGCAACCAGCTTCGTAGCCACGGCGGTGAGTCAGCTCCCTTGCGCAGCCACCAGCGCGGTCCTTCCACCCAAGCCACCGCGAACGCCGCCATTAGGGGCACCGCTGGAATGGAGTGCGTGATGTGTCGGTGATAGTTCAAATAGTTGATCGAAGAGGTAGAAGTGACGATGTCAATGTCGGGAATATTGGCCGCCACAACGCACACCAAGGTCGCCCGTGGCGCCAGTCGGCCTAGCTGGGTCCGGGCCAGAAGAACGCCTACCAACGTGTGGGTCAAGTTATCCATTACTCACCGGTAGGTAGAGGATGAGAAGCCTCGCGATCAGCCTCTCCCGCAAAGCGTTCTGCGTACTCGGGTGGGAGCAGAAGGCGGACTCTTTCGGAAGCCATCTCGACAGTGGCGGGTAGGCGGCCCGCCAGCTCGCCGTCTACCTCGACGTAAATCGGTTTCGCATCGCGATCCAAGAACTCGACTCGGCTCGCGCGGTGGAAGGAAACACCAGTAACGCCGTCCAGGGTGCGGGTCGCCACTCGCGCTAGATAGCCCACGTAACGGAGTGGAGATTCGCCACGGAAGATGGCCACCTCGAATTGTTCCGAAAGAAGGTGCGCCTTGGGCGTAATTACAAGGCGTCCACCGTACAGTTGGCTCTTGCTTACGAGTGCAAAGGTGGCTTCGTGAACTTGGTCTCCGACTCGAACCTGGAAGGGATCGAATCTTCGCGTAAACTGCTTGATCGATCCGAGCCAATACGCCGCCTCGCCCAGGTACGCTTTCAACCGGGTGTTCAGGTGATAAATGACGCGGGCGTCAACCCCCACCCCACAGAGAAGGAGAAAATGTCTCGCATCAGATCTGGGCTGCTCGAAACGAACCACACCCACGGGGACCGAGCAACTCGTCAACCTCGGCAATAACGCCGCTGCCTTTTCTGGATTGACCGGGATCCCCGTCTGTCCGGCAAGGAGGTTTGCTGTGCCGGAGGGCAGCGGTAGCAGGCTGGCTTCCGATCCCGCAAGAGCACAGGCCGCCTCGTTCAACGAGCCGTCGCCACCACTGATCGCGATGAGATCGCAGCCACGCGTCAGGGCTTGCTTTGTCAAAGGGAGGACGTCCCCGCGCTTGGTGGTGGCAACTAGGTCGACCCGCTCGATCCACTCCGCCAGAATTTGTCGGGCCGCTTCGACTTTACTTTGGCGCTGACTGTGACGACGTCCGGAAACCGGATTGTATATCAGGGCGGCCCTGTGAAAGGTCATTCGAAGTAGTTTCTATAATAGAACGGCCATGCCGGAGTCAGTTTCTGCCGCCGACGCTTCGCTCACGCTCACGCCTCTGCGTGAAACAATCCGGCGCCACGAGCATCTCTACTATGTCCTTGATCAGCCCGAGATCAGCGACGCCGAGTACGATGCACTCATCGCTCGTCTGAAGGAGATCGAGAACGAGCACCCTGAGCTGGTAACCGCTGACTCTCCGACCCAGCGCGTCGGTGGCAGCCCGCGCGAAGGCTTCGTTAAGGCGCCTCATCGGTCGCCGATGCGGAGTCTCGACAATGCATTCGATGAAGAAGCCCTGCGAGACTTTGACCGGCGCGTCCGTGAACTCTCAGACCTGGAAGTCGTCGACTACGTAGGCGAGTTGAAGCTGGACGGAGTGTCCATGGCTGCGCATTTTTCAGGTGGCGGAATGATCCGCGCACTCACGCGAGGTGACGGGATCACGGGTGAAGACATCACGGAGAACGCGCGCACCATTCGATCGCTTCCCCTCGTTGTCCAGCAGTCAGGAGACCAATCCTTACCCGCTGAGTTTGAAGTCCGAGGGGAAGTCGTGATGAACCGTAAGGCCTTCGAAAGGCTCAATTCCGAGCGCTTGAAGGACAACCAGGCTACCTTTGCGAATCCGCGCAATGCCGCCGCGGGATCCCTGCGAGTGCTTGACCCTCGAATCACCGCCTCTCGGCGTCTCGAGTTTTTTGTGTACGCCCTTCTGGCTAAAGGTCGTCCCTTGCTGGAAAGCCACTGGGCTATGCTCGAGGCATTGGCGACCCTAGGATTCAAGGTGAATTCCCACCGGGCCAAGCTTCATGGTGCTGACGAACTAGTGACCTTTGGCTCCCATTGGAAGGAGAAGCGAGAGAGCCTTCCCTACGAGATAGACGGCTTGGTTTTCAAAGTCGACTCGACTACGGTGCAGTCAACGCTCGGAAGCACTGCCCGTGCTCCCCGCTGGGCGACGGCCTATAAACTGGCGGCTGAGCAGGCCGAGACGAAGCTCCAAGACATCGAGGTGCAGGTCGGCCGTACGGGCGCATTGACGCCTCGGGCCCTGCTTGAACCTGTCCGTGTCGGCGGCGTCACGGTTTCCCGCGCGACACTCCATAACGAAGACGAAATCGAACGACTCGGCTTGTGGATCGGTGATACGGTCCTGGTCGAGCGCAGCGGTGATGTTATCCCCAAGGTTGTGAGAGTGACTGCACAGGGTGAGGACCGCCGACCTTTTCTCGTCCCACGGGATTGCCCGGTTTGCGGCACGAAGGTGGTTCGTGAGCAGGGGGAGGCGATTCGACGCTGCATCAACACCAACTGCCGCGCGCGACTAAGGGAATCGGTCTTGCACTTTGCGTCTCGCCGAGCGATGAACATCGACGGACTGGGCGAAGCCCTGGTGGAGCAACTGGTCGGCCAAGGGATAGTGAAAAGCGTCGCCGACCTTTACGATTTGACGGCCGAGGGTCTGGAAGCACTTGAGCGCATGGGAAAGAAGTCCGCGGCCAACTTGCTTTCGAACATCCAAGACTCGCTGTTGACGCCGCTGCCACGAGTGATCTTTGCGTTGGGTATCCGCTACGTTGGCGAGCGCACGGCTCAGATCATCGCGGACAGCTTCTCTAACGTCGACCGACTGGCGGCAGCTTCGATCGAAGAGCTGCAAGAGATCGAAGAGATTGGACCGCGGATCGCCGAGACGGTGCGCGACTTTTTCGGGGAGCCCAACAATTTTTCCCTAATCGAGCAGCTTCGGGCGGCCGGGCTGCATCTGAGACAGGAGACGACCGGGCAGCCCGGCGGAAAACTAGAGGGCCTTACTTTTGTTCTGACAGGCACGTTACCGAACCTTACTCGGGAGGCGGCTACCGAACGCATCGAAGGGGCCGGCGGAAAGGTCACGAAATCGGTCAACAAAAGCACCAGCTACGTGGTTGCCGGCGAAAGTGCGGGATCGAAGCTCGCAAAAGCAAAGAAACTCGGGCGCCCTGTCATCGGGGAAGATCAATTACTTGACCTGCTTGGTACCTAGTTGCGACTATGACCCGGCAGAGTTTGAGTGTCACCTATGTGCTGGGCCGGGCGTAGATATGGCGCTCGCAGGGGGTTATCGTTGATACTACGAATAGCAAGGGAGGTGAAGTCGTGAATCGCAGAGACCTGTTGACGTTGGGTGTCGCTTCCGGTACGGCGGGGGTTGCCGGCATTGGTCTTGGCTACCGGTACCACGGACCATTGCGGCGCTTGCAGGATGAGCTCGAGGCGGAGAAGAAGCCTCTCGCTAACACGCCGCGCGAGAAGTTCCGCGCGCGATCCCGAGCGATCCAGGAACTTCATCGAAGCCAGACGAAGGAGGACGTTCAAGCGCTGAAGAAGAAGTACGAAGGGGAGGTCCTGGGGAAGTTTCGCGTCTGGGACCTGATCGAGAAATTGGCCTTGTGCGTTGACCCAACCGATACACGTTTGCAGTGCACCAGCCAGTACATGCACGTTTGCCAGGTGATCGGAGGGATGGAGCGCGACGGCGAGCTGGATGATTCAATGCTGCTAACCGCGCTGCTGCATGACCTCGGGAAGGTGGCGATGCTGGCCGGTGAGGCTCCCGAGAACGTCGTCTGTTTCATCGAGCCTGTTGAGGCCCTGGAACCAGCCTCAGGACTCGAGAACGTAATCTTTCAGTTTGGACACGACGAGATTGCTTACTCCCGATTCAAGGACCACGTCCCCGAACACGTTGCCTGGATGATTCGCTATCACAGCATGCTCGTGGGCAAAGCCGAAGAATACATGAGCCCGAAGGACGAAGAATACTACCGGAAATACCTTTCCCGATTTAGCAAACACGACCACGGAACGAAATCAACGGCTTTCCTGCCGGATCACGTCACGCTGGACCGCTACCGAGACTTCGTGGAGACGCACTTTCCGCAACCTATTTTTTTCTAAGTCTGTAGCAAGAGTCAGCGATCTGGGCCATAAGGGGTCCCGTTACTCTCGCCACGCAGCGGGAACCACAAGTTCATGCCGAGCAACGCCCCCTCAGATCTGTCGACGTCGCCGGCCCCCGAGCGTTCTGGTGAGCTTCGGCTGGTGGCCGCTTTCGCTGGTCGAGTTCAGCAGTTTGCGTGCTGGCTTCACAATACGCTTGACCGGAGTTCGTACATATTTTGGGCGCCCTTTTCCCTCGTGTTCATGATCCAGGCCTACTTTATGTGCCGCACGAAACCCTTGTGGTACGACGATCTCCTGAGCCTTCATGGAGCCCTTCTGCCGGATATCGGTTCAATTTGGGAAGTGACGCGATCAGGAGCACTTGCGGAACCTCCGTTGTTCGCGGTGGTAGGACATTTGGTCATGAAGGTCGTGCCTGATCCACATTTCGGCCTTCGCCTACCCGCCGTGCTGGGGGTCTGGGTTCTTTGTCTCTGTGTGTTTCGTTTCACCCGTCGGATCGCGGGTGCTCTGGCTGCCTCTGTAGCCGTAATGGCGATTTTGTCGACGAAGGTTGCGAGCTACATTCAAGAGGGCAGGCCGTACGGTCTCCTCATGGGTTGCCTTGGCGTTGCCCTCGTGTCATGGCACGAAGCGGTTGAGGGAAAGACATCGCCGGCTGGGCCTGCTGGGGCTCGCGGTGAGCCTGTTCTGCGCCATTCAGACGCATTACTACGGAGTTCTTTTGTTGTTTCCTTTCGCGCTAGGCGAACTGATTCGCACGGTCTCGCGCAAGCGGATGGACGCCGCCGTGTGGGGCGCGTTGGCCGCGGGGAGCTCTTCCGTTTTCATCTTGCTGCCTTTGATTGGGGCGGCAAGCGACTACACGCGGCACCCATGGAATCCAGTTTCTTTGGAGGGTTTGCTTCGCTTCCACACCGAGCTGTTCGAACAACTGGTTCCGCCGGTTCTGCTGATTTTGGGCCTGCTGGGCGTTTTGCGGCTGGGAAGAAGCAGGTTGCGTGAGGACGAGGGCCCTGGCGCGCACGTGTCGAGGCACGAACTCGGGACTATCCTTGGTATTTGCGCCTTTTCTATACTTGCGTTCGCGACTTCCCTTCTTGTGACGGACTCGCTCTCGTTACGATACCTGCTCCCTACCGCTGTTGGTTACGCGATACTCGCGGCGGTATTTGTACCGGCGGCAGGCGGGAGCCGATCCCTGGTCGGCACCGTGGCACTTATTAGCCTCTCTTTGTGGTTCTGCCTCAACATTTGGCGCACGAGTAATTTCGTTTCGCATCAGCGTAATAGGATTCCCCACCCCAACGCGCTGCGGCCCTATGACAGCGAAGGCCAGCTTCCCATCGTCATTGCCAACTACCAGCGGTTCCTCCAGTTGTCGTACTATTGGCGGGGTGAGGTCGGGAACAGGATGTACTACCTCAACGGTGGTGGACCTCGTGAACTCGCTCTGGGTCGGCTGGCCCCGTGGGTGCCCCTCAATATCCGACCCTATGACACATTTGTGTCACGGCATCAACGGTTCCTTTTCGTGCAAAAGGGAGGGTGGCAAAGAGCCAAACTACTCGCCGACGGCGCTAAACTTGACCTGCAGGGTACTCTTGAGGATTATCGCGTCTATGTGGTCCGCCTGCCAGATGGGCGGGATCGTGATCCGGTCGAACGGGATCTCGTTGAAGGCTCATGAGGGATGATATCCCTCACCGCTGGTCTACTCGATGAGAGACCGAAGCGCCGGCCGCGCCTCTCCCGGCGCTTGGCTGGCGGGCTAAGCCCCTCGCGCATCCTCGAAGAACATGGAAGTGGATCCATAACCAAACGTTCGCAGGGCTGTTTCCATTTTCTCCAATGCTGTTTTGTGAATCTGGGAGACGCGGCTTTCGTTGACGCCTAGATCAGCGCCGATTTGCTTCATGGTCTGGTCCTGGTCGTAGTAAAGGCGGATCACCCGCTGGTAACGGGGCGGCAGGGTCCCGATGGCTTCGTTGAGGATCTCTCTGAGCTGCACATTGGCCGCAATCTGGTCCGGACGCCGCTCAGTCGTCTCGGCCGCCTCGGCAAAGCTGCTGTGGTCGGGCCGCTCGACGCGATGGGGTTGGCCCGCGGTCAGACCGGCGTTGAACAGCTCCGACTTGAGTTTTTGATATTGGGCTTCCGAGATGCCCATCTTCCCGGCAACCTCTGCGTCGGTAGGTGCTCGGCCAAGCGATTGAGCAAGTTTCTGGGCGAGGGCCTCGATCGACTTGAAGCGCTTGCGCAAATCGCGAGAGGCCCAGTCAAGCTGGCGCAGGCTGTCAAGGATTGCTCCTCGAATCCTGTGCTTCGCATAGAGATGGAAGACTACCTTTTTCTCGGGGTTGTACTTGTCGACGGCATCAAATAGGCCCAGGATGCCCGCGTGCACCAGGTCATCCAGCTCCACTTGAACAGGGAGGTTGTCGCGGATGCGATTCGCAATCGCTTTCACCAACGGCAGGTGTTTGACGATCAAAGCATCGCGGTCCCCCATCGACGTGGACGGACCGTTAGAAGGTTTTCGAGCAGCAGCAGTAGCAGCGGTGGCCATTAAAGTGGGTTCCTCCAGTGGGTTAGCTCAAACTCGGCTTAGGGATGTGACCCGGAAAACGCTGGCGCGCGGGCCGCACCAGCGATGTGACCGCCGGATCGGTGTTCCATACCCAGTGCTCTCCAAGCGAGTCGGCTGTGTAACATCGTCGGCGTGCTCTATGCACTGCGACTGCCAACGGCAACGACTCGTCTAAACCCTTGGGAAAAGGAGGCCATGTTGCTGCGAGCGCTCCTATAGCTGTCAATCGCTTGACGGTAAGTGTCGGAAAAACTGCTGCCCCGGCCTCAAGTGCCTGCGGGGTTCAATCTATTCCCGACGGGCAATTCACGGCCCCTGCCGGCCAGCCGGCGGCGCTGAGACCGGCAACAGCGTTCCGAACGCTGCCAATTTGGAACTCGCGTCCCAAATCGGCACCGCCTTCAGCTTCCCTCTAACTACCTGAAAAAAAAAGGCTTAACGCCCGTAGGCCTGACCGCGGGTGTTCCATTTCGGAAAGACCGCTTCTGCTCAGCTCGGCGGTGAAAGTTACCCGGTGGTGTTAAGCACATTTGTTTTCAACAAATCGAACCTGCTGTCAGCCTCTTGGCACTCCAATTGCCAAAAAGACGGTTACCAACCTCGTGACTTCAACCGCTCCCGTCCGAATCGCCTCGGCAAAACCTGTCAGGGACACTCGCAGGATTCTACTGATCAGCGCTGACCGAGCCTTGCACGCCACTCTCGGAGGGGTGCTCGAGGCGAACGGGTTTCGTGTGGAGCCGGTGGCCCGGTTGGACGAGGCCGAGCGCCGCATGACGATCTTAGGCCCGGACCTAGTGTTGATAGATCTCGAACCAGCGTTGAGCGGCAATCTGCGGGATGAGTGTCAAAAACTGCTCACGCGGGCTCAAGCCTCTAACGATGCGGTAGTCGTGATCGTATTGACTGAGCCGGAGCGGTTTGAACTTGCGGCTGAGATAGTCTCTCAAGGCGCATCGGATTTCTTGACCAAACCTTTCGCCCCGCAAGACCTCGTCCGTAGGATGGAGTTGGCACTAAGGCTCGGCGTAGCCTCCGGGGACAAGAGGGGTGACGGTCAGGCCACGACGCCGCAACCAAGGGTGCCGTTCACCCGCCCTAGTTCCCCCGCGCGCCAGATACATCCGCTGGAAGCGGCGAGTGACCTGCTACCAGTGGATCTCATCCTCGGACGGACCTCGGCGATCAAAAATGTCATTGAGCAAGTACAACTGGTCGCGCCCAAAAACACCACTGTACTTATCACGGGCGAGACTGGTACCGGCAAGGAGCGCGTGGCGCGCGCGATTCATGCCTGTAGCGACAGGCATAACCGGGGGATGGTCTCGGTAAACTGTGGCGGCATCCCGGCCAACCTTTTGGAAGATGAGTTCTTCGGCCACATGAAAGGCACTTTCACCGATGCCTATCAAACGCGGGTCGGTCGCTTTGAGCAAGCTCACCACAGCACGATCTTTCTGGACGAAGTCGGTGACCTGCCCCTCGAGCTGCAACCCAAGCTGCTGCGGGCCATCCAGGAGCGGGAGATCCACCGCATCGGTGGAATCGAGACCGTGCGATTCGATGCCCGGGTCGTTGCGGCAACAAATGTGAACTTGCGGAGAGGGGTCGCGGAAGGACGGTTTCGCGAAGATCTCTTCTACCGCATCAATGTCTTCCCGATCCACTTGCCGCCCCTGCGCCAGCGCCGGCAAGATATACCTTTGTTTGTAGACCACTTTTTCGAACGCTTCTGCCGCCATGACGGCCTGGCACCGAAGAAGCTGCACCCGAGCGCGGAAGCCGACTTGATGGCGCGCCACTGGCCGGGAAACATCCGCGAACTCGAGAACGCCGTCGAGATCGCCGTGATCCGCTCCCGGGAGCGGCAGGTCGTTGAAGTCCCCGATTTTCCCGAGCGGGGCGACGCCGTCAGTTTGGCGGCCGACACTCCGTCCTTCCCTCGTGAAGGGCCGCATGACTTCAAACAGCTGGTTTCCCAATTCGAACAGGACTTGATCCACCGGGTGCTCGAGTCTACGAACGGCAACAGGAGTAAAGCCGCCGAGATGCTGCGCATCAAGCGAACCACGCTAATCGAGAAGCTTAAGAGGTTTAGCTATCCCCCGGTTTTCGCCTGAGACCCTTCGCTGCCCGCCTGTGTCGCAGAAATACCGTTTACCTAGTCGCCGTGGACAAGCGAGATCGCTTGTCCCTACTTTGAGCGGTCACAGGCCGCGGCAGTAGGGACCGGCGATCCCGCCGGTCCAACCCCGACCAGCGGTCGGCGCCGGACGGTTCGAGCGCCAGTTGATCGCATTCGATTTGGCGCGAAGGTCAGGCGTTACCACCGTTTTCAATCATCTCGTTCCGATTCGTCAACAGCCAGCCTTTCCGGCTCTAACGGGATGACCCCCTGCCTGCCTTCGAACACCACTCGCGGTACAATCGCTGGCCTTCTTTTTCGGCGACAATAACAACAGTTCCGACACTCTTCCGCATGTCGCTCAAGCACTATCGTCAGAAGAGAAAGTTCAAGAAAACTCCTGAGCCCTCGGGGCAACCGTCTGAGCCTCCCCTTAAAAGGAAGTCATCGCCAAGGCCGGGGACGTTCGTCGTGCAAAAGCATGCTGCCCGACGTTTGCACTACGACCTGCGTCTTGAAGTCAACGGCGTGCTCAAGTCGTGGGCTGTGCCTAAAGGCCCCTCATTGAACCCCAGCGACAAGCGGCTGGCGGTGATGACGGAAGATCACCCGCTGGAGTATGGGGGTTTCGAGGGCGTTATCCCCGAGGGCAACTACGGCGCCGGCACCGTTTTGATCTGGGACAACGGTACGTACGAACCGGAAGGGGATCTCGATGAGCAGCTTACTCGCGGAGATCTCAAGTTCTCGCTGGCGGGCAAGAGGCTTCGCGGTAGTTTTGTGTTGGTCAAGACGAAACGTCGCACGAAACCAGGAGTAGAAGAATGGTTGCTGATTAAGCACCGCGACGATCACGCGGACACAGGCTGGGACATCGATGCCCATAGTGAGTCCGTTGCCAGCGGCCGCACGCTGGGTGAAGTGCGCGAAGGATACCCCGTCGGGCAACTTGCCGGCGCGAAAGGGCCCGTGGCCCTGGAAGGAGCTGTTGCAACCGCGATGCCCACCGCGGTGAAGCCGATGCTAGTGTAGTGCCACATAAATACTTGGACAATAACACCCTTTTCACGGTAGGATGGTTTATGTGGCCATCCGCTGACGCTCTACCCCTCACCGCTCCGCAGCGAAACGCTCTTCGTCGCCTCGTTCGAGGAGGCAACACAGCCCAGAAAATGGCCTTACGGGCAGGCATTGTTTTGCTGTGTGCGCAGGGGTTGGCGAACCACGCCATTGCCCGCGAACTCGGCGTCAACCGCAAGACCGTCATCCTGTGGCGAAAGCGCTTCGCCCAGTCCGGCCTCGACGGACTCCGCGATCGGACGCGCCCCGGACGCAAACCGGCGCTCTCCGCTGAATTCGTCCAATGCATCCTCGATACAACGCTTCACGAGAAGCCCCGGGCGGCCACGCATTGGAGCACCCGCACCCTCGCCAAGCACTTGGGCGTCTCCAAGATGGCCATCCAGCGCGTCTGGAAAGCGCACGGACTGCAGCCCCATCGCCTCGAAACTTTCAAGCTCAGCCGCGACAAGCAGTTCGTCGAGAAACTCCGCGACGTGGTCGGTCTGTACTTGCATCCGCCCGAGCACGCGCTGGTGCTCAGTGTCGATGAGAAAAGTCAGATCCAGGCCTTAGACCGCAGCCAGCCGGGACTGCCCCTGAAAAGGGGTCGTGCCGGCACCATGACCCACGACTTCAAACGACATGGCACAACGACGTTGTTCGCCGCCTTCAATGTGCTCGACGGCAAGGTGATCGGCGAGTGTCTGCCGCGACATCGGCACCAGGAATTCCTCAAATTCCTACGCAAGATCGACCGCGAAACGCCACCGGCGCTGGAGCTGCATCTGATCGTGGACAACTACTCCACGCACAAGCATGAGCAAGTGAAGAAGTGGCTCGCGAAGCACCCCCGCTTCCACTTTCACTTCATTCCCACGTCTTCTTCTTGGCTCAATCTCGTCGAGCGCTGGTTCCGCGAGCTGACACAGAAGCGCATCCGCCGCGGCGTGTTCCGCAGTGTTCCCGAACTCGAGGCCGCCATCCACGAGTACCTGGAAGCGAGCAACCAAGCGCCCAAGCCCTTTGTCTGGACAGCTCCGGCACAAGATATCCTCGCCAAAGTCGAGCGCGCCGCCAAAACCCACGCCATTGTCCAGAACCGTTAGTGGCACTACACTAGCCAGTCTCGTCGAGAAGCCGTTTTCCGCGTCTGATTGGATCTTCGAATTGAAATGGGACGGTATTCGAGCCTTGGCTTGGGTGCGCGGCGACGAGAACCGATTGTATACGCGCACCGGGTTAGACGTGACGAGCCACTACCCGGAGCTGTCCGAACTATCGAGAAACCTCGCTGCGAACGAGGCCATTCTGGACGGGGAGATTGTTGTTCTTGACGGGGACGGCCGCGGTGACTTTGAGCGCCTTCAGTCGCGCATGAACGTTGCCGAGCCTTCGAAGAGTCTCCAGCGATCAGCCCCCATCACCTACTACCTCTTCGACATTCTCTATGCCGACGGCTGTGATCTTAGGGGTGTCCCGCTACTAGAGCGAAAACATTTCCTGAAGCAGATTCTGCGGCCCGGAAAAGCTCTGCGTTTCTCCGATCATGTCGAGGAAAAGGGCAAGGAACTGTTTGACTTAGCCGCGGATCGCGGCGCTGAAGGCATTGTGGGCAAGCGACTCGACAGCGTTTATGTCGAAGGGCGGAGTCACTCTTGGGTCAAGATCAAAACCGTCCGCGAGGTCGATGCGGTCATCGGTGGATTCACGGCGCCACAAGGAGGTCGGAAGTATTTCGGCGCCTTGCTCACCGGACTCTACGACGGGCGACGGCTCAAATTCATTGGAGGAGTGGGCACTGGCTTCAGCGAAGGGGACCAAGCGAGACTGCTCGATCAGCTGGAAGCTCTCGAAGTGAAGCGATGTCCTTTCGTGGAGACCCCAAAACTTAAACAGACCATGCGCTGGGTCAAGCCCGAACTTGTGGCGCGAGTCAAATTTCACAATTGGACTCAAGAGCAGCGCCTGCGACAGCCGGTCTTCGTCGGGCTTCGTACCGATCTTGATCCCAAGCAGTGCCTCCTCGAAGATTCGAAGCCGAAATCGGATGCGCGGCCGGAAATTGTCCGCGTGACCGCGACGCCGCAAGTGCGGGGGCGGAAGAATCTCGAACGTGAGCTCGAACGGGGCAGGAAAGAGAACGTGGTCGTGGAACTCGACGGCCGGCGGCTGCGGTTGACGCACCTCAATAAGGTCTACTTTCCCAAACAGCGCTACACCAAGCGGCGGCTGCTCGCTTACTACTACCGGGTCGCCGACTGCATGTTACCGTTCCTCAGGAATCGTCCCCTTGTTCTTCACCGCTACCCGAATGGCATTGAGGGCGAGTCGTTCTATCAAAAGGAGGCTGGATCCGACGCCCCCGAGTGGGTGGAAACCGTCGCCATCCCGTCGGAAGAAAGAAAGGCGGACATCAGATACTACGTCGCCAACGACCTCGCGGCGCTGCTGTTTCTGAGTAATCTTGGCTGCATCGAGCACCACCCCTGGTCAAGTTCCATCGAGGATCTCGAGCGCCCGGACTACGTTTTTTTCGACCTCGACCCATCCGAAGAAGCGGATTTTGCCACCGTGGTCGAAATCGCCCGCGCCATCTGCGACTTAATGGACCGTCTGGGCCTCGAAGTTTTCCTCAAAACGTCTGGAGCGAGTGGCCTTCACATCTATCTGCCGCTCGAAAGCGACTATACCTACGAGCAGGTGCGGGCCTTTGCGGAGATCGTGGCCCACGTGATCGCCGAGAAAATGCCGCGGCAAGTTACTCTCGAACGGCATGTCGATAAACGTCCGAAAGACAGAGTCTACTTCGACTATTCCCAGAATTCCTACGGACGCCCGTTGGCGGCGGTCTACGGCGTCCGGCCGGCCGACGTAGCCTCTGTGTCGGCCCCGATTTCCCGGCGCGAGTTGCGCCGTACACTCTCGCCAAGGCGTTTTACCGTGGCGAACATGTCAGGGCGGTTGAAGAAGACCGGTGACCTTTGGGCCGACTTTTGGCGGCACCGCCAGCGACTAGAGCCGGCACTAGAACAGTTGGGGAACGAATTGAGAAGTAATAGTTGAAACAGGTCGACGAGTAACAATCATGAAGAGAACCCGCTGATCTTGGCCAGATAGCGCCGCACGATGCCTTTGTCTTTCTTCGACCGCCGCAGGTACTCGTGCGCCTGCAGAGTGCGCTCGACGAGGCCATCGATCTGCTTGCGCTCGGCGCCCGTAAAACCGAGGCCGCCGCTGGCGGACACAAACTCGCGCCTCTCGACCAGCGTGAGACCTGAGCCTGCTGCCTGGCATTCACCCGCCGTGTACCTTCTCCCGGCTGCCGTCGTTTCAGGATCATCTTGCTTCGGATAACTCTAGCAGCGTTGAAATCGTTCTGAAACTCTGGTAAGGTTAGGTCGGCCGGGTGAATGAGGACATGAAGCAGCAACTATGATATTAGTGTCCCCAGATCCACTCACCTGTTGTCCGCCATCCCCCCTAATCGCACCCGACTCACAACCCCAGGAGGAACTTTCATGGGAAGCATCCCGCGAGAGAATCTGTCTGCCCAGCTGATGGAAACCAGCGAAGAGTACCGCAAGCTCGCAGAGCAGCACTCAAACTACAATCGCCGGATTGAGGAACTTAGCTCTCAGCGGTTTCCAACGCAGGAGGAGCAGGTCGAGGAAATGCGGTTAAAAAAGCTCAAGCTGCACCTTAAGGACAAGATGTATGACCTCGTGCGGCAACACCAGCAGGAGCCCGGCTAGGCTCCTTCTCATCCGCCGGCGGCCGGAGGCCCGAACGAGCAACCGATAGGATTGTGAGTCCCGCAGTACAAATGCGGTCGCTCCCACTGACTATTGAACCCGCCGCACGCGGCTTTCCCCAGGCTGACCGGTACCTTCGCAGGCGCGGATCTGATGCGTTCGGGGGCTGGTACAATAGCCTGCGGAACGCGGCTATCGATGGTTCGTGACGGGATCCACTACGGTGTTGGCCTCTCGGTTTCGGGGCTTCTGGTAAGCATATTTTTATCAGCAGCTTGGGGGCTTCCCTTTTTCCTGTTAGCCGGCTTCTGCTTGTACTTTTTCCGTGACCCGGAGAGGGAGATTCCCCGTGGCGCCGTCGCCGTTTCACCGGCCGACGGGAAAGTCGTCAGCTTGCAGCCGACTGGAGACGGCGGTCGGCGGGTCAGCGTGTTTCTTAATATTTTCGACGTTCATGTCAATCGCATACCTGTCAGCGGTCGCATTACCGCATTGGAGTACCAGCCGGGGAAATTCAGGCTGGCAAATCGAGAAAGCGCGTCGTTCGAAAACGAACAGACGAGCTTGACGATCGAGTCCGGAAGCGCAACAGTGGTCGTCAGGCAGATAGCCGGGTTGGTAGCTCGCCGGATTGTGTGCCACAAATCGAAGGGCGACGTCGTGGAGAAAGGGGAGCGATTTGGCTTGATCAAATTCGGCTCGCGCGTCGACATCTTGCTGGGACCGGAGTGGGACCTGCTGGTGCGACGCGGGGAGCGCGTCAAAGGGGGAAGTTCGATTCTAGCCCGTCTTCGGGATTGACAGAATGAGCGAAATCCAAACTACCAAGCAACCTCGCCGAACTTTGGCCCTGCCCACGGTATTCACCGTAGGCACGCTGTTTTGCGGCTACTACTGCCTAATGAAGACGGTCCAGGCGATCTCGCTGCCGCCGGGCATGGCGGATGAAGCAGCTCGCCTTTACGACCACGCCGCTTTGGCCATTGGTCTGGCGGTGTTTACCGACGGTATGGATGGCCGCATAGCTCGGATGACGAATGCCGTCAGTGACTTTGGACGTGAGATTGACTCGCTGGCCGACGTGATTACCTTCGGCGTTGCGCCGGCCACGTTGGCGGTCGCTTGGGGGATCCGCTCTCCTGAGCTGGCCGCCGGCCTTTGGTTGGCTGACTGGCTGCCCGCCATCGGGTACTTGATGACGTTCCTTTACCTGACGTGCGGCGCCGCCCGTCTGGCGCGCTTCAACGTGCAGAAGAATCCGGCGCCGAAGAACCCGGGCCGCCCGGGGCGCCACTACTTCGTCGGTCTGCCGATTCCTCCCGCCGCCGGGATGCTGGCGGCGGTCGTGCACTTTTGCGGAGGGTACCCGATCCCGAATTGGTGGCCGTGGGGCGCGTTGTGGCTGGTCCTTCTCGCGCTGCTTTCGTTTCTGATGATCTCGACTTGGCGGTACACGAGTCTCAAAGACATCGGTCTTCTCCAGACACCGTCGTTGGTGATGGTCGTTTTCTTCGCGACCTTGATTTATCTCATCTGGAACTTCTCTCAGCCGGTGTTGCTGGCAATGGCCTCCGGGTTCGTGCTCAGCGGCATTGTGACGCGCATCGGGGGGCTGCTTCGGCGTCGAGCCCGGCGCGTCTCGCGGTCTGAACACACAGTCAGAGAGTCGGTTGCCGACCCGCGCTAATGGCTGACCCTCTGAAGCCTAGTAACTGTCCCGAACAACAACGTTACAGTCGTACTGGCGACGTGGCGTACGCTTCCAGCGTGCCGTGTCGGGCTGTCCAGCCCGACATTTCCGAATCCATGGTGAACTCGTCTCCAGGACCGTCCACTAGTCCCGGCAAAGGAATCGTCCCCTTGTATCCTCGAGAGCACGCTAGCCGCTCGTACGGTCTCGCCGTCACCTGGTTGGTCATTGCTTTCTCTGCGGGTTCTTGTGGCTATCACCTGGCGGGACGTGCCGATACGGTACCGGATACCGTCCACACCATCGCCATTCCCACCTTCAGAAACAACACGACTGAATTCAAAATCGAGCAGCACTTGACTAGCGCGGTCGCCCGGGAATTCATGACGCGCACGCGGTATCGGATCGTTGCCGACCAACTGGAGGCCGACGCCACTCTGACCGGCACAGTGCTGAACTTCTTCGTCTTTCCTGCCGTGTTCGACCGCAGGACAGGCAGGGCAACCAGCGTGGCCACTCTTACGCAAGTGCACGTTGCTTTAGTCGAACGGAACACGGGCAAAGTGATTTACCAGAATCCCGCCTTCGAGTACCGTGAGCGCTACGAGGTCACGACCGACGCGGAAGCCTATTTGGAGGAGAGGCCGGCTGCCCTGGCGCGGACGGGCGAAGGGCTGGCGCGGAGTTTGGTTTCCGCCGTGCTCGAAGGGTTCTGAATCGAGATGAAGCCCAAGCAATTCCTGGCAAGTCTGGGCCATTCCGCACCCGCGCCGGCCTACCTGTTTCTGGGCAACGAGGGGTTCTTTCGAGACCGCTGCCGTCAGGCGCTCGTGGAAGCCGTGTTGGGCGGTCGAGATCCCGAAGGTGGCCCCCCGGAAGGTTTGATCGAGATCGATCTCAGCGAGCAGCCCCTGAGCCGGCTACTGGATGAAGCGCGGACGCTATCGTTGTTTGCTCCCCGCCGGCTTCTCATCGGTCTGAATGCGGAAGCGGTGTTGCCCAAGCGAGTCGCGGCGCGTTCAGGCGGAAGGTCCTCGCATACTGACCCGCTTGCGGATTACCTCGCCGACCCTGTGACCGGCGTCGCATTGTTGTTCGAGGCGACCCGCTACGATTGGAATGATCGGGGCGACAAGGCCAAGCTCGAACGAGTAGCGAAGTTCTATTCAGCCGTTCCGGCAACAGTTGAGCTAACGCGGCTGACCCCACAGGAAGCGGTTTCGGCCGCTACGCAATTAGCAAAAGAGCTGCAACTCGACATCAAGCGGCCCATCTTGTCCGAACTCGTTGAAATGCTGGGGAACGACATGGCCCGCTTGGGCAACGAGTTGGAAAAGCTGGCACTCTACGCGGTCGATGGGCAAGAGATCACCGCTCAAGACCTCGAGACTTTGATTCCCGAAGCCCGTCAGCGCGGGGTATTCGAGTTCTCTGATGCCCTCGCCCGGAAGAACCGGCTGCAGGCGCTTGATGTGCTCGAGACTCTGGCTAGCAGCGGCGAGTACTGGCCGCTGCAGGTCAACCTTCTGGCAGGCCTGTTCCGGCAGGCGCTGGCGGCGAAAGAAGCGAGTACGCGCAACAGTGCGGAGCTGATGCGGCAATTCCAACAAAGCGGGGTCCGCATGTGGCCGTCGAGAGCAAGGCAAGTGCTTGATATGGCCCGCCGATTCTCCCAAGACGAACTCGAAGGCGCCCTGATCTCCCTATTCCAAGCCGACAGAGATCTTCGACGCGAACGGCCCGAGGACCGCATCATCATGGAGCAACTCGTGGTGCGGCTGACCGGCTAGCCGGGCCGGATTCAGCCGGCTTTTGACGCGAGGGTTTTGGCGAGGATAGTGAGCCGGGACTTCATACGCGAGGCGGTGTTTTTCTTCAGCACGCCCTTCTGTACCGACTTGTCCACGATGCTGAGAGTAGGGTTCAGTAGCTGCTGAGCGGCGGCGGCATCTTTATCGGCAAGAGCTTGTTCGAGCTTCTTGACTTGGGTTCGCATCCGACTCCTGTTGCGGCGATTGACCTCCGTTTGCCTCGTCGTCTGACGGATGCGCTTGATCGCGGAACGCGTATTTGCCAAGAGAAATCCCTTCCAAGAAGCGGTGGGACGCACCCTGTTCGAGGGGTTATTTGCGACTCTTATCCAGGATAGCCGTCTGTCGGAAGGGTGTCAATGAAAACGGTGGCGTCGAACCGGCCCCGTCTGGAGCCGTGACAATCTCAGCCCACGGCTTCAGGTGTCGGAAGAGGGGCAGTTGCCAGTCGAGGAGAAGCGCCCGCCCGGTGGTCGAGAAAACGAAGTGAACCAGCAAATTGGCGAGGCAGTGGGGCGTGCTGTTTCGCCCTTCCAGGGATCGCTCGCAGAGGCTCCATCACCCACGGCTTCAGGTGTGGGAAGAGGGAGCCGTTCGGGGGAAGCTCTCGAAGCGACCCAACGCCTGACCGCATCCCGAAACCAGCCTCTGGGCCTGCGTCGAAACCGGCCCCGTCAGGGGCCGCAACAATCTCAGCCCACGGCTTCAGCCGTGGGCTGACGGAGCAGTTCGAGGGAAGCCCTGGAAGGGCGAAACAACGCAACGGCTCGCCGCATCCCGAAACCGGCGCCGGACACGTTTCGAGCCGACGACCTCGCCCCCGCCGCAGGGAGATCGATTACCAACCACCGGATTGCCTGTCGCCTCGCCAGTAACCTGACCGGCCAACTACCAAACAGTTGACAACGAACCTCAAAGGTAACAATCATGAGAAGCTTGTTCGGCCCTGATCAGTGACGAGGGTCCCCGGAAGCATCATCGAACTGGAGGTGAATTGTGACAGCCGCTGCCCGTTTCAAATCGTTTGCAATGCTTGTGTCCGCGATCGTCATTGTTGGCATTTCGTGTGCGCCGGAACCTCCACCCGAAGTTGCCGCCCCAGCAGCGAAGCCGATCGGGCAGCCTGTTGAAATCTCTGTTCCGCTGGGGCTGCCACCGTTGCCGATCCCCGAAGACAATCCGCCGACGGCGGAGGCCATCGAGCTGGGGCGGCGCCTCTACTACGACACCATGTTGTCGGTGGATGGAACGATCGCATGCGCCTCCTGTCACCGGCCTGATGCGGGCTTCGCTGACCCAGACCAGTTTTCGAGTGGCGTCGGCGGCAAAAAAGGCGGACGGCAGGCGCCCAGCGTGATCAACGCTGCCTACTACACCACTCAGTTCTGGGACGGGCGAGCCGCCAGCCTCGAAGATCAGGCCGGTGGACCGATGCAGAATCCGATTGAAATGGCGCACACCGCCGAAGCCGTTGTAGAGAAGCTCTCCGGAGACCCCGGCTACGTCGCGCAATTTGAAAAGGCTTACGGACCGGGTCCGGTAACGTTCGACAAGGTCGTCAAGTCGATCGCTTCTTTTGAGCGAACGGTGCTCAGCGGAAACTCGCCTTTCGACCGCTACATGTATGGCGGCGATGAGTCGGCGTTGAGCGAGTCCGCCAAGCTCGGTTTGGAAGTTTTCCGCAACGAGGAAAAAGGGAACTGCGCCGTTTGCCACACCATCGACGAAAAGTCAGCCCTGTTTGCCGACAACAAGTTCCACAACTTGGGCGTCGGCGTGGATGACGAGGGTGAGCTGACCGACCTCGGTCGTTATGAAGTGACCAAGCAGGATGCGGACCGGGGCGCCTTCAAAACTCCCACGCTGCGAAACATAGCCCAGTCAGCGCCCTACATGCACGACGGCAGCCTGAAGACGCTGAAAGACGTCGTCGACTTCTACATCGGCGCAGGCAATTCCAACCCCTGGCGCGACAAAGAGCTCAAGGAGCTGGACCACCTGACTCGAAAGGAGCGCGACGCCCTAGTGACGTTTATGGAAGCGCTGACCGCGGAGCTTCCCGACAACGTCGGCGCTCCTGGTAGCGAAGAATCCTCGGGCGACTAGAGCGGGAAAGCGTTTTTGACATTTGCCGCCTGCGCCGCGACGCTGTACTCAGTAGGGACCGGCAATCTTGCCGGTCCTTGGCCGCCTAGCAGCGCACACCCTGCAGCCGTCACAGCAAGAAGTTCCTCCTGAACCCCGGGTCTCACAAGCTAACGTAAAGGCGGTCCCGCGGAACGCCCGACGTTGCCGCTACGAGTTGGCCGGCAAGCCCCCCCGCAGCCGACGCTCATGCGCTTCGGCGCGATTCTCGCCTCCTGACCGATAAGAATTCCAATGCGATCGGGCCGATGTTTTGTGTCCGTCCGGGCACGTGTTTCTTTGCAGGTTTGGCTAGGGCGTGAGTGAGCCGCCCAGCGTTTGTCGGGCCATAATCTATCGTGAATCTATGCAACCAAGCACTCCGGCGCGTCGGCGAACTCTGGAGACAGACGCAAAGCTTGCGAGCCACCATTGTCTTGGTAGGCTGCGACCACGGCTTGCAGCCCACGGCCAGCCTCGGTATTGGCGACGTCGAGATCGAACGCGGTCAGAAGCGTCATTTTTCGCGGATGTTGGAGGGGCTGATCGACAGCCACGCTATCGATCTGATCGGTGAGGAGACTCGGGCCTCGGAAGAAACTATCGCTCGAAGACTAGCCGAAACCCACGGATGCGAGTACGTCAACATCAATGCTGTCAAGAAGGACAAGCGCGAGCTGGGAATCCCGGCCGACTATCTCAAACCGAACGCGCACTACCTTTCGCGGCAAATCGCTCACTGGCAAGCGCGCCGAGAGCGATTCATGTACGAAAAGCTGAGGCATCACCGCGGTCGGAGGCACAATGCGCTCGTGATTTGCGGCTGGAGCCACCTGAACTCGCTGGCTGGCCTTCTGCGGGAAGAGGGTCCAAACCTGCGGCTCTGCGACGTTCGAGAGACGGAATGGTTCATCAACCGCTGGTGTTCCTAGCCTGCAATCCTCCGCGGCCGCCGGTGACCGAGCGGGAGGGGCAGGAGCGCCTTCCACCGAGCCCCTGAGCCAGCCGTTCGCGAGCAGCCGTCGATCCCAGAAAATCCCGCTCCGCCTTACCGCAGCCAGCCTCTCCAATTGCGAGGAACCCCACGAACAAACAGCAACGCTAGGGGAATGCCCCAATTGGGCCAGCGCTCCACGAAATGCCAAATTTCCCTGCCTGAAAGAGGGCGCACCAGTCCCGTGAGAAGCCCCCAAATAGCTCCCCATAGCAGCACGGCTCGGATCGGTTTGACCAGAACCAGGGCTGCGATCAAAAAATCGATGGTCCCGATCACGGGGAGGACCGTCGCCGCCGTTTCCTCAGAGACTCCCAATGATCCCATGATCAATAACCGGAAATGAGGAGCGGCTTGGTAGGCGAAAACGCCGTGGCCAAGAAACTCCCCGCACATGGCAATCCGGAGTATCCACTCGATCCTTTTCATGAGTCGGCCACGACCGTTTTCTATCGGGGAGTGGGTTTTCGGCGGAAGGAATTCTATACTACCTGAAAGACGTCGCGGTGGAAACCTGAGCGCCGCTCATACTCGCGGTCCAAGGAGAGCACCCATTTGCGGACGGTTGTGCTAGGAGCAGGAGGGCAGCTCGGTACGGAGCTAGTCGCTGAGTTGCGGCGGCGCGGCCAGACTGTTGTCGGACTGAGCCGGCAAGAGCTTGACATTACCAATGAGCAGGCGATCGAACGAGCCTTTCAAGACCATTCCCCGGCCTGGGTCATCAATTCCGCCGCCTACAACCATGTGGATCTGGCCGAACAGGAGCCGGAGCTGGCGATGCGGATCAACGGGCTGGCCGTGCGTTCCTTAGCCGCGGCCTGCCGACAACACCGCGCCGTGCTGATGCACTTCTCGACCGATCACGTCTTCGATGGGAAAAAGGAAGACCATTACGTTGAAGAGGATCTTCCCAGTCCACCTTCCGCGTACGGGGTTTCAAAGTTGGCGGGTGAGCTCTATGCGCAAGCTTGCCTCGACAAGTTGTACGTTGTGCGCGTGGCTGGCGTTTTTGGTCCCGCGGGACGACATACGAGTCGTGGCAATTTTCCAGAGCTGGTCCTCCGGAAAGCGGCTGAGGGTAGCCCGCTGCGGGTGGTCGAAGACTTTTTCGCGACTCCCACTTACGCACCCGCCTTGGCCTCCCGCTCGATCGACTTACTCGAGCGCGGCGCGTTCGGTCTCTACCATTTGGGCGGAGGGACACTTATCTCTTGGTATCAGTACGCTCTGAAAATCCTAGCAGCAAGTGGTTTGGAAGCCGACATACAACCCACCAACCACCGCGAGTTTTCCACGCCCGCACGGCGCCCCATGCGTTCAGGCCTCTCCAACGCGAAGATCGAGCGGCTGGGCGTACCCAAGATGCCACCTTTAGAAGAGGCTCTCGCGGACTACATGGAGCGGCGGAAGCAGGCGAAAGCTCCGCGGGCGCATCACTCCTAGTTACGCTTCTAGCAATACATAGCGTCGCTTCGGCGCGACCCAAGCCGCGAAGCCAGTCTAAGATTGCCGCAAAGCAGCTGCGAGTTGCGGCCTTGCGGGTCGCCACGCCCGGAAGATAGAATTCAGTGGCGGACCGAGCCAACCTGCCCCTACCCGGTGAAAGGGCCAGGAAAACGTCCCACCGACCAGGTGTAACTCACCAGCCAGACGGAGAGAGAGTATGGAAATCACAAAAGAACAGTTACTCAAGGCCTACCGCAACATGAGAACCATCCGGGAATTCGAGGAGCGCCTCCACGTCGAGTTCGCGACGGGGGAGATCCCGGGGTTCGTCCATCTCTATGCCGGCGAGGAGGCTATTGCCGTCGGTGTTTGCCTGCACCTCGACGACAACGACAAGATCGCCAGCACGCATCGCGGCCACGGCCACTGCATCGCGAAAGGTTGTGACATCCATGGGATGATGGCTGAGATTTACGGCAAGAAAGATGGCCTGTGCGCGGGCAAGGGCGGGTCCATGCATATCGCCGACCTGGAAGTAGGCATGATGGGAGCCAACGGTATTGTCGGCGGCGGTCCGCCCCTGGCGTGTGGCGCGGCGCTGGCCGCCAAGAAGCTCGGCACCAAGGGCGTTGCCGTGGTGTTCGTGGGTGACGGCGGATCGAATCAGGGTACAACGCTCGAAAGCCTCAACCTGGCTTCGGTATGGCAACTGCCCTGTGTCTTCGTCGTTGAGAACAATGGCTATGCCGAGGCCACCTCGAGCAAATACTCGGTAGCCGGCACCGACGTGGCTGAGAGGGCAAAAGGCTTCGACATGCCGGGAGTGACGGTTGATGGACATGACTTCTGCGCCGTTTACGATGCGGCACAAGAGGCGATCGGCCGCGCCCGCGAGGGAGGCGGCCCGACTCTGATTGAATGCAAGGTCAATCGCTACTTCGGCCACTTCGAAGGCGACTCCCAAACTTACCGCGGCCCCGATGAAGTCAAGAATCTTCGGGAAACCCGGGACTGCATTGAGAACTTGGCTCAGTCCCTCACCTCATCCTCATTGGTGACTCCTGAGGAGCTGGCGAAGATCGACGAGGAAGCGAAAGCTCTGATCGACGACGCCGTCGCGAAAGCAAAGGCCGCGGCTGAACCCGGTGTTGAGGATCTAGAGACCGACGTTTATGTGGAGTACTAAAGCCGGCCGCGCCGGTCCGTGAGGGCACAAGCAATGCCCCCCCGGCTGCCAAGTTGAGCCGGCAGGGAAGCAGGCGTCTGTCGTGCGGGTGTATCGGCGCCAGTCTTCGATGAATAACTACAGAAGGGAAACATTCGATGGCTAGGAAAATCACCTTTCAACAGGCCATAAGGGAAGCTCTGGCCCAGGAGATGGAGCGCGACGAGTCGGTCATCATCATGGGTGAAGACGTCGCGGGCGGGAGCGGCGCCGATGGCGAGATGGACGCCTGGGGCGGTCCGCTGGGAATCACTAAGGGCTTGTGGACTAAATTCGGCGACCGTGTCATGGACACGCCGATCACCGAATCGGCCTTCGTAGGCGCCGCCATTGGAGCGGCCACGGCCGGCTTGCGCCCGGTAGCGGAGCTGATGTTCATCGATTTCATGGGTGTTTGTTTCGACCAGATCTTCAACCAGGCCGCGAAGTTCCGTTATATGTTTGGCGGCCGGGCGGTCACCCCGGTGGTTATCCGCACCATGTTCGGGGCCGGCCTTCGCGCGGCGGCGCAGCACTCGCAGTGTCTCTACCCCGTCTTCACACATATTCCGGGGCTGAAATGCGTGGTTCCCTCGACGCCGTATGACGCCAAGGGCTTGCTGACGCAAGCGATTCGCGACAACGACCCGGTCATTTTTTGCGAGCACAAGGCGCTCTATCAGACCGAGGGAGACGTGCCCGAGGAGTCCTACGCTCTGCCTTTCGGCGAAGCCAACTACGTGCGCGAAGGCGGCGACGTTACGGTCGTGGCGCTGGGACGGATGGTGCATATGGCCTCCGAAGCCGCGGATGAGTTGGCCAAGGACGGAATCGAGTGCGAAATCATCGACCTCAGAACTACTTCGCCGCTTGATGAGGACACGATTCTCGAAAGCGTGGAGAACACAGGCCGGCTCGTCATCGTCGACGAAGCGACACCGAGGTGCAACATCGCGACCGACATTTCCGCGCTGGTCGCCCAAAAAGCGTTTGGCGACCTCAAGGCGCCGATCAAGATGGTAACTCCTCCTCATACGCCGGTGCCGTTCAGCCCAGTTCTCGAAGACAGCTACATTCCCAATGCCGGCAAGGTCGCAACGACCGTTCGCGAGGTGATGGCGTACGCGGCATGAGCACACCGCCCATCCACACGGTGACAATGCCCAAATGGGGGCTCTCTATGACAGAGGGCAAGGTCGTCGCTTGGCTCGTCGAGGAAGGCACCGAGGTAAGCCCCGGTATTGAGGTAGCGGAAATAGAAACGGAAAAGATAGCCGGCGGTCTCGAGGTTACCGAGTCGGGCGTCTTGCGGCACGTTGCGCGGGTTGGCGAGATGGTGCCCGTGGCGGGGCTGGTGGCGGTGATCGCTGACGCCTCGGTTACGGGCGCGGACATCGAGACTTTTGTCACTGATTTCCAAGCAAGTTTTGTGCCCCCGGAGGCGAACGAGGAGGCGGCCGGCCCGGCGCCCGAGACGGTCGAAGTCGAGGGCCGCACCCTGCGCTATCTCCAGCGGGGTGAGGGCGGCGATCCGGCGATTCTCATTCATGGTTTCGGTGGCGACCTAAACAATTGGCTCTTCAATCACGAGGCTCTCGCCGCGAATCGCACCGTCTACGCTCTCGACCTCCCCGGACACGGTGGTTCGTCCAAGCAGGTTGGCGACGGAACCCTGGGCGAGTTCACAAAGACCCTCAGGGGATTCATGGACGCCCTCGGCGCGGAGAAGGCACACTTGGTGGGCCACTCCATGGGCGGCGCCGTTGCGCTGGACTTTGCGCTAGCCCATCCGGACCGGGCGCTTTCGCTCGCCCTGATCGCGTCCGCCGGACTGGGTCCGGAGATCGACGGCGACTATATCGAAGGCTTTATCACCGCCGGCCGCCGCAGGGACATCAAGCCGCACCTCGAAAAGCTATTTGCCGATTCAGGGCTTGTAGGACGGCAGCTCATCGACGACATTCTCAAATACAAACGCCTCGACGGGGTGGACTCAGCCTTACGCACCATCGCCGATCAGTTCTTTCCCACGGGCAAGCAAGCAGCAGTACTTGGTGATCGGCTCGGTGAGCTGTCGATACCCATTCAAGTCATTTGGGGCTCGGAAGACCGAATCCTACCTGCCTCCCACGCCGAGGGACTTCCTGCCAACGTCAAGACCCAGATCATTTCGGGAAGCGGCCACATGGTGCAAATGGAGGCCGCTGCCGAAGTCAACCGCGCCATCCTTGATTTCTGGGAGTAGCCTTCCAGGATAAGCAGCTCGTTTGGCGATGACCAACGGCCGAACGGGTTCAGAAAAAAGCAGGATCCCGCTAACAAATGTGCAAGAACCCGTGACGGCACATTCCACTATCGGTGCGACATAGCGGATGCGAGCGGATTGGAGCGGATTACCGCTAAAAATCTTTCCCCCTCGACGCACAACCCCTTTTTCTACTTCCATTCTAAACCACGAAGAGAAACCTTTCGGGTCCGATAAGCGGTATGTCGTTGATTCTTTGGGGTTGGGAGTGTTGTGACACTTGGCGAGTCGAGGCCGGTTTTTGGCGTTGGTCGGCGGAGAAGGAGGCTGGCCCCCACCCCCGTGCCCCCGATCGGTCGTCTTGGGGACGGCCGATCGCCAAAGCTTTTCGGAAAGCTGTGCCCGATCTACAGAAGGGTAGAACGGGCAGGCTTCGGGGAGAGCTGTGCCACGAGGTCGAAGGATTGTTTCAACGCCGGTCTGCCAAAAGCCGCGGGTCTGGAAACGGCACCAGCCCCGCGCTACGGGACTCGACCGTTCAAGCGAAGCTGGGGCGTACAATAGGCAAGACGCCGCGGGAAAGCGATTCCCAAAGACGGTAAACCTATGCTCGGTACAACCATCTCGCACTACAAGATCACCGAAAAGCTCGGCGAGGGCGGGATGGGTACCGTCTACAAGGCCGAAGATCTCAAGCTCGATCGTTTCGTGGCCTTGAAATTTCTCGCCCCCCATCTCGTTCAAGAGGAAGAGGGCCGCCGTCGTTTCATCCGCGAAGCCAAGGCCGCTGCCGCACTTGAACACGCCAACATCTGCACCGTCTACGAGATTGACCAAGCGGATGGCCGCACGTTCATCGCGATGGCCTTCATCGAGGGAGACAGCCTCGAAACAAGGATCAAGGCCGGACCCCTCAAGCTGAAAGACGCACTCGATATCGCCACCCAAACGGCGCAGGGCCTACAAGCTGCGCATGAGAAGGGAGTCGTCCACCGCGACGTCAAGCCGGCCAACTTGATGATCACAGGCGCGGGCTCCCAGCAACTCGTCACCATCATGGATTTCGGGCTGGCTCAGCTTGTGGGTGGGTCGAAGATCACCAAGCCCGAATCTCGGCTGGGGACGGTCGCCTACATGTCGCCGGAGCAGACCGAAGGCGCGACGGTTGACCACCGTACCGACATCTGGGCGCTGGGCGTGGTGCTCTACGAAATGATCAGTGGCCAGCTCCCCTTCAAAGGCCACTACGACAAGGCCGTTCTGTACTCGGTCATGAACGAGGACCCCGAGCCGCTGTCGGCCCTGCGGACGGGTGTCCCCAAGGAGCTGGAGCGAATTGCCAATAAGGCCCTCGCCAAGAACCCCGAGTCACGTTACCCCCATATCGACGACATGCTGGTCGATCTGCGGGAATTGCAAAAGCAGACCGGATTGGGCGCTCGCGACGCCCGTCGGGCGCAGCCCGTACCGAAACCCGCCAGCCGTACGCCGTGGTATATCGCCGGTGCTGCCGTGGTGATCGCCGTCATCTTGGGCATCAGCGCCTGGATGGGTGTACTCGGGCCGGCCAACGAGGCTGATGACGCGTCCGTGGAACCCCTCCAGGCGGTCCCTTTGACTAGCTATCCGGGCAGTGAATTCTCCTCGAGCTTCTCCCCCGACGGGAACCAAGTAGCTTTCTGCTGGGACGGGGAAAACGCGGACAATCTCGACATCTACGTCAAAATGATCGGCTCCGAGACTCCCCTGCGACTGACCACCGACCCGCTCGAGGACTGGAGTCCCACCTGGTCGGCCGATGGGCGCACGATCGCCTTCTTGCGACGGCTGCCCGGAGAAAGAGCTGCCGTACTTCTGCTCCCGGCTATCGGGGGCCCTGAGCGTCTAGTGTAGTGCCACTAACGGTTCTGGACAATGGCGTGGGTTTTGGCGGCGCGCTCGACTTTGGCGAGGATATCTTGTGCCGGAGCTGTCCAGACAAAGGGCTTGGGCGCTTGGTTGCTCGCTTCCAGGTACTCGTGGATGGCGGCCTCGAGTTCGGGAACACTGCGGAACACGCCGCGGCGGATGCGCTTCTGTGTCAGCTCGCGGAACCAGCGCTCGACGAGATTGAGCCAAGAAGAAGACGTGGGAATGAAGTGAAAGTGGAAGCGGGGGTGCTTCGCGAGCCACTTCTTCACTTGCTCATGCTTGTGCGTGGAGTAGTTGTCCACGATCAGATGCAGCTCCAGCGCCGGTGGCGTTTCGCGGTCGATCTTGCGTAGGAATTTGAGGAATTCCTGGTGCCGATGTCGCGGCAGACACTCGCCGATCACCTTGCCGTCGAGCACATTGAAGGCGGCGAACAACGTCGTTGTGCCATGTCGTTTGAAGTCGTGGGTCATGGTGCCGGCACGACCCCTTTTCAGGGGCAGTCCCGGCTGGCTGCGGTCTAAGGCCTGGATCTGACTTTTCTCATCGACACTGAGCACCAGTGCGTGCTCGGGCGGATTCAAGTACAGACCGACCACGTCGCGGAGTTTCTCGACGAACTGCTTGTCGCGGCTGAGCTTGAAAGTTTCGAGGCGATGGGGCTGCAGTCCGTGCGCTTTCCAGACGCGCTGGATGGCCATCTTGGAGACGCCCAAGTGCTTGGCGAGGGTGCGGGTGCTCCAATGCGTGGCCGCCCGGGGCTTCTCGTGAAGCGTTGTATCGAGGATGCATTGGACGAATTCAGCGGAGAGCGCCGGTTTGCGTCCGGGGCGCGTCCGATCGCGGAGTCCGTCGAGGCCGGACTGGGCGAAGCGCTTTCGCCACAGGATGACGGTCTTGCGGTTGACGCCGAGTTCGCGGGCAATGGCGTGGTTCGCCAACCCCTGCGCACACAGCAAAACAATGCCTGCCCGTAAGGCCATTTTCTGGGCTGTGTTGCCTCCTCGAACCAGGCGACGAAGAGCGTTTCGCTGCGGAGCGGTGAGGGGTAGAGCGTCAGCGGATGGCCACATAAACCATCCTACCGTGAAAAGGGTGTGATTGTCCAGTTATTTATGTGGCACTACACTAGTGGCTGAGATCAGCGAACCACCAGGAATATTAAGAGCCTCCTCCCTAGCCTGGGGCCCCGACGGCAAAGAGCTCGTCGTTACCGAACGAAGTTCACCCGGCGACCCCTTCGCGCTGTTCCTGCTGTCAACCGAGAGCGGTGAAAAGCGCAGGCTGACATCTCCGCCGGCGAAATCGGTAGGCGATAGCGGTCCGGCCTTTTCCCCAGATGGGCGAAGTCTGGCCTTCGCAAGGACAATCAGCGGTTTTTTCTCCGACATTTACCTGCTCGCCCTGGCCGAGGACCTTACACCAAATGGAGAACCGAAACGGCTGACATTCCAGAATCTGCCCTCCTGGAGTCCTACCTGGAGTCCCGACGGGCGGGAGATTGTCTATGCAAGCGGCCGGTTTGTTGAGTCTATGAGTCTGTGGAGGATTTCAGTTTCTAGGTCCGGCGAGCCGGAACGATTGCCCGTCGCCGGTGAGGGAGCAAGGCTCCCCGCCATCTCCCGGCGAGCTAACCGGCTGGCTTACACGAAGCGATCCCGAGACACAAACATTTGGCGCCTCCCCTTGCGCGAGTCGGGAAGCGGCGCCGCTGCCGCGACACGCCTCATTTCATCGACTCGCGACGACTACAATCCGCAATACTCTCCCGATGGCAAGCGAATCGCTTTTTCATCGGGTCGGACGGGGACTTACGGGATCTGGCTGAGCGATGCGGACGGCTCGAATGCCGCGCCGTTGTTTTTAAAGGAAGGTGCGCATTCTGAAACGCCACGCTGGTCGCCCGACGGCCGGCGCATCGCCTTCGACTCGAACCCGGAAGGGCACCAAGACATTTACGTCATCAGCGCCAGGGGAGGCAACCCGATACGCCTCACCACTCATCCTGTGGGTGGTGCTATGCCTAGTTGGTCGCAAGACGGCGAATGGATGTACTTCGCTTCCCCACGCAGCGGCCGGGTCGAGGTCTGGAAGGTGTCGGTTGGGGGTGGCGAACCCATCCAGGTGACCCAAGACGGAGGCGTTGTGGCGTTCGAATCGACCGACGGCAAATTTGTGTACTACACGAAAGGAGATAACTGGACCAGAGCAAGCCTCTGGAAAGTTCCCGTAGGCGGAGGTGAAGAGACCCAGGTGCTTGAGTCAGTACTTGCCTTCCTCAACTTCTCTGTGACGCCCCAGGGGATCTACTTCATTCAGCCGCCGGCTACGGATGAACCAGGCCGGAGTTTCTTAATTCGGTTTTTCGACTTTGCTACTGGTCGTGCGACAACGATCCATTCACTTCCACCCGGAGTTCGAGCGTATTTCGGCCTAACGGTTTCCCCCGACGGCCGGTCGATCTTGTACACGCAAGTCGATCAGTCCCAGAGCGATCTGATGCTGGTGGAAAATTTCCGCTGAGGGGGGGTGTTATTCTGTTCGGTTCCTTGACTTTGCCAAGGGCGCCGTCGAGCGGATCTTTACCATCGAAAGTCCGGAGATGTGCCCGAGCGTTTCTCCCGATGGCCGGTCGATCCTGTACAGCCAGGTGGAGAAAGGGGAAAGCGACATCATGCTGGTCGAGAATTTCCGGCAAGGGGGGCTTCGCTTCGTAACAGAGGGGGCGTAAGGGTTGTGGGACCACTGGGCCCTTGACTTCCGTCCTCGTCGGTTTGGGTGCTATGATCTGCGCGCGGCGATGAAGGCTCGGAGCGTGAGTCGCGGGCGATGCATAGCTCGACCGTTCCCTTGAGGACCAGAAGACTGTTCGCTGTGAGGCAAGTCGCGAAAGGAACCGCCGCAGGTATTCAGAGTCTCGAAACACAACATGGGTGAACGAATTTTCGAAGGCCGCACGGCGGTTGTGACGGGGGGCGCCCGCGGGATCGGACGAGCGATCTGCCTGATGCTGGCCGAAAACGGCGCCAAGGTGGCGATCAACTACGAACGGAACGAAAATGCGGCTCGCGAAACTCTGGCCTTGCTCGGCGAAGCCGCTACCCAAGCGATCATCGTTCAGGCGGACGTTTCGCGGCACGACCAGGTCGAGAAGATGATGTCCACCGTGCGCGAGCGGCTAGGTGGTATCGACTTGCTGGTGAACAATGCCGCCATCGCAGAAAACAGACCGCACGCCAAGCTTACCTTTGCCGATTGGAAGCGGATGTTCGAAGTCAACGTGGACGGTCCCTTTCTCACCACCTGGACCGTCAAAGACGAAATGATCAAACAACGATATGGCCGCATCGTCAACGTGTCTTCGCTGGCGGCTATAGCGCTCAAGAAGGAAATGATTCACTACGCCACGACCAAAGCGGCTGTGATTGCATTCACAAGGCACTGCGCCGAAGCGTTCGCGCCGTTCAACGTCCGCGTCAACTGCGTCGCTCCCGGATTGACGGATACCGAACTCGCTCGCTCGTCCAACCCCGGCCTTGTGGAGCAAATTATCGCCGTCACGCCGATGGGGCGCATGGCTGAACCGGCTGAAATCGCTTCCGTCGTGAAGTTCCTGCTATCAGAGGATTCCGGTTTTGTAACGGGCCAGACCGTTGTAGCCTGCGGCGGGCGTACTTGACGGGAGCCGCCATGCAGTGGGACAAATGGCCCTGCGTCCTTGCACTGATGAGGAGGTATCTCCGTAATGCCAGACAGCGAGAAATTTCGAATCGGTCTCTCAGCGGATTTTTTGGACGCCGACCGGCAACTCGTGTTCCCGGATCTTGGCCTGTCGCTACTTGACGGCGACCCTCGCGTTTCTTACGAATTCATGGCGCAATACAAGCCCGAGTATGCGGCCGAGCAACTGGCGCCCTACGATGCCGTGATCTCGCTCAAGCCGCGTGTCACCGCCGCTTCTTTGGTCGGCGCGGAAAAGCTCACGGCCATTGGGCGCTGCGGTGTCGGATACGACAACGTGGACCTCGGGGCGTGTACGGCGGCCGACGTCGCGGTCTTCATTACGCCGTCGGCAGTGAGACGCCCGATGGCCGAATCAGTTGTCCTCTTCATTCTCGCTCTGTCCCATAATCTCGTTTGGAAAGACCGCTTGATTCGCCAGGGCCACTGGACAGAAAGCAAACACGGGTTGGGAACCGAACCGCGAGACCGCGTGGTGGGATCGATTGGTGTGGGGAATATTGCTTCCGAAGTGGTCCGGCTTCTTCGACCATTCGACGTGGGCAGTTTTCTCGCCGTCGATCCCTATGTGGATCCCAGCCGAGGCACGGAGTTGGGCGTTGATCTCGTCTCGCTCGAAGAGCTGCTCAGGCGTTCCGACTATGTGCTTGTCAACTGCCCTTTGACGGAGGAGACGCGTCACCTGATCGGGGAGCGCGAGCTCCGAATGATGAAAACAGACGCCGTGCTTATCAACACCGCACGCGGTCCCATCGTCGACGAAGGGGCACTCGTCAAAGCTTTGCAGGATGGCGTGATCCGGGCCGCGGCGCTGGACGTTTTTGAGAAGGAGCCTCTCGATCCCGATTCCCCCCTGCTACGCCTGGAAAACGTGGTCCTGACGTCCCACTCGGTGGGTTGGACCGAGGAACTATTCCGCGATATGGGCCGTGCTGATTGCGAGGGCGCTCTGGCCGTCTCTCGTGGAGAGGTCCCGTCCAACGTGGTGAACCCAGAGGTGCTCGAGCGCCCCGGCTTCCTGCGCAAACTCGAAGGGTATCGAGAGGCGGGTTAGTTGGCCGTGACAAGTCTAAGCGGTAGCATCGAGCTGTCGGAATACCTCATCGGTTTCCCCGAGCGCGGCCCTCTCTCGACTGCCCGATGGAGATACGCCAGACCTTGCTTGATTCTTGTGATCGCCGCCCTCTGTCAGAAGTTACCGCCCGTAGGTAAGCGAGGCGTGCTCTTTGGGCGGCCGATGACCCTCGCGAGCGTGAAAGCTGCCGCCGGTCAGGCCGTTGCCTGCTTCGAGATAGTCAATCAACTTCGCCGACAGATCGTTGACCACATCCGGATACTGGTCGGCAACGTTCGTCAGCTCCCGCGGGTCTTTTTCCAGGTTGTAGAGCTGCGGCTTGTATTCTTTTTGGTAGCGCTCGGGGTCGACGACCTGGCTGAAGTTCCATTCGACGGTTCGGACCGCGCCGATCCAACCATACCCTTGGACTAGATAGTCGTGAAAGCTGTTGGTCTCACCCTTGACCAACGGCCAGACATTGTTTCCCGTGGCGCGCGGCGGCGGGTCGAGTCCCAGCAGTCCCATCAAGGTCGGCACGATGTCGGGATGGTGCACAAAGCCCTTCACGTGCTTGCCACCCTGTTCTTTTTTCGGGAGCCGCACCAACAACGGATTGTGCGTTACTTGTCCCCGGATGCGCTCCGGCCCCTTGAGAAACTGACCTTGCTCTCCTAGTAGGGCACCGTGATCCGACGTAAACACGACGATCGAGTTGTCGTAGAGGCCTAACTCTTCGATTGTCTTTAGAATCTCACCGACCCAATAATCAACGCACATCGACTCGCCGGCGTAGTTGGCGCGGAGCCGCTTGACGCCGTCTTCCGGGACCTCGATATCCGCATAAGGCGGCTGCCACCACGCGGGCCCTTTGGCGTTGGGCATGTAGGGATCGAGGAAGCGCTTGGGCGGATCCCACGGCTCGTGGGGATCAAATGCTTCCAGATGCAAGAAGAATGGGCTCTCAGCATGGTTGCGCTTGAGCCAGCCTATGACGCTCTTCGCGGTCAGCTCGATCAGGGCTTCGCACTCTTTCTCGTAGCGCCGCCGGTTGGCGTTGTACTGGTTCAGAAACCAGCGGGTCCGCGGGTTGTCCAACTCGGGCAGCTTGAGGTAGCTCTCAGGGAAGATGTGGCCGAAGTCACGCGTCTGGTGCGGGGCCTGGGCGTAGTAGTCTACCTCCCGCCCACGGACCCACTCGTAATACCGGTAGCCACGGTGGAAGTTCCTCCCGGGCCGCTGCAGGTGCGGAATATCCGCGACGAGAACCGTGTGGTAGTCCGATTCATGCAGAGTCTCGGCCAGGGTCTGGTCTTCGTAGAACAGCTCGTGCCAGCCCGGCAATTGAACCGGCTCATGTTGATGGTAGTAGGAGAGGGGGAGGATACGGCGGCCCGTCCACAACACACGGCGAGTGGGGATGGTCGGCATGCCCTCTGGGTAGACGTCGTCAAAGATGACGCTGTCTTCGGCAAACCGGTCTAGGCGAGGACACTGGACGAGCCCATTCCCTCCGTAGCACTGCAGATTATCCGCCCGGAAGGTGTCGACGTTGAGCAGGATCAGGTTGCGGCGGTTCCCCCTATCGCGCTGGTCGGGCGGTCTTTCCCAGATCCCGCCCTGAGGTGGCTCAGCTCGATCCGGGCCACCTTCCGCCGCACCGGAGGCAGCCGTGCCCAAAGCCGCAGTCGCCCACGTGCCCGCCAAGAGCTTGCGCCTTGATACCTTGGTTTTTGCCATAGTCCGAGGATAAGCGGCCCGGCGCGAAGCGCGCAACGCCGGAGAGCGTGCGAGCAACGGAGAACTGACCGTTGCCCAAGCTGGTCACGCACCCGATCACTCGTTTTCAGGGCTTCAATCGGCCGCGTGCATCCGGGGCATGGTTCACTATTCAGAAACCCAAGCGTAACTGCAAACGGACTGTACGGTTCCCGGCACCTGAGCCGCCCCGCCGCCCGAACCCTGCTGACGCATTGGACTGCCCGAAAAGCTCCGAGCTCAAGTTTCCGATCGGGGCAGCCGGGTTGGTTGTGTTGAAAACGTTGCGAACGGAAATAGTAAACGTAAGGCTGTAGCGCTGTTCGGAACTGCCGCCTCCGAAAGGCCCGCCGCGCCGGCCGCGCCGGGGGCCTCCAATCATGATCCCGTCGCCGGTTCTGCGATCGCCGGATGCGTCGGCCGAGGCGGCTGTCTTCTTACCGAAGCCGAACGTCCTGCTGATGCGGAAATTGACTCTCGCATAGGAAGGGCCTTCTCCGAAGTTCCGGGCAATGACTGCGGCTCCCGGCTCGGGAGTCGGGTCGAAAACACCGAAGCGGGTGACAAGAACGTCTGGATCGTTCAGGTCGGTCGCCAGCGCCGGACGGTCGGTGAACATCAGGTCGGCGTTATTGTCCCCGCCGGTCGTGATATTGAAAGGCACGCCGGACCGCAGGATGATGAAGGGGCTGAATCGGAGGCCGGCGGGCCCGGTGATCGATCCACCCATTCCGAACCGATGCCGGATGTCCAAGGCGGAGCGCCCATACTCGGTGGTGAGGTCGTACTGGTTAGCGGGGAAGCTGCCCACACCGTCCGTGTCACTTTTGGCCTTGTTCAGGCCGTAGAAGCCGAACAACGTTACGCGGGAGTGAAAGCGGGTTCGGATGTTGGCAATCAACTGGTGCCAGCGCATGAACCCAGTCGTCTCGAACTGGAACAAGTCGTCGCCGCCGAACGGGCGCTCTCCCGTTCCCGGCAAGGGCGCATTGATATTGCGGCTGCGAAGCAGATTCACCCCGCGCGTATGCGTATAGGTGGCAGCCGCTGTCGTGCGGCGGGGCAGCTGCCGTTCGATACCGATGGCTGTCTGAATCAAATAGGGGGCCTGGCCATCCGCCGCGAGCCGCCGGATTGTCTGCGGCGCCAGCAGGCCGGCGAGGGTGTCGGTTGAAGGAACGAAAGGGTAAAAGTCGGGATTGCGAACAATGTATTGCTGTTGAGTAAGGCCATTGAAGCGGAGCGACTGCAAGGTCAGATTCTCGGAGACGCGATCGTAGAACATCCCGAAGCCCCCACGGAGAACCGTCTTACCTCGTCCTGATGCCTTGGCTCCCGGCGCCCAAGCCACCCCAAATCTCGGCGCGAAGTTCGTTCCGTCGCTGATATTGGTTTGATTCTCGTAGCGCAGGCCCAGACTCAGGGAAAGGCTGGGACGCACGCGCCAGTCGTCAAGTACGAAAACACCAAGATCCACCTGATTGACGCCGGCATCAGGGTTCCCCCCGGCGATGGAGAATTGGGTGGCGCCCCCGCCAAGGCGCCGGATCTGCTCGCCGGCGAGCCCCTGCTGCTCGAAAAGAAGCGTTCGGCGATAGCGCTCGACGGAGGTGATCGGGATCATTACGGGCTGTCCCGAGGCGTCGACGACGACCTGGTTGTTCGCGTCGAGCCGCGGCGCGAAGCCGCCGCCGAAGGTAAACGTACCGCCAAAGTTCCGCGGCGAGAGGTCCGAAACACTGGATGTTCGCAGGCGCGCGCCGAACTTCAAGGTATGCTTGCCCAGCGAGCGGGTCGTATAGTTCTGGATCTCCCAGCTATCGACACTGTTTTCGGACAACCCAACTTGCGCGCCGCCGTCCTGAAACGCCTGGAGGACGTTCGTCGTGGGGATAGAGTTGTCTCCCATCTGATCGAACCGGTTTCTCCGGAACTGAAGTCGGGTTTCGTTCACGGTCTGGGCACTGAGCACTGCCGTCTCGGTCACTTGAACCGTGTGCCCCGATCGGAGAGTGTCGTAGGCGAGAGACGGCAGGGAGAACTGCCCAACTCCTCGGTCATCGAGATCGTCCCGGAAGTGACGGTAGCGCATCATCAACGTGTGTTTCTGGCCTAGTTGGTAGTCGAAGCGCGGGCTGACGGAGGTGCGGCGCTGCGGCGTGACCACCGCTAGACTAAACGGGGCGATCGACAGCCCTGGGTCCAAGACGGTCGCATTGACAACCGCGTTGTCGTCAATTTCCCGGCGCTCGACATCAAAAAAGAAGGAGGATTTCTTGTTGATCGGACCGCTGAGATCAGCTCCGTAAAGCCTTGATTGGTAGGGCGCGCGGTTTGGAGCAAATGGGTTCCTGGAATTGAGACTCTCGTCGCTAAATGTGAGGAAGGTGTTGGCACGGAACTTGTCGCTGCCCGGCTTGGTGAACACTTCGATGCGACCGAAGCCCAGCTGATCGTATTGAGCGGAGAAGGGATCGGAGTTGATGCGGATCTCCCGAATCGAGTGCTTCGGGGGCAGGCGGGATCCGGAAAACCCGTCGACAAAAATCTGGCCGCCGCTCGGGCCGGCGGAGGGCCCGGCGAGGGCCTGGAGGTCGGCAGCGAGATCGTCGGGATCATCGGAAAGGGCGTCAAGATCCGCTCCCCGCAGGATGATAGCTCCCACACTGCTTTGAGGGTCGACGCTGATGCCCTCGGACGATTCATCTTCCACGGCTACTTCTTGCTTCTCGAATGAAACACGCAGGGGAAGATCGATACTCTGCCCCGCGCCGGCTTCGATCTCCGTCCATATCTCCTCAGACTGCACATAGCCTGGGGCAACCGCGCGGACCGAATACCGCCCCGGAGCAAGACCGCTAACCTCATAGGCGCCGAGGCCGTCTGCCGGAGTGGTCCGGGTATCGCCCTTCTGGCTCCTCACCAAGACCGTGGCGGCGGGAATGACGGCTCCTGTCTCATCGAGAACACGTCCACTGATGGTGCCGAGTTTCGTAGGTTCGTCGGCTGCCGGGCAGGGCAGGCCAAGCGCCAACAAAACGGCGAACCCCACTATCGAGGCTCGCAAAGTACAGTGTCTTTGGAACGCGGGCACAGCATGCCGTGCCCCTACGGTGTGAACACGGGCCCTTTCGCTGTAGTTTGCGAGACTCACGAGGAGCCTCCCTAGCATATCCAGGTTCCGAGCTCGAGGCTTTGGTTCAGTCATGACGCTATTGGGGTACGTTGATACTCATGCTCCAAGCACCGCCGAGCGGACCCAGTCCCCCGGGGGAGGCAGCGAGTAGTGGCTCGACACCGGCTACCACCGTGATGGCCCGAATCGCGGTATCGCCCTCGCCCGTGGTGCTTGACACGATGAGCGGCTCTCCGGGTTTCAACTCCTCGAGGGAAAACCGGGGCGCCCGCTGAAGGACTTGCTGAAAGTTCACGTCCGGGCGACGCCCGCCCATCCGGCCCTGTCCAGATCCCCCGCCCGCGCCACCGCCGCCTGGAGGCGATCCGCCGCTCCCCGATCCGCCGCGGCGAAAGTTCCGCGGAGGGCCTCCTTCACCGGCATTCGATCGCTGTAGCGCCATGCCTAGAAACCACGCCATCCGCTCCGGGAGGCGTCGCAGCTCGGATTCTTCGACGACTTGGACCGCGAAGGTTTTGCCTGTCTCGAGGTCTTTGACTCTCACCGTGCCTTCGCTTGCCTGGACGGCCTTAACCGTTGCCGCGAAGTTACGGAACGCCCCGGCTACAAGCTGTTCCGCCGCGATCCGCGCCCCTTCGGGATTCTCTTGGCTTTCTCCCAACACCCAGAGTTGATCGCCTACCGTCAGTGCCTCGAACGAACTTAGGCGAGCGTCCTGGAAGCGAATCGATCCGGGTGCGTAGCGACGGATGCCGGTCTCACGCTGAACGGCAACAATCGTTGTCTTCGTCTCCCGAAGAGACCGCGTTTCAAGCTGGATTTGCCTTGCCGCGGCATCAACGGCGGCGATTCTCCCGACGACGCCGCGAGCCTTCCAATCGTCCAGTTCCTGCCGCCGCTTTTCCTCTAAGTCGGCGCGGGGCATAACCAGAACCATGCTCGCGGCGGCGGGTGAACTGGTCGTAGAGGCAGGAACCCGGGCCAGCACTCGGTCACCGACGTTGATGTCAGCGATCGCCGCGGGGACCGCATTCGCCAGGTCCGTTTCGCCGGGAGGAACGCGCATACATCGAGTCGAGCTGTCGATCCCGACGTTTACAGTTTCGCCTTTGTCGGTTTCGACGGTTAGTTGCCCCTCCTCGATGTCTGTGGAGGTTACTTCTCCAATCAAACGACTCGGTGCAGTCTCGGTCCCTGGCGTTGTCGATTGAGCAGCGAACAGGGATCCTAAGGCCGCTGACAGGCCGACCGCTGCGACTGTGGAGAGTCTAACCACGACAACTTCTTATCCGACTACCGCTGACAGCCCGTGGTGAAAGTCCTTCGTCGCTAGAAATGGTACAGTAACCGGTTTTCGTTCTCCAACCCATACTGGAAACAAAGCAGTTGCAGAAGCGAAAAGCGGATGACCGTCTCTATTTCTTGCAAGAACCCAGTGTAGTCCGCCGATAATACCGCGACTTACAGATTTCCTTTGTGGAGAGGGAAGCCCGTTGAAACGGGCTGACCAATCTTGAGCGGCGCGGCCTACCAGCCGTAAAACGGCTGGCCTAAGAAGACAAAGCCGCGTGAACGCGGCTGCCAGCGGTCCTTTCATTAACGCCGCCCGCATCGGTTTCCTTCATCTAGATTCGATCCGGACCTCATCATCAGCAACAGCAAACCCTCCTGTCGGCGTGAAACAGCCGGCTTCGGGCAGTTCCGGACAAGGTGCAATTTGCCCGACGCACTACACTAGCTCCTACCACGGATGCCAACCTCTTCAGGATACCGGGATAATGCGAACACGATGTTGCCTCAAGGTTAAAGCTTTGTGAAGCTTTGTTTAGAAAACTTTACGGTCCGCACTTGTCTTCCCTGCTACATTCGAGGTAGTGCAGGTACTGCTGATCGATGACGACGTGGAGTTGGGCGTTCTCCTGGAGAAGTTTCTCAAACAGGAGGGCTTCCACCTTGACTGTGAATACGAAGGAAGGCGGGGCTTGAAGCGGGCTGTCGAGGATAGTCATGACCTTGTGGTCCTCGATGTCATGCTGCCAGGCCTGGATGGTTTTGAAATACTGCGTCAGATCCGCCAGAAAAGTCAAATTCCTATTCTGATGCTGACCGCTCGCGGGGAGGATGTAGATCGAATCGTCGGATTGGAGCTCGGCGCCGACGACTATTTATTGAAGCCGTTTAACCCCCACGAGTTGGCTGCGCGCATTCGAGCCATCCTGCGACGGGTCAAATCGCGGCCGGCTTCCGCGCCCCGCCGCTTGGAAGTGAATGGGGTCGGACTGGACTTTGCAGCTCGACAGGGGTTCGTCGACGGCCGCATGGTCACGCTAACCACGTTGGAGTTCGACATCCTCGAGATGCTCATGCGATCGGCCGGTGCAGTGGTCTCGCGTGATGCTATCACGGAAACCCTCTACGACAGGAAAGCTTCGGCGTTCGATCGTTCGATTGACGTTCATATCAGCCACCTGCGGAAGAAACTGGAAGCGGAGCGAGCACTGATAAAGACCATTCGGGGCGTCGGTTACCAGTTTTGCTTGGCCGTGGAGGAAGCGGTTCGATGAGATCCTTGTTTAGCCGAATCCTGATCTGGTTTGCAGCTACCATTGCCATCACGTTCATTGGTTTTTTCGTGATTACCGCCATGACGATCGACTCCTCTTCCCGTCGGCTCCGGCGCCCGAGCTTTCTCTTGCAAGAAGCGCGGCACACTTACGAAACCGGCGGCAGGACAGCTCTTGCCGCTTTCCTGAGTCGCCGAAAGGGCGGTATGGGGGCGGACTATAGTCTCACGGATTCCGCTGGGCAAGACCTCATGACAGGGGAAGACCTGTCACATCTGAAGTCGACCGAGCCCAGTCCTTGGCGGTTTTTCTTTCGAACGGGCGGGCCCTGGACGTTTGTTTCGACCGACGGTGCATATCGTTTCATCGTGCGCGTACCGCGGCAAGATTCAGCTTTCTGGTTCTTCCATCCTCAGCATCTTTGGGTTTTGGCGGTAAGCATCTTGCTGTCCTCGGCGCTCGCGTTTTATCTCACGTCACCATTGCGGAAGTTGGAGAAGACGGTGGAACGATTCGGGCAAGGTGATCTCTCCGCCCGAACCCGGTCAAAGCGGGGAGACGAGTTGGGCAAGGTTGGCCGATCGTTTGACCGCATGGCGGAACGCATCCAGCTCCTGCTGGCGGCGGAGCGGCGGCTCCTGCAAGACGTATCGCATGAACTTCGCTCACCGCTCGCGAGGTTGAATGTCGCCGCCGCCCTTACGCAATCGGAGGCGGATCGGCCTGCTGCGCTGGAGCAGATTCGCAAAGAGTGCGAACGCCTTAACACGTTGATCGGAGAATTGCTTCAACTCACGCGCGCGGAAGGGGAGGAAGGCAATCTTCAGAAGCTGTCAGTCGACCTGCACTCCTTGCTCGCGGAGGTCGTGGACGACTGTTCTATCGAGGCCCAGGCGCGAGACTGCAAGTTGGATCTGTCCGCCCCATCCGGCATCGTGATCCTTGGTGATCCGGAACTCCTGCGTCGAGCCGTCGAGAATTTGGTGCGCAACGCCATTCGCTATGCCGCGGAAGGCACGTCGGTGGAGGTCACGCTGGATCGCAGGAACGACACCGCGGCGATTGCGATTCGGGATCGCGGGCCGGGTGTTCCGGCTGAAGATCTCGACAAGATCTTCGATCCCTTCTATCGAGTCAACGGGGATCGCGATCGGTCTAGTGGCGGCACCGGGCTTGGACTATCCATTGCGCGGCGAGCTGTCGAGCTTCACAAGGGTGATCTCCGGGCCCAGGATTCTAGTCCGGGGTTGACAGTGGAAATGAAGCTGCCGGGACTGCTGCCGGATACGGCGACGGTTGCGTAGAATCGTTGAGCGGCTCCAGGGCCGTTTCGCATGAGGAACCAAAACTCAAAGCACCCAGAAACAGGAGAATCCAGGAGCGGGATCAAACGTGGTTAACTGATGTCAGGGGCGCGCCGCGGGGCCGGTGCTTTTTGTCGCGCATCGTGCCAGCTACGAGGGTATGTCAATGATGAAACCGGGATTCAAAACTTTAGGACTTGGTCTGATCGGGGTAGCGATCCTTTCGGCCGCGAACTTTTGGGAGACCAAGGATTACGCGCACTGGAGCGCGAAGGAAGTTCGCAAGATCCTTAACGATTCTCCCTGGGCGAAGAAGGTCACCCTCACCTTTGGGGGCATGGGCGGGTCCGGTGGACAGCGGCCTCCCGGCGGATTTGGGGGCGGAGCCGGCGGCGGCCCTGGTGGCGGCGGCGCTGGCGGTGGTGGCGGTGGAGGATTCGGTGGTGCCGGTGGCGGGGGTGGCGGCGGTGCCGGTGGAGCCTCGCGTGGTGGAGGCCGCGCGGGTGGAGGCCGAATGCCTTCCGGACCCGAACTTACGATTCAGTGGTCGAGCGCCCTGCCCATCAAGCAGGCCCTGATGAGAGGCCGTTTCGGCAGCGAGGCCAACACGGCCGCGGAGGCCAAGCAGTTCCTGCAGAGGCGCGAGACCCACTACGTCGTAGCGGTGGCCGGGTTCTCGGGCCGGATGGCCGGCATGACGAAAAACACGGATCGTCTGAAGGAAGCCACCATGCTTAAGCGTAAGAATAAGGATCCCATGCGGCCTGATCTCATCGAAACGCATCGCCAGGAGGAGTCTGTCACCTTGTTCGTCTCCTTTCCGCGCACCGATCCGATCGCGCTGGAAGACAAGAACGTGGAGTTCGAGATGAAGCTCGGGCCGATGACCGTGAAGCGCAAGTTCAGGCTGAAAGACATGCTTTTCGACGGCAAGCTCGAGCTCTGAGCAACTCTTCGCTACCAGGGGTTGAAAAATCCCAAGAGCTCGTCGGTCACCGATCAAAGTTGGGCGATTTGCTCGACGACGGGCCAGAAATCCAACTGGTCGACCGCGTGGCTGCGGTAGATTCCGACGGCGTCGGCTCCGCTGGCTCTCGCGCGGCGGGCGGCCTCGACCATCAGTTTCGGGTCCTGGATGCTTCCCGGGTGGTAGCAGGAAATCTCGGCAACCAGAGGGGCGCGGCCGGCTATGATTTCCGCCGCCTGCTTGACGTGGCGCTCCACGGTTCCCAAGTCAGAGGTAGTTCGGAACCACACGTAATACTCGTCGATCAAGCCCTCCTCCACCCAACGAGCTAAGTCCTGACCGACTTTGATGTAATCCTCCCGCTCGCGGTCAATGACCGTTACCGATAGGAGCGCCTTGGGGAACTTGTCCGTCAGGTTTTGCCGCAGTTCCCTTAGGCACGTCGTGACCTGGTCCGCGCGGAACTGCACCCAACTGGGTTCGTCGTTGGCCAGCTCGAAGGGATTCTTCCCAAACTTTTCCTGATACGCCGCGACCATAGGCTGCTCGTAACCGAAGATCGCGATGCCGTTCGCATCTTTGTTCTCGGAAATGAACTCTACTTGAACACCGTCTCCGCCGGTGTCTTCGAGCAACGACAAATATTGTCTGTGTTCATAAGCGCGCACCTCGGGCACGGCTAGGCTCATGACGCGCTTTCGGCCGACGTCCAGTTCCTTGGTTAGTTGGCGGTCGAGAGCCCACCATTCGGGATGCTGCTCCGCGAATTCGCTCACCCCCGCTGAATAGCGCCGATGGGCCCAGATCGGGCGATGGTGATTGAGGATATCCTTGGCCTCGGGCGTCCCTATTGGCGGCCCAACGTAGTTGACAGACCACGTGTACCTCACCGTCTTTCGACCATGGGAGTTGAACGCCAGATACGGGTCGACCTGGATGTTCTTTTCGCGAGCAACATCTACCAGTACACGCGACCCGGTCCACGGGAAGAGCCTCGTCACACCGTGGTCGGCGCACTTGCGAACGAAATCTCTGACCTCTTTTTCGCCCCCAGGTTCGGTGGGATCAATAAGCCCACCCTTATCGCACCACAGCGGGAATCCGATTTTCTTGTGCGTTGTACCCGGTGCCGGTGGCTGCGCGGCCGAAGCGGCGTTAGCCGCCGCAGCGGTCAAAGCAAGCGCACCGCCAAGGAAAGTCCGGCGGTCGACGCCGGCGGCCTGGGGGTGGGTATTTCGTCCGGAATTTTCCATTTCGTTCACCTACCGAGGGGATTGTACGCCTCCTATTGTTGGGACGCAATGAGTTTTCCGCGTAAAAGCAGGCGGCAGCCAAGGTCAAGGCTCGCCCCGGGGATCCCTAAGCCTTCACCCCGCAAGCCTCGAGCAATGTTCGCTGCACCGCCAGATCGTGTGCCGGGGTGAAGTGCTCGACCAAGCGGCGCTCGCGAATGGCGTCCGCCAGGTCATCGAGGTCTGGGATGTAACGGACTGATGGGCCCACGTCCACTTGGTGCATGCCGACGGAAAAATCGCCGTGCGGGGACGTTAGAGCCAGTCGCACCTTCGGACGGTCCGGGTTGTTGATCTGAATCGAGCCGGCCTCGCCGAAGACGTAGAAGTAGCGTTCGCCGTCCCGAGTGTTGCTTTTGAGAACCGCCAGCGCCGGTTCGAACTCGAGCGTGGCCTGGACGTCGTCCTCCAACTCGTCGTCGTCGGGGTCGCTATGGCGCAGGACCGAGCTGACGCGCTTCGGTTCACCGAGCAGCCACACGAGCGCGTCGAGCATGTGGCAGCAGATCTCGTAGAACTGCCCTCCGGGGTAACGGTCGAGACGCCGCCGGCCGGCTGGCCCTAGCCGGTCGTTCATCTGGCAGGCGGCCGAGCGGATCGGCCCCAGCCAGCCTTCTTGAATCGCGCGATAGGCAAGACGGAAGGCCGGGTTGTAACGATAGACGTACCCCATCTGCACGAGCAGATGCTTCCGCTCGGCTTCGTCGAAGATCTTTTTCAGCAGCTGGAAATCGATGCCCGGCGGCTTGTCGATCTTGACGTGCTTGCCGGCTTCGATCGACCGCAGCGCGTGAGGTAGGCACTCCAAAGGGTCGGTCTCGACGCACACCATCTCAACGCGGTCGTCGGAAAGCAGCGCATCGACCGAGGTCCATGCCACGCCGTCCCAGCGGGTATTGGCTTTCGCTTTGGCCAGCAGTTCGGGATTCGGTTCCGCCGCGGCGATCAATTCCCAGTTCTTCGACTCGCGGATGGCGTCGAGGTGGCCAATGGCGTGCGAGTGAGCGGTCCCGATGATAGCCGCGCCGGAGGGTTGATTGTTCATGCGGCCAATTGTACCGCCCCTGTCCTCTTTGACGTAACGGTAGTGGGTCATGTCGTCGGTTCGCGAGCCGGTATTCGAACAAGTTCATGGTGGGGTCGAATACCCATCCATCGTCGATTCCGCTCGCGAGCATCCAACGCTCAGCCCGCCCAATCCGCCCATTCTTTTCAAGAACTCGAGATCCCAGCCGATAAGCATGGCAAATTGTGAACACGTCGAGACGAGAGCGCCGGAAAGTGACTCGCCGTCGCGCGGACAACCCGCTACAGGTGAGGATCGCCGTTTACGAAGACGGTCGGAAGCTGCGGGAACTCAACTGTGAACTCGCCGATTGCAGTGAATCGGGGATGCGAGTCCATACACCGGAACCCCTCGGTGTCGGGTCGATAGTCTCTGTAGCAACCCCAGGCCTGGGTCCCGACAACCGGGCCGAACTTAGGCGGTCAGCGTATGTCGTCCATTGCCGTCCGTCAGGTAACGGGCGTTTCCGCGTGGGATTGGTCTTCCAAGAAGCCGCCGACGAGGGATCACAAACCATGGCCGGCAACGCCACACCGCAGGACGGCTCCCCGGACCTTTACGAGGTTCTCCAAGTCAGCCCGACGGCGGACTTCGAAACGATCCGGCGCGTCTACCGAGTGATGGCGCAACGATACCACCCAGACAACCAGGAGACCGGCGACGAGGAGGCTTTCAAAGCTGTCTTGCATGCTTACCGGGTCCTCAGCGACCCATCCCGACGATCAGCGTACGATGCCGTCCACCGCCCGCAAAGCCGTCTGCGACGGAAAGTCGTCGACCAGCACCAAGCAGCGCTATCCATCGAGACTGAGAAAAGCAAGAGGTGGGGAGTGCTCTCCTTGCTTTACAGCAAAAAGATGATGGGCCCGAGTCAACCGGGTATGACGATTCGGCAGCTGGAAGATCTGCTTGACTGCCCTCGAGAGAAACTGGAATTCAGCCTCTGGTATCTGACGGAGAGCGGTCTGATCACACGCACGGATAACGCTCGCCTGGCGATCACGGTGAAAGGCGTGGACGCGGCCGAAGGCTCGGGCTCCGGGGAGGTACCCAGGCAGCAGTTATTAGGTCCATCGGAATCTACTGAACAGAGCTATGAAGAGTCCCATGCGCCATCAACACGGTAACGCCGTTTGGCGAGCGGAACTCTAGACTCACAAGCCGTTGAGGCACAGCATGGGGAAGCGTACGGTTCCCGCATGCCATTAGACAAAAAGCGGGAGTTAGTTGGTGCACGGTCCCCTACGGCTAGTCGACACAGAGCGCCATCCCCTCGGCTCCCGCGTCAGCGGCGCCGGTGAGGCGCCCTCCATCCTCATCGATGGCGACCGCGTGAACCAGGGCGAGGCCGCCGTGGCTCTGCGGCAATCGAACCATGTTGTGTTTCTTGCGGACCTCGGCACAAACATACTCTGGGATGCGTCCCTGACCGTAAATCGTATCTCCTTGGCAGTCGAAGCGAGGCGCCAAAACGGCATCGGTAATCGACATGCCGAAGTCAATTCGATTCAAAATGACCGAAGCCACGGCAGTAATGATGCGCGTCGCCCCCGGCGCACCGATCACGAGGACCGGTCGGTCGTCCTTTAAGACGATGGTGGGGGTCATGCCCGTTGTGCGTCCTTTGCGCGGAGCTATGCTGTTGGGGTGCCCGGCATAAGGATAGAAGTTGAGCATCGAATTGTTGTGCATAAAGCCGAGCCCGGGAGGAATCACGCCTGAGGACGAGCCGAGCGAGTGGGTCAGGGAGACGCAGTTGCCCCAACGATCGACGACGCCGACGTGCGTGGTGTCGGGCGCTCCGGTTGGAACGACGGGGGCGCTGAAGGGTTGGCCCGAATCGATGATGGCCCGCCACTCCCCTGCTCTTTCTTTGGAGATCATCCAATCAAGCGGTACATCCACGAAGCGCGGATCGGCAAGCTTGGGGTTGCGGTCGGCAAACGCCGCCTTCATCGCCATCGAAACTAAGTAGATGTATTCCGGCGAGTTGTGGCCTAACGGGGCCAGGTCGTAGCCCTCGAGGATGTTGAGAATAGCCGCTAGCGTCGGCCCGCCGTGCGGCGGCTGGGTTGTTTGGATCACATAATCGCGATACTGAATCACGACGGGAGCTTCCTCCCGAATCTCGTATCCCGCGTAATCCTCCGGGGTGACGAAGCTGCCGTTGGCCGCCAGATCGGAGGTAATCTCGGCCGCCAGATCACCGGAGTAGAAATCCTCGGCACCATGTTTTGACAGTCGTTCGAGCGTTCGTGCATAGCCGGGGTTGTGAATCTTTTCGCCGGCTTCGTAGGTAGAGCCGTCGGGCTTCAAGTAGATACGTTCCGCCTCGGGCGTAACCCGCAGTTTCTCGCTTAGGGGTGTGCCCTCGTAGTAGAGAGCCTTTTCCTTCCAGCGGGCGGCTTGGTGGGCTCCGACACTCCAACCTTCCGCCGCGAGTTCGATAGCCGGAGTAATCAGATCCGCCCAGCTCTTCGTGCACCAACGAGAGTGAATCGCCTCGAATCCGCGCACGGCCCCGGGTGTGCAGATCGACAGATACCCGTCCTCATTGACGCGGTTTTTGAGAAAGAAGCCCCAGCCGCCCGGGTTCGGACCGATAACGATGTCCTCCCACATGTCGGGACGGACTCGCGACCCCGCTACTGCCGGGGCATCGAGAATTGGACGCAGATCGGTGCTTTCGGCCGGCCAGTACGTCAGCAGAAGATAGCCACCCACGCCACACGAATGCGGATCGATGACACCCTGCGTGAAGGCACAAGCGAGTGCGGCGTCGAAGGCGTTTCCGCCTCGCAGAAGTACCTTGGCACCGTGTTCCACGGCCTGCGGTTGCGGAGCCACGATCATTCCAGGCATTTAGCGGATCCTCTCTGACGCTGCTGTCCGGCCAGCCTCGGCGATCTGCCGGCCGGGACACGAGGATTGAAACGACTGACAGACTCGGTATGTCGAGTTTCGCACTTCCGCGGGAGCTCGATTCCCGTCGATTCTACCTCCAACGGCAAGGCCGCCTTAGCGGTGTTCCGGATTGGGGAAGTCGAATCTGCAGCCCGCGTCCCACTCGCTGCGCTGGTTGCCGTGGACAGGGATGCCGCCGGAGTCTTTGAGCAGGCGCGCTAAGTGGAGCAGATTCCACGTCATGAATGTGGTGTTCCTGTTCGTAAAATCGTTCTCCGGCCCACCTGAGTCTGGATCAAGGTAGCTCGGTCCGGGGCCGGCCTCACCGATCCAGCCGGCATCAGCCTGTGGTGGAATGACGTAGCCGAGGTGTTGCAAGGAATACAGAATGTTCATCGCGCAATGTTTGATGCCATCCTCGTTGCCGGTGATCAGGCAACCGCCGACACGGCCGTAGTAGGCGTACTGGCCGTCCTCGTTCAGCAGGTGACTGTTTCCGTAGAGCCGCTCGATCACCTTTGTGCAGACACTCGACTTTTCGCCGAGCCAGATCGAGCTCGTCAGCACGAGGATGTCAGCGGCCATGACCTTTTCGGAAATCGCGGGCCAGTCATCCTTCTCCCAGCCATGCTCCGACATGTCGGGCCAAACACCATAGGCGATTTCATGATCGACCGCGCGGAGCACTTCGACGTTCACTTTGTTCTTCTCCATGATCGCTTTCGAGATGCGGATGAGCCCGTCGGTGTGCGACATCTCCGGCGACTTCTTGAGGGTGCAGTTGATGAAGAGCGCCTTCAGGTCTGAGAAGTCCCACTTGCTTGACTCACACATCTCAAGTTGTTTCTGGCTGAGTTCCATGAAGCTAACCTCCTGTCTCCTTCGCTAGTTTAGCGCCGAGCCATGCTCGGGCAGACGCCCTTCTCGGACCGTGCCGATGTATCGAGCTATGTTCTCGACACCCTTCACCATCAAATGGAAGTGCTCCTTGACGAATGCCTCCCTATCATCTGCTCCGGGCGGATTCGCCCGCCAAGCCGCCAGCGCCATGTCTCCGTCAAAGTCAACGTAGCTGCAACGGACGGAAAAGTCATCTTCCGGCAGAAGCAACGCGCCTCCCGGGAGCAGGGCCGCATGCTCCATTTTTAGCAGGTGTTCGCAGAATTCGACACAGGTGTTCATGCCGATGCTTTGCAGTTGGTCTTTCTGCTCGTTGAAATCTACGTAGAGGTAAAAAGCGCCCTTCGGGGTGGTCGACCTCACGCCGGGGATCTCGTTCAGCATGGACGAGACCGTCCTTCCCGCCAATGCGTTCACCGCTGTGCAGTCACGCATGTAATCGTCGATTTCCCGGCTACCCGAGTAAGCTTCTAGGGCTGCGTGCTGGATCGGCGCCGAGACGCAGGAATAGGTTGAGCCGGCAATCTTCACCGCATCGTCGATCAGGCGCTTCGGTTCAGTGGGAAAGATTCCCACACCGAAGCGATACCCGCCACAGGACCGGTCCTTCGAAAGTCCGCCCGTGACGATAGTGCCCTCCGGATAGACTTTCATCAGGCTCACGTACTTCTCCTGCTCGAAGCTGGTCAGGGCGTAGATCTCATCCGAGATGACGACGACCCCGTGCTTGCGGCAGACCTCCGCCAGGTCCTTCAGCTCGTCTTCGCTGTATACCACCCCGGTCGGGTTGTTCGGGTGATTCAGGATGAGGATTTTCTGCCGCGCGTGAAGATGCTCAATGCCGTGCTTCAGAACAGCCGGTGTAAGTTTATATCCATCCTCGCGACGTGTGCGCAGGCCGATGATCTCCTTCTTGAGGATCTTCGCCTGGGGTAGATAGCTGACCCAGGACGGGGTCGGGACGATGACCGGGCCCTGTAGCACCGCCAGTGAGACGGCAAGCATCTCCTTGCTGCCCGGGCTCACGACGACCTGATCGCCCGAGCATTCGACGCCAAAGCGGCTGCGGTGAAACTCAGCTATGGTTTCCCGGAGCTTCGGGATACCCGCCGTCGGCAGATAGGAGTGCTCCTTCGCATGGCGTGACAGCGCCTCGGTCACGCTCGGCGGCGGCGAATAAGGGGATTGACCGAACGCGAAGTGATGGTAGGAGGCATGGCAGCCCTCCAGGGCACATGCCTCGCGGAAGGCGTTGATTTGATCGTTGATCCTAAGATTCGCCGGGGAGGCGATGTCATCAAGGTGATATTCGACTCGAATGTCCATGGTGGATCTCCTATTAAAACTATTGCCCGAATTCCGGCTGGCCGCGGATCCAATCTCCACGCCCGCTCAGGCACACTAGCCGTGCCTCGGTGGGAGCAAGGTGCTGTAACCACGACAAACACGGCAGCGAAGACCATCAGCCGGCGGCCGCGACCCGCGCCTCGGAATTTGCCAGGTGCGTCGTGAACTGTTGCAAAATTCCGGTTCGGCTCACTGTTTGCGCGGGGTGACTCCGTTCTCCCAGCCTCTTCGGCTCCAGGGGCAAGAAGACCGTAAACGTCGAGCCCTCGCCGACCTGGCTCTCGACCTCGATGCGGCCTTCGTGTTTCGTCACAACTTGGTGGCTGATGAACAGACCGAGGCTCGTCCTGACGCGGGCGCCTTCGGTCTTGAAGTTCGGCTCGAACAAGCGGTCCATTCTTTTTGGCTGGATGCCTCTCCCCGTGTCGGCGATCCGTATGACTGCCTGATCCTGATCGACGAATGTTTGAATCGTGATCGTTCCCTCTCCCTCAATGGCTTCGACGGCGTTGACGGTCAGATGCATGAAGACTTGGTTGAGCTCAGCCGGAAAACAGGGGACTCGCGGAACGTCTCCGTAGTTCTTCTCGATCGTAATCCTTCCGCGAAAGGAATGCTCAAGAAGCGTCAGCGTATCGTCCAAACCTTTGTGGAGATCGACGACCTTATAGGAGGCTTCATCCAGATGGGCGAAGCTTCTCAAGCTTTCCACCAGGTTGGCTAGACGGGCGACCGCGGAGATGCCGAGCCGGGTGTTCTCTCGCAGGCAGGTGATGGCACGTTGAAACTGCGAATCATCTTGGATTTCCCTCGTGCTGTCATGACGGTTAACGGCGTCCCCTATTGCCTCGGACGCACTATGCGCCAAGTCGGCCGAGTTTTTGACCGCGCCAAGGGGAGTGTTCATTTCATGAGCGAGCCCGGCGACAAGCCCGCCCAGCGACGCCATCTTTTCGGAATGAATCAGGCGCGCCTGTGTCTTTTGCAGGTTCTGGTGTGCCTCCTCGAGCTTTCCGTAGGCGGCCGCCAACTCCTCGGCTCTTTCCTGTGCTTGCTTGCTACGCTTCTCTAGGTCTCTTTCGTTCCCCAGCCGTTCGCACTCCGTCGTAGCCCGCACGGCGAAGACCTGCATCATCTTGACAAACCGATCGTCCGCCTCCATCGGCTTGGTGTCAATGACGGCCAGATGGCCGAAGTGCGTTCCCGTGGGACCAATCAGGGGCACGCCGCGGTAGCTTTCCGCCTTGAGCTCGGCAAGGTCGCGATCTCCAGGGAAGTGAGACCGTACCGACCGGGGACAGTGGTAGAGATCGCCACGAATCACTCGGCTGCACGGCGTTGGGTTCACCTCGTACTCGATGCCGTGCAGGACCCGGCCGTTCTGATAGTAGGCCAGGATCCGCATCCGGCTTTCCCGGTCGGTAAAGACAGAGACGAAAAAACTTCTCTCCCGTCGCATCCGCCGTCCCGGTGAGGATCTCGTAGAGGGCGGTCAGCTCTTCGGAGTCTCGATGTGTCTGGAACACTTGTCACCTCCCGCCCAACGGAGCCATGTTCTCGCCGGAGAGCTGCGAAAGTAGTGAAAGTAGCAGGGGCCAGGCCGAAAACGACACGACTATGATCCCGAGCAAGATCTCAAACTTTTGGGTTTTCATGAGTACACTCTCTTTCTCTAGCGCGGCCCCGTGCCGAGCGCGGGGCCCCAGCTAGCGTTTGTTCTACTGCAACGGGAAGCTCGTCAGCACGAAATCCGCACCAACCGAATGGCAGCCGAAGCAGCCGGGTACGCCGTTGCCGCTGGCGACCACTTTCGCGGCGTCGCGCGTGTTGGTCGTCTCATACCAGAACCAGCCTTTGCCGCCGGCGCTGTCGGCGTCTGTCTTCACCATTACGGCCCAGCCCATCAATTGATCGCCTTTCTCGTTGTACATCTCCTTGACGATCGCCGCGCCGACTGGGTGGGAAGCATTACCGGCCTTGAGGGAGCCTTCCATCTTGGCGTCGAGAAACATGCGCACGGGCCAACCAAACTTAGCGTGCGGTCCCCGCGAGGCGTGAACAGCGGATTCCTTCGCCGGGAACTCCTTGTATCCGCCGTCCTTCAAGAATCGGAACAGGGCCGCGGTGTCGGTCAGTATGGCGCTTTGGACCGAGGGCGTGTCGGCTGTCGGTTCCAACGCGGAGCTGGTGTGGCTGGCCATTGCGCTCGCCATTTCTTTGAACGACTTCGACTTTTTCGCCATCATCTTGCCGCTGGTGGCGCGCGCCGCTCGTAGCACCGGGTAGTACTGCGTGAAGACGTAGTCCGTGGCGGCCGACGCAGCATGGCAAGCGTTGCACGCCGCGACCGGGAAGGCGTCAGCCACGTCTGCTAGAGGATACTCGTGGCCGAAGCTGAAATAAGCCCAGTTGCCGGGCTCTTTCGCGAAGCGCTTGGCGTCTTTGATGGTGGCTTCCAGACCGATGAACTCACCCATGAAGTAGCCGGTCCCGCTGACCGCCTGCTTCGAGCCGACGCTGACGAGTTCCTTGATGATCACCGTTCCGTCGCGAAACTGCCCGGTCTGTCGAAAGTGGCGATAGTCGCCCGGGTGGATGTAAACGTTGTGGAAGTCCGGAAAGGGCGCCGCGGGCGGATTCATGTCGTTGGGTGTGATCGGCGTTCCGATATACATCCACTCGCGATAACCAACCTCTGGCCGGATCAATTGACCTTGATCGTTGAACTGTGGCTTCGGTAGTTCGTTGCCGCCCGACTGGGCCCGAAGCGTTGCAGCCGTAACAAAGCCGGCGGCCAGGACGAGCAAGCCGGCAAGGTAGCGTCTATTGGGGAATAGCATTTGTTTTCTCCTTAATGTTCCTTTCGATGGTGTTCGGACTCTTCGAGCGATTTGGGACGAGCAATCGGGGGCCTTCAACCCGCCAAACTGCGATCGGTCCAGCGGGGCCGAACGGCCTGCTCGCTCGGCCCCAACGCCAGGCGCCCGGGAACCAGCTACTTGACCGGACTCCGGAAATCCGCCTCCATCCCATTGACGATGTCACTCGACAATGTCGGGTTTGAGCTTGCCGATGATCGAGAGCAGCTCCTCCTTCTCCCCGGCGGGTACCTTGAACGAGTCCAGGGTATCCACCAAGTGGTTCACAACGACGTTGAAGTCGTCTTCCGTGATGCCCAGCCCCGCGTGAACGGTTTTGGCAGGTCGGCTAATAACCTTGCACGGCCCACCCGTGACGTTACAGCCCGCATTTTCAATTTGATGTATGACCTCCCGACCTTCCAGCGGCCTTCAGCGTCTTTATTCATAGGGGCTAGATCCCGATGAGGACGCCATGGAGGCCGACACCCAATGGGTGAAAAACAAACCAAGCCATTCCAGCTAAGTTTCAACGGCTTGTTGAAAGTCGATTTCCAAGGATCGCACGTCACTTCCGACGGCGGCCTGCTGCTAGTCCGCGAGTTGGACGAGCGACTCGGACTCGGCAAGTTGATCAACGAGCATCTCAGCGACTCCCGGCAAGGCACAAACAAGCAGTTCACGCTCGCTGATCTGTTGCGGCAGTCGGTCTACAGCCGCTTGGCGGGCTACGAGGACCTCAACGACGCCGAGCGGATTTCGATCGATCCGACGTTTCGGCTGATCGGTTCGCAGAAGATCTGGGATCGCGGTGCGGCCTTGACCTCGACGCTGCACGGCTTCGAGACGGAGATGCTGGCGAGCGAAGAGAACCTGCTGGGGCTGATGGCGCTGAACCGAGGGCTGGTCGGGCAAGGGGAGGCGTTCGACGACTCCGAGCGGGTCGTTCTGGACATGGACTCCACCGAGAGTCCGGTCCATGGCCAACAGGAAGGCAGTGCCTACAACGGACACTTCGAATCGGTCTGCTATCACCCGCTGTTGCTGTTCAATCAGCACGGCGATTGTCTGGCGGCGAAGCTGCGTCCCGGCAACGTGCACAGCGCCGAGGACTGGGGCGAGCTGCTACTGCCGGAGATCGAGCGCCAACAGGCCGAAGGCAAGCAGGTCACTTTGCGCGCCGATGCCGCCTTTGCCAAGCCGGAGATCTACGAGGCGCTGGAGGAGCGCGGCGCGGACTATGCGATCCGCATTCCGGCCAACAAGAGCCTGGAGCTGGAGATCGAAGACATCCTGTTTCGGCCACCGGGAAGGCCCTCCCGCAAGCCGCTGGTGCGCTACAAGAGTTTTCGCTATCAGGCGGAGAGTTGGTCCCAACCTCGGCGCATCGTGGCCAAGGTCGAGCACCATCAGGGCGAGCTATTCCCGCGCGTCGGATTCGTTGTGACCAGCATGAGCTTGCCGAGCCGTTCGGTGGTGCGTTTCTACAACAAGCGCGGCACGGCGGAGCAGTGGATCAAAGAAGGTAAGCAGGCCACGCACTGGACGCGGCTGTCGTGCCATCGCTTTCGGGCCAACGAGGTACGGCTACAACTGAGCGTGCTGGCCTACAACCTGGGGAACCTATGGCGGAGGCTCGGGCTGCCGCAACGGATCAAGAGCTGGTCGCTGACGAGCTTGCAGCACCGGTTGATGAAGACCGGCGGTCGGCTGATTAAACACGCGCGGTATTACTGGCTCTTGTTCGCGGAGGGACATCTGAACCGGCGGCTGTTTGGCGACATGCTGCGGAGGATCTGGGCGCTGCCTGTGCCGGGCGGGTAGCACCGCACTTGGCGAATGCGAAATCTGTGTACTGAGGACGGAAGCTCGGAGGGGTGTCTGCGAAATTGACTTCGCAGCGGCGGATCAGCCCCCATGAGGGGCAAGAAGGGGGCTCGATCGGTCCCGCCTCAGCCGCCGCCTCTACCGGGTGGAGAAATGGTTGCGCTTCGCCGGGTGAGGGTGTAGACTCGTGCCGTCAGAGCAGCTAAATCGGAAATCCTGGAACAGACAAGATTGATGTTCTTCTGGATGAACGACTCCCGGGTGTCCGTGCCCATTCCTTTGAAAAAAGCCCCGACCTCGGGATCGGTGAAGAGCTTCCCGGCGAAGTCGTTGACGACCGCCGAGATCGCACCGTAGCCGCCGAGTCGTTCGTAGAGCGACTTCATATTGCCTTCGGCTTTTGCCACAACCGGTACCGAGAGCAAGAAGAGAAGCGCCGCCGTCACGCCGATAGAAGCAGAGTTTCTTGATCTTTTTCGAATAGTGTGCATGTCTTTCTCCTTGGTGTGAGTGATTGGTACCCGAAACTCGTATTGCCCTGCCCGTTCCGACCTCGGGTCCAGCCTCACGAGAAACCATGCCACGTCCGAGGATGCGTGTCCATGAACAGCGGCTTACCTCTGCATGAAATGTGGGTTACGAGGTAATCCACAGAAAGCACGGTAGATAAGGCACTGCCTAATCGACCCGGCGCGGCTTTCCGTGAGACTCCGTCGGTGCTAAACTCCTACTACGGAAGGACGTGATGCTGCGGTTCGGGACATTCGAGGTCGACCTTCGCGCGGGCGAGCTGCGCAAGCGCGGCGTAAAGATCAGGATCCAGGAAAAGCCGTTTCAGATCCTCGAGGCGCTGCTGGAACATCCTGGGGAAGTTGTCACGCGCGAGGAACTCCACCAGCGGCTGTGGCCGCCCGATACGTTTGTTGATTTCGACGGGAGCCTCAACGCCGCTACGAACAAGCTCCGAGAAGCTCTGGGGGACTCAGCCGATAATCCGCGGTTTATCGAAACACTCCCGCGCAGAGGATACCGCTTCATCGCACCGGTCGAGAAGCCCGTCGAGGCGGCGGCCGCGGCAGCAATTGGATCAGGGGACCCGCATGGTCCGACTCCTTCCGCGGGGGGCGGTGTGGCTCCTCTCGAGAACATTCCCCCCATGGAGCGCTCGGCGGATCCCGTCGCAACCCGCAGGCCCGCTCACCGATACGCGACCCGACGCTGGCTTGCCCTGGGTGCCGTGGGGGCCGCGGCGGTCGCGAGTTACCTCCTGCTCCCTAGGTTCTGGGAACCCTCAACACCGCCACCCCCCTCCGGCCGCGTTATGCTCGGCGTCCTGCCGTTTGACAACTATACAGGAGATCCGGAGCAGGAATACTTTGTGGGCGGCCTGACCGAAGAAGTGATCGCGCAGCTCGGCCGACTGAACCCCCAACGCCTAGGTGTGATTGCTCGAACGTCAACGGCTGCTTTCGGGGCCAGTGCGCGACCGATTGCGCAGATGGGCGAGGAGCTCGGAATCGACTACGCCGTGGAGGGGAGCGTTCGACGCGAGCACGACCGTGTTCGCATCACCGTTCAGATGATTTACGTGCGCGACCGCACACACACGTGGGTCGAAAACTACGAGCAAGTGTTGGGCGGGGTCCTGGAGCTTCAGACAGAGATTGCGGGCTTCATCGCCCGTTCTCTGGCGCTCCAGCTTCTCGATGACGATGTACCGCAGCCGGTCGCGGGGAAGACCACCAATGCAGCCGCCTACGAGGCGTATCTCAAGGGACGTTATTTCCGTGAACAGATCACGGAACGGGGATTCCGCAAGGGCATTGAATACTTCGAGAGGGCAATCGGCGAGGACCCGCGCTATGCTCGGGCCTACTCCGGATTAGCCGGGTGCTACTGTCTACTGGGCGGACACGGAATGGAGGTAGAGCGTCCCAGCGACGTTCTGCCGCGAGCCAAAGAGGCGGCGCAGCGGGCCTTGGAACTGGATGGCTCTCTCGCCGAGGCTCACGGCGTGCTCGGCGTGATTGCCCTGAAATTCGATTGGGATTTGGAGGAGGCGCGGCGACGATTTCGCCGAGCGACGGAGTTGAACCCAAGTTACGCGCAAGGCCACTTGTGGTATTCCCTCTATTACGAAGTCACCGGACAGAGTGGAGAGGCGATCGCGCAGGCCACGCGCGCTCGAGATTTGGATCCCCTGTCGCTGGCAGCCAACGTCAACCTTGCCCAACAGTACTACCGGGCCGAACTCTACGACGAGGCGGCCGAGCAGGTAGAAAAAGCGCTCGAACTGAACCCGAACTTTTGGGCCGCGCACTGGGTGCTTGGCGACGTCGACGAGCGTAAAGGGTCTTACGACGAAGCGACGGCGGCGTTGTCGAAGGCGGCGTTGCTTTCCGACAAGAACCCTGCTCCCTTGGGATCACTGGGTTTCGTCTATGGTCGGGCTGGACACCCAAGCCAGGCGCGTCAGGTCCTTCGAGACCTCGAGAAACTGGCAGACGAAAGGTACGTCTCGCCCTTCAATATGGCGATTGTTCACCTCGGCCTGGGCGACAAAGACAAGGCCATGGAACAGCTCGAAGCAGGTTATCGTGAGCGCTCACGGTCGATGATCTGGCTCAACGTCGATCGAAGGCTTCAGCCGCTGTACGATGATCCTCGGTTTCAGAACTTACTGAAGCGCCTCGGCTTCCAGGCAGCGTCCACTAGGGATTAGCCTTCGTTTTTCCCCCAGATACGTCGACTCCGAGATTCACCGAAGGGCTTCTCTCTAGCCCGCATTCCCCACGAGGTGGCGAGGCGAGGTGCGTGAGAGGCTCGTCGGTTACGAGGCGCGTGCCGCTTAGCCCTCTGTTTCTTGAATGGTGCGGGCGCAGTTGAACCCTACGTTGGCCACCTGGTGGTAGGTCATTGTAGGGTCCTGGCAATCAGCCGATCGTTCGGACTGTGAAGGTGGCTCGATGGCTTTCCGCCTAGATTGCCGACGCTGCATTCGACTACGCGAGAGACCCTCACACGGTCGAGGTCTGTCCGCACGCTTCAGCTCCCGACGGTGAAAGTGGGTCTCGCGAAGATCTCCTCTGATCGCGATTACATTACAACTCTAGGAGTCGCACGAATCTAAGATTCGTGCTAACGTGGAAGCCCTTCCTGATGCATATTCCCGACGGATTCCTCTCGACCGCTGTCTGGGCCGGTTCCGCCGCGGTTGCTGCCCCTGCTGTAGGCTACTGCTTGCGCCGAACTCAGCGTTGCTTCGAGACCTCGAGGACACCCTTGCTGGGCGTCATGGGCGCCTTTGTGTTCGCCGCGCAGATGATCCATTTCCCGTTGGGGGTTGGAACGTCCGGGCACCTAACCGGGGCCGCGTTGCTCGCAGCCACACTCGGTCCCAGCGCCGCCACGGTCGTGATGACCGCCATCCTGGTCGTACAGGCCCTCGTTTTCCAAGACGGGGGAGTACTCGCGCTTGGGGCGAACGTCTTAAACCTGGCGGTTGTCGGTGTCTGGGTTGCGTACCTCCCGCTGAGATGGTCTCGTACATCGAGTGCCCGCACTCGTCGCGCGGCGGCTTTTCTGGGCGCGTGGATGTCTCTGATGGCAGTGGCGTTGCTGGCGTCAACTCAGTTGAGTTTCTCGCGGGTGGCTCCTTCGGCCTCGGTCTTCACAATGATGTTGGCCATTCATGCCTTGCTGGGAGTCGCCGAGGGGTTGATCACAACCGCCAGTTTGGCCGCCATGGAGCGGTTGAATCCCGAGTTTGCATACGCCGGCGAACTGCCGGGAAGATGAAACAGATTGCAATCTTGTTCGGGTGCTTATCCGTTGCGATCCTCGCAGTGCGGATTCTGCTTGTTCCCTGTGGTCCGGACGGGCTCGAAAGCGTCGCCGCTTCGCTCGGGTTCGCCGATCTTGCTGTTGAGGAGGGAGGCTGGAGTCCCTTTGCGGACTACGAAACTCGAATGTTCGGACCAGTCTGGCTTGCCCGGCTCTCCGCCGGGCTGCTGGGAGTGGTGCTCCTGGGCGGGCTGGGGGTGTTATTGGGCCGCTTGGTCCCCAGGAAAAAGGAAGACGGCTAAGGGTGCACGGCCTCACTCTCGAACTCTGGGCGCGAGGAACGAGCCCTATCCACCGGCTGCACGCTATTACCAAAATCGCGGCGACGATGAGCCTCTTGCTGTCGCTGTCACTTGCCGATCCTGCCGATCCAATTCTTTACTTGGCCTGCTTCGCCTTGTTGCTTGCCGGGACAAAAGTGGCGAAGCTGCCGTTGGGGCGAGTTCTATTGCGCGGCCTGATCGTGGCGCCGTTTGTGGCGGGGGCGGTCCTATTGAACTTGTTCGGCGGCGACCCCACTCGCGGTCTGACAATCTTTTGGCGCGCTTACTTGTCAGCCTGCACCGTAACTCTGCTAATGGCCACTACACCGTTTCCCACGCTGTTAGACGCACTTGATCGGCTCCGGGTGCCTCACTTCTTTCTCACGGTCGTGCATTTCCTCTATCGTTATCTCTCCGTCGTGTATGAACAAGCCAAGAGCATGCGGCGGGCCAGGCAGTGCCGCGCCCCCCAAACTCGGCGACCGTGGTGGACAGCGGCTGCCGGAACAGTCGGCTTGCTCTTTCTTCGCAGCTATCACCGCGCGGAACGAGTTCACCGGGCTCTACTAGCGCGTGGATTTCGGGGCCGTTTGATCGCCCTTGAAACATCGTCTTTCGCGCGAGAGGACTGGCTTTTCCTGCTTGTCTTCTTTACTCTGCTCGGACTAGTGCAGGTGGCCACGCACACGGTGGGGCCACTGGGCTTTTCACCACTATGAAACCTTCGCTGATCGAGGTTTCCGGACTCAGTTACCGATATCCGGACGGTGCCGTCGGTCTGGACGGCGTCGACTTCTCGCTCGGTAGTGGTGAGACCGTTGCTTTAATGGGTCCCACCGGATCCGGCAAGACCACTTTTCTGCTCCGCGTTCTTGGACTTCTCGACGGGGCCGGGGAGGTCACGATCTGCGGGGAGCGCCTGGAAAAGCGAACCCTGGCCTTCGCTCGGCAAAAGCTTGGGTTTCTGTTCCAACACCCGGATGACCAGTTAGTGATGTCCACCGTTCTGGAGGACGTTGCATTCGGGCCACTGAATTCTGGGGTGAATCCAACCGATGCGATGCGGCTCTCCCGCTCCGCTTTGGAACGAGTCGGCATGGAGTCGGCGGCTGAGCGCCAGCCCCAAAACCTGAGCGCAGGGGAGAAGCGTCTGGTACAGCTCGCCGGTCTGCTTGCCATGAATCCGGCTGTCCTTCTTCTTGACGAGCCCGACACGTTCCTCGACCCCCCTTCCCGAGCCAATTTGCTTTCCATCTTGAGAGAGTTGCCACAAGCCCAAATCCTCGTTACCCACCACGCGGACTCGGCCCGCGCCCTGGCGGACCGGGCAGCCTTCTTCGACCGAGGCCGCATTGTTGCCGAAGGTAGTGTGGCTGATATCGTCGAAAGGTTCCAGTGGGATGGTCAACCAGTAGAGCACCTTCGCGCCAAAGCTTCCCACTAGCCAATTTCGTTTTGCAGCAGCGGATCGCCGGCGCGCTAACTCTACCTCGGCTCACTCCGACACTACCGGATCTCCTCCGGGAGTCAGGTGCGACAACAGCAACTCGCGGTGACGCCGTCCGTAGCGGACCGTTCTCGAGAGCGTTACCAAATACAGCGTGCCCCCCCCTGTAGCCGCCAAAGCTAGCACCGCGACATATCCCTCGAGACTGTCGTATCGATAGCGGCTAATGTAGGCCGCCAATAGTGGCAGCAGCGAGAGCGGGAACAACATGAACTGCACAGTTGCCCGCAGCCCGTGCCCAGGACCGGCTCGGGAGATGCGATCTGGGTTGCTGGCCACAGGGTGGCGAACGGACATATGATTTCCCACCGACATCAAGTAGAGGAGCGCGATCAACCCGACAGCAAACGCTTCCAGGCTTTCGGGTATCCCCACGGGGAGGCCGATGAGTAGACAAACTCCGCACACCAGGGCTATTTCGAGCAGCGCGAAGACTAACGTCGTCAGGTTCTTCGCCACCAGCAAAGTACGAAACGACAACGGAAGCCAGAAGTAAAAGCGGGCGGCGTCTCGGTCAAATCCAAAGCGGTTGAGAAACATCACCGGTCCCAGCAACAAGAGCGCGTAGAGACTAACAAATGTCACCGCGCTCTGTTCCAGCCAATTCCCGATCGATGGTTGCCAGTTCTTCATGATCGGAATCCACGCGATGACCCCGAACGTAAAACCCATGAAAAACGGCAGGCGAAAGCGTGGGCTGCGCCACAGGTAGCGAATTTCCTTTTCCACCAGCGCTCCGAGCGGGTCGGGCAGGATGTAAGAGGGTAGCCGAACGAGTCTTCCCTGTAGCTTGACCCAGCCCCGGGTCCGTGGCATGACGCTGCTGGTCGCGCTCGAGCTGAGTTGTGACATCTGGCGGAACTGATAGAACCCGAACCCGGCCGCCGCGAGGACCATCGCGGTCAGAATCATCCAATCCTCAGCGTCTCCCCCGCCTACGCTGATTCGCGCCGCCAGACCTGATGGGGCCACCCAATAAGGAATGCTCAGCCCACTCGTCCATATGTCCCGAGCGACGTTCCGAGCCGCCTCACTCCAGATCAATACCTGGGGAAGAATGGTGCAGCTGACCAGCAGCACCAAAACCACTTCGCGCAGTCGCCGCCTCCTGAACACGCGCTCGACGAGGTTTCTCATCCCGGCTGAGAAAAACACATTGAAGGCGACGAACAGCACAAACGCGCCCCCGAGCTGGGCCAAGTAGGGCGAATCCGCGTACGCCAGCCCTCCGAACAACCCCATCAGCAAAAGCACTATCTCCGAGCCCGTGCCAAGTCGTAGCAGGCATTCGACCAGAAATAGGCTCCCAATCGATATGGGGTACATCCTGAGCTTGCCCATCTCGAGAGAGACGCCGAGGGAAAGCGTGACCAAGGGGGCCAATTGCCAGTAACCCATCATGAACAGCAGCACGCCCGGCAGCGCGGCCTCCACGTCCTCGCGCCCAATCATGCTAGGTACAAGTGCGCAGCCAACCGCGGCGGCGGTCCAAAGCAGGTACCACAGGGTCCCTAAAACAATGGAAACCAGCCTCCCGCGCAGCCCCTGTTGCTGACGCAGGGCGTTGATCACAGAAAGGAGCTGCACCTTTAAAAGCGCATAGATCTGCTGCCGAGCCCGCATCCTAGAGCCACTCCAGCCGTTGCAGTGCCTTCTCGCCACCCACTACCCGGACGAAGATGTCTTCCAGCGTCTCCTCCGCCGATCGCAGCTCGGGCACCGACCCTTCGGCGACAATCCTGCCCTTGTCGATGATGGCCACCCGATCGCAGAGCCGCTCGACCACCTCCAACACATGCGAGGTCAAGAACACGGTCGCGCCCTGTTCCACCTGCTGGATCAGGATCTCCTTCATCAGGCGGGCGCCCATCGGGTCTACGCCTTCGAATGGTTCGTCCAGCAAGAACAGCTTCGGCCGATGAATTAACGCCCCTGCCAAGGCCAGGCGCTTCTTCATGCCTTTGGAATAGTCGGCGATCAACGACGCCGCATCGGCGTCGAGCTCGAAAAGCCCCAACAATTCGCGTGACCTTGCCAACGCTGTTGCTCGCTCGAGGCCGTACATGCGCGCCACGAACTCGAGGAATTCCAGCCCGCTGAGGCGATCAAAAAGCAGCGACTCGTCAGGCACCACGCCGATCGCCTGTTGAATGGCCGTCATTTCGTCGGGAACCTTCATTCCCAAGACCTCCACCTCCCCCGATGTCGGGGGCAGCAGGCCGATTAGGATGTGGATAGTGGTGGTCTTCCCGGCGCCGTTTGGGCCTAGAAACCCGAAGAAACTGCCCGCGGGGACTTCCAAATCCAGCCCCTGCAGAGCCGCTTTGGTCCCGTACAACTTGCCTAGGCTATTGGTACGGATGGCGGGCTTCATGCGCCTAGTGCTTGGCCGCAAGAGTTCGCGTCATTTGAGAAGTCCTTCCCGAACGACCGTCCGATCGTCTGGCTGGCCCGGAGTGGTTGGTTTCTAAAGTCTTCCGAGCCGCGACCGTGAGGTGTGTGAAAAAACCGGGGACTGTCACAAGCGGCGTCCTATGAAGTCACTTAGAATCAACGGCGCCTTGAGCCGAGGCTGACTGTTTCAAGGTTTTTTCACAGACCCGTGAGGGAGCGGTCCAGGGATTGTCGGCGTGAATTTGTGCAACCAAGCACCAGTGTAACCCATCCTTTCCGGCCGGCCCGCTTCTACGAATGTTGACTTGCTTGCCGCCGCCCCTTAGCATGGAGATATCGCTGCGAAAGGAGGTGATCCAGAACATGAACGATTGTGATGAACCTATGTCTGGCGAGGTGGCCGACTGTTAAACCGGCTGCTCCAACGTTCCGTTTCCCGCTTTTCAGCGAGCGGGACGTGACTCATGTGGACCGGCCACTTGCCGGACGACTGTTCCACACGTAAGCTCTAAGGATTTGCAGTCCTTAGGCTACCTTGTTGCCCCCGAAACGCTTCCGGCCTTTCGGGGGTAACTCCTCCTTCTGTTATTCCGCCAATCACCGTGTACGTCCTGGGTATCGAGACGTCGTGTGACGAAACAGCCGCTGCGGTCGTCCAATCGGGTGAGCGGCTTCTCTCGAACGTCGTAGCGTCTCAATTGAGTACCCACCTGCGCTATGGGGGCGTTGTTCCTGAACTGGCTGCACGAGAGCACGTACGCGCCGTAGTCGTTGTCGTGCGCGAGGCTGTCGAGCAAGCAGCTATCCAATATCAAGACTTAAACGCCGTGGCTGTAACGAAGGGCCCCGGCCTCGTCGGGTCACTGCTTGTGGGTGTCACGTTCGCCAAAGGGCTGGCCATGTCGCTCGACATTCCTCTGCTGGGGATCAATCATATTGAGGGACATATTCACGCTGTTGTGCTGGAGCAGAAACAGGACGGTCGCGAAATCGAGTTCCCGGCTCTGGCGCTTGTGGTCAGCGGAGGGCACTCGCATCTTTTCTTCGTCGAGTGCCCCGCTCCTGGCCAATACGACTATCGCCTGTTGGGGCGAACGCGGGATGATGCGGCGGGGGAAGCTTTCGACAAAGTCGCTAAACTGCTCGGCCTGGGGTATCCGGGAGGCCCGCTGATCGACAAGCTGGCGCCACTGGGCGATCCCTCTAAGGTGAAGCTTCCGTCCTCCCGCATGAAGGGGAACCCGCTCGACCTGAGCTTCAGCGGCCTGAAGACAGCTGTCTTGCGCTACGTCCGCGCCGCCGGGATGGAGGAGGAGATAGCGCGTCGTCGTCGCTTGTTCGTTTCACCGCCGACACCGGCGATCGATGAAATCAAGGCGCTCACTTCGCAGCACACACTTGATCTCATCGCCTCATTCCAAAACAGGGTGGTGGAAGAACTGATGCGCCGCGCGATTCAAGCGGTCGAGAACGAACCCGTGCGATCCGTCATTGTCTCGGGAGGCGTGGCCGCGAATTCGGGTCTCCGCAAGCGCTTTGCTTCAATCGGGTACCCGCTCTATTTCCCGAGCCTCGCGCTCTCTACCGACAACGCCGCGATGATCGCCGCGGCCGCCCATCCCCGCTTGTTGCGCGGCGAACACTCTGGCTTCGATCTTGAGGCTCAGCCTTCGCTGGCGCTTTCCGCGGGCTAGTTTTCGCCGGGATCCACCCCGACACTACGGTCGCTGTTCCTCGCGCACCATAAGGCGTCGGCGTTGACGTGATCGGGCAGCAGGGCCCCTTGCCCAAGCTCGGGCCATGACTAAACCCGATAAGGACCCTGCGGCCCGTGGCGCGGGCCTCCGGCCCGCAGCGGCGAACTCTGGCCGCCGCCGGGCACACCATGCCGTGCCCTGAACCTTGATCAAAAACTCCACCGCCCTAATGCGCCGCCGTGTAGTTGTACGTCAGTGATACGGTGACATCAGCCACTCCGGAACCCACCGCGCTGAAACTCACCCGAAATTGGTCTCCGGCGTTGGCCGTCGTCGAGGTCGGTGTGCCTCCGGTCACGGTGCGGGCGCCCAAAGCTAAAGTGATGTCGGAGGCATAAACAGAACTAAACACCGCTGAAGACGTCGTGCAATTCGACGTGCAGCGTTCGATGTTGAAGTCCGTCTGACCACCTGTCGTGTTGACGACGATGCGCGAGTTGGTGAGAGAACCTCCGACGACACTTTCCGGAATCATCAGCGTCATCGGCTGACTACCCGTCGTTGGCGTGCCCGCGAAGTGCCATTGCAACGACTGCGTCACCTTGGCGCAGGTTTTCGGCTCCCACTGGTTCGAAGACGACGTCCATACTAAGCATTCGCCGTCCGATGGCGCCGAGGGCGACACCACGGCGCCCCGAATTCCCGCGACGACTGGGTTGGGATAGGTGCCCGTCAAATCGCCGCCCGCATTAGACCCGTCACTGCGATACCAAGCCAGCAGGGTATCGCCGGTTTGTGGAATCGCGCCGGCCAGGAAGGTGATCACACTCGTGCTCACCGTGTAGTCTACGCCGGACTCTTGCACGATGCCGTTCCTGGTCAGTTCAAGACTGGCGGCTGGATTGGGTGCTGTCACAAGGGTGAACGTGGCGTTCACGCCGTTGATCGCGCCGGTCGGTGTCTCGGCATCGTGGAACAAAGCAAAAGTGCTTCCCGGCCCGCCGGTGCCTTGCTCCAGCGAAATCACCGACCCCGTGTCTTTTTTAACCGACAGTTCGCCGCTAGCGGAATCAACAAACAGTCTTACCCGGTTGGTTGCCGGAGGCAGCGGAGCCGTCATCTGGTCAAAATCGATGTAGCGACCGTTCATCTCCAGGTTCCCGATCTCATCCACGCTGCTCAGCACGGTACCGGCGTTGTTCTGCCACTCTTGCAGTTTCGTTGTGGCTTGGCCTTCGCCGGCCTTTACGGTCAGCGTCGTCGTTCCCGTCACCGGGGTGAGACTCCTCACCGTAAACGGCGTGTTGACGAACGTTCCGCCGTCGCGAAGGATCTGAAATCCCGTGTCCTTGAAGTTGCCGGCGTCATCGTAGCGGGATATGTTAAGCGCCGTATCAAAGGCCGAGAAGGCAAACTTGTTCTTGCCGTCGATTTGAAAGAATTGGCTTACGACCGTGCCGCCGAGTTTGGTGGCCAAACCCATTTCGCGGAAGAATGCGCTCCCGTCGGGCGTGATGAGTCCCAACAGATCATTGTTGCCGTCTCGCCACTCTTGCACGGAAGCGGCTTGTCCGGTGATACCTCTTACGATCAGGACGGGCGCGCCCGGCGAAGCCCCATTCATCACATCATTCGTATTCGTCAGGGCGCCAATACTGCTGGGTGTCACCACATCCGACCCCCCGCTTGCGTGCGAAGGCGCGTGGGCAAGGGGCGTCCGCGCGTCTGACAATCTCGCATCGTTGCCTTCTGTGATGGTTCCGGCCGTTGTGCCATAGACCGGCTGCACTTCCGTGCGCGTGGACCCTACGTTGTCAAAGGCCGTCAAGCCGCTCGAGAAGTTTGCTACCGTTCGTTGCGCCACCGCCGTGCCTGAGTCCTGGAAAATCTCATACGACGTTCCCGTCGCCCCGCTTCCGGCGGCCGACCAGAAGAGATTCGCACCGCCATCGGTGCTGAGCTGCTGCCCGGGAAGACCGTCGGAAACCGGCAAGGTGTACAGCGTGCTCGTGGTCAACGCTGGGAGGTTGAAACCAATGGAATTCGTGCCGCTGCTATCGCGTAACGACAAAAGAGTCGAGGCAGGGCTACTTTCCTGAATGACCTGTTCCGCGGTAAACACGTTGGTTTGATCGACGTCTGCTTTGCCGTCGAGGGCCGCGACCAGACCCGAAACCTGGGACATACTGATCACGCCCCCGGTCGGAGGAGGCTGGCCAATGCGAATGTCACTTACCGTCACCGGCGTAGCGCTTTCCGGCACGGACCAGGTTTCGACGAACCGTGGCCCGTTGTCGAGCAGATAGGTCACCGTGTAACTCGTTCCGGGCGGCGTCGTGTTGTCGTTGGGAACAAGGTCCACGATCAGCACACCCTGCACGATTTTGACCTTAACCGAGCTCGTTGCCAGCGTCGTGCCGTCGGAAGCGGTGAAACCCTTCCACTCAATCGTCAATCTTCCTTTCACCTTGGTTCCGTCCGCGTTGAACAGCGTGTCTTGAATGCGTGTCGTCGTGATGGCTTGCGCATATCCGGCGAGCGCGACAAAAACCAGGGCCGGGGGAAGGAGCCTGCTTCCCCAACCTTCCTTCATACCCATATGAATTCCTTTCGAGAGAAAACAATCGTATTTAAAGCGTCGGAATAACTACTTTCTGAGAGTGTTCAGGCAGTTTCGGCTTCAGCATAACGCGGGAAATCGGATTTTCACCCTCTCTGTGACGCTACCTTGCTGATATTAAGGGAAATAGATTTCCTGTTTTCTTGTGACTGCTCGTATCCGGACACTGATCTGGAGGCATTGTCCCGTCTGCTAATCCAGCGCGTGGTTCGGCGGTGGTTCTGCCGAGACTTGCGGCGCTGTTGACCGTCAACACGCTAGCCCGGTTTTCTCACCAGCGTTGAGACGACGGGCGTTGAATAAACCTTGCTTTGTAGGGGCGGACCGCCGTGTCCGCCCATTCGTGGGGTACAAACCGGGGACATGGGTAACACTTGAGTCCGGGCACATAGGTAACACTTTTCGTCCGGGGGAGGGGGCCGGACGCAGGGAGCCCGCAGGGGGTACAAACCGGGGACATGGGTAACACTTGAGTCCGGGCACATGGGTAACACTTTTCGTCCGGGGGAGGGCTGGACGGAGCGGGCCCGGAGGCCGAGCGTAGTCCGGTCCCCGGACGAGCAGCCGTGGCGGCGGCTCTCTTAGCTGCGCGTTTCGACCGTGGTAAACCGCAAGCCATTGACGTTCGAGCCGCGTTCAACGCGGCTTTTCTACGCCGTCGCTAGGCCAGCCGTTTTACGGCTGCACCAAAGAGTCGGGCATCGACGCCCGACATCACAGCTCCGAGCGTATTGCATCAACCGGTCCTGGTGGCGCAGGTCCCCAGACCTCCATGCTGGGGTGAACCCCTCCGCTGAGACAATCCGCGATAGCGACACTCGCCGTTCAATGGTTTTTCCTTCTCCCAACAGTCTGTTTTCCTCTAGCATGGTCCTCGGCTGGTGAAGCGGAGGCGGGCTCTGGTGGAGACCAACCCGCCGAGGAATAGCCGGCCGGAGACTCATCGAAACGATGGTCCGGGGAGCCGGCTTCGGTCGGCTTCCCGTTCCTCAGCCCCTTCCCATCGGATCGATAGATCTCCTGCTGCCTAAAAAAACTCATCGTCGCTCCGGCGCAAGCTGGGTTCGTTCCAGCGGCCCGCTCGAATTCCTCGGGGGGCCGATAGCCCAGTGCCGAGTGCAGGCGGCAGCGATTGTAGTAGCGCTCGATGAAGTCTTCGATGTTCGCCCGCAGGTGGTCGAGATCCCGATATTCGTTGGCGTAGATCTCCTCCCGCTTGAGCGTCTTGAGGAAGCTCTCACAACTAGCATTGTCGTAGGGGTTCGCCGGCCGACTCATGCTGGGGATCGCTTGGCGCCGGCGCAGGCTCCTCACGTAGGCGCCGGAAGCATACTGCACGCCGCGATCGGAGTGATGGACTAGGCCCGGCGGCGGCTGCCGTTCGGCCATCGCCTGCTCCAGTGCCGCCAGCGGCAAGCGGGTGGCCAGCGTTCGCTCCAGCGCCCAGCCCACCACCTTCCGCGAATAGGCGTCCAAAATCACGGCCAGATAAACGAACTCGGCTTTCAGCCGGATGTAGGTGATGTCGGCCACCCACAGCTGATTGATCCCCCGCAGCTTGATCCGGGCGGCTAGGTTGAGGTAAACCTCCAGCGGATGATCGGCGTCCGTGGTGGTCACGAACGCCCGCGGCTGCACCCCCAGCAAGCCGTCCTGGCGCATGATCCGCGCGACGCGCTTGTGGTTCACCAACATTCCCCGCCGGCGGAGTTCCGCCGTCACCCGGCGGTAGCCATAGCGTCGCCGATGTTCGAGGGCAACCTTCTGGATCGCCGACCGCACTTCCATGTCTTCTTCCTCTGGCATCTGCTCTTGCCAAGAGCGATAGAAACCCGCCCGGCTCACTGGGGCCAGCCAGCACATCCGCTCGACACTCAGTCTGCCTTCGATCGGCATCAACTCCCGGATTTGGTCGTAGACGCCTTCTCGCCAGAACCGCCGCTGCGCTGGCGTCGAGCCGCGACTTTTTCGAAGGCACCTTTGAAAAAATCCACTTCCAGCGTCTTGTCCCCCAACAGCCGCTTCAAGGCGCGGATCTCCTGGCGTAGCTCCCGCTCGCGGGAGGCGGCCGGCGGAGCTGACCCCTCCTCCCTCGGCTCCATCCGATTTCGCCAGCTGTACAGCAGCCCTCGATGAATCCCCAGCTCTCTCGATAGCGCTGTCACGCTGTGGCAGCTTTTCAGCCGCTCCAGTGCCATCCTCCGGTACTCCTCGGGAAACCTGTAAACTCGTCTCTTGCCCACTCGCAGTTCCTTTCCCTGCTAAAGTGTCGCTAACACAACTGTCTCATTTTTGGGGTTCACTCCAGCAGGTCTAGGGACCTGCGCCACCGGGGCAATTGTTGCCCTGCGCTCGGAGCTCGACCGTTGGGCTTGCGGTGTCTGATGTTGTGGCGCAGACGCCTACGTCTGCCGCGTCGACACTCTTGTCGACGCTTGGTCGCAATTCATTGCCCTGAGGCTGAGGTTATTTTTCACGGCTTCCAGTCCTAGATTCTTTCAATCGCGGACGAGGCAGAAAACAATGAAAGCGGTAAGCATCGGCTCGCTGAGCATCGGAAACGGCTGCCCCCTGGCGGTGATCGCCGGTCCCTGCGTGATTGAGTCCGAAGAGCACGCAATCCGGACGGCACGGTCCGTCCAGCAGGCCGCCGAAGAAGCCGCCCTGCCGCTGATCTTCAAAGCCTCCTATGACAAAGGCAACCGTACCAGCCAAGCCTCGTATCGGGGGCCGGGCCTCAAAGAGGGTCTTCGGATCCTTGGAGAGGTCAAAGAGCAGACCGGACTCCCCGTTCTCACCGACGTCCACGAAGTCGGACAGGTCGGCGCGGCGGCTGAAGTTTGCGATGTGCTGCAGATCCCCGCTTTTCTGTGTCGGCAGACAGATCTGTTGGTGGAAGCGGGGCGCAGCGGGCGGGTGGTGAACATCAAAAAGGGCCAGTTCCTCTCGCCGTCGGAAATACGCTTCGCCGCCGAGAAAGTAGCAGCTACCGGAAACGACAAGATTCTGTTGACCGAGCGCGGGACAAGCTTTGGCTACCAGAATCTGACCGTGGATTTTCGCAGCCTTCCGATCATGGGGGAGCTCGGCTATCCGGTGGTGTTCGATGTTACGCACAGCCTGCAACTGCCCGGTGCGCAAGAAGGCAGCAGCGGCGGCCAGCCTCAGTTCATCGAGCCACTGGCTCGAGCCGGCGTGGCGGCGGGCGCGGACGCCGTGTTCATGGAAGTTCACGAGGCTCCCGAGCGCGCCCTTTCCGACGGCTCGAACGCGCTGCGACTTGATCTGCTGCCCGGATTACTCAAGCGACTGGCTGAGCTAAACCGCCTCGTGCAGTCGTGGGACGACCCCAGCCCAAGCTCATGACGTAGCCATGATCGGGCAAACCATCTCGCACTACAAGATCACCGAAAAGCTCGGTGAAGGCGGCATGGGCGTGGTCTACAAGGCCGAGGACACGTCCTTGGACCGCCCCGTTGCGCTGAAGTTTCTGGCGCCACATCTTGTCTCCGATGAGGAAATCCGTAAGCGGTTCGAGCGGGAAGCCAAAGCAGCCGCTGCGTTGCACCACCCAAACGTCTGCACCGTGTATGAGATCGCGGCGGCTGGCGGCCGCACGTTCATCGCAATGGCCTTCATCGAGGGAGACAGCCTCGAAACAAGGATCGAGGCCGGACCCCTCAAGCTGAAAGACGCGCTCGATATCGCCACCCAAACGGCGCAGGGCCTTCAAGCTGCGCATGAGAAAGGAGTCGTCCACCGGGACATCAAGCCCGCCAACTTGATGATCACAGGCGCGGGCTCGCAGCAACTCGTCACCATCATGGATTTCGGGCTGGATCAGCTTGCGGGTGGGTCGAAGATCACCAAGCCCGAATCCAGGCTAGGGACGGCAGCCTACATGTCGCCGGAGCAGACCGAAGGCGCGACGGTGGACCACCGTACCGACATCTGGGCGCTGGGCGTGGCGCTCTACGAAATGATCAGTGGCCAGCTCCCCTTCAAAGGCCACTACGACAAGGCCGTTCTGTACTCGATCATGAACGAGGACCCCGAGCCGCTGTCGGCCCTGCGGACGGGTGTCCCCAAGGAGATGGAGCGAATTGCCAATAAGGCCCTCGCCAAGACCCCCGAGTCACGCTACCAGCGCGTGGGCGAGATGCTGGTCGATCTGCGGGAATTGCAAAAGCAGACCGAGTTGGGGGCGCGCGACACCCGTCGGGCGCAGCCCGCGTCGAAGGCCGTCCAGCGAAGGGGTTGGTACATTGCCGCGGCTGCCGTGGTGATCGCCGTCACTGTTGCCGTCAGCGCCTGGATGGGCGTCTTCGGGCCCTCTGATGACGCGCCTCCGGAACCCCTCCAGGCGGTCCCGCTGACTAGCTATCCGGGGAGTGAATCATCCCCCAGCTTCTCCCCCGACGGGAACCAAGTAGCTTTCTGCTGGGACGGGGAAAACGCGGACAATCTCGACATCTACGTCAAAATGATCGGCTCCGAGACCCCTTTGCGGCTGACCACCGACCCGGCCCGAGACTTCAGTCCGGCCTGGTCAGCCGATGGGCGCACTATCGCTTTCCTACGAGGGACTGGGGAGAAAGCTGCTGTGCTTCTGATCCCGGCTATCGGGGGCCCTGAGCGCCTAGTGGCTGAGATCAGCGACGTGGGAGGAGACCTTTCCTCCAACCTCGCCTGGGCCCCCAACGACAAGGGGCTCGTCGTGGGCGACCGAACTTCACCCGGCGACCCCTTCGCGCTGTTCCTGCTGTCAACCGAGAGCGGTGAAAAGCGCAGGCTGACATCTCCGCCGGCGAAATCGTTAGGCGATTTCGGTCCGGCCTTTTCCCCAGATGGGCGAGGTCTGGCCTTCGCAAGGACACTCCGCTTTCTTGTCTCCGACATTTACCTGCTCGACCTAGCCGAGGACCTTACACCAAATGGAGAACCGAAACGGCTGACACCCCAGAATTTGCCATCCGGGAGTCCTACCTGGACTCCCGACGGGCGGGAGATTGTCTATACAAGCGGCTGGCTTGTTGAGTCTATGAGTCTGTGGAAAGTTTCAGTTTCTGGGTCCGGCGAGCCGGAACGATTGGCCGTCGCCGGTGAGCGAGTAAGCCTCCCCGCCATCTCCGGGCGAGCTAACCGGCTGGCTTACACGAAGGAATCCGGAGACACAAACATTTGGCGCCTCCCCTTGCGCGAGTCGGGAAGCGGCGCCGCTGCCGCGACACGCCTCATTTCATCGACTCGCGAGGACTACAATCCGCAATACTCTCCCGCCGGCAAGCGAATCGCTTTTTCATCGAGTCGGACGGGGACTTACGGGATCTGGCTGAGCGATGCGGACGGCTCGAATGCCGCACCGTTGTTTGTAAAGGAAGGTGCGCATTCTGGAACGCCACGCTGGTCGCCCGACGGCCGGCGCATCGCCTTCGACTCGAACCCGGAAGGGCAGCAAGACATTTACGTCATCAGCGCCAGGGGAGGCAACCCGATACGCCTGACCACTCATCCTGCCGATGACGCTGTGCCTAGTTGGTCGCAAGACGGCGAATGGATGTACTTCGCTTCCCGACGCAGCGGCCGGTTCGAGGTCTGGAAGGTGTCGGTTGGGGGTGGCGAAGCCATCCAGGTGACCCAAGACGGAGGCTTCTGGGCGTTCGAATCGACCGACGGCAAATTTGTGTACTACACCAGAGATAACCAGGTCAGAGCGAGCCTCTGGAAAGTTCCCGTAGGCGGAGGCGAGGAGACCCAGGTGCTTGAGTCAGTACTTGCCTTCAACTTCTCTGTGACGCCCCAGGGGATCTACTTCATTCAGGCGCCGGATACGGATGAACTAGGCCGGAGTTTTTTAATTCGGTTTTTCGACTTTGCTACCGGTCATGCGACAACGATCCATTCACTTCCACCCGGAGTTGGAGCGGATATGGGCCTAACGGTTTCCCCCGATGGCCGGTCGGTCTTGTACACGCAACTCGATCAGTCCCAGAGCGATCTGATGCTGGTGGAAAATTTCCGTTGAGAGGGGTGGCTTTTCAATCGGTAACGGAGGGTCCGTGAAGAAATTGAGGGTTCGGGAGCCGCGAAGCGGCGGCAGGATTATAGCCAGAACACGGAATCAGAAGCCCCGCGTGTGTTTCCTGCGCCCTTACAGGGCTTGTTAGGCTGTTGCTATTCTTACCCAGGGTTTCGCTTCGCTTCACCCTGGGCTATGATCCGGCGCCCCTGCGGGGCTTTTGCGGTTTCGGCTCTTCTTACCCAGGGTTCCGCTTCGCTTCACCCTGGGCTATGATCCGGCGCCCCTGCGGGGCTTTTGCGGTTTCGGCTCTTCTTACCCAGGGTTCCGCTTCGCTTCACCCTGGGCTATGATCCGGTGCCCCTGCGGGGCTTCAAGATCAACGACGCCGCGAGCCCGGCTAACCGCTCGACCAGCCCTGGGACAAGAGGCCGAGCACAGAATCAGGATCCCCGCACAGGGGTAGGAGATAATGGCCCGAGCTGACCAGCTCTGGTACCAGGGGGCCGAGCACAGAGTCGGGAGCCCAGGGGCACGAGGGAAAAGGGCCGCACACGGAATCAGGAGCCGCGAAGGGGCGAGGGAAAGCTGAGGCGGGCAGCTCCGGCCCTTGGAATGATGAGCCCCGCAGGGGCGGGGGATAGTAGCCCAGGGCGATCAGCCCTGGGTTACGGTTGACAATACTCAACAAGCCCTGTAAGGGCGCAGGAACATGGCACAGACTTTCACGCACCTGTTGACCCACGTGATCTTCTCTACCAAAGAACGACGGCCATTGTTGAAGGTCGAAATCAGGCCTCGGCTGCTCTCCTACATGGGAGGGATCATACGGGATCTAGGCGGGAAGGCCCTCATCATCAACGGCACATCCGATCACGTGCATTTGTTGGTATCGATGCCGCCCACGATCTCAGTCGCCGAGATGATGCGAATCGTGAAAGCGAAATCGTCCCGGTGGGTACACGAGCAGTTTCCAGCGGAGGCCGCATTCGCCTGGCAGGCGGGCTATGGAGCATTCAGCGTGAGTCATTCCCAGACGGAGGCAGTGAAGGAATACATCGCGGGTCAAGAAGAACATCATAGGAAAGTGTCGTTTCAGGACGAATTGTTGTCGTTTCTGAGGAAGCAGGGCATTGAATTCGATGAACGGTATATTTGGAAATAGGTGGTCCGTTTTCCTACGCCCCTGCGAGGCTTCTGAGGTTGTCGCTCCTCGTACCCAGGGCTGATTGCCCTGGGCTATTATCCAATGCCCCTGCGGGGCTGGTCTGGAGCGAAGGTACTGCGTTGGAGGGACTGCGAAGGCGACATCATGCTGGTCGAGAATTTCCGGCGCTGCCCGGCGCCCCGCCCGGACTACCCGACTCCGATTTCCCGCAAATACTCCCGGTTGCGCCTCCCGATCGGGAGGAGGGTGTCGAAATCGGCGGGATAGAGGTCTTGTTCAACAACCGCCCAGCCCTCGTAGTTCACTTCGCGCAAGACGTCCCGGAACGCCAAAAAATCCACCGCACCTTGGTCGAGCTCGCAGAACACCCCCGTCGCGACAGCCGGGGCGAACGCGATCTTCTCGCGTTCTACTTTCTTCTGAATCTCTGGATCCACGCTCTTGAGGTGCAGATAGCGGATCCGGTCGTGATGGCGGCGCATAAAGGCGATCGGGTCGCCGCCGCGGTAGGCATGATGACCGGTATCAAGGGCCATGGAAACTCGGCTGGGATCAGTCTGCTCCAAGAGCAACTCAATCTGATCTTCGTATTCGACGTGGGTTTCGGAGTGAGGGTGATAGACGAGGTTGAGCCCGAACCGTTCAATGACGAGATCAGCAATTTTGTGAGTGTTTTCGATGCTCGTCTTCCAACCGTCGTCATCCAGCCGGCTGGGACGGACCGGTTTGCCGTCGACGTCGGAGTAGGTGTTGTCGATCAGGATGACAAACTCGGCGCCGAGGGCGGTCAGGGAATTGCCCACGTTCATGGCTTCTTTCTCGATTTCCGGCCAGGCGTCTCCATCTTCCAAGTGCGGCATCATGAATGTTCCGCAGATCTTGAGCTTGCGGCGCTCGAGTTCCGAGCGCAGTACGGATAGGTCCGTGGGCAGGTATCCGTACGGCCCGAGCTCTGTCCACTCGTAGCCGGCCTCTGCGATCTCATCCAGGCATCGCTGCCAAGGGATCTGCTTAGGGTCGCTGGGGAACCAAACACCCCATGAATCCGGGGCGGAACCAACTTTTATGTTCATAGCCTCACTGCTCCAAACTTGGGTTGCCTTCCGGCGGGTGGTCGCTCACCGACACCGAGTTCCTGAATATACGCCTACATGCTTTAGAAATGCAACGCCTTGCCCCCTGAAGACAGGATCTCGCCTCCCGCGCTGCCGGCGAGAGGCTACGGACTGAGCGAAGCCAACCACAACGCTCGGGAGCTATCGCCGCCCACTACCACGGCGATCTCAGGAGACCGAAGTGACAACCCCAGATGCCATCACGGGATCGATCACGGGAAACGGCCTGCTGCTTTCAGGGACTGATGGGACGCGACATTGCAGTTTACATAGATTATTTCTTGTTCGGTTGTGGTAGGCTGGCCTGCAGAAGGCGACCCCGGCAAGCGGTGGGCGAGGCATTCGCCGCTAGGCTGCGAGGTGGATGCTGCTCGCCGCCTTGCCCCACTCGGAGGGCTGGCATGCATCAAAAGATAGCTAAACTCCACCTACTGATTTTGTTCTGCGGGCTCGTGTCGTGGCAGTTGCCTGCAGAAGAGCGAGGCACGTTTGAAGGCACGCTGGTTGACAGCCGCTGCTATTTGATCGACAACGAGCTCACCTACAACTATCATTTCCCCGGCAAGAAATGCGGCACCATGTGCCTTAACAATGGGACGCCGGGAGCGCTGCTGACCGACGACAAGAAGTTCTACATCATCATTGCCCCCTCACCCTCTCTGGCGGAGCACGTTGGTTCCGCGATTCGAGTCAGGGGGGCTCTTCACGACGCCGCGATCCTCGCCAGCAGCGTAGAGGTCAAGGTGGGAGAGGACTGGAAGAAAGTCGAACTTCGCAACATGATGTAGCGTGTTCCGCGCTGTCATCACCACAGCGCCAGTTAAGGACGACCGCTCATGAGGCAACACCTTTTGACAATCGTTCTCCTACTCGCTGTCGGGGTTTTGCTCTTCTACGCGTACAGTCCGGAATCGTTCGATCGTGACATAGATCGGGTGCTGTACCCAGTGCTCCGATTCGTCCCTGATCTCTTGGGAAGATTGTTCGGGTGGTAAGCTGCACACTCCCCCGCAGGCTTGATTTGCGAACGCACGATTAAGCCCCGGGAGCTGTGCAGTCAAGAGGCTTGTCCCTACCTGAAAGCAAAGACTGAGCGTCCCGTCAGCTACCTGCTGGATGTGGAGCTTGATAGTATTGTGGAACGGTCAACTCGCTGGATCGATAACCGCAACAAGGAGCTGGGTAATGGCAGGAAAAAAACTGCGCTGGGGCTTGATGAGCACGGCCCGTATCAACGACAGATTGATCCTACCGATTGGGAACTCCGAGCGCAGTGAGCTGGTCGCCGTCGCCAGCAGAACAAAGGAGACGGGAGACCGCTACGCCGCAGAGTGGAAAATCCCGCGAGCGCATGTGGGATACGACGGGCTGCTCGCCGATCCGGAAGTGGATGCTGTTTATATTTCTCTCCCGAATTCGATGCACGCCGAGTGGTGCGTCAAAAGCGCCGAGCAAGGCAAGCACGTCTTGTGCGAAAAGCCGATGGCGCTTACCGCCGAGGAAGGGGACCGCATCACGGAGGCTGCGCGCAAGAACGGCGTCCTCATACAGGAAGCGGCCATGTATCGCTACCACGAGCAGACGAGACAAGTTCGGGAATGGGTTACCAACGGCGACATCGGCGACATCCGCGTTATTCAGGGCTTCTTTGGTTTCACACTCGAGCGGGAAGGCGATATCCGCTTCGACCCCAGCCTCGGGGGCGGCTCCCTCTGGGACATAGGCAGCTACCCGGTCAGCTTTTCTCGCACTGTGACTGGAGCCAATCCCGTCGAGGTGGAAGCCCAACAGGTCCTTAGTGATAGTGGCGTCGACCTGTCGTTCGCAGGCCAGCTACGCTTCGCTTCAGGCGCCTTGGCTCAAATCGCGTCCAGTTTTCAAGTCACTGCCTGTTGGAGCGCCCAGGTAATTGGCAGCAAGGGCCGGATCCTGCTGGACCACCCTTGGTTGAACCGTATTGGGGAGACGGCCCACCTCACGATCTTGCGAGAGGGCGAAACTGACGGCGAGACCTTTGGGGACAGCGCGGCAGGCATCGAAGAGCAGACCATCACCTACGAAAAACCCAACGCTTATCAGTGTGAACTCGAGGGCGTCGAAGCAAGTATCTTGGACGGCGGCGAGCCTGTCATCTCGCTCGACGACAGCCGAGGGAACGCTGCCACGCTAGCGGCGCTGCTTCAGTCCGCCCATGAAAATCGGCCCGTAAGGCTTTGACAATCAGTGCTGGCGCCGCCGGCCTAGTCCAGCAGCCCGTGGCGATAGTCGTGCAGCTGACGATGGTGAGACTTGGTCTGAACCGATCGACATCACGACCATGGTCAAGAAACCCGAATGGCGCGCCGGCTCTCCCGGCCCCGGTACGGGAATCCAGACGCGGGCCGGCCGGCTCACCCTCATCGAGCCCCGTTGCCAGGGCAGCTTGATCGTTCACACCGACGGACTGCACTATCCGAAGAGTCGGCTCGTCTTTCTGAATCCTGCGAGCCTGGAGCGCGACAACATGACCGCGCGCCTCAGCCACGACGAGGGCAAGACCTGGCCCTTCAGTAAACAACTTACGCTGGGCCGTCCGCCTACTCGTCCCTTACGGTTCTGCAGGATCTGACGATTGGGTGTCTCTACGAGCGGGGCGACCAGAGCCCCCACGAAAAGATCACCTTCGCGCGATTCAATGTCGAATGGCTGACCGACGGCAAAGACAAGCTGGCGGCGATGACCGGCAGCCGGTGAGGGGGGCGAACAACACAAACGCACACGAAAACCTCAGTAATGTCTGGACCGAAGAACGGAATCAATGTATTACACCTCGACTTTTGCGCGTGATGGCAAAGCAATGACGGCTAAACTCTGGCAGCGCCCAAATCCTTGATACAATTCACTTTGAAGACGGTGATATGCGCATGGTGAGACGGCAAACTGGTGCTGTGTTACGAGCACTTGTTCTGCTGAGCGCACCGTTTCAGCTCTGTAGCCAAAGCGCTCCGCAGACCTTTGACCGTCAAATGGTACGGGATGTAGCAGAGAACAAGACAAACATCAAGCATCTGGAGGAGGGGCTAAAAGGAGCCAGAGACGATATTAGGGAACTGAAAGACACCATTGACGAGGAACACAAGAAACAGGAGGTCCAGCGAGAGAAGCTCGCACTAATCGGCATTATAACGGCTTCAATCCTGTTTCCTATTTTGACCGGTTTGATCATAAAGAAGTGGATCGACTCTAGAAAGGTTGGGGCACGTCTGGACAGGCCCACAGCCGACGATTATCAAGAGCCGAAGTCCGAGTTGCGAGAAGTTGACAGGACGTAGCATAAAAGTCAAACTCGCGGGGATAAAAATGTCTGTACAGCAAAACATGATCAATGAACTGCGTGTGGCCGTTGGGAAGAACCAACCTGATGACTACGTAATTTCACCCCTCGACCACGCTAAACAGTTTCGCGAGCGGGCGCCGTCTCTAGCGGGTCTGCTTGAGGGATCCCGAGTCAAGGGCCAGGCGGAGTCATACCAGGTGGCCGACCATGAAGCCGGTGAAGCACAGAAGCGTTTCCAATCGCTTTCTTCTCGCGCGCGGTGGTGCGTCTTCGTGGCGGCCTGCTTTACGGGGTCTCTTCTGGCACTTGGGAACTTCGCGGATTGGTCGGAACCGTGGCGAGAGGCTCTCGCGGTAGTCCTGCCGGTCGGCGGCCTGGTCAGCGGTGTCCTTGCCGGCATTTGGCTGAATCAGATCGGCTCAGGAAAGCTGCTTAGCCGGTGGATGGAGAAGCGCGCTGAGGCCGAGAGTCAGCGCCTCAGGTATTTTTCGCATGTCACCGAGCCAAGCGACGACTTAGAGACAGGCATCCTGCAGCTTGAGTACTTTCGCCGGTTCCAGCTCGACGTGCAGCGGACTTATTACCTTAGGCGAGGACAAGACCATCGGGCCGCGTCGGAAGGCGCCGTTTCTATGAGTTCGTGGAGCATGGGCGTCTTCGCACTAGCCAACGGATTGGTTGTTCTACAGGGGATTGAATGGGCGGGAATTGCCGCCGTGGCCGTCGCGGCTCAAGCGTTCGCGTCGCTCGTGGCCAACCGCGAGGCTGTCGGTCAAGATACCCGCAACTCGGAAAGATATGCGCGCACTTGGCAGACGTTACAAGAACTGAGCGAGCGCCTCGATGAAGTGCGCTGGGCTACGGCGAGTGGCAACAAAGAGGCACTACCGCAATTTGTCGAGGCCGTGCACGAGCAGCTGTCGCTCGAGCACCGGCAGTGGCTCAAGGGCGGGGAAGAGATCAGCTCGGCGGTCGCCAGGCTGACCAAGACACTCGAGGAAAATCCTGCGGGAGCGGTGAACTAGGACGAAGGCTCTCTTCTAGACTGTTGCCACCAGTCCTCCGCCGCGATTGGATCGATGCACTCCCAGAAGCCGATGCGCGGCGGCGGCGGTGACGGGCTGTTTTTCTTTCACGTGAAGCGATCGTCGGGGGTACCTCCCTCCGGTGACACAGAGAAAGACACAGTCACTCGTGTCCAGCTTCCGGACAGGGTCTTCCTCACTCCTGGCCTGCCCCGAAGCCGCCCCGTTGCTTAAAGCTCGACACGGCTTCTGCGTTGGCGGTCAGTCGGCGGATCATACTGTTCATAGCGCGTCCAAGATCTTTCGGCGCGGCGACAGCGTACTCCTGGCCTTTGTAGACTCTAAGGACGTTGCTGATGGCGTCGCGCCAGGGATGCGCTTGCGGTGTCCGATCGTAGATGAGGTAGAAAACTGGGCAGCTCACACGACCCGCCTCGCGGAGCGCCTTCCTCGGGATTCTGGTTCCCAGCAAGACTTTGGGGCCGATGATGATTACTCCATCAGGCTCGGCCTCTTGGGGCCCCAGCTGGTCTTGCAGCAGTTCCGTCAAGAAACGGGAGCCGCTTTCTTGGTCTTGCAACTGTGTGACGTCGACCGTGTCTCCCCTGACAGATGCGACTGCATCGCCTAGCGAAGGAAAGTCGACCCTAGGGACGGCCTGCTCTTCAAAAAACACGCGCTCTTCCTGCATGTTGAAGGCAACCAGACTGAAGGTGCCGAACCGCGGCTCGTGCGTGATGGCTCGCAGTATGGAAACGAGGTTTCGGAGGTCGTATTTTCGCAGCTGGAACTGACCGAAGTCGGTGGGTGTAAAGTTCACCAGAAGCTTGAGATGCAGCAGGTTCCTGGGTCTCGCCCGCGGCATAGGAGGATCCTCCTCAAAGATCTCTTCCTGGTGAGCCGCGACGGAATTAGGCATGCCGGTCGACGCGAGGCCGTCAAGATCCTCGAGGGAAGGCGTCTTGACTTGCCAGTGAGTCGAACACACCCTCTCCGCGCCGTCGCGCAGTAGCCAGTCCAGCTGATAGCGGCCCGGTCCTAGCTTGTACCGCCCTACGAGGGTGATGTTCCCGGTCTTGCCCTCCTCGATGGGCGGAACGCTATAGCGATCCGAGAAGTAGTAGTCGCGCTGCTTCCCGTCGAGTGGCTGAACTCTAAACAGGACCCGGATCGCCGACCCCTCACCCGCCAGGGCGCTTAGGGGAATGTCGAACCGATAACCCGCAAGGAACTCCAGATCAAACTCAAGCTGAGGCGGCAGAGGCGTCACCGAACAAGGGAAGTCGGTGCGGCGCTGCCCGGACGAGAGAACGGCCTTGTCGGTATTGAAAAGGTGAAGCGGCTCCCCGACGATGGTTGACCGCACCAAGGTCTGCGTGTTCCCCGCTTCCACGGCTAGGGCCAAGCTAGCAGCCAAAGCGAGCGACATCCTTAGCGCTTGTGCCACCATCAGAGATCGGATGCTTGAACGGAAGACTTGCCCAAGCAACCCCGTTCATTTTAGCGTGACAAAACGAGCGGTCGACGGCCCCGGGGGCCAAGTCGGCGGAGAGCGTTCGCGGCAAGGCAGACGCGGCAGACAGGAGCCCAACACCTGCGCTACGGCTTCTACCGGCAGCGCCCAAAGCCCATGCGTAAACGTCCAATTGCTTGTGGCGCCCTGTTTGTCAGGATGTGGTCGGCTTGACAGCGATGTGGAGAACGCTCTCAGCGTGCCGCGTCGAGACTCATCTCGACGCCTGGCGCAGTACGGTTACCCCAGTTTCAGCAACTTACGAACCACGAACCGCCCGTGGTAATAGTGGGTTGGACAAAAGTAGTCGGATCATGGAGATCAAGCGCCATGCATGAAGAGGCTTTCTTGCAGGAACTACGAGACCACGCCCACGACCTTTCCCGGGTTCTTGACCTCGCGCTCCGCCACTTTCGGGCTGACACGGGGACGATCCACGAACTGGGAAGCGACGATCTCTTGCACCTCAAAGCCTGGGCAGGATCGATCCCGGAGCACTTGCTTGAGGTGATCCGGACCATTCCCGTGGGCAAAGGCATCGCCGGGTTGGCGGTTGAGCGCAAAGAACCCGTCAACCTGTGCAATCTGCAAAACGATGCCAGTGGCGCGGCGCGTCCGCAAGCCCGGGATACGGGCGTTAAAGGTTCCATTTGCGTCCCCTTGATGTCGGGCGAGCACGCAGTGGGGGCGCTCGGCATCGCCACCATCGAAGAACGTGAGTTTTCGGACGAAGACGTTGAGTTGTTGCTCAAAGTGGGACGGGTGCTCGCCGAGCACGGTTAGTATTCCAGCTCCACTCCTGGCGCAACGGAGCCGTCGGGGTCTCGAACCCATGAGACAGGCGCGTTTCTCTCTCCGAATCCGCCCAGTCAAGCTGTTAGGATGTATGGTTTGCGGAGTCTGATGAGTCTGACGCCGACCGTCGACCGGCACAGCTGGTCGTCCGGAAGCCTTGGGTCTCGCCGGCCTTTCGACACCGGCTGACCGCCTGAACTCCTTCCAACCAGACATGGGACTTGTAAATCTCGGCGCCGCCATTCAGCCCGACGAGGCATTCATTCGGCTCAACAGCCGGGACAATGTCGTGGTTGCCCGGGTGCCTTTACAAGCCAGCAGTGTGATCGCCGTCGACGATCGAGAGATCCAAATCCACCAAGCAGTCGGACCCGGACATAAGATCGCCGTCCGAGATATCGCCGCGGGCACCGCCGTCCTCAAGTATGGGGAGAACATTGGTACGGCCCGTGAACTCATCCGTCCCGGCGAGTTGGTCCACGTCCACAACCTGCTGTTCGACGTCGAGGATCGCCAGTACGAGTTCTCGACGTCACTCAACGATTTGACGGAGGTACCGTTGCTGCCCGAGCGCACGTTTATGGGATACCCGCGCAGTGACGGACGCGCGGGCACTCGCAACTACGTGGCGATTGTTGGTGCGAGCAATTGCGCGGCTCACGCTACGCAGAAGATCGAGGCTGCTTTTAAAGATGAGTCCTTCGAGGGAACAGGTATTGACGGCGTCGTCTGTTTTCCTCATGTCGACGGCTGTGGGCAGGCGGAGGGGGCCGACACCCAGTTGCTTCGCCGGACGCTCGATGGGCTGGCCGACCACCCCAACGTTGCCGCGGCAGTCGTTGTGGGGCTCGGCTGCGAGGTCAACCAGATTAGCTATTACCTCCGTCCGGACGAAAACGGGAGTGAGCGCGCACCCCGGCGAGGGTTCACGTTGCAAGAGAGCGGGGGCACGCGCCGGGTTGTCGCTGATAGCGTCAAGGCTGTTTGGGAACTGATCGCCGAAGTTGGCAGCCTCGAAAGAGTTGAATGCGGGGCGTCGAAACTGGTCGTGGCGCTTGAGTGTGGGGGGTCGGACGCGTTCTCCGGCATTGGGGCGAATCCGGCGGTCGGCTACTGCTCGGATCTGCTGGCCAAGCAGGGAGGAACGGTCTGTCTCGGCGAGACGACCGAGATCTACGGGGCGGAGCATTTGCTCACGCGCCGCGCCGTCAGCCGCGAAGTGGGCGAAAAGCTTCTAGCCAGGATCGACTGGTACAAGCGCTATGTGGCCGGATTCCTCGACGCACCTACGTTCGACAGTAACCCCTCGCCCGGCAACAAGGCCGGCGGCCTGACCAACATCGTCGAAAAGTCCCTGGGGGCGGTGGCCAAGGCAGGCACTTCACCCTTGACCGATGTCTATGATTACGCCGAGCGAATCGGCACCAGCGGCTTCGTTTTCATGAACACGCCCGGGTATGACCCTACGTCGGTCACGGGTATGGCCGCCGGCGGCTGCAATGTCTGCCTGTTTACGACGGGCCGCGGCAGCTGCTTCGGCTTTCCGACCGTGCCGGTGGTCAAGATCGCGTCAAATACTCAGACGGGAAAGTTCATGGACGAGGACATGGACATCAATACCGGCACCATCGCCGAAGGGGCCGAAGACATCGAACAAGCCGGCGAAAAAATCTACCGTTTCCTGCTAGGGATTGCGTCCGGCAAGAAGACGTTCAGCGAAGCTCTCGGCCACCGCGAATTCGTTCCCTGGCGGATCGGACCAGTGTTGTAGGCCATTGAGCTTGCCGGGCCTCATCAGTTGCTGCGTTGAGTGTTTGCGGGTGCCTCGGCTATGGGGCACGACTGGCCGCGAGCGACCTTCAGCCTGAACTCCCCCCGGCCATCCTTCATCAAGCCGGCAAGACCAGTCCAAGCTTCGCGTGCTTAGCGAATAGCCGGAAGTCGCGGTCTCTCGTCAAAAGAGGGATGCGATAGTCGATGCACCCTTGCGCGATCAGCGTGTCTGCTAACTTGGGCCGATAACCGCGCTCCTCAGCCGCGCCCTAAGTCGACCGGATCGTTCCCAAAATCCTGGGCTGGTGTCGAGCATCGGCAGAGCGCGAAAGCTCTCCTGGAGTTTTCTGCTTAGGGAAGGATCACTGAACAACTCCGCGAGCACTACCGGGGACATGACGACCGCTTCCTGCTCAAGCTCACTCGTGAGCAGCTCAACATCAGAGCCTGCTTCCCCGGCCAGATAGGCTATCCAGCAGTTGGTGTCGGCACAGATGAGGTTAATCGCGCCTCAACTCCTTTACGTCGATTGACAGCCGGACTTTCCCTCTCGACTCGCGCAGTTGGCGGTAAGCATCCGACACAATAACGGCCTCAAGGCCTCGACGGATGGTCGGGGTGAGGCCAACTCCTGAGGCTCGTGTCGCCTTTTCGACCAGCGCTCTAGGAAGGATCACGGTAACCTTTTGTTGGCTCTCGCGCACAGTCCCATTATACGGCATTGAGTGCCGTATTGATCGAGCACGATTGCGGTTTGTTGGTACTCAGTCGTCCGGACGGGCCGGCTCGACAGCGGCGAGACTGACGTACAACGTCCGGGGCGCGGTTACCTGCTGGGGGGGAGCCCAGAAAACGGACCGCTACTTTTCCAGCTTCAGCTTGAAGTTGTAGATCACTTCTTTGCGGTCATCGAAGGTGCTGAGGGTTCGTGTTCGGCTCCTGACACCTTCGTAGCGTGCTGTCAGCTGGTAGTCCACGTTTGGGTCGAGACCGTGGAAGTAGTAGCTGCCTTTTTCCTGGGTGATGAATGACTTGACTTGCAGCGTGCGGACGTTCTTGAGCTGAATAACGGCCCCCGCGATGGGGTTCTCCATCTGATCCCAAACCAGCCCGGTGACGGAGCGTGTGGGCTTTTCCTTTTTCTTCTTCTTCTGAGCCAGCGCTGAGTCAGCCGTACCAGTAAGCCACATGAGGACCAATAGCACAGCCGAAAAGCGCAGCGACTTTCTCATTTGTTCTCTCCATTCGCCCGCGGCGTTGGGATCAATAGTTGGACGTCTAGTTTTGCTTGGCGGTTGCCTTCTGGTTGGGCGGTAACTGGAAATTGACACTAACCTTCTCACTCTCGTAGATCTCGACTGTCTTTTCCTGTGACTGGAAACCCTTCGCCTGCGCGGTAACGCGATAGCGGGCCCTGCCCGCCGGTACGCGGATCGCGAACTCGCCTCGCCGATCGGTGATTCCGCGTGCTCGCTTTAGTTTGCCTTCTTCGTCTAGTACACTGACCTTGGCGCCGGGCAGCAATCGGCCACTCTTCTGGAACACCGTCCCGGCAACGAGTGCCTGTGGCTGCGTCGTTCGTTTTTTCTTCGCGCCGGCCGTCACAACCCCGCTATACAGCAGCACGACGCAGCACGCTACGATCTGTCGACAGAGTGTCTTATAAATCTTCGTAGTTCTCCTTGTTGAGATTCTGGTTTCTACCGTTGCGGGAGTGTTGCTCATGCCTTTCCAACTCCTCGTCGTCCAGTACGTCTTCGTCTAGTTCGTCCTCATCTAACACCGCCTGGAGTTCGAGTGCCTTCAGGCTTACCACTTCGAGCTCGGCGCCACAATCCGCACAAGTGACGATGTCACCGATGGCAAGGTCGTCTTCCGCGATGTCGACTGTCTGCCCGCAATCCGGACATAGAGCCATGAGACGTCTCCCTCCCTTACAGTATGTACCTTAGGCGAAACTGGATGCCAAGTAAAGAAACTAGAAAGTTACACCCGGGACACGGGGTAATGATGAACAGGCAAGCGATTCCACTCGATCCGGGTGCCAGTCCGGCAACCTTGCCTGCCCGGAGCGGGTGTGATGGAATCGGGAAAGAGAATGTCCCGTAGATATCCGTCACGGCCGGTCGTGGGAGTTGGGGCCATCATCACCGACGGCCCGAGAGTCTTGCTGGTGCGCCGCGGCCGAGAGCCCAGCAAGGGACTGTGGTCGATACCCGGAGGCATGCTGGAGCTCGGCGAGTCTTTGGTCGACGGCATCCGCCGGGAGGTCCGCGAAGAGGTCGGTCTGGACGTTCGAGTGCTGGATACGGTTGAAGTGCTGGACCGAATCATCTACGACGACGACGGAAAGATCGAGTACCACTACGTCCTCGTGGATTACGTCTGTGAACCGTTGAGCGGGACATTGCGAGTCGCTGACGATGCCGACGCGGCCGAATGGGTGAACCGCCGGGACGTGTCTAGCTACGAAATCACCCAAGGTACGCCGGCTGTCATCGAAAAGGCGTTTGCGTTGCGCGACGCCCTTTCCCAGAGTGGTTGAGCTCTCATGCTGGCCGCCGACCTAGCCTGTGTTCGTATCCGGGGTCTTGGGCGCGAGGACCACCGTGCCCGCCCGTGTTCCCAGGTAACACAAGCGCATTCATGACATGGAGCACCTAGAAACCCTCGAATTGCCCCAGCTGATAGCGCTGCTCGAGCGCTACATCGTCAGCCCGCTGGGAAAGTGGCGGCTTGAGGAGTTTGCGCGGCAGCCGGTGCTGGCCTCGCGCGATGTGGCGGAGGAGAGCCTGGCCGAAGCGGCGGAAGCTCTCGGGTGGCTGCGGCAGGCCGAAAAGGCCGGCTCCGGACACCAGCCGGCTCCAGCGCCCAGCTTTTCGGGCCTTCGCGACGTGCGACCCGCCCTCGAGCGCCTTCGCCTAGAAGGATCGGTCCTAGAAGCGCTTGACATCTATAACTTACTCGGATTGCTCGATCGAGCTGGGGAAACTCACCAACGCCTCGGCGCGTGCGGCGACCATTATCCGCGCCTGGCAACATCGCGAGAAGCGCTCGACGGCTTTCGTCCGATCGTCAAGGAACTGTCGGGCAAGATCCTGCCCGATGGGGGAGTGGCCGACCAGGCTAGCCCGGCGTTGGCGGGAATCCGCCGGCAGATCGAACAAAACCGCCAACTGGTTCACAAATCGCTGGAGCGTTTTCTTCGCACGCACGGCCAGGAAGGAGTCCTGCAGGAAGACTACGTCACGATTCGCAACGGGCGGCTCGTCGTGCCCGTCAAAGCCACCTGGAAGTGGCGGATCGAAGGGGTGATTCATGGCGCGAGTTCGACCGGGCAGACGGTATTCATCGAGCCCCTTACCACAATCGAACTCAACAACCGCCACGTCCGCATGCTCGAGGATGAGCAGCGCGAGATCCAACGCATCCTGACTGAAATGACCGAGCGGCTTCGCGGGCGCGTCGACGAAGTTACTGCCGCGGTCGAGGCGCTCGCTCATCTCGAGCTGCTGTTCGCGAAGGCCCGTTTCGGCCGGGAGTTTGACTGCATCATCCCGAGCTTTTCCTCCCAGCCACCCGTGAGGCTGAATCTGAAGCGCGCTCGCCATCCGCTGCTCGAGGACGTACTTCGAAGCGAAGACCAGGCTGTGGTTCCCATGTCGCTCACCCTGGACGAGACGCGCCGGGTGCTGGTAATCAGCGGTCCCAACGCCGGGGGGAAGACCGTCGCGCTCAAAGTAGTCGGTTTGCTGGTGGCCATGGCTCAATCCGGCCTGCCGGTCCCGGCGGACGAAGCCGAGTTCCCGTGGTTCGAACAAGTCTTGGCCGACATAGGCGACTCGCAGTCGATTGCGGAAAGCCTGAGCACGTTTTCCGCTCACATGAACCAACTCAGGAACATGATGGAGCGGGCAACCAGCCGCTCGCTGGTCCTTATCGACGAGATCGCGGCCGCCACCGACCCGGAAGAGGGCGGCGCCCTCGGGGTCGCTGTCCTAGACCACTTTCGCGCTCGGGGATCTTTTTGTTTGGCCACGACTCACCTGCCGGCTCTGAAGGCCTTTGCGGCCACCGGGGAAGGCGTCGAGAACGCTGCGGTCGGCTTCGATCAGGATACGCTTTCACCGAACTATCGGCTGACGGTGGGAGTGCCCGGCCAGTCCGCGGGCTTGGCGATGGCTCAAAGGCTAGGCATACCCGAGCCCATCATCGAGCGCGCCCGAAAGGCGATGGACCCGCGAGGAGAGCAAACGGTAGCCTTCCTGGAGCAGCTTCGCCTTCAACTCACGCGCCACGAATCGGCCGAGGCCGACCTGCGCCAGGCCGAGCGCAGCCTGCGCGAGCGGGAAAGCAAGCTGGCGCTCGAATGGGAGCGTCGCGAGACCACCAAGATCAGGCAGCTCGAGCAGCGGGTCGAGGAGTTGATCGCGCGCTTCGAAGCTCAGAGCAAGGATGCCCTGGAACGCTTGGCTCGTTCCGAGGCGAAGCGCCGCCTGGTCTCAGATGCTCAGGTCCGAGCTGCTAAGGGACGCCGCGAGCTTCGGGAAGACTTCCGCACGGCCGCTCAAACCATGTTGCAGTCGACCGTGGAATCGCCTCCCGAGCCCCCCGCGGTCGAGGAGGGAGCCACGGTCCGGCTTGCGGAGCTAGGCGCCGTCGGGCGCGTGACGCGGAAACTTGCTGACGGCGGCTTCGAGGTGCAGGCCGGCTCGTTGAAGCTCCGGGTGGCGGCGGCCGACATCGCCGAAGTTCTGCCGGCCTCTCACGCAGCGGGCAGACTTCCCGCCCGCGTTACCGTTCAGCATCCGCCGCGGGAACCGAAGGAATTGTCCGAAATCAACGTGATCGGCAAAACCTCGGACGAAGCTCAAGAGCTCGTAGACAAGCTACTCGACGATGCCTTGCTGGCCGAAGTGACCAGAGTGCGAGTGATTCACGGACACGGCATGAACGTCTTGCGGCGAGCGTTGTGGCAAATGTTCGCCGGCCATCCTTTGGTCGAACGTTACTACCAAGCCGAACAGCACGAAGGCGGGGCGGGAGCGACCATTGTCGAGGTGCGGGCGTAGGTTGATGCTCGGCCCGATTCTTACTGGATGTCGAGGCCGTAAAGGAGGCTCTGCGCTTGTAGCGGCGTTTTTCACTTGCGGCAGCCCTGGACAGGGCGATACAGCATGCCCCACAGCCTGGCTGATTTGCTGGTTCAGGTTGTCTTCTCTACCAAAGGGCGGGCGCTCGGTTCGGAACTGAAGCCGTGGGCGTTAGCCTGCTGGGCCCGTACCCTGACGGGTGCGGCTCTGTCCGGTTCTCGGGCGCACGCTCTCGCTATTCCGGCACGCGCAGCTTAACGCTCTGAAAGCCCAACCACGCGGACTCGGGAAACCGAGCACTTTGATGACTCAGCGTGACGGTCAGCTCCACTGCACCGGCAACTTGTTCTTTCCCAAAAATTGCGTAGCCCGAAAGAACCAACCCAGGCGGAAGTGGGAACCAGTTGTCCTTGTCGTCCGCGTGCCAATCGACGGAGATAGCGTGTCTCACTTGACCAGCTTCGAAGCTGAACCGCAGCCCGGACATGTGAAACCAGAGTGTCTGATCGCCTGTGTTCGTCAGCCTGACGGATAGTTGGCGATTCCCATCGCCGACGCGAACGAGCTCACACTCCAGTTTGGGGGGAGAGTTTCCAGCATGAGCTAAGCCACGGAGAAACTTCCGCAGGGTGGATTCCGATAGCTCTTCGATCGCTGGGCGGGCAAAGTGAAGGTCAACCTTTCCGGCCTCGAGACTGCTCCACCGAGTGTTCTTGTAGTAGCCGTGACCGCCTGCTACGGGAGCGAGAAAGACAATCCTTTCCTGACCGGCACTGTAGGTTGGCCCCACCCAGGCGCTGGCCCCAAAGTGAATCCCTTGCGCCCTTGAAAGCTCTCCTTTGATGACCTTGAGCAGCTTCGCGTCCGCATACATCGGCCCATCTGCCGCTGTGGCGCGGTAGTCTGTCGAAAGAATAGTGACCGCTGCGACGACCTCCGCTTGGTCGATAAGGGCTTCGAGCTGCTGGGTCCTCGGACCCGCGGACGCAGTAACAGCGAACAGCGCGGCAGCGATCCATAATGCGGCTAGTATCATAGGGTGAGGGTCCGCGGGCTTGTAGGGTCCAAGCCCCCGATCGGACAACCGATTTCTTCCCCTCCTCTCAGGCTACACTCAAACCAAGTGCTCGGCTCTGCGCTTCATTCTCGGAAAGCAACGCCGGTGCGGATGGGTCCGCTCGTTCTCTGTCTGTGCGCTTCTTGCTGGATAGCCTGCTCTCCGTCGCCGCCGGCGGCAAACACGTATGCAGTGCTCCAGACCATGCCCGTAACTTTGCCGAACGGAGCAAAGATCCAGGCGGAAGTGGCGTTAACGCCCCAGGAGCATCAGACCGGGATGATGTTCCGTGATCACGTACCTCCTGATCATGGCATGTTGTTCGTTTTCGCCGACATGCAGCCGCGCTCGTTCTACATGTACCAAACCCTTATCCCACTCGATATTTTGTGGCTCAATGCCGACCGGCGCATCGCCTACATCTCGGCTGACACGCCTCCGTGCCCGTCAAAGAACGCTGCCGCCTGTCCCAACTACGGTGAAGGCGTGCCCGCCCAATATGTGCTCGAACTCGGCGGCGGGCAGGCTGCCGCCCAGGGTCTACAGGTTGGCGACCGGCTCGGCTTTTAGCTATCCTCTTGCAGTACATGAAGGAAAGCCAGCTTCGGAAACTCCTGGAAGCGGTCAAAGATGGATCCGTCGAGCCCGACCAAGCGCTTCAGCAGCTCGAGCACCTGCCGTTCGAGGACCTGGGATTTGCGAAGGTCGACCACCACCGTGCGCTAAGGCACGGTATGCCCGAGGTTGTTCTGGGGCGCGGGAAGACGGTGGAGGAAGTCGTCGAGATCGCGAGGCGGCTGCTCGAGCAATCCGAAAACCTACTGATCACTCGAGCCAGCGCGGAAATGGCCACGGCGGTCAAAACACTGAACAAGGATGCGGAGTACTTCCCGCGCTCGGGAGCGATCCGGGTTTGGGCCGACCGGCAAATTTTAGGCAAAAGCAAGATCGCTATCGTATGCGCCGGAACCGCCGACATTCCGGTGGCCGAAGAGGCGCAAGTCACGGCCGAAGTGATGGGTAATGAAATCGATACGATTTACGACGTGGGTGTGGCCGGAATCCATCGGCTGCTGTCGAACCGCGAGCGACTGCTGACCTCCCGGGTCATCATTTGCGTGGCCGGCATGGAGGGGGCGCTGCCCAGCGCAGTCGGCGGTCTGGTGGCGGTACCCGTCATTGCAGTGCCTACCAGCGTCGGCTACGGGGCTAGTTTCGGTGGGCTAGCGGCCCTGTTGGGGATGCTCAATAGTTGCTCGAGCAACGTTTCTGTTGTCAATATCGATAACGGTTTTGGGGCAGCCTACGTGGCGACGCTCATTAACCGCGTCTGACCGTGCGACGACCGTCGGCGGTCTTGCGGTTTTTCAGGCTGTTTGACACCAGCTCCACTCTTTGACCGCCCATCAAGTAGAATTCGCCGGCCCACATCGGGAGGAGCACCACCGATCGGTCAAGATGGATCATCCCTCACCCGCATCAAGTAGAGCGTCCTTACAGACTCGTGGATCGCTTCGCGTCGGATTACCGAAAAGAACCGACCAAAGACCTCCTCGAAGTCCTCCTGGGTGTAGCGGTCAAACACGTCCTCCCGAAATGCTAGCATGCGCTGTAGTTGCGAGTCTTCTTTCGGTACAAACTCGACAACGAGACAGCCACCGACCTGCGCGAAGAATTCTGCTATACGCTCGAGTGGCGTGTTGTTGCCAATCGCTAGATGATGAATTAACGCCAGCGCCAACACCAGATCCGGCCTTCCTCTGGAAAGAAGCGCCATACGCTCTTCTCCGCCCCATCCCAGTGCAGGTGTCGGATTCGCCAAGTCAACGCACAAAGGCAAAACGTTGCTCCGACTCTCCCGTCGGCACCGCTGGTAGTTCGCTTCCACAGAGGCCAAATCAGCGTCGATCGAAATCGTCAGACTGCCCTGATCCCCAGCCATATGACTGAACGTGCCGTCGTTTGCTCCCAGGTCCCAAGCTGTCCGGGGTTTGACTTCGTCGATGAAACTTCGCACAAGCGCTTTCTTGTGGTCCAAGGCCTTGTCGGTGTAGTTGTTGTCGGCGTAGTACGCGGTCCAATCCGAAGCCTTCAGTTTGTATTTCTGAGCCAAAGTGGCCGATTTCAGGCTGTCCAGCAAACCAAGGTATCCGCGTTGGCTGATCTTGGCCGCCGTTGGACCTCGTTCTTTGTTGGCGTACTTCCGCTGGCTTTTCGCATGAAGATGGACATGCAGCAACAGAGCCGTCCGAAGCCAAGTCCGGCCGGGTAGCAAGCGGCTCACAAGGTCCAGGGGGAGACCGTCCAGGTGGTTCTTAAACAGTTGCCCCAGTCGGATATCTCGATGCGCCATCAGCGTCAGCGGGGCCAGGAAATGTTCGCAGTATTGCCGGTAGGCGATCCAAGGTGTTCCTGCCTGATATTTCTCAAACGACAGGGTATCGATCAATACTGGCCGGCCCTCGACAAACTGGATATTGAATGCACTGGCATCCTTGAGAGACATGCCGAAGTCGAAGGCTGTCCGCTGAACGCTTAATGTGGCGAGAGCCGCGTCTTTCCACTGACTGAAACACCATTCGTATGGATAGGAAATGAAGGGTACGCGCTCTGGCCGAAGAACCCTGTATGCCTCGGCATCCCCACTTTCGACACTAACTTCTTCGTGGGGAATGAGGAGTCCCCGATCCACCAGCGCACCATACAGGCCTGATTCAATGAAACGATCGTAGTGTTCCTTGTAGGTATGGTTTACCTGCCGGTAGACGACACCGTCGTGAAGGAACACAAAACCACTGGGGTCCCGGAAGGAACTGCTTACAGACCTTCTGCTGGGAACAGGGGGTTCACCGCTTCTTGGAACCCCGGTTTCGGAAGAAGTCCGTGAGGTTTTTCCAGAAGAGCTTAACCGCAAACGAGGCTCCTAGGATTCCTGCGATGAGAAGTTGCAGGAAATAGCTGCCGGCGCCCGGATCAATGTAGGCATGAGCTTGCCAGGGAAGGGTAAGCAACAGCAGTCCGCACCAGCTCAGGAGTCGGGGCATAGTCGCTACAATCTTCGGGCGTGGGAACTCCTCCGCATCCAGAGTTTAGCATCGGCCTTCCCTCCCGGCAACCGAGCAACATTGGCGTAACTCTCCCTGTCGCCACGAGCCGAATTCCTTTAAGGAAGATTGTCGCACCCCGAGAACTAGCACTCGTCTTGGCAAGATCTTTGCAGCCAAGCTAGCTCCGTCAAACCGCTAGGCTATAATGACCAACTTATGTCAGCCGCGACCACAGTGCGGGTCCCCGCATCTTGTGCCAATCTTGGACCGGGATTCGACACCCTGGGGGTAGCCCTTGAAATCTACTTGGAATGTCAGTTTCAGCCAGCCGCCGAACTAAAGATCACCGCGCGCGGCCGGGACGCCGCTATCATTCCGCTCGACGCCAGCAACTTGATTTGGCAGACCGCCCTCAAAGTGGCTGAATCCGAGGGCCTGCGGCTGCCACCGGCAGCGATCGAGATTTCGAACGACATCCCTGTCGGCAAAGGACTTGGATCCAGCGCCGCGGCTCTCGTCGCTGGAGTGACGATTGCCGAGGTTCTCCTAAAACTCGACTGGAGCCGGCAACGTATTCTCGATGCCGCGGTGCGCCTAGAGGGCCATCCCGACAACGCGGCGGCTTGCGTGATGGGATCGATTGTGACCGCGGCGATCGGCGCTGACGGCGTTACGCGTGCGGTACACCTTGATTTGCCCGAGCGCTTCCGGATCGCCGTCGTTTGTCCCGACTTCGCGCTGGCCACGAACCAAATGCGTTCGCTCCTGCCGGATTGCTATTCAAAGGAGGATACGGTCTTCAACCTTCAGCGAGCGACCCTCTTGGTCGCCGCTCTCGCGACGGGCAATCGGGAGGCCTTTCCAGATGCGCTCGAAGATCGGCTTCACCAGCCGTACAGATTGGCGTCTGTTCCCGGCCTCAGCGACGTTTTGAAACTGCGCGCCCCGGGACTGTTGGGCTGCGCTCTCAGCGGCGCGGGCCCGGCCGTCCTGGTATTCTTCGAGCGAGGATCGGAGTCCGTGGTCGAGCAGGTGCAGCAAGCATTCCATCGTTCAGGACACTCCAGCGAAGTCATTCTGGCCGGTATCGATCGCGAGGGACTGCGAATCGTATGAATCGGACTCGCACCTTTCTTGAAGAGCACGGCTGGCCAGGACGAGATCTTCTCGACTGCCCTACCTCGAGGAAGCGCTTCGCCGACGGCGCCCAGTATCGCATCGAAATCCCGAGCACCGAGGGACCAAGAGCCTTGGCGGCTGTTGTGGACGAAGCGACTCTGCGGTCAGTGTCAGTGCACCGCGTGAGCCAAGGCAGCGGCATCATGCTGCTGAGCGACGAAGAGATCCGTGAGATGGTGCGGGTGGGAGAAGAGCATGGTATTGAGTGAGATACTTCCTACTAGGATTTCTGGCTGTGGCGTTGGTTGGTTTCTCAGGTACGCTCACTGCTCAGGACTTTACGGTCTTTGGCGGCTTTCAGCACCCTGGCACCATCACTACTGTGAGTTCAGGCGTGGGCGTGGCGAGCAGTGCAGCCAGGCAGGCGGTGGACACCAAGAACTTCGGAGTCTTTGGAGCGCGGCTGTATCGTTCTGCGGCGCCAGTGGGATTGGAGCACACCGTCGCCTACAGCCCGAACTTCATTGACAGCAACGGACATGCCTTTCTCTACAGTGCGAATATGCGGGTGGAATTGCCTGTCCCCAGACTCCGGCCGTACGCGACGGGCGGTGTAGGCTTCTTTCATGCGGGAGGCGACGGGCCTGCCAGCTTCGGAACGAAGTTCAGTTTCAACTATGGCGGCGGGTTGAAGGTGGGGTTGATCGAACCCGTTGGACTTCGCTTCGATGTCCGCCTGTACTCCATACGCGGCATCGAAGATCGAACCCTGAATGTTCTTGAGCCCAGCATCGGGATCTTTGTTGAGTTCTAGTCACGATGCCGAAGAAGTAGCGTCCGGGGCACTCCGTGCCGGGGTACATTCGGGTAGCGGAGCCGTTCGTTGGCGCGGGCGGAACCCGTGCCGATTCGCTGCGTAGCAACCACCTCTACCGGCTCTTCTCCTACCTGACGAACCACGCGCGGTCGTGCCCGGTGGAGCCGCCGCCCCTCGGCGTGCTGCTCTACGCCACCGCTGGCGGCCCGTTCGACTACCGGTACGACCTCCACGGGCATCCGCTGTGGGTGCGTTCGGTCGATCTCGCACAGCCGTGGCGGGGGCTCCGCACCGATCTGATCCGCCTCGCGGAAGATCTGGCGGCGCGGACGCGAGTTCCGCAGCTTGAGACGGTAGTGGTCTAGTTTGCCAGCATGGCCCTGGCGACCGCCTTCCGAATTGGCCTTGATCGCCTGGATGTCCGAAACCGCTTCTCCTCCCTTCACCTCCAGCAAGCCATTGCGCGGCAAGTTCCTCTTAAACGAGAATTTCCGATTTGGCTCCTCTGACGGCACGAGTCTACACCCTCACCCGGCGAAGCGCAACTATTTCTCCACCCGAAAGAGGCGGCGGCTGAGGCGGAACCGATCGAGCCCCCTTCTTGCCCCTCATGGGGGCTGATCCGCCGCTGCGAAGTCAATTTCGCAGACACCCTTCCGAGCTTCCGTCCTCAGTACTCAGGTTTCGCATTCGGCAAGTCGCGTGCTACCCGCCCGGCACAGGCAGCGCCCAGATCCTCCGCAGCATGTCGCCAAACAGGCGCCGGTTCAGATGTCCCTCCGCGAACAAGAGCCAGTAATACCGCGCGTGTTTAATTAGCCGTCCGCCCGTCTTCATCAACCGGTGCTGCAAGCTCGTCAGCGACCAGCTCTTGATCCGTTGCGGCAGCCCCAGCCGCCGCCACAAGTTGCCCAGGTTATAGGCCAGCACGCTGAGCTGCAAGCGCACCTCGTTCGCCCGGAAGCGATGGCACGACAGCCGCGTCCAGTGCGTCGCTTGCTTACCTTCTTTGATCCACTGCTCCGCCGTGCCGCGCTTGTTGTAGAAACGCACCACCGACCGGCTTGGCAAGCTCATGTTCGTCACGATAAAACCGACGCGCGCGAATAGCTCGCCCTGGTGGTGCTCGACCTTGGCGACAACTCGTCTGGGCCCCTTCCAGCTCTCCGCCTGATAGCGAAAGCTCTTGTAGCGCACTAGCGGCTTGCGGCCGGGCCTCCCCGGCGGACGAAACAGGATGTCTTCGATCTCCAGCTCCAGGCTCTTATTGGCCGGAATGCGGATCGCGTAGTCCGCGCCGCGCTCCTCCAGTGCTTCGTAGATCTCGGGCTTGGCGAAGGCGGCATCGGCGCGAAAGGTGACCTGTTTGCCTTCGGCCAGTTGGCGCTCGATCTCCGGCAACAATAGCTCATCCCAGTCCTCGGCGCTGTGCACGTTGCCGGGACGCAGCTTGGCAGCGAGGCAATCACCATGACCGTTGAACAAAAGCAACGGGTGGTAGCAGACCGACTCGAAGTGTCCGTTGTAGGCACTGCCTTCCTGTTGGCCATGGACCGGACTCTCGGTGGAGTCCATGTCCAGAACGACCCGCTCGGAGTCGTCGAACGCCTCCGCTTGCCCGACCAGCTCTCGGTTCAGCGCCATCAGCCCCAGCAGGTTCTCTTCGCTCGCCAGCATCTCCGTCTCGAAGCCGTGCAGCGTCGAGGTCAAGGCCGCACCGCGATCCCAGATCTTCTGCGAGCCGATCAAGCGAAACGTCGGGTCAGCCGACACTCGGACGGCGTCGTTGACGTCCTCGTAGCCTGCCAAGCGGCTGTAGACCGACTGCCGCAACAGATCAGCGAACGTGAACTGCTTGTTTGTGCCTTGCCGGGAGTCGGTGAGATGCTCGCCGATCAGTTTCCCGAGTCCGAGTCGCTCGTCCAACTCCCGAACCAGGATCAAGCCACCGTCGGAAGTGACGTGCGATCCCTGGAAATCGACTTTCAACGAGCCGTTGAAACTTAGCTGGAATGGCTTGGTTTGTTTTTCACCCATTGGGTGTTGGCCTCCATGGCGTCCTCATCGGGCTCTAGCCCCTATGAATAAAGACGCTCAAGGCCGCCGGAAGGTCGAGAGGTCTGAATCAAATTGGAAATGCGGGATTGAGGTTAATTTGTTTGTCGGACCACGCGCGTCCTTCGACATCGGTGCCCAGGCGGTCGCGCCCGCCGGGAAATCGCTCGGCCTCAGCTTGCGAGGTGCTGACCAGTTGGTTTATGCGCTGGAAGATATCAAGAGAGCCGTGAGTCTGGGCATCCGTAGCGTGCTGGTTTCCGACATCGGCCTATTGGCCATACTCGCCAAGATGACGACTGCAGGCGAGCTGCCCCCGGATCTGATCATCAAAGACTTCGGTCATGATGGCGCCTGCCAACCCGGCATCCGCCCGGATTCTAGAGGATCTGGGCGCAACGACGATCAATATCCCGTCAGACTTGTCGTTGCCCCAAGTTGCCGCCATCCGCGCCGCTATCGATGCGCCCATCGATTTCTACGTCGAAGCGCCGGACAACATCGGCGGATTCATCCGTAATTACGAAGTGCCTGAGTTGATTCGGATCGCGGCGCCACTCTATGTAAAGCTCGGCCTGCGCAATGCACCGGACATCTATCCTTGCGGCACGCACATCGAGGAGACAGCCATCCGCCTGTCTCGGGAACGCGTTCGACGTGCGCAAATCGTACTCGAAACCATTGCCCGCTACTCCCCGGAAGCGGTCACGTCAGCGTCACGCCTGGCCGTTACCTCAGCAGGGTAGCGGAAAGGTTTGTTGGGTCGCGGTCGGAAATCCGTCCCCGTTGTCGCGTGATCCTAACTGCCCCTCCGCCCTACCAAGAGCAGTGTGCGATGCGTCTCGATCTTGGGGTTTAGTACAATGACGTGTCCCTCTGAGCCAGGTCCGAAACCGAGTGCTGCCCTAAGATAGGGCCCCGCCGTCCGACCCGTGAACGATCCCTTCTACATCCTGAGCACCCTCGTAGAGAAGGACTTTAAGGTCCGCTATCGGAATATGTCGCTTGGCGTCTTTTGGTCCCTGGTCAACCCGCTCATCATGATGGCGGTGCTGACCTTCGTCTTTATGTTCGTCTTCAAGAGAGGGGGAGAGCACTTCTGGCTCTTCATCTTGATCGGCCTCCTGCCATACAACTTCTTCGCGCTGGCCTGGTCGGCGGGAACTGAATCGGTCGTTAGCAACGGTCCGTTGATTAAGCACGTGCCTTTCCAGAGAGAGTTGGTGCCGCT
>CBDCTD010000003.1:0-1460894 GCA_965222095.1 Bryobacterales bacterium
AGGTACTCGTGGATGGCGGCCTCGAGTTCGGGAACACTGCGGAACACGCCGCGGCGGATGCGCTTCTGTGTCAGCTCGCGGAACCAGCGCTCGACGAGATTGAGCCAAGAAGAAGACGTGGGAATGAAGTGAAAGTGGAAGCGGGGGTGCTTCGCGAGCCACTTCTTCACTTGCTCATGCTTGTGCGTGGAGTAGTTGTCCACGATCAGATGCAGCTCCAGCGCCGGTGGCGTTTCGCGGTCGATCTTGCGTAGGAATTTGAGGAATTCCTGGTGCCGATGTCGCGGCAGACACTCGCCGATCACCTTGCCGTCGAGCACATTGAAGGCGGCGAACAACGTCGTTGTGCCATGTCGTTTGAAGTCGTGGGTCATGGTGCCGGCACGACCCCTTTTCAGGGGCAGTCCCGGCTGGCTGCGGTCTAAGGCCTGGATCTGACTTTTCTCATCGACACTGAGCACCAGCGCGTGCTCGGGCGGATTCAAGTACAGACCGACCACGTCGCGGAGTTTCTCGACGAACTGCTTGTCGCGGCTGAGCTTGAAAGTTTCGAGGCGATGGGGCTGCAGTCCGTGCGCTTTCCAGACGCGCTGGATGGCCATCTTGGAGACGCCCAAGTGCTTGGCGAGGGTGCGGGTGCTCCAATGCGTGGCCGCCCGGGGCTTCTCGTGAAGCGTTGTATCGAGGATGCATTGGACGAATTCAGCGGAGAGCGCCGGTTTGCGTCCGGGGCGCGTCCGATCGCGGAGTCCGTCGAGGCCGGACTGGGCGAAGCGCTTTCGCCACAGGATGACGGTCTTGCGGTTGACGCCGAGTTCGCGGGCAATGGCGTGGTTCGCCAACCCCTGCGCACACAGCAAAACAATGCCTGCCCGTAAGGCCATTTTCTGGGCTGTGTTGCCTCCTCGAACCAGGCGACGAAGAGCGTTTCGCTGCGGAGCGGTGAGGGGTAGAGCGTCAGCGGATGGCCACATAAACCATCCTACCGTGAAAAGGGTGTTATGGTCCAAGTATTTATGTGGCACTACACTAGTACCGGCAGGTCTCCGTCGGGTGCATTGTCGGGGACCTTGACCACCAGTTGGTAAAGGCCCGCACAGCAGGGGGCGGTCCCGATGTAGAAGACGTCGCCCGCGCTATCGGGGTCCAGAGGAATTCCCCCTATCGTGACGGAAGTAACATTTCCGGTGACCCGTGCCTGGCCAAGGGGTGGTAGAGCTATGCTCGGTACCTCGCCAGCTTCGAGCGCTGGATCGGTCGGTCCAAACCCGGTCGCGAATAGGCTAATGAACGTACCCGGCTGGGCCGGGGTAGCGCCAGGAATCACGTTCGGGTCTCCGACCTCCGTAAAGTCAAGGTGGAGGGCGGCAATCGGTCCAGGATCGGTGAAAACCTTCAGGAAGAAAGCTGGGGTCACGGCCTCCACGGTGACCATCTCGGGCGCGCTCTTCTGTTCCATCGGCCCCCCGCAACCCGTAATCACCTCCACCGCGACAGGTCCCAGGGCGTCGAGAGTCGGCGCCTGAAGGTTCAACTGTCCGGGGGAGACGAAGAACATCGGCGTTCGGATCCCGTTTACCTCCGCGCAGACGTCGGCAAACTGGGTGGGCACCTTATCGTCCACCAAATCCCTGAGTATCTCGAACGTTCCCTCTGTCGCCAGGTCCACGCCGAAGATGCTGATAATCGAGTTGGGCGAAATTGACCGTACAGTGGGAACAAGGTTGGCCAGAATCACCCCCCCAGCGCCGATCGATGGCGGCGGTGGAAGGGCCGCACCCACGGGAATCATCACTGCGTTGCTGGTTTGTCCGCCGATTTCCAAAGTGACCGCATGGGTACCCGCTTCCAGATCTGCCGGCAAGGCAAAGGCGACGTCAAAGGTACCCACGGCGAATGGCGTCGAGCCTGCAGATTGGACTGGGGCATCCATGTCGGCAATTTTTACGTCGGGCATCGTCACCGGCACAGCCGGTGGGACTGGTCCAGCTACCCCGGTTCCAATCGGCGGGTTCGTGGGCCCCAATCCCGTTGCCGTAAGCCGCAGAGGCTCGCCCGGTATGGCGGGGTTCCCCATTGAGATCGCACTGCCGTCTGGGCGGGTGACACCAGGCGGGGTAAAGATCCCCGGAGCATGGGTTTCTAGTGTGATTGTCAGTTCCGCTTGCTCGACACGCCCGGATAGGGCAAAACTCATCGGCACTGTGGAGGGCCTCAGCGTGGCCTCCCCGGGCAAGGCATCGACCGGAAGCTGTACATTGAATTGGCTGGGGGAAGCAAACGAAATCGCCGAGGGCAAATCGTTGACCAACACCTGCATGTTGCAGAGTTCGGTGGGCAGCGGCGAGCTCGTGGCGACTTGAGTACAGCCATCCATGGTGAGGTTTTGTCCGAGGATATTTGCCAGGACGCCGGGTGAAAGCAGTGGCTCGTTGGACGCCGAATTGAGTGCATTTGTTACGGTAGGCCCCTGCCCCATTGCCACACCTACGGCTAGCAAACTTAAGAATGCGAGCAACAAACCTCTTCGCATAGGACTTCCCCCTGAAGCCGAACCTTGCAGGGCATTTTATCAAAAAAACGGTTCCGGCACGATACTAATTACTCCCCTACGGCAGTTTCTTAACCGCCCTCCCGTTTGGATGGATGAGGGAAATTCAAGTGCCGGGGCCGGTGCTTCCCGGTATGAGCGACAAGCCAGCCGGGCACCAATGACTTCCGAGCGCAGCAAACCCAAGCCGCATTGTTCTATGGACCGTCAACTGGGATCATCTCCGAGCGCACTTGATTCAAGGTCGCCGCCACTTCGGGATCCCTGCCGCCGTTGAGCTTGGCGGCGACCTCGGCCTCGGGGAGGGCTTTGTCTATGAGTCCCGCGGCAAGGTAGATTTGCGCCAGCTTCCAATGCGGCTTGTACCAGTTCGGAGCGATCAGGATTGCTGCTCGCAGACTGTTTTCGGTCTCGCGGAAGTCATTACGAATGGCGTGAAAGGATGCCAGGTTGTAGAACGCATTGTGGCGATCGTCCGCTCCTTCAGTCGCCCTCCGGGCTGCGTCCAGTCCGGCCGCCCATGCTGCCGCGCGGCTCTCGCCGCCCCAACGTCGCTCCAGCAACGCAAGTGTTCCGCGGGCGAACCACAGATCTGCGCTCATCCCTAGCGGTTTGGTTTCGAGGAACTCCTTGTATAGCCGGACCGTTTCGTCTGCGTTCCCCACGTGGAACGCACGATTCAATTTGGCAAGCTTCCTGTCGGCCGTTCCCAGTTGCCACGCGAAAAGAACGAACGCAAACGCTACGGGAACCGTCACTAACCAGCCCCAGACCGGCATAGATTTCCCCTGCAACCGGCTCCTCGGATTCGTGGCCACAATGAGTGCGGTGCCAACGTAGAAATAGAGCGCCGTCGGCACGGTAAAAGCCAGGAACTGATTCGCCCAGATGGCCGCTACCAAGGAGCAAGCGAGGTAGCCGCTGACACTGACGCCCGCCTGCTTGGCTCTCCAAGCAGAGAAAACCCCAACTGCCGCGAGCGACACAAGAACCGCCAGCCCCCACACCCCCTGCCCGGTAAAGGCATCCAAAAACATGTTGTGCGGAGACTCGTGATAACGATCGGGGTATGCTTGTGCCAACCCGATTGACTGATAACGAGGATACTCGGACGAAAAAGTCTCTAGGCCCGTTCCCGTGGCCCAGTGGTTGACCCCCATGCGGAGAGAGTCGCTCCACAGCCAGAGACGAGCGCCACCCCGGACATCATCGAGATACCAGTCCGTTCGGCTGCGCAACTTCTGTCCCAGGGGTGAGAAGTAGAAAACAACCCCGACCGCGGCCACCGCCAGCGTGCCAACTGCCAGCCGCCGGCTTAGCCGTGGCCGATACCAAAACCACAGTAGGGCGGCGCCAACGACCAAACCTAGGATCGCCGCGCGGGTTCCACTAAGGATCACGGTTGCCGAGCTCAGCGCCGCAACGGCCAGCCCGACCTTGCGCCACCCCCCGAGTGGGTCCGTTTTCCCAACACACAAGGCAATCAACACGACGTGTAATAGATAAATCGCGAAGTAACCGGCGTGCCCCAACGTACTCGGCGGGCGAACGATTGCCCAGTCGGCTTCTCCTTCGTGATAAGCCTCAGCCGGCAAGAACCACTCCACCCCGAAGTACTGCAAGGCGCCGTACGCGGCAGCTACCGCGCCCCCAGCCGTAATCACCCGCAGCAGGCGCGTGACTTGGTGCGTACTCGAGGCCAGCCAGCCGGCCAATACGAGTGTAAAGATCAGCAGCGATCCGTGAGTCACCAGCCCCAGACGCCTCCAGTTCGAACCGGCGAATGAAAGCTCCGGCTGCGCGGAGAACACCGTCGAGAGTGCCAACGAGAGGACCTGGGCGGCGAGTAGGGCGACAAACCAGCGGCCCCGCCTGTCCTGAGGCAACTTAGCTAGCCCGGGTGCCCAAGCGCCCCAAAGCGGAAGTACAGCGGCCGTCCCGAGCAAGAGAATGACGACTTTCGGTGTGATGTCGAAATAGAACGAGAAACCTGGCAGGATTACCAGCGGGACACCGACCATGACACCGAAAATCACGGTGCTGAGCAAGATCGCTAACCGCCGGTCCCAAAGCGAGCGGATATCGACTCCTGGCGTTTTCATAGTCTCGCGCGGCGCGACTGGCTCCCCGCTTTCGTGTGACCCCGAGCAGTGAGCGGCGGCGTAGGTCAACCCCGTTTTCTGCTCTGGCCGCTTACCCCTCGCACCGGCGCCCGACCAAGACGCACTCCGTTTCGAGCTTACCCCAACTGACTCGCAGGCCCGAGTTGACAGCGCCTTCTCAACGGCCTTATCGTGTCTACACAGGCTATCATTCCGCTCGCTTCAGCTGGAAAAGCCGTGGGGTCTAGCGAGAAAACCGCCGTCCGTATTGTGAAGTGCGCCCTGTTGTTGTCGTTGGCCGCTTCTTTCCTACTGGCCGTCTACGTACGCTTTTATTCCGGAATCGTCACGGTCGTCGACCTGCCGGTCTGGCCGGCCTACCTTTCCTATCTTGCGGCGAGTGTTGTGGTGTGGTCCGTTCTTGAAACACGTCTTCGGTTGGCTTCGAGCCTGTTCGACGAGCCTAGCCTCGGTAAATGGTTCGGCCGCGCCCTGCAACTGGGCCTTCTCACGCTCGCGATGGTTTCCGTGGGGGCCTTTTTCTGGCGCGACTATTCGTTCTCCCGGTATACAATTGGCGTCTTCTGGTCGCTGCACTTCTTATTCGCATTGGGGATTGGCACAGCCATACGAGCGCAGCGGTTCGGGCGCTGGGGCGCTGACGAAATCCAAGTTTGGCTCGCTAGCGATCACATATCCGACCAGCGGTTAGGCGCCTACCTCCAGGGACCGCGACGTCAGCTGACGGTGAGGCGGTTCGAGTCCTACCCTGCACTACTTGAAGCGCTGGGCGAGACGGCGTCAGCCGGCGCCCCCCGGCAGGTGAGGGTCGCCCTCGGCCTAGACCAGTTGGAACACTTCCCTGAAACTGTGCGCCTGCTGGATGCCGGTTTCGAGCGAAGCAGCATTCTCGTGCCGACCGAGGCGACAGGGCGCGGGGAATTCCAGGATTCGCTGTTTGAGATTCCTACCGATCGGCGCTCCGCAGAAACATTCGACTATCTGGTATCGAAACGCGTTGTCGACTTAGCGCTAGCGACGGTTGCCGCGGTGCTACTGGCTCCGGTGATGTTGCTGACCAGCCTGTTGATTTGGATCAAACTCGGCAGGCCGATCGTGCTCTCTCAAGAGCGAGTGGGTCGGGGCGGCAGACGTTTCCGCTGCTACAAGTTTCGCACCCTTGCCCGCGAGGCGCTCGAGCGCAGCGACTACGAATGGTCTGTTGCCCCTCCCACCCGGCTGGCAGCATTCCTCCGGGCGACGGGTCTGGACGAGCTGCCGCAGCTTTTCAACGTTTTCCGCGGGGACATGAGCCTTGTCGGCCCACGCCCTGAACGTCCGCATTTCGTCAAACGTTTCCAGGGCGAATTGCCCTTCTACTCGACCCGTCACCGCTTGCAAGCAGGCATTACAGGCTGGGCCCAAGTCAATGACCTGCGTGGCGACACGTCCATCTCGAGACGAGTAGAGTATGATCTTTATTACTTGAATCACTGGTCGATCGGGTTCGATCTGCGGATCCTAGCCATGACGCTGGTGGGTTTCACTAGAAGCATCTGGAGTTTCGCGCGTACGGCTGGAAAAACTTCCCATGCCGGAATCGTTTGACGCATATCAATACCTCAATCACCTGCGCAGCCGATGGCGTTTGATCGCTGCCGCCTGTGCCACCGCCGTGGCTTTGTCATTGGTGGTCTCTCTGATGATGCCCAAACGATATACCGCCACCGTACGGATCTTGATCGAGCCCCCCGGAGGCGCCGACCCAAGAACCGCTACGGCCATCAGTGCGAACTATCTCGCTTCGCTGAATACGTACGTCCATTTCGCCTCGAGCGACAGCCTATTCAAAGAAGCGGTGGAAAAGTGGCAGGTCCGTGAGCCTGATGACTCACGGGCACTGTCGTCGCTCAAGAAGTCAATCTTGGATGTCGACATCCCCCGTAATACGAAGATTATGGAAGTGAGCGCTACGCTACGGGACCCGGAAAAAGCCCAGGGCATGGCGCTGTACATCGCGCAGCAGACGGTCGATCTCAGCCAGACAGCGAACGTCGCAAGCGACCGGGAACAGACAGCTCAAATCGAAAGTCTCCTTGCCGCTGCCCGTAAACGAGCCGCAGAAGCCGACCACCAATCCATGAAGGTGGCGCGGTCCTCGCCGGCAGGTGGCCTTGACTCGGAACTCGAAGGTTTGGTGGAAGCGCGCACCATTGTTCAGCAAGACGTTTTATGGACTGAAGTTCACGTTGCGCAACTGACAACCCAAGGGCAGAGGCTCAAGGCCGCGGGGGACGAGAGTTCGCCGGAGCAGCAGGACGGCGTGCGGCTCGATCGGCAAGACGCGGACGCTCGTCTAAAACTGATGCGACGGCAATTGACGGACCTTGACCGGCAGATTGCCTCGAAGCGCCTCACGCTGGCGACCCGTTCCGCCCGGCATCGTGCTCTCGAGTCGGAACAAACCGCAGCATGGGCCGCGGTTGAAGCTGCGCAAGCCCGCCTGGCACAAGCTCGCGCCACGGCGGCCGCCCGGGGCGAGCGCTTGCAAGTCATCGACCCCGGCGTCGTACCCGAACGGCCCAGCTCTCCCAACATTCCGCTGAATTTGATGGCAGCCTTGCTGCTCGGGCTGATTCTGTCGATGCTCTACCTCACCTTGGAGTTCAGCTACGGGCAACGCAAGGCCGAATCCATGCGGAGGTCGATGCGAGTTGCCGGTCATGGCTGAGCCTCGCATCGCCCTGGTCCACGACTGGCTTACGGGAATGCGCGGGGGCGAAAAGGCGTTGCTGGAGTTGTGCAGGCTCTTTCCGTCCTCCAAGATTCACACCTTGTTATGGAATCGTGGCACCGTTCACCCCGAGATTGAACGCCGGGTCCGCCAGACGTCTTTCCTGCAAAAGCTTCCCCGCGCCGCGACCGCCTATCGCAACTATCTGCCGCTTTTCCCGGCGGCCGTTCGATCTTTGTCCATTCAGGACGTCGATCTCGTCATCAGCAGTAGTCACGCCGTCGCTAAAGGGGTTCGCGTGCCGCCCGGCATCCCCCACGTCAGCTACATTTACACGCCGATGCGTTACCTGTGGGATGACACCGGCAACTACTTTCGTTTTGGAAGAGGCCGTCACTCGAAGCGCTTGGCGCTCGCATTGGTGGCTCCCTACTTGCGGCGTTTCGACTTGAAGACTGCCTCGTCGGTGGATCATTTCGTCGCGATTTCCGAGAACATCCGCCGTCGAATCCAACGAGTTTATCGAGCCGACGCAACCGTCATCCCTCCACCTGTCGATACCGACTTTTATCGTCCCGGGGATAAACCCAAGCAGGACGACTATTACCTCGTCGTCTCATCGCTTGAACCCTATAAGCGAGTTGGCCTTGCCATCGAAGCCTTTCGCCGGCTGCCGCGACCTCTGGTGATAGTAGGGTCGGGCTCGCAGGAAAAGGAGCTGCGCCGCTTGGGTGGGGAGCGAGTACGTTGGCTCGGGCACGTCCCAGACGAGGGGCTACGCGATCTCTATCGGAATTGCCGGGCCTTGGTGTTCCCCGGCATAGAGGATTTCGGAATCGTGCCCGTGGAGGCTCAGGCCTGCGGCAAACCGGTCATCTGCTGTGGCCGGGGCGGAACTACGGAGACTGTGGTTCACGGACAGACCGGCCTTCACTTTTGGCCGCAGCATTCCGATGCCCTCGTCGAGGCCGTCCGTCGATTCGAGAGGCTTTCGTGGGACAGCCAAGCGATGCGCCACCAAAGTCTCCGGTTTTCGGCCGCGCACTTCCACGATAGAATGAAGAAATTCTTGGGTTCGACCCTCAGCCTCTCCTTCGAACCGCCCCTCCGCGAAAATGAACCCCGCCGGCGAGTCCGCTCCGCCTGAAATCTCTGAAGGCCGGGTGCTCAAAGGTGGCCTGGTCGTTGCCGTCGGCCTTGTCTCCGCTCAAATCGCCGGATTCATACGGCAGGCAACCATCGGCTACTTGTTGGGAACGAGTCGCCAGGCGGACGCCTTGTCCGCTGCCATGGCTCCCATCGAACTCTGGTGGTCGGTCATGGGGCTGGTGGTGATCTTCGGTTTCGTCCCAAGGTTCTCGAACCCGGACCCCAAACAGCGTTACGCGTTCAAGGACATCCTTTGGCCCATGTCACGGCTGGCGCTGGCGTCTACCATTTGTTTCGCCGTTTTCGCCAACGCGATCGTCCACGCTTTCGCGCCGGGACTCGATGCCGAGACCGCCTCCCTGGGGGCACAACTGCTGCGGCTGATGAGCCTGGCGCCGCTCGCCATAGGCTGTGGCTTCGTTTATTCAGCGCTCCTTCTCAGCCACCGTAGGTTCGCTATACCCTCTTTCCATCACGCCACAGTCAATCTGGCGACCGTCGCAGCGGCCTTACTCTTCTACCGGCAACTAGGCGTCTTCAGCTTCGCGGTGGGCTACGTCAGCGGAGCGTGGATTCAGCTTGCCGTCGCCCACACCTACTCCCGGCGGTTACCTGAAGACAAACTCGTAACAGAGAGACGAACGCGGCTGCGCGATTTGCTCGCGCGGCCCGCGCCGATCCTGGTCCATGCCCTTTCGATGGAGCTCAACACGGCCGCAACGCGCGCCTACGCATCCACCTTCGGCGCCGGGATGACCGCAGCCTTCGACTACGGATTCAAGCTGTTCCGCGTGCCCATGGCGCTGCTCGTCGTCCCCCTTTCGCAGTCGCTGCTGCCCGAGGTCTCCTCCCAGCAAGAAAATCGCCCACAGCAACGCATGGTGCTGCGAGCCGTAACGCGCGCCGCTTGGCTCGCCGGTCTTTCTTCGGTCGCCGTCATGCTCGGAATGATGGCTTTGCGCCACCAAGTCGTTGCAATCCTCTTCCAACGAGGCGCTTTTACCCGCACGTCGACCGACGCCGTCTCGACTGTCTTGTTGAGTTACATGCCGGTGATCATTGGGCGTGGTCTGTGTGACTTGCTCTCCCGAACTCTTTTTGGGATGAGCCGGTTCCGCGCCGGCGTAACCGCCGCCGTCACGGCGCTGGCCTTGAATCTTGTTATCTGCTCAGCATTGCTGTCCGAAGAGCCCTTGCTGATTGGGCTGGGAGCCATTGTCGGCTTCACCGTGGGAGCTGTGTGGATTGTGTGGCGGGTCGTTCGCATGCAGCGCGATGTTTGATCTGACCCTACGGCGGGACTTTAGTTTGCCGGCTGGGCTGGTAGTCGGGGCCTCGCTGGGTGTCTACGCAGCGGCGATCTCGACTGTATCGAGTTGGAAGGCAACGGCTCTCATGCTGGCGCCGATTGCTCTTGTCGCCGCCGCTTGGTGGAGCCTTGGGAAATCCCACCGTTGGTTCATCGGTTTCTCGGTCGTTACGCTGCTTTTTCCACCTCTACCGATAGCGTTGGGCGATACGGGCCCTCATCTGGCCGTTCTGTTCGCCGCTTTCGGCCTGTGGGCTGCGTTGGCCCGACTGCCCGAGTGGAGCCCGCGGAACGACGGCCTGACGATTACTTCAGCTTTGCTCCTTCTTGTGCTTACGGCTTCTGTCGCCTTGGCAGGCCTACATTCGGGATGGGAGGTTGCCGCCGGCAGCTTCGCCCGGGTCGCACTGTTCGCCATCGCGATTTTTACGCTGTTCTACTTTGCCTATGGGCCGGGCTTGGCGACTGGATTCGATCCCACCCGCCTCGTTCGCCGGCTCTATGGTCTCGCTGTGGCGTCGGCCCTGTTTGCTTGCGTGGATTTTTACTTCCAGTGGCCGCCACCGGCCGGGTTCGGAGCACAGTATGTCTGGCTGCCAACCGGAGTGTTCCGCCGGGCCCAAGGAGTCTTTTACGACGCCGGAATGCTCGGGAACCTGTGTGCCTTCTTCCTCATCATGATGGCCACCGCCTGGGTCAAGCCCAACGTCGGCCGGCAGCTGCTGTCACGAAAAGCGCTCCTGGCCGGAGGCCTGGTCCTTTCGGCAGCGTTACTTTTCTGCTTCTCCCGCTCCTCGCTACTCTGCCTCGTAGTCGGCCTGGCAGTCTTGCTCTGGCTTCACCGGAGCGAGATCCGGCTGCGCCGCTGGTTCGGTATCGCGTTTACGGGGATGACGGGTGGCTTGCTTGTGACCTATTGGCTGTTCCCCGCGTTTGTCGAGTCTTACGTCGCGCGGCTCGGAGCGACCGTCACCAGCTTGTTCACCTCCCCGGAGACCCTGCTGAGCGGACGCCTCGAGAGCTGGCGTACGCTGGTTGATTTTCTCGCCGCCCACCCAGGCAAGCTGCTCGTTGGAATCGGTTTTAAGACCCTGCCCTACTCCGAATCCGTTGGAAAAGCTCTCATCGCCGACAACATGTACCTAAGCATGCTGGTGGAAACAGGCGTGTTCGGACTTCTGCTGATGCTGTTCTTTCACGCGGCCGTACTGAAGGCCGCCTACCGTGCTGCTCGCAACGTCGACGCTTGGACCTCGTTTCTTGGCGCCTGGATCTTTTGCTTCTGGGTAGGAGAGCTGTTCCAGATGCTTTCCGTGGACGCGCTGACCTACTGGAGGGTTTTGCCGATCTACTTTGCCGTTCTCGGGCTTGCCGTGCGCGAAACAAACCGTGGGAACTCCCGCGCCGCACCTTCCCCATGAACATCCTCTTCCTGGACCAGTTCAGTGACTTGGGGGGCGCCCAGCATTGTCTACTCGACCTGATTCCCGCCGTTCGGAGCGCCGGTTGGCAACCTCACGTCGCATTGCCAGGTGACGGCCGCCTCTTCAGCCGGCTAGGCGACATGGGTGTGCCGACGTATCCGATACAGTGCGGTCCGTACTCCTCGGGCAGAAAGAGTAGCGCCGATACTCTTCGCTTCGCGTGCCAGTTGCCTTTCCTCATTGCAGCTATTCGAAAGCTCGCCCGTCGTCTCAAGGCTGATTTGCTGTACGTTAACGGGCCGCGCGTCCTCCCGGCCGCGGCCTGGTGCGCTAGCCGGCGTCTGCCTCTTGTCTTCCACTGCCACAACAGACTGGAACAGCGCTTAGCGCGGCGGTTGGCAGGTTGGTCGATTCGACTTGCTCGCGCCGAAGTCGCTACTTGCTGCCGCTTTGCAGCTGAGCCGCTCGCTAGCTACACTCGCGCCGACACTATTCATCTGGTTCATAACGGCGTGCCGCCGTCACCAGATCCGTTTCCGAATAGTAGCCGCGAAAGCTTCACTCGCATCGGCTTGGTTGGAAGAATAGGTCCGGAGAAGGGTCAGATGGAGTTCCTGCAGGCCGCCCGCGGGCTGGCTGGTATGCTCCCCGATGCAAGATTCATCATCTGCGGCGATCCACTCTTTTCTGATCCGGAGACTCTCCACTACCGGCGCTCTTTGGACCGATTGGCGGCAGGACTGCCGGTGAAGTTCATCGGCTGGCGCGAAGACGTCTACCAGGTGATGGCGGAACTGGACGTGCTCGTCGTCCCTTCTATTAAGGAACCGGGAGCGCCGAGGGTTGCGCTCGAAGCGTTTGCGTGTGGCCTGCCCGTGATCGCCTTTCCGAGTGGCGGAATTCCTGAAATCGTTACGAACGGAGAAACCGGCTTCCTGGTCAACCCGCCGACACCCGAAGCGCTCGCGAAGCGGATCTCCCAACTCGTCCTCGAAGAGCCCCAGCGGCTGAGGGCGGCCGCACAGGCAGCCCACGCCGCCTGGCGGGAACGTTACACGCTCGATCGGTACCAACGGCAGCTGCTTAGAATCGTCGCCCAATCTCTGGATCGCCGTCCCGCTTACGGGTTGCCGGGGCCGCGTCGATTCGCATAACCGCGGTGGTCGATTGGAAAGATACAGGTCGGGATTCTAAGTGCGCTACACTGTGAGACGGCTCCGCAAGCGCCCGACTGGATTCCGCCGGACCAGGCCAGTCAGGACTCAAGAAAATCCTATAGGGCCACCGCTTGCCTACTACATTGTGATAGTGTTATGTTTTAAACAAGGCTTGTCCAAAATGTTGTAGGGAGAAAACGTGGCAGCTTTCTATCCCGAGGAACGTCGTAGTTCAAATCGCTATGGACTGGCCCTTCCAGTCCGAGTCGTCCGGATCAGCGACGAGGATGTGGCCGCTCAGGGAAAGACCCGCGATCTAAGCTCAGCCGGGGCGTATCTCGAGTTGAGCGATGGCGCGGTCATTGAGGGGTCTACGATCGAGTTCATCGTGACTCTGCAAGATGGAATCCTGACCGACAAGAAGATACCTCTGCGGTGCCAAGGACGGGTGACCAGGGCGATAAGGCTGGGATCCGACGGTGGTCGCGTAGGCGTGGCGACCACGATCGACCGCTACCAGTTTCTTCGCCGGCCGGTTCCCGTAAGTGAGTCGGCGGCGTGATCGCGAGCGGTTAGGATTTGAGCAGGGATCGATCCCTTTGGCTTGCCTGCCAGGCGCAAAGGCCTGTGCTGTCTGTGAAGGAGGGGCTCGTCCTTACTGAAGTAGACCCCCGTGGCCGAGAGTAGAGATCTCGGCGGCTGTCAGCGGGTAGCGTGCGAGCAGCGGGGGCAGTACCAAGTCGACGACATTCGCCCTCGGCGAGCGGAAGCATCCGGGGGCCGCGACCACAGGGATCTCGCCCGCATAGCAAAGTAACAGTAGGTTGCCCGGTTCAACCGGTGCCAGGAAGCTTTCCATCCGGCATCCCACTCTCGACATGGCTTGCCCCACTACGTCCTCCGGACCCGCGGGGGCGACGGTCGATGCGACCAGGATGGCGGTAGGCCGCGCTCGTAGAAGGTGTTCCAAGCATCGCGCCACCGCCATTTCTTCCTCGATCGTCGAGAGAACGAAGGACGCCCTCACTCCCATCCGCTCGAGACGGGTTCTCATGATCCCTTCAAAGAGCTGCCGCCCCCGGTCAGGGTGAATCGGATCACTGTAGAGCACTGCCCCGCTCGGACTGCCTATTGGGCGCGCCTGTAGCACCGGCCCCTGTTCTGACACCAAGCTCAGGCTCTCCTCGAAATCCTTGCGAGGAACAGCGAAAGGCGTCGTCTTGACCGACGCCGCCCGCTGCCCGGCCACGATAAACGAGAAGTTGGGCGCAGTCGCAACCGTGATACGTCCTAGGCGGTTTACGCGCCGTAGAAGCACCTCATCAACCAACAGGCACGAGTTCTCCGTGGCGAACAAGTTGGCGCGTCCCCCGGCCGCCACACGGATCTCCAAGCTGCCACAGGCGGCCTCGCCGGCCACCCGCCTAGCCGCCGCCTCCTCGGGCACCTCGCCCTCCTCCAAGACGGCTACCCAAACCTCGTCGTGACCCGCCGAGTCCAGCAACTGCACGTCCTCCTCGCTGATCTGGTGCCCCTTGGCCAACAGCTTCTTTCCAGAGGCATGGAAGATAGGTGTGCATAGAAGTTTCCCGACGGCAGTTTTCAGTTCGACAGCCTGGGCGATCACGGTGCTACCTCCTGCTGTAAATGACTTTTGGACTTAGTGAAGCATCTGGAATTATACACGACATCTTGACTCATAGTTGCCCTTTTATATAAGTGTTATCCGTCTTTTTCTAAATTCTTCTTTTTATAATCGTACTCCATTAGGAATATGCCCGCCGCTTGTTGTTCGTCTTGACGCCGTTTGTCGCTGTGACGGAGGGCGGGCCACACCTTCAGCTCTCGCGGAATGGCTGGGCCGCCTCTCTTTAGCCCTCTGGCAGGCGCTGGGGAGGCCACAATCGATCAGTTCGTACGACGTGTTAGCAAATGGCGCCGTACGAAACAGATAGACTATTAGCGGCAAGAAGGGGTTGGATTACACCCCATTCTTGTCCGGCGTCAGCCGAGGAGGAGAATCCTGGTGTTAAATAACCTCCATTAGCAGGAGGTGGCGTTCTGAAACATTAATAGTACACATTGTTGCAAGGTTCCGCTTTCTAAATCTACGGTGGCAGGAAAGTTAGAACAATAGTAGTGAAGATGTTGTAGGTTTTAGTCAAAAGTGGCCGGGCTTAGCCCCTTTTCTCGCTGGGGTTGGATGGCTGGCGTTAAACGAGCGTTATTCGTCAGGCCGGGCCACCCGGGAATTCGTCGACCTTCGCACGGCGTTCCGGTCGACCAGGCGACCAAGCCCCGCAGAAAACTCCCAAGGCAGGTGAGGCGGCCTGCCCCTACCGTCGTGTCGTGAGATGGCAAGGGGCGGAGACGACGCGCGGGAACGGAAGGCTAGGCGACGAGAACGTCGATCAGTGAGGCAGCAGTGTCGTACCGAGCCGCCGGCCTGCCAGGATGGAGCGCAGGACGCTGGGCTGGTTACCGGCGACGATCCGGACCTCGGCAATGCCCTGCGTGACACCGGCGATCGCGGCGCGTAGCTTGGCCTCCATCCCGCCCTGGGCTACGCCGCTGTCGATAAGCGCCTCGGCCTCGGTGGATGTGAGCCGATGAATCGGCTGGCCGTGCTCGTCTAGGACCGCAGCGACGTCGGTGAGGAAAATCAGTTTCTCGGCCCGGAACTCGGTGGCGCATGCCACGGCCATTTGATCCGCATTGACATTGTAAATCTCGCCATGAGGGCCGCCCGCGATACAAGCGACCACCGGGAGGTAACGTCGCTCTGTCAGCAGGTCCAATAGTTCGGTATTCGCGTGGTCAATCCGTCCGACGGCACCAAACCCTGAACCCAGAGGTGACGCGGTAACCAAGCCCGAATCGATCCCGGACAGGCCCACAGCCCGCGCACCCTCACGTTGAAAGGCCGCGACAAGTTCGTGATTCACGCTGCCGGCAAACACCTGGACCACCGCTTCCAGGATCTCGGGCGGCGTCACCCGGAATCCTTGCCGAAACTCGCTGGCGATCCCCTGCGCCGTGAGATGACGGCTGAGGCGTTTGCCGCCGCCGTGAACCAGCACCGCCTGGTGATCTTTGGCGAGGGCCGCGATTTCCGCAGTTAGCCGGGAGCTATGCTCTTCCGACTCGAGCAATGTCCCGCCGATCTTGATGAGCAGTCTCACGGGTGCGATGGTCTCAGCCTTCGTGATGGGACGAGTTCGCCGGACGATGTTCTTCGGGTCAGAGCAACCCTTGGGTCTCGGGAAAGCCGAGCATGAGGTTCATGTTCTGGACGGCCTGCCCGGCGGCGCCCTTCAGCAGATTGTCGATGGCGGCAACGATCACGACGCGGCGGGTCGGCGGGTCGAGCCGCCAAGAGATGTCGCAATAGTTCGTGTTGGCCACGGACTGAATGGTCGGGAAACTGCCCTCGGGGTGAATCCGTACGAAAGGCTCCTTGTCGTAGACCTTGCGGTAGATGGCTTCCAGCTCTTGGCGCGACGTGGAATTCTCGGTACGCAGGTATATCGTCTCCAGGATGCCACGATGCAACGGCAGGAGTTGCGCCGTGAAGCTGAACTCTTTCTCCTCGAGATCCGAGGTCAAAAGAACTTCCGGCACGTGACGGTGATCGAGGACCGCGTAGGCCGAGAAGTTTTCCGTCACCGAAGAAAAATGCGTCTTCCCGGAGGGGTTTTTGCCGGCGCCACTGACTCCGGACTTGGCGTCGCACACGATACCGGCCTCGCGATCAAGCACCCCGGCGGTGACCAGAGGACGGATCGCCAGGTTGGCTGCCGTCGGGTAGCAGCCCGGATTCGACACCAAGCGGGCTGCTTTTGTGACGGCACGGAAGTACTCCGGCAAACCGTAAACCGCCTCAGCCAGTAAATCCGGGCGATTGTGACTCATGCCGTACCAGCGTTCGTACTTGTCAACCGTTCGCAGCCGGAATGCCCCGCTCAAGTCGATGACCTTGGCCCCTGCATCGAGAGCAATCGGCACCAGCTCGAGGGATACCTCATGAGGCGTTGCCAGGCATACCAACGAGATTCCGCTCTCCGTAATGCTTTCCCGCGACCACGGGAGCCGTTCCACCCCGTTTTCCCACGGAGTCTGCTCGTCGGATGACTGGCTGCGGTGCTCCAGCAGCACCGGTTCGACGCCCGGATGGCGCACCAGGATCTTAACCAGCTCAGCTCCGCTGTAGCCGGTGAACCCCACCACGCCGACGCGCACTGCCTTGGCCATTGTCGATTCTGCTCCTCGCTGCTGATGATACTCAATCCTCGGAATCGAGACAACTTAGCGAGAGTGCAACACTCTCTAGCTGAGACCACTGACCGAGGGGGTTCTGCTTTCGCAACGCGACAATTACAATGAATCGAAGCGGACGACGACAACAAGGAGAACGACACATGAGTAGTGTCAGTCAAGCCGCGGTCGCGGATTTCCCCGCGAGCGACCTAGCCATCGAACTAGAGGACGATCGAATACAAATCGAGCAGATCAAGACGCGTTGCGACACTCTTGTGGCCGGTCTCAGCGACGAAGCGTTCAACTGGAGGCCGGAGCAGGGCCGATGGTCGATTTCGGAATGCCTCGATCATCTCAATATCACGGCGGAGCGTTATCTGCCTGTGATCGACGGGGCACTCGCGAAAAGTCACTCCCGAGGATGGTTGGGAGACTTTCCGGCGAAACGCGGTCTGATCGGCGGGTGGATCGTTCGGATTTCCGAGCCCCCGCCCAAGCGCCGCCTCAGGGCTCCGAGGGCGTTCCGTCCCAAAGCGGAACAGCCGTTGGACACCGTTGTGGCAAAGTTCCAAGAACTCCAGGACCAGATCGTGGAACGGCTACGGCAAGCAAACGGCCTGGACTTATGGCGTACGAAGATCCGCTCGCCAGTTTCGGCCTTGCTGAGGCTAAGCCTCGGCGAGACGTTCGCCCTCCTGACGGCCCACGAGAGGCGCCACCTGTGGCAGGCCGAGCAGGTCAAGGGTGATCCCGGTTTTCCGTCGAGCTAGTTTTCGACCGACTCACGCCGGAGTGCCCCCGCCGCATTGCCCTTGAGAACACCGAAATGGGGCTGGCCCTCGCGGCTGGGGAGCGGAAAGACTGCAAGCCTCCACTATCGGCACCTTCGCAGGCCACCGCGCAGCGGTATGTTATGATCCCGACAAATAGTCGCGTACGGGGTAGCCATTAACACAATGTCCAGGATCACTTGTGCCATCGCAGTTGCTCTTTTATGCGCCCACCCATGGCCTCTCCCGGCCGCTGACCCAGCCGCCAATTGGCCGCAGTGGAGAGGGCCGCATCTCAATGGTTCGAGCTCCACAACTAAGGACCTCCCAGTTCAGTGGACGCAGACGGAAAACGTGCTCTGGCGGCTGAAGACGCCGAGCTGGAGCGCGGCGACGCCGATCGTTTGGGAAGATACCGTGCTTGTGACGTCCGCCGAAGAGGGGTTCGAGCAACTCTCCGGATACAGAAGGGACGGTGGGCAAGCCGAGTCAGGCGGTAAGGACAAGTTGCTTCTGCTGGCCGTAGGCCGCCACGATGGCTCGATTCGTTGGCGGCGGGTGATCGGAACGGGAAATCGTCTTTGGCGCAAGCAGAACTCGGCTTCGCCGTCCCCGGTGACCGACGGCAGCCACATCTGGATCATGACCGGCAACGGCACCCTCACGGCTCTTGATTTCGAGGGCAATCAGCTCTGGCAACGAAACATCCAAAAGGATTACGGGCGCTTCGGCCTCAACCACGGTTACGCGTCCTCGCCGCTGCTCTACAAAGGCCGGCTTTACATTCAGGTGCTCCACGGGATGACGACGGACGACCCCTCATACGTCTTCGCCGTGGACAACGCCACCGGCAAGACCATTTGGAAGGTCGAGCGGCCTACGGACGCCCCGGCTGAGTCGCCGGACGACTATTCGACCCCGTTGCCGGCCACGGTGGATGGCAAAGTGCAGCTCGTGGTTTCGGGCGGCGACTACGTGACGGGCCACGATCTGGTGTCGGGCAAGGAGATTTGGCGCATGGGCGGGTTCAACCCCGAGAGCGAGCGCTACTATCGCACCATCGCGTCTTCCCTTTTCCTGGACGGCGTCGTCTACACCACCAGCACCCGCGGCAAACCCTTCATCGCGTTCCGCAGCGGCGGCAAGGACGACATCAGCGAAACGAACCAGGTCTGGAAGAACAACCTCGGCTCGGACGTGCCGACGCCGACAACCGACGGCAAATTGATCTACGTCGTCAACGACAAGGGGATCGTCACCTCCTTCGATGCCAAGACAGGCGACGTTGTCTGGGACCGCCTACGTATTGAACCCGGAACCTACAGCGCCTCCCCGCTGTTGGCCGACGGCAAGCTCTACGCCACGAGCGAAGACGGAACAACGACGGCGATCGAGCTCGGTGGTGAGTTCAAGATTCTCGGGGTCAACAAGCTCGACGATTTTACGCTGGCCAGCCCGGTCGCAGTCGGGAATCAGATCTTCATCCGCACGTCGGGGTATTTGTATTGCCTAGCCAAGAACTGAGGAGCCGGCCAGGCGCTGGTGTAGCAATCCGTAGTGAGCGGAATGTTCCCGCGACCTTGGTCAGTTCGCGTAGGTACCCTGGCAGGTCTGGGGACCTGCGCCACGGTGTGGCCTGGCTCACTCCCCATCATCCCTCCCTACCCGGCTCACCACCAACCCCACCGCAACCGCCACCACGCAGCCCACGACGTTGTACCAGAGGAACGAGATCTCGGTAGCCTGGCTAATCCAGGCGACGGAGGCCAGCCCGGCGAGCATCCCGACGGAAGCGCCGGTCCCGTTGGCCCGCCAGGGCCCGAATGCCAGCACGAATACGCCCAGCAGCGAGCCGTAGAAAAACGACCCCACCACGTTGACGGCCTCAATCAACGAACCAAGCTGGCCGCCGAAGCTGGCGAAGGCCATGGCGTAAGCACCCCAGAACGCCGTTGCGATTCTCGAGACCCGCGCGTAATGGCGGTCACCGGCCCCCTTGCGAATGTATCGCCGGTAGTGATCGATCACCGTTACCGCCGCCAGGGCGTTCAGCTCGGACGAGATGCTCGACATCGCCGCGGCGAAGACGGCTGCGATAATCAGCCCCACCAACCCGGTTGGCAGGTATTTCAGCACGAAGTTCAGGAAGATGTAGTTCGTGTCGTTGTAGGTCTCGCCCCCGCGGGCCTTTTCGACCACGGCAATGCCTTCTCGCCGAACACTCTCTACGTGCCCGTCGGCTTCGAGGAAGGCGCTCCGGCTGCTCGCCTCGTCGGACCGCAGCAAGCCCAACGCGGCCTCCCGGCGTACGGGCAGGGCTTCCCGGTGGCGGGCCTCCTCGCGGGCGAAGGCCGTGTCACTGGCGCGAGCCATCCGGTCCCGCTCGACATTGTTGAAGAGCAGGGGAGGTTCTTCAAACAGGAAGAAGACAAACACCACCGCCCCCGTCAGCAAGATCAGGAATTGCAGCGGCACCTTCACCACCGCGTTGAACAGCAGGCTGATCCGCATGTGCGCGATCGATTTGCCGGTCAGATAGCGCTGCACCTGCGATTGATCACAGCCGAAGTAGGAAAGCGCCAGGAAGGTAGCCCCGATCAGGCCAGACCACAGGTTGTAGGGGTTCTCCCAGTCAAACGACAGGTCGACGGCCCGAAGCTTTCCGGCTGTGCCGGCCAAGCGCAAAGCGTCGGCGAACGACACCTCGGACGGCAGCGCCATCACTGCGGCGACCAACGAGGCTGCGATGCCGAAAAGCATCACCGTCATCTGCTGCACGTCGGTCCACATCACGGCCCGGATGCCGCCCAAAGCCGTGTACCCGACCACCAATAGGCCCATCGTCAGAATGGTGGACGACTCGGGCCAACCCAAGATCACCGAGAGCACGACGGCTGGGGCGTACAGTGCCAATCCCACGCCCAGTCCACGTTGGATCAAGAAAACCAGGCTCGCCAGTATCCGGGTCTTGGCGTCGAAGCGGCGTTCCAGGTATTCGTAGGCGGTGTACACTCCCGAGCGGTGGAAAACAGGAACCGCCACCGCTGAGATGATGACCATCGCGATCGGCAGCCCGAAATAGAACTGCACGAAACCCAGCCCGTCGGCGTAGCCCTGCCCGGTCGTTCCGATGAAAGTAATGGCGCTGGCTTGGGTGGCCATGATCGAAAGACCGATCACCCACCACTGCATGGTCTTTCCGGCTAACAGGTAATCGTGGACGGTCTTGCTGCCTCTCCCGCGATAGAGGCCGTAGCCGACAATCCCCGCCAAAGAGGCGATCAGGATCAACCAGTCCAGGGTGCTCATCAGGGGAGGTCGAAACGCACGGTGAAGAAGTAGAAGACCACGATCCAGAATGCGAGGTGAACGAGCACGGCCGCGTACAGCCGTCGCCAGGTGCCGAAGAGCGGAGCCTTGTCTTGGCCGTTTGGGTCTACTTGATCATGGGGTGGGTTAGTCAAGGTTGATTCAAGTACTTAGTACAGCATCTCGTGAACGAACTTGGGTATCAACTAGCTTGATGAGGCAGTAGGGCGCGACATGTCGGACCCCTGGACCGGCGAGATCGCCGGTCGCTACTGCCCCAGCTTGTGACGACTCGAGTGGGGACAAGCGATCCCGCTTGTCCAGGGCGCGACATGCAGTGTCTTGGGCGCGATTCATCGCACCCGCAGTTCGCTTCGGATGACCCAGCCTCCCGGTCATGATCCCATCAAAGCCGCCCACCGTTGGCGGAACGCGATCGACGATGGCATAGCCCAGTGTTCGTACGAGAGAGTCATCCTCCGGGCCGGGCAAGTGCCCTAAAATCGCGGCGGCGAGAGGCACGGCTGCGTTTGACGCCCAGTAAGGCCAGATCCCGCCCAGGTCGATCAGCAAGTAGAAGAACGCCCAAAACTTCGGTCCAGGTGGGGTACGAAAGAACCCCACGAAAATGGGCTCGCCCGAGTAAGCGTGTACCGCATAACGGCCAGGTTGTAAAAGATCTGGAAGCCAATACTGACCGTGGCGATCCACATCAGCTGACCGCCGTGGCGGGCCGCGACGATCGGGCCGAAGAGCCACTCTCCTCCCCCGATATTGCTTCCCACCATGAGCAGACCAGGTCCGATCAAGGCGGTCCAGTGTCGCCAACCGAACTCTGGGGCTTTGGGAAGTACGCCGCGATCCCAGGGAGGAAAGTACCGGGAGGCCTTCGTTTCGACGCTGTCGGGTACAGCCGAAGGCATTCCCGAAATACTAGCAAATAGGGAACTAGCGCGCGGGAGGGGCTTGGACGCTGGCGACCAGGTTGAGCAGTCCCTCTTCGGCCAGGGAGTGCGAGCCAGAAGCGCCGCCGCAACCCGGGCCGCAGCGGTGGGCGGGAAACATCTCTTTAAACACTTGATACAGCCAATCGTCAGCCTCGCTAGGGCTGGCCAGCGAGTGGGCCAGGCACATCCCATCTCCCTCCATGAGCGCTAGAAACTCATCGGCGGAGTCGGTCTTCTCGACAAAGAGCTGCACCCTATCCGACCCAACTTGATGAACTTCACGGCGCAACTCAGACATTGAAACGATTGTCCCAGTACTTGAGCGCCGAAACAATAGTCGGGAAGGTTCAATTCGCTCCACCAGTATGGTGGAACGAACGTACCAAACTTTTTCACTTCGTACTAGCAAGGGGGTAACTGACTGTGGTGCTAGTGCGCGTCGGACGGTGAAGCGGATTGACAAAAATGGGGTGCCCCACCGGCACCCGCCGCCACGGCTAAAGAGTGCGGATATTGGAGGGGTGCGCTTGCTCGTACGCCGCGATTCCGGCTTCCTGCTGCTGGATGTACCCGAGTTGGTCTAGGCCCGCGGTCAGACACTTTTTGGAGAATTCGTCAATCGAGAAGGACACCTCAGGACCACCGGAGATTCCTAAGACTTCCTTGGGAAGATCAACCTCCGCCTCCGCCCAACCGTCTTTTTCAACAAGCGCGAACATCTTGGAGTGAGTCACCTCGTCCACGATGATCGGAAGAAGGCCGTTTTTCAAAGAGTTGTTGCGAAAGATGTCCCCGAACGAGGTGCTGACGACCGCGCGAAACCCAAAAGCCAACAACGCCCAAGGGGCGTGCTCTCGCGAGCTGCCGCAGCCGAAGTTATCGCCGGCGAGGAGAACGGTCGCTCCTTCGGCCGCCGGCTGATTGAGCACGAAATCCGACTTAGGTTTTCCCTCGGAATCATACCGCCAGTCGTGGAACAGATCTTTGCCTAATCCTTCCTTATCGATCGTTTTGAGAAACCGGGCTGGAATGATTTGATCGGTATCGATGTCCCGCATTCGTAGGCCGACGATGCGCCCGGAGAAGGCAGTGATGGGTTCCATCGTCTACAGCATCGTTCGAACGTCGGTAATGGCGCCGTGAATGGCGCTCGCCGCGGCTGTCAGCGGGCTGGCAAGAAACGTTCTGCCGCCCTTGCCCTGGCGGCCTTCGAAGTTCCGGTTGCTGGTGCTCACGCAGTACTGACCGGGCTCGAGCTGGTCACCGTTCATGGCGATGCACATGCTGCAGCCGGCCTCGCGCCATTCCGCCCCGGCGGCTCGGAACACCTCGTGGAGGCTTTCGGCCTCGGCTTGGCGCTTCACTTCTTCGGAGCCTGGAACCACGAGCATACGCACTTTCGGGCTGACCTTGCGTCCCTTCATCAGTCCTGCCGCCAGCCGCAGGTCTGAAAGCCGTGAGTTCGTGCAGCTCCCGACGAAAACTACGTCAACCGGGTGTCCCAGCAAGGGCCGCCCCGGCTCGAGCTGCATGTAGACCAGGGCTTTACGCAATGCCGCGCTCTGATTCGCGTCCGCGATCGAAGACGGTTCCGGAATGGGTTGGGTAACGGGCACTCCCATGCCGGGGTTGGTGCCGTAAGTAATCATGGGCTCGAGCTTTGAAACATCCACGCTAATGCTGCGGTCGAAAGTTGCGCCCTCGTCCGTCGGTAGCCGGCGCCACGTGGCGCCGGCCCTATCCCAATCGGCGCCTTCGGGAGCCCCGGGGCGTCCGGCCAAGTATTCGATCGTCGTGTCATCCGGTGCTACCATGCCCGCTCTGGCTCCGCCTTCGATCGACATATTGCAGATCGTCATGCGAGCTTCCATCGAAAGGTGCTGAATGGCACTGCCGCGGTATTCCAAGACGTGACCCGTTCCCCCGCCGATACCGATCTTCGCGATCAGCGCCAGGATCAAGTCCTTGGCAACAATGCCCTTGGGCATTATTCCCTCGAAGCGAACCTCGTAAGTTTTCGGCTTGTGTTGCAACAGGCATTGGGTGGCGAGAACATGTTCGACCTCCGTCGTTCCGATGCCGAAGGCCAGAGTTCCGAAGGCCCCGTGCGTTGACGTATGGCTGTCGCCGCAGACAATGGTTATCCCCGGCTGTGTCAAGCCCAGCTCGGGCCCGATTACGTGGACAATGCCCTGATGTTCGCTACCCAGGTCGTAGAGCGGCACTCCGAAGTCGCGGCAGTTGATCCGCAGTTGGTCGACCTGACGGGCGGCGATGGGGTCGATGATCGGGAGGCTGCGGTCAGTCGTCGGTATGCTGTGGTCCACTGTGGCGAGAGTCCGGTCGGGCCGGCGAACCTTGAGGCCACGGTCACGAAGTCCTTGGAACGCCTGTGGTGAGGTGACCTCGTGAACTAGGTGAAGGTCGATATAGAGAACGGCCGGGCAGCTCGGCTCATGCGTCACTATGTGCTGGTCCCAGATTTTTTCGAAAAGGGTTCTGGGCTGGGTCACGGGTTATTCCTAGAAAACTTCAGTCTATCCGATCGTTTGTACGGGGCGCTTGAAAAATGATTCGCCGGCTTCTTCCGGGGGGCTGCCTTTCTGGCGTGCCGTGACTATCACCCCGAGCGGGCCGCAGCCAGCCTTCCGACCTCCTCTTGCACCTCAGCGATCAAGGGCTTCGCGTCGCTCGGCCCCAGACCGGCCGTCGGGATCGGCTTGCCCACCCTCAGCTCAGCGGTACCGGGGTGCAAGTGCGCCGAATTGGGGGGCAGGATCTTGCGGGTTCCGACCAAAGCCATCGGGACGATCGCGACCTGCGCTTTAATGGCGATATACGCGGCGCCCGGCTTGAACCTGCGCATCACCGGCTGGCGGGTACGCCCGCCCTCGGGAAACATCAGAATAGACTGGCCCGCGCTGAGTTTTTCCGCCGCTTCGCCGATGTTGCGCGCGGCCGCCCGCGGACTCTCTCGGCGCACCGGGATGTGTCCCGCGCGATTGAGATGCCAGCCTAAAAAGGGAATTCTCCACAGGTTGTGGCGCGCCAATACTCGAAACTCGCGGGGCATGTTTCCGAACATGACCAGCGTATCGATCAAGCTGAAGTGGTTGCAGCAAAACACGTACGAGTGGTCGGGATCCAGGTTTTCCACGCCTGAGACCTCAACCCGGACCATACAGATGCGCAGTGCAATCCGCGCCCAAAGCACGGCCACACGGTGCTGCAGTCGGCCCGTAGCGTCAAAAAGCGATGCCACCAACGAAAGGGTGCCCATCACCACGACGGAGATTCCGATCAACGGGCACATCCACAAAACTGATCGAAGATGGCTCAGCATGGTGGCAGCAGAGCGTGGGCGTTGATGATTTACTGAAGCCGGCAGGATTGCCGGCGGAACTCGAAACTAGGACCGCCAAGAGTGGCGGTCGCTACCCGTGGTGCCGCCAGCCCCCCTACACCTTCCGTAGGAGATGCGGGCTCACTAGGCTATCAAACTCATTTCCTCGCGGCCCGTCTGCCCTTCCTCGCCAGCTGCTCCTAGCAGATCTCGTGCCTCGCCCACGAGAAAAACAGATCCCGTAACGACAATCAATTCGTCCGCGCCGGCATTGGCTTGGGCTTTTGCGAGTGCCGTCTCCAGGGTCGGCGCGAGATCGATTCGATCATGGTGGTGGTCGGCGATGCTAAGCAAAGTCTGAGGTTTGAGAGACCGCTTTACCTGGGCGCGGGTCAGAGTTACCCGACGTGCTAGGGGGAACAGAATACCTGCGACTTCGTCCACCGGCTTGTCGCGACTGGCTCCGTAAATCAAGTGAATAGGCCGCCCGCTTTTGTGCTTTCGGAGAAACTTCGCCAGCGCCCGCGCGCCGGCCGCGTTGTGCGCGGAGTCCAACAGGATCGGCGGCTCGCTTGTCAGCTGCTCGAGTCTTCCCGGCCACCGCGTTTGCTTTATACCGCGCGAGATGGCAGTCGGCTCGACGCCGAGGGCATCCAGGGCCGCGACAGCCGTAAGCGCGTTGACAACCTGGTGCTCGCCCGCCAGTGGCGGCTCCACCGCTACCCTGGCGTCCGACGAGGTGGGGGACGATCTTTTCACGGCTTCGAAACGATAGTACCCGTCTACATCGGAGATGTTTTCCGCGCGCCAATCATGACCGACGCGAACCATGGGCGCACCGACCTCCTTCGTACGCGACTCCAGGATACGCTCCGCATCCAAGTGCTGCGGGGCCACGACGACCGTTGCCCCCGATTTCAGGATGCCCGCTTTTTCCGTGGCGATCGAAGCCCTCGCCTTCCCCAAGAATCCTTCATGGTCGAAGTCAATGGGCGTGACGACGCACAGCTCAGGTTGAAGGACGTTCGTGGCGTCCAGACGCCCTCCCAGGCCGACCTCGACGACGCCCCAGTCGATCGATTGTCTTCGAAAGGCGCAGAACGCCGTCGCTGTGACCGACTCGAAGAAGCTGGCGTGGCCGTGGGGTCCTTCACGCGCCGCAAGCCATTCGTTTGCCCGCCGCACCTCTTCGACCGCGGCTGCAAAGCCCGCGTCAGGAATGTCCCGGGTACTGATTCTGATGCGCTCGTTGAATCGAGTGAGGTGGGGGGAGGTGTAAAGTCCGGTGGAGTGACCGGCGGCCCGCAAACCCGCCTCTATCATTGCGGCTGTCGAACCCTTGCCGTTCGTCCCCGCCACGTGGACGGCTCGGAAGGAGCGCTGCGGCTCACCGAGTTGTGCCAGCAGGCATCTTATTCGTTCGAGGCCAAGCCGTGGGCCGCGAGCGGCGTGGAGCAGTGCAAGCAAGTATTCGACGGAGTCGGCGTAGCTCATCAGCACGGGTCGCAGAAGAAGTCCAGCGCCCGGCCGAGGAAGGTCTTCATTTTTGGCCGCGGGACGATAGCGTCCAACATCCCGTGCTCCAGCAAGAACTCCGCGCGCTGAAAGCCTTTGGGCAGCTTCTGGCGGATCGTTTGCTCGATTACTCGCGGACCCGCGAACCCGATCAGGGCGCCAGGCTCCGCGATATTCAGATCGCCCAGCATGGCGTAGCTGGCGGTCACTCCGCCGGTGGTAGGATCGGTCAGCACGCTGATGTAGGGAAGTCGCGCCTGGACGAGCTTGACCAGTGCCGACGAGATCTTCGCCATCTGCATCAAGCTCACAGCTCCCTCCATCATGCGCGCGCCGCCCGATGCGGAGACAATAACCAGCGGCGTCTTCTGGGAATACGCCTTTTCAATGGCCCGCGTGATTTTCTCTCCCACCACGGCCCCCATGCTACCGCCAATAAACCGATATTCCATGGCGCAAACGACGGCGGGCCGTCCGGCCAACGTTCCCTCGGCCGAGATAATGGCGTCTTTCAATCCGGTGGTTTGCTCGGCTTTCTCCAGCCGCTCCTGGTAGGACTTCTGGTCCACGAACTCCAGCGCGTCGGTGGTCTTCAAAGTGGAGTCAAACTCTTCCCAGTCCTCGTCGTCGAGGAGCGATTTCAAACGCGAACGAGCGTTGATCTTGAAATGGAAGCCGCACTTGGTGCACACCATGAGATTGGCTTCCAGGTCTTTCTTCCAAATGATCGCCCGACAGGAGTCACACTTGATCCATAGGCCCTCGGTGCGGACGCCTTTTTGCTCGGGTTGCTCTTTTGGCCGTTCCTCTTGCCTAGTCGAAGCCATGGTGATGCACTTGTTGTCTCTACGGCGCTGCGTTGCGCCCCTTGCGGCTACTCAGACCTTACGCTTCCCCGCACGATCATAGCAAACAGCTCCCTTTAGCCCGCATTTCTCACCACGACCGCAGTGGACGAGGCGAAAGGCCCGGCGGCCTTGGCGCGCGGCAACACTTCGTGCACACCGCCCAACGTACAGTCTGTCCGCAAGCGGGCGCGATGAATCGCGCCCCTACATCTCTGATGGCGAGCATTTGCTTCCACCCCTCCCGACCCCTGGTGAGAAATGCGGATTCGCCATGCCTTTGAGGTTACGGGCGCGTGGGGCACGCACATTGCAGTCTTGGTGAAGCAGGGGAGGGGTCCGTGGGACAAACATCCCCGTCTGTCCAGCGCAAGCTCGTGTGAGCCGAAGACGGAATCTACAGGCTGTCCGACACCCCTGGAGCCGCCACATCACTCTCGTCTGACGTCGCCTCATCAGGCAGGAACGGCGCCGTCCGGCCCGTACGCGCGAACCGTTTAACGAAGATCCGACGGGTTTAGTAGGCCCAGCGCCACAGCGCCGCGCCCGCAGTCAGTCCCGCGCCGACCGCCGCCATCAGCGCGAGATCGCCCTTCTTGAGTTTTCCCGCCTCGATGGCGTCGCGTATGGCGAGGGGAATGGTCCCCCCAGTAGTGTTTGCGTATCGATCGATGTTGATAATGGCTTTTTCGCTGGGGATCCCGAGCCGTCGAGCTACGGCGCGGATGATGCGCGCATTGGCCTGATGCGGGATGAGTACGTCAATATCTTCGGGCGTAAGACCGTTTCTCTCAATCAAGTCCTTGCAGACTTCGTACATCTTGCGGACAGCGTACTTGAAGACCTGCCGTCCATCTTGGTGCACGTAGTGCAGTCGCTTTTCCACGGTCTCGTGAGAGGGCGGTTGCCGACTGCCGCCGGCCGGCATATAAAGCAGCTCCCCCCCCGAACCATCCACTTCGTGGAGAAAGTCAATCAGTCCCAGGTCTTCCTGGCCGTCTTCGGCCGGCTCGATCAACATGGCGCCTGCCCCGTCTCCGAACAACACACAGGTGGCACGATCCTGGTAGTCGATGATCTTCGACATTGTGTCGGCGCCGATCACCATCACTCGATCGTGTGAGCCGCTGGCCACAAGCTGAGCCGCTGTCGTCAGACCGTAAAGCAGACCCGAACAAGCGGCTACCAGGTCGAAGCCCCAAGCTCCTTTGGCCCCGATGCGGTCCTGGACCAAACAGGCCGTTGACGGGAAAAGCATGTCCGGTGTGACTGTGCAGACTATGATTGCTTCTATGTCCGTGCCCTTGAGGTTCCGTTGCTCTAGGAGCGATAGGGCAGCTTCACTGGCAATGTCGGAGGTGGCCGTGTTCTCGTCGGCAATGTACCGGTTGCTTATGCCCGTACGCGTGAGGATCCACTCGTCGGTCGTAGCGACCATTTTTTCCAGGTCGGCGTTAGTCAGCGTCCCGGGCGGAACGTAGCAGCCCAAGCCAGTGATCTTTGCCTTCCGAACTTTACGAGCTTCCGACACCGTCTCTCCCGGCCTTGCCTAGGTTATTTGCGACAACCGTCAGGTTACCCCGCCCCTGGCTACTTATCGCTTAGCGGCGCGGCAAAACGTCTATCATACAGCGGATTTGGGCAGCTTTACCGGTTTTCCGGGGGAGATGCTCATCGGGCCCCTGCGTGCGTGTCGGATTGTGGTCCGCTCATCGGCCACCGACTTGACTGCCGCCTCCTCCAAGACCTGCGTGCGAGGGCTGCGCTTCCACCCGTTCTAGGCGCCTTTCTCCAAATCCGGTGGGTTAGAGTAAGGGAAGGTCCGTGTCCCAAGCATCCCTGTTCGTAGAAACCCCGGTAGAAACCTTCCAACGGGTGTTTCGTGAACTAAGACCTCGAACGCAGGCGCCGGAGTTCTCGCTTGAATATCGCCCTTACGCCGACGTCAACAGCACGATTCGCTTGGAAGAAGGACACAAACGAGTGAGGGTAAGAATATCGGATCTACTCGAGGGCGCACCTTTGCCGGTGCTGGAAGCCCTGGCCTACATTCTCCTGTCGAAGCTCTACCGCAAGCCGCTGCCGGCGGCCTTCGATCGCCGCTATCGCTCGTACGTGAACCGCGCCGACATGCGTCGCAAGGCGCTGTTGATAAGGGAGATCCGAGGCCGCAAAGAGATCCGATCACCGAAAGGCCGAACTTACGATCTGGAAGAGATCTTCGGGCAGCTGAATCGGCGCTTCTTTCAGGGACTGCTGGGACAGCCCAGGTTAGGCTGGAGCCGCCACGCTTCACGGCGTATGCTGGGCCACTTCGACCCCGCCCACAACGCCATAATTATCAGCAAGGTGTTCGACCATGAAAGAGTGCCCCTGTTTGTGATTGAATACCTCGTCTATCACGAAATGCTGCATCTCAGATACCCGATTGAGTACCGCTCACACCGCCGGTCGGTCCACACCAAAGAGTTCAAACAGAACGAGCGGAAGTTCCCGCGCTATCGCGAAGCCGTCGAGTGGCTGAAGAAGCTGTAGATCGCACACGACCGTGGGGCGTCCGTGGTACGCGGTTTTCAAGCAAACCCCCTAGTGTAGTGCCACATAAATAACTGGACAATAACACCCTTTTCACGGTAGGATGGTTTATGTGGCCATCCGCTGACGCTCTACCCCTCACCGCTCCGCAGCGAAACGCTCTTCGTCGCCTGGTTCGAGGAGGCAACACAGCCCAGAAAATGGCCTTACGGGCAGGCATTGTTTTGCTGTGTGCGCAGGGGTTGGCGAACCACGCCATTGCCCGCGAACTCGGCGTCAACCGCAAGACCGTCATCCTGTGGCGAAAGCGCTTCGCCCAGTCCGGCCTCGACGGACTCCGCGATCGGACGCGCCCCGGACGCAAACCGGCGCTCTCCGCTGAATTCGTCCAATGCATCCTCGATACAACGCTTCACGAGAAGCCCCGGGCGGCCACGCATTGGAGCACCCGCACCCTCGCCAAGCACTTGGGCGTCTCCAAGATGGCCATCCAGCGCGTCTGGAAAGCGCACGGACTGCAGCCCCATCGCCTCGAAACTTTCAAGCTCAGCCGCGACAAGCAGTTCGTCGAGAAACTCCGCGACGTGGTCGGTCTGTACTTGAATCCGCCCGAGCACGCGCTGGTGCTCAGTGTCGATGAGAAAAGTCAGATCCAGGCCTTAGACCGCAGCCAGCCGGGACTGCCCCTGAAAAGGGGTCGTGCCGGCACCATGACCCACGACTTCAAACGACATGGCACAACGACGTTGTTCGCCGCCTTCAATGTGCTCGACGGCAAGGTGATCGGCGAGTGTCTGCCGCGACATCGGCACCAGGAATTCCTCAAATTCCTACGCAAGATCGACCGCGAAACGCCACCGGCGCTGGAGCTGCATCTGATCGTGGACAACTACTCCACGCACAAGCATGAGCAAGTGAAGAAGTGGCTCGCGAAGCACCCCCGCTTCCACTTTCACTTCATTCCCACGTCTTCTTCTTGGCTCAATCTCGTCGAGCGCTGGTTCCGCGAGCTGACACAGAAGCGCATCCGCCGCGGCGTGTTCCGCAGTGTTCCCGAACTCGAGGCCGCCATCCACGAGTACCTGGAAGCGAGCAACCAAGCGCCCAAGCCCTTTGTCTGGACAGCTCCGGCACAAGATATCCTCGCCAAAGTCGAGCGCGCCGCCAAAACCCACGCCATTGTCCAGAACCGTTAGTGGCACTACACTAGCCGCAATACACTCTCGGCACACGCTTCGAGATGTTGCAGAGAACCTCGTAGGGGATGGTGTCGCAACGCCGGGCCATGTGGAGGGCGTCAATCGATTCGCCGATCAAGGTTACTTCGTCGCCTGGTTTGGCTCGGGGTGCGGCGGTGATATCGACAAGCGTCAAGTCCATGCTTACAAGACCCACGATCGGGCAGCGTTTACCATGAACCACGACTTCGCCGCCGTTTGACATGCGCCGGCTGAGGCCGTCTCCGTATCCGACGGAGAGAACGCCGACCCGCATGGGGCGCTCGGCCGTGTAGGTTCCGTTGTAGCCAAGCTTAGCTCCAGCGGGCGCGTCGCGGACCAGTAGGATTCGAGCCTTCCATTCCAGAACAGGGGCTGGGCGGACCCGCGGCTCGACAGCGCTGCCGATCGCAGGATTCACGTAACCGTAGAGAGCCAGACCGGGACGGACCATGCCGCGGTCAGCATCTGGTCGATACGCGATCGCGGCGCTGTTCGAAACGTGAATGTAGCGCGGGCGGACGCCGCGCTGTTCCAGCTTCTTGACAATCCCGTCAAAGCATTGTTGTTGTTCGTCAGTTTGTGGATTGCTGAAGTCCTCGGCAGCGGCTAGATGAGTTGCCAGGCCCTCGAGCCTTAAATGGGAGGCCTTGACCACGAGACTGCCTAGCTGATCGATCGAAGCGGCGTCAAAGCCGAGCCGCGTCATTCCGGTATCCATTGCCAGGTGATAGGGCAGGCTGCGTTCGCTTGCACGAGCTTGCTTTTCCCACGCTTCGAGCTGCGCGGGAGTATGGATCATGGGTGTTAGGCCCTGTGCCTGAACTTCCGGTTCCTCTCCCTCGGGAGGGCCGGTCAGGAGGAGGATTCTCTCGTTGACCCCGGCCTCTCGGAGCTGGACTGCTTCGTCAAGGTAGGCAACGGCTAAGTAGTCGGCTCCGGCCGCGGCGAGTGTTCGAGCGACTTCCACCGCTCCGTGGCCGTAAGCATCACCCTTGATCACCGAGACGATTGCCACTCCAGGACCCACCGCACAACGGATCTCGCGATAGTTTTCGGCCAGGCGTTTCCGATGGATACGAGTGTGCGTCCGCATTTCGTGAATCTACGAATCTAACACGGTCTCGGGAAGGCCCGATTCGCCTTCCCAGGCTATGGACGTTACGATTAGGCGTCGGGTTGCTTCCCGTAGTTTGGTGAGATCGGACCTCAGCGGTCGCGTTGCGAGTCGCTAGGTGTGGGGGCGACAATGTCGAGTATGCCTGCGAATCCCTGGTACCGCAACACGGTCCTTTTCGTGGTCGTGTGTCTGTTGTTGCCACCAGCGGGGTTGATCCTGTTATGGATGCGCGCGCAAACCGGGCTGTTACGAAAGCTGTTCGTCTCGTTCGCGCTGGTTGTTCTCAGTATCGTGCACCTGTTCGCTTTTTATGGACTACGGGCGGAGTTTGACGGCAGCACAATGCGCCCGATATTCACGTTCCATAACACCGGATCACACTACGACGCCATAGAGCGCGACCGTGAGAGCGATGGGGCCGTAGTGCAGGCGGCAACCGCGACTGCCGGCGCGGGGAGCGTCTACTGGACGGACTTTCGGGGACCCAATCGCGACGGTCACTACGACCAGCAACCGATTCGGACAGATTGGCCGGCGGACGGCCCGTCTGAGCTGTGGCGCATCAAAGTCGGTGGCGGCTACGCGTCAGTCGTGATCGCCGAGGAACACATCTTTACCATTGAGCAGCGACGTGGCCAGGAGGTCGTAGCGGCATACTCGTTGGCCTCCGGAAATGAGCTGTGGACGCACGGCTGGCAAGCCTCCTTCCAAGAACGATTGGGCGGAGACGGTCCGAGGGCGACTCCGACATGGAATGACGGAAGAGTGTACGCGCTTGGCGGTGAAGGCGAGTTGCGCTGCCTTGACGCCACAACGGGCGACTTGATCTGGAAGCACGACATCCTTAGGGAGAATGACGCCGACAATCTGGTTTGGGGCATGTCCGCTTTCGTGCTCGTGGTGGACAACAAGGTCATCGCGTTGCCTGGCGGGACAAACGACAATTCGATCGTGGCCTACGACAAGCTGACGGGTGAGGTTTTGTGGAAGTCACTGAGTGACGCGCAAGCCTACACCGCCCCGATGCTAGTTACGCTGGCGGGCCAGAGGCAACTCTTGATCGTGAGCGCGGAGCGGATGATGGGCGTTTCGGTGGAAGACGGCGCTCTGTTGTGGGAGTATCCCTGGGTTACTCACATGGGCATCAATGCGTCCCAACCGTTGGTCGTCGACGAGAACCACGTCTTTATCTCCGCAGCCTACGGCCATGGCTCGGCACTGGTCAATTTGACCCAGGCGGCGGACGGCTTTCAGACGAAAGAAGTCTGGAAGAACCTTCGCATGAAGAACAAGTTCGATAGTTCGGTCCTGCATGAGGGTCATGTCTTTGGGCTAGACGAGGCGATTCTGGCCTGCGTGGACCCTCGAACGGGCGAACTCAAATGGAAGGGCGGCCGCTACGGATACGGGCAAGTGCTGCTGGCCAGCGGTCACTTGATTGTCCTTGCTGAAAATGGAGATTTGGTTCTCGTGAAGGCGACGCCTGAAAGCCATCAAGAGCTGGTGCGTTTTTCGGCACTGAGCGGCAAAACATGGAACCATCCCGCCCTTGCCGACGGCAAGCTGGTCGTCCGCAACCAGACCGAAATGGCTTGCTACGACGTGTCGGGGTCGTAGGGGACCAGGCCGCCCCTAATAATGATGTGAGGTTCTTTGCCGAGCGGCAAGCGGGACGGTCGCGGCTCCGGCAAACGGAAACCGATTGTTCAGGAGCCGCGCGCGTGAGCAAGCGGTAAGTTCACTCGTCGGAGGCTGATTCAATCGCACTAGCCAACAACCTGCCCTAAAACTACCATGGCATACTCAGATCTTCGCGAATTCATCGCAGTGCTCGAGAAAAACGGCGAGCTGAAGCGAATCTCCGCCGAAGTCGACCCCATCCTAGAAATCACTGAGGTAGCAGACCGAGCTGTGAAAAGTGGCGGGCCGGCGTTGTTGTTTGAAAAGCCGAAGGGGTACGACATTCCGGTTCTCATCAATGCCTTCGCCGGCATGAGGAAGATGGAGTTGGCGCTCCAGGTCGACTCGGTCGAAAGCATCGCCGCCCGGATCGCCGAGTACTTGGAGATGAAAACCCCGCAAGGGATGCTCGGAAAGCTCAAGATGCTGCCGAAGCTGGCCGAGATGGGGTCGTTTTTTCCGCGTGAAGTCAAGAACGGTCCCGTCAAGGAAGTCATCCGCAAGGACGATTTTTCGCTGTTTGACTACCCCATCTTGAAATGCTGGCCGCAGGACGGAGGGCGCTTCATCACCCTGCCGCTGGTTTTTTCCCGCAACCCGGTGACGGGGAAGCGCAACGTCGGTGTCTATCGCTTGCAGATCTTCGACGAGCGGACGACAGCGATGCACTGGCAGACACATAAGCAGGGCGCCGAGCACTACCGCCGGGCGCTCGCCGAGGGGAAAGAAGCACGCATGGAGGTAGCGGTCGCGGTCGGCTCCGATCCGGCGACGATGTTTTCCGGGATTCTGCCGCTGCCGCCCGACCTCGACGAAATGCTTTTCGCGGGCTTCTTGCGGTCAAAGCCGGTCGAACTGGTGAAGTGCGAAACGGTCGATCTCGAAGTGCCCGCCAATGCCGAGATCGTGTTGGAAGGCTACGTCACGCTCGGCGAGCTTCGCACGGAAGGTCCATTCGGCGACCATACGGGCTTTTATTCGCTGGAAGACGAATTCCCCGTGTTTCACGTGACGTGTATCACGCAGCGCAAAGACCCCATCTACGCGACGACGATTGTTGGCCCACCGCCGATGGAAGACTATTACATGGGCAAGACCATCGAGCGCGTATTCTTGCCACTGATGCGGCTTCAACTACCCGAGGTTGTGGATATGTGTATGCCGGCAGAGGGGATTTTCCACAACTTGATGATCGTGTCGATGCGCAAGTCATACCCGCTGCACGCGCGCAAGGTCATGAGCGCCATCTGGGGCTTGGGTCAGGCGATGTTTACGAAGTGCATTGTCGTGGTGGACCACGATGTCAATGTCCAGGACCTAAGGGAAGTCACCTGGAAGGCGTTGAACAACATCGACCCCCAACGCGACATCCAATTCGTGATGGGCCCGATCGACCAGCTCGACCATTCCAGCCGCCTGCCCAACTATGGTTCGAAGATGGGCATCGACGCCACCCGCAAATGGAAGGAAGAAGGGTTCACGCGACCTTGGCCCGATTTGATCGAGATGGACGACGAAACCAAAAAGCGAGTGGATGCAATCTGGGACCAGTTGGGAATCGGTAAGCGCGGATGACATGGCGGGCAGTGCAAGTAACTAAAACTCCCCCACGTACTGCACTTCCTCTTCGACGTCGAAGCCGTAGCGCTCGCGGATGCGGCGTTTTAGCTCGGAGATTAGGCCTCGCAGTTCGGAGGCCGTCCCGTTACCGGTGTTATAGATCAGGTTGGCGTGGTAGGAAGCGATCTCGATCCCGCCGCGGCACATGCCTTTGGCGCCCACTTGTTCGAGAAAGTAGGCCGCAGCCACCTTGCCCTCGCGAGTGACTTTTTCGGGGACCTGGGCAACGATGCCTTGCGGTAGGTCCTTAAGGTGCAAGTTCTTGAAAATACTGCCGGCGCACCTCATGGTGGGTGGAAACTTTTCATCCCGGATGGCGGTGATCTCGTCGGCCCTTTTTCGCAACTCGCTGGCATCCACTCGATCGAGCTTTAGCCGGCACTGGAAGATGACCCAGTCTTTGTGATTCTTGAAGACACTCCCGCGGTATTCGAACCGGCAGCCGGCATTGTCGACTTCGCGGATCTCGCTTCCATCGAAAAACCTCACTTGTTCTACTCTCTCGGAGATCGAATGGCCGTAGGCGCCGGCGTTTCCGTAGATTGCTGCTCCCACCGAGCCGGGAATGCGGGCCAGCGTTTCAAGGCCCTTCAGGCCGGCGTCGACGGTGAAGTCAACCAGCGCTTGAAGTGACGCGCCCGCATCCGCGATCACCTGGTTGCCGTCAAGCGCGAGATTGTCGGCAACGAACCGCAAAATAAGGCCGCGGAATCCCTCATCGGAAACAATGACGTTGCTGCCATCGCCTAGGACGTAGTGGGTGAGCTGCTCCCCGCGGCAAAGTTCGATCGCCGCTGCGAAAGCGTCAGGGCTTGAGGTTTCGGCGAGCAGGTCAGCTGCGCCGCCGATGCCGAAGCGAGTGTAGTGGCGAAGTTCGACATTCTCTCGGACCTCCAGGTCCGGAATCTCGCGAAGGGCATCTAGGGCCCTACCGGGAGAATCGGAGCGGGTCGCGGAAGGGAGCGCGTCGGACGAGATAGACATCAGCGAACCGGGTGAATAGTAGTGGAAAGTTTGATTGTAAGACAGGCTCAAGATCAAGGGAGTTCTCGACTCTGTACACTACACGTTACAGAACGCCATGCGTAGACGAACCGTTCTGAGTATCCTTGCTTCCTTCCTCCTGGCTTCAACGGTTTCGTGCCGCGGAACCGGCAGAAGAGTGATCGCTAGTAGAAAAGATACTTGCGCCAGGCCTCCTGGTGGTGCCCCAGTTGGCGCATCAGGTTGCGGCTGGTGTGGAGATTGAAGGGCTGAGGATGCCGCACGAGGCCCATTCCGACCTCCGCGGGACGGCGGTCTCCCTTGCGGTTGTTGCAGCGCCGGCAGCAGCTGACGAGGTTCTCCCAAGTGCTTTTGCCGCCACGGGAGCGCGGTACGACGTGGTCCAGCGTCAAATCACCCGCCGAGTGGACCCTGCCGCAGTACTGGCAGGTGTGACGGTCCCGGACAAGGATGTTCTTTCGAGAGAGGGCGCGTGTCTGGCGGGGTATGCGGCGATACTCGAGCAACCGAATTACCGAAGGTACAGCCAGCGCTCGAGTCGGCGAATGGACTTCATGGCCGCTGCGCTCCTCTTCCGCCGCGACTCCCTTCAGCAACAGGATGAGCGCCCGGCGAGCGCCGCAAACGTTGATCGGCTCGTAGGTGGCGTTGAGAACGAGCACGGGGATTCGCAGGGCGCTACCGTTTACCATGTCCCCTCCCCGCGTCTTTGGGGAAAGGAGACGTTCCTCAAGCGCCCTACGTTCGCGTCAACCAATCTGCGTTTCGCTCGGGCAAGCGTTAAGCTACTTACGTATCGAGCCCCGGCAGCCTTTAAGACTCGAGCGCAGGCATCCAGCGTAGCTCCTGTGGTCATGACGTCATCGACCAAAAGTAACCGCCGGCCATTGATGTAGGCAGCGTCCGCGGCAGCGAAGGCTCCCCTTACGTTCACCCGCCGCTGGCGGTGGGATAACCCTGCTTGCGGCGGGGTCGACCGAACACGCCGAAGACACTTTGGCCGGCTGGGAATCCCGACCAAGCGGGACAGTTCCTTGGACAGCAACTCCGCCTGATTGAACTCACGACTCCATCGCCGCGAGCGGTGCAGCGGGACCGGGATCACCAACTCAACGGTCCCTAATTTGGGCACAAGGGGTGCCATTTTTTCGGCCAGTGCCTTTGCCAGCGGCCTCATTCCATCGTATTTGAGCAGGTGAATAAAACGGCGCAGGTCCCCTTCATACACTCCGAAGCTACGCGCCACGTCGAATGCCGGGGGTGCGAGCCGGCAAAGTCCACACAGGTGGTCGCCACCCCTCGGGAGGTCGGCTTCAAACGGCAGGCCGCAACGAGTGCAGAGGGACTCCGCTTCCAACGGGAGGAGTGCCGACAAGCATTCGGGGCAAACCGGAGCCGGAGTGAAGCCGGCAAGAGCCTGCTCGCACAAGCGGCATTCGTCAGGAAAGAACACAGGAAAAAGCGGCTCGATCAGGCTGCGGAGCGACCCGATCGGAAACCGCCTGATGCTTGCGGAAATGGAACCACTACTCGAGAAGACTAACCTCGCTCGCCCTGCTCTGGTCCTTCGTCCTGACTGACTTCGTTTTGTTCCTCTGCCTCCTGACAGCTACGACAGTACCGCGCCCAGGGTACCGCGTCCAGGCGCTTTCGGTCAATGGCCTCGCCGCACGACTGGCACAAGCCGAAGTCTTTCGAGGGAAGGCGTTCCAACGCCGCCCTGACAAGTTGAAGATGAAGACGCTCGGTGTCACTCTGATGGGAGAAAAGCTCCTTGGCATAGGAGTTTACTGCTTTCTCCGCAGCATCTTGGGAAGAGGAACCTTCTGTTACACGAATGGCCTCGGCGGTCCGAGACATCAACGCCTCCGCGTCGTGGTACTCCTGCTCCAGCCGCCGACGGTACTTCTCTAGACGGGTCTTTTGCACGGCGAAAAGCCGGGGCCCAAAATAGCGTTAAAAGACTGAAACACAGCCTGTTACAGCCCCTACTACTATGGTAAGGGTCGCCTTTCAATACTGTCAACTGAACTGCACGCACGCTCGGTACCCCGCCTCACTGAACTTGGCAGCCGTCGTTCGTGTAGTGGGAACCCTTAGCCTTGGGCTAGCCTGGCCTACTCGACCGCCTAGGCACGGGCAATCAAGGGGATCGTTTGGCCTCTGGTATACTCCTTCTCTTCACCTAGAGACGTATCCTTAAGTGATTGACATATATTGCCTTATATGAGAATTAGGTTTGTTTGGCAATTCTCCTCAGCCGGGCCGCTTGTGACAGTCCCTGATTTTTTCACACCTTCCAGCCAGTCCATTCACTGCAAGCTGAGTCCTTGTTTCGAAAGTATGACAGCCAGCGAACTGGTGGCAGTCCATGACAGTCCCCCTTGTTTCTCCCGACACCGTAGTTCGATGTGGGGAAGACAGTTGCCGACGCCGGGGCGGCCCGCAAAAGGCCCGGGGGGGGAAGTCCTTCGTGGCAAAAAATGGTACAGTCACCGATTTTCGTCCGCTAATCCAAACTGGAAACAAAGCAGTTGCAGAAGCGAAAATCGGATGACAGTCCCTATTTTTCGCCGCAGCTAGCTTCTACCGCGGGCTGCTAGGGGCGCCCCGGGGCACGGTTTGATGAGGTGCGGCTCCTGGTATATCGCGCGGAGCCGCCAAAACGGTTTGGGATCGATCCCGTTGTCCTGTGTAACGCGGTCGGTTGATCGGCTCACCGACGGAGGCCATGGGGAGGACTTATATCCCGGCCGGGGTGCGCCGGTCTGTCGCTCCCTGAGGGCCGGCGCTTTTACGGGGCCAGAATAGCACGGTGGGGGGAGGGTCAGATGGTCAGGGCAGGGCGATCTTGTTAGTGGTGTGCGAGTTAGAGATTTCGAATTGTCGTGACTGGTTGGGGGGGGGGGGGGCGGAGTTCGGACGCTGGGGATCGGCCGTCGGCACGGCCGATTTTTGTCCCACCCCAAGCCCCGCTCGCCCGCCGGGGGCGGCCGAGCGCCGAAACGAACGAGCGGTGTGCGGGGGCGACCAGCCGTAAAACGGCTGGCCTAAGAAGACAAAGCCGTGTGAACGCGGCTGGGAGGCGTTTGCTCCATCCAGATCTCATCATCGGCAACAGCGGAATCCTCCCAGGGGCGCGAAACAGCGGCATCCGGGCCGTTCCGGATAAGGTGCAATCCGCCCGGCGCACTGCACTAGTGGACTGTCATGGAGACGAGTTACCTATAGGTTCGGAAATGTCGGGCTCGAAAGCCCGACACAGCACGCTGAAAGCGCGTGCCACGTCGCAAGGACGATCATAAAGTCTTCTCTGAGACAGTCTACTAGAATGAATTCTTGCGTTGCCATGGAACAGGTTAGAGACCAGGGGGTCCACAAGCGCTATCTGGGCGCGTTGGTCGGCCTGGCCGTGGGTGATGCCCTGGGAGCGCCGATCGAAGGCTGTCCACCAGGCAGCTTCACGCCGATCGAGGGTATGGTCGGTGGTGGCACCTGGGGGCTGGGGGCCGGACATTGGACGGATGACACCTCGATGGCGCTGTGCTTGGCGACGAGTTTAGTGGAATCCGGCGGCTTCCGAGCGAAAGACCAAATGGACCGCTATGTCCGCTGGATGCGGGAGGGTTACCTCAGCAGCACGGGAAGGTGTTTCGGCATCGGAGGAACCGTGTCGGCGTCGCTCAAGCGTTACGAAGCGACGGGAGAGCCTTACGCCGGCGTGACCGACGCGGATACCGCCGGCAACGGGTCACTGATGCGGCTGGCGCCGATACCGATGTACTTGCTTCACGACGCTTCGCGCGCCATGGATCTGGCGGCCGAGATGTCGAAGACAACTCACGGGGCCGGCGAGGCCGTGGACGCCTGCCGCTATCTCGCCGGTTTGATGATCGGCGCTCTGCGCGGTGAGTCGAAGCAAAATCTGCTCTCGGACCTCTATTCGCCGGTTTACAACTATTGGTTCTTTCAGCGTGTAGCGCTCACCCCGCGTATCGACGCGATTGCACGGGGCGTCTACAAGCACAAAGAAGCTTCCGAGTTGCCGGCGACCGGCTACGTCGTCGACACGCTCGAGGCCGCCCTATGGGCGTTTGATCGCACAACGACATTCCGGGAAGGCGCTCTACTGGCTGTCAATCTGGGCAACGATGCGGATACGACCGGGGCTGTCTACGGCCAAATGGCCGGAGCGTATTACGGGATCGACGCCATCCCGGCCGAGTGGCGCGAGAAGTTAGTGCATCTCTCGATGATCGAAGATCTGGCCACCACCTTGCTCAAGCAAACCAGCCAGGGCATCCGCCATTTCACGTAGCTATGAGCACGCAGAACCCACTCGACCAAGCAACACGGACCGTCGGCGAAGCACCTCCGTCGGCGATTCGGCAAGCATTGTCGATCCCCAACCAGCTGACGATGGTCCGGATGCTGGTGCTGCCGTTCATCCTGATTGCAATGATCTATCGGCAGCATGACACGGCACTCTGGTTGTTCGTGGCGGCCGGGCTGACGGATGCCGTCGACGGACTTGTTGCGCGGCGTTTTAACCAAAAGACGAGGCTGGGAGCGTTTCTAGATCCCATGGCCGACAAGTTGCTGCTGAGCTCGGCGTTTGTCGTCCAAACCTTGATAGGTGTTCTCCCCTGGTGGGTTACGATTCTGGTGCTCAGCCGGGACCTGATCATCATGGCGACAGTGGTGGTGATGATACTGGCCACGGCGATTCGAGATTTTCCGCCAAGCGTTTTCGGCAAGGTCAATACCGCGGTCCAGTTCTTGACGATTCTGGCCGTCGTCGTACACAACGCTGAGCAGACCTGGTGGAGCAGCGAGGCTGTCTCCGTTTTCATCTGGGCCACGGCGGCGACGACTTTGGTTAGCGCAGCCCACTATATGGGTGAAACCATGCAGCGAATCCAGGAGCACTCGGACGAGTCTTCTGATTTGTAACAATGCTGCGCGGACAGGACGGGAATGGGCCGTTCCGGGCCCTCCCAAGGGGGCGAAAGGGTCTACGCAAAACCAATTTCCAGACTCCCGCGTCTCGCCGGTTGACGGACAGTTCAGTCGGCGCTAGGCTTATGAGTGACGGGTCATGAATCGCTACCTTCCAGCCCGCCAACACCGCCTGGCCAGCATCGTAGCCCTGGCTCTCGCAGGCTTTTCCTTCTGGTGTGGAACCCAATGGCCCCTTGCGTTTATTCCGGCGGTCCTGTTTCTGGGGAGCTCGGCGGCCCTCGGTTACTTGGCCACACGCCCCGCCATTGAGGTCAATAGGTCGGGGATCAAGATCGGTCAAGAAAGCTTTCGGTGGAGGGAAGTGGAGCGCATCGAACCTACTGCTTGGGTGTCGCCCCTGATGCTCAGGATCCAGCTCAAGGACGGTCGTTCGATCAGGCTCATCTACCCCGGCGACACCGACGCCATCGAGAGTCTGATCGAACAGATGAAACGGCTTACCCGCCGGACGTTCGGCGACGAATTGGCCAACGCCCAGTATTCGGACGAGATTATTTCGCTGAGCAGCCAGCCTGAACAGCCCCGCTCGCAGCGATTCAAGCTTCTTCGTTCGGAGGACGAAGCCGACGTTGAGCGTCTTTATCAGCGCCTCAAGTCAGTCGGTCACTTGGACAAGTCGCCCTCCGAAGATCATCAAAGTTGACCACCTGGCGGTTCCACCGCCGGAGCTTTCCCTCGAAGGCAGTAAAATAGGCCGGGTAAGTGGCCCTTTCCACGTCGGACCCCGAATCCCGCCTTCCGCTCCTCCGTCGCCGCTGGCTGAGAGCGGCTCTGCTATTGGCCTTGACGATAGCCCTGGTTTACGGCAGCCGCGCAAGCTGGCTGACGTCGATGGGAGAGCTTCTGGTCAGGTCTGACCCGTTGGAAACGGCTGACATCGTGGTCGTACTTGCCGGCGACCATTATGGCGAGCGAATCCTGCGGGGCGCGGAGTTAGTCGAAAAAGGTTACGCCCCCCGAGTACTGGTCAGTGGCCCGAAGCACTTCTTTGGCCTTCCCGAGTCCGAGTTCGCGATTCCGTTTGCCGTTGCCCGCGGCGCTTCGGATCAGATCTTCGAGAGCTTCCCCATCGAGGCGCATTCAACACTTGAGGAAGCGGATCAAATCGATCGGGAACTGCGGCGTCGCGGGATACGAAAGGCCCTCGTGGTAACCTCAAATTTTCACACCCGACGAGCTCGCTACATTTTCCATAAACACGGTTCGAAGGACGTCGACTACCTTTTTGTCGCGGCCGACTATCCCGACTTTCGGCCCGAAGATTGGTGGCGGAGCCGCCAGGGAAGGAAGGTCTTCGCTCTCGAATCCCTCAAGACCCTGCATTCGTGGTTCGAGTGAAGGCGCCATGTTGAAGACCCTACGGACGCTCTACCCCTACCTGATCCGCTACCGCTGGCGCTACGGGATTGGTTTTCTGGCGTTGGGATCAAAGACTCTCCTAGCAGCTTCGATTCCGGCTGTCATGGGGTATGCGATTGACCTGCTGGAAGAGGATTTGGCACTTGAGGCGCTCGTTGAGCTGGCTGCCCTTCTGCTGGTCTTGGCCCTGATGAAAGGCGTCTTTCAGTACTGGATGCGTTGGATCTTGATCGGCATCTCGCGCGACATCGAGTACGACTTGCGCAACGATCTGTTCTCGCACCTGACGAAACTGTCGCAGCGTTTTTACCAGTCCTACCGGACCGGGGACCTAATGTCGCGGGCAACAAATGACATGAACGCCGTACGGCTCATGCTTGGCCCGGGCGTCATGTATTCGGTCGACGTTTTGCTGACCTTCCTGATCGTGTTGACGGTGATGAGTTCGACGGATTGGCGCCTGACCTGCTTTGTCTTCTTGCCCATTCCCCTTGTCACTTTGACGGTCACTCACTTTGGACGCCAGATTCATGAGGGGTTTCAGCAGATTCAGAAGAAGTTTTCCGACATTAGCTCGCTGGTGCAGGAAAGCCTGAGCAACGCGCGAATCGTGCGAGCCTACTCGCGCCAAGGGGCCGAAATCGAGCGCTTCCGTGAGCTCGGCGACGACTACGTCGTGCAGAATCTCAAGCTGGTCTGGCTTTGGGGCAAATTCTACCCGTTGCTGGAAGTGCTGGTCGGGTTCACCTACGTGATTGTCCTTTGGTACGGAGGCCGGCAAGTTTTAGAGGGTGAGATCACGCTTGGCAACTTCGTCATGTTCATGGCATACATGGCGATGCTGACATGGCCGATGATCGGGTTCGGTTGGGTGGTCAACCTTGTTCAGCGGGGCACCGCCTCTCTTGAGCGCCTCAACGAGCTGCTGCAGCGTCCCGTGGAGATTGCGGATTCCGAGCAGACCGACTCGACGATCAAGAGCATCCGGGGTCACCTCGAGTTCAGGAACGTAACGTTCTCGTACCCTGGGTCGGACCGGCCGTCGCTGGTCGACATTGACCTATACGTTCCGTCGGGGCAGACGTTGGCGATCATCGGTCCGACGGGCAGCGGCAAGACCACACTTGTCAATCTAGTACCGCGCTTACTGGAACCGCAGCGCGGCTCGGTGAGGGTAGACGGGGAGGACGTCCGGCGCATCCCGCTCGATCTGCTTCGCCGCTCGGTCGGGTTCGTGCCGCAAGAAACGTTCTTGTTTAGTCAAAGCATTCGTAAGAACGTCACATTCGGAGCCCCGGAGGCGGAAACCCGGCAAGTACTGGAAGCGACGAACATCGCCCACATCGCCGACGACATTGCGGAGTTCCCCGAAGCGTTTGAGACTCAGGTGGGCGAACGGGGAATGACCCTGTCAGGTGGGCAGAGACAACGCACAGCGATCGCTCGTGCGGTCATCCGGGACCCGCGGATCTTGATTCTGGACGACTGTTTGTCGAGCGTTGACACGATGACGGAGGGGAAGATCCTCGAACGGCTCCGCGTGATCATGCGAAACCGGACGACGCTGATGATCTCGCATCGCGTCTCGATGGCCCAGCACGCCGACCAGATTGTGGTGCTCGTAGAGGGCCGGATCGTCGAGCGCGGCACGCACCGAGAGCTGCTGTCGAAGGGCGGATATTACTCGAGGCTTTACGAAAAGCAGCTGCTCGAGCGGGAGTTGGAACGCGTGTAGGGGTGTGGCGTGCGCATAGAAAGATGGTTACAGGAGGGTGTGAAGAAATCACTGGTACCAAAGGCAGGCGCGATAAATCGCGACTCACCGCGCCCGGGAAGGGGTAGGGACGAGCGGCCGAGGCCGGGCGAGATAAATCTGGATGTCGCGGCGTCGTTTGGTGAGCGGCACTTTCATCCGCACCTGGGTCCTTGCGCGTGGCTAGCTCGGAAACAGGTGTCGGTAAGAGTACCGACGTAAATGGAAGACGAAGCCATCGGCAAGATCTACGACTCGCGACTGGTGGCGCGGCTGCTGCGCTACCTTCGGCCGTCCCGTACCTTGGTCGCGATATCGGTCTGCCTGCTGGTCATTCACTCGCTGCTGGCGGTGGCGGGACCCTACTTAACCAAGGTTGCGATCGATCGCTACCTCAATCCCGAACCCGCTGCTACCTCAGTCCTTGATCCCTGGCTGCCGACGGAGGTGTTGGCGGGTCTGAATGCCCTGGCTCTGATCTACCTGGCGGTCTTGCTCACTGGCTTCCTGTTCCGCTTTGTGCAGACCTACGTGATGCACTACACGGGGCAGTGCGTCATGTACGACCTGCGCCTCGAGATCTTCTCTCACCTGCAAAAAATGGGAGTCGGTTTCTATGATCGCAATGCTGTCGGGCGGTTAGTGACCAGGACGACGACCGACGTTGACACACTCAACGAGATGTTCACATCGGGGGTCGTGGCGATCTTCGGCGATGTGCTGACACTGACGTTTATCTTGGCAGCGATGATTCATCTCAGCCCCGATCTGACGGCTGTTCTGTTCAGTGTGGTGCCCCTAGTGGCGTTGGTCTCGATCTGGTTTCGGCGAAGGGCGCGGAAAAGCTACCGCGAAGTCCGCGTCGCGGTCGCCAAGATCAACGCCTTTCTGCAGGAGCACATAACCGGCATTGGTGTCGTGCAGCTTTTCAGCCACGAGCGGGGGAGCGAGCGAGAGTTTGATCAAATCAACGCCGAGCATCGCGACGCCTACTATCGGGCCATTCGCGCGCATGCCTATTTTTTCCCCACGATCGAATGGCTGGGCGTTTTGGCGATCGCTGTCCTGATCGTCTACGGGGGGGCTAGCGTTATCGAAGGTGGGGTGACCATCGGTATCGTCGTGGCCTTCATTCAATACGGAACTCGGGTCTTCCGGCCGGTTCAGGATCTCAGCGAAAAATACAACGTTCTCCAGTCTGCGATGGCCAGCGCGGAACGCATTTTCAAACTTCTCGACACGCCCCCTGACGAAGAGATCGAAGAGGCGGAGAGGCCGTCATCAGCGGCAGCCGGGGCGCCACGGGAACCCTCGCGCAGACCTGCTGTTCCCCAGGGTGTTGAGTTCAAGAACGTTTGGTTCGCGTACACGGGCGAGGCATGGGTTCTGCGGGACGTCAGCTTCCGCATCGAGCCCGGAGAAACGCTCGCGATCGTCGGCCACACCGGAGCAGGCAAGACCACCCTTGTCAGCCTGCTGTTGCGTTTCTACGAAATCCAAAAAGGTCGGATTCTGGTGGGTGGTCGAGACATCAAGGAGTGGCCGGTTTCCGAGCTTCGCCGCCAGTTCGGCATAGTCCTACAGGATCCTTATTTGTTTGCCGGCACGATCGGAAGTAACATCCGCATGGGAGACGAGGCCGTTTCCCTCGAGCGCGTGGAGCAAGTTGCCCGCGACGTCAACCTCGATGGTTTTGTTCAAAGCTTGCCGCACGGATTCGACGAGCCACTGCTCGAGCGGGGAAGCTCGCTCTCGTCGGGCCAGAAACAGCTCATCAGCTTCGCGCGGGCTTTGGCCCACAATCCGAGCTTTCTGATCTTGGATGAAGCGACTTCCAGCGTTGACACTGAGACAGAGCTGAAGATCCGCGGGGCGCTCTCGCGGATGGTTTCCGGCCACACGTCTATCGTCGTCGCGCACCGGCTTTCGACCATTCAGCGGGCCGACCGGATTCTCGTCATGCACAAAGGGAAGGTTCGCGAACAAGGCCGGCATCAAGATCTGCTAGCGAAAAAGGGGATCTACTGGCGGTTGTATCAATTGCAATATCGCGATCAAGAGGCGGACCGCGCTGAGCTTGTCAGGCCTGTTGTGGCGCCCTCCTTGGCCGCTTCTAGTGAACCACCGATTTCTCCAGCGGCGGTAACTGACAGGGTCGCGGTTGACGGAAAGGTGCAAGCCCCGCCCTCGGTCTCGTTATCCGACGATGTTTGGGAAGAGGATGGCGGGGAGAGCGTCGGGGAAGCTACGTCGCAGGAGCCGGGGGAGAAAGAGGGCGACGAAGGCTAAGGCTGATAGCAAGGTGGACAGCGTCGCCTAGTTGGTGATGCATCAACCTGCCGTCTCTGCTTGCGAACCCCCAATCTATTGGAGCAGCGCAGCGGTTTCCGACAGGCCCGCCCGCATACATGCCTTGCGTGGCTGTCAGGACCTTCCGTATCATGACGTATGGTTAACAGTCCGGTCCCTGAAGCCCTCACCTTCGACGACGTTCTTCTGGTTCCCTCCTTCAGTTCTGTCCTGCCCGCCGAGGTCGATACGACCACCAAGCTGACGCGCAAGATTACGCTCAACGTTCCGCTCGTCAGCGCGGCGATGGACACGGTTACCGAATCGCGCCTGGCGATCGCGCTTGCTCGCCAGGGCGGACTGGGGTTCATCCATCGAAACATGCCGGCCGAGCGGCAAGCCGAGGAGGTGGATCGCGTAAAGCGTAGTGAAAGCGGCATGATCGTAGATCCGATCACCATGTCGCCGGAGAACAAAATTCACGAAGCCTTGGAGTTGATGAAGCGCTACCGTATCTCGGGCGTGCCGATCACGCGCGACGGCAAGCTTGTCGGCATCCTTACCAATCGGGATTTGCGGTTCGAGACCCGACTGGACATGCCGATCGGCGAGGTCATGACCAAGGAGAACCTGGTCACGGTGGGTGTCGGCACGACGCTGGAAGAAGCGGAAGAAATCCTTCAGCAACACCGCATCGAAAAGCTCTTAGTGGTAGATGAAAACTACGTGCTCAAGGGCCTGATCACTGTCAAAGACATTCAGAAGAAACTCGACTATCCGATCGCCGCGAAAGACACACACGGCCGGCTGCTCGTGGGTGCGGCCGTCGGAGCCTCCGGAGACTATCTGGAGCGGGCGCAGGCGCTGGCGGCGAAGAGCGTGGATGTTCTGGCGATTGATACCGCGCACGGGCACTCGAGCCGGGTGGCGGAAGCTGTAAAAGAGCTGCGCCAGGCTCTCCCGGACCTCCAGCTTGTCGCCGGCAACGTGGCGACCGCGGAAGCCGTCAAGGACCTCGTCAACTTGGGGGTGGATGCGGTCAAGGTCGGGATCGGTCCGGGCTCGATCTGCACCACGAGGGTGATTTCCGGCGCGGGAGTTCCCCAGATCACCGCGATCCACGAATGCGCTAGTCCCGCTCACGAGGCCGGCGTGCCTCTCATTTCCGACGGCGGCATCAAGTACTCCGGCGACATCACCAAGGCGGTCGCGGCCGGCGCCGATTGTGTCATGATCGGCAGCCTGCTGGCGGGCACTGAAGAGAGCCCTGGCGAAACCGTCCTTTATCAAGGCCGGACCTACAAAGCCTACCGAGGCATGGGGTCGATGGGCGCGATGGCAAGTGGCAGCGGCGAGCGCTACGGTCAGGATCCGGCCAGTGGAAAGTTGGTACCCGAAGGCGTCGAAGGCCGCGTTCCCTACAAGGGTCTCCTTGCCGACCTCGTCCACCAACTTGTGGGGGGCGTCAAATCCGGCATGGGCTACTGCGGTTGCGGCACGATTCCCGAGCTACAAGAGAAGACGCGCTTTGTTCGAATTTCATCGGCAGGCCTGCGCGAAGCGCATGTCCACGATGTGTTGATCACGAAAGAAGCGCCGAACTATCAGGCGGAAAGATAGTTGGTAAGCCCGCAGCTGCTGTCGACAGCCTAAGCTCGGCTCCTGGTGATGTACAAGCGGCTCGGCGGCTGCCGAGCGCCTCAGCCGTCGCTACTCCGGTGGGAGGGGGCGCATCATTAGGTTCTTGTAGTGAACCACGCTTCCCGGATCATGCTGCTGGATGGCTAGATGGCCTTCGGTGTATCGATTCTCTTCGTCCGTGTAATCGACCACGACCTTGTCGTTGACCTTGATGATGATACGGTTCCCTTTGACGATGATGTGCTGGCGCCACCAGGTGTCGGGGAGAACGAGTTGCTCCTTGATATCGTCGATGTCCCACAGGCTGCCCGTGCGCCTGGGGTCAGTATGGGTGCTGTTGACCTGCGCTTCATAGCCCTTGGGCCACCCGGGCTCGAACCCAACTCGAAAGTACATCCCCGAGTTGCCGCCGTCGTTGATTTTGACCTCTGCCTTGAACTCACAGTCCCGGCACCGCTCGGTCATGAAGAAAAGATGGCTTCGCTCACCGCGACCGACGATCATGCCGTCTTCGACCGACCAGTTCGCCGGCCTCTCCGCGGCTTTCCAGCCTTCCAAGGACCGGCCATCGAACATAGTGATCCATCCCCCACCCGCCGGGCTGGCTGAGGCGAAGGCGGTTAAGAGCGCGAGGGAAGCAATCAGTCGCATTACCCTATTCGCCGAGTCCCCTGCCTGCTGAGCAAGGCGCCACATGAACGATGCGGGTGCGAGCACCGAGATATTATTGCACGACGGCTGCTGTCGGCAGCCTGAAGGTAGTTCACGCTTGGTTGCTGCTCGAAGAAAAAATACAGAAGCTCCTAACTAAGGGACCCGCCCGATATTGGCCCAGCCGGGAGACGGTCCGCAAGCGGGTTCGGTTGGAGCCAACTGACGGTACCGACAGCCGGCGGCGGCGCCTGGTGGAAGGAATCAAAGTGGAACGAAGAACGGAATCATGACGGAACTATACTATGCCAGTAGGCTAGCAAGGCCCTTGTAATTAATGGATTACCTGGAATCGTTTGGGAATCTTACTAGGAACTATGCGAGACTGACCTACATGGCCATCCGTTACGAGATACCTCTGCGATGGATTGAGTATGACCTGCGTGCCATCGTCAGCGAGCTGGTGGATGCGAAGTCCGCCGTTTTGTCGTTGACCACTGCTCCGTATCAGAGGGATTGGGTAGAAAAACTGCAGCAGATCCAGCTCAAGATGGAAATCGCCGGGACGTCTCGGATCGAGGGTGCTGACTTTGCAGAGACAGAGCTAGAGGAGGCCCTGGATCCGTCTGCCACGTTGGTGACCCGCTCCCAGCGACAGGCTCGTTCTGCTGTAGAGACGTATCGGTGGATCGCCGCCCTCGCTCCGGATCGACCGGTCGACACCAACCTGATCACCGAAGTGCATCGCCGAATCGTGACCGGGTGTGACGACGACCACTGCCCGCCAGGTCGGCTTCGAGACAGGGATCAGAACGTGACTTTCGGTACTCCGAGGCACCGTGGGTGCGAGGGCGGGGAAGAGTGTCGAGTGGCATTTGACAAACTCGTGGCAGCAATCCGTACGGATTTCCGAAGACACGATCTACTCATACAGGCACTCGCTCTCCATTACCACCTCGGTGCTATGCATCCTTTTCTTGACGGCAATGGAAGGACCGCTCGCGCTGTGGAAGCACTCTTGCTCCAGCGTGCTGGGTTGCGGGATACAGCCTTCATTGCGATGTCCAAGTACTATTACGAGGAAAAGCAGCAATACCTCGATGTGCTGGCACACGTCCGTGGTGGTTACGATCTGACGCCATTCCTAAAATTTGGCCTCCGTGGAATCGCGATCCAGTGCAAAAGGCAGTTTAAGGCGATCCGGGTGAACGTGAAGAAAGCCCTGTTTCGCAACAGAATGTATGACCTGTTCAATCGGCTCGTGTCCCCCAGAACACGGGTGATGAAAGAGCGCCAGATTCGGATCCTACAGATACTGCTCGAGGAGGAGGAATTGGACTGGGATCGTTTTCTTGGTCGAGCCTGGGGTGTCTACGCGGGTCTCAGGGCGCCAGACAAGGCGTTCACGAAAGACATTAATCGTTTGCTGGGTTTAGACGCAATCAAGATTACTGAGCAAGGCGCGAACATATGGAAGGTCTCCGTCAACCTAGAGTGGCCGGCAGAAATCACAGAATCCGACTTCTTCTCGAGGATCAAGCAGATGCCTAAAGGCAAGACCTATAAGTTTCTTCGCTAGCGCTGATTCGCTTTTCTAGAGACCTCCTTAACTCGCCAGTTTCACGCTCCGAACGTCTTCTATGTACTGTTGATATAGGCGCAGGTGCGGCTCGGGTGTCCATTTCTCGATATGCGCACGGTATCCCCGCTCTCCGAGTTCCTGGCGTAGTTGTGGGTCGGCTGCAAGGCGATCCATTTGCTGCCGCAGCTCGCCCTGGCTGCGGTAGGTGAACCCCCCGCCACTCCGTTCCACGAGCTCCGGCAGGGCCCCCAGGTTGTGAACGATAGCGGGCGTGCCGTAGGAAAAAGCCTCAATGACGATGATACCGAACGTTTCATAGGTGACGGAAGGCACGACTACTGCGACCGCATGCCGGTAGTATCGGCCCACGTGGCTCGGATTCATCCAGCCCACGAACCGGACGCGCGACATTCCGGCGGCTTGTTCGTGTAATTGGCGTTGATAGAGCCCGCCGCCAACGACGACCAAGTCGTAGTCACCCGGCCCCTGGAAGTGGTGCAGAATCTCTTGAGCGCCGGGCCTGTCGCTGTGACCGAGACCTATCAGAGACGAAGGTCACAAGAGGGGTACACGACAAGGACCTCAGAATGGTGGAGGCGGCGGGAGTCGAACCCGCGTCCGGAAAAGCCAATCGCTGAGAGCCTACATACTTAGTCCGCCCTTAGATGTCGGCTGGCGTCCAGGAGCGAACGCCGAAAGCCAGCCCAAGTCCGATTGATTTCAGCTTGTGGCTCCGGACCAAAGCCTACCGCCAATCCCGCAAGATTGACGCCCTTCGCCGACGTGCGGGCCCGCCAGTTAGGACGAGCCACCTAGAGACTAGGCAGCGTAGGCCAACTGAGTGTTGTTGTTGGCAGTTGTTGTTTTTCCGATCGTTTTACGGGAGCTCGGAACCCGGTATGCCTCTCAACGACTATTCAATCCCGTCGAATCCGTTACGCCCCCTTTCTCTCTTTATCATACCTCTCGAGGAACAACCGACCGCCCAGCGGGGTCCGGGTCGCCAATAGCCGTTGGACTCTCAGTGACCGGAAGCTACCTCGAAGGGAGTTGAAGCTGGATGTCAGCCGCAGCCTGATGCGAATGAGCCGCAGCGTAACATGCCTGAGGCCACTGGGCTATTCCTCTTGGCTGCGGGGAAGGAATTTTTCGAAGCGGTCAACAGCTGTCTGGAACTCCTGTAGAAACTTCGGGTCCGCCGTCGGCGGGTAAGTAAGGTGAGTGTACAAATGGCAGTCGCACTGTTCCGAGTAGGGTGCGAGCAAGAGAATGCGGAAGTACGGCTTCTCGAAGACCTGCGGGGCGAGAGCGGCACCACCGTAACGACCTCTCCGAAATTCGATCTGTACCAGAATCCCGTCCTTCTTCGGTCCCCGTTGCTCCCACGGATCCTGCCACCGGCCGTTCTTGCGTGGCTCGTGAACAACGAAGAGTCGGGTGTCGTACTCGAAATGTATCTTGTTGGCGAGCAGATGGGACGTAGCCTGAGGATAATGCCGCCTCACGAGCCTTCGGACGTTCGAATAGAAACTGCCGAACCACTGTGGGGCCCCGCCTTCGATGCGCTGACTGTGCAGCGGCGTGCAGGCCGATAGCACGAGGAGGACGGCGGGACAAACGCAAGACCTGGCCCTCGCCCGCAGCTTGGTCAGCATCCGGACCACCGTTTCGCTTTGGCGTCAGACAGACCGAGCAAGTCAAGCGCCCGCTCGACACTGTCGTTGACGATGTCGTCTAGCGTGTCCGGACGATGGTAGAAAGCAGGCATCGGAGGAGCCAGAATGGCCCCCATTTCGGCCAGAGCAACCATCGTCCTAAGGTGTCCTAAATGGAGCGGGCTTTCACGAACCATTAGGACAAGGGGGCGGCGCTCCTTGAGAGTCACATCGGCCGCTCGCGTCAGCAGGTTAGACACGGCACCGGTGGCAATCGCCGACATGGTATTGATTGAACAGGGCGCGATGACCATGCCCGATGTTAAAAAAGAACCGCTGGCTACGGTGGCTCCGATTTCATCGATCGAATGCCAATAGGAGGCAAGAGTTTTGAGCTCTTTTAGCGTTTTTCCGGTTTCGTGATAAAGGGTTTTCTCGGCCGGCCGGGTTATAATGAGATGAGATTCGATCTTCGGCCGCCGCCGGAGCTTTTCCAACAGTCGGAGGCCGTACACAGAGCCACTCGCTCCACTCATACCAACTATGACCCGCGTCATACGTCCCTCCGTTACTGAATACGGAACATTCGACATAGCGTTGTTCTGAAATCAGAACAAGAACGGCGGCTGCGCTCTTTCCGCATCCGGCGAAACTCTATATAATCACAATTTGGCCCTTCATTTTCAGCAGCTTTCGAGCCTCCGAATGGATGCTGGGCTAAAGCTCAAGAAAACCCGGGAGAGCCTCGGCTTACGATACCGCCAGGTCGAGCAGGCCAGCAACCTGATCGCGCAAAAGCACCGCAACCTGGACTACGTAGTGGGCCTCAGCCGCCTCGCGGACATCGAAAACAAGGGCGTTGTTCCCAGTCTCCATCGATTCTACAGCCTTTGTGCCATTTACCGGCTCGATTTGGCTGACGTACTCGAATGGTACGGCATCAAGTGGGAAGAGGTTTGGCAGGACTTCGAGTCCGTAGCGCCTGCGAAGACACACGTAGTGAACTTCACTGACGGTTCACGTGGCTCGGTGGCGCTGCCCTTGCAACTCGACCCGGGGATCGACTTTCGCAAGACCACGTATTTGAGCCGGGCCATCCAGCAGTGGGGCAGGGTGCCGCTGAGTTTGCTTAACAATCTCAACATCAACGATTATCGCTACGGGTTCATCGGCACGGATGACTATCTCATGTTCCCGATGCTACGCCCCGGAGCACTTGTCCAGGTTGACGAGCGGCGTAGTCGGATCCGCAATTCCGGCTGGACTCACGAATTCGAACGTCCGATCTATTTCTTTGAGCTTCGCAACGGTTACGCCTGCGCGTGGTGTAACCTAAGCGGCGACCATCTCATTCTGCAGCCGCATTCGGGATCCCCTGCTGAGCCAATAGTACTGAACTACCCGACCGACGTAGATGTCATCGGGCAGGTAGTAGGCATCGCCATGCAACTCGGTGTCAGGGATTTGGACGGTAGGCCGAGGGGGAAAGCTCGTTCCGCATTAATTCCAAAATAAGTTCTAGGTCCGAAATATAGAGGAGACGCTCGGCTTCAAGGGCGCCAACAGGCAGCAAATTTCTGTAGGGAGTCAGGGTCAACCAGGTTTCGAGAACCTTCTCCCGCTCTCCCTCGAGCGACGCCAAGTAGACTTCAAGGTCCTGACGTTGCTTTTCGAGAGGGAAATTGAGCCACTCACGGAACACCTGGTGGTGACTTAGGCCGAGCACCCGATCGGCCTCTTCGTCGGAATAGAGCTGGGCGAGGCCGAAATGCTCGTACTGACCCGAGTTCTCATTCCGTAGGGATGCCAGGTGCGCAACCTTCCCAAATGTCGTAGGGATCTGGGAGAGTGTTCGCTCCCATACATCCTCCATAGCGCGCTCGCGCCTGGCGGCTTCCTCCTGTGTCGCCGGCGTCCCGGCATCCTCCTGGGGTGTCATCCTAACTGATTCTAGCCCGCCCCGCTTTGGGAAACCAACCCTTAGCGTAGGATACAGGCGGGACTTAGGAACCTCGGAACCTCAACTTTTCGCGACTGACCCGTTGGTTGGTCGACCTGCTTTCACGAACAGATAGCCATAGGCAACGCAAAATCAGTCACAATTTGGGTGCCCGAAGGGTGCTTCCGGGGCGTGTCTGTACCGGGAGCAATTCAGAAGACCGCTTTTCGGCTTTTTCCCTCGGCGGATGTGACCAGCCGAAATCGAGCCAACCATAACAGCCCTCGCGATGCCGCTAGCGTAAACCGATTGTGGTGTCACCCTGGCCTTCAGGCCTACTGGAAGGGGCCTGGGGCCCGCAAGGCAGGGCCTATCGAGCAATGAACTCAGGCAGGTACCGGAGGGTCGGTAATCAGCTACGGCTGGCTAGCCTCTCAAGTAACTTGAGGGACCGAGGCGAAGTTAACATGCCGTGGAAATCTCGATTTCGCACACGAGTTTTGTCACAGGTCGGGTGAGATTCAACTTCTCCTAGGTCGCTGATCGCTGGCCATTTTTTGCGATTTCGGAACGCCCCCGACGCTATTGGCACGGTCCCGGAAAGCTTCTACTACCCCAAAACCGCTCCGTCGAAGCCCAATGGCTTTCATCCCGAGGTGGGCCTCTAGACCCGTAGACACTCATTTCAGTAAAGCGGGCAACGCCAGCCCCAGCCCGCCAGCACCGATGCGAAAGGGCTTCAATCGCCAACCCTGTTGGGCAAGGCGGGCTTGCTCCTTCGGCTCTTCCTCGGCCGAGCGTCACCCTTGGTCAAGAGACCGCTCACCGCTGGGCCCGGCATCGGCTCAACAGCAAGCGGAGCGCGAACCTGACGCCGTGAAAACTCGATCAGAACGTCTGCGGGGCGGTCAGAGCCTGAAGGGCTCCTAGGCTGGTTCCCATACCAGTACTTTCCAGTACTTTGATTCGGTACCGAGCCGGCTGGAACCGATGACAGAGTCGTTACCCTCTGTTGGGATCTCGATCACGCGCCAGCTCTTGACCCTTCAACGGGGAGATAGTCTCAGCGGACCAGGCCCGCGCACCCGCCAAAAGCAAGCGTTAAATGACAAAGAAACCATAAAGCGTCTTCCTGACACCGACTGCCCAGGCCCCTTCAGAACGGGCCGACTGCTCATCGTCAGCGAGATTTGTGTAGTGACATCCGAAACGACCTCGGAGTCGGATAGGCCCCCCAGCGTTCTGTCGTCGGAAAAAACATCCAGGGCCAAAGATGTCACCACCCATCCGGGGTAGGGTTAGGAAACGAAGATCACAAAGGGCCCAAAGCCCTCAGAATCAAGAACCTAACTAACTAAAGGAGAGAAAATGGTTAAGTATCTGATCGTAATTACCGCACTGGTCAGCAAGCTGGCCCTGTTCGCCGTAGCGACGCAGCCCACGACGTCCGCGGATTGCCCGGGCTGTCCCTACCCCCCGTGTTGGCCGGGTGACCCCTGCGAGTGCTGGTAGGACCTTGGGCGCACGTTAACCTGAATAGAGTATGATTTTCAAAAAAAACTGCGCGGAGCCCACAAAAGAGCACAGCCATTTCAGTGGGTTGTGGTAGAATCATCCTATTCCCCGTTTGATCAAGGTGGGTTAGGCAGTTGGACTCTGCGGAGATGCTGGAATACAGTTGGGTGGCAGCCTGCCTGCTGCAGGCGGGGTGGGCTGCACGCCTTTGGCGTTTGGGTCTAGTTCGCCGCTATCCTTGCCTAACCACGTTTCTCGTCATCGCTACTGTTAGCTCGCTGGTAGGCTTTTCCCTTTACGTATACCCAGAGCTGCGATACTTCACGCGGCATTTCTTCTACCCTTGGTTCTTTGTCATAAGTCAGCCTATAACGTGGGCGCTGTACCTCTGTGTGTTGATCGAGGTCTACAATCGTGCAGTGGAGGGCTATGGAGGCCTTCAAAGACTGAGTCAGCTGGCGATTCACGGTATTGCAGTGTGCGTCGGCCTGCTCGTACTGGGGATTGTAATTCTAGACTCGTCAGGCAATCTTCCGGTGTCGCGATTGATCGGACCTTGGAACCGCTCCGAGCGGAGCATTTATCTAGGCCTTACTATCTTCTGCCTGGCGCTAGGTGCATTCGTCGCGTATTTTCGTTTGAGCGTACCGAAGAACGTCCGGGTGGTGTTCGCGGTCTTCGGCCTGTTGTTCGCCGGACAGGTAGGACTGGACGCTTTACACGCGCAACGGGGTCTCAGTTTCAATGAAGTTCGGAACAGCATCACGTTTTTCTTCTTCATTCCCTTCTGGTTGGCCGGGCTTTTGGCCTTTTCAAAGGCGGGCGAGACGATTCCCGCTACGGCGATAACGCGTTGGCAGCTCGATGAACGGCAAGAGGCGATGTTGACAGCAAGACTACGAAGTTTTAATGAAACCCTACTGAGAGTGCTTAGATCATGACTACCCTTTGGCTAGCCCTGGGATTCATCTTTTTCGCGGTAGTGACTTTGGGACTGATCGTTTGGCGGCTGGGTCGCGCCAACGACGTTAGTGCTGCTATGCCCGTTTGGGCTAACCGAATGCCCGCGGAGGAAACCTATCGGCCAATGGCCCGCCTGTTCGCAGAGCAGGACCTGGAGTTCCTCCGGAGCCAGGGAGGTCGGACGCCGGGCATAGAACGTCGATTTCGGCTCTATCGTCGGCGGGTACTCTCCCTCTACCTCTATCGGCTTCGCGGCGACTTCCGGCAACTCTGGAGCTTTTGCCGTCAACTGATGCCAATCAGCAAAGACCCTCTGCTAGGATCCGTTGTGTTCCGGCAGTTTCTGATCTTCTATGGACTCTACACGATGCTGCGACTTCGCTGCTTTCTGGGAGCGTTCGTCTACGTGCACGCCGACACTGGCGATCTCGTATCCTCCATGGGCAAGCTCGAGCAGGAAGCCCGCCGCGTGCTGGCATCACTGGAGCCCGGCTTGCAGCCCGCGACGGCTTTGACTGCCGGCTAGCTCGCCTCGTCGGTGTGCTTCTTGCTGGGTGCCAGTATCTGTCTCTCCTGCCCACGCCTCTGACTTTCGGCCCAGCGGCGGCCCGTCATCGGGAAGGCGTGGACATAGGATTTGGCGGCGTGTCGATCCGGCGCGGTAGGTCAAAAGCCCTAAACAGTTAATGGTATCGCCCGATTCCAGGCGTATACTAAAGTTTCTACACTTTCCTTGTAACCGGGACTTCCGGCGTTCGGATGCAACAGCTACCCGAGATCCCCCCCACTGGATGTCATCGTCGGGCTGGCCTCCGCGGGCCTTCTGCTCGCAGCTTTGGTCTACCTCATTCGCTCGCGGCCCGACCATTCTCTGGCAGAGGTGGGCGCTCTCAGTAAGTACGGGGAGCGGTCTCTGTTTGCTCCCTTACCGTCTCGCAACCTGACGAGCCGCTTGAGTTTCCTTGGTTCGCTGTTCGGGCACTTGTTTGGCATTGCACTCATTCCATGGCTGCAGGCTCTCCATCCGCACCAGCTAATGCTGGATCTCGAAACACATGATCTTGTCGTGCTGGAATACCGGATACCTGACGTCCCACTGGTCGCGCCGGCTGAGCTGGAAGAGGAAGCCGAGCCAGAAGAGCGGGAAACAAAAAGGGAAAAGCAGCCCGAGCCGGAGCCAGCGGGATCCCCTCCCGGTCTCAAGACGGAAGGGGCACAGCAGCCTGCCGAGTCCCCGCCTCCAGCGCCGGCCTTGGCCAAGGCCGCTGAAAAGCAAAGACCTGCTGAGAAGCCCCTTCTCACGCAACGGTTCAAGATCGTACTGCCTAAGATCGCAACACCGGACCCGGCACTGCGCGACGTCATCCTGCGCTCGGACTTGGCGCTGGAGTTCCCGGCCGACTACAGCCCGAAACTGCCGCCCGTGATGCAGTGGGCGGCGAAACCGCGGGAGTTGGAAAACGCTATGGTTGTCGAGCCGGGCTGGGAAAAACCCGATGAGCCTGTACGCTGGGAGCTGCCGGAGGCAGAACCTCAACTGCTGGCCTCCAACGAACAGCTTGCCCTGGCCGATCTACAGATCGCTGATAGTCCGGTGCTGTCTCCGGACCCGGCGCTAGCTGTCTCGCCGGCCGACGTCATACCCTTCGGCGGGGTGAAACCACCCTTCGAACCTGTAGAAGAGATTCCTTCTTTGGGCGAAGGATCGAGATCAACGACCCTGGTCATCTTGAGCCAGAACCCGGCCCCACTGACTCCTTCGTTCCTGCTGGAAATGGGGTTGCAACTCGGCACGCTTACGGACCTGAAGCAGGAGTTTCCCGAGGGTCTGACGGCCACCGACGCTCCGGACTCGGCGCCCACGGACATCTCGCCGGCTGAGCTTCCTTTTCAGCCGACTCCGCCTTTGCAACCAGCTCCTCCGAGTCAACTGGCGGAGGCCGATATCCCCAACCTCACCGCCTCTGAGGGGCTCGCCCAGCAGGAGAGTGAATCGAACACCGAGCAAGGGTCCCACAGTGAGGCTGCGGTGGAGGCAGGGTTGGACGATGGAGTGCCTGACGGCCTCGGCGACGCACCGGGAAACCAGGAAGTCTTCGATGTGGTGGCCGCGCTGACCGCGGGAATAGATCCCCGCCCTTCCAGCACGCCATTCGAGGACCGGGTAGGAAGCGGTAAGAAAACCGAGGAATCCGTGAGGGCCGGCACTTCAGAGACGGGCTCTCGCGGTGTACAAACAACAGGTTCCGTCGGCCCAGGCAAAGGGGACGAGGAAACGCCCTCGGAGTCAGCGGTAGTGGCAGTAAGCAAGGCATCGCGTCGGGGACCGCTGAAACCGCTCCCCCGGAAGAAGTACGGCATCATCCTCGTTTCTAACTCTCAGACAGCGCTTATGGAAGCGCGAGGCACGTTGACTGGGAGCCCTATCTACACGGTTTACCTAGACGTGCCGGAGGCGCCTCGCAAATGGATCATGCAGTTTTGCCTGCCGAACTCAGGTTCGCGACGCCTCAATGTCTCGAGCGGCGTGATCCGTATCCGCCCCCGTAAGAAAGTTAGCCCTCCCTTCGCTATGCGCATGGAGCCATTGGAGTCTATGGCTAGCTCCACTTCCGATGGCAGGCCTTCGCGCGTGATCATCTACGCCGTCGTTGACGAGGAAGGCATTCTCAAAAACTTCCGTGTGGTGCATGGATCCGACCCGGAAACGGATAGCGTGATACTTGCCAGTCTGCGCTCTTGGGAGTTTTTACCGGCGTTTCGCGGCGACGAGCCAGTCACCGTGGAAGCCTTATTCGGGGTCCCGCTGAACTAGAGCACCGGCTCGAAACTCTATGAAAGCCGGGTTCAGTCTGCTCGACGACAGGCGGAAGTCCGCGGTAAGCGCGGAACTAGGCGGCCCGAAAGCAGGGGTTGATCTGCGAGCACAGCTGGCTAGTACAGACGCGAGGGATCGATGGGTCGTGGGACGATGCCATCATCTTGGCGTCGCGCAAGTCGGACTGGAGCAGACCGGTCGAAAGGCTCGGGTTCAAGTCGGCTGACGGTCATATACTGTGTGATATCCTTGCAAAGAATATTGCGATTCTTCGTCTCCAAATTCCGATGAAGTGCCACCTTTCCGGGCGTGAAACCCCGACCGATAAGCTCTTCGTACTCTATTACCCCCCGACTATGGCGCACTACGATTGGGACAAGTCGGTTTACGCCGCGGCGCGAGCCGGTGAAGCATTGCGCCAGACGAGGGATTCCCTAAAATCGTTCTATTGGCGCTTTGTCGCGGACCGGAAGCTGCCTGTAGGCCTGGCCGTCGCAGTGGTGGGAGTGGTTCTCGGGTACTGGTGGGTTCAGAGCATCGCCGCTGAAGGGGTGGACCTCGGCTTCTTCCGAAAATACCTTGTACCGCTGATGGCAATCGTCTTTTTGCTCTCGGGGCTGGCAAGAGTTCGAGCGTTTCTGAGGCGTTTCAGAGTGTGGAAAACACGCGGCCGGAAGACGGTGGCCGACGAGCTACAAGCTATCGAAGATGAGATGGCCAAGCTGCCCGAGGACCCGACCGCCGAGCAGGCCGCTTCATTCCTGCGACGCCGATGTCCTGATGTGATCTCCGAGCTGGCTTTTGAGGGCAGATATTTCCACGCCGATACGTATTTGGATTTCGTGCTGTATCCCCAACTCAGAAACCCCAGCAGACGCGAGGAGTTGCCCGACAAGCACAGCCTCCATCGCGACGCCTACTACGTCGGCGAAGTTGTCTACGATGGGTGGCGCTTGTTCCACCGGGACACGCGTGAACTCGTTGACCCTCGCTTCGTCGGCAGCGGGGGCAGAAGGGGTGTGATTTAGGCCCGCGCGGTGCTCCCTCGGGCGCTCGGAAACATTTCTCACAGGAGTCAGCCCCCCATACGCTTCTCCCAACAGCCCCCTCAGCCTTAGCTTTCCTCGGTCGGACCAAGGCTCGCCGCCTATGTCTTGCGAGACGGTCACGGCGATGTTGTAATAGTGAACGCTCACCCCAGGAGGCATACCATGAAGCTCATTCCCGTCCTCTTGTTGGCCGCCGTTCTTGCTGCACCGCTGGCAGCAGGCGACATCGAGAAGACGTCCGTTGGGAAACTAAAGATTACGCCGGTCAAGCACGGCAGCTTGATGTTGGAGTTCAGCGGGCAGGTCTGGCACGTCGATCCCTGGAGCCAAGCCGACTACTCAGCTCTGCCGAAGGCGGACGTCATCCTCGTCACCGACATCCATGGCGACCACTTGGATCCCAAGGCGATCGCCGCGGTGAGGAAGACTTCTACGGTGATCGTCGCGCCCGCGGCCGTAGCGAAGACGGTCATGGGAGCGAAAGTGCTGAGCAACGGGGAGAAAACAACCGTTGGAGGGACCGAGGTTGAGGCCGTGGCTATGTACAATCTCAAACGTGGGCCGCAGCCCGGGAAACTTTATCACGACAAGGGACGTGGCAACGGCTACGTTCTTACTGTCGGTGGGAAGCGAGTCTACATTTCGGGGGACACTGAGGCGGTTCCGGAAATGAGGGCGCTCAAGGACATCGATATCGCGTTCGTGTGCATGAACCTTCCCTACACCATGCCGCCTGAGGAAGCAGCCGACGGCGTCAGGGCTTTTGGTCCCAAAGTCGTCTACCCTTACCACTACCGAGGTTCAGACCTCACCGTGTTTGCCAATGCGCTGAAAAATGAAAAGGGAATCGAGGTGCGTCTGAGGGAGTGGTATTAGCGACCCCGAATTCGCTGGCCCTTGTACGAGCGACTCAGTTCATCATCTCGCCAATACCGTTACAAAAGGCGACCAACCGCAGCCGCGATGAGCTGCGATACGAAAACGAATGCAGGCGGGAGCGCACGCTCATTCCAGAAACGTAATCCTTCGCACCCGAAACTTCACGGACCCTTCACGAGGGATCTTGATTCGCACGAAGTTGCGTTTGACCGTATTCACCTTCCCCGGTTCGATTTCAGCTTCGTAGAACTGGTTCCGGCGGACGCGAATCTCGGGTTCCTCCGCCGGCAGGACGGCTTCCACGGTGGCGTTGTGCATCGGCAGTAGAAGAGTGACGCGGCCCGCCTTGTGATCCACTGACACGACCTTGACGTTGAGAGCCGACAGGTGTGGCGACAGAGCCGCCGCCAAAGTGAACACCGCCAATACCCGTAACATCATCGCTCAGTCCCCACGGTCGAAGGCGCGTCGTCGAAGGGTGCGGCGACCTCACCGCCCCGCGCGACCCCCACTTCGACCTAGCTCCCATTCCTCACCAGGTGACGGTCCAAGGAAGCGATAGGACAGCCATCGCTTCGTTGCGCGCCCGCCGTGTCGAACGTGCCAGTCATAGAATCAGGCTGCTCTACGCCTGCCATCTTCGAGAATTTTTCTATAGAGATCGACCCGCATCCTAAGCCGTCCGACGTACATCGAGGTCTTTGTTCCTCCGAGACCCTGCTCCGCGGCCCAAAGGTGACCGAGCCGCGCGAGGTCCGCTTCGGGATCGAGACGATATTTGCTGCAGAAGTCCTCGATCAATCGATTCGCATGGAAGAAATGAGACGAAGCGTCTTTCAGCTCGTCCAGTGGAATCTTCCACCTCGCGCAGTGATAGCCGGCAATCAACGTACACCCGTGCAGACTTCCCAGCAGCCGCAGGGTATCTTGTTCGGAGCCTTGCCCATACTTCTTCAGATAGCTTTCCATTTCGCGCCGGGAGGCCAAGACTGTCGGCAGGCGCTCGCCGCCCTGCAACTTCTGGCGCAGATTCTCATACAGCACAGGCGAGAAACGCCGGGCATCGGGCGATCCGCCCGAACCATTTGCGGTCAGCGCTGCCAACACTGAGCACCGTCGTGGATCTCCCTCGGCCGCTTCTTCTATCTCCCGCCCGCACACCTTGCGGATCGACCTCAACAGCGAGTAATCGACGTGCTTGTCCAGCTTAGACATCACCGCACGAACCTACTGCGCCGAATGCCCTCGCTGAGCGGCAAACGGTAGCTGATTATCGAGAACTGGTCAAAAGCCCAAAAGACGACAGATTCCACCAGCTCGGCGCGGCAGAGCCGTCGCTCCCAATTCCAGGGTTCCGAGGAGTTAAATACCCCCACCAGATGGGCCGCGCGATTGCGCGGAAAACCCTTGTCTTGGGGAAACCGGATCGACTCAACGGCCTTGTCCAGGTTCCGAGCACCCGTATAAGTAAAGTTTTCCGTCTTCAGTACGTCCAAATTTGCTGGGGTCCAATCCGAATCCGGATAGTTGATCGGCCGGGTCAGCGCAAAGTCGTTGACGTCGTGGGGATAGAGGACTTCGAACTTCGCCTGCGGATAGGTAGCCTTGACGAAATCGCGGATCGCCTGAGTGAAGGTCCCAATCAGACCCGGGAGGAAAGCCGCCTCTTCGGGGTGTGGGTCCGGCGACTCCGTATTACTCGTGAAAACGTGAATCGCCCGCCCATACTGGTTCTGGAATTCGGTCTTGGTGTAGTCGTCATAGAACGTCATTCCGGCAGAGTTGGGGAAGTACCACCACTGGACTTCGCCGAACTGCAGGTACGGTGTGGCCTGCGCTTCGTCTTGTAGCTGAGCCATTTCCAGGTAGACTTGCTTCCAGAAATCCAAGCTTGTAGGAGAAAAGTTTGTCTGCAGGGCGGGTGTGTTCAGTACTACGGGCCCGTCGGGATAGCGCTGCGCTATCCCGGCCGCCAGCGATGAGTCACCATGGGACAACTCCATACTGAAGGAAGCTGTGGCCTCAATTCCGTAGCCGTCGAGTGCGATGAAGTAGGCTCGGTGCCGCCGCTTGTCGGCGAGGCTGATAGAGTGATAGCATTGCCGGCCGTACCGAGCCCACGGGCGTGGATGGTCAAGACGTTGCCCGAAGAAGAGGCCCAGACACCCGTGGAACCGTTGTTGATCAAGAACTCAAAAGATTTGGTAATGCTCTCGTTCGTGTCGGTGCTTAGGGTCAGACGGTTAAAGATCGAGCCGTCTATGACGACCTGGACGTTCTGACTGAAGACCGGCGTCCCCTGGAAAGTCACCGTGCCCTGGGCGTAGACGTTCCCGATATCCGTCAACTCATAAAACAAAATGGCACCGGTGTAGTGATTTGCCCGGCCGTGGAAACCTAGCATATTGATGTTCCATGCCACTCGCTCGGGAGCCAACGCGACAGAGTGGTCTGTGTCCCAATCGGTCGCAAGGGTTTCGGTCGGTCGGGCGGCCTCAGCGTTGACAGTCGGTGCCTCAACCACTTCCTCGACGTAGTCGAAGAAGAAGTCACTTCCCGGAGAAGCCGCGGGATTCGCGCCGGTGAGAGTCGCGACTGCCGTGTGAGTTCCGGTGCCGTACGTCCCTAGGTCGAGCTTCAGCAAGACGTCTTCGTCCGCAATGTAGAGGTCAAACACCTGAGCCGGCTGGCTGTCTACCGTTACCGAAACAATCCCGGCATCCAAGGTCCGCCGAGACCCCAGGAAAAGACGGTGGCTGAACTGAGAAGTGTAGGTGACCGTGACGTTATCCCCCACCTGATCCGTCAGGTGAATGGTGCCGCCTGAAAAGCCCCCCCCCTTTTCGATCCAGGAACCCACGTATACGGCGCCGGTGTTATCTTCGAAGACGCGACCCTTGGGATCCGCGACCTTGTAGATCCGATTCGTCCCCGCAACACTCCAGTTGGAGACCACCACATCAAACTCACTGCGCGAGTAGGGGCCTTGCTGGAGAGCGGCGGCGTAAGTCCAGCGCATTTTCCGGACCTTCTGTGTCGGAATGGCCATGCTGTTTTCGTCCAGCACGGCACCGAAGTCGATATCAACCTGCCACTCCGTCGGAGAAGCACCCCCGCTCATCGTTTGACTCACCGGCGACCACGCCTCGGTCTGTGCGCCACTGACGGTGCCCACTATGCCGAGGTTGTTGCCTTCTTCGCCGGCCTCGAGATTCGTTAGCGTGATATCGGTGGGGGAGGATGTCGCCGACACCGTCGACGAAAGCACGGTAATGTCACTAGCAAGATTCTGCAGAACGCTGGCGATCGTATCGCCGCTTGCGATTGTGCGGAAGTAGTGCTCGTCCAGCCAGGAGAGTTCGGCCACGTCACCTACTGTTAAAGTTCCTTGAAGCGTGAAGGTAGCTTGCGCTGCGACGGAGGATCCTTGCGTAGGTGTGGCGTAGTCAGCCAGGCGAACTCGATACAACTGCTCCTGGCCGCCCGCGTCGTCCGCCCAGATTCGCAAATAGGGCCAGTCCACAGTAGGGAACAGCTTCGAGTCCATCAAGATGCAGTTCGTGCGGGCCTCTCGGTAACTCAACGTAAGGCTGCTCAAGTCGCCGTCCGGAAGATTGCGAAGCAGACGATGCTCGAAGACGTTATCGCGATTCCACTCGATCACCGTCCAATCGAACTGCTGCCGCCATGTCCCGGAAACGGTGAAACCGGTCGGCCCCGCGTTGCTCAAGGCCGCTATTGCGGAGGGCCGAAAGAAATAGCACTGCAGATCGCGGTCCGCCCGAAGTTTTTCAAGCGTCTCAGACACGGATCGTCACCGTCAGATCACGGCCCGGGAACGTCGTCCCCACAGCTAAGATGTCGAGGGTCAAATTGGACTGTGCCTGTAACACGGCCAGCTCGGCGCCATCGAGGGGAACGCTGGTCATTTGTCCGTCGGTGATCGAAACAGTGGCCAGAGCCACCCCGCCCTGGTTGATTCGAAGCTGCAGGTCTGCGCCGGTTGGAGCCCCCTTCACAAAGGCGTAGATGTCTCGGATGGAGAGGTCTTCTTGCACCGACACGCTTGGCACCGCGTCGTTTTTGATGGCCAGAAGGCCCTCGATTTGAAAGTTGAACTGTCCGCCTCTCAGGGTACGCAGGCCTCCGTCGGCTAACTGCGAGTAGTTGTTCGTGGTGATGGGGCTACGCCCGAACGTGTTTGTCGTCCAAAAGTCCGCGCAGGCCAGACGGATGTCCGGTACCCAGCCGCTATGAGTCCACGCCCCGCTCGGTGTCGTCCCGAAGAAGGATCGTTCGAACGGCACGACAAGTGTTCGTGTCTGCAAATGAAAAACGGGCGTGTTGAGGGCATGAGCAGTAGACGTGCTCTGACACTGTCCCCGATCCACGAGATACAGCGTCCCTCCAGCCTGGACGTCGGTTACCTTCGCGATCTCTCCCTCGAGTTGAATCAGATCATCCACCTGCGCCGGTCCGGCCTGGCTGAGCGTTAGCGTGGTATCGCTTGTGGAAATCGCCGCTGCCAGCAAAGTCGTGCTGGGTCCCGCGAGTTCGTCTCTGAAATAGAGCCGAAATGTCCCTGTCTCGATGCTTTGCGTGTTCTGCAACACGGAAAACCCGATGCCGGCGAACTCCAATGTCCCATCCCCTCGAACGGAGACTCCGAAGGAGGCGTCAGGCGGGACGTCGGTATCATCAACGCCCAAACCGCCGCCGCCAATCCTCCAACGCGTGACAATAGCCAATCTTTCGAGTGACTCAACATTGTGGGCATTGGCCGACCGGCCGGTAATCTGCACGACCCGGTCCCGGCGGTTGGGAATCTCGAACCTTGCGGGGCTCGACCGGGCACGGCCGCCGAAGTGCCAGGTATTCTCCGAGATCACGAAGACCGTACTCTCGTCCGGCTCAACCTCCCAATCCCGTGTGACAAACACCGTGCTGGAAGTGTTGTTGGTGATTGTCCTTTCCTGGTCTTCCCCTTTTCCTCGTATTAGCCGAACCGTATGGCCGATGAGAGCGTCTGTCGCCATGCTGAGGAGCGTGCTGCCGACCGAGTCGGGCCCAAAGATATCGGCGAACTGCTCGTCGGTGTCTTCGAGGCGCCAGTAGAAGTTTGCGTGATCGTAGTTAGGGTCCGGCGCCCCGACCAATTCGTCCGCCAAACCCGTGTCCGTGAAAGTTGCCGCGGGTGTTTGGCCCGAGGCGATCCGCAGCAAACGCGTCGGCAGGTCTCCCCGATAAACGCTGAAACTGGCAGTCCCGGACGTGAAGCTCAGGTCCGAAAGTTGCACCGTGTTCGTCGAGGTCCCAGCTGGGATTTTGGCCCGCACTGCGAAAGAGGGGTTGCTTTCGAGCCCGTCGGCGTCTGTTGCCGTGACTACGTAGTAGACCCGCATTTTCAATTTGATGTATGACCTCCCGACCTTCCAGCGGCCTTCAGCGTCTTTATTCATAGGGGCTAGATCCCGATGAGGACGCCATGGAGGCCGACACCCAATGGGTGAAAAACAAACCAAGCCATTCCAGCTAAGTTTCAACGGCTTGTTGAAAGTCGATTTCCAAGGATCGCACGTCACTTCCGACGGCGGCCTGCTGCTAGTCCGCGAGTTGGACGAGCGACTCGGACTCGGCAAGTTGATCAACGAGCATCTCAGCGACTCCCGGCAAGGCACAAACAAGCAGTTCACGCTCGCTGATCTGTTGCGGCAGTCGGTCTACAGCCGCTTGGCGGGCTACGAGGACCTCAACGACGCCGAGCGGATTTCGATCGATCCGACGTTTCGGCTGATCGGTTCGCAGAAGATCTGGGATCGCGGTGCGGCCTTGACCTCGACGCTGCACGGCTTCGAGACGGAGATGCTGGCGAGCGAAGAGAACCTGCTGGGGCTGATGGCGCTGAACCGAGGGCTGGTCGGGCAAGGGGAGGCGTTCGACGACTCCGAGCGGGTCGTTCTGGACATGGACTCCACCGAGAGTCCGGTCCATGGCCAACAGGAAGGCAGTGCCTACAACGGACACTTCGAATCGGTCTGCTATCACCCGCTGTTGCTGTTCAATCAGCACGGCGATTGTCTGGCGGCGAAGCTGCGTCCCGGCAACGTGCACAGCGCCGAGGACTGGGGCGAGCTGCTACTGCCGGAGATCGAGCGCCAACAGGCCGAAGGCAAGCAGGTCACTTTGCGCGCCGATGCCGCCTTTGCCAAGCCGGAGATCTACGAGGCGCTGGAGGAGCGCGGCGCGGACTATGCGATCCGCATTCCGGCCAACAAGAGCCTGGAGCTGGAGATCGAAGACATCCTGTTTCGGCCACCGGGAAGGCCCTCCCGCAAGCCGCTGGTGCGCTACAAGAGTTTTCGCTATCAGGCGGAGAGTTGGTCCCAACCTCGGCGCATCGTGGCCAAGGTCGAGCACCATCAGGGCGAGCTATTCCCGCGCGTCGGATTCGTTGTGACCAGCATGAGCTTGCCGAGCCGTTCGGTGGTGCGTTTCTACAACAAGCGCGGCACGGCGGAGCAGTGGATCAAAGAAGGTAAGCAGGCCACGCACTGGACGCGGCTGTCGTGCCATCGCTTTCGGGCCAACGAGGTACGGCTACAACTGAGCGTGCTGGCCTACAACCTGGGGAACCTATGGCGGAGGCTCGGGCTGCCGCAACGGATCAAGAGCTGGTCGCTGACGAGCTTGCAGCACCGGTTGATGAAGACCGGCGGTCGGCTGATTAAACACGCGCGGTATTACTGGCTCTTGTTCGCGGAGGGACATCTGAACCGGCGGCTGTTTGGCGACATGCTGCGGAGGATCTGGGCGCTGCCTGTGCCGGGCGGGTAGCACCGCACTTGGCGAATGCGAAATCTGTGTACTGAGGACGGAAGCTCGGAGGGGTGTCTGCGAAATTGACTTCGCAGCGGCGGATCAGCCCCCATGAGGGGCAAGAAGGGGGCTCGATCGGTCCCGCCTCAGCCGCCGCCTCTACCGGGTGGAGAAATGGTTGCGCTTCGCCGGGTGAGGGTGTAGACTCGTGCCGTCAGAGCAGCTAAATCGGAAATCCTGGATTACCACGCGGCGATCGTTGATTCTGAACCCTGGCGCGGGGACGGTTGACCGCGACACTTTCCGGTCCGTTCCATCAACCAGGTGAGAGCAAACCGAACCCTTCCGGGGCCAGAGGTTTGTGACCAAAGCAGACGTGGCGAAAAATCGGGCACAGCCAGCCAATTCGCCTCAGGCTAAGTCGCCTGTTTCGAGGCCGTGATGGGGAGCGAATCGGTGGCAGTCCTGGCAGTCCCCATTTTTCGCTCCTCCGCCAGTTTTGCCACGGGCTGCTAACGGGTATCCCACGGGCACCTTTTTGAGAAGGGATCTTTTCCGCCCTCTGATAGAATCAAGGGGTTCTTTTCCAGGCTAGTAGTGAGGCTCGCAAAATACAGTGACGTTGGAGCACGGGCACAGCCATACTGTGCCCTGGGCACGGCATGCCGTGCCCCTACGGTCAGAACAACGGGCCGGGTCACCATGATTTGGGAGACTCAGTAGGACCACGAATCGATGCCGATTGCGCGTAGGAAGGCCGCTGTTTGTGACGTCGGCGGCGTCAAAGTAGGCGGCGATCACCCCATCGTTGTCCAGTCGATGACGAACACTGATACGGCGGACTCGGCCTCCACCGTGAACCAGTCCATGGAGCTGGCCCGAGCCGGGTCCGAGCTGGTGCGGATCACCGTCAACCACGACAAGGCCGCCGAAGCAGTTCCCCGCATCGTCGAAACTCTTCGTGATCTCGGTGAGAACGCGCCGATCGTAGGCGATTTTCATTACAACGGTCATATCCTGCTGAAGAAGTACCCGCAGTGCGCGCAACAGCTCGCCAAGTACCGCATCAACCCGGGCAATGTAAATATCGGCAAGAAGCACGATGACAACTTCCGCACCATGATCGAGGTAGCCGTCGACAACGATAAGCCGGTGCGCATCGGAGTCAATTGGGGCTCGCTCGACCAGGCCTTGCTGACGCAATTGATGGACGAGAACGCCGGCCTCGCCAAACCCCGGGACGCATCGGAGGTAACCCGCGAGGCGATTGTCCTCAGCGGGCTGCGGTCGGCGGAAGCAGCCGAGTCCTACGGGTTAGCGCACGACCGGATTATCTTGAGCGCCAAGGTTTCTAACGTCCAGGACCTTGTAGCGGTCTACCGTGATCTGGCTGCCCGTTGCGACTATCCGTTGCACCTCGGTCTTACCGAGGCCGGTCTGGGGAGCAAGGGAATCGTTGCCTCCACGGCGGCGCTGTCGATCTTGCTCCAAGAAGGGATCGGCGATACGATTCGGGTCTCCCTGACGCCCGCGCCGGACGGTGATCGCACCGAAGAAGTGCTGATTTGCCAGCAGGTGTTGCAGTCGCTCGAGTTGCGCAGTTTTACTCCCCAGGTCACAGCCTGTCCCGGTTGCGGCCGAACGACAAGCACTTTCTTCCAGAAGATGGCCGACGAGATCCAAACCTATTTGCGAGAAAAGATGCCGGTCTGGAAGGGTCAATATCCCGGCGTGGAAGAGATGGGGGTCGCGGTGATGGGCTGCGTCGTCAACGGTCCCGGCGAGTCCAAGCATGCCAACATCGGCATCTCGTTGCCGGGAACCTTTGAGGAGCCGAAGGCTCCCGTCTACGTAGACGGCCGGTTGCTGAAAACCCTCAAAGGAGAAGGCATCGTGCGGGAGTTTATCGAGATCTTAGAAGACTACGTAACCTCCCATTATCAGGCGGAGTCGTCTTTGCCCGAGGTTGCAGTGATCGAAGAGTAGTAGCCGCCGCAGGGTCCGAATGAGCGGCAAGACTTGCCCGCCGGAAGGCGCGAACGAATTACCTCAGCCTCAGATTCGCGTACGTGGCAATGAACTGCGCCCAAGCGTCGACAGGAGTGTCGACGCGGCAGACGTAGGCGTCTGCGCCACAACATCAGACACCGCAAGCCCGGCTGCCCTTCTTTCACCCTCTAGGCTAGTCAAGTCACTTCATTACGTCCGCAACGGGGCGATCGCCCGTGTGGGCGTGGGCGGCACTCTCATTACCGCTTGTACCCGATCTTGCGCAGTAGCTCCTGTCGTTCTTTGACATCGGCTTCCTGTTCGATTCCCACGGGCGGAAACCCATCTACGACGCCGAGGACACCCCGGCCTTGCTCGGTCTCTGCAACGATGACTTCGAGCGGGTTGGCCGTAGCGCAGAACACTCGCGCGACCTCCGGGCAGTCTTTGATCCGGTTCAAGATATTGATGGGATAGCCATCCTTGATCACGATGACGAACACGTGCCCGGCTGCGAGCGCCTGCGCGTTTTCAGCGGCGACGTTCTTCAGCGCGTCATCGTTGCCCTCGATTCGGACTAAACGCGCCATCGAGGCCTCGTTGAAAGCGATGCCGAATTTCATCTGTGGCACCGTCCCTACAATGATTTCGTAGAGGTCTTCAACCGTCTTTATAAAGTGGGATTGGCCGAGGATCAGGTTGGCACCCTCGGGAATCTGCATCCTAACCGTTTTCATTTCCATCACGATCTCCTGTAGCAGGCAGTCCTAGCAGCCCGTGGTAGAAGTTAGGCTCGGCGAAGGACTTTCACCCACGGGCTGCTAGTAGGAGTGAGATTGTTCGGGTAAACGGTTTCATCTGTCCCATACCGTGCTGGGCATGAGAATTATCGTGAACGCCCGTCCACGCAGGGAAAGGGTAGCACGTCGCAGCTTGATCATTGAACATAGTAGCCGGGCCTCGGGAGACAGCCACCGAGGAAAGACAGGATTGTAGGCCAGTGCGCTGGCCCTGTATCGGCTACAGTTTCGTCCCACAGATCTTGCAGTGGACAGCGTCGGCGTCGTGTCCTTCGGCCGAACAGGATGGGCACGCCTGGGTGCTGACGGGCTTGTTTCTCGCTTGGGCCAACTCGACGGTCACGATGCCGGTCGGTACGGCTATGATCGAGTAGCCAAGGATCATCAACGCACTTGCTAAAGACCGTCCTAGCACGGTCAGCGGGGCGATGTCGCCATAGCCGACCGTCGTCATCGTCACGATTGCCCAGTAGACGCTTTAGGGAATGCTTGTGAAGCCGGCCTCCGAGCTTTCGATCAAATACATCAGCGCCCCAACGATAAGGACGACGATGATCTGGGCCCCGAGAAAGACCGTGATTTTGGGACGACTCGCCCGCATCGCAGTCATCAGCAGCTTCGCCTCACCCGAGTGGCGGACCAGTTTCAACACGCGAAAAACTCGCTGCAGGCGAAGGGCACGAATGAGGAGTAACGACTGCGCGCCCGGCACCAGGACGCTCAGGTACGTGGGGACGACGGCCAACAGGTCAACCAGGCCGAAGAAGCTCGTAGCGTACCGGCTCGGTTGGTGCACGCTGTAGAGCCGCAAGAAGTACTCCAGCGTAAACAGTGCCGTCAAACCCCACTCGATGGCTCGCAACCAAGAACCGAACTCTTCTCGAATCGAAGCCACGCTTTCGAGCGAAACGGCGGCGACGCTAACGAGGATGCACACCAGCAAAGCGACGTCAAAAGCCTTACCCGCAGGTGTGTCGGCCTCGAAAATGATCTCGTGAAGCCGGGAGCGCCATGGGTCGGATTTCAGGTGGGAGGATCTCATGTTGCCAGTTTACGAGGTAGCGAGCTGCTTGCGAACAAGAGCTGGGTGAAAGCCTTTGCGTGCCGCTCAGCGGCAGGGTTCTCCGATGACCTCTGGTAAGATGGCCCCCAATGGCCAGGGCCGTCATAGCGCTCATTCGGCCGGCGTTGACTCTGCTTGCGTTGGTTGGGCTAACCGCCGCGGTCGTGCGCCCCGCCGACCCGGCTGACAACTGGCCTCAGTGGCGGGGACCGCATTTGAACGGCGCCAGTGAGAAAGCCGGCAACTTACCGACGAGCTGGAGCGAGACCAAGAACGTCCGCTGGAAGACCAAGCTGCCTAGTTGGAGCGCCGCCACCCCGATCGTCTGGGAAGATACCGTATTTGTTACCTCCGGTGAAGAAGGATTCACAGGCAGCCCGGGATCAAGTTTCATCGCCACCGCGGTCAAACGCGCGCTATCCATTCTGAACTTCAGCGACGACATCTTGTTGGTGGCGGTCAACCGCCGGGACGGCTCTATCCGATGGCAGAAGAAAGTCGGCGAAGGTAATAAGGTAACCCTCAAGCAGAACCTGGCTTCTCCGTCTCCCGTCACCGATGGCCACTACGTTTGGGTTATGACCGGGACGGGAACGCTCACCTGTCTCGACTACGAGGGCAACCAAATCTGGCAGAAGGAGATACAAGAAGAATACGGACCCTTCGGCATGGCGTTCGGCTACGCTTCTTCGCCGCTACTCCACAACGGCAGGCTCTATGGACAGGTGCTTCACGGTCCAACGAGTGAACGGGATCCCTATCTGTTCGCGGTGGACGGTGAGAGCGGGACAACTCTGTGGAAGGTCGAGCGGCCTACGGATCAGGAGCGCGAAACACCGGACTCCTACTCCAGCCCCACACTGGCGTTTGTGGAAGGCACAGCACGGCTGGTGATTGCGGGCGCGGGCTACGTGACCGGACATGATCTCGATAGCGGCAGAGAGATTTGGCGCGCGGGCGGTTTGAATCCGAACAAGGCGGGGAACTATCGGACCATCGCGTCCGCTTCCGTGGTAGGCGACGTAATCTTCGCGCCAAGCCGGCGCAAACCCTTCATCGCCTTTCGATCGGGCGGCGAGGGCGATGTGAGCAAATCGCATCGGCTATGGTCCACCCACTATGGACCCGACGTACCCACGCCCACGAGCGACGGCGAACGGCTATACATCGTGGACGACAAGGGTGTGGCTTTGTGTCTGAGAGTTGCCGATGGCAGCACCGTCTGGGACCGCAGCCGCCTGGAACCGGGAACCTACAGCTCGTCACCAGTCTTGGCGGACGGCAAAGTCTACGCCACGAACGAAGACGGGACCACAACCGTGTTTGAGGCTGGGGACAAGTTCAAAATCCTTGGCACGAACCGGCTGGACGACTACACGTTGGCGTCGCCGGCGGTCGCGGGAAACCAGATTTTCATCCGCACGTCGAACTACCTCTACTGCATTGCGGATGCGTCGGGAGGCCTGGCGAAAAATCGGGTACAGCCAGCCAATTCGCCTCAGGCTGAGTGGTTTGTTTCGAGGGTCACGACGGGGGGGCGAATTGGTGGCAGTCCGCATTTTTCGCTCCTGCACGAGTTTCGACACCAGCGCTAGCCGGCGCCCTGGCCCAACTCAGCTTCGAGTTTTTTGATTTTCCTTTGTACCGCTTCGACGGCCCACCGGGTCATGCGGTCGTAGCCTGGTTCGTTCCGTTGGTTTTTCGTGAGGATCGAGCGGAACACGGCGAGCGCATTTTCTTTCTGACCGGCGTCCCTACGCATCGCCGCCAGCTCCAAATGGAGTACGTAGTTGCGTGGGAAATCGTCGATCAGGCCCTGGATGATTTCCGCGGCTTCAAGCGGACGCTTTTCGCGTCGAAGCAGGAGCGCCAGCAAAACTCGGGCCTGATCCTGGGCGAGATCTCCCTCGTCGGCGACGCGCCTGACCCATCGCTCTCCCTTCTCCTTGCTACCGCGCATACCACCAATCGCCGCGAGGACTTTGATCGGCCAGGGGAGACTTCCGAGGACGTATTGGTGGACGCCCGCTACCAGATAGGCGTCGGCGAAGTCGGGGTCTCGCTTCCGGACCTGCTTACTGTACTTGTTGGCGCGATTGCCGTTCCTAAGCGCGGCGAAGTACGCCTTTTCGATCATGAACTGTTGATTGCCCTGCAATGCGTAGCTTTCTGAAAGAGAGTAGAGAGCTAATACGTCGGAGGGGGATTCATGCAGAGTCGATTCCGCCAGACGGCGGCCCTCGAAGAGAGCCTTCTCGAACTCCTGCTTGGCTTCGGGGTCCGGCTTGGGCTTGTCTCTTTTCAAGAATTGATTGTCGCCCTTGAAAGCGCTCGATTCGAGTAGCCCGAGGCGCAGCAACTCCTTGAACAGAATCGCCGAGGCGATGTGGTTGAATACCGTCGGGTCGTCGGGCTGCTGGGTCAGAAGTTCGCGATAGGCGGAGATGGCTTGATCGTATTCCAGATTGAAGTAGTGGTCGTGGCCGACCCGGCGATAGCCCACATCCGCCGCCGCGGCGATGGCCGCCGAAACGAGCAGGCTCAGCGAAAAGCGGGAGACACGGCGGGGAATCGAGGCCTGGATTAGCACGACCTCTATTTAATACGCGCTAACGGACCGCAATGATCTCGCGCAGGCTGTCGCGTGTTAGGAAAAACTTCACGGAACGGTAGTCGCCGAAAAGCTTTTCCAGGCTGCGGTTGTTGAAGGATTGCGGCAATGCGCGTAGCTGGCGAGTCTGGAGTCGAAGCGCATCCGGGCCCTCAATCAGATACTTGTAGACGCTTACCGTCTCGCCGCGAGACTGCGTGTGGAAGACAGTCAATAGACCGCCGCCGGGACTGAGAATCTCACCAAGGCGGCGTATGGTCAACGCCAACAGATCCGCATCCAAGTGTTCCAGCGTGTTCCAGGCAAGGATGGCGTCAAACTGATGGGTCCGGAAGCGAAGATACTCGTCGACGAACCGTCGGGCGGCCGCGGCGTCAAAACGGCGATCCGGGAGGCCGGCTTTAACACGATCGAAGACGGGCAACAGATCGAGCGCGTGGATCCTGTAGCCCTTCCGGCTCAGGAATTCAACATTGGATTCGTTGAGACCACCGAGGTCGAGCACCTCACCACTCGAGCGGCTGGGAAAGTTCTCGAAGAAATGGCCGAGTGCGGTGCTTTTCCGAACAACTTCCGGCGGCAGCTTTGCCTGGCGGGCCAGCCCGTGGGCCGACCCGTTGCTCATTACACTCTCCGCATGGTTGGACGAGTGCTCCCGGGCGGAAGCAAATAACTTCTTGAGCAGATATACCACCGCGTCAGAAGCCTTCGGATCGGCAGCTCCCGCCTCCTCACAGAGTAGATTCGATTCGAAACTACGAGTTGCGCGAGGGCAGGGTCCCCTGCGTCGGAGTGATCGTCGCCCCACGCCCAACGACGGCCGCTGAGCTCTTGGGCGATTCCACGATCGGCACGGCTTTCCGCTTCACCGCGGCACTGACCTGGCCGGGCTTGACGATGTCGATGCTTCCACGAAACACTGCACCGTCTTCGATTACGATGCGGGCAGTGGATAGGTCGCCCTCGAGCGACCCTGTCTTGGAGATCTCAATCTTCTCGCCTGCGCGGACGTTGCCGCACAAGTGACCCTGCACTGTGATGGCCCGTGCCGATACATCCGCCTTCACATTGCCGTTCGGGCCAACCGTGAGGCTGTTCTCCTTGAGTTCAATCGCTCCTTCGACCTCGCCGTCAATGAGGAGGTCCTCACTGCCAGTGATCTCACCCTTAAGCCGGAGAGACTTTCCGATCTGTGCCATTTCGTGCCCTCCTTGGTTGATCCTTCCCGACGAACCACTCGGCGGTGTAGACGGACTCGGGGCGGCCCGAGGCGGCACTGGCCTGTCGGGTACAGCTTGTTCTCTTGCCGGACCTGGTGTTGGTGTAACTGGATCTTCTTTTCGTCCCCACATATTAGTACCTCGCTGATGTACAAAACTCTTATAGTATACCTTCTGATGTCAAACCCTCCGACAAAAAAATTCGCACACGCACCATTTACCACAATCGTTGGATCGCTTTGCAAGAACACGAGCTGGAGGTCCTGTCGAGCGGCCATCGGTTCGGCTATTCGTTTCTCACAATGGCCCCGTCCGTGATGGTTGTGGCCGTCACCCACGAACGCAAAGTCGTACTGGTTCGACAATACCGTTATCCGACCGGGGAATACTGCTACGAGCTACCCGGCGGTGGGAGTCAGGGACTCGAGCCGCGGGACGCCGCCCGCCGGGAACTTCGCGAAGAAACTGGGTGCTTGGCCTCGCGGCTACGGAAGCTGGGGGAGTTCGTCGTCTATTCCGGCGTCTCGAACGAAGTCTGTCACGTCTTTCTTACAAGCGGCCTCAGGCCAGGCGCGCCGGAGCCGGAAAAGACCGAACATCTATCGGTTCAAGAAGTTAGCTGCCGCCGGCTGCAAGCGATGATCCGCCGCGGGGAATTTCGCGACGGCATGGGCCTCGCGGCCTTGCATCTTGCCGCCCCCAGCTTGTGGAAAGAGCTTGCTGCTGCGCCGCGCCGGGCGGGGGTGGAATGATCGTTGCCCATCGCAGTGACTGCTGGCACTCAGCTTGCGGTGGGTCCTCCCCGGTCACCGCACAGCCTTCGGTGACCCGAACTAGAGGAAGTTTAGCCGTGACCGCATTACGGCCAAGATCAAAAGCATGGCCGCCCACGCGTAATAGCGCCAACGTCCGCGCCAGGCGCTCAGCTCGACACCCACCAGCGGAATCACGAGCGGCTGGAGAAACAGCCAAACTCGAGCCGTCTCGGCCCGCAGCAGTCCGGTTAGATCGACCACCAACACACTCAGCAGCCCTGCCGCCGCAAACGCGGGCAAACGAAAGGACGGCGCTCGAAGACCTGACTTCCAACGGATCAAGAAGGCGGCGAGGATGCCCAGGGTGAGCCACCCCGACGCCAGAAAGAAGTCGTAAACGTTCCAGAAAACGGTGTAGTGATAGGGGCGTCCCCATACCTGAGCGAGGTTCTGCTGAATCGCCATCGATGCCCGCAGCGAGGCGTAATGGTTGTAGCCGAAAGCCGCGTAGAGCAGGCCGAACAGGGTGCCGGCCGTAAGAAGGGCACTCGCCGAAGAAATTAAGAGGTTGCGCGATAGATTCCGCGTGTCCGCGCCGAACACGGCAGCAAAAAAAGGCAACAGCAGCAGGCAGCAGCCGAGCACCAAAAAGCTGTGAGTGAAAAGCAACGCCACGGTCAGCGTGCCGCCGAAAGCGACCGCCATCCCGCGACGTCCTTCCCACACGGCTTGGGTCCAAGAATGGAGCAACAGGATTGTGAACAGGGGATATACGGCATCGAACGACCCCACCATAAGGACCGCGCCCGGAAGCAGAGTCCAAACGACAGCCGCTGAAAATCCTGCCTGGGGACTTTGAGTGGCACTTACGGTGAAGCGGTACAGCGCCGGGATCGCAATCGCGCCGAGCAGAGGCAGGAAAAGGCCTCCCCACAGAGCCGCAGCGCCTTGGCCAATGACGGCCAACCAGAAAAAGTAGTACAAGATCGGCCCCGGGGGGTGAGTTTTGGTGTGGCCCACCATCGAACGGAGCCGGCGGTGGTAGCCGTCCAACCACTCCAAAGGATGCTCGATCTTGCGCGCTTCGGTGTAGTAGGAGGTGATGTCGGGGTGCTTGACGCGATTTTCGAGGGTCTCGAACGAGTCCTCGGTAAGCGCCAGGAACGACATGGAGAGAAAGATCTGAACCAGGACCAGCACGATCAGTGCGAGGCCGATCTTGGGTCGGTCCGCCGAAAACAGCCGCTGGGCGCACAAGATGCCCGCACCGGCTAACGAAACCAGACCGAGGAAAGGCAGAATCGAGTCGTCTGAGTAGTTCCATTTCCAATAGAAGGGCCCGTTGAACCCCTCGGTGTGGAAATAGACCATGATCGCCGGGATCAGCCCGACCAGAAGCGCGAGCGGGTATTTCCACAGATCCGGATTGGCTTCGGAGGCTTCGGGCGGGGAGGCGCTCGCCCGCCGAGTTCGCCTTTTTCCGGCTTTTCGTGACGGCTGGGTGGTCGAGGGAATAAGCGGCTCCGGAATCTAGTGCAGATGCAGGCGCCGGGGATAGGCGCCTGAGAAGCGGTTGGCTTCGGCGTGGAGCCGACCTCTCTGAGCGACCGCTGCTTCGGAGGATGCTGGTCCTCAGTTGCCCGTCCCTTTGGGTTCGAGCCCTCTGATTCTAGAGCAGTGGGGAGGTTGGCGTCAGGGTGGCTGTGGCACTGCGGTGGGAAACCACGGCGATCAAGAGAGCTGCCGCATTCGTCGTGGGGGTGTGAGCGGTTGTCGACGAGGTCTGGGCAGTCAACGGTACTGAGTGACGTTAAGCTGAGGTGTTAGGCTATTTGTGTCGCTCGGACGACGCATTTAGCGACGAACCGAAAAACTGGGAGGCTTACCATGAGACTTATCGTGAGTCTTGCCGCAGTTGTACTAGCAGCACTCTTCCTGCCGGCTGCCACGCCTCAAGGTGTACCCGCGGCGTCTCCGGGGGCGCCGTTCTCCATCACTCCGCAATTCCAGTTCCATCAGAAGGGCGCGCCTGTTCGCCTGGTTGGGGGAGCGTCGCACATCACAGAGGGGTTCATGAAAACCGTCTACCTCGTCAATGTGTCCGACAAGACCGTTGTGAAGTGTCGGCTAGGCTGGGTGGTCAGGGGCGCGGAAGGCGCGGGAACAGCCTTCCTCGGCCTACCGTTTGACAGAGAGATCCCGGCGGGAGACTTGCGGCGCGTAGACCTCGCGGGTTTCAGCATGAGCACGGTGCGGGAGGTCATGGACGCCAACAAGATCAACCACGGTGTTGTCTCGACGGGCCTGGTCTATGCGAAGTTCGAGGACGGCACCGAGTGGTCATATCCACTCGCCATCAAGCGGCGCTTTGAGATCGAAGAGGATCCCGCGCTATTCCAACGTATGCGACCGGCCCTTGAGGAGCTCAACCGTCAAATTCGCAAAGACATGGAGGAGCGCCAGAAGAAAGCGGGATAGCCGATTGGGTATGCGGCCTCGGCTACGTGGACCGGTAGGCTTGCCGGTCTGTACTGCGGCGAAGGGCCGGTTACTACTGAGCTTCGAAGACGATCTACCGAATGACGGCTGCCAGTCCTCTTGTTGACACTTCTTTTCGGACTGTGATACGAGATAGATTCACCTCGCGACGGCGGCAGAGCGAGTTTTGATCCTGTCCGCGCCCGGTGGCAGAATAAGAGTATGGCGGAAGAGAGCAAACCGAACGCTGAAGAACCTTCCGATCCCGCCGCCAAGCCAGCCCCCAAACAGGACGGCGACACACCTGCCAAGCCGGCCGCCAAGCCGCCTCCTAAGAAGAAGGTTCCCACTGAAATGGAGGTGAACCCCTGGGAAGGCGCTCTCGTCGACAGCCTCAAAGAACGATTCGGCGACCAGGTCAAAGAGTTTTCCACTTATCGCGACCAGAGTTTTCTTGTCGCCGAGCTGTCGGTCGCGGTTCCTATCATTGAGTTTCTGAAACTCGAGCAGGACTTCGACTACCTGGTTGACCTCACCGCTGTTCACTACCCCAAAAAAGAAAAACCTTTCGACGTAGTCTGGATTCTCTACTCCTTCGCGCACAACACAAGAATCCGAATCAAGGCTCAGGCGGGAGAGGGCGATAGCCCGGCAACGGCTACAAGCGTGCACGAGACAGCCAATTGGCTGGAGCGCGAGGTGTTCGACATGTTTGGGATTAGCTTCGACGGACATCCGAACATGACCCGCATTCTGCTGCCGGACGAATGGCAGGGTCACCCCTTGCGCAAAGAGCACTCAATCATCGGACAGGATGAAGACTGGGTCCGCGAAAACCTCCGCATCGAGAGCGCGCAGTAATGGAACAAGCGACCTTCCTCGACACCAACGAACTGGTCCTCAACATGGGACCGCAGCACCCCTCGACTCACGGCGTGTTGCGGGTGATTCTCAAGCTTGATGGGGAAAAGGTTCTCGGCACCGAGTGCGTGATCGGCTACCTTCATCGCGGTGTGGAGAAAATCGCCGAAAACCGCACCTACGTTCAGTTCGCACCCTACGTCGACCGCATGGACTATGTCGCGGCGGTATCGAACGGGTTGGGGTACTGCATGGCCGTCGAGACCCTGCTGGCGGTCGAGATTCCCGAGCGCGCACAGGCCGTCCGGGTTATCTTGTCGGAGTTGAATCGCATCGCCAGCCACCTGCTGTGGCTGGGCACGCACGCCCTCGACATTGGTGCGATCACACCGGTTTTCTACTGCTTCCGAGAACGCGAAGAGATTCTCAAAATCTTCGAGAAATACTGCGGCGCGCGGTTGACGACCCACGCGTTTCGGATCGGCGGGCTGCTGTATGAGACCTACGACGGTTTTGAAAAAGATTGCCTGACATTCTGTGATTGGCTGGAAGGCAAGGTCGACGAATACGAGGAACTGCTGACAACCAATCGCATCTGGCTCGGGCGCACGAAGGGCGTGGGAATCCTCAACGCTGAAGACTGCAAGGATTGGGGAGTAACCGGCCCTGTGTTGCGTGCCGCCGGCGTCAAATGGGACATCCGCAAGGCGCTGCCCTATTCGGGTTACGAAAAGTACGACTTCGAGGTGCCCACCGCCGAGAACGGCGACACGTACGACCGTTACGTGGTGCGCATTCAAGAGATGCGGCAATCGGTCCGCATCATCCGGCAAGGGGTCGAGAATCTGCCCAGTGGCCCCATCAAAGGCAAGGTCGGAAAAGTTCTGAAGCCGCCCATCGGTGAGGCCTATACCTCGATCGAGGCGCCGAAGGGCGAGCTGGGCTATTTCGTCGTGAGTGACGGCTCGACGCAGCCGTACCGGCTTCGGGTGCGTCCGCCGTCGTTTGTGAATCTGCAGGCACTCGACCGAATGTGCCGCGGGTCGCTGGTGGCCGATGTTGTCGCCATTATCGGCACGATCGACATTGTCTTAGGAGAGGTGGATCGCTAAGGTTCACAGCCAAGGGTTCGCATGGAGGAACTGCTCAACCATCCCTATCTGCAGCCGTTGGCCCCCTATCTGGGGCCGTTTGTCGCCACGGCCTTGATCGTGGCTTTGTTCCCGCTCGTGGCCGGCTACATCGTCTTGCTGGAGCGCAAAGTGCTGGCGGATCTGCAAGTCCGCCTGGGCCCGATGCGCGTGGGCCCTTACGGATTCCTCCAGCCCCTCGCCGACGCTGTGAAGCTGCTGCTCAAAGAAGACATCATCCCGGCGCAATCGGACAAGTGGATCTTCTGGTTCGCTCCGGTCTTGTCGACCTTTACGGCCCTGACGGCGTTCGCTGTCCTCCCATTGAGCGACAAGTTTTACGTGGCTGACGTCAACATCGGCATCCTGTTCGTGCTGGCGATGTCTACCGTCGGCATTCTGGGATTGATCCTCGGCGGGTGGTCGTCCAACAGCAAGTATTCGTTGTTGGGGTCCTTGCGGTCGGCGGCACAGATGGTGAGCTATGAGGTGCCGCTGGGCTTCGCCGTGATCACGGGCCTGACGGTAGCGGGAACGCTCAGCATGCAGGGTATCGTCCGCGCGCAGCTCGAACAGGGAGAATGGATTGCCTTTTCGAACTATGGGTTGATGCTCATTCCGACGGCTCTGTTCTTGATCGCGGGGGTAGCCGAAACCAACCGCGCTCCCTTCGACTTGCCCGAAGCTGAGTCGGAGATCGTCGCGGGTTTCCATACTGAGTACAGCGGCTTCCGCTTCGCTCTCTTTTTCTTGGCGGAATACGCGAGCATCTTCGTAATCTGCTCGGTCGGGGTGACGGTATTCTTCGGCGGCTGGCTGCGCCCGTTCCCGAATGTTGCTTTCTTGGAGATGCCACTCAACGTTGGGTTCCCGGTCCTTCTGTTCGGGGCGATCGGCATTGGCTGTCTGGTGGGCGTCAAGCGCTTGCTGCTGATCGAACAGCGCATCGTGATGCTGGTGCTGGCGGGAGGGATGTTCCTGTTCGCCGCCCTTTTTGCTGTCCCAGCGGTCAATACGCTTATCATTGGTCTTTTTTGGTTCTTGCTGAAAGTGACCGTCCTTCTCTACACGTTTATCTGGTACCGCGGAACCTTCCCGCGATACCGCTACGATCAGCTTATGAGGGTCGGTTGGGTCTACTTGGTCCCAATCAGCATTGGCGCACTGATTGTCAATGCGGCTGCCCGGCTGTTACTCTCGTGAGTAGGGAAGCCACGTGAAGAAATTCCTCCGCACTATCCTACTCGCGGATTTACTGAAGGGCCTTTGGGTCACGTTCCGTAACCAAAAGCCTTCGTTGGTCTACACCGAGCAGTACCCGAAGGAGAGGCCTGCTGTCGCGGAGCGCTATCGCGGCGCCCCACGACTAAACGTCCATCCGGACAGCAACGAAACGCTGTGCATCGCCTGCAATCTGTGCGCGCTGGCGTGCCCGGAGCTGTTGATCATTGTGGGGGCTGAACGCAACCCCGAGACCCGCCGCAAGGACCTGACCCACTTTACCTACGACCTCTCGCGTTGCATGTTTTGCGGCCTATGTGAGGACGCCTGCCCAGTGGACGCGCTGGAGCTGACGCAGGACTTCGAATTGGCCTACTACACGCGAGAAGGCGCCATCTGGGATCGCCAAATGCTGGAGGAAGGTCCCCTACCGGCTCAATACAAATTCTGAAATGGTCGCGGCCGCCCGGGTCGAGACGCTGCCGAGGAAGATTGCAAGTCCTTGGAACCTTTGGGGCGGGCTTTTGGTGTATCCTGATAGACTCTTTGCGCGGCCTGTGAAGTTTGATCTCTGCGATGTTGCTTGACTCGGTCCTTTTCTACGCGTTCGCGGCCTTGATTCTGATTAGCGCCGTCCTGACGATAACCCGTCGAAACGTTGTCCACTGCGCCATCTTTCTGATTGGGGCGTTGCTAGGCGTCGCGGGGCTGTTTCTGCTGCAGGGCGCTGAGTTTCTTGCGGGAGTCCAGATCATCCTCTACATTGGCGGGGTCGTAGTTCTCTACTTGTTCGTCATCATGCTGGTTCCGGTGAGCGAAGAGGCGCGGCAAAGACGGTTCGGGAATCAGAAGTGGCTCGGCCTACTCGCGGGGGCAGTGCTGATCGCGGAATTGGGTGTCCTATTGTCGCGGGGGGGCGGCGCGTTTCGACTTGCGGAGTCTGTGGCGCCGGCCGCGCTGGGCGAGGTCGGCAACAACTCAGAGATGGTTGGTCAGGTCCTATTCTCCGAGTATCTGCTGCCGTTTGAGTTAGCTTCCATCCTGCTGCTGGTTGCCATCATAGGCGCGGTGGTGATGGCCAAGGTGCGTCCTGAGACAGGCTGATAGCGGGAAAGCACTCGCGAGCCGGGATTTCGGGCCCGCTCATCGTTGTTGAGATGTTTCCAGTAACAACAGCACACTACCTGGTCTTGAGCACCCTTCTGTTGGTAATAGGGACGATCGGTGTTCTAACCCGCCGCAACATAATCGTCATCTTGATGTCGATTGAGCTGATCCTCAACGCCGTCAACATCAACTTGGTGGCCTTTTCCAACTACGTGCAGAATGTGAACGGCCAGGTTTTCGTCATCTTCGTGATTACGGTTGCCGCCGCGGAAGCAGCGGTAGCGCTAGGAATCCTAATTGCGTTGTTCCGTAACAAGGAGACGGTTCACGCTGACGAGGTAGATATTTTGCGCTGGTGAGCAAGTAGGAGCGGGTTTCGCTCCCGGCTACGCATAGAGACCGCTGGTTTTCATGTTCTTCCTGGATAACATTTGGCTGATCCCCTTGTTCCCCCTCCTGGGGGCGCTGTTGATGCTGTTGTTTGGTCGGCGGCTCGATCCGCAAAACGGCGGGGGACACGACGACCACGGCCATGCCGAGCCATCGCAGGGCAGACGGCTGATCGACTTGCTGTGTCCCGGAATGGTGCTGGTCTCCTTTATTTTTTCGCTCGGGGCCGTGGTCCAGTTGCAGGGCATAGAGAATCGCAGCCACGAAGTCGTCAAATACACCTGGTTGGCCGGCTTGGCGTCCAAGACGGATTCCGGGCTCGCGCCCTTCACCGCTGACTGGGGCTTTCTGCTCGATCCGCTGAGCGCCGTCATGGTTCTCGTAGTCACCGGAATCAGTTTTGTGATCCACGTCTACTCCACCGGATACATGGCGCACGACGGCGGCTACTACCGCTTCTTCGGCTACCTCAACCTGTTCGTTTTCTTCATGCTGATCCTGGTGCTGGCCAACAACTACGCCCTGATGTTCGTTGGCTGGGAAGGCGTCGGGCTGTGCAGTTACTTGCTGATCGGATTCTATTTCCACCGCAAGTCGGCCACCAACGCCGCAAACAAGGCATTTTTGGTGAACCGCGTCGGGGATGCCGCGTTCATCATCGGCATGCTGCTGATTTTCACGACACTCGGGACGCTGCAGTTCACCGAGATCGGACCGGCGCTTGAGAAGGGCGGCTTCAGCGCGGAAACGGCCGGCTTCGGGATGCTCAGTGTGATCACGCTGCTGCTGTTCATTGGGGCGACCGGGAAATCGGCGCAACTACCCCTATACGTCTGGTTGCCGGATGCCATGGAAGGTCCGACGCCGGTATCGGCACTTATTCATGCCGCCACGATGGTGACCGCCGGGGTATACATGGTTGCTCGCTCGAGTGCCCTTTACGTGCTCGCGCCGCAAACGATGCTGATTGTTGCCGTCGTGGGAGGGCTGACAGCCATCTTCGCCGCAACGATCGGCCTGGTGCAAAACGACATCAAGCGTGTACTGGCCTACTCAACGGTCAGCCAACTCGGCTACATGTTTCTTGCCTGCGGTGTGGGTGCATTTTGGGTGGCCATCTTCCACCTCTATACCCACGCCTTTTTCAAAGCGTTGTTGTTCCTCGGTTCCGGTTCGGTGATTCACGCCGTGTCGGGTGAGCAGGACATGCGCAAGATGGGGGCCTTGAAAGACAAGATACCCATCACTTTCCGGACGATGTGGATCGGCGCCATCGCCATTGCCGGCATCCCGGGCCTGGCGGGTTTCTTTTCAAAGGACGAAATCTTGTGGAAGACGTGGTCCTCGCAGGGAGGCGATCATCGCTGGCTGTGGGTTTTGGGGTTCGTTACCGCCGGTATGACCGCGTTCTACATGTTTCGGCTGATGTACATGACCTTCTACGGGGACTCGCGCGTAGCGCCCGAAGTTGCAGGCCATGTGCACGAATCGCCCCGCAGCATGACCTTTCCACTCATCGTGCTGGCTGTCGGCAGCGTGGTTGCAGGCTGGGTGGGAACTCCGATTGTCTTCGGCCCGATTCATGACGCCTTACCTAGCCTGGAGCATTACCTGGCTCCCGCGGTAGCGATAGTCGGGGGACACGGGGCGGCCGCCGGCGAGCACCACGACACCAGCGCCGAGTGGCTGCTGATGTTGTTATCCGTCGCGATTGCGGTCGGCGGCATCTTGCTGGCTCGCAGGGTCTTCGCTCGCAAACTCGAGGGGGAGCCCATGCAGCGTATCCTCGGCCCGGCCTACGGCTTGTTTTACAACAAGTATTACGTGGACGAGATCTACGGAGCCGCGTTCGTGGACGGATTCGCCAAGGGAGGCGGAACGGCCTTGACCGAGTTCGACAGTCGGGTCGTCGACGGTGGGGTTAACGGCGCCGGCTGGCTGACGCGCTTCACGTCCAGCATCAGCATCTGGTGGGACACCTGGGTCGTGGACGGCTTGGTTCGGCTGACCGCGTTTCTAGTTAAGTTTTCTTCCTATCCGTTTCGTATGCTTCAAACCGGGCTAGTGCAGAACTATGCCTTTATGATTGTTCTCGGCGTCTTGGTATTGCTGACCTATTACGTATTTCGATGAGAGGGGATGCTCGGTGAGTCCAAGACGGAAGATTAGTTAATTTCCGGTGCAAAATACGCATGCAGCTCGCGGCGGGGACTGTCACCAATTTCGCGCGTACAAAGAATCAACAAGTTGCGGAGGTATCCGGTCGCGAAATTGGCTGACTGTCCCAAGCTACCACCAGTTTCCCTTTTTTGCACCGGAAATTGGTTAGACGGTCTTACATCGCGGTTTTAACGAATCGGTAACGACTATGAAAGAGCACATTCTAAGCATTGTTTGGCTCACCCCGCTTGTCGGGATGTTTCTTTTGCTGCTGATCCCGAAAGAGAAGAAGCAGTTCATCCGCTACGCGGCGAATATTGTCGGCTTCATTGGGTTCTTAGTGTCGCTGCCGCTCGTGTTCTGGTTCAACAAAGCAGACGGTGGTTTTCAGTATGTAGAACGGCTGAGTTGGATTCCTTCTCTCGGCGTTCAATATTACCTGGGTATCGACGGCATCTCCCTCTTGTTAATCATGCTGACGACCGTGGTGGGGTTCTTGGCCATCCTTTGTTCATGGTCCGCGATTCAAGACAGAGTGAAAGAGTACTACGCCTTCTTGCTATTTCTCCAAGCTGGGATGCTGGGCGTTTTCATGGCCCTGGACCTGTTCCTGTTCTATTTTTTCTGGGAAATCATGCTGGTGCCCATGTACTTCCTCATCGGTATCTGGGGCAGTGATCGGAGATTGTACGCCGCGATTAAGTTCTTCCTGTATACGTTGGCCGGGTCGGTGCTCATGTTGCTGGCCATGCTGGTCCTCTACTTCCAGCATCACGAGCAGTTTGGAGTCTACACGTTCGCCATCGAAGAGTTGATGAAGACGAACCTGCCGGTGGACTTGCAGATCTGGCTGTTTTGGGGTTTCTTCTTCGCCTTCGCGATCAAAGTCCCCATGTTTCCGTTCCACACGTGGCTGCCGGACGCTCACACGGAGGCTCCGACGGCGGGGTCGGTCATACTGGCCGGCATCCTTTTGAAGATGGGGCTTTACGGGATCGTCCGTTTTTCCATTCCGTTGCTGCCGGAGGGGGCCAGTGCTCCATCGACTGTCCAAATAATCGCAGCCTTGTCGATCATAGCGATCATCTACGGCGCTCTCGTGTCGCTGATGCAAAAGGACTGGAAGCGACTGGTAGCTTACTCCTCCGTCAGTCACTTGGGATTTTGCACTCTGGGGCTCATTGCGCTCAATCCGAACGGAATTGCCGGCTCGGTGCTGCAGGGAATCAATCACGGCATCTCCACACCGCTACTTTTCTTGGTTGTCGGCATCATTTACGAACGGCGCCACAGCCGCTTGATCTCTGACTACGGTGGGCTTTCGAACCGCATGCCCGTCTATACGGTGTTGTTTGCCATATCGATGCTGGCGTCCGCTGGGATGCCCGGACTCAACGGTTTTATCGGCGAATTCGCGATCCTGCGGGGCGTGCTGGAAAAGAACGTCTGGTGGGCAGTTTGCGCGGTGCTGGGTATCGTGTTAGGGGCGGCTTACCTGTTGTGGCTGTTCCAGAGGACCATGCTGGGGCCGATCACCAACACCAAGAACGAAGGCTTGAAGGATCTCAGCCTGCGCGAAATCTGCGTGATGGTTCCGCTCGTCTTGTGGTGTTTCTGGATCGGACTGTATCCCAAGCCCTACTTTGAGATTCTCGACAAGCCCGTCGCCAAAGTCGTCGAACGGGTTGATCCCGGATACTTCGCGCGAAACGGCTTGCCGAACCCACTGGAAGACGACAAACAAGTCGCTGAGCTAATCAAGTAATGAATCAGACGTTCGACATCGGCAGTTTTTTCACGGTCACGGACTTCTTTGCCTTGAAGCCGGCGATCTTGTTGTGCCTGTTCGGATGCGGCATCTTGATGACGGATTTCCTGATCCGCAGCAGCCGCATGCGTTACCTCAATGCCCTGACGGCCTTTCTTGGTGAGCTATTTGTCGGCTTCGCCGTCTGGCAGCACCACAGCGATCTGGTGGGAAACAACATCGCCGAGCGCACGGCCCTCAACGGTGCGCTTGTCGTGGACGGATTCTCGGTCTTTTTTAACGCCATCTTCTGCGTGTCTACAATCCTTGCGATTATCATCTCCGCCAAATACCTGGAGCAAGAGGGCGAACACCGCGGCGAATATTACGCGTTGATGCTGTTTGCCCAGGCGGGCATGTCGATTCTCGCTGCCGGGCACGAGTTGGTGACTTTGTTTGTCGGCCTGGAGCTGATGTCTCTCAGCTTCTTTGTCATGGTCGGGTTCCTGCGCTCGGACAAGCGCTCCAACGAAGCTGCGATCAAGTACCTGCTGCTGGGCGCTTTTTCGAGTGGATTGCTGGCTTACGGGTTTTCGCTGTTCTATGGGATGAGCGGCTCAACCTTGTTGCGCGAAGTGGCGACCGCGGTTGCGGGACGTGACGCCGACGATCCGATGCTGCTGCTGGCGATGATCACCACTTCCGTCGGGCTGCTGTTCAAGATCTCCGCGGTGCCGTTTCATATGTGGGCGCCGGATGCTTACGAAGGAGCGCCCACACCGATCACCGCCTACGTTTCCGTGGCTTCGAAGGCTGCTTCGTTCGCGCTTTTGATTCGGATTTTCCTGGTGCCGTTGGCCGATGCGCGGGACCTTTGGATACCGATGCTGGCGGCAGTAGCGCTGGCAACCATGACGTTAGGAAACATCGCCGCGATCACCCAGGAAAACATGAAGCGCCTGCTGGCATACAGCTCGATCTCCCACGCCGGCTACATCTTGCTGGGGCTCGTGGCGGCTAACGAGACCGGGTTGAAAGGCATTTCCGTCTACCTTTTGGTCTACATGTTCATGAACTTCGGCGCATTTGCCTTGCTCGTCATGATGAGGCGCGAGGGCCGAGCAGCCGAGGACGTCGATGACCTGTCGGGCTTGATTCGCACCCATCCCGGATACGCCATCCTCATGCTGATTTTCCTGCTTTCGCTGGCCGGCATCCCGCCGACGGCAGGCTTCTACGGAAAATACTTCATTTTCCTCGCACTCATCGAGACCGGTCACTACGTGCTAGCCGTGTTTGCAGCTTTGTACGTCGCGGTGGCGGCCTACTATTACTTCCGTATCGTGAGGGTGATGTTTTTCTCGCGAGACGTCGAACCCGCCTCGGTCTCGGTAGGATGGGGCGCCAGGGTCGCCCTTGTGGCCAGTGGCGTATTTACTCTGTGGATCGGTCTTTATCCGGAGCCATTCCTTCAACTGGCCGCCGATTCGATCCTGTTGGCGCTGCGATAGCGCAGGCGGGAGCCCTCAGCTTGCCCAGCCTCGGAGAGGTCTGTTATCGTAAACTTTTGGGCCGTTTACCCCTGGGAGTTTCCAACCTCACCGACCGGAAGCCGGATCCAATCTGAGTGGGAAGTGTGCCGCCTGTCCGTTGGGGGCTATGAAAGACCCTAGTGGGCGTGACTCCTGGGACAAACGAATCGGGCCGGCGGCGGACGCCGGCTGGACCCTGAGCGGGGCCGTAATCGGCTGCCTGCTGATCGGTTACTTGCTGGGAGAGTACTTTGACGCGAACCCGGCCGCGACCGTGATCGGGCTGTTTGTCGGCATCGTGGTGGGGCTTTGGAACCTGGCTAAGATTATGTGGCTGAGCAAATGAGCGCTGCGATCTTGGGTCTCCTAGCGGGTTTGGCCACGATCGGTTTTTCTGAAGCGCTGCTGCGGGTTTGGGCCGCCGGGGGCAAGCTTGAAACCTATTGGAAGCTGTGGCTTGCGGGTATCGCCTTGCGGACGGCTTGGGTCCTGGGGATGCTCGCTCTCGTTTTGATCAACGGCTGGCTCGATCCGAGGCCGTTTATTGTCGCCTTGTTGGCAGGTTACCTGATGGCGCAGATCATTGAGGGCTTCCGCTACCGCCAGTTCGTCCAGAAACTATGATTGTTTCGATCCCTTTGGCGTTGCTGGCCGCCTCGGGCGGTGAACACGGCGGTGAGCAAACGCTTGTGGGCGTCATTCTTCATCACATTGCCAACCAAGACCTGGAGGACCCGGTTCTGGCTTCTTGGGGAATGTCGAAAGCCGTCGTCATGATGCTTCTGGCAGCGGCCTTTCTGATTTTGTTCTTGGGATGGTTCCTACGCAGCTCGCGGATTTCGAAGGGGGCGCCGACTGGGGTCACGAACGCCATCGAGGCCCTCGTGTTGTTTGTCCGGGACGAGATCGCGATCACGCACATGGGCCACAAGTATGGCCGTTTCTTCGCGCCCTATTTGCTGACCCTGTTCTTTTTTATTCTCACCTGCAATCTGGCGGGGATGGTCCCGGGCGGCTATTCGCCCACCAGTAACTTGAACGTGACGGCCACTCTGGCGGTTTTGACCCTGCTGCTGATCGTGGTCTCGGGCATGATCGTGCTCGGACCCATCGGTTACGTCAAGCACATGGTGCCCCCGGGGGTGCCGATGGCCATTGCGCCCCTGCTGATCGTTATCGAGGTGCTTGGCACCCTGGTCAAGCCCGTCGCGCTGACGATCCGACTCGGCGCCAATATGACGGCGGGTCACATTGTGATCCTCGTGATGCTTTCGTTCGTTTTCATATTCAAAAGCGTCCTGGCCGGCATCTTCTTGTCCGTTCCCATGGCGGTTGCGATCAGTCTTCTGGAGCTCATCGTCGCCTTCATCCAGGCCTACGTTTTTACTTTGTTGTCGGCAATCTTTGTTGGGATGGTGGTCCACTCTGCCCACTGAGTAATATGAAACTCTTTTTGGAGGTCGATCTTCGAATGAAACAGAACCCAAACCGTGCTGCCCAGACCTTGCTTTTCACGCTCGCCGTATTGCTGCTGAGCCCGACCGCCGCTATGGCGCAGGGGGGTGCCTCGGGCCCCGACGTCTTGCACTATTTCGGAGCCGCCATCGGCGCGGGCATTGCCGTGATCGGCGCTGGCATCGGCATTGGGCGCTTGACGGCAGCAGCGGTCGAGAGCATCGCCCGCCAGCCTCAAGCAGCCCGCGACATCGTACAGGCCTTTCAGCTTCCTTTGTTCCTGCTGGAAGGCGTTGCCGTCATCGCACTCGGCGTGTGCTTTGTCGTGATCTTTATGAAGTAAGACGGTTCCGTCATGACGGCAGAGAACCCACTGCTGCGTTTCGAACCAGGACTGATGATCTGGACGATCATCGTCTTCGTGGTCTTATTGACGGTCTTGCGTCTATTTGCCTGGAAACCCCTCCTCAAGGCCCTCGACGAACGGGAGAAGAAAATCCAGGATGCCCTCGCCCAGGCGGAAGAAACACGGCGGAAGACCGAGACGGTGCTGGAAGAGAATCGGCGCCGCATCGATGAAGCCATCCGGAAGTCCGAGCAGATTGTGCAGCAAGCCCGCCAGGACGCCGAGCAGGTTCGTCAGCGTATGGTCGAAGAAGCGAAAGCCGAGGCCCGCCGCGTCACCGAGCAGGGATTGCGACGGCTGGAGGCGGAGCAGCACGCGGCCATGGAGGAGATTCGCCGGGTCACGGCGGACCTGGCCATTCGGGCCGCCGGGCGGCTGATCGAATCGTCGCTCACCGAGCAGCAGCAGCGAGAACTGGTCGACAAGTTCCTTCGCGAAGTCCCTGAAAAACCCATTCAATAGAAGAAGGACCTTCCAGGCTACGACCGGCAGACGGAAGGCCTAGCAGCCCGTGGTAGAAGTCGTGCAGGAGCGGAAAATGGCTCGCCAGGGACAGGCAACGCTGGGGAAACCTTCTCGCCAGTAAAGCCCTTGCTATACGGAAACGACTGTCGCTCCTTGGTCGATCCTGCAGCGGTGCCTGTCCCTATGGGCCGGTGGCAAAAGTGGTGTAGAAGCGGAAAATGGGGACTGCCGCACTACTGTCCCAACGTCGATTATTGAAGGCTTCGGCTACGACCGGCAGACGGAAGGCCTAGCAGCCCGTGGTAGAAGTCGTGCAGGAGCGGAAACCGGCTCGCCAGGGACAGGCAACGCCGGGGAAACCTTCTCGCCAGTAAAGCCCTTGCTATACGGAAACGACTGTCGCTCCTTGGTCGATCCTGCAGCGGTGCCTGTCCCTATGGGCCGGTGGCAAAAGTGGTGTAGAAGCGGAAAATGGGGACTGCCACCTATTCGCCTCCCCTCATGACCCTCGAAACAAAACCCTTACGGACGCCTTAGCGGCGGGACAGGCAACCAATCGAACCTCGTCCGCGCCACAAGGCTGGCCGGGTTCTTGCCTGTCGGCCCCCGAACGTAAGAAGCGTCCGGGGTGCCTGTCCCGGTTCACGAATTGGCTGGCTGTACCCGATTTTTCGCGACCTTTACTTCTACCAAGGGCTGCTAGATCTTCCACGTTCTCAGGGCAGCACCCACAGCCGGCTCCGAGGCTGACGGCGGCGCTTCTGTAGTCCAAAACGAAGTAGAAGAAACGCCCTTTCGGTCATAAGGGAGGCGTTGGCCTGGAGCGAGGATTACGGGCCAGACGGGGCTTTCGCGGGGGACCTTGGTTCCCTAAAAACCCGTATCCGGCTGTTACAGTCTTAAGCCCCCCGTAAGTGATCAGGGGCCGCCCATCTCTCCGGTTTTCGACTGTTGTGCCTCAAGCCTCCCGACCATGCCTTATCTGATTGAATCAGCTAGAGATAGCGTAGTCCCGAAGTGAAGCGGCCCGGTGGGGTCAAACGATGCCGAGCGAGCGACTAGGGAGACAGCGGTCGAGGCCTGCCGACACTTAACAGGGCAGGGGGAATACGAAACCAAGTTGTACTCTCCTATGACTAAGGGTCGTAGGTTACTTTTGATTAGGGTTTAGGGCCCGCTGCCGATCGCAAGTCTGTGCCTCGTAGACCAGAATGCATTATGGAGGGCGTCTCCGCCAACCCGGCTAGGTGACCGGCGACGCTCATCGTGCGCCCATGCGGTGTCTCGTATGTCATAAGCGAGTTCCTCGCCTCAGAGTCTGGCGAACAAAGTCGGAGTTCTGCTCCGACGCACACGCCGAAATCTACCGCAAGCAGACATTGGCGCGACTCTTGGACGAGCGTAGCCCCGCGAGCGCGGCAGACCTGCCCCTGCCTGCGGACGAAGTATTCGAGGAAGAACAAGCACCGTCGCCGATTGGCGCCCCTGCTTCCACCGAAGCGTCCCTTGAACCTTTCCGGCAGCCGGACACCGCCTACCCCGCCGAGGCCGGGCCTGTCCTGACGGATGAATCTCGCCGGACTTACGCTCGGGAAGGCGAGGACCGTGTCGGGGACCGCCCCGATCGTGAGGTTGCTGAAGAGGCGCGAATGCCCGCTGAAGAGCGCGGCTCGGCGTCACAAGATCCCGGCGACGCACTCATCCCGTCCTTCTCCGAGCTAGAGGCGACGGAGGGCGTTAAGGGCGCGGACGCGGTGGACCGATTACTCTCGCTGAGCGCATCTCCCGTCTCAGTCGAGCAGATTGAGGCAGCAGCAGAGCCGCCAAGCGACATCTTGCGTTTACTCGGAATCCCGGAACAAGACGAGGGTGCAGCTTGCGAGTCGGAACAGGTCGCGCAGGATACTGATCTCCTCGCGCAGGGCGACCGCGATCCCGAGTCGAGCCAGGTTCAGGACGAGCAGCCGATCGACGAAGAGGCCGTGATCTCAGCGGTGCCGCAAAACTTGGAGGGGGGCGAAGTCACGGACCCGGTATCAACGGACAAAGCCGCCGATGGTCTGGACGCGTTGCTGGACATCCTAAGCCGGCCCTCCAGCTCCGACAGTGGCGTCGAGCCCGAGCCACCCCAGCCGGAGACTGACCAACCGGCGGAGGACGATTCCGAAAGTTCCTGGTCGCCGAGTGAGTGCCGCCCGTTTACCGAATTGGTCAGCATCGACGAGCACGTTGACTTCGCTCCGGATCAGGACCATGACGTGCCGGGGACGCCCAGCCTAGGGAGCGGCCACCTCGAAACTGGGACCTCGGAACCAGAAGATGCCCTCGGAGTCGAACGTGCCCCCTTTGCGCCGGAGCCACCCCCCGCGCTGGAGACTGACTCGTCGTTTGGCTTTGTTTCTCGTGCACCACTCACCCACCCGCGGACCTTTGAAGTTGTGGAAGGATCTAGTAGCTCGCGCGACGCGTACGGAGAGCTACAGGCCGGCGCGCCTCGGGCGACTGCGCTGGTCACGCCGCAACAAGGCCCCTCACTGACTCTTGGATCTCCTGGCCTACGAAGGAATCGCCTGGTGGCCCTGTGGCCCGCGGCCGCCGAAGGCGCGAAGCAGCCGTCCGAGGTTGTCGACTTCGAACTTCGCCCACATCCCTATGGCCGCTTGCCGGCAGAAGGATCAAGGGTGGCGTCTTTGTACCCCGCACAGGGTTCTGCATTCTCGATACAGCCCTCCCCTCAGGCAACCGGCGGGCTGCGTCGAATCTCTTTAGAATTATCGCCGGCAATCGCTGACGTACAGGGGCGTCGCCCCGTTTACTCCGAGGTGGCAGCGGCGGAAGAACCGCCCGCGATAAGAACAGCGGTTGGCAGTACCCCGGTGCCAATTCCACTGTCGGCCGCTCGACAGGCGACCGTCAGCACGCGTGAGCTTCTGCCTGAGTCGGCCGACCTAAGCTTGAACCGCGGCACTTCGAACTCTTCCGACGAGGAGTCCGCGGACGCATTCGGCCCCCAGTGGACGGCTTCGCTCACACCCTCCCGTAGGGCGATAGAGCTGAAAACCTCATACCGGGAGACACTGTGGCTCCCGGGGGTCGCTTGTGCGGAACCTACCGCCCAGGAAGGGGTTCCGGAGTTCACGCGGGAGCCGAGAAACGGGACCGCGTTGACAACGCTAGAGCCCATGATCAACGGGCTGGCGAAGCCGATTGCCTCCACCTTCTCGGCCGCCACCCTGGGATCGCGAAAACGGCAAGGACCTCACCGAGGTCTACACCGTTATGGCACAAATCTATCTCGAGCGAACAGATTTCGGCAAAGCTGCCGAATCCTACGGTGAGCTACTCGCACTCGAGCCGGAAAACGCCGCCGCCCAGTTCAACGCCGGCTTCGCACTACAGGCATGCGAGAAATTCGGAGAAGCCAAGGCGTCGTTCCAAGCGGCCGCTGAGCTCGACGCTGAGCTCGGCGAGGCAAATCTCGGAGTGGCGGGTTGCTGCCTCAAGCTCGAAGACTACGATGGTGCAAAGGCTGCCTACGAGGCCTATTTGGAAAAAGATCCCGATTCCGAAAGTGCGATCTTCGGGCTGGGTGTTGCGTACCAACTGTCAGAGGAATGGGAAAAGGCCGTGCAATATTATGTTGCTGCCTTGGACAAGAACGAGAAGTCGGAAGGGGTGCTGACCAACCTCGGCAGCGTCTATCTCCGGCAGCAGGAGCACGAGAAGGCGGCAGAGACTTTCCGAGCACTTCTCAAGGTTCACCCTGAGTCGGCAGCCGCCCATGAAGGGTTCGCGTACTCTAGTTACCGCCTGGAAAACTTCGACGACGCAGCCACGCATTACAAAGAACTGGTGGGAATCGCCCCAGATTCCTATGAGGGTTGGTTTAACCTGGGTCTTTCCTGCCAGAAGATGGAGTGCCACGAGGAGGCTGTGGAGGCCTACACCGAAGCTCTGCGGATCCAAGATGACTCGGTTGGTGCACATCTGAATCTGGCGGCCTGCTGTCAACAGCTTGGAAAGGATAAAGAAGCCAAAGCGCTCTACGAGCGGGTATTAAAGCTCGAACCGGAATCACCTCCTGCCTTGTACAACTTGGCCGTGTTGCACGAAAAAGCGGACAAATGGGACCGGGCGGCCGAGTGCTACGACAAACTCGCCGAGGTGACTAGCTCCCCCGAATCGCTATTCCGTCTTGGTGTTTTTTTGCACAAGAACGGCCAGTGGGAACAAGCGGCTATGGTCTACGAGAAGTGCGTACGCCATAAGGAGGACTGGCCCGAAGCTTGGCTCAACCGCGGGGTTGCCCACCTCAAACTAGAGGACTACGACAAAGCTCAGGAGGCCTTTTCGAAGGCCCTAGAGTACAAGGACGACGATCCGGAGGCACTGCTTGGCCTGGCCTCAACCCTTGCAAAGCAAGAGAATTACAACGAAGCACGCGGAGCGTATGCCACGCTTGCCGGCTTGAAGTCTGACTCGGCCGAAATCCAGTTCAATGCCGGTCTCCTGGAGCAAAAGGCCGACAACGCGAAAGAGGCGATCGAGTACTATTCGAAGGCCGTCGAGATTGATCCGGAATTCGCGGAGGCCTACCTTAACTTAGGGGTTGCGCTTACTGGTACCGACCGGGAAGCCGAGGCTGTTGAATGCTTCGAACGCGCTCTGGAAATCAAACCGGAACTAGCGCGTGGCTATTTCACGCTGAAGTCTTTGCGCCCTACACGAAAAGTCAACTAGGCTTCGCGGTTCCCGACAACGCCCGGCCTGAGAACCCTCATCCACGTACCGAGATGACCTTCTCGGCCGTGGCCAGGTCCTCGGGACGCCCCACGTCTCGCCACAGACCGCCGATTGGGTGCCAGTGCAGTGAGGCGCCCCCAGCCAACATTTGCCGAATGGCATCGGTCAGTTCGTACTCGCCGCGTGGCGACCGCTGGATCGTCTCCAGCTCTTGAAAAACCGAGGGCCGAAAGCCGTAAACGCCCGCATTGTTCCATCGCGTCGTCGAGGTTCCTCTAGGAGGCTTTTCGACAATCTTGGTGATTCGCTCCCCGTCCACATAGACTGCGGCCCCTCGGTAGGGATCATCGACCTCGTTCAGAGCGAGGACGGCCTCCGCACCATCTAGTAGTCCCGCTACGGCCCCATATGAGGTCGAATCAACGAGAATGTCCCCGAAGGTCAGTAGAAAAGGCCCTTGGCCAACGAAATCACGTCCCAGAAGAGCGGCCGATCCCGTACCATCCTGAGTCGGCTGCCGGCAATAAGCGAGTTGGGCTTGTACCGGCCGATGGGAGTCAAAATAGCTCTCGATCACCTGGGCTTTGTAGCCGGTGACGATCATGATCTCAGTGATTCCGGCTGCCTCGGCACGCTCGATCAGGTGGGCCAGCAGAGGCTTGTCTTGAACCCTCAACATCGGCTTGGGGCAGTCGTCGGTCAGCGACTTCATCCGGGTACCCCGGCCCGCGGCCAGGATCACAGCTTTCGACACCTTCACCGTTTCATGATATCGCCTCGGCACTGCGGAGGATGGACGCCAGCCTGATGGGTGGATCGGATCGGAGGACGCGACGGAGCGGTCTCCGTCGAGCGGTCGGCTGGCTGAACCGCCGCGGCTACTTGATCTCGGGATCGTTCTCGGAAGCCGGTTCGTTGCCCGGATGCTGTCGGATGATGTTGCTATGGTCCGTATAGAAAGAACGACTGCCGGTGACCTCGTATACCTGGGGATCCGCGTTGATCGTATACCCGCTGGGCGTTCCCACCATAGTGAAGATGTATCCCGACTTGAGGCCTATCGCAAGGTCTTCGCTGATCAGGTCGGCGCCGGTCGCCGAACGCGTAGCGCCCCCGGGAGCCGGCCCCATTTCCATCAAGGTGGCCGCAAAACGGCCATAGGTGGAGAAGAACTGCACCTGACCCGTATTGAGCGTCTGGAGCGTCCTGATGGCGGCCATCTCGTAGGCAGTCATGCGGGCCGTTGTCAGCTTAGGAATGGCAATCGCCGCAATAATCATGATGATCGCGATTACGATGAGAAGTTCGATGATCGTGAAACCCTTGTGCCTGCGCGCACCCATGGTTACCTCCCGACGACTCTATTATACGGTGACGCTGCGGCGCCGCTAAAGGTGCAAGGAAAAATCCGGCGGGTCTTCTGGGCCAGCCACAGTGCCCAATACCTGACGGCCGAAGCGCCACGTCTCCTTCCCCAGGGCAGCCCGTCCGCGGTTCGGTGCTCCAGCACGTCGGATGTGATGTGAGGGCAGTGCTCAGGGGTAGGCGGCTCTGAATGAGAGTGGGACGCCTGAGCGTTACGCGGCTTTCTTTTCGGCGGCTTCGTCGCCCGCCAAGACCTCGAGCGCCTTTTTCAGGTAAGGGTCCTCTTGGTCGCTCTCGACCGCACCGGGGGCTTCGGGGGGAGCCGGCAACACGCCGCCTGAACCGATGTATTGTGACATTCGGTGGCGTCTGATGGTTGCCGGTGAAAGCGGAAAACTGGGAGTCAAGCCGCCGTCCTGTAGCGCTTCGCCGGTGGGTCGCTGATATTTGGCAACCGACAGGATCAGCGCGGCACCGTCCTCCATCGTGATCGTTTTTTGTACAGCGGCCAAGCCGTAGGTGCGTTCTCCGACAACCTCGCCTCGTTTGTTGTCCAAGATCGCGGCGGCGGCGAGCTCCGCGGCGCCGGCCGTCGCCCGGTCCGTAATCACGACCAGCGGCAGGCTCGTTATCTTCGACTCCGGACCCGCGTGGAACTCGTTTCCCGGATACTGTTGCCCCTTCAACGAGGCGATCAATCCGCTGTCCAGGAATAGATCCGCTAGCCGAACTCCCTCTTCCGTTTCACCGGCGGCATTCCCACGTAGGTCGAGAACGAGCTTGGTTGCTCCTTGAGACTCAAGCCTTTTCACGGCGCCGGCGAGTTGGTCGACACTCTCGCTCGCTACCGCATCCAGAGCCAAGTAGCCGATGTCGCTTTCGAGCATCTTCTGCTCGACAACGGGAGCCTCGACCGGACCTCGTACGAGCGTGTACTCTTCCGGCTCTTCGGAGCGGCGCAGCGACCGGACCAGAACGGCGACACTCGATTCCGGAGGCCCGCTCAACATCGCGAGCAAATAGGCGGGCGGCATCAACTGCGTGCTCAGTCCGTCAATCGCTTCGATGAGATCAAACGGACGGATGCCGGCTCGGTCGGCGGCCGACCCCGGCACTACATGCAACACGGTCGCATAACCATTCCGCTTACGGACTACGAGGCCCGTCGATAGTCCGGTTCCCCGATCAGGGTAGTCGAGGTGCTCAGTTACCTTCGCGAACTGTTCCGCGGTCAGATAGCTCGATTGCGGATCGAGAAACTCGACTAGGCCCTGCAGAGCCCCGTTGGTGACCTTATCCATGTTGGGCTCTTCCACGTAGTCGCTCTTGATCTTGGCGAGAACTTCGGTGTAAACCGCCAGCGGACGGTAAGCGCCGTCGCTTTCCTGCCCTCTTCCGATCAGGGACCCCACCACCAGCATCAAGGTGAGTAACGTGGACACGAACACCACGCTGAGCTTGAATCGGGGAGTCATCAGATACGATCGTCGCCGCTAGTAGTGGCAGCCAAGCTGCCTTCGTTCATCATACTACGTCCACCTGTTAGGAAAACCGCCCGGCCGTCGCGCGTCAGCTTGCCGATTCGGGGCTGGCGAGCATTTTCGGGTGGTTCGGGCGCTCGTCTCCCAAACGCCAGAAGTCTCCGACAAACGGCCTAGCCGCGGGATTTCGTCTTTCGACTCTTCTGGCGGGTCACAATTTGTTTGACGTACTCGGGGTAATTCCGGTACACCATGATGTGAAAATTCGGCTGCTGGAATTCCTCGACCGCAAACAAATACCCTCTGCGTTTCAACGACGTCAGCACCCGTCTCAGCCACTCCCGTTGAGCCCGCGTCATCCCTTTCTTCGAAATGTCCAGGCTGGCTCCCGTCAGGTGGCTGGAGCGTTTCTCTCCGAAAGCGGACGCGGCGTTGGAGTTCCGCCGGCCCAAGGACTTCTGATACGCGGCTGTCCGTATGAGACTCGTGATCCGCAGCTGCTTTCCAAATCGAGCACGGAACTGGTTGCTGAGCCGATCCAAGAAGAGTCTTGACCAGGGGCGGAGGTAGTGAAGGCGAGCCGGGACACCGTGCACGTAGTAGCCCCTGGCTTTGGCCGGAACCGACACCAATAGCCGCAGACGCGCGAAACGCTGGAGCATCTCTTGGTCGCTCAGCCGAGAGAGCTTGTCGTGATCCGCCCGTCTATTTTGGATCACCTGCGAGTCTGATTTTGCTCGCAGGCTGTTCGCCAAGCTGGCTTGGGGCGAGAGGATGCCCAGAACAAGAACAACACAGATTGTTCTGGCTAGTACCACTGCGACCAGCGTAACATACCCGCTTGAAACGAAGGCCAAGGTCCTGCGCGAAAGGGCGGCGGTGGGCAAAGGCTTCATTCCTGTTACATCGTCCGGAAAAGAGACGAGCTACAAAGTGATTCGGCTAAACCGGTCGGCTCCCCCAGGGGGCGAGTCGGAACGTCCGTTGTAGGTTGAATGGTGAGCGCTCCCGATCTCTGCCAGGGCGTTCTTTCGTGCTTAGAATGCGTTGATTCCACGGTGGTTCGGCGGCATTGGGTTTGTTTGGCTGTTTGGGATTGGAGCGTTCCTTGGGCGTCGAGATGAGTCTCGACGCGGCACGTGCGCCACAAGCGATTCTTGGTCGTGCTTGGTGCAGCCCCCGCGACGGCGAGAACTTGCGCGTTGCTTTGCTTGTCGCGAGGGTATGACCGCTTGCTTCCGTGCGCGTCACGGAACGGTTCTCGCCCGGGCCCGCGCCCTGACGGCCAGGGATCTACTAGTCGATTCGCAGAGGATTCAGTGACAAAACCGAAGCGGAAACCGGCGGTCCAAAATCACTACTTCGCGGGGGCTCGAAGAGACCCGCGACCATGGCGGTTGAGAATAAGCAGAGCCAGCTACAGAGCGGCGCAAACGCTGCCCCGATATGGCCTGCGGTTGCCTGCAGAGTGGGCGTGAGCCGGGAACCTACTTCCCTAAAATGTCGATCGTGGTCGTCCCACGCTGACGCACTTTGAAGTAGACTTTTTCCCACTCCCGATGCGCAACGTGATCGGCATAGGTTTCAAGGGCCGCCTCGTCATTCATCTCCATGCAAACGCCGTTCTTGCGTTCCTTGGCCTCACCGGTCTTGCCGTAGATCGTCTGCGTGCGGCGCAGTTTTCCGAGCCACACCTTGTTGAGGCCGTCAATCTTGCTTGGCAGCTCGTCGGTCGCTTTTTGGAAAGCTTCCCAGTCTGCGTCCGTGGCGTCGTCTACCGGCGTGAACGTAAAGCAGTGCATGAGTTTCTTCTCCCCGGCCAAACCCACGCTGCAAAACAGGGCTACTCCCACAACTAGTGTCGTCAAACGAGTCCATCGGCGAAACATGATGAGTCAGTCCTCCTTCTATTCAGTCAGATCGGATGCCCACCCAGGGCACGGTTTCTGATTGTAACAGCTTCGGCGGGGCCGGCATCTTGCTTTGGGCCCTAGCAGGAGTTCACCCGGCCCCGAGTCCTTCGTGCTGCGATCGCAAGGCGGTCAATGGTAGCTTGCTTCCGACTTCGCCGACGCCCCCCCGGGCCACGTGAGCGGCAGCTGCGCCGGCTTTCCTTTTTCTCTTCTCGCGGTTGACAATAGGGACTTGAAGTCCGATCAATTCCTTCGTTCGAACACCCGACGCGCGTCGGATCGTTTCGGGCCGGGCATCCTTGATTCGTCTCGCTCGGACCGCGCTCAAGAGGTTCTGCTTAGCCCGTCCTCCGACCCATGAAAGCTGATCCCTCGGAAGTAGCCCAGGAGTTCCGCCGCGAAATCGAGGGAGAGGTGCGCTTCGACGCTTACTCGAAGATCCTTTACAGCACCGACGCCAGCATCTGGCAGGTCGAGCCGATCGGCGTCGTCATTCCTAAACACGCTGCCGATGTTACCGCCGCCGTGGGTCTTGCCGCGCGCACCGGGACGCCGATCTTGCCACGGGGCGGAGCAACGAGTCTCTCGGGGCAAACCGTCGGGCATGCGGTTCACATTGACTTTTCGAAATACATGCACGAGATCTTGGAGTGTAATAGTGACGAACGCTGGGTGCGAGTACAGCCCGGGGTGGTCCAAGATCAGTTGAACAACTTCCTGCGGCCGTTGGGATTTCAGTTCGGTCCCGACACTTCGACGAGCAACCGCGCAACCATCGGCGGCATGATCGGCAGCAACTCAGCCGGCGCGCACTCGATTCTTCACGGCAAGACGATCGACCACGTCTTGGAGCTCAAGGTCGTGCTTTCTGATGGATCCGAGGCGTGTTTGGGACCGCTCGACGCCGCGGAACTCGACCGTCGCGCGCGCGGCGAAGGGCTTGAGAGCCGGCTCTACGAAGAGACAGTCAAGTTCGGACAAATCTACCGGGAGGAAATCCTCGATCGCTTCCCTCAACTTTTGCGGCGCGTAAGCGGCTACAACCTTGACGAGTTGGTCGCCAAGGGCACGCAATTCGGCGCCGGCTACTCCAGTAAACCCGGTCCTTACAACCTCGCAAAGCTGGTCGTCGGGAGCGAGGGTACGCTGGCGGTGGTCAGCGAAGCCAAACTCAGGATCGTTCCGCTTCCACAAAAGAAGGGTCTGCTGGTCATTCACTTCCGCTCGTTGTTCGAAGCCGTCGACGCTGCGCCCCAGATCGTCGAGCGGAATCCGGCGGCGGTCGAGATCGTCGACGACTTCATCTTGGGCCGAGCGCGGGCCAATCCCAGTTTTCGCGACCGTATGAGGATTTTCGACCCCGAAGCCCAGGCCCTGCTGCTCGTAGAGTTTTACGCCGAAACCGAGGCGGAGATTCGCGCCAAGCTAGACGAGCTACAGACGCACTTGAGCCGCCACCGGATCGGTTTCAACTACCTTCCTTTAACGGACCCCGAGCAGCAGAGGAATATCTGGCAGGTTCGCAAAGAGTCCCTGGGCCTACTGATGGGCGTCAAGGGTGACAAGAAGCCGGTTGCTTTCGTCGAGGATCCGGCCGTTCCCGTGGAGAAGATGCCTTCGTTCTTGCGCCGTTTCGACGAGATCCTGAAGAGCCACGACACCCGGGGCGGCTACTACGGACACGCCTCGGTCGGGTGCGTGCACGTGCGCCCGGCGATCGATCTCAAGCAAGCTTCCGAAGTAGACAAGATGGGCAAGATTGGAGAAGAGGTCTGTCAGCTCGTCATGGAATATGGTGGTGCGATGAGCGGCGAGCACGGCGACGGCCTTGCGCGTGGCAAGTTCAATAAGGTCCTGTTCGGGCCCAAGATCTACGAAGCGTTCCGCGAGACGAAGGCCCTCTTCGATCCACATAACATCTTTAATCCCGGCAAGGTCGTCGAAACGCCCGAACCCACGGCAAGCCTGCGTTTTGGTTCGGACTATCGAGCTGTTCCGATTGATACGCACCTCGATTTCTCATCCGAAGGTGGCTTTGCTCGGGCCGTAGAGATGTGCAACGGAATGGGCGCCTGCCGCAAGCGCGACGTCGGAACGATGTGCCCCTCCTACCACGCCACGCTCGAAGAGGAACACTCCACGCGCGGTCGAGCCAACGCCCTGCGCGCGGCGCTCTCGGGCGCTCTGGCGCCGGAGGAATTCACCTCACCGCGGATGTACGAAGTACTCGACCTGTGCTTGGCGTGCAAAGGCTGCAAGAGAGAGTGCCCCTCGAACGTTGATCTGGCAAAGATCAAGTACGAGTTTCTCGCCCACTATTACGAAAAGCATGGGACCCCCCTCCGTGCGCGGCTGTTTGCGAACGCTCAAGCCCTCAACAAATGGGGCAGCCGCTTCGCGCCGCTGAGTAACGCGGTGGCACGGGCCGCTCCTGTGAAGTGGTTGTTCGAGCGCTGGCTGGGCATCGACGCCCGCCGCCAGTTGCCCCCTTTCGCCAGGCCTGATTTTGAAACATGGTTTTCCCGCACCCACCGAAAGCCCGCCGGCAACTCCCGATCGAAAGTTGTTCTCTTTCACGACTGCTTCATGACCTACAACTACCCGCGGGTGGGACAGGCAGCGACCGAATTGCTCGAGCAAGCCGGATATGACGTTGTGCTGGTTGATAAACAGTGCTGTGGGCGGCCGATGATCTCGCACGGCTTGATTGAGCAGGCTCGAGAGGCAGCACGACACAACGTCCGCGTGCTCGAGCCGTACGTCGAGCAAGGGATCCCCGTGCTCGGCTGCGAACCAAGCTGTCTGCTCACTCTCCGAGATGAGTATCTGGATCTCATGAAGGGGTCCGCGGTGGAAAAGGTTGCCGCGGGGTCTTTTCTGGTGGACGAATTCCTGATCCGCCTGAACAAGCAAGACAAATTAAAGCTGCGCTTTCGACCTGCCGCCAAGGAAGTCCTATTCCACGGCCATTGCCACCAGAAGGCCCAGGTGGGAACGGTGGACAGCTTGGAAGCCCTGCGCCTCATCCCGCAATGCAAGGTGTCGGAGGTCAGCTCCGGTTGTTGCGGCATGGCGGGGTCATTCGGTTTCGAGAGCGAGCACTACGAGCTTTCTGAAACGATCGGCCGGCAACGACTGATCCCTGCTGTCGATGCCGCGTCCCGCGATACCGAGATCGCCATTGCCGGCGCCTCTTGCCGGCAGCAGATCGGCCACTTCACGGACCGCGAACCGCGGCACGTCGTCGAAATCCTGCGTGACGCGTTGGCAGGATAGAGGCGTTCAGGCGCGTTCTGGGCGATCGTTTTCTACTGGATATGCGTTGCCAGACGTCGAGCCGTACCCGCTGAGCCGCGCGTCCGGCCAGGTCTGTTTTCAGGATCATCTTGTGTTGGAAACACCCCCCCCTTTTAGGACCCTTCTGCACCGGACGACTCTGCCTGGCACAGCCACTCGTACCAGAGGTACCATGGCGAAAGTTCTGTCGAAAATGAACCGATTGTTCCGTTGGTTTTTTCACGGGTTATGAGCGAGAATGCATGTGGGCGAGTCGGCAAGCAGCGGCCAGGCAAAACCTGTCCCGGGTAAGCGTCGCGGCCGCGACTGTACATTCCCTTCTCCTTGTTGAGTTTGCCCCGATGGTGCAGCCGGTCACCGCCGGCTGCACCTGGTCTTGGCCCAGCCCGGTGTGCTAACCTGCCTCTCACACGCCTTTTAGGGGCACGCGCCGTGTCGCCACCGGCCTCGGGGCGAAGCGCAGTGCCGCCGATGTCCCCTCCACCCTAGCCCGCATTTCTCGCCGGAGATCGAAGCGAAGGGCGAGAGAAGCCTCTAGATAGCTGGCGCTCGGAGGGGTACTTGACCATGACGCCGGCACCGGCGACTGAGCCGTATGCCTTGGATGCCGGCCGGCGCTCTGAACAGAGCAATTGGTTGTGAGAAGCGCGGCAAGCTGCCCGTCTTTAGATGGACCCGAGGGAAATGCGTATCGAGCGTTTGGGTTGGCCGAGCATCCTGCTGGCGCTGGCGATTTCGGCCTTGTGGGGTGCCAATTTCGTCGCCCTAAAAATCGGTCTCGCAACCGTTCCACCGATCTGGATGGCCTTCTGGAGAATGTTGATCGGCGGGGCGGTCGTAGCCATCTGGGCGTGGAGTCGTGGGATCAGGCTCGGCCCGGCGGTAGGGGAGTGGGGGTCGCTCGTCAACCTGGGCTTTATGGTCACCGTGCAGATTGCGCTGCTCAACATCGGCGTAGATTTCACCTCGCCGGCTTATAGTGCCATTCTGCTGAACTCTCACCCCATCTTCGCCAATGCGATCAGTCACTTTTTCGTTCCCGGAGACCGCTTGAGCCGGCGGCGTGCAACCGGGCTGTTCATTGCTTTTTCGGGGATCTGCTTGGTGTTTTTCGGGCACCCAGCCGCCCGCTTGGCCGAACATCCCGTAGCCGGCAATCTGATCGTGATCGTCTCGGCTGCCCTTCTGGCGGCTCGTATCATTTACATCAAGCAGGTGGTGCAGCGCATCGAACCGGTGCTAACCGTGGTCTGGCAGACGATTCTTTCCCTTCCGGCCTTTCTTCTGATCGCCGCATTCACGGAGCCCCTCGTTAAGCAGCCATTTAACTGGGAGGCCGCGGTTGCCCTCTTCTACCAAGGAGTCGTGATCGCAGGGTTCTGCATTGTCGTCTGGACAAGACTGCTCAGACGCCACAGCCCCGGGGTCTTGTCGACATTTGGATTCAGTACGCCCGTTTTCGGGGTGGTTGTCAGCGCCTTAGTCTTTGCCGAGCCCATCACTCCCCGCCTGCTAGCCGGCATGGCGGCTGTTGCCGCCGGGATTCTGATTGTGACTCGGGAGCCCGACCTGCGGACCCGAGAGTCGGTGGGCTCCGAGGTTCCCGGGGCGCAGCCGTGACGGAAACCCGCGACAATCTTCGCCCGATCGGGCTCGGCGGCGGCCTGACGGCCCTATTTCTGTCGGTGCTGTGGGGCGGCAACGTCGTTTCCGCCAAGATCGCTTTGGGGACCTTCGCGCCCTTTTGGACCGCGTTTTGGCGCATGCTCGTCGGACTAGTGCCTGTCCTGCTGTGGGCCTGGAAGAGAGGCACGCGCCTGCGGCCGCAACGAGGGGAACAGCGGTGGCTGACCTACTTGGGGATCTTAATGACGGTGCAGATCTCACTCGTTTACCTGGGTGTGAATCTGACGTCGGCAGGATTTGCCTCGGTGTTGATGAATAGTCATGCCATCTTTACGAACTTCATCTCCCATTTCTTCGTGCCGGGTGATCACCTATCGTGGCCTAGACTCATCGGCTTGGTCACGGCCTTCAGCGGTATCTCAGCCACCTTTCTCGGAAAGCCCGAAGCGCGTTTGGCCTCGCACCCTCTGGCGGGCAACTTGTTTTGCACGGCGACATCGGCCTTGTTTGGGGCGCGGACAGTCTTCACGTCGCGGATCGTTGCGCGCATCGACTACGTCCGCACCGTTTTTTGGCAAACCGTGATCACCATACCCTTTTTCCTGGTGACGGCCCTCTCACTGGAGCCAATGACGCTCCAGCCCGTGACCTGGACGGCGGTGGCCGCGTTGGCCTACCAGGGGTTCATGTCCAACGGTGTTTGCACCATCCTTTGGATACGGCTGCTACGACACCACCGCCCGGGTGAAGTTGCTATTTTCGGGTTCCCGGCTCCGCTCTTCGGCGTGACCTTCAGCGCGATTCTTCTTTCGGAGAAGCTCTCGCCGGCCCTGCTCGTGGGTGTCGCGGCTGTGGCCGTCGGCATTTTCGTTGTGACCCGCGACCGAGCACAGCGCGAAATTCCTTCGCCCCCCTCCCAAATTCGGGGAGCGCCTTCGTGAAGGCGGACCCCGCAACCGCTCGACCGCTGGGGATCAAGGGTGCTCTGGGAGCCACTTTGCCTACATCGCTGTGTGGTGGCGAGGTGTGGTTGCCATCAAGGCAGCGCTGGGAACTTTTCCGGCTTTTTGGGGCGGATCTGGCCGCTGCCTGTGCCCGTAGGCTGACGTGACGAGCGCAGAGCAGCCGGAGCGGGTTGTTGCCGAGAGGCAAGGTCGGAGCGGCGTCGGCAGGGTGGGCGCGAATGGTCTTTCACTTGGCACGGTGGTCGTGACAGAGAATGGCTGCCAGGTCCTCACGACGACATCTAGCCGCATTTCTCACCAGCGGTCGGCGGGAGTGGAAGCAAATGCCCGCCATCAGAGATGTAGGGGCGCGATTTATCGCGCCCCTCGACTTTGGCGTTTTGAAAGCAGGTTCGAGGCGGAGACAGGAGGGGCAAGAGGTTCAAGGGGAAGCATAAAGCAAGGCGGTGGGGAGGGCTGCGCTGAGTTTTTGGGGGGTTGGAGTGGGCGAGGGGTTGGACGGGAAGCCGCAGAAACGACGCAAGCCTTCGCCCCACAGCTCGGCCCGCAGGTGCTGGATCAGATCGAGCGTCGTGGCGCGGGGCTTCGAGCGGCGCGCGCGCCATTTCGGGGGCGGCAGGGCGTCGGGGAAGCCCGCCGGGCCCCAAGTCTGGCGCGCCGCCAGCAACAACCAGGCGTAAGCAGCCACGATCAACTGCGGCGCCGCTTCGACCGAGCGGGGATGTCTGACCTGCGCCTGTCCTACCCCCAACAGCGTCTTTTCGTCGCGGAAGTTGACCTCGATGTCCCAGCGCCAGACGTAGTGCTCGACGATCTGCTGGGGCGACAAGTCGGGATCGGTAGCGATCAGATAAGCGGGCCGGCGATACAGCAGGCGCGAGCCTTGGCGGGGCCGATAGCGCAGCGGGGCGATGATGACTAAACACAGATCGCAGTTCCCGCCGGCGGGACGCCAGCGCAGCCGAGTCAAGGTCTTGATGCGGAAGCGATGCCGCTTGCCGGCGGCGTAGGCGGTGACGATTTGCCAGCGAACGCTGTCATCCTGGCGCAGTTGTTCGGGAGTGGGAGGCCCGCTCGCCATAACGGCGGCGGCGGCCCGTGGCGGCTGCTTGGCCGGTCGGCAAGTAGTAGAGCTTGGCGTCTTGGCGGATGCGACCGATCAGCACGGTCTGGGGCGGCAGGTTTTTCAACACCGTGCGGTTGGTGAAGCGGCCGTCGACGAGCACTTCGAGTCGCCGCGAGGCATCGTCTTGCTCCAACTTCTGCCGCAGGGCGTGCAGGCGTTCGGCGCCCCGCTGGGCGAGCGAGGCGCGGCGGCAGGCGAGGCGGTATTGTTGTTGCTCCTGCTCAGGGGCGTTTCGCCGTGGTGTGGGTGGGGTCGGGGCGTGTTGGAAATCGAGCGGGATCAGGCGCGCCGCTGGGGGGTCGGCGCCGCCGGGCACAGCGGCCGAGATCTGGATGACGCGCTGAGCGCGAATCAGGTTGGTTTGGAAGGGCGGTCCCAGCGGATCGCGCCGCCAGGCGACGCCGGGAGTTTTGGCGCCCCGCTTGGGCAGCAGTGAGTCATCGAGTGCGACCACCAGAGGTGCGGTGGGGGACAGTTGCTCGAGCACTCCGCGGCGGACCACGCCGAACAGGTCTGGGGCCTCGACCCGGGCCTGGGAGAAGAGCCGATAGACGGCCGACCAGTCCTGGAAGCTGTCGCCGGCGGTGTGCAGCAACCCAGTCACGGTGTGGCGGCCGAGACAGACCAAGGCGCTCAGCATCAGGCTTTGGATCTTTTCTTGGACCCGCTGTTGGCGGCGGCCCTGGAGCGCTTGGCGGGCGAGGGCTTCGAGCTGGTCGAGGAGCCTCGGGGCGGAGTCTTTTTTTTTAACGCCGAGGGGGGCGGGTGCCGACGGTTCAACACCAGTTGGGAGCGGTCTTCGATGACCCACTCGACGGTTTCACCGCGCGAGAATTCCAGCGCCTGGGCCAAGGCGGAAGGGAAGTTGACGTACCACTGCTGACTGGCTTCGCGCTTAATGAGTTGGACTTTGGTGGGGTAACCCATGTCGTCTCCTTATCTAGTTATATAACTAGATACCAGAATACCCCACAATGTTTCGACCCAGCAAGGGTTTTTATCCCCTTGGCCCGCTCTCGTCCTCTTAAATGTGGGAATCTATCTAGTCAAACGCCAAACTCGAGGGGCGCGATGAATCGCGCCCCTACACCGCCGACGGCGGACACTGGCTTCCCCTCCTGGCGACCGCTGGTGAGAAGTGCGGACTAGACTTGCATGCGCATGACCTCCCGATAGGCTTCCACGACTTTGTTTCGAACGCTCATCATTAAGTCGAAGGCGAGGCCGGCCTGCTGGCCGGCCATGATGACCCGATGCAGCTCGACCGGCTCGCCGGCCATCAGCCGTTTCACTTCCTGATCGGCTTCGTCGCCGAGCTGTTTTACGCGGTCAAGCGCCTCGCCCAGCATGTTCGAAAACGAAGCAACATCCGCCGCGCGAGCCGTCTCGCCGGGGGAAAGCATTTCGGGTAGCGCAATCTTGCTCAATGCAACTGGGTCCATGGATCGTGTTCTCCAAAGATTCTTGCGTGACTCAGGTTCGTTTCGGCCGGTCGAATCACTGCCCGACTGCCCGACTTGTAAGGTACTTGTTGTCCAGGTGGGCACCGAGTAGGGACTGCAGAGCTAGCATCCCGTGGTGAAAGCCCTTCGTCGCAAGAAACGGTACAGTCACCGATTTTCGTCCTCTAACCCGTACTGGAAACAAAGCATTTGCAGAAGCGAAAATCGGATGACAGTCCCTATTTCTTGCCGCACCTAGCTTCTACCGCGGGCTGCCTAACGGGCAATCTCAATCGTTCGAGTGATCATTTCTCTGACCGCTGACACCACAGCCAAGTTGGCTTGATAGGAACGCACGCCGGCGGTCAGATCGATCATATCTTCCACGGGATTAAAGGGCGGAAAGTCGACGTACCCTTCCGCATTGGCGTCGGGATGGCTCGGCAGATAACGCCTCTCAGCGGGGGTGTTGTCGACACTCACCTCCGAAACGCGGACGCCCTGGACGTCGGGGGAGACGGACGATCCCGACGGTGACTGCACTCGTGCCAAGACTGCCCTAAAACCAGACACCGGCTGCGGCTCGGCTTTGAAAACTACGTGACGTCGCCGGTACGGTCCTCCTTCGGGCGTCCGTGTTGTTTCGGCGTTGGCGATGTTTTGCGCCAGCACCTCGACCCTCATTCGCTGGGCCGCGAGCGCCGAAGCACTGACATCCAAGATAGAAAACAGACTCATAGAGGCTTAGATGATTGTTGCGTTTACGTCTGACCTTCTCGTATTGCCGAACGAACCGACTGGATATTGTTCCTGAGCATCAAGGAGGCGAGCGAGTAACGAATACCCGTTTCCCCTAGCACTCGCAGTTCGCGGTCGAGGCTAACGTTGTTGCCATCGTTCTTGATCGCTAGACCTTCGACCGGCCGGACGATCAGCGGCGAAGCGACCCCTTCGGGAGACTGCTCAAGCGCTCGCGCCATCTCTTCACCGAAATCGATATCCCGAGCCAGATAACCCGGGGTATCGGCGTTTGCAATGTTGGTCGCGGTCAACTTTTGTCGCACCGATAGCAAGTCCATGTATCGGGCGATCAGCAAAGCTTGTGAACCGAGCAACATATCCTCCTGGACTTCCTGCATGGCAGCGACCAAACGGCGGCCCTTTAGAATCAGAGAACCTCTGGCCGGCGAGCGACAAACCGTTGTCAGCACCCAGACTCTTGCCGCTCAGCCGAGCCGGGGAACACTCACAGCCCGCATTCCCCGGATCGGGCTTGGCTCGACGCTCGCAGCTTGGCCGCAAACGTCGTGCGTTTGATTCTCAGCAGCTCAGCCGCCCGTTTCTTGTTGCCGCCGGTTCGCTCGAGCGCCTGTTCGAGAAGACTGCGCTCGAAGCCACCGACCACGGAGTCGAAATCGAGCCCCTCGGTAGGCAGCCGCACGTCTGGCGCTACCGAAGGCGCCGTGCCGGCGGTGAGAGGCGGAAGGGGGAAGTCGCTGGGATAGAGGATCTCGCGATCTCCGCTTAGGGCAACGGCCTTTTCGATCGCATTTTCGAGCTGCCGCACGTTGCCGGGCCAGTGATATTCCATCAAGCGGATTACAGTTTCGGGCGCCATCCGCGCAAGGGACAAGCCTTCCTGGCGGCAGATCTTCGTAAGCAGATGCTGCACGAGCGACGGCAAGTCTTCGATCCGCTCCGCCAGGTTCGGCAAAGACATAGGGACTACGTTTAGTCGGTAGTAGAGGTCTTCGCGGAACTTCCCCTGTCGAACCAGTTCTTTCAGGTCGCAGTTTGTTGCTGCGACGACTCGAACATCGACCTTAATCGTTTCCGAGCTGCCCACCCGTTGGAACTCGCGCTCCTGCAGTACGCGAAGCTGCTTGCTCTGCATCTCAAGCGGCATTTCGCCGATTTCGTCAAGGAAAATGACTCCTCGGTGCGCTTGCTCGAAACGGCCCACCCGGTGACTAATGGCTCCGGTGAAAGCACCTTTCACGTGGCCGAACAACTCCGCTTCAATCAGGTGTTCGGGGATGGCCCCGCAGTTGACGACTACCAGTGGGTGGGCGGCCCTTGGTGACGCCGCATGAATGGCCCGCGCGACGAGTTCTTTGCCTGTGCCCGTGCGACCGGTGATTAACACCGTTGACTGTCGCGGCGCGATGAGTCTGATCAGCCGACTGACGCCACGGATGGCGCCGCTCTGGCCGACGAGCTCAGGCGTAGCTCCAGAGGTCTCCGCTGCTGCCCCGGATGTTCGCAAGAGGTTGTTCTCGTGGGCGCGTCTGATTCCGCCAACGATTTCGTCCGCCGAGACGTGCGTCTGGGGCGGCGCCGGCAAATAGTCACCGGCACCAAGGCGAGCTAATCGAGCGGCCTCGGAATAATCCGGCTGTTGCGCCAGCACCACTACTGTTAGAGTCGGACGGAGGCGCAGTGCCTCTTCGATCAGCCTGTCGACGGAGATTCCCTCCAACTCCGTGCCTGTGACCAAGACGTCTTGTTCCTCATCAGCAAGCTGCTTGAGACATTGCCACCAAGATCCCGCCCCTTGGAGATCCCACTCGCGTCCTTGCGCGTTTGACAAGGATTCCTCGGTGACCGGTCCGATGCCGATGTGAACGGCCTTGATTCGTTCCGTCATTCGATCGCAGACAAACGGATTGGGCAAGACGGGACCAGGTCGGAAAGAGAGATTCTGCTATGAGGCCGTTTGGCGGCTGCTCTCCTGGATTTCAGCTATGTGCAAAACAGTCGGCGACCCACAAGAGGCTCTCGGACCGTGATGCGACGCGCGACCCCACGCCTTCCGAACTCAAACAATCAATCGGTCTTTCCGGCGCCCTCGTGCATCTGTCACCAGGCGGACGGCTGTCTATTACCGTCACGACCTAGCTGACTGGGAGCAAAACGGGTTAAGACATTTGCCCGATGGCGGCCGACCGGTCTTAGAAGCAAGCCTAGTCGCAAGTGCCCAGGGTGGGGCGGGCCGTGCGCTGCGAATCGTCTTGAAAAAAGCGGGCTGCCTGCGTGACGAAACCCAAGACACCGACCACACGATGGGACTCGGAGTACTGCCACGCGCGTCAGGGGCTTGCATTGGCCTGGGGAGGAGATTCGGCGGATGCGACCGCGACCCTGGCAGCCGACTCTGCCCGCGGCTCGACGTCTCTCAGTCGTTGGCGGGGCGCCATCGCTGCCGCCGACTGGCTCAAAATAACGATATCCACTCGACGATTGGCCGCGCGGCCTTCGACCGTAAGATTGTCCGCGATAGGACGAAATGCTCCATACCCGGACACGGAAAGCCTTTCGGGCGGAAGGCCAAACTCGTCCTTGAGCGCGGTCATTACTTGGATCGCCCTTGCCGTCGAGAGGTCCCAGTTGGAAGAGAAATCCTTGGTGAGTATGGGAACGTTGTCGGTATGTCCTTCCAGCCGGATGGGCTGGTAGGTGATCTCCTGCATCGCTTGGCCCACTTCGTGTAGTAGAGGCTTGGCTCCGGGCCGAAAGGTCTCTTTGGCGGTATCGAAAAACGCCGCCTCGCGCAGGCTGAGGACCAAACCGCGCGGCAGCAGACGGACCGCGACCTTGTCACCGGCCATCAACGCGGCTAGTTTCTTTTCCACCCGTTTCTTGATCGGTATCATTTCAGCTCGCGTCAGCTTCTCACGGAGGCTTTCACTGCTGAGCGTACGGCCAACGCCGGCCGCAGGAGTATCCATCGGCACGGTATCCGCAGGCAGGCTCCGCTCAGTCGACTCTTTACCGCCGAGATAGGAAGAGTAGGCGGCGGCCATACTTGTCATCTGCTTCTTGTTCACTTGTGAGGTGGCAAACATGACGACAAAAAAAGCAAACAACAGCGTGATGAAGTCGGCATAGGATATCAGCCAGCGCTCATGGTTTTCTTCGGGCTGTCTTTTTGAACGCATCTCAACGTCCGGCGGCAGCGGGCGAAGGATCGCCAGAAGCTTCGGACGGCACCTCGTCCTTCTCCTCCAGAAAAGCCGAAAGTTTGTTGCGGATCAATCGGGGGTTGAGCCCTTCGGACAAGGCGATCACACCTTCCAGCGTGAGCTCTTTCAATGTTGCTGCTTCCTGCGCCCGGCTGATGATTTTCTTGGCACCCGGTAGCAGAACGAGGTTGGCGACTCCGACTCCGTAGATCGTCGCTACGAAAGCCACTGCAATCCCCTTGGCCACTTCATCGATGTCTTCGAGATGCTTCATGACTTGAATCAGCCCCATGACGGCGCCGATAATGCCAATCGTCGGCGCATAGCCACCGGCGGTTTCAAAGACCCGAGCCTCGGCTTCGCGGCGCCCGAACTCCTGATCGATCTCCTTTTCCATGATGTGGCGGATATCACTGGGTTCCGTCCCATCAACAGCCAACGTGATTGCCTTGCCCAAGAACGGATCCGAAATCTCTTTCAGTTGTTTCTCGAGCGACACGATGCCGGCGCGGCGGGCCTTGTTCGCCAGCGACACCATCTGCTCGGTCTTGGCGTCGAGGTCGTGTTTCGGTTGAGAAAAGATCACACGCACCTGCCGGCAGGCTCCCAACACGGTGGGGAAGGGTACGGAAATCAGGGTTGCTCCGAAGGTCCCGCCGAAAACGATCAGCGCGGCCGTCGGCTGCAGGATCTCACGGAGTGATCCGCCTTCGAGCACCAAGCCCCACCATAGGCCGCCCGCGGCGAGCATGATGCCCAGAATTGTTCCCGCATCGATTCTCATCGCTCCCCCTGGGAGGCCGGACCAGCCTCACTGGGAGAGTGGGGCGGCTCGCGAAGCGTCACGGGCGGCGACGTGTGAACTTGCCGTTGGTAGCGAATGACGTTCTCGACGACCTCGCTGATCGTTTCCCGAACAGCGAGCTTCTGACCGCTGGTCAACGACAGAACGGTATCCGGAGTGGCCTCGAGAGACTCCACCACGTTGGCGTTGACCACGATCTCAGCGCCGTTGAGCCGGGTCAGGTTGATCATGGCTGTTGCTCGTCCTTCATATCGACCGCGGGCAAGCATGTCCTACCCCGACGTCCGTCAAGTTATGGGAATAGCTTGGCTTATGTGGAAGTTGGCTTTGTTTGGTGGTTCTCAAGTCAGCCGGCTCGGCGGGCGAGAAAGCCACGGGAAGGGCCAGCGCCGTGTCGTGTGGTTAGCCATCAAGGTATTTGCCCCAGCGGGTTCGGCCCGGCAGTCAACTCGTTGCACATAACAGCACAGAGCCGCCGGCGTGAGGGTGCAGGCCCGTGCCTCTGTCGCGTGAAGCCAATGGCCAGATCGGACCCTGGCTGCTTCCTATAGATCCCGGCACTGGGGTGAGGCTCGGACAAACAAGGGTGTTCGTCACCACCGGATGGTGGCTGCCGGTGTTGCCCGCTCAGGACTCAAACACTCGCGCAATCGTTTGTTGGATCTCTTCGGCGGCTTGGCGGGGGTCGGGGGCGTTTTTGATGGGGCGTCCCACTACGATATAGTCGGCACCGCTGAGAAAAGCCTGCTCAACGCTGACAACACGCTTCTGGTCGTCGACGTTCGCAACCGGTCGGATCCCCGGGGTGACAATCAGTAGCCGATCGCCGAGCTCACGTCTAAGATCGGCGGCTTCGAGACCCGAGGAGATCACGCCGTCACAGCCAATCGCAAGCGCGCGACGCGCACGCGAGAGGACGAGTTGCTTCGGTTCACACTGGAAGCCAAGGTCTTTGAGGTCACCAACGTCTAGGCTGGTGAGGACGGTGACCGCAAGAATCTTCGTGTCGCCTTTCGCCGAGCATGCGGCTTCCAAGATCGCGTCGTTGCCATGGACGGTAGTAAACGCAACACCTCTCCCGTCCAGCCGCCGAACAGCGCGTTCGACGGTCTGCGGTACATCGAAGAACTTCAGATCCACGAAGACTTTCTTTCCTTGAGCTATGAGCGCATCCACTAACTCGAAGTACCCGCCGGCCATGAACAGTTCTAAGCCCAACTTGTAGAATTGAACGCTTTCACCGAGAGTGTCGACCATCTGCTGTGCTTCGTCCGCGGTGGGAAGGTCGAGTGCGAAGATGAGCCGCTCTCTGAGTGGGATTTTCTTGGCGGAGAGAAGTTTGTTCGGAGAATCCATGGCGGTCACTGTGTTGATCAGCGCGCATTTCTCACCACGCCCGCGGTGGATGAGGCGAAAGCCCCGGCGGCCATGGCTCGCGGCAACAGTTTGTGTTCATCGCCCAGCGTACAGTATGTCGGCAAGCGGGCGCGATGAATCGCGCCCCTACATCCCTGACGGCAGACATTTGCTTCCACTCCCGCCGGTCGCTGATGAGGAACGCGGGTTAGCCGGTTTTTCTAAGATCGCTCGGGCACGCGATGCCGGGGTCCGTCGGCTTATGTGTTTTCTCGCAAAGGCTCAGGACTGCGCCAGCGTAACGGTCACTTCCTCGCCGTCGATGTCGAACTGCCGTTGCTGAGCACCGTCCCACTTGGTTTCTTGGGTACTAAGTTCGACACAGAGAGTTTCCGCCTTGAAATGCTCTTCGTTGGCGGTCAGGATCCTGCGCAGGCGCTCGGGCCCTTGGATCGAAAGCCGAATGCGCTGCGTGTACTCGATGTCCAGTTCCTTGCGCAGATTCTGTACGCGGTGCAACAGCTCGCGATAGAGGCCTTCGTCGCGCAGCTGGTCGGTAAGCTCGGTGTTGAGGACAACGACGGTCGTGCGGTCACCGGCGGCAGCATAATGCTCCACATCGTCCGCCACAACCTCAAAAGCCACATCCTCTGGCTCTAACGCTACCGTTTGGCCATCTACTTCAACCTCATGCGGTTGTCCTTTATCCTGTACCCGTGACAGTTGGCTTGCAAGCTTCAAACTCTCTTGCGAATCCAGTGCCGCGAACCATTTCTTCGCTTGAGGCATCTTCTTTCCGAGCCGCGGCCCAAGGCGTCGGAAATTCGGCCGCACCAGGTAGCGTGCATGGTCGAGGGTTTCGACAAACAACACGTCATGCACGTTTAGCTCTTCTTTGATCAAGTCAGAGTAAGGTTCAACCCGTTTCTGGAGGTCCTTGTCCAGCATGTAAACCGCGGCTTCGGAGAGTGGCTGCCTGACTTTCAGACGATGGTCGGTGCGAACCCGCAACCCCAGCGAAACGATGTTGCGCACTATGGCCATTTCATCGGAAAGAGCGCGGTCGATGCGGCTCTCCTCTGCCTGAGGATGGTCACACAGATGCACGCTCTCCGGCTCGCTTTCGCCTAACGGCCTCGTGACCAGATTCCGGTAGATCTCCTCCGCCATGAAGGGCACGAAGGGAGCGGCCAGTTTGACAGTGGTGACCAGCGCTTCGTAGAGCGTCGCGTAGGCGTTTTCTTTGTCGGCATCGAAACCACTCTTCCAGTAGCGATCACGGCTGCGCCGCAGGTACCAGTTCGACAGCCCGTCGACGAAGGTGGATAGCCGGCCGGCTGCTTCATAGGCGCGGTAGCCGTCCATGAGCTCCGTTACTCCGAGAGTGAGCAGAGCTAATTCTGAAAGGATCCAACGATCCAGCAGTGCCCTCTCGGCTACCGGGCGGCCTTGCATTGCCGCGGGGTCGAAGCCGTCGATATTCGCGTAGATCGTGAAGAACGAGTAGACATTGCGAAGCTTGAGCGGAAACTCCTTTTGCAGGGTCCGTACGTTGCCCAGCGAATGCCGCGTTGACGACCAGGGCGGGTTCCCGGCAAAGAAAAACCATCGGAAGGCATCCGCCCCTGGTGCGGTGGACGAGGGGCTTTCAACGGTCACACGCTCCTCGTCGGGCAAGCGTGGAACCTCGGTCGTTAGAACCTTAACGCCTTTTGAAACCGCCCGCACACTGAGCTTTTCACGGTCCGATTCCGAAAGGACTGCCAACCGCCGGGGCAACCGCTTGCCTTGCTGAACTTCAAGTGTCAGCTCAGCGTTGCTGCGATCGGGCCGATGCACCTTCATTCCGGCGCCGGGAACCAGGCCCATCGCCTCGATGTCTTCGCGGCTCAGCAAAACCTGTCCGTCGGAGACATCGAGTCGCGCATCCTCAGCGGTTACCACGGCGAAATCCTGGGCGACGCGGTCGAAAATGAGCTCCGGAGGCGTATAGTTGCCCTTCGATTTCGACTCTTTCTTGCCGCTAGGATCGGTGACATGACCAAGAACAATGCACGTCCGAAACGGGTGAGGGTAGTCTCGCGGCTCAAGACCGAGTCGCTGCTGCGATTCGCCATCAAACAGCAGTGTCGAAATCATGAGCTGTGAGTAGAACCAACCCCGCGTCTGGTCGATGGCTTCGGTGATGAAATCAGCTGGAAAAGCATCCGCGAATTGATCTCTTCCCTCGTGCGGAAATCCGAATTGGGCAAACGGCATGCAGCCGGAGTCGAACCACGCGTCGATTACTTCAGGAACACGCCGGTAGACGCCAGGTTCGCCCGGCTGGGTCCAAGTGACCTCGTCAATCCACGGCTTGTGGACCATCAAGTGCTCGGAAAGTTTCGGGTTCGCTTCGCGGTCGCGCCGGAAATGGTCGAAGGCGTTCGGGTTTTTCGTCTCGATCTCTTTGACGGAGGCGGGGGCCTGCATCCTGCCGGTTTCGTCGTTGATCCAAATATTGAGTGGCGTTCCCCAGTAGCGTTCCCGCGACAGCGCCCAGTCCACGTTGTTCGCCAAGAAGTCACCGAAGCGCCCCGTCCCGATATGCTCGGGCAACCAGTTGACCTTTTCGTTGTTCCGAATGGCTTCTTGGATCCTTTCGGTCGTGCGAATGAACCACGCCGGACGCGCGTACTGAATCAAAGGATCATCGTCGGCCCGCCAACAGAAGGGGTAGTCGTGGCGGTAGTTCTCCCGATGAAGCAACACCCCGTTCTCTTTCAGCGTCTGGATGATATGCCGGTCGGCGTCTTTGACCCACTTTCCCGCCAAGTCGGGTATCTCGGAAGTGAATTTCCCGTCGGGCGCCACCGGACACAGAAGCGGAACTTCGTCCGGGTTTTTGTAGCGGGAAGCGTTTTGACGGAACAACTCGTAGTCCACCTCGCCGAACGCCGGAGCTTCGTGAACGAGCCCCGTTCCCTGATCAAGCTCGACGAAGTCGCCGGCCAGCACCGTCCACATCACAGGCTCGTGCCCCCCCGCGGCTAGTTCAATCTCACGATTCCCGTACTGAGGACAGAAGTAGTCGAGCGGTGGTCGGTACCGTCGCCCCAAGAGGGCTTCCCCTTTGAACTCCTTCTCGACAGGCAATTCTTGGCCGAGCTTCTCCGCGATTGTTTCGCGCAGCGCGGCTGCGATGACGAGGCTGCGCCCATCCTGTTGCACCTGAACATAGTCGTAGTCGGGGCGAACGGCGACGTACTGGTTAGCCGGCAGCGTCCACGGAGTCGTGGTCCACACCAACAGCGAGGTGCCAGGCTCGTCTTCGAGCGGCAAAGCCACGTAGACAGAGGGGTCGTCCACCGTCTTGTAACCTAACCCGACTTCGCCCGAAGACAGCGCCGTACCGCCTTGTGGCCACCACCAGACAACCTTGTGTCCCTGATAGAGAAGCCCCTTGCGAAATAGCTCAGAGAGCGCCCACCAAACGCTTTCGACGTAGCTGCGGTGGTAGGTGACGTAGGCGTCGGAGAGATCAACCCAAAAGCCGACCCGATTCGTCATGCCTTCCCACTCTTCGGTGTAGCGAAACACCGATTGCATGCAACGAAGTACGAACCGCTCGACCCCGTATTCCTCGATTGCCTCTTTCCCGTGGATACCGAGTTCCTTCTCGACCTCGACCTCGACCGGCAGCCCATGCGTATCCCAGCCGGCCTTGCGGGGGACGTAATAACCCCGCATGGTGCGGTAGCGCAGGAAGATGTCTTTGATGACGCGCGTCAGCACATGCCCGTTATGGGGTATCCCGTTCGCCGTGGGCGGGCCTTCGTAGAACACAAACTTGGGGCATCCCTCGCGGTTCCTGAGGCTTTTCTCAAAGATCCCGTTCTCCTGCCAAAATCGCTGAATCCCCGACTCGACATCGGGGAAGTTGACAATGGGATGTGCCTGGTCGAATTTCGGGTTACTCATGGACTGTGATGGACTGGCGCGTTCGGTTTAGGCAACGCTCTCAGCGTGCCTCGGAAATCAGCTAATGAGAAAGCCGACGTGGCAGCGAATGGACTCCCCGTCGCAGCTCCGACAACCGCGGCGCCCCGGCGACCTCCGATGCTACTCGCCGGCCGGCAGCGGAGTGGGCAGCAAGAAGCTTCGTTTTCGCTCGCCTCTTTCCACAATCAAAGGCAGCGGCTTCTCCGCGGAAGCAGCCACGATGCGGTTCAGCTCTCTTTCGCTGCGGACCGGCCTGCCGTTGACCTCCAACAGCCGGTCCCCGGGTTGGATCCCCCCGCGCTCCGCGCGACTACCGGGTGTAACTGAATGGATCACGAACCCTGTCGGCGGAGTTGCAAGGACCAAGCCGGCAGATCTAGGATCCTCCACAGGGCGGTCGTTGGGCTTGCCGTTCGCCTCCAGTTGCAAGGTCCTCGTTCGCGAACCCCGCAGAATCTTTAGTTCACGCGCTTCGCTAACTTCCGGGTCCAAAAGTGAAGCAAGATCGTCCTCGCTCCGAACCGGTTCACCGCTCATTTCCTGAATGACGTCGAAGGGCAGCAATCCGGCCCGATCTGCGGCACTGCCGCTCCATACTTCGGTCACGACCAGAGTCTGACCTCGGTCTTCGGTGGACCCTGTCTCGTCACCTTCCGTCTGGCTGGCGATGCGAAAGCCGTATCTTGCCACCAACTGGCTGGGAGCGGATTGCACAAAGTCCAGAGCCATGTCAACGTCGTCGGCTGCCATGGCCGTGATGCGGTCAGCGCAACGAAGGATAACGCCTACGAGGTTGCGATCCAGATCAAACAGCCCACCCCCGAGCATCGATTCTTCAAGGTTGAGGTTCGTGATCACTTCTCGGAATTCGAACTCGCCGCAGGACGTCGCGGACGCCCCACCGTACGTGCCCGGAGCAAAGGTGTAACCCTCCCCGGGCCGACGGGCGACCGCAACCAACCATTCACCCAAAAAAAGCAGATCGGGCGAGATCGTTTCCACAGGCCTCAAGGCGACGTTGGGCGTAGCTTCAAGAGCTGCGATGGGCGCAAGGGGCGAGTGGAGCTTCCCGCGCAACTCGACTTTCTGCTCGCCAAGCGTCAGAACATCGACCTCCTCAGGAAACCCTCCCTTCGGGGATGGCGCGAGAACGGTGCCTCTGTCCCCCCAACAGATCCCGGTGGCGTCAACGCCGGCCAAGCGGACTAAGTGGGGGGCTACAAAGGCAGCCACCTCCGAAAAGTAGTCAGCCATATCCTCCAGAGACCGCCGGTGCGCCAGCCTCTGAAGCCGAACGATCTCTGCCTGGCTCACAGCCGGCTGGTTAGACTCTTCCTTGCATTTTTCGGGTCGAGCCCAAACGCCCAGAACCAGGATAAGGCCTGCGGCAGCCGCTAATGCGGCAACGTATTTTCTGTCTGTGTGTTCTGCCGGCATAGGGGCGATCTAAGGCTGCCGGCTCGCTTCGCCACGTCGGCGGCGGTAGGAGTCCGGCCCTTGCTAGCTTTGACGAACAAGCTTCTGGCGGAACGGGGTGTTACTTCACTTTATTCTCCCATATCGAACTTTGGGGAACTCGATTTGCTGTTGGCGCTTCCTACCCCGGCGGCCGCGCTGCGACGGCTCGGGTGGTGCGTGACCCAGCAGAATAGGGCGTCATGCCGATGAGGGTACGGGAGGTGATCCGGTTGCTCGAAAAGCATGGCTGGAAAGAGATGCGATCGAAGGGAACCCATCGGCACTTCAAGGTCGCCGAGTAGCGCTACGTCATCACCGTACCGGGCAATGAAGGAAAGGAACTCGCACCAGGTACGCTGAACGCTATACTCAAGAAAGCAGGCTTGAAATGAGTCCGAAGCGTTACCCGCTTGTCATTGAAAAGACCGGTACCGGATACTCCGCTTATTCGCCGGATGTGCCGGGCTGCGCGGCGGTTGGCGACACCGACGAAGAAACGCGGCGAAACTTCCAGGGTGCTTTGGCTGCCCACTTCCAGGCGATGCGCGAGTTGGGTGAGCCAATCCCGGAACCGAGTTCGTCGGTCGACTACGTCGAAGTAGCAGCGTAGTCCTGGCGTGCAGACCACGAGGCGCGAGATGCCGGTGAGGGTCCTCAGCCGCGCGCGTCCTCGACGAGTTAATCGCCGGTCTGAACACCGTAGCGCGGATCTAGGCGGGCCACAGACGCCGGATTCCTGCACCCTCTACGCGCCCGCCAGATCCGCGGCCGTTTGATCTAAGAGCCCCATCGTTCAGATCGTGCGGACCACCCCTCAGCACGCGAACCCGGAGGCGCTTCGATCATTCGTTCGCGAAAAGCTTAAAGATTCGCTTTTGATTGTGGTATCGAACCGCGAGCCCTACATTCATTTCGTCGAGAACGGCGAGATTCATTGGAAGCAGACCGTCGGCGGGTTGAGCACGGCATTGGACCCGGCGATGCGAGCGGTCGGGGGCTACTGGGTCGCCCATGGCTCCGGCGAGGCGGACGCCGAGGTGGCGGATGAGGGCGGCCAGGTCCGCGTCCGGCCCGATGATCCGCGCTACACACTGCAGCGAATCTACCTGTCGAAGGAAGAAAACGAAGGCTATTACTACGGCTTCGCCAACCAAGCTTTGTGGCCACTTTGCCATAACGCGTTCACTCGTCCCTTGTTTTTGCAATCGCACTGGGAGACGTATCGCGCGGTCAACGAAAAGTTTGCCGAGTCGGTTGCAAAGATCGTCAGGGAGCGAAAGGCCGTTGTTTTCGTCCAGGACTACCACTTCGCGCTACTCCCTCGCATGATCAAGACAAGGTGTCCGCAGGCCGTCTGTGCGCAGTTCTGGCATATTCCCTGGCCGCCTCCCGAGTTGTTCGGCATCTGTCCTTGGAAGAGAGATCTGCTCGACGGGATGCTGGGCAATGACCTGCTGGGATTTCATTTGCAGGATTATTGCAATAACTTCCTGGAAACGGTTAAGCGCGAGTTGGAGGTCCGCCACGACCCCGAGCGCGTGGAGGTTGACTACAACGGGCAGTCGACCCGGGTCGTCCCGTTTCCGATTAGCGTCGACTTCGAAGCCATTTCCGGGCGTGCTGAAAGCGACCCCTGCTTGCATCGCATGGAATCGCTCCAACGCGAGCTGGGGCTGGCCGACAAAGTCATGCTGTTTGGGATCGACCGCCTGGATTACACAAAGGGAATCCCGGAGCGGCTTCGCGCCGTGGACCTTCTTCTCGAGCGCTATCCGGAGTACATCGGGAAGCTAGTCCTCGTGCAAGCGGGGTCTCCGAGCCGCCAGCGGATTCCCGCCTACAAGGCCCTGATTCAAGAAGTTGAAACCCTTACAAGCGATATTAACCGGCGTTATCGGACCGACGATTGGAGTCCTATCGTGACCTTCGATCAGGACTTGCCGTTCGATACCGTGCTGGCGCTCTATCGTCTGGCCGACGTCTGCATCGTCAGCTCCCTGCAAGACGGCATGAACCTTGTCGCCAAGGAGTTCGTCAGTGCTCGAGTCGACGAAAGAGGAGTTCTCGCCCTAAGCCGCTTTGCCGGCGCGGCTGAGGAGCTGCCCGACGCGATGCCGATCAACCCTTACGCGATCGAAGACTTCGCCGAGCAGGTCCACGCCGCGATCCGCATGACCGACGACGAGCAAGCGCTGAGGATGAAGCGGATGCGGCAGCAAGTCCGGGAAAACAATATATACACTTGGACAATGAACATCCTGCGCCAGCTCGCCGATCTCGGGTGATCTCAAGCTGATTCCCGAGTGGACATTGACGCGTGAACCACTTATTCGATCACTGGCCCGACATCAGCAGCCGCGTGTCCGAGGCTACGCAGTTGCTGGTGATGCTCGATTTCGACGGCACCCTATCTCCTATCGTCAAGCACCCGGATCTCTCGACTCTTCCCCCTGAAACCCGCACCCGACTCATCGAGTTAAGAGAGGCGCCCGGCGTAGCGCTGGCCATCATCAGTGGTAGGTCCGTGGCGGACCTGCGGCGGCGCGCGGCCGTCGAGAACATCACCTACGTGGGGAACCACGGCCGCGAGCTGCAGAAACCAGGGGCTTTGGAACCCGAAACAGACTCCGAAATCCAAAGGCGAATGGCAGAAGTGGCTGGCCATCTCACGAAAGAGCTTTCGGGAGTACCGGGAGTCTACATCGAAAACAAGGGATCTACCGTCGCTCTGCATTATCGGCAGGTGCCGGAGTCTCTGCATTCCGAAGTTCAGACTTGCGCGCAGCAGATCGCGCGACGAATGGCCGATGTGATCGAGATGAGCGAGGGGAAGTGCGTGTACGATCTGTTTCCTTCTGACGGAGCGAACAAGGGAAAGGCTGCTTTAGCTTTGGTGGAGGAGCGGGGTGGGTTGCCCAAGGTATTGCCGATCTATTGCGGCGACGACACAACCGACGAAACCGTCTTCCGGGCTTTGCCGGCCGGCTCAATCACGGCATACGTCGGCGGCGTACAGGCCAATTCGGCGGCCCGCTACCAGCTCGCGGACCCCGGGGAGGTGGCGTCTCTGTTGAAAAAGATCTCGCGGCTGCGTCGCAACCCGACCAAGCCTCCCCAACCCTGAGCCTTCGCCTGCCCGCGTCTAAAAAACGGCCTACAACCCTTCAGGCGGCGCCCCAGCTCCCTCGTTGAGAACTGCCGGTGGACTGTGGTACCTTCACGTGTACACATCAGCAAAGGAGTGACGATGGAAGCTCTCGGAATGATCGAAACCAAGGGATTAACCGGCGCTATCGAGGCGGCCGACGCGATGGTCAAGGCGGCTAAAGTGGTTCTGGAGGGAAAGGAAATCGTGGGCGCTGGACTCGTACTGGTGACGGTTCGAGGTGACGTTGGCGCCGTCAAGGCAGCCACGGACGCGGGAGCCGCCGCCGCGCGCCGCGTGGGTGAGCTGATCGGGGTCCACGTCATTCCGAGTCCGCACGCCGAGGCCGAACAGATCCTTCCGCGAAACGTTGCGGGTGGGAAGGGTGGTAAAACTTAGTCGGCCTTCTCATGTTGGAAGACCAAGACCTGCGATCGATTCAGGAAGTTCGCGCAAAGATCGCCCAGGCTCACGAGGCGTTCCTCAAATATCGCGAGTTCACCCAAGAACAAGTTGATCAGATTGTCGACCGCATGGCGGCGACGGCGAGAGCCCATAGCGAATCCCTAGCGCGCTTGGCCGTCGAGGAAACCGGGTACGGGAACGTCCGGGACAAAGTCGCTAAGAATCTGCTCAACTCCGATCTGTTGCACCGCGCGATCCGTCCGATGAAAACGGTCGGCATCATTCGGGAAGACCGCGAGCAGGGCGTCGTTGAGATCGCTGAACCCGTGGGAGTGGTTGCAGCGATCCTGCCGACGACGAATCCCACCTCGACAGCGATCTACAAAACTCTCATCTGCTTGAAATCCCGCAATGCGATCGTGCTGAGCCCGCACCCCCGTGCGGTCCGCTGCACCTGTGAGACCGCCGCATTACTCGCGGGTGCGGCGGAGGAGGCCGGAGCCCCCAAGGGCATCGTCCAGTGTCTGGGCGAAGCAACGATCCAGGGCACAAATGAGCTGATGCGGCACCGTCAGACGGGGGTCGTACTTTCGACCGGCGGCCCTGGCATTGTTCGAGCGGCTTACTCCAGCGGCAAGCCGGCACTGGGCGTGGGGCCAGGTAACGTCGCTGTCTTACTCGAGGCCTCGGCTGACGTTGACCAGGCGATTGCCTCGGTGGTCGAAGGCAAGTCGTTCGACTACGGCACGGTTTGTTCCTCGGAGCAGACGGTCGTGGCCGAGTCAGGCAGTCGCGACCGAGTGTTAGCCGCGCTGAAGGCGAGTGGGGCTTATCTGTGTAACGCCCAGCAGGCAGAGGCACTTGAAAAGCTGCTCATCACGAAGGATTTTCGCATCAATCCCGACTGTGTAGGTCAGGCCCCGGGCAAGATCGCGGACATGGCGGGCTTTAGTGTTCCTGCTGAGACACGCGCTCTTGTCGTCGAGCTTAACGGTGTCGGCAAGGAGCACCCGCTTTCGGCCGAAAAGCTTTCTCCTGTGTTGGCCGTTTACTTCGTTCGCGACTTTGCGGAAGCCCTGGACGCCTGCACGAGGATCCTGAACTTCGGTGGCCGCGGCCATACTTGTGGGATCTATTCCAAAAACGAAGAGCGGATCCGCGAATTCGCCTTTCGGATGCCGGCGTTTCGGGTGCTCGTCAACACACCGGCGCCTCAGGGTTCCACCGGCATTACGACCAATCTGCTGCCCGCGATGACACTCGGCTGCGGCGCGATCGCGGGCAACAGTACGGGCGACAACATCGGACCGATGCACCTGCTCAACATAAAGCGCATTGCCTATCACGTCCGGGACGCCGAGCAGGCTTTCCAAAGTGAAGAGGGGCGAGCTTGGTTTGCCGGAAAGCCCCTACCGGCAGCGGCCGCGCCGGTTACAGTCGGAAGCGCGGTGTCCACCGGAAGCGCGCCGGCGTCGCGCATCGACGAAGCTGTTGGTCGCTATTTAGCCGAGAGGGGTCTGGCAAGTTCTTCGCCGACTGGCGCACCTACCGTAAGGCCGAGCGTCATCTCCAAACCGGCAACGTCCGTGGTCGATCGCTTCTTAGCCAGCCAGCAGGGTGGGCCTTCGGGCGGTTCCACGACCGGCAGCCCCGGTAGTTCGAGTGGCAATCCCGCACAGATCCCGGCCGCGGCCCAAATCGCTTCTCCCCCGCCACCTGCCCCCGAGGTAAACGTTGTGGGGTTTGTTTGTGAAGAGGATGTTCGAAGGGCTCGGGTCGAGGGCAAGAAAATCTACGTCGACAAAGACACGATTGTGACGCCGGCGGCACAAGATCTCGCTGACTCGGGCGACGAACTCGTGCGGACCCAGTAGTGGGTTGACTCCGTAGCGCGTTGCAACACCGCATCGTCCGCCCAAGGGTCTTTGTGATTGCTTCACGGCAAATCTACCCCCTATGAAACGTTGGCGCTACCGCGAGTTCGACCCTGCTGTCGTTGACCGGCTACAGGCCGAGAACGGGTTGTCTCGTCTACTAGCTGTCCTGTTGGCCCAACGTAATATCACGGACCCTGAGCAAGCCGCCCGGTTCCTCAAGCCTGAGCTGAGCCAGCTTCACGATCCCTATCGCATGCTAGGCATGAAGGGGGCCGTCGAGCGCCTGCTCCGAGCCATTCATCAGCAGGAGCGCATCCTGGTTTACGGCGACTACGACGTCGATGGGACCACCGGTGTCGTTGTACTTCGGAAGGCGATTGAGCTGGCGGGAGGAAGCGCCGACTTCCACGTCCCGCACCGCGTCAAAGACGGCTATGGCATGCGGCAGGACGTCATCGAACGAGCAGCCCACGACGAGGTCAGGCTTATCGTCAGTGTCGATACCGGCATACGGGAAAGGGCTGTCGTCCAGCGAGCCAACGAGCTTGGCATCGACTGCATCATTACTGACCATCATTTGCCCGAAGACGCAGTGCCGCCCGCCCTTGCGGTTTTGAACCCGAACCAGCCGGGCTGTAGCTATCCGGACAAGAATCTGTCCGGCGCGGGGGTGGCTTTCAAACTGTCGCAAGCGCTGCTCTCCGGCCTCGAGTGGGCGCCCTCGCGGCTGCACTCCGTGCTGCAATCGATGCTCAAGGTCGTTGCCATCGGCACGGTCGCTGACGTTGTGCCGTTGCTCGGGGAGAACCGAGTGTTTGTGACGCTCGGTATCGAGGGACTACGGCGACCCCGAAGCCCCGGCCTCAAGGCGTTGCTCGACGTGGCGGGGTTCAGTGCGACGCGGTCTCCTACCGCCGGAGATGTTGCCTTCCGGCTGGCCCCTCGGCTTAACGCCGCCGGCCGTATGGACAGCGCCCAATCGGTAGTCGAGCTGCTGACCACCGGCCGGGCAGACCGCGCTGCCGAAATCGCTCAAAAACTCGATCGCTTGAACACCGACCGGCAGCAGAGTGAGGACGCGATCGTTACCGAAGTTGTCGAGCGCTTGGAAGAGATTCCCCCACCGGGTGAGGCGCCCTGCATCGTTGAGGGCGGCGAGGCTTGGCACGCGGGGGTCATCGGCATCGTCGCCAGCCGCATCGTCGAGCGATACCATCGGCCAACTCTGATCTTGAGTCTCGACACGAAAGCGGGAACAGCCACCGGTTCGGGCCGCACCATCCACGGATTCCATTTGCTGGAAGGACTCGAGTCCGTTTCGGACCTGTTCGAGCGCTTCGGCGGCCATCGCCAGGCGGCGGGCTGCACCCTCGCCGTCGAGCGCATTCCTGAGTTACGGAGACGGCTTAGCGACCACGCTCGGCGTGTAATCCAACCGGAGGACTTCGTTCCTACGCTGAATGTCGATTCCGTGATTTCGTTTCCGGAAATCACCGATGAAACCATGGGCCAAATCAGCCGATTGGCGCCTCTTGGGGTCGGTAACCCAACGCCTGTGTTTTCGGCATCCGGCGTGCGCGTGTTGGGTCGGCCTCAGCTCCTCAAGGAAAAACATCTGAAGCTGACCTTGGAACAGGAAGGGGTTTCCCGGGCCGCGATAGGGTGGCGGATGGGTGATCGCATAAATGGCCTGGAGCCGGGCCAAGCGCTGGACGCTGCATTTTCGATCGAGCGCGACTACTATTGGGGCGGCTGGCAGTTGGTGCTGCGGGATTTTCGGGAGGCCGAAAACGAGGGCTAGGAGCACGTTTCCGCCCCCGGCTCGTGAAAGATCGGTGTGAAGCCGGCAGGATTGCCGGCCGAACTCGAAACTAGGACCGCCAAAAGTGGCGGTCGCTACCTGTGCGCCAGCCTTGGCTGGCTCGCTTCGGAGGCCCCGCACAATTGGCTGCACGGCTTGTGTGTGCGAGCCCCGCCATCAACGCAGAAGCTTAGGTTTGGGCGGCGATTCGCCGTTCCCCTTGGGCGCCGCCGCCGGCAGAAGCTCTGGTGCAAAGACGGACAGTGTTTTGATGAGGCTATCGATGTCGGCGCCCTCTTCGATGGCCACCTCGTTTTCCACCCAGTTACACAGCGGAATGTTCCGGAAGTAAATCCTCTCCTGAAGCACGAGGGATTTCCGTGTCGCGAACAGCATCTTCTGCTCGCGGATGAATCGCCGCTGCTCGGTTCGGAGTTCGCTGAGGAAGTCGTCCAGCGACTTGCGGCGGGCTACTTCCTCGCGCAGGCTATTGACCTCTTCCAGCGTGGCCTTCTGAGCCTCGATCGAAGCGCGCGCTTCGCTCAGAGACTGGCGTTCCCGCGCCAGTTGCAGCTCCAGCCGCTGCTGCATGATGTAGACGGCCAGTAAAGCGGAACCCACGGCAATAAGGATTGGAAGGACAACCCACAGAATCGCAGTCATTTTAGCCGTCGTGTTTCGGAAACGATACAGCCATTATACAGGCGATTTCGCCTATCGGGACGAACAGACCGACCGGAAGAGTGGGGGGAACCGAGCTTGCCAAGGATCCCGGACCAACAGTAGAGCTAGAGCAGCTCCTCGCTCCAAGTCTCGATGATGCCCTTGAGGTGGCTTACAAACTGATCCCCGACCGCGCCGTCAAGCAAACGGTGATCGAAACTGAGCGTGACATAGCAAATCGAGCGGATGACAATCTCGTCATCGATGACAACGGGCGCCTTATGAATCGCTCCCAACCCGAGAATAGCCGACTGCGGTTGGTTGATCGCCGGAGTCGCCAGCAGGCTGCCGAAGCTGCCGTAGTTTGAAATGGAAAACGTGCCCTGATGGACTTCTTCCGGCTTGAGTTGCTTGCCGCGAGCTCGCTCTGCCAGATCGGCAAGCTCACGCTGGAGAGCCGCAACGTTTTTCCGATCGGCATTTCGAATGACAGGCACAAGAAGTCCGTCCTCTAACGCCACCGCCACGCCAACGTTGACGTCCGCGTGAAAAATGATTTGCTCCCCGTCAAGGGAAGCGTTGACGACCGGGAACTCTTTGAGGGCGGAGGCCGCTGCCCGTAGAAAAAAGGGCATGAACGTCAACTTCACGCCGGTCTGCTCGAAGAATGTCTGCTTGTTTGTCTCTCGCAGACGTGCTACCTGGGTCACATCCACTTGATGAATCGTCGAAACGTGGGGAGAGACTCGCTTGGTCAACACCATGTGCTCGGCGATTTTCTTGCGCATGATGTTCAACGGCTCGGCGCGGTGATCCCCGAATCGCGCTTGGGGAGCAGCGGGGAAAACGTCGGGCAACCCTGCCGGTGACGGGGCGCTAGCGGCGGTCGCCTGGCTGCGGGCTTCGAGAAAGGCTTCAACGTCCTTCTTCGAAATACGCCCCCCTTGACCCGTGCCCCTGACCTGCCCGAGGTTGATGCCGTGCTCTTTGGCGAGACGGCGCACCAAAGGCGAGGAGCGCACGCTGTGGTCGTCGCCGGCTGAAGCCCGGGTTGGTTCGGGTGTTGCGGGCGGCGCGCTCGGCTCGGGAACCGCTTCCGCGGCAGTGACGGCAGCGGAAGCCGCAGGCGTTGAGGCTTGGGATCCGTCACCAGTCGGCCCAGCCTCCTGTTGCTGCGCGCCTCCAGCTCCGGAGCCATCGCCGATCCGCGCGAGAACGGTGTTGATCTCGACCGTCTCGCCTTCCTGTACGATCATCTCTTCCAGCGTGCCGGCGACCGGGGACGGCACCTCGGAATCTACTTTGTCGGTGGAAATCTCAAGCAGCGGCTCATCGCGCTCCACTTTGTCACCGACCTTCTTGAGCCACTTGGTAATCGTGCCTTCGACAATGCTCTCGCCCATCTGGGGCATCAAGACGTCCGTCATTCCATTTCCCTCTCGGCGATTCCCCGGCGCGAAGGGACCTCAAGCCGCGCGCCTCCCGGCTGCATGTCGCGCGAGAAAATCTGTCCGAAGTGCCACACCAGCCGCGCTTTCACGTCCTCTCGGGGAAGCCGCCGGCCCAGCAGCCGTTCCATGGACGTCACGGGCTTCGAGATTCCACAGGGCACGATGAGATCGAAATAGTCCAGATCCGTTGACACGTTGAGAGCAAGCCCGTGCGAAGTGACCCAGCGGCTAATGTGCACTCCTATAGACCCTAGCTTGGAGCCTCGATGCCAGACCCCGCTGCACCCCTTTACCTGCTGGGCCTCGATGCCGAAGTCCGACACCGTTCTCAACATCACCAGCTCTAGCGCTCTGACGTACGCTGTGATGTCACGCTTCCATTGGGCAAGATCAATGATCGGGTAGGCCACAATCTGGCCCGGTCCGTGATAGGTTACGTCGCCGCCGCGATCGGTCTCGCAGACGCCCACTTTCAGCTCGGCAAGCCGATCTTCCGCGGCAAGGATATTCCCGACCTTCGCGTTACGGCCCAGCGTAATGACATGTGGATGTTCAACAATCAGCAGCTGATCGGCAATCTCCGCGCTCTTTCGCCGAGCGACGAGATCCCGCTGAATATCCCATGCACGGCTGAAGCTTATCTCGCCGAGATCTTCGTATTGACAGGGTGGGGTGCGATCTGCGGTGCCCGGCTTCACTCCGGCGGAAAACTCTGCATCGACGAACCCCGCTGTTGAAATGGTTGCGCTCATTACCCTCAGGCGTTGATCGTCATTCCATAGACGCCGTTAAAGGCTTCTTGTACCGCCTCGGACAGCGTCGGGTGGGAGTGAATGGTGTGCATCATGGATTCGACGGTCGCTTCCGCGGACATGGCCACGACTGCCTCCGAAATCAGCTCCGTGGCCAGGGGGCCGATGATGTGAACCCCTAGAATCTCGTCGCTCCTCTCGTCCGCAACGACCTTGACGAAGCCCCCGCGATGGCCCAGAATCGACGCTTTGCTGTTTCCGCCGAAGCTGAACTTGCCGGCCTTGACAGCGCGGCCCTTCTCCTTGGCGGCAGCCTCGGTAAGGCCCACACTCCCGATCTGTGGCTCGCAATACGTAGCCGCCGGACTTCGCAAGTAATTCAGCGGTTCGACATCTTTGCCGGCCAAGCGCCCGACGGCAACCAACCCCTCCATCGAAGCTACATGGGCCAGTTGCGGCGTGCCGGCCACGATGTCGCCGATCGCGTACACGCCCGGTTCCGCAGTTTTCATCCACTCGTCTACGACGATAAAGCCGCGATCAGTTTCAACAGCGGTATTCTCGAGGCCGACGTTTTCCGTGTTCGGCTTTCGGCCCACCGCTATGAGAACTTTCTCCGATGAGAATTGCTGTCTCTGTTCGTCCGAATCGGTGAACTCGAGACTCACGCCCGCGCCGTCGTTGGTCACTCGCTCGACCTTCGCCCCGGTGTGAATCTGAATGCCCTTTTTCCGGAAAGCTCTCACCAACTCGCGGGAAACGTCCTCGTCCTCGCTGGGAACCAGTCGAGGCAGCATCTCGATGATCGTGACCTCGGCCCCGAAGCTGCGGTAGAGGGAAGCAAACTCCACTCCAACGGCGCCCCCGCCGACAATGGCGAGCGACGCCGGAACGGCGTCGAGATCGAGGATCTCTACGTTTGTGAGAATCCGCGCCGGATCCGCTTCCAGGCCCGGCAGCGTCTGCGCTTCCGATCCGGTCGCCAAGATGATGTTTTTGGCCGCGATCTGTTTGGTGTCGTTGCCGTCTGAAACCTCGATCCTCCGGTCGCCCAGCAGTTTGCCGTACCCGCGAAGAGTGTCAATCTTGTGTTTCTTGAAGAGGAACTCAACGCCCTTGGCATGACGTGCCACAATTTCGTTCTTGCGCTCGAGCATGCGGGGGAAGTTCAGCTCAACACCCGTCTGAGTGATGCCGAACTCCTCGCCGTGCAGAGCGTACTCGTACAATTCAGCGAAATGAAGGAGGGCTTTGGTGGGAATGCAGCCGACGTGCAGGCAAGTCCCGCCGAGATGGCCTCTTTTTTCGACGACCCCAACCTTGAGGCCGTACTGTGCGGCACGGATAGCGGACACGTAGCCGCCAGGCCCACTGCCGATCACGCAAACGTCATACACCATGAGAGATTCCAGTTTATCAGAGCGACCCCGCAGGCCCTGCTGTTGGGCCGTTGCTGGCAGCCGGCTCCGCAGTGATGCATAACCCCAATCCGAAGGGGCATAGGCGCCCGCTCTACAGGCTCATCCTGTATCGGATACTGGGATACTCCGAAGATTGGAGCCCGCCGCGGGCTATGATATAATCCGCTTCTTGCTTTTTGCCGACTTTGTCGTTCTTGGAGGAATCGTTGTTACCGTCAAGGCAGAAGCCTTGACAAACGTAAGCTCGCGTTGGTATTCTGCGGGTGGTAGAATCCTTACCGATCGGTATAGATTAACGGGCGGGGCTAAGCCTCGGCGCACCTAATAGTGCTGACGACCTCACCGTTACCGCAACGAGAGCGGCCGGGAAGCAATGAAACGATGATTCTGGCCGATCAGATCTTCTGAGAAGGGGACATCAACGACTATGGCTTACGTCATCGCAGAACCTTGCATCGGGACAAAGGACACGGCCTGTGTAGACGCCTGTCCGGTCGATTGCATCCATCCGAAAGCGGACGAAGAGGATTTCGAAAAGGAAGAAATGCTCTACATCGAACCCGATGAGTGCATCGATTGCGGAGCCTGCGTCCCCGTCTGCCCCGTGACAGCGATTTTTGCCCTCGAGGACCTCCCCGAAAAGTGGGACGAGTACACCCCAAGGAACGCCGCATACTTCGGCAAATAGCGGCGAGCCACATAATCCTTCCTGACCAGTTCCAGTTGTAGGCGATCTCGACGAGCCCGCTGTTCAGATTAGCCCGAATGCGTTTGGAGGATTCGTCAGGCCGGTCATCAGTTTGTTGCGGACTTCCCGGACGACACGCCGCGCAAGGTGTGGTTCGCGTTCGTCGAGGAACGATGCAACCGCGCCGGGCGCATGAACGCTCAACGCCCTCAGTGCCCAAGATAGTGCTTTGACGACCATATCGTCTCGGTCGTCGACCAGCATTTGGCAGACAGCGAGTGTCCGATCCACATCTCCGTAACCGCCCTGCGCTCTCAGATTGAGCAGGACCGTGCTGACGAGGGCGGCGCGCCGCCACCATCGGTTGCGGCTCCGCGCCCAGCGATGGATGAGCTGGGACGAAACCTGGTTCGCACGCCAGGCTCGTCCGGAAACCAGGCAGAAGGTGTCGACCTGGTCCCAACTATTCATTCCTTGGCCCAATCTCGCCAGGTCATTCCCCCGCGCCGGTACTTGATCGCGTTTGATGGGCGTCTGCCGCCGACTGCAACGGGTGGTCACCTCGTCCCACCAATAGCAGGCGGTCCACCTAGAACGTTCTCGGCCTCGGCTCCCGAAGCAGCCGAGCGTGGAAAAAGGCAAATTTTGTGCTTGACGTGACTAATAAGTCACGTTACTATATAGAAACGTATTGATCGATTGCCCAAACAAGGGCGAGTGGGGAAGGAATGAAGTTGGAAGGCTTGACGCTCGACATCGAGATCAAATCGCCCCCGAATGAGGTTTTAGCGTCGCTACTGCGCCGCCTCGGAAAGGTCAACGCTCCCTACTTCCAAGGACCAAAGGAGATACCCAATGAAGGATCACGTTTTGCTGTCGAAGAGTCTCAGTCGCATGGTATTCGTCGTTTCGCTGATTGCCCCAGCCCTTCTGCTCGCTGATTCGCACGCCGTGGGCGGCAACCTTTCCGCGCAAGAGCGCGCCGAGATCGTCGGCCTGCTCCAAGAAAGTCGAAATGACACTCTAACGAAGCTCGCCGCGCTTAGCGACGAGCAGTGGAAGTTCAAGCCCGGCCCGGACCGCTGGTCTGCCGGTGAGGTCGCCGAGCATCTATACCTAACCGAAACGTCGTTCCACATGCTTGTGGATGGCCTGATGGCCGGCAAGCCCAACGCCGATTGGCGGAAGCTGACGGAGGGCAAGACCCAAATCATTACCCAGGTCATACCGGACCGTACCAACCAGGTTAAGGCGCGGCCCGAGGTCACCCCCAAAGGCAAAATGACCCGCGCTGAGATCATCAACTCTTACTCGGCGGCACGGGCGAGAATGATTGAACGCGCCGAGGACAGCTCAAAAGCCTACCAGGCACACCTCGACGAGAGCGGCACGCCTTTCGGTCAGCTCAGCGCCGCGCACTGGATTCGCTTCGCCGCTCTGCACAACCAGCGGCACAACAAGCAGATCGACGAGGTCATGGCGGATGCGAAGTTTCCGAAGTGAACCGTTGTGGATTAACAAATGCATTGTTTCCAGTATGGGTTAGAAGACGAAAATCGGTGACTGGACCATTTTTGCGACGAAGAACTTTACTACGGGGAGCGGAAAATGGGGACTGCCATCAATTTGCGCTCCATCATAGCCCTCGGAACAGGGGAATCAGCCGGAGGCGAATTGGCTGGCTGTACCCGATTTTTCGCCTAACAGAGATCAAGGAGGAAAGGTATGACGTTGGAAGACTTAACGCTCGACATCGAGCAGCACATCGAGATCAAAGCGCCGCCGAAAAAGGTCTTCGCGGCGCTGCTACACCGCTTCGGCAAAGGCAACACCGCGCCTGGTGGAGAACCAATGCCCATGGTGTTGGAACCCCGGGCGGGCGGACGTTGGTATCGGGATCGAGGAGAGGGGATTGAGCACTTGTGGGGATTCGTGCAGGTCATCAAACCGCCCGTACTGTTGGAGTTGAGCGGGCCGATGTTCATGTCCTACCCGGCCAACAACCATGTGGAAGTCAAGCTCGAGGAGGTTTCCGGGGGCGCCAACGTAACGCTACGGCATCGTGCCATCGGAATGATTGACGCGGAGCACCGCAAGGGCGTTGGCTCTGGCTGGGGGCACTACCTCACTGAGCTAAAGAAGGACTGCGAGTAGCTCGTACGCGTCCCATCGCGGGAGGAATGTTGGACCAACTGGACCCGGTCTGGAAAGCGCTCTCTGATCCCACGCGGCGGGCGATTCTCGACCTTCTTCGGAGTCGACCGCATACGACAACCGAGATTGTGCGGTCGTTCCCTCGACTGACGCGTTTTGGCGTGATGAAGCATATCGAGGTTCTGCGTGAAGCTCAACTCGTCCATACGCGCGAGTCAGGGAGGCACCGTGTGAACTCGCTGAACACAGTACCGATCCGTCAGATCTACGAGCGCTGGGTCAGCCGGTTTGAGGAGCTTTGGTCCAGCCATCTCCTTCGCCTAAAAGAGACAGCGGAGGAACGTAGTACCGGCCGGAAACCCGGCCGCACGAGCAAGAAGACTCGGTCCCGCAAGAAGAAGAAGGAAAAGAGAGACTAGCAGCCCATGGCAGAAGCATAGGTTCGGCAAAAAATAGGGACGGCGGCCCGGGAGTCGTAACGAGCAAAGGAAGAAGGAATTAGCAAGGTCATCTACCAAATAACCAGCTAGGGCCGGTTACGGCCGTTTACAAACAAGGAGAACAAAGATGGATATCGAAACACTTGTCGCTCATCACGAATTAGGCGCGAAAGTCTTCGCCGCCAACTTCGATGGACTGACCCACGACGAAAGCCTCGTCCACCCCAAAGAAGGCGGGAATTGCGTTAATTGGGTCCTAGGCCATCTTGTGAAGGCCCGCAACGACGCAATCGGCCTACTCGGTGCGGACCCTTGGTACCCGCCCAGCGACTTTGATCGCTATGCAACAGGGAAGCCGCCGCTAACTGACCCAGGCGAGGCGCTCCCGTTCCCAATGTTGCAGGAGAGCTTCACGTCTCTCCAGCAGCTCTTGGTTGCGGCCCTGAGAGCCGTTACCCCGGAGACGTTGGCTCGGCCCGTCCCGGACAGCCCGACCGGCAACCCAAACGAGACCGTCGGCTCTTTCATTGTCGCGATCGCTTTTCACGAAGCCTATCACCTAGGCCAGGTCGGCCTGTTGCGCCGCAACCTCGGCAAGGACCGCGCGCTTTCATAATCCATGCCGGCACCGCCGGGCGGGGCTCGGTTCACACACCTTCTGCCCATGCTCAAGGGCGTTTGACAGTCGGCTGGCCGAACAATCAGCGTACAGAGCCGTGGGCGTCAGCCCACGGGCCCGGCCCGATCGGCGCAAATCCATCCGGGTCGGCGGTGGGGCCCCGCGCCCTAACGGGCACGGCTCTATCTGTTGTTGTGCGCTCTGCCGTTTGGTTCGCCTGCATTTCTCACGAGCTGACGGGTGAAGCACGCGGTATGGTGCGGCCGTCCGCAAGGCGGCCGTCCCGTCTTTCTACCAAGCCGCGCGCTTTCCTAAAGTAGTTGTGACACTTCAGAAACCGTCACGCGGGGAGCGGCCCGGATTTCTATTCGGCGCTACACTCGATCAGAGAAATGCAAGGGTGCCTCGGGAGAATTCGGACGGCCTCGGTGCAATTGACTTATACACCTCGCAAGGTGGACTTCCTGACTTCCTAAAAAAGGTGGTTCATTTCAGAGCGTTTGCCGTCTTGATAGGGTAGAGGCGCAAATAACGTCTGAAGGCCGCCAATCAGCTTCGGCTGAAGCAGCATGTAGCTTATCGGATCGTGTTGGCGGCTCCAAACTGAAAAAGACATCGGTCCGATCGAAGGGAGGTTTTTGGCATGCTCAAGCGACAAGCTCAGTTCTGCGCAAATCTTGCTTTAGCCGTCTTGTTTGTCACAGGGCTTGCGGTTACCGCCCAGACCGACGACGCCTGGGATCCCATCCCGCCCGACGAGCTGGCTCTCAAGGACGACCCGCTCAACCCGGGAGCGCCCGCGATCATCCTCTATCGGGAAACGTTCAGTGACCACAATGACTCCTTCGAGACGCGTCACTTCCGGATCAAAATTCTCAACGAGCGAGGCACCGAGTACGGCAATGTTGAGGTTCCCTACATCAAAGGCGTATTTCGTGTGGAGGATATCAAGGCACGCACCGTGCAGCCGAACGGTACTTCTACGCCGTTCGACGGCCGGGTTTATGAAAAGACCGTAGTGAAAGTCCGAAAGTTGAAAGCATTCGCCAAGACGTTTACCTTGCCGGCGGTCGAAGCCGGCAGCATTGTCGAATACAAGTACAAGCTGCGGGGGAAGAAATCGCGGCTGTTTACTCCGCCATGGATCATTCAAAGTGAACTCTCGGTGCGAAGGGCACGATTTGCCCTCACGCGATACATGACACCCTACGCCGGGGTTTATTTTCGTTCGGCCATCTTTGGGTTGCCGAAGAAAGCGGAGAACGAGATAGCCATGGGTCTGCTGGAACTGAGAAACGTTCCACCTTTTCAGGAAGAGGAGTTCATGCCGCCAGAGGACAATCCCAAGGCACATGTGCGGTTCTTCTACGTGCCTTCAGGAGGCTTCTGGAATGAGGTGGGCACAAGCGCGTTCAAGCGTGTGGAGAAGCTCATCGGCAAAGACAAGAACATCAAGCGTGTAGTCTCTGCAACGGTCTCATCCACCGATGACCCTCAGGCCAAGCTGCGCAAGCTTTATGCCCGGGCCCAGCAGATCCGCAACCTAAGCTATACAACCTCGGAGACCGAACCCGAACGGGGAGGAAACGCTAAGGCGAAGGACGTCTTGGCTCGGGGATATGGCTCGGGCGCAGAGATCAATAGGCTTTTCGTCGCTTTGGCGCGCGCGGCCGGTTTCGATGCATCCATTGCCTGGATCGGCGGGCGGCACAGGACCTTTTTCCGTCGCGAGGTGCTGGATGCCGGCCAGCTCAACGCCCATGTGGTTACGGTTCGCGTGAGCTCAGAAGACATCTATCTCGACCCCGGTACGCCCTACACACCTTTTGGTCTACTCTCCTGGGAACAGACAGGGGTTCAGGGCATCGTTCTAAGAAAAGCAATCAGCGGCTTTGTGACTACGCCGAACCCTGTCAGCGCCGATGCTCGAACCGAGCGGAAGGCTACGCTGCGACTGGCCCCCGACGGGACTCTAGAAGGTAAGGGGCACGTTGTCTTTCATGGACAAGAAGCGCTGCGACGTCGTCTCAGGGCCTTCGAAAAAGACGATTCGGCGAGGCGGGAGCAAGTGGAGGAAGAGTTGAAGGGCTGGTTGCCTGCCGAAGCCACAGTGGAGGTCGACAGCATTCAACACTGGGAGAACCCGGAAGAGCCGCTGCGAGTGGAGTTTACCGTGGAGGCGTCTGACCTCGCCACCGTTGCGGGCCGGCGCCTGCTGCTGCCTCTAGGGGTGTTTCAAACCAACGAGGGGAGCCCATTTCAGCATGCGAAACGTGTTCATCCGGTCTACTTCCCACACCCGTGGGAAGAAGACGACGAGATCATTCTGCGCGTGCCGGTGGGCTATGAAGTGGAGGGAATGCCGGAACCACAGCGAAATACGCCTCCTTTCGGCCAGTACGAAATGTCATGTGAGAAGCACCCTGACGGCGTGCTGATGCGGAGGCGGTTGGTGGTAGAGGGTTATTACTACAAGGTAGAGCATTATCCCGTTCTGAGGCACTTTTTTAGCCAGGTGAAGGCAGGCGATGAACAACAACTGGTTCTGGTTACGACGGAGACGGGGGAGCGGCAGCAGTAAGCTTCCGGCGCTCTTCCTGGCGGCTGGGCTGCTGACTTGCAGCCCGTTGGCGAACGCCCGCGTGCCTGAATGGCTGCGGGCGGCTGCCCGGACCTCGCTCCCTGATTATCCCGAAGACACCCCGGCCGTGATGCTGCTGAACGAGCAAGCCACTACGGTCACGAAGGCCGGTGAGATCAAGACCCGGTATCGCCACGCCTATAAGATTCTGCGGGCGGAGGGGAGCGACTACGGAACCGTCGTTGTGGATTTTGACCAGGAAACTCGTCTGACGTTTTTGAGGGGCTGGAGTCTCCCGGCCAGCGGCAAACCTTACGAAGTGAGGGAGAAGGATGTCGTCGAGACGGGCCTCTTCCGAGGAATCCTGTATCAGGACACTCGCCGCAAGGTCCTTGGCATACCTGGGACCAACCCCGGCAGTGTGATTGGCTATGAGTACGAGCAGAGGGGAAGGCCGTTCGTCTTGCAAAATTCCTGGCGGGTCGCTCGAGAGATCCCCGTGCGGCGGGCGCGATACGCGCTGGAATTGCCCGCCGGCTGGGAAGTCAATGCACGTTGGGTCAACCACCCTGGGGGAAAGTCACAGGCCACCGGGAAGAACCGCTCGGTATGGGAGTTGGAAAACGTTGCGGCCATCGAGAGGGAACCGGCCATGCCGCACTGGCGGGCAATAGCCGCCAGGTTACTGGTCAGTTTCTATCCCGCGCGAGAGGACTTGCGCGGAAAAGCCCATGGTTCGTGGAGCGACGTGGGGCGATGGTACGGCAACCTCACACGTGGCAGACGCCAGGCCTCGCCGGACATCCGACAAAAGGTAGCTGAGCTTACCGAGGCGAGCCCGACTCTGTTTGACAAAATCAAGGCGCTGGCCGTTTTCGCGCAGCGAGACATCCGCTACGTAGCCATTGAGATTGGGATTGGCGGCTACCAGCCGCACCCGGCGCGGGAAGTCTTCACCAACCGCTACGGCGATTGCAAGGACAAGACAACCCTGCTCGGCGCGATGCTACGGGAAGTCGGCGTCGAGTCTCACTACGTGCTGGTTCACAGCCGCCGAGGCGTGGTCACCTCCGAAGCTCCTTCGGCTTTGAGCTTCAACCATGTGATTGTGGCTGTCGAGCTGCCCTCGCGGGGCCAGTTGCCGGCGCTCTACGCGGCGCACGATCACGAGCGACTGGGCCGCCTCCTTTTCTTCGACCCGACGGACCCCATGACTCCCCTCGGCTACCTTCCACCCACTCTGCAGGCCGGTCACGGCTTGCTGGTCGGAGATGATGGCGGCGAGCTGGTTGAGCTGCCGCTGCTGCCACCTGCGGTCAACCGCTTGTTGCGTAACGGAAAGTTTAGCTTCACCGAGGACGGGTCTCTGCGGGGCGGCGTCCGCGAGATTCGCTGGGGAAACCTGGCAATCACTCGGCGGAGCGCTTTCTTACAGGTCGCAGCGCTGGAGCGCCAAAAAGTCTTGGAAGATTTTCTCGTCGGTTTCCTGGGAGGCTTCCGGTTGCTCCATGCCCGGGTGGCAAACCTGGAAGAGTACGACCGGACCCTGGTCTTGGACTACAAGTTCGTGGGCGACAGTTATTCAAAGGCCGCCGGGAAGTTGCGGTTGTTCAAACCATGGGTCCTGGGCCGTAAGAGCGACAGGTTGTTGGAGGAGGAAGATCGGCAGCATCCGGTGGAGTTCGCCTCCACCACGTCGCAGAGCGACATGTTCGACATTACGTTGCCGCCCGGCTACCTGGTCGAGGAGCTTCCACCCGCGGTTACTTTAGTCACTGACTTCGCCGAATACCGAAGTAAAGTTGAGCTAGTGTAGTGCCACTAACGGTTCTGGACAATGGCGTGGGTTTTGGCGGCGCGCTCGACTTTGGCGAGGATATCTTGTGCCGGAGCTGTCCAGACAAAGGGCTTGGGCGCTTGGTTGCTCGCTTCCAGGTACTCGTGGATGGCGGCCTCGAGTTCGGGAACACTGCGGAACACGCCGCGGCGGATGCGCTTCTGTGTCAGCTCGCGGAACCAGCGCTCGACGAGATTGAGCCAAGAAGAAGACGTGGGAATGAAGTGAAAGTGGAAGCGGGGGTGCTTCGCGAGCCACTTCTTCACTTGCTCATGCTTGTGCGTGGAGTAGTTGTCCACGATCAGATGCAGCTCCAGCGCCGGTGGCGTTTCGCGGTCGATCTTGCGTAGGAATTTGAGGAATTCCTGGTGCCGATGTCGCGGCAGACACTCGCCGATCACCTTGCCGTCGAGCACATTGAAGGCGGCGAACAACGTCGTTGTGCCATGTCGTTTGAAGTCGTGGGTCATGGTGCCGGCACGACCCCTTTTCAGGGGCAGTCCCGGCTGGCTGCGGTCTAAGGCCTGGATCTGACTTTTCTCATCGACACTGAGCACCAGTGCGTGCTCGGGCGGATGCAAGTACAGACCGACCACGTCGCGGAGTTTCTCGACGAACTGCTTGTCGCGGCTGAGCTTGAAAGTTTCGAGGCGATGGGGCTGCAGTCCGTGCGCTTTCCAGACGCGCTGGATGGCCATCTTGGAGACGCCCAAGTGCTTGGCGAGGGTGCGGGTGCTCCAATGCGTGGCCGCCCGGGGCTTCTCGTGAAGCGTTGTATCGAGGGTGCATTGGACGAATTCAGCGGAGAGCGCCGGTTTGCGTCCGGGGCGCGTCCGATCGCGGAGTCCGTCGAGGCCGGACTGGGCGAAGCGCTTTCGCCACAGGATGACGGTCTTGCGGTTGACGCCGAGTTCGCGGGCAATGGCGTGGTTCGCCAACCCCTGCGCACACAGCAAAACAATGCCTGCCCGTAAGGCCATTTTCTGGGCTGTGTTGCCTCCTCGAACCAGGCGACGAAGAGCGTTTCGCTGCGGAGCGGTGAGGGGTAGAGCGTCAGCGGATGGCCACATAAACCATCCTACCGTGAAAAGGGTGTGATTGTCCAGTTATTTATGTGGCACTACACTAGACGGCGAAGTCCTCCGCTGCCGCCGCAATTATTCGGTCAAAGCGGTGCGTTTGCCCGCCGAGCGAGTAGGGGAATTGAACGACTTCCACCGACGAATCGCCGCCGATGAGCGCAGCCAAGTGGTTTTGAAACGGTTGGAAGCGGGGCCGTAGCTAGGACAAACAGGAGTGTTTGTCTCTACCGGGCTCGGCTGTCTCACTCAGTCTGCCGTATCCTTGGAATCGACGAGTTCCCGCAGGTGCGTAATCACTTCCTCCACCGGCTTGGGTCCTTCGTCGCCACGCTTGCGGTGGCGGACGGCGACCTTGCCGGCGTCGGCTTCGCGTTGGCCGACAACGAGCATGTAGGGAATTTTCTGTAGCTGGGCTTCGCGGATTTTTAGGTTGACCTTCTCGCTGCGGGAGTCGATCTCGGCGCGGATACCGGCGTCCTTGAGCTTGTCGAGGACTTGCAGGGCGTATTCGTTCTGGCGGTCCGTGATGGGCAGCACCACCGCTTGCACCGGTGCCAGCCAGACCGGGAAGGCTCCCGCGTAGTGCTCGATCAGCACGCCGAAGAACCGTTCGACAGATCCCCACAGTGCCCGATGGACCATCACCGGTTGATGGGCTTTTCCGTCCTCGGCGATGTATTCCAACTCAAACCGCCGTGGGAGATTGAAATCGAACTGCACCGTCGAGAGCTGCCAAGGACGCCCGATGGCATCGACCAGCTTGACGTCGATCTTCGGCCCGTAAAAAGCCGCCTCGTCAGTCATCACTTTGGCTTCAATTTCCCGGTTTTTCAAGGCGCTGAACAGGCCGTCCTCGGCCATTTTCCACTCTTCGGCCGACCCGGCATACTTGCCGCCCGCGCCGCCGTCCCAGGTGGATAGCTCGATTTCGAATCTGTCGAAGCCGAACGTCTTGAGCACATCCAGGGCGAAGTCCACGCAGCCCAGAATTTCGTCGTTTACTTGTTCGGGCGTACAGAAGATGTGGGCGTCGTCCTGGGTAAAGCCCCGCACCCGCAGCAGACCGTGCATCACGCCGGAGCGCTCGTAGCGGTAGACGGTCCCGAGCTCGCCCATGCGAACCGGCAAGTCCCGGTAGCTGCGCAGCCGGTCCTTGTACATCAAGATGTGGAACGGACAGTTCATCGGCTTGAGCTGATAGTCGGAGTCGTCCAGCTGCATGGTCGAGAACATATCGTCGGAGAAGAATTCGGCGTGCCCGGAGGTCTTCCACAAGTCATGGCGAGCGACGTGCGGCGTATAAACCAGGCTGTACCCACGCCTCACGTATTCGTCCCGCAGCCAATCTTCCATCGCTCGGCGAATCGTGCCGCCCTTGGGATGCCAGAAGATCAGCCCTGGGCCGGCGCTTTCCTGAATGCTGAAGAGGTCGAGTTCCTTGCCCAGCTTGCGGTGGTCGCGCTTTTTGGCCTCTTCCAGGCGATGGAGATGTTCCGCGAGATCCTTCTTGCTGAAGAACGACGTCCCGTAGATGCGCTGCAGGCGGGCGTTGCGCTCGTCGCCTTTCCAGTAGGCGCCGGCGACCGACAGCAGCTTGAAAGCTTTGATGCGCCCCATGCTGGGTATGTGGGGTCCACGGCAGAAATCGAGGAAGTGCTCGCCCGTTTTGTAGACCGAGATTCTGTCGCCCTCGGTCTTGTCTTCGATCAATTCGCACTTCATCTGCTCGCCCATTTCCTTGAACTTGGCGAGCGTCTCTTCTCGTGGCAGCCAGACGCGCTCGTTGGTCGGGTCGCGCTTGACGATCTCCCGCATGCGGGCTTCGATCTTTTCGAGGTCGTCGGGTGTGAAGGGAGTATCGCGTTGAAAGTCGTAGAAAAAGCCCTGGTCCGTGGGAGGGCCTATGCCTAGCTTGGTCTCGGGATAAAGCTCCAGCACGGCCGCTGCCAGAAGGTGAGCGCTTGAGTGCCGGTAGACATCGAGCGCCTCCGAGTCGCGGTCGGTCAGAATGCGAAGTCCTGTGTCCTCCTCGATCGGTGCGGTCAAGTCCACGAGTTGCCCGTTGAGCTTGGCCACTAGAGCCGATTTCGCCAAACGCGGACCTATAGACTCGGCGATCGATAGAGGCGTGGCGCCCTTTGCGACCATCTGTTCCGAGCCGTCCGGCAAGGTTACACGAATCGATTCCATCCGACCGACAATTCCTTCGTGAGTGGGAGGGGTTGCCCCGTTGAAACTCTACTTCTTCGTCGACTCGGTTGTCGAGGACTTCGCCTTCGACGACGAGCTGGAGTCCGAGTCCTTTGAGCCTTTGGCGGCCGACTTGTCGCTACTGTCCTTGGCCTTCTTGTCCCCGCTGTCGGCCTTCTTCTCTTTCTCTTCGCCGTCCTTCTGGCCCGCGCGGGCGTAGTCGGTGACGTACCAGCCGGTACCCTTGAACTGAATGGCCGGAGCCGACAGCAGCTTTTTGACTTTGCCGCCGCAGCCGGGGTGCTCCTTGAACGGTTCGTCGGAGAACTTCTGGATTTCCTCGAAGCGCCCGCCACACTTGAGGCATTCGTACTCGTACAAAGGCATCTAGGATTCCCCTCGGGACTAGGCCCGCTTTCTCACAAGGTTTGGATGGCCGGGGTTCGACGAACGTTATCTGTAGGGGCAGACCACCGTGTCTGCTCAGGCGTGAGATTCACACGGCGTCCCATTCGATCACGCGACCAGGCCCCGCAAGAAACTCTCTGGGCAGGCACAGCGGCCTGGCCCTACAGTTTTGTCGTGAGAAATGCGGGCTGCAAGACAGTATATACGTAAGTATATCAGGCGGTTGCACGAGTTCCGCTTGGAGGCCCGTCGCTGCGGGCTACAATTTGAGCGTTTTCAAATACGCGCCGAATTCCCTCCCTAGTTCCTCGTGCCGCAGCCCATACTCCACGGTCGCCTGCAAAAAACCCAACTTGTCGCCGGCGTCGTAGCGGGTACCTTCGAACTTGTAAGCGTAGACCGGTTGGCTCCGGATCAAAGCCTTGATGGCGTCCGTCAACTGTAGCTCGCCGCCGGCGCCGGGCTTGATCTTGTCCAAGCAGTCGAAAATCTCGGATGGAAAAACGTAACGTCCTATAATGGCGAGATTCGAGGGGGCTTCGTCGACAGGCGGCTTCTCGACCACATCGCTTACCCGGAACAGTCGGTCGTTCGTCCCGTCAAACTCCACCGGCTCGCCGTCGATGGCGCCGTACGCCGAGATCCGCTCGCGAGGGACCTCCATGACAGCGATGACGGCCCCGCCCAGCTCCCGGTGAACGTCGATCAACTGCTTCAAGCACGGAACGGTCGAGTGGATGATATCGTCCGGCAGGCTCACCGCAAAGGGTTCCCGGCCTACGATCTCCCGCGTTGCCCCGACGGCATGGCCAAGTCCTAGCGCCTCCGTCTGTAAAACGTAAGAGATGTCGGCGAGAGTCGAGATCCCATGGACAACCTCCAGTTCCCGCTTCTTCCCTCGCGCCTCAAGCTCCTTTTCGAGCTCGTGGCTGACGTCGAAATGGTCTCCCATCGTGGATTTGCCTTCGGCCGTCACGATGACGACGTCCTCGAGGCCCGAGGCGACGGCTTCCTCCACCCCATATTGAATGATCGGTTTATCGACAACCGGGAGCATCTCCTTGGGCTGCGATTTCGTCGCCGGTAGGAAGCGCGTCCCCAGCCCCGCAGCGGGGAATACAACTTTGCGTACGGGGGAGGATTTCTCCGAGGCCATTAGCTTAAGTGTCGACCGGAAGGCGTAAGGGGCGCAACAGGTGCGATCGAGGATCCAGAGGGTGTTACCACCCTATTCCCGGGTAAGCTTACGCACCCAGGGCTCGCCCGCACGCCGCGACGGGAGAGGCGTGGTACAGTGGGAATGTACGTTCCGTACGTAACGTACGGAATGTCCTATGAAACGCATCAGTGCCACCGAAGCACGCGACACCCTGCCTGAGCTTCTCAAGAGGGCGGCTTATGGCCACGACCGCTTCATTGTCGAAAACCGGGGCAAGGAATTAGCCGCCATCATTTCGATGGACGACCTGCGCTTGTATGAACGATTGCTTGGCGCCCAGGAAGATCGTAGAGACGTCGAAGCCGCTCGTGCCGCCTTAGCGGAGGCCGAGTCCAAGGGCGTGAAAACCTTGGACAAGCTGACCGAGGAACTGGGCCTGTAACTCGATGTGCCCTACGAGATAGTCATCGCCCCAGCCGCCGAACGTGACCTGAAGAAACTCGACCGGCCTACCCTCCGACGGATCTTTGCAAAGATCCGGTCGCTCAGTCGGGTCCCGCGTCCACCCGGTGTTAAGAAACTTGAGGCTCACTTGAATCTCTACCGCTTGCGAGTGGGCCCGCATCGCGTCATTTATCAGATTCAAGATGACAAGCTTGTCGTCCTCATCATCCGAGTCCGGAAACGGGGCGAGGCCTACCGGTAGAAAGAGCCGGTCTCCGTCGCGCGGACTGACGAGCGGCCCCCAAGTGGGGCGTGTTTGCTGGTCGCATACGGTGCAAACTTCTCCAGATGCCGCTAGACCTGGCCGACAAGCGAGCCAATGGCCAGCCTCTACAGAAGGCGCTTACCAGATTCCGTGCCACTACGACGTTATAATGACCGATGTATGGACGAATCCAGTGTATTCTGGCTCCGTGTAACGCTAATTCTTTATTCGCTAGGGCTTTGGCACGCTTTGGTGACGGTTGTCAGACGCCGCCAGAGGATGTTCAAGGTAGCCTTGGCTGCGATCTCGCTGGGCGCGGTGCTGCACTTGGTGTCGATCGTTGATCAGGGCATGGCGATGGGACGCTTGCCCGTCGTCACGCTGCAACAAATGGCGTCCGTGATCGGTTTCCTGACGACCGCCACTTTTCTGCTCGCCTACTGGCGCTACAAGCACGACAGCCTTGCAGTCTTCGTTTTTCCGACGGTCTTTCTGTTAACGCTGATAGCAAGTCTTGGGGGGCCGGTCGAGCCTTGGGCCGGGCAGTCGTTGGGTAGGTGGTGGTTGTCGATCCACGTTGGGCTTTTCTTGCTGGGCTTCGCGGCGCTGTTCATCACCTTCGTGGCCGGAGTGATGTATCTCATCCAGGAAAAAGAACTGAAGTCGAAGCGGCCGCGGACGTTCTACTACCGACTGCCCCCGCTGGGTACGCTGGACGAGATGGCCTACCGTACCCTGGCCTTTGGCTTTGTGCTGGTCACGCTAGGGCTGATCGCCGGCAGCTTCTGGGCTTTCGTCGAGTGGGGATCGAACTGGATCGTCGATCCGACGATTGCGCTGGCGTTTTTGACCTGGGCGATCTATCTGGCGATGGTTTTTAGCCGGTTGGCGATCGGTTGGCGAGGCCGCAAGGCCGCCTACTTCTCAATCGTCGGATTCTGTTGCGCCGCGCTGACCTGGATTGTCAACAGCGGGGTTCACTCTTTTACGGTCGCCGCTGGTCGTTGATCAAACCATGAGCGTCCTGCTGATGGGCCTGAGTCACAAGACTGCACCGGTCGAAGTGCGCGAGCGGCTCGCCGTGCCCGAGGGCGCGACCGGTCAGCTGGTTGAAGAGCTGGCTCAGCGGCCGGGAGTTTCGGAAGCCCTGATTCTCTCGACGTGCAATCGCGTGGAATTCCTGGTGCGGGCCGAGTCGGAAGTCAATGCGGTTGAGCAACTGCACTCCTTCTTCGAGGCATCCCCGGCGATCCCACTCGAAGAAGCCCGTCCATTCTTCTATCGCTACATCGACCAAGATGCGATCCGGCACCTTTTTCGCGTGGCGTCTAGTTTGGACTCGATGGTCGTCGGGGAGCCGCAGATCCTCGGTCAGGTGAAGGAAGCCTACACCGCGGCTAAGGAAGTCGGAGCGGTCGGCGGCCAGCTCGATGTAATCGTCAATCATGCTTTTCGAGTAGCCCGCCGGGTTCGTAACGAGACCGGCATCGGACAGATGGCGGTTTCGGTTAGCTATGTGGCCGTGGAGCTGGCCCGCAAGATCTTCGGGGATCTGCGTCGACACTCTGTGCTGATCGTCGGCGCCGGAAAAATGTCGGAGTTGGCCGCCAAGCACCTCCATCGCGCCGGTGCGACTGAAATCTACGTCGCCAACCGCACCTACGAACGGGCCGTCGAGCTAGCGAAGCTGTTCGAAGGTCAGCCGGTCTCCTTCGACCGTTTGCTGGAATACCTGAATCGCGCGGATATCGTGATCTCCTCGACCGGATCGCGTAGTTTCATCCTCAACAAAAAGACGGCCGAAGGCGTGATCGCGGCCCGCAAGAACCGCCCGATCTTCTTCGTCGACATTGCGGTTCCCCGTGATATCGATCCGGCTATCAACTCGATCGACAATATGTTCGTCTACGATGTCGACGACCTGCAGCAGGTCGCCGACGCGAACCTCCGAGAGCGGCAGCGCGAAGCGGAGCGCGCCGAAAGCATCATTTCCGAGGAAGTCGCGAAATTGATGCACCGCCTCAAGACGCACGAGGTCGCGCCCACCATCGTTTCCCTTCAAAGTGGACTAGAGAATCTCCGTAAGGCTGAAGTTGATCGTTTTCGATCGAAGCTCGGCCCTCTCGACCCGCAACAAGAAAAGGCTCTCGAAGGTTTGACGCGCAGTATCATCAACAAGATCGCCCACCCTCCGATCTCGGAGATGAAAAAGCTCGCCAGCCACCCCGACGGACTCCATTTCGTCCAGTTCGTCAAGCGCGCGTTTAATTTGAAGAAGTGAACCGCAGAGATTGACGGCAGCGAGGCCTATGGAGCTGCCAACAATTGATACGCGGTGCTGTGCGCTAACATCGTAGGGGCACGGCATGCGGTGCCCAGCGCTCCACGCTGACCACATTCTTCTGCTCTATTGGGACGGACCAATTTCCTCTGACGTCGGCGCGTACCCTACACACACACAGCGGAAATGGAAAAATGGGGACTGCCACCAATTCGCGCCCGATTATGGCCCTCGAAACGGACTCAGCCTGAGGCGAATTGGCTGGCTGTACCCGATTTTTCCCTAACCTCACAACCACAACGAAAATGCCCCCCCTAGTCATCGGAACGCGCGGCTCCAAGCTGGCCATGTGGCAGGCGCAGTGGATCGAGCAGCAGCTGAGAGCCTTGGACACGCTGACTCAAATCCAGATCATCAAGACCACCGGCGACAAGATCACCGACATCGCGCTGGCCAAGGTCGGCTCGAAGACGGGATTGAAAGGCGTCTTCACCAAAGAAATCGAAGAAGCGCTGCTCGATGGTCGCATCGATATCGCCGTCCACAGCCTGAAGGATCTGCCGACCGAGATCGACTCCCGCCTCGCGATTGGCGCGATTCCCGAGCGCGCTGATCCCCGAGATGCACTGGTCGGCAATAGACTAGGTGAGCTGGAGGCGGGAGCGCGAGTAGGAACAAGTTCGCTTCGCCGGGCGGCACAGCTGCGCCGTCTGCGCCCCGATGTTCAGGTGGAAGACATACGCGGCAACGTCGATACGCGTCTTCGCAAGCTGGACGAGGGTCAGTACGACGCTGTGCTTCTTGCCGCGGCGGGACTAGAGCGCCTCGGATGGCAAGACCGCATTGCGGAAATCCTTGAGCCCGGCGTCATGTGCCCCGCGATCGGACAGGGTGCGCTGGCCGTCCAGATTCGCGCCGACGACACGGCCACTCGCAAGCTAGTTGCCTCGCTCAACGACTCCGTGACGCAAACCGCCGTCACGGCCGAACGCGCGCTGCTCGCAGCATTGGGCGGCGGCTGCCAAGTGCCCCTCGGAGGTCATGCTCGACTCGACGAAGGCCGCCTCACTCTCTCTGCCATTGTCGTCAGCCCAAACGGCACCGAGTCCGTCACGACCGACGTCGAAGGCAATGCGCACGAAGCCGAAGCGCTCGGCCGCAAGGCCGCGAACGATCTTCTCGCCCAAGGTGCTAGCGAGATCATCGCCGCCGTCGAAGCACACGAGTAGACCCGTAGCGCAGGCCCAGGGCCGTCGTTACCTATGCCCCCCGGTCTGTAGCCCCGTGAGAGCGGGCGAGCCCCGCAATCCGCCTACGGGAACGTCACCACGGTTCGCCCTGTGACTTTCCCGGCTTGCATGTCGTCCATGGCTTGGGGCAGGTCTTCGAGTGAGCAGGTCTGGACTTCCGTACGCAGATCGCCGCTGCACGCGATCTCGAAGACTTCCTCGAGCTCCTCTCGGCGGCCGAGGAAGCTGCCGTGAATGCTGATCTGCTTGAGGACGACCTCTACCAGCGGCAGCTCGAACTTTTCCGCGGCTAGTCCGACTAAGATCAGGACCCCGTTTCGCCGCAAAGAAGCGAACGCCTGACCGACCGCCGAAGCTGACGCAGCAAACGAGATAGCCGCGTGAGCGCCCTTTAGTTTCTTGCGCAGCACGCGGGATGGGTCTTCCTCGCTCGCGTTGACGGCAACTTCGGCGCCGAGTTCGGAAGCAAGAGCTAGCTTTTCGGGCGCCAGGTCAACCGCAGCGACCTGCAGCCCTCGCAGCTTGGCAAACTGGATGGCCAGGTGACCGAGTCCGCCGATACCGTAAATAGCCAGCCACGAGCCAGGTGCGAGTTCGGTGGCGGCAACGGCGTGGTAGGCGGTCCACCCGGCGCAGCAAAGGGGAGCGAGATGAGATGCCGGCAGACCCGAAGGGGCTTTGACGATCGAATCCGCCCTGGCCACGACGAATTCCGCGAAAGCGCCATTCACGTCGTAGCCGGTATTGAGCTGTCGAGCGCAAAGCTCCGGGCGGGACACTTCGCATGACTCGCACGAGCCACAACCGCGATACAGATAGGTAAGCCCTACTCGATCTCCTATCCGGAAATCCTCGACGGCGGGGCCGACCTGCTGGATCGTTCCGATGGCTTCGTGACCCAGGGTGACGGGAACCTGTGGCAACTGTGAGAGAGATCGGATGAACAAGTCGGAGTGGCAGAGACCGCATGCTTCCGTTCGCAGCAGGACTTCCCCAGGCCCGGGTGTGGGAATCGGAACTTCCTCGATCACGACCGGGCCCCGAGGCTCAAGTAGGCGGGCAGCTTTCATCGTGCAAAGAACCTACCAGACTGGTGGGTGAATCGACAACGCTGCGTCCGAGACGCGAGTTCCGCTCCCGAGTGGGCGAGGGTCCAGCGTTGATTCTGCTAGCCTGGGCCGCCAGCAGTCGTTTCAATCGCGCACCCAAGCTCGACTTTTGCAGCTTCGATAGCTCATAATAGACCGATTTCCTAGGGAGGGATTTCGTATGCGAAGCCGGTCTAGCGTAGTGCTTTTGTCGATGTCGATCCTGTTGGCCTCTTGCGCGGCACCCGAGCCTGAACCCGCGCCGCCGCCCGACACCGGTGCTGGCACGGTCGCGCGACTGGATGCTGCCATGAATGACATCGTGCCCGCGGACGCCAAGATCGAGAAACTGCACAGCGGCTTCCGGTTCACCGAAGGTCCGGTGTGGGTGACTGAAGGTGGTCCGTATCTGCTCTTCAGCGACATCCCGGCCAACGCCATCTACAAGTGGACACCCGACGGCGAGGTCAGCGACTTCATCAAACCTGTGTTCGAAGACGAATACGAAGAAGGCCGGTTTGTCGGCTCCAACGGACTGACTCTCGACTCGGAGGGGCGGCTCGTCTTCTGCGAACACGGCGCAGGTCAAGTTTCGCGGATCGAAAACGACGGCCAACGGACGGTGCTGGTAGCCAAATACAAGGGCAAACGGCTCAACAGCCCGAACGACGCGGTCTACGCGTCCGACGGGTCGCTCTATTTCACCGATCCGCCCTATGGCTTCCCCAAGCTCAACGATGACCCCGCCAAGGAACTCGACTTTAACGGCGTGTATCGCCTCAGCCCTGACGGGAAACTGGAGATCCTCAGCCGCGACCAGACTTTCCCCAACGGCATCGCCCTCTCGCCGGACGAGAAGACACTCTATGTCGCTAATTCCGACGGGGACAGCCGTGTCTGGATAGCCTACGAAGTTAACGAGGACGGCGGCGTGGGCGAAGGACGCATCTTTTACGACGCGAACCAAAGTAAAGCGGAAGGTGTTCCCGACGGGCTGAAGATCGACAAACTCGGCAACCTCTATTGCACCGGCCCCGGGGGCGTCCTCATCTTAAGTCCCGAGGGCAAGCACTTGGGAACGATCGCGCCTGAAGAACTGCCGGCCAACGTCGCTTGGGGAGGCGCGGACGGCAAGACGCTGTACATGACGGCCCGCTCCAGCATCTATCGAATCCGGCTCAATATAGAAGGCCTGCGACCGTAAGAGTCCGACTGGCAACCGACCAACGGCAGAGCCGCGGGCGGCAGCCCGCGGACAAGTTATCGAAATAGCCAGGCTCTCCCACGCGCTCTACGCTCTACCTAACCACGAAAGCTGTCTACAATCAAATCGATGACCTTCACTCGTCGAGAATGGGGTCTCGCCACACTGGGCTTGGCGACAGCAACGTCTTCAAGTATCGGTTGCTCGCCCGGCAGCGAGGAGAGTCCAAGCGAAGAGACATCCGCCGGCGAAGCACATCCCGCGGCCTCCGTTCTAAAGCGATCAGTCGTGATCGACTTGCATTGCGACACACCGATGCGCATCATCAGCGAGGGATTCGACCTCGGGCAGTTGCACGACTACGGGCAAGTCGATATCCCACGCCTGCGTCAGGGCGGGGTCACCGGAGTTTTCTTCTCCATCTACACGAGTGCAACGGGCCAGACGCCCAGGCAAGCAGCGAAACGCGCTTTGGAGATCATCGACGCGGTGACCGAGCAAGTCACCCGGCACCCTGCGGATCTTGTTCTTGCCACCTCGGCAGACGAGATTGTGCAGGCCAAACAAGAGAACAAGATCGCCATCTTGATGGGAGTCGAAGGCGGCCACATGATCGATTCGAGCGTTGCTGCCCTCGGAACCTTGTTCGGCCTGGGAGTGCGTTATCTGACCCTGACCCACAGCGCCCACACGCCCTGGGCCGATTCCTCGGCTGCGCCGCCTGTCTCGAACGGTTTGACGCCGTTGGGCCGCGAGATTGTTCAGGAGATGAACCGGCTGGGAATGATGGTCGATGTCTCCCACGTGTCGGACCAAACCTTCTACGACGCGCTTGAAGCCTCGTCGGCGCCAATCATCGCCTCCCATTCTTCGTGCCGTGCGCTGGCGGGACATGCGCGCAACATGAGCGACGAGATGCTTCGCGATCTCGCCCAGAACGGCGGAGTTGTTCACATTAACTACTACAATGCGTTCCTCGATGATGATTTCGATCGGCCCGATCGTGAACTCGAAGACCTCGAGTCCAAACGACGAGCCATACGACAGGAGTACTCGGCGGGCTCCAAGCAACGAGAGGCGGCGCTACGCGGGGTCAACCGTGAACAGATCGCGCGCGTTGGGCGCCCCCCTCTCAGCCGCTTAGTCGATCACTTCGAACACGCAGCGCAGGTTGCGGGCGTCGAGCACGTCGGCCTGGGCTCCGACTTCGACGGCGTTCGTGACCAGTTGCCCGAAGGCATGGAAGATATCTCGAAAACCCCCGATCTTGTCTCTGGTCTTCTGGGCCGAGGCTTTTCCGACGCGGATGTGGAAAAGATCCTCGGGGGCAACACCCTACGCGTCATGCGGCGTGTCGAACAGATCGCCACTCAGAGCTAGCGATCTGCAGGTACAGCGGCCTGCGCGACTGTCGTCGGGAGAAATACGAAACTACTCATGCTTCTCCAAGGTTCGCGTGGCCCAGGCGAATGATCCCACGGTGAACGCTGCGTAGAGTGCTGTCTCGAGCCAAAGACTGAGCCCGCTCGTAATGTCCACCGTCGCGTAACGCAGCAGATCCACCTGCCACGTGATTGGATTCGCCATCGCTACGCCCTTGAGCCAAGCCGGCATCGGCTCTAGGGGGTAAAAGATGTTTGACGCAAAGAGCAGCACAAAGTAGAAAACATTGATGACCGTCTGATAGACGTCATTACGCCGTACGCGAATCGAGACCATCGAGAAGAGAAAGAACCAGCCGGCGGTGCCCAGCACGGTCCACATGATGACCAGAGGAAGCCGGCTCCACAGAATGGGAATGCGGAGAATCAAGCTTGCTCCGGCGATCACCAGTCCGGCCTCAACGATCGACAGCAGCAGGCTGAACAGCACCTTCCCCCCGAGATGCTGGCGGCGGGTGATCGGGTAAGTCAGCATCTCGTCGAAAATGCCGTTGTCGCGATCCATGAACCAGCCCCAGCTTGCGTTCATCGCGACGCCGAATGACGCCATGGCGATCACACCCGCCAAGAAAAACTCGTTGTAGCTCACAACTCGTCCTGCGACCTCGAACGTGCCGCCCATGGCCCGGGTGAAACCGAGCCCGAAGATCAACAGGTACATCATGGGTACCAGCAGATCGAAGAACAGCCAGACCAAGTTAGTCGTTCGGATCTTATACTCGCGGTAGAAGATCGCGCCCAGAGCTGATTTCATGCTTGGTCCTTCTCCGGTTCCTTCACCATGCGGACGAAGACGTCTTCTAGGCTCGCTCCCGAAACCTCCACGTGAAGGGACGGCCATCGCGAGGTAGCTTCGGCGAGCAGCTGAAGAACTTCAGCTTCCGGGGCTTGGATGCGCAGGAAAACCGTGTTGCCTCGTTGCTCGAGACCCAACAGATCCCTCTCGCGCAAGAAAGCGATCAGGGCCGGCGTGACTTCCTCGAAGGTCACCGTCGCTTCGTAGACCTCGCGCACCATGGCCTTGAGGGAGTGCAGGTCTCCGAGCGCCTTCAGCCTGCCCTCGCTGATGATCGCGACACGATCGCAGAGCTCCTCGGCCTCGCTCAGCACTTGGGTCGCCAAGAAGATCGTTCGGCCGTCGTTGGCCTGCTGCCGTATAAACTCGAGCACCCGCCTTCGGATAACGGGGTCCATGCCCGTAGTCGCTTCGTCGAGGAAGAGGACGGGGGTCGAGACCAAGAAAGTCTTGGCGACTTGAACTCGGCGTTGGTATCCGCCGCTAAGGTCTTGGCATTTCTCTTGAACATATTGCTCGAGTCCGAACATCTGGATGATCTCTCTGGCCTTGCGACGGCTATCGAGAAGGTCGAGTCCGTGAAAAAGGCCGTAGCTGACCAGGTTTTCCCAGACACTCAGGTATATGTCGGAAGCCGCTTTTTGGAGCACGACCGCAATCGACCGGCGCACCTCGAGAGGCTGCTCTTGGACGTTGAACCCGTCAACGGAAGCAGTTCCTGACGTAGGCTTCGCGAGCGTCGAAAGAATCTTGATTAGAGTGGACTTGCCCGCGCCGTTCGGTCCCAGCAGACCGAAAATCTCACCCCGCTCGACTTCTAGCGACAAACCGTCCAGCGCCACTACCGGCGAGGCGGACTGCGGCCGGTAGACCTTGCGGAGATCGTGAACGTGAACGGCTATGTGGGCCATGGCTCGATCTTCCTACCGTGCGGCCTTCGGCTGGCCCGCTTTCCTTGTGGAGGTATAGTTACTTTCCGGTGCAAAATACGCTTGCGGCTCGCGGCGGGGACTGTCACCAATTTCGCGCGTACGAAGAATCAACAAGTTGCGGAGGTGTCCGGTCGCGAAATTGGCTGACTGTTTCAAGCCGCCACTCAATTCCCCCTTTTTTGCTCCGGAAAGTAGCCAGCCGGCGCTGAACGCACTGAATCTAGATAATGCAACAAAACCGCCCGCGGCGTGCCGATTTCCAGGTCGTGATAGGTCCTCATTGGCGTTTGTAGGCGAACCACAGTGGCGGTCGATCCGTGCCATTCACGCCGCGTCCCATTCCGTGACGTGAAATCAGCCCCTAGTGTAGTGCGCCAACCAGATTGCAACTTAACCGTGAGTCGCTTCCTTAATCTGTTGGTGGGGCAGGGGCGACCTTTGCGATCCAAATGCACATGTTTCGGCGATGAAACGGAACCTTCGAAGCCGCGTTGACGCGGCTTTGTCTTCCTAGGCCAGCCGTTTTACGGCTGGTAGGCGGCCTATGCCGGGCCCAGGCTGGCAGCTCGTTTTCAACGGGCTTCCCGCGAAAGCCTCGAAGCGGGAGAGCGTTAAGTTACGGTATTATCGGCGCACTACACTAGGCGGCAAAAGCGGTGCGGGAGCAAAAAATGGGAACGGCCATGGACTGCCACCGATTCGCTCCCCACCACGGCCCTCGAAACAGTTCATGAGCAGCACTATATCCCAAGATGGCGGCTGCGACAAACTTTGGAGAGCAGATGCGAACCAGGAGTGCTGCACATTGAAAAGATTGGACGGAGGCTGTAGATTGAAGAACCGAGGAGTGAACTCGTGTGTTTGACCTGCAGAGGAGAAGGAAATGGATCTTGAAAGTCGCAAGCGAGACAAAGTTCATGTCACCAAAGATGACATCAAAAAAGGCCTAACCAGCGCTGGTCTCAATCAAGGAAACGTGGTTCTGGTTCATTCATCTTTGAGCTCTTTTGGCTATGTCGAGGGCGGAGCTGATGCTGTGATTGACGCCTTGCTCGAAACTGTCGGTCCGGCGGGAACGGTGGTTGTGCCCACTTTCAGCGGAAATCCGGTTGACATGGAGATCGGTGTAGAGGCCGTGTTCGATGTGGCCAACACGCCGGTGGAGAAGGCGACCGGGATCATCCCGGAGGTCTTTCGACAGAGAAAGGAAGCCATGAGGAGCCTCCACATCTGCCATTCGGTGGCCGCTATTGGGCCTCAAGCCGAGTATCTAATGGGTGAGGGGATTTCGGCCTACGGAGTCGGCAGCTCGTTTGCGCGTCTGCATGAACTAGACAGTTGGAATCTGTTCCTCGGATGCAGCTTCAATTCGGGTACTGCCTTGCACATGCCGGAGGAGCATCTCGAGGTCCCCTTCAGAGAGTACCGTGACTTCAAGAACTGCAAGGTGATTCTGCCCGACGGAACCGAAGTTCCCTGTCGATCTGTGGAATTTCAGAGAGGGCCGATCGCGCGGGAGGGTTACGATCTGGGCAAAATGGATGAGGTGCTGGCTCAAGAGGGTATCCTCAGGACCAGCAATGTCGGAGAGGCAACCATCATCAACGCCAAACTCCGGGATATCTATGACAGGACGCTGAAACACCTCCAGCAGGACGTGGGATTCCTGCTCACCGCGGACGCCAGACGTCAGGTGCGGGAGGAACTGGGTGTCTGACGGCCCCTGGCCTTTTCCGTGCCCTGTTGCTGTCAACCCTTCCACCACAAGGGTCAAGGGCAGCTACCGCCACCGGACGCGTCCCGAGCGCCGGGATCGGTGCCGTTTAACCAGCGGCTGAAGACAAACAACTTATGTGATGTGGCTGGGAGGCAGGGATTCGAACCCCGATAAACAGAACCAGAATCTGTCGTGTTACCGTTACACTACCTCCCAGCAGAGGACGCAAAATTAGTATACCGCGCGGTGGAAGACGGGCAAACGCTCGCTCGCTTGCGGCAATGGAAGGGAAATCAACGAGCTGCGTGGAAAACCCTACAGCAGCCGGAAGTTAACTTCGACGTTGGCGCGGACCTTGACCGGAATGCCGTCCTTTTTGCCAGGCACGAATTTCCACTCCTGGACGGCGTGGACCGCCTTTTCGTCCAGCCCGAGTCCGAGGCTTCGGATAACCCGAATATTGTGGGCTCGACCGTCCTGCCAAACCTCGATCGCCAGAACGACCGTTCCTTGATACTTCGCTTTGCGGGCCTGTTCGGAGTATTCGGGCTCGACCTTGTAGGTCAGGCGGGGCGCTGAGACACCTCCGCCGATCCGGAATACGCCGCCTCCGATTCCGCCACCCGACCCGGGGCCTACACCTGCACCTCTGCCCGAGCCTACACCCGTACCCCTACCTGTACCGATCCCGCCCCCGCTGCCCGGCCCCGCCGAGGGGGGTCCGATGCGGCTAAGAGGGTCGCCGAAGACAGCCATATCGATCCGCGGCACCTGAATATGGTCCGGCACGATCACGGTCGGCTCGACGGCCAATTCAGGGTCGAGATTCTTGATCACAGGCGTAGGAGGCACCAACTGTTTCATATCAAACCGAGGCAGCTTTCCCTTGCTTTGCGGTAGGGGGCTGTTCTGGCCTCCCCCCCCCCCGCCCCCGGTGTCGCCTGGAGGAGCGTTCCGAAGCTCGATCAAGTAGGGGGACAGGTCGAAGTCAATAACAAGGTCGATGGAATTCCCGCTGATCTGCTGCAAAACCGGTCCCGAGAATACGGTAAACATCAAAATCACCAGCAGAACGTGACCCCCGGCAGACCAACTCACACCTTGCTGCTTGTAATCGTAGAAACCCCAGATGCTTTTGACAGCTATGGGCTTAGAGGTAAGCCTTAGCGGCCGAAGCCTCTTTTCCCTCATACTGCTGCGGAAATAGAGCCTCAGCGAACGGTACCAAGGATCTCGAACGGATTCAATTACCAACCTGCTGAGACCGGCTTCATCCGTCGCCGCCAGGGCCCGACGGTCGTAGGCGCGCACCCGAGGCAGCTTGCGCTTTCCCCGGAAAAGCTCACTGAGCTGCCTGCCGAGAGAGACGAACCAGGATTCGTAAACCGAGTCGGTCAACAACGAACCGAATACGCCGTCCTGACTGGCGTCGGAGGGCCGAGCTGCCCCTTGCGCAGATGAGGCACCGTGGGACCTGCGTACCTTCGTCTTGGTTGGTCTCTTCTCCAAGGTTGGCATGGGGTAAGCGAGTACCTTTGGCCGCCGCGTGTACTATTTAGGACGGCGAGCCCGAGCACTCGGTTACAGGGATCCCTCTACAGATCGACCCGTAGTGGCCTTCTAGACCCAATTTACCATGATAACGGCCGCTCCGACGCCAGGCAAGAGCCGGCCGAGGCAACCATTGTCAACTCAGTCGGCTGAAGGAGCAGGGTTTCGGAGCACCCTAGGGCCTGGAAGAAGGGCTCAAGACGGACGTGACCGGCGCGGCGGGCGGGCGCTAGGTTTCTGCTGTTTCCGCGCGGAACCGGCCAGCATCCTGGCAAGTTGCTCCAGGCAGGCGTCCGAAATAAAGCGGTATAGGAGGACGTTCTTTCCGTTCACCCGAGTACGCACAGCCCGCTCGGCCATCAAGTCACAGAGGAAGACGTCGGCAGCCCGTGGAATTCACCCTGGGAAGCGGTCAGGAGGTATTCCCGCAGCGAGTGCCTTTGACCGGCGACGGGGGCAAGAACCGCGCGCGCCACTTCGAGGAAGTATTCACTAGTGGACACGAGCGCTATGAGGGAGGGTTGCGTTAGGTTGCGAATCGTTTCTATGTGCTCGTCGGCCGAGGAATAGGTGATCGGAACCAGGGCGCGTTTCCTGGGCAGCAGCGGCTTTATCTTCTCGACCTGGCCGGGAGCACAAACGACGAGCGCGCCGACCGCCCAACTTCGATTCGATGAGAAATCATCCGGCGAACATGCCTTGATGGGGATGGAGAACCTTTCCTGTAGCTCCATGGGGATGAGCACGCGTAGGCCCGCGTCATCCGAAACGACAAGCAAGTGATCAGGCGGCCCTTCGAGCATTCGCTGTTGAAAACGCTCGCTAAGCTGTTGTAGTGAGTAGCCCTGTCGTTGGGCTCTGCTTACCGTCGAGTCAATCAGTTCATCCAAATCTTTTGCTCCTGTCCCCGTCACGCTCTCCTTCTCCGCGTGAGAACGCACGACCAAACGGCTCCCGCGGCGCTTCACAACCAGCAGCTGGAGCACCCAATCTTGGTAGGCCTGACTGACCGTGTTGTGGTGGATTTTTAGCCTCCGGGCCAGTGCCCGGACGCTCGGCAAAGGATCGCCGGGCTTCAACTCGCCGGTGCCGATCGACAGGATGATCTGAGCCGCCAGTTGTTCGTGAACCGGCACTTCGCTCTCTTTGCTGATGCGAATGTCCATATCCAGGTACCCTCGGTCGGTCCACTCGCGCTCCGGCTCTCGCCTAGCTCCGCGGCACGGACCTTCCAACATCGCTCAGGCCGGCGACCCTTCGAATTGTGACACTTCAGAAACTGTCACGCCAGTTGTGGCCGGGATTTGGCTGTAGGGCTACCCTCGGTTACAGCGGTTGATTTCCGAGATCGTCGCGGCCTGGCAGTGCCTCGCGCCTTGTCACCCGCAACACCGACCAGTAGCGACGCCATGAGAACCCCAGCAGCGCCTGCGCCCCCCCTCCTTCAAGTCGGTTGGACGGTTCTTGGACTGTTTCTATCGGGATGCGTGACGCACACCTGTGACGCGCTGAGGGCCGATCAGGCCGCCGCGGAATTCACTTTCGAGCAGTACGAGGTCGTCATCGGCGCCGCGCAACGCCAGACCGTTTTGACGGGATTTCTTCTCGGCGGCGCTCTCGCGGAACTTGCCGTGGTCAACATCGACGAGAACAACGACCGCCGCTTGCGCATCTACGCGTTCGGCGACGGCGCCTGGGCGCCGAAACTCGACGCAACGCTCGGTCCCGGAGTGTTGTTCGTCGACGTGGCCAACATCGGCGGACGCGACCGGCTGGTTACCTACGAGCGCGGCCGCCTGAACTGGTTCGATCCCGAATCGGCAACGGAACGCGCGCTGGGGGCGGTGACATCCAACATCAGCCCCCCTCGGAGAGGCGAAATCCCGCATGTAGACGTCACTCGGGACGTGAACGGCGACGGCCGCGACGACCTGGTCGTGCCGGACGTCGATGGCTTCTCGGTGTTCATCCAGATGAGCGACGGGGCGTTCGCCGATGCAGTGAAGATCGGCCCCTCCTTCGAGATGGATAGGCTCTACGAGGCCGACGGATATCGACACAACCCCTGGGTTCAGGGCCGTGTCCACGAGATGGACTACAACCGAGATGGTCGCAGCGACCTGGTGTTCTGGAATGAGGACCACTTCGAGGTTCACACCCAGGACGAGCGTGGCCTGTTTACCCCGGCGGCCGAGACCTTCACGACCGCTGTGGCATTCGACTCCGACGACCTCGCCTCGCTCGCCGCTCCACATGGGCTTCGCCGCCGGCGTAAAGATCATATGCCGACCGGAGACATGACGGGGAGGGTGCTGCACTCGTTGACCGACCTAAACGGCGACGGCGTCGCCGACCTCGTGGTGTTCTCGCTGGAGATCAGGAGCATGTGGAGCGCGCGCTCCACCTATGAGGTGCATTTCGGCACGCCAACACCCGATGGCGGCACCGTGTTCGCGCCGGACGTCGGCACCGCGATCCAGTCGGACGGCGTCCCGAAAGGGCTGGGGGCCCACGACTTCGACCACAACGGCGAGGTCGACATGATGTTCACAACCATCAAGGTCGGGATCTTCAAGATCATCCGCATGATCATCGGCGGGATTCTGACTCATTCCGTGTCGCTGGATCTCGAGTTCTACCGCATGGAAGGCGGCATCTATCCCGACAAACCCAACGCCACCCGCAAAATCAAGACGGACTCTCTCGGCAAGTCAGGGGAAAGAGCCGCGCTCTTGCCGTCAGTGCTGATCGGGGATGTGAACGGCGACGGACGCTCGGACCTGCTGGTGGGGAGGAGCCGGAAAGAACTGCGCGTCTTTCTCGGCGTTCCGGGGCCGGACCTGTTCGCCCGGCGGCCTCAGAAGGTGGCGGTCGCCATGCCCAAAGAGGAATACACCCGGCTGGTGGACCTCAACAAAGACGGCAAGCAGGACATCCTCATGCATCACCCCTCCACCACCGAGCCGCATCGTCTGACGATGCTGATCGCCCGGTAGGGGCGCGATTCATCGCGCCCGCCGCCGGCCACATTTCGTAAGCGTGTTGCAGATCGACGCCCTTGGCCACTGGCCCGCATTTCTCACGAGGAGCGCGTGGGGGCAGGCCACCGTGCCCGCCCAAGAGTGTTCGATGTACGATCTTTTCCACAAATTCGCACTTGACAATATATATTGCTCCGTATTGGGCCGCAACGGTGGTCGTCCCCTAAAAAACAACGTTCGTTCAACGCCGCCCACCAGAACCCTCGTGAGAAACGCCGGCTGTGGTCGATAGTCTCGGTTTATCCCTCTTGCTTCGGCGGTTTTTCGTCGGAGGGCGGGTCCGCGGCGGGGCTGGGGGCCAGTCCCAACCGCCGACCGATACGGTAAGCCGGAGACCCGTACACACTCGCTAGTTGTTCGCGCGCCTTGGTGAGATCCCGATCCAGCCGTTGCGCCCAGCCGGTGCGCTCGATCACGCGCTGTTCAGCGTCATCGAGCAACCTCACCGATTTCTCGAGATCCCGAACTACGTCGTCCCTGTCAGCCTCCAACTTGCGAAAATTCTCTATGGCCCGATCGAGTTCACTCTTCAGCTTCAGCGCCCACTTTGTACGCTCCTCGAGCTCTGTGGGCGAGTCCATCTTTTCTTGAAGCTGGTTCGCCCAGGCCGTCTTCTTTTCGTTTTCCGCTTCTAACCGCTCAACAGCCTCAGTCGCCCGCTGCTGCTCTTGTTGATACTCCTGTTGGAGGGTCTTGATCTCATCCGCCGTGGCGTTCAGCATCAGGTCCGTTTGCTCCAGCGTCGTCCGGAGGCGGTCAATTCGGCCTTCACGTTCGTACAAGACGTTACCGACCCAGGGAAGATACACAAATGCCGGCGAGCCATAGAGCGGCTCCGTCGAGCAAACCGCAAGGAAACCATCTGCCTGCTCGGGCTGGGGCTTCATGCTTTCGAGGGTCGTTCTGACCCCACGGACCTCACGCGGAGTGAAGGTGATGGCATCGCTCTCGTTTTCCAGAAACGTCGTCACGTGCGGAAAGAACTTCGCGAGTTCCGCCCGAAACTCTTCGTCGGTGAACTCATGCTTATCTTCGGGACTCGGCGCGGCTTCGGTCTGTTGGACGTACCGCCGGTTGGGTGCGGAAACCAAGAGCCGACCGCCCACGCCCAGAACGCGCCGTGCCTCAGCCAACAGAGCGCGCCACTCTTCCCTAGTCTCACTAGCCCTGAACGCCAGGACGAAATCGAAACTCGCATCGGAAAACGGTAGGTGACCGCAGTCCGCCGTGATTGGGTGAATATTGGTAGCACGATGTTCTTCCCGCCCCGCTTCGTGCCGACCCTGGGAGCTGTTGAGATCAACGACTTGTGTGGCCGAGCGTGCTAGCCGGGCAGCACCCTCTCCGCGGCCAAAGCCGACGTCCAGCACCCGCCTGCCGGCCACCAGCGTTTCCGCCAGTCGGTAGCGGGCAAGACCTTCGCCGCTCAAGGCACCGCCTCTGGACGCCCCTCCGATCGGGATCCTATCCAGCCGCGCCTCGGGCTTGACCGGCTTCAAGTACCAGAGCCAGAAATACTGCTCTTCAACACCTTCGTGGCGGATGAGATCAAAGCCGCTGCTCTCGGCCATCGCCAGTGCCTCGTACCCGGCAATCTGCACTCCAAACCAAGTGTCGTCCCGCTCGGAAGCCATGTGGGAACTGCCCTGCACCTGAAACTTGAACAAGCCTCCCGGCCGTAACAGCCGATAGACCTCGTGCACGTAGCTCTCGATAATGGCTTTGTCAGGGACATGCTGGAAAACGATGTAGCTAAAGGCGAAGTCGAACTCGATGTCGCCCAACACAGATAGGTCGGTACCGTTGTTTTGATGCAGATGAACGTTTTCACAGCCGGTGAGTAGCTGGCGCGCCTGTGCGATCATCTCTCCGCTGACATCGACCCCGTGCACTTCCCCGAAGGCCGTCAAAGCTGACCACCCGCAGGCCGACCCATCGCATTCCCGGCGTTTCGGCGCCGGTTTCCACGCAGAAGAGCCAGTAAAAAACCAGCAGCGCGAGGAAAGAAAGCAAGATCGCTCGAGTGCCCTCTTCGCCCTCGACCAATGCTCCCCCCATCAGGTAGAAGAGAGTAAGCAACATTCCCAGCGAGATCAGGACGACTGCGAGATCGAATAGGCCGGCGAGAGCCCGAATCCCAACCGGGGCCACAGGGCTGGCGGAAGCAACGTCGGGACGCAGGCTCCTCTTGGGCTCCGCAAAGGGACTCTTGTACCCCCGGCCAATTTCTAGAGGCTGATCCGCGGCTGGCCTCGGGTGACCTTCCTCGAGCACAGAACGTGTCCCATCGGAGTCGCCGGCGAGGTCTTGAGTCTCAGCTTTATCAGCCGGAGTCTGAGGTCGCGCTTCGGACGCCACGCCCCGGTCTAAAGCCGCTAGTGCCGAATCAATCGGGAGGTGCGGTTTGCCCTCCAAGGGGAGAGATAGTTCGCCCTCCGATTCCTGCTTCGCGGGGAGCTGCGGTGACTCCGCCACCTGCCCGGCCCTGCGGCGCTGGAGGTAAGCTCCTACCTTCTCCTCAACCTCCTTCTTCCACAAGGGCGCGGTCGTCGTCGCGCCCGAAGCACCTTGCACCGCGGCGAGCGTCTCCTCACGAAGCTTCCCGGTGCTTGGGCCTAAGCCATGAGAGGAGCCGGCAGAACCGGCCTCCGGGCGCCGCCCGCAGTGAGCACAGCGATGCTCACCTTCAGCGTTCGAGTGACCGCAAAAGGAACAAGTCATCGAAGGTACCCAGCGAGCCGTATGATCTGCGCAGACCTTACCTACCCGCTAAAACATTTTATTGCAATGATGTTTCCGCTGTAAATAGTACCCAGTCATGACGTCGCGTCGGCGTCGGTTAGCGTAACGCCCAAGGTCCCCGGTTCCCCCAAAGGGATGCGGCAGGAGAGCACGCCGCTCGCGGGCAGTATGGTGCTTTCGGCAGCACCAAAAGTTGACCGTTTCAGCCCGCTGTGGTAGCTTGATGATTCAGAGGCTTGCAAAGTCCTCTGTTTGGCGTCACCCCTAGTTTCCAACGCCCACGAAGGTTCAACAGATTCTCGGCGACAGTGTGCCGAGTGAGCGCAGGTCCCTGTTAAAGCTCGCCTACAACTAGACCAAAATATGGCTCTAGCGATCGCGAATCGATACGCCGTAGCACTGGCTGAGGTAGTAACCAAACCGACCTCGGCAATCAGCCCAGAGACGACTCTAGATCAACTGGAAGCGGTTCGGCGGCTCCTCGAAGAGTCTCAGCCACTGCGGAATGTATTAAACTCCCCGGCGGTCGGTCCTGCCGAGAAACGGGCCTTGATTGCGAGTATCTGTGCGCGGATGGAGGTTGCTAACCCGGTCCGTAACTTCTTGTATGTCGTAATCGACCACCGCCGAACGCGGTTCATCGGTGAGATGATCGACGCCTTCCGCGCGTGGCTTGACGAGAAGGCGGGTGTCGCGCGGATCGAAGTTGCCTCGGCGCAAAGTATCGACGAGCCGCGGCGCGACGCGATCGTCGAGAAGTTCCACCGCGTGACCGGCCGGCAGGTTCGAGCGGCGTTTCGGGTGGTTCCCGAGTTAGTAGGCGGGGCCACGGTCCGCTATGGGTCGACCGTGTTTGATGGCTCGATTCGCGCTCAGCTCGAGGCGTTAGACCGAGCAATCACCGGAGAAGCATAAACAATGGCTCAAATCAGCGCGGATGAAATCTCCCAACTCATTCGGGAGCAGATTGAAAACTACGAAGGCGTCGTCGAAGTCGCCGAAACCGGTTCGGTGATCTCGCTCGGCGACGGGATCGCCCGGCTGCACGGACTGGAAAAAGTCATGGCCGGGGAGATGCTCGATTTCCCGCACAACGTGGCCGGCATCGCCATGAATCTGGAAGAAGACGAGGTCGGGGCGGTGCTGCTGGGCGACTATACCGAGCTCAAGGAGGGCGACGAAGTCCGCCGCACCGGGCGCATTATTTCCGTTCCGGTGGGCGATGCGCTGATCGGCCGCGTCGTTGATGCGCTGGGACGCCCTCTCGACGGGAAGGGCCCCATCCAAACGGAGACCTACAATCCGGTGGAACGCTTGGCGCCCGGAGTCATCGACCGTCGCCCGGTCACAGATCCCATGCAAACAGGGCTCAAGGCCGTTGACGGCATGATCCCCATCGGCCGAGGCCAGCGGGAGTTGATCATCGGCGACCGACAAACCGGTAAAACGGCCATCGCCGTCGACGCCATCATCAATCAGAAGGGCGGCGACATGATTTGCATCTACGTCGCCATCGGACAGAAGCGATCGACCGTCGCCCAAGTCGTCAAGACCTTGGAAGGCTTCGGCGCCATGGACTACTCGATCGTAGTGGTCGCCTCCGCGGCCGATCCGGCGGCGATGCAGTTCCTGGCGCCCTACTCGGGATGCGCCATCGGGGAGCATTTCCGTGACAACGGCGGGCACGCCCTGTGCGTCTACGACGATCTGTCCAAGCACGCCGCGGCCTACCGGGAGATTTCTCTGCTTCTGCGCCGTCCCCCGGGGCGGGAGGCCTACCCAGGGGACGTCTTCTACCTGCACAGCCGCCTGCTGGAGAGGGCCGCCAAGTTGGACGACTCCCACGGGGGAGGTTCCCTTACCGCATTGCCCTTTATCGAAACCCAAGCCGGAGACGTTTCGGCCTACATTCCCACCAACGTCATTTCCATCACCGACGGGCAAATCTACCTCGAGGCGGACTTGTTCAACGCCAACGTACGGCCCGCGGTCAACGTAGGCATTTCGGTAAGCCGCGTGGGTGGAAACGCGCAGATCAAAGCGATGAAGAAAATCGCGGGAACACTGCGTCTCGAGCTGGCTCAATACCGCGCCCTAGCGGCGTTCGCCCAGTTCGGCTCCGATCTCGACAAGGCTTCGCAACAGCAGTTGCACCGCGGGGAACGGCTGGTCGAGATTCTCAAACAAAAGCAATACGAACCTCTTCCAGTGGAGAAGCAGATCCTGATCATTTACGCCGGCACCAACGGATTCTTGGATGACCTCGAGGTTTCACAATGCCACAAGTTTGAGAGCGAGCTTTATGCCTACCTGGACCCCCAGTCCGACAGCGTACTGACCAAGATTCTCGACAAAAAGGCTCTCGACGAAGAGTTGGAGAACGAAGTAAAGTCCGTGTTGAGCGAATTCAAAGAACGCTTTGCGTCTCGGCACGGTCAGGAAGCGGCAACCAGCTAGCATGCCCAGCCTGATTGACCTGCGGCGGCGGATCCGCTCGGTTAACAACACCCAGCAAATCACCAAGGCCATGAAAATGGTCTCGGCGGCCAAGCTGCGCCGAGCCCAGGAGAAAGTGCTCGCCGCGCGCCCCTACGCCTCCGTCTTGCGGGAAATGATGGCGAGTATCTTGGGCAACGAGCCCGAGGATTCCCCCGCGCTCGCTCACCCTTTGTTGGCCCGCCGTAAGGAAGACCGCATCCTGGTTCTTTTGCTGACTGGGGATAAGGGCCTCTGCGGCGCCTTTAACAGCAACGTGATCCGCAGGTCCCAGGAATTCCTGGCCGAACACTCGTCGGCCGAGGTCGAGATGGAGCTCATCGGCCGCAAGGGCCGTGACTTCTATCGCCGCCGGGACGCTCCGATCGCCGGCGAGTGGATCAACATTTTTAACAACATCGACTTCCCGACGTGTCAGAAAATCAGCGACAACGTCATCGCGAGATTCACTCGGCAGGAAGTCGACGCTGTGTATCTAATCTTCAACGAGTTCAAAAGCGTGCTGCGACAGACACTGATCGTCGATCGGCTGCTGCCGGTTCAAGTGTCCGCGGCGGAAGGCGGAGGGGGGTTCGAGTACCTCTACGAACAACCGGCTCCGGAGATCTTTCGAACACTTTTGCCACGATACGTTAGTGTTGCCGTCTACCAGGCGATGCTCGAATCCGCCGCTGCCGAGGACGCCGCGCGGATGACGGCCATGGATGCCGCTACGCGCAACGCCGAGGAAATGATCGACAAACTGACGCTGCACATGAACAGAGTGCGGCAGGCGAGCATTACGAACGAAATCATCGAGGTCGTCAGCGGCGCAGCCGGGCTCGAGTAGTTGGGCCGCCCCGCGACTCCGGCGGCGAAGCAGTCCGCCGCGGACTCAGAGAACGAACCATTTACGGGAAGACAGTCATGTCAAAGATAGGAAAAGTCGTCAAAGTCGCCGGACCCGCCGTCGACATTCAGTTCAGCGAAGGGCATTTGCCGGCAATCTACAACGCTATTCGCGTGACGAGCGAGGGCTTCGATGTCCCCACGCCCATCGATATCACCTGCGAGGTCCAGCAGCATTTGGGGGAAGGGCGTGTCCGCACCGTCGCAATGGAGCCTACGGAAGGTCTTGTGCGCGGCATGCCGTCCGAAGATCTCGGCCGGCCCATCACCGTTCCGGTAGGTCCGCAGACGCTAGGTCGCGTCCTCAACGTGCTGGGGCGGCCGGTGGACAAGAAGGGGCCCGTCGAAACCGAGCAGCGCTACCCGATTCACCGACCGGCCCCCTCCCTCGAAGACCAGTCGACCGAGCTGGAGATGTTTGAAACCGGCATCAAGGTGATCGATCTTCTCGAGCCCTATTTGCGGGGCGGCAAGATCGGGTTGTTCGGAGGAGCGGGAGTCGGCAAAACCGTCATCATCATGGAGCTGATCCGCAACATCGCCACCGAGCACGGTGGTGTTTCCGTCTTCGCCGGTGTCGGCGAGCGCACGCGCGAAGGTAATGACCTGTGGATCGAAATGCAGGAGTCAAAAGTCATCGATCCCGACGATTGGCAAAAGTCCAAGTGCGCACTCATTTACGGCCAAATGACGGAGCCCCCTGGGGCGCGCCTGCGGGTAGGGTTGACCGGACTGACGGTGGCCGAGTACTTTCGCGACGATGAAGGCCAGGACGTGCTGCTGTTCATCGACAATATCTTCCGCTTCACCCAGGCGGGGTCTGAAGTGTCGGCCTTGCTCGGACGGATGCCCTCAGCCGTCGGTTACCAGCCTAACTTGGCCACCGAAATGGGAGAGCTGGAAGAGCGCATCACTTCGACGAAGAAGGGATCCATTACGTCCGTGCAAGCTATCTATGTCCCCGCCGACGACTATACCGACCCCGCCCCGGCAACCACCTTCGCTCACCTGGACGCGACGACGAACCTTTCCCGCGAAATCGCGTCGCTGGGGATCTACCCCGCGGTCGATCCCCTGGCTTCGACGTCGCGTATTCTCGACCCGAACATCGTGGGAGAAGAGCACTACGACACGGCCCAAGCCGTCAAGCAGACTCTGCAGCGCTACAAAGAGCTTCAAGACATCATTGCGATTCTAGGTGTGGAAGAACTCTCCGAGGACGACAAGCTCACGGTCGCACGGGCCCGAAAGATCCAAAACTTCCTTTCGCAGCCGTTCTTCGTGGCCGAGCAATTCACCGGTCTCGCCGGCAAATCCGTTAAAGTGGCCGAGTCGGTCCGCGCGTTCAAGGAGATCGTGGAGGGCAAACACGACGCCCTTCCCGAACAGGCCTTCTACATGGTCGGGCCGATTGAAGAAGCCTTGGAGAAGGCGGAGAAGCTTCAGAAGGTGGCCTGACGATGGAGGGAAAGATTAAGCTCGATGTTGCTGTCCCGGAGCGGCTGCTTATATCCGAGCTGGTGGACGAAGTACAGATTCCTGCCCTGGGTGGCTCGATGGGAGTTCTTCCCGGCCACGCTCCCTTGATCTCAGAGTTGGCCACGGGCGTGTTGACATACCGGCTGGATCAGCAGACCCGTTACATGGCGCTCAACGGAGGCGTTATGGAGGTGCTGCCCGACCACGTTCGGGTATTGGCCGATAGCGCCGAATGGGCCGAGGAAATCGACGTCAAACGAGCGGAGGAATCCCGCCGCCGGGCCAACGACCTCCTGCAACGTCACGACATGGAAATCGACGTGGAACGCGCCTCACGGACCATCGCACGCGCCCAGGCCCGACTGGAAGCAGGCCGGCGTGCTAATTTGGGTTAGATCAGGGTGAAAGCCTACGAAGGTAAAGACGTTCGCAATATAGGGGTCGCCGGCCACGGCGATTGCGGCAAGACCAGCCTCGTGGCCGCCTACCTTTACACCGCGGGCGCGACGAGCCGGCTGACTCGCGTGGACGAGGGCAACACCGTTACCGACTTTGACGAAGAAGAAATCGCCCGCAAAGTCAGCATCTCGTCATCGCTCGCTCACGTCGAGTGGAAGAACAACAAGCTGAACCTCATTGACACCCCCGGTTACAACATTTTCATCAACGACACGAAGGCCTCGCTGATCGCGGCCGATGCGGTGCTGGTCGTGGTCGACGGCGTGGCGGGGGTCGAGGTTCAGACCGAAAAAGTTTGGGGCTTCGCCGAAGAGTACAACCTGCCGCGGATAATCCTCGTCAACAAGCTCGACCGCGAGCGGGCCGACTTCGCCCGGGTGCTGGCCGAAATCAAGGAGGTGCTCGGCCGAGCAGCAGTCCCGGTCCACTGGCCGATCGGCTCGGAAAAGGACTTTCGGGGTCTCGTCGACCTCGTCGGCGGGAAGGCTCACACATACGAAGCCGACGGCAAGGGCAAAGCTACGGAAGGCGCCGTTCCCTCTGAGCTAGAGTCCCAAGTCGAATCGGCTCGCGAGACCCTGCTTGAGATGGTCGCGGAATGCGACGACGACCTGCTGGCCGAATACCTTGAAGAGTTGACGCTGCCGCCCGAAAAGGTCGTAGCCGGTCTGGGCAAGGGAGTCGCTGATGGCAAGATCTACCCCGTTCTATGTGCCTCCGCGTTCCACAACATAGGGAGCGACGCGGCGCTCGATTTCCTGCGCGAGTTCGTCCCGGCACCGACGGCTCGCGGTGAGATCGCTGGCCAAGATGGCAGCAACGAGTCGGTGGCGCGCAAGATCCTGGACGGCGAACCACTTTCGATCTTTGTGTATAAGACCGTGGCTGATCCATTCGCGGGCCGTGTCACCTACTTCAAAGTTGTTTCGGGGGTTCTCCAGAACGACGCCAACGTCTTTAACTACTCGCGCAGCCACCCGGAACGGTTCGCGCGAACCGCTCTCGTTTTCGGGAAAGAGCTGACGCCGGTAACCGCGGTCCACGCCGGCGACCTGGGAGCCGTAGCAAAACTGAAAGAGACATTGACCGGTGACAGCCTGGGCGAGAAAAGTCTCCCTATCGAGTTCCCGAAGGCCAAGATTCCGCTGCCGGCCATCGCCTACGCCATCCAACCGAAAACGCGGGAAGACGAGGGTCGCCTCGGCGTCGCCATTCACCGGATCCTGGAAGAGGATCCCTCCCTGAATTTCTACCGCGACCCGCAAACGAAGGAATTCCTGCTGGCGGGCAACGGCCAGCAGCATCTGGAAGTGATCGTCAGCCGTCTCAAGAGGCGCTATAGCGTCGAAGTAGAACTGAAGGCGCCCAAGATCCCCTACCGCGAAACGATCCGCGGCAAAGCCGACGTACAGGGACGCCACAAGAAACAGACCGGCGGGCACGGGCAGTTCGGCGACTGCAGGATCAGGATGGAACCTCTCGAGCGGGGAGGGCAGTTCGAGTTCGTCAATGCCATTTTCGGGGGTTCGATTCCGAGGACTTACATCCCGGCCGTGGAAAAAGGGATCCTCGAAGCGGCCGAATCCGGTCATCTCGCCGGCCACCCGGTGGTCGATTTCAAGGTGACTCTCTACGACGGTCAATACCACGATGTCGATTCCTCCGAGTTGGCCTTCAAGCTGGCCGGCCGCAAGGCCTTCCGCAAGGCCATGGAAGAAGCCAACCCCGCTCTGCTCGAGCCGATCATGAGCGCTGAGATCATCGCGCCAATGGACTTCGCCGGTGATCTGATGGGCGATCTTAACAGCCGCCGCGGCCGCATTCAGGGCATGGATACCAAGGGCAGCAACCAGTTAATCCGAGCCCAAGTACCCATGGCCGAAATGCTCACCTACGCCAACGACCTCACATCCATGACCCAAGGCCGGGGATCCTTCACCATGGAGTTCAGCCATTACGATTTCGTGCCACATCAGATCGTTGACAAGGTCATTGCCCAGGGCCAAAAAGAGCGAGGGGGGGCCAAGGACGACGAAGACTAGCCGACTACAGCCGGCTGACGGCCTCCAAGTGCCGCGGCAGTCCGGCGCGACAGCAACTGCCAATCTGGCCCGCCCGCTCAATGCTGCCGCTGACCCGTACCCTCTAGGCGATTCTCCTTGGCGAACGCTGCGGGTTCTGGGAGTCCTGGGCTAGTTTGCTGATTGACCCGCCCTAGCTCGTCTGGTAGCATCAAGGCTTTGACCCACGAGAGCGCTCTGGGCGGTCAGCCCCTGAGGGTTCGAGTGGGTTGTCTAGTGTAGTCTGGCGATGGGTTTCGCAAAGAGCTTTGGATGCGCCCTCGTTGCGGGCGCGCTCCTAGTGGTCGCGTGCAGCCGCGACGCCAGCCGGGTTAGCGGCACCGGAGTCCGGCCTCCTCCAGCACCCCAGCTCACGGCGGACGAAGCCGGGACCGAACCTACCCCGGAACCGGCCACCTCCCCTTCACCTGTCGATCCCGGTCCAGGGATCGCCAGTGAGCTCGCAGAACTGAGTGCATCCGAGCCTGCGCCCACGGCGGAACCCTCTTCGGCCGGCGCGGCGCTGAGATCGCACGTCCGAGACCTCGAGTTTGAAGCGCTCCAGGCCGTTCCCTCCTCGGAGAACGGCGAGGCTGTACTTATCTCCTTCGACAAGGAAGGCGAACCGTCTCTGCTCGACGAGTTGAACGAGGCCGCCATCCCGGACGACTTCAGCTTGGTCGAGAGCCGTGAAGCGCGGCTGAGGGCCACCCGCTCCGAGTTGCCTCTGGTCTTGAACTCGCAAGTCATCCGACTTGTGAACTACTTCACGACCGGGCGCGGGAGGAAGACGTTCCAGCGCACCATTGACAGATCGGAAGCCTATCGTCCGATGATTGAGCGCGTCCTGGAACAGGAAGAAGTGCCGCCCGAGATCTTCCACCTGGCACAAGCGGAATCCGGCTTTCGACCATTGGCGATCTCTCGCGCGCGCGCCACGGGAATGTGGCAATTCATCCGGGCGACCGGCCGGCAGTATGGGTTGCGCCAGAACCGCTACGTGGACGAACGTTACGATCCAGAAAAGGCGACCCGCGCGGCGGCCCGCCACCTCAAGGATCTCTATCTGGAGTTTGGCCACTGGTACCTGGCGATGGCCGCGTATAACGGCGGGCCCATGCGGGTCGTACGGTCGGTAAAGAGAGCTGATTCGAAGGACTACTGGACGTTGTCCCGGCGTCGGCTGCTGCGAAGGGAAACGCGGAATTACGTGCCCATTATCTTGGCGATGACGTATGTCGCGAAGAATCCCTGGCTGTACGAGTCCATTGAGCGAGATCCGGCACCTCCCCTTCGCTACGACACAACCACGACCGACACCGAGATCCATCTCAATCTGATCGCCGACATCACGGACGCCTCGATCGCAACGCTTCGCGAACTCAACCCCGCGCTCAGGCGCTCCGCGACGCCGCCCCACAGCTACGATCTCCGTCTGCCTGAAGGCACCGTGCAGACCTTCGAAAGCGAAATCGTTCACATTCCCAAGGAGAAGCGGCTGGCTTGGAGACGCCACAAGGTCAAAGAGAAAGAAACCCTCGCCGCGATCGCGAAACGGTACAGAATCAAGTCCTCGCAAATCGCTGAACTTAACCAACTCGCCCAGGGGGAGCTGAACCAAGGATCGTTGCTGACAATCCCCTCCGGCCCACAGAAAATCAAATACTACTATCGGGGTGGGGCCGGGGGGTTCCTCGTTGGCGGAAGCGGACGCTACCGAATCGCGCGCGGCGACACGCTGGGCGGTATAGCGGGTCGGTTCGGTACCTCCGTCCGGCAGCTCCAACGGTGGAACGGACTCACCACCAGCCGCATCATCGCCGGGCGATACCTGATCGTGAAGCCCGAGGGCCTGTCCGCGACAACGGCAGCGGGATCCAAAGCCAGTGGTCCGGGCAAGTACAGAGTCCGGTCGGGAGACAACCTCAGCGTGATCGCCAGGCGCCACGGGGTGACCGTGACACAGCTAAAGCGATGGAACGGGCTCGGCGGTAACCGCATCATCGCCGGCAGGTATTTGGTCGTCCGATCGCCCGACAGCGTCTCCAGAACCGGTCGCCGGGTGGCGAGTGTCCCAGTGCCAGCCTCGGGACGTTACAAGATCCGGACGGGAGACAACCTATCCACCATCGCCCAGCGGTTCGGCGTGACGGTGGGTGACTTAAAGTCCTGGAACGGCCTGCGCGGAAGCCGGATTAGAGCTAGAAAATGGCTGACTGTGGATCCGACGCCCGCCGGCAGCCGGTCAACTTCCGCCTCCAACCAATCAGGAAGCGTTCGCCAGGCGAGTGCGTCTTCGAGTGCCGGTTCTGCCCCTTCTCGCTACAAGATTCGGTCCGGCGACTCTCTCATCGGCATCGCCGCCAGGTTTGGAGTGACCGTCAACCAACTCAAAGCGTGGAACGGCTTGCGAGGTAGCCGCATCCGCGCAGGTGACTACCTCACGATTGGGCGAGCCAGCCGTTCGGGATCCTCAGCCGAACTAGCGCTTGTGATCTCTGACGCCGGGAGCTATCGAATTCGCTCCGGGGACACACTGAGCGTCATCGCCTCCCGGTTCGGCGTGACCGTCGCCGAGTTGAAGGCGTGGAACGGACTCCGAAGCTCTCGAATCCGGGCCGGCCGCTATCTCAACGTCAAGCCTCCCTCCCCCCAAACCGCCGGATCGTAAGGACGCCCTCGGTCGAGCAGGGTTGGACGAAGGACCCCTCGGGCCAATCATCCCAACCGCTAGCCCGCATTTCTCACCACGCCGCGGGTTGGATGAGACGAAAGTGTCCGGCAGCCATGGCTTGCGGCAACAGTTCGTGCACATCGCCCAGCGTACAGCATGTCGCCAAGCGGGCGCGATGAATCGCGCCCCTACATCCCTGACGGGCGGGCATTTGCTTCCACTCCTGGCGACCGCTGGTGAGAAATGCAGATAGTGGTCGGAATTTCGTGCTCTTTCCCACTGGGGACGGAAGGGCAGCGTCTTGGAGAAGGGAGTGACGGGACGCACGGAGGGTATAGGACACTGCGTTTCGGGCTGATGCCGATGCCCGGGCGCCCCAAAAGAGGGCACCCGGGCACGGCTGGTGCAGATTGCGGCCGCTAGGTAACGCGCGGAGCCGCCAAAACGGTTTGGGATCGATCCCGTTGTTCTGTGTAACGCGGTCGGGTGATCGGCTCACCGACGGAGGCCATGGGGAGGACTTACATCCCGGCCGGGAGTGCGCCGGTCTGTCGCTCCCTGAAGGCCGGCGCTCTTACGGGCCCAGAATAACATCGCACGGGGAGGGTAGATGGTCAAGGCAAGGCGATTTCGTTGATGGCGCGCGAGTTAGAAATTACAAACTGCGGTGACGGCGTTTTGGGGGAGAGGTAGTGCGAGTGCGGGCGGCGAGTGGGATCGGCCGTTGGCACGGCCGATTTTTTGCCCCACCCCAGGCCCCGCTCGACCGTCAGGGGCCGAGCGCCCGAAAGGAGCGGACCAGGATGCGACCAGCCGGGCCAGCGTTAATGGAATGTTGCCAGCCCTTGTGTAGTGCAGGCCCGGAAAGATGCCCGCTGCCCATGGTGTTAACCCGCATTTCTCACCACGACCGCGGTGAACGAGGCGAAAAGCCCGGCGGCCTTGGCGCGCGGCAACACTTCGTGCACATTGCTCAACGTACATTCTGTCGGCGAGCGGGCGCGATGAATCGCGCCCCTCGACTTTGGCGTTTTGAAAGCAGGTTCGAGGCGGAGACAGGAGGGGCAAGAGGTTCAAGGGGAAGCATAAAGCAAGGCGGTGGGGAGGGCTGCGCTGAGTTTTTGGGGGGTTGGAGTGGGCGAGGGGTTGGACGGGAAGCCGCAGAAACGACGCAAGCCTTCGCCCCACAGCTCGGCCCGCAGGTGCTGGATCAGATCGAGCGTCGTGGCGCGGGGCTTCGAGCGGCGCGCGCGCCATTTCGGGGGCGGCAGGGCGTCGGGGAAGCCCGCCGGGCCCCAAGTCTGGCGCGCCGCCAGCAACAACCAGGCGTAAGCAGCCACGATCAACTGCGGCACCGCTTCGACCGAGCGGGGATGTCTGACCCGCGCCTGTCCTACCCCCAACAGCGTCTTTTCGTCGCGGAAGTTGACCTCGATGTCCCAGCGCCAGACGTAGTGCTCGACGATCTGCTGGGGCGACAAGTCGGGATCGGTAGCGATCAGATAAGCGGGCCGGCGATACAGCAGGCGCGAGCCTTGGCGGGGCCGATAGCGCAGCGGGGCGATGATGACTAAACACAGATCGCAGTTCCCGCCGGCGGGACGCCAGCGCAGCCGAGTCAAGGTCTTGATGCGGAAGCGATGCCGCTTGCCGGCGGCGTAGGCGGTGACGATTTGCCAGCGAACGCTGTCATCCTGGCGCAGTTGTTCGGGAGTGGGAGGCCCGCTCGCCATAACGGCGGCGGCGGCCCGTGGCGGCTGCTTGGCCGGTCGGCAAGTAGTAGAGCTTGGCGTCTTGGCGGATGCGACCGATCAGCACGGTCTGGGGCGGCAGGTTTTTCAACACCGTGCGGTTGGTGAAGCGGCCGTCGACGAGCACTTCGAGTCGCCGCGAGGCATCGTCTTGCTCCAACTTCTGCCGCAGGGCGTGCAGGCGTTCGGCGCCCCGCTGGGCGAGCGAGGCGCGGCGGCAGGCGAGGCGGTATTGTTGTTGCTCCTGCTCAGGGGCGTTTCGCCGTGGTGTGGGTGGGGTCGGGGCGTGTTGGAAATCGAGCGGGATCAGGCGCGCCGCTGGGGGGTCGGCGCCGCCGGGCACAGCGGCCGAGATCTGGATGACGCGCTGAGCGCGAATCAGGTTGGTTTGGAAGGGCGGTCCCAGCGGATCGCGCCGCCAGGCGACGCCGGGAGTTTTGGCGCCCCGCTTGGGCAGCAGTGAGTCATCGAGTGCGACCACCAGAGGTGCGGTGGGGGACAGTTGCTCGAGCACTCCGCGGCGGACCACGCCGAACAGGTCTGGGGCCTCGACCCGGGCCTGGGAGAAGAGCCGATAGACGGCCGACCAGTCCTGGAAGCTGTCGCCGGCGGTGTGCAGCAACCCAGTCACGGTGTGGCGGCCGAGACAGACCAAGGCGCTCAGCATCAGGCTTTGGATCTTTTCTTGGACCCGCTGTTGGCGGCGGCCCTGGAGCGCTTGGCGGGCGAGGGCTTCGAGCTGGTCGAGGAGCCTCGGGGCGGAGTCTTTTTTTTTAACGCCGAGGGGGGCGGGTGCCGACGGTTCAACACCAGTTGGGAGCGGTCTTCGATGACCCACTCGACGGTTTCACCGCGCGAGAATTCCAGCGCCTGGGCCAAGGCGGAAGGGAAGTTGACGTACCACTGCTGACTGGCTTCGCGCTTAATGAGTTGGACTTTGGTGGGGTAACCCATGTCGTCTCCTTATCTAGTTATATAACTAGATACCAGAATACCCCACAATGTTTCGACCCAGCAAGGGTTTTTATCCCCTTGGCCCGCTCTCGTCCTCTTAAATGTGGGAATCTATCTAGTCAAACGCCAAACTCGAGAGGGGCGCGATGAATCGCGCCCCTACATCTCTGATGGCGAGCATGTGCTTCCACCCCTCCCGACCCCTGGTGAGAAACGCGGACTAGACCCCTAAAAATGTGAGTTTCGACTTAGGAAAAAGCTTCGGGAGTCGTCTGCGCGGCGAACGATCCCGGCGGGAGTCACCGGCCCGCTAGCCTCCGACCCCGTTGGAAGTAGTCTCGACAGCCGGGGCCGACTCGACCATGGCGACACAGATCTTGTCGACCAGGCTGCGAATGTAGGATGCCTGAACACCGTAGTTGTTCACGAGGATCGAAAAAGCAAGGCTGCGATTGTCGAGGGTCGTGGCGTAGCCTGAAATCGCGGTTACATGCGCCAAGCTCCCCGTCTTGGCGCGGATTCTACCCTTGGCTGACGTCCGGGCGAACCGCCAGTCCAAGGTGCCATCCTCCCCCGAAACGGGCAAGCTCGACACGAAGTGCTCGCGGCTGGGCGAGTTCCACATGTAGGTCAGAAGCTGTGTCGTTGCCCCCGGAGTGACGAGGTTGCGGCGGGACAGTCCCGATGCATCCTGAAGTTTGGATTCCGGAGGCCGCAGGCCCGCCTCGACGAGAAAGCTCTTGAGTTCCGCCAGGCCGGCGTCGAAACTACCCACCCCGCGCCGCTGGTAGCCCACCTCGCACAACAACATCTCGGCGTGAAGGTTCTGACTGTCCTTGTTGATAATCGGCAGCGTATGGGCCAACGGCGCCGACTCAATAGCCGCCAGCTTTGTGGCGTATTCGGGTGGCTCACGATTCGGCAGTCGCTTCAGACTGGGGAACTCGCGGGGATGGGCATGCCTGGCAACCGGGGACCCATCGATAGTGATCCCCAGGCGCTTGAGTTCCCCGTGGAGGGCAAAAGCAGCGAACAAAGCGGGGTCGTCAACGGCGACTGACAAGACGCGGCCCCGGGACCGAATCGAGATATTTCCCCACAGTTGTAGTTTTCGAGAGCCAGGCAAACGGTCGAAGCCCAGGCCGCGAGCGACCGTCCGGGTGGGCGCTGTCCGCGCGCGGTTGTCAAGGGAGAAGTATTCGATCTTCGGGGTCACATCAACTCGGGCCAGCCGCCGGGGTTCCGTGCCAGGCAATATCCTTAGCTTGACCATGTTGTCGTTGAACGACAGGGCACTGATCGGCGCACCGTAGGCCCAATAGCCGTCCTGCATGGACCACCCCGGCGGATGGCGTTGCCACACGTAGCGGGTATCGTCCCCGACTACGTTACCCGCAATCCGGCGGACTCCAGCGTCTAACACTTGCTGTGCCAAGTCGGTGATGGGCCGTAAGAGATTCTTTTCAAAAGCTTTGTCCGGATCGTAAGGAATGACGCGAGACGACAGGTTAGGATCGCCACCTCCCAGCAAGATCAAATCTCCCGCGACTACGCCGTCCTCGGCCAACGGATTATCTAATACTATAGTTGTAGTATAAATATGCTGCGGACCCAGCTTGACCAGCCCAAGGGCGGTAGAAAACAGCTTGGCGTTTGAAGCCAACACAAAGAGTTTGTCTGCGTTGTGCTGATAAACGGTCCCGTCGCTTTCCAGCTCCACGATCTTGATTCCCCAGAAAGCACGGCTGGCTGCCTCTCCACCTAGAATCTCGGAGATTTGCTCGGCGAGAGGGACTACTGGTGCGGCGGGTGCGGAGACAGCGAGGAAAACAATCCAGCGGGCGAGCCTCCGGCTTCGATGCGACGCCCAGTGCAGAAGGGGAAGTGTCTTGGCCACAGGTGAAACAATCGGTAAGGCGACCCTATCTGCCAAGACCCCTCACAGAATCTTGGCCATCGCTTTGGCGAAGTAGGTGAGGATCAAGTCCGCTCCCGCGCGCTTGATGGAGGTGAGGGACTCGATCATGGCGCGCTCCTGGTCCAGCCATCCGTTTCTGCCGGCGGCGACGATCATGGAGTACTCGCCGCTGACCTGGTACGCGGCGAGGGGCACTTCGAACTGCTGTTTGGCCCGGTAAATAACGTCAAGATATGGCAAGGCGGGCTTGACCATGATCATGTCCGCCCCTTCTTCGATGTCGAGAGCAATTTCTCGCATGGCCTCTCGCTGGTTGGCGGGATCCATCTGGTACCCGCGGCGGTCGCCGAGCTGAGGGGCCGATTCGGCCGCTTCTCGGAAAGGACCGTAAAAAACGGAGGCATACTTGGCCGCATAGGAGAGGATCGGGAGGTTTGTATGGCCGTTCTCATCAAGCGTTTTTCGAATCGCTCGGACCCGGCCGTCCATCATGTCGGACGGGGCGATGATGTCCGCCCCGGCCTTCGCCTGGGACAGGGCTGTCTTGCTCAAAAGTTCCAAGGTCAGGTCATTGTCTACGTCTTCACCGACGATTTTGCCGCAGTGACCGTGGCTGGTGTATTCGCACAGACAGCAGTCGGCGATCACTAGACCGTCGCTGACCTTTTCCTTAATCGCGCGGATGGCCCGCTGGACAATGCCGTCCTCGGCATAGGCTCCTGATCCCTCAGGGTCTTTCGATTCCGGCAGGCCGAAAAGAATTACACCCGGAAGTCCCAAAGACGCGACCTCGCCGCATTCCGCGACGATCTGATCAACCGACATCTGATAGTTGCCAGGCATGGCGTCGATCTCACGGCGAACGCCCTCTCCCGGACAGACGAACAACGGAAGGATAAAGTCGGCCGGCGAAAGCCTCGTTTCACGGACCGCCAAGCGCAGTGATTCGTTGCGCCGAAGCCGACGAAGCCGAGTCGCCGGGAATGCCATGTGCTTTATTGTAGTGGCTTCCACTGGCTTCGACCGAGCTTCTTGTGACGGCTGGCCCTTCGTACTGCGGTCGGACAGCGGCGCTGGAAAAGAGGGAGACCGCTGGGGAGCTAAGCTTGCATCCGGGGCCGTTGTGGCGGGCACTCGTAGTGTGCTGCGAGTTGGGTTCGTTGTCCGTTATACCTATTGGCAGTCGGCTGATGGGACAGGCACCTGAGCGGGTTTCAACGTTTAGGCGGATCGCCGACAAGGCTGATCCGGTAAGAACATGTGAGGTCGACTAGTTGCCTGTCCCTGGCGAGGCTGCCGGGGCGAGCCGTAGGTGACGGGTGGCGGACGCCCAGGCGTCGAGAAAAGTCTCGACGCTTGCCCGCACGTTGCGACGGGTCTTGGCTAGCCCGCATTTCTCACCACGACCGCGGTGGACGAGGCGAAAGGCCCGGCGGCCTTGGCGCGCGGCAACACTTCGTGCACACCGCCCAACGTACAGTCTGTCCGCAAGCGGGCGCGATGAATCGCGCCCCTACATCTCTGATGGCGGGCATTTGCTTCCACTCCTGCCGACCGCTGGTGAGAAATGCGGACTAGTCCGACCGGGGAACGTTTCGTGATTGGTGCCGCGGGTGGCGGCGTGATGATGCGGGGAAGTGTCGGCCTCCATAGATTCCTTTTTTGAAGCTGGAACGTCCGTTCCCCAGATGGCGCCCGATATGCCTCAGGCCGTCGACGAACTGGCGGTTCGGACCGCTCGGCAGCCGGTTGAGCCAGGCGATCCGCACGGCACGTTCCCGGTTCCATTCGTCCAAAGCGTCGGCGGCGGCTGTGTCGAACGCGTACACTCCCGTCGAGGAGGAATCCAGGTGGACTGCCTGCCGGCCTTTCAATTGCCAATCTGACTCGTCACTATGCGCAGCAGCCTTTCCCCCGAAGACGCGCAAGACGGGGGTCTGGCCTGGCAACGCGTCTAGCCGATAGAGCCCGCGGTCTCGGATGTCAACGACCGAGGAGCCGGAGACCAGCGACACGGTCGAGTCGGCGGACCCCTTCGCGAAATCGACGACCGCCGATCCGGCAAGCAACTCCAGCTTCGGGTGGGTGATGTCGTTAGCCAGCAACCTGACGCGGCTGTCGGGACCTATGCGGAGGATGCTGTGGGGCGAAAGGAGAACCTCCGCTTGACCGTCCTTGGTCGCCAGGATTTGGCCTGGATCTAACTGCACAAATCGGTGAGGATCAGGAGCGAGCGTTTGCCCCTCAACGGTCACCTGGCCTACGTGATAGTGGATGAGTCCTGCCTGCGGTGAGATGGCAACCTGCCCGAGGCCGGTCGCAGTCAGACACGAGAGCACGAGCGCGCCTAGCAGCCCGTGGCGGCAAGAGTAGACGTCGCGAAAAATCGGGTACAGCCAGCCAATTCGCTTCAGGCTAACCGGCTTGTTTCGAAGGCCGCGATGGGGAGCGAATCGGTGGCAGTCCCCATTTTTCGCTCCTGCGCCACTCTTGCCACCGGCTGCTGACGCGCACCGAGGCTTCATTTACCCTCCCCGCGGCACCGTCCTCCCCAGGAGGCGCCGGAGACAATTGTACGTCCGATCGTGCCCGTTTTCAATGAGGTACAAGCCTGAGGTCCGAGCCTGTTAACCTCAGTACCCCCTGGGGCGTGATAGGGGTGGAGATCGAAGCCGAACAAACTGGGAGCCCATGATGGGCTCCAATACAAGAAGATCTTCGCGACCGGAGGGCAAAGAATATGGACATCGTAAGGATTCTCGACGAGCTTAGCGGAATAGTCGTCCCGCTAGGTTTCTTCACATGGATCGTGCTGCTAGTGTGGCTGGATTCTCGTAGGAGGCGAGCTAGGATTGAAGCGCGTGTGGAAGTTCAAAAGAAACTCTTGGACAAATTCGATTCCGGGCGCGAACTGGCCGAGTTTTTAGGGAGCGAAGGAAGCACGTTTCTACTCGACGAACTCGGGGAGGACCGGCAGGGTCCAAGACAACGGGTCCTGACCATGATGACGGTCGGCGTGGTTCTCTCGGCCTTTGGGATAGGCTTTCTGGCACTGATATGGAAGGAACCAAACCTCGTCTTTCCCGCCGGCATTTTTCTTTCGCTCGGCATTGGGGTCTTGATCGCGGCTGCTGCCTCCTACCACCTTTCGAAGAAGTGGGGCATGGACAAGGACGAGGGGCCGACTCCAGAAAGCGGGCCGCCGTTGGGAGGCGAGGTGTCTTCGCAGCAGTGAGACCGTGAATGCCTGCTACCGCATCACTCAGATCGCGTGAAGCCGAAACTATAACCTAATCTCTTGCACCACTAAGTTCCCAGGGAACTTCAAGGGCACTTCTTCAGTATTGAATAGCTATGAGCCACTCAAGATTCTCGGTTGCATCGCTGATAATCATTTCGGGGATAACGGGCGCTTTCGGCCAGCAAACAAGGACGTTTGATGGCGCGATCATCGATCAGGAGCCGTGTGTGTTTGGCTCATACGAACAGCAGTCGGGATTCACCAAGAAGTTCTACTCGAAAAAGGACTATGACCATGCGAAGTCCAGTCCGCGAACCGTGTGCTCCAGAATCGAGTATATTAGCGCCGGCCTCAAGGTCGCTGGGTATCTCGTTCGGCCCCGCAATCTCGCACGAACACCCTTCCCCGTCATCATCTTCAATCGGGGCGGATTCCTAGACCGAGGCAAGATCGAGTCATTCAACCTTGTGGATTTCACTCGACTCGCAGAAGAGGGATTTGTGGTACTTGCCTCCCAATATCGTGGGAATGACGGCGGCGAGGGGCGTGAAGAACTTGGAGGCGCTGATCTGGACGACGTGTCAAATCTGCTCGAGACTGCGAGGTCATTGCCCTATGCCGACACGACAAACATTTTCATGTACGGGGTTTCGCGAGGTGGGATGATGACGTTTTTGGAGATGAAGCGGAATTTTCCGATCAACGCCGCTGCGGTCGTGGGGGCAGTTTATGACCTAGGGGCATTCGGCGAACGAGCACCAGGTGTGCTGGCCAAAGCCGCAGAACTAATTCCAGATTATGAGCAGAGGGGCGTCGCCGCGTTGCAAGAGAGGTCTGTGATGAATTGGCCTGACGCTGTCAATGCACCACTACTGATACTCCATGGCGCAAATGATGCTGAGGTGCCCGCAACGGAGGCGTTAGCTTTTGCCACGAAGCTCTCAACCCTGAACAAAACGTATGAGCTCGTGGTCTACGCGGGCGATGTACACGAAGTCGCTGGCAATAGACGGGATCGAGATTCCAGAATCGTTGCGTGGTTCAAGCGCTACCTTCGCTGAGTTAGATCCGCGCTGAGGGCGTAGCTTTTACCCATCGGCGTCACCCAGCCGCGAGCGCGTAGCGGCGTAGTACAGCCCAAGAGGGCAGACATTCTGGCCGCGGGACCGCTGTACTGCCTGGCACGCGGCAGGTGGGTTGCCTGTCCCACTGACTACCCGCATCCCCTATGATCTCTAAGGGAGTCATGGCTTCCGTTTCCTCAGCACTGAGCAGCCGTGCCGTTGTCGCGGACGACGCTCACGCCGAGCCGATCGACGAAGCCGCCTTCCAGATTCTCTATCGCAGAACAGCCCCCGGCCTGCGGTCGTACATCCGCAAGATCTGCGGCGACATCGACCTGGCCGACGATATCTTTCAAGAGACCTTCTATCGTTTTTTGAGGGCGTGTCCGCCGGCGCTGGATGAGCGGCAAATGAAGGCGTACCTCTACAAGACCGCGACCTCCGTTCTCACCGACCACTGGCGGCGAGCGAACCGTGAACGCTTATGGCGCTTCGAATGGTTTGCCCCCAAGCAGGTCCCACGGCATCAGGGCGAGCGTGACGATTTCCGTGCGGTCTTTCGACGGCTGAAACCAAAGCAGCGCGCCATGCTGTGGCTAGCCTACGTGGAGGGCTTCTCGCACAACGAGATCGCAAACGCTTTGTCGCTCAGCGAAAAGAGCGTTCGAGTCCTGCTGTTCCGAGCGCGCAAGAAACTGGCCGGGATATTGACGAAAGAAGGTCTGCCTCGGGAGTTAAGACCATGAAACAAGCCTCGTGTCCTCATGAAGCGGACGTTCTGAAAGCCGCCCGCGCGGGCGAGTGGAACGAGTCTCTGAAGGCACACGCGGCGAACTGTGCCCGTTGCCGTGATCTGCTCCAGGTTGCGACTTTCATGAAGAAGTTAGACGCTGCCGAGGACGGTCAGGCCCCCCTCCCCGATCCCGAGCTAGTGTGGCTCAAAGCCCAAGTGCTTGCCCGCCAGGCACAGAAGGAACGCGCACTGAAGCCGCTGGTATTTGTCGAAGCCGCGGGACAAGCCGTGGCTGCGCTGGCTGTCGGAGCTTTCTTGACCTGGAAGTGGCCGCTCGTCACCGCGGTGGCGGCCGACTTGGGACGTCATTACTGGGGTCTCGAGTGGCTCTCCACCTGGGCCGGGTACCTCGGCAGGCATCTTCCGCTGTAGCCCGCATACTCGTCGGATAGGACAAGCGAGCCCGCGAAGCGCTGCAGGATGGTAACCCGGCTGGAACCGTCGGGCAGAACCCTCGAGAGTGAAGGAAAACTGTAGAACCCGTGCGTTGATGAGCGTTTTCCTGCGCTCCTCCGGGGCTTGTTCACTTGTGATACCGAACCCACGGTTTCGCCTCGGCTCCACCGTGGGCTATTATCCTACGCCCCCTGCGGGGGCTGAAGCAGACGAAGTCTACGGCTGGTAGAACGGGACTCACCGAATGCCAGGCCGCTTCAATTCAGCGGCCTTTCCGCGAATGACTTCAGCCCCGCCAACCTCCATGCCAGTCACAGAAGTGTGGCCCATTGAAATCAATTACTTAGGTGCCGGAAGCCCCAGAAACGCTCACCTCGTGGTGTAGACTGCGAATAGAAGATGACCTTCGTGCATGCGATGGGGAGGAATTTCTAAGGAGAATCTGCTCAAACCGCCCTGAGACGGGCATTGCGGGAACGTGCCGTCACGGCATCTGCGAAAATATTCCCTACTAAATAGCAAGTATTGTCCGTAGCCCGCATTTCTGCTTTGAAAAGAGGCCCGGTCTGTAACGGGAATTACGTTACGGCGCTTGAACGTCAATCAACTGTGCTCCTTCGGGCCGCGTCGCATTCGACGCACCCTGAACCCGATGGGTGGAGGAACAGGAGCGGATCGCGAGTCAGGCGTTCGACCGTAACTCCGACAATATCCCGGGCGCGCGCAAGACGCGCATGAGCATGCCCTACGGGCCCTTCGGACTGGAGGCCCCGCGCCCGCAGCCACTCATCCGCGAAGGTGAAGCGCTCGCAGCAATGGTCGTTCTCTCCATAGTCGATCCTAACTGGGCGTCCGTTTTGGAGGACCGTGACGTACCTCGGCACACGGTAGGGAACGCCCCCAAGGAGTTCCGCCAGGTGGAGCGTCGTGTCGGCGTCATGACCGACGCCAAGCAGGAGTACCTGCCCGTCGAGATCGTGAACACGACCGACTGGGCTTTCGGGGATGTGAGGCGGAACAGGGAGTGGGTCGGAGGTGATCCGGGCAGCTTCTGGTCCGGCCGTGGCGAAGGCGAAGCAGTGATCGCTTCGCAGGACACCGGGCTGTCGCCAGAACGCATCCGCAACGACCCCGAGGCTCGGCGACGCTGGAGTGGTCATCGGGTCGAAGGGTTCGTCGTCATTGTCCGACCACGATGGCATCACCAAGGTACCGGCGGGGCCGAGTGCATCACGGAGGGCGTCGATCAGGCCGACTGGTCCTCCCTCGACCGGCCGCGTGGCCCGGAAAGACGTGTGTACGAGCAACACACCACCCTCGTTGACGCCGAGTGCGCGGAGTTGATCGGTCACCTCGGCTCTGGTCAGCTCATTCCGGTCGGTTGTGGTCTCCAGCATTCCCCGCCTGCGGTCGCCAGCCCCTTCTCACCACCTGACGGCCGAAGCATGCGATAGGCTCCCCTTCAGAATAGGGGGTGTGTCAAGTGTCTCCCCTTGGACGGTGAAGGATCGGCTCCGACTCGGGTCAGGGACCCAGAGTGCCCCTTGAGCTATTTGCCGACGACGCCAGTCAGAAAGAGTCGCGGGTCTCTGGGCGTCCAAGCGCTGCGCTTGTCGTCCTTACTTCTCACAGGGCCTGGCCGTCACAAACAGAAGAGACTCTTGTTTTCAATTACTTGTGACCTCCGTCCAAGCGGATTTTAGGCGGATGGTGGCATGGTACTCTTGAATCGCCTTAACAAGGCTGGGGCAGCGGAGGTGAGTGGCGTGAGCTTCAGACCTTCCTTTTATCTTCTACAAAACGAGGGACATCTCATTCGTGCTTGCCTTGGCGCGGGACTGACAGAAATCCGCCGCGCCAACTATGCGGACGGACTTGGCCGCTACTACAGCGGATTCTTTAACCTTGCCAATGGCCTTGAACGGCTGATGAAAGTCGCGCTCATCCTGGACCACATGTCCGCTCATCGGCTCGCGACGCCAGGCTCACAGAAACTTCGACAGCTTGGCCATGACCTTGAGAAACTGGCGGAGGCTGTAGCGAGCGTTGCGAGTCCGCCAGTGGCGAAGGAGGTGCGTGCGGCCGTGGCTGAGGGCGTTAAGCGAGACATGGTTCAGATGCTGAACCGCTTCGGTAAGGCAGCCCGCTACCACAATTTTGATTCGCTAGCCGCGGGCGAACATAGCCTTGATCCCTTGGCGGAATGGAACTCGATTCTTGTGCGGGTTATCGAGGAAGACGTTCCGGCGAGGTCGAAACATCGGATAGAACGCAACGCACGCGTTGTTGACGAACTCCTGGGCGAATACACGTATGGGGTGCAACATGGCTTGGATCGGCAGTCCCTCTCGCTGTACCAGGCGTCCAGGCTGACTGGCATGTTGGATCTTGCGCAGCCCCGTGCCCAAGTGCACCTATTTAGAATCTTGAGACCGCTCGCTGATGCGTTAGTTGGTGCTTCGGACAGCGCGCAGGCAACGAACTCGATGGTGGACCCGAAGAGCCTTGGCGTTCCGTATATGGCCGAGTTTGTCGACTTCCTGAGCGCTGAACCTCAGTACATACGCAAGCGGAAGCGATGGCCCTAGGTATTGTCACGGCAACATTCTGGGTGCCACTTCCGTGCCAGAAACTGTCCGATCAGCATCCCGTATACGGGAATGTATTCCAGCAGTCGAAACTCCGGGGACTCCTGCCACACGCCCAGGGCGCCGTACCCTATGACGACGTGGTAAGAGAGGCTGACGAGCGCGGTCCACAGCAGAAGCGCCGCGTTGGGATAGACGGCCAAGAACGGCAGCAACCAACTCAGGTACCAGGGGAAACAGTTGGCCGAAAGAAACAATAGCAGGACGACAGCCCACTGCACGCTTTCAACCAGCGGCATCTGTTTCCACCAAATAGCAGCGAGTCCTACCACGAGCAAGCCCGTGACGATGGTCGTTCCGCGCTCGAAATCCTCGCCCGCGAGCGCATAGAGCAGGCCGTAGAGGCTGTCGTTATTCCGCCATCCCCCAAGGAAGCCTTGGAGCAGCTCTTGAACGTTCCAGATACCGTCCCGGTAAGGCCAACTCACAATAGCGGCAATCGGAATCGAGACAAGCGCCGGCTTCCAACGAAATACCCAGCGGCCCTTTTCCCGTCGTAGCAAGAAGAAAGGCCACACGATGGCCGGCCAGAACTTCGTCAAGGTAGCCAAGGTCAACCACGCAAAGGCCCAACTCCAGCGGCTCCCGAGGGCCGCGGTCAACGCCAGGAGCAGAAAAAGAACCGCTACCGGATCGTTGTGGCCTTGAGACCAAAACTCGACCACCATCAGCGGCGCCCAGAGGTAGATCAGCACCCACTGTCGAGGCAGGCCCATGACCGCAAGCAGACGCACCAGCGCCAAGGCGACCCCCAGCTCTATCAGCGCAAAGGGCAGTTTGAACAGCCAAACCTGTCGAAGCTCGTCGTTCTCGAGCCAGGCAACCAATCGGTAGTAGCCTGCGTACAGGTGCTCGAGCACAGGCCCGTAGACGGAGGGAAGGTCCTTGCGGTTGACGTCCGGATACGTTGCATCGCGCAGCGACTCCCAGCGCGGATCTGCCGGCGTTTCCAGATATGGATTGCCCCCGGCGGCCTGTAGTTTGCCGTGCCAGCGATAGCGATTCAAGTCGTCGGAGAGGGTGGGATCGACCCCCACAACCGTCAAGCGGAAGGCGATGCCGGCGACCCAGATCAGCAGCATCACCCGCCGAGCCGGCGCCTCCCCGCTGGCAGGACGGGTTATCAAAAAGCAGCAAACTATGTACAATAGGGACTCTAATAGCTGGATCGCGATGAACTCGACGGTCTTCAGCTCGAAGTCCGCGAGCTGCTGAAGGCACACGAAACCGACCTCAAGCAAGAGAGCAAGCAGGAGAAGTTGCCGGTAGCGACTGGTTGGCACTGTTAGTCGTCCGGTCGGATCTAGCGATCCCTACTATTTGCCACTTTCGTTCCGCTGGCGATGCCGGAACTCCCCGCCCTTTTCCAAATGTGGATCACCGCCCTAGCCGACTCGATGGTCTTGAGCATTCTCGATCTCAGTTGGCCTGAGCTGGCGACCGTCACGGCGTATTTTGTGACTATGGGCGTTCTCAGCGTCTACGGATTCCACCGTTACCAGTTGATCTATCTTTACTACAAGCGCCGCCCCAAGGTGAGCGAGGCGCCGGCAAGACGCTTCGAGAGCCTCCCTCGGGTCACGGTACAGCTGCCGATCTACAACGAACAATACGTGGTGGGACAGCTGATTGAAACCGTCTGCCGGCTGGACTATCCCCGGAACCTGCTCCAGATTCAAGTGCTCGACGATTCCACCGACGAAACTCGATCCGTCGCAAAGGCGTCCACCGAGCGCTTCGCGGCCTTAGGGTATCCCATCGAATACCTCCACCGCGACCATCGCCGCGGCTACAAGGCTGGGGCGCTGCAGGCAGGTCTGGAACGGGCGCGTGGAGAGCTTATCGCCGTTTTCGATGCTGATTTTTCGCCGAACCCGGATTTCCTCAGGAGGACGGTTGATTACTTCACCGACCCTCAGGTCGGGGTGGTGCAGGCGCGGTGGAGTTATCGAAACCGGGACCAATCATTGTTGACACAGGTTCAGGCTGTACTGTTGGATGGACACTTCGTCTTCGAGCATGGGGGCCGCTCGCGTTCCGGCCGCTTTTTCAATTTCAACGGAACCGCGGGCGTGTTGCGGCGGGCGATGATCGAAGATGCCGGCGGCTGGCAGCACGACACTCTGACCGAGGACACGGACCTTAGCTACCGCGCTCAGTTGAAAGGCTGGAAGTTTCTCTACCTGCCCCATGTCGAGGTGCCTTCCGAGCTGCCCGCCGAGATGGCTTCGTTTCAAACCCAGCAGGCACGCTGGGCGAAGGGACTGATTCAGACGGGAAAGAAGATTTTGCCTCGATTGTTGCGGTCGGACTTGCCCTGGCCGGTGAAGATGGAGGCGTGCTTTCACCTAACCGCCAATCTCTCTTACCCGCTGGTCGTGGTGCTGTCGGTGCTGCTACTGCCTTCCCTGATCGTGCGCTTTTACGTTTTCGACGGGTATCTCCTACTGTTGGATTTGCCCTTGTTCCTGGGCACCTTTAGCTCGCTCACGACCTTTTATCTTTTGAGCCAGAAAGAGCTTTTCCCGCGCCATTGGCGGAGAAGACTATTACTCGTGCCGGCGATCGTGGCGGTGGGAATCGGCCTGACCATCACAAACACCAAGGCTGTCCTCGAGGCCCTGTTGGGCATTGCATCGCCGTTTGAGCGTACGGCGAAGTACTCTACCGATCGCCGGCGCGCTCGCCTGGCGCGCCTGAAGTATCGCCCGACGTGCGGATGGCTACCGGCGGCCAATTTCGTGATCGGATGCTATTTTGCAGGCTGTCTGATTTACTGTGCGCTTATTGGGAACTGGCCTACGATGCCGTTCCTTGCCCTATTCGTCACGGGCTACTTTCTGACCGGAGGATGGATGCTTCAGCAGTCTTCGTTCGACGCGGTCGAAGCCCGCGGTCGGCGCCTGCGACTTCGCGAGAAAGCAGTATCTGGCGCCGTGGCTCCGAACGGCGAAGTAGTATTGATGCGTACTGGTGTGCGCCGCAGCGGTCTTAGAGGTTGAAATAACGTTGAGTCGCTACCGCGTCCTCTTGCTGAAAGATTCCAAGGTCCCTGCCTATCGCGAGGCTTCTCCGCGAGAGGGCAAGTATCGATTGCACCAATCTCACTACGAACCGGCAGGGGAGATTGAGGCTCCGAGCCCTTACTCGGCGTGGCAGAAACTACGGGGAGAAGAATCGGCGCGGCACGCGTTTAGACCGCTGGGAGTCGGCGACGTGCTCGAGTCCGATAGGGCAGCGCTCGTGGTGTGCAACTTTTGGGGTTTCGACCCGGCGGAATGGCAGATTCCGCAAGCCGAGGAAGGCACGCCATCCCACCGGGTAGACGATCGGGCCTCCGACAAAGTGCCGCCGGTAGAACGCACTGATGACGGTTCAGATGCAACTCCCGCGACACCGCTGGGTGCTTAGTAAGTAGCGGCTTTCCGGACGTGTCTGAGCGGAGGCGGCCGTTTCGGCGGGCGGCTTTTTGCCGGCTGGGGGCTTGAAACATTCGCAGCTTGCAGTGCATCTTAGAGTTATGGATCGGTTTTCTCGGGGAGTCTGTTTGCCCGGGTCTCAACTTGGCTTCCGGGTAGGCCGATCATCGGAGTGGAGCGTTCGTTTGTGGGGCTGATCAATTCTTTCGCGGTGGTGAGTTATATGGACAACTCCATCGCGGATCTGGTCGAGCGCGTGCGACGAGAAGTGATGCCGGGCAGCCCGCTTAGGGCGCACATTACGGTGCTCCCTCCCCGCCCGCTTTATGTTCCTACGCCGGACGCCATCGCACAGTGTCGCGAGATCGCAGTCCGCTCTGGGGCCTTCGAAGTGGGTCTAGGGTCGGTCGATCTGTTCGAGGACACCCAGGTCATCAAGTTGTCGGTCCAACAGGGCTTCGCTGAACTGAAGCTGCTGCACGACATTCTCAACACAGGACCCTTTGAGCACGTCGAGGACTTCGAATACGTTCCTCACATTACGTTGGCTCAGGAGTTGCCGCCCGAAAAGGTCTCTCCGTGTCTCGAAGCGGCCCGTCGCCACTGGGCTGAGTTTGGACCGACCCCTCCCATCCGCGTGGAGTGGCTAACGTTTGTCCAGCAGCATAGCGATGGCTCGTGGCACAACCTCGCGGAGCTGCCGCTGGGTAGCCCCGAGCCTGCCGGCGTCCGCCGCTAGTGCGGACTGCGGTGTAGGGCGCAACCTAATCGCGCGGCGAAACCTATTTCAGGCACGCGGGATCACATCGAGGCTCTCGTCAGTTTGTAGCAGAGCGTGGTGCGGATCGGCGGGCAGCTTCTCTACCCCGGGGTCAGATAGGACGAGCGAGCCTGCGACGCGCGAAGGAAGGTTGTAGAACCCGCGCGTTGATGGGATCTTCCCGCGCCCCTCCGGGGCTTGTTTACTCGTGCATACCGAACCCACGGTTTTCGCCTGGTGGCTCCACCGTGGGCTATTATCCTACGCCCCCTGCGGGGGCTGAAGCACACTAAGTGACGAGTACTCTAGCTAGCCGGCACTACTCGGCAGTTTCTTGGGTGTGGGTGCGGATTGGCCGGTGTCGGTAAGGGCAGACAGCAGAACGCTACGGCGCGGCTTCGATCTTCTCGATGAGAAGGGCCTTCATGCCGTTCCTTTCCATCACGACGCCCTTCACCTTGACGGACTTTTCGATGAACGGCATCAGCTCGGCATTCGCGTGTTTGTGATGTTTGGAAGCCAGAGGCAGGTAGAGAGTACTGCTGTCCTTGTCGAGGATGGCCAGCGGAATGCCTTCCTTGGCGCACTCGGTCGCGCACTCGACGTGCTTCTGGCCCTGGGCGGCGTGGGTCAGGTAGCACGCCGTGTCAACCACGTGCCCGACGATCGTGATCGAGCTGCCCTTTGGAGGTTCGTGCGACGCTAAGGGCGCTGGGGAAAACAACAGTGCGATGAACGCCAAGGCCGCCAACATCCGCATGATAGAAACTTTTGCCGGCGGCAGGTCAAGTCTCAACAATTCATCTTCCTCCTGGTCAAAGACAACCTGATCGCGGAAGGCTTCCCCACTAGCTCGGGCGCCGTGGACAACGGCGAAACAGCCCTAGCAGCCAGGGCCGAAAGTCCTTCGTCGCAAAAAATGGTACAGTCACCGATTTCCGTCCTCTAACCCCGCTGGAAACAAAGCAGTTACAGAATCGAAAATCGGATGACAGTCCCTATTTTTTGCTGCACGACTTTTGCCACGAGCCCTACGGCTTCGAGAGCGCTTCTTTCTCGAGTCCGCTGTTGTAGGCGGCCTCGCTTACCGTCAGCTCAGCGAAGTCTTTGCCGTTTTGGAGAATCTTCGTCTGGAAGGGAACGCGGATGCCATCGACCTCGCGATAGTCGGAGAAGATTTCCGCCACCTCAGCCGGCGCTCCACTCATCGCAGCCCCGGCGTACGCCGTCTTGAGTACATCTCCGGAAGCCGAATCGATCCACAGCTTGACGGAAAGACCCTCGCCGGCCGAGACCTCGATCACTTCAGTGGCTTTCCCCTCTAACTCGCTGGATTCGACGAAATTGACTTTACGCTCGGCGTCACGGTCGCTCAAAAGCAGCGACTCACGGACGCGGAAAAGCGCGCCCTGGGCTTGCTTCAAGGCCGCACCCGCCAACGGCATCTGGCCCTGTGGTCCCTGCATCCAGCCAGTATCGCCCGCAGCGAAGATCACGACGGGGCCGAAGGGCATTTGCATCTCCTGGCGAAAGACGTCGGGGAGGATAATGTGCATCGTTTGCTCGGCGGTCATCATTCCTCCCATCGCCACAAACTTCCCTCTCCTTGTCAAATCTTTCACCGCCGCTAGTTTGTCCGCCCCGCCCGCGGCGTCCTGGGCTTTCAGCAGTATCTTGATTCCCCTGGCGAGGGTGGAGTCGTCGGCCTCAGCCAGCTCTTGCTTGGGCTGCGAGATCGTCAAGTCAATCTTGTGGACTTCTTCACCCAGGTCTTCCAGAGGCCGGTCGAAATCCGAAGGCTTGCCGACCACGACCAGCTTCATTGACTTGGGGTGCAAGTATTCCTTGGCCACTCGCTGAACATCCGCTTTAGTGACCGCAGCCAGCTTGTCCCTGTATTGGAAGATGAAGTCCGTCGGATAATCCCAGTAGAGGTATCTCATCAAGCGGCCGAGTGTCTTGCCCTTGGTGTCGAAGTTGAATACGAAACTGTTGAGCACCGAGTCCTTGGCAGTTCGCAGCTCGGCATCGGTGACCGGCTCGGCACGAATGCGCTCGATTTCCCCCATCACCTCTTCGATTGCCTGTACGGTGGACTCCGACTTGGTGGCCATGCCGACCCGGAAAATCCCGGGATGATTGTAGTTGGCGCCCCATGACGCTCCCACGGAATAGGCCAAGCCCAGATCACTGCGGATGCGCTGGAACAAACGGCTCTTGAAACCGCCGCCCAGGATGCTGGCCATCACCCTCAACGCCGGGTAGTCTTTGTCGTTGCGGAGGCCACCCAGGTGTCCAATGCGGATGTTGCTTTGGTTGACATCCTGCTTTTCCGCCAAGTAGAAGCCGCCCTTGTCTTTTCGCTCGACCTCGGGGAACGGCGGCACGCTGGGCTGCTGAACCGTCCAGTTCTCGAAGACCTTTTCGACTTTGGCCTTCATCTCATCGCTCGAGAAATCACCGTAGATGGCAAGTTTGATGTTGGCCGGAAAAAAGTAGCGCTCGAAGAAGTCCTCCAGATCCTCCTTCTCGATACGATCGACGTGTTCATATTCCAACGACCATCCGTAAGGGGTCTGTCGGCCATAGGTTAGGTTCGTGAACTCACGGGTTGCGATGCCCCCTGGGTCGTCGTTGCGCCGTGCAATGCCGCTACGCACCTGCTGCTTGATGAGGTCAAGCTTGTCCTGGCGGAAGGCGGGATTCATCAGCACGTCGGCGTAGATCACCAGTACGCGATCGATGTTTTCCTTCAGCGTCCAAAAGTTGGCGCTCCCACTGGTCTCGCCGATGCTGGTTTCGACCGATGCGGCCATGCTTTCCAGTTCTTCATCGATCTCGGGGCCAGTCCGCGAAACGGTGCCGCCCAGACGAAGAACCTCTCCCGTGATTCCCGCGAGAGCAATCTTTTCCGGTGGATCAAACAAATTTCCGGTTCGAATCGAGGCAAAGCCGTTGATGATAGGCAGGTCGTGGTCTTCCAAAAGGTACAGCTCCATCCCGTTGGAGAGTGTGTGCGAGACCACTTCCGGGATGTCGACCTCCCGCAGCGGCGGGAAACGCTTCATGACCCCGGCGGGAGAGGACGCCGCCTTGATCTTCTTCTTGCGATGCTGATCCGCCCGCACCTCGTTTGACGAGGCGATAGTCCAGCACAACACCACTACAAGGAGGCAAAGACCAGTTGGCCTATAGCGTCGTCTCATGTCACTCCCCACCGCTCGATTCTTCACCGCTTGATTCTTCGCCGCTCGACTCCTCATCCGCGGGTGGTTTGACCGAATAGGCCACGGTTCGATGTTCGCGACGGAAGTATTCTTTGGCCACCCGCTGGACATCGTCAGCCGTCACGCGATTGATTTCGTCAAGGTGGCGAAACATCTGGCGCCAATCTCCGTAGGCGACATAATTCTCCGCCAGCGCGCCAGCGAGCCCGGCGTTGTTGTTGAGCCCTCTGATTAACGACGCTCGCGCTTTCGTTTTCACCATTTGCAATGTATCGGTGTCCACTTTCTCGGTGCGGATCCTCTCGATGACTTCATACATCGCTTGTTCGTTCTCTTCGACGGTATGGCCGGTGGTCGGCATCGCATAAAACACAAACAGAGAAGCGTACTTGTCGCTGGGAAAGTTCGGGAGGCCTCCAGCCACTACGGCAACTTGCTTGTCGCGAACCAGATCTTTGTACAACCAGCTTGTGCGTCCACCGCTAAGGACGCTCGAGATGACGTCGAAAACGGCGCGATCAGGATGCTGCCGGGAGGGCTTACTGTAACCGATCACGATGGTGGGTTGGGCCTCGGATATGACTTCGATCCGACGCTCGCCCTGCTGCGGTGGCTCGACGGTTCGGACCGCGGGTGGCAACGACCCTTTGGGCAGGCGCCCGAAATAGGCTTCGGCCAGTCGTCGCATCTCGTCGGGATCAACGTCTCCGGCGATGGCGACCGTCAGGTTACCCGGTGCGTAGTAGCTTTGAAAGAAGCGGCGCGCCTCCGTGGCGCTCAAGCTCTCGATGTCGCTTGCCCACCCCACGCCCGGCCGCCCATAGGGGTGCGCCTGATAAGCGGTGGCAAGAAAAGCTTCGATTAACTTGCCGAGGGGGTTCGATTCAGTGCGCAGTCGCCGCTCTTCGCGCACGACATCCCGCTCCTTGTAAAAATCTCGGAGAACGGGATTCAAAAAACGTTCCGACTCGAGGTAAAACCACAGTTCCACGCGGTTCGCCGGCAAACTGTAGAGGTAGAACGTATAATCCAAGCCCGTGCCGGCGTTGAGCCCCGCTCCGCCGTTTTCCTCGATCAAGCGCGAGTATTCGTCACCGTTCGCCAGCTCAGCAGCTTCGTCGACCTTCTGTTGAAATTCCTTCTCCAGTTCCGCAAGCCGGTCCTTGTCCGCGCGCGGACCCTTTCCCTGCTCCGCCTGGATCTCTTGATAGGTTCGCTCCAGCACGGCAAGCGCCTCGCGTTCTTGTTTGTAGCCCTTTGTTCCGATCGTCGGCGTTCCCTTGAACGCCATGTGCTCAAACATGTGAGCCATCCCCGTTTGTCCCGCGGGGTCATCGACACTGCCAACATCAGCAAGGGTGCGAAAAGAAATGACGGGAGCCTGGCGCCGCTCCAGCACGATGAAGTGCAAACCGTTGTCCAAATCGAATTCGGTGACGGCCTCCTCGAACGCCGCGAGGTCCTGCGCCTGCGCCGGCGGCAGTGAAAACAGCCCGCACGCGAAGAGAATCAGAATCCCCTGAGTTCGAAAGCGCCTCATACTGTCGAAGGTAGCGTAGATGACCCGATTCGTCAAAGGCTCGATGCGCACTGCGCGGCTGAAACGTTGGGATTCATACGTTGCCCCTCATTGATCCGAATGATCGACGGCGGCGGAACGGAACAGAGACCCGGTTCGACATCTCCGCTCTCACTGGACCCCGAACTTTGGACGACCGATGCAACACAGACAATGGTGAACGCGGGACAGCAACCGGTTGCATCCTTCCCTCGCGTGTTTCAGAAACTGCTTCGACGGTCGGCGATTCGACGAGCGAATCGCGTTGCGCATCGAGGTTCTCGTCGTTCGAACTACACGCGCTCGCGTTGTGTCTTCGCGCGTTTCGTAAGGCGCATCGCGCATCGAAAGCACTTTGGAACAAAAAAGTTTTAACCGTCATGTACACTCGCGCAAATAACACAAAAATAGCGGGAGTGCACAGAAGGCCCTGTTGACAGGGGTTTGGAGCAACTTTGTCCGTTCGTACCGAATGTGAACGCGATTGCGGTCACTTCACCGCCCAAACATGAACGAAAAAAATGTTTTGACTTTCGTGCCAGACATGTTAAAACATTTATGATGATCAATGTAGTGGGCGAGCGGGAGAAGATGGCTGTTGATTGTCAAGTCACGCGGCAGTTTCCCGAGCCCACCATGTTGAACCCTAATCAATGAGGTGAATCGCTATGGCGAAGAAGAAAGCCAAGAAGAAGGCTGCGAAGAAAAAGGCCGCCCCGAGGAAGGCTGCGAAGAAAAAGGCCGCCCCGAAGAAGGTAAAAAAGGCTGCCAAGAAGAAAGCCAAAAAGGCCACCAAGAAGAAGGCAGCCAAGAAGAAGGTAGCCAAGAAGAAAGCCCGCAAGAAAAGATAGCTGAGCAAGGGCGGCCGAGCCAGGCAATCTTAACGGGTGCCGGCAAGGCCGCTTAGCTCTCCGCGCCGGTGCCGACTCTTGGAATGCCGGTGTCTGAGTTGGGTTAGCGTAAAGGAAGAGGCAGCCCGAAAGGGCTGCCATTTTTTTGCATCATCTGCTTACGGCCGTTGGGCGGTTTCGAGTTTGGAGCCGCTTCAGTATCCTAAGCTAAGGTCAGTCAGCTAGCCGGCATTAATGATTGTTAGCACGCAAACGGTTCGTTTCGACTCTCTCAAGCTTGATTGCGGAGAGACTCTCTCACCCGTGGACGTCGCATACGAGGCCTACGGTGAACTCAACGAACGCCGTAGCAACGCGATTCTCATCTCGCACGCTTTCTCCGGGGACGCGCACGCCGCGGGTATTTCCGACGAAGACGGCAAACCCGGCTGGTGGGACAACATGATCGGCGCCGGCAAGGCCTTCGACACGGACAAGTACTTTGTGATTTGCTCCAACGTGCTCGGCGGATGCCGCGGGACAACCGGTCCCAGCTCGACGAATCCGGCGACCGGGAAACCCTACGGTTCGCAATTCCCTTTTGTAACGATCGCCGACATGGTCCGTACGCAAAAACAGTTGGTTGATCACCTCGGCATTGAACGGTTGCTCTCGACGGCGGGCGGCTCCATGGGCGGGATGCAGGTGCTGCAATGGGTGGTCGACTACCCCGACTATGTGGCGTCGGCCATGCCCATTGCCACAACCACTCATCACTCCGCGCAGCAGATCGCTTTCGACGAAGTCGGCCGCCTGGCCATCATGGCCGATCCCGACTTCGCGGACGGAGACTACTACGAAGGACCCACCCCCGCGCGTGGGCTCGCGGTTGCCCGCGCGGTCGGCCACATCACGTACATGAGCGATCAGTCGATGCGCGAAAAGTTTGGCCGCCGGCGTCACGCTGATGAAGATCCTAGCGACGAATTCGCCGGCCTGTTTGAAGTCGAGAGTTACTTGCGTTATCGCGGCGGCCAGTTCGTCAACCGCTTCGACGCCAACTCCTACTTATGTATCACGCGGGCCATGGACTCCATCGATCTTAGTGCAGGCCACGGATCCTTCAGCGAAGCTCTAGCCCGCACAACGGCTCGATTCCTCGTCGTGAGCTTCACTTCCGACTGGCTCTACCCCAGCTACCAGTCCCAGGAGATCGTTAGCGCACTCCGCGGCCGCAACCTCGATGTCACCTACCTCGAGCTTCCCTCCAACCACGGCCATGACGCGTTCCTGGTTGAGGTAGGGGAGCTGACAGACTTGGTCAAGAATTTCCTGGACAACACTTATCGGAAGATCGAGAGTGTAGCTCGCCCTCGCGCTTCGGCCGGCACGTAGGGCCCGGTGGAGTCAGATTCGGTGAGAATTTGGATCGTGGGCAGCAGGTCTGGGGACCCGCGCCACGATGAGCGGCGCGCTGCGCCGGCGAGGTGACTGACGATGCTCTTCACAAAAGCTTGCTTAGTCAGGAATCTATTGCGCTCCCGGTGACGCCATTATAATGATGGTGCACAATGGCCACACTCGAAGCCAAACTTAGCGCTATTGTCCCCGAGGTTCTTGGACGTGGTGATTACAAAATCATCGGGGAGCTAGTGTCGAATGGCTCGAACGTGCTGGACCTCGGCTGCGGTGAAGGCGATCTGCTGGCGTGGCTGGCCGAGCGAAAGCAAGTTGAGGCCCGGGGTGTTGAGATTTCGCCGGTCAAGGTCCGCAAGTGCGTGGCGCACGGCCTCTCGGTTTTCCAAGGGGATATCGACCAGGGACTGGCGGACTACCCCAACAAGTGTTTTGACTATGTGATTCTGAGCCAGACGCTTCAGGAAACCTATCGGCCGCTTGATGTCTTGCGCGAAATGGTGAGAGTCGGCAAACGGCTTATCATTGCCTTCCCCAATTTTGGTCGCTGGTCGGTTCCCGCTTCCCTGCTATTAACGGGCCATGCCCCCAAGACGCGACACCTGCCTTACGAATGGTACGACTCCCCAAACATTCACTTCGTTACGATTTTGGACTTCGAAGAAATGCTCACCCGCGAGGGTCTCTCGATCGAGCGGTCATACTTTCTACGCGGTGACCGACCGGTTCGCTTTTTACGGAATCTGCGTGCTGAAGTGGCGGTCTACCTGATCCGCGCCTAGCTCGGCCGGTGATACTCGCACGGCGGGGCGCAGTTCAACTTCCTCTCTCGACCCTCAGCTCGTCCTGATGACACCGAGCGATCTATAATTCGGTGGGGTAGTGCCATGAACAACATCTTCGACTCCGGTGATCCTTCTATTTTTGAGATTCGGACGAGCGCGCCGGGACCCAGCGGTCAACTGCCGCTGACGGCCGAGATGCTTCGCCGTAGTCCGAGCGGCGACATCTTCGGCTGGATACAGAACGCCGGCATGGGCTGGAATCCCGCCGAATTGGGACGACCCGAGATGTTGATCCTCGGCACGCAGGGCGGCGTCCGCTCTCCCGACGGCACTCCGCTCGCTTTGGGCTTCCACACAGGTCACTTCGAGATCGGGCTGCTGGTCGAAGCGGCGGCGGAAGAGATCAAGACTCTCGGAGCCATTCCTTTCGCCGGGTTTTGCAGCGACCCTTGCGACGGCCGAACACAAGGGACCACTGGCATGATGGACAGCCTGCCTTACCGTAACGACGCAGCCCAGGTTCTGCGGCGGCTGATTCGTTCACTGCCGACTCGTCAGGCGGTCATCGGCGTCGCCACCTGCGACAAAGGTCTGCCCGCCATGATGATGGCGCTGGCGTCGGTGAAAAAACTACCTTGCGTACTGATCCCGGGCGGGGTGACGCTGCCACCCTCGGAGGGCGAAGACGCGGGGGCGGTTCAATCCATGGGAGCTCGCTTTTCACATGGTGAGTTGAGCGTAGAGGAGGCATCCGTTCTTGGCTGTCGCGCTTGCGGCACCCCCGGAGGAGGATGCCAGTTCCTAGGCACCGCGGCGACCTCGCAAGTCGTGGGCGAGGCCCTGGGGCTGTCGGTGCCGCACTCGGCACTTGCCCGCTCCGGAGCAGCGATCTGGAAGGATATGGCACGCCGGTCCGCACGAGCGGCAATCGAACTGCACCGCCGAGGGATCGTGTGCCAAGACATTATCAACGAGGCCTCCATTCGCAATGCCATGGCGGTTCACGCCGCGTTTGGGGGATCAACCAATCTTCTTCTGCACCTTCCCGCCATTGCGCACGCGGCCCGACTACCGCGACCGACGGTCGACGACTGGGCCGACATGAATCGCCGTGTGCCGCGTCTCGTGGACGTGCTGCCCAATGGGCCGAGAATGCATCCCACGGTGCAAGTCTTTCTCGCGGGCGGTGTTCCCGAGGTCATGCTTCACCTGAGACGGATGCAATTGTTGGACACCACTGTGTTGACAGTCAGCGGAGAGTCGCTCGACACGGTCCTTGATTGGTGGCAGGAGTCGGAGCGCCGACAAGCCTTGCGCCGGCGGCTCTTGGAGCAAGACGGCGTCGAGCCCGACGATGTCATCATGGATCCCGAGAAAGCTCGCCTCGAAGGGCTGACGAGTACCATCACGTTTTGCCGCGGCAACCTTGCGCCGGAAGGGTCGGTCGTGAAGAGCACGGCCATCGATCCCAGCGTAGTCGGCGACGACGGAGTCTATCGAAACTTGGGCCGCGCACGCGTGTTCACACGTGAGTCCGACGCCATCGAGGCCATCAAAAGTGGCGGCATTCAGCCTGGAGATATCATGGTGCTGGCGTGTTGTGGTCCCTTGGGATCGGGCATGCAGGAGATCTTCCAGATCACTTCCGCGCTCAAGTACCTATCATTCGGCAAACACGTCGCTGTGATCACCGATGCCCGTTTCTCGGGAGTCTCTACGGGAGCTTGCATCGGCCATGTCGGGCCCGAGGCGCTGGCCGGAGGGCCGATCGGAAAAGTCTTGGATGACGATCGCATTGAGATCAGCATCGATCGAAACAAGCTCGAAGGCCGGCTGGATCTCGTGGGCCACGGCGAGGAGACGTACGGGGCCGACCAGGGAAGGCGGGTGTTAGCCGAGCGTCCGCCCCGGGAGGATCTCTCCGCGAATCCGCAAATTCCCGATGACACGCGACTTTGGGCGGCCATGCAGCGGGTCAGCGGGGGCACGTGGGGCGGTTGCGTTTTCGATGTGGATACGATAGTCGGGGCGCTCGATTCTATGCCTCGATCGTGAGTACCAATGAAGAGGATCGCACCAGGATATCGCAGAGAATCGTAGGGGCACGGCGGGCCGGAAGGTGTGAAAGGATCACTTGTACCGAAGGCGGGCGCGATGAATCACGCCCCTACACGCGGCCAAGAGTTTTCCCATCAGTCAAGTAGGGGCGCAATTCATTGCGCCCAGGCACGCGAATTTGAGGCTGAGATGATTTTCCCACGCCTTCCCTTACCCGATTCTGATTCATGATGAACCAACTCGAACCTTTGCAAGTCGGAGTGATGTTCTGGACGGGCGGCGAGCTCGGCATCGACGGAACACTTTTCGAAATCGTTCAAATAGTCAAGGGGTTGGGAGTTACCTGCGGCCAGCTCGGCATTGACCCGGACGCGGATCTCACGGCCGCGGGCATTGAAGCCTGGGGCCGGGCCCTCGAAGAGCAGAACTTCACCGTCACTGCGGTTTTTCCAGCGTACAAGGGAGAGAGCTACGCCGACATTCCAACCGTTCAGACGACGGTTGGCTTCGTCCCCTCCGCTACGAGAGAAGAGCGCGAAAAACGAACCTATGAGTGCTCGGACTTTGCAAAGGCACTCGGGGTCGGGGAGGTCGCAACGCACATCGGCTTCCTCTCGGAAGACCGTGATGATCCCGACTACGTAGCAGTACGGGACATGGTTCGCCGGGTGTGCGACCACTGCCGCCGAAACGGACAAAGCTTCGGTCTCGAAACGGGCCAGGAGTCGGCGACTGAGCTGAGAAACTTCATCCGCGACGTCGACCGGGGCAATCTCGGCATCAACTTCGACCCGGCGAATATGATCCTCTACGGTTGCGGCGAGCCCCTCGAAGCGCTCGAGGTGGTCAAGGAGTGGGTTATCAGCGTCCACTGCAAGGACGCGCTTTGGCCCAAGGAGAAAGGGATTTGGGGAACGGAGGTCCCTCTGGGCCAAGGGGATGTCGGCATGGCACGCTACGTCGAGAAACTAAGAGGATTTGGCTACCGAGGCCCGTTGTCCATCGAGCGAGAGATCACCGGCGAAGAGCAGCGCGCCGATATCCGGGAAGCTATAGCCCTTTTGGAGCGCCTCCGCCGGGGGGGCTAGGAGTCCCCTGGCTGGTCGGTTAGGATCCCCCGATCTACCAGCATCACAGGAATGTCGTCATCGATGCGATAGACCACCTGTCCGTCTTCGGTGATCAGACCTTCCTGCAGCGGCTTTTCGATGTCGCTTCCGTCGTGGTACTTCACCGAGCCCTCGGCGATCTTCTCGTTGAGTTTGTCCAACTGATCCTGAGGCAGCATGCGCACCGGCACTTTGGTTCGCGGGCAACACAAGATCTCCAACAAGTCGTCGCTAATCGGCATGTGTTTTTGCCATCAACCCGATCCCAACCGTGAATCGAGTTGCGAAACACAGTGTATCATTCTGATTGGTCCGGCGCTGATCGGCCGCGCGCGTCGGCTGGTCTTTATTGAGGCTCGCAAAATACCGTGACTTTGGAACACGGGCACAGCATGCTGTGCCCCTACAGTTCGAACACGAGCCACGTCACCATAACCTGCGAGGCTCAGTAGGTGTCGCCAGGACGTTTCCTCAACGACGCCGAGTCGTGTGTCACTTGCGTTTCATGACGGCCTGCTCCGATATTGAGCCAAGGCATTCGCGGCTTCTCTTAGCAACCCTTCCGCCCGCTCCACGCACGCCCAAACCTCATCGACGTAGCCGTCCGCCGAAGCCGACCACGCCCGATTGATGTTTCTCTCGGCGGCGGCGAAGCGGCTCATCACTTCGACGTACGCCTCCAAGCCATGAACGCTGCTCAGCGCTTCGCGAGACTCAGCAAAATCCCTCAAGTGCGGCGCCAAGCGTTCGTCGATGGAATGGCGAACATTTGCTACGGCGATCGAGTCCCGTTCGCGCTTCAACCGCGCCAAATCCGCACCGATTTTCTCGAGGATTTCGCCCAGGCGTGCTACCTCAGTTTCAGCCTGCGCCTTGCCTTCGCTGGAAGTGGCAGCCCGTGCCCGTAGCATCACGATCCCCGCGGCTCCTATGGTTACCGCCACCGCATACCAAGACCACTCGACCGCATCCTGCTGTCGGGTGGAGACGAACGCCGCCGCCAGGAATCCCGCCCACAGGAGCAGGTGCCCGATCGTTCTCCGACCCCCTTCGCTCACTTCGAGCTATCCTCCTCCCATGGCTCCGAAGACCTGAGCCATGGCCGTTCCTACACCCACCAGCGCCTCGCCGACGATCAGCCCCGCCGCGACCGGGATTCCCACATCCTCGATAAACCCTTGACCCTTGATCCGTTCCATCATGATTCTCGCGCCACAGCCGATCGTGTAGGTCAACACGATGTTGAACGGCATGTAGAAACCAAGCCCGATCAGGACTCCGATGCCGCCGAGGCCGCTGAAGGCCAGAAGCGCGCCGAGTCCCGCGCCGGCCCCGTAGCGGAACGCAGGCACATCTCCGCCGAGAATGCCCTCGATGACGCCGGCGAGCGCGGTCGCCTGCGGAGCCGGCAGCCGGCTACTGCCTAACTCGTAAGAGCTGTGCAAAACGAAAATCAGCCCCATCACCAAAATCGGTCCCAGCCAAGTCGCGAGCATCTGGGCGATTTGCTGTTTCCGCGGGCTGGCTCCGACCAGGTACCCGGCCTTGAGATCGAGCATCATGTCCCCGGCCTGAGCGATGGCGACACAAATCGCCGCGCCCACAATAATGCCGCTCACGATCACTTCCCGGTCCGCCAGGCCGCTGCCAATAAAAACCAAGATCGTCACCGCGATCAGCGTCATGCCGGAAAGAGGAGACCAGTTCGTCCGCCCCAGACACTCCGAGACAATCACGCCCGCAACCCAAATCCACAGCGACCCGAGTAACGCCATGCCCAGCGCCCGTCCAAGGCTCATGTGGGGCGTTGACAGGAATGCGATGACCACCAGCGCCAACGTCCCGAACCCGATCGCACCGTAAAGCAGTTGGATGGGAAGCTCATCGGATCCAAGCTTTCCGGGGCCTCGCTCGCGAGCGGCATCCTGCATCGACCGGATCGCACCCAGAATCAACGGAGCCGCGGCGACGATGCCTCCGATCGCCGCGCCGATCAGTATGCCGATGCCTAGCGGTCGGAACAGCGCTGCGCGAAATGCGTTCGGAAGCCCACTTCCGGCTGATTCCGCCAATGCCAGCACCTCAGGCGCTCCATAGGAGATCAGCAGCGGTGACAGCACCCAGTAGCACAGGAATCCTCCCAATCCAAAGATCAGCCCACCTCGGCCGGAAAGAAATCCCACCCCGATCGTCAGCATCGACAGGTAGAAAGTCAGATTCAAGAACGAAGGCCAACCCATCATTGCACCGAGCGCGAAGTCTTCCGAGCCGGCGAATTGCAACACGATGACGTGCACCAACCCCGAAACAAGCGCTCCGCCCAGCAGCAACATCGACTTCCGCAAGCCCGCCCCCGGCGATTTCAGAATCGCGGCGACGGCGATGCCCCCCGGATACGCCAGACGGCTAAGGTCGATCATCTGCCTGCGCAAAGGAATAATGAACGCCAGACCGATCAATCCGCCCGAGATACACGCCAACACCATCAACACCGGGCTGAAGTCCGTCACGCCGGGATATTGTCGATTAAGAATGAAAAGGGCAGGAATCGTGAACATCATTCCCGCCGAAGCTCCATTCACGGCGGAAGCGAGCGTTTGGTTGATGTTGTTTTCGACAATGCTGGTGCGTCGCAGGGCTCCTCTTAGGACGCCCCATCCCAAAATCGCAGCCAACTCCGACCCTTCGATCGAGAAGCCCAGAATCAACGAGGCGTACCCGATCGAGACGCAGATGACCGATCCCAGCAGGTAGCCGACGAGGATTGCCGGCCAGGTCAGCTCAGGGTAGGGGCCGTGGCGAACCACGTCCCCGTTAGATTGCGAATCGTTAGCCACTGGGGTTCTTCAGGGCGACGCAAAACTCAGTGCTGTTCCTACTAGAGTTCACAGCCTCTTCAACCGTCGCGCAGCCATTGTACACGCTAGCAGACGATCAGGCGTCTAAGCAGTGTGCCCCGAGGGGACAGGCACCTCAGAAGCGGCGGCGTTAAGTGAAGGCCGCTCCGATGAGCAAGCTCCGCTCGGACAAGGTATGGCTCTCGGTTGCCTGTCCCTAGAGGTCGTGCCCGAAGTTCGCCGATGCTACAATTCGCTGGGGGAAACTAAATGTTTTCGTGGGAATGTCCGCGCTGTGGCCGAGAGGTCGATATCGATGAGGAACAGTGTCCGCAATGCGGCGCGCAGCCGGGGACCAAAGCGCAGCCCAAATCCGCCGCCCCCAGAAAGCGCCGTGCTTTAGCCCGTCCCAAGCTACGCAAGCGGCGGCGTACGAGCGCTTCGTGGACGATCGGGCCCGCGCACGTGGCGGTCTTCGCCTTCATCCTCATCTTTGCCGTAGGCGCAGCCCTCTACATTTCCCGCCCCGACCTTTTTGGGAGCGCGGGCGGATTGCAGCTCGAGAATATTCAGGAGGAGTTGTTTAGCGCGCCCCCCAGGCCGCCCAGTTTGAGGAATGTCGAAGTGGCCGGTGTTCGTATCTGGTACGACCAGCAAGCGGAGCTGCTCAAAGTACGGGCTGTCGTCATCAATCACAGCACGGTTGCCCGAAAACGACTGAACCTCGTTGCCCATCTGAGGCCGGAGGGAGCCAGCACGACGGCGCCGGCCCTGGCGAAGTTCCCCATCCGCTTCGAAGATGAACTGGCCCCCCGGGAAGCTCGCGAAGTCGAAACCAAGCTGGAATCATTGGGACACCCGGCGTCCTTCCCCGACTGGAATCTGCTCCAAATCCAGCTGAAATCGCGCTGAGGGCGGGGTCCTGATCCCAAGTTAGGGTCTACTGGCAGGGCAACTTCCAGGGCCGTTCTAGCGTAGACTCGCCGGGGGCTAATCCAGGGCTAATCCAGGGCTAATCCGCATTTCTCACCAGCGCTCGGCAGGAGTAGAAGCAAACTCCCGCCGTTCGAGGTGTAGGGGCGCGATAAATCGCGCCCCTCTCGAGTTTGGCGTTTGACTAGATAGATTCCCACATTTAAGAGGACGAGAGCGGGCCAAGGGGATAAAAACCCTTGCTGGGTCGAAACATTGTGGGGTATTCTGGTATCTAGTTATATAACTAGATAAGGAGACGACATGGGTTACCCCACCAAAGTCCAACTCATTAAGCGCGAAGCCAGTCAGCAGTGGTACGTCAACTTCCCTTCCGCCTTGGCCCAGGCGCTGGAATTCTCGCGCGGTGAAACCGTCGAGTGGGTCATCGAAGACCGCTCCCAACTGGTGTTGAACCGTCGGCACCCGCCCCCCTCGGCGTTAAAAAAAAAGACTCCGCCCCGAGGCTCCTCGACCAGCTCGAAGCCCTCGCCCGCCAAGCGCTCCAGGGCCGCCGCCAACAGCGGGTCCAAGAAAAGATCCAAAGCCTGATGCTGAGCGCCTTGGTCTGTCTCGGCCGCCACACCGTGACTGGGTTGCTGCACACCGCCGGCGACAGCTTCCAGGACTGGTCGGCCGTCTATCGGCTCTTCTCCCAGGCCCGGGTCGAGGCCCCAGACCTGTTCGGCGTGGTCCGCCGCGGAGTGCTCGAGCAACTGTCCCCCACCGCACCTCTGGTGGTCGCACTCGATGACTCACTGCTGCCCAAGCGGGGCGCCAAAACTCCCGGCGTCGCCTGGCGGCGCGATCCGCTGGGACCGCCCTTCCAAACCAACCTGATTCGCGCTCAGCGCGTCATCCAGATCTCGGCCGCTGTGCCCGGCGGCGCCGACCCCCCAGCGGCGCGCCTGATCCCGCTCGATTTCCAACACGCCCCGACCCCACCCACACCACGGCGAAACGCCCCTGAGCAGGAGCAACAACAATACCGCCTCGCCTGCCGCCGCGCCTCGCTCGCCCAGCGGGGCGCCGAACGCCTGCACGCCCTGCGGCAGAAGTTGGAGCAAGACGATGCCTCGCGGCGACTCGAAGTGCTCGTCGACGGCCGCTTCACCAACCGCACGGTGTTGAAAAACCTGCCGCCCCAGACCGTGCTGATCGGTCGCATCCGCCAAGACGCCAAGCTCTACTACTTGCCGACCGGCCAAGCAGCCGCCACGGGCCGCCGCCGCCGTTATGGCGAGCGGGCCTCCCACTCCCGAACAACTGCGCCAGGATGACAGCGTTCGCTGGCAAATCGTCACCGCCTACGCCGCCGGCAAGCGGCATCGCTTCCGCATCAAGACCTTGACTCGGCTGCGCTGGCGTCCCGCCGGCGGGAACTGCGATCTGTGTTTAGTCATCATCGCCCCGCTGCGCTATCGGCCCCGCCAAGGCTCGCGCCTGCTGTATCGCCGGCCCGCTTATCTGATCGCTACCGATCCCGACTTGTCGCCCCAGCAGATCGTCGAGCACTACGTCTGGCGCTGGGACATCGAGGTCAACTTCCGCGACGAAAAGACGCTGTTGGGGGTAGGACAGGCGCGGGTCAGACATCCCCGCTCGGTCGAAGCGGTGCCGCAGTTGATCGTGGCTGCTTACGCCTGGTTGTTGCTGGCGGCGCGCCAGACTTGGGGCCCGGCGGGCTTCCCCGACGCCCTGCCGCCCCCGAAATGGCGCGCGCGCCGCTCGAAGCCCCGCGCCACGACGCTCGATCTGATCCAGCACCTGCGGGCCGAGCTGTGGGGCGAAGGCTTGCGTCGTTTCTGCGGCTTCCCGTCCAACCCCTCGCCCACTCCAACCCCCCAAAAACTCAGCGCAGCCCTCCCCACCGCCTTGCTTTATGCTTCCCCTTGAACCTCTTGCCCCTCCTGTCTCCGCCTCGAACCTGCTTTCAAAACGCCAAAGTCGAGGGGCGCGATTCATCGCGCCCGCAGACGGGTCACCTAACGGCAGCTACCGACTCGGCGTAAAGCAAGTCGCCGGTCCGGCCATCGTAGTATTGAAAAATGGCCTGCGGACGGGGGAAGGCGACCCAGCGCTCTTGGCCAAGTTTCTTAGGATTATTGAAGGCGTTGTTGATCTGCACGACACAATAGACGGGGTAGTGAAGCTGATCCCGAGGAACGTCGTCGCGGAAGAACGTGGACCAGCGAATGTCGCACTTCCGCGGCCCGTACTGAAATGGCCCATTGGCAGGGCGCCTGCCCTCGTCAGTGAACCAATGGTTGTCGGAGTTATGAGGGCCGGAGGCGAACTCCCAGACGCGATCGGTGATCTTGATGGCGAAACTGTTGTGTAGGTCGCCGGTGAGGACGAAAACGGGTTTGTTCAACTTGTCCCAAGCCTCTATTAATGCCTCTCGCTCGTCGAGGAACACGGTCCAGGCGTCGTCCTTGTTTTCCGGGCGAACCCCGCCTCCCCCCACATGGGGCACCATGAAGTTTACGCTCGAGACGACGAACAAGAAGTCCGCATCGCTGGCGCGCATGCCCTCAAGCAGCCACTTTCGCTGACGGGGGCCGAGCATCGAGAGGCCGGGCTTATCGGGCTGCGTGATGTCGTGCATTTGACGGTGAGTCCGAGTGTCCGTGAGGAAAAACTCTGCGTTGCCGACCTGGAAACGAGAGTAGGAACGGCGTCCGATCGAATACGAGCTTTCGCCACTCTGCTTCGCTGGAGGACGAACGCGCAGCCGATGCCGATCGATGATCTCGACGATCTCGTAGACGCCCGCATTCGGGTCGCCGCCCACGCCGTCCAAAGCGTTGTCGTCCACGCCCGCCGTCGGACCGCCCCAGTGGACATGTAATGTCGCAGCCTGCTCCAAGTCGAGCTTCGTGAAATTCGCCTCTGGATCAGTCAAGACGTCACTCCCGGCTTTCAACTCCGCGCGTCCGAAGTGGATTCCTTGAGCGAACTCAACGGGATTGCTCCAGCCGAGGTAGTCGTACCAAGCCTGCACGCCGATGTCGCGAAAAGTCGCTCGCCGATCTCGAAGACCCGGACTGCCGGCGCCCCAAACATCGTTGAGGATCTCGTGATCGTCGAAGGTGAAGAAGGTCGGGACATGGCGGTGGTAGTTGGCGAGGTTCCTTCCGCGATCGAGGTAAACCTTGTAGTTCTCCCAGACACCCGCGAGTGTCGGCGCAATGCTTAGGATTTCCGGCACTTCACCGGCGGCGACCCCAGCCTGTCGTGCCCATTGCTCGGGCGAGTAGCTTCGCGAATCCTCGTACAGCCAATCGCCGTTTTGAATCGAGAAATGGACCTTGTCCTTGAGTTTTTCGAACATGGTCTTGAAGGCCGGTGCGTCGTAGCCCCCGCCGTGCCCGGGTCTCTGGGCGTTGCCGCATCCGAACTCGAAACTGAAGTTAAAGACACCCCGCGGATTCAGCTCGGGATCGCGGTACTCAGCGGTGCGGGGAAGCGTACGAAACGACCCCCCAGCGGCGTTGTTTTCGCTTCCCGTGGCTACGCGGTAGAAGTACTTCGTATTAGGCTTAAGGCCCTTAATGTGGACCCAACCCGTATTGTCGTGGGCAAGCTGGGTTTCCACGGGAGTGGTGGTTTGACCCTTGGGGCTTGATGATTCGCCGTAAACTACCCGGAACGGGCCCGGCCGAGAGGTGCGCGCCCACACGCCGACGCCGTCCGAGCTGAGGCGGCCGAGGATCGGGCCGTGCGTAATCTGGCCCTCGGCCAAGGATGCCGTGGTGAAAAGAAGCGTGGTTAGTACAGAGAACCCGCGAAGAATATGCATCAAACAAATACCTCTTGGCGCCAACGTGAAGGAAATGTCCGTTAAAGGTTAGCAAGGAATCACTGTTAGGCGTAGCTCGAGGTAGAAGCTAAGGCACTCACGCTATCGATCGCTGCTGAGGGTGATCTTGTGAATATCGGGATCGCGGACACGGGTCACGGCATTCCACGCGATCAGCTTGGTCGGCTCTTCGACATTGGCTTCGTGACCAAGAGCAAGAGAATCGGCATGGGTCTCGGGCTGCCCACCGCGCGCAACGTCATCGAGCGCCACGGTGGGACCCTGACGGTCGAAAGCAACGTAGGCCAGGGAACCTCGTTCCGCCTGTCCCTGCCGGCCCAGGGTATCCCGCGCGAGGCCCACCGAGAGCCAAACCGCGCTGCCGGCGCGGGTTTGCCAGCGGGTTGAGGCCCTGGGAGAACGTCCACTAGGGGCAAAAAGTGGCTAAGCGGGCTATGCGCGTTTTCCGGCTGAGTTAAGGACAATCTGGTGTCTTGCGCCCACGCCTTACCGGGAATCTGGCCAGCGACCGGGCTGTGTCAGGTCAACTTCAGCAGATAGGTCAAGCCGTTTCGTCGGTGTTGACGGGTTTCGTTGATGGCCTCAATGACATCAGGCATGACTGCTCCCAGTGCAACCGCACCACCCAAGGCGATCATCGCTGGCAGTGATAGCCCCGTGAAGATGCTCACTCCCATCGAGGGGGTCAGTGCGGCAAACGCCTTCTTCGCAATGCGGCCGAAGAGCTGCTCGTATACCTTGAGGCCGCTGTCTTTTGCCTTGCGAGCCTCGGGAAGAATCTTCAGATGAACAAGCTTTTGAATCTGCTTTTCGAAATCAGGCTCCCAAGGTTCTGACTCGATCTGAACCGTCAGCTCGCCCACCATGTCCTTGAGCCGTTGGAAGCTTTCCTGCGACGCTGACCGGTAGCGGACGCAGTCCTCGATCGACATCCGTCGGATGCACTCATCAGGAACCATCTCATCGACCAAAGTCAGAGCCACACGTCGGAGCTTTTCCGGGTCAAGAGGAGCGACGCCGGATATTCTTGGAGAAGTGGAAAGTGCCTTTTTCGCAGTCTTGAACTTGAGTGCTAGGAGCCTGTGATGAACCTCGCTGTCCGTGAAAGGTATGTAGCCCTCTTTCTCCGCGATCATGAGGGCGGTATTGGTATTGACCACGGAACCGTGGGTGAATGGCAGCACACAGACGAATTGAATGGTCGAACGTGACCTATCCGATTCGTCCACATCCTCGTCATCTTCCAGTGGGTTCCGCCGCTCCTCTAGAAGCTTCTCGAAGTCCGCGTCTCGCCGTCGCATCCCACTTTCGATCTTGTACTCTTCCCTACTGTCGTGGATCAGGTAGCGATACCAATCAGGTGGTGTATTCGTGAGATCGTCGGGGTCAAATGGGCCCGATGCCGCTGCGCTGGGAAGGGGATCCATCAGAGATAGATCGACGGGTGTTTTGTGGAAGTACGATTGTGATCTCGCGGTTCCCCAGTAAACACGAGAGGAGATCTGCGGATTCAAGAACTCGAATGACGAAGGTGGAATTCGCGTCCGAAGCAAGCTCCATGTGGAGGGAGTGCCGGGCTCGGTGCAGAGCTTCCAAACCTCGTCGTTGTCTAAGTCCGCCCGCAGTGCAGCGGAGAGCAGCTGATCGTGCTTCGCGATGGTTGCCAGTGGGTTGTAGGTCCTAACAATCTTTTCCTCTTGGAGGTATTGGTACGTTTCGTTCAACGCTCGGTCGTCGCGGACGTCAGACCCTGCTAATGCCCGAACATCAGTCACCAGCAAGTTCCTGAGGCTCGAGTCCGTTGGATCTATGAAGGCGACTTCGTCGAAGAGCAAGATTGCTCTCTTCAGCGTGGCTTCATCGAAGCACCGAGCGTAGGGATAGTAAAGAGCCTTCAGTTCCATGCGTAACCCTCACGCAAGACGGTGAGCCGGAATTTCCGATTTGCACCCACCGGGTCATGATAGTACACACTCTCTGGCCCGGAAGACAACTCGATATGGCCCGACTACACCTGCTTATCGCGTGCTTCGGCTGTCAGGTGGTGAGAAAAGAGGGCCAAGATTGTCAACGACCTCTCGATCTATCACACTATTGTGTTGGCACGGTTGCTCCGGCTCTCCGCAAGGGTCAAGGGTTTCCACAGAAAGGTCTGAAGAGAATGGCGATCACAGGGGGCGAGGCCGTCGTAAAGTCGCTCGTAGCACACGGAGTTCGCACCGTTTTCGGTATTCCAGGGACCCACAATCTTGCTATCTACGACGCGCTGCTTGATTCCGACATCCAGCACGTTCTCGCGCGGCACGAGCAGGGCGCGGCTTTCATGGCGGACGGCTACGCCCGCGCCAGCGGCCGCCCCGGCGTCTGCATCACGACCACGGGCCCCGCGGTGATGAATGCCCTGACCGCCCTGAGTACCGCCTACAGCGATTCTTCCCCGGTCCTTCTCATTGCCAGCCAGATAAGCTCGGAGCACCTGGGTCAGGGCAAAGGCTACGGCCACGAGTCTCCTGATCAGTTATCGGGCTTTCGGCCTGTCACCAAGTGGAGCCGGTGCTGTGAGAGCGTTGCAGCCATTCCTCAAGCCGTACGCGAGGCGTTTCTCCAAATGAAGAGTGGTCGCCCACGGCCGACAGTGCTGGAAATACCGTTCGACATTTTGGACGGTTCCGGCGAAGTCGACATCCCGGAACCTGCTTCCTTGAAGACACCGCAACTTGACGAGAATGCTTTGGACAAGGCCGCGGATCTCCTCAAGAAGGCCAAGCGCCCGCTGATTTGGGCTGGCGGCGGTGTGGTTATTAGTGGCGCATCGTCGGCGCTGCGCAGCTTGGCCGAAGTGCTCGAGGCGCCTGTCTTCTCCACGACGCACGGCAAGGGATCCCTACCGGAAGATCACCCCCTAGCGGCCGGGAACACGCTCGTCCATCCCCTTGCCACCGAGTACCTTTCTAGTTGCGACTTGATGCTCGCCATCGGAACTCGTTTGTCCGAAATGGAGACTGCGCGTTGGTCACTGCGCTTACCGGATGATCTGATCCAGATTGACGTTGACGGGGAGCAGATAGGTCGCAACTACCCCGTTTCGAAAGGCATTGTGAGCGACGCTAAACTTGCTCTCGAAGCCCTGCTCGATCGCTGTAGCGATGATGAGCCGCGAGCTTCTCGCGCCGCGGAAGTGGCGGAACTCCGGTCTTGTCTCATGAAGGCCTTTCACAAACAATCGCCCGAGGCTGTTGAGTTGATACGAACCCTGCGTTCCGCCCTGCCCCGGGAGGCTGTCATCGCCTGCGACCTGACAGTCGTTGCCTATTGGTGCCACCACGTGCTGGATGTCTTCGAGCCCCGCACCTACTTCAATTCGCTGGGCTTTGGAGCACTGGGGTTCGGCCTGCCGGCGGCCATAGGCGCCAAGCTGGCCGTCCCTGAGCGGCCGGTGGTCGTGCTGGCGGGTGATGGAGGGTTCCAGTTCACTTGCCAGGAGCTGGGGACAGCCGTGCAGTTCGGTGTGCCGGTCGTCGTCATTGTCTTCAACGACGACGGCTATGGCATCCTGCGCCCGCAACAGGAGGGGCGCTATGGCGACGGGCGGACCAACGCCGCCGACTTGGTGAACCCGGACTTTGTCGCGCTGGCCCACGCATTCGGCGCCGGCGGGCGGCGAGTCGAAGCGATCGGCGAACTTGGTTCAGCCATCAAATCCGCGTTGGACGCGGACGGCCCGGTGTTGATCGAGGTTCCGTTGTCGCTGCCCTGTCACCCTATGGAAGAGGCCATGAAAATATTCATGGAAGTGCCGGCAACAGCCACGCGCGTTTGAGCTACGCGACCCCCTGGTAGCACTCCACCGAGGGGAGGAAACCGATGCCACTCAAAACGGTCGCCATCCTCAGCCCCGGCGACATGGGCCACGATGTCGGCCGGGCTCTGGGCCAACATGGGCTGGACGTTATCACTTGTCTCAAGGGGAGAAGCGACAGAACCCGAAGCCTTTCCGAACAGGCTGGAATCCGGGATGTCGGGAGCCTCGATCGGATGGTGTCCGAGGCCGATCTGATCCTTTCCATTCTCGTTCCGGCCGCCGCGGAGAATGCCGCGCGGGAAGTCGCTGCCGCCCTCCAAAGGACGGGCCGCGACGCGTATTTCGCCGATTGTAACGCGGTGTCACCGCGGACAGCCGAGGCGATCGACGAGATCATAGCGGGTGCTGGTGGCAGGTTCATCGACGCTTCTATCATCGGTGAGCCGCCGGGTCGAGGAGTTCCGCCCAGATTTTATGTTTCTGGAGAACACGCGGCCGTCATGGCCGAGATCGCCAGTAAGGAAATCGATTTGAGGTACATTGGCAATCAAGTTGGGCGGGCGTCTGCCATCAAGATGTGCTACGCCGGTCTCACGAAAGGAACGTTCGCTTTGTACTTTGCGGTCCTTACAGCGGCTGAGTCCATGGGCTTGTCGGACGAGCTGCGCTCTGAGTTCACCTTTAGCCAGCCAGAGGCGCACCGCCGCATGGAACGTCATCTTCCGGCACTGCCGGTTAAGGCTTCTCGCTGGATTGCCGAAATGCAAGAGATCGCTGCTACCTTCCAAGCGACAGGCGTTACGCCTTTCCTGCACCGGGGCGCCGCCGACATCTACGAAACGGTGAGCAAGACGCCCTTGGCTCGAGAAACACCCGAGAACAGGAACAAGCATCGTACCCTTGCGGAGACCATTGCAGCGGTCGCCGAACGCTCAGTACCGGAAGCCTCAGCGCCTAGTGTTGACTAGTACAAGGCGAATCAGCCCTCATGCGCGCACCCTGAGCGCCGACTGAACCGTTTTGGCTAAGACGCTGAATACACTATGTCGTTCTAGTACTTATCAAATACAGGCCTATAAAGTTTTGGTACGAACAAGCTCAATTTAGCGCTGAGATTGAAACCGAGGGCCTATTGCCTAAAAGTATGTGGCGAGGGAAAATGATGCGATGGCATCCCGCCTGCGGGGGAAACTGTTGTGCGGCGTCGAACTTGCACGATCGTTTCCCATCCAATCGAATCGCCGCACTTGCTAGGACGAAGGGTCCCGCAGGGCGCTGCCATGTTGATTGAGCACTTGGCTGGTTTAGTCGTCGAGCGTGCGTAGCGACAGGTCAGTCAAGTTTAGCTGGCGATTTCTGGTACAAGTCGAGGAGAGCCGAAAATGGGCATGAGACTGCGGTTAACGAAGAGCAGGAAAAAGAAGAGGATGGCTTCTTCGGGGTTTACAAGCCTCAGGGATGCGGATCGTTCGACGGAGAAAAGTGAGCCGCTTCCCGAGCTGCAGGTTGCCATGAGGAAGTTGGGCAAATGGCTGCGAGCGCTTCCCCGACCGGCGTGGCTCACGGAAGAGAACGTCCACAGCGTTATTTTCAGCCGTCGTTTCTCGCAAGCCTTGCTCATCGTCATCATCGTACTTTTCGCCAGTTCGTTCTACAATCCCGTGCAAGCGTGGGTTTCCGGTCGGGTAGAGACGGTAAACAGCCAAGTGTCCCAGTATTCCGAGTCACTGGGTCAACCGGTTCGAAAGCGCGCCGCCTTCTTCATCGTTGACGAATTCACGCAGACCGCTGACCACTGGCTCAGCAAGGATTCCGTCCAGATAACCAACGAGGGACTTACACCCAAAAAAGGGTTGACCCTACACCGCGACACCCTCAACCTGACGGACTACAAGTTACAGTTTGAAGCTAAGATTCAATCCAAAGCAGTCGGTTGGGTTATTCGGGCGGCCGACGACGCGAACTACTACGCCTTCAAGTTGAACAAGACGGTTCGCAAGGGGTCCAGCGAATACAGCTTGGTGCGCTATGCCGTGGCGCAGGGGAAACCTGTAGCGCCGGCAAGCCCGATTGCAGTCCCAGCGGAGTTTGCGCGGGAGGATTTCAACCGCGTCTCCGTTCGTTTGAGGGGAGATCAGATTGACACCTTGCTGAACGGAAAAGGCATCGACTACTGGAAGGATGCCCAATTCGAGACCGGCGGCATCGGTTTTCTGGCCGCTGAGGGTGAGACGGCTCTGATCCGAAAGGTTGCTGTGTCAGGAAACGAAGATCCCATGGGCCTATTCCTCTACGGCACGATCGAAACCATACGCTCAGTACGGGACTACGTTGATAAGCGGTTTGCTTTTGCCCTCCCGATGGCAGGCAGCGGGAAATAGTAAGGCCGCCCGCGCCCTCCCAACCTTGGGAAAGAGTCTGGGATTCTACGGTTTCAAGATTATCGTAGGTCCGGGGCAGTTCGGGCTCGCAGGGTCCATTCAGTTGATCGGTCAGAGGTGCGGAGGGGTTTACTCCGGCGTTGGTTTTCGGTGGGTCTGCCGTTCGTGCCGCGTGAGTGATGCCACATCCGGTCTTTGCCGCATCTCGTTGTACTCCGGTACCTACGGCTCCGCCCGGGTGATTGACCATTCGAAGTGCGCTCTCCCAGAGGCGCACGTGCTTGAAGCGCCGCCAGCTCGCCAAGACTCACAGCCCCCCAACTACTCACCCCGTCTAGAATGAGGTTGTGGCTGACCTGGGTGCCCTCCTCGACACCGAACTCATCCAAAACTCGGGACCGCTTTGGGCCGAGGCTACAACCTCGCCTTTCCTGGACGCCGTGGCCACAGGCGATGTCGCCCCTCTAGTGTTCGGCCGCTGGCTGTCGCAAGACTACCTTTTCGCCACCGAACTCACCGTCTTCCAAGCCGTGGTCGTCTCGAAAGTTCCCCGTGCCTGCCACAAGCCCTTGATCCAGGGGCTGGGGGCTCTCGATGCGGAGTTGGCGTGGTTCGAATCGCATGCCAGACGACTTCAGCTTGAACTTGGGGTTTCCACACACCCGGCCTGCCGTCGCTACACGGATTTTCTACTGCATTCGGCCCACACGGAGCGTTATCCGTTGTTGCTAGCGATTCTGTTTGCGGTCGAGGCCTCCTACTTGGCGGCGTGGAGCGCGTTGGCTCCCGAGGGACCCTACACGGAATTCATCGAGCGCTGGTCGAGTGAGGCGTTCAAGGACTACGTCCTGTCGCTGCGCCGCTTGGCCGAAGACAACCGCGATCCGGCACAGCAGGACGCTTTCAACAGAGTCCTTGAGTTCGAGCGCGATTTCTGGACGATGGCCTGGGAGGGCTAGGTGCTGCACGAGCGCCTGTGGAAGCAAAACAACGACCTGGCGCAGGCGTCCCTTGGCCACCCGTTCGTCGAAGCGTTGCGTGATGGCACGCTGGCGCCGGAGGTATTTCGTGACTACATCGCCCAAGACGCCTTTTTCCTCGAAGCCTTCGCCCGGGCGTACGCTTTGGCGCTGGCCCGCAGCCGAGGCTCGGAGCCGATCGGTCTCTTTCATCGACTCATCGGCGGCGTTCGCGACGAGCTCAAGCTGCACGCTGCGTATGCCGCCGAACTGAAGATCGATCTGAGCGAGGTTCAGCCCAATCCAGCTTGCCGAACCTATACCGATTTCCTTCTGGCCACCGCTTGGCATGGTTCGCTAGGAGAGGTCCTCGCGGCCTTGACGCCCTGTATGCGTCTGTACGCGTTCTTGGGGAAGGAACTGTTGCTGCAAATCGGCGACGAGGGGAAAGTGACAGTTCATCCCTACGGACGCTGGATTACCACGTATAGTGGACCCGACATGCAGGAGCTGGCCGACCACATCGATAGCCTGCTCGACCGTTTCTCCTCGGACACGCCGGCCGTGCGGCAAGCATATCGCTACGCGATGCAATGCGAGGTGGATTTTTTCTCGGCTGCTTGGGAAACTCGTGCTCAAATCTCAGGGGGACACCCGTGAAACCCGTCGCACTTACGATCGCCGGATCGGATCCCTCCGGGGGAGCGGGCATCCAGGCCGATCTGAAAACCTTCCATCAGTTCGGTGTCTACGGAATGAGCGTGGTTACACTACTCACGGTCCAGAATACCGAGAACGTCTTCTCGGTTGACCCTCTCGAGCCGGGGTATGTCGAGAAGCAGCTCCGGGCGGTAACGCGAGATATTCCTCCTCAGGCGGCGAAAACCGGGGCACTGGGCACGAGCGAAATCATCGAAATCGTCGCGGCTTGGGCCCAAACAATCGACGTTCCCCTTGTCGTCGATCCGGTGATGATTAGCAAGCATGGTGCGCCACTGATTGCCGAGGAGGCCCGCCAGGCTTTTTCGGCGAAGCTGCTTCCCCATACTTTCCTCGTCACCCCGAACCTGCATGAGGCGGCTGCGTTGACAGGGGCTGCGGTAGAGAACGTGCCCGCCATGGAAGACGCCGCCCGAAAGATAGCTGAGCAAGGGGCTAAAGCTGTCCTCGTCAAAGGCGGTCATTTGCGCGAGGATGCGGTTGACGTGCTATTCGACGGCAACCGCCTCGAACACTTCCGGACCCGGCGAATCGAATCGTCGCACACGCACGGCACTGGCTGTACCTATTCTGCAGCTATTACCGCCGAGCTTGCCAAGGGACATTCGCTGGCGGAAGCCGTGGCCGCGGCGAAAAATTACATCACCAACGCGATCGCGAACGCGCCGGGTCTGGGCCACGGCTGTGGCCCGGTAGACCATCACGCGGGGACCTCCTAAATCCCGGTAGGCGCACGTAGCCAATCACCTCGCGTCGACAGAGCACCGACGCACCGGCGCACCGGGAGCGTGCGCCACCAAGAGAGTCCGTATGCCAGAACACCCCGCCAGGAGATTCCGACGCTCGTGCGATCTACAATATGTTGTAGGGGAACTGGTTGGGGGAGTGCGTATCCTGGCGGCTTTCGTCTACCCCGGATCGGTCCTCTGCGAGCAGATTGACTCCTTAATCCGTTTCACAATGGACAGCCCGAGTCCGAACCCGCTGGGGGATCGATTTCGAGTCACAGAAGTCTGAAAGTTGCCTGAAGATCCGGTCCCTGAGTGGATTCGGATAGTAGGAAAGCACAGGCACGCCTAGAAAAATGCGCTAGCATTCAGAGAGGCTTCAAAGTCGGTCGGTAGCCTGAGGTTTCTCACATTCAAGAGTGTTTGCCAATACCATCAGCACGGGGGAGAACGGCGGATCCCACGGGGTCGGCCGCATTCTTGCCGCCCGCTTTTCCGTCAAGCCTGTGACCGTCGTCTGGCCGTTCCTGCTGTTGGCGATTGGCTGTCTGGCGTATTCGAGCGAGGCCTCTGCGCAGGAGTCGGGTTCGCCAGTGACCGGTCGGGCGGTTGTTCGAGGGCCGGATGGGCAAAGCTTCTCTGTGGCTGGCGCAACAATGGAGCTGACTTCGGTTTCTGAAGACGCGGCGGGCGCTTCGCCGCCGCTTCAGGTCAAAACCAACCGCTCGGGCGTGTTTCGATTCAAGGACGTTGACGAAGGCTGTTACCTCGTGGTGGGGAAAAGCACCGAACTCCGAGGCCAGAGTGGGGTGTTTTGTGTCCCATGGCCGGATGAACCGGATCTGATCAGCGTCGAGATGGAGATCGAGCAGGTCGTTGAGTCCGTCCAAGTGACCGCCGCGGTCATTGAGATCGACCCGACGGAAACCTCCTCAACGGGGTCGGTGGGTGTCTCCACTCTCCACAACGCCCCTAAAGCCAACCGCAGCTTCGAGGACGTGATGCCTCTGATTCCCGGGGTGCTGCGGGGACCGTCCGGCGAGATCAACATGAGCGGCGCTCGTGCGTCGCAGAGCGCCACGGAGCTCAACGGAGCGGATGTCACCGACCCGGTCACTCGGACAACCCAGATCAACTTGCCCACCGAGACGGTGTCGAGCGTGCAGGTTCTCACCAGCCCTTACGACACGCAATACGGCGGCTTCGCCGGAGCAGTCTCGACTGTCGAGACGAAGCCCGCTAACTTGTCGAAGCTCAAAATCAGTCTCCAGAATTTCACTCCGCGGATCCGCAGACGAGATGGAGCGATCATGGGGATCGAGTCGAGCACCCCGCGATTCACGGTCACGGGCCCCATTCGGAAGGGCAAGCTTGGTTTCTTTCACTCGACGGAGTACCAGTTCGTACGGGCCGACCAGGAGGACGCCAACCTACCCCTACTGGAAAGGGACGTCGAGCGCGAGGCCCTAAGCGTCTTCACCCAAGTCGACGCCCGCCATTCGGACCGCAACGTTACGACCGCGAACATGCTGATTTACCCCGAGAAGCTGAACTTCTTCGGGCTCAACGCATTTACTCCTCAGCAAGCCACGTCTGACTTGCGACGTCGGGGGCGCTTGGCAACCCTGCGAAACAACCATGAATTCGGCTCCGGCGCGACGCTTCTCTCGCAGCTTTCTTATCAGAATCTCGACAGTGACGTAAAACCCCTCAGCTCCGGTCCGGCACGGATTGGACTCGAACGAGCCAGTGGCGGGTTCTTCAATCGACAGAGCCGCAGCACGATTCGAAGGAAGTGGTCGGAGCTGTACCGCTTAGCCCCTTTGGATGCTATTGGGCATCACCAACTCAAGACTGGATTCCAGCTTGGAGCGGAGAGCTATCACGGCGATCAGGTTTTCAGGCCAGTCACGTGGCTGGGGATCGAGGATCAGCCGGTCCTACAACTGGACTTCACACCACCCGCCGGCGTGCGCGCCTCTAAGAACGACTACGCACTGTTCCTCCAAGACAAGTGGGAAGTCGCTTCGCCCCTGACGCTCGATCTGGGCCTGAGGCTCGAACGCGACTCCATTGCCGGCCAAGCCAATCCCTCTTATCGAGCCGGGTTCGCGTATGCGATCGGAAAGGCCGCGAGGACGCTGCTGCGGGGCGGCGCCGGCCTCTTCTTTGACCGAATCAGCCTCACAGTACCCACGTTCCTACAATTTCCACAACGCACCGAGACGCGATACGGCCTGGATGGGCGGATCTCGTCCGAACGTGCCTTCGAGAGCCGCATCGAGGGGCCTATCCGGAACGCCCGCAGCCTGAGCTGGAGCCTTCAGCTGGACCGCGAGGCGATTCCCGATCTGTTCCTGCGCGCTGGGTATCACCAAAGAAGAACCACGCGCAATCTGCTTGTCGAACCGGAGTCGGGCGTCGGAACGCTTGATTTGGGGACCGCCAGGGACTTCCTTACCTTGAGCAACCGCGGCCGAGATAGCTACCGAGAATGGCAGTTCAGCGCACGCTGCCGGCTCAGCGAGGGCGGGCACTTGACGGCTTCGTACGTTCGCTCGTCCTCGGTCGGAGACCTAAACGATCTGGCGTCGATCTACTGGCCGACGCCCTCTGCCCTCATTTGGCCCAACGAACGGGCCCCGCTCACGTTCGACGTGCCGAATCGCTTTCTGTTTTGGTCGGAAGTCGGGATCCCCTGGGGCCTGCGAGCCGTACCCGTCTTCGAATTGCGGAGCGGCTTCCCTTATTCCGCGATCGATCAGAACCGCGATATCGTCGGCGCGCGCCATCGGGCCGGTCGGTACCCGGTGTACAAGGCCTTGGACCTTCAGGTGACGAAGCGATTCTCGATTCAGATGGCCGGCAAGAAAAGACACTTCCGGGCGGGTATACGCTTCTTCAACCTGCTGAACACCTTCAACCCACAGGACGTCCAGAGCAATCTCGGGAGTCCGTATTTTGGAACGTTCTATCGCGGCGTCAAGCGCAAGCTCCGGGCGGTCTTTGAACTAGGCAACTAGCGGACGACAAGACCGGCCGGGTCTTAGCCTTCAGCGGTCTGCGTTGCACGCCAACGCCCCTTCCGAGCCGCGCGCGTGAGCAAGCGGAAAGCCCCCAAATTCCTGATTGTTTCCCAAAGCAGAAGGTCTTTTCACAGACCTGTAAGCAAGCGGTCCGGTGTTCACGTGCCACACCCCGCGGGGCGCCGCACCCGCAAAGATGCGGTCGAGGCTCTGGGCAACGACGGGCGTTCTCATTGCCGAGACAATTTCAAAACCTCACACGATTCTCTCCGCCCCGACACCTTCACGTCCTCACGCGGGCAATCAACATCGCGACCCCCGGCACGACTATCGCACCCCCAAAAGCCAGGAAAAACGATTCGACCTCGAGCGCGTACGCTCCAACGGCCGAGTAGGTCAGCGCGATGCCCAGGTTGGATAGCGTCGCCAGGAACACAAATCTGCGGAACGGCATGCGCGTGACTCCCGCGAACAAGACCGAACCTTCGGCCAACACCGGGACCGCTCGGAAGATCACGACTACCCAGTCCCCGAAACGGCTCTGGGCGCGCGAGGCCCGCTGTAACTCTTCTTCGCCGACGAACCGCCGCGTCACTCCTCGGCCCGCTGTTGCTCCCAGTAGATAGCCGATCAGGCACGCCACCGTCATGCCGCTCCAAGTTACGGCGGCGCCGGCCCACAGTCCCAGCAAGTAGCCGGCGGCGGTGCTTACAAGACTCGAGGGGATCGGCAGGAGAACGTCGGTCGCGAGCATCCCACCTAGGACTCCGCCCACAACCCAGCGTGCGCCCTCGCGTTCGACGAACTCCTGTGTCCAGCGAGTGATGGGCTCTTCGTACAGAAAGAAGGGCACCAAGATCACCGCCAGCAGAGCGGCGCTCAACAGAGACCACCTTCCGAGCGCGAGGCTCACGATTCTAGTTTGTCGGAGCGGGTAGGAGTGCCCAAAGAGTTCAGCCTGTTCATCTGGCGAAAGACCATCAACATCGCGAACGCTATCACGCTGCGGCTACGTATTATAAGATAGCTTGACCGCCACCCCGTTCTCCTGACCGGACTATCACTATCGGCGGTGTGTTCTCTTGATTCTAAGTTCTTTTGTTTTCTAGGAGGAGTTGTTATGCCAGCGACAGATGCCTTACGCGCAAAAGTTCGGGAGGAGTTGCCCGAGATTGAAGAGATTTCCGATTCGGAACTGCAGAAGAAGGTGGTCGAGGCTTGGGCTAGTTCGCTAGGCGAGAGTAGCTTTAGGGCGATCTCCCAGATCAGGCCGTCGGGGAATCCCGACACTCCGCCGCTGAAGACCGGAACGCAGACGGATCACATCCGCGGTGTGACACGGCTCGCAATAGCGATTGCGGGTGAGATGACGACGATGTTCCCGGATTTGAAAATCAACCGCGACATACTGATTGCCGGGGCCTTGTGCCACGATGTGGGCAAGCCATGGGAGTTCGACCCGAAAAACCAAGCGCGCTGGAAGGGGGCGCCTCGAGCGGCTGGATTACCCTCGATCCGACATCCGGCCTACGGTGTGCACATCTGTCTGAGCGTCGGGCTGCCGGAGGAGGTGGCCCACATGGCCGCAGCCCATTCGGGCGAGGGCGAGCTGGTGGTCCGGAGTCTGGAAAATACAGTCGTGCATCATGCCGACTATGCGTTCTGGGGCACGTTGGAAGCCGGAGAGCTGTTATCTACTGGCGATTGAGGACAGCGTAGCAGCGTCCAGCCTGCAAACAGAGTGTCTATCGGGCTCGTAGTTTAGTGTCCCCGCTATTTTTCTACACGTTCTCGTCCGCCGTTTTCCTCTCTCGGCTTCTTGCCGCGCGCCCCCAGGGCGTAATACTCTTGCCACCAGTCGGTCGCACGATGTAAGGTTGGCGTGTGGTTCGCCCGCTCCAAGCCGTCGCTATTCTCATGGTCATGTGTTGCTCCCTAGAGGGCGCGGACTGGCCTCGCTTTCGGGGCCCAAACGGCGGCGGATCTTCTGTTTCGAAGGGACTACCCATAGACTTTGGTCGCAATGAAAACGTTGCCTGGAAGGCCACCGTACCGCCGGGCAGATCATCTCCGGTCGTCGCGGGCGAACGAATCTTCCTCACCGCCCACGAGGATGACAAGCGCATCGTTCTCTGCTTAGACCGCGAAAGCGGTGCCGAGTTGTGGCGCCGGCACGTCATTGCCGAGCGGACCGAGCGTCGCCACCGGCTTAACGACGCTGCCTCGCCGACACCGGTCAGCGATGGGAAAAACATCTACGCGTTCTTTTCTGAATTCGGACTGGCGGCCCTCGGGCCTGCCGGCAGGCTGTTGTGGACAGTCCCCCTGGGGCCGTTTGAGATCTCACACGGCATGGGCGCGTCGCCGATCTTGGCGGATGGCAAAGTGATCCTGATTGCGGATCAGGAGAAGGGTTCCTATCTCGCAGCGTTCGACGCCGACAACGGTGAGTTGTTTTGGAAGACCGCACGCCCGGATGGTTCGGGCGCATTCTCGACACCGACGGTCCGCGTCACCGAGTCCGCTACAGAGATCGTCGTCTCGGGACAAAGCGAGCTCGCGGGCTACTCCGCCGATAGCGGCGAGAAACTCTGGTGGGTACCAGGTTTCGCCAAGCTGTCGAAGGGGTCACCAATCGTCGGCGACGGCGTCGTCTACATCAATGTCAAAGGCATTGGCGAGTTTGTCCCGGACTTCGAAAAGTTCGCCGAGGGGCGAGACGTGGACGGCGACGGCCGCGTGAAGGTAGCGGAGGCTCCGAACGAGGGTGGCCGCAAGTACCTAGAAAGCTTAGATACGAACGGGGACGGCATTGTCAGCAAGGCCGAATACGATGCCCCCATCTTGGCCGAGACGGCGGCCGGCGGCGTCTGGGCCGTGCTCCCGAGCGGGCGCGGGGAGCAGCCTGCGTCAAGTGTGCTTTGGAGGTACCAAAGAGCACTCCCCAACGTGCCGACACCGCTCTTCCATGCTGGAATCACATATCTCGTGCGCAATGGCGGGATCTTCACAAGCCTCGACGCACAAACGGGAGCTGTTCACAAACAAGGACGCCTTCGCGAAGCGATGGGCCATTACTACGCCAGCCCGATCATCGCCGACGGCAAGATCTACGTCGTCAGCGAGTCCGGCAAGGCTGTGGTTATCAGGGCGGGTCCACGATGGGAAGTGCTGGCGACGAACGACCTCGAAGAAAACGTTTATGCAACCCCCGCGGTTGCGGCAGGCCGCCTCTACATCCGGACAACGTCGGCGCTCTATTGCTTCCACCGACGAGCCTCCGATCCGCCGCCAACGAACTGAGGATCGCCAAGCGGACCCGGCAGGGTCGTGCTATTCACACCTCGGCTGCACACATCAAACATACACGGGAAGGTTGAGCACCGATTTCTCTTCCGGCGTAAGCGCGGCGATCTGCTCCGGCGCCATCCCACGAAGCTGAGTGCCCGGCGGGACCGTTCCGGCCAGGCCCCAGATCCGCCTCTCCTCTTCGTTCATTTGGGCGCGTACTTCCGGCGAAGCGAAGTGGTGGCAATCGTTGAAGCCCTTGAGCCAAACGCGTTGGAAATACGTGATGACGGAATAGCGCGGCTCATCGCTGTGATTCACCCCGGCTGTGTGCCAGAGAGCCGAGTCCCACATGACGACCGCCCCGGCCGGCGCTTCCAGAGATATATATCCCGGCGGCAGGGTGCTCGAATCCTGGAACGGTGCTTCGAGCGACAGGTGAGACCCGGGCCAGACCAACGTGCCGCCATTCTCTTTGGTGAATTCAGAAACACACCAGGCCGACTGAACCGCTAGTGGGTAATGTTTGCCCCCAACGAAAGGCAGCACGGTAAAGTCGTGCCAATCGACATGGAGCTGTCCGCCCATCCGCATGGTCTCTTTGCTGCCGGTCGGCATCGGGATTCGGATCGCCGCGTTATGGATGAACATGTCCTCGCCCAACACTTTGCGGGCGACCTGGAGCGGCTTAGGGGACCGAAGGGGGAATCCATAAAAGAAAGGGTGTTTGCTCTGAACGTTAAAGCAATGCAAGAGGTCCTCTGTCTGCGAGCGGAACCTGCGGGCGATTTCCTTTTCGGCGTCCAGCGTCTCGTGCATTGCTTGCCGCATCGCCGCTCGTTCCGAGTCTGAGATGACGTCGGGCACGACCGTGTAACCGTCTTTTTCTAACTCAGCGACGTGGCGATCGAGATCGAGCACTGCCATGGAACCTCCCGTCCTACCGGTGTTCGCAAAATGTAATGGCGGGCTTGGCTTTCGGCAGGGACCGCGCTTTCACAAGGCGGATGAACGGTCGCGTTGGTCTCTACAGGCGCGACATGTCGCGCTCTTTTCACCACTGCGAGTTTCCGACCGGCATTCGTGACAGTATTCTGCGAATGTCAGTGGTATCACGATAGCGAGTGGCTAGCCACCTAAGAGGATACGCTCCCACCGACACCGGTGCAACGCCCTTGCGGCCGGCCTAGCACTGACGGTGACGCAGCCCCTAGCGGACGGCATCCTTTGACGTTGCAGGCGCGGACCGCCGTGTCGGTCCACGGCAGTCTCTGCCCGTATTGCCAGGAAGCTCGTAGCGCGGACCCGCCTTTCCGGCGGTGTCCGCGTCAGGCGTTCCCGCCGCGCCCCCCGCAAACAACCACAGGCCGACCCGCCTCAAACTTGCTTTCAAAACGCCAAAGTCAAGACCGCCGGACTTCCGTCCGCAGCTCTGTTTTGCTTGTCGCCGGGCCATGACCGCTCACTCGCTTTCGCGGCTCTGCTTTGCTTGTCGCGAGAGTGTGAACTTTTGCAACTACGCACTAGAACGGTCGGACCGCCCCTATGGCCAGACGCCCGGCCGAGTCACGAGCAATGTCAGCTTCCGCTCGGACCCTCGTCATCCAGTCCAAGTAACGCAGGCCGACGCTGCCATCCGCATGGAGCGTCATCACGCAAAAGCCATTGTTGCCGCGCCCCTGCCGCAGGCCAGTGGAAGCTGGGAAACGAGCCTGGGTTTCCAGGAACGAAAGCGGCGCCGGTGACGGCTCGCCGTGCCGCTTGCGTCCGTAGGGGTAGCCTCCGTGCCCGATGCAGCTTCCAATGAAAGGGCTCTCCGTCCCATGGTTGAACAAGGCGCAGTAGTGAGTGTTGCCCCAGAACCACATGTCAATCAGCTGCCGGCCGGCCAGGTCACGCAGGTCCGACGTCAACAGATCGGTCAGTTCATCCTCTCCGTATTCGTACGGATGGTTGGCGCTGAACAGAATGTTCGAGCGGCCCGACTGCCGGCCGTCCACGAGCCGTTCCTCCAGCCAGCCCAGAAGAGCTGCCTGCTCGAAGCGCCCGTCCTCGTGGTAGGCGGTGTCGATCCCGATCAATTGAAACTTTTCTGATTCCAGGGCAAAGTAGCTACCCTCCTGACGCTGCCGCCCGGGGTGATCCAGCCTTTTCCGATCGATGTGGTCAAAGTACCAGCGCCCACCGCGGAACATCTCGTGGTTGGCGTTGAGAAAGAACAGTTCCGTCTGGCCCACGACGTTCTGGAGGGGCTTCCGGACAAAGTTTTTGAACTCGCCTTTGCGGCCGGCATAGTACACATCCCCGCAATGGATACCCAACGGAAAGCGGCGGTCTTCGAGTTGTTTGGAGATGTAGTTCGACTGGTATTCGCCCGTGCCCCAGTCGCTGAACAGCGCTACTTCGAGGGGCGATTGTGCGGAGGGCTCGGGCAGCCGGTAGCGGAATTGGCCGGCGAAGTCATCGTGTTCGCGGAAGGGCTCTTTGTCGGCGCCGAACAAGAACGGGACGGTCGTATTGAGGATCCACCGAAACGCGTCGGCGGCGGTCTCGAATCTGCGCCGGCTGGGGTTGATCGGATACCGCTCCAGATCCATTCCGGGAAAGCTGAAGTCGTCCGGCAACCTTTCCCCCGCGGACTCGAGGCTTTCTGCGGCGAGGAAGGACCGTTCCGCACCGCTCGGGTTGTTGAGGGCGAAGCGTACGTCCTCCAGAGCTTTATCGAGCTGATCCTCGGTCAAGTTCTGATCAACCGCCCGTCGGAAGAACTCGAGAGTTTCACGCGGTTCACGGAAGAGACATTGCTGAATCTCCGCTAGATTCTCCGGGTTGAGGTCTAGCTCATCGTCCTCGTCTTCGGGATCCTCCACCGGCAACCCGGATGCCGCGTCGACGCTGCGGCGCAGCAGAGCACAATCGGATTCCGACGTGGGAATGCGGTTGAACGAGACGTCGAGTTTCTCGAAAACGCTGTGGATATTGCACGCCAGGGCTTTCTCCTCTTCCGGGGCGGGATCGGATTCCCCGGCGAAATGCAGCCCGACAACCACATTCTGGTGCTCTCCCTCCGCGATCATCCAGACGCTGCCTGAATCGCCGCCCTTGGAGACTTCGCCGTCGGCAGGACGATGTTCGGGGTCCGGCCGTATCTCAAAGCCTCCGATCTCGCGCATCCCCACCCCGCGGTAAGCGATGTTCGACGTGACACCGGTCCGTTTCACAATCCCCCGGGTGACGCCCGTAGTGCGTCCCGACTTGACAACCCGATCGCGCAGCTCAACCTTCCCGATTCTGCGCTCGGGGATCACATCGAGGCCCACGATGCGTTCGTCAAAACCACGGTCTTCGATCGACGCGATCGCACAGTCGCCGGCCAAGCCGAGGTGGCTGCGCACGAGTCTTCCCGCGAAGTCCTTCCGCCGGGAGCCGCCGTCGTGGCTGCCGGGTTGGATGACCCGATCCCCGATCTCGCCCGTGCCCCCTTGCAGCACATGCCAGTTGCTCAAGATGTAGGGCTTGCCCGTTCGCTTGTCGTAGACGACCGCCCCGAGGGTGCCCGCACTGACGTCTTTGTGAGCGATACTGATGCCCGGTTGGAGAGGGTCTTGGCGGGAGCGCCGAATCCGTCGGTCGCTCGGCGAATCTGCTTCCGCGTCCTCTCGCTCCGCGACGATGATAACGGTGGGCTCGTACACGCGCTTGTCAACCTGGACGCGCACTTGATTCCCGTATTCGTCCTCAATGTGATCGGGCAGCTTCTCGAGCCCTTTCTCCCCGAGACTCTCCAGCGCGATCTTTTCCTCCACCGTGAACTGAATGCAAAGTTCGTCCGTCTCTTCGCCAGTCGCCTTGTCGATTCGGTAGCCGACACCAACGGACGTGACTCCCTTTGTGTTCAGATAACGCTGCGCCCGGCGGCGCACCAGCTTGATAAGTTCCCGCTCACTCGACTTCTTAGCCGGCTTTTTTCGATTGGTTTTCGCCATGTTTCGGACTCCTGAGACCAAGATTTAGTTGAAGAGCGCCCTCAGTTTATCCTCATTTACGTTTTTTCGCTAGGCCCGTCTTTATTGGCTGTGTTTTCAGGACGGCGACTTACCCGGGGACTCGGTGTCCATGAAGTGGTAGCAGATCATGTGGCAGATCATCATATGGCCATCTTCGATACGGCCCATGTGTTTGTCGTCGACGTGGACGTTGAGTTTGACGAGCGGTCTAAGCTTGCCGCCGTCGCGACCGCTGAGACCGATCGTGTAACAGCCGATGGACTTGGCTTCTTCCATCGCACGGATGACGTTCGGGGAGTTCCCGCTGCCGCTCAGCGCCATCACGATATCCCCGGGCCGGGCGAAGTTCTTCAGCTGCTCGACAAAGACCGCGTCATAGCCAACGTCATTCGCGTACGCGGTCATAGTCGGGATCTGCTCGCTGAGCGCCATGATTCGAAAGCGCTTGGGACGCCCGTAGCTGGCGCCCTTCACCATGTCGCAAGCGAAATGGTTCGCGGTAGCAGCGCTCCCCCCGTTGCCACAGACGAAGATTTGCCGGCCCTCCTCGCGCGCCGTTGAGAGGACATCAATAGCCTTCTGCACTTGGCTGAGATCAATCGTCTCGAGAGCGTGAAGAAGCTTGGCCTTGTATTCGGTGGGAAAATTCATAGCGTACCGCTGCCGTTTTACTGCCTAGTGAGAACAAACTCGATCGGAGAGGGAATCATGCCTGTCCGGCCACAGGCGCTGCGTGTTTCTTCGACGATTTATGAGACTAATCGGGGACTGGAAGCCACCTTAAAAAGATCCTCAACAACTTGTTAGGGTGAGTCGACCCGCTCAACCCGCGGGTCACTTCGCCAGAGAGTTTGCTTTTGCCAATACTTCTGACGGCGCTGCCACGCCAGTGCCTTCTTTCATGATCGTAACACTGGAGACCAGATTGCCGAACAGCACCGCCCTCTCAATATCACCGGTCGCGTAGAGGGCCAGCGCCATGCCCGCGGCGAAACTGTCACCCGCTCCACAGACGTCGATTGGTTTCTCAGTGTCAACGGCTGGGACAAGTTGTTCCCCATGGTGGTGCACCAGAAGAGCGCCCCGCTGGCCCTGTGTCACGATGAGCGGATGTTCGCCGATCTTCTCGCGCAGGCGCTGGTAGTTGGTCTCTCCGAAAATCTTCTGGCTGGCCTGAGCGGCTTCCTGCAAGTTGGGCTTAGCAATGACATTTCGAAACAACTCGATGCGGGCCCGCGAATCGGCAATGACAATCTTGTCGGGGTTGCGCTCGGAAACGTCGGCAATGACCTCACGGAACAAGTTCGACAGGACTCCGCCCTTCTTAGTCTCGGCCTGGTCCGATACAAGAATAACGTCGAAATTTTCATACGCGGAATGAAACGTTGCGATGAGTTGGTCTTCTGTTTCGCTGGGCAGAGGCTTGGTGTTGATGAAATCCAGCCGTGGGTGGTCTTCCTTTCCGTTGGCGGCGTTGATGAGCTTGGTGTATGTGAACGTCTGCACCTCAGGAGATGCAACCAATAGACGATAGTCGATGTTTCGGTCTGCCAGCGACCTCTCGAGCTCAAGACCGAAGCCGTCTTGTCCGATAGCTCCCAACACCGACACACGGGCGGCGCCCAACGCGGCCAGATTGCTGGCTATCGTTCCCCCGGCGCCCGGCGTAACCTCGGTTTCGACGACACCAATGCGAGGGATACCCGTTTCGCGCGACGGCTCCGACGCTTCGGGGTCGTAGCGGCACCAACGGTCGAGACAGATGTCGCCAACGACCAGAGCGTAGCAGTCGGAGAACTGGTCGAGCAGAGTTTCCCACTTCATGACGATTCCCCGTCCAGAATAGCTCGGCGGAGGGCCGGCCAGACAGCGCGGTGGTCTCCGCAGACATAGAAGCTACTCCCGCCATCGGCCACTGTCCTTACCAACATCGTCTTGTGCGGGCGGAAATAGTAGCCCGGGTCGGTCTTGGGAAGCTCTTTTCGATAGTCCCCTTGAATGGGCACTAAATCGAAAACGGCCGTCGTAAGATTCTTGATAACCCGGCCCTGCTGGTGAGCCACATTGCGGGCCATTGCCAAGGCTTTCAGAAAAACCTCGGGGCCCATGATCGCGGAACCGAAGTTCAGGAGCACGCCACCCTCGAGCTTTTCGACTGCTCGCGTGAAAACCAAGAAATCGCGGTAGCTGGACTTGCCGATCGCCGCGCCGTCGCAATTCGGATGTTCATGAATGATGTCATAGCCAAGGCCGACGTGCACCGTGGCCGGGATCGATTGCTCGTAGGCCGTCGCGAAAAGGCTGGCGTCTCGGTGGGGATAGTCGCTCTCCAGAATCCGGCGGCCGACGTTTTCGCCGAGGCCAAGTTCCAGCTCCGCCGCTTCATGCGCCCACTCGTTTAGAGCGCCGGTTTCTTCCCACAGCCCAAACTCCCCACTGCGAATATAGCGCGCCACGCTCTCTGTGGTTGCCCCGATACGCGCCAACTCATAGTCATGAATTGCTCCCGCACCGTTCATAGCCAAGTGGGTGAAGACGCCGCGACGAAGTAAATCGATAACCACTCGCGAGACGCCCATCTTGATCACGTGGGCGCCCATCATCAGAATCCGGGCGGCGCCTTGAGCGCGAGCGTTGTTGACACGTTCAGCGATCGTGATCAGGTCCGGATGCCCCGACTCGCCGACGGGATCATCCAATGCCAGAAGATAGTCGATCGCCATGTCGTGCTTGCGCTCCGCCAACGGGCGCAAATGCAGGCGACTGCGATCGAATACCGGGTACTTGGACTTCATGCTGGAAACAGTGAGTTCATCAGTTCCGCATGGCCGCGGAAGTGGGGGATGATCCAGTCCGCGCCCACCGCCGCGAGCCTCTTGCGTTTCACAGGATCAACCTTCTCACAGGCGGGCTCGTCGGTGGCGACGCCGACTGCCACACCGCCGACTTCCTTGACGTTTTCGATCTCGACAAAACCGTCCCCAAATCCGAGAAACTCCTCACCCTCAAAGTCACTATCTCGGATGATTTTTTCAATCAAGATCTTCTTGGAGAACTTCTTATAATCGTCCAGCGCTCCGTACACACCGTCGAAGTGGGAATCCACCCGCAACAGAGCAGCTTCTTCGCGCATGTAGGGTTGATCGGTGCCGCTGGCTAAATAAAGTGTCAGGCCTCGTTCCTTGAGGGACTCGATCAGGCGCCGGACGCCGGGAACCATCATATCGTCGGGCGCAAGACTGTCGGAGCGCAGTTGCTCGATGCGGTGTCGAATCTTATCCATCAACCGATCGAGATAGATGTGTTTGTACTCCAGCGGATCGCGCGGCTCCCCTCCGCGTTTGCGGATCTGTTCGGCGAATTCGATCATTTGGTAGATCGTCTGCCGCCCCGTTAAATGGCCTACGTAGCCATCTACGAGCGTTCGAAGTTCTGCTTCGCTTTCTCCCGTGTTGAGCCCCAGCAGCTCCTCCACCATCATGGGAACCATGACATCAACCCAACCCGCTCGAATCAGTGAGACTGTGCCGTCAAAGTCAAACAGTGCGACCCGCGCGCGAGACGCGGTCGCCCCCGGGGAGAGACACTCAATATAGGATTCCATCCTGGTATCGTGCCGCGGTAGAGAACTGTTTCCGATCCAACGGGCCGCTTCGCCGCGACCCTGGGTACCCTACTCGGCTGATTCTCAATCTTACCCGCAGCGCCCCTTTCGAGGCATCTTGGCCCTGATCAACGGCTCGGATGCTGTCCGCCCCTTTTGAACGCTGCGACGCTCTACGACGCGCCGTTACTTGCCACCGCGCAGCGGGGAGACTCGCGGGATCGTGTGCTGCGATAAATAAGGGCGCCGACCGAAGGGAGCTGATTCAGCACTTTAACCCCAACCTTGCCAACGGTCGGGTGGCACAACAGGCGGGAGGCAAGGTGTCCCCACTTCTGGTTGGCGTGGTAATGCCGGTGCCACCAACGTTCGTACTTGAGCTGGGCCGACCGGAGGGTTTGTTTCCCTTTCATCGCCTGGGAGACCAAGTCGGCACAAACCACCGCGGACCGCATGGCGCCGGCCACGCCGACACCGAGAAAAGGAGCCATCACGCCGGCGCTGTCACCGACCATAAAGACCCCGTTGGCCACTTGTTCTCTGGGAATGAACGAAACTTGTCCGATCGTTAACAAGGTGTCTTCGAAAGCCGCGGCGTCTCGCATGGACTCGGCCAGGAACGGGTTCTCGCGCCGGGCTGCCCCGATCAACTTCTCCGGGCGTCCGCCGTTTTGACGCAGGGCGTGTTCCGCGGCCAGTAGGCAGATGTTCGTTCGGCCGGCCTCAATCCCAACCACCCCGCAGTAGCCGCCCGGAAAAAGATACAGTTCGACTTTGTCGCCCCGGTCCATCCCGGCGAAGTGGCATTTTACGCCGACGTAAGGGCTTCTCCGCACGAGAAACTTGCGCCCCAGCACTCGGTCTAGATTCGAGCGTTTGCCCTGTGCACCGATGACGACTCGAGAGCGAATCACGGCGCGCCGACGGGGCGATCCGCTGCTCACTGTAACTTCGTATTTGGAGCCTCCCGCCGCGGAGACACTCTCCACAAACGCGCCCTGTTGCTGGCGGACACCCAGCTTCGCCGCCTGCGCGAGGAGCACGGAATCCATGACACGTCGGCTAAGGCCCAGACCTTCCTCCGCAAGCGGCAATGAATAGGGCCGCCCGCCTGTTCCATACAATGACATCCGGCGCACCCGCGTGGGTTGGCAGCCCATCACCTCTTTGTATAGGCCGAGATCATCCAAGGATGTGGCGGCTTCGCCCGAGACAAATTCTCCGCAAAACCGATGCGCCCGCCGCGACGACTTCTCGAGCAACAGTACGTCGATACCGGCCCTACGGAGCGCGATCGCGGCACAACAGCCGGCAACTCCTGCCCCGATGACCGTCGCCTCAGCCTGGAGATTCTCACTCATCGTTCGCTGTTGTCGTGGATCACTGTCATCCGATAGTGCAGCCCTTGAGTGTACACACGTGCGCTTCCGAGGTCAGCGCCGGCGAGGATCGACCGCATCTCGGAGGGCGTATACGCTCGAAAAATGGAAACCTCGCCGTCGTGACGGGTGAGGCGGCTTCTCGCGAAAACCGGCGCCGACATCCGAAAGAAAAGGTAAGGAACCCGATCGCGAACCAAATCATTCAGCAGTAGGGTGCCACGACAGATCGCCTTCAGCGCGGGCAGCAGCTCGACCAGCTCGCCTCGACTAAAATGGTGCAGAAACAGCATCGATAGAACGAAGTCAAATGATGCCGGCGGAAAAGGGATCGCGGTGACGTCGGCGGCTAGGAGTTGGATTTCCTCGTACGCTGAAACCTCCTCCCGAGCGACACTCAGGTGCCGGGGATTGTTGTCCAGGGCAACAATTTCGACGCGGATTTCGTGGCGCCGCGCCCAGCGCACGATCTCCAAAGGCACCGCGGCCGATCCCGTCCCGACATCGAGGATGCGCAGGCGACGCTTCGTCGCGGCTTGGCGCATCCGGGGAAACAGAAACCGTCGCAGCGCCGCACGCCCACCTAGCCAACGGTTAATTCGGCTGATGTCGGAGAGACTCTGCCGGACGTCGGCAAGCGACCCACGGTGCAGATCAAGCCACTCCGGCCGGTCTTGGCGGGTGGGGATGGCGGTCCAGTGGTCGAGCAAAGGAATCATGGGAATAATCTCAATGAGACGTTCCGTGGCAATGAACTGCGCCAAGCGTCGACACGAGTGTCGACGCGGCAGACGTAGACGTCTGCGCCACAACATCGGACACTGAAGCCTAATGGTCGAGCTCCGAGCGAGGCAACAACCGCCCTCGTGGCGTAGGTCCCCAGACCTGCCGTGTCGGTTCTCCTACCGACACCTGTTTCCCAGTTGCCGACACACAGGCACCCAGGTCGGGCTGGACATAGTCGCTCAGCATCCGGCCCCACGATACTAACTTCGTCCGGTCGGCCGCGGCCAAGTTCTCCTCCGGCCCTTGTAGAATGTTAGTCGATGAGATGGGTTTTGTCGCGGCACATACCTCCGATCACGAAACTGCTCTTGGTCGAGAGCGGGCCGCGTCCCATCGCCGAGAAGATCATTATCCGGTTTCGGGAACTCTACGGCGATGAGCTGCCGATTGACTTGCTGACTTGTCTCCCTAGCGATCCTCCCGGCCTGACGGCTAACGGAGCGCAGGGCGAAGTGTTTCGGGTCATCAATTGTCACGACCGCAGAACGCGCTGGCAGCTGTTGCGGCGGATCCGGGCCAAACATCATCCAGTGACCGCGATCATCTGCGCCGGCTCTCCCATTCTGGGCCCTTGGAAGATGGCTGCGCTTGCGCTCTTCCCTTCGAAGTTCGTCATCATCAATGAGAACGCGGACTTTTTCTGGCTCGACCGCGGCCATCGTGGCGACGTCAAGCGATTCCTTCTCCACCGGACCGGCTTGCTGGAAGGCTCCGCCCCGCGGAAGGTGGCTGCGATCCTCGTTCTCCCATTCGCGTTCGCGTATTTGCTTGCGTACGCGCTCGTCGTCCACGTTGTTCGGCTCGCTCGAATGGGACTCGGCCTTCACCGGCGCCGCGGCCCGGCTCGTTGACGGGAAAGCGAGGGACCCTATGAAAGGCGCGATGCCCGGACTCTTCCGAGGCTTTCCACACCTTCTCCAAAACCCAGGTGAACCTTGGCAATGAAACTGCCCATCTACATGGATAATCACGCCACCACGCCGGTTGACCCCCGGGTGGTCGAGGCGATGGCGCCCTATTTCACCGAGAACTTCGGAAACCCCGCCAGCCGGAACCACGCGTTTGGCTGGCGCGCGGAGGAGGCCGTGGCAAGCGCTCGCAGTCAGATTGCCGACCTGATCGGAGCCGTTTCGCGGGAGATCGTCTTTACCAGCGGCGCGACGGAGTCCAACAACCTGGCGATCAAGGGCGTCGCCGAGATGCTTGCCGGACGAGGTAAGCACATCGTAACTTGCGCCACGGAACACCGTGCTGTCCTCGACACCTGCCGCAGGCTCGAGAAGCAAGGCTGTCGCGTGAGCTACCTGCCCGTTCAGCCGAACGGTCTGGTGAATCCGGAAGCGGTTCGCCGCGCGCTCAACGACAGAACCATCCTGATCTCGATCATGTACGCGAACAACGAAATCGGCGTCATCCAGCCGATCGCAGAGATCGGGCAACTGGCGCGAGATCGCGGAGTCCTGTTTCATGTTGATGCCGCGCAGGCCGTGGGAAAAATACCCGTCGATGTCGAACGAGACCAAATCGATCTGATGTCGTTTACTGCTCACAAGATATACGGGCCCAAAGGAATTGGCGCGTTGTATGTGCGCCGAAAACCGCGCTTGCCGCTGAGCTCGCAGATGGACGGTGGGGGCCATGAGCGAGGCATGCGTTCGGGAACGCTCAACGTGCCGGGCATTGTCGGCTTCGGAAGGGCCTGTGAGCTGTGCCAAGCCGGAATGAAGGAAGAAGCTACTCGGCTCGCCTTGCTGCGAGACAAGCTCAAGGACGGCGTCTTAAACCGGATCGAAGACGTGTCAGTCAACGGGGGTCTTGAACGCCGCTTACCGCATAACCTCAACGTCGGTTTTGCCCACGTCGACGGTGAATCCCTGCTGATGGGGCTGAACGACATTGCGGTTTCGAGCGGGTCCGCGTGCACGACGGATCTTCCTGAACCCAGCCATGTTCTCCGAGCGCTCGGGGTGAAGAATGAGCTGGCCCATAGCTCGATCCGCTTTGGACTGGGACGTTTCAATACGGAAGAGGAAGTCGATTACGCGATCAACCGCGTCGCCGAGGTCGTCTCCCGCCTGAGAGAGCTGTCGCCGCGCGGGACAGCCGCGCGAAGCCTGGCCCCTTAGCTTGGTCCGGCCTAAACCAAGGGCTACTCGTCGTGAAGAGGGACGACGAGACGCGCGGAGGGTTTGGGACAACTGCGTTTCGGGCTGATGCCGACGCTTGGCCGCCCCGCCAGGGGCGCCCCGGCTAACAACTTCCCTCGATCCCACAGACCTTCGCCTTATGGCAAAACGGCTCAAACATGAAACCCCTGAACAATCCTACAGCAAACAGCCCGCCGGTCTCCCTACGGAACGTTTTTCAATGCAAGGTGAACCTGCTACTGCAACAGAGCGTGAAATCTACTGCTACGAGGCCTTTAGAAGCACTACCAAGACTGTTCGCCCTCGGCTGGCGCCGGCGCCAAAAGCTCCTTTGGAAAAAGAAAGTGGCGTCCCCAGCGGGATTTGAACCCGCGTTGCCGCCGTGAAAGGGCGGTGTCCTAGGCCAGGCTAGACGATGGGGACATCCGTTAGGAAGGAATCGGTTCGTTTTACAACGCCTTCCCCAAGTGTATCGGCCACTTCGCGGAAGCGTCAAATCCCGGCAAACAACAACGGAGAAGCCCTATCTTCGGGGCGAGTTTTCGAGAGCCCGTCTGAAAACTTCAACCGGAAGGAACGGAGCGACGCGGCTGTCCAAGAAATGATGCGGGCTACACTTTCGCCTCAGCAAGTCTTCTCGCCTTTTCGCGCAGATCAGATGGTATAATTGTGGTGGTTCCATTATGGAACCAAAATGGTTCCTATGCCTAACATCACGATCAAGAACATTCCCGACGGGATCTACCGGCGACTGCGCGACAGCGCCGGCGAAAACCACCGTAGCATCAACAGCGAGGTCATCGCCTGCCTCGAAAAGATGCTGCGGAGCGCACGGGTTGACCCCGCGTCTTTCTTGGCCGAAGCCCGGTCTCTACGGCAAAGCCTCGGGAATCTTCGCCTGCGCGATGCGAATCTCAGTCGGATCAAGCGTGCAGGCTGCCCGTGATTGTCGCCGACACAAATCTCATTGCCTATTTGCTCCTTACCGGTCACCGCACGCGGCAGGCAGAAGCTGCATTCGAACGCGACTCGGTGTGGGCAGTTCCACTCCTGTGGCGGTCGGAGTTTCGAAACATCCTCGCCCAATATTGCCGCTGCGGTTCTCTTTCTTTGAGTCAATGTGTCCAGGTCTGCGACAAAGCTGAGAGGTTGGTACAGGGTCAGGAGTATGCAGTCGCTTCCGCTCCCGTGCTTGCCCTTTCCGCCGAGTCGAGGTGCTCCGCCTTTGACAGCGAATTTGTTGCTCTAGCTCAAGACCTGGGCGTGCCCCTGGTGACGTCCGACCGGCTTATCCTCAAGGAGTTTCCATCGGTTGCTGTGTCCCTAGGTGCCTTTGCCGGCTGAAGCAGGTGATTCCTTTACCGGAGGCAACGTTCCAGTGAGTTATCCTGGGACTCCGGGCCGCAAATTCTTACCAGCCGGCCGCCAGGCCGTCTTTGCGGGGATCGCTGCCGCCGAGCAACATCCCACGTTCCCAATCAATTTCGATCCCTTGGTAGCCCCCGAACCCCGAGTCCATCGACGCCATCCTGTGGCCCATGGCCTCGAGTTGAACCGCGACAGAACCGGGGATGCCCCGCTCCAGAGCCACACCCTCCGCGCTATCGTGACGGACGCGCGGCTCGGCCCCAGCCTGTTGCACGTCCATCCCGAACTCCAGCCTGTTGAGCAGCACTTGGACATGCCCCTGAGGCTGCATGTGTCCGCCCATAACGCCGAACGAGAGCCACGGCTTGTCGTCCTTGTAAACCATCACCGGAATGATGGTGTGGTAAGGGCGCTTGCGGCCCTCGATACGGTTCGGGTGATCGGGATCAAGCGAAAATAACGCCCCACGATTCTGTAAGAGAATCCCGGTCCCCGGAACGACGACGCCCGAACCGAATCCCATGAACAAACTGTTGATAAAGGAAACGGCATTGCGCTCGCCATCAACAGCCGAGAGGTAAACCGTATCTCCGGCGCGAGAAAGCCAATTCACCCGATCGTTGATTCCACTGGCTGGCTCCTCCGCCGCGCTTTTGGGATCGATACGTCGCCGCTGCTTCTCGGCGTAGTCCTTGGAGGTAATCGTCGCGACCGGTAGCTCCACCTGCGCCGGATCAGCTAGCCAAGCCTTGAGGTCGGCGAAAGCCAGCTTTTTGGCCTCGATCACTAGATGAACGTATTCGGCCGAGTTGTGACCCAGCGCCGCCAACTCGAAGCCCTCGAGGATGTTCAGCATCTCGAGCGCCGCCATTCCCTGGCCGTTCGGTGGCAACTCGCATACGCGATAACCCTTGTAGATCGTACTAATAGGTTCGACCCAATCGGAGCGCTGGTAGGCCATATCCTCCATCGTGACCGGCCACCCAAGGATGTTGAGGCGAGCTACGATCTTTTGCGCGATCTCGCCTTGATAGAAAGCGTCACGGCCACCTTCCGCGACTTGTCGAAGACTATCCCCCAACGACGAGTTGACGAATACCTCACCGTGGGCGGCGGGCTTGCCATCTCGGTAATATGCGCTCGCGAACTCCGGGTCGTCCGCATAGCTTGCTCCACAGTTAGCCCAATCGCGGGCGATGATTTCTGTTACGGAGAATCCGTTTTCCGCATATTCGATGGCCGGCGCCAACACATCTTTCAACGTCATCGAGCCGTAGCGGTCGAGCAAAGTCGCCCAGCCGTCGACCGCACCCGGAACGGTGACGGCGAAAGGCCCCTGGGTGGGGATTTCCTCTAGGCCTCGCTTCGCGAAAAACTCACAGTCCACCTCGCGCGGTGCAAGCCCGCTTCCGTTGAGGCCGACCAGCTCGCCTGTTTTCGCAAGGTGGACTAAGGCGAACATGTCGCCGCCCGGTCCGGTGCTCATGGGCTCGACCACGGCCAAGACGGCGGCCGTTGCTACGGCGGCATCGATCGCGTTTCCGCCCTGCCGCAATATGTCCACGCCAGCCTGCGCGGCCAGCGGTTGGCTGGTTGCAACCATGCCGTTGCGGGCCGTCGCAACACGGCTCACGCGGCGGCCGCGATCAGGTTCTTCGTTAGACGCTGGCAATTCGACTCCTATGTCCGCCCCGTTTGATCAACTCAATCTCCACAGTCGGCCCTACATTGTATCCGGGTATCCGGCGCCGGGACGATCTGCGTTAGCGGGTTAAACGAACGACTCGCTCTCCACCGCCAGCGTCAGAAGAGAAGACCACTACCGAAAGCAGGCAAACATAATTAGACTTAGTCCATAACTTAGTCTATAATGACCCTATGGAAATCAACGTTCACCAGGCCAAGACCCATTTCTCAAAGCTTCTCGAGAGAGTGGCTCTGGGCGAAGAGATCGTCATCGCAAAAGCGGGACGGCCGGTTGCGCGGCTCGTCCGTTTCGAAGCCGGTTCGACGCGTCGGGTCGTGGGGACAGCCAAAGGACGGTTCACGGTACCGGACGACTTCAATGAACCTCTTCCGCGAGAGATTCTCGATCACTTCTCCTAATGAGGTTCTTGCTGGATACACACGCCTTTCTCTGGGCGATCACCGACGATCCCCGCTTGTCCGACAGATGCCGGCAGATTTTCAATCAAAGTACCAACCAACTGCTACTTAGTGTGGCGAGCATCTGGGAAATAGTTATCAAGGTACAAATCGGTAAACTGCCGCTACCCGAGCCGGCGGACCGATTCTTGCGCGAACAGCTTTCATCCAATGCCATTACTTCTTTGGAGGTACAAGCCAGTCACGCGTTGCAACTCTTCGCGCTCCCGAATCTTCACAATGACCCGTTCGATCGCATGATCATCGCGCAAGCCCAGACCGAGAACCTTCCGATTCTCACTGCCGATCCGCTCATCGGGCGCTACCCTGTCGAAACCGTTTGGTAGGCCCAAGTGGGACAAGCGATCCCGCTTGTCCGCAGGCAGCGGGTTGTACGCAAGCAGCACCCTCGGACCGGCGGGATCGCCGGTCCCTTCTTAGCAGTCATCGTCTAATTCGTTCAGCCCAACCGACCGCTGTGGTCCGCACAGCAAATCGGACCTTGCCGCCAGTCATCTTCTACTTAACCTAAAGAACCGATTCGAAGGGTTGCTCAAGAAAGCTCGCACCGAAGGCCCTCAGAAGCCAGGGCTGCGGGACATCGATCTCGACTAGATGTTCACAGTCGTGGGCCGTGCAGGCCGAACTGCTGCTAGCGAAAGGCGGAGCGCAATGCACGTTCTTGCATGACGACGTGCGAACCGCCGACGACCGCAAAAACCCTCTTGCCTTGAAGAACCTCACCCACCAGGAGGTCGACCATAAAGCGATCTCGATACTCGCTCAAACGCCGGCTAACGTCGTTGAGAAAATTCTCGGACTTCACCGGATCGAACCATAAGGGGTTTGTCGCCTCCAAGCCTCCATTGTTTTAGATCAACCGATCGAGCGTCACCCGGATGTCATCGACCGAAATAGGTGTTCCTTCCAAGCCTGGAATCCGGCTATAATGCCGGAGCACGCGTTCCATCTCTGCGTGTAGACTTCGGTCTCTTTCAAACATGCCGTACTGCGCTGCGGCGCGAAGCAGGTAGAACATCTTTACCCGCAACTTCCCAAATTGGTCGATCAGAACGGTAGCTTCGGTTTCGCGGCTTGGCTCGAGACTGCGCACCGGAACGTGGTCACGTGCCGCAAGGTGGCGTATCAAGCCAGGCTCACCGTGCTTGCGAACGGCTTTATCGCGGTCTTTGTACGTTGGCGGGTCTCCGCCCTCGTTAAAAGACGCGTCAGGATTGAAATCGATCCAGAAGCTCTCGATCTGCTCGATTTGAGGGTCGGATGGGTCGGACGTATGCGCGGCCCCGTAGTACAGAAGGGCGCCACCACCGTGGTGGTCGAGCCGGATGACATACGGCCATTGAACATCGATTTCGGAATACGCCGACCAGGACAGGATATCGGTTTGTTCCCTGCCACATCCGACAAGCGATAGAACTGCTAAGGCAGTTGGAATCGCCCAGCGAACCTGATGTGATACGGGGGCGCCGCATAAACGGATCTCTTCTCGCATCGCCATCATGAATCCAAGACGCAGCCGTTGAGCAAGATACGGAGACAAGAACGCTCCAAACTATTGGCGGATCGGGGATCTACTGTCCCAGCAGTTTTCATCCGCGGTTCATCCCTTGGCTGACGACCATTCTCAACTTAGGTAATGCTGAAGCGCGAAGCAGAGAGCTCCGCTACTTCCCCGCCTGCTCGCGCAGCATCTTCATGAACTCGCCCATATAGAGATGATGATCGTGCCAGGTGCGGCCGCTTATCATGTTGCCGGCGCGAACGCAGCCTTCGTTCACGAACTCGGCGCCGCAAAGTTCGACGTCCTTCTGACACTTGGCCACCGTGGCAATGCGCTTCCCTCGAATAACGTCTGCGGCGGCTACGATTTCAGCACCATGGCAGACAACGGCAACCGGTTTCGCCGCATCGAAGAAGTGCTTGACGGCCCTAAGCAGGTCCGGGTCATACCGCAGGTATTCGGGCGCTCTTCCGCCCGTAATGAACAGCCCCGTGTACTCTTCCGGGTTAACGTCACGAAACGCGATGTCCGCTTTCAAATGGTAGCTCGCTGACTCGCGCGTGATGTCCCATCCCGGCGGGATCTCATGCATCACCAGCGGATAGACACGTGCTTCAGGTCCGGCGATGACCGCTTCGTAGCCCTCCTCCCGGACTCGAAAGTAGGGGTAAAGCGTATCCATGGCCTCTGCCGCATCCCCGATCGGAAACAGAACCTTTCCCATGATGACGTCGCCTTTCTTGCAGTCGGTTTTCTAACCGAGCGTCCCGAACGGTTTAACAGCCCGTAGTGGAGGCTAGGTCCGGCTAAGAATCACCACGGCCTGTACGAATCGCTAACTACTTTCCATTGCAAAATACGCTTGCGGGCCGCGGCGGGGACTGTCACCAATTTCGCGCGTACGAAGAATCAACAAGTTGCGGAGGTGCCGATCGCGAAATTGGCTGACTGTCCCAAGCCACCACGAATCGCGTCCGCATCAACTCACCAACTCATGCACTTCCCACGCGACGTGTTCGCGAGGCAGAAACGTCGTATAGAAGCCCATGATCTCTTCGATGTACTCATGTTCGCTCGGCCTCGCGCAAGTGACGCCCGTGGGGCCATTGCACGGCAGCGTGCTGACCTCGTACGGCACGAGCGCAGCCTCCTCCCTGGTTTTGAAACGGCCACTAACCCGTAGCTGGACTTCCCTGAGTACGGACGTATCCACCTTCCACGGGAAGAGCGAACTCACCCCGACCAAATCGATCCGTAGAGCAGAGGGATCGGTCCCATACAATGCAGGCATTCTCTTGGCGATCACGTCACCCGCCAAGCGCGCCTTTTCGTAGGCTGCGTGCCCAACGTAGGAGATTCGACCCACTCCGAAATACCCTTCGACGACCCCGAGGCTGATCTTCACCGTCGGAGGACGCGGATGTCCCGAAGTGCCCGTTACCTCAACTCGATCCTTGCCCACCTCTCGGAACTCCGTGCCCGTGAAGTCAACCACCCCATCGTTATGTCTGTAATCGCTCGGGTCGCCTATTTCGTAGACAAGCTGCTCTTTGCAAATAGCTTCCGTGACCATCCCACCCGTTTCGGGAAGCTTCGTGATCACCGCATCCCCATCGGCCCTTACCTCCGCGATGGGGAATCCAATGCGGTGCAAGTCCGGCACCTCTTTGATGCCGGGATGGGCATAGTAGCCGCCGGTAAGCTGCCCCCCGCATTCCATCAGGTGCCCGATTCCCAGACCCTTGCCGATCCGATTCCAGTCATCAGACGGCCAATCAAACTCGTAAATCATCGGCCCCAGGTATTGCGTCGAGTCACCAGCCCTCTCGGTAATCACGATGTCGGCTCCACGGCTCAGCCCTTCCACAATCGGACCCGCACCCTGGTACGCGTAGCCGCCCACGAGCTCATCTCCTAGATCAGATGCCGGTTTACCCGTCTCCGCGATGATCGGGTCGATCTCCTTCACAAGATCAAAGACGTTGGCGCCCGTGGCATAGACAATCTTGACGCCTTGCAGATCGTAATCCCGGCAGATTTCGACCGTTCGCTGGGCCGCTCCTCGAACGTCCGCTCCGCCTCCGTTAAAGATCATCTTGATCCCGTGTTTGACGCAGTCCTTGACGACGACCCGCAGTTTCGCTTCGAGGATTCGGTCGTACCCGATGTCGCCCCTCCGCTTGCGGAGCGCGGCCTGCATCAGCGTCTTCTCCGAGAAACAATCGAAGATGAGGTAGTCGATTTCGCCGCTGGCGGCTAGCTCGCGCGACGGATCCCGGCGGTCTTCTTCATACGCCGTCCCGGATCCCAGCCGAACGTAAGACTCGTTCGTACGGTTCTTCAAAGCTTTGTTGCCTCCCCGCGCCCCGGCTCAAACGCCGGGCGGAGCCTCAATCTCCATTTCCAGCAGAATGGCACTGTACCCCTTCCCGTGCCCGTCGATCTTCCGCGTACGCGAACCGCCGCCGTCGAGCGCGTCCTGTATGACGAAGTTAAGAGCCCCGATCTTCGGCAGTTCGTAGCGCTCCACAACTCCGACCGACGCGGCTTTCAGGTACTCCGCGACTGCTTCCGCCGTTACCTGTTCCTTGATCCATTCGTAGTGTGCTTGGTCGAAAACGATCAGGCCCACGTTAGCCGAATCCCCTTTGTCGCCCGCTCGCGCGTGACAGATCTTGCGCAGCGGGATGCGGTCCGCCATCGTTGTTAGTCCTCCTAGCAACCTGTGGCAAAGGTGGTGCAGGAGCGAAAAATGGGGACTGCCACCAATCTGCTCGCCGTCATTGCCCTCGAAACAAAGGACTCAGCTTGAAGCGAATTGGCTGGCTGTACCCGATTCTTCGCGAAGTTTACCTTACCATGGGACCCTAGGTTGCCTTGCGAGCGCGCATTATACAATGGCCCCTTCGAGGGACGCAATGCGAACCACAACGCGACAAGCGGTCGGGGTAGACTGGGAGGTCTTTTGCGTGAGCCGAGCGGTCCTTCGCAAGAATCGTTCGGCAAAGAATCGTAGCGACCGCCACTCTTGCTGGTCCTAGTGTGGAGTTCGGCCGGCACAGTGAGCAGACCCTGGACTAAAGTGTTACCGATGTCCCGGTCTGCTCAGCCTTTAGAGGAGAAACCCAAGTGCGCACACTCTCAGTGTGCCGCGCCGAGCAGGTCTGGGGACCTGCGCCACGCGGGCGGTTGTTGCCTTACGCTCGGAGTGGCGAGCTTGGGCCGGGGTCTGATGTTGTGGCGCAGACGCCTACGTCTGCCGCGTCGACACTCGTGTCGACGCCGGGGCGGATCGGAATCGGTACCGTACCCCGCGCACAGCCCGTTCCTTCGGCGCTCGGCACGCCCCTAGCGGCCAAGCGGAGCCCGGGCTGGGGCAAGAATCGGCCGTCCCAACGGCCGATCCCCCTCTTTCTGGAGGCTCGCCCCACGCCTCCTACCTTTCGCTAGGCGGCGTTTTCCTCGCGCTACGACTGCGCTACGATATGGTTTTGGCACGGAAAATCCGGTCGAAACGGCACTTTCCAGCACCCCCTCAAATCCCTGTCACAGACTTTTCACATTTTTTCTCCTCACCATCTCAACGATTTAGGCCCCAGGGGCTCTTCCAACCCCTCATCCGTCCCCTATTCTGGTACGGGCCCCAGAAAACGAAATATCGGAGGAACGACCCTCGTATTTCCGCCACTTTCTGCCACCGGTTCTTGCGTGGGCCGTTGGAAATGCAGCTATGTCTCACAATTAAAACGACTTAACTGCCAGGCGGGACACCTCCATCGGAGCCCCGCTCGGCTGCCAACCCACCGCCAGGTGACGAAAATCGCCCGCTAGCCCACTGCTAGGCCGTGTTTTCTGCCCGCGAGGCAGTCTTTTCTGGCCGAATACGGGGTCAAATTGGTCTCGGAGGCGTTGTGATTCTTGACCAGACGCCTAGCGTGCTGCTGGGGTGTCGTTTCTCCCGCGCGTGCGGCTGTTTTCAGCCGGTTGGACGGGGTAAGAATCGTGAAGAGGCCGGCGTCGAGCACCGGAAAGAGCCAGTGCCCACAGGGTCTGTGAAAAAACCGGGGACTGTCCGAGGGGCCATGCACGGACGGGACGCTTTATCAATGACTTGCGAGAGGTGCGGGGATTGGAAGGTGTGAAAAAATCAGGGACTGTCACAAGCGGCGTCCTAGAAGCCCGAATGGGGACAGGCAACCAAGCGAACCTTGTCCGCGCCACGAAGACGGCCGGGTTTTTTCCTGTCGGACCCCCGAACGTGGAACCGTCCTGGGTGCCTGTCCCCGTCCCCAATGACGACTCCGCCGCGGGCTGACTGTCCCAGCATTTTTTCACAGCTTCCTCTACCCAGGGTTTTTTCGCAGACCCGTCAGGGCGCGGGCCCGCCGAATGGGCAACGGTTTCCGGCTCGAAGCCATTTCACTGTTCGAGGAAGGTACTTGACCCACCGGCGATGGTGAGGGAGACCGCGAAGAACGACATCACGCTGGGGCACAGGGGGAAAATACGGAACAAACCCAATTTCTCCCAAGCCAATTGCAATCAATGAGTTACGGTTGGTTCTGCGCGGGCAAGATTGGCGACGGGTTGCACGGGGTAAGAATCGTGAAGAGGCCGGCGTCGAGCACCGGACCGAGCCGTGCCCGTCAGGGCGCGGGCCCGCCGGATGGGCACGGTTTCCGGCTCGAAGCCATTTCACTGTTCGAGGAAGGTACTTGACCCACCGGCGATGGTGAGGGAGACGGCGAAGAACGACATCACGCTGGGGCACAGGGGGAAAATACGAAACAAACCCAATTTCTTCCAAGCCAATTGCAATCAATGAGTTCCGGTTGGTTCTGCACGTGCCGTGGCCCGGGTAAAAGGGGGAAAAGCGGGCCGACGTCGAGAGCCGGGGCACTCCTGCTTGTCCTAGCCGCCGCCAGGCGGCTCTCACAACGTTTGAGCCGCGAAGCGGCGGTGGAATCTAGCCTAGGGTGGAGCCGGAACGGCGGAACCCTAGGATAGGAATTGAACAGAGTCGAGCCCTGAAAGGGCGGAAGGAACGATGGGGGAAACCGGACCGAAACCGGGACAGCCTCGAAACCGGGCCTCGAAACCGGGACAGCCTCAGTTAACACCATGGACCGAAACCGGGAAACCGGGACAGCCTCAGTTAACACCATGGGCAGCGGGCATCTTTCCGGGCCTGCACTACACAACGGCTGGCAACATTCCATTAACGCTGGCCCGGGGCGTCAGCCCCGGCTGGTCGCATCCTGGTCCGTTCCTTTCGGTGCTCGGCCGCCCCCGGCGGGCGAGCGGGGCCCGGGGTGGGACAAAAATCGGCCGTGCCGACGGCCGATCCCCCTCCCGCCACCCCCCAAAACCAGTCACGACAATTCGAAATCTCTAACTCGCACACCATTAACAAGATCGCCCTGCCCCCACCATCGGACCCGCTCCACGCCATGTTACTCTGGGCCCGTAAGAGCGCCGGCCTTTAGGGAGCGACAGACCGGCGCAGCCCGGCCGGGATATAAAGTCCTCCCCATGGCCTCCGTCGGTGAGCCGATCAACCGACCGCGTCACACAGGACAACGGGATCGATGCCAAACCGTTTTGGCGGCTCCGCGCGATACCAAAGGAGCCGCACCTCATCAAGCCGCGCCCGGGGCGCCCCTCGCGGGGCGCCCCGGCGTCGGCAACTGTCTTTGGCGCATCGGCGAAAAACGGGGGCTGTGCCGCCAATTCGCTGGCCGTCATACTTTCGAAACAAAGGACTCAGCCTGAAGGGAATTGGCTGGCTGGAAGGTGTGAAAAAATCAGGGACTGTCACAAGTGGCGTCCTAAGAAGCCCGAATGGGGACAGGCAACCAAGCGAACCTTGTCCGCGCCACGAAGACGGCCGGGTTTTTTCCTGTCGGACCCCCGAACGTGGAACCGTCCTGGGTGCCTGTCCCCGTCCCCAATGACGACTCCCGCCGTGGGCTGGCTGTCCCAGCATTTTTTCACACCTTCCTCTACCCGACCCCCCCCCTCCCCATGGCCTATTTGGATCAAAAACCCGGCCTTCCCCGCCAACAACTGCCTCAAATCCTCGCCAGGGCGGCATCCTATCTAACACGAACGAAGCCACTTAACCCGCAAACAGGCGAGTGGCAGTGTGGCCCCTGATTCGTGCCAAAAACCCCCTCGAAATGGCCGCTAGACCCCCGCTAGAGGCCGGAAAATCGCGTTTTCCTGTCGCTAGACCTAGTTTTTCACACGCTAAACGGCATCACTGTGCCCTTGCAGCCATCGCCCAGGTCCGGCGGGGCGGGGTTTTGGGAACGGCACCGAGCCGAGCGAACGGCTGCTTTTTGCCCGCCGGACCAGACCGATTTAGGAGGATTACGAAACAAAGCCAATTGTGAATATAAGGCAACACATTTCAGCCACTTAGAAATACACTTGCTGAGCGCGGAACAGGACTGCAAGCATGACCCGCGGCTTAGCACAGCCCGACCGTTCGGCCCTGGCTTCGTTGGAACCGGTAGCGGTTAAGCCACCAACGAACTTGCGGTACGATGATATCTCCTTTCAGTTGAGGAGGTCTCCTGATGTCGAATCCGCTCAAACATCAAAGCCACATCATTACGGAGGGGCGCGACCGAGCCGGGGCGCGCTCGATGTTCAAGGCCATCGGTTTCACCGACGACGATCTGGGCAAACCCATAATAGGCATTGCCAATACCTGGATCGAGACGATGCCCTGCAACTTCAACCTCCGAGATCTGGCGGTCAAGGTCAAAGAAGGGGTCCGCGCCGCCGGTGGCACACCCATGGAGTTCAACACCATCGCCATCAGCGACGGGATCACGATGGGTACCGAGGGCATGAAGGCCTCTCTCGTCAGCCGCGAAGTCATCGCCGATTCGATCGAGCTGACCGTACGAGGCTACCTGTTCGACGCCGTCATCGCGCTGGTGGCCTGCGATAAGACCATCCCTGGCGCGGCGATGGCGCTGGCACGTCTCGACATACCGTCGGTCCTCCTTTATGGCGGTTCGATCATGCCGGGAAAATTCCAGGGACACGACGTCACGATCCAAGACGTCTTCGAGGCCATCGGCCGTCATGCGGCCGGAACCATGTCGGACGCCGAGCTGCTCGAAATCGAAAACGTGGCTTGTCCGGGTGCCGGAGCTTGCGGCGGCCAATACACGGCCAACACGATGGCAACCGTCATGGAACTCATCGGGCTGTCGCCGATGGGAAGCGCCAGCGTGCCTGCCACCGACCCTCGTAAAGACGATGTCGGACGCCAAGCCGGGGCACTCGTCATGAACGCACTGAGCAACGACATTCGTCCCAGCCACATCCTTACCCGGCAAGCCTTTGAGAATGCGATTGCCAGTGTCGCCGCGACAGGCGGGTCGACCAACGCAGTCCTTCACCTGCTGGCACTGGCCCGGGACGCCGGCGTCCCCTTGACGATTGACGACTTCGACGAGATCAGCCGCAAGACGCCGCTGCTGGTGGACCTGAAACCGGGCGGCAAATACGTCGCCGCCGATGTCGACCGGGCGGGCGGCATCCAACTGATCGCCAAGAGATTGCTCGAGGGTGGCTTCGTGGACGGCTCTCAGCTCACGGTGACCGGACAAACGTTCGCCGAAGCCTGCGCCGATGCCAAAGAGACCCCCGGACAGGACGTGATCCGCCCCCTTTCAAACGCCATCAAGTCCACCGGCGGATTGGTGATCGTGCGCGGCAATCTCGCGCCCGATGGAGGAGTGCTGAAGGTCGCCGGACATGGCCGCGAACACCACCGCGGGCCGGCGCGCATTTTCGACCGTGAAGAAGCCGCCATGCAGGCGGTCACCAGCAAACAGATTCAACCGGGGGACGTCATGGTCATTCGCTACGAAGGGCCGGCGGGAGGTCCCGGCATGCGAGAAATGCTCGGCGTGACGGCGGCGATTGTCGGCGAAGGCCTGGGGGAAAGTGTGGCGCTCATGACGGACGGCCGTTTCAGTGGCGCGACGCGCGGTCTGATGATCGGGCATGTCGCTCCCGAGGCCGCTCGCCGGGGACCGATCGCCGCGCTCGAGGAAGGCGACACGATCGTTATTGACGTCGAAAATCGGCGCCTCGATGTGGAACTCGATGACTCAGAAATCGAGCAACGCCTCGCGAAATGGACGCCTCCCGAGCAGCGCTACCCTTCTGGCGTGTTCGCCAAGTATTGCTTGCTCGTGTCTTCGGCCGCGGAAGGAGCGATTACCAGTACAAGTGTGAACGCGTAAGACAGACCTCGCTAGGTACAGCGCAAATACGGCTAAGTATCAATCGGCTTTTTGAGGCGTCACGGCTCATCAGCTCGGGCGCAATGAACTGCGCCCCTACATTTGAACGCGACTGCTCATGACTGCGAGATGCCCGAGCCATCAGTAGGGGCGCGATTCATCGCGTCCGCAGTCGGCCTGCATTGGCAATTCTATGTGCGCCGTCGCAGATGTCAGCACAACAGTCGGGCGAGAATCCTGCTGAAGAAGGCCTCCGAACTACTGCTTGCCGTCTTTCTGGCTATCGTCGCCGGCGCCCCGCTGGCGGCTCAGGCACCCCCCGACCAAGGGAAACTCTTCCTCTGGGAGGCAGTTGGAGAGAAGGGGAAGGCCTATCTGCTGGGATCGATTCACCTGGCTCGCGAAGATCTCTACCCGTTGGACGAGGTGATCGAAACCGCATTCGCTCGATCGGAGACCCTCGTTGTCGAGGTGGATCTCAATCAAGTGGATAAAGGCTCGCTGCAACTGCAAGCGCTCGGTGCGGGTATCTACGGCGACGGGCGCAGCTTGGAGAGTGAACTTTCGTCTGACGCTCTGGACAAGTTGCAGTCTTTTCTAAAAGAGCGCGGCGTCCCCTTCGGGCCCTTCAGCATCATGAAGCCCTGGCTGGCCGCTATTTCAGTCACCGCGATGGAAATGTTGCGGCTGGGCTACAAGCCGGAATTCGGAATCGACAAACACTTCCTCGACCAAGCACAGCGGGAAGGCAAACCGGTGTCCGCGCTGGAGACGGCGGATTTTCAGATGCGTCTGCTTTCCGACTTTTCAGACGAGATCCAGGTGTTGTTTCTTACTCAGACCCTCGACGACGTCTCGAGGATCCCCGACGTTGTTGACCAATTGGTCACCGCCTGGAAGCGGGGCGACGCCAAAACAATCGAAGATGTGGTTCTTGAAGCGGCCGACGACGTTCGGCTGAAACCGCTTTACGACAAACTCTTGTACCGCCGCAATGTCGATATGGCATCGAAGATCGCTGAAATGCTCGATTCGGGCGGCTCCTGGTTCGTCGTGGTCGGCGCCGGTCATCTTGTGGGCGATGAAGGAATCATCGAGCTGCTCGGCGATCGCGAATTCGACGTCAACCAGGTCTCGGGCTCTGTTGCCGTGTCGCCGCTGCCTAAGCAGGTTGAGGCTGTTGGCGCGCCCTGAGTCGATCGGTCTATTCGGTCTGCGTCAACAACTGAGCCGTTCGGGATTGTCCGCCGCAGGAGCTTCCTCGGTCAGTGAGAGATTCGCGTTCCTGTAGGCCCTGAGACGAGGCGATCATTCACCCGGAGAAGCGGGACGAGCCGGCTTCGCTCAAACGGCCTGTGCACTCGTGAGGCTCGCCCTAGGCGGCGGAGAGCGCCCGCTTGAGTTCGGAGGGGTTGAACTCAATCCCCGCGCGCGAATAATCAACCAAGCCCTGCCGGCGTAACTGACTCATATGCTGGGTGATAATCTCGCGCGACGTGCCGACATACTTGCCTAGCACCTCGTGAGTAATGGGCATGATATGGATCTCGCCCGAGCCATCGGCCGAACCAAAACGTTTGCCAAGCGTCAGCAGTGCCTTCAAGAGACGGTGGGAGATCTGGTCGGTAGCAAGGCTCGCGATCCTCGAATCGGCCTCGAATAGCTTGCCGGCGAGAACTCGTAACAGTGACGGTCCTAGTTCAGGCGTGCGGAGCATGAGCTGTGCAAGGTCTACCATTGACCACTCCATGACCGCCGCGTCCTCTAGCGCGACAGCGGTTTCGCCCCGGTCGGGGAGGCCAAGCAGGCCTGACTCGCCGAAAAAGGTGTCTTGAGCACAAAAATCGAGGACGGTCTCGCGGCCGCTGCCGGAGACACGGCTCAGTTTGACAGTTCCGTCGACCACGAGGAAGAGGCTATCAGCAGGGTCGTGCGCGGAATAGATCGTCTGATCTTTATGAAAATACTGGGGTTTTCGTCGAGGCATGAGGAGCAGCGGGTCATCGCCGATCGACGAAATGGGCAGCGAGTTCATGACAGTAGCCGACATGGTTTAACCTCCGCAGCGGGGGATCGCCCGGTCCCGCGAGGTCGGGCCGGCAATCCTTCCCTAATGGTTAGACTTGTGGGAACCTCGATCGGGTTTCGGCTTTTCGGCCTAGAACGTCAATTTACAGGGATCTAGGAAGGCCGATCAGAGAGGCCGAACAGCGCGGTTGTTAGCCCGACAAGGAAACTCGCCGCGCTGACGGCCGGTGGTGGAAGTAGCTTCGGGGAAGAACAGGGTTCTTGCGGTGTGGGCAGCTCGGAAACAGGTGTGGGTAGGAGTACCGACCCGGCAGGCCTGAGGACCTGCGCCACGAAGGCGGTTGTTGCGTCACGCTCGGAGCTCGAATGTTGGGCCTAAGGCGATCATCGGAATCATTTGCTGGATGTGTCCCAGTGCTGTTCTAGAATCTTCAACAGCCGATCGTGAACGTCTGGGGGTAGGGGGTGGCAGTCGACGCTCTGCGAGATCTCAATTGTCCTTCTTGTCTCGTCATACACCACCCAACAGTCCGGGCACTTCCCGAGGTGGGCCTCGACAGAGACCCGCAACTCCGCATCGAGGTCCCCGTCGATGTAATCCGACAGCTCCTCGAGGAAGTTCTTACAGTTGATTTTGCGTTTGTCTCCCATTTCGACCTAGTTGTCTCTTCAGTTTTTCGCGCAACTGCAAACGTGCCCTGAGTAGCCGAGACTTCACCGCCGAAACAGAGAGGCCCAGCATCTCGGCGGTCTCCTCCGTCGAAAGGCCCTCGATGTCGCGCAGCACCAAGACCGACCCGTAGGCTTCGGCCAGGCTGTCGATCGCTTTGGTCAGGTATTCGCGCGTCTCGCGACGGTCGTAGCGCTCTTCGGGGTTCTCTTCCTCTGAGGCTGTCTCCCGGGGGAGCGAGCCGTCCTCGGACTCCAGCTCCTGATCGAGAGAGACGGTCTTGCGCGTCTTCGCCCGCCTCAGCTTCATCAAGGCTTCGTTGACCGCGATACGCACCAGCCAGGTGTAGAATCTCGAGTTTCCCTGAAATTGATCCAGCCGGGTGTAGGCCTTAAGGAAAGCCTCCTGAAGAACGTCCTCGGCGTCGTGATCGTTCTTGGTGATATGCCGCGCCAAGCGGAAGACCTTGGCGGCATAGCGGTTCACCAGCTCCGTGAAGGCCGCACGATCCCCATTCCTTGACTGGCCGACCAGTTCAGACTCATTAAGGTCCACCGACTCGCTTGGCTGTCGCATGGGCGCGCGTTTCGCTACTCGCGGCTAGCTCGCTAGTTTCTATTGTCCCCTTGGAGAAAGTTGTTAGCAAGCGCACCCCCATTCTGATACCATGGCCCATTGTCCGCGAAGCGAGGTTGTCGGGGTCACGGCCCAGCCTCAAAACCCGCCGAACGACAGCACAGCACACTCCCGTTGACCTCGCGGCGGTCTAGTGGGCGTTCACGCGGCGGGAACGCGGACCTTCGACCCCATAGAGGCTGACCGAAAACGGCATCGGTCGAGCCTGCCGCCTACGCAGCCCCAGAAGTCGCGAAATGAAGCATTCCAAAGAGGAGATCCTCTCTCACCCCACTCTGCCCTTCCCAATAGATGAACAAAAAAGTGCGTCCGCGATTCTCGAAAAAATGGCGGGGACAGCCTTTCAAGGGCGGGAGCTAGGCCGCGCTTTCCAGGTTTGGAAGCAGATGTTGGCCGATCCGGAATGTACGATCTTGATGGGCCTCTCCGGCGCTATGGTCCCGGCCGGCATGCGACGTTTGGTGGTCTACATGATCGAGAACCGGCTGATCGACGTGCTGGCTTCGACGGGAGCCAACTTCTTTCACGACATCCACGAAACCAAGGGGTTCTACCACTATCAGGGCTCGGCGGATATGGATGACGAAGAGCTGGGCGATCACATGGTGGATCGCATGTACGACGTGCTGGCGGACGAAGTTCGATTTCGCGAGCACGATCTGTGGATCGGTAGCTTCGCCTCGCGGCTCGACCAATCCCGCCCCTACACGACTCGCGAGTTTCTTTACCTGCTGGGGAAAGAGATACTCAAGGATTCGAAAGAGCCCGGCATCGTGGCCACGGCGGCGAAAGCCAAGGTTCCCCTGTTTTGTCCCGCGATCGGCGACAGCTCGATCGGCATTGGCGTCGCCGAGAGCCGGCACCGGGGGGAAAATCGCCTGATGTTCGACATGATGGAGGACGTTCTCGAAATCACCAACGTCGTGGCCGATTCACGCGCCACCGGCGTGATCTACTTCGGCGGCGGCACCCCCAAGAACTACGTCCAGCAGACCGAAGTGGTCGCCATCCTGATGAACAAGGATAAGACCGGGCATCGCTACGGCGTCCAGGTGGTCACCGACGCTCCGCACTGGGGCGGACTCTCCGGCTGCACGTTCGAAGAATCGCAAAGCTGGGGAAAGCTCGCAAAAGGGGCGCCAATGGTCAACTGCCATTGCGACTCCACGATCGCCATGCCGCTGCTGGTCACCGCCCTTTCCGAACAGACCGAACTCCTCCAACAACGCAAGCCGCCTCGCTTTGACATGGGAACGGTGCTGAGGATCGAACCCGCTCATTGACCCTGGCTTCCGTTCGCCGACACTTATCGTACGATCACCCACCTGTGGAATGGCGAGCCACAGGAGGCAGACTTCCGGGCCGGAAATCTGCCGCACGCTTCCCATCCGCCGCCGCAGCTCGCCCTAGCGCCTGTGCAGTTAGCGTTGCCTGCTTGTCGCGCCCTTGGGCATTGAAAGGTCCAGTCCCATTTGGTTGGCGACAAGGAGCTGCATCGTCTGGGCGAAATTCGTGGTCGACTTGTCCGTGTCGCCGGCGCCGCCGCCTCCCATGACCAAACTGGGAACTTGCCGTTGAGCAAATGCATTCGCCCATAGTTGCTGAGCCTGTACATAGGCTTCGAGTTTTTGCTTCAGGGCGCCGTCGGCCTTCAACACGAGGCGTTTGCGCTCGGCCTCACCTTGCCCCAGCAGAATTTGCTCTTGCTTCTTTTCGGCTGCTGCTTGGCGATCGAGATCGGCGACTTCGAGGCGCTGCTGCCCCGCGACGACGGCTCTGATTTTCTTCTCCTCTTCTTCGTACTTGGCCCGCGCCACGTTCGCCTTGCCTTCCGCCTCGGCCATCAGCGCCTCTTGTTCCGCCTGTTGCGCCTTGGCTCTGGCCGTGGCCACAGCCATCAGGGCGGTCTGTTGCGTGCCGATTTGAGCCCGCACCTTGTCGGTGTAGTCGAACAGCTTGACCTCGAAATTCGCCAAAGTGATGCCCAGGCCCTCGAGCGGATTGCGCTGATAGACGGGGCTGCCCCCCTCGACCTTTTTGATGATCTTGAAAGTCTTGGTTACCTCCTGCCCGGAAACCGGATCAACTACCTTGCGTGTTTCCTCCTCCGTTTCGTAGAGCCCGTTCTGGACCTGATCCCAGGTCCAGAAAACGAAGTCCGCGCGCTGCTCGGAATAGGACTCCCGGGCCGACATGAAGTTGGCGGTCAGCCGCAGTGCATTGCGCACGACCGGCAGGACGAGCTTCTGTTCCAGATCCTTGTAGTCCATGTAACCGTACTTGCTGACCAACTCGATCGCTTGGGGTTCGGAGCTGGGCAGAATAATACGCATGGTTCCCGACACGTCGCACAAAGAACCGTCGTTAAAGCGGACCTCGATGCTGTTGTCGGCACTCTCTCCTCCTTCCTTATCTTTGGTGAAGAAAAAGGTTTGTGCTTTGGGCCAGGTTTTTATGTCACTGAACAGCCGCAGCCACATGCCCGGCTCCATCTTGGCCTTCATCGTGCCTGTAACGACCATCTGTCTTATCTGGTAGGTGCCGTTGGCCACGGTCTCGACGAGCCCTTTGCCAAACACCACCGCCACTACCAGGATGGCCGCCAGTGACACGATTCGTATCATGGGAAGCGCGCTGAAAAGCGCTCTTGCCCCAACACCCACCTGCTTGATTACCTCCGAGCCGACTTTGCCGGCCTTTTGGGGATCAATTCCGCCTGATCCTTTTGCGCCCGGTTCGTCGAACATACCCATGATGATTTTCTCCTTTCGCTTGAAATTTCCGCCTCTAAGGACAAAGACGACAAACGGGGAGAAACGAACCGCGCGGGGAGGTGGCTTTCGAAGAAGGGCACACCGTCGGCGGGCCGCGGAAGAGAACCTTCGTGGAAGGCAGTATTAGACCGCGACGAGGGATGCGAGAACGACGATTTGGGCCACGCTATCAGATGAGGACACCGCCCCACCGCTTCACCATATGCCGATGGCTTTCCACCACAAACCACCGATGCCCATCCAGATAAGGATGTTGACGACGCTGATGATCGCGCCCAGTTTCCACCAAGCGCCCATCTCCACGTAACCGGACCCGAACAGCACCGGAGCGGGCCCGGTGCCGTAGTGAGTCATGCTGCTGAACAGGTTACTGGAGAAAGCTAATACCAAAGCCGCCAGCATGGGCGGCGTGCCCACCGTGATGGCGACCGCTAGAAACGCGGCATACATGGAGCTGACATGGGCCGTGTTGCTGGCGAATAGATAGTGGCTGTAGAAATAGACCAAGCTCAAAATCAGAAATGCAGCCGCCCAACCGATGCCTCCAACCGCGGCGCCCATGGTCTCTCCAACCCACGGAATCAAGCCCAACTCATTCAGGTTGGTGGCCATCATCACCAGAGCGGCGAACCAGACAAGTGTGTTCCAGGCTCCTGTTTCGTGAAGAATATCATTCCACGTCAGCGCGCCGCTGACCAGCAAAACAGCCAAACCGACAAACGCCGCGGTCGTGCTGTGAACACTCAACTCTCGCCCGAAAATCCACAAGAATAGCAGCAGAAAGAAAGTGCCTAACATCGTCCACTCACTGGGCTTCAACTTCTCCATTTTTAGAAGTTCATCCCTGGCGACTTGTGTCGCGGCAGGCGTCTCCTTGATTTCCGGCGGATAAATCTTGTAGAGAACCCAGCCGCCCCAGGTGATTTGAACCCCTAAGTCGCCGGCCAACTGGACGGCTAACGGATTGGCCGCCATGGCTGTCACGAACATCGCACTGGTGATGACGGTGCCCTGGAAGCAAGTTTTCGTCAAAAAGGCGCCCATCTTGCGCGCCGTGCCGTCATCGGGCTCGCTCCCGTAGGATTTTGCGATCGACCGCAGAATGGGGAAGATGACGCCGCCGGCACGAGCGGTATTGCTGGGGATGGCCGGCGCCAACACCAAGTCCGTGGCCACGAGCCCATAGCCCAGACCGAGAGTCTTTTTGCCCACCGCGGCCATGAACAGATAAGCGATCCGAGCCCCCAGGCCTGTTTTGATAAAGCCGCGAGAGATGAAGAAAGCGATCACAACCAGCCAGATGACGCTATTGCCGAAACCGCTCAAAGATTCTCCGATCGTGAGAGTCCCCGTAAGAGCAGTCGCCATCATACCTAGTACGGCAACCGCTCCCATGGGCAGGGGTTTGGCGATAATACCCACAATGGTCGCCACAAAAATCGCCAGCAGGTGCCATGCTTTGATGTCGACACCTTCCGGCGGCGGGACAAACCAAATTGCGACGCCAACGAGCACTGTCGCCAATAGTGGTATGAGCTTAGCGCTTGGGTTTTCGGTCATGTTAGCCATCCTTGCTCTTCTTCACGCCACGCAATAGAGGCCGAACCTTTCGAACCTTCCGTAAGCGAGGGATTGTCCACTGGGCGGGCCATGAAGATCATGGCATCGTCGTCAAGGCTCGGTCTTGAGACCCACTCCATGAGTGATTTCATGATTGTCTGAACGATTTCTTCAGCGGGCCGGCCGGCTTTTCGAACGAGAAGTTCAACGAGACGCTGCTCGCCAAACTGCTCACCGTTCCCGGCTTCGGCTTCAATCATGCCATCGGTGAAACCTACCAGTACGTCGCCAGTTCGCAACTTGATGTTGGCGAGAGTGAAAATGGGATGCTCAAAAGCCCCCACCAACGTACCAGTTGTCTCCAGCCGAACGACATCCCCGCTCCGAATGAGAACCGGAGAAACGTGTGCGGCGTTTGTGAAAACGAGTTGGTTTGTCTTGCAATCGAAGATGGCAAGGAACAGGGTCGCCATACGACTCAGGGGCGGTCGTGGAGTAAAGATGCCTATTGAGGAAGGAAACCACTTGGATGGGGCAGAGGGACAGCGGTGCAGCCTGATTCGCCTCAGGGTCCGCGGAGAAACAGTACCCCCGGAGGACCACCCGAACTTCGGCTGCAAGCGCCGCGGCAAGGGCGCCTTTGCCGGCAATGTCCCCCATTACGAGGACCCATTGGCTCTGTGAAACTCGAAAAAAGTCAAAAAAATCGCCCGTAACCTGCTCGGCTGCTTGGCTGTACAAGCTTATCTGCAAGCGTCGCAGTGACTTGCTGTCGCCCGGGAGGATTCCGTTCTGTACGGGAACTTGCCGAGCTGAAGACTCCGTGATTGGGTTCAACATCGTATTTACCTCCTTGTGTCCGTTCTCTGCGCGCTGTCCTTTCGAGCCATGCCACAACCGCCTCAGCCACAACCGCCGCAACCGCCACAGCCCCCGTCACCACCACAGCCATCGCCATCGCTGCCGCCGCAACCACTGAACCAGAAAAATAAGCCGGACTTCCCTTCTTGATCCTCGTTCGCCCCTTCCAGCCTTGTTCCTGTTAGATCAAGAGTCGTTGGTCCGTGGTCTTTGGAGAGGTGTCGAACTACCAGTGCAATCAAGATCCAGACGAGCCCGCTTCCCGGTAGTTCCATACCGGTCTCACCGCCTCCACAGCCCGTCAGCACAAGAGCCAACAAAAACATCCCGACGATCGCAATGGCGATCCTCTTTGCCGGAAACTTCCGAACGATCCAGAACCGCTTCGTGTTGACTCGCTGGTATTGAATGTCCTCGCCAAATCGGATCTTGGCCTCAGGCCAGATGTCGGCTGGCGGGTCTTCGCCGAAGAAGCGACGGTAGCTTTCCAAGGTCTTTCCGTACCACTCGTTGAACTTCTCTCTCTCCTCACCCCCGCCCTTGGTGGGCCCGTGATGAAGGGGTTTTCCCAGGGCCTCTTTGCAGAACCTGTTCCAGTAGGAGCGGGTATACAGCAAATGGAGATGCCAAGCCTGATCGACTTGGTCCGATGGGCTCACCGGATGTCCCGCGGCGACAGCAAGAAAAGCAAACTTGCGGTACTCGCTGATGACGCGAGTTGTGTAGCCCTTCGACCAGCCGTTGTCACGAGCCAGACGCGAGGCAAATGGGAAAACCGCTGTGTCCTGATTGGCCTCTAAGGAAAAAGACGAGAAATCGCCGGAAATGAACCGCGAACAACCGAGGTTCTACCGGCTTTCCTTCCGTCGGTGCCACCGCCTCCGGTATACTGTCGTCGGCCTGTGTCGAGGATATGGGCGCGCCAAGACAAACTGGCGGGCGCTGCGGGCGCGCTGCCGCGCGTTGAACTCCCACAGTGCCGAAAGCAGGCCGAAAGGCCTAAAAGCCCGCAACTTTCACTTCTACCGCGGGCTGCTAAGCGATGAACAAGCGCCAAGACTCCGAGCCTGATGAGGATCGGCTGGACCACGTCCTCGCCGACTACATGGAGGAGGCCGAGGCCTTCAAGGACGATCTCTCGAAGCTGTGCGCTCTTCAGGCCCGCTACGTTGAGGACCATCCCGACCTGGCGCAGGAGCTCCTCAGTCACTTCGAGAACGAAAGTGTTGTCTTATCTGACCTCGGGAGCATCCCTTGTCGCCTGCCCGACTTCGGCCGGTACACGGATATCAAATACCTTGGCCACGGGGGGATGGGTGTCGTCTACAAGGCCTTCGATCAGGAGCTGGATCTTTCGCTAGCCCTAAAGATGAGCCTGCCCGGCAATCTGATTACGGCTGAGGAGATGAGGCGTTTCAGCCTCGAAGCGCAAAGCATGGCAAAGTTGAAACATCCCAACATCGTCCGAGTTCACGACGTGGGGGAGCACGAAGGCCGTCCCTTCTTGAGCATGGAATTGGTCGAGGCCCGTAGCCTGGACGAGCATCTGGATCGCTTTACCCATGATCAGAGGTCCGCCGCCAAGCTTATGGTGAACGTGGCTCGCGCCGTGCATCACGCGCACCAGCGCCGCATTCTGCACCGCGGCCTGAAACCGGCCAACATCCTGTTGGACAAAGACGAAAGCGAACAGGACAGGCCCTATGTAACCGATTTTGGTCTGGCCAAGACGATCGGCGCGGACGGATTGCCGGCGGAAATAGGCGCGACAGTCAGCGCAACGAGCCAGGTGTACCGGACTATCGCCGGCACGGTCCCCTACATGTCGCCTGAACAGGCCGAAGGAAAAGATGTAACGACGTTGAGCGACGTGTACGGGCTCGGAGCGATCTTATATGCGCTCCAGACAGACGAGCCCCCGTTTCGAGGCCAGACGGTCGAAGCAACGCTTAAACGGGTGAAGAATCCGAAGGAGAAACCGAAGCCGCCGCGCGAGATTAACCCGCACGTTGACCGCACGCTGGAAGCGATCTCGCTCAGGTGTCTGCGGAAGGATCCCCAAGAGCGTTACCGTTCGGCCGAGGGTCTCGCCAAGGACCTCGAGCGATGGTTGACCTACCGGCCCACCGAAGCAAGGCCGCTGTGGTTCTGGGAGCGCTCGTGGCTTTGGGGCCGGCGCACCCCGCTCGGAGCGGGTCTCGCCGTTTTGATCTTGGCGTTCCTGACATTGGTGGCCCTGAATATGTACGACCGCTTGCAGGAACCCGGCCGCGCCCAGACGGCCCTTGCCCAGCAAAAGGCAGAGACCTTCCACCTTCGACTGAAGCAGTTAAGCCGAGCGGTCGGGGCCGCCGCTGGGGACCCAAAGGGCAGCGAACTTCTGACGCAACGAGACCTAGCGGGCTTGCAAGCATTCATCGAAGGAACAGGCAACAGCCGTGTCGATCTGAACGGACAATCCCCTTTTGAGAGCTGGTTCATGAGCGACCTGGATGGGAAAGTCGTGGCGCGGTGGCCGGTGCCGTCGCCGGAGACGGAAGGAAAAGACCTGAGGCGCCGGGACTACTATCAGGGTGCGCTCGGTTCGGCGAAAACGGAAGGCGGAGCACCCGTTTACATCTCGCGAGTGTACAAGGCTTTCTCGGATGACCTCTACAAGTTTGGGATCGCCGCCGCGGTGCGGGACGGCGAGGAGATCGTCGGCATTCTGACGGCATCGGTCACCACCAGTCGGCAGATGGGTCTGCCCGAGACGGAGAGCGACGAGTTCACAACCGCTCTTGTGGCCCGAAAGACCCGTTTTTCGCGCCGGGAGAACCCGCTGCCCCCGCCGACGCGTCGGAATACCTGGTCCTGCTTCATCCGGCCTACGAGCGTCGAACACCGCCCGTCTGGGTTCCACAGAAGCAGATCGAGACGATTCGAGAGTGCATGGTGGATAATTCCTGCATCACCGACGACTACTACGACCCTGTTGCGTCGTTGAACGAGCAGTACACCGGCCGCTGGATTTACGGCTTCGCTCCGGTGGAAGACTCTGAGTTCATTGTTGTCGTGCAGCGGCGATACAGCCAAGTTATCCCGACGGCGCTCTGGGTCGTGGTCGGGTTTTGCCTCGTGACCCTGCTCTCGGCGGGAGTCGTCAGGTATGTCCTGCCGCGGGCGAGGCAGTACGCATGATGAATGTGGCCCCGGCTACTCCAGGTCGTTCAAGTTCTCGCGCAGATCGTTGAGCCCACGCCGCAGCAGACCGGCCACGCTTGGTTTGCCGCGACCCATTTGTGAAGCGATTTCGGATACCGAGTAACCGTGCAAGTGATGTAGTTCGACAGCGTTCCGTTGGTCTTCAGGAAGAGCTTCCATTGCCTCGGCCACACGGAGCGCCCTTTCGCGTCGCCCCGCGTACTGGCTCGGAGACGTTTGGTCCGCTGCCACGTTTTCAAAACGCCCAGCCGACTCGTCCACCGCATCGTGAATCGACCGCTCCCTAGCGGCATCACGCTTCTGGCGAGCGAAATGACGAACGGCATCGGTTAGTTTGTTCTTCAGAATCTTTCGCAGCCATCCTTCGAGCTCCGCTTCGCTGGTACCCCGAAACTGGTCCCGCGCGATGTGCGCCTGCAATAGGACCTCTTGCACCACGTCGGAACGACCCACTTTGTGGGCGACCGGTCCGAGCCTCCAAAGGCTCATCTGAGCCACCAGAAGAAGGTAACTGCGATACCGCTCCGGCCGCAGCCGGTCCGTCATTTCGCCTGTCATCGTGCGCCTCTACGATATCAAGACGGCAAACGCCGGGAAACAAACCGCGGTTTTTCTGGAAAATTCAGTGTGGTCTGGGGGCAGGATCGATCCGAATCCACACGAGGACAGGACCCTGCGAGACGGAGATGGGGATACTGTGGCCCAATTGGTTCCCCGAAACGGAGGCTTACGCGGTGACCCTAGGACCCTTAGCGCTCGTCGTCTCCGCTCGCAGCCAAACTGGGGGACGGCTTCGTTTGCTCCGCGGAGGCGACCGGCGACCATCGCTCCAAAACACTCTTGAGCTTCGCTAGTTGAATTGGCTTCGCTAGGTAGTCGTCCATTCCCGCCGTCAGGCACTTCTCGCGGTCGCCCCGCATGGCGTTGGCGGTCACGGCGACGATGTTCGTATGGCGCTTGCCGGCTTCCAGACGCCGGATTTCCGCCGTCGCCTGATAGCCGTCCATTTCGGGCATCTGGCAATCCATCAGCACAAGATTGTATCGCCCGCTTCGGACTCTGTCGACCGCGTCGAGTCCATTCTCGACCACATCGGCCCTGAAGCCGATCTTCTCCAACAGACGTACGGCGAGCATCTGGTTGACAGCGTTATCCTCGGCCAGCAGAATACTCAGCTCGCGGGCCGAAGAGCCGGTCGGGGAGGCCTCTTTCACCGGCTGTTGCGGCTCGGATTCCTCAGTTGCGCGGGTAGGGACGAAGAGCCTAGTGAGCGTCTCGAGAAGACGGTCGCGAAGGAAGGGTTTCGATAGAACAGCCGTGACTCCGGCCAAGCGAGCCATCGAAGGATCCAGCCGGTTACCGAAGGGGCGCAGCAATACCACAGGTGTGTCGGCCAGAATCTGGTCAGAATGCATCGTTCGGGCCAGTTCGAGGCCCTTAACATCCTCCAGCTCATCATCAACAACAGCCAAATCGTAGGGGACGCCGCTTTCGGCCTTCTTATAGAGCAGAGCCAGCGCGCGGTTTCCGCTCGTCGCGAGCGTGGGCCGTAATCTCCAGCTCTTCAGGTAGTACTGCATGACCTCGGAATTGGCCGGATGGTGATCGACAACAAGCACTCGACGGCCAGCGAGCTCCGGCGCCGGCGCTTGACTGACCTGCGCTTGGCGGTGAGCTTTTCCCAGCTTTATCCTGAACCAAAAGGTGGAGCCGCTTCCCAGGGAACTCTCGACGCCGATCTGCCCTCCCATCCCTTCCACTAGCTGCTTCGAAATGGCAAGACCTAGGCCCGTTCCCCCGTACCTGCGAGTGGTCGTGCTATCGGCTTGGACAAACGGTCGGAAAAGAGCCTTTTGAACCTCGGGAGCAATGCCGACTCCAGTGTCTCGGACACTGAACTGAACCTCGGCGTCCTCGCCAGGTTGGGTCCTGTGCTCAGCCCTCAGAGCAACCGAGCCACTGTCGGTGAACTTGACTGCGTTTCCGATTAGATTGACTAGCACTTGCCGCAGCCGGCCGGGGTCTCCGTGGGCCCAGCGAGGCACGCTTTCTTCTATCAGGACGACGAGCTCGATGCCCTTTGACTTCGCTCGCTCAGCCAGGAGCTCGACGGCTTGCCCAGCTACTTCATGGAGATCATATGACACCGACTCGAATGTCAGCTTACCTGCTTCAATCTTAGAGAAGTCAAGGATGTCGTCGAGCAAAGCCAGCAGCGATTCCGCACAGATGCTCACGGTACGGGCGTACTCCTGCTGCTCGGCGTCGAGATCAGTGTCCCGCAATAGGTTCGCCATTCCGATCAGACCATTCATGGGCGTTCGGATTTCGTGACTCATCATCGCCAAGAACTGACTCTTGAGTCGGGCCGACTCGACCTCGGCGTCCCGCGCATCCGCCAACTGGCGCTCGGTTCCCGCCCGCTCAATCGCGTAGCGCAAGGCGCGGGCGAGTGAATCCCTGTTCACTTGGTTTTTGGCCAGGTAGTCTTGCGCACCCTGTCGGATGAGCCTAACGCCCATCTCCTCGTCTTCGACACCGGTTAACAGCACGATGGGTATAGACCCTGCGGCAGATTGTACAAGTCGGAAGGTCTGCGGTCCCTCTGAGTCCGGCAGCATGAGGTCAAGCAGGACCACATCGACCTGCCGCGGTTCGCGCAGATGCTCGATCCCTTTGGCGAGGCAGTCGGCGGAGATCGTCTCTACAGGACCCAGGAAAGTGTCGGCTAGGAATCCTTGGATGGCTGCCCGGAACGTAGAGCTATCCTCGATCAGAAGGACGCGAACAGGTTGGTCGCTCATCGCCGGGTAGTCCGGTGGGGGAAAGGCAAGGGGCGGGTCTCCGAGTTGGGTTGTCCCTGTCCCGCAGTCGCATGCATCCGTACGACCTCTAGATCGCCGACGCCCAAGTCACTCCGAGGGCGGGTTCCCTTAACGACAGTTCCCTAGTAAGTAGTATCGACCGCTGCCAGCTTTTCGTAAGGCAGACGGACCGGCATGGTTGGCAAGTCGCGCCTTGTACCCCGACATTGGGCGGCTCGCCCGACGACGGGAACCCGATCGGGGACTTAAGTGCTACCGATTCAAGTTCTTGCCGGCATGGCAGCGGCCTCAGATCCGCCTAATGACCAAATACGCCACCGGCACGAGCAGCATCACCGAGGCAACCCACAGCGTCAGAGTAATCCACCCTTTCGGGAGGATCTTCTTCGGCATATGGACGTAGCGCAAATGCAAGGTCGCAAAGCCGATGATCGGCAGCATCACCGACTGCGCCACGCCGGTGATCTTCGTCATCACTACCGGCTCTCTTACCAGAAAAAAGAGCAGTGTCGGGATCAATGCTAACGGGACCACGGAGATACGGGTGACCTTGAGCCGCATAGCGTAGTCGCTCTTGTCGTAGAGACCGACCAGCCCGGCGAGGTCCGCAATTCCGCGACTGAAGGAAGCAATGACAGCGAAAAGCGTTGAATAGGTCGCTGCAAGCGCCCCGACCAAGAATACGTAAAGCGACCAAGAGCCGAGCGTCTCGGTATACATGTTGGAAAGGATCTTGACCATTTCCGATCCTTGGGGAACGATGCCCATGCCGTGGAGAATGCCGGCACCGAGCAGGTAAAACGCTACCGTTGCCAAAGTGTAGATCACCATGCAATTCAAGACGTCGACTCCCATCACTCGTATCCAACCCCGCGCCCGCTGCCGCCACGCGTCGGTGGCATCTCGCGGCCCCGTGAAACGCGCATAACCCTTCTCGAGACACCAGTACGGGTAGGCGGCCAGTTCGGTGGCCGCCATGCCGGTAATGCCGAACGTCGCCACCGCAGTGATAAAACCTTCCTCCGGCAACCGGAACGACAGGCCGTCGACTACGCTGGCCCAAGAGAAATACTGAGGCCTCTTGAACAGCAAGGCAACACCGCCCACCGTTAGAACACTGAATAGAACAGTGAGAACCATGGACACTTTTTCCACCAGTCCGTAGCGGCCCAAGCCGACCAGTACAACCGTCCCGAAACCGATGATCCAAACCCAGCCGCTAAGAGCCATGACGGGGAACAGGCGGTTGAGGATTTCCGCCATGGCGCCCAACATGCCGCCCATCGAAAACATCGTCAGGGTAATCAGCAGCAGCCACAGCCAAACGACCCAGGAGACGAGAAACCGCAGTCCCGGGATGCGGTTAAACGCCTCCAGAGCGGTCTCGCCGGTTGCGATTGTGTAGCGGCCGAGCTCGTTCTGCACGACCACTTTGACGATGCAGCTCAGCAGAATCAGCCATAGCAGGGTGTAGCCGACTTCCGCGCCCAGCACCGGGGTGGCCACCAACTCTCCCGGCCCAACAACCGAGCCGGCGAGGATGAGGCCCGGCCCGATCCTACGGAAGACAGCGGCGAACTTCCTCGGAGGGTTTTGGATGTCTTCGGGACCTAAGCGGTAAGGATCTTGCGAAGTGTCGTCTCGCATGGAAGCACCGCATCGTAGCGGGTCCGACAGCTAAGTTCAAGCCGACCGGGGCGAAACAGTTGACGCCGGGAGCGGAGGGACAACCACCACAAGGGCGTGTTGTTGAGATGGCGTGACGTCGTCCGGCGGGGAGACGTTCTGAGAGCGCATTTGAGCGGATTTTAGCGGATTATCGCCAAAACCCCTGTCCATAGACCGACGATCCCCTTGTCTATTTAGAGCATACACTACGGGATCAAGGGTTTCGGGGCTACAGGCGCCTATGTTGTTGATTCTGTTTGGTTGGAAGTTTGTGACTGATGGAGTCGTATCGGTGGATGTTCGGTCGTTTTGCCCAGACCTGCGGCTTTTTTGGTTCGGTTGCCCAACACAATGCTCCCGTGCTGTCGGGCGGAGTCTGCAGGATTGAGCGGCAACGTTACCTGGCAAGCCGCGTGATCTGGGAAGGGCTGTCCCGGAAAAACATACAAAAAAGGCCGCAGGTCTCGGGAACGGCACCGAGCCCTGCGTTACGGGACTAGTGCTTACTATCATAAATTAGCGTATGAATGAGAAAGGGGTCGCTGCTGGACGTTAGCCTTGGTCCATTCGAACGGGGCGGCGTTTTTGTTGTGCGCTTGGACGAAGCGGTCGATGGCCTGGCGTACTTCGTAAGGGGAGGTGAAACTGGCCCCGCGCAACGCTCTACGGCTGAGAATACTGAACCAGATCTCGACCTGGTTGAGCCAGGAGGCGTAGGTGGGCGTGTAGTGCAGGTGCACCTTGCGGTGGCGTTTGAGCCAGCGATCACGTTTCGGTTTGTGGGTGTTGAGGTTGTCCAGTACGACGTGCAACTCAAAACCTTGGTAGAGATCGACCAGTTGATTCATGAAGTCAAGAAACTCACGCCGTCTGCGGCGCCGGTAATGCCCGGCCGTGACGTGGCCGGTGGCGACCTCCAGGGCCGCGAACAAGGTCGTTGTGCCGTGGCGCTTGTAGCCGTGCGAGAAACCCGTCAAAGCCTTGCCGTCGGGCAGTCTGAGCCAACCCTGGGCGCGCTCCAGGGCCTGGATGTTGGGCTTCTCGTCGACCGCCAGCACGATGGCGTTGTCAGGCGGGTGCAGATAGAGTCCCACGATGTTGGCGGCTTTACGCGAGAATTCGGGATCGGTGGAGAGGCACCAACTACGCCGCCGGCACAACGAGATGCCGCGCCGACGCAACACGCGCCAGACCTGTTGGTCGCTGACATCGCCCAGCGCCGCGGCCAGCCGTGGAGCCGTCCAGGTCGCCTGTCCGCAAGGCGGCGTGTCGTCCAGCTTTTGCAGAATGCGTTTTTCGGTGTCAGCGTCGTATCGCCGCGGCTTGCCGGGTCGCGTTTCATCCGCCAGACCGGCCAGTCGTTGGCCAGCGAAGCGCGTACGCCACTTCGACACTCGTGCGGCCCGCGTGCCCAACTGGGCGGCGATCTCCCGGTTCGACATCCCTTGCGCCGCCAACAAAATGATCCGGGCTCTGTCCGCCGCACGGCGCTCGCTCTTGTGCGCGCGTCCCCAGCCCTCCAACGTCCGGCGTTCCCCAGTACTGAGTCTGATACGCGTGGCTATTCTTGCCATGCCGCATTGTCTCATACATACGGTTATTTATGATAGTAAGCACTAGGCCGTTTCGGCCCCGCGCTCGGCTGCTCCGCCGGCGGGCACGCGGGCCGGCCAAGCGCCGGCGAGAACAAACCACAGGGACAGGGAGATGGCGGACACGGCGAAAAGGACTTGGGCCTGCAGTATACCCGCCGGGCCGACGAGGATAACCGCGGCGCCGTGAAGCGTTCCTCCCAGTATGCCGATCCAGCCAATCCAGACCGATCCGAGCACGCCCTCTCGTTGCGCAAGCCGGATCACTGCGATGAGGATGAGCCCGAACAGCGGATAGACCACGACGGCAAGCCGGGTGTGAATCGTGTGGATGGGAGTCGACTCACCCGCTCTGAGCGCTTCGAGGTCGACGTAGGCCATTGTGTGGAAAGCCATCTCGACTACTTCCAGCGCGCTCGCTATGATCCCCAGCAGCAGCAGCCGATCAAGGGTCCGCGAGCACGCCACCGTGCGGCGCAGCATCGCCAAGCCCGCGGTGCGCACGACGAGACCTACGAAAACCACGGCGTGGGACGGCAACCAAGCCGGGTCGGCGAGCATCTCGACCATCGTGCCGTTAGGGTGCTGCGAGCCGCCTGCCAAGGAGATCAGCCCGGCGAGAATGAATAGCGGTCGCCAGGTCATCCAGGTCTTAGCCGACTTTAGCTTCGGTTTCCATCGGCACCCACTTTAGCACTGAAGGAGGCCCTCCCTAAACACTGTACGACGCTGATCGGTTGGCACCGGGGCACGCGAGGAATTCGTTGCTCCGCCTGATTGACTCTGGATCAACGCTGCTCAGCAGCGCCTTCCCAAACGTCTAAATCCCGCCTTGTCGGCCAGTCTTTACCTAGCTTACCTGGAATCCCATGAGACCTCGCCGGCACCTGCTGGTCCAGCTCGCCCGGAGCGCGTGTCCCACCACCCTAAAGAGCAAGCCTCGTCCGCGCCACTCATGAGTTAGGACATAGCTTCCAAGTGCGCGTCCTACCAAAGGCTCGCAGCAGTGGCGAATACGACCGGGCGTCTGTGCTTTGAACGGCCCTTGGCGCTCGGGATGATTCGAACCGATCGTGTTCATTCAGAAGGGGCGGGCACGGCGGTCTCCCTCTATGCGAAGGAAACTCGCATCCCGATTGCGTGTTCTACTTTGCCGGCACGTCGGCGGTAAGTGGGAAGAACTGCCGATACTTTTCCGGCAGACGGATGGTTCTGCCTTCCCGATCGCAGACGATGTGGAGAGTTTCGCCTGTCGCCAGTAACCGGTCGTCCGAGTCCCGTCTCATCTCATAGGCGAAGCGCAACGTGCGCGATCGAGCTTCCTTGACCCAAGTCGTGATCCGCACTTCGTCGTCGAAACGCGCGGGGGCTAGGTAGCGGCACCGTGCCTCGGTGACGGCTAGGATCGCGCCGTCTTCCCGTTCCATATCACGGTATTCAAACCCCGCCTCGCTACAGTAGGCGACGCGTCCGACTTCCATCCAGACGAGGTAATTCGCGTAATAGACGACGCCCATCTGATCGGTCTCGGCGTAGCGAACGCGGACGCGTGTCTCGACCTTGCGCATCGTCCCAGTATAGGTAAGTGCTAGCCGGCAATACTCGTCAGATAAGACAAGCGATCCCGGGAAGCGCTGTAGGATAGTAGCCCAGGCTGGAGCTGTCGGGCAGACCCTGTGCCTTGATGAGCATTTTCCTGCGCCCCTCCGGGGCTTGTTCGCTCGTGCATACCGAACCCACGGTTTCGCCTAGCGGCTCCACCGTGGGCTATTATCCCTACGCCCCCTGCGGGGGCTGACGCACACTAAAGTGACGAGTATTGGTCCTATCTAGCCCGCTTTTCACCAGCTGACCGCCAGCTTGCTGGACATAGCCAGACAGAGCCGCGGGCGTTAGGGTCTGTGAAAAAACCCCGTGCAGCCACTCGCGACAGCGAAACAATGTTGGTAGCAAAGAAGTTCCTAGGTTCTCTTTGACGATCCCAGGTTTTTTCACAGACCCATTAGCGTGCGGGCCCGCGCCCTCACGGGCACGGCTCTGTCCGGTTCTGGCCGGGGGCCCGCGCCCTGACCGCTCACTCGCGTTCGCGGCTCCGATTCGCTCGTCGCGACGGTGTGAACTCGATGTGAGATTCTTTCAGAAACGGGTTGGGAGGTTTGAAACATGAGCGTGAACCCAAGCGACGGCGTTCTCGGCGCGGGTCGGTACTTAGAACTGCGACGGAGAAACAGCTGGGAATTTGTCGAACGCAAGGGCGTCACCGACGTCGTTGTTCTCGTCGCTGTCACAGCCGAGCAAAAGGCCGTACTGGTCGAGCAATACCGGGAGCCCGTTCAAGCCAAGATGATCGAGTGGCCCGCCGGCCTCGTCGGCGACGAAGAGGCCTCGGATGACGAAACGATGCTGGACGCCGCCGCTCGAGAGTTGGAAGAGGAAACCGGGTTTCGCGCCCGACGATTCGACGTCCTGGCGACGGGTCCGTCCTCAGGCGGGCTAACCGCGGAGATCGTTACCTTTCTGCGGCCGAGCGGCCTTGAGCGGGTCGGAGAGGGCGGAGGCGTCGAAGGCGAGAACATCCGTGTCCATCTGGTTCCTTTGTCGCAGGTTGATTCCTGGCTTTCCCGGCGGGCCGGGGAAGGTTTCCTGATCGACCCCAAAGTCTACGCTGGGCTCTATTTTTTGTCGAAGGAGTGACGGGACCGGGTTAATCAGTTTTCCTAAACGATGATCGCCTTTTAGCCTTCGTAGAAGTGAAGGTCGCGAAAAATCGGGTAAAGGAAGCTGTGAAACAATGCTGGGACAGTCAGCCGCGGCGAGTGAGTGCAGGAAAACTGTAGATCCCTTGCCTTGACGAGCATTTTCCTGCGCCCCGGCGGGGCTTGTGAGGTCATGGAGCTTCTTACCCAGGGTTCCGCTTCGCTTCACCCTGGGCTACAGTCCGATGCCCCTTCGGGGCTGGTCTTCGTCACATAGACTCCGCTCTGCGGCTGCTCCACCGTGGGCTATTATCCTACGCCCCTGCGGGGGCTGAAGCACACAAAGTGACGAGTATTGGGGCTAACCCCCCGGGATCTGGGCCAGTGGTCCGGCTGACCCCGTCTTCTTCTCTTCGATCTCCGCTTCGAGAGCCGCGACGCGCTCGCTCAAACTCGTGATCATTTGGCCCACAGGGTCGGGCAGATGTCCGTGCTCGAGCATCTCCTCTTCTTCCTTCGACACAGCGACCCCTTTGACGGCGACTACGCGACCGGGGATCCCAACGACAGTCGAGTGGGGCTCGACTGGCCGAACGACGACAGATCCCGCGCCTACCCGGACCCAGTCTCCCACCTCAATGGCGCCCAAGATCTTTGCGCCCGATCCAATCACGACATGGTTACCCAGCGTGGGATGACGTTTGGCTTTCTCATGGCCCGTTCCGCCCAGCGTCACCCCTTGGTAGAGCAGCACGTCATCGCCAACAACTGACGTCTCGCCGATTACGACCCCCATCCCGTGGTCGATGAAGAACCGTCTCCCGAGGGAGGCGCCCGGGTGGATCTCGATCCCCGTCATCCAGCGAGAAAAATGGGAAATCAGCCGCGCGATCACGTAGAGACGCCAGCGATAAAACCGATGGGCAATTCGATGCAGCAAGATCGCGTGTACGCCCGGATAGCAGAGCAAGACTTCGAGCGTGTTCTTGGCGGCTGGGTCCTGTCTGAATACGATTTCGATTTGTTCTTTGATGGCCTTGAGCATAAGGCCTCCCAACTTTGGCGATTCGTAAGGTTGACTGTTTCGGTCTCTATGCCTGGGCAACTCTAAAAGCACCCTGGTATAAGGCTCAGTAATCAGGAAAGCGGTTTGCGAATCAGGCGATCCGGGAAACGGATCGGGACGGGGTAGCCGGCTCTAAGCCGGCTCTAAGCCGGCTCGCTACAGCAGCATTTGAGTTGGCAGATCACGGCGGAACTGTACTTTGATGCTAGGCCATGAGGGTAGCGATGTCAAATGTTGCAGCGGGCTGGTTTGACAAATTGCATGTGGGAAAAATCGGGTACAGCCAGCCAATTCGCTTCAGGCTAAGTGCTTTTTTCTGGGGCCATGACGGCGGGCGAATTGGTTGCAGGAAGATGTGAAAAAATGCTGGGACAGTCAGCGCGCGGCGGAAGCTGCGATTGATATACCGCGACTTCGTAGGACGTCGCTTGTGACAGTCCCTGATTTTTTCACATCTTCCTGCAACCAATTTTTCGCTCCTGCACGACTTTCGCCACGGGCTGCTAGACTGCGCCGGCCCGCTCACCCAAACTCAGCTTCCGTGACAGTTGCTTCCCAGCCGCTTTGATCGTGATCTGGCTGACCACGGTCGGCCGATAGATCGTAGACGAGTAATGTCCGCATTCGTGGGTGCAGAAGCAACCATGTGCAGCCTCGTCGGCTATTCTCGAAGCATTTTCGTTGAACCACAGCTTGCGGAAGTCGTAATCGACATCCCGCAGGTTGCCGAGGCTGCTGTTCTTGATTTCGCATTCCACGACGTCGCCGTTGCTGTAAATGACGCAGGCCAGCCGGCCGGAGACGCACGAGAACTGCGGTTTTCCCTCCGTGGCCGTTCGCGCGACGGTACGCCGTACGTGCTGGTCAAGAAGGTGATTTCCGGCACCATAGGCGCTAAGTCCGCTCCGCTGGAGGCGGCCTTGAGAGAAGTCGGCCTCCATTCGTTTGACAAGCTTTTCGTAAATCGCGGGGTCTACGTCGGTCTGTGCCGGATCCAGCGGGTTGCCGCGACAGTAATTGAACGAGACGCCGTCGGGCTCGAAGCGACGCTTGAGATCCTCGTAGATGTCGAAGATCTCGTCCTGGTTCTCTTTCATCAGGGTCGTCAGGGTATGAACGATCAGGTTAGGGAAGCGCCTACGAATTGGTCGAATGGCTTCGAGTGTCCGGAGCATCCGCTGGTACGCGTTTTTCTTGCCGCGAATGAAATCGTGCTTCTGCTCGTCGGTGTGATCCACGCTGAGGTTGAGATGAAATCTCATTCGGGGCGCACCGGCCAAGGTCTTCTCTAGGACGTCAACGGTTCGCTCGGTATGCTGACCGTTCGTTGGCACATAGAGGTTAGCCACGTGGTTCGTACGCTCTGCTGCCAGGAAAATGTCCGCTAAGTCAGGCCGCAGGAAAGGTTCGCCTCCACCAATGAAGAGGTTGTAGATCTCGTCCATCGAGTTGAGCGTTTGCTCGAACTCCTCTAGTTGGAAGTCGCGGTTGGGTGCAGGGTTGAGTTCGTCCCAGTAATAGCAGTGAATGCACTTCTCGTCGCAGCGGGTCGTGACGTAGAGGGTAACGAACGGCGGCGTGATGCGCCCGCCGAAGGCCGTCCGGCACTTGGTCTTCAGCAGGTGAGCTGCGAACGACCTCGGCTTGGCGGATTTGGTGCTGCTTCGCATGGGGCGATTGGCTTTAAGAGGCCGACTCCTCAGAATAGCCCGCCGGTCGGGGAGATGCTAGGTGTGAGACCCCAATTGGCTCGCGATCGAGGGTCGTTACATCCAGGCATCCAGTGGTTGGCTGCAACACATAAGCCGTGCTACACTTAATACGTGGAGTAGTTAGTGCCTAATCTGACCCTTGCCATCGACGACAATCTCTTGTTGGAAGCCCGCCGCTTGGCACTAGACCGGCGCACGAGCGTCAACCAGCTCGTCCGGGACTATTTGGCCACGCTCGTCAGCGAACAGCACGCTCGGCAGACGGCTCGGTCCCGCCTGAAGGCAGCGCTTCGTCAGAGTGTTGTTGAAGTCGGCCCCAAGTCGCTAAAACGTGAAGATCTCTATGAGCGCTGAGGGAGGCCCGGCCTTTGTGGACACGAATGTGCTGGTCTATGCCTTCGACAAGGGAGAGCCGTCAAGAAGGGAGATCGCCCGCCGGCTCCTCGAGAAGCTGATCGACGAGGACCGCATCCGTCTCAGTACACAGGTGTTGCAGGAATTCTTCGTGGCCGTCACGCGCAAAGTACAGCAGCGCTGTTCGACAGCGCAAGCCTTGGCGCTTCTCGAAGACTTCACGGCATGGCCGCTCTTCGTTGTGGACTACTCAGCCATCATGGATGCGGCCCATTTGGCCGAGGATGCGTCGTTGTCCTTTTGGGATGCTCTTATCGTTGTAGCGGCTTCTCGAAGCGGAGCGGCGCGGCTATATACCGAGGATCTGAACCACGGCCAGACGATTCTGGGAGTAGAGATTACGAACCCGTTCTCTCGGTAGAATTTGCCTGCGTCTCGAAACCGGAAGCCCGCGGTTCTTTGGGCGAAATCCCAAGCGCTTTCATCTTGCGGTAAAGATGGCTGCGCTCGAGGCCTAGCGCGGAGGCGGTACGGCTGATGTTGCCGTTCCAATCCGCGAGGGTTTTGAGGACGTACTCGCGTTCGTAGGCCTTGCGAGCTTCCTCGAGGCTGGGGAACTGCTGCATGTACGTTCTATTGCCGGGAAGGGCGTCTCTGTCGGACGGCAGGGGCAGATGTTCGACGCCGATGCGGACCTGGCGGGTCATGATCACGATTCGCTCCATCAGGTTCCGAAGCTCGCGCACGTTGCCCGGCCAGCTATAGGCTGCCAGCGCTTGATAGGCTTCCGGCGCGGGACGTTTGGGCTTGCGACCGTAAGCGAAAGCGAACTCATTGAGAAAATAGTCCGCCAACACCGGGACGTCTTCGGCGCGCTCGCGCAAGGGAGGCACGTAGAAAGGGACGACGTTCAGCCTGTAGAAAAGATCTTCGCGGAAGTTGCCGTGTGCGATCTCCGCCTGAAGAGTTTTGTTGGTAGCCGCGATGACGCGCACATCAACCTGGACCGTTTTGCCTGAACCGACCGGCTCGAAACGCTGTTCTTCCAGCACGCGCAGGACCTTGGCTTGCGTGTTCAGGCTCATGTCACCGACTTCGTCGAGAAAAAGCGTGCCCTCATCGGCCTTTTGAAACTTTCCGATTTTGTCCTCGTGCGCCCCGGTGAAAGAGCCCTTCACGTGCCCAAACAACTCGCTCTCGATGAGCTCTTCCGGGATGGCGGCGCAATTGACTTCCACGAAAGTCCCTTTGGCACGCTGGCTTTGCGAGTGAATCGCTCGGGCGATCAGCTCTTTGCCGGTCCCGCTTTCGCCGTAGATCAGCACCCGGCCGTTGGTTGGCGCCATCAAAGCTAACTGCTGGCGCAATGCCTTCATCGGTACGCTATCGCCGATAATGTCGAGTCCGGAGCCGGTACGCTCCCGAAGAGTCTGGTTTTCGATCACCAGGCGGCGGTGATCGAGTGCGTTCTTGACGGCCACCGTTACCTTGTCGAGAGAGAGCGGCTTTTCGAGGAAATCCAGGGCCCCTAACTTGGTGGCTCTGACGGCTGTTTCAATCGTGCCGTGTCCGGAAATGACAACTACAACCGGACGTTGAGCGGGATCCAGAGATTGAATCTGCTCGAGCGTAGCGAGGCCGTCGATCGTGGGCAGCCATATGTCGAGTAAGACGACATGGTGGGTCTTTTCCGCCAGGTGGTCAAGGCATTCCTCGCCGGTCCCGACAGCCGCCGCTTCATAGCCCTCGTCTTCCAAGATCCCCAACAACGATTCGCGGATTCCCGGCTCGTCATCGACGACGAGAACCCTGCCCTTCTTCACGCGTCCACTCCTGTCGCAACCCTCGCCCGGCTTCCAGCGGTCGCAATTTCAATGATGAAGCGACTCCCCGTGGGGCGGTTGTCTTCGACGCGAATCGCTGCTTCGTGATCGTTGAGGATGCGATTGGCTATCGCCAGCCCCAATCCAGTACCACGTTTCTTGGTCGAAAAGTAAGGCAGGAAGAGCTTTTCTTTATCTTCAGCGGAGATCCCACTTCCCGAATCCGCCACCACGAGTTGAACGCTATCGGGAAGCGGTCCGGGCGCCGTCGAGATAAGGATTTCGCGCACCCACGAATCCTTGACTGCTTCGGCGGCGTTGTCAATCAGGTTAACGACCACTCGTTTGAACTGTTGCGGGTCGATAAGAACTTCGGCTAGGCCGGACCCCAGCTCCCTGCGCAGCCCGATTCCGTCAAGGCGGCCCTCGAAAACGTCGACTGCTTCCTCGACGACGCTGTTAAGATCGGCGCGCGTCAGCTGGGCCGTAGGGAAGCGGGAGAACTGAGCGAATTCGTCCACCAGGTCTCGCAGGGCTTCCACTTCGCGGGCGATCGTGGCGGCACATTTTTCGAACTGCTCCTGGATCTTCCGGCGGTCATCGGCTACGGCCGCTGTTTCGAGGCGATCCAACAAGCGGCTCATGCGTTCGGCGGAGAGCGCGATCGGAGTAAGCGGATTCTTGATTTCGTGGGCCACCCGACGGGCGACTTCATTCCAGGCGGCGGACTTTTGCGCCCGCAACAACTCGGTCGTGTCCTCTAGGACGATGACGAATCCCGGCTCGTCACGTTGCTGTTCTCGTTCTCTCTCGAGCGCGGAGACGGTTACCGCGAGGTGCAGGATCTGTCCTTCATGCTTGACGGTGAACTCACCGCCTGCTAACCCGATTCGCTGAGCGCGATTCATCATATAAGCGAGTTCAGCACGGTCTTCTTCCGAGAAAAGATCGGCCACATGTTTCGCTTTTTCGACCGTCTCAGCGGGGAAGATCTGGCGCAGCGAGGAGTTCACTTTTCGAATTTCACCGTCCGCGGATACAGATATAACTCCCGGGGTTATGCTTTCCAGAATCGCCTCGATAAAGCGCCGGCGATCGTCCAGCTCGGCGTTGGCCTGGGCAAGACCCTGGTTGCTTTCTTCGAGTTGATGGGTCTTCGATTCCAACTGCTGCGTCATGTGATTGAAGGAATGAACAAGCGCCGCCAACTCGTCGATCGCGGGCGTGTGAACTCGGTAGTCCAAGTGGCCGCTCGAAAGTTGTCCGGTGGCTTGGACCAGCGCCTCGATCGGCACGATGATCTGTTTGGAGAGGAACAAGGCCAGCCATGTCGCCACAAAAATGACGAAGATCGCGATCAGGCCCAGTAGGCCCGAATAAAAATAGCGATAGCGGCGGCTCTCGCCGTGTAAGCTACGATAGTCGCTGTAGTCCTCCTGCATCGCGGAACGGCGGGCGACTAGATCCGGCGGGATTTGCTGCACCACGACGACGGCACCGAGCTCTCGCCGGCCGGATCGAATGGGAACTCGGGCGTAGACGTGGTCTTCGTCTTCGCTGAGGCCTGACACGATCTCGCCTTCTGACACCGCCTGGCGAACCGGGGGCAGCAATCCCCCTTCTCCGAACTCCACAAACGCCTCGTTTTCACCCGGCCGCGAAAGGGCTACATACTGGAATTTGCCGTCACTAATGAGTTGCCGGATCTCGGCCTTGAACCGGGCAGTCGACCCGAGGCCGTCGAGCGCAGCCGCCACGTCTGGGAGCGAGCCGATCCATCGCGCGTCGGTCTCGGCCTTCTGTCTCATGACGTCGTTCAACTCGCGGGCAACCTCCAAGGAGTTGTCCAAAATCTGGGTGGTCGGCCAGCTAAACCACTTGTCCAACGTTCGATTCAAGAAGTAAAAGGAGAAAACGACTAGGCAGACTACCGGCAAGATCGACAAGCCCAGAGCCCCAACCACCAGTTTGGTCTTGATTTTGGAACCCAAGCGGTTCACGCGCCGTTCGATGTAGAGTTTCAGGAGACTGCGGAAAACCATGAACCCCAGCGCGAACAAGCCCAGCCCGATGAGCATGGACATCCCCCACAAGACGACCGTTTCCGCGGGCCGGCCGGGGGGAAACACCTCGAATGCGAAAGAAGTTTGCCAAAAGGCAAGTACGATGAGAACCAGCAGCAGAAGAATGGATGCGATCAGGGAAACTTGGTGACGCTTTTGTCCCACGGCTGTAGAACCGGCAAGGAGGGGTGAGCTTTGCTGCTCGAATTGGGCCTTATTATATCAGAAGGATTTCCCGTTTTAGCCGGTGAGAACTGCGTGGGATAGGCAGTCTGGTTGTTAGACCCGGGCACTGGACTGCGCGTCGACTGGCCTGTAGAGTGGGTCGAGAGCGGTAACAAGCACCCAGATGAGCCAGGGACCCCAAACGTCCGGCGCAGGCAAGGAATCGTCCCGACATTCGGTTCGACCGACATCCGCGCCCGCGTCTTCGACTAGAAGGATCCTCGACGTCGGATGTGGGCGCAACAAGCACCCCGGCGCGATCGGGATGGACCACAATCCCGACACGGACGCCGACGTCATCCATGACCTGGGAGACATCCCCTATCCCTTCGCTGACGACGAGTTCGACGAAGTCGTCGGCAACCATGTCGTCGAGCACGTGCCTGACGTGACCGCGTTTATCTCCGAGCTCTATCGGGTAACGAAACCAGGGGGTCGGATACGTCTCCTGGCGCCGCACTATACGAACCCTGACTGGGCCTGCGACGTCACCCACCGCAACCCCCTCAACTGCTACTCGTTCCAGAATTTCATTCCCGATCGCCAGCTATTTCCGTTCTATACCGAAGTGCGGTTGGCGCCCCTTCGCACGCACGTCTCACTAGCGAACCTTTGGCGATTGCTGGGAATTGAGTTGCTCGTGAACCTCGACCAAAAGTGGCCGGCCCTGCGCTTCACCAGAAAGTTTTGGGAGCACTACCTGAGTTACGTCTTCCGGGGCAAAGAGCTGCGCTTTGAGTTTGAAGTCGTGAAAAAGGCTTGATTGACCATTGGACGCCGTATTTACTTGCTGTGCGAATGGGGCTGTAGCTTCGTAGTCATTGGAGAAGTGCCGACCAAGGTCTCGGACATGTTGTTCGTGCCGGGGCCAGCCTACACCGAAATCCCTGCTGAATCCGCTGCTACCGATTTCGAATCTTCGGCCCCTCCCCGATCTGCCTATCCTCCCGGGACGGAAGTCCCAGCACCTCGAGTTCCGCCACCTCGATCATCGATGGACCTGGAAAGACGACCGACAGTCCCACCACGTCTACCAGTGGCTCCTTTAACGGATAGAAGATGCGAAACCCGTCTACCTTCACCGATGGCAGCTTTTCAGTTCGTTCGCGGTCGTTGGTCAAGCGAGTGATGTCGAGCGCGAATCCTTCGGGCCGGCGGTCGGGAAGTCTTCGGACGCCCGGAGATGACTCGGCCGCGTTGAACTCGACGAGAATCGAACGAATTTCGACAGGCGCACCGAAACGCAGCTTGACCCAGTGACGCGTCGCGCTGTCGCTCAGCCAATACGTATAGTTGATGTTGTTTACGACGTTGTCGCCGCCGTCAAATAGATTCAGCACTCCGTAAAAGACATTGTCGAGCGTCCGGCCGGCGTTCACACTGCTGGCGTCGACAAACGTATCGCTGAGTTTGCCGACGTTGACCAGTTCTTGCGCGCGGCCACTCGGGGACAACGCAAGCAATCCAGCGAGTACGGCGATGTGAACTGAGTAGCGCAGACGAACCTCTCTGGTATCGCTGACGCGCCGGCACCCTGCCCCGCGCAAGGTTTTGTAAGACATCAACGTTCGCCGCGGGTTCGCGCTTGTCAGCAGCGACTTTCCACGACGCCGTCAAGGCGCCTCATTCTAGTCGGCGCCGCCACAATGACGCAGGTGGGGGAATGTCGCTGGGCCTCGCGCCAGGGGTCCTAGCGCTCGTAGACTTCTCGGCGGCGGCCAACCCGCAGCACCAGGACGGTTGCCGCCTTCTCCTCAATACTGCAAATCATTCGATAGTTGCCCACGCGATACCGTCACAAGCCTACCTTGTCACCTCGTAACGGCCGGCCAAACGCACGCGGGTCTTCCGCTGCAGACATGCGACCCCGAATGTAGTCCTGGAGACGGCGCTGAACTGAACGATCTAGACTCTTGAACTCTTCGGCAGCTTCGGCGTCAAATTCAACGGTCCAAGCCAAGTTCTTTTTCCAACTCTTCGAAAGGAATCTTTGGATTGCGCTTCCCGAGGTGCTCCACCGCGATCAGGTGGTCTTCCTGTTCGTCGAGATAGTCCAGCAGTGCCCGGCAGGTGTGTTCATCAGTCGGCCGGCCCGTTTTGTCCGCAAGTCGCGCCAACCGATCCCGAAGCTCGTCTGGGATTTGAATCGCGGTGCTCATACAAACCTCTGCTCATAGACTACCAACTAGCCAAGGGCTGTGCCCTTGATATCCTTGAGTGTCGAGCGCCGATCCGCCAGTGTGAGGGTGTGTGAAAAAACCCCGCGGTACAGTCCCCACGCCTCTCGTAAGTCATTAGAAAGCTTGATCGGCCAGCTCTTCCAAGTTTGCCAGCCGCCGCGTTCTATTAACTGCGCCCGCCCTATGATGACTTCAGTGATGACGTCAAGGCTTGAGGAGAGGGAGCTGTGACCGTGAAGGAAGAGCTGCATCGACTGGTAGATGAACTACCTGAAAGCCACAGCGAAGAGTTGCGTCGTTTCATGGAGGATCTACGCCAAACCGAGGTCGACGACGAACCGCTAACGGAAGACGATCTAGCGGCCATCGAGCGCGGAGAAGAGGACGTTCGGCTTGGCCGCGTGAAATCCTTTGAGCAGTATGAACAAGAACGCGGCCGGTGAACTTCCGGGTCGGTCTTTCGAACGAGGCGACGAAGACCCTCAGCCGGTTGGACCGCTTCACCGAATCGCGTGTGCGCGCTCGATTGAGAGAACTGGCGGAGAACCCCTTCAACCCCCCGCATATGCAAACTGTTGAAGCATACAGGTGGCAGGCGATCCTCGCGGGCCGGTGATTGGCGGATCATCTACACCGTAGAGCGAGAAGAGAGGGTCATCACCGTGTTGGCCATTCGATCTCGGGGTCAAGTCTATAGACGGTTGTAGGCGGGAGAGCGGTCAACGCCTGGTCCCTACTACCTTCGTTGTAGGACTCGACGAGCACTCAGCTGCGCCCCAGGCAACTACAGCGGAAACCTGCCCAACCCGCGGTTGCGGTTGTTGCGGTTGCGATTCGGATCCGGCCCGCCTTCGATGTTTACGTTCGCCGCGGGCCGCTGCATTACATTCTCGAACGTGACCTCTTCCTCGGTGAAGAACAGGTCGCGATCGAGCACCATATCGAGCTGGGTACCCTTCTCGAGAATCGCCTCTGGGCCGCGAGAGGCCAGCACGCCGATCAGCCCGGCCGCTGCGCCCGCGGCGGCTCCAACGCCCAAGCCCATACCGGCTCTTCCGCCGGCGGCACCCGCGATCACCCCGATGGACGCTCCCGCCGCCGTCGCTTCGCCGACCGACCGTGTGTCGCCCCCTTTGTTGCTTTCACTAGTGACCTTGCCTTCTTCCCGATCGAAGTCTTCCGGCGAGCGGCCGTCGAGCGCGCCCACTCTGCCCACCAAGTCGCGGATGGTGCCGTTCGGCAAGATCAACTGCTCGAAGCGTAGAAACAGCTCTCCGCGGCCCTTCACGCGGCCAGGACGCTTGACGCTCGTCACCGTCCCGGAGACATACGTGCCGGGTGGAACGACAATCCGCCCGTCGATCGGCACCGGGTATACCGACTCGAGATAGACACGGTCGCCCGGCGAGGCATGCTTGGTGCTGATGCTGTTGATGAGAACGAGAGGAACCCGGGTCCCGCGGGGGATGGTGATTCCAGGGCCCTCGGGTTGCTCCCTGGTTTTGAGGCCATCGGAGGACAGAGTGTTTGGATCGTCCGCGTCCTCGGCGGTCTGTTGTGCCGGCAGTGGCGCCGTCCACAACGCCAGTGCCAATCCGCTGATGAAAATTGCTTTATTCATGGGAATGACTCCCTGCTTATTCTAGCGCCGTTTCCGGTCCGAGGGAGGTGCAGCCCGCGCGGTGGCCGGCCATAGGAACTCGGGACCGTACCACTTGTCGGGGCGCCGCGTAGCGCGCCTCCGATTCCTCCCAGCACTCGACAGCCACGCCTTCGGCGCTTCTGCCTCTGCACTATATAAACGCATCCCGGGGATTCCCGTTGCATTGGCCTGTTCTTTTTCTCTCATGGATCCACGGCGATCGTCAGGCCCGGCTGGCTTACGACCCCGTCGACATCGATCATCACCTCCACCTCGCCGGGCGGAGTGTCGTCGGGCAGAAGTACATTGATTTGATAGAGACCGGCGAATCCCGGAGCCTGGCCCACATAGAGCAACCGGTCGTCGGGAACCGGTTGACCCTCTACCCACACCCGCGAGGGCAAGATGATCCACGCAGCAAAATTCGGCAGCTCGCCGTCGAAGACGAATGGAGCCGTCTGCCCCAGACCCGTAGCCCAGAGGATCACTAATTTCCCGGGATGAGTCGGTTTTGCGCCCTCGGGACGTCCCCGTCCCACGGGACTGAAGTCCTGGTGAGTCGCCACTGCTTGGAGTCGTCCGTCGGGCAAGGGCGGCGGCCACGAGAACAGTCCCGGGGAAAGCCCGTCGATCTTGACCATTTCCGGCTCGCTCCGGAGGCTCTCTCTGATAATCCGTAACGGCAGCTCACCCGGAAGAATGGCGGAAGGCGCTTGGGCGTTAATCTGATTCGGAGAAACGAAGTACAGGGGCGCTAGAACACCTCCAATCAGAACGCTAACCCCGCCCAAGGTGACAGGCAGCCTGCCCCCAACCAGGTCGAACTCGCTGACCTCGCGGGTGCGAAGGGCAAGATCCTCGCCGAAAATCGAGATGATGGCGTTCGCGGAGATGAAGTTGTCGGGAGCGGGCGTGAAACTGGCCGCGTTAACGACGCCGCCGACGTAGATGAATGGGGCGTACCGACGCCCTTTTTCGGCGCCGAGCACCGTCGACGCCGCGGCTAGCCAGACGGCCAGCCCCAGGGCCCAAGGGGTCATCAGCCGGTGCTGAAGCTTATTCTAGCGCACCACTCGCAAGCGGAATGCAAGAAAGAATCACGGGTAACGAAGGCGGGCGGTATGAATGACAAGTTTGTTGCGCCCGGGAAGGAATTGAGGCGAGCGACCCGGGGGCTTGTGTGTGGGCAGCTCAGAACAGGTGTTTATATCGATAGTGAATCGTCAAGAACACACGCCGACAAGAGCCCATCTGATCTCGCAAGCTGAGACTGCCTGATAAACTGAGATTGTGAGCCTAACGATTGAGTTGGACCGGGAACGCGACGGCCGCTGGATCGCGGAGGTCCAGCAGCTTCCCGGTGTCCTCGCCTACGGTCAAGATCGAGACGAGGCTGTGGCTCGCGCACAGGCCTTGGCGCTGCGGGTGCTCGCCGAGCGCCTTGACAACGGGGAAGATGTTCCCGATCCTCTGAACCCGAATTTCCCAGATGGCAGGCTGAATCGGGCATAATGAACCATGGATCAACCGCATGAACAAAGGCTTTCCTCGATTTCGGCGCGAGCAAATCGGGAGAATCTGATGGGTGAAAGAGGTAAAGGCGCTCTGAGGGTCGTGTTCGACCGCAGCCTGAAGCTGGAATTCCACGGTTCCAAGGTCACCAGCGATGCCGGTCTGCTGGCCTACCGAGAGCTGGACGAGGCACTGGGACTGACCACCACAGCGCGCGGTTTCTTGAAGGACTGTCGGATCGGGAGCAACACCCAGCACAGCATGATAGGCCCTGCTGCGGCAATTGGTGTTCAGCCGCCTGGCAGGATACGAAGACACCAACGATGCCCAGCGGCTGTCGGTGGACCTTCAAATCACTTAGAGAGGAGGCTGAGGAATGACCGACACGAACGATGAATTGAACGTTTTGGATTCACGCGAGAAAGGAGTCCGAATGAAAACGCTCCGAGGATCAGGGTCATGAAACTAACACTGCGAATCGCAAGACATACGTTACTACTAGCGATCGTTATTTCTGGAATCGTACTAGCTCAGGATAACACTACGTATGTCGAGATCGACTTTAAGCCGTTAGAATCCGGCGATGCAATACCTGAAATCAACGACACTTTACGATTTGGACTAATCGAGCCGATCGAGGTCGATAACAAACACCAGATTGTTACTTCTGACGTCAAATATTGGCTTTTCCCCAACCCGTGGTTCTGGAGAGCGAAAAATGGCACGATAGTGTACGAACTTCGGCATCCTGATTATCTGCGAGGTGGGCCACATTCCGACAAGGGGCCACAACTTCGGCTTGAGCAGCGAAGTGGCGGTTTTGATCTTACACTGAGCTTTGCAGAGCGACCGCATGTGAAACCAACGCGTTTCATTAATGGAACATTTTTCTTCTATTACAGAGAAAGCGATACAGCTCCAATTATTTCAGTTACTATGGCCTTGGCTGCAACAAGTGATTGTGAAAACAGAATTGTTAGCGCATCCAGAGGGTTCAAAGCGGATGCAAATATATTTCACAATATGAAATACGTGCGTGCATCAGCGGCCGGTTTTCGCTTTAAGAACTGCTGACATTATCGAACCTAGTACCGGTGTGTATTCACTCTTAGTTTAGGTACTTCTTTAAAGAGGACGTAGGGGAGCTTCGCGGACAAAGAGAGTCAACAGCAAGAACGCCGCGGACCAGCGCGTGTACCAGCTTCTCGATGAGAAGTTCCGCCTGAACGTCTCCTCCTCCGTCGCTGCGTGAGACGGTGGAAGGCCTCGAAAGCCAGGGCCGTTCTGGCAGGACTCACTAGAATTCGTTGGCGTGCCCGAAGTTCCCGACCCTCCACCTGGCTTCTAAATATACGTGACCGAACTTATGAAACGCACTTCTAACGCTACTGCATCACTGTCACGTACGGCCCAACAGGCGTCGAGACACCGCCCACGGTAGCGACTACAGCAAGATTGCCGTCGGGCGCGTTGTCGGGGACTTTGACGACTAGTTGGTAGAGACCCGCGCAACAAGGGGCGACGCCAGCATAGAAGACGTCCTGTTCGGGAACGGGAAGGCCGCCGATCGTCAGGCTGACCAGGTTCGTTAAATCCGCGATGCCCGGCGGCGACTCGATGGCGGGCACCTCCCCCGCGTTGAAGGATGGGTTAGTCGGCCCGAATCCGGTCGCAAACAGGCTGATGAATTCGCCCGGCACCGCGGGTGTTGCGCCGGGAACCTCGCTCGGGTCACCGACCTCATTGATGCCGTCTTGGTGCAGGGTGGCTATCGGATTCTCGCCGCCCGCATCGAGGAAGTTCTTGACGAAGAAAGCCGGTGTGAAGGCTTCCATCGTGACGAACTCCGGATCGCTGCGGGTTTCCGAGGCGGTTCCGCAACCGCTGAAGACTACGACGGAGACAGGTCCCATCGAGGTAAGGGTCGGTGACTGCACGTTCAACTGCAGCGGCGATACAAAGAACAAGGGCGAGCGCGTACCGTCAACCTCGACGCATACGTTGACAAGCTCGGTTGGGACCTTGCCGTCGACCAGATCGCCGGGCTCGAGCTCGCGGAAGGTGCCACCGGCAGCCATATTCTGTCCGTAGATGCTGATGATCGAATTCGCGGAGATCGACGTAATCGTGGGCAGCAGATTAGCCAAGATGACGCCGCCGCTGCCAATGGAAGGATTGGGGAGGGGAGGGCCGGGCACCGTACCCTCCGTCGTGTAGATCAGGTCGCCGGTATTCATGTTGTCGCCGTTGGCGGCGTTACCGGCGGCGGCGAAAACGATCGACCCGATGTTGCTTGCCGGAGCGGTCCAGTTGACGGAGTAGCTCTGGCCACCCGGACCAAACTTCGGAAAGGAATGGACGGGGAATTGAATGGTTGCCAGCGGGCAACCTCCCACTACGGAAGTGTCTTGCCGGATAATCACCCTGGTCTCAGCCGCGGATGGTGTGAACGTTCCCGCCTGGTTGCAGCCGTCCGGCGTGCGCGAGGTGAGTTGGAATCCCCAACGCTGCTGGTTCGGGTCGGACACGGTCACCACCACCGGAACGGTCTCACCCGGGGCATAGCTATATTGGCTGAGCGGCAACCCGTCAACGCTTATCGAAGCTTGTCCTGGCCCGGTGTTGGGCGAACCGCCATGGCACTCGCTCAGGGCGCAACTGCCCTCTTCGGGGAAGCTGCCGCCTGTCCGCCGCAGTTCCATTTCGGGGCCCTCCGGTTTAGAAAGCAAATAGACCGGAAGGCCAGAAGCAGAACGTCAAGACAAGCGTTAAGATTACGCGTCGAATCTGCATCCGATTCACTCGACCCTGGAAGACTTTGGGGGACAGCCTCCTCTTCTAGTAGAACGCGAATGGGTTGGAAAAGTTTCGACGATCCGGATCGCAGGCGCGGGTCTGTTCGGTTATCGACGATCGTGTTCGGGGTCTTTACCGCTTCTCGGAGAGGCAAGTCAAGGTTTGTCACCTAGGCCGCGAGCTACGGCTAACGCCTTACGAGTGATGGTAGTCAAAGGAAGCTTCTTTAGCCTATCGGGCGAGACCCAGCGGTAACCGTCAGGTGCCCGAACAGCCAGCTTTCCCTGGTAGACGGACCCCTGATATTCGCGAAAAGTGATCCCGTGCCGAAACGTTGCGAGCCGCTGCTGTTTTTGGATGCCGAGCGAGCAAAAACAGTCTGCTTTCAGCCGCGGGGCTTGAACCTCCGGCAACTCCCAAAACCCCGGCATGATGGGATCTCCCCGCGGTCGTTGCCTAAGCAGAATCTGCTTGCCGCGTTCGACCAGGGCGACCGCCAACTGCAGCCGGACGGGCCGGCGCTTCTCGGGTCTAACCGGGCGTTGCTCTTGCGTGCCTTTCCTGCGTGCTTTGCAGTAAGGAGCAACCGGACAGATAAGGCACTGCGGGCTGCTGCGAGTGCATAGAAGCGACCCCAACTCCATGATGGCTTGATTGAACGCTCCGCGGCTGCGTGGGCCGGTGGCGGCGATGAGCTGCTGAGCTCGCGTTTGTAGGTCGCGCCGCACAGGCGCGCTTGTAACCTCGCGAGAGTCGTCGTCGAGGCGCGTAAGTACGCGGATGACGTTTCCGTCTACGACCGCGCACGGCCGCTCGAACGCGATGCTCGCGACTGCTGCCGCGGTATAGTCGCCGATCCCCGGCAAAGCATGCAGCTCTTCGAAGCTTTTGGGAAATACACCGCCATGTTCGCTCACAACCTTGCGAGCGGCTGCCCCCATCATGCGCGCGCGGCGGTAGTAGCCGAGGCCGCTCCAGCACTCGAGCAAAGTCTGCTCGCGCGCCTTGGCGAGAGACTCGATAGTTGGGAACCGTTTCAGGAAGCGTTCATAGTAGGGAATGACGGTCGCGACACGAGTCTGCTGCAGCATGACCTCCGAGACCCAGATACGGTAGGGATCGCGGGTCCCTCGCCACGGCAGGTCCCGGCGATGACGGCGATACCAGTGAAGCAGGGCGTCGACTAGCTTGCGATTCCGGGATTCCGGCCGGCGCGGTTTCACCAATCAGTCCAAGTTGTAAGGGTAACCGCCGACTGACTGCGTGGGAAGACGCCCCAACTCGCTACGAGATGTTCCACAAGAGGTAGCCCGCCCAAACTGTGCCGGCAACGGCCGCGCCATAACAGCAAGTGAATATCAGCGAGTTGAGGTGTTTGATTTGCAAGCCGTCATAGAGAGCGAAGCGGAATCGGTGCGCCCAATGGAAGAATGCCAGGAAGCAAAGGACAAACAGATAGGCGCGAGTCAGGGGCAGCCGCAGTAGAGCGCTGAGACTTTCGTAGCCAGGGGGGTCGATCCAGCCCAGTGGGAACGCCAAGCCGAATAGGAACACATGGACGGGGATGAACAACGCCGTCATGACGCCGCCCGCGCTGAACAGCAACCACAAGAAAGGCTCATTTGATTTCTTGGGCATCTATCCCCTCAAGATGAACCAGGCAACGAGCCCTGAGATCACCGCCCACGCTACGTAGTTGGGCGCGACGATGGCCAGATCGGGAAGGCGCTTGCCCCCAACGCGCAGGACAATGGCGCGCGGTGTCACGCTAAACCAAGTGATCGTGTGAAAAACGACGAAAAGAAGGCTGACCACGTTGAGCAGGATCAGCACCGGGGCTTGTAGCCAGTCTTGAAAAGCTGCGTAGGCCTCGGGCCCCTCGACCAATGCGCGGATCTGCAGCAAGGTGATCACGACGAAATAGGCCACGGCGACGCTGCTGAGTTCCCGCAGCATGAATTTCAAGTGCTGCGGCTGGTGGAGCCACCAACACCTCGACATTCGGGCCCGATACGGTTGACGCGCGACAGCGGCGCCGGGCCGGTCGGAGCTCATTTCACTTGCCTCCCCACGGCATCAGCAGTGACTGGAACCAGTCCGCCGTGGCTGTCAATTTGTATTGCTGAATGGCGCCCGCCGGATCGACATTTTTGGGACAAACTCGGGTGCACTCCCCGACGAACGTACAGTCCCATATGCCTTCTTCCTGGGATAGGATCTCGAGTCGCTCGGCCGCTCCCTGATCCCGGGAATCCATGTTATAGCGCTGTGCCAGCGCGATGGCCGCCGGTCCGATGAACTCGGGATCCAATCCATAGACCGGGCAGGCCGCATAGCAAAGCATGCAGTTGATGCACATGCTGAATTGCTTGTAAGTGTCCAGCTCTTGAGGCGTCTGCCGGTACTCGCCCTCCGACAGAGGTTTCTCCTGGTCGCGGGTGATCCATGGCTTCACGCTTTGCAGCTTCGCCAGGAAATCGTTCATGTCGATGACCAGATCGCGAACCACGGGGAAGTAGCGGAGCGGCTCGACCCGGATCGGCCCCGGAAAATAGTCATGGAGAAACGCGGCACACGTCAGTTTCGGTTCGCCGTTGACCATCATGCCGCAACTGCCGCAGATCCCCATGCGGCAGGACCAGCGGTAAGAGAGCGACCCGTCCAGCTCGTCTTTGATGTAGTTGAGCGCATCGAGAATCACCCATTCCTTCCGGAAGGGCACTTCGTAGGTTTGAAACGTGGGCTCCGTCTCGTCCTCGGGACGATAGCGCGTCACTTCCAAACTGATCGTGTCAGCCATCTGCTCCTACCTTCCGTAGACTCGCTCGCCCGGAGGCCAGCGGGTGATCTTCACGGGCAGCAGCTCTACCCTCGTGGAGCCATCCTGATTGCGAAATATCAGCGAATGCGCCAGGAACTTCTCGTCATCTCTCTCGGGAAAGTCCGTGCGCTGATGTGCGCCGCGGGACTCCGTTCGGTACAGAGCGGAGTCGACCATCGCCTCCGCCACGTCGAGCATGAATGACAGCTCGATCGCCGCCGGGACTTCCGTGTTGAACGTGCGGCTGTGGTCGCTGATGGCGATGTCCTCGAAGCGCTCCTTCAGTTCGCTGATCTTGGCCGCGGAAGCACCTAGCGGACCTCCGTCGCGGTAGATTCCCACGCCCTCTTCCATGGTTTCCTGCATCTCTCGGCGAATGGCCGCGATACTCTCTCGCCCCCCGGTCTTCTCGAGAAAGTCCTTCCCGAGCCTCTTCGTCTCGTCCCTCGCCTGGAGCAAAACCCGGTCGCCGCTTTCCCCCTGCTCGGCGGCGTAGGACGCAGCCGCCTTACCCGCCCGCGCGCCGAAAACGAGCAACTCGGTCAGCGAGTTCGATCCCAGCCGGTTCGCTCCGTTGATGCTTACGCACGCGGCTTCCCCAGCGGCATACAGCCCGTCAATCGGGGTGGCGCCTTCCATATCGGTATGAACGCCACCCATCACGTAATGCACAACCGGGCGCACGGGGATGAGCTCCTTGACCGGGTCGACGTTTTGATATTTCTGGCACAACTCGCGAACAAAGGGGAGCCGCGTGTTGATGACCTTCTCGCCCAAATGACGCAGGTCAAGATGGACGACCGGGCCGTACGGTCCTTCGATGGTGCGTCCTTTTTCTCGCTCCTGTTCGAATGCTTGCGACAGCCGGTCGCGTGGCCCGAGCTCCATGCTGCGCAGGACAGGCTTCGGTTCAGGCTTGCCGAGATCGTAATCTTGCAGGTAGCGGTAGCCGTCCTTGTTGAGCATGTAGCCGCCCTCGGCGCGGGAAGCCTCGGTAATCAAAATCCCGGTAAACGGCAGGCCCGTCGGGTGGTACTGGATAAACTCCATGTCCTTGAGGGGAGCGCCCTCGCGATAAGCCATGGCCAGGCCGTCGCCGTTCTTGATGTTGGCATTGGTGGTGAAAGGAAAAACCTTCCCGCAGCCTCCCGTGGTAATGATCACCGCCTTGGCTAGCAAGGTTTGAATCTTGCCGGAGGCCATCTCGATAGCAACTACCCCTTGCGCACGGCCGTCCTCAACCAGCAGCTTTGTGACAAACCACTCGTCATAGCGCGTGATCGATTCATACTTAAGGCTCGTTTGAAAGAGCGTGTGCAGCATGTGGAAGCCGGTCTTGTCGGCGGCGAACCAGGTGCGCTTCTTCTTCATGCCGCCAAAAGGTCGGACGTTCACCCGGCCATCGTCGCGCCGGCTCCACGGGCAACCCCAATGCTCGAGCCGCAACAATTCGTCGGGCGCTTCGTTCACGAAGGCTTCGACGGCATCTTGGTCGGCCAGCCAGTCGCCGCCCGAAATCGTGTCGTAGATATGCTCTTCAAGACTGTCGTCGGTGGCGATGACCGCTGCCGACCCCCCTTCGGCGGAAACCGTGTGGCTCCGCATGGGGTAGACCTTGGAAACGACGGCAACGCTCAGTTCGGGGTCGGATTCGGCCACGGCGATAGCGGCACGCAGGCCGGCGCCACCACCGCCGATCACGAGAATGTCATGGGAAGGAACTTCCACCGGGATTTACGATCATACGATCCGCTGGTGTTGGGTTTCAAGTCTGGGTAGTGTCTCAGTTCGCAAGGCTGCTTGGTTTCTTTGGCCTCTTGGTGTGGAGGTGCCGCCGCTAGCGTGTCGGTTTCCGCCTCTTGCGTCGTTTCCGCCACACGTTCTTTACTTTGAAGGCATTCTTTGTGCTCCGGAAGTCGATGCAAAACACTATCGCCCACGCAACTAATGCAACTAGTCCGACGACCAGAACAGCATCGGCCTTGAGCCATTCCCACATGACCGCTCGCGTGTCATAACGCTAGCATGCCGATCGGCTCAAGCAAGAAGCGGGCATGCACCCCAAACAAGCGGGCCAGGCTGATCGTAGACACTCTCAACGGGGGAGGCTGAAGACGAGCCAGAGGATGAGGCGAGACCACAAGCCGCATCGTCTGGCGGGCGAGCCTCGCTGTTTCGCCCTTCCAGGGCTGGGTCGTAAGGCTTCAGCCGTGGGAAAAAGTGGCAGTTCGGGGCAGCCCTGGAAAGGGCGACACAGACCTTACGACCAAACGTATCGTTCGTCGTATTCAATCTGATGTCTTTTCAAGAAGGCAACAAGCTCCTCTTTGAAGGACACCTTCTTGTGGTGCTCTTCTTGACGTTCGATGTAACGGTAAACGTCCCGGAATCTCGACCGACTCACGCTGAAACTCGCAAACCCGCGCTGCCAACCAAAGCTTCTTTTGGCCGGGAACTCCTGATGCACCCAGCGCGACGAGCTTCCCTTGACGAAACGCATCAGGTCGGCGAGACAAGCCGTGGTTGGCGCCCCCAAGAGCATGTGCACATGGTCGTTCGTGCCATTGACGACGTGGACCTTGCAACCGTGCTGCTTGGCGATTCCCACCATGTAGGCATAAAGCTTCGGCTTCAGTTCCGAATCGAGCAGAGGCGCCCGCCCTTTGGTAGAGAAGACAACGTGAACCAGCAGATCAGCCAGGCTGTGGGGCATGCTGTTTCGCCCTTCCAGGGCTGGGTCGTAAGGCTTTGGCACCCACGGCTGAAGCCGTGGGCCTCGAGTTTGGCGTTTGACTAGATAGATTCCCACATTTAAGAGGACGAGAGCGGGCCAAGGGGATAAAAACCCTTGCTGGGTCGAAACATTGTGGGGTATTCTGGTATCTAGTTATATAACTAGATAAGGAGACGACATGGGTTACCCCACCAAAGTCCAACTCATTAAGCGCGAAGCCAGTCAGCAGTGGTACGTCAACTTCCCTTCCGCCTTGGCCCAGGCGCTGGAATTCTCGCGCGGTGAAACCGTCGAGTGGGTCATCGAAGACCGCTCCCAACTGGTGTTGAACCGTCGGCACCCGCCCCCCTCGGCGTTAAAAAAAAAGACTCCGCCCCGAGGCTCCTCGACCAGCTCGAAGCCCTCGCCCGCCAAGCGCTCCAGGGCCGCCGCCAACAGCGGGTCCAAGAAAAGATCCAAAGCCTGATGCTGAGCGCCTTGGTCTGTCTCGGCCGCCACACCGTGACTGGGTTGCTGCACACCGCCGGCGACAGCTTCCAGGACTGGTCGGCCGTCTATCGGCTCTTCTCCCAGGCCCGGGTCGAGGCCCCAGACCTGTTCGGCGTGGTCCGCCGCGGAGTGCTCGAGCAACTGTCCCCCACCGCACCTCTGGTGGTCGCACTCGATGACTCACTGCTGCCCAAGCGGGGCGCCAAAACTCCCGGCGTCGCCTGGCGGCGCGATCCGCTGGGACCGCCCTTCCAAACCAACCTGATTCGCGCTCAGCGCGTCATCCAGATCTCGGCCGCTGTGCCCGGCGGCGCCGACCCCCCAGCGGCGCGCCTGATCCCGCTCGATTTCCAACACGCCCCGACCCCACCCACACCACGGCGAAACGCCCCTGAGCAGGAGCAACAACAATACCGCCTCGCCTGCCGCCGCGCCTCGCTCGCCCAGCGGGGCGCCGAACGCCTGCACGCCCTGCGGCAGAAGTTGGAGCAAGACGATGCCTCGCGGCGACTCGAAGTGCTCGTCGACGGCCGCTTCACCAACCGCACGGTGTTGAAAAACCTGCCGCCCCAGACCGTGCTGATCGGTCGCATCCGCCAAGACGCCAAGCTCTACTACTTGCCGACCGGCCAAGCAGCCGCCACGGGCCGCCGCCGCCGTTATGGCGAGCGGGCTCCCACTCCCGAACAACTGCGCCAGGATGACAGCGTTCGCTGGCAAATCGTCACCGCCTACGCCGCCGGCAAGCGGCATCGCTTCCGCATCAAGACCTTGACTCGGCTGCGCTGGCGTCCCGCCGGCGGGAACTGCGATCTGTGTTTAGTCATCATCGCCCCGCTGCGCTATCGGCCCCGCCAAGGCTCGCGCCTGCTGTATCGCCGGCCCGCTTATCTGATCGCTACCGATCCCGACTTGTCGCCCCAGCAGATCGTCGAGCACTACGTCTGGCGCTGGGACATCGAGGTCAACTTCCGCGACGAAAAGACGCTGTTGGGGGTAGGACAGGCGCAGGTCAGACATCCCCGCTCGGTCGAAGCGGCGCCGCAGTTGATCGTGGCTGCTTACGCCTGGTTGTTGCTGGCGGCGCGCCAGACTTGGGGCCCGGCGGGCTTCCCCGACGCCCTGCCGCCCCCGAAATGGCGCGCGCGCCGCTCGAAGCCCCGCGCCACGACGCTCGATCTGATCCAGCACCTGCGGGCCGAGCTGTGGGGCGAAGGCTTGCGTCGTTTCTGCGGCTTCCCGTCCAACCCCTCGCCCACTCCAACCCCCCAAAAACTCAGCGCAGCCCTCCCCACCGCCTTGCTTTATGCTTCCCCTTGAACCTCTTGCCCCTCCTGTCTCCGCCTCGAACCTGCTTTCAAAACGCCAAAGTCGAGACCCACGGCTGAAGCCGTGGGCTTTCACATTGTATAGCCCCCTTCGGGGGCAAGAGGATAACCAGCCCCGCCAGGGGCCGCAACAATCTCAGCCCACGGCTTCAGCCGTGGGAAGAAGTGGCAGTTCGGGGAAGCGCTGGAAAGGGCGACACAAGGGACCGCATCCCGAAACCGGCCCAGCCAGGAGCCGCCACGTCGTCGCTCCTACTCCTGTTCCTTCTTGAAGATAATCTCGTCGATCAGGCCGTACGCTTTGGCCTGTTCCGCGTCGAGAATGAAATCGCGCTCGACGTCTTTGCTGACGGTTTCGGGCTTTTGCCCGCTATGGTGGGCGAGAATCTGGTTGAGCTTTTCGCGCATGCGGAGGATCTCGCGCGCGTGGATGTCGATGTCGGTCGCCTGTCCGGCCAGCCCGGAGATCGACGGCTGATGGAGGAGGAAGCGGGAATTGGGAAGCCCGTATCGCTTGCCCTTGGCGCCTGCCGCCATCAGCAGAGCGGACATCGAAGCGGCCTGTCCGATGCATACCGTCGTGATGTCCGGGCGCACGAACTGCATCGTGTCGTAGATGGCCATTCCGGCGGTGATGGATCCACCGGGCGAGTTGATGTAGAGCCAAATATCGCGCTCGGGATTCTCGGCTTCCAGAAACAACAACTGCGCCGTGATCAGATTCGCGACGGTGTCGTCGACGGGGTATCCGACGAAGATAATGTTGTCGCGCAGCAAGCGCGAGTAAATGTCGTACGCGCGCTCTCCACGACTCGTCTGCTCCACAACCATGGGAACCAGACCTGCGTGTGGTTCAATCATCCTGGACATATACGTTCCTTCTATCTATTCGCTTTGGTCGGTGGTCACTGGGGAGCGCACACGATACAAAAAATGGGTACAGCCACCGATTTTCGCAGTCCATCTTTACTAGACACAAAGCACTTCTATGAGGAAAATCGGATGGCAGTCCCCATTTTTTGCTCGGGCTCACTTCTACCATGGGCCGCTATGTGGCCTCCACCTCTTGATCGACCTTTTCGGCTTCATCAAAGAGAAAGCTTAGGGTCTTGTCGTTGCTCATCTGGACTTGCATGCGATCCAAGGCGCCCTCCTCCGCCAGTTTCTTGCGGGCGGCCGCCGGGGATTGTTTCGTCTGTTCCGCGTAGCGTTTAACCTGTTCGTCGATCTCCTCCGAGCTGGCGCTAATGTTTTCCGCTTGCGCGATGCGCTCCAAAAGAAGGCCGGCCTTCACGTCACGGACAGCGCGTTCGCGCTCCGCGTCACGCACCTTGTCCCAATCCCAATCAAGCTTCTCGACGTCAACACCCTGTTGCTTGAGCGAACGCAGTTGACGTTCGAGGCGGCTCGCGATTTGCCTTTCAACCAACCCTTCGGGGACCGGGAAATGGTGCCGTTTGATCATTTCATCGATCAATGCTTCTTGGGCAGCTTCGGTAGCCTGACGCCTTCGCTGGTTTTCGATCAACTCACGAATGTGACGCCGGACTTCTTCCAGCGTGCGGAAGTCACCGAGATCGGTGGCGAAGTCGTCGTTAAGTTCGGGCAACTCCTTTTCCCGTAACCCCTTGACCTCGGCATGAAAAGAAACGGTCTTGCCGGCAAGTTTCGGGCTGGAAAAATCGTCGGGATAGCGCACTTCGAAATCCACTTCGTCGCCCGGACTCTTGCCGCGCAGATGCTCGTTGAACTTCGGCAAGGTTTCTCCCTCACCAATTGTGAGGGTTGTCTCCTCCTGTTCAATAGGCGGCACGTCGTCGTCATCCGAGACTCCTTTCAACGACAACACTGCGATGTCGCCGTCAGCGAGTGGGCGAGCGTCGAGATTGCGAAAGCTGGCGTGCTTTTCACGGATCTGCTCGATTTCCTGCTCGACGTCTTCTTCGCTTACCTCCGGTTCGCGAAAAGGAACCTCGATGCGCCGGTAGTCCCCCAGCTCAAAGTCAGGATAGACTTCGAATTCAGCGCGGAACCGCATCGCCTCGCCGTTCTCAAGGTGAACGTCGTCTACCTGAGGAGAGCCGACGACGCGCAGCTTCTGCTCTTGAGCGTGCTCCCAAAAGAAGCGAGGGACGAGTTTGTCGATGATCTCTTGCCGGATTTCCTTTTGATAGCGAGACCGAACAATGGTGTCGGGCGCCTTGCCCGGGCGAAACCCCGGAATCTTCGCGTTGCCTCGGATGGCCTTGACGATCCGGCCTGTTTCCTGCGCGACCTCCTTCCAAGGTACGCTGATCTCTAGTTCTTGTTTGCAGTCTTCGGTCGACAACAAGAGTACCTCGACGTCTACCGCGGGTTTCTTACGCCAGATTTTAGGGGCGGAACAGCTGCTTCCGCCCGCTGCTGTGAAGCAGTTCCGCGGCTCCTCGAAGAATTCGCAGCGCGAGCGGGGAGCAAACAGCCAAGCGCAGGAGTTCTGCCCTACAGTCTCAAGAAATGTGTGCTAGCCGCCGAGAGACGCTGGGCGAAACCTGGGCTAGAATACTCATCTTAGCGCAGTCGCCGCTTTCCTCTTGACTGAGGTTGGTACAGGGCGGGTCTGCGAAGTTCTGGGGCCAAGTGAGAGACTTCAAGTGGCCCGCGGCAAGCGCTCACTCGATCACCAATGCCGCTTTGCCGATGATCTTGCGCTGGGCTAAGTCGCGCAAGGCTGCTGGAGCCCTCGACAGCGGATAGGTGGTGGAGACGGAAGGCCGAATCTTGCCCTGCAGGTAGAAATCCATGATTTCCCCCTGGGCCTCGGCCAGGTAAGCCGGGTTCTCATCCACGTGGCGGCCCCAAAACACCCCGACCACCGACATGTTTTTGAGCAGGACGCGATTGGCGGCGATCGATGGGATGCGCCCTGCCGCGAAGCCGACTATGAGCAGGCGTCCGTCGGGAGCGATGCATTTTGTCGACAGGTCGAATACGTCGCCGCCCACGGGGTCGTAAATCACGTCGGCGCCCCGACCGCCGGTGATTTCTTTTACTTGATCGACCCAGCTTGGGTCCGCGTACCCGACCGCGTGATCGGCTCCCTGAGCGCGGCAAAACGCTAGTTTTTCTTCGCTGCCCGCGGTGGCGATGGTTCGCGCGCCAAGAGCCTTGCCGAGCTGAAGCGCGGCTACGCCTACGCCACTGGCTCCGGCGTGCACCAGAAGCCACTCGCCTTCCTGTAACCTGGCTCGACGTGTGAGGGCAAAGTAGCTTGTTTGATAGGTGATGGCCATCCCCGCCGCCACCGGAAAGTCCATTTCGTCGGGTTTGGGGAACGTTCGATCGGCCTCCGCCAGGCAATATTCCGCGTAGCCGCCTCCATCGGGGAAAGCGAACACCGGTTGGTCAGGGGAAAACTCGGTGACGCCTTCGCCGATACTCTCTACGGTTCCGGCGACTTCCCGGCCGACGGTAAACGGGAACGAGGGCTTGAACTGGTATTTCCCTTGAATCTGCAGAATGTCGAAGTAGTTCAGCCCAACGGCTCGGTTGCGGATGAGAACTTGACCCCGGCCCGGCGTGGGTACATTGACCTCGCCAAAGGTCATTTCCTCGGGTTCGCTGAACGCGGAAACTTGCCACGCTTTCATCGTGAGATGGCTTTCTGCGAGAATCTGTAGGCGCAAACCGGACGCTGGCCGCCCGGCAAGCCGACAGGGTAGCACAGGGCGAATCTGTCACCTGCCCGGGGCCAGGAATGCGGCGGCGGGTGTTATCGGCCTAACGATCAAGTGACTCCTAAGTCCATCCGCGGCTCTAAGCTCCTCGCAGTCCTCTGCGCTATGCTCTCTGGTGCCTGCGGCCCCGCGTTTCAGCCGAAACAGGCTCGGTTCGTGGCGGCCGGCTGCGAGGGAAGCAGCGCCCCTGTCGGTCCCGAAGCGCAATGGGAGGTGCGACCAGACCCAGTCCTCAGCCCCGGTCCGGCCGGAGCATGGGACTCCGTCGATGTTCTCAACCCCAGCGTAGTCAAGGTGGGCGAGACATTCTACAACCTATACTCGGGATTTGACGGAAAGACCTGGCACACCGGCCTCGCGACGTCAGCTGACGGCACAACTTGGGACAAACAGGGAACAGAACCGGTGGTTTCGCCCGACCCGACGACCTGGGAGGGCAGCTACATAGCGGCCAACGGTTCTCTCTATCACGACGGCGGCCGGTTTCTCTATTGGTACCAAGCGGGTAGGCGTGGCAAGACAAGCATCGGCCTGGCAGTCTCGGTCGATTCGAACGAATGGTCTAAGCACGGCAGGCCCGTCCTTGCACCTGGGCCCTCCCGTTCTTGGGATGAAACCGGTGTGGGTGATCCCTACGTAATCCAGTGCCGGGGCACCTACTACATGTACTACTTGGGTCAGAACCGGTTTGGGATTCAGCGGCTCGGGGTAGCGCGCTCGACCGACGGCATTCACTGGCAGAAATCGCACACCAACCCGATCCTTGACACCGGCCCACCAGGCGGCTTTGATGAACGCGGCTTGGGCGAGCCGGCGGTCTTTCGCGCCCGCGATCGGTATCTCATGCTGTACACCGGTCGGGACGCAAACGAAGACCGGCGGATCGGCTGGGCCGAGTCGGTCAACGGTGTAGACTGGAAGAAGTTGACGACACAGCCCATGCTTGAGGGCTCGCAAGCGTGGAACTCACACGTTGTATGCGATCCGAGCGTGTGGAACCAAGCCGGGCAGGTCCTGGTCTGGTTCGGCGGCGGAAACCGGCCCTCTCCGGACGAGAATCTGAACGGGCAGATTGGGCTCGCGATTCTGAAGCCCAGGGGTGCCGAGTAACACCAGTAACTTTTCATTCGACGGCAGCGAAATTTGAGGTAGAGAGCCCGCCCAGCAGCCCGGATGGCAACAAGTCTTGGAGGCTACTCGGACATTGCAACCCCTCGCTGAAGCCCGGCATCCAACGAACAGAAGCCGACCATGGCACTCTCCCGCCAACTCGTAATTCCGGCACTCCTCCTTGCCACGGTTCATGTTTCGGCACACGCCCAGTTGACCTCGCGCCAGCCTAAGTTCGATCCCGTCCAGTGGTCGCTTGAGTTAGATCCCGCCTCGGTGAGCCCTGGACAGCGAGTCGTCGGTCTGCTCAAGGCGGAAATCGAATCCGGCTGGCACCTTTACTCTCCCACGACGCCTGCGGGAGGACCGATCCCAACCAAGATCGAGATGGCCGAGTCACCCTCGATTGAGAGCTGGAAGCTGTTTCAGCCCCAGCCCAACCGCCGAATGGACGATAACTTCAACCTCGAAACCGAAACATACGAGGACGAGGCCGTCTTTCAGTTCGACATTCAGTTGGCCGAGGATGCCACGCTGGGTTCCAAGACACTGGAAGCGAAATTTCGCTATCAAGTCTGTGACGACCGGCTCTGCCTGCCGCCTGTTAGGAAGACGGCAACGGCCTCGCTTACGATCGACCGAGCAGCCGTGGCGGCGGCGCCCGCCATCCCCGGCGACTATGTGGAGGCAATCAGGGCATCCGGTTCGGGATCGTCGCAAGCAGCCGTTTCGGGGGCGGCCCGTCCTGATCCCGCCCGTTCGTTGCAGTCGGAAGGAATCATTCAGTTCGCCGGGATTGCATTTGGGTTCGGCCTGCTGGCGATCTTCACTCCCTGCGTGTTTCCGATGATTCCGATCACCATGTCCTACTTTGTGAGCACGCAGGCGGGATCGAAGAGGCCCTCCTTCGTCCAGGCGACGATATTCTGTGTCGGCGTCGTTGTGCTTTTCACGGGTTTAGGCACGATTGTTTCGGCGGCGCTGGGGCCCTTCGGACTTCTCCAACTGGGCTCCAACGTGTGGATCAACCTGTTCATCGCGCTGGTGTTCATCGCGTTTGGGGCCAGTCTGTTGGGCGCTTTCGAGATCACGGTCCCGAGCAGTCTCGTGACCAAGCTCGACCGCGTGGCGGGTCGCGGCGGCACTGTAGGCACGTTGGTGATGGGACTGGTGTTCGCGCTGGCGTCGTTTGCTTGCACGGGCCCTTTCGTTGGTGCATTGCTGGCCGGGTCGATCCAGGGGGATGTGAGGTGGCCGATCTTCGGGATGCTGATGTTTTCGGTCGGGCTGGCGCTACCGTTCTTCTTCTTGGCGCTGTTCCCTGCGTATCTGTCGCGCCTACCCAAGAGCGGCGGTTGGCTGGCCCGGACGAAGGCGACGATGGCGTTTGTCATTCTGGCGGCGGCCGTCAAATACCTAAGCAACGTCGACCAAATGTATCAGTGGCACATCTTGACTCGCGAGCGTTTTTTGGCCGTCTGGATTGTCTTATTCGCGCTTGCCGGGCTGTATCTGCTGGGGCTGGTGCGTCTTGGCGGAGACGATGACCAGTCGATCGGCGTCGGACGCCTAGCTGTCGGAGGCCTATTTCTCGTGTTGGCAGTCAGCCTGATCCCCGGTATGTTTGGAGTTCGGCTGGGTGAGATTGACGCCTACGTTCCACCTCCGGAGTACTCGGGCTTGGCGTCGGCGGAATTCGGGTCGGGCGGTTCCGAGACCGCGTGGCTCAAGAATGACTACGAAGGAGCGCTTCAAATCGCCCGAGAAGAAGGGAAGGCCGTGCTGGTGAGCTTTACCGGCTACGCCTGTACGAACTGTCACTGGATGAAGGCCAACATGTTCACCAGGCCCGAGATCGCCGGTGCCTTGGACGGCCTCGTGCTGCTCGAACTCTACACCGATGGGGTTGACGAGGCCTCCCTAGCCAATCAGAAGCTGCAGCTGGACCGCTTCGGCACGGTCGCCATCCCCTACTACGCGATTGTCAGCCCTGACGAGACCATCCTCGCCGAGTTTCCAGGGCGCACTCGCGATGTCGAGGAGTTTCGCCGGTTTCTAAACCCCCGACTGCTCGCGCAAGCGGGATAGTGTGGTCGTAGGGACTTCTCCCAATTTTCCCAACGTAGGCCCTGGCAGTAGAATTCTGTTGAGGTGGGAAACGACGCCTCGGTTCGCTTCGTCCGATAGGTAGGCCCAACCGAGGGACCCAAGCCTTTCTGGCCGGCGGTGGCTCGCAAGTGGACGGAAACCAGACGACGCGCGGCAAGAGGTTGGCACACTGGCTGCGCCTACAGGCCCGGCGCGTGGTCCGGGAGAACTCGACCCCGGCGAGGACAGGTCTGGGTTTCGCCTTGGGCTCCTTCATCGGGGTCTTCCCCAGCTTCCTGATAGGCTCTCCACTAGCCTTTTTCCTGGCCGGCCGATTCGGCTGGAACCGCGCGGCCGCAGTAGCCGGGACCTTCCTGATGAACCCGGTGACAGCGCCCGTCTTTTACTGGATCAGCACTTGGCTGGGGCTGGAAGTGCTGGGCCGGGAGGTCGAGACGGCGCAGATCGGCGGCCTCATTAACCAGGCGCCACATTTCGGACTCGCCTTTCTGGTTGGGAACACCTTATTCGCTCTAGTCGTGGCTGGTGCCTTAGGAACCCTTGCTTTCTTCTTTGTCCGAAAAGCTCGCCGCGACGATTCGGCCAAGGCGCCGGCCTCGTCGGCCAAACCCGCCATGCCGGCCTCCTCGAGCGCCATCTTGCCATAGGCTAGTGCTTACTATCATAAATTAGCGTATGAATGAGAAAGGGGTCGCTGCTGGACGTTAGCCTTGGTCCATTCGAACGGGGCGGCGTTTTTGTTGTGCGCTTGGACGAAGCGGTCGATGGCCTGGCGTACTTCGTAAGGGGAGGTGAAACTGGCCCCGCGCAACGCTCTACGGCTGAGAATACTGAACCAGATCTCGACCTGGTTGAGCCAGGAGGCGTAGGTGGGCGTGTAGTGCAGGTGCACCTTGCGGTGGCGTTTGAGCCAGCGATCACGTTTCGGTTTGTGGGTGTTGAGGTTGTCCAGTACGACGTGCAACTCAAAACCTTGGTAGAGATCGACCAGTTGATTCATGAAGTCAAGAAACTCACGCCGTCTGCGGCGCCGGTAATGCCCGGCCGTGACGTGGCCGGTGGCGACCTCCAGGGCCGCGAACAAGGTCGTTGTGCCGTGGCGCTTGTAGCCGTGCGAGAAACCCGTCAAAGCCTTGCCGTCGGGCAGTCTGAGCCAACCCTGGGCGCGCTCCAGGGCCTGGATGTTGGGCTTCTCGTCGACCGCCAGCACGATGGCGTTGTCAGGCGGGTGCAGATAGAGTCCCACGATGTTGGCGGCTTTACGCGAGAATTCGGGATCGGTGGAGAGGCACCAACTACGCCGCCGGCACAACGAGATGCCGCGCCGACGCAACACGCGCCAGACCTGTTGGTCGCTGACATCGCCCAGCGCCGCGGCCAGCCGTGGAGCCGTCCAGGTCGCCTGTCCGCAAGGCGGCGTGTCGTCCAGCTTTTGCAGAATGCGTTTTTCGGTGTCAGCGTCGTATCGCCGCGGCTTGCCGGGTCGCGTTTCATCCGCCAGACCGGCCAGTCGTTGGCCAGCGAAGCGCGTACGCCACTTCGACACTCGTGCGGCCCGCGTGCCCAACTGGGCGGCGATCTCCCGGTTCGACATCCCTTGCGCCGCCAACAAAATGATCCGGGCTCTGTCCGCCGCACGGCGCTCGCTCTTGTGCGCGCGTCCCCAGCCCTCCAACGTCCGGCGTTCCCCAGTACTGAGTCTGATACGCGTGGCTATTCTTGCCATGCCGCATTGTCTCATACATACGGTTATTTATGATAGTAAGCACTAGGGTCGATTGCTTTCCCGAATCAGGGCACAGGCTGGTCCTTCCGGTTGGCATACAATGAACGGATCACCTTGAACGAAGCGGAGGATTACTCCATGACGAAACCATCGAGCATCTTTGCACTCCTGTTGGCCGCCTGCCTGACCGTGTTGGCGGGCTGCGAGTCGATGCCCACCCAAGAGGGCGCCGCCGACACTGCCTATTCCGAGTCCGGCGGCAGCAGTGCTCCTGGACAGTCCCAATCCGTGACGCCAGGCGGCGGCGCTGTCCCCGCAGCGCCCAAATCCGTGACGCTACCAGCCGGCACGGCCATCACGGTGCGAACAACCAACACTCTATCGAGTGGCACGGTGCAGGCGGGCGAGAGCTTCGCGGCCACGCTGGAAGCCCCGATCGTTGACGGTACCTGGGTCATTGCGCCTCAAGGCGCGAACGTCCGGGGAGTGATCGCGCACTCGAATGCCGGTGGCAAGGTCAAGGGCCGCGCGGACTTAGGAATTCGTCTAACGTCGATACAAACCGCTAGCGGGCGGAATCTCGAGGTCAACACAACAACCTACTCCGTCGCCGCTCAATCGACGAAGAAGAAGGATGCCAAAAAGATCGGCATCGCCAGTGGCGTGGGGGCAGCCGTGGGAGCTATCGTCGGTGGCGGTAAAGGCGCTGCCGTGGGGGCCGGTGCAGGTGCGGGTGCAGGCACCGCGGGCGTGCTGATGACCCACGGCGACTCTGCCGTGATCCGTAGCGAGTCGGTGGTCACCTTCCAGCTCAGCGACCCCGTCACCGTTAGTGCCAACTAGCCCTGGCTAGCCTGACCTAGAAGCCCGTGGTAGAAGTGATCCTGGGAGGCACCCAGCCCAGACGGGTCGGGACGTTTCGACTGCGGGTGAAGCCGTGGGCACGGCAATGCCGCGACGTGCCGTGCCCGGTGCTTGCAGTAGCGGGTGCAGTGTGAGGTTCCGGATCTTAGATGAGGCTTCGCCGATGGACGGCTAGCCGCTCGTCAAGATGGAGAACTACAAACAACTCACTATCGGGGAGATCCAACGCGGCCTTCTTGACCGAGCGTTCAGCGCTCGAGAAGTCGCCGAGCAAGCTCTCCAGGTAGCCGAGGCTGAAAACGAGCAGTACGGCGCCTTTCTCCACTTCGCACCTGAGCAGGCTCTCGACTCCGCCGGCGAGATTGACCGCCGGATCGCCCAGGGAGAACCACTCGGACCGCTGGGCGGGGTGCCGATCGCTGTCAAAGACGTCATTCTCACCGAGGGACTGCGCGCCACTTGTGCGTCCCGGCTGCTCGAGAATTACGTAGCGCCCTACGACGCAACCGCCGTCACCCGGATCAAGCAGGCCGGGGCAGTGATTATCGGTAAGACGAATTGCGACGAGTTCGCCATGGGCTCGTCCAACGAAAATTCCGCGTTCCGCCCTGTTCGCAATCCCGCGGCGCCCGACCGGGTTCCGGGAGGATCGAGTGGCGGCTCGGCGGCCGCCGTGGCCGGAGGATATGCTCCGGTTTCGCTGGGGTCCGACACGGGGGGATCCATCCGCCAGCCGGCTTCGTTTTGCGGCGTCGTCGGCGTGCTTCCGACCTACGGACGCGTTTCGCGCTACGGTCTGGTCGCGTTCGCCAGCTCCCTCGACCACATAGGTCCCTTCTCGCGGACCGTTAAGGATTCGGCCACCCTGCTCGGCGTGATCGCCGGCCGAGACCCCATGGACGCTACTTCAGCGGACCTCGAGGTCCCCGACTATGCTGCTCAACTCAATGGCGACGTCAAGGGGTTGCGCATCGGCGTGCCCAAGGAGTATTTCGGTGCCGGACTGGATTCCGAAGTAGCCGGTCGCATTGAAAACGGCCTGGACGTCCTTCGCAAGATCGGCTGCGAGACGATCGACATCACGCTGCCGCACACCGAATACGCGATCGCTTCGTACTATTTGATCTGCACCGCCGAGGCTAGCGCCAACCTCGCACGCTACGACGGGGTCCGCTATACGTTCCGCTCCGGCGACTCCGAGACCCTCAGCGACATGTACCAAAATACGCGCGGAGAAGGATTTGGCGCGGAAGTCAAACGCCGCATCATCCTCGGGACCTACGTGCTCAGCGCCGGCTACTACGATGCCTACTACAAGAAAGCACAACAAGTCCGTTCGCTGATTGCTTCTGACTTCACCAAGGCTTTCGAAGAGGTCGACGCCATCGTGACTCCGGTCTCCCCATTTCCTGCCTTCAAGCTGGGCGAAAAAGTCGCCGACCCGCTGGAGATGTATCTCTCCGACATTTACACCATCACGGCCAGCCTGGCCGGCATTCCCGGCGTTAGCGTGCCCTGCGGAAACTCGTCCGAAGGTCTGCCCATCGGAATGCAAATCCTAACCAGCCATTTCGAAGAAGCCAAGATGTTGAAGCTGGCGGACGCCTTCGAGAAAGCGGGAGGATTCGAAGGTTAGGAGGAGTGGCGAGGCCGCCGTTCTCGGTGTCGCTTTATGCGTGGGGATTCTCGGAAGAGTCAGCCTTGAACCTGAATCTGACCACCCTTTTCCACTTGGCCATGTAGTCCGTTGTTTTTTTTCGAGTTGGCCGTGACTCAGGGGGAATCATATCTGGAAAGTAGAGGAACCACGTCTCCGGCTAGCTGACTGTCAGGCCATTTGAAGAGAAAGGCCGCGGACCTCAAAAGCGAGATCCGCGCTACGGGTCTCATGTGTGACCTGTTTGTGCGGATCAATTGCTTGCCAACCCACGCCCGCTGTGCGACGGACTTCAGACCGCGTTATTCTGAAGAATACTCGCTGATACGCGGGACTGTCCCCCTTGCGCCAGGGATAGTCCTTTTCGAGCACCGTTCCCATGAATATCAAGAAGCTTCGACTTCTAACACCGGGACCCACTCCTCTTTATCCGCCCGCGGTTCGCGCCATGGCGGGCGCCAACATCCACCATCGCACGGAAGACTTCCGGAAACTCTACCAGCAGGTCCTAGAGGGTCTGAAGTATTTCATGGGCACGCAAAACGACGTCGTGCTGTTCACGTCGTCGGGAACCGGCGCGATGGAAAGCGCGGCCTCGAATCTATTTGCTCCCGGCGAGCGAGTCTTGGTGGCGTCAGCCGGCACGTTTGGCGAGCGGTGGGTCGAGATCACGCGCGCCTTCCGACTCGACGTGGAGGTGCTCGAGGCGCCTTACGGCGAGGCTGTGTCACCGGAGCGAATCACGGAGGCTTTGAAGGCCGACTCCGCGATCCGAGGCGTCTTCGTCCAGGCGACGGAGTCGTCCACTGGCGTCAGCCACGACATTGAAGCGATGGCCTCGGCGGTCGCCGCGAGTGATGCAATCTTCATCGTCGACGGAATCACGGGCCTCGGAACCAGCCAACTCGACATCGACGGCTGGGGATTGGACGTCGTCATCGGGGGGTCCCAAAAGGCGGTCATGATTCCCCCCGGGCTGGCGTTTGTGTCCCTCAGCCCGGCAGCCTGGGAGCGTTGCCGTACGGACAAACAAGGCTACTACTACTTCGACCTACGCAAGCAGTACCAAGCCGCCGAGAAGGGCTTGTCGCCCTACACTCCAGCCATCTCACTCATGCTCGGGCTGGCCGAGACACTGGGCTACATCCGCGAGATCGGACGCGATAGCCTGATCGAAAACGCACAATTACTGGCACGGGCTACCCGCGAGGCGGCCATGGCCTTGGACCTCGAGCTGTTTGCCAAAGACACTCCAGCGGGAGCGATCACGGCCATTCGGTCCCCGGCGGGTATTGACTCGGGCACGATCGTGAAGCAATTCCGGGAGCGATTCGGCACGGTGATCGCCAACGGTCAGGGTTCCATGAAGGGTGAAATCTTCCGCATCGCGCACTTGGGCTACTACGATGTCACTGACCTTTTTGGGGTCATCGCCGAGCTGGAGATCATCCTTGACTCGCTGGGCAGGCAGGTCGAGTTCGGCTCCGGCGTTCGAGCGGTTCAAGAGGTCTACCGTGAGGCGTTCCGGCCGGCAGCGGTGGACGCCTGACAAGGCCGGTGCAGCTCGGAAACAGGTGTCGGTAGGAGTACCAACACGGCAGGTCTGGCACAGGGCTTTTTGTTGCATTACGCTCGGAGTCGCGAAGTTGAGTTTCGGTGCTGATGTTGTGGCGCAGACGCCGCGCGGGTCTCACGGGAGGCTGTCATCTTAAGGCGTGGTGTGCGCATTGTGGCGCAGACGCCTACGTCTGCCGCGTCGACACTCTTGTCGACGCTTGGGCTCAGTTGGTTGCGCGCGTGCGAGAATCCGCGGCTTAGGTATGTTTTCACAGCTTCCAGTCACCGATTCGTCGTCTGAACCAGGCGGGAAACAAGACCGTTCGGGAAAGGTCAGGCGGCGTCCGTGATGGGCAACTATCGAGGGCTGGACACGGTAACCGCGAGCGTCGGCCCGCCGGCTCACGCCGGCGGCTCTGTTGGGTGAAAGGTGGGGGACCGAAAAACTATTGGCAGATCGCTTCTCGCCGAACCCCTTTCTACCACTGGCTGCCGCTGAATTCCGCGAATGAACATTCTGATAGCTGAAACCATTTCGGCCGCGGCCCTTGAGGTTTTCCGGTCCGAGCCGGGTTGGAATGTCACAATCTCCAACCCGACGGAGTTCGCTGGTCATCTGCCGGGGGCGGCAGCCCTCATAGTTCGGAGCGCGACCGAGATAACCAAGGACCTGCTGGGCCAAGCGCCGAAACTGCGTGTCATCGGCCGCGCCGGGATTGGAGTCGATAACGTAGACGTCGAGGCGGCGACCGCCCGGGGCATCGTCGTGATGAACACGCCCGGGGGCAACGCGACCTCGGTCGCCGAACACACGCTGGCGCTGATGCTTGCTCTGGCGCGTCCCATCACCCAGGCCAGTGCGTCGACGAAATCCGGCAAGTGGGAGAAGGGAAAATTCCTCGGAACGGAACTGAGCGGTAAGACGCTCGGCATCATCGGGCTGGGCAGTATCGGGATGGAAGTCGCTCGCCGATCCCGGTCGCTGGGGATGAAGGTCGTAGCCCAAGACCCTTACGTCTCGCGCGAGCTAGCCAAAGAGCGGGGAGTCGATCTCGTCGCCGCCGACGAACTCTTTGCGGTCAGCGACTATATCAGCTTGCATCTCTCGCTGAAGCCTGAGACACGCCACCTGCTAGGAAGCCACGCCTTCGCCAAAATGAAGGACGGCGTACGCATCATCAACTGCGCCCGTGGCGAGCTGATTGATTCGGCTGCCTTGGACGAAGCATTGCGTTCAGGGAAAGTCGGGGGCGCAGCGCTCGACGTCTTCGCGCCTGAGCCACCCCCAGCCGGCTCGCCGCTGCTTGTACACGAGAAGGTCATCGCTACCCCCCACATCGCCGGCTCGACGGAGGAAGCACAGGAGACGGTGGGCATCCGTATTGCCGAACAGGTCCGGGAATACCTCAAACATGGCGTGGTCACGAACGCGGTCAACACTCCTTCGATTAGCGCCGAACAGTATGCCTTGATCCGTCCTTACCTGGAGCTGGCGGAGCGACTCGGGTCGTTCGCCATGCAGATCGCAGGCGGCAGTCCTAGCCGGGTGACCCTGACTTACTCCGGCAATTTCCAGGAAGCCAACACGACGTTGATACGAAACGCCGCGCTGGCGGCTATCCTCAACCGCTTCCTATCCCAAAAAGCCAATCTGATTAACGCCGCCCAGGTCGCCTCCGACCGAGGGATTGGGTTGAACGAGATCCGGCGCGGCCGCACGCAGTACAGTGATTCCCTCTCGCTAGTGCTCGACACCGACGAGGGACGGCGGAGTACTGAAGGCACAGTTTTCGCCGATCAGTCTCCGCGGCTGATCAGCGTCGACGGAATTTACGTCGAGACGGCCCTTCGAGGCCACATGGTGTTTCTGAAGAACATCGACGTCCCCGGCGTGATCGGCAGGCTGGGCACCGTCCTCGGCGACAATGGGATTAACATTGCCGACTTCTCTCTCGGTCGGCGCGAGAACACCCACCGTCCGGGAGAACCTGCCGAAGCGGTAGCCGTTATTCGAATCGACGAAGGCATCCCTGCCGGGGTGCTCGAACAGCTTCAAGAACTAGAGGCGGTGAACCTCGCGTGGGCGGTGGAGTTGCCTTACTGACCTGATCGTCGCTTGTTGGTAACACATTCTCGGGTGTGATCCGCCGCCCCCACATCGCTAATTGACTCCTAAGTGACTGCGGTATTTTAACTTAATGGTGTTCCACCGGCGCCAGAACAAGGGACTCTCGTGCCGGTTGGTTGCGCGGCTCCGAGGCCGTCTGCTAACCTGAGAATCTCTACTAAATCGATAGGAATTAGGAGGATTGCCCCTTTTATGACGTTGCCCGCCGATGAAAAAGTGGAGTGAACCCCAAAAATGAGACAGTTGTGTTAGCGACACTTTAGCAGGGAAAGGAACTGCGAGTGGGCAAGAGACGAGTTTACAGGTTTCCCGAGGAGTACCGGAGGATGGCACTGGAGCGGCTGAAAAGCTGCCACAGCGTGACAGCGCTATCGAGAGAGCTGGGGATTCATCGAGGGCTGCTGTACAGCTGGCGAAATCGAATGGAGCCGAGGGAGGAGGGGTCAGCTCCGCCGGCCGCCTCCCGCGAGCGGGAGCTACGCCAGGAGATCCGCGCCTTGAAGCGGCTGTTGGGGGACAAGACGCTGGAAGTGGATTTTTTCAAAGGTGCCTTCGAAAAAGTCGCGGCTCGACGCCAGCGCAGCGGCGGTTCTGGCGAGAAGGCGTCTACGACCAAATCCGGGAGTTGATGCCGATCGAAGGCAGACTGAGTGTCGAGCGGATGTGCTGGCTGGCCCCAGTGAGCCGGGCGGGTTTCTATCGCTCTTGGCAAGAGCAGATGCCAGAGGAAGAAGACATGGAAGTGCGGTCGGCGATCCAGAAGGTTGCCCTCGAACATCGGCGACGCTATGGCTACCGCCGGGTGACGGCGGAACTCCGCCGGCGGGGAATGTTGGTGAACCACAAGCGCGTCGCGCGGATCATGCGCCAGGACGGCTTGCTGGGGGTGCAGCCGCGGGCGTTCGTGACCACCACGGACGCCGATCATCCGCTGGAGGTTTACCTCAACCTAGCCGCCCGGATCAAGCTGCGGGGGATCAATCAGCTGTGGGTGGCCGACATCACCTACATCCGGCTGAAAGCCGAGTTCGTTTATCTGGCCGTGATTTTGGACGCCTATTCGCGGAAGGTGGTGGGCTGGGCGCTGGAGCGAACGCTGGCCACCCGCTTGCCGCTGGCGGCACTGGAGCAGGCGATGGCCGAACGGCAGCCGCCGCCGGGCCTAGTCCATCACTCCGATCGCGGCGTGCAGTATGCTTCCGGCGCCTACGTGAGGAGCCTGCGCCGGCGCCAAGCGATCCCCAGCATGAGTCGGCCGGCGAACCCCTACGACAATGCTAGTTGTGAGAGCTTCCTCAAGACGCTCAAGCGGGAGGAGATCTACGCCAACGAATATCGGGATCTCGACCACCTGCGGGCGAACATCGAAGACTTCATCGAGCGCTACTACAATCGCTGCCGCCTGCACTCGGCACTGGGCTATCGGCCCCCCGAGGAATTCGAGCGGGCCGCTGGAACGAACCCAGCTTGCGCCGGAGCGACGATGAGTTTTTTTAGGCAGCAGGAGATCTATCGATCCGATGGGAAGGGGCTGAGGAACGGGAAGCCGACCGAAGCCGGCTCCCCGGACCATCGTTTCGATGAGTCTCCGGCCGGCTATTCCTCGGCGGGCTGGTCTCCACCAGAGCCCGCCTCCGCTTCACCAGCCGAGGACCATGCTAGAGGAAAACAGACTGTTGGGAGAAGGAAAAACCATTGAACGGCGAGTGTCGCTATCGCGGATTGTCTCAGCGGAGGGGTTCACCCCATCCCCCTGTCTTCAAGGCCAGCTTCAAGCAGCTCAGCGACCTCTATCTGCTTGCTGAGGAAGGGTATGTACCGGTGCGCCGATTCCTGGGAAGCCGCGAAGTCAAGAGCGTGACCGAGACGATGCACCTGACCTCAGGCGAACCTTGGAGCATTCCTATCATCTTCCCGGTAAGCGGGGAGCTGGCGACTTCTCTCTCGAAGGCGGAGCGACTGGTTCTCGAGGACGAAGCGGGCGTCCCTGCCGGCGTCCTGCATATCGAAGAAATCTTCAAGATCGACAAAAGCAGTTACGCACGTCACATTTTTCGTACTGAAGACACCGCCCACCCGGGTGTTGAATGGCTGCTCAAGTCGGGCGATTTCAGCCTTGCCGGCGCGGTACAAACCTTCGAGGACTGGGAATTCAAACTGCAGGGGGGACTTCCGTTTTCGCCTCGCGAAGTCAGGGCGGAGACGATCGAGCGGGGCTGGAAGAAAGTGGTGGGATTTCAAACGCGAAACCCGATCCATCGCGCCCACGAATTCGTGACAAAAATCGCACTGGAAACAGCCGATGGCCTGGTGATTCACCCGCTACTCGGGGAAACCAAACCCGACGACACACCCGTCGAAGTACGCTTGGCGTGCTACCGTTCTCTGATCGACAACTACTATTCGCCCCAACACACGCTGTTGGCTGGATTTCCGGCCTGGATGCGATATGCTGGGCCCCGCGAAGCAATCTTCCACGCCCAAGTGCGAAAGAATTACGGTGTCACCCATTTCATCGTCGGACGCGACCACGCCGGCGTCGGGGACTACTACGGGCCCTTTGACGCCCAGCACATCTTCTCTGAATTCGAGCCGGGCGAGTTGGGCATCGAGCCGATCTTCTTTGATATGGTGCATTACTGCAAGGCCTGCGGGCAGATGACGTCCCCCAAGACGTGCCCGCATTCCAAGGAAGAGCGAGTATTCCTCAGCGGGACCGCGGTACGGAAGATGTTGGCGGAAGGAGAAATGCCCCCCGAGGAGTTTACCCGTTCCGAAGTAGGTAAGATCCTCGTGGAGGCGGTCGGCGGGAAATGAAGAAGCTTTTGGATTCGGTCGAGACTCAACCCGCGGAGACCGCGGCCGCCGAGGAGGTGGTGGCGTGGGGCCTCGAGCGCTTCGGCGACCGAATCGCGATCTCAACAAGCTTTCAGGCCGCGGGTATGGTGTTGCTCGATATGGCCGCCCGCATCTCCCAAGGCAAGGTTCGGGTTTTCACCCTTGATACCGGCCGGATGCCGAAACAGACCTACGAGCTGATGCAAGACGTTCGGCGCCGATACGGGATCTCCATCGAGGCGGTGTTTCCGGACTCGGCGGAAGTAGCGTCGATGGTGTCGCACCATGGGCCGAATCTGTTCTACGACTCCGTAGGGAAGCGCAAGTTGTGTTGCGAGATTCGCAAGGTGCGGCCGCTCGAGCGCAAACTAGCCGAGCTGGACGCCTGGATGGTGGGCCTTCGGCGCGCCCAAGCTGAAACACGCGAAAGCATCCGCAAGATCGACATCGACTCCGAAAGCGGGGGCATCTATAAGCTTTGCCCGCTCGCTGATTGGTCCCAAGAGCAAGTCTGGGCGTACATCCGCGAAAACGACGTGCCCTATCATGAGCTTTACTGGCAGGGCTATCCGACGATCGGCTGTGCGCCTTGCACTCGCGCGACCGCATCGGACGAACATCACCGCGCCGGTCGCTGGTGGTGGGAAACCGAAGCCGACAAGGAGTGCGGCATTCACGTGTCGCCCAGCGGGCAAGTGCAGCGTGAAGTAGACGCCCTACTCGACGAGGTCCTGACCGGCGCCAAGTAGTCGCTAGGGTCGGAGGCAAGACCCAGGCGACATCGAAGAAGAAAGGGAGTTGACAGGTCTGGCGGCTCGACCACAGACGTTACGCTTCCCGGCGAAAACTAGGTTCTGTATTTCGCCGGGCTGCTGTGATTAGCTCATGACACACAAAGGATTCACCATCTGGTTCACAGGGCTATCGGGGTCCGGTAAATCAACCATCTCGGACATCTTAGAGGAGCGGCTACGCGACGGAGGCGCCAAGATTGAAGTTCTCGACGGCGACGTAGTCCGTACGAACCTATCGAAGGGCCTGGGGTTCAGCAAAGAAGACCGCGACACAAACATCAAGCGCATCGGCTTCGTTTGCGCCATGCTGTCGCGAAACGGGGTGATCGCCATCGCGGCGGCCATCTCGCCCTACCGCGACATACGCGACGGCGTGCGCGCGCAGATCGAAAACTTCGTCGAAGTCTACGCCGAATGCCCGCTCGAAGTGTTGATCGAGCGCGACGTGAAAGGGTTATACAAGAAAGCCCTGTCCGGCGAAATTCCGCAGTTCACCGGAGTTTCCGATCCCTACGAAGCGCCCCTGAACCCCGAGGTCGTGATCAACTCCAGCAAAGAGAAGCCCGAAGAAAGCGCCGAAAAGGTTTGGGCTAAACTAGTCGAGTTAGATCTCGTAACGGCCGATGGTCGATCTTCACACCCACAGTGATCGATCGGATGGGACGCTCAGTCCGCGACAGCTCATCGATCTCGCCAAACGCCTAGGCCTCCAGGCGCTTTCCATCACCGACCATGACAGCCTGGAAGGCTATAATTCAGCGGAGCCGTATGCACGACGCGTAGGCGTTGAGCTGGTCTGCGGCATCGAGCTGAGCACTCGGCTTCCGAGCAGCTCCATCCACATTCTTGGTTACTTTCTCGAACAACCGCCCGGCGAGTCTTTCCGTAGCCATCTTGCCTGCCTCCAGAAAGCGCGCCGGGAGCGTAACGGTCGTCTCACCGAGCGGCTCCGGCAGTTAGGCCTGAGCATTCGCCTGGAGGATGCCGAAAAACTAGGCCGCTCGCAGACCGGGCGGCCGCATTTCGCACAGCTTCTCGTCAACAAGGGCTATGTGTCGAGCATCCGAGAAGCTTTCAACCTCTATTTGGACGAGAGCGCCCCGGGATACGTCGAGCGCCGCGACCCATCGATTGACAATGTTTTGCGCTGGATCCGCGAGGCCGGGGGCATTTCGTCTTGGGCGCATCCGGCTCGCGCCGTCCGCGAGGCTGAGCGATCGGCGCAAGATTTGTTCGAGGAGTTAGCTGCCAAGGGGCTCAACGCCATCGAGGTTTACCACGGCGACCACACTCCGGAAGAGATGGCACAATTCCGTTCCGCGGCTGAAAACCTAGGGCTGGGAATCACCGGAGGCAGTGACTTTCACGGAACTGAGAAAGGGCGAGCGCCGCTGGGGGCTTTGAACTTGCCCTTATCACTGCTGGAAGCGCTGCGAGCCCACAGCCGGAAAGTCCACGACCCGCTACCCAGTCCCAATTAGGACCCGCGGGCGAGGACCGTCGGCTCCTAAGAAATGCGGACTAGAATCGTAAACTAGTGTTGATGGTTTCGAAAGAATTCCAACGCCAGTCCGGCGGCTTGCTGCTCAGCGGATTTCTTCAAGGCGCCTTCACCTCGGGCGGAGAAAAGCTCCCCGACGCGGACTTCGATCGTAAACACCTTGGAGTGTGGGGGGCCCACCTCTCCTACGGACTCGTAGACGGGGGTCGGGAGCTTGTTCGCTTGTAAGAGCTCCTGCAGAGCCGATTTGTTGTTGTCGAGGGCGAGATTCTCGACAGCGCCCTCGAGTGCAGTGTCCGTCAGCACGGTCTTGCTTACCAATTGACGGGCCGCTTCAATACCTCCATCCAAATAGATGGCCGCTACAAGCGCTTCGAAAGCGTTGACCAGCAGCGTCTTTTTCGCCCGGCCACCGCTGATCTCCTCGCCGCGTCCCAGCAGGAGGTAGGTTCCTATATTAAGACCTTGGGCCACCTTCACGAGATTGGCCGCGCTGACCAGACTCGCCCGCAGCTTTGTAAGCTCACCTTCGGGCCGGTTGGGGAATTGAGCGCTCAGGCGTTCACTGACGATGAATCCGAGGATCGAGTCCCCCAGGAACTCCAAGCGCTCGTTGTTCGAGGAGGGGGCCGGCGTCTGGCTGTAGGAGCTATGCGTGACCGCTTGCTCTAACAGCTCAGAGTTGCGGAAGCGATACTCGATGGCTTCTTCGAGTTTCGCAAGTTCGGCGGCCATGTCGGGGCGGTGAAAAACCCGCCTGCTTATCTCACCCTAGCTTGCTTTCCTGACGACGTGTACAAGACGCGAGAGAGCCTCAGTCCGAGGGCGTAGACGAGCACCCCCCAAAGCCACCTATTGCCCGACCGTCTCGACTTCTGCTTCAAGGCCGCCGTCAGACTTAGGTTGAGGTTTTCCGGCGCTCTGCTTAGCCTTTGCAATGTCGCGCCTCAACCCTCGGACTACGCTCGATGGGATGCTACTGTCCTGCATGGCTTCGTCGGAGGCTTCCTCCGCCTCGGCAAGTTTCCCCTGGTCCAAAAGGGCCTGCCCGAGACGAACGTACGCTGTTCCGCGCAGTTGGGAAGCCGCGGCGATGGACTTGCGAAACGATTCCTCCGCGCCGGCGTGATCGTCGCGCATGTAGGCCACGATGCCCAGAGTTTCGTGGACCTGAGCCATCATCGTTTTTCTCTCCGACAGCCAGAGCTCATCGGTGACTTGCGGGTTCGGCTTCGGCATGGTCGGGATGACCCTCAAGGCCCTCTTGGCAAAACCTTCCGCCTTGGCGAGTCTCTCGGACTTATTGAGGTCATCTTTTCTTGCTTGTCCCGCGATCAAGTACCCCAGGTCAACAAGCACCAAACCGTGTTCAGGATTCGCTTCTAGCAGCCTGTCCGCGTAAACCTCCATCTCGACGTAATCTTTCTTCTCGCCGGCGGATATCACAATCATGTAGAGCAGCCACTCTTTGAACTCAGTTTTCTTGAACTCCATCAATACCTTCTGGGCCGCTTTGATGCGACCGTCGGCGTCCGTCGCGTTCTGGACCGCCATCAGCGCGTCGCTTTCTTCCTGGGACTTCGGTCGTGGACCCTGCTGCTCCTGCTGGGCCGGAGCAATCATCTGGCCCGTGACCAACAAAGCGACTACACCGACAAGGATCATTCTGTTCATTTACATTCTCCGTTCAAGCCGAAAGGCGCGAACCCCCAGGCTAGTTTATCGTATTCCTGCGCCGAACTCCTTCGTGCACTGCATGTCCAAGACGCAATCGGCAAAGCCGGCGGCAACAGGCCGCGTCACTCTTCCTCATACTCCTCTTCGTCTTCATCGCGAGGCCGCCCGAACCGTTGCTCGAGCCCTTCCGCGGCAAGCTGACGGATGCGTTCAGAGGGATCTCCGGCCGCCAGCGAAAGCTCGTAGTGTTCGACGGCCTGTTCACGGTTCCCGAGTACATCTTCGATGCGCCCGATATAGAGGTGGGCCATTGCTCGAATGTAAGTATCGGGATCGGATTCGAGCGCTTCCTGAAGGTGGCTGCGGGCTAGATCCGGGTCGCCCTCCAAAAGCGCCGCCCGCCCCAGAGCATAGCTCGCCTGTGCATTCTTGCCGCCCGAAAGATCGAGAACTCGAACTAGTTTCTTCCGCGCCTCCTCGGGACGCTCCGCCTGTAACGACAGCTCGGCATCACGCAATAGGATATCGGTTTCCGAAACTTTGGGTCGGATCGCCTTCGCGCGTGGCCGCGCGGGAGCTTCGGCGAACTTGACTTCTTGCAGCCGGGCGGCCTCCCGCTTCAAGTCAATTCCTTTGATCAACTCCGGATAGTAGTACCTCATGGCCTGGCCTTGCTTTTCAAACTTCACCAGGCTTTCGTAAAAGTAAGGCGTCAAGATCAGCCCCTCACGCAAATCACGCTGCACTCCGTCTTGGCGTTCCGCCTTGGAGACTCGCGCCAGCCGGGCCTCGACGGCCTTGACGAGACATTTCGTTACCAGCAACTGGAAGTCGCTCTTGTAGATTTCGCTCAGCGCGGGAGCGAACAGCGCGAACCGAGACAGGATTTCCTTTTCGCTGATCTCCTTCGCGTAGCGGATCGACAGCGGATCCAGCAAGTGAAGCAAAAAGGCGTGGCGGATCTCGTCGATGCGCGGTTCCTTCGACGGATGGACCACTACGTAGACCTTGCCCCCATATCCGCGCGTATTGATGTTGTTAGGTGCTCCAAGCAGATCAAAGTAGACCTGGAAGCTCTGTACCTGCCGGCTCGTCGGCGAAACACGCAGATAGCCGCCGGCTTCAAACAAAGCCCCGATCAGCGGCTCTTGATAGCGCTCGATCTCCCGATCGAAAGCCCCCTGGTATTTGCTCCACAATGCTTCGATCCGCGCTTCCCGATAAAACTCCGCCATAAGGGGCGCGGCGAAACGAAGCCGACGCACATCAGGCGGCAGGTCCGTCGGCAATTCCGCGAGGATTTCAAAATCAGGCGGGGTCTGGGTGGCCAGCGCGAAGGAAACGAACTGCGAAAGGTTCTCGCCGGGATCGTCAAGTTTGTACTGCGTGTATAGATTCCGCAACCGCCGCAGGGTGGAACCCTGAAAGTTCCTCAAGTCTTCCCGCAAGGCCCGCCGGACCAGGCTGTCCGAAGGGGAACCAAACCCGTCGTCGTAACCGGCCACATTCAGCGCTGCCAACACCGTGAAGAGCCGAATATCAGAAGCGAGCTGGTCTCCCTGAGCGTTCGCCGAGGGCCTGAGGGCACCCGCAACGAACACGAGAAACAGAAACCACACTGTTCGGGAAAGCTTCATGGGGCGGGAACCCAACCTCGAGGCGTGAACGGCCGAGCGTAGTCTTAGTGTACTTCAGCCCTCGTAAAGCAGTCCAACAAAGCTCTACCAGAGAGTCCGTCCGCGGCTTTCTGACGAAAGCGTCGCCGCCTCGGTTCCTTCGCGGCTGCTGGTCCCGAAGGGCGGGGCGAGCGGGAGGCGCTCGCGGCTTTGAGGCAAGCGGTGAAGGCGACCGAAGCATCAAAGCTTGAACAGCTCTCGGAGGCGTTTGGTTTGTGCGCGGCTGACTGGGATCTCCGTATGCTGCTTGTCGCTCATACGGAGTTGGTAGCTCGATTTGAACCAGGGCACAACTTCTTTAATGCGGTTGATGTTCACCAAATAGGAGCGGTGCGCTCGCCAAAACTGATTGGGATCGAGATGGGACAGTAGCTCTTCAATGGTCTTGTAGTTCGACTCGCCCTCTATGTAGGTGGAAACAATCGTGATCAACCCGTCTTGAATAGTCGCGTAGATGACGTCGCCGGCATCGACCAAGAACAGGCGCTTGCTGTTCTTCACCAGAAGCTTAGCCGGAGGCCGGATCGTGTGCTGTATCTGGGACAGCAATTGCTCCATACGGCTGGGGCTCGAGGGCGATTCCAGCAACTTTTCCGCCCGCTCAATCGAGACCTCCAGCCGCTGCTTCTCGATCGGCTTGAGCAGGTAATCGACGGCGTTGATCTCGAAGGCCTCGACCGCATACTGGTCGTAGGCCGTGGCGAATATGAAGTGCGGCAGCGGAGAGCCCTTCTCAACAAGCTTGCGTACGACACCCAGTCCATCTAAGCCGGGCATCTGGACATCGAGGAAAACCAGATCAGGCTGATGCTCTTCGATGAGTTCAACGGCTTCCAGACCGTTCCCCGCCGCAGCGACAACTTCCACGCCGGGAATCGATTTGAGCAAGAACATCAGCTCGTCGCGGGCGAGCTGCTCGTCGTCGACGACCAACGTCGTCAGGGTGGCGGTTGCACTACTACTCTCGGCCATGAGCGCTCAGTTCTCAGGAATGTTTCGGAGTATAGCATGGCGTGGAGATTTTCCGAACCGGGAGAAGACACGCCGGAGAGGCACGTACGCCGCCTGGTGAGGACTGCTGAAAAAGAGCCTTTAGCTTTGGAAAGCTGATCTCTGCCGCTGCGACTCCTCCTCATTGGCATTCCTAGCGCACCAAGAACGACGCCGCTCTCCCGGCTGCCCGTGCTACCGCTTCCGCCGCAAGGTAGCCGCTGCGGACGGCGCCTTCCATCGTGGCGGGCCAGCGGGTGTTTGTCCAATCGCCGGCGAGGAAGACGTTCGGAAACTTCGTCTTGGCCACTGGCCTTGCCGCTTCGAGCCCTGGGACGGCGGAGTAGGTGGCGCGCGCTTCTTTAATCACGTGCGATCGGACCAGCTGGGCGGCAGCTGATTTGGGGAAGAACTCTCGCAGCTCGCGACATGCCATCTCGACGATGTCCTTCTGCGCCAACGGCAACAGGGAGCGTGACGCGCTGACCACGGCCTGAAAGTAGTTCTCAGATTTGCGGAACAGCCATTGCAGAGTGCGGTCGAGGAGCACCGCATGGGGGAGGTCGGTAATCGGACGGTCGAACCAAAGGTGGATGCCCGTGATTGGTGAATGCCCGAAGAGATCGAACCGCAAGTCGAGTCCCGGAATCAGGGCGTTCACTCGCTCGAAAGGCACAGCGCTGACGTAATAGTCGGCCGACCGAGCGGCGGGGTCGATTGATTCGATGCTCGAGCGCAAATGAATACGAACCCCGGACCCAAGCTTTTGCTCGAGAGCTGCCGAGTAGAGATCGGCCAGTGGAACGGCCGGCACACCCATCTCAAAACTGTCGCGGGTTGCCATCAGCCCGTCGAGAAAAACCTGAAAAGCAGGCACCGCCGATGCGCGGTCGGGATCTTCGTTGAGTGCGCTCACCAGGATAGGACGCCAAAAACGCTGCAAAGTACGCGGTGGGAGACCTTTCGAGTTGAGCCAATGTCCGATTGTGAACTCGTCGAGATCCGCTCGATGACGCTCGCGCCGCAAGGCGGCCAGCGTTCGAATAAGCGACCACTTGTCACGGGCGTCGAGGCCGTCAAACCCAATTAGCGAGCCGAAAAGGTGAAATGGTGCGGGCAGTAGGCCCCGTCGGAGGACGTCGGTTTTGCCCCCCGGGCGAACAAAATTTAGCCGGTCGTCGAAGCGAATCTTCTTCTCCACCCCGCAGCGCCGATAGAAGTCCAGCAAGTTCACGAAGCAGCGCAGCAGGACATGCTGGCAGTTGTCGATACGCTCGGAACCTTCTGCCGCGGGTTGTACTGGAAAGGAGGTAGCTCGTCCGCCGAGAAAAGGCCGGGCTTCGTGCAGTTCAACGTCGAAATCGAGCGATCCGAGAGCAGCCGCGGCCGACAAGCCCGCCAAACCTCCGCCAACGATGATTACGCGGGGAATGGAGGCGCCCCTCCCAGGAGGCGGACCCTTAGCGCTTGGATCACGACCCAGATTTTCTCAAGATTGCTGAGCTTGGCACGCTTGGCGTACACGTCGTAGTGGGACTGGCGAATTCGCTGCAGAATCCGATAGTAGATCGAGATCATGGCCCATAGAGCCGGGCGACCCTGGGGACGAACCATTGTCAATAATGGCGCCGCCTCTTTGTAGTAGCGCTCTGCGCGGCCCCACTCGAACTCCATCAAGTCGCGAAACCGCGGACCGCCACGGCTCTCCATCAAGTCCCGTGGACTTAGGCCAAAGCGCTCCAAATCCTCTTCCGGCAGGTACACGCGACCCAGACGGGCGTCCTCGGGTATGTCCCGCAGTATGTTGGTTAGCTGAAAAGCGACTCCGCATTTTTCCGCCAGTCTTAGAGCATCGGGGGAGTCGTAGCCGAAAACGTGGATGCAGGTCATGCCGACCACGGAAGCGACCTGGTAGCAGTAGCGGTAGAGGTCGTCAAATGTTCGGCGGCGTTGCGGGACCAGATCACTACCCACGCCATCGATAAGCTCGAAGAAATACTGCTCCGGGATTTGGTACTTCATGACCGTGTGATGAAAGGCCGGCAGGATGGGGTCGTCCCCGTATCGGCCTTGCAACGCGTCCTCGAAAGCCGTCTTCCAGCGGGCAAGAGCCGCCCGCCGTGACGCCAGCGACGGGGTTGGCTCGTCGCTGATGTCGTCGCTATAGCGCATGAAGGCATAGATCGCACACATCGCCATTTTTTGTTCTCGCGGCAGCAGAAGAAACGAGTAGTAGAAATTGCGCGCTCGCGAACGCGCGACGCGCCGGCAGTGTGCAAACGACTCCTTAACGGTAGGCATGTTGTGCCCGCGTCTTCAGCCGGGGCCGGCCGATGATCCGCCGGCTGACCGCTCGGGAAAGGAGCTTGAAGCGATCCCACTTTTCCAACTTGGGCCGCCGTGCCACGGTGTCGTAGTCCTGCCGACGAATCATCTCTAGAACCGCAAGGCCTCCTCCGCTGAACAGTTCCACATCGACCGAGAGGCACCGATCGACAAGATCAATCAGCGGAAGCCCTTTTTGAAAAAGTTCCTGGGTCCGGTGGACCAGCTCTTGCATCAGGTTGCGAAAGGCGGGGCGAGCGACCCCTTGCTCCAGGTCTTGTTCCAGGTGCTCAATCGAATAACTGTGCCGCTTCATTTCTTCCAGAGGGATATAGACACGACCCTTCTTCCAATCGCGGTTGACGTCCTGCCAGAAGTTCACAAGTTGCAGGGCCGTACAGGTGTCGTCGGAAAGCTGTCTTCGCGGCTCGTCCGTATAACCGCACAAATGCAGCACAAGGCGGCCCACCGGGTTGGCTGAGTAGCGACAGTAGCCGAGCAGGTCCTCATACGTGGCGTAGCGGGTGACGCGCTGATCCTGGACAAAAGCGTGAATCAAGTCAGCGAAGGGCTGCTCGGGGATGCCGTGCGTTTCGACGGTCTGCTTGAGGGCGACAAAAACGGGATGCCGGACAACTCCGCGATACATGGCCTTAAGCTCGCCGCTCCACCACTCGAGCAACTCGAGGCTGCGCCGAGGATCTTCGATTTCGTCGCCCAGGTCATCCGACCAACGACAAAAACTGTAGACGTTGCGAAAATCTTGGCGCAGGCGACGGGGCAACAACAAACTGACAACGTGAAAGTTCTCGTAGTGAATCTCTGCCAACCAGCGCGTGTAGGCGAGCGAATCGCCGAGGGGCCAGGCCTGAAGATCATCGGCCCCATAGACTTTGCTGAATTCAGCCGGTTGTAAGAAGCGCTTCACGGTAAAGGCTCAGTCCCCGGCGGACTGCTGAGCTGCTACGCCGGTAGAACTCTCAAGCGAAGGACCCCGGTCGAAGCAGCTGGGCGGAACTCCCCACGCGGCCCGCGGAGCGTCGTCGTCGCGGCGCGCGTGTCTCCCCTCCGCCGCCGGCATTCCACTATGACATTACCGCGCAGGCGTCCCTCGCGGTTCAAGTGGGACGGCCGCAGACGGCGGGGAGAAACCTGGTGGGGCCGACGAGCCGCCTGACCTGGCCACGACCGAATCTAGGGAAGGATCGCGGTTTTCAAGTGGCCGTTGTGGCTCATCATTTGGCGGAAGACTCGCAGGAGATCCGCGAGAGGAGCCTCATCAATCACAAAGTCGGCGGCCTGCAACTGCCTTTGGCAAATGATATCCAGGGCTTTCAAGATGTGAGTCGGCGTATGGTGGAAACTCGATTGCAGCGTGATTTCCGAGTAATGAATCTGGGATGTGTCCACCGCAATAGTGCTTTCGGAGGGACAACCCCCGAACAAGTTCACGATGCCCCCGCGGCGAATCATCCCGACAGCTGCCTGCCACGTCTCTGGGGCGCCGACAGCTTCGATCACGACGTCCGCGCCGCGAGACCCGCCTGTAAGGCGCCGGACGGCTTTGACTGGATCGGCTCCCGGCGCGGCTAAGACGATCTCGTCTGCCCCCATCCGCTCCGCACGGTCCAACTGTGTCTGACGACGGCCAACGGCGATAACATGCGCACCCTTGAGCTTTGCGAGGCGAACGAACATGAGCCCGATGGGACCGAGTCCCATCACAGCCAGGGTGTCGTCCTCGCGGACCCGTGTGGCCTCTAGTGCCCGCAATACACAAGCCAGAGGCTCAACCAATGCCGCGTCCCGGTAATCGATGCCTTCGGGAATCTCATGGGTGTTGCAGCGGACGATCGGGCCGGGAATGCGAGCGTATTCCGCGTAGGCGCCGTTGTTGAACAGCAGGTTTTCGCAGAGGTTCTCTTGCCTGTGACGACAGTAGTAACAGTTCCAACACGGGGCCGAGTTCGCCGCCACGACCCGCTGTCCGGTGCGGAAGTCTTGTACCTCCGAGCCGACGGCGACAACATCTCCCGCCAGCTCGTGACCCAGAATCGCCGGGGGCTGGATCATGCGAGCATGATATCCCCGCCGGAAGACTTTCAGGTCCGTACCACAAGTAAGCGCCACCCGAACCTTCACCAAAACGTCGGCGGGCCCAATCCGCGGCAAGGCGACCGGTTCCACGCGGAGCTCTTCCTCGCCATAGAGGACGGCGGCTAGCATTTTTTGTTTCACGTTGAATACCTCTGCGGGTGCACAATCAACTTTAGCGAACCATTGGTGGGATGACGAGCCATTTCGATGCCGCGCGTTATCTCATCAAGTCCAATGCGATGAGAAACCAATTCCTCCACTGGGAAGTCGTTCCGCCAGACCAGCTCGGCCGACTCCTGATGCAAATCGACCGAGGCACTGTAAGAGCCAAACACGCTTCGTTCTTTCGTGCAAAGCGCATTGCCGCTCAACTCGAAAGTCTCCTTCGTCGAAGTTTGGGCGAATAACATCACGCGCCCGCCAGGCCGGGATGCCGCGAGGGACTGCTCAACGATTCCAGGAGCCGAGGCTGCGACTACGGCCAGATCAGCGCCCCGGCCGTCGGTGAACCTCCGGATCTCGGAGATGAAGTCGGTCTCGGAGGCGTTCCACGCTTCTCGAGCTCCGAGGCTGCGCGAAGTCTCAAGCCGCACTGGCAGCAAATCCGTGGCGTACACCCTTTCAACACCCAATTGCGCCAACAGCCAGGTGAAGATTAGTCCGATAGGCCCTTGACCCATCACTAGAACCACGTCCTTGGGCGTCACCTGGCATTTCGTCAGCGCCTTCAAGCAGGTGTTTACCGGTTCCACGAAGCTGGCCCGGTCAAAGCTCACATCGTCGGGGATGCGGATAACCCCGCGCCGGACGATCCAGTCCATGACTTGAACGTATTGCGCGAAGCCGCCACCCGCCGGTTCGAATCCCGCTGTCACTCCAACACGTTTGTACGTCGTGCACTGCGCGAAGTCGCCCTTTTCGCAATAGAAGCAATCGAGGCAGGGAACGTGATGAAACAGGCAAACGCGCTCACCCGGGACAAAGCCTGTGACGTCCTGGCCAACTGAAACAACAACCCCCGCCGTCTCATGCCCATAGATGCGAGGCGGCGCCAGCAGGTCGTATTCGATCTTCTTGAGGTCAGTGTGGCAAATGCCGCAAGCCTCGACTCTAACCAGCAATTCGCCCGCCCCGATCTCGGGAACGGTGACTCTCTCCAGTTGAATACGACTGTTTCCGCGGTACACGGATGCCGTCATCGCGTCGGGGACCGCCAGTGCGGGAGCGCTTGTCATAAGTTAGTCGAAACCGGCCGGTCGAAATCAAAGCGGCACTGTTGAAACAGCCGCCCGAGCGCCGCCGAGGCCCTTCGGCCATCGCGTCGCAGGTCCCGTAATTGTTTCCATCGCCATGGGCGGGCCGCGGCTTGGGCTAAGATGTTCCAGCCTGAAAACGTTCCGTCCATTCGCCGGGCGCGATTCCAGTCGATGATCAAAGAGGTGTCGGCCTCATCGCTGACGGCGCGCAAGCAATAGAATGGCAGGCCTCGCCTCGACGCTTCCGCCGCCACGGCCGAAGCTTCCATGTCTACGGCTGCTGCACCAGTGACCCGGAGCTGGGCTTTTCTGCGAGCATCCTGCACAACTTCGTCGACGGTCAACAGCATGGCCACTCTGGGATGCAACTCCCCACAGCATGCAGGCAACCTTACAGCATACTCTAGGCGCGGCTTGAGCTGTATGATTCGCCGCACGATCAGAGTCGATCCGACGGTCAGCTCCGGATCCAGCGCCCCGACGTAGCCGGCGGACACAACAGCACCGACGTCAAAACTCTTACAGGCAAATTCGACTCCCTGGGCCGCGTTTTCGCCGCCGGGCCCATTGGCGACCAACAGAGCCCGGCAGCCGTTCAGATTCGCCCGCGCACTCCACCGGACGCCGAACGAGACCGGCGTAAGGTCGTTGCTGGGTCCCCCGAATCCTGCGAACTCACGCCGGTCCGCTGAGACAACAAGAAGCACTTGGTGCCTTGGAACCATTTGATAGCTTGCAGGAGAGCACGGCCGACCGCCCGCGTTCCGCTGCAGACCGATGTCCGCGGATCGACGTTTTTCCTACAACCCGCTGTCAGGTTCCGTCGAACGTCATGGCCGTGGAAGCGAAAGGCGAGAGCGGGAGTCACCGGGCTACTCGGTGTCGTCACTGACCCCGCAGCCATTCGTTATAAATCCCTAGCGCCATCAGCGGGAAATATTGTCGGTAAAGGTGGTACCTCAAATAGATGACCCGCGGAAACCCCGTCCCGGTCCAAGCATCTTCGTCCCACGAGCCGTCGGCGTTCTGATTCGACAATAGGTATTGAATGCCGGCCGCTACGCTGTCGCTGCAATAGTCTCCGCTGGCGAACAGTCCCATTAGCCCCCAGGCGGTTTGTGAGGGGGCGCTGTCCCCTTCAGACTTGAAGCGGGGATCGTCATAGCTGGCACAGGTTTCGCCCCACCCACCGTCCGTGTTCCGGATGGATCGGAGCCACTCGCCTGAACGAATGATGTAGGGTTCGCGTTCGTCCTCTCCGGCAGAGCGAAGCCCTCGCAACGCAAAGCACGTCCCATAGATGTAGTTCACGCCCCAGCGGCCTGACCAGCTGCCGTCTTCCTCCTGGGTGTTCTTTAGGTATTCGACGCCTCGCCAAACCGCGGCATTGTGCCTACCGGGTCCGACCCGGCACAAGGCCTCCAGGACTCGGCCGGTAACGTCAGCGCAAGTCGGGTCCAGCATCGCATTATGGTCAGCGAACGGCAGGTAGGTCAGGTATTGATTGTCATTGTCTACGTCGAATCCTGCCCAACCGCCATCCTTTGATTGCATGCTCAGCAGCCACGCGATCCCCCGTTGTTCAGCAGCTCGCTGGGCCTCCGGGTCACGGGCGCGCGCATGTTGCATCGCAAGAAGGACCTTGGCCGTGTCGTCCGCGTCCGGGTAAAACTCGTTCGAGAACTCGAAGTACCAACCTCCCGGCGCAGCCTTGTCGTTCTTCACCGACCAGTCGCCATAGTTGCGCACCTCCTTCGTGAGCAGCCAGTCGGCTGCCCGGCGCAGTGATTTTCTGATCGCGATGTCCGGCTCTGGGTTCGCTGACCCTATCGCGTAGGAGCTGAGTGCTGTGTCCCACACGGGCGACAAGCAGGGCTGTACACGAATGACGTCATCCTCCTCGACAAGTAGCTGGTCGAACTTTTCGATTTCCCTTTTCAGCCGCGGGTGGTCGAGGCCATAGCCCAGCTCCGTGAGCGCCATGATGGAATTCATCATGGGCGGGAAGATAGCCCCCAACCCATCTGAGTTCTCCAGGCGCTCGAACATCCATTTCGCCGTGGCATTGATGGCCTTTCTGCGGGTGAGCCAAGAGCCTCTCTTTTCCCAAAGCTTCAAGCCCTCATCGACAAACATGAGTAGGTTGCGCCAACTAAAGAAGTCCGGCTTTGGCGGTTCCTTTCCCGTGATGATCTCGCGTATCTCCAGACCAGCCGGGATGGGCCGCGACGCTCGCAGAGCCGTCAAGATGGCAAGCGGCGCGATCATCGTCCGGGTCCACGACGACATGTCGTAGATGTTGAAGCGCGCCTTTTTCGGCAACAGGAAGAGTTCAGGAGGAATCGTCGGGGTCTTCTCCCGGTCATAGAGCCCAAAGAAACTCAGATAGATCTTTATGTAGCTATAGGCCGCTTCGACGCCGCCGAGCTCGAGGATCTTTCGCTTAGCTTTCTCGATCGCCGCCTCGCCATCAGGCAAGCCCGCGATCTTGAGAGCCACATAAGACTTAACCGAGGCGTTGGCGTGCGCGGCTCCCCCGGGATATATCTGCCACCCGCCCCCGGGCAACTGGCGAGACAGAATCTGGCGCGCCGCTTTATTCACGCGGGAGCGAGTTGGAGGATTCCAAATACCGTCGGGCCCAGGGGGATAAAGCCACAATTGCAGCAGAATGTAGTCGGCCTGAAGGGTGGTGTCAGCTTCCAGCTCGGCCACCCAGTAGCCTTCGGGAGCTTGGAGGGACAGTAAATGGCGGGTGGCCGCGTGGATTGCATCCTCGACTTGCAGCAGAGGCTGCTCGGCCGGAGCGCGAGCAACGGCAGTGGCGGCTAGGGCGGCGCGATTAGCAGGCGTCATAGACTGGCGATCTGCGTCAGTTCACCTTCGTAAGGTACCAGCTGCGGCGGAAGGGAGAATTTTACGTCCTCTTCAATGACTTCGACCTCTTCAACCCGGCCAAAGCCGAATTGCGAAAGGTGATGTATTACGCGCTGCACCAAAGACTCGGGTGCGGAGGCGCCGGCGGTGACAGCAACGGTCTTGACGCCCTCGAACCACCGAGCGTCCAGGTCGATCTCATCGTCGATCAAATACCCGGGTGTGCCTAGATTCTCTCCCACCTCAACCAGGCGACGTGAGTTGGAACTGTTTTGCGATCCGACGACGAGCAGCAAGTCACAACGTAGTGCGACCCTCTTGACCGCCTGTTGACGATTCTCGGTGGCGTAGCAGATGTCTTGGGCTGGGGGACCTTCCATTTTCGCGAAGCGTTTCTTCAGCTGGGTGATGATAACGTTCGCTTCGTCCAGGCTCAAGGTCGTTTGCGTCAGATAGCAAACTCTCTCAGGATTGGGCACTTGAACCGTCCGTGCCTCCTCGGCCGTGGAGACGACGATCGTGCGATCCGGGGCTTCCCCCATTGTCCCGATGACCTCGTCGTGGTCGCGGTGTCCGATCAATAGAATCGTTCCGCCTTGACGCGCGAAGCGGACGGCCTCCAAATGGACTTTCGTCACTAGAGGGCAGGTCGCATCAACGACATCCAATCCACGCTCGCTTGCCTCCCGACGCACCTCCGGCGCAACACCGTGCGCGCTGTAAACGGCGCGAGCCCCGGCGGGCACCTCGCTCAGTTCGTCGACAAAGACAGCTCCGCGGCTAGCGAGATCGTCTACAACAAAACGATTGTGGACAATTTCCTTGCGGACATAAATCGGGGGTCCGTAAACCTTGAGCGCCAACTCTACGATATCGATCGCTCGGACTACGCCGGCGCAAAAGCCACGGGGCTTTAGGAGATAGATCGCTTTCTCCTCTGCCTCTGTCCCCGATGTGACTTTGGTTCCTTTGTCAGACATGCTTACCTACCAGCGAGCCAGGACCCAAGCCCGGACGAAACAAGAGTATATCAAGCCTTCCTCCTTCAGAATACGCCAATCCTCGAGTCCGCTTGTGGATCATTCCAGTTGTGCTACGGTCGGATCGGTTCCCTAAGGGCGCCGCCTTCTGGAGATGCCTCGTCGCCTCGGCGGCGCAACTCGAGCACCTGATAGTGATGGGTTGGCGGGTTTTTGTCACCGAGTAACTGCACAGCGATCCGATCGAGCGGGGAATATGGCAGGAACAAATGGCGGTGGGCGTCATACGCGGTAACTAGCTCCGCCTCCAGCCCTTGGTTTCGGGAGCCAGGCGAGATGTCGTGAGTGTTGCGGAGATACCAGATCGTGTGCGGCCGATCCAACTGAACGCGCTGACGCACCTTCCGCACCGACCTCTCACCGTAGATCAACAGGGGCGAGAAGCGATCGCCGAGCGCCGCCAGGAAAGGTTGGGGGTCACTGTTCCAGCGGTCCACGAGAATCAGAGCGCTGTCGGCATCCGGTTGGCTTTTCACGTACGCCGCCATCTCTTCGAACGGCAGTACGTACCCTTTGTTAAAGAAGTTGGCTTTATGGAAGTAGCCCCATAATGAAACCGTTCCCACAAGCAAGACCCCGCTGCAAACTGCCACGCCCAGTTTCGGCTTCTGTTCTTTCCCGACTACCAACAAGAGAAGATAGAACGGCAGCAGAAAGAGCAGCCGCGCCGGTGTAAAAGGCACACTCACCCAAGCCGAAGCGCCAAGGTAGGCTATCCCGGCGGCCGGTGCCAGCAAGACTGCGCTCCTTGGGAAGCTCCGCGCACCACGCCAGACCACCCAACCGACGAGGGGACTGATCAGTAGCCCCGCTGCAAGGCCCAAAACGGAAAGCGACTCACCGTACGTGAAAGAGACAAAGCTGAAAGCCAAACGCAAAGCTGTTTCAACGGCGGCGTTCTCCACCAGCGAGTGTGATTCAGTTGTGAAAACACGCGTCAGCGCAGCCCTCAGGTAGGGCAGCCACGGCGCGTAGAGCAGTGCCAGCAACAGGTCTGAAGCCGCAAGGGGCGCCAGCATTTGCCATTTCTGATGCCGCAGGCAACGGGTCAGCAGCAACAGATTCACGGCCCCGACGATCGCCAAACCGGGCAGATAGTGGGTGTACAACAGCAAAGTCGCGACGATCGTATAGCAAGCCAGCAGCCGCTTCCGCGTTGGTTCCCCGGTCCACTGCACCGCCAGCCACAAGAGCAGACAGCCCAAGAACAGTTGCAGGCTGTAGGAACGCGCCATGCGCGAGTACAAAACCAGAGCAGGCGAAAGGCTCCACAAGACCAAAAACCAGACTCTCCCGGAGCGGCTGACGTCTTTCAGCCACAAGAAGCAAAACAGCACTGTCGACAAAAGCGCCCACCCAATAGAGAGTGCGCGGACTTGCGTCAGAGGTGAGCCGGGCCACGGCAGCGCGATCCAGGCTTTGGTCAAGAAATAGTAGAGCGGAGGGTGGATGTCCACTGCCAGAGCGCGCGGGATCTCGGTCCACGGCCGGGCGATGACGTTCAGGGTGAACTGCTCGTCACCCCAGAGGGGCAGTAGATCGATGCGGTAGAAAAGCAGGCCCGCCTGCAACAACAAAAAGAAAGGAAGCGGGCGCCGAAGGAACACCTCGGCGAGTGGTGCGAAGTGACTCATCGAAGCCCAGCTTTCGTCTGAGGAACCATGACACAATCTAAGACGCTGGGTTTTCTCTGGTTTCGCGATACCACTCGAGCGTACGCCTGAGCCCTTCTTCGAAGCTAACCCGCGGCTCATAACCCAGGTCCCGGCGGGCGGCGGTCAAGTCAGCCTGGGAATGCTTCACGTCCCCCGCACGAGGCGGCCCGTAGGTTGGTGTGATCTGGACATTCTCGATCTTCTGCAGGAGGACCCACACGTCATTTAGAGTCTGGCGGCTCCCCGTCCCCCCGTTATAAATATTCCCAGGAGCGTGGCCAGAATCCGCCGCGAGGAGATTCAACCGCACGATGTCATCGACGAATGTGAAATCGCGCGACTGTTCCCCGTCACCGAAGATTATCGGCTGGCTTCGCTCTAGAATTGCTGTGCAGAACAGCGACAAGACCCCGGAATAAGGCGAAGACGGGTCTCCCGCATTTTCAATTTGATGTATGACCTCCCGACCTTCCAGCGGCCTTCAGCGTCTTTATTCATAGGGGCTAGATCCCGATGAGGACGCCATGGAGGCCGACACCCAATGGGTGAAAAACAAACCAAGCCATTCCAGCTAAGTTTCAACGGCTTGTTGAAAGTCGATTTCCAAGGATCGCACGTCACTTCCGACGGCGGCCTGCTGCTAGTCCGCGAGTTGGACGAGCGACTCGGACTCGGCAAGTTGATCAACGAGCATCTCAGCGACTCCCGGCAAGGCACAAACAAGCAGTTCACGCTCGCTGATCTGTTGCGGCAGTCGGTCTACAGCCGCTTGGCGGGCTACGAGGACCTCAACGACGCCGAGCGGATTTCGATCGATCCGACGTTTCGGCTGATCGGTTCGCAGAAGATCTGGGATCGCGGTGCGGCCTTGACCTCGACGCTGCACGGCTTCGAGACGGAGATGCTGGCGAGCGAAGAGAACCTGCTGGGGCTGATGGCGCTGAACCGAGGGCTGGTCGGGCAAGGGGAGGCGTTCGACGACTCCGAGCGGGTCGTTCTGGACATGGACTCCACCGAGAGTCCGGTCCATGGCCAACAGGAAGGCAGTGCCTACAACGGACACTTCGAATCGGTCTGCTATCACCCGCTGTTGCTGTTCAATCAGCACGGCGATTGTCTGGCGGCGAAGCTGCGTCCCGGCAACGTGCACAGCGCCGAGGACTGGGGCGAGCTGCTACTGCCGGAGATCGAGCGCCAACAGGCCGAAGGCAAGCAGGTCACTTTGCGCGCCGATGCCGCCTTTGCCAAGCCGGAGATCTACGAGGCGCTGGAGGAGCGCGGCGCGGACTATGCGATCCGCATTCCGGCCAACAAGAGCCTGGAGCTGGAGATCGAAGACATCCTGTTTCGGCCACCGGGAAGGCCCTCCCGCAAGCCGCTGGTGCGCTACAAGAGTTTTCGCTATCAGGCGGAGAGTTGGTCCCAACCTCGGCGCATCGTGGCCAAGGTCGAGCACCATCAGGGCGAGCTATTCCCGCGCGTCGGATTCGTTGTGACCAGCATGAGCTTGCCGAGCCGTTCGGTGGAGCCTTGTTGCACGGATAGGGATGGAAACGGAATTCCCCCTTTCCCCAAGCGGTAGTGTCAGGCGATGCGTTCGAACACAGGCCGTCCGAGCGCGGTCATTGTGTTCAGGACTTTTCGACCGAGTTGGATCTCCGTGATCTGCCTGGAGAAGCTGCGGGATTTGAGTTTGGGGCCGATGACGCTCTTCCAACGGCCCATCTGCGTTTCTATTCGGCTGCGCTGGTTGTACCCTGTTGCCGTCTGCCAGGCCATGCACCCGTTGCTGCGGATTTGGGCAATATGGCGATCCCGAACGGTCGCATCACGCGCCGATTGCAGGCGGATCACTGCGTCCTTTGGCGGCGGTATGACCACATCCAGGGTCTCCCCATACCGCTGCCTCAGCAGATTTCGTGTGGACGCTCCATCGTAGGCGCCGTCAGCCAGAAAGCCCGTGACCGGGGCATCCAGCTGATCCAGGAGGCTGGGTAAGGCTGTGCTGTCTCCAACGTTATCGTGAGTCAGAGCGGCGCAAACAATCGCCCCGCTGGCGAGGTCCAGTCCGAGGTGGAGCTTGCGCCAGCGGCGGCGTATTCCCTTGGTGTTATGCTTCTGCGCTAGCCATTCGCCCTCGCCGAAGATCTTGAGGCCAGTACTGTCGACCACCAGATGGATAGGCACAGATCCTGCTTGCCTCATCACCTGAGCGATGCTCACCCCGTTTGCGCGCCGCGACAGCGTGGAGTAATCCGGTACCCGTATATCCAACCCCATGAGCGTGCCGATGGAACCCATAAGCCCCTGTGTCTGACGCAGTCCAAGATGGTATGCCGTGCGCAGCATCAGGCATGTCTCGATCGCCAAATCCGAGTATCTGCGCTGACCACCCCGTGACGTGCGGCGCGGCGCGCTCCACACACTTTGAGCCTCCTCACTGACCCAAATCGTCAGGTCACCCCGTTGGCGCAAGCTCTCGTTATATTCCGCCCAGTTGATCACCCGGTACTGCACCTTATCAAACTTGTGCCGGCGTGCTGCGTTGAACTTATGTGGCATTTAGACTACCCCCAGCGTTGAAAAAACCAATGATAAGACATCCTTCGGGATGATCCATGCAACAAGGTCGTCGCTGACGAGCTTGCAGCACCGGTTGATGAAGACCGGCGGTCGGCTGATTAAACACGCGCGGTATTACTGGCTCTTGTTCGCGGAGGGACATCTGAACCGGCGGCTGTTTGGCGACATGCTGCGGAGGATCTGGGCGCTGCCTGTGCCGGGCGGGTAGCACCGCACTTGGCGAATGCGAAATCTGTGTACTGAGGACGGAAGCTCGGAGGGGTGTCTGCGAAATTGACTTCGCAGCGGCGGATCAGCCCCCATGAGGGGCAAGAAGGGGGCTCGATCGGTCCCGCCTCAGCCGCCGCCTCTACCGGGTGGAGAAATGGTTGCGCTTCGCCGGGTGAGGGTGTAGACTCGTGCCGTCAGAGCAGCTAAATCGGAAATCCTGGCTTGGCGCGGCCCGAACACGTTGAAGTAACGCAGCGAAACGGTCTCGAGGCCATGGACTTGCCAGAAATTGCGGCCGTAGTATTCACCCACCAGCTTCTGAACAGCGTACGGTGACTGCGGGCTTGGCAGCATCGATTCTTTCTTAGGCAGGTCGGGTTGATCGCCATAGGTGGACGAGGACGCCGCATAGACAACACGCCGGACCCCGGTCTTTTGGGCTGCTCGGAACACGCTGAACGTCCCGTTGACGTTGACGTCGTGGGTCAGATCGGGTTCGGCGATCGATCGCGGAACCGATGGGATTGCAGCTTGGTGAAAGACAACGTCTACGCCCTGGAAAAGACCCTCCATCGGCACCAGGTCGCGGATGTCGGCGACGTGGAATTCAATCGAGTCACGCACATCTGAAAGATTGGCCTCGCTGCCGGTCAGCAGATTGTCCACCACGACAACCCGTTCTACGTCTTCCTGGGACAACAAACCTCGCACCAGCGCCGACCCTATAAATCCGGCCCCTCCCGTGACTAGAGCGCTTTTCATGTCTCGCTGTTCGGCCTGCGCCGGCCTTTCTTACTCTATCGGAGTTAGTGAAAGCGGGCCTACGCGGTTCGCAAAAATATACTGACCAGTACCAGCCGAAACTCGGGGCGCGACATGTCGCGCCCGTACGAACAAACGCGATCGTTCAAGCACCTTCGTGAATGCCCGGCGGTCTACTGAAAGCCGAGCCTATCGCTATATTTTGCCAACGCACTTGTAGCCCTCGCTTCCGTAGCTGCGCTATGATGCTCATCGCCGAGCGGCGATTCCCATCGCCAAGCAAGCATCTGTCACTGCCGGCGCCGCCGGCAGTGACTAGCTGCAGATTCGACGGATTGGCGGGTCTCGGATTGCCAAAACGTCGTAGGGGGCAAGACGTGTCGATCAACCGAAGACGTTTCGGAGTACTCTCGCTGTCCGGGATAGGAGGTTTGCTTCTGCCCAGTTGCGAGTCCGGTCGCGAAAGCGAACCGGCCCCAGTTAACACCGCTGCCCAACCCTCGATGATCGATTCCACTTTCAACGGGGTTTTGATCGGCGTGCAGAGCTACAGCTTCCGGGATCGTTCGCTAGACGAAGCCATCCAAGCCATCGCCGATATTGGCATTGGCTCTTGCGAGGTCGCGTCGGGGCACTTGGAAGGAAAATACGGAGGGTCTGCGAAGAAAGACCGCGACGAATTGCGGCAATGGCGGCTTTCCGTGCCGCTCGAAGAATTCGAAGCCGCCGGCCGGAAGTTTCGAGATGCGGGTATCGATCCCTACGCTTACAACTACAGCTTTAAGGATGATTTCACCGACGCCGAAATCGAGCGCGGCTTCGAAATGGCTCAAGCGCTCGGCGCCAAGGTTATCACGGCTTCGGCGAACGTCACCACCGCAAGCCGCATCGATCCCTATGCCACCAAATACAAGATGCGGGTCGGCATGCACAATCACTCCAACATCAGAGAGAACGAGTTCGCGACACCGGATGACTTCGACCGCGCTCGCCAAGGAAACTCCGACTACATCGCCGTCAATCTTGATATCGGTCACTTCACAGCCGCGAATTTCGACGCCGTCGACTACCTCGACAAACACCACGACGACATCCTGACCTTGCACATCAAGGATCGCAAGCGCGACCAGGGCGCGAACGTGCCTTTTGGAGAAGGCGATACCCCGATCAAGGAAGTCCTGGCCTTGTTGCGCGACAAGCAATACAGAATTCCAGCCAACATCGAATACGAGTACGACGGCGAGGATACGGTTGAAGAAGTGCGCAACTGTTTCGACTACTGTAAGCAGGCACTGCATCTTAGCCCGCGGGAACTCGGATAGACTCGTGGTTGGCGGCTGGCGTTTCGACGAATCAAGCTATCCTCAAAGCAGTAATGCGCACTAGGTGGGCGCCTTTTCTTCTTTGGTCTTTGGTGCTCCACACATCCCACGTGTTCGGCCAAGACCGCCCCTTCCTTAGCCTAGAGGTCAAGGAAAGCGTCAACGTCTTCGATTACTTCCCTCTCGAGGTCGGCAACCGCTGGGTCTACCAGGACACCTACGCTACCGACTACGGGAACCCGCCTCGTAGAGTGCGTAGGACATCAACCCGGGAAGTAAGGATCGTTGCGCATGACTCGGTGTCGGAGGGGACCGTCGTCCACTGGAGAGAACGCAATTCCGACGTCAAGCATGAATTCGGTCCAGGCTGGACCGAAGAACAGAAGGCCACCTTTGTCGAAGGTCTTGGCTCTCTCGAGGACCGCTTGTATCTCATCCGCGGTAGCTACCCAGGATTTCCATTTTGGCCCTGGCACGGTGAAAGTATACACCCGCGCTGCCCCGAATACCACGTCTTTTCGCGCTGAACCCTGCACATGACCTCCGCCGGTAGGCGCCAGGGCTCGTCCATCCGCTCACAGACGTTGATTGAGCGGCCTGAACGGCGCTCCGGCCGACACTGCTCCTTGCGAAATCTTTTGGAGCCGAAAACTGTTGATCCTCGCCCGGTCAACGCTACCCGCTTGGCAGCGGCAGCGCCCAGATCCTGTGCAGCATGTCGCCGAACAGCCTGCGGTTCAGATACCCCTCGGCCAGCAGCAGCCAGTAATACCGCGCGTGCTTGACCAGCCGACCGCCGGTCTTCATCAACCTGTGTTGCAAGCTCGTCAGCGACCAACTCTTGATCCTGTTCGGCAGTCCGAGCCGCCGCCACAAGTTGCCCAGGTTGTAGGCCAGCACGCTCAGTTGTAGCCGTACCTCGTTCGCCCGGAACCGATGGCACGACAGCCTTGTCCAATGCGTGGCCTGTTTGCCTTCCTTGATCCACTGCTCCGCCGTGCCGCGCTTGTTGTAGAAGCGCACCACCGAGCGGCTTGGCAAGCTCATGCTCGTCACGATGAATCCGACCCGCGGGAACAGCTCGCCCTGGTGATGCTCGACCTTGGCGACGATCCGCCTCGCCTGCGACCAACTCTCCGCCTGATAGCGAAAACTCTTGTAGCGCACCAAGGGCTTCCGGGAGGGCCTTCCCGGCGGCCGAAACAAGATGTCTTCGATCTCCAACTCCAGGCTCTTGTTGGCCGGAATGCGAATGGCGTACTGTACTCCGCGTTCCTCCGAAGCCTCATAAACTTCCGGCTTGGCAAAGGCCGCATCGCCCCGGAAGGCGACCTGCTTGCCCGCAGCCTGTTGGCGCTCGATCTCCGGCAACAATAGCTCATCCCAGTCCTCGGCGCTGTGCACGTTGCCGGGACGCAGCTTGGCAGCGAGGCAATCACCATGACCGTTGAACAAAAGTAACGGGTGATAGCAGACCGACTCGAAGTGTCCGTTGTAGGCACTGCCTTCCTGTTGGCCATGGACCGGACTCTCGGTGGAGTCCATGTCCAGAACGACCCGCTCGGAGTCGTCGAACGCTTCCGCTTGCCCGACCAGCTCTCGGTTCAGCGCCATCAGCCCCAGCAGGTTCTCTTCGCTCGCCAGCATCTCCGTCTCGAAGCTGTGCAGCGTCGAGGTCAAGGCCGCACCGCGATCCCAGATCTTCTGCGAACCGATCAGCCGAAACGTCGGATCGATCGAAACCCGCTCGGCGTCGTTGAGGTCCTCGTAGCCCGCCAAGCGGCTGTAGACCGACTGCCGCAACAGATCAGCGAGCGTGAACTGCTTGTTTGTGCCTTGCCGGGAGTCGCTGAGATGCTCGTCAATCAGTTCTCCGAGACCGAGCCGTTCGTCCAGTTCGCGAACCAAAATCAGGCCACCGTCGGAAGTGACGTGCGATCCCTGGAAATCGACTTTCAACAAGCCGTTGAAACTTAGCTGGAATGGCTTGGTTTGTTTTTCACCCATTGGGTGTTGGCCTCCCTGGCGTCCTCATCGGGCTCTAGCCCCTATGAATAAAGACGCTCAAGGCCGCTGGAAGGTCGGGATGTCAAACACCAAATTGAAAATGCGGGGCTACATCCTTCACGTGCATGGACACTCTTGGGATGACGCCGCCAGGGATCTGACGGAACGATACAGATCTTATCTGGAGAAGGCGACTCCCGACTTTTTCTTTCCCCTGACGATCGGCATCCGTTGGTCCCACCCGCAGCGAGAACAGGCAGACCTAGAGAAGTTGACCTTGTTCCGCCAAGGCAGGGGAGGCGCACCGAACCCGGGCCACTACTACTGGGTCGTCGAGAGCCGCCAGGATGTCACGACGCCTTACGGTGAAATCGAGGATGCCTTTCTTCTCACCTATCGCACGATCGGCGGGCCGCTTCGCCGCTGGTTCAAGCCCGGAATCGGCATTGTTCGCGAAAGCTCAAGCCATAGCGAAACCTACATCGAGACAGACTCGGTTCTGAAAGAACTCCACCGTCAAAAACCGTAACGCGACATCCCAGAAAATCACTCACGGCTCGGCACTTTAGCCAGGGGCAAGCACCTACTACTGTGCCGGCCCGGACTTGCCCGCTGCAACCCATCATTGCTCCGACAGGGCCTTCTCGAGCGCGTTGTCCAAATCTTCCCGGCTCATTTTCGTCGTTAGGAACAGCTCCTGCCGAGCGCCGCTCGCAAGCGCGATGGCCTTCCAGCCTGTTTGCGTCGGTGTAGTGATCCGGATCTTCACCGCTCCTCGGGCCTTTCGCACGCGGCGAATGTCGCCGGGAATGATGGAGCGGATCTCCGGGTTCTGCTCGAGAAGCGCTTCGAGCACGGCCCGCAGACCGCCAATGATGGAGTGTTCAACTTTGAGGCGGCCCTTTGCGCTGCGTAGTCTCATAGCCGAGGAGGCCCTGAACCGCCAGCTGGAGCCGGCATCCTCAAGTGCACTGACGCCACGTTTGAAGGGCGAATCAATCGTCCAGAGGCAAGCGGCGACGCCTCCTCTACCGGTCTAGGAACGCTCTGATTCCGATGCTATCATGGGGATCGATGAGCCGCTCAAAACCGCCCACGGTGGTCATCGTGGGGCGGCCTAATGTAGGGAAATCAACGCTATTCAACCGTATCACGGCGAGCCGCCGCTCTATCGTCGGGAACGAGCCGGGCATAACCCGAGACCGTATTCACCTGGAGGCTGAGTGGCAAGGTCGCGGGTTTAGGTTGATCGACACCGGCGGGATGATATTCCGCAGCCGGGAGGAGTTCCCCACCTTGGTCCAGCAACAGGCTCGCAAAGCGATCGAAGATGCCGCACATATCGTCTTCGTTGTGGATGGGCGCTCCGAAATCACCGCGACGGACCGTGATCTGGCAGACTTGTTGCGGCGCAGCCGCTTGCCAGTTTCGCTGGTGGTCAACAAGTGCGACACGCAGGCTAGAGATGCTCTGGCCTCGGAGTTTTACGAGCTTGGCATCCCTGACGTGTTTCCTGTTTCGGCGGAACACAACCGCGGCATAGAGACGCTCCTCAACCACGCCACGGAAGGATTCCCTGTCTCTGAGGCACCCGAGGCGGATCTCGAAGCAGTCCGGGTGGCCATCATCGGGCGGCCAAACGTCGGTAAATCGACCTTGCTGAACAGGCTGACCGGGACGGAAAGGGCAATTGTTTCCGCGACGCCCGGAACGACCCGCGACGCCGTTGACGAAGAAATCGTCGTCACGGGTACCCGGTTTCAATTCGTCGATACCGCCGGCATTCGGCGCAAGGGCAAGACGAAGCAGATGGCTGAGAAACTGAGCGTGGTGATGGCACAGCGGCACATTCGCCTGGCTGACGTCGTCCTTATGCTGCTTGATCCTATTGAGGGAGTAACAGCCCTCGACGGTTCGATCGCCGGCTACGCGGACTCCGCGGGCAAGGCTATCGTCATCGTCGTCAACAAGTGGGACCTTGCCGGCCGGAAGAAGACTTCGGAGGTGGAAACCGATGTGCGACAAGGCCTGAAGTTCCTGAACTATGCACCACTCGCGTTTACATCAGCCACGAAAGGGCAAGGGATCCGGCGTCTTTTCCCGTTGATTCGCAAGGTCTATGGGGCGGCACATCGACGAGTAGCAACGGCCGAGCTGAACCGTTTTCTCGAGGCTGTGGATTTCGACCGGGTCAGCTACCCCGGATTCCGCAAACCAACAATTCGCTACGTTACCCAACCGGCCGTGGCGCCTCCGACCTTCGTCTTTTTTACCAAGCGGGCCGGTCCCTTTCACTTCTCCTTTCAACGTTTCCTTCGAAACCAGCTGCGCCGGGCCTTCGACCTCGAAGGCACACCCGTGGTCGTCAAATCCAAGTCAACAGGGCGCTAATCTTATACCCCGTATAATGGTCGTGAGGAGCGTAAGTAGCAGCCGGCGCCTCTATACACCACGAAGTTGGCCTTTCTAGGATAGGGGTTCGACCACGTTAGTGATCCCACGATGGCGAGAAAGAAGGTCAGCTTCCAAGGTGCGAGGGGCGCTTTCAGCGAGGAAGCGAGCCGCCGGTTTTTAGGGGACGATTTGGATTTCGTCCCCTGCGAACGTTTCGAGGATGTATTCCGCCTGCTGGCCGCCGGGAAAGTCCGCTACGCGGTCGTGCCGATTGAGAATACCCTCGCGGGTTCGGTACACGAGAACTACGATCACTTGTTCAACTTCAAGTTGCCGATCCTCGCCGAGTCTCGTGTCCGGATCGTTCACAATCTGATCGGACGCCCGGAAACGAAATTCTCGCAGATTCGGCATGCGATCTCTCATCCGGTTGCGCTGGGACAGTGCCTCTACTTCTTTCGGAAGAATCGTCGGATTCGTTCTGAGAGCTACTACGACACGGCAGGAAGTGTGAAGCGAGTGATGGAAGGGGACGACTTGACAGTGGCGGCGATCGCTTCCGCGGCGGCGGCGAAATACTACGGCGCGAAGATCATCCGCAAGTCGATCGAAGATGACCGTCAGAATTACACACGCTTTTTCTTGGTGGCCCGAAAGGCGCCGCGACAAAACGCTAAGAACGATGAAGTCTTGAAAACATCGATCGTCTTCTCGACGCGCAACCAACCAGGGGTGCTGTTCCGGTGTCTGAGTGCCTTTGCTTTGCGAGATATCAATCTGGCGAAAATTGAATCTCGGCCACTCCGAGGGCGCCCGTGGGAGTACCTGTTTTATCTCGACTTTCTCGGATCGCCGAAACAGCCAAATTGCCGTCACGCGATGAATCACCTGGCCGAAATGACTGACCTCTTGGCGGTGTTGGGATGCTACCCCCAAGCAGCCTAGACGAGCCGGCCGATAGCAGCGAGCCAGGGCCTTTGGGTGGCCCGCTTCTTTACCCGGTGGCTCGGCGGGAGTCTGCTAGAGAAAGTCGAAAGGTTTGAGCAGAAAATATGGCGGATGAAGAAAAAGACGTCCAGCAACCCGAAATTGTAGAACACACGTTCCCGGACGAACTATCTGTCCTCCCCGTGCGGGACACGGTGCTGTTCCCCCACGCCGTAATGCCTCTCAACATCGGGCGGGAGAGCTCGAAGGCTCTGGTGGACTCCATGGGAGAAAACAAGTTCCTGGCCGTGGTTACCCAAAGGGACCCGAGCGTCGAGGCGCCGAGTCCGGATGAGCTCTACCGAATCGGTTGCGTCGCTATTATCCATAAGTCCGTTCGCATGCCGAACAACAGTCTGTTGATCTTTTGCGAGGGCTTGGCGCGAATTCAACTGACCGAACTGGTCTCGCAAAAACCGTATTACCGCTATCGCTACACAGAATTGCAGGACGAGGAGCCCGATCCAACCGCTGAGGTTGAGGCACTTCGTCAGAACGCCATAAGCGTCTTCGACGACGTCGTCCAGTTGTCGCCTGCCTTGTCGGGAGACATGCAGACGATGGTGCAAAACATCAGCGAGGTGGGGAGAGTAGCGGACTTTATCGCCGCCACGCTGCCCGGGCTCTCGTCGGCGGAAAAGCAGACCATCCTGGAGACGTCCGATGTCCAGCAGCGGCTCGAAGACATTGGACGCTATTTGAATAAAGAACGGGAAGTTTTGCAGTTGCGGAACAAGATTCAGACTCAGGTCCAAGATCAGCTTTCTCAATCGCAGCGAGAGTTTTACCTGCGAGAACAAATGAAAGCGATCCAGAAGGAGCTCGGAGAGTTCGACGAAGAGGCGGAAATTGAAGAGCTGCGCAAGAAAATCGATGACTCCGGCATGCCGGAGGAAGCCAAGAAGGAAGCGCATCGCGAACTACAGCGCCTCTCGCGCATGTCACCGGCGGCGGCCGACTATGCCGTAACGCGAACCTATCTCGACTGGCTGGTGATCGTTCCTTGGAATAAGTCCTCGAGCAGCGGAGTCGACGTCCTGCGGGCCAAACAAGTTCTCGACGCGGACCATTACGACCTGGAGAAGATCAAAGAAAGGATTCTCGACTACCTTGCTGTTTTGCAATTGAAGCCCACTTTGAAGGGCCCCATCCTTTGTCTCGTCGGCCCTCCCGGGGTAGGCAAGACATCGCTGGGTAAATCGATCGCGCGGGCACTGAGTCGCGAATTCGTCAGGATTTCACTGGGCGGCGTGCACGATGAGGCTGAAATCCGGGGTCACCGGCGAACTTATATCGGAGCTCTTCCCGGACAGATCATCCAGGGACTTCGGCGGGCAGGGACGAACGACCCTGTCTTCATGATGGACGAGATCGACAAGCTCGGCCGGGACTTCCGCGGCGACCCCTCTTCGGCGCTGCTGGAAGTGCTCGATCCCGAGCAGAACAACAGCTTCCGCGATCACTACCTTGACGTACCTTTCGACTTGTCGAAGGTCCTGTTCGTCACCACAGCGAACGTCATCGATCCCATCCCCGACGCGCTGCTGGACCGCATGGAAGTACTCGAGCTGCAAGGCTATACGGAGTTCGAGAAAAGCCGGATCGCGTTCGACTACTTGATTCCCCGACAGGTTCCCGAAAACGGTCTGAGCGAAGGCGACATCCACTTCACCGAAGAGTCCATCAGCCACATCATTCATCGCTACACTCGCGAAGCCGGAGTACGGAATCTTGAAAGGGAGATCGGTACGCTTTGCCGCAAGCGGGCCCGGCGAATCGCCGAAGCACGCTCGGCGGCCCAGGCTTCGGAAGACGGCGCCCAAGCCCTTACGGAAGTGCCGGAGCTGTTCGAAGTGACACCGCAGGTCGTCGAAGACTTCCTCGGGGCCCCTAAAGTGCGCCAGGAAGCCGAGATCGCCGAACGAACCAAGAAACCCGGCGTAGCGGTGGGCTTGGCCTGGACGCCGGCCGGTGGTGACGTTCTGTTCATCGAAGCGACGAAAATGCGGGGTGGAACCAAGGGCATGCTGCTCACCGGCCATCTGGGCCAGGTCATGCAGGAGTCCATGCAGGCGGGTCTCAGCTGGGTGCGCGCCAACGCCGAACGGCTCAAGATCGTTCCAACCTTCTTTAAGAAGAACGACCTTCATCTCCACGTGCCTTCGGGTGCTGTACCGAAGGATGGCCCCTCAGCGGGCGTTACCGTCATAACAGCTCTGGTATCTTTGCTTACCGGGCGACGGGTGAAGCCGAACTACGCGATGACAGGGGAGGTTACCTTGAGCGGGTTGGTTCTGCCGGTCGGCGGGGTCAAGGAAAAGGTTCTGGCCGCCCGGCGAACGGGCGTAACGGACGTGATCATACCTCGCGAAAACGAGATCAACGTCAACGAGGACCTCGATCCCGACCAAATCGGGGACTTGAACATCCACTACGTTCGGGAAGTCGAAGAGGTTATCGAACTGGCGTTAGTCGAGCCTGTGCGCAACGGAGGCGAGCACGAGGCGAAACACGAAGCCGGGGCGGAAGAGACCGCCGAGCCGGCCGAGGTGACCGCCCGCCCACGGGCCCCTACAAAGTGAACCTGCGCCAGGAAGGGTTCTCCACCCTCCCCGCGGATCCAGTTCCGCGTCCACTGCCGCAACACTCTTCCAACATCACCTAGGACAGGCGCCCCGAACAACATGTCGCCCACGACGAACCCGCAACTATGGGCCGCTAGCGCAGCAACTCTTCCAGCTGAATCCGTTGGTCAGTTTTCTCGTCGCGGTATTTGACGATCACGGGCGTGTAAAGCGAAAGGTTCCAGGCCTTGCCGGCACCGGAAGTGATGGCGCGCGACCCGGCAACAACGACGGCGTCTTCGGGTATCACCAAGGGACTGTCGGCCTCGGCTCGGTGGATGGTTTCATGAACCAGGTCGTAAACCGGGGTCGACCGGGTCAAGATAACCCCGGCGCCCAAGACGCAACGCCTCTTGACGATCGTGCCTTCGTAGACCCCGCAGTTCCCCCCCACCAAGACATTGTCTTCGACGACCACCGGCAGCGCTCCGACCGGCTCAAGCACGCCTCCGATCTGGGCCGCGGCGCTGAGGTGGCACTGTTTGCCGATTTGAGCGCAGCTTCCCACCAGAGCGTGCGAGTCGACCATCGTGCCATCGTCAACGTAGGCTCCGACGTTGACGTACATCGGTGGCATACAGGTAACGCTCTTCCCGATGCGCGCGCCGTCCCGGATGCTCGAACCGCCCGGGACCACGCGCACGCCATCTCCTACGGTGAGATCTTTGGCCGGAAACGTCGACTTGTCGAAAAATGAAAATCCACCGCCGCCGGGTGACATGTCGACGGTCTTGCCTATCCTAAAACCGACCAGGATCCCGCGTTTCACCCAGGGATTCACCCGCCAGCCGTGCGGCGATCCCGCGTCGGGTTCAGCCGCCCGCGCCTGCCCGGAGTTCAACGCCCGCTTGAACTCCTGGAAGTGCTCCATGTCTTGATGGTCGTACTCTTCGGGGTTCTTCTCGAACAGTTGATTGATGACGCTCTCAAGCATTCTGCCCCCCACGGTTTCAACCGCTCGCCGGAAATGTAGGGGCGCGGCATGCCGTACCCGAAATTCCCATCACCGGTCGGCTAGAAGAATAAGTCACCCGTATTCAGAAAACAGTGTTTAGTCCCCTGACGCCGCCAGCGGCGTGGCCAGCGCCAGTTCCTCCAATACAGCGGAAATCTTCGCCCGGCTGTCTGGCCTAGGCGGCGTCATCGGGAGCCGGTGGTACGGTTGGATCAGCCCCATCATCGACAGGGCCGCCTTGACCGGACCGGGATTGCTCTCGACGAAATTTACCTCCATCAGAGCGTGGTAGCGGCGGTGGATCTCTCGACCCGTGGCGAAGTCACCCCTCAAGCAGGCGTCGCAAAGGGCCGACATCTCGGCGGGAATCTCGTTTGAGACGACAGAAATCACTCCCACTCCACCCAGTGCCATCAGCGGCAATGTCACCGAGTCGTCTCCTGAAAGGACCGAGAACGTTTTCGGGACATGCTGGAAAATGGCCGCCATCTGGCCGATGTCGCCGGAAGCCTCCTTGACGCCGACGATGTTATCGATCGAAGCGAGCCGGGCCAACGTAGGCGGTGTAATGTTCGTCCCCGTGCGGCTGGGAACGTTGTAAAGCACAATTGGCAGGCGAGTGGCGGCGGCGATCGCCTTGTAGTGCTCGTAAAGACCCTCGGGCGTCGGCTTGTTGTAGTAGGGAGTGACAGAGAGCAGGCCGTCGACTTCCATGGCCTCCAACTCGCGCGCAAGTTCGACTACTTCCGAGGTGTCATAACCTCCGGCCCCCGCAAGAATCGGGACCTTTCCCTTGGCTTCCTCAAGCGTGATCTCGACAACCCGCAGACGCTCCTTGTTGTCGAGAGTCGGGTTTTCTCCTGTCGTCCCACACGGCACCAAAAAGTGGATGCCGTTTTCCACCTGCCGTCGTACGAGACTTGTAAAGGCCTCTTCGTCTAGCGAAAGGTCGGAGCGAAACGGAGTGACCAGTGCGGTGCCGCATCCGGTAAACATGGTTCACCTCCTCCAACGGTTACGTGAACGGCCGACCGCTCGCAAAATCACCGAGCTCATCAATCCTACTACGAATAGGGAGCGGATTTCGCCTGGCGTCCGCGATCTTCTCGGGCGCCTCCGCCTCACTACGGCGGCCGAGCAAAACTACCGCATCTCGCGCCAGACGGAAGAAAACTCGTAGACACCGGTCTTGCCAAGGATCCAGCGGGCGGCTCGTAGCGCGCCCCGCGCGAAACCGACCCGGCTGCGAGCGCTGTGGACGAGGCGAATCGTATCCGCCTCCGAGTCGAAACCGATCTCGTGAGTGCCGGGGACAGCGCCCACGCGATTGCTCGCGACATCAATCGGGCGCTGGTAGCCGCTTCGCTCCATGAGCTCTTTCAATCGCAGCAGGGTACCGGAAGGTGCGTCCTTCTTCATCTTGTGGTGGACCTCGTAGGCCCACGCATCGTAGGAATCTTCGTTTGCCAAAATCTCGGCCGCGGCTTCGACGATGCCGTAGAAAGCCTGTACGCCCACGGAAAAGTTAGCGCCGTAGACCAAGCCGGTTTTGCCACGCTCGACTGTAGCGCGTACGCGCGGCAGCTCCTCGAGCCATCCGGTAGTACCCACGACCAGGTTAACGCCTAACTGCGAAACCTTTTCGGCGTTGTCCCCGACAACGGAGGGAATCGAAAAGTCGACCGCGACGCCAATGTCTCGGAAGTTCTCAGCGATGATACCGGCGCCATCCACATTGTTGAACTCGTCGAGCTTGAGTGCGACGGTGAAACCGAACTCAGGCGCCAACTGCTCGAGCAACCGCCCCATATTCCCGTAGCCGAGCAGAGCAAGATTGCTGGGCGCTGTCTGGGGTTCGGGCATCGTCAAGCGAAAACGGTCTCATCAATCTCGGCGAAAAACGTCTGATGAAGGGCTTCGACAGCTGCCTGAAGATCCGCTTCGTCGATCACGAAACTGATGTTCAAGCGTGACGCTCCTTGAGAAATCATTCGTACGCCAATGCCTTCCACCGCCTTGAAGATCCTCCCCGAGATACCCGGAGTATAGCGGATGTCCTCTCCCACAACACACATGATTACGTGGCCCGACGTGTGACTAACTTCAGCGAATTTCTCGAGTTCGCCAGTGATCGGCCCAAGCCGGTCCGTGCGGTCGATCGTGAGCGAGACGCTTACCTCCGTCGTGGCCACCATATCGACAGCCGTCTCGTGACGATCGAAAACCTCAAAGATTTTCGCCAGGAATCCGTGGGCCATCAACATGCGGGTCGAATGGATGTCAACCACGGTGATGTTCTCCTTGTATGCGATGGACTTGACCGTCACCGCCGAGGGGGGGCATCGCGCGACGATGAGAGTCCCATCCTGCTCGGGTTTCCGAGAGTTCAGCACACGCAAAGGGATATTGCTCTCGACGGCCGGCGCCATAGTGCTCGGATGGAGGACCTTGGCCCCGAAATAAGCCAACTCCGAGGCTTCGTCGAAAGACATCACCCGCAGCCGGCGAGCACCGGGAAGGATCGACGGGTCAGCCGTAAGGACACCGTCAACATCCGTCCAGATCTGTACCTCCTCGGCACCCAGCCCCGCCCCTACGATCGACGCGGTGAAATCGGAACCACCGCGACCGAGCGTCGAGGTAACACCGCCTTGCGTCGAGCCGATAAAGCCTCCCATCACGACGACCTTGCCTTCCGCCACGAGGGGCGGGATGGTCTCCTGTAAACGCTCGTTGGTCAGCTCGAAAATGGGTGCCGCTTGCGTGTGGCGGTCATCGGTGACTATCAACCGGCGTGCGTCGAGGTGCACCGCATCGAAACCCTTCCGCCGCAGCGCTTGGGCAATCACAAAGCTGGTCATTCTCTCGCCATAGCTCGAGACGGCGTCGATGGAGCGTGGACTCAGCTCTCCCAGGTTGGCAAACTCGTCAACGAGCTCGGCCAACTCGCGGAAGTGGTTAGCGAGAAAATCTTCCAGCTCGCTGACCGAGTCCGGGGGGGCCAGTTGCTTCGCTTCGCCGACCAGGTAGTCCCGAAGCTCGTCGGAAAGCTGCAGGGCTTCCGAAGTCCTCCCTCCGACAGCCGCCTCCGCAATCTCCAGCAAGCGGTCCGTCGTCTTCCCCATGGCCGACACGACGACAACGATCTCGGAGTGCTCCTGGAGACCGATGATGTGAGCGACCCTCTCGACAGCCGCAGCGCTCTCGAGGGAGCTGCCGCCGAATTTCATGACGATCATGGCATTGTCAAAGTAAACTTCCGGGTTAAGGCACAACCCCGCTCAACTAACACCCGAGCATTAGCTGCCCCCCCAATGTTTTAAGAGAGGGGCAAGAAAACCCTGACGGTAGTCCCCTTGCCGACTTGGCTTTCCACTTCGATCTTTCCATCGTGATCGTCGATAATGCGCTGAACGATCGACAGCCCAAGACCGGTACCCACCTTGACACCCTTGGTGGTAAACCCGGGATCGAAGACTCGACTCCGATTCTCGGCGGATATTCCAACGCCCGTGTCCGTGATTTCAATGGCTGCGGCATCGTCGGTGGCGAAGGTCTTCAAATAGATATCCCCTTTGCCCTCGATGGCCTGACTCGCATTCAGCAGCAGGTTCATGTACACCTGGTTCAACTGGCTGGGATAGTACCTCACCCGAGGCGTCGCAGCGTAGTCCTTGTGAACCGTGACGCGATCCTTGAGCTGGTTTTCGATCAGCGTAAGCGTGTCTTCCAGGCCCTCATGCATGTCAACCTGATCTTCCGCGGCGCGATCGAGCCGGGCAAAGCTGCGCAGGCTGGTAACAATCTCGATTATTCGCTGGGAGGCGGTCTTGTTGAAGTCAGCCAGTGCGCGCAGTTCCTCCAAGAAACGGCTGATTTTCTTGGCTCGCTCCGGCTGCGGATGCTTTCCATCATCTTGCAACGAGGACTTCAGTGCCGTGACCATGCGCCCCATCGTGTCACTATTACTGTTCAAAGATCCCAAAGGCGTATTGATTTCGTGGGCCACGCCCGCCACGAGATTGCCCAGGGAAGCCATTTTCTCTTGCATGATCAACTGATCCTGCATCCGTCTCCGCTCTTCAGTGATTCGGAGCAGAGTGTAGGTCATCCCCACATGGAGCGCGTATATCGTACCGAGCGTATTCAACATCGCCTGGTCTCGGTCCGCGACAGAGGACATCGCGAACAACAAATGCCCAATGGTCTTTCCTTTCATGCTCATGGGGACAACAAAGAGTACGTCGGGATCATCATGGAGGAGCCGTTTGCTGAAATTGCCCTTTTCGCCCTCAAGCTCTTGCCGGGGTCTATGGATCCACTGAGCATTTTTTTGCGCGAGCGCACGCGTGAGCTGATCCCTTTGTGGAATGAATGGGGCGTCGACCAGCTTTTGAAACTTGCTGTGCTCGAACACCCCGGCGAGCTCAAAGCTCACCGCCCCACTGCGAAGCAGGATCCCCATGCGCCGGGATGGGATAAGCCAGCGGGCATTCTTACAGACGGAGGGCCATAGAGTTTCAAGGCGGTCTTGGCTGGAGAACGCCAGGACCGCTTCATAGAGAGTCCCTAGCGTCAGACTGCTGATGGAAATTTGAAAACTGCGGGAAGTCGCCGACCGCGCAACCGACTCGCTCATGTCGATTCCCTTTGGGGGTCTATCAAGATGCCGCTCCCATCGGCCCAGATACTGATGAAATGGGCGAAGGCCGCCATCATCACGACCTCCATCATTGTCCGTTGCTCAAGCCGTACTGCCGCCGGGCCTTGATACAACGTCCTGAGTGTGAGATCCCCTCAAGTGAAAAAACACCTCGCTCTTTCGGCCAAAGACCGCACCCTTCACGATAGTTCGTCTTCCCCGTCTATCGCGATTCGGCTGACTCTGGCCCAGGTGTTCAAAAAGTTTTCAGCAGCAGCCATCATCGCCACTTCCATGATCTCCGCGTCATTAAGCCCGAATTCTCGAAGGGTCTGAAAGTTATCGTCGGTCACCGCTAGGGGGTCTCGTGAAGTCTTGAGAGCGAGCTTGAGGATCGCCCGCTGAGAGGGAGGAAGCTCGGCCAAATCCGGATCGCTGGCGCAACTTTGGATCACTTCGTGCGAAACTCCCATACCCTCCAGTGCACTGGTGTGAAGCCGGGTGCAATATCGACAATTGTTTTGCATGGCAATCGTCATGGCGATCATCTGCTTGACGGTGGCAGGAAGCAGTCCCTGCATCACGATCTCGTCGGCAAAGATTAACGTTGCCGCAAGAATGTCCGGCCGTTCGGATTGAGACGTGACGAAATTGTTTGGGACGCCTTCCTCGGTGCCCACCAGACCACCCTCCATCGCCGCTTTATACAGAGCTTTCAGTTCTGGGTCATCCGGATGTTTGATCTGTTTGAATCGTGGCATTGTTTGCTCCTTTCAATCAACGCGTTCCTGATCCACGAGGAATCGTACGTTGCGAGCCGTAGGCACTTAAGAGACGGACTTCCTCCGCCGTTCCCATCTCCGGGCGCGATTGTATAACCACACGCTGCTCGACCGCAACGATTTCGCTGCGGGAAACCGGGCACGACTGAAATAGGATTACCGGGCCGAATGGCGAACGACTCCCTTCAGTAGCACCTTTTTTCACAGACTACGGTCGCGGATGGGCCGTCGAAACCCAAGTTCCACGCGTAGAGATCTCTGCCGTATGCCGAGCGGCAAGATCAGTCCAGCAGACCCTCGCTGAGCAACAGCTCAGCGTTGAGCACGCCCGCGCCGGCGGCGCCTCGGATCGTGTTGTGGCCCAACACAACGAACTTGTAGTCCAGCACCGGGCACTCGCGGACTCGACCCACACAAACAGCCATCCCTTGTTCCGTCAGGAGGTCTTTGCGGGGCTGCGGACGATTCGGCTCCGCCATCACGTGAACGGGGTGCTTGGGAGCGCTGGGCAGATTCTTCTCCTGCGGAACACCCTGGTAGGAGGCGAACGCTAGGACCAGACGCTCGACGCCCGGGTTCTCCTCCAGCTCGACCGAAACGGCCACCATATGGCCGTCCACGACCCCCACGCGGTTACAATGGGCGCTCATCTCAGCGGGCAGGTGCTCGACCTTGTCCGCGTTGAAATTCCCGAGGATCTTCTGGGTCTCCTGCTCCATTTTTTCTTCCTCGCCGCCGATGTGGGGGATCACGTTGCCGAGGATGTCCATCGAAGGCAGTCCTGGATAGCCGGCCCCGGAAATTGCCTGCATGGTCGTGGCCAAGATCTTGCGGATGCCAAACGGCTTGAGCGGCGCCAGCGCCATCGTTAGTGTGATCGTCGAGCAGTTCGGATTCGTCACAATCGCCCCGCTCCAGCCGTGGTTCTTTCGCTGGGTGGGAATCAAACCGAGATGATCGGCGTTGATCTCCGGAATCAACAGCGGGACGTCGGCCAACATGCGGTGATTCCTGGAATTTGAAACGACGAAGTGCCCCGCTCTCGCGAAGGCCTGCTCAATCTCGCCCGCAACCGAGGCGTCGAGAGCCGAAAAAACGAGTTTTGGTGAATTGTTGGGCTTTGACTCATGCACCACCTGGTCGGCGACGCTATTGGGAATCGCGCCGTCCAGCGTCCAGTTGGCGGCCTCCCGGTACGGCTTACCCGCACTGCGGCCACTGGCCGCAAGCCATGTCAACTCAAACCAGGGATGGTTCTGAAGCTGACAGATAAACTGCTGGCCAACCATGCCGGTCGCCCCCAGTACTCCTACTTCAAGCTTTCGGTCCATCGTCATAGGATGCAAACCCGTAGATTCAACCAAACAGCGAAAAATGGGTACAGCCAGCCAATTCGCTTCAGGTTGAGTCCTTTGTTTCGAGGGCCATAGCGGCGAGCGAATTGGTGGCAGTCCCCATTTTTCGCTCCTGCACCACTTTTGCCACAGGCTGTTAGACTGGTTCCTTCGTTTCCACTTAGTTTACCTTCCGAAGCTGTTTGACAAGTCTCTGGTAGAGGGCAACCGCCTCGACTAGCTCTTGTTTCGGTATTCGCTCGCCCTCCGTATGAGCATGGTGGATCGAACCCGGTCCGATCAGCAGCGGCTCCCCCCAATTCGTTAACTTCGGAACATCGGTCGTATACTTGACGACCGTAGTCTCAAACCCGGGCACCGCTCTCAAATGCAAGGCCGGCGTTTGCGTCGTGATCTTCACCTTGACGCGATGGTCGAACGCACCTAGAGCCAGCTTCTTGGCCTCGTCAAGATCCGCCACCACCCGTATCGCCAACGTTGCCGTCGCGTGATCCGGGATGACGTTGGCGGCGCGTCCTCCTTCGATCGTCCCGATACTGCAAGTGCCGGGACCCAGTACGGGATCTACCGGCCACTCGACCCGCCGCATGGACTCGAGATTGTCGAGCAACTTGTCGATCGCCGAATCGCCCAACTCGGCGTAGGCAGAATGCGCCATCTTGCCCTCGGCTTCGAGATCCAATCGTAGTGCACCCTTTGAGCCGAGCGCGAGCTTGTTTTCGGTTGGCTCCCCGTTAATCAAGTATTTCGATCCCGACGCGTTGCGATTGGAGTGCATCGCGCCGATGCCGTCAACTTCTTCTCCGACGACAAACAGGATGCCCAGATCACGAACACCTTCTTCCAATAGAGCTTCGACAGCCTTGATCATCGAAGCCCCAATACCGTGTGTGTCGCACGCGCCGCGGCCCCAGATGAATTCGTCGTCTTCCTTGGACGGGATGAACGGCGGCACCGTGTCCATGTGCGTCGAGAAAACGATCTCGGGATTCCCCCAACGCGCAAACACGTTGTTGCGCCGAGGTTCCACTTCGCTCCGCTCCACCAGGCCGTCGTAGTTCTCGGCCAAGGGAAGCAGGTAGTCGTACAGGTAGTTGCCGATCTCGAACTCGTTCGGCGTGACCGACTCGATATCGATCAATGCCCGGGTTAATTCAAAGACGTGCATAGCGCAGCGTACCGGGAAACGAAAGTCGGAACCGCAAATGGAAAAGGGCGTTCAGCAGCTTGGACCGTTGCTGCCACGCGCTAGGGCAGCTACCTTCGTTGTCTTGCCATGCCCAATGCCGGAAACTTCGGGAGCCCCGACCAGTATCGTCTGAGCATATCGGATTCCGACGAAGGGGGTCAAACAATTTATGGTGGGTCGGTTTGACGAAACCGGTCAACGGCTGGATTCCCAGAAGCCGGACCGCCCACGGTTACAACTGGTCGATAAGAAACGTGTTCACCCCATAGCGTGGCCGCGGCCACACAACGCTGGCTGCGTTCCCCAGGGCCGAGGATTCCCCCCATGGTCGGTCGCACGATCACCCACTACCGCATCACGGAAAAGCTGGGTAGCGGCTCGATGGGCGTAGTCTACAAAGCCGAAGACACGAAACTAAAACGCACGGTGGCCCTCAAGTTCCTCTCTGCCCACGCCGGCAACCGCGCGGACCATGATCGCTTCCTGCTGGAAGCCCAGGCCGCTGCCGCCTTGGACCACCCCAACATCTGCACCGTTTACGAGATCGACCAGGCCGAAGAGCAGACCTTCATAGCGCAAGCCTACATTGACGGTCCCCGAGTGGATCAGAGAATCTCGTCGCACGCCCTCAGCGTGGAAGAGGCCATCGATATCGCCATCCAAGCAGCCCAAGGGCTACAACACGCCCACGAAAGAGGGATCGTTCACCGCGATGTCAAGCCTTCCAACCTGATGCTAACCAGCACCGGCCGGGTCGTGATCATGGATTTCGGAGTTGCACTCGTCCCTGGGTCAGTGAAGCTGACAAAAACGGGTAGCACTCTCGGGACCCTCCTCTACATGTCTCCTGAGCAGGCCAACGGGCACGAGGTCGACCACCGCAGCGACGTCTGGTCGCTTGGCGCCCTGATCTACGAGATGATCTCGGGCGAGCCGCCGTTTCCCGGGCAACACCAAGCGCAGGAGATGTACTCGATCTTTACCAATGAGCCGAAGCTCCCGATCGTGCCCGCTTGGGGAAGATCGCAGGAACTCAACCGGGCCATTGCCAAGGCGCTGACGAAAGACCCGGACCAGCGTTACCAGCACGCCCTAGAGCTGGCCGCCGATTTGGAATCGCTGCGATACCAGGCCGCCCCCGAAAGCCTTCGGGAGACGAGTTTGCTTGAGGCCAACCCCGCAAGGCCAGCGGTCGCGTCTGCGACGGCCGAAACACGGGCGCCCGCGCCTGCGAATCGGCGTCGGCATCGAAAGCAGGCCCTAACTGCACCTCGCTCGGCTAAACCGTGGCAGCAAGGGTGGTTGTGGTTCCGAGCCGGCTGGCACCGGCTGGCGCGGCTGATGCGAGGGGTCGGTGGGCGTCCTTCGTTTTCACGGGTGCCGCCTCCTAAGCAGCATGCCATTGCCGTATTGCCCTTCTCGGATTTGAGCACTGGGCAGGCGGACCCGGACTTCAGTCACCATATCACCCGCGCGATCAGCTCGGAGCTTGCCAGGACTCGCCAGATCAAGGTCATCCCGCCTGGAGCGATTGAGAAGTATCGACCAGGGGATCGCGCTGCTCGGCCTCTGGGTCCCACCGCTGCCTATGTGCTTCAAGGCGAACTGCGACAGGAAGGCAGTAGAGTTCGTCTCGTCGCGAGCCTCATTAACATTCAGGACAGATCCCAAGTTTGGGCCGAAACCTACCAGTGTGATCTGGCTGAATTCACCTCAGGTCGTGCCGACGTAACTCAGCAAATCGTGGGCGCGCTCCACGGTGCGCTAACGCTCCCAACCCCTCCGCCACCCGTGCTGCCGGCCCCGGAAGTTACGGGCACGGATGAGCTTTGCCGCAAGGGACGCCGCCATCTGTCGAACCCTAGTCCGGCCAGCCTGCAATCTGCCCAAGAGTGTTTCGAAAAGGCGATTCACCAAGCACCCGATTGCGCATTGGCGCACGCAGGCTTGGCGGACGCCTACACATTCTTGGGGTGCTACGGCGGGTCACCCTCCTACCAAGTCATGCCGAAGGCGAAAGAGGCCGCTTGCCGCGCGTTGGAGATCGACGGCAAACTGGCGGAAGCACAGGCATCGATGGCCATGGTCAACGCCGTCCACGAGTGGCGTTGGTTCGTCGCCGAAAGACAGTTTCAGCGCGCTCTCGAACTGGATCCCACTTGTGCCTACGCCTACTACGGGTACGCGATGTGCCACCTGTTGCCCATGGGACGCATCGGGCCGGCCTTGCAGCAGCTCCAGAGGGCGCTCGACATCGAACCACGGTCCATCCTGTTCCAGACGGCACGCGGGGTGATCTACGTCGCGGCACGCAAGTATGATGGGGCGATTCAGCAGTTCCGCAAGACACTTGATCCCGGCGAACCATACGATCTGGGGTATTTCTACTTAGCCTGGTCTCTCTTGCGAAATCGCAACTACCACGAGGCAAACGGTGCGCTCTACGAGCTGCTGGCTCGATCGCAGGATACATTCCCTGGGGTGCCTCTACTGGCCGAGGTACACGCCCGTCTGGGTGACCGGAGTAAGGCCCGCGAGATTCTCGCCGAGCTGGAGAGCAAGTTCCAGACGCAAGATCTCCCGGCCACGAGCATCGCACAGGTCTATCTGGCGCTGGGTGATAAGGAACAGGCCCTGACTTGGCTTGGGGTCGCCCTCGAACAGCGTTGCCCGGCAGCAATCCATATGAATGTCGATCCGGTTTACGAGCCGCTTCACACCGAGCCACGGTTCGCAGCGCTCGTGAGCAAGCTGGGGCTTGGCCCCAGATAAAGACAAGACCTCAAAGCTACCGGCCCGAACCAGCCAGTCCGAAACAAGGCCAGGAATCTCCCGTCGTTGGTGGCATGCCTCGAGCCGCTCCTAGTAGACGGCGATTGACGCCGCCAACACTTCGACGTTCCGGCGCGTCGCGCTGCAGCGCTTCCATCCAATAACAGCGGCTGGGTTGGGTTCCGGCTCGTCCGGGTCACGAGAGCGCTAGCTCGACCGAGCGGCTCTTAGCATCTAACGCCGAAATCTTGAACGACCGCACTTGCCCGCGCTCGAGTTCTTGGGGTCGCGCGGAGTCAGACCGGCCTCCCGCTCCTCCCTGCCAGGCCGAGCGCAGCATGTCGCCTAGCGACGACACGTCCCCGGCCGAGGGGGGCGATTCGGCCGCGTCGCTGGTAGTCTCTTCGGCTGATTCGTCCCAGCGGCAAATCCCCTTGACTCCTTCTCCCAACTCGATCGTCGCTTCTCCGCGCCGCACTTTTACCACCCGCCCGGTCACCGTGTCACCGGGCTTGGCTTCTTGAATGAAGTTGTCTAGTCCGTCGGGCTCGAGTTTCTTGATGCTGAGCTTCAGACGGCGCTTTTCGGGGTCGACTTCGACGATGGCCGCCTGAACCTTCTGATCGATCTTGAGGATTTCGCTGGGATGATTCACCCGCCTCTCGGCGGTCAGCTCCGAGACATGAACGAGGCCCTCGACCCCGTCTGCGATTTCGACGAAGGCGCCGAATTTCGTCAAGTTCCGGACGGTGCCCTCGACGACCTTGCCCACCGGAAAATCTTCGCGGATATGCTCCCAGGGGTCCCCGAGAGCCTGCTTGATGCCTAGGGAGATTCGCCGGTCCGGCGCCTTGATTTCGAGCACGACAGCGTCAACAACCTCTCCGACTTTGAGCAAGTCTCCGGGATGGCGCACCCGGCGCGCCCAAGACATCTCCGAAATATGTACCAGGCCTTCGACGCCGGGTTGAAGCTCGACGAACGCGCCAAAGTCTTTCAGCAGTTTGACCGTACCTTTACGCCGATCGCCGACCTTGAGTTTCTCGCCGATCAGCGTCCACGGGTCCGGTGTGAGCTGCTTACGGCCCACGGAAATTCGCTTCCCGCCGTCCTCAACCTTCAGGACTGTGACTTCCAGCGAATCTCCTTCGGAAAGAACCGCGGAAACGTCAGAGACCCTGTCCCACGAGAGATCCCTGACATGGAGCAAGGCGTCAACGCCCCCAAGGTCAACGAAAGCGCCGAAGTCCCGGATGCTTCTGACAGTGCCTTTGACCACAGCACCCGGTTCCAGGCGGGCAATCGCTTCTTCGCGCTGGCGTTCTTTTTCTTCTTCGAGTAGGACCCGCCGATCGACGATAACGTTTTCGTCGTCTACATCAAGCTGGATGATGCGGCAACGAACCTCCGTGCCCACGAGCTTCTCCAGTTCGGAGCTGTCCCTGATACCGGAGCGCGACGCGGGCATAAAAGCCCGCACGCCAACATCGACCGCGAGACCGCCCTTGATGGCCTCGGTCACTGTCCCGGCGACGGCGGCTCCGGTCGAGAACGCCCATTCAAACTGCGCCCAGTTTTGCGGGCGCTCGGCAATGACCCGGGAAAGTAGCAGGTAGCCGTCCGGCGAACGCCCGGTGATGCTCACATCCACGGAATCTCCGAGAGGCAGCTCGGCATCCTCGTCTTTCTCAGAACGGTTTTCAAGAGGCAGGAACGCTTCCGATTTGCGGCCAATGTCCACGAAGATACCGTCGTCGCGGACACTCACGACCGTGCCCGTCAGCACGACGCCTTCGCGGGAGGCAGGCTTCTCTTGTTGCCTCTCGAATTGCTCCAGCAGGTCGGAAAATGACTCTTTGGCGGCGGCTTCCGGCTCTGAAGAGGATGGCGCGTCGGCCGAGGGAGGCTTCTTCTCGGGGGAGGATTCGGATTCCGTGGATTGACTCATGGGTACCGAACCGGGCTTGGCTTCATTGTCCCATAGGGTACAGCCGTAGGGCGTGAGCCGACGGGCCGGCGGCCCAGCTTCGCAAGCTTGCGAAGCCCTCGCATGCTGTAGGTCCTTGCGGTGTGGCACGGCATTGCCGGACCGCCTGGTAACGAGTCTGTGACACTTCTACTGAACAAATACAGGGGCTCCGGTTTGGGCTGTGTTGGTCCCGATCGTCACTTGAGCTTCGACCTGGCCGGATGACAAGCCCGGCGGGAGTTGAATGTTGATCTGCAAAAGGCCGACGAGTCCCGGCGCCATGGCGATAGCCAAGTTCTGAACACGCAGGCCGTCAACCGTAACTGAGACCTGCAACTGAGGCACCGGCAGGGGCGCAACCGACGGACCTGGCTGGCCAGTCATCAAGTCGGGATCGAGCAGGCCGTGCCCAGTGGCGAACAAGGAGACGAAGCTTCCGACAGCCGCCGGGTTTGTGGTTGAGTTTACTGTCAAGTCCTGGTTGAGGACTGCGTCGAAAAGTCCGGGGTGAGACGGGACAACAGGTACCGACTCGGTGTTGCCTGCACCGCCGGCGATCTCTACTCGCACGTCGGCGCTTGCGGAGCCGGCAATCTCAAAAGGCGCTTGGGCGTTTATCTGATCCCAGCGGAGGAAGAAGAGCGGAGCGGGGGTATCGTTGAAGAACACTGTGACGTCGGCGACCGAGGTGGGCAGCTTGCCCGTCTGGTCGAATCCAGGCTGAACCCCTTCTGTGGGGCCAAGGTTGGTGCCGAAGATAGAAACGATCTCGCCCGGGGCAACGCCGCCTCCGACAAAGTCGGCGGCGCCAACGATGCCGCCCTCGTTGACAGCTGCCAGAGATCCTTCGTCGCCGCCGGTCGGGGTCCATGTGGCGCCGCGGTCAACGGTCTTAAAGACTCCGCCGGCCAGGGTTGCCGAGTAAAGCGTGCCGGCCTGCTTGGGATCGACGACGAGCGACGCGATCGCCACGCTTTCGAGGCCCGCGTTCGCCTCCACCCAGTTGTCGCCGAGATCGTCGCTCTTGTACACGCCAGAGTTGGTCGCGGCGTAGACGGCTGGGTTGTTACCGTCGATCACGATAGACGTGACAGCGACTCCATCGTCGGTGGGAAGGCCGGTATTGGCGGATTGAAACGAGTCGCCACCGTCGGTGCTCCGAAAGATGCCGCCGTTAGTCCCAACGAAGACGTTATTCGAGTTTCCCGGGTCTACGGACAGCGAGAACTCGGTCAAAGTTGTTTGGCCGCCGATGCCTTCCCACTCATCGCCCCGGTTGGTGGTCTTGAAGATTTCGTTCAACCCCGTGAAGTTTCCCGCCGAGAGGGCATAAAGGGTAGCGGGATTGTTCGGGTCGATGACGAGCTGCCGAATGGTTCGGGAGGAGAGGTTGCTAAAGGAAGTGTCTTTGATGGTGTTAGCGGACAGAAAGTTCTGCCCGTCGTCATCACTGCGGAAGATGCCGCGGCCAGTTCCGATGTAGATGCGCCGGCTGTTGCTCGGGTCGATAGCGATGGTGAGAATCGGGGTCCCAAATAGGATCGCCTCCCACTGATTCGCTCCGTCCGTGCTCTTGAAGAGGGCCCCGTCATTCGGGTTGCTGGGGTTCAACGAACCGGCGTAGACGGTGGCGGGATTACTCGGGTCAAACGCAAGGGAAACCACTTGCCGGGCTTGTAGTCCCTCGAAGGATCCCTGCCAGCTCGCGCCGCCGTTCGTCGATCGAAAGATGCCACCGCCAAGGCTAGAGGCTAGGACGTTAGCCGTGTCGATGGGATTGACCGCGAGGCCGCGAATCGTGGCAGCGTTGATTCCGTTGGAGACGAGCTGCCAGGTGGCCGCGCCGTCGAGCGTGCGAAAGACTCCGCCCGCGTTGGTGCCTGCGTATAGGCGGGCCGGGCTGCGATGGTCGAGCGTCAGCGTCACCATCTCAGTGCTCGGCAGCCCTGTACTGGCCGCTTCCCAATTGGCGCCGGCATCGGTACTCTTGGCTATCCCGGCGAAGCGCGTGGCGGCGTAGAGAATATTCGGGTCGTCCGGACTGACTTGCAGATCGGCCACGCTGACCCCTGCTAGCTGGGGGGCCTCGAAGGTCTGCCCGGCGTCTATCGTTCGAATTATCCCGGCGCTGGTGCCTAGGTAAACGGTGCTATTGTCGTCAGGCGCAAGGGACACGCTGAGAACAAAGGGGCCTTGTGCTCCGACCCACCCTGCCCCTCCATCTGTGGTTTTGAACAGAGCTCCCAGTCCGGGCTGTACCACGCTGGACCACGCGGCATACACGACCTCACTGTCGATGGGATCGATGGCCAAATCTTGGTAGTTGCCCTCCACGACGCCGTCCGTTAGCCGAGGAAGACCGGTGTTGACGGGCGACCAGTTGTCCCCGGCGGTGGTCGTTTTGAAGATGCCACCGTTCCTTGTGCCCGCGTAGAGTGTGTTGGAGTCTTGGGGGTCCCTCGCCAGCGAGAGGACTCGGATCTCGCCCAGGCCTTGATTGATTGCCTGCCAACTGGCTCCGCCGTCAGCCGACCGAAAGGGGCCGGTGTCTGTCCCGGCAAACAGAACTGTGGGACTGCCCGCGAGCGAATGGACACTGAAACTCGTCAGACCTTCGCTGCGGGCCGACCAACTCAGACCCGAGTTGTCGCTGCGAAACACACCGGCATCGGTGGCGGCATAGAGCAGGTTGCCACTGGAGGGAAAAACAAGAATCTCGGCAACCCTCGCTCCCGGCGGCCCCCCTTGGGCCCAGAGCTGGAACACAGCGCCGAACAGCAGCAACCAGAAGCGAGAAAGACTGCGGAAGGTCATCGTGCCCTGAACAGAGGCTACTTTTTCTTTGTCCCTGACCCCAGGGTCTCGCCCGGCTTCAGCAAGGTCGGCCTCTTGCGCTTCTTCTTCTCTTCTTCTTTCTTGATTTTGGCCGTCTCTTTACGGAGGGCAGGCGTCATCGACTCTTCGAGCTGTCGGCGGTCTCGTTCGTCCGCCGAGCGGACAGTCGCCAGGCGTTCGCCGAGGTCCTGCTCGGCCAACTCGATACTGTCTTGGGTGATCTCGATCGCGTCCTCGAGGACAAACTCATAACGGAAGTGGTCGTCCGCTGGATCGTCGGCAAACTGCCGCAATGAAGCTAGGAACCGCTCTTCTTCCTCGACGATCTTGCCCATTACTTCGCTGACTTCCTTCTCGCCGGCGAGGGCATCGTCGATTACGACATCGATAGTTTCGATGATACGCCCGTACTCGTCGAGGTTGCGGTGGATGATCGCCGAACGCCCAGCGGCTTCCTTCGCCAGTCGCTGACGCACGAGTTCGAGTCGGAGTTTTGCGAACTGCAAATAATGGGTGATTCGCAGTTTCGGTTCTTGGGCATCTCGGATGACGTCGACCTCGTGATCGGTCAGGAAGTCCCGCTGTGTCACAAACTCTTGTGACCAGAGCGGCTGGAACACGAGGAGCCAGACCAGCGACTGGAGCGCGCGTTGTGCCTTCATGGTGGCCTCACTGCTTCTTCTTCTTTTTTTTCGTCATGATGGCCATTAGCAGTTGCGTATTGATCTCAGTGATGCGGCCGTGTACGCCGTCTACGGCGGGGCGCTCGTCGTAGTTCAAGTCCCGCCGCAGGGCCTCGAGTGCCCTAGCCAACTCACGCGTGCGGATTTCGGCTCGCTTGAAATGTTTTGGGTTCCTGCGGGGGTTCTTACCGGTGGCCATCAATGAATCGTAGGCCAGCTCAACGGCCTCCTGTATTTGGGCCAGCAGCGCAACACCGCCGTCGGCATCACCTGCTTCATATGCTGTGAGCACGTCGTTGACCTTGTTGCTTGCGAAACGCAAGGCCAGACCTGCCCGTTTCTCGAGCCCCGGCTCGGATTTGACGGATTGCAGATCCTGTGGGATTCTCGAATCGGCTCCGAGGACAGCAGCCGAGAGGCATGCAACCAGAGCCAGCTGCGAAACGATCCTCATCGCCCGCCCTTGCTTAGTATTTTTTGAATCGTCTTGATTCGTTGCTCGGACTTCCACTCCTCGTCTTCGAGTCCGGAGTTTGACGCCAGGAACGCCTCGTAGCTGGCCAGTGCCTCGCTTCGCATCTCCAAGTTATCCTCTACGATGGCGCGCAGATAAAGCGTGGCGGGCTTCTCCGCAGCACGTTGGCGGGATTCGTTGAGAGCCCTCAGAGCACCTTTAAAGTTCTCAAGCTGGTAGGAAGAGAACACCAGCCCGTTCCAAGCACTTACCAGATCGGCGTTGTGCTCGAGCGCGGCCAGGAACTCATCCGCTGCATCTTTATAGCGTTTCGCGAGAACCAAAGAGTCGGCGTATCGCAATCGCAGTTCGGGACTCGCAGGCTCGAGTGCTGTCGCAGCCTGCCAAGCCGACAGCGCCTGGTCGGGTTGGTTGTTGGACGAGTACGCTTCCGCCAGCGCGGCCTGGTTGGCTGCTGTAGCGTTCTGTTTGACGGCCTCTTCAAAGAGTTGGATCGCCTCGGCAAATCGCTCCAGCTCGAGCATCAGGAAGCCCGCTCGCTCTCGGACAGCGATGGCTTCCGGATGGGACTTCAGGTGGTCCCGATACAAAGCCACCGCTTGGGGAATCTGCCCATCCCGTTCGACGAGCTCCGCAAGCTCGAGAATCATCGACGCTGTTTCCGGGTCGAGCTCGATCGCGCGGCGATAATGCTTTGCGGCTTCGGCGAAGCGCTTGAGTCTTGCCAGCGACTGCCCGAGTTCGAGATGGGCATCGGCCGAGTCGGGATCTAGCGTGAGAGCTTGCTCGTACGGGGCGATCGCCTCTTCATACTGCCCAGCTCTTACGAGCGCGTGGGCATAAAAGAATTGCGCCTCGAAATCATCGCGCCGAGCGGCGGACAGTACCTCAAGGTGAGGGATAGCCTGGGGGAACTCCTCTTGCTGCATGAGCAACGAACTAAGATTCACCCGCGCCGAGGTCAGCTCCGGCTGTTGCCGAACGACAATCTCGTAGTGTTCGATCGCCTTTTCTAGTGTAGTGCCACATAAATAATTGGACAATAACACCCTTTTCACGGTAGGATGGTTTATGTGGCCATCCGCTGATGCTCTACCCCTCACCGCTCCGCAGCGAAACGCTCTTCGTCGCCTGGTTCGAGGAGGCAACACAGCCCAGAAAATGGCCTTACGGGCAGGCATTGTTTTGCTGTGTGCGCAGGGGTTGGCGAACCACGCCATTGCCCGCGAACTCGGCGTCAACCGCAAGACCGTCATCCTGTGGCGAAAGCGCTTCGCCCAGTCCGGCCTCGACGGACTCCGCGATCGGACGCGCCCCGGACGCAAACCGGCGCTCTCCGCTGAATTCGTCCAATGCATCCTCGATACAACGCTTCACGAGAAGCCCCGGGCGGCCACGCATTGGAGCACCCGCACCCTCGCCAAGCACTTGGGCGTCTCCAAGATGGCCATCCAGCGCGTCTGGAAAGCGCACGGACTGCAGCCCCATCGCCTCGAAACTTTCAAGCTCAGCCGCGACAAGCAGTTCGTCGAGAAACTCCGCGACGTGGTCGGTCTGTACTTGCATCCGCCCGAGCACGCGCTGGTGCTCAGTGTCGATGAGAAAAGTCAGATCCAGGCCTTAGACCGCGGCCAGCCGGGACTGCCCCTGAAAAGGGGTCGTGCCGGCACCATGACCCACGACTTCAAACGACATGGCACAACGACGTTGTTCGCCGCCTTCAATGTGCTCGACGGCAAGGTGATCGGCGAGTGTCTGCCGCGACATCGGCACCAGGAATTCCTCAAATTCCTACGCAAGATCGACCGCGAAACGCCACCGGCGCTGGAGCTGCATCTGATCGTGGACAACTACTCCACGCACAAGCATGAGCAAGTGAAGAAGTGGCTCGCGAAGCACCCCCGCTTCCACTTTCACTTCATTCCCACGTCTTCTTCTTGGCTCAATCTCGTCGAGCGCTGGTCCCGCGAGCTGACACAGAAGCGCATCCGCCGCGGCGTGTTCCGCAGTGTTCCCGAACTCGAGGCCGCCATCCACGAGTACCTGGAAGCGAGCAACCAAGCGCCCAAGCCCTTTGTCTGGACAGCTCCGGCACAAGATATCCTCGCCAAAGTCGAGCGCGCCGCCAAAACCCACGCCATTGTCCAGAACCGTTAGTGGCACTACACTAGCTGCTTGATCTCGGTATAGGCGAACGCCAAATTGAATCGGGCGTTGTGGTTGTCGGGCTCGTCGGCGACCACTTCTTCAAGTAGTTCCGCGGCCTTGGCGTAATCTTCCTGATCGAGGGCCTTCGCCGCCGACTCGATGGCACCGTCGGAAGCCGCCGCTAGAAACAGGAATAGGGCTGCAACCGCCGCCATACCGACATTCTAACAGCGGCCCCCGGTGGGCAAAGGTGATGTGGAGCACGGCCGAATTCGAGCGCGTGTCGGTTGGGGTTGCGGTCGTCAGCTTAAAGAATGAGCGTTGGCACACGCGCTGGGTTCAGAATCTATGAGGCTGGCACGATTGCCGGCCGAACACCCGTCAACAGAGCCGCGCCCGAAAGGGTGCGGTCGAGGCCCCGTAACGGCAAGGGCCCTCTTCCAGCGACCGAGGTCGTTCGCGAGCTTGACCGCGGCCTCGCAGCCTCAGCTCTGATCGTCGGGGTCCTGCCGGCGCGGTAACCCGTCGTTGTCGTGCTGCGTGTGCAGCCCGCTAACCCCCGCTAACCCGCCGCGTCTATCACCTTCGCCAAATACCGCCCGGTGTGCGACGCTGCGCAGGCCACAACCTGCTCGGGCGTTCCCTCGACGACGATCTGTCCTCCGCCTTCGCCGCCCTCCGGGCCTAGATCGATAATCCAATCAGCGCACTTGATGACATCGAGGTTGTGTTCGATGATCAGAACCGTGCCGCCGTTGGCAAGCAGCTTCTGAAAAGCGCTCAGCAACTTGGCGATGTCGTCGAAATGGAGACCTGTGGTTGGTTCGTCAAACATGTAGAGCGTGTTTTCGCATCTCGCCTGGGCAATGTGGCCGGCCAGCTTGACTCGCTGCGCTTCGCCTCCGGAGAGCGTCGTGGCCGATTGGCCGAGCCTCAGGTAGCCCAGCCCGACCTCGGCGAGACCCGACAGCTTGTTGATGATCTTAGGAGTACGAATGAAGAATTTCAGGGCCTCGCTGACCGTCATCTCCAGAACTTGTTGAATGTTCTTACGCTGGTAGCGGACTTTTAAGATGTCGCTCTTGTAGCGCGCTCCGTTGCAGTCCTCGCAAATCAGCTCGACATCCGCCAGGAACTGCATCTCGACCGTTACTCTGCCATCACCTTGGCAAGTTTCACAGCGTCCCCCTGGGATGTTGAACGAAAAGTTGCCCGGCGTAAAACCCATGCGGTCAGCGTGGGGCGTGGACGCGAAAAGCTCACGAACGGCGTCGAACGCCTTCACGTACGTCACCGGGTTCGAGCGCGGGGAGCGTCCGATGGGCGACTGATCGACGAGAATGACCTCGTCGATCAGGGAGGCGCCTAGGATCCGCCGGCAAGGCAGCCGAAGGGCCTTCTGGTCGGCCGTATCGCGGCCGTTATGCCGCTTCGCCGCCCGCAGGCCCTGGTAGATGACGTCGTGAACCAAGGTCGACTTGCCGGACCCCGAAACCCCCGTGACGACCGTTGTGATATCGAGCGGAACGGTAACATCAATGGCCTTCAGATTGTGCTTCATCGCGCCGATGAACTTGACCCGCCGCCGTTTCTTGGCCTTGCGACGCTTCGGCGGAAGCGAAATCGAGAAGTCGCCCCGCAGGTAGTATCCGGTGAGTGATCGGCCACCGTTCGAGAGGATCTTCGGGAAATCTCCCGCGAACACAACTTTGCCTCCCCGCTCTCCAGGGCCAGGACCCAGATCAACGATGTGATCGGCGGCGCGCATGATCTCCGGATCGTGCTCTACCACCAAGATAGTGTTGCCCAAATTGCGCAAGTGCTCGAGAATGCGAATCAGACGCAGCGTGTCCCGGCTGTGTAGCCCGATCGAAGGCTCGTCGAGCACGTAGCAGGCTCCGACCAGCCGCGACCCCAGCGACGTCGCAAGCTGAATGCGCTGAGCTTCCCCACCCGAAAGCGTGGAGGACAATCGATCGAGCGTTAGATACTCCAGCCCGACATCGTTGAGGTAGGCCAACCGGTGGCGGATATCCTCCAAGAGCTGCCCCGCGATTTCGGCTTCCTGTCCGTTTAGCTGCAGTTCCGTGAAGAACTTGTTTGCCCCTTCGAGGCTCATCAAGACGATATCTCGAACCGTCTTGCCGCCTACCTTAACGTTGAGTGCTTCGGCCCGCAGGCGTCCGCCCTGGCATGACGGGCAGAGGGTGTAGCCGCGGTACCGGCTCAGGAAAATCCGGACATGCATCTTGTACTTTTTTCGTTCCAAGTAGTTGAAAAACCCGCGAACGCCGGGAAAGCCGCCACCTCCCTTGACAACGAAATTCGTCTCTTCAGCAGACAACTGATAGTAGGGGGTGTCGACCCGCACCCCCGCGTCTTTGGCGGCCTGGAGCAGCTTTTTCTGATACCTCCGGTAACGAGGCTTGGTCAACGGTTCTACGGCGCCTTCGCTCAAAGATTTGAACCGGTCCGGTACAACAAGGTCCATGTCGAAATCGATCGTATTTCCGAATCCGTGGCAAGTAGGACAGGCGCCGGAAGGACTGTTAAAGCTAAACAAGCGTGGCTCGGGTTCGAGATACTCCAGGTTGCACTGCCGGCACTCAAACCGCTCGCTGAACCAAAGACGCTCCGTCGTAGCTCCGTCGGCCGGCTCGAAAGCCACCTCGCGCGACTCGCGAAAGCAGGTTTCTACCGCATCGACTGCCCGTTGGTGAAGATTGCCCGCAATGGCAAGCCGATCAACTAGGGCATAAAGCGGCTTGCTGAAGTCAATCTCCAACAGCGACTCAGGTGTCGAGAATTCAAACAACCGCCCGCTCTGGTAGAGGCGATTGAACCCTTTGCCTCGCAGCTCGGCAAGCCGCGCCTTTAGCTTCTCGGTCAATCCGTCGGGGGACCCGCGCTCAACGGGGAACAATACGTGCCAGCGCGACCCTTCCGGGAGAGCAAGAATCCGTGAGGCAACGTTGTCAACCGTGTCCTTGCGAACCTGACTGCCGCACTGGGAGCAAAACGTCCGGCCGACTCGCGCATAGAGCAACCGCAAGAAATCGTAAATCTCGGTAGCGGTGGCAACGGTCGAGCGGGGATTCCGAGTGGTATTCTTCTGGCGAATTGCAACAGCCGGCGCGATGCCCGTCATCTCGTCGACGTCCGGCTTTTCCATGCGCTCGAGGAACTGCCGCGCATAGGCCGAAAGCGACTCCACGTAGCGCCGTTGGCCTTCTGCGTAAATCGTGTCGAAAACGAGCGAGGATTTGCCCGAACCGGAGACCCCGGTTACGACGATCAGCTTGTTGTGGGGTAGCCGCAGATCGACGTCTTTGAGATTGTGGACGCGGGCCCCACGGATCTCGAGATAGTCCTGCGACAAGGCTGATCTCTCAGGCTGATGGGAAAGTTGCAGATGGCTGCGATCCGCGCACTCATTATATCGGAGCCACAGTCGAGGACCTCGGGATCGCGGTACCTAAACGGGGTCTCCCGCCGGCACACGCGGTAGTGCTGCTGTAGGCGGAAGTTTCCACCCAGCGAACCAAAGCCCAGCGTGGCGTACGCTTTCATGTCGGGCTTTCGAGCCCGACATTTCCGAATCTATAGTGAGCTTGCCTCCCAGGACTGTCCAGTAGCAACCCCAGTCGCCAACCCGGTTTATGGTACATTACTCGCGATGCGGGACGCGCGCACGTACCGTCTCGGCGCCGGTGCGGGCTTCTCCTCGGATCGGCTCGACCCTGCGGTAGACCTCGTCGATCGCGGGCGCTTGGACGCCATCATTTTCGAGTGCTTGGGCGAGCGCACTCTCGCCTTCGGTCATCGGGACCGACAACTCGATCCCAGCCTCGGCTATAACAAGTGGCTCGAGCGTCGCATGCGCGCCGTTCTGCCCCGCTGCGCGTCCCAGGGCACGACGGTCGTGACCAATATGGGCGTTACGAATCCCACCGGCGCGGCACGGAAGACCGTAGAAGTCGCCCGCCAGCTTGGCCTCAAGGGCCTCAAGGTGGCGGCGGTCGAAGGCGACGACGTGAGCCATCTGGTCGGCCCCGACACCATGCTGTGGGAAGGGATGTCGGTGCGGGATGTGGGGCGAGCGTTGATCGGCGCAAACGCCTACCTGGGGGCCGAAGCCATCCTGCCCGCCCTCGAGGCCGGAGCAGACGTCGTCATCACCGGCCGTGTCGCCGATCCGGCGCTCTTTCTGGCCCCGCTCTGCCACCACTTCGACTGGCCCCCGGACGCCTGGCAAGTGCTCGGCGCGGGAACAGTCGTGGGCCATCTACTCGAGTGTGGCGCGCAGGTCACCGGAGGCTACTTCGCCGACCCTGGCTACAAAGACGTCCCGGACCTCGCCTACATCGGGTTTCCCATCGCCGAGGTGGAGCCCGATGGCAGCGCTTGTATCACGAAGCTCGAAGGCACCGGCGGAATCGTCAGCGAGCGCACCGTCAAAGAGCAGCTGCTCTACGAGGTCCACGACCCCGCTTGCTACCTCACCCCGGACGTGACTGCGGACTTTTCCCAGGTCACGGTCAACGACGAGGGCGGTGACCGCGTCCGCGTCTCGGGCGGCAGCGGCACGCCCCGACCAGAGCAACTTAAGGCGACGGTGGCCTTCGACGGAGGCTTCCTGGCCGAGGCCGGGATTTCCTATGCCGGACCTGGCGCCCAGGAGCGCGCTCGGGCGGCGGGCGAAGTGGTGGTCGAGCGGTTGGCGCGCGTGCACCAGGCCAACGGGCCGCTGCGCGTGGACCTGATCGGCATTTCCTCGCTGCATGCGACTGTCAGCGAGTACCCCACGGACAGTCGCGACGTACGGCTGCGCTGTGCCATGCGCGCACTCTCCCGGGAGGGGGCCGAGCTGTTGCTGTGGGAGGTGGAGTCGCTGCTTTGCTGCGGCCCGGCGGGCGGCGGCGGCTATCGCGGCAGCGTCACGCCGTCTGTCATCACCTATTCCACTTCCGTCGATCGCGGGCAAGTGGAGCCTAGAACCGAGGTGCTGGTCGCATGAGCCGCACGGTGCAGCTTCGCGAGCTCGCCCATGCGCGCAGCGGCGACAAGGGCAATCGATCCAACTTGTGCCTGTTCGTCTACGACCCAGCCAATTACGAAGCCGTCAAGGCATGGCTGACGCCCGAGCGGCTGAAGACGGCGTTCGGCGAGCTGCTGCGCGGCGAGATCGTCCGCTATGAGCTCCCTAAGCTGCACGGATTCAACTTCGTCATGGATCAGGCGCTCGAGGGCGGCGTCAACGAGTCCTTGAATCTCGACGGCCACGGCAAATCCTGGAGCAGTCTTATCCTCGGCCTGGAGATCGAGTTTTCTTAACGTAGTGTAGTGCCACATAAATAACTGGACAATAACACCCTTTTCACGGTAGGATGGTTTATGTGGCCATCCGCTGACGCCCTACCCCTCACCGCTCCGCAGCGAAACGCTCTTCGTCGCCTGGTTCGAGGAGGCAACACAGCCCAGAAAATGGCCTTACGGGCAGGCATTGTTTTGCTGTGTGCGCAGGGGTTGGCGAACCACGCCATTGCCCGCGAACTCGGCGTCAACCGCAAGACCGTCATCCTGTGGCGAAAGCGCTTCGCCCAGTCCGGCCTCGACGGACTCCGCGATCGGACGCGCCCCGGACGCAAACCGGCGCTCTCCGCTGAATTCGTCCAATGCATCCTCGATACAACGCTTCACGAGAAGCCCCGGGCGGCCACGCATTGGAGCACCCGCACCCTCGCCAAGCACTTGGGCGTCTCCAAGATGGCCATCCAGCGCGTCTGGAAAGCGCACGGACTGCAGCCCCATCGCCTCGAAACTTTCAAGCTCAGCCGCGACAAGCAGTTCGTCGAGAAACTCCGCGACGTGGTCGGTCTGTACTTGAATCCGCCCGAGCACGCACTGGTGCTCAGTGTCGATGAGAAAAGTCAGATCCAGGCCTTAGACCGCAGCCAGCCGGGACTGCCCCTGAAAAGGGGTCGTGCCGGCACCATGACCCACGACTTCAAACGACATGGCACAACGACGTTGTTCGCCGCCTTCAATGTGCTCGACGGCAAGGTGATCGGCGAGTGTCTGCCGCGACATCGGCACCAGGAATTCCTCAAATTCCTACGCAAGATCGACCGCGAAACGCCACCGGCGCTGGAGCTGCATCTGATCGTGGACAACTACTCCACGCACAAGCATGAGCAAGTGAAGAAGTGGCTCGCGAAGCACCCCCGCTTCCACTTTCACTTCATTCCCACGTCTTCTTCTTGGCTCAATCTCGTCGAGCGCTGGTTCCGCGAGCTGACACAGAAGCGCATCCGCCGCGGCGTGTTCCGCAGTGTTCCCGAACTCGAGGCCGCCATCCACGAGTACCTGGAAGCGAGCAACCAAGCGCCCAAGCCCTTTGTCTGGACAGCTCCGGCACAAGATATCCTCGCCAAAGTCGAGCGCGCCGCCAAAACCCACGCCATTGTCCAGAACCGTTAGTGGCACTACAGTAGCCACCTCGGCGACGCGCACACCGTGGCGACAGCCGGGCGATCCACAGCCCAGCCCGTCAATACCCGTCTGATGTGACATAATTCCTCCTTGGGTAAAACACCAGTAGCGAGCCAACAAGCAGAGTCATCCTTCGACCTGGTCCTGCGAAACGCCCACATCATCGATCCCTCCCAGAACCTCAATCGCGTTGCCGACGTCGCGATTCGGGACGGCAAGATCGCTGCCTTGGATGCCGCCCTGCCCGCCTTGCCGGAAACGCCGCAAAGGGACTGCAGCGGTAGCTACTTGTGTCCTGGACTCGTTGATCTGCACGGGCACTGGTATGGAGGCAGTACCTTTGGAGTCGATCCGGCCTGCTGTCTCAATGCCGGGGTGACAACCGCGGTCGATGCCGGCAGCTGCGGCTTCTTGAACTTCGATGAGTTCCACCGGCACACCATTCAAAGCGCGGAAGTGCAACTCCTGGCGTTCCTGAATATCGCCGCCATCGGCATCCCGGCAGCTTTGGTCGGGGAGCTCGGGGACATCCGCTTCGCCCGGCCGATAGAGACGGCGGCGATGATGGAAAGCCATCCGGAGGTTCTACTCGGCGTCAAGGTCCGCATCGGGTCTCTCTCGAGCGGCCAAAACGGTACCAAGGCTCTAGGGAAAGCTCTGGAAGCCGCCAAAGTTTCAAAGGCCCCGGTGATGGTCCACATCAGCGGGGGAGCCGACACCCCGGACATCCTGCGCCGCCTGCGCCCCGGGGATATCATTACGCACTGCTTCCGCGGCCCCGGTGACGGCATTGTCGAACAGGGCACCGTGATCCCTGAAGCTATGGCGGCACGAGAGAACGGCATTCTCTTCGACATCGGACACGGCAGCGGCAGCTTCTCGTGGGAATCGGCCAAGAAGGCCTTCGAGAAGTTTTTCCTGCCGGACACGATCAGTACGGACCTTCATCGTCTGTCGCTCGACTATCCGGTCGTCGACATGCCGACGACGATGTCGAAGTTCCTTCATTTAGGCATGTCGCTCGAAGAGGTGATCCAAAAATCCACCGTCAAGCCGGCCGAGGCCGTAGGTCGCGAGAACGACATCGGAACCCTCCGGCTGGGCACGATCGCCGATGTTCTGGTTTTCGACATCGCCGACGGAGAGTTTCCGCTCGAGGACAGCAGCGGCCGGATCGAACCCGCATCGAGAAAGATCATCCCCAGGCTTGTCGTGCGGGCCGGCGAGGTCATCGAGCCGGGCAGCCGGCAGGTCAACCATCGCGCACCTTACGCTTGGGACGATGAGTTTCACAACTTGCTCAAGCAACGGGTGGCATCGCCTGTTCCTGGGAAGAAGTGAGAGCAGGAATTCTCGTTCTCAATGCCTGGTCGAACCGTTCACGTCGGCACCAGAACGAGGCTAAACACCTGCTAGCAAGTAGCCGGCAGCAGTACCGACACGGCAGACCTGCGCCACAATGAGGCCGCTTGGGTCTCACACGAGGGTTTGGTCTTACTGAGTCTCGGAGATTATGATGACCTGGCTAGTAGTTCAAACTATGGGGGCACAGCATGCTGCGACGAATCGTGTCCCCACACCCCTGACGGCGGGCAACTCCCGCGGACCGCTGGTGAGAAAGGCGGAGCCGCTGCTCGGCGAGCGTGACCCGAGGTCCAGCGCAGCGGCCATCAGACTGTCGTGTATCCGCCGTCGACGACCATAACCGATCCGGTCACGAAAGATGCATCGTCGCTGACGAGGAAGAGGACTGCCTTCGCCACTTCGGATGGGTCAGCGAAACGCTTTTGCAGGTTCGCGTTTCGATAGGGTGCAAGTTTTTCTTCCGGGATCGCCCGAATCATCGGCGTCTCCATCGAGCCGGGACACACAACGTTAACGCGAATGTTGTCGGCAGCGTGGTCGATGGCCATGCAGCGCGCGAGGCCGATGACCCCGTGTTTGCTGGCGTTGTAGGAAGCTTGTATGGCATTACCGACCAATCCGGAGAGAGACGAAATGCAGACGATATTGCCACCACCTTGTCGGCGCATCTGGCGAATGGCGGACTTCGAACAGAAGAACATGCTCTTGAGATTTGTATCCAGCACGAAGTCCCACTCTTGTTCCGTGGTGTCGGCCACGCCCTTGTCGACCTGTACGCCGACGTTGTTGATCAAAATGTCGAGCCGACCAAATGATTCAACCGCCGCGCGGACCATATTGTCGACGTCGGCCGAGCGCGTCACGTCGGTTTGCGCGAATATGGCCTTTCCCCCTCGGGCCTGGATCTTTTCGACGGTCTCCTGACCGCTCGGCTGGTTGACGTCAGCAACCAGCACGCTGGCCCCCTCATCACTGAACAACGTAGCGACGGCTTGTCCTAGGCCCATGCCTGCTCCCGTCACAACAGCAACCCTATCTCGCAAGCGCCCGGCTAAACCGGTTTTCGAGTTTTGTGACATGTCCTAGTTCCTGGTAGTGGCTTTGCGAGTATTCACGTCTTCGGCGGGCCGAGGCTGGAACCAAGCTACTACGACTTGGTCGGCGTCCGGCTACTCAAACGCTTAGGGATAGTTCTCTCCAATTCAGGGGGAGTTCCCTTCTCCGGTGCTGAATGCACCCCAAATTTGCGGGTCTCGAAAAACACAGGGTCCCGCTAACAAATGTGCAAGAACCCGTGACGGCACATTCCACTATCGGTGCGACATAGCGGATGCGAGCGGATTGGAGCGGATTACCGCTAAAAATCTTTCCCCCTAGACGCACAACCCCTTTTTCTACCTCCATTCTAAACCACGGAGAGAAATCTTCCGGGTCCGACAAGCGGTATGTCGTTGATTCTTTGGGGTTGGGAGTGTTGTGACACTTGGCGAGTCGAGGCCGGTTTTTGGCGTTGGTCGGCGGAGAAGGAGGCCGGCCGCGCAGCGGCCGGCTGGCCCCCACCCCCGTGCCCCCGATCGGTCGTCTGGGGACGGCCGATCGCCAAAGCTTTTCGGAAAGCCGTGCCCGATCTACAGAAGGGTAGAACGGGCAGGCTTCGGGGAGCGCTGTGCCACGAGGTCGAAGGATTGTTTCAACGCCGGTCTGCCAAAAGCCGCGGGTCTGGAAACGGCACCAGCCCCGCGCTACGGGACTGCTGCAACCCATTGATTCCCTGTGGTTTGCGAGAAATTGGGTTTGTTTGGTAGTTTCTCATGCGTGGTCGAGCGTGATGCCGGCTCCCGAAATCTCCCCCCTTCAGAATAGCGACGGTCGGGAACCGGAGCGCCCCCTGTGCTATTCGCCGCCGAAATCCAGAAAAGCCTGAAGGACCGGCAAGAGTACCGGTCCCTACCAAATCGGACCCAGTTGGGACAACACTCTTGTTTGTCCTAGCCGCAGTCAGGCGGCGCGACGGCAACCCATTGATTCCCTGCGGTTTGTGAGAAATTGGGTTTGTTTGGTAATTTCCTTTTTCAGCCTTCGAGTCAGGCCAACAACTGGTCCGCAGACCTTCTGCTCTCATTTTACCCTCCCGGAGCAAGTTTCCTCTCGATCCGAAGCCTTAAGTCATTGTAGATACTGGAGGTTCCCGCCCGTGATGCTTAGGTTGGATTAGAGCGGCGGCCAAAAAGTCCGAGTCGTACTCTTTCCCGACTCGACCGTTCGAACGAAGCTGAAGCTAAGAAAGGCCGAGGATCTCAAAAAGGGAGATCGCGATACGCCACCGATACAGTCTTAATCTGTTATCAACAGCAATTCCCGCGGCGGTACAATGTTGCTGTCCGTGACCGGCCAAACCATCTCGCACTACAAAATCGTCGAGAAGCTCGGCGAGGGTGGGATGGGTACCGTCTACAAGGCCGAAGATCTCAAGCTCGATCGTTTCGTGGCCTTGAAATTTCTCGCCCCCCATCTCGTTCAAGAGGAAGAGGGCCGCCGTCGCTTCATCCGCGAAGCCAAGGCCGCTGCCGCCCTCGAACACGCCAACATCTGCACCGTCTACGAGATTGACGAGGCGGACGGCCGGACGTTCATCGCTATGGCCTTCATCGAGGGAGGCAGCCTCGAAACAAGGATCGAGGCCGGACCCCTCAAGCTGAAAGACGCGCTCGATATCGCCACCCAAACGGGGCAGGGCCTACAAGCAGCACATGAGAAGGGAGTCGTCCACCGGGACATCAAGCCAGCCAACTTGATGATCACAGGCGCGGGATCCCAGCAACTCGTCACCATCATGGATTTCGGGCTGGCTCAGCTTGCGGGTGGGTCGAAGATCACCAAGCCTGAATCCAGGCTAGGGACGGCAGCTTACATGTCGCCGGAACAGACCGAAGGCGCGACGGTTGACCACCGTACCGACATCTGGGCGCTCGGCGTGGTGCTCTACGAAATGATCAGTGGCCAGCTCCCCTTCAAAGGCCACTACGACAAGGCCGTTTTGTATTCGATCCTGAACGAGGACCCCGAGCCGCTGTCGGCCCTGCGGACGGGTGTCCCCAAGGAGATGGAGCGAATTGCCAACAAGGCCCTCGCCAAGAACCCCGAGTCACGTTACCCCCATATCGACGACATGCTGGTCGATCTGCGGGAATTGCAAAAGCAGACCGAGTTGGGCGCACGCGACACCCGTCGGGCGCCTTCCGCGCCGAAACCCGCCCGCCGTACGCCGTGGTATATCGCCGCGGGTGCCGTGGTGATCGCCGTCACTGTTGCCGTCAGCGCCTGGATGGGCGTCTTCGGGCCCTCTGATGACGCGCCCCCGGAACCCCTCCAGGCGGTCCCTTTGACCAGCTATCCGGGCAGTGAATTCTCCTCGAGCTTCTCCCCCGACGGGAATCAAGTAGCTTTCTGCTGGGACGGGGAAAACCAGGACAATCTCGACATCTACGTCAAAATGATCGGCTCCGAGACCCCCCTGCGACTGACCACCGATCCGGCCCCAGACCTCAGTCCGGCCTGGTCAGCCGATGGACGCACGATCGCTTTCTTGCGACGGCTGCCCGGAGGAAGAGCTGCCGCACTTCTGATCCCGGCTATCGGGGGCCCTGAGCGCTTGGTGGCTGAGATCAGCGAACCAGCAGGAATATTAGGAGTCTCCTTCTCCCTAGCCTGGGGCCCCGACGGCAAAGAGCTCGTCGTTGTCGAACGAAGTTCACCCGGTGACCCCTTCGCGCTGTTCCTGCTGTCAACCGAGAGCGGTGAAAAGCGCAGGCTGACATCTCCGCCGGCGAAATCGTTAGGCGATTTCGGTCCGGCCTTTTCCCCAGATGGGCGAGGTCTGGCCTTCTCAAGGCGCCTCGGCAATTCTGCCTCCGACATTTACCTGCTCGCCCTGGCCGAGGACCTTACACCAAATGGAGAACCGCAACGGCTGACATTCCAGAATCTGCCATCCTGGAGTCCTACCTGGACTCCCGACGGGCGGGAGATTGTCTATACAAGCGGCTGGCTTGTTGAGTCTAGTAGTCTGTGGAGGATTTCAGTTTCTAGGTCTGGCGAGCCGGAACGATTGGCCGTCGCCGGTGAGGGAGCAAGGCTCCCCGCCATCTCCCGGCGAGCTAACCGGCTGGCTTACACGAAGCTATCCGGTGACACAAACATTTGGCGCCTCCCATTGCGCGAGTCGGGAAGCGGCGCCGCTGCCGCGACACGCCTCATTTCATCGACTCGCGAGGACTACAATCCGCAATACTCTCCCGATGGCAAGCGAATTGCCTTTTCATCGAGTCGGACGGGGACTTACGGGATCTGGCTGAGCGATGCGGACGGCTCGAATGCCGCACCGTTGTTTGTAAAGGAAGGTGCGCATTCTGGAACGCCACGCTGGTCGCCCGACGGCCAGCGCATCGCCTTCGACTCGAACCCGGAAGGGCAGCAAGACATTTACGTCATCAGCGCCAGGGGAGGCAACCCGATACGCCTCACCACTCATCCTGTGGGGGACGCTATGCCTAGTTGGTCGCAAGACGGCGAATGGATGCACTTCGGTTCCCGACGCAGCGGCCGGTTCGAGGTCTGGAAGGTGTCGGTTGGGGGTGGCGAAGCCATCCAGGTGACCCAAGACGGAGGCGCCGTGGCGTTCGAATCGACCGACGGCAAATTTGTGTACTACACGATAAGGTCGCTTTGCCAGAGCAAGCGTCTGGAAAGTTCCCGTAGGCGGAGGGGAAGAGACCCAGGTGCTTGAGTCAGTACTTGCCTTCCTCAACTTCTCTGTGACGCCCCAGGGGATCTACTTCATTCAGGCGCCGGATACGGATGAACCAGGCGGGAGTTTCTTAATTCGGTTTTTCGACTTTGCTACTGGTCGTGCGACAACGATCCATTCACTTCCACCCGGAGTTGGAGCGGATATGGGCCTAACGGTTTCCCCCGACAGCCGGTCGATCTTGTACACGCAACTCGATCAGTCCCAGAGCGATCTGATGCTGGTGGAAAATTTCCGCTGAGAGGGGTGGCTTTTCAATCGGTAACGGAGGGTCCGTGAAGAAATTGAGGGTTCGGGAGCCGCGAAGCGGCGGGAGCTTTGGAAGAAACCTCAGAAGAACCGAATCCGATATGTAAATCGCACGCCGCGGCCGATTTCCGGGGCGAGGTCTTTGATGAACGAGGAATGGTTGCGGTAAAGGCGGTCGCCGATGTTGAAAAGGTTAAGGGCGAATTGGTGAACGAGGCGTCCTTGGGGGATGGCGTAGGAAGCCTTCAGGTTGACGACCGCGTAGCCGGGCGTTCGTGTCTCACTCGTGAAGGTCTGTTGCTGATCGCTAGCCAAGATTAACTCGGGCTTGACGCTGAGTCCTCCGCGGCGGAAATCGAACCCGACTCGGCCACGGAGTGGTGGTATTCGCGGCAGCGGGGTGTTGAAGTTCGTTTCTTGAGCGTCCACGTAGTCTATCCCGAGGCTGAACCAGACGTTGGTTTTGAGGGCCAAACCCAAGTTGGCCTCCGCGCCGGCGAAGCGGCTGTCGACCTGGGTGAAGTTGATGACTTGTAGGCCGTCTTCGAATTCCCCCGTCGCGAAGGGAAACACGAAGTTGTTGAAGCCGTAGTAGAACAGATTGAGTTCGCCTCGAGCCCGCTTGCTCTTCTGTCGCAGTGAGACTTCGACTCCGTCGCCTGTCTCGGAGCCGAGATTCGGATCGCCCACTTCAAACGCTAGTGACCCAAGGTGCGGCCCGAAGTTGTAGAGCTCCTCGAGAGCCGGGGCGCGATGGGAGTGTGCGTAGTTGACTACCAACGCTCCGTCGCGCCAAACGTCGGCGCGAACACCGGCGGCGGCGGATGCCCCGGTGAAGGAGCGATTCGGATAATCCGTACCCGGGCGCTCGCCCCCGCTGATGGACATCCCCGGCGTGTAGTGGGTTCTCTCCAGGCGACCGCCGAATTGGAGCTTGAAGCGCTCGAAGTCGATCTCTTCGAGCGCGAAAACAGCGAAGGCGTCCTGGTCGACCGGCGGAGATACGGCTTCCGCCCCGGCTACGTCGTAGTCCCGAACGAGGCCCCAAAAACCGAAGCGTCCGGTCAACTGGCCGCGTTGGGCTTGCTCGAAGACGCCACGATAGACGAACTGTTTCTGGTCGAACATGGTCCCCACTTCACGCTCGCCGTCTTGGAAGAACTCGACCTCCTCGTGTGCCCAGTCGGTGAGGTTGAGCTTGAGCGTGAAGCCTTCGATTACCGAACCGAGCTTTCGCAATCCCCAGTTCGCCTGATACGACTCGCGCCGGGAGTCAATCTGGATACGATCCAGCTCCTCCTCACCGCCCTCGAACTCGGTCGCGAACGGCACACCGTAGGCGCCGTCGTCGGCTTGGACACTGACGCTAGCGAATGTCTTGTCGCTATACCATCCGAACCCGCCGTAGCTGTTCACAACCCGCGTCTGGGAGTTGAAGACTGGCCCCTGGGGCGTGTGGTAGTCCGCGCTGCGCTGGCCGGCGCCCCCACCCCAGAGCAGCCATTTTCCGTGCCCATATTCAAATCCCGCCGAGCCGCCGCCGAACGCGTTGGCCGATCCCGCGGATCCTGAAACGTAGCCGCGAAGGCCCGCGTGCGGGTGCTCGTGAACGGCGTGATGGCGGGTGACGGCGTTCACGACACCTCCGAGAGCGTTGCTGCCGTAGAGCAGCGTAGCGGGGCCTTTGACGACCTCCAGGCGGTCGAGGGTCGAGGTGTTGATGAGCTCCCCGTGGTCGCCTGACTGCGACGAAAGAGTTCCCGTGCGGATGCCGTCTTGCATCACCAAGACGCGATCGCCGTCGAAACCGCGGATGATAGGGCGCGAGCTGCCGGGGCCGAAACTGCGCTTGGCGACCCCGTTGCCCGGACGGCTCGCCAACACATCTCCTATGGCGGGCGCGGTGGACTCGGCCAGGTCGTACGAGGTTTGGGAGTCAACCGTCTGGAAGGATTCAAACGCTGTCTCTTCCTTGCCGCCCGCGGTCACCGTGATCTTATATTCCTGGACTGCGATCGCGAGGGTGAAGTTTAGCGTTACGGGACGCTGCGCTGTCACGGCCACGCCTTTCGCTCCTTCCGTCAGCGTGCTGTCGAGGTGAGCGAGAACGTGATAAAAGCCCTCGGGGATGTGATCAAAGCGGTAGCGGCCCTCCGCATCAGTCACGACCGTCCTATCCAACTGCAGGATGAGAACGGAAACTCCCCGCAGCGGCGCCCCGGTTTCGGCTAGTGTCACCTGCCCCTCCATCGAGCCTTGAGATTGGGCTCGGAGTTGCGCGCCGGGTCCTTGCCAGGGACCTGCCAGGCATAGAACGAGCATGAGGTGCTTGCCGATTTGCATAAATTCCGGTGTTGCCGCCGGCTCGACGAGCGCTCGCCGGCCCAAAACGGCTCTTGGTCGTACCTGCCCTTGGAGTGTGAGCAAGCCGTCAGTCGAGGGAGTCTATGCAGGGGGAGCGCGAGAGTGGTGGACGCTCAGCGAGAAATAGCTCTGCTGCGGAGCGGCTTCGGATCGGAAAGTTGTAGCCAAGCTGGGGGGCGCGTGATAGGTGACGCCCGCGCCCGGCTTCAGGATAGGAAGGTGGCCGAGGTGACAGAACTCGCAACAGTGATCGAGCTCGTCACCGTGGAACAGACCGGGTGCTGCCGCGGCCGTGGTGATGACAAGCAGTGCGAAGACGGCCGCCGCCGCGGGTAGTCGTACCACAAACCGGATTAGCGCAGTCTTCATCGGCATTGTGTCTCTCTTCGGCTTACGACCCAACAAAGAGCAAAAGCGAGACAACGAAGGAACCTAGCTTCAGTTTATCACGCGCACCCACGGGTGTCAACCAATGGCGGTAGGGGAGCGGACGAGAATGAGACCTAATCTTTGGGTTCGGGGGACTGACTCGGAAGGGGGTTCCTTCTTAGCGGCCCGTGGTGAAAGTAAAGGTTGTGAAAAATCGAGTACAGCCAGCCAATTCGCCTCAGACCGAGTGCTTTGTTTTCGAGGGTCATGACCGGGGGGCGCATCGGTGGCAGTCCCCATTTTTCGCCCCTGCACGACTCTTGCCGCGAGCTGCTAGTGCTTACTATCATAAATAACCGTATGTATGAGACAATGCGGCATGGCAAGAATAGCCACGCGTATCAGACTCAGTACTGGGGAACGCCGGACGTTGGAGGGCTGGGGACGCGCGCACAAGAGCGAGCGCCGTGCGGCGGACAGAGCCCGGATCATTTTGTTGGCGGCGCAAGGGATGTCGAACCGGGAGATCGCCGCCCAGTTGGGCACGCGGGCCGCACGAGTGTCGAAGTGGCGTACGCGCTTCGCTGGCCAACGACTGGCCGGTCTGGCGGATGAAACGCGACCCGGCAAGCCGCGGCGATACGACGCTGACACCGAAAAACGCATTCTGCAAAAGCTGGACGACACGCCGCCTTGCGGACAGGCGACCTGGACGGCTCCACGGCTGGCCGCGGCGCTGGGCGATGTCAGCGACCAACAGGTCTGGCGCGTGTTGCGTCGGCGCGGCATCTCGTTGTGCCGGCGGCGTAGTTGGTGCCTCTCCACCGATCCCGAATTCTCGCGTAAAGCCGCCAACATCGTGGGACTCTATCTGCACCCGCCTGACAACGCCATCGTGCTGGCGGTCGACGAGAAGCCCAACATCCAGGCCCTGGAGCGCGCCCAGGGTTGGCTCAGACTGCCCGACGGCAAGGCTTTGACGGGTTTCTCGCACGGCTACAAGCGCCACGGCACAACGACCTTGTTCGCGGCCCTGGAGGTCGCCACCGGCCACGTCACGGCCGGGCATTACCGGCGCCGCAGACGGCGTGAGTTTCTTGACTTCATGAATCAACTGGTCGATCTCTACCAAGGTTTTGAGTTGCACGTCGTACTGGACAACCTCAACACCCACAAACCGAAACGTGATCGCTGGCTCAAACGCCACCGCAAGGTGCACCTGCACTACACGCCCACCTACGCCTCCTGGCTCAACCAGGTCGAGATCTGGTTCAGTATTCTCAGCCGTAGAGCGTTGCGCGGGGCCAGTTTCACCTCCCCTTACGAAGTACGCCAGGCCATCGACCGCTTCGTCCAAGCGCACAACAAAAACGCCGCCCCGTTCGAATGGACCAAGGCTAACGTCCAGCAGCGACCCCTTTCTCATTCATACGCTAATTTATGATAGTAAGCACTAGGCTTCTACCACGGGCTGCTGGGTCCTTCGATCAATAGGAGCAGATCGGCCCATTCAGCACACCGCATCAGGCGGTCCGCCAACGAACTGTTACTGGATTACACCGCCGGGGCGCGAAACGGATCCGCCCACTCGCGTGTCTAACCTATTCTGGGACGAGCTACTCGAATTGCTAAGGTGAAGATGGCTCCGGTCATTGTGCGCGGAATGCGAATGAAATCACGGCACCCGCGTCTTTGGTTTCTTTTGATCGTCGTTGGAGTTGCACTCACTGGCCTGGCCACCTCGGCCTCGCACACAGCACCGAAAGATACATGGAGCGGCGTCGAGCGGATCGTAGCCGTGGGCGACGTGCACGGCGACTATGAGCAGTTTGTTAGGACGTTGCGGGCGGCGGGGATCATTGACCAGACAAACAAGTGGATAGGCGGGAAGACCCACCTGGTGCAAACGGGCGATGTGCCCCATCGGGGTCCGGATTCCCGCAAGGCCATGGACCTTCTGATGCGACTCGAAAAGCAGGCGAAAAAGGCAAAGGGCTTCGTTCATGCGCTGATCGCCAACCACGAGGCGATGAACGTGTACGGCGATTTGAGGTATGTTCATCCCGGCGAGTATGAGGCATTTCGAGACATGAACTCCAGCGAACTTCGGGATTCTTACTACGAGAACCACGTCGAACGTCTCGAGAGAACTCCCCCCCCGGAAGGTCTTCCAAAGTTCGACCTTACCTACAAGGAGAAGTGGTTCCGTGATCGTCCGCTTGGTTTCTTCGAGCACCGCCTGCAGTTCGCTCGCGACGGGAAGTACGGCAAGTGGATTCGCAAACACAACGCGATCACCAGGATCAACGACATTCTCTTCGTTCACGGCGGTATAGCACCCAATTACGTCCCGCTAACCATCGCCGACATCAACAACCGAGTTCGCAGTGAGCTTGAGGATTTCAGCACGCTCAGCGGTGGGATCGTAATAGATCCTGAAGGTCCCCTGTGGTACCGAGGCCTGGCGCAACACGACGAGGAGTCGGAAGAGCCGCACCTACAAGCTCTTCTCAACCACCATGGCGCTAAGAGGATCGTCATGGGGCACACAATGATTGCCAAAGCCGTCATGCCCCGTTTCGGTGGGCGAGCCATCTTCATCGACGTCGGCATGTCCGCGTTCTACGGCGGTCCGCCGGCCTGCCTGTTGATCGAGGGGGATAAGCTCTTCGCGATTCACCGCGGCAAGAAACTCCCCTTGCCGACAACAGATTCCCCCAAAGACCTGCTTGCCTATTTGAAGGAGGTCGCCGCCCTGGACCCCGCTCCCTCGCCGCTTGCGAAAAACATCGATTGGCTGGAAGCCAAGGTCGCGACTGAATAGGACCGAGTCCGGGGCGCCTTTCACCTCCTACTGCTTCGTTCGCAACGACTGTCGTTGCTCAAACATCAGGGGGTTGAGCTACTGGTCCCACCGCATCAGACCTGCCTTTCGATATCGGTGCGACGCTCCTCAGTAGTGGATAGGCAGAAGGGGTGTTGACGGGCACGTCTTCCTGTAACCCCACTCAGGCCAACAGGGAGAGGACAGTGCCAATCCGCGCGGGATCCCGCGGCTCGAAGGACCGGGCTTGCGAGGCTTGGGTCTGTTGTTCGAGCTTCTCACGCTCATGCTGCGTGAGCTCGACACGGGCCGCCTGTTCCATCTGACTGGCCTGCGCAGCCACCTGCCTGTCCTGCGACGAGGGATTGGCGGGGGCGTTGGCCGCCGCGCGAATCTGCTGCGCCTTGCGGATCGTCGCTTCGGGATCCCCTCCAACCGGTGAAGTGTCGATACTCACTTCACCGCCGACAGCGTACTGCTGGCCGTCGGGCCCGGTTACGTAAGTGAACGAAACGCCCCTCGCCAGTCCGCCCGCGGCCGCTAGGTGCGCTTGTTCGTGTGCTCGAACCTGGCGATCGGTCTGCCGAAGTTCGGCCACAACAGCCTGCTCTTCAGAGCTCAACCCACCGGGCGCAATCTGGCCCCGCCCGCTGTCGCCGGCGGCTTCTGTTGAGTCCGGGCCTTTGCGGTTGCCGGGGTTAGCAGCCTCCGAATGTTGGACGCCGGCGCTTTGGTTCGCGCGGTCCGGGCTTTGGGCGTTCGCACTGCCGTTGGAGGGGATCTGCGGAGTGAACAAGGTTGCGGGAGAAATCGCGGACACCATGAGCGTGGAGGGGCTTACTCTACATATCGGCTACCGACTATGGAGCGAGAGCACGGTTGGCGCTCGTGAGGAGATGATTTCTGGCCTGTGCCGCAAGCCCCGGGGACCGAATCACCCTGCAGCACGATTTGCAGCCGGTGTGCCTATTACGCTGGGGCTATACTGGAGTGACAACAACTCCCGGGCTACGAATCGCACTGATTCCATGCGTAGTCGATGCTCTCGAACTCAACGAGAGTTTCGGCTATAAGGGCGGCCTATAACCTCAGAAACAAATGTCTATAACAGAACCAGAGGCCGACGGAGATTCCCTGGCGCTGGCCGTTGAGGTCAAGAACCAGCGGGGGGCCCTGCATGAACTCACGGGCGTCATCGCGCGCCTAGGCGGCGACATTACCTGGGTTGCCATACTCGACAGCCAGAAGCCCGTTGAATCGGTCTTCTTCGAGATTTCCGGCGTCGTAGACTCTCAGGCCCTCGTTGACGAACTCCAATCCTTGCCGGCGGTGGAAAAAGTTGAAGAGAAGAAGACCCTCAAACGAGTTTTCGGCAAACGAATCATCATTATCGGCGGCGGCGCCCAGGTAGGCCAGGTAGCCGTCGGAGCTGCGTCGGAGGCCGATCGCCATAATCTGCGCGGGGAACGGATCTCCGTCGACACGATTCCTCTGGTTGGCGAAGCAGAGCTGGCCGAAGCGGTCCGTGCGGTCGCCCGCCTGCCCCGAGCTCGGGCCCTTGTACTGGCCGGCGCTTTGATGGGAGGCGAAATCGAGCAGGCCGTCCGAGAAGTCAAACAAAAGGGCATACTCGTAATTTCCCTCAACATGGCCGGCTCGGTTCCCGAAGCCGCTGATCTAGTCGTCACCGACCCTATTCAGGCCGGAGTGATGGCCGTCATGGCCATCGCAGACACCGCAAGTTTCAAGATTTCTTTGCTGAAGAAGAAAGTGTTCTAGCTAGCGGTTGGCAGCAGCCTCTTCGGTTCCGGCTGAAGCTCTGGCGCGAAGCGGGCTGGTGCTACGAAGCAGCCGGCAGCTTGCCGAGGTGGCGGATATCGTTACTGCATAGCATGAAAATGACCTGCTCGGCGATGTTCGTGGTGTGGTCGGCCATGCGTTCGAGCCATTTGGCGAGGGACTGTAATACGGGAATCAAAGCGGCGGGATTGCTTCTCGAGTCTCGACAAGCGCCACGCGCCGGCGGGCACACTGTCACAGACCTGGCCGACGCAGGGACTGCCTCATCGGCGGGATCTCATGCAGGGCCTGGCTTGCGACCCTAGACCTGGAGCTGAAGGGCGAAGTCTTAACGGGGCAACCTATGCCCTAACCGACGGTGACGTTGAGAGCCTTAGGACCCTTGGGGCCCTCCTCAAGTTCAAACTCAACCTCTGCGCCTTCTTCTAACGTTCGGTAACCATCCCCTTGAATAGCAGAAAAGTGTACGAACACGTCGGAGCCATTGGATCGTTGGATAAATCCGTACCCTTTGGCTTCGTTAAACCACTTCACTACACCTTTTTCTCTCACGACAAGCACTCCTCACAGATCCACGATGGATCTTTCTACGGCTAACCCGGGTCGCCTGGTCCCGCTGACAACAGCCAGACACGTCCTGCAGGGCGGTTTGAGTCGCCGAAGTCCAGAAACCGGCACGATCAGTCCCGTCTGAGCCGATCCCATTGTCGCATACCGGAAAGGGGAAGTGAATACACCTTTAGCCTCTCCTTTCGCCTCAAGGGAGTGTGGCCAGCCGACAACGAAGCTCCTTCGAGTTCGAGCGGTGGAAGCACAAAAGTGGATAGCGAACCAGGGTTTCCGGCTTGCGTTTTGTCCAACTTTCGCGGGTTCAGTTCACCGGACGCCTCTCTCATCGGGCGAAGCGAGCGTCGCCCGATATCCAGAGAGTGGAACTACTGTCGGACTCGACATCAGCCCACAGTAAGATCTTAACTAGGGGATTGGTCCGGCAAGAACTCGACGCTATTCGGTGAACATCGTGGGTTGTTCGACTTCACGCCAGGCGCTGATCTTGAGGCGCCGGCAAACCCAGCAGAGGCCCTCGGACTGCGTTGTCGCACCTTCGGACCCGCAAACTTGACACGCGAAGGTCTTCAGAGGTTTAGGCTCGAACACGATCTCTTGAGCCGACTGTAATAACTTGGGGTCGACGACGGGTTCTTCGTTGACCGGCCGTGAACGCCCCTTCTTTTTCACATTGTCCTCCGCTTAGAAAGTAAGCAGCGATGTCCCGGTTACCGCTTGCACCTCGGAACTGTAAAGTGTATGACGCGGTGCAGCAGTTATCCCAGGGTTTCCCTACCCGTCATCATCTTACCATGCAAATTCGAATGCTCCGTCAGGTTTCCGTCGATTGCGAAGCTCAGCACTCATATCGACAGCCTGTGTAGAAGCATGATCCCACGCCGCGGTCTGAGATCAACATGCTCCCTGGAACCGGCCCTTTGACTCCCGCGACCAGGTGCGCGCCTAGATCTCCCAAATGTGCCCTATCTACACTCCCGGAGGCCCCCACAGGCCATCTCGGTTCCGCGCCGGCAAACCACTCCTACCCGTGAAGATAGACCTCTTGAATCCTGTCAAAGCCCGACCTGCGGGTCCGAGACGTTGTGCTACGATAATGACCTAGCTTGGGGAACCCTTGTCGTGCTTAGCGAAACCTCTCTCAAAGGCCCACTGCGAAGGCACGGCATCCGTCTGACCCGCCAACGCGAACTGCTGTTCGAGATCATTCACCATTCCCATAAGCACCTCAATGCGGATCAACTCTATGAGTTGGCGAAAAAACGCGATCCCAAGATCAACCGCGTTACCGTTTACCGCACGCTCAAGCTGCTCAAGCAAGAGGGCTTGATTGACGAGTTGGATCTGCTGCACCACGAAGGCGACCAGCACTATTACGAAACACGCCTCAAGCGGGAGCACGCCCACGTTGTTTGCCTTCGCTGCGGAGCCGTTCAGGAATTCTTTGGGGAGCCGCTGCAGTTACTAAAGCAACAAATCGAATCCGACTTCGGGTTTCGGATTCTCGTCGCCAGGACAGAAGTCGGAGGCTATTGCCCTGACTGCCAAACCACAACACTAAGTAGCAGTAGCGAGGTCACGGAAAACCACGCCGACAACCTCCCCCGCCCAAAGCGCTCTTCGCGCGCGTCCCAATAAGCGCCAATGTCTGCGGACCCAGCGGCCTCAGCTCCGTCACACGGTCCCCACCAAGCCGCCTTGACCGTAACAGTCATCGGTCCGTCTGGGGAGAGGTACGAGCTCCAGGTCACTCACAGCCCGTTTCGAATCGGCCGACTCCCCGAGTGCGAAATCCCCCTCCGAGACAGCCGCGTTTCGCGGAACCACGGACAAATTCTGCTTGAGGGCTCGAAATATTACCTCGAAGACAGTAAAAGTCGCCACGGATTGTTCGTGAACGGAAAGAAAGTCGACCGTCACGAACTGCGCCCGGGAGACGAAATTGACTTCGGTATCGAAGATTCCTACCGTCTTGTAATCGGGAAGGACCTAACCTTCACAGCTCCCCTGATGGAAAAGGTCGCAGCCATGCCCGAAAGCGAGGGCACGGGCAACCTCGGTCGTCTTAGTGCCGTGTTGGAAGTGGCAAGGGCGCTACAAGCGTCGCTCGCAGTTGACGAGGTTCTCGCCGCCGCGGTCGACGCGGCTCTAGTCGTGACCGGAGCCGAGCGGGGCTTCCTGATGCTGACGGATGAATCGGGAACACTCGAAGTCAAAGTCGCTCGAGACCTTAAAGGTGAAGAGTTGGCCGCCGACGAACTGCACGTGCCGCGTCGGGTAATCCAAAAAGCGCTTACCAGACGCCGAGATCTGTTGTCGATGACCTTTGACCCCGCCAACGAAGAAACGGCTGACACAGAGTTGGGCGAAACCGTGGCGCGGCTCGAGCTCAGAAGCGCCATTTGCGTACCGCTGGTGCGAATACGAATCGGCCAGCAGCACGAAACCAGTTTGCTTTCCCCCGGCGAGGATACGTTGGGCGCTCTCTACATGGACTCGAAGCAGGTCACGGGTGACTTGTCGGCGGCCAACCGGGAACTGCTACAGACGTTGGCGATTGAAATCTCGACGGTTCTTGAGAATGCTCGTCTGCTGGCCCAGGAACATAAGCAGCAGTCGCTCGAGCAGGAGCTCAAGATCGCGCGCGACATCCAGCAATCGATGCTGCTGGCGCAGCTGCCCGCCGAGGGCTGGTTGGTGGCCGAGGGCAGTAGCGAGGCTTGCTTCCAGGTAGGCGGGGACTATTTCGACGTCATGGAGTTGTCGGGGGACCACTGGGGCGTTGTCCAAGCTGATGTGTCGGGCAAGGGAGTGTCAGCTGCTCTGTTGACTTCTCTCATCCAAGGCGCTTTTTTCGCCACCACATCCCTGGATCCCCGGCCCTCTGAAATCGTAGCCCGAGTAAATCGATACATCTGTGAGCGCTCGCGTTCGGCCCGGTTCGCGACTGTCTTTTACTGCGTGGTGCAGCGCGACGGCGCCGCGCGATGGGTCAGCGCCGGTCATTGCCCGGCGATACTTGTGCGTGCCTCGGGGGAAACGGAGTGGCTGAATGCGACCAGCTTCCCGATCGGCCTTTTCCCGGAGGCGGAGTTTCCGCAACAGGACCTTACTTTGTCGGACGGTGACAAGGTGATTGTCTATACCGACGGCGTCTCCGAGGCGGTCAATTGGTCGAATGAGCAGTTCGGCGAAGAGCGCCTGAAAGAAGCGGCGGAGCGACACGCCTCTTCCAGCGCTCCGGAACTGCTTCAATCCATTCGAAAAGAGGTCAGCTCCTTCACCTCGGGAGCCCCGCAAAACGACGACTTAACGCTGCTTGTCCTTGGGTACCAGGGCTGACCCGATTCGCCGATCTGACACTCACCACCTTCCCCGGCGGCGTTCGGCGTCGCGAACCTCCTTCTCGTTCATGCCGAGATGATGGGCCAGCTCGTGCCACAACGTGTCGTAGATGATCTGGGGTATCTCTTCCGTCCGTCGGGCGGAGCGCTCGATCGGCCCCTGAAACAACGTTACTTTGTCCGGCAAAACCATCCCGTAGCCGTGACCCCGCCGCGAGAGCGGCACACCCTGGTAGAGTCCGAGCAGGGTACCCCCGGAGGGAACTCGGGCGGCACGCAAGTCCGAAGGCGCAGGTTCTTGCTCTACGAAGATGGCGACGTTCGAAAAGCGGTCTCGAAAACTCTTGAGAATCGATCGCCAGGCCTGCTCAGCCAACTCTTCAAAATCCTCGCGGCTCATGAGTTTTGTGGGCTCGGCGGTTGTCGACCCATAGGAAATCGGGGGCCCGGCCGCTAAGCAGTGCCGGCGGTTCCTTAGGTGTCAAGCCCCTCTTATCGCTCTTGACATCCGCTCGGGCGAGGGTACCGGCGCCCCCTTGGCAATCGGAGTCGTCGAGTCAGGTCCCGAGCTCTACAACGAGATGGCGGCGTTCGAATCAGCGCAAGCATCCGACCGGCCCGCAGATCGGGATCGGAAGCAGACCTCGTAACTAGCCCAGGACCCTAACAGCCGGCCTTGAACCAGTTGAACGGTCTTGCAGCATCGGATCGATGATACTAGCCTCCAGTTTTGCGTCCGGGTTACCTAGACCAGGACCCGAGAGCGCACGTACCTTACATAAGCTCGGCCACTCGGACAGACCAGTCAGGGAAAAGATCGGGGGCCTCCAGATCCTGGCTTTCGTCGAGCACCCGCGGAGCGGCATCAGGTGTATAAACGTGAACCTCTTTCGTCTGAGGGTAAACGGCCCACACTCGACGGGATCCCGCAGCCAGATACTGTTCGGCCTTCTGTCGAAGTTCCTCGGACGAATCCGAAGGGGAGGCGATTTCGACAGCGAGCGCCGGTGCCCCGGGAACGTAGTCGTCCAGCGATAGACCCTTGAGGCGTTCGCTAGTTATGAAAGAGACATCAGGAATCCGCACTGTGGGTGGCTCTGTCAAAAGCTGGTAGGCGGTTTCAAGCAAAACCATTCCAAGGCCCTTCGCTTGGGCAACCCTCGAGAGTTCAGCCTGTATCTTGTGTGCAGTCAAGCTGTGACGGAGCTTAGGAGGCCCCACTGATACCAGTTCCCCGTTGTTGAGTTCGTGAACCCTACCGTCGTCAGGTAGCCGTTCGAATTCGGCCAGTGTGAGCTGCGTCTTCGTGGCCATGTTCTTATCTTAGTACGGCATTTCGCAAATACCGTTCCGAAAGGTGGCCGACAGCGAAGGCGGTGAATCAAGCTGCGCTACTCGGCCCGCGGTCTAACCCTAACTTCCTAAGCCTGCGCGGCCGTCCGTGTATCTTCGGTAGTGGCCTTTGGCGAGCCGTTCGGTCCTTTGGCCGACTCGGTTTCCGGAGGCGGCTGTAAGCCGAGAGCCTGTCGCAGTTCGACGTGCAACTTGTCCCGGATGTCGGTGTTTTCGCGGAGGAACTCCTTCGTGTTCTCGCGCCCCTGTCCGATGCGGTCGCCGCCGTAGGAGTACCAGGCGCCGCTTTTTGCCACCACGCGGTGGGCGACTCCGAGATCGAGTAGATCTCCCTCGAGCGAAATGCCCTTGCCGTACATAATGTCGAACTCAGCTTGCTGAAACGGTGCCGCGACCTTGTTCTTGACGACTTTCACCTTCGTCCGATTGCCGATCATCTTATCGCCGTCTTTGATGGCGGCGATGCGCCGAATGTCAATCCGAATAGAGGAGTAAAACTTCAGGGCCCGTCCGCCGGTCGTGGTTTCCGGGTTGCCGAACATGACGCCGATCTTCTCGCGGATCTGGTTGATGAATATCAGACAGCAGTTGGACTTGAACACTAGGCCCGTCAGCTTGCGCAATGCCTGGGACATCAAGCGAGCCTGAAGACCCATATGGCTGTCCCCCATTTCGCCTTCAAGCTCAGCGCGAGGGACAAGAGCGGCGACCGAATCGACAACCAGCACCTCGATTGCGCCGGAGCGCACCAGTACATCGGCGATTTGCAATGCCTGCTCCCCACTGTCGGGCTGAGAGACGAGCAGATTATCGACATCTACGCCAAGCTGCTTGGCGTAGCCGGGGTCCATGGCGTGTTCAGCGTCGATGAAAGCTGCCATGCCACCGAGTTTCTGGCCCTGTGCCAGGGCGGACAGCGCCAGCGTGGTCTTGCCGGAAGATTCCGGGCCGTAGATCTCAATGACCCGTCCGCGCGGAAACCCGCCCACACCCAGGGCGGCGTCAAGGGAAATCGAACCCGTTGGGATCGTGCTCACCGGCACGATGGCTTCGCGCGAACCGAGGCGAAGGATTGATCCCTTACCGTGAGCCTTTTCAATCTCACTCAGGGCTAGTTCTAAGCTGCGATCGCGATCTCGCTGATCCATGTTATTGGCTCCTTTTCGTAGGTCAGGTTCCAACGCGGGGGAAACCTGAGAGATAACGGATCAGCCCCCCTATCCGATCGGCTCGCAGCCTGAACCGGAAAAACTGATGGAAGAGCTGAATCGAACCCGGCTTCAACACCCGTGATCCGCTCGGTCTGACCTCTTGACTGCTGATTTTACTACAGGCGAACAAAAAGCGAAAGGAAAATCTGACGATCCCGTGAAAAAAACTACCAGGCGGCGTTACGCAGGCCGCCGTGTCTTAGCGTCGTTCCTCGCCCGGCAGGGGAGCGTAATAACCCCGTCTGACCCTCACCGCGGTGTCTTTGACGCGGGCCTTAACTCGAATCTTATGGAAGCTCCCGTCCGGCTCAAAGTTGTTCGGCGAATACAGAATGAAATACTGGTGACGCAGCTCGTTGGCGATATCGGCGAAAGACTGTTCCATGTCGCGAGCTTGGAAAGGGTGAAACTTGACGCCCCCCGTTGCTTCCGTAAATCTCTTGAGCACCTTGTCTCCGGGGAAAAACTTCCCCGAACGGTTGGTCGAGATGGCATAGATCACCGTCTCGGCCTTTTGGGCCATCTCAAGCGCCATTTCGCGAGTCACTGAGCTCTGGTTGTCTTCTCCGTCACCCAGAACCACGAGCGCTCTTCGAAACTGCTCGGGCGGCCAGTCCTCGGGCAACTTGTCTCGGCAGGCGTAGTAAATGGCTTCAAAGAGCGCCGTCCCACCCCCGGAGCGCGTTGACCGAATGCCTCTCGCCAACTCGTCGACATCGTTGGTGAAATCGACGATCAGCTCAGCGCGCGTGTCAAAACTGACCAAGAAAGCCTTGTCTTTCTCTTCCTGTAAAACCGTGCGGACGAACTCTACCGCCGCCTCCTTCTCGAACTTGAATCGGTTGCGGATACTGTTACTCGTATCGAGCAGAATTCCGATGCGTAGAGGCAGCTCGCTCTCCCGAACGAACTCCTTGATGACTTGCCTTTTCCCCTTATCAAAGACCCGGAAATCCTCACGATCCAGGTCCGTGATGAAGTGATTCTTCTGGTCCGTGACGGTGAACAGAAGCGGGACTCGGAAGACCTCGACGCGGATGGTGGATTCCGGGTCGGCGGGGAAGACGGTGCCGGTCGGAGCGTTTTTGCCGTCTTGCGCGAACATCGCGCCGGCCAATAAGAACAGCAGTCCGACTCGCTTCATGGTGATTCTTGCTGCCTGAAAACCCCGCTTCATTATACCTCCAAGGCTTCTAATACACTCTGGAGCTCCTGCGGCAGGGGCGCCTCGATTTCCAAGGGGGCATCAGTGATGGGGTGGCGACATCCGATCGCCCGCGCGTGGAGGAAGAAGCGCTCTAGTTTCGGCAGTCCAGGGACCGAGACCGGCGCCCCGTAAAGACGGTCTCCGACGACAGGATGCCCGATCGAGGACAGGTGGACGCGGATCTGATGGGTGCGCCCGGTCGCGATGCGAACTTCAAGCAGTGTGAACGAGCGCCAGCGTTGCAACGGACTGAAGTCGGTTTGCGCGGAGCGTCCGGATCGGCCGGAGGCCATTTTTGCACGTTGCCGGCGATCGCGATGGACAGGCATCTCGAGGCGCGTCCACCACTGGCCGTCGGCCTCCACTTGTCTGCCTTTTGGGTGACGCCGCTTGGCATCGCCGTGGACCAGGGCCCAGTACGTTTTCTTGACTTGCCGGGACTGAAGTTGCCGCGACAGACGGCGGTGGGCGCGGTCGTTCTTTGCAATCAGCAAGACACCGCTGGTGAGCCGGTCCAGCCGGTGCACGATTCCGGGACGTAGTTCGCCCCCCGTGCCCGAGAGTTTTCCAAAGTGATGCAATAGGGCGTTTACGAGCGTTCCCGAGGTGGCTCCTCCGCCGGCATGGACGGTCATACCGGCAGGCTTATTGATGGCCGCGAGGTCTTCATCTTCGTAGAGAATGTCGAGCGGAATATCCTCAGCGAAGGCCTTGAGCGGCTTGGCGGGACCAGGATCGACCGCAATCAACTCCGTGCCACGTAGCCTGAACGAAGCCTGACCGGGCGCCTGGTCGATCGTAACTCGTCCGGCTCGGATCCACTGTTGAATGCGAGCACGGCTGGTTTCGGGTATTTGCTCCGCTAGGAATCGATCCAAGCGTTTGCCGGCATCTTCCGCTGTGGCCTGAGAGCGCATCCTTCCCCTTCAGCATACCCGGCAGGGAACGGGTGCAGCGCCATCATCACTCGGGGTGCATGGGAAACGAAGCCCCATGGATCCCAAAGGATCAGGCCGTCGTTTCTGCAACCGTCGCTGGAAAGCACCTCGACGACAAGACTGCTCGCCGGGATGAGCCCTGAAATTGCGCCGAAAACACCAGTGATGATTCGACCGTCACCCCTCCAAAGAGGCGTTGTGTTCCAGCAGTGTGAGGCGTATACTCGTAGCGCAACGAGCGCTAAATAGAGAATTATCGATTGATCCGATCCCGAAACGACCGTAGCATTTCCGAGCGAACCGACACCAATTCGCGTCCGATCGTGCTGGCTTTATCCCCAGAAAGGAGGAGCCGTGGCGTTTGAAATCACCCCTGAGGTTTCCGTAAGGAAGGATTCCGCCGGTCGAATCCGCAAACTGAGTCACCCTCGCAAACCCTTCTCCGGCCGTTTGGAGGCAGTAGCCGAAGGCGTTGGCGCCAAGCAACCCCGCGACCTGGCGGAGGAGTACGTCCGCGAGGTTCTCCCGCGGTACCAAGTCGACGCCGGCATGGCGACAAACCTCAGCGCGGAGGTTTCCGGCCAAATGGACGACCAGGAGGGTCCGCAACTCCGCCTCAAGGAAGAAAAGGTCCTTCGCGACCAAGCGACTGTCCTGTACAGCCAGACGTACATGGGCCTGCCGATCTGGGAGGCAGGGCTCGCGGTTCAGATGCGCGGCCGTCCGTTTCAGGTGACGGGATCGCAGAGCTCGGTTCACTATGAAGTGAGCGTCGAACTCCCTGAACAAGACGCGCCGTATCTCCCCGACAGTGTCGACGAAACGAATCTAGGCGCTCAGCTTGGTGTCTCGGGACAGCCGCTGACGATCAACGACAAGCGCCTGCTCATCTACGCTTACGACGCCCAAGACCGGGGGAACGGCGTAGGTGAAGCGCCTCCCGACGACGAGCAACAGATGCACGTCGCCTGGCCGACCTTACCCGTACCGGAAGTCTCGACCGAGATCCGGGACAAGAAGCACTACGTCGTCTCAGAGATCCTCTTCACCCTGAAGACCGCCGACTGGGGAGACACCAACTGGAGCGCGTTCATCGAGCCGAGAACCGGATCCGTTCTGCGGCTCCGCTCATTCGTTGGCTGCGTGGACGGGCTTGTGTACCTTCGCGATCCTCTCACGAAGACCGGGAACACTGGCTTTAGGCCCTCTTCGTCGGCGTCCGTGCTGAACACGCTGCGGGACCGAGTCAACCTGGAAGGACTGAATCCCCCGAACCCTCAGACGAGCAACCAGAGCCTTGAGGGCGAGTACGTGCATATGGTGAACATCGAGTCTCCGAACGCGCTGCCCCCGGTCGAGCCCGCCACGGACGACTTCGAGTTCCCAGTCCCCACCAACGATTTCGCCGCGGTCAATGCCTACTACCACTGCGATCGCTTGTTCCGAATGCTCGACGGCATGGGATTCAACGTCGCCGATTACTTCAATGGAACGACGTTCCCGGTTCGTGTAGACCACCGAGTTCGCTATCGGAACTCATTCGGAACGCTCACCGCCAACATCGTCAACGCATCGGCCCCGGGGAATGCCGCGGGTGATGGCTCGGACGGATTCCGTTTTGCCCTCGTCGAGCGCAATACTTCGGTCGGAATGGCCGTCGAGTGGCGCGTGATTCTTCACGAATTCGGGCACACGATCCTATGGGACCATGTTGACTCGCCTAACTTCCGCTTTGCCCATAGTGCCGGCGACAGCCTGGCCGCCATCCTGAACGACACGGAAACGAACGCAGGTGACTCCGGCCTCACGTTTCCCTGGACCATCATCACGCGACGTCACGACCGCCCGGTCGGCGCCGGCTGGGCTTGGGGCGGTTCGCGTGACGACCCGTTTCCCGTTGGGCACCCTCTGTCCGCGGACCGCGCCGGATACAGCAGAGAACAGATTCTCTCGTCCACGCTTTTCCGGCTGTACCGGGCCACCGGCGGCGCCCACACAGACGTCGTCGTGCGTAGATTCGCCGCTCGCTTCGTCGCCTACTTGATCTTTTCCTCGATCGGTTCGTTGACGCCCTTTAGCCAACCTCTCGACGCGGAGGACTACTCCGGCGATCTCAGCGACGCCGATCTGGGCACGGTTAATTTCGAGGGACAACCTGGAGGAGTCGTCCATAAGGTCATCCGATGGGCGTTCGAGCAACAAGGTGCCTTCCAGCCGCCTGGTGCACCAGCCCCGGTGACGACGCCCGGGGACCCACCGGATGTCGACGTGTTTATCAATGACGGCCGGGCTGGCCAGTATGATCCCGCGCCGGAATTCGTATGGACGTCGCAAGACATCTGGAACCGCCGCAACCCTGACGCCGGAACCGCGCACGAAACCCCTTTGGCGGGGGCCACTAATTTCCTGTACGTCCGTGTCCGTAACCGCGGAACCCAAGCGGCACAGAACGTGGTTGCCCGCGCCTTCCTGGCCGCGCCCGGAAGCGCCCGCTTGTGGCCCACCGACTGGGCCGTGATGGGCGCCGGTCCCGTTGCGCTCGCGGGCACGCTCCCTTCGGGAGGCCAGACGACAGTCGGCCCGTTCGAGTGGAATCCGAGCGAGGCCGGCCCGGCGACCGCATTGGTCAGTGTCTCGGCTGACGATGATTCGACGAACCTGGACTCGATCACAACTCCCTTCGCGGTCCAGAAGCTGCTGCACTGTGATAACAATGCCTCCGCTCGCGAAATGAACGTCGCGCCGAGCATCAACGCAAGCGGAATCATCAGCGGTGCCAGCTTCTTAGGCGGCGCTGTCTCGCCGGGTGAGATCCTCTCAGTCTTCGGGAATGGTCTCGGGCCGCTGACGCCGGTCGCGGCGCTCGTCGGCCCGAACGGCACCATTGCGACCCAGCTCGGCCCGACGCGCGTGATCTTCGACGGGCAACCGGCTCCCCTGCTTTTCGTCAGTGCGACACAGATCAACCTGGTTGCGCCCTTCGGCATCGCCGGAGACCCGGTCGCGACCATCCAGGTTGAGGTCGACGGGGTCCTCTCGGACCCGGTCGATTTGCCGATCCAGGCAACCCGTCCGGGTGTCTTTGCACTGGACCAGAGCGGCAGCGGACAAGCCGCGGCCCTCAACCAGGATGGCTCCGTTAACGATGCGGCCAATCCGGCGCCCCGTGGTTCGACGATTGCGATTTTCCTTACCGGGGGAGGTGAAACGAACCCAGCCGCGATCGAAGGCGGGATTGCTCCTCTGCCTCCGCCGTTCCATAACCTCTCCGCGAACGTGCAAGTCGAGATCGGAGGAGTCACGGCTACGACTGTATTCGCCGGAGCAGCGCCTGCTTTGGTCTTCGGTGTCGTGCAGATCAATGCGACCATTCCGGCGAACGTGCAGCCCGGCGGGGCGGTCCCAGTCCAGGTTCAAATCGGCCCAGCCTCGAGCCAGAACGGCATTACCGTCGCGGTCTCGTGAATCAGAAATTCAGGCTTTTCAAAACCCCTGGATCGCTGTCTGGGTGGTACGAGCCGCCACGGGTAACCTCCCAAACAAGCCGTCAACCAATCGCGACCGGGAGACCCTCTTCGTGCGAAGCCGGCGACATCCATCGGTCGCTGCTCAGCGTCGCTGAGCCTCCGTTGGCTGACCCACCCCTTTTTTTTACCAGGCCTCGATTTAATCTGATCTTCGCGAGAGCTTAACCCTGCCTTAACATTCCCGTAACACGTCTGTAACGTGGGGGTGAAAGTCTACAAGTGTGGACTCTAGCAGCCTGTGGCAAAAATGGTCCTCGAGCGAAAAATGGGGACTGCCACCAATTCGCTCGCGTCATGGTCCTCGAAACAAAGGACTCAGCCTGAAGCGAATTGGCTGGCTGTACCCAATGTTTCGCGAAGTTTACTTTGACCACGGGCTGCTAGTCCGTAAGTTGGTTCGGGCCGGAGAGACCTTGTTGTGCCGGGGATCTCCGTCCGTGACGAGCGTAAGATGGAAGGCACTCGTTGTCCACAATGACAACACCGGAAGCGTTCGGGAGGTAACGGTGGCCAGTCTAGCCAGGATCATTGTAGTCGTGTTGTTTTCAATCGAATGTTTCGCCGCGCCCGACTCTCCCGCTTCGGGGACTGGAAATGCTTCGGAGCCGGCGGCTCTCGCTTCCGACGAGCCTGGAGAAGTCCAACAACTGAAAGTGCTTACGCACAAGCTGCAGCGGCAGTTGGAAGCCCAGGGAGCCCTGCTCGAAGAACTCAGGCGTCAAGTGGCCGAACTGAGGCAGGATCTGTCCCCGGCGGAACGAACGTCGGATGGCAAACGCGTCCCCGAAGTTCCAGGTACGTCGCTTCCTCGGGCATACGCTTCTCCCGAAGCTTCGCAGCAACCGCCGGCGCCTCCAACTGAGCAGGCCAAGGCATCTCCAACTGACAAACAACCTCAACCTTCTTCGAGACCCTCCACTCAGAACCTGAAAGTGTATTGGAAGGAAGGTCTGCGCCTCGACTCGGCGGATGAGTCTCAACGCCTCCGCATCGGGGGGCGCATTATGAACGATTGGGGCTTTTTCTCCACTGGCGACGAGCTGAATGAAGCGCTGGGGCCCGTGGTGAACGGCACGGAGTTTCGCCGCGCGAGGCTATACCTTTCAGGTCGTATGTACGACCGAGTGAGCTTCAAGGCTCAGTACGATTTCGCCGGGGGCGCCGCCGGTTTCAAGGACGTTTACATTGGGATCGAGAAGCTTCCTGGCGTAGGAAAGCTTCAGGTCGGCCACTTCAAGGAGCCGTTTAGCCTAGAAATGCAGACCAGCAGCAAGTACATCACCTTTATGGAGAGATCCCTCGCAAACGTGTTCGCGCCCGAGCGAAACAGTGGCATGATGATCGCCAACACGGGCATGGACAAGCGCCTGACTTGGGCCCTGGGCACATTCCGCGACTCGGATGGTTTCGGCGAGGCCAGCGGTCCCGGAAACTATGCGGTAACGGGACGGGTCACCACTAGCCCATGGTATGCGGACGGGGGATCCAAGCTGTTACACCTCGGGCTGGCTTATAGCCACCGCAACCCAACGGGCGACACTTTACGCATCCGGCAACGGCCCGAGGCGCACCTGACAACCAGGTTCGTCAACACAGGCCGGTTCCCGGCTGAATCGTTGGATTTGGTTGGTGTCGAAGCGGCGCTGGTGGTAGGGCCGGCCTCTTTTCAATCTGAATACATTCACAATTCAGTGCACCAGCCAGGTGGCGCGGACTTGAGCTTCGGGTCGTTCTACGCCCAAGGCAGTTATTTCCTTACCGGGGAGCACCGCCCGTATCGTGATTCAGGGGGGCACTTCAACCGCGTGAAGCCCTTGCACAATCTCGGAGATCAGAACGGACGGGGAGCATGGGAAATCGCACTCCGCTACTCGCAGATTGACCTAAATGATCGGCTGATCGACGGTGGCGAACTGCGAGATGTGACCCTCGGCCTAAACTGGTATCTCAATCCCACAACCCGCTTGATGTGGAACTACGTATTCGCCGACCGCGTCGACCTGGGAGAGGCACACTTATTCCAGACCCGCTTTCAGGTGGATTTCTAGCGTGTTCTGGAAGATTACGTTCACGATCCGCCATACCACCGGACGCCTACCTATACCAGCCCGCGGTAGAAGTCGTGCAGGAGCGGAAAATGGGGACTGCCACCAATTCGCCTCCCATCATGACCCTCGAAACAAAGCACTTGGCCTGAGGCGAATTGGCTGGCTGTACCCATTTTTCGCCACCTTATGCTTTCACCACGGGCTGCTACGCGTCCCGGCTATCTCTAAAGCCAGGCACCAGGCTGACCTCCCCTGTTGAATCTAGCCCTGCCACCCCCTGGGTGGTGCGCTACCCTCGGAGAGCTAGCCATAGAATGTCAAGAAGGCGATGGGCAAGCTGGGCCGGAGCGGTTTCACCTACATGCTCGAGGGACCGAAGCCGTCACCACTGACGAAGTCGACTCTCGAACCCTTCTGGCGCCGACCGCCACTGAGCTCACGCCTCATGTGCTTCTACCCCCGACTACTTTCAACGATGGGCCTGGTGGCGGGTCTTTTGATGACCGTCCTTGGTGTTGCGTTGCTCCTTGTGAACTGTGGGACCAACCAGCAAACTTGGCCCCGGCAAATGGAAGGTCGCGGGGCGAAGGATATGCGGTTTGTCGGCAATCAAGATTGCACCGAATGTCACGAGCAGCAGTTCGAGGAGTGGTCCGGTTCTCATCACGATTGGGCCATGCGACACGCCAATGAGACCAGTGTGCTCGGTGATTTTGAAAACTCGACGTTGACGCATTTTGGTGTCACGTCTCGTTTCTTCAGCGCGGGCGGAAAATATTACGTCAGCACCGAGGGACCGGACGGAGAACTCACCGACTATGAAATCAAATACACCTTCGGCGTCGATCCTCTGCAGCAATACCTGATCGAGTTCCCGGGCGGCCGTCTCCAAAGTCTGACCATCGCTTGGGATGTCCGCGACAGGCGTTGGTTCCACTTGTACCCGGACGAAAGAATCACGGCCGATGATCCTCTCCACTGGACCGGACGCTATCAAACCTGGAACGTGATGTGCGCCGAATGTCACTCCACGAATTTGCACAAGAACTACGATTCGAAGACGGACTCCTACCAGACGTCCTGGAGCGAGATTAACGTTAGTTGCGAAGCCTGCCACGGTCCCGCCGAAGAGCACGTCGCCTGGGCCCGCGCCATTCCGCCGGGAAGCGTCCCGGAGCCAGGCGATCACCAGCTCGTCGTGGACTTCAAAGCGACGGACCCGCAATACGAAGTCGACAACTGCGCGCGGTGTCATTCGCGTCGCCACCAGGTGAGTCCCAGCGACCAGCATGGTCGGCCACTGCTGGACGATTTTCTGGTCGCGCCACTACGCGAGGGTCTCTATCACGCGGACGGTCAAATCCTCGACGAGGTTTATGTGTACGGCTCGTTCACCCAAAGCCGCATGTATCGCGAAGGTGTACGGTGCTCCGACTGCCACAACTCGCACAGCCTGGAACTTCGGAGGCCCGGGAACGATCTCTGCGTCCGCTGCCATCAGACCGCGCCCCCGGAGGACTTTCCGAACCTGCAGGCGAAGAACTACGATACGCCGCGGCACCATTTCCACCCTGCGGCGTCAAAAGGGGCAGCGTGTGTGGAGTGCCACATGCGGGCACGGACCTACATGGTGGTCGATCCCCGTCGCGACCATAGTTTCCGAATACCGCGCCCCGACCTTTCAGTGACGCTGAACACCCCCAACGCCTGCAACGCATGCCATGAGGATCAGACAGCACAATGGGCCGCTGCCCGTGTAAAGGAGTGGTACGGATCGAAGCGCCAATCAGAGCCCCATTTCGCCGAAGCTATCGCAGCCGGCCGGTCGGGGCACAAGGATGCACCGGAAAAGCTAATCCAGCTTGCGAAAGACACGGATCAGCCTTCGATCGCGCGCGCGACGGCGCTAGAGCTGTTGCGCAATTATCCCCCTGAACATCTTCCCGCGATCGTGTCTCTGACCCTCGACGAAGACCCCCTGATACGCACTAACGTAGCGGCGGCACTGCAGGGACTTCCGCCGAATCTAAGGGTGACCGCCCTTGCCCCGCTGCTCCAAGACCCCGTCCGCGCTGTGCGCATCGAGGCGGCGCGGGTGCTGGCATGGGTTCCACGGGCATTACTTAACTCAAGCCGGCGTAGTCAGTTCGACGTCGCCTTCGGAGAGTTCGAGGAAGTTCAAGTGGCGATGGCGGACACTCCGGGAGCGAATCTGACCCTAGGCGCCACATACGCCGCTTTGGGAGACTCCGATCGCGCGGAGCAGCACTATGCGACCGCCCTCGAGTTAGATCCTGGTTTCCTGCCGGCCCAGCTGAATCTGTCGACTTTATACAACCAAATCGGCCGTAACAGTGACGCGGAACGTGTCCTTCGCGAAGCAGCAAACAGTTCGCCTGACGAGGGGGAGGTTCATTACTCCCTCGGTCTCTTGCTGGCCGAGGAGAACCGACTCGAAGAGGCAGCAGCCAGCCTGAAGAAAGCGGTCGAACTGCTTCCGGGGCGTGCGCGAGTCCGTTACAACTACGCCCTGTCGCTTCAGCAGTTGGGGCGGCGACCGCAGGCGGAAGCCCAGCTCTTAAAAACCTACGACCTGGACCCTTCCGATCCGGACATCCTCAACGCGGTGACTACCTTCTATCTTCAGCAGGCCGATTTTCGGAAGGCATTGCCCTACGCCGAACAGTTGGCTCAGCTTGTACCCGAAGCACCCGGACCGAAGCGATTGGTCCGCGGGATTCGCGACCGAGTGAATGCACCGAAGAACGTCCGCTGAAAGCTGTGGGCAAGGTCATGCACCGACGAAACGGCTGATCCGGGATCCACTCGCTACACTGAAACCGTGCCGCGTGCGAAGCCACGGCCTCCGTGGGGTCAGCATTTTCTCCGTGACCGCGAGGTGCTCGAGAAGATCGCTGCCGCGCTTCCGATCGAGCCCGGTTCCGTTGTGATCGAGATCGGTCCCGGGCACGGGGCACTGACAAAACCATTGCTCGCCCGCGGTGCCCGGATCGTCGCCGTGGAAATTGATCCCCGGCTGGTGACAAGTCTGGAGGAGAGGTTCGCCGGGTCGCCGGACGTGGAAATCGTCCCCGCGAATATTCTGACTGTTGATCTTCCCGAGCTGATCGCGAGCCGCACCGAGGGTCCCGTGTTGGTGGTCGGGAATCTTCCCTACTACATCACGTCCCCGATCCTGAAGAAGACTTTTGCCGTGGCCGACCGAGTCTCCCAGGCCGTGTTTCTGATGCAGGAGGAGGTGGCCCGAAGGGTGGTCGCAAAAAGAGGGGATTCCGACTACGGCTTTCTAAGCGTTCTGTGTCAACTCTATAGTGAGCCGGAGTGGCTCTTTGCCGTGCCACCGGAACTTTTTCGGCCCCCACCAAAAGTCAGCTCGGCCCTGGTGCGTTTCACCTTGGGGCACGGCCGGAACGTCGAAGTCGGTTTTGTCGAGTTTCTACAGCATTGTTTCCGGCAACCCCGCAAGACCTTGCTGAACAATCTGTCGGGCGTCTACGGTCGATCTCACGTGTCGAAGCTGGTTCAAGCCGAGCAGAGAGCCCATCAACTTGACCTGAAAGACCTCCAAGCCCTTTGGAGGCAGCTCGAATCGAACAGGGCAGCAGCTTCGGAGCGAAAACATGCTTCCGGCGCTCGCGTCTCCAGTAAAGAGTCTTCGCCGCCGCGCTAGCCTGGCGCCCTACCCTTTTCGAACCGGCCAGACCAGGCGACTCAGACCGTAGACGGATACGCATATCCAAAGGTCCACGACCAGCCCCCAGTCGAAGGCGAAAGGCTCGTGCCGCGCGGGGCCCGGAAGAAAGTCCACCAGCCCGTAGTAGATGGCGTTGCCGATCAGGATGCTGATGAGGGACCGCCAGAAACCGCCCGGCCAACGAAAACGCATCGGCTTTTGCTTCGGCGAATTCACAATCTGGGTGGAAAACCGTGTCCTAGTGCGTAACGACGCCCGGCAGCTCTGAGAAATTCTTCACAAGCGCCCGCGGGCTTGCCGGCAACGTCGGGCTATTACGCAGCTTGTCCTCTCACGAGCCGCCTCTCAATCAAGCCTAGCCCGAAATCAGCGGCCAGTGCCATCAGCGCCGCCGGTACCGCGCCCAGCAACAACAGACCCGTGTTGACTGACTGGATACCGCGAAAGATGAACTCTCCGAGGCCTCCCGCGCCTATGAGGGCAGCGATCGTGGCGATCCCGATGCCCGTGACCGTCGCGACACGCAAGCCGGCCATGATCGTGCGAGCCGCCAGCGGCAGCTCGACGAGCCGCAGAAGCTGCCAGTCGGTCATGCCCATTGCTTCCGCTGCTTGCCGTACCGCGCGGTCCACACCCTTAATTCCCACATAGGTATTCCGGATGATGGGCAACAACGCGTACAGCACCAAAGCAACAACGGCCGATCGCGGACCGACCCCCCCGATCCAGGGCAGGGGAATGAGGAATCCGAAAAGGGCCAGGCTAGGTATTGTTTGGGCGGTGTTGGCGACTCCCAGAACCCACCGCTCGAGCGTAGGCCGCCGAGTGAGTAGCACGCCTGATGGAATCCCGATCAGCGCCGCGATGCCGATCGACAGTGCGACAAGCCAGAGGTGCTCCAGAGTCCGTCCGGCTAACTGTGTTTGATACTGCTGAAGGTAGTTGAATAGGTTCACGATAAACACTCCAGAAAGGGCGCGGCGGAAGCGTCGTCCGACCGACGGAACTGCTCGGGCGTCCCCGACCAAACCAACCGGCCTCCTTCGAGAACGCCAAGCTGGTCAGCGAGTAACAATCCCTCGCGCACATCATGGGTCACGAAAACGATTGTCTTGCCCAGGCTTCCGCGGATATTCAGAAACTCGCGCTGAATCTCAGTTCGCGTGATGGGGTCGAGCGCACCGAAGGGCTCGTCCATCAACAGGTACGGCGGATCGGCGGCTAGAGCGCGCGCCACCCCAACGCGCTGCCGCTGTCCACCCGAAAGCTGGTGCGGGTATCGTTCGCGCAGCAGCGCTGTGTCCAGTCCGACCTTCGTGAGTAGCTCGTCGGTGCGACGCTCGACGTCGGGCTCGTTCCATCCATCGAGCATCGGAACAAGGCCCACGTTCTGTGACACCGTGAAGTGTGGGAAAAGGCCGACTTCCTGGATGACATAGCCGATCTTGCGTCGAAGGCGAATGGGGTCCCACTGGTCGGTGCTCTTGCCCTCGACCAGGACACGCCCTTCGGTCGGCCTGATGAGGCCGTTAATAAGACGAAGGGCCGTCGTTTTGCCTGAGCCGCTGCGACCTAACAGCACCAGTGTCTGAGCCGCTTCGACTTTCAGCGACAGGCCCGAGACGAGCGCCGTCTCCCCGACGCGATAGGTCACGTTTTCCAGGAGGATGGGAGCTGCCGGCTCGTAGCTCATGAACTCAGTTTCGGGTTTGCCCGCCGTCGGACGCCAGTCGAGCACCGACAGCCCTGCCAAGCGTGATCGGCTTGGTCGATCCTAGCAGAGACCGAACAAATCGCCTTCTGGGCTGTTTTTGACGCTGCACCGGCGGGTGGATATGTTAAAACATAAGTGATAGAACATGTTTCGGACGATAGCGCTCGCGTCATCGCCTAGCAGCGTACTTTAAGGAACGATTTGACGAGACTGGCAGGTGGCTGGCTGATCTAGAATAGGTATGGTCCAAGGAGGGATCCTATGAAAGTTCGAGTCAGCATTCTGCTCATTCTGACAGTGGTAAGCCTAGCCGCCCGGAAGAACAAGGCGGTCGAGCGTTGTGACAAGGCAGCCCGGGTCCTTGATGAAATCATGGGGGCCAAGGACAGTGCTATTCCCCAAGATTTGCTTGGCAAGGCGCAATGCGTGGCGATCATCCCCGGCGTCAAGAAGGCTGGTTTAGGTTTCGGCGGGAAGTACGGCAAGGGCGTGCTGAACTGCCGCGGCAAGGGCAACAAGGGTTGGACGGGACCTTCGACGGTTCGCATCGAAGGAGGCAGTTTTGGATTACAGATCGGCGGGAGCTCGACCGACGTTGTCCTACTGGTAATGAATGAGCGTGGTGCGGAAAAGCTCATTCAAAGCAAGTTCACCCTAGGAGCGGACGCCGCGGTGGCAGGCGGGCCGGTGGGTCGGACGGCAACAGCTCAGACGGACGCTCAGATGCACGCCGAGATTCTGTCTTATTCCAGATCGCGCGGTGTCTTTGCCGGCATTTCACTGGAGGGCGCCACGCTGCGGCCCGACCATGACGCCAACTTGAAGATCTATAGCAAAGAGGTTGAGCCAAAACAGATCTTGAGCGGCGACATACCTGCGCCGGAGTCAACGCAGAACTTGCTGGCGACCCTGAACAAGTATTCGTCTAGTAAACATTAGTTGCTTTCCGGTGCAAAATGCGATTGCGGCTCGCGGCGGGGACTGTCACCAATTTCGCGCGTACGAAGAATTAGCAAGTTGCGGATGTGTCCGGTCGCGAAATTGGCTGACTGTCCCAAGCCACCATTTGCACCGGAAAGTAGTAAAAGGAGGAGGTCTTATGAAGGCCGATAGACGGGAATCTGATAATCGGGGTGGCCTCGTGCGCCCCTTCTTGCCCGAGGTGAATCATAGATCAGCAACAGCTCGCTGCCTGGTTGCGATTGGCGCTGCCATCTTCTTGCTGACGTTGATCAGCCCCGCGAAGCTCGTGGCGGATGCACAGAGGGCTGCCAAGCGGGTGGACGCGGCCGCCATGGTGCTGAGAGACACGCTTTCCGGAAGCGACGCGGGCATTCCTGAAGGCCTCCTAAAGAGGGCGGAGTGCGTCGGAGTGTTTCCTTCGGTGTGGAAGGGAGCTTTGGGTTTCGGGGCCAAATACGGCAAGGGCGTGGTGAGCTGCCGGACTGCCGCTCAAGACTGGAGCGCGCCGGCCACGTTCCGCATTGAGGGCGGCAACGTCGGGTTCCAAATCGGCGGAAGTTCCACGGACCTCGTCTTGGTGTTCCTCGGCAAGGAAAGCATCCGAAAACTTCTCCGGACCAGCTTCACGATCGGAGTCGACGGGGCGGCGGCGGCCGGGCCGGTTGGGCGCTCCGCGTCGGGAAACACCGACACCTTTCTGCGTATCGAGATCCTAACGTATGCTCGCTCCCGCGGCTTGTTTGCGGGGGTGGCCTTCGATGGGGCCACGTTGCGCCCTGCCCACGGGGCCAATCGCAGCTTGTACGGTTTCGATGCCCGCGCCCAAGCTATCTTGCGAGGGGACGTTAAGGCTCCAGCGGCAGCTCATGAGCTGTTGCGAATCCTCGGTCGGTTCGCACCCGAGAAAAAGGCGAGCGACGTATACTTTCACCACGGTCTGCCAGGTCTCCTGTCGGGAGTTGCCGAAATTAACAGCGCCGGGAGTGGTGGTCAATACCCGCATTGACAGGCAAGTTGCCTTTACGTACCATGCCCTTAGACGTTCTAGTCCGCATTTCTCACCAGCGGTCGGCAGGAGTGGAAGCAAATGCCCGCCATCAGAGATGTAGGGGCGCGATTTATCGCGCCCGCTTGTCGACAGACTGTACGTTGGGCGATGTGCACGAAGTGTTGCCGCGCGCCATGGCCGCCGGGCCTTTCGCCTCGTCCACCGCGGTCGTGGTGAGAAATGCGGGCTAGTAGAGGCCGCCCATGAAGCGGATTCTGTTAATAGTCCTGTGGGTTTGGATTGGCGGGTTCGCCCTGTTTGGTCAGAGCGAGGAACCTGTGAAGCAACCCCGTGAAGCCAAACCGGAGGCGATGCCGCCGGAGCAGTTCTCCAAGACCCACGCACCACTCTTCGCAGCGCCCAAATCGAACGACGCGGGATCGCTGACCGAGCGCCTGGTTGATTCCACGCTGAAGGGGGAACAACCAGCGGCAAATCCGGTCTCGCGGCGGAACTTCATCGACCGGTTCATTTTCCGAAAGATCGAGCGCGACGGCGTTCCCTATGCTCCTCTCTCGACCGATCGAGAGTTTCTCCGTCGCGTCAAGCTTGACCTCGCGGGCCGCATTCCTTCTCCCAAGGAGGTCAGAACCTTCCTAGCCGACCGAGATCCGGCCAAGCGCGACAAGCTGATTGACCAGCTTCTGGATAGTGAAGCCTGGGTCGACAAGTGGTCGTACTTTTTCATGGACCTGTTTCGGGCCAACGGCAAGATGGGTCGGGGGAAGTTTCTCTTTCATTACTGGATGAAGGAGAACCTACGCTCCGATCGGCCCTATGACCAAATCGCCCGGGCTATCATTGCCGCTTCGGCCAAGAGCAACCATGTCATAGCGGCGGCCAACTTGATTGCCCGCGAACATGTTCAGGGCAAACCCTACCCGGATGATGGCGACGATTTCGGCATGGTCCATCAGTTGGACACCCATGACGAACTTGCCATCATCTATGCGAAAGCGTTTCTCGGCATCAACCTCTCCTGTGTCTCCTGCCACGATGGCCAACGACACCTCGAGGAGGTCAATGTCTGGCTAAGCCGCACCACGCGACAAGAGTTCTTCCAGTATGCGGCTTTCCTGGGCCGGACCCGCTATCAGATGTTCTGGGAAAACGGGAAGCCCGAGGCTGGGGAGTTCATCATCGACGATCACGCCCCCGGCTACGACACCACCGGTCCCAGCATGATTCGAGTTCCTCGCCTTGGCGGGTCCAGCGAGCCGGCTTTCATCCTGACCGCCGAGCGGATGAAGCCCGAGGACGAGCCCCGCGCGGCCTTGGCTAGGATGCTCACCAGTCATCCCCAGTTCGCCCGGGCCACGGTGAATCTCTTCTGGTCCCAGCTTATGGGCTTTGGAATTGTCGAGCCGTATGACGAGTTCGACCTCGAACGCCAGGACCCCGAGAATCTGCCAGAGGGGTGGGAGCTACAGCCTTCTCATCCGGAGCTACTCAATGAGCTAGGGAAAGATTTCGAGCGCAGCGGATACAGTCTCAAGCACCTGATGTCGACGATTTGCCGTTCGAGCGCCTATCAGTTATCGGCTCGCTTCCCCGCCCCGTGGAAGGATTCTTACACCAAGTACTACGCCCGCAAGTTCGTTCGCAGGCTCGGGGCCGAAGAGCTACATGACGCTGTCGTGGTCGCAACTGACCGCCCCGGCAACTTTGAGTTTGGTGATGGAACGGTGGGCATGGCGATGCAGCTCAGCGGACCCTCAGAGGGACGCGAAATCCGCCACTTCATGGAGACTCTCGGGCAGTCGGACCGAAATACCCCGCCCCGTAAGATCGTCGGATCGCTTCTGCATCCACTAGTGTTGATGCAGTCGCCCGTAGTCGCGGAGCGGGTTCTCGCGGAGGACTGCGGCAGGGTGCAACAACTCCTTGATCGATATTCGGAAGACTCTCGTGTAGTGGAAGAGATGTTCTTGGCCACGATTTCGCGACCGCCATCTGATCGCGAGGAAGAAATAGCTCTGGCCGCGCTCGGAAGGAACCGCGTCGAGGGGGCGCAGAACCTGCAGTGGGCGCTGATCAACAACGTGGAGTTCCTGTTCAACTATTAGGGGTGCCCTATGTCGAGAACGAAGACCGTAGGGGAAGTGTTCAGCACTCGCCGGGACCTGCTGCGCCTCGGCGGTCTGGGGCTTCTAGGAGCTTCGGTTGAAGGCGCATGGCCCCTGCATGCGGCAGCCGCGACGTCGAGATTTCACCCCCGCGGCAACGCGCGCAACGTTCTGTTCTTCGAGATTTCCGGCGCCGTCAGCCACACCGAATCGTTTGACTTCAAAGAAAACGAAGGATCGCCCGACGACCTAGACGTCCGACGAATAAACTCCGACCTTTCGCTGCCGCACCTTCTGTTTCCGCGCCTCGAGAAACACCTGGACAAACTCGCCATCCTGCGTTCGATGCTGAGCCACGAGGAGGTGCATTTTAGGGCGCAATACTACGTTCAGACCGGGCGGCAGATGAACCTCGCCTTCGCCCGGGAGATTCCGGCCCTGGGCTCGGTGATCGCCATGGAGCTCGAACCCCAGCGCCGTCCGAACGACACGTTCCCCATCTATATGTCGTTCAATCTGGAAAAGGGGTCTGCCGGGGCGTTATCGACAGGGTTTCTTCCACCCAGGTTTTCGGTGGTTGACATCAACACCGAAGCTATCGAGACAGGGATGGCGCTCGACGCGAAAGCAGTGGATTTGCTCGAGGAGCGCTGGTCTTTGCTGAGCCAAATCCGAGAAGTGGAGCGCTCTCGGTCGGTTGGGTATGGCAGGGAAATAAGGGGCTACAACGATTTTTACGACGCCGCCTACAAATTGCTCTCCGATGATCGCTGGCCGGCCGCCTTCGGAATCAGCAGCGACGAGCGCGAGCGATATGGCGACACGCTCGTCGGAGTTGCCTCGATTCTTGCACGCAACGTGCTCGCCAGCGACGCCGGTACGCGCTACATTCATGTTTGCCACCCTGGTTGGGATCACCACGTGAAGATTTGGGACCGCGAGGCGGAGTCCAACCACTATAAGCTGTGCGAGGAGTTCGACCAGGCTTTCTCGGCGCTGCTGGAGGATCTCGCGTCGACACCTTCGGGGAACAACCCCCAAGAGACTTTGCTCGACGAAACGCTGGTTGTCGCCATGAGCGAATTCGGCCGTACTCCGGGCGCTCTCAACAATATGAATGGCCGCGATCATTACAACAAATGCTTTCCGGCGCTCTTCGCCGGCGCCGGGGTCAAGGGCGGCCGCGTCCTGGGCCGCTCGGATCGGGCGGGTGAGAAATGCCTGGAAACCGGATGGCGGCGAAAAGAGCAGCCACGGATAGAAAACGTCGCGGCGACCATGTTTTCCGCCCTGGGGATCGACTGGAGCAAGGAGATTCGCAACGCACCGTCGGGCCGCCCCTACGTTTACGTAGACCCCCTGGGAGCCAACGGTCACATCCCCACAGATGAGATTGCGACCATTTACGGTTAGTTTTCTTTTCCAGTTTTCGCTTCTTATTGCGCAGGCCGGCCAGCCGGGAATGGTATTTGTCCCCGGCGGCGAGTTTCTTCGAGGCCGCTCCCACGCGTTGCCCGACGACGGGCTGAAGTGGTTCCCGACCCTGCTCAAAGACGATCGCCCCGTCCGCGGGATCTTTGTCGATCACTTCTACCTCGACCGGCACGAAGTGACGAACCAGGACTTCGCGGCGTTCGTCGAGGCGACCGGCCGGGCCGCACCTTACTATTGGCCTAAAGGACAATTGCCGCGTAGTAAACACGACTATCCGGTAGTAAATGTCGACTGGGGGGATGCCTCGGCCTACTGCCGGTGGGCGGGCAAGAGACTACCGACGGAGGCTGAATGGGAACGCGCCTGTCGCGGTCTTGCCGAGGGAGCCGTCTATCCCTGGGGTGACCGGGATCCCACGAAAGAAGACGTCCACTTCGACGTCATCACCGGCCCCGGCCAAGTCTGTCGTTTTCCCGAAAGCTATTTCGGACTGTGCGACATGGCGGGGAACGTCTGGGAGTGGTGCGCCGACTGGTACGAAAAGGACTACTACCAGCGCGCGCCCCAGACAAACCCGCAAGGTCCCGAGAGCGGACTGTATCGAGTCCTCAGGGGCGGGTCCTGGGCAGATTTGCCGAAGTTTCTCACCTGCGCCTATCGCAGTTTCGCGCGGCCCGCCGAGCGCAGTCCGAACGTGGGCTTTCGCTGCGCGAAGAGCTTCCGCTAACGTCAAGGTGTTGCAACGCGGGTAGGGAGCGCTTGGAGAGGGCACTCCGCGCAAAAAATGGGGACTGCCATCCGATTTTCGCTCGTTAAGCGCTTTGTGTCTGATTAAGGCGGACTCCAAAAATCGGTGGCTGTACTTGGCTGTACCCATTTTTCGTCACCTGTTCAAGGTACGGGTGCGGAATCAGTCGCAAAGAGGATACTCCGCGGGATGTTAACCTACGGGCGAGGAGTCTTAAACTTGCGCCTTCTCGGTTCGATTGCACGTTGCATAATATGGACCGGCGTACTCTGTGGGACCGTCCCCCCGGTGGCCTCACAAAACCCGCCGCCTGCACCGGCTGACATCGAGTTCTTTGAGACGCGCGTCCGTCCGGTACTCGCCACCAATTGCTACGGCTGCCACGGCCCCGAAAAGCAGTCCAACTCGTTACGCCTTGACTCTCGGGCGGGCATGATGCAGGGCGGAAAGCGCGGTCCCGCGCTGGTCTCGGGCAAGCCCGAAGACAGCCTACTCATCCAAGCCGTCCGCCACGAGGGAGTGCAGATGCCGCTGGGCGGCAGGCTCGAGGAATCCCAGATCGCGGCGCTCGAAGAGTGGGTTCGGCGGGGCGCTCCCTGGCCCGTCTCGCCCGCGGTAGCCGCCGGCAACGACCAATACGAAAGGCTGGCCCGGGAACACTGGGCCTTCCAGCCGGTGAAGAAACCACCACTACCGGAAGTCACCGAGGCGCGGTGGTCGCGCAACCCGGCGGACCGTTTCCTCTATCGCAAGTTGAAAGAGGCTAGCCTCGCTCCTGCCGAGCCGGCCGAGCGCCGCATACTGATCCGCCGGCTGAGTTACGTTTTGACAGGCCTGCCGCCCACGGCGGACGAAACCGATCGGTTTGTTGCCGACAGCTCACCCGATGCCTACCAAAGCCTAGTGGACGACCTGCTGGCTTCGCCGCGTTTCGGTGAACACTGGGCGCGGCACTGGCTCGACCTGGTGCGCTACGGAGAAACGCGCGGCTACGAGTGGAACTACGAAATCATCGGCGCGTGGCGCTATCGCGACTACCTGATCCGGGCCTTCAACGCCGATGTTCCCTACGACCAGTTGGTACGCGAACACATCGCCGGGGATCTGCTGGAGGAACCGAGGATCAACCACGATGAGCGTATCAACGAATCCGTCATTGGGACTGCGTTTTATCGTCTTGGCGAAGCCGGGCACGACGATTGCATCATGTTCCGCGGAATCGCGCTCGACGTTATGGACAACCAGATCGACACGCTGACGAAGACGTTTCAGGCGCTCACCGTCTCTTGCGCGCGCTGCCACGACCACAAGCTCGATCCGATTCCGACCGAAGACTACTACGGTCTGTACGGCATCCTCAATAGCAGCCGCGTTGTCGCTCACACGATCGACACGTCGGAGGTCCACGCCGAGGAAACGGCGAAGCTCCGCCGCCTAAAACCGCGGATCAAAAACGAGCTTGCGAAGATCTGGCTCAGCGAAGCGAAGGATGTGGCTCAGTATTTGCTTGCTTCCGCACCTTCTTCGAGCCCCGCCCAGTCATCGATTCCTGAGGAGTTGGACCCGAATCGCATCGAAGCTTGGCGCAACGCCGTCAGCTGTCCGGAACAGGGACTCGCGGACCCCGGTCACCCTTGGGCTGTCTTGTTGGATGGGGGCGGTAGTTCGCAGGCAGCGTTCCAGTCCGCGTCCGGTGAATTGGCGGCTCTCTACCGGGGGGAGTTGACCGAGCGTGCGGAGTTTAACAGCGCCAACTTCGAGCCCTTTGCGGACTTCCGTTCCAAGCATGGAAGCAACTGGCAAGCGTCAGGCAGCGGGCTGAGGCAGGGACCGGTTGCCGGCGGCGATTTTGCAGTTGCGCCCGAGGGAGACCGAGCGGTTGCGGGTATATTCCCCGCGGGTGTTTACACGCATACGTTATCGAGCCGCTTGAATGGAGCCCTGCGGTCTCCCACTCTTCCCAAGGACAAAAAGTATCTGAGCGTCCGTGCGATGGGCGGCATGCTCGGTGCCCACCGCAAGGTCATCGACAACTGCGCAATCGGAGAAAAGTACGAGATCCTCAGAGGCCGTTCGTTGACGTGGAACAAGCTCGAGACCGAAGCCGAGCAAAAGCAGCTCCCAGTTTTCGTCGAATTGGTGACCAAATGGGAGAACCCGCGAATCCCCGACCGTCCGAAAAGGCTGAAGGCCCAACCCGGGGAGATGGAGTCGCCAACGTCCTATTTCGGAATCGTTGAGGCGGTGCTGCACGACGTTGACGAAGCGCCGCGCGAGGAGCTGTCGCACATGATGCGGCTCTTCGATGCCGGTGCACCGAGCGACTGGAACGACCTAGCGGCCCGCTACGCCGCCTCGGTCCGGATGGCCGTGACCAACTGGGCTGCGGGCCGAGCCACTGACGACGATGCCCGTTGGTTGGACTGGCTTGCCCGCAACGATCTGCTTTCGAACCAAACGAGCGCCAGCCCGCGGTTGCGCGCGCTGATTGATGAGTACCGCGCCGTTGAGGCGCGCATCTCCCCACCGCGGGTGGTCGAAGGTCTGGCGGACGGTGGACCGGGTCTTGATTTCCCTGTCTTGATTGGCGGAGATCCGAAAGGCTATGGGAAGCCGGCCGCACGCCTTTTCCTGAGGCATCTTTTGGAGGACCAGGCGCGCACGGTCTCCGGAAGCGGCAGGAGGGAGCTGGCCGAAGTGATCGCGAGCCCCGACAACCCGCTGACGGCGCGGGTGATGGTAAATCGCATTTGGCATCACGTCTTCGGGAGGGGAATCGTAGGGTCGGTTGACAACTTTGGACTCATCGGCGACAGGCCAACGCATCCCGAGTTGTTGGACTATTTGGCTGCTCGCTTCGTCGAGGAAGGGTGGTCCATCAAGAAGATGATTCGGCTGCTGGCACTCTCTGAAACCTTTCAGCAGGCCGGAGAAGCTGCCCCAGATGCGGTGGAGGCCGACCCGCAAAACTCGCTGTTGCATCACTACCCGCTCCGCCGCTTGGGAGCCGAGGCGTTGCGCGACTCCATCCTTTTGACGTCGGGCAAGCTTCAGGATTCTATGTTCGGTCCGAGCATCCATCCAAACCGCGCGGAAGCGAAGGACTATCGCCGACTCTTCTCTGGACCGCTTGATGGCGAGGGCAGGCGCAGCATCTACCTCAAAGTGACCCGGATGGAAGGAGCCAAGTTTCTGGAGACTTTCGATTACCCGATGCCCATGGCCACGCGCGGCAGGCGTGATGTGACGAACGTTCCGGCGCAAGCGCTCACCCTTCTGAATGATCCGTTCATGGTCTCAGAGGCAACGGCGTGCGCGAACAGGCTGCTGGATCGTCAAGGGGCATCTGTGGAGGACCGTATTACGGACTTGTTTCGGATGACGCTAGGCCGCGGCCCGACCGAAATCGAACAGGAGCGGTTTCGCGGGTTGGCCGGCGAACTGGCCAGCCTGCGGCAAGTACCGCGCGCCGACTTGCTGAACAGCGAGGAGATTTGGAAAGACCTGGCTCATGCGGTTCTCAATCTCAAGGAATTTATGTACATTCAGTAAAATGGGTGAAGGATGAAGCAGCGATTCACCAAGGACGACGGTTGTCCGGGTTGCATGGCCGCGATGACGCGCCGCGACGCGTTGAAGCTTGCGTCGAACGGATTCGGCTATCTTTCGTTTTCCGCGCTCGCCGCGGGCGAAGCTCTTGCCGCCAAGCGATCCCCGCAACCCCATTTCGCGCCGAAGGCGACGAACGTAGTCCTGCTTTTCATGCCGGGGGGAGTTTCCCATATGGAAAGCTTCGACCCCAAGCCGAAGCTTGCCGAGCTCGATGGCAAACACGCCAAGCTCGACAACTACCTGGCGGGGCCTGACCGAAAGTGGCTGCGGTGCCTGTGGGAGTTCAAGCAATACGGTCAATGCGGCGCCCCGGTGAGCGAGCTGTTTCCCCACACGGCGACTTGCGTGGACGATCTCGCGATCATCCGCTCGATGAAGTCGGAGTTTCCGCTCCACGCTCGGGGCAACGTGTTTCTCCACACGGGACGCAACATCGGCGGTTTCCCCAGCCTCGGTTCCTGGGTCACCTACGGGCTTGGGAGCGAAAACAAGAATCTTCCCGGCTACGTTTTTCTCCGCGACGCCTACGTTCCGCCGGGCGGAATCGAGAACTTCGCGAACGGCTTCTTACCTGCAACCCATCAGGCCACTCACATCCGCGACGAAGGTCCTCCCGTTGACAACATCGCTCCGGCCGACAAGGACCAGCGCGTGCAGAGGGCCAAGCTGGACGCCCTACTGCAGCAGGATCGCGACTTCCTCCGAAACACGGGCGGCGGTGATGTCGTCGAGTCGGCAATCGCCAACTACGAAATGGCTTACCGTATGCAGTCGCTGGTGCCGGATGTGCTGGACTTGGCGAAGGAATCCGAGGCGACACAGAAGCTCTACGGGCTGGATTCCGAAGACAAGCCGAAACGTCGTTACGCCTTGCAATGCCTGCGCGCGCGGCGGTTGATCGAGGCCGGTGTACGCTTCGTGGAGATCACTTGTCCGAACCTCTTTAGCATGAACGGCACCTGGGATCAGCACAGCGAGCTTAAGAAGGGCCACGAAAAGAACGCTTTCGTAACCGACCAGGCGATCGCAGCCCTCATTAAGGATCTGAAGTCACGCGGCCTTTTCGAGCAGACCCTGATCATCTGGGCGGGCGAATTCGGACGCACCCCCGATACTGCGAACGGCGACGGGCGCGACCACCATCCGTTCTGCTTCACGATCTGGATGGCGGGCGGCGGTATCAAAGGCGGCGTCACTTACGGCGAAACGGACGAGCTCGGGGACCAGGTGGCGAAAGATCCCGTGACCATCCACGATTTGCACGCTACCATCCTCCATCTTCTCGGCCTTGACCACGAGAAGCTCACCTACAACTTCGGCGGGCGCGAGCAGCGACTGACCGACGTCCACGGCCATGTCGTGAACGAGATTCTGGCCTGAGCGTGGGGCCAATCTGCCGTGCAACGGCCGATCTTCCTTCCTCTGCCGCGAGCTATTGCTAATCTAGCAGCACGCTAGGCGGCGTTTTCCTTGCGCTAGGACTGCGCTACGACACGGTTTTGGCACGGAAAATCCGGTCGAAAGGACACTTTCCAGCACCCCCTCAAATCCCGGTCACGGACTTTTCACATTTTTTCTCCTCGCCGCCTCAACGACTTAGGCCCCTAGGGCCCTTCTAACCCCCAATCCGTCCCCTATTCTGGTACGGGGCCCAGAAAGCGGAATCTCGGAGGGATGACCCTCGTATTTCCGCCACTTTCTGCCACCGGCTCTTGCCTGGGCGGCTGCGACTGATGCTATGTCTCACGATTCAGAAGCCAGTGTAGCGCGGACCCGGTGCTTTTCCGGTGTCCGCGTCATTGGGTTCAGCGACCCGGGTCACTCCCCCGGAGGATGTTGACGAGCCTGTGTTGGGGTGGGGCAAAGATCAGCCGTCCCAACGGCCAATCCCCCGCGCCCGAACTCCTCCCACCACTCCCCGAAACCCTGTCACGCCAGTTTGAAATTTCTAACTCGTCCGCCATCAACAAGATCGTCTTATCCCCACGATCTGACTCTCCCTCAGCCATGTTATTCTGGCCCCGTAAGAGCGCCGGCCTTCAGGGAGCGACAGACCGGCGCGCCCCGGCCGGGAAGTAAGTCCTCCCCATGGCCTCCGTCGGTGAGCCGATCAACCGACCGCGTTACACAGAACAACGGGATCGATCCCAAAGCGTTTTGGCGGCTCCGCGCGATACCAAAGGAGCCGCACCCTATCAACCCGTATCCGGGGCCCCTGGCAGGCCGCGGTAGAAGCATAGATTCGGAAAAAGATAGGACGAAAAGTCCCGTAGCGCGTGGCCCTGGCAGCGCTATTGCCGAGACTTGCGGATGTTGGCCCTGTTGTCATGACAAGGCGCGAAGCGCCGCCCGGATCATAGCCCAGGGTGAAGCGAAGCGAAACCCTGGGTAATACCCTGGACCCACGGGCCAGCCCTGAAAGGGCGTAGGACCGAGTCCCGTAGAGCATGGCTCGGCGGTCGTTTTGCCGAGACTTGCGGCCGTTGGCTAAACGTGAACGCGGCCAGCGGCCTGGTTCGAACCCAGGAGTCAAGCGGGTCCGCCGCTAGCGTAGGCCTTCAAGAATTCGTGACTCTTGGTGACCGCGTCGGTGACCGACATGATGCCGCCAAAAGCCTGGTGGACTGTCACGTAGCCGGTATATCCGATCGCGTAGAGGCCTTCGAAGACGCTGTCGAAATCGACGCCGCCCGTTTCCCAAATGCCGATGTGATCAACGGGCACTTGTCCTTTGGTCCACGTGGTTAGAGTTGGTTCGGCGTCAGGGTTCAGCCGGTGGTTCTGCACATAGACGTTGAAGACGTAGGGCGCTAGGCGCTTGATGGTCTCGGGCCCGTAGTTCTGCCCGACCACCATCCAATTGGCCGGCTCGTAGATGATTCCGAAGTTCTTGCGGCCGACAGCCTTAAGCACGCGCTCCGAGCCGTCGACGGTTTCGAATAGGCTTGCGCAATGCGCCTGATGGGCGAGGCGCACGTTCCTCTCAGCGGCTTCGTCGGACGCTTTCCGTGCCCATACGATGTCCTCGTCCTTTTTCATGCAAATGCGGATAAGGTCAGCCCCGAGAGTGTCAGCCAGATCGAGATAGGGCGTTATATTGCGTAGGCCGTCAGGACCGTGCTCATCGTTGCGGGGTACCGCGAAGTCGCCCGTGACCATTGACACAGCCAGGCCGCTCCGACGGATCTTCTCGGCCGCTTCCCTGCCTCGTTCTTGCGGTGTATGAACCCCCACCTGCGAAGCGCGCATGCACATGGCCTGATAGCCGACCGACTTGGCTAGGGAGATCAGTTCGTCGAGCGTCATCTCCGACTTTTCTTTGTTGTGGAATGATTCCGCAACGCGAACAGAGAGTGACAGCTTCATCGTGGGCCTATCCGGCGGAACGGCTTCGTCCTGCTCCCTCGTTGTTGAACAGCCAGCGCCCAAACCGATTGCGCTCAGCCCTACCGCGGCGCCAAGAAAGTCCCTGCGGCTCGATCTTTGGCTCATCATTCGCATCTCCCGCTGCTTGCTTGCTTTTGGGCCGCCGACGGCAAAAAAAGATGGGCCGCCCGACGACCCGAGCCGACCGGTGTGATCTCCGGCTAATGTCTAACCCGGACCGGTTCCCACATGGGCGCCGCTCCCCGCAGACCAGCGCTCGGCGTTCTTGCCCTGTTTGCTGTCCCGCCTTATCTCCCCATATCACACGATGCTCCCGTTAGGCACGATCGTGGCCTTGACCGATCGCATGGCCATGGCGCTTTCCACGGCGTCCATGATGCCTTCTTCTGAGAAGGGGAAGCAGGTTTGAATGCGGTCCCAAGGGTAGCGATCCCGAGCGCGATCGAGCATATCGATGGCTAGCGGGATGTCGTTCGCGGTGAAGGCCCAACTGCCCAACAAGTTGATGTCTTTGGTACAGAAGCGGTGCCAGTTGGTCTCGATGGCCCCCGCGTCGGTGAACTGGCCCATCTCGACATACGTGCCTCCGTCGCGGAGCATCTCGATCCCCTCCGGGCCGGCGGACGGATGCCCGCTGCAGTCGACAACCAGATCAGCGCCGTAACCGCCTACGATCTGGCGAACGGCGTCGATCCGGGCCTGCGGCGTTTTCTCGGTTTCGATCGAGACCGTGGCTTCGGCGCCGAACTCGCGGCACAACGCCAGCCGTGGCTGTTCCGGGGCGCCCACGACGATCACCCGACCGGCGCCCATCTCCTTGGCGGCCACGATCGCCAACACGCCGATGGGACCCGAGCCTTGGATGACAACCGTGTCCCCGACCCGAAAACCTCCGGCTGAGGCAGCCCGGTTGAACGCTCGAACGCACGACGTAAGGGGCTCGGAGAGGGAGCCGAGCATCAGACTCATGTCATCCGGCAAGCGGTAGATCTTCGTGGCCGGAAGCATGTCGAGATCGACGTAGACCATCTCGGCCCAGCCGCCCCACAGATGCGGTGGCTTTTCGAAGGCCAGGTACCGGCCGTAATAGGTTGGATTGAGACACTTGTTGGCGTTTGCCGGGTAGTGCACGCAGTAGTAACATTCCCCGCACGGCATCAGCGGCGGGAGCATCACCTTGCTGCCCACACTCAGCGGCTGCCCCATGAAATCCGCGTCCAGGGCGGGACCTTTCTCCACGATCACACCGGCCAGCTCGTGGCCCAGGGTGAACGGCCAAGGCAAGGGTTTCGGCCAATGCCCCTGGAGGATGTGGAGGTCGGTTCCGCACACCCCGCAGACGCCAATCTGGATGAGGGCCGCCTTGTCAGGCACCTTCGGTCTCGGCACTTCTTGCATCTTGGCTTTGGTCCCGGGACCGTCGAAAGTTGATACACGTACGGTGCTCATGGGGTCTCTCGCACAAGTGAGTATCCCACAGATGGTTTGTGACACTTACCCGCGGTATCTGCATCTTTAGCCGGCCTTCGACCCTTCGAGAGGAGAGGGAGGAAGATGGCTAACAGACCGGTGAAACGGGGAATGCGGCAGGGTCCCTCAGAATGGCGCTTCTTCTTCGTCTTCCTCGGCTCCGACGTGTTCGGCGAGGTTCTCAAACTTGACGTATTTGTGGACGAAAGCGAGTTTGATTTTGCCGGTGGGGCCGTTCCGTTGCTTGGATACGATCAGCTCCGCCATACCGTGAAGATCGGCCCGATCCTGCTTGTAGACCTCTTCCCGGAAGATAAAGGCCACGACGTCCGCGTCTTGCTCGATGGACCCACTCTCACGCAGGTCGCTCAGCTGAGGACGGTGGTCTCCCGGGCGGGTCTCGGGCGCGCGGCTTAACTGCGAAAGGGCGATCACCGGTACACCCAGATCCTTGGAGAGCAGCTTCAGGCCGCGGGACATGGCCGAGATTTCCTGAACACGGTTCTCCTGGCGGCCCTTGGATGCCATCAATTGCAGGTAGTCGACGACGACGAGTGCCAGACCGTGTTCGGCTTTCAGCCGCCGGCACTTCGCGGTGACATCCATAACCGTGGTATCCGCCGCGTCATCGATGAACAGTTTGCTCGTGACGAGCCGGCTCAGCGCCGCTCGCAGCCGTTCTCTCTCGTCGTCATTCAAGTAGCCGCCACGGAATCGATGGCTATCGACGCGAGCTGTGGCGCACAGCATCCTGGTCAGCAGCGCCTCTTTCGACATTTCGAGAGAAAATACAGCGACGGGTTGTCCCGCCGCTTCCGGCGAATCGGTAGCTACGTGTTGGGCAATATTCAATGCCATCGCGGTTTTACCCATCGACGGGCGCGCCGCAATGATGATCAGCTCGGCTGGATGGAGGCCTGTCGTCAACTCGTCGAACTTCAAGAAAGGTGTCGAAAGCCCCCGCACCCTCTTGGCGGGGTCTAGAAAGGCTTCTCGTCCGCCGGCGAAGTCGTCGACGATCTGCGCGGGGTCGGCCAGGCTCGAGCGCAGGTTGGCGTCGCCGATCTTCATCACGGCGGATTCCGCATCAGCGACCAAATCCTCGGCTTCCTGGCCTCCTTCAATGCATTGCGTGATGATGTTCTGCGCTGTGAAGATGAGGTTCCTCAGCAGCGATTTGTCCTTGACGATCTTGAGATAGCTATCGATACTGCTGAGTCGCGGCAGGCCGTCCGTCAGGGAAGAGATGTAAGCGATTCCGTCGCAGGCTTCCAGTTGGTTATGCTTGTCGATCTCTTCGACTAAGGTCAGGTACTCGATGTTCTCCCCGCGCTCTTGCAGTTCTCGCATGCGCAGGAAGATGCGGCGATGTTTTTCGATACTGAAATCGGCGGCGTCGAGGCTGCCCGCTACCAGCGGGAACACCGCATCATCGAGCAGGATCGATCCCAACACGAACTGCTCGGCTTCGACGTTGGTCGGGAGACCCCTCTCGAGAGCCAGGGCTGAACCGTTCGTTGCCATTACGGAGTGCGAGACGTTCCGAGAATAAGCCATATTCGTCGTCACCGAAAAAGAATATTTTCGGACCCGTGTTTACAAGCGGTTGTCTTGTGGATTTCCTTTCTGCAACGGGATTGAAACCTTGACCTCGCTCCCGACTGCCTCAGACAGGGCTTTCGTGCATGTGGATAAACTGTGAGTAACGTTGGGATCTAAGCATGGAAAACAAATCGCTTAGGCTGAACCACTTAGAGCCGGCCTTTCAGAGCTGAAACAAACCTAAGCACAATTGTTTTCCGCTATTATGCCACCCCTGGCGAAGAAAAGGCAAACACGGGTAGAGCAGTAAATCTCCTGAACGTCAGTGAGGCGACATAGGGCAATGCTCGATCACCTGCCGCCGCTCAACACGGATGAGTCCGCGTGTAACCTCACCGCCGCCACCTGAAACGCGAACAAATTTTCGTTCCGACGTGCATAAGGGCCTAAGTAGGCTGGACCCTTCACAACCCGTCTCTTTCCTTCCAGTCCTGCCGTGCGCTACCTTAATAGTGGGTCAAGCAGGCTGCCCGCAGTGCATTGCCGTGTGGGCGAGGAACGCGTCGTGAAACAGACCGGGCTGCGATACCTCCTGGCAGTCGTCCTTGGAGTCGGTATCTTCTTCTCGCCGGCTTTCAGCGCCTCCCCTTCGAACGACCCGTTCACCCAAGAGCAGCGCGCTTATTGGGCCTTCCAGAAAGTCGTGCGGCCCGACGTTCCCGGCGTGGCCGGCGCATTCTCCAACCCCATCGACGCCTTCATCGCCGCGAAGCTCCGAGAGAAAGGGCTGACGTTAGCCCCGCGCGCCGACAAGATCACGCTGATTCGCCGGGCGTCGTTTGACCTGATCGGCCTGCCGCCAACGCCCGACGAAGTTGAGGCATTTCTCAACGACAACTCACCCGAGGCCTTCGCCGGTGTTGTCGATCGGCTGCTGGAGTCTCCGCACTACGGCGAGCGCTGGGCGAGGCATTGGCTGGACTTGGCCCGCTACGCCGACAGTGAAGGCTTTAAGACTGACGAAACTCGTCCCAACGCGTGGCGCTACCGCGACTACGTCATCGACGCTTTCAACGACGACAAGCCGTTCGACCGCTTCGTCCGCGAACAAATCGCCGGCGACGAACTCTGGCCCAACGATACCTCGGCTCGCATCGCGACGGCTTTCAACCGCCACTACCCGGACGAGACCAATCAGTGGAATCTTTGGCTCCGCCGGCAGGAAATCTTGCACGACATGACCGATACGGTGGGCGCCGTTTTTCTCGGCTTCACCTACGGCTGCGCCAAGTGCCACGATCACAAGTTCGACCCCATTCTGCAGGCCGACTACTACCGCCTACAGGCGTTTTTCGCGCATTCCGAGGCTAACGACAAGATCTCGCTTTGGTCGGACTCGGAAATAGCCCGTTACAAGAAAAAGCTCGCGGTTTGGGAAGAGAAAACAGCCCAGATCCGAGAAGACATCGAGGCGATCATCGCCCCCAAACGCAAGGAAATCCTCGATGACCGTTTCGCACGGCTCTACCCGGCGATCCGAGAGCAGCTCAGCAAGCCACCGGAAGAACGAAGCCCTTACGAGCGGCAGATGTATTCCAAGTTCCGCTGGCAAATGCAGTTCCTCTCGCGGGCGGACAGCGTCGCCGAACAGCTCACCGAAGATCAGCAAGAATGCTATCGGACGCTGAAGAAGGAACTGGCGGAGTTTGACGACCTTCATCCGGGAGATCCCGCGCTCGGCGTCGGCATCCATGACCTTGGAAAGGAAGCACCTCCGACGCACATATTGGGGGTGGGTAGTTACGCGGCTCCCAAGGAGCAAGTCCAGCCCGGCTTCCCCTCGATACTTGATCCCAACGCGGCGAAATACGCACCGCCCGCGGGTCTCGAGTCGACAGGGCGGCGAACGGCACTAGCCCACTGGCTTGCCAGCCCCGAGAATCCCCTAAGCGCTCGCGTAATGGTCAACCGGCTGTGGCACTTCCACTTCGGCCGCGGCATCGTCGCCACGCCGAGTGATTTCGGACTGATGGGTGAGCGACCGACGCATCCCGAGCTGCTTGACTGGATGGCCGACGAGTTTGTGCGCCGCGGCTGGAGCATCAAAGAGATGCACCGTATGATGATGACGTCCCAGACCTACCAGCAGAGTTCCGCTCACCGGGCGGACGCAAAAGCGAAAGATCCCCTCAATCGCTTGCTCTGGAGATTTCGCCCGCAGCGGTTAGAGGGAGAGGTTATTCGAGACTCCGCGCTGTTCGTAGCCGGCGCCTTGAACACACAAATCGGCGGACCGACTGTATTCCCGCCTCTACCACGTCACATGCCGGAACCGCGGGGCGGGTGGCAGGTTTCCGAAGATGTCGCGGACCATCGTCGCCGCAGCATCTACATCTTCGTCCGGCGCAACGCGCGCTATCCGATGCTCGAGGTGTATGACATGCCCGATACGCACCAGAGCTGCGCGCGTCGAGATGTGACCATGACCGCGCCCCAGGCGTTGAGCTACCTCAACAGCGATCAGACAATGAATTGGGCGCAGTCATTCGCGGGACGCTTGGTGGAAGAAGCTGGCACCGAACGCGCTGCTCAGATTGATCTGGCCTACCGGGTCGCCTACTCACGCTCCCCGGACGAGTGGGAGAAGGACTCGGCGCTGACGTTCCTCGATCGTCACACCAAGATCCTTGCCGAACGTGAGGCGAAGGACGAGAAACTGGCCTTGCCCGCTGTGATGGCTACGAGCATCAAGCCGGCGGAAGCGGCCGCGCTGGTTGATTTTTGCCACTCGATTCTGAATTCGAACGAGTTTGTCTTTCGGTATTGATCGCTGACGACAAGCACTTGTGCTTGTCCTGAGAAAACGAGGGGCGCCCGCGACGCGCCCATAGGGAGAACGAAAGCCATGCCCAACCAACGACCCCACGTCGTTCCCGTACGTTCTCGGCGGGATTTCCTCGCCAAGGCCGGCAGCGGCCTTGGGGCCATCGCACTGGGTCATCTGCTCAACCAGTCGGGATTCATCCCCCAGGGTCTGGCCAAAGAAGCCGTTCGGAATCCGCTGGCTCCGAAGCCTCCCCACCACCCACCGAAGGCAAAGTCCGTGATTTGGCTGTTCATGGAAGGCGGACCGAGCCACGTCGATCTGTTCGATACCAAACCGATGCTCGACAAGCTCGCCGGGCAGCCGATGCCGCCATCGTTTGATCGGCCGATCACGGCAATGGGTACGGCGGATAACACGCTCATGCCGAGCAAGCGCAAGTGGAATCAGTTCGGCGAGAGCGGGTTGTGGGTGTCGGACTGGTATCCGCACACGGCTCAACACGTCGATAAGCTGGCGGTTATTCGGTCCTGCATCGCCGATGGGCTCAATCATGTCGGCTCGGTGAGCCAGATGAATACGGGATCCATTCTGGCGGGCCGTCCTTCACTTGGCGCCTGGGTCACCTACGGGCTCGGCACGGCGAACGAGAGCTTGCCGTCGTTCGTCATCCTTACGGACTACAAGGGGGTCAATGGTGGCGCGAAAACGTGGAGCGCTGGTTTTCTGCCCGCCACTTATCAGGGGACTCCCTTCCAACGCGAAGGCCCTCCGATACTGAACCTGGACCTCCCCGAAACAGTCGGGATGACACAGCAGCGCAGCAAGCTGGACTTTCTTGGTTCGATCAACCGGCGCCACGCGGAAACTCAGCCCGAAGACGCGGACCTCCACGCCCGGATCGAATCCTACGAGTTGGCTTATAGGATGCAGTCGGCGGCTCCCGAGGCGGTCGACGTGGAGAACGAGTCCGCAGCGACCAAGAAGCTTTACGGGATGGACGAGGAGATTACCCAGAAGTTCGGTTCCAACTGCCTGCTGGCGCGCCGGCTCGTCGAGCGCGGTGTGCGTTTCGTGGAGGCTTACTGCGGCAGCGGCAGCGGCTGGGACGCTCACGAAGATCTCGAAGACAACCACAGCAAGTGGTGCAAGGTTTCCGATAAGCCGATTGCCGGGCTGCTTACTGATCTAGAGGCTCGGGGCCTGCTCAAGGACACGCTCGTGGTTTGGGGCGGTGAGTTCGGTCGCACGCCGTTCAATGAAAAAGGTAAGGGCCGCGACCACAACCCCTGGGGCTTCACTATCTGGATGGCTGGCGCAGGTATCGAGCCCGGCCAAACCGTCGGCGCGACGGACGAGCTAGGCTTTAAGGCAGTCGACAAGCCCTATCACGTCCACGACATCCACGCGACGATCTTGCATCTGCTCGGTCTCAACCATCTTGACCTGACGTACTTGCACAACGGTCGCGCCGAGCGCGCCACCATCAACGCCGGCAAGCTGATCAAGGAAGCGCTGGCGTAGCAGGGACTGCGGCCGTACGGGACGATCGCCGCTTTCTTTCCCGGTTTCCAGTTCCAAACCGGAACGTGCCCCCCGTCCGAGACGTTCCACCCACCGTCGCTACTCGCGAGGAGCCTGGGCCTCTCCCTGTTTGATCACGCTCATAGCCGTCGCGATGATCGATGCAACGTCGGCAAGGTTTGCAGGCAGAATCATCGTGTTGTTTTTCTGAGCCAGTAGGCCGAGCTTATCCACATACTGCTCGGCGACACGCAACTGCACGGCTTGGTGCCCCCCGGGTGATCCAATGGCTTCCGCCACCTTACGGATTCCCTCGGCGGTCGCTTCGGCTACGGCGATGATCGCGGCCGCCTCTCCCGCGGCCTCGTTGATCTGCTGCTGCTTGTTGGCTTCGGACTCCTTAATGATCTTCTGTTTATCGCCTTCCGCGGTGTTGATGGCGGAATCTCGGTGTCCTTCGGAGTCCAAGATCGTCGCCCGCTTCTCACGCTCGGCCCTCATCTGTTTTTCCATCGCTTCGAGAACATCCCGCGGAGGATTGATGTTCTTGATCTCGTAGCGCAGGACCTTGACGCCCCATGGTTCCGTCGCCTTGTCCAACTCCGCAACAACTGAGGTGTTGATATGCGCCCGCTCCTCGAACGTCTTGTCCAGCTCGATCTTCCCGATCTCGCTACGCAACGCCGTCTGCGCCAGTTGCGTGATGGCAAAGAGGTAGTTGGTAATACCGTAGGAAGCTCGCTTGGCATCAAGCACTTTCAGGTACAGAACGCCGTCGATGCCCACCTGCACGTTGTCGCTCGTGATGCAGACCTGCTCGGGGATATCGAAGGCTTGCTCCTTGAGGGAGTGCTTGTACCGAATCGCGTCCAAAAACGGAACGAGAATGTGGAACCCGGCGTCGAGCGCGGCGGCGAATTTGCCGAGTCGCTCCACGATATACTGGCTCTGCTGCGGGACTACGACGGCGGTCTTTGCAAGGACGATGATGACAAGCAGCATCAGCAAGCCCACGACGAGCAAACCGGCAATTCCTGGGAAATCCATGTTATCTACTCCTTGATTCTTCGCGATGTCATTCGGCCTGAATCCAAAGCGTTAGGCCATCCACCTTCTCCACTTTACAGCGCTGTTTCGTCTCCACGGACGTTGCCCCGACATTGCGTGCGTTCCAGGTCGTCCCGCGGAACTCGGCCTTGCCGAACTTCTCAGGCGCAATGGTGGACTCAGGGTAGGCAATCTCTCCTACCAAGCGATCCACCCCGCTATCTTGGCCTGTTCCCCCCTGCATCTTGCGGACAAGTCGGCCCCGGAAAATCAGCACGGAGAGAACCGAAAAGAGGCAGAACAAAACACCCTGAAACCACAGGGGACCCGACCATTCGAGAGCGGTGAGTAACCCCACCATCAGTGCCCCGCATCCGAAAAGAAGCAGGTAAAAGCCTCCCGGCGTCAGAAGCTCTGCCGCCAGTAAGACGAAACCGACTATGATCCAAATCCACCAGGGCATCGTTTTGTGATTGGGGTTATCAGGACATACCCACGCAATATTATAGAAGACACGGATAGATCTCCACCTGCCGAGTTGGCAGGGCCTAGCGCAGGCTAATCGGCGGACGCCTCCAAGCCCCGGCCCCAAGACAGTTCGAGCTTCAGCGTCGCGTATTTCTGACCTGCCATAATTGATCTCTATGGCAGACGAAAAAGTCCGTTTGACTGCAACCGTGAAGACGGCTGGTTGAGCGAGTAAGCTCAATCCCGCTCTTCTCGATCGGGTCCTCGGCAGGTTGCCGAAGCAAAGCCATCCCAAGGTCTTAGTCGGATTCGACAAATCCGACGACGCCGGAGTGTATCTACTCAACGATGGGATGGCGCTCGTCGAGACGGTCGATTTTTTCACCCCCATCGTGGACGATCCGGCAACATTCGGCCAGGTTACGGCGGCCAACTCCCTCAGCGACGTCTACGCCATGGGCGGCAAGCCGATCACGGCTCTGGCTGTGGCCTGCTATCCGGCCAAAGGCGACCCCGAAGTCCTTGAGCAGATCATGCGCGGCGGCCTGAGCAAGATGAGCGAAGCCGGGTGTGCGGTCATCGGCGGCCATAGCGTGGCCGACGACGAGATCAAGTTCGGCTACGCCGTCGTGGGCTTGGTCGATCCCGCTAAGGTTCGCACCAACGCCGGGGCAAAACCAGGCGATGACCTGGTGCTTACTAAGAAGCTTGGAACCGGGGTGATTTCGACGGCCTTGAAGCGCGGCATCGCCTCGGACGAGCACGTTGAGGCTATGGTCGAGTCGATGACCCTGCTGAACGCTACAGCCGGTGAAGCCATCGGACGCTACGATGTCCACGCTGCGACCGACATCACGGGCTTCGGACTGCTAGGGCATGCCAGGGAAATAGCTCGCAGCAGCGACGTCGGCCTTGAGATCGACCACACAAAGCTCGATTTTCTCCCGGGCGCACTGGAGTACGCTCGCCAGAACACATTCCCCGGCGGACAAAAGAATAACCGCAACTTTGCCGAAGGCGCCGTGCAGAGCGAGACCTCCGTTTCTGAAGAGATCGAGGGTTTGCTCTACGACCCCCAGACGTCGGGGGGGCTGCTTATCTCAGTGGCGCCGAGCGATACCGCCGCGCTCGTAGAAGAACTCCACGTCGCCAATGTCCCTGCGGTCAAGATCGGCTCCGTCGTTCCTTCCCGCTCACCCCGCATTCGAGTTTTCTGATTTCTTCCTGGCTCCACGCTGCACCACCGCCGGCTAGTTGGCAAACTCCCGAAGCACTCAGTAGGACAAGCAATCTTGCTTGTCTAACAGAAGCCAACCCCAGCCTCGTGGCGCAGGTCCCCAGACCTGCCGTGTCGGTACTCCTACCGACACCTATTTCCGGGCTGCCCACACGCAAGGGCCCCGGGTCGGGTTGAACAAGTCGCTTCTGTCCGCACTCGGTTGCTGTGATTTCTTCACCACGCGCTGTTACGGTCGTAGGGACAGGCAACCAACCGAACCTCGGCCGCGCCACGAAGATTGGTCGGGTTCTTGCCTGACGGACCCCGAACGTAGAACCGTCCGGGGTGCCTGTCCCATCTTTTCTTCACCACCGGCTGTTAGGCCCCTCCTTCCGCCCCAGCCTTGATGTGCCGCAGCACTCTCAAGTGGATGCGGTGGATGATTTCGTCCGACCAGAGCTGCCAATACGCCGCGGGCCACATGCTGTGGCGGTACCAAGTAGTGCCTTGGAGGCGGTGGTTGTTCACTTGGCAAACTCCCGAAGCACTCAGTAGGACAAGCAATCTTGCTTGTCTAACAGAAGCCAACCCCAGCCTCGTGGCGCAGGTCCCCAGACCTGCCGTGTCGGTACTCCTACCGACACCTGTTTCCGGGCTGCCCACACGCAAGGGCCCCGGGTCGGGCTGAACAAGTCGCTTCTGTCCGCACTCGGTTGCTGTGATTTCTTCACCACGCGCTGTTACCGCGGGGACAGGCAACCAACCGAACCTCGGCCGCGCCACGAAGAAGGCCGCGTTCTTGCCTGACGGACCCCCGAACGTAGAATCGTCCGGGGTGCCTGTCCCATCTTTTCTTCACCACCGGCTGTTAGGCCCCTCCTTCCGCCCCAGCCTTGATGTGCCGCAGCACTCTCAAGTGGATGCGGTGGATGATTTCGTCCGACCACAGTTGCCAATACGATGCCGGCCACATACTGTGTCGGTACCAAGTAGTGCCTTCGAGTCGCGTACGACCGCCCGGTAGCGCGGAGAGCAGGAACTGGCCTCCGTTCGACACCAGGAAATTGTCGAGGTGGGGCGGGTGAACCGCGCGGTAGGGCGTCCATTCCTCCATTGGTGGAGGGTTAGAAGTAACCGAGAACTTCAGCAGCCGCGGCTCGTCCCACACCTCGATCGGTTCGACAAACGAACCTGTCGAAAAGACGCAGTGCCGCTCGGCCCCGACGCCTTCGCCTTGAATCGTCGCCCGCATCGGATAAGCAAGACCCAGGCGAAACAGCCAGTCCTCGGAATCCGGCAGTTCGCTGAAGGCGACGACCTTCCGCCAAACAGCCTCCGGAGGGGCGTTGATCTCGATCGCCGTTTTCACCTCGAAGGTAGCCGGCTCCGGCAACGCCGCATGCTCAAAGAGCATCAGCCCAGGCAGTGCCAAGATCAGGGCAGGCAGGGCCTGCGACGTGTCGATCCGGCTTTTGGAGCCGCGCTGAATCACGTAACCGAGGAATCCCCCAAACATAGCCAGAGGAAGAGCCAGGGGCAAGATCATGACCAGGCAGATGATTCCTTCCAGCGCGACTGCCAGCAGCATCGCCCCTGCGAATACTGCCGACAACATCGACACCCAGAGGCAGAACCCCAGGTTTCTCGGTCCGTGATAGCTGTAGATCATGACTGAAACGAGACCCAGCACGAACGGCAGCGCCACGAACAGGCCCCACCCGTAGTTGATGAGCACCTGCGTTGAAAACATGGTCAGCGGCACTCCAAGCATGCTTGTCGCCAGCACGCCCATGGCAGCACTTCCCAAAGGATGGTTAGGGATGACTCGGGCTAACCACGCGAACGGCCGCGAGGCGGCAACTTCGGGTTGGCGGCGTTCAGATATCCGCGGAGGAAGCACAGCCATCACGATCAAGAACAGTACGTTGACAAAGGGAGCGAAGAAAAAAAGAATCAGCCAGGTCGGCAGGCCGACCGACCGCAGCCTGCGCAGCGTCAGCCCAACGCCAACCCAGATGAACGGTAGGGAAAGGGCGACCATGGCCACGAGAAAGTTGGCGTCTTTCTCCGGGAGCGACGCGAAATGCACCGCCTCGGACGGCGGTATCCAGTAATTGAAGATTCCCCACGGTCGATCGTAGACAACTGTGGCAAGCAACCGATCGAGACCATGCTTGAGGGCGAACCCTAGAAACCCGATCAGCGCGTAGGGTCCGCGCTCGATCGTGCCTTGCCAGCGCCACAGCTCCGAGAATCGCATCTGCGTATTAAACCTCCTCAAGCGGTTCGGCCGGACTAGCAGCCCGTCCTAAAAGTAGGTCCCGATTGCCCGGGAGAATACGTCCGGCTCACCATCCTGTCTCTATCAGTAATTTCTGTATGTACCGAAACACGATTCGAAAAAAAGCTCCCCCTGCTATCCTCCCAGCACCGAGTCGACCAGTTTGCCGATCCTGCCTTTGAGCTGGAAAAATTTCCTCGCTGCCCTCGGCGGGATGCGTTGAAACTCCTGGTAGAGCTCCGCCGCCTCCTCAAAAAACTCCAGCATCTCTTTCAAACGCTCCCGAGTGTAGGCTTCCGCTTTGCGGTCTTTCGAGAGATCGCCGACACAGGAGCGAAGCACCGACAAGGTAGGGTCGATCTCGCGGCGCTTTCGCTCGTCGAGCACCACGCGGAACATCTCCCAGACATCTTTCGTGGATTCGAAATGATCACGCCGGTCGCCAAGCGCGTGAACAACTCGCACGATACCCCAGCTCTGCAGCTCCTTCAAGCTAGTAGAGACGTTGGACCGCGCCACGGAGAGGGTTTCCGCAATCTGCTCCGCGTTCAGAGGTTCAGGAGCCAGGTACAGCAGGGCGTGGATCTGGGCTACCGTGCGGTTGATGCCCCAGCGGGTTCCCATTTCGCCCCAGTGGAGGATGAACTTCTTCTCGATCGGACTCAGCTTTGCCATATATTCAGTAATTCCCGTCTATACAGAAATTACTGCATGTTGGGCTGTTTGTCAAGGGTTGAAACCCCCACCGCGGACCTTTGGAGCGCAGTGCGGAGACGGATCTAGCCCCCTTTCTCACCACATGGCGAACAGCAGTGGAGCAGGGGGCCCCGTTTTAGAGGTAGGGGCGCGATTGATCGCGCCCGCTTGCCTTACCAACTGTAAGTCGGGCGACGTACACAAACTGGTTGCCGCGAGCCATGGCCAGCGGGCTCTTCGCCCCAATTGGTGCGACAGGTGGTGAGAAAGCAGGCTAGAAACTCCCGCGGTCTGCCGAAAAGCAAACCATAGTTCAAAACTCGCCCGAGGTGGGTTGCCGGGCGCGGATCCAACCCAAGGAGGTCTTTATATGACCTGTATGACAACTCGGAGGCGGGGAGTGCGTTTCGATGCCCGGTCTCTTGACGCAGTTTCGCTTTTCGCCCTAGCCGTTCTTTTGCTGAGCGCTTCAGTCGGCAACGCCGCGGCACAGGGCCTGAACTGGGAAGGCCAAACCGGCGCCTTCATCACCCCTTTCGCCTACACCAGCAGTTCGCCGAAGCCGCAGGTAAGCTTCCATTACCTCGACGGCGGCAGTGTCATAGGCGGACTCACCCAGTCATCCGTGACCGTGGGGATTCTCAAGAAAGCCGAGTTCGGCTACACGCGGACGAACACGCTTGGCGGGAGCACGCCGGGCCTGAGTCCGTTGTTTGAAGGCGGCTTCAACACGGTTCACGGCAAAGTGAATTTTGTGCCCGAGAACGCGGGCAAGAGGAAGTACGTACCGGCCATGTCGATGGGGTTTGTGGCACGGAGTCAGGTGCGCCATGTCGGCGGCGTGCTCAACTCGCGGGATCGATCGAACGGTGATTTCTATCTAGTGGCTACGAAGACCATTACGCAAGTGAAAGGACTGCCCTTCCTCGTGAACTTTGGGTTCAAGGGCACGAATGCCTCGGTTTTCGGCATTGCCGGAAACGCGTCGGCTTGGCAAGGCAGGTACTTCGGCGCCGCGGCCTTGGTCACAAAAGGTCCGGGCGGCGCCACCATGATTTGGGGCTCGGAATTCGCCCAGCAGCCACGTTTCATTGAAGGTTTGCCGGGCGCGGTCGTGCCGACGTCCCTGACTTACTTCGTGCGCGTCCTTCCCGCCCCGGAACGTGTACCCATCAACGTCGATTTCGGGGTTGCACAGGCCGTGGGAGCTATCATGCCCGGCGTACAGCTAAAGGCGAGGAACCAATTCGCCGCGGGAGTTTCCTACCAGTTTTAAGGGAAGCGAGGGCCCGGTCATTTTGACGGGCCTTTCGCCCAACCAGTGGTCGCCCGGGGTGGAGGCAAACGCCCGCCGTCAGGGATATAGTAGGGGCGCGATTCATCGCGCCCGCTTTCCGACATACTATACACGGGGCCATACGCTGGGCGATGTGCACGAACTGTTTGCCCGGAGCCATCGCCGCCGGGCCTTTCAGCCTCATCCACTGCGGCCGTGGTCAGAAAAGCGGGCTAATGCTGTCGCCTCGCCCACAGCCGTGCTTGTTAGGCGAAACCAACTGCATCAGTGACCGCGGCCCAGCAATGGGTCCTTGCCGGCCGTCAGCCAGTCCAGCGTGAAGCGAGCGAAGGTGATCGTCTCGTAAGGCGACTTTTCAGAGCTTTCTGTTGCTCCGTTTCGCTCGTAGAGGCAACCGACGCTGAGATCCGGGAGCACCGCCAGAGAGGAGTAGGCCGAGGGTCCGGCGTGCAGCAGTTTCGAGACGGGCCAGGTCTTTCCGTCGTCGTAGCTGAGGCGAACCGTCATTTTGACCCGGTCCGTTTTGCTCGCGGGGTTCGAAAAGAGCAAACGGCTTCTGCCGTGTCGTTCGGCGAAGGTATAGCGGATGAAGCTCGCCTGGCAGACGGGTTCGATAAGCGTCTCGTCAAAATCCAGGTCTCCCCAAGTCGCGCCGCCGTCGCTGCTTCGAGCCACTGCGCGTTTGCCGTCCCGCTCGGCCACTTTGGCGATCCGGCCCCAGTAGCTGCGCATGTTAAGCAGCAGCTCGCCGTCGGCGAGTTCGACCACTTGGCATTCGTCTGTATGTTCGGGTAGCGCGGCGCCCAGTTGCCACGTCTCTCCGTGGTCGTCGCTGTAGAACATGTGGGAATGCATGATCCTCTGCTCACCCACCATCATGCTGTGGTCAGACGGTACTACGAGACGCCCCTTGTGCGGGTCCTGCCCAAGCTGGATGCTGACCCCAGGGCCCGTTGCTACCCAAGTCCATTCGGGTTTTGTGACCTGTTTCGAAATGTTGACGGGTTCCGACCAAGTCAGCCCGTCGTCGGTGCTTTTGGTGACAAGCACCTCTTTGTTGTTGCGACAGAAAGGTAGCCAAATCGTGCCGGTGTCTTCGTCAACCACCGGGCTGGGATTGCCGATCGTGATCTCGGCGTCGCCGCCTTCTTCGTGGACAACCATCTGCGGGGACCAAGTCTTGCCCCCGTCCGAGCTGCGTTTGACGAGCAGGTCGATATCGCCGTCATCGCTGCGCCTTGTTTTCCGGCCCTCGCAAAAGGCAAGTAGCGTACCTTTCGGGGTCGAGAGCAACGCCGGAATGCGGTACGTGTGATAACCGTCCTCGCCGGCGACGAACACCGGTGTCTGGACAATTTCGGGTGAAGCCCGGCGTTCGGGTTCAGTCGGCGCGCACGCCAACGTGAATACCGAGGCCCACAGCAAGGCTAAGAGGAGCGCGGCGGGGAGGCTGCTTTTTGGCTGACCTTTCATGGTTTGCTATTCGTTTTAGGATGGCTTACGTCCTCAGTCGCCACTCACGCCGCCTCCTCCGCTGGTGTGGATAGACAGACTTGTCCCCTAGCCCCCAACAATCTCACCCCTCACGCGCAAAGAACCACACCCCCTCGCGCTCGGCCACCGGTTTCACGGGATCGTCGATTTCGACCCTGTCGCCTTCGATGCGTGCGGTTAGACGCGGCCCTTCTTCGAGCTGGATGATCGCGATTTGGAAAGGCAGATCCTTCTCAAACGGTTCGGCGGAGGCGTGCAGGGTGGTGCAGGAGTACACCTTGCCGCGGCCGCTGAGCGCGGCTTCCTCGAAGCTCTCACTGCCGCACTCGCACCGGTGGGATTCGTGAACGCTGTACTTGCGGCAACCTTGACAGCGATAGCCCGTCATGCCGAAAGAACACTCACCACGCAAGTGGCTCCCGATCCCCCCAGGTTTTCGATGAGCCCTGTCTTTGCATCCTTCACCTGGCGTTCTCCACATTCGCCGCGAATCTGCTCTGCGACCTCACAAATCTGCGCTACACCCGTCGCGCCGACAGGATGCCCCTTGGATTTCAGTCCGCCGCTCGTGTTGACAGGTTTCTCGCCATCGAGCGCGGTGTAGCCTTCGAGCGTCGCCGGACCGCCTTGGCCACGATCCACAAAACCTAAATCCTCAAGCGCAATGATCTCGGCGATCGTAAAACAGTCGTGCAGCTCGGCGACATCAATGTCCTTTGGCCCAACGCCGGCAGCCCGGAAAGCTTTCTCACCGGCCGCTCGGACGGCTGGAAAAGTGCTGATGTCTTCTTTCTCATCGAGTGCCAGACGGTCCGACGCTTGTGCCACGCTGCGCACGCACACGGGCTTGTCCGTAAACTCGGTCGCACGGTCGGACGCGCACAGCAAGACAGCTGCCGCGCCGTCGCTGATCAGAGAGCAATCGTACAGAGTAAGGGGCTCCGCGATCATGCGGCCGGCCAAGGCCTTTTCTTTCGTGATGGGCTTGCGCAGATGCGCGAGCGGGTTCTTGGCGCCGTTGGCGTGGTTCTTGACCGCAACGGCCGCCAGGTGTTCTCGAGTTGTTCCAAAGTCGTGCATGTGACGTTTCGCGATCATTGCGAACAGCGAGGGAAACGTCGCTCCCGCCTTGACCTCGCCTCCGAGGTCGCCGGCCGATGCCAAGATGTCGGTGGTGCGAGCGGTTGTCTGAGAAGTCATCTTCTCCACGCCCACCACCAGAACCAGATCATAGAGACCACCGGCTATTGCCGAGTACGCGTGGAAGAACGCTGAACCGCTTGAGGCACAGGCGGCCTCGAAGCGAGTGCAAGGAACGCCCTCCAGCCCGAGAGCGGAGCCTATGTAAGGCGCCAGGTGGTTCTGCCCAACAAACGAGGGGCCCGCGAAATTCCCCACATATAGGGCTTCTACCTGAGCTGGGGCAGCTTTCGACCCCTTCAGACACTTCGCTCCCGCTTCTCTGGCCAACTCGCGGATGCTAAGCTCGGGGAAGGAACCGAACGCGGTCTTCCCGGTGGCGACCACCGCAACCGATCTCATGAACGCACTCCTCGAAACTGTTGATACTACTCACATTTATTATTCCACGTTTCGCTCGCTTCACCGTCAATCCTATATGAGGGGTAGGGCTACGGTGAAATGTCTACTGTCGCGGTAAGCTCTCCAATGACAACCGAACAGTTCTCGACCGTCGAGGATGAGGCGGTCCAGGTCTCTACCGACTCCGAATTCGTTGAAAGCCAGATGAGCCGGGTGTTCCGGCTCATCTATCGCGTCGTGGGCAATGTCCCCGACGCCCAAGATCTCACGCAAGAGGCATTCGTGAAGGCCCTCAGCCGGCGGTCGCAGCTGAAAGACCCGCGGAAAGCGGCCCAGTGGCTGGGCAGAATTGCGGTCAACACGGCTCTCGATTTCGTCCGCCAGCGGAAACGCGTTACCTTCGAAGAGCTCGACCGCGCTCCCGAGATGCCGGCCGAGAATCCCGAGCAGAGCGTCTTGCGGTCGGAAAAGCGCCAGTACATTGAGGACGGTCTAAGACTGCTATCGGCGCGGGAGCGGGCTGCGCTGATCCTTCGCGATGTCGAAGGGCTGCCCGCCGCGGAAGTCGCCAGGCACTTGGGCTGTTCTCCGGCGACCGTACGCTCCCATATCGCTAACGCCAGAGTGAAGTTCCGCAAATACATGAAGGGACGAAAGCAATGAGCGTGCTTTTCATGGGACATCCGAGTGAAGCAGATCTCGCGCTGTTTGCCGGCGGCGAGCTCGGTCCCCTTGCGCGCTGGCGCATCGAGAAGCATCTCAGCGACTGCGATCGGTGCCGCGAAACCGTGTCCGATTTCTTCCATCTTCAGAGCGAGATTAGCGAGTTAAGCGATCTGCCCTCGCTCGATTGGAGCGCGTTGGCCACCCGAATTAAGCTCGGCGTGGCGGACGCCCAAAGCGCTCCCCAGCGAGAGCAACGTTGGTTTCTCACCCGCCCGCTTGTTGTGCGAACGGGACTCGCCATGGCGACTCTGCTTTGCGCTTTCATCGTGGTCCAGCAGCTTCCCGTGTCCAAGGCGCCGGAGCTTGGCGAGGTGGCCAAACTTTCCGAGAAGCAGGATGCGGGTGGGGCCCTTGCCGAGTTCGACGCAGTGGTTGGTGACCGTCTGGCATTAGCTCCTCAGGAGGAAGCCGCCCTCGAGGCTACTCTTGAAGGTGCCGCCGACGTGACGAGGTTTCAGAGCGCGACGGGATCTTACTACGAAAACGAAAAGAAACCGACACCGGCGGGACCAAAGAAGGCACTTCGGTTCGGGAAGAACAAGAGAAACGAACCACGACCGGCCGGCGAGCTTGTTTCAAGCCGCGGTCGCGGACGCGCGGAGCTTGCGAATCGCGAATCATTGGAATTGGGGCAGCTTACCTTTGCCGACGCGCCAAGTTCCACGAAGCCGGCCGACAAGAAAGTGTCGGCGGGCGCCGGACCCTCGAACGATCCCTTATCGCGGGTTGCCGTTGTCAACGCGCAGACCGAATCGAACGAAGAGATTCTGCGAGGGCTCTCGACGGACGAAGCCGCACCCGCTCTCCGCTCCCGTGATGACGAGTACCGAGCCGCCGGGGAACAAGAAGCCTCTGCGGCAGTTGCCTTCCGAGATGGGGTGGACCAACTGGCGCCGGCGGCCGAGCCCGAACCGGAGCGGCGCGCCGAGAGCAAACTGCTGCGAAAGCAAGTCGCTGAAGAGGGTCTGCGAGTCGAGGAACGCCCGGCGCAAGAGCGTGTCGGGGCCGAAACCGCTCGGCAATCGCAGTCGCTCGTTGTTGGCGGGTCGCTCGGCCAGTCAGCCCAACAAAAGGAGGCTGGCGGGAAGCTGGAAATTGCCGAGCTCCGCAAGGGAACATCGCCCACGATCCACTCGCTGATGCCTCGGATTCGAGCAGACAAGGATGGAGATCTCTTGACGCTGTCATTTGATCCGGAGGCGGACGTTTCCTTAGCGGCCGAGGGTTGGATGGTCCGCACCCTCGATTCCGATACAAACACTATCACGATCACCAATGTCTATATACCGTAAAGTTCCGTTTTTGTTGGCCATGCTGCTGTTGGCGGCCGGAGCGTCACACGCTCCGGCTCAGCGGGCGAAGCTTCCCTGGGGACCGATGCCCGATCCCGAGGCGGCGGTTCAGGTGACCCTTGACCATAGGGTGCCCTTGGCCATCGCGTCCAAAGACGCGTCCGAGACGGAGTTTCACCTCCGCAGCGGTCTGATGATCGTCGACCTGCGATGCAGGCTCTCGGTCGAGAACACGGGTTCGCGGCATGTGCGGGCGGTCACATTCGGCGTCGTCGCGGGGCCGGTTACCGGCGGCGGCAAGGCGTCGGTCTCGCTGCCGAGCTTGAACGTGGCTCCCGGCGATTCCTTCCCGGTCAACCTGAATCTGAAGCTGATCCGGCCCATGCCCGCGCCCAGCGACGAGTTCGTAAAGGTCTCGGTTGACGGCGTTCTGCTTTCAGACTTTACGTTCTTCGGACCCGACCAGTTGGACTCTCGCCGCAAAATGACTTTCTGGGAGAAGGAAGCCGACCGCGATCGCCGCTACTTTAAGACGGCACTCGCGCTGGGAGGCCCGGAACAGCTTCAAGCGGCGGTCCGTGCCAGTCTTGAGCGGCAGCAGAGCCGTCCCAAGTTGGCGGCCCGGCTCGCGAGCGGCACTAGGACCTCGGAGACCGAACGCTTCAAAGATGGGCGTTCCCTCAACCTTGCACTACTCGATTTGCCGGATGCGCCTCTCGAGCTGCTATCCGGCACGGCGACCGTGGACGGCGCCTCGGCTACCACACCCGTCATCACGGTGAAGAACCGGTCTCAAAGACCCATTCAGTATTTCGAGCTGGGCTGGTTCGTGGACGACGGGGCAGGAGTCCGTTACGTGGCCGGTTGGGTGCCCGCTCCTTCCCCTGTTAAGCCACTGAACCCTGGCCGATCTACCTCGACGAGCCTGGACCGCAGGGTTGTCTTCGCGTCGAAGTCCGAGAACGCCGCGAAGGATCAATTTTCGATCAACGGAATGGGCGGTTACGTCAGCCAAGTTCAATTCGGGGACGGCACATTCTGGATCCCCAGCCGCGAAGACATCAAGAATCCTTCCCTACGAGTCACCCCTGTTTCCGCCGAAGAGCAGCGCCTCAGCGACCTCTACCGCCGCAAGGGTCTCGAAGCCCTCACCAAAGAGCTGAGCAAGCTCTAAACCGGTAGGTACCGGGTGTGTGAAAAAAACCGGGGACTGTCACGAGCGGCGTCCTGGAACTCACTTAGAATCAACGCCGCGGGCTGACTGTCCCAAGGTTTTTTCACAGACCCTACAGGGAGCGGCCGACGGTACAAGCGAACAGGCCCCGGAAGAGTCTGTGGGGCGATGTGTCGGACCCCCGGACCGGCGAGATCGCCGGTCCCTACTGCCGCGGCTTGTGACGACTCAAGTAGGGACAAGCGATCCCGCTTGTCCAGAGCACAACATGTCGCACCGGTCCATGACAAACGGTGCAATGCGGAAAAAAACTCGGGGTTCTATTACAGCTTAAGTGAACGGTATTGGGGCGAGCCGCCTCGCGGCGGCTCGCTTAACAGCCCGTGGTAGCAGCTAGGCTCGGCAAAAAATAGGGACTGTCATCCGATTTTCGCTTCTGCAACTGGTTTGTTTCCAGTATGGGTTAGATGACGAAAATCGGTGACTGTACCATTTTTTGTGACGAAGGACTTTCCCCACGGGCTGTTACTGTTTGAGCTGTTGCTGCTAGACCGGCCGTTTTACGGCTAGTGGGACTTCGCTCTACGATCCGTAGGGGCACGGCATGCCGTGCCCAAAGGCCAGCCCTTTTACGGCTGCCCCCGCACGCCCGTCGTTTCCTTTCGGCGCTCGACTTTGGCGTTTTGAAAGCAGGTTCGAGGCGGAGACAGGAGGGGCAAGAGGTTCAAGGGGAAGCATAAAGCAAGGCGGTGGGGAGGGCTGCGCTGAGTTTTTGGGGGGTTGGAGTGGGCGAGGGGTTGGACGGGAAGCCGCAGAAACGACGCAAGCCTTCGCCCCACAGCTCGGCCCGCAGGTGCTGGATCAGATCGAGCGTCGTGGCGCGGGGCTTCGAGCGGCGCGCGCGCCATTTCGGGGGCGGCAGGGCGTCGGGGAAGCCCGCCGGGCCCCAAGTCTGGCGCGCCGCCAGCAACAACCAGGCGTAAGCAGCCACGATCAACTGCGGCGCCGCTTCGACCGAGCGGGGATGTCTGACCTGCGCCTGTCCTACCCCCAACAGCGTCTTTTCGTCGCGGAAGTTGACCTCGATGTCCCAGCGCCAGACGTAGTGCTCGACGATCTGCTGGGGCGACAAGTCGGGATCGGTAGCGATCAGATAAGCGGGCCGGCGATACAGCAGGCGCGAGCCTTGGCGGGGCCGATAGCGCAGCGGGGCGATGATGACTAAACACAGATCGCAGTTCCCGCCGGCGGGACGCCAGCGCAGCCGAGTCAAGGTCTTGATGCGGAAGCGATGCCGCTTGCCGGCGGCGTAGGCGGTGACGATTTGCCAGCGAACGCTGTCATCCTGGCGCAGTTGTTCGGGAGTGGGAGGCCCGCTCGCCATAACGGCGGCGGCGGCCCGTGGCGGCTGCTTGGCCGGTCGGCAAGTAGTAGAGCTTGGCGTCTTGGCGGATGCGACCGATCAGCACGGTCTGGGGCGGCAGGTTTTTCAACACCGTGCGGTTGGTGAAGCGGCCGTCGACGAGCACTTCGAGTCGCCGCGAGGCATCGTCTTGCTCCAACTTCTGCCGCAGGGCGTGCAGGCGTTCGGCGCCCCGCTGGGCGAGCGAGGCGCGGCGGCAGGCGAGGCGGTATTGTTGTTGCTCCTGCTCAGGGGCGTTTCGCCGTGGTGTGGGTGGGGTCGGGGCGTGTTGGAAATCGAGCGGGATCAGGCGCGCCGCTGGGGGGTCGGCGCCGCCGGGCACAGCGGCCGAGATCTGGATGACGCGCTGAGCGCGAATCAGGTTGGTTTGGAAGGGCGGTCCCAGCGGATCGCGCCGCCAGGCGACGCCGGGAGTTTTGGCGCCCCGCTTGGGCAGCAGTGAGTCATCGAGTGCGACCACCAGAGGTGCGGTGGGGGACAGTTGCTCGAGCACTCCGCGGCGGACCACGCCGAACAGGTCTGGGGCCTCGACCCGGGCCTGGGAGAAGAGCCGATAGACGGCCGACCAGTCCTGGAAGCTGTCGCCGGCGGTGTGCAGCAACCCAGTCACGGTGTGGCGGCCGAGACAGACCAAGGCGCTCAGCATCAGGCTTTGGATCTTTTCTTGGACCCGCTGTTGGCGGCGGCCCTGGAGCGCTTGGCGGGCGAGGGCTTCGAGCTGGTCGAGGAGCCTCGGGGCGGAGTCTTTTTTTTTAACGCCGAGGGGGGCGGGTGCCGACGGTTCAACACCAGTTGGGAGCGGTCTTCGATGACCCACTCGACGGTTTCACCGCGCGAGAATTCCAGCGCCTGGGCCAAGGCGGAAGGGAAGTTGACGTACCACTGCTGACTGGCTTCGCGCTTAATGAGTTGGACTTTGGTGGGGTAACCCATGTCGTCTCCTTATCTAGTTATATAACTAGATACCAGAATACCCCACAATGTTTCGACCCAGCAAGGGTTTTTATCCCCTTGGCCCGCTCTCGTCCTCTTAAATGTGGGAATCTATCTAGTCAAACGCCAAACTCGAGAGGGGCACAGCATGCTGTGCCCCCGCCTGGACTCGCCCGAAACGTGACGTATTCATGAAGTGGAGTACGAAGCTTGTGCTGATGATGGCTTTCAGTCTCGTTGTAGCAGCGGCCCGCGGGCCGGGGACAGGCACCTGAGCGACGAGTGCTGTCTAAAGCCGGACTGAGCCTTACTGAGGGTGTGTCGCTAAGAGTAAGCGTTGCGCCGTTGCCTGTCCCCTTAGCGCTCGCGGGCTGGAACGCACTAGGGCATTAGCCCGCCTAGAAGGAGTTTTCAACGATGGAGCTGCATGCAAACTGGCTCGACTGGTGGGTCCTGGGATTCTATTTGCTCGGCGTATTCGCGTTCGGCCTCTACATGTCGCGCCGGGAAGAGACGTCGACGGACTTCTTTTTGGCCGGACGCCGCTTGCCATGGTACGCGATCTCGTTTTCGCTTTTCGCGACTAACATCTCGAGCGGGTCGCTGGTTGGACTAGCGGGTCAGGGCTATACGGTAGGCCTGGCGGTAGGGACGCTCGAATGGCATGCGACCTTGAACCTGCTGCTGCTGGCTTTCGTATTTCTTCCCTACTACCAGCGCCGCTCCGTCGTTACGATTCCCGAGTTTCTGGAACTCCGCTACGGCGTGAGCGCTCGGACGCTGTTTGCCGCCGCAGTCATCATCTTTGACATGACGATCCTGATGCCGTTTGTCTTCTACACGGCCGGGCTGGTCATCGAAGTGATGTTCGGCGTCCCTATGATCTGGTCTCTGCTGGGAATAGCCGTCTTCGTCGGCGCCTACACGGCGTGGGGCGGGCTGAGCGCGGTCGTTTGGACCGATTTCGTGCAGGCGATCTTCATGGTGGTCGGCGGCGCGATTTTGACCTTCTTCGGCCTGCAGGCGGTCGGCGGCTGGGAAAGCTTGGTCGCCCAGGCGGGAGACAAGATGCACGTCGCGCTGCCCGCCGATCATCCCGAATACCCGTTCCCGGCGTCGATGATCGGAGGCTATTTTCTGATTTCCATCTACTACTGGTGCCTGAACCAGAGCATCGTGCAACGCGCTCTGGGGGCGCGGTCCGAGTGGGACGGGCGCATGGGCGCTATCGGCACTTGTTTTATCAAGCTCATCTTGCCGTTTATCGTCGTTCTTCCGGGGACGATCGCCTTCGTTCTGTTCCCCGGCTTGGACCAGCCCGACAAAGCCTATCCGTTGCTCGTCAACCAGGTCGTGCCGGCGGGATTGAGCGGGGTGATTATTGCCGCCGTCGTAGCCGCTTTCATGTCCACCGCCTCTTCGGTTTCAAACTCCTGGGCGACGGTCTTCACCAACGATCTCTACCATCGCCTGATCGACCCGAAGGCCGGCACGAAACGCCTTTTGCTGGTCGGGCGCCTGGCGACCGTTTTTCTGTTGGCCGTGGCGGTCATTCGCGCTCCCATGCTGCGGGAGAACGAATCTATCCTGCAATATTTCCAAAACGGCCTTGCTTATATCGGCACTCCTGTCGTCGTCGTGTTCGTGGTCGGTATCTTTTGGCGGCGGGCAACTTTGGCCGGAGCCATCGCCACCATAGTGGCGTCCCCGTTTATTTGCTACGCGGTTCAAAACATGAAGGTGTTTTCGGATTGGGGCCTGCAGCAGACAGCGGTCGTCCACTGGGGACCCGTCGCGGTGGCCCTTTCGACGCTGGTGATGATCGGGGTCTCGCTCGCGACCCGCCCCAAGGATAAGGACGCTCTCGACGGATTGATCTGGACCAGCCGGGACACGTTTCAGTTCAGCGCCGACCTTTTCCGGCGGCGTGACGTGGAGGGCGGAGAAGCGGCCGCCCCCGCCGGGAGGCTCTTGGGTTTCTGGAACGACTTCCGGGTCGTCGGCGTAGTCGTGTTGGTGCTGCTGGCGGCGTTTCTGTGGGTTTTCCGGTAGGCGGCCCCAGGATACACAGCTAAGAAATCGCGTACTGGTGAAACATTTGCCGGTACTTTTCGAGGCCCATGATCTCGAAGAACTCAGGGTCTTCGATCATGCGATGGGTGACGGCGTTCCAGTCTTCGGTTTCCTTCAGCTCGCGAAGACCGTCTTTCATCGCCTTGATGTACATGTAGAGAGTGGCGATGGTCCCAATCGCCATCGCATAGCCGCGGTCCTTGAACTCTTTGAACGCAATCGGCTCGACGGGAGCATACAACCCAACCAGAGGGGCTTTGACTTTGTCGGCGAAGTAGGTCAGCTCGTCCGTGTTTAAGCCCATGATCATGATGGCGTCGGCACCGGCCTCGGCGTACGCGTTGCTGCGCCGTGCGGCCTCTTCCATCAAGTTTTGGGCGTAGTATTCCTTGCGTGAAACCGTCCCGATGGGGTCGCTGCGGGCAATGATCACAAGATCGGGATCTCTTCGAGCGTCCACGGCAGCGCGGATCTTGCCGCACATCTCCTCGGTACTCAGCAACTGGATCGGCGGGACGCCTTGCATCACGGGGCACTTGCTGGGCATCGTCTCATCGTCCAGTTGAACCCCGGCCACCCCCAAGGACTCGAAGTCATGGATCGTGTCCGCCACGCTAATCGCGTTCCCGTAGCCCTCCTCGATGTCGGCGATGACGGGGATTCCCACGGCTTTGACGATGTGCCGCACGATCACCATCCGCTCGGTCTTCGACATCAGATCCATGTCGGGCTTGCCGAGAAAAGTGGCGCTCGTCGAATAGCTGCCGACGTATACGCCGTCGAACCCGGCTTGGTCGATCAAAAGCGCCGAAAGGGCGTCATTCGCCCCGACAACGTGCATCGAGTCACCATTGGCAATCGATTGCCGAATCTTCGCTGCTTGGGCCATCAAGTTCCTCCATTTGGATAGTCAAAGCACAGGCAGCAGCACCGCGTCCACGGCCGTGTGTTGAGCTCACGCTCCGCGGTCCTGCGCAAGTCAAACTGACAGGGTACGGGTTTCTCCCCCTCGATACACCTGCTGGCGGCCGAAGAGGCATGCTCGCTCCGCGAGAATCGGCTGCCGCCGCCCTGCTATGGTACTACGCGCCCGAGCAAGAATCCAGGGTCGCTGCCCGCTTCGTGGCTGAAGTTTACGGAATCGCGATCGGTGCCGGCCCCTGCGCTAGACTGGGAATTCATGTTGGACCTGAACTACCTGCGCAAAAACTTCGACGAAGCGAAGACCCGTCTGGCCAGTCGCGGCGCCGCAGACGCGCTCGAGGGTTTTAGCGAGGTTGACCGACGGCGGCGAGCTGCCGTCACCAAGATGGAGGGTCTCAAAGCCGAACGCAACGCCATTAGCGCGGAAGTCGCCAAGGCCAAACGGGAGGGCCGCGAAGCGGAAGAGCAAATCGCGTCGAGCCGCCGACTCGGAGAGCAAGTCAAGCACGTGGAAGACATAGTTGACGGGCTCAATTCGGAGCTCCAGAAGGTGCTCGGCGGCGTGCCCAACATCCCACACGAGTCGGTGCCGGTGGGCAAAGACGCTTCGGAGAACGTCGAGGTTCGCCGCTGGGGAACGCCCCCCGAGTTCGACTTCGAGCCGAAGGCACATTGGGACCTTGGACCCTCCCTAGGCATCCTCGACTTCGACCGGGCCGCGAAGATTACCGGAGCACGCTTCGCCGTCTACTGGGATGCCGGTGCAAAACTGGAGCGAGCCTTGATCAACTTCATGCTCGATGTCCACACCCGCGAACACGGCTACACGGAGGTCCTGCCCCCCTTTATGGTCAACTCCCAGAGCCTTTTCGGCACGGGCCAGCTCCCGAAATTCGCCGGGGATCTCTTCAAGCTCGAAGGCAGTGACTACTGGCTCGTCCCCACGGCGGAAGTCCCGCTGACCAACCTTTTCGGACGTGAGACGCTCGACCCCGGTCGGCTGCCGGTCCGGCTAACGGCATACACACCCTGCTTTCGCAGCGAGGCGGGGTCGTATGGGCGCGACGTTCGCGGAATCATCCGCCAGCATCAGTTTCAAAAGGTGGAGTTGGTCAAGGTGACGCTGCCCGAGCAAAGCTATGACGAGCTCGAGAAGCTCACCACCGACGCGGAAGAAATTCTTCAGCGGCTCGGGTTGCCCTACCGGACGGTCAACTTGTGTACGGGCGATCTGGGCTTCGGCAGCGCCAAGACCTACGACATCGAAGTCTGGCTCCCGGGACTAGGGGAGTTCAAGGAGATCTCTTCCTGCAGCAACTGTGAAAGTTTTCAGGCCCGGCGGGCGGGCATTCGGTATCGGGACCCCGCTTTGAAGAAGGGCAAATCGTCTTTTGCGCACACGCTGAACGGCAGCGGACTGGCGGTCGGCCGCACCTGGCTGGCAATCATCGAAAATTGCCAGCAGAAAGATGGAAGCGTCGTCATTCCCGAAGCTCTGCGGGGCTACCTGGACGCCGAGCGAATCATACCGGGTGGGAAGTTAGCCTAAGCAGCCCGGGCGCAATGAATTTGTGCCCCTGCGTTTGCACTGCGGGATGCTCAAGCCCATCAGTAGGGGCGCGATTCATCGCGTCGACAACCACCTTTCGTAACCGGATTTGCGAAATGATGGACTGAGTCACCAAGATCGGGGACCGCGCAAAGTTGCAAAACACTCCGCCAAAACGAGTCATCATCGACACGGACCCGGGCATCGACGACGCCCTGGCACTGATCCTGGCGATGCACTCGCCCGAGCTTTCCGTCGAAGCGATAACGACCGTTAACGGGAATGTCGGCGTGGACCAGTGCGTCCGCAACTCGTTTCGAACGCTGAACGCGATCGCACCTCCCGTGTTCCCGCCAGTGGCCCGCGGCTGCGACCGTCCCCTGCGGCAGCCCCCGGTTAAGGGTGACGAAGTTCACGGTCGGGACGGATTAGGGGGAATCAGCAAGCTCGTCGACGCGGACGGGAATCCCCGTTATCCGGAGCCAACGCAGTCGCCCCTGGACCGGCATGCCGTCGACGTGATCCTGGACCTGGTCCAACGCTACCCCGGTGAAATCACCCTCGTCGCGCTGGGGCCGCTGACGAATATCGCGGCTGCGCTGGAGCAGAATCCCAAGGCGATGCGAGAGCTCCGCGAGATCGTCATCATGGGTGGCTCGCTCGATGGGCGCGGCAACATGACCGAGTTCGCGGAATTCAACTTCTACGTGGACCCGCACGCCGCGCAGCGTGTCGTCCGCTCGGGCCTGCCCGCTACCGTCGTCGGGCTTGACGTCACGCACCAAACTCGGTTGCTTCGCGAAACGGTCGAACAGGCCGCCCAAAGAGCCGGCACCCCGCTGGCTCGATTCACCCGCGACATTTGTGCGGGGTTGGTTCACGGCAGCGAGCGGCGGAACTCAGACGGATTTCACCTCCACGACCCGCTGGCGGTGGGCGTCGCCATCGACCCAACTTTCGTCGAAAGCCGGGTCTTCGCGGCGGATGTCGAAACCGAAGGATCAAGCGCCGGCATGCTCGTCGCGGAGGAAGGCTCCCAGCAGCCTCGCCTCGCGCAAGGGAGCAATATCCGCGGGTGCGTAGCTGTCGAGGCGGACCGATTCGTCCGATTTTTCCTAGAACGGGTATTCTTCGGCTGAGAAGGAAACCTTCCTGTTGTTCTTGGGACATCGTATGAGCATTCGATCTAGATAGGTACACTGATACCGTGAAATCTATCTCCCTCAACCTTCCCGACGAGATGTTGGACGCTGCCGGTCGCCACTCGGCCACTCTCCGCTTGCCAAGAGCCGAATACATACGCCGTGCCGTAGATCAGATGAACCGCCACGTCGAGGCCGATCTCCGAGCCCGGAGGATGAGGCACGCCTCGGAAAAGTGCCGCGCGGAGGATATGAAGGTCTACGCCGAGTTCGCGGCAGTTGGGCCAGATGTCGAGGACTGAGGGCGACGGATCGGATCCGGTGGGTAAACCTGTGACGTTCGAACTATTAGTCTTCGACCTCGATGGCACGCTGATCGACTCGCGGCTGGACCTGGCACTAGCCGTAAATGCCGCCCGGGAGGATGCCGGCATGGGACCGCTCGATCACGAGCTGATCTATTCCTATGTCGGCAACGGAGCGCCCATGCTGATTCGACGCTCGCTTGGGCCCGAGGCCACCGATCAACAGGCAGACGCCGCCCTGCAGTTTTTCTATAGCCACTACCGCGAGCACATGCTCGACAACACGTATCTTTATCCGGGGGTTCGAGAGTCCCTCGACACCTTTCTGGCCGACGGCAAGCAGTTAGCCGTGCTGACCAACAAACCGGTTCGCTTCAGCCAAGAGATTATCGAAGGGCTTGGCCTGGCCTCTCACTTCCAGCGCGTCTACGGAGGGAACAGTTTCGGGACGAAGAAGCCCGATCCTTACGGACTGAACTACCTCATGGACGAGTTGAAGGCCTCCAGGAGCGGGACGCTCGTCGTCGGAGACAGCGCTGTCGATGTCGAGACCGCCAGGAACGCGGGCACGGCCTCGTGCGGGGTGACTTATGGTCTACAGCCCGAGAGCTTCGTAGAGCACCCGCCCGACATCTTGGTCGACCGCATGCCGGAGCTAGTCGGATGGGTGCGGGATCAAACGGCGGGTCATGAACGTGGCCGAAGATCCCCTGCTCATGATGGTCTTCGGTGATCCTAGCCGGTCTGGCGTGCCCCTCTTCGATCTCCGCGTGGCGTCGACAAGAGTGTCGACGCGGCAGACGTAGGCGTCTGCGCCACGACATCAGGCGCCGCAGCCCAGCGTTTGAGTTCGGGCCCAAGGCAACAACCGCCTTCGTGGCGCAGGCCATACTGAATCCAACCACAAACCCTGAAGACGCTGGGTTCCCAGCTCCGACGATCGAGCGTGACGGGTGAGGATGTAAGCGGGTCGTGTGATCCAACCCGGGGCATCTCCCTACCGGCTGCTGACGAGCGGGCCGATAGTGATTAGATAGAGGCGTCCGCGTCGCTGTGGCTGCGCAATGGCGCCGGTGAGCCTCGACCAACTGGCTGCAAGCGGTGCTCGCGGCGGAGGAACCCCGGGCACGGCATGCCGCCCCTTCGTTTCCAGGCACCAACAGATCTGTAGGGCACAGTATGCTGTGCCCGCCTGATCTCCCGCCTGCGGTCAGCAATTATGCGGCTAGCCATCCGTCTTCGGACGAGACCCGAGACCAGTCGCGTCCGAGGACGCTTGCCCAATCGGAGACTTGCCGGCGCCGGCCTTGGAGTATTCAGAGCTCTGGCACTCAACAGTTTCGGCCTCTCCGTTTGGCGCTGGTTATTCGATCTCGACCTTGTAAAGACATTCCCCTTTCATCAGGGTCTCCTGTCTCACTGGCAAACCTGGTTCATCGGCGGAGTGGTTTTGCAACTGATGGCCACGGGGCTGGCCAGGCGTGTTCGCAACTCTCGGGAGTTGAAGTCAAGACATGTTGCGAGTGCGCGTTCTGCGGTGCGTCGCCCTAGGCGCTCAGTCAAAGGCCGACCCGCTGCGCGAAAAAGGTTCGTCTCCCGCGTTTGATTCCGCGCAAAGTGATGGGTCTTGGCCTAGCAGCCAGGAAGCTGTGAAAAATCGCCTCAGCCAAGATTCCGCGCGCGGGCGCAATGAATTGCGCCCCTACTACTCCGTGGTAGAAGTGAAGGTCACGAAAAATCGGGTACAGCCAGCCAATTCGCTTCAGTCTAAGTGCTTTGTTTCGAGGGCCATGACGGGGGGGCGAATTGGTGGCAGTCCCCATTTTTCGGTCTTGCACCACTTTGCCTCGGGCTGCTAAGGGTCGGAATCACGCTTCTCGGACGGTTGCCCGGCGAGGGTGACGATTGTCGCTCCCCAGCCACCGGCTTCGCCCGGGGCGTCGCGGAAGTCCGTAACCCATGGCGTCCGACCCAACACGCGGCGGACGGTCGTGCGCTGGACCCCAATGCCCCGGCCGTGGATGATTCGAAGTGCACGCAATCCCATACGATGCGCCTCTTCCAGGTAGGCTTCAACGACCGCTTCGACGTCGCGGGGAGGGACGGTGTGCAGATCAAAGACGTCCGTAATGGGGATGCGGAAAGGCTCAGGTTCCGACATAGCGGGCATAGAGGCTACGGGCCACGCCGATGTCGTCGGTGCCCTTGATGATGGCGCGACCATCGGGGAAGATCGTCATCTCGTAAGGGGAGCAAAGGAAGCGCAGCGCGAATTCGTTTCGGCGTACCGCTCCCAGCGGTTCTAGGGTCGCCGAGAGGCCTTTCAGATCCAGCGATCGCTGTTTATCGTTAATTTGAACCGCGTTGCGTCCGCAGAGCGAAACAGGCCGGCGATACCGCCCGGCGAGATATTCAAATTCCCGTTGTCCGCAAACGCGGCACTGGGGATCGGGGTCACTGACGTCAATCTGTTGGATGCCACCCTGCCATACGTCGACGCTGAGCATCCTCGGTTTAACGCTGGCCTGCTGGCCGCTCAGGATCTTGAGAGCGTCGGCCACCTGAAGGGACGCGACTAAGCTGCTGACTGCATTGAGAATGCCGGCCGTATCGCAAGTCGGTTGCTGCCCTTCCGGGGGGGCCGGAAAAACGCAAGCTAGACACGCCGACCGGCCGGGAAGGATGGGCATGGTCACACCATAACTTCCAACCGCGGCACCGTAGATCCAGGGTATGGAGTGCTTGAGGGCGACGTCGTTAATAAGGTAGCGTGTCTCGAAGTTGTCGCAGCCGTCGAGGATGACGTCTGAGGGCGTTAGCAGCTCCTCGGCGTTGTCGGCCGTTAGATCGGCAATGCACGGCTCAACCTGGACCGAGCGGTTAATCGCCGCCAAGTGGCGTGCCGCGGCAGCTGCCTTGGGGAGCGCCTCTTCGGCATCGGCCTCGTCGAATAGCCACTGCCTTTGAAGATTGCTGGGCTCAACGTAGTCGCGGTCTATGATGACGATCTGACCGACTCCGGCACGCGCCAGCGCGTTCACCTGGAAGCTCCCGAGGGCGCCGCAGCCGACAACAACGGCCCGCGAGCCAAGCAGCCGCTCCTGGCCCCGCGCACCGATTTCCGGGAACAGGATCTGGCGCGAATACCGTTCTTTGTCGGCTTCAGTCATAGTGGTTAGCCGGCGAGCTGCCCCTCGTCCGCTCGTCCACGCACCGCGGCGGAGGCTCTTGGCAAACGGCCCCCGCGTATTGTTTCGCACAGACTTCCTTGATCCTAGCAGTATCAAAGTTGCCGTCGAACGGCTCGAATCGCATGCTCCGTATAACGGACCGCGACGCCTGCGCGTCATATAATCGTGTGTAATCCATGCGAAGAGTCCTTTTCGGTCTCTGGGCGGCCTTAACACTCGCCTGGACCCCCCTGAATAGCTCCTCTCTTGACGGCCTGACTGTTGTTGGGGTCGACTTCGATCCCAGAGCGCAGCCGGTAACGAGCGACCAGCTGCCGGCGTTAGTAGCTGTCAAGGCGGGTGAACCGCTCGACGTTCGCCTGGTGCGACAGACCATCCACAACCTTTATGCAACCGGAAGATACAAAGACATCGAAGTAGAAGCAACCCGGGCCGGCGACGGGGTCAGGGTGACCTTTGTCACGCAACCCAGTTGGTTTATCGGTTTGGTCGGCGTCACGGGCGTGCCCGGACCCCCGACCCCAGGTCACTTGATTAACGTTACCGAGCTCAAGGCAGGCGAGCCCCACTCGGAAGAAAAGACTGCCTACGCGGAGCAGCAGATTCGGGGCTTGCTAAAGGAAAACGGGTTTTATCTTGCCGGCGTCGAAATCGTTGAAAACGAACATCCCGAGTATCAACAGATCGATGTCGTCTTCGAAGTAGACGCCGGTGAACGGGCCGGCCTAGGCGAGGTCATCGTCGCGCCTGATCCGCGCCTGACTCTTTCGGCGGATGAAATACGACGAATCGCCAAATGGCGCGAGGATAAGCCGCTCACGCAGCGGCGCGTGCGAAGGGGCCTAGAGCGCATTGAAAAGTACCTGCAGCAACGCCACCATTGGCAGGCGCAGGCCCGGAAGGTTGACCTTGTTTACGACCCCGATGTCAATCGCGTCGACGTCGTCCTTCACATCGTACCCGGGCCCCGAGTGATGGTTCGATTGGACGGGGCGGACTTCTCCCCTGCGCAACTCCAGAAGTATCTGCCCATTTTCGAAGAAGGGGACGTCGATGAGGATCTGCTTTCCGAAGGTGCAAGTAACTTGCGAGACTATCTCCAGACCCAAGGCTACTTTTCCGCCTCGGTGGAACACTTTCTCGCGCGCGATAGCGAGGAGGAAGTGCACGTTGTGTATCGCGTCGAGCGGGGTCCCCGCCAAAGGCTCTCCAGCATCCGGATTGCCGGGAATCGCTACTTCGATCTTGAAACCATTCGAGAGCGCCTGCTGATCCAAGAGAAGACGTTCCAGCAGCGCCGAGGGCGGTTCAGCCAAAGCTTGCTCGAGCGTGACGTCGGTGCGATTGAGGAACTCTACCGCACGAACGGTTTTCGGGACGTCAAAGTGACTTCTCGAGTTAACAGCAACTTCGGAGGAAAAACCGGGAACCTAGCGGTTTTCCTCACGATCGAGGAAGGGCCGCTGACCCTTGTATCTGATTTGACCATTCTCGGCACCGAGCAGATCCCGGTAGAAGAGTTCCTTCCCGAGTTGTCATCCGCACGGGGCCAGCCTTTCAGCGAAATCAACGTTGCAACCGATCGAGACTTGATCCTTGGCTACTACTACGACGAAGGTTTCCAGGACGCGCGGTTTGGCTGGCGGTATGACGCAGCAGGTAGTCCAAACCGGGTGTCGGTGGAATACAAGATCGAGGAGGGGGAACCCCTGCGGGTTCGAGGACCGATTGTATCGGGGCTGCACCACACGCGAGAAACGCTGGTTGATCGACAAATCCGAATCTTTCCGGATGAGCCGTTGTCGCAGACAGCGATGCTCGAAACGCAACGGCGGCTTTACGATCTGGGTGTCTTCTCGAAAGTCGACGTAGATCTGCAAAACCCTGACGGGGAGGAGCCCTCCAAGAACGTCCTCGTACAGGTGGAGGAGGCGAGGCGCTGGAGCGTCGGTCTGGGCGGAGGAGCTGAGTTCGCCCGCATCGGCGGTAATACGGGGGATTTGACGTCGCCGGTCGGTAATGCTTCCTTCAGTCCGCGCGTGACGCTGGAGTTTACCAGACTCAACCTGCGCGGGAAGGGGCACACCGCCAGTATGAGGACACGCTTTCCCGACCTTCAGCAGCGAGCTTTGTTCACCTATGAGAATCCCCGTTGGACCGGCTCCGACCGCTGGCGGTTGACCGTCAGCTCTTTGTTCGACACGTCTCGCAACGTCCGCACTTTCACCGGCCAGCGCTTGGAAGGGGCCTTCCAGTTGCACCACAAGCTAAGCAAGCCTTCGACGGCTCTGTATCGTTTTACCTACCGACGGACCAGCATTGACGAGAATTCGCTGCAGATCAGCCCCGGGCTTATTCCACGAGCTTCCCAACCGGTCCGCGTCGGATTATTGGGCGGGACCTACATCCAGGATCGGCGCGACGAACCTACCGATGCGACAAAAGGCCTTTACAACACCGTGGACCTAGGTCTAGCTTCGGGCGCGTGGGCCTCGGAACCCGACTTCTTCCGAATCCTGGGTCAGAACAGCAGCTACCATCGTCTACCCGGGCGACTGATTGTGGCACGGACGCTGCAACTCGGCCTTATGCTCCCGTGGGGCCAGGTTCTGCAGGGCGCTAGGTCTATCGACTTAGCCTCGAACCCGGACCCTCGGATCCCGCTCTCGGAACGCTTTTTCTTCGGCGGCGCAAACTCACACCGTGGGTTCCCGATTAACCAGGCTGGGCCCCGCGATCCTGTTACCGGCTTTCCGATTGGTGGCGGCGCGGTGCTTCTTAACAGCGTCGAGCTGCGCTTCCCTCTGGTGGGTGAGAACATCGGCGGAGTCTTGTTTCATGACGCCGGGAACGCTTACTCCCGACCGGGCCGCATCAGCTTCCGGGCGAAACAGAAGGCGATTCTCGCGGATGACCAGATAGCGGGGTACGAGTTCGACTATATGGTCCACGCGGTAGGATTTGGACTGCGCTATCGCACGCCGATCGGTCCGATCCGTCTCGACCTGGGTTACAGCGTCAACCCGCCTCGTTTCATCGGTTTCGAGGGAACCCGGCAAGAGCTGCTGGCCGGGCAGGGAATGACCACGCAGCAGCGCATTTCTCACTTCCAGTTTCACTTTTCCCTAGGGCAAACGTTTTGAGGCGCATGCGAATGGCGGCGAGCGCCCGAGGAATCATCCTTTTGCTGGTCACCCAATGGCAAGGTGGTCCGGCAGCGGCCGAAATCATTGACAAAGTAGTCGCCGCGGTGGGGGAAGGAGTCATTACCGCCAGCGAGGTCGAGGAACAACTACGGTTGCAAGCGTTGTTTAATCAAGTCCCCGTTGACCTCTCGAAGGAGAAGCGACGCGACACCCTCACAAATCTCATTGACATACGGCTTGTGGAGCGCGAGGTAATAGCAAAGAAATTTCCAGCTGTGACGGCGGACGATCTTGCCGAAGAGTTTGCGGTCCTAGAGCGTCGGATAACCCGAAACGGAGTGGTATTCGACCAGGAGCTTGAGTCCCATAGACTCACACGAAAAGATGTGGAGCAGTTCCTGGTGCGTCAGGCTAACTTCGAGCGCTTCGTGTCTTTTCGCTTCAAGACGGGAATGCAGGTCTCCCCCAAAGCCGTGCGGGCTTACTACGAGGAGTCCTTTTTGCCGGAAGTTCAGCGGTTACAGGCCGAGGTGCCGCGCCTTGAGGAGATTTACGATGAAATGGCCGCCCTCGTAATGGATCAGCGTGCCGACTCGATGCTCGACGTTTGGTTGAAAGAAACGCACGCTCGAACGCGTGTGGTGATCATGGAGGATTCCCCCCAGCCTAAGTCACAATAAGGACAGGCGGCGAGCAACCCCCAGGCTGATTGTTGACGGCCCAGCGAAACCGCCAGCCATTCGGCGAAGGCGGCGGAAAGAATCAACCGTCAAGGTTTCCACTTTTCAATCATGAAACCGCTCTTCCAAAGACTGGCCAAAATCCGCTGGAAGCTTTGGCTGGCCGTGCTCGTCGGCTTGCTGGCGGTCCTCGTGATTGGGTTCGGGTTGCTCATTCGAACCGAATGGTTCCAAGAACAGATCCGACAGACGGTTGTTGCCAGGCTGCAAGAGGCAACCAACGGTGCCGTAGAGATCGGCAGTTTGAGTCTCGATCCGGTCGGGTCGACGGGTTTTACGGTTGTTGTCAGGGACGTTAGCCTTGGCCGATCGGATGAGGAGGCCCATCCACCCTTTCTGCGGATCCCCTCTCTGCGGTTAAACGTCGGCATCGAGTCCTTTCTCCGCCGCGACATTGCCCTCCGGGCGATGGAAGTGGAGTCGCCGAGCGTGGAGCTGGTGACAGCCGATGATGGGTCGACGAATCTGCCATCTCTCGGAGCACGGGCCGCCGGAACCGCCCTGCCGGCAGGCTGGTTCGACCTTGTTGCGGACCGGCTCACCGTCCGCGAGGGCCGCGTTTCCTGGAACGGATTGCAGTTCCCCGTATCGCTGGCGAGCGAGGAGTTTTCCCTGGAGACGCGGTTTGAAGAGGCCTCCGACCGCTACCGGGCTTCCGTGAGGCTGGGAAGCTCGTCCGCTCAGATCGGCGACTATGACCCGGTAGTGACAGAGGGGGATTTCGAACTCTTCCTCTATCGCGATCGCCTCGAGGCGCCGCATATTCGCTTGGCCGCCGGTGAGTCTCAGGTGGAAGCCAGCCTGCGCGTTGACGACTTTCGCCGTCCTCGGGTCGATGTCGACTACCAACTCCGAGCGGAGCTGAGTTCCTGGGCGGATCGGTTCGAGATCTCGGCCGTTGAGCGAGGCCGGTCGGAAGTCGTCGGCAAATTGTCATGGGACGTGCAAGAGGGCACCTTTGCATATAGCGGACAACTCGAGCTCGAGGGACTGGCATTGCGATCCAGTCCGCTTGCTGTCGACCAGGTCGAGGCGGTGGGTCGGTACGAGGGTGATGGCCGGCACGTAGCGGTTCGCGATTTGGAAGTTTACGTTCTGGGCGGCCGTTTCGCGGGCGAGGTAGATGTCGACATTCTCTCGGATGCCGCTCCGCGTTTCGCAGTCGCGGGAGAGTTGGATTTGGAGTTGCCCTCCGTACTCGAAGCTATTGAGCTTCCTCATGGGACGGCCTCGGACTTGCCTTGGAGTGGCGTTGTCGCAGGGCAACTACAAGGGGAGGGAACCGGTGCGGACGAGTTTGAGGCTGCGCTCTCTTTGCAGCTGGCCGTCCCCGAAGCTTTAGAGGAGGGCCAGTCTCCGCTCGCGGGACAGATCGAGCTTACCTACAGTTCTCGGGACCGTCTGGCCGAAATCTCTCTGCTTCGGCTCTCCACTCCGTCCGCGGACTTCGATGCGACGGGCTCAGTATCACTGGCGGGGCGTTCGAGCCTAGCGGTGCACGCGAAGACGAAATCCGCCGAAGGGCTAGCGTACTTGGCCGAGGTGGTTGCTCCTCAGTGGGCGGATTCGTCGGCCGACCTAGTCGCGGAAGCGTCGTTCGACGGTGCTCTCGGAGGCTACTTCTTTTCGGTGGGAGGTCCGGCGTACGAGGTAGAGGGGCGGGCGCGGGCCAGGGGTCTTCGCTTGTTAGGGCACGATTGGAAGTCATTCGAGGCCGAGGTGAAAGTACGCCCCGACCAGCTGCGAATTCGTAATGGACACCTAGAAGATGGCGCCGCGACAGCGACGATGTCCATCACACTGCCCCTCGATCAGGGGGCCTTGGCGCGTGACTTGCCGCTGGCCGCCGACTTGAGCCTTGAAGAAATACCGCTCGATCGCTTGGTGTCGGCCGCGGGCTGGGAGATCCCGGTCAAAGGGCGAGCCGGCGGAAAAATTCAGGTGGCGGGCAGCATGGCTCAGCCTAGGGGTTCAGCGAAGGTGGAAATCTCTGAAGGAGAGGCTTGGGGCCGACCGTTCGACCTCCTGGCCGGCGAAGTCGATTTCAGTGATGAAAGAATTGCCCTTCGCAACTTTGATCTAGCCCATCAGGGGGCCGAGATTCGAGCTACGGCTCAGTTCGAGCCCCCGGAGCGGCGCTTCCTATTCGATCTGGACGGCACAGACTTAGGGATCGAACAGCTTCGGGTGCTGCCGCCCAGTTTCGGAGGCGCATTGCGGTTTGAGCTGAAAGGCTCGGGTCGCTTGGGTACGGGGGAACAACTGTTCGAAGAGTTTGCGTTGTCGGGGCTGTGGGATGTCGGGACGCTCGAGTTCAACCAACAACCGATCGGATCCTTCAAGGGCGGAGTGAAGACGGCGGATCTCGAGGTGACACTCGACTGGCAGGCCGAGCTTCTAGACGGTCGTATGGAAGGCACGGCCCATATCTATCCCACCGAAAACGGCAAATCGCAGGGGCGGACTCAATTCGCCGACCTGAGTGTCGTCGAACTGGCTCGGTTGGCGGATGTCTCCCTAGACAAGGCTGTGGGAACCGTCGACGGCCATTGCACTTTTTCCGCAGCCTCCTGGGGTCTGGATGACCTGATGGCCGAGGGCCAGGTTACGCGCCTGGAGGGCGAGTTCGCGGCGATCCCTACCGTGGAAAAGCAGTACGGCATTTGGAATCCCTTCCCTATGAGATGGGGCTACGCGCGCAATACCCTGCGATTGGACCGCATGAGGCTCCTCGGCGAGGGAACGGATGTCGAGATCAATGGCGAGGTTTCTTTCTCGCCCGAAGAACACTTGGAAGTGGATGTCTCAGGGACGTTCAACCTCGCGGTACTCGAGAGTTTCCGTTCCGACTTGCAGGCTCGCGGAAGCTCGACGCTTGAGATGAAGATTGAAGGTCCACCTCAGACTCCGAACCTCGAGGGTCGAATGGAGCTCAACGATGCCAGTCTGCGGTCCGTCCATTTAGCCAACGGTTTGAGCCAGGTGGAAGGTGTCGTCACCTTCACCGGTGACCGGATGACCATCGAAGAGGTTACGGCGACCACGGGTGGAGGCCGACTGCGATTGAGTGGCAACAGCAGCTTCGGCGCGGACACGGCTAACTATCGCGTGGATGTAGAAGTGGAACAAGTGCGGTTGAGGTACCCGACTTCAATCAGAAGCGTCTTCGACGGCCAGCTGACGCTGTCCGGCGCTGGTATTCAGAGCTTGCTTGAAGGCAACGTTGTCGTTCACCGGGCCGCCATCGAGCAGGAATTTGAGCTCGGAGTAGTGCTGGCCTCCTTAGGCGAGCCGACACTCACGCCACCGAGCAACCCGCTGCTCGAAAACATGCAGCTAGACATCCAGATTCGTTCGGTGCCCGATCTGCAAGTCGAAACCTCGCTCATAAGAAATATGCAGAGCCACGTTGACATTCGTCTCGCAGGGACGGCCCTTTCCCCCGCACTGCTCGGCCGGGTCAGCATCACGCAGGGCGACGTCAACTTCCGTGGCTCGCGATACGTCATCAACCGTGGCGACATCGAGTTCAACAACCCCTTCCGCTTCGAGCCGACTGTGAATTTTGACCTGGAGACCCGGCTGCGAGACGTCGATATTGCTTTGACGCTGTCAGGACCGGCCCGCAAGATGAACCTCAGCTACCGTTCGGATCCGCCGCTCCAGTTCAACGAGCTGGTGTATCTCATCGCCTCCGGACGGAACCCGGGCGACCCGGTTCTCGCTGCCCAACAGACCGTCCAGCAGCAGCATCTTCTCCAGACCGGCGCCAATACGGTCATGTCGCAAGCCTTGGCCCAGCCCGGTTCGCGGCGCGTGCAGCGCTTCTTCGGAGTCAGTCGTCTGAAGGTGGATCCTCAGGCCGGCGGAGCCGAGTTCAACCCCAGTGCCCGTATCTCAACCGATCAACCCATCACGAACGATTTGACTTTGACCTACAGCTACGATCTATCCTCGGCACAGCAGCAGACCGTGCGGGTAGAATGGGCTCCGACTCGGCGCTGGTCGATGATAGTCACACGCGACGAGAACGGATTGGTGGGAGCGGATTTGATCTACAAGAAGAGGCTCCGCTGAGTGCAACCGTGGGAACAGTTACGGCATGAGATGGTGGAGCAACAACTGCGGGGACGCGGCATCCGGGACGAGAAAGTCCTTCAGGCTATGGACAGCGTACCCCGCCATGAGTTCATTCCCGACATCGGCCGCCGGCGCGCTTATGCGGATGAGCCACAGCCGATCGGCGCGCAACAAACCATTTCCCAGCCCTACATGGTCGCCGTCATGGCCGAATCACTGACGTTGAGTGGAACCGATACCGTACTAGAGATCGGTGGAGGTTCGGGATACGCCGCCGCTGTGATGGCCCTTCTGTCCCGTCACGTGTACGCCGTGGAACGTGAGCCGGCTCTGGTCAACTTGGCGCGGGACAACCTGGCTCGCGCGGGGTTTGCCGATCGCGTGACCGTCATAGCGGGAGACGGGACACTCGGCTGTTCGCAGTACTCCCCGTTCCAGGCCATTTCCGTCGCCGCGGCCGCTCCTGAGGTCCCGCCGCCGCTGCTCGAGCAACTCCACAGCGAGGGAGGCCGAATGGTCATCCCTGTCGGCTCTGCCCGCGACCAAAAGTTGCGGCTGATACGGAAGTCTGCCGGCCGCGTCGAGGAACGCACGGTAACGGCCTGTCGTTTCGTACCCCTGCGCGGGGAGCGGGCTTGGCAAAACTGATTACTGAAGGCGGCGGGCAGAGGCCATGAGGTAGAGACCTACCTGTCGGGTGCTCCGATAATCCGGTGGTAAGAGCGTAGGCTAGCAGCAATACCGTTAGCATAGGGTGGGCGTCACCCGGCCCAACCGGCTGCGTGGCCCGGTATTCTTTCTTGCACACCGCCCGGAACCGGCCCTCGGTCCACCAACTGTCACGTCACTCCCGGCCTCGAAGAATCAACAACATACCTCCTCTCGAACCCAGAAAGACTTGACTTCGTGGCTTAGAATGGAGTTAGAAAAGGAGTGCTGCGCCTAGGGCGAATGATTTCTAAGGGAAATCTGCTCAAATCCGCTCAGATAGCCCGTATAACTGCATTTCGCGAATCTGCTGTCACGAGTTCCAGCGACTTTCTGCCGCCGACCGTGAGTTTTTGATGACCCGCGCTTTGGTACGTTGTGGCGCAGACGCCTACCAGCCCGTGGCAGAAGTACGTACGGCGAAAAATGGGGACTGTCAACGATTTTCGCTTCCGCAACTGCTTTGTTTTCAGGCTGGTCTGGACGACGAAAATCGGTGACTGTACCCATTTTTTGAGGCGAAGAACTTTCACCACGGGCTGCTACGGCCTATTTCATTGCGGCTTTGCCGGAGAAACCTTCCTTGACAGCAGCAGTCACAACAGGTCAGTCGAAGCACGTCATCGTCGGGACCGCAGGGCACATCGACCACGGTAAGACGGAGCTCGTGAAGGCCCTTACCGGCATCGACACGGACCGCCTCGCCGAGGAAAAACGGCGCGGGATCACCATCGACCTGGGATTTGCGCACCTGGACGCTCGCCCGGATCTGAAGCTGGGTCTGGTGGACGTGCCCGGCCACGAACGCTTCGTCAGAAACATGCTGGCCGGCGTCGGGGGGATCGACGTGGTGCTCCTCGTCGTCGCGGCGGACGAGTCGATCATGCCCCAAACCCGAGAGCACTTCGACATTTGCCGGCTCCTCGGTATCCAAAAGGGACTGGTCGCCCTCACAAAAATGGACCTAGTCGACCCGGATCTCGTCGAGTTGGTGAAGCTCGAGGCGCAGGAGTTCTTCAAGGGTTCGTTCCTCCAAGACGCCCCGGTGGTACCGGTGAGCTCGAAGACCGGAGAGGGTTTGGAGGAACTCCGCCAAGCCTTGACCACAGTCGCTCACGAAGTTGAGCCCAAGAACAGCCGGCGCCACTTTCGCTTGCCGATCGACCGCGTTTTCGTCATGAAAGGCTTCGGGACGGTAATCACGGGCACGATGGTTTCCGGCTCCTTGCACGCCGAGTCGGAGGTGGAGGTCTATCCCATCGCGAAGCGCGTCCGGGTGCGCGGGCTGCAGGTCCACAATCAGACCCGCGAGATAGCCACGGCGGGTCAGCGGACCGCCGTCAATCTGTCGGGTGTGGAGGCCGGCAGCCTGCGGAGAGGAATGGTCCTGGCTGCGCCCGGCAGATTCCAAGCTAGCCACCAAATCGACTGCCGCCTCGATCTGCTGCCGTCCTCTCGATCGCTCAAGTACGGTGCTCCAGTTCACTTCCACACGGGCACAGCCGAACTCGAAGCCCGGCTCTACTATCTCGATCGGCGAGCCAGCCTAAAGCCAGGAGAACGCGCCTACTGCCAGGCCCGATTCAAAGAGCGCCTGCTCGTCTTGCCCGGAGACCGATTCATCGTCCGGCAGTTCTCTCCCGTGATCACCATCGGCGGGGGAGTGGTGCTCGACAACCAGCCGCCCAGACACCACGCCTCCAAGGACTGGACGACTCGGCTCGACGCTTTGGCCAGCGGCGACGCAGAAAAGGTTCTGGAAGCGTTGTTGCGAGATTCGACCTACGGGGTCGCGCAGTCGGATATTGTTTCCCGGACCGGTTGGATCGAAGACGAGCTCGAGGACGCGGCTAGGTCGCTAGAGGCCGAAGGTCTTGCCGTTCGCATTCACGAGGACCCGAGCTGGCTCGTCCATTCCGAGCCGCACCGGATCGCGTTGCAACGGGTCGTGGATTTCCTGGGGCAATTCCACAAAAAGAACCCGTTGATGCCCGGGGTCCCGAAGGAAGAGCTCCGCAGCAGCCAGTTCCCCGATGCACCTGTCTTCTTTGCGGACGCCCTTTCCCGACAGTTGGTTCAGCAAGGCAAGATCGAGGTGGATGGGGAGATTGTACGGCTGGCCGGGCATCGGATCGAGTTCCAACAAGACGAGCAAGAGGCGCGCGAAAAGATTGTCTCCGTCTTCCAGGATGCGGCTCTGAAGGTGCCCATGATGCGCGAGCTGTTGCCCAAGCTGCCGGTCGATCCTTCTCGCGCCCGCAAGATCCTCCAGACGCTTCTTCGAGAAGGAGTCCTCGTCAAAGTGAGCCAAGACCTCGTTTTCCACCGGGAATCCGTCGAGCACCTCAAGAGCCTGCTGAAAGAGCACAAGTCACGATCGAAAGCCATCGGTGTGCCCGCCTTCAAAAACCTCGCCGGTATCAGCCGCAAGTACGCGATCCCGCTGCTCGAATACCTCGACCGCGAGAAAATCACCCGCCGAGTCGGCGACGAGCGGCTAATTCTGTGAGTAAATGATTGGGGGATTGCAGGGCGGGCTACGTATTCGACATCGGCCGCCTCAGATCCCGTAGGCGACACCGAACTGACTGGCCACGTAGTCTCGCATGGCTGCTGCATAGAGCTCGTTGCTGCGGCGGCGGATGAGGCTTTCCTCCCGCTTGGGATAAGCAAGGTGCTCTAGTTCGTGAAGAAAGACCGCCAGCAGCGCCGTGTGGAACCGGCGGTATTCGAGCTCCGCCAGGGAAGCTTCATCACGCTCCTGCTCATCCGCTGAAACGGCCAAGCCTGAGAGCGGCAGCGGCTCCCAAGAGCGAATCGCCTCCACCGCCAGGTCCATTTCGCCGACGCGGCGTCCCGTGTCGGACATGAGGCGGCGCGCCAAACGGCTCTCCGTGCCCGGCAGGTGGCGGTGTCCCAGGCAGGTGCAGGCGTTGCGAGGTCGCAACTCGGCCACAACCAGGGTCGGCACTTGTTCCAATACATCGCCGTAGCGGTCGCGCAACTCGCGTGTGAGGGAAGGGTAGGTGCTGCCTAGCGCCGACTGGAGTGAGGTCGCAAATCCCAAGCGACCACGAGGATAGCGGGCAACGACCAGAGGCAACTCGTCCCCGGCGCGTATCAGCATTTGGTCGTGCCCTCGGATTCGGTCGACCACCTCGGCAAGCAGTCCCCGCGAATGGACGCGCAGCGGCCTTTTCATCGCTCCCTCATTCTCATCATAGCGCGTGAAAAAGTGGGGTCAGCGGCGCCAGCGGGGTGAGCCCAGCCGGGGCCCTTCCGTGCGGACAGCGCCGAAACTGGTGTCGGTAGGAATACCGACACGGCAGATCTGGGGACCTGCGCCACAAGGGCGGCTGTTGCCTTACGCTCAGAGCTACCACCGTGGGCTTTCGCTTTCGATGTTGTGGCGCAGACGCCCACGTCTGCCGCGTCGACACTCTTGTCGACGCAAGGCGCGATTCATCGCGCCCTACCGACAGGCTTCGAACATCTCGCAGTCCAGCGTAGCGGCGCAAATTCATTGCACCCGGGTACGCAAACCTGAGGCGGAGGTGATTTTGCACAGCTTCCTGTACCCCTTTTCCATCGGCTTTCCGCGTCTTGGTTTGACGCCCCTGAAACGATTGCCTATGCTGCTAATAGAGTTGTTCGCTCTCCCCTAATGCCCTACTTCACCAGGCGCGCCCCCATCGCATTCGGACCTGGGGGTAGACTCCCTTTCGGTATCAAGTGGTTACTGATATCGAATTCGGCGATCTTTGTCCTCTACTTTATCGCCGTGCAGTTACAGATCATCCCGCTCGTTTGGCTGTTTCGCGCCTTGAGCTTGACGCCGGACTGGGTCGTAAAGGGCGCAATCCTGTGGCAGCCGGTTACTTACCTGTTTCTGCACAGCCCGCACGGCTTTGGCCATATCTTGTTCAATATGCTCATGTTGTGGATGTTCGGCTCCGATTTGGAGCGGAATTGGGGGACCAGACGTTTCATAAACTTCTATCTTTTCTGCGGCATCGGGGCGGGTCTGTGTGATGTCGCTGCCCGATTCCTATTGGCTCCCGCCGAGCTACACATCCCCACAATCGGAGCATCAGGCGCCATCTACGGCGTCCTGTTGGCGTATGGTCTGCTGTACCCGAACCGCACAATTCTCTTCTGGTTCCTGTTCCCGATCCCGGCGCGCATTTTCGTCCTGATTCTTGGGGGCATCGCCTTCCTGTCAACCTTTGGGGCCGGAGGCAGCGGGATCAGTCATATGGCACACCTAGGAGGCATGGTCTTCGGGTATTTTCATCTGCGCTACCGGCCGGCCTTTTTCAACATCGATTGGGGCGACAGCTATCGACGGTGGCAGCGGCGCCGGGCGCAGCGCAGATTCAAAGTCTACATGCGGAAGAAGGACAAGCCAGGCCCCTGGGTCAACTGAATAGTGCAGGCGGGCACAGCATGCTGCCCCTACAGTTCTGTCGGGTAGTGCTTCTCGCGCTTCGTTGCAGTACATTTCACGCTTTGTTGCAGTAGACAACCTAAGTAGCTAATCTCAACGGGTTAGAAGCACGAAGAGACAGCGTGTCGCTGATACGCTTGTGGGGAACTGACAAGTTGACGAGCTGGAGCGATCAACAATCTCTTCCAGCTTTGCCGTCATGATCTCAAAGCAAGACACTGTCGCTTCCTCCGAAACGAGCCTTCTTCGAGTGGCGCCGGAAGCGCAGCCTAGTGTAGTGTCACATAAATCACTGGACAATAACACCCTTTTCACGGTAGGATGGTTTATGTGGCCATCCGCTGACGCTCTACCCCTCACCGCTCCGCAGCGAAACGCTCTTCGTCGCCTGGTTCGAGGAGGCAACACAGCCCAGAAAATGGCCTTACGGGCAGGCATTGTTTTGCTGTGTGCGCAGGGGTTGGCGAACCACGCCATTGCCCGCGAACTCGGCGTCAACCGCAAGACCGTCATCCTGTGGCGAAAGCGCTTCGCCCAGTCCGGCCTCGACGGACTCCGCGATCGGACGCGCCCCGGACGCAAACCGGCGCTCTCCGCTGAATTCGTCCAATGCATCCTCGATACAACGCTTCACGAGAAGCCCCGGGCGGCCACGCATTGGAGCACCCGCACCCTCGCCAAGCACTTGGGCGTCTCCAAGATGGCCATCCAGCGCGTCTGGAAAGCGCACGGACTGCAGCCCCATCGCCTCGAAACTTTCAAGCTCAGCCGCGACAAGCAGTTCGTCGAGAAACTCCGCGACGTGGTCGGTCTGTACTTGAATCCGCCCGAGCACGCACTGGTGCTCAGTGTCGATGAGAAAAGTCAGATCCAGGCCTTAGACCGCAGCCAGCCGGGACTGCCCCTGAAAAGGGGTCGTGCCGGCACCATGACCCACGACTTCAAACGACATGGCACAACGACGTTGTTCGCCGCCTTCAATGTGCTCGACGGCAAGGTGATCGGCGAGTGTCTGCCGCGACATCGGCACCAGGAATTCCTCAAATTCCTACGCAAGATCGACCGCGAAACGCCACCGGCGCTGGAGCTGCATCTGATCGTGGACAACTACTCCACGCACAAGCATGAGCAAGTGAAGAAGTGGCTCGCGAAGCACCCCCGCTTCCACTTTCACTTCATTCCCACGTCTTCTTCTTGGCTCAATCTCGTCGAGCGCTGGTTCCGCGAGCTGACACAGAAGCGCATCCGCCGCGGCGTGTTCCGCAGTGTTCCCGAACTCGAGGCCGCCATCCACGAGTACCTGGAAGCGAGCAACCAAGCGCCCAAGCCCTTTGTCTGGACAGCTCCGGCACAAGATATCCTCGCCAAAGTCGAGCGCGCCGCCAAAACCCACGCCATTGTCCAGAACCGTTAGTGGCACTACACTAGGTGCCGAAAGGCAGAGACAGTCACTTGCCGCCCGCCAACTACGGCCTTCACATAACAACTTGACAACGCCCGCCGCTTCTTAGAAAGGATTCGCGATTGATGAACCGCAAATGGAAGACCGCGTTTCTCACAATTCTCGACTACCGAAAGATGGACTCGGTAGACGTAATCGAGTCGCTGCGACGGCTCGGCTACGAGGGCATCGAGTGGACCATGGACCCCCATTTTGACCCTGATAAGCCCATCGAGGAACTCCGTGCCCTTGTCGATCGCACGCGCGACGCGGGGATGGACGTTTCCCAAATCATGGCCCACGAGGACTTGATCTCACTAGACGAGGAAGCGAGAAAACGGCTGATCGACCGCATTGTGCGTACCATCGATGCGGCCGGCAAGTGCGGCGTTCCCGCCGTTAGCGTGCTCACTGGGCCCGCCATTTGGGAGCCGACGGCCGTGCGAATCGGTGAGGACATGAGCGAGTCCGCCGCTTGGGAGCAGGCCATCGAGGCATTCAACGCCTTCCTGGAAGCTGCGGAGGCTTCGAACGTCCTGGTCACCTCCGAAGCTGTCTATGGCATGCTGGCTCATGACTTTTACACGCACAAATGGTTGGTGGATCAAACCGACCGCCCGGCTCACAGGATAAACTTCGACCCGTCGCATCATGTCCTCTACGGCATCGAGGACATGCGCTGGCTTATCACTCAGTGGGGCGCCAGGATCGCGCACGTCCATATCAAGGACGGCATCGGCATCCCTCAGCTGGGGAAGTTTTTGTTCCCGCTGTTGGGCGAAGGGAGGGTCAACTGGAAGCAGTTCTTCGAGGCGCTCGAAGAGATCGGATACGACGGCTTTTGCAGCCTCGAGTTCGAATCGTTCCGGTTCTATCGCCAAGTGCTGAAGAACGATCCCGAAGCGGCTGCCCGACTCCTGCTGGAACAGTTGAACGCTCTCTTGCAGGAGAGCTAGCCGAGAACAAGGCCTAAATAGCCCGTAGGCACGCGGAGCTCCGGTGCGAGCGTTGGGCCATCACTCGCGGATGCGCGTAGCACTCCTCGGCCTACTCGAGCCAACATCAATAACCCTGTTGCTATTCTATGGGCGGGCGCGGTAACTCTTTGTACCCAGAAGCAGGCTCCTCACCCCGCCAAGCTTCACACGGATACCAAGGGCAATCATGAATCATTTATCGAGGCCCGTCGCGGGCCAGGAACCAAGCTCAAGGGAGGACCAGGTGGCCATGGTGAACCGTAGAAGTTTCTTTGCATTCGCGGGAGCAACCGCAGCCGGTGCCCTGACAGGCTGCCGAGAGGGCGTTCCGCGCGCCGATGAGAAGGCTGCACAGCGCCGGCGCAGGCCCATCAAAATGCACGTCGGCACCCAGCGCCTCGAGCCAACGCCGGAAGCGATGCAGTTTGCTAAGCGGCACGGCGTCGACCACGCTTGCATCGAACCTCTCGGACTGGGAGACAGAGGATACTGGACTCTCGAAGAGATCGAAACGGCCCGCGATCTCTGCGCCCGATATGGCGTCTCCATGGATTCCATCCACCTACGCTTCTTGTGGAGCAATCACATTGAGCAAAAGATGCGTCCGGCTATCATGCTGGCTCAGCCCCCCGAGCGCGACCGTGACATCGAGCTGGTGCACAAGACGATCGAGTCCCTCGCCAAGGCAGGAATTCCCCAGTTCATGTACAACCTGAATCTGCTCGGCGGGATGAAGGGAGGAAGCTCCGAACCCCTCCGCGGCGGCGCAATGTCACGCGTCTGGCGCATGAAGGATGCTGATGAGAATCCGCCATTGACCAAGGCCGGCAGGGTGACAGAGGAGATGTTCTGGGAACGCATCACCTACTTCCTCGACAGGGTGATTCCGGTCTGCGACGAGTACAAGATTCGAGCGGCCTGTCATCCTCACGACCCTCCCGGTCCTCCGGAAGGCTTTCAAGGGATTGTCCGGGTTCTGGGCAGCCCGGAAGGTCTCAAGAAGCTGGTTTCAATTCAAGAGAGTCCGTACCACGGCCTGAACCTCTGCCTGGGAAGCACGGCGGAAATGTTGCGGAACCCGAATGAAGAAATCCACGACATCATTCGCTACTTTGGCGAACGGAAAAAGATCTTCAACATCCACTTCCGGAATATCAAGGGTGGGCTGCACGACTTCCAGGAAACGTTTCCCGACAACGGTGACATGAACATGGCCAAAGTGGCGCTCACCTTGCATGAAGTCGGCTATGAGAGGATGCTGATGCCCGACCACATACCCACTCACCCGGATGACCCCAAGGGATGGCAGGCGCTTGCCTTCTGCTACGGATACATCAAGGGCGTGCTGCAGTCACTCGAGACGTTGGTCTGAGGCATGCCCCTGTCGACAACCACGGGATCGATCCTTGATCGACACACCACCCTTCGGAACGCCATTGAACATAACAGCTCTGATGAGGGCTTCCCGAGATCAAGCATTCGCCGTGCCGAACAGTCCGGAAAGATCTTCCGGCACCTCGCCCGATTCTTCTACTAGCGCCGTATTCCCTCCCGATAGGGTTTACGTCGCTTGTAGAGTTCCAGTCTCTTGAGCACCCGGCCAGCGAGATCGCCGGTCTTGCCCGCGGAGTACAGCCGGTGGGCCTTAGTCGCGGTTTCGACGGCTCTCTCAAATTCCCCTACCTCGGCATAGGAAGCAGCCAACGTGTCGAGGACCAACGGGTGGTTGTATTCGGTAAGCTGAGCGGCGCGCACAGCAAGGCGAACGGCTCGCTCCCCGTTTCGGACGCTGGAAGCGCCGTGGGTGGCGAGGATCCATGCCATATCGTTTGGGGGTAAGTGCCAATCGGGCTTCAATTTCCGTGCTTGACGGAAATGGTCGAGCGCGGCATCCGCCCGGCCCGTCAACTCCAGCGCCGCGCCCAAGTTGTACTGCGCTTCGGCGTATTCCGGATCAATCCGCGTTGCCCGACGGAAGTGCCGGATGGCCTCACTACTCCGGCCCTGTGAGATAAGCGCGTGGCCCAAGTTGTTGTGCGCCTCCGCAAACTCGGGATTGCTTCGCAGGGCTAGGCGTATGTGGCGGATGGCCTCGCCGAGTTTTCCCTGAGACAGCAGTGCGTTGCCCAAATTATTGTGCGCCTCGGCGTGGCCGGGGCTGAGCTCGAGTGCTTGACGAAACTCATGGATCCCCTGGTCAAGTTCTCCCTTCGAAACGAGTGCGAACCCCAGGTTGCTACGGGCCTGGGCCTGGTTGGGATCGAGCTGTAACGATTGACGGAACTGTTCCGTCGCCTCCTCAAGGTTTCCTTGTGACAAGAGCGCGCTGCCCAGGTTGCTTTTCGCTTCAGCATAATCGGGATCGAGCCGCAGGGCTTCACGGAACTTACTGATGGCTCCGCCGAGCTTGCCCTGCAACATCAGCGCAATGCCCAAATTGCTGTGGGCAGCGGTATACTCGGGTCGGATCCGCAGCGCTTGGCCGTAGTGTTTGATCGCCTCGTCGAACCTCTCCAGCGACATCAGCGCCATGCCGAGGTTGTTGTGCGGCTCGGCGGCGTCAGGCTTGATCCGCAGCGCCTGACGAAAGTGCTCGATCGCCTCCTCGTAGCTGCCCTGCGACATGAGTGCCTTGGCTAAGCGCATGTGCGGCTCGATGTAGTCAGGCTTGAGCCGAGTAGCCTGACGAAAATGCCGGACGGCTACGTCCAGCGCGCCCTGTTCTTCCGCACTGCGGCCCGCCACGTACGACGACACCGCATCCTCTCCCAGTAGCTCGGCTGCCCTTGCGGCCAGCCGCCCTGCTTCCTCGAACTTCCCGGCCCAGTCCAAGACCTTGGCGAGATTTCGCAAGGCAACTCCGTGCGCTTGTTGGTCAAGGCGACCCTCGACCTCACGTGTTGCGGCCGCAAGGGCTGCGTCATCCCAGGTGTCGGACATTGCGACGATCTTCCGCTGGGCCAGCGTGTCGATCAATTGAAGGGCAAGCATACGGTAGCCCTCGCTGGTTAGATGAACATGGTCATGGAAGTAGTCAGCGCCCGGGACGCCGTTCTCGGAGCGATTTTCGATGACTCCGGCGAAGTCGATCAGCGGCACCTGCCGTTCATCCGCTACCTCGAGAATGATTCCCCCCATGGACGTCAAGGCTCGCAGGGGGCAGATGTCCTCATCGAGGGCGCGGCGGAGGGTTGCCCTGGCTTCCGGGTAGCGCCCCAAGTGGTATAGAACGAGCCCTCGCTGGTAGTGAAGGTCAGCGTAGCGATCATCGATCGCAGCCGCCTCCTCTAAAGCCGCCAAAGCGCCGTTGAGTTCGCCGGCCTTTCGATCCCGCTGCGCCCGAGCATACAGATCGTCGAAACGACCTAGCTCCGCGCTGCTCAGGTCTTTCCGATGCTCGCTCTTGAAAGGAGAACTGTCCTTCAAGTTGGACGCCGGTGTAACCAGTGCCACGTCAGCGCCCGCGGAGCTAGCAATATCGATCATGCGGTTAAGATTCAACCGGTAGTGAGCAATCACTTGCTCCCAAAGCGCATCATCGCGGGTGTAGTCTTCGGGCCCCACCGCGTGGTCCAACATCGCATCGACTTCGCCCTTGAGTAGGGTTTCGGCGTTTTCGGGATCAGTTGGCTGATTCCGGGTAGCCGTCAAGATTTTCCGGCCCGCGGCGTAAAGGCGAGTGCGACTCACAAGGCCACCCACAGCGGTCAATGGCTTGGGTGCTTCGATAATTTCTCTGTAAGTCCGGCGCTCGAGGAACTCATTATGGCCAGAGTAAATGATGAACAGGTCCGGCTCGTAGTGAATCAGCTCTTCCATCACCACCGTCACGCGATAGCTCGCATAGCTGATGCCGCCGGCGTTGATGACTTCCCACTTGCGAGAAGGATCGGCCAGCGGCAGGAATTCGCGGAGCCAGCCGCTGAAGGACAAGGCGTCGTCGTAAGGACGGCCGTAGGTTGTCGAACCGCCCATGCTGAAGATTCGATAGGTCCCCTGGGGCTTTTGCTTCAGAAACCGCTGTTTGTTAAACCACTTGATCTTGTTTGGGGCGGTAACCATGTAGACCTGTCCGTCCGCAGCTTTCTGCTCGACGAGAAGCGGAATGTTCCCCGCAAAGCCGACATACGGGTCCTCGGCGTACAAGACCGGCTCGACGCCCCAAAGTGCAAGCAAGATTTCAAGCAATACAAAAAAGCCACCGACGGTTACGAAGGCGAACAGGGCCTTTTTCCAGGCGGGTAAGTTGGGCCGATCAGACGGCGGCTCGTGCGCGTGAGGCTTCGGTGAATGTTGGGACTGTTTGCGCCCGGATTTTCGCCTCATGTCAACCACGGGGGGTTGTTGGTGATGGAGAAGCCATCACTACGCACCGCAGGCACAAATGCGGTCGCGTCCGGACAGGAGCATTACTCCCGCGGGCGCGATGAATCGCGCCCCTACTAAGAATACTGAGACCGCGCTTTCGATGCTAGACGACGGGCAAACGTGGGCGCTTACGGCACATCGTAGACTTGGCTAGGGCAAGGTCACACCTCGGCTGAGGGTCACCCGGATATGAGAAAAGAGCACGCCACCCGCCCCGCAAGGGGGCGGGTGAACAAGTGCTATTCGCGTGCGCGATCAGAAAACAATTCTGGCGCCAAATTGAATAAACCGTGGGTTAAAGGTGGACGTCGAACGGCCGAACACCCCGCTGGACATGTCTCCGGTCACCCCCCGTAGATTGACTCGGTTCAATACGTTGAAGAAGTCGAACCGGAGTTGGAGATTACCTGTCTCTCCGAAGAAGGGCAATGGATTATTCTTGATCAACCCCAGATCAATGTTGATCAGCCCGGGGTTGCGGTAAGGATTTCTTGGCAGGCTACCTTCCGATCCCGGTGCGGGCGCCGGGAAATCCGCCGCCGTGAACAGTCCATCGATATACTCCTGACGGCTGCGGGAGCCGGAGAAATCTCCTGCGGGGGCGTTGGGGAGGTCCCAATTGTGCCCGTCCGCGTTGTAGTCGCCGCTCCCCGGCTGAAAGCCGATCACATTCCCGCTGTCATCGAGAAGGGGCTGAAAACCAGCCTGGTTCCTGACCGCGAACGGTGCGCCGGTCTGGAACACCCACAGCGAGGTCAGTTCCCAACCGCCGAGAATACCCTTCGCCGCTCCGCTGGATCCCTTGAACGATGGGATGTCGTAAACGCCGGAGAGCGCGAAGCGATGGCGGTGATCGTAGAGCGAGTCAGCCTCATAGCGCCCTGACGACAGAAGCCGCCAGTCGGGGAGGCTCACTTCTCTGCCTCGTGTGCCGTACGCTTCCCACTCGTCACCACCCCACCCGATGTCGGTAACGTGGGATAGCGTGTAGGAGGTTTGAAACGTGCTCCTGCCCCGCGAATGTCGGAGCATGACCGTCATCGCATTGTAATCGCTCTCCCCTCCGTTGTTGTCCCAACGGAGATTCGTGTAGAGGGGATTCAGCCGATCCAAGGAGCCATCCAGCAGATCTCCGGGGAAACGATTGTAGTTGGTGGCGATGACGTAATCCCTACTGATCGAACCGTTGTACATGATTCCGGCGACAAAACTGTTCGGTAATGCCCGCTCGACACCAAGGGACCATTTGTACGTCCTTTGAGGATCCAGATCTCGGTCTGTGCCGGAAGCGCCGAAAATCGGGATCGACGCATCGCCTGGAATTGGCGGCGCGGGGAAACCGAAGGGAAAGCTGTCACTCCGACCGAGGGAGAAAACCGGTTTCGGGTCGCTGGTGGCGAAGAAAGTCGGGAAAATAGTACCGCCCTGGGGGTCCGGATTGAAAGTGAGTACGTGTTCAGCCTGTTGGGTGAGCGTGACCCAGTCGTGGAAAACACCGAACCCGCCCCGGACGACCCAATCACCTTTCCGACTGGGATCCCAGGCGAAACCGATTCTCGGCGAGATGGACCGGATCGGACTGTTGAGGACGTTATCCACCGGTTGGAGCGTGGCGCTCGCGATTTGGGAGGCGAGGTCCGAACCCGATCCTAGAACGATGTTGGTAAGCCCCACCACCCCCTTGTTGGGATCGTCGTTTCCGTTGTAGGCATTGCCGTGGTCGTCCCATCGAAGGCCCAGCGTGAGTGTCAGATTAGGCGCCACCTTCCATTCGTCTTGCACGAACAAGCCGAAGGTGCTCATTACATAAAGCCAGCCGGAGGCAGTCTCCTGACCCGTCACCACGTTATAGGCCGGCCCGTTTTGGGTGAACGGCTTGTCCTGGATCAAATCCAGCAAGTTGTTAAACCCGTAGCTAGGCCTGGCTTGCACCGCGGCAAATCCCAGAAGATCGGACTCACCGTAGTAGTACTGGCCACCGATCTTGAGGCTATGGGATCCCTTCAGCACGTTCACCACATTGCGAAAAGTCGTGTGGTTCTGAATGAAGTTGGAGGGTCCCCAGCCGGGGTTGAGGCCCAAACCTTGGCCATCGATTCCGACGGTGGGGATGCGGAATGGCACCCCAGTGTCCTGTACCCCATTGCCCTTGATCGAGAAGTACCCAAAGTTGAACTGGTTCAACACCGTTGGTGAAAACGTGTGCGTCCAGTTCCCTTGTGTCATCCATGAGTCGCTATCGGATACGCTCTCGAAACCCCGTCGGACGGTCGTTGACTCTTTGTCCAAATCGTTCCTGAGGTAGTTAAAGTAGATCCGATCGCGAGCGTCGTTGAAGTACTGGTCAGCGCGGGCGCTCCATTGCAAGGCGTTGCGGAACGGACTCGGAGTAAAAGTTCCCTCCGCGACAAGGGGCAGGTCGCACGGGATATTAAAGGTGGTGGGTGTTCCACAGTCCGCGAAAACATCCTGAGCCCTAGTGACGATCCCTGTCCGGACGATCCGTTCCGGCACGTGGTCGGACAACAGGCCTGTTCCTATCGAGTTGGGAAATGTTTGTTGTGCGAAGCCTAGGAATTCCGAGGTTTCGAACGTTTGTACTGCGTCCCCCGAGGATGTGTTGGCGCGAAGCGCGTTAGCATTCACGAAGAAAAACGTGTGGTTCTTGACGATTGGCCCGCCAACAGCGCCGGTGAAGTCGTTCCTCTTGGAGGGGAGAGGGTCGCCACTGGTGAAAACAGTGCGAGCAAGGAAATCCTGATTCGTGAAGTAATACGTTCCCGAGCCATGATACTTGTTGGTTCCGGATTTCGTAGTAATCGCGACAGCGATCGAGCTGGATCGGCCTTGCTCCACGCTAAACGAGCTCGTCTGGATCGCGACTTCCTCGATCGATTCGGGATTGGGAGAAATATTTATACCTCCCGGCCAGATGTTACTGGTCACGCTGAGCCCATCCATCATGAAAAAATTGCCGGACCCGTTGCGCCCGTTGGAATTGGCGTCAATGAACTTTTCGATCTCAAAGTTATCCGCTACTGTTTGTATACTGTTCCCGCCAAGCAGACCGGTACCCGTTACGCCTGGTGTTATCGCCATTAACCCCAGGAAATTTCTGCCCTGCAAGGGCAGGTCATGAAGCTCTCGCTCGGTAATCGTCGTACTCACGCGTGAGTCGGCGGTGGCGAGCAGCGGAGCTTGACCGGATACAACGACGCGTTCCGCCGTGCCCCGCACGTCTAAGACCAGGTTTAGGTCAGCTGTTTGTGCCGTGAGCAGGCTGAGTTCCACCGACCGCGGCTGAAACCCGGAGGCTTCGGCCAAAACCTCGTATTTTCCAGGCGCGAGACTAGCGAAACGATACACGCCCGCGGGACCGGTGCTGGTGCGCCGCTCCACCTGAGTGTCGAGATTCCTGAGGCGTACATCGGCATCTGGAATCACAGCTTCACTGGGATCCTGTACGACGCCCTGAATGTTGCTGCTGAACTGCGCCAGGCCCAGGTTCGCGGTTGCGAAAAGGACGATTACAGCAGCGAGAATGAACCTTGTTGGTCTCATGAAAAGCTCCTTTGATCGACTGGTGCAGTCTGAGGCACCAAGTTTGGTGTTAAGAACTGTTTGAGGTGGCTAGCCGGTATGGGTCGCAAGTGCCGGGCAGACGAGACATCCCGCGGACGGGACTTCCTGGACGGAAGACGCCTGGTCCGAATGCCTTCGGCTGCGAGAAGCATCATCGTCAGCCCCCTCTGCGAAAGGCGTCCGGCGATGCAGGTTGCAGTCCTTGATGAAGACACTCGACAAACCTCTTGAAACCCCTTGACCCCTTTATCGCACTCCGCCCCTTGGGCGGTCCGTTGTTACCGCATCACACAACTGCACAACTCGATACACGTTGTGTAGATGCTGTTTTTTTATCACAAATTCAGGTAGTATGTCAACGGATGAGTCCTGAGTACCCCTGCCGACGCTTCAGCTATGTGTTTGAGGACACAAGCCTAGCTTAGTGCAGTATTTCGCAATACCGTTGGTATCAATCAGCTTGTCGAAGAATTGCGGCACGTCAACTCGGGCGCAATGAATTGCGTCTCTACGGTTTGAGCGAGAGACGTCAAGTCCATCAGTAGGGGTGTGATTCATCGCGTCCGCGGTCGGCCACCTTTCGCAATCGTATTCGCGAACTGATGCACTAAAGGCGGCACAGCGGCGATTCGAGGGGAACGGCTGTCGGGGGAAAGCGCGGACGCGGTACTCACAAGTAACTGTTGCATAATGAAGTTATGAGTCGAGGTCTTGATCTCGGCAGACCGGAGATTTCTTGAGCAGCCCGCGGGGGGAGGCGCAACTTTCCGTGGGCAAAGCCCAGAAAGGCCTAGCTGCAATGAAGTGGCATGAGTACTTTCGCGAAGGGAGAAGCTGGGGTGCACTTGTCATTCTGCTCATAGCGCTCGCCATGGCCGCTGCCGGCGAGACTCCGCTGCCGGACGTGGCTCCCGCAGTGAGTTCGCTGATGCCGGCCGGCGCACAGCGGGGCGCGAGTGTCGAGGTAGAGATCCGCGGCAGAAACCTCAGCGAGGCAACGGAACTCCGCTTCGCGCGCCAAGACATCCAGGGGGAAATCATTTCCAGCGGGTTCTACAAGATCCGGGCGCGTGTCAAGGTAGGGGAAAGCGTTCCGCTGGGGATTCACGACTACCGGTTGAGAACTCCTCGAGGAAGCCACGTCGGCGTCTTTCACGTAGGGTCCCTTCCCCAGCAGGCTGAGGCCGAGCCCAACGACGATCTGGCAAAGGCACAAGCGGTTTCGACCCCCTCGCTGATCGACGGGTTTCTGGAAGCTGAGGAGTACGACTTTTTTCGCTTCCACGCCCAAGCCGGCCAAACAGTCATTCTCGATTTGGTGGCTACGCGTACTGCCTCGCCGCTCGATGCAACCCTTGCGATCCTTGATCAGCGCGGCAATGAGTTGGACTACAGTGACGACTACTACATGTTCAAAGATCCGCACTTGACGTTTACCGCGAAACAAGCGGGCGAATACTTCGTGAGCGTCATGGGCCGTCGTGCATTCACCTTTCGGGGCCCAACGTCAGGGAGCTACCGGCTTGTGATCGGGGAAGTACCGGTCATGCGCAAGGTGTTGCCGGTGGGAGCGCGCCGGGGCCACACAGCGGAATTCGAGCTGAACGGCGTCAATCTGGCTAACGTCAGCAAGATTGTGCTTGGAGATTCATTGGCGGTGGGCGAGGTGCTCGAAGCGAGCCATGACCAGCTGCGTTTTCGGATGTCTGTGCCGGCTGAGCTAACGCCCGGACGCTACTTTCTCCATGCGCATGCTGACTCGATCGAGTCGCCCCTACCCTTGCCGATTATGGTTGCTGATCTGCCGGAACAGCTTTCCTCTTCGGCGAGGAGCCGAAGTCAGCCTCAGCACGTTGACCTGCCAGTGGCCATAAACGGGATTCTGGAGCGCCGCAAGGCAGCCGACTTCTTTAGCTTCGACGTCGCTGCCGGCCGGCGAGTCGCCTTTCGAGTGGACTCCATGCAACTTGGGTACCTGCTGGACCCCGCGTTGTTTGTCTACGATCTTGACGGACACCAGCTTGCCTACCAAGACGAGCCGGCGCCGAACAACAGCAAGGAAATGCCCAACTTGGACCCCTACTTGGTCCATGAATTCGAAAACGCGGGCCGATACGTCGTCATGATTCGCGACTCGGCCGTGCGTGGTCATCCGGATTATGTTTATCGACTGTTGATCGAGCCCGTCGAACCTGACTTTACATTGCACGCCCTTACGCCGAGCCCCACGCTCTTCCGGGGTCAGACGAACGACCTGGTGGTCCGCGTGAAGCGCTTAGGCGGGTGGGACACGCCTGTCGAGGTGTGGGTCGAACAACCACCGCCCGGTATGGAGGCGGAGAAAGGGATCGCCGAACCGGAGAACACGCCCTACAAAGGGACGTGTGCGGAGGATATGTGGACTGATGGAACGAACGTAGGGCTGCGTCTCAAAGTGGCGGCCGATGCCCCCGGGGGGTTCCATCCCATCCGCGTTCGCGCACGGGGGGAGGCGGACGGCAAGGTAATCGAGCGTTCCGCCGAGATTCTTTTCCGCTGGGGTGCCGTGGGCACAATTAGTGGTCCGACCACGGAACAGCGGTTGCTCGCGGCAGTGACGGATTTGCCGCCGGTCATCCTTGAGACGCCGGAGAGTTTCTCCGTCACACCGGGAAAGGGTGGCCGACTCAAGGTCATCGCGACACGTTACGCCGAGCCGGAAGCCCCACTCGTCTTGGAGCCGGAATCGCTGCCTAGCGGCGTGACGCTCAGCAACAATGTGATACCCTCCGGCACTCCACGGGCTGACTTGATCCTGAACGTGTCGGAAACAGCCGAGCCTGGCACGTACCCCCTAATCCTATGGGCGGGAAACGTCAGCTCGCCTCCGATTGAGCTTACGATTGAACCCGACGAGAAGAACTGATGCGAATCTTGCTTTTGGGTCTTTGCTTATCGACCGCGGCCCTCGCCGTCGACACGCCGAGCGTCAGTTTCGTGAGAGATATCGTTCCCATCTTGACCAAGTCCGGGTGCGCCGGCTCGAATTGCCACGGCTCGATTCGTGGAAAGAATGGCTTCAAGCTCTCGCTCTTCGGTTACGACCCGGATCTTGACTACGCAGCGATCACTCGCGCTGACGACGGACGCCGCATTGATCGGGATGAGCCTGAAAAAAGCCTGGTCCTGCAGAAACCAACTTTTCAGATAGCCCATGGCGGTGGCGTGCGTTTCGAGGTGGGGTCGCTCGAATACGCGGCCATATTGGAGTGGATCCAAGGCGGGGCCACTTTTGACAGTCCCAACTCTCCCCGCCTGGAGTCGCTGACCGTCAAGCCGCAAAAAATCACGCTCGTCGGGATCGGCTCAAAGGCGCAACTGTCCCCGATTGCGAGTTACACCGATGGCTCACAGGACGACGTGACCCGCAAGGTGCAGTACAGCGCCAACGACGAGTCGGTGGTTGAAGTCAGTCGCCAGGGCGAGATCACGAGCTTGCGGGCCGGCGAGACGGCCATCATGGTGCGCACGCTGGGTAAGTCCGTCGTCGCCCGGATAGAGGTAGTCGCCGAACCGCCCATGAAGGACTATCCGCAAATCCCGCGGAGTAACTTCATTGATGAGTTCGCGTTCTCTAAGCTTCGCCGCTTGAACGTAATCCCCTCACGCCTTACGACGGATCAGGAGTTCCTGCGACGGGTTTACCTTGACACAGTTGGTGTGCTCCCAACGCTAGGGGAAACAGAAGAGTTCCTCGCTTCGAACGACCCGCAAAAACGCTCCAAGCTGATCGACCACCTTTTAGAGCGGCCCGAGTTCGCGGAGCTGTGGGCGACTAAGTTCTGTGACCTCTTCCGAGTTGGATTCATCGACCAGGGCCTCAAGGGTGGGCGGCTGTTCTATAACTGGATCCGAAAAGCCATCCGGGAAGATAAACCCTACGACGAGTTCGCCACGGAGCTTATCACGGCTACCGGGAACCTGTGGTTTAACCCGACCGCGAATTTTTACTACATCACCGAGGACTCGGAGCCCGAAAATCTTGCCACCAACATCAGTCAGGTCTTTCTGGGTGTCAGGCTTGAATGCGCGCGTTGCCACAATCACCCCTGGGAGAGGTGGAAGCAGGATGATTTTTGGGGCTTTGCGGCGTTCTTCGCGCGCATGGCCGAGAAGGACACCTACGGCGGAGACGAAACCGAGGTTTTTCTGAAGGATCGCGGGGAGGTTGTCCATCCCAAGACAAAGGAGCCAGTGCGGCCCAAGTATCTGGACGGGCCGACGGAAACCGAGCTACCGGATGAAGACATCCGCGAGAAGCTGGCTGCCTGGGTCACTTCCCCCGAAAACCCGTGGTTTGCGCACAACATCGTCAACCGTTTATGGAAGCACTACCTTGGCCGCGGGATTGTGGAACCGGTGGACGACTTTCGGGTCACGAACCCGCCTACCAACGAGGCTTTGCTCGATGCTTTGGCCAAGGACTTCGTCGATCATGGCTACAGCTTTCATCACGCCGTTCGGCTCATTCTCAACTCGCGGGTCTACCAGCTTTCGACCGAACCCAACGACACCAACCGCACCGACAACCTCAACTACTCTCGTTACTACGTCAAGCGTCTCATGGCCGAGCAATTGGTCGATGCCGTGTCACAGGTGACCGGCGTTGCCGAGAAGTACCGTGACCACGTCCCCGGCACGCGGGCGATGACCATTGCGGCAGGGGCGCCCTCCTACTTCTTGGAAACGTTTGGGCGGCTGAAGGAGAGGGACAAGATCGCTGAACGGGAAAACCAAACGAATATGGCGCAAACGATGCACCTGATCAGCGGAGACACCATTCACGACAAGGTCACCGCGGAGGGTGGTACGCTCGACCGGTGGCTGGCGGACGCGGCCATGAGTGATGCTGAGATTGCAAGGAGGCTTTTCCTAGTATCCTTGGTAAGGCCGCCGACCGAGCGTGAACTTTCTCTGGCACTCCCGCCGGTTCATAGCGAAAGTTCCACCGCCCGCCGTCAGGCCTTCGAGGACACCCTTTGGGCGATTCTTAATTCCAAAGAGTTCCTGTTTAATCATTGATGAGGTGAGAAATGGAGCACTTCGACCGACGGGCGTTCATTAAGCTGGGTTCTCTCAGTCTGTTTGGCTTTATGACTTATGGCGACATCTTGCGCCTGCGCGCACAGTCGCCCGCCAAGGATACCGCCAACAAAGACATCTCCGTCATTCATTTGTGGCTCAGCGGGGGCATTAGTCATTTGGACAGCTTCGACCCCAAGCCGGATATCGATTCCCGCTACCGTAGCCAGTTCAAGAAGATTCCCACAAACGTCTCCGGCATCGAGCTCTGCGAGCACCTTCCCCGTACCGCTCGCCAGGCGGACAAGTACGTCATTATTCGATCCATGACCCACAAACAGGCCGCGCATGAAGCAGCCTCCGGTCTCGTCCTAAGCGGTCACGATCCCCTGCCGACCATTCACTATCCGGCGATGCAGACGGTAGTCGCCAAGGAGCTTGGCCCACGCAACGAGCTGCCCCCGGTCATCACGATTCCCGCTCCCACCGGGAACTGGGAGAAGGCCGGTTTTTTGGGGCCTCGCTACAACCCATTCAGTGCCGGCAACCCCAACCAGGAGAATTACCAAGTACGGGATATGAATCTGCCGATGGGTGTCGATTGGAGCCGGGTCGACCGCCGCCGGTCGTTACTCTCCGTGCTCGATGAGAGGTTCCGGCGGATGGACACGACGGGCATCTCGGAAACCATGGACTCCTACTATCAGACTTCTTTCGATCTGATGCGATCGGAAAGGGCCAAGAAAGCGTTTGACATTGCCCAAGAGCCGGAGAAGCTTCAAGAGAAATACGGCCGCACTTCGTTGGGCCAGGGGGCATTGCTGGCGCGGCGTCTGGTGGAGTCGGGAGTGCGCTTCGTCACCATTTCTCGAGGGTTTAACAAGTGGGATCACCATGGCGGGGTGTTTCGAGCCCTGGCGAATGAATTCCTCCCCGAACTTGATCGCGCTTACGCCACTCTGCTCGAAGACCTGCACGAGCGCGGCATGCTTGACTCCACGATCGTCATCGTCACGGGTGAGTTCGGACGCACGCCCGAGATCAACACCGACGCCGGCCGGGACCACTGGCCAAATGTTTTCTCACTGTCCATGGCAGGCGGCGGCATTACCGGCGGGCGCGTGCTGGGAGCGTCGGATAACGATGGTATGTTTGTCAAAGACGATCCGGTCGAGGTCCCCAATCTCATCGCCGCCATCTACAAAAAGCTTGGCATCGATTACCACAAGGAATACCTAAGCAACATCGGCAGACCGGTCAAGCTGGTCCGCGACGGCAGCACCCCGCTGGATTTCCTGATGGTCTAACGCCGGCGTACGAGCATTGCTCTTGCTGCGCGTTCAGTACTATTTCTACCGGTAGGCCACGTCCACTTCAACCTTCTCGATGCTAACGTCGCTTTCGGCGTCGGACTGCGGCTTGGCGAACCGCACGCTGATCAGGTTGCTCCCGACCGCAAACAGCTCGGGGCTGGTTGCGAACTCGGACCACAGTTCATCGACCCGTGGCTTTGGAAGCAGCACCCCGTTCAGACGCGCTTCGATCGCGGCCTCTTTCGACAACAGAATCCGCAATTCGACGCTTTTCAGCCGATCACCGGCGGCATTTACGTCGTCGGCAATACCGAGAAAAAGCAGGTTATCGGCCTTGGCCGCTTTATCGAGGGTCGCCGGGAGCTGTCCGAGCATGTTGGTATTCGCATAGGCGAATCGGGGTGTGCTCCAGTCATCCGGGTAGGGTGTCAGCAGCGGCGCATGTCCTCCGCCCCGACGTTGAATGACGAACGTCTTGTCCTTGTACTTGAGCGTTTCGGGGTTGCCGATCTCGCGGTAAAGACCGAAGTCTTGGTTGTAGTAATGGAAGTTAAAGGTGTAGACGCCGTCAGGTTCTTGATGCCACCAGTTGGCGTAGATGCCCCGCCCCACCTTGAGTGGGATAGGCTTGTAACCGTCGGTTGTATGGGCAAAATCGTTGCTGGGGTAGAGCTTGACCGCCGTACCGGCCGTAAGGCGGCGGAAAGCGGAAATATCCACCTCCATCGACCTGCAACCGAGGTTAAGGATGTCCACCAACTGATCGCGGACCCAGGTCTCAACGTCGATGCCGTCAAAATGACATCCGACAACGGTCTCCGGCACCCGGGCAGCCAGCAAAAACGGCCGCCCACGCTTCCGCTCCACCTCGAGCAGAGCAAATCGTAGGGAGCGCATGAAAGCAGTCAGCTTGTCCCGATCTTGCCATTGCTGATCCGGCTGCAGCACCGGACTGTTTCGTGCAAAGTCGACTTCGATACCATCGAAGTCGTAATTCTCCGCCACTTCCCGCAGGACGCTGACCTTGTGGTCCCGCAAGCCCTTGGCGGCGAAGTTCCAAAAGGCCGACTTGTGGAAGGGAGACATGTACTGGGGCGTCCCCTCGGGGTCCGGATTCCAGTTGATCAGCCAGTCCTTGTTGTTCCATTTCTTGGGCAGTTTGGGAATCCTTCGCTCCAGGTACGAACGGTCATGGTCCCCACCATTGATGCGCAGGGAGAAGAACGACTCAATCCCCCTCCGGTGGCTTTCCTCGCAGCCCATCTGGAGCAGATCGATGCCCTCCGGCACAACTTTGAAAACAGGGTGATCGAGCAACGTGGGCAGGACTTTGCTGGGGTAGGGTGCCTCGTTGCCTTCGCTCCAGCACCACCCCACGCTGTCAATTTGGTTGTCCTCATAGTCGAGAATGCCAAGCATGTGCCGCTTGAATTTGTCGGGGTCTTGGGTGCCACCGAGCCTCTCGTATCGGAGCAGTGAGGCGAGCGCGTCGTAGTTCATGACGATTCGCCGCTTCCTCTCCACGGCGGCAATATGCGCCTTTGAAAGCGAGACGGCGCCAGGGCTGGGAATAGCAGCCGAGGCAACGAGTGCCGTCGTCAAGTTCAAACTACTCAGCGCTAGACCCGGTGCGCCCACAGTGGTCTTCAGGAAACTTCGGCGGTCCGGCTTGGTTTTGTCCGTTGGCATAGGATTCCCTTCGAAAGATCTGGCAGCCCGCGGCAAGGTTGGTGCAGCAGTGAAGAGTGGGGATCAGTTCTCAGCAGATCGCTCCGTGCCAACCTTCACAAGCTGGTATCGATTCCTCTCGACTTCTTCCGCTTTCTCTCGTTGCAACTGCTCCCGCACTTTTCGCGCCAGTGCAGCCGCCTCTTGCGCCCGTCCGGCTTTTCGAAGCGCGACCATGAGTTGATAGGTCGCCGTTCGTTCCGAGGGATCGAGGGCCAACGCTTGTTGCAATTGGGCAATCGCCCCGTCGAGATCTCCGGCCTTCAGATAAATTTTACCCACCTCGACTCGCGCCGCCGCCACATTAGGGTCGAGTTCGATGGAGCGCAGCAAGGCAGCCCGAGCCTCGTCGAAGTCTTCCTCTCCAGGCTCGGCGCCGTTCTTGATCAGAGCCTGACCGAGCATCAGCTGGGTGGTGGCGTCGGTCGGGTTTTTCTCGACCTGCTTTCGGAGGAGTTCGATGGATTCAGCGAGCCGCCCGGTCTGCTGCATGGCAACCGTGAGGCCAAGCGTAGCCGGCTCCGGGTCGGGGCTTAGTTGCGCAGCTCGCTGGAAGGCAGCCTCCGCTTCTTCGTAGCGTCCCACTTGTGCTTGGATCACCCCTCGCATGGTGGAGATCCGCGAAGACCCGGGCATGTTCTTGGTTCCCACCGAAAGGATTTCAAGGCCCAGATCGTAGGCCTCATGCTGCGAGCAGAGCTCGGCCAAGCCGATGTAATGACGCTCTTCACGGGGGTACAATTCCACTGCCTTTTGCAGAGTGGAAAGGGCGCGTGGAGTTTCCTGGTTGGCTTCATACGCATCCGCGATCAGGCTGAGCACATCGGAGTCCGGCTTGGTAGCATCGGCGAGCGGCCGCAATACTTGAATCGCTTCGGTGTAATGTCTGGTTTCATACAGGCTGACACCGAGGTTATAGCGAACGCTCTTATCCTCCGGCTGAGCGGTGAGCAATTGCCGAAATACGTTGGCGGCCTCGTCGGCACGGTGCACGAGAAACAGGCATTGCCCATACTGGCTCAGTGCTACGGCGTTGCGACTTGCTGTGGCTTCGATTTTTGCGAAATGGTCGACGGCGGACGCGCAATCTTCCTGCTCGAAGAGAATCGCGGCCAACATGCCGTGCGCCGTGGCGTTGTCAGGTTGTAGCGCAAGGATCTTCTCTAGCCTCGCTTTGGCTTGGGAAGCGCCGTTGCGGTATTCGATCTCCGCGGCTCCTTGGAGGGCCGGCAGATAGTCGGGCTGCTGCTCAAGCGCCTTGCGGTAGGAAGCTAGGCTCTCTTTTGGCTGCCCCACAGCGCCCAGGGCCATGCCGTGCAGAGTCCATACACGCGGATCGCCGGAATCAGATTCGACGAGCGGCTCTAGTAGATGCAAGGCCTGCTCGTACTGCTTAGATCGCAGCGCTCGCATGACCGCTTCCAGCCCGTCGCTCTGCGCAGACGCCGCCGAGCACCAAACAACAACCAGCAGGACGACTAGTAAGCTGTCCCAGACAAGACTTCGCGCTCGTCCTGGCGGCGTGGCGCGCACAAGGGGACAGGCAACTAAGGACCAGGCTCTTCCGAAATGGCTGTCGCTAAGGGAGGTCCGCTCTATACCTAGAGCCAACCGCTTTTCAGGTGCCTGTCCCCAGGCCCGACAAGACTCTGCGCTCGTCCTGGCGACGTGGCGCGCTTCCAGTGTGCCGTGTCGGGCTTTCGATCCCGACATTTCCGAATCCGGGGTGAACTCGTCTCGAGGACGCTTCGTTACCCAGTTCCACATTCTCTTCCATCGTAGACGAGTCACTTGAAGTTTGCTGCTTGCGGCGGACCCAAGAAGCACCCCTATCAAGACACCACATTAGCGATGCTCCGCCCCGTGCCTCGCAACTTACTCCCCAAAAGGCAGCTACCTTGATTTCAGAGGCTAGGAAATGACAAGTCCTTTTTCTTGGGACTCCAGGGGGCAAATCCGGCGACAAAGGCCGGGGCACCATCTTCGTTGGATGAACTATTTCGGCTCGGATTCGCCGCTGATGGCATCGTTGACCGCCGGCATGACTTCACGGGCCATGCGTGTCATCGACGCTTTCATCTTGTCCTTATCCACCCAATCGTGTGCCGTCATAAGCAGATTGCCGAAGTGGCCAATCTCCTCGCGCAGGGCCAGGATTTTTTCCGTGACCGTGCGCACATTGCCATGAATCACAAAATTGTCGCGCAGGGCTTCGCCGGTCAGGTCGTTGGGATTGTCTTCCGGGTTAATCACGAAAGCCCCCCTCATCTGGGCGCGGTCGAATATTGCGAAGAGGTACCGATAGTAGAAGTCAAAGGCTCCGTTCGGGGTCTTGACGAAGTCCTCGGCTTCCTGGTCGCTTTCCCCGACGTGAATACTGCGCGCGACCCGCCACATCTCCCGGTCGACCTCGTGGCCGTGTTCCTTCGCTGCGGCCTCGTAGACTTCCCAGTGTGTCTTGACCGACCAGGCACCGATGAAATTCGCCGACACCGGTTGCCAGCCACGCTGCCCCGCCAGCTTGATCGAGCTGGAATACGGACTCAACGCGGAAACCGCAATCGGCGGGTGAGGCCGCTGCAGCGGCTTGGTCAAGTAGCCGAGCTTCATCTCCGGCACAGTCCATTTCTCGATTTTCGATTTCCAGTATTTGCCCTCAAAGTTGTACGGCGGGTCGGTAGTCCAGTACCGCAATACCGTGTCGATCGACTCGGCGAACATTTCGTTGCGATCGGCGTCCATGGTCCCGAAGAGTTCGAAATCCGGCGGCAGGCCTCCGGGCCCGACACCGAGAATGAAACGACCGTCACAGAGGTGGTCGAACATCGCAGCCTGGCCGGCGATCGCGGCGGGGTGATACTGCGGCATGCAGATCACGCCGGTGGCGAACTTGATCTGCTTCGTACGCGGGATCAGGTTGGCCAGAAACATCAGCGGCGAAGTAACCGGCTCGGCGCCGGACGAGTAATGTTCACCGACCCATGCCTCCGCGTACCCGAGCTCGTCGGCGTAGATGATCGCCTCGATGTCTTCTAGCAACTGCTGGTGGTAATCCTTTTCCAGCCCGTGCAACGGCATCATAAAGTACGACAGTTTCATAAGAGCCTTTCTCCAACCGGACGCTAGGAGCCGCGTTCACTTGAGCGCGAGCGGCGTTGACCGAACTCCAGCAGGGTATCAGGTCCGTCTCTATCGAACAAATGTGAAATCGCGGCCCCACCAGCAATCAATGGTTGTTGTCTCCTAACGTCCTCCAACAAAGCCACTTGGCCTGATTTCGCCGGCTGGCGCCGGATAAGTCCCCTTCTCGCCCATTGAGAAGACCGCGTAGGTGAGCTGTCCTGCGATCAAGCAACGGCCTTCCCCAAATGGTACCGCTAGAGTCAGCAGGCGGGGAGTTGTATCTTCTGTAGGTGAATATAACGCCTTCACATCACCCCCGTGACCTGACGGGCGAGCAATGGGAGATCCTTGAGCACCGAAGTTTCTCCCAGGGGGCCGGCGTCTCCCTACTTCAAGGACCGTCAGCGCCTTGACTCCCCCTGACGTTGCTCCTACAATGAAGCCGCAGGAGACAATATGCCGTTATTCGATCCGCAAGTTCCCCTTGGGCTGATGCTGCCATCACTCGGCGTGCCCGAGCTGTTGGTCGTGCTCGGTATTGCCGTCCTTTTGTTTGGTGGCCGCAAGATCCCCGAGATCGGCAAGGGGCTCGGGGAAGGCATTCGCCAGTTCAAAGCGTCCCTAAAAGGCGACGACAAGGCGAAAGAAGACGAGGCCGAACAAAAAGACAGCCAGCCTCAGTCCCCCTGAGTTCGGGCCCTACCCCTCCCCTAGGTCTTCTGTATCCTCGAGCGAACCTACCTTTGCTTTCGAGGCCCGCATGTGGAAGGCTCTGCGCATGCCGGGGCTCCTTTCGTAAAGGAACCAGGCGGGCCTTCGCCCCAGAGTTGCGTTGAAACGGGAAGTGTCCCATCCGACAGCCAAGCCGGATGGGCACAACCTTAATTCCTCAGGATGGGCGTTATCTCTTCTTCTTCGGTGGGACGATCGCGTCTTTGGCGGCTTTGGCCACGCGGAACTTGACGACTTTCTTGGCGGGAATCTTGATCTGCTCACCAGTTGCCGGATTGCGGCCAATCCTGGCCTTCCGGTCGGATCTGACCAGCCGGCCAATACCCGGAACGATGAATACACCACTCTTCTTGGTCTGCTTGACGGCCATCTCCGCGAGGTTCTCGAGGAACCCCTTGGCGACTTTCTTGCTGACGTCAGACTTCTCGGCTAGAGCGGCCACGATCTGTGACTGCGTCATCTTGGTTGCTGCTGCTTTCTTTGCCATTTTTCTCCTTTTACTGATGCCGAACAACCGTGTGGTAGAGGCGAGTTGGGAAGTTGCGCGAGGAACTCGTGTTCAATGATAAGAGACTTTCGTTCCGTTGTAAAGAAAATACGTGCTCGAAGGCCCATTTTTATTGGGTCTGAAGACATTTTTTGATTCAAAGTGTATTCTGGCGGCCTCCGCGAACACAAAGTTGGTTCGGTACGCAATCGGGTCTTGCTCGACCTAGCCCCGGCCAACAGGGCCCACGAAGAAGCCACGCGCCACCATCTTATAATTAGGAAAGCTTGATCAGCATGACGACACGTACTCCCATACACGTCATCGGCGGAGGGTTGGCAGGGTCGGAGGCGGCCTACCAGATCGCGCGCCTCGGGCGACCCGTCAAAGTCTACGAGATGCGGCCCCAGTGCGCCACACTCGCTCATCAGACCGCGGACCTGGCCGAGTTGGTTTGCAGCAATTCGCTGAAAAGCGAGCTGCCGAACTCCGCGCCCTGGCTCCTGAAGCAAGAGTTGCGGCGCATGGGATCGCTTTCTATGGCGGCGGCGGCCGACGCCCGTGTACCGGGGGGGAACGCGTTAACGGTTGACCGCCGGATTTTCTCCCAACGGGTCACCGAGGCTGTCGAGAAGGAACCGTTGATCGAAGTATGCCGTGAGGAGATCCGGGAATTGCCTCTCGACGAGATCGTCATCGTCGCCACGGGTCCGCTGACCAGCGATGCGTTGGCCGATTCGATCGTAGCTGTCACGGGGAGCGAGCGTCTGTTCTTCTACGATTCGATAAGCCCGATCGTCGACGCCGAGACCATTGATATGAACATTGTGTTTCGGGGTTCGCGCTACGGCAGATCGATCGACGGCACCGACGACTACCTCAACTGCCCGTTTTCGAAGCCGGAGTATCTGCGTTTCCACCAAGCGCTGTTGGAGGCGCAGCAGCACCAAGGCCACGATTTCGACAAGCCGAACTATTTCGAGGGCTGTCTTCCTATCGAAGAGCTAGGGCGTCGGGGAACCGACACACTTCGCTTCGGTCCCATGAAACCAGTGGGGCTACGCGATCCCCGCACCGGGAGGATGCCCTACTCCGTGGTCCAGCTTCGCCAGGAGGACCTGCGAGCCGGCTCTTACAACATCGTGGGCTTCCAGAATCACCTCAAATACCCAGAGCAAAAGCGCATTCTGCGGATGATTCCGGGCTTGGAGAAAGCCGAATTCCTGCGCTACGGGCAGATCCATCGAAACACCTATATCAACGCCCCAGCCTTACTATCGGCGACCCTGAGTTTACGATCGCATTCGAACGTCTTCTTCGCCGGCCAGATCTCTGGCGTCGAAGGTTATGTCGAGGCGATGGCCACCGGTTTGATGGCAGGCCGGAACGCGGCGCGGCTGGCCGATGGGGTCGAGCCCCTCTCCTGGCCTCGCGAAACGGCTCACGGTGCGCTCGGCGGCTACATCTCGGGCGCGAACCCAGCCAATTACCAGCCGGCTAACATCACATTCGATCTGCTGCCCCCGTTGCCGCCTGAAGAGCATCAGGCCTTGCGGCGAGATCGGAAAGCTCGACGCCGACGGCAGTGTGAGAGAGCGTTGGGCGCCATGGAAGTATTCTTGGAGCAACATGCTCCCGTCGAACACTAAGTTGGCCGCTGAGGTCGGCCGTTTCCTCGAATCGCTGGCTCGGGCCAACCTTTCGCTTCATACCCGCCGCAGCTACGCTTCGGATCTGAAGCAGTTCGCCGACTACTTCGCGCGGTCGGGAAACGCAGCCCCTGCTCCGTCAGAATTCGATGCGCTGAAGATCCGCGAATTCATGGCGGAATGTTACCGACGCGGGAATAGCAACCGCTCGGTGGCTCGCAAGCTCTCCGCCCTGCGCTCTTTTTTCGATTTTCTGGTCCGCGAAGGTGCGATCCCGCACAGTCCCGCAAAGCTCGTTGCGACGCCCAAGACCCCAAATACCCTGCCACCGGTGATGACCGCGGAGGAGACGAATGCACTCATCGACGCCCTGCCACGGCCAGAAGGTAGTGACAAGGATACTGCGCGGCTGGCTAGGGACCGCCTGATCTTCGAGCTCCTTTACGGTTGCGGACTCCGAGTCGGAGAGCTGGTGGGACTCAATCTAGACGACCTCGACCGCGGCGAGAGGTGGATTCGCGTGCGCGGGAAAGGCCGCAAAGAACGCCTGGTGCCGTTCGGTCGTACTGCGGCCGAAGCGCTAGACCGCTATCTCCAGGCCCGCCCGGCAACGGATCAAAGGGCGCTCCTACTCAACTCGCGAAGAGGGCGGCTGACCGCTCGCAGCGTCGAGCGGATCGTCAAGCGCTACGCTCTGGCGTTGATGGGAGATCCCAGTCTCCACCCGCACTCTCTGCGTCACGCCTTCGCCACGCACCTGCTCAGCGACGGCGCCGACCTGCGGGCCATTCAAGAACTGCTCGGCCACGCCAGCCTCTCGACTACCCAGAAGTACACCCAGCTATCGCTCGAGGAGCTTATGAAGATCTACGACCGCAGCCACCCGAAGGCGTGAGGCTTCGGAGACCCCCCTCGCTCCGGAGCCTATGTCGCCAGCGCCGCTACTCGCCGCTCGCTGCGAGCGTATCGCTCTAGCCCCTCCGCGATCCGCTGACAGGCCTGGCCGTCACCATACGGATTGTGCTGCCGCGACATCTGGTCGTAGTGCGCCGGGTCGTCGAGAAGGCGGTAGGCCTCCTCAACGATTCGCGTCCGATCGGTGCCCACCACGAGGGCCGTGCCTGCCTCAACGGCCTCGGGGCGTTCGGTGATCTCTCTCATTACCAACACAGGCTTTCCCAGGGATGGTGCTTCTTCTTGGATTCCGCCTGAATCGGTCAGAACGAAGTGACAGCGCATAAGAAGGTCTATCAGCGGGATGTAGTCGACGGGATCGAGTAGCTCGATGCGGGGCACCCCCGCTAGCTTTCGGTGCACCGGCCCCTGAACATTGGGATTGCGATGAACCGGGTATGCGATCTGAACGTCGGGCCGGCGCGCGAGCTCCGCCATTGCCTCACAGATTTGCTCAAAGCCTTCTCCGAAGCTCTCCCGGCGGTGGGCGGTCACCAGGATCAGCTTTCGTGCGGGGTCCAGGAAAGGCCACGAAGGCCGCGGGATGCCTCCGGACTCTAGCGCTTCCCGCACCGAAAGCAGCGCATCGATTACCGTGTTCCCCGTGACGAAGATGGATTGCTCACCGATCCCCTCCTGTCGCAGGTTCTCCGCTGCGAGTTGTGTAGGGGCGAAATGGAAGTGGCTCAGGCGGCTGGTCAGTGTCCTGTTCATCTCTTCGGGGAACGGACTGTGAACGTTGCCTGTGCGCAGACCGGCTTCGACGTGGCCGACAGGCACCTTGGCGTAGAAGGCAGCTAGTGTAGTGCCACATAAATAACTGGACAATAACACCCTTTTCACGGTAGGATGGTTTATGTGGCCATCCGCTGACGCTCTACCCCTCACCGCTCCGCAGCGAAACGCTCTTCGTCGCCTGGTTCGAGGAGGCAACACAGCCCAGAAAATGGCCTTACGGGCAGGCATTGTTTTGCTGTGTGCGCAGGGGTTGGCGAACCACGCCATTGCCCGCGAACTCGGCGTCAACCGCAAGACCGTCATCCTGTGGCGAAAGCGCTTCGCCCAGTCCGGCCTCGACGGACTCCGCGATCGGACGCGCCCCGGACGCAAACCGGCGCTCTCCGCTGAATTCGTCCAATGCATCCTCGATACAACGCTTCACGAGAAGCCCCGGGCGGCCACGCATTGGAGCACCCGCACCCTCGCCAAGCACTTGGGCGTCTCCAAGATGGCCATCCAGCGCGTCTGGAAAGCGCACGGACTGCAGCCCCATCGCCTCGAAACTTTCAAGCTCAGCCGCGACAAGCAGTTCGTCGAGAAACTCCGCGACGTGGTCGGTCTGTACTTGAATCCGCCCGAGCACGCACTGGTGCTCAGTGTCGATGAGAAAAGTCAGATCCAGGCCTTAGACCGCAGCCAGCCGGGACTGCCCCTGAAAAGGGGTCGTGCCGGCACCATGACCCACGACTTCAAACGACATGGCACAACGACGTTGTTCGCCGCCTTCAATGTGCTCGACGGCAAGGTGATCGGCGAGTGTCTGCCGCGACATCGGCACCAGGAATTCCTCAAATTCCTACGCAAGATCGACCGCGAAACGCCACCGGCGCTGGAGCTGCATCTGATCGTGGACAACTACTCCACGCACAAGCATGAGCAAGTGAAGAAGTGGCTCGCGAAGCACCCCCGCTTCCACTTTCACTTCATTCCCACGTCTTCTTCTTGGCTCAATCTCGTCGAGCGCTGGTTCCGCGAGCTGACACAGAAGCGCATCCGCCGCGGCGTGTTCCGCAGTGTTCCCGAACTCGAGGCCGCCATCCACGAGTACCTGGAAGCGAGCAACCAAGCGCCCAAACCCTTTGTCTGGACAGCTCCGGCACAAGATATCCTCGCCAAAGTCGAGCGCGCCGCCAAAACCCACGCTATTGTCCAGAACCGTTAGTGGCACTACACTAGGGCCGCCGCAAACGTCGTCGTCGTATCTCCCTGCACAAGAACCATGTCCGGCTGCTCTTCAAGAAGGATCTGCTCCAAACCTCTTAACGCTGCCGTCGTGACGTCAAACAACGACTGCTCCGGCTTCATGAGGTTCAAATCTCGGTCTGGAGTGACCCCGAAGGCCCCGAGAACTTGGTCCAGCATGGAGCGGTGCTGCGCCGTGACACAGGTACGGACTGCAAACGATTCGGGGAGCTGTTGAAGGTGCCGAATGAGGACGCAAAGCTTGATCGCCTCAGGACGGGTGCCGAACACGACAAGCACACGAAGAGGCGACATATCAGTCCATCATAGCCAAGATCTTCCGGATGGCCTCGACGTTCCGCTTGACCTCGGCGAGGGTCCGATTCACAACTTGTTCCGAGTTGGACGTTAACATCTATAACGATCCACCATCGACTCCTCCGAGAGAGAGCCTTCACTGACTGGAACACGGCTACGTGCCCGTGTTGAAGGGGGGGAAACGTAGATCGCTAGCTCAATACGGCCGTCTTCTTCCGCTCAATGAGGTCGAAATCAATCTTCGCTCCGAGACCCGGCTCGGTCGGAGCGTACACGCGCCCGCTCGAGTCCACCTCGATGTCTTCCACCAAACCGTACTTTTGTGCTTCGGGCGGCAGCAGTACCTCGAAGAACTCGCAGTTCTTGATGGCCATCGTTACGTGCAGGTTGGCCACGTTGTTGAGTGAATTCGCGCCGTGATGGATCTCGAGGTTCATGCCGAACGCCTCGGCCAAGTGCGCGGTCTTTAGCAGAGCTGTAATTCCTCCCTTGACCGCCACGTCGCCCCGTAAGAAGTCGGTCGCACGGTTCAAGATCCAGGGAGCATAGGCGGTGAAGCCGCCGGGAGAGTACTCGGTTGCCATGAGCGGAATCTCGAGCTTTTCGCGCAGCTTGATGCAGTTCGTAATGTCGTCGTCTTCCAGCGGGTCCTCGTACCAGTAAAAGTTCATCTCTTCGATGGCCCGACCCACCCGCAACGCCTGCTCGTAGCGGTAGCTCCAGGTCATGGCGGCCTACCACACGGCTAAGGCCGGGCTGATCCAATTCACGCGGGTGACGGCTATGCAGTATGTCAAGAAGGGCATTCGGTGCAATTGCGTCATCCCCGGCCTGATGAACACACCGCTGATAGCTCACCGGATTGCCGAGCAGTACGGCTCGGGCGATGTGGACGGGATGATCCGGCAGCGGGATTCAGATTGTCCGATGGGAAAGATGGGCGATGCCTGGGACGTGGCCTACGCATCGCTTTATCTGGCGTCGGACGAAGCCAAGTACGTGACGGCGACCGAGCTGATCGTCGACGGCGGACTGTCGGCCAAGTTCTAGCCGCACTTCGCACTACCTTCCAGAACGCGGAGCGTTCAGGCGGAGTTTCGAACTTGCGGTTTGCCCGGATCCTGACGTGCGTGCTCGTCGGCTCTACCAGGTCGGTCATTGGCGACGATAGGCAAATGCAACGGGCGGCGTAGCAACACTCAATGGCGGAAGCAGCTGCCGGGGTGCACTTAGGTTCGTCAAGGGTCGCTGACCGATTAGGGGAACGCCGGACCGCCCTTTCGATGTATATTGGCAGGGTCCATGATGGGTGATGTCCACCCGCAATGGCTTCAAGGGCAAAGGAGAGGTTCATGACTAGCAGGCGAGTCGTTCTGTCCGTTGCGGTATCCGCGATGGTTTGCTTGATGCTTCCAGCGGCGGCGCAAGCACAAGGTCGAATCTACAACACGGTGAAGCAGAAACTGATGGACGGCAAAAAGGTTGTCGGAGGCACCGTCACTACCTCCGACGCCAACATCTACTGCGCGATGGCCAGCTCCGGTTTCGATTTCCTTTGGATCGAGATGCAACACAGCCCGCTGACGTACAACGACGTGGCCAAAATGATCTGGGCCTGTAAGGACGCGCCGGCAATCCCGTTCATTCGGATACCCGACGCCACCGAAGGCGACATCCAGAAAGCGACCGACATTGGTGCCCTTGGCATCGTTGTTCCCATGGTTCACACCGTCAAAGAGGCTCAAGACGCGGTCAAGTACGCGAAATACCCGCCCCTGGGACGCCGAAGCCGAGGCGGAGGGCAGTACGGCGCAATCTGGGGTGGGGACTACCGTGAGACGGCCAACGACAACATCATGATCGTGATCATGATTGAATCGCCCGACGGCGTCGCGATCGTCGATCAGATCGCCGCCGTTCCGGGCATTGACGTGATCTTCGCCGCCAGCGGTGACCTCGGAAGCTTCACGGGATGGGACAGGAGCGACCCGCGGTATAGGGCGTTGGTCACCAAGATCCACGACGCGACCCTGAAGGGCGGCAAGATCCTCGGCGGTCCCTACGCCTGGAACGGCCGCCACGGATACCGGTTCTTCCAGGGCCCGAGCGAAGGCGGCCTCATCCGGTCGGGAGCACAGATTGTGCTGAACCCAACCTCGGGCTCCGGCGAGCAGGACCGCGATGTCGCTACGGGCGATGAACCGAAGTAGCCGTATCGGCCATTCTACCCTAGGGTCGCGTGGACAGGTATTCTTTAGCGGGCCAGGGTCAAGATCCCCAACTGCCGAGTTGTCGCCTATCCGGAAACAACCACGTGGCTAGTGTAGTGCCACATAAATAACTGGACAATAACACCCTTTTCACGGTAGGATGGTTTATGTGGCCATCCGCTGACGCTCTACCCCTCACCGCTCCGCAGCGAAACGCTCTTCGTCGCCTGGTTCGAGGAGGCAACACAGCCCAGAAAATGGCCTTACGGGCAGGCATTGTTTTGCTGTGTGCGCAGGGGTTGGCGAACCACGCCATTGCCCGCGAACTCGGCGTCAACCGCAAGACCGTCATCCTGTGGCGAAAGCGCTTCGCCCAGTCCGGCCTCGACGGACTCCGCGATCGGACGCGCCCCGGACGCAAACCGGCGCTCTCCGCTGAATTCGTCCAATGCATCCTCGATACAACGCTTCACGAGAAGCCCCGGGCGGCCACGCATTGGAGCACCCGCACCCTCGCCAAGCACTTGGGCGTCTCCAAGATGGCCATCCAGCGCGTCTGGAAAGCGCACGGACTGCAGCCCCATCGCCTCGAAACTTTCAAGCTCAGCCGCGACAAGCAGTTCGTCGAGAAACTCCGCGACGTGGTCGGTCTGTACTTGAATCCGCCCGAGCACGCACTGGTGCTCAGTGTCGATGAGAAAAGTCAGATCCAAGCCTTAGACCGCAGCCAGCCGGGACTGCCCCTGAAAAGGGGTCGTGCCGGCACCATGACCCACGACTTCAAACGACATGGCACAACGACGTTGTTCGCCGCCTTCAATGTGCTCGACGGCAAGGTGATCGGCGAGTGTCTGCCGCGACATCGGCACCAGGAATTCCTCAAATTCCTACGCAAGATCGACCGCGAAACGCCACCGGCGCTGGAGCTGCATCTGATCGTGGACAACTACTCCACGCACAAGCATGAGCAAGTGAAGAAGTGGCTCGCGAAGCACCCCCGCTTCCACTTTCACTTCATTCCCACGTCTTCTTCTTGGCTCAATCTCGTCGAGCGCTGGTTCCGCGAGCTGACACAGAAGCGCATCCGCCGCGGCGTGTTCCGCAGTGTTCCCGAACTCGAGGCCGCCATCCACGAGTACCTGGAAGCGAGCAACCAAGCGCCCAAGCCCTTTGTCTGGACAGCTCCGGCACAAGATATCCTCGCCAAAGTCGAGCGCGCCGCCAAAACCCACGCCATTGTCCAGAACCGTTAGTGGCACTACACTAGTGCGATTCGTTGCTCGATTTACCTGCCTTGCCGTGCTGGCTTCCGCGGCTGTGTCAGCGCAACCGCTAACGGCGGTGGAGGATGACGGAGAAGGAATCAGCTACAAGCTGCTTGCTACGAACAAGACCAAGACGATGCAGAAGGAGATGAACGAAGCGGCGCTCGGCTATGAGTTCTCCGCCACGATGACCGGCCCGACGTTGGGCGGAAAGGAAGTGGTCGCCGTTATGCGCAAGTCCGCCAACAGCCTGGCCAATCAGCGCTACGAGTACAAGCTGCTTGCAACGAGCAAGACATCGACCATGCAGAAAGAGCTCGGTCGGGCCGGCGCCGACGGGTTTCGCTATTGCGACCAGTCCGTTGCCGAAACGGCGTTTGGAGGCCGGGAAGTCGTCGTCATTCTGCAGCGCGAGATCGGCAGCCCACACAAGACCTATTCCTATCAACTCCTCGCGACGACCCGAACAAGCACCATGGAGAAAGAGCTAAACCAAACCGGAGAAGAAGGTTTCCAACTGATGGGCCTCACGGTTTCAGAAACGGCTTTCGGTGGTCAAGAGCTCGTCTCGATCCTAATGAGCGCCGGCGACTAGCGACCGATCAAGATCGATAACGTGCGATTGCCATTCGGTCGAAAGGCGCGGATTGATCACACGGCCGCGGATCTGGCGAGGGGTAGGACAAACAGGAGTGTTTGTTTCACTGGACGCGACCGACAGGAAGATTGTCCGGAAAAACACACGAAACGGCCGCAAGTGTCGGCAAAACGACCGCCGAGCCATTCGCTACGGGGCTACTGCTCTAACTTGACGTGCTATCAAACCGCAAAGCGCTCACGGACGCAAGGGACGTTAGTGGTATGACCCCGAGCCCGCGCCCTAACCGGCGAGCGACCATCAGTCCAACGCCACAAAGCGCACACAGACTGGAGAGTCGATCTCGAGCACCTGGCCGGTAGGCGACAAGCGCCCCGTCTCCTCGTCGATGCGGAAAACGACTACATTGTCAGTACTCTGGTTGGCGGCGAACAGATAGCGGCCCGTTGGATCAATCTGGAAGTTGCGCGGCCGTTCACCCTGCGTGGAAACGTGTTCGACGGGCGTCAAGGTTCCCTTGCCCGAGTCCACGGCAAAGACGGCAATGCTGTTGTGGCCACGATTGGAGCCGTAGAGAAAGCGGCCCGAGGGATGCGCGAGCACCTCGGCGGTGGAGTTGGTTCCCGCGAAGTCCTTTGGCAAGGTCGAGATCGTCTGCAACTCGTCAAGCGCACCGCGCTCAGCGGCGTAAGCGAACGCGGTCACCGTGGATTGCTGCTCGTTGATGACGTAGGCGAACTTCCCAACAGGGTGAAACGTAAAGTGCCGCGCCCCGGCTCCGGGTGCCACCTCCGCAAAGGCCGGGTCGTTGGCTACTAAAGACCCTGCTTCCGCGTCAAAGCGGTAGACGAGCAGCTTGTCGAGCCCCAGGTCGGCCGCGACCACAAAGCGGTTATCGGGAGAGAAGTTCACCGAGTGCGCGTGGGGGCTTTGCTGGCGTTCTGGATCCACGCTAGAACCGGTATGCTGCACAAATGCCGAGGCTTCACCGAGCCGCCCGTCCTCATTCACGGGCAAGGCTGAGACGCAACCGCCAACGTAGTCCGCCACGACCACGGCTCGCCCTGTGTGATCCACGTTCAGATGAGTAGGGTCCGGACCGCCGGAAGCTACCTCGTTTAACAAAGCAAGCTTACCGGTGACTTCGTCGATCGCAAAACTGATGACAGTGCCGATCGGCTGACCGCCTTGACCCTGCGTTCGACTGACTGCGTAAAGAAAGCGCCGGCTGGGATGAACAGCGAGGAAGTTAGGGTCAGTCGCTTCCGCCGCCAGCACGGGAGGGGTCGCCTCGCCTGTCCCGGCATCGAAGCGTGAGACGTAGATGCCCCGGCTCTCCTCCCCCGTATAGGTGCCGAAATAGACCAGGTACTCTTTTTCGTTGGACTCCACCATGTCCGCTTTCTCCTCGATCGTCCCGCAGGCACTCAGCAAAAGTACGGCGGTGAATGAACCGGCAACGAACGCCGCTCTCCGCAGTTCTCGCATGTTCCACATCAAACCGCACTCGCAGCAGAAATGCAAGCGCATGACATGCCGCTGGTTGCGCTCTAAAATGATGAGTTTTCGCGATTGTGCGTCGGCGTGATCGGCCCGTGACGAATGGCCCATGTACGCCGAACTCGACGGCAGTCGTAGCGAGCGGTGTGCCATGGGCGCAATGGAAGACCCGGCCAGGCTACGAGAAGCAACTGCGTAGCTGCCCCCCCCCAGGCGTAGAGAAAGTCTCGACGCGGCACGTGCGCCACAGAAGCAAGCGGCCGTGGACCTGGCGGGTGCATACCGAGTCCAGGAATGCGGCGTTTGTGGCCCCGCCTAGTCGGGCGACGCAGGCTCGGGGATCCGCTGATCTCCACCGACCGCGGATTTCCATCCGCAGCTCCGCTTGTTTCTTTGCGAAGGAGCCACGATCTCAAAGAATCATTGACTCTCGGGTCGCCAAGGCGGTTTAATCGGATGGTCCTGCCGCAGGCGAAGGGCGTTCGAGGAGACCGGATGGGCAATGACTATTTGTAGGAATAGCCAAGCCAGCGCGATGGGCCCGCGGTACGATTGGTGACGAAGGAGGGTTTCAGCATGGCAGTCAAAGCCGGAGTGGTTGTGAAAGAAAAACTAGCGGTGTTCGGGGGCCCCGCAGCCATGCCCGAAGATATCGAGCGGACGCGCTGGCCAAGGTACAGCGAGGCGGAACTCGAAGAATTGTGTCGTGTCCTGCGAGAGGAACAGGTGGGGGGTAGCGACGCTCCGCAGGTGGTGGGCCTCGAACAGGAGTGGGCTCGGCGGATAGGCGTCGAGTACTGTTCCGCCGTGGGCGCCGGCTCTGATGCCTTGCACATGGCGCTGTGGGCCGCGAACGTAAGCCCGGGTGATGAGGTCATCGTCCCCGCCTACACGTTCATGGCGGGCGTGCTTGTCGTTCTCCATCAGGGAGCCGTACCGGTTTTTGTGGATGTGCAGCGCGATTCCTACAACATGGACCCGGCCCAGATTGAAGCGCAGATCACTCCCCGCACGAAAGCCATCCTCCCAGTCCACTTGAACGGGTTACCCGCTGATATGGACGAGATCAATGCGGTCGCCGGGCGACACGGCATCCCAGTGATCGAGGACGTGGCCCACGCGCCTGGCGCGGTCTACAAGGGCCGGCCCGTCGGAAGCCTGGGGGATGCTTCGGGACTCAGCGTAAACGGCATGAAGAACCTTCCGGCAGGCGAAGCCGGTCTCTTCAGCACTCGCCATCGAGAGTTCTTTGAGCGCGCGGCCGGTCTGTGGGTTCACGTCAGGTTTCACCAGCCGCGGGAAGAGCTGAAGTTCCCTGAGTTCACCTTGGGCTACAACTACCGCTGCAGCATTCCCTCTGCCACGCTGGCCAGAGGGCAACTGGCAAGGCTCGACGAGTTGAACGGTGAAAGACAATCCTTGTGCGAGCGCCTCAGCAAGCAGCTCGAGGAGATTCCGGGCGTGGTCCCCCCGCGAGTGCCCGCCGACAGAAGCCACGTGTATCACCTCTATCGGGTGCGTTTCGATCCCCGAGAACTCGGACTTGATGTTGCCCCTTCGGAGTTTCGGGCCAAAGTGGTGGCCGCACTCGGCGCCGAAGGTGTACTCTGCCGCCGATGGGTGAACTTCACAATGCCCTCAATGCCCATATTCACCAGGCCCGAAGAATTCGAAGCCCGGCATCCGTGGCGGCGCCCGTGGCCGGCTGATCACGTCTACAACCCCGAAGACTATCCGGAAGCCGCCAAAGTGGTGGACGAGACCTCCGTGGTCATGGAGGCGCCGACGGCCACGAGCGAGCAGATCATCGACTACATGGGGGAAGGTTTTCGGAAGGTGTTTTCCGAGATCGACGAGGTGATGAAACTGGAGTTGCCGCCCGAGCTGATGGACGGCAACGCCGCTAACCTCGATGAGATACGACGGCTGCTGCCCCGGGGCGTCGAGCACTGAGCCGCGAGTGTGAGCGAGCGGTCCACGGATGACGCCGCTCGGTACCGACGAATCCGCGTGATGCCTCAACGCCGGCTTTTTTAGAACGGGTAGGCGCGGCCAGACGGGATGGCGGAAACTCTGCGAGTAGGGATCGTCGGAACCGGCCGGGCCGGCCAGTGCCACGCCGCAGCCTATTCACGTCTACCAGACGTAGCCGTGACCGCGCTCTGGAATCGGACACGATCTCGGGCTGAGAAGCTGGCGGCTACCCTTGACGGGCCAAATATAGAGATCTATCAGGACTGGCGCGAGCTGATCGAGCGGGGCGGAGTCGACATCATTAGCATCACGGCAGACCCGGTTATCCGCAAAGGTCCCTTTGCCGAAGCGCTGGCACAGCAGCGCCATGTCCTCGTTGAGAAGCCGCTTGCTCTCGATCTGCCCGAGGCTCGGGAGATGGCATCGCTGGCCAGGCAGGCTCGCACCGTCACCGCCATCAGCTTCAACTGGCGTTATTCGCCGGGCTACCAGACAACTTGGCGGGCCATACGGGAGGGCCAAATCGGGCGGCCGCTGGACATCCGCAGCGAGTGGCGGATGCGAGAAAGCCCCGGGTTAAGGCCCTGGTCCCAGGTGGGTGGATCGCTCAGGGAAGTAGGCAGTCACGAATTTGATCGAGTGCGCTTTCTCACCGGTTGGAGCTTCCAGCGCGTGGTTTGCGCTTTGAGGTCGCCCTCTGACACCGACACGCGGACTACACAGGCTGAGTCGTCGACCGGTGGACCTAAGGAGAAACCGATCCCTTCCGACACCTCCGCCTTTGTGCTAACAGATATGACTGATCAGGGGCAGGCGGCTTTTCGATTGACCCTCACTCCCGGGGAGCCGGAGCGACGAGTCACCATTTGCGGCGAGGAAGGCACACTGATTCTGGGCAGCGATTGGCTGACTCTGCCACAGGGCGGAGATAAGGATAGAACGGTCACACTGTCCAACGAAGTGAATGTTTTCAGGCAGCGCGCTGACGATGCCGATCCGGTGAGGTTAGAGATCGGACCGTCGGACCGCCAGCCCCCCTCGCTTCTGTCAGGGCAGCATACTTGGAACCGGCTGATTGCTGACTTTGTGACTGCCGTCCGACGTGCGGACGTGAGGCATGAAAGTGTCCCGCACCTTCCTCATGTCTCTGACGGTCTGGCTGCGCAGGAGGTCATCAGTGCCTGCGAACTGTCCCACGCCGAGCGACGCTGGGTAGATCTGAAAGCGAACTTCGGCTGAAGACCAACACGCGTGGCGCCAAGGCGCGATAAAGGCCGCTCTCCAAATTCAAACATGCCATGCGATGCCAGGCTGAGCCTCAATTAACTCAACAGATATTCCTTGCGCGCAGTTACGAGACTGATATTCTTTCGCCTCTAATAGCGCCTGCATTACCTTCCTTGGCTTGAGAGCAGGCAGAGGAGAACTCATGCAGCGTCTAGGGCGACGGAGATGTGTTCTTTGAGGGGCTCGGAGGGAATTGCTTTGTCGGTGGGGATCGGTTGTCCGTCTTTGCGCAAACTTTCTAGGTAACCGCGAATGGCGTCGGTCGCCATGGCGCGGGCTTCCTTCCGCTTGTCGGCGGGTGGCGCCGGGAGAAGCTCCTCTGACTCGAGTCGGTCCTTAATGAACGCGTCGATCGGGTGGCCCCTCCATCGCGGATCGCCGACATCGGGCATAGGATGCCGCGCGGGTTCTTGAAAAGCCCACCAGTGGCGGTCCGCCTCGGTGATCTCGGTTTCGGGCAGGCTCGCGTGCCGAGCAGTTGCCGGGCGGATTGCCGGTGTGTCTGGCTCGGGCTGTGGGCTATCCCACTTCGCGCCTTGATCGATCCATTCACGCAGTACGTCGATCTCTTCGTCGCTGAGGCTGCCGCCCATCGGCATGACCGGCGCCTCCATTCCCGATACGCGAAGATACAGCGGGCTTTGTTGGGCGTCGCCCGGAACGAGCGCGGGACCATGAACACCGCCTTTCAGCATTCCTGCCCGCGAGCTTAGGTCGAGATCGGAAACCGTTTGGCCATCACCATGGCACTGGAAACACTTCTGCTCGAGAATGGGGAGAACGTCTTCTGAAAAGAGGGGTTCGGTTGAGTCAGGCGCGCCAGGGGAAACGCCACTCGCCAAGAGGACTACCGTGGCGAGAGTAATCGGGGCAAACCCTGCTTCTCGCCAAACAGCGCCGCTTTGAGAGAAAGCAGCATTTTCTAGCGCCCGCAGCCCGCGGGTTCACCTGCAAGTCTAGGTTTCGGGAAGGGACATGTCAATGAGTCAACGAGGGTCCGTCGTTCAGGCAAGCGCCTTGCGAATTACTTCTCCGCGCACGCCCGTGAGGCGCTGGTCGAGCCCTTGGTAGAAGTAGGTGAGCTTGGTGTGGTCGAGTCCCATCAAATGCAGGATTGTTGCGTGCAGGTCGGAAACATACCATGGGTCCTCGACGGCCTTAAAACCCAGCTCATCTGTTGCGCCGATCGCTTGGCCGCCCTTCACGCCGGCGCCGGCCAGCCACATCGTGAAGCCCTGCCAGTCGTGATCGCGGCCCGGCTTGCCGACACCCTCGCTGGTGGGCGTGCGGCCGAAGTCTTCGGTCAGCTCGTTGTGGAGGCCGTACATTTCTCGCGTCTGGCGGCTTTCGGCGTCGAGGTTGACGACTTCAGCCGCCGTAGTTTGCATGCGATAGGCCAGCTCGTAGGAGTGAATACGAGCCTCGAGTTCCGAATCCCCCTCGTACCGCTGCTGGTGTGATTCATTCAAGTGCTTGAGTAAATCGAGCGAGTGGCGCTGGGTTCGCTCGCTGACGCCCTTGGGCGTCTCGAGATTCAGCAACGGCGAGCCCCCGCTGCGAAACAGAGTGCCTTGGTAGGCGGCCGGCATGAAGCCGGCCGTCCAGTTAGAAGCGCTGCCGATCGGGCCCCCACGAGGGTCGGTCATCACGACGAAGCTCGGCAGATCTTCACTCTCGGTCCCCAGGCCGTAGCTGAGCCAGGACCCCAAACTAGGCTTGCCGATCACGACGCTGCCGGTGTTCATCTGAATGCAACCGGAAGCGTGCGCAGCCGTGTCGGTCTGAAGGGATCGGATGACGCACAGGTCGTCGGCGTGTTTCGCGGTATGGGGGAAAAGACTGCTGATTGGAAGACCGCTCTGGCCGTGATTGGTGAATTCAAAGGGCGACTGCATCAGGTTGCCGATGGGACGGTTGTTGGAGCCGATCACGGCGTCACCTTGGTAGGGAGTGCCGTCGTACTTCGTCAGCGCCGGTTTGGGATCGAACGTGTCCACTTGGCTGGGAGCCCCGTTCATGAACAGGAACACGACGTGCTTGGCTTTGGTTGGGAAGTGGGGTTCACGGGCCGCAAGTAGGCTTTTAGCCTGCGCACCCGTTTTCGCCGGCGCAGCAAGAGCCTGGGATCGAAAGAACCCGTCCCGCGAAAGCAGATCGATGAGCGCGAGCATCGGGAACCGCGCGCTCGTGTTCCAAAGAAACTCACGCCGGCTGTGGGGTTGGCGCCGGGGCTTCGGGTTAGGAAGGTTTTCGATTTCGCCCATTTTGATGAAGGGGGCGTGACACGAGTACCCGCGGGCACAGCTGTACAGCATGCCGTGCCCCGACATCCCCGACGGCTTGGAGGAGTGTCGCAGCGCTTGCCTGGATGCCGCCGACTTTCACATGATAGCGCCTCGTCAACCCCTGATTATGAATGGGCAGCAAGCCTTACTTCGCTTGCTCACGCGCGCGGCTCTGCAACAATCGGTTGCCGTCCGCCGGAGCCGCAACCGTCCCACTCGCGGCCGGGTGCTCGGCGCTCTGGACCTCGCGCACGCGAAGGCCAGGTCCTTAAGCCGGTACCGCTACCCTTTTTTCGAGGCGGATCTTGGCTTGGTTGTCGTCGGCGTCGGCGAGAACGATATCGCCTTCTCCAAAGTCGGCGTTGAGGATAGCTAGGGCTAGGGGGTCCTGAATCAAACGCTGAATCGCCCTCTTTAACGGACGGGCGCCGAACTGCTCGTCATAGCCTTCCTTGAGGACGAGGTCCTTGGCGGCTTCACTCACTTCAAGATCGATCTTCTTCTCGGCAAGCAATTCCCGCACGTAGTCGAGCTGCAGCTCGAAAATCTTGCTGAGATGCTGGCGATCCAACCTGTTGAAGACGATGATGTCATCGACCCGTTGATGTCACCCGAGCCGACATTCGATGTCATGATGATCACCGCGTTGTTGAAGTTGACGGTTCGGCCCTTGCCGTCGGTCAGCCGGCCGTCATCGAGCACCTGGAGCAGCACGTGGAAGACGTCCGGGTGCGCCTTCTCGATTTCGTCGAGCAAGACGACCGAGTAGGGTTTTCTTCGGATGTGCTCGGTGAGTTGGCCTCCTTCTTCGTAGCCAACGTATCCGGGAGGCGCTCCGATCATACGCGCCACGGCGTGTCTTTCCATGTACTCGGACATGTCGATGCGGACCATTGCCTGTTCGTCGTCGAAGAGGAATTCGGCTAGGGCCCGGGCGGTCTCCGTCTTGCCGACACCGGTCGGCCCCAAGAAGACGAAGGTCCCGATCGGACGCTTGGGATCGCTCAGGCCGGCGCGGTTACGCCGGATGGCGTTTGAAACATGGTTGATAGCTTCTTCCTGCGCAACCACTCTTTGGCTCAGGCGATCCTCCATGTGGACCAACTTCTGCATCTCGCCTTCGAGCATGCGCGACACCGGAATGCCGGTCCACTTGGCGACGATGCGGGCGATGTCCTCTTCATCGACCTCGCCGCGAAGCAAACTGCTGTCGGTGGTCTGCTCCTCCAACTTTTTTGTGGCTTCGTCCAGCTCTTTTTCAACCCGGACCGTTTCTCCGTAGCGGATCTCGGCGGCTCGCTGTAGGTTGCCTTGACGAGTCGCTTCTTCTTGTTCGTTGCGGAGTTTTTCTTGTTCCTGCTTGATGGCTTTGACCTTGTCGATGGCTTCCTTCTCCCGTTGCCAGCGTTGCCTAAGGCGGCTGGATTCCGAGCGCAGCCCTTCTAACTCGTTTTCAATCGTTCGCAGGCGTTCCTTGGAGGAACGATCCGACTCCTTCTGCAGAGCCTGCTTCTCGATTTCGAGTTGCATGATGCGGCGGTCGATTTGGTCGACCTCGACAGGCACGGAATCCACCTGAATTCGCAACGTCGCGCCGGCCTCGTCAATCAAGTCGATCGCCTTGTCGGGAAGAAAACGATCGCTGATGTAGCGCTGCGAGAGAGTCACCGCCGCGACAAGCGCCGAGTCACGGTAGCGGACACTGTGATGAATTTCGTAGGTCTCCTTGAGCCCGCGTAGGATCGCAACCGCGTCCTCGACACTGGGCTGATCTACTAAGACAGTCTGGAAACGCCGCTCCAACGCGGGGTCCTTCTCGACATACTTCCGATACTCGTTTGTCGTCGTTGCGCCGACGCACCGCAGTACGCCTCGGGCCAGCGCCGGCTTCAGCATGTTGGCCGCGTCGATCGACCCTTCCGCCGAGCCCGCACCGACAAGGGTATGCAGCTCGTCGATGAAGCAGATGATTTCACCCTTCGACTCCTCGATCTCCTTCAAGACCGCCTTGAGGCGGTCCTCAAACTCGCCGCGAAACTTCGTCCCGGCCACCATGGACGAGAGGTCGATCGCCACAAGCCGCTTGTTTTTGAGGGTCTCGGGCACGTCGCCGCCCACGATGCGCTGGGCAAGCCCTTCGACAATGGCCGTTTTGCCGACCCCCGGCTCGCCAATCAGCACTGGATTATTCTTCGTACGCCGGGAAAGCACCTGGATCAGCCGCCGGATCTCCTCGTCGCGACCGATCACCGGATCCAACTTTCCTTGACGCGCACTCTCGGTCACGTCGAGAGCGTAGCGATCGAGCGCCTGGTACTTCGCCTCGGGATTGGGATCCGTGACGCGTTGTGTGCCTCGCACCGACATGAGCGCCTTCAGGATTACGTCGTGGTCGGCTCCGGCCCGTTGCAGCAGTTCCCCGGCCGGATCATGTTTCTGGCGGCTTAGGGCGAGAAGCAGATGCTCGGTCGAGATGTATTCGTCCTTGAAATGGTCGGCTTCCTTTTGCGCCTGTTGGAACACCTCGTTGAGGGAAGGAGCCATGTACATGCCGCCCTCCGCCCCGGAAACCGCCGGGATGGAGGAAAACTGCTGGCGCCCCTCCTGGGAGATAGCCGCTGCTTGGACGCCGGCCTTGGAAAGAACAGACTGGACGACTCCCTCCGGCTGCTCGGCGAGCGCGACCAGCATGTGCAACGGGTGAATTTGCTGGTGGCTGTTCTCGGCGGCAATCACCTGACTCTGCTGTACCGCCTCTTGAGCCTTTTGGGTGAACTTGTCAAAACGAATCATGATGTCTTCTCCTCGGGGAGAACTTACGAACAGCCCGGTCAGCCCTCCGAGTACTGTCCCCGCTTGAGACGGCGGAAGCGGCTGCAATGAATTGCACCCCTACATGGGTGAAACGGAGTCCTTGTAGGGGAGCCATTCGCCAGGCCCGGTTTTCCGGGCCAACATTTTCCAAGGCCACCTACGTCAGCCGCCAAGTGCAGCCAAGGGATGCCGGGGTTCCACGAACTCGGAGAGGGGCAGGCGGTCGTCGACCGCCTGCCCCCCGAGCGCCTCACTGCACGTCGATCACGCGACCCTTCTTGGGCTTCACCTCGCGCTTGGGCAACGTAACCTTCAGCACGCCCTTGTCGTACTTAGCGTCGATCTTGTCGACATGTACCGTCTCGGGCAGCTGGAAGCTGCGATGGAAGGAGCCGTACGAACGCTCGACCCTACGAAAGTTCTCTTCTTTGGTCTCCTTTTCGAACTTCCGCTCAGCGTGTACGGTGAGCACGTCGTCTTCGACCTTAACCTTTAGGTCCTTCTCGTCTACCTCTGGGAGATCGGCCTTGAGAACGATTTTCTTGTCGTCCTCATAGACGTCTACCGCCGGTGACCATGAGCTTCGATCTACCCGATCACGAATCGGTGGCAAGAAGCCTTCGAACAGCCGATCGAAATCAAACCGCCGCGTACATCCGCGGGGTGTGTATCTAACGAGATGCATGGGGTTATCCTCCTTGGAGCTTTTTTCTTATCACAACTAGATTATAAAATATTAGTGTCTAGTTGTCAAGACTCTTCCTTTTACTAGCAAGTCGTTGCCAGTCAATCACATAGAGCCAACACAGAAAATATATTAGTGTTATACTATCAAAAAATCTTCCTGTATTGAATCCTAAGAGGCCGAAGTCGCGGACCGTCCTTCTAGTTGCTGGCGAGGTTCTCCAAGGACGACTTCCGTGGGAGGCATCGGCGGTTTTGCCATCCTGCCAAAAACGATGGTCGCTTCGCGACCAGTGATCGAGGCAGAGGCCGTTCCGCTCTAGAATCCGTTCGCTGAAACCCCAGTTTGGTAGTGGGATGAGCGCTGCTCAGGCCGGCGGCTAATCTTGACATACTGGTCTCTTGCGCCACGAACCACCGGGCGGAACTCTCACGGAGACTGCTGATGGACAACGACGAATCCAGTTCACGGGCAACCCTGTCCAGACCCAACGTCAAGCGAGGCCCGCTCACAACGGCGCGGCGACGCCGATCTATTCTGGGACGCGTGTCTTTCCTGGTTCGCCGAAGATTTCCCGCTCTCGACAGACCTCTTCACGACTTCGTCGGCCGCCTTGGCTTCGCCCTATTGCCGGTCCCGCCGGCGTATTACGAAGATAACCTGTGTTCGTCGCATGACCACAGTTTCGTCGACGACGACTGCTTTCGACGATGCTACGAGCGAGCTATGAAGGCCAGCAAGGGCGTAGACCATCGCATTCGCTGGCGAGTCCACATCCTACTTTGGGTGGTTGGACAAGCCGCCAAGCTACGGGGCGACTTTGTCGAATGCGGGGTCAATACCGGCTTCATGAGTTCGGCGATGCTGACCTATGTCGACTGGCCGTCTCTGAAAAAGACTCTATACCTGTTGGATACCTTCGCAGGACCGGCGATCGAGCAATACTCCGATGATGAGAGGAACGAGGGCAAGTTGGAACAAGTGGCGCAACTGCTGCGCAAGGGAGCCTACGAGATGGACGTGAGGGCGGTCCGTGCGAACTTTGCGGAATGGCAGTCTGTCCGGATCGTCCAAGGAGCTGTGCCTGAAACGCTCTCTCAAGTTGAGTCGGAGTCGGTGGCTTTCCTGCACCTTGACATGAATTGCGCCGGACCCGAAGTGGCAGCGGCTGAGTATTTGTGGCCGCGGGTTGTGCCGTGAGGTTTCGTATTGATAGACGATTACGCTACCGCGGGTTACTCCACCCTAAAGCGCGGCTTTGACGATTTCGCTGGCCGAAACGGCGTAAAGATCCTCTCACTTCCAACAGGCCAGGGTCTGATGCAAAAGAGCCCTTAGCCGGTAGTCTTCCAGATCTGCCGAGGCAAGACTTGCTCTCGTACACACCGTCGCACCGGCATCTCAACAAGAACACGCTGTTCGACAGACAACGCCGCGGGCTACCTCTGGGATCAACTCAGGGACGGGTCTATGTCCGGCCTCGGACCAGGTCGCGGACTTTCCGCAGCGGCCAACTCATCAGCCGCGCGAATCGAAAGGTAGGAGAACGTGCAATGCCCGCAATCGTCGAAGAAAAGAGGTGCTCTCTTCCGTAGAGGTACTCGATCTGTTTGTCACGCCGATCGATCAAGGTACGAATCTCGTCAAGATCTTGGTCTGACAACGTATAACCGCTTTGGATGTGCGCGGGCAGTCGGCGCTGTACGTAGACGGTACTGTGAGTGGCGGCGGTCTCTTCGGGTGGCCGCTCACGAGTATCGAAGTAAATGGCGATGGACCGTCGCGAGAGTTGTTGCTTTGCCGGAGGAAGCTGAATGCGGCGGAATCCGTGCCAAGAGTGTTCCGTAGTTTCGAATAAGACGCAGCGGTTCTCGATGGGGACAATCGCCTTAATGGAGTTTTCCCGCGGCTCAAGGCGCGGGTTGCGGTGGAATTCGAGCAGGCCTCCCCAGTCGGGTTCCCACTCGGTATTCAAAAACAGCAGCAGGTTGAGCCTGCGGTGGAGGTTGCTTCGGGGGTGGAAGTTGAAGTCGACGTGTGGATCAAGGTCCTGGCCATCAAGGTTTTCATGGGTCCCGCCGCCCACATAGTGCGGGTCGTAGAGAAGCTTCGGAATGGCGGTAATCTCGCCCAGCAAACCAAGAAACTTCGCCTCTTTGAGCAGGTGGTCGAACCTGCGGTAGGTCGGACCGAGCTCCGGCAGGTTTTCATGCACGGCCTTGCGGCCCACTTCCCCGAACTCGTTGCGGGCTTGCTCGGGATTGAAGCCAGGAAACTCCTCGACGAGACGCCGGCAGTATTCGGGGGCTAACAACTGATCGATGACGACGTGACGAAACGGCTTGGCGGACTGGAACTGGTCTCGAAACTCGTCAACGCGCTCGAGGACAAGGGGGTTGATCAACTCCAGCACCAGACCTAGTGCTTACTATCATAAATTAGCGTATGAATGAGAAAGGGGTCGCTGCTGGACGTTAGCCTTGGTCCATTCGAACGGGGCGGCGTTTTTGTTGTGCGCTTGGACGAAGCGGTCGATGGCCTGGCGTACTTCGTAAGGGGAGGTGAAACTGGCCCCGCGCAACGCTCTACGGCTGAGAATACTGAACCAGATCTCGACCTGGTTGAGCCAGGAGGCGTAGGTGGGCGTGTAGTGCAGGTGCACCTTGCGGTGGCGTTTGAGCCAGCGATCACGTTTCGGTTTGTGGGTGTTGAGGTTGTCCAGTACGACGTGCAACTCAAAACCTTGGTAGAGATCGACCAGTTGATTCATGAAGTCAAGAAACTCACGCCGTCTGCGGCGCCGGTAATGCCCGGCCGTGACGTGGCCGGTGGCGACCTCCAGGGCCGCGAACAAGGTCGTTGTGCCGTGGCGCTTGTAGCCGTGCGAGAAACCCGTCAAAGCCTTGCCGTCGGGCAGTCTGAGCCAACCCTGGGCGCGCTCCAGGGCCTGGATGTTGGGCTTCTCGTCGACCGCCAGCACGATGGCGTTGTCAGGCGGGTGCAGATAGAGTCCCACGATGTTGGCGGCTTTACGCGAGAATTCGGGATCGGTGGAGAGGCACCAACTACGCCGCCGGCACAACGAGATGCCGCGCCGACGCAACACGCGCCAGACCTGTTGGTCGCTGACATCGCCCAGCGCCGCGGCCAGCCGTGGAGCCGTCCAGGTCGCCTGTCCGCAAGGCGGCGTGTCGTCCAGCTTTTGCAGAATGCGTTTTTCGGTGTCAGCGTCGTATCGCCGCGGCTTGCCGGGTCGCGTTTCATCCGCCAGACCGGCCAGTCGTTGGCCAGCGAAGCGCGTACGCCACTTCGACACTCGTGCGGCCCGCGTGCCCAACTGGGCGGCGATCTCCCGGTTCGACATCCCTTGCGCCGCCAACAAAATGATCCGGGCTCTGTCCGCCGCACGGCGCTCGCTCTTGTGCGCGCGTCCCCAGCCCTCCAACGTCCGGCGTTCCCCAGTACTGAGTCTGATACGCGTGGCTATTCTTGCCATGCCGCATTGTCTCATACATACGGTTATTTATGATAGTAAGCACTAGCTTTCCTCAGGCTATCCGAGACTGTCAACCACCCGCCTCGCCGGAGCGAGTAGGGCCGGGCGGCTATCGCTAGCGGCGGCAGAGGTAGCTCCGTGGCTACGACAATCCTCGCGGCCAACACCTCGCCGAAGCCGCCGGCAATCGACTCAGGCGCGGCGCCAAATTCGCCGCTGAAACTGGCGGCCGAGACGCTCGTCAGCACAGGGGGGGGCGTCCCGGGCAGATGTCTCACCGCGATGGTCGCCTCAGGGTCGTGGGGTCAATCGGCAGCGGTACAAGCGCCATGCTTCGCAGTGAGCTTGCACGCGGATTGCGGCCTCCGCTACTCTTCAAAGCATGAGCGAGCTGTCGCGGATCGGGGTCGCGATAGACGCCGGCCTGCTCGAGCGTTTCGACGCCCTGATCACGAGTCGTGGCTACGGTAATCGTTCGGAGGCTTTTCGAGACCTGATTCGCAACGAACTGGTCGAGGAGTCCTGGAAGTCGCCCGACACGGAGGTCGTCGGCTCGGTCACGCTGGTCTACGACCACCACGTCCGGATGCTGCACGAGAAGCTCCTCGAGCTGCAGCATCAATTCCACGAATCCGTCCTTTCGACACTTCACGTACACCTTGACCACGACAACTGCCTGGAGGTGCTGATTGTTCGGGGACAGGCCGCCGAGGTTGAGCGGATTGCGCACAGCCTGATCAGCACGAAGGGAGTGAAGCATGGTCGGCTGACGCTCTCTTCAGCCGGCAAGGACCTGTGATGATCGTCGGCTCAGGAGTGGACTTCGAGGAACCAGACCGCGTCCGGGCGGCGATTGGGCGTCATGGCGAGCGATTTCTCGGGCGAGTACACACGCCCGAAGAGATTCCTACGTCGAGCAACGAAGGAACCGCTTTGAAGGCTATGCGGCGCCCAGCCGCGCGCGCTCATCGCTCGGCTGCCTCCGATTTCGCCACCTGTACAGCAGGCCTCGACGAATCTCCAGTTCCTTCGATAGCGCTGTCACCCGGACCGAACCTCGGTCCCCGTCCCAGTGTTTGTGGTAAACCTGGGTCCATGCTTCGCGACGGCAGAACCCATTCCCCTGGGAGCCTGGAATCCTTGGTGAGAAAAGCGCACTAGGTACTTTCCGGCGCAAAAAGGGGAAACTGAGGGGTGGCTTGGGACAGTCAGCCAATTTCTCGACCGGATACCTCCGCAACTTGTTGATGCTTCGTACGCGCGAAATTGGTGACAGTCCCCGCCGCGAGCCGCAAGCGTATTTTGCACCGGAAAGTAGCTAGCGAAGCGAGCAAGACTCGTCTCACCCGCACGTGCACCAAGTCCTTTTCCGAACTCGACAAGTGGCTCAATGAATAGTCCCGATCCCGGGAACACAAGTTCGCTTCGTAGGCGGCGCGTAATCTTGGTCGTGCTCCTGCTCGCCGCTCTGGCGCTAGCGATCTTGTTTGTTTGGAAATCCGGCCTGGCAATAGACCTCCGCGACCGCGACGACATTGTGGAGTGGATGCGTCGGCCTGGCCCCGCGGGACCGCTTATCTGTATCGGGATTCAGTTCCTCCAAGTCGTGATATTCGCTATACCGGGCGAGATCACGCAGGTGGCAGCCGGCTATGTCTTTGGCGCCTGGGAGGGATTCCTTTACTCCCTGATTGGGATCATGCTAGGAGCGGCCTTCGATTTCGTGTTCGCGCGACTCGTGGGACGTCCTTTGATCAACAAGCTGATGGGGCCTCGCGCCCTGGCTCGGGTCGATAGACTGCTCGAATCGCGCAAGGGACGCTCTGCTCTTTTTCTCTTGTTTCTGACGCCCGGCATGCCGAAAGATACTATGTCCTATGCAGCAGGATTGACGGAGATCGGATTTCAGGAGTTCATGATCATCTCGGGCCTGGGGCGAACGCCGGCGCTATTGTTTAGCACCCTTTTCGGTTCGCAGCTTTACGAGCGGAACTGGTTTACGCTGGCACTGATCGGTTTGGTGGCGGTTCTCGTAACTGTCGCCTTCTACTTGTTCGAAAAGGGGCAGCAGCGAAGGGGGACCCCGGAACCCCCTGCCACAAGCTCCGGGGAGCACTGAGTTGGCGACAGGTGTCTACACAGAGTGGGGAATATGAAGGTGCAACGTGATCGCTACCCATGGAAAATCAGGGGGCGCGATCTGGCCCTTGGTGTAAAGACCGCAGTGATAGGTGTGCTGGATATCGGAGCGATGTCTTCGCCCGATTCGGCAACGTCCGTCGAAGACGCCGTCGAGGGTGCGCTGAGGATGCAGGATCAAGGCGCGGATCTGATTGACCTGACTGCCCAGCCTAGCTTTGACTCGCCAGCGATTATTTCCTCGGATGACGAACTTCGTCGCCTTGTTCCGCTGCTTCGGAAGTTGCTACGCCGCTTAGCCATCCCGGTCTCGGTGACGACCTGCCACGCCGATACCGCGGAAAGGGGCCTCGCGCTTGGGGCAAGCGCTATCAATGACTGGAGCGGCCTTTCCTTCGACGCAAGGATGGGGGAGGTCGTCAACCAGCACGACGCGGGCCTCGTGATAGGGCACGCTCGGGGGACTCCGGAGAGCTGGCCGCGACAGTCGCCGCTTCCCAGCGTGATGCCGACCATCAAGCGAGATCTCGAATCGGCATTGGGTCGCGCGCGCGGCGCCGGGATCGACCGCCGCCGAATTGTTGTGGACCCGGGCCTCGAAATGGGCAAGCGAGGACAGGAAAACGACGAGATCCTGGCAGACTTAGACCGTCTCAGGGCGCTGGGCCAGCCGATCCTGGTAAGCCCGTCCGGCAAAAGGTTTCTCACAGAGAGCGTTCGGTCCCCCGCCCGTGTTCGGCTGCTTGCGACCCTGGCGGCTGTTGCCGTAGCGGTTGCCGCCGGAGCGCACGTGGTACGGGTTTACGAAGTCGAAGAGATAGTTCTAGTGGTGAAAGCGGCCGACCGAATACTTGAAGCCGCAGCGGGGCAATCGTGACCTCCGAGTGTACCCTGCCGTTCGAAGGATGCTCTAGCTGAAACTCTACTTGCGACTGATACCGTGCGCTTCGGTAGTGGTGGGAAACTCCAGCGGCGTCAAGGCAGCCGTTGAATCCATACTCTCGTGCGACTGGATGCCGGCCGCCCGAGCCATGGCGTGGATTGGCAGATTCTCGCTGACGCGCTCGAATGTCATCTCGCTTTGGTTCGGGTCGAGATCTACCTCGACCAGGTCGCCGGCGCGAATCTGCTCGGTGGGGATAAGGTTGGCCATCGGATAGACCAGGGTCTTTTCGATCGCCCGCTTAAGGTGGCGTGCGCCATATCGTGCGTCGGTCCCTTCGTTCAGCAAGTGATCCTTCGCCGAGGCGGAAAGCTGGAACAAGAACGGCGTACCGTGAAACACCCGTTCGTGAACTCGCGCGAGTTCAAGATCCAGAATCTGACGTAATTGCTCATCGCCAAGGGGCTTGAAAACGACGATCTTGTCAAGGCGGTTCATGAACTCCGGAGTAAACTTGCGGCGAGCGGCCGCGATGCCGGCACCGGAAATACTGTTCGTCATCTTCTCGCTGCGAGGATCTTTTCGCGCAGGTCGTGGACCGCTAAATCCCAAACCTGGGCTCATCAGCGAGGTTATTTCCCCGGCCCCAAGGTTGCTGGTCATGAAAATCATGCTCTCGGAAAAATCAACCCGGCGGTTGTCGCCCAGCGTCAAAGTAGCTTTATCGAGGATACCGAGCAGCAAGTTCCACAACGCGTCGCTGGCCTTCTCAATTTCGTCGAAAAGCACGAATGAAACCTTGAACTTCTCGGTGTGGTGTTGGCTCAGCACCTCCTGGCTCAGCAGGGGGTGGGTCTCTCGATGGCCGAGGTAGCCGGGGGGCGACCCGATCAGTTTGGCGATCTCGTGGCTATGTTGAAACTCGGCGCAATCGATCTTGACCACCGCCCGGGCAGCGCCCAACAATGTTTCGGCAACCGCTTCCACGACCCGTGTCTTGCCGGTTCCGGTCGGGCCCAAGAACAGGAAGTTGGCAATCGGCCTCCCCGGGCTGTTGAGAGAAGCAACGTAAGTCTGATAAGCGTTGACGATTTGTTCAATCGCCTGCTCTTGTCCCACAACCCGGCTGCGCAACCCGCGCTCTAGCTGCTCGGCTTCCCGGCCTGTCAGGCCCGGGTCGAGTCGCTTTCGTATCGTCGCTTGTGCCACTTCATGACTCCTCAATCGTCTGGCAAGATTCACGACTGAGCCGGCTTCAATCATAATTACTTATCGGCACTGGGACAGTGCGGCTATAACCGCACTTTCCTACAACGGCTCAGCCTTTCAGACGGCAAAGTTCCTACCTCCAGTGTAGCTGCGCCTGCCCTACACTCAAGCGGGTGGCGAACATCATCCCACTGAAAACAAAAGAGATATTTGCCGCGTAACTGCTGTGACTGAATTTGTCCACTGTAGGTCCCGAGCAACATTTCTGTCTTTTTGGACGTTGGCGGCGACCGCTGGGTGACAGCTAACTTACGATTCGCGCGAGGGAACGTGTCGAATCGATTACACTTCCCCTTGAAGAGTTTTTGTGTCGCAGGCCCACTCTGCCGAAGCACCGTCCTGAAAGGTTGCGCGGTTGACGAATACCCGGGAGTTGTTGCATGCTTGCCCGAAAGTCGATGACTGCACGATCTGTTCACATTCGTTGGCGTCGTGTCTTCTTCCGAGCCCTGAATGAAGCCTACTTCGTGATCCGCAACACACGTCGGCCGACTGTTCGGGATCGCAGTCGGTTGACGGCGAGTTGATGTCCGCCATGGCTGAAGAACCTTCGCTGCCGCACAGCCTGAACCTCAACGTTCGCGGGCTGAAGTCCTCGGCGACATTGGCCATCAACGAGCGCTCTGACGGGATCCGGCAACAGGGCCGCAAAGTTTACAAGCTGGGCTTAGGACAATCTTGTTTCCCGGTCGTTCCCGTGGTGGTTGAGGCGCTTCAGGCGAATGCTTTTCAGAAAGACTACTTACCGGTCAAGGGGCTCCCCGAGTTGCGCGACGCTGTGTCGCGGTATTACTGCCGGGCAAGAGGAGTCGAGTGCCGCGGGGACGACGTGTTGATTGGCCCGGGTTCGAAGGAACTGATGTTTCTTTTGCAACTGGTTTACTATGGCGATCTTGTCATCCCCACTCCAACTTGGGTGTCTTACGCGCCCCAGGCGCACATCATCGGGCGTCACGTTCGTTGGCTGGAGACGAATGCGGAGAACGGATGGCGGTTGACGCCGGACGAATTGGAAGGCCTTTGTCGTCGAGACCCCGGTCGCCCGCGCATTGTGGTTCTGAACTACCCGGCTAACCCCACCGGGGGCACCTACGAAGCGGAAGAGCTGGAAGCCCTCGCAGAAGTCGCCCGAAGAAACAATGTGATCTTGCTTTCCGACGAAATTTATGGAGAGCTTCACCATCAAGGCCGACATGTCTCCATAGCCCGCTTCTACCCCGAGGGCACGATTATCAGTGGCGGTCTGAGCAAATGGTGCGGGGCGGGCGGCTGGCGCTTGGGAGCTTTTGCGTTTCCCCCGGGTCTGCGGTGGCTGTTGGATGCCATGGCCAACGTGGCCAGTGAAACCTACACGTCCACCTGCGCGCCGATTCAATACGCAGCGGTTCGCGCTTTTTTGGGTGGGCCACCGATCGAACGCTACCTAGTTCAATCGCGCCGCATACTCTCCGCGCTGGGAAAGGAGATCACGGGCAGATTGCAACAGGCCGGCGTCAAGGTCGAACCGCCGCGGGGAGGGTTCTATCTATTCCCCGATTTCGGTCCCAGGGCAGATCAGCTTCTGAAGCGAGGTATCAAGACCAGCGAAGAGCTTTGCGAAAACCTGTTGCAGGACACGGGCGTCGCCATTTTGCCGGGAAGCGAATTCGGCCGGCCCGCCAGCGAACTCACCGCACGCCTCGCCTATGTGGACTTCGATGGGTCTCGATCTCTCGAAGCCGCTGAGAGTTACGCGCTCGACAAACCCCTTGACGCGGAGTTTGCCCAGACTCATTGCGAAAACGTTATCGAGGCCATCGACTTGACTTGCGAATGGTTTAACCGGTGAGACAGGCGGTCCCTCTAGGGCGCGATATATCGCGCCCGTACATGACAAACGGCGCAATGCGGGGAAAGATTCGTTGCGTCGATCACGGGTTAAGTGAACGGTGTTAGCGTGAGCGCGGCTAACGGCTAGTTTCGATGGCAATGGGCTCAGGCTCATCAATCGCAGCCATGGCAGAACCTCTCTGGAAGCCCACGCCCGAACAGATTGAACGTTCGAACCTGAAGGCGTTCATCCAATTCGTAGAGCAAAGCTACGGCCTCTCGCCGTTGTCGAGCTTCGACGACCTCTACCGCTGGTCGACCGACCATATCGAGGATTTCTGGCTCGCCGTGTGGCGGTTTTGTGGGATTCGAAGTGACCGCGATCCAGACACCGTCGTCGCGGACCTCGAAAAAATGCCCGGCGCGAAGTGGTTCCCAGACGTCCGTCTGAACTTCGCGGAGAATCTTCTGCGCTACCGAGATGATCGAGAAGCGTTAGTCTTCTGGAACGAGAACGGCCGGCAGCGGGCCCTGACGTACGCCGAACTCTACGACGAAGTCGCGCGACTGGCGACCGCGCTGCGCGACGCCGGCGTGACGAAGGACGATCGAGTCGCTGGATACTTGCCGAACATGCCGGAAACTGTCGTCGCAATGCTGGCGACCACCAGTCTGGGCGCCGTTTGGTCTTCCTGCTCGCCGGATTTCGGTCTCAAGGGGGTTCTAGATCGCTTCGGACAAATCGAGCCGAAAGTCCTCTTTGCGGCCGACGGCTACTTTTTCAAACAGAAGGCTTTCGACTCGCTCGAGAAGATCAAAAGCATTAGCGAGAGCATCCGGTCGCTCGAGCGAATCGTCGTGGTCCCTTATACGCGCGCGGAGCCACCGCTCGAGGGTCTGCGGAACGCGGTTTTGTACGCGAACTTTCGGGATTCCGAAAGCGGAAGCAAGATCCCCTTTGAACGTCTACCGTTCGATCATCCCGCGTACATCATGTACTCGTCCGGAACGACCGGGCCTCCCAAGTGCATCGTGCATGGAGCCGGGGGCACTCTCATCCAGCACCTGAAAGAGCTCACGCTTCACAGCGACCTCAAACGCGAAGACCGGATCTTCTACTTCACGACCTGTGGCTGGATGATGTGGAACTGGCTTGTCGGCAGTTTGGCCGTGGGAGCAACGGTTGTCCTCTACGACGGCTCGCCGTTTCACCCCGAGGCGAGCTGCCTGTTCGATATGGCCGAGCAAGAGCGGCTGACCGTGTTCGGAACAAGCGCCAAATACATTGCGGCGGGTGAGAAGGCCGGCCTCGAACCGGCCCGGACTCACGACCTCACGCATCTCCGCGCCATGCTTTCCACTGGCTCGCCCTTGGCACCAGAGAGCTTTGATTTCGTCTACCGCAAGGTCAAGAAGGATCTTTGTCTTTCGTCTATCTCAGGTGGCACTGATATCATCTCTTGCTTTGCGCTGGGCAACCCGATTGGCGCCGTCTACCGCGGCGAACTCCAAACGCGCGGACTTGGCATGAAGGTTGAGATCTTCAACGACCAGGGCCAAGCCGTTCGCGGGGAGAAGGGTGAGCTGGTTTGCACCGCACCATTCCCCTCCATGCCGGTGGGGTTTTGGAATGACCCGGACGGCGAAAAGTGCCGCGCCGCCTACTTCGAAACGTTCCCCGGCGTTTGGCGCCACGGAGACTATTGCGAGCTGACCGAAAACAACGGCATCATCATCTGGGGCCGATCCGATGCGGTACTTAATCCCGGCGGCGTTCGCATCGGCACCGCCGAGATCTATCGGGCCGTTGAACAGCTTCCCGAGATAGTCGAATCACTCGCTGTCGGACAGGACTGGGAGGACGACGTGCGGGTGGTCTTGTTCGTCATCCTGAGGTCCGGGGTGAGTCTCGACGAATCTCTGACGAAGCGGATCAAGCAGCAGATCCGAAACAGTGCCAGCCCGCGGCACGTGCCGGCCAAGGTCATCCATGTTTCTGACATCCCTCGAACGCTCAACGGCAAGATTGCCGAGCTTGCCGTCCGAAACATGATCCACAGCCGACCGGTAAAGAACCGAGATGCACTGGCCAACCCTGACGCGTTGGAGCTGTTCAAGGATTTGACGGAGCTAGGGTCCGCGGGATGAGTATTCTGATCGGCGGCCGACGGTCAGCGTGCGCGAACCCTGATGTCACGCAAGAGATGATCCTGCCAGGGCAGCCAATCCCCCGCGAACCCTCAGGCCAGGATTTCCGATTTAGCTGCTCTGACGGCACGAGTCTACACCCTCACCCGGCGAAGCGCAACCATTTCTCCACCCGGTAGAGGCGGCGGCTGAGGCGGGACCGATCGAGCCCCCTTCTTGCCCCTCATGGGGGCTGATCCGCCGCTGCGAAGTCAATTTCGCAGACACCCCTCCGAGCTTCCGTCCTCAGTACACAGATTTCGCATTCGCCAAGTGCGGTGCTACCCGCCCGGCACAGGCAGCGCCCAGATCCTCCGCAGCATGTCGCCAAACAGCCGCCGGTTCAGATGTCCCTCCGCGAACAAGAGCCAGTAATACCGCGCGTGTTTAATCAGCCGACCGCCGGTCTTCATCAACCGGTGCTGCAAGCTCGTCAGCGACCAGCTCTTGATCCGTTGCGGCAGCCCGAGCCTCCGCCATAGGTTCCCCAGGTTGTAGGCCAGCACGCTCAGTTGTAGCCGTACCTCGTTGGCCCGAAAGCGATGGCACGACAGCCGCGTCCAGTGCGTGGCCTGCTTACCTTCTTTGATCCACTGCTCCGCCGTGCCGCGCTTGTTGTAGAAACGCACCACCGAACGGCTCGGCAAGCTCATGCTGGTCACAACGAATCCGACGCGCGGGAATAGCTCGCCCTGATGGTGCTCGACCTTGGCCACGATGCGCCGAGGTTGGGACCAACTCTCCGCCTGATAGCGAAAACTCTTGTAGCGCACCAGCGGCTTGCGGGAGGGCCTTCCCGGTGGCCGAAACAGGATGTCTTCGATCTCCAGCTCCAGGCTCTTGTTGGCCGGAATGCGGATCGCATAGTCCGCGCCGCGCTCCTCCAGCGCCTCGTAGATCTCCGGCTTGGCAAAGGCGGCATCGGCGCGCAAAGTGACCTGCTTGCCTTCGGCCTGTTGGCGCTCGATCTCCGGCAGTAGCAGCTCGCCCCAGTCCTCGGCGCTGTGCACGTTGCCGGGACGCAGCTTCGCCGCCAGACAATCGCCGTGCTGATTGAACAGCAACAGCGGGTGATAGCAGACCGATTCGAAGTGTCCGTTGTAGGCACTGCCTTCCTGTTGGCCATGGACCGGACTCTCGGTGGAGTCCATGTCCAGAACGACCCGCTCGGAGTCGTCGAACGCCTCCCCTTGCCCGACCAGCCCTCGGTTCAGCGCCATCAGCCCCAGCAGGTTCTCTTCGCTCGCCAGCATCTCCGTCTCGAAGCCGTGCAGCGTCGAGGTCAAGGCCGCACCGCGATCCCAGATCTTCTGCGAACCGATCAGCCGAAACGTCGGATCGATCGAAATCCGCTCGGCGTCGTTGAGGTCCTCGTAGCCCGCCAAGCGGCTGTAGACCGACTGCCGCAACAGATCAGCGAGCGTGAACTGCTTGTTTGTGCCTTGCCGGGAGTCGCTGAGATGCTCGTTGATCAACTTGCCGAGTCCGAGTCGCTCGTCCAACTCGCGGACTAGCAGCAGGCCGCCGTCGGAAGTGACGTGCGATCCTTGGAAATCGACTTTCAACAAGCCGTTGAAACTTAGCTGGAATGGCTTGGTTTGTTTTTCACCCATTGGGTGTCGGCCTCCATGGCGTCCTCATCGGGATCTAGCCCCTATGAATAAAGACGCTGAAGGCCGCTGGAAGGTCGGGAGGTCATACATCAAATTGAAAATGCGGGTCAGGTTGTTTACCCGGTCCCTGAAAACTCGTTTCGCGCTTCGCGCCGTCAGTTGATTCTGGAAGTTGATGGAAGCATGTACGCGCATGGCGGATAGGCGAGACTGCGTACCCAGAGCCCCCCCGGCCTTTAGCAAACCTGTTAGGGGGACGAGTCGCCCGCCTGCTGCCTCTCGGCCGGCGGCGGGGTGGGGCCACTGGCATCCACTTGATAGCGCATGCCCAGCCAGGATTTCCATTTTGGCCCTGGCACGGTGAAAGTATACACCCGCGCTGCCCCGAATACCACGTCTTTTCGCGCTGAACCCTGCACATGACCTCCGCCGGTAGGCGCCAGGGCTCGTCCATCCGCTCACAGACGTTGATTGAGCGGCCTGAACGGCGCTCCGGCCGACACTGCTCCTTGCGAAATCTTTTGGAGCCGAAAACTGTTGATCCTCGCCCGGTCAACGCTACCCGCTTGGCAGCGGCAGCGCCCAGATCCTGTGCAGCATGTCGCCGAACAGCCTGCGGTTCAGATACCCCTCGGCCAGCAGCAGCCAGTAATACCGCGCGTGCTTGACCAGCCGACCGCCGGTCTTCATCAACCTGTGTTGCAAGCTCGTCAGCGACCAACTCTTGATCCTGTTCGGCAGTCCGAGCCGCCGCCACAAGTTGCCCAGGTTGTAGGCCAGCACGCTCAGTTGTAGCCGTACCTCGTTCGCCCGGAACCGATGGCACGACAGCCTTGTCCAATGCGTGGCCTGTTTGCCTTCCTTGATCCACTGCTCCGCCGTGCCGCGCTTGTTGTAGAAGCGCACCACCGAGCGGCTTGGCAAGCTCATGCTCGTCACGATGAATCCGACCCGCGGGAACAGCTCGCCCTGGTGATGCTCGACCTTGGCGACGATCCGCCTCGCCTGCGACCAACTCTCCGCCTGATAGCGAAAACTCTTGTAGCGCACCAAGGGCTTCCGGGAGGGCCTTCCCGGCGGCCGAAACAAGATGTCTTCGATCTCCAACTCCAGGCTCTTGTTGGCCGGAATGCGAATGGCGTACTGTACTCCGCGTTCCTCCGAAGCCTCATAAACTTCCGGCTTGGCAAAGGCCGCATCGCCCCGGAAGGCGACCTGCTTGCCCGCAGCCTGTTGGCGCTCGATCTCCGGCAACAATAGCTCATCCCAGTCCTCGGCGCTGTGCACGTTGCCGGGACGCAGCTTGGCAGCGAGGCAATCACCATGACCGTTGAACAAAAGTAACGGGTGATAGCAGACCGACTCGAAGTGTCCGTTGTAGGCACTGCCTTCCTGTTGGCCATGGACCGGACTCTCGGTGGAGTCCATGTCCAGAACGACCCGCTCGGAGTCGTCGAACGCTTCCGCTTGCCCGACCAGCTCTCGGTTCAGCGCCATCAGCCCCAGCAGGTTCTCTTCGCTCGCCAGCATCTCCGTCTCGAAGCTGTGCAGCGTCGAGGTCAAGGCCGCACCGCGATCCCAGATCTTCTGCGAACCGATCAGCCGAAACGTCGGATCGATCGAAACCCGCTCGGCGTCGTTGAGGTCCTCGTAGCCCGCCAAGCGGCTGTAGACCGACTGCCGCAACAGATCAGCGAGCGTGAACTGCTTGTTTGTGCCTTGCCGGGAGTCGCTGAGATGCTCGTCAATCAGTTCTCCGAGACCGAGCCGTTCGTCCAGTTCGCGAACCAAAATCAGGCCACCGTCGGAAGTGACGTGCGATCCCTGGAAATCGACTTTCAACAAGCCGTTGAAACTTAGCTGGAATGGCTTGGTTTGTTTTTCACCCATTGGGTGTTGGCCTCCCTGGCGTCCTCATCGGGCTCTAGCCCCTATGAATAAAGACGCTCAAGGCCGCTGGAAGGTCGGGATGTCAAACACCAAATTGAAAATGCGGGCCCAGACTATCGAAGCGGCGTTGGCGGAGAATTCGTGTACGGTGAAGTAAGAAGTTCGCGTATTTGCAAAGTCCTTACCGAAGGGTCTTACGATCGTCCGTCTGGCCCAGGAAGCGGTTTGTTCCGAGAGCCTTCCGAGCCGCGACCGTGAGGGTGTGTGAAAAAAGCGGGGACTGTCCCAAGCGCCATGCACGGACGGGGCGCTTTATCAATGACTTGCGAGAGGCGCGGGGACAATCGTGGAACGACTGTCGGCGGGCTAACTGCGTGGGCGTCGGGCGATAGGGAAGCTTCTGCCGAGAAAGTGGACTGCCGAAATCAACGCGACAGTTTCCCAAGGATCTTGCCGATAAAGTCGTCGGATAGACCAAGACGGCTCTTGAGCTTTGAGTAGATCTCGACCGCAATGTTGTCAAGCCAGATCAACGCCGCCCTTGTACCATCTCCTGGGCGGGCGCGATAATTTGTCGCCTTCGCTCTGTATTTGTGGTCCGATTCCGCCGTGTAGTAATAGAGTGCCAGGCTTTTTCGCGTGGTGTCCCGCGGACAGCTAATGGGATCGGGATACCCGTGGTAAGAAAACTCCGTCGTATTAAAGATGACGGCATGATTGGCAAGCGGAGGAACCGTGACAACACAGTTCTTCATATCACGGTCCCACAGCTCAAGTGCCCCCCCCACTCTTCCATCCAGCCTTCACTTAAATAGAGAATCAGATTGCACCGACGCCTCCAGTTTTCCCGGTGGTGATGCATCGTGAAGTCAGCGTGAATGTTTAGAAAACCACCCGCCTGCGTTTGGTGCATGCCTCCACCTTCCAGAGAAGGATCTGGCATCAGGTCGGGAATCCCGGTGAGGTCACCGAGCCACGAGACAAACTGAGGCGAGTTGAGTTCGTCAATCACCTCACGAATGGAAATCGGAATTTAGGTCTCTCCGAGTAATCCCAAGCTTGTTCTCGTGGTAATGCTTGTACTGGACCCACGCCGCGTCCTCGGGGTTGGGGAATTGCCTCGTCAGTTGACGAGCGACATCGCTGTCCAGAAAGTCCTTCAAATGAATATGCGGATAGGGGTGGTTCGACTGGTATTGGTCCGAAAGTTCACGGAGACGAGCCTGCCAACGACCGTGAGGAAATGGGCAACGATTCTGCTCGATGAGAACGTCAGACCCGTTCATTTCTCGATGCTATACCCCCGAGCTATCGGTCGGCAATCAGTTGTATCGCCAGTTCCCCATAACGAAGTTTGCTTAGTATTAAATAGTCACTTCGCCCTATCGAACCAAGACCTAGAGATGGATGAATCCCGATGCGCGGGGAACTATGACGACCTGTCTCCCACAGGTCACGTTCCATACGGATTTGCTATCGTGAGACTCAAGCTGGCCTGCGCACTTCGACCCCAACCGTGACCCCGCGAAGTCGCCACGTTGTTCCCCCCGTTGTCCTCTTGATAGCGTGCTTGGCCGTCCCGGCCAATCTTCTGGCGCAAACGAGCTTTCTCGATGACCTCGTGTTCGAGCAGCTCGCCACCGGGCTCTTGCGGCCGGTGGCCATCACGCACGCCGGTGATGGCTCGGACCGCCTATTCATCACGCTGCAGGATGGCCAAATCGTTATCTATGACGGCGAGAAGGTGCTTGATCCACCCTTCCTCGACATCATTTCGCGCGTCGGCTGCTGTGGCGAGCGAGGCCTGCTCAGCGTCGCCTTCCACCCTGACTTTGAGAGCAACGGCTTCTTTTACGTCGACTACACCGTGACCAGCCCACTGCCGAGCACAACGGGGGACAACTTCATTTCGGACCCAACGACGGGTTTCTGTATATCGGCCTGGGTGACGGCGGCAATCACGGTCTGCCGGTCAACCCCGCTCGCGAAGTTTCTTCGCTCTTTGGAACGATCTTGCGTATCGATGTCGACCAGGGCGATCCCTATGCGATTCCCGCGACGAACCCTCTTTTCGGACAAGAGGGAGTGCGCCAAGAGATCTGGGTCTATGGCCTGCGAAACCCTTGGCGTTTCAGCTTCGACCGCTTGACGGGAGACTTGTTTATCGCGGACGTAGGCCAGGGCCAAAGAGAGGAAATCGACTTCCAGCCGGCAAACAGCATGGGCCTCGAGAACTATGGCTGGGACGTCATGGAGGGGACTCTTTGTTTCGACCCCGAGGTCAACTGCGATACGTTCGGTCTCGAGTCGCCCATCCTTGAATACTCCCACGACGTCGGATGCGCGGTCGCGGGGGGCTACCGCTACCGGGGATCGGCTGTCCCGGAGCTTGACGGCGTCTATCTCTACGGCGACTTTTGCTCGGGCTTGCTGTTCGCGGCCACGGGCAGCAACGGCCAGTGGAGCGTCCTTGACACGCTTGAGACGGGTTTCTCGATAACCGCCTTCGGGGAAGACGAACAGGGGGAGATCTACCTGACCGACTATACGGGGAAAGCCATCTATCGGATCACGAGTCAGCAGTCGGCGCCGGAGGTGACCTCTTTCCAGCCCCGACAAGCTGTGGCGGGAGGCGCCCAGTTCGATTTCCTGATCCTAGGATCGAACTTCGGCGCTGGAGTCGAAGCCCGTTGGAAGGGCGAACTTCGGCCTTCGACGGTGGTCAACACAAACCGATTGCTCGTTACCGTCTTTGAACAAGACCTCGCCGCTGAGGGAACCGTCGAAGTCACCGTGGCGAACAGCCGGCTTCAGGGGAGCGTGCCTGCTCGATTCGACTTCGAAGTCGACCCTGCGCCGAATCTGTCGCCCCGGATCAATCCGGGCGGTGTCGTGAATGCGGCTACCTTCGCTGCCACGCGCCTCGCCCCTGGAGCTATCGCCTCCGTGTTCGGCCATGACCTGGCACCGGAGACCGAAGGGCTCATCGCCGCACCGCTACCAACGACTCTAGGGGGAACAACATTAATCTTTAACGGCAACCTCAAGGCGCCCTTGTACTACGCGTCGCCGAACCAGATCAACCTCCTGGTTCCTCGGGAGCTGGCGGGTGAAGAACAGGCTGATCTTAGTATCCGTATCGGCGGCGAAACTACTCAACCGGTCGTGGTCCCTCTCGCTGACTATAGCCCGGCCATCTTCACAGCCCCAGACATAAGACCGGGTCAGGGAGCGATCTTAATCGCAAACACATCGAGAGCACGACCCGCGCCCCTCGGACTCGCTCCTAACACCCGCCCGGTTCGGCGCGGTGAAATCCTCGAGATCTTCGCCGTGGGCCTTGGGCCGGTGACCAATCCGCCTGCCAGCGGCAGCGCCGCGCCCCGGTTCCCGCACTCGGAAACCGTAACCGCGCCTGAAGTGACTATCGGCGGCGCTCCGGCCCGCCTGTTTTTCACAGGCTTGGCACCCACGTTGGTCGGTCTCTACCAGATCAACGCCGGCGTGCCGGATGAGGCCCCCAGCGGAGACGACGTGGTGGTCAAGATTATCATCGAGGGCCTCGAGTCCGATCCGGTCACGATTGCGGTCGAGTAGGTGATCTGTCTGTCGGTGCTTGGGCTCGGGCGTTCGGTTTTGGTCAGATGGCGCTTCGATGGTTCGCCGGGCTTCTACACCTTTCCTAGCGCACGTGACTAGTGGCCGGCGTCAAGGCTAAGCGGCCGGAGCTCTTCCGGTTACGTTTTCGTGAGTCCGCCTGGTCGCGCCCCGGGGTACAGCTTGATTAGGGTGCGGCTCCTTTGGTATCGCGCGGAGCCGCCAAAACGGTTTGGGATCGATCCCGTTGTTCTGTGTAACGCGGTCGGTTGATCGGCTCACCGACGGAGGCCATGAGGAGGACTTATATCCCCGGCCGGGGTGCGCCGGTCTGTCGCTCCCTGAAGGCCGGCGCTCTTACGGGGCCAGAGTAACATCGCACGGGGGGGGTAGACGGTCACGGCAAGGCGATCTTAGTGATGGCGTGCGAGTTAGAAATCTCGAATTGCCGTGACTGGTTTCGGGGAGTGTGGCGAGTAGGATCGGCCGTTGGCACGGCCGATCCTCTGCCCCACCCCAAGCCCCGCTCGGCCGCCGCAGGCGTCCGAGCGCCGAAGGGAACGAACCAGAATGCGACCAGCCGGGCCTGACGTCCCGGTTTCCCCCATCGTTCCTTCCGCCCTTTCAGGGCTCGACTCTGCTCAATTCCTAGCCTAGGGTTCCGCCGTTCCGGCTCCACCCTAGGCTAGATTCCGGCGCCGCTTCGCGGCTCAAACGTCGTGAGAGCCGCCTGGTGGCGGCTGGGACAAACAGGATTGTTTGTCCCTACCGGGCTCGACCGATATTGGCCTGGCCGCGTTCACGTTGACCGCTCACTGGCGTTCGCGGCTCTGTTTCCTGCTGTCGCGTGGCCTTCGGATAAGCGAGTCCTGGAAAAGGCCGCAAGTCTCGGCAAAACGACCGCCGAGCCATGCGCTATCGAATGTGCGCATGAATCAAAATGTCCCCCTTCGCCAATCTTGCCCGCGGCGCGCAGAACCAACCGTAACTCATTGATTGCAATTCGCTTGCTAGAAATTAGGTTTGTTTCGTATTTTTTCCTCTGTGCCCCACCGTGATGCCGGTCTTTGCCGTCTCCCTGACAATGCGGGTGGGTCAACTGCCCCCGTCGGACGGTGAACGAATGGCTTCGGGCCGAGCCGGAATCATGCCCATCCAGCGGGCGCGCGCCCTGACGGGCACGGCTCTTTCCGGTGCTCGACGCCGGCCTCTTCACGATTCTTACCCCGTGCCCCCCCGTCGCCAATCTTGCCCGCGCCCTGGCGAAGGTGTGAAAAAATGCTGGGACAGTCAGCCCGCGGCGGAGTCGTCATTGGGGACGGGGACAGGCACCCAGGACGGTTCCACGTTCGGGGGTCCGACAGGAAAAAACCCGGCCGTCTTCGTGGCGCGGACAAGGTTCGCTTGGTTGCCTGTCCCCATTCGGGCTTCTAGGACGCCGCTCGTGACAGTCCCTGATTTTTTCACACCTTCCTGTACCCGCGCCTCTCGCAAGTCATTGATAAAGCGTCCCGCCCACTCAGGCGCCGGGCGAAGCCCACGGGGGGCAGTTTAGCTCACTCCCCCCGATGACGAGCCTCCTCATTTCATCTCTGTCCCCGCTCGACGCTGGCCTCCCTTCGCGATTCTTAACCCCGTCCAAGAGGCTGAAAACAGCCACACACGCGGGCCAAGTGACAGCCCACAGCGCGCTACGCGTCTGGCTAAGAATCACGACGCCTGCGAGACCAATTTGACCCCGAATGTGAGCAGAAAAAGCCGCCTCGCGGGCAAAAAAGAGCGCCTAGCAGTCGGCTAGCGGGCGATTTTCGTCAGCTGGCGGTGGGTGGCAGTCGAGTAGGGCGGCGATGGGAGTGTTCCGCTTGGCTGTTAAGTCTCTTGAATTGTTAGACATAGCAGCGTTCCCAGCCGTCCACGCAAGAGCCAGTGGCAGAAAGTGGCGGAAATACGAGGGTCATCCCTCCGAGATTCCGCTTTCTGGGCCCCGTACCAGAATAGGGGACGGATTGTGGGCTAGGAGGGGTCCGCGGACGTAAGTCGTTGAGGCGGCGAGGAGAAAAAAAGTGAAAAGTCTGTGACGGCGTTTTGCGGGAGTAGTCAGAAGGGTCCTCGAGGCCGGATTTTCCGTGCCAAAATCGTGTCCTAGCGCAGCCCTAGCGCAAGGAAAACGCCGCCTAGCGAGAGGTTGGAGGTGTGGGCGAGGGGCCAGAAAGAGGGGGATCGGCCGTTGGGCGGGGGGCGACCGGTGTCGGTAGGAGTACCGACACGGCAGGTCTGGGGACCTGCGCCACCAGGACGCTTGATGCCATACGCTCGGAGCCGCGATGTCGAGCGTCCATGCCTGATTTTTTGGTGCAGCCGTAAAACGGCTGGCCTGGCAGCTCCGCAGAAAAGCCGCGTTGAACGCGGCTCGAACGTCGTGCGAGCCGCCTGGCGGCGGTGGGACAAACAAGAGTGTTTGCGCCTACTGGGATGATCGAAGGGAGCCGCTGGTGGATGGACGTGATCGCCTTTGTCCTCGGAGCCATCCTGATGTTGTTCATACCTCGGCGGGCGGTTCCCCAGGACGGAGAATAGCGCCCCCCCCCCCCGCGACTCTTGTCTTCTGCCTGTCGCGCTTGCGGCATCCTCGGATAGAAACTACACTTGTAAGCGGTTGTGACGGATCTTCCGGCACCTCTTCTCAGCTACTTTCCGGTACAAAAAGGGGAAACTGAGCGGTGGCTTGGGACAGTCAGCGAATTTCGCGACCGGATACCTCCGCAACTTGTTGATTCTTCGTAAGGGCGAAATTGGTGACAGTCCCCGCCGCGAGCCGCAAGCGTTTTGCACCGGAAAGCAGCTAGCGGTGCCCAGCCCGTTCACCTCCAGGTCATTGCTTTGAGGCTCTCGTTTTTCCACCTATCCGCGGGACTTTTGGCCGTCGCCCTTCTGGTAGCGGCCCCGACTGCGCTAATAGCACAAGAGAAGCCCGCGAAAAAGTCCGGCGTTGAGATCACCGAGATCGAGACTAGTTTTGGCGAGGGCGGCATGAGGTTTGAGGGCTCGGTGACGAGCCACCGCAAGAAGCCGATCCCCGGCTTGGTCATGCAGCTCGAGTTCTTCGACTCCACGGGAGCGCTGCTCAACATTCTGAACCAAACCATCGAGGAAGACGCGGTCGAAAAAGGCGACGAAATCGACTTTTATCTCGTTTGCGACGAGGTGCCCCGAGCCGTCAGCTTTCGGGTGGTGATGTTCAGCGGCCGAGGCAAGCAGTTAAGAACCTACCGGGCGGGACCTTATCCTATGTAGTGGACTGTCCTGGAGACGAGTTCACTATGGATACGGAAACCGCACAGAGCCGCCCGGCGTGAGCCCGCGGCGATGAGAAACGCCTGTCACTGCCGACAGGGTATGACCGCTAGACGCCTGGCCGGGCCGGCGGTGAAGGGATTGGCGTCAGCAGATGATTCGAATATCCTTTTAATCTGTTTGGCATACATGTTCAATATGTGTTGAAGACATGATTAGGTAATAAATGATGTATGATCTTTGCACCCCGAACACTTGACCATAGCGAACGGGAAGAGGTCCTGGGCATGATGGAGGGCCTCAGGCAGAACCTAGCCCGCACTTCTCACGACAGAACTTTAGGAGCAGGCCACTGCGCCCCACCCAGAGAGGTTTCGCCCGGTTTGGTCGCGTGATCGAATGCAACGCGGTGTGAATCTGACGCATGGGCGGAGGCGGCGGTCCGCCCCTACAAATCACGGCGCACGACCGGCAAGATTGCCGGCCGGTACTCGAACCAAGGACCGCCAAGAGTGGCGGTCGCTACCGGCTGCGAGTTCAACGCGGGCCATCCGAACCTTCGTGAGAAAAGCGGGCTAGGTTCTGCAGTCAGCGACCCACCTAGCGTATGGCAAGCCCCACTCCCCGCTTCGAGATCGTAGCCCAGTGTCCTCACACTCGTGCCCGCACGGGGCGGCTCCACACCGCACACGGGGTGGTCGAGACGCCGGTCTTCATGCCGGTGGGGACTCAGGCTAGCGTCAAGGGCCTAACAGGCCGCATGCTCGAGGACGAGCTTGGGGCCCAGATCATCCTGGCTAATACCTATCACCTCTATCTGCGGCCCGGGCACCAGACGATCGCCGACCTCGGTGGGCTGCATCGCTTCATGAACTGGCCTAGAGGGATCCTGACCGACTCCGGAGGATTCCAGGTTTTCAGCCTCAGCTCGCTCCGCGACATTACCGACGAAGGCGTGGTCTTCCGCTCTCACCTGGATGGATCCGAGCACAAGCTCACCCCGGAGTCGGCCGTCGACATCCAGCGGGCGCTGGGCAGCGACATCATGATGGCGCTTGACGAGTGCACCGACTACCCTGTCAGCCACGAGCACGCCCGGACGTCCATGGAGCGCACGATCGCTTGGGCCGGCCGGGGCATGAGCCATTGGGAAAAGTTGCGGAAGCGGGCAGAACCTCCATCCACGAGCGCCAATCCGATGCTTTTCCCCATCGTTCAGGGGTCGATGTTCACCGACCTGCGGCAGGAGTGCGCCCGCCGACTTACCGAACTCGAAGCTCCCGGCTACGGCGTAGGAGGATTGTCGGTCGGCGAGCCGCGGTCACTGAGCTTCGAAATGATGGAAGCGGTGGAAGGGATTCTCCCTCGTGATCGGCCACGTTATCTCATGGGCGTCGGAATGCTCGAAGAGCTTGGGGCATATGTGGCCGCTGGAGTCGACATGATGGACTGCGTCCTACCCACCCGGAACGCCCGCAACGGATACTTATTCACTTCCACGGGGCCGTTGATCATCAAACACAGCGCCTGGGCCGCGGATCCCCGACCGGTTGATGAGAGCTGCTCCTGCTACACGTGTTCTCACTACTCGAGAGCCTATTTGCGCCACTTGTTCCTTGCCGGCGAGATTCTTTACTCGACTCTAGCGACGCTTCACAACCTTCATATCTACCTTGACACCATGAGGGATATCCGGCAAGCTATTGGGATTGGTGAGCTCCCCAGTTATTTAGCCCGTGTTCGCTCCTCCCAGGGGACTGGGTGAACTTCAGAAGGTTCAAGGACTCCCGATCGGAACGCAAGCGCTACGAGGTCGGATCGGCCTCCGCCGGGAGTCGTTACGTGATTGTGTAGAGAGCCAATGCTCCCTGACTTGACTCACTTGGCCGGGATTCCGCACACGAACGGGATCGGCTTGGCGATTTTGCTGCAACAGTCTTCGAGCCCGCTACAAAACCCCCTAGTCCCCATCATCATGATGGTGGTCATCTTCTATTTGGTGCTGTTTCTGCCCATGAGGAGAAAACAGCGCAAGATGGACGCTATGCTTAAGGATCTGAAAAACGGCGACCGGGTGATGACCGGTGCCGGACTCGTGGGTACGCTCGTGGCTATCGGCGATGACAATACCCTGACCCTGCGAATCAAACCCGACAACGTAAGGCTGCAGTTCGCACGCAGTGCCGTCACTACGCTTGTCAACGAAAAGGACGACAGCAAGTAGCTCTCTTTTCCAACCTTGCCCCGCCAATCCCTATGACCCGAAAGCTCTGGCAGAAATTCTTCTTGGCGCTTGCCGTCACCCTGGTCTGCGTTTATGGGGTGATTGGGCTGCCAGGCTCGATGGACGAGCTGCGGGCGAACTTGCGGGAGAGCATCAAGTTGGGACTGGACTTGAAGGGCGGCTCGCATTTGATTCTCCAGGTCCAGATTCAGGACGCCGTGCGGTCTGAAGCTGACCAGACCATTGGCCGCTTACGGGCGGATCTCAGTGCCCAGGGGATCGAATACACCACGATCGAGCGCAACGACCCCCAAGCCGTCGAGGAGGCGGATTCGATCGAGATCACCATCTCGGGAGTTCCCATTGATCGCACCAGTGATTTCCGATCGACGATCGAGGGAACGTACCCCGACTGGCTCCTCTCCCCTGTGGATTCCGCCACTTGGAGGATGCGGATGCGGCCGTCGGGGTTGTCCGCCCTGAAAGGCAATACCGTCACCCAGTCGATTGCCACGATTGAAAACCGGGTCAACGGGCTGGGGTTGACCGAGCCCGTGATTCAGCAGCACGGGCGGGCTGATGCCGAATACGAGATCCTAGTCCAACTACCGGGGGTCAGCGACCCGCAGCGGGTGATGGAAATCCTTCAAATGACCGCGCTGCTCGAGATTCAGGAAGTTATCGACGGCCCGTACCTTTCCCGCCAGGGCGCCCTAACCTCCCGGGGCGGCATCCTGCCTCAAAACAGCGAGATCTTGAACTACAGCGATCGCCGTTCCGGCGAGTTGGTCAACGAATGGTACCTTCTCAACCGAACGGCGGTTGTCAGCGGCCGCGACTTGCGAAATGCCCAGCCCGGGAGAGACCCGCAGACAAACCAATGGGAAACCTCGTTCAGCCTGTCTCGCGAGGCCGGACGCCGCTTCGGTGACTTCACCCAGGCCCACATCGGGGACTCTCTGGCCGTCGTGCTTGACAATCGGATCAAGAACGTCGCCTCCATCGAAAGTCGCATTGACACGGAGGGCCGCATAACAGGGATGGGCGGTCAGCAGGAGACGAGCGACCTGGCCCTGGTTCTGAGGGCCGGCTCGCTGCCGGCTTCGATCGAATTCCTGGAGGAGCGGACAGTCGGTGCTTCGCTGGGAGCGGACTCGATTCGACAGGGCGTCAACAGCTCTTTGCTGGCCTTGGCGCTGATCATGGCCTTAATGCTGGTGTACTACAAGAGGGCCGGCGTGAATGCGATCGTTGCGCTGACCCTCAACCTAATCATTCTGATTGCCATTTTGAGCTACTTCGGGTTTACGCTCACCCTGCCTGGCGTTGCCGGCATTGTCCTGACCATAGGAATGGCGGTAGACGCTAACGTCCTTATTTTTGAACGCATTCGGGAAGAGCTTCGGGCCGGGAAGGGTGTCATAGCATCTCTCAACGCGGGCTTCGCGAAGGCGTTTCTCACCATTATCGATACCAATCTGACGACGATCATCGCGGCGGCTTTCTTGTTCGCCTTCGGGCGGGGGCCAGTGCGCGGGTTCGCCGTTACGCTGGCGACTGGGCTGTTGGCCAACCTATTCACGTCTATCTTCGTGTCCCGGCTGATCTTCGACGTGGGGTTGGTCCGCAAGCAGCAAGTTAAGGAGTTGAGTATCTAGGGTCGCATGTCTCACGACGAAAACAGTAGGGGCAGGCCGCTGCGCCTGCCCAGAGAAGGGTCTCGCGGGGTTGGGTTGCGTGATCGAGTGGGCGGACACGGCGGTCCGCCCCTACAAATTACGGTTCGTTCAACGCGGGTCGTCCAAACGCTCACGAGAAAAGCGGGCGCGGGCTGCTGCTTGAAGTCACGCCCGGGGGAACTTTTGGGGAGCCGCCGGTGTCTACGACATCGACGGCCTATATAGGCCATGGAGCTGTTCAAGTCTTCGGACATAGATTTCGTCGGTCGGCGGAAATACTTTATCGGCCTGTCGCTGGTGTTGTTGGTCGTCGGTGCGGCCAGCATTGTTCTGAAGGGCGGATTGAAGCTGGGCATCGATTTCAAGGGTGGCACGCTCGTGTATGTGAAGTTCAAAGACGCCCCCGAGGTGAGCCAGATTCGGGAAACGTTGACCAGCAAGGGACTAACGGTCGCGACCCTGCAGCCGTTTACCGGGGGAGCCGACAGCCATGAGCTGAAGATCGACCTCGATCTAGCGGAGGACGCAGCCCTGACTTCCGGGCGCTCCCAAGTGATTGAAACGCTGAGGGGAATCTACCCCGGCGAGGGCGACATGCTCGATTTCAACAACAGCTCCGCGGAACAAATCTCCGAGCGCCTAAAAAGAAACGTGACACTATCCGCGCTCGAACATACGGAGATTGAATCGGCAGGGAGCGCTTTGATCGCGTTTCGGGACGAATCTCCGCAGTCGGGGCTGGTAAAAGATTTTTCTCAGTTGACTTCCGTTGAGGGGGTCAATCCTGATATCATATCTGCGCTCCAGCAAGAGGCCTACCTCGGGTCGTTCGCGATCCGGGGCGTGGAAGCCGTTGGACCGAAGATCGGGAAAGACCTTCAACGCCAAGCTCGCAACGCGACTTTGGCGGCGTTGGGCGGGATGCTGATTTACATCGCCCTGCGCTTTGAATGGATTTACGGCGTTGCGGCGGTCGTAGCGGTCTTCCACGACGTGTTCATTACGCTGGGGTTTTTCTCCTTGTTCGACAGGGAGATCGAGTTGACGGTGATTGCGGCGCTGCTGACATTGGTTGGTTATTCGATGAACGACTCAATCGTCATTTTCGATCGGGTTCGAGAGAATCTAAAGCTGACCCGGAGGCAGCCGCTGGAGGTTCTAGTCAATCGGAGCGTGAACCAGACGTTGGCTCGCACCCTGTTGACCTCGGGACTTACGCTGATCGCCGTGCTGTGTCTATTCTTGTTTGGCGGTGAGGTGCTGAGAGGGTTCTCGTTCGCGCTGGTGATCGGCGTGATTGTGGGAACTTACTCCTCGATCTTCGTCGCCAGCCCGATCTTGTTGTGGTGGCAGGGCGTCGTGTCAGCCCGCGCCGGTGGGAGAGGGCGTTCGAGGTAAGGGAGAACAGACGTAGGCAAGAGAAACAAGAATTTGCTAGCATCTACGATTATGACGCAAGGGAGGTCACACGATGTTCGAACAAAGCCTGATAGAACTTAACATCAAAAAAGGACGTAGTGTGTGGGCCATGGTGCTGTCCGGCGCGGTGCAGGGCCTAGTTCTAGGGGTATTTATTCTTATTCCACTGCTCAACTACTACGAACTGCCGGCGGCAGAGTTGATGACGTTCCTGGTGGCGCCGCCACCGCCGCCACCACCACCACCACCCCCGGAAATGGCGCCGAAGAAAATCGCCCCCGAGAAGTTTGACCCCTTAGCCGCTCCAAAAGAGATCCCCGACGAGGTGGCGATCATCGAGGAAGCGATCCCCGCACCCTCCCAAACTATCGCCGGCGTGGTGGGCGGAGTCATCGGAGGCACGCCCGGAGGGCAAATCGGCGGCGTCATTGGAGGCATTATCTCGAACGCTCCCATGATCGCGCCGCCGCCGCCGCCCAAGAAAAAGCCACCACCTACGCCTAAGCGGATTCGTGTGGGCGGAGCGGTGCAGAGGGCCAACCTGATTAAGCAAGTGAGGCCGATCTACCCGGCACTGGCCCGCCAAGCCCGTATTCAGGGCACAGTAAGGCTTACCGCCATCATCGCGAAAAACGGATCAATCGAGAAACTGGAGGTCCTTGGCGGCCATCCGCTGCTGATTCCTTCGGCGCTACAGGCCGTCAAACAGTGGCGCTACAAGCCCACTCTGCTGAACGGTCAGCCGGTGGAGGTCGTCACCCAGATCGATGTTAACTTCACTCTCAGTGGGTGACAGCGCTTGATATAACGAGTAACGAAATCGCTCGGGCTTGCTTCTCGGTACCATCGGCGCCAGGCCCGTCGACCATGAAGAGACATAGGAGGAAGGATTGATGCTTACTCAGTTTTCGGTTTGGAGTATGTTGCTGTTGCAGCAAGAAATCGGTTTTGACGTCATGTCGATGTGGAACCAAATGGGATGGGGCGCCCGGGCGGTCGTCGTCGTCATGTTCATCATGTCGGCCTGGTCGATCGGCGTCATGATCGACCGCCAGTTGGCGTTTTCGGCGGCACGAAAGCAGTCCCGCCAGTTTGCGCCCGCCGTGGCCGGCGCCCTGCGGGACGGCAAACTCGAAGAAGCCGTCAAGATCGCCGAACGACACAAGAAAAGCCATCTGGCCAAGGTCGTCGTTGCTGGACTTCAGGAGTTCAAGGCTCACGAGATGAGCACGGAGATCCCTGGGGAAACGATCGAATCGTCGAAACGCGCCCTTGACCGCGCGCACGCGATCGTCCACGCGGAGTTGAACAGAGGATTGAGCGGCCTAGCGACCATTGGCTCTACCGCTCCCTTCGTCGGCCTGTTCGGGACCGTGATCGGCATCATTAACGCTTTCCAGGGAATTTCAACGGAAAAGTCGACCGGACTGGGCGCTGTGGCCGGCGGAATCTCCGAGGCTCTGGTCGCGACTGCGATCGGCCTGTTCGTCGCCATTCCCGCCGTCTGGATGTACAATTACTTCAACTCCAAGGTTGAGGGATTCGACGTCGAAATGGATAACGCCGGTTCCGAGCTGATCGACTACTTCCTTAAGAAAACCCAGAAGGCCGCGGCCAACTAAGCCGCCAAATCGACTCGGGTGGCCCCGGCTCGCCCGTTGCAGACAGGAGCGTTGAGATGGCAAAACGAGCGTCAGGCGGCACTATATCAGTGATCAACGTCACGCCCATGGTGGATGTGATGTTGGTGTTGCTGATTATCTTCATGGTCATCACACCCATGCTGAGCAAAGGTGTCAGCGTGGACATGGTCCGTACTCGCAACCCGCTTGCCATGGAGGACGCGGACAAGGACGACGCCGTTGTGGTGGCTGTGACGCGAGACGGCAGTGTTTTCTTGGGCCGCGGGAAAACCAGTCCCGACGAGTTGGGGCGGCTCGTGGGCGACATTATTGAAAACAAGCTCGATAAGACCGTCTACATCAAGAGTGACTCGCGGGCACGCTATGCGGTCGTGGTGGATGTGATCAACGTACTCCGCACCGAAGGAGTGGATCAGCTTGGACTTCTGACGGAAAAGATCCAGGAAAGAGGGGCACCGGCGGTTACCGTAGAGTAGACCGGCGCGGTCCACCCAGCACCTAAATTTGTCTAGGGGAGGAAATCGTTATGGCAATGGGAGTCGGACAGAGCGGCAGCGTCTTGGTCGACATAAATATGACGCCGCTCATCGACGTGCTTCTTGTTCTGCTAATCATCTTCATGGTGATCACACCATTGACGCCGAAAGGGCTGGATGCGATGGTCCCGCATCCCAATCCGAACCAACCGGATCGACCCCAGGAATCGGATGTTCGTACGGTAGTGGTTTCCATCGATAACAGCCGCAGAATCATGATCAATCGGGACCCGACCACCAAGGACCTTCTGGAAGATCGGCTGCGGGACATCTTCAAGACCCGAGCCCAGCGCGTGATGTTCGTCAGAGGCGATCCGTCGTTGGAGTTTAAAGACGTGGCCGAAATCATCGATATGGCCAAGGGCGCGGGCCTCGACAAGGTAGGCTTACTCACGGAGGACATAGAGGCCGGACTCTAGGCCGGGTGGCGTATGCCCCTGACCTGACCCTGGTCACTGAGGCCGCTTCGTACCATGGAGCTACAGAAATGAATCGAACTATGAAGTTTCTTTGGAAGAGTGGGACCGCCGCTGTTTTGGCGGCAAGCCTGGGTTCTTTTGGTTGCCAGGATCAAATCAACTACCTGAAGGCACGAAATGAGCTGAACAGAGGGGTAAACGCTTTTAGTCGCTCCGATTACAGTTTTGCCATCGAGCACTTTGAGAAGGCGATCGAGCTCGATTCGGAATTCCTGGAAGCCAGGCAGTATCTGGCCAGCTCGTACATGATGCAGTATGTCCCGGGCGCCGAATCACTAGAGAACGAAGCGGTGGCCGAGAATGCTCTTGCAGGTTTCCTAGACGTGGTCAGTAGGGATGATAACAACGAGGCTGCTCTAGCCAGCATTGCGATCATTTACTTCAACATGAAAAGGATGGAGGACGCCAGGGAATGGTACGCCAAGCTGCTGGAGAAGTTCCCGGAAAACAAGGACGCTTACTATACGCTTGGTGTCATCGCCTGGACCGAGACGTACCAGCCGCGGCTGATGGTTCGAGCCAGCCTGGGAATGAAACCTGATGATCCAGGACCCATCAAAGATGATGACTCCCGACTCGGACTGGCCGAATTGAACTTGCCGATCGTCGAAGAAGGCCTGAAAAACCTTAATAAGGCGCTGGAGATCGATCCCGACCACGACAACGCGATGGCCTACATCAACCTGCTCTACCGCGAAAAAGCCGACATCAGCGAGACGAAGGAAGACTACGAAAAATACACTGCCATGGCGAACGAATGGTCACTGAAATCACTTGCCACCAGGAAGAAGAAAGCCGAGGCAGCTACAATCGAAACCTTCCAACAGGAATCGTAGACCCCGTATAATAACCCTGAGGGCTGTCTGAGAGGCCTGTGCTCCCGACCCTCAGGGTTTTTCTTTGTCCAAAAGCCAGCCCTGGCAGGGACCGGTGTCGAGATGTCGAGCAATCCAGCGAGCACTCTCCCCGCCTCCTTTTCCGACCCTATCTCCCTTCGTTTTAAAGAGTTAGAAGAAAAAGTTCGCCGCTCGCGGGGTGCCGACGATCTGGTGATCCTGCGAAAAGCCTTCGAGTTCGCCGCCGATAGGCACCACGAACAGACACGCAAGTCGGGTGAACCGTACCTCGCCCACCCTGTGGAGGTGGCGCACCTGCTGGCGGACATGAGCCTCGATCTGGTGTGCATTTCAACCGGGCTGCTGCACGACGTAGCCGAAGATACCGGGGTCCGCATCGCCGAAATCAAGAAACGGTTCGGCAAAGAAATCGGCCGTTGCGTGGATGGGGTCACCAAGCTGAGCCAGCTTGACTACTATTCCTTGGAAGAGCGCCAGGCCGAAAACTTTCGAAAAATGCTGCTGGCCATGGTCGAGGACGTGCGGGTCATTCTCGTCAAGCTTGCTGACCGTCTTCACAACATGCGAACCCTGAGCTACCTGGATCCCGACAAACAGCAGCGCATTTCGCGCGAGACGCTCGAGATCTACGCACCCATCGCGTTGCGGTTAGGAATGGGGAAAGTTCGTGGGGAGTTGGAAGACTTAGCCTTCTACTATCTTGAGCCGCAAGCCTACGCGGAAATCACCCAGCACATCGAATTCCGCCGGGAAGCCAGCGAAGAGTTCCTCGCGACGATCAAGGCCGCCCTCGAGAAAAAGCTTGCCGAAAACGGTGTGCCGGCCCGCATCGAAAGTCGCATCAAGCGAGCCTATTCGATTCACCAGAAACTCAAGCGCCAAAAAATCACCGCGGACCAAGTGTACGACCTGCTGGCGCTTCGCGTGATTACCGACTCGGAAAAAAGCTGCTATGCCGCGCTCGGGATCATCCACAGCCAATGGCGTCCCGTGCCGGGCCGTATCAAGGATTTTATTGCCATGCCGCGGCCGAACCTCTACCAGGCCGTGCACACTTCGGTCATCGCCGAAGAGGGCCAGACCTTTGAAGTGCAGATTCGCACCGAAGAGATGCACTACAAGTCCGAGCAAGGCATCTGTGCCCATTGGAAGTACAAGGAGGGTCTCAAAGGCCCGGATGTCGATGAGGGCCAGACGGCGTGGCTGCGCCAACTGGTCGAATGGCAGCGGGATGTCAAGGACCCTAGCGATTTTCTCTCCACGCTAAAGATCGATCTTTACCCGGAAGAGGTCTACGTCTTTACGCCGCGAGGGAAGCTGATCGTCCTTCCGAGAGAAGCCACCCCGGTCGATTTCGCTTATCTGATTCACACCGAGGTCGGCCACCGTTGCTCGGGCGCCAAGATCAACGGCCGCATCGTGCCGCTCAAGTATCATCTTCGAAACGGGGACATCGTAGAAATTATCACCCAGCAGAATCATGCCCCGAGCCAGGACTGGTTGGGCTTCGTAAAGACGTCCCGCGCTCGCCAGAAGATCAAGCAGTGGCTTAATGCGAACCGGCGGGAGAAGGCTCAAGAGATCGGCGAGAAGCTGCTTGAGAAAGAAGCGCGGCGGCTGAACGTCTCGCTCAAGAAAGTCGCTCCGGGAGCGCTTCGCCAGGTCTGCCAAGACTATGGCTATGCGGAGCCTGAAGATCTCTATGCCGCCTTGGGCTACGGCAAGTGCTCCGCCCGCAGCGTGGTCGTGAAACTCGCCCCGGAAGCTGCGCAGCCGGGTGCAGGCCGCGCGACGCCTGAGGTCGCTCCCTCCGATGGTCAGCCGCGTCCCGCGACAGACGGAACGACCGTGCTGACCGTCAAGGGAATTGACGACATCCTGGTGTACCGGGCTCGCTGCTGCAATCCGATCCGCGGGGAGCCCATTGTCGGCTACGTCACGCGCGGCAAGGGCGTTTCTGTCCACTCAAGAGACTGCCCGAACGTACAGAACCTGATGTACGAGGAGGAGCGGCGAATGGCGGTCGAGTGGACCCAGTCAGCGGATGTAGCCTACAAGATCCGGCTGATCATTTACGTCGAAGACCGTCCGGGTGTCCTTAACGAGCTTACGAGTGTCCTCTCCGAGGAGAATGTCAACATTGGAAGCGTCGAGACGCGCAGCACCAAGGGGCCCAACCCGCTTGCCATTGTCGAGCTGACAATCGACATCCACGACGTCAAACAGCTTGATCGCATCACAGCCGGCATGCGCCGAGTCCCCGGCGTTCGTGAAGTGGGCCGCCGACAGCGGGGCTAGGGCGGCACCCTGGCCGTGGCCGTAGACTCCGTTTTATCCCTGCCGTCTGAGTCCCGTCGAACGAGCACCTTCGGAGAAGGGCGGGAGCGTCCCCCACGAGCGCCGAATGGCTACTCTTGCCGCGTCTCGCCCCGCGTGTAGACCTGTAGCCGGCGGTCGGCATCGAGCGTTAACACCGGGCAGGAGCACCGGAAAGTAGCTAGCCTTGCAGCAACTCTCGTTTGGGGCGGTTCTCGCGCATGAAGTGGATGATCGATTCGAGAGAGGCGCCGGGCTGAAATATGGAGGCGACGCCCAGCTCTTTCATGGCGGGCAGGTCTTCGTCGACGATGGTACCACCGAGAACCACCTTGACGTCGTGCATGCCCTTTTCATTGAGCAACGCCATCAGGCGCGGCACGATCACTGTGTGGGCGCCTGAAAGGATCGAAAGCCCGATAAACTCGACATCTTCTTCCAAGGCCGCCGAGACGATCTGCTCCGGCGTCTGGCGCAGACCGGTGTAGATAACCTCCATGCCGGCGTCGCGCAACGCCCTCGCGATCACCTTAGCTCCGCGGTCGTGGCCGTCGAGACCCGGCTTGGCGATCAAGACGCGGATAGGGGGAGAGGATGAAGGGCTTTTTAGCGGCATTACTGTCCGAATGTCAGCTTGGCAAGTCTATCCTTGAGAGATTCCTGCTCCAATTGGCCCTTCGATCCGATGAGCTGTCCGCCAAGATGGAAACATGTCCCTTACCTTCCACAGGGCCGATTCCACGGCAGTTGGCCTAACAGCCTGTGGTGAAAGTCCTTCGCCTCGGAAAGTGGGTATAGTCACCGATTTTCGTCGTCTGCCCCATCTCGGAGAGAAAGCAGTTGCGGATGCGAAAATCGTTGACAGTCCCCATTTTTCGCCGAACCTAACTTCTACCACGGGCTGCTGAGCGAATAATCCGCGGATCTGCTTTTGCGCGGCGATGGTGGGCACGGCATGCCGTGCCCCTACAATTCTAGCGGGTAAGAGAAACGCGTGATCCTAGGGAGTGAGGCTGAGCGATCGAATCGACGCAAGTGCGGGAGGTGGCGGCAGAAACCACCGGCGTCTGTAAACCCCTCTTTGCCCCCGTGTAGGCCGGAGTCGCCGGGTGCTCTGTCGAGTCGCAAACGCCGGAGTTACTCAAACTGTTTGCGGAAATCGGAAAGTTGCTTTCGTAGCTCGAGGACTTCACTGCGGAGTTCGTCGATATCGGATTCCATCTTCGCCATGCGCTCAGCCGATGTGTCCTGGGGTGCGAGTGTCTGAACGGGTGCGGGCTGAGCTTCCGGCTCCGAAGGCCGCACTTCTCCCGAGAGGAGGTGCGCATAACGTGGCTCTCTCGTGCCGGGTTGACGGGCGAGTTTCATAACCAGGGGCTCGGGCTGGCGCTCGGCCAAGTGATCGAGGCAAACCTCTACCGAGGCGAGGTCATCGAAGTTGTACATGCGCTGCGTACGGCCCTTGAGTTCACCTACAGACTGCGGTCCGCGCAGCATCAGCACGCATAGGACCGCCATCTCGCGAGGACCGAGACCAAGCGTCTCCCAGGCCCAGTGGCGGTACTTTGGCACCCGATGCTCCCTTCCGGTCAGCACAAGCGCAAGCTTCTTCTCGCGCAGACTCTCGATGGCGCGGGCCACCGTCGGCTCGTCATAGCCCACGACAGGACTGCGATTCGATTTCTGATTGCAGGCGTTGACGAGCGCATGGAGCGAGAGAGGATAGTACTCGGGCGTGGTCATGTCCTTTTCGATCAGCGCACCGAGGACGCGGACTTCGATTTCAGTTAGTTGAAGAGGCAAGGGGCGGTCACTCCTTACTCCGATCATACTGTTCTGACTTGATTCATGAGCGACACACTCTGCCCCTCGGCTCCTTGCGTTGACACACTGGCGGCCATAGAGGTAAGCGAACCCGCGCGATTTTTGACGAACATTCCAACTTGCCGTACACTTTTAACCAGGATTTCCATTTTGGCCCTGGCACGGTGAAAGTATACACCCGCGCTGCCCCGAATACCACGTCTTTTCGCGCTGAACCCTGCACATGACCTCCGCCGGTAGGCGCCAGGGCTCGTCCATCCGCTCACAGACGTTGATTGAGCGGCCTGAACGGCGCTCCGGCCGACACTGCTCCTTGCGAAATCTTTTGGAGCCGAAAACTGTTGATCCTCGCCCGGTCAACGCTACCCGCTTGGCAGCGGCAGCGCCCAGATCCTGTGCAGCATGTCGCCGAACAGCCTGCGGTTCAGATACCCCTCGGCCAGCAGCAGCCAGTAATACCGCGCGTGCTTGACCAGCCGACCGCCGGTCTTCATCAACCTGTGTTGCAAGCTCGTCAGCGACCAACTCTTGATCCTGTTCGGCAGTCCGAGCCGCCGCCACAAGTTGCCCAGGTTGTAGGCCAGCACGCTCAGTTGTAGCCGTACCTCGTTCGCCCGGAACCGATGGCACGACAGCCTTGTCCAATGCGTGGCCTGTTTGCCTTCCTTGATCCACTGCTCCGCCGTGCCGCGCTTGTTGTAGAAGCGCACCACCGAGCGGCTTGGCAAGCTCATGCTCGTCACGATGAATCCGACCCGCGGGAACAGCTCGCCCTGGTGATGCTCGACCTTGGCGACGATCCGCCTCGCCTGCGACCAACTCTCCGCCTGATAGCGAAAACTCTTGTAGCGCACCAAGGGCTTCCGGGAGGGCCTTCCCGGCGGCCGAAACAAGATGTCTTCGATCTCCAACTCCAGGCTCTTGTTGGCCGGAATGCGAATGGCGTACTGTACTCCGCGTTCCTCCGAAGCCTCATAAACTTCCGGCTTGGCAAAGGCCGCATCGCCCCGGAAGGCGACCTGCTTGCCCGCAGCCTGTTGGCGCTCGATCTCCGGCAACAATAGCTCATCCCAGTCCTCGGCGCTGTGCACGTTGCCGGGACGCAGCTTGGCAGCGAGGCAATCACCATGACCGTTGAACAAAAGTAACGGGTGATAGCAGACCGACTCGAAGTGTCCGTTGTAGGCACTGCCTTCCTGTTGGCCATGGACCGGACTCTCGGTGGAGTCCATGTCCAGAACGACCCGCTCGGAGTCGTCGAACGCTTCCGCTTGCCCGACCAGCTCTCGGTTCAGCGCCATCAGCCCCAGCAGGTTCTCTTCGCTCGCCAGCATCTCCGTCTCGAAGCTGTGCAGCGTCGAGGTCAAGGCCGCACCGCGATCCCAGATCTTCTGCGAACCGATCAGCCGAAACGTCGGATCGATCGAAACCCGCTCGGCGTCGTTGAGGTCCTCGTAGCCCGCCAAGCGGCTGTAGACCGACTGCCGCAACAGATCAGCGAGCGTGAACTGCTTGTTTGTGCCTTGCCGGGAGTCGCTGAGATGCTCGTCAATCAGTTCTCCGAGACCGAGCCGTTCGTCCAGTTCGCGAACCAAAATCAGGCCACCGTCGGAAGTGACGTGCGATCCCTGGAAATCGACTTTCAACAAGCCGTTGAAACTTAGCTGGAATGGCTTGGTTTGTTTTTCACCCATTGGGTGTTGGCCTCCCTGGCGTCCTCATCGGGCTCTAGCCCCTATGAATAAAGCCGCTCAAGGCCGCTGGAAGGTCGGGATGTCAAACACCAAATTGAAAATGCGGGTTTAAAGCAACGGTGATTCTAGGCGAATTCCTATCTGCCCGAGGAATAGCTGACGCCCAACATTGTGGCATCCAGCCCGTCGACCAAATGATAGACATCGGCCAAACTGACGCGTGGCCGCCCTGGAAGGCCGAGCCGGAGCTTGAAATACCACCGCCCCGCCGGGCGCAGTTTAAGGGCGGGCGCCTGTCCTCGATTCTACGTCTGGCCCCTGTGATAGCGGTTACGGGGGGATTTTGCTTACTTGGCTGGTTCGGACTATGGATTTGGCGTGAGTATCCGCTCCCAGGAGCCACATGGTTTTTGACGTCTGTTGCTGCTCTTTTTTTCCTTTACAGGCGCCGGCAACAAGTGCCACTCGAGAAGTTACTGGTCGAAACAGGAATACCTACGTGCGGGAGGGTTGTGAAGAAGAAAAATGTCGGCGAAAGTGCGTATCAATTCACAGTCGAATACCTAGGTGGAGGGCGTCTGCTAAAGGTCGTAAGTGGGTCAGCCGAAGACGATTTGCTAGTCGGGGAGGTGGCCACGGTTCTATACCTCCCGACCGAGCCTGAGAAAGCAGTCGTTTACCTACTTAGTGCCTACGAGGCTGCCTGGACTGCGCCCGTCAAACCTGTGCTCGATATCTAGACCCAGTTGCCCCGCAGCGAACTACGCGTCCCTACACGACCGCCTTCTCTTCGTACGTGCCGAAGACGCTGCGCAGGACGTCGCACATCTCGCCCAGCGTCGCGTAGGCGCGGACAGCTTCGAGGATCGGCGGCATTAGATTGTCGGCGCCTTCCGCCGCCCCGCGCAAGCCCTCCAACGCGGTTTCCGCCGCCCTGCCGTCGCGTTCTTGCCGCAGCCGGACGAGTTTTTTCAGCTGCTGCTCGCGAACCTCGTGATCAATGTAAAGGGTGGAAATCGGCCTTTCCTCGGGCTCGACGAACGCATTGACGCCTACCGTGATCTCTTCTTTGCGCTCGACCGCCTGCTGGTATTCGTAGGCGGAGCGGGCGATTTCGGCTTGCGGATAGCTTTCCTCGACGGCGCTGACCATGCCGCCCATGGCGTCGATCTTTTCAAGCTCTTCGAAGAACCTCTTCTCCAGATCGAGCGTCAGCCGCTCGACGAAGTAACTCCCCGCGAAAGGATCGACGACTTCCGGTACGCCTGTTTCGTGCGCGATCACCTGTTGTGTTCTAAGGGCCAGTAGAGCGGCTTCTTCCGTAGGCAGGGCGTAGGCTTCATCGAGGGAGTTGGTGTGCAGCGACTGGGTGCCGCCGAGGACAGCCGCCATCCCCTGCACGGCCGTGCGAACCAAATTCACTTGCGGCTGCTGCCAGGTCAGCGACACCCCCGCTGTTTGAGCATGGAAGCGCAATCGCTGCGAGCGCGGGTCGGTGGCGCCGAAGCGATCGCGCATGACCTTGGCCCAGATTTTTCGCGCGGCGCGGAACTTCGCGATCTCTTCGAAGAAATCGTTGTGGGCGTCGAAGAAGAAACTCAGCCGGGGAGCGAACTGATCAACGTCGAGGCCGCGCTCGACCGCCCACTTCACATATTCGATTCCTGCCCCGAGAGTGAAAACAAGCTCCTGCAGGGCGGTCGCTCCGGCCTCGCGAATGTGATAGCCGCTGATCGAGATCGGATTGAATCGCGGCACGTGCCGGGAACCGAACTCCAGCGTGTCGACCACAAGCCGCATGGAGGGCCGCAGAGGGTAAATGTACTCCTTCTGAGCCATGTACTCCTTGAGGATGTCGTTCTGGATGGTGCCAGAAACCTTCTTCCAATCCACGCCTTGCTTCTCGGCGACGACAAGGTACATGGCCCACAGGATCGCGGCCGACGACGTTATAGTCATCGAACTGGTGACGTCGGCAAGAGGGATGCCGTCGAAGAGCTCTTCCATGTCGGCGAGGGAAGAAACCGCGACGCCGCACTTGCCGACTTCACCGGCCGCGAGCGGATGATCGGCATCGTAGCCCATCAAAGTCGGCAAGTCGAAGGCCACGGATAGGCCGGTCTGGCCGTGATCGAGCAGATACTTGTAGCGGCGGTTCGTCTCCGCCGGCGTCGCATACCCGGAAAACTGCCGCATGGTCCACAGCTTGCCGCGGTACATGTCGGTGTGGATGCCGCGCGTATAGGGAAACTGGCCCGGCTCGCCCAGGTCGTCGGCGGGATCGAAGTCCGTCAGATCGGCGGGAGTGTAGAACCGCTTGACGGGAAGGCCTGAGAGGGTGGTAAACCGCTTCGGGGCTGCTGGGTTCGCGAGGCTCGCATTTGGTTTACCCTTTGCCATCTAACTCTCATCAGACTATAGCTCGGCGCGGGGAGCAAGAGGCGAGTGCCACGGAAACAGCTTCGGTAAGCTGGCCGTTCGACATCCGCGCTCGGTTTGTCACGGGCCGGCAGAAGTGCCGGGTCACCTAGTGCTTTCTTTCGAAAATTCGCGTCCGATGCCAAGACCGCATTCGAAGAATCGCTCCCTGGCAGGTGTGTGAAAAAACCTTGGGTACGGAAGGTGTGAAAAAATGCTGGGACAGTCAGCCCGCGGCGGAAGCTGCGATTGATTCTACGCGACTTCTAGGACACCGCTTGTGACAGTCCCTGATTTTTTCACACCTTCCAGTCTCCGCGCCTCTCGTGAGTCATTGATAAAACGCCGCGTCCTTGCATGGCGCTTGGGACAGCCCCGGTTTTTTTCACACACCCTGACGGTCGCGGCTCGGAAGGCTCTCGGAACAGCCCGCTTTCTGGGCAGAAGGGCGCTGGTATGATCCTTCGGGAAAGGCCTTCTTAAAGACGTGAACTTTTGCAAGTAAGCACTAGCACGAACAGGAGCCAGCCCTAGCTCGCATTTCTCACCACGACCGCGGTGGACGAGGCGAAAGGCCCGGCGGCCTTGGCGCGCGGCAACAACTTCGTGCACACCGCCCAACGTACAGTCTGTCCGCAAGCGGGCGCGATGAATCGCGCCCCTACATCTCTGATGGCGGGCATTTGCTTCCACTCCTGCCGACCGCTGGTGAGAAATGCGGACTAGTTCAAGACCTCGGTGAGAAGCCGCGCATCCACCATGGGTTGCAAATCGACTTCTAACAGCTTAGCCAGGGTGGGCGCTATGTCCTCGGGACCGCAGGCTTTCGAGTGCCGACCGGGGGAAATCTCGTGTCCAAAGAAGATGAGGGGGATATGCCGATCGTAGTCGTGAGGAGTACCGTGTCCCGTGGCCCCTTGTGAAGCCTGGATGTAATGATGCTCTCTCAAGCGGACCATCAGATGCGGGCTACGGGGCTCGAAAAACGAGTTGCGGTAGAGTTGCCAGAACGGATCATCGTCCCGTGCCCGGCCAAGCATGTCTCTGTGCGTGTAGACGGCCGCCACCGAGCCATTATTCAGCAGTGCCTTCCGGGCAATCTCTTCGGCTTTGCTGCGCGTAACGCCGCGTCTTTCGAGCTGGGGGAAGTCGAGGTAGAAGTGGGGTGCGTCGAAGAAGGCGACCGGGTCGCCGATTCCCGATGCCCGTTTTTTCAAAGCGGCCGTCACCGCATCGGGCAACGCTGTCGCCGGTATGGTCTCCGCGGGCAGTCCTTGTTTCTGGGCTTCCCCGACAACCGGTGCGGCCCCATGGTCGGAGCTCAAAACGATGAGTGTGTGATCCAACCCAACTCTCCGATCGAGCTCAGTGAAGAACCGCCCCAGGACGCGATCCAGCCGCAGGTGGGCGTCCATCACCTCCTGGCTGAAAGGTCCAAACAAGTGCCCGACGTAATCAGGAGAGGAGAAGCCAACGGCAAGCAGATCCGGGATCTTATCCGAACCCAGATCATGACCGTCTATTGCTGCCAGAGTAGCTTCGAGCAGAATCTGGTCCCCGAGAGGAGACCAACTGGCGCCGAGGCTAGTGTCGCTTCCGGACTCGGGATCTTTCAGGGTATGCGGGAAGACTACTTGCCGGCCATCGAATTCATGCTCGAACCGATCAGCGCGCGAGTATTTTTCGTAAATCGCTGGGTCGTCCAGCAGGCGCTTCCAAAGCTTGCCGTCAAATCGATCCGGCGGATTCGACTGATTGAATGCCGTCAGCCACGCAGGGGGCTGCTCCGTGTAATAGCTGCTGGTAACAAAACACCCGCAACTGGCGGAGTACCAGTAGGCCGCATCGGCATCACGGCCGGCCATGAGAATCGCCGAACGGTCCTTGATCGAGATGCCGACCACCCGGCTGGCGGGATTCTTTTGCTTAAGTCGATCGCCGAAAGTGTCGACCAACAAGCTACGCGGAGAAGCGCCGGAACCGGCCCCTCCAACGGGCCTGTAATCGGGATCGGCCACGGCGGTTCGCTCTGCATTGAGATCCGGATCGAACCAGTTGTTGGAGGTAATCCCCGAGGTGGCGGGATGGCGACCCGTCATGATGGCGGCGTGGCCTGGAGCGGTGAGGGTTAGCGCGTGACGATAGCGCGCCTCCGTGAAAACCGCGCCCTCCTCGAGCAGCGTGCGGAAGCCGCCCTCATAGAGGTCCTGAAAGCGAGTGAGGTAATCGTAGCGCATTTGGTCGACCACGATTACCACAATCAACCGGGGAGCCGAGGGAGTGTCTTTCGCGCACGTGAGTCCAACCAGAGCAAGTGCGCACAGCGTTCCCAAACCTAGCGGGGCCGGACGACGCCTCATTCGGTGCTGTCCCCGGACGAATGAGATTCCCCGGCGTCCAGGGCATTGCGGATCAGCTCCTTGGCTTCCTCAGCGTCGGAGGCCAAAACGCGGACCCATACTTTGCCGACGGGGAGTTCGGGCACATTCTCTCGCACGATCAGCGATTGCAAGCCGGCCGACTCAAGTAGGCCGCGAACCGTTTCCGCCTCGACCTCGGCGTTGTGCCGGCGAGAGGAAAAGACCGTCACGAAGCGATCGTCGGAGAATTCGCCAGACATGGCTTAGAAAGGGACAGTGACGTGCGGGGCTCTCGCTCTGCTGACCAGTATAATCGAAGGGCGACGGGGACCATGGCGAACGCAGCGGAAATCGAGGCCGAACGCAAGCGCGTTCGCAAACTGCAACTGATGATGTCGATGGTGATGAACGTGATCGGTCAGGATGCCCGCATGCCGGTCGAAGAAGCTAGTGAGTTGATCGCTTCGGCCCGCCGCGCCGCGCTTCACCTCTTCCCCGGCAAAGAGTTGGCCTATGACCTCATCTACCGACCCCGCTTCCAGCGGCTGATGCAAGAGAAATATCAGCTGCAGTAGCTGCTTTTGCCAGTTGCGCCAGTAGGTCGATCGCCCTGACCGCTGGTCAGCGGACAGGCTATCCAATCTTCTGCGGTTTCTGACCACCTCTTCCTTGCGCGGGTCGCAGGTACGCAGCAAGTAATAAGGGTGCCAGGCCTAGCGGTAACTTTGCACGCCTGAGGAACGGCCGGTAGGGTTCCTATGGTCTTCGGGCCGGAATGGCGTGTCCCGTTTGCCGGCTGTCAGAAGGTGGTCGTGTTGGCGGCGATTCGAAGCCTCACCAGATTGGCGGGTGTGCGCACGATTTGACGGCAATTGTGTGGGGCCGTGTAGACCCACCCTTGGCGGCCCGGTGCGGGGAGAAACTTCATTTTGTGCAAGGAAGTTGGGGTGTCGCCCAGGGGGTCGATTGCCTGGCAAGCGGCCGTCATCATGGCGTAGTATTCGTCGGATGGAATCGTTTCGACGTTCAAGCGAATACTCATGATGCCGTCCTCGGTTGTTATCGACTGCAGCTCCCAGCCGGCGGTCAGGACCTCAGTGAGTGTGGCTTCGACCTCGGAAATAGACGCTGCCCGAGGTTGTTCCACAGTCTTCTGAACCTGCTGCCGCTGAACCAACTGGGGTGTCCTTAGAAAGGTCAACCCCGCGATGACGATAACCACAATGGAGGGTCCCAGAACCAGGAAGAGGAGCCGCTGCCGCTTTGCCGCGGGATGGACCGCCAGCCCCGGCTCTGCCCTCTTTCGGGGTTTCGCGGGCGCTGCCGTTGCGGTGGACGACCTGCGAGGTGGAGGCGTTTGGCTCCGATCCCCGAGACCGGGCTCGGCCCGTCGAGGGCCTTTCTTGCGGAGTATCGCACCCTGAAGGTTGGCCTGGCCGAGCACAGCGCCAACCATGGAGGCCTCCGCCAAGTTCGCGCCCCGGAGATCCGCCTGTCGGAGGTTGGCGCGGTTTAGATTCGCTTTCGAAAGGTCGGCCTTGCGCAGCTCCGCCTGCTGGAGATTAACGCCCCGTAGATCGGCTGCGAAGAAGTTGGCGTCTTCGAGGGTGGTTCCCCTAAGATTTGCGCCTTGCAGGTTCACGCCAGCGAGGTTGGCGCCCCGCAGAACCATGCCTCTGAGGTCGGCCCGGCTCAGGTCTGGGAAGACTTCCGGGTTCTGCTCCCGCCAGTGATTCCACACCTCTACGCCCTGCCGAAGGGTGTCGAGGTGAAGCTGGTTGGCCATCGGGGGTAGATGGGGTCAGCGATGCCCGCTGGTAGAGTGCTGCTCAGCTCCGGCGCCGCAGAACAAGCGCGTCCACGATCTGTAATCGGTCGGTTGAGGGGTAAGGGTAAGGGGTCTTCACGGTCCCAGCGCTTTGCCCCAGAAGCGGCTCCCCGAGCAACGCGGGTCTTCACACTGACTGGCATCTCGCTCACTTCGGCTCGCCAGCTGCAAGCCCAACACCCGCAGGCGATCCTTGCTTGCCGCTCAGAAGGGCGTTCGGCACGGGATTCGAGGGGCAAAACAAGAGCCTCCCGGCCCAGTCCGGTCCGCGAATGAACCGTAAGCTGACTCAGATAGCAGTCCACACAGCCGATATGAGCGAGGGACGATGGAACGCAGTCCGGAAAAGACAATCGTCATTGTGGACGACGAAGAGCCGATGCGCGACTACTTGCGCGAGGTGCTGACTCATGAGGGATACCATTGCAGATGCTTTACAGGAAGCTTGGCGGCACTGGCGTATATGGCCAGCAATTCGGATCGAGCCGATCTGATCCTCACGGACATCAACATGCCCGGCATGGGCGGCGTGGATCTTCTTCGTACTGTGAAGACGGTGTCGCCTGAGCTGCCGGTAATCCTGATCTCCGGTCTCTATGAGGTCGGGCTGGCCATCGAGGCCCTAAAGGGAGGGGCCGCGGATTACCTGCTGAAGCCGGCGAAACCCGACGACGTAGCTAAGTTGGTCGCCCGACATCTGGAACCCGACCATGAACGCCAGCGCGAAGCCATGCGCGGCGCCTTGCGCAAATTTCTGTCGTCGCGCGACCGCTATCACAAACCTGGCGAGCAAGTGCAAGAAGTGTTCGACGTCCTCGGCTTCAAGCGCTATGAGACTTTGCAGCATTCCAAACGAGTGGCGGCGTACGCTGTCCTGCTCGGCGAAGCGAAGAAGCTGTCGACCGAGGAGCTCGGACACCTCGAGCTTGGCGCGCTTCTCCACGACATCGGCAAGATTGCCATTCCGCACAACGTCCTCATGAAACCTGGGCCGCTCAACGACGAGGAATGGGTCGTGATGAAGCTCCACCCACAAATCGGGTGGGAGCTGCTCTCGGAGTTTCCCGAGCTGGGAGTGGAGGCTGAAATTGTCTATTCTCACCACGAGAGATTCGACGGCAAGGGATATCCACGCGGACTCAAAGCTCACGACATCCCGTTGGGAGCTCGGATTTTCAGCATTGTCGACACCCTAGACGCCATCACCTCCGACCGGCCCTATCGGCCTCGCCAGCCAATCGAAACGGCTCTCTCCGAGGTTGGAAAATACTCCAACAAGCAGTTTGACCCTGCATTGGTGCGAACCTTCCAACAGCTCCCGAAGGCAGCATGGGAGGAGGTTGCCGCCGACTATCTAGACAACGGCCCCTCCACCGGCTCGACCGAACGTGTCCCGGCACTGCCTTAGCCCCCCATTTCCCCTCCCCTGAGATCCAGCCGGGGTTTGACCTCATAACGAAAAAGGCTAAGCGGCGACGGAGCTAGACGATAAGTGGTCTAAGGTTCGGTCGCGGAACATATTGGCCGCGGCTGTCGCAAAGCTGTCAACGAATCTAATGGCGACAGAACGCTATGCTCTTCTCACGACGACCGTCTAGTCAGAAAGGACTTGATGCAGTCACCCGCCTCATCGGGGAGCGTTTCGGCCTTACGCTGGTCATTGCTTTTCTTGGCTTTTGCGGACTCGTGTTCTGGCAACTGTCCTTGTTGTCGTCAACCATCAACGAATCTAGTGCATTGCAACATGCGACGGCCTACTCGGAAGCGCTCAAGGAGTTCCGCTCTCTGTATACAAGTGAGGTCGTTGCTCGGGTAAAACCTCACGGCATCGATGTAACTCACGATTACCGGAATCGGGAGGGAGCAATACCCCTTCCAGCAACACTCACAATGGCGTTTGGCAGCAAGACTGAGTCTGAGGAGTTCGGAATTCGGGCTCGGCTCTTCAGCGACTATCCTTTCCCATGGAGGCTCGACGGTGGGCCCCGTGACGGTTTCGAGAACAAGGCCCTTCGGGCGCTAAGAGAGCAACCCAACGAACCCTATGCACGCTTCGAGCAGCTCGACGGCCGCTCGGTCCTGCGCTATGCAACCGCCGACCTCATGAGGAAGTCGTGCATCAACTGCCACAACACGCATCTCCAAAGTCCCAAAACGGACTGGAAGGAGGGAGACGTCAGAGGAGTGCTCGAAGTGATCCTGCCTACGGACGGCGTCGCAGCCCACACTCGAAACGAGCTGCTAGAGGCGTTCGCTCTCATGATGACTCTGACCGCACTCGGACTCACGGGCGTAGGCCTCGTGATTGTGCGGCTAAAGAGAACGTCAGAGCAAGCCGAGCATTTCGCCGAGGAAACGAAGCAGACAAGCGACCTGATCCTCAATTCTGCTGCCGAAGGGATACTCTGTCTCGACCGAACTGGCCTCATCACGCTTGCGAATCCGGCGGCCGCGCGGATGACACGCTGGGGGAAGATGGACTAGAGAGTCTTCGCCGCCCCGAAAACGGGGGTTCCCGTGGTCTCCGTCGGCAGGGGAACCCTCCGGACACTCCTACCCAAAGCGTCTTTCAGCGAGAAGATGGTACAAGTTTCTCCGCAGAGTATATGTGCGCTCCGATCCAACACCAACTTGGTGTTGGAACTGTCGTCACTTTCCGAGATATCACGGATCGCATCCAGGCCGAACAGGAGCGGGATCGGTTTTTTGAGCTCTCGCTCGACATGCTCTGCATTGCGGGACTTGATGGTTACTTCAGGCGTGTGAACCCCGCCTTCGAAAGAACGCTTGGGTTTACGGCCGAGGAAATGCTCGCCAGACCCTTTCTTGAATTCGTCCATCCCGATGACCAGCAGCGAACCATGGAGGAAATACAGAGACTCTCTGAGGGAAGTGACATGGTTCACTTCGAAAACCGATACTTGTGCAAAGACGGATCGCCTCGGTGGTTCGCATGGGCCTGTCCAGCCGCTCCGCCCGGCGAGCCGCTTCTCTACGCTGTCGCTCGCGACGTTACCGAACAAAAGAAAGTCGAAAACGAGCTGGCCGAAGCGAGGGATCGCGCCCTGCAAGCTTCCCGATTGAAGTCGGAGTTTCTGGCCAACATGAGTCATGAGATCCGGACTCCGATGAACGTCATCATTGGGATGACCGAGCTGACGCTGGACAGCAATCTGCCGGTCAAGCAGCGCCGCTACCTCGACATGGTCAAGAACTCGGCGGATTCGTTGTTGACGATCATCAATGGCATCCTGGATTTCTCCAAGATCGAGGCGGGCAAACTCGAGTTGCATCCCGTCAACTTCAATCTGGTCGAGACGGTTGGCGAGATCACGGGGACGTTGACTGCTCGCGCCCGTAAAAAAGGGCTGCGGCTGTCTTGCCAGGTGAAGCCGGGCGTGCCGGAGGAGGTCGTCGCCGATTCCACGCGTCTGCGTCAAATCATCGTAAACCTCATTGGCAACGCCACTAAGTTCACCGACCGCGGGGGAGTTCGGCTTGTCGTCGAGCTAGAATCCCAAACCGATACCGATTCCCTGATTCGTTTTGCCGTGTCAGACACAGGTATTGGCATTCCCGAAGAGAAACGGCAACTCATCTTCCAGACGTTCGTTCAGGCGGACGGCTCGACAACCCGGCGCTTCGGCGGCACCGGCCTCGGGTTGGCAATCACCAGACAGTTGGTGGAATTGATGGGCGGGCGGATTTGGCTGGAAAGTGAAATGGAGAAGGGTAGCACGTTCTTCTTCACTGCACGACTCGGACGACCGGAGCCTGGGCAACAGAAGGTCACGGCGCCAAAGGCGTTAGAGGGTGTTCCGGTCATGGTGGTTGACAACGACAGCGATACTCAGCAGATCATAGCGGCCATGCTGGACAGTTGGCAGATGGAGTCGGCCCTAGTCGACAGCTGTGCCGCGGCGTTGCAGGTGATGAAGTGGTCTTCCAAGCTTGGGCGGCGCTTCCAGATGGTGTTAGTCAGAGACCAACTGATCAAGAGCGATACTGAGTCGCTCGCTCGAGAGATCAGAAAAAACCCCGACTTCGCGGAGATCCCCCTCATTCTGATCGCCGCGGAAGAACTCGAACAGGAACAATGGCAAGAAACCGGAGCCGCCGGTTGCCTAACCACGCCCATCTCCCAGTCGAGGCTTCTTGATATCATCCTGGAGGTGCTGCCTGCAAGCGCCGGCGGGCAGAGGCAAGCCCCTCCAGTGCGGCGTGGGGACAGCGGGAACACCGTTGGCGAAGAAGCGGGATCGGGTGAGCAACACTCCAAACGCAGCCTCAAGGTTCTGCTGGCCGAGGACATCCCCGAAAACCAAGCTCTGGCCGTCGCCCTCCTCGAACGGCAGGGACATTCGGTTAGAGTCGCCTCTAACGGCCGAGACGCGCTAGAGCTGCTCGAGCGGGAAGAAGTCGATCTGATCCTGATGGATATCCAAATGCCGGAAATGGGGGGGGGTGAGGCCACAGCCGCGATCCGTGAGCGAGAGAGAACGACCGGTGGCCACACGCCGATCATCGCCATGACGGCTCACGCGATGAAGGGTGACCGCGAAAAGTATCTGCAAGCCGGCATGGACGGTTACGTCTCTAAGCCGATCCGGCGACAAGAGCTGTTCGATGCCATCGAGCAGCTGACTTCCGAAACTGTCCTTACCTAGCTCAAACGAGATTTTGCGAGCTGTCATGGCTCTAGCACGCTAACCCGCCACGACCGCACTGGACGAGGCGAAAGGCCCGGCGGCCATGGCTCGCGGCAACATTTCGTCCAAATCGCCCAGCCTACAGTCTGTCGGCAAGCGGGCGCGATGAATCGCGCCCCTACATCTCTAAACGGCGGGCATTGGCTTCCGCTCCCGCCGACCGCTGGTGACTAACCGGCAAACCAGCTGCCCAAAGGCCGGATCGGAAGCCATACTGCACTACCGCCGGTTCGTCTGCTGTAATGAGGGCAGGAAGGTCGGCAACGTATGGAAGTTCGGAAGCCGAGCATCGCGAAGGCCCAAGAGCGAGATGCCGTTGTCATCCGGTTCGCTGGGGATTCCGGCGACGGGATGCAGCTCACCGGCAACCAGTTCACCACTACGTCCGCGCTGGCGGGCAATGACGTTGCGACCTTGCCGGACTTTCCGGCTGAAATTCGCGCCCCCATGGACACCATCCCCGGCGTAAGCGGCTTCCAATTGCAGTTCTCGTCTAAGGAAATCTTCACTCCCGGTGACGCGCCCGACGTTTTGGTCGCCATGAATGCGGCCGCCCTCAAGGTGAACCTCTCGTCACTGGATAAAGGTCGCACGGTTATCGTCAACACAGATGGATTCAACGACGCCAACCTCTCGAAGGCGGGTTATCAAGACAGCCCACTCGAGGACGGAACGCTTGACGGCTACCAATCGATTCCCGTCCCGCTGACCACTCTGACCCTGAAGGTTCTGAAAGAGTCGCCTCTGCCGAATCGCGGGAGACAGCGCTGCAAGAACTTCTTCGCTCTCGGCTTGATGTACTGGTTGTATTCTCGTTCTCTCGAAACGACGGAGCAGTGGATTCGAAGGCAGTTTGCCAGGAGCCCGGATGTCGTTGAGGCGAATCTGACAGCGCTGCGCGCCGGGTACGCCTACGCCGACGCGAGCGAGCTCTTCCAAGTACGCTACGAAGTCCCCGCGGCACCCCAACAGCCCGGCCTGTACCGTAACATCACCGGCAACAAGGCTCTGGCGCTGGGGTTTCACGCAGCGTCGGTAAAAGCGGGCGTGCCGCTGTTTGTAGCTTCCTATCCGATCACGCCGGCCTCCGACATTCTCGCGGAGCTGGCCCGGTTCAAGCCGCAAGGTGTGGTGACCATGCAGGCCGAAGACGAGATCGCTGCCGTTTGCTCGGCTATCGGAGCCTCTTTTGGGGGCCATATTGCCCTAACGATGACAAGCGGACCCGGGCTGACGTTGAAGGCCGAAGCGATCGGGTTGGCCGTCACCACCGAGCTGCCGATAGTTATCGTCAATGTCCAGCGAGGCGGACCCAGCACGGGGCTTCCCACGAAAACGGAACAGGCCGACCTGATGCAAGTGCTTTGGGGACGGAACGGCGAGTCGCCGTTGGCCGTCATCGCCGCGCGCAGCGCCGCGGACTGTTTCGACACGGCGATAGAAGCGGTTCGCATCGCCACCCGGTACATGACCCCAGTGGTTGTGCTATCCGACGGCTATATCGCTAACGGCTCGGAGCCGTGGCGAGTCCCGCGCTCCGAAAATCTTCCTGAAATCCCGATAAGTTTTCGCACGGACCCCGACGGATTCCAGCCTTTCCTGCGGGACTCGGAGACCCTAGCCAGACCCTGGGTCAAACCAGGTACGCCCGGACTGGAGCACCGCATCGGTGGCCTCGAGCACACCAACGGAGCCGGCAACGTTTCCTATGACCCCGAGAATCATGAAAACATGACCCGCTTGCGCGCCGAGAAGATCGCCAGAATCGCCCTCGACCTTCCACCGGCAAAGCCCTTCGGGGACGATGCCGGAGACCTCTTGTTAGTGGGTTGGGGGGGGACGTATGGGTCCCTCCACTCTGCTGCGCTGGCCGCCCGCAATAAAGGCCACAAGGTTTCGCACCTCCACCTGCGCCATATCAACCCCTTCCCATCGAATCTGGGCGAGGTGCTGCGCCGGTTCGGACGGGTGCTGGTGGCCGAATTGAATCTAGGTCAGCTTGATCTGCTGCTCAGGGGCCGCTTCCTCGTTGACACAATCAAGCTCAACAAGGTGCAAGGGCAGCCCTTCGCGGTTGGAGAGGTCATCGAGGCGGTAGAGAACGCGCTGAAAGAGAAAACGCAATGAGCGTGACCACGCCAACGGAGACCCGGTCGACAACCGAAGCTCCCCAGTTCACAAAGAAGGACTTCGTCTCGAACCAGACGGTGCGCTGGTGCCCTGGTTGTGGCGACTATGCCATTCTCGACTCGGTGCAGAAGACGTTCGCGCAGTTGGGCCTACCGCGGGAGAAGTTTGTGATTATCTCGGGCATCGGTTGTTCCAGCCGGTTTCCCTACTACATGAACACGTACGGTTTTCACACCATCCACGGCCGGGCGCCCGCGTTCGCCACCGGACTGAAGGTCTCCCGTCCGGATCTCTCCGTCTGGGTGGTGACCGGTGACGGGGATGCTCTGTCGATCGGCGGAAACCACATCCTTCACTCCATGCGGCGGAATGTCGACATCAAGGTGTTGCTATTCAACAACCGCATCTACGGCCTGACGAAAGGGCAGTATTCGCCTACCTCGGAGGTGGGAAAGAAGACGAAAACGTCTCCCTACGGGTCGGTGGACCGTCCGATACAGCCGATTTCCGTGGCCCTAGCCGCTGAAGCGACCTTCGTCGCCCGCAGCGTGGACGTCTACGGGCCGCACCTTCGCGACGTGTTGGCCCGCGCCGCGGCCCATCGAGGGTCCACCTTCGTCGAGATCCTGCAGAATTGCAACATCTTTAACGACGGGGCGTTCGCGGATGTAACCGACCGCAAGAACCGCGACAACGTGAAGGTCGACCTGGTGCATGGTGAACCGCTTGTTTTCGGTGTCGAGCGAAACCGGGGCATCCGACTGCAGGGCTGTCTTCGGCCTGAGATTGTAAACGTCGGACCAAAGGGGGTACCGGAAGCCGAGCTGCTGCATCACGACGAGAACGCCCCAGACTCGTCTCTCGCTTATCTTCTCAGCCAGCTCGGACCACCCGAGTTCCCGACGCCCATGGGGGTTTTTCGGGCTATCGAAGAGGAGACCTACGAAGAGGCCGTGCATCGTCAGATCCGACAGGCCCGCGAGGCGTCTGAACCGACCGATCTAGACGCCTTGTTGCGCGAGGGTGATACCTGGGAAGTGGGGTAGCTGCCATTGACTAGGGCCGGCCTTTGGTTGTTGGGGGGAGCAGCAAAGAGAGCGTGCTACGTAGGCCTCGACAGCAAGTCAGTTGACTGTTGCGGTAGTTCCCTGGAGGCTGCCATGAGTGATGGATTTGAAGAAGACCTGGATATGTACGAGGAAGCCCAGGGCCCCGAAAGCAAGGAGCTCGACAACCGAGCCCTGCTGCGCCCCATTAGCGATATAAGCTACGCGAGAAGCCCCGTCGTCGTCGAGCCGGCTACACGGCTGGCCGAAGCTCTCGAGACTATGGCGCGAAAGAGGATCGGGGCGGTACTAGTTGTGGATCAAGGGAAGGTAGTCGGCATCTTTGCCGAGCGGGACTTACTGATTAAGCGGCTTTACGACGGCAAGGGCCTGGACGAACCGCTACGGGACTTCATGACGCCGGACCCGGAATGCCTTACGCCGCATGATCCCATCGCCTTTGCGCTGAACCGCATGGTGGCCGGAGGCTACCGCCATGTTCCGCTGATCACCGCTGAGGGAGCACCGGTCGGAATACTCCCCATGCGGGACGTTGTCGCGTATATCGTTTCCTTCTTCCCCGGGGAGATCTTCAACGTCCCTCCGCACAGCGAACACAATCCGCCAGACCGCGCAGCCGAGGGGGGCTAACCGAGTTTCCCCTGCAAAATAGCTCAGCTCCTAATCAAGCCTGAACACGGAGTATCCGCGGTCAGAAAAGATCCGCTCCACTCCAGCCGGTTCGCCTTTGGGAGTGCGGAACGCTGAATCGCGCAAGGCCTTGGGGTACCCATCACTTGACCGACGCACGCTCCTATGGTCCACCAATAGATACTGAAATCCTGCATCTTTCAGTTTTGCCACGAGAGACCGATCGGAATCCACGCCCTGGAAAAGCCAGTCGTAGTTGTAGTGTCCGAACCAGTCTCCGAAGCTGACCGTGTCGACGTAGAAGCGTGTCCGGGGTGCTAACAAGAGATACGTCCGATCGGACGACCGAGCCGCTTGATTAACAGCCTGGACGGCTCCATAGTAGGGCAGCGCTCGCCGCAACCAAATCTGTCTTTCTTCCTGATTCTTCGGTGGGGGGATACGGTGCACCCCTGTCTTACTCGTTGAGAAAGAGGTATGAAGCGAGATCGCCACCAGAAAGATGGTGAGGACCCTCGGTAGGCGGCCGTTAGCCCCCAGGAGTTGACAAGTCGACATGAGGAAAAGCATTGCAAGCATCGGTGCCAGGGGAGCCAAGTGACGATGCGGGGTGCTTGCAAAGCTCCAGAGAATGAAGTACGACGTAGAGGCAACAATGAGGAAAACCCACTCTGCACCCGAGACCCTTCTGCACTCACCGCGTTGAACGACAGAGAACACGCCGGCAATCAGCATCAGGATTAGGGAGATGCCGAACCCATCCGGGTGGCCCTTCATGTCCGGCTGCATGGCCACGAGAAGATAAGCGGCACTTGCGAGGTAACTGAAGCTGTATTCGTGTTGGTAGGTCGACGCCCACGTGAACGACTCTGTCGTCACCAGCGACTCGCCCGTGGGCGTGAGAAAGGGATGCAGCGGTGTTGACCTGCCCCCAGGAACGACCTCTATCCCCCTATGCTGCCTCGAAAAAAGCCGCCGAAACCCTTTGCTATACCTACCACTACTTGCACGGGCTCGACGTCACGGTGCTGCGCTACTTCACGGTCTACGGTCCGGCGGGACGACCCGACATGAGCTTGTTCCGCTTCATCCAATGGATAACGGAAGATCGCCCGGTTTTGGTCTACGGCGACGGCACGCAGTCACGCGACTTCACCTATGTCGACGATATAGCCCGGGGAACCGTCGCGGCGCTCAAGCCCCGTGGCTTCGATGTCATCAACCTGGGATCGGATCGGCCCCTAGTTTTGAACGACGCCATCCGCCTGATCGAAAGTATTGTGGGACGCCAAGCGCTAATCAAGTTCGAGCCGGCCCACGCCGCGGACGTAACCGCCACTTGGGCGAATATCGATCGGGCGCGAGAACGCCTTGGCTGGGAGCCGCAAGTCAGCCACGAACAGGGGGTCGAACGAGCCATCGAATGGTACAACGAGAACCGCGATTGGGCTCGCGAGATCCAGACGGGTTAGATAGATATCAGCCGCCCTACGCTCCCTCGGCCGTAAAGACATCCTCTCCCCGTGCCGATTCTCCTCTGGATGCAGTTGGCATGAACTCCGGCTCTGAGGCATGCGACGAGAAGGCCCGTCGACTGGACGGGGTCGACTCGCCTCGCAACTCTCGCTCGGCAGAGAACGGATCAGCCTCGCCGCTAGCCCACGTTTCGCACCGTCTGCGCTGCCCGGTGTGCAGGGGCAGAATCCGACGCGAGACCGAGACCTGCGCTTGCCTAAGCCCGACATGCGGAAGACGGTTCGCGGTCATCGACGGTGTGCCCCTACTACTGGACGAGAAGTCGAGCGTATTTCAACCCCAAGATTTTCAACGGAGGAAGAACCCGTTTTCACCAGGCCCCACAAATAGCGCGAAGCTCTGGGCCAGCCGTGCCCTGCCCACGATCAGCAAGAACGTTCGCGCGAGGGAAAACTACCTGCGGTTTGCTGGGCTGCTGAAAAATGGTTCTGCCAAACCCCATGTACTCGTTATCGGAGGAGCAACCGTCGGAGCCGGCTTGCAATCCATCCTTTTCCGGCCTTCGATAAACTTCGTCGAATCCGACGTCTATTTGAGCGAGCGAACAGCATTGGTTTGCGACGCTCACGACATCCCCTTTGAGGACGAAACGTTCGATGGCGTGATCGTGCAGGCTGTGCTCGAACATGTGGCCGATTCTAACCGCTGCGTCGAGGAGATCCATCGTGTGCTGAAGATGGACGGTGTAGTTTACGCCGACACGCCCTTCATGCAGCAGGTTCACGCGGGAGGCCACGACTTCACGAGATTTACGCATGTGGGACAGAGGCGCTTGTTCCGAAAGTTTGAAGAGGTCTCTAGCGGCGCAAGCTGCGGACCGGCCATGGCCCTGGCGTGGGCCTACCAGTATTTTCTGCTGAGCTTTGTCCGCTCCCCGACTGCGCGACGGGCCACCATCGCTTTTGCCCGCGTGACGGGTTTCTGGTTGAAATATCTTGATTACTACCTTGTCCGGCAACCGGGGTCGATCGACGCGGCTTCCGCGCTCTACTTCTTAGGGAGAAAAAGCAATCGCAGCCTTTCGGACGCCGAGATCGTGAGCCACTATCGGGGTCTGCAGGTCGGCTAGTAGTCCGTTTCATAAGTTCGGTCACGTATGTCTAGAAGCCAGGTGGACGATCGGGAACTTCGGGTAAGGCGTGCCGGTCGTGCCGCGCCTCTACCTTTCCAGGCACCCAACCGATCCGTAGGGGCACAGCATGCTGTGCCCGCCGCGCCGCACGAAGCGAAGCCATGAGAGTTTCCGTTGTATTGGAACATCGCTTTGTCCGAACGCCCGATAGCAAAGTGTGGACCGACGGTCCGTTTCCGCACTCGTTTTTCGCCCGGTACCTCACAACTTTCGACGGCGTGAGTGTAGTCGCGCGGCTTCGGGAGGTAGACACTCCAAACACGAACTGGCGACGGGCCGGAGGAGAGGGAGTCTCCTTCTGCTCGGTGCCCTACTACGTGGGGCCTGGTCAGTATCTCGTGCGGGCACCCCAGGTGCGTTCCCGGGCCCGGCAGGGCGTTGGCCGTCAGGAAGCCGTGATCCTCCGAGTGCCTTCTCAGGTGGCCATCTGCGTGGAGCCGTTTCTGAGGGCAATCGATCAGCCCTACGGTCTGGAAGTGGTTGGCGACCCCCACGACGCGCTCTCTCCGCGTGCCAGCCGCCACCCTCTCGGGAGCCTGTTCCGATGGCACCATTGCCGTCAACTCAAAGACCAGTGCGCAGGGGCGTGTGCGGCCGCCTACGTCGCGGGCGGGGTACTCAGAGAGCGCTACCCGCCCGCGCCAGAGACGTTCACGGCAACCTATTCGAGCGTCGAGCTGCCGCAGGAATACTTCGCTACCCAACCTCGCGACTTACGCCCAAGGAAGGTTCCGTTTCGACTGATCAGCGTAGGCTCGCTGGAGCACCTTTACAAGGCCCCCGATGTGCTCATCGATGCGGTCGGTGCGTGCGTGCGGCAAGGATGGGATCTCGAACTTCGCTTCGTTGGAGGAGGTTGCCGGCAGGCAGCCCTCGAATGCCGCGCCAACCGTCTCGGCCTGGCAAGCCGGGTTTGCTTCCTGGGACATTTGCCGGCGGGCACTGCTATCCGCACTGAGCTTGACCGCGCCGACCTGTTTGTCCTTCCCTCCCGTCAAGAGGGACTTCCACGGGCGATGATCGAAGCGATGGCGCGTGGGTTGCCCTGCATCGGAACGGATGTCGGGGGGATTCCAGAACTGCTGGATCGAACCGACTTGGTGGCGACCGATGACGTCGGAGGACTGGCCGGAAAAATCACTGAGGTGCTATCTGACCCGGAACGCCTGCGGTCTATGTCTGTGCGCAATTGGAGAAGAGCGCACGACTATCAGGAAGAAGCTCTTCGTCCCAAACGCGACCGCTTTTACCGCTATTTGAGAACTCGAACCGAACAGTGGCTGAAAGCGACCAGCTAAACCGCCGCCGCTATCGGTGCCGTTTGGACCGTACCGCCGGTGAGTTTTGTCAACAACCTGCTAAAGCACTGGCTGGCGCTGGTCGATCGACTTCAAGAATACGCTTCCCCCAAACGGTAGGTCCACTAGCCACCTGGCCGCGTGACCCGGTGGACAGAGAGTCTGTGACTACTCCCAAGACCGTGTTTTCAAACCGCCGGGTCGCAAACATTCTCGTCATCGGCGGAGCCGGCTACATCGGCAGCGTCCTTGTGAGACAGTTGCTCGCCCGCGGCTACCGAGTTCGAGTTCTGGATCGGTTGATGTTCGGCCGCGAACCGATCCTCGATTTGTCATTTTTGCCCAGCTTTGAATTGCTTGAAGGGGACTTTCGGAACGTCTCCAGTCTCGCGAAAGCAATGCAGCAGATGGATGCCCTGATCCACTTAGGAGCTATCGTCGGAGACCCCGCCTGTGCCGCCGACGAGCGAGCAGCCCTCGAGACCAACTACGAGGCTACAACGCTAGTCGCGCAGACTGCGAGGGATCTGGGCGTATCGAGGGTGGTCTTCGCGTCCACCTGTAGCGTCTACGGTACCAGCCACCAAGCCGTTGATGAGACGGCTGTCCCGCGACCGGTTTCGCTTTACGCAGCGACCAAGGCCGATTCCGAGAGGGTCTTGCTGGCTTCCGGGCGGGGAAGCTTCCATCCCACGGTCTTGCGAATTGGAACCGCGTTCGGGTGGTCCCATCGACCTCGTTTCGACTTGGCTGTGAATCTACTGACCGCAAGGGCGCAGGTCGAAGGCAAGATCGTAGTCTATAACTCGGACCAATGGCGACCCTTCATTCACGTGCGCGATGTTGGATCCGCGTTCTGCCGGGTACTGGAGGCACCCTTGGGGAAAGTGAGCGGCCAAATCTTTAACGTAGGCTCCAACGAAACCAATCACCAACTCATCGATGTAGCCCGAACGATCCGTCGGGTCTTCCCCGAGGTCTCCGTCGTTTATGAAACCAACTCGGACCGCAGGGACTATAGAGTCAGTTTCGACAAGATCCGCGGTGTTTTGGGATTCGAATGCGGGACGTCGCTGCGCCAAGGTATTCTGGAAGTCTCCCAGGCGCTCGGGCGCGGAGATGTCGGAGACTACACCGATCCCATCTATCACAACCACCGACGGGTCGTGTCGCAAACTGGCGCGGGGCCGTCCGCGTGGACAGCCCGACCTACTTCCAGCCCCGTCCGAACCGCACCACCGGTCATAGCAAGCCGAGCTGCCAGAGCGCGAACACCCTAGTGTAGTGCCACTAACGGTTCTGGACAATGGCGTGGGTTTTGGCGGCGCGCTCGACTTTGGCGAGGATATCTTGTGCCGGAGCTGTCCAGACAAAGGGCTTGGGCGCTTGGTTGCTCGCTTCCAGGTACTCGTGGATGGCGGCCTCGAGTTCGGGAACACTGCGGAACACGCCGCGGCGGATGCGCTTCTGTGTCAGCTCGCGGAACCAGCGCTCGACGAGATTGAGCCAAGAAGAAGACGTGGGAATGAAGTGAAAGTGGAAGCGGGGGTGCTTCGCGAGCCACTTCTTCACTTGCTCATGCTTGTGCGTGGAGTAGTTGTCCACGATCAGATGCAGCTCCAGCGCCGGTGGCGTTTCGCGGTCGATCTTGCGTAGGAATTTGAGGAATTCCTGGTGCCGATGTCGCGGCAGACACTCGCCGATCACCTTGCCGTCGAGCACATTGAAGGCGGCGAACAACGTCGTTGTGCCATGTCGTTTGAAGTCGTGGGTCATGGTGCCGGCACGACCCCTTTTCAGGGGCAGTCCCGGCTGGCTGCGGTCTAAGGCCTGGATCTGACTTTTCTCATCGACACTGAGCACCAGTGCGTGCTCGGGCGGATTCAAGTACAGACCGACCACGTCGCGGAGTTTCTCGACGAACTGCTTGTCGCGGCTGAGCTTGAAAGTTTCGAGGCGATGGGGCTGCAGTCCGTGCGCTTTCCAGACGCGCTGGATGGCCATCTTGGAGACGCCCAAGTGCTTGGCGAGGGTGCGGGTGCTCCAATGCGTGGCCGCCCGGGGCTTCTCGTGAAGCGTTGTATCGAGGATGCATTGGACGAATTCAGCGGAGAGCGCCGGTTTGCGTCCGGGGCGCGTCCGATCGCGGAGTCCGTCGAGGCCGGACTGGGCGAAGCGCTTTCGCCACAGGATGACGGTCTTGCGGTTGACGCCGAGTTCGCGGGCAATGGCGTGGTTCGCCAACCCCTGCGCACACAGCAAAACAATGCCTGCCCGTAAGGCCATTTTCTGGGCTGTGTTGCCTCCTCGAACCAGGCGACGAAGAGCGTTTCGCTGCGGAGCGGTGAGGGGTAGAGCGTCAGCGGATGGCCACATAAACCATCCTACCGTGAAAAGGGTGTTATTGTCCAGTTATTTATGTGGCACTACACTAGGTATCAGCAGTGACAGTGGCGGAAGCCGAGGCGAGCGCACGCGGCTCCGCAACCAGATGGACCGACTTTTTCATGCTCACGTCTCGCTGATTTATGAAGATGACCGAAGCAAGGAGAGCGCAAGTTCACTGGTGGCAGATCGCGTCAAGCTGTGGTGGGATCCGAGGCGGCCCGATGAGCCGGTGCTTTGGGACAGCAAGATCGAACTAGGCGAGAAGTTCTTCCAGGAGATCATCCGGCACCCCGTGCCGCTGGACATGAACACCCTCAAGGCCCTGTCGCGCTCTTCGCTGGGCCTCGATCTGTATCTGTGGGTGACCTACCGGACCTTCACGCTGAAGCGCCCGATGCGGCTCTCCTGGCGGCAGTTGTACCGCCAGTTCGGTGTGGAGCCAGACAAGGCGGTCGACAAGCTTATCGTCAACAACTTCCGCACGGACTGTCTGCGCGAGTTAAAAAAAATCAGGGTAGCCTGGCCGTCTCTGAACTACGCAACGGCCAAGGGCGTGCTGATCCTCTCGCCCTCCAGGCCCGCCATTGCTCCGGCGCAGCAGCTTCCGCTCGTGGAATAGCCTTCACCCCCCTTTGGGTGGACCTGCAAACAGCCCCGGAAGGGCTCTAGAGTGGTCCGGGCTGCGGCAAACCGCTCCTGGAGGGCTTCCCACGGATGGTCCACCGGGGTTTCATCTACAGATAGCTGTGATCCGGGGTGAGTTTTCCACGCTGAAACACCAATACTTCGCGGATAGTTCTTCCGCTGAAACACCAATACACAAGGCTGGTTTCTCCGCTGAAACACCAATACACTCATGTAGTAAACACTCATATAGTTATTGAACAAGTAGTAAGAGCGACTAACCTGTGAACCAAAAAAAATCACAGCCAAGCAGAACCACAGAAACTCACCTTCCCAAGGTCCAGCGAAAGAACGATAGCATCATAAACAAGGAGTGGGGTATCCACTTTATGTGAGGCATCCATTTCATTCAGATACACCCTATGTGTTGTGGCCTCGCGACTCCCGAACAGGAATATGAGATTGCGAGAACCGTCCGAGTGCCCGCCAAGCCAACCCACACGCGGATTCATTGCGGTGGCAGCCTTCGGGCGGCAACTCCGAGAATCGGACGTGCTACGCAGCCCCACGCCGCGCCAGAGCAGTAATCTCGGGATTTGCTTCTTGGTGGATGCTTTCGCGCGACCACAACATCTTGTGGCTACCTGAGTCAAATGGCCACCCCACTTGGACAATTTGGACATCCGAAACCTCGCCATTTCAGCGGCGGTTCCATAACCCGATCCCCCGTCGCCGCCCGCGCACCGGCCGACCAGGTCCGTCTCGAACGGCTGATGGGCGTCGCGTTGCCGGCCTCTGGCAAAGGTCGCTGTCAGTGGGTCGAAGGTGCTCCGCCGCTCGTCCGTGGTGCACGTCAAGCCGGTGGGCGGCCCTCAACCGGACCACGGAACGCGGCACGTTGCCGCGCTGGTGCTTATTGTCGAGCCGCGGCACCAGCATCGCATCAATCCCAACCTGGTGGCCACGACCCTGGAACTGACGCCAGCGGAGACTCAGGTGGCGGTCTGGTTGGCGGAAGGCAATAGCGTCGGCGACATGGCCGACGCGACGGGGCATACGAAAGCCGCCATCTACTGGCACCTGCAGCGGATCTACCAGAAGCACTCCATCTCGTGGCAGGCGGATTGTACGGACGGATGGCCTCGGTGATCACTTGCGGCGACGTCGCAGACGGCCGATCAGGTCGCGCGGCTGCAAAGCTAGCATACGGCGCTAGCGAGACAAGGCGTACCGAGGGCAACACCTCGCTCCGGAGCGATCAGCGACTTGTCGTCGCGAAGTCTCATCGGAGGAGAAGGTGGCGTTGGCGGCGATGGCGGTGGTCGCGGCCAGCGACTTCAATTCACGATCGCGCACAATGGGTTCATGACCATCTTCCGAACTTCGGTGACGGTGCTTGCTGTGATCCACGCTGCCTTCGTAGGACTCACGTCTCTGGTCGGCACATTCGCAGACGGTGGGGACGTCTGGCAACGGCTGCTCTTGATCTTGCTGCACCCTTTGGGCGCAGCAGGCGTGCTTCTGCTCGTGTTGCGGCCCCCTCTCGCCACGACGTCGATCCTCGCCCTAGTGGCGCTCCTGACGGCGAACGTGATCGCCGACCTGGGCCTTGCGCAGCTGATGGCTGCTGGCAGCGTGCGGGGCGATTGGGAGCTTGCGCTAGCCTTCTCGGTGATTCCGGCCATCGGGATTATCTACGCGCTGGCACTGCTGCTCACGGCCCACGGAACAGCCAAATAAGGCTCCGTCCTCGCGGCGCCGAACGACAAGCTCCGTGCGGCCATGGACGAGCATCGGTGGCGCGTTGCTGTCGTGCTTTCGGTGTGCTCGATCTGATATTCGAGCGTATGTTCTTTCAGGAACCCGATCGCTGGCGCGTCCTACGGCGCGCGGAGGCCCATGAGCGTGCCGATGGAACCCATAAGCCCCTGTGTCTGACGCAGTCCAAGATGGTATGCCGTGCGTAGCATCAGACATGTCTCGATCGCCAAATCCGAGTATCTGCGCTGACCACCCCGTGACGTGCGGCGCGGCGCGCTCCACACACTTTGAGCCTCCTCACTGACCCAAATCGTCAGGTCACCCCGTTGGCGCAAGCTCTCGTTATATTCCGCCCAGTTGATCACCCGGTACTGCACCTTATCAAACTTGTGCCGTCGCGCTGCGTTGAACTTATGTGGCATTTAGACTACCCCCAGCGTTGAAAAAACCAATGATAAGACATCCTTCGGGATGATCCATGCAACAAGGTCATCTGGCGCGTGATTTCGCCGCTTCATCGCTCTGCTTGAACATGAACTACATCGTGAGTGAAGCCTCAGAAGCTTTCCTGGCGGCAGCCGAGAAAGGACTTGCGCGGTGAACGGTATTACCGTACATTATTATCATGATCGTTCGCTCTGTCCGTCACCGGGGATTGCGCTGGCTGATCGAGGACGACAACCCCCGGTTCCTGCGGCGGAACCTGGTCGACCGGGTGCGTAAGATTTTGACGGTACTGATTCTGGCCGAGCACATCGACGGGTTTATTGGCGATGCACCGTCCGGCTGGCGCGTCCACCGGCTCTCAGGTGACCGGCGGAATGAATGGAGCGTTTCGGTTTCCGGTAATTGGCGGATCACGTTTGAAGAAGAGGACGGTTACATCGACCGCTTGAACTTGGAGGATTACCACTGATGGCTACCAACGACATCAAGGTGAACATGACCCCTTCCCATCCGGGCGACTTCATCCGAACGGAGGTCATTGAGGAACTGGGTTTGAACGTGACGAAGGCGGCGGAGATTCTCGGTGTCCGCCGGGCGACGCTTTCGGACCTACTGAACGGCAATGCCGCGTTGTCCCCGGAGATGGCGCTGCGCATCGAGATGGCCTTTGATGTGAGTATGGACATGCTGCTGCGGATGCAGGCCTGGCACGACGCCTCGCAGATGCGCGCGCGGGCAAACGAAGTCAGTGTCCGGCGTTACGTTCCAGCCTGACCGGAAATGTTTTCCCTGTCATTGGGGACACCGTCTGTGCCAAGGGTTTGCGATCTGTACACCCGGATATATCCGCATGGCCTGGCGCCGCACCCAGAAAGCGGCGTTGCTCCAACCGATGCGTTCCAACGCCAGCGCCATAGTCGGCGATATGCCGGTGTGGCCGTTTAGCAGCCGCTAGAACGTTTACCGCCTACAACCCAGCTTCGCGGCCGCCTCAGTCACGGTCAATCCCTACGTGTCCGGCGAGCCGCGACGCGCCGACACTCCCACCCACTCGACCTCGCCCAGCCGCCGCGTCCACTTCGGGAGAAAACAGAGGCCTCTGACCATCCAGGAGCTGCTCGGCAAGGTCAGCGACCTGTTTGCAGTTTTCCCTTGGTACCCGATAATCTGTTCCGAGCTTTAAGGGGTCATCGCAAGGTTTGTTCGTAGGATTACTCTAAGGGTCGCTTTCGGCGTGGAGCGCTAAGCGCGGATCCTCGCGGGATAGAGGTTCAACGGACGGGCGTTGGTCCGCACGGCGGCCCCGGAGTTCCAGTCGTAGTTGCCGGTCAACACGATGTGCTCCAAGGCCCATGAATCCGCCGACAAACATGGCGAGGCCGGTCATCTTGGCCCTGAGTGGAAGGGGCAGGGTCAAGCCCCTTCGACCGTGATTCTTTGAATGTCCCATTGGTTGGTCCGCGCTTCGTAGGCTTTGACGTAAACCGCCTCTTCCGCGAATCTCCGCCCCTCGTGGCGGGTCATGTGAATCACCATGGCGATTCCGTCCACGACGCCTCTACAGGTGACTTCCCACGGTAGCTCTCCGCCGCCTTGCATGGCGCAACTGGCGATTCGGGATAGGGCGCTCGTGGCGTTGTTGGCGTGTACGGTCGTCAGCGATCCGCCGTGGCCGGTGTTGAGTGCTTGCAGCAGGTCCGCCGCCTCTCCGCCGCGAACCTCGCCCACGACGATGTGATCCGGGCGGTGACGTAGAGCGTGGCGGACTAAATCGCGGATCGTGACCGCTCCTTCCTGCAAACCGCGAGCCTCGAAGCGGACGCAATTCGAGCGCTCGATGCGAAGCTCTAGCGTGTCCTCGATGGCAACTATTCGCTCGTCATCGGGCAACAGTTCAATGAGCGCATTGAGCAACGTGGTCTTGCCTGATCCGGTGCCTCCTGATACCAGGATGTTGCGCCGGGACCGCAACACCCGCTCGGCTTCGGCCCGCACGTTTTTGGGGAGTGCGCCTTGCTTCACGAGGTCATCCGCCGAAAACGACCGCTTGCCAAAGCGCCGCACGGTGATAGCGACTTGAGGACTGGCGGGCGGAACGCAGATAGCAACCCGCGATCCGTCATCGAGCCGAGCATCGACAATAGGGGTGCTTGACGGGTCCAGTCCCAAAGGACGGGCGATGTGGATAGCGGCCCGTAACAGCGCCGCGTCGTCTAGGTCCGGCGCGGGGTGTGCGGCCAGCCGTCCGGCCCGCTCGACCCATACATTACCGGGGCCGTTAATCATGATCTCGCTCACTTCGGGATCTTCAAGGGCGCTCTCCAAACCCGGTAGAAATGGTTTCAGGTGTTCCAGTCCGCTTGCGGCGCTCATATTTGGCCCGCCTCCTTCGCTCTCCAATAGGAGTGTTCGGCTGGTAGATAGTGCGGTTTCAGGTAGACACGGCGCGGTTCAAGCGACTGCGCTCCGTCATAGGGCAGACAGATCGCTTGACAGTTTGAGAGCAAGGCGAAGTCTCGCGGGTGAAACACGGCCTCCCGCTGCTCCCGGAATGATTTGGTCGCGCCCATGCTCCCGCCTCCGCCTCCGGCGCGTCCTGAGAGTGGGGAGACTTCCGAGCGCTTGGAGGTCTCGCTGATGGTGTAGGATTCTTTGATCTTCGCCACCTGGCCGCACAACTCCGATGCAATCTTGGCGCTGGCGTCGTCACTGAGCGATAGGAAGATGCGAGTACGGAGCGTCTGCAACAGTGAGCGCCACGCTTCCGAGCTTCCCAACACGGCCCGCAACGAGGAAATAGATTGCGTGGCGACAATCGGGATGCAGCGGCATTGCCGGGTCAGAGCAAAGGATTTTTCATCGCCCGATGGGTCGTCCTCGCCCACCGAAGCGAACGCTTGATATTCGTCACAGATAAAGACGGCGGGCCGGAAGTACCGGCCTGGCGAGTGCTTCATCTCGGCGGGGCGCATGAGAAGCGCTTGTAGCCAAGCGTTCTTGAGCATCACGCCCACGGCGCGGGCCAGCGCCGGGTTGATACCAGCGGGCATATTCAAGGCCAGCACCTTGCCCTGCTCGATCAATTCAAAGAGCGGCGGTAGGTGCTGCGTGATCGGCGCGGTCTGTTTGATATTGGGGTGAGTGGGGGTAGCGGCTTGGTTGCTCTCGGTTGAGGGGTCGGGTGTCTTGTCGTCCGGCTCCACCACCACCCACGGAGCCTCCGGTGTCTTGACCGGCTCCGGCTCCGGCTGCTTCGCCTCCTTCGGTTGCCCTCCCCATGTGTAGACGATCCCTGCCGCTGCCTTGGGCTTGCTGGCCTCTAGCTCCGGCTCCGCCTCTAGCTCCGGCTCCGGCTCGGCCTCCGGCTGCTTCGGCTCCTTCGCGTCCTTCTCCGCCTTGGCCCGTTTGATTGCGGCTTGCAGGATGATGGCTTGGGGATCGTCAGAGATATGCGGAGCGACGGGACAAAACACCTTCGCCACGTCCGGCATATCGAACATGGCAAGGAACACCGAAACGCCCTCCACAATCGAAGACCTGATCTTGTTGTCTAGGGTTTGCCAGTCGTGGACAAACCAGCGGTTGACGGCCTCCACGCGCTCTCTCGTGTCTTCGCCGGGTCCGGGTTCCCAAACGATCTCATGCGGGATCTTGAGCTCGTCTAGCTTCTCTTTCAGCGGGCGCGTGTAGACGGCTTGCACGTCATCCTTCATGTCCGGTGCATCGACCCAGTTCCATTCGGCAAGGTTTAACTTTTGGGCTTGTAGTACGTGTTCCTTAATGAAAACGGTTCCTGTGTTGAGGTCGTCGCTCAGCTTCTTGGCTTCCTCGATCTTGGCCGCGAATAGCTCCGGGTCGATGGCGCAGCGGTAGACCTGTTGCAACGTCACCCAGCGCTCCGGGAACACCCGGTGAAGCTCGATGATCCAGCGGACCAGGTTGGTATAGGCTTGCTGCCAAAAGGGTTCCTTGCCCTTGCCGAATAGCTGATTGAGAAGGCTCGAAACGGTGTAGGCCAGCGAGTACGAATCGAGCCACCAGGCCGAGAGCGGATTCCATTGAGAGCGGGCGTCCATGCCAAGCTCGATGTAGTCTTGACCACGGCCCGCCTCGACCAGGATTTGGCGGATGTCGTGACAGAAATCTCCCTTGACTTCTAGCACGAGCGCCGCCGCCCGCTTCTGCTCGTCGTCGGCTTGCCAGCCGAGAAGCTGGCGGGCAAACGGGTTCATGCAAGCCGATGTTTTGCCTGATCCCACGGCTCCGAAGATCGCCACGCCGGTATACAGTCCGCGCTCCGGGATGGTGAGCCATGCGGGATTGAAAATCTCCCGCGCCTCGACCGGGTGATGGACCTCCCCGATGACGATGGCCGGGGCCTTTTGTTTGGGATCAAGCGGCCACGGCGGGAGCTTGGAGAAGGAGGCGAAATCGCTCCGCCGCCCTTCCAGCCAAACCCTCCAGATGGTGACGGAAATAAAGCCGGTCAGCATGACGACAGCGAAGGGCGTAACGTAGTACCAGACGACCAGAGCATTGAAGAAATTGGGGGTGTGGTATTCCACCAAAACAAGGATCGGGTGTTCTTCGAGCGGCGGGAAGGGACGGTGTACAAAGCTCCACCCGGCCCACCCCACGGCGGCGAAAAAAAAGAGTAGCAGCGGCGGAAGCCCTGCAACGAATTGGCCGGCGCGAAACACGACCCACCCCAACAGTAGGAAACCTTGAAACACGCGAACCCCGGCCCACCCCAACAGCACGAAACCTTGAACGACCAGCCAGCCCAGGACGGCGAAAACCCGGATCGGGTTTTTCCAGTTCATCGGGCCAGCGGGCCGCTGCCAAAGCTCCCTCAAGTAGGGGCCAATCTCGCGCCATCGCATGGTGGTTCGTCTCCTTGTTTTCAGCCTTCCCGCAGGGATAAATGAGGACGAGAGCGACCTGTCATCGGACCGGATAGAGGCATGCCCCAAATGCCATCTATCCGTGTCCGCATGACCCCCCTGTTTTTGGGGGGGGTCGCTCTCGTCCTAGCCAGCATGCGGCCCTTGGGACGCATGCTGGCCTTTTCAAATTAACTAACCACAGCGGAATGAGTCAGATAGACGAATACGGCTGTGGTACACCTAAGCCAAAACTCATGCCCCACCCCCCCCTCTGAGGGCGGGGCATGACACCAGCGGCCTTTTGGGGCAGTAAAAAGCATGGATTTAGACCTCCTTTCAGCCAACCTCATCTCGCTCCGCAAACCGCACGGCCCGCCATGTCGAAAAGTCGTCAATCGAGACTCCTTCGGTGAGCTTGGCTTCGGGGCGGCGTTGGAGTTCCACAGACCGTCTTGCAGCTTTGGAGAATCCTCCGTACCGGGCTAGAAATTCCCGGTCCTTGCGGGTCATCGCTTCGTCTATCGCCTTGATCTCCTGCTTCGCCGTCAGCCCTTCATCGGGTGTCCCTGGGTCCGCCGCCGCCCATGCTTCAAGCACTCGCGCCGTGCGGTCCAGGGTGGTATTTTCAACGGCAATTCCGATCACCCGAACCTGCCGCCCCTTCTTGCGAAGCGCCTCCCAAAGCGGCCCATGCGCGGCTCCCCACGAGTACAACTCCCGATCCGTCTGGTGACCCGGATCGATGTAGACAAAAGTGACGATTTCAGGGTCCACGGCAAGGGGCAGTTTGAGCGCAAAGTAGCGCTTCTGGTTGCCAGCCATACCGTAGTAAATCCGGCGTGGAATGAGCTTTTTCGACAAGCCGAGCTTTTCAAAATACTCGACCTTCTCCGCCTCGGCGGGGAGCCAGTTCATACCCGGATGTTCCAGCACAAAATCCAGCGACAAAAGCCGCCGTATGACGACCGGCTTGCTGGCCTTTCGCCGGTGACGGATGTTCTCAACTCCTAGCGCCCGGTAGATCGTGTGGCTCGAAATACGGCATGTCTTCCCTCCGCCGTTAAAGGCAACCAGATCGGTTTCGACGGCTTGCCGCCGCTCGATCAAGGTCTTGACGAAACGGTGAGCGTGCTTACGGAAGGTATCGAAATAATCACAGAACTGCGCCCGCGTGAAGACGCCACTGTGAAGGCAAACCAGCGCGATCCATTCCGCGTCCTGGCCGGTCCAGCCGAGCGGTTCAAGCTTGCGATCTCTCCCGCGCAAGTGCTCGATCATCTACTGATCTCCGGTGACGGTGGCGCGGTCGCCTTGCAAGTAGTTGATGATGATTCCCATGGGATTGGACACGATCAAGTCCGGGGGGATTTCTTCGAGGAACAGGAATTGAAGCGAGAGCGTCCAGCGCTCCCGGCTCACTTCTCTTGCCATCTCCATACGCACGAGGTCAAAATCGGCCGTGGCGCTGTGCGGCTGCTGAGGGTTGGGTTGAATCCTCAAGATGACGCGGGAGACTTGCAATTCGTCCCGCGCTCCGCCCGCCGCGAGAAGGGCGACATTTTGACTCTCGGCGCGAAACGAGGCATTGGCAAGCTCGGTGCTGAGGAACCGCAAGCTGCGGGACCAGTTCTCGGCAACGGTGGCCCGCCGCCGCGAGTAGAAGTCATAGATAAAGCGGTTGAGGAAATATTTGGTTTTGGTGGGGTCCAGCGGGTCCGCCTGGGCCTCCATCGCTTCGTAGGACACGGCCTCTGCCCGCCCAACTTCATCAACCCTCACGACGATGGGTCGCGGGGGTTCGACCGAGACAATGCGGATGACGACGACGATGAGCAAGAGCACTCCGATAGCCAGTCCACCGGAGATCATCCGTAGATGACGGTTGGCGTGGATCGCCTCGCCCCATATCTCGGCGTACTCGGCTCCGGCGTCTTTGATTTCGGGCTTCTTCATTTCATGCCTCCCGCGCCCGCCTTCGCCGCCGCCGCCGTGCCTCCGCTGGCTACGGCCATTCCCGCCGTCGTTGCCATGCCCATCAAGCCGCTCCCGCCTGCTCCGCCTCCGGTGACGAGCATCGAGGCCATCTCGCCAATTTTGAGGCTTGCCAGCATTCCGGCGATAAAGAAAGGCACGACCGCGAGCATCCACAAGCCCACTTCCATGAGGCTGTTGAAATTCAGGTCAGCGCTCCCCATGCTCGTGATGAAAGCGATTCCGACGGCGCTGAACACGCGCAACACGGCTCCGGCAATCACGGCGTAGAGCGAGTAGGTAATCATCGCCCGGAACCAGCCCCAAAACAGGAATGACAGCGGCTCGAACACCAGAAACGGAATGAACACCGGACCCAGAATGATGAGGATGGCAAGGGCAATCTGCGCCCAGATCACTTGAGCGTAGGTGACGGCGGAGAGCACGAGCATCATAAGGGCCATGAAGATGACGACCACAAAGCCCGTAATCTGCGTCATCGCGGCTTGAAACCCGCTAGTCAAAACGTCAATGATATCGCCCGACTCGACCGCCGCGTCTTGAGCGTCCGCAAGCTCCTTAAACAGCTTTGTGAGTTCTCTTTGGACCGAGTTAACAGAGTCGTCAACCAGGAGGTCATTGAGCCAGTTGCCGCCCGCCGCGATCATGTGTGGGAAGGTGTAAATCATCCCCGGAATGGTGTTCGTGTAGAACTGCAACATCACCCATGGAATCCAAATCCCAATGATGATGCGCACCAGTTCCCACGGCTGCAAACCCCCGCCGAAAGCTATTTTCAACCCGCTCAACACCAGGACGATGAGGGCAAGCATCCCGAACATCTGATTGCCCAAGGTGAATACCTCCGCGCCCGCCGCCGCTGTGAGTGATTCGAGGGCGGTATCGAGGAACAGTTTGAAGTTCCTCATATCTTGGGGCGAAAGATCGGTCGGGATGCCGGGATCGAGTTGGATTTGCATTGACTACCACGGATTAGTGACCGGGAATAGGAAAGAGCATCCCTTCTCGCATCGTTTGCCGGTTAGCATCAATCCCGGCGATGTGCGCGTCGTAGGCAAGCTCGGCTTGCTGGCGCAAAGCAACCCGGTCGGTCAGCGCCCCTCGCCGGTTGATCTCGGCTTCGTAAGCCTCCGCCGCGTCCTTCGCCGCGTAATATGCCATCAACTGAGCCATGGCAGCGGTGAGGTTGCCTTGCGTCACCGTTCCGGCAATTTGCGATTGAGCAAGCGCGGTGTTGGATACGTTGGTGTTGTTCTGCAAGCCCTTATACGACTCTACGGCGTCCTTCGCCGCGACCATGAGATTTGAGGCCGTGTCGCTCATCGTGTGACTAAGCACCAGGCGCTTGTCGCCTTCCTCCCGCGCCGCGAGAAAGCCACGCGAAGCCCGCGCCGCGATCTCCGGGTTCTCGAACAGATTGAGAATGTCGATCTCGGACACGGTATCGGCGGCGGTGAGCCGTTGTTTCCACGATTCCCGGAAGCCCTTGCCGCTGTCGCCCATGTGTGCGACGTTAGAGGCCATGTCGTGAGCGATGCCGGTAAATTCATTCTTCCAACTCAAGCCGAGTCCGATAAACTGTGTCGGCGCGGACGCCAATTCGGTGAAGGGATCGGTGAGCGCTCCCACGGTTCCAAGCGCTTGCTCTTTCAGGTGCGACGCTTGATCTATCATCTCGGTCAACTGCCCGTCAAACGTGATCTTCGCCATGGTGTCTTTGTAGATTTGGACGCCCTGATTGACGATCATTTGCGCCCGTTGGATACCCGCCAGGATTGAGCCAAGGATGGCATAAGCGGGCGTGGTGCTCAGGACGATAAAGAGTGGGATAACAAATACTGCGGTCAAGATTCGTTGTTTCATTTTTCATTCTCCTTTTGTTTTTGTGGGCCGGGGAACCAGCACGTCTGATGTGAGCCAAACGCGGAGCCGGTGTCCGGCGCGAATAGTGATGGTGGGCATACGATTCAAGAAACGATCCAGGATGCGCGTAGCGGCTTGGCCGAGTCCCTGCCCTGCCCCGGACCTCATCGCCTGTGTTCCGCCTTGGTAGGGATTGCCTCCTGCCGCCGTGAGGCCGCTGAGGACGCCTACCGCTCCGACTGCGGCAAACATAGAGAAGTAGTGTCGGTCCACTTGATCTTTCAAGGCTCCTTCGCCAAGTTGATTGAGGCCGCGAAATTGGAGCGAAACCCAACGCCCGTCAGGGTAGATCAAGCGGTGGAAACCCACGGCCAGCCGCGATTGATCTTGGTTTCCCACGGCCTGCGCCGTGCCGATAATCCGCGCCCCTCGCGGAACCAAAACACGTTGCCGGTCTGCCGAGTAGAAGGGCAAGGAAACCACGGCCAGGACCGGGCCGGGAAAGTCGCCGGAAAGCTGTGTTACCAGCGCCGCTTCTAAAAATGAGCCTTCATAGATACGCTCCCAACCGGGCGGGTCTTTCGCTGTCTCGACCCGCGCCGGAGAAGAGTGGTCCTGCGCCGTGGCGCTGCCCGAAGTCGCGGCGGGGATAAGCGGGGCCGCTTCGGGCGTGGCGGGTGTTCCCCGGAGCGCTGCGATAAAGTCTTGATCCGCCTGCGCCTCCGCCGCAATTTGATCTTCGAGGCCGCTGGTGACTGTCCCAATGGTATCTAGGGCGGTTTGCAGCGCCGCCGCGCCTTCGGCTTTGGCGGTTGCAATAGGATCGTTGACGATGCGCTCCGCGACGCTTCCGCCGCCTCCGTCCAGTTTGCGGTAGGTCTGTGCAATGGGCGAACTGCGAAGCGAACGGCTCCGGCGCTCGACGGCTTCCAGGCGCAAGCGCTCGCGGAGATCCCATTCTTCCTCGGTGTAGGGTTGCCCGGTGTCGGGACTCGGCCCGGCAAGTACCGCCGCTTCGCTGGCGGTGACTTGGCCCGCCGCGACTCCTGCGGTGTTGGCTTGCTGCTGTTGCCGCACCCGCAACGCTCGATCTGCCGCCTGCCGCTTCGTGTCGGCCCTCATGGTTTCCTCGTCCACCCGCGCCGTCATCTGATTGCTGTAGTTGCGCGGTGCGGTTGCGATTTGCTGAGTGACTTCGGCAAGCTGCTCTGGCACCCCGCTACCCGAAAGAATCCAGTAGCTTAGGAAGATGAGCACCCCCACAGTGATAACTCCCACACCCCATTGAGTGACGACGCCACCGGGCAACGATCCTGCGGGTTTTTTGTAGAGTCGTTTCCACTCGATCACGGCGCGATCTCCGGCACGGTGAAGCGCCACCGTGCTTTCTCTTTGCCGATTTGCAACCAGCCGTCACCCAAAACGTGACGGGCGATATACAGCCCGTCCTCGCCAAGATCGTAGGCCACGAGCGAGGGTTTTCCGTCCTTGTGTTCGTACAGCGCGGGCGACTCTTGAGCGTTGGAGCGAAGGTAGGTAAACTGCCCGTCGTGCCACATTCCCTCGACTAGAAACGGCCACTTGATAGCCTTGTCATCGAGCCGGTAAGGGAACTTGAGCCGTGTAGGATACTCCGCTTGGAACGCTTGGCTGTCGCCCGCCGCAAGCGCCGCCGCGTCCGCAATGCGGCTGTCCGCTTCGATCTGCGCTGCTCTAGCTCTTTCGATGGCCGTCTCCGCCATTTGCTGATAGGCGACAACCCGCCCGCGAGCGACAAAAGCCGGTTCATGTTTACCCGGTGAGATTCGCGGGTCGGCTTCGGCCTCTTGGTCGATGCGAACTACAAGATGTGGCTGGCCCTTGCTTTGCTCGGTGACGAGGAATGAGTAGATGCGCCCGGACTCGCAAACGAGCGCCACGTTGGTAGTGACGCCCTCGGCAATGGGCTTGAGGAACGCGAGATTCGCGGCTCCGGTCAGGTGCCAGTATTCGGAATCTCCAACGACAAAATCTAGTACGTTTTCCGTTTGAGGAAGGACGATAACGGTGGTGTGGCGGGTCTTGGCGCGGATTCTGACGATCTGATCTTGCCCGCCGACGCGGTGAATTACCGCGCCGTCCGCCTCGGCTTCGATGATTTCTCGCCGCGGGCCGCTCTCCTGAGCGTCCAGCGGAATAGTGAGCGCCACGAGCGCCGCCGTGACGAGTGTAAGGATTTTCAACATGAGCTACCTCCTAGATAGATGTTCAATGGCCTCGACCAGGCCGTATTTGCGGACTGCCTCGGCCCGCTTGTGAGCATCGACGGGTGACGAGGTGTAAAGCCAGTAGCTGGCCGGATCAACTTCGAGCCGCAAGATACCCGCCGCGTCGGTGCGGCGTAGATAAAGCTCTCGCTTGGGGATCAAGCCTCGAATGGTATTAACTTCGGAAGGGTTGAGTCGGAAGGTTTCGGCGGCTTTCTCCGGCAACTCCGGGTTGGCTAGAAACAGCTTGGTCGGCATGGATTCAAGCAAGGCTTCCGCCCCCGCGGTCCCGGTCACGTCCACGGCGCTTTGCGTGGCGATAATCAGCGCGGCGTTCTTCTTGCGCCACGTCTTCGCGGCTTCCGCGAGATAGGAAAGTACCGCCGGGTCTTGGAGGTAGCGCCACGCTTCATCGACCACCATGAGCTTTACCCTGGCCGGCATTGTCACGTTAAGTGCTCTAATCTCGATCTGGTGATTTCGGTGTAGCCTTTGGGGATGGACACCATCTCCTTCAAACGTCACCGCTTTCCACCGGAAATCATTCGACGCGCCGTTTGGCTCTATGCCAGGTTCACTCTGAGCTATCGGGATGTGGAGGATCTTCTTGCGGAGCGAGGCCTGGATATTTCCTACGAGAGCGTACGGCGCTGGTTCCTCAAGTTTGGTGCGCCGATTGCCCAAAACCTGCGCCACATGCGACCCATTCCCAACGGCTATTGGCATCTTGATGAGATGGTCATCGTGATTGGTGGGCAGCGTTATTGGTTATGGCGCGCGATCGACAATGGAGGCGAGGTCTTGGATTTCCTCGTGCAATCGAAACGGAACGCCAAAGCAGCATTGAAATTGATGCGCAAACTACTGAAGAAACAAGGCTGGACACCCACCCGGATCACAACCGATAAACTCAGGTCCTATCACGTCGCCATTCGAATCCTCGGCCTAACGGCTCAACACATCGACAATAAGCGTGCGAATAATCGTGCCGAGAATTCGCATCAGCCCGTCCGGCGTCGAGAACGAAAACAGCAGCGTTTCAAATCACCGGGTTCGGCCCAACGTTTCCTGAACATCCAAGCCGCCGTTTACAATACCTTTTACCTCCAACGTCATTTATGCAATAGACTCACGTTCAAACGATTTCGGAAAGACGCATTCAATGTATGGGAAACCGCGAGTGCAGCCGCCTGAAAGGGAATCCATGCGGGCCTTTGCGGCTCAACACGATTAACGTGACAATGCCTTCCAAACAGTTCGATAAGCAGCTTTATCGAGCTATCTCCAAGGTCTGAATCTTTGCGTAGTCTGTCGAGTGCTCGCGCTCAGCGTCCCACATGTCAATCGCCTTCTGCATGTTGATCCAGAGCGTCGGACCGTTGCCGAAGAGCTTCCCGATCCGGTGCGCCATGTCAGTGCTCATCGGTCTTCGTCCTTGGCAAATCTCGTTAATGGTCCTGCGCCCGACACCGACAAGATCCGCCACCTGCCCTTGATTGAGTTCCCGAGCCTCGATCTCGCCCCGTAGCAACCTGCCTGGATGCGTAGGCCGCCTCTCCAGATTTCTAGCCATGCCACGCCCTCCGTTCTAGTGATAATCTTCCAGGTCTACCTCGACGGTATCTCCCGCCTCGAATCTGAAGGTAATCCTCCAGTTCTTCGTCACGGTCATTCCCCACTCACCCTTTCGATTGCCCTTCAGCGGGTGGGTGCCGAGCGTCAGGAGGTTCAAGTCTTCCACTTTCTCTGCTGCGTCCAATGCGTCCAGAAGAAGTTCAACCCTGGCCCTCCATTGAGGGTTGATCCTCCGGTAGTTTCCATCTTCAAACGCCCTCCTAAGGACCTTAGAAGCGAACCCCTTGATCATAAAAGGAAGTGTAACATTAAATGTTACACTATAGCTGCCATCACTGGCTACGGCAGCCCGAGGATTGGATTATTTCGACATGTTCGACATGGAAGGCCTTTAGGCTATGCGCTTGTGACGGATCGCCCGGTTCCAGCCGCTATCTGGGAGCGTGATGACCAGATGAGTGAGCCCAGCGGGGGGCGGGCGGGCGTGGACGCTCTCACCACCGTTCCCACCCCCGCCGCCGGCGATGTCGGCTCGCGCTGACCAGGACGACCACGGACACAAACTGAGAATCCCGACCGGCGCTGTTTTCCAGTAAATCACTGGTCCGAAAAAACGGCAGGCAGGTCAGATCGTTGTGGAGTCGGCCAGATCTGGCCGACTCCAGGCCTTGTGGGGAGAGACGGTGGAACAAACCAAGCAGGAAATCTTGAAGCAAATAGACGCGGCGCTCGAATTCTGGTCTACACACCGAGCGAAGGCGGAGTACGACGATCTCTCAGACCTGGGACCGTCGCTCTACGCAGAGGTCGATACCATTCTGGCGACCACGTTGGACCGCCTCGCTCCCGCCACCTCGCCGTACCGAGAATGGATGTCTCACACCATGGCGAATAAGGCCGGTGCACTCCGAGCCCTTCGACGTGACTATGATGCTGGATACCTTTCCAAATTTCAGAGTCTGGTTCGCGCAGAGGTGTTTGCTGACTTCCTGGAGATGGCCGAACACCTCCTTGAACAAGGCTACAAAGACCCTTGCGCTGTGCTTGTGGGCGGTGTCCTGGAAGATCACCTCCGAAGCCTTTGCCAGAGCCGGGGTATCCCGTTGCAGATGTCGGGCAAGCCCAAGAAGGCTGACTCGATGAATAACGATTTGGCGTTCGCAGACGTCTACAGCAAACTCGATCAAAAGAACGTCACGGCTTGGCTTGACCTGAGAAACAAGGCTGCACATGGAAAATACGATGAGTACAACGCAGACCAAGTGCGAAATCTACTGGTCGGCGTGCGCGAGTTTGCGGCGCGGATCGCCGCCTAACATGGTTTGCAGTTGGCGGTATCAGGATCCTGCTCGGCTTGGGCGAGCACCCAGGCTCCAGCGAGAATTTTTGCGGCGGGTTCACACCAGGAGGGATTGCAGAAAGGAACGGTTCTGCAACCCTCTGGCCACGGACGTGTTGGCAAGAACTTAGGCGCAGGTCCAGGCGCTGAACAGAGAGCCCCCCGAGCGACTGGTCGCCTTCATCGGTCGGGTCGTATCCGCACTTCGAGGCAATCGCATCTGGAAAATGGGCCTTTGTACATGTCCGGGTGTGTCGTCCATGTTGGATTTGCGCCTTGAGCTACCAAGGCCCGGTGGATAACGCCGATTAGAGACTTCGGTTTCGTTGGCCCAGTCGCTGACGTCTCGGCCTCATTGAACTTCCCGCTCCCCATGACGAGGCAAGTAGCAAAGCCGGTGATCGAATGCTGTTCGCCATGCCCTTCCAAGTGTGGCATGCCATAGTCGGCAACGCGAAACCCCAACCTGTTGCCGGTACGGAGCAAGGTGGAGAGGTCCTTCAGGGGCCAAAAGCTGTGTCCGGCTGAGGTTATGACTAGGATTTCTTGTAACACGTCGATTGGATCGTAGTCGAAGTCACATAGCGAGTAGCTTGCCACGACAGACTCCACGGGCGAGAGGCGACCGTTCAGCAAGTCGACCTGCTCCGACAGCCAAGCTTCGACGGCGCTTCTTGGTGCAGCGATCTCCCCGGGGTCGCGCTTTGCGCTATTCGGCAGATGGTCGATTAGGCCGACAAACGAGTCGCCCCCATCGCGCGCGGCAAACCCACCGACGGATTTGGCCGACAGGAAGTCACACGGGCCGGCTCCAAGGGTGCGTATCGCCGCCAAGCCGTAGCAGGTGTTGCCGTGACGAATCTCGCGGAGCCTGGGTATCACGGCGTCCACGAGCTTCGCTGCTGGTTCATTCACTCCAGCCGAGACATACGAGAGAGAACGAAGCCATTCGGCTCGATCTTTCGGATTCGGAGGGAAGCCATTGTGCGCCTGAGTACGCACACCATTCATTTCAACAGAAATGAGAACATCAATACCGCTCACCAATGCCGCCACGTAGCTCATGAACGACACGTGAAAGTTCTGGTGGCCCATGACGTTGCACCGAATTTCGACCCTGTTGGGATCAGAGAGCACTCCCGGCTTGAGCACCAGTTCCACTCGAGTGCAAACGTCCATTCCGAGGTCCGCCGGTTTTCGCGCGGTGAGAGTTGGGCGCAGCGAAAGACCGTTGTCGAACGAGAGGCACCGGACATCTTCCAGGCCTTTGTCGAATCGCCTGGAAAATACATGCACGCTAGTCGCGGCCATGAAGATCGAGAAGAAGCCGATTCCAAAACGGCCTCTCGGAGAGTGTCCGGCGGCATGTATTCCCGGAAACTCGCGTGAAGCACGTTCGCTTGCCCAGAAGCTCTTGCCGAAGTCCAAGAGGTCACCGGACAGCGTTATCGGTGACATCCCAATCCCGTCATCGTCGACCTGCAGAATGTAGCGACCATTCGCATCTTCGCGGCGAAGCCGAATCCTGATATTGCCTTCGAAGCTTTGGTCCGTATCGAACACGCGTCTTGCGGCTATAGCGTCCGCAGCGTTCTGGACCATTTCGCGCAATGCGATCGCGAGACGGTCCGCGTCGGTGCCATACAACTGCTCACCGCCGAGTCTGCTCACCAAGGCGGTAACGTCTGACACATGCACGAACGAATTGGTCGGTTCCCATCCGGCCGTCTCAATGTACCTCGCGAGCTCTTTCGCATTGCCTGCTGCTGCGACGCCTTTGCAGGCGAAGAATCGTGTGGGCGCTGTCGCCGAGGCGAGAACGGCGTTGCACTGCTTAAGCTCCTTGTCGAGTTGGGCCACCAAGTCAAAAGCGACCCACCATCCTGGCGCCTCGTCCTGCCGGAACGGTGCCGTGGACGCCACGACGAGTTGTGTCGAGTCGTCATGTTTAACGGTTAGTTGACCGAGATGGTTCTGTGCCACCCAGTGGGCCCTTGAGATGGAATTCATCTCGAGAATCTTGAGGAGAAAGGTCGGTGCCCTGGACGAGTCCATGTGTCCGGCGTCGGCGACCCTTAGCAGGCACGCAACCTTGAGCGGGTCTGCTGTCCAATCTTGGGGAAGGAACGCCGCCGGTGGCCGCCGAACCGAAAACCGCTCTGCGACTTGGTCTATGTTCCAGTGATGCGAAGATGCGATTTCCCCAATCAGCGGTCCATACCGGGTTCTCAGGTCGGCGTCGTCAATGATGTACTGTGGGTCTTTCTCGGCGTCCCACGGCTCGGTTGCAAGGCTTGCCGCTCGCGTCGCGTGTAGGCTCCTGAGAGCTTCAAACTCGACGGCGTCAATGTTGACGCCCTGATTGGCCTTCCGTCTGTTGTACGCATCCTTCCACTGAACCGTTTCCCGCACGGCCTGCCGGCCTCCCGAATAGGCTTCAAAGCAGAGCGCGGCGTCGTGCAATAGGACGGCGCTCCCAAATAGATACCCTTCGAGCGGGTTGAGAAGGAAATCTTTGCCGGCGATCGTGCCTGCGACGGTCCAGAGACCGTCCAGATGCGATGAGTCGTGCATTGTCAGACTTGACAGACTAGCTGCGATTCTTGACGTTAGGTGGCCAACCCGGTCGCGGGCGCCACGAAGAGATGTGACCAGTCGGGTGACGTTGGGGTCGTTGGACTCCGCGAAGGTCCTCTGCCACAGAGGTGACTTTTCCATTGCGTTCGTCATGTCCTGGTCCTAGCCGAGAACCATTACCGGCTCGGGCCAAAGTCTCGCTCCGGCCCGCCGTGCCCGCAACTGCGGCAGCGAGCGATAATGGTCTTTATCCATACCTCCAAGACTGTCCCTATAATACGCGCATGTGTCGGCAGGACGATGACCGCGACGCGCTCTTGATTGACCGTGCAGCGGCGGCGGAAGTGCCTCGCGACGAGACCGTTCGCGAGTGGGCTCGCGACAAGCGCGCGTTCATCTCGAGCGTCATGGCGGAACTTCCCGAGGAGCGAGCGGCCGCGGCCAACGGCATTCGCTCACTGGGTGCTCGGCCCGTGCTGTTCGAGGAGTTCGGCGGACGCGACGCCGATCCGCTAGACGCCTACCTGGGTGAGGTCGAAACAAGCCAGATCTACGTCGGCATTCTCGGCCAGCGCTACGGCAGGCCCTTACCTACGCGCTTCTCGGCTACGCACACTGAGTTCCTGCACGCCGAGCAGCAAGGGCTGCGGATAGCCGTCTGGGCGCTCGACACGCAGGAGCGCGAGGGACCACAACAGTCATTCCTAGACGAGGTCCGCGCGTTTCATGTGGTCCCCACGTTCCGCTCTCCCGCCGACCTGCAGCGAGAGGTGGCCAATCGGCTTCGCGGCATCGCGGCCGAGGATCTCGCCCCGTGGACCAAGCTGGACTTTATCGCGTTCCGGGCAAGCGAGGTCACGTGCGCGGGAAACGAGATCACTGTTAAGGCGCGCGTCCAGAGCGACGACGTCGCGCACGCTCTTGAGGCCATCGCTCCAGACAACTTCGGAGCAGGAGAGGAACACCGGTTCACATGGGCTAGCCGCTGTCGCTATGTTCGAGTGGCCAACGTACGGAGCACCACGACGACGGCGCGTTCCAAGTTGATACAGCTGCAGTTGGAGGTCGTCGAGGGTCACCGAGACCTCTTGTTTGAGGTCGAATTCAACGGGCTGACGGCGGATGATTTGACCGACGTGGCGCTTCGTACTGCCTTGTTCAGCACGGCGAACCCGCTGGCCGGACAGCACATGGACTTTATGGCCGAGATAACCGACCCCCTTCAGCCTCTGCGTGATGCTGGCGCGCCGGACGAGATCGTGCGCTCACTGGCCGAAGTGATGATCGTCGAAGAGCTGGTCGGCTCCGGCAGGGCGGCCAGAGTAACGAAGTTCAGGCTGGGGGCCTCTGTGGGTGGCCTGCGCAGGCTCGAACTAGAATGGGAACCGCCGCGGAGGTACGCGAACGAAAAGCGCGCGCAAAGACACCGCCTAGTAGGACGGGTTCGGCTCTAGCTACTTTCCGGTGCAAAAAGGGTGCTTCAGAGGCTGATTTGATCGGGGAGGGCGTATTCGCTCCGAAACAAAGTAACGCTTTGTGTTTCCGTACGTCTTACCCAACATGACCCGCAGAAAACACGCCCAGCCGAGTTTGTGGGACGGTTTGCTGACCGCGGAAGTGGCCGATCTTTGGGAGCCGTGGATGCGCCAGATCGACAAGCTGCTCGACGACGACGAGCTGTTGGACAGCGTCTACGAGGCGCAAGGAGGGGTCACCTCACGAAACGGAAAAATCGTACGTTAAGGCTGATTGAGCGGCGGTAAGGGCTGGAAGTTGCCCTGTTTTACGTGCTTGTTCTGCTGCCAGCTGTAGTCTCCCGTCCTGAATCCAATCTGTCAGGAAGAAATCTGTGACCCTTGACGGGATGTGTCAATCAATTCAAAGGACGACTCTATTCTGACGCTATTGCGCGGCCTTCCCTGACGACAGGCGAGGGTTTACTCCAACCCGACGCTTCCCAAGGCGGCGAGAGTCGCTTAGCGTACGATTATTTGAACGAAGTCGCTTTGCGACAGACGCTTCGCGTGGTAGGATTTGGCAGGGCAACTGCGATGCCGCCGATCAGCCTGGGAGTAGCGACGACGTCACCGATCTGCTTCCGCGTAGCGCCAATACCCCATTGGGCAACACGAGTCTGATACAAACCCCATAAAAGCAATTGCCCTGCCAAACCGGGGCCACTTCCTTCAAATCGTTGTATCGCAAGCGTCTAGCTCTCTCATCGGGCGAAGCTCTTCCGCTCGGGTCGCCTGCGATACAACACTCTGATTTCCGTTTCGTGAGGTGACCTCATCAAGGCCTGCATGCCCGTACGCGAGTATGTGCTGACCATCGGCTCCCCCAGTCGCTCGACGAACGACATCATCTTCTCACGCATAGGGAGGTCTTCGGGTCGGGTCGCCTCCGTATTCAGCAGGTAGTCGATCACCAGGCACGTTCCCTCCGGCAGCCGCCGCGATACGGAACGAGCCGTCTCGGCCAAGGAATCGGCCGTGAGATAGTAGGCGACTCCCAGCAGGGTCAGGAACGTCGGCCGAGATACCTCGAAGCCCGAGCCGGCGAGTGCATCCAGGGCCGAGACCTTCTCGAGATCGGCAGGCACGACATGCATCCGGGACGGGATCGTCAGTCCCGCCTGGCCAATACGCTCCAGCTTCTTGCGTTGCGTCACGGGATGGTCGATCTCGAAGACATCGATCCGCTCCATCAAGTCGGGTCTGCGGAAGGCGAACGAATCCATCCCGGCTCCGATGATGACGTACTGCGTGATGCCGTCATCGACCGCCTGCTCCAAGGCCTGCTCAGCATATCGCGCCCGCATCACCACGCACATGGCGGTGGGCGCCATGGGCTTCGTCATGACCCTGAGCCCCCATTCCAACGGGCGAATCCGCAAGACCAGGCGCCAGAACCATCCGCACAGCTGGCAGGCGTACGGGTCCTCGAAGATCCGCACGGGTTCGCGCTGGTGGAGGGCGCGGACAGCCGCCACGGTGTCCGCAGTCGAGGATTCGCTTTTCTGCAGGAGTGCCGCGACGGCCTGAACGCGCATCGCGCATTGTCCCATGCTTCCGGGACAAAGACGTGGTCAGAAGCCGATCGAAAAGGGGGCGCGCGGCCTGAACCCGTTTGGCCGGGGACGCCTCACGACGCGCGCCAGCCACGTTCGGATGGCGGCCGACGGCGTCGCGCACCATCGTCCGTTCCAGGTCCTCGCTCGCCTTTCCGGCGGGAAGATTTCACCGGGAGCGACCGATCGGAGGGGCGTGTAAGCACACGCACCCTCCCGGGTCTATCCCCGCGTGTGCGGGGGAACCTGGACCGAGCTGCCGGTGTCGTTTCGCGGCAAGGGTCTATCCCCGCGTGTGCGGGGGAACCCACGGCCTCCGCTACCACGATTGAGCAGGGAGGGGTCTATCCCCGCGTGTGCGGGGGAACCTCCACATTCCTAGGCTAGGCCAAAGCCGGGGCGGGTCTATCCCCGCCCGGGCCGATCTGAAGGGTCTAACTCGGAAGCGCCGACTATCTAGCGTGGCGGCTTAATCCGCCAGGTGAAGTGATGCCGCGGCTGGGGCGATCTCGACGAGCGCGGCACGATGTTCGCCGGCTTGGCGCGTTCGACTGTCCCAATCGGCTTACACCATCGGCCGCTGCAACAGATCCAACACGGTCTGTTCCCGAGCCATCGCGAATGGGTGGCCAGGCTTCGATGGCTCGAGGAAGGTGATAGCGTCATAGAAGTCGTCAAGCGCGACGAACACCCCGTTCGCCTCCGCCCAGCGCCGCATCCGCTGGTTGCACGAATGCCTCCACGAAAGGATTTCCACCTTCCAGCCTCGTTTGTGCATCCGTTCCAGTGCCCGGTGAAATCCGGCACCTTCAAGGTAGCCTGCTCCGTCGCCGGTGAGGAGTGTCACGATCCCTGGAATTCCGTTGTAATCCAGTGCGTCCGTGAGCATCTTCAACTGCAGCATGTGATCGGGCATTTGCTGCTCGCCGCGATAGGGGTCGCCTCGATCAAACAGATCGACTTCGACTCCTTGAGCCTCCATTCGGTTCCAGAGGCTACGCATTTCAGGCGGGACCGAACCGACGGCGTACGCTTTTTGGAGCGTCCGGTCCGCGTGCGCAAGCCGGAGCAGGTTCTCGAAATGAATGCGCACCCGGTAGCGGGCGCCCGGCTCTTCATCCTCGGCGAAGCGCTGAGCCTCGTGAAAGATGTTCGAGTTATCCCAATAAATAAAAACCTTCATTTCTCCCATCGAAGTCATAGGGGTTCATTCTCTCACGCGCCTGATCACAAACTACAGCGGGGAAATATGAGATTTACCGGTTTGGTGCCGAAGTCCCGTTTCCGGACCGCCGTGACCGTTCATCAATCCGACTCCGGCTTTCCACGGCGGACTGTCAGATGAAGTCTTGAGCTTTACACTTGAAGTTCTGCTGTCCCATGTCGTCTCCACTAAGCCGTGCACCGCCCAACCGCTAGGCCACAGTCACCGAGGCCAGCGGGTTAGGAAACCAGGAATCAAGATCAATCTGCCCGATATAGATGTAATGCAAGCCATCTGCTCCGTTGATGGGACTGAACACCGAACAGAACTCATTGACGTAGAAACGTCCACCGCCTGGCCCCTTGAAGGCCGACAAGAGTCGGGCGACTTGTTCGGCGACGGTCCTGCTCCGTTCGGCGCTGAGCTTCACTCGCTTCTCGACGTCTGGGCGCGGAAAGACCCGGTAGTAAACGTCACCCCCCTCCGCTGTGAGTACGTAGGGCACTCCGGCATGGGGTCCCTCCCAAGTGTCGCCCGGCCGCAGTGGCGTTCCATCGAAATCGAGCGGCTCGCCACTAATTCTCTTTTCGTCGAATTCGAACTGCAGTGGCTCGTTGTAGGTTCCGGCAAAGAAATACTGAGCGGCGTCGCCGACGGGCACGATGACCTGTTTGTATTCGTTGATATAGAACGGTCCGTTGGGCCCGCTCCCGTGCGTCCTCTTGACATCGTTCACCATGTTAGCGAGTGCAGGATGGGCTGTGGTGGTCATGTGCCACCGCTCGTCATCCGCAGTGCAGTAGGTCAGGCCGACCCGTCCATCGCTACCGCGGACACTGTACTTGGCATCCTTTGACACGTTGTGGGGACAGTTTCCAGGGAATAACGTAGCCATCTTCACTCCTCCTCGAACCAGAGACTGGGATCTATAGAACCGATGTACACAGGCTGCCAGCAATCTTCGGATTGCCCAGGGATGCCGGACCGAATTTTGGTAAGCACCAGTCCCGCAGGGTTCACGAGAATCCGGACAGGACCGTAGGGACGGACGTTGCGAATCGCGCGGATTAGCTCGCCATCTTGTCGAGGCGGATAGATGCTCCGGCCACCGCTTTCGCCGTGCTGGTAGAAGTAGATACTGCCACCGCGATGTAGATTGTATGGCATGCCCACGTAGGGTAATGTCCATGGGTCGCCATCTTTCAAGACCTTATTGTCACCAAGGTCGATGGGTCCCTCAGGAAGAAATGGATTCTCGAATAGAAGCATGCCACTCAGCCGGCCGGCCAAGAATCGTTGACCAGATCCGTTGCTCGCCGGCACGAGGACCTTTCCGTACTCGTCGATCAGGAACGACCCGCCACCATTGCCGCCAACATGCCGCTTGGCTTGTGCCACGGCGTCAACAAGCTCAACAGTTGCGGCGCAGTCGATCGCGTGACACGTCACAGTCCCAGCATCGGTCTCCCAGTACAGTACTGGCCAGAGCCGCCCGTCGGTGTGGCGCAGGTGAAATACGGTACTATCTCCCACTACCCGCCCATAGCGTCCGCTCCATGGCGTCGGAGGACAAGCGTGGAACTGTGCTGTGATTACACTCATCACAAGGTCTCCTACTCCTTTTAGGTGTGCGGAAATTCAAGTCCTTCATTGAGGGCGCAGATAAAGCGGAGTTGCCCAGCTTCTCGGTAAAGCATGTGCCGCGCTTTGTTGATCTCGATTCGACTTACCTTTTGTCCGACCTTCTGCAGCTCCGTGATCGCGGCCACCACACGCGCAGCATCTGCGCCCTTGCAGGCGTTCTCCGCCCTGTCTCCACGCCGTGCGAATGCCTCGCCGCCACGGACTCTCTTGCTGATAACGCCACCAGACTTCCGTTTGAAACGAAGGCCATCGTCGATCAGGGGAAGGCTCGAAAAGGGGTAGAGGTCGCCGGCCCGGGCCCTGCGGGCCCAGTCCACTGCTTCCTCGTTAGATCGAGACTGTCGCGCTGGCACATCGAAACGCAGCGGCTTAGTCAGTTGAGTGACGTACAGCGTTTCCCATTCCTCGTCGGCTGGAATCCGGACTAGCACAAAGTGCCGTTTCGGGGTCACGCGGAATCTGCCGCCAGTCCTTTTGATTTTCAGGATGGCGTCGACCAGGTCGGCCGTGTCCACCGCATACTGGCCGGCCGTGTTAGTTACGTTGCGCTGGGAATCGCAACTCAGCTCCGCACCCTCGTATTGTCCAGGGTATCTATTGCCAGCCTCGAGCGAGTAGGCATCAATCTGCATCTCGCTCGGCAAGGGCGTCCTAGGGGGACCGTCCTGACTCCGTGGTTCGCTTTCGAGGTCCCAAAGATAGAATCTGTTGGAATCAACGCCGGTAGTTTCGTCCCAATCGAGCTTTCGGTAGATGCTCTCGTCCGAAGAATCGGCGGCGTAGAGCACGTGGATGCACGACGTCTTCTCTTCACCGCTGGGACCGCGATGCCTTCGGAGCATGCGCCCGAGACTTTGAATACGTTGTCGTACGGATCCCGATGACGCCACGATAATACCAATATCCACGGCCGGCACGTTGAATCCCTCGATGAGCGATCGCGCGGAGACGATGATCCGGGCAATCCCTTTGCGAAAGATCTCCAGGCCTGTCTCCCGAATCGAGTCCGGTAGTTTGCTGTGCTCCATGATGACCGGCAGATGGAGCTTATGGAGATGGGCGAACAAATGCTCAACCTCACGGATGCTCTCGTGGAAAAGGATGACGCGTGCGTCAGGATTGTTGGTGAATTCCTGTCTGAGAAGCACGACCACGGCATCATGCCGTGCCTCCATGCGGCTCAGTAGTTCTCTGCGCTTGGACGCGTCGGATATGAACCGCATCGCATTCGCGCCCATCTCACCCTGGTTTCGCGAAGCGATGCTGCGGGCCCAGGAGAAAAAGTCACCGTCCGAACCCGCATCTCTGTGTGACTTGAGTTGCGACATCGCGTCTGTTATTGACCGAGACAATGCCTCGTAGCGCTGCCGTTCCTCCACCGTCATGCTCAGACCATAGTGGTGGATCGTGAACTTCGGAACCAAACTCTCTCTAAGTGCATCGGAGAGCGTGAACTCGTAGATGATTGGGCCGAGTTTCTTTCCCAGGAGCGACTTGTCGTAACTAGAAGTGTCGTCATCTTCGCGCTCTGGTGTGGCTGACAGACCAAGGGACCAGCGACGCTTCGTCTTGAACACCTTCGACATTTGACTCGCACCGGCACGGTGACACTCGTCCGCGACGAACATGAGATGTTCCTCGACGTCCGCCTCCTTAACCAACTTAGGGAGCTGTGCGCTTGCAGATGCCAAGACAGTGATCAGAACGCGCCGGGGATCGCCAAAATCCTCGTCGTAGCCACCACCAAGACGTCCGATCGCATCGGCGGGAAGATTGCCGTGCTTGAGAAATGTGTCGTACCACTGGTGCATCAGCACGATGGTCGGCACCACGATGACCACGCGTAGATCCTTGTCCTCGACATTCTGCAGTAGCTCGACAGTGAATAGTGCGAGAAGTGTCTTCCCAGCACCGGTCACCACCTTAACTGTCCCTCGTCCCTTGTTCTTCCTCCATTTCTCGATGCACTGCTGCTGCCACGGATGTGGCTCAATTCCTTTCGTGAGCTTCCAAACGTCAGGAAGTGCTACAGCCTTGCGCGAGGCGGTCGGTAACGCATCGGTCGCAGCTCGCTTGTGGCCAGCCGTTGCCATCCCCTCGAGCAAGCGGAGTTGATGAAGAGCGAGCGCTTCAGCGTCGCCGAAGAGACTAGCGGAATCCATCCGCGATGTATGGGTCTTGTGGTCCACGTTGCTATCTATTGGCTGTCGTCGAAAGTGCGTCCGTGTTCTGGAGGAGATGGCGGAGCAGATCCGCCAAGTCTCGGAATGCCGCCAGTTGGTTGGCATCAAACTCGGCACGAACGGACAGTTCTACATCCGGGGTTACCGCAATTCGTTGCCACCCTTCCACTCTCGATGTGGGAGCGGGCGACATGAAACCACTGAGTTCCCGTAGGAGGCGGACAAGCCGCTCCGCGCCGGTCAGCGTCGGCGCGGACTGATCCCAATCGATCGTTCTGGGAACCTCACAAGCCTCATCCGCAACGGCAGCGACGGCGTCAGCGTCGGCCGGCTGCCTGGACTCGTCGATCCCGCGTGCTGCAGCAATGATCGATCCGCCGGCCAACGCGTGTATCTGTTCGGGATTGAACCCTTGGAGCAAGATCCGAATTTCACTGAGGGCGATGTTCGGCCGAGCGCGTCGAAGCGACTTTATGAACTGAAGTCGCGAAAGATGCTCCTTTGAGTAGCTAGCTGCGCGACCGCGCGTCAGTGCACCCGGCAGGAGGCCACGTTCGATGTAGCTTCTGATGGTGCGGGTCTCAATGCCGACCGCGTCCGCCAGATCGCCCAGTGAGTAGCTAACCTCAGGCATATCTGGATTATAAAGGAGCCATGGCGATATGTCAATTTATTGTGGCTTGTTTGTCGCAGGTTGTGAGGGCACTGTCAGGTTGACGAAAACTAGGGCGCCTCCACGCCCAACGCGCTGCAATCTAGTCACTTCCCTAACGAGCGGATCGCTCGTCCGTGGGATCCCGGACCTTCGAAATGTGTATTCCGGCCCATCCTGCACACTGATTCCGATCCATCCTGAACGCCGATTCCGGCCATCGTGAACACTTGTCGGTAGCGAAGTTTGGAGCGGTCGGGTTCTCCTGCGGCGCAGGAGGATCTGATGGCAACGAAACGGCGTTGGTGCATAAATCGGAACTGGCTCGCAACGAACCCGGCTCACAGGTCCATCACCTACCAAGAGCGTACGACGATGGCCTACCGAGCTCGGCCATCCGGTTGAGGATGTGACACCCGATCGCAACTTCTCTCCTTTGTGCCTTGCCGTGCCTCGCCTTCAATCCGCCTCCGAGCACGGACTTGTATCGGAAGAAGCTGTTTTCAACGCGTGCCTGCTGTCGGTAGCCCGACTCCTTCTGCCACTCTCGTCGCCCGACCTGGCGAATCCTCTCAAGAGCCGTGTCACGCTGCGCCCATGGGCCGTCCGTTGGCCCCGCCGACACCGCGGAGCGACGAGGGGGAATCACAATCACGACGTTCTCTGTACCGGCCGCGCTGAGTTGATCGTAGACCGATCTGTGGTCGTAGGCTCCGTCCGCGGTGAAACGCCGGATGGGAACCTCGATTGTGTCGAGAAGAGCAGGGAGTGTGGAGGCGTCGTCCCGGCTGCTCGCTGTGAGTTCGGCCGCCACAATGAACCCCTCGGCATCCACCCCGATGTGCAGCTTCCGCCAATCCCGGCGTTTCTTTGATGCCTTGTGCTTGTGCGCGTTCCATTCGCCGCAACCCAGAATCTTCAGCCCTGTGGAATCGACGATCAAGTCGATCGGGCCGTCGTAGGATCGGGTCAGGGGCGGCACCGCAACGATTTGGTTCCGGCGCGAGAGGGTGGTGTGGTCCGGGGCCTTGAGGTTGAGGCCCATCAAGCGGAGCAGCGAGTCCAGGAACCCCTCGGTCTGGCGGAGCGGCAGGCTGAAGACGACCCGCAGCGTCAACGCGGTCCGGACCGCGAGGTTCGAGTACCGCCGCTGGCCTCCGCGAAGACCGTTCTTCGGTGGTACCCACGCGGCAATGGCATCCTCGCTCAGCCAGATCGTGACGTCGCCGCGGCTCCTGAGGCCACGCTCGTACTCCCTCCAGTTCCGGATTCTGTACTTCTTCTTGTACTGGCGGTTGACTCGGCTCGACTTCCCTGCGGCCATGACGTTGCCCCCTTGATCTCCATGATGGACCGGAACCCTCCGCCGATGCTAGCGTGCTCGCTTACACCGATTCATGCACCAACGCCTCACGCTGAGGTAGACCGAATTGCCGCCCCGGTACGGCTTGTCGGTCTGGATGTTTTTCGGGAGTCGTTCCTCGCCGGGTTTCCACGGTTTCTGCCACGGCGCGACACCCTGCTCGATCTGCTCTTTGAGCTTGCCGGCAAACTCTGTGTGATAGTCGTCTTGATTCCACGCGGGTTTCTGCGCCGCGGTGGTCTTTCGGCCCCACGCCATCAATGCCCCCCCTCTGCGCGCCACGCGTCGTCGCGCCAGTCCGACTCGTCCACGATCTCCTGCGTGTCGGAGTTGTCGGTGTCCGTGAGCCCGTACTCCGAGCGCACCGCGTCGGACGCGACGACGTACCGGCCGGTCAAGAGGGCGCGGCCGAGTTCCTCGGCCGTGTCCACGGCAAGCGCCTCCTCGCCATCCACCGTGATGTTCCGGATCATGTCGACCACCCTTTCTCTGCGGGGCGGGGTGTGCGTCCCCGCGCCCGGTACCCGTCCGCCGCCGCCGCCATCCTCCGCTCCGGCCGCGGCGCGATCAGCCGGCGTTGCGCGATCCGCGCGGTGAGCCACGCCTGCACCTCGGCCTCGATCCAGCCCACGGCACGGCCCCCGAGGGACACGGAGGCGGGAAATGTGCCGCGGGAGATGCGGAGATAGATCGTGCTGCGCGACAGGCCCGTGCGGGCCTTGACGGTCGGAAATCTCAACATCGTGTGAGGCATCGTCACCCTGCTGACCGTGCAAACGAACTTCCACCACCGTAGCTGTGCGCGTTGTGCGCGAACAGAGGGGACCGGCCACCCCCGGTGCCAAAAAAGATCAATGAATACGGGCCTCGGCCGGCCGGGTGCCCGGCGCATTTCGGTCAGCGTCAAATTAATGGCAGGCGTAACCACTCTGAAATCAGAGAGATAGAGAGAGTGAGTGAGTTGTGAGCAAATTTTCCGCGCAACTTTTTTTCGATCTCCGCGCTCGACGGATCGTCTGGATCCAGCCGCTGTCCGGGAGCGTGACGACCAGATGAGCGAGCCCAGCGGGGGACGGGCGACGCCAGTGACCGACGGCCGACGGCGACGGTGAGAGCGGCCACCCATGGCGCATGTACGACTCCCAACCGCCTTCGCGCCGCCGGCCGAGCCACTGCGCCAGACCGCCCGCCAGTCGTATTCATGTTGTCCTGGAAGGTGGCGTGCCGCGAAGCCCCGTCAAATCATCCTGGCGATACACGCGTGCGTCGGCCGGGCCTCACGGACGGTCTCAGACTAGCGCTACTGTGACCGGAAGCAAATATTTTACGAAACTGCCTTGACAATGTATGCTCACATAGCTATGCTTGCATACAGTGTTAACGCTTGGAAAGCTCATCAAGGATCGACGGCTGACCCTCAAGTGGTCGCTACGGCAGCTTGCGGGAGAACTCGGCGTTACGGCAGCGTACGTCACTGATCTCGAGGCTGATCGGAGGCTTCCGAGCGAAGACCTCAGAGAACGCATATCATCCAGGCTCCAGATCCCCTCAGAAGATCTCGCTGCCGCCGACTCGCGGCTAAGCCCCGATCTGCGAAGTTGGATTGAGAAGCGCCCACAACTCACAGCGCTTCTTCGGTCCTTGCAATCCTCGCCCGATTCGGACTTGCTAATTCGACGTATCACCCGATTCGTTCAGCGGCGTTTTCGACCTCAGACTCCGCACATTCCGCACAGTTTCGTGGTTACGTGGGAATCGGAATTGCGCGCGATTGCCACAGAGGCCTCAGCATGGTCGGTCGAGACAGGCGGCGACTTGTTCGGTCGCTGGCATGAAGTCCCAATCATCTTCCTGGCGACGAAAGCAGGACCTGGCGCAGAGCGCGATCACGCTCACTTTCGTCTCGACGTCGAATATCTGCGACATCTCAGCGAGGTCCTCGCCGCGAATTGGAGGATGCGGTACTTCGGCGACTGGCATTCCCATCACCGGCTCGGGCTGTCGGCACCAAGCCGAGGAGATCGACAACGGATCGTCCGTATTGGCGCCCGCAACCAGTTCTCGGCGATGTCAGAGATTATCGTCACGTTAGAAGACGCTCGAAACGAGCCACGTATTCGGATTCATCCTTGGCTCTATGACTTCTCAACCGACGAGACTCAGCCATTTCGCTCGCAGATAAAAGTCCTTCCTGGTGTGAGCCCAGTCCGGGAAGCGCTACTGGCCACGGGAGCACTGCCAGAGCAGGAACTCTTTGCGTGGAACAGAATCGCTTTGCAGCGAGTCCGACTTTCGGCTGACGATACGCCACCTCGTCTCGAACCAAAACAGGACGTTGATACTACGACACGCGAAACGATGCTTTCTCATCTCACGGAAGCGCTACAAGAGGCAAGTGGAAGCCCTGTCGAGTTCCACTCGACCGGCTTCGGCTGCGTATTAGTCGCCAAGTTGCATGAACCACACTATCTTGCCCTTGCCCTTGGCACCGCATGGCCAATGGCGATCCTTGAAGTACACCGCCTGAATCGAGAAACGGGAACAACAGACGTCGTAGCTGTTCCGAGTGGTCTGGTCGCGCTCGACATACCACGAGTCCTTGATGTCTTTAAATCGGCAGTCACGCGCGTGAAGGCAGTCACAGATGTGGACAACTGATCAACGTAAACGGCTCGCCTTGGAACATGCAGTTCTTCAGCGAGACGGGCTTAGCCAGTTCGGCGTCTATTGGAATCGTGAGAGGGATACGTACTCGGCGTCTGGCACTGCCTCATCTAACGCGGGACACCGTTACGACCTCTATAGTCCCATTCCATCAGGTTTTCCCTACGTGCGCCCGCCACTGTACCTCACGGAGCCATACCCTCTCTACACGGCAGACGGGAGACCGATATCATCGCTCGGAATCTCACATCAAATGCACACCCTTACTCCATCGTCGTCCGGCTGGGTCCAAGTCTGCCATTGGCGCGACGACCGCTGGCACTCCAATATCTTGCTCCACAAAGTCTTCCTCAAAGGCCTTCTCTGGATTGAAGCCTACGAACAGCATCGCAATACGGGACGTCCACTCACTGACTTTGTGCGAACAATGGTGGGAACATCATGACGATTAAGGACCCGCAACAACAGATGATTCAAGAGGCCATGACGGCGATCGCCGAACGCCGACCCGGCCGCACCAAGCTCGTGTATGACAAGACGAAGCGTACCATCGTGGCCGTCTCTGCGCATGTGCAGACCCCTGCAGCGTTAAACATCACGGCTGAGGACGCGGACATGTTCGGAGTGGTTACCTTGTCGAGCCAAAGCTTGCAGTCGCAGTGGCCTCGCCTTGAGCGCGAAGGGATCATTTCTCTTCGCCTCAGTGTGTGGGACGACGGGGATGCGTTTACTCAACACGATCTTGGCGCACAGCCGGCGCCAACGAGCGTTCGAGGCATCCTGCTCATGGACCACTGCACCGCTACGACAAACGATGCCGCTTTAAGAATCGTTCTGAAGAAGATCGATTCGCCTCCGCAGGGCGACCTATCAATATTTGCTGCCCCGGATGGGCTAACGTACCACGCGCAAGCGTGGCGACAGGCCGACGGCAGCGAGGAGGTGATGACTGCGATCTTGGTCAATGTCCAGCCAGAACTTGCCACAAGGCGTCTCGGTCTTCTCGAGACGTCCATCCTGCTGGACATGTCAGTGCTTTGTGTAGGTCTTGGTACCGGCGGCGCTCATGCGGCGATCGAGCTTACGAAGTGCGGTGTGGGCCACTTCGCCCTTGTCGATCCTGACCGCCTCACCGTCGGTAATGTCGTTCGTCATCCGGGCGGAGTATCTCATGTCGGTCGCTTCAAGGTGAATGTTGTTCGGGACTTGGTGCTCGAGAAGAATCCAGACGCTCAAGTGTCCGTCTATCCCGTGGGAGTCACCGTCGAGAACTTAAGCGACATCACACAACTTATCAAGCAAGCAGACGTTGTCGTCTGTGGCACTGATAGTCGACCGAGTAAGTTACTGATCAACCGCCTTTGTATCGAGTCGGACGTCGTCGCTGTGTACGGTGGCGCTTTTCGCCGAGCCTATGGTGGGCAAGTACTCAGGGTGCGACCACGAGAGTCGCCGTGCTACCAATGCTTCATATCAGCAATGCCGGAACAGGCCGCTGATGTCGAAGTGTCTTCGGCTGCCGGTGCCGCGGCGGTAGCGTATTCCGATCGACCAGTGGACGTGGAACCCGGGCTGTCTCTGGACGTCCTACCTATTGCCACCTTCTTGACGAAGCTGTCACTCTTGGAGTTACTTGCGGACAAGCCAACATCTCTCAGTATCTTGAAGCGGGACTTCAGTGCGCCTTGGTATCTCTGGCTGAACAGACCTGAACCAGGCACACCATACGCATCTTGGCCGCCGATGAGCGAGAGCAGCGATGAGATGACGATCAATCGCTGGTACGGAATTGGCTTCGACAGGGATCCTGGATGCGCAGCGTGCGCTGATTTCATCGGAATGACTGCCAATACATATGGTCTTGACGTGAACTCGCTGACTGAGCTTCCGTCGCCTCCTACGAAACCATAAAGATGGAACTGAAGAGCGATTTTAAGGCGTTAGTGAGTGCGATTGAGCCAAGCGCAACACACGTGTCCGCCGCCAAGGCGGCTCACGAGAAGGTTCGCGAGCGACTGCGAACCGATGACGAAACGAAGGAGGCGCACAAAGAGACGTTCTTGTCGGGCTCGTACGCACGAAGTACGGCGGTCGGAGATATCAAGGATGTCGACGTCATATGTGTTCTAGATATTGACCACACGAACACCGCGCCAGAGGTCGTTCTCGCCTGGATGCACAGCGTTCTCGCCAGGTATTACACCGAGGTAAAACGCCAAGGCCGATCGATCGGGGTGAATGCAGCCAGAAACGTTTGGTTAGATATAGTTCCAAGCACCTTAGTCGGTTCTGACGGAGGCCCACTGTGGATACCGGACCGACAAGCTCATGCGTGGGTCGCCACGCATCCAAAGGGTCAGATTTCTGCGGCCGTCAGTCAGAACAAAGCAACCAACGGCTACTATGTCCAAGTTGTGAAGCTTATGAAAGTCTGGCGGGATAGGCTACCAACAGAATCGGCTCGTCCGAAGTCGTACGTCCTTGAAACCCTCGTCCACGGCAGTATCGGTTATCCCACGTCGCATGCTAAGGCAGTCGTCAACGTGCTTGAAGGCATCGAACGCACGTACAGTGCCTATCGGAACATGAACAGCGTGCCCTTCGTCCCTGATCCAGGCTATCCGTCACTCAACGTGGCTAGACGCTGGACTAGTAACGAGTTTACCCGCTTCATGGAACAAGTTGAATCTGCCGCCAACAGCGCACGCAAAGCCTTCGACGAACTCGATGAGGTTGACAGTCGTAAAATGTGGAGAAAGCTGTTTGGCGATCGCTTCGGCAAGTGAGATAAGCATGACGTTTCCGAACACACAGGCAATCCTTCTCCACCAAAGGCGATATCACCGAGTGAAGACTTACTTGGTGAAAGCAGGACACAATGTTGGACTTGTCACTTGAGCTATTGGAGCCGCTGAGATATGTGAGCGTTATCGTTGCCATATGTGTAGTGATAGCTGCAGTGGTGTCTTGGGCTATGGGGATAGCGCCAGCCTTGCTTCGCCTCGGCAGGGGCTTGGCCGGCCGAAAGATAGCGATATTCGCTAAAGGCGATATGGCAGGCAGTCTGAAGAGCCTACTGCTAGATTCACGGCTGTTCAAGGAACGCAACATCATTATGATAGGACACGAAGGAGATATAGAGAAAGGACAGTTGGCAACGTTGTTTGTCGTGTACTGGCCAGATTGGTCGGAATATGTACATGACATTCTGAAACAGAAATCAGATGGTGCGGCATTGATCCTATACGCGCCACAAGACAAGGGACTTATCCCCAGAGACATGTTGGCGACATTAAACGAAAAACGCAACGTTATGCTCTGCAATTTTCGTGGGCGATTACTGAACGACATTATCGGCAGCATGATCACGACAAGCTATGAGAAAAGATGATGTAGCCTCCGGGACGAGTGTTGACCAGCCACAAGTGTCCAAACATTCGGTTCCAAGCAGCTTCATGACTCGAACTGTAGAGGGTGAGACAGGGAACGTGCGTTCGGCTCCTCGCTTCCGATGCGGGTAGGACCCACGACCATGACTCAATCAGCTCACGGTTCCTGGTTTTCGTAACAACCCTTCCCTGGTGACTGTGCTTTGCTCACGGGAGCCTCTTTCTCTGGCGGCAGAGTATCTCTCATTTCACGGCCGACACTGGCCAGATACTTCCTGAAGTCCTACACGTCTCGATGATCATCGCGGCGGTCGAGCTCCGCCTGGGCACAATGCACGGACGCCTTCCGCACGACATCCCTCAACGGAGAAGCGCATGACCAACTCCGAACGGTTACGTGAGCGTCCTAGTATCCTCTATAGATACTTTTCACCAGAACGGATCGATGTTCTGGAAAACATGGAACTCAGGTTCAGTCGTCCGTCAGAGTTCAACGACACGTTCGATACCCACTATCTCGTTCCGAGAGACCAAAGCACGAAGAGAAGCCTCGAGCGAGTACGTTTGCGAGCGAAGCTTGGCATTCTGTGCCTTACTGAGCAATCAAACAATCATCTAATGTGGGTCAACTATGCACGCAACCATACGGGCTTCGTTCTCGGTTTCGAGGGCCGGTGGCTCACCCGCTGGGTGCTGTCTGGCGTGGAAGAGGCGACAGCGATGAAATGGCTTCTCCGTGAGTGGGTTCGACAGACGGGAGGACGAGATGCCGACTGCTCCTGAGGTCTTCCGGCGCCGCCGCTCTACCAGCTGCGCTGGCGCGGAGATCCGGCCGTGAAGACCGGCGATCTGAAGCCGGGCCTGATCGTCCGAGGGTCGGTACTCCCCGAGCCGGTCAAGGTGATCACGATCGTCCCGATGGGCGACTCCCTCAAGCTCGTCGGCGAGGGCATGACCTCCGGCAAAGTGCATCAGCCGATCCTCACGCCGGAGCAGATTCAGGCTCTTGAAGCCAGCCCAGAGAAGCAGCCTTTCGACGGCGACGCCGCGAGGTTCCGACTCGGGGTCGAGGCGATGCGGCTCGGGCTGGCCTACGAGTACGACCCCTACTTTTCCCTCTCCATCGCTCGGGTGGATCCTCTGCCCCATCAGCTTGAGGCTGTCTACGACTACTTCCTTCGCCTGCCCCGAATCCGCTTCCTCCTCGCCGACGATCCCGGTGCCGGCAAGACGATCATGGCCGGGCTGCTCATCAAGGAACTGAAGGTCAGGGGGCTCATCCAAAGGATTCTCATCGTCACGCCTGCGAACCTCAGTTTTCAATGGCAGCGCGAACTGAAGGACAAGTTCCGGGAGTCGTTCTCGGTCGTGCGAGGCGACGTTCTGAGGTCGAACTACGGGTCAAATCCTTGGCAGGACATCAACCAGTGCATCACCTCGGTCTCCTGGGTCTCCCGAGTCGAGGACGCCAAGGACAGCCTGATGCGGAGTCGGTGGGACCTTATCGTCGTCGATGAGGCCCACAAGATGAGCGCGTACAGCGAAGACAAGAAGACACTCGCATACCAACTCGGCGAGTCCCTCTCCGAGATGACCGATCATTTCTTGCTGATGACGGCGACGCCGCACAAGGGCGACCCCGAGAACTTCAGTCTCTTCCTTCGACTGCTCGACAAGGACGTTTACGGAGACGTGAAGAGCCTTGAGAAGGCGATGGAGGAACGTGAGGCACCGTTCTACCTCCGGAGGGTCAAGGAAGCCCTCGTGACGTTTCCAGATCCCGAAACCGGTAAATCGAAGAGCCTCTTCACCAAGCGACACGTCAAGACCATCCCCTTCCAGATCGACGACGATGAACTGGAGTTCTACGACGGTCTGACCCGCTACGTTGAAGATCAGTCCATCAAGGCGTCGCAGGACGACTCCGCCAGGGGTAGGGCCTTGGGGTTCACGATGGCGATGCTTCAGCGCCGCTTCGCATCGAGCATCTACGCGGTGCGACGCACGCTGGAACGCATGAAGGCCAAGCGGGAGAGAATTCTCGAAGATCCCGAGGCTTATCGGCAGGAGCAGATTTGGGTATCAGGCAGATCGGTGCGATTTTGCACGCTAAGCGGAGCCTTTCTGATGAGCGTTGAGGTGCCGATAGAGCGTCGAGCGGTGGATACCAAACTGCTCCGCCACCTGACGTGTTGAGATGGCTGGGTCGGCCGTCATCGCCTCGGCCATGAGGATCTGTTCAGGCGTGAGTGCTCGCGGCCGTCCGATGGCCACGCCCCGCTTGTGGGCGGCGGCGAGGCCGGCACGGGTGCGCTCGCGGATCATGTCGCGCTCGAACTCGGCGAGTGCGGCAAAGATGTGAAACGTGAGCTTGCCGGCGGGTGTTGTCGTGTCGATGGCTTCCTGGAGGGACCGTAATCCGACCCCGCGGTCCTGGAGCGAGTTCACCACATCAATCAGATCGCGGAGGGAGCGCCCAAGGCGGTCGAGTTTCCACACCACGACGACATCGCCCTTGCGCGCGAACGCGAGGAGCTTCTCTCTCGCCGGGAGAGTCGTGCTGGTACCGGAGAGCTTCTCGCGGAAGAGCTTCTCGCAGCCACCGTCGGTGAGCGCGTCGTGCTGGAGTCGCAGCGTCTGGTCTTGGGTGGAGACCCGTGCATACCCAATGAGCATCATCACCCCCCTGTCTGGGTGTCGCAGAAAGCCCGCGACCCCGTAGAATTGCAACAATGACTTATGCGACAGGGTTTTGCAACGCGATCAGCGTCCTGATCCTGCGTCGTGAGCCTTCCCCGTTACCTGTCGCAAAACCGACCGGTTTTACGACGGGTGCCCCCCGATGACATTCAACCGTCACGACCTCGCCCAACGGGCGACCCTCGACGCGGTTGATCTTGCGGAGGTTCAGGGCTGCCGGCGCGCGCACAACCAGCTCGGCTTCGCTTACCAAGTCGGCTTTGTGCGCCTACTCAACCGCTTCCCGAAGCAGGAGCCCTTCGAGGTTCTCGATGAGCTTCTGCTATTCACGGGCATGCAGCTCGGGGTCGACTCGACTCTCATTGAGGAATACCGACGGCGACGTCAAACGATCTCCGAGCACCAGCAGCGGATCGCGCGCTACCGAGGTCTCTGTCACTTCGGCGCCGAGGAGCGTCGGCGGCTCGAGGCCTTCGTGTTTGAAGCGGCCACGCGCTTGGAGCAGACGTCGTCCCTCCATAAACGCGCCGAGGAGTTCCTCGCGGAGCAACGAATCCTGCGCCCGCGCGCGTCCACCATAGGTCGCCTCGTGGGCGAACAGCGCCAACAGGCCCGGGACCGGCTCGTTGACCGTTTGGCGAAGAGCGTGTCTGACGAGATGGCTCGCCATCTCGATACGCTCCTCGTCGTGAGGGATGGCGAGTCCGTGTCACCACTCCACGCGATCAAGTCCAATCCCGGCCATCCCTCGGTGGAATCGATGCGGGTCGCTGTCCGGAAGCTCGGGCTGATCGAGGAGACGGGCGTCCTCGACCTGGACCTCTCGTGGCTGAACAGCAACTATCAGCGAGCGCTCTTCCACAAGGTCCGCAAATCGTCCGCCCATCGGTTGCGCGAGCTGAAAGAACCCGTGCGCCGGGCCGTCCTCGCCTGCTTCCTCTGGCAGAGTTACGGCGATGCCGTCGACCACGTCGTGGTGATGTTCTCGAAGTTCATGACGAAAATGGAGCGCCAGGCCGACGACGCGCTCGACGCACAGTTAGGCCAGCACAAGAACACGATTTATTCGGCCTTAGGGGCCCTCGTGCGCCTGGGTCCGCTGATTCTCGATGAGACGCTCCCGGAGCACGGGCTGCGCGCGAAGCTCTTTGCGCAAGTGCCGCGGGACGAACTCGCTGAGCGCGTCGCGCGCGCCACCGAATGGGTGTCGGGCCGAAAGAGCGACGCGCTGCACGGCGTGGTCTCGCGGTACGGCACTCTCCGGAGGTTTACCCCCGCCTTTCTCGAGGCGGTCTCGTTCCTTCAGGAAGACGGGAGCGAGAACGGGCCCTGTCTCCAGGCCCTCGCGGTGCTCCGGGATCTGAACGCCTCGAACAAGCGCAAACTCCCCACGGGAACGGCAACCGCATTCTTGTCGACGCGGTGGAAGCGGGTCATTGGCTCAGGCGACGCGGTGCGCCGCCCGGCGTGGGAGTGCGCGGTTCTCATGAAAACCCGCGACGAAATTCGGGCGGGCAATCTCGCCGTGCGGTACAGCAAGCGCTTTGGTCACCTCGATGACTTCTTCATCCCAGATGAGCAGTGGGAGACGGCCCGCGCTCGGTTCTTCGCTCGGTCGGGTCTGCCGGCGACGGCGGTCGACGCGCCGGCGTACCTTGAACGACGTCTCAGCGACGCGTTCGATCGGTTCCTCGCAGCCGCCCCGACCAACGACTACGCCAGCGTCACGGAACAGGGATGGCAGCTGTCGGTCGATGCCACCGATCGGCTCGACGACGGAGACGCCGACCAGCTCGCTCACCTCCAGCGGTGGCTGGCGACGCACATGCGAAAGGTTCGTCTTCCGGACCTGCTGATCGAAGTCGACAACGATCTGGAATTCACGCGGCACTTCCTGCCGCCGTCCCGCCAACCGGATCCGGCGCCGGAGGAGATCTGTGTCATCCTCGCCGCCGTCATGGCCCATGGGTGCAACATCGGCCCGCACACCATGGCGCAGCTCACCGCCGATGTCACCTACGAGCAGCTCAAGCGCGTCGGGGACTGGCAACTCACCCGGGACACCCAGCGCGAAGCGCTCGGTGTCCTCGTCAAGGCAATCGCCGGCCTCGACACCTCGCTCTACTGGGGCGAGGGAACGACCTCGGCGAGCGACGGGCAACGGTATTCGCTGCGGAGAAAAGTCCTGCAAAAGACCTACAGTCCACGGTTCAGCGATTTCGCGCTTGAGTTCTACAGCTTCGTCGCCGACAACTACGCCCCCTTCTTCAGCACGCCCATCGAGTGCACGGATCGGGATGCGGCGACCGTCCTGGACGGGCTCCTTTACAACGAGAGCGACCTTGAGATCGAGGAGCACTACACGGACACCCACGGCTACACCGACATCAATTTTGCCGCGTTCGCGATGCTCGGACGTCGCTTCAGCCCGAGGATTCGGGGCCTCAAAAAGCAGCGGCTCTACCGGGTCGACACGCGCGACTACGGCATTCTCGGGAGCCTCGTGGACCGAGCGGATCGGAAGATCGACACACGAGGGATCGCCGACCAATGGGATCGGCTCGGTCATTTCTACGCCTCGCTTGAATCCGGACACACCACCGCCTCGGTCGCCCTGAGACGTCTCGCCGGGTTCAGTGCGAAGAACGGCTTTTATCGCGCCAACCGTGATCTCGGTCGGATCCTCAAGACCGAGTTCATCCTCCAATACATGTCCGAGCCTGCGCTCCGGTCGCGCATCCGACGCGGCCTCCTGAAGGTCGAGCAGATGCACGCTCTTGCGCGCGACTTGTTCTACGGGAACCGGGGTCATATCAACGCCCGCGATCTCTGGGAGCAGATGAATAGCTGTAGCTGCCTCACCCTGATCGTGGCGTGCATCATCTACTGGCAGGCCAAAGACATCTCTCGCGTCATTCGCACGGCCGATCCGGAGCGCCACGGAATCGAGCTCTCTCTGTTGCGCCACGTCAGCCCAATCGAGTGGAACAACATCGTCCTGTACGGTGAGTATGTCCTCAATCGCAGACTCGTCCGGCGGTCGCGCTCACGGCCTTAGCGTGCAAAATCGCACCAATCTGCCTGATACCCTTAGCTGCGACTTCAGATAGTTTACGAACGCCGAGCAAGATACAAGGAAGTGGTTGGCGGGCTCTGCCCTGCGTTCCACGATGTTGGCGAATCCAACAGCGAGGGAGCGGGGCACCGATGCATGGATGGGAGACGAGGATATTGCTGAAGTACTACCTGGAACGGGGTGTCTCGAAGGCCGCCAACGGTCAGCACGGCGGCACTGGTTCAGTCTGGCCCTCCGGCCCGGTCTCCAAGCGGAGATCGCTGGGTTCGGTAAGACCGCGTTTTGGCGTCTTCGGACCCACGATCCACGAGGAGAGTAGACAGGCAGTCTCAGCAAAACCCGAGCGGCACTACTCCTTCTTCACGTCGTCTTCGAGTCCGAGTCCCCGAAGAGCAGCCTTCGTCTCTTCGACTCGCTGATCGGTTACGCCGTCCTTCGGTTCCGCCTCGATGCTGACGTTCAGTTTCACATCACCGGCTGACACCAACTGGGTTAGCACCTTCATGTAGAAGTTCGTCCACTTCTGAGGGCTGATTTCACCGCTCCACTTGAGCTTTCGGTTCAGCACCGGCAGGGGGGGTTGGACGGGCTTCTCCGCCGTCGCAATCTGGATCTCAGCAGTCGTTGTCAACCGCCCGGCCTTGGCCGTGATCGCAAATGACCCCTCGCCCTCACCAGCGCAGAAGAGCCCGTCCGAGACCTTGCCACCACTCGCGCTCCACTCGATCTCAGGAACACCGAAGTCACTTCCGAACTGATCATGGCCCTCGACGGTGAATGTCTGACTCTCTGCTGGCTTCAGTTGCACAAAGGCGGGCTTGACGGCAATCTCCGAGAGCTTCGGTGGCTCGATGTATTTCTTGGCGTCTTCGGGTTTGAGGATGAACAGATCCTCGGAAATCTCAACGTCGGCCGCATCGAGGGCGGACTCAAACGTGAGATCGTAGCCGCCACCGGGCTTCTTTCCACCGTAGGCCACTTGACCCTCGGCGACGCCTTGGGCGATGGTCGCCTTGATCGTCTCCGGGTACAGAAGACGAGGAAATCGAGGGGACGCGTAGAAGGCGTCTCTGACGGCTCTGGTGCTCCACTCCGTAAAGGCCGATGACCAGTTCCGGACGAGGAACCTCGGGCTCACCTCCTTCTGCACAATGTCTTTTTGGCGGAGGGTTGTGAGGATGTACTTCGGCAGGCTCTCGGCAGCACTCGATGTTACAAGACCGAGGTCGATGATCTCGATTGCGTTGTCCTTATCGAGCAGCATGACGTTCTTGTAGCCTCGCCAGACGCTCTCCTTCAGGTCGCGCTTCGCCTTCTTGATGCTCTCGTCGAGCTGCTTGCTCTGGCTCTCGTCCAGTGTCAGCCCCTCGTCACGGATATCTAGCCACGCAAGGAGTTTCCTCGCCTCCTCGCGCATCTGCATAGACGACTCGGGCACGACCCAGATCAACGCGCTCTTATAGGTTCGGGCAGACTTGCCGTACTCCTTCGTCATCTGCTCGACCTTCGTCTTTATCCCTGGGTCGTCTTGAACCGCTTGCTCGGGTGACAGAACGACCAGCGTGATCACAGGTCGATCCTGAATCTGGCCGCTCTGCTCTGGGAAGAAGAGTCGCTCTGCCCCCTCGACGGCAGGGAACACCGCCTGGATCTCCGTGTTCATCCGCTCGGCGATGTCCTGATCTCGGATGCTCGCTCTCCGGTCGGCGTACCGCTTATTCAGATTCTCCTTGAGACTGAAGCGATACCGGTTGCGCTCGGTGGTGAGGTAGTAGCAGCCGTCGGCCAGGGCTTCCAGGGCTGTCTCAACGTTGCCGAGGTCGATGTCGGGACCAGCGACGGCTAGGCGGATCTCTGGGACGGTCGCTTCGTTCCGGCTCTGCCCTCCGTTGGACTCGAAAAACACCGCGGTCGCGACCTTCCTGTGGACCCGAGCCTTCTTGATTGTCTCCACGGCCTCCACATCCAGACGAACGGCGTGCGAGTCCTTCTTCCCGGCGATGTCAGTGGTGACGGCTCCTTCCAGGCGAGACGCCCCAAGCTGCTCGAAGACCGCAGATCGAAAGAGCGGGTCGTGCAGCGGCGCGGTGCCAAGACCGATCAACGGGTCAGCATGAGCACCTTTGAATCCGGCACGATAGGCATCCGAGACCCAGAGGGCCAGAAGGCGCAGAACCCCTCGCGTCTGCTGGAAGCGAGGTAGCTCCTGCCACTTGCGCTCGAAAACCGAGAGGACCATTGGATGGAACGGGTACGTGGCCTCAAACATCGACCGAGCATGGTCGACCGAGAACCAGCTAGGGACTTGCGCCCGGTTTTCGTTCAACCAGTCGGCGTATCGGGAGCACGCCTCTACGCCCTCGCGCGGTAGGAGAATCTTGCCTCCGCTGCTCACGGCTCGCGGGTCCCACTCGAAGAGGCGTCTCCGGATAATCTCCGAGGTCTCGGACTCAGCGGCCATGATGACGGCCTTGCCAACTCGGTCGAGGAGCTTCTTGAACCGCTCGTAGTCGGACTGATCTTCGGCGGTCATCTCCAACTCGGAGGCCGGAATCGACGCGACGAGGACCACGCGGTCGTTGCCTCGCGCCTCCTCCGAGAGATTCTGAATGAAGCTGTACAGCTGCGTCGACAGGCCGCTCTTCCGATTCCTGCTGATGTAGTTCAGAAGCTCGTCGATGAGAATGAGGCAGGGCTTGTCCTTGGGTAGGAACTTCCGGATCACCTCACCAGCCGGAGCGATTTGCTGCTCCTCGTGCTCAGCGACCACGTCGAATCCGTCCGTACCCGAGAGTTGGAAGGCAATTTCCCCCCACGGCGTCTTCCTCTTCGGTGTGCCGTCGTCGCCTCCTCGGCCGAGGAGGGAATCAAACTCGGTGCCCACGAACACGGCAGTGGTCGTCTCCGGGACCGACGTGACTCCTGCTTGGCTGAGAATCTGGGAGACTCCGGTCCACTTGGAGGACTTCGGGCCATTGTTGGCGAGATGATAAAGGAGTGTCAGGGCGTGGGTCTTCCCGCCGCCGAACTGAGTCGCCATGTTGAAGACAGCCGAGGTCTCCGTCCTCTCCCCGTTGAGACGCCGGACGACTTCGCTCGCAAGGCCACGGAGATTGGCCGTCAGATAGGTCCGGTCGAAGAATCGCGACGGCTTCTGATAGTCCTCGTTGGCCCGACCCTGTCGCACTTGATCCAGGTGGACTGCGAACTCAGAAGCATCGAGCGGCTTACCCTCCCTGAGATCCTCTCGCGGGATCGCAACCTTGTACCAAGGTTTCATCTTCGCCATCGCACCGGACCTCCTCGTGTGCTCGAAGAAAACATACTTCGCCCGTACTCGATCACAGCCCTAGGCCCTTCTTCCGGCCCAGCACTCCATCGACCCAACGCTTCTCCTCGACGTGCTTCGGATAAAGAGCGGAGAGCGCCTGTGCTAGGCTCCAGAATCGGTCATCACGACCCGCCCCATCCTCGACCAGGAATCGCTTGAGAGCCTCCGACCGGCCAGCCGCAAACAAGATCATGGCCTGATGAATCCGGTCGAGGACGGTCTTGCCTACCGTCGGCGCACTCCTCTCCCCCCAACCTCCTGCCTCTTCCGCAGATTCAAGCTCTTCGGCAAAACCCAGAGCCATCTGCTTCGCCTTCATCCTCCTTTCCGGCGCTACAGACCGCCGCCCCTCTTTCCCGAAGAGATAGCGTGTCCGTGCGGCAACCGGGAGTAATCGGGCAATCTCACCCTCCACCTCAACCAGGTGGTCTAGCTGCTCCAAATGAGCCCCAAGGCCCTGGGCGATCTTCCGGGCGGCGTCGTATTCGAGAGCAAAACCACCGGTCGTCTTCTTTCCCCTTGCCGTCCCCTCGTCCTTTGCCCCTTCGCCGTACTCGCTCCTTGCCGCGTTGGCGCCATCCTCACCCGTGGGCAGCGTCCACAACCACATCGCCGTCAACCGGGCGTCCTCCTCCAGCCCAGACGTTTGGACTGCCGCGAAGATTACGGTCAGAGCCTCTTTCGCCACAGCAGCCCACACCTGCTCCAAGTACTCCTTCAGCGTCACCGCCTCTCCGTCGGCCTTCTCCACGCGAGAGTATCTGGAAAAGACCTCTAATGCGGGACCAATACACGCGAAGATCGCATCCGCGCCTACCACCCCTTCCTCGGCCAAGCGCGGCATCCATTCGTGGATTCGCCGGGGTAACTCGCCCAGCACATATCGCCAGTCGCCCACATCGTCAGTGCGGAGAGACCCGTCCGAATTCTCCCTCGGTCGACACACCAAATGCACGGATGAGGCCAGTGCTGCGGAATTATTCGCCCGGAGTCGTCCTGGGCGCTCGGTGTCAATAGGCCATGACGCCGTCACGACCCAACCGGCATCTATCATGGCTTGCAATTGCGTCTCCCAACCAGTCGTCGTTTTATGAGCAAACACAACAACGCCGACCCCCGCAGGTTCAAGTAGTCGCCGTCCCTCCGTCATGGCGTCTCTCATCAACGACTCAAAGTTACTTCGCGTCTTGTTCGCGTAGATAGGGTTTCGCTCGGACAACTGCACAATCTCACCGTGCTTAGGTGTCACGGTGTCCTCGAACAGACCGGAGTGAAGGTCTCCAATAGACCGTTTAAGCCATACGTAGAAAAAATCGGCCAGATCCGCATACGGAACAGCATCGTAATAAGGCGGGTCCGTAATGAATGCCTGGGCACTATCATTGGGTAGTGGGTGCTCCACCGCTGACGCCTTCTGCACCACAGCAGTCGCGGCAGCTTGATGGTCAAGTCGCTCGATCACTCGACAGGTCCAGTTCACGGCTCCGCTATAGCTCCCGCTTCTGTCTGCGAATCCGTTGACCTCTGCGTAATCCCAGATGATCCCCAACGCTTGTCTTCCAAACGTGTGAGCCACAAAGTCACCGGTCCAGATCGCGAGCGAACTCCAGTAATCGGCGCACCTATCAACGACACATGCCAAACATGTAGCGACCGCTATCGAGAGGTCCGAGTCGAGCGGATCTATCGGTTGATCGGCAACAGAGCGAGTTTTGTCGACCAAGAGCGTCAGGGCGAGTGCTTGCCTGCTGTTGAACAGCTTGCCCCAGGTGTTGACGCCGAGCAGATTGATATTGAAAATGCTGCGGAGGTATGGCAGAGGTTCGTTCGGAACCAGAGTCAATGATGACTTTCGAGTCTTCTCCAGCGCAGCCAAGCGCCTCGCCGCACGAGTCAGGCCATCCCGATCCCCTTCGGTGCCGAGGCGAAACGTGACTCTGGTGTCATGTGACCCTTGGGTCACCACCGCCAGCAATCGTGCGTCGTTCGCCCCACCCTCCCGAGGGATAAACTGGTTGCGAACGTTCTCTGCTGGCGTCGTGTAACCGCAACACGGACATGTGGCCGAGCTCCTTCTGACTGTCCCGGCGAACGTGGGGTCGCGAATCGTGGTTTTCGGGGCGTCCTGGTCCACCCAGGCGTCGTGCCGCTTGACGATGATCTGAAGGTCCACACGCTTGGTCCCAGGGCGAGGCACCAGTTGCAGGGCAGTCGAGCGGTTGGCCTTTCTTTCGAGCCAAAGGGAACGGATGAGCGGAACCTCGGCGCCGCAACCTGGACCCTCGCACTTGATGGTGCGTGCCCAGAGGTAGGCAATGGGCGTCGCGCCGTCTGCGTCCTTCGGGTAGTACTCGGTCAGTTCCCTCTCGGCCTCCTCTTTGACCCATTCACCCCATTTGCGGACCTCATCGGCGAGGCGCTGGCCGTACCTGGGAACGTATTGAAGAATGACCCTATTCAGGATCACGGCGACCGGATTAAGATCGCTCGCAAAGGTGTCCGCTCCGACCCGGAGTGCTTCAAGCGGAAAAGAACCGCCGCCTGCAAACGGGTCCACGACGAGGGGATTGGTACCGGGGGTTCCACCGAGACCCTCGTGAGCAGCCTGAGTGAGCGCGCAGCTGGTGGCGAGGAACTCCGGGACGGTCGAGTTGTCCCAGTTTGCGAAATCAGCGATGAAGTCCAGGAGAGCCTGCCGAAGCACGTTAGGGTCGTCAAGCGTCTTCCGGTCCTTAGCAATGGAATTGAACGTTCCGTAGCTCTCGCTGCCTAGAAGCACGAGATGGTTGGTTGCCCACGTCCACATTTCGTTTCGGGCGATTTTCAGAAAGCTCTTCGGGCAGAGCGGATCCCCTGGATCAAGCCATAGAGCGGCGCACGTGACGGCACGGCAGGCAGCGAGCGGACGGCGAGCCCACCAGATGTGTAGCGTCGAGATGTGTCCGTGCCGGATCGACTTCTCGCGCCGCGAATGCGCGGAGATCCTCTTGATCGGGAGGTCGACCTCGATGAGCCGCTTGCAGTAGTCAGGCAGGTTCTGTCTCCGAGCGCTTAATCTCGTTCGCGCCAACATGGTAGTGCTCGATCTTCACCACAGGCGTCCAGCCCAGCCGAGCCGGGTCTTGCACGATGTGGAGGGTCGGGTGACTCCCGCAGTCGAAGACGACGTACAGCCAGAAGTCCCCCTTCAGTCGTTGGGCGGTCTTGTACTCGTTCGTCGTCAACGCCACCGTCCCCTCTCCCGCCCGTCCTTTGACCTCGATGAAGCGCACCGCGAGCGCCGTCGCTGGATCCTCCGGATGCGGCTTTCGCGAGATGAGGTCGAATCCACGGTTCTCATCTTCGACGCTTTCTACCTTCCACCCCCGTGCTTCTTCGTACTTGGTCACCTCGCGGACGGCGATCTGCTCTATCTCCGGGTCAGCCACCATCGGCCTACCGAGCGGCGTCTTCCGTTCTGGATGGGGCAAGACCCACGCACTTCCAAGATGCTGGATGTTCGCGATCGTGCATTGCGCCTCTTTCTCAAGTTCCGCCTGCCTCTGCTCAAAGCGGTTGTTCAACTCGTCGAGGCGGTCCTCCATCATCTTGATCCGCCCCTCGATGCCTTGCTCGTGAGTGCCCGAGTCCTTCTGTTGCATCAACTGCGCAAACTGCACTTGCACGCGATCGATGATCGTCTTGAGGCTGATCTCGATGTGTTCGGTAATCGTCGCAATCTCCTTCTCGCGCTGACCCTGTTCAGTTTTTAGCAGCGGAACGAGAGCCTTCTCGTAGAGGGCTCGCTCGGCCTCGTCCCGACTTGCAAGCCCGGACCCGCTTGGGACAGTGGTGCCCTTCGGTGCGACTGAGAGGTCGAGGAAGATCGTGGGCTGTCGGATGGAGACCTCTTCGTCGGAAGCTTGCTGCGTCACGAAGATCCGCTTATGAAGAACGTGACCTAGGCCGTCTCTGATTTCGGCGGAGAAGAGGTCGAGCAGCGCAGGCTCCTTCCGGTGCAAATCGTAGAACACAGCGCCCCGTTGAAGGTCGTCTTCAGCGATGTCCTTGACGAACGAGCGCACGCTCTCGAACAGCGGGTGCCCTGGTGTTACCCACTCCAGGGTCGGTTCCTTTGCGAGAAGTTCCTTGTCGAAGGCAATCTTCTTGTACTCGCGTCCGAGTTTCCCGAAGCGTGGCTCTAGCGTCAGTCCATAGGGCATGAGCAGACGCGGCACTCGTCCGACGTGGTAGGAGTGCGCAAGGTGTTTCTCAGCCTTCGGCGTCAGTCCAGCCAATGGTCCGGCGCAGACGAAAAAGTCCTCAATGACCTCCGGTACGAGTCGCCTCTCTTTGGCTTCTTCTGACCGACCGATGATGGCGGAGAGGTTCAGTTCTAGTTTCGCCAGACCCTCCAGCGTGGATTCGGTGATCCGCTTCAGGCGGTCGGTGTCGACCTGCTCGACGATTCTGTCCTTGATCGCGTCCTCGGTGAGGTTCTTCGCGTACATGTCTCGAACCATCCGCTCAAGCTGGTTGGCTGGGAAGATGTCTCCGAGGACGTTGAAGACCTTCCCTGTCCGCTTCGGATCGAGGTCGTCCTCAATCTGCTTAATGCGGTCGAAGAGCTTCTCGAGTACGCGGCCCTCGCGAGTGTTCGTGCTCACGAAGTTTGTGATCAGGCAGTCCTTCTCCTGTCCGTATCGGTGAATCCTCCCCATCCGCTGCTCCAGGCGGACGGGGTTCCACGGAATGTCGTAGTTCACCAAGTACCAACAGAACTGTAGGTTGATTCCTTCGCCTGCGGCTTCCGTTGCGACCAGGACTTGACAGTCCTCACGGAACTCCTTCTCCGCGTAGATGCGGGTGCCCGGAGAGTCGCGGTCGCCGATCTTCATCCCGCCATGGATCTGGGTCGTATTGAGACCCCACTCACGAAGCTTGCCGAGTGGTCTGCCATCCCGGCCGTCACCGGCGAGGTAGTCGAGGGTGTCCTTGTGCTCAGTGAAGAGCAGGAGCTTCATCTTGTCGTCGGCAAAAACCCCAGCCTTGTTAATCACGTCCTTCAGGTGGCGGAGCTTCGTCTCTACTTCCCGTCCTTCCAGCTTTTGTGCCCGCTCGACTAGCTGCCCGAGTTCGAGAATGTCTTCCCGAAGCGCGTCAGGATCGACCGAGGCGACGACACCTTCGAGGTCGTCCACGATCTTCTGCTGCATGTCTTCGGGTAGCTCGTCGAAGTCCTCCGGCAGCTTTTTCGCAATCTAGGGTATCAGGCAGATTGGTGCGATTTTGCACGCTAAGGCCGTGAGCGCGACCGCCGGACGAGTCTGCGATTGAGGACATACTCACCGTACAGGACGATGTTGTTCCACTCGATTGGGCTGACGTGGCGCAACAGAGAGAGCTCGATTCCGTGGCGCTCCGGATCGGCCGTGCGAATGACGCGAGAGATGTCTTTGGCCTGCCAGTAGATGATGCACGCCACGATCAGGGTGAGGCAGCTACAGCTATTCATCTGCTCCCAGAGATCGCGGGCGTTGATATGACCCCGGTTCCCGTAGAACAAGTCGCGCGCAAGAGCGTGCATCTGCTCGACCTTCAGGAGGCCGCGTCGGATGCGCGACCGGAGCGCAGGCTCGGACATGTATTGGAGGATGAACTCGGTCTTGAGGATCCGACCGAGATCACGGTTGGCGCGATAAAAGCCGTTCTTCGCACTGAACCCGGCGAGACGTCTCAGGGCGACCGAGGCGGTGGTGTGTCCGGATTCAAGCGAGGCGTAGAAATGACCGAGCCGATCCCATTGGTCGGCGATCCCTCGTGTGTCGATCTTCCGATCCGCTCGGTCCACGAGGCTCCCGAGAATGCCGTAGTCGCGCGTGTCGACCCGGTAGAGCCGCTGCTTTTTGAGGCCCCGAATCCTCGGGCTGAAGCGACGTCCGAGCATCGCGAACGCGGCAAAATTGATGTCGGTGTAGCCGTGGGTGTCCGTGTAGTGCTCCTCGATCTCAAGGTCGCTCTCGTTGTAAAGGAGCCCGTCCAGGACGGTCGCCGCATCCCGATCCGTGCACTCGATGGGCGTGCTGAAGAAGGGGGCGTAGTTGTCGGCGACGAAGCTGTAGAACTCAAGCGCGAAATCGCTGAACCGTGGACTGTAGGTCTTTTGCAGGACTTTTCTCCGCAGCGAATACCGTTGCCCGTCGCTCGCCGAGGTCGTTCCCTCGCCCCAGTAGAGCGAGGTGTCGAGGCCGGCGATTGCCTTGACGAGGACACCGAGCGCTTCGCGCTGGGTGTCCCGGGTGAGTTGCCAGTCCCCGACGCGCTTGAGCTGCTCGTAGGTGACATCGGCGGTGAGCTGCGCCATGGTGTGCGGGCCGATGTTGCACCCATGGGCCATGACGGCGGCGAGGATGACACAGATCTCCTCCGGCGCCGGATCCGGTTGGCGGGACGGCGGCAGGAAGTGCCGCGTGAATTCCAGATCGTTGTCGACTTCGATCAGCAGGTCCGGAAGACGAACCTTTCGCATGTGCGTCGCCAGCCACCGCTGGAGGTGAGCGAGCTGGTCGGCGTCTCCGTCGTCGAGCCGATCGGTGGCATCGACCGACAGCTGCCATCCCTGTTCCGTGACGCTGGCGTAGTCGTTGGTCGGGGCGGCTGCGAGGAACCGATCGAACGCGTCGCTGAGACGTCGTTCAAGGTACGCCGGCGCGTCGACCGCCGTCGCCGGCAGACCCGACCGAGCGAAGAACCGAGCGCGGGCCGTCTCCCACTGCTCATCTGGGATGAAGAAGTCATCGAGGTGACCAAAGCGCTTGCTGTACCGCACGGCGAGATTGCCCGCCCGAATTTCGTCGCGGGTTTTCATGAGAACCGCGCACTCCCACGCCGGGCGGCGCACCGCGTCGCCTGAGCCAATGACCCGCTTCCACCGCGTCGACAAGAATGCGGTTGCCGTTCCCGTGGGGAGTTTGCGCTTGTTCGAGGCGTTCAGATCCCGGAGCACCGCGAGGGCCTGGAGACAGGGCCCGTTCTCGCTCCCGTCTTCCTGAAGGAACGAGACCGCCTCGAGAAAGGCGGGGGTAAACCTCCGGAGAGTGCCGTACCGCGAGACCACGCCGTGCAGCGCGTCGCTCTTTCGGCCCGACACCCATTCGGTGGCGCGCGCGACGCGCTCAGCGAGTTCGTCCCGCGGCACTTGCGCAAAGAGCTTCGCGCGCAGCCCGTGCTCCGGGAGCGTCTCATCGAGAATCAGCGGACCCAGGCGCACGAGGGCCCCTAAGGCCGAATAAATCGTGTTCTTGTGCTGGCCTAACTGTGCGTCGAGCGCGTCGTCGGCCTGGCGCTCCATTTTCGTCATGAACTTCGAGAACATCACCACGACGTGGTCGACGGCATCGCCGTAACTCTGCCAGAGGAAGCAGGCGAGGACGGCCCGGCGCACGGGTTCTTTCAGCTCGCGCAACCGATGGGCGGACGATTTGCGGACCTTGTGGAAGAGCGCTCGCTGATAGTTGCTGTTCAGCCACGAGAGGTCCAGGTCGAGGACGCCCGTCTCCTCGATCAGCCCGAGCTTCCGGACAGCGACCCGCATCGATTCCACCGAGGGATGGCCGGGATTGGACTTGATCGCGTGGAGTGGTGACACGGACTCGCCATCCCTCACGACGAGGAGCGTATCGAGATGGCGAGCCATCTCGTCAGACACGCTCTTCGCCAAACGGTCAACGAGCCGGTCCCGGGCCTGTTGGCGCTGTTCGCCCACGAGGCGACCTATGGTGGACGCGCGCGGGCGCAGGATTCGTTGCTCCGCGAGGAACTCCTCGGCGCGTTTATGGAGGGACGACGTCTGCTCCAAGCGCGTGGCCGCTTCAAACACGAAGGCCTCGAGCCGCCGACGCTCCTCGGCGCCGAAGTGACAGAGACCTCGGTAGCGCGCGATCCGCTGCTGGTGCTCGGAGATCGTTTGACGTCGCCGTCGGTATTCCTCAATGAGAGTCGAGTCGACCCCGAGCTGCATGCCCGTGAATAGCAGAAGCTCATCGAGAACCTCGAAGGGCTCCTGCTTCGGGAAGCGGTTGAGTAGGCGCACAAAGCCGACTTGGTAAGCGAAGCCGAGCTGGTTGTGCGCGCGCCGGCAGCCCTGAACCTCCGCAAGATCAACCGCGTCGAGGGTCGCCCGTTGGGCGAGGTCGTGACGGTTGAATGTCATCGGGGGGCACCCGTCGTAAAACCGGTCGGTTTTGCGACAGGTAACGGGGAAGGCTCACGACGCAGGATCAGGACGCTGATCGCGTTGCAAAACCCTGTCGCATAAGTCATTGTTGCAATTCTACGGGGTCGCGGGCTTTCTGCGACACCCAGACAGGGGGGTGATGATGCTCATTGGGTATGCACGGGTCTCCACCCAAGACCAGACGCTGCGACTCCAGCACGACGCGCTCACCGACGGTGGCTGCGAGAAGCTCTTCCGCGAGAAGCTCTCCGGTACCAGCACGACTCTCCCGGCGAGAGAGAAGCTCCTCGCGTTCGCGCGCAAGGGCGATGTCGTCGTGGTGTGGAAACTCGACCGCCTTGGGCGCTCCCTCCGCGATCTGATTGATGTGGTGAACTCGCTCCAGGACCGCGGGGTCGGATTACGGTCCCTCCAGGAAGCCATCGACACGACAACACCCGCCGGCAAGCTCACGTTTCACATCTTTGCCGCACTCGCCGAGTTCGAGCGCGACATGATCCGCGAGCGCACCCGTGCCGGCCTCGCCGCCGCCCACAAGCGGGGCGTGGCCATCGGACGGCCGCGAGCACTCACGCCTGAACAGATCCTCATGGCCGAGGCGATGACGGCCGACCCAGCCATCTCAACACGTCAGGTGGCGGAGCAGTTTGGTATCCACCGCTCGACGCTCTATCGGCACCTCAACGCTCATCAGAAAGGCTCCGCTTAGCGTGCAAAATCGCACCGATCTGCCTGATACCCAGCGCTGCGGCATTTTTTCGACGCTCTGGTGACGCGCCACGCCGTCGCTCTGAACCCGTTTTCCTCCGTGCGCGGCAAGAAACACTCTGTGGTGGACGGCAAGACGCCCGAGTTGGCCCCCGGGCAGGCGCGAGCATTGCTCGGTTCCCTGGACCTCTCCCATGTCGTGGGGCTGCGGGATCGGGCCGTGCTGGGCGTGCTGACCTACACCGGGGCGCGGGTGGGAGCCCTGGCGCGCCTGCGGCGCGGGGATCTGCAGGAACAGGAGACGCAGCGGGTCTTGCGGTTCCGAGAAAAGGGCGGCAAGCAGCGCGAGATTCCGGTGCGGCACGATTTGGACGGGTGGATCGATGCCTACCTCGAAGCAGGGAAAATCGACCTGTCTCAAAAGGCCGCGCCGCTGTTTCTGGCGGCGGATCGGTGGGGATTGGGTCTGGTGGATCGAGCCCTGACGGCGCACGGGGTGCGGCGGATGCTCAAGCGGCGGCTGGTCGACGCTGGGCTGCCGGAGATCATCACCCCGCACAGTTTCCGGGTGATGGTGGTCACTGATCTGCTGGGCCAGAACGTGCCCATGGAGGACGTGCAGTACCTGGCCGGGCACTCCAATCCCCAGACTACCCAGATCTATGACCGTAGGCGCAGGTGCGTCACCCGCAACATCGTCGAGCGTATCTCGGTGTAAAGAAAGGCCTTTAAGGGTAGCGCCCAGAATCGTGCGAATTTATACGCTAAGAGGTTTCGAGTCGGTGCTTGCTGGATCGGTGCAGGTATCGACCGGTACGAAGACGAGCCTGAGTTTCCAAGATGGACCAGTATTCACGCGAGTTCATCGCCGAGAAGGCCCGGCTGCGCCCCGAGGATCTCGGGCTCGTACGCACGGCACGACGATCTCACAACCAACTTGGCCTGGCGTACCAGATCGCCTTCATCCGGCTCACGGGGCGGGCGCCGGGCCAGCAACCTTTCGAGATCCTCGAGGACCTCGTGGGTTATGTCTCGTGCGAAGCGAAAGGCTTAGCGTATAAATTCGCACGATTCTGGGCGCTACCCTAGACCGGGATCCGACTAGCCCAGGAGAGTAATGCCACCCTCCACCTGATACACGTCGATGAAATCCCTGTGGGAATTGAAGATGTGTTGAGGCTAACCGCCGGTAACCGGCCGGTCCCAACACAGCAACCGGTCGCATCCGGAACGGGTGCGTTACTCCTGGAGGCCCTCCGTGTCCGGGGGCAGACCGACGGCATGTAGCGCCTGGTCAAGCGCTCGTTCCGCCTCGCTGCCCGGAGCGAGATCAACTGCTGCCTGGCGGAGGACCGCCGCGGCGATCGGCAACGACGCCGCAGCAGGCATCAGGTCTCTCATCGCATGGAAGAAAATCCGCTCCATCTCTTCCCGGTTGGCTCCCCCGATGCCTTCGACCGTCATGCCGCTGGTGCGATGCGTGCCGCCCTCGACGGCTAGATAGTACGCATGGCTTAGGATCAGCGAATTCCAATGGTGGGCGCCATATCCGAACTCATCGGTAGAGTAGATGTACTGGCCATCGATGAATACGAACCCGGAGTAGTCCCAGTTTTCGTCTTCGTCCAGAGTGAGGGCGAACTCGTAGCGGTCACGGTAGACATCCGGATAAAAGCCGTCACGGAGCGACTTGGGGTCGCTCAGGGAGCGAATGGGTCCGCGCTTCGTTTCGCCGCCCACGAGATAGTCGGCCGTGGCGCCTTGACTTTCATAGAAGAATTCGAGGGATTCGCCGAAGATGTCGGAGTAGGCTTCGTGGATGGCACCGTCTCCCGAGTAGGCGAGGAGGAACCGTCCGTCGACACACCAGGCCGGGACCAGACCTTCTTCCAGCCCCTCCATTGTCTCGACCAAGCCGGGGAACCGTGCGGTGGCGCACGTGTAAGTTTCACCGTCGACGTCGGTGAAGCCTTCTGGACCGAGTCGCGCGTCCAGGGGGAAGGGGTTGGAGAGACCAAAGGGGCTTCCGGTGCGATTGCTCACGGAGAAGTGCGTCACACCGTGCATTAACTCGTGGCCAACGATATCGAGCACCGTCAACGGGTCCTCGCTCGTTTCGTCGATAGCCCGACCGAAACCGAATATGCCTCTGCCTTCCGGGCCAAACGGCGGGGGAGCAAAGAAGGCATTATCCTCGTCAATATTGACCATGGTGATCGTGCGTCCGTTCGCGCCGTCGATGCCTTCCCAACCGTGTCTGACGAAGAAATAATCGTACGTCCAGCCGCTGTAGACATGGGCGCCAACCACAGCCGGGTCGTCCCAGTCGTTATCGGCGTCAACCGCGATGTCGTCCGATGTCCAGACCGGTTCCCCGGGCGGCAACTGGAAAAGATAACCTAAGATCAGACGAAAGGCACGCAGGAGGTTGAACCGGGCGTCGAGAGTGACGAGTTCCCCCGGCCGCATCCGGTCGTATGCTCCGAAGCCGGCGTCCCCCTGCGTCGTGCTCAGCTTCCTCCGCATACCCGTGGAGTCTGCGCCGGCCCCGACCGCCGACTGCGACTTGAGCGCATGGACGCGGTGCAGGAGTTTGCCGTTGGCGGCGCCGGCGAAATAGAAGTATCCGTCACTCATGGCGACTTGATAGGCCAGGACGTACGAGCCGTCAGGCCGCGGCAGTATACTCAGCGGAGGCTGCCGGTCGGCGACGAACTCTCCGCCGTGCATCACTTCGAGAAGCGCGGCAACCTCGGCCCCGGACAGCGCCGTCGTATCCACGGCGATCCCCTGGTGCAAGGTGCCGAACAGCGACACGGTGACGCCGCTACCGTCGAGCTGCCGGGAGACGCCCCCGCCGTGCACGGGAATGCCCGCATGGTACTGCGCGAGATACTCGTGGGTGCGGCTTTCCAGGGAGGCGTCGCTCCGGCGCGACATGACGAGGAGTTCACCGGTGCGCTCCATGCCGTAGACCGTCGCGTCCCACCGTCGCAACGCGTCGAGGCCTAGGGCTTGTCCTGCTGCGATGGAAACGACATCGAGTTCCTGGGCCGTAGCGTCGTGCCCCGTTGCCATGAGTGCGATCCCGATGAGGGACAGAGCGATAACGATTCGTGGAGCGATTCTCATTATGTGTCGATCTCCTTGGGGTCAGGCTAACGAGTTTGCCGGTTCGCTGTGTGGAGGCGCATTCCGAACCGCAAGCGCAGGCCCCCTGCCGCATGCAGCCCACCGGGCTTGATGTCGAGTGTTCCGTTGCCCGCGGACGGAAGTTTCAACGTCGCCCGGCTGTAACGGGTGAACCAGCCGATACCGACGTGGTCAGTGAAGTAATAGGTGACGTCGGCTCCCACGTTGAATCCGATAGCCGAGGCGGATTCCCGGCTGGCGACCGCACGGGAGAACGTAGCCGTGTCGAAGGGGTATGTGTGGACGAAATTCACGTCGGTGACAAGTTGCTGCTCCACGTTGAAGAACGTGGGTCCGGCAAAGCCCATTACCGTGAGCGAGTTCGTGGCCGGCACCACCACGTGCGCCTGCAGGTGGACGGCCATCTCGCTGCGGGTGAGAGGCGACGAAACGCCCGAGATTGAGCGGTTGCGGTTGAAGTAGAGCGGGTGCGGCAGCTGCGCCGATACGCTGGCCGTTTCCTCGGTGTTGAACCACGATATACCGGCACCGAGCGCGAAGTACGGCGAGATGCGCACGCCGCCGCTCACATCAAAGAGCGGCCCGGTCCTGTAGCGGTAGTCGCTCTCGAAGCGGGCCTGCTCCTGGGCTGAAGCCGCTGACAGGACCTCGCGATACACGCCTCCCGATTCCGGAAAGTCGACGCTTTCGGAGAAGCTGCCGGTCAGTGCCTGCAGTCCTCCGTTGATGCTAATGAACGCCCGCGCGTTCCCGGCGGGCTGCTGTGCATGGGAGGGCGCGACGCCAGTCAGTGTCAGGACTGCGGCGGCCAGCCAGAGGGCCAGTGCCGACGACGATCGTGTATTCGAATGTGTGGTCATGAGGTTTCCTGTGGTCAGTATGTTCAGAACGACCTGTTCGGACCGGCACTGACGAGGCCGAAGTCTTGTACCAGTAGAAATGAGACATATTACCCGAGGATTTCCACTTTAGGTCTGGATGAAGTGGTAGAGGGCGGAGCGGGAGACGTCCAGTATCTTGGCGATCGAGGCCTTGGAGACATCCTTGCCCAACATCGCCCGGATGTCTTGCTGCTTGCCGTCGAGCCTGGATGTTCCCAAGGCCCCCTTGGACCGTCCGAGCAGTTTCCCCTTGGCCTTCGCAGCGGCGAGTCCTTCCTTGGTCCGTTCTGAGATCAGGTCCCGCTCGACCTCGGCAAACAATCCGAACAGCGCGATCATCACCTTGGTCGGCAGGTCCTGCTTGCCGTCGAACTCGATGGCCTCCTTGATGGCGATGAAGCGGATCTTGCGCCGGACCAGGGTCTCCACGATCTGGATCACCTGAGAGAGGCTGCGGCCGAGCCGCGACAACTCGCTGACCAGCAGACGGTCGCCGGGCTCGAGCGTCCCCAACATTTCGTCGATGCGGCGCTCGAGCGGACTCTGGCGCGACGAGATCCGGGACTCGATGAATTGGTCGATCGGGAAGCGGCGTTTCTGGCTGAACTCGAGGATCGCCAGCTTCTGGTTGGCGAGGTCCTGCGAACGAGTGGAGACACGGAGGTAGGCGACGGTTTTCAAGGCGGCGTCCAAGAAAAGGTCAAATGGGGTCTATTTCGGAGTATTAAAGACTATAGTATCCAGAACATTGTATAGTCAACTAACGTCGATCAAGACGGACATTATTATAGACACCTGGCCATGATCTTCCCGTCTCGAAGCCAATTGGCAAGCAAGCAGATCACACGGACGGGGCGAGCGGAGGCTGTCACCAAAGAAGGCCTTACCGCAACGCTGCTCTCAGCACGTCAGCCCGATCGAATGGGACAACGTCATTCTCTACGGTCAGTACGTCCTCGATCGCGCCCGGGTCCGCTAAGGAACGGGTCCTTATGTTGTATTTCAACGTGCGCCGTGAGAAGGCGCCAATCCTCAGCGGGTGCGAATCCCGCCCGGCAACTGTCGCTCCAGTCGGTAGCAATCGGAGCGGATGGTAGAGGTAACAACATCGTCTGAAGCACTCCGATGACAAAGGGCCGCCTCGGGCGGCTCAGCAACCACACAGGCCACAACGCGAGTAAACGCCGAGCAGGCCTCGAAACGCACAATGCGGAAGCCGACCCGCCGTTGAAACGGGGAAGGCTGCCAGCGGTCGGGAAGCGAGCGACGCGAGCACCGACCGGTTCCGCCGGGGTATTGGGCGGTGGCATGTATGGAAGAGGGGATTGGACGCAACACGGGAAGCCCTGCCGGTGGCGTGGCACGCGCCAACCGACAGCCCGCGAGGGTCAGGTTGGGCCGACAGGGTGGCGGAGAGGTCCGCAGTACCAAGGAAGCCGGGTAATGACGGTGGAGGGAAGGGACCTCAGTTCGAGAGCAGCGCATGACGGAGGAAGGGACATGAGGACTGGCGAGAGCCTAACAGCCTCGGAGAGAGTTCAGCGACTCCAGACGGCGCTACATGCGAAAGCGAAGGAAGCTCTGGGCTTCCGGTTCTACTCTCTGAGCGACAAGGTGTGGCGCGACGACGTGCTCGCAGTCGCCTGGCAGGCCGTGCGACGCAACGACGGCGCGGCCGGGATGGACGGCGAGACGGTCGCGGACATCGATGCGTTCGGGGTGGACCGGTGGCTGGGAGCACTGGCGCGGGACCTGAAGGAAGGGACCTATCGGCCGCATGCGGTTCGGCAGGTTCTCATCCCGAAGAAGCAACGAGGGAAGTTCCGGCCGTTGGGCATTCCGTGTCTCCGGGATCGGGTGGTGCAGACGGCGGCGATGCTGGTGTTATCGCCGATCTTCGAAGCCGACCTGCAACCGGAGCAGTATGCGTACCGGCCGGGCCGAGACGCGCAGGACGCAGTCAGGCGCGTGCATCGGCTGCTGACGACGGGCCACCGGGAGGTGGTGGACGCCGACCTGTCGGACTACTTCGGCCAGATTCCGCACGCGGACCTGATGAAGTCCATCGCCCGGCGCGTGAGCGACGGGCGGCTGTTGGGCTGGGTCAAGGCGTGGCTGGAGATGGCGGTGGAAGAGGACGACGGGCGCGGCGGTCGCCGCCGCACGAACCGGGCGCGTCACGAGCGGAAGGGGACCCCGCAAGGGTCTCCGATCTCGCCGCTGTTCAGCAACATCTACATGCGGCGCTTCATTCTGGGCTGGAAGGTGCTGGGCTACGCCCGGCACTTCAAGGCGGAAATCGTCAACTACGCGGACGACTTCGCGGTTCTCGGTCGCGCGCCGGCAGCGGTGATGCTAGCGGCGGTCGAAGCCCTGATGAAACGTCTGAAGTTGGCGATGAACGTTGAGAAGACCCGCTGCTGCCGGGTACCGGAGGAATCGATGACGTTCCTCGGCTACCGGATCGGTTGCAACTAGGGGTCTGAGTAGCAACGGAACAGGAATGTACGCTAAGGGCTGCCGACCGGGAGCAGCCACTCCTCCTCAAGTCCAGCGTTCGGGTCCCGTAGCTCGCGCAGTTCCCCGCCTCTGACGTCCCCGGGAAGGGAGAAGTGGTACCGACCGAGGAAGTTCAGGTGCTTGTGGACGAGCGGCGAGAGTCGCCGGGCATCGGCGTCCGCAATTGCGTCTCCATCGGCCTGCAGCTTGCTCAGTACCGCATCCATGTAGCGCGTGTTCCAGAGCACGATCGCATTGACGACGAGGCCCAGCGCGCCGAGCTGATCTTCCTGCCCCTCTTTGTAGCGCTGCCGTAGCTCGCCGCGCTTGCCGAAGAACACAGCCCTGGCGACACTGTGGCGCCCTTCCCCTCGATTGATCTGTCGCAGAATGCGACGGCGGTACGCTTCGTCGTCGATGTAGGCCAGAAGGTGAAGTGTCTTGGCGATTCTCCCAATTTCAGAGATGGCGCGGGCCAGAGAAGAGGGCCTTCCGCCCCGCTGTAGGGCGCGAATCAGCTCCGAGGCCCTCACTGTCCCCTGGACGAGAGAGCCGGCCACGAGGAGGATGTCATCCCAGTGACTTCGGATGAGTTTGAGGTTGATGCGACTCCGTGCAAGACTGTTCAGCGGCCCGTATTCCGCGCGGCGATTGATACGCCAGAACCGCGTGTGGCCGAGGTCTGCGAGCCTGGGGCTGAACTGAAACCCCAGCAGTCGGAACAGCCCAAAGATGAGATCGCTGTAGGCGGCCGTGTCCGTCACGATCTCCTGGACTTCGAGGCTCGTTTCGTGCTCGAGCAGGCCATCGAGAACGTAGAGCGAGTCGCGGATCGTCCCGGGGACGACGATGGCGTGAAACCCGGTGAACTGGTCGCTGGTGAAGTTGTAGTAGGTGACGCCTCGGCCGGTTCCGAAGTACCGAGGGTTCGGCCCGGCGTTGAGGGTTCGGACCGGTACGACGAAGCGAAGCCCGTCGGCCGAGGCGACCTCGCCTCCGCCCCAGTGTTGGGCCAGGGGGATCGTCATCTGGCAGTCCACAAGAGCGGCGTTGGCCTGTATCAAGGTCTCGGCACGAAAGTAGTTCTGCTTGATCCAACTGAGACGCCCACGAGTCAGCGCTGGGGTGTCTTTTCGAACCAGCGGCTCCAGAGCGATGTTGCAGGCGTCAGCGATCAACGCGGCGCACACGCTGGTCGGCAGGCCGGGGATCCGCGAACGAGTCTCGCTCACGTGGGTGAAGGCGTCGGCAAATCCTGTCCATGCGTTCACCTCGAGCAGCAGCTCCGGCAGGTCTACCTGCGGCAGCATCCGCTCGGTCAGCGTGCGGAGCTCCACGAGACTCGGTGGATCCTCGAGTCCATCCAGCCCGGTGAGGACGAGTTCCTCGCGCTCGCCTGCTGCCTCAATCCGAACCGCAGCGTTCTGCCGCCAGCGGTCGGCTGTGCGCCGGTACGCTTCGTCGAGCTCCCGGCCGATGTTCTCGAGGAATGGCTCCGGCGTCGAAGACAATCCCAGCATCCGACACGTCGAGGTGCGCGCTTTGCCCCATGAGTCGGGCCCTAGCAGCTGCGCGCGAGGGTCGCCCCACTGGGTGCTCTTGGAGACGAAGACATCCCGGCGCCGCAATGCGCTGCGAAGCTGTTCTAGAACGCAGAACGTGAAGCTCCGTCTCTCGACCTGGTCTGGTTCGACGAAAACGGAGCGTTCCCAAGTGGGGGTCACCAGAGTGCCGGGGATCTCGTCACGACCGATCCGACGACGGCCCTCTAGCGTTCGAACCGCTGCGAGTCCACCTAGCACGATCTGCCCGGCCGGCAGGCCTTCGAAGGGGAGCTCGAGAAGTTTAGGCAGGAACAATCGGACGGATCGATAACGGGAGATGAGTTCTTCGTAGTGATGCGTCCCGTGTGGCCGCGCGATCTGATCCACGCAAGCAACGGCCTCGACGAGCTCCTCGTGAGACGCCCGTGCGTAGAGTTGCTCGCGGACGTGCTCTAGGTCTTCCTGTGTCGGATCGAGGACGATCAGAAGGGCATCTCGCAGCAGCACGGCGGCCTGGTCGAAGGTTTGGAGCGTCTTCTTGCGCTTGGCTTTGCCCGCTCGGTCGGCCTCTGTGAGAAGCTTCGCGAGCTCGAGGTCCATGAGGTTCAGTGCGTCATCGCAGGCTGTGCGTTCGAGGCGGCTGACAAAGGCCACCAGCGTCGCGATGCGCCTATCGTCCGGCATGCGGGCAATTGCCTGAGCTCGTGCGGCGTTCGCTTGGCGCGCGAGTGCATCCACGCGCCCTGGAGGGATTCTCGAGAAGTCAAGATCGCTCATGCCGAGCTTCTCGATCTCGCTGAGGCGTTCGAGTGCTTGGCACAGGGCTCGGGCGCTGATCGTGATCGGAGAGCGTCGTAGACGGTCCAGGTTCGATCGTCGGCTCCCCTCGGGAACCAAGAGCATCGCATCGAGAGTGGCGCGCTGCTCCGGGGTTGGCAGAGCACTCAGGAAACACCATAAGCGCTTCACAGCCCGGTTTCGCACGGACGAGACGAGTCGCTCGAGGACGGTGACACCGGGAAGTAGGACCTTGCGTTCTACCAGACGAGCTGTCGCCCGGTCGAAGAGAACACTGGGCCGCTCGGCGCTCAGCGTGGCCCGGGTATAGAGCCAGCGAAGGAGCTGGAACGACTCGGCTGGATCGCTAGAGGGTCGGTAGCCGTACCGCTTCTGGATCTCGCTGGCGTGCTCTCGATGGGAGGCCGTGCGTTGGGCATAGCGCGCAAACGAAGTCGTGTCCCGGATCCCGAGCTGCGTCGCGACGAACCGGACCACTCCATCGGGAACCTCCGTAGGGCGAGGCAAGAAGATGCCGAGGAATCGGACCGTCCCCAATTGGACTGCAAACCCGAGCCGATTCTCATCCCCTCGGCGCGTGGCAATCACCGAACGATCGTGGGCGTCGAGATGAAAGTACCGAGCGAGTTGCTCGGCCGACGGCTCTCCGGCGTACCGGCTGTAGGCGGCTCTCTGCGTTTCGCTCAGGAAGTCGACCGGCATCGGTGTCCAGAGAAAGGGATCGTATTCGGTGAACGGATAGGGACCGATCCCATGCTATTATTGTGGACGGAGAGCGTCCACAATATCTCCCAACGACCGTTTCGCTGAACCCGTGGCCAATTACGCCTATCTTCGAGTGTCCACCCACACGCAGGACGTCGAGAACCAGAAGCTCTCAGTGCTCGACTATTGCAACTCTCAAGGCATTGCTTCGATCGAGTTCGTGGAGGACACCACCAGCGGTCGGAGGTCTTGGAGAGACCGGGAGATCGGGCGACTGCTCGAGACGGCCGATGCGGGTGACGTGCTGGTCGCAGCCGAGGTCTCTCGTTTAGCGCGATCCACTCTCCAAGTGCTGGAGTTGCTGCAGGCGGCCACAGAGCGAGGCGTGACGGTGCACATCGCCAAGAATCGGATGGTGCTCGACCAATCGTTGCCGGCCACGATAACCGCAACCATCCTTGGGCTCGCGGCGCAGATCGAGCGGGAATTTATCTCGGCCAGGACGAAAGAGGCGCTCGAGCGCCGCAAAGCAGCGGGACTGCCCGTCGGTCGACCGAAAGGCCGAGCCACGAAGCTGATGCTCGACGATCGCCGTGCCGAGATCGTCGACTACTTGAATAAAGGGGTCAGCAAACGCTCCGTGGCAAAGATTCTCGGCTGTTCACCCACCACACTCTACTCCTGGATCCGGCGCAGACGCATTTCCGGAAGATAGCGATCCACGCCCTTAGCGTACATTTCTGTTCCATTGCTACTCAGACCCCAACTACCGGCCGGGTACGGGTGCCGCCTACATAGGCACACATCCGAGCCGGGAAAGCATCCAGAGCATCTGCCGTCGTGTGAGCGAGTTGACCGCGCCGCGCCACGTGCTCCTGCCGTCGGGAGTCGTAGTGGGACGCCTCAACCGGTTGCTGACCGGTTGGGCGAACTACTTCATCCTGGGACAGGTCCGCCCGGCCTACAAGGCGATTGATCAACACGCGACACGGCGGCTGCGCCAGTGGCTCTGCCGTAAGCACAAGGTGCGGACCGGGAAACACGTGCGCTTCCCGTCCGAGCGGCTCTGGTCCGATTACGGGCTCACGCATCTTGCGCCGCGTACGGCGAGCTTTCCGTGGGCGAAGGCATGATCTCGTCCGAGAGCCGGATGCGGGAAATCTGCATGTCCGGTTCGATGAGCGGCGACTGGAAACGAAGCCACGGCGAGGAGTGAGGCACCGGAATCGGCGAAAGCCACCGGCAACAGCTACCCCCTTTGCCTACCGCCACCGCGCCAGTCGTCGACTCTACACGAATGTGGGCGCTACCCTTTGCGGGTGTATCGGGGAGCGGTGGGGGAGACCCGGCACTCGTTCCCGTTGAAGCTTCCGATCGCATTGGAGCCCGGCCGGGCCGTCTTCGTCTTCGTCGATCCCGGATACGACACTGCCACGGCGCTGCGTTCCTGGGGCAGCGACCATCGCCGCCTCTGGGAGGCTCTACGGGAGCAGGGGCGCAGGATCGAGGTCGTGGCCGTCGCCCGGGAACATCAGGTCCTCATGCGGGCCGAGAGGGTGCTCGGCCGTTGGACGGGCAACTTTGGCTGGGGCGGTTCCGTAGACGACCCGTTGGCGGGACGGGAGATTGCCCGAATCGAGCAGGCCATCCTGAAAGGGAATGACCGAGTGCTGGACGAATACGGCGATCTGCAAGGCGCTCTGAAACGGATCGGCGAGTTGAAAAAGCGCGCTCGGAAAGGCAGCCACAAGACGATCATCGAGGGATTTTCCACTTGGCGGTCGAGGCGGGTTAGCGGAAGGGGATTTTGAGCCTGGATCAGGACGTGTCGCGCCCGATCGAGACGCGAACAACGACATCGGGGGTCGGTTCAGAAAATAAGGCTTTTCGAGGTGTGCTGCGGCCTTCCCTCATGTTGCTGACTGCTTTCGGTTTCTGGTCCCCGCCGCGGCTGCGACAGTGCCGATCCGGGCGACTCGGAGGTGGACGGGAGGCCCCCCCTCGCCGAGGACGCCGGCACGGGCCAAATTGATCCGTCGCGCCGGATCGGGCGGGACACTCAACACGAGCCGGATTCGGGGCGTGCGAAAGTGCAGAAACGGCGCTACCGCAGCCGCAGTCCTTAATCGCGGCGGCGTGACCGGGCAATTTGTTCATAGAGCTTAAGCCCGTTTTCCATATCCTTGCGGAGTCGCACTTTTTCGGCAGTCGTCGGGGGCCACTGCTGATGACAGTAAATGCAATAGAACAGAAGCTCATCCTCATCCAGTTTCGAAATCAGATCCCGCAGTTCTTTCGAACGGTAGGTCGCAAGGACCAACTCTCCGAATCGAGGGCAACCCGGTGTCGGGCAATGGGTCAGGAAGTACACGCACTCTAGCTCAAGGAACTTCCGAGCGAACCCGACCTTGTCGTCGGAGAAATCGAACTGTCTCGTTTCCAAGACTTGTTGCACATGCTGCTTGGGCACGACGAACCAGGTCGGCAATCCACGCGACTGAGGATTTCCGAGCGGTTTGTTGTCGTTGCCGTTCCACCGCATCGCAAGCACTGGTTCCCCATTCCACCGGCCGATGGCGAGGGAGGATTCGTCTGGTCCACCATCGAAGAGGACGTGGAATAACTGCCAGTACCGCTTGGGCGCATGAACATCGTCCGGCTTTACGTAAGGGGACATTCTTTTGGTCCCTCCTCTCGAAAAAGGTGTTCTAGCCGTTGGCTAAAACACTACGTAGTGTCTCACGTAGCGCACTACTTCTGCAAGCTCCGTGCGGACAATTTTTCGGCGCGTGAAACTTTCCAGGACGCGCCCGCCTCGGCGCAGGAAATGCGGCCGTTGCCGTTGTCGTCCCACGACAGCGGTTCAGTGGCGGCGGCCGATTGCGGTGTGGTAGCCCGGTCGGTCGAGGCGGCTTAGCGGAAGGGGATTTTGAGCCTGATTCAGGACGTTTCGTGCCCGATCGGGACGCGCACAGAGACATGGGAGATCGGTTCACAAAAAACGCCTTTTCGAAGTGCGCGACGGCCTTCCCTCATGTTGCTGACTGCTTTAGGTTTCTGGTCCCCGCCGCAGCTGCGACAGTGCCGATCCGGGCGACTCGGAGGTGGACGGGAGGACCCCCCTGTTTTTGGCCCTGGTTCGGGCGCGTGGCCGTCGCTTGTGTTCACAGCGCCGCCCCGCCCCCCCGGATCCCGATGTCCCTGTCGTTGAGGTCCTGCACCAGGTTGACGAGATGGCGGAGATTGCGACCGAGGCGATCGAGCCTCCAGACGACGATCACGTCTCCCTGGGGTCACTTCTCCATTGGTCAAGAATTGCACGCTAAGGCGCTAGGAGGGCTTCTTGGGGCGGAGCCAGCGGATCACTGAGGTGCGGCTGACCCCGAGGCGCTTGGCGATTTCCCGCTTACTGAGCCCACCCTTGCGAAGCTGTTTCATTTCCGGCAGCAGCTTGCCGGCTGTCATTGGCCGCCCATGCGGTTTTCCGTCCTTTCTTGCTTGGTCGATTCCGGCCTTCACCCGGTCCCGCAAAATATCCCGTTCGAACTCCGCAAACACGGCCAGCATGCCGGCGAGCGCTCTGCCGCTCGGGGTCGTGAGGTCGAGCGCTTCCGACAGCGACACGAATCCCACGTCGAGAGCGTTGAGTTCCTGGAGCGTGTTCACCAGGTCCACCAGCGACCGCCCCCAGCGATCCAGTCGCCAGACCAGGACAAGGTCGATCTCTCGCCGTCGGGCAGCCTCGATGAGCTTCTCCCGCTGCTGGCGTGTCGTTGCCCCAGATCCCACGTCTTTCACCTCGACGGCGACTGCCCAACTCCTCTTCTTTGCATAGTCCCGCATCACAGAGAGCTGCAGGGGCAGTGTCTTCTGGTCGTGGGTTGAGACTCGAGCGTAGAGCCCGACGCGAAGCGCTTTCCCCATCTGTCCAAAAACCCCCTTGCGATCGGGGGTCGAAACACGCGGTGTTTTCAGTGGTTTGGACATGCGCACCCAGCCGGTCCAAAAACTATACCTTTTGGCCATGACTGGGCAGTCGTTCCCGAGGCCCAAGCCCCGAAGAACGGGCGCTTCATAGCAGCGGAAGCGGTGCCGGGAGTTACTCCAGGAAGGTCACACACGGACCCTTAGAGTAATTTTTCACACCGTTGCGGCTCAAACCCCAAGTGGGAGCACATCAACCTGACGGGCGACTATCACTGACGCAAGGATGCAGGGCTCGGAAACCGCTAGGTGCGTCCCCTCCGCCCCCGCTAGCCAGCGGCACTCCTTAGCGTGCAATTTTTAACCAATGGAGCAGTGACCCCCATCTGCGCAGCGAGACGCGTGCCCCAGAGCCTGCTGAGACGCGGCTCCTTGTTGCGAAACTCCTCGCCAAGCGTGGAGAGCGTTCGTCCGTGAAACTGCAGTTTGGCCTCGGTCCTGCGGTGTTGGGCCCCCAATGCAAGCTTCTCTTCATAGGATACAATTGCAAGTGTCGCTTGCAAACATATCCTATCTTTGTAGCATTTAGATGCCATGATCGAGCGCGAGATTACACCCTGCCTGGTTAAGCTGTTCGAGCAGTACCCCTTTGTCACCGTGACCGGTCCACGGCAGTCCGGCAAGACCACGCTCTGCCGCGCGGCCTTCCCTCATCTCAGGCACATTGACCTCGACAAACCGAACCAGCGAGAGTTTGCCGAATCCGATCCCCAGGGTTTTCTCTCGCAACTTGGCGAGGGCGTCATTCTGGATGAGATCCAGCGTGTGCCGGATCTCCTGTCCTACCTGAAGGTCCTGGCCGACGAGGCGGGACGCAACAGCCTCTTCGTCCTGACGGGTAGCGAGCAGTTCAGGCTCTCCGATGCCATCAGCCAGTCACTCGCAGGGCGTACGGCATTGCTTCGTCTGCTGCCATTCTCTCTGGCCGAAAGGAGACAAACGGGCGCAAGCGACAGAGTTGACGACATCCTGTACTCGGGTTGCTATCCTAGGATTCACGATCAGAAGCTCGAGCCTCGGCAAGCACTCGGCGACTATTTCGAAACCTACGTCGAGCGCGATGTGCGCCGGATTGGGGAGATTCGCAATCTCTCGAGCTTTCAGCGTTTCGTCCGCTTGTGCGCTGGGCGTGTGGGGCAGCTGGCCAATCTCTCCGCTCTGGGCGCGGACGCCGGCGTCTCTCACACCACGGCGCGCCACTGGCTGACGGTCTTGGAAGCAAGCTACGTTGTTTTTCAGCTTCCGCCCTTTTCTGCCAACATTCGAAAACGTTTAATCAAGTCACCCAAGCTCTACTTCTACGATGTTGGGCTGGCGAGTCATCTCATCGGCATCGAGCATGCCGGGCAGATGAGCACCCATCCGCTTCGGGGGCCGCTATTCGAGAATGCGGTTGTGGTGGAAGCCCTCAAGCATCGTTTCAATCGGGGCCGCCGGTCCAATTTGTCTTTTTTCCGAGACACCCGAGGGTTGGAGTGTGACCTCCTGTATGAGAACGGTAACGGACTCGGCGCCATTGAGATCAAGTCCGGCGCTACGATTGCCTCTGATTACTTCGATGCGCTCAACCGGATTGCAAAGACGCTGCCGCAAATCTCCGCCAAAGCTGTCGTCTATGGAGGTGCGGATCGGCAATCCCGACGAAACGGCGAGGTGGTGCCGTTGGCTGATCTAGTTGAAGTGCTTGAGCGCTTCGACCGAAGGGAGGGTGCCTGATGGACGTCTCCTCGCCGTCCGCAAGGAACTCATTTCAGAATACGGACGCTTCTCTCGAAGCTTCACTAGAATCCACGCGGCAGACATCCTCCAAGCCGTCGATGAGGCTTACGCAGGCGGCCCTTTCTGGCCTGCCCCATTCACCGGGGGTGCGAGAGCGTGCGGTCCTAATGGTGCTGGAGCACCAGACTGAGCAATGCCTGACCACAACTACTTCGCGAACCTGATCTGGCAAATCGCCGACCTGCTGCGGGGCCCGTATCGGCCCCCGCAGTACGAGCGCGTCATGCTGCCCATGACGGTGCTGCGCCGGTTCGACTGCGTGCTCGCCTCGTCGAAAGCCAAGGTCCTGGCCGAACACGCGAGGCGCAAGGGTGGCAGAGTCAAGGGTGAAGCCTTGGACCGGCGGCTGAACAATGCCGCCGGACAGCGCTTTCACAACCACTCCCCCCTCGACTTCAAGAAGCTCAAGGGTGACCCCGACAACATCGAGAAGCACCTCGTCAGCTACATCAAGGGCTTCTCGAGAAATGTGCGCGACATCTTCGACTTCTTCGAGTTCGAGAACGAGATCGAGCGGATGCGCGAGGCAAACATCCTCTACCTCGTCGTCTCGAAGTTCTGCGATGTCGACCTGCACCCGAACACGGTGCCGAACGAGCAGATGGGGCTAATCTTCGAGAACCTCATCCGCCGCTTCAACGAACTGGCCAACGAGACCGCAGGCGACCATTTCACGCCGCGCGAGGTCATCCGACTGATGGTGAGCATCCTGTTCATCCGAGACGACAGGCTGCTCGCCACGCCCGGCACCGTCCGCAAGCTGCTCGACCCCGCCTGCGGCACCGGCGGCATGCTGGCGGAGGCGCAGAACTACCTGCGTGAGCACCATGACTTGGCGAAGCTCTACGTCTATGGGCAGGACTACAACAAGCGCGCCTTCGCCACCGCGGCGTCCGACATGCTGATGAAGCAGGTGGACCACAACGGTACCGGCAACAACGTCCGGTACGGCGACAGCTTCACCGAGGACCAGTTCAAAGGTGAGACCTTCGACTACTTCCTCACCAATCCGCCCTTCGGCGTGGACTGGAAGAAGCAGCAGAAAGAGATCAGGCAGGAGCATGACAAGCGCGGCTTCGACGGTCCCTTCGGTGCCGGGCTGCCGCGCGTGAACGACGGCTCACTGCTCTTCCTGCAGCACATGTGGGACAAGCGAGAACCCGTGCGGCCGGCGGAACACAGCCACGGCTCGCGGCTCGCGATCGTCTTTAGCGGCTCGCCCCTCTTTACCGGTGGCGCGGGCTCGGGTGAAAGCAACATCCGCAAGTGGATCATTGAGAACGACTGGCTCGAGGCCATCATCGCCCTGCCCGAGCAGATGTTCTACAACACCGGCATCGGCACCTACGTCTGGATCGTCACAAACCGCAAGGGCAGGCGGCGCAAAGGCAAGATTCAGCTCCTGGACGCGCGCGACATGTGGACGGCAGGTGGCAGCGAGGACAACAAACGCAGCCTCGGAGACAAGCGCCGGCATATCACCGGCAGCCAGATCGCCGGGATCGTGCGGCTCTACGGCCGGCGGACCGACGGCGAGACCTCCAAAACCTTTGACAACGCCGACTTCGGCTACACACGCGTGACTGTGGAGCGACCCCTGCGCCTGCGCTACCAGATGGCCGTAGAAGACAAGGCCCGCTTTCTCGATGCCTGCCCGCACCTGCTCGATGACGTGCAGGCTATCGACAAGGCACTGGGGCGGGAGCCACAACGCGACTGGAATGCGGTGTGGAGCCGCATCGAAGACGTGCTGCACTCGCACAAGTCCCGGTGGAAGGCGACCGAGCAAAAGCTCTTCCGCAGCGTCTTCACGCAGAAAGACCCCCGGGCCGAGCCGGTCACCAGGGGCGGGGGCGACGACGGGTACGAGCCGGATGCCGAGCTGCGGGACTTCGAGAACGTGCCGCTCAAGGACGACATTGACGCCTACTTCGAGCGCGAGGTGCGCCCCCACGTGCCCGACGCCTGGATGGACCGGAGCAAGGATAAGGTCGGCTACGAGATCAACTTCAACCGTCACTTCTACAAGTACACGCCTCCGCGCCCGCTGGAGGTGATCGATGCGGAACTGAAGCAAGCAGAAGAAGTGATCATGCACTTGCTACGGGAGGTGACAGAGTGACTTCACGCGACAGGGAACGAACTCGACACTATCGGCTTGAGTGGCCGATGCCTACGCCTCCACATTGGCGGGTGAATAGACTCAAGTGGTCGATGACAGGGTTGATCAACGGAACGTGGGGGGACGAACCCAACGGGGTAGATGACCTCATTTGCGTTCGTGTTGCAGATTTTGACCGAACCCGATTTGCCGTGGTTGATGCGCCACCGACACTTCGAGCGATCGGGGAAAAGGAGCGGTCCAATCGTCTACTATGTCAAGGCGATCTATTGATTGAGAAGTCGGGCGGTGGTCACAACCAGCCGGTGGGGTGCGTTGTCGACTTCGACCACACATTCGATGCAGTCTGCTCGAACTTCATCGGGCGCATCGCCGTCGCCCCAGGCATGTGGTCACGATACTGGACGTATGTTCATGCGAACTTATACTCGAGTCGTCTCAACGTACCGGCAATAAAACAGACGACGGGCATCCAAAACCTCGACACCGGTGCCTACTTCAATCAAAGAGTCCCTTTCCCGCCGCTCCCGCAACAACGCGCCATCGCGGACTACCTCGACCGTGAGACGGCGCGGCTGGATGCATTGGTGGCGGCGAAGGAGCGGGTGCTCGGGCTGTTGGCCGAGAAGCGCCGGGCGCTCATCACCCGAGCAGTTACCCGCGGTCTCGACCCAAACGTCCCGTTCCGCGACTCCGGCATCCCCTGGCTCGGCGAGATCCCGGCGCATTGGAAGGTACGAAGGATCGCATGGCTCTTTCAGGAGCGAGATAAGCGCGGGGAGCCCAACCTTAGATTGCTGGAAGTGTCAATCACCACCGGCGTTGTTCCACGCGAGTTTTCTGACGAACGAATCGAGACCACGGCTGCGGACTTCAATACCTACAAGGTCGCACGACGGAGTGATGTGGTTTTCAACAAAATGCGTATGTGGCAAGGGGCAGTCGGCGTAGCTCCTGAGGACGGTCTAGTGAGTCCGGACTATGTGGTTGCGGAACCGGTCGGGCCTTTGTCTTCAGCGTACACAAACATGCTCTTTCACACTGCTGCTTTCAGTGCGGAGTGTGCGCGGCACTCCCACGGGATCGTATGGGATAGGTTGCGGCTCTATTGGACAGGCTTCCGCAACATTGAAGTTCCATTGCCTCCCGTGCAAGAGCAGGCTGAGATTGTCGAGCAAATTACATTCGAGACGAAGAAACTCGACGAACTGAGCAAATCAACCGAAAGCACGATTACTCTACTCAAAGAACGCCGCGCCGCTCTCATCGCCGCGGCCGTGACAGGCCAGATCGGCGGGGAGAGTGCGGTATGAGAGTCACCTCGCTCAAGCTGGCCAACCTCCGCGCGCTCGAGACAGCCGAGTTTCGATTCCAGCCGGGATTCAACCTGATCGTCGGGGTGAACGGCGTCGGGAAGAGCACCGTCTTGGATGCGTTGTGCATCTGTATATCTCGAATCCTACCCTCGACGACCGAGTCTCGCGCCAAGGCGAGATCGATCCCGAACCGGTGAGCCTGACGGCGCATCGACAGACGCCGCACTGCGACTATGACAATTACGCGGCCAAGGACGACCTCCGGAACGCGCTGGTCGGCGAGCAGCGCGGGCTGTGTTGCTACTGCATGGGTCGCATACACAACGAGCCAACGACCATGAAAATCGAGCATTGGTGGTGCCGGGCGCACCACTCCGGCGAACAACTCAACTACCGAAATCTCCTCGGCGCATGCCGGGGCGGGGAAGGGCAGCCGCAGCGTTTACAGCACTGCGACACACGGAAGGGGGATATAGACCTTGCTTGGAATCCTGCCGACCCAGCGCACTGCATCGAGACCCGCGTCCGGTACGAGCTGGATGGATCGATCCGCGCGGATGACGCGGATTTCGATGGCCAACTCAACGACGTGTTAAACCTCAATCTCCCGGTGCTGAAGAACAACCGGAAGGGCATCTACGACGCGGTTCTCCAATGGTGGAAGAGCCAGAAGAAGTGGAGTCACGGCCGTGTGCCCCGTGAACGGCTCGAACGCGAGCTAGCCCGACATGACGCAGGAGTCGGGAAGCTCACTTCATACGGTCAGGTCGCGGTCTGGCTGTTGGGCCAGAAGCTCGCAAGGATGGCGGCATGAGCCAAGATCGTCACTCCGAAGCTGCCTTTGAGACTGCCATCGAAGCACACCTGCTCGAGAACGGATACGTTTTCGTTTCCCGCGAGGGCTTCGACCGCGAGCGGGCAATCTTCCCCGAGACGGTCCTAGCCTTCATCCGCGAGACCCAGCCGAAGGAGTGGGCCAAGCTGGAGGCGTTGCACGGAGACAAGACCGGCGAGCAGGTGCTCGGTGACCTGTGCAAGTGGATGGATACGAACGGCGCTCTCGCGACGCTGCGACACGGGTTCAAGTGCTATGGGCGAACACTCCATGCGGCGTACTTCAAGGCGGCGCACGAGCTGAATCCGGAACTTGAATCCCACTATGCCGCCAATCGTCTGGGGCTTACCAGGCAGCTCCACTTCTCGCCACGCTCCGAGAAATCGCTGGACGTCGTGTTGAGCCTGAACGGCATTCCTGTAGCCACGATGGAGCTGAAGAACCCACTCACGGGCCAGCGGGTCGAGGATGCACGCCGGCAATACAAGCAGGACCGTGACCCACGCGAGCCGATCTTCGAATTCAAGCGGCGCACGTTGGTGCATTTTGCCGTGGACACCGAGTCGGTGCTCATGACCACCCGCCTGGCGGGGACGGCGACACGTTTTCTCCCCTTCAACAAGGGTTGCGACGGAGCGGCCGGAAACCCGCCTGATCCATCGGGTCGGACCTACCGCACAACATACCTGTGGGAAGAGGTGCTGCAGCGTGACAGCCTGCTCGACCTCTTTGCCCGATTCATCCACTTGCAGATCGACGAGAAACGCGACGACCAGGGCCGCAAGATCAAGACGGAGTCCATGATCTTCCCACGCTACCACCAGCTCCAGGCGGTGCGCATGCTGGTGGACGCCGCCCGCAGCGAGGGCGTGGGGCACAACTACCTCGTTGAGCATTCGGCAGGCAGCGGCAAGAGCAACACCATAGGTTGGCTGGCGCATCGGCTCGCGTCCCTGCATGATGCAGCCAACGAGCGCGTCTTCGACAGCGTGATCGTGGTCACCGATCGTGTTGTACTCGACCAGCAGCTCCAGGACACGATCTACCAGTTCGAGCACAAGCGCGGCGTCTTGCAGCGGATTGACGAGAGCTCGCGACAACTCGCCGAAGCGCTCGAGAATGCGGTGCCGGTGATCATCACCACACTGCAAAAATTCCCTTTCGTCTCGCGCCAATTGCTCAAGATGGCCGAGGAACGCGGGGCGACCGGCACGGGGACGCTCACCACCCGGCGTTGCGCCGTCGTCGTCGACGAGGCCCACAGCTCCCAAGGCGGCGAGACCGCAACCGATCTCAAGGAAGTGCTGGGCGGCGAGGGACTTCGGGAAGAGGCCAAGAAGCGCGCGTCTGAGGAAGGACGGGAAGCCATGGAAGAGATCTTCCGCAGCATGGCCAAGCGCGGAAAGCAGGCGAACCTGAGCTTCTTTGCCTTTACCGCCACGCCCAAGCACAAAACGTTCGCCGTGTTCGGCCGCAATGGGCGGCCGGAGCACCGCTACACCATGCGGCAGGCGATCGAAGAGAAGTTCATCCTCAATGTGCTGAAGCACTACACCACATACGGGACGTACTTCGGGCTGCTCAAGGCCTGCGAGGACGATCCCAACGTCGAGCGCAAGAAGGCCGCACGGGCGCTGGCGCGTTTCATGAAGCTGCATCCGCACAATATCGCGCAGAAGACCGAGGTGATGGTCGAGCACTTCCAGGCGGTCACGCGGCACAAGATCGGCGGCCGGGCGAAGGCGATGGTGGTGACGGGATCGCGCCTGGAAGCGGCTCGCTACAAGCAGAGCTTCGATCGCTACATCCAGGAGAAGGGCTATGCCATCAAGTCGTTAGTGGCCTTTTCGGGCATGGTGGTGGACGACAAGTTGGCCGGCGTTACCTACACCGAACCGGACATGAACCAGGGCATCTCCGAGAAGGAGCTACCTGAGAAATTCGCGATGTTGGAATATCAGATCCTGCTCGTCGCGGAGAAGTACCAGACCGGGTTCAATCAACCGCTGCTGCACACGATGTTCGTGGACAAGCGGCTTGCGGGCATCCAGGCCGTGCAGACGTTGTCTCGGTTGAACCGCGTTCATCCGCTCAAGGAAGACACATTCGTTCTCGATTTCGTGAACAACCGGGAGGAGATTCGCGAGGCCTTCAAGACCTACTACGAAGGTGCCGAGATGGGCGAGGAAGTTGACCCCGCCCGCATGTACGCGATCAAGGGTGAGCTGGACACTTCAGGAATCTATCTCGACGAGGAGGTTGAGCGGTTCAGCGCCGTCTACTTCAAGCCGAAGCGGCGGCAGAGCGCGCTGGATCACCAGACCATGAACGCCGCCCTCGATCCGGCGGTGTCGCGCTTCACCGTCCGCCGGAACGACAACGAGGCCGAGACGGAAAACTGGCGCGGCAAGGTGCAGGCGTTTTTGAACCTCTATGGGTTCCTGAGCCAGGTGATCCCGTACCAGGACTCAGATCTTGAGCGGTTGTACGTGTTCCTCCGCCATCTCGCCGCGAAGCTGCCGCGCCGCAAGAGCGGCCCGGCGTACCAGTTCGATGACGAGGTGCGGCTCGAGTACTACCGCCTTCAGAAAATAAGCGAGGGATCCATCTCGCTTCAGGACGGCGAGGCCCGACGCCTTGATGGCCCCACGGAGGTCGGCAGCGGCCTGGTCCGGTCGCAGCCCATGCCGCTTTCGCAACTCATCGATATCGTGAACGAGCGCTTCGGCACAGACTTCAACCAGGCCGATCAGCTCTTCTTCGACCAGATTGTCGCGGCGGCCCTGGCCGATGAAGGTCTGCGGCAGGCAGCCGCAGTCAACCCGGACGACAAGTTTGAGCTGGTGTTCAAGAGCATTTTGGAGAATCTGTTCGTCGAACGCATGGATCAGAACGAGGAAATCTTCGTCCGGTTCATGAACGACGCTCCTTTCCAGAAGCTCGTGACAGCCTGGATGGCGTCGGAAGCGTATCGTCGGCTGAAGAGCGACGACACTACTCACGGAGGGGAAGAGCATGCGGGACCCAACTAGAGGAACGCTACGTGCCCTGCGTGTCGCTCATCCCTCTCAAGGCCGCCATTGACCACCTCGCCCGAGCAAGCCCTGAAGGCCGTATACAGATCACCGAAACCCTTAACAGGTCCTATATTCATTGGGAATACTGCGTCCAGAAATGGGCTGGTAGCATCAGAAACTGCTGGCAATGCGGCTGGCAGTCCAGAGCCACCTACCTGACCCTCAAGCGTTTCCTTCTCGGCGAGCAAGGCTTCATACTGCGCTCGTGTCAGCGTAATGGTGTTGGTGTCAGTCATACGCTTCGCTCCGGTGTCGAACTCTCAGAACCACCAGCACGGTGAGCGGCGTTGGTGCATGAATCGGTGTAAGCGAGCACGCTAGCGGCGGGGGTGGGGTCCAGTCCATCATAGAGATCGGGGGGGTAACGTCGTGGTCGCAGCGAAGTCGAGCCGAGTCAACCGCCAGTACAAGACGAAGTACAGAATCCGGAACTGGAGGGAGTACGAGCGTGGCCTCAGGAGCCGCGGCGACGTCACGATCTGGCTGAGCGAGGATGCAATTGCCGCGTGGGTACCACCGAAGAACGGTCTTCGCGGAGGCCAGCGGCGGTACTCGAACCTCGCGGTCCGGACCGCGTTGACCCTGCGGGTCGTCTTCAGCCTGCCGCTCCGCCAGACCGAGGGGTTCCTGGACTCGCTGCTCCGCTTGATGGGCCTCAACCTCAAGGCCCCGGACCACACCACACTCTCGCGCCGGAACCAAATCGTTGCGGTGCCGCCCCTGACCCGATCCTACGACGGCCCGATCGACTTGATCGTCGATTCCACAGGGCTGAAGATTCTGGGTTGCGGCGAATGGAACGCGCACAAGCACAAGGCATCAAAGAAACGCCGGGATTGGCGGAAGCTGCACATCGGGGTAGATGCCGAGGGGTTCATTGTGGCGGCCGAACTCACAGCGAGCAGCCGGGACGACGCCTCCACACTCCCTGCTCTTCTCGACACAATCGAGGTTCCCATCCGACGTTTCACCGCAGACGGAGCCTACGACCACAGGTCAGTCTACGATCAACTCAGCGCGGCCGGTACAGAGAACGTCGTGATTGTGATTCCCCCTCGTCGCTCTGCGGTGTCGGCGGGGCCCACCGACGGCCCATGGGCGCAGCGTGACACGGCTCTTGAGAGGATTCGCCAGGTCGGGCGACGAGAGTGGCAGAAAGAGTCGGGCTACCGACAGCAGGCGCGCGTTGAAAACAGCTTCTTCCGATACAAGTCCGTGCTCGGAGGCGGATTGAAGGCGAGGCACGGCAAGGCACAAAGGAGAGAAGTTGCGATAGGGTGTCACATCCTCAACCGGATGACCGAGCTGGGTAGGCCGAAATCCTGCGCTGTGGTGTCCTGAACGAGAAGTTGGAAAAGCGCCCCCACTCGCGCCGCAGTTGAATCATGCAACAGCGCCGCTGTAGAACATCAATACGGGAAGTCTGAGTTTTGATCTCGGCTTTGACCTCAGTGATCGCCGCGTCGCATTGTGGCGCAAGGGAGGCTACGTTGGTGTCACACCGACTACCGCACAGTTGGTTGCCTACTGGAAACTATTCTTCTGCCAGAACGAAACTCTTGAAATCGCCATCTGGCGTTGGTCTGAAGACTTCTTGAACACCTTCGCATCACTTTGCCGTAGGAGCTGGGTCACCCACTTGTCTGCCACGCCTCCCGCGCTTAAACGGGTTGAATTCTTCCAGCGGAGATCGGCGATTTGAGCCTTGACTAGTAGCTGCTTCGATTCGGCGCTTCTTCCTAGCGGCTCGACGTCTTGACCGGCGGCTCTTCTTGCAAAATTTGTCCGCAACATCGCCATGTCTCGCTCTTTCGCCATCTGCGCCTTTGCTACCCGGTCTCCAGCCCAGCGTTGTAACCACAAATCGGTCTGAGACTCCTGGATCGCCTTCAGGTGGCCGATCAACTCATCGTGCAGCGCTTCGAGCTCCGCGATCTGCTCGGCAACCTCTTGGCGCACCCGTTCCGGATCGCGTTGGGGCGCCGCTTGATCCTGAGACGATCTTTGCGCCGCCGGGCGGCTCATGCCCCAGCTATAGTTGAGCCGCACGTAGAAGTTCGCGCCGTTGAACCCGAAGGGCGAGAACTGGCTGTAGTAATTGCCGACCGTCAGGATGCCATTCTGGTTCACGTCGGGGTAAGTATTCAGCACGTTCTCCCCGCCGATGGCCAGAGTGACGTTTTCTCTGAACGGGATGCCCAGCTCGAAATCGAGCAGCGCCTTGCCGGAATAGGACGGGTACAGCCACGACTCGGATACGACGCCCAAGTCAGCCGCGTTCCGTCCGTCCTCGCTGTCCCAGAACTGACCGAAGTAGTTCAAGCGGCCCAAGAGATTCCATCGGCGGGCGTCGTGGTTGACGGTGAAGCTCCACCGCGTGTTCGGCAGCCCCCGTTCCAGCGTAGTGATGCGGAACTGGTCGATCACGGAAGATTCGACGTTCTTGACCTCTGTATCCGTGTAGTTGAAGATCGCACTGAACGTCGTACGCCCCTTCACCAGCGTCGAGATCAGGTCGATGCCCTGGGTCGTCGTCGAAAAGTCGTTCAAGAAGAACCGGAACACGGGGAAATTCCGTGCTTCTGGAATCCCTTCCGCCAGCAACGTATCGATCTCGTCATCCGACAATTTGATTTCCTGGGCCAGGGCGACGCGGTCGTCGATGTCGACCCGGAAAAAGTCCGCGGTGAAGGTGAACGGGCCCTCCTCGAGGACGATACCCGCGCTGTAGTTGCGCGATGTCTCCGGTTGGAGCTGACCGCCGCCCCGCGCCATGGCCACGGCTGAGGTAGCCGGAACTACACCTTGGTTGGTCAGTTGCCCACCGATAAAGGCGGTCGTCACGTTGAACGCGTTCTGTTGCCCCGGCGTCGGCGCCCGAAACCCGGTGCTGACGGCGCCGCGCAGCGCGGCCAAGTCATTCAGCTTGAGGCGCCCGGAGACTTTGTAGTTGACCGTCTTACCGAAATCGTCGAAGTTCTCTAACCGGACGGCCGTGCCGAGCGTCCACCGGCCCGGGTCGCTGAACTCAACGTCGCCATAGACGGCGATGTTGCTGCGGGCCCAGACTCCCGCCGTCGTGTCGGCCCGGTAGCCGTTGAAGCCGTTCGAACCGGAACTGAAGCCCTGCACGGCATACGGACCGATCTCCCACGACGGCTGATCGCCGGCGCCAATCGTGAACTCCTCCCTCCTCCACTCCGCGCCGCCGGCCAAGTGCACGAGATCGTTGAGGGGGTAGGTAACGTCGAAGTTGAGATTGGTTTCCTCCTGCCGATAGACGCCGGGCCGGAACGATGTCGGCGTGTCGGAACCGAGCGACGCATTGACCGTATCGAAAATGAACTGATCGATCTCGCTGGTGCCGATGCTGGCGCTCGCGTCCCAGGTGAAGCCGTTGCTGGCGAACCCGCGCAGACCGCCGACCAGCGAGAGGTCGATCAGATCCCCGCCGAACTGCGGAGTGAATCCTCCAGGAAACCGGCTGTGGAGGGTGAAGCAGTTCGGGTCGGCCTCGACTGCGGAGAGAGCGCCCGCGTCGGGGACGTTGTCGACGATCGGGATGATGGGGCAGCCGCCGGCGCCCGGCTCCCGTCCGGGAGGAGGATCCTTGCTGGTGGGCGCGGTATCGGCCCAGACCCGGTCGCCGACGAGCAGCGTACGGTTTCCGTCGACCACGGGACCGCGAAAAACCCCGCCCCGCGTGTGTGGATTACGGAAGTAAAAGCCACCGGTCACCTTGCGGGACGCGTAGTTGCCGTGACCGTAGAGTTGATAACGATCGTCGAACAGATGGCCGAAGTTAGCGAACAGCTTGAAGTCGTGGTTGTTTCTCGGCGATCCCCAAACCTGCGCCGTGTCGCGCAGATTCGTATTGCCCGCGTTGATGATGTCCGACGCGTCCTGGCGCTGGATGGCGCGGTTGGTCGGCTCGGCGGTGCCGTACTCCATGCTGATGTTGCCGAAACCGTTCGCTCCCAGCGGCACCCCGACGTTGCCGGCTACGGAAAACGTCCGGCCGTGTCCGCCGATTCCGTTACACGAGTGCTTGATGTCGCCGATGATGCCCGACCCGCACGTCGCCGGGTTCCCCGAATTGGCATCGAAGAAGCCCCCGCTTTGGACTTCCAGGCTGCCTCCCGAGGGATCGTCCTTCAGTTGGAAGTTCATGACTCCGGCGATGGCGTCCGAGCCGTATTGCGCCGCCGCGCCGTCGCGCAGCACCTCAACCTGCCGAATGGCAATCGATGGAATGATGGAGATGTCCGGTCCCTGCGAGCCGTCGGCGATGCCATTTCCCAGCCAAGTGATGACCGCCGAGCGGTGGCGGCGCTTTCCGTTGACCAGGACCAGCGTGTGGTCGGGCGCCAGGTTGCGCAAGTTAGCCGGACGGACGACGGTCCCCGCATCGCTGATCGGCTGAGTGTTGATGTTGAAGGAGGGGATGACAGCCCGCAGCTGGGATGCCAAGTCCCTGCTACCCTGTCTAGCGAGGTTCTCGGTACGGATGACGTCCACGGGCACGGTGGACTCGGTCACCGATCGTGGCGCTGCGCGGCTGCCGACGACCACGACGGACGTGGTGACAGCGGCCAATTCGAGCATAAAGTTTCGCAGGACCGATTGGCCGGCAATCAGTTCGACGTCATCGGCGATGCCAGTCTCGAAGCCGGAATTCTCGGCCGTAATCGTGTAGATCCCGGGCTCCAGAGTCAATTCGTATGCGCCAGCGGCATCCGTCGAACCGGTCACCTCGGCTCCGGTGGCGTTGTTGGTCGCCGTTATTTCCGCGCCTGGGATGACTGAGTCGGAATCATCGGTTACCTCTCCGTGCAAGGTAGCCGTTTGCTGAGCGTACGCGACTCCGCAAACCCCGACCAGGAGCAGCGCTGTCATGACAACAAGCCTTCTTGGGGACATGGATAACTCCTAAGAAAGAAATAAACAAACCCACATAAGTATCACATTTTTCCGCGGGTGAAAACAGCTTCTTCCGATCCGGTGACTCCACCGTCTGTTCCTAGATTCAGGCATCTTCCCTCCTTCATGATCCGTTTACAACGATGCCGAGGCCGACGACTGGGAAGAGCCGTCAGCCACGCCGGCAAATTTCTGGTCGTCCGTGCCGTCGAGATCACCGGTCGCGCAGTAGCGATTCTGTGGCGACTACCTTCCCGCCTCGGCGAACCTCGGGCGACAACGGCTCTCGCTGTTTGATCGTTTCAAAGTCCTTCACATCGAGCCGCTGAAGTGAGCGCCTGAGATCAAAGGCCGCCCGTTCGGCCTTGATCGCTGTCTTGAGCGCCGGTGTTTTTCGGCGGCAATCCCATCGTGGGCCGCCATCTGACGGCCCGTGCGGCCGAGGTAGCCGGCTTCGATGCCCCACACGAGTGCGATAATTTCGTCAAACCGTTGAAACCAAGAGGATTGGAAAGGAATTCCGGACCCCTCCTGCCCTACTATACGTTAGGGAGCGATCGGGCATTATGGCCTGCCGGGGAGCGGCGGTAGGGGGGGGGGGGGGTGATCACGCATGATAAAGGATATTATCATTCATATATCAGCAGGTCCTCATGCCCAACTACCCGACACTGATTCCCAAGACCACAACCCCAACACCGGAAACTCTCCCGCCCGAGGGATTCGTACAGGCTCTCAGCGGATTCGATCAGCTACTCAAGGCGGTGCTCGAAGCCAGCTACTGCTGGGGCCTGCCCTCGTAAGCGCAAGTTGGCGTCTCGTGCCAACGCCTCTCGCGGCTGCTCGATCCGCCTGTGCGCCGACAATTCAGTAGTATGATTGACTATGGTATTAGTATCATATCACATTAAGTGATACCAAGGAGTCGTGATGGTTATTCTGATCGGAGGTGAGAAGGGCGGGACCGGGAAAACCACGATCGCCACGAATCTCGCCGCGCTGCAAGCGCTGGCGGGGCACGACGTCCTGCTAGTGGACACGGACTCCCAAGGCAGTGCGAGCTATTGGGCGAGCTCCCGGGACGAGGCCGGTATCAAGCCACGTGTGGCGTGCATTCAGAAATTCGGCAAAGGCTTACAGGGGGAGGTTCAGGATCTTGCTGGCCGCTACCAGGACGTCATCATAGACGCGGGCGGCCGTGACTCGGTCGAGCTCCGTGCCGCGATGATCGTCGCCCATAAGGCCTTCGTGCCGATTCAAGCATCGCAATTTGATATCTGGACACTCGGACGAATGAACGACCTGGCCGTGACGGCGCAGAGGTTTAACCCCGATCTGCGCGCTTGGGTTGTAATCAACCGTGGCTCGACCAATCCCTCGGTGAGAGAGGTCGCGCAGGCGGGAGAAATCCTAGATGATTTCGAGCATCTGGATCTGGCTACAAGCGTGATTCGCGATCGTATCGCCTACCGCAAAGCCGCCTGCGAGGGGCTCTCGGTAGCTGAGATGAAACCGGTAGACCTGAAGGCCAGCAACGAAATGAACGCGTTTCATTCGGAGGTATTTATCGATGACAAGCAAGCTGCGTAGCAGGCCGCCCATCGCTAGCGCCGATGATTTCATCGCTGGCGCTGACCAGCAGACAGCGGCAGTGGAGCCGCCGGAGCAAGCTCCTCCTGCTCCACTGCCATGGGAAGATTCTCAGGTGCGGGAGGATTCATATGTCAGCAGGTCCTCATGCCCAACTACCTGGCACTGATTCCCGAGACCACAACCCCAACACCGGAAACTCTCCCGCCCGAGGGATTCGTACAGGCTCTCAGCGGATTCGATCAGCTACTCAAGGCGGAGCTCGAAGCCAGCTACTGCTGGGGCCTGCCCTCGTAAGCGCAAGTTGGCGTCTCGTGCCAACGCCTCTCGCGGCTGCTCGATCCGCCTGTGCACCGACAATTCAGTAGTATGATAGACTATGGTATTAGTATCATATCACATTAAGTGATACCAAGGAGTCGTAATGGTTATTCTGATCGGAGGTGAGAAGGGTGGGACCGGGAAAACCACGATCGCCACGAATCTCGCCGCGCTGCGAGCGCTGGCGGGGCACGACGTCCTGCTAGTGGACACGGACTCCCAAGGCAGTGCGAGCTATTGGGCGAGCTCCCGGGACGAGGCCGGTATCAAGCCACGTGTGGCGTGCATTCAGAAATTCGGCAAAGGCTTACAGGGGGAGGTTCAGGATCTTGCTGGCCGCTACCAGGACGTCATCATAGACGCGGGCGGCCGTGACTCGGTCGAGCTCCGTGCCGCGATGATCGTCGCCCATAAGGCCTTCGTGCCGATTCAAGCATCGCAATTTGATATCTGGACACTCGGACGAATGAACGACCTGGCCGTGACGGCGCAGGGGTTTAACCCCGATCTGCGCGCTTGGGTTGTAATCAACCGTGGCTCGACCAATCCCTCGGTGAGAGAGGTCGCGCAGGCGGGAGAAATCCTAGATGATTTCGAGCATCTGGATCTGGCTACAAGCGTGATTCGCGATCGTATCGCCTACCGCAAAGCCGCCTGCGAGGGGCTCTCGGTAGCTGAGATGAAACCGGTAGACCTGAAGGCCAGCAACGAAATGAACGCGTTTCATTCGGAGGTATTTATCGATGACAAGCAAGCTGCGTAGCAGGCCGCCCATCGCTAGCGCCGATGATTTCATCGCTGACGCTGACCAGCAGACAGCGGCAGTGGAGCCGCCGGAGCAAGCTCCTCCTGCTCCACTGCCATGGGAAGATTCTCAGGTGCGGGAGGACGTGCTGAAAGTTTACAACCTGCGGTTGCCAGAGCCGTATCTGCTAAAGCTCAAGCACATCGCCGCGCACACACCTGGCAGCATGCATCAGTTCTGTATTGACGTGCTCTTGCCGGCGATTGACAAGAAGGTCAAGGAGTTAGCCTAACGGGATTGCAGGTGCTGAGCAGTGCCCGTATTCCCGCTGGTGTGGACCGGCGGGTTTCAACCCATACTTCCGGAAGATCTACTGGCAGACATAACAGAATAAAGGGCACTACAAGCTCATGAGCACTGGTTCGGCAGCGACCGCAGCCTGTCTCTCACCGAGCAGGTCATCGGTCTGGGCAACTACGGTAAGACACTCACGGTGCTCACCGCCCTCGACATCGAGGAACAAATCGAAGAGATCGAGGAGGAAGAGGAGCTCGTTGACTCGTGGACACCGAGATTTCGGACGCGCTGAAGGGGGGCATCCATGTTTGATCAACTGACCAGGGAACTACGCCGTCTCGAAAGTACCCATCGCATCCCCGTGTCGATCCCTTCCGACGCTGACGGCTACCTTGACCGACAATGTCCGTCAGCCGAGTGCAAATTCAACTTCAAGGTTCACGAACACAATTGGAGGAGCGAGGTGCGCGACGAGGAAGTGTTTTGCCCGTCCAGCGGTCACACGGACACCTCGGGAAACTGGTGCACCGAGGAACAGACCGAGCACCTGAAAAAGCCTGCGGTCGCTCATGTCCGGAGGCGCATTGGCCACGCGATGAAACGAGACGCGGAACACTGGAACCGGCGTGTGCTTCCAGATAGCGTTGTTGCATGGATCGGGGCGGAGATGGAATTCCCCCTTTCCCCAAGCGGTAGTGTCAGGCGATGCGTTCGAACACAGGCCGTCCGAGCGCGGTCATTGTGTTCAGGACTTTTCGGCCGAGTTGGATCTCCGTGATCTGCCTGGAGAAGCTGCGGAATTTGAGTTTGGGGCCGATGACGCTCTTCCAACGGCCCATCTGTGTTTCTATTCGGCTGCGCTGGTTGTACCCTGTTGCCGTCTGCCAGGCAATTCCGGTGTAAAGCCGATTATCTCACGCAGCGGTAGTTGTTTAAGCCAGTTGCTTCCGCCGGTCAACGGAGCCAGTTGAGGCTGGACTGCGAGCCAATCCTTGTCAAGACCCTAGCTCAAGCACTTGCCGGAGGGCGCTTTCGACTGATTCGAGCTCCTGGGCCTCTAGTGGACCGATGCGTTCCAGTAGCCGGTGTTTGCTGATGGCTCGAATCTGATCAACCACCGCGACCAAGGACCTACCCTCGCAGTCCACGGCCACGGTAATGGGTGGGTAGGGCGAAGGGGATGAGGACAAGGGAATCACCACGACAGTTCGACGGTGTTCGTTTACAGGGTTGGTGGACAGCACCAGGCAGGGGCGGGTTTTTGAAATCTCTGAGCCGACCGTCGGATCGAGGGCGACCCACCAGAGATCACCGCGAAGAGGACGCTTCCCATGGCTCTTCGATCCCATCCTCGATGTCCTCCATCTCCTTCTCTATTGCCGCGCTCTCGGCGTCCGCATTTGCCTGCTTACAAGCTCGGACGAGATCTTCATCTTGTCGAGACAGCTTCTGCTCCAGAGCTTCCGTCAGATACTTGGAGCGCTTTCTCGCTGGGACTCGCCCGACGAATTTGCGTGCGATAACCTCCGGAATCGAAAAAGTCATCTTTCGTACTGCCATATGCCATAATTATGGCACAGTTCCTTTCTTTGTGCCGAGGTGGCTGCGAGGCGGTCACGCTGACCGGAGGCACACATCGCCCTTTGTCCCAGCTTCCCTCTCTCGAAGTGGGCCGACAGCCTGCTGTCGCGCCGCTTTCCGTAGGACACGACCCGCTCTTGCCATAATGGAACCGCTACACTGGTTCACTCGTCATGCAACGTCCGCAGCCCTTCGTCCTCACCATCATGGATGGTTGGGCCCACAATCCAAACCCGGAGAATAACGCCGTCGCCATGGCTCGCAAGCCCAACTTCGAGCGCCTGTGGCGTGAGTATCCGCATACGCTAATCCGCACCGACGGTCCTTTTGTCGGCCTGCCCGAAGGACAAATGGGCAACAGCGAAGTCGGACATCTCAGTATCGGCGCCGGACGCATTGTGAAGATGGACGTTACCCGCATCGACGACATGATCGAGAGCGGTGAGTTCTTCTCTAATGAGGTTTTGCTCAAAGCGATGGAGCACGCCCGCTCCCGCAGACTCCACCTGCTCGGTTTGACCAGCCAAGGAGGTGTGCATTCTCAGCTCAGCCATCTTTTCGCCCTGTTGGAGATAGCCAGGCGTCAGGCAGTTGAGGACGTTTTCGTTCACTGCTTCACCGACGGTCGAGACAAGCCGCCTGAAAGCGGCGCCGGCGATATCGAAGAGTTGCTCGGGAAAATGAAGAACCTAGGGGTCGGCAGGATAGCCACCATTAGCGGGCGCTACTACGCCATGGACCGCGATCGACGATGGGAAAGGATCGAGCGGGCCTTCCGCGCAATGGTCTTGGGGGAAGGGAACCGGGCAACAGACCCGACAGAGGCGATGCGGGCTTCCTACGCACAAGGTGTCACCGACGAGTTCGTTGAACCGGTAGTCATGGTCGACGAACGCGGCAACCCGATCGCCAAGATCGAGGACGAAGACCCCGTCATCTTCTTCAATTTCCGGGCTGACCGCGCTAGGCAGATGACACTGGCCCTCAACGACCCGTCGCTTGCGCGACTGCCCAGGGACCTGATGCCCAAAAACTTGCACTACGTCACGATGACCGAGTACGACCGAACGTACAGCTTCCCGCACGTCATTTCGACGCACCAGCCCGAGCATACCCTTGGTCAGCTTTGCGGCGAGAGGGGTTGGACGAACCTTCGCACGGCGGAGACGGAGAAGTACCCGCACGTGACGTACTTCTTTAACGGCGGTCGGGAAACGCCCTACCCCGGCGAAGAAAGAACTTTGATTCCTTCACCGAAGGTCGCCACCTATGACCTGCAGCCCGAGATGAGCGCCTCCCCGGTTTGCGATGTTGTCGTCGACGGCATCGAGAGTGGGCACTTCAATCTCATCGTCGTCAATTTCGCGAACGGCGACATGGTGGGACACACGGGGAAAATTGACGCCGCCATAAAGGCGATCGAGACTGTCGACAACTGTCTCGGGAGCATCTATGAAGTACTGAAGCGAAAAGGCGGGGCGTGGATCGTCACTGCCGATCATGGAAACGCCGACCTGATGGTGGACCCTGACACCGGCCATCCTCATACCTACCACACAACGTTTCCGGTGCCCTTCATATTGGCCAGCGAGTCTGCGCGGAAGCTCGCGGAGGGCGGCTCGCTAAGGGATATCGCCCCCACCATCCTCGGCGTCCTAGGTGTCGAGCAGCCGGCGGAGATGAGCGGTCGTGATTTGCGCGGCGCCGGCTAGCTGTTTGGACGGACAAGCCCTCGGGCGGGGGGTCGAAGAGCGGCCTTCTCCTACCACGATCTCGCGCCTGTTTTTAGGACGAAACCACGCTCGGGCTCGGGAGGGGTCTCCGTACCCCCGGATTTCGGCTGAGGCTTTTTCGCGGCCTCGTGCTTCTCGAAGTCTTGCATCCAGTCTGTGACCGATCGCACCTCGTCCTCATCTAGCTGTTCGGGAACAAGTACCGGCCGTTTGCGGCGCCGCACGACCATCAGACTGCCCAGGCACAGAATGATCCCCACTATCTGATAAGCAGGAGTGAGGGGCGCGTTCTGGGATAAGTTGGCCCAACCGACTCGAGCAGCCGCCGGGTACCACGCCACAGCGACCCCCACTGACGCGCAAGATAGTGCCAGCGCCAGCCTAGGTCTCCTGACCCGTTTTATCTTGACCCGGATCAATACGCGCACGTTTGCAGTTCTTGGACCGTATGTGGTCGCCAGGGCGATGACATGAGCTGCGCCATGCCATTGGTTGTTTGTACGACAAAAGACGCCGTCGGGTCAAGGTCCAGTCGCAAAATTAGGACTGTGGTCCTATAAGTAATGAAACCATGCTGGGGCGATAAGGTTGTTTTTGGGAGAGTACGCACAGCACCTGTAGGTCCGCAGCGAGGGAGCCGTCTTTCGTGAACCACCCGGCGGGTATTAGGGACCCACGAGCGCGGCAGAAACTAACCGTGTTTCTTCAACTCCAGTTTGGCAAGCGCCTCGCGGTGCACTTCGTCCGGCCCGTCGGCCAGCCGTAGCGTGCGAGCGGTGGCCCAGGCCGACGCCAGGAAGAAATCGTCGCACACGCCGGCCCCACCGTGTGCTTGGATGGCCCGATCGAGAACTCGCAAGGCCATGCTTGGACCGACGACCTTGATCATCGCGATCTCCGCTCGCGCTGCTTTATTGCCCACGGTATCCATCATGTAGGCGGCCTTCAACGCGAGAAGCCGAGCCTGGTCAATTTCCATGCGCGAGTTAGCGATGTCGGCTCGAATCGTTCCCATCTCGGCAAGAGACTGTCCGAAGGCCACGCGCGACGCGACGCGGCGACACATGATTTCCAGCGCGCGCTCCGCCACCCCAACGAGACGCATGCAATGATGGATGCGTCCCGGTCCTAGGCGGCCCTGCGCGATCTCGAAGCCTCGTCCCTCACCGAGAAGGATGTTAGACGCGGGGACCCGGACGTTGTCGAAGCTGATCTCGCCGTGCCCGTGGGGCGCGTCGTCGTAGCCGAAGACGCTTAGCAGGCGTTCCACCTTCACACCAGAAGCATCAGTGGGTACCAGAATCATCGACTGCTGCCGGTGACGCTCGGCTGTCGAGCTGGTCATTCCCATGAAGATGGAGATCTTGCAACGAGGATCTCCGGCTCCCGTCGTCCACCACTTGCGGCCGTTGATGACGTACTCGTCGCCGTCACGTTCTATCCGGGCGCGAATGTTCGTAGCGTCGGACGACGCCACATCCGGCTCGGTCATGCAAAAGCAGGATCGAATCTCGCCATTGAGCAGCGGCTTGAGCCAGCGTTGCTTCTGTTCTCGGGTGCCGTAACGAACAAGCACTTCCATGTTGCCGGTGTCCGGTGGCGAGCAGTTAAAGACCTCCGGCGCCATGGGCGAGCGGCCCATGATCTCGCAGAGCGGGGCGTACTCCGAGTTCGTCAGCCCGGCGCCGTATTCGCTGTCCGGCAGAAAGAGATTCCAGAGACCTGCCGCCCGGGCTTTTGCTTTGAGCTCTTCCATCAGGGGCGGGATCTTCCAGCGGTCCCCCTCCCGGATCTGGTCCTGATAGGGCTTCTCGTTGGGGCAGATATGTTCGTCCATGAAGGTCTGAAGCCGATTTTGGAGATCAGCGACCTTGTCGGAGAATTCGAAGTTCATGCGATTCGGGTGCTGCGGGAAAGGCTTGCTAATTCTAGCATCCGGGGTTTGTGGTCAGAGGGCGCGAGCGAGGGAATGCGCGGCCGTCGGCCGGGAGCCCTGCGAGTACTGTTCTCGCGCTTTTCTGGCAGAATGGATTCGAGGCGCCCCTCCGATATGAAGCTTCTCCTGACCAATGACGACGGGATCGACGCCCCGGGACTTGAGGCGCTCGGCTGTGCCGTCGATGGCATGGCCGAAACGCTCGTCATGGCGCCCGACCGTGCCCTGTCGGGCTGCAGCCACCGGGCGACGACCGACGAAGGTTTTCGGGTGGTCCGGCTCGACGAGGATCGCTATTCCGTGGAAGGCACTCCGGCCGATTGCGTGCGCGTGGCTATCCACAGGTTCGGGTCCGAGATTGACTGGGTGCTGTCGGGGATCAACAGAGGCGGCAACCTGGGAGTCGATGTATACCATTCGGGGACGGTTGCGGCGGCCCGCGAGGCCACTTTGCGCGGCCTTCCGGGCATCGCTGTCTCGCAATTCCACACTAGACCCCTCACCGAAGCCGACTGGCAGCAGGCTTCCGATTGGACCCGACCGTTGCTAGAAGAGTTGATGAAGCGGCCCCATCCGGCGTCGACGTTTTGGAACATCAACCTGCCCTGTCCCGAGCGTGCCGACGGTCGACCCGACGTGATATTCTGCCCGCTCGATCTTTCTCCCTTGCCCTTGGCTTTCCGTGAAGAGGACGGGCTGCTGCACTACGACGGCAAGTATGTCGAAAGACAACGCAAGACTGGGGCCGACGTGGACGTCTGCTTCAGTGGCAAGATCGCAATCAGCGAAATTTCCCTCGCGCGGGCGACTGGCTAGGTACTTCGACCGCGATTGGTAGGGATCGGCGATCCCGCCGGTCCAGCGAAGAGTCAGTCGGCACGAAGGCTCACGATGGAATGACCGTGGACGACCCCGTGCTGCTTGGACAAGCGAGATCGCTTGTCCCACCAAGGTCATCAACCACCGGCCAGCGGGCTAGTTGGCCACCTGCTCCAGGATGGCGAAGTCACCGGGGTTCCACGCCTGCGCGATGACGTAGTATTTGCCGCCATGTTTCCGCAGCACTGCGTTGTGGATGTGCGTGAAGTTCTCGAGGCCCAGGTCCTCTTTGGGCATGATCGTGGAGATCAACTGATCATCTTTGTAGATATAGATCGGAGCGCCTTTGCTCGTATCCGGACCCCGTAGGGCGCCAACGATAGAGTACCTTCCGAGGTAATCAATATCGCAAGGCAGGGAGCCGGCCGGCATGTCTACCGTAGAGATGTACTGACCGTGGCGGGTGAAGCGGTCGATCTCGGACTTCGGCCGGTCAGCGATATCTATCCGGTTGGTCCCCATCGGCACGGTGATGCCGTGCGCCGTTCCGAACTGCCCGACGCCGTCACCCTTGCCGCCAAACGCCAGATCGTGCCAGGCGGCCTTGAAAGGATTGGTGCTGAGAACCCGGGCGGTCAGCACGTAGTCGAGCTTGGAGTAGCCGGTTGCCACGTACAGCAAGCCGTCCAGATACTCGGTGTCGGTGGGCACGAAATTGCCTTGCCCGAGGAAATAGTCGTTGGCTGTCGGGTGACCAAGGTCGCTGCTGCCGTCGGGCCTCCCCAGCGAATGAACCAACTTTCCGTCGAGGCTCGTGGTGAAAACCTGGGCAGCGTTGTTGCCGGGAAAAGTCAGGAAACCGGTGCCATCCCCCGCGTACCAAATGGTTGCGTTGTGCATATTCGCGTCTTTCATTTCCGCCGCGGTAGCCAGCAGCTTCGTGCTCTTCAGATCGGCGCTGATCTGAATGATGCCGGCGCCCTTCAACGCGAAGTAGGTCTCGCCCTTTCCCTCGCGGCGATCGATGGCGAAACCTCCGTGCGCGGAGGTCAGCACTTCTTCTTTCTGAGCCTCCGGCGGGAGATGATCGGACGTGTAGAGCACTTTGAATTTCATCTTCCCCTGGCCGCTGGTGTGCCCCGCACTTTGCGCGGTGTCCATGGGAGTGTCGTAGCCTACCATCCTGCTCATTGCGAGCAAGCCGACGAATAGCGCGCTGATAGAGAATCGTTTCATGGGATAGCCTCCTGCCAATATGACATTAGACCACAATCGGCATCATCTTCCAAGCTTCATGAGGCGCCGAGCGGCACGCGCCTTGTACTGAGAGCCTTCTCGCGGACTTCGCCTCGCCACGTGGTGAGAAAACCGGGCCAGAAAAACGCAGGGTCCCGCTCAAAAACCTGAAAAAACTCGTGACGGCACATTCCACTAACAGTGCCACATAGCGGATGCGAGCGGATTGGAGCGGATTACCGCTAAAAATCTTTCCCCCTCGACGCACAATCCCTTTTTCTACTTCCATTCTAAACTACGAAGAGAAACCTTCCGGGCCCGATAAGCGGTATGTCGTTGATTCTTTAGGGTCGGGAGTGTTGTGACACCTGGCGAGTCGAGGCCGGTTTTCGGCGTTGGTCGGCGGAGAAGGAGGCCGGCCGCGCAGCGGCCGGCTGGCCCCCACCCCGTGCCCCCGATCGGTCGTCTTGGGGACGGCCGATCGCCAAAGCCAAAAGCCGCGGGTCTGGAAACGGCACCAGCCCCGCGCTACGGGACTGAGGGGAGCAGCGGAGGTGGTCGTCCCAACGGTTTGGCGTCAACAGTTAGCTTCGTGCATAGCCGCACAGAGCCGCGGGCGGAAGCCCGCGGGCCCGCGCTCGGGCGGCGCGAATCTGTGCGGTTGTTGCTGCGGGCCCGCGCCCTGACGGGCACGGCTCTGTTCGGTTGTCACGTGCTGTATCGTGTGGTTAGCCGCGAAGCGGCGGCAGGATTATAGCCTAGGGTGGAGCCAAAGGCGGAACCCTAGGTAAGCGGAAAACAAAGTTGAGCCCTGAAGGGGCGGCAGGAAAATGGGCAGACGTTCTACCAAACAACGACGGTCATTGTTGAAGGCCGCTCGCGTGTGTTTCCTGCGCCCTTACAGGGCTTGTTAGGCTGTTGCTCTTCTTACCCAGGGTTTCGCTTCGCTTCACCCTGGGCTATGATCCTGCCGCCGCTTCGCGGCTCCCGAGCCCTGACGAGCGGGGCTATGTCCTGTTCTCACGTGTGCGGGCCCGCGCCCTAACGGGCACGGCTCTGTTCGGTGCTCGCTTGTGGACCGGCGTCCCTGCTGGGCCCGCGCCCTAACGGGCGCGGCGCTCGAGTTTGGCGTTTGACTAGATAGATTCCCACATTTAAGAGGACGAGAGCGGGCCAAGGGGATAAAAACCCTTGCTGGGTCGAAACATTGTGGGGTATTCTGGTATCTAGTTATATAACTAGATAAGGAGACGACATGGGTTACCCCACCAAAGTCCAACTCATTAAGCGCGAAGCCAGTCAGCAGTGGTACGTCAACTTCCCTTCCGCCTTGGCCCAGGCGCTGGAATTCTCGCGCGGTGAAACCGTCGAGTGGGTCATCGAAGACCGCTCCCAACTGGTGTTGAACCGTCGGCACCCGCCCCCCTCGGCGTTAAAAAAAAAGACTCCGCCCCGAGGCTCCTCGACCAGCTCGAAGCCCTCGCCCGCCAAGCGCTCCAGGGCCGCCGCCAACAGCGGGTCCAAGAAAAGATCCAAAGCCTGATGCTGAGCGCCTTGGTCTGTCTCGGCCGCCACACCGTGACTGGGTTGCTGCACACCGCCGGCGACAGCTTCCAGGACTGGTCGGCCGTCTATCGGCTCTTCTCCCAGGCCCGGGTCGAGGCCCCAGACCTGTTCGGCGTGGTCCGCCGCGGAGTGCTCGAGCAACTGTCCCCCACCGCACCTCTGGTGGTCGCACTCGATGACTCACTGCTGCCCAAGCGGGGCGCCAAAACTCCCGGCGTCGCCTGGCGGCGCGATCCGCTGGGACCGCCCTTCCAAACCAACCTGATTCGCGCTCAGCGCGTCATCCAGATCTCGGCCGCTGTGCCCGGCGGCGCCGACCCCCCAGCGGCGCGCCTGATCCCGCTCGATTTCCAACACGCCCCGACCCCACCCACACCACGGCGAAACGCCCCTGAGCAGGAGCAACAACAATACCGCCTCGCCTGCCGCCGCGCCTCGCTCGCCCAGCGGGGCGCCGAACGCCTGCACGCCCTGCGGCAGAAGTTGGAGCAAGACGATGCCTCGCGGCGACTCGAAGTGCTCGTCGACGGCCGCTTCACCAACCGCACGGTGTTGAAAAACCTGCCGCCCCAGACCGTGCTGATCGGTCGCATCCGCCAAGACGCCAAGCTCTACTACTTGCCGACCGGCCAAGCAGCCGCCACGGGCCGCCGCCGCCGTTATGGCGAGCGGGCCTCCCACTCCCGAACAACTGCGCCAGGATGACAGCGTTCGCTGGCAAATCGTCACCGCCTACGCCGCCGGCAAGCGGCATCGCTTCCGCATCAAGACCTTGACTCGGCTGCGCTGGCGTCCCGCCGGCGGGAACTGCGATCTGTGTTTAGTCATCATCGCCCCGCTGCGCTATCGGCCCCGCCAAGGCTCGCGCCTGCTGTATCGCCGGCCCGCTTATCTGATCGCTACCGATCCCGACTTGTCGCCCCAGCAGATCGTCGAGCACTACGTCTGGCGCTGGGACATCGAGGTCAACTTCCGCGACGAAAAGACGCTGTTGGGGGTAGGACAGGCGCAGGTCAGACATCCCCGCTCGGTCGAAGCGGCGCCGCAGTTGATCGTGGCTGCTTACGCCTGGTTGTTGCTGGCGGCGCGCCAGACTTGGGGCCCGGCGGGCTTCCCCGACGCCCTGCCGCCCCCGAAATGGCGCGCGCGCCGCTCGAAGCCCCGCGCCACGACGCTCGATCTGATCCAGCACCTGCGGGCCGAGCTGTGGGGCGAAGGCTTGCGTCGTTTCTGCGGCTTCCCGTCCAACCCCTCGCCCACTCCACCCCCCCAAAAACTCAGCGCAGCCCTCCCCACCGCCTTGCTTTATGCTTCCCCTTGAACCTCTTGCCCCTCCTGTCTCCGCCTCGAACCTGCTTTCAAAACGCCAAAGTCGAGGGGCGTGATTCATCGCGCCCGCTTGCGGACAGACTGTACGTTGGCGATGTGCACGAAGTGTTGCCGCGCGCCAAGGCCGCCGGGCCGTTCGCCTCGTCCACCGCGGTCGTGGTGAGAAATGCGGGCTAGCGTCAATACCGTTCACTTAGTGTGCCTCAGCCCTTGCGGGTTACAGAGTTACTATATATCACCCCAATCAGTGGCAGATGAACCACGAGTCTGGCCCCGTCAGGGGGCCGCAACAATCACAGCCCACGGCTTCAGCCGTGGGAAAAAGTGGCAGTGCGGAAAGCCCCGGAGAGGGCGACACAGCTCCCCCACAGGCTGCAGCAAAACCGGGGGTCCGTAGGCACAAGCGAACAGGCCCCGGAGGAGTCTGTGGGGCGATGTGTCGGGGGGAAAGTCGGGGACAGGGAAAGTCGGGAAAGTCGGGGACAGGGGAAAGTCGGGGACAGGCTACGACTTTGGGGGGAAGTCGGACCAAGATCCGTCGCGCATGGTTCGGTGCCGTTCCCGAGACTTGCGGCCGTCTTGCGTATTTTTTTTCGGACAACGCCTCTATCGGGCGAGCCGGGAGGGACAAACTCTCCTGTTTGTCCTAGCCGCCGCCAGGCGGCTCGTTGAGCAGCCCGTTTCCTTGCCGGGTCACGGCCCAGTGGCGATGGGTCGACAGGTTACCCCCGCAGCCTTGCCTCCGGTCATTGGGGCGGAGGTGCTGTGACCGGTCGTCGACAGGGGTTGACGATCCAACTTACTTCAATGCCTTGTTGACGGTCTTGAAAAGCGCTTCCCATTGGTCACGCTCCTCCGGGAACAAATCGTTAGCCTCTTTAGTTCGAGCCCAGCGAAGAAAAGCCTTAGCCAACTTGCACTTAGAGAAGGCGTTGACCTCGTCACCAAAGAGCTCTACGATCCGCCGCTCCTGTTGCTGCGATGCTTTTTCCTCAACGTCCCAACCGAGATCATCTCTTGCAACTCTGACTAGCGTGCCCCGAAGCAGATCCTCTACCTCGGGCTTCGAAACCGCCCCAGCGTAGGAATCTTTGGTCCGGAGGATCCGCTTGTTGCCGAGTGTATGAACCAGCGTGTCCTGTTGGGCAGCCTGATCCCCGGCAGAATCGGAGTCCAACAAGGCCGCTACCTTTAGTTTCTGGGCGTGGAGGATGGTGGCGTAATAGACTACCTTCCCGGCGCTTCCAGCGGGCACGAGCGCTATTTTCTGGTTTAGATCGACGACGCCAGCTTCCCTCAAAAGCAGGGCCACAGCATCAACATACCAATAGTCTGTGAGCCCTTCGAGAACGAGATTCCGCTCCTGAGCGAATAGGCTCTGCGCCAAGTCATAGCCAAGCGCTTCCTGGAGAGGAAGCAGCGCGGCGGGGTCGTCGGCAGTAATACTAGTGTGGACCTTGGTACCTTCCCTTCGATCGGTCATTTGCACAACCCGAACGAGGTCGAGATCACTCGGCCCGACCAAGAATGGTGAATGAGTTGTGTAGATCGTCTGATTGGACTTGGCAAGTCGTGATACTGTTGCGCGGAAATCCCGCTGCTTCAGTCCATGAAGACTTAGTCCAGGTTCGTCCAGGAGGAGAATTGCATTCCCGTGTTTATCGGAGGCCTCAGCGAAAAAGACTACGAAGAACGACACTAGTGTAGTGCCACATAAATAACTGGACAATAACACCCTTTTCACGGTAGGATGGTTTATGTGGCCATCCGCTGACGCTCTACCCCTCACCGCTCCGCAGCGAAACGCTCTTCGTCGCCTCGTTCGAGGCCGCAATACGACGCAGAAAATGGTCTTGCGAGCGCACATTGTTTTGCGCTGTGCGCAGGGGTTGGCGAACCACGCCATTGCCCGCGAACTCGGCGTCAACCGCAAGACCGTCATCCTGTGGCGAAAGCGCTTCGCCCAGTCCGGCCTCGACGGACTCCGCGATCGGACGCGCCCCGGACGCAAACCGGCGCTCTCCGCTGAATTCGTCCAATGCATCCTCGATACAACGCTTCACGAGAAGCCCCGGGCGGCCACGCATTGGAGCACCCGCACCCTCGCCAAGCACTTGGGCGTCTCCAAGATGGCCATCCAGCGCGTCTGGAAAGCGCACGGACTGCAGCCCCATCGCCTCGAAACTTTCAAACTCAGCCGCGACAAGCAGTTCGTCGAGAAACTCCGCGACGTGGTCGGTCTGTACTTGCATCCGCCCGAGCACGCGCTGGTGCTCAGCGTCGATGAGAAAGCCAGATCCAGGCCTTAGACCGCAGCCAGCCGGGACTGCCCCTGAAAAAGGGGTCGTGCCGGCACCATGACCCACGACTTCAAACGACATGGCACAACGACGTTGTTCGCCGCCTTCAATGTGCTCGACGGCAAGGTGATCGGCGAGTGTCTGCCGCGACATCGGCACCAGGAATTCCTCAAATTTCTACGCAAGATCGACCGCGAAACGCCACCGGCGCTGGAGCTGCATCTGATCGTGGACAACTACTCCACGCACAAGCATGAGCAAGTGAAGAAGTGGCTCGCGAAGCACCCCCGCTTCCACTTTCACTTCATTCCCACGTCTTCTTCTTGGCTCAATCTCGTCGAGCGCTGGTTCCGCGAGCTGACACAGAAGCGCATCCGCCGCGGCGTGTTCCGCAGTGTTCCCGAACTCGAGGCCGCCATCCACGAGTACCTGGAAGCGAGCAACCAAGCGCCCAAACCCTTTGTCTGGACAGCTCCGGCACAAGATATCCTCGCCAAAGTCGAGCGCGCCGCCAAAACCCACGCCATTGTCCAGAACCGTTAGTGGCACTACACTAGCTTCCTGACAGGTGCCCTCTGGGATCCCCTCCGCCGCCGGGAACGTCGCGAGGAATTGCCTCAGCCCGGACCGGTGAGATCTACCTGATCTTGTCCGATTTGTTCGAACGGCCCGTGACAGCTTCGCGTGGGAACGGGCTTTCTTGACGGATTCGAGCGGATTGGAGAGGATTTCCGCTAAAAACTCTCGGGGCCAGACGTACGACCCCTTTTTCTACTTCTATTCTAAACTACGAGGCCAGGGTTTTCGGGGTTCGCGAGAGGTATGTTGTTGATTCTGTGAGGTCAGAAGTGATGTGACAGTTCGCAGAGCGAGGCCAGTTTTTGAGGTTTGTCAGTAGGGAGGAAGGCCGGCCGCTGCGCGGCCGGTTGGACCCACCCCATGCCCCGATCGGTCGTCCCCGGACGACCAATCGCCCGGCCCTTCGGGCGCGCGCGCTCCCGATATACAGAACAGACCCGCGAAAGCCGGTGAGAAGCGAAAAGCTACTGAGCCGACCGTCCCGCCGTGCCGGAAACCAGACTGCAACCCATTGATTCCTTGTGGGTTGTGAGAAATTGGGTTTGTTTCGTATTTTTCCCCGCGTGGTCGGGTGTGATGCCGGTCTCCGCAGTCTCCCCCTTTCAGGATAGCGGGGGTGTCAAGTGCCTCCGTTGGGAGATTCGCTTTGGCACAGGGTCGGGAACCGGAAAAAGCCGCAGGTCTCGAAAACGTCATCGAGCCCTTCGCTACGGGACTTGGACGTTCCCGGACCCACCATCGCGGCGCTCAGAGCGTTTCGAGAATATCCTCCCGGCGGACGTGCTTGTGTTCCGCAACCGCGCGGAGGATCGAGTGCAGCGTGCCGACTCGCAGCGTGGCATGAGCGGGAATCGAGATTCGCTGGTGTCCTGGCTGATTCGTCTCCAAAACGACGTGGCTTCCGACTCGATTCACCTGGGCGTAGCCCCAACGGCGACACAGCGCGGCGATGAGCCGATCGCCGCTCAGGTCCCGCGGCAGCTTCATGACAGGGCGAGCATTTCGTCGCGCACAAGGTGAAGCCGTACCCGCCGGGGGGCGCGTTGATCAAAGAAGAAGGCGGTGACGGCCTCCTTTACGTTGCTTCGCAGCTCTTCCCAGGAGTCGCCCTGCGCGAAAATGTTCTCCGTGAGGCACTCGGCGACGTAGCCCCCGTCGGCCTCTTGGGTGACTTCAAAAATCAACTCATCCACGTTTCTTATCTTAACCGCATTCGCCAAGGACGAGGCAATAGGGACCGGCCGCTGCGCGGCCGGTTGGCCCCCACCCCATGCCCCGATCGGTCGTCCGGGGACGACCCATCGCCAGGCCCTTCGGGAGAGTGCGCTCCCGATATACAGAACAGACCCGCGAAAGCCGGTGAGAAGCGAAAAGCTGCTGGGCCGAGAGTCCCACCGTGCCGGAAACCAGACTGCAACCCATTGATTCCTTGTGGGTTATGAGAAATTGGGTTTGTTTCGTATTTTTCCCCGTGTGCTCGAGTGTGATGTCGATCTCCGCCGTCTCCCCTCTTCAGGATAGCGGGGGTGTCAAGTGCCTCCGTTGGGAGATTCGCTTTGGCTCGGCCGGGAACCAGAAAAAGCCGCAGGTCTCGAAAACGTGATCGAGTCCTTCGCTTGCGGGACTGAGGTGAGGTCCGGGTATGACGCCTGCCAGGAGGTCGCTAAGAAAGGAAGACCGGCCGCTGCGCGGCCGGTTGGACCCCACCCCATGCCCCGATCGGTCGTCCCCATTAGCGGATTGAAGCCCAACGCGGTTACCATATATTGGTGATGAGTTCTTGAAATGCGTCGGCGCGATCCCTTGACGAGGACGCAACGCAGTCGTCAGATGGGATTGGTCAAGTACAAGGACACTAGACCAGAGATCGCTGTCCGCAAGATGCTCTGGGCAATGGGGTACCGTTACCGCCTACATCCGGTGGACGTGCCTGGCCGACCGGACATAGTATTTAGACGCCTGCGTAGGGTTATCTTTGTCCACGGATGCTTTTGGCACCGGCACGCCGGATGTGCGCGCACCCGCACCCCGAAAACGCGGGTACCCTTCTGGATGAAGAAGTTTGAGGGCAACGTGGCAAGGGACAAACTGGTCCGTTCGCGTCTGAGGCGACAGGGTTGGAGAGTCTTGGTGATATGGGAGTGCATGTCAGAGCAGCCACGTTTGCTGGGATCGAAGCTACGACGCTTCCTAGGAGAAGCCAATTGAAGGCTGTCGAGCTGTTCGCAGGTGCGGGCGGACTTACCCTAGGCGCAGCCCAAGCAGGGTTTGAGCATCTGGCCGTCGTGGAACTCGATAAACGAGCTTGCGCAACCATCCGTAAGAATCAACTCGGCCGGAACAAGCTGACGGAGAGTTGGCCTCTCCACGAGATCGACGTCGGCAAGTTCGACTACTCCACTATTGATTCCGACGTCGACTTGCTGTCAGCCGGGGTCCCATGTCAGCCGTTCTCTGTAGGCGGGAGGGGACTGGCCTATCAGGATCACCGGGATATGTTCAGTGAGGTTGTGCGGGCCGCGCGCGATCTTCGTCCGAAGGCCATTCTTATTGAAAACGTAAAAGGGCTTCTCAGAACCGCTTTCAGGGATTACTTCGACTATCTCTTGCTCGCACTTGCGTCGCCAACTCTCGCCCGTTGTGGCAGACAGAGCTGGCACGACCACTTTCAATCCCTTAGGAAGCGCACTCCCGCGCGGGATCTGAATTACGAAGTCTATGTACATTCCGTAAACGCGGCGGACTACGGCGTGCCACAGTGGCGAGATCGCGTACTAATCGTCGCGTTCCGATCAGATCTTGGGGTCAAGTGGCGTGTCCCCAAGCCAACGCACGGGCTCGATGTGCTGGTTTGGGCACAGTGGAAGACGGGTACTTACTGGAAAAGGCATGGATTGGATCGCCGAAGGCCTGGGTTGATGAGTCGGCGTATCGCGACGCGGGCCAGGGCGATAAAACACATGGACTCTTTGCCTGACTCAAATCTCCTACCTTGGAGCACAGTCCGTGACGCGATCTCAGACCTTCCCAAACTGAGGCGAGATCAAAGTACCGAACAAGTCCCCAACCACGCTCTAAACCCTGGTGCGCGGCTATATGCCGGCCATAGCGGCAGTCTGTTGGATGAACCGGCTAAGACACTGAAAGCTGGGAGCCACGGAGTACCGGGCGGGGAGAATGCCCTCGCTCTGGGTAGCCGGCGAATTCGATACTTCTCAGTCCGCGAGTGTGCTCGACTCCAAACGTTTCCAGATGACTATGTCTTCGCGGGGTCGTGGAGCAGCGCGATGCGTCAGATCGGAAATGCGGTACCGGTCTCGCTAGCTCGCACGATCGCCAAGAGCATTAGGGAGCATCTTAGTCCCAGCACAGAGGAAGATCCTTCTATTGAAGCTTGACCACGACGGCGATTGGGCGGCTTGACCTTGACCTGGAAGGGGTCCGCACGCACTCTTGTGCCGTCTGCCCGGGGTCACCTAGCTAGTCCGCTGGTTCGAGAGCGGATTTCTTGTACTTAACCCGGAAGTTCTTTGCCAGATACCGGAGGAGAATCTTCAGGCGGATTCGAATCGCGTAAGCATCGTTGGGCAGTGGCCCGCCAAGTGCTCCCCGTTTCTCAGGTGCGTTCAATGGAACGGCCTCATTCAATCGTGAGAACATGTCCTCAATTAGCTCAATATCATTAGTTCTGATCGTGATGATATCGAGCGTTGTGGCGTCGAACCTCGCCTTGACCTTTGGATAACAGCTGGCTAAAGTCGAATAGTCAAGTCCACCGGCCTCGACACTATCATCTCGCAAATAGTTAAAGTCTTCTGCGAGAAAAAGCTTCCCATCTATAAAATCCCAGATGGTCTGAAGCCTCTGTTTGCCATCTATGATCGCGTAGCGGTACGTTTTACCCCTCTTTTTCTGGGGCGGAACAAATTCGTGGAAGTAGAGCTTCGGAACGTCAAATCCGTTCATCAGCGAGTCGATCAACAGCTGCCTCTTCTCGTGGGTCCAGATGCCTCCGATTCGCTGATACTCCGGTTCAAGCTCAATATCGGCTTTGTCTGAATAAACGACCAAGACAGAACTTGACGGGTACCTGCCAAGCATGAACTCATCCATCAAAGGGCCTCCTTGCCAGGCTCGCGGCGTTATCGAGTTCAGGGAAGACGCTTAAGCGGTCGATCTTCAGGACATCGAGTTGTTCGCGTATCTTAGGTTTGCACTCGGATGGAATGATGTATCGCCCGACATGTTTCCCAGCGCCTACGCTCTCAAGCGGCGTCTGATTCCTATGAGTGACGGTGAACACGCTACGCTGGGCCTGCATTCGTTTCGAATGTCGAACGGCTATTCCGGCTGCCGGAGTCAGTCTCGTAACACCCTCAGAAGCAAGCTTCTTCGGAAGATAATTGCTGAGATGTTCGTCATCGTCCTCAAATATCGGCAGGTCGCGGTCGTCGGATAAAACGATACTAGCTTCCGCGTTCAGCAACGTGGGAAACAGTAACCAGAGACTACCGTCTTTGCTGTCATTCTTCCCTACGTCATCAAGGGAATGAGTCGCAAAGTACAGTCCGATAAGCGGACTCTCTGTCCAATCCAAGAGCCGTGTGGGAACCGAGTGGTGGCGTGCCAAAAATAGCCATTCCCAATCAGACTGTGGACGTTGATCGATGAACTGCACCGCATTCTGCTTGAATACGTTAATGAGGATGCGTTCTTGTTGGACTGCGAACGGCTTTCGCCCGATAGACGGGACTAGTGTAGTGCCACTAACGGTTCTGGACAATGGCGTGGGTTTTGGCGGCGCGCTCGACTTTGGCGAGGATATCTTGTGCCGGAGCTGTCCAGACAAAGGGCTTGGGCGCTTGGTTGCTCGCTTCCAGGTACTCGTGGATGGCGGCCTCGAGTTCGGGAACACTGCGGAACACGCCGCGGCGGATGCGCTTCTGTGTCAGCTCGCGGAACCAGCGCTCGACGAGATTGAGCCAAGAAGAAGACGTGGGAATGAAGTGAAAGTGGAAGCGGGGGTGCTTCGCGAGCCACTTCTTCACTTGCTCATGCTTGTGCGTGGAGTAGTTGTCCACGATCAGATGCAGCTCCAGCGCCGGTGGCGTTTCGCGGTCGATCTTGCGTAGGAATTTGAGGAATTCCTGGTGCCGATGTCGCGGCAGACACTCGCCGATCACCTTGCCGTCGAGCACATTGAAGGCGGCGAACAACGTCGTTGTGCCATGTCGTTTGAAGTCGTGGGTCATGGTGCCGGCACGACCCCTTTTCAGGGGCAGTCCCGGCTGGCTGCGGTCTAAGGCCTGGATCTGACTTTTCTCATCGACACTGAGCACCAGCGCGTGCTCGGGCGGATGCAAGTACAGACCGACCACGTCGCGGAGTTTCTCGACGAACTGCTTGTCGCGGCTGAGCTTGAAAGTTTCGAGGCGATGGGGCTGCAGTCCGTGCGCTTTCCAGACGCGCTGGATGGCCATCTTGGAGACGCCCAAGTGCTTGGCGAGGGTGCGGGTGCTCCAATGCGTGGCCGCCCGGGGCTTCTCGTGAAGCGTTGTATCGAGGATGCATTGGACGAATTCAGCGGAGAGCGCCGGTTTGCGTCCGGGGCGCGTCCGATCGCGGAGTCCGTCGAGGCCGGACTGGGCGAAGCGCTTTCGCCACAGGATGACGGTCTTGCGGTTGACGCCGAGTTCGCGGGCAATGGCGTGGTTCGCCAACCCCTGCGCACACAGCAAAACAATGCCTGCCCGTAAGGCCATTTTCTGGGCTGTGTTGCCTCCTCGAACCAGGCGACGAAGAGCGTTTCGCTGCGGAGCGGTGAGGGGTAGAGCGTCAGCGGATGGCCACATAAACCATCCTACCGTGAAAAGGGTGTTATTGTCCAGTTATTTATGTGGCACTACACTAGTATGCGCCTATAGCCTGCGGCCTTTTGGCTAAACGTGAACCCGGCCAGGGCATTACCGGTCGATCCAGCCGCGTTCGGGGTGTCGCACGCCTCCGTCAGTCACGCCACTTCCAAAATTTCATCCACCTCATTCCACGGCACTTACCGCATCTGGCCCCTTTGAAACTCCACCACCCCACCGTATTCTTGAATCGGAGCACCCGATCACCAGATCGGATCGCCGTTCGCAGGGGACAGGCAACGGTGGAAGCTTTCTCGCCGGCGAAGCCTTCGCTTCACACGGTGGCTGTTGCTCGTGTTGTGAATCGTTCACCGGTGCCTGTCCCCCCGGCTCACTGCTCCCAGAAAGGAATAACAATCATGCCTACAAGCGCACAGATTAATGCTAATCGCAACAACGCCAAAAAATCCACCGGCCCCCGCACCGGAAGCCTCACCGCCCTCGAAGGGGAAATGGAGGCGATATGAAAGCGTCCGATTCTTTTGTGGCGCACACTCTCAGTGTGCCGCGTCGAGACTCTTCTCGACGCTTGGAGCCGTTCCCAACCGAAAAAACCAAACGAACCTAATATAGCCGAAGCTCAATGGAATCAATGGCTTACAGTGACGAACCTGGCAGCCAGTGTAGCGCGGACCCGGTGCCTTTCCGGGGTCCGCGTCCTCGGGCCCATCGAGTCCCGTAGCGCATGCTCTCGGCCCAAGATGGAAGCGAATCACCCACCGCGCCCAGCGATGACACTTGACACCGTCGCTATTCTGAAAGGAGGAGACCCCTTCGATTGGCGTGGACGTTCGACGGGCGAGAGGAATGACGAAACAAACCAAATTCCTCATAACCCACAGGGAATCAATGGGTTGCGACGGGTTCGTAGCGCGAATCCCGTTTTTGAGATCCGCGGCCTTCCGACAAAGGCGTGCAACGCTTTTGGGACGCGCCCTCTTAGCGCAGCTGGGCGGGACGACTATTCGGAGCGGGGCGGTATAACCCAGCAACGAAATGACCAAACAAAGCCAATTTCTCATAACCTCCGTTGATCCAATAGGTTGCACCATGCACCCACAACGGCCCTAGCTGCATCACACACATCGGGACACACCAAAATGAACATCACAGCCCTTGAAACCCTGCATTGCGACGCCGGCTGGCGGAACTTTTCGTTCGTTAAGCTCACGACCGACACCGGCTTGGTCGGCTGGAGCGAGTTCCAAGAGGGATTCGGGTCGCCGGGTGTTTCAGCGGCGATCGAGGGGCTTCGGCCCTTGGTTGTCGGCCAGGACCCGCGCCACACCGAAAAGATCTACTGGGACCTCTTCGCAGCCACTCGTCCGGCGATCGGCGGGGTCGCCGGGGAAGCGGTCGGCGCCATCGAGAACGCCCTGTTGGACGTCAAGGCCAAGCACTACGGCGTTCCCGTCTATGAGCTACTGGGGGGTGCCGTGCGGGATCGGCTGCGGGTTTATTGGTCGCACTGCGGCACCTATCGAGTCAATTGGCCGGAGGCTCATCCATACCCTCCCGTCAAGTCTCTCGATGACGTCACGGCTCTCGGCCGCGAGGTGAAGGAGAAGGGATTTACCGCTCTCAAGACCAATATCTTCCTGTTCGATCGCGAGCCGATCGGCTATATGCCTGGATTCAACCGGCCGGTGGGCTATCCCGAGCTGAACGCCGAGCGGGATGTGATCAACGGCCTGAAGGCGGAAATGGAGGCTTTTCGGGAAGGCGCGGGCCCGGACATCGACCTACTGCTCGACCTGAACTTCAACATGAAGACGGAAGGTTATCTCCAAACCGTCGAGGCGCTGGCCCCGTTGGGTCTGTTCTGGATCGAGATCGACAGCTACAACCCGCAGGCTCTGGCGCTCATCCGGCAGCGCTCGACAACCCCCATCAGCTCCTGCGAGACCCTGATCGGAATCCGCGAGTTCCGGCCCTATTTCGACTGCCAGTCGATGGACGTCGCGATCATCGACGCGGTGTGGAACGGAGTGTGGCAGTCGGTTAAGATCGCCGCCGTCGCCGAGGCCCACGAGGTCAATGTCGCGCCGCACAACTTCTATGGGCACCTCTCGAGCATGATGAGCGCGCACTTCTCCGCCGCCGTCCCGAACTTCCGCATCATGGAGACGGACGTTGACGAAGTCGCTTGGCGAGACGAGTTGTTCACGGTCGCGCCCCAGATCGAGGACGGCTACTTGGTCCTCCCGAAAACTCCGGGCTGGGGGACGGAGCCCAACGAGGCGGGGCTGAAGGCGCATCCGCCGCGGCAGCTCGGCGGCATCCTCGGAAGCCGCCCGTGAGGTTGCCACGGAAACCGATTGTTGCAGAGCCGCGCGCGTGAGCAAGCGGTAAGTTCTAAAATCCCTTTCGGGTTCCTAAAGGAAGAAGTTCTTCACAGACCCGCCAGTGAGCAGTCATGGCGCAATGGTCGCTCAGATACTTGGCGTGTCACCGACGCCGTTCGACCGGTCCCGCGCGCCTACTCAGCCCACGTGGAAAGATAAAATAACAGAGACATGTTGCTCCAGTACATCCAAACGGCAATGCGACAAGCGCGCTATGAGATTCTCGAGGACGATGGATCTTACTACGGCGAGATACCAGGGTTCGACGGTGTGTTTGCGAACGCAGCGGAACTAGAAACTTGTCGGGATGAGCTCGAACAGGTGCTCGAGGACTGGATTCTTCTAGGCATCTCGGAGCACCATCCTATCCCTGTTTTGGAAGGCATCGATCTTACAGTAAAAGAGACCGCCTGATGGCGCGCGTGCGGTCCGCTCTCGCGCAAGGAACTGGTGGCGAATTTCCGCAGGCTCGGATTCGCGGGGCCGCTTTCAGGGACGCGGCATCAGTTCATGATCCGGGAGAGTCGAAAGGTCTTCATCCCTAATCCTCATTCGCGGGACATTGGCCGCGAGTTGTTGATTCGCATCCTCAAGCAAGCCGGAGTGAGCCGCATTGAGTGGGAGCAGCTCTAGCCGTGGAACGAATCCAGAGGCGTGCGTCGTCGACCCGCTTCCACCTTGGGCGCCGGGCCAAAGCGTAGGACCGCGTCTGTCAAATGTGAGCCGGCCCTCACCTCACGATGGCGAGGCCCGCTGGGTAATTATTCGGTGATAGGCAATCGTCCCACCGCCCCCGAAACCTGATCCAGATTTCTCTGCAGCAGATCCAATTGCTGCTTGAGCATGTCGACCATGTCCATCAGCTGATACAAGTCACGGCCGTTCCGCACGATCCCTGCATGGTTACTGGGGTGCAGCTGGCCGCATTTCCCCAGGGGGATTCGTCGGCGTGTGAACATTAACGTAGTGCCCGGCGGGATCATCCAGAATAGCTTGGATTGCCGCAAGGCCGTTGGCGTCGACGTCAGCCTGGTCGAATAGGGAGCGGCCGCCGGGGCCGAGGCGGACTGGCCCCATCACTCCCACTCCCGAGCCGATGACGACGGCACCGTTTGTCCCGATCGCCCCCCTGTGGATGTGCAAGGCCGAGACCATCAGTTCACCCACCGGTACGAGAACGGTGTAATCGACGATAGCTCTGACCAGCGCTCCCTCCGCGTCGCGCCAGGTGTGCACCAGAACGGTTGCTTCCCCGCCAGACGTACCCAAGATGGGCCCAACCTCCGCGGAGGGACTCAGGTGCGCTTGGAAAGTCCACAAGGCCTGGCTCATGAAATCTGGGGGGTCTCCCCCGCCTCGGGCCTGACCGGCCAGCGGCAGGGCTGCCACCATCAAGAAACAAGCTACAGCGAGTGTTTTCCTCATTCGTTTTCCCTTTCCTCTCATCCCCAGGACGGGGTTTATTTTGGTTTTTTCGAGCGGCAGTCTCGGACCAATCTCCGCGGAAACTCCTACTAACTACTACTCGATGCTTCGCAGGCGTGCGGTGTCGATCCGCTTCCACCACTCGTCGATCTCTTCCGGCTCCAAGCCTTGGGTCTTTAGGGTTACCGGGAAGCGTTTCCCGACCAACACGATGCGCTCGCCCCGCATTGGCTTGTAGTTGTACTCATCTCGGCCTGGGTCTTCTCCCACCTTGATGCCTTTGTTGTACCCCTTCGTGGTCTCTTGGCTCATTTGCGTGGAGAGAATGAACGGCATGTAGATCGCCTTGTTGTAAGCCCAGTCGGCCACCGTGATCGTGACTCGCTTTTTGTCCTGCCGATAGGTACGCGAGCCTTGGCTCATGCTGAAGCCGCCCATGGCTTGCGTCGTGGACCCATCGGCGTCGTCCGCGCTCCACCCTTCCGGTGGGTCAGGCAGAACGGGCAGTATCTCGGGCAAGTGCACCGAGTCGGTCGGCTCCATGTTTTCGATCTCCGCTTGGAGCCCCTGGATCTCGTCGGCCATCCCCTTCAACGCGCTGAGGGCGCCCAGAGCGTTGCTGATGTTGGATCCTTCCTCGGTGACTTCGTCGGCGTCAGGACTGCCTCCGTAAAGTCCCAGAGTCAGAAAGAGTGCGAATGTTAGAATCTTCACGAGCGTTCTCCTTAAGTGGATTCTCCAGGGGCGCCGCAAGGCGGGCCCAAACGCATTGGTAGGAATTACCCACTACCGGTCGGGATTGTACAGATCCGGACTCCGAAACGCAAGGACGCGTCACCCGGCAGTGTTCTGCCCTCGGCCGCAACGGGGGGAACCGAACACCTACTCGCCCCGCAGTACTTCGAGCGGTTTCCTGCCCAAGATCCGGAAGCTGGAGAGCCAGCCGGCAGTGTTGGCAAGCAAGGCCGTACCAACGACAGCCACGGCGTTCGGCAACAGGTTGAACTGGAAGCCGCTGTCAAGCACACGGTCGAGCAGCAAGCTGGAGAATCCCGTCGCCAGTAGGCTGCCCATCAGCCCGGCCACCGACCCCAAGACCAGAAACTCGGCCGAGAAGATCCCGGCTACGCGCCGGCGCGTTGCCCCAAGCGTCTTCAGGATGGCGACCTCGCGAATGCGGCGAAAGCGCGTCGCCATGACGCTTGAAGCCAAGATCACAACGCCCGCCAGGATCGCAAAAGCGGAAACGAAGCGAATTACGAGTCCGATCTGGTCAACGACTTCTTGCACGATCGCGAGGACGTCGGCGGCGTTGATGACGGTGACGGTCGGGAACTCGTCGAATGCGACACGCTGTAGTTCGACCGCCTGCTTAGGATCAATCCGCACGCCTCCGTAGTAGGTGGTGGGAAAATCTGCTAGCGCCTCGGGGTTGAGGATGAACTCGATGGTGCCTCCCGGGCGTATGGATTCCGCACGGTGGATTGCTACAACTTTCGCACTGAGGTCTCGTCCTCCCACTCGCCAGTCGAGTCGAGAGCCAACTTCCACGCCGAGAATGGCCGCCGCATCTCGCTGAACGGCGACCAGCGGCTCGCTTCGTGCGAGGTCATCCGACGCCCACCACTGCCCCTCGATCAGCTCCACGTGTTCGGGCAGCTCTTCTCGCCAGGTGATTGTTCTCGTCCGCCGGAAACGCTGGTTCCACCCCTCGAGCTGCATCTGTTCAACGAGCTTCCCATCGACGGACACCAACTGGGCCGCGACGGACGCTACGAGCTCGGGTTCGTCTTCGATGCCCGGGTGTCGCTGAAGGAGTGCCAAAAGCCCGTCGCGTTCTTGGTCGGTGATGTTGATCATGAAGACGTTTGGCATGTCGGGCGGCGCGCTCCGCACCAATTGCGTCAGCACGGAGGATTGGACCAAGTAAATGCAGAGGGTGAAGGTGACGCCGATACCCAGAGCTACCAGGATCGCCTCCGCGTGATTCCCCGGCCGATGCAGGTTGGCAATGCCATGGCGAACGGACACCGGTAGTTTCCATGGCAAGCGGCGCGGTAATCCACGCAGGAACCGCAAAAGCAACCAGGCGACCACGCCCAGCACCCCTAGGCTGACGAGTAGGCCGCCTGCAAACCAGGTTCCGAGCACAACCGACTCACCCAGCCAAACAGCAATAGCCGCGATCGCGGCCACGATCATGAGGCCAACCCAGAGCGAAGACCGCGACTCCCTCCACCGCTGCTTCAGCGTTCGCTCGGCTTGCAGGAGGTCGCGCCGAAAGATGAGTGCCGGGCGAACTCGTCGAACACTCAGTAGAGTAGGCAAAGTGAACAGAAGAACCACCAGCACGCCAACGGTAAGTCCCTGAACTGCCGCCCAAGGCTGCCACTCGACCGACGAAAGCTCTGGGAAATAGTTTGATATCAGTTTGGGAAACCAGGCCTGCACGCCGTAGCCAAGCAAAACACCAAGGGTGCTGCCCAAGCCGCCAAGAGCCAGGGTCTGCGTTAGGTAGATCCGCGTGATTTGAGCCGATCGAGCACCAACGCACTTCATGATGGCGATGGTGTCGAGTCTTTGCTGCAAGTGCGAGTGCATCGCCATGCCGACGCCGAGGGCTCCTACGATAAGCGCTACCAGGCTGACCAAGCTCAGGAACTTCGTCGCACGGTCCAAGCCACGTTTCAGCGTGGGATGCGTTTCGCGGAAATCGACGATTTGGGCTCCCTGGAACTCGGTCTCGAGCTCGCGTCGCGCTTCGGGGATCGTCATTCCATCCGTAGGAAGTCGGAATAGGTAACGCTGGGAGGCGCGGCTACCCCGCCGTATCAAGCCGGCCCGGTCTAGGCCTTGGCGGCTTATCATCAGGCGGGGACCGACGTTCATCGTTCCCGTCATCCGATCGGGCTCGAGCACAACGGTTGCCGCAATGCGGAACTCAGCGTCCCCCAAACGCACACGGTCGCCGACGTCTACGTTGAGGCGAACCAGTAGATCGTCCGAGACCGCCATCGCGTCCACCTCGGCGAGCACTGCATCTAACCTTCCCGCCGGGTTCAGCTCAATAGCGCCATAGAAGGGGTATTTTTCGGGCTCCACCGCCTTCACGCCGACGAGCAAGGGCCGCCGCGTTTCGGGCGACGATATCATCGACAGCGTTTCGGTGACCCACGTCCTCTCGACGCCTCGGTCCTCCAGGGCGTCAAAGACACCCTGCTGTGGCTCCGAGGGAAGATTGAACATCCTTACTGAGAGGTCGGCGGCGAGCAGCGTTCGAGCGTCCCGTAGAAGCGTGTTGCGAAAGGACCCGCTAAAGCCACGCACGCCGGTCAGAGCGCCCACCCCGGCGGCAACCGCCAAGACAACAAACAGGAACTTGCCCTTTGAGACGCGTGCCTCGCGCCAGGCGACTTTCACGGCGTTGCGCCAGCTCAGAACGTGAGTCATTGGCTAAATGGTCCTGCGGAAGGGGAAACCACTGGGGGCGATTCTTCCAGACTTCCAGCCGTAGCACGTCGGCACCTGCTTGATAGCAAGTGTCAATCCGTTAGTTGTGCGGGAGCCGACACGACAAAACGGCGGCTCAGCGAATGCCCCCGCGAGTTCCGCGCGAGCCTATCGCCTCCGACAGGGCCCGCTCCACCCAAGCAGTTACACTCATTCGCTCCACGCGTGCCAGCGAATACACGCGCGTGAGGAGATGAATCGGCAGACGCCAGGTCACGCTTCTCCTGATTGTCTCACCAGTCGGCGGTCTGCCTGCTCCGCGTCGTCTGCCGCCCCTACTCAAGACGTTCGGCGAACTCCTCTCGTAGCCGGCTGAGCCTGAATCCCGCGCGCCCTTCGGCCACCCTTTCCGACAGAAGATCGGCGATCGCCCGACGATCGTGCGGAAGCTTTTTCCTCCGCAATCAGCCCTTGCTGGACACCGAGCTGAAGCCACATGTCCTCCAGCGCCAGGTAGAGGGGGTCTTTCATCACCTCCAGATGCGATCGGTGCCGCTTATAAATCGGGGATCCTGGATCGAAGGCAAACCGTTCAAAAGAAACCCAGGGCACACCCTGTCGAAATTTCGTCAGCGCGCGCGAATAGAACTTCTTTTCTTCTTCCGTGAGGTCACGCAAGTCGACCTCAAACTTAGTTCGTCGATTAACATGTTTCAACTTTCGGTCCAAACGTCACCGCCCGGCGTGCAGGCTGCAAGCTTTATTCAACTTCCTCAAAAAACACCGGATGATAGTCCAAATACATCTTCTTCTGCCTGAACTTCTTGCGCGCCTCTTGCAAGAACTCTCTGATAGAGGCGACTTCCCGTTCTGTTCTTACATTGATCACAGCCCTTGACGACTCCCCGGTCGGTAAAGCCTTGAAATAGCTTTGTCATTCTTCGGTTCCACCAGCGCCAAACTTCTTCTTCAAAGGCATTTCCCTCGTTGTCACGAAGCGGGAATAGCAACGTTACCTTAAACCATCGCTGCCTATCGCGCATTGTGGAAACTCCATAGTCGCTGCCACCCTCCTGGTCTCTACGATACAAGCTAATTTTGAATAAGTCAATACAATTTCAATGGATCCTCTCGGGAGGCCACACTCAGAGCTAGCTCAGTTCTGCTTTCCCGAGAAGCTCGTCCGATACGATCCGGCCGTCGTGGAGGCTGATCAGGCGATCCGCGCGCCCGGCGAGTTCGTGATTGTGTGTCACGAGAAGCAACGTAGTCCGCTCGCGGCGGTTGAGATCGAGCAGCATTTCGAGGACATGACGGCCATTGGCGCTGTCGAGGTTGCCGGTGGGCTCGTCCGCCAAGATGAGGGGCGGTCGGCAAACGAAAGCCCGTGCGATCGCCACCCGTTGCTGCTCGCCGCCGGAAAGTTGGACCGGGTAGTGGTCGAGGCGATCCGAAAGGCCGACACTTTCCAGAAGTTCTCGAGTGCGCGCCGCACCCTCATGGCCGTCGACCCCAAGGTCGAGAGGAAGCAAGACGTTTTCCTCAGCGGTCAAGGTGGGGACCAGTTGGTAGGACTGAAACACGAATCCGATCTTGCGCCCGCGCAACACCGCCATCTCGTCTTCGCCCAGGTGCGTGATTTCTTGGCCGTCGAGCAGGATTTGGCCTGACGAGGGCGCGTCGAGGCCCGCCAACAGGCCCAGCAGAGTGCTCTTTCCGCTGCCTGAAGGTCCCATCACGGCGACGAACTGGCCGCGCGGCACAATGAGGTCGATGCCCTTGAGGATCTCGACCCTGTGGGAACCGCTGTCGATCGTTTTCGACAGATCTCGCACCTCGATGATGGGTTGCGGATTCGACATTGACCCCGGGCGAAACTTATTATGGCATGCAGTGCGTGCGGCGCCTCTTCTGCTTGCTCTCCTCGTCGTTTGGGGCTGCGGCTCCGGGCCCCCCGACGTTAACGGCTCGGGCGCAGAGCCGGCGGCTCCCCCGAGCGTCGCGCGCTCACCAGCGTCAGGCTCCCATCCGGTCATTGTTGCGTTTGGGGATAGCCTGACCTCAGGGCACGGAGTCCCCTTGGGGCAGAGCTACCCCGACTACTTGCAGCGAGAGCTCGATCAGTTGGGATTGAAGTTCGTCGTGCGCAACGAAGGCATGAGCGGCGACACGACCAGTGGGGGGCTCGTTCGCAAGGAGATCGTAAGCGCCCTGGACCCCGAATATGTCATCGTCGCGTTCGGGGGTAACGACGGGCTGCGGGGGCTCGATCCGGAACGGATGAGATCCAATCTGCGCGAGATCATCATCCATTTTCGACAACGTGGCAGTCAAGTGATTCTGGGCGGAATGAATCTGCCACCGAACTACGGTCGCGAGTACTTGGACGCGTTCGAGAAAGTCTTCCCGGAAATAGCCGCGGATCTCGACGTCCCGTTGATTCCCTTCCTGCTGGAAGGTGTCGGCGGCAATCTGGAGCTGATGCAGGAGGACGGCATACACCCGACCGCGGAGGGCAACCAGCGCGTGGCGCAGAATGTGCTGGAGGTCTTGGAGCCGCTTTTGGTGGCGCAAGCGGAAGCCGAATACGCGCGGTGAACGCGACCACCGGAGAGCAAGCCCTGCGCAAACCGAACGTGCGGGAATAAGACAAAATTCCTCAGCGCCCTCCCATCATCTTCTGCCGTTTGTAGCCGGCGGGAGGTTCGAACTCGGCCGGGTCCACGGCCCTTTGTTTCGCCGAGTGGAGCACCGATTCACTCTCCAGCGAGCCGTCGTCGCCATAGTCTTTGGTCACCACGGGAAAGCCATCCAACTCATTCATGTGCTGGAAGACGGTGTCCCCGGCAGTCTGGGAAAGCCCCGGTCCGGCGCTCGAAAATGATTCCAGCATCTCGCTGAAGAACGCCGCCATATCGCGGAAAACGCCCATCACGTCGCCGCCGCCTTCTACATTCGCCCAGTCGGTGACCCATAGATCCTTGATCTTGCGGCCCCCGCGCAACACTTCGTACTTGACGCAAGGGTAGCCGTGCAGCTCGGCGCGATCAGCGGTCTTCCTCACTTCAGTCGTGGGACGCTGCGCAGGCTGCATAGCCGGCATACGCTGCTTCATCATTTTCTCGACCATCGCCCTCTGCTCCTCGGGAACGTTCTTGAGCGCCTCCTGCATCTGTCTCATGGCTTGGCCCATCTGGTCGGCCATCTTTTTCATCATCTCCTGGTCCATTACGAAGTAGTTTTTCTTGCCATGATTAACGACCATCATCTCGCGACGATCTCCGCGATAGATCATCGTCATTTCAGAACGCTTCCCGCTGGTGCCCGGCTCGCTTTTCAGGTTGCGCCCGTCGACCAGCATGGCGACCGACTCCGTCCGAGGCGGCGACGAATCGTGATCTTTGGTCTCGATTTCAAAGACCACGCCTGCAAATAGCGGCGTGATCGCGAGTACCGCCACCGAAACAACATTCAAGAACCTCTTCATATCCATTTCTCTCCTCATGAGGGCAAACACCCCGTGGTGAAAGTAAAGGTCGCGGGAATTGGGTACAGCCAGCCAATTCGCCTCAGGCTGAATCGTTCGTGTCGAAGGCCGTGAAGGGCAAGGAATTGGCGACTGCACGACTTCTACCACGGGCTAGCGTCTGCACTTCCTTACTTGCCCACGCGTCGCGTCGAGCAATTCAGATGCGGGCCCTCGCCACGTCGTTGATAGCCTGCGCCGCGACCTCCACTGTTCGGTCCAGCTCCTTGCGTTCTGTGATCAGGGGCGGCGCCATCTCAAAGGCCGTCCCGATTGAGCACACGAGAACACCCAGTTCCCGCATGCGTCGCACCACTGCGTTCACTGTGTCGTCGGTAAAAGGAGCTTTCGTCTTCTTATCGGCGGTCAGATCGACGGCCACCCACATCCCGAGGCCGCGCACCTGTCCGACAATGGGATGTTTCTCCAGCTCTGTCTTCAAGGCATCGAGAAAATAGGCCCCGTTTTCTTTAGCGCGAGCGATAAGATTCTCGCGTTCTAAGATGCCGATGGTGGTGCGCGCGGCCGCCACCGCCGCCAGATGGCCGCTGAAGGTGTGGACATGGCGGAAGATAGGCAGGGCGTCGGCAATCTCGGGCTTCGTGATCACAGCGCCCATAGGTATGTAACCCGCCGTAAGCGCCTTGGCTGAGGTCATGATGTCCGGTTCAAGACCAAAGTGGATCGATGCGAACCATTCCCCGGTCCTTCCAAAGCCGGTGATGATCTCATCCACAATGAGCAGAACTTCGTATCTACTGCAGATTTCGCGCACTTTCTGCAGGTAGCCGGGTGGCGGGATCTGCACACCATTCGCCTGCATGAGGGGCTCGGCGATGAACGCGGCCACGTACTCGGGCCCTTCATGCTGGATCTGCTGCTCTAGATACTGAGCGCAGAATTCTCCGTAGGCCTCATAGTCCATACCGAAGGGATTGCGGTAGCATGTTGGCGGCGGAATGAACGAGTAGCCTGGCACCCCAGGTTCGGAAATGTGGCGTACCCCCAGCCAGTCGCTGGCCCCCAGCGCTCCCATAGTGGCGCCGTGATAGGCGAACCAGCGGGAGATGATTTTGTTCGCGCGTGGCTTAGCGCCGCGGTTGACGTGATACTGCTTAGCCAGCTTGATAGCTGTCTCAACAGCTTCTGACCCGCCGCTGACGAACATGGTCTTCGACAGGCGTCCGGGTGCAAGCTGGGCCAGCTTTGTAGCTAGGCGAATGGTCGGCTCACCCATATTGTTGTTGGTTCCGACGTGGTGGAGAGTAGCAAGCTGGTCGTAGACCGCCTGGGCGACCTCCTTGTTGCCATACCCTAAGGTATTCGCCCGCGTGTGCGATGCCATCATGTCGATGCAGGTTTCGCCGGAGATGTCGGTAAGCTGCACGCCCTCACCTCTGGCGTAGATGTTGAGCCCCTGCTTTCGGACCTCTTCCATCTCCATAAGGGGAATCAGGCAGTGTTTGAAGGCGTCTTTCGTCAGTTGCTCGGTGTCGATCTTGGAAGGGACTTCCAGTTCTGGCATGGGTCGACTCCTTTCAATGTGGAATGGCGTCGTGCGGCGGCGTCTCTACAGAGGCACACCAGGGCAAAGCGACGGACTTCCGTATGTCGCAGCTTTGTAAGCCCACTCTTTTCTCAGTAGCCCGGTGGATCGAGACGACCCTTTACTCGGGCGACTCCTATGATCAGCAGCTCGAGATCGGCATTGCTCTCGTTGGCGAACGATTGTTCGTCTCCCAGCCGCATCGGAATCGCGTCGCCCTTCCGAACCTCGGCGGACTCACCGTTGACTCGCGCGGCACCCGAGCCATTCATGACGTAGTAGACCTCTTCGACCTCTTGATGTTTGCGCTTGCCGGTCGAAGCTCCGGGCGGGATGACCAAGTGGTCGACGTAGGCCCAGTTTGTCGTAAACACTTCAGGGGAAAGGGCGCGGCGATAGTGAACTGTTCCCTTGCCGCCGTAGTAACGGCCGATCGGTTTCAGCAGGGATCGTTCGAGCCGCATGGTGACGAAAACAGGAATCTTGTCTTTGGCTGCGCCGACGCGGTCATCGTTTGTGTCGACGTTGTCGTATTTCCCCTTGACGGAGCTGACCGCGATGTTCATCCACTCGGTGGGCTTGTCGCTGGGATTGTAGATGGCGTGCGCTTGTCCCATCTTGCAAGGTGCGCCCGCGGGCCCTTGCAGAGTGGAAGTACGGCCATTGATCGTGAACTCGGCCTCGTTGTCGAAGATGACGTACATCTCTTCGATCTGGTGATGAAAATGGTGCCCGATGCCGCCCTTCGGAGGGATCACTCCGCGGTGGAGGAAGAGGAAGTTCGTGCTCAGGTCAAAAGAATCGAGAAGTCCTTGGTAGAGTAGTTCCCCCGCTCCGTGATGAACCGACTCGATTATGCGGTAGCTCGAAGGATCCGTGTGGGCGACGCGCTCGGAAAGTGGCCCACGAGCCAAGGTCGGCATGACGAGCAGGACGATCAGAGTAAGAATCCTCATGCTGAAAAGGCTGGGCGATTGGGATCTAAGCTACGACACGCCCGGCTGAGAGCCGGCGATTGGGGCCAATTCAATGCGCCCGCGGGCGCGAATCTGAGACGTAGGTGGTTTTTCACTCCTTACGGCCATGCGATTTTCGTTCGTCCAAGCGCTTTTGTTTCTGCTAAAGACAGACGGCGATATCTTCCCCTACCCCTCTTCGCCCTCGTGGATGTGCTGGGAGAGATAGACGCCAATGCCCATTTCTTCGATCATGCCGAGCTGGGCTTCGAGCCAATCGACGTGCTCTTCTTCGTCGATGAGGATCTTCTCGAACAGTTCGCGGGACGCATTGTCGGCGGCTTCGACGCTGGCTTTGACGGCGCGGTTCAGCCGTTTGACCGCTTGGAGCTCGAGCGCCAGGTCGTTCTCAAACTGCGCCTTGACGTCGTGCCCGATCTTGAGAGGAAACAGGGCTGCCATGTTCGGCAGAGAGTCCAGGAATAGGACGCGTTCGATCAGTGCTTCAGCGTGGCGCATCTCTTCGATGGCTTCCTTCTTGGTGTATTTGCCGAGGGTGTGGTATCCCCAGTTCTCGCACATCTCAGCATGCAAGAAATACTGATTAATGGCGGTGAGCTCCGCTTTGAGCACTTCGTTCAGTAGTCTGATGACCTTGGCATTGCCTTTCATATTGGCCTCTCCGCAAGTCTATTCTTGGTCTTTTGCGTCTCAGGAGCCCATTCTAGCTGATGGCTGCGTTCACGTCACATCACGCTCAACTACCGCGCAGCCCAGCCAGCAACTTCTCTTCCCAAGAGAAATCTGCCGCCGGACGGTCTTCCTGTCGCAGATACCACTGGAAGGTTTCCGCCAGCCCGTCGCGGAAGCCCGTTGGCTCGAAACCCAGCTCCTGTCGGGCCCGATCGATCTTCTGGGTAATCGGAGGCATGTCGAAGTATTGCCCGAAGTAGAAGGGAGGCTCGAACACGTTGCCCCCCGAGGCCTCGATGCGTTCCCGGGTCACGTGAACCAGCTTTGGATCCCTGCCGGCCACCCGAGCGATCGCGTGGACGAGTTCTAGCTGCGTAACCGGCCGATCGTTCGCAACGTTGTATGCTCGGCCGGCGGCGGCATCCTTGTCCGCGGCTAGGATCGCCGCGCGAGCTACGTCGTCGACATGCGCGAACTGCATCAAGCGCGAGCCGTCACCGGGGATGATGATGGGGCGATCGGCAAGAAGGCGGTCCCAAAAGAACGCTTCGCGATAGAAAGGATTCTCCGGCCCGTAGATGTAAGGCGGCCGCAAGGTTGCAACGGGGATTCCCTTCTCTCGATGTAGGCGAAACAGGGCGCGCTCGCTTTCCGCCTTATTGCGAACATAGAGTTCGGGATGGTCGGGCGGGGCGAGTGGGTCGTCCTCGTCGTGATCGAGGCCTTCGCCGTAGGCGGCAACGCTCGAGACGAAGACGTAGCGCTTCAAGCCTTCGGAGCATGCGATAGCGGCGGCACTCACCTGCTCGGCCGTCGTACCGCGCTGCCAATCGTAGACGTTGTCGAAAACGAAGTCGAACCGCCTGCCAGCAAGAGCCTGGCGCATTCCCTCCTCATCGTTTCGGTCGCAGTGAATTTCCCCCACCTGGCCGGCAAACGGATTGGTACGCCCTCGGTGGAGAATCGTCACCTCGTTGCCGCGCGCCAACAGTCTTCGAACGAGCGCGCGCCCGATGAACAGTGTGCCCCCGATGACCAGTACACGGCTCAATCGTTGTGCTCCGCTCTGAGGTGTGTGATCGGCCCTTCGCCGCTCATTCAACCCTGTACGCTGCCGGCTTCAGCGGCGACGCCGGCGGACGCGATGAATCGCGCCCCTACGGACCGGCGTAAGCTTCTCGCGTTCAAATGTAGAGGCGGACGTCAGTGCGCCCGACTTGACGAGCGGCAACACATCCACAAGCTGATTGATGGGTAACCATATTCGTAAATACTGTACTAGTTCTCGGTTCCTCAAAAGGTCCCCATTCAGAAGCGCTGCCATCTTAACATGCGCTTGAACACCACCGTTCGTCATGTACGGGCGCGACATGTCACGCCCCCGGGGACCGGCAATGTCGCCGGTCCCTACTGTGTTTGACGCAAGGGTGCCGGCAAGGACTGGGACGCCCCTTTGATAGACTCTAATCACTGGTGTTGAACCCATCGCGCCGAGCAGCACCTCTTGCCTGTGCGCTTCTCGCGTATGCCTTGCCGCTGGTTTTTCACCCTCAACCCGCTGCGGCACAAAGACCGAATCTAGTCGTTCTAGTGGTAGCCGAGCAGTTCCGGGCGGACTACCTAGACCTCTACGAGCCTGAGTTTTCCGCTGAGGGCCTGGGTCGCCTACTCACCCGAGGCGCTGTCTTCCGGCGCTGCCGCTACGATCACCTGACGACGTTGGCCGCTCCAGGAGCCGCGATTCTCGCTACCGGGGCTTATCCGGAGCTGAACGGGATCGTCGGCAACCGTTGGTACGACCGTAAAGAAGGGCGGCTAGTAGGGGCTGTCGAACAGAGCTTGAGCCATTCGGGAGACGGGAGCCCACACGAAATCAGCATCTCTCCCGATCATCTGATGGGATCGACCTTTGCGGACGAGCTGCGGTTAGCGACCGAAGGGCGCGCCCGTGTCGTCGCGGTTTCCGACAGCCCGGCGCCGGCGGTGCTGCTTGCAGGCCGGCGTCCGCTCGGATGTTACTGGATGAATCACGCCGGGAGCTTCACGACGTCGAGCTATTACTCCCGTTCCGTACCGGAATGGGTGGGACGATTCAACCAGGAGAACCCGCCTCTCCGCCTTCTTGGCAGCCCCTGGATGGCGCTAGGCGGCGCGTCTGCCCTGCCCCTACGGATTCTTGGAAGCGTCGATCAGAGGGATTTTGAGAGCTTCCTGTTACTGTACCGAGCCTCCCCTTTCGCCATCGACGAAACCTTCGCGTTCGCTGCGGAAGCTATCGAAGCGGAAAGGCTCGGCCAGGGGAGCCACACGGACCTATTGATCGTCAACCTAAGTGCGACGGCTCGTTTGGGGCTCGAGACCGGGGCGTACTCTCCGCTCATGCGCGATCTGCTGCTGCAGCTCGATCGATCGCTGGGGAATTTCCTCGACTCGCTCGACGAAAGTATCGGTTTGGGCAACGTCGCAGTCGTGTTCACCGCCACGCACGGAGTTCCGCCCCTTCCAAGCCAAGCCCGCAAACTTGGTTTGAAGGCCGGTCGCGTCTCTGGCGAAGACGTCGTCGAGGCGATGAATGCCGCGCTGTCCGAGCGTTTCGGCCCGCGGGCGTCGGTCGCGAAGTACGTCTATCCGTTTGTGTATCTCAATGATGAAATCCACGCGCTCCCCGAGACGGACCTTCGTAAGAGGATCTCCGTGGCGGGCGAGGCAGCGGCTCAACTGGAGGGAGTAGCCGGCTACTATGCGCCGAATCAGTTCTCAACTCCTTCCGCCACCCTGTCTAGGCTTCGCCGAAGCTGGTACGCGCCAAGATCGGGCGATTTCATGTTGATCTATGAGCCGTACTTCGTCGAATTCTATAGCCACGGGCGAGGAACCACATCCGGTTCCTACTATCGCTACGATACCGATGTCCCGCTGATTTTTCTGGGTCGCCGATTCAAAGCGGGCCGCTTCGATCAGGACGTGGAAGCGACGTCAGTGGCGCCCACACTCGCATCCGTGCTCGATGTGGCGGCGCCCAGCCTGGCGACAGGGAGGGTCCTCACCGAGGCGCTAGCTCCCCCGCCGCCACCTGTAACCGAAACGGACATCATCGGCCCGCCCGAGCCCAAGTAACACCGTGCCTAACCTCGAAACGGAATTCTGCGGTCTACATCTCAAGAACCCGATCATCGCTTCGAGTGGCACCTTTGGCTACGGACTCGAGTTTGAAAAGATCGTCGATCTAAACTCGCTCGGGGGTTTTGTTGTGAAGGGGCTTTCTCGGGATCCGATTGAGGGCAACCCTCCGCCGCGGCTGGTGGAAACAGCGTCCGGGATGTTGAATTCCATCGGCCTCCAGAACGTCGGGGTGCGGGCCTTCGTCGCGGAAAAGCTGCCCCAGCTGGCCAACCTCAACACTGCTGTCTTCGCGAACGTCTTCGGGTACCAGCCCGCGGACTACGTGGAGGTGATCCGCATTCTCGAAGACGCCGACGGCCTAGCCGGCTACGAACTCAACGTTTCCTGCCCGAATACGAAACATGGCGGCCTGGAGTTCGCCTCCGACCCCTCGTTGCTGTCGGAAGTCGTTGGGATGGCGGAGAAGGCGGCCGAGCGGCGGCCGCTGATCGTCAAGCTGTCGCCCAATGTGACCGACATAGCGCTGATGGCCCGTGCGGCGGAGGAAGCCGGAGCGGACGCTATCTCGCTCGTCAATACCTTCGTTGGGCTAGCGATCGACCCCAGCACCCGGCGACCCATTCTCGGGGCCCACTTCGGCGGGCTCTCGGGGCCAGCGATCAAGCCGATCGCCCTGCGGATGGTCTTTCAGGTCTCGCAGGCAGTGAAAGTTCCCGTGATCGGCATGGGCGGCATCGCTCGCGGTGAAGACGTCGCCGAGTTTCTGATCTGTGGCGCAGTCGCCGCGCAGGTGGGGACAGCGAGTTTCTGGGATCCTCAATCGCCCGCTCGCCTGATCAACGAGTTCCGCCGCTTCCTCGAAAGGGAAAAGGTCGCCTCAACGGCTGAGCTGGTGGGAACACTGCGGCGGGAGGGGTAACGAGGGTCGAGTCGAAGCTTTGAAGAGGACTCGCGACGGTCAATCCCCCGGCCGCGGAAGGAACGACGTTATTGTTGTTGGCTTGTGACTGCCCACGATATTTCCCGTCCCTACCCCCGCTGAGTTTGCACTCCAACCCGAGGCTCACTCCACGTTTGCGACTGACAATCCCCGGCGGGCCATCTCTTCGTCGACGCGGCTCTGGTGGTCCGACCTGGCCAGCGAATCACTCTTCTTCCAGTTGAAGCCGTCCTGCCGGGAAACGAGAGTGCTGACCCAGGCGCGGGTGAACTCGTGGACGCCGTCATTGTCCCAGCCGTTGAGGACTTCAGCCAGGATCTTGATCGCGGGCACCTCAAAGGGCCTTAGCCGCTCCAAATAGTTGTCACGGTGGAATTCATGAATCAGTTGGATAAGGGCGTCGATTTGCTCTCGCGACAGGCCACGTACGACATCGGCGAAAAACGAGACCGCGCGGCGCTGCTCGGTCGAGAGTGGCAGCCGGCCTCCCTCTATGACCCCGAAACCGTTGGCTGGTTTGACTTCTGCTCCCATGTCTCCCTCCGGAATCCGTATCGGCCAGAGTGGAGCGAAACTTCATAGGGTGAATATTTTCTTCTGGAAAGGCGGAAAACTCTTCACCCCTGCGACCAACTGCCTTCGCGAAATCACACGCCTGGCGGTCTTCGATTTAGCGAAACTTATAGGGGTCGAACTGGAAACCGGCGACTATCCGCCCGATGCGCTGCGGGAAGCCGACGAAGCTTTCCTGTCTTCGACGGCGGGCGGCATCTTGCCGGTGACCCGGGTTGACGGCAAGCCGCTTGGCGATGGGAAGCCCGGCCGCCTCACGATGGAGCTACGGGATCTCTACTGGTCGAAGCGCGAGGCCGGATGGCTGGGCACGCCGATCGAGGATCTGTTGAAGCCGGAGCCTACCGAGTTCAATCGCGAGGGCATCACTCACTAAGCCGCGAAAAGAGTCACCCGCAGGCTCGGGGACCTCAGCCGGACCACGCTTCCAAGCACTACCACCTCACAAGGATGGATAATGATAGGCGTTGTGTATCATTTCTCCCCCGGGGCTGCTAGGGGTAGAATCCTTTTCAAGAGGAGGCTTCGCCGGGTCCGTGTTTGATCGTCACAGGCAAAAAGCGGTCATCCTTTTCGCGTTGGCGGACGTAATCCTCACCGTCTGTGCCTTTGAGGCCGCCTACCAAACCCGCGTAGTGCTGCCCCTGCCGCGGGCATTTTTCATCGTCACGCCGGTCAAGGCCCTGCTTTTGGGCGGCGCCCTTGCACTTTGGCTGGGGATCGGGGCTTGGCTGGGCGTCTATCACAAGCTCTACGGGAACAACACCCGCGCGGCGATCCGCGACACCTTCTTGCAAGTCTTCTTCGGCGTGGTCGGTTTGGTCACTTTCCAGTATCTTCTGGACCCACGGCTCGACATCAGCCGTTTGTTCATTGGCTTGTTTGCCGCCTACAACTTGGTCTTACTGCTGGTTTATCGCGTCAGTGCGGGCAGACTGCGTGGATTCGTCCGCCGCCAATTCGGCGCGCAAACGTTCTACCTCGTCGTCGGATGCGGCCCCAAGGCGCGCGATATGGGCCGCCGGCTGGAGGCCGCCCGGCAATACGGCGTGCAGCTCGTCGGATTCGTAGATCCGGTTGGCTCAGCCGGTTCAAAGGTTGACCTCGGCAAGAGCTATCCCGTTCGGAAGCTAGATGAGCTGGCGGCGACTGTCCGCGAGCACGTCATCGATGAGATCATCTTCGCCGTCGAAGCGGAAAAGCTCGCCGAATTGGAAGATGCTCTCTTGGTCTGCGACGAAGAGGGCATTCGCACGCGGGTTGTGATGGACATCTTCCCGCACATCCAAAGCAAGGTTTACGTGGAGCGCTTCAGTGATGTGCCGATGCTGACGTTTTCGACCACGCCGCACGACGAGATCCGACTTTTCTTGAAACGGGCGCTTGACGTTACGCTGGGAGTGACCTCGCTGCTGGCGCTGGCGCTGCCGATGGCGCTGTTGGCCCTCATGATCCGGCTGACTTCCCGAGGACCGGGCATCTTCCGCCAAGTGCGCTGCGGCCTCAACGGCCGCCGTTTCGTCTGCTACAAGTTCCGCTCGATGGTGGCCAACGCTGAGAAGCTCAGGGGAGACGTTGCCCACCTCAATGAGAAGGACGGCCCAGTATTCAAGATTGCCGACGATCCTCGCCTAACAACGGTCGGACGGTACTTGCGGCGGTTTTCGATCGACGAGCTGCCACAGCTTTGGAACATCCTCAGGGGCGATATGTCGTTCGTCGGCCCGCGACCCGCTGTCCCGTCTGAAATTCAGGAGTATAAGACTTGGCAGCGGCGGCGTCTGCGCATGAGGCCCGGATTGACTTGCCTGTGGGCGGTTCACGGCCGCGACAGGTTGGAGTTCGACGCTTGGATGAAGCTCGATCTCGAATACATAGACAAATGGTCGCTGTGGCTCGATTTCAAGCTGTTGGTGCAATCCATACCCAGAGTGCTCGTCGGTCGAGGAGCGAACTAGCTGAGCGGACAAGGCGCTACTCCGCCGGTCCCTGCAAGAAAGCGTCCGCCCGCGCTTGCCGCTCGACTTGGTCAATTGTGCTGTAACCTAACGCGACCAAAGTCAGAAATACTCCCAAGACTTCACTATCACCGAGCGTGAGGTCGAAACAGCCTGCCACCAAAACTCCCACGGTTGCTGCGATTGCGGACTGGAGCACGAAGCGTTGGTCACTTCGGCCCCAACGTAGCTTCCTCAGCGCCCGGAGGTGGTCTCTCAGTACCACGGCCATCAGCCACAAAAGCATGAACACGGCCGGAACACCCCTCTCGGCGGCGTAGTGAACGTAGATGCTATGAAGATGGCCGTAGTAGCCCAGCGGAAGCTCCTGCACATCGTCGGGAAGGAACTCGCGGAACCGCGGCCCCACCTGTTCCGATCCGACTCCCAACCAAGGATGCGCTTGAATCATCTCCCAGCCCGTTCGCCACATGACTAGGCGTTCGGGATTTTGCGATGGACTCACGATCGATTCCAGACGCTGGCGAGTCGCCGGGGGCGCAAAAAGCAAAGCCACAATTATAAGACCGGGGCCGGCGAGCAGCAGTTGCGGCTTCCAGCGCCAAACAAGATAAGAACCCGCCACGGCAAGCGCCAGCCAAACGCTGCGCGTGAAGCTCAGTACCAAAGAAGCGCCGAAAATGATTCCGCAACCGAACCAGATCGCGCGCGTGCTCCGCGCCCCGCCGGCTGAAAACATCAGATAGCTGAGCAACACCAGAAATACGATCAGTGTGACTTCGCTGAAAGTCACCCAGTGGCTAAAGAACCCGCTGATTCGATGTCCGACGTAGCTCTGGTAGAAGTCTCGCCCCTCGCTGTTGGCGGCCATCCAGGTTTGGACAAACTGCACGATGCTCCACAGGCTTGCGAACAGGGTGCAAACGAACCACGCTTCCAGCAGTCGACGCGCTTGGTCGGTCTTGGGGAACAGCGAGTAGACAACCAGTAGAATCGTAAAGACGAAAAACTTCTTGATTTGCGGCCAGCCCGAGACCGGGTCGTCGGAAGCGATTATGGACAGAACCGTCCAGCCGAGGAACCCCGCCAAAGGCCACGCGACGGGCGGCACTCTGAGCCGCGTCTTCGAAGCCAGGAGCAGCAACAACGAGATCACCAGGCAGATGTGAGAAACTGCGATGGAGACGAGCAACGCCGTGCAAGACACAAAGGCGAAGGTAAACGCATAGCGGCTCAGATCGTCGGGGCGCTCGAACGGAGGCGCAGCGGCCGCTGCAGGCAGGGACATCGAAGCTACCCAGTATGTCAACTTCGCGGTTCCGGGCCAACCCACGGGCTGGCGCGGTGCGAGATCGAGCGATTTGACGGCGAAGCGGCCGCTCGAACGTTCCAGTAACGAGGCAATCTCATGAACCAAGATGCCCTCAGCAGCCTGACCCGCGTAAGCAACGAGACGGGAAGACCGACCCGCCGCGATCTGGTCCGTGGAAGCTTGGCCGCCGCCGGGCTGGCGCTCGGACAGGCTCCCTGGCCGATGTTTGCTTTTCCACCGCCCGGGGATAGCGAAACTGTCATCCCGTTTCTCGATCCGCAGCCAGTCAACCCCGACCGGGCCATGCTCCGTTGGAGCGAACTGACGTCTTGGATCACCCCGAGCGAGCAGCTATTTGTTGTCAAGCATTACGGTGAGCCGGAGATCGATCCCGAAACGTGGCGACTCGAAATCACTGGCATGGTTCACTCGCAAAAGGCTCTTGCCCTGGACGAGATCAAGGCCCGTCCGCGAAGCGAGTACGCCGCCACCATCGAATGCGGCGGCAACGGCGTTTCGCCCGGTTTCATGGGCGCGATCGGCAACGTCAAATGGGCGGGAACTTCTCTGGGGCCTGTTTTACAGCAAGTCGGCCTCGACCAGCGGGCGACCGAAGTGGTCTTCTACGGCGCGGACGAGGGAACCGAGACGATCCGCGGCGGCGAATACAAGCAGAACTTTGCCCGCAGCCTGTCGGTCGCCGATGCCTTCGACCCCAGAGTCATGCTGCTCTATGAGTTGAACGGCAAGCCCTTGACGAAGAGCCACGGCGCTCCGCTTCGCCTCGGTGTCCCGGGATATTTCGGCGTCGCCTGGGTCAAGTGGCTGACGCGAATCGAGGTCACCGATCGCCGGTTTTCCGGGCGTTTCATGGCCCGCGACTACGTTACTATCCGCGGGGAGCAACAGGGCGATAGAACGATCTGGCGAGAGCAAACCGTGAGCCATATGAAGCTCAAGTCCATCGTTGCAAGAGTCGTTCGGAAGTCGGACTCCAAACTGCGGGTCAGCGGAGCTGCGTGGAACGATGGCCGAACGGCGCTCCAAGCCGTGGAAGTCAGCATCGACGCTGGCCCCTGGCGAAGAGCCGTCCTGGGTGAAGGCTTAGAGAGCCCTTACTGCTGGACTTTCTGGCACTACGACTGGCCGAACCCCGCGGCCGGCGAGCACACGCTCGTCTCTCGAGTGATCGACGCCGACGGCAACGTCCAACCCACCGCCGACGATCCCGAAATCAAGCTCAAGAAAACCTATTGGGAAGCCAATCAGCAGGTCCCCCGTCGCGTTCGGATCTGAAAGCGCGGAACTGCCCCGACGACCAAGCGGCGATGCAGTTAGCTCCAGAAGCCGGCTTGTGGGCTAGCAGCCCGTGGCGAAAGTCGTGCAAGAGCGAAAAATGGGGACTGCCACCAATTCGTCCTCCGTCATGGCCCCAGAAAAAAAGCACATCGCCTGAAGCGAATTGGCTGGCTGTACCCGATTTTTCGCGACCTTCACTTCTACCACGGGCTGCTAGAGCTTTCTTGACCTTGCTCCTCGTCGCTTTCACCATAACCTGCTCGACCATACGGCCTGCCGGCACCGAAATCCTTTGGGATCGCTACGGCGTGCCGCACATCTTCGCGCGCAACGAAGAGGAACTGTTCTATGCCTTCGGGCGAGCGCAGACCCGGGCTCACGGGAATCTCCTGTTGAGGTTGTACGGCGAAGCGCGCGGGCGGGCTGCGGAGTACTGGGGCGAAGACCATCTCGAATCCGACCGCTGGCTGCGGACGATGGGTATCCCCGAGCGTGCGCAGCGATGGTACGAGCAACAGACGCCGGCGTTTCGAAGTTACCTCGATGCCTTTGCCCAAGGAATCAACGACTACGCGAGCGAAAACATCGCTGAGATCGACGAAAACCGTCTCGTTGTCCTGCCGGTTCATGCTACGGACGTCCTCGCCCACCTGCAGCGGATGATTCATTTCACTTTCGTTAGTAAAAAGCAGGCGGTGGCCGCCGCAGAGCGCAACGATCCCATTGGCTCGAATGCCTGGGCTATCGCTCCTGCGCGCTCGGCTTCGGGCCATGCGATGTTGTTGGCGAATCCGCACCTCCCCTGGTTGGGGCGATTCCGATTCTTTGAGGCGCATCTGCAAACGCAGGACGTGAACATTTACGGCGCCAACCTCGTCGGGGCGCCTGTTCTGGGAACCGCTTTCAACGAACACCTGGGTTGGACCCACACCGTGAATACACTTGACGGGCAAGACCTCTATGAGTTGAAGGTCAACGCAAGCGGCTACCGCTGGAACGGCAGCACTATTCCTTTCGATGAGCACCAAGAAATCCTCAAGATCAAGCAACCCGACGGCACCTTAAAAAAAGAAGACCTCATCGTGAAACGTTCGATCCACGGGCCGGTTGTGGACGAGAGCGAGGGCCGTGCGCTTGCCGTTCGTGTAGTCGGTCTCGACCAGCCCGGGGCGCTCGAGCAATGGTGGGACATGGGTCGCGCGCGCAACCTCCGGGAATTCGAAGATGCCGTCCGAGAGCTGCAGATTCCTATGTTCACCATCGTCTATGCCGACCGCGACGGCCACGTCCTGCATCTGTTCAACGGGCGTGTCCCGGTCAGGCCGAAGGGGGAGTGGGAATGGGGCGGAACCGTTCCCGGCGATACGGATCGAACCTTTTGGACCGCTACTCACCCCTACCGCGACCTGCCTCGCGTCGTGGACCCCCCGAGCGGCTGGCTGCAGAACGCGAACGATCCTCCTTGGACGACGACATTCCCCCGCGCACTCAACCCGGCGGAGTTCCCGCCTTACATGGCTCCCCGCCGTATGAGCTTTCGCGCGCAGCGGTCGGCTCGCATGCTCGCCGAGGATAAGGAGATCAGCTTCGAGGAGCTGGTCCATTACAAGCATTCCACCCGCATGGAACTGGCGGACCGTATTCTGGACGAGCTCCTTCCAGCGGCCAAAAAACATGGGAACGCTAACGCCCGCAGAGCTGCCGCGGTTCTCGAAGCGTGGGACCGCCGAGCGGACGCTGCCAGCCGCGGAGCGGTGCTGTTCCAGGCGTTCGCCGGCAAAGCAGACGAAAAGTTTCGAGACTCGACTCTGTTCGCAACCCGGTGGAGCGAAACGTCCCCGCGTACCACTCCGGACGGCTTGTCGGACCCCGCGGCCGCCGTCGCCGTCTTGGAAGCCGCGGCCAACGAAGTCAAGAGCGACTATGGCTCGCTCGATGTGGCTTGGGGCGACGTGCATCGGCTTCGCATCGACGACGTCGATCTTCCCGCCAACGGCGGCCCAGGCAATTTGGGGATCTTTCGAGTCACGAACTTTCAGCCCGACCGCGACAGGCATTTCCGAGCAGCGGGCGGAGACTCTTTTGTAGCGCTTGTCGAATTCTCGCGGCCTGTTCGAGCCATGGTGCTGCTGAGCTATGGAAACTCTTCGCAGCCGGGGTCGCCTCACCGAACCGACCAACTCGGACTCTACTCCCAAAAAAAGCTGCGTCGGGCCTGGCTGAGCCGCGGCGAGATTGAAGAAAATCTCTCCCGCCGGGAAATAGTCGAGGGCATGCAAGCACCGTTCCCTGCGATTGCCACCGGGAGATAGTCCAGGGTCGCACTAGTAAAAGGCCGAGAATCTCAACCGCGAGATCTCCGCGACGGGGTCTGCCCGAGGTGATGGTCGCGAGCCACCCGCATGCCTCTAGCTAGCGTGCGAAAAACGGTGAGCACCAACGTGATCGAAGCAGGCCGCTCCTACCTCAGCGAGACCTGCTTGGATGAGAACCTGCCGGAAGGCTATTACGGCAGCCTCGAAGTAGCCGACACGGGCTGTGGTATGGACGAGCAGACCCAGCAGAAAATACTGTGGACAACCCGCTTGACACCCCGGCCCTGCTGCTACGAAAGTCGGGGACAGGAGGTGTGGAAGAATCACCTAGGCCTCCGATTCTTGCCTGCGGGCGCAATGAATTGCGCCCCTACTTGACTGAAAAGAAAACTCTTGGCCGGGTGTAGGGGCGTGATTTATCACGCCCCTCGAGTTTGGCGTTTGACTAGATAGATTCCCACATTTAAGAGGACGAGAGCGGGCCAAGGGGATAAAAACCCTTGCTGGGTCGAAACATTGTGGGGTATTCTGGTATCGAGTTATATAACTAGATAAGGAGACGACATGGGTTACCCCACCAAAGTCCAACTCATTAAGCGCGAAGCCAGTCAGCAGTGGTACGTCAACTTCCCTTCCGCCTTGGCCCAGGCGCTGGAATTCTCGCGCGGTGAAACCGTCGAGTGGGTCATCGAAGACCGCTCCCAACTGGTGTTGAACCGTCGGCACCCGCCCCCCTCGGCGTTAAAAAAAAAGACTCCGCCCCGAGGCTCCTCGACCAGCTCGAAGCCCTCGCCCGCCAAGCGCTCCAGGGCCGCCGCCAACAGCGGGTCCAAGAAAAGATCCAAAGCCTGATGCTGAGCGCCTTGGTCTGTCTCGGCCGCCACACCGTGACTGGGTTGCTGCACACCGCCGGCGACAGCTTCCAGGACTGGTCGGCCGTCTATCGGCTCTTCTCCCAGGCCCGGGTCGAGGCCCCAGACCTGTTCGGCGTGGTCCGCCGCGGAGTGCTCGAGCAACTGTCCCCCACCGCACCTCTGGTGGTCGCACTCGATGACTCACTGCTGCCCAAGCGGGGCGCCAAAACTCCCGGCGTCGCCTGGCGGCGCGATCCGCTGGGACCGCCCTTCCAAACCAACCTGATTCGCGCTCAGCGCGTCATCCAGATCTCGGCCGCTGTGCCCGGCGGCGCCGACCCCCCAGCGGCGCGCCTGATCCCGCTCGATTTCCAACACGCCCCGACCCCACCCACACCACGGCGAAACGCCCCTGAGCAGGAGCAACAACAATACCGCCTCGCCTGCCGCCGCGCCTCGCTCGCCCAGCGGGGCGCCGAACGCCTGCACGCCCTGCGGCAGAAGTTGGAGCAAGACGATGCCTCGCGGCGACTCGAAGTGCTCGTCGACGGCCGCTTCACCAACCGCACGGTGTTGAAAAACCTGCCGCCCCAGACCGTGCTGATCGGTCGCATCCGCCAAGACGCCAAGCTCTACTACTTGCCGACCGGCCAAGCAGCCGCCACGGGCCGCCGCCGCCGTTATGGCGAGCGGGCTCCCACTCCCGAACAACTGCGCCAGGATGACAGCGTTCGCTGGCAAATCGTCACCGCCTACGCCGCCGGCAAGCGGCATCGCTTCCGCATCAAGACCTTGACTCGGCTGCGCTGGCGTCCCGCCGGCGGGAACTGCGATCTGTGTTTAGTCATCATCGCCCCGCTGCGCTATCGGCCCCGCCAAGGCTCGCGCCTGCTGTATCGCCGGCCCGCTTATCTGATCGCTACCGATCCCGACTTGTCGCCCCAGCAGATCGTCGAGCACTACGTCTGGCGCTGGGACATCGAGGTCAACTTCCGCGACGAAAAGACGCTGTTGGGGGTAGGACAGGCGCAGGTCAGACATCCCCGCTCGGTCGAAGCGGTGCCGCAGTTGATCGTGGCTGCTTACGCCTGGTTGTTGCTGGCGGCGCGCCAGACTTGGGGCCCGGCGGGCTTCCCCGACGCCCTGCCGCCCCCGAAATGGCGCGCGCGCCGCTCGAAGCCCCGCGCCACGACGCTCGATCTGATCCAGCACCTGCGGGCCGAGCTGTGGGGCGAAGGCTTGCGTCGTTTCTGCGGCTTCCCGTCCAACCCCTCGCCCACTCCAACCCCCCAAAAACTCAGCGCAGCCCTCCCCACCGCCTTGCTTTATGCTTCCCCTTGAACCTCTTGCCCCTCCTGTCTCCGCCTCGAACCTGCTTTCAAAACGCCAAAGTCGAGGGGCGTGATTCATCGCGCCCGCTTGCGGACAGACTGTACGTTGGCGATGTGCACGAAGTGTTGCCGCGCGCCAAGGCCGCCGGGCCGTTCGCCTCGTCCACCGCGGTCGTGGTGAGAAATGCGGGCAAATCGCTGCAACGAACTGAACGAAGGAATGGGAAGAAACCCAGAAGAGTCACTTTGCCTACTAACTATAAGGAGAGAAGGGGGAGGGTACCGGTACCAGACCTGAGGAAGCCCTTGCGGTTCGGGTAACCGGAGCGCGCGCTGGATCTCGAACCCTCGTTACTGTGGCCCTAAGAGGTGTCGCGGAAGCCGATGAACCGTTGGTCCAAGTCTCAGGAAAATAAAGGGCTAAGCCTCGGATGAGGAAGCGCGGGGGGGCAGCCGGGTACTGAGATTCAGCCCAGCCAGGACAGGATCGAAACCAGTGTTCACCAAAACCAGAAACGCAGAAGCCACCGGAAGTCGACACTCAGAACTTCTCCCGAGGGGGCCAGCCGGACGTAGAGACCCGAAGCTGCGGATTCATCCCCCTCTGTGACGAAATCGCGGAAATCCCGCCAAAGAACCACGGTTTCTCCCGACGCCTGACGGTGAACCTCCGCAAAAGGGAAGTCTCGCTTGCTCACGAATGTGTGAACCTGGGGGGATTGCATGCTGGCGTCGATCGAGGGATCGCTGGAAAGCTGAACCGTCTTGATCCTGTCCAGGCGATTCTCACCTGGCCACGATGCGCAGTGAGCCGCTAGCGTTTCTTGACCGGCCGAAAGGACAAGCCACATACAAGAGGGGCGAGGGTTCGGGTAGACCCGGAACCGCTGGCCTGCGAGTTCTCGCTCGGCCAATCGAGTCACCGAGCCCCGCCGGGTGAACTGCCAAGCCGCGTATGAGATCAACACCAGGCACACAAAACCGTAACCAGCCCTCAATCGGCCGCTCCAGACGAGCAACGAAGCAACAGCCAGGATCGCGAGGACGAAGACATCGCCCTCGTGGAACAACATCGCCGACACTCCGAGCTCTGTGAAGGGCGAATAGAGACGAACTCCCCACGGATTCAGAGCGTCCCAAAACACGTGTGAGGCCACCCCGAAGACGGCAGTCGCCAGCAAAATTCGCCAGGAAGGTGCCGCGTCGAGGCCGCCCCTCCCCTTCCAGCGAAGGAAGTACCAGACCACCGTAGCGAGCAGTAACGCCTGTACTGCAACACCCACGAGCGAGTGTGTGAATCCCCGATGAAATCGGCTGAGCTCGTAGCCGAAGGCGAGCCCAGGCAGAACGTCCAAGTCCGGCAAGACGCTGCCCACCACCGCAGTGAGAATCAAGGGGTCCCGGGTCTGCGGCGGAGACCGAAGCTGAGAACCGAAGCGCCAGCGAACGAAGCGGCCGGCCAGATAGCCGCTAAGAACGTGACTGGCCGGTATCATGACTGCGTGGGCAGTCCGGACTGTCCCAGCAGCTCGAGAAAACGCGCCACTGCGATAATGCCTTTGTAGTAGTTCTCCAGCGCAAACTTTTCGTTCGGCGAATGAAGTCGGTCATCCGGCAGACCGAATCCCATTAAAACCGCCGGTGTCCCCAGATGCCGGGTGATGTCACCGACAACCGGGACCGACCCTCCCGAGCGAATGTAGACCGTCGGCTGTTCGAAAACGTCGGAGAGCGCCCGGGCCGCTGTTTCGACCGCCGGGTGATCCGGGTCGACCAAGGTAGCCGGGGCGGAATAGAGTTCGCGGACCTCTACCTCGATCCCAAGCGGCGTTTCGGCCTCGACGAATGCCTTTACCAGGGCCAGGACTTTGACCGGGTCCTGATGGGGCACCAACCGCATGCTGACCTTCGCCGTCGCCTTCGCCGGGATAACGGTCTTCCCGCCGGGGCCGGTAAAGCCTCCCGCAATGCCGTGAACCTCGAAGGTGGGCCGTGCCCAGGTCTGCTCGAAGACGCTGTAACCCGCCTCCCCCGCCAGCGCAGTCGAGCCAACCTCGCTGCTCAAATAGTCGGCTTCGTTAAACGGCAGTTGCCGCCAACTTTCCTTTTCGGCACTCGACGGCTCGGCGACATCGTCGTAAACCCCGGGGATTCGAATCACGCCTCCGGCGTCCTTGCACTTAGCGAGCAACTCGACCAAGCCGTAGACGGCATTCGGCGCGGCGCCGCCGTAGAGGCCCGAGTGGAGATCGCGCGAGGGCCCGTGAGCTTCCCACTCCATGTAAACCATTCCCCGCAGCCCGGTGCAAAGCGTCGGCATGTTCGGCGCGTACATGGCGGTGTCGGATACCAGCGCGACATCGGCGGAGAGCTTTTCGCGATTCGCCGGAATGTACGCCGCGATCGACTCGCCCCCGACTTCTTCCTCACCTTCGATCAAGAACTTGACGTTAACCGGAAAGCTCCCATGGACGTCTCGAAGCGTTCCGAGAGCCTTGATGTGGGCATACATCTGCCCCTTGTCGTCCGATGCGCCGCGGGCGTAGAGGTTGCCCCCCTCCACCCTCGGCTCAAACGGCGGCGACTCCCACAAGTCCAGGGGATCAACGGGCTGCACGTCGTAGTGCCCGTAGAAAAGCACCGTCGGCTTGCCGGGTGCTTCAATCCATTCGCCGTAGATCAGCGGGTGCCCCTCAGTCGGGATGATTTCGACGGTTTGCAGCCCTACGGTCCGGAGACTCGCGGCGACGAACTCGGCCGCCCGCTGAACGTCGTCGCTGTGGTCGGGCAAGGTGCTGATGCTCGGGATCCGCAGCAACTCGCAAAGCTCGTCAAGAAAGCGTTGGCGGTTATTTTCGACATGAAGCTGCAGCTTGTTGGACATGATTCGCTCGAGTCACTCGCGTCGCGTTCTAACATCGTAACCAAACAGCACCCGGCGAGCTACCGAGCGTGTCTCACGACGCTTTCCATGGCGAGCGCGCGAAGTATTGATCATGTAGGGGCAAGCCACCCATGCCTGCCCGTGTTGAGTGGTGACCGCTCCGCGGCCCCGTGAGGACCCAGTGGTGGTTTGACGCGCAGTGCGAGCGCAGGGACCCGCGCCTACTCCGGAAAGCCCTCTTTGTGGATGCCTGGAATCAGCCGTAGAGCGTTCTTGTAGTAGATGTGTTTCAGGGCGTCATCGGGGAGGTCGAGGCCGTACATTTTCCAGTGAGCGTGGTAGCGGCGGTAGTAGTCGAAGTATTCGTCGCGTGTCTCGAGAACCCGCCAATAATAAGGAAACTCATTCGGTTGGTAGCTGTCTTTGCCGAATAAAACTCGGTCCTTGTACTTGATCAGGAACTCGCGGGCCGTGAACGGCTGGCGGCCGAGTTCCGCGAGAACCGCTCCCATTTCTGAGTAGAAGTTCGGGTACTTGTCGAAGAGCCGGCCGAGGCGCCCTAAATCGTGGCCGTGCCAGCCAAGGTGAGCAATGATGAAGTCCACACCAGGGTGTTTTTCGACCAGCCGGTTCCGCTCGGCCATTAGCTCCTCGAAGCGGGGGGAACGCTCCGGCGGATAGCGCCGGTTTGGGCGTAGCTTCAACTCCAGCCAGCGCTCGTTGAAGCGGTCCCAAGGCTCGAAGAACGGAGCTGGGCCGCCGACGTGAATCAGGACGGGAACCTTCAGCCGGGCGCACGTTCGCCAGACCGGATCGAGTACCGGGTCGTCAACTGGCATGCGCCGGCCGTCGCCATATCGGGTAAACAGGCCGAGGTTCTTGAAGATTTTGAGACCCTGCGCCCCATTGTGGACGTCTTCTTCGAGCTGTACCGCCGATTTCTTGCCCCAGTCAGGATCGTCAATCGTTCGGAAATTCAGGTTCGCAAACAAGGCAAACCGCCTCGGGTAGCGACCCTTGTAATTCTTGACGAACTGCTTCAACGTCTCGCCGGTGCCCCCGCTGAGATTGACCAGAACCCGGAGGTTCAGCTCGTCCATCTCCTTCACGATTCGGTCCAGCCCGCTGCCGCTGGCGTCTCTGTGGTGGCTATGAACGTCGATGACCGGGAACTTGCCGCTCTTCACCGGATGCGCCGGCACGACCAGCGTCGACCGGGGCTGATACTCTTCAACCGTCAGGTCTTGAGCGGTCGCACAGCTGACGATGAGGGCGAAGCAAACAATCGTCGGCCACCAGCGCTTAGTAGCTGGGCCAAGACCAAATTGATTTCGTTTCGTCATTTTTCGTTACAAGTCCCTCAAACATCACCTATGTATCTACCGTAGCAAGCAGGAACACTCGTGGGACGGCCGATCATTTATGTCCGGTTCATTAGAACACTCTCTCAGATCCCTGAACCCGGAGAACCTACACTGCGTACACTATTCGTATGGTCCGTTTTCGGTTTGCCGGTAGGCCTTTTGCGGTGATTTTGGTGATCTGCTGGTCGGTTCTCCAGAGCCGGGCCGAAGTGAAGTTTCTACGAGCACAACACGAATCAGCTTCAGGTACGGTGCTATTCGATTGGCCCCACGACATCGATTGGGAGAGTCTCGCGCGAGACCACGCTCCGTGGGCGTTTACCGACATCCTGTCGCCTGACCGGTTGGATCAAATCGAGAAGGCCTATTGTGAACCTTGCGCTTCGTCCGACGTCCCCTTCGATGCCCCGCTCGACGCGACCATAGGCGACGGATTCCACCGCTACTTGATCACGCCACAAGGCATCGAGCCGCTAGTAGTTACCCATTTCGCGGGGCGGGTTCGGTTTGACAAGCGTAAAGACGGCTCGTGGAAAAGGGATCGGGTCTTTGGGAAAGTCGCGGCCACTTTCGCCTCCGGTACAGCGCCCAAGAACGGGGGGTTCGTCCTCGTCGCACCGGAAGATATGTCGCCAAGGCTGATTCCAAGCGCCCGCTTCGTTGCGACAAGGAACGGCCAGCAACTTCAGTGCGCTTATCAGAAAGATGACCTCCACTACAAGCTGACGCTCCCGTTTGAAGGCGCGAGCGCTGTCGAGTCAACGCTGAGCTTCCACGTCGGCGAGCAAGAGTTCTGCTGGGTTCAGTGGAAACCCGACCGAGGATGCGAATATGCCTGCTGCGAGGAGCAGTATTCGCTGTTTTCGACTGATGGCGAGCTTAAGTTGCTGGACACTCAACTATACAATTGCGACCTTTAGTTCGCTTTTCTCACTCACCTTGCGGCCGCTAGAGCGGTACCATAATCGAGGTTGTCCAGCTTAGCTCGCAGCACTCTTGCCGGACCCTTCCTCTTCCGCTTCCCGATGTGACACAGTCCAACCCGAGAAAGCTCCCGACATCGGCATTCCTCTACTTCTGCCTGTTCGTCTGCCTTTCCGCCTGTGCGCGAGATGAGCAGGCCCACCTCTTTCGGTACGCCCACTCGCAGCCGGCCCAACATCCCCGCAGCGAATCGATGCGTTTCTTCGACGAGGAACTTGAGCGCGGGACCAGCGGTCGAATTCAAGTCGAGAATTACTTCTCCGGAGTCCTCGGCAACGACCGGGAAGTCATGGACCTGGTCGCGATGGGGGTTGTCGAAGGAACGCGCGGCGGCTTTTTCGCGGACGCGAACCCGAAGTACAACCTCTTCTTGCTGCCGTTTCTCGTAGCCGACTGGGATCAGGCTCTTCGGCTCATCAACAGCCCCTTGACCGAACGGATCAACCAGGGCGCTCGAGCCAGTGGATTTCACATTCCCGCCTGCGGGATCTCCCAAGGTTTTCGGGCCCATACCAACAGCGTTCGTCCGATACGGACCGCCCAAGATCTTCAGGGGCTGAAGATGCGGGTGCCGCCGCAGGAAGTTTACGTTGTCACGGCGCGAGCGTTCGGGGTCAACCTGCAGGAGATTCCCTATGTTGAGGTCTACCAGGCGGCCAAGACCGGGGTAATCGACGGCCAGGACAATCCTCCGGCGAACATTTGGGAAGAGAGATTCTACGAGGTGCAGAAATACCTCACGATCACGAACTACAGCACAGGCCCCGACCCGTTCATGGTCAACTTGAGCTGGTATGAGAAGCTGCCGAAATCCCTGCGGCGCACATTCGACGAGACCGCACGCGAGGCCATGATCTACAGCGACCGGCTGAATCGGGAAAGAGAGCAGGAGTATATCGAGCGGCTTTCCGCCGAATTGGAGACGAACTACGTCACGGAAGCAAACCTCAAGAGGTTTCGCGAATTGGCTCTGCCGGTTTATCAATACTTCGTGGACAAGGGTCACGTGACCTGGGAGGAGATCAACGAGGCTCGCCGAATCGCGCGCGCGAGTCGTTGATTGTTGCGGCTATGGACACGATCAAGCCTTCGCCGGCGACCCTTCTCGGCAACGTCGATCGAAAATTGACCAGCGTTCTCGAGACGCTGCTCGCGCTTTGCTTGCTGCTGATGCTCCTAACCATTCTGCTTCTGGTTCTGCTGCGCTATGTCTTCAACTTAGGGATCGTGGGAGCGAACGAGATGGTGACAATCCTTTTCGTCTACACGACCGCGATCGGCTCCGCCATTGCCGTCGGAAAGAAAGAGCACGTCGCGGTCGAGTTCCTGATCGAAAAGCTGTCACCCAACTGGAGAACCTCCGCCGATATCTTCGGGTACGCCGGTGTCGCGCTATTGAACGGAATAATGCTCTGGCACAGCCTTCGCTGGATCCACGTCACCGGAGACTATCTGATGCCGGCCACTCAGTTACCGCGCTTCTACGCCCAGGCGAGCGTTCCCATCGGATGTGGCTTGGCGGTCTTGTACGGGGTCGTTCGAATGGTTTCCGCGCTCAAATCCAGCCGGGAGAATGCAGCTGCCTGACGGTACGTACGCAGCGCCTAGGGACTCTGCGAGAAGAATGCAATGCTGATTCTGCTGGTGGTTCTTCTAATCCTCATTGGCGCTGGTGTCCCGATCGCATATTCTCTCGGGCTCTCCGCGGCGGTTTTCTTCCTTTTCGCGGATCCCGAGCTGCTCCAAGTGTTGCCGCAGAGGCTCTTCTCCGGTATGAATTCGTATGCACTCATCGCGCTGCCCTTCTTCATCTTGATGGGCCTGCTGATGAACGCCGGCGGCATTACGAACCGTTTGATCGAATTCAGCTCTCTCTTTGTCGGCAGGCTGCGAGGCGGCCTCGGATTGGTAAACGTCCTGGCGAGCATGCTCTTCGGCGGTATTTCCGGCTCTTCCGCATCCGACACCGCGTCGATTGGTTCCGTGCTCATCCCGGAGATGAAAGCCCGTGGGTATCCCGCCCGATTCGCCAGCGGTATTACGGTCGCCTCGTCGACGATGGGAATGATCATCCCGCCCAGCATTCCGATGGTGCTCTACGGCGTGGTCGCCCAGCAGTCGATCGGCAAGTTATTCCTCGGGGGAGTCATTCCAGGCGTGCTCGTCGGCGTGCTGCAGGTGGCCATTGCACTCGGGATCGCGCGACGAAGAGACTACCCGCGGGAAGATGCCTCGCCGAGCTTGCAGCAGGCGTTACAGCGAACGGTCCGTTCTTTCCCAGTTCTTCTCATGCCGGTGATCGTAGTGGGAGCGGTAGTTTTCGGTGTGGCAACGGCCACCGAGTCAGCAGCGCTTGGCGTGGCATACGCCGCGGTTGTCGGGTTTTTCCTGCTTCGACAACTCACGGCCCCGGCGTTTGTGACCTGCCTCCAATCGGCTATACAGACCAGCGCCCGAATCATGATCATTATTGCGCTCTCGCAAGTTTACATCTGGGTGCTGGCCCTCGAGAGGACTCCCGAGGCGATCGCGGGTGTTGTCACCAGCCTTGGCCTGGGACCGATAGCAATGCTGCTCGTAGTCGATGCAATAGTCCTGATCGCCGGGACGGTAATCGACGTCAGTCCGGCAATCCTGTTGCTGACGCCGGTCTTTCTTCCCGCGTTGAGCGAGGCCGGCGTCTCACCGATACACTTTGGAGTGACTCTCGTGTCGGCTCTGGCGGTCGGCGCTTGCACCCCACCCGTCGGGAACTGCCTCAATGTTTGCGCAGCGGTTTCGAAGCTCCCGATTGGATCGATCTTTCGCGGCGCGGCGCCGTTTCTCCTCGCCAACATCACCGCGATCCTGTTGATCACGCTCTTCCCGCAATTGGTTCTGTGGCTGCCGTCCGTTCTCATGGACTAGTGCTTGACCGCAGAGGTACAAGTTATTTGTGAGTCCCTTCCCGGAGGAACTTGTTCCTTGCTCACGCACCACCTGGCGACGAGGGAATCGGGGCCGCGAATGCGAGGGTGTGTGAAAAAACCCTTGGTACAGTCCCCGTGCCTCTCCTAAGTCACTGACAAAGCGCCCCGTCCGTGCATGGCGCTTGGGACAGGAAGGTGTGAAAAAATGCTGGGACAGTCAGCCCGCGGCGGAAGCTGCGATTGATTCTACGCGACTTCTAGGACGCCGCTCGTGACAGTCCCTGATTTTTTCACACCCGTGAGTAAGCGGTCATCACTTCCGTTCGGGTCGGACCATGAACTGGCAGCTCTCGTCGGGCAGCCTAACCGTAAGCACCAGGTTGTTTAGCTTCGTCAGTTTGCCCTGGTAGTCGAAATAGACGTAGCCCCTTGATGCCGTGGACATAGGCTCGTTGGGCAGGGCGTGCAGGAGCACTATCCTTTCGGGAAGTTCATCGGGGCGGGGTTCACGCTCAGCTCTTCGGGCACCCGGAATCTCACGTGGAGTACCCGTTGGGTCCCGCTGCCCCGGAGCGCCTGTTGGCCCGCGTGGCCCGCCGACCCTCACGTGCGGGTCTCTTCCGGTTCGCGGATCGACCCTTCCCGCGGTCATTGCCAAGTCCAGGCCGTCGTTCCACCAGGGATTGCGGAGTATGGCAACCACATATTGATAGTCAACGGGGACTAGCGGCGGGTTCTTGTTCCGTTTCCAGTCCAGTTCGAAGCTATTCTCCGTTAGATGAAGCGACTTGCCCGGAGCTGGGAACACCCCCACGTCGAAGATGAGCACGCCGCGGATGTGCTGCATGCCCCTCGGCGTGGGAAGGCTCCGGCGGAGATAATCCACCCCAAGGGACGCATCTTCGACCGTGCAGGCGAAAGGGTATTCCCCGACGCTCTCTTTGGGCTCCAGGGCCGAGGCGAAAAGGATTCCGCTGTTAAGGGTCGCGCAGACCGTGCAGATGAAGGCGAGCTTTTTCATTTGGGCCTCCGGTTCGGGTTCCGAACGCAGCAAGCGACCATCGTCCCTTGGACGTTCGGGATTGCCCGCCGGTCGCTACGGGCACAGCCCGAGGGGTTGCTACGCTCATCTTATGCTTTGTGGGTAAATCGTGGGGACGGATCGGACGGGCACGACTCTCTTTTGCATTGTCGAGATCCGATGAACGGCGGCTTTGAGCGCCCCTTACGGCAGTGTAGACTGGGGCAGGGGAAAGTAGGGTCAAAGGCGCGACGACACCCGCTGACCGGCAGCCGGTTGGTCACGATGATCACAAGAATCTCGGGTAACAACACCATTCGCGGCCACCTGCTACTTGCGGTTTTGGCCAGCAGCGCCTGCGCCGCCGAGAGCACCTGGCAGGGATCGGCGCACCTTGACGCTTTGGTCGATCACGCTATCCGGGACGGCACGACACCCGGGGCTGTCCTGCTGGTCGGACATCAGGGGCAGGTTGTCCATCGCAAAGCCTACGGGTTCCGCAGCTTGGTCCCCCGGCGCGAACCGATGACGGCCGACACAGTCTTCGATTGCGCGTCGCTCACGAAGGTTCTGGCGACGGCGCCGGCCCTGACGATGCTTGTCGAGAAGGGCCAGGTTCGGCTCAACGATCCTGTTACACGGTTCCTGCCTGAGTTTGCTGCAGCGGACCCTCCTATCACAGTTCGCCAGCTGCTGACGCACTTTTCCGGATTACGCCCCAACCTCGATCTCGACCCGCCCTGGAGCGGTTACGAAACTGGTGTCGGCAAGGCGTCCCGGGAAACGCCCGAAGACCCGCCAGGGACTCGATTCCGCTACAGCGACATCAACTACCTTCTGCTCGGAGAGATCGTAAATCAGTTGAGTGGCGAGCCGTTGGACAAGTTTGCCAGCGAGCGCATCTTCGAGCCGCTGGGCATGGAGCACACGAGATTCCGGCCACCTGAGAAGTGGCAACCGCGTATCGCTCCGACCGAAGAGCTGGAGGATGGGACCGTCCTGCGCGGGGTTGTCCACGATCCTACTACGCGCTTCATGGGCGGGGTCGCCGGTCCCGCGGGCGTTTTTTCGACGGCCGACGACCTGAGCCGCTTCGCGCGCATGATGCTCCAGGGGGGGCAGCTCGACTCAAACCGCGTCCTAAGCCCGTTAAGCGTAGCAACGATGACGAGTTCCCAAAGCCCTCGGGGTCATCACATCCAGCGCGGCCTTGGCTGGGATTTGGACTCGCCCTACTCCTCCCCAAGAGGCGATCTTTTCCCTATCGGCTCCTACGGTCACACCGGCTATACCGGAACGTCGATTTGGATCGACCCCTCCACCGAAACCTACGTGATTCTTCTGACGAACCGCGTGCATCCGAAGCCGAATACGTCGGTCGTACGGCTCCGGAGCTTGGTGGCTACCCTTGTCGCGGCTTCGTTGACTGATGTTGATCTCGAAAAGATTCGGCGAGCGAATCGACAAGAAGCGTCTAGTCAAGTCGATCGTCAATCGAGAGTTCTAACGGGGCTTGATGTATTGGTGCGGGACGGCTTTCAGCCCTTCGCGGGCAAGGGGGTGGGGCTGATCACGAACCACACGGGCATTGATCGCCAGGGGCGGCGAAATGTGGATTTGTTCATGACGGCCCCCGGTGTCCAACTCAAAGCTATCTTCACGCCCGAGCACGGCCTTGAAGGCACGGCCGAATCGGAACATGTGGAGAATCCCCGCGACCCCGCGACAGGTGTACCAATCCATAGCCTCTACCAACGGAATCGGCGGCGTCCGAGCCCGGAGATGCTACAGGGTGTCGACGTTCTGGTTTTCGACATCCAGGACGTCGGAACCAGGTTCTACACCTACATCACGACGATGGCCTATAGCATGGAGGAGGCCGCACGGGCCGGGATTCCCTTCTACGTGCTGGATCGGCCGAACCCAATCACGGGCACTCGGGTGGAAGGGCCGATCTTAGAAGATGCCTCCCGGTCTTTTATCGGCTACTTCGCCATGCCGGTTCGCCATGGGATGACGGTTGGGGAGCTGGCTTTGATGTTCAACGAGGAAAGAAAGATCGGGGCCAAGGTCGACGTTGTGCGCATGGAGGGCTGGGACCGTCGGCTCTGGTTCGACCAGACGAGCCTGCCGTGGGTCAACCCGTCGCCCAACCTAAGAACGCTAGAGCAGGCTGTCCTCTATCCCGGGGTCGCACTGCTCGAGGGTCTTAGCAATTGGTCTGTGGGCCGGGGCACCGCGACGCCGTTCCAATTCGTTGGCGCCAGTTGGATCGACGGATCGACGCTCGCCAAGTCACTGAATCAGCGTGGGCTGGCGGGAGTGCGTTTTTATCCGGCACGCCGCACGCCCAGCTCGTCAAGGTTTGCCGCTACCCCAATTGACGGCGTGCAGATCTCGGTCATCGATCGCGAGTCGCTGGAGCCAACGAGGCTGGGTCTTCATATTGCGGCGGAGCTGGTACGGTTGCACTCCGGGCGAATCGAGCTCAGTCGGGCAGCGCGGTGGATTGGGCACACGCCAACCCTGCGAGCTCTTGCACGTGGCGACGGAGCACCCGCTATCTGGGCGCTCTGGGAGAACGAAATGGAGGGATTCCTGCCTACTCGGAGCCGGTACCTACTCTATTGACACAGCAACTCCGACAGCGGCCTGGACCGTCTCGCTGGCCAAGCCGTGGGTCAACCGTGCCGTAGCCAGCGAGTTTCAAAAGCTCTCTACTGAATCGACTTGGATTTGACACCGCTCCCCGGTGGACGTCCCCGCTTCCTCTCGGTAGCGTTTTTCATCCATGACGGAGGGCGCCCTCTGCGCTTGCCGCGGCCTCGGGCGAGCCGCTCTAGGGAAATAATCGCGTCCTCAATCTGCTCTCTTTCCTGCCGCAGCTCCAACAAAATCTTGTTTACATCCATGTTTCTACCCCTCTCATTACGCCAACAGGCGTTTCTAATTCAAGTAGATTCCCCCGGCCAGGCTTTGAGCAAGTTTCGTTCTGAAAACAGAACAAATCAGCCCAAAGGCTGTCCATCCAATGATTTATACCAGACCAAACCGGCCAAAGTCAACCAGTTTGTTCCGGTTTCAGAACAGCGAACGAAAATTTTATACTGTTGGCTCCTATTCTACCCACTCAAGCGCGTGGAGCAAGCCAACTTGGGAACATAACCAGCCCAAAATGATCCAAGAGCAATGGCCATCGAGATGGGAGAATTCGTTGGGGTCATGAGTCAACTGACCTCTTTCCACCGAAAGAAGCGGCTTTTCTCCAGAAAAGATAGAAGGGAATGCCGGCGCAGATCAATCCGCCGCCCAGCAAGGATTCACGAGGGGAATCCCACAGCGTCATCAGAACCACCGAAACTGCCGCCAGTATGAAGAACGCCGGCACGAGGGGGTACCCTAGTACCCGGTATGGCCGCGGAAGGTCGGGGCGTTTGGCTCGCAACACGAAGACCGACGAGGCGGTCATAGCATAGAGAATCCAGCTGGCAAATATCACGTAGGTAAACAATTGCTCGAAATGACCGGAAAGCACCAGAACAGCCGCCCAGCCACTGACCGCAAGGATGGAATAGTGCGGGCTGCGATGAGCCGGATGAACTCTCGCCAGGGAGGCGAAAAACAAGCCGTCGCGGGCCATGGCATAGGGAACGCGGCCGCCCGACAGGATTGCGCCGTTAAGCGCGGCGAAGATAGAGATCATGGCCGCGAAAGCGACCGCATCTCCTCCCGCGGGGCCCAAGAAACGGCGAGCAGCCTCGCTGGCGACTCGGTCGGTGGCGGCTACGTCCTTCGCAGGAAGAACGTAGAAGTAGGCAAGGTTGGTGACAATGTAAATCGCGAGGACGGCCAGCACGCCAAGAATCAGCGCCCGCGGAATGTTTCGGTGGGGGGCGCGAATCTCTCCGGAGATCATTGTGAGATTATTCCAGCCGTCGTAGGCCCAAAGCGCAGCAACGAGGGCGGCGAAGAATCCCCGAAGGGCGCCGGCATGGGTGACGCTGGAGGTGAGGTGCTCCGGGCGGCCTCCACCCAATGCAGCCGCTAGTCCCACAAGGGCCAATATTAGAAAGATCTTGAGTGCTGTAACACTCGTTTGCACACGGGCGCCGGCCTTCACCCCAAAATAGTTCACCCACGCTAGGCCAACGATCAAGCCGATTGCCAGAATCTGTCCATAGGAAACATCAAGCGGCGCCCCATCTTCACCGAGTGGTAGCGGGAGGACAATAAATGGTGTTGAAAGCAGCGGCCAGAAGTTGGCGAGATAGAGGGAAAATGCCGTCGCCAGGGCCGCGATGGAACCGCTCTTCGCCACCCAAAACTGGGTCCAGCCATAGAGAAAGCTCCACAGCTTCCCGTACGCCTCCCGCAAGAAGACGTATTCTCCGCCCGCCTGGGGCATAGCAGCACCCAACTCCGCATAGGTTAGGGATCCGCCCAAAGAAAGCAATCCCCCGAAGACGAAGACGAGCAACACCATCGAAGGTGTTCCCACCTCGGCAATCATGGTGCTGGGGACCAGGAAGATTCCGCTTCCGATAATAGTGCCGACAACGACGGAGGCTGCCTCCCAGGCCCCCAGGCGCCTAAGCAGCGCCGGTTGGTCCTTTTCGAGATTCTCGTTCACGATCGGCTCCACCCTACGGCCCTTCCGTGCTGCGGTGTTGTGCCGCGAAAGCGGGCTACGCTCATCCGTTCTGTTGCACCTCAGGTCGCAGGGTGGACTTGCCTTCTCCCGAAGCAACACACGGCCGTTGCGATCGCGGTGGCGATCAACAATTGCCACGGGAAAGCGATCCTCAATGGCTGCCAGGCGTGGGGCGCCCACGTTCTCCAGATTTGCGGCTGCAGCAGTCCCACGCTACAGAATCCGCTGGCTAAGGCGAGCACCACGCTGGTTCCGTTGCCACGCGAGGTAAGGGCGGCCGTCAGAAAAACCGCCACCAGGCCGGAATAGGCGAACGTCATCACACTCAGCGAGAAATCGATCAGCGACTGCTCCGCGGCCTGCTGCCAGTAGACGCAGACCATGGCAAACCCGCCCAGCACGATTCCCCATCCCACCACGGCGCAGCGACCGACCCGCAGATAGTGACGCTCCCCTTGGTCGGGGAACACATTGCGATACCAATCGTTCACAAACGAGGACGCCATGGCGTTCAAGGCCGAATTCAAACTCGACAATCCCGCCGCGAACAGACCGGCCATCATGAAACCCGGCATTCCGGCCGGCATCTCCCCGAGAATAAATGAAAGGAAGATCTGCCGGCTGTCGTCCACTGTGTAGCTAGGCGCCGCGGCGCCCATCAGGTCGGGGCGGAGATAGAAGATGTAGAGCAACGATCCGATGGCGAGAAAGAGAGCGATCACCGGGATTTGCACGAGGATCCCGCTTATCAGCGACCAGCTCCCCTTCTTGGCGCTGCGGCAGGTCAACATGCGCTGGGCAAGGTCTTGGTCGGTACCGTAGGCCCCGATATTGAGCAGCGTCAGGCCGGTTAATGCCGTGAGCAAGGTATAGTGCGCCGAGGGGTTGAATCCCAGGCCGGGCTTCGATAGATCGAGGCCGAGATCGATCACGGCCAGCTTCGACGACACGCCTCGACCGGGATCTCCGAGCACTGTGACGATCTCCCCGATGGATAACGGAATCCTCTGGAGCAGCAGCCAGCAGGCCCCGACCGCCGCGCCAACGAAAACCACTGCCTGGATCACGTCGCTCCAGATTATGCTCCGCACGCCGCCGGCCAGGGTGTAGAGGACGCCCGCCAAGGTGAGGGCGGCGATCGCCAGCCATACATGGAACGGTTCGAGGTCGCCGAAAAGAATCAGCGACGCCGGCAAAGCAGCGATGAAGATACGGGCGCCGCTCGCAAACACTCGGCCGATCATGAAAGTCCAGCTCGACGCTACTCTGGCCTTGGTTCCGAAGCGTAGCTCGAGAAACTCATACACAGTAACGACGCGATAGCGGCAAAAGATAGGGACCAGCACCAAGGCCACGAACGCGGCGCCAAGAATCGCACCGACGTTCATTGTCAGGTAGGTCAAATCCCCGCGGAAAGCCTGCTCCGGCGCCCCGATGAAGGTCGCCGCCGAGAGCGAGGTGGCGAGAATAGACGCAGCCACGGCCCACGCCGGCATCGCACGCCCGGCCAAGAAATAGTCCTCGGTTCCGGCCTGCTTCTTGCGCCCAAGCCATAGGCCGCTGAGTAAGAGCACCAACCCGTAGCAGCCCATGGTGGCCCAATCATAGAGGCCAAAGCTGTAGTTGCCGTTCAAATGCGTATCTCCGGAACTCCCCTATCAATCCCAAACCCTTTCGCCGCCATCGCCTACGGCCGGGTAACATGCAAGTTCGCTGTCAAGTATCCCCCGAAACCCGGCCATCGCATAGTTGATTACAGGATGAGTTGTGAAGACAAAGTCGTCGCGCGAGAGGACGGGAAGCGGGCTAAAAGCATGGGCGATTCGTCGCAGTCGATTCGGGCGGGCGCCCTTTACGGGTTTGCGCATTTGCGCCGCCAGTGAGAGGAAGTCCAACGCCCTCGTCCGAGCCGAGAGCGGTTCCTTTTAAAGGACTTCCACCGTTGGCGGAAATATGCACCGGCGATGGCGGCGGTGATAAGATAAACGAGAATAAGTCCTAGATCGGATAGCGGTCGTACCGGCAAGGAGGCTGCGACCGATCCAGGATTGTAGCAAACCCCCCCGAGGAGAATATGGCGCAATCATTAAGCCCGGCGATACGCTCACAAAGCTAACCGCTCCAAGGGTACGGTGACTGTGGCCACGGCAGCTCACTGCTGCCACGGGAGATGCCCGAAGATAGAAGAAACCACTCGGCGTCCTGAAAGAGTCAAAATGAAGAAGTGCCCTAAGCCGACCCCTTGCCAACTGTCCCTTGGTGCTCTATACTCCCGTTGATACTGGCACAAATCTTTCTTGCTAGGGACACGAGGATCGGACAAAGAGGAAAACGAAGTTTCATGGAGAAAGCAACCATGCTGAGACGATTCACCCAGGTGACGCTGAGCGCTGTGATCCCTTTGTGTATTTGCGCTGTGGCGCTGCCTCAAGAAGGCGGCGAGCCCGCGAAAAAGGGCCCTCAATGGAAAGACCAGGCAGAGTACACGCTGGTCAGCACAGCCTATCAGGAGAAGGACCCAAACAAAAAACTGCAGCTGCTAGACGAGTGGAAGCAGAAGTACCCAGAGACGGACTTCTCGCTGGACCGGGTGCGTGTCTACATGGCCACCTACCAGCAGGCTCGCCAGAACGGCAAGGCCGTCGAGACCGCCAAGGAGCTTCTAGGAGTCGTCCCAGGTGACTTCTCGGCCAACGTGACCATCGCATCTTTTACACCTTTCCTGGGAAAGACCGATGCCGAGACGCTCACCGATGGCGGGTCGGCCGCTCAGGCGCTGCTGAAGGGAATTGATGAGCACTTCAAGGCCAGTAACAAGCCGGCGCAAGTTTCCGTACAGGCTTGGGACAACGCACGTAAGCAGATCGAGACGTCCTCGCAGCAGACTCTTGGCTGGGTGGCGATGCAGAAGAAAGACAACATCGAGGCGGAGGAGCGATTCAAAAAGGTGCTGGGGCTGAATCCGACATCGGGGCAAGTCTCCTACTGGCTGGGTCAGGTGGTGTTGGGGCAAGGCAACCCCGACAAGAACGAGTTGGCAATGTTCTCTTTCGCTCGCGCCGCTGCCTACGAAGGCCCCGGTGCCCTGCCACCGGAGGGTCGCCAGCAGGTGAGCGACTACTTGAAGGGAATCTATGAAAAGTTCGCGGGTACGGAAGAGGGTCTAGCCGAGATGAAGGAACTAGCGAAGACTCGACCCCTACCGCCTGCCGACCTCGAAATAAAATCGGCTTCCCAGAGAAAGTTTGAAGCCGAGCAGCGGAACAGAAAGGCGAACCCTAAGCTTTACGTCTTTATTGACCTGAAAAAGACTCTACTGGGACCCGGCGGCGACTCCACCTGGTCCCAATTGAGGGGAAAGCTCACCCCGGAGATGAGACTCTATGTCATTTCAGCGACCCCGGCCAGCCGACCCAGAACTATTAACCTCAGCAGCAAGAGGGGCGGGGCCGTGGAAGTGGCTCTGACCCTAGAAAATCGGCTGAGGAGCGCAATTGGGGCCGGGCGGCAGGTCACCTTCGAGGGCGTCGCCGTTTCCCTGACGAAAAGCCCATTCCGGCTAACCTTAAACGAGGGTAAGATCGTCCAGTAGGGCAGACGCCTTGGCGATTCTTCGTGGGCTCTTGCTGCTTTGCCTCCGCAGTACGAAAACTCCTCTCTCGAGACGCGCGTCAGTTCGTACCGACTTGCCCTTAGCTTAGGATAAGTGCACGTGGCCGACGGCGGGTTGCTCGAATCGATTGCCCCCTTCGGTGCGTTCTGGGATACTAGGAATACTGCTGGGCTGGAAGGAATCGCTCTTACTATTCGTTCCTACAGCCGGCAAAGCGGTTTCTTTTTATCCCTGCGCATCGCGTCAGCGGGTCGCTCACGGGGTTAACAGCATCGAGAACTTGCTAGACCAGTCGTGCGAACAGTTGCTTCCTGCCAGTGGTCTCGGCGGAGCGGCACCAGCAGTGGCCATGAGGTGTGTACTCCCAAGAGGGGAGCCGGGTCTCGATTCAAGCATGACCGGCCCAGGTTCCCTCAAGGGACTCGGGCAGAAAGCTAATGGAAAGCAGAATGGAGGGCAGTGGCAAAAGAGGAAGGCATTGAGGTAGTCGGAACTATCGTCGAAAAACACCCCGGCGGCATCTTCAGCGTCGAGCTAGACGACAAGCACAAAGTTCTCGCCCAGATCGCGGGCAAGCTCCGCAAGCACCGAATTCGCATCTTGACGGGCGATAGGGTGCAACTCGAGCTTTCGCCGTACGATCTTACGCGAGGCCGGATCGTTTACCGCTATCGCTGACAACGTCGCCGACGGCAGCCGAAGGTTCCTCAACCGCGCGGTCCCACTCTGACAGGGACGAGCGTGGCCCGGGACTACTTGGAAGTTTAGTCGGGCTTGGGAAGGGTTGCCGACAGCTTGTTCGATTCGTTCCAAGATCACCAGCCTGCTGCGAGGCTCTGCGGCACCCCGAAGCCACCCGCGAGGACGAAAGATGGCAAGAGCTATGTGGGAAGGCACTGTGCTCGCCGAAAGCGACGAAGGCGTGGTGATAGAGGGGAATTACTACTTCCCTCCGGAGTCCGTTCGCAAAGAATACTTGAATCCCAGTGACCAGACATCGGTCTGCTTCTGGAAAGGCACAGCTCGCTACTACGATGTCGAAGTAGAGGGCAAGCACAACCCGGGGGCAGCTTGGTATTATCCCGAACCCAAAGAAGGCGCCAGCCAGATCAAAGACCACGTCGCTTTCTGGCGGGGAGTCAAAGTCGAGACGTGACGGCTGGCGCAGCCGCATCTCCTCCATGAGACTGGCGCGCGGAGACTGAGCTAACCGGGGCAGGCTGTCGGCCTCCGATTGCCCTCCCACATGTCGGTGGGGTCGGGTGTCGAACGACCGTTCAAGCCCGACCTGGGGTCCTTGCGCGTGGGCAGTTCGGAAACAGGTGTCGGTAGGAGTACCGACACCTCGACTTTGGCGTTTTGAAAGCGGGTTCGAGGCGGAGACAGGAGGGGCAAGAGGTTCAAGGGGAAGCATAAAGCAAGGCGGTGGGGAGGGCTGCGCTGAGTTTTTGGGGGGTTGGAGTGGGCGAGGGGTTGGACGGGAAGCCGCAGAAACGACGCAAGCCTTCGCCCCACAGCTCGGCCCGCAGGTGCTGGATCAGATCGAGCGTCGTGGCGCGGGGCTTCGAGCGGCGCGCGCGCCATTTCGGGGGCGGCAGGGCGTCGGGGAAGCCCGCCGGGCCCCAAGTCTGGCGCGCCGCCAGCAACAACCAGGCGTAAGCAGCCACGATCAACTGCGGCGCCGCTTCGACCGAGCGGGGATGTCTGACCTGCGCCTGTCCTACCCCCAACAGCGTCTTTTCGTCGCGGAAGTTGACCTCGATGTCCCAGCGCCAGACGTAGTGCTCGACGATCTGCTGGGGCGACAAGTCGGGATCGGTAGCGATCAGATAAGCGGGCCGGCGATACAGCAGGCGCGAGCCTTGGCGGGGCCGATAGCGCAGCGGGGCGATGATGACTAAACACAGATCGCAGTTCCCGCCGGCGGGACGCCAGCGCAGCCGAGTCAAGGTCTTGATGCGGAAGCGATGCCGCTTGCCGGCGGCGTAGGCGGTGACGATTTGCCAGCGAACGCTGTCATCCTGGCGCAGTTGTTCGGGAGTGGGAGGCCCGCTCGCCATAACGGCGGCGGCGGCCCGTGGCGGCTGCTTGGCCGGTCGGCAAGTAGTAGAGCTTGGCGTCTTGGCGGATGCGACCGATCAGCACGGTCTGGGGCGGCAGGTTTTTCAACACCGTGCGGTTGGTGAAGCGGCCGTCGACGAGCACTTCGAGTCGCCGCGAGGCATCGTCTTGCTCCAACTTCTGCCGCAGGGCGTGCAGGCGTTCGGCGCCCCGCTGGGCGAGCGAGGCGCGGCGGCAGGCGAGGCGGTATTGTTGTTGCTCCTGCTCAGGGGCGTTTCGCCGTGGTGTGGGTGGGGTCGGGGCGTGTTGGAAATCGAGCGGGATCAGGCGCGCCGCTGGGGGGTCGGCGCCGCCGGGCACAGCGGCCGAGATCTGGATGACGCGCTGAGCGCGAATCAGGTTGGTTTGGAAGGGCGGTCCCAGCGGATCGCGCCGCCAGGCGACGCCGGGAGTTTTGGCGCCCCGCTTGGGCAGCAGTGAGTCATCGAGTGCGACCACCAGAGGTGCGGTGGGGGACAGTTGCTCGAGCACTCCGCGGCGGACCACGCCGAACAGGTCTGGGGCCTCGACCCGGGCCTGGGAGAAGAGCCGATAGACGGCCGACCAGTCCTGGAAGCTGTCGCCGGCGGTGTGCAGCAACCCAGTCACGGTGTGGCGGCCGAGACAGACCAAGGCGCTCAGCATCAGGCTTTGGATCTTTTCTTGGACCCGCTGTTGGCGGCGGCCCTGGAGCGCTTGGCGGGCGAGGGCTTCGAGCTGGTCGAGGAGCCTCGGGGCGGAGTCTTTTTTTTTAACGCCGAGGGGGGCGGGTGCCGACGGTTCAACACCAGTTGGGAGCGGTCTTCGATGACCCACTCGACGGTTTCACCGCGCGAGAATTCCAGCGCCTGGGCCAAGGCGGAAGGGAAGTTGACGTACCACTGCTGACTGGCTTCGCGCTTAATGAGTTGGACTTTGGTGGGGTAACCCATGTCGTCTCCTTATCTAGTTATATAACTAGATACCAGAATACCCCACAATGTTTCGACCCAGCAAGGGTTTTTATCCCCTTGGCCCGCTCTCGTCCTCTTAAATGTGGGAATCTATCTAGTCAAACGCCAAACTCGAGGTGTCGGTAGGAGTACCGACACGGCAGGTCTGGGGACCTGCGCCACGAGGGCGGTCGTTCTAGACTCGACAACGCGCAGGGTGGGTGCGCGGGAAACTTGTCCCCCGATTGACTGTCGCCGAGCAACATTCCATCACAGATGTGCCCGTAGCTCCTGCGATGTTGTTGACACAACCTTGTGATTCCGAATCCCGTCGGGAACAGCGGTGCTTGTAAACGAATGTGCGTTTTCGTCGGTCGGGCTTGACTTCGCGGGCCGAGTCGCCGTAGTGTCTCAGTGTATGGCCACACAGCCGTCAGTATGGGAGGTAACCCCTGAGGTAGAGCAGGTGCGCGACCATCTGCGGCACTACTATGGCCGCCACCTCAAGAAAAGCTCTGACCTAAGCCAAAAAGCTTGCTGCACGGAAGAGACGGAGAAACGCCACGCCGAGATCCTCGAGTTGATTCCCGAGGAGGTAAAGCAGCGGCACTACGGCTGCGGATGTCCCATTCCCGACGATGAGCTCAGTGGTCTCAGCGTCTTGGACCTCGGATCCGGAGCAGGGGTGGACGCCTTTATCATGGCGCACAAGGTGGGCCCGGGCGGTTTCGTCCACGGCATCGACATGACCGACGAACAACTCGCGGTCGCCGGCCAGTACGCTCCCGAAGTGGCGCGCCGGTTCGGCTATCGCCGTCCGAACACGGCCTTTCACAAGGACTTCATCGAGGTGGCCGAATCGATCCCGGACGAAAGCATAGACCTTGTGATTTCGGACTGCGTCATTAACCTCTCGCCTCGCAAAGACCTTGTCTTCGAGACGATTCACAGGGTTCTCAAAGAGGGTGCGGAGTTCTATATTTCCGACATCGCCGCCGACCGCCGCGTGCCTGATACCATCCGCGAGGACGAGCATCTCGTCGCGGAGTGCCTGGGTGGCGCCCAATACGAGCACGATTGGTTCGACACGATGAAGGATCGCGGCTTCACCGATCCCCGGGTTGTGCGCCGAGCCGTCGTACAAACCGAAGCCAAAGGAGAGCCGATCACTTTCTCGTCGCTTACGGTTCGCGGGTTCAAGTTCGGAGGGCCGCTCGATCGCCGCTGCGAGGACTACGGGCAGGTTGCGGTCTACGACGGAAGTTCACCTGGCTCGCCGGCGCGCTTCCCATTCGACGACCATCACGTTTTCGAAACCGGTCGTCCAACCGCGGTTTGCCGCAATACCGCGCGCATGCTCACGGAAACAAGGCTGGGGAAGTACTTCGCCGTAACGCCCGCCGTCAAGCATTTCGGGCTGTTCGCATGCGGAGTGTCAGCGGAGGCGGCGGACGGAGCCGCATCGGCCGGCAACTGCTGCTAGAGCAGGTCGATCCTTACCTGGTTAGGCAACCGGCTTAGCGCTCAGTGGTGTCTTCTGGGTTCTCAACCAGACTCATAGGCTGACACGAAAGACGTCGATGGTTGCACCGGAGAAAGATCAACTGATCAAAGGGATGCTGCAGCACTATCCCTTTGTGGTGAAAAGCTTCAGGGCCTACTTCCGTAACCTCTATCGGCGCAAGGTTCTCAAATCGACGGTCGTTACTCCGTACTCGGCCATCTTCTACGCGACGCACAAGTGCAACCTCGACTGCAGCTACTGCACCCAAAAGAACCCGGAGGTCTTTAGCGAGGAAGTCTCGACGGAAAAGACGATCGACATCTTTCGGGCTATTCGCAGGGACGTTGACACGATGGTGATCACGGGCGGTGAATGCCTGGTGAGACCGGATATCGAAGAGTTGGTCCGTGCGGCTCGCGAAGACGTCAAATTCCGATCGCTGCTGGCCGTTACCAACGGTGTGTTGCTTGACTCCCGACGCAGCATTCTCGATCACCTCAGCGGCCTCGTCGTCAGCCTCGATGCTCTGAAACACGATCCCTCCGAGCCGCTGTCGAAATCGAATGCCGTTCCGAAGGTCATCGACAATCTCATGATGGTGAAGGAGAAGCTGCCTCCTCAGTCGGTGACGGTTAGCTGTGTACTCGAGCTGTGGAACATCGCGGAAGTAGAAAAGATTGTCGACTTCTGCCGGGAGCACGGGTTCGTTTTCTCGGTGCAGTCGGCGCAGAACAACGGCAAATACCCGAACTTCGCTTTTCTTCAGGACGACCGTTACCGAAGGTTCGTAGACAAGCTCATTGAGCTGCGGCGACAACGGGCGGTCAGGATCAACGGGACTCCCAAGCTGTTGCAGACCCTCCTGCTATTCGAAGAGTTCAAGTGTTACCCGACGATGTTCCCGAGAATCTACCCCAACGGAGACATTTTCTACCCGTGCGAGGTGTTGCGTAAGATTGCAGGGAACTTGCTCGAAGACGGCTCGATCGCGGCGGCCTTCGAGCGGGGAAAGCGCTTGTACGGGGAAGTCCCTCAGTGCAAGGCGAACTGCTACCTTTTCGGCAACGTCCTATCGTCCTACTACGTGGAGGACTTCTGGGGACTGGCCGGTGACACCGTGCGCTAGCCGGCGAACGCTGTAAACGGCGTGGGCGGCCGTCTCAGCCAGGTGCCTACTAAAAGCTCCTACGTACTCGAGATGCAAATAGTCGCTGCCGGCTAACTTGAGCTCAAGAGTGCTAGTCGCTGCTTGATCGACTGAATCCTCGCGCACCGGGGGATCTTTCGCCTCAGACACGTAGACTGGGAGGTAGGTTTCACCATTAACGAGGATGCGTGCGATTTGTCGAATCGGAATGATCCAGTGCACGTTTTCAGCTCGGTCACGTGGCACGATGAGCAGTTCCTTGCCGCGCAGCAGCAGATAGAGACTTGTTCCCCTTGCCGGAGGCGGCTCGTCGCGCAAGCTCCCCGCAACATACGCTCCGCCATTGAGTAGGTAATCCGCCTGGTGGAGTTTCTGCAACTTTCTTTCCCGCTCGGGGTCGTAGGCTGGACCGAGCGCCACCACGCACAGGAACGCGGCCGCCGCGACACCTGCCACCCACCAGTACGAGGCTGAGACGCTCCAGGCGAGCAATTCTAGAGCACCGAGTCCGATCGCGAACCGAACGCGGTTCCAGTCCGTGCGCCGCCGCCAGCGACGGACGAGCGGAACGAGCAGCACGAACCAAAACAGGGTGTAGAGCAGAATCCCGATCCATTTGGGCACACCGAAGGGCCGCAACGGATCCTTGGTGGGGCGTTCCCGGAGAGACGGGTCGGAACGCCGGATTTTGATTCGGGACTCTGGATTACCCACGGCCTGCGAACTCCTTCAAACGTTGACCTTCAAGAATGAGACAGTAGCGGCAACTGCTGGAGGCTGTCAACGACCGTGGCGGGCACTTGCTGGGGTCGGATTCAAGCGCGAAATCCTAGGCGACGCCACCCGGCCCGTTTGGCAGATCAGATTCCGCCTGACTCTGTGACGCTCATGGCAGCCTGGAGTGCCTGACGAATCCGCTCAACCGAAGGCCACCCGGCGCTGCTGCCGTTCTCGGCATAGATCCGACAGCCATAGCCGTAGCCCTTCTCTTCTGCCTCCGGCGCCTCAATGTCCATGCCGTTAATTCGAATGGTCGGAGATCCGATGAAGCGCTTGGACTGTGCGTCGGGCTCCGAGATGACCGAAACCATCTCGACCTCTTGCGCAAGCCGCTCCAAGCGGAGCGCTTCTTTGAGGTTCTCCCGGGCCCTCTCGTAGGACGGGCAGTCATCGAAGTAATAGAGTTCGATCTTCATGGCTAACCTCTTTTCAACTCTATTCACCCCGCTTTTCTGCGAGCCACGGTGTAGCCAAGCTCCTCAAAGGCACTGATCAACTGGTGTTCTGTGATTTGTGAGCGGTCGTAGGCGACTCGGGCTGTCTTTTCGTCGTAGCTGACCTCGACCCCCTCGACGCCCGCGCGACGGGTTAGGGTGGCCTGAATTCCGGCGGCGCACCCGGCGCACGTCATGCCTTCTACGTCGAACACCACCGGCGTCCCATCGGCGGTCGCCGGCTTGGCCGCGAAAGCCGTCCCCTGACTTCCAGAATTCGACCCGGCCTCACTCCAAAATGCATCCGAGTAGTAGGGGAAGGCCGCCAGAGGTATGACGACCACCGTCACGATGCACAGAGCCAGTTTTTGCGACCTCTTGGGAGCCACCGCGCACACACCCTCCTCACACTTCTCCGCAGGCTTTCTGCGATAGGTCAAGTAAAAGGCCGCTCCGAGCAAGCCCGCTGTAGCAAAAAGCAAATAAGGGCGCACACTCTCAAAAAACGCAGCCGCACCGAACGCGCCCAAACCTAGTCCCACGGCCAGCAGCGGTCCGATGCAGCACAGCGATGCCATCCCCGCTGCGATGACCGAAACGATCGTCAAGGACTTGTTTTCCATGTCGATTCACCTCGTTCTGTTGGAATCGAGCGCCTCCAGAATCGGACAGTCGCTGGCCGCCGCACTTGTCGAGGCACACTCTTTGACGAGTTTGAAGAGTGCGTCCTTCATGGCCTGCAACGTCTGAATCTTCTCCTCGATGTCCCTAATCTTGTGAAGGGCGTGGCGGCGCACGTCGTCACACCTTGCCCCACGAGTCGCGCGAAGGGCCAGAAGCTCTTTGATCTCTCGCAGCGAAAAGCCAAGTTCCTGCGCTCGCTTCACGAAGCGCACACGACGAACTGTGTCTTCGGAATACAGCCGATAGTTCGAAGAAGTGCGCGGAGGCTTCGGAACAACCGCTTTGCGCTCGTAGTATCGAAGCGTCTCGATATTAACGCCAGCCTGCTGCGCGACGTTGCCAATCGTCAGTCCGTTCACGTTCTCGTGATCCTTTCTGCTCTCAGTTTAAACCCCGTACCATGGTACAGGGTCAAGCCACTTGTGCGATTTGTCACTCGCGGCACAAAGCTGGTCTCCGTCCCCCGGCGCTCAGGAGGCCGCTTTCTCCTTCTACTATCTCAGTGGGAGGGTCGACGGTAAGTCCGTAGCGCGTAATCGTAGACTGGTGAGACGCAGCCACTTGTCCGGCCAGCCTAATTCGTGGCCAAGTGGAAAGAGCTCGGATCGCATTCAAAGGTCGAAATCCTAGGCGACGCCGCCCGACCGGTGTGGCAGATCAGATTCCGCTTGACTCTGTAGCTTACTTCAGGGTGTATTCTAAGAAAGGTAGTATGCGGAAACCGTTGCTCAGACTGGTGGCGCTCTTCACATTGAGCCAAGTGTGTCTGCTCTATGGCGGAGGATTGCTCCTAGCATACGATGAGCGATTCGGAGCACAGGGGACGAGTTGTGCTCGCGCCTGTTGCCACCTGGCGAAAGCGGGATCTCCCTATGCGAAGTCGTGCTGTTCGCTTCGCTGCGGCGAGGACCCCACCAATCCCACACCGGAACCAGCCCGCGCTAAGCAGTGGGTACCGCCGGGGCTTGCCGGCGTGCAATCAGCGAACCCTCGCCCATACCTTCAAGACGCACTGAGAGGTCAACGTACCGGCCTTGCAGCTCTCGCGGGAGCTCCTGAGCAGGAGCTTTACCTGAGACATTCCATCCTTCTGGTCTAGCGCCAAAGCAAGAGAGGAGAGGTGCGTCCAGTTTCGGACGTAACCCCTCGTTGCGGCGGCTTGCCTTGGAGGATTCGAATGCCTATATCACGACTGTTTCGCTCAGCAATTGCCCTATCCGGGGGTGCGCTGGTGATCTTTGGTTGGTTGCCCAGAGCCGAAGGCCAGGCGATCCTCGCGCCCGGCGGTCGAACTTTGTTCAACCAGCACGTTCTGGTGCGGTCGTTCACCCGGATTGATCGTCGCACCGTACTGCGCGACGGCTCAGCGATCGGGACCAGACGCTACATCCAGCCGGTCGCGCTCGTCTACGGCTTCGCTCCAGGGTGGCACGCAACCGCTGTGACACCCTTCGTGTTCGGGGAGAGCACCGGCCGTGGCGACTCGCGGTTCTTCGTCAAATACGACGGGCTCGTCAAGAAGAATGAGCCGGGCGGGCTCACCCGCCTAGCGGCCGAGTTCGGCGTGCAAACGCCGACAGGGTCCGAGGGCTTCAGTACCGGGGCGGCGAGCTACCTGGGGGGTCTGGTGTTCCTGAAGGCCAGCAAGCAACGTCATTTCCTCGCCGACGTGCAGTATGAGGCGGCGACCCGAAACAGCGACGGTGTGACGGTGGGAAACCGGGCGCTCTTCGATGTAGCGCTATCCTATCTGTTCCTGCCGGATTCGGAGAAAAGCCGATCCGGTAAAGGCAAGGGGATAGGCTGGCTCGCTCCGCACGGCGTCTTCGGCGTCGTCGAGTTCAACGCCGAAGTGCGCAACCGCGCACGCGACCGTGCGGGTGCGCTCCCGAATTCCGGTGGGGGGCTGCTCTACATCTCTCCAGGGATGCTGTATTTCATGAAGCGAAATCTGATCCTTGAGCTATCGCTGCCCATCCCCGTCGTTCGCAAACTCAACGGCGTGCAACCCCAGCCGCGGACCGGGGTGGTCTTCGGGTTTCGATACGTTCTCTGAGAAAACATTAGGAGGAATACAAGATGGATTGGAAACTGCTTAAGCTCACGCTGCTGGCGCTCAGCACCGTGCCGGCCCTCGCGCAGGTGGAGCAGGCCGTCATTCAAGTCGACGGCATGCATTGACCGCTTTGCGCACACGGGGTCCAAAAGACCCTGCAACGCCTGGATGGCGTTGACAAAGCAACGGTGGACTTCAAGGCTGGCACGGCGGTTGTTCGGTCGAAGAAGGAGGAGAGCTTCGACCCGGAGAAGGTGCGTGAGTTCCTAAAGAAATCTGGGTTCTCGACTCCAAAACTGGAATTGGCGGTTCGGGGCCGTGTGGAGAAATGGAAGGACATGCTTGCGCTTCGGGTGCCCGGGCTTGAGCAGGTGCTCGTCCTCGGTGGTGGAGAGAAACTCTCGGAACTGGCCCGACAGGGCCTTCTCAGCCGCGATGTGCGGATCGAGGGCTTTCTCCATCCGCTGCATGGGGAGGAACCAAGCGGGCTGACAGTTGAGGATTTCGTCGTAGAGGAGCTGGAGCCATGAAAGACAGCTCTTGACACGCGACCCTTTACAGGGGGGGGGTCGTCAGAGTGGCGGGTGTTCTATTGCCGTTAAGCTGTCGCAGAACCGCCTTCGCACTAGTTACGAGCGAAATAGTTAGCTCTTAACATCTTCGAACGAAGGCACCGAGCCTGATGTCGCCAGAAACAGGAAGAACAGCCGCCCTCACTCCCCGAGCTCTTTCTGAAACACCTCTACGAGCCGGCTCGTGTGCTGCTTGACCAGGACCTCTTCTTCGGCTTCGACCATGATTCTAACGAGCGGTTCGGTTCCTGAGTAGCGGACCAAGACGCGGCCACGATCGCCTAAGTCCTTCTCGCTGGCGGAGACAGCGTCGCGCAACGTGGGAACACCTTCGAACGGCACCTTTTCCCGGACGCGTATGTTCTCGAGGGTCTGGGGGAAGATGCTTAACTCGCTCGCGAGCTCACTCAACGGCTTGCCCGAGGCCGCCAGGATCTCCAGCATCATGCGTGCCGTAAGCAACCCGTCACCCGTCGAGGCGAAGTCGCCGAAGATGATGTGCCCGGATTGCTCGCCGCCCAGGGCTCCGCCGCTTCGAAGCATCTCTTCCAGAACGTATTTGTCGCCGACCTTCGTTCGGCTCATCCGAATCCCCGCCTTCGTGAGAGCCTTTTCAAGACCCATATTCGCCATTACGGTGGTCACGACTAGCTTGCCGGGGAGCCGATCTCGATCAGCAAGGTGGCGACCGGCGAGCAGCAGAACAACGTCCCCGTTTATGAGGTTTCCCTTTCCATCGACAAACAACGCCCGGTCCGCGTCGCCGTCGAAAGCCACGCCAAGATCCGCGCCGCTCTCGGTGACTCTCTGCTGTAGCGCTTCCATGTGAAGCGAACCGCAATCGAGGTTGATGTTTCTTCCGTCCGGCTGGTTGGCCATGATCTCCGCTTTGACGCCCAGCCGGTTGAAGAAAGTCGGGGCGAGGCTCGAGACGGCCCCGTTGGCACAATCAACTACGAGCTGCGTTTCGAAACGTGGCGGGGGATCGCCCACGGTTACCAGATGATCCAGGTACTTCTGGACGAGGGATCTATCCGCTTCCAGCGCGCCCCGACGAGGCTGGCGGTTTTCCGTCATGGCCCGGAAAATCGCCGCTTCGACGCGCTCTTCTTCTTCATCAGGCAATTTGTAGCCTGTCGATCCGAAGACCTTGATTCCGTTGTCCGAAAACGCGTTGTGGGACGCCGAAATCATGACGCCTCTCACAAAGTCACCCTTCTCCGTCAGATGTGCGACACCGGCTGTAGGAATGACCCCCACGAATTTGGCGGCGACACCGCCGTGATTGAGTCCGGCGACCAGTAGCTCGGCCAGTTGCAAACCGGATTCGCGGGTGTCCATCCCGATAAGAACTTCGGACCGCCGGCCCGCGGAAACGGTCTGGGCTAGGGCCAAACCCGCGGCGAAAACGGTTTGATCGTCGAGGGGCGGCTCGCCGGCGCGGCCGCGGATGCCATCGGTGCCGAATAGTTTTCTTGGCATTGTTGGAGAGCTACGGGCGTTGAGTTATTCGGTTATGTTCACTTCGACCGTGACAGACGCATCTCCGTCGAAGCGGAGGTAGGGATCGGGGAGGTAGGCGGTCGTAGATACCGTGTGCGTGCCGATGAGGCCTGCAATGGCGATGGGGTCTGTTGTCACCTGATCGAGCAGAGCTACTCGCCGCTCCGGACCGACGATCGTCAACCGAGGAGGCTCGACGCGGAAAGAAGAGACTGCTCGGGAATCGGCCGCCGCTCCCACGAAGATGGGTTGAACCGGCACCTCCCGGCGACCCTGTTTTTCCAAGGACAGGCGCAACTGGGAAGGGACGGCTCGTATCAAATGAAGACCATCCGGGAGAGTTAAGCTTTCGCCGGTCACATGGAACGTTTGCTCGCCGGCCTGGCTCACCCCGGCGAAGTCAATTTGCACCGCCGCCCCTTGCCGTTGCAATTCCTCCACGCGGCCACGTGATCCCCTGACGACAACCGTCACATGGTGGGCTTGGTCGGGGTTAAATTCCAATTCCGGCGGCACATTGACATAGTCAATACGCGCCTCGAGGACCGTTTCGACTTTCGGCTGGCTTCGAACCAGGCCCCAGAGCAGAACGGCGATGCCGACTGCAATTAGTTTGGGACCGATATTGCGCCCCGGCCGCTTTCTGGTCCACGCCATAGGAAAATCCTCGGCTAGTGGGTCTCCGCCGAACCGGCACGAGAAGAGGTCTCTGCGTAGGCCACTGCCCGCGACGCTTTCTGGACCTGAGGTTGAGTCGTTTCGATCCCGCGCGGGGATGATACGACGGGGCCAAAAGACTCAATCAGCCTTTCACGAAGCCGATCGAGGGTGACATCTCGTTCAATGCTGCCGGCGGCAGCGACTGAGACTTGCCCATCCGCTTCGGAGACGACGATCGCCAGACAATTACCTTCTTCCGAGATGCCGATCGCAGCTCGGTGACGCGTACCGAGAGAGCTGATCTGACCAGGATTGGTCGTCAACGGAAGAAAGCAGGCCGCCGCGGCGATTCGGCCCCGCCGAATGATAACCGCCCCGTCGTGCAGCGGAGAGCCGCGATCAAAGATGCTCTCTAGGAGGTCAGTCGAAAGGTGCGCATCAAGCGCAACTCCGCTCTGAACGAAAGTCCCCAGGCCGGTTTCTTGCTCCAGCACAATCAGGACGCCCACATGCTGTTGCGACAGATGGCCGACGGCGAGAACGACGTCCTCGTACTCGTGGAACGCCTTTTTTCGTCGTCCCGAGGGCAGGAATTGCAGCGCAAATTGCCGTAAGGCGCGGCGGATTTCGGGTTGAAATATCACGATCAGGGCGATGATCGTGTAAGGGGCCAACGAGCCGATTAGCCTATGGACCATCTCCAGACCCATGGCCCCGGAAACGTAGTAAACACCACCCAGCAAAGCAAGGCCCAGGACGATGGGAGCCGCCCGGGTTCCTCGCAATACCACGATCAGCTGGTAGGCCAGATAGCTGAGGACAACGATCTCGAGTACCGCGCGGGCTAGCGCGACCGGCCCTCCGGTCACGACTTCGTTGACGAGTTCCCACATTGGGGTCGGCCAAAAAAGGCCTCATGAATAGTGTAGCCAAAACCATGGAATGCCACCCTGTTTTTAGGGTAGTGAGCCGATTCTGCGTTGTTCGTGGTGGCGGCCTGGCGAGGGCAGGCCGCCAGGGGATCACGGTGAATTCGCCTCCAGTTCCGGGGCCGGCCCATCGCCTGTCTTAACTCACTCGAAATAAAGGGGCTGAGTGCGTCTGTCACCAGACAAGCAAGTAACATGGTTCCCGTTGCGACCACGCCCGCCACCAGCGCAACGCACTTCTAGACCACTACCATCTGGCGGAGCTTATTCGCAAGAGCGTATAATGAGCACGGAATGGGCGATACGTCTGTCCAAGAATACACCACTTCGCAAGCTGAAGTACTGCGGTTGTACGATCGTTATCGCGATTGCTTGCTCAGCAAGAAGTACTATGCCACGAAGCTTGTGAGGAGAAAACGATGGACGCTCGCACTGGACCTGCTAGCGGCGTTTTCGGCGTCCACGGCTTTGGTTCTGATTGGCGTTTCAGTCGCTGGATACGAAGAACCGGGTTGGCGCATTGCCTTCGGTGTTATCGCCGCCGTTTCAACAGTCGTCAGACCGCTTTTGAAACTCCAGGATTCTATAGATCACTATGGTGCAGTGCATTTCGGTTACACAGAACTGGCGCACACCATAGACAACTTGGTTGCGGACATCAGGCGCTCAAACGCGGTGAACGGAACGTCCCACCGAGCAATGATCGAAGACATCTCAGATCGATACCGAACTCTTCTTTTAAGAGACGATCCCACGACTGACCGTAAACTTTTGGTGAAATCCCAGGCCGAGGTATTAGATGAGGTCAAGACAGAGAGCCTATGGTTGCCTGCGACCTGATGCGCTCGCAAGATCCCGAACGGGAATCGCCTCCACCTCCTCCGCCGCGCCCAAGCCGTGAACCCCCAACGGAAAGACGGCCCAACCTTCCATATCCCGACACGATCGTTCCGCCCGTACAGTGGCCACAGCCGCGACTGCCGCCTCGGCCGGAACCGCCAAACAGAAGCTAATAGCCACCAAACGCACTTTTAGCGCACTTCCTGTTTTCGGGAGAGCTGCGATGAGGCCGTTGCCCCTTCCGTTCACGTCCGCCGCTTGGTCCTTGCATGGTGGCACCGACCCAAACCCGCCGCGGCAGGCGGCTCAGGGTGCATGACGGCGCTTGGCGAATCCTATGGCGCATGCGCTTCGCCGCTTATAGCGCCCAACAAATCGCTATCGGCCGTGCCGCCGCGCCGAAGGCTATCTGTTAGAATGGCGCGGGGTTGGTCCAGCCACCGATGAGTTTCCTTGCCCAACGCCTGAGAATGGTCTTTCTGGTGACGCAGTTACTCCTGGTGGGCGGAGCCAATCAAGCGTCCTTCGGGCAAGCGTCTTCACAGGAGGAAGAGCCTGGTCCTGTCAAGATCGTTTACAAGGGCGAACCCTTAGTCGTCGAGTTGCAGTGCCACGGAGACCATTTTCAGCGCGCGGCCATTGCGTGTTCGGACGCGATGCCTTGCGAACTGTACCTGGAGCTAACAGACGTAGGGCAGTCCGCGGACAAGGTTTTTCTGATCGGCAACCTTCATACGACGTCAGCGACCGTATCATCGATCCTCCTGGCGAGTGACGACGACGGCATGAGCTGGTACGAGCCGTATCCTCGTCTCGCGGCCGGTCTCGAGACGATCCAGTTTGCGGACGATGAATACGGCTGGGTTAGTGGGCAGGAAGGTCAGCTCGACAGTTCCTCGAGACCGTTTCTGTTGCGGACCATGAATGGAGGAGTTCGATGGCGCCGGTACGATATCTGGACCGACGAAGACCGCTCCGGAGCTATTCTCGACTTCTACTTTGACACCGAGCAACACGGCTTGTTGAGCATTGACCTGCTTACGTCTGGGGCCGACTCTTACGAACTGTACGAGTCGATGAACGGCGGCCTCTCTTGGGGAATACGGGAGATCTCCGAGCGCCCAGCGAAGCTGAAGAACATCCCCCTCGAAAGAAGACAGCCCGACTGGAGTCTAGGAGAGGACGCGAAAAAAAGGGTCTACTCACTAGAGCGACTAGGGGAGGAGCGGAGTGCCCAGGTCGAGTTCAGCGTACGGGTTGGAACCTGCCGCGGCACACGAGAGACGGCTGACACCAGGTCCGCCGGGAACCCTTGAACCGTCAAACCTGACGGCTTCTAGGTTCTTCGTCTCCGGCGCCTGAAACGCCATCCCCCCTAACGGGAAGCGCCGCCCGGGGCGAGTATTGCTTCACGGGACTCGTCAGAAGCCACTGCGTACGTGTTTCGGCTAGCCCCCGCGGCTCTCAGGTCGGGGTCGATCCTTCGGCGGCAGTTTGCCTCAGTCCATTTTGTTCGACAGGCCATCCTCGCACTGATGGTGTAACGTCCGGTGTCTCCTAGCCGTCCCATGGACAGACCTAATTGGCCCGTTGGAGGCGATCTCAAATGAAATACGTACACGTTGCGATCCTCGCTTTTCTGGTTGTTATAGCAGGACTTCTGGTTGGTATCTACCAAACGCAGCACTCCACGGCGACCTCGGCGGAGAATGAGGCCGAAGGGTTGTTCGAGCCGGCTCAGGCCCGGCCGGAAAGCCAACGGCAACCGGTTTCGCCCGGGACCGCCGTCAACCCGGTGGAGCCGGTTACGAAGCGAGCTGCCCGCCCGGTGGAGCCGAAGCCCGACCCTCGTACGGCTAGGGTTGAGCCTCGCAGCACGCCTGCCGAGCCGCCCGCGACCCAGCAGGAAGCGCCAGAAGTTCAAGATCCGAAGCCCGCCTCTGAACCAGAAATCGTGCCGCCCCAGCCGGCTTCCGCGCCAGTCCCAACCCCACCCGAACCGGAACCGAGGCAACCACGCACGGTGACCCTTCCGGCGAATATGCCTATTGTGGTTCGGCTTGTCGATGCACTTTCGACCGACACGAACTACCCCGGGGATACTTTCTACGCCGCGCTCGACGAAGAGATCATGCTGGACGGCTTGCTCGTGGCCCGAAAGGGAGCGAATGTGGAAGGCCGGGTGCTGGAATCGCAGCGTGCTGGGCGGGTCAAAGGGGTCTCGATGCTCTCACTGGAGCTCGTTCGTCTCTCGACCGCCGATGGTCAAACGGTCGAGGTTGTGACCACTCGAGCGAAGGAGCAGGGTCCGCAGTCACAAAAATCCGATGCCAAGAAAGTCGGCTTGGGAGCCGCTATTGGCGCGGCGATCGGAGCAATTGCCGGCGGTGGCAAAGGGGCCGCCATCGGGGCGGGCGCCGGCGCGGGTGCCGGGGCCGGCACGGTTCTGACTACGCGCGGTAAGCCGGTCAAGTTGCCCTCCGAGACCCGACTCGAGTTTCAACTGATGGACCCGGTTCAAGTTGTAGAAGCGATCTGAACCGAGTCTGTGAAAAAACCTTGGGGCCGTCAACCGCGGCTCAAGGCACCATTGATTCCAAGTGACTTCTAGGACGCCGCTTGTGACGGTCCCCGGTTTTTTCACACCCCCAACCGCAGCCTCTTCAAGCTTCACCAATCCCGTCTGTAAGAATCGGTCAACACGCCCGCGATCCCCGGGGCCGTGCCACATGGCTAGAATGCAACCATGGGAACCGACCAGGGGGCCGGCACTCGCTGGGAATGCCGGCTTTGCCGAGCCGCTCTCGAAGTCCGAGTCGACTTTAACGGGAAGGTGATATGGACGGTGGATCCGGGTGACCCTGACTTCGGAAACAGGGAACCGGAACTGCGCGGCAAATCCAAAGAGCCGACACTCGTCTGCTCAGCGGACCCCCTTCATGACACCGGGTTCAAGCTAGTTGCAGGCGAGATCGCGGCCGACCCGTAAACGCCCTCCTCCCCCGGGCCGAGCAAGATACAGTGACCTGGGCACAGCATAATGTGCCTCTACGGTCTTACTGATGTCGCGAAGTATAGTGACCCATACCGGCTGAACACTCGCGATGCTGGAAAGGGCGCGACATGTCGCTCGTCCAAAGAAACGCGATCGTTTATCCGCCTTGTGAATGCGCGGTGGTCTGCCAAAAGCCAGCCCAGCCCTATGGCCTATTTCTCTTTCTGGGGCTTAACCGAAGGAACTTCACGGACTCCGTGCCAGTCAACGAATATCAGGTGTTAATAGATGACGTTATTAGAGCGGAGGTTTAGTTTGTGCAGCTTTACCTACATTGGGCAAGAGTTGGAGATATTCAGGCACGCCAAAAACTGGAAAGCCTATTGGGCATCCCGCGTGAAACCCTTCCTCGCCGGTGATGTGCTGGAGGTCGGAGCTGGAATTGGAGCAAACACGCTACTGCTGCGACGGCACACAGACGGTCGCTGGGTCTGCTGTGAGCCAGATCAAGCCTTGGCAGCTCTCCTCTGCAAACAATGCGAAAGCCTTTCGACGCATCACCCTTTTGAAATTGTTGAAGGGACGATCCATGAGCTTCCCGTCGAAACGGCGTTTGATACCATTCTGTACATTGACCTCCTCGAGCACATCCAAGAGGACGCGGCTGAATTGAGGACAGCCGCCTCGCGTCTGCGCCCCGGAGGTCATCTGATCGTCCTCGCGCCTGCCTGGAATTTCCTGCACTCGGAGTTCGACCGCTCGATCGGCCACGTGCGACGCTACACCAAAAGGGCCTTGCGGGGCGTGGGGCCACCAGATCTGGAGCTTCGATGCCTCGAGTACCTGGACAGCCTGGGGATGCTCGTGAGCGCGGGAAACAAGCTCGTCCTGCACAACTCGCTTCCAACACACCGACAAATTCGCTTTTGGGATAGCGTCCTCGTACCTTTGTCTCGCGGACTTGACCCCTGGCTGAATCGCGCCATCGGGAAATCCTTGCTAGCGGTATGGCGACAGCCGGCCCGCACCTAGCAACCATGACATTTAACGAGTACAAATGAAAGCGTTGTACGCGAACATCCTTAGCGGAGCGCTCCGCGCCTTCGTCGCTGCCGGCGCCTTAACCGCCGTATCCCTATTTCTTTATCTCATGGCGTTTAATCAGTTCAGTTGGTACGACGACGAAGGCTACGTCATGCTGACGCAGCAGGGCTTCAATAACGGTTATGCTCTCTACGACGAAATTTTCACTCAATACGGTCCAGTTTCTTACATCTTCCGAGACTTCATCTACCGAGTAATTCCCGACTTGTCGGTCACTCACGACGCCAACCGCATGATATCTCTTATCTTTCTACCTGTTGGCGGCCATCCTTCTTGCAGCGGCCACCTATCGCCTTACACGCTCCGGACCCCTGGCCGTAATTGTCTTGGCCGGCTCTACTCTCGAAGCCGGAACGCCGTTGCAAGGCGAGCCGGGTCATCCACAAGACCTCATTGCGCTCCTGCTCGCATGTCTATTGGTGGCCGCGACCCTAAAGGGTAGGTCGTTCATGCGTCCTGTGCTGCTGGGTACACTCCTCGCTGCGATAACCATGACCAAGATCAACGAGGGGATCTACCTGCCCCTGGCACTTTTCCTGGCCACCCTCTTCTCCGTCCCGGGGTTGTGGGCCCACTAAGGATGATCGGGGGGGCGATGGGGCAAGACCCATTCCGCGATTACCTTACAAAGTCGTACGTACGCGCCATACGACTTGGTAAATTTGCCATCTATTTGAAAAAGGACTCACAGCCCCGGAGACCATCCAATATCTGGCTGCTGTATGGAGCGCGTGACTTCGCTACCTCTAGTGACACGCTTCCACCCAGGATTTCCGATTTAGCTGCTCTGACGGCACGAGTCTACACCCTCACCCGGCGAAGCGCAACCATTTCTCCACCCGGTAGAGGCGGCGGCTGAGGCGGGACCGATCGAGCCCCCTTCTTGCCCCTCATGGGGGCTGATCCGCCGCTGCGAAGTCAATTTCGCAGACACCCCTCCGAGCTTCCGTCCTCAGTACACAGATTTCGCATTCGCCAAGTGCGGTGCTACCCGCCCGGCACAGGCAGCGCCCAGATCCTCCGCAGCATGTCGCCAAACAGCCGCCGGTTCAGATGTCCCTCCGCGAACAAGAGCCAGTAATACCGCGCGTGTTTAATCAGCCGACCGCCGGTCTTCATCAACCGGTGCTGCAAGCTCGTCAGCGACCAGCTCTTGATCCGTTGCGGCAGCCCGAGCCTCCGCCATAGGTTCCCCAGGTTGTAGGCCAGCACGCTCAGTTGTAGCCGTACCTCGTTGGCCCGAAAGCGATGGCACGACAGCCGCGTCCAGTGCGTGGCCTGCTTACCTTCTTTGATCCACTGCTCCGCCGTGCCGCGCTTGTTGTAGAAACGCACCACCGAACGGCTCGGCAAGCTCATGCTGGTCACAACGAATCCGACGCGCGGGAATAGCTCGCCCTGATGGTGCTCGACCTTGGCCACGATGCGCCGAGGTTGGGACCAACTCTCCGCCTGATAGCGAAAACTCTTGTAGCGCACCAGCGGCTTGCGGGAGGGCCTTCCCGGTGGCCGAAACAGGATGTCTTCGATCTCCAGCTCCAGGCTCTTGTTGGCCGGAATGCGGATCGCATAGTCCGCGCCGCGCTCCTCCAGCGCCTCGTAGATCTCCGGCTTGGCAAAGGCGGCATCGGCGCGCAAAGTGACCTGCTTGCCTTCGGCCTGTTGGCGCTCGATCTCCGGCAGTAGCAGCTCGCCCCAGTCCTCGGCGCTGTGCACGTTGCCGGGACGCAGCTTCGCCGCCAGACAATCGCCGTGCTGATTGAACAGCAACAGCGGGTGATAGCAGACCGATTCGAAGTGTCCGTTGTAGGCACTGCCTTCCTGTTGGCCATGGACCGGACTCTCGGTGGAGTCCATGTCCAGAACGACCCGCTCGGAGTCGTCGAACGCCTCCCCTTGCCCGACCAGCCCTCGGTTCAGCGCCATCAGCCCCAGCAGGTTCTCTTCGCTCGCCAGCATCTCCGTCTCGAAGCCGTGCAGCGTCGAGGTCAAGGCCGCACCGCGATCCCAGATCTTCTGCGAACCGATCAGCCGAAACGTCGGATCGATCGAAATCCGCTCGGCGTCGTTGAGGTCCTCGTAGCCCGCCAAGCGGCTGTAGACCGACTGCCGCAACAGATCAGCGAGCGTGAACTGCTTGTTTGTGCCTTGCCGGGAGTCGCTGAGATGCTCGTTGATCAACTTGCCGAGTCCGAGTCGCTCGTCCAACTCGCGGACTAGCAGCAGGCCGCCGTCGGAAGTGACGTGCGATCCTTGGAAATCGACTTTCAACAAGCCGTTGAAACTTAGCTGGAATGGCTTGGTTTGTTTTTCACCCATTGGGTGTCGGCCTCCATGGCGTCCTCATCGGGATCTAGCCCCTATGAATAAAGACGCTGAAGGCCGCTGGAAGGTCGGGAGGTCATACATCAAATTGAAAATGCGGGCCTATACTTTGTGAAACCCAATAGGTTGTCAGGCCGGCGGCCAGTTCCTACCATGGCTATATGAGGCTTTATCTACAACCTGCCCTGCTCATAGCCCTCGGGAGCTTCGGGGGTCTCGCAGCCCAGCAAGGGGGAGTCGCCCCTCGATGGGAAATCGTAGAGGTCACCAAGCGTCTCGACGAAAGCGCCAAGGATATCCAAAGAATACTGTCCCAAGTGCGGCCAAAGGACTGGGTCAAGGACGGTGCGCCTGATGCCTATATTGGGCAAAACGATGCTCTCCGCTCTGACCTTTCAAACCTGGCCCTCTCAGCACAGGCTCTGCAGCGCAGGCCGGAGAAGCTGTCGATCGCGATCGATACTTTTCTTTGGCTTGATCGCGTGGGGTCGATGCTCAGGTCGATGACAGCGGCCGTCCGCAAGTATCAGAACCCGGCTCTGGGTGATCTGTTGGCTTCAGCGGGGAACCGCGCCGCAGCGTTTGAAGAGACGCTAAAAGGATACCTGCGCCAACTCGCGGTGGAGCGAGAAGCGGAACTGGAGATTTCACATAGCGAAGCACAGCGTTGCCGCGAAACACTGGCCCGGCAGCCGCGATCTCGGAGATAGGGGCCGCGGGGCTAATCTTTTCGAGACGATTAGACGTTAGAACTCAGTCATGACGGAGAATCCACACGAATCGCGCGAACCAGGGTCTGGTCGCGCGTCAACGCCGGGGGCCGCGGGTGCCGGCCCGGACTATTCCTTTCACTGTCACATCTGTCAGGAGCCGTCGTCGGACATATGCCATCGCTGTACCCGCGACACCTGTGGAAACCATGTCTGCGAACGGTGCCTTAACTGCAGCGACTGCTGCCAGTGTCAGGTCGCACGCAAGTAAAGCGCTTCCCGGCAACACCCGCTTCCTAACCGCAAGCACCGGGGGTCTCGCCGGGCTGTCCGCGTCCCCAGCTACACTGGGATGTGCCATGCGGTCCCGCAGAATACCTAAGTGGATCGGATGGCCGCTGCTGTTGCTTTGGACCTACGTTGTGCTCTCCTTCCTTGCCAAAAAGGCAACTTTTCATCCGTCGAAGTACCCGGAAGGTTTTTGGGATCTTCAGGCCCACTGGAACGCAGAGGACGTCTGGCTCGAGACGACGGACGGCGTGCGCGTGCACGGCTGGATGATCGTTAACGAAACGAGCCGCGGCCTCGTAACTCTCTATCTGCACGGCAATGGTGGAAACCTGACGCACCGCGTTGATCACATCGAGGCGATTGTGAACGTGGGGTCTTCGTTGCTGATCATCGACTATCGAGGATACGGTAGAAGCGACGGCAGCCCTTCCGAAGAAGGAACCTATCGCGACACCGAGGCGGCCTACGACTACTTGGTGGAGCGCGGGTACGGACCGGAGCGCATCGTCGCACACGGCGAATCGCTCGGTACGGCCATGGCGACGGATCTCGCCTCGCGCCGCCCTTGTGCCGGGTTGGTCTTGGAAGCGCCCTTTCCCTCGGCCCGCGCCGTGGCAGCGCGCGTCCTGCCGCTCCTTGGGCCGTTGGTGACCTCAGGACTGGAAACAGCCCGCAAAATCGCAGAAGTGAAGGTACCGGTTCTAATCATCCACGGCGACCGCGATGAGGTGATCGCCTACCAGCTCGGTCGAGACGTTTTTGATGCCGCCAACGAACCGAAACAGTTTTGGACCGTCGAGGGAGCCCATCACAACGACATCGTCGTCGTGGCCGGCGCCGAGTATGAAAAGCGCCTAGCCAAGTTCCACAGCGAATTGCTCGCTCTGGAATAGCACCGGCGACTGTGCCAGCACTTAGAACTTGATGTAGCGTGGACCCGTATTACAGGAGTGTGAGCGGCCGAGAAGGAGTCCGAACGTGACGAAGTTTCTGCTTTGGCTGATCCTGTTGATCCTCTATTGGCCACTGGCGCTGGTTCTTTGTCCGTTCGTCTGGCTTGTGCTCCTCCCCTTTCGGCTGGCGGGCATCGTGGTTGGCGGCGTACTCGATTTCATCTGGGCCCTCGTTACTCTCCCCACTCGCTTGATGCGAGGCCCGACACGCGCCTAGCGCTGCTGGCTGTGGCCTATCGGCGGCGCCCCTTCGTGCAAACCCACAAATCAAATTGGGGATGTTCTTGGCTGGGGAAGCATTATCAGGGCCCGTCAGCGACAGCACGGATACAGACACAATCGGTGATGCCCGAGACCAGGCGACTGCTAGAATCGGAGATCAGCACGGGATGGACGCGATGACCGCAGGAGATTTCTGATGTCTACTTCCGACGTTGTCAGTACGCAAAAGGTGAAAGTCGCCACTTGGAGCAAGCTCGAGGACAACAAGCCTGCCTACGCCCTAGTCGCCAATGTGGACCTTGTCGTGATTCGGTACAGCGGCCAGGTTTCCGTGCTCTATGGCAGGTGCTTGCACCGCGGCGCGCTGCTCGCTGACGGTCGTATCGAAGGAGACAACCTTGTCTGTGGGGTCCACAACTGGGACTACCGCTACGACACAGGCGTCAGTGCATACAACAACGAAGAGGCTCTGCACAAGTTCAGCGCCTGGGTGGACACCGGCGACGACGCGGTCTACGTGGATGAGTACGAGGTGCGCGCCTGGGAACAGGACAACCCGCAGCCCTACGACCGTGACGCCTACCAGGGGCTCTACGCGGACGTCCACGGAGGACCCGAGGAGCCTCATACCCTCTACATCCAGGAGCTTGCCAAGAACGGCCTCAAGAACTTCGGCCACCACGGCAAAGTGTCGGCGATGGGGGTTCCGCTTACGACACTTCCTCGCTGGGACGACATCCAGATCCTGACAGGCCAGCTCGCCCGGAAGCCCCTTCTCGACGACGCCGACGTGGGTACCGACCTTGTCATCGGTCCCAACGCCAAAAAACCGTTGACGCTGAGGATTCCTCTCTTCGTCAGCGATATGAGTTTCGGGGCGCTCAGCGCCGAGGCGAAAACCGCCCTCTCGAGGGGAGCCGAGCTGGCAGGGACCGGCATCTGCTCGGGGGAAGGCGGCATGCTGCCGGCCGAGAAGGAAAACAACTCACGCTACTTTTACGAGCTCGCCTCTGCCCGATTCGGCTGGAGCTTGGATCGGGTCGCTCGCTGCCAGGCCTTCCACTTCAAGGGAGGGCAGGGTGCCAAGACGGGCACAGGGGGGCATCTGCCGGGCGCCAAGGTCAGTCCCGAAATCGCGGCCGTGCGCGGACTCAAACCTGGCGAGCCGGCGATCAGTCCTTCGACTTTTCCTGATCTCGAGTCACCGGCGGACTACCGAAAGATTGCCGAGGAGGTCCGCGAGGTCACCGGCGGAATTCCGATCGGTTTCAAGCTATCGGCGCAGCACATCGAGATTGATATCGACTTCGCATTGGAGGTCGGAGCCGACTACATCATCCTAGATGGCCGGGGCGGTGCGACGGGTGCGGCGCCCGAGATTTTCAAGAACAATATCTCCGTTCCGACGATGGCGGCCCTCGCGCGGGCACGGCGGCATCTGGACATGCGAGGCCGAAGTGACGTGACGCTGATCATCACCGGCGGCCTGCGCAACGAATCCGACTTCGTTAAAGCGATCGCGGTCGGCGCCGACGGGGTGGCTGTGGCTAACGCTGCCATCCAAGCTATCGGCTGCCTCGGAATGCGAGCCTGCCACACCAACAACTGCCCTGTCGGAATCGCCACGCAAAGAGAAGATTTGCGCGCCCGGCTTATTGTTGAGCAGTCGGCTCAGCAACTCAAGAACTACTTCGAGGCCACGGTCGAGCTGATGCGAATCCTAGCCCGGGCTTGCGGACACCGCCACCTGAAGCACTTCAGCCGCGACGACTTGACGACCTGGAACCGCGACGTGGCTTACTTGACGGGCATTCCGTATGCGGGAGTGGTGCCGCTGTAGAAACCCGTTGACACCGCCCATCTCACGGTTAGCTAGGTCTCGGTGCGTGTTCTTGGTTGGTGGAACAATCGGAACGCCAGCACCCCAGGCAAATAGAAGAGCAAGAAAAGAACCGAAGCGCCCAGTCCGTTTAACGGGTTTATCCCCGCGCAAGTCTTCCCTAAACGGCAAGAGAGCTATCCGACCCGCTGGGTTCGTCCTGTTTCGGCAGCCTTGTAAGCGGCAAAGATGGTCTTGAGGACCTGAAGCCCGTCGGCGGCGGTGAGCGGAGGGTCCTCCAGGCCCGCACTGGCCCGCACGGCGGCTCGCACGAACGGCGTGTAGCCGGTCAGGGTCGCCGGATTCTTGAAGCGATGGATTTGGGGGGTGGATTCGGTTGTGCTGTACCACTCCAAAGGAAACTCTTGTGCGTCGTCCCGGAACCGCCGAAGCTCAAGCCAGCCTTTGGATCCCCAGATCTTGATTTGTGAGTGATAGCGGCGATCGAGGTAATAGCCCGAAGTCATCGTACCGAAGGTGCCGTTGTCAAATTTCATGGCGATGGCGGCGGAGTCTTCGGTGTCGAGCGGCTGTCCGCCGACCACGCCGGTGAAGCCGGCGACTTCGGTGATTCGCGATCCCGTCAGATACATCGCCAGATCGAGCCAATGGATGCCCAGCCAGATCAGATGTCCGCCGCCGCTGCGAGCCTTTTGCGCCTGCCACCTCTGGTGATAAGAGGGCCGTGTTAGGCGCGTCTGGTCGGCGATGATGTAGAGATCCATACCGTAGATGCGGCCGATCTTGCCTTCTCCAATGAGCCGTCGAGCTTCGGCAATTTCCGGGTTCAGCCGGTTGGCGAGAGCCAGCATCAAGTGAACGTTCTTCTCGTTCGCTTTTTGGGCGAGTTTTTCAAAGTCCGCGGCGCGCACACAGGACGGCTTTTCGGCCAGCACGTGGCACCCGGCGTCCAAGCAGGCGTCTATGGCGGGCGACGCGAGAACCGCTTCCATGGTGACCAGCGCCATCCGCGGCTTCTCGGAGCGGAGCATTTCGCCCAGCTTGGCGTACGTCGCCGTCAGCTTGTTGCCTAGAGTTTTTCGGGCCGACTCGAACGATTGCCCGCTTGGGTCTGAAAGGACAACGGAGTCACAGTCTTGAGCGGCGGCCAGTCCGGCGAAATAGTGACTGAGGTGCGCACCCCCTGCGTGCGTGACGACGCCGACCCTGATTGGCTTTGACGGTTCGGGTTGGGCTTGGGAGAGTGGCAGCAAGGCAGTGCCAGCCCCGATGATTTTCGTGAACGCTCTGCGATGCATAGGAACTCCTAGACAAAAACGCCATCGTCCCAGCGGCCAAGCAGGCGGCAAGCTGAAGCTTGCCGGCACTGTCAACCGGGACAAACACGAGTGTTTGTCACCACCGGGCGTGAAGTCCTCTGCTCGCAGGAATCGCCTGCCTGCCGCCGGACGTTCTCCCCCCAGCGCGGCGGATCTGCCGCTTTGGCCGGACGTCGCCGCGCAGCCCGCAGGAATCTCCCGGTCGCCGGAGGTCGCCCCTGAGCCCTCCGAGAATCTCCCGCCGCCCACAGACTTCGGGCTCCGCCTGCGTGGGTCTCCGGGTCCTCAGCCGGCGCGAATCTCACGCTCTTCGGGGTCGAACATCATACGCTGTCCGCTCCACATCGCATCGGTTGTCATGATGCAGGCAACGGAATGTCCGTAGCCGGCGCTCGCCGGGCAGTACAAATCCTGTGGCGCGCGGCGGCGGATGCAGTCCAGCCAGTTCGCCATGTGGTGAAGGGTGCCGGGCTTCTCGGGAATCTCCTCTGCCTCCTGGAGCGCGTCTTCTCCCTCGACGCCGTCGCCGGAAACCCGCCAGACCTCCTCAACTTCGAGAGTGCCCCTTGTGCCGAGGACGCGCGTCGCTCTGCCCGCCGCGTTTGACAGACAGGTTGCGTAGGTCGCCAGGAACTTTCTGCCTCCGTGGCCGTACTCGAGTACGGCCTGCATCGTGTCGGGATTCTCGCGGTAATCGTGGAACCGGTGGATACCTCCGAGCGCAACGACGCTCTTCGGATACGGCTCCCCGGTGAGCATGTGGATCACGTCGACTCCGTGGGTCATCCACTGGTCGATGATGGCGCTCGAAAAATCGCGGAAAAGCCGGAAAGAGCGGTAGATTCTGGGATCGAACGGGCGGTAGGGCTTCCCCATCAAGAACGCTTCCCAATCGACATCGCTCTCTTTGATCGAATTGAGTTCCTCCTGCTTTTTCGCCCAGCGGTAGGGGGCGTAGCCATTCCAGAGGATGTCCACCTTGACGATGTCGCCGATGCGGCCCTCGAGCATGATGTCGACTGCCGAGCGATACCGCGGGTCGCTTCGCCGCTGCGTGCCGACCTGCACGATGCGGTCGGATTTTTCGACGGCGGCAAAAGCTTCGTTCACCTCCGACAGGACGTTGCCCATGGGCTTCTCGACGTAGACGTCCTTGCCCGCCTCAATTGACGCTTTGAGCATCTTCGAATGCTGATGGTCGGGCGTGGCGATGATGACGGCGTCGATGTCTTTGTCTTCGAGCACCTGTTCGTAACGCTTGTGCGCCTTCGGCTCGACACTGTAGGACTCCCGCACCAGCTTCGCCGCGGCGTCGAGGCGCTGATTCCAGATATCGCAGACGGCGGTGACTCGGGCTTTGTAGACGCTTCCGAACTCAATGCATTGTTTGAGCAGTTTGGTTCCCCGTCCGCCGGGCCCGATAACCCCAACGCGAATGGTGTCGTTGGATCCCGCGGCGACTGCAGGTTTTGGTTTCGCTAGCCCAGCCGCGGCCAACGCGGCAGCCGTCCCGGCGGTGGTTGTGATGAAGTTGCGACGGTCAAGCTGTGGATCTTTCATGGTGCTTTTCTCCGGTGACGTCTATGGTGATGGGGAGCGAATTGGTGGCAGTCCCCATTTTTCGCTCCTGCACGACTTTTGCCACGGGCTGCGTCACTCAGTTCATTTCCCGGATGCAGAACAGCGCCGTCTCACTGCGCAGGAGGATTTCGTCGTTGGCGATTGCCGGTGATGCAATAAAGGTCTGCCCCTCCAGCGTGTTGGTCGCCAGGACTTCATACTTCTCTCCCATCTTGAGGACAATCACGTCCCCCTCTTCGCTCGAAAGGTAGAGCTTGCCATTAGCGGCGACAAGCGAGGCCTTGAATTTGTAGGGTTTGGGAAGACGCTGCTGTTTGTAGTACGGTGTCCCCGTCGTGGCGTTGTAGCAGCTAATGAAGCCGTTGTCGGTAAGTACATATAGCTTGTTGTCGTCGAGCACGGGCGAGGACGTGTAGGCGTTAGCCTTCTGGTTGGTCCACAGGACCAATTCCGAATCGGTAATGTCGCCTTCCCCGCCCAGTCTTATGGCCAGCAGGTTGGGGTCTTTGTAACCACTCATCACAAACACGATGTCGTCGTGAATCACAGGCGCCGGAATAACATTCCGACCCAGTCCCTTGGACTCCCAGATGAGTTCACCGCTCGTGAAGTCGTAGCTGCGGATCTTGTTCGTTGCGCTGGTAATCACCTGTTTGCGGCCCGCGTATTCGACTATTAGGGGCGGTGCCCAGGCAGTCACTTCGTCACGCTCCACGCGCCAGATTTCCCGGCCGTCGTTCTTATCGAGCGCCACCATTAGGGAATCACCTTCATGGTCAAATTTCAGCAAGAGCACGTCGCCGTCGAGCACCGGGGCGCTCCCCTCACCGAATTCCCAGAACGTTTTCATCTGAACGCCGAGGTTCTTTTTCCACGCTAGGTTTCCGTCGAGGTCGTAGGAGTAAACGCCCCGGGAACCGAAGTCGGCGATGAGATGCTCGCCGTCGGTGACAGGCGATCCCGAGGCGAAACTACCGTAGTCGGCGTGGTAACTCTCGTGCGGCGTCGCCGATGTGGCTGTCCTCCGCCATAGGATCTTGCCCGTCTTTCGGTCGAGACACAGGACGACGAACTCATGGGCGACCGGTTGCTCGCCTTGCTCCCCGGCAGGTATAGCAGTCGTCAGGAAGATCTTGTCACCCCACACGACGGGAGAGGAACTGCCCCTGCCAGGGATTTCTACTTTCCATTTGACGTTCTGGGTGTCGCTCCATGAGGTGGGTGCATCGCCGTCAGCCATTCCGCTGTTGGTCGGTCCCCGCCAACGGGGCCACTGGCCGGACGAGCTGATGGTTGAGTCGGCCAGCAATAGAACGCCGACGGTAACGGTCGTGGCTGTTAGTATGGCTGCTTGGTGTAAGATTTTCATGGTCACATTTGTCGGATAGTCGGTGGGTCTTATGAGATTCGAGCCTGGAGAGCCGCTCCTCTGTCTCGGACTATAGCTGATTTTATCGAGGGGCATGCTGTGCCCGTTCCAGCGCCGCCCCAGCCTCCCTTTCAAAACGGCAACCTCGAGCGGCAAGCTAAAGCTTGTCTCGACTGCCAACAAGGACAAACACGAGTGTTTGTCGCCACCGAAGCGCCCGGTAGCAACCGCCACTCTTGGCTGTCCTAGCTATAGCTAACTTGCTGCGAGGATCAGGTTGCCAAATCGATCAACTTCGGCCTGGTAGCCCGGGTGGATCACTGTGGTGGAATCTAACTCCACTACAATGGCCGGCCCGTTGAGAACGTGTCCGACCGCCAGCCGATAACGATCATAGATCGGACAATCAACGTAGCCGTCGCTCTCAGCAAAGTAGACCGGTCGAGTTGCTTTCAGAGTTGAAGCCAGCTCCACGGTCCCGCAGTGCTTTTCCAGTTCGCGCAGCCGGGGCTTCGTGATTTGGCCGATGGCGGTCAGCCGGAGGTTGACGAACTCGACCGGTTCCTCTGGGGCGCTGAAGCCATAAGCCCGATCATGCTCTTGATGGAACTGCTCCGAAACGCCATCGATCTCAGCAGAACTCAGCGTGTTGTGAGGTAACGACAGCGTCAACTCGTAGCTCTGACCGACGTAGCGTATGTCCACTTGGCGCAAGAAGCTCATCTCGTCAGGCGGCACGCTTTCACGCTCCAATGTCGCTCGTCCCCGCGCCTCCAGTTCTCCGTAAGCGCTCTCCGCCGCCGCAATGTCCAACCGGTCGATGCGCTGAATCATGGTCGTCGAGTAGTCATGCTTCAGATCGGTGACCAGCAAGCCCAAGGCCGATGTCGTGCCCGGGCTCATCGGGATGATCGTAGTCGGCATGCCCGTTTCCTTCGCCAGACGATTGGCGTGAACCGGTCCGGCCCCGCCGAAGGCTACAAGCGCGAATTCCCGGGGATCGTAGCCCCGCTGGATTGAGACGAGGCGCAGCGCGTTGACCATAGCGGCATTAGCGATCTCGACAATGCCGTGGGCTGCCTCGACCCCATCCATCCCCAATGGATCCGCGCACTGTTGCTTGATCGCCCGCCGGGCAGCTTCAACATCCAATTCGATCTCGCCGCCCAAGAAAAGATCGGGGCTGAGGCGTCCCAGCACCAGATTGGCGTCCGTAACGGTTGGATCGGCGCCCCCTTTGCCGTAGCAGGCCGGACCAGGATCGGCGCCTGCACTCTGGGGGCCTACACGCAGGATGCCACCGGGATCTACCCAGGCGATGGAGCCGCCGCCGGCACCGATCTCCACTAGATCAATGACTGGCGTGCGGATTGGATAACCTGCGCCTCGATGGGAGCCAGCCCCGGTCTTGGCCGCCGCTCCAACTTCATAATCCTTGGTTACCTTTGGAACCCCGTTCTGGATGAGACCAACCTTGGCTGTGGTTCCGCCCATATCGAAGGCAATGATGTCCCGATAACCGAGGTTGTTTCCCAGATAGGCCGCCGCAATGACGCCCGCAGCGGGGCCCGACTCCACCATGAAGACCGGTTTTCGGCACGCTTCCGAAAACGTAAAGACCCCGCCACCGCTCTGCATCAAGAGCAATTCCGCCGCCAGGCCCTCGTCGCGGAGCCGTTTCTCGATCCGCTCCAGATAACGGGCTACCACGGGCCGGATGCCGGCGTTAATGACAGTGGTGCTCGCCCGAAAGTATTCCCGAAACTCCGGGGCTACCTCGGAGGAAAGCGAGACCATGACCTCCGGGAAGACTTCGTGGATGATCTCTCCGACGCGTTTTTCGTGATCCGGATTCGCGTAGGCGTGTAACAAGCAGACGGCGACCGAGGCGACCTCCTCGTGGCGTAGTTGCTCCGCTACGCTCCGCGCGGCGGCTTCGTCGAGCGGCAGCAAGACTTGCCCTTGGGCATCCAACCGTTCGGGGACACCGAAACAGAGGTAGCGAGGGACTAGCGGTTTGGGCTTCTCAAATTGCAGGTCATAGAGGCTCGGTCGGACTTGGCGAGCGATCTCCAACATGTCACGGAAGCGTTCAGTCGTAACGAATCCCGTCCGAGCCGTCTTGCCTTCAATGATGGAATTGGTGGCGACCGTGGTGCCGTGAACCACGTAGGACACCTCGATCGGCGCGACGTTGTTTTCGCGCAGAATCCGATGGGTACCTTCCATAAACCCCACAGATGGGTCCTGGGGCGTAGAGGAAACTTTGCCGATGCGGATCTCCCCCGTATCCTCATTGATCAGGGTCGCATCGGTGAAGGTGCCACCGATGTCTATGCCCAGCCTATACGCCAGGGTTGGTATTCCTTTCCGCGCGCAGCTTCGTAGTCTCTGTGGTGTCTATCCGCCAGGTTTTGGGGTCGATGGCCACGAGGTAAACCTCTCGCGCCCGCTCCAGGCTCACTTTGGCCTCGCGCACGTCTCGTAGCACTGCCTGTGGGTCACGTTCCCCGGGTGGCCCATAGCCGCCGCCACCGCAGGTGCGATAGCTCACCACATCGCCTGGTTTCAGTTCGATGGTCACTTTCGAGCCCAACTCGGTGGCTTCACGATCAGGATTCAGAAGATAGCTGGCCTTGCGACCAGGCAGTCCACCGAAGAGCCCCCACGGCCCCCAGCGATCTCGATCGGCTAGAACGGTAAAAGAAAGCTCGTGATCGGGAAAGAGGTAATCCCGGCGGAAGCCCAGCCCGCCGCGATATCGGCCCGCGCCTTCCGAATCTTCTACCAGTTCGTAACAACTGATGCGGAAAGGGTAGTTGATTTCGATCTCCTCGATCGGCGCATTCTCGGTATTCTGGCCGTGGGCTTGGACGGCATCGGGCCCGTCACGCGTCGCCCGGCCCCCGTACCCGCCGGCAAGGGCCTCGTAGTAGGCATAGAGTTCGCCCGTCCGGGGGTCGGTGCCGCCGAGGCCCACCTGGCATATCATCGCCTTGGTGCCCGCCGGAACGCGGTCGGGGACCGCCGCGGCCAGGGCCTTCAGAATCACGTCCGTCAGCCGAGTCTGAGTTTCCCAGCCTCCCACCACCGGTGCCGGAGCTTTGGCGTTAACGACTGTTCCTTCCGGAGCGATCAGGCGCACCAGGCGATCGAAGCCGGCGTTGACCGGCACATCCGGATCGATCAGGCACTTGAGCACATAGGCGCAAGCCGAATAGGTCATGGCATAGGTGGAGTTTACGGGCGCCCTCCGCTGGGGATCGGAGCCGCTGAAATCGAACAGGACACCGTCGTCGTCAATCACAACCTTCACCACTAGATGGACCGGTTCATCGGTAAAGCCATCATTGTCCACATAGCCGTCGGCGGTGAAGACCCCCTTGGGCAGATTGGCCAGCTCTGCTCGGGCGCGTCGCTCCGTGTAAGTGATCAATTCATCCATGTAGAAAGTTACTTCTTCGCCTCCCCGTTGACTCAATAGTGTGCTCAGGCGGCGCACGCCGGTATTGTTGGCCGCCAACTGAGCCCGGAAGTCGCCCGCCGTCTCGCGTTGGGAACGGATCTGTGACAGAACCAGTCGAAAGATGTCCGGCACGATTTCGCCGCCCTGCACGAGCTTGACCGGAGGAATGATGATGCCCTCTTGGTAGACCTCGCGGAAGGCGCCAATACTGGCCGGCGCTCCTCCGCCTACGTCTACGTGGTGAACCAGGCTGGCCACATAGCCGAAGAGTTCATCCTGGTGATACACCGGCGAGATGAGAGTGATGTCATTGAGGTGAACTCCGCCCAGGTAAGGATCGTTGGCAAGAATGGCGTCACCCGGACCCAGCTTCTCGGGTCCGTATTCATTGATGACGCGTGGCAACAGCACGACCAGGGAGCCAAGGTGAATAGGCTGGCCAAAAGCCTGGGCGATGGGCCGTAAGTGGCGGTCGAAAAAGGCGCAAGAGAAGTCGGCCCTGGTCTTGATGTTGGTCGAGTAGGCGCTGCGGCGCAGGGCAATCGCCATTTCCTCCGTCGCCTCGATGAGCGCGTTGCGGATAACCTCGAATCGGATGGGATCACGATGGGTGGCAGCGGTCATCGGGATAGCCTCCTAAGCTGGTGGCCGAATCGCGACCACTTGCGACTGTCGCATAGTTGCCCGAGAAATTCAAAGTAGGGCCTATACGCACCGAGGAGCGTCAGCCAGGGTATGACGACCGACACCCACATTCTTAAGTGGGAAGACGGTCACCAATTCTCGCTCCCGGTCGGCAGCGGCGCGGGGGCGTGGCGGAACATCCGTTGCCGGCACGCTCAAAATGCATTGGTTTCATTGGGGTTCGGCGGAATTGGGTTTGTTTGGTTTTTTGTGATTGAAGCGCTCCGGAGGCGTCGAGATGAGTCTCGACGCGGCACGCTGAGAGCGTGCGCCACGAAAGAATGGGCCACGGGAGAATCGGGGGCTTTCACATGGACTTTGCCTGTGCATTCCTTGAGGCCAAGGACTTCGCCCGGGCTGCTGACGCAAAGCGACGATACAGGTGGTGGGCCCTGTAGGATTCGAACCTACGACCGACGGATTATGAGTCCGCAGCTCTAACCACTGAGCTAAGGGCCCTCGGCTAAGCAGACCCCGATTCTAGCATGCAGTTTGCCGCCCGCCCCGAGGAGAAAAGTATGCCGTATCAGGGACGGTGGGGACCGTCGCGGTTTCCCTCGGTTGGAAGGACCTGACACCGGTCAGCCTAGTTGCTTTGGGACCAGCCGCCCGTCGAAGCCTTTGATAGACTGAGCCTTAGTCTTACGTCTTCGTTCATAGTTGGCTTGGCCCGCCTCGGCCATCATCACGCTATGAACCGCGCTCCGCTCCCGGCCTAGCCGGGTACCGAGCGCGGTGGCCCAGAGCCGAAACTTGGGCCTCAATTCAACAACCCATGAGCAGCCGCAAAAAGGTTTTGTTGGGGGTCGTTGCTCTCGTCGTCGTCTCGGGGGTTTACCGCTACCTCCAACGGGGGGTTGTAGGGGTCCAAACAGGCAAGGTTGCCCGACAGGATCTAGTCTCGGTCGTCACGGCGTCGGGGGAAGTCAAGCCTCGGACTTACATCAACATAGGCGCTAACAGCATGGGCCGACTCACTGACATCTATGTCCGAGAAGGTGACATGGTCGAGCAGGGCCAGGAGTTGGCCAAGCTGGAAACGGTGCAGCCCGCCGCGGAGGTTGCTGCCCAGCGGGCCTCGCTCGAACTCGCCAGAGCCGAGCTTGCGGCTCGCGCCGCCGCCATTGAGTCGAACGAAGCGAACCAAAAGGCGCAACAGGCATCGTTGAAACGATCTCAGGCTGAACTTCAGCGCGCCAAGATCAACTACGACCGGGCCAGCGAGCTTCTCGAGGACAAGTTGATCGCGCGACAAGACTACGATCAGCGACGGGCTGACTACGACGCGGCTGAGGCGGCGGTCGAAGAGGCGGCTGCCCGCCTCGAGCAGCTCAGAGCCCAGCGGGAAGAATTGGTCGCACAGACGAATTCCGCACGGCGCCGAGTCGACCAGACGAAAGCTCAACTCCGCCGAGTCCGCGACGTGCTTCAGAAGCACTACTCCGTCGCGCCGATCGAGGGCGTCGTCACCAACCTTCCGGTGAGGGTAGGTGAAACGGTGGTGCCGGGGATTCAGAATTCGGCGGCGAGCCTGATCATGACCATTGCGGACATGTCGCTGATCACGGCGGAGGTAAAAGTCGACGAGACGGATATTGTCGACGTTGCCTTGGGCCAGGCGGCCGAGGTCAGCGTTGACGCCATTCCCGGCCGCACATTCTCTGGGCGGGTAACCGAAATCGGCAACACTGCGATTCTGAGGACCACCGGCCTGGCGGCTTCCCAGAGCGCCGTGGCGAGCCAAGAGGCCAAGGATTTCAAGGTTGTGGTGGCTCTTGACACGCCGACCGACGCGATCCGTCCGGGAATGTCCTGCACGGCACGAATTACCACCGCAACCCGGGAAGGCGCGCTGACGGTCCCGATCCAAGCGTTGACGGTGCGTGAGTCCTCGGACCTCGAGCCCCCCCAATCCTCGGATACGGCCCGAGCAGCTACTTCCCTGGGAGATCCCGACGAAGAGGTCGAAGGGGTATTCGTAGTTACCGACGGCAGCGTTGAGTTTCGCCCCGTGGGAACCGGTATCACAGGCGCCACCCGCATAGAGGTGATCGAGGGCCTCGAAGAAGACGAGGAGATTGTCACCGGAAGCTACAAGGTTTTAAGAACGATTCGACCGGGTGCGTCGGTCAAGGTCGGCAGCGAATCGTCCAACTGGGGCCGACCTTCGCGCTGATCTGCTAGCCGCCAGCGCGGGCCGGTCCACAGTGGAACAAGAGACGGGCATGTTCTCATGCGGGTTCGGCTTTCATTTGGCAAAAAGGCACGGTTGACACCAACGACGGCCACCGAGAGCTCCGATCGGGGTGAGCCGCTCCCCCCCAACGGGGCCGTGATCCGCACTCAGGACTTGTGGAAGACGTATTCGATGGGCGAGGGGCGGATTCACGCCGTGCAAGCCGTGAATCTGGAGATCCAGAAAGGCGAATACGTCGCCATCATGGGACCCTCAGGTTCTGGCAAGTCGACTTTGATGAACCTCATCGGCTGCCTCGACACGCCCACCACGGGGCAATACCACATTTCCGGCCACCCGGTTAGCGATCTGGACGACGATGAACTGGCGAGGATTCGCAACGAAGAAATTGGATTCGTATTCCAAACCTTCAATCTACTGCCGCGCTTGTCGGCGATTCAGAACGTGGAACTACCGCTTGTTTACGCCGGAGCGCCCCCCGCCGAACGCCTAGAGCGCGCACGTAACGCCATGATGCAAGTGGACCTCCTTGACCGGATGGACCACAAACCGGATGAGCTTTCCGGGGGGCAGCGACAGCGAGTAGCCATCGCCAGAGCGCTTGTCAACGGGCCCTCGATACTACTAGCCGACGAACCAACAGGGAACCTCGACAGTGTGACAAGCAATGAGATTCTCGATCTCTTTGATCGGCTGCACGGGCAAGGCAATACGATCATCATCGTTACTCACGAGACAGACGTGGCGAAGCACACCCGGCGCGTTATCCGTCTGCGCGACGGCATGGTGGAGAAAGACGAGAGGGTGCGATAACGTGCGCTGTTAGTGTGAGTGGGAGCGGAACGAAGGTTTTACCGTTTCACCGTCCTGATTCTTAAGGCGAGGGTTCCTTCCGGCGACTAAGGTTCGTTACAGTCGAACATGTCTGCAGGTAGGGGACAAAAAGCGACCGACTTGCATTCCGAGCAGCCAAACTTCGAACGCGACGTCCAGCGGAAGATGCGGCAGGAGTGGGACGCCCGAGCGCGTGAAAACGCTCTCCATTACATTAACGATTCCAAGGGCGAATGGCAGCCGGAGGAGTTTTTCGCTTCCGGCGAAGAGTCGGTACGCCGATTGATCCTGGACGAAATGGATAGCATCTGTCGGGGGACGCCCTCCAAGGAAATGCGCGTCCTAGAGATCGGTTGCGGCGCCGGGCGCATGACCCGGGCCCTGGCTAAGGTATTTGGAGAAGTCCACGGGGTTGACATTAGCAGCGGTATGATCGAACGGGCACGCGAGTTGCTCGCCGATTGTTCCAATGTCCATCTGTACCAAAACAACGGGACGGACCTCTCCGAACTGGGAGATTCAGAGTTCGACTTCGCCTTCAGCTTTATCGTCTTCCAGCACATTCCGAGGAAGGCAATCATCGAGAATTATGTGCGCGAGGTTCACCGGGTGCTGCGACCCGGGCGGCTGTTCAAGTTGCAAGTGCAAGGCAGTTACCGGGCGGTACAGGCGGAACAGGACACCTGGCTCGGTGCGACCGTTTCGGGGAGCGATGCCATCAAGATGGCGAAGAATTGCGGCTTCAGGCTCTTCCGATGTGAAGGGCTGGGAGAGCAATATTTCTGGCTTTGGTACATCAAGCCGACAGCAGAGGACAGCTCAACGCTTAAGGGGTCTGAAACCGAGTCACTCCAGCGCCGAGTAGGGTTGTTGCGCGATGAGCTCGATCTCAAGAGCCGCGTTCTAGAAGAAGTGGACGCCAGGTTTATCGAACTGGCGACCGAGCTCGGGGACCGGACCCGCTGGGCGCAGCAGCTAGATGCCGAGGTCGAGCAGGCACACAAGCAACTGCAGGCTATCTACGGGTCGCTCGCCTACCGCATCGGTCGGAGAGTGGGGCTAGCGCCCGATCCGCCACCTACTCCAAAAACACCGGCGGAATGCACAGAAAGCAAGGGGCGCTTACACGAGGGCCACATGGAATCACGGTCAACGCTGTTCTGCCGGGATTCACGGTCACCGATATGACCACCGGCGGCAAAACGCCGGAACAAGTGGAGCAAATCTTGCAGACCGTATCCTCCCGGTCCATGCTGGGCCGCCCCGGGGAACCTGACGAGATTGCTAACGTAGTGTCTTTCCTGGCCTCAGACCGATCCAGCTTCATGACCGGTCAATACTTGCTTGCCGACGGCGGCCGCATGGATTATTTGACACACACTTGAACCACGGGGAAGACCAGCCTGTACCCTGCCAAGCTATCAGATTGGTGGTACTTGCAGCGCTGTGGAGGGCTGCGTGATTGCCGCACGAGGAGCTGTCCCTTTGACCATTCACGATGTCTACCGACCCATGTCCCGCTATTTTCGCAGTAAGCGTATGGAGCACTTCCAGACGTTGTTCCACATCACCAGCCGGACCCGCATTCTGGACGACGGCGGCACCGCGTTCAACTGGGAACTGATCTCGGTCCGGCCTTCTCTGAGGATCCTGAACCTGCGCTTTGCCAAAATCCCGGTGAGACAATCCCATTACGTCGTCGGGAATGGCCTACAGATTCCCTTTCGCGACCGAGCTTTTGATATCGTTTTCAGCAACTCGGTGATCGAGCATGTGGGGGACGAGGCAAACATTCAGGTCTTCGCCGATGAAATCCGCCGCGTGGGGAAAGGCTTCTATGTCCAGACGCCGAACCGGGATTTTCCCATCGAGCCCCATTACATAACGCTTTTCCTCCACTTTCTACCCAAAACCTGGCAGAAGAGCCTGCTCCGCTTCTGCAGCCTCTGGGGCTGGATCACTCAGCCCTCGCGCGAAGAGGCCGCTGCCTTCGTCGACAGTATCCACCTCCTCACCTTTGCTAAGATGCAGCGCCTGTTTCCGGATGCGGAGATCCTCCGCGAGCGTGTACTGCTGTTGACGAAATCCCTCATCGCTGTTAAGCTTCCCGCGCATAAACACCCGGACGAAAACGACGTCCAAAAAGCTTCCTCCTTTGACTAAGGCCAGGACCCGCTCGCGGCCTTGCCTGCGCCACCGGACGCCCCCTTTGGCGTCGGAGCCGAAGCGAATGCAATGTCGATTCGGAACCAGAACGGCACATCGCGGTCCGTCTCCAGAGAGATCGTTCGCTGAACACTCGCAGCCGAGAACGTGACGGGATTTCCGGGCTAGCAACACGCGGCCCGCTGCCGCGGGAAAAGGCCTGCCGTCACTCAAGATGAGCACGACATCACTGGTGACGCCGTTGGTTCGGCCAGGCTCTTCCCGGGGAGGCCTGTCTGGAATCCGTACGGGTCGAAACGCAGCCCGCGCTCGTTTGCCCAAATCAGTATCGTTCTTGCTCATCTACCTAGGAGCGATCACGATTATCGGCAAGGGGCCGACGTATCTGGGATATCCACCCATCTATTGGGGAGAGGTTGTGCTCGTGGTTTCCCTGCTGTGGGTCATAGGACACCAGGGCACCCTTGGATTACGGTCTCGACAAGGCTGGCTGCTGTCGCTTGTCATCTTGGCGTACATGCTCTTGGGAGCGGCTTTGGCAGCAAACTCTGCGGCTAGCTGGGGCCTGGACGCGGGGCGCGATGCGGCGATTTGTTACTACGCGGCCTTTTACTTTGTGGGCCTCAATGTAGCGAGGCGGCAGGCGCTGGGTACCCGAGTCTGGCAGACCCTCTGCTTGTTCTGGGTGCTGGCGCTTGTTTGGGGGTCGGCGAACTTGCTCTCAGGGGGCAGGCTTGCCGAGCTGGGCCCGGAAATTCCTTGGCGCGGCGCGAACCTGCTTTCGCACTCCGGCAACGACGTCATGCAGCACATGGGGCTAGGGGCGGTCATCGTGCTCTTCCTCCGGCCCCCTGATCGATACCGTCATTGGCGAAAAGTGTTCGTATTCGTTGCGCTACTTGGTGTAGCTCTGCTGGCGCTGAGTCACTCACGGGGCGCCAAGTTCGGCTTGCTGCTGGGCGCCGTCGTAGTTCTAGCGCTGGGACTGGCAAAAGGACGCCCGATTCGCTTTTCGACGCGCATGTTCTGGATGGGCGCCGTGGGAGGCGCCGCGCTGCTAACCGCCTCCCTAGTGACAAGTGATTTGGCGGAAGCGATGCATCTGAGGCGATTCGCGGAAGCGAATCCGTTTCCCCCTCAAGGTACCGCTTACTGGAGGATGTTGTGGTGGGAGGAGCTTGCCGCGGAGGTCATGCGCCGAAACCCGGCCTTCGGCTTGGGCTTCGGTGAGAGTTTGGGAGTCTACAACCCCTATCTGCTCGGCAATGAGCATAAAGCCTGGCCGGTCCGCTCGCCGCACAACATCAACATGACGGTCTTCGCGCGGACGGGAATCGTAGGTGGCTCGTTGTGGGTCCTGGTGTTGGCCATCGGTTTCGGCGGGTTGTTTCGGCGCGTCTGGCGAGGCAGGGTCCGCGGCCATGCCTACTCGCCCGAGCGCCGCGAGGAGTTGGCTTTCTGGCTGCTAATGCTAATAGCTACGTGGGGCAACAGCTCGGTTGGGGTGCTCATGGAAGGGCCGGTTCTGGGTGTTTGGTTCTGGTTCGCACTGGGTTTCGCCTGGGGGCGCTCGCTGGCCTTTCCCACCCAACACGAAGCGTCGGTTGTCAGACGATCCTTGCCGGCCGGAGCAAGGCGGACGATGATTCCACAGGCGGCCGCATCGTGAGGGTGCTCATGCTGCACAATCGCTACCGCCAACCGGGTGGCGAAGATCTTTCGGCCAGAGCTGAAGTCGATAACCTGCGGGCCCATGGGATCGAAGTCATCGATCAAGAGTTTGACAACAAGGTCTCTGCGGGCTCCGGTGTGGCGGGGAGTCTCAGGCTAGCTCTGGGAGCCGCCTGGTCGCGAAGGTCACACGAGGAAATCTCGCAACTTTGCAAGAACTATAGCCCCGACATCGCACACGTACAGAATTTCTGGATGAGACTCAGCCCCTCGGTTCACGACGCCTGTCACGCAGCGGGTGTTCCCACTGTTCAGGCTCTGCGCAACTTCCGCCTGCTTTGCACGAACGCCCTGTTCTTGCGACATTCGCAGGTTTGCGAGGACTGCTTAGGAAAAATTCCCTGGCGCGGTGTCGTGCGTCGCTGTTACCGCGACTCGGCCGCTGCTAGTGTAGTGCCACATAAATACTTGGATAATAACACCCTTTTCACGGTAGGATGGTTTATGTGGCCATCCGCTGACGCTCTACCCCTCACCGCTCCGCAGCGAAACGCTCTTCGTCGCCTGGTTCGAGGAGGCAACACAGCCCAGAAAATGGCCTTACGGGCAGGCATTGTTTTGCTGTGTGCGCAGGGGTTGGCGAACCACGCCATTGCCCGCGAACTCGGCGTCAACCGCAAGACCGTCATCCTGTGGCGAAAGCGCTTCGCCCAGTCCGGCCTCGACGGACTCCGCGATCGGACGCGCCCCGGACGCAAACCGGCGCTCTCCGCTGAATTCGTCCAATGCATCCTCGATACAACGCTTCACGAGAAGCCCCGGGCGGCCACGCATTGGAGCACCCGCACCCTCGCCAAGCACTTGGGCGTCTCCAAGATGGCCATCCAGCGCGTCTGGAAAGCGCACGGACTGCAGCCCCATCGCCTCGAAACTTTCAAGCTCAGCCGCGACAAGCAGTTCGTCGAGAAACTCCGCGACGTGGTCGGTCTGTACTTGAATCCGCCCGAGCACGCGCTGGTGCTCAGTGTCGATGAGAAAAGTCAGATCCAGGCCTTAGACCGCAGCCAGCCGGGACTGCCCCTGAAAAGGGGTCGTGCCGGCACCATGACCCACGACTTCAAACGACATGGCACAACGACGTTGTTCGCCGCCTTCAATGTGCTCGACGGCAAGGTGATCGGCGAGTGTCTGCCGCGACATCGGCACCAGGAATTCCTCAAATTCCTACGCAAGATCGACCGCGAAACGCCACCGGCGCTGGAGCTGCATCTGATCGTGGACAACTACTCCACGCACAAGCATGAGCAAGTGAAGAAGTGGCTCGCGAAGCACCCCCGCTTCCACTTTCACTTCATTCCCACGTCTTCTTCTTGGCTCAATCTCGTCGAGCGCTGGTTCCGCGAGCTGACACAGAAGCGCATCCGCCGCGGCGTGTTCCGCAGTGTTCCCGAACTCGAGGCCGCCATCCACGAGTACCTGGAAGCGAGCAACCAAGCGCCCAAGCCCTTTGTCTGGACAGCTCCGGCACAAGATATCCTCGCCAAAGTCGAGCGCGCCGCCAAAACCCACGCCATTGTCCAGAACCGTTAGTGGCACTACACTAGCCGTCAGCGTGTCACAGATGATTTTATTTAACCGCTGGCGGGGCACCTGGGAGCGAGATGTTGATGCTCTGATTGCCTCGACAGAACACTCGCGTTCGAAGTTCATTGCCGGTAAATTACCCGCGGGCCGCATCTTCGTCAAGCCCAACTTTGTCGACGACCCCGGCGACCCCGAGCACTCGCCCTCTTCGTCGGACCGCATTCTCTACGTTGGCCGATTGTCTCAAGAGAAGGGACTGGGGGTGCTTTTAGAAGCTTGGGCTATGGCTGATCTCTCGAATCTTGGTCGGCTGCTGGTCGTCGGCGATGGGCCCGAAAGAGGCAAGCTCGAGAGGAGGGCCGCAGAGTTAGGGCTGTCCCCTTCCCGCGTAACGTTCATGGGACGAAGACCAACCAAGGATGTACATGAGCTGTTAGGCCGTGCGAGAGCGCTAGTGGCTCCTTCTCTTTGTTTCGAAACGTTCGGAAAGACGGTCGCCGAGGCACTCGCCTCCGGGCGTCCGTCCGTCGTTTCTGCTCTCGGCGCTCTGGGAGAGCTCATCGAGGATGGCCGAACAGGGATCAAGTTTCCGGCTGGAAATGCGGGAGCTTTGGGACAGTGCCTCAAACTCGTTCTCAGTGACAAGAACTTAGCTGACCGTCTGGGCCAACGCGCGCGGCAGGAATACTTAGCGAAGTACACGCCGGCCCGCAATTTCCGGATGCTGATGGAGATCTATCGGTTTGCCATTGAGAGGCGTGGCAACCGCCTACCCGCCCCGTTGGAACCTTACGGACCAGCGAAGGTAGCCGCCTAGTTGGATTCATCCGGCCGCCTGCCGCTACGAATCCTGTGGGTGATAGGGGCGAAACATGGGAGGGGAAGTCATCGCCCGACGGCTGCGCCAGTCGCCAGGGAGAAACAAGTCCTCCAATCGGGCCGCGGAACATGACCAGTGCAGGTGCGAAAGCGCGCAATTTCATAAGGGGTCCCAATCGTTGGGAACGCGCTCGGTCGTTGACCGAAATTCGCTTCAATCGACTACTTTACGACGACAAGCCCGCTGGCGCCGACGTGACGACGTTGGACGAGTTCGTCGCCGCCGAAGGGCGATTCTCAAGGAGTCTTTCGGACTTGCTTCAGCCCGGCGGAGAGGCTGAGCGGGCGCACGACTCGATCACGAGTCACTTCCTTCGAGCTACGGCTGGTGAGCGGCTGCCCTTTCCGGCCCGATTCAATGCTGACTCGTCGTTGGCGAGGCTCTGTTACGCCTTAACGCTTTCGATAAAACCACGCCTGGTTGTCGAGACCGGCGTTGGCTACGGCATCAGCTCGGCCCTCATTCTGGGGGCTCTCGAGACCATCGGTTGCGGACGACTGATCAGCATTGATCTTCCTACACTTGCCGACCCCCATGGTCGCTTCGTAGGCAAAGCGGTACCGGAGCGGCTGACCCCCTACTGGACGCTTTACCGGGGGAGCAGCCGTCGTTGGCTGCCGGAAATCCTACACTCGGTCGACCAGCTGGAACTGTTCATCTCCGATAGCGCGAACGTCTACACGCTACAGGCCTGGGAGATCGACGAGGCATGGCCTCGCCTGACCAATCCAGGGGCTGCCGTCTTTAACAACGTCAGCCGGCGATTCTGGAAGCGGTTGAAGAGGCTCGACGGGGCGCGTGCCTATGCCATCCGTCAACTTGACAAAACAGAATGTGTAACCGCCGTCGTTCTGAAAGGGTTCCGCTCATAACCACAAGCTGGGATGACGGGCACCCCCTGGACCTGCGTTTGGCCGCGATGCTCGCGGGTCGCGGCTTGAGGGGAACCTTTTACGTCACCCCTGAGCCGGTAAACGTCCCGGTGATGACAGGGGGGCAGATGCGCTCTCTCGGACGAATGGGCATGGAGATTGGCTCTCATACGGTGACGCACGCCGTGTTGACTCACCTGGACCGCCGCCCGGCCCTGGAGGAGCTCAGGACTAGCAAAGCGAGGCTCGAGGATTGTCTCGGCGAGCCTGTAACGTCCTTTTGCTATCCCAAGGGCGAGCTCAACCGGCGCGTTCGTGGCTGGGCGGCAGAGGCGGGCTATCGGTCCGCCCGGACGACGGTAGCCTTCCGGACGGAGACCACATTCGATCCCTTCGCCATGCCGGTGTCGCTGCAGTTATTCCCTCACGCACCGCAGGTTCATTTTCGCCACGCCCTGAAGGAGGCGAACCTGCCTGGCCTTGCAAACTGGGGTCTCCACTGGAGCGGGAAGACGGATCTCGAGGGGCTGGCGGCCCGGATGCTTGATTACATCCTCAAAAACGGGGGTGTCCTTCACTTGTGGGGTCATTCGTGGGAAATCGAACGCCACGGCCTATGGGGCACCGTCGAAAGAGTGCTGGATGTGATTAGCGGACACGCGAAGGTGAGCTATTTGACCAACGGGCAGGTCGTCGAGCAACTCTCGCGGCCCATCGTGAGCTAGCGGCCCGTGGTAGGGGCTACGTTCGGCAAAAAATAGGGACTGTCATCCGATTTTCGCTTCCGCGACTGCCTCGTTTCCCGTGTGGGTTAGAGGACGAAAATCGGTGACTGTACCATTTTTTGCGACGAAGGACTTTCACCACGGGCTGATAGACCGCAAGTCCCGTCAAAGAGACGGGTCCGGCAGTTCCCCTCTTTGGGTTCCTTGGTCGGTCAACAGCATCCCCATGCGACTTTCGGCAAGCAAGGTAATCGCTAAGTCGACGATGAGCAAGGGCGATCGGCAACCGGCTTCACCCGCCAAGCGCTCGGTCCTGGGAGTCGGAATCAGTGCGACGAGCTACGAGCAGGTGCTCTCGCTGTGCCGCCACTGGGTGGAAGAGAAACGCCGGGTGAACGGTGGTCCCAGTGGTATCCACCGCCAGGTGCCCGCCCGAGCTGTTTTCGTCTGCACGGTTCATTCGGTCATGACGGGTGTTTTCGAGCCGGGATTCAAGGATCTGCTCAACAGCGCTGATGTGGCTACGCCGGATGGAATGCCGCTGGCTTGGGCCTTGAGGTCTTTCGGCATACGAAAACAGGGACGCGTCTACGGGCCTGACCTCATGCTCGAGATTTGCCGTCAAGCCCAGCGACTGGGACATCGTGTCTTTCTCTACGGCGGTCGCGAACGGACAATGCCTCGACTCTTGGAGCGCTTGAAGCAGATGTTTCCCCAGTTAACGATCGCCGGAACCTACCGTCCGCCCTTTCGCCCTCTGACAGAGGGGGAGGACCGGGCCGTGGTGGAGTTGATTCAAGACTCCGCTGCCGACATTGTCTTTGTGGGCATCGGCGCCCCGCGCCAGGAGCGCTGGATCGCGGACCACCGCGACCGTTTGGCCGGCGTCGTCCTGGTAGGTGTCGGGGCGGCATTTGACTTTCACGCCGGCGCGCGACCGCAGGCGCCTCGGTGGATGCAGCAAGCGGGCCTGGAGTGGTTCTTTCGACTGCTGATCGAGCCCCGACGGCTTTGGAAGCGCTAGTGTAGTGCCACTAACGGTTCTGGACAATGGCGTGGGTTTTGGCGGCGCGCTCGACTTTGGCGAGGATATCTTGTGCCGGAGCTGTCCAGACAAAGGGCTTGGGCGCTTGGTTGCTCGCTTCCAGGTACTCGTGGATGGCGGCCTCGAGTTCGGGAACACTGCGGAACACGCCGCGGCGGATGCGCTTCTGTGTCAGCTCGCGGAACCAGCGCTCGACGAGATTGAGCCAAGAAGAAGACGTGGGAATGAAGTGAAAGTGGAAGCGGGGGTGCTTCGCGAGCCACTTCTTCACTTGCTCATGCTTGTGCGTGGAGTAGTTGTCCACGATCAGATGCAGCTCCAGCGCCGGTGGCGTTTCGCGGTCGATCTTGCGTAGGAATTTGAGGAATTCCTGGTGCCGATGTCGCGGCAGACACTCGCCGATCACCTTGCCGTCGAGCACATTGAAGGCGGCGAACAACGTCGTTGTGCCATGTCGTTTGAAGTCGTGGGTCATGGTGCCGGCACGACCCCTTTTCAGGGGCAGTCCCGGCTGGCTGCGGTCTAAGGCCTGGATCTGACTTTTCTCATCGACACTGAGCACCAGTGCGTGCTCGGGCGGATTCAAGTACAGACCGACCACGTCGCGGAGTTTCTCGACGAACTGCTTGTCGCGGCTGAGCTTGAAAGTTTCGAGGCGATGGGGCTGCAGTCCGTGCGCTTTCCAGACGCGCTGGATGGCCATCTTGGAGACGCCCAAGTGCTTGGCGAGGGTGCGGGTGCTCCAATGCGTGGCCGCCCGGGGCTTCTCGTGAAGCGTTGTATCGAGGATGCATTGGACGAATTCAGCGGAGAGCGCCGGTTTGCGTCCGGGGCGCGTCCGATCGCGGAGTCCGTCGAGGCCGGACTGGGCGAAGCGCTTTCGCCACAGGATGACGGTCTTGCGGTTGACGCCGAGTTCGCGGGCAATGGCGTGGTTCGCCAACCCCTGCGCACACAGCAAAACAATGCCTGCCCGTAAGGCCATTTTCTGGGCTGTGTTGCCTCCTCGAACCAGGCGACGAAGAGCGTTTCGCTGCGGAGCGGTGAGGGGTAGAGCGTCAGCGGATGGCCACATAAACCATCCTACCGTGAAAAGGGTGTGATTGTCCAGTTATTTATGTGGCACTACACTAGGCCTCGCATGTTAGAACGCAGAGCTTGAGCTGATTTGGAAGTCGACCCAAGCAGAATTCGACCGCCGTTTCCTTGGAGCGAGCGCCGTTCACAGAACCAAACTTTCCGACCCAGCGAACTGCGCGGTCATCTAAACTGGGGGGAAGACACCGCTTAGCGGATTTCTTCGCAGCCGCCGATCCTTTTATCGCTGGAGGTTCTGTCTGAGCCTTCCTTGTTGCACGCCTGCGCACAGAAACTTCCCCAAGCGGACAGCTACTCTCCCACGGCACTGAAAAATATGAAAGCGCTCGTCACCGGTTCGGGAGGCTTGATTGGCTCGGCCTGCGCTCGATTACTCTCCGACTCGGACTGGGAGGTAGTCGGCGTCGACAACGACATGCGGCGGGAGTTTTTCGGCCCGCAGGGGTCCACACGTTGGGTCACCGACGATCTCAGCACCTCGCTCCCCCGCTACCGTCACTACGACCTAGACATCCGGGACCGGGCGGCTATCCGCGAACTCCTGAAGACCGAGCGACCCGATTTCATCATCCACACAGCGGGACAACCGTCCCACGACAAAGCGGCTTCAATCCCCTACGAGGACTTCGATGTTAACGCGGTCGGCACGCTTAACCTGCTCGTGGCCGCCCGCGATTATTGCCGGGATTCCCCCTTCTGTTTTACTAGCACGAACAAAGTGTACGGGGACCGTCCCAACCAGCTTGCCTTGATCGAGCTCGAAAAACGATATGACTACGAGGACAAGCGCGACGGTGTGGATGAAAGTATGTCGATCGATGGCTGCCTACACTCCTTGTTTGGCGCTTCCAAAGTGGCGGCCGATGTAATGTGCCAGGAGTTCGGGCGCTATTTCAACATGCCGGTAGGCATTTTTCGCGCCGGTTGCCTGACCGGACCGCAACACGCGGCCGTCGAACTGCACGGCTATTTGGCCTACATCGTCTGGTGCGCGCTCAACGATCGCGTCTACACGATCTACGGCTACAAGGGAAAGCAGGTTCGCGACCAGATCCACTGCCTAGACGTGGCCAGGCTCTTTCTGCAGTTCCATCACAGCCCGAAGTGCGGCGAAGTCTACAACCTTGGTGGAGGCCGGGCGAATAGCCTCTCCATTTTGGAAACTGTCGACCTGCTGAGCAACATCGGCTATCGACTCCAGTATGAGTATCACCCGGAGAACCGTGTCGGAGACCACATCTGCTACATTTCCGACTTGACGAAACTAAGGAACCATTTCCCTGCCTGGGAGTTGCAATACGACGTGGCCCGAATGACAGAGGAGATCGTAGCCCACCAAGCCGGCCGGCTCGGGAACACGGGACCCGCGGCTGGGGTCGTTGGGGAAGGACGGCAAAGGTGAAGCTTTCTGTCGTAATTCCGGCGAGAGATGAAGAAGGAACGGTCGAGGCGACGCTTCGCGTTCTGGGGCAAACCCTAAGCCAAGCGAATACCCCCTACGAAGTCATTGTCGTTGATGATGGAAGCCGGGATTCAACGGCGGACATTGTGCTTCGGCTTACCGATGCCGATCCCAGAATCAGAATCGTTCGAAACGCCGGACCGCGCGGATTCGGCAACGCCGTTCGCCTCGGACTTCGCCACTTTACCGGCGATGCCGTGGCCATCATGATGGCCGACGGCTCGGACAGCGCACAGGACCTGGTCCGCTATCACCAAAAGCTCGTTCAAGGCTATGAGTGTGTCTTCGGGTCCCGCTTCATCCCTGGTGCCAAGGTGGTCGACTACCCGGCCCACAAGCTCGTTCTGAATCGTCTTGCCAACTGGTTCGTCAAGTCCATTTTCGGGATTCGCTTCAACGACGTGACGAACGCTTTCAAAGCCTACAGGCGCGAGGTGATTCAGGGTATGGACCCGCTCATCTCCCCTCACTTCAACCTCACGGTAGAAATGCCTCTCAAGGCGATAGTGCGTGGCTATTCCTATGCCGTTATCCCAATCAATTGGACCAACCGGACCAGCGGCATCTCGAAACTCAAGATCAAAGAAATGGGAAGCCGCTACTTCTTCATCGTCCTCTATGTTTGGCTGGAGAAGGTTCCGGCCCGTGGCGACTACCGCCGCCGAGAAGCAGAACTTCCGTCCCTCAAAAGCGACACCGAACACGTATGATCGCGTTTCGCTCGGGTTCGCCCTGGTCTCGCCAGTCGGAGCTGACTAGAGCCGCTTATTCAGGCTGCTGGCGGAGCAAGCCCTTCTGGCAGCTTTCGCTTGACTGCCTGCGGTGAGCTCATTGCAAGCTGGCCCCTCCTGGGAACTCCGCTAAGTCCATTTCCCGAGGCTGCCTTATAATGTTGGCTAGGGATAGCCCCCGGTGCCCGAGGCCAATCCGGGGCAGTGAGGAATTCCTAGCCGGTTCGCCCGGGCAACCGGTCTTTTTCGTGGCCTAGAGGACGCAACGTGGCGCCTGAATTCATCCAAAAACTCGAAAAGGAGATCAAGACGCTCGAATACGAGCTTTACAACGAGCTCCCTAAGGAAATCCAGAAGGCGCGGGAGTTGGGTGATCTTAGCGAAAACGCCGAGTACGCCGCGGCGAAGGAGCGCCAGGACCTCGTGAGTGCGCGGCTGGCGCAACTCAAGAAACGCGTAGCCGACCTGAGCTTGGTCGACTTCAGCAAGATTCGGCGGGGTGTGGTCGGGCTCGGTTCTACCGTGGTAGTCTATGACATCAACGCGGACCGGGAACTCGAATACCGCCTCGTCACCTCGGAGGAGTCTGACGTGCCGAACGGCAAGATTTCGACCACGTCCCCCATCGGTCGATCGCTCATGGGCAAGAAAGTTGGTGATTCGACGGAGGTCCAAACCCCTGGCGGAGTCAAAGCATTCGAAATCATCAAGCTGGCAACGATCCACGATCAGCCTAAGTAGTCCATTTCATAAGTTCGCTCACGTATGTTTAGAAGCCAGGTGGACGATCGGGAACTTCGGGCACGGTGTGCCATGCCCTTCCATTTCCAGGCGCCTAACAGATCCGTAGGGGCACGGCATGCTGTGCCCGCCGGCACCCGCCCGAAACGTGAGTGTGTTCATAAAAGGGAGTTAGTCGAAAGCGTGTCGTCATGGGACTGACCAGCGCCATTGGAAGCGCTTGCGGGCGCATTCTCGGGGGCTTGGTCCGCCTTCTCACCGGCGCCCGCATCCATCCGAACGTCCTGACCTCGATCGGTTTGGGAATCAACGGCGTCGCCGCCTGGCTTTTCGCCCGAGGCGAGTTCTTTTCCGCCGGCATCGTGGTACTCTGCGGAGCCGTCTTCGACCTGGTAGATGGCCCCGTGGCCCGAGAAAGCAATCGCGTCACGCGCTTCGGAGGCTTTCTCGACTCAGTCCTCGACCGCTACTCGGATTTGATTCTGTTCATGGGCTTGCTTGTCTACTACGCCGGCATTAACCGCTTTTTCTACATCGTCTTGACTGCCGTCGTCATGACCGGCGCGGTTCTAGTCAGCTACACGCGTGCCCGCGCCGAAAATGTGATTCCGAGCTGCAAGGCCGGTTTCCTCGAACGGCCCGAGCGGATCGTGCTCATCATAATCGGCGCGCTGTTCAACCGCATGGCGCCGGTACTTTGGGTGATCGCCGTGTTGTCGAATATCACGGTGATCCACCGCATCGTGCACACCTGGCACGAGACTCGGAACCTGGACAGCAGCCCGTCGCAAGCAGAGGAGGTCCAGGCCGTGACTCCGGCCTCCAAACCTCACGATTCCAAGCAAGAGCCCGCCGCGCAACCCGCCCCCATGTGAGAAGGGTTTTTTCGGCTCGTGCCGATCCCCCGCTAACCCCAATACTCGTCATTTAGTGCGCCTTACCTTCGTAGCTAACAGGAATCGTTTATCCCAACGTCGCGTTGCGGACTTTCTCCGCCTGTTGCTCGCGAAACTGCACCAGCTGTTGCTTCAACTGAGGGTCGTGGTTGGCGAGGATGGCCACCGCCAGCAGGGCTGCGTTGGTCGCTCCCGCCTTGCCGATCGCCAGCGTGCCGACCGGAATCCCTCCCGGCATCTGGACAGTCGAAAGCAACGAGTCCATTCCCTTGAGCGCAGCGCTCTCGATGGGCACGCCGAGCACGGGAAGCAGAGTGTGCGCTGCTACGACGCCCGCCAAATGCGCCGCTCCCCCAGCGGCGGCGATCAAGACTTGGATGCCTCGTTCGTCCGCCGTTGTCGCATATTCGGTGGTTATCTCGGGAGTGCGGTGCGCCGACATCACCCGGCACTCGTGGGGCACACCAAAGCGTGTGAGCATTTCATCGGCGTGCCTCATCGTCTCCCAATCAGACTGACTTCCCATGATCACGCCCACCAAGGGCTTAGTTTCATCCGGCATGGCTTTCTCTCCGAGCGTCAGGCACCCACGAATCGATCCTCTTTTCGGGACGATCATTGTAGCACTGACGCTTCGTGGCACTGGGCGACTGCATCGGTCGAGCCTGGCTCAGTGCATCATTTCACAAATGCGGCTACGGAATGAACCGCCCTTGTGGCGCGGGCCTCCTGCCCGCGGCGACGACCTCTGGTCGTCGGAGGGGCGTAGTTCATTGCGCCCGAGTCGATGAGCCGGTATTCCTCGACAAGCTGATTGATCCGTAACTGTATTCGCGAAACAGGTGCTTGCCGCCTTCCTCGACCATAACGGCCCGTGAGACTTCCGGCGTCGTCGCCAAGCTACCATGAGGGGGTGACAAGACTGGCTGCCGGGGTCGTCGCCCGAAGGCTACTTTCCAGCGTTGCTTTGATCGCCTGGGCAGCGGCAGACGGCTCGGCCGTGACGCTGGAGGTCCACAACTCCTTGGGAGGAGTGAACGTTGAGGCCGGCCTCGGAAGTGAACTCCAAATTAGGGGGCAGAGCGCCGGCCGCAAGCTTACTCAGGGGGATATCCGCGTCGTTCGGGCGCCGGGCCGCATTGTCGTGCGCTGTGAGCCTCCGGACAACGAGCCAATCGATCTCCATATCCAGCTCCCGTACGACTTCTTTCTCGAAGCGACAACAACCAGCGGCGCCATACGGGTTTCCGGCATGGTCCGGCGCGCCCGCCTCCAGACCGAGAGTGGCGACCTGTTTCTCTCCGCCCCATGGCGGATTACCCGGATCCGGCTCGACGCCGAGGAAGAGCCGCGGGAGGTCACGATCGCTCGGGGCCTCAAGTTTTCCCGAAAGCGAATCGACGTGACAGCGGAAAGAACGATCTGGCGGCTGCGCGACCGGCTCGATGATCCCTTCGCCGCCTACGGCGAGTTCCGGGTCAAGGCCGAGACCCCGGGGAAGCTACAGTTGAGCGATCACCCAATTCCCAAGGAGTCGCCCATCAAGTTCCCCTGGCAGGCTCCTGCTTTGCTCGAGGAGATTTTGCGAGGCCCCCCTGCGCCGAGCAGTTTCGCGGAAAGCGAAACCAAGCAGCCAAAGGCCGATTTCGCGATCGACGACAGCAGCCTGCTGTTTCGTTCGGACGTTCGCATGGTCAACCTCGTTTTGGCCGCTTCGGACGAGGAAGGCAAGCCGGTAACAGATTTGCGATCGGAGGATTTCGAGGTATTGGAAGACGGCGTGCTACAAAAGGTCGCCTTCGCCGACTCCGAAGATGCCCCTTTCAATCTGGCAATTCTCCTCGATCTCAGCGGCAGTACGAGGCCCGACCGCGCGTCGATGAGGGCAGCCGCGGCGAAGCTCGTCGGGCTGGCTCGGCCCGGCGACCGAGTGGCGCTCTACGCCTTGGCCGGGGGCGCGTTCCACGTCGTCTCCCAACTTACCGACGAGCGGGAGGGGTTGTTGAAGACTATCCAGCGGATCCCGGATGTTTCCGGAGCGTCACCCCTTTACGACACGGTCGTCTTAGCCTACGCGGAAGATCTGCGACACCGTCCCGGGAAGCGCAACGGCCTGATCGTTATCAGTGATGGAATCGACAACCAGGTCAGCCACCAGCAAATGCCTTCCCGCGTGAGTTTCAAGAAGCTGGTGGAAGCGGCGGGGCAGGTCGATGCCTTGATCTATCCGGTCTTTCTGCGCTCGGGGGAGAGATTCGGTCGCGGCTGGTCACGAAAAGCCCGCAAAAGGATGCAAAAGCTCGCTGACGCCTCCGGCGGACGACTGTTCCCGGCGCTATCCATCCAGGATCTTGAGCCGCTCTTCCCGCTCGTGGCCGACGAGCTGCGCAGTGTTTACAGCGTCGCCTATTACCCGAAAAACCAAGCGTTCCGTGGTGAGTGGCGGACGGTCAATGCCAAGGTGAAACGGCCCGGGGTCAAAGTGCGCGCCAGGGTCGGTTACTATGCCCGGTGACCGGCCCAAGAAAGAATCTTCATCGAGCGGGGCCCTGCCGCACCACAGGTAGCGACCGCCACTCCGGCTTGAACCCGATTTTTCGAGCGAATTACTCCCCGGCCGACTCCTTATTCGCCAGGATGGTTTCGATGACGTGGCAGTGCCGCATGTTGTGATAGGCGATGAAGTGAAACCATTGAAGCGCCGTCAAGTCGCCATACTTCGGCGAAGGGTGTTTGAGGACATGCAACTCAAGCGCTGATCCCCCTTCCCGTAGTTTCTGCATGGCTTTCGCGTGGGCCGCGTTGAAGTACTCCAAGACCTCGGGCTTGGTCTTTAGTTTTTGCGGGGGCTTATAGGCTTCGGCTCGTTTAGTTGCGTCCAACATCAGTTGCCGGACCTGCACTTCCTTGCCTTCCAGTTCTTTCGCTCTTTCCGGCTGCTCGGGTGCCTGCATGGCCTTGACGACTTGACTCTGCAGGCTTTGATGAGCCAAGGCGACGTGTTCCGCCTCCTCAGCGATGCTATGGCGAATACTTGCGGCTCTCGCGTCCCATTGATCTTCGTTGATCTCTTCCATCAGAGATAGAAAGCGGTCCGCCGCCTCCTGCATCACTTTGGAAGCCTCCTGAACTTCAGTTGCCTCCGCGAAACCTAACCCCGCGAAAAGGTGAACGCCGAGTGCCAACGGCAGCAGAGTCGAACGGGTAAGTTTGCTCATTGAATTCCTCCTATTCGGCAGGGATGCCGGGAAACCGCATTGGCCCTCCTGTCGAAGGTGTGGCGCATCCACCACGCCGCGGTCCCTCATCACGCGATCGTCTGGCGCACCCGGTCGGCGAGAATATCCACTAGTCCCGGATGCCGGTCCAGCGGGGGGGAACAAACAAGATTCACACTCGGATGCCGGGCCGAGATTCCTTGCACGATGCGAGGCAGGTCGCGCTGCAGATGCACTCCCATCGTCAGAAAATAGGGTGCCACGACGATTCTGCCGGCCCCCTTTTCGACCAACGCACCAACCGCCTTTTCGAGATCCGGTTCAGCCAATTCGAGAAACGCAGCTTCCCATAAGCGAAGGCCGCAGCGCCGAGCCGTCTCCTCGGCAACTCGCCGCACGCCTTCGTTAGCTTGTTCGATGCTGGAGCCGTGACCGAAGACGATCAGCCCAACCTTTGTATCCGGCTCCACTAACCGATTAGTCTAGCACTCGAATTTCCGCGCGTAGGCCTCGCCGCCTACCTGCCGGGGATGATCAATGACCCCTGGGAAGTCTGCTCTCGATTAGGGAAATGGAGGCGCAGGAAGTCCAGGAACGCCTTTCCTCGCGGGCGGGCGTTGTCTCGGTCGAGGGCCATTCGCTGGAGGAATACGAGAATCCGCAGAACGTCGTTGTCGCCAGTCTGCGTCATTCCCGTCTGGCGGGTCTGTTCCTCGCGAAACTTTCGCACTTTCTCTTGCAGATGATCCGCAACACGTTGAGCCAGCGACGAAGCCGGCCGGCTCTCGTAATAGAGCCCGCTGTCCAGGGTTTTGTACGTGCGAACGAGGGCTTCTAGGACTTCTTGCGTGTCACGGTCCACGACGCCCGGTGTCTCGGAAGCGCCCTCCAGCAGGCTTCTTCCGCAGACGTTGAGCAGCTCGGCGTGCTCCCTCAAGAAGCTTTGGTCGATGCGAATCTCTTTTGACGGGAAGTCTTTGGGATCAAGGTTGCCTTTGTATTCTCGTTGTCGGCTCTCCTGGAGATAACGACACTCGAAGGGGCAATCAATGGTGACTTCCCGTTCGCTGCCGCAGCAAATGGAGCAGATCTTCGTGCCCTTCGCCGGGCAGTCTCGCTTGGCCTTGCGCTTCTCGCACAACGGGCAAACCATCACCGTATTATAGGCAGGCCATGGTTTCTCGCTCCGCTTCGAACATCGCGAGACACCGGCTGGACCGTCGGCGGACAGAGTAATTGGCGTGCGCCGCCCCCGCTTGAAGACATGTGATCGAGATCACTTTACACTGGCATTTGCCGAGACGGCTCACGCGCGCTGATTCAAGGCGGGTCGAAAGAAAAGGAGATGGCAATGCCAATGTCGATAGCGAAACGAGGAGCCCTCGGCACCCTAGCCGGCACCCTGGCTCTCGGAGTCTGGGGCATGGTCTTCTGGGGCTGGCTCGCGCCTGCGCTTGGAATGTTCCAAGTGCTCCCCAACGCCGCTGAGGTCACCAAATCTTGGCAGGAGATCGACCTCCAAACGGCGACCTACTTTGTGCCCTGGCCTAGGGATACGCCGGAGACGTTCGAGGAGTTCGTCGAACACCACAAGCGGGGATCCTTCTACAAGCTCAGCTATATCCGAGAAGGGGTAGATCCGCAAAGTCCCGGCAAGTTGCTAACCGGATCGCTGCACAATGCCAGCGTCGCCTTCATCGCCGTGCTGCTGCTACTCGCGGTCGGTCCAGGTAGATATGCTAAACGCGCAGCGGTCGTGTTCCTCGCCGGCATAATGGGGACCAACTTCATTTCCGTGGCCGATCCGATCTGGTTTCATTTGCCATGGGACTACACCGCGGGCGCATTGATCTACGAAACGGTGTCCTGGGCGCTTCTGGCCGGCGTGACGGCAGGCGTGGTGCGCGTAAACCATCGCCAGTCGCTGGCGTGATCAATCGCGCTCCTACATCTCGAACATCGAGACTTAGCTCCGCCGCTGCTAGCCGCTGGTGAGAAATGCCGACAAAGGGCAATGCCCAAGGCCGCTACGCGGGCAGATCAACCTGGTAGAATACTCTCAGCCCAAGGAGTAGAGGGGGTTAGTATGCGCAAAACAGTGATTCTCGGTGCTTTCTTGGTCTTGGTTCTGTTGGGCTTCCAGCCGGGGACTGAGGCTTCAGCCGCGGAAACAAAGATCGAGATCGCTAAGCTTACCGTCCAGCCGTCGTCGATCGTCCTAGCCGCCCCCGGCGAAGGCCGGCACGTTCTGGTGACAGGCGAGACGGCCGAGGGAAACAGAATCGATCTCACGTCGGACGCGCAGTTTGAGCCCCTGGGCGACGGCGTCCGCGTGGACGAAGCAGGCTTTCTCTACCCCCTTAAGGAAGGCGAAACGAAAGTTCGGGTAACCGCCGGCGGACACACGGCGGAACTCATCGCGAAGGTCAGCGATCTCGGTCATGCGCGTTCGCTCAACTTCCTCCGCGACGTGGCGCCCCTGCTGAACAAAGTCGGCTGCACAGCCGGTGCATGTCATGGGTCGGCCAAAGGCAAGAACGGTTTCAAGCTCTCGCTAAGAGGCTACGACCCGGAATTCGATTACAACGCGCTGCTGTACGAGCTCTCGGGCCGTCGCATCAACCGGGCGGCCGCTGAGCAGAGTTTGATGGTGGCCAAGCCTACACAGTCGGTCCCACACGAAGGCGGTCTTCAAATCAAACCTGGCTCGCGTTATCACAAGACAATCTTGAGTTGGATCTCCGGTGGCGTCAAGTTAGGGGATCCCGGTAATGACGGCGTCGTAAGAATCGAAGTCTTGCCGCAAGAAATCTTTATGGCCCGGCCGGGCATGAAGCAGCACGTTCTTGTGACGGCTTACCACGCAGACGGTTCTCTCCGCGATGTCACCCGCGAAGCGGTCATCAAGAGTAATTCCAACACCACGGTTACGGTCACTGACGACTTGGTCGAGGGTCAAAGGACCGGCGAAGCGAACCTAATGGTTCGCTACCAGGGGAAATTCGTCACCCTGCCCGTCACGATCCTCAACCCGGAGCCGGGTTTCCGCTGGGACCAACTCTCACTGCACAATTACATCGACGAGCAGGTCGACGCAAAGCTCAAAAGGCTAAAAATACAACCGTCTCCCGTTGCCGACGACACGATCTTTTTGCGGCGTGTCTACCTGGATCTCATTGGGCTACCGCCTACCCCTGAAGAAGCGCGGGCCTTCTTAGAGGACCCGGAAAAGTCCCGCTTGAAGCGTGGGCGCCTGATCGACCAGCTCATGAGCCGGAGGGAGTTCGTCGACCACTGGGCGCTCAAGTGGGGTGACCTGCTGCAGTCCAATCGGAAGTACTTGGGTCAGAAGGGCACCTGGGCCTTCCGGCAGTGGATCCGCGATTCCATCGCGTCCAACCAACCCTACGACGAGATGGTGCGGGAGTTGGTCACGGCCACCGGCAGTACATATCAAAATCCGGCAGCCAACTTTTTCCGGGTTAATGACGATCCGAAGGTGGCGATGCAGAACACCACCCAGATCTTTATGGGTGTGCGTATGGTATGCGCCCAGTGTCACGATCACCCCTTCGAGAAGTGGACCCAGACGCAGTACTACCAACTGGCCGCCTTCTTCGCCGCCGTCGGCGTTCGACCCGGCTTCGACAGCGACGAGCAGATCGTTTACCTCAAGCGCGAGGAGAACGAGATCAAGCACCCCAAGACCGGACGCGCCGTCGATCCTCGGTACATCGTGGCGAGTGTGGGTGCCCCCCCTATTCCCGACGAGGGCGACCGGCGTCAGGCGTTGGCCGAATGGCTGACTTCCGACAAGAACCCTTTCTTTGCCCGGGCCATCGTCAACCGCCTCTGGAGCTATTTCTTCGGGCGCGGGATCATCGAACCGGTCGACGACATCCGGGCCTCGAACCCGCCGGTAAACGAAGCGCTGCTACAGGCACTGGCGGACGACTTTATCGAACACGATTATGACCTGCAGCACGTCATCCGCACGATCGTCAAGTCGCGGGCCTACCAAACCGGCATCGAGACCAACAAATGGAACGAGAACGATGCGACCAACTTCTCGCACTTCATTCCACGCCGCCTGCCGGCCGAAACGCTCTTCGACGCTATCTCGATCGCCACTGGGTCGAACCCCGAGTTCCCGGAGGTGCCCTCCGGCTTCACGGCGCAGCAGTTGCCCGATCCACACGTGGGCAAGGGTGGATTCCTGGATATGTTTGGCCGCCCCGAGCGAGAATCCGCCTGCGAGTGCGAACGCCGCAACAATATGACTCTGCCCCAGGCTATGAACCTCGTCAACGGACCAACCTTGGCCGAAGCCATCGCCGACCCCGACGGGCGGGTGGCGACGCTGATTCTGGCTGGCGAGTCAAATCGCCACCTGATCGACGACCTCTACCTGGCCACTCTAAGCCGTTTCCCCACGAACAGTGAGTATGACGACGCGCTGACGTACTTAGAGAAGGGCCCGGGCCGGGCCTCCCGAGCCCAAGATATGCTTTGGGCTTTGATCAACAGTAACGCGTTCCTGTTCAACCGTTAGGGCTCGCCCAGGCAACCGGGGATCAGCTCGACAAGTGTGGGCCCGGCGAGTGCGCATTCTATCAGCCTTCCCCGCAGTCCTGAAAATGGGGAACGAGTCCACAGTTCGGTCTCGATTGTGCTCACTCCGCCCCCGGCGTTGACCCAGCCCGAAGCGTTTGCGAAACTCGTTGATTCGTGGAGGAACCACTCGCCAGCGGTTTGCCGCCGAAGCGCTTCGCAGTTCAGGTCGGCTTGGCGCTAAGCCTGTTTCTCGCCTTCTGCGACCTTGTCGTCTCTACGAATACACAGCTGATTGAAATCCATTCTGCAGTCGCCCTGCTTGGGCCGCTGGTGGGGATGTTCGCGGCTGTGCTGGCAGCCTACAGCGCCGGTTTGCTCTTCATTGCGGTTCCTCTCGGGCGCCTCACTTCGCTGAAAACCCAAGGCCTCACGCTTGCCGTCGGCGTCTCCGCGGCAGCACCATTCTTGTTCTCGATCGTCTGGTCCCAAGCCTTAACCGAAGGCACGGCGTTCCCGAGACCCCACATTCTCGGATTAGGGTTGACCTGTTGGGTGTTTGTGGCGACCTATCTCGCTTGGGAAGGGCTCGCTAAGTTTCGCGGCGCACCCAGCTTCGTTCTTCGAATCGGCTTCTCGATGCCCTTTGTGTTGGCCGAGACTTTCGCTTTCCAATGGCTCATAAGGGAAGCAGTGGGCTTGCAGCGATCGTGGGGGTTTTTTCTTCTTCTAGCGCTCTACTTGGTGGTTTGCGCTGTCACGATCCGCTACATGACTCGCCCGCGCCGCGAGCTAAGAGTCTTTGGCGGATTGCTTTCCCTGAGCGCTGCCCTCTGCCTGAGTCTTGCCGTTTCTTTCACTGTCGAGAACTACTCCAAGGGTTCTTTGCCCCCCGTGTCGGAGCGCGCCCATCGGATCCGTCGTGTCATTCTTTTGACCGTCGATACGCTGCGCCGCGACGCACTTTCCTGCTGCGGGGGTACAACACCCACACCCCACATCGATCGGCTTGCGAAAGACGCGATTCTGTTTGAGCGTGCCCACTCGGCTTCCCCTTGGACCCTGCCCTCACTAACGACGATCCTCTCCGGGCTTTCCCCTTGGGTCCATGGAGTCCGAAGGATTGACCACCAGGTGCCGGTGGGCCTACCGAGTCTGGCTTTGTTTTTTAGAAAAGATGATTACGTAACCGCTGGAATAGGATCTAACTATTTCTTGCACACTAGGGGTTCTTATGCGTCGCTTTCTGTCGGCTTTGACAGTTACGACACGTACCCGGTGTATCATCGGCCGCTGACGCTGGGCCGCGACATAGTTCTACGTTTTTCTCCGACCGCTTTCGGAGACACCGCGTCTACCGATGACTTGACTCGGCTCGCGCAAGAATGGGTGACTAGCCATCAACACCAGGATTTTTTTCTTTGGCTGCACTACTTGGACCCGCACCTCCCCTACGAGCCCCCCCCGAATTTCTTTCCACAAGGCGAACCCGATCCCACAATAGGACGGCGCTATGGCGACAAAGCCCTACTGCAAGCCCGCGAGGGATCCCTTATCCTCTCACCGACGGCCATTGAATGGGTCCGCGCACTGTATCGCGGTGAAGTACGCTACGTCGATGACCGCGTTGGGCGATTCCTGAGCACTCTGAAGGATCTAGGCATATACGAAGATTCGCTCATCGTCTTCACCAGTGACCACGGCGAAGAGCACTATGAGCACCGAGGGATCGATCACGGTCACACCCTTTACGAAGAGTTGCTTCGCGTGCCGCTAATCGTCAAACTTCCCGGTTCGACGGTCAAGGCCGAGATTGAGCAAACCGTCTCCCTCGAAAGCGTCTTACCGACGATCCTCGATTTGTCCAACATTGAATTCGACCGTGAAGCTTTCTCAGGACGGTCTCTTCAAACCCTCTGGACGAACGGCGCCTCTTCGAACAGTGAAGTACCGGTTTTTAGCACTGGCCTAATGTCTTACGACGAGCGAGAGTCGGTTGTCTTTGAAGGGCTGAAGTACATCCGCTCTCGAGATTGGCCACGCGAGGAACTCTATGACCTCGAAAGCGATCCCGGCGAGAAGAACAACATCGTTTTCCTTCACGCTGACAAGGTCGCCGAGGCACGCAAACTGCTCGCAGCCAAGGCCGCCAAGGGCGCAAAACTCAGAAAGCTTTATGGACTTGGGCCGACAGAACTCCGCCCACTCGACGCCGAAGCGATTGAGCGCCTACGCTCGCTCGGGTACGCGCAGTGAGTGACAGCGGACGGGTCTGCATCAGCTTGCCTCGAAGGCAGGTTCGTCTCCGGCCTGGCAACTCCTTCTTGCTTGGCGATATTCTTCGTTGAAGAAAACCGCCATCAAGATCGACATGTCTACGACCACAATTCGTCCTCGCTACGAAATCCGGGTTTCCGGCTCAGCGGAGCCTTTAACGCTAAACCGAGCCAAGATCGGAAATCATAAGAAGTCTCGAGGCTTCGCCGCCCCACCGCCTCGCGAAGGGCCAGGCGGATGGCATCGGATTTCGTTCGGATGTTTCTCTGTTCCATGTACCGGCCGAGGTCAGCCTCGAACTCAGGCGTGACACTCAAACTGAGCTGCTTCATACATGCCAGTATGCGGCAAGATCTGGAAGCAGACAGCAGTGGATCTGTCCTCGGTCAGGCAGTTGTTCGGGCCGTTGCTGGGCTCATGCTGCTCTGCTATGTCCTTCTTCCGCTCTATCGACGCATGGGGATCTACACCCTGTCGGAATACCTGGGTCGTCGCTTCGACGAGAGAAGCCGCGTGGCTTACGCCGTTACGATCCTCGTCTTCATCGTTCTGGTCCATATGGTCATTGCCTTCTACATCGGTTCACGGTCGATGCTTTTTCTGTTGCGCGGGACGCCCCTGGAAGTCAGCTATACGACAGGCATCGTCGTCTTCGCGCTGGTCACAGCTTGTTACACGATCGTAGGAGGATTGAAAGCGGTCATCTGGACCGACGCGATCCAGTCGTTGCTGCTCCTGACATCAGGGATTCTGGTAGCGCTGTTTGTCTTCGCGCAACCCGAAATCGGCGGGTTCACCGGGCTGATGGCGAAGGATGCGGCCTTGCCGCTGGCCGAACAGAAATTTCACCTCTACTTGCCGCCGAATCATCCGGAGATTCCTTGGACAGGGATCTTTACGGGATTGATGATTCTGCACTTCTCCTACTGGGGGACGAACCAATTCATCGTTCAGCGCACGTTGGCCGCCCGCACCGGTTTCGATGGCAGGATGGGGATCGTCGCCGCGGGCTACCTGAAACTGCTCATCCCGTTCTTTTCGGTCGCCGGCGGAATCGCGGCGGGCCATTTATTCCAGGCGCGCGTTGCTTCCGGGGAGCTCGAAGCGCTCCCCCAACCCGACGACGCATTCTCCATGCTTGTGCGCCTCGTCGTGCCGGCGGGGTACGGACTAGCGGGCATCATTACAGCCGGGGTCATCGGTGCAATTCTCTCCAGCCTCGACTCGATGATGAACTCTGGCGCGACCATCCTCACTTTCGACTTCTACAAGCGATACATTCGGCGCGAGGCCGGCGAACGGGAATTGCTGCTTGTCGGCCGGATTTGCATCGCGTTCTTGGTCATTATTCCTGGGTGGTTGGCCGCCATCAGCTACACGGAAACGGAAGGCGACAATTTCTTTCTGCGAATGGCTGACCAATCTTCGCACCTTCTGCCGGGGATCTTGGTCGCATTCCTGGTCGGGGCGCTATGGCCGAGGGCGACGGCCACCGGTGGTTTCTTGATCATCCTCCTTTCACCCTTCTTCTCGATCTTCATCGAACAGGCGTACAACCATTTGATGGTCGATCCACCGGGAATCGCCCAATGGGTGCAACTGACGTTCGGATCTGAACTGAACTTCCTGCACCGGGTGGCCCTAACCGCCTTGTTCGGCGCCGTGCTAGTCCTTGTCGTCAGCCTATTCACCCGGCGTGACAAAGCTTCGGAGCGCTACACCTGGTGGGCCTATCGTGCGGATCCTGCTCGCGAACCCTCGCGTCCCTTCTGGCGCAGCGAGCGCCCCTGGGCCTGGCTGCTCTGTGGCCTAGCGATCTGGATAATGATCTACTTCGCCTGAAGACTAGCCCGGGCGTTTTCCGCGCAGGAAACCCGGGAGAGACCGCCGCTGCTCGGGATAACGATCCTGCCTGAATACATCGGAAGCGAGGGGGTGGCTCGTGTCCTTGAAAACCTTGTCAAGGTGGGCGTGAACGCGGTAGCGACTTGATGCCGCCCCTTCTGCCCCTTGGTCCTTCGGATCGACAAGACCAAGTGCGACCCTTGCCGTGACCGTGCACCCTTTACTACAAGCCCTTATGCGTGCGGCCGCTTCCGCCGATAAGTGGTCCAGGGTGACGGACAGTTCAGGTCCATGTTAGCTCCAACCCCGCAGGCTCCGATTCCAAGCTACGCAACGCTGATCCACCTGATTCACGGCACCTTCCCGGGACCCCCATATTCCAAAGCGCAACTGTCTTTCTTGCGGTCCCCTTCCAGCATGTTTCCCCGTGGAGGTATCCGTCCATGTCCCGAAAGGTTCTCGTTGCGGAAGATGACCCGACTTGCAGAGCGATTCTCCTGAAAGCCGTTGAGGAAGCCGGTTGTACAGCCGTCGGATGCGACGACGGCCTGGAAGCTTGGGAACGATCAACGCCAACCCCGAGTTCGACTTGCTGATTACCGACGTCGCCATGCCTAGGATGCACGGCCGCGAACTCCTTCAATCTGTTCGACGCGATGAACGCTTCAGGGAGCTTCCGGCGATTTTTGTCTCCGGGGTCATGGGTCCGGAGGAACTCGGAGATCTGCTCGCATTGGGCCCTACGCGCTTTGTTCGCAAGCCACTCAACGTTCCACAACTTGTGGCAGAGATCCGTGCTTTCTTGGCGGACCAGGCGCAAGACTGAAGGACCGCCGTCAAAGGAACGCCGTGTGCACGGGCCGAGTCAGGTGGCGCGCTCGGAGAGATTCGAACTCCCGACCTTCTGGTTCGTAGCCAGACGCTCTATCCAACTGAGCTACGAGCGCGCGGTGTTCGTGACTCTCATGCTAACTTCGGCGTGTTTGGCTGTCAAACAACATGAGGCGGTGCCCGACGAGCACTCTTTGTTGTATCCCAAGTATGCTCGGCTTGTCGAAAGTCGGCCGGGCAGCAGGTAAAATCCCTCCAACGGCGTAAGAAAGTCGTCACCTCCGGCGACTATCTCAAGTAGAGGACCTGACCAACCCGCACTGTGGGTGACTACGGAGAGCTGTACGAAGACGCTGTCGCGACGCACGGGGCGGCCCTAGGCCGATTGGCGCGGGGATATGAGGCTGACGCCGACCGGCGGCGTGACCTGCTTCAGCTCATTCATATCGCCATCTGGCAAAGCCTTCGCTTGTTCGACGGACGCTGCAGTTTGCGCACGTGGGTCTATCGCATCGCCCACAATGTCGCGGCCACACATGTCCTGCGAAGCCGCCGAGCTTCGGCGCGGCTTGTAGCTCTAGAGGCTCTGGAGGCGGAACCTGGATTGGTTGACGGTGAGGCAGAGGCACACCGCAGGGACTCGGTGGCGAGACTGCTGCGCTTGATCCGAAGACTCAAGCCGCTGGATCGGCAGATTATCCTGCTCTATCTCGAGGGAGAACGGGCAGAATCGATAGCGGAGGTAACGGGATTGAAGCCCGGTAACGTTGCGACGAAGATTCACCGAATAAAAAGGCTGCTGAGAAGGCAGTTTGATGAGGGGCAATAGCTATGGGCGAGGAAGGGAACGGTCGCGGCTACGAGAGCTTGTGGAAGGCTCAGGAGGGAGAGGAAGTGCAGATGACATTCGACGAGGTTTGTGTGAGGGCGCGAGCGTTCGAGAAAAGGAGCGTGCGTGAATACTGGGTAGTGCTCGTATTGTTAGGGTTCCTCGTCGCGGTGATGATTCTCTATCTGTTTCGATTTTCGGAGCCGATGATGAGGATCGGAATCGCCTCAATCCTCGCCGCATTGTTGTATATGGGCGTGAGGGGGACACGAAGCGGACCGCCGCGCCGGCTGCGGGCGGGGGCGCAGCCGGATACCTGCGTCAACTTCCTCCGGTCTGAGCTTGCGAGGAAGCGTGAAGAACTGCTAAAGGGTCGCTGGACTGTGTGGCTGCTCTTTCCCGGCATGTTTGCCTTTTGGTGGGGGGGCGGACCAGTGGCGGTCGCGAAGTGGATGGGGACAGACCTTCCGTGGCTGACGCGATATCAGGAGTCGCCGATGCCGCTGATCGTGATACTGGCGGTGTTCGCATGCGTTTGGGTCGTCAGTGGAAGAGAGGCGCGTCGTATCCAGCGTGAGATAGAGGAACTTGGCGGCGAGCAGCCTGGTGAGTAGTCCAGAGTCTAACTGGACGTTGGTGATGTCGCCCCGTTGGAAGCCGGCCGCTACGCGTCCTCTTGTGAAATCAGGCCAAGCTCACGCATTGCACCCGAGGCAATCCATCGGCTGCCGGCTCCCAGGTCCGGCCCTCGTCGGAGGAACGAAAGACTCGTCCATCGGATGTGCCAAAAGCGGCCTCGCTGCCCGAGGCCGCCAGAAAATGCGTGTCGATGTTTTTGGGAAACCATTTCGGAAGACCTGCCTTGCACTTTTCAAAGGCCCCGCTCGCGCGAAGCGGTACGCGGTAAACGGCTGCTCGATCCGTGAAAGGCCCGGTCGAAGCGGTGACCAGAACCGTTTCCCCGGTAACCGCGACCGCGCGGCAATAGCTAGCGTGTAGTCCCTTGGTATTGAATGTCCACGACTCGCCGCGGTCTTCGCTGACGGCGAGTCCTTCCAGCGAAGCGGCAAGCAAAAGCTCCGAACCGGTGTCGAAAACAACTTGGTGCACGTCGGCCTGGATGTCGATCGTCGGCTGCCACGATTGTCCTCGGTCTCTCGACCGCAACACCCCTCCAACGTGAACATTGGCGTAGATCGCACCGTCAGGATCGGTTGACATTGAACGTACAGCAGGAGGGCCACCCCAGGGAGTGAACCAACTGTCTCTTTCTTCAGCACGGTCGAACGACGAGACCGGCTCGAAGCGCTCGTTAACTAGCTTCGATAGGTGAGCTTCGGATGTCCCGACCAGAACCCCCGCGGGAGTAGGGATCACACACTGCGCCTCGAATTCGTCGAGTTGCGCGATTTGCTCCCAGTCGCCGCTAGGAGGACACTGCCACAGCTCGCGACGATCGACGAGAATCCAGATCCCTGAGGCGTCGTTCGAGATTGACGTGCACTTGCGGCCGGCGAGATGCACTTTCCCGTTGCCACCGATCTCGTGTAGGCCGTCATCGGTGCCGGCGAAGAGTTTCGTGGGCATGAAGAGGTCCTTTGACGGAAAACCGGAAACCGGAACCGGAAACCGGGAACCGGGAACCGGAAACCGGGACAGCCTCAATTAACCAAGCATGTGGACTCTAACTGACTGATTCTACACCACGGTGTGAGTGGTGGCCGCAGTCTCGGTCTTTTCCTATCGTACTGATAAGAAAATGCTTGCTCGCCGTCGAGAGTCTTGTGGGCATAAAGGGTGCCGGGTGGCTTCCGTGACTCAGGGTCCGCTTGTCCGACCGGCCTCAAATCAGCCGAGCCAACCAGCCGCCTTCTCTCTGAGGGCGCGCGTCACCCCTTCCGGTTGCGCCCCCACTAATGGCGGCGACGAAGTGGATTTCCGCCTCTTCGCTAACCGGCTCCAGCAAGCCCAAGCTGCTTACTGTTCCGTCGATGGCGACGGAGATATTCGGCTTCAGACGGTGGCCTTCCACCAGCCATCCCTTGACGCCGGGGTGAATCAAGTCGAGGTTCTGGATGACTTGGCGTACGGTCGCTCCCTCGACTTCGACCTTCTGGGCGCCGGCGGTGAACTTCTGCATCATCGAGGGAATGTACACCGTGGCCATGCGGCTAGTTTTCTTGTTTATCCCAGACGGCTTGCATGACGGCTCCGGGATTCATGGGAAGCCGGTTCATTCGGACACCGGCGGCACGGTAGATCGCGTTGGCAAGAGCGGCCGGCGGGGGGATAATACTGGCCTCGCCGACTCCCCGAGCCCCGAACGGATGTCCGGGATTCGGCACTTCGACAATCACCGTATCGATCATCGGAAGATCGAGGCTGGTGGGCATGCGGTAGTCGAGCCAGCTCGAGTTTGCCATAACACCGTCAGCGCTCATGAAGTACTCTTCGTTCAAGGCCCACCCGATGCCCTGCACGCTGCCCCCCTGCATTTGGCCTTCGACGTAGCTGGGGTGAATGGCCTTTCCGGCGTCCTGCACAGAGGTAAACCGAAGGATCGTGACCTTTCCGGTTTCCGGGTCGACCTCGACATCCGTGATTACTCCTGCGAATGAACCGCCCACTCCCGGAGGGTTGACGGCCGCCCGGCCGATGACCGGTCCGCCGCTCGATCCCAATTGTTCGGCTAGCTCGCTGAAGGTCATTTGATCGCTGGAACCGTTGTTGTGGTGGAAGACCCCTTTGCGGAACTCGATATTCTCGGCGTCGGCCTCCCAAATGCGCGCAGCGCGCTCGATCATTTGCCGCTTGACGTCCTGCGCGGCCTCGTAAGCCGCCAGGCCGGTCGCAAAGGCGACACGACTTCCGCCGGTCACCGCTGTGTATCCCACTGAATCCGTATCAACGACAGTAGGCTGAACGTCCTCCGCGGCGAGACCCAAGACCTCCGCGGCCTGCATGGCGACAGAGGCCCGCGTGCCGCCGATGTCGGTCGAACCTTCAACCAGGTTAACCGTACCGTTGGCGTTCACCGAAATGCTGCAGCTCGACTCCAGTCCCACGTTGAACCAGAACCCGATGGACACCCCGCGGCCACGGTTAGGCCCCTCGAGTGGAGCCGTGTAGTGGGGGTGGTTCTTCATGGCTTCGAGCACCTCGACGCAGCCGATGCGGGGGTATTTGGGACCGTCGGCGCGGCGCGTGCCTTCCTTAGCGGCGTTTTTCAACCGGAACTCGAGGGGATCGATGCCGAGCTTCTCGGTGATCTCATCGACAACGGGCTCGGTAGCGAAGGCCGCGTTCGTGGCACCCGGTGCCCGATACGCCGCCGTGCTGGGCTTGTTGACAACGACGTCATAGCCGTCGATGACGACATTCTCGATATCGTAGGCTGCGAAGACGCACATGGCGCCGGGCACGACCATCGCACCGGGGTAAGCGCCCGCCTCGTACGCCAGATGAGCCTGAGCAGCCGTGATTTTGCCGTCGTTGGTGACGCCCATCTTGACCTTCATATAGGATCCCGGCGTCGGACCCGAGGCTTCGAAAACGTCTTGGCGACTCATGACGATCTTTACCGGATTCCCGGTTTTCTTCGAAAGAAGAGCCGCCACCGGCTCCAAGTAGACCGGGATCTTTCCACCAAAGCCGCCGCCAATCTCCATCGGCGTTACTTTGACCCGCGACTGAGGAATGCCCAGGATACAAGCCGTCGTGTCGCGGACGACAAACGATCCCTGGGTGCTGCACCAGATCAGCACTCGGCCGTCGTTGTTCCAGAGAACTGTTGCGTTGTGCGGCTCGATGTAACCTTGGTGAACGCTGGCCGTGTGATACTCCCGTTCAACGACAAGATCGGCTTCCGCGAATCCTTTGTCGATGTCTCCCAGGCTGTGTCGAAAGTGATCAGCGACATTGCTCGGCTGATCCGCCTCCTCGCCGAGTTCCTTGCCCTTCATGTCTTCGTGAAGCAGAGGGGCGTCGGCTCCCATGGCGTCAGGTGCGGTCAAGACCGGTGACAGCAGCTCGTATTCAACCTCGATGAGCTGCACCGCTTCTTGAGCGACGTGGAGACTCGCGGCCGCCACCCCAGCGATGGCATGTCCTTTGTAGAGCACTTTGTCGCGCGCGAGGACATTGCCCAGGATGTAAGCCAGACGCGTGGCGCCCTCTCCTAGGTCGACGAGCTGGTCGCCGGGGTCGGCGAGATCCTGAGCGGTGACGACCGCTTTCACGCCCTCCAAAGCCTCGGCTTTGCTCGTGTCAATCGACTTGATACGGGCGTGCGCGTGCGGGCTGCGAAGAATCGCCCCCTGAATTAGGCCGGCCATCGTGAAGTCAGCGCCGTAGAGCGCCCTTCCGGTGACTTTGTCGGCTCCATCGTGACGGATGGGCCGCGTCCCGACGACGTCAAACTCGGTGGTCGAAAGCACAACGTTCGGTTCGTAGTCTTGTTGGCTCATGCTTGCTCCTGTTGCATCTTGGTGGCGGCGTGCTGCACCGCTCGAATGATCTTGTCGTAGCCCGTACAGCGGCAAAGGTTATTCGCCAGCCAGAGCCGGATACGCTCCTCCGAGGCATCGGGCTCCCTATCCAGGAGTGCTTTGGCGGCCACGATGAAGCCCGGCGTACAAATCCCGCACTGCAGCGCCGCATCTTCGAGGAAGGCTTGTTGAATCGAGTGCAGCTGGCTGCCGGAGGCGATGCCCTCGATGGTGGTGATTCGTTGGCCCTCGGCTTCAACTCCGAGGACCAGACACGACGGAACGATTCGTCCGTCCAGGACGACGGTGCAAGCGCCGCAATTGCCGTCGTTGCAGCCCTCTTTGGACCCGGTCAAACCGACTATATCCCGCAGGCATTCAAGCAGGCTCTGCCGCGGCTCGCACAGAAAGTCGACCGGCTCTCCGTTAATGGTCGTCTGGACATGAGTCTTTGCTGGCATCTAGTTCTCTCCTTGAGCTGACTGCCGGGCTCTTTCGACCGCGACGCTGAGCGCTCGACGCGTGAGCACTTCGCAGAGGTGTTTGCGGTAAGCGATCGTTCCGCGCATATCGGTGATGGGACGCGCCGCTTCCTTGGCGATCATGGCTGCTTTCTGGATACTTTCGTCCGTCACCGGCTGCCCGCTCAGGGCGTCCCCTGCTTCTTTGACAAACAGCGGAGTCGGCGCCACGGATGCCAATGCGATTCTCGCCGATTGGAAGTTTCCGTTCTCCAAAACGACGGATGCGCCAGCCCCCGCTACCGCGATGTCCATCTCGTTACGCGGGATGAACCGCAGGTAGTGGGCGCCTGAATGGGCGGCCGGCGGCGGGAAGTGCAGCGACACCAGTAACTCGCCAGGCTGAAGCACGTTTTGTCCGGGCGCGGTGCAAAAATCCTCGACCGCAACTTCGCGATCGCCGCCGGACCCCACAATCCTGCACCGTACGCCCATCGCAATCAAGGCCGGGATGGCATCCGCGCTCGGCGCCGCGTTGCAGAGGTTACCGCCAATCGACGCCCTGCCTTGTATCTGAGTTCCGCCAATCAATGAGGCGACGTCATTCAGCGCCGGGTAGGTGCGGGTCACCTCTGTGTTCTCGTAGATCGCGTGGCAGGGCACCGCAGCGCCCAAGGTGAGTCCACTCTGGGCGTCGAGGCGGAGTTCATTCAACTCGGGAACATCCTTAACGTCTATGACCCAGTCAGGCTGCCTCCGGCCTACCCTCATTTGGACCAACAAATCCGTGCCGCCCGCCAGCGGCCGCGCTCGCTCGCCGTGCTGAGCCACCAACCCTACGGCTTCCGGCAGGGTTTTCGGTCGCGTGTAGTTAAACGATTTCAAGCCGCCACCTCCTGTACATCCCATACATAGTAGCTGAATTGGGGCCTTCGCTTGGGCCCAGATGCTGCTCATAGAATAGAAGTTGATGTCGCAATCTGATTTTTTCTCCGACACCGACCCGCGTGCGCTCGAAGTCTTCCTTTCGCGTCACCGCCGGATGACACTTTCTGAAAAAATCACTCGAGTCTTCGAACTGAGCGACCTCATCCTGCGGGCCGCCAAGGCAGGGGTGCGGCAAATGTATCCTGACGCTGACGAGCGAGAGGTGTTCCTGCGGGCAACGGCACGCCGGTTGGACCGGGAGACGATGATCAAGGTCTACGGCTGGGGCCCGGAACTTCATGACTGATGCCGTCCCGGCTTTCAAGCGACTGCTCGAGTATTCCATCGGCTGGGAATATCGTACGCCGTAGGCGCTCCCTGGCTGGCGTAGTCCGCCAATAATTCCGGGAACATAGGGATTCCGTTGTGGCGAGGGAAGCCCGTTGAATTGAAACGGGCTGACCAACCTTGAGCGGCCGCTATTGCGCGCGCAGCGGTTCTTTCGGGCGCTCGACCGCCTCCGGCGGCAGACGCGAGCCGCGCTCGAGTGTCTAGCTGTTGTCATGACAAGGCGCGAAGCGCCGCAAGGATCTTAGCCCAGGGTAAAGCGAAGCGAAACCCTGGGTGGACATTCACCACACCGAGCAGCCCTGAAGGGGTGTAGGACCAAGTGCCGTAGCACAGGGATCGGTGCGGTCTATACCGTTCACTTGAGTTGTGATGGAAACACCGAATCCTTTCCCGCATTGCACCGTTTGTCATGTGCGGGCGCGACATGTCGCGCCCTGGGGACCGCCTCTTGCTATTTCGAGGGCCACTTGCTTGGGTAGAGCCGCACCCCCTCCGAGCGCGACCCTGTTTATCTCTTGTTCATAAACCACATCTTCCCCCGCCCGGTGAGTAAAGTCGTGGTAAAGTTACCTGGATGGGAGGCCAGCTGTGACCGATACGAAACTCCGATGTGGGACAGTGGCGCTACTTTGCGTAGGGTTTGGATTAGTCTCGTGCGGTTCTGAAACAAGGGCGCCGGAATCTGCCGCCGTTGAGAGCCAGGTGACCCGGGCCGACGAAGCGGCCATCAAAGGGGTTCACCTGCGGGAAACCCGGGCGATCGAGGGAAAGGACGCTAGCGGTCTACTGGCCCTTTTCGACAGTGATCTGGTGGTGATGCCGCCCCACGAACCGCCTATCGTCGGCAAAGCGGCACTGCGGTCGTGGTTCTTGAGACTCACTGATGAGTTCTCGATTGATCTCGATACCTCGGCCGAAGAGGTCAAAGTGACCGGTGATTGGGCCTACGAGAGATTCTCTTTTCGGCACACAATGACACCGACTGGCGGCGGCGAGCCGACAACGGCTCGGGGCAAGGGCATCCACGTCTATCGGCGGCAGTCGGACGGCTCGTGGAAGTTGGTCCGCGATCTTTGGAACAGTGACGAAGCCCTCGACGTCGAGGAGGCGCTCGAAGGCAGTGGGACATCCGGCGGCAGGCTAACGCGCTCGCGGGGAGCGGGTAGCGGGCGGCGGGCGGGTCGGTCCGCGGGCTCTTCCCAAGACGACCTCGCTGGAAGCTCGCGGTCTCGCGGGTCTTCCCAAGGTGAGCTTGAGCGTCTGCGACGAGAAGTCGGCCAGCTTCGGGCACAGGTTGCGGGCCGGGGGAGCGGTTCTCCAGCAGGTTCTTCCCAGGCGGACCTCATCAAGCGGCTGCAAGCTCAGTTGGCGGAGCAGAAAGGCCAAATCGAACAGTTGCAGGCCTATAGTTGCCCGGAGTGCCCCGTAGCTATCCAGCGAAAGGGACTGATCTACCTTTGGGACGGCCTGCCCCCGGAACCCATGGAGATTCCTATCGAGTTGGTACGGCGGTAGGGCTTTACGATGGCTCCAATATCGGGTTGAGTTGCGGGTTGGCGGCCGGCCGGCGACGGGGTTTCCGACGCAGTCGTCAGCGGGGAACGCAACGCTAGCAGCCCGTGGCGAAAGGTGCTGCCGGAGCGAAAAATGGGGACTCGAAGGTGTGAAAAAATCAGGGACTGTCACAAGCGGCGTCCTGCGAAGTCGCGGTAGAATCAATCGCAGCTTCCGCCGCGCGCTGACTATCCCAGCATTTTTTCCACCTTCCTGCCACCAATTCGCTGCCCTTCACGGCCCTCGAAACGAACGACTTAGCCTGAAGCGAATTGGCTGGCTGTACCCGATTTTTCGCAAATGTATATTTTCACCAACGGCTGTTAGGTGATAAGGAGAGCCCGCCAGGCCCTATTGCTTGCCCACCTGGTAGAGGTAGATGGTGTGGGAACGGCCCTGGCCCCCAACCGATTCCGTTTTAACCGGTGTCCATCCCATGATTTGGAAGTCGTGCGAGACGACCCGTGAGCCGGGCTTTAGGCTTTGCTCGAGCCTCGGCCTCAGCTTCATGTTCGAGGAGGTCAGCAGGTAAACAGTGACAACGGACGCCGGGCTCAGGTCAACTTCGAGCAGATTACCCTGCACGACCCGAACACGGTTGTGGATGTTCAGCTCTCTTACGCGACCCCGTGTTTGTTTGGCTAGATCCTCGTCAAGCTCAATACCGACAGCCCGAGCTCCGAACTTCCGCGCCGCCGCTATGATGATTCGCCCATCCCCGGAACCCAAATCGTAAACGGTGTCGTCGCTGTTGACCGCGGCCATTTCCAGCATCCGCTCGACCACCTCGGGCGGAGTCGGCACGTAGGGAGCCATGCTGCGCGGATCGTATTTCTTTTGCGCCCAGGCGTCAGGCAACAGCAGTAAGAGCCCAACGACAAGCACGACCCGAGCAGCTTTAAAGACCGCCGTCATTGTTCAACCCCTATCGACGCAAACTCCCGTTGTGGCCTACCGGATTCGGATATCGACCCGTCTCCCATGAATATATCCAAATCTCCTTCAAAGAGCCAGCCTCAGTGTGGGTTCCCGCTCTCTGAGACGGAAAAATGTTACGTAAGCAGGCTTGCGATGCCATTTGCCGCCCCGATCGACCCCCTGATCGCGCCACTCCTTAGCCGGGCTGATTGGGGGCGGCAGGTCAACCGGGGTTGCAAGCCTTCGTCTTCGGGTTAGCTTAACACTCCAGTTATTGGTTAGACGCGACGGATTCCAGTCCCGTTCTGCTCACCGCCCAGAAGCGCAGCAGACTTGGTGAGGATGCATACCATAGTCAACTCGGGAGCCTCCGTTGCCTAGCCCGCATTTCTCACCAGCGGTCGGCAAGAGTCGAAGCAAGGGCCCGCCGTCAGGGATGTAGGGGCGCGATTCATCGCGCCCGCTTGCCGACACACTGTGCGCAGGGCGATGTACACAAACTGTTGCCGCGAGCCATGGCTGCCGGGCCTTTCGCCTCATCCGCCGCGGTCGTGGTGAGAAATGCGGGTTAGTTCTCAAATGGCCGCCCAAAGTAACTCAGCAGCGAGAGTGCCACGAGTCCCACGCTGAGAAGCGACTGCAAGCCGGACACCACGCGGGGCCAGCCACGGGCTCCGATGTCGAATTCGCGCGGTTGGATCATCCGAATCCAGCGCCCGAAGTTCAACTCTCGGAACCCGATGTTGAACGTGGTCATGAGGCTGAAGAGCTCGGCCGTGGCCAGCGCGTGTAGCTCCCGGCGAATCCGCCGCAAAATGTACCGATGCCACCGGGAGGCAGCGGGCTGGTAGTAGCGCAGGCGAATCTTATGGAAAAGATCATCGCCTCGATTCACAGTTTTGGGAAAACCGTGGAAAAACCGGGACAGCCTCAGTAAACACCATGGGCAGCGGGCATCTTTGCGGGCCCGCACTACACGCCGCCGGCAGCATTCCATTAATGCTGGCCCCGGGCCGTGCCCGGGTCCGTTCCTTTCGGCGCTCGGCCCGCTCCCAGCGGCCGAGCGGGGCTTGGGGTGGGGCAAGAAATTGGCCGTCCCAACGGCCGATTCCGCTCTCCCCTGCCACCCCCGCACCCTTCGCTAGGACGCGTTTTCCTTTCGCTAGGGCTGCGCTACAACATGGTTTTGGCACGGTAGATCCGGTCGAAAGGACACTTTCCAGCACCCCTCAAAACCCTGTCACGGACTTTTCATATTTTTTCTCCTCGCCATCCCAACGACTTACGCCCCCCGACCCCCTCTAGTCCTCAATCCGTCCCCTATTCTGGTACGGGGCCCAGAAACCGAAATCTCGGGGGGACGCCCCCGTATTTTTGCCACTTTCTGCCACCGGCTCTTGCCTGGGAGGCTGGGAACGCTACTATGTCTTACAATTCAGAAGACTTAACCATCAAGCAGAACGCTCCCATTGCCACCCCACTCGCCTGCCAAGCTACCGCCAGGTGACCAAAATCGCCCGCTAGCCCACTCCTAGGCCATCTTTTGACCCCGCCCGACGACTTTTTCTGCTCACATTCGGGGTCAAATTGGTCTCGCAGGTGTCGTGATTCTTGGCCAGATGCGTAGCGCGCGCTGGGTTGCCGTTTGGCTCGCGCGCGCGGCTGTTTTCAGCCAGTTGCAGGGGCTAGGAATCGCGAAGGGAGGCCGGCGTCGAGCACCGGAAAGAGCCGTGCCCGTCAGGGCGCGGGCCCGGCGGATGGGCACGGTTCCGGCTCGGCCCGAAGCCATTCGTTCACCGTCCGACGAAGGTACTTGCTTGAGGCCCGTCAGAGCGATTCTCACGTAGGCCTTCTGCCGCCCGCCGGTCAGCACCTTAGGAGTGGACATCTGCACGTCGAGCTCTACGGATGCCGCGCGTGCGGCAGGCATCACCGAAATGGCCAGCGTGGCCAGAAGCGCCATCGGAGCCGATTTCTGAATCGTCGAGTTTATTCCCATCGAACTCTCCTTGTATACGTCGGCCGTTTTGGATCTGTCTAGCATCGCCGACGCCCTTCCTGATTCCAACGTACGCCCGATGGCGTCTGGAATGGTCAAGTGCTCGCAAGGAGATTGTAAAAATTATGTAAGTTGTAAAATCACCGGCCCCAGGATTGGCAGACTCGTTAGCCCTGGATGGGACGGGGCTCCGGCTGGCCTTAGGTGAACACTCCACTCTCGGAAAACCATAGTTTCTGAGCGGTCAGCCCCAGGATCTGGGCCCTCGCGCTCTCTTTGAGAGCGAGGTCGTGCGTGAAAATCCGAAGATGGTCCGTGTAGTTGATCTTCGGGGCCCACAGCTCACAGGGAAAGTCGCTGCCCCAGACGCACCTTTCCGGTCCAAAGGCGTCGATGACTTTGAGGCACACCTCGAGCATGTCGTCGCAGGGGTAACCGGTCTTCGTTCCAGTGGCCACGAAGCTTACCTTGCCGTGCAGATTCCGGTGTTCAGAGAGGCGAATGACCTCAGCCAGCCACGGTGCAAGATCCGGACCGGCTTCCAGGTTCAAGCAGTGGTCAAGTACAACCCGGAGACTCGAGAATTCGTCCAAGAGCACTTTCGCTTGGTCGACCAGTTCCCTGATCTCGCCGAGTACATAAGGCTCGAAGACTTCATCGAACTCAGTGCCCTTGTCCGTATCAGCGTCTCGGTTTGTGATCAGGATGTTGATGACAATGCCTTCGTCGAGGGCGGTCTTCCAAAGCGCTCGGATCCCGGCGTGATCGAACCCTCCGTTGGGAGACGCGATGCTGCGCATGCCTCGCACACCGTAGTCGCGCACGGCACGCTCAAGCAGGCCCGGGCTGTCGGGGTTATCCGGGTCGAGCGTACAGACGCCGGCTACCCAGTCCTGGTTGGCTTTGCTCGTGTCGAGTATGTAGCGGTTGTCGAAGCGGTAGAACGTCCCGGTTTGGATCGCGCACACCGATTTCACATTGTTGTTCTTGCATTCAAGCCGCAGGCGATCGAGCGAACCCCTTCCCTCCGGAGGCCGCAGCGGACCGGGCATGGGCGGATATCGTTCCTCGTCGGGAGAGTAGATGTGCGCATGAGTGTCGATTACAAGCATTTGCGTTTGTGCCTCCTATGAATCTGCGGATCGTAGCCGAGTCTACACCGGCATCTCAGCGGGATGCAAATGATTCCCTGGGCCTGGCAGCCCGTGGTAGAAATGAAGGTCGCGAAAAATTCGGGTACAGCCAGCCAATTCGCTTCGGCCTAGGTGCTTTGTTTCGAGGGTCATGATGGGAAGCGAATTGGTGGCAGTCCCCATTTTTCGCTCTTGCACGACTTTCGCCCCGCGCTGTCAGCTTTTGCGTTTCGTAGGTAACACGCCTATAATTGGCCGACGGACTGGAACTCGCCTCGCGTTTTGGACGGACGGTGCCCGTGCCGGCAATGTGGTCATGACCTCGGCCGCGGGCCCGCCGGCATGACAATTTCGATGGCGCAGACAGCTTCGGCCCGGGAATGGTACGACCCAGGAGCCAGGCACTTAGCGCATACCGAGTCCACGATTCGTGGGCCCTTTTCCGTAGGAGAATAACGCTGAAAATCTTCCTCACCGGCGGGACGGGTATCGTCGGCAGCAACGTCTTGAAGGTGGCGCGCGACAAGTACGACGCGGAGATGGTCGCCGCCTTGTTCGAGCGCCGCCCGGCGGTCGACTGGGGTTGCGAGACGGTTCCGATGGACCTCGAGGACTTTAGCTCCATCCGCAAAGCCGTCGAGGCACACAAACCGGACGCCGTGATCCACTGTGCCCAACCCCGAAATGAAGCCCGTATGGAGGTTGACCGCGACTGGAACTGGGCCTTGATGATCACGGCCACCCGCGTGTTAGCCGAGACATGCCGCGATATAGGCGCCAAGCTGATCTTTGTATCGAGCGACTGGATTTTTGGAAACGGAGGGAATCCACCCTTCCGCGAAGACAGCGCGCCATGCCCGGCCAACTACTTTGGCCTCTTGAAGGTCGTCGGCGAGACGGTTGTTTCGAGCACCTGTCCGAACTACGCCGTTGCACGGACCTCGGGCGTATACGGACCGATCTGGTCGTATCCGGACTACGAGCCTGCGGAAGAGGGATCCGGTTTCGGCTGGCTGGCGAATTACTACGTCTCTCGATTGAGACGCGGCGAGCCGGTTGCGGTCTGGACCGATCACATCAATGTGAGGGCCAACCCTTCCCTGGCGAGTGACGTTGCCGATGCCTTCCTGACGATCGCTCACCAGGACCAGCGCGGCACCTTCCACTGCTGTGGGCGGGCGGGGGCCAGCCGACTCGAACTAGCCAAGGCGGTTGCCGATGCGTTTGGCTACGATCAGGATCTGGTGCGAGCAGCATCACCCGAGGAAATGGATCTCTCGAAAGTGGAAGGGCCTCCCGCGCCGCGAGACAGCCGGGTGGATGTATTGAGTACCGAGGCTCGGCTGGGACGCACGAACGTCGGATTCCGCGAAGGGCTCGCGCAGTACCGGCAACAACTCGAGCAGATCGGGGCTTGAGTAACGAATCTTCAGCCGAGAGGACCATCGAGACGAGGCCCTGCTCGACCTAGTCTTAGAGAAGATCGACTAGAGGAGACGTCTTGCCGGTACTGGACAGAGTCAGCCGATCCTTATTAAGGAGAGCCATGAGCGATCCGCACGTATGCCGGTCTGTGTCGCTCATAGTCCTTGCATTGCTCAGTCCCTTGGTGCAGGGATTGATGGCGTCTTCGTCACCCCGCGCCGAAGTGAGCAAGCCGAATATCATATTCCTGCTTGTCGATGATCTCGGATACGGCGACATTGGCGGTTATGGGGTGACCGACATTCGCACGCCGCAGCTCGACCGACTCGCTCAAGATGGCGTAAAGTTGACTGATTGCTACGCCAACGGCCCGGTCTGCTCGGCGACTCGCGCCGCTTTTATTACCGGAAGGTACCAGCAACGGGCCGGCTTCGAGCGGGCTATACCCCCTTGGGAAAGGGATCCGGGACTGCCTGTGTCTGAAACATCGATCGCCAAGCTTCTCAAAGAGAACGGGTACGCTTCTGTTCAATCTCGAGCAGGATATCTCAGAACGGCAGGACTTGCGTTATCGACACCCCGAGATGTTTGCCGGCTTACGCGCCCTCATGAAAGATTGGGGAAAAGAGATGGATAGCTCCAAACCTCTATTCTCACTCAAGTAGGGCAGTGGCCAGCTACCCACCGGTGTCGCTCGTTGGGTACCATGTTTACTCACAACTACACGGAGTGAGGCCTTCTCTCACTCACAAACCGCGTCGGCGGGGCGCGATCGGAATCCCGGCTTAACGCATAGCAACTGGAGGCAACTTCACCATGACAGGCAAATTGGCAATCAACGGCGGCGAGCCTATAGTTCCCGAAGGTCTGAAGAAGACCTGGCCCAAGATTACCCAAGAAGACAAAGACGCGGTCCTCGGTGTTCTCGAACGGAATATCTTTACCGGCGAGGAGCACGGACCCGAAGCGCACGCTCTGGAGCAAGAGTGGGCCGAGTTCAACGGAAGCAAATATGCGATGGCCTTCAACAGCGGCACGGCGGCGATCCACACGGCGCTATTCGCAGCCGGCGTCGGCCCGGGTGATGAGGTCATCACGAGTGCTTTTTCTTTCGCGGGATCGTTCCAACCCATTCTCCAACAACATGCGATCCCCATCTTCGTGGACGTTGATCCCCGCACCTATAACATCGATGCCAGCCAGGTGGAGAGCAAGATTACCGACAAGACGAAGGCGTTGCTGCCGGTCCACATCCACGGGCTTCCCGCGGATATGGACGAGATTCTAGCTCTGGCTAAGAAGCATAACCTCATAGTGATCGAAGATGCCTGCCAAGCTCATGGGGCTACGTACAAGGGAAAGATGGCGGGGACCATCGGGGACTTCGGCTGCTTCAGCCTCAATGCGACCAAGAACCTTCCCGGCGGTGAGGGAGGGCTGGCCAATACCGACAACGAGGAACTGCTCGCGCGAGCGAAGCTGATCCGCACGTTCGGCGAGAAAGTCGGACAGGAGACAGACCGATATCGCCCCTACTACTGCTACACCATCGGCTGGAACTACCGCCTCCAGGAGATGCCCGCTGCGTTGGCTCGCAGCCAGCTGAAGAGGTTGCAGGGAAGCAACGACAACTCCCGACGCAATGGGGATTATCTGACTCAGGAACTGAGCAAAATCGAGGGGCTGGTCCCGCCGCACATTCCTGCCGACCGCACCACGGTCTATCACAAATATCGGATCCGCTTCGACCTGAAGGCACTTGGGCTGAGCATGCCCGCGGTTGAGTTCCGGGACAAGCTGCTGGACGCCGTCCGAGCAGAGGGAATGATCGCCAACCTTTGGCATTACAAGCCCCTGCCGTCGAATCCGATTTTCCAAAAACTCGATGTGGGACTTGGCGACGGTTATCCTTGGACCTCCTCCCACTACGGCAGGGAGATCAGCTACAACCCGGACGAGTACCCAAAGGCAGCCGAAGTGCTGGACACATCCATAATTGTGAATAGCGAGCGGTATCCGATCTTTGGTCAGGATATGGAGTTAATGGAGCATTACGTCGCTGTTTTTCGTAAAGTGTTCGACAACTTGGATGAGCTGGTGGGGTGAGTTGGAAGCCATAGGAGAGAAGAAATGAAAGTTGTCTTAGACCGCGACCTAGGCGAGCAGTTCGTCAGCGATTTGCGGGAGATGTTTCCGGCGGTAGATTTTCGGCCGGCCTATACGATTCAAGAGCAGCTGCGAGAAGCGCCGGACGCCGAGGTTCAATTCGGCGAGCTTAAGCGGGACGTCTACGTGGCGGCCAAGAAGATGCGGTGGTTCCAGTTCATAGGCATTGGGTTCGACCACATTGTCAGAAACATCCCCGAAGTCGTCGAAGACGACATCGTCATTACGAACGCTCGGGAAACCCACGTGATTCCTATGGCCGAGCATGTTTTCGCCATGATACTGGCGTTTGCTCACAAGGTTCCTGAATTTATCGAGGACCAGCGAGCGCGCCGTTGGGACACGCTGAAGTACCTCAGCCGAATGAAGGAACTCGCCGGCACGACGATGGGCATCGTAGCCATGGGAGATATCGGCAAAGGGGTCGCGCAGCGGGCTCAAGGGTTCGACATGGAAGTTTATGGTGTCGATATCCGGGAAATGAGTCCGCCCCCCGGCGTGCGCGAAGTCTGGGGCATAGACCGTATCGACGATCTGATGGCGATTTCCGACTGGCTGGTGGTCACCGCCCCACGTACGGCTGAGACCCGGGGCATGATTGACCGCGGCCGCCTTGAACGACTCAAGAAGGGTGCAGTTGTCATTGTCGTCTCAAGGGGATCGATCGTCCATGAAGACGCTCTGGTAGACGCGCTTCGCTCCGGGCACATCGCGGGAGCAGCGCTGGACGCCACGGAGGAGGAGCCTCCTGCCCCCGATAGTCCCCTGTGGGACGCACCCAACCTATTGCTTTCGCCTCATGTCTCGGCCGACTCGCCACAACTGTGGGAACGCCGCAAGGATATCTTCAAAGAGAACTTGCGTCGCTACTTGGCGGGCGATCCCCTCCTAAACGTGTGTGACAAGAGGGCCGGTTTCTAAACGTTCAGTGATGTGCAGAAGCCAACGGACGGGCCTGCGTATACATTGGGCGAAGAACTGCTAAGATGGACCGGCCAAACAGACTTGGCCAGGCTTGCGTTTAGCAGCCAGGGCAGGCTCGGCAAAAAATAGGGACTGTCATCCGATTTTCGCTTCTGCAACTGCTTTGTTTCCGGTATGGGCTAGAGGGCGAAAATCGGTGACTGTACCATTTTTTGCGACGAAGGACCTTCACCGCTGGCTGTTAGGCGAAGAACGACTCACAAACTACTGGGAGGAAACTAATGAGGCGAAGCCGAGTGCTCGAAAAGTTGCGTCGGGGGGAGTACGTCACCATGGCGCAGTCGTGGGTCATTCCACACTGGAAAATTGTAGACATCATGGGATTCGTCGGGTTTGATAGCGTCTGGATCGAACACGAGCATAGCGATTTCACGTACGGGGAGCTGTCACAGATGATCCTGGCCGCCCGAGCGCACGATATGGATTCGGTGGTTCGCGTGGAGCGGACGGGATATAACGATATCATCAAGCCGCTCGAAGCCGGCGCAACAGGACTCGTCGCTCCTCACTGTATGAGTGGCGAGGACGCGAGATCGATCGTCCGCGAAGCAAAGTTTTCGCCCTTGGGGATGCGGGGGTCGGGGGGAAGCACAGATTCCGACTACGGCATGACGGACCGGATGGAATACCTGCGGCATGCGAACGCTGAGACGTTCGTAGCTGGGATCATCGAAGACAAAGAAGCTGTCGACGATGTGGATGCCATCGCCGCGACGGAGGGGCTCGATATGCTGCTGATGGGTCCGGGGGACCTATCTCAAAGCTACGGCATCATCGGGCAGATGAAACACGAGTTGATCGAGCGCGCGACCGACAAGGTCGCCGAGGCTTGCGCCAAACATGGGAAGTTCTGGGGAACGCCCGTGAGCAGCCGGGAAGAAGGCGAGAAGGCGCTCAAGCGCGGCGCCCGCATCATGCAAGCGGTCAACGAACAATCGCTTATCGTCGGAGCTCTTCAGCAGGTCAAAGAGGCGTTCGCAGGACTTGAGGTTTAGAGCTGCCGACCAAAGGCTAACAGCCCGTGGCAAAAGTCGGGTGGGAGCGAAAAATGGGGACTGCCACCAATTCGCTCTCCATCCTGGCCCTCGAAACGAAGCACTTAGCCTGAAGCGAATTGGCTGGCTGTACCCGATTTTTCGCGACGTGCACTTTCACCACGGGCTGCTAAGGGCGTCAGTGCTCTACGATTCGGATCTCTCACCAAGACTCAGTGCTGAGCGAAAGTGGCTCGCGAGCCTTTTCCCACCTACCGGGAGAGCCGGTCCAGAGTATTTCGCGTGATTCGTTCAACGGCCTTGTCTCCGCCGCGTAGGCCATCCGACCAGTTGGTAGCACCGACAACAACTACCGTCCCACCACGGGTGTAGGCGCCAAGCATGGCTGCCCCGGGCTGGCGGTGGGGGGCCGACCTGTACGGCGCCACGTCGCCAAGAGAAACCCTGTCTGGACAGCTTACTCGGGGTCCTGACATAAGTCTCTACGCTGGTTAGGGAACAGGCTGACAAGGTAGACTATCGAAGCTCTCTCAATGAGAGTTCTTCTCACAGCCACGGCTGCCGGATCGATCACTCTCTGCGCGCTCGTCGGGGTCGCGCCCCTTCGCGGTCAAACTGCTTCAGAGCCAGGTGAAGCAACAAGCTTCGACCAGCGAAAGATCGAGTACCTGAAACGGCTGCTTCCCTCGGTCGAGAAGGTCCGCAACTATATCGGAGAAGGGGAGTCGCGGGCCGAGGGCTACCACCCCAACGCCGGTTGGACTTTTCATCCTGAATTGGGCTGGGTAGTTGAGGACACCATCCGCCACGACGGCATCAACGGCTCGAGGGCCTTCTATCGCTACGAACCCACCGGCGCCCGCAAGAGAATCAATTTCGCCGACGCCGTGGCCCGTATCCATACTTACGGGGACAGCTTCACGCATTGCGACCAAGTCAATGACGGGGAGACCTGGCAGGAATACCTGGCTACCCATTTAGGAGAGCCGATCGAGAACTTCGGGGTCGGTGGATACAGCGTCTACCAAGCCTTTAGACGGATGAAGCTTGTCGAGGAGACGCATCCAGCCGAATACGTCGTCCTGAACATTTATGACGACGATCACTATCGGAATCTCGACTCCTGGCGTAATATTCGTCTGCCCACCGCCCGAGAGGGTCCCCTACCGCATGTTCGAGTTAACGTCGAAAAAAATGAGGTGGTCGAGGTTGATAACCTCTGCCCAACAACACAAGATGTACACAAGCTAAGAGACCTCGACTGGGTTGTCGAAACCTTCGGAGACGACCCGGGGTTGCTCATAGCCGTGCTCGGGGAGGTGGAAGGCCGCATCCCCGCCCAAGCGGTCTCAGAAGTGGCCGCCAAGTTCGGGGTGCCCTATCCGGCTGGCGGACGAGCGATGGTTGATCCGGAAGAGTTGCGCGAGGTGCATACTCGAGCGGCGTTGTTCTCTACGATCAAGATCCTTGGCATGGTCGAGCGTTATATCAACGAGACCGGCAAAAAGCTCTTCGTCATTCTGTCTTACAGTGCGGGAGGCGTGAGGCCTCGATTGCTCGGGGAAGATCGATTCGATCAGGTTCTTATTGACTATCTGAAGACGCGGCCTTATCCCTGGGTTGACCTGAGAGAAGCACACCGGGCCGAATTCAAGACGTTCAATTTGGATGCGGATGCGTACCTAAAGCGCTACTACATCGGACACTACGGCCCGGCCGGAAACTTCTTCTGCGCGTGGGCCCTAAAGAATAAGCTTGTCGAGTGGCTCGATCCGAAGCCGAAGGCGTACCGTGACCGGGACTAGGAATAGCGAGGGTGTCAAGGCCAACGGCCGCCGAGGCCTTCGCTTCTAGGCGCAGTATTTCGCTAAATACACTTCTGTATCAATCAGTAAGCCTTGAACTCGCGCCATGGTGATTCCCACTGCCACAATTTGACATTCCAGTTCTTGCCCTCGGCGGCAACGGCAGCTACGTAGCCTGTCCTAGGAGTCAAGGCCTGAAGTGTCCACCGTGAAGTATCTCGGGGTTCGTATCGGCTGCTCAGCAGCGCAGCTGGTTCGCCTGGAACTAGCGACACTTCAAAGCTGTCCAGAGGTACAGCCAAGCCGTCGCCCCTAGCCTTAAGGTAGGCTTCTTTGCGAGTCCAGCAGCTAAAGAAAGCTTCAGACCGTAGGCCTACAGGGACCGATTTGAGATCAGAAGCCTCCCGCGGTGAAAAAAACCTTTCCGCGATCTGCTCGTCCGCAACCCTGGGTCGGATAAGCTCCACGTCAACTCCCACTTCCCGACCACGCGCAATTGCGTAAAGAGCCAGCCCATGAGAATGCGACAAATTGAAACGTAGACCGGAGGCATTGATACTGGCCGCCAGATTGGGTTTCCCTCCGCGGTCGCAGCAGAACTCCAACTGCGCTGCCTCATGACTTACGTATCGTGAGAGTATATCTCTCAGCGCCCCACGTGCAGCGATGAAATGCTTGCGGTCCTTCCGGAAGCGAAATCGTGCCGCACGCACCCTTTCCTCCGGGGCTAGCGTCGTGCCCAGTTTGGCATACTGTGTCGTTCTCAAATCCAACGCGGCGCGCCAGATGTGTACTTCACCGCTCCCCAGGACGAGTTCGTCTGGAGGAGAGGGCCATGAGGTGGCAACGCTGGTGCTTCGACTGGGCATGAAACTTCGCCTCACGGTTTTTCCAGAAGTGATTCTAGAGCCCAAGGTTTCCATGATACACACAATCTTCGAGTTTCCATTCAGGCAGCGGTGTGCTTCTAGCGACCCTGGAAGCCCATGGCCTATGTCGCGTCGTCACGCCCAGCGTTGCTTATCCCAGGACTCGGAATAAAGCGGACTGCTTTGAAGCAGCTCTTCGTGTGTTCCTTGGTCAACGATTTGTCCTTGCTGTACCAAGATGATCCGGTCCGCCCAGCAAGCCGTCGATACGGTGCGCGATGATAAACGTCGTGCGGTTATTGAAATTCGCACGCAGGCCCTCACGAATGCGTCCCGCCTGCACTCGATAAGATCGCACTCACCCTTGCCTCGGTTTTATACGGGTGAGTGCGCGGGTGATCTTGCGAGTTACGAACGTCTCGCCGCGCATCGGCGACTCGTGATTGAACAGGATTCCGTTGGCTACGAAAAGGTCGTACGCCTCGCGATAGTTCAACGCGTACCAGTAGGCCGCGACCTTGCTGGCGGCGTAGGGGCTACGGGGGTGAAAAGGCGTTTGTTCGTTCTGCGGCGGCGGCGCTGACCCGAACATCTCCGACGAACCCGCCTGATAGAAACGCGCTTCCCGCCCGGTTGCGGTGATGTGGTCCCGCAAAGCTTCGAGCAGTCGCAGCGTTCCGGTGGCTACAACGTCAGCCGTGTATTGAGGTTGCTCGAACGAAACCATGACATGCGACTGCGCCCCGAGGTTGTAGACTTCGTCAGGCCGGGACCTCTCAAGCAGCCGGCGCAAGCCAGCACCGTCCGTTAAATCACCATGGTGGAGGAAGAGCCGCGAGGCGGGATCGTGCGGGTCCTCGTAAATATCGTCGATTCGCACGGTATTGAAGGTGCTGGAGCGCCGCATCATGCCATGTACTTCGTAACCTTTGTCGAGTAGGAATCGGGCTAGGTACGACCCGTCTTGACCCGTGATGCCGGTGATGAAGGCTCGTCTCATAACTTGGTGTTGGACTTGTTGGACTCCGTTTCGCCGGCTGTGACGCCTCGCCCCCGCCCGAACCCGCGGCTCCTCGTCAGACCCAGGTAGCCCGCCCCCGCCCCGGACCAACTGCGGGGTCTTGTCCTTGCCCGTTCACCCTCGGTGAGTCATCGTCGAACCAGCCCAAAAGCTGTAATCCCCACAGCACAAGGAAAAGTGGGTTGAGCAACACATAGTGTAGTGCCACATAAATAACTGTACAATAACACCCTTTTCACGGTAGGATGGTTTATGTGGCCATCCGCTGACGCTCTACCCCTCACCGCTCCGCAGCGAAACGCTCTTCGTCGCCTGGTTCGAGGAGGCAACACAGCCCAGAAAATGGCCTTACGGGCAGGCATTGTTTTGCTGTGTGCGCAGGGGTTGGCGAACCACGCCATTGCCCGCGAACTCGGCGTCAACCGCAAGACCGTCATCCTGTGGCGAAAGCGCTTCGCCCAGTCCGGCCTCGACGGACTCCGCGATCGGACGCGCCCCGGACGCAAACCGGCGCTCTCCGCTGAATTCGTCCAATGCATCCTCGATACAACGCTTCACGAGAAGCCCCGGGCGGCCACGCATTGGAGCACCCGCACCCTCGCCAAGCACTTGGGCGTCTCCAAGATGGCCATCCAGCGCGTCTGGAAAGCGCACGGACTGCAGCCCCATCGCCTCGAAACTTTCAAGCTCAGCCGCGACAAGCAGTTCGTCGAGAAACTCCGCGACGTGGTCGGTCTGTACTTGAATCCGCCCGAGCACGCACTGGTGCTCAGTGTCGATGAGAAAAGTCAGATCCAGGCCTTAGACCGCAGCCAGCCGGGACTGCCCCTGAAAAGGGGTCGTGCCGGCACCATGACCCACGACTTCAAACGACATGGCACAACGACGTTGTTCGCCGCCTTCAATGTGCTCGACGGCAAGGTGATCGGCGAGTGTCTGCCGCGACATCGGCACCAGGAATTCCTCAAATTCCTACGCAAGATCGACCGCGAAACGCCACCGGCGCTGGAGCTGCATCTGATCGTGGACAACTACTCCACGCACAAGCATGAGCAAGTGAAGAAGTGGCTCGCGAAGCACCCCCGCTTCCACTTTCACTTCATTCCCACGTCTTCTTCTTGGCTCAATCTCGTCGAGCGCTGGTTCCGCGAGCTGACACAGAAGCGCATCCGCCGCGGCGTGTTCCGCAGTGTTCCCGAACTCGAGGCCGCCATCCACGAGTACCTGGAAGCGAGCAACCAAGCGCCCAAGCCCTTTGTCTGGACAGCTCCGGCACAAGATATCCTCGCCAAAGTCGAGCGCGCCGCCAAAACCCACGCCATTGTCCAGAACCGTTAGTGGCACTACACTAGCGGCCTAGATCGATACTGAGCGAAGGGGTTCCGCCCGATTAACCCGACCTGGCCTACCCCCTGGGCAGTGTCGGTGGGGTCGAACGGGGCACCGTCGAAATCGAGTGTTGTTCGCAGACTGCGCCCGGAGCTGCACTGGACCGTCCTCAAGGCGGCGGATCTCTGCGAAACGGGGGCGTCGGACGAATTGCCCGTATTCACCACCAGCGGCTAGACTGAGAGCTGGCGATGTTTGACCTGGTTCAAATAGGCTCCGGGGTGTCTTCGCCCCCGCCGAATCCTTCGGCGGGCAGAGCAAGAGAGAGGCCGCCGTGGCTGAGAGCGCGAGCTCCGGTTGGCGAGAACTACGAACGCCTGAAGTCCCTTGTTACGAGCCTTAACCTCCACACCGTGTGCGAGAGCGCGGCATGTCCCAACATCGGCGACTGCTGGAACCGGCGCACCGCTACCTTCATGATCCTTGGTAACGTCTGCACGCGCCGGTGCGGTTTTTGCGCGGTCGAGAAAGGGGCCCCGCTCGAGGTCGACTACGATGAGCCCCGGCGGGTTGCGGATGCCGTGGCGGTGTTGGGGCTTCGCTACGCCGTGGTGACCAGCGTCAACCGCGACGACCGAAGGGATGGGGGCGCGGAGTTGTTCGCGCTTACGATCGACGCCATTCGAGAGCGCAATCCCGGATGCCGGGTGGAGGTTCTTACACCGGACTTCCAAGGGTCTCACGAGGCGATGGAAGTGGTGCTCGCCCGGCGCCCGGACGTCCTTAACCACAACATCGAAACCGTGCCGCGGTTGTATCGCACCGTTCGCCTGGGGGCGCGGTATCCGCGCTCGCTTGACATGTTGCTCCATGCGAAGCGAGTGGCTCCCGACATTCCCACGAAATCAGGAATGATGCTGGGACTGGGAGAATCGAGCGCCGAAGTCACCGCCGTCATGCGCGATCTCCGGACCCACGCGGTCGACATTTTCACACTGGGCCAGTATCTGCGTCCCTCCCAGAAGCACCTCCCCATCCAGCGCTACTACAGCCCGGACGAGTTCGCCCATTTCAAGCGGCTGGGGTACGAGATGGGCTTTCGGCACGTCGAGGCAGGGCCGCTAGTCCGCAGTTCCTACCATGCCGATGAGGCGGGTAGCGAGATTGCCGGCTAGGCCTTGACCGAGACCCTAAGCTAAACACTCCAATACATTTACGTTGTGGACGAAGGTAACTGCACAGCAGCTGTGCCCCTACAAGAGCGAAGTGCTGGGTAGCGAACCCCGGCCTCACGTAATCCCCGGCACCGGAAGCCGAGAACACAGCTCTTCTACCTCGCCCCGCACGGAGGCCAGTAGATCTTTGTCCTCGTGGTTTTTGAGGGCTTTGGTGATCCACTCACCTAGACGCTTCATTTCCGGCTCTTTCATGCCGCGTGTCGTCGCCGCCGGCGTGCCGAGACGAATGCCGCTGGGGCGAAGCGGCGGGTTCGGGTCGTCCGGGATGATCTGCTTGTTGGTCGTGATGGAAACTTCGTCCAGAGCCTCCTCGGCCACGCGGCCGTTGATGCCGAAACTCTTCACGGCGTCGATGACCATCATGTGGTTTTCGGTGCCGTCGGTGATCAGCTTGGCGCTGTTTTCCATTAGGGTCTGAGCCAGCACCTGCGCATTGTCGAGAACCTGCCGGCAATACTGTTTGTATTCGGGTTGCTGTGCTTTGCCCAACGTGATGGCTACAGCCGCCACGGCATTCATGTGCGGCCCGCCTTGTAAACCAGGGAATACGGAGCGGTCGATCGTCTTCGCAAACTCTTTCTTACACAGGATCATGCCGCCGCGAGGACCCCGCATCGATTTGTGTGTCGTCGTCGTGACGAAATCAAAGCCCGCGTCGCAGGGGTTGCGCATCGCTCCGCCGGCGATCAAGCCGCCGATGTGTGAAACATCGGCCATCGTGAGCGCGTCCACTTCATCCGCGATCTCTTTGAACTGCGCGTAGTCGTAATCACGTGGGTAGGAAGAGTATCCGCACAGCACGAGCTTGGGTTTCGTCTCGATCGCGGTCCGCCGAAGCTCATCAAAATCAATCCGGCCCCTCTCTTCGGGGAGTGTTTTGTAGCGAATGAAATTGTAGATCTTGCCCATGTGCGAGACCGGCGCCCCATGCGTTAGGTGACCGCCGTGCGAGAGATCCATGCCGAGCACGGTATCCCCCGGCTGGAGAAATGCCATGTAAACGGCCTGGTTCATCGGTGATCCCGAAAGGGGCTGAACGTTGGCGTGCTCCGCGCGGAAAAGCTGCTTTGCTCGGTCCCGGGCTATGTCTTCGATCACGTCAGTATACTGCTGCCCGCCGTAGTAGCGCCTTCCCGGATAGCCTTCCGAATACTTGTTGGTGAACACGGAGCCGAGCGCCGCCAGGACTTCCGGGTAGGTGTAGTTCTCCGACGGGATGAGCTCGATGCCGGCCTGCTGGCGTTTCTCCTCCCCAACGAGCGCATCGAAAATGGCAGGGTCGTTCGCTTGAAGCGATTGGCGGTTGGCGTCCATGTTTTTTCCTTGGAAGTTTTTGCTCTTGGCGGGAATGGGTTACCCGAGGAGATCCCCATCACCTAGACCCGAAGCTCTGTTTCTTGACCTGAGGGCCTGGTCTCCCAGCGGCCCGTGATGAAACTCCTTGGCCTCATCAAATAGATACAGGGAACGTTCAAAAAAACGCTGGGAACAGGCACGCCGGACGGTTCTACGTCCGGGGGTCCGACAGGCAAAAACCTGAGCATCTTCGTGGTCCGGACGAGGTTCGCTTGGTTGCCTGTCCCCTTGACGTTTTTGTTCTCCACCGCACGTACCTCTACCCCTGGCCGCTAAAATTCAGCTGGGAGAAACTTCCTCTTTATACCGATCCGCTTCCGCCGCCGCAAGTCTGCATTCGTAGCCGGTTCGTATCCGATGACGGCCTCCCACTTTGGTATAGTCCATGCTGAGACGTTTCTGTCGTTGGGAAAGGCTCATGCAAGCGCGTATTCTGGCCATGGTACTAGCGGGCGGGAAGGGGGCGCGCCTCGAACCGCTCACCCGCGAACGGTCCAAACCCGCCGTGCCCTTTGGGGGGAAATACCGCATCATCGATTTCGTCCTCAGCAACTTGATCAACTCGGGCATTTACTCCATCTACGTGCTCACACAGTTCAAGGCCCAATCGCTGCTCCAGCACCTGCGCGACGGTTGGCAGTTTTCCGAAATCCTCAAGAACCAGTTCGTGATCTCCGTCCCGGCGCAAATGCGCAAAGGAGAAAAGTGGTATGAGGGCACTTCGGACGCCATTTTTCAGAACATTCATTTGATTGAGCTTTCCAGCCCCGACCTGGTGGCGGTTTTCAGCGCCGACCACGTCTACCGCATGGACATCACCCAGATGACCGCCTACCACGAAGAGAAGGCAGCCAAAGGAACCGTAGCCGCCCTACCGATTCCGGTGGAGCAGTCAGAACGGTTCGGCACGATTGAGATTGACCGCGACTGGCGAATTGTGCGCTTCCATGAAAAAGTAGCGGGCCCTCCCCAGATCCCTGGTCGTCCGGGGTGGGTGCTGGCCTCCATGGGCAACTATATCTTTGATACGGAGGTGTTGGTCGATGAACTGAAGCGAGACGCCGCCAAACCCGACAGCGCCCACGACTTCGGCGGCAACATGCTGCCGGAGATGGTAGTTGAGCATTCTATCTATGCGTACGACTTCCTCAGTAACGTGGTGCCCGGGGAGGCCCCTGAAAGGTGCGGCTACTGGAGGGACGTCGGAACCATCGAGGCTTACTACGACGCCAATATGGATCTACGCTCTTCCTCCCCTTCTGTGAACCTGCACAACGACCGTTGGCCGCTCAGGACCTCGGAATACCCCGTAGGTCCCACGAAATTCACTTCTGGCGCGGAGGGCACCCGTGGCCACGCTCTGAGTTCTATCGTTTCCGAAGGCTGCGTTATCAATGGTGCCGAGGTAGTGGACTCGGTCCTCGGCCGCCGAGTTCACGCAGACCCAGGCGCTCTGGTGCGTGACTCCATCGTGATGGACAATTGCTACATCGGGGCGGGAGCGAATATTCGCCGAGCAATTCTGGACAAGAATGCCCAAGTCCCCCCGGGAGTGAAGATCGGCTACGACCCGGATCGCGACCGCGAGCGCTACGACGTGAGCGATACCGGTATCGTCATTGTCGAGGGGCACCGGTCGCCGATCGAAATCACGTCCGTGAGCGTTTAGGAATCGATCGGGCACAGAAAACAGGGGCTATTCATGTTTGTGACAGCCAAGTTCGGCCGGGAGGCGAGGTGAACGCTACGTTGACCAGAAAAAGTGGGCACGGTAGCCCGCCCCTACGATTCTTTGACGGGCAGAATGCGGACGGGTCGAATAGCTCGGGTCCCGGGATCAGTAGGGACCGGCTCGGTAGCGGGGCGACTGGAAGACGGCCCGTCGTAGGGCTTCGCGATCAGGCGGACCGGGTCTCCGCCCTGGGGTGGATCTCGCCAAGCAGGGCAACGTTAATCAAGAAGCGATCGCCTTCTTGACGGCAGGTTTGTGCCGACGCCAGACCCTGTAACTCGTAACCCGACAGCAATACGATCGAGGGCGAGGGGACAGGTTCGGCGCTCAGAACGTCCAACTCTCCAGCACTGCTGTTCTGGATAAAGACGCCGGACTCGGCAAGAGATCCGGACTCGTCCAGCCACTTTAGACGGGCTGTTCCCAGATCCGGGTTTTCGGAACGGGGCCGCTGTTTGCCTAGGAACCGAACTCCGACGCGGAAGCCGTGATCTGTCCTCTGACAGCCGTCAACCAGGCCCTGGTAGTCGTCGCCTCCGGGGAGGATCAACCACACTTTCTGGTCTACCGGTACCGGACGAGGCGAGGAAACCCCCAAGCCCTGTGGCGACCGCTCTGACAGTTCGACTTCAAGATAGTTTGAGTTGCCTGCTTCGCCCACCCAGCTCATCGCGGCTGGCGATGACGGGAGATCGGCCCTTTGCTCGGGGGGCTCGGTTTCCGCTAGGCTTTCGCGCTGACTCGGCCGACCAGTGGCCCGCTGCCAAAGACTACTGAGCCGAAGCTTCACGAGCATAGTATCCGAGGTTGGATCGATCGGTGCAATCGGCGAAACACACTAGTTTGAGACCATCCGAAAGCACTATCCATGGTTCTATGGAGGGATCCCCACCGCTGAGAGCCCTTCCGATGGAGAGCGGTCGCTGGGGACGGATCTAACGTGGTGCTTGGGGGGGAGTCCGGGTTCAAATATTCCCGTAGCCGGAGAGCTTTTGGTGGCTGCTGTACATTCTGTCTTCAAGGTTGCCAGTGGGCTTCATCGCCCATTTGCCGAACTAGATGGAGACCGACCAGATACTTGTCGCCGTCGGGCTCACAATAGCAGGTGGACCCAAAACACTCCTCGGTGACCCCAGAGAGGCGAACCATCGACGACACCGGTACTTCTCTGGGGACTTCGAGTTGAATTCCCTCCTCGCTAAGGTTTCGGACCCGGACTTGCTCCTCGTTGTGCGCTCCCGTGGGACCAGCCCACGACAGCGTACCTTCCCCAGCCAAAGGTTCCCGGTCGTTGCGACGCCGCTCCCGGAACACAAGCACGACCCCCGCGAAATACCCGTCATCCTGCGGCCGGCAGTGCCGCAAAACACCCCTGTATTTCTTGTCTTCCCCCGCTGAGATGGTGACCGTCTGGCCGACCGGGATTTCGTCCGGAAGCCGGATTCCGAGGCCCTTTGAAGACGTGTCCGTGATTTCGACCTCTAGCGCTGAAAGCTCTCCGTCCGGCTTTTGCCATCTGACAGTCGCCGACTCGGCCGCGGAAACCCGTGGCTCCCGTCGTTTTTCCCATTGATTTCTGGAAGTCGAGTTTCGCTCGGGACGGCCAGGGGCGAAAACGTCGAGAACAGCATCGGCAACAAAGCGAAAGGCAGATGCAATCCTCAGTGTCACCTGGTCTATTATGCTTGCTTTCGTCCCGATGGACAACGGAACTTTCGGTTCATAAATACAGCAGGGAATATAGTACTTTAGTTTGGGAAGTTATAAGACAAGCCCCTAATATATCCCGGAACGCGGTAGGTGCATAGGACACGCATCTGCGCGCGCTTCACAAACGTAGGTCTAGTTGCGTCCTCTAACCAGGAGCCAATTTCCGATTCGGCAGAGCGCCTAAGTGTTGGCGTATCCTGGCGGTGGGACCGCATCCGAGCTGGTAGTCGCCGATCGTGAGAGGGCTGCTCTTCGGGCGTGATGCGATAGCAGCTGCAGGCAAAGACATCTACTATGGAAGTATGACCGAGTTAGCCCAGAAAACATGCGTGCCCTGCCGGGGAGGAGTGCCACCGCTTCGGGGGACTGATCTCCAGCGCTTGGCCTATCAGGTGCCTGAATGGAAGGTGGTCGAGGAGCACCACATCGAAAGAACCTTTGGGTTCTCGAATTTTCGGGAGGCCCTAGAATTCACCAACCAGGTTGGCCAACTCGCGGAGGAGCAAGGCCACCACCCCGATATCTATCTTGCGTGGGGCAAGACCGGGATCAAGATCTGGACGCACAAGATTGACGGACTAACGGAAAGCGACTTTGTGATGGCCGCCAAGATTGACGCGTTGTGAGTTTGTGAACTGCCGTCTTGACTTTGGGTTGGGGTCACTGCGTTAAGACCCCACTTCTCTTCGATAGACTGTGCCCGTGAGAATTGTGCTGGTTCTCAGAGCAGGTCACGCAAAAGGGCCCGGACGCCGATTCGAGGTAGGCCGGGCCGTATCAGTCTCCACGGGCGGCGTGGAGCTCTTTGGTGAGCTGGCTGGTGGCGTTCCAGAGCAGCATCAAGTCGTTCCCGCAGCCCACCAGCTTCATTCCGCGATCGATCCAAAACTTGGCCATCTTAGGGTCGCGGGTCTGAATGGATGGGAAGCGGGCGTGGCGGTTGCAGGCCTCGATCACCGTTTCGATAGCGCCGATAACATCCGGGTGCTCGAACTGGCCGCCGACTCCGTATGAAATCGAAAGATCCGCCGGCCCGATCATGACGGCATCAACGCCGGGCACTGAGACGAGCTCATCGCAGCGCTCGACGGCGGCCTTGGACTCAATCTGGAAAATCACAAGGCTCTGCTCGTTGAGGTGCTCGGTGATTTCGGTTACGGACGCGTTTGCGTAGTTGACGATGGCCGGCGTAAAGCCGCAACCACGGACGCCTCGAGGCGGGAACTTTGTCCAGCTGATTGCCTTCGCGAGGACTTCGGCTGAGTCGACCCGGGGAAAGATTATGCCTTCGGCCCCCATGTCGAGTGCGCGCGCGACCAGGGAGTACTGGAAATCAGCGACCCGAACGATCGGCGTGATGGTCGTCATGGAACAACTGCGCACCAAATCCTGAATCGTCTCGACCGTAAAGGGACCGTGTTCGGTGTCGATGAAGATCCAGTCGAGTCCGGCAGCAGCGTACATGCGGGGGATCTCGGCCGAGCGTGACAGGGACACACTGCAGCCAAACGCAACGTGGCCTTCTTGGAGCAGTTTCTTGGTTCGGTTAGCTCGCATAAGGTACAAGTATTGCATTTTGGCGGTGAGGGGTTTAGTATTCGGGTAGCAAAGAGTCGGGAGGCTGTGATGGTGATCAATAGTCTGCGAATACTCCTGAGCCTGGTCTTCGCCGCGGCGCTCTTTGGAGCCTCTCCGCGCGTGGAGTCGGTCGAGCCTGACAGCGGCCAAGTAGGAGCTGAATTGGTTGCGAAGGGCGAAGCCCTCGACGCGCGACAGGTGTCAGCGTTCTACCTGACAGACGGCGAACATGACCACAAAGCGGAGATGAAGGAGCAGACCTCGGAGTCGATTCGGTTTGTGATTCCGGCGAAGGTCCCTCCGGGTCGATACGCCCTGATGTTGGAGACGAGGGGGGCCAACGCGAGCTGGCTCCAGCAGCCCGTCTACTGTACGGTGCTGGAGTAGTAGCAGTCCGGTCGTCTGTTCCGTTGTGCCGGTCAGCGGTGGTACGTCGAGTCAGGGGCGCAGTTCCGTCTGGGCGGTGAGGCTTTCCCGTTCGTGCCCCGGGAGAGAGTCCATCCCGGGGTTCCCGCCAGCCAGTCGCGAGATCGCCCACTCGGCGTGTTCGCGGATGACGGCGTCCGGGTTGCTTGCGAGCCGGCGTAGGGGTTCGAGAAACTTGCGGTCACCGCTGTTCCCCATGGCGATCGTGACGTTTCGCAGAAACCCCCGGTAGCGGGTTCGCTCGACGGGTGTATCGGCGAACCGACGGCTGAATTCCTCTCGTGTCATCGACGCCAGATCTTCGAGCGACGGGAGCTTGTGCTGGGGTTGAAACTCCGGCGCGTCTGTCGTAGCAGCTCGCCCATTCCAAGGACAGACATCCTGGCAGATGTCACAGCCGAAGATGTGGGAGCCGATTTCAGAGCGATTCTGCTCAGGGATCTCCCCTCGCAGCTCGATCGTCCAATAAGAAATGCATCGGCGCGAATCGAGTGCGTGAGAGGGTCCGTCGGGGTTGCCGGTCGGCACCAACGCGTCTGTCGGACAGGCCTCGATACAGCGCGTGCAGGTGCCGCAGCGAAAGGCGGCCGGTTGGTCAGCTTCAAGTGCAAGCGAGGTGAGCAGCTCGCCCAGGAAGAGCCACGAGCCCAGTTGCTGGTTGATCAGGCAGGTGTTCTTACCGATCCACCCCAGACCAGAGTGGTGGGCGTAAGCCCTTTCGAGCAGTGGAGCAGTATCAACGCAGACCTTGTAGTCAAAGGCCCCGACCTCGTCGTGAATCAACTCCACCAGCCGATTGAGCTTTCGTCGGATCACCAGGTGATAGTCTTCACCCCATGCATAGCGCGAGATCCAGCCTCGATCGTCGCAGCTCACTTCGGTCGAATAGGGATCTTCCGTGTTGTAAACGAGGCCGATCGAGATCACGGACTTCGCGGAAGGAAGAAGGCTGTTGGGGTCGCTTCTCATCGCACCGCGGCGACCCTCGAGGTATTTCATTTCCCCGGCAAAGCCCTGATCGAGCCACTCGGGATAGAACAGGGATTCCAGGGTCGGTTCGGCGGGAGTGACCCCGACCAAGTCGAACCCGGTCTGCTTGGCTAACCTCTTGACTGCCTCCGCCGTCACGCTACTTGTGATGATAGACGAGTAGGTCCGAGGGTGCCCACGGAGTAACGGAGCAATCCCTGCAATCCCAGCGGCGCTTGCACGCCGTTTCAGGCCCGGCTAGAATCAAGGATTCCCCTTAACTGTTTCCAGGAGGCTACATGGACGTCGAGCAGCAGGTGAAGGAGATTATTTGTGAGCAGCTGAGCGTCGAGGAGTCCGAAGTGACACGCGACGCTTCGTTCGTCGAGACGCTGAATGCCGATTCACTCGACATCGTGGAGCTGATCATGGCGTTTGAGGAAAGGTTCAACATCGACATTCCTGACGAGCAGGCCGAAAAGATCAGGACGGTAGATGACGCTGTCAAGTACCTGGAGACACGCGTTAAAAAAAAGAAGAAGTGAGTGCCGCCTGCGTCGGTGCGAGTAGGAGGGAGTTGGATTGCCACGGAGGGTCGTCGTTACGGGAGTGGGCCTTGTGTCTCCGGTTGGGGAGGGGACGGAGGAGACGTGGCAAGCTCTTTGCGAAGGCAGAAACGGCATCGGCCCGATCACACTGTTCGACTCTGAGGGCTTCGCTTGTCGAATCGCCGGCGAAGTTAGTGGCTTTGATCCGCTCGACTATGTGGGCAAGAAGGATCTCAAGAAGATGGGGCGATTCATCTTTTTCGCGATCGCCGGCGCAGAGTTCGCGCTTCGAGCTTCCAGCCTTTCCATAACCCCTGACATCGCCGAGCGCGTGGGTGTCTACATCGGCAGCGGCATCGGCGGGTTCGACGTGATCGAACGTGAACACCGCGCGCTGCTCGAGGGTGGCCCTCGCAGAATCTCCCCTTTCTTCATTCCGGGCAGCATCGTCAACTTGGCGTCCGGGCAAGTGTCGATCCGTTTCGGCGCCAAGGGTCCGAATTCCGCGACGGCCACCGCGTGCACGACGGGAGCCCACGCGGTAGGCGACTCTTTCCGGATCATCGCTCGCGGTGAAGCGGATGTGATGATCTGTGGCGGGGCCGAGGCGGCTATAACACCGATGGGGGTTGGGGGGTTTGCGGCGATGAAAGCCCTTTCGACTCGGAATGATGAACCCGAGCACGCTTCCCGCCCCTGGGACGTCGACCGGGACGGATTTGTGGTGGGTGAGGGTGCTGGAGTCCTGATCCTGGAGAGTCTGGACTTTGCCGTGCGTCGCGGGGCGCCGATCGTCGCTGAGCTGGTCGGATACGGCATGAGCGGGGACGCGCACCACATTACATCTCCGCCCGAGGATGGCAACGGCGCGCGTCGCGTGATGTTGAATGCCATTCACGATGCCGGCATTTCCAAGGAGGCGATTAGTTATATCAACGCCCACGGAACATCGACGCCCGTCGGCGACCGGATTGAGTCCGAAGGCATCAAGGAAACGTTTGGCGAGCATGCCCACAAGCTGGCTGTCAGCTCAACCAAGTCAATGACCGGGCATTTGCTCGGTGGCGCGGGGGGGCTCGAGGCCGGTGTGGTCGTCTTGGCGTTGCGTGACCAGGTGGCCCCGCCGACGATCAACCACTTCAAGCCGGATCCCGAGTGCGACCTCGACTTTGTCCCCAATCGGTCGCGGCCCATGGAGATGGAGTACGCGCTGACGAACTCCTTCGGTTTCGGCGGCACCAACGGCGCCCTCGTTTTCAAGCGTTACGCCAACGGCTCGTGAGCGGCGGCGAGTACCGGGCGGCAACCGGTTCGTCCTAGGGGCCGGGGGACCCTACTAAAGGCTTAGGTCACGATGAATATCTTCGTTTGCCTCAAGCAAGTAGCGGCTGGGGATTCGACGATCCGAGTGGAGGAAAGCGGCCACTGGATCCGAGAGTCTGACCTCGGCTACGAGATGAACGAGCCCGACTCCTTCGCGATGGAGGAGGCACTCCGGATCAAAGAGACGCACGGCGGAGAAGTGGTGGCTGTCTCGGCCGGGCCGGCACGAACCGCGTCGACGATCCGCGAGGCGTTGGCGAAAGGGGCCGATCGCGGTCTCCTGATCGAAGACGATCAGTTATCTCGAGCGGATGCTTACACTACGGCGCAAGTGCTGGCGGCCGCTCTGAAACGAGAAGAGCGCTGCGACTTGGTCCTTACAGGCTTGCAATCCGACGATATGGGTTTCGGGCAAACCGGCGTGATCTTGGCTGAGCTGCTCGGCCTGCCGCACGCGACCATCATTGTAGAAGTCAGCGTCGAGCAGGATCACATCCGAGTCAAGCGAGAACTCGAAGCGGGATGGTTCCAAGACGTCGAGCTTCCGCTGCCGTCACTTCTGACGATTCAGTCCGGTATCAACAAGCCCCGTTACGCCACCTTGATGGGCATCAAGAAAGCAAAGACCAAACCCTTGCAGCGCTACACGCCGAGCGAGCTGGGCGTTACGTTGTCCTCAGGTCAAATCGTCCGCCGTCTTTATACGCCTCAAAGGGCGAAGCAAGCGCAGTTTTTAGAGGGCGCGGCTGACGATGTGGCGGCGCAGCTCGTCGAGAAGCTGAGGTTCGAGGCGCGCGTCCTATGAACCTTCTGGTGGTCACCGAGCAGCAAGGGGGCAAATGGCACAAGATGTCTTGGGAAGCGCTTGCCGGCGGCCAGCAGATTGCGGCGTCCTGTGGCAGCGGTGTTGACGCAGCGGTCCTAGGCGCAGGAATCGGGCCGCTGGCCGAGGGGTTGGCGGAGTGCCAGGTCGATAGAGTTTTTTCCGTCGATCATGAGTTGCTCGGGCATTACTCTCCCGACGGTTACGCCCTTGCGCTTCGGCAACTGCTCGATCAGGTCAGGCCGGGCGTTGTTCTATTTCCGCATACGTACCGGGTTCGCGACTTCGGACCGAAGCTGGCGGCATCCCTCGGACGTGCATTCCTCAGCGACGCGGTTGGTGCGACGTACCAAGACGGGGAGCTGGTCTTCGTGCGACAGCTTTTTCAAGGCAAGCTGAACGCGGATGTAACTTTGAGCGGCGAACCCCCTTTCTTTGCATCTCTGCAGTCAGGAGCTTTCCGCGCCGACCAGCTCAAAAGGGCGCAGATCCCAGTGGCCGTAAGCCAGATCGACGTCGCCCTGAAGGCAGAGGACATCCGCACCCGTTCCGGGGAACCCTTTCGCGAATCCAAAGGCGAAGTCGACCTCTCTTCGGCCGGAATCATTGTTTCCGTCGGGCGAGGTATCAAGGACGCCGAAAACATTCGTGTCGCAGAAGAATTGGCCGATGCTTTCGGCGGAGAGATTGCCGCCTCCCGACCGATCTGCGACAACGGCTGGCTGCCCCTGGAGCGCCAAATTGGGAGCTCCGGCCAGACTGTTTCGCCTAAGCTCTATGTTGCTCTCGGCATCTCCGGCGCCATTCAGCATATGGTAGGCATGAAGGGTTCGAAGACGATCGTTGCCATCAATCGAGACTCCGGGGCACCTATCTTTGAGCTAGCCGACTACGGGATCGTGGGGGACCTTTTCGAAGTTGTACCCGCGCTGACGAAAGCCGTTCGGAAAGCGCGGCAGGAATAGGTCCACCGTCTGCGGTGTGGCCGCCCTCTTTCTGATTTCAGGGACGTTGTTCCGACGCGCGTTGGTAATCGGGACGGAAGAACCACCGGAGAAGATGGCTTATTCCGTTTCTCCGGGGACCCTTCTGCCTCCTGCCAACAAGAACTCGGCGTACACCCTCAGGTCGAACCATTGAGCGCTCGTCACACGAACAAGAGGGAGGGCGATCAAGAAATCGTTCCGGTCGATGTTCTGAGAGTCAGAAACTTTTTCGTAGTCAACGCTGAAATGGATTTTTAGCGTTGTATGATCGCGGTAACCGCTCAACAGGGGTACTAAACCGGCATGTACACTTTCGCGCTCGAGGTTGGGGGCGTTCAAGACGTAACCGACATAAACCTCTCGACTGTCAAGCGTTATTACTATGGGTTTGTTGCGTCTTACGGCCTCATACAGGAGCCGGAGCATTGAGTCGTTGAGCTCCTCGATCGCGATCTGTTTAGCGCGCTCCCTGTTAATTCGAAAGTTGATGAGGAAGGCAATCGTTGGGCCGAGCAGAAAGGCCGCGATAGCGGTCCCCCCGAATGGAAAGGGCAGGATCCGCACCCAAAGCGCCGCCAGATTCTGACCCGTGGAAGTTTGTACAACTCCAAGAATGATCAGGCTGGGCGCATCCCAATAGGATCGCGCCCACGACAGCGGATTCAAACAGCAACCGGTATCCCTGAAGACGTTGGCTACGAAAGCGGAAGCGATGACAGACGTGGAGGAAACTGAACCCGCCCAGCAGGGGAAGCAGCAGCAGATTCCATGGTATCTATGACAGTGGGGTTCGGGTTAAGTGGGCTTCCGTTCCATGGACTCATCAGTAAAGTTATACTTTTTCAGCTCCTGGATGAACTTTGGACGTCCGGCTCCTCGAAGAGCTCGTTCGCATCGACGATAGTCTGGCCGGTAGAAGTCGTCGTCGCAATACCTTCGCCAGGCGAGGTTGAGAAAATGTCCCAGAGCTTTCTCGGCGAGTTTTTTCTCCCTCGGCGCTTGGTCGTGGCCATTACTCCCTCCCTACTAATGACTATAATGCACGAGCTCTCTTCCGGGGGCGTTTGAAGCTAGACCCTCTCTTGTCGCCGAACACTATTCGTTGATCCAAGGAACTCAATTGATTCCGGACTGCGTTATGATCCGCTTAGCCGCCTAACTTCGGCCTTCCCACAATGATCTCCCGTCTCGTTTTTCTGCTGGTCTTAGGCCTGAGTGTCGGGTATTTTTTCTGGGTTTTGTGGAAGCGCCTCGGGCCGATGCGAACTGCCCGGCCCAGCTTGTCCCTCGATCACCCCGGCCGCCGGCTGTGGCGAGCGTTTGCCGAAGTGATGCTGCAAACGCGCGTTATACGTGAGCGCCCGGTCGCGGGCTTCCTCCACGCTCTGGTGATGTGGGGCTTTTTTGCGTTTGCGTGGGTCAGCATCGATCATCTGTCGCTGGGATTGTTGGGACTGGAGCACGCTCTGGCGGACCAAAGCTGGTACGGGGCATTTGCAGCCTTGTGGGCGATCGCGGTCCTGGCGGGTATCGTTGGGCTGGCGTTCCGGCGGTTCGTGCTTCGTCCCGCCACGTTGGGCGGCTTATCGGTTTCATCCGGCCTCGTTACGGTCTTGATTGCATCGTTAATGGTTACCTATCTAGTTGGTTGGCGCGGGGTCGAGGTGGAGACCACGGCTTGGCGGATCAACTGGTGGCTCCACACGCTGTCTTTCCTCGCCATGTTCTTTGTCATTCCGCACTCGAAGCACCTGCACTTGGTGTTGGCCCCAATCGTGATCTTTTTTCGCGAGGAGACGACCAGCGGCATGCGAGCGTTGCGAGACGAAGACGACAACGACTTTGGGATGCTGCACTTCGGGGATCTCTCCGCTAAGGATATTCTTGATGTAAATACTTGCGTCGAGTGCGGCCGTTGCACCGACGTCTGCCCCGCGAATACGATCGGCGGATCACTCAACCCCAAGGAAGTAATCTTGCAGATGCAGCGAGGGTGGCTGGCGGGTGGAGACGTGATAGCCGGCACCGCTCAAGAGGTTAATACCGGTCAGAGCTGGGTTCCGGAGCAGGACCTGTTCCAGTGCCTTTCCTGTGGCGCGTGTGAGCAAGCTTGCCCCGTAGGGATCGAGCACGTGGGCGCGAAAATTCTCGATCTGCGGCGAGGGCTGGTCAGCGAGGGCCGCACCCACAACGACAAGCTGTCGGATTTGTTCAGGGCCATGGAACGGGCACCGCACAATCCCTGGCGAGTGGGCCACGATGTCCGCGCCAAGCTGGTTGAAGGGGAGAAGTTTCCCATCTTTGACGGAAGCCAGCAATGGCTACTTTGGCTCGGCTGCGGGAACTCTTATGATCCGCATGGGCAAGACGTCGCCCGGGCCATGAAGAAAATTCTCGAAACGTCGCAGGTTTCCTGGGGAGTGCTCGAGCGAGAAACTTGCTGCGGCGAGCCTGCCCGCCGGGCAGGCAACGAATACCTCTACCTGGAGCTTTCCGAGAAGGTCATCGATGTCTTCCGTGACGAAAAGGCGAAGAACATAGTAACCTGCTGCCCTCACTGCAGCCGAATGTTAGATGTCGATTACCGTCAAAATACCTCGTATCAGGAGCTGGGTATTCGCGTTCTGCACCACAGCGAGCTGATTGACGAGCTGATGCCCGATTTAGGGATCCGGCCTGAGCGTGAGACCGTTACCTACCACGACCCGTGTTACTTGGCTAGAGGAAGGGGAGTCGTGCGTCAGCCGCGTGCTGTTATCGAAGCCTGTGGCGGCGACGTCGTCGAGATGCGGCGCAACCGCGAGCACACTTTCTGTTGTGGGGCGGGTGGCGCCCAACTGTTCATTGCCGACGACAAAGCCGAGCTACCCGGTGGCCGCGTTAACCACAAGCGGTTTGACGAGATCATTGAGACAGGTGCTCGGACCGTGGCCGTGGCTTGTCCCTACTGTCCGATTATGCTGAACGACGCCGCTCAACACGCTCATCGAGAGGACATCCAGGTAGTAGACATCGCCGAACTGGTCGCGAGCAGGATTCCGTGATTTCGTAGGCGCGGAGATCTCCAGTCAGCTTGGCAGTGGCAAGCGTTGCAGGTTGCCGCCTGCGATAGTAGATGGCTAACTGGTCAAGCGCTTCGCCTTTAACATTTCAAAGCCGCGAGCACCGAGCGGCGAATGTGTGCGTTGGGCCTAACGGCCACCCAAGGAGAAGCAACCCGGTCGGTTTTCGACGAAACGGTCACTCGATCAAATGGTCGCCCAGACGCTGCCTTGCTCGCCATTCATCCTTTCATTCAACAGAAGATTTTCAATCACCCTTACAGAGAGGTGTTCGGGGCGAAGCTCACGACCGGGGCCGGCGAGCCTCCGCATTTGATCTCAGTTCACTGCTAACGCACACCCTCGGGACGAGGAAATGGACCCGCAAGGCCGTGGTATTCTAGGAAAAGTAAACCTTCCGAGGGGCCTGTGGCGCAGTTGGGAGCGCGCTTCCATGGCATGGAAGAGGTCGAGGGTTCGAATCCCTCCAGGTCCACCAGCTTTTTCAACAACTTAGCTCTTACAGCCAGCTGTAATGCCCACGCGTAGCGTCCGTCGCCGCAGGCGACTTCGTTCTAACGGCGAGGGGTTGATCCAATGGTTCATAACGCTGGTCGACAAGGCTCTTCGATAACGGCCTGAGCAACGTGGGTCTGGGAGCACGGCTAGGCGCTTCTTTCGCAAGGTTTTGAAACACCAGGGGAGGCTACCACTGCAACTCATTACCGACAAGCTGCGAGCTACCCGGCTGCGCACCGAGAGGTCTTCCCATCAGTCACCCATCGAACCGGGCAATACGAAAACAATCGAGCCGAAGTCTCTCACCAGCACACCTGGGAGCAGGAACGCCAGATGCGTCGATTCAATCGGCGACTCAGGCCCGACGATTTCTCTCGGTCCACAGGCCGATCCACAACGTCTCCGAGTTGGACGTCATCAACTCAAGGCGATCCACCACCGACTCCTGCGGGAGCGAGCTTTCACTGACTGGAAGACGGCGACGTGATCCCTGTTGAAAGGGGAGAAACGTAGGCGCCGTGTAGAGCCAACGCCGCCTTGATGCCATTAACTTGAGAACGCCGCAGAAAGTGCCTCAGGCCAAGATCTCTTTCACTACGCGCGGCTTGTGGGTGAAAGTGAGTCTTTCTTTGAAGCCGTTGCGTTCGAAGAACAAGTCTTCATGGTGAAGACCCAATTGGTGCAACACCGTGGCGTGCCAATCGGCGACGCTCACCTGATTTTCGACGGCCTTGTAGCCGAGTTCGTCGGTGGCGCCGTAGACGGCCCCACCTTTGACGCCGCCGCCGGCCATCCAGGCGCTAAAGGCGTGGTGGTTGTGATCGCGGCCGGGTTCGGGCTGTCCGGTTTGGAACTGTGCGATCGGTAGTCTCCCGAATTCGCCCGCCCAAAGAACCAAGGTACTTTCGAGCAAGCCGCGTTCCTTTAAGTCTTTAAGAAGCGCGGCTACGGGCTTGTCGGTTTTCTCGCAGGCCGCGCGCAAGTCGTTGTCACCGTGAGAGTGGGTGTCCCATATTTGAACGTTGACGATGATCTGAACGAACCGTACACCCCGCTCCACCAACCGACGGGCCATGATGCAGCGTCTGGCGTAGGAATCCTTGCCTTCCATGGGGTGCAAACGTCCGCGGTAGACAGCCTTCTCGCCGACACCGTACATCCCCAACGTTTGCTCGCTTTCTTGGGAAATGTCGAGCGCTGCGGTGGCCTCCAACTGCATTTTCGCCGCGAGCTCGTAGCTTGCGATGCGCGCATCGAGCTGCAATTGGCTTGGCCGCTCGCGTTTGTGGATGCGGTCTAGTCGGGCCAGCAAGTCCCGCTGCAATGCCACGACCTCAGCGGGCCGCTTCTGCTCGGGATGCAGGTTCAAGATCGGCGACCCTGTCGAACGCACGCGCGTACCTTGGTAAACCGGCGGCAGGAAGCCCGCTTGCCAGCCCCGTGTTCCGTCCACCGGCAGTCCCAAAGGGTCGTCGAGGACGACGAACGCGGGTAGGTTCTGGTTTTCGCTGCCCAAAGCATAGGTCACCCAAGCGCCCAGACTGGCGAAACCTGGGATGGTCCGGCCGGTGTGAAACTTGGCTGCCGCCAGGGGGTGGACGGGGCTCGTCGTAAACATCGAGCGAATCAACGCGATATCATCCACCTGCCGCCCAAGATAGGGCAGCACCTCGGAGAGCGAAATCCCCGACTGGCCGTGCTGGACGAACTTGAAAGGACTGCGCAGGATCCCGCGGGCTTGGTGAGGGTCGGTGATCTCTTCCGGATGAAGCTTGTGTAGGTAGGTTTCTCCGTGATGCTTGTCAAGCGCCGGCTTGGGATCAAAAAGGTCCATCTGGCTGGGGCCGCCGTTTTGAAACAGCAAGATCACAGACTTCGCCTTGGGCGCGAATTGGGGAGCACGCGGTTTCAGATCGTAGACTCTCGGACCCGTGCCCGCAGTCGTAGGAGGCGGTTCCGCGGCCAACAGGCCCGACCCTCCGAACACGTCCCGACCGAGTATGTAGGTTAGGGCTGCCCCGTAGATGCCGGTCGGTACCTGCTCGAAGAAGCTCCTTCGAGTCATCGACATTTCGTCATCGCGCTTCGGTCGAGAGTCGGCCATGATGGCCTGTGCTTGACTAATCAACGTAAATGAACGCCGCCGAGTTGAGAACCGTGTGACAGAACGTCACCAGGGCGCGAGTTTCCGTGTTCTCATTGCTCGGTAGAGACTTCCGGGCCCAAGCCGCACTGAGCTGGGCTAGCTTCGCAAGGCCTATTTTACGCTCTTCGGCGGTGGGTGGGCGGCTCAGGGCAACCCAGTAAACCCTCTCGACCTGCCGCGGCCGGTCATTTCCAGCCTCTCGCTTTACGCGGGCCGCGAAGGAAGCGGCGAGTCCGCGAATCATGGAATCGTTCATTAGGTGCAGAGCCTGCGGAGCCACGGTTGCCTCGTTGCGGCTGACGCAATTGGGGCTCAGCTCCGGATAATCGAAGTTATCGAGCAGAGTCGGGACACCCGATCGTTTGTATCTCTGCCTCACGTAGACACTCCGCCGCCATCCCGTCTCTTTCTCGATCGATGTCGCCAAGCCGCTCTCGAGCACCTGCACCGGATCCGGCGGGCCGAACCTGGTTTCGTCAAGTCGGCCTGCTACAAGAAGAAGACTGTCATAGAGGGCCTCGGCGTCCATGCGCCTGAGCGGCATCCTCGAAAGCAGTTTGTTCTCGGGGTCGCGCGCTTTATGCTCACGCTTTACCTTCGAGGCCTGACGGTAGGTGCGCGAGGTCATCATGAGCCGATGCATGGCCTTCATGCTCCAGCCCTGCCGAACGAACTCCGTGGCCAGCCAGTCGAGCAGTTCAGGATGCGTTGGGCGCGCGCCCATGCGGCCGAAATCGTCAAGGGTCGAAACGATGCCTTCTCCGAAGTGGCGCTTCCAAATTCGGTTGACCATCACGCGGGCCGTCAGAGGGTGGTCGGGCTGAGTCAACCACCGGGCCAGAGCCAAGCGCCGTCCGGTCTTTTTGGCGCCCGGAGGCGGGCTGACTACAAAGGGAGCCTTGCCATTGACCAGTACAACGGGTACGCCCGGCCCCACCCGTTGACCGGGACTCATCGGATCGCCTCTGCGAAGTACATACATCGGCGCGGGGTCACCGCGATCCCATAGGGCCCGAATCTTCGCTTCCCGATGCTTCCGGGCCTTCAGCAATGCAACCCGCCGCTCGGTCTCCTCCGCCGCTCGCTTGTATTCCCGGTCCATCTTTCTCAGGACCGCTTCCAGGTGGTTGCCGACGAGCTCCAAGCGCTTGCCGAACTTCTCCGCTAGCTGCTTCTGAAACTCATTCCTTTCCTCGGGAGGTGTCGCCAACATCTTGCGCAGGTCGTCATGCAGGTCCTCCGGAAGCTCGGCCAAGCGCTGCTCGACAAGCCTCTTTTTGAGAGGTTCCGCCTTCTGCTTCAGAGTAGCTTCGAGCGCCTCGATTTCCTGGTCCAACTTTTTGTTGTGTGCTTCAGCCCTCTTGCGTTCCTCAGCAAGCTTGATAGGATTCGTGCGTGGAGTCACGTAGGGCATGACCCTGGTGTCGAAATAGAGCATCTTGCGTTCTGGATCATCGCTGAAAGCGGGAGGGATCCAGTCGTAGGGGTCATAGGCTCCCTGGAAGATAGCCAACAGACGATAGTAGTCACGCTGCGGAAGAGGGTCGAATTTGTGGTCGTGGCAGCGAGCGCACTGCAGCGTCAACCCCAGCGCTGCCGAGCTAAAAATCTGGACTTCGTCGGCAACGACCTGGAAGCGGTCGGGAAGAAAGTTCGTCGCCCGGTTGCCCGTGTCATCGACCGCCATCCGCAAGAACCCGGTGGCGACGAGGTTGTCCATCATCTCCTCGGTGATCACGGGAGCGTTTTCGTAATCGAGCAGTTCGTCGCCGGCGATCTGCTCGTCGAGGAATCGATCGTAGGGTTTGTCGGCATTGAACGAGCGGATGACGTAGTCACGGTAGCGCCAAGCGTAGGGATGTTCCCGGTAGCCGGCCACATCGAGCCAATAGCGCCCCCACCGTTCGCCGTACCGAGGTGACTCGAGCAGCCGGTTGATCAGGTTCTCGTAGGCTTTTGGATCGCGGCCGGCCAGGAACCGTTCGACCTCCTCCGGCTCTGGTGGCAAACCGGTTAGATCTAAATGCGCCCGACGGATCAGCGTAAACCGATCGGCCTCGGGCGAAAGCGTCAGTCCCTCTTCTTCGAGCTTTCGTAGTAGAAAAGCGTCGATCGGGTTACGAACCAAATCAGAACTGGCGACGGAAGGGGGCGTCGCGCGCTTCGGAGGCTGAAACGCCCAGAACTCTCGGTCCTGGTCCGACACCAGTGGGTCGGATTCTATTGGCCTGACGTCCGGCTTCGTTTCTTCCGGTGGTGCTCCTTGCTCGATCCAAGCCGCCAACTTTTCGAGGCTGGCTTTGGGTACCGGCGGGGTACCGGCTTCCTGATAGCGCTCGGGTGGAGGCATCTCACCCGCTCGAATTTTCTCGACGATCAGACTCCGATCGGGACTGCCGGGCACGATCGCCGGCCCCGATTCCCCTCCTTGGAGCATGGAAGCGCGAGTACGGAGGTCGAGGCCTGCCTCCTGAAGGTGCGGGCCATGGCACGGAGTGCAGTGCATCCACATGACCGCGACGACTTCGTTTTCGATGACGGGTGTGGCCCCCCGCGCACTGCGCAATTCGGAGGCAGTGACCGTTTCGATCCAGCGCCCGATCGTTGCCACATCGTCGGAAGAAACTGAGCCCGGTTTGTCGGCCGGCATTAAGCCTTGGCTCACCATCTCGTAGAGCTTGCTTTTGTGGGGGCTGCCCGGGACCAGAATCGCGCCGGACGCGCTTCCCTTTAGGACTCCTTGAAGTGTGTTCAGGTTAAGTTGTCTGGTGGCGACCGCCGGGCCGTGGCAGCGGACGCAGTTGGCTCTTAGAATAGGTAGGACTTCGTCGTTGAAGAATTTGGGGGCAACGGACTCAGCCCGCTCGGAGGAATCGGCTTCGTTTTCCTGGGGCGCGGCGGCGGCGGGAGGTTGGTGGCTAAGAAACAGCAAAGCCAACATTGACCCGAGGGCCACGAGTGAAACGCGAAGGTAGCTCACAGCCTTCTACGCTCCCTTCTATTTCGCTGCGTCGGGCGAAGGTTGCTTGTTCCCGGGCTTTGCCGCTTTACCTCGACGCAAACTTCTAGGCTAAGAATAGGGCTGTCATAGGGGCTTGTCAATCAGACCCCAAGTAGTGCACCAGATAAGGCTACACCTTCGCGGGCAGCGGGAAGTCTTTGTGATAGGTCCGCGTCAGCATTTGATCCGCCTGCTCGTCGCCCTCGAAGGTTTCACTGGCCGGGTCGAAGCGCAATTGGCGTCCGAGGCGATAGGAAGTGTTGGCGAGATGGCAGAACGCGTTCGATAGATAGATGTCTTCGATCTCGGCGTTGAGCATCTCGGGCTTGCCCGTCCGCATTGCGTCGAACCAGTTCGTGAACTGAATGTCGTCGATCGGCTGGAAGCTCTTGGTGGGCTCCTGCGGGGCTTTCAGATCCGGCTCCGGCTCCTTGCTGCGGCCCATATAGACTTTGAACAGCCCGGAGGGAGCGATCTCCATGTGGCCCTTGGTTCCATAGAAGTGCCAACGGCGGGGCTCGCCGGTATAGAGGCCGCGGATCTCGCCGACCAGGACCGTCCCGTCGTCGAACTCGTAAGTCGCGGTCATCGTGTTCGGCGTCTCGGCCTGGTCTTTGTAGCCGAAGCGTCCCCCGACGGCGTGGACCCGGGTGGGCAGGCCCTTCTCTTTCCCGAGTCCCCAGTGGCAAATGTCGACGGAGTGGCTGCCGTTGTTCCCCATCTCGCCGTTGCCGAAATCCCAGAACCAGTGCCAGTTGTAGTGCACCAGGTTGCGGTGGAATGGCTGGTCGGGGGCAGGCCCGCGCCAGAGGTCCCAATGAAGCCAGCTCGGCGGGGGCTCGGGCTGTTTGAAGCCGATGGAGTTACGCGGTCCGGGCAGCAGCCAGCGCGTCATGTAGATGTCGCCAATCACGCCGTCGTGGATGAGCTGGATAGCGTGGCGGAAGTTCGGGTGCGAACGCCGCTGCGTCCCGCCCATCACGACGCGCTTGTACTTGCGCGCCGCCTCGACCAGCATGCGCCCTTCCTTGATGTTGTGCGAGACGGGCTTCTCGACGTAGGCGTGCTTGTTCGCTTGACAGGCCAGAATGCCCGCGGGTGCGTGCCAGTGATTGCAGCAGGTGATGATCACGGCGTCGACGGAGGAGTCGTCCATGATGCGACGCAGATCCGGCTCGAGCTTCGGCTTCTTGCCGGTCCGCGCCTCCAACTCGCCGGCGCGTTCACGCATGCGGTTCTGATCCGGATCGCAGAGCGTCACGACTTCTAATGTTGTCGAGAGCGGCGACGGTTTTCATCACACTGCCACCGCGGCCGCCCATCCCGATGACGGCGACGCAGATGCGATCGTTGGCGCCCGCCCAGCTTCGGGACGTGCCCAGAAGCGAGACCGCACCAACGGCGGCGGCGGTCTTCAAAAGATCGCGGCGATGGAGTGGTTTCATGATCGGCTCCCCGATTCAGGTTTGTGTGCGGCTACCGCCCGTAGCGGCCTTTCTTTCGATCGGACGCGAGCCACGCTATCCGAGATCTTATCGCAGATCGGGAGTTCGGGAGCCGTGTTCTTGTCGGAAAAACGGGCGGCGGGCCGGAAGCCGCACCAAGGTTGAATCCCCCGTTCGACCGGCTCCCATCCAATATACAGATGCTGCGGCGGTGCCTCATGTCGTTGCCGCTGTCTGCCTCCCAAATCGCTGGAGGAGATGTTGAGGATATACGTCAGGATCTGACGGAAGTCTATTCGCTCACCCGAACGAACGATGGCGGCTACCGAGTGGGTGACATTCCGCTCGTCGTACTGACAAGAAGACTACCGACCGGGCCCAGCCACCTCCCTCCGGACAAGTTACAATATAAACGCCGGTTGCAGGATGATTTGGCACGTGCATCGAGGTACGGCGAGCACGTCGTTGCAAGGACCAGCAGTCATCACATCCAGTTAGCGGAACCCAGGTTGGTTATAAGCGCAATCCAAGGCGCAACAGCCGCAGCAATCAAACCACGGGAAACCACACCGTGAATCGCTGTCCGAGGGCGTTGGTCGATTATGGCCATCCTCCTATTGTCGGCTTCCCGGAAATGGCCGCCGGCAACGTAGTGCTGATGTGGTGTAACTAGTTTCCTATGGCAATTAAGGGGAGATCCCGCAGAACGCCGAAGCGACCGATCGTGGGCCGCTTGTCCGTATCGTCGGCAACTCGTAGAGGTGCCGTCTGGCCGATGGAAACGGCTTCGTGTCGTTTAGCTCAAAATATGGGCGAAGCCCTAACACATAAGAGGAACAACCATGCCTAAATGGTTCGTAGGCAAGGTCGCACTTGTAACTGGCGGCGCATCCGGCATCGGTCGGGCCACAGCACTGGCCTTCGCTCGAGAGGGAGCCAAGACCGTCGTCTCCGACGTGGATGTCGAGGGCAGCGACGAGACCGTCTGCATGATCAAGAACTCCGATGGAGAAGCTACATTCGTCAAGGCCGACGTATCGCTATCGGACGAGGTGGAGGCGCTAGTCCACAAGACGGTGGAGACCTACGGCCAGCTCGATTGCGCCTTCAACAACGCAGGTCTTGAGCGCGAATACTCCAACCCAGACGAGCGATACGCCGAGGAGACCTTCCAATCCGTGATCGATACAAACCTCAAAGGTGTCTGGCTCTGTATGAAGTACGAGATCCCGCAGATGCTGGAACAGGGCTTCGGTGCAATCGTCAACACCTCGTCGGTCGCGGGGTTGGTCGGCGTACCTCACCAACCAATCTATGTGGCCAGCAAGCACGGGGTCTCTGGAATGACCAAGTCGGCCGCCGTGGAGTATGCCGACAGGGGCATCCGCATCAACGCCGTGTGTCCGGGTCTGATCAACACGCCCCTCCTGGACCGTATTCACGCGAGCAACCCCGACATGAAGGCGGAAGCCGATAGCTGGCAGCCGATTGGACGTCCGGGCCAGCCCGAGGAGATCGCTGAGGCCGTCATCTGGCTCTGCTCGGACAAGGCCTCGTTTGTAGTCGGCCACATGATGACGATCGACGGGGGGCTCGTCGCTCGGTAGGGTCGATCGTTGGGAAGCGACGCAACGCGGTCCCGTTAACGGAGCCACTAGAGAAAAATGGCAGATGGTGCAGACGCGAGACCTGCAACGACTCTTACTTCCGACAATCCCTTATGTCGGAAGCGGTCGGAGCTGATCCAAGTTCTGGGATGTCTTCTGCCCACGCGGGTCCCTGCTGCCACAATTGCACTGCATATTTTTGGCAGGGCTAGACACGGTTGCGGAGCGCCTGATAGGTCCGTCGTACCGTTCCCTCTCCAACGCCTAGTTCACGAGCGATTCTCGACCAACTCCACCCCTTCTGTTCTCGAAGCTTGATGACCTCCTGCCGGTCGAAAACAACCTTTGGTCTGCCGATCTGCTTCCCCGCAGCCTTGGCCCTCACTTGACCCGCCTTGATCGTCTCCGATCGCTCCTCGTTCTCCATCTCAGCAAACCAGGCCTGGATCGCCCATAGGAGCTTGCCCATCGTGGAGTTGATGGGACCGGTTTGCGATTTGACGGGGACTACAGTGACTCCAAGGTCGGCCAACTCATAGACCGTAGAAATCACCTCTCTCATGTCCCTCCCCAGGCGGGAGACCTTCCAAACCAGCAAGCGGTCGAACTTTCTTAGGGCAGCGTCCCGCTTCATCTGCTCGAACAGCGGTCGATTCCTGGAACCCTTCCGGCTGGATCTTCCTTGCTCTACATAGACGAAGCGGTCGGCTAGTTCGGCAACGATTTGGGGGTTCACCGAGTAGGCTGTCCGGTCCCCTACTGTCTCCAGGTGAATACATTTGGAGAGCAGGTCCCGGATTCTGCCCCAATCGCGATCAGAGCCGTCTCCCTGAGCGACTTGGAGAAGGTCCTCGAACTGGTTTTCCGTAGTCTGTCGGTCCGTCGAGACCCGGAGGTAGAGAGCGTCCATTGACTGCCTCAAGACGCGCCCCGAAGGTGTGTGCCAAGAGTGTGCCACGGATATGCATTTTTTGCATTTCTACGACTTCTGGCACATTGTAGAATTAATAACTTACGTGTAGTCAGTGATAGTTGGAAGTTCGAATCCCTCCAGGTCCACCAGGTTTTCCGAGGGTTTCTTGCCGGCCAGGAGCACCCGAGCCGTTAAGTCCCCGCTCCCGGTGATATCCGCCCGCACTTGAATCCCGCCCCCGGTGGATCTCCAGCGAATGCGTGGCCTCTCCGACCCGGCGACGGAGGAACCCAGCCAAGACCTTAGCTACAAAGAGGAGACCTGGCAAGACCAAGCACAGCATGCCGACGAGAACCTGAGCGCTCGTTGTGCACGCGGCAGTTTCACTTACGCGGGGAACCCAGGTGACTCCGGGTGCGTAGTAACTTCATAGGTCCGCGCGACGGATGTAACACCCACGTGACAGTCGCCTGAGACCCGATAGGATTCGCGATGGCACTCGCCGAAAAGTCGCGGAAAACTCATCTCACGGAAAGGGTGTGGCCGAAGCTCGGCGGCCACCCGAAGCGGCGCTGCTCCGCCGTTTGGCTTGCCTTGTGGCTTATCCCTTGCGCCGGCGAGAGCGCTGAGCTGCCCGCCGGCGAAATTGTCCGTCGGGCCTTCGCCGCCGAGGAACAGAACGATAAGATAGCTCGCGATTACACCTTTCACGAGCGGTCGGAGCAGCGCAGTTTCGACAAGAAGGGGGGTCTGAAATCCAGCCGGTCGAAGACTCACGATCTCACTATTCTCGACGGCTCGGTGTACCGACGCCTCATCGCCCGCAACGACCGAGAGCTAGAGCCGCGGGAGGAGAAAAAGCAACAGCAAAAACTCGAAAAAAGCATCGCGCGCATGCAGAAGGAGACACCCCGGCAGCGCAAGAAGCGTCTCGCAAAGCAAGAGAAAAAGAAAACTGAGGAGCGCGAGTTTGTCGCCGAGGTCCAGCGGGCTTACGATTTTCAGCTGGTGGGGGAGGATTGCGTTGATGGAATCGAAACCTACGTGATCGACGCCGAACCGAAACCGGGCTACAAACCCGCTAACAGGCGTGCTCGAATTCTATCCAAGCTGCGTGGGATCTTTTGGATCGCCAAGGACGACTACGCCTGGGTCAAGCTTGAAGCGGAAACCATCGAGAAGGTCTCCTTCGGGCTGTTTCTGTTCAAGCTCAATAAAGGCGCCAAGCTGCGATTTGAGAAAACTCGCGTCAACGACGAAGTTTGGCTGGTCGATACCTTCCGAGTGAGATTCAAAGCCCGTCTAGGTTTGATCAAGGGATTCAACAGCGAGTTCTTGAGTACCTACAGCAACTTCCGCAAGTTCACCGCCAGCTCGCGAGTAGTTTCCGTGGGGGAGTTTTAGCGATTACCCGTCCCTCCCTAGTACAGTATTCGCGAATAGAGTTCGGTATCAACTAGGTTGTCAACGGTCAGCCAGTGTAGCGCGACCTCGTGCCTTTCCAGTGTCCGCATCTTTTCGGCCTTTGTGGCGCACACTCTCAGTGTGCCGCGTCGAGACTCCTCTCGACGCTTGAGGCAGTTTGGCTCCGCGGCCTGCAGACACTCCTCCGCCAATCAGCGGGCGACCCCCTCTCGACTACGCGGCGACGCTCCGTCGCCAGGCGGCTCACGGGACGTTCGAGCGACCCCATCGGTCACAACAGTTCCAACCCAACAAAATCAATAACATAGGCCCGCCGGGTGATAAGCTCGTTGATCTGGTAGTGTATGCTCGAAATAGAAAAGGGAATCCTCGGCCCGATGGGCGGAGATTTTGGGGAAATCCGCTATGATCCGCTCGAATCCGCTCCCCACGGCCTTAGCACAGACTCACGGGAGCACGCCGTCACAGGGAACGGACAGATTTTGACGAGCTGTTGTGCGCCTTTCGAGCCGGCCATGGCGGACCGTCAGCTGCGAGAGATTAGGATTCTCTATCTCCGGGACACGGTGAAGAAGCACGAACGGAGAATCGGGCAAAACAGTAGGCATGACATCCCCGGTGTATGGAAATTACCAAACAAAGCCAATTGTGATATAAGACAATACATTTCAATTGCTTAGAACACATTCGCTGAGCGAAGAAAAGGAGTAGAAGAGGCAAGCCCAACGATTGCCCGCTCGTGAGATAGGCGAGTTGGACCGGCCTACTGGATGTAGCCCAAGCTTCGCAGGCGCTGCAGTTCGTCGTCGCTTAGGCCTTCGGTTGAGTCGGCGGGCGGAAGCTTGGCTGCCTGCGCGGCTTCTCTCCAGTTTTGAAGCTCGGCCAGCAGCTTCTCCACGACGTCGGGGTGTTCGTCCGCTACGTTCGCAAGGTCCAGAGGGTCTTTCGTATGGTCAAAGAGCTCGAACTCGGGCTTGCCCGAGGAGCTTTTCGTGTTATGAATCAGTTTCCAGCCGTCAAGGACAATGGAGACGGCCTCGTCTTCGCGGGGGCGCGGCCCACCGCTCTGCTGGGTCGTAGCGCGCTCCGAGACCGCGGCACGTCTCTGCCAGCCCAAGTTCCCGGCCAGACCAGCCAGAGTCGATTCGGTCACATCCGCCTGTCGCAGCTCCCTAGCCGCCGTCATGAGCGGCACCAAGCTTTGGCCTTGCAAGCCTTCCGGCAGGGGCCGTCCGGTAACCTCGAGCAAGGTTGGCATCAGGTCGATGCTGCGAACCGTTTCATCGATCACGACCCCGCCGGGCACGACACCAGGCCAGAACAGCACCAAAGGTACGTTCGTCAGTTCGCCATAGAGAGTCTGTCCGTGAAACATGCGCCCATGGTCGAGGAACTCTTCGCCGTGGTCGGCGATGAACGCGATGACTGTGTTTTCGGCCAGACCGAGCGTCCTCAGCCGCTCGAGCACCCGGGCCAGCTCCACGTCCATGGCGCGGATGGCGCCGTCATACCAGTCCTTGTCGTAGGCAAGGTATTTCTCGGTATCGATATCCGCCTCTTCGAATTGCTGACGGGTGCCCATGGCTCGCGTTCTCATAAAGGGATCAGGTATCACTTTCCGAAGCTTGTCAGCCTCGCGTTCGTGAGCTTCCTTTTTGCCGGGGTCCGCCCACATCGAGTCGAAAGGCCGGCGGGGCTCGTAGGGGTCGTGCGGGTCGAAGACGTGAAAGAAGATAAAAAACGGCGCATCGCGATGTTCTTCCAACCACGTGCACAACCGGTCCGCGTACTCACGAGCGGTTTTCGTGCGGCGCTCGAGTTGGGTCGATCCCAGTTCGTGGAGCTCTTCGTACCCTTGGTGTAGGTTGGTCAGCTTTCCCGTAAAGGCCACCGAGGAGTAGCTAACCGTGGCGTAGCCGGCTGCGCGATAAGCTTCGGCCAACGTGTTCGCGACCGCCGGAAGCCGGTCCGTGACCTCGGCGACTCCGTGGGACGTGGGGTAGAGCGAGGTCATGATCGAAGGCACGGAGACCTTCGTCCAAGTCGCTTGAGAAACGACATCTTGGAAAAGGGCGCCCTCGGCGGCCAGCCGGCTGAGAGTCGGTGCGGTTTGCCGCTTGTAGCCGTAAGAGGCGAGATGGTCTTTTCGCAGGGTGTCGGCCACCATGAGGATGATTCCCTGCGGAGCCGGTGCGCGACCCAGAGCATCTGACGGTTCGCCCGCCCGTGTCGGCATGCCACCCCGCGCACGAACCACCGGAGCGCCCCAAAAACCTAGTGTTCCGTCTTCCGCGTCGGGCAGGGAAAACGCGAGAGTCACGTCCTTGCCGCCATAGCCGGCAAGATCAACATGTGCGGTCTCCCAACGATGCGGAGTCGTTATCGTGCGTTCGAGTAGCGGCACATCTTCGTCCGCTACCGACGAAACGGTGACGCGGAAGGTGAGGGGTCCGTCCTCCGGCGTTCCGACATGGAGATCGAGCCACGGATCGTCGGGCAGGGTCAGAGACAGCCGGATCGACTCGGGCGATCGGGCTACGACCGTCTCGCGGAAGATCTCGGCAAGACCCTGCCACCCTACTCCTGATGGAATCCGGGCGAGGCGCTCCCGCTGCGAAAGAAGGCGCAGGGATTCGATCTCGAACTCGGCCCCTTTCGCATCCGTTGGCCGAAACAAGATATGGTGGATGCCGGATAGGCTGACAGAATCACGCGGGCGTAACGTATAGGTCTGGAAGCTCTCCCCGGCGACGATAGGTGTGGTCAGACGCCAGGGTTGGCTCAGCCCCTTGGCGCTGGCCAGAACATCGCCAAAGTTGACATCCTCGGGTCCGGCGAACTGAAGACTGAAGTTGGCGCCCTTATTGACCCGCATGCGCACTTCGACTTCGGCCAGCAGGTCTTCGTCTTCGAGTCTTTCGGCGCGGCGAACGTAGATGATTGGAAAATCGGTGGTCGAGCGACCCTGAAGGCGGCCTTCGCGGATTCGAAGTCCGGACACGCCGGCTCCTGCCTTCCATCCCAGGTTGGCAGTGCCCTTTTTCGAAGACCGGGGGGGCGATGGGTCAGCGAAACTCCACGCGATCGGCGAGCTGGTCGTTTTGACCTTGGTAGGCGTATCCACGACCATCTCGGGCTGAAAGCGGTCGACAAGTCGAATGGCGATAGGGGCATCCGAGCTGCCGCAGCCGCCGAGAAAAAAGGGAACGAAGCAAGCAAACAAGAGATGACGGCGGCGGCCTTGCCCGCTGGGACCAAGAGATCGCGGGAGTGGCTTCGTGCAGCCCTCCCATGGACGAAAGCCAAGTTTCATAAGGTCGGTCTACTCCGTCGTTAGCTTGCCCTATGCTAGTACGGACTCGGTCAGGGATCAACTACGGCTAGTTCCGGACCAAGCGCTCGTAGGCCTCTCTTGCCCGGGGGTCGGGGTAGTCGATGGTTTCGAGGTAGAGAGACAGCGCCCGGCGAGCGCCCGGGTGATCGCCCACCCCTCGCAACAAAAACCCTAGACTGCGAGCACAGTTCGGCAACTGCGGGTTGCGCAAGATGGTCTCGCTGCAGGCTCTCCAAAGGTGGTCCGGGAGAACTGATTTGTCGAGACGATGGCGATCGATGAGCGGCTGGTTCGGGGGAATGTCGCGAGCGAAAACAAGGGCTTGCGCATCCTCGTAAATCAGTGCCCACTAGGGATAAGCGGGGCCTGAGAGAGCAAGCACCAAAGGGTAAATCACACCGGAAGCGAACTCAAAGGCGTTGGTAACGACGAACTGCACGCCGTAGCGATCGAGGAGCTCGGCTCGCAGCTCCTTTCCTTTTGGGCCGGCGGACCCTTTGATATGGAGGATCTTGGCGTAGTCCCTGTAAACGGCTTCGTTGAGAGCGCGGCCGTCGATAAAGGTTCGCTGTTGGGGCCATAGCGCCCAGATCAAATAACCTCCGTATTCATAGGAGTTGAAGATAGGATCGGTGATTTGGTTCCGCCGCAGGAATTCGGCGGCACCCTTCGGAAACTTCCACTCGGCTGCCCGAAGCTGAAAGAGGCCGCCCGCCGGCGCCTGGTAAACGAGCAGTCCCGCCAGCCCCAACGACAGAGCGAGTTTGACGACGCCGGTCGACAGGCGAGGCAGCTTCGTAGCCAACAGCGGCCATGCGTAGGAGGCCAGCAACATCGGAGACAAGAAGGCAATGAACGGAACGTTACGGAAGGCCATCAACGAAGCTGCGCCGAAGGCGGCAAACAGCAGCAAGTCGGAGAGCCGAAGCTTCCTCCAAGCCAGTATCATCGCCACGACGGTCGAGTAGAGCAACACGTTGTAGGTATAGGGAGGGCCCCACAGAAACGGGCGTTTCCATTCGATTAGCGTGCTCGTCAAGTAGCTCCCCCGATAGGCCGGCAGGACCTCGAGGATGCGGAACCCGTTGGGGTTCAAGCCGCTCAGCAGAACGCACAAGCCGGCTGCGAGCCACAGAGGTTTCCGGCGCTCGGAGGGAAGCCGCCAGGCGCCGACGCTGTAGGCTGCCAGCACTCCCCAACCCAAAAAAAAGCCGCCGTGCGAGTTGGCCCAGACTATATGCAACGGAATGAGCATCCACAGCCACACGGCCCGTCCGCCGGAGACGTAGCTTTCCAGAATGACAACGAAAACCGCCACCAGCGCAAACGTGATAAGCGCCGGCCTGTCTGAGGCAAATAGCGTGAGCACGGGAACGGGAGCCAGAGCCGCGAGGATCCCGAGATAGAAATTCTTGGCTCGCCGGGCCGCCAGGCATCCCGCGGCCGAGCACACCGCTCCCAAAAGGAGCGCCTTCCACAGTACAACGGCTGGGAATCCGCCGAGCCGGTAAAGAAGCCACAAGAGAACCTGCGCCAGCCACTCGTGAGTCAGGTTGAAGTAACGGACCCTCTCTTCGCCTGGGTAGGCAGGCTCGCCTTTGCCGGAGGTATAAGAAAACGGATCGGGAACGGGAAGCTTGCGGTGCTCTGCTATGTATTCACCAGTCTTGAGGTGCCACCAGAAATCAGTATCCGCTGCTTCCGTGCTGAAAACGCCCAAGAGCACCACCGTGGCCAGCACGGCCAATAGTGCGCGCAACATTAGGGAGGGTGGTACCGCCTGCACGGTGGGGATGACCGATGTGGACGGGTCGGGCGCGGACTCGCGCGGGGCTTTGTTCCTTTTCTTGCGCCGTGGCAGAGAACTAGGCTAACGTTCGCTCGCCTCGCTCGGCAAGCAGCGACAGCAACTGAATCTCTGGAAGAATACGCGGATTTGTGATAGCTTCTTTCCTGTGTACGATCTCCTCAAAAAAATCCATATGTACACGGGTCTGTTGAGTTTCTCCGCGCTCATCGTGTTTTGGGGTCGCTGGAGTGCATGCAACTCTGCGGGCTCCCGAGCAACACCGTCGGCCCGAAACTAGGATCGAGGAAGTGGACTTCATCGTGCCGGGGAACCTTACGGACAAGCAGTTGGCCGATCGGGTCTACGAAACGTTGCAGATTCCGTTAGCCCGACCTTTGGAAAAGTGGGCTCTACGCCATGACGCCCAAGGAAACCTTGTTCTCCCGTTCCACACGGTGAATGGTTTGCGGAAGGTTACGGTGCTCGAAGAGGAAAGCAGGCTCCGCGTCGAGACCAGGCAGGCAAGCCTGGGGCAAACCTTAAATGCGCTGCACGCTACCGTCCCTCGCTGGGCGGCGCCTGACCTGCGAATCCAACTTTGGGCGTACTACATGGAGGTGGCCATCTGGGCACTGATAGGCATGGCACTTTCCGGAGTCTATCTCTGGTTGGCTGCACGTCCCGGTTCTCGTTGGGGCCAGGTTTCCTTCGGTGCCGGAAGCGCCGCGTTTCTAGTGCTTTATTGGCTTACCCGGTGAACATTATGTACTCGTGGATGCGGAACACTCATCTGGCGCTTGGTCTGTCTTGTTGGCTGTTTCTGTTGATGTACGGTGTAAGCTCCCTCCAAATGTCGCACGGCGGGTGGTTCCCTCATACGGAGACCGTCACGGACACCAGCGCAACTGTAGAGCCTGAAGAGGCAAGGACTCCTCGGGCACTCGCTCGACAACTTAGACAGGACCATGGAGTGCGCGGCAACCTGCAGCGGATCAGTAATAACCGGAAAAGAATAGTCCTGCAAATCGTTCGTCCCGGGACGCTTCATAAAGTGACCTACAGAATCGGAAGCGACCGCGCATCAGTTCGCACAAACACAGGTGGCTTCATTGAGATGATCAACCGAATCCACCATCTCGCCGGATTCGGACATGAATACGAGCTGCTCAACGTCTGGGGATTCTTTGTCGGATTCGTATCAGTCGCACTGTTCGGTCTTGGGGCGACGGGGGTCTATCTTTGGTTCAAGCACTACAACGAGCGGGTCATCGGCATGGTTCTGCTCGGGACTAGCCTGGCGTACGGGTTGACGCTGATCGTGTTGGTGCGGGTGGCCTGAGAGGGCATGTCGTGGCAACGCGTTTCCCTGTAGCGTGCTTGACGGATCAACCCTTAGGCGCTGGGGGTTCTGAGCCGCGAGCGGCAGGGTGTGTGAGAAAACCTGGCGGGGTGCGGCACCTTTGTGGCACCGCGAACGCCCTTCGTGCCACACCCTACAGCAGCCGCCGAAACTCTTCGGCCGTCAGATCAGCCTGCTTGAGGATGCGTCTTAGCGTCGGAGGTGGGAGGTCCTTGGCGTGGATCGGAACGGTCACTCGCAGTTCTGGTCGGGTGCTGTGAAGAAGTCGAGCGTGGCTGCCGGTTTGGTGATGGATATTGAATCTCGCGCGCTCAAGCGCGCGAAGTACCGCTTTCGGTCTAAGCACAGGTAGTTTTCGAGGCATTACAACAAGCGGGCGACACCGGCAGGCGGGGCCTTGAGTCAGGGAAGCGTAAGAGCAACTCGTTCGGTGGCTGGCTCCACGTCTTCGGGGATCAGCTCTCCGGTTTTTCGAGCACTCTCTAGAAAACAGCGGATGGCGTCGCGGGCCATCTCCCGCGCCTCATGGGAAGTCGAACCAAAGGTGCAGATCTCAGGAATCGCCGGGACAATGACGTTGTAGCCGCCTTCCGGGATCCGTTCGTAGACCACGGTGTAGCTGTACTCCTTCACAGCGTCCTCCTTCGAAGAGGGGAGGTGGCGTTTGGGCATAGGGTTTATGTGCTTCGCAAAAGCCACTTGTAGTGTAGGGCGAAACGCGAAAGCCGTCAAACTGAGCGGCAGGCGCGGTATGCACCCTGAGCTACCCTCCGCCGCCCTGCCGGGGCTAGCCCGGGCTACACCGCGACGTTGAAATACCCCTTGAGTAGGTAGGCACTCAACATCGAGATGACGAAAAACCAAATCAGCCAATGGATCTCTATGCCGCCAATCTCAATAGCAGCCGGCGGGTAGCGGACTTCGACCCATTGGACGTGCTGACCTTCCAGTCGGTCCTCGCCAGGATTCCAGAGCGTATCGAGCCAAGACCGAACCCGGCGGCTCGATAGATACTGGGACCCTTCTCCAGACGCAATCGTCTTCTCCCACTCGGCCCCGCTCCAGCTGAACCGCAGCTTGCCGGCGGTTTCCTTCAACGGACGGATCCGCCAACTAAACTGGCTCTGCTCAAGCACTCGAACAGCGGGTGTTTCGACAGCAAAGCCGGGGGTGGCGATCAACCGGGGCGACGGGGTGTTGGACGACACTTGTCCTATCGCCTGGACAGTGACAACCGCCGGCTTTCCCACCGGCAACGGAGCCAGACCGTAAACCGCGTCGAGATGAAACAGCAGAATAACGACCGGCACGGTGAGAATCAGCGCCGGACGCAGCATCAGGCCCAGGTAGCGAATATTCGTCCGCAGCAAGTCCTTTTGTGACTTCCAGAGCAAAGCGGGTTCGTCGCCGAACAGACGCAGTTCGAGCAGATAGGCCTGAAGGCGTTTCTTGGTTTGGGCGATGGCTTCCTGGTTTGACACTCGCGCGAAGACCCAAAGCATGCCGATCCCAACCAGTACGGAAAACACTGTCAGGCTGATGAACGGGTGAAGGTAGCCGAACAGGGAGGCGTATCCGCCGATCAGGGCCCGAAGCGCTGCGTTCCACCAGTCCACGATTAAAGTGCGCGGGAGCAGGCCTCAGTCAATATAGCCGAGGCCCTGAAGTTTTTTCACGATCTCTTCGTCGGAGTCAGCCTCTTCGAGCTTGGCCAGCTCTCTCTCGAGAACGTGTTGAATGAACTCTTTCGGGGAGGAGTAGCCCCCGGCCTCGGCGCAGCGCTTGATGCGATCCCATAAGGGCTTGTCCAGCTTGACAGAAGGTCCCAACATGATTCACTCCACGGGCCGCCGGCTAGAAAAGGCGGCGCCCAACCATTTCCGGTGTCGCAGGTGTTCCGAACTCGGCGAGAATCGTCACGGTCAGATCGGGAAGCGCCGGGTCCTCCACGGAACTCCTGCGATTACTGAGGAACACCCCAGGAACAAACTTAGGAGCCACGCAGTGGTCCCCGATCCACTCATCTTCGTTATCTTCCACCGTAGCATCGGGCACACCGCCTAGCGGCGTTTTCCAAGAAGCACGATAGGGCGGACGATAACCGACGATGAGGTCGGGAGCGAACTTGAGATTATAGCCTCTGTAGGCCTGTTGAGGAGTAAAAACCTCTTCGATCACCTGTGCACCGTCAGCGGGATCGCGAAAGGCAGTGAGCCGTTCGGTGAGCCGTGCGATGATCTGCTCGCTCTCTTCCCCTTCGGACACGATTCCGCCTCTTTCGCGGCCGAGGCGGTTCAAGTAGATGCTGTTGAGGCCCATCGCATAGGCTTGGGTACGAGACCAGTCAACATGGGCGAACAGTTCGTCGTCTCCGGTGTTGGACGGATCGTCCAGGGAGAGAAACCCTTCGCGCATCAGAATGGTGTTGAGATGTACTCCACGGTCGAAACGCGTGAAGCCATGATCCGACATGACGATCAACGTCGTCGAATCGTCAATCTTTGACATCGCTTCACCTACCGCTTCGTCCACCGCGCGGTAGAACTGCAGCAACTTGTCATCGTGGCGGCCCCAGAGCATATGGGCATTCTGGTCCACACTGGAAAAATAGAAAAACAGGAGACCCCCGGCGAACTTTTCCAGCTCGCGACGAAACAGAGCCCAACTTTCGTCCAACACAAGCTCGGTCTGCTCGATGAACTCATCGAGAGACAAGACATCGTGCCGGAGAGCGTGAGTGTCTTCGGCCATTCCCTGGGTGTAGAACGGACCCAACTCCCGTGTGACGTCGCTGCTATAGGAAGCCGGCGTCGAGATCGGCAGTTCGGGCTGGGAAGGGTCCAGATTGACTGGCGTGATGTAGAGTTGAAAGCGGGGACGAAGCTGCTTCAGATAAAGGCGGAATATTCCCGATGCACTCTTAAGTTCGCCGATTAGAGGAAAGCCTGCTCGCATCCAGCCTGACCATTCCCCTTCCAGAAGGACCACGGATTGATCGTCAAGATCGAACCTGGCGACGGATTCGCTTGGGTCTCGATGGACGGTCAGAGTCGCGAACGCCTTGGGCCGATCCTTCAGAAAGGTGTTCGTGGGCCCCTCGATCGAGATCTCCGCTCGGTGACGGAGCGGCGGGATGCGTATGATCTCGCCGCCGGAGACCGACCGTGTTCGCTCCTCGGGATCATCCGTCACGAACGTGAACGTCCCGTAAGTGCCGCGCATGTCGGGGGTGCCCATCCCTGACAAAGAAACGGCTCCGCATTCGACAGGCGGGAAGTTCGCAGGCATGCGAATCATCGTGACCGGCACACCTCGCTCAGCCAGCATCGGCCAGAAGGGTGTCCCCTCCCGGTTTATCGTGACAGTTCCCGAAGAAAGAGGGATGACGTAAGGGCCCAGCTCCAACGTCCGACCCGCTTCCCGCGTCTCGGCCATCGACGAGAAGGGAAGCCGCGTAAAAGGATCCCGATGGACGAAGTCAAAAATGCCGTGCCCTCCCGGGTCCATCCCGGTGATCATGCTCGACCAGGCGACGGGGCTTTGGGGAGGGTTCGTGGTCGCCAGCGGCTTGAAATCACCTTGACGGCGCAGTTGATCGAGGTTCGGCAGAGCATCCCAGTGACGCTCCAAGAACTTTGGGTCCATCCCGTCCACTCCCAATATGATCATCCGCGTGTCGGAGGAGTGTTCGGGTGAAGTGCAGCCGGGAGAGAATGCCAGAACAAGGGCGAGCGCGAACCACCACCTTGACCGCGCAAGGCCGGCTTCACCCCCGCGCATCGATCCTTGTATCCTCGACGCCGAGATCGCGGCCATCCATGTAGGCTGGAGCTTTGAATCCAAATAGTGACAGGGCCGTGGGGGCGAGATCTTCGATTCCCGGATCCTCTGCTTCGAACTTCCGGTTGCAAAAGACGACGCCGGGGATAATAGCGGGATCAGCACAGTGGTCACCGCTCCAAGCCTTTCGGTTGTCTTCGAACACCGCTCCTCCGGTCTCACCAAGAGCCGACCCCCAAGAACTGCGGTAGCCGACGTTGTAGCCTACGACAACATCGGGCGCCAGGTCTGTGTAAGGACCCTTGTAGACTGCCTCTTTCGGGTATGCGCGCCGGATCGCCACTTGGTTCCTGTCCTCATCGACGAGACCGGTGAGCCTGTCGGCCAGTTCCTTCCTGAGAGCCTCGGCTTCGGGGCCGCGGGCGACGATGCCTTGGCCTTCGCGCCCCTTTTGGTTGATGTAGATTCCCGCCAGGCCAAAAGTATAAGCGCGGGTGCGGCTCCAGTCCACTTCCTTAAGGTAGGCCCCGGCGTTGCCCTCTTCGTTCTTCAGATGCAGGTATCCGTTGTCGCGAAGCCATGCATTGAGATTGATTCCCCGCTGGAAGGACTTGAAGCCATGATCGGAGAGCACGAACAAAACAGTGTCGTCGTCAACGTACTGCATCGTCCTGCCGACGATGGCATCCATCCGCCGGTAGAGATCCTCGATTGCCCCGCGGTAGTCGCGGCTCGCCGGGGGGTCCCCGTTCGACATTGGCGGGTTCGCCGCATGGGCAGGGTGGTCCGGTTCCAGGTAGCGATAGAACATGTGCTGAACGCGGTCACTCGTGTCGAACACGCAGGCGGCCACGCCCTGCCTCGTCTTGTCGAGGGCGCTAAAAAACATTGCTTCCCGCTCCTCGCAAATCGCGTAGGCCTGCTCGAGGAACCCCTGTTCGTCGATAACTCGCTCGTTGAGTGCCCAGGTGTCTTCGGCCAGCCCCAGCGTGGAGTAGACTCCCAGCAACTTGGCCAGGTAGGTCGCGTAGTAGCTGGGCTGAGAAATCGGAAGAGCAGGATTCTCGGGGTCGATGTTGATGGGCGTCAGGTAGAGGGAGACCTCCGGCCGCGTCGAGGTCAGCATGAAGCGGCAGACGCCGCGTACCTTGACGCCGAATCCGGCTCGAAACGTGAGGCGAACCCACGGCGAATACTCGTTGAGCCTGAGGGTGTACGTCTCCCCATCGATTGACAACTCGGCCGTCTGGGCGCCGTCACCCAGGAGGATGGAGAACGGAAGCTTGATGGGCCCGGACTCACTCTGTAGGGGGTTTTCAGGCCCTTCGATAGTTCCTCGCAGCCGGTTACCCTCGCGCTCGAGGGGGTAGCGGTTTCCACCTTCGGCGAAGGACTCACGCCCCCCACTCGTGGTGAAGTGCAGGAAACTGCCTTGGGTGCCCAGTAGATCGGGCGTGCACATGGCCGACAGAAGCCGGCCGCGAAACTTCTCGGGGGGGAACGTGATTGGTACACGCAGGATCGTGCACCCGACGTGCTGGTCTCCCAGGATGTTCCAGAACGTCCGACTTTTGCGACGCAACTCGACGGTGGCTCGGGTGAGCGGGATCGACCACTTGCCCAATCGCAGATGACGTCTCGGCTTGTTGACTCTCGAGGAGGCCAGTTCCGGCATGTACGTCCTCATACTGCGGTTCAAGAAGTCGAACATGCTGTGCTTGCCGGGGTTGACACCGGTGGAGAAAGTCGCCCACGCCACAGGCGAAAGAGGAGGATAGGTCGTCCTCAGCCGGCGGTAGTGTCCTTGGTCGCGAAGGCGTGCGAGGTTTGGCATCTTGCCTTCCTCGATGAACCGTTCGGTCAGGTCGGGCTCGAGCCCGTCAAGACCAAGAAAGATCAACTTGCGGATGCGGGCGTTCTTGAGACCCTGTCTCCGGGTCAAGGCGCGCCACAAGACGCGGAACGGCCAGATCAAGAGCGAAGCTGCCCCGACCAGTAAGGCGATCAGGAGGCTGAGAAAAGACCCCAGGAACGCGAAACCCGCGCCCGGCCCAACGTAGGCGACGTGAAACGGCGGGGAGTCGGCCTCTGGTGCCTCGAATAGCAGCACTGACAACGTGAGGGTCAGCAGAAAAGCTGATCGCAGGTGCGAGGCGGGTTCCATTCGCCAGGCCGCGGGCGGCTGGCCCGTTCGCCGGTCTTGGGTGGGCGGGCAACTCACCGTAGCTTTCCCTCCACGAACGGGACCTCAAGCACCTTGTCGTGCTGGATGGGACCGTGGCCGAAATAGCCGTCTTCTCCGAACAGCTCGCCGTGATCGGAGGTAATCGTTATGTAGGTGTTCTTCGGCACGATATCGAATAGTTCCTCCACCACTTGGTCCAAGTACTTCACAGCCTTGATCTGACGCTGGCGCAGCTCCTTGAGGGCCTTTGGGTCGAAGAACCTTTTCTTGCCTCGTACGAGCTTGCCTCCCACGATGTGGTCGTCGAGATGCTTGAAAACGCCATGCACACCGCTAATTCGCGGCCACTCTTCGGGAGGCTCATCGGGCAAAGCGTAGGGGTAGTGCGTTTCCCCGACGTTCAGAAGGTAGAAGGACGGCCGATCTTTGGGAAACCTCATCTCCCGAACCATCGCGCGCATGTCGTTGTGGTCTTTCATCAGCTGGTAGCTGTCAAAGCCCTGGTTGAGGATGGTCCGCGGGTTGAGAACCGGCAGCGAGACCCTGGCGTGCGTGTGATAACCCAGTTTCTCTTTAAGAAACGAGGGGAAATAAAGCTTTGGGACGAGCGACTTGAATTCAATGTTTTCAGCCCCGAGTCGCTCATTGAACTTGAAGAAGTCCTTCTTGTAATACTCGGAGGCAAATACATGTTTGGGACTTTGATGCGGCAACAAGCCCATCAGCAGGTTGTAGTGGGAAGGCGCTGTCCAGGAAGCATAGGACCAACGCTTCTCGACACGACCGAGTTTTCGCATCACCTTCGGGCGGGCTCTGATAAAGGAATCGTAACGGCAACTGTCGAAGATGATCAGAATGTAGTTGTTGTTGCGGCGACGGTTGGCTCGGCTCGGCATCGACTTCATCCAAGTATATCGAGATGTTCCCGGCCGCAGCGGTCGCCCGCACCCGCACGGTCCTAGCGGGGGTCCGTTTCGTTGTCGCAGCGACCTGCGGACGTTCGGCTCCCATCCGTAGCGAAGTGCGATTCACATTTCGTGCGGACAAGCCAGTGGTGGGCCTCCGCTAAGCGAATAATGTCCGCTACACCCTAAGAGCCAGCAACCCCTTTGCTCTCGCTCTGTCGGCGCGGGCTGCGGCAGGTCGGGACCAGGCGCGGCAGAAAAACGCCAAACCTGGTGGCAATTCCGGGTGGCGAGTACGAGATCTCCAACCGATAAGTTACTTAGAACGGTCACGGGCCATGGGCGCAAGAGTACTTGGAGCAACTAGGTGTCTCGTCTATTTGAAAACGGTGCTCTGCCCTATTGTTCCAGGACCGGTGCAGGAGAATAATCGCAGTTAGCCTTTGACAAGAGGTCTGTACGATGAGCAAGCGAGAGATGAACCAGTTTCGTAGGGCGCTCGAAGATCAATTGGGAAAACTGGGCGTTCCCCCGAGTAAAGCTAACGGTCTGGCGGTGGAAACGACAGCCGATCCGATTGAACATGCGCAATCAAGAAGTTTGCGTGAGCTTGCTGTGCATGTGATGAACGCCGACTGGCAAGCCCGGCGAGCCATCGAAGCGGCGTTGGAGCGAATCGAGACTGGAGAGTACGGCGAGTGTGAAGACTGCGGTGAAACAATCAATCCCAGCCGTCTCAAGGCAGTCCCGTGGGCTCCTAAGTGTGTTGCCTGCCAGCAGGAAACCGAAGACAACCACGTAGCCGAAACGTCAACGAAGCGCTAGCCCAGCATCCCCCGTCACAGCCAACTGTGGATTGTCTGTCATCGGGGGTCGTGTGGCCGAGTCCGCAGTCTCCGGTCGCACGCCATCAGAATCTTCTGTCTCAACCCCGGCGGCTAAAGCCTGTGTCACAATGGCTTTGGCTGCTGGCACGACTCCAATCGATGCCGTCGCCGGATCATTGGTCATTTCTGCACCTCCGGGAACTTGAGAGCTGCAAGGTCTAGCCTTGCCCACGTTCGCCTTGCGGAAACTCCCATGGGCCTGGAGCCGATGCCTTCCGGGGTCGTGGCAGCTCCGAAACATCGACATATCCAAAAATTGATTCTCTCGCCGCGGAGGGCAGGGCGGGAACCATCATCGAGAACGCGGCTATGCCTGAAATGGCCAGTCTGGGACAACTTTTGACGCACCAAAAGACCACCGGCGACCTTTGTTGCACTTAGTAGTCTTGTGTCCGGAACGCAGATCCTGGAAACTTGGAGCATGAAAAGAAAGGGCCAAAACACGGGCGGTTAGCTCAGTTGGTTAGAGCGCCTGCCTTACAAGCAGGAGGCCACTGGTTCGAGTCCAGTACCGCCCACCAATGTTTTCAAGGAGTTAGTAGTACACCGCTCGGCCCGACCCGCGAATTGTGGCGCAGGTTGTGACGTAACCCCTTCCGACCGGCGCATTTCAGTTCACCTCCGCCGCCTTCTCCAAGCCCTCCGACCTGACGCTCATCAGCCCCGAGGAGAGTTTTTCTACCGCCTCGCGCTTGGCCTTCATCCGCACGTGGCTGTAGTGCTCCAGCATACGCCGCGACATGTGACCGGCAATCGGTATCAGCGTCGCATCGGGTGCGCCCGCCACCGCCAGCTCCGTGATCGACGTGTGGCGCAGGTCGTGGAACCGGAAACCGTCCAAACCGGCGGCCTTCCTCAGGGCCCTCCATGCGCTTCGCCAGCTCTTCTGATGACGAGTGGGGTCGATGCGCCCGTGCTCGCAGGCCGGAAAGACATAGTGCTCTGGTTCGGCGCACCCCAGCCCCTCCGCTCGTTTTCGGAGCCGCACCAGTGCTTCCTGTGTCGGAAGACGGGGTGGGGAGGGGTCACGCTCCGTTCCGCTCATTGCTCGCTTCCGATCCCACCACCACGCTCTCTTGACCCCTTTTCCCCCTCCCCGATAGACTGCTCTTGAGAAAGAACTTCCTATAAGCGGATGAAAGGGGGTAGAAACGATGGCGATGATCACCAACTCGTCAACCTTTCACGACCTCATCAGTGAAGCCACCGAGGTGGAGCAGCTGGGAACGGGTTTTGGTTGGACCGAGGGTCCCGTCTGGAACCCGGAGGGCTACCTCCTCTTCAGCGACATGCCCGGAGACGTCATCCGCCGCTGGGACGAGACGGACGGCATGCAGGACTGGCGCCGACCGAGCAGTATGGCAAACGGCCTCACCTATGACGCCGAGCGACGCCTCGTCACCTGTGAGCATGCAACCAGCCGGGTGACGCGTACGGAGCGGGACGGGACCCTCACAACAATCGCCTCGCACTACGACGGCAAGGAGCTGAACAGCCCGAACGACATCGTTGTCAAATCGGACGGCTCCATCTACTTCACCGACCCGGCGTACGGACGGATGGCGTACTACGGAGTCGAGCGGGAGCAGGAGCTCGACGTTCAGGGTGTGTATCGAGTTGTCCCCGAAGGTGGAGATCCCACGTTGGTGGTCGATGATTTCGACGGACCGAACGGCCTTGCGTTCTCGCCGGACGAAGCGTTTCTCTACATCGTCGACTCGGAGCGGACGCACATTCGCGTCTTCGAGGCCAAGTCCGACGGGACGCTCGACGGGGGGCATGTGTTCTTCCCGCAGTCAGGTTCCATCGACGATGCTCCGGACGGGATCAAGGTCGATGCGCGCGGGAACCTTTACGCGGGGATGTCGGACGGCATCTGGGTCATCAGCCCTCAGGCCGAGCACCTCGGCACGGTCGAGGTCCCGGAACGCGTCACCAACCTAAACTGGGGCGACCGAGACTGGAGTACTCTTTACATCACCGCGGGACATTCCCTGTGTCGCGTCCGCACGCGAAGTCGGGGAGCCCAGTCAAGCTAGATGCGCTGAAATGGAACCGCTCTCGACTCGCCTACGCGCCCGCGAGTTCCCGCTGGGAAGCTGGGTCACCTTTATCGACCCGACCGTCAGGGAGCTTCTCTGCGAGTCCGGGTGCGATTTTCTCGTCCTCGATAGCGAGCATTCGCCCTTCGGACCCGAGACACTTTTACTCTCAACTACTCGATCCTGCTAATGGAACGCTCACGCCTAGCGTCCGCCGCGCGAGCGGCTTAGTTCTAACGGTGTACCCTTGATCCAGGCCGCTGGTTATACCCTTGCTCACTAGGTAGGATGTGGCGTCACTAAAGCACGGAAAGCACGGCGAACAATCCGGTTTCGCCAGATAGTGCCCAATAGTCGTCCGTGCTATCGGGTTTACGCACCAACGCCTCGTCTCGCTATCCCTCCCACGCAAGATCGTACGACTTCGGCATGTGCCCATCGTAAACAATCTTACCCTTCGCCGCCAGTCCCGGACGCAGCAGCACCTGCCGCACAATCTCCGGGATCATCACCATCCCCACATATTTACCCAGGCACTCGTGCGCCCCGTACCCAAACGTGAAGTAGTGATACCAATTTCGGCCCGCTTTGAACTCCTCGGGGTCGGCAAACGCCTTCTCGTCAAACATTGCCGATTGCGTCAGCGCCAACACATTGGTGGCCGGCGGGATGACCGTCTCACGTTCCGTACCCTTCGCGATCGTGTACTCGGACGCCGTCTGCCGGAACATGTACGGCGAAATCGGCACAAACCGCAGCGCCTCCCACACAATGCCATCAAACCGCGCCGGATCGTCCAGCGTAGCGGCGTTCTTCGCCTGCTCCAGCAGTTCCGGACGTTGCAGTAGATACTCTATCGTCTGCACCGTCGCCTGGGCGGTCGTTTCAATGGTTCCGATCAGCAATCCGCCCGCGTTCACGCCAACGCGCTTGATATCAAAGTCCACGTCGGCCGGAAACTTCGTCCGTAACATACGGGCCACAATATCATCCTTCAATCCGCCATCCTTCCGCATCAATATCCGCCATAACTTCCGGAGCGGCCCAAGCAGAAACTCGAACTTTAGCCACACCGTCCTGGTCAGAATCAGCGCCGCAATATATTTCCCCAGTTTCTCCCCGCTTTCATCGTGGCTCTTGATGATCCGTTGGCGTTCCTCAGGCGTCGCGATGTCGAATGGCTGATTGTAAAAGGTGTCCACTTGCGCCCAGTACGACCACTCCATCAGGTCTTTTCGCGGCATGCCGATCAACCCAAAGTAATCCCTCACGATCGTCGCCGGCACCAGCCGGCAGTACCCGCCCACCGCATCAATCCGTCCCCTGGCGTCCGCCAGCAGCTGCTCGCAAATGCGGCGCACCATCTCCCGCACCTTCGGCAAATCATCTCGGTTCAGGAGACCCTGCATGATCGACTTTTCCCGGTAATGCACCGCGTCGTCGTCATGCGACATCAGGTAGCCGTTAGCCATCTTCGGCTCGTACAATGCCACGGTAAACACCTTCGGCATGTTCAGCATCTCGATGACATCGTCAAAGAGCGCCACCAGCGTGCACTCCGGCGTCGCCAGCACCGGCCGCTTCGCCCGCAGTTCTTTGAAGAAGCCCAGTGGATCATCGGCCATGAACTGCCGGACCAGTTTCAGCTTCGTCGCCTCCGGCTCACTGTCATACCGTTCCAAATACGAGAGCGGTGCGGATTCCATAGAGTCCTCCTCTGCCTACAAGCTCTTCAGAAATTCCACAAGGTTCCAGCGGTCCTGATCCGTCAGGTTCCGCGTACCGTATACATGGCCCGCATTGCTGTTACTCGGCTTGGTCGTGTCGAACAGGAACCCCTCGTAGTCGCCTTCCTCGTGCTTGAACCCGACTTTCCGTGTATCGAGCTCGCGCGAACCGACCATGAATTTCCGCGGACGATACTCGGTCTCCGGCGGATCGCTCTCAAGCCGCTTGGCCGGCAGCAGAAGGTCATAGAGAGTAGGCACTGACCCATTGTGCAAATACGGAGCGGTCGCCCAAATTCCGTTCAAAGGCCGCCCCTTGTAGGCGAGTAGGGATTCAAACGGCTTCCCCGTCGTGTCCGGCACATAGCTGCCGGCCTTCACCGACGCCTTGATCTTGTTGCCGAGGAATCCTTTGACTAGATTGACCGCCCAATCCGCGCCCCTCGTGAAGAACCATTTGTCCGGGTCCGGGGTCGCCACGACGCTTGTAGTGGCCTTCGTCAAGATCGCCGCCACCGGAGCACGGGTGTCCAGCAACACGTTTCCCACGTCAACGCCTACATACTGATTCCGCAAGATGCCGCTATAGCCCGTGTATTTGACGCTGTTCTTGGCCATCCTAGGGTCGGTGCCAGCCACCTTCAATCGGTCCATCCGCGCCACCACCCTTCGGCTCGGGCTCGTGCGGTCAATCTCGGCATGGCAGGTCACGCAATGCTCCCTGAACACGCGCCCCCCGCGATCCCGTTTCGTTTCCACAATCTCCGGCAGGAGCCCCTTCTGCACCGCATCCTCCCAACTCGGTGAGGTAAGGGAACACAGCCGATCCTCGATCTTTCGGAAATTGTGCACGTCTACCGATGACTTAAAGCTGATGTGCGTCGGCCCGAAACCCTGCCCGCCGATCACCGACGACACCGTCCAGCCATCCTTTTCCGCCCAATCGAGCGTGCCGAAGACTCCGATTACCTCGCCCGCATTCCGTCCGATCGGCCCCAGTCCGGCGTTCGCTCCAATCCCATTCCATTGCACGTAGTCATGCTGCGCAATATCCCAAAGAAACGGATAACTCACCGGGGCGTTCGGCGAGTTGAACACCTCATCGCGAAGCATCCGAAGTTGCTCCTCCGATAAGAGTGAAATCAACCGGGCGATGAGTTGCTCGCGGTCCTCCGCCGAGAGAACGGGCCGCAACGACGCCAGCAGCTTCTTCTCCTCCTCCGGGGAAAGTACGCCCGCGAACACGGTTCGTAGGGCCTCGGGATTCAGCACATGCTCCAGCACGCGGTTATAGATCCGTCCAAACGCATCCAGCCTCGCGTAACCATACGGCACAGGCGTGTTGTCTTTTTTGACCCGGCTCTCGTTGAAGAAGTTATAGGCCTTCACTCGCAAGATGTAGGTTTTTAGATCGCTCTCCACCTCGGTGGCGCTGCGATAGGCGCCGGCCTTGAGCACCGCCGACACGAAACGCAGTAGTTTTTTTTCATCGCTCAAAGTCGCCGATAGCGAAGCCTCCAGGGCATGCATGAATCCGTCCATGTCAGCCGCGGCCGGCCCGCCGTCAATGCGGATTCCCACGCCGTTGTGGTTGACCTGCGAAGTATGACACGCGGCGCAGGTGAATCCCATGTACTTTTTGCCGTCATAAGTGTCCGCCACCATCCCCACCGGCAAGGCGTCGGGATTGCTCCTGGTCGGCTTTTGCGGCAGATAACGGAACCGATTCATGTTTTCCGGGGAGCGAAACAGCTTCTGCGATCCCTCCTGCTCCAGAGCGATGAAGAAGTCATAGGGCAACAGATCCGAACCCTGGGTTACGTTGTAGAACCAAAGGCTATCGTCCGCCTCCCATCCCTGATCCAGATATTCCACCCGCGAGAACGAATCCCCAAAAACGTCCTCCGAAACTGTCGTCGCGCCGCGATCCGGATCGTGATCCACAAAGTTGTAGTAAGCGACGTCGAGCCAGGTCGATGAACGGAGTAACAGCAGAAACAGGATCAACAACGCCGCTACCGCAGCGGTTCTCGTCAGATTTATTCCGATCTTATACAGCAAATAGATGACAGCTTTCTGCATAAGGGCTCCTTTTTGTTCCAGCTTGTGTAGGACGGCCGGCGGCATTATACCGCATCCTATTCCTTGAAGGCACGTTTGCGCTGTGCTACCTGGGGTGACGTCGGCGGCATGCTCCGGGCGACCGCCATCAACAACGGCGCCACCCGTTCAGACCGCCCCAACCTTGTGACCACCCTCGCCGGCGTTCCCGGCCCCGTCGTCACCCTCGGTGATAGCCCGACGGACATCACGACGATCGTTGTGTCCACCCTCAGTCTCGCGGACTGCACGGTCGACGTCGATTCGACGCCCTTCATTCCTTCTCCGGAGGGGGTGTTTTACGCAGTTCAACTCGCTGCTTTTCGGAGAAACGACGACCGTGACGAGCCAGGATGAATACTGCTGCTGATACAGTCCCAGCCGGTGAAAGCTCGCTCTCGGAGGAGTCGATGGCGGACCGCTTTGAGATGATGACGGCGCTCGGATCCCCGCTTGATCCGTTGAGGGCTCTTGACGGGACTTTGCCGGCACCATTCGAGAAACGAAATCGCCGGCTGGCTAGATCAATTCCTGAATCGGGACCCCTGTCTTGTCCTCGATGGAGTTGGCGATCTTCACCGGCCGACCAATGGGATGCATGTAAGTCTTGGTGAAGTCGATACCGAAAGCCTTGTAGACGGTGGCGAACATATCTCCCATGGTCACCCTGCGTTCCGCCACATAGGCGCCTCTTTCATCGCTCGCACCGACAACTTGTCCGCCCTGGAGACCGCCTCCTCCCAAGACCAGAGACCAGCAATGGGGCCAGTGATCACGGCCGTTTCCGGGGTTCAGATGCGGGGTGCGGCCAAACTCGCCCATGGCGATCACCACCGTTGATTCGAGTAGGCCTCGCTGGTCCAGATCCTCCAGCAGCGTCGAAAGCGCTTGATCCAGCGGGGGCGTCAGAGTCTCCCGAAGCGTCTTGTCGTTATCGCTGTGGGTGTCCCAGCTTTTCAGATCGGCGGTACCTTGATAGCCTGCCGCCGTCACAAAGCGGCTGCCCTCCTCGACCAGCCGCCGAGCCAGCAGGACGCTTTGGCCAAAGCTGTTACGACCGTAAGCGTCTTTGGTCTTTTCCGACTCCTGAGAAAGATCAAAAGCCCGCCGGACATCGGGGGATAGAATCATCCCCAATGCCTGTTCCCGGAAGGTGTCCAGGTTGGCAAACTCGGCCATTTCCTCTCTCTGGCGAAACTGGCCATCCACCACTTCCAGCATAGAGCGCCGCTCTTGGATACGATCCACTGAAAGCGACTTGGGCAAACTCAGATCGGCGACCTGGAAGTCTTTCTGGTTGGGATCGGGAATCCACATGGGATCGTGTTCGGCACTCAGGAAGGCTCCTTTAAAGTAGTTCTGATGCATCTTGTACAGTTCAGGAGCGATCACGTAGGGTGGAACGTTGTTGCGAGGACCCATTTCCCTGGTAATGATCGATCCGAAACTGGGGAACTGCATGGCCGCGTTGGGCCGGTGGCCCGAGATCATGTAGTGTGTGGCCTGAGGGTGATCGACCTCTTCCGTTTGCATGGAGCGTATGATGGACAGCTTGTCCATCTGCCTGGCGGTTCGGGGGAAGAGTTCGGAGACTTGCATGCCCGCTACATTGGTTGAGATTGCCTTAAACCCGCTGTTGGGCTTGGGATCCCAGGTGTCCATCTGAGCTGGTCCGCCCTCCAACAGGAGCAAAATGCAGGCCTGGGCTTTGGCCTTTTGATGGACTGCATCGTTTGTTCCGGCTATCAGACTCTGAAGCTCCAGGTACTGGCTCAGGCTGATGCCCAGAAGACTTAAGGAACCGACGCGAAGAAAATCCCGACGATTGGGTCCCGGGCAGTTATTGATTTTCATGGGATCCCCACGATTTTGATCTTTCCCTATCTTCCGTTCCTCTATCTCCATGGCACCTAATGATTGTAGGCGAATTGGCGAGAGGCAACCAGCGCCCAGAGAACATCTTCCAGTGCTTCTCGACGGGAAGATCGGCGAGCGATCATTTCTTCCAGTTCCACGTGCTCCCGTACCGTCGCAAAGCGGCAGAGGGCCGCTAGGTAGAATTCCTCGATGATGTCGCGGTCCGAGGCTCCACTCCTAATCAGTCGGTCGAGCCGCCCACCCGGCTGGGAGAACTTGCCGTTGTACGTCGGACCCGCGATCAAGTGTAGAGCCTGCCCCAGATTCGCCTCGACCTTTCGTTCGGGCACCATTTGGCGGTCGGGCCGTCCGTACAGGTCCAGGAATCGAGAGGGGAGGAGATCGGGTCGCCCCAAGTGGATGGCGCGAGTACCGGAGGGCAATCGCATGGAGAACAAACGCGTCGTGTTTCTGGGATACATGCGGAAGTCCTCGCGCGTCTCGGTCACCTGAGAGATGGCGTCCAGGAGTACTTCCGCATCCAGCGGCCGGGGCAGAGATCGCGAATAGTTCGTTCTATCCTCCCTGTTGGTGGCGTTGGGGCTGCTGGAGAGCTGGTAGGTCCTGGACTGCACGATGAGACGGATCAGATGCTTCAGATCGTGTCCCTGCTTTCGAAAATCCTTCGCCAGGGCCTTCAGAAGATCGGGATGCGTAGGCGGGTTTGTGGAATGGAAGTCGTCTACCGGATCCACGATCCCTCTTGCGAAGAAATACCCCCACATCCGATTGACAATGGCCTCGGCAAAGTAGGGATGAGAGGTCATCCATTCAGTCAGTCTCATCCTCAGGTCGGTGCGCTCGCGCGCGGGGAGCAGCGTACCGTCCAGAAATCGGGGAGGTACTTCTTCCTGTGTGCGGGGATGGATCACCTTCTCGCCGTCCCCGTACATGCCGTGTCCGGCGGGGTCGTCGATGAGGATGGCGGGACCCACCGCCAAGTCCCACAATTGAGTAAAACGTCCGAAGAAAGCGGTCATCCCCCAGAATTGATCCTGGCTCCAGGACTCGTAAGGATGGTTGTGGCATTGGGCGCAGTCCAGGCGTCGACCGAAGAACACTCGAACTTGCTCGGCCATCACGTCGGTGTGGCGCCGTAGATCCGATCCGTTAAAGTAGTGCCGTGTGGGCCCGTTGTAACCCTGCCCCGACAGACGCTCGCCCGCCACGCGGTCATACGGTTTGTTTTCAGCTACACTGTCCCGAATCCACTGCCAGTACATCCGAGCATTGGGCCCCGCTCCGGCCTCGTAAGAGACTCGAAAAAGGTCGGCAAAACGGAAGGTCCAGTAGTCGACGTATTCAGGTGACTGAAGGAGGATTTCGATCAACTGATCCTTTTTCCGTGTGTTCTTGCTGGCCAGGAATTCCCGCACCCGCTCCGCTGGCGGAAGTGTCCCGGTCACGTCCAGACAGACCCGACGTAGGAATTCCTCGTCACCGGCTAATCCCGAAGGAATGATATTGAACTGGCGCAGTTTGGCCAGGACATACTCATCGATAAGATTCCTCGGCTTGACTTCGGGATAGTCCGATACAGGCTCGGCGATGACGCCGAAACCGGCGCTGATCGCCTGCCCGGCTGCTCGAATAAGCACCGCCGTCTCACCCGTTTTAACCGCCTTGACTAGGCCCTCCGAGGTGACTTGAACCACCTCCGGGTTGTTGGAGACATAAAGCACCTGTCCCGTCACATCTTCCCGTTGGCCGTTGGAGAGATGGGCCGTCACCAGAAGCTGCTGGGTCCCCTCGAGATCCAAAACCGTGGATCGAGGGTAGATCTCCAATCGTTCGACTGCGACTGTTTGTGTTCCGGCTTCCTCCCCGTAGGGTGCGCCCTGACGAATCCAGTTCAGGATCGTCTCGTAATCGGGAGAATCCAGCGCGAAGCGCCGCCCGCCTCCGTGGGGCACGCTGAAGGTGGGCTTGAGCAGCAACACGCTCTTTTCCGGCTCTGTCAGATTGATGCGCGGCTCCTTGGGGCCTCCTGATTCGGCAGTCAGAACCTGATAAACGCCCCCTTCGACGATCCACTGGTAGTCGTCTTTGGGATAGAGGGCGTTGAGGGAGAGCTTAAACCCCCCTTTACCTTTGACGCCGCCATGGCAGTCGCCGCTGTTGCACCCCTGCTTGGTGAAGATTCCTCCAATATCCCGAGCGAAGCTAAAAGGGCGTATCTCCTCGGATCCCTCTACTCGAAGCCGACTGTTCGCCGAGCGGCCCTCCACTTGCGCGCTAAGGACCGTCCGCCCGTCCGCCAGCGCCGCCACGCGGCCTCGTTCATCGACTTTGGCTATTCCGGGATCAGCAACGGAAAAACGGCTCCGTTTGCTGACATCGCGTTCCAAACCGTCGGCGTATTTCCCCATCACCAGAAAGCGCCGGACCGCCCGGACGCCCCACAGGGTCGCTTCTTCGGGCACCAAGCGCACCGACAAGAGTTGGGAGGAAGCGGCCGCTTCAGAGCCGGAGCCCTGGGGAAGCGGCGGGCCGGCTTGAGCGGCGACCTGAGGCCGGCAGAGGAGCAGAAAGCCGCACAAACCCAGACGCAGCGCGAGACCCGGACCGAACGGGCGGTTTCGTCTCTCTTGCCCGGGGATCCCCTTGTCGCCGTTCCGCTCACAAGCCAACGTCCTCACGGTCTGGTCTCCTGTTTGAGGTTAACAGCCGACGCCGCGTCGGCCCCCTTCACCACCATCAGAGGAATCTCACCCACCAGCAGCGGCGCGCCCGGCTTCCCTTCCATCACGGGCCGGGCGGCGATTCGTAGAAACCGCGGCCAGGTCGTCAGAGGAGCCTCCCGGTCGGCCATTAACAGAATCGTGGCCTTTTGGCTTTTTGCCACAAACCTTTCCTTAGGACCCTCGTCCGGGTTTGGTCCTCTATCCGGCTCGACTTCGGTTCCGGGGAACACTTCAACACCGGGCGGGAGGTTTTCCACCCGCAGGGCGATCTCGCCACCAAAACCTTCCTCCTGACCCGTGATCACGGTCAGCTTCTTGGCTTCTCCCTGGGTGAGATTGACCCGCTTTTCTTTCAGCTCGAGCTCCCCCACGTGGGGAATCTGGGGGCGAATCAGCAGCCGGTAAACAAAGTTGGGACCTCCGTAGCGAGAACTGATATCGCGAACCTGCAAGGTGTATTCCCCTCCCAGCTCGAACGTGTAAACGGTCTTCGGTTCGACGGTCTTCCTGTAGAACTGAAACTGCCGGCCCATCCTCTTATAGATATTGGTCAAAAACTCGATCCCGTCTCCGTCGACGATCCCCACTCGAGGATTGAAGAAGGGAGGCGCGGTATCGGGGGTCTCGATTTCAAAGGCCAGCCTCTCTCCGTCCTTTACCGTGAATGTAAAGGAGTCGATGTCGCCCGGGCGATCGATCGCTCCCTCGATGAGAAGGGGAAACGACACTTTCAAGGCCTGATCGGTCGTCTCGTTAGGCTCCCTTTCGCTGATGGGGGAGAGAGCAGCCTCCGCATCCGCGAGGTCCGAATCTTTGGACTCTAAGAGACTGGCCTCGCCGCTTGCCGGGGTTAAGGATCCGCCCTCACCCGCTCCGGCTTCAGAACGGGAGGTCTTCAAGGTTCTTGACCAGAGTATCTGGAGGCGATCCGATTCCAGCTGCCGGTCAAAGGCTCGTTCCCGCCAACCGTTCTTCCCCATGGCGTCGAACCCTTGATGGCCAAACCAGAGGGGTGGTTGACCGGCCGGGGCAATCCGCAGCTGGTAGGAGGAATCCTCCCCAAACTGGCTTGAGACGTTGGCAAAGAATCCCACCTGAGCCAGATAGCGGCCGCTTTTGCCGAATCGGTGGGTCAGTTGCGGGGCGGTCGTGTATTCATCATGAACCGCCATCGCCAGCTGCCTGGCCCGACCCGAGTCGAACCAACTGCCGGTCGGTTCGTAGAGGGCGAACTGAGACCCAAACGTCCAGGGGATCATCTCAAACGCCAGTTCTTGACCCTCCGGGGCTTCGAACTCGTAATAATCGAGTTCAGCGTCGTGACGGATCCGCCCATTGATGACCACCGGAAAGGTCACCTCTTGCGCTTGTTCCGGCGCATTGAATGGCCCGGCGTCATAGCCGCCCTCGTTTTCTTGGATGACCGGATCAGAGTGGATCCAAAAAGGCACGGCGTTGGACACCCCTCGAGGTGAGACCAGCCAAAGAGAGTGAACCCCCACCTTGGCGGCTGAGTCGATTTTGAACTGCAATAAGACCCGATGCCCCCGTCCGGTTTCCTTCGTTGGGGAGCCGTAGTCCTCTTTCTTCTGGAGTTCAATCTCTTCGACTTTTTCGACCCGCCCCTTGAGGCCCGCGGTATCGGACCAAACGGCGTAGGTTCCCTCCAGGTTTCTTCCCCGCATCTCCACTTCCAATGATTGACCCCGCTGAGCGCCGAGAGGGAAAAGACTCAACACTTGGGGCTCCCTAAAAGCGCTTTCCGCGTCGCTTTGTGCTTGCAGCGGGAGCAAAGAGAAAAGAATGAGAACCAGTAGAAATGTGCAGCCTGTTCTCACCAGAGCGGGCATTGCCTAAGACCCTTTTTTGTTTCTACAACCAGAGAATCAGGAGCTACTGAGTTGTCGCCAGAGCGTTGTCAGTGTTGATGATAGACCTCACTGATCTTATCTGAATCCGTCCCAGGGGTCAACGCTGCCATTTCCAACTCAGAAAGTCCGCTCCAACCCGATTGACGCGTTCAGACGGCCCGATTTTGCCGTCCGACGAGGCCACTTACAGGTCCTGCGGCAGCGATAAAGCAAGTGCCCAAACGGGAACGGGACTTTGGCGTTCATCAGTCCCGGGGCGGGTCGAAGCTTTCAAAAAGTCTGTTTGAGCCGTCCACCAGGCCGCCGCGCCGCTGCCCAGTCGATTTGTCGCACACTCCTTTTCCACGCCATGTCTCTTACCTAGTGCCTCATCTGTGAAAAAACCTGCCAAAACTCTGGTCGAATACTGTCCCGCGCATCTTGGGCCGGGCTAACATGAATTATCGAAGCAGTAGACAAGTTGCAGTAGTCCAGCCGCGCTGATCCCGGCCGCAATGGCGACAATGATTCATGCCGGGAGTCCTCCTGGGGGTTTGGTACCCCTATTCAACGCGTGGTCGGTTTACTGCGGAATCTTCCGGGCTTTTCATGCTCAGTCCCCGTCGGATACCTACGTGTAACGGCAATTCGCCGGTTACACGATGGGATGCTACCCGACAAATCAGGGGCCACGTTTCCGCCAGGTCAAACAAACGAACGTTCTGCTGCGCCCTGAAGATGGCTTCCGTGATTTTGTGTTTGTTGACACATATCGGGGGGCTACGGCTATCCGGTCAGGCAACGCTAGAGGCAGCCGAGGAAGGCTCCGATGTCAGGCCCGTTTTCACCGACGTAAGCCGAAGCTGGGGTGTCGATTTCAAACATGAGTCAAAGCACTCGTCGCAAAAATACTTGCCGGAAACCATGGGGGCCGGGGTTGCGGCGTTCGACTACGACAACGACGGGTTCCTCGACTTGTTCTTCGTAAACGCCGCCGAGCTGGTAGACCCCATGCCGGCCGAGGCCGTGCCGGACAAATCGCAACCCCGCTATTGGAATCGCCTCTACCGGAACAACGGGAAGGGCAGCTTTCGCGATATCACCGAGGCTGCCGGGTTAGAGGGACACTCCTATGGTATGGGGGTGGCGGTCGGCGATTACGACAATGACGGCGATTCGGATCTCTACGTCACGAACTTCGGCTCAAACATCCTCTACCGGAACGACGGGGATGGGACGTTCTCCGACGTTACAAACGACGCGGGTGTGTCGGGTGGGGCGTGGTCCGTCTCGGCCGTATTCGTTGATTACGACAACGACGGACTCCTCGACCTAATCGTCGCTCGATATTTGGATTGGGATTTTTCAACCAACAAGTGGTGCGGCGAGCGCGGCTACTATCGATCTTACTGTCACCCGAGACATTTCGAACCGGTTACTTATCTCGCCTACCACAACGAAGGGCATGGCGTCTTCGAAGACGTCTCTCAAGCAAGCGGGTTTGCTAAGCATCCTGGAAAAGGCCTAGGGATCGCGATAAACGATTTCGATCACGACGGCAGAATTGACATTGCGGTAGCGAACGATTCGTTTCCTCAACAACTCTTTCGCAACGTGGGCGACGGCAGGTTCGATGAGGTGGGCCTCTTGGTGGGAGTAGCCTATGACGAAGATGGCGATACGTTTGCCGGGATGGGTCTCGATTTCACCGACTACAACAACGACGGCTGGCCCGACCTCTTCATCAATGCTCTAGCAAACGAACGGTATGCCCTCTACCGGAACAAGGAAGGTTCCTTCGAATACGTCACCGGTCCAAGCCAGATCGGCGTCATCACGGCCGTACATTCCGGGTGGGGCACTGCGTTTCTGGACTACGACAACGACGGGTGGAAGGACCTATTCGTTGCCCAAGGCCACGTGATGGACAACATCGAATTGAAGCAGCCCTCGATGCGCTACCTCGAGCCGTTCCTGCTCATGAAAAACTCGCAAGGGAAATTCCAGGATGTTTCCGAGCAGAGCGGAGACCCGTTTCTCGTCGCCCGCCCGGGACGCGGCGCGGTGGCAGCCGATCTTGACAACGACGGCTTTTTGGACTTAGTCGTGAATTGCAACAACGAGCCATCCGTAGTCCTGAAGAACGAGGGAGTTCCTGGTCGGCACTGGCTCACCGTGAACACGGTGGGCGCCGTTAGCAATCGCGACGGAATCGGCGCCCAGGTCCTCGTAATCTCCGAATCGGGTCTCGAACAGCATGCGATGGTGAGCACGGCGGGAAGCTATCTGTCATCGGGCGACAAGAGGGTACATTTCGGGCTGGGCGGGGACAACAAGATACGCCTGCTCGAGGTCAAGTGGCCGAGCGGGATTGTGCAACGTATCGAGAACGTCGCGGCCGATCAAATCTTGACCGTCAAGGAACCGGAGGAGGCTGAGGAGCAGGACCCGTAGGGCAGCGTGCCCAGCTAACTGGAAGGGCCATTCAGGCGTCCGTCTTCCAACGCAGGTGGACCCGTGGTTAGGAACTTGCTGGCGTGGCTAGCGGTACGTCCCTACACCAGTTCTTTAATGGGCACGCCGGTGGCGTCGCCGATGGAGTTCGCGATTTTGATCGGGCGGCCGACGGGGGTCATGTAGGTCTTCTCCCAGTCGATGCCGAAGGCTTTGTAAACCGTCGCAAAGACGTCGCCTATCGTGATCATGCGGTCGGCAACGTAGGCACCCCGTTCATCGCTCTCACCAATGACCGTACCCCCTTGAATGCCTCCGCCTCCCATCACTAGCGACCAGCATTGAGGCCAATGGTCGCGGCCGTTCTTGGGATTTATGTGCGGGGTCCGCCCGAATTCGCCCATCGCAATCACCACGGTGGACTCCAGCAACCCTCGCTGGTCGAGATCATCCAGCAAGGTGGAAAAGGACTGATCGAACGAAGGGCACAGCTCATCGCGGTGGCGCTTATCGTTGTCGCCGTGCGTATCCCACTGGTTATTCTTGTAGCCGGCCGCCGTAACAAAGCGTGTACCGGCCTCCACAAGCCGTCTCGCCAAAAGCATGCTTTGTCCCGCGCCGTCGCGGCCGTAGGCGTCCTTTGTCTTCTCTGATTCTTTCGAAAGATCGAAAGCCTCTTTTACCGATGGCGTCAAAATCATCTTCAGAGCCTGCTCGGTGTAAGCGTCCATCTCTAGGGATTCCGCCGTCTCGGCCTTCTTGCGATAGAGGCGATCGACAACTCCGAGAAAGGATCGCCGGTCCTCGATGCGCTCCGCGGTGATCGATTTCGGCAGGGTCAGATCGGGCACCTCGAAATCCGCACGGCTCGGGTCGGGCAGCATCATCGGGCCGTACTTGCCGCCAAGGAAAGCGCCGCTGAAATTCTCGGTGAAATGGTGGTCGTTGTCGCTCTCAGGATGGAGGACGTAAGCCGGCATGTTGTTGCGCGGGGCCATCTCTTTGGCGATCACGGAACCCAGACAGGGAAACCGCATCGCCGCGTTGACCTGGTGGCCGGTCGCCGCGTAATGAGTGGCCTGCGGGTGATTGCTTTCGAGGCTGTGAATCGAGCGAATGATCGCAAGCTTGTCCATTCGTTTGGCAATCTTGGGCAAGATCTCCGAAACCTGAATCCCGGCCACGTTAGTCGGAATGGGCTTAAACGAGCTGTTTTTCTTGGGGTCCCACGTGTCCATTTGGCTAGGGCCGCCCTCGAGCCAGAGCAGGATGCACGACTGGGCTTTGCCCTTCTTTCCGGCGCCCCCGCCTTCGACCGCCGCCATCAGGCGTTCGACCCGCAGAAACTGACTCATGCTGATGCCAAGCAGGCTCAGCGACCCCACCTTCAGGAAGTGGCGACGCTTTAGGGCCGGGTCATTGATGTCCAAGCAACCGATTTTTCTCATGGCCTTTAGTCCTTGCCGGGCGCAATGAATTGCGCCCCTACTATTTTCTCACGCTCTTTCACAGGGTTCATAGCTCACATCGCGTCGTGCCCACCGGGCCTAGTGATTATTTGAAAACTCTCGTGAACTCAGCAACGCCCACAGCAGATCCTCCAGAGCCTGCCTTCGCGACGAGTGATCGGAGATCATCGTAAGCAGCTCAGCCTCTTCCCCAGCAGTCGGAAACCGTGTCAGGCTCAGCAAATAGAGCTTCTCGATGATTTCTCGGTCGGACGCGCCGGCCGCAATGAGCCGGTGAATCCGCCCGGCGTCATGGGAAATCTTGTCGGTAAACGTGGTTCCTACGAGCTGGTGCAGGGCTTGGCCGAGGTTCGGCTTGGGGGTTCCCTCCGGCAACATCGCTCGCATGGTCTGGCCGTAGACTTCCAGAACCCGTATTCTGTATATATCGGGCATCACCACATGGATCGCCCGCGACCCCTTCGGCAGTTTTCCTCGTTTGTATTTGTCTTGCTCGAAGACCATCGGCACGCCGGTCACGTAGGAGATAGCGTCGAAGAGCAGGGCCGCGTCCAGCAGACGGGATGTTGCGTGAGAGTAGTTGATCTGATCGTTCTTGTTCGTTTCATTCGGCTCGCTGCCGAGCTGGTAGGTCTTCGACTGCACAATGGTTCGCATCAAGCGCTTGAGATCGTAGCCATTCTGCTCAAAATCCCGCGCGAGCGCTTTGATTAGCTCTGGGTGTGTGGGCGGATTCGTGGAGCGAAAATCGTCCACCGGGTTCACGAAGCCTCTCCCAAAGAAGTAGCTCCAAAAGCGGTTGACGGCCGCTTCCGCGAAATAAGGATGGGAAACCGCCCAATCCGCCAAATGCACCCGTAGATCAGCCCGCTGCTCTTCCGGCAGCACCGTTCCGTCGAGGAACGTCGGGTGAACTTCCTTTCCCGTTCGCGGGTGAAGCACCTTACGGCTCTTGCCCGTGTCGAACAGATCAACTTCCTGACCCGTCGGATCCTCGAAGATAACTGTTCCCGGCTCTTCTCCCCGACCGTTGATCAGGTTCATGCGTCCGAAAAAGGCGGCCAAGCCCCAGAACTGATCCTGACTCCAAGCTTCGAAGGGATGATTGTGGCACTGAGCGCAATCCATGCGGCGTCCGAGGAATACCCTGGTTTCCTCGGCCATCTTGTTTTGCGGGTAGCGAACCTCTCCGTTGGGCAGGAAGTGCCGCGACGGTGCACTGTAGCCGAGCGCTGCGATGCGCTCCCGTGCCACCTCGTTGTAGGGCCTGTTCGTCTTAACGTTTTCTCTGATCCAATCCCAGTAATCCTCGCACCAGCTCAAGCCCATGCCAATCTGGAACCACGCTATGCGGAACAGGTCCGCGAACCGGTACGTCCAGTAGTCGTCGTATTCGGGGGTGTTCAGGAGCGTCTCAATAAGCTTCTCGCGCTTCTGTGGATCCTTGCTGGCAAGGAATTCCCGCGTTCGCTCAGGTGGCGGCAAAGTCCCGGTCAGATCCAGGCACACGCGCCGCAAGAACTCCGCGTCACTCGACAGCTCGGAAGGAATGATGTTGAACTGGCGGAGCTTCGCGAAGACGAACTTGTCGATGAAGTTCGTTGGTTCAACCTCGGGGTAATCTGGAATCGGCTCGGAGATCACGCCCGCGAGGGCGCTGACGGCCGTCCCGGATGCCCGAATCATGATGGCCGTCTCGCCGGGACCGACTGCCGCTACTTCGCCGCTGGAAGAGATTGTCACTACCTCCGAGTTGTTGGAAGCGTAGAGCACTTCGTCGGTGATGTCTTCGCGTTGTCCATTCGACAGATGAGCGGTCACCAGCAACTGCTGCTTGCCCTCTGCGTCCAAGACGGTTTGAGTCGGGTAGACCTCTACGCGAGCGATCCGGATACTTTCCTTTTCACCTTCTTCTCCGAGGGGTGCTCCGTTTCGCACCCAGTCGAGAATCGTCTGATAATCGGTGGAGCCGGGAGTGAGCCTCTGTCCGCCCCCGTGGGGGAGCTGCATGGTGGCTTTCATCAACAGCACGCTGTTTTCGGGCTGTTTCAAATCTACTCGAGGGTTTTTGGCGCCAGTCTCGGTCGAGAGGACCTGATACGTACCACCTTCGACAATCCACTTATGATCGTCATCCGGATAGAGGGCGTTCAGAGAGAGCTTGAACCCACCCTGCCCTTTGACACCGCCATGGCAGGAGCTGTCGTTGCAGCCCCGTTTTGTGAAAATGCCTCCGATGTCACGGGCGAAACTGAACGGGCGCGATTCGTCCGACCCGGATACCCGGACCTGTGTGGTGGCTGATCGTCCTGCAAATTGAGCCTTCAGCCCAGAGTTCCCATTTACCAAAGCAACAACGCGACCGCTCTCATCGACCTCCACCACCGCTGCATCTGTAACCGAAAAGCGGCTTAGCGAGGTGACGTCCCGCTCCAGACCGTCGCTATATTTCGCGACGACCAGAAAACGCTGCGCAGCTTTAGTCCCCCAAAGCGTGGGGTTCTCAGGCGCCAGCCGCAAGGAAAGAACTTTTGCCGGCGGACTTTCGCCGAGTAGGGCGCCGGAAGAAGCGAATCCCACCACAACGGCGACGGCTAGCCAACCGCTCCACGAGCTTTTCCGCATCGTCATTTTCCTGCCGCCTCCCGGACTAATCGTCCCCGACGTCTAACTCTTGACTCGGCTTCAGCACCATGACCGGGAGATCTTTAACCTTCAAAGGCGCTCCCAGTTTTCCCCCGACTACCGGCCACGCGATGACGCGAGCCACTGCAGGCATCTCGGTCGCGGGCGCGTCAGCCGCCGTCACCAACACGATAGTCGTTTTCTTGCTCTTGGGGACAAAGCGTTCCTTATGGACTTCCGGAAAAGGAGGCGCGGTGTCCGGCTCTACATCGGCGCCGGCCAGGGCCTCAACTCCGCGGGGCAAGCCCTCAATCTTGAGGACGACTTCACCGCCGAAACCTTCCTCTTGGTCGGTGATGATCGTCAGCTTGCTCGCCTCGCCGGGAACGAGATTCGCCGCGTCTTCTTGTACCTCAATTTTACCCACATGCGGGATCTGGGGTCGAACGAGAACCCGGTACTTGAACGACGCCTCTCCATATCGAGCCGTAACATCGCGAACCTGCAAAGTGTAGTCGCCTTCTCTCTCGAACGTGTAGATCACTTTAGAGCGGATCATCCGGACCCAATCGTCCCCATCCCCGGCGATCTTTCGGAAGTAGTTGTTCAACATCTCCTCGCCGTTGGCGTCAATAACCGATACATGCGGATTGAATGTGGGCGTAACCGCCTCGGGGCCCTCGATTTCAAATGCTAACTTTGCCTTAGCTGGGATCCTAAGCTTGAACGTATCTACGTCCGCAGGACGTTCGATGACCCCTTCCACCAAAACCGGTAGGGGTGCGTCCAGGGCGTGGTCCGCGGTTTCGTTGGGCTCCTGTTCGGCCACGATGCTGTAAGCCGCGGGCACCTGGAATGTATCCGTACCGGAAGGCCGTTCGCTCGCAGCCACCCCACCCGTCGCCGAAGAAGACTTCCCCTGCCCGGAGTCGCGTGCCCCTGGCTTCTCCACAACAGTCCTCGATTGCAGCGCTTGCAGGCGATCGGATTCGAGCTTCCTCTGAAAAGGGATTTGCAGCTTATCGATCAACGATGGAGGAATGATCTGTTCCTCATCCTTCGAAAAATGCCGCGCATCGGGGTGGCCCACGCAGAGGCGGTAAGCCACGTCCGGCCCGCCAACTCCTTGGAACGATGTGACCGCAACGAAATAACGCCCTGCTGTGTCGAAAGTGTAGTTCAAACGAGAATCTTGAGAAAACACCAGATGCCGCGGCCGCTCGGAGTCGAACCAGCTGCTCCCTTCTCGGTAGAGCGTCAATTGCGCCGAGTCATAGTTATTAAGAGTCGTGTTGGAAACCGCGTGGAAGGTCAACTCCTGCCCCGCGGCCACGTCGAACGAATAGAAATCCCGATCGCCCAGCTCCTCCATCCTGCCGGCGATCACCGAAGGAATCTCGAGTTTTTGGGCTTGGGCGGCGTGGTCGTTGTCATTACCCGCCTCCAGAATGACGGGTTGGGTGCCGACCACGAACTCCAAGGCGTTCGAGACGCCACGCGGCGTTACCAAACGGAAAGCGTGCTTCCCTCTTTTCGCCGTGGGGTCGACCTTGATCTTCAAGAACGCTAGATGACCGAGGACAGGTTTTTCCTCGCCCGTCTGGGCGCAATTGACAGCGCATTCGGTGTCGAGCTCGATCGGTTCGACTCTTTCGATCTCGGCACTCGCGCCCGGCTGGGCGAACCAAACTGCATAGAGGCCTTCAAGTTTCTTCCCCCGGACCTGCGCATCGAAGACCGAGCCTCGCTGAGCAGCCAGGGGAAAGACGGATATGGCCTCTGGACCCTTCGTCGGTTCTGCTTTCTCCTGCGCCTCTATTTGGGAATTAAGGCCGAGGAAGAATGGAAGCGTTAGGACCGCGAGTATCCTGCTTGACTTCCAATGTAGGCTAGCGTCTCTCATAGACCCAACCTCCCCCCTCGCCACGCGCTTGCGCCGTAAAGCCCCCGCACTAAACGGTGACAACAACCTGATCTAGGCGTAAGCGTCGTAAGAACAATTCCGGGCCACAACTCATCCGCTCGCTGGCTCAGCCCGTGCACATCAATACATTCTATAGTATAGTACGCTGGACAAGGCGAGCCGATCTCTTTTTCGGCGGACAAGACCCCAGCGAATAGGAAGATCGCAGGTCATCGTTACATCCCAGGGGCCAAAGGACCCATGCGATAGTCCGCCTGGCCCTGAAGTGGCTTGTTTGCAGAGTCTTCCGAGCCCTCGACTGTGAGGGGGGAACGGTTCAGGAGTTGAGCGGGACACAGAGAATGGGAGGAAAATGCCGGACCCGCAGCGAACGACCTTACTGAAAGCAAAGCGACTGATCGACGGCACCGGGTCCCCGGTTCGGCCTGATCCAGCGATCCTGATCGCCGACGGCACGATCCGCGAAATTGCCGGCCAGGACGCGATCACCGCTCCGCCGGGCTGCCAGGTCGTGGATCTTGGGGAATGGACGGTCATGCCGGGGATCGTCGACGCCCACATGCACTTCATTGGGCTGCCAACGGACAAGTGGCAGATTCAAGCCGCCGAATCGGACGCCTATCGGGCTTTGCGAGCAGCCGGTGAGGCGAGAAAAATGCTCGAATCGGGTGTTACGTCCGCCCGTTGCCTGGGTTCGTCGATAGGCCCGGACCTGAGACGCGCGATTCGGGAAGGCCATGTCCCCGGCCCGCGAATCGTTGCCGCCGGCGAGTTCATTAGCTCGACCGGAGGGACTTGGGACCACATCACCTATCCGGTGGAGTGGATCAGGCTGCAGGGGCTGATCGCGGATGGGGTTGACGGCGTTCGAGAGATGGTGCGTCGTCGCATTCGCCAGGGAGCGAATGTGATTAAGGTCGGCCTGTCGAAAGGCGTCGTCGACGATGAATATGCCGGCTGGGGTGACGATCCCTACTCGAATGTGGCCTCCTATAGTCCTGAAGAGGTCCAAGCACTGACTGACGAAGCTCACCGAAATAAGCTCAAAGTGAGCGCGCACTGCATCGGAGACGAGTCGGTACGACTTGCGCTAAAGACTGGCGTGGATGTCATCGAGCACGGCTACGGGATTTCCGAGGACACCAGGAAAATGCTGGTAGACCGAAACATACTGGTCGTCACCACGATCTGCCAACTCTATTTTCACCTCCAAGCCGTCGACTCATACCACTACCCGGCCGGGCTCCGCAAGATTTTCCAAAGACACATCGATACCATGCGCGCGGATTTCGAGAGCGGCCTCAAAGCCGGCGTTCGCTTTGCCCTGGGGACCGATCTGACCGGCGAACCAACTCATCCGCAGCATCTGGCGGCCAAGGAGTTCGAACTCGCTACCGCGTGGGGGATGCCGCCGATGGATGCACTCGCGGCAGGCACTAGGATCAGTGCGGAAGCGCTTGGGATGGACCACAGCATCGGCAGTCTCGAAGTCGGCAAACTGGCAGACATCATCGGTTTCGCCGGCGACCCGGTGAAGGACATCGCTTCCCTTCAGCAAGTCGGGTTTGTCATGCTAGGCGGCGACGTCGTTGTGAACAAGGTCGATCCCGCAACGCCCCTACATTGATCACCGAAACGTTTCTCTCGTGTCGAGCCCGAACAATCAAGCCCCAATCAAGATCTCTGTTCAGTCCGTATCCATGCTCTTCCGCATGGAGAGATCGTCGCTTCGAGCACTCGACGATATCAATCTCGAGGTGCGGGACAACGAATTCTTGTGTATTCTCGGTCCTTCGGGATGCGGCAAGACAACGCTGCTCAACATCATTGCGGGTTTTCTTGCGCCCACTTCCGGCAGCGTGACGGTCGGCGGCAAACCAGTCACCCGGCCTGGACCGGACCGGGTGGTTGTCTTTCAGCAAGACGCCGTCTTTCCCTGGATGACTGTGGAACAGAACATCGAGTTCAGCCAGAAGGTCAGAGGGAAGTCCGGCGAAGAGGTTAGGAAGGTCGTCGACCGCTACCTGGAACTAGTTGGCCTGCAAGAATTCCGTTCCTCCTGGCCGAAACAACTTTCAGGCGGCATGAAAAAGCGTGTCGATCTGGCCAGAGGATACGCAGCCGATCCGGAAGTCATCTTGCTCGACGAACCGTTCGGCAATCTTGACATTCTCACCAGAGAAACTCTCCAGGAAGAACTGCACAGAATTCGGCTGACGGTGCCGCGCACGACGGTTCTGGTGACGCACGACATCGAAGAGGCTCTTTTTCTCGGTGATCGAATCGTCGTTCTCACGTCTCGGCCTGGCACCATTCGCCGGGAGTACGAACCGCGCTTTCCGAAGGAGCGCGGTATGTTGCTTAAGACGACCGAGCGGTTTGTCGAGCTTCGAGCTCAGATTCAGAAAGAGTTTCTGAACTAGAGAACCGGACAATGCGAGACGGAAAACCTGGCACGAATCTACCGCCAAGGGATCTGATCTCCGAAACCCCTGGCGATCCCTTGCCAACCGAGCCGCCGGCCACAAAGAGCCCGTGGCGGGAAGGCAAGTATCTCGGCTTCATCTCCGTGGCCCTGGTACTTCTGACTTGGTTCGCCGTGACCAAAGACGGGTTCGATCTGGTCCGGCCGATTAAGTTCCCCTCGCCGCGGATGGTTGTCGAAGGGGCGGTCGTCGTCAGTCACGTCCTCGCCAAGGATATAGCTGCTACGTTGGCCCGGGTGTTCGTTGGATGGGCGGCGGGCTTGCTGGTGGGTGTCGGATTTGGCTTGTGGATAAGTTTCAACAAGAAAGCCAACTACTTTTTTCACCCCTTGATAGAAGCGTTCCGTCCAGTCCCGACGATCGCGCTGATCCCTTTCATTCTGATGTGGTTCGGAATTAACGAGATCGGGAAGTTTCTTCTTGTATCTGTAAGTGTTGCCGCCTTCATGGTAGTGGTGACGGTCGAATCGGTGCGGAATGTTCCTCCGATTTTCACACGGGCGGCTGAGTCGTTGGGAGCGTCGCGCGGACAGATCTTCCGGCTGATTATCTTTCCCGCCATCGTTCCGGAATTGATCGGCCCCCTGCGGGCAGCGGCAGCGGGAGCGTACACGCTGGTCGTTGCCGCCGAGTTCATGGGGGCTCAGGCTGGGGTCGGGTATCGAATCCTAGAAGCCCGGAGGCTCTTCAATACCGATGTCATCCTCCTTGGCGTCGTTCTATTTGGGATCATGTCGTTTACGACGGATTCGCTCCTTCGTAGACTGGCGTTTTACGTAACCAGGTGGTCTGAAAGGGAAACACGAAGCTGAATCAACGCTTCAGTCTGACGAGAGGCCGAGTCAATCATGATGCCCGACGCTCCTAGAAAACCCCGCACCGGCCCGATTCCTTCGCGCTTTTCGAGACTCCTATGGACTTCCCTCTTGCTGGCAGTCGCATCTCTCGCAACAGGAGGATGCGCCACGGACGAAGCCGGGCCCACCAGAGGTCTAGAAAAGGTGACGGTCGCCCTGCCCGCTTTCCAGGACTTTAACTCCATCTTCGTTGGAGTGGAGAATGGCTTTTACGCCGAAGAGGGGATCGAGTTGGAGATTCTCCAGGTCGACGAGGCGACAGGCCACGAGTTGCTGGTAGCGGACAAGGTCGATCTTGCCGGCGGCAGCGCCATCAAGACTTTTTTGATGAATGCCAAGGGGGTGGACGCTACGTTCGCTTTCCCCTTTTTCTATTTCGCCGGTGGTGCGTTAATGTACGATCCCGCCCGGTTCCCAGACTGGAAAGACCATTCCGAAAACCTGAAGGCAGCCGGGGTCGACACGAGGGGTGCCATACGAAGAACTCTAGAGCAAGCTAAGGGAATGAGAATCGGCGCCAGTAAAGTCGGCGGCGAGTATATCATCTTTGCTTTGATGCTGGAGCAAGCCGGCATGAAGTATGAGGATTATCAGATCGTTGATCTTTTGCAGGAGGAACTTCCTCCGGCAATTCTGGCTAATTCGATTGACGTCATGCTCGGCGGCCTTCCGCAGCGCCTGGCCGTCCAGAAACTTGGCTACAAATCGCTGCTGGAGCAGACGTTGTTCCCCTCCACGATCGCAGTGAGCGGATTCCTATCCCGTCGCAATTGGGTTGACCAAAACCTGGATCTAGCGATGAAGATACAGAAAGTAATCTTCCGAACGTTGGCCTATATCGAGAATCACCCCGATGAGACCTTCCCCATCATTTCCCGGCATTTGAGGGATGCCGGGTCCGTCATGGAGGTGGAGGACCTCAAGCGCGTTTGGAACGTCATGGAGATCTTTCTGAGCACCGACCAGCAGTTTGCGGAACAGGTGCTTCACCCGGAGGGGCGATTCTACTGGAAAGTTCGCTTTGAGGACATCGAGAATGCCCTCGTCGCTGAAGGCGGTCTTACGCGGGAAGACATACGGGGGATTACGCCCGAAGATCTGTTCTACGCCAAGAAGATCTTCGACGCACGCCAGCGGCTAAACTGAGAAGTCAGCCTGGATTCCCCTCTTGCACAGTGTGGGCAAGTAGGGGATTAAGGGGCTGTTCGTTCGCCCGTGATAGGCCCATCAAGAAGCGCCATGAGGACGGTGACGGTCGCCGTGTCGGCAATCCTGGCTTTCGCTTGCTTGTGCTTCGGCCAGGAAGAGGAGTTGTTCACGTTGTATTCTGAAGCGCGTGAGGCGCAGTCGGCCGGGGACTACAGGACGGCAACCGAGAAGTATCAACGCATCGTCACCCTGCGCCCGGATATGGCGGAGGTTCACTCGAATCTTGGGATCTTGTACTACCAACAGAAAGAGTCCTCCGAGGCTTCCGACCATTTCAGAAAGGCAATCGAACTAAAACCGGCCCTCGCGGCACCTCACTTTTTTCTGGGAATCCTTTCTGTCGGTGATCGCAAATACGACGAAGCCGTTCAGTACCTGACGCGTGCGCAAGGGCTAGGCGCTCCTGAGGTCGAAGTTAACCTATACCTCGGCCACGCGTACTACGGCCGGTCGAGCTTCGAGCTGGCGGCTCGTCACTTCGAGAGGGTCGCCGAGGGTCAAACAAAGGATTACCTGGACATCCTTTACCACCTCAGCAAATCATACTCTCACTTAGCCAATAAACACTTCGCACTTCTCGCGGAGAAGTTTCCGGAATCCTTTTTTCTCCACCTGGCTCGCGGGCACGCATTCGAGATTGAGAAGGATTGGGAAAAAGCTCGGATCGAGTACAGCGAGGCTCTCAAACAGAATCCCGAAAGCACCCGTCTAAGAGAAAAGCTAGCCTGGGTCACCCGCAACGAGGCGGAAAGCTCGGCGGACCCGGAGGACAGTGACTCCCCGGACGAGATCATAGACGCTCAGCTTCGGTTTCTCTACCATCCGCCGACAGGCGACGAGCTGGCCAACGAATTCCGTCGGCACCAGAGCCGACTTCGCGAATTGATGAACCAGGAGGATCAGTCGGCTAGGAAATTCTACCTGCTCGGTGAGTGGTATCAGGTGGTTTCTTACTTGGCTTCGCTTTCGGTTTTTGAAAACGCTCCAGACTCCCATCGGGCCCATCAGCTCAAGGGCGAGCACTTCGAAACGAGCGGCGAGAACGACGAAGCTATCCGAGAGTATCGACACGCGCTCGAGTTGAAGCCTGACCTTAGAGAGCTCCACTTTTGGATCGGCAACCTGTACTGGAAACGAGATCGCCTTGAGGAGGCGCTTCCCGAACTCCAAAAGGAGATCGCCCTCAACCCGAATCACCCGGAAGCGCTATACGAAGTTGGCGACATCCTATACGCGCAGGGCAATCTCGAAGAGGCCCAAGAGTATTTCCTCAAGAGCCTGAGATTCGAGCCAACGAAAGTGGAGACTCGTCTCGCGCTGGAGAAAATCTATACGAAATGGGGCCACTACGATAAGGCCTTGGCTCAGCTCCGAGACGCCGCCGAGATCGCTCCAGAGGATTCAACCCCGCACTACAGGATGTGGGTCATCTACAGGAGGCTCGGGAAGACCGAGGAGGCCACAGCTGCGGTGAACACCTTCAGGAAACTCAAAGCTCAGGAGGATGCTTCTAACAAGACCGAGTAAGGCCCGGCTGCGCAGAATCTCAAATCGCAAGAGGACGCCCCTGAGGTGAGTCCTTCGGTCAACCGGTGGGGCTGTCGACTAGCCTTAGGTTTGCGGACCGATTGATTGTTACCTCGAGCCAAAGGTGTGCAGAATGTCTAGATTCAAACACTAAGTTGGGATACCAGATGGGGACCAATAAGCTCTCTACGGCACTGATTCTCGGGCAGCTGGCGCTACTGGGGTTCGCCCAGGCCCAAAGGCCCGCCCAGGAACCTCCTGCGGCTGCGTTACCGCCCGCGGCGGGAACCGATGTTGATTTCAAAAGAGACATCGGGCCTCTGTTGGAGCAAAAGTGCGCCACTTGCCACGGCCCGCGACAGCAGATGAACGGTTTACGTCTGGATAGCCGTGCGGCCGCGTTGCGGGGCGGTTACTCCGGGCCCGCGATCAAGCCGGGCGATAGCGCCGGCAGCAGGCTCGTCCTCATGGTGGCGGGCATTGGGATAGAGAAAAACCTGATCATGCCAATGGGTGGGGAACCACTCGGCGCCGAGCAGGTTGGGCTCTTGCGTGCCTGGATCGACCAGGGAGCAGTGTGGCCCGAGGACGATCCGTCTGCAAAAGAAGCCACCTTAGCTGACACAAAGCGTCCCAAGAGCGAGCACTGGGCTTTTAATCCGCCGGTGCGCCCTCGCCTGCCTGAAGTGAATAGTGAAATTTGGGTCAAGAATCCCATCGATCGTTTCGTGCTTGCGAAGCTTGAAGCCGACGGAATCGACCCCTCGCCGGAAGCCGATCGCCCCACGCTTATTCGGCGAGTCAGTTTTGATCTGATCGGTTTGCCTCCGACGCCACAAGAAGTCGACCGTTTTCTTGCCGACCAGTCCCCGCGGGCGTACGAGCGGGTTGTCGATCGATTGTTGGATTCGCCTCACTACGGCGAGAAGTGGGCACGCCACTGGCTCGATCTGGCGCGCTATGCCGATAGCGACGGCTATGAGAAGGACATGGTGCGTCCGCACGCTTGGCGCTGGCGAGACTGGGTGATCAAGGCCTTAAACAGCAACATGCCCTTTGACCAGTTCACCGTGGAACAGATCGCGGGAGATCTTCTGCCGAACGCCACGATGGAGCAGCGAATCGCCACCGGGTTTCACCGCAATACGCTGACGAACCGCGAGGGTGGAATTGATCTTGAGGAGTATCGGGTCGAACAGGTGATCGACCGTGTCAGCACCGTTGGCACGGCCTGGCTCGGTCTAACGCTTGGTTGCGCCCGTTGCCACGACCACAAGTACGACCCGCTCACGCAAAAGGAGTTTTATCAGCTCACGGCCTTTTTCAATACCAGTGTCGAGCGCAACATCGAAGTGCCGCTGCCCCACGAACTGGGCAGTTACCTACAGACCAAAGCTGAGTACGATCGCACGCGACTAGAACTGCTCCGGGCCTACGACGTGGCCGAGGTACAGCAATGGTGGGAGAAGAAGACGCTTTGGGCCGCTGATCACGAGGGCCTGGATCCTATCTACGACATCTCCTGGGATAACCTCGGCAACCTTATGTTCGACGGGGGACAAGACGTCATCAGGACGCACCCCGCCTATCGAACCCGGAAGTATCGGGACCTGTTGACGGATCACTTCGTCCGGTTTTCGCTGGAGCCCTTCGGCGAAAAACGGTACAAGGAGCTGAAGTTCAAGGAGCTCACCGCAAAGCTCCGAAAACTCAAGCGGGAATACCCTCAACTGACTGAGGCCCAAATCATCGTCGAGAGCCCGAAGCCCCCGAAAAGCCACGTTCTGATTCGGGGAGATTTTCGGCAGCCGGGGATCGAGGTCCAAGCGGGGACGCCGGCGGTCTTAAACCCCCTCAATGCCGACCGCAAGCCGTCAAGGCTCACCTTGGCGCGTTGGCTTGTGTCGAAAGACAATCCTCTAACGGCACGTGTGACTGTCAACCGCATGTGGCAGGAATACTTCGGTCGTGGTCTGGTAGAGACCTCCGACGACTTTGGCGCCCGCTCCGGTCCGCCAACGCACCCTGAGCTACTCGATTGGCTGGCTACCGCATTTGTGGACAGCGGGTGGGACGTGAAGGCCACACACAGACTCATCGTCATGTCGGGCACCTACCGGCAGTCTTCGAACGCCCGGGAAGATTTGCTGGCCCGTGACCCTGGCAACCAGCTGCTGGCTCGGCAGGCCCGGCTGCGCCTTTCGGCCGAGCTCGTGCGGGACAACGCGTTAGCGGTCAGCGGGCTGTTGAACAAAGCAGTCGGGGGCAAGAGTATACGCCCACCGCAGCCCCCCGGCGTGTTGGAGCTGGCTTTTGGTGACAGCAGCGAGAAGTGGATCGAAAGCAAGGGTCGGGACCGTTACCGCCGCGGCCTCTACGTACAGTTCTTGCGGACAGCGCCCTATCCGCAACTCTTGACGTTTGACGCGCCCAACGCGCTTGAGACGTGCAGCGTCCGAGAGAGATCGACAACCCCGTTGCAGGCGCTGAACCTGCTCAATGACCCAGTGTTCTTTGAAGCGGCCCAGGTTCTCGCGGCACGCATCCTGCGAGAACGAACGGGGACCGCGGGCGAGCGTATCAACCGCGCTTATCGATTGGCTCTTGGGCGGTCGCCGACCCCCGAAGAAAAAGATCGCCTGCTGGCGTTTCATGAAGAGCAGAAGCAGCTTCTAAAGGCACAGCCCGGTGCTGTCCAAACTCTGTTCCCGGCTGCGGACCTGGAAGGTGTCGAGCGCTCCGAGGCCGCCGCGTGGGTGGCCGTTGGCCGCCTGCTGCTGAATTTGGATGAGTTCATCACGAGGGGGTGATCCCATGGACTTCGCAGCCAGTTGATTCGCTTCAGGCACAGTGCTTTGTTTCTTGGCTAATGCCGGGAAGCGAATTGCGGGCTGTGCCCGATTTTTCGGAGAACAACCATCTATGCTGATCATCGACACTCACACCCACATCTATTCCCCCGACGAAGAACGATATCCTCCTTCACCGCGGCTGCTGACCCTGGGATGGGTTGGCGGCCCGATGGATACGCCCCTGCGCCCCCCAGGGGACGCCTCCGTCGAAGCCCTGCGCGAGACGAGTCAGGCCCAGGGCATCAGCGGCGTTTGCGCCATCCAGACCGCCACCTTTTACGCATTCGACAACCGCTACATTTGCGACAGCTCGAAAGCCAACCCGGACTGGGTGGCGGGCGTCTGCACACTCGACCCCGATGACCCGCACAGCCCTGCCTTGCTAGCCGGCCACGTGAAAGACTTCGGTGTCCGCGGGTTGCGGAGCTTCCCGAACGACGCCGGCAAAGGCAGCCTCGACAGCCCCGGGGTTAGAGCATTATGGAAAACCGCTCTCGAACACGGCGTCGTGGTCAACCCGCTGATCTCGTGGATCGATCCGGACAGAAACTGGTATTGGGGTCGAGACCACCTCGCCGGGCTCCACGCCATGCTGCAGGAGTATCGGGACCTACCGGTCGTGCTCGATCACTCCCTCAGCATCATGGCAGGGCGTCCGGATTCGGAAGAGGGCCTCGCCGCCCTGCTGCGACTGGCGCAGTACGAGAACCTTCACCCAAAGCTTAGCTTCGTTCCCTCTGGCAGCAATACAGGGTACCCCTGCAAGGACATGCACGATTTTGTTCTCAAGATCATCAGTGAGTTCGGCTCCGAGCGTTGTGTGTGGGGCAGCGCCTATCCATCCGGGCTGTGGACCCCCGGCGTCACTCATGCGGAGCACCTGCGCATCTTCACCGACAATTTGCCACTGAAGGCCGCCCAACGCCGCGATGTGCTCGGTGAGACAGCGCGGCGCCTTTATTTTCCGCACATGGCGGCCGGCTAGGATTCGAGGACCGGCTGCCGCCATCGGTTCTGGTACGACGCGAAATTCCCAGCAGCGTTAACAGCTGGTCTCGCGAACTCACTCCGGAAGCCGTGCGCGCCCCAGAGAGCGGAACATCGCCTTAGTAAGCGCTACGGCTGATCTACCGAGAAAGCAATTCATGGCGAAAGTCGAACGGATCCTGATTGTCGGCGGTGGTATCGCCGGCCTCGCAGCGGCTGTGGCCCTGCGACAACGAGGCTTCGCCCCCGAGATCGTGGAGCGAAGCGGAACGTGGCCCATCGCGGGGGCGGGGATTCTACTGCACGGGAACAGCCTCAGAGCGCTGCGCTTTCTCGGGCTGGATGAAGCCGTGACGAAAGCCGGCGCGGTGGTCCCAGCGTTGCGACATTTGGACAAAGCCGGCCGCTTGGCAGCCGAAGTGGCCCTCAGTCATGTATGGGAAGGCGTCGGTCTGACGGTGGCGATCCATCGGCGCGCGCTTCACGCGATCCTATCGAGCGCCGCATCAGACGTCCCCATCCGCATGGGCACGGGACTAGTCTCGCTGCAGCAGTCCGAGTCCTATGTAGAGGCTACTCTAAGCGATGGCAGCGCAGCCAGGTATGACCTTCTGGTGGCGGCTGACGGCATTCACTCCACGGCGCGGGATGTTGCCTTCACGCCATCGCCTCCTAGCTACGTCCAGCAACTTTACTGGCGCACGTGTATCCCGAACACCGGCGACATTGCGACTTGGACTGTAATGCGCGCGGAGGGATGCTTCCTAGGGTTCATCCCGCTGGGTGGAGAGATGGCCTACTGTTTTGCCCAGCTCGTTACCCCTGAACAGTTTGAAGACCCAGTTGCCGGGCGGCGTGGCCGCTTGCAGGAGAGATTCGCGGATTTCGGTGGAATAGCTCGCGACGCGCTTCCGCGACTTGGAGCGGATGAGTCAATCCACTTCGGCATGGCCGAGGAGATCGCTCGGGATCAGTGGCGAGCGGGTCGAGTGCTTCTGATCGGTGACGCCGCGCATGCGTGTTCTCCCATCATTGGGCAGGGGGGGGCAATGGCAATGGAAGACGCTGTTGTTCTTGGAGATGTCCTGCTGTCGGCGGGCACGCTGGACCAAGCCCTCGATGATTTCGTGGTCCGGCGGGAACCGAGGGTGCGATGGGTAAGAGAGCGCACGCACTTGGCCATTCGTTCCATGGCAAACACGACGTTGCTCGAACGAGCTGATCTGAGCTCGCTGCTTCTCGCCGAAATGCGCGAGATCTACTCCCCACTCAGGGAGCTACCTTAAGGCGGCAGAAACCACTGGTTGACCCCATCCGGGGTGCCACCCAGCCTCGACACCTGGAGAATTTTCGGGCGAACTACGCCAGAACCGCTTTCACCACGCGGGCCGGCTCGACGCCGGTCAGTTTTGCGTCGAGACCCTGGTGTCTATAGGTGAAGCGCTCGTGGTCGATGCCGAACAGGTGCATTATCGTCGCCTGAAAGTCGCGGATATGCACGGGGTCCTTGACGACGTTGTAGGAAAAATCGTCCGTTTCGCCGTAGACGACGCCCCCTTTGACCCCGCCGCCCGCCATCCAAAGGCTGAAGCAACGGGGATGGTGATCGCGGCCGAAGTCTGTCGCCGTGAGCTTGCCCTGCGAGTAAATCGTGCGCCCGAACTCGCCGCCCCAAATTACAAGCGTCTCGTCAAACAGACCGCGCTCCTTCAGATCTTGGACTAGCGCCCAGGCGGCCCGGTCGATGTCCTTGCACTGGAAGGGCAGGACCAACGGGCAGCGGTTGTGTACGTCCCAACCGCGGTGGTAGATCTGCACGAATCGGACGCCGCGCTCGATCAGCCGCCGTGCCATGAGTGCTGCATTGGCGAACTTGCCGGGCTCGCGCGCGTCTTCTCCCCAGCGCTTGAAGGTGCTTTCCGGCTCGCTTGAGAGGTCGCTCATTTCGGGCACGGACGATTGCATCCGGAAGGCCATCTCAAACTGCTCGATTCTCGCGAGTGTCTCGGGGTCACCGATCTTTTGGTGCTGGATCTGGTTCATCTCATTCAGGCCGTCCAACATCCTCCGCCGGACGTGCTGCGGGACACCCTCGGGGTTTCTGACGTAGAGCACCGGGTCAGCGCCTCTTCGCAAACCGACGCCGGCGTATTTCGCGGAGAGAAACCCGGCGCTCCACAGACGCGCCGAGATTGCTTGGACGCCCGCCTTGGGGTGGCTCTTTTCGGCGTTCATGACGACGAAGGTGGGTAAGTCTTGGTTCATGCTTCCCAGCCCGTAGGCGAGCCAGGAGCCAATGCACGGTCGGCCGGCGACCTGGCGGCCCGTTTGAATGAAGGTGATCGCGGGTTCGTGGTTGATCGCTTCGGTGTGCATGGAGCGGATGACGGCCATGTTATCCGCCATCTTCGCGGTGTGGGGCAGAAGGTCGGTGATCCACGTCCCGCTTTCGCCGTGCTGGTGAAAATCCCAGTAAGACGGAGCGATCGGGAAGCGCGATTGCCCCGAGGTCATGGTCGTCAATCGCTGGCCCTGGCGGATCGAGTCGGGCAGATCTTTGTCGTACCAGTCCTTCATCTTCGGCTTGTAGTCGTACAAGTCCATCTGCGGGGGAGCGCCCATCGCGTGCAGGTAGATCGCCCGCTTCGCCTTGGGGGCGAAATGAGGCAAATTCGGCAAACCTCCGAAGGACTCTCCGCCCTTGGGATTCGCCTGAGCGCTCTCGCCAAGCAGGCCGGCCAGGGCGATACCGCCAATGCCGCGGGCGCCGCGAGCAAAGAACTGCCGTCGAGTTTCAGCTAGTACGGCTTCTTCGGATGGATGCATTTTCAAGATCTCCTCCCAGGGGCAAGACCGAACGTCGGGCCTCGAAGCCCGGCGCGGCGCGGGCGTACGCCGCGTCAACTTGCTCCGGTGCTATTTATTCAGTACCTCGTCCAGGTTCATCAACTGGTTCGCCAGCATGGTGAGAGCCGCGGACTCCGCGACGGGCAACGTCTCTTCCGGCTTGGACTCGCCGGTGGCCAATAGATTCTTAGCGTCGTCGGTGTGCGACGCATAGTAGTCCACAAAATCGTTGTAGGCGCGTTTTGCCACTTCTCGCTCGTTGTCCTCAAGCTCGCGCGCCAGCACCCGCAGCGTTATGTAATCGATCCCGCGATCCAGGTCGTCTCCCATCTCCTGCATCGCCTTTTGAGCCAGGTAGCGGGCGGCTTCCACGAACTGCGGATCATTCATCGTCGCTAACGCCTGTAACGGAGTGTTCGTCCGCTCCCGCCTCACGGTACAGTTCTCCCGCGTCGGGGCGTTGAAGACCTCCATCGACGCCGGTGGCGCCGAGCGTTTCCAGAAAGTATAAAGGCTGCGGCGATAGAGCTTGTCGCCGTGGTCTTGCTTGTAGGAGTACGTATTGCTGTCCTCCATCGCCACGCTTTCCCAGACACCCGGAGGCTGGTAAGGCTTCACGCTAGGGCCCCCGATCGTCGGAACCAGCAGGCCGCTGGCCGCCAGCGCATAGTCGCGAAGCAACTCACCATCCAGGCGGAACCGCGGGCCGCGGGAGAGCAGCCGGTTTTCGGGATCTTGTTCGAGCTTGTCCTTTGTAGTCGCCCCGGACTGGCGGTAAGTTGACGAGGTGACCAGCAAGCGGAAGAAGTGCTTTACGTCCCAGCCTGAGTCCCGCAACTCCAGCGCCAGCCAATCGAGCAGTGCGGGATGCGAGGGCGGCTCCCCTTGCGAGCCGAAGTCGTCGCTGGTTTTGACGATGCCGGTTCCGAAGACTTCCTGCCAAAAGCGGTTCACGACGACGCGCGCGCTGAGCGGGTTCGAGTCGTCCACCAGCCACTTGGCCAAGCCCAGCCGATTGCGCGGGAACGAAGCCGGCATCGGGGCCAGGGCGGTGGGAGTGTTGGCCTTGACCAGACCCTGGGGCTGATCATACATGCCGCGATAAAGAATGTGCGCCTCGGGCTCGCGGTCCGTAATTTCTTGCATCACGTGCGTGATGCCGCCCCGGCGGCGAATCTCCCTTTGCTTGAGAGCGACTTGCCGCTTCTCCTCGACGATCCCCTGGTAGTCGTCGTTCTTGAGGCTCACATAGTAGAGCCGCAGGATCTCCCGCTCGTGTGGCGTAAGCTGACCGGGGTCTTTCTCCCGCGCTCGCTCCAAAACCGGCCAGCGCGAGACGATTCGGGCTTCCTCGACCGTGATGACACGATTGAAAATGCGGAAATCCGCGATTCCGCCGCCCGCGAAATAGCGTTCGAATTCGTCATTTTCCAGTTTGCGATGCAGTTTTCCCAGCAGCAGCGGCTGGTCGCTGCGGATGTTGCCGTGAAGCTTCTTGAAGTACTCGCTGCCCGTGGTCGGCAGAATTTCGCCGTTCACATAGATATTCAGCCCAGCACGCTCGCTGGTGCCGTCGTATGTTACGGCTACGTGATTCCAAGTGCCGACCTCAAGCTGCTGCATCCAGCCCGTAAAGATTTGAACTGGCTTCCCGTCATCTCCCAGTTCTTCTTCTTGGTCTCCAAACAGATGCAGGCCCGGCACGCGGGCGACCTCGGCGCCTATCGTCAGGGCCCAACCACGGTTCTTGTCTTCTGGATCGGTTTGGCTGGCCACGATGAACCTACCCTGGCCGTCGGGGTTAAGGATCCAAACCGCAAGCGAAAACGGCTTGTCGGCGTCGAGCTTGACGTTCGGTAATTCGGCCCAGGTCTCGCTGCCGAATCGCAGTGCCTTGCGACCCTCGGGTCCCGCTCCTAGAGTGACGCCGTGGGACAGGTCCACCGCAAACTCGTCTCCGCGCAGAGTGGCCCGGGCATCCTCGTCAAGCGACAGCGAAAAAATCTCGGAAGCGGTCCCGAGCGGTGCTTTAAGCGTGCGATAGTCACCGCCGGCAAGCCAGGCCTCAAAATCTTCGTCGGCCGAGGCCGAAACCTTCTGCATACGGGCGTTGATTCCGACTGCCTCGTCCTTCAACTCGTCCCAGCGCGCGCGGTCCTGTTGGCGAGGCACGACGGCTATCGGAGGCGGATCCGCGACGTTACCGTCCATCACGTACTGGGTGGTGTTGCGGAAGAACGCCGTCATCGAATAGAAGTCCTTCTGCGAGATCGGATCGAACTTGTGATCGTGGCAGGTCGCGCAACCGACGGTCAGCCCGAGCCAAACGGTACCGGTCGTGTCGGCGCGGTCCTTGGCGTAGACGGCCGCGTATTCGTCGATGATGAGGCCGGCCTCGTTCGTCGTGACGTTGCAGCGGTGGAAGCCGGTGGCGACGCGCTGCTCGAGCGTAGCGTTGGGCAACAGGTCGCCGGCGATCTGTTCAACCGTGAATTGGTCAAAGGGCATGTTTTGGTTGAAGGCGTTGATGACCCAGTCTCGATAAGGCCACATTTCGCGATAGTTGTCGACATGGATGCCGTGGGTGTCGCCGTAGCGGGCGGCATCGAGCCAGTAGCGGCCACGGTGCTCTCCCCAGTGTGGAGATTCAAGCAGCTTATTCACGAGTGTCTTGTATGCGTCCTCTGACGTATCGTTTACGAACGCCTCGACCAACTCGGGCGCTGGAGGAAGGCCTGTTAGATCAAGCGTGAGACGGCGAGCCAGCGTACGGCGGTCCGCTTCCGGCGCGGGACCGAAGCCCTGCGCCTCTAGTCGCGCCAAAACAAGCCGGTCGATTTCGTTGCGTGACCACTCGTCTCTCTTGACAGTGGGCAGCGCGGGCCGCTTCAGAGCTTGGAACGACCAGTGCTGGTCCCAAGAGGCGCCTTCTTGTATCCAGCGCTTGAGAACGTCGATCTGATCGTCGCTCAGTTCCTTCTTCGAATAAACCGGGGGCATGCGCAGCACTTCGTTTTCATGCCCGATTCGCTGGTAGAGCAGGCTGGCGTCCGAATCACCCGGAACGATGGGACTTCCGTTTTCGCGCTGAGCGAAAGCTCCCTCTCGCGTGTCGAGGCGCAAGTCGGCCATGCGGGTCTTGGCGTCAGGCCCGTGGCAAGCGAAGCAGTTGTCGGAAAGAATCGGCCGTACCTCGCGTTGGAAGTCAACGGCCCCCGTTGACCCCACCGAGAGCTGGGCGTTGGCAAGCATCAGCGGCAGGGTGAAACATGTGATAGCGCCATGACGATGAAAACGGATCTTACGCATGAACCGATCCTCCAACTACGAGCCGATCTCCGTTACAATTGCTAAAAGTCCTACCGTAGGATAACATCGGGGCAGGGTTGTTGATGATGAAAAGATGGCGGCTTGGGCGGCTACAAGGGGTGGTGTGTCTCATAGGCCTTTTGTCTGCCCGGATCGGTGCCGTCGAAACCCCGGCGGAGCCCGAGATCGTCTCCATTTTCCCCGCCGGCGGCGGGCAAGGCGCGCGATTAGAGGTCAGCATCCAAGGGACCGGTCTGGAAGGCGTTTACGCTGCCTGGTTCGATACGGAAAGTCTCGCGGGCAGGGTCGGAAACGTTGAGCCGATCGAGCTAGTAGAGACTGCCGGCGCGGGCCCCCGCAAAGAGCTCGAAAAGTTCCCCGGCCATCGGGTTTCGCTAAGCGTGGACGTTGACCCCGCAGCCGAGGCCGGGCGCTACTCGGTGCGGTTGGTCTCACCCCGCGGCGTTTCGAACGCACTCGCGTTCCTGGTGCATTCCGAACCCGTCGTGATCGAAACGAAAAGCCCCAAGGGCACGCCGGCAGACGCACAGCAGGTCACTTTTCCCGTTGTCATAAGCGGGAAGATCGACGAGGAAGGGGAAGTAGATTTCTACTCATTCGAGGTCCCCAAGAATCAAGAGCTACGCTTTGAAGCTTTTACGCGAACAGGCCAAGATCCGAATTTCAGAACCGGAAACGGTTTTGACGCCCACCTCGCCCTTTATGAATCCGGCGAAACCTGGTTTGATCCGAACCGCCTTTACCGTTTGGCGAACAGCTACCATCCGGCTCCCCTGAAGACCCTCACAACGCTGACCTATCGTTTCAGCGAGTCGGGCCGGTACTTGTTACGGGTAGGATCCTTCTTGGGAATCATCGGTCCCGGTTATTCCTACCAACTCCTCATCGCTCCAGCGGACGGATCTTCTGTTCTAGAAGATCAGCAGCGCGATTCCGAATGGGATGAGCGAGCCTTTCCGCGTACACTGGAGCAGGACCGTATGGCGGCGCTCGTCTCCCGTACCGTCGTGACCAGTGAAACGGGGGATTCAGTAACAAAGAAGAGCGGTTCGGGTTTACAGGGAAGCGGAGGAAAGGTCCCGGAAGGGCCAAGCCTCGATTCCCTTGGCGCACCCCCGGAGACGATTGTCGCCGCAACCGAGATGGAACCGAACGACACGCGCGCTGAAGCTCTGCCGTTGACCTTGCCCGCCATTTTAGAGGGGACGATAGAGCGTCCGGGTGATGTGGACTATTTTCGATTTCAAGTGAAACGCGATCAGGGACTCGCCTTCGAGGTTGAAACCCCCGATTCGCCTCCGCCTTACTTCAACCCGCGCCTGGGAGTCTTCGAGCACGATGCGGAGGAGGAACTCTTTGCCAACATCTACAAGTTCATCGCCGGGGACGGGGACGACTGGATCAAAAGGCTTGAGCCCAAGACGATTTACACATCCCGGCGGGAAGGCTACTATTGGCTTCAAGTTCGAGATATGACTTCCCGGCGTGGCGATTCCAGTTTCAAATATCGAATTCTTGTTCGCTCCCAGATTCCCCACATGGGAAAGATCACGGTGACGGAAGATCGCGTCAACCTCAGGGCCGGAGGAGCGAAGAAGTTGACGTTGACGGCTGAGCAGGAAGAAGGCTACAACGGTGACATCGCGTTCGCGGTGGAGAATCTGCCCGCGGGAGTCGAGGCCTTGGCGGCGGTCGAAGTCGAGCCGGAAAGCCACCCACCCCTGGACGAGGGTTTCAAGGAAAGATATCTGCCGAAGAGTCAAACAGCGGCGATATTGCTCGTAGCCGGCGCCGACGCTCAAGTCATGCCTATGCCGCGGCTCATTCGGGTCATCGCCCGCCCCGTCGTAGGGGGTGAACTCGGAGCGCCCGCTCTGGTCGGGGAGATTCCGCTCATGGTGGTGGCTGAGCCGTCAGGCACTAAAAAGGAGACTAAAGGAGATTGAGATGAGACCCCTACTCCGATCGCGACACAAGCTGCTAAGCATTTCGTTGCTTGTCGGCCTGAGCCTATGTTGTTCGATTGTGGCGGGGCAAACACCGGCCGAACTTCTCTCCCTGCGACTGGCCCCCGACAACGCCACTCTATGGGGAGCCAAAGCCTCGCAGCAGTTTCTCGCGCTGGGCCAATACAGTGACGGCCTGGAACGGGATGTCACCGCCGAGGTACAGTTTTCGGTTTCTCAACCGCAGATAGCCGAAATGGAGGAAGGCGGTAGGCTAGTCGCATTGGCTGACGGCGCCGCCGCGTTGACTGCCAGCTTCGGGCGGCACACGGCGACGACGAAGTTGCGCGTGGCAGATTTAGATGAGAAGCGATCATTTTCTTTTGCACGGGACATCGGCGGAATTCTGACCAAGAAGGGGTGCAATACAAGTAGCTGCCACGGCGGGGTAAAAGGCCAGGGCGGCTTTAAGCTTTCGTTGAACGCACTCTACCCGCGGGATGACTACAAATGGATCGTCGAAGGCGGCACGTATCAAGTTCTGACGGATGAAGTAGCAGGCGAGAAAAATCCCCGCGTCGATTCAGAAAACCCGGAGCAAAGCCTCCTGTTGCAGAAACCAACCATGCAGGTTCCCCACGGCGGGGGACAACTCTTCCCTCCTAGCTCGCCCGATTACGTAACCATTCTCAACTGGGTGCGAGCGGGGGCTCCCTACGGAGAAGAAAGCGAGCAGGCGAGCGTCAAGATCGAGCGGGTAGAAGTTTTCCCGAAGGAAGTCGTGCTGGACCTGAAGGGAAAGCATCAACTCCTGGTGACGGCTCATCTTTCCAACGGCCGGCAAGAGGACATAACCGGCCAGGTACTCTACACTTCGAACAATCCGGAAGTGGTAAGAGCGTCTCTTGAAGGTCACGTGAATGGGCTGATGACAGGGGAGACATCGATCCTGATCCGCGCGGCCGGGCACGCCGTCAGTGCGCGCGTCGGGGTCATTTCCAAGCCGCTGCCGGACTATCCGAAGGTAGCGCGGAATAACTTCATCGACGAACACGTCTTTTCGAAACTGCAGAAGTTCAACATTCTGCCATCGAAGCTGTCGGCGGACGCAGAGTTTCTGCGGCGCCTGTGTTTGGATATGGCGGGCACGCTCCCGCCGCCCGCGCGCGTCCGCGAATTCCTCGCCAGCCAAGATCCTCGAAAGCGCGAGAAGCTGATCGAGACGCTTCTGGATTCCCCCGAATATGTCGAGTACTGGACCTTCCGGTTTGCGGACATCTTCCGGGTCGCACGTTACGCGAACTCGAACATGAAGCCAGTCCGGCGGCACTGGGAGTGGCTCCGGGACCGCATCGCGCGCAATGAACCCTACGATGAGATCGCACGTGAGCGTATCGCCGCCCAGGGTTACGGAGGTGCAGCGCCGCACTATTTCCAGATCAGCGATCCTCGCTTCCCTGAGCGAAAAATGGCCGAGGAAGTTCGAGTCTTTCTCGGACGGCGGCTAGACTGCGCGCAATGTCACAACCATCCCTTTGAGGCCTGGAGCCAGGACCAGTTCTGGGGAATGGCGGCCTTCTTCGGCCGCTTGAACGGGGTGAAGTTCGGACCCGATGATCCCGAGCTCTATGGCTCCGTGCTCTACGACGATCCCACTGGGCAAGACGTGGATTATGGCGTGGTGGGCAAGAGCCGCCACGTGATGCATCCGCGGACTAAACAGCTCGTCCAGCCGACGTTGCTCGATGGTCGGGTCCTACCGAAGGAACAACAGGTCGATCTCCGCTTGGAGCTCGCGGAATGGATGACGTCCCACCCCTATTTCGCGGAGGCCGCTGTCAGCAGGATGTGGGGATATTTCTTCGGGAGAGGGATTGTGGATCCCGTGGACGACTTTCGCTCCACCAATACCCCGACCCACCCTGACCTGCTCAATGCGCTGGGAGAGGACTTCCGTGAGCACGGGCACGATCTCAAGCACCTGATCCGCACAATCGTTTCGTCGCGGACCTATCAGTTATCGAGTGAGCCGAACGAGACCAACGCCGAAGACCGAATCAACTATTCGCACTCCATACCCAAGCGGCTCGATGCAGAAGTGCTGTTGGACGCGATATCACAGGCAACTGGGGTTCCGGAACGGCTCTTACATAGCTCGAACCAAACCCAGCCGGGAGCTTTGCCCCTGGGTGCTCGGGCGATCAATATCGTTGAGCCGGACATGTTTCGCAGCCGATTCCTGGAAGTCTACGGCAAGTCAGATCGCCTTGCCATGCCGGAGCGCGAGAATCTAGCAAACCTTGGGCAAGCCCTGCATATGCTCGTGGGATCAACCTACAACGACAAGCTCGACCGAGAGGAAGGACGCGTCAACACGCTACTGAAGCAGGACGCCTCGGATGGTGAAGTGATCGAGGAACTGTACCTAGCAGCGTTTTCGCGGTTTCCAACGGAAACGGAACAGTCGGGGCTGCGAGAGTGGTTGAGCGAACGCCCGTCGCGGCCGGAAGCGATTCGGAGTCTGCTGTGGGGACTGATTACTTCCCGGGAGTTTGCCAGCAGCCACTGATTGGATCGAGACGGCGGCGAAAAAAGGAGGAGCCATGACTTTGAAAGGACCAAGTTTGGGACGTAGGGACTTTCTGCGGGTGGGGTCGCTAACCTACCTGGGCATCGGGCTGCGCGACCTGCTGGGGCTGGAAAGTCTGATGGCAGCCCAGGGTGTGAGTCCTAGTGGCAAGGCTCAGTCGTGCATCATGCTCTGGCTGGAAGGGGGGCCGAGTCAGGTCGATACCTGGGATCCCAAGCCGAACAGCTCTTTCAAGCCAATCTCCACCAATGTTCCCGGCATTCAGATCTCAGAGCTGCTACCCCGTGTTTCCAAGCACATGGAGAAGCTCTCGATTGTCCGCTCGATGCACACCGAAGAGACCAACCACGCTGGAGCGACCATCTATGCGCTCACCGGGCACAGGCCCAGCGTGGCGATGAAGTTCCCCAGCTTGGGATCCATGATTTCCAAAGAGAGGGCTATCCGCAACGAGATACCGCCTTACGTTGTTACCCGCGAGTTGGATCTATTGCAGTACTTTCGATCGGGTTTCCTGGGAGCAGACTACGACCCGATGGTGGTTCATGATCCGAGTCGCGAGGATTTTGAAGTTCCTGATCTAAGCATCCCCAAGTCCGTTTCCGTCGAGCAAATCGAAGAGCGGCGTTCCGCCCTTATGCTGGTCGATTCGCTTTACCGGCAAAAGGTCAAGGAAGTTGAATACGCCAAGATGGACCGCTTCACCGATGCGGCCTGGAGAATGATCCTGTCTCCGAACGTGAGAAAAGCTTTCGACCTTTCGAAGGAACCTGAAAAGGTGAAGGACGCCTACGGCCGTCACTCATTCGGACAGAGCGTGCTGTTGGCGCGCCGGCTGGTCGAAGCGGGCGCCCGCTTTGTGACGGCCGCGGGGTATAAGACGATCGAGTGGGACACTCACGGCGACAACGACAAGGGGCATCGAGACAAGCTGTGTCCTTCGTTTGATCAGGCCTTCTCGACTTTGCTCGAGGACCTCGACCAACGCGGTCTGCTGGAGTCGACGGTCGTAATCGCCATGGGCGAGTTCGGACGCACTCCCCACATCAACCCCAAAGCGGGCCGCGATCATTGGCCGCAGTGCTGGTCGCTGGTTTTGGGCGGCGGCGGCATCCAAGGCGGACACGTCATCGGCGCCAGTGATTCCGAGGGCGGTTATGTCGCAGACCGCATGATTACGATGGGCGACATCTACGCGACCATCTACAAGGCCTTTGGCATCGACTGGGAGAAGACCTATATGACCCCCATCGGGCGGCCCGTCAAGATCGCCAACTCCATCGACGACAAGACCGGCGTGCCGATCAAGGAACTGGTTTAGCCGGCAGGTGTGGCGCGGCGAACTCTGGGGGCGCTTGGACCGGCGGGATCGCCGGTCCCTACCGCGGCAGCTTGTGACGACTCAAAGTAGGGACAAGCGATCTCGCTTGTCCAGGGTAACCTCTGGGGGCAACAGCCCGCCATATCGCACCCGGACATGCCGGGCTGCTTGCTGCGCCATGCGGAAGGAGAAATCGCGACCCGAATAGAACGTCGTTGCCGAAAACCAACTATGCCCAAAAAGCATGCCGTACTCGCCTTGGTTCTCGCAGGGCTCGTTCTCGCGGCTCCCGGGTCAGCGGAGGCCGAGGCCGAAAACTTTGACGGCAGGCCCGCTTTTGCCGAAGGACGGGACGCTGGTTACCATGTCTGGAGGGACGGAGAAAAGTGGCATCTCCGATGGACGACCACAGGAAAGTTGAGGAGATTTAGCGGTTCCGTCACCGCGGAAGGCGGCGATCTCAAATCACTGAAGCGCATTGACGTGGAGGTGGAACGCCGTATCATCCGTTCCGGTCGCGCTCCTCGCGTCGTGGTAGGCCGTCGCGGGCGCGCGCGTCTCCGCGGCGGACGAGCTCCGGTTGTCGCGACACGGCGGCAGGACAAGATCAAAAAGGACGGCGATCACAGAATCGTTTTTCGCTCCCGCACGAACGATGATATTGACGGCTTTGATTTCAAAGTCGGCAAGAAGGTTTCCTCCTTGCGTTTCGTGCTGGAAATTGACGGCAAGTTTCGCCCGAAGTATGTCGAAGTTGGCAAGGATAGCCGCAAAGTCCCCAGACTCCCGTTTGTCGTCAAGCTTGATTGACCCGCCGATCCAGCAGTCTTAGCGCGGGGCTCGGCGCCGTTCCCGAGACCTGCGGCCGTTTTGTGTATATTTCCGCGCAACCCATCCCAAATCACGAGACTTGCCCTGACGCACGCAGCACCGCAGCACAGCCGCAAGATCCCCCGTTCCCAGTTAGCGTAGACTGGGATGCATTCCGCGGTATTCAAAAGCAACCCAGGAGGTCGAGAACCATGGCATCGAACAAGGCGTGGAAGAGAAGGAGCTTCCTGCAAACGGCAGTCGGCGTGCCGACCCTAAGTTTGCTGCCTGTTAGTGCGGCCGCAGCGGCCACGGCTGCCGCGGCAAAGGCTGCGATCTCTCAGAAGTTCGTCCCCGTGGACTTGAGTGGGCATTTCAACGCCTCTCCCACGGATTTTGGTCCTCACAGCCGGGCCAGAGCATTCAGCAAAGACGGCCTCATCCCAACGCCGTCTGGACTCCAAAGCTTGCGCGGTATTCCGTTCTCGATGGCAGAAGGAGAGGGATCCCACGATGAACGCTGGCTCGCGCTCAGCAAACGATCAAGCGCATGGACGACAGCGAGTGCCGAGATAGCTTTGAAGCAAAAGGCGAGCCATATCTGCCTGGTGCATTTTTGCGACTGGATTCCCACGCCGGTTCACGACAACATCAGCCAGCCGTATTTTCCGCAAGGAGCCGAAACAGAGGACGAACTCAAGAAACTCGGACAGCTTCTCGCCGAAGCCATTTTTGTGTACGAGGACGGCACCCAAAGAACCTTGCCGATCCGCCGGCGCTTCGAAGTGAATACCCCATCGACTCCCTGGAACGATGACGCCTTCGCGGCCATCCGGCACTACCAAACTACCTATAGGCCCGTAACAGCTGACCAACATGTGATGCCGCGCCGATTCGTACAAAACCGGCTTGCCACTGACTGGCCGCGGAGGCCTACGCTTTGGGTCTGTGCGTTAGAGAATCCGGAACCCGAGCGCGCTCTCAAGGCGGTGAGGTTCGAAGCTCGTGCCGACGACCTGCTGTTCGTCTGCGGGATGACCCTCTTCCAAGGAAGGGAGAACCCACTGCGCTACGAGCGCCTCAACGTTTATCGAGTAACCCTGCCGGAAGCCTCAGCGAACCCGACGGAGCGATGGAAACTCGAAGTGGACTTGGGAGTCGTGACGCGAACGTACAAGCTCGGGGAATTCGAGGGGGAGAAGTGGCTTTCCGAGCCCGCCAAGGGCCTCGGTCAGATGGCCGATCCCGAGCAGCCATCACCGTACCTATATGCCGAGATTACGGCCAGTTCGGAAGCGACCCTTTCCGTTGTTGACAGCAAGACAAGCCGGCGTTACGAATTCGATCTCGGCAAGGCTAGCCCGGATGGAGAGATCGAGGCGCGCTCCAGTGGTGTACGCATAAAGGTTCTCGAGCCGCAAAAGAGGTGGGTACATGGGACTGTTGTCGAGGCGGCCACTCAACGCCCTACGCCCGTCAGGTTAGGGTTTCGTTCCAAGCAGGGCCGCTACATCCCGCCCTACGGGCATTTTGCCGACAACGATATTGCGCAGGGCCAAATGTACTCGTCGGACCTCCGACTAGGGGACGATTGCTTCGCTTACGTCGATGGGAAGTTCCAGATTGAACTGCCGGTCGGTGAAGTGTACGTCGAGATGACAAAAGGCTTCGAGTATGAGCCAGTGCGCCAGAAGCTCCAAATCAAGCCGGGGCAACGGGAACTAAAGTTAGAAATTGGACGCTTCACGGATCTACGTTCCCAGGGCTGGCTGACGGCCGATAGCCATGTCCACTTTTTGCCACCTGCCACGGCCGTGCTCGAAGCCGAAGCTGAGGGGCTGAATCTCGTCAACCTGCTGGTAACGCAGTGGGGCAACCTTTTCTCGAACGTAGGTGACCGTTCCCACGGCTCGCTTACCTCGCCCGACGGAGAAACGATGGTTCGCGTGGGCTCGGAAAACCGCAACCACGTTCTGGGGCACTTTGGTTTGCTGGGCGAGCCTGTCTTTCCGCTCTCGACGGACGGGCCGCACGAAGGGTCGATCGGGTCTCCCCTTTGGATGAGTCTTGCCGAGATGGCGGAGATCTGCCGCAAACGCGGCGGTTTAGCAGTCTCCGCACACTTCCCTTACGGCAATGGGGAGGCCGTTGCAGCCATCGCCACATCCAAAATTGATGCGGTTGAGCTTTTGCCTTGGCGGATTGATCGGCCGGGAAGCTTCGACCTGAACTACTACGATTGGTACCACAGCCTGAACTGCGGTTATCGCATGCCCGTCGTAGGCGGGTCAGACAAGATGGGAGCCTACGTCCCGGTAGGCGCGAACCGGACCTACGCCTACCTGGGTCAGGAGGAGTTCAGTTTCGCAAACTGGGCGCAGGCCGTACGACGAGGCAATACATTTGCCACGACGGGACCGCTGCTGCAGTTGTCGGTCGATGGCCGCGTCCCGGGCGAAGAAATCAAGCTGGGTTCGTCCGGGGGAACCGTGGAAGTCCAAGTGGAAGCCCAAGGCTTCGCGCCGTTCGAACGTGTCGAAGTGGTCTTTAACGGAAAAGTCGTCGCCTCGCGCGAGGAGCGCGCCGGAACGCGAAAGATGGTCCTGAGAGAAAGAGTACAAATCCCCGGCCCGGGCTGGCTGGCTGCGCGGTGCGCTTCCCGATCTTGGTGGCCGCCCGAGCCCGTCAGCTTGGCTTTTCAGTTTTCGGCGCACACATCGCCTGTGTACTTGGTCGTTCCGGGTAAGGAGTTGATGTCGGCGACCGCAGCGAGTTACATGCTGAAACTCATTGACGGATCGAAGAGCTACGTAGAGAATCTCGCTACCCGGCCGGATCCGGAGCGGCTGGCCCAGATTGTCAAAGTATTCGAGGAAGCCCAAGCGGCACTCCACCGCCGCCTGCATGCGCATGGCGAATCACACTGACAATAGGTGTACGGATCGTCGACGAATCCGCTGCCACAACGCCGCGCCGCGCTTGGGTCCAGGAGCTCGATCTGTCGTGTCCGTTCGCGCTACTCGCGCTTCCCGTTCTTGACTAAGACAGACGGGAGGCGTTAGAGTAACCAGCACTCTAGCTGCAGCGGCTTGTATGAGGTATTCGCCGCGAGCTGCTCGCGACCTGATGATCTGTCGACGAGTCGCGGGGCGCCCGGGCTGCCGTCACTGGACTCGGTCCCTCGGCCAAAAAGGCCGCCGCTAAAGAGATCTGAAGACTTCGGAAGGGAGTGAACAATGGCTCTATCGAAAACTATCGCTATGGGCACGGGCATCTACCACCACTACGGGATCGATGCGGCACTGAAGGGCCTTAGCAAGACTGGATGCGGCCATGTTGAAATAGCCGCTACTCCCGGGATTGACCATGTTAACCCCGATATGGACGATGCGGCTGTCGGGGTCCTAGCGGAAAAGCTGAAGCAGTACAATCTCAAGGCTGTGAGTCTAAACGGCAACATCGGCATGATGACGGCGGACGGCGTCGAGCAATCCAAGAAGCTGATCAGCCTCGCTCCAAAGCTCGGCGCGGCAATCATTGTCAATACAGTTGGTGGCGAACACCTGGAAGAGGATTTGCCCCCGTTTCTGGCTAACATCGGTCAGGTTGCGGACCACGCTCGAAGCAACGGTGTCACGATCGGTCTCGAGGTGCATGGGAAACACACCGCCAACGGCAGGCTCGCTCTGGACACGGTTCGTCAGGTCAACGACCCGAACGTGAAGATTAACTACGATACGGCCAACTGCCTGTATTTCGGGGATACATTGCCGTACGATGACCTAGCGGTGGCCGTCCCCGAGATGGTGCACATCCATTTAAAGGACAAGATAGGCGGCAAGGGGCTATGGAACTTTCCGCCCATTGGCGGCGGTGAAATTGACTTCGAGAGAGTGCTTAACATCCTCGACAGCGGAGGCTACGGCGGCGCCCTTAGCGTAGAGATCGAGTTCGACGACCGCGGCTGGCCCCCTCTCTCTGAAGTGGACGAGGCGGCGATGTCCGCCTATCGCAACCTAGTGCAATTGCTGGGGCCGCACTGGTAGACCCGGAGCAACGCAAATGGAAATTGATCTGACAGGCAAAGTGGCGCTCATCACCGGTTCTTCCCGCGGGATCGGGCGTGGGTGTGCGCTCGAGATGGCGCGCGCGGGAGCTGATATCACTCTCAACTATCGCCAGGACTCCGCAGGCGCAGAGTCGGTCGCTGAGGAAGTTCGCGCTATCGGCCGGGATGTCTTGATCGTGCAGGCGGACGTTGCCGATCGAGCGGCTGTGGACCAAATGGTGGCGGAAACCGTCGCACGATTTGGCCACCTCGACGTCGTCGTTTGCAACGCCTACTACAGCAAGCGGCTCCCTTTTCTCGAGCTGCCGGTGGAAGAGATGAAACGCAGTCTCGACGTGACCCTCTGGGGCACCTTTCACGCCGCCCAGGCCGGCGCCCGGCAGATGGTCGCCCAGGGGAAGGGCGGCAGCATGGTCTTCATCAGCTCCCTTTTCGCCTTCGTAGCCTATCCGACCTCGCTCCCCTACAACACAGCGAAAGCCGGCGTCAATCATATGGCCGCCACGATTGCCAACGAGCTGACCACGCACCGCATCCGAGTCAATGCCATTCAACCTGGTTGGACAGACACTCCCGGCGAACGAGAGTACACCAATGAAGAGGAAATCAAGGAAGGGGCCAAAAAGCTGCCGTGGGGCCGGCTGGCCACGATCGAAGAAATGGGCCGGGCCGCCACCTTCTTATGCTCCGACGCGGCGTCGTACATCACCGGCGCTACTCTTCGCGTCGACGGAGCGTTGAGTCTCCAGTTCGGGTACAAGTAACGTATCGGCTGTCCAAGTTCACGCGCAGCAAACGGTTTCGCCCATGTCGGATCCCTCTCTCGACGACCCCTACCAGCTTCACCCCGAACACGTCGAGGACCCTCCTAGAAAGTTCGCTGATATCTTCCGGAAGATTGGCCCGGGCTTGATTCTGGCCAGCTCGGTCGTGGGATCGGGCGAGCTCGTGGCGACGACGGTGCTTGGCGCCGAGAGCGGCTACACCCTCCTGTGGCTGATCTTGGTGAGCTGCACGATCAAGGTCGCCGTCCAAAACGAAATCGGCCGGTACACGATCGGAACCGGGGAAACTTCGCTCGAAGCGTTCAACCGCGTCCCGGGCCCGCGCTGGCGTGCCTCGTGGGTCGTTTGGGTCTGGTTTGTCGGCGTCGTGATGAGCATGTTCTCGGCAGGTGGCATCATGGGCGCTATCGCAGAGGTGCTCAATACGATGGCCCCTGGTATCCCGGTTAATGCCTGGGTGTGGATAGTGAACGTCGCCACGGTCATCCTCCTTGTGGTGGGCCGCTACGCACTGATCGAAAAGGTCGCGGTAAGTCTGGTCGTGATCTTCACGGCTCTTACGGTTAGCGCCGCAGTGTTGCTGTCCAAGAGTCCTGAATATTTTTCGTGGGCCAGTGTCCTTGACGGCTTGTCATTTCACCTCCCCCAAGCTGGGTTCGTGACCGCCGTCACAGTCTTTGGCCTCACCGGTGCGAATGCGAATGATCTGATCCAGTACTCGTATTGGTGCACGGAGAAGGGGTATGCGCAGTTCACGGGCCGCCGCGATGACTCTGACGCTTGGCGACTGCGAGCTCGGGGCTGGATTCGAGTAATGGGTGTTGACGTCCTCGGCTCGATGGTCATTTACACCTTTGCGACTGTGGCCTTCTATTTTCTGGGGGCCGGCATCTTGCACAGCATGGGCATACTCCCGCAGGGATCGGAAGTGGTGTCGCAGCTTTCCAGCATGTACACCCAAAGCTTGGGAGCTTGGTCCTTCTACCCCTTCATGATTGGGGCGTTCGCGGTTTTTTATTCATCCCTCTTTGCGGGCACGGCTGCTTTTTCCCTCGGCGTGGCTGATTTCATGGGGATGGTGGGGGCCTACGACAAGCGCAACTACCGGGCGAGGCTAAGGGTTACGCACATCGCTGTCGTCGTCCTACTGTTCCTACCCACCGTGTTCTTTCTTTTCCTGCGGCAACCAGTCTTGCTGGTAAAGATCGGTGGGGTCGCGCAAGCGTTGATGTTGCCGGTGGTCGGTTTCTCGACGGTCTACCTGCGACATGCTCACCTGCCGAAAGCGGTTCTGCCCAAGGGATGGCTTACCCTGGCCCTCTGGGTGACGTCCGCAGTCATGCTCGTGATGATGGGCTACTCCGTCCTGCAAAGGCTGCTGTAACTTTCTGTGGAGGACGCGGGACGGTGGTGCGAGGAGGGTTCGCCTCCCAATCAGCCGGCAGAGATCTAAAGTTTCGAGAGAGTGACGAGCCCCGCGAGCGCTACCCATTCCGCAAAGTTAGGAGCAGCTAGGAATCAGAGCTTCCGCAACCGCTGGCTGAACGGGCGAAAGCCGAGTCTCATCAGGCCGCCAGCAAGGCTCCAGGCCGATAGTTGGTGGAAAGCTTTTGGACAGAAAGCGCTTCGCGGCGATGAGTCTACGCCGAGAAGCTTAGGACGGCGGCCCTTTCCTCCTCGAAAGTGTCAAAAACACTGTCAAGCCGAGTGAGCTGGAGAAGATACTTGACCCTCTCCGGAACGTTGACAAGTTTGAGTTCCGCACCTCGACTGGTGGCGCTTGTGTAGCTCGAAACCAGATCGTTCAGGCCATAGCTATCGATGAAGCTCACACCACCCAAGTCGAGGAGAACTCTCCTCTGGCCCCTGCTAGCAATGTTTTTGACGGTCTTCGGAAGCTGACCGTAGCCTTTCCCAAGTGTCGCTCGTCCGGCTACGTCGACGATCGTCACACCATCAACTTCACGACTACTGTCGATCTCGATAGCGCTGCCCATCTCCTTGTCGTCGGAGCCGAGGGTGGCCATGGTTCGCCCGTTATTTGCAACCTCTGTCTGCCACGACGCGTGGGTACCGTGGCTTGACGTCGTTGACCTATTCGAAGCAGGATCTCCTATTGCGCGGGCCGAATTTTCCACATCACCGGCGCCAGTAGCGATCTTCATGACTGCTCTCCTTTGGGAATTTAAGCCCTTAATCAGTTAAACGCGATAGGTCCCAGGAGGTTTCGCTTGGGAAGGTTAAATGGGAGTAAAAGCTTGTGAAGTTGGATTAAGATCGGGATTCCGCAATCGGGACTCCGGTTTCCACACGGGCCGCGTTCGAATCCTGCTCGGCCATTCATAACATGGCCTGTAGTATCTGACCCTGGGAATTGGCGACGCTGATAAGATGGGACGCAAGGATGTAGGTCCGTTGATTTCCTCCAGCAGACTTCGGCGTGGCCTGATCCTCGCCGTTTTTCCGCTACTCGGTCATCTACCGGCGCAATCTCTGCAAGCAACGGAATTCTTCGAAACCGAGATTCGCCCGCTGCTGGTCTCAAAGTGCCAGGTTTGTCACGGTGCCGACCAGCAGATGGCCGGCCTGAATCTTTCCTCGGCAGCCGGCTTCTGGAGAGGCTCGGATCGTGGCCCGGTGGTGGTGAGGGGGGATCCCGACAACAGCCGCCTCATTAAGGCCGTCGGCTACCGGGACCGTATCAAGATGCCGCCGACGGGCAGGCTGGCGGACGCGGAAATCGCGGCTCTCCGAGAGTGGGTGCGGAGGGGTGCACCGTGGCCCGACACAAGAGCCGCCACCGGCGCCCTAGTTCGACCGAGCGATAGCAGTTACACCCAAGAGGAAAGAGAGTTCTGGTCCTTTCAGCCAGTGAAGGACGTTGCCGCGCCTGAAGTCCACGACAAGGGTTGGATCAAGAATGATCTGGATCGCTTCATTCTGGCCAAGCTGGAGGACAAGGATCTCGAGCCGGCTCCGCCCGCCGACAAATTGACTTTGTTGCGGCGCGCTACATTTGACCTTACGGGCCTGCCACCGACTGAATCAGAGATCCGCGAATTCCTCGAAGACGATTCGCCGGACACCTTTGCGCGCGTCGTGGACCGCTTGCTGGCCTCTCCTCGATACGGCGAGCACTGGGGCCGCCACTGGCTTGACGTGGCCCGCTACGCCGATTCGACCGGCGCGGACGAAGATCACCGCTATCCTTACGCCTGGCGTTATCGCGACTACGTAATCGACGCCTTCAACCGTGACTTGCCCTACAACCGGTTCGTCATGGAGCAGGTCGCCGGCGATTTGCTTCCAGCCGATAGGGCAGGGGAGTTTAACGCTAGGGGTGTCGTAGCCACCGGCTTCCTCGCCTTGGGGCCGAAGCTGCTTGCCGAAGTGGACAAGCCAAAGATGTTCTACGACATCGTGGACGAGCAAATCAATGTCACCAGTCGGGCCTTCCTGGGCCTGACGATGGCCTGCTCCCGATGCCACGACCATAAGTTCGACCCGATTTCGACAAGAGATTACTACGCGATGGCTTCGATCTTCGCGAGTACCAAGCAGCTCAGTAAGCTCGGGGGTGGAACGGGTGGCGTCCTTTCTGAGCTGTACTTTGCGCCTCTCGTTCCCAAGCCGGAGGCTCAACGCTATGAAGCCCAGCAGAAAAAGCTGAACGATAAGCAGGAGGAAATCGACGAGCTCATCTCGGAAGAAGGGGACCGTTACAGAGATTCGTTGCGGCCACGTCTGGCGGAGTATATGCTTGCCGCGCGGGAAGTGTATCACGCCGGCGCGCCCCTGCCTGAGGTCGCCCGCCAACAAGCCCTGGATCCCGACGTTCTCGAACAGTGGGTGGACTACCTAAAGCCGAAAAAGGAGCGGCGGCCGCAACTCGAACCCTGGTACGAGGCTGATGACTCGTCATTAGAAGAGGTTGCGCGAGCATACCAGCGCCGCTTTGCGCAAACGGCCACGGAGCGGAACGAGGCGCTCGCCAAATGGAAAGACGACGCGGCCCGCGCGCGGGCCAGTGGCGTCGAGCCTCCCCCAAAACCAAGATTCCTTGACGGGGACGATCGGTTCTTCACTGAAGTTTCTACGGAAGAAGGTCCTTTCGCCCTGCCGGAAGAGGACAAGGAATGCTTCTTCAGCGAGGAATCGAAAACTCGCCTTGCGAAACTTGAAACCGAGCTGGAGGAGCTGAAGTCGTCATCTCCCCCGGATCCCCCATTAGCCTGCGCGGTGGCCGAAGGGCAGATTGTTCAGCAGCGCGTATTCATCCGCGGCAGTCCGGCCAACCTTGGCGAAGAGGTCCCCAAGAGATTCCCGATAGTTCTCGCGGGCGAACGGCAGCCCCCAATTGAAGCCGGGAGCGGACGCCGGGAGCTGGCCCGCTGGTTGGCCGATCCCCGCAACCCGCTGACCCCCCGCGTGATGGTGAACCGGATTTGGCAATGGCATTTCGGCGAGGGCATCGTACGGACCCCGAGCAACTTCGGGAAGTTGGGCGAGCGACCTTCGCACCCCGGATTGCTCGACTACCTCTCCAAGCGATTCGTTGACAGCGGTTCGTCGATCAAGAGCATGCATCGCTTCATGATGGGTTCCAACGCGTACCAGATGAGCGCCCAGGTGAGACCCGAACAGTGGGAAGAGGATCGCGAGAATCGGCTGTGGTCTCGATTCAGCCCACGGCGACTCGCAGTCGAAGAGATTCGGGATGCGCTGCTGTATCTCGACGGTTCTCTAGACCTGGCGATGGGAGGAACCCTTGACACGCGCAAAGGCACCGACAAAGAGTTCAGCAACGATCGGCTCAGCCTGAATCCCGATGAAAGCAGTCGGCGGACAGTCTATCTCCCGCTGCGGCGCTCCAATCTGCCCACCTTATTAACGCTGTTCGATTTTGGGGATGGCGCCACCAGCAGTGAAGGTCGTGCGCAGACCAACGTGGCGCCGCAAGCACTATATATGATGAACAGCGAGTTTGTGGCGGGCCGAGCGAGCGGCTTGGCCCTGTCCTTGCTGGGCGATCAGACGATCGATGACAAGGGCCGGGTGGAGCGAGCCTATCTAGTCACTCTGAATCGGGAGCCCCAATCGAGCGAGCTCGAAGCCGCACGGAGCTACGTCGACAGCTTCCAGAAAAAGTTCCCCGAAGCCATCGCACGGCGAGAGGCCTGGCAAAGCCTCTGCCAGACCCTGATCGCTTCGAACGACTTTCTTTATGTTCATTGAAGACAGGTATGTGAGACCTGATTCTCTGGCTCCCATCTCGCGGCGAGATTGGTTGCAGCGCTCCGCCTGCGGATTCGGATTGCTGGGACTGATGGGCTCGTTGACCGAGGAGCTGGCTGCCAAGCCGGCCAGTGGCCTGGCGCCGAAGCGTCCCCATTTCACGCCACGTGCGAAGCGCGTGATCTTCCTGTTCATGCACGGTGGGCCGTCGCACATCGACACTTTCGATCCCAAGCCCCGACTGATCCGAGACCACGGCAAGCCTCTGCCTTTCGACCGCCCGCTTACCTTCGCGGAAGGAAAAATCGGCGCCCTGCTGAAATCTCCGTGGGAGTTCCGTCGCCACGGCCAGAGTGGGCTTGCGGTGAGTGAGCTTTTCCCCGGTGTCGCCACTTGTATCGATGACATCTGCATGATCCGCTCGATGGTAGGTGACAGCGTCGCCCACGGGGGGGCCATCCTGCAGCTGAACACCGGGTCGAATACCTTCCCGCGTCCAAGCATGGGCTCTTGGGTGGCCTACGGGCTCGGGACCGAAAACGAGAACCTGCCGGCATTCATCACTCTCAAGCCTGGCCTTTCGCACGGCGGCGCGAATAACTGGAGCTCCAACTTCCTGCCGGCTGTCTATCAGGGGACGCCGATCGGTCATGGCGGCATGAATGTCGAAGACCTCAGCGAGCCGATCGAACACCTCAAGAACCGGAGGTTGACTTCAGACCAGCAGCGTTTCGAGCTGGATATGCTCCAGAAAATGAACCGCCGAAGTGCCCTGCGCTGGCAATACGACCCCGAGCTGGAGACCCGAATCCAGGCGTTCGAGCTGGCGTTCCGCATGCAGACCGAGGCGCCTGAGGCGTTCGATATCGCCAGGGAATCCGCCGCCACGAAGAAGCTTTATGGACTAGACGAAGATGAGACTCGGGATTTCGGATGGCAGTGTCTTATCGCGCGACGGTTGGCTGAACGCGGGGTCCGCTTTATCCAGGCGTCGCACGAGTACCGACCCGGCAATGAGGTTGGCTGGGACGCCCACAGCGAACTGATCCGGCTTCACACCCGGACCGCTCGACAGGTCGACGTGCCTATTGCTGGCTTGCTCAAAGATTTGAAATCACGAGGCCTATTGGAGGACACTCTGGTCCTTTGGGGCGGTGAATTCGGGCGCACGCCGGTTGCGCAAGACGGCGATGGCCGCGACCACAATCCCTACGGTTACACGATGTGGATGGCCGGCGGAGGCGTCAAGGGCGGTATGGCCTACGGGGCAACCGACGAGTTCGGTTACTACGCTGTCGAGGACCGCATGCACATTCACGACCTGCACGCCACGATACTGCACCTGCTGGGCCTCGATCATGAAAAGCTGACCTACTTCTACGGCGGCCGCGACTTCCGCCTGACGGACGTAGCGGGCAACGTGGCCCACAAGATCATGACCTAAGTTATCGTCGCCGCCGTGCGTATCCCACTGGTTAGACTTGTAGCCGGCCGTGCGTCACAAAGCGTGTGCCAGCCTCCACAAGCCGTCTATAGCATGGTTTGTCCCGCCAGGGACCGGCACCTTCGACGGTCCAAGTTTACAAGAGTGAAATTCGCTATGGGCTGGTTGTAGTTCTTGGATAATCGGAATAGAGTGAAACAGGCGCCTGAAACTTTCCGGGCAAGGGAGGAGAGTCGCCATGTGTAACGAGTTGGGCCAGAGTCGGGGAATTCTGAGACTCGTCATCGGTTTGCTCCCGGCTCTGCTTGCTCTTACTCCGCTCGCGTCGTGGGGGCAAAGCCCGTTTTCCGGACGCGCAGGATTCATTCTTTACGTGGAAGGTGACGTAGTCTTGCGTGGACGAGCGGGGAATGAACCTAGCCGGGCACAACAGCATCTAGAAATGGGCCAGCGACTCCGTACAGGAGCCGGGCGGGCGGAAGTCGTCCTTGCACCGGGCCTGCTCTTGGGGGTGGGGGAAAACACGGAGTTTGAGATGGTCAAGCCTCACTTGAGCGACCTCAGACTGCGCCTGATCTCGGGCTCCGCAGCCTTGCACGTGCTCGATGACTCCTACGTGGAGGCGCTGTCGGTTCAGTTCGGCGAGGCCGAGGTGAGGTTTGGCAAGCGCGGCGTGTATCGCTTAGATGCCTCGGCCGGAGAGTCTCTTCTGCTCAAGGTTTTTGATGGCAAGGCCGCCGTGTCTGCCAACGGGTCGAAACACAAAGTGAAAAAGAAATGGTCGCTCGCATGGGCCGAGCCGGATAGTGAACCCATCGTCGAGAAATTCGATCGCTCGAAAAAGGACTCACTCTATAAGTGGCAAGGTAAGAAGGTCGCGGCGCTTGAAGCCGCCGAGCGCCGCAGCCGGGGAACCGGGTCATTGGATCCGAGGGACTACCTGCCCACGGAGCCGATCCCCCCAGATAAGCCAGCAACCCCTCCGCCAAAGCAGGCTGGTAGATAAACTTCTCAGGCTTGGCGCTCCTGTAGACTCGGAGTAGAGTGAATCAGGCTCCTTCGAAGTTCCGGTGCAGGGGAAAGGGAGGTACAGCCATGTGTAATGCCTTACGCCGGAGTGAGGGGATTTCGAAACTCATCATTGGTTTGTTTGGGGGAGTGCTTGCGCTTAGTCCGGTGGCTTTGTGGGGGCAAAGCCCGTTTTCAGGGCGCGCGGGACTCATCCTTTACGTGGAAGGTGACGTAGTCCTGCGGGGACCAGCAGGTTCTGAGCCCAGCCGGGCGCAACAGCATCTAGAAGCGGGCCAGCGTCTCCGTACAGGAGGTGGGCGGGCGGAAGTCGTTCTGGCACCCGGCCTGCTCTTGGGGCTGGGAGAGAGTACGGAGCTCGAGATGGTCCAGCCCCACCTCAGCGACCTGATAGTGCGCTTGATCTCCGGGTCTGCCGCCCTGCACGTGGTGAGTAACACCTATTTGGACGGGCTCTCGGTTCACTCCGGCAACGCCTTGGTTAGGTTTGGCAAGCGCGGCGTGTACCGCTTAGACGCTTCGGCTGGAGAACTCTTGCGGCTCAAAGTTTTCGATGGCGAGGCCGCCGTGTCTGCCAACGGGTCCAAGCACAAAGTGAAAAAGAAACGGTCGCTCGCATGGGCCGAGCCGGATAGTGAACCCATCGTCGAGAAATTCGATCGCTCGCAGAAGGACTCACTAGATAAGTGGCAAGGTGAGAAGGTCGCGGCGCTTGAAGCGACCGAGCGCCGTAAAAGCCGTAAAAAGGGAGCCGGACCTCAAGATGTGTGGGGGCCGATGCCCGACCCGCCGACCCCGGTCCGTGCGCCGGCAGCTGTGCCGACAATCTAGGAGAGCCTTGTAGCGCGGCCATCTGAGCCTTTTCCAAATCCGCGGCGTTTGACTTTCATCCAACACAACGACCTGCTCTGGCCGAAACCCTAACCGCGTTCAGGCGGTTTTGGAGCCCGTTGCTAGGCCAGCCGTTCTACGGCCGGTTCCACATACAAGAGTGAAATTTGCTACGGAGCTGGTTGCAGTTTTTGGATAACCGGAATAGAGTAAACCAGGCTCCTCGAACTTTCGAGGCACCGGGAAAGGAGGTGTCGCCATGTGTAATGCCTTACGCCGGAGTCGGGGAATTTTGAAACTTGTCATTGGTTTGTCGGGGGGAGTGCTTGCGCTTAGTCCGATCGCTTCGTGGGGGCAAAGCCCGTTTTCGGGGCGCGCGGGACTCATCCTTTACGTGGAAGGTGACGTAGTCTTGCGTGGACGAGGGGGGAATGTCTTGCGTGGACGAGGGGGGAATGAACCTAGCCGGGCACAACAGCACCTCGAGGCGGGCCAACGTCTCCGTACCGGAGCCGGGCGGGCGGAAGTCGTCCTGGCGCCTGGCCTGCTCTTGGGCGTTGGGGAAAACTCGGAGCTTGAGATGGTCAAGCCGAACTTGAGCGACCTCAAACTGCGCTTAATCTCTGGTTCTGCTGCTTTGAACGCGCTCGACGACACCTATCTGGAAGCGCTGTCGGTTCGCTCCGGCGAGGCCGAGGTGAGGTTCGGCAAGCGCGGCGTGTATCGCTTAGATGCTTCGGCCGGAGAGTCTTTCCGGCTCAAGGTTTTCGACGGCAAGGCCGTCGTATCCACTAGCGGCTCCAAGCACAAAGTAAAGAAGAAATGGTCGCTCGCATGGGCCGAGCCGGACAGCGAACCCGTCGTCGAGAAATTCGATCCCTCACAGAAGGACTCACTCGATAAGTGGCAAGGTGAGAAGATCGCGGCGCTTGAAGCCGCCGAGCGCGCCAAACGGGAAACCGGGTGTCAGGCTCCGACGCTCGCCTTGCCGGCCCAGATTGGGATGAATCAAAGGCGACCCGGTGCCCAGGGTGATGCGACGACATACGGGGCCGGGTGTGAAGACAATCCCTAACCGCAGCAGATGGACGTCCTCTACGCCGCAATCCAACGGATGGCCGGGAATCCATCGCCGCCCGCGCTTGCTCGAGATTAGGTGGCCGATCAAGTCTTGACCGTCTAGGAACCAAAAGATACTGCGGAGCAAGACCGTAGCGCAGACATTCAGGGGGGAACGGCTGTCGGCCGGAAGGTCTCGGTGATAAGCTATTGATAATAAAACATTTAAGCTAGGCAGGGCCATCCAACCCACCCCGCAGCCGCCAGTGTCCTGTTTACAACTGTAAGGTTCTCGCCCTTAACAATTTTCGCTTGACAAACCGTTGGAAAGTCGTAAAATATGCTAACAGGGATGGCTCATGAACTAGGGGTCGGTCAGCCCTCACCTCGGCATGTGGGATATGGTAAGGTAATACCCTTATGTGCTCTTCCGAGCTCGTCTCGAGGAATCTATCGTTTTGGAGAATCTAAATGACACGATCGATCAAAACAACTCTGCTTTTCACAACGCTTTTCCTGGCAGCTTCGATGCTGCTCACTGCCCAAACGCACACAGGCACAATCCGTGGGAACGTCATCGACCCCACGGGAGCAGTCGTGCCCGGCGCGACGGTCACGGCGACCAATGACGACACCGGACAAGCGGTCGTCTCTGTTTCTTCAAGTGTTGGGGCCTACGGGCTGGTAGGTTTGCAGCCGGGCACCTACACGCTCCAAACGCAGATGGATGGCTTCAAGACGCTCGTGATGGAGAATCTGAGGGTTGACCTTGCCGCCGTTCTCGGTATGGATCTGCGGCTCGAAATCGGCGAGGCGACGGAAACGATCGACGTGATCGCAGCAACCCCGCTTCTACAAACCGAAAATGTCGAAGTGCGCACCGTCATTGAGCCGGAAGTTTTTATCGATCTGCCGTTATCGCTCGAAGGCGCCTGGGGCGGCGGGCGCAACGCCGGCATGTTTGTTTTTCTCGCCCCTGGCGTATCAAGTTCCCGTGACGGTGGGGCCGCCTCCGATGCCATGTTTAGCACGTCCGTCAATGGCAGCCAGATCATGTCGGACGAGCTGCAGTTGGATGGCGTCAGCATGCAGATATACTCGCACTCATCGGCCTTTGTTTACTTATCCGTTCTTTCGCCGGAATCAATCCAGGAGTCTTCCATTGCGACAGGCAACTACTCGGCCGAATATGGGAACAGCTTGGGCGCGGTACAGCGCTACACGATCAGGTCCGGAACCAACGACTTTCATGGAAGCGGCTACTGGTTTCTGCGGAACGAAGTGCTCGACGCGAGCGGGTTCTTTCAGGGGGAGGCGACAGTCAACAAGAAAAATGAATACGGCTTCGTCATCGGCGGACCGATCGTACGGAACAGGACGTTCTTCTTCGCAAACATGCAGTGGATGGATTGGGTGCAGGGGGCTTCCAGGTCTACGAACTCGATTCCCACCCCGGCGATGGCTTCGGGAGATCTCTCCTTTCCCGGCATCCCGACCATTTTCGACCCAGCTTCGACCTTCAGGAACACTGCGGGCAACCTGACACGAACTCCCTTCGCGAACAACAGAATTCCGACGGACCGTATAAGTCCTGCCTCTAGAGCGGCGACTACTTTCTTCCCCTCTCCCAACTTCGGAAGCGGTATTATCAACAACTATCTCTCGGCGAACGCCGGCGGGGTCAACAAGGACGATTGGATGTATAAGGTCAACCACCACTTCAATGACTCCCACAGCATGGCCGCCATGTTTAACAGGCACCGCAATGTGCAGCTTTGCGCTGCATCATTCCCTTACCCCCTAGACAGATGTTTCAACCAGGATGTCACGGGTTACAACCCACGGTTTAGTTGGGACTGGGTCATCAGCCCAACCGTCTTCAACCACGCTGTATTCGGATGGAACTTCCACCACCAGCCTTATTTCATCCGTAGCGACACCCGAGTAAGTGGCGACGACTGGGGTGCGATATTGGGAATCCCCAACACCGGCAAAGGTCCCTTCCCGAAGTTCGAAATGGACCCCTACTTTGATATCGGCGGCGGGGGCGGTGGCGGCCCGGGAGAGGGGTTCGGCGAATATAGGAATGTGACTTACGTATTCAGCGACACTCTTTCCTGGAGCAAAGGCAAGCACAACATCAAGATCGGGGGTGAGGTCCGCCGGCTCGAGGTCAAAGATGTGATTGGCCCCAACACGTTTGACAGTTTCTTCCAATCCGCCGCAACTGGAAATCCCAGCGCTACGGGCACCACGGGCTATCCCTACGCCAGCTTCATGCTCGGCTTGCCGGCGAAGGGCTTCAGGTGGATCCAAGAGATTGACCCACTATCGTACGTCGGATATCGCGCATTGTACATTCAGGACGACTGGAAGGTGCTTCCCAAGCTCACTCTAAACCTTGGAGTGCGATGGAATAATTACTTGTCGGTAACCGCGCAAGACGACGCAGTCGGCATCATGGATCCAAACACGCCCAATCCGGGTGCGGACGGGTTCCTGGGCGCAATGATCTTTGCGGGGTTTGGGGAAGGCCGCCAGAACAGAAGCCGCCTTACTGACACGTTCTACGGGGCCTTTGGTCCTCGTGCCGGACTGGCGTGGAACGTGGCGGAGAACGTAGTGATTCGGGCCGGATACGGCATCCAGTACTTCCCGACCACTCCGCTGGGAGGCGGAGGCCAGCGCAGCTATGCGATAGGCTTTCAGGCGAGAGTTGAACGACAGACACAGGACGGCGGGGTTACGCCTGCCTACCAACATGACAATGGCTTCCCGACGGACTTCGTGCCTCCTCCCTTCATCGATCCGGCGTTCAATCTTGGCGGCCATGCCGATCAGTTTCACGAAAACGGCCACATACCCTCGTACTCGCAGCGCTGGAGCTTGAACACGCAGTGGTCATTCGCCCGAAACTGGCTGCTGGACGTTGGATATGTCGGCAGCAAGGGCTCCCGCCTGCAAACTGGCGTCTTCAATCCCAACCAAATAGATTCGGCTCTTCTCTCACTGGGCGACCTATTGCGAACGCCGATCGGCGATCCAGCCGTGGTGGCTGCCGGGTTTACTCGGCCCTACCCGTCATTTGAGGGAACTCTGGCGCAGGGTCTCAGGCCCTTCCCGCAGTATTCCTCGGTGGGCTACTTTGGTCCTGTCTTCCCCTACAACGCGCCCGTGGGGAGCTCCATCTACCATTCGCTCCAGTTCAAAGTTGAAAAACGCTTCTCGGAGGGCTTTTTCTTGCTTTCTTCGTTTACCTGGTCGAAACATCTGACCGACTCCGAGTCGCAATGGGGGGCTTTCCTTGCCAGAAGCGGCCGAGACCACTTCAACCGTGCCATAGACAGAGGCTTGGCTCAGGGCGATATCCCGTTGAGGTCTGTGAGCGCCTTGGTCTACGAGCTGCCCTTCGGGCGAGGGAAGAAGTTCGGCGGCAGTGTGAGCGGGGCTCTGAATCATTTCATCGGGGGTTGGCAGGTGAACAGCATCTTGGAATACACGTCAGGAAGCCCGATCGCGATTAGTGCGTCGAACGACCTGCCGATATTCAACTTCAAGAACATGCCTAACGTGATTTCCGGTGTGAACCAGGCAGCGAATTTCGGAAGCAAGTTCGACCCCGGCGCAGGCGACCGCTATCTCAACATCGCCGCCTTCGCCGAGGCTGGAAATGCGGTTGGAAATTCTCCCTATCCTTTGAGCGAGGTGCGGGGGTTTGGCATCAGGAAAGAGCACGTCGGGTTCATGAAGACGATCAATATCACAGAGAGAATCCTCAGTGAGTTCCGGTTTGAGGTGTTCAACCTGTTTAACCGGACGCAGTTTGCGAACCCCAACGGCAACGTGAGTGACCCGGTGGCTTTCGGAACAATCGGCGGCCAAATTAATAGCCCCCGACAGGGTCAGTTCTCTCTCCGGTTTAGATTCTAGAGCGAGGTTTTGCTAACGGTTCAGGCCGCCCCTTCCACTAAGGGAGGGGCGGCTTTCTTGTTCCCGGTTGCCAGAAACTTCCGTCTAGAGGCCAATACTCGTTACTTAGTGTGCCTCAGCCCCCTCAGGGGGCGTAGGATCATAGCCCACGGTGGAGCCGCTGAGCGAAACCGTGGGTTCGGTATGCACAAGTGAACAGGCCCCGAAGGGGCGCAGGAAAATGCCCATCAAGGCACAGAGTCTGCCCGACAGCCCCAGGCTACTTTCCTATAGCGCTTCGCGCCCTCGCTTGTCCTATCTGACGAGTATTGCGTCTAGAGGCCATTTCTCACAACCGATCCTTGGGCGGTCCCCCGCGCCCGGCCGAGACGTTTTGATTTACACCTGTTTCAGGCGCCCTGACTACGTCTTTCCGTGGGCTGCATGTTGCCTAGGTTGCTGAAGCGTACCGGGGGCCTGCTGCTATAATTCGGATGCGGTTGAAGACTCGTTCATGAGCGAGTGGTGAGAGATGACACCGACGACGGGTATTGTGAAATCAGCCATCACATTCGGTCTTCAACGCTTGACGTGTCGGGTTATACCGCTTGCTTTAACGGCGGCGAGCGGGAGCGGCGCGTTCGCGACTGAACTACTCACTGAATTCCAACCTTCGGATCGGGAGAGTTCCTACGGGACGGTCAGCCAGGTTCAATTCTCCTCCGGCTTGGTCGACCTGCAGGCCGACACTCTCGTCCAGTCGCCGGAGGGGACAAGGAAGGTTCTTCGCTTCAACGAACCCGTCTGGCTTATTGGATTCAAATCCGAGATTGTTGACGCGGAAGGTCAGCCGCCCCAGGAAAACTACTTGTGCCATACCTTTTTTGGCGATGCGGACGTTGTGCAACGGCAGGACCAGCAGATGAGAGCTATCTATTCCGACGCTTTCACACAGGATGTCCAGCTTCCTGATGGCTTTGGCCTGCCTTTCGGCCCCCACGACCACCTACAGTGGTTTCCCCTGTTCAATAACCGCAGCGACAGCCGCGCCAAGGTCGGAATGAAGATCGAAATCCACGTAATTCGGGAAAGAGATCTGAAGAAACCGTTGAGGCGTCTTTACTCCACGCTGCTTAGCGTTCAAGTGCCACACCTCTACTTTGTGCCGCCCGGGCGGGACGTCCGGGGGAACGCCTTCGAGTTACCTGCCGGCAAGATCCACGCGATGGGGACACACATCCACCCCTTCGGTGTCTCGATCGAGCTGATAAACGTGACCCGCGACGAGCCGGTCTGGAAGTCTGTGGGGCGCAGGGATGAAGAAGGCGCTCTTGTGTCGATGCCGATCTATGTAAACCCTGAAGGTTATACAGTCCGTCCCGGAGACTTCTTCGAGGTGATCGTTGTCTACGACAACACCACCGGCGATCGGATCGATGCCATGGCGGGCATCTTTGTTCTTTACTCACCAGAGCCTAGCTAAGCTAGTGTCCGATGCAGAAACGGACTTACAGCCTCTGCCTTTGTATTCTTGCTTGCGTCTTGGGTGCGGGTAAGGCGCAAGAACCCACTTTACCCCCTAGCCAGGATACGCCCGACCTTCGCGCTGTCAAAGAAACTGTCATACAAAACTACGGGCCTTTCAGCCTAGAGTCCGAAACTCTTCAACAGATGCAATCCGCGGGACAGCTGCCTTTTGAGGAAGACCAGTGGCTGGTCGGTTACCGTGTCGAAATGACCGACCCGGCCGGACAGAAGCTCGACCGTGAGCTCATGTGCCACACCTTCTTTGGAAGCAGAATCCCGAAACATGATCTTCATGACGAGCTGCGAGGAATCTTTTCCGACGGCTATACGGAAGAAATACGATTGCCCCCGGGTTTTGGCATTTTCTTCAAGGCAGGCGAGAAGGCGGTCTGGCTGCCGATGTTCAACAATCGAAATCCTGAGCTGGCCAACGCCTCGATGAAGGTGACACTGGAACTAGTTCCAGCCCGGAAGCTGCCCGGCGGGCTGAAAGAGCTGAACACGACATTTCAATCGGTCCAGATGCCTCATCTCTACTACGTTCCACCAAAGAAGCAGGACATCCGCGAGACCTCCTTTCTGCTACCGTTCGCGGGAAGAATCCATGCCATGGGCACTCATCTCCATCCTTATGGCGTGTCGATTGAGCTGATCAACATCACCCGCGACGAGTCGGTCTGGAAAGCCGTCGGCACCAGGGGCGAAGATGGGAAGCTGGTGAAAATGCCAGTGTACAGCAGCCCCGAAGGCTATCCTGTCGAAACGGATGACCTTTTCAAGCTGGTTGCGGTTTACGAAAACCCCACAGAGCAGCCGGTCGATGCCATGGCTGGCATGTTCATCCTCTATGCGCCCGACCGCTAGGCTACCGGTCGCAGAGAGTCCCGTATGGCTCGGCGGTCGTTTTGCCGAGACTTGCGGCCGTTGTCGGAATGTTTTTCCCGGACAATCCTCCTATCGGTCGAGCACTTAGGGCCAAACACTCTTGTTTGCCCTGGCCGCCGCCAGGCGGCTCGTGTGATGTCTGATTACGAGCGGTGTTCACGAGGTTTTGTTGCGCCGTTGGCAGGCCACCCGTTTTACGGCTGGTCGTCGCCTCCTTTGGGCGTTCGGCCCGCTCCTGTGCCCCTTTTCTCATTTCCCCCCTCCCCTCCTACGCGCGAGGCTTCGGGTGGGATCAAGTGGTCGCCCGGAACGTCCCGTAGCTTTCTTCTATCCCCGCCATGTCATTCAAGACAAGTTACTTATTAAAAGCAGCTTAGCGTCACTAATAGCCCGTCGCCTTGGATTGGCGCGGTACAATATGATTGGGTACCAGAAGCCTTCAAGGGCACGCGATCACGGGGGATCGAGAGCCACGAACCCCCCGGAGTAAAGAGATTACCAAACGAAGCCAATTCCTCATAACCGCCATCGATCTAGCAGCTTGCACGGCGGTTCGGAGGCGGGGGCTCGTAGCGAACGGCTGGGGCTGTCGTCGGACCCAGACCCGTCGGTTTCTTTGACAGGCTGAATAGGGAAATGGCGCAATGGCAACTCTCTTTTTCCGGCGCGGGACGGGCCGCGAATCGTTCATCGTCAATCGGAGCCGCTTGACATGCTCGCTATTCTGAAAGGGGAGACTGCGGAGACCGGCATTACGCTCGACGAGCGACAAAATGGCGAAACAAACCCAATCTCGCACAACCAGCTTGCAATCAATGGTTTACGGCTGGGGTGGGGCAGGCGACCGCGAAGGGAGACGCACCGGGTGGGAGCAGCAAACCAGGCAAGCGGCGGGAGCGCTTGGAGATGGTTGTTGCCCTGCGGGTTGTCATCACGGCTTGCGGTTCACGGCTAACGGAACCCAATGACCAAACAAAGCCAATTTCTCACAACCTCGATTAATCAAGCAACTTACACGATAGATTCGCCACGGGCTGCTCACTTCCCGAGCGCCTCAGTCCCCAAACACGGCGATACCCTGAATACAATAGCCACCCGCCTAGCCGTTGCACCCCGTCTTCTAGTCCTGGTTGCACTTGTTACCGCGCAAGGACTGGAGGCGAACTCCGGTACCAGCTTTCGCAATGTAGCACCCGAGGCTGGACTAGACGCCCCGATGCGCTGCGGAGGCGAGGATAAGAAGTGGATCTTCGAGGTCAACGGAAGCGGGGCCGCCTGGTTGGACTATGACAACGACGGTTGGCTCGATCTGTTGATTGTCAACGGCTCGACGGTCGAGGAGTTGAGGCGCATCTTGTCCGGCAAGCCGGTTTCGGACCCCGGGGGAGGGGTCTTTCTTTACAGGAATCTCGGCACGAGTCGTTTCGAGGATGTCACTTCTGACTCCGGACTCTCCAACCCGTTCTGGGGCACCGGGGCCAACGCCGCCGACTTTGACAACGATGGTCGCATCGACATCCTCATCACTACTATCGGTAAGGATCTTCTATATAAGAACAATGGCGATGGCAAGTTCACGGAGATCAGCGAAGCCGCCGGTCTGAGTCGAAACGTCGCCTGGCACACCGGAAGTTCCTTTGGCGATTACGATGGCGATGGCCACCTGGACCTCTACATCGCAGGGTATCTCGACATCCACGCCATCTCTCTCGAAGAGCCGGTGTCAACTCCTTGCGAATACAAAGGGCTGCCCGTTTTCTGTGGACCGGTGGGCCTCAAAGGAGAAAAGGATATCCTTTATCACAATAACGGAGATGGAACTTTTACGGATGTGACCCACAAAGCCGGAGTCCAGGACGCAGACACCCGCTTCGGTTTTGGCGTCGTGTTTGAGGATTTCAACGAGGACGACAAGGTCGATATTTTTATCGCCAACGATTCCGGTCCAAACTACCTATACACTAATTCGGGAAATGGCAAATTTGAGGAGTCTGGACTAACGGATGGCGTCGCCCTTAACGCTGACGGAGACGGCCAAGCGGATATGGGAATCGCTATGGGAGACTATGACAACGATGGCAAACTGGACATAGTTACCACCACGTTTTCCGACGATTACTTTCCCTTTTTTAAGAGATACCCGTCGGGCTTCTTCGAGGATTCATCGTTTGATGTGGGCCTAACCGAGGTAACGACGCCGCTATTGGGCTGGGCGTGTAGCTTCGCTGATTTGGATAACGACGGTGACAAGGATCTTTGGTTCGCCAATGGCCACGTCTATTCCGAAATTGGCAAGGTCTCGAGCTCTACCTACTTTCAGCCGTTCTCTGTATTTGATAATCGCAAAGGGAGGTTTCACCGCGTCAAGGACCCTTCTATCCCGGAAAACTCGTATCGGGGAGGGGCCCAAGCTGACTTCAACAATGACGGTAGGATGGATGTGGTCGTGCTTCCGATCGCGGGTACTCCTGTGCTGTTGGAAAACAACACGCCGACGGCGAACGCATGGCTTGGCCTCAAACTAGTGGGCAAACAGAGTAATCGTGGTGGGATCGGAGCGGAGGTTCAGATCGAGCACTGTGACAAGGTGCAGTTCGACCGGGTGCGCAACGGCGGTGGCTACCTCTCGCGTAACGATGGGAGGCTGCATTTCGGCTTGGGAGCGTGCCGCAAAGTTGACCGCGTGGTGGTGCGTTGGCCGCGCGGGAAGGTGCAGATTCTGGAGGACGTAACGATCAATCAATACGTAACGGTCGTTGAACCGCTGTGAGCTAGCCAACGATGAGAGGGGGAGTCAACCCAGCAGGTGGTGAAGGTTTCGGAGAGCGAGCCTTTCGGGGACTGTCACCTTTTTTCGCGCTCCAATGGAATCGTTGATTCGCGGGAGCGTTCGCGCGCGAAAAATGGCTGACTGTCCCTAGAGCGCCGCCTGCTGGCCTTTGAGCCGTCGTGGTCGATGAGCTACTGAACGCTAGCCATGGCAAGAAGCGACATGAACGCTAAAATGAACTTGCGGGAGCGGTATCGAGGGCGGTCCCGCCCCGGTAATCCTTCTGAGAGGAATACCCCCATGGTAGGAGCGGCTCGTGGCCTGCGGGTCTGTGCTGCCGCGCTGGTGTGTCTGGCCATCCACGGGCAGAGGGCCAGCGGGGTTGAGATCCTTTCAGATTTTCAGCCTTCTTCCCGCCAAAGTGACTACGGCCAGGTGACGCAGGTTGAATTCTCCACAGGGATCTTTACGCTCGATTCGAAGGTGTTGGGATACATGCAGGCGGGAACGGCGAGGGAGTTCCGTGTCGGCGAGCCGGTCTGGGTCATTGGATACAAAACCGAGATCTACGACTCAAAAGGGAAGCCGCCCACACAAAACTACGTGTGCCATACCTTCGTGTCTGACCAGCCGGTGATGCAGGGCCTGAACCAAAAACTTGACGCTCTCTATTCGGACGGCTTTACGCGCGAGATCCAATTTCCTGAAGGCTTTGGCGTGGTCTTAACACCCGACGATGACCTGCACTGGCTGCCACTTTTCAACAATCGGGCCGACAGTCCCGTGGAGATCGAGATGAGAGTAAGGCTTACCTTGATCCGGGAGAAGGATCTGAAGAAGCCTCTGCGCCGTCTTTACGCCACACTGCGCAGCGTGCAATTGCCGCACCTGTTTTTTGTGCCCCCGGGACGGCATGAACAGCAAACCACTTTCGAGTTCCCTTTCGATGGTAGAATTCATTTCATCGCGACGCATGTTCATCCCCACGGGACGTCGATGGAGTTGTACGATGTCGCTCGGGAGAAGCGGGTTTGGAAAGGGAACAGGAGAATTGATCCCGCCACCGGCACGGCGGCCATGGAGGTGTACTCAGACACCGAAGGCTACTTGGTCCAGGCGGGCGACAGCTACCGGATTACGAGTGTCTACGAGAATCCGATGGCGCACAAGATCGATGGTATGGCGGGATTGTTTATGTTTTACTCGCTCCAAGAGTAGATTGCTCCGCTGGAGTTGGGACCGGCGCACCGCTATGTGCATAAACTTCCGACTGACGGTCTTATTGGCCCTAACAGTGGTGATATGCCAGCTGCCGGCGCAAGAGCCCTCCTGGTACCAAGCAGAACAACTGATTTTGGAGAAAAAGTGCCAAGCCGCGCAGAAGGTCTTGGACCAGGCGAGATCGGCTATAGCAGTTGCCCCTATCCAACATAATTTGGCCCTCTGCTATTCCGAGCAGAAAGACTTTAAGAATTCAGAAGCGGCACTCGATCGTTTTCGGAAGTTCTTCCCGCAAGACCCTTCAGGAATCTTACTGAAAGCCTTCCTTCTGTTCAGCACTCGCAGGTACGAAGAATCCTTGACCATCATCACTACCTACATCGATAAGGAGCCGGACGATGGCAAGGGCTACAAGCTCCTAGGCTTAAACCACTTCATGTTGGGAAGACAACGCCAGGCTGAAGTGGAAATGACGCGAGCCACCGAACTCGATCCCAGCGATACGGAAGCCTTCTATTGGTTAGGAAGACTCTACTTCACTCGAAACGACATGGCGGCCGCTCTCGCGGCATATGAAAAGGCCGCTGAGCTTGATCCCAACAACGTTAAGGCGTTCAATCATATTGGCCAAACCAAGGAAGCGCTCGCTGAGTTCGCCCAGGCCAGGCAGGCGTACCTCAAAGCGATTGATTTGGAGCAAAAACAGGCGGTCAAGTCACAGTGGCCTTACTTTAATCTGGGAACCTTATTCATCAAGGAAGGAAAACCGGAAGAAGCCATTGGGTATCTACGGCAGGCGCTGGATCGGAACCCATCATGGCCCAGGGGGAAGGTAAAATTGGCAATGGCGCTTGCCTCCGTCGGAAAGTTCGAGGACGCCTTGCTCGAATTGAACGCTGTGCTCCGGGCGGATGCTCAGAACGCAGAAGCGCACTACCAGCTGGGCCAGCTGTTGACCAAAATGGACAAGCCGGAGCAAGCGAAGGAGCACCTTCTGCTGTTTGAAAAGCTGAGGAGTAAGTAAACGGGGGATCATGTCTCGACCGTCAGCTGATGAGAAAACCGGTCTCGCGAGTCGCTCGGATCGAAAGGTTGTGAGGGCAGCCTTCTACCGAAAGCCCATTCGGCTCGAGCGAGGAAACTATGGCTGACTCACCGTCTCTACCTTCGGCTCCAGCGGGTCGCTAGGGGCGGGCGCGGGCTTGGTCCCCGCCTGTTTGGCTCTTTCAATGTCTTCCTTCAACAGCAGTGCGAGATCCTGACCATCCGACCTCCTGAGGCCTCCCGCTTCCACCGAACTGTCCGCGGCCTCGAGTGCCTCATCGTACCTACCCTGTCGCATGAGCGATTGACCCAGCCGGAAAAACTTGACCCCAGTCGGCTTGTCCGCCACCTCTATTGCGGTCCGAAACGACTCTTCCGCTCCAGCAAAGTCTTTCCGCAGCATGGCGACTGAACCCAGGCTCTCGTGAACCTGTGACATAAGATCTTTCTTGATGAGTAGCCAGTCCTCCTCAAGGGTTGCTGGGTTCAGCTTCTCCATCGTCGGAATTAATCTCAGCGCACGCTTCGCGTAGTCCTCGCTCTTGGCGAGTTTTTCGTCTTTGTCCAGATCAAACTCGCGCGTTCTCATCGGAATCGCGTACGCTAGCTCCACGAGCGTGGGAACGTGCGCAGGATTCACTTCTAGGGTTCTCTCGCCATAGATTGTCATGTTGAGATAATCGTTCTTGGTCCGATAGGAGATTGCCGCCATGTACAGCACCATGTCCTTGAAGTCCGTGTTCTTGAACTCCTTGATGAGTTGGTCCGCCGCCGCTATGCGAGCATCGGGATCTGTCGTCGCGAAAAGAGCTTGTAGCGCCTCGGCTTCTTTCGGTGATTTGGGCCGCCGCTCTTTCTGTGCGAGTAGGGGGACGACGAGGAGGAATACGGATAGGCTGATGAGAAGTCTTCTAGTCATTGCAGTCTCCATTCATGAGTAGCTTGGCACAAGCGTCCCGCTGGGCCAGTGTATCTCCTTCTCCAAATTGTATCGTTTTCCCCGCGACGGTCTGTGGGCTTTCGAGAATCCGGCGTGTTTCTTCGACAAGCTTGAGCAATTCCCGCCGGTGCTCTACCCTTTCGAAAACGAATGAGGGACTTTTGTAGTAGGCCGTTTCTTCTTCCCAAATGTCGCGGACAGCGGTTCGGGCCGCTTCGACGTAAACCGGCTTTCCTTCCTTGAGGAAGTAGACCGGATTCGCATGAGCCCAAGTCTCAGGCTCTTCGGGCCTGCTGGCGGCCTTCGCCCGTGCGGCGATCCAAGAGCTCGTATCAATCGGCACCTTGTAATGTAGAAAGATTTCGGTGCTTCCGCCGTCCCCTGCTTTGGTCGCGACTACCTCTCCGTTGACGACGATTTCGACCTTTTCGATCGGACGGTAAAAAACCGCCGTCGCGGTTCCTTCTACCGTGTGGGTCCCCTCACTCCATTCGAGCACGGCGCCGGACGATTCACCGTTGGCGGAAAACTCGAGCAATGGCCCATTGGTCAGCACGACAGCTCCCCGGCGGACTCCCTCCGCCCAGGCTTCGTAAGCGGACTCGCCGGGGGCGGCTTTCACCAGGGCCCTTTCAGGCCCTAGCAAGGGAATCTCCCGCAGCCACGGTCCCTGGCGGCCGGTCGACCTGGGATACGGAGCGTAGAGCGGCACGGGAAAGTCGCTTCCTGCTAAACCGACGACCCGAAATCCTGCATTGAGTAGCTGATACCACTTGTCGAGGGCCAGGTCCCCAAACTGAAACAGCTCGACGAAGTCAATCGTATTCCGTGCCAGGTTCATCAACAACGTCGTGTGCGGTATGTCGCCGCGATAGTTGCGCAAATGAGCGAACCCTGTAACCGCTCCTAGGCGCCGGCCCTCTCTAAACAGGATCGTCGGAAACGGATAGGCCTCGGGTGAGTTCGCAAGCTCGCTGCCAATACTCAGCGGCCGAATCATCTTCTCGGGACCCAGAAAGAGAGTGTGTCCGTAGAAGGCGCTGCGGGATTCGTGTCCCGAGCGAATGGCGTAGCGCGGCAGGCGAGCTTCCCCTTCACGCCCATAGGCGTATTGAAGCGCGGCGTGCTGCTGGCGTTGAAGCTCAAGAAAGTTTCCCACCGCAAGATCTTCTGCCTGGAGCCAACGCAAGAAAACGTCATCGTCCTTTTGATCTCGCATTAAGTGAATGTGGCCATCGGCGGCCAGCCACTCCTGCTGGCGGCCAGGAGCGATCGGTTCGAGTTTGACGACTATACGGCGCGTCTTTTCCGCTTGGAGAGAAAATTCCTCCACGACAGGTTTGTAAAAGAAACCGCGGTACACTTCCAAGCGATAATTCGCGGCAGCCGGGAGATCAAACTTTGCTTGACCCTCGAGCAGGATGAAATGCGATTCGTCGCTGGCCGTGACCTCCAGGGTTTTGGGCTGCTCACTACGATGCCAAACCCTTTCCCGGTAAAAGAAGTCGAAACGCAGTGGAAGGTGGCATTCCACCGGGCTGAGCCGGAAAGGCTTGTCCGCCTTAAATAGATAAACACGTGCTGGAACGACCTCTCCCGTGTCAGCCCGCTGGACTACGATTTCGAGATGCGCTGAAGCATCAGGGCGCAGCGACTGGCGCACTTGGGCAAAGCCTACCAGCAGTGCAAAACCCAAAAGCAGGACGATACGCACGTGGCGCCAATGAGCAAAAGGGGTTCTCATGTCAACGTGTTCCTTTCGGGTGTGCCAGTGCTGGTTCTTGCACTAACATGCGTTTAGGGTGCGTGACTCACGACGCATTGAAGCTTAGTTGCCATCGCTGCCCGGAGGCGAAGTGGAAGCGCTCCGGGCCCTCTCGTCACGCTCTCATAAGCGTTTGGCTCAGCCGCCACTACGACGCCGCTTCCGATGCATGCACTCGATCGTAGGACTCACTGGCGATTCCGCCCAGCCGCTCCGCCAAGCGTCGGAAGGTTCGGGGCCGGAAGTCCCAGTCCTTGCTTCGGTGAACTTGCTCCAGGCGATCACAGAGATGGACGCGGCAGAGATCCTCGAAGTCGGCGGCTGGAATCTCGATCTCCTTACCGGTGAAGCGGTCGATCATCGTGTAGGGAGCAGTGCCGCGCTCGACCGTGCGGTCGAAGGAAGCGTAGTCGATGGCGCTGTTCAGGTACGCCAGACGCTCCGGCCGCTCCCCGATCAGCTCGCGCACCTCGCCTCGGCGATCAAGCGGCAAGAAGAAGTCTTGGAAGATCTCGGTACCGTAGATCGAGTGAAACATGCCTGCCCGGCACAGTTCTTCCGAGCAGCCCCAGGCCTTCAGATCACGATAGACGCCGACGTTGTGTCCCAAGTACGTACCTTGGGTGTGCCGAACGTTTGCAGCGTCGAGCTTGTGGAGGTAGTCGACTAGGTCATTGAAGGTTGCCATCGTCCTATTATTCTCCTGAAAAGCAGCTCGCCGCGCCAGCCGAGCGCGCAGTCAGCGGCTCACCCAATTCGAACCACGGTGCCGGTTCGCGCTGACTCATAGATTGCCAGTACCGCTTCCAACGCCCGGTATCCCGCCTCGCCGTCCACCAGCGGCTTGCGGCGTTCGCGGACGGCGTTACCGAAATCCAGCAACTGGCGTTTGAGCGGTTCGAGCGAGATCGCCATCGGGTCCGACGCACCCGAGTCCACATCTGTGGCAAGAGGTGCATCTTCCCCTCTGTCGCCTTCCACATCCCAGGCCGTGAGTCGATCTCCCGTGATGATGGCCGAACCCTTAGTCCCGTGGATTTCGATGCGCTCGGAGTAGCCGGGAAACATCGCCGTCGATGCCTGAATGACTCCCGTCGCTCCACTAGCGTACCGAATAATGGCGCTGACAACGTCGTCCGACTCCATCTTGTGGGCCGCGGCCAGTTGCCACTGCCCGTAAACTTCTTTGATCGGCCCGGCGAGATAAAGCATCAAGTCGAGGGCATGGATGCCTTGGTTGATAAGCGCTCCGCCTCCTTCCACGGACCAACTTCCCTTGCCCGGGCGGTCATAGTAGGCTTGCGGCCGGTGCCACTTCACATAGCCGTCAACTTGCAAGATCCTCCCTAGGCGCTTTTGCTGTATCGCCCGGCGAAGAAAAATCGTCGAGTCGTCGAAACGGTGTTGGCTGATCACCCCAAAGGCAACGCCTGCCCTGGAACAGCAATCAAGCATCGCACGGGCGTCGCTAAGCGTTACGGCAATCGGCTTTTGAACCAGGACGTGTTTCCCCTTCGATGCGGCCACCTGTGTCATTTCAAGCCGTGAATCGGGGAAAGCACAGACATCCACGTAGTCGATATCCGGGCGGGCGCAGAGATCCCGGTGGTCGGCTACGAATTCGGCGCCGTACTCGTCGGCGAATCCTCGGCCTTTCTTCTCGCTCCTGTTCGAAACGGCGACGAGCCGGTAGCCGATCTGGCGGTAGCTCTCGGCGTGTTTGTGCGCGATAGCCCCGGTGCCAATGAGTCCAACGTTCATGTCTTTTGGCACATCACAGTTGCGAAAAGAACTCAGGACCTCTCTGCGCTCCCGGCCAGCTGCCCAAACGATTTATAACTACTAACGTAGTCATTTCTTCGTCCGCCGAAGTCCTTTCTTGCCAATGTCTCGACGGAAGTGCATCCCCTCAAAGTGAATCTCGTTGACTGATGCGTAGGCAGTCTCGATGGATTCAGCAAGCGTATCCCCGCCAGCGGTCACGCCGAGGACTCTTCCGCCAGCGGTGGCGATTTGTCCGTCGTGGAAGCGGGTGCCGGCGTGGAATACCTTGGCTCCCTGGGCTTCCGCCCGCTCAATGCCGCTTATGATCCGCCCTTTCGAGTAGGATCCGGGGTAGCCTTCTGATGTTAAAACTATACATGTAGTTTTAGTATCCTTCCAATCAACCGCATCGGCGTCGAGGCGGCCCTCTGCAGCGGAGGCAAGAAGCTCCGCTAGGTTGCCGGTCATCCCATGCACCAGCGGCTGTGTCTCCGGGTCCCCTAGGCGTACATTAAACTCGAGAACCATGGGGCCCTCGTCGGTCAGCATCAGCCCGACGTAGAGGAAACCCTGGAAGGGTTGGCCCGTCGCCCTCACACCCTCGAGAGTAGGCTCGACGACACGTGTGACCACCGCTTCACGGATTTCGTTTGTCAGGATATCTGGGTCGCAGTAAGCTCCCATGCCCCCGGTATTCGGTCCCTCGTCGTTGTCGAAGACCGCCTTGTGATCCTGCGTCGGGGGCAGAATGCAGAAATCCTTGCCGTCCGTCAGCACGATGAAGCTCGCTTCCTCTCCCCGCAGGAACTGTTCTACGACGAGCCGCCGGCCAGCCGTCCCAGCGACTTCGCCTGCGAGCATCCTAGAAGCAGTTGCCCTTGCTTCCGTCTCATTCCTCGCGAGGACAACCCCTTTACCCGCGGCCAGCCCGTCAGCCTTCAGGGCTACGGGAAATCCGAATCGTCCGATGTGATCGTCGATGTCTGCCGGCTTGTCGATGACGGCGAAATCAGCAGTAGGAATCTGATGTTGCCGCATGAACTCTTTGGCGAAGATCTTGCTTGCCTCTAGCTGAGCGGCAGAGCGTACCGGACCCACGACCGCCAAGCCACGAGCTGTGAACTCGTCCGCCAGCCCTGCCGCTAGGGGAGCCTCCGGCCCAACGACCGTAAGAGACACTTTTAGCGATTGCGCGAGATTGGCCATCTCCGACACAGAGGAGACATCTCCTGGAATGCAAGAAGCATCAATTGCTACGCCGGCGTTACCGGGAACGCAGTAGACGGCCTCGACACCTTCGGATTGCCGCAACTTCCACGCCAGGGCATGTTCTCGGCCACCACTACCTATTACTAATATTCTCATGGCTTTGTAAACAACTATTGGTGATGCTTGGCCTTGCTCAGAAGGAAAACGCGGCTCAGTCAGGGGCGGACTTCATTGCCTCCTATCCCGCGAGTGCTTAGAATAACAAGAAGTCGCCTGATCTCTCCCTATGAAAGTGAATTTTACCGAGAGTTACGACGTGCTAGTCATCGGGGCCGGCCACGCCGGTTGCGAGGCTTCAGTCGCTGCGGCGCGCATGGGGTTGCGGACGGCACTGGTGACACTGAATCTCGATCTCGTGGCACAAATGTCTTGCAATCCCGCCGTCGGCGGTATTGCGAAGGGACATCTCGTCCGGGAGATCGACGCTCTTGGTGGAATCATGGGTGAGTTGACCGACGACGTCGGGATCCAGTTTCGACTGCTGAACACGAGCCGTGGACCGGCGGTGTGGTCTCCTCGAGCCCAGTGCGACAAGAAACAATATCGCATCCGGATGCGCCAACTGCTTGAGCAGCAGACCAATCTCGTCATCAAACAATCCGAAGTGATGGACTTGATCTTGGAGAACCACGACGGACGGAGCGACGGGTCACCGTCTAAGAAGGTTCGCGGTGTTCAACTTCTTGACGGGAGGAACATCGAGGCGAAAGCCGTAATTGTCACGACCGGAACGTTCCTAAACGGACTAATCCATATCGGCGAGAGGAGTTACCCCGCTGGCCGCAGCGGAGAACCTGCTTCTGCAATACTAGGCGAGGCACTGCGACGCCTAGGTTTTCGCTGTGCTCGGTTGAAAACCGGGACACCACCCCGCCTTGACGGTCGTACGATCGACTGGAACCGTTTCGAGCGGCAATCGGGTGATCCCGAGCCCACGCCGTTCTCTTTCCGCACTGAGAAAATCGATCGCGATCAGATCGATTGTCACATCGCCTACACTACCGAGGGGACTTTGAAAGTTCTCAAGGAGAACATTCACCGCTCCCCTCTTTACAGCGGTCAGATTGAGGGCATCGGCCCGAGGTACTGCCCTTCCATCGAGGACAAAGTCGTGAAGTTTCCGGACAAGCCCCGGCATCAGATCTTCTTGGAGCCAGAGGGACTGGACACCAATGAAGTCTACGTTAACGGCATGTCCACTAGTATGCCTACCGATGTACAGGCCGCTATGATGGCATCCATCCCCGGTCTCGAGCGAGCCGATATGATACGACCCGGATATGCCATAGAGTACGATTCGGTGGATGCCCGGGAACTGCGTAAAACTCTAGAAACAAAGAAGATATATGGCCTCTATCTGGCTGGACAGATCAATGGCACCACAGGCTACGAAGAGGCCGCCTGCCAAGGACTGATGGCCGGTATCAACGCCGGGTGTGCGATCAGAGGAGAAGAGCCGATCGTGCTCGACCGCAGTGCAGCGTATATAGGAATCTTGATCGATGACCTGGTCACAAAGGGTACCGACGAACCCTATCGCATGTTCACATCCAGAGCCGAGTTCCGTCTCCAGCTCAGGATCGACAATGCGGACCAGCGGCTTACGCCAATCGGACATCGGGTAGGGCTGATCGCCGAACAACATTGGCGCAACTTTCGGTCCGCCCAAGAGAAACGAGATACGGTCAGGAGTTTCTTGGAGCAGCACCGTCCGAAGCCATCGGATGGGGCGTCGCAATCGTTAGTTGGGAAGCTCGGCTCGCCAACGGTGGTAGGTTCTTCACTAGTGTAGTGCCACTAACGGTTCTGGACAATAGCGTGGGTTTTGGCGGCGCGCTCGACTTTGGCGAGGATATCTTGTGCCGGAGCTGTCCAGACAAAGGGTTTGGGCGCTTGGTTGCTCGCTTCCAGGTACTCGTGGATGGCGGCCTCGAGTTCGGGAACACTGCGGAACACGCCGCGGCGGATGCGCTTCTGTGTCAGCTCGCGGAACCAGCGCTCGACGAGATTGAGCCAAGAAGAAGACGTGGGAATGAAGTGAAAGTGGAAGCGGGGGTGCTTCGCGAGCCACTTCTTCACTTGCTCATGCTTGTGCGTGGAGTAGTTGTCCACGATCAGATGCAGCTCCAGCGCCGGTGGCGTTTCGCGGTCGATCTTGCGTAGGAATTTGAGGAATTCCTGGTGCCGATGTCGCGGCAGACACTCGCCGATCACCTTGCCGTCGAGCACATTGAAGGCGGCGAACAACGTCGTTGTGCCATGTCGTTTGAAGTCGTGGGTCATGGTGCCGGCACGACCCCTTTTCAGGGGCAGTCCCGGCTGGCTGCGGTCTAAGGCCTGGATCTGACTTTTCTCATCGACACTGAGCACCAGCGCGTGCTCGGGCGGATGCAAGTACAGACCGACCACGTCGCGGAGTTTCTCGACGAACTGCTTGTCGCGGCTGAGCTTGAAAGTTTCGAGGCGATGGGGCTGCAGTCCGTGCGCTTTCCAGACGCGCTGGATGGCCATCTTGGAGACGCCCAAGTGCTTGGCGAGGGTGCGGGTGCTCCAATGCGTGGCCGCCCGGGGCTTCTCGTGAAGCGTTGTATCGAGGATGCATTGGACGAATTCAGCGGAGAGCGCCGGTTTGCGTCCGGGGCGCGTCCGATCGCGGAGTCCGTCGAGGCCGGACTGGGCGAAGCGCTTTCGCCACAGGATGACGGTCTTGCGGTTGACGCCGAGTTCGCGGGCAATGGCGTGGTTCGCCAACCCCTGCGCACACAGCAAAACAATGCCTGCCCGTAAGGCCATTTTCTGGGCTGTGTTGCCTCCTCGAACCAGGCGACGAAGAGCGTTTCGCTGCGGAGCGGTGAGGGGTAGAGCGTCAGCGGATGGCCACATAAACCATCCTACCGCGAAAAGGGTGTGATTGTCCAATTATTTATGTGGCACTACACTAGCCCAATTGTTGAAGCGCCCGGAGATTGGCATCGATGACATGGTTGAGATCGTGCGCCGCCAAACAAACACCGCCTTGACCCGTCCGCAATGGAAGTCGCTTGAGACTGAAATCAAGTACGAGGGTTATTTGGTTCAACAGCTGAGGCAGATCCAGCGCCTCAAGCATCTCGAGCGTCGGCGAATCCCGGAAGACTTTGCATACGGAGGAATCCCAGGACTATCACGCGAAGTCATTGAAAAGATGGAGCGAGTGCGGCCCACGACGCTCGGACAGGCGAGCCGTATATCTGGGGTCACTCCGGCAGCAATTTCCATTATCAACGTATATCTAGATCTTCCCAGTGGGCACGGCGTCCATGCCTGACCGCGTCGCCGAGTTTAGGCGGCTGCTGGAACCCGTACTTGAGTCTGTTGGGCTGAAGCTTCACTCAAATCAACTAGCTCATCTTGCCCGACACTATTCGCTTTTGGTCCGTTGGAATTCCCGTATCAATTTGACCGCGATCAGGGACGTTCACGCTATTGTCGAGCGGCACTTTGGGGAGTCGCTGTTCGTTGCGAAGCTGATGCAGGATTTCGAGGGAACGTTGGCTGATGTGGGCTCCGGAGCGGGGGTTCCTGGTGTGCCGCTCGGAGTCTCGTGCCCGAAACTTCGCGTCACACTAATCGAATCGAAAGCCAGAAAGGCCGCCTTTCTCAAGGAGGTCGTCCGGCCGATGGCCAGTGTCGAGGTCTTTCATGGTCGCCTGGAAGACGTCAGCGGGAGATTCGACTGGGCCACGATCAGGGCGGTGAATCCAGACCAGATCACCTTATCCCTCAGTAATCTAGCGGACAACGTGGCGTTTCTTGTGGGTGGGGACCAGGCAGTTCGTCTTCGTGACCAACCGCTCTGGGAATGGCAGGCCCCGGAACCGCTACCTTGGGGCCGGAAGCGAGTTCTGCTGCTGGGGAAACGGATAGAAAAAGCCGTGGCTGTTCCACGTGGAACATAGACTGCCCAACATGTTTTGAACGACGTAGGAATGCTCTTGTCACCGAACAAATCTCAAAAGACGCCCGCAAGCTGTGATAAATTGTAGCTTCGGGATGAGAGCGAGGTACCCTTGGGCAGAGTCATCGCCATCGCTAACCAAAAAGGTGGGGTAGGAAAAACCACCACGGCCATCAATCTCGCGGCCTCGCTCGCGCATTCCAGTCGGAAAGTGCTGTTGGTTGACTGCGACCCCCAGGCGAATTCAACCAGTGGCTTAGGATTAAGGTTGGACTCCACCCGGCCCAATCTGTATGATCTTCTCGTTGGGAACCATCAAGCGGCGGGCGTCAGGGTTAGCACCGAGGTCAATAACCTGACTGTGATCCCGGCGAGCAGGGACCTAGTCGGTGCCAATATCGAGCTCGTTGACGCCGAAGGACGCGAGAAGAGGCTCCGAGACAAGATCGACAGCATTAGGAACGATTACCATTTCGTTCTGCTTGATTGCCCACCGGCATTGGACCTTCTCACGCTAAACGGCTTGATCGCTGCGGACTCTGTTCTGATTCCGATCCAATGCGAATACTTTGCGCTGGAGGGAATTTCGGCTCTCTTGGAAAGTATCGATCGCGTGAAGCAGCATCTAAACCCGACTCTAACAATCGAAGGTGTGTTGCTGACGATGTATGACGAGCGAACGACTCTGACGAGGCAGGTCGCTAGTGACTTGAAGGAGTTCTTCCGGGAAGACTTGTTCAGTACGGTGATCCCGAGAAATGTGCGCCTGGCGGAAGCGCCCAGTCACGGAAAACCGATCTTGCACTACGACGCCCGATCGAAGGGCGCGGAGAGTTACCTGAACTTGGCTCAGGAGCTGCTTTCCCGCTCTCAGGCAAGAGCGACCAGCCAAGCCCCGTGGAGTCATATAAGTTATTGAAAACAAATAATTTATAGTAATATAGGAAGGTGCGCGGCATGACTTCTACTTCTGAGAATCAAGCTCCCAGACGCAAGGCGCTCGGTCGCGGACTGGGCGCTTTGCTCCCCACCAGACCGGTCGAGGTTTCGAGCAGCGTTCCAACGGACACGGCACCGCCGGTTGGAGACCAGGTCCGTCAGATTCCGATTGAACTCGTCGATCCGAATCCCTACCAGCCCAGACGGACGTTTCGACAGTCGGGTCTCGAAGAGCTGGCCCGTTCGATTCAGGTCGACGGCTTGATTCAGCCGATTGTCGTTTCTTCCAAAGGAGACCGCTACACACTCATCGTCGGTGAAAGGAGGTGCCGAGCGGCGAAGCTTGCCGGCAAGACGGAGATCGCAGCGATCGTGCAGCAAGTGGAACCGGAAAGGATCCTCGAAGTTACCCTGGTCGAGAACATCCAGCGTGAGGATCTCAACCCAATTGAAGTTGCCTCGGCGCTAGACCGAATGATTCGGGAGCTGCAACTTAGTCACGAAGAGGTAGCGGCACGGACAGGAAAGGATCGCTCAACGATCACAAACCTGTTGCGAATCTTGAAACTTCCCAAAGACATCCAGTTGCTCGTCGCCGAGCGGAGACTTTCCCTCGGACACGCCCGAGCACTGCTGTCGTTAGATGATCCAGAGCAGCAGCGGGTCTTGGCCGAAAAGACAGCGGCTCAGGGGTTGTCGGTTCGTCAAATCGAGAGAACTGTACGTTCGCTCACGGAGCCGAGGAAAGGCGCCGCTGCCTCCGCACCCACCGACCCCAACGTCGCGGCTGCTATAGAAGAAATGGAGCGGGCCCTGGGGACCCCAGTTCGAGTTGTGCAACGAACCGCTAACAAAGGCAAGATTGAAATCGAATTTCACTCTGCCCAAGATCTTGACCGAATCTACACGGCGATCGTCAGCGGCCGATCTTGAGTGCAGACTCTGCGGGAATCGGCTAGGTTCTTTCTAACGGTTAGGGTCGGGGCTACTGCCTCTCAATGCGCTCTATAAGCGAGGCCGCGCGCGATCGCGCGATGCGGACGTACTTTCTACCGCTGGCGATCTTGTTGAGAACGGGTAAGAATTGCAGGGGGGCGACAATTCTGCCTTTATCGAAAGCGATCTGAAAAACGAGTAACGTCTTGTTCACTCCGAGTCGGTCGAATTGCGCGACTCTCTCGAGTTCAAGGCGACGACGGACCGTCTCGCCTACTCTCTCAAACCATGAAGCTAGAGCCCGTGCGTCCTTGTTCTCTGTGTAGTTGAAGCTTGTCTCGTATCTCCGTCCGTCTGAGCCCTCGAACCGCAGCAGATTGTCTCCGGTGAAAGCCACCTTACGCGAGCTTGCGACGTTTGTTCGGGCATGGCTCAATCCTTTGAAGAGCGCGAAGATCTTCGACGCCTTCTGAGCATTGACTTCGAATTGAGTCGGATCTTCGCCGTCGGGATCTTCGGCATACGTTACAGTGCCGGTGGAGTCCAACAGTACTTGGAAGTAGGGGGGGACTCCTTTCGGGAAGGTCTTTGAAAAGAAGACACGCTCTCCTGTAAGCTCGGAAGCTTGGTTCAACGAGGGCGACAAGAGCAGCAAAGACGCGACTACGATCCCTAAGCAGCGTCTAGCATGCACAGGCGTCAGGTCGGAACCGTGTTTGTTAGCCATGCACCTCTTTCACCGCCACCCTAGCCATTTCGCTATGGGCGAGATTGGCATGACAGATCGCTACAGCTAAAGCGTCTGACGCGTCGAAGGACGTAATGAGGTCAGTCATGCCGAGCAACGAACAGACCATGGTCCGCACTTGTGACTTGTCGGCTCGCCCGTACCCTACGACGCCTGACTTTACTTCCAACGGTGAATACTCGCCTACGGGCAGACCAGCCTCAGCCGCCGCCAGAAGCGCTACTCCCCTAACGTGCGCCAGCTTCAGCGCGCTTCGTACGTTCACGTTCGAAAAAACTGTCTCGACCGCGACGGCCTGGGGTTGATGATCTTTCACCAGGTCTCGAATACCGCTGTGGATTTCCCGAAGCCTTACGGCTAGCGGGTCTTTCGGGCGCGTGCGGATAACTCCCGCCGCGATGAACGAGTGATTTCGACCGTCGCTATCGATGGCCCCGTAGCCCGTTTTTTTCAGTCCGCAGTCAATACCTAGGATGCGCATGGAAGGAAAAGGCAACCGGGTTTCGAGAGCCACCGGAAGAGGCGATGTTTCCCGCTAAGCAGAAAGTCTCTCGAGCTCTTGGTCGTCGATGTCAAAGTTCGCGTAGACGTTCTGGACGTCGTCTTGATCTTCCAGGGCTTCGATCATTCGCAGCACGGCCGCCGCCTGCTTACCCGCTACCTTCACACTGTTTTCGGGCAGATGTGTCACCTCGCTCGTCGCGGGCTCGATACCAGCTTCTTTGAGAGTTTGCAGCAGTGTTTCGTGAGCATCGGGCGTGGAAACGATGGACCAATTATCCCCTTCGTCTCGCATGTCGTCGGCATCGGCCGACAGCAGCACTTCCATCAGTCGCTCTTCGCCGGCGCGGTCCTTGGGAACAACGATGAGGCTTTGTTTCTTGAACATCCAGCCCACGCAGCCCGTCTCGCCGAGGTTCCCCCCGTTCTTCGAAAAGTGATTTCGTACCTCGCTCACCGTGCGGTTTCGATTGTCGGTGACGACCTCCACCAATACCGCCACTCCGGCGGGGCCGTAGCCTTCAAACGTGATCTCCTCGAATGACTCTCCCTCCAGCTGGCCTGATCCCCGCAAGATGGCCCGCTTGATATTCTCTTGCGGCATGCTTTGCGACTTGGCCCCGGTAACAGCAGTACGCAGCCTCGGGTTCGCCTCTGCGTCCGCACCACCTTCCCGAGCGGCGACCTGGATCTCACGGATCAGGCGCGTAAAAACCTTGCCGCGTTTTGCATCAGTCGCAGCTTTCTTGTGCTTGATGCTAGCCCACTTCGAATGGCCCGACATGAAACTCTCGCAAAGATACGCTACGGCCTGGCCAGGTCCTGGACCTAAACAGCGCCGATCGGCAACCGACGAAACACTCGTGCCGACCTCCAACCGCCGAAATTCTCTTCAAGAATACCAAACGCGAATCGGGGTGACCAGCCTTGATACAGGCGGGGTCTACCTAGCCCTAAAACGGCCTAACCCAAGGACGCGGACGCCGGAAAGGCACCGGGTCCGCGCTACGCAGGCTGTGGTGGTGTCTTGAGTGCCGACCGGAGGTCACCCCAGCGGGCCGGAGGCCCGCGCCACCCGCCTAGCCCGGATATCGTTCACTTAACGGCCTTGGATACCTGCATTGCGCTCTGGGATTGCGAGCCTCGATGCCAGGGTTGTATAGACACGCGCAACATGGCAACAAGCGGCCTCCAGGGCAGCGACATGTCGCGCCCGTACATCACAAACCGTTGCAATGCGGGAAATTTGCTGCCCTCATCACAACTTGACTGAACGGTGTCAGGGGCTAGCTCAGATATCTCAGCACGGCGCAGGAAGGGTGAGATCCCCATCAGGATCACAAGGTCCGTGCCAACTCGACGGCTTTGAGCAGGGCACGGGCCTTGTTCATCGTCTCGTCCCACTCCCTTTCGGGATCGGAGTCGGCGACGATGCCGCCGCCGGCTTGGAGGTAGGCTTTCTTGCCGCGGACAAGCATCGTGCGGATAGCAATGCAGGAGTTGAGGTTGCCGGAAAAGTCGAGATACATCACGCTGCCGGAATAGACGCCGCGCCGCGACGGCTCGAGCTCGGCAATGATTTCCATGGCGCGGACCTTCGGGGCGCCCGAGACAGTACCGGCGGGAAAGCAGGCCATCAAGGTGTCGAAGGCATCCATGTCGGCCCGCAGCTTGCCCTGGACGCTCGAGACGATATGCATGACGTGCGAATAGTGTTCCAAGATCTTGAACTCGGGAACCCGAACCGTCGAATATTCGCAGACCCTGCCGACGTCATTGCGGCCCAGATCCACCAACATGACGTGCTCGGCCAGTTCTTTCTCGTCGGACAACAGCTCTTCGCCTAGCTGGCGGTCTTCGGCTTCGGTTGCGCCGCGCCGCCTCGTGCCCGCGATCGGCCGATAGTCGACCTGCCGGCCCTGGACGCGGACCAGCATTTCCGGCGAGCTGCCCAAAATCACGCTGTCATCAAGGTGCAGGTAGAACATGTACGGCGACGGGTTGACCATCCGCAGCGCCCGGTAGATCTGGAAGGGTGGAACGTTCGGCTCCATCTCGAGGCGTTGCGAGAGCACGACCTGAAAGATGTCCCCGGCAAGAATGTACTCCTTCGCCTTTTCGACCGATTCGCAATGACGCTGCTTGCCGACGTTGGACTTGACTGCGAGCGGTTTAGTCGTGGGGCGCGTCCGGGATAAGCGTAAAGGTCGCGCGAGAACCCTCTCAAGTCTCTCGATGCGACGGCAGGCGTCCTGGTAACCTTGCCGCAGCCTGCCTCTCCACTCGTCGCAGCGCACGTTCGAGATGGCATAGATCTGATGCTTGACGTGATCGAACGCCAACAGGGTGGTGAAGAACGCAAAGACGGCGTCGGGCATCTTAACGTCGTTCTTGCGAAAAGGGGGGACCTTCGGCTCAATGAGGCGAATCAAATCGTAACCGACATACCCGACGGCCCCCGCTGAAAACGGAGGCAGCCCTTCGGCGCCCGCCGGGCGAAATTCCTGCGTCACCTCACGGAGAATCTCGATGACATTGCCCCGGCGCCGAACAGTTTTACCGTTGCGCTGGATCTCGACCCGAGTGCCGTTCGCGAGGACAATAAGAAACGGGTCAGCGCCCAGAAACGTGTAGCGGCCGATTTTCTCACCGCCTTCGACGCTTTCTAGCAGAAACGAGTACTTGTTCCGCGACGCCAGTTTCAAGTAGGCGGAGACGGGCGTTTCGAGATCCGCCGTCAAGACCTTGTGCACCGGCACGACGTTGCCGTGCCGTGCGTGTTCCTCGAAGGCTTCGAAGTCCGGTGACATCAGGCTTTTGCTCCGAGTTGCTTGAGGACAGCGTTTCGCATAGCGGTCCGCGGAGCCTTGTCTCGAGTCCAGATTTCAAACTGTGCGCAAGCCTGCTCGACAAACATCTCTAAGCCCGAAATGGTCTGCCTGCCGGCGGCGCGGGCACGGCGGATCAACTCCGTCTCGAGAGGGTTGTAAACGAGGTCAAAAATCAGCTCCGCGGGAATCCGTTCCGGGAAGAAACAACCCTCAACGTGGGGATGCATGCCAAGAGGCGTGGCGTGAATCACGACATCGTAGTCGTGGCTATCGAGCTGTGACCGATCGAGGGCTTCCACTCCGCAGGCGCGCGCCAGGGCACGGACGCGGGCCGGGTTGCGTCCGGTTAGCGTCACGCGGGACCCCTTGTTGCGCAGGGCGAATACCGCAGCGCGCGCGGCGCCACCGTTTCCGACAACCAGCGCCGACGCCTTGTTGAGCCTGATCCTCTTTTCGAGTGGCCTTGTGATACCCTGGGCATCTGTGTTGGTTCCGCGCAGCTTACCCTGGCGTCGAAAGACGGTGTTTACCGCTCCGATGCGCCGAGCGAGCTGATCCACGGTGTCCAAATGTCGAATCACACGCCGTTTGTGGGGTAGCGTCACGCTCAAGCCCGCGACGGGGAGCCTTTCTACTACGCGAAAGAAGTCAGCCAACATAGCAGGCCGAACGAGGAACGGCAGATAAACGGCGTCGATACGGCGCGCCTGGAAAGCTCTATTGTGGATCACCGGAGACATGGAGTGCGAAACGGGGTCAGCGATGACGCCGTAGACTTTGGTCGAGGCTTTGCACTTTTGTGCCCGATACAGATTGCGGAGAACGGTTGCGGGAAGCTGACCAGGGGCGGTCGGTTGGACGGGGCCCCCACGCTTCCCCACCCGTTTGGAATCAGGCGCTGCGAAAACGAAGGTTGACTTCCACGCTATTCCGAGGACACGAGTCGTGACGCCCAACTCGCCCATGGTCATGACCATGAGTGCTTTTGTCGACCGAGTGGCGGGCATTTCGAGGACCCGCAAGTTGTCGCTGGGCCTTTTTGCCATCGTCGCCAGCTTGTGTATGTCGGCGGGAATCTTCTCCAGTCTCTGCAAAGCGCGGCCGAGGGCGGGCGTGCGATCGAAATCGTGGTAGGAGACGATCAGCCTTGTGCGCCCCCGGAAGCGGTCGAGTGATCGTGGGGCCGCTTCAGCGGTTTCGATCTCGATATCGACCAGTGCGGCACCCGCTGAGACCGCAGCGTCTAGGATTTCGATCTGGCGCTCGATATTCGCCCGGAACCCCCCGCCGTTTTGCCGGCGCCGACAGGTGGCAACGACGATCGTATGCGGAAAGCGCCGCAGGACTCGGCGGATCACAGCGACACCCGAAGCGGGATCGTCGAGCAGATCCAGGCGGAGTTCCAGGAAGCGCTCGCCGTGGTCACAGGCGTCGAGCGCCAGGCGCTGGAGCTGCGCCTTGTCCTTGCACCCTAGCGCGATGCAGATGGGCGGTAAGTTGTTGATTCTGATCACGTCTTCTTTAATCAGGCTTTCGGGGGATTGTAGAGTATCACAACCTCCAGGAAGCAGAAGGCCTTCGTCGCAACAGCTTTCGTCTCAATAAGAGACGAGGGATTCGTGCGGCGTAACCCATATGCCCCGTGGACTTAACTGGGCCGGTGTCACGTCCCCAGCGCGAAAACGCCTACGATAGAATACTGCTGTGGGCGTTAGCGCACTCGCTTCGGTAAACGAATATTTAACCACCAGCTTCCCTGACGGCGACAAAGAGTACGTCGATGGGAAGATTGTGGAGCGCAACCTAGGCGAAGTCGACCACGCTGATCTGCAATCAAAGATACTGGTTTACCTCACTGTCCATTATCCCGACTTCTGGTCCGCGGTCGAGGTCCGAGTCCAGGTCAAGTCGGAACGTTTCCGGGTCCCCGACGTTTGCGTCATCGAAGGCGGTGTGCCCGACTCCCGCATAGTGATGAAGCCACCCTTGTTAGTCGTGGAGATCCTTTCCAGAGATGATCGAGCGGAAGACCTCCAGGAGAAGATCGATGACTACCTCGAATTCGGCATTCCTCACATTTGGGTTGTTAACCCCCGAAGCCGCCGAGGGTATGTTCATACACCTGAGAGAAGTCACGCGGCTAAGGATGGCATTCTACGCACAGCGGCGTCCTCGATCGAGCTACCCCTTTCGAAGGTTTTTCCTGCACCCGCCGGACGACAGTCCGCCAACTAGCCAACGGCTCCGCCTGGGCTGCGCCCTTGATATCCCACCGCACCGCGACTCGGTTTTTGCGAGCTTTCGAGTCTTCGCATGCCGTAGATTCCCAGGTGCCGCACAACATCACTGGACCGCTTGCTGACGCGCGCGGCTCGGAAGCGGCGCAGGTCGTTTTGAATCACAGGCTGAGTTGCCGAGACTTCTCCACCAGCAGCCGCCACAACCTCTTGACGTGCGCCTCGGTCGTTCGCAGATTGCCGATGGCCACGCGCAAGGCCAGTTGGTCTTTTAGCTTGGTGTGGGAGAGGAAGAATTCGCCGCCGGCGTTAATCGCGTCGAGAAGTCGTTGGTTGAGGCTATCAAGCTGAGAGGGGCCCACACCAGTGGGTCGGTAACGAAAGCACACCAGCGAGAAAGGCGTGGGGGTCAGCCGCTCAAAAGCAGCGTGCTCGTCGACCCAGCCGGCGAATAACTGGGCCAGCCGGATGTGCTCGCGCAGATTGGCAACCACCCCATCTCGACCGAAGTAGCGCATCACGAACCAAAGCTTCAGCGCCCGGAAGCGGCGCCCGAGCGGCAACGAATACTCCATGAAGTTCACGGCACGCGGGTCTTCCTGGCTGCGAAGATACTCGGGCACCGACGACATCGCCTGCCGCAGGGCTTCGGGCCGGGAAGTGTAAAACGCCGTCAACTCCATTGGTGTGAACAACCATTTATGGGGATTGACCTGGAAAGAGTCGGCGCGATCACAGCCGGCGAGGATATGCCGCTTTTCCGGCACAGCGGCGGCAGCGCCGGCGTAGGCAGCATCGACATGAAGCCACAGCGAGTAGCGGGAGGAGATGTCGGCGATTCGAGGAACCGGGTCCACACTCGAAGTTGACGTGGTTCCGACAGTGGCGACTACGCAGAACGGGCGCATGCCGACATCCTGATCGTGTTCGATCGCGGCTTCCAGCGCAGCGGGCAGCATGCGGAACTCGTCGTCAACCGGGATCTTGCGGCAGTTCTCACGTCCCAATCCGAGCACAAGCATGGCTTTCTCGATCGACGAGTGAGCATGCTCGGACGCGTAGAGCGTCAGCCGACTCGGATCGGCCGACTTGCCTTTGGCTAGGTCGATTCTGTGAGCTTCTTCACGGGCTGCGATCACCGCGTGGATGGTGGCGGTGGAGGCGCCGTCGAGGATCATACCGAACCAGTCGGAGGGCAAGCCCAGCCACTGGGCAAGCCAGCGAAGCGTGACTTGCTCCAGCTCGGTGAGAGCGGGTGATGTCTTCCAAAGCAGCCCGATCATGTTCAGGCCGGCCGTTAGCGTTTCCGCCAGAATGCCGGGCCCGCTACCCGTAGTGGCGAAATATCCCATGAACCCCGGCTGGTTCCAGTGAGTGACATGGGGAAGGATTTCCGTTTCGAAATCCGCCAGAATCCGCTCCATGGACTCGCCGGAGTCCGGCGCCGATTTCGGAAGCCGGTCGACCAAAGCCCCGGGATTTACATCCGGAAGGACGGGGTACCTCTCCGGGTGCTGGAGATAGTCGGCAATCCAGTCGACGACCTGGTGACCGAAGCGGCGGAATTCCTCCGGAGGCATATCGCCGAGAAGGGACTCGGCGGATTCCTCGATTAGCGGGTGTAGGGAATCAGATTCGGCTTGTTGTTCATCCGGGGGGTCTTGGGGTGATTCAGACACGGTGGAGACGTCCTGTTCTCAAGGATACAGAAGCTCGGGGCGGTGCCGGGACAGGCACCTGAGCGGATTTCTACGTTTAGGCGCGTCGCTCGGCGAGGCTGATCCGGTACGAACACGTGGGGTCGACTCAGTTGGCTGTCCCTGGCGAGGCTGCCCGAGTTGAGCCGTATGCGATGAATGGCAGACGCCAAGCGTCGAGAAGAGTCTCGACGCGGCACACTGAGAGTGTGCGCCACAAAAGCAAAAGGCCGCGGATTTGGCGGGCGAGGGACCAATCGTGTGACAGAGAAGCGAAAGGTCGCCCGCCTAGATCCTCGCTACGGGACTGTTCCTGGCCTAGGCCTACTACCCGAGTCAAGCCGTACTTCGGGGTGCTTTGGTGGAGCCGCGGGAGATGGACGGCGGACACCAAGCGTCGAGATGAGTCTCGACGCGGCAGGCAAGAGTGCCTGCGCCACAACGGAATGCAACGTTTCCTCGTACGAGCCCGTCAAGCTTTGCGGCTTAGCTGCGTGTCCGTGGGGAACCTCACGGCCCGATGGCGATGGGCAACTGATGACTCAGGCCATTGGGCATCGAAAGCACCAAGGCGACACTGTCGCCCACCGGCACGCCGGCGGGAACAATAATGTTGATTTGGTACAGCCCGGCGAAATTGGGTGCCAATCCCGAGAAAAAGATCTGGGCAACAACGCCACCAATCGTGACCTGGGGCGGATCCGTCGTGAAGTAAATCGGGTTGCCATCGGCAGGCGCTACTTCCCCGGTCGGAAGCGGGTCTCCGCTCGGCGAGCCGTCGGCTGTCGCCAGACCCAGGCCTGTAACCCAAAGCGTCAGGACATCCCCGGCCGACGCGGGCTCACCGCAAAGTACCCCGGGAGCGATCTGGTTGGCGACGCAGTCCGTCGGAATAGCATACGCGGCGGCGGTCGCAGCGGAAGTAACCAACCACACTGTGTCGATTCCATTGACGTGGTAGGTCGCAATTGCGATTGAACTAGTGAGGTCGGTGGGATCGGCCGGAAAGTTGAACATGCCGGGAGTCGCCGACCGCATGTCCAACATGAAAGGGTCGCTGGCGCCCCCCGGGTCAGTAACCCTGACCGCCACCATGCCCGCCGCAGGCAGGTCATTCGGAGCGTAAATGTTGATTTGGCCAGGGAAGACCGCGGCCAATGGCGCGGCTTCTCCGTCGAACGTTACGCTTACGCCGTTGAACGCTGTTGCTGGGAATAGGTTCTGCCCAATCTCTGAAGCGGAGTGAGACCCGAAAATGGTAAGGAACCCCCCGGCCGACCCCAGTCCGGGGAATCCAAAGCTGGCGCCGTTTACTACAGCGCCGATCACCGGGATCGGCGGCGCGGCCTGGCTGCCGGCAACGACCAGAGCACCGGTAAAGACCGCAGTCGGGTTCGTGACGACCGCCAACGTGCCGATGGCTCTCCGGCCAGGGTCAGTGACGTCAACCGTCGCGTGGACAATTGGCATTCCCGACGTAGTAAACGGGCCCACGCCAACCGAGCCCGGCCTGAGCGTCACACCCGGGACCAGCAGGCGGATGTTGTCGTCGGTCAGGGTGGCGTCGATGCCCGGCCCGGCCATCACAATGTCGATTGCCTCGCCGGGTGTCAGGAGAATCGGGCCCCGTCCGATGCTAATGGCACTGCGGTCCGGCGGCCCGGAACCTATAACTTCAATATCCAGCGGCGACGGCCCAGGCTGCATTGTTATGTTCACGGTATCCTCGCCACCGGGGATCACCTGAAACTGGGTCGGGTTCTGGCCCCCGCCGACGAAGTCGGCCTGCGCGTCTTCCGTGAAGTTACCTAGTGTAGTGCCACTAACGGTTCTGGACAATGGCGTGGGTTTTGGCGGCGCGCTCGACTTTGGCGAGGATATCTTGTGCCGGAGCTGTCCAGACAAAGGGCTTGGGCGCTTGGTTGCTCGCTTCCAGGTACTCGTGGATGGCGGCCTCGAGTTCGGGAACACTGCGGAACACGCCGCGGCGGATGCGCTTCTGTGTCAGCTCGCGGAACCAGCGCTCGACGAGATTGAGCCAAGAAGAAGACGTGGGAATGAAGTGAAAGTGGAAGCGGGGGTGCTTCGCGAGCCACTTCTTCACTTGCTCATGCTTGTGCGTGGAGTAGTTGTCCACGATCAGATGCAGCTCCAGCGCCGGTGGCGTTTCGCGGTCGATCTTGCGTAGGAATTTGAGGAATTCCTGGTGCCGATGTCGCGGCAGACACTCGCCGATCACCTTGCCGTCGAGCACATTGAAGGCGGCGAACAACGTCGTTGTGCCATGTCGTTTGAAGTCGTGGGTCATGGTGCCGGCACGACCCCTTTTCAGGGGCAGTCCCGGCTGGCTGCGGTCTAAGGCCTGGATCTGACTTTTCTCATCGACACTGAGCACCAGTGCGTGCTCGGGCGGATGCAAGTACAGACCGACCACGTCGCGGAGTTTCTCGACGAACTGCTTGTCGCGGCTGAGCTTGAAAGTTTCGAGGCGATGGGGCTGCAGTCCGTGCGCTTTCCAGACGCGCTGGATGGCCATCTTGGAGACGCCCAAGTGCTTGGCGAGGGTGCGGGTGCTCCAATGCGTGGCCGCCCGGGGCTTCTCGTGAAGCGTTGTATCGAGGATGCATTGGACGAATTCAGCGGAGAGCGCCGGTTTGCGTCCGGGGCGCGTCCGATCGCGGAGTCCGTCGAGGCCGGACTGGGCGAAGCGCTTTCGCCACAGGATGACGGTCTTGCGGTTGACGCCGAGTTCGCGGGCAATGGCGTGGTTCGCCAACCCCTGCGCACACAGCAAAACAATGCCTGCCCGTAAGGCCATTTTCTGGGCTGTGTTGCCTCCTCGAACCAGGCGACGAAGAGCGTTTCGCTGCGGAGCGGTGAGGGGTAGAGCGTCAGCGGATGGCCACATAAACCATCCTACCGTGAAAAGGGTGTTATTGTCCAGTTATCTATGTGGCACTACACTAGTATGCGAAGGTTTGCTGGTACGACCGGGCCATCAAGCGCCTCGGAGGTTACGACATAGTTCCCGGGCGGAAGCGGGATGCGATACGTGCCGTCGGTTAGATCGGTAAGGGCACCTACCGTGACGCCGGCAGCCGAGTCGATAGCCGTCACGAACACGCCGGTGGCCGGCTGTCCGTCTAGCATAACGGTCCCTGAAATGGCGCCGAAGTCATTAGCCGATCCGGGCGCCGGGTAGACAGAGGTTAGAAAGCAAGCGTCGTCTGCCGAGATGAATGACGAGAAATTCGACCCGATCCCGAGCGTGGGGAACATCGAGGCCCCGGTAACCAATGTGTGGTCGGATCCCAACGCATGGCCATCTTCGTGGGTGGCGACCGACTGGATGCTGTATGTGCCAGGTTCCAGGGTCGTCGAATACGGGACGAAGTCGCCGGTGAAAGGGTCCGTGTTGTTGGGATTGAAGATGATGTCTGTGTCCGTGAGCTGGCCGACGTCTGGGCCACCGTTGATGAAACGCGTATTCGTGACTGCTAGCGCTCCACCGACAATTGCCCGGATCTCAGGAGTATCAAGAAAAACGAAAACGTGGTTGCCATCGGCAGGATCATTGGCAAGGTTTGTTGTCGTGAGCGGTGCGAAGTTCACATCCGCGGACGACACAGCATCCCAGGCGGCCAGTGAACCTTGAAGCGCGGCGAAGGGATTGCTGTCCGCCGTGATCAACACCTCGCCGTCCGCGTTGGTCATTCCGGCGGCAGTCTGATCGTTCATTAGATAGGTGATGTTCTGGTTGTCCGTCCGAAAAAGAGGAGTGCCTCCTGGGGTTCTGGCGCGGACATAGGCTTCAGCGGACGGAACAAAAGCTACCAGTAGGAGAGTAAGGAGCGCTCGAGAAGTCATATCAGTGAACCTCCTTGGCGGCGCGCGAAACGACCAACTGTCTCACGCGTTCCTTGAATGCGGTCAACTCCATGCCATCGAGTCGGCTTAGGATGGTTTGTTTCTGTCTCGGCGGCGACCCTGCCCTGGAAATCGGATCGAACAAGGTGATGTCCCGCACGGAAGAGCGGACCACCCGACGGTCGGAGTCTCTGCCGTCCACGACCACGTATTTCCCCTGACCCCAACCGGCGGTCCGCAGGTATCCGATGGGTGTCCGGGTGGCAAACAGCACCACTTCTTCCCCCACGGAGTAGCGGGGCGCGCCGGCAATCTGCATACCGGTGTTCCCGACTGTGCCGCCCGGTTCACTGATGACAATGTTGCGGGCCGCGAGACCCTTGAGAGCGTCCGATACTTTGAGTTCGTAGTGAGTCCATATGAATTGCCGCTTGTCACCCCAGGCCGACCAGGTCCTGACGACGGTGCCCTGGACGATGAGCACGGAGTCATCGACCGCTTGTTCGAGCGTCATGCGGGGGACGAGCGTCGCGTGCGCCAAAGCGCTGACTACAAAGGGAAGGAAAAGAAGCCGAAAGAGAATTCGTTTGGGGGTCATAATTCGATCATCCTCCATTTTTCCTGGTGTGGCAAGAGTGTGACTGTAGCAAGCGCTTGAGAGGCGGCCCGGCGGCTAGCTTACTCATGTTCGCAAGATATAGTGGCCAAGGGGTGGGGAGTAGACACGATAGCATAGATGACTATAGACTAATGACTATGAACACAAAGGTTCGACACGTGCCGGCGGGCGAGTTCAAAGCCAAATGCCTGGCGCTATTGGATGAGGTCTCTTTGACCGGAGAAGAATTGATCGTCACCAAGCGCGGCAAACCGGTCGCCAAAGTAGCGGCGGTCGAGACGGCCGAGCCTCCCACCCTAATCGGCAGTGTTCGGTGGGAGAAAGACATCGTTTCGCCGGTGGACGAAGATTGGAAAGCGGACAGGTGATCATAGCCGATACCCATAGCTGGATCTGGTGGATCAGCTCACCGAGCAGGCTAAGCGTCCGGGCACGCCGGGCCCTGGAATCGGAACCTGAGATCGGAGTATGTGCTATTAGCTGTTGGGAGCTGGCGATGCTTGTCACCAAGCGGCGCTTGGGCTTGGACCGGGATGTCTTGGTGTGGATCAAGCAGGCCCTGGCTAGACCTCGCATGGCCCTGCTTCCTCTCTCCCCAGAGGTTGCCGTGGGGGCGGCGGGCCTAGTGGGGGAGTTTGACGGCGATCCCGCTGACCGCTTCATCGCCGCGACCGCCCTACGGCATCGGGCACAGCTCGTTACCAAAGACCGTCGGATGAGGAACTACAAGAAGCTTCGCACTGTCTGGTAGTGTGGTTCTGCAGTCGGGATCGTCGAGCGGTCCCGGCTAGCCCGCGCGTTTCGCCGTCCCACCCAGCAGCTTCCCCAGGCGGTCATCCTTGGGATACGGGTGCCCAAGATGCTGGCGGAAGCCCTCGGCGTACTCTACCCCGATCTGCTTGCCAAGGGCAGAGTTCCACTGGCGCATCTCATCGAGATAGTCTGCAGTTCCATGCTGCGCACGGAGCCAAGCGTGCTGGCTTTTATGGCAGGAGAGCATATCGCTTTTCAAACCCATGACGTCGGAGATATCGATGTAGACGGTCGCTGGGACCGATTCTCCAAAGATGTCAATGCCGGCAGCGGGAGAGGCGTAGTAGAGATGCGGAATTCGACCCGCCGGTGGGCGGCTGGGGAGTCGTCCGGTTTGGAAATTCGGCACCGGCGCGGCGAAGCAAGCATTGCGGACCAGGAGACTCGTGATCTCGTGGTCGAGGAGATAATCTTGAGGCGAGTGGGTGATCACGATCACCGGGTCGATTTGACGCAGCAGCTCGACGGCTTTCCGGATGGCTGGCGGATCATAGGTGATTTGCAAGTCACGGAAGTCGAGGCAGGAAAAGCCGGCGCGAATTCGGGACGCCGCGGTGCGGGCTTCCTCGAGGCGAACGCGGGCGATGTCGGAGGGGCTCTGGTGCTTGCTTCCGCAGTCACCGGGTGTCATGGTGGCGATGTGAATATCGAATCCGATTTCTTGTAGCCTTGCCAGGGTACCCGCGCAGAAGATTTCCGCATCGTCGGGATGCGCCATGACTGACAGGACCCGTTCGTCTTTTTTCATTGCCGACCAATGGCGTACGAGACTGAACCAGAGAATAGTAATCGGCTCGGATTCATGATTCAGGCAGGGCAGGAGGCCTGGCCCGCTCCGGAATTGAACAGTGCTTGCCTGGCTTTTCAGCTCCGGTTTGTACCGTTCAAGGTATCACTTTCGTAGTGTCAGCAAGCCATGGAAGACCGTCTCGACCGCGCGGTGCTGGGGCGAGCCGTCCGACGGGCGGCTTCTGCTACCTTGGACAATGATCGAGTAATCTCGTTCTTCACCCGGCGAAAGGTCCTCGACCTCGGATGCAGATCACGGAAATTTTCAAGTCCATACAGGGCGAGTCTACCTACGCCGGCGCGCCATGCATTTTCATCCGCCTTACAGGCTGCAACCTGCGCTGCACCTGGTGTGACAGCGAATATGCCTTTTTCGGGGGCGAAGACGTGAGCCTCGAGGGGGTTATCAGCAGGGTCGAGTCGTTACAGGGAAAGTTGGTGGAGATTACGGGCGGAGAGCCCCTGCTCCAGGACGAAGTCTACCCGTTGATGGAACGCCTGTTGGAGAAGGGCTACGATGTGATGCTCGAAACAAGCGGCGAACGGAAGATCGACCGCATCCCGCCTGCTGTCATCAAGATCGTAGACGTCAAGTGTCCCGACTCGGGTGAGGCGAACAGCTTTGCGATCGAGAACCTGGAACACCTCTCCCGGCAGGACCAAATCAAGTTTGTGGTTTTGACGCGCCGCGACTATGAGTTTTCGCGCGACTTCACGAGGGAACATCGCCTTGCCGAGCGCGTGAACGCGGTTATCTTTTCACCCGTCCACGGCGAGCTCGACCCTAAGGAACTGGCGGAGTGGATGCTCAGGGATGGTTTGGAGGAGGTCCGCTTGGGGTACCAGCTCCACAAGATAATCTGGGGAGCCGACGCGCGGGGGGTCTAGCAAATGCGGTGACGAAGGTGGCCGACTGTGGGCGCGATGAATCGCGCCCCTTATGGGCTTGAGCACGTCGCGTTCAAAGGTAGGGGCGCAATTCATTGCGCCCGAGCCGATGAGCCGGAACCTCGACAAGCTGATTGATACGTCACCGTATTTGCGAAATGATGCACTAAGCTAGCAAGGTCACGGGTGGCTACGACCATTACTCGCGTTGCGGTAAGGGCAAAAGAGGGTGCATACCATGTGTTCGCCGGAGGTGCGAATCGTAGATTCCGGTTAAGCTCTTTTTTGCATGGCCAACGCCGCTCAACCGGTCAGCCAACCGGAAAGAGTTCCGGCGGGCCACTTCGTTTTCGTAGGCATTGTGTGCTTGTTTTGGGCCGTTACGGGTATCGGGCCCCTCCAGACTGCCTATCATCACGATTTCCTGAACCTTTACACCGGTTCGTCGTTGGCGCGAGAAGGCCGCTTCGCCGAGCTCTACGACATCGATACGCAGTTGTCTCGAGAGAGAGAACTCCTGGGCGAGGTTGCCGAGCTTGTCCCGTTCGTACGGCCCCACTTCTACGCACTTTTACTGGCGCCGCTCTCGCTGTTGCCCTACACTGCGGCGTTCTGGTTTTGGATCGTTCTCCAAACCGCCCTTCTTGTCGCATGCTGGGTGTGGGCCCGCCGCCGATTCGGACCCGACGCGCTGATCTTTTGCTGCCTGTACTTCCCGACCGTGGGAGGGATCCTAGTCGGTCAAGATTGCGTTTTCCTTACCGTGATCCTGATCGTGGCTTCGGTATTCACGGAACGTGGGAAGGGCTTTTGGAGCGGCGCCGTTCTCGGCCTGGCGCTGTTCAAGTTCCATCTTCTACTGCTAGTGCCAATCGCGATGGTGCTCCACCGCAAATGGAAGATGTTCGCGGGCTTCGTGGCCAGCGGGGCAGTCTTGGCCCTGCTGTCTCCCCTGCTCGGAGGTTTCGCGGGAGTCGAACAGTACATACGCCTTTTGCAGGCGGACGACTTGCCCGAGTTGGCTCCGGCGCCACAGAACATGATCAATATCTATGCCTTGGGTGCTAATTTCGGGGTGGATCATATCGCGCTGAAAGCGTTCCTCGCCGTCGTCGTTATCGCGCTTGCCGCCGTCGCCATTTGGCGCGCTCCCTTGTGGCGGTGGCCTGGAGCGGCGATCGCCGGATCGATCTTGATAGCACCCCACGTCTACGCCTATGATGCCGGGATCCTGTTGCTTCCACTCTTACTAGTCGTGTTCCGGTCGCCGCACAATTTCTCAAAATTCGCGGCCACTACGTTTCTCACACCCCTCCCGTTCTTGCCGTTGGTGATAGGCCCCCCCTACACGTTGATTCCCTCGGCGGCCTTGCTGTTGGTTCTCGTTGCCCTCGCAAGCGAGAATTATCGGGAAGGTTTTGGACGGACGATACCACTCTTGTCGGGGAAGCATTAGGGACAGGGGTCTTGTCACGCGCTGATCGATGACGCAGAACGCAGAGTCAAATCCGGATGCGAGATCGCGGCGCGAGGCCGGGTCAACAGTGCTCTGTCTAGCCGTGATTTGCGTCGCTGCGGTCTGGTCGCTGTTTCGACTGGATCCGGTCAGCTTCTTCGGTCAAGCTCATGACGACGCCATGATGATGAGTTCGGCCAGAGCTCTCGCCGAGGGGCGAGGCTACATCATGCCGAGCGTTCCGGGAACCCCTCGGCAGACCAAGTACCCGGTGATGTATCCATGGCTGCTGTCTCTGATCTGGACATGGAACCCCAGCTTTCCTTCGAATCTGGAGGCCGCGCTTGCGCTTTCGGCAGCCTTCGTATGCCTGGTCGTAGTGGCATCGTATTTCCTGCTGCGAAGTCTAGGTTTGGGAAAGTGGTTGGCCGTGGGAATAACGGCTTTCTGCGGGCTGAATCCGTTTTTCTTGTTTCACGCCGGCCGGGTGATGACGGACATACCGATGATGGTGTTTCTGCTCTGCATCGCCGCTGTGGCCCAGCGTGCGCTTCAGCAGGAGCGAGCGTACGCTTTGATGGCACTTGTCGGACTGCTGACCGGCACGGCCATGCTGATGCGCTCGATCGGGTTCACGATTTTGCTTGCGGTTTTGGGCGCGGCAGTCTACCGCAAGCGCTACCGTTCCGCGGCCTTGTTCCTGGCTACGAGTATTCCGTTGATCGTTGTGGGGAAGCTTATCCAGGGGAACAATGGTGTGCTGCAGCCCTGGGTCGAGCAGGGCGGTCCCGGCTTCCAACAAACTTGGCTGTACTACACGGACTACGTGGGGTTCTGGACGTTCCACGCCAGCGACTGGCAAGTGCTGTGGGGCATGGTCTGGAAGAATCTGTTTTCAACCTTAGTGACCATTGGCAACTATTTCCTGCTGATTCCCCTGGAGGTTCCCTTCTTGACGGACGCACTAGGCAAGATGCCTCACAACGCCATTGCGGTCACGCTGGGAGTCGGCGTCCTGGCAGGGATCGTCCGTCACGCGCGCCAGCAGGGCTGGGCGATCATTCACAGGATCTATCTGCTGCACGCCGGCACGATCATTGTCTGGACACACGGCGATCTGATGGATCGTTTTTCCCTTCCTTTTCTGCCTCTATTCTGCGTCGGGGCCTGGACGGAAGGTAAACATTTCGGTGGAACGGTCGTGACCACCCTGCGTAGCAAGACGCCAATCCCAGAAAAAGTGATCGCAGGCGGACTGGCTCTCGTGATGGCCTTTCTATTGCTGCGAACGAGTGCTGTCCACCTCTATTCCTCCCGTGTCATTCTCGGACAGCTGAAAGAGAATCGAGTTGACATTCAAAAAGAAAGGCGGGAGCTGTACCGCTGGGTTCAGGACCATACCGACATCTCCGATCGCTTCGCCACAAACGACGACGGGGAGCTTTACCTATACACCGGCCGGCAGGGCATGTGGCCCATCGCCTTTTCCAAGGCGCTCTACTACGCCGAGCGAGAAGAGGTTCTCGATGAAGACCTCGACCACGTCCTCGACACGGCTCGTCACATAAGGGCGAGGTACTGGGTAAGAAGTAAAGACGAGTTTTTCTGGTACAGCCACCGCAAGGACTACACCCGCCGAATGGACAGCCTTCTCGAGAATCTACCGGTGGTTTTTCAAAGTTCAGGGGGCCAGATCCGTCTTTACGATGTCTCTGTCTTAACGGGGTCGGCAGAGTCAACGGTTTCGTCCGACATTGACTGATGACGCAGACCAGAGATTCAAAGTTGGACCCTAGAGCGTTGCGGGGGGGGCCGCTCACAGCCCTCTGCCTGGCGGTGATTTGCGGAGCGACAGTTTGGTCGATGTTCCGGCTGGATCCATTCCATCTGTTCGGTCAAGCTCATGACGACGCGATCATGATGAGCACCGCCCAAGCCCTCGCGGAAGGCAGAGGCTACATCATGCCCAACGTTCCCGAATCCCCACGACAAACGAAGTATCCCGTCCTCTACCCGTGGCTGCTCTCTCTGGTCTGGAGGTATAACCCCAGCTTTCCATCGAACCTGACAACAGTCTTGGGCATGTCGGCGGTGTTCGCTTGCCTTGCTTTACTAGCCTCGTATTTCTTGCTGCGAAGCCTCGACCTCGCCAGATGGCCGGCTCTCGGGATAACAGCTTTTTGTGGACTAAATCCTTTTTTTCAACTTCAGGCGTCGCGGGTCTTGACAGACGTTCCCATGATGGCGTTCATGATGACGGTTGCCATTCTGGCTCAGCGGGCTGTTCAACGAAAAAGGGCATACCGTCTCATGGCGCTCGCAGGGCTGCTGACTGGCGCGGCCATGCTGTTGCGCACGATCGGGTTCACGATTCTTGTCGCTGTGGTCGTCGTGGCTCTTTACCGCAAGCGCTATCGGGCTGCGATGATCTTCCTGAGCACAAGCGTTCCCTTGATCGTCGCCGGGTCTCTGTTACAGGGAAACAATGATGCGTTGGCGCCGTGGGTTGAGCAGGCAGGGCCAGGTTTCCGTCAAACGTGGTTGTACTACACCAGCTATGTGGGATTCTGGAAGCTCCATGCAGCCAACTTATTGAGTCCCGCATAATACCCCGTCAATCGAAGCAAAGAGAAGACTGCTTCCAGAAGGCAGTGATCAAGCGCGGTTTGCGGCGCATGCGGCGCAGTGCTTTGCGGGCCCGCTCGCTCAGCTCCCCGTAGTCTTTCGGGCAGACGTTCGGCAACTCGTGCTGCTTCCAGTAAGCCCAGATGTACTCCACCGGGTTCAGCTCCGGCGCATAGGGCGGGAGGTACTCGGTTTCGATGTGGCCCTCGGAGAGCTCGATGAACTCCCGCACCAGGCGGCTGCGATGCGCCGGCAGTCGATCCCAGATGATCAGCAGCGGCCGGTCGATGTGGCGCAGCAGCGCTTTGAGAAAGTGGATCACCTCCTGTTCGTCGATGGCGCCGGGATAGAGCCGGAAGTAGAAGTTGCGCAGCGTCAGCCCCGCCGACACCGAAAGCTTCTCCCAGTTGAAGTTAAACTGCAGCACGGGCGTCTGACCCCGCGGTGCCCAGGTACGGCAACGGTGCGGCTTCTCGCTCAATCCACTTTCGTCGATGAAGATGAGCGTGCGGCCTTCGGTTTGGGCTTTTTTTTAATACGCCGCCAGGTCTTGCGCTTCCAGGTGCGGATCGCCTCTTCGTTGCGCTCGCGCGCCTTTCCGACGGGACGTTGCGGGCTCCAGTTGAGGGCTTGCAGGATCTTCCAGACGTGGCCTTCGTGGTAGTTGACGCCGAACTCATCGGCGACCAGACGAGCTACCCGCGGGCAGGTCCACAGGGGCGTTCGGAAGCCGTGGGCTTCGGGGCCTTCCAACAACAGCGACGTCAGGCGTTCGCGTTGTGCGGCGTCTAGCAGCGGCTTGCGTCCGGCGCGCCCGGCTCGACGCAGCCCGGCCGGACCATGCTCGAGGTATTGCCGCCGCCACTCACTGACGGTTTGCCGAGCGACTTTCAGCCGTCTCGCCGTCTCGGACTGATTGTGGCCTTGGTCAAGCAGCCGCATCGCTTCGAAACGGCGCTTCTCCAGCGCCTTGAAATCCCGCTTCACGCCTTTCGGGTTGCCCATACATCTATAGATGCTCCAAGGAACCAAAAGGTGTCAGAATATTATGCGGGATTCAGTAGAAGTATTGATATGGATGGTCTGGAAGAATCTATTCTTGACCGTAATTACCATCGGCAATTACTTCGTAATCGTTCCGTTACAGATTCCCGTGCTGACGGATGCTTTGGGCAAAGTACCGCACAACGCCATCGTGCTCATGTTGGGCGTCGGGATTCTTACGGGAGTCGTGCGGCACGCTCGGCGTGGTGGCTGGAAAGTAATCCATTGGATTTACCTGCTGCACGCCGGCACCATCATCCCGTGGACGCATGGCCACATTATGGATCGGTTTGCCCTGCCATTCCTGCCTCTTTTTTGTCTGGGCGCGTTGACGGAGGCTCGACACGTTCGAGGCGCCATTTCGTCCTCCTTCCGCGGTGGAAAGCCGGCGTTGGAAAGAGCCGGCGCAGTGGCGCTCACCGTGATCCTGTCTCTGTTTGTGTTGAGAAACGCCGAGGCGTACGTCTACTACTCGCGTTTGACCTTCGCAACGCTAACCGAGCGTCGAGTGGCCATACAAAAAGAAAAATACGAGCTCTACGAGTGGATACGAAACCACACGTCCAACTCGGCGCGGTTTGTCGGACCCGACGACGGGGACCTTTACCTGCGCACGGGCCGTCAGGCAATGCTGCCAATTGCGTTCTCGCAGGCGCTGTATTACGCGGGGTGAGAGGAAGCAGCCGAGAGAGACCTAAGTCGCATTCTCGACACCGCTAGACACATCCGGGCGCGTTATTGGGTGAGAAGTGAAGACGAGTTCTTCTCGTACGGTGTCGGCCAGGACTACAGCAGGCAAGTGGACGTTCTTTTAGATGATCTGCCGGTGGTGTTTCGAAGTTCAGGGGGAAAGGTGCGTCTTTACGACGTCTCAGCCTTGGTTAGTGGCGCCGGTAGAGGAGGGATCGCGGGGCAAGGGGGGCGGCTGAGGAGTGAGTCGCCGCGGAGCAGATCGACCTTTCAGGCCTCGAGCAGGTGGCCGAGTACGCCCAAAGCGGTGATGGCGGCCGTTTCAGAGCGCAAGATTAGGTTGCCCAGGGAAGCCGGCTGGTAGCCGGCGATGTGACCGGCTTCACGTTCGGCATCGGTCCAACCGCCTTCGGGGCCGACCAGTAACACGGCTGATTCTAGTTGCGCTCGCTTCGTCTCTCGCTGAAAACTGGTCGCAGCGTCTTTCAACGGAGGGCAATCCGTGTCGAGGATGATCGCCAGTTGAGCGTCATGCTTCGGAAGCGCCTCCCTCAGCGGCACGGGAGGCTCTATGCTCGGAGGCGCCAAGCGACGAGACTGCTGGGCGGCCTCTTCAGCTATTCGCAGCCAGCGCTCGTGACGTTTGCCGGCAGCTCGGATCAGCCTAGCCTCACAGCGGGCGGCTGCCACGGGGACAATCGAAGAAACGCCCAGCTCGGTTGCCTTCTCGATCGTCCATTCCAGCCGGGCAAACTTGATGACTGCCATCATCAGCACAATGCTAGGAGCACTCGCGGGCTGGGCCAGGCTTTCGCGGATCTCGAACTCCACTTCTTCCCCCGTCGAGCGGCTGACCGCAGCCAAGAAAAGCCGTTCGCGGTCGGAAATCTCTACCAACTCGCCCACCCGCAGCCGGACGACGCGGCGCAAATGATGGGCACGCGCGCTGCGGACTTTGGCCCTGGTCCCTCGAATGGACTCTACGAAGACTCTGCGAAGCGCCACGATCAATCCCCGTTTGCGCCGGGAACTTCGAAATCCCTCTATGATAACTTCCTACGGGGAGAAGACTTCTTGTTTGAAGCGTCTCCCACGCGGGTTCCCACTAAAACGATACCGCCTAGGTCCATGCCTTTCTTGACACTCTCGCCAGCGGTTCGCCATAATTTGGCTCTGGTTGCCTCCCGATCGAGCAGGCCTCGATGATCGCCCACTTACGGGGGAAACTGGTCGAAAAACAGCCGAATCTCGTTGTCGTCGACGTCGACGGAGTCGGGTACGAGCTGACGATCCCCGTTTCCACGTACTCCCAACTAGGAAACGCCGGTGAGGAGGTCGCGCTCCACACCCACACTCACGTTCGCGAAGACGCGCTGTCCTTGTTTGGCTTCGCGACACGTCATGAGAAGGGCATCTTCGAGAAGCTGATCACGGTCAGCGGCATCGGTCCTCGGCTGGCTGTGACGGTCCTTTCCGGCCTGCCGACAGAGAATCTCGCGACGGCCATTCGGGAAGGGGATGTTGCGACACTGACGCGTATTCCCGGCGTCGGCCGCAAGACGGGCGAGCGGATGGTGCTCGAGCTGCGGGAAAAGCTCATTTCGGTGGTTGACGGCGAGGGCTCTGAGCTGGGGTCGGGAGTGTCGCCGATCGAGCGCGACGTCATTTCCGCTTTGCTGAACCTGGGATGCGCGCGCCCCGCCGCCGAGAAAGCCGTTCGGAAAGCCTTGAACGAAAGCGATTCCGGTGATTTCGAACCGCTGTTCAGGCGGTCGCTGGAGTTGATGAGCCGCTAGGTACAGGATGTCGAAAGATCGCGTCATCTCCCCGGCGCCGCAGGAGGAAGACCACCAACTCGACCTCAGTCTGCGGCCACGAAAGCTGAGCGAATTCGTGGGCCAGTCCAAGGTCAAGGAGATCCTGACGATTGCGATTGAGGCGGCGACGGGGCGAGGCGAGGCGATGGACCACGTGCTGGTCTACGGACCGCCCGGGCTGGGGAAGACGACCCTAGCCACGATCATTGCCAACGAGTTGGGTGTTCGGATTGATGTCACCTCGGGGCCGGTTTTACAGAAAAAGTTGGACTTGACAGGCGCCTTGACTACGCTCGAGCCGAGGCAGGTCTTCTTTGTCGACGAAATTCACCGCCTGTTCCCCGACGTGGAAGAGATGTTGTACTCCGCACTCGAGGACTTCCGGGTGGATTTAATGGTGGGAGCCGGCCCTGGGGCGCGAACCCACTCGATCCCGCTGGCAGCGTTTACTGCCGTCGGGGCGACGACCCGAGCCGGACTGATCAGCGGCCCGCTACGCAGCCGTTTCGGGTTGACCCTGCGGCTGAATCCATACGAAGCCTCGGATCTGAAGGCGATCGTGTTTCGCTCAGCACGGCTTCTCGAGGTGGAAATCGACAAGGAGGGGGCCGAAGAGATCGCCAAGCGCAGCCGGGGGACGCCGCGCATCGCCAACCGGCTGTTGCGGCGCGTGCGTGACTACTCGCAGGTGCGCGCCGACGGCAAGGTTACACGGCCCGTGGCTCAGACCGCCCTTGACCTGCTCGAAGTCGACCCCTACGGGCTCGATGAGGTGGATCAGAAGGTGATGCGGACGATCCTGGGTAAATACAGCGGCGGGCCGGTGGGTCTGAACACGATCGCGGCATCGATCGGCGAGGACGCCAACACGATCGAAGAGGTCTACGAGCCGTACCTGATGCAATTGGGGTTTCTGGACCGCACGGCGCGCGGCCGCGTCGGCACGCGGCGGGCTTTCGAATACTTCCAGATCGAGCTGCCGCACGGCCCGCAGTCAAGTTTGAAATTTTGAAAGGAAGTAGGCCAGCACAGATAAACTAGTTCGTGGCTGCTAAAGTCCGGCTGACCTACCTGTCGCGGCCGGGGCGCCTCGGCATGGGCGTTGACGGCACCTTCTCGGTGCGGCTCTGACTGGTTCCGTACGAACGAATAGCATGAACTCCACCGACCCATGAACCCGGCACACTACATTGCAATCGAAGGACCTTTGCGGGTCGGGAAGACCAGCTTGGCGCGTGCACTGGCCGAGCGGCTGCACGCGCACACCTTGCTGGACTCCGAGAAAAACCCTTTCCTTGAAGAGTTCTACCGCGGAGAAAAAGGGGCGGGCTTTCGAACACAAATGTATTTCTTGGTGTCGCGCTTCCGCCAACTGCAAGCGGCCGAGATCGAAAACTCGCACAACCCCGTCGTAGCTGACTTCTTGTTCGAGAAGGACAAGCTTTTCGCATACATCAACCTCGACGACACCGAAGTGTCCGTCTACGACGACTACTATCGCCATTTCAAAGAGCAGTTGGCGGCGCCTGACCTGGTGGTCTACCTTAAGGCCTCACCACAGGTTCTTCGAAGCCGGATTCTCCGCAAGAATGTCCCCGCCGAGGCGCGCATCTCGGACGAGTATCTTCACGAGGTCGTCCGCGCCTATGAGCACTTTTTTGAGCATTACAGGGGCTCAGACGTGCTGGTGGTCGACACCACCAAGGTTGATTTCGTTCACAAGCAGGCAGATTTGGACGAGCTCCTCGAAGAGTTAAGCCGCCCGGTTCGCGGAACCCAGTATTTTCTGCCGCTGGGTTCGTAGGCCGGGGGGCCGGGTTCGCCCCAAGCCGGGCGCGGTATATCTGACAGGTGGACAGGCGAGATCGCCGGTCCCTACTGCCACAGCTAGTGACGGCTCTAGTAGGGACAGGCGATCCCGCTTGTCCAGGGCGCGATGCGCGGAAAGATTCGTTGACTCCATCATTCCACCCGTATGAGGTGTGCGAGGACAACCAGGGAAAGAGCAGAGCCGGTTTCAGTATTGTCTTGGATTCGGATGTTTGGAATCGTAATGGTTCCATAAAAGGTTGTAGAATGAATTCATGCCGACCCTGACACTCAAGAATCTTCCTGAGTCTTTGCACCACAGCCTGAAGCAGGACGCAAAGGAGCAGGGCCGCAGCTTGAACGCTCACGTCATCCATCTGTTGGTACTTGCCGCAGCCGAGCGGTCGAGGCGCCGTGAAATGCGGCGGAGAAGAAATGAGCTGGAGGAATTTGTCAACTCATTACCCTCCACAATCGATAGCACAGAACTTATCCGGGAGAGTCGCCAGGGAAGATGACCGCGACTACCTCTGTGGTGGACGCTAGCGTCGTTGTCAAATGGGTCCTCAAGGAGAGAGGGCGCCCGGCGGCGCTGCAGTTGCTGGAAGACTATCGCAGTGGCCACGCTCACCTGCTGGCGCCGCCTCTCGTCGTGGCTGAGGTGGGCAACGCTCTCTGGAAACACGTTCAAAGAGCCGATCTCGATCGCGACCAGGCTGCAACGGCATTCCGTTTCGTGCTGGGAAACCTTCCCATCCTCGAGGAATCCGAGGTCGTTTCCCAGGTTGCTTTGGAGCTAGCCGTAGCTCATGGCTGCACTTATTACGATTGTCTCTACCTAGCGTTGGCTATGGAGTGGCGATGCGACCTCATCACGGCCGACGAAAAGTTTTTCTTGGCGGTTCACCGCGCTTTCCCGATGATTCGCCTGCTGGAATTCGCATAAGAACTTCTTCCGACCGCTTACGCTGTCGGGTATCAAGTAGTGGCACGGACGACGCGGCTTCCATGGGGAGGTCGGGCTAACCCGCACAGACCCCTGGGCCCACCGGCCGCGCTATCTGCCAACGCGCATCCACCAGTCACATCATTCCGACCCCATAAAATCAACGACATACGTGCTCGCAGGCTCGAAACCCCCGATTTATGGTGTAGGCTCAAGATAGAGAAGGGGCCGCTCGGTCAACGGGCAGGAATTCTAGGGGAAATCCGCTCAAATCCGCTCGAATCCGCTGAAACTGGCGGCGTTCCCGCGACACTGTCACGCCGTCTGCAAGACTAATTCCACGCCCCCAGCGAGCGAAACAGCGCCGCGAACGCAAAGGTCTCTGAAAGAACCCGGGACAGTACCAAGCCCCCTGCACGGACACGGCGTTTTATCAATGAGTTACCGGGCGTGGGGACTGTACCCAGGGGGTTTTTCACAGCCCGCGGTCAAGCCTGGGGTTAACGCGAATCTGGACGCTTCTTGCCGGCGGGCCCGTGCCCTGACCAGTACGGCTCTGTTCGGTTCTCATGTGCTGTGTCGTGTGGTTAGCCGCGTAGGTAGTTGTAACCAACGGTTCCGCTTCGACCGTCAGCCGGGCGTCAGGGTTGCGGTCGACAGACCCCGCTTGCCTTCGGTGCAGTTTCCGCTCCACTTCTACTCCGCTACTGCAAGCTCTGCATGTCCGCTGTGACCTGGTGGGAGGTCAGCTCCACGGGATAAAGCCGAGCGTGGTCGAGGATGCACTGTAGGTAGTAGCCGTCGTACCACGAGGCTCGGCCGAAGGTCGGTTGAATCGCGGTTTGGGGGGTGAAGGCAGGAAAGACGGCGGAGGTGTCGCGGATTCCGTCGATATAGATCAGCCCACGTCGGCTGAGACCGTCGAACGTAACCGCGACGTGGTGCCAGTTGCCCGCCGTGAGGCTGCCGGTAGAAAGCAGCCAGGGATTGGACGTCGGCAGGCCCGACACAGAGAGGATTACCCGTCCGTCGTTGAAGACTCCCAAGTACCATCCCTGGAAATCGCCGCCGTAGTTGGCGAATACGACCCCCCAGTTGTCGGGCAAGGCGTCGAGTTTGACCCACGTAGAGAAGCTAAAGCTGGTGGTGCTCAGATCGGAGTGGGGCGTGACATGAGCGTAGTCGGGGTAACCGTCAAAGCTGCGAGCGCCCCCGGCGACCCCGCCGACGGAAGTCGTTCCCAAGCCTGCTGTCGTGGCGTTGTGGCCACCTCCCGAGCTGTCGGCCAGCATGGTTCCCGGACCTGCTCCCGTGTCGTCGAATCTCCAAAATGCCACCGGGTCGGGAAGGTCAGGAGCGGGCGGTGGTGGAAAGCTGCTGATCTGGTTGGTGATCTCCTCAGCCGAGAGATCCCCGGGGTAGAGCCGTGCCTCATCGAGTTTACATTCGAGATAGTAGCCGTCGTACCAGGAGGCGCGGCCAAAGGTCGGCGAAGCTGCGGTGTGCGGTGTGAAAGCGGGGAACGTTGCTCCCTGATCAAGTACGCCGTCTATGTAGATCAGACCGCGACGCGTTCCGCCGTCAAACGTGACCGCCAGGTGGTGCCAATGGCCGACCTCGAGGCTGCCGGCCGAAAGCAGCCAAGGGTTGTGGGAAGGGAGTCCCGAGACCGAAAGTATGACCCGGCCGTCGTTATAGACACCGACATACCATCCTTGGTAGTCGCCGCCGTAGGTGGAGTAGATAACGCCCCAATTATCCGGGTACATGTCCAACTTAACCCAGGTCGTGAAGCTGAAGCTGGAAGTGCTCAGGTCGGGCGCCTGGTTCATGTAGGCATAGTCCGGCCTACCGGCAAAGCTGCGTCCGTTGCTTGAAACCGCAGGTACGGGCTGCGTACCCAAGCCCGCCGTGACCGCGTCGTGGCCGTTCCCGGAGCTATCGGCCAAGACGGTCCCGGGTCCTGAGGCTGACTCGTTAAGGCGCCACTCGGCAACCGGTTGCAGCCCGGGATCCGCCTGGAAGGTGGCGAAGTCGCTCTGGACCGCGGTTGCGGTCCAGCGGCCGGGAACGAGAAGTACCTCATCGAGGTCCATGTTGAGGTAGAAATCGTTCGCCCAGGACGCCTTGCCCATGGTGAGGACGCCGGATGTCTGCGGGGTCAGCCCGGGCACGTAGCCCTGCCCGACGACGACGCCGTCGAGATAGAGGTTGACCCATCTGCTCACGCCGTCGTAGGTAACAGCGACGTGCTGCCAACGATTGAGCGAGACCGATGTGTTGGAGGCGATCGACGGCTGGTTGTCCAGCATGCTGCCCAGGTTGCAGAAGACTTGCCCATTGGAATTCATTCCTATGAACCAACCGTCGCTCGCGCCGCCGTAGTTCGCCACCAAAGCGCCCCAAGCCGTGGGGTAAGAAAGCAACTTGACCCACGCTCGCAGCGTGAAACTAGCGGGCGTTAGATCGGTTGAGCCGGGGACCGAGATGGAATCCGTTGCCCCGTTGAAGCGCCGGCCCTGACCGCTTACCGCTGTTATGAGTTGAGTGCCCGTGATGGCACCGTCGCGGCCGTTGCCCGAGACGTCCTGAGCACCATTTTCGAAATCCCATTCCGCGACCGTCGCCGTGTTGACGGGCGGAGGCGGAGGCGAGAAGGATTGAAAATCCGCGGCGATCGCGGCGGCGCTCTGTAGCCACGGATAGATCTCCGTTTCGTCTATCTCCGCGTTTAGATAGTAGCCGTCGTACCAAGAAGCTCGTCCGATAGTGAATGGCTGAGTGGTATCGGCAGCGATGCCTGGGAACTGAGCTCCGACGTCCTGGACTCCGTCGATATGGATCCCGGCAAAGCCCGTAGTGCGGTCCACGGTAGCCGCGATGGCATGCCAGCGGCCTAACTCCAGCTTGGCACTGGAAACCAACCACGGAGTGCTGCCGGGCGGCGTGGCGCCCATCAATACGACTTCGCCGCTCGACTTCACCGCCAGGTACCAACCCTGATAGTTGCTTCCGCCGAAGGCGGACGCCACGACCCCAAACTTCTCGGGATAAGAGAGCAGCCTCACCCAGGTACGGACCGTGAACTGCTGCGGGGTCAGCACCGCCGAGGAAGGCACCTCCACGTAGTCTGTTGAGCCGTTCAGCAGGCGGCTCAGGCCACCCACGCCAGCAGTGGCAACGGTTCCGAGGCCATAGGTGGTTCCGTTGTGTCCTCCCCCCGAGCTATCGAAAACCGGAATCCCAGGGCCGGCGCCGGTTTCTTCAAACGACCACGCCGCCGCCGGGGTGAGGGCAGCGGTTACCGTCAACGTCACATCGACGCTCGCCGGGGAATCGACGGCGCCCGGCGCGGTGATGGTAATCGTGCCCGAGTACGGGCCCGCCAACAGCCCAGCCGGATCGACGGACACGGTCAATGTCGAAGGGGCCGTGCCCGAGGCAGGCGAGGCGCTCAGCCACGAAGCACCCTGTGTTACAGCCGCGCTCCATCCCAAACTTCCTCCCTGCTCTTCGGTGACGGAAAGCGCTTGCGAGGGGGGCGTGGAGCCTCCGGCAACAGCGGCGAAATCGAGGCTCTGAGGCGTGACAACGAGCTGGGTCGGTTGCGTGGAAAGTCGCGAAATGCGTACGTTGTCAATGAACCAGCCTTCGAAATCATTCGATTGATCGTCGATCGTGTCGATCTCGAACCTCAAAAGGATGCTCGATCCGGTGAATCGCGATAGGTTGATCCGGTACGGCGTGAATCCAATTACGGTAGTGTTGTGCGTTAAGTGGGTAAGCGTCTTCCAGGTGGCGCCGACGTCTGTGCTGATCAGAAGCCGGCCGGAATCGGCATTTAGGTAGGCCGCGGAAACGCCACCTCCCAGGTCGACGGCGTTGCCGAAGCCTTCGGTGAGGAAAACCTGGTCCCACTCGACCACCGCGCTAGCGATTCCGCTCAAATCAATCGCCGGCGAAGTTAAGCTGCCAAAGGCACGCGTCCCTGTGTTGTACGTCCCCGTAGACTCTTGGCCGAACCACCACGAATACTGTCCTGAAGCCGCGCGGCGGGTCCTGCGATGCCAGAGTCCGGTCGCTGTCCAGCCGTTGGCGCCCCTTTCGACGTCGTCGCTGAAGCGTTGATCGACGGCAAGTGGCGGCGTTCCACCGCAAGCCGCCGGCACGTCGTACGTTTCGTAAACGCTTAGTGCTGTGTCGTTCGGCTGCCCGGCTTCGATCGGATTAAGCACCGCCGAATAGCCGAAACCTCGGGTAGCGAAGGCACCCCAGATGGTGCATCGGTTGGGTCCGTCGACCCCCAACGACAGAGCTGCCTGCAGGATGGCATCCCGCGCATCGAGCATAGAGGGCCGGGAGGGTGTCAGCTTCAACCCAGTGGTGACGACCTGTTCGAAGTTGACCCGACCGACCGCCTGCCTCACGTCCCACAAAACCGTAGCCCAGATCTCTCCGTCGCTATGCACCTGCGGCAGAGCAAGTAGAAGGCTGGTGCCGGGGATGGCCTTGGGGCGGAGGGTTCCAAAATGGCCGAAGGTGTAAGGGCTGCTGTTGTAGGCGACCCCGCGAATGCCTGTGGCCGGATTACCCGAAACATACTCACCGACCACAGGATCGTCGGTGAACGAAGCCGCGAAGGCGTCGCTCCAGCCCTCGCCCATGGCTCCACTGTGCCACTTATAGAGGCCGATCACGCTGGTGGGCCCTGCGACTAGTCGGGTAGTCAGCCCGTGGACGTACTCGTGAATGATGATATCGGCGTCAAAGGCGGAATCGCGTCGCAGCCCGGCAAACAGGCCCAGGTCCATTCGCGGCGCGATCCCGTCTGGTGGTGTCGTAAAGAAGGCATTGTTTTGCGCCCCGGCATCCTGGACGTCGACCCACAGTGCGTCTCCCGCGGCTCCACCGCGACCATGGTTGTCGGCCTGGAAATTACCGGCTGGCTCGTCAAACCCGAGGCGATACGACCAGTCATGGAGAGTGTTTGCCCAGTAGAAGGCATTCGTGATGGCAGCGTTTCGGTCCGTAACGGGGTTGCCGGCCTGCGCGTAGTCGTCGGTGAAGTCGAAGTCGAAATGAGCCTGAGGATCGGTGGCACGCCCGTCGCAAACGTTGTTACCGTCCGCGTCGAGACAAGCGTCGACGTTTGGGCCCTTCGTTTCCGTGCCCTCGACCCAGCAACCGCCCGCTAGCGGCCCCGACTGAAAATGGGAAGGATACACGTCCACGGGACAGGGGCCACTTGTCGAAGGCCGGCCAGTGAAGGCCTCGGTGGTTTGCGGACCTGCTTGGGGATGCGGACGGCCCGGCGCCCGGAAGACTTTGCCCTGAGGGTTAACTTCGCGAGTGAGATTCAGGCTGAAAAGGATCTCGCTGGACTCGTCATCAGCCACGACCCAGTAAGTGCGCAACGGGGCCAACGGAAGGTACACCTGCCAGGCGGCGACGCTGGCACCTCCCAGAGGAAACCACACCTGGCTGACCTGCACCGGACCCGCTAAGCCGGGATCATAGAACACTGCTTGGCGAGCAGGACCACTTTCGGGGTCGACGATCTGCAGCCTAGGCTGGATTTCGGGAGCGATCCTGCGCAGTGCCGCCTCCACAGCAGTCCGTGGATCGAGCGTGACCGAGAGCGTCGCTGGTGCCGGGGCAATGGGTTTTCCGCTGACGCGCCAGATCTCCCCATTAGGGCCTACGTGCACCTGGACCTCGCTGTCGAAGTGGGCGACTCCGGCATAGCTTGGCTGGAACGTGAGATGGGTCAGACCCGCGTCCGCACTCTCATAACGAGCCACTAGGGGCAAGCTGAAGGGGGAGGCCGCCTTAGTCCGGAAACTGGAAATCTTCCGGCTTAGATAGTCACGGGCAATGCTCTCCGGGGTGCCGGAGCGCGGGCCCGTGATCGGTCCCGACAGATCGAAGAGTGAGCGGGGGAGAGAGTCGCCCAGTTGTTGCGTCGCGCCCGAAGCATACGCCCGAGCGCGTTTGCCTGCGTGGGACGCCGATGGCAGAGTAGACCTAGTGTAGTGCCACATAAATACTTGGACAATAACACCCTTTTCACGGTAGGATGGTTTATGTGGCCATCCGCTGACGCTCTACCCCTCACCGCTCCGCAGCGAAACGCTCTTCGTCGCCTGGTTCGAGGAGGCAACACAGCCCAGAAAATGGCCTTACGGGCAGGCATTGTTTTGCTGTGTGCGCAGGGGTTGGCGAACCACGCCATTGCCCGCGAACTCGGCGTCAACCGCAAGACCGTCATCCTGTGGCGAAAGCGCTTCGCCCAGTCCGGCCTCGACGGACTCCGCGATCGGACGCGCCCCGGACGCAAACCGGCGCTCTCCGCTGAATTCGTCCAATGCATCCTCGATACAACGCTTCACGAGAAGCCCCGGGCGGCCACGCATTGGAGCACCCGCACCCTCGCCAAGCACTTGGGCGTCTCCAAGATGGCCATCCAGCGCGTCTGGAAAGCGCACGGACTGCAGCCCCATCGCCTCGAAACTTTCAAGCTCAGCCGCGACAAGCAGTTCGTCGAGAAACTCCGCGACGTGGTCGGTCTGTACTTGAATCCGCCCGAGCACGCGCTGGTGCTCAGTGTCGATGAGAAAAGTCAGATCCAGGCCTTAGACCGCAGCCAGCCGGGACTGCCCCTGAAAAGGGGTCGTGCCGGCACCATGACCCACGACTTCAAACGACATGGCACAACGACGTTGTTCGCCGCCTTCAATGTGCTCGACGGCAAGGTGATCGGCGAGTGTCTGCCGCGACATCGGCACCAGGAATTCCTCAAATTCCTACGCAAGATCGACCGCGAAACGCCACCGGCGCTGGAGCTGCATCTGATCGTGGACAACTACTCCACGCACAAGCATGAGCAAGTGAAGAAGTGGCTCGCGAAGCACCCCCGCTTCCACTTCATTCCCACGTCTTCTTCTTGGCTCAATCTCGTCGAGCGCTGGTTCCGCGAGCTGACACAGAAGCGCATCCGCCGCGGCGTGTTCCGCAGTGTTCCCGAACTCGAGGCCGCCATCCACGAGTACCTGGAAGCGAGCAACCAAGCGCCCAAGCCCTTTGTCTGGACAGCTCCGGCACAAGATATCCTCGCCAAAGTCGAGCGCGCCGCCAAAACCCACGCCATTGTCCAGAACCGTTAGTGGCACTACACTAGCATCGAAAGACTCATAGTTGATGGGGCGATAGGCCGGCCGTTGCGCGTAGCTTGTATTCAGCATCGGTGCGCAAAGAAGCGACAGAAAAACAAGAGCGCGTCCGAGAAGCCTTCCACTGGGAGCCATCTTGTGATGCTCTTCGGACGCTCACGAGAATCCTTAGTGCGTTCAGAGCAAAACATCCCGACCATTTCTGATGCGTACAAGAAGATGTCTCCTGACAAGAGATGGTCACACGCGTTCGTCTCGCGGCAAGCCTCGGAATCTTACGCTGTTGCGGAGCCCAGCCATCGTGCGTGCGGCAGTTATTCGGCGGAATGCCGTATGCTAGTCCGTGCGGTGAGAAAGTTAGCCATCCACGGAGGTCAGCCCGTACGGGAGAAGGCTTATCCTGCCTCGTCCGGGGTGGGAGAACGGGAAAACGAGTTGCTGCGAGAGGTGTTGGCTTCCGAGCAGTGGGGCGGCTACCACGACTTCGTCTGTAAGTTCGAGCAGCTTTTCGCCCGATTGCACGACTGCGAACACGGGGTAGCGGCCGCAAACGGGACACTAGCTCTCGAGATGGCGCTCGAAGCGGCGGGTATTCGAGAAGGGGACGAGGTCATCGTACCGGCGCATAGTTTCGTTTCGACGGCGTCAGCGGTCTCACGAATGAGGGCGGTTCCCGTATTCGTGGACATCGATAGCACCACTTATAACCTGGACGCTGAACGACTCGCCGCGGCTATTACAGATAAGACCAAGGGCGTCATCGTGGTGCACTTCGGCGGCCAAATGGCGGACATCGACCGCATCCAGAAAGCGCTTGGAGAACATGACGTCATGTTGATCGAGGATGCCGCCCACGCTCATGGTGCAGAGTGGCATGGTCGACGCGCCGGCAGCGTGGGCATCTGCGGTGTGTTCAGCTTTCAAAACTCAAAGGCGATGAGCGCCGGTGAAGGCGGTATCCTCACCAGTAACGATGAAGAGTTGGCATCGCGCGCCCGCTCGCTGGCGAATCACGGACGCCGAGAAGAGCAAGGGGGATTCCACCACTTTACGCTGGGATCAAACTACCGCCTGACAGGACTCCAGGCGGCGATTCTGCTGGCGCAGCTTGAACGATTACCGGAGCAGATTCGGCTGCGGCAAGAAAACGCGGCGATTCTGATCGAGCAACTCAGGATCCCCGGCGTCCACTTCCAGAAAGCTCCAGAAGGCGCGAATGTGCAGACTCTGCATCTATTGGTGGGACGTATCGACGAGAAGCTCTTCGGGCTCGAGCGGAACGAGTTCGTCCGCGCCATGAATGCCGAGGGGATTCCTTGCCGGCCCTTCTACCCGCATCCGCTCTACAAGAACCCGATGTACGAGGACCTGCCTCACCGGGTCGAACCCTGCCCGGTGGCCGAGCAGGCTTGCCGGGACTCTTTCTGGCTACCCCAACAGGTGTGGATGGGCAACTCCAGTGACACAAACGATGTCCGGCGCGCCATCGGAAAGATTCACGAAGTCTACAAGCCGCAACCGCACCTCGACAAGGTCCAGTAAGGCTGTTTCGGCGGGGCGCACCGAGAGCGTGCGCCCAAAGAATCGGACCTTTACACTAGGTCACGCGATGCCATCAAACAGCGAGCTGCTCAAATATCGCTCGCCCGAGTCGGGGAGGATGGTGACGATGGTTTTGCCTTCAAACTCAGGCTGCTTGGCTAAACGGCAGGCGACGGCGGTGGCGGCCCCGCAAGAAATCCCCGAGAGAAGGCCTTCTTCGCGAGCCAGGCGTCGAGCGTATTCGATCGCCTCTTCGTCAGTGACCTGCTCCACCCTATCGACGACCGCAAGGTCGAGGGTGTCGGGGATGAACCCGGCTCCAACACCCTGAATCAAGTGGTGGTGCCCTGGCCGCAAGCGTTTCCCTGCCAGTTTCTGGGAAATCACCGGACTAAGCGCCGGCTCGACGCCTACCGACAAGATTTGCTTGCCCTTTTCGTTCTTGATGTAGCGCGACACGCCGGTGATCGTGCCGCCCGTACCAATGCCCGCCACCAATACGTCGATGCCACCGTCGGTATCTTCCCAGATCTCCGGGCCCGTTGTGCGGAAGTGAATCGCCGGGTTGGCGGGATTCTTGAACTGCTGGAGCATCACGTAGCGCCCGGGCTCGGCAGCGACAAGCTGTTCGGCGCGCCCGATCGCTCCCTGCATTCCTTCGTCACCAGAGGTTAGCTCCAACTTGGCGCCGAGCATCTTCAGGACTCTGCGGCGCTCGACACTCATGGTCTCCGGCATCGTCAGGGTCAGCCGATATCCCCGGGCGGCAGAGACGAAAGCGAGCGCGATACCGGTGTTTCCGCTGGTCGGCTCAATGAGCTCCTTACCGGGCGCCAGAACGCCGTTTTGCTCGGCGTCCCAGATCATCGAAGCGCCGATGCGGCATTTGACCGAATAGGAAGGATTGCGGCCCTCGACCTTCCCAAGTACGGTCGCCGGCGCACCATCGGTCACTCGAGTTAACTTGACAAGCGGTGTACGACCGATACTCAGCGAATTGTCTTCGAATACCTGTCCCATCGCAGCCTACAAAATGCCTCTGACGAATGACCGCCGATGACTCGGTCAGGGTTCCGCGCTAGATTTCCCAGTTGGCGACTCGCCGTGAGTTCTTCTCCTTCCATCGACTGACAAGATCGGCGAAAGTCGTCTCGTCGATCACGCTTGAGAGTGCGCGCTCCACTTCTTGCCAGAGCTCCGGAAACGGGGAGTCCGGTGGCAAGTTTCCGCGCTGCTGTTTCCGCCCAGGCGAAATTGGTCCATCGATGTGGCGCAGCACGTCCCCCACGGTGATATTCCGCGGCGGACGTGCCAAAAAATAGCCTCCGTCGGCTCCGCGCCGCGACCCCAGAAAACCGCCCTGCTTGAGCTGGGAAAGGATCAGCTCCAAGAACTTCTGTGGAATCCTTTGCCGAGCAGCTATTTCGGCGATTTTGATAGGGTCGGAACCGCCCCGACCCGCCAGGTCGAACACAGCACGGAGAGCGTATTCACCCTTAACCGATACGTCCATCCTACAATCTCTATCAGTTTACTAGAGATTCGCAGCCGGGGTGTGTTTTCGGTTGGGCAAGACACGGCCCAGCGACCGATTCCAGAACGTCCGATTTGATTGGGAACAAAGTACTTCGACGAACGGGAAGCGGATGGCCGGTCTCCGGTTTTGGCCGCACCCAACCTTTCACAGGCTGTCTAGGTCAAGGGGGGCATCGCCGCCGACTGACCGAAACGGAAAGCGGTGGGCTTGGCGACGCGGAGGTAATCGGCAACCGTCATGAAGATCGAATCCGTCAACGCCCCTGCGTTGAACGCAATCCGATCGTTCTCTACGATCGAGGAGTCTACATAGAGGTCGAAAGGCAGGAGCGGCCGGCCAAACGGAGGTACTGAACCGGGCACCAACCCGGTGAGCTCTTCGAGATCGGCGGCCGTGGCGAAGCGGGTCTTTCGGACGCCGAAGTAGGATCGGACGGCTTGGGAGTCGACACGCTGGGCAGCGCTCAGCACAAAGAGTCGAAACTCGTCTCCGACCTTGATCAGGAGAGCCTTGCCACCGATGCGGATGTCTTCTCCCCGAACCCGGGCCGAGTCCTCGGATGTAAGAGTCGGCTCATGATGGAGTTCCCGATACTCCACGCCGTGCTCGTCAAGGAATTCACGGATTCTTTGGAGTATCGCCCCTGAGCTCATCTTCGCCTCGCGAACGCCTCAGGATACCAACACGATCACCGGGGCTCGGCGAATCGTGCTCGACGCAGCGTCCATGCCTTCGAGGCGTCGTTGACACGTCGGGAGAACAAGGGGTTGAGACTGGAGCTGTCGGGCGGACCCTGGGCACTCGTAAGCATTTTCCTGCGCCCCTCCGGGGCTTGTTCGCTTGTGCATACCGAACCCACGGTTTCGCCTAGCGGCTCCACCGTGGGCTACTATCCTACGCCCCCTGCGGGGGCTGAAGCACACTAAGTGGCGAGCGCTGCGCCTAAGCCGCTTTTCCCACGCACTTCGCCTCGCCACGTGAGCGAGAAATGTGGCCTAGAAGAACCGATTGCCCAGGTGTTGGTAGAGGGCGAATCCGGAGATTCCGAAGAAGAAAACGAAGCCGGCGACCAGCCCGAATTGGAGATACCAGGGGGGGCAAAGTTCTTTGGGCATCAGCCGGCGGTTCACATAGAGAGTATGGAGTGTCGCGGTCCCGAGGCCTATGTTTCCTATGACGCTGCTGACGATGGCCAAGAATAGAGGATCGGGGGTGAGCCGCAGGGCGAGGAGTCCCCATAAGCAGTAGCCGAGCAGAACGAAGTAGTAGACGTTCTTCACCTGGCGCCCCTCCCGGGAACGGAGATTTCCGGACGCGCTCCAAAGGACGTCAGTCCACCGACGCACGATAGAGTCGAGCGTCTGCGGGAAGCCAACCCCTAAAACGAAGAACCCGCACAGAAGAGTAGAAAACCAGAAGATTTCACCATGACGGTCGGCAATCCCCCGCGCCGTCATCGCCGCGGCCGCGTGCCCCTGGACGTCCGCGCCGCGAAGGAACTCCAGCGAGAGCATGGAAGGGAGCGCCATGCCGAGCAACGAGCCGAGACCCCAGACCCAAAGCTGATCCCGACGAATGTGCCGCAGCCAGCCGCGCCAGCGCTCGAGGTTCGGTGCGGAAATAGGAAAAACCTTTCCCGTGTGCGAAAGGGAAATCTTTCTTCCGCGAACCAGGCTCGGGATGGCGCCTACGAGTGGCCCCATTCCCCAGCCCTTGTCTCTGGCGTAATTCGAGAACGTAGTGTTCCCCAAGCCCCCGACACCGGCGACGGCTGCGAACGCGGCCAAAGTCGCCCAGTCGATCTCGCCTTGAGGAAGGGAGCCGAATTTGAGAAACCCGCTGAATATCTCCAGCCACGTCCGGCCGCTTACCAAGACCAGGTCGATCACAAGTAGGTAGCCCAGCACGGAAAAGACCTTGACGACCATGAGGCGTTCCACGGCGTTGTAGATCTTGCCGCCAAAGATCAGTGGGACGAACGCCGCCAGGAAGATGGCATAGCCAAGATTGCGCACCAGAGCATCGTCGAGCGGTCCGGGCAGGTGTCCCAGCAAGGCAGCAGCGAGGGGCACGGCGGCGTTGGAAGCGGTGTAGGGCCAGATGTGACCCGAATCGGCAATGAGGTAGAAGATGATCCAGAACGTGGGGCCCGGCGCCGTGCGGAGAAAACCGACGAAGATCGGTTCGCCGGAGTAGAGCGCGTAACGCATGACCGCGAGGTTGAAGACCACTTGGAGCGCGATGCTGATCGTCGCGAGCCACATCACCATGCCGCCATAACGGGCAGTCACGATCGGTCCGAACAGCCATTCGCCGGCGCCCATCGTGCCTCCGACCATGACCAGCCCAGGGCCGATCAAAGTCGTCCAGTGGCCCCAACTAAGGCGAGGAGCCGAAGGGAGTTCGCCCGTGCCCCAAGCGGGCATGAAGCGGGCGGCCTTGGTTGCGCGGTCGTTGTCGTCGGAGGAAGTCACGTGCGGGACATAGTAGCAGAGTTTCGATAGAATGACCCACAGAAAGCCGGAGGCCATGCTTAGAACGGTGCACCATAAGCTCGACTGCCGGCACAACCCGCCGCAGACGACTTCTATTGCGGCGCGGCTTTTGGGAATTGCAGCCCTAGCCGCATCCTTCTCTAACTCCTTGCCGGGCCAAAGCACCAACGTCCCCCGCTTTGAATCCAACATCGCTCCCATCTTTGAGGCGAATTGCCTGACCTGCCACGGTGAAAGCCCTCGGCAGGCAGAGCTTGACTTGCGGACTCGCGACGCCGTCCTGAGGGGTGGCAAGTCCGGGCCGGCGCTTGTCCCCGGTGGGGCGGTTGAAAGCTTGCTTCTGGAGAAAGTAAGCTCCGGCGCGATGCCCATGGGGAACGACAAGCTCAGTGCCGATGAAATTGAGGTGATTCGCCGTTGGATCGAGACCGGAGCCTTGCGTGAGGGCGAGGATCCGAAGCTGGCTACGACGATGACGACACCCCACGAGGTCAGCGCGCGGGAAATCGTCGTGACCATCCTTAACGTCAAATGCCTGCTATGCCATGGCAGGCGCCGCCAGGAGGGCGGGCTCGACATGCAGACGCGCGCCGGGCTTCTGACGGGTGGCGTATCGGGGCCCGCGATCGTCCCAGGTAAGCGCGGCGAGAGCCTTTTGATCAAGCGCATCGAGGCCGAGGATATGCCTCCTGAAAAGGATCTAGCGCGGGTCTCGGTGCGCCCGGTGACATCCGCGGAGCTTGAAAAGCTAAAAGCGTGGATCGCTGCGGGTGCGCCTTTCGATGACGAAGAACCGGAGCGGATAGTTGCCAGGGCTGATCCCCTGGTGACTAAAAGGGACCGCAAATTCTGGTCCTTCCAGCCCCCGAAGCGTCCGACGGTTCCAAAGGCGCGTCACCAAGCTCGCGCACGCACGCCGATCGACGCCTTCCTGCTCCAAAAGCTCGCGGGAAAGGGCTTTACTTTTTCACCCGACGCCGAACACCTGACGTTGATGCGCCGGGCTTACTTCGACGTGATCGGACTGCCGCCCAGCCCGGAAGAGGTGAAGGCTTACCAGGCCGACACGAGTCCGAAAGCTTACGAACGACTGATTGATCGGTTGCTGGAATTACCTCACTACGGGGAGCACTGGGGCCGCCGTTGGCTTGACGCCGCGGGTTATTCGGATTCGGAAGGGCAGGTCTCGGCCGACGCGCCGCGTCCCTACGCTTGGCGATACCGCGATTACGTGATTCGGTCCCTAAACGCCGACAAACCCTACGACCAGTTCCTCACCGAGCAAATTGCCGGCGACGAGCTGTTCGACTACAAAGCGGCGAAGCAGCTTACACCCGAGCAACGCGAAAAGCTCGTGGCCACGGGATTCTTGCGCATGGGTCCCGATGGCACCTACAGCACCTCGCAGGCTTTCGTTCCGGAGCGCCTGAAGGTGGTCGCCGATCAGCTTCAGATTCTGACCTCCACGGTCTTGGGCCTGACCGTTGCCTGCGCGCGTTGTCATGACCACAAATACGATCCGATCCCGCAGCGGGACTACTATCGGCTGAGCGCGATTCTGCGCTCAGCCTACGACCCGTACGACTGGCTTTCTCCCAACGAGCTGCCCGTCGGCCCCCGCGCCGAATGGGACGAGACGAATACACGCATCATGCCGGGAGGATGGCCGGAAGAGGAAATCCGGGAGATCGAGGAGTACAACGCGCCGATCCAGGAGAGGATCAAACGTTTAGAGCAGGAGATCGAAGAGAAGGCAAAGCCGTTGCGGGAACAGGTTCTCGCTGAAAAATGGGCAAAGGTCCCGGAAGCCATCCGAGACGACGTGCGCGCGGCGTTGGACACACCCCAGGCGCAACGCAGCGAGCCCCAGAAGTATCTGGTGCAGAAGTTCGGAGAGAAGATAAGAATCGAGCTGGGCGAGCTGGAGAGCAGATTCGAGACTTTTAAGGAAGAATCTCTTGAGATCAAGCAAGTCATTGGTGAAGCCAAGAGGGAACTAAACACTAAGCCACTGATTCGGGCGCTGTTTGATATGGGAGGCAGGCCCACTGCGGTTCACATCCTTCACCGCGGAGAGTTTCGCAACCCGGGCGGCAGAGTCGACCCGGGCGTTCCGTCTGTGCTGGGTTTGGGGCTCGATCCCTATCGCGTGGAAAAACCTGCTTGGACGACCGGGACCAGCGGCCGCCGGTTGGCCCTGGCGAAGTGGCTGACTCAGCCCAACCATCCTCTGACGGCGAGGGTGATGGTCAATCGGGTCTGGCAGCACTATTTCGGAATCGGGCTGGTGAAAACCGAAGGAAACTTTGGCCACACGGGTTCGCCGCCGTCTCACCCCGAGCTTCTCGACTGGCTGGCCACCGAGTTCGTTCGGCGCGGTTGGAGCCTCAAGGCTTTGCATCGACTGATTCTGACTTCCACAGCCTATCGGCAAAGCTCACTATTCGACCCGGCAGCTGATGTTGCGGACTCGGACAACGTGCTGCTCTCGCGGTTCCCGCTGCGCCGGCTCGATGCTGAGGCCATTCGAGATTCGATCCTGCAGGTTGCAGGGCGCCTCGACACCACGCCGTTCGGGCCACCCGACGAAGTAGAGGTTAAGCCCGATGGAGAAGTTGTGGCCAAGGCGAGGGAAAGCTACCGGCGGAGCATCTATTTGCTGCAGCGGCGCAAGACACCGGTTACGATACTCACCGCGTTCGACGCCCCCCAGCTTAGGCCGAACTGTCTCCGGCGTGCACGCTCCACCGTCTCGTCGCAAGCTCTGCAGATGATGAACAGCGACATGGTTCGCGAAAACTCCCGCTACATGGCCGGGCGCGTAATCGATGCGGTCGGAGGGAATCCGGGCAAGCAGGTGGAGAGAGTCTATCTCGCGGCACTCGGCCGCCCGCCCTCCACGGAAGAGTCAGACCGCGCCAAATCGACTTTGCCCCATTTGGTAGCCGGTTGGAGGACGCATCTGGACACAGCTGTACCCGAGGAACCGAAAGAGATGCAGGCTCAGTGGCTGGCCCTGGCGACGCTTTGCCACACGGTCCTGAACTCGGCGGAGTTTATCTATATTGATTGAGGAGTGCGGACATGTACACCGCTGCACCGGGCCAAGAAATCCTGACACGCAAGGATGAAAGCCTCGTTTCCCGACGCACGTTCTTCTCGCGGATGGGCGACGGACTTCACGGCGCCGCTCTGGCCTACTTGTTGGGAGGCGATTTGTTTTCGAGCAACCCGGCTCTCGCGACATCGCAAAACCGCGTACACGACCTGCGCCCGCGCAACCCCCACTGCGAACCGAAGGCCACCTCGGTCATTCAGTTCTTCATGAACGGCGGCCCCAGCCAAGTCGATCTATTTGATCCCAAGCCGGCTCTCTCAAAGTACGAGGGACAACCACCCGGGCGAGACCTCGCCAACGATATCGAGTTCATCAACGAAGCGGGCGGCTTTATGCCGTCTCCTTTCGAATTCGCCAGGCACGGGCAATCGGGGATCGAGGTTTCCGAGATGTTGCCCCACATTGCCGATCATGTGGACGACATCGCCCTGATCCGTTCGATGTTTACGCCGCACTTCAATCACGAGCCTTCTATCTTCACGATGCAGAGTGGACGGATGTTCTCGAGCCGCCCCAGCATGGGCTCTTGGATCGCTTACGGGCTGGGAAGCGAGAACCAAAACCTGCCGGCCTACGTCGTCCTCGACGACCCGAAGGAATTGCCGGTTAACCACATTCAGAACTGGCAGTCCGGCTGGCTGCCGCCCGTTTATCAGGGCACGCGGGTTCGCTCGGAAGGCTCGCCTCTGCTGAACTTGAAACCGAAGGAAGAGTATCCGGGGCCGGTGCTCGATCTGGCGCGGTCCCTGTTGGCCCGCATGGATCGCGACCATCGAGACAAGCGCCCCGGGCAGCCCGAATTGGATGCCCGCATTACGAATTACGAGTTAGCGGCGCGCATGCAGCTCGCGGCCAGCGACGCGCTCGATCTTTCGAACGAAAGCTCCGCCACCAAAGAGATGTACGGCCTCAACGACGAGCGGACGGCCTCGTACGGGCGTCGCTGCCTCATGGCCTGTCGTCTGGTCGAGCGCGGTGTGCGAATGGTGCAGCTCTATATTGAGCGGCAGATCTGGGACAACCACCAGGACTTGGTAAAGGATCTGAGTTACGCCTGCGGCAAGACGGATAAACCAATCGCAGCTCTGCTATCCGATCTCAAGCAGCGCGGCTTGCTCGATTCGACTTTGCTCATTTGGGGCGGTGAATTCGGCCGGCTGCCTCTATCACAATCGCGGGGGGCCAACCCGGGACGTGATCACGGGCCCACGGGCTTCACCGTCTGGCTCGCCGGGGGCGGAGTCAAGGGCGGCACGGTCTTTGGCGCTACAGACGAAATCGGCTACAAGGCTGTCGAAAACCGTGTGAGCGTTCACGATTTCCACGCCACGATCCTTCACCAACTCGGCCTGAATCACCGCGACTTGGTCTTCGAACGCGAGGGCCGCAACGAACGCCTCACCGACGAGTTTCCGGCCCGAGTGGTGAAAGAAGTTCTGGCGTAGAGGGCGATCGGCGAGGCTCAAAACTGGGAAGCCGGGCCAGAGGGGCGATACAAGTCAGGGGGGACAGGCTTGGTATAATGCGGATGTGGTGAATGGATCATCCGTTGACTTGTTCTCCCGGGTCGGGTGGCTACTGATTGTGACTGTCCTTCTCTTGCTTTCTTCGTTCTCGGGCGGCGTCTCCCTGTTTATGCAACTGTTGTAGATTAGTGACCCGGCGTGACTCCTTCCTTTGGGCCGCTTTTGGGTCCGCGCTCCCAGAGTTGATCCGCCTACAGCACGCTACGGTCGTCGCTGTTCAGGGTGGTCGATCAAACCCAATAAACCTCCCATGGTGGTATTTCGTAATGTCGTTTGTGTTTATGTTGGGGGCGGGATTTTTCTCAGTGGCCTGGCGGCCGGAAAACCCGTTTAAGGCAATCTGGATCGGAATGTCGTTCCCCGTAATTGTTTCGAAGTTAGCCCAACCCGCCCCAACGATGCAGGGTTAGCCTTGTGACCTGAAGGAAGAGGCTGGCCCGCTGTGAGACTGGGACTGACCCGAAAAGCTAACTGTTAAGATGAAACATCTCTTCCCGTCAGGGGGCGGTAGCTCAGCCCGGTAGAGCAACGGCCTTTTAAGCCGTGGGTCCTGGGTTCGAATCCCAGCCGCCTCACCACCTAGCTCCCTTGTTGCCAACAATTCTCTGATCTTGTTCGCCTCGTTTCGTAGTCCAGATCACGAAACCGTAACAAAACTCCGGTCAGCTCGCCAGCGCCGTACCAAAACTCCCCGCCCGCTCGTTTCAGCGTCACCGTCCACCCTTTCTTCACAGTCGTCAGATGCGGCTTTGTTGCGTTCTTCCGCGTGCTCGGGAACAGGTAGTCCGAGCCGACACTTTCCTTCATCTGCGACGCGAACGCCTCACGCGCCCTGTCCGTCATGGGCATGTCAGCGATGCCGTTCGGCGTCTTCGAATCCGGAAGATGCACGAGCGCATTCTCCAGATCAACCTGTTCCTTGCGCGTGGGAAGTAGCTCCCTGTAGGGTCGCAGCCCCATCTCCACCATGATCACAACGATATTGCGCAGATACGCCGAAGCGAAGAACTCAATTCGTTCCTGCTCCGACCACGTCATGTAGTGCGGCTTACGCGTGGTTCCGGCCACTCGGACAGGAAACTCCACAGCATCGCAGGGGTTGATTGCGAGCTTGCGCTTCTTCGCAGCCACATTGAGCATGCGACGCACAATCCGGAACTCCTTGTGCACTGTAGCCGGCTTCAGCTTGCCGCGGTGCTGGAGGCCGAACTTGGTGTGAACTCTTCGGCCCGTGCTCAGCCTATCGCTCAGATAGGCCTCGATTGCTTCCGTCGTGATTTCCGACAAACACCTATGCCCGAACCGGGGTCTCACGAACTTCAGAGCGTTAAGGTTCTCCGAATGCGTCTTCTCCGTACGAAACGGCGGCTTGGAGCGGTGCTCCAGAAACCAGTCCGCCCATTCGCCAAAAGACACGTCGCCGCTCGGCAAGACCGTCGGCAACAGCCCTTCGTCTCGCTCGTAGAGCACCTTGCGCAGGATTCTCTCGGCATCCTCGCGTTTCCTCTGACCCGTTGATTCCTGCCTAACCCTCCCTCGCTTGTCCCGGTAGCGCATCCACCATAGGCGGGAGTCACCGCGCTGGTACAGGCTACCGTTGGCGTTCTTAGGTCTTCCTGTTCTACTCATTTTCAATTCCTCCATTCAGGTGAAATTGTTTGCGCCACTCCTCCAGCTCCGACAGGCGGAACCGGATCGAGCGGCCCATCATTCGAAAATGGGGAATCTGCTTTCGCTCGACGTAAGCATACACTAACGAGGGGCTCACGCCAAGAAACCGAGCAGCGGCCTTCACGTCTACGGCCGGCTCGACTTCTCTCGGGGTTTCAATAGTCGTCATTGCCGTTGATCTGACCTACACGGAACTGATACCGACGAGACATACGCAAGTCTCTCAGCCAGTTTCACCCTCAGCCAGGTTTCTGAGGTGTGATGTGCCCGCAGCCAATGCAGGCGTCTCCGTCGTACGCTGTCTCTTGGCCACACTCCTCGCAGAATCGCAGCTCTAACCTTGATGCCTCGGCTACTATTCGCTTAACAGCACCGTCGCCCTGGTGATGCCGGACGCGAACCAAGTGGTGAACCGCTTGTGCAAACTCTTGATGGTCTTCTGGGAGTTCGCTCGTATTCGTCATTGCTTACACCTCCCTGTTTGAATAGCGTTTACGCCTCAGCTCTCTACGGCGAGACCTGGCGTTGCTCCTGTAGGGGCCGTTGCAGCTCTGAGTCCGTGCAGGCCACGAACACGGCCGCGGGACCTAAAGGCCGTCGGCAAGCTGTCCTTCTGGTCCTAGTCACTATCAGTTCTGCCTCCTTGATCCCCGGTGGAGACGGGTGGTGACACGGGTGGTGACATTTATCTTATTGACTCCGTTCGACTTAACCCCTATTTCCAGGGTTGTCACCACTTCCGGCGTCAACAGGGCACCCTCCAGGAATTCTTTCTCCCCCCCCATTCTGTTGATCACGCTTATCGAACTCATGGATTGGGTGGTGACAGTGGTGACAAGTGTAATAACTTATTGAATTTATTAGGGATATCTTGTAACCACTACTGTCACCACTCTGTAACCACTGTCACCACTCAGCGCATAACCTCCTGATCGCCTTCGGTGCTATGGAGATCACCTCCACCTGGTGCCCGTCGATGCGAACCTGGCGTGTATAGCGGGCCTTCTTGTCGGATCGGGTGATCAGCCAGCCTCGTTCGCGCCAGGAAAAGAGCACCTCCTCGGCGCTATAGTCCAGGTCGTTCAAGATACGCCGAAGGACCGGCGAGAAGTCAATACTGCAATTCTCCTCCCTGCGGTTCCAACCACCTGACCAGCCCTGTGGCGGAGATCGCCGATCCTCAGCAGATCTGCTGGGCCTCATGTACCCTCCACCTGTTCCAGCTCTCCGGTCGACCTGGCGAAAAGTGTCAGCGTTCGACTCCGCCCACGCCGGAACGTCACGCAAAGCCCGTTCGGGTCCGGCCGCGTCCTCGGCCTCGCCAGCTATCGCCGGCCAAATTTCTTCCAGGACCTTCCGGGGGTTCCAGCGGAACTTGAAGAGCTCGTGAACAAGACTGGCCGCCACGTCGATCGCGGCCATGTACTGTGCAAGCCGGCCGGCCTCAGCAGTTGGAGCAATTGAAGAGTAATGCGCAACCGCCTGTCGATACCTTTCGAGAACTTCCTGTCGGCGCTTGGGAGATTTGAGCAGGCACTGAATGAACTCAGGTCCCGCGTGCCTCCGTCTTGTGTGAAGTTTGTCGCCGGAGCTTCCCCACTCGAAATCAAAACGGTGTGCCAGGTTTTGGTAGCATCCAGGCTCACGACGTTCCCGCGAGCGCGACCTCGTCCGTTTGCAATTTGGTAGAGCGTCTCGGACACAAGTTTTTTGTTCTTGGCCCGCTTGGTGTCATCCAGGACTAACGGTAGGTCGTGTAGAACAGCGGCGCCCCGTTCCAATGCCACCCGGGTGGAATCCCAGGTGCCAATCGCTGCCTCAGCGGCGCGCTCGTCTGGACAGCCCCAGACGCTCGCTGCAATTCGCAAGGCGGTGGTCTTGCCTGTGGTGGTCCTCCAGCGGAAACACCCAGCCCGTCACCAGCCGTTCGTAGACCTGCGAAACCCCATACGCCTGAGCTGCCGTGCATCCAAGCCGGGCTGCCATCTCCGCGATCACCTGGACTCGCTTCGGATGACGCAACTCATTAGCGACCCAGGCAGCACCCTCCAGGCCAGCCTTGCGCCAGCACTCCCTGAACTGGGCCTTGGTAATGAGACGAGCCTCCTCTTCAATCGGAGCTGGATCGGAAGCCTCCACCAGCTCCAGCGTGGGATTCTGTCGCCCCCGCTTGATCATCGGGGGAGTGATGTTGGCGCGATACCAATCACGAGCTTCTCGGCGCTGGAGCCGCCCATTGGGAAGTACCGGCAGGCCAAGTTTGACCAGCTGAGAGACTCGTGCTTTGGAGACGCCAATCTCGCGGGCGAAGTTGGCCTTGGTGATGGATGATCGTGCTTCATGCCAATCCTATAGTCCACAGTTAACTATATAGTTAAGCATCCCTTCCCGCCTGCTGGGCTTCACCCGTGGGCGCGGAAGAAAAGTCCAGTTTAAACTGGACATTCTGCCGCCTGTCGTCCTTGAGACTCATGGTCTACTCACCGCTCCTCTCGTTCGGGCCTTCAGCCACCGTTCCCGGCTCGGCCTATCCATTGCTCCGCCTTTCGGCATTCGGAGTGCCTCACTAGCCTTGCCGACGTCATGGCTTACTATGCCCTCTGCTGACTTCTGCCCGGCGGTCAGGCTGCCTCTCGACAGCCTCAGTCGTCGAAGCGACACTAGGCAGATCTCCTGGGGTAAGCTCAGCCGCCTTCCGTGCACAGTCGCCGGATCTACGCTTTGCACCCTTGATGCATATGGACTTCGCGGTAAGTTGCCCGCTCGTCCGGCGCTGGCGCCTCGTATCCGGTTTTTGTCCATCGACTCGCACATTTGATCCATGCTTCTTTCAGACCCCGCCTCGCGGCGGTAGCCCTTGCATCATCACTAGGCCTTCACCTCCCTCAGGTTGGCCAGAGGACTTTCACCTCCCAGCTGCTGAGCATGCCCAGCACACAACGAAGTCGCTTCGCGGCAGACGCTTCGCTTGGTAGGATTTGGCAGGGCAACTGCTGTATGGGTTTCCCTCCCATTACGGGTTTCTTCCACACCTGGCCGGCACCACCTGGGCAGCTCGGGTTGGACCTACGACGTCTCAGATGGACTTCGCGTGAACCCAAAGGCACGGGTTCCGAAGATGGCTCCCATGTTCATTCCCTCTACTGCCTGCTTTAATTCATCTGGCACGTCGCCACAGAACAGGAAAGGACCAGGTACTGCTATTTCAGATAGCCTGGGGAAGTGATGAGCTGCCGTTCCGCCTAGATGAGTGCCCAATGCTGCGCCGTCCTTAAACAAGTCGTGCACGATTACTGCGCTTGATTCATCAGCAAAGTAGCATTCCATCTTGAGCGTGTCGGGTTCATTTGCTTTCATCTCCTTAACCAGTTTTTCGATTTTGCCACGGGAGGCGACGACCCTAGTCGCTCCAGCCGGGCACTCACAGGTGGGCCTAGCAGTCTCTCCCGACGGCGAATCGATTCTTTACACACTGCAAAATCCCAACGGCGAGGACATCATGCTGATCGAGAATTTCCGGTGAGCGTGTACGGACTGCATTTCGCTTGCTGAAAGAGCTGCGGGCGCACCGTCACGGGTGCGGCCTGTCTTCAAGCGCAGACGGCTGACGGAAGAGTCAGCTGCCAATTAACAAATCCGGGACTGATGGGTTCTAGAGTGTGAGAAGGGTTTTGTTAGAGACTCTTAGTTCCCCAAAGTGTGGGATTCTCCGGGGCTAGGCGCAAGGAAAGAACTTTTGCCGGCGTACTTTCGGCGAGTAAAGCACCGGAAGAAGCGCCCCCCCCCACAACGGCGATGGCTAGCCAACAGCTCCACGAACTTTTCCGCATCGTCATCTTTCCTACAGCCTCCCCGATGAATCGCCTCCAACGTCTAACTGTTGACTCGGCTTCAGCACCATAACCGGAAGATCTCTAACCTTCAAAGGCGCTCCCAGTTTCCCCCCGACCACAGGTCGGGCGGTGATGCGAGCTACTTTAGGCATCTCCGTGGCGGGCGCGTCAGCCGCCGCCACCAACACGATGGTCGTTTTCTTGCTCTTGGGGACGAAACGTTCCTTATGGACTTCGGGAAAAGGGAGCCCCGTGTCCGGCTCTACATCGGCGCCGGCCAGCGCTTCGACTCCGCGCGGCAAGCCCTCAATCTTGAGGACGACTTCACCGCCGAAACCTTCCTCTTGGTCGGTGATGATCGTCAGCTTGCTGGCCTCGCCGGGAACGAGATTCGCCGCGTCTTCTTGTACCTCAATTTTACCGACATGCGGGATCTGGGGTCGAACGAGAACCCGGTATTTGAAGGCCGGCTCTCCATATCGAGCCGTAATGTCCCGAATCTGTAAAGTGTAGTCGCCTTCTCTCTCAAACGTGTAGATCACTTTGCTCCGGATCATCCTGGCCCACCTATTCGCACCGTCGTCCATCGTTCGGAAGTAGTTGGTCAGCATCTCCTCGCCGTTGGCGTCAATAACCGATACATGCGGATTGAAAGTGGGCGTAACCGCCTCGGGGCCCTCGATTTCGAATGCCAACTTTGCCTTAGCCGGGATTCTCAGCTTGAAGGTATCCACATCGGCAGGACGTTCGATTGTGCCTTCCAGCAGAACCGGAAGGGTTACCTCCAATGCCTGGTCCGCAGTTTCGTTGGGCTCTTGTTCGGCCAAGACGCTGTAACCCGCGGGCACCTGAAGCGTATCGGTCCATTCGCTCGCAGCCACCCTGCCCGTCGCCGAAGAAGACTTCCCCTCCCCGGAGTCGTGTCCTCCTGGCTTCTCCACAACAGTCCTCGATTGCAGCGCTTGCAGGCGATCGGATTCGAGCTTCCTCTGAAAAGGGATTTGCAGCTTATCGATCAACGATGGAGGAATGATCTGTTCCTCATCCTTCGAAAAATGCCGCGCATCGGGGTGGCCCACGCAGAGGCGGTAAGCCACGTCCGGCCCGCCAACTCCTTGGAACGATGTGACCGCAACGAAATAACGCCCTGCTGTGTCGAAAGTGTAGTTCAAACGAGAATCTTGAGAAAACACCAGATGCCGCGGCCGCTCGGAGTCGAACCAGCTGCTCCCTTCTCGGTAGAGCGTCAATTGCGCCGAGTCATAGTTATTAAGAGTCGTGTTGGAAACCGCGTGGAAGGTCAACTCCTGCCCCGCGGCCACGTCGAACGAATAGAAATCCCGATCGCCCAGCTCCTCCATCCTGCCGGCGATCACCGAAGGAATCTCGAGTTTTTGGGCTTGGGCGGCGTGGTCGTTGTCATTACCCGCCTCCAGAATGACGGGTTGGGTGCCGACCACGAACTCCAAGGCGTTCGAGACGCCACGCGGCGTTACCAAACGGAAAGCGTGCTTCCCTCTTTTCGCCGTGGGGTCGACCTTGATCTTCAAGAACGCTAGATGACCGAGGACAGGTTTTTCCTCGCCCGTCTGGGCGCAATTGACAGCGCATTCGGTGTCGAGCTCGATCGGTTCGACTCTTTCGATCTCGGCACTCGCGCCCGGCTGGGCGAACCAAACTGCATAGAGGCCTTCAAGTTTCTTCCCCCGGACCTGCGCATCGAAGACCGAGCCTCGCTGAGCAGCCAGGGGAAAGACGGATATGGCCTCTGGACCCTTCGTCGGTTCTGCTTTCTCCTGCGCCTCTATTTGGGAATTAAGGCCGAGGAAGAATGGAAGCGTTAGGACCGCGAGTATCCTGCGTGAGTTCCGATGTCGGGTAGGGTCGCTCATAGACCCAAGCTGCCTCCCCGCCGCGTGCTTGCGCCTTGAAATTCCCGCATTAAACCCTTAGATGTCGGTAACAACTGATGTCACTCGCTATGGGCCCAGAGTCTCGCTAGCCACCTGATGGGACTCGATTTCGACTAGTTCGACGACGGGGTTGCAGAACTCTGATGCCTCACAGCTCAATGCGAAATCATTTCTCGACAGCTAAGCGACAGCGACGCTTTCGCCCAACATTGTAGCGTGGGCGGGCGGTACGGGGCCTGCGCTTTGAAGCATCCGTCCGCTCACAGGACCCAAATCCGCACTAACGTTAGAACCTTATCTGGAGTAACCCGGCGCTGGGAGGCGCGAGTAAAGGTGAGGGGCTGATCGCCGGGTTACTTTGGATAAGGGCGTTTGAAGGAAGCCGCTCGTGTTTGCGGCGGACGCGGTCAAGTTGGCACGGCTATGGGGATGGAATCGAGTTTCGTGGCTTCGGGGGCACTGCTTTTGGGTTGGCGTGTGCGGCGATTGGAACGAACGACGGTTTGGGGACGGTGGTGACGGATCGCGAAAGGGCTCTGCGACGGACTTCGCGGCGTGTTCGCGCTGCGGATGCGGGCGTACGATACACTTCCGCTAAGCGCGTCAGGTGACACGCGGGCGCGCCCGGAAGCCGAAGAAGCGGATACGAATGAAGCCGCGCGGCAGCACGTGCTGCAGGAACCTCCGAAGGAACTCTTCGGCCGTGAGCGTCATCAGCCGTTGTTTGCTGCCGTGGGCATAATCTTTCCAACGGAAGGTGACCTTGCCATCGGCCAAAGCGACCAAGCGGTGATTCGAGATCGCGACCCGTTGGGTGTATCGTGCCAAGTAGTTGAGAACGTACCGCGGGCCGCCGAAAGGCGGCTTGGCATAAACAAACCAGTCTTCGCGAAACAGCGAACGCAGGAAAGAGCGGAAGGCCTTGTCTTTTGCCAAAGGTTTCAGTGCGCCGGGCAAACAAAGCTCGTTGTTGCGGTAGGCTCGCTTCAGAGCGGCGACGAACTTGCCGCGGAAGATACGGCTGAGCACCTTCACCGGCAGAAAGAAGCGATAGCGTGGACGCACCCAGGCTTTGTGATCGGGCGAGAGTCCCCCGGCCGGAATCACACAGTGGACGTGCGGATGGTGGAGGAGATTCTGGCCCCAGGTGTGCAGCACGCTGAGGAAGCCGATCTGGGCACCGAGGTGCTTGGGATCGGCGGCGACCTCCAAAAGGCTGTCCGCACTGGCGCGGAACAATAGCCCCTAGAGGACCTTCTTGTTGTGGAAGGCCAAGCGAGCCAGTTGGTGGGGAAGCGTGAAGACCACATGCACGTAGGGAACCGGCAGCAGCTCATCCTCGCGAGCAGCTAGCCACTTGTCCCGCGCGTTGGTCTGGCACTTGGGACAGTGCCGATTGCGGCAGGAGTTGTAAGAGATGGCCGCGGTGTAGGTCCATCGACCTTGCCATGCTAGTGTAGTGCCACATAAAGAACTGGACAATAACACCCTTTTCACGGTAGGATGGTTTATGTGGCCATCCGCTGACGCTCTACCCCTCACCGCTCCGCAGCGAAACGCTCTTCGTCGCCTGGTTCGAGGAGGCAACACAGCCCAGAAAATGGCCTTACGGGCAGGCATTGTTTTGCTGTGTGCGCAGGGGTTGGCGAACCACGCCATTGCCCGCGAACTCGGCGTCAACCGCAAGACCGTCATCCTGTGGCGAAAGCGCTTCGCCCAGTCCGGCCTCGACGGACTCCGCGATCGGACGCGCCCCGGACGCAAACCGGCGCTCTCCGCTGAATTCGTCCAATGCATCCTCGATACAACGCTTCACGAGAAGCCCCGGGCGGCCACGCATTGGAGCACCCGCACCCTCGCCAAGCACTTGGGCGTCTCCAAGATGGCCATCCAGCGCGTCTGGAAAGCGCACGGACTGCAGCCCCATCGCCTCGAAACTTTCAAGCTCAGCCGCGACAAGCAGTTCGTCGAGAAACTCCGCGACGTGGTCGGTCTGTACTTGAATCCGCCCGAGCACGCACTGGTGCTCAGTGTCGATGAGAAAAGTCAGATCCAAGCCTTAGACCGCAGCCAGCCGGGACTGCCCCTGAAAAGGGGTCGTGCCGGCACCATGACCCACGACTTCAAACGACATGGCACAACGACGTTGTTCGCCGCCTTCAATGTGCTCGACGGCAAGGTGATCGGCGAGTGTCTGCCGCGACATCGGCACCAGGAATTCCTCAAATTCCTACGCAAGATCGACCGCGAAACGCCACCGGCGCTGGAGCTGCATCTGATCGTGGACAACTACTCCACGCACAAGCATGAGCAAGTGAAGAAGTGGCTCGCGAAGCACCCCCGCTTTCACTTCATTCCCACGTCTTCTTCTTGGCTCAATCTCGTCGAGCGCTGGTTCCGCGAGCTGACACAGAAGCGCATCCGCCGCGGCGTGTTCCGCAGTGTTCCCGAACTCGAGGCCGCCATCCACGAGTACCTGGAAGCGAGCAACCAAGCGCCCAAGCCCTTTGTCTGGACAGCTCCGGCACAAGATATCCTCGCCAAAGTCGAGCGCGCCGCCAAAACCCACGCCATTGTCCAGAACCGTTAGTGGCACTACACTAGTTCCTCTCACGGATGGATCAATCTCGTCGCGATCCTGGTGCTTTTCCTTACGGGTTGGCTCAGCGTTGAGTTGCTGCTGTCGAGCGCGTAGCCAAGCACCGTTTACGCGTTAAAACCGGCGTTGGGCAACGGTGCTACTGAAAGGCGACCCTCGTTCTAGATGGTTGTATCGCCAGGCCTTCCCTCGATGGCTCTGACCGCGGCTGGACAAATACCGCATCATGGCCAGCAGAAGGCGAAACCACGACATCTTCGAGGTGCGCACGGATGAGGTTGGCCCCGGGATGCCTTTCGACAACCAAGAACCGTACCAAAACCGTACCAAAACCCGGTCTCTAGGCCCTAAAAGGGTGAGATGCATGAGCGAAAGCAGACGCCCCGAAACCGCGTAAGTCCATGGAAATCAGAGAAAGTTGTGGAAACGATGAAAAGAACGCCTAGGCCTTTTAAGCCGTGGGTCCTGGGTTCGAATCCCAGCCGCCTCACCAAGTTTTTCAATGACATACAGCTGTGCCCCCCAGGGGAGTCCGTTCGCGTCCCCTGTTTGCCGGGGTTTTGTGTACGGATAGTGCACCGCCTCATCGCTCGATGTCCGGGCCCCGGCTGTCGGATAGCGACCCCTTCCCACGCGTATGGTGGGATTTCAATGGATTCTGATAATCTAGCCAAAGGGGAAGCCACGTTTCGCTGCTCCCGGGTGGGTGTCCTCCAGAAGGGAAGTGGGTCTGTGATCTCGGTCATCGTGCCGGTCTGGAATGACCGGGAGTCTCTCGAAGCCCTTCTGCCGCGGCTTCTCGAAGAGCCCGGTTCGCCGGAAATCATCGTGGTAGATGGCGGCAGCCGAGACGGCAGTGTCGAGGCCGCTCGCCGATTCCCGTCGGTTCGCTTGGTGGAGAGTGACCGCGGACGGGGTTGTCAGATGAACTGCGGCGCGGCGGTTGCGAGTGGAGACGTTCTGCTTTTCCTCCATAGCGACACCCGGCCTTCACGCGGTGCGATCGCCGGCTTGCCGGAACTCTTGGATTCGCGGGGGGGTGATTTCGGCGCGTTCCGGCTGCGATTCGATCCTCCCGTCTGGCTGCCTAGCCTCCTGGCATTCTTTACCCGGCTGGCTAGACCGTGGACGTGCTTCGGCGACCAGGGTATCTTCGTGCGACGCGAATTCTTCCGCGCCACCGGGGGATTCCCCGAGATTCCTGTGTTGGAGGATGTTCACTGGCTGCGGCTTGCCGGCAAGCACGGGAGGATGACTCGCAGCCCGCACACGGTCGTCACGTCTGCGCGACGTTTTGAGCAAATGGGCTCCGTGCGCCAGACGTGGAGGAATCTTTCGATCCTGCTTCGGGATCTCGCGGGGCAAGCCCCGGGGGAGCTTGCGGCCCTCTACGAGAAAGGCTATCGGCCGGACGGAGTGCCGGGACCGCGAGACGCAGAGGTGATCGCGGAGGCCGCCGTCTCCGCCGAGCGAAGCTAGCGACTGTCCTGAGACGAGTCACTATGGATTCCCAAATGTCGGGCTCGAAAGCCCGACACGGCACGCTGAAAGCGTACGCCACGTCGCCAGGACGATCAGGACGTTTTGTCTAAGGCAGCTTACGGGTCAGCTCAGATCACCACTGCCGGCCGAAGCGCCTGACGTTGGATAAAGTAAACTACGTCCTTGGATTTCAGCGACTTTATCCGGACTGCGCCCAAAGCTGAACTACATGTTCATTTGCGAGGCGCGATGCCTCGCAAGCTGTTCGCCGACCTGCTCCGCCGGCGTCCGCCGGAGGTGGCCTTAGCGAAAGCGCCGCCCCGCCAACTCGAGCTGTTCCGGCAGTGCGACAATATACGGCCGTTTCTCAAGTCTCGCCCAGGGTTAACGAATCGCGTTGACTCGCTATTTCGTACTCAGACATTCGACCAGTTTCTGGCGACGTACCTTTTTACCGCCTATTTCGTCCCGGACATTGGTCGGTTCAGGGATCTCGTCTCCGCCGTGCTCCGGGACATGGAATCCCAGCACATCGTCTACGCCGAGATTACGGTCTCGGTCGTAGAGTACCTGAATCAAGGGATTGCCCTCGAAGACCTGCTGGCGTCTCTAGACGAAGCGGCCGAAGAATCTCGAATTCGAGTTCAGTGGATCGTCGACCTCGTCCGAAACATTGGTGCAGAGGCCGCGCTGAGCCTACTCGGGGATATTCTGCAGGTTCGGCCTTCGAGTGTTGTTGGGATCACCTTGGGCGGAAGCGAGCAGCAGTTCCCGCCGGCTGAGTTCGTTGACGTTTACGAGACTGCTCGCGACCGCGGGCTGCGTCTCAGTGTCCACGCGGGCGAAGGGCTGGGCCCCGACAGCGTCTGGGACGCGCTTCGCCTGTTGAAAGCAGAGCGAATCGGCCATGGTGTCCGAGCGATTGAAGACAAGCGGCTGGTTGACTATCTCAGCGAGCACCGGATTCCAATCGAAGTTTGCCCGACGAGCAATCTAAAGACGGGTGTTTATCCTTCCTATGAGGCCCATCCGGTGAAGGCATTATATGAAGCCGGCGTTCCGGTCACCATTAACACGGACGATCCCACGTTTTTCTCGACTACCCTAGCCGAAGAATTCAAGCATGTCTCCAACGTGGGAATCAGCGACCAAAACCTGATTGAGCTTATGAAAAACGGGTTTCGGTATGCATTCCTTCCCCCCGAGGAGATCCAAAGCTACCTTGAAGATCTCGATCGCGAGTGGGCTGAGTATCAATCAACCCCGTCAACTCGAGGCGATTAGGGGTTGCCGCCGACGATCGGTACGTGAACCACGGTTACGGTGTCGAGGGTAGTTGCTTCTTCGACAGCGCTCCGGAATTCTTCTTGCGTTTCGGCCAGCACCCCCCGAGCTCCGAACGACTCAGCGAGCTTGACGAAATCGATCGGGCCCAATGTACTGCTGATCGGTTCCCCAAAGCGTTTGATGTGACCCGACATCGTGATACCCCACGCCTGATCGTCGGCCACGATCACAACGAACGGCAGACCTTGCCGGACGGCGCATTCAATCTCCGCTACGGTAAACGTGAAAGAGCCGTCCCCAGAAAGCAGGATCACAGGGCGATCGGGGAAAGCCATTCTGGCTCCCATTGCGCCGCCGAGCCCCCAGCCCACAACGCCGCTCGGACCGCAGCTGAGCCGGTCGCGAGGATACTGATCACACAAAAGATGATGAGCCCACTGGGCGGCGCTGCCGGCGTCTATTAGCAGCACAGTTTCGTCCGTCAGCAGCTCCCGCAATTCGGCTGCGATCTGGACGGCGTGCAACCCCTGCTTCGCCTGCTCGGCGCCCTTTTCTTCGATGGATTGCCGAAACTCCATCCAGCGCCGCCGAGCCTCGGCTAGCCAGTCCGTATGGCGCTTCCCATTGCTTTCTTCGTAGATCTTGGCGAAGGTTTGCCAGCCTTGAGCAATCCGCAGGATACGGGCGTCGCTTGGGATGGTGTTCGGACCAAGAAACCCGAGGCGGTAGTCAACGTCGGCGCCGGCGAGGATGACGCAGTCGGCGTCTGATAGTAGTCGCGGTCCTCCGGTCAAAGCGCCAACAAGTCCCACGAAGCTCGGGTGAGGGCGTTTGATCGAGTCACGATCTAGCGCCAGAACACCGAGGGGCACGGAGAACGTCTCGGCGAAGCTAGCTAGAGCGTCGCCTTCGCCCACGTAGTGGACACCGCTGCCAGCCACAATGAGAGGACGCTCAGCCTCCGCCAGGCACGACACGGCTTCGTCGAGATCGTCACCCGGCATTGAGGAAGAGGGCGCGACCGGCAGCGGTTGGACCATTTGTTCGCTGTCGACTTCAGTGTCTTGCACGTCCAGCGGAAAACTCAGATGGACCGGCCCCGGCGGAAGGTCAGTTGTCGCCAGCCAAGCTTCGTCAAGAATCTGAACGGTGCGCTCGGGGCGATCGACGACACGCCCATATTTGGTCAGCGAACTAGCGAGGGCTACCTGATCATAGTCCTGGAAATGACCCATGCCGGATGTGCTTTGGTTTCCGGCACCCGAGATCAGCAGCATGGGCGCGCGGCTGTAGTAAGCGTTCGCGACACCCATGATCGCGTTCACGTGTCCGATACTCGAGACGGCGACAACGCCGGGACGCCGCGTCAGGCTTCCGAAAGCTTCGGCCGCGTAGGCTGCGGCCTGCTCGTTGCGGGTGTCGACCAGGCGTACGCCCAACTTCTTGGCGGCTTCGTAGAGCGGGTCGAGTCCGTGGCCACACAGCGTCGCTATCCACTCGACGCCACGTTCTTGCAGGCCTTTCACAAACCATTCGGCAGCCGTCATTTTCATGTAGTCTCCGTTTAGACAATGAGCGAGATTCTGGAACAGCTTAGCACCGACGGGAGACGATCGCAGGGGTACTCCGGTCGACCTGTGAGATTATTGCAACGAGCAGCACAGGTCCGTCGGACCGCCGACTCTCGCTGAACTCCGCCCGACCCCGGCGTTATTCTGAAATACGGCTGATCACCGCTGGTCGCGCCCGGCATGGCCGCAGCTTGATTTCCGATGAGCGGCAGTCAATGTACCAGTGAGGCTCCCGGTCCAACGCAGTAACCCGATGACGGTTCTCATTGTCGGTTGCGGATACACGGGCCGTCGCGTGGCGCGCGAGATGCTGTCCCGCGACGCCCGGGTGATCGTAACAACTACCGATGATTCCAAGCTTCGAGTGTTGCACGCAGCCGGCGCCGACGTGCGGCGGGTTGACGTGTTCGAGCCCGAAACCCTGGCGGCACTGCGTGAAGAACTTCCCGGGGGAACCTCGGTCCTGCTTTCCGTGCCCACGCTGCGGGTCTCTAACGGGCTATTTGATCCAACTCCTCAGCTTCTCGAAGCACTGGGGGACCTGCCTTCCCGGGTGGTTTACCTATCGACGACGGGTGTCTACGGCAAGTCGCGCGAGGTTGATGAGACCACGGTCGTGGCGCCGGTGACCGAGCGGCAAAGGCTGCGGGTCAAAGCGGAGGAGCAGGTCGCGGCCGGGCCCTGGTCTTCCCTCCTCTTGCGGCCGGCGGCGATCTATGGTCCGGGGCGCGGGGTACACGTCGCCATGCGCGAAGGCCGGTTCAAACTTGTCGGCGACGGTGGAAATTGGGTTTCGCGGATTCACGTGGACGACCTCGCTCAGCATGTCGTCGCCGCACTGGGGTCCGAGCTTACGGGGGCCTTCCCCGTTGCCGACAAGGACCCGTGTACCTCCGGCGAGATTGCAGCGTTCTGTGCCAAGCTCTTTGAGTTGCCTATGCCCGCGTCGACCACCGAGTCCGGTGTGGACGAAACTCGGCGCTCGGACCGGCGCGTGGACGGAGAAGCGGTCCGGCGAGCACTTGGGGTCAGGTTGCAATACCCGTCGTATAAGAGCGGGATTCCCGCTTCTCTGGCAGCGGAGAAAAAGACCGCCGAGGTGTAGATCTATGCCCCTTTCGTTGACTCCCTTCCGGGGCTACGGGTACGATGAGATACGGCTTTTCGGAGTCTTTCTTATTGGGATGAATAGGCTGTGCGGGCTGCGGAACTAACCGTTTTAGATCAAATCATCGTTCGCAAAAGGGCAGAGCTAGTCGCGCAGCGAGCACTGATAAAGATCGAAGAACTGGAGAAGCGTCCCCGAGCCCCGCAGCGCTCTTTTCGAGAGGCGCTGGCGACCAGGCATCCTGCCATCATCGCAGAGATTAAGAAGGCTTCTCCGTCGGCGGGGGTCATAGCGGAGGACTTTGATCCCGCTGGGATTGCCACCCGTTACGAGACCGCCGGCGCGGCGGCACTGTCGGTGTTGACCGACCCGCAGTTTTTTCAGGGCTCGTTGGACCACCTCAACCGGGCTCGGGACGCGACGCGCTTACCAGTTCTACGAAAAGACTTTACGCTCGATCGATACCATCTGGTGGAGGCGGCTTCGGCGGGGGCTGACGCGGTACTACTGATCGTGGCGGCCCTGACAAGTGAAGAGCTAACGGAGCTGCTGCAGGCGGCCCGGGATCTCGGGTTGGAGCCTCTTGTCGAAGTCCATGATGAAAGGGAACTCGATCGAGCCCTCGAGGCCGGAGCTGAGTTCGTCGGCGTCAACAACCGTGACCTAAAGACACTAGAAGTTTCTCTTGACACTTCGCTACGGCTAGCGGAGCGGATTCCCTCGCATGTGCTAGCAATCAGTGAAAGCGGCATCCGGGCGCCGGAAGACATAGATCGCCTCACCCAGGCGGGCTATCGGGGCTTCTTGATCGGTGAGAGCCTGATGAAGCAACCTGACCCGGGCGAGGCGCTATCTCGTATGATTCAAGGAGTGAGCGATCTTGCCTCCCGAGGTCATTAAAGTCTGCGGCATCACCGGCTTGGCCGACGCTTTGTTCGCCGCTCAACACGGCGCGACGGCTCTGGGATTCGTCTTTTTCGCCGGTAGCCCCCGCTACGTTAGGGTGGAGATGGCGGCTATGATCTCGGCGGCGGTACCGAAGGACGTGTTGCGGGTCGGGGTCTTTGTCGATGAAAAGCCTTCGCAAATCCTCAATGTCAAACGGGCAGTGAACCTCGACGTTGTGCAACTACATGGAGACGAGACTCCTGAGGTTTGCCGAGCGCTTGGTGAACTACGGATCTGGAAGGCTTTTCGGGTAAGGCCCTATTTCGCACTCCAAGAGATCGACGAATACTCGTGCGAAGCCGTTCTGCTTGACGGTGCGTCCGAGGAGGGATCTTACGGCGGCAGCGGCCGCGCTTTTCCGTGGCCCAGGGCACAGGAGGCCAAACGTCACGGCAAGATCATCGTGGCTGGGGGACTTGACGGCGGCAATGTAGGCGAAGCGATCCGGGAAGTCGACCCCTGGGGAGTAGACGCCAGCTCGAGATTGGAGCGGAAGCCGGGTGTCAAAGACTCCGAGAAAGTTCGGCAGTATCTGGAAGCTGCCTGTTCCCCTCAACAATAGAGGATGGCTACGCAAAGTACCGCTACGTTGCCGGATTCACAGGGCCATTTTGGCCCCTACGGAGGCCAGTATGTTCCGGAAATCCTCGTCGCGCCTCTCGAGCAGCTCGAGCGCACCTATGACGAAGCGGTCGAGAACCCCGAGTTTCAAACAGAGCTTGCGGAGCTTTCACGCCAGTATGCCGGTCGCCCCACACCGCTGTTCCACGCCAGACGGCTGAGCGAGCATCTCGGTGGCGCGGAGATCTATCTCAAGCGCGAAGACCTACTTCACACAGGAGCCCACAAGATCAACCACTGTCTCGGGCAGGCGCTGCTGGCACGGCGCATGGGCAAACAGCGCATTATCGCCGAAACAGGCGCCGGGCAGCACGGGGTTGCGTCGGCCACGGTGGCCGCGTTATTCGCGCAACAATGCCGCGTCTACATGGGCGAGGAGGACATGCGGCGGCAGAGTCTCAATGTTTTCCGAATGCGTCTGTTGGGTGCCGAGGTGGTCGCGGTGGACGCCGGTAGCCGCACCCTCAAGGACGCCATCAGCGAAGCGATGCGGGACTGGGTCTCGAGCTTCGAAACAACCCACTATCTGTTGGGCTCGGTGCTCGGCCCGCACCCCTACCCTAGGATGGTGAGGGATTTTCAGACCGTGATCGGACGAGAAGCGCGACAGCAGTTCCTCGAGGCCAGTGGCGGGCGACTGCCCGATCTGTTGCTGGCCTGCGTCGGAGGCGGCAGCAACTCGATCGGGTTATTTCATCCGTTCCTCGCGGACGAGAACGTTCGGATGGTGGGGGTGGAGGCTGGTGGCCGCGGCTTGGAGTTAGGCGACCACGCGGCACGTTTTTCGGGCGGCAGCCCCGGCGTGCTCCACGGCTCCTACAGCTACGTGTTGCAGAACGCCGACGGCCAGATAGCGCTCACTCACTCGGTTTCGGCCGGCCTCGACTACGCGTCGGTGGGTCCCGAACACGCGTGGTTAAAGGACTCGGGGCGCGTCGAGTACCTGTCGCGATCAGACGAAGAAGCGCTGGAGGCTGTGCGACTGCTTTCCGAGCTGGAGGGAATCATCCCGGCGCTGGAGTCCGCCCATGCTGTCGCAGAGGCCGCTCGGCGCGCGCCGCAGGCGAAGGGTCAGGTATTCTTGATCAATCTCTCGGGCCGGGGTGACAAGGATATCACCATCTTCCGCGAAAACATGCCGGAGCTAGGGTAGCAGCCTGTGGCAAAAGTGGTGCAGGAGCGAAAAATGGTGACTGCCAGGACTGCCACCAATTCGCTCGCCGTCATGGCCCTCGAAACAAAGGACTCAGCCTGAAGCGAACTGGCTGGCTGTACCCGATTTTTCCAAGCCGTGAGAAGTACAAACCGATCGCCGCTGGCGGAGGGCCGCGATCGTTTGAGAAGTTGTTTGCAGGCAGATGAGTCGTATTGCGAAAGCCTTTGAGCGGCTGGCTCGAGAAAAGACTCGGGGGTTGATCGCCTACTTGACGGCGGGCGATCCCGAGCCTAACCGAACTGTTGAGTTCGTTCTTGGATTGGAAAGAGGCGGGACCGACATCATCGAGCTAGGAGTGCCTTTTTCAGATCCGATCGCGGATGGGCCGGTTATCCAACGAGCCACCGAAAGATCGCTTCGTGCCGGCACTACTTTGAAGATCGTGATCGAGATGCTCCGCGAGCTGCGGCGGAAATCGGAGATTCCGGTCGTCATCTTCAGCTATATAAATCCTGTCTTACGGTACGGATTTGAAAAGTTTGCGGCTGATGCCGCTGCGGCGGGCGCCGACGGGGCACTGCTGACGGATCTTAACATTGAAGAGGCGGGCTCCTATATACGCGAAATGCGCAACCGTGGACTGGAAACAGTGTTCCTCGTGTCGCAGACCACAAAAGATGAGCGCTTGCGATTATTGTCGCAATCGTGCAGTGGATTCGTTTATCTTGTTTCGAGGGCGGGGGTGACCGGCGAGCGGACCGCGCTTTCCGATCAGGTCCTGCCACTCATCCAGCGGACACGGGCGGTAACCTCCCTCCCGCTGGCTGTGGGTTTCGGCTTGTCGAAACGCGAGCATATGATGGCACTGGCTCCGCACGTAGATGCCGCAGTCGTAGGCAGTGCGTTCGTTCGGCTCATCGCCGAAAACCAACAGGACCCCGGCCTCGCCGATAAGCTCAGCTCCTTCGCAGCCGAGTTGAAAGACGGGCTGAAGGTCGAAAGCAGTTCACCGTAACCTGATCTAATGGCGAAGCAAGCGTCGGATCTTCGGGAGTGGAGGGCGCGGATTGACGCCCTGGACCGCAGGATCCTGGCGATGCTCAATGAACGAGGCCGCTACGTGCTCGGGCTCGCGCCCATCAAACGGCAGATGAACGTTCCGGTCCACGAGCCTAACCGCGAGAACGAAGTTGTCTCAAACCTTCAAACACACAACGACGGGCCGCTCGATAACGCCGCCGTTCGCCGGATCTTCGAGACCATTATGAAAGAGATGCGGGCTGTCCAGGAGGCGGCGCGGGCGTCCGAGGAAGAGGCTGAGTCAAGCGGCAAACCCGCCGATCCACTTTAGTCGGGCCCCCAGGCCACTGGGAACGACCGGACGCATCAGAGATGGCAATCCAAACCGTAACGATCGTGGGAGTCGGCTTGATCGGAGGTTCCCTCGGACTCGCCTTACGAGCACACGGTTTTAGGGGCCGGATTCTTGGGGTCAGCTCGCCCCGCACCCTGGAAGAGGCGCTGGCGCTGGGAGCCGTAGACAGCGCCGGCCCGCTCGAAGAAGCCGTTAGCGCCGCCGACCTTGTCTACTTGGCCCAGCCTGTAGATCGAATCCTCGATCTGCTTCCACAGGTTCGCCGGTTCGTTCAACCGCATGCCTTGGTCACCGACTGCGGCAGCACGAAGGAGGCGATCGTCGCACGTGCCGGCGAGGTTTTTGACAAAGCACCATGGTTCGTCGGAGGGCACCCGATGGCGGGCAAGGAGGGCAGGGGCGTCCAGCTCGCCGAACCGGAGATCTTCCGGGGATGTACCTATGTGTTGACCCCCTTCGATGGTGTTCTCCCGAAGGACCCGGTGGTGGAATCCTTCGTTAACTGGCTTGAGAAAATCGGCTGTAGAATCAAGCTCTGCTCGGCCGCCGAACACGACAGGATTGTCACTTGGACGTCGCATTTGCCCCAGCTGGTCTCGACGGCGCTTGCTTCCTGTGTGGACGAAAACCTGAAACAGCAACAGGATTTGGAGGTCGCAGGCCCGGCACTGCGTGACATGACTCGCCTGGGCGAAAGCTCTTACGACATCTGGAAAGACATCGTGTCGACGAACCGCGGAAATCTGGTTAAAGGCTTGTCGACCTTCATCGAAAGTCTCGAGGATTTTCGGAAAAAGCTTGGGACCGAAGAGTTGGCGCAGTACTTCGCCAGGGCTCAGAAGTTCAGGCGAAAGATGTAGATCCCAGCGTGTGGCGGGTAAATCGTTTTGTTGGTATTCTTAATGCACACTTGAAGCCGGCCTTTGACGCACTGCCAAGGCCTACCCTTCTCATGGGATTCTCAAGTCAGATTCTGAATCTCGAAGGCACCGTACCACTGTCCAATCTGGACCGTGGGATGCGCCTGTATTCCCCTGGTGACCCAAGTGATCAGCTTTTCCTGGTGCACAGTGGGCGCGTGAAGATCTCCGTCCCCGGTTCAGGCGGCAAACAATGCATCTTCCAAATCGCTCGGCCCGGAGAAGTCTTCGGCGAGGGCGCCGTGTTCGGTGAGCGGATCCGCCGGGCGGTGGCCGAAGTGCTCGAGCGGGCTTCGGTAACCGTCATCCCGCGAGAAGCAGTCTTGGCTCACGCAGGCGAGAACCCAGAGTTTTGGCGGTCTTTCGCGGAAGTCCTGGGCCAACGGGTGCGTCATCTGGAAGAGCAAATCGAATCGCTCAGCCTGCTGGAGGTCGAACAGAGGATTGCTCGGCTCCTGATTCGTTGGGCCGGCAGCACTCGAGGGAACGATCCCTCGCAGCAGACCCTGCAGTTTCGCCTCTCCCAGAAGGATCTCGCAGGCTTGGTTGGCGCGACTCGGGAAACGACTTCGAGCTCGCTAAACAAGCTCCAGCGGCAAGGTTGTCTTGAAATCCGACGCCGGTGTCTGGTTATCAATTCCGTAGAGCGACTAGCTCTACGCGTGGACACCGAGGTCGATGCCCGCGCTCAATCCCTCCGCGACACCGAATCTGAGTCCGCGACCGAGGCGGGAGAGATGCGGAGTCGGGGTCACGCGTCGGGTCAGTAACTCGCGTCGTTGCTCGATTAGCTCCTCGGATCGCCAAGGATTTGGGAGCCGGCCTGCCATTCGGTTTCTTCATAGTTCCATAGTCTTATTGTGCCTCTATCATGCCCTCACCAGTCTTCGGCCGCCCACGTCTGCTGCTGAGAGCTCGCAACCGGTTTCCGTTCCCAGTAGAAGTTCCCGCGCGCTGAATATCCCTGCGCCACGGACGTGGGGCCTCCCTCAAGGGTGTCTCTTAGCTTTCTGGGACCAAATCTAGAGGGCTGCCCACTACATCGGGAGTGGCGCACGGGCCTACGCTTGCGGTAGCTTTTGATTACCCCGGTCACAACCAATCCGCAACCGGTGAACGGGGAGAGGAGGGTCGCATGGCCGGCAAGCAGGAGGCGGAGTCAGAACTGAATCGGTTCATGAACGGGTTGGTCCGCCGCAACCCCGAGCAACCGGAGTTTCACCAAGCGGTACGGGAGGTCGCCGAGCACGTCATCCCCTTCATGCTCGCCGATCACAAGTATCGGGAGGCACAAGTCTTCGAGCGCATGACCGAGCCGGACCGGGCCATCATCTTCCGCGTGACTTGGAAGGACGACCAGGGTTGCGTGCGAGCGAATCGCGGCTGGCGGGTTCAGTTCAACAACGCCATCGGCCCCTACAAAGGCGGGCTGCGATTCCATCCTTCCGTCAACCTGAGCATCATGAAGTTCTTGGGATTCGAGCAGGTCCTGAAGAACAGTCTCACCACGCTGCCCATGGGCGGGGCCAAGGGGGGATCGAACTTCAATCCTAAGGGGAAATCGAACGACGAGGTCATGCGGTTCTGCCAGTCGTTTATGACGGAGCTGTTCAAGTACATCGGCGAGGACAGGGACATCCCGGCTGGCGACATCGGCGTCGGAGGCCGCGAAATCGGCTTTCTCTTCGGGCAGTATAAACGTCTGACCGGTGAGTTCACCGGGGTCATCACCGGCAAGGGGCCGGCCTGGGGCGGCAGCTTCGTTCGCAAAGAGGCAACCGGCTACGGCGTGGTGTATTTCCTCCGAGAGATGCTGAGAAGGCGGGGGGACGGCCTGAAAGGGAAAACCTGTCTGGTCTCGGGGTCCGGGAATGTCGCGCTGTACACCGTGGAGAAGATCTTACAGTTGGGCGGCACGGCGGTGACGCTATCCGACTCATCGGGCTTTATCTACGACCCCGAGGGCATCGATGAAGAGAAACTCGACTACGTCGTTGATCTCAAGACGGTCAAGCGGGGCCGCATCTCCGAGTACGCGGAAAAGTTTGGCTGCGAATACCAGGCCCGGAAGAAGCCTTGGGCCGTGAAAGCGGACCTCGCCTTCCCCTGCGCGACCCAAAACGAAATCGACGAACAGGATGCCACCGATCTCGTCAAAAACGACGTCCTCTCTGTGGTCGAGGGATCCAACATGCCGACAACCCCGGCGGGGGCAGAGGTCTTCCGCGCCGCCAAGACGTTGCACGCTCCCAGCAAGGCCTCGAACGCGGGAGGGGTCGCTGTTTCCGGTTTCGAGCGGACGCAGAATTCGCAATACACAACCTGGGACCGCGCCGAAGTCGATCGGCGGCTGCAAGAAGTTATGAAGCGGATCCACACCGAATGCGTGAAGCACGGAGGGGATTCCGACTACGTCGACTACGGCCGCGGCGCCAACATAGGCGGCTTCATCAAGGTCGCCGACGCGGTACTTGCCCTGGGGGTAGTGTAGTTCGGAGGCTACAGGTGTTTTCGCAAATAATCTTCGGTCGCGCGGAACAAGTGTAGCCGGGCTGCATCCCCATGGATCGAGTGGGTCTTTCCCGGATAAACCAGCAGATCGTAGGGTTTGCCTGCGTTGACTAAAGCATCGATAAATCGCATCGTGTTCTGAATATGCACGTTATCGTCAGAGGTGGGGTGCATCAGCAGAAGTCGGCCTTCTAGATTCTCGGCGGCTTCGACCGCCGAAGTCCTGCGATACGCTTTCGCTTGCTCAGCGGGGTGTCCCATATAGCGCTCGGTATAGATCGAATCGTAGAACCGCCAATCCGTGACCGGGGCCACGGCTACCCCCACCTTAAACACGTCACTGTGGGTGAGCGCGAAGCAAGTGCTGAAGCCGCCTCCACTCCAACCCCAGATCGCGATTCGCTCGGAGTCAATGAAGTCGAGAGACCGCAAGTACTTGACGGCGGCCAGATGATCTTCCAAAGCAGTCGAACCGTAGTTTCGACGAACGGCCGCCTCATAACGGTGCCCGCGAAGAGATGAGGCTCGGTCGTCGACGTAGGCAACGACGTAGCCCTTTTGCGCTAGGTACTGATGGAAAAGGTAGCGCCGGCCCCAAGCATCGCGAATGGTCGGCGCATGGGGTCCGCCATAGACGTACATCAGCGCGGGATACCGCCGGTTCGTGTCCAGCGGCTGCGGCTTGATTAGCATGACACGAACAAGAGCGCCATCTGATTTCAGCTCGACGAGTTCGGGCTTGACGAGCTCGTATTCGTCGAGCGACAGGGAGCCATGGACAAGCGTCGCCTTGTCGTTGTTCGGGTCCCGAATAACGATTTCCGGCGCCGTCGTGAGCGTCGAACGCGTATCGGCGTAGCCATTCTTGGGTGCGTTCATCAGAATGCTGTGACTTCCCTTACCACTTGTGAGCCGCTCCTTGCCGCTGCCGTCAAGTCTTATTCGATAGAGATCGTTACCTAGTGGGTTTTCTTCGTTCGCGAGGTAATAAACCCAGCCGTTCTCAGCATCAACTCCGACAACCTTGCTCACCTCCCATTCGCCTTCAGTCAGCTGTTTCTTCCGATCGCCGTCGTAGCCATAAAGGTAGATGTGCCGGAATCCGGTCCGCTCCGAAGTCCATAGCAGCTCCTCCGATTCTTTGAGGAAGTGGAGATCGTCGGTCACATTGATCCAGTAAGGGTCTTTCTCCACCAACACGGTCCGGCTCCTCCCGTTCCTAGCGTCGGCGAAGATCAGCTCCAGCTCGTTTTGCGGCCGGTTCAGCAGCTGCAGGGCTACGAAGTCATTGTTGGCCCAGGCAATACGAGGTATGTACTCGCTGTGGCGGTTGACCCATTCGAGGCGTTGTTTGCCTGAAGCCCTGGGTTTCGCTTCAATGATGCCCACTCGAACCTTGGGGTTTGGGTCTCCGGCTTTCGGATAGCGCTGGAGATCGACCGTGGCCGCGAGGTCCAGCAAATTGGGGATAGGATACGTGGGCACCAAGCTCTGATCGAGCTCGAGAAACGCGAGTCTCCGTCCGTCGGGCGACCACTCGTAGCCGGAGCGGATCGCGAATTCCTCCGGATATACCCAGTCGAGATCGCCATGGAATAGGGTGTCCGTCGCTCCCCACGTGAGCTGTCGCGCCGTCCCACCACTCGGGGGGACGAGCCAGATATCGTGTTTGTAGAGGAAGGAAACCCAGCGACCGTTGGGCGAAAACCGCGGGTTTCGCACCTCCTGCTTACCCGCTGCCAGCGCTCGCGCCTTCTCGGTCGCCAAGTCGTAGAGATAAAGTCGCCCGGAGCTGGTGAACAGAATAGATTGCGAGTCCGGCGACCAAAGATAGGAAGCGACCGAATACCGCATGCGACGCTCTCGCTCCCGCTCGTCCTTTGTGGCTTGCTTGACGGCAGGCGCCAGGGACGCTAACTTTTCGTTGGTCACGAGAACCCGATTCTCACCACTGATTCGATCGATGGCCCACAGATCTCGCTTGTCGCGGTCGTCACGCTGGAGGATGTAGGTAAGCAGCCGGCCGTCGGGACTCCAGCGCAACTGCGTGGGCGTCGGGCCAGTCAGGCCGCCTTCGGAGGCAATTGCTTCCAGGCGAAGCTTCTTCGTTGCCGCCGAGCCCGCCATAAAGACCGGCACGAGCAACAGCATCAACAGGGCTGCCCAGGGGTGGCGCCGAAAGCTTCGACTTAGCAGTGCCGGCGGGTCGACAACTTAGCGAGAAGGCATCGTTTTACCGATAGGCCGCGATAAGCGACTTAGTGATTCCGAAGACTCGCTCACGCCAAATCTCGGCTTCGGGAAACAGCTGCCGCAGCTCGCGCTCATCAAGCATTTGGATGTCACGCAAAAAGTCGTCGCACCCCTCGGGTGTCGGGCGGACGAGGACCCCCCAAACCGTGAAGTTGCGCAACAGGCGCCGCTGGAGCTTCTTGGGGAAATAGTGAACAAAGGGTGTCATCAAGTGAGGCTCTACAGGGAACCAAAAATTCGGCGTCTGGACATAGTAGCGCTCTGCGACGCGTCCCAGCTCCCGGGCGAAAGATTGACGGTCAACGGGGTCCGAGATGTGCTCAATCACGGAGTTCGAAAAGGCGACCTCGAACGACCTTTCCCGAAACGGGAGCATTCGCGCGTCGGCGATAACCCAACTGCACTGGCTCCGGCCGGGGGTAGGCCCCTCGAGGTTCACAACTGTGACGCGGGGCACGAGGTCCGAGAACTGCCAGTAATACTCGTACCCCCCCGCGTCAAGCACACGGGTGTCCCTAGACACTCCGAACGCTTGTAGGAACTGCCGAAAGCGTTTACGGCGAAAGTAGCGTCCAAGTGGCCGGTGGAGACTGGGGATACTGAGCCGAATAGAAGCAGCTCCTTTGCTTCGCTGCGGGCGTCGCCGGCAGCTCGGAACAAGTCGCAGATCTAAGTTTACGGCAAACCAGGCTGAGCGCCGGTTCTCACCACCTGACGGTCGAAGCACGCGATAGGTATGCCAGGGCCAGCGGAGAGTAGCCCTAGGACGCTGCGAGACATACGCCGGCGGGCTACAGCCGCGTCACTTGCCTGTCCCGTATCAAGTAGACGAGCGCAACGAGGAAGAGAATAACCCCGTTGGCCGCGATCACCAGCGGGGCAGTAAACCGATTCGCCAATGATCCGACTGTCAGGTTGCCCAACGGCATGGCACCGCGGAAGCAGGTGTGGTAGACGCTTAGGATGCGGCCGCGCATCTCCTCCGGGGCGAGCAACTGCACGAGGGAGTTGAGCAGTGCGAACACGGCCAAAATCGCTCCCCCAGCGAGGAAGATGAAGGCGCAGCCCAGCCACAGGTGGGTGCTCAGGGCGAAGGCCAGAGTGGCAACGCCCAATCCCATCTGCATCAGCAGAGACGTGCGGCCCTTGCGAGGCGCGTTGCCCAGCCAGGCGACGAACAGGGCACCCATCACAGCACCGGCGCCGGAAAACGCCATCATTATGCTATAGCCTTGTGCTTCGAGCCCGTACGTTTCGCGTGCGAACACCGGCAACAGCATGATCAACGGCACGGCTAGGAATGCCGTGATCGTCGACAGCAAAACCAGCGCAAGCAGGCTGTGATGCCGGTAGACGAACGACAGGCCCTGTTGCAGGCTCTGGAGGACGCGAGCCTCGGTTTTCTTAGGCACGAAGCGCAGCCGAATGATGAGAAGCGAAACGATGACGGCCAGGAAGGATAGGCCGTTGATCCCGAAACAAGCCGCCGCTCCGAGTGTAGTGAACGCGAGTCCACCCACGACAGGTCCGACTACGCGGGCAAGGTTGAACTGGATCGAGATCAAAGCGATTGCGTTTGGCAGGTCCTCCTCGTCCACCAAAGAAGGAATCAGGGCCTGGTACGCCGGACCGCCGAAGGCTTGGCCGACCCCGGTGACGAAGGCTGCCGCCATGATGTGCCAGACAGCGATCACGTCCCACCAGAGCAGCAGTGCCAGCGCGAAGGCGCTGAGCGTCTGGACGTACTGCGAAAACAGCAGCAGCTTCCGGCGGTCCATACGATCAGCCGCCACGCCTCCCAATAGGGAAAACAGCAGGATCGGAGCGCCGTTGAGAAACGCCGTGAGCCCCAGCAGGAAGGCCGATTCGGTCAACGTGTAAACCAGCCAGCTCTGGGCGACCTCCTGCACGAACGCTCCGGTCGTGGAGGTGAACGCGCCCGCCCACATCAGCCGAAAGTTGCGGTAGTGGAAGGCGCGGAAGGTTGCCCTAACAACACCCGGCTTCGCAGGGGGAGGGTCGGCCAAGTCAGAGTCGGCCTTCGGCGAGGGGGTGCTCATTCCGCGGGATTTCTAGCGTCAGGCTTTGTCAGGCTAGGGTGGTTGACTGGCGGAACCATCTTCTCACAGACGGTGCGATGCAGGGGAGCCGGCGGGTTGCGGTGGCGTCCGGGCACCTTGTGGCGCACGGTCGGTGGTGTCGCGCTAACGGATTGATCGGTTGGCAGGAGCACTGTGTAGCGAGCACATCAACACGCCGAAGGACTGCCTGATAGGGCTATAATCGGTAGTTCATTTCAGGGGATGAGGGGTCGAACGAACCCTTTCTCGGCCCTATTTCATTATCAGTTGCGGAACGCGAGACGCGAACCATGTCCCAGGTAGAAGAAGCGACTAACCCACAGCCGGCCTCCGGCGAACGCCTTGACCGCGGCGGCATCGCGGGACACCCGCGCGGGCTGACGACGCTATTCTTCACCGAGATGTGGGAGCGCTTCAGCTACTACGGCATGCGCGCCCTTTTGGTGCTCTTCATGACCGCCCCGCTTACCGGGGTCAATCCGGGACTTGGCTTCGACGTAGCTAAGGCCACGGCGATCTACGGTCTCTACACGTCGATGGTCTATCTGCTCGCGCTGCCGGGCGGGTGGGTTGCGGACAAGCTATGGGGACAACGGCGGGCGGTCTTCGTAGGCGGTTGCATCATCGCCTGTGGCCACTTCTCTCTGGCCGTTCCGATGGTGCCGACCTTCTACCTCGGGCTGATCCTTATTGCTCTCGGTACCGGCTTGCTGAAACCGAACGTGAGCACAATGGTGGCCGACCTGTACCCTGAGGGCGGCGCCAGGCGTGATGCCGGCTTCTCCATCTTCTATATGGGGATCAACCTAGGCGCGTTTCTTGGAACGATCTTATGCGGGTTCATCGGCGAGGGACACAACTTCCATTGGGGCTTCTCACTAGCCGGCATCGGTATGGTACTCGGGCTGATCCAATACAAGGTTGGCGCTCAGCGACTAGGCGAAGCGGGTCGGTTGCGGTCGGCCGACGAGCCGCGCGTCCTCCAACAGCGTTCCCGCAACTTCTACCTCACAGCAGCGGGAATTGGAGCGGTCGTTGCGATCGTGGCATTCCTCGCGACTTCCGGCGCAATCGTTGTAACTATTCGGCAGATGGCGGAGTGGCTGGGGAGCGGCATTCTGATTCTCAGTGGGCTTTTCTTCCTATACCTGTTTACCGCGGGAGGCCTATCGAAAACGGAAAAGAAGCGGCTCGGCGTGATCGTATGGCTTTATCTCCTCGCGGCTGTGTTCTGGTCCGGCTTCGAGCAGGCCGGCTCCTCCATGAATCTCTTCGCGCGCGACCTTACTGACCGGGTCGTCCTAGGCTGGGAGATGCCCGCCAGCTGGCTGCAGAATGTCAATCCCGTTCTCATCGTCCTGTTGGCGCCGGTGTTCGGGTGGCTCTGGACCTGGCTGGCGCGCCGCAACGCCAACCCCTCGATTCCAGTCAAATTCGCTCTTGGCCTGTTCGGGCTGGCCGCGGGATTCTTTGTGATCTCCTGGGGTTCAGTGAACGCAGGGGTGGAAAGCCGGGTGTCCATGTCCTGGTTAGCGGTCACTTATTTCCTTCACACGGCGGGTGAGCTCTGCCTATCGCCGGTGGGGCTTTCCTCGATGACGAAACTCGCGCCGCGAGGGCGAGTCGGACAGATGATGGGTGTCTGGTTCATAGCGGCCGCCCTGGGCAACCTTTTCGCTGGTTTGCTCGCCGGCCGCCTGGAGGAGCTGACGCCAACAGCTCTCTTCTGGAATGTGGCTTTGATCGTGGCTGCCGCGGGTTTGGTTGCGATTGTCGCGAGCCCGGCTATCCGGCGCCTCATGCGCGATATCGACTAGCCCACGGACTAGGCCGCTTTTCTCGCGAGTAACCTGGGCTGGCGAGATCGCCGGTCCCTACTGCCGCAGCTTGTAACGACTCACGTAGGCACAAACGATCCCGTTTGTCCAGGGCGCGACACGTCAAAAAACCAGCGCGGTACGCAGCTGCCCCTAGTTGAGAAAGTACGTCTGATACAGCGTGTCGCGCTGCTTGGGGATGAAGCCGGCGCCGCGAATCATGCAGCGCAAGTCTTCTTCGCTGGCTTGATGAGAAGCGCCGGCCTGGCGGACGACGTTTTCCTCGAGCATAACGCTGCCGACGTCGTTTCCGCCGAAACGTAGCCCGAGCTGGCAAACCTTCAGGCCCTGGGTGACCCAGGAAGTTTGCACGTTGACAAAGTTGTCGAGGTACAGGCGCGAGAGGGCAAGGGTTTTGAGGAATTCGACTCCGGTGACTTCTTCCTTGACGCGTCTCCCGAGCGAAGTATTCTCGGGCTGAAACGGCCAAGGGATGAAGGCCGTGAAGCCACCGGTCTCTTCCTGGAGCTGCCGCAGCGTCTCCAGGTGATTGACCCGGTGTTCGTAGGTTTCCCCGCAACCGAACATCATTGTCGCCGTCGTTCGCAGGCCTAGGCTATGAGCGGTCTTGTGCACGTCGATCCACTCGGCAGTGTTGCACTTCAGGCGGGCGATCCGGTGCCGCACCTCGTCGTCGAGGATTTCCGCTCCCGCTCCGGGGATCGAATCGAGGCCTGCGTCCCGCAAGCGTCGAATCGTATCGCGAATCGTCAGCCCGCTGACCTCGGCAATGGTTAGGATTTCCGGAGCCGACAGACAATGAAGATGGATCGGGTAGCGCTGCTTGATCCAGCCGAAGAGTTCCTCGAAATATTCGATCTTGAGATCGGGGTTGACACCTCCCTGCATCAACACGCCGGTTCCGCCGAGATCGATCGTTTCTTGAATCTTCTGGCCGATCGCTTCGTTCGGCAGAACGTAGCCCTCCTCATGCCCCATGGGGCGGTAGAAAGCACAGAAACTGCAATACTCGCTGCAGAAGTTGGTGTGATTGATATTGCGATCGATGATGTAGGTTGCAACGCCGTCCGGGTGGAACTTTCGCCGAACCGCGTCGGCCTCTACGCCGATGCCGATCAGGTCGTCGCTGCCGAGCAGCTCGAGAGCTTGCTCCTTGGTCATCTCACTCCCGCTCGGCGACGGCGGGCTCTTCCAAGTAGGCAAGCTCGGTGAGCGGTCCGACGAGGCCTAGCTCGGCGGCCGAGCGAAGGAATGTGATGAGACTTTTTTGCTCGCGCTCGCCGAGATCGAAGCTCGTGTGCTCCCTCAGATAGCGGCTCACCAGTTCTGGCGGCAGGTCTCGCTTTTCGCTCTCCGTGGCGATGATCTCGTCGATGTGTTGCCGCCCGTAGTCCGCGGAATCAACAAAGTGCACAGGCAGGTCGGGATTAGCAGCCAGATTCTTCACAGCCCACACCGCAAAGACCATCGGAAGGCCTGTCATCTCGACCCACTCCGACCCCAGGTCGTAGACGAATATCGGACGCCCGCGCCAGTCGGTCTGCTCGGGATCGAGCCGCAGAGCAGGGTCGCCGATAATCAGCCCGGCGTCGGCCACCTCCAGCATGTCGTCGATCTTGGGCGGGTACGGCCGCACCCGGGGACGCAAACCGTACTTTCTGGCCAGCAGTACTTGCGCCAGGGCGACCGAGGTGCGCGAGCTCGTGTCGGCGGCGAAGGACTCGATCGTTTCGATCGGCTTGAGCGATATGAGCAGCACACTGCGGACAGCCCCCCGGCACGAGATGGAGCAACCGGGAAGAACCAATAAGTCGGGCTGTCGGGCTAGCTCGATCGCAGGTACCAACCCGATGTCTGCTTCCCCCGCCCGCAAAGCGTCAGCACACTCGGAAGGCAGCGAGAATCGCAAGTCAAACAAGCCCCGTTGCGGGCCGTGGGAGAGGCCCCATACGAGCGGCGCGGTGTTCAAGTAGCTGACCGCCGAGACTCTCAACCGATCACTCATATCGAGCATTTCAATTGTATCAGACCACTGTTTGAATTCTATCGTTCCATCCTTCCAGGCGTCAGTCGGCCGATGCCCTAACCGCTGATCAGAATCACAAAAAGATTGTTCCTAGCCCGGCTGGCGCCGGCTTGTTATGTCCGCCCGATGTCGAGCGTTCAACGGCTTAGGATAGTCGTCGGGCAAGTCGCGGTCTCTTCGCGCGGTGAAAGGGGGGCCGAACCGAGATAGATCTTGTTCGCAAACGCACCGGCGACCCCGGCGGGCTCAGTTCGGGTACCGCTGACGGATATGGCTGAGCTCGGACGTCGAGATCTGAAGGAAAGCGTCGACAAGTCTTGGGTCGAATTGGCTGCCGCTACCGCGAGCTAACTCCCCGCGACCCTGTTCGATGGGCCGCGCCGCGCGGTAAGGACGTTGCGACGTGATGGCGTCGAAGGTGTCGACGATGGCGAATAACCGCGACGCCAGAGGGATTTGCTCACCCCGAAGTCCCCGCGGGTATCCGCTGCCGTCAAACTTCTCGTGGTGGGTGTAAGCCAGTTCCGCTTCGTCAGCGAGTCCGGGCATTTTCGACAACAGCCGGTAACCGATCTGGGGATGGTCGCGCATCACGGTCCACTCCTCGTCGGTCAGGCTTCCCTCTTTCAGTAATACGTTTCGCGGGATACCAATCTTGCCGACGTCGTGTAAGAGAGCACCGCGTTCGAGGCGGGTAAGCGCCTGGTCGGGAAACAAGCAGTGCTGTCCGAACAGGCGGCAGTAAGCGGCGACACGCTGAGAGTGCTGAAGCGTCTCGTAGCGCGTGCGCCTAAGCATTCGGAGGAGCCCCTGCAGTCGCTTGAATCGGCCGAGTCCGAGGGCCCGCCGGTCGGCAAGGGTCCGTAGGGTTGTTCGAATCTCCGGGTGGCGGCGTTTGGCGTCAGGTTCCAGATAGCCGCCGCCTACAGAGACCACATCGCGAGGGAGAGAAGATGCCATCCGCCGTTGTCCCGACTTCCGAACAGTTATCGACAGACAGCGGACAACGGATTAGCCTGGGTTTTCAGAGTCAGGTCACGACGGCGTGCTATCGCGCCGGCTCAAACGCGATAGCAAGAGAGGGAGCCGTGGCTAGGGCAACGAAAAGCGAGCCGGAGGAAGTGACTGGCGAAGAGATCGAGCGGCGGGACCAAACCCGGCAGGCTGCTACGCCAGTTTCGCCAAAATGGCGCTTGTTACATCTCCCGTGGAGGATTGCCCGCCGAGGTCGGCCGGGAGGGATCTGCCCTCGGCAAGTGTTTCGGCTACGGCTTTCTCGACTGCCTTCGCGGCTTCGTCCAAGCCAAGAAAATCGAACATCATGGCACCGCTGAGGATCATCGCAATCGGGTTTACGATGCCTTTGCCCGCGATGTCGGGGGCCGACCCGTGCACAGGTTCGAACATGGAAGGAGATTCTCGGGAGGGGTTCAAGTTCGCGCTCGGGGCCAGGCCTAGGCTGCCGGTAAGAGCCGCTGCCAGATCACTGAGGATATCGCCGAACAGGTTCGACGCTACCACAACATCAAAGCTTTCCGGCCTGCGAACAAAGTGGATGGCCGCCGCGTCTACCAACAACGACTCGGTTTCGATGTCACCGTAGTCCCGGGCCACCTCGGCAAACGTGTCGTCCCACAAGACCATGCTGTAGCCTTGCGCGTTCGATTTCGTGATCGACGTCACGCGCTTCTTGGCACCTCGGGTCCGCGCCAGCTCGAACGCAAACCGAACGATGCGCTCGACCCCGCGGCGGGTGAAAAGGGCCGTCTGAATCGCCACCTCGTCGGGTGTGTGGCGATAAAGGAAGCCTCCAGCCTGGCTGTATTCCCCTTCCGTGTTTTCGCGCACGATGACCAAGTCGATCCGGTCCGGGCGGCTTAGGGGAGTGCTTACGCCAGGGTAGAGTTTCGCTGGGCGCACACATGCATACTGGTCAAAGCCACGGCGAATCGGCAACAGCAGACCGTTCAGGGTCGTATGGTCGGGCACCTCGGGATGGCCAACGGCACCCAGCAAGATCGCGTCAAACGACCGCAACTGGTCGATGCCGTCGTCGGGCATCATCTGCCCATGCCGCAAGTAATAGGCCGTCCCCCACTCCAACTCCGTGTACCGAAAACTGACGCCGCTCGGCTCGGACACGGTGTCAAGGACCCTGCGAGCCTCCGGCATGACCTCGAGGCCCACGCCATCGCCGGGAATCATCGCGACGGAGAATTCACGCATTCGCGACCATTGTGGCATACCTTGATTGCTTTCGATCCTCGAACTTTGCCGCCCCGCTGGCCGACAAGATCACCCTAAGTGTCCGTCCTCGTAACGCTTGTGGGTTGCGATGAGTAGCCCCCCCCTTACGCAAAGCAATTTGGATTAGGCCGATAAAAATTATCTTCTTGCATGGCCGGCGGTCCTCGCTTAGAGTGAGATTAAAGATTCGACCAGCAAGACGTCTAGTGGGGTCGTATAGGTGTTTGGGCGTTTCGCGGTCAGGCACGCCACTCGACGATGTAAGCGTTCGGAAGAGAGACGTTTCCGGGGATTTCTGTTAGCGCGAAGGGAGAGTGCCCGCAGCGTCTACATATTAGTAATACTTATCGGAAGAGCCGGGGGACGTTCAACATGACATCGATTCATAGGATTGTGATTCCATTCGCCGCGGTGGCGCTGCTGGGCGTGGGCAACCTGGCGGCTCAGGACGACGAGAGCCCTGTGAGTGTGTCTTTCGACACAACGTTCGTGAACAAGTACGTTTGGCGCGGCCAAAAACTGAACGACAACGCGTCGATCCAACCTGGCATTTCGATCGGTTACAAGGGTCTGTCGATCTCTTCGTGGAGCCAGTTCTCGCACACGGGCTTTGGCGACAGCGGCGTCGCCGGCAACCACTGGACCGAGCACGATTTCACCATGGACTACGGTTTCGCGCTCAACGACAAGGTCTCGGTCAACGTGGGCTGGATCAACTACGCGTTCCCGAACTTCAACGACGGGCGCTATTCAAACGAGATCTACGGCGCGGTGAGCGTCGACACGATTCTGCAACCGAGCATCGGTGTCTACGGCGACCCGCACAACGGCAACGGCATGTACTACAGCTTCGGCATCGGCCATGGCGTTGACCTCGGTCATGGCTTCGCCCTGAGTCTGTCAACTTCCGTGGGCATCAACCAGCACCAATGGATCGACACGACCACCGTTTCAGACGTTGTTTTCGGGATAGGTCTTGATATTCCGATCAGCGATCACGTCACGCTGTCGCCGTTCTGGAACTACATTACGGGTGACGATGACCTGCGGACCGGCCCGGATGCTTTCTTCTTCACCGGTCACCTCGGCGGAGTGAATCTGAACATCAGCTACTAGTCGTGATCGTCAGGCACGTTGGAGATCCCGAAGCGCCGCTACGGTCTCGGTGACCGAGGGGCTTCGCTGGAACAAAGAAATCGCCGCGATTCCCGCAGCACCCCTCCCCAGGCACTGGGATGCGTTCTCAAGCTGAACGCCTCCCAGTGCCAAAACAGGTATCTTCACCCGGTCGCAAGCCTCGCCCAGCGCCTCCAGTCCCCGAGCCGGACCGTACTGCCCCTTGGAGGCAGTTTCAAATACCGGGCCAAAGACCGTGAAATCCGCTCCCTCTGCCTCCGCCCGCCGCACTTCGTCGGCGCTGTGACACGAAGTACCGACTAAGAAGTCCTTCGGTGTCACCGAGCGGATGTTGGACGCACTTACGGCGCCGGCCGGTAAGTGGACTCCATGCGCACCGACGGCTAATGCCACATCCACCCGGCTGTTGACGAGTACCCGAGTCCCACGAACGTTCGGTAGTTTGAGGACAGCCTCAGTAAGCTGGAAGAGTTCTCGCGCCGGGAGGTCCTTCTCGCGGATTTGCAGCAGGTCTAGCCCGGCTTCGAGTAGCCTGCTCAGGTGCTCGAGCAAGTCGCCTTGCTGCTGCCGGCGGTCGGTGATGGCGCAGAGCATCATGGGGGAACTTCCATCGCCCGCGAGGGCACCCGCTCGGCTCAGCGGCCGTTCCTAACGGGACCCGACTTTTGCGCCCTCGCCCAAATCTCTCCCCCGTCGCAACCGGAGCCGCGAACGCTAGTGAGCGGTCACGCCTCGCGACAAGCAAAACAGAGCCGCGCGGACGGAAGGGGCTGTGAAAAAACCCTGGGTACAGTCCCCGCGCGCCGAACGTGCTCCCGGTAAAGTCCATGCGACAGCCCTTGATCTCAGGAATCTGCCTCGCCCTGCCGCGGGAAAACCCAAACGGCGTCAGGAGGGAACTCGAGCGTCCAGCGCCGCGCACTCTTCCCCTTCTCGTAAAGCGCTCGGGAGACATAGGCGGAGAATGCTCCCGGGAAGACTAACCGCACCTGATCAGGCATTTCAATCACGTCAGTCAGAGACAGAGCGAGGTGCTGTTGTTCCACGGCGCCGTTAGACGGTGCGGCGATCACGCGTTCGGGCCGGATGCAGAGCTGGACGCGCTCTCCAGCTGACCGGCCAGGCAGGAAGGACGTCAAGATTCGAAGCTCGCCCGCCTGCAGCCGGGTCTGATTGTTGTCGGGGTCGAGTTCCGATACCACAGCCTCCGTCACGTCGGATAGGCCCAGAAGCTGGGCAACCGCGGTCGAGGCGGGGCGCTCGTAGACTTCGCGCGGCGGCCCTTGCTGAACGATCCGTCCGTGGCGGAAAACCAGCATCCGATCTCCCAACTCGAAAGCCTCTTCTAGGTCGTGCGTGACCAGCAACATCGGCAACCGATACTCGGAACGGATTTGGCGCAGGATATCGTAGAGCTGGCGGCGCAAACCGACATCAAGCGCCCGAGCCGGTTCGTCAAGCAGCAGTAGGCGCGGTTGATTGACTAGAGTGCGCGCGATAGCGCCGCGCTGGCGTTCGCCTCCGGACAACTCGTGGGGCCGGCGACCCGCCAGGGCCCCGAGTCGAAACGAGTCCAAGACCTGCAAGATCCGGCGTTTTCTGTGTCCGGGTTCTAGATCGGCGGCGGCGAATTCGAGATTCCCGCGCAGACTCATGTGGGGGAACAGAGCGTCCTTTTGAAAAACGTAGCCGCAGCGCCGTCGACGGGCCGGCAGAAAAGTCCCGCGATTGGAATCGAACAGCGTTTCTCCCGCTAGGCGGACGTAGCCCGAATCCGGTTGCACGAATCCGGCGACAGATTCCAGGGTCAGTGTTTTCCCGGAGCCGCTGGGGCCAAACAGCACCGTGATTTCGTCTCCAGCCTCGAAGGAAACTGAAAGCCTAAAACCGGCGGAATCCGGCCCACTCGGGTACGCCTTTTCGAGCTGTGCCTCCAGGGTCGTCATTAGTACGCCCGCTTCGCACCGGCGCGGTTTACCAGGTAAAGCACGCTGACCGCAAGAACCGACATTACGACCACCAGCGAGTTCGCCAACAGTGTGTCGCCGGCTTGATAGGCGTCGTAAATGGCCACCGACATGGTTTGCGTCCTGCCAGGCAGATTTCCAGCGATCATGATCGTCACGCCGAAGTCTCCCAGCGACCGCGCAAAGGCGAAAATCGTCGCCGCGATAATCGAACGCCGGGCCAAAGGCACGCTAACCCTCCAAAAGACCCGCCATTCACTCGCTCCCAGGCTGCGAGCCGCATTTTCCAACGTGTGATCCACAGAGTCGAAAGCAGCCCGCGCCGCTCGAACCAAAAGAGGAATGGAGTGGAAACATGCCGCCACGACGGCCGCCTGCCAAGTGAAAACCAGTGGTTGGCCAAAGAGGCCTTCGTAGACTTGACCCAGCGGGCTTGCGCGGCCCAGTAGCACCAACAGGTAGTAGCCTAGCACCGTTGGCGGCAACACGATGGGCAGCGTGACCAGCGTCTCAAGGAGGTTCTTGCCCCAAAACCGCCCGTGAACGAGCGCATACGCCACCGCTAAACCTACTGAGATCGAAACGATCGTCGCCAGGCAAGCCACACGCAAGCTCAACCACAAGGGAAACCAATCCACTGTCTGTAGAATTGACATTTGCCTAGATGAGATTATAGCCGGAGGGCACCTCCCTAGTGGTGTACTCAGATTGGCTTAAGAGTCCCGTGGTGAGATCTGCGGCTCCGATCCCTAGCAGCCCCCGTGGTAGAAATAGGTTCGGCGAAGAATGGGGACTGTCAACGATTTTCGCTTCCGCTAACTGCTTTGTTTCCAACGCTGGTCTGGACGACGAAAATCGGTGACTGTACCGATTCTGTGGGACGAAGGACTTTCACCACGAGCTGTAGGGTCAGCCTACCGAGGCGTGATCCTCGATGCAGTGGACAAGAAGTCACTTTGTTTAGAATCACTTACAAAAATTCTGGCTCGCAGACCACCTGCTATATTGACAATGAAACACTAAAGTTTAATAATAGATAGAGGCTAAGAAAATACCCCTGTGGACTCTCGCCCGCTTGAATCGCCGAGTGCGGGCCCGAGATCTCTGAGGGGATGGTTCAGGAACAAGGAGAAGCCACAATGGCGAAGATTATTGGGATCGACCTTGGCACAACGAATTCGGTCGTTGCCGTCATGCAGGCGGGGCAGCCCGCAGTGATTGCTAATCAGGAGGGAGGGCGGACGACGCCCTCGGTGGTGGCGTTTACCAAGAACGATGAGCGATTGGCGGGACAAGCGGCCAAACGACAGGCGATCACGAATCCAGAGAACACAGTTTTTTCCATTAAGCGCTTCATGGGCCGGCGTGCCGAGGAAGTGACCGAGGAGACCGGGATGGTCCCCTACGAAGTTGTTCCGACTGGTGAGCTGATCAAGATCAAAATCGAAGACAAGCAGTATCCGCCGCAGGAGATTTCGGCCGTCATTCTCAGCAAGCTAAAAGAAGCGGCTGAGTCGTACTTGGGTGAAAAGATCACCAAGGCGGTGATCACCGTCCCTGCGTATTTCAACGACTCACAGCGGCAGGCCACGAAAGATGCCGGAAAGATCGCCGGGCTTGAGGTCTTGCGAATCATCAATGAGCCGACGGCGGCGGCTCTTGCCTATGGCCTTGACAAGAAGAAGAACGAGACGATTGCGGTTTACGACTTTGGGGGCGGCACCTTTGACATTTCGATTTTGGAAGTTGGCGAGGGGGTCGTCGAGGTCAAGGCTACCAACGGCGACACGCACCTAGGCGGTGACAACATTGATCACATGTTGATCGAGTGGATCGTCGGAGAATTCAAAAAGGAGCAAGGGATTGATCTTTCCGGCGACAAGATGGCTCTGCAGAGGCTCAAGGAGGCCGCCGAGAAGGCCAAGATGGATCTCTCCACGCTTCTCGAGACCGACATCAACCTGCCGTTCATAACAGCAGACGCAAGTGGCCCCAAGCACTTGCAACTGAAGCTGACTCGGGCGCGGCTCGAGCAAATGATGGAGCCCCTCTTGAGGCGCACGATGGAGCCTTGTAAGCAGGCTCTGGCTGACTCCGGGTTATCTCCCAACCAGATTGACGAGATCGTTCTCGTGGGCGGCTCGACTCGCATCCCTCGAGCCCAGCAGATCGTCAAAGATCTGTTCGGCAAAGACCCCCACAAGGGCGTCAATCCTGACGAAGTCGTTGCCATCGGAGCCGCAGTTCAGGGCGGCGTGTTAGGCGGAGAGGTCAAGGATGTTCTCTTACTCGACGTAACACCGCTATCCCTCGGAATCGAGACTCTCGGGGGTGTGTTCACGAAGCTGATCGAGCGCAATACCACCATTCCCACCCGCAAGGGCGAAGTCTTTTCGACCGCTGCCGACAGCCAGACCTCGGTGGAGATCAAGGTCTATCAGGGCGAGCGTTCCATGGCGTCGGACAATCGCTTGCTGGGCGTCTTCCAGCTAGTCGGGATTCCGCCGGCTCCGCGGGGGATTCCGCAGATCGAAGTGACATTCGACATCGATGCCAACGGGATACTAAACGTATCCGCGAAGGACAAGGCGACTTCGAAAGAGCAGAAGATCACGATTACCAGCTCGTCGGGGTTGTCGAAAGAGGAAGTCGAAAAGATTGCCAAGGACGCCGAATCGCATTCGGCGGAAGACCGTCTGCGGCACGACGAGGTAGACGCTCGCAATCGGGCGGACGCCATGGTCTACAGCACCGAGAAGACGCTCAAGGAGCATCGCGACAAGGTCAGTGACGAAGACGCCAGCAAGATCGAGGCGGCCATTGAAGAAACTAGGAAGGCCGTGCAGGGAAGTAATCTCGATGTGATCAACAAAGCAATCGAGAACCTGACGCAGGCAAGTCACAAGTTGGCCGAAGCCATGTACAAGTCCACGGCATCCGAGACTCCTCCCGATGGAGCACCGCCCGATGCCGAAGCGGCGGGGTCATCGGACGGCGCGGGTGCAGGCGACTCAGGAGGCGACAAGAAAGATAAAGACGATGTTGTCGACGCCGAGTTTGTCGACGTCGATGATAAACCCAAGGGGTGACGAGAAGACATTAGCTTTTTCTGGCGGCTGCAGATCGATACGGCCAGCAGTGGAGAGCGCTTAGTATTGCTTGCTGTAGTCGATAGGTTGATAGGGCGGATGCTGTGACCTCGACGGAACAGAAAGACTACTATCGGATTCTTGGTGTCAAGCGCAACGCCGGCGACGATGAGATCCGGAAGGCTTACCGCAAGCTTGCCCGCAAGCATCACCCCGATGTGAACCCCGGGGACAAGGCCGCGGAGGACCGCTTCAAGAATATCCAGGAAGCCTATGGTATTCTCAGCGATCGTAAGAAACGGCAGATGTACGATCAGTTCGGTTTCTACTCGGAGACCGGCGCCTACCCGGGAGCCGGCGGTGGAGCCGGCGCGGCGGGGTTCGACTTCAGCGGCTTCGACTTTTCCGACGTTTTCTCTCAGGCCGGTCAGGGTGCACGTCGCGGTCAGGGATCCGGATCGAGATGGGGCGGATTCTCGGATTTGTTCTCGCAATTCCTTCGCCAGGAGAGACCCGAGTCACCGGCGAAGTCGAAGGCGGGCGAGGATCTCGAATACACAGTCGATATCGGGTTCTGGGACGCTATTCGCGGCACGACCCTGCGGCTGAGCGTTTTTCGGCACGAGACCTGCGCGCAGTGCCGGGGCCAGGGGAACACCGGCGCGGGCGTGGCGGTCTGTCCCGAGTGTGGAGGCGGCGGTCAGGTGAATCAGAGCGTCGGCGCCATGCGATTCAACATTGCTTGTCCTCGTTGTCAAGGGCGAGGACAGCTCCGGAACGCATGCCCGGGGTGCGGGGGCGACGGTCGAGTTGGCCGCAACGAGTCCGTCGAGGTTCGTATCCCTGCCGGAGCTCAGGATGGGTCTCGACTAAGGGTGGCGAGCAAGGGGAATGCCGGTAGCGTAGGCGGGCCGCCCGGCGACCTCTACATCACGACGCGGGTCGGCGCTCACCCGGTCTTCGAGCGCAGGGGGGACGAGATCCACATCGTTGTACCGGTTACCATTCCAGAGGCTGTGCTCGGAGGCAAAATCGAAGTGCCCACGATCGATGGGAAAGCACGCCTGAAGATTCCACCCGCAACCGATTCGGGAAAGAGATTCCGGTTGCGCGAAAAGGGCGTTCTCAATCGTCGCACCAGCCGGCGAGGAGACCAGTTCGTAGAAGTGAAAATCGTCGTTCCACCGATCGCGGACCAGGCGTCGAAGGCGAGCATAAAGGAGTTTGGCAAGCTTAACCCCGAAGATCCGCGCAAGGCCCTTTGGGCGCAGGTCTAAGATGGCGAAAAGAAAACGTACTCAAGGCGGCTACACGATCTCCGTTGTCGCGGGTCAATTCGGCGTTCACCCGCAAACCCTCCGCCTCTACGAACGCGAAGGGTTGCTCAAACCGTCACGCACGGAGGGCAATACACGGCTCTACACCGACAAAGACATGCAGCGCCTGGAGGTGATCCTTTCGCTAACCCGGGATCTGGGCGTCAACCTGGCCGGTGTGGAGATCATTCTCAATATGCGCGAGAAAATGGAAGAGATGGGACGCCAGATGCAGGAGTTTGCCTCCTACGTGACCGAACAAATGGGATCACTGCCTCGCGAGCCCCCGCCGAGTTTTTCTACTTCTTTGATTCCCTTCAAGAAACCTTCGATCGACCGATTGCGCACCGCACCGGCCAAGAAGGCAAAGACAGCCCGTTAGCTTGTAAATTCTCCTAGAAACACCTTGGTGCGAAGGGTTGTGGTCGGCTGATCCGGTTGTGCGCGATCGACACCCTTACCGAAGTTGCGCCGACTAACGTTCTTACATCTTCCAAGTTCCCCCTCTCTTTTCCTCCAAAGGGCCGATACGTGTAGATAGGGCTACCAGTTGCCTGAAAGCGCGGAATGCAATTCTTTCTTCGGCTTCTGATCGTGAGCTGTGTCGCTCTGTCGAGTTGGTGGCAGGTGCAAGCCCGCCTTGGATCTTCGAAGTCGGTCGCCATCCTGCTGGCCGGAATGGGGGTGCTGGCGGTAGTGTTGACCGCCAAGGGCAGGCGCCTGGGTCTGTGGCTCTCCCTAGTCCTTAGCTTAGGGTATGCCGCCGGAGTCGTTCTCTCGGTGCCGCTCGAGCACCTGCATGAAGCCTTGCCCTTTCTGAGTTGGTGCGCACTGGCGGTGTTGTCATGCACTGTGTTGCTATGGTCCACCGCGGAGCGCAGTCCGCGAAGGAAGCCAACCTATAAGCGCCATCCGCAGTATTGACGAGCGCTCGACTTTCAACCAAACGGACGGCGACCTCACCCGACAAACTGTAGGCCGGGGCGATCTACACGACCTGTTGCTGCGGGCCATGGCCACCGGGCCTTTCGCCCCAACCGCTGTCACACTGACGAGAAACACGGGCTAAAGGTGATCCGAAGCCCTGCTCCCCCCACGGCGCAAAGCAGCTCGAAAACCTAGGTACCCGGCCGTCAGCGCGCCGAAAAGATGCTGGAACCAAAAACGGTTGCCCAGATAGTAGACGTCAATTCGCTCTAAGCTCTCTCGAGGCGAGTCGGGGCGGAGATATCCGAGCCGGGTCGAGCAGCCCCGCGTGAAGTGCTCGCTGACCAATGCACGAAGCGCCTTGGATTCGGCGCCATAAGGATAGGCGAAGTGTTTAACCGGCCTGCCCACGTGGTCTTCGATTCGTTTTTGCGAGCTAAGAATCTCTTCCGTAGCCGCTGCCAGGGTCAACTTTGTCAAGTCGGGATGAGTGGCCGAATGGGCGCCGAATTCGATCCCGTGCCGGCTCAGCTCTTCAATCTCCGACCAGCCGAGCAAAGCTCGTCCGCCGAGGCCCGGAGGCTGCGAGGGCCAGTCGTTCGTCTTGCCGCAATAACCGGAGACCAGGAAGACTGTTGCGGGGAAAGCGTATTGGAGAAGCCAAGGGAAAGCCTGCGGAGAGAAATCGGCAAAGCCGTCGTCAAAGGTAAGTGCGACGGCAGGCTGAGTTTCCTCGCTCCGGCGAGGGCCAAGTATGTCTTCGAGCGAGACGACAGCGATCCCCTGCACGACCAGGCTGCGTATATGTTGGCGGAAGATCTCGGGACGTAGAGAAATGACCGCACCGGAGGGATCGAGCGAATGGTAGGTTAGAATGGCGCGCGTTGGTAGCATCAGTCGGTCTGAGAACAGCTTCCACCGGGCCCGAAGAGGTAGCCGCTCAACTCGCCGACCACCCAGACGGCGTAGAGCAGCAAAAGCAGCGGGGAACAGGCAAGGAATTCCCAGCGGCGTTTCCGCTTAGAGAAGACGGCCCGGCCGGCGCGGTACAGCAGCAGCAGTGGCGTCAAAGGCGATAACAAGATTCGTGCCTGCAAAGCCCAAAACCGCAGCGTTGAAAAACGCCTAGCGGCAAAGCAGCGTCCGTGTTGAAACCGTAGCGCGCAATAGCCAACCAGCCCATAGAATTTGCCGTGGGCCACCGATGCATCCGGTTCCAGCCAAAGCTCCATTCCTCTGGCGAGCAGCTCCTGGTGTACTTCATGTTCCCAGAATCCATCTGTGTAGATGTCCCGGAGCGACTCAAGCAGCTCGCGGCGATAGCAGGCGTTGCATCCCGTGAGGGAGTTCACCGCGCCTCGCGGGGCCGGTGGCATGGCCCTGGCGTAGCGGGAGAAATAGATCGCCCACTCGACGAGACCGCCGCGGCGGCCGTTGATGACCGGGCCGCCGGCCGCGCCAATCTTCGGGTTGTCCAGTGATGGTGCGAGTGCCGCGGGCCAGGATTCGCTGAATGAACAGTGATCCTCGGTGATCGCAACCAGCCGCCCGCGGGCGCGACGAATGCCTCGAGCTCTGAGCTGTGGGACCGAACAAGCGCCAGGCACCTCAACCACTTCAAGCCCAGGACGTTGCGCCTTTAGTTGGTGGAGCAAAAGGGCACTTGGGTCTTCCGTGGAAACGACAGCGATCACCTCCAGGCCCTGGCGGTCCAACAGTGCACGCAGAGTTGAGACAGCCGCTTCGGGCGCCAAGCGGACGGGCACCACGACAGACATCTCCGCGTCTTCAGTCATAGTTGGCGCAGATCCAGAGCGTAGCACTAGTTTCGATAGACCTGTAGAAAAACGGACGACGCGGCTCGGGAGTTGCCCGACCCCATATCGATCCTGTCTGGACCGCGGAATGCGGGATGGCGGCGGTTGGTGACCAGCTTAGCCGTTTGCCAGCCGATATATGATAGGTAGGTCCCCTGGCGCCTCGCAGTGTAAATGCGCCGCGGTACCAAGACTCGGGAGGCTAAGTGGTGAGCCAGAACTACGACGTAGTAGTGATTGGAAGCGGGCCGGCCGGCCAAAAAGCGGCGATTGCGGCGGCGAAGCTGAGCAAGAAGGCAGCCGTTGTGGAACGAAGCTTCGCCGTAGGCGGAGCCTGTTTGCATCACGGCACAATCCCCAGTAAGACCTTGCGGGAAGCGGTCTCCTATTTGTCCGGCGTTCGCCAAAGGCAACTCTACGGCGCCGCCTACCGAGTCAAAGACAAGGTCTCGATCGAAGATCTCACCTTCCGCACGGAGCGGGTGATCGAGAACGAGGTGAACGTCGTTCGAGACCAGTTGCTTCGCAATTATGTGGACATCCTTCCCGGAACCGGCTGTTTCATCGAGCCAAAAAAGGTTCTCGTCACCCAAAACGATGGCACCCGCATCTTGAATACTGACAACGTGATCATTGCCGTCGGTACCAAACCGGCGCGTCCCCCGGGCATCGAATTCGATGATTGCAAGATTATCGACAGCGACGGGCTACTGAAACTGGAGCAGATCCCCCGCACGATGACTTTTGTGGGAGCCGGGATTATCGGCCTGGAATATGCCACCATTTTCCGAACGCTGGGAGTCCGCGTGACGGTAATCGACGGGCGGGACCGCCCGCTGGACTTTATGGACGACGAGATCGAAGACTCCCTCTACTACCACATGCGCGACGAGGGCATCGTTTTGCGGTTCGGCGAGAGAGTCTCAGCCGTCCAGAAGGCGGAGGACGGTCAAGTCCAAGTATCGATGGAGAGCGGCAAGAAGCTCAGAACGGACTCTCTGATGTTCGCCGCCGGGCGCGAGGGCGCATCCGCGGATCTGAACCTCGAAGCGATTGGTATCAAGCCTGACAAGCGAGGTCGCCTCAAGGTCAATGAGTTCTACCAGACGGAAGTCCAGGGTGTTTACGCGGTCGGCGACATCATCGGATTCCCAAGCCTAGCGTCCGCGGCGAGAGAACAGGGACGGCTTGCCGCCCTCCATGCGATGGGCGAGGATCCTGGCAAGTTGTCCCGTCGATTCCCTTTCGGCGTCTACACGATTCCCGAGATCTCGATGGTCGGGCCGAACGAACAAGAGTTGACGAAGGACGCGATACCGTACGAGTCGGGCGTCGCTCGATTTCGAGAACTCTCGCGTGTGCAAATCTCGGGTGGCCGTACCGGCCTGCTGAAGCTCTTGTTCCACCGCGAGAATCTGAAGCTGCTGGCGGTTCACATCATCGGCGAGTCGGCCACCGAATTGGTGCATATCGGGCAGGCCATCATCGACCACGGGGGCACGGTCGAATACCTCCGCGACGCCGTGTTCAACTATCCCACCTTGGCAGAGGCCTACAAAGTAGCGGCTTTGGACGGGCTGAATAAGCTGTGAGCCGGTGACAGGGCCTGCCTCCGCCTGACGATACCGTTCGTACCGGCAGCCCGCTGTGCCTGCTCGTTCTCCCTCATGTGTTAGCAAGCAAGTACGATTGGCCCACCAACAGCTCAGCCGTTCGCGGTCACTGCCTTGGCTAAGTTCCTCAAGATCAAAAACAAGACTACGCTGGCAAGTCCCAGAACCAAGTAAATCACCCAGGGAGCGCGTTCTGAGAACGGCTTGGGATCGGGTCGGTAGGCCGGGTTGTCCTGCTGAGTACTCAGAGGAAGGCGCTGCGGCTTCTGGGAGAGTCGGCGAGGGAGCGCGGCCGCAAAGTCATACTCGGGCGCTGCCGCTTTCGGGTTGCCGTAATAAAGCCTGAACGGGCCTGCTCCCGCCGCATCCGCATCGAAAATCACTTGCCGCGCCACGCTGTGGGCACTGATGCTGGAAATCGACAAAGGCGGGTTTCGATCGTCGGTGACCGTGAGCTTCAAACGGCGCACGAATTGTTCAGTGAAGTTGATTCTGATTTCTCCCGTTTGGTTGGCTCCTCGGCGGACCAAGCGACCGGATATCAGGTGTCGCGGATTCGCCGAATCCTCGTCGACGATCTCCAGTCGATAGGGCCGTGAAAACGGGACTTGGGCTACTGTCACGCTGAGGGCTTGGAGAGGCACTCGCCCGCGAAGGTCGATCCGGTAGCCCGAGGCCGGACGTCCCGCTTCCCTCGTTGGTTCGCGACCCTGCGAAATGCCAGGAAACTGTTGGACCTCGCCTTGCACCCGGATCGTCCGCCGGATAGTTACGCTTTCAATGATTGGCGCGGACCCATCGACTTGAGCATCTGGGTGGACGCGCACCCGCACGTAGCGGTAGCGGCTGACAGGGTATTTCACGGTACCTTCGTCGACACCTCCTCCCGAGGCGGAGAAACGAAAGATCAGCCCACCGGAAACAACCGTCGACCACCGAGAGCTGTCGTTACTGCCTTCCACCTCCACCCGGCGGCGAAAGTTCTGTCCCGCGGTATCGACTTCCAGTTCGTTGTGTTCTTCGCCGTAACGGCCCAAGTCATAGGAGACCTCGGCTACATCCCCCTGCCTCCCCCGGTTGTACTCGCGCGCATCAAAAGTGGCGCTCGTATGCTCGGCTTTCCGAATGCGCAGCGCGTAGGGAATCTCGTTTCCGGCGGCGTTATAGAGGCGCAAATCAGCCTGATCTGGGCGGGCTTGGTCGAGTGCTTGCCGGTCGAGCACCACGTCCAATAGACCACCACTGGCACCCGCGGGTTGGATGTTCTTGAAGTAACGCCAGCCGGTGAGCGCTTCCACTTGTTGCGCGCGGGTGCCTCGCGCAACCAGAATGCATGCGAACGCGAGCACCGCCGCTCGACAGCCGCGGCTCATGAGGGTTGCTCCCGACGGAGGATGCGTTGGTAGCCCCAAGCCACAACCAATAACAGGACGCCGAGCGCCAGGAAGGCAATGACGCGGTAGAGCTCTCGCACTTGCGACATGTCAACGAAAACCACCTTGAGCACGGTGATGCCGAACACAAAGAGCCCCACCCAGCGGACAAACACTTTTCGAAGACGGAAGCCGGCCGCCACAAGTCCAGCGGCATAGAGCGACCACAGCACCGACAGAACCATTTGCCCCGTCCATCGAATCTGTCGCACTTCATCGAACGTTCGACTGGGCGGCAACACTCCCTCTAAGGCGTCGTAGTAAGTGTAAGCCTCAACCGAAATCGCGAGCCAGAAAAGCCCAAGAGCAGCCAAGGCGGTTGTCAGGACAAAAGGTCCTTTCACGTCCCGGTAGAAATGGGCCGCCAGGAATAACAACGCGATCAGGGCGAGGGTGCCGAGGAAATAGCGATTCCCCACAGGATCGAACAGCCCCCGGCCTGACCACGGCGTGTCGGACGCCAAGTGCCGGAAGATCGCCAATCCAAGAACGACAGCCGAGAAGATTCTCAAAGACTGGCTTTTCATCTTGGGGCTTAACCACGCCATGATCGCCCCCTGTGCGGCCCAACCGATGGTAATCCAGTTCGACTCCAGCTGAATCGGAATAGCGACCGTGACAAAGGTCAACGCAACGCCGATCAGCACGAACAGGGCCCGGCGGTCGGAAAGCCGCCGTCCCATTCCTGCGCGGGTTATCACAGCGTAGAGCGTTGCCATTACCAAAGCAAACGCACCCATCCACTCCGGGTAGTCTGCCTCAAGCAGGTGATATGCCGTCGCAAAAAAGACAAACGGATTAACGAACAGCCGCGCCCATTCCTCGGCCGAGGATGCCCTGCCGCGATACTGCGGGGTCAAGTCGGCTATCAGAAAGAGGACGAAAACGACGATCTGGAAGGTGATCGCGGCAGCCAGCTTCTCGAAATGATAGTGTTCGCCATACCAAGCCCAAAAAAGCAAATGCGTGAAGACGAACGAACATGTTCCGACCCAGCGCCATGCGCGGACGATGCTCAGGATCACAACGCCTATGTTGAGAACGGCGATATAGCAAAACAGGACAACGTACTGGTCTCGTCCGGTCGAGAGAAGGATTGGTACCAGGAATCCACCGATTTGCGCCACCAGAGCAATGGCGCGGGAATTGTAGGCCGTAGCAACTAGGTGGGCCTGAACCACGACCAAGACGAGAAAAGCAAAAGCGACCCGCTGGTCGACTAAACGGTAGAAACCGAAGGAGGCGTAGATCGAAAGGTAGATCAGAATCACGCCCCCACTGGTAAGCACCCGCGAGAAGTAGCGCCAGCCGGCAAGATGACGCCGCCATCCCGCCCAAACAAAGCCAAGACCGGCAGAGATGCCAATGATGACGCGGCCAAGTTCGCCAATCCAACGATTCTCAAACGCGTATTTTAAGAAGAAGGCCGCCCCAAACAAGATCAAGAAAACCGCAATCCAGCCAAGCCACCGCTGGCCGATGATTTCCTCCAATTGCGGGTGCCGCCGGTCCCAATCCACAGGCGGCAGCTCTGTTGACTCCGGCTGAGACGCGGTTCTGGGGGCAGCTGGGACGTCCTCCGGCGGGACGGGGGGCTGCACGGGTTGCGGAGTCGGAGGAGCCTGGGGCTGCGGCACTCGCTCCGCTTGAGGTTCGACTTGGGCAGGTGCCTCGGCTTCGTCACGCTTTGCGGTATAGACGGCCTCCACGTCGCGCATGACACGCCGCAAAGCCGCCTCCACTCCGGCCATGCGGCGTTCTAGCCGGCCGATCCTGATCGTGCGCACCAGCGCTACAATCGGCAACACCACGATGCACACCAATACCAACAGCAGTAGGAAGATGAGTGATTCAGCACCGTGCATAGACAGTTGCTCGGGAGGCTGACAATGGCTTCAGCGGTCACCGCATTCTACAGCAGCGGCTCTGAGAATTGCGATCAGGTCCTCTTGGTGGAGCTAACCATTCCCACTCGGCTAGGCCCCTCAATCCAAACCCGAAGTCACTGCATGAGACTTTGGCAGCGCACCCCGTCCAGCGCCAGGCCCGCTACCCCAACGCCTTCTTCAGTAGCTCGTTCACAATCTTAGGATTGGCCTGGCCGCGGGTCGCTTTCATCACCTGTCCCACGAAGAACCCCAGAACGCCGGTCTTGCCTTTGCGGTAAGTCTCGACCTGTTTCGGATTGCCGGCGATCACCTCGTTGACGAGTTTCTGTAACGCGTCTTCGTCGCTGATCTGCTTCAGCCCTTCGGCCTCGACAATCTCCCGGGCCGAGCGCCCAGTTTCAAACATCTTTGCGAACACTTCCTTGGCCAACTTGCCGGTTAGAGTTCCGTCGACAACAAGCTTTATGAGGTCGCCCAAGTCCTCGGCCGAGACCGGGGAGTCCGCGATGGACCTGCCGGCCGCGTTCAAGGCACCGGCAAGCTCCCCTTGCACCCAGTTGGCCGCCATCTTGGGCTCGCCTGAGGCCTGGGCCGCGAGCTCGAAGTAGTTCGCTGTCTGTTGCGTAAGGGTGAGGACGCGAGCGTCGTACTCCGAGACGCCGTGCTGTTCGACGAAGCGAAGACGTTTCGCCGCCGGCAACTCGGCCATCGAGGCGCGAATCTCTTCCCTCCACTCTTCGCTAATGATCAGCGGCATTAGATCGGGTTCGGGGAAGTAGCGGTAGTCGTGGGCGTGCTCTTTGGATCGCATAGCCACGGTCTCGCCCGTATCTACGTTGTAGAGGCGCGTTTCCTGCTGGATTCGACCGCCGGCTTCGATGACGCCGATCTGGCGTGCAATCTCGTATTCGAGCGCCTTCTGGAGGAATCGGAATGAGTTGAGGTTCTTGACCTCGGCCTTCGTCCCAAACTCTTCCCTTCCTTTCGGTCGCACCGAAACATTTGCGTCGCACCGCAGGTGCCCCTTTTCCATGTCGCAAGTCGACACGTCGATGTATTGCAAGATCTGCTTGAGCTCGGTGAGGTACCCGAAGGCCTCGGCAGGATTGCGGATATCGGGCTCACCGACAATCTCGATCAGCGGAACTCCAGTCCGATTCAGATCGACGTAGCTGAATCTGTTGCTGTCTTTGAACCCATCGTGAATCGTCTTGCCGGCGTCGTCCTCCAGGTGGATCCGCGTGATTCCGACGCGTTTCGATCCCCCCTCCAAAGGCACTTCCAACCAGCCGTGCTCGGCTAGCGGCTGATCGTACTGCGAGATCTGATAGCCCTTGGGCAGGTCGGGGTAGAAGTAGTTTTTGCGGGCAAAGCGAGAATAGGGGCGGATCTCGCAGTTCAGTGCTAGGGCCGCCTTGATGGCCTTGGCCACCACCTCGCGGTTGAGAACCGGTAAAGCCCCCGGCAAGCCCAAACATACCGGACACGTTTGCGTATTGGGAGGTTGGCCGAAGTCGGTCGCACAGCCGCAGAAGATCTTAGTCCGAGTCAGTAGCTGGACATGAACTTCCAGGCCGATGACCGGCTCGTATTTCGCGATCGTCTCAGAGTCAGCGAGACCAACTGCGACCACGTCCATAGGCCTCCTTGGTGAGCATCTAGCGAGCCGATCTTGATGGGCATTATACCAGGGCGTTTTCGTTGCTCTCTGGGAACTCCGGAGCCCGGATTCGGCCGTTGTGGCAGTTGTCGAGTGGCCGGATTCAGTCCCGCTCACCCGGCAAGTGTAGTAGTTATAGAACGCGGAACGCGATACCCCTGAAACCCCTTACGCCCGGTATAATAAGTGGGGACTGTCGGCCCCGGAGGTTGCGTGTTCCTCGACGTCAACATCCTGGAACGTCGAAAGATGGCCTTCGATGACCGCTTTCGACCCGGGACTATTGAGTTCTCCAGCAGCGACTGGAAGCAGGTCGGCGAGATCGAGGCGTCGGGTTCGGCCGAGTTGCTCGACCCCCAGGGCGTGCGCACGATTCGCGTTCGCGGCCGCATCCGGGGAGCGATAGGCGGAACCTGCGCCCGTTGTCTCGATGCCGTCGAGTCCCGATGTAACGAGGACTTTGACCTTTTCTACTACCCGATGAGCGTCATAGCCCGGAAAGAGGCGATCTCGATCGATACATCGGACACGGATCTCGGCTTTTACGAAGATCCGGGACTGGAACTGACCGATGTGCTGAAGGAGCAGGTGCTGCTCTGGTTGCCGATGCGCAGCGTCTGCCGAGAGGATTGCAACGGGATATGCTCCCAATGCGGAGCGAACCTCAATCGGGGTGCGTGTGTGTGCGTGAAGAGCTTTTCGGACCCGCGCTGGGACGCCCTTCGAAAGCTGCAATTCCACAAACCGTCATAAGCTAAACGTATGCCCAATCCTAAACGCAGGCATTCCAAGTCCCGAACGAGCAAGCGCCGGGCGCACGACCACCTCAGGATACGTTCGTTGACCGCTTGTCCCAACTGCGGGGCGCAGAAACAGCCCCACCGGGTTTGTCCCGAGTGCGGCCAGTATCGAGGCCGCGAGATCGTGGAAGTAGAAAGCGAATAGCTCGGCGGCGTTCAGCTCTGGACTGGTCGCTGCCGCTCTTGCGTCAGAATCCCGCACTGTTGACCTTTGTGCGATAAACTTGTGGGCCCGATGACGACCATCACGGTGGATGCGATGGGCAGCGACGCGGCTCCCGGCGTCGAAGTCGAAGGCGCGGTGCAGGCCGCCCGCGAACACGGTGTCGGCGTCATCTTGGTCGGCGACGAGGATGCCGTCCGGACGGAGCTGGACCGACACGACATCGACGGGTTATTGATCTCCGTCGCCCACGCCAGTGAAGTGATCACCATGGAAGACAGCGCCGGCAAGGCGCTGCGGAGTAAGCGGGACAGCTCGCTCCACGTGGCGTCGCGTCTCGTGCGCGAAGGCCGTGCCCACGGGCTGATCTCCGCGGGCAATACCGGGGCCATCATGGTGACGACCAAGGTCGTCATGGGCGTGCTGCCGGGTATCGACCGGCCCGCCCTGGCGCAGGTGTTCCCGACGCTCGAGAAAACCTGGGCGGTGTTGATCGACGTCGGCGCCAACGTCGACTGTAGCCCCGAGATGATGGCGCAGTTTGCCATCATGGGCGACGTCTACTCACGCGTTATCCATCACAGGGAAGCACCCCGAGTGGGCCTTCTGTCGATCGGCGAGGAAGAGCAAAAGGGCAACGAACAGACCCGTTGCGCCACGCCGCTGCTCAAACAGCTCCCCTTGAATTTCGTGGGGAATGTAGAGGGCCGCGATCTCTATAGCGGCAGTGTGGACGTCATCGTCTGCGACGGCTTTATCGGCAACGTCGCGCTGAAGGTAAGCGAAGGACTGGTCAAAGCGATCAAATCGATGTTGAGCGAGTCACTCGAAGCCACCCTCACGCGCAAGATTGGCTACGTTCTGGTACGGGAAGCCTTCGAGGATTTTCGCAAGCGGATGGATTATTCCGAATACGGCGGGGCTCCCTTGCTGGGCGTAAAAGGGGTCTGCATCATCTGTCACGGAAGCTCGAACTCAAACGCCATCAAGAACGCCATCCGACTGGCCGCCGAATTCCACCAGGGCGGCGTCAATGACAAGATCCAGCAGACCCTCGTCGACGGGCTCGAGAGTCTGCGGGCAGCCGGGTCGATCTCCTGAAGGGTTGCTGCCAACCACTAGAGGGGCACTCGTGGCGTGAGGTCAGCCCGTAAAAAGAGTAGGGGAGTTTGCGACGTACCGGACGGGCTTTTTCAGTTTCTTGACGCGGCCTTCGCGGACCGCCCTGTCAAGCCAATCCTTCACTTGCGCGGCGCGGATATCCATTTTGCCGGCGAGCCACTCTCCCGGTTGTGGCTCTTTCAGAAGCGCCAGCATTTCATCGATCACCAAGGTGTAGGCGTCATAAACCGCTTCTTCTTGCACGGCTTGGGCGTTTTGCTCTGATCGCTTTGCAGCGACCCCAAGTCGCGCCGGTGGACCTACGCTCTGCGCCGGAGTGGGCGAAGCGGCTTCCTCCAAGCTGCCGGGTGACGGCGCGGCAGGCACCAATGCCTGGGCTTCTTCGGAAAACAACTGCCTATTCTTCTCTTCCGGGGGCGTAAAATGCACCCGAAGATCCTCCCACGGCTCATTGGGGAACGGAATGCCTCCCATGCGGAGTAACTTCGGATTCCCAGGCGCGAGAGTTCCCGTGGACTTTACGAACACCTTCACACGACCGCGTTGCAGCGCCTCAGTCGCCCCTGCCCACGTACCCCCCTTGTCGGCCGAGCTTGCCACCACCAGCGCGGCATCGCTCAAACCGTAAAGCAGCTTGTTCCGCTCCATAGCGGCATAGGCGAACCATCTCGAATCCGGGTCATAAGGAGATACCAGGGTCAAACGATCACTCACGAGGCCCGCCCGGTACTGCCCCGAAGTGGCAGTCTTGGCCAAGCCTTCCGCAAGGACTCCTAGAGCCCATCCGCCCACCTCGAGCGCACCGGACATCGCGTCGCGGTCGATCCCTTTGGCCGCCCCGGAAATAACCGCGGTGTCTTCCTTCGCGCAATGCTCGGCAACCCGGCGCGCGAACTCACTGTCCTCTTCCGAGCGGTCGCGGGATCCAACCACGGCGAGACCTCCGCGATTTAGTAGTTCCTTGGAACCAACTCCAAAGAGCAGGGGCGGAGCCGATTGGCCGAGATACGTCTTCAGCCGTTCCGGATAGCATGCGTCACTGCGGCTGATCACCCAGAGTCCGCTTCTCTCCCACCGCTCCGGAAAGTCGGGGACAGGCTACGACTTTCGAGCAGACTGCCACACCGGTAGACGACACCGGCGTTGGGATAGAACCCTGGCTAAGAGGAAAGTCGAAAGTCAGGAAAGTCAGGGACAGGCTACGACTTTTTGAAGCGGTTATGATAGATTACGATCAACACGATGGCCCGACTAGCTCGGGTGGTGGCGGTGGGCGAGCCGCACCACCTTACGCAGCGGGGCAACAACCGCCAGCCAACTTTCTTCGACGACCAAGATCGCCACACCTATTGCCGGCTGTTCGCTGTGCAGTGCGCCCGCGCGGGCGTGCGGCTGCTGGGCTATTGTCTGATGCCGAACCACGTGCAGGGGAAAGTTGGGGACAGGAAAGTTGGGGACAGGCTACGACTTTCCTGGGCTTCTGCGGATTAGGCGCCGGAAGTCGTGCGTCTTTCGCAATCCGGGTTTTCGTCCCGGTAGGGGCAAGCTTCGCAGTTGAGAGGGTCGCCGTCAGACCCGTACAATATCCCGCCGCAGGAACCCCGCAGGTGACGGCGCTTGAAGATGACGCCGACGGCCATGATGAGCATGGCGATCGCGATGGCGGCGATGGTAAGCGCCAGCAGCGTCATCTGGTTCTATCTTCCCCGGCCGGTTCGGCTTCCTTTTTGCCGGCGCCCGCAGGTCCGAAGAGTGACGAAAAGGCGGGTGTAGCCTTCTCGGAGAGCCCGCCGTCACCGTTGCGCACGAGGAAGAGGGCGGCCAGCCCCTGTTCGACGGCCAGTTGGTAACCGTCGGTTTCACCCAACACCATCAGGGCCGTGGCCCAACCGTCGGCGGCAACACAGCGCTGGTGGACGACGCTGACCGAAGCCAATCGGTGGCTTACCGGGCTGCCCGTGCGCGGATCGATGGTGTGTGAGAACCGCTGGCCGTCCTTTTCGTAATAATTTCGATAATCGCCGGATGTCGCCATCGATAGCCCTTCCAGAGGCAAAGTCCGGTAAGGCGCCCTCCCGGCATCGTCGGGACGCTCGATGCCGATGCGCCAGGGCTGCCCCGCCGCGTTCCGACCGCTGGTTCGCACTTCGCCTCCCACTTCCACCATATGCTTTGGGTAACCAAGGGCCCGCACGGCTTCCGAGACCCGATCCACGGCGTATCCTTTGGCAATAGCCGATAAGTCGCATTCGACTTCAGGCTCTGACTTGCGAATCGTCGACGACGCCTCGTCTATTTCGATTTTATCCCATCCAATTCGTGCTCTTAGCTGCTGTAGGGCGGTTGAGGTGGGTGCTTCCGGTGGACGTTCCCCCGGACCAAAGCCCCACACACGAACAAGAGGTCCGACGGTGATATCAAACGCCCCACGGGTCGCTGCACTGATTCGCCGAGCCTCGAGAAAAACGTCGAGCGTCTCTTGGGAGACGGGGGACGGATCTGTCCGGCGGAACTCATTAAACCGCGACAGCTCCGAAGCGGGTAGGTAGGTCGACATCTTCAAATTGACATTTTCGAGCTGGGACTCCACGGCGCGGCGCAGCGAATCGAGTTGTTCCTCGGAGAGATTTTGGGCCACCACCTTCACTGTGAACGTGGTGCCCATGGTGGGCCCCTGGATTGTATAGACCGAATGTTCGGGCGGTTGGCAACTGACCCCGACTAGCAGCAGGCAGAGAGTGGCTGCCCCCGCGCCAGCGGAATGCGAAGGGCGCGTACGGTGGCTCGCCCCTACGGATCTTTGGTAAGTCGCCATGATCTCCGTTCGCCGGGCAGTTCTTGAGCAGACCGGGACATGGGTAACACTTTAGTCCGGGCACATAGGTAACACTTTTCGTCCGGGGAGGTGGCCGGCTCCTACGAATGGAGGGGCCTATTCTTAAGGCAGCGGCCACGTTTCTCCACCGGAGAGCGGTGCGGGTCTAAGCCAACCACGGCTCAGACGCCGAAATCGTCGAAGGCGATGTTTTCGGGCTCGACGCCCAGGTCATCGAGCATTTTGAAACAGGCGGTCATCATGGGGGGCGGTCCGCAAATGTAGTACTCATTATCTTCGGGTGCGGGATGGTCTTTGAGATAGTGATCGTGGAGCACTTGATGAATAAAGCCGGTGTAGCCGGTCCAGTTGTCTTCCGGCAGCGGCTCGGACAGGGCCAGTTGCCAGTTGAAGTTCGGATTCTCGGCCTGAATCTTGTCGAAGTGGTCGATGTAGAAGGCTTCCCGCAGGCTCCGCGCTCCATACCAAAAGGAAACTTTACGATTCGTGTGGACACTATGAAACTGGTCGAAGATATGAGAACGCATCGGCGCCATGCCGGCCCCGCCACCGATGAACACCATTTCCGCGTCGGTATCTTTGGCGAAGAATTCGCCGAACGGACCTGAGATCGTCACGTCATCACCGGGCTTCAAGCCAAAGATGAAAGAGGACATCTTCCCCGGTGGAGTCCCCTGGGGGGCGCGCGGGGGCGGCGAGGCGACTCGCACATTGAGCATGATGATGCCTTTTTCCTCGGGGTAGTTGGCCATGGAGTACGCCCGATCCACAGGCTCATCGACCGTCGACGTCAAATCCCAAATGCGGAACGTATCCCAGTCGCCGTGAAACTCCTCTTCGACGTCGAAATCCTTGTAGTGCACCGTGTGAGGGGGGCAGGTGATCTGAATGTAGCCGCCGGCGCGAAAGGGAACTTCGTCATCCGGCGGCAGTTCCAGAACCAGCTCCTTAATGAAGGTCGCGACATTGTGGTTGGAGCGAACCTTGCACTTCCACTGGCGGACGCTGAAAACCTCGGCGGGTACGCGGATCTTCATGTCCTGTTTGACCTTGACTTGGCAAGATAGCCGGGTGCCCTCGCGAAACTCGCCGCGCGTAATGTGGGGGGGTTCGGTCGGCAGGATCGCTCCCCCTCCTTCCATGACGTCGACTTTGCAAACTCCGCAACTGCCCTTGCCCCCGCAAGCGGATGGAATGAAGATCTTCCGGTCAGCCAGCGCACCCAGCAGCGTGCCGCCTGTTTTCACACAGATGGCGTTGGTAGCGTCATCGTTGATGACAACGTTGACCTCGCCGCCGGCAACGAGCTTGCTTTTGGCGACCATCAACACCACGACCAGCGAAAGGATCACCAGGGTGAACATGAAAACGCCGAGCGCGACGGTGGTCATGTTTGTGATCCCATGCTGACGAAAGCGTGTGACATTGCAGCCCTACAACTGGATCCCCGCGAACGCCATGAAGCCGATGGCCATCAACCCGGTCAAAACAAAAGTCATGCCGAGGCCCCTGAGGCCCGCGGGCACGTTGCTGTAACGCATCCTCTCGCGGATCGATGCCAGGGCGACAACCGCTAGAAACCAACCAATGCCCGACCCAAGGCCGAACACGGTGCTTTCGGCGAGGGTGTAGTCGCGCTGGACCATGAACAGCGAGGCGCCCAGGATGGCGCAGTTGACCGCAATCAGCGGTAGGAATACACCGAGCGCAGTGTAGAGCACGGGAACGAAGCGGTCGAGCGTCATCTCGACGATCTGCACCATCGCCGCGATCGTGCCGATGTAGCAGAGGAACCCGAGGAACGACAGATCGTAGTCGGCTAGCGAGGGATCGAGCCAAGCCATCGCACCTGGCTCGAGCAGGTAGCGGAAAATCAGGTTGTTCATCGGAACCGTCACGGCGAGCACGAAAATCACCGCCGACCCCAGGCCGATCGCCGTATTGACTTTCTTCGAAACCGCCAAGAACGAACACATGCCGAGGAAGAAGGCTAGCGCCATATTCTCGACGAAAATCGCCTTGACGGCCAGGCTGAGATAGTGCTCCGTCATCGGATCTCTTTTCTCCTATCGATTGCCGGTCGCGCTTCCGATCGATTAGTTCCGCCGTGTCCAAACTTCGCCATCTGCTTCATTTAGCCCTCTTCTTCGACCTGGTCGTGCTTCCAGGTCCGCAGGGCCCAGATGAACAAACCAATGATAAAAAACGCTCCGGCCGAGCTAACCATGATTCCGTTGGGGTAATACCAACCGCCCTCATTGACGGAAGGAAGTACGACGTACCCGAAAATCTTTCCTGCTCCAAACAGTTCACGGAGCAAGGCCGTAAGGATCAAGAGGAGGCTGTAGCCCAGGCCGTTTCCGATGCCGTCCATCAGGCTACTGCTGGGTCCGTTTTGCATCGCGTAGGCCTCGGCGCGGCCCATGATGATGCAGTTCGTGATGATCAGCCCGACGAAGACGGAAAGCTGCTTGCTGATCTCAAAGAGATACGCTTTCAAGAACTGGTCGGCGACGATCACGAGCGAGGCGATAATCGTCAGCTGAACAATGATGCGGATGCTTGTCGGGATCTGATTGCGCAACAGGCTGATAGAGAAATTCGACAGCGTCAGGACGAAGATCACGGCGCCGCACATCACGACGGCCGTATCCATCCTAGTGGTCACCGCCAAGGCCGAACAGATTCCCAGCACCTGCAGTGCGATGGGATTGTTCTCAAAGAGCGGATCGAGCAATACTTTTTTCGCCGGTGTCGCCATCAAAACTCTCTTCTTCTGCTTTCATGATACTGGCCTGGCCCTCTCGAAACCGTTTGAGGTACGGTCCAAAGCCGGGATCCCCGAGCCAGAACTGCAGCATGTTGGTCACGCCCCGACTTGTGATCGTCGCGCCGGAAAGACCATCAACCCGGTAAGGGTCATCTTGTGGAGAACCGGCCCGCCCCTTGATCACCGAAATCACTGGAGATCCGTTCTCATCAAGGGCCATCCGCCCGGGCCAAAGAGCTTTCCAGCTTGGGTTGTCCACTTCCCCTCCCAAACCCGGCGTTTCGAGGTGCTGGTAGTAGGTCAACCCACGTATGGTTCTCGTGTCGGCATCAAGCGCCACAAAGCCGTAGAGCGTGGACCAGAGTCCGTAGCCCTCGATCGGCAACACGAGCATTTGCACCTCGCCCCTGCCATTGAGCACTTGATAGACGACCGCGTGGTTAGGCAGCCGTTTGATGACTGAAAAGTTCGGGGGGGCTTCGCGGCTGGTGGCGGGATCGGCTGCCGCTTTCCGCTGGTCGTAGGTAGCGGTGTCGACATCGGGGGCCGGGAGCCCGGTTTCGAGCTCGATCGCCAGCGCCTTAATCGCGCTGAAGCGCTCTTCGATTTCTTCCGGGCCGAGCCTTTCCGTGGCTTCGGCTAGCCCGGCGGCCATCAACACGTTCTTCATCTTGTCCAGCCGGGCGTTGGTTTGTTGCAGCTCGGACAGCGAGACCGCCGAGGAAGAAACAAGGATGGCGCACACCACGCAAACCGCGGCGGCAAACAGAAGCGTGTACGCAACGCTATGCTGCATAGCGCACCTTCCTGCGTTTGACGTTGGCTTGCACCACGAAGTAGTCGATTAACGCCGCAAACAGATTCATAAACAGGATGGCCAGCATCATACCTTCGGGATAAGCCGGGTTAACCACGCGAATCAAGATCGCCAACACGCCGATCATGAACCCATACACATATTTTCCGGTATTTGAGTGAGCCGCGGAAACCGGGTCCGTGGCCATGTAAACCGCGCCGAAAGCCCAGCCGCCTAAAGCAAAATGCCAATAAAACGGCACCCCGAACAGAGGATTCGTCTCTGATCCGATGGAATTCAGCAGCAGGGAAGCCAGGAAGGAACCCACTGCGACCGAAACCATGATCCTCCACGAACCGATGCCACTGGCAATCAACACGGCGGCTCCGAACAAACAGGCCAGCGTCGACGTTTCTCCCATCGAACCGGGAACCAGCCCCAGGAACGCATCCCACCAGGTCAGGCCCTGATCCAAGACCGCTTGCCCTTGGACCGCGGCTTCGGCCAGCCAGGTCGCGCCGCTGACGCCGTCAATGCTCGTATCGGCAGCGATCCAGACCTGATCACCGGAAATCTGCACCGGGTAGGCGAAAAATAAGAAGGCCCGGGAGGTCAGAGCTGGGTTCAGGATATTCATTCCCGTCCCGCCGAAGATTTCTTTGCCTATCACGACCCCGAAAGCGATCCCGACGGCGACCTGCCAGAGTGGGATCGTCGGCGGCAGTATCAGGGGGAACAGCATGCCGGTCACCAGAAAGCCCTCGTTGATCTCATGCTTGCGGACCACGGCGAACAGCGCTTCACAATTGCCACCTACAAAAAAAGTTGCGAACAGCACCGGCAAGTAATAAAGAGCGCCGTGGAGGATACAGGCAAGTAGATCGCCCGGGTCGTAAGCCCCATACCCCAACGCGCCGATGGCCTCGGTCTGCCAGGTGTCCAGCGGTACGGCGCCGTTTTGGATCGCCAGGTGAGCCTGATAGCCGGTGTTGTACATGGCCATGAACACACACGGCAGCAGGGCAATCACCACCGTCATCATCATGCGCTTCAGGTCAAGGCCGTCGCGCACGTGCGAGGCGCCTTTAGTGACTTTCCCCGGCGTGAACAAGAACGTGTCTAGGGCTTCGTAGAACGGGTAGGCAAATTCGAGCGCAGCCCCCTTTTGGAAGAGCTTCGACTGGGCGTCAAGAATAGATCGCAGCGCCTTCATCAGCCTTCCTTCTCGATGACGGTCAACACCTGGCGGAGCAGTGGGCCGTATTCCGTTTTTCCCGGGCAAACGAAACTACAGAGCGCCAAGTCTTCTTCGTCAAGTTCCAGGCAGCCGAGCTCCTCGGCTTTTTCGATGTCCCCGACAATCAGGGAACGGAGCAGAAAAGTGGGAAGGATGTCGAGAGGCATCACCCTCTCGTACATGCCGATCGGCACCATCGCTCGATCGGACCCGTTTGTGGTGGTCGTGAAGCGAAACCTCCTGCCGGGAATCAGTCGGGAAACAAAGGTGTTGATTGTGGAAAACTTGTCCGACCCGGGAGCCAGCCAGCCCACGAATTCCCTCTTGCGGTCCTCGGGAACGACGGAAAGTTGGTGATGAAACCGTCCCAGATAGCCGAAGACATCACCGGAGGCCGCGCGGCCCGACAAGACCGACCCTGAGATAATGCGGTTTTCGCCATTCGTGAGTTCGCGCTCGACGAGATCGTCGGTCGCGGCGCCTAGACGGGTCCTTAGCAACCGGGGACGCTGGACCGCCGGTCCGGCGAGCGAAACGACGCGCTCGACGTCCAGTTCGCCGGTGTTAAAGAGCTTTCCGATCGCGATGACATCTTGGTAGTAGAGGTGCCAGACGGTCTTGTTTCGATCGACGGGATCGAGCCGATGAATATGCACGCCGACGGTACCTGCCGGGTGAGGACCGTCGAAGTGCTCGAGTCGAAACTGGGAACCTGCGGGAGTGGTCACCGAGCTGCCCCCGGCTGCGCAGACGTAAACTGGGCCGTCCGTTAGCTTCGCAACCGCCTCGAGACCGCGCTCGAAATCGGCTTCCTTGCCCTCCAAGACCGCGTCCGGACTTGGCGCTAGCGGGTTCGTGTCGGTTGCCGTGACGAAGACCGAATGCGGCACATCGGCGGGATTCGCGGCCCGGGCGAAGGGTCTACCGCGCAACGATGTCCAGAGGCCCGACTCGAGCAACAGATCCTTGACCTCTTGGCGAGAGAGAGAGCCAGGGCGCTTGCTCGAATAGGAACCAAACGAGGCCGCGCTTCCGCGCCCAGCTAGCTCGGCGCTGTCCAACTGGATGACGACCGACCGCAGCGCCCGACGTTCCCCACGATTGATGGCAGCGACCGTCCCGGAAGCCGGTGAGGTGTACCGGGCTCCGGGGGTTTTCTTGTCTTCAAACAGCAGTTGTCCGCGTTGGACGTCATCGCCCACCGAGACATGCATGGTGGGCTTCATGCCGATGTAGTCTTCCGCAATAAGCGCCACGCGCCGGGGTTGGGAAGCCTGCTCGATTCGCTGTTCAGGCTCGCCCGCGATCGGAAGGTTCAATCCCTTTTTGATTTTATGAAGGCCCATTAGACCAACTATGTTTGATATTGCCGGGCCGTCAAAGACCCGTTACTCCACCGGACCTAACCGTCTGTCAGTCTGACCACCCGCCTCGTCTACGGCGGTAGATTACCGGTTACTCACTTCAGTGGGGGACCGAACCAGCACGTCAGCCTTTAAGCCTTCGACACGGAGTTTCTAGTCTCAACTGCGCTGGGCTGCGTTTACGAGATGGTTTCGGGCAGGCGACCGCAGACGGTCGAGGGTCTCCAGCCCGTCCGACGACATCGGCTCCTCGCTGCTTCCTCCCTATAGTCTATCGACGCTTGCCGCTTAGAGCTAGAGACTATGCCGCGCCCGGGGCTCATCCCAAAGCCCAGCTTTGTCAGTCACATATGTCTTGAAGCTAGAGCTGGTCCAGCCAGCGATAATAAGTCGGCCGCTGCCCGCGGGCCTAGGTGTCAACTGTCAGTCGCTTCCCTTTTGGTCGGCAGTAAAACCCGCCGCGGGGAAGGTAAAGTCACCAACCCCAACCGGACGTACCATTTTAGCGCGATCCCGCTGCCAGATTCGGAAGCAAGCGTTTGTTCCCGAAGCCCGCAAAGGAGCCGCCGCTCTCCTGTGCGGAGGCGTTGCCAGCGACACATGAGCCTGCGCCGGGGCAAAGCCGAAAGCATCGAGCGTTTCCAGACCAGCAGTAGGCTACCGGTTGCGCACCCTTCGCCGGCGCGCTAAGGCATTTTCCGAGCCGGCGGACCTGAATTACGGTCCCTGTTTCAAGTAGAACCCTGATGAGACCCGTCGACGGTTTTCCTATAATAGGGAGACGTGACGGACCGCATGGGTGAGCCGGCCACCTCGAAACCGCCGCCGGTCGATGAGCCGCATGCAGGCGAACCATCATGCCTGATCTACCTCAACGGCGAAGAACGAAAGGTTCAGCAGAGATCCACAATTTCGTTGCTGTTGGCTGAACTTAAACTGGCGGAAGACGAGGTCGCCGTTGAGATGAATCGCAGGATCGTTCGACGTCCTGATTGGCAATCAACAGAGATAAAATCCGGAGCGGCGATCGAAGTGGTCCATTTCGTGGGCGGGGGATAGACGGAAAGTTTTCCTCCCACCAAAAAAATGACTTCCCAGAGTACTCCGGGTTGTCGTACAATCTCATAGTCCCTCTGCCTCCAACCGAATGAGATCGACCATGCCGAAAGGGAAAAAGCCTAGTTCCTCTGAACGTCGCCAGCTCACCGGTACCTTCACTAGCCACGATGTGACGCGCATCACGGGTGTCAGCCTACGTCAGTTGCAGTGGTGGGATGAACAGGGCGTCGTCAGTCCCATGCAGCGCAGTCACCGTCGGCTGTACCAATTCGATGAAGTCATCGAAGTCAGCCTCATCACACAACTCAGACGGAAGGGGATTTCGCTGCAGAAGATTCGACGCGTTCTCAAGTTTCTGAAAAAGGAGCTGGGGAAAGGCCTCTACGAGTCTGTCCAGAATGGTCATGAGGTCCACTTACTGACCGACGGTAAGAATATCTACCTCGAAGACGACCGTCGACGGATTGTCGATATCCTCAATGACGCCAATCAGCCAATGATCTCGGTCTGCGTATCGGATCAAATCAAGCGCCTCTCCGCGCCCGGTTTGAAGAAAGGCGTGAAGTCGGACACCCGACCGACGCCGGCCCGATCGGCTCGCGCCTCCTAGCACAACGGCTCGCGTTTACCATTTCCAGCCAGAAGTACCCCGTTCAGACCCAGGCGAGCCCGGGCCGCCGGAGGTGGCCGCGCTCTCCCCCAACGCAACTCACATCCACGTTTGAGCCGGTTTCTGCGTCATCCCTGTGTGGCCCGGATCTCCAGGGAGGGGTGTCGTGCGCTCGCGGCGGTCCTCGTTCTGGCGGTCCCTGCCGGTGCCGAACAGCCGCTGAAGGATGTGCTGTCGAGGATCGAACGACGCTATAACAGCCTGGCAACACTCGTTCTACAGTTCGAGCACACCTGGTCGTACGCAAGCCGGCCCCGGCGGCGGGAAGCAGGCACTCTCTACTTGCGCCGCCCTATGAAAATGAGCTGGGAGTACACAAAGCCGCTCGGGAAGTTACTTGTCGGTGACGGCGAGGTTCTCCACATGTACAGCCCGCAAACCAACCAGGTTCGTCGCCTCAAACTCAGGGAAACCGGCGACCTCAGAGCGCCTTTGGCATTCCTGCTGGGCCGTCTGCGGTTCCGAAAACTCTTCCGCAACCTGCGGGTCGAACAGGAGGACGAAAAAAGCATCCTTGTCGGAGAAGGTCGGTCCGGAAGCGAAGCGTATCGCCGGGTGGAGTTCACCTATGACCCGCGGGATTTCCGTTTGCTTCACCTTCGGGTGGTTGGTCAAGACGAATCCATCAATGCCTTCCGCTTCGAGAACGAACGGATCAATTTGCCCCTGGACCCAAGCCGCTTCCACTTCCAGCCGCCGCCCGAGGCCGAAATCATCAATGACTTCCGCGACCGGGAGGTTCGATGATGGCCGAGTTCGTCTGCAAGTTCGCCGACCTCGACGGACGAGTCCAACAGCAAGTGGAATCGGCCGAATCGGAAGATGTGCTGCGCCGGCGATATGGCGATCGCGGCTTGTTGCTCTACTCCGTCAAACCGCGCCGCGCCCTCCGTGGCCTCCAGCTCGAGACCCTTCGGCGGCGGGGCGGCCGCCTCAATCTCGAGCAGTTCCTGATCTTCAACAGGCAGTTCGTAACCCTGACTCGGGCGGGTCTGCCGATTTTGAAGTCGCTCGAACTGCTGGCCGCCAACACGAAAAACCGGCGGCTGGGCGGCTACCTTGACGCCATTCGCGGCGAGGTGAAGAGCGGGACCCCGCTCTCGGAAGCCTTTCGGCGCCAGGGCGTATTCCCTCCGATCTACACGACGTCGTTGATGGCGGGTGAGAAGAGCGGCAGCCTGCCGGACGTCATCGAGCGATACGTGCAATACCAAAAGCTCGCGCTTGGGGTGCGCAAGAAGATCCTCGTTTCGCTGATCTATCCCTGCGTCCTGGTCACGTTAGTGCTGACTCTGGTGGTGTTTCTGGTGACTTATGTCGTTCCCGAGTTCGCGACTCTCTACAACAGTATGGATGCCCAGCTGCCCTACATGACGGAGCTGCTCGTGGCCTTCGGTGTCACCGTAAGCGAGAACTTGTTGCTCATCGCGGGTGCGCTGCTAGCGGTCGTAGTCCTGGTCGCCGCGTGGGTGCGCTCGAAGAGTGTACGCACTCGTCTGGATCGAGTCAAGATCAAGATCCCGCTGTTTGGCGCCATTTGGATCAAGTATCAAGTGTCCCAGCTTTGCCGCCTGCTGAGCACACTGTTGGCAGGAGGCATTCCACTGTTGCAGGCGCTCGAAACGACCGGCGAATCGCTGGGGTCGAAAATGCTGCAGCAGGCGGTCAACGGATCCCGTCGGATGGTGAAGGAAGGCCAATCCCTGTCGCAGGCCATGAGCGACGCCGGCATCTTCCCGTCGCTGGCGATCGAGATGGTCCATGTTGGGGAGTCGACCGGCGCGTTGCCGGAAATGCTGAATTCCGTTGCCGAATTCTTCGACGACGACGTCAGCACGCGGATGGCGGCGGTTCTAGCGCTTGTCGAACCCGCCATTATGATTTTCATGGGTATTTTTGCCGTCTTTGTGCTGATATCGCTTTACTTGCCGATCTTCAGCTTGGCGGACAAGATCTAGGAGACTAAGTGGTGTGCCGGCGGCGATTCGCCGCTGCAAAGCACCTCACACGAGGCTTTGTTGAACAATGGCAAGTCCCGAACAACCGTTGCAAAAAGACCCGCAGGCCGAAGAGCAAGAAGCGCGGGCAGTAGCGAAGCGCTACCGCTACGAGTTCCTTGACCTGGCGGAAGTAAAAATTGACGCCGATCTGTTTCGATCCATCCCGGTCGAGTTGATGTTTCGCCACCACTTTGTCCCCGTGCAGTCGGTCAACGGCAGCTTGGAGATCGCCATCGCCGACCCGCGGCAGTTACCCGCGCTCGACGAAATCTCGATGCTTTTGGGGAAGAAGATCCGCATCAAGGTCGCCACGCTCTCGCAGATCAGTGACCTGTTGAAGAAGACCGAACAATCGCAGCGGGTCCTCGAAGAGGTCACCGAGGGTTTCGTCCTTGACGTTGTGCGGGAGGACGCGGCCGGTGACGAAACAATCTCGATCGAGAAGCTGACGGGCGACACAGATATCAGCCCCGTCATCCGCTTGGTCGACACTACGATCTTCAACGCCCTCGAACGCCGGGCCAGCGACATCCACATCGAGACCCGCGGCGACGAAGTAGCCATCAAATACCGCATTGATGGTGTCCTGCACTATGCCATGCCGCCGATCTCGCGAGACTGGCACCAAACGATCATCTCGCGCATCAAAGTCATGTCGGAGCTCGACATCGCCGAAAACCGTGTTCCCCAAGATGGGCGTTTTCGGGTGCGCTACAAAGGACGCCAGATCGACTTCCGCGTCTCGATCATGCCGACCGTCCACGGCGAAGACGCCGTATTGCGCGTCCTCGACAAGGAGTCGATGAGCGAGAAGTTTCACCAGCTCTCACTCGCTGTTGTGGGCTTCTCGGAACAGGATTCGCGAAACTTTGCGCGTTACATTCGGGAGCCTTATGGCATGGTTCTCGTCACCGGCCCAACCGGCAGCGGAAAGACGACGACGCTCTATGCCGCGCTGAGCGACATCAAGACCGACGAAGACAAGATCGTCACCATCGAAGACCCGGTCGAGTACCAGATCAAAGGCATCACCCAAATCCCGGTCAACGAAAAAAAAGGGTTAACGTTCGCCCGTGGTTTGCGCTCGATCCTACGCCACGACCCCGACAAAATCATGGTCGGTGAGATTCGAGATACCGAGACCGCCCAGATCGCCATCCAGTCAGCGCTCACGGGCCACTTGGTGTTCACCACCGTCCACGCCAACAATGTGGTGGACGTACTGGGACGCTTCCTCAACATGGGTGTCGAGGCGTATAACTTCGTCTCGGCGCTCAACTGCATCCTGGCTCAAAGGTTGGTCCGCGTTATTTGTGAACACTGTAAGGTCCGCAAGCAGTATCCTGACTCGGTTCTCGAAGAGTCACGATTGGCTCCCGCTCAGTGGCGAGATGTTGAATTCGCCGAAGGAGAAGGATGTATCGAGTGTGCGGGAACCGGATATCGGGGTCGAACCGCGATCCACGAATTGCTCGACATGAAGGACCGTATTCGGGAATTGATTCTGGACAAGAAGCCATCGTCGGAGATCAGCCGCGCTGCTCGTGAAGAAGGCATGACCACGCTCCGTGAGTCGGCTGTGGAAAGAGTGCGCGAGGGAATCACGACGCTGCGCGAGATCAACAAGGTTACATTTATCGAGTAAATGCTCCAGCGACTCAAATATCTGGTCCAAGATCCACCGCCGCCGCTGGTTTTTGAAATCAGCGAGCGGTCTGTGACCGCCGTGCGACGGAACTCGAGAGACCTCGATGTGGAGGCGAAGGCCGAACGGGAACTCCCCGAGGGCACGATTCTGTCTTCGCCAGGCAAGCAGAACGTCCAATTGCCGGACGAGCTTGAGCAGGCCGTGGAGAGCCTGTTTCAAGAGCTGGGCCCGGCGAAGCGGCCTGACGCTGCTCTGCTTCTACCCGATGCCTGCGCGCGCCTAACGACACTCGACTTCGACCAACTTCCCGGAGATGGAAAAGACCGTCTGGAGCTGATCCGATTGCGCTTGAAAAAGACCCTGCCGTTTGACGTTGAGCTGGCGCGGATCGCCTACCAGGCACAGCGCACAACTGCCGGATGGGCCTTACTCGTCGCGGTGACGCTCCCCGAAGTTGTCAAGCAGTATGAAACGCCGCTACAGAAGGTGGGACTCGAGACCGGATTTGTCGCGGTATCGGCGGCCTCGGCGCTGAATTTGGTCCCGACCGACGGGATGGTCCTGTTCGTTAAGCTCGCCGCGCGGTCGCTGACAATTGCCGCGGTCGAAAAGGGCGTCGTGCGCATGGTTCGATCCGTCGAACTCGCACCCGATGCCGATCTGTCCGCTTCTGCTGCCCTGGAAGAGATGACAGCCGATCTGTTCCCCACCACCGTGTTCGTGGCCGACAATCTCGGTGCGCCCGTAGCGAAGGTGGTCTTGTGTGGTTTTGATCAGCTTCTGCCGTCTGCGGTTCCATACTTTTCAAGCGAGTTGGGAGTTGATGTTGAGCCGCTGCGCTCTCCCGATGGCGTGATAGAGGGCCAAGAGGCGGGAATCTGGGGTTACCTGAGCACCCAGTAGGATTTTTTACGCCATGAGCATAACACTCAATCTCGCGACACAGCCTTTCGGTCGAATGCGGCTGTTCTGGCTGCTGAGCGGGGTCTCCGGCGTGGTGCTCGCGGCGACGGCGGTTTGGCTCTTGACCGCGTATTTCCAAGAGAACGAGATTCCGCCGGAGCTTATTATGCAGGAGCGTCAACTGCGCTCGGAATTGAGCACCTTGTCGGCGAGCGAGCGCCGGCTCAGGGCCACTCTGGAAGAGCCGGCCAATGGCGATGTCCTTGAACGCTCGCTGTTCCTCAACGAGCTGCTCTATCGCAAGGGTATATCGTGGACACGCACCTTTGCGGATCTTGAGACGATACTGCCGCCCCGGGTGCAGATGTTTCAAATCCGTCCCCAAGTCACCGCCGACCACAAGGTGTTGCTCGAGATGCAGGTGGGTGCGGAGACTCCCAAAGACTTCATTGAATTGCTCAAGGTGCTCGAATCCTCGGAGCTGTTTGGCGCGGCGGACCTGCGGGGAAATTCGCCGCCAACCGAGAACCAACCTCTGTTTCGATACCAACTGATGGTGAGCTATGACCAGCAGCTCTAGCCCGCTTTCCATGTCGCGGCTGGCTCCACTACTGCGTCAGGTCACGCCGACGCACGTGCTTGCGCTGCTAGCGCTGATCCTGCTGTTTGATCTTGTATTCTATTTCTTCGCTCTACGGCCCCTCAGTGCCCGAGAGCAGGAGAAGCGGGCATCTATTTCGACTCTGTCACAACAGGTGGAAGAAAGAACTGAGCAGGTCGCGAAACTGAAGCTGGTCGTCGACAAGGTGGAACAAGCCCGCAGTCAGGGGGACGCACTGATCGAAGAGATCACGTTGGTCCGTCGAACCACTTTCTCGACCCTCGTCACCGAGCTGGACGGTGCGGCCCAGGAATCGGGCGTTGAAGCGCGCGAGGGCGCCTACGACGTCCAGCCGATCGAGGGTGCCGAACAGTACGGGATGGTCACCATCAGCGCCAACTTTCGGGGACGCTACGAAAACCTGGTGCAATTCCTGAACCGGCTCGACCGCTCAGAAAACTTCCTAATTATCGAATCCCTAGGAGCGGCGCCGCGGGCGGATTCCGAAGAGCTGAACGTAACGATGAAGATCGACACTTTCGTACGAGAGCTATGAAGCTAGGGGCAGAGCGGAACAAAGTCATTGTGCTGGCGGTGGCGATGGCCGTCGCAGCAGTGACGGTCTACGTGCAGTTCTTCGGCGGTGAAGAAACCACGCCGATTAGGCGACGGCCCACCGTGGTCGCCGGCAGTTCGGCTCGTGAAAGGGCCCCACGTCAAAGGCGCGCCTCGGCCCCACCGCGCCAAGTTCGAGGGCAGAGCTTCCGTCCCACGTTTGGCAGGGCGGATTCAGACGAGCCGCTTGACCCCATGACCGTCGATCCAACTCTTCAAACGGACTTACTTGCCAAGGTGCGCTCGGTGGAGTTCGACGGCGTCGAGCGCAATCTGTTTCGGTTTGGCGAGCGGAAGAAGGTGGTCGCCTCACCCTCGGCGGAAGAAATCAAGGCGTCCCAAGAGCGCTTAGCGGCGCTCCAGGCGCAGCAGCGGGAGCAAGTCAAGAAGCCCCCGGTCGTTCGAAAACCGACGGCGCCTCCCATCGATTGGAAATACTACGGATTCGCTAATTCCCGCCGCGACACCAGGAAGCGGGCGTTTCTGCTGGACGGTGAAGAGATCCTCGTTGCCACAGAAGGTGATGTTTTCAAGAAGCGCTATCGTATTGTGCGCATCGGGATCAACTCCATCGTCATTGAGGACCTACAGTTCAAACAGGAACAGAAGCTCCCGCTGGAGGAAAGCTAGCGGGCTTCGATGCGACGCACGCAACCCGATACTGGGGTTCGTCGTTCAGGGCGAGTCGGGTGCCCGCCGAACGATGGCTGCTAGCATGAAAGAAGAAGATGATGCGACTTCGCACGGTGAGGACTAAACCGCCCGACAGAGCGGGGCGCCAAGGCTTCGTTCTGCTGAGCCTGCTGTTTTTCGTCGCCGCCATCGCCATTCAGGTCGCGATCTCGCTGCCCCAGGCGGCGATGCAAGCCCAGCGGGTCCGCGATGAGAGGCTGATCTATCGCGGCAAACAGTACAAGCGGGCCGTGCAGCTCTACTTCCGCAAACACCAGAAGTACCCGGAAAAGATAGACGATCTCGAAGAGACCAATGGCCAGCGCTTCTTGCGCCGCCGCTACAAAGATCCTTTGACCGGCGAAGACGAGTGGCGTCTCATCCACATGGGAGCGGACGGGAGAATGACCGATTCGCTCATCCATGACCTCGAAGAGGAAGAGGGCCAGGAGGGCTCTTCCCGCTACGGCGGCACTCGTTCGAGCACGGCGCTGGGATCGTCCTTCGGGTTCCCAGGCTACTCGACAGGGACCACCGCGCCTGATGGCCGCTTCCGCGGCGCCGAGCGCGCGAGGGCGGTTCGAGAGTCCGCCGCTCCCACGATTCCCGGCCAGTCAGTTCCCGGTGAAGGGCAACCGGGGTACGAGGGCGAGTTCGACCCCAACAACCCCAATCCGTCACCCTATGGTATTCCGCCCGGGCAACCGGGACAGCCCGGCCAGGCGGGTCAACCCGGAGTGAGAGGTCAGCCCGCCGCGGGCCAATACCCCGGCTATTCGCGAGTGCTGCCGGGCCAGATTCCTCGTGCTGGGATTCGGGGCGGCAACCAGCAGCGGCCCGCGGGAGCCTACGGGGCCCAACGCGGCAGAGGCTACCCCGGGGGATCGACGGATGCTAGTCGAGGCGGTTTTGGGGGTCAAGTCTTTGGCTCCGCAGGACGACAGCCCGTTCCTGGACGCCGAGCGAATACTCCACAGGGGTTCGGCGCCCCGGGCATGAACCAGCAAGCCGCCAACGTCATCGGCAGACTCCTGACCCAGCCGCGGCCCGGAGGTCTCCAAGGACTGCGTGGGCGCGGGGGATCAACCTCGGGCCAGGCCGGCTTCAGCAAGGGAATCGCTGGTGTCGCCAGCAAGGTCGAGGACCGTGGCGTCATGGTGTACGAGGGACGCGAAAACTACAACGAATGGGAGTTCGTCTACGACTACCGTCAGGACACCGGCTTCGGGCCCCAAGGCGCCGGCGGCATGGGATCCATGGGGGGCCAGCGGCCCGCTGCCGGCCAGCCCGGCTTGACGTCGAGCGGCTTCATGACCGCTAGACCCGGCGCGGTCGGAGGCGCCCGGACAGGTGCTGGAGGCTTTGGAAGCAGCGCACCCGCGGGGTCACGAAGGACCGGCTCGCCTTACGGAGCCGGGGGCTCGGCTTCTCCTTACGGTCAGAGGCGGCCGGGATTCACTACCAACTTGCCCGCTACTTCCAACCCCTACGTCCCTCGAACGAATCGCCGTCGGCAAGGACAGCCGCCCGGGGCCGGCGTGAACCAGCCCGGATCACCGTATCCCGCTCCGCCGCCGATTCCAGGAATCACAGCCCCGTCCCAAGACAACAGCAACGCGGCACCCGGCTCTCCGGACGCCCGCTCCCGGCGCTGAGTTCACGGCGGCTGCGAAGACCGGGGAGTGGACCCAGCCGGCCCGGTAATGAGGGACGCAGTGGTCCGCCCCTACCGAATAACTGTTTCAACGCTGTGCTTATCAAAGCCCCCGCTAGAAAAGCCGGCAAAAATCTAGCCGCAACTCATTGATTGAAAGTGGGTTGCGAGGATTTTGGGTTTGTTTGGTTTTTTGTCTTGCTTCGCGCGTGTCCTCGTCTTCGCGGCCTCCTCCTTTCGCTATAGTCAGGCGTCTTCGGCGGTGGTGGCAATCACTCCTGTCTGTCCTAGCCGCAGTCGGGCGGCTAGCGGAGCTGCTCGTTTCTGGTGCGTCGTTAACGGCGAGGGAACGGTAGGAAGTGCCGGTCCTTACCGAATCGGCTGCGCTCAGTGGCTGTTATTTTTCCTCGGGCGGCCTGTCCTGAGGTCGAGAAGACCTCGAACCGGGCTTTGCTGAGTGGGTTTCTGACGGGCACGGCTCAACGCTGTCTGGCGACGATGAAAAACGCGCGGTTGTTGCCGACAGTCCAATGTGGGGAAGACAGTTGCCGACGCCGGGGCGGCCCGCGAGGGGCGCCCCGGGCGCGGCTTGATGGGGTGCGGCTCCTTTGGTATCGCGCGGAGCCGCCAAAAACGGTTTGGGATCGATCCCGTTGTTCTGTGTGACGCGGTCGGTTGATCGGCTCACCGACGGAAGCCATGGGGAGGACTTAGATCCCGGCCGGGGTGCGCCAGTCTGTCGCTCCCTGAAGGGCTGGCGCTTTTACGGGTCCAGAGTAGCACGGTGGGGGGAGGGTAGATGGTCAGGGAAAGACGATCTTGTTTATGGCGCGCGAGTTAGGGATTTCAGACTGGTGTGACGGGGTTTGGGGGGAGTAACGAGAAAGAGAGGGATCAGCCGTCGGCACGGCCGATTTTTGCCCCACCCCGAGGCCCGCTCGGCCGCTGGGAGGCGGCCGAGCGCCAAAAGGAACGACCGGTCGGGGGGGGTGACCAGCCGTAAAACGGCTGGCCCAGCGACGGTGTAGAAAGCCGCGTTGAACACGGCTCAAACGTCGTGAGAGCCTCATAGTGGCGGCTAGGACAAGCTTGACCCCGGACTTCCGCGCCTCGGAGTCCGTCACGGCGAAGCGGCGACGCGGGAAGAAACAGGCTGCCCAGCGAGCCGCTCATCGTAGTTTCCCCTTTTTACCGACACACGCGATCAGAAAAAGCCGCCGGGCGGACAAGAAACACGGCCTAGGAGTGGGCGGGCGGGCGATTTTCGTCACCTAGCGGTGGGTTGGCAGGCGAGCGGGGCGCCGATGAGAGTGTCCTGCTTGATGGTTAAGTCTAGTGAATTGTGACACATAAAGATTCGCCATCAGTACCCGTGAATAGCCGGTGGCAGAAAGTGGCGGAAATACGAGGGTCATCGCTCCGAAATTTCGTTTTCTGGGCCCCGTACCAGAATAAGGGACGGATGGAGGGTTAGAAGGGGTCCGAGGGCGTAAGTCGTTGATATGGCGAGGACAAAAAATTGAAGAAGTCTGTGACCGCGTTTTGCGGGAGTGGTGGAAAGCGTCCTCGAGGCCGGATTTTCGGCGCAAGAATCATGTCCTAGTGCTTACTATCATAAATAACAGTATGTATGAGACAATGCGGCATGGCAAGAATAGCCACGCGTATCAGACTCAGTACTGGGGAACGCCGGACGTTGGAGGGCTGGGGACGCGCGCACAAGAGCGAGCGCCGTGCGGCGGACAGAGCCCGGATCATTTTGTTGGCGGCGCAAGGGATGTCGAACCGGGAGATCGCCGCCCAGTTGGGCACGCGGGCCGCACGAGTGTCGAAGTGGCGTACGCGCTTCGCTGGCCAACGACTGGCCGGTCTGGCGGATGAAACGCGACCCGGCAAGCCGCGGCGATACGACGCTGACACCGAAAAACGCATTCTGCAAAAGCTGGACGACACGCCGCCTTGCGGACAGGCGACCTGGACGGCTCCACGGCTGGCCGCGGCGCTGGGCGATGTCAGCGACCAACAGGTCTGGCGCGTGTTGCGTCGGCGCGGCATCTCGTTGTGCCGGCGGCGTAGTTGGTGCCTCTCCACCGATCCCGAATTCTCGCGTAAAGCCGCCAACATCGTGGGACTCTATCTGCACCCGCCTGACAACGCCATCGTGCTGGCGGTCGACGAGAAGCCCAACATCCAGGCCCTGGAGCGCGCCCAGGGTTGGCTCAGACTGCCCGACGGCAAGGCTTTGACGGGTTTCTCGCACGGCTACAAGCGCCACGGCACAACGACCTTGTTCGCGGCCCTGGAGGTCGCCACCGGCCACGTCACGGCCGGGCATTACCGGCGCCGCAGACGGCGTGAGTTTCTTGACTTCATGAATCAACTGGTCGATCTCTACCAAGGTTTTGAGTTGCACGTCGTACTGGACAACCTCAACACCCACAAACCGAAACGTGATCGCTGGCTCAAACGCCACCGCAAGGTGCACCTGCACTACACGCCCACCTACGCCTCCTGGCTCAACCAGGTCGAGATCTGGTTCAGTATTCTCAGCCGTAGAGCGTTGCGCGGGGCCAGTTTCACCTCCCCTTACGAAGTACGCCAGGCCATCGACCGCTTCGTCCAAGCGCACAACAAAAACGCCGCCCCGTTCGAATGGACCAAGGCTAACGTCCAGCAGCGACCCCTTTCTCATTCATACGCTAATTTATGATAGTAAGCACTAGCGAAAAAAAACGCCCCCTAGCGAACGGTGGGAGGCGTGGGCGAGGGGTGAGGAAGAGGGAGATCGGCCCGTTAGCAACGAGTGCGTTCTCATCGAAATAGGAAACCATCGAAATAGGAAACTGTCCCCGGTTTCCCCCGGTTTGCCGGAGGTGTCCCTAAGAAGTCGTCGGCATCGTGGATGAGGACGACGACGAAGGCGGACTGATCGGCTTGGGGGAAGTGTCCTGTGACTTTGAAGCTGGTGGCGGTAGCGGAGTGGATAGCGGCGGAGGCCCCGAGGGGATCGAAGCCTCGGAGGGCGATGACGCGGTTGGGCTGCGTTTTGAAGATGGTTTCGGGCATGGTTGTTTTAGGGTTTTTCGCCCTGATTTGGTGGCTGGTTGAATTCTGCCCCTTTAGGGGGAGCTATTTGGCATAATTGACGTGCTGAACTGGGGCGGTCGAGAGTTCGCGGACGGACGGGACTGGTATTACGCGGGTCAGCTTAAACAAGAGCAAGAGTTGGATGCGCAAACGGCCGTACTCATACGTGGCAAGATGACAAAAGGAAAGAGATTCGATCGCACTCGGTTCCCGCCCGAGGTGCTTGCACGGGCCCGAGAGAAGCTCGGATCGATCCTTGAGGGGAAAAAGATTCCATTCCTCAGGGAGACTCGGCGTGTGTCGTTCGCCGATGGCGAGACCTGGCACCACGACTCGGATGATGAATTCTACTCCGATCTGCGTCGCCCACACGCGTCCGCCAAGTTCCATGTCTACTCGGAACACTACGGCTTCGAAGTCACGTTCCACTTGAATAGGACCGAAGTGGACGTTGAAGCCCCCTCGAGGGAAGAAATCTCCTCGCTCTTCGAGATCTTTGAGGAGGCCGCCCCTGGCTGTCGCCTGCCGGAACCGGAGAAGCCTGATGAGGAGCCGCCGCGTGCCCGTATCTTCATCGGACACGGACGCTCTGACCAGTGGCGGGACCTGAAGGACCATCTTCACGAGCAGCATGGTTACGAAGTCGAAGCTTACGAGATTGGTGCTCGTGCAGGTCACACGATCCGGGACATTCTCCAGCAGATGCTCCGTCGCAGCAATTTCGCTCTCCTCGTCCTAACGGGTGAGGATGAAACGCAGGATGGTAGACTCCGCGCACGACCGAACGTCATTCATGAACTCGGGCTGTTCCAGGGGCGGCTCGGTTTCGCGCGAGCTGTCGCATTGGTGGAGGCGGGCACGGACGACTTCTCAAATCTCCAGGGTGTCCATCAGATTCGATACGGCAAGGGAAATATCAAGGAGACATTCGGCGAGATCCTAGCGACATTACGACGAGAGTTCGAGGCTAATAGGGCGTTGTAGCCCGACAGCGGGAGCAGGACCGGTTTTTGTGAAAGACGGGCTAAAAAGGAGTTAGGCGGCCTAAGCATGGAAGACTCTCAACTCGACAAGCTACTAGTGTAGTGCCACATAAATAACTGGACAATCACACCCTTTTCACGGTAGGATGGTTTATGTGGCCATCCGCTGACGCTCTACCCCTCACCGCTCCGCAGCGAAACGCTCTTCGTCGCCTGGTTCGAGGAGGCAACACAGCCCAGAAAATGGCCTTACGGGCAGGCATTGTTTTGCTGTGTGCGCAGGGGTTGGCGAACCACGCCATTGCCCGCGAACTCGGCGTCAACCGCAAGACCGTCATCCTGTGGCGAAAGCGCTTCGCCCAGTCCGGCCTCGACGGACTCCGCGATCGGACGCGCCCCGGACGCAAACCGGCGCTCTCCGCTGAATTCGTCCAATGCATCCTCGATACAACGCTTCACGAGAAGCCCCGGGCGGCCACGCATTGGAGCACCCGCACCCTCGCCAAGCACTTGGGCGTCTCCAAGATGGCCATCCAGCGCGTCTGGAAAGCGCACGGACTGCAGCCCCATCGCCTCGAAACTTTCAAGCTCAGCCGCGACAAGCAGTTCGTCGAGAAACTCCGCGACGTGGTCGGTCTGTACTTGAATCCGCCCGAGCACGCGCTGGTGCTCAGTGTCGATGAGAAAAGTCAGATCCAGGCCTTAGACCGCAGCCAGCCGGGACTGCCCCTGAAAAGGGGTCGTGCCGGCACCATGACCCACGACTTCAAACGACATGGCACAACGACGTTGTTCGCCGCCTTCAATGTGCTCGACGGCAAGGTGATCGGCGAGTGTCTGCCGCGACATCGGCACCAGGAATTCCTCAAATTCCTACGCAAGATCGACCGCGAAACGCCACCGGCGCTGGAGCTGCATCTGATCGTGGACAACTACTCCACGCACAAGCATGAGCAAGTGAAGAAGTGGCTCGCGAAGCACCCCCGCTTTCACTTCATTCCCACGTCTTCTTCTTGGCTCAATCTCGTCGAGCGCTGGTTCCGCGAGCTGACACAGAAGCGCATCCGCCGCGGCGTGTTCCGCAGTGTTCCCGAACTCGAGGCCGCCATCCACGAGTACCTGGAAGCGAGCAACCAAGCGCCCAAGCCCTTTGTCTGGACAGCTCCGGCACAAGATATCCTCGCCAAAGTCGAGCGCGCCGCCAAAACCCACGCCATTGTCCAGAACCGTTAGTGGCACTACACTAGAGCGGCTGCCGTATACAGACGGCTCAGGCAGGCGACGTTTTGTAGCCGGGGGAATCCTGCTGATCGGGATTGCCTTCTTCAACTGGCCGTCGGTTCGCGCGGCGGTTGGGGAAGTCAATGCCACAGACATCATCGGGATCCCGGTAATCGCCGCGGGAGCCGTGCTCGTGGTCTACGCCCTTGGGAGCATCGTCGAGATGCTCGGCGAGTTCTTTCTGATTAGGGCGGTATCGGGTGTCTTCTGGGCTTTGGGGTTCCCGGGTCGGAGTATGGCCCTTCGAACATCACCTCTCGGGAAGCTCAGCGCCGGCCTGCTCTCCGCCGTGGCGGTGTTTTTCCTGGCGGTGTGGAACCTGCTGAAGGGCCTGCTCGGTAGAACGAACTACGCCATCTCACTCGAACCGAAGCTCACACCGAAAGCGCGCGAGCTCTACGCCAAGCTTCCGAGCAAGGTGGTGTCGGGTCTTTCCCGTCCCGTTGGCGACGATGCGGAGATAGCTCTGAAGCACATCACCGAGTTGCTACCTGAGTCGGATCGCAAATGGGCTCGACGCTTAGTGAATCGGGCAAAGGACGTGTCAGCGATCACCACGGCGCTTTTCCTGCTCGCGATCACCGCGGTCGGTTCGGGAGTGGTGGGCCCGTTGTCGACAGGCGTTCAGGCATCGCTACTCCCGTTCGAGCAGAAAAAGGAGTCGATCCGCCGCCAAGTGTCCGATTTCGGCCAAGGTGGAACAATGGCGCAGTACGCTTTTTTTATTAGCGGGGGTTTTAGGGATAGTATGCGGTTGTTGTCCCTTGGCGCAGCAACGGGATGGCATGCCCTTTTTCTGGCCGGACTTGAGGAAGCTGAAACCAATTTAAGGGAGACGCCTTATGACGGGGAATCCACGGACGATTTGAAAGCGCTGGACGGCCTATGGAAAGAATTGAACTCTCTCCGCACCGCTGCTGACGAACTCGTTGCAATAGCCGACCAATGGCATGCAGAGCGGCCGCGCCGAGAAGCGCTGGCAGCGATTCAGACAGTCGCCTACACCGCACCGTTCTTGTTTCTATACATTGGTTTCTTTACTAGTCTCAGGAACGCGGTGGTCTCGATCATTGAAACCGTGGCGATGCAAGAGAGCGCAGCGCCCCCAAGCGCGGAGGCCTAGCGGGGCGCGGCGGGTACAGCGCAGCACGTGCTCCAACCGAGGTAAATGCTGGCCGGTTGGAGGGGATTCTTTGGCATAATCGACGTGCTGAAACCTCAGAAAGGAAAGATGGAACATGCCCGAGCTAATGGAGAAAAAAACCTGCTTCGTGATCTCACCGATCGGTTCCGAAGGCTCAGATATTCGGAGACGTGCCGATCAAGTGCTGCGGCACATCATTACCCCTGCTGCTTCAGCCTGTGGCTTTGAACCCATTCGGGCCGACCAAATATCCGAACCCGGAATGATAACCAGTCAGGTCATCCAGCACATCGTAGACGACCCGCTCGTCCTAGCCGACCTAACAGGGGCGAACCCCAATGTTTTCTACGAACTGGCCTTGCGGCACGCGATTCGGAAGCCACTCGTTCAGATCATCGAAAAGGGTGACAAGGTACCATTCGATGTCGCTGGTATGCGAACGATTCAGGTGGATCACAAGGACTTGGACAGCGTGCAGGAGTCAAAGCAGGAGATTCAGAAACAGATCGACAACGTCGTCCACAAGAAACCGGAGGACATTGAATCCCCGGTTTCAGTTTCACTTGAATTACAGGCCCTGCGGAACAGCGAGAATCCAGAGGAGCGGTCGTTTGCAGAATTCCGATTGACGATGACTGAAATGCGCTTGGAAATTGCGTCAATCAACGAGCGGCTGAGCCAGCCAGAGTCGCTACTGCCCCCTAGTTACTTGGGAGAGGTCTTGGGACATACACTGGGCAGGACTCAGCGAGCTGCAGCAGGCGACGATGCCCTTGGTATGCTAGCCCGCCAGGTGCAGAGAGTTCTAATAGCTTTAGACAAACTGCCTGAAGGGAAAGAGTGGCCGGAAGAAACGTCCTTCGAGATTGAAAGACTGAAGGAGATCTGGAGCCACCTTGCCCGGCGGCTTGCCTGAACGGCTCCGTGGCGCGAATTATTTGTATCGCTAAAGGCGTTTTCACGCGATACTTGCGCTAGTTGGGCTGCCCAACGTCAGACAGGGCACATTTTCAGAAACCCATCCGCGGAGGCGCGGAGATTGAAACACCTCATTTCGGACGACCCGAGCGAAAATGCGGTCTGTCTACGGACACGGCGGTCCGCCCCTACAAAATGTTCGGGCAATGCCGGCCGTCCAAACCCTTGTGAGATCACCAGCTCGATGTCGCCACAAATGGCGACACGGCACGCAAGAATGCGTGCGCCACGACCGCTCCCTGACGGTCGCGGCTCGGAAGAACCTGCGAACAGCCCCGAAGGACCGGTAGGATTGCCGGTCCCTACCAATCAGCTGCGCTTACGCGCTGGGGCGTGCGCGGCTGCACGCGGATCCGGACTTCGACCTGTCTGCCCAAACGATCAACGATCTTCATCAGGCGATCGATGGTAAAGCGGTCGAGCTTGGCGTTGCGGATGCGGGCAAAGTCGGCGTGGTTGACGCCGGTCTTCTCCTGGGCCTTGCGGGTGGAGAGCCCCTCATCGTCGAGAATGCCGATGATCCGGGCGGCGAGAATCGCCTTGGTTTGCTCGACGTCGGCTGCGGGGTGGCCGAAGTCGCGGAACACGTTGCCGCTACCGCGGACAACCTCGAAATCGTCGCTGCTTTTGCTCACTGCTTCAACTCCTGCTTTAATCGTTTGAGCCGCTCACGGATCAACGCCAGGTCCTTTCGCGGCGTCTTGATGCCTTGCTTGGCCTTCTTCTGGAAGGCGTGCAGCACCCAAACGTCCTGACCCAGCTGCAAGGCGTAGACCGTCCGATAGGCATTGGTTCGGTACTTGAGGGCCACCTCGAAGACGCCCGAGCCAAAACCTTTCAGTGGCTTGGCTGAGTCAGCCTTGCGGCCTTCGGCCGCAATCGTCAGCCCGCGCAGGATTTCGGTCCGTGCGCCTCGCGGGAAACCTTCGAAGTCCTTCCGGGCGGCCTTGATCCAGGAGATACGCCTGGTATCTCTGCTGCTCACACGTAATGGTGTCATATTTGCCACCAAGCGTCAAGGGGCGAAGAGCGGTGGGAAAAAAGAGCCGTGGGCCGGCGCCCTGGCGGGCACGGCTTCTAGGGTGGTTCGCCGGGGAGGTGGGAGGCTTGATCCGTTTTGGGCGGACACGGTGGCCCGCCCCTACAAATATCGTTCGGGCAATGCTGGCCGTCCAACGCTCGCGAGAAAGGCGGCTTCTCCAGCCGGAGGAAAAGAAAAGCGGTGGGAGGGGCCCGTGGCCTTGGGTTAAGAACCTAGCCCGCATTTCCCACCACGACCGCGGCGGATGAGGCGAAAGGCCCGGCGGCCATGGCCTGCGGCAACAGTTTGTGTACATCGCCCTGCGTACAGTATGTCGGCACGCGGGCGCGATGAATCGCGCCCCTACATTCCTGACGGCGGGCCCCTGCTTCGAGTCTTGCCGACCGCTGGTGAGAAAGGCAGGCTAGAGCAGTACGGAATCAATGGGTTGCGTTACTGGGGGTTGGAGGGCAAGGGGTTGGCGATTCTCCAAATAGTCGACGAGCTGGGCTGGGGAGTCTTCGAAGAAATCGTGCACCAGCCGGTCGAGGGCGATGTCGAGGGCGTCATCGCGGGTTAGGACCGGTGAGTAGACGTAGCTGCGTCCTCGCTTTTCACGCCGCACGGCCCCCTTCTTGGCCAGCCGATCGAGCAGGGTCAGAACGGTCGTATAAGCGAGTGACCGCGTCATCCTCATGTGGGTTTGTGTCTGGCCGACGGTGGCGTTCTCCATATCCCACAGCGACTTCATGACCTCGAGCTCCAGTGGCGGCAGCAGTCGCCTCGGCGCGGGTTCGGGAACGGTTGAAGTCATCGGTCTTCTCTCCCTCCTGTGGTCGATCCGGGATTCTCATTGAAAAGATCACCGGAAGTGTCCCGCTGAGCCCCGGGTGCTGCCGGGTGCGGACTGCCGGAGGATGGTCCGCTTTCTGATGACTCCTCCGCAGGCCGAGTTTCTGGGGAGTCATCCGAGTCGGCGAGAAACTTTCCCTTGTCGAGCAAGAAACGTTGGAGCGAGCGGCTGTAGGCCGTCCAGTCACCGTCTTCCATGGGGGAGTCGGCGAGCGCGGCCCGCATGCTCTCGAGCTTGGAATCGAGGTCGTCGAGACAATTGAGCGCCAGGGCTTCCGGAAACGAAGGCAGCTTGGGAGATCCGAACTCGTATTTGCCGTGGTGGCTCAGGATCATATGCTCTAACAACAGTTTCAACTTCGGGGGGAAGTCCTCGATCGCACTGCACTTCCGGTCCAGCATGCGGACCGCGATCGTGATGTGGCCCAGCAGCCGTCCTTCGTCGGTGTATTCGAACGTCCGCTGGGCGCCGAGTTCATGAATCTTCCCCAGATCATGAAGCACTATGCCGGCCGTCAGCAGGTCTTGATCGATAAGCTCGTAGTGGCCGGCCACCTCCCTCCCCAACTCGAGCAGGGAGGTGATGTGTTCGAGCAGTCCACCGACAAAGGCGTGGTGGAGCGACTTGGCCGCCGGGGCCGTCTTCAGCCGCGCCGCGATTTCCTCGTCGTCGAGAAACGCCTTTAGCAGGCGCTTTAGGTGGGGGTTCTGCATCTCGTCGACGGTGGCCAGCAGCCGGCTGAACATCTCGTCGACGTTCTTGTCGGTATGCGGAATGTAGTCGGCCAGGCGGACCTCGGATTCCTCGGCCCGGCGCAGCCGCTGAATGGTGATTTGCGGGCGATGACGGTAAACCTGGGTCAGGCCCTGCACCTTGACGAAGTCAGCGCAGTCGAAAGTGCCGACGACGTCCTCGATCCCCTCCCACATCTTGGCCTCGAGGCGGCCGGTACGGTCCGACAGGACCATCGAGAGATAGGGTTCGCCGTCCTTTTTTAGACGAAGATCCTTCGACTGAACAAGGAAGTAATCGGTGATGGTCTCACTGGGCCGCAGGTCGCGGACGTATCGGGTTTTCGCGGCCATTGTCGAGGGAGCTGAGGGTTCCTGGGTTGGCGCTCACCCGCCTGACAGCCCGGGCGCGAAAAATGGTACGGCCACCGATTTCCAACCCATACGGGAAACAAAGCAGTTGCAGAAACGAAAATCGGATGACAGTCCCTATTTTTGCCGAACCTAGCTTTTACCGCAGGCTGCTAATCGGTGTCGTCGGCTTGATCCTTGTCCTTATTCTTATCCTTCTTGTTCTTGCCGCCGCCAGGCAGGGGGATCACCCAGAGCAGGCGCCGTTTCTTTTTCTTGGTCAGCACCTCTTCGCGGGTTGTCGTGACCGGGGCCAGCTTGGAGGGGTCGCTCCAGGAGGTGTCTTTGCCCGGCACGGAGGCGGTGTCGATATATCCGGGGCGGATTTCTATATAGGCATCTGTTCGCAGCTTACTCAGGTACTCCCGAAAGGCGGGCTGGAATTTCGGCCCCGACAATCGGCTGCGGACCTCGTCCCGAACCTCCTCGAGGGTGGCTTGGCCCTCGCGGTGTTTCTCGAACACTTTCAGGATCAGATAGCCGTTGGGCACCTCAATCAGGTCCGTGATGTGGCCCCTGGGTCTATCGAACACTAAGTCCTCGATATCTTTCCGCAGCTTTCCGCGGCGCCAGATGCCGATGTCCCCGCCCTGCTCCGAGTTTTGTTTGTTGTCGGAGACGCGACGGGCGATCTCGGCAAAAGGCTCTCCTTTGAGCAGCCGCTTGCGCGTGTCCTTGGCTTTCTTCTCGGCGGCGGCTAGCTCCTCGCCGGTCTTGTCCTCGGTGGAGATGACGATCTCCGCCAGGCGGACACCTTCCGTGCGCATGAACTCCTGTTTGTGCTCTTCGTAGTAAGCTTCAACCTCGTCTCTGGGTATGACGATCCGCGAGCCGACCTCCTGGCCGACAATGGCTTGCGTCAGGAAATGGCTGCGGATTTGGTCCAGCGCGTCCTCGGAGGTCATGCCGGTCTGCTCCAAGACCCAGGTTTCGAACTCCTCGATCGTTTTGAGGTTGTTGGCCCTCATCATCCGATCGCGCTGGCGAAGCACCTGCGCCTCGACACTAACGCCGAACTCATTCGCCTTTTGGATCAAGAGGCGGTGGTCGATGAGATCACGCAGGGCGTTTTTTTCCGCTTCTTCGAGGAACTTTCCACGCTGCTCATCGCTGAGATCCTGCCGCCGCGCAACCTCGGCGCGCGCGTCGCCGAGGTTCTTCTCGTATTCCGACCGCATAACGATGTCGCCATTGATCTTGGCGATGATCTCTTCGACAATGACGATATTCGCTAGGACGGACGACGCCAACGCGAGCACGACTGACACGACGACAAAAGTTTTGATCTTCACGGTAGCTTTCCCAAGAGGGCCCTTCTCGCCGGAGGGATCGCCTCCGGCCTGGGCGGCAAGCAGGGTTTCTAGTCTCTAGATTACTATTTTCGCACTAATGGGCCGTTAGGTTGCAGTCGGCTGGGAGGCTAGATCACACGGGTGAAAGGAGTGACGAACCCGCCTGGGCCCGCGGGTACGTACCAACGATGCATTGCGCCGAGAGCCCGGCCCGGTGTCACAGCTTCCGCGGGGCCGCGGCGACAGCCTCGTGCATAGGGCCCTGGGAGGCGCCAACCAGGCCCTATGATGTGCCTGGGTTCGGGTTAGGGCACTAACAGCTTGGATTGGGTGGCAGCAACCTTGGGGCCCGCGCCCTGATGGGCACGGCTCTGTCCGGTTTTCGCCTCATCTGTGGTGAGGAGTTTTGGGCACGGCATGCCGTGCCCCCACGTTTCCAGGTACTTAGTGTAGTGCCACATAAATAACTGGACAATAACACCCTTTTCACGGTAGGATGGTTTATGTGGCCATCCGCTGACGCTCTACCCCTCACCGCTCCGCAGCGAAACGCTCTTCGTCGCCTGGTTCGAGGAGGCAACACAGCCCAGAAAATGGCCTTACGGGCAGGCATTGTTTTGCTGTGTGCGCAGGGGTTGGCGAACCACGCCATTGCCCGCGAACTCGGCGTCAACCGCAAGACCGTCATCCTGTGGCGAAAGCGCTTCGCCCAGTCCGGCCTCGACGGACTCCGCGATCGGACGCGCCCCGGACGCAAACCGGCGCTCTCCGCTGAATTCGTCCAATGCATCCTCGATACAACGCTTCACGAGAAGCCCCGGGCGGCCACGCATTGGAGCACCCGCACCCTCGCCAAGCACTTGGGCGTCTCCAAGATGGCCATCCAGCGCGTCTGGAAAGCGCACGGACTGCAGCCCCATCGCCTCGAAACTTTCAAGCTCAGCCGCGACAAGCAGTTCGTCGAGAAACTCCGCGACGTGGTCGGTCTGTACTTGAATCCGCCCGAGCACGCACTGGTGCTCAGTGTCGATGAGAAAAGTCAGATCCAGGCCTTAGACCGCAGCCAGCCGGGACTGCCCCTGAAAAGGGGTCGTGCCGGCACCATGACCCACGACTTCAAACGACATGGCACAACGACGTTGTTCGCCGCCTTCAATGTGCTCGACGGCAAGGTGATCGGCGAGTGTCTGCCGCGACATCGGCACCAGGAATTCCTCAAATTCCTACGCAAGATCGACCGCGAAACGCCACCGGCGCTGGAGCTGCATCTGATCGTGGACAACTACTCCACGCACAAGCATGAGCAAGTGAAGAAGTGGCTCGCGAAGCACCCCCGCTTCCACTTTCACTTCATTCCCACGTCTTCTTCTTGGCTCAATCTCGTCGAGCGCTGGTTCCGCGAGCTGACACAGAAGCGCATCCGCCGCGGCGTGTTCCGCAGTGTTCCCGAACTCGAGGCCGCCATCCACGAGTACCTGGAAGCGAGCAACCAAGCGCCCAAACCCTTTGTCTGGACAGCTCCGGCACAAGATATCCTCGCCAAAGTCGAGCGCGCCGCCAAAACCCACGCCATTGTCCAGAACCGTTAGTGGCACTATATTAGATATCTAGATTCTTGACGGTAAGCGCGTTGTCGCCGATGAACTTACGGCGGGACTCTACGTTTTCACCCATCAGCGTCGAGAAGATTTCTTCGCTTTCGACGGCGTCGTCGATGCGGACTTGCAGCAGGCGTCGTGTCTCGGCGTTCATCGTCGTATCCCACAGTTGCGACGCGTTCATCTCCCCGAGGCCCTTATATCGCTGGATCGTGGCATCTTTCATCCCCACACGTTTGACATGTCTGAGCAGGGAGACGCAGTCGGGCACTTTTTCGCTGTCTCTCTTGGAGACGACCAGGAACGGCGGCTGATTGAAGCCAGCAATCTGCCGGGCAAGCAAGCGCAGACGGCGATATTCGGGTTGCGCCGCCAACTCCAGATCGATAAACCTTTCGGGGTCGGTAGACTCCCTAAAGGAGACCATCCAGGCCGAGTGCATTTCGTCGGCCAGCACCTTAGCGGACAGGCCCAGCTCCTTAAGTCGAGCCTCGAGATTGCTGACGTTGGCCTTCTTCTGGTAGTCCTCCTTGGTGTCCAGAGCAAGTGCTACATCGGAGAGAACCTCCACTACTTTGGGATTCCGCAAGCGGCGCTGGAGCTGCTCGAACATGGCCGCATACTCATCCACCTGGAAAAGGAACTTTCTGACGTCACCGGGGTCGATCACCTCCCCGTCGCGGCCATTGCTTCCGTAATGGATTTGCAGGCCGTCGGTCGCCAGCCGGATGATCTCGCGAGTAAACTCCTTCTCGTTCTTGATAAAGCGCTCTCCCCGGCCGCGTTTTATGCGGTAAAGAGGCGGCTGGGCGATGAAGATATGGCCTCGGTCGACCAGCTCCCGCATTTGGCGGAAGAAAAAGGTCAGCAACAGAGTGCGAATGTGAGAGCCGTCGACATCGGCATCCGTCATGAGGATGATCTTGTGATAGCGCAGCTTGCCGGCATCAAAGTCGTCGGCTCCGATGCCTGTTCCCAGAGCGGTGATCATGGCACGCAACTCGTTGTGGCTCAACATCTTGTCGTAGCGCGCCTTTTCCACATTCAGAATCTTCCCCTTCAGCGGGAGGATAGCTTGAGAACGGCGGTCGCGGCCCTGCTTCGCCGTCCCGCCGGCTGACTCACCCTCGACGATAAAAAGCTCCGCTCGCTGGGGGTCCTTCTCCTGACAGTCCGCCAGCTTGCCGGGCAGACCTCCCGAATCGAGGGCACCCTTGCGCCGGGTTAGATCGCGGGCCTTGCGCGCAGCTTCACGAGCACGGGCAGCCTCAATTGCCTTCTGGACGACCTTGCGAGCCACCCGGGGCTGCGTCTCAAAGTACCCCCCGAGCCTCTCATTCACGAAGGCAACGACTTGGCCTTGGATATCACTGTTCAGCTTGCCCTTGGTCTGCCCTTCAAACTGAGGCTGCGGCAACTTGACGCTTACCACGGCCGTTAGACCCTCCCGGACGTCGTCGCCCGAGAGATTCTCCTTAACGTCCCTAAATAACTTGGCCTGCTGACCGTAAGCATTGATCGTTCGCGTGAGCGCAGAGCGGAATCCGCTCAGGTGGGTGCCACCGTCTATCGTGTTGATGGTATTCGCAAAACTGAAAACGTTCTCCGCGTAGCCATCGTTGTATTGGATGGCCACCTCCATGCCCAGCTTGGTGCCGCCGTTGATGCTACGCTCGCCGGTGAAATAGATCGGCTTAGGATGAAGTGGCGACTTGCCGCGATTCAAGTAGGCAACGAACTCCGCGATCCCGCCCTCGAAGTGAAATAACTGCGGCTTACGCTCGCCCCGCTCATCGACAAGATGAATCTTCAGCCCGCCGTTAAGGAACGCCATCTCCCGCAAGCGCTGGGCCAGCGTGTCGTAGTTAAACTCCGTCGTGGTAAAGATCTCCGTGTCAGGCCTGAAAGTAACCTTAGTACCCGTCTTACGCCCAGCCTTACCCGTCTTCTGGAGCCGGCGCTTTGGCAAACCTCTCTTGTACTCCTGCTCCCAGGTAAAGCCCTCACGCCAGATCTCTAACGAAAGCTGCTCTGAAAGGGCGTTGACGCAACTCACACCAACTCCATGAAGTCCACCCGAGACCTTATAGCTGTCGGAGTCGAACTTGCCGCCGGCGTGAAGCTTGGTCATAACGACTTCGGCGGCTGAGACACCCTCCTCAGCATGGCGCGATACAGGGATCCCCCGGCCATCGTCCACTACAGTTAGGGAGTTGTCGATATGGATGGTGACCGAGATCTCCGTACAATAGCCGGCTAGCGCCTCATCAACGGAGTTGTCGACAACTTCGTAAACCAGATGGTGTAGCCCGAGCTGCCCCGTGGAGCCGATGTACATCGCGGGGCGCAGCCGCACAGCCTCGAGACCTTCCAGAACCCGAATGCTCGCCGCGTCATAGCGAGTCTCTGTCTGACTAGTGGGCATATTTCCTCATCAAACCCTCATCGGCATAACCACATAGCGATAGTTATAGCCTTCCGGCGGCGGGTTCAGCTGTAGCTGCCCAGCGCTCTCGTTATCCGTGAAACAGAATTCGACCAACTCCGTCTCCGCCACGCCCATAAAGTCCAGCAGATACTGCGCGTTGAACCCGATCTTCAGTTCTTTCCCCTCATACCCAACAGGTATGGACTCTTCGCTCTCGCCCGCTTCCGAGCCACTTGCCTCCAGCCTCAGCTCCCCGGAACCAACTTCGAGTCGGACAGCATGCGAGCGATCATCCGCAAACTGGGCTACACGCCGGATCGCCGCTGCAGCCTCCTCTCGGTTCAGAACCACACTATTCCCTCCGGCCTCGGGTAGGACCCGCTCATAGTCGGGGAACTGACCGGTGAGCTTTCTGGAAATCAGGAGCCGCTCGCCACACTGAAAGAAGAGATGATTCTCATCCGTAGAGAAGTCTATCGCCGCAGAGCCATCAGCTTCAGAGGCAATCTTCAGTACCTCAGCCATAGCTTTTCTTGGCACAAGGGTCTGTACCTCTCCCTCTATCCCCTCAAAGGGGTGATCAGCTCTGATGTATGACAAGCGATGCCCATCTGTTGCCACTATCGCTAGAGAGTCCGGCTTTAACAACATGAGGGACCCGGTGAGGGTGTAGCGGGATTCCTCACTGGCGATTGCAAAAATCGTCTTGCCAATCATATTTACAAGAAGAGACACCGGTATCTGCGTGATGGGAGCCGGCATCCTCGGCAGCTCTGGAAAGTTGTCCCTAGACATACCAGCTACCCGAGTCCGCGAGCGCCCGCAGACAATACTCACCGAGTGACTCTCGTTAACCTGGATCGCCAGTTCCGCATCAGGAAGCAGCCGGACATAGTCCAGCAGCTTTCTGGCGGGGATCGTCGTAGATCCACCCTTCTTGACAACCGCCGGACAAGCACTTCGGACGCCTAGCTCGAGATCCGTGACGGTCAGGACGATACCGCTCTCGCCGGCCTCAACCAATACATTCGACAGTACGGGAATTGTTGTCTTCTTCTCGACAACACCTTGACCTAGACTCAACTCCCGGATCAGGTCGGTCTTCTTTACTGTTAGTTCCATGGATACCGTCCGCTTGCCTGGTGCTGACCGAAGAGCCCACGATTATGACGAATTAGCTCTTACACTCTAAGTACTGGAAAATATTAATAGTCATAGGCCCTGTGGAATCTGTGGAAAACATTGTAAGTAGTTGCGAACACTTGCACTAGAAATGGCCTCCCCTGTGAAAAACGAGGTGCTCAAGAGACGTTCACTTGAGCAAATCGCCAAGCTTCCACAGCATGCAGCGGGACAGAGCCAGGGAGACGCGGATACTTCATTATATCTAATTAAATCTGTCAGTTAGCCTGTGGATCAGCCTGTTTAAACTAGGATCTCGCTGCCGTAGGCGCTCTACCTTTGAGACTGAATGCAGAACGGTCGTGTGGTGCTTGCCGTTGAAAGCTCGACCGATCTCGGGGAGTGAAGCCCCGGTTAGCTCTTTGCATAGGTACATGGCGATCTGACGGGGGAACGAGACAGCTTTGGCGTTGGTTCTTTCCTGCAGTTTTCCAGGCTGGAGCCCGAACTCTTGGCTTACTACCCCCTGTATGGAATCGATGGTTGCTTTGCACTCGTTGATGGAGGTTATCGAGTGGAGTGCTTGCTTAGCCATGGAGAGCGAGACGTCAGCTCCTGTGAGAGAGGAGATGGCCGATAGTCGAATGAGAGCCCCTTCGAGTTCGCGTATGTTGGACCTCATTTGCATGGCTACATAGCTACGGACCTTGTCCGGCAGGTCCACGGAAGATTCTTCAGCCTTGTGATCGAGGATAGCCATCTTGGTCTCTAGATCAGGCGGCTGGATGTCAGCGAGCAGTCCCCATCCAAATCTAGATCGAAGCCGGTCGACGAAGCCAGAGATTTGTTTGGGAGGTCGGTCAGAGGAGAGGACAATCTGCTTCTCCATGTGATGAAGAGCATTGAACGTATGGAAGAACTCCTCCTGGGTCCTTTCTTTTGAACCGATCATCTGGATATCGTCGACGAGTAGGGTATCAGCCGACCGAAACCGTTCGCGGAACGAGCTCATTCGGTTGTAGCGTAGGGAGCTGATCATCTCGTTCATGAACTGCTCGCTCGTGACATATACGACGCGCAGGTGAGGGAAGTTTTTCTGAAGGTCTTGGCCGATCGCCTGCATTAAGTGGGTCTTCCCCATACCCACGCCGCCATACAGGTAGAGTGGGTTATAGGCCCGTGCGGGGTTGCGGGCGACAGCTCGAGCGGCCGCGGCTGCGAACTCATTGCACGATCCCACCACAAAGCTGTCGAAGGTGTACCGCGGATTGAACGAGCTAGCCGGCACGCGGAAGTCAAAGGACGCTTGCTGTAGCGCCAACGGAGTGCCATCAAACTCGGGGGCCTTCGCTGTCCCATTAGTTGCGAACACAACGGACTCGAACAAGAAGGAGAGACTTCGTGCCACGTCCAGGATCGTCTCTTGGTACTCGGACTCGAGCCACTGTTGGGCGCTTACGCTCGGAACGAGTAGATGCAAGGTACGCTGGTCATCGACATGGCTGAAGCGAATGGGTTCAAGCCAGTTCGAGTAGCTCTCGCGGCTGACTTGCGCTTCGAGTCTTCTGAGGATTTGCTGCCAGACGTCCATAGCTCTCTGGCCATCGCTCGGCCAGCGGTGGCCAGGTGTCGGATTTCAGTGGGTTGAGCGGCCTCTCTAACAGCCGAAGCTGAAAAAAAGAGTAAAAAGTCTTTTTTTAGAGAAACGTAGTTTATCACAGGAAGTGACGCCGCGTCGCGGTTAATCGTAGAAGAAAAACGCGGCACGACGGACTTGTTTTTGAAACGCCGTTCCAGCTACGAAATGACGGGGAGGCCTTGCTGTCTGTCGGCAGATGGGAGTGCTTCGTTGAGGGAACCGAGACGATAGCCTTCTAGGTCGAGGGTGACGTATTGGAAGCCGAGACTCTTGAACACTTCCGTCATCTTCCTGGCCATCTCAACGTCGAGCGCGCGCGCTAACTCACCGGGACCAATCTCAATGCGGACGAGCTCGCCGTGATAGCGGACACGATAGATTTCGAAGCCGAGACTTTTGAGGGCCTCTTCACCCTTCTCTACAAGCTTTACTTTCTCTTTTGTCACCGTCGTTCCATAGGGAATGCGTGAGCTCAAGCAGGCGGCGGCAGGCCGGTTCCAAGTGGGCAAGCCCTCACGACGTGACAGCTTCCGGATGTCGGCTTTGGTAAGGCCGGCTTCCAACAGTGGCGCGCGGACGCCGTGTTCTTTCGCCGCCCGATGTCCAGGCCGGAAGTCTTTCGTGTCGTCTACATTGACACCGTAGGTGATGTTCTCGAATCCGAGTGCACTTCCGGTTTCGGTTAGTTGGCTGAAGAGCTCATCCTTGCAGTGGAAGCATCGGTTAGCGTCGTTGCGGACGTAGTCCGGGTTGTCGAACTCGTTGGTTTGGATGTACTGGTGGCGGATGCCGTATCGCTTGACGAATGCTTCGGCGTCCCTTTTGTGGGATTCGGGGATCGAAGCCGAGTCGGCGGTGACGGCGAGAGTGCCGGCTCCTAGCACTCTGTTCGCAGCCCAGGCCAGGTAAGCCGAGTCCGTGCCGCCGGAGTAGGCGACCAGGACACGGTCCATCGAGCGCAGGATCGCGAACAGCCGCTCTTGCTTCTCGTGGATCGTGTCTGCCATTTGTCGAATGGTACCGCTCTACTGTTTCGCTTAATGAATACGGCGGGCGCTATTGTATCAAAACCCCTTGTCCGTCAGCGCTGTTCGCCTTGCCGTTGGGGCCCTGTTGGCCGTCGGGAATCACACAGGCTGCAGCAATCTCGTCGCCATCCTCTAAGTTCACGAGCTTAACGCCCTGGGCCGAACGGCCCGTAGCACGGATCTTGTCGGCCCCAATGCGGATGATCTTGCCGCCTCGGGTGATGATCATCAGATCGTTTTCCGCGGAGACCCTCATGATGGAGACGACGTTCCCGTTGCGCCGAGAGGTCTTGATGTTGATCACGCCTTTGCCGCCCCGGGCTGTCACTCGGTAGGCCTCGAGTTTCGTTCGCTTACCGAAGCCATTCTCGGTCACGCTGAGGATCAACACATCCGCCGACACGGCTTGCATCCCCACCACGTAGTCGTCCCGATCGAGACGGATGGAGCGCACACCGCGGGCCGGTCGGCCCATGGCTCGCACGTCCCCTTCGTCGAAGCGGATGGCTTTGCCCTTGCGTGTGGCCACGAAAATCTGCTGTTTGCCGTCGGTCAGATGGGCCGAGATGAGCTCGTCGCCCTTGTCGAGGTTGACGGCGATGATGCCGCGGGCCATCGGCCGTTTGAACACCGGCAGGGGGCACTTCTTGATTACGCCCTGCCGAGTAGCCATCACCACGAATTGGCCCTCGTCGAATGCCCGGACGGGCAAGAAGCCCTGCACCTTCTCCGTCGCCTGCAAGCTGACGAGATTGACGATATTCTTGCCCCGCCCGGCTACGCCGACTTCGGGGATGCCGTACACCTTGAGCCAATAGAGCCGCCCTAAGTTCGTGAAAATGAGAACGTAGGAGTGAGCCGAGCCGATCAGCAGGTGCTCGATGAAGTCCTCGGTCCGCGTCCCCATGCCGATGCGGCCCCGGCCGCCGCGGGACTGCTGCCGGTAGATGGTCACCGGCGTACGCTTAAGGTAGCTGTTGTGCGTCACCGTGATCGCCATGTCTTCATCGGCGATCAGGTCCTCGATCGAGATCTCCGCCACCGGCCCGGCGATTTCGGTGCGCCGGTCGTCTCCGAACTTCTTCTTGACGTCCCGCAACTCCTGCGTGATGACCCGCCGCAGCACCTTGTCGGAACCGAGAATCTTCAAATACTCTGCGATCTTGCGCTGGATTTCAGCCAGCTCTTCCAGGATCTTCTGGCGCTCCATCGCCGTCAAGCGCTGCAATTGCATTTCGATGACGGCCTGGGCCTGACGCTCGGTCAGTTCGAAGCTGTCCATTAGGCCCTGCCGCGCCTCGGCGGGACTCTTCGAGGCGCGGATCAACTTGATGATGGCGTCCATGTGCTCGAGGGCCTTCTGGAAGCCGAGCAGGAGGTGCTCTCGATCCCGAGCCTTGCGCAGCAGGTAGTTCGTTCGCCGCCGGACGACGTCGACCCTGTGCTCGATGAACAGCTTCAGGTACTCAAGCAGCCCCAGCTCCCTCGGCTGCCCGTTGACGATGGCCAGGCAGATGATCCCGTAGCCCGCCTGCATCTGCGTGCGCTTAAAGAGATTGTTGAGGATGACTTCGGGTTGTTCCCCGCGCTTGAGGTCGAAGACGATTCGCATGCCGTCGCGATCGCTCTCGTCACGGATATCGGAGATGCCTTCAATCTTCTTGTCGTTGACCAGGGCGGCAGCGTGCTCGATCAGCCGCGATTTGTTCACCTGGTAGGGAATCTCGGTGACAACGATGGCGGTTCGTTCCTTGCCGATCTCCTCCGTTCGGGCTCGCGCGCGGATCGTAAGATGGCCACGGCCGGTTTTGTAGGCGCTAACGATGCCTTCCCTGCCGCAGATCATGCCTCCCGTGGGGAAGTCTGGGCCCTGCACGATCTCCAGCATTTTGTCTAGCGACGTGTTAGGGTGCTCGATCAGTTGGATCGTGGCGTCGATGATCTCCCTCAGGTTGTGGGGCGGAATGTTGGTTGCCATCCCTACGGCAATCCCGGTACCGCCGTTGACGATCAGATTCGGTGCGGCGGCCGGCAGACACTCCGGCTCTTGGGCGGTGTCGTCAAAGTTAGGCCGGAAGTCGACCGTGTCCTGCTCGATCTCCTGCAGCAGAGATTCCGAGAAGGCGGTGAGGCGGGCCTCGGTATACCGCATGGCTGCCGGCGGGTCGCCGTCCACCGAGCCGAAGTTGCCCTGCCCGTCCACCATCATGTTCCGCATCGTGAAGGGCTGCGCCATGCGAACCAGGGTTTCATAGATCGACGCGTCCCCATGCGGGTGGTAGGTTCCGATCACTTTGCCGACGATCGTGGCCGCCTTGCGGTGGCCGCGGTTCGAGCGCAAGCCGAGGTCGAGCATTCCGTAGAGGATGCGCCGCTGTACGGGCTTGAGACCGTCACGAACGTCCGGCAGCGCCCGGCCGATGATGACGCTCATCGCATAGTCGAGATAGGACTTCTTCATCTCGACTTCGATGGGTGTCCAATTCGCCGGTGTTCCGTTGCCGCCTAAGGGTAGTTGAATGGGGGTCCGGGGGGGGTGATCCGCCAAAGAAGTGTCCTCTCGGAAGGGGGTTTCAGGGAAGCTGAACTGCTCTTCTTATTCTACCGCGACGAGGGTTTCGAAGGGGCTGCTGAGGCGGTGAGAATCGCGGAAAAGCGCTGATTTTTCGACTTTTTGAGGTGCTGCGGAGGCGGGGGGTGTGATCAGGCCCCTATGGGCACCGAGCATTGCGCTCGTCGCTGCGCCTATTCGGTTGCAGCAACCTTCAAAGGTCTCAGAAACGCTTCGTCGTTGGCGGTCAACCTCAGTGCGGGAGGGCCACCTTCCTTGCCGGCCGCAAGCACCGGACGCGGCTCCTTCAGACCGCTTGGGTCATGCGCAAACGAGGCTTCGACCACCAGGGTTACGTTGAAGCCGGCCCCCTTGATCCGTGCCATGACTTCGGCCACAATTTCGGAATCCGAAAGTGACTCATTGACGGCGTCCCCCAACTCGTTCATCAATTCCTTCGCCGGATAATCCATAGCTGTTCTCCGCGCTTGGCCGTTGTGTATCGAACTTCGTGGCCGTGCTTGCCCGGGTCCTTTGCCTGTCCACAATGTTACGTCGGTGCTACGGACCAAACAATCAGGGATCTTCCTGCTTCTAGGGTAATCTTTTGCACTTTTTTCAATGGGACTCTTGGCCCTGTTGTCTTCAGGGTTTGCCACTACGTGATTTGACTCCAGATGGAGAACCCGTGTGTTTCTAAGAGCTTGAGAAGGCCTTACTTAGGGCTAAGCGGGTTGCCCACCTCGCGGCGAAACGGGGCGTGGAGGACCTCTTGGAACGCCCGGACCACACGAGCGAAAGTGTTAGCCCGCTTACAGGCCCGCCGAGTTCAGCCTAGTGTAGTGCCACATAAGTCACTGGACAATAACACCCTTTTCACGGTAGGATGGTTTATGTGGCCATCCGCTGACGCTCTACCCCTCACCGCTCCGCAGCGAAACGCTCTTCGTCGCCTGGTTCGAGGAGGCAACACAGCCCAGAAAATGGCCTTACGGGCAGGCATTGTTTTGCTGTGTGCGCAGGGGTTGGCGAACCACGCCATTGCCCGCGAACTCGGCGTCAACCGCAAGACCGTCATCCTGTGGCGAAAGCGCTTCGCCCAGTCCGGCCTCGACGGACTCCGCGATCGGACGCGCCCCGGACGCAAACCGGCGCTCTCCGCTGAATTCGTCCAATGCATCCTCGATACAACGCTTCACGAGAAGCCCCGGGCGGCCACGCATTGGAGCACCCGCACCCTCGCCAAGCACTTGGGCGTCTCCAAGATGGCCATCCAGCGCGTCTGGAAAGCGCACGGACTGCAGCCCCATCGCCTCGAAACTTTCAAGCTCAGCCGCGACAAGCAGTTCGTCGAGAAACTCCGCGACGTGGTCGGTCTGTACTTGCATCCGCCCGAGCACGCGCTGGTGCTCAGTGTCGATGAGAAAAGTCAGATCCAGGCCTTAGACCGCAGCCAGCCGGGACTGCCCCTGAAAAGGGGTCGTGCCGGCACCATGACCCACGACTTCAAACGACATGGCACAACGACGTTGTTCGCCGCCTTCAATGTGCTCGACGGCAAGGTGATCGGCGAGTGTCTGCCGCGACATCGGCACCAGGAATTCCTCAAATTCCTACGCAAGATCGACCGCGAAACGCCACCGGCGCTGGAGCTGCATCTGATCGTGGACAACTACTCCACGCACAAGCATGAGCAAGTGAAGAAGTGGCTCGCGAAGCACCCCCGCTTCCACTTTCACTTCATTCCCACGTCTTCTTCTTGGCTCAATCTCGTCGAGCGCTGGTTCCGCGAGCTGACACAGAAGCGCATCCGCCGCGGCGTGTTCCGCAGTGTTCCCGAACTCGAGGCCGCCATCCACGAGTACCTGGAAGCGAGCAACCAAGCGCCCAAGCCCTTTGTCTGGACAGCTCCGGCACAAGATATCCTCGCCAAAGTCGAGCGCGCCGCCAAAACCCACGCCATTGTCCAGAACCGTTAGTGGCACTACACTAGAGACCGGGGGAACCCAGGCCGGAGCACAAGCTACCAGCGTCATGAGTTGTCTGCGCGTGATCATGTTTTCTTTAGACCCTACCTGGAACTGCCCGGTGTTCTCGTTCGGGCCGGCCCCCCCTGTCGGCCCATTACCTGATCAGTACTTAGCAGACCGGAACGAGCGCCCGCCCACGCGCCCCTCGTGGAAAATCCGACTAGTTCCGCGCCCGACGGTATGAGACTCGTCGCCTGGAAATATACTAGCGCGGATTCGCCCTGAGTGTCGCCGCCACGGTTGGAGAGTTAGCGGCCGGGACTGCTACGGCGTGAACCCCGAAAAACCGAGCGCGAATGACGTTGCGGGTGTAGCTCTGTTTGCCCGCGCTCCGACTAAACCGCGCAGAGCCGCGGGCGTTAGCCTGCGGGCCCGCACTCGTTCGACGCGAACAGTGCGCCGTTGGGCCCGCGGCCTGTACGGTTCTCGCTGCAGGGCCCGCGCCCTAACGGGCACGGCTCTGTTCGGTGGCTGGCTGTTCTGTCGCCTGGTTAGCGGCTTTTCTCGCCACCTGGGGAGGCGAAATGCGCGAAGCCACCCGGCCGCAATGCGCGAGGCCCATCTCTTGAAAACAGAACGACCCCTGGTTCGGAGCGGATGCTGCCTACCTTGGTCAACCTTATGTGCCGGTAGCTACTAGGAACCTTCTTTTTCGGGGGGACCGTGAACAAAAGTTCGTAGTCCTCGCCTCCGTGGAGCGCCTGGGCCGCCGCTGCGCCTCGGAATCGTGGCACTGCGGTCTCTTCTATTTCTGCGCCGACCCCACTGGCTTTCGCGAGCCGCCCGAGGTCAGTGGATAGACCGTCGCTCAGGTCCATCGCAGCGGTCGCGCCGAGCGTATTTCGCAGAAATCGGCCCAGCTCCAGCCGCGGCTGCGGGTAGAGATGGCGTCGGATCGCGGCGTCGGAGACGGGGAATTCCCCACTCCTAAGGCGCTCAAGCCCTAGGGCCGAACCTCCGAGCCGTCCAGACACGAAGATTAGGTGGCCCGGCTTGGCCCCGCTGCGCAGCAGGAGACGGCCGGCCCCAACGGATCCCGTTACCGTTACATCCGCCGCGAACTGGCCTCCGCTCGCCACATCGCCCCCTACCAGAGGGACCCGACAGCGCTTGCTGAGTTTAAGCAGGCCCCCTAGGTAAGAACTAAGCCAGTCGCGATCCACCCAGGCCGGCAGAGATAGCGACAGAAGGAAATGACGTGCTGTCCCGCCCATGGCTGCGATGTCACTCAACCCGCGTGCCAGGCATTTGTGGCCGAGAGCGCGAGGTGGGTGCAGATCGGGGATAAAGTGAGTTCCCTCGATGACTTGGTCGGTCGAAAGAAGCAGCTTCTCACTTCTCCGGAGCGGAGCTACGACCGCTGCGTCGTCTCCTATGCCGACACGAACCCCAGGCTGCGGCGCCCGTGACGCTTGCTTCAGAATCTCTCCGACGATTTCTTCTTCGCTAGGCCGCATTCACCCCGCCGCTCTCGGCTCGGACCTCCAATTATGACCGAATCAAGGTTGGTGCAAGCTCCTTTAGGCCTCCTTTCTGATCGAAGGGACTCTTGACTAGCCATTCCCTGCGTACTAGTATAAATAGTACACTTACATGTTGCCCTTCCAAGTCGAGTTCGAGCCTGGGATTTCCGCCTATCGCCAGGTTGTGTATGCCGCCAAGAGGAGCGTCGTCAGCGGGCAGTTGCTTCCTGGAGAGAAGTTTCCTTCGGTGAGGGCTCTGAGCCAAGCCCTAAAGATCAACCCCAATACTGCTCACAAGGTAGTGGCTGAGCTCGTAGGTGAAGGTCTGCTCCAGGTCAGACCGGGAATCGGAACTGTTGTCGCCAAGGTGCCGCTGGCGTCCCCGAGGGACCGAGCCGCGTTACTGGAGGATGACTTGGAACGGGTCCTGGTGGAAGCGAAACGTCTTTCATTGGGCTTGGAAGAGATCTTTGAGGCGTTGGAACAGCACTGGCGGAGATTGTCCGCAGGCGCGGACGAACGCCGAAGGCCCGTTGGCGAGTCGGTCAAGGAGGAGCTATGAAGAATGCCATCGAGACCGAACGGCTCTTTCGACGTTTGGTCGTACGGAAGCGGTGCGCGATCTCACGCTAGAGGTGCCGCTCACCCACTTGATTTTTCCGGCGCTAGCCGCGAGAATAGGGTAGTACCCGCCGGCAACCCGCGGAACTTCTCCAGCAGCGTCCCCCTCCTCTGGATTCGAGTTGACACGGCTTTGCGAAGTTGATACTGTGTTTGGGCCGTGCGGGGGACAGCAACGTATTTGAGTCCTCTCCGGTAGTGGCTGTCGCCAGGCTTGGCGACTGAACCCCTGGGCGTGTAGGACGGAATTGAAAGAACGAGGTTTGATGAGGAAGAGCTATTTCATTTTGGTCGTGGCCCATTCGGTCCATGGTCGGATTCGGCGCATCCACGTCCCGCACTACGTCATCCATGTCGTTGCTTGCCTGGCGGTTTTCAGCGCCATCATAGGTATCGGTTTGCTTTCGAGCTACGGACGGATGCTCTGGAAGGCCACCGAATACAACCAGCTTCGAGCGGAGAAGGAAGCGCTGCAGAAGCAGAACGACGAGCTCAAGCAAGACGCCGTTGAGCGGGATGCGCAGCTAGCTTCGCTGGGTGGGCTGGCCTCGGAGGTCTCGATCGCCTTCGGGATAAAACGGCCATTCAGCGAGACTACGGATGCTGTCGGAGAAGGACAGCGGGTGCCGCGATACCGTCGCTCTGTCAATCAGTTCGACTTCTTGCGGCAGGTTCAAGTGTCTCCGGGTAGCAGTTCGCCGTGGTATTGGTTAGAGAACACCACACCCTCTAGGTGGCCCGTGCAGGGACGCCTGAGTAGCTCGTTCGGCAAGCGCCTGGATCCCTTTCTGGGCAAGGGTTCGTTTCACGCCGGCGTCGACCTGACGGCACCGTACGGGACCCCGGTTGTGGCCGCCGCCGACGGCATCGTCCGTAGCACCGGCTGGCAGGGGCGTTACGGCAACCGCATCGAGCTGCTCCACGGTCGCAATGGGCTTTCGAGCCGTTACGCCCATTTGGCGGACGCCTATGTTCGGCCCGGGCAGGTCATTCGCCGCGGCGAAGTGATCGGGCGAGTGGGCCGCAGCGGCCGAGTCACGTCCCCGCACCTGCACTACGAGGTTCGCTACCGCGGTACGCCGCTCAACCCCTACCGATACCTGAAGAGATCTACCCAGCAGCAGTCCAGCTTCCACGTGAGCGATTAGCTCGCCCGCCCGAGCACCCCTGAGTAGTTGGTTGTTTCCTCTCTCGTTGCGCAGTTGCAGCTCCGAGCGTAGGCCGACAGGCACCCTTGTGGCGCAGGTCCCGGACCTGCCGTGTCAGTACTCCTGCCGACCGCTGGTGAGAAAAGCGGGCTACTCTTCCTTGCCCGGAAGGGGCAGCGGGTCGCTTTCTGACTCGCGCCCGGGAGTGAAGACTTTGACCGGCTTCTCCGAGTGGAGCTGGTGTAGCCAGAAGACGCCATCGAACTCACCGCTGTGCCCTCGGGTCACGATGAAGTCTACGTCACCGTCTTCATCCATGTCTCGAGGAACGAAGGCAGCGAACTTGCCTCGCTTGCGTCGAGAGATGTCGTGTCGTGTCCATGCAATGGTGGCCTCGCCTGGATTCTCGAACCAAGCCAGCCTGCCGACCGGGTCGGAGACACCTACGTCATCGCCGTCATCTTCGTGAGGGCCACGGCTCGAGCTGCCGGCGACAACGTCTTGATTTCCGTCGTTGTTGACGTCGGCGAGCGCGAAGCCGGCGGGTTCGTCGGGCGTGATAGTACCGATGGAGTGGAGATTCCAAGGTCCGGCCGGCTCGGCGGGTTGCTCCAGCCAAACGAGTGAGTGAGGTTGCTTGATGAGGACGACGTCCAGGCGGCCATCGGCGTTGAAGTCCGGGAAGGCCACAGCGGAGCCAACCTGATCGAGTTGATTGCCATCCGGGACTAGGATCGGATGCCGTTCAAACGCGAGTTCCTCGCCCCCCAGATTTTCGAGCCAAAAGATGGGCTCTTCACCCTGCGAGACGCTGAACAAATCGATATCCCCATCGCCGTCAAGATCGCGCGGCTCTGCAATAACAGGGTTGCCGACAGTCAATAGTACGTTTTCGCGCCAAGCGTCAGCGGCGAGCGGGTTTTCTGGAATCTCATACCACGAGACCGAGCCTTGGTCGCTGCTTTCCATGCTGGGATCGGTGCCGGTCGAACCCTGGCTGTACGCGGCGACGATCTCGGGTCTGGAGTCGCCGTTGAGATCGGTGATCGAGACGCTGACGAACGAGCGGCCGGCCGAGGGATCGGTCGGAATCTTCCTTCCCCAGCGCCAGCCTCGAACGGTTCCCCCTGGGTTCTCAAGGTAAAGCAAGTGTCCCTTTTCACAGGCTGCGACGACGTCGGGGAAACCATCCGCATTGAGGTCCGCCACAGCGAGATCAGCCGCGCCTCCGGCCTCGGGGCCCTCGGCCAGAGAGAGGCGGAACCATTCGTCGGGATCGTCTGATCCGAAGGCTATGCGGATATGGCTGCTCTCGCGGTGCGCCGATACGATGTCGAGATGTCCGTCTTTGTCGAAATCGGCCACCTGGAGCGATTGCGATCCCCGCAGGCGAACCCCTCCCGATGTGTCCTTGTCGTCCAGGATGTGCTCTCTCCAGGAGATATACTTCCCGTCGGCGAGTTTTGCCTCGGTCATGGCGTCGCCGACGCCAGTTGAGGTGCCGCTGTCTGAGCTACAAGAGCTCAGCAACAGCGCGAGGGTGATGTACGCGAGTGCCAGTGTGCTCATCGGGGAAGGGTTGAAGCGTGCCTTTTTCATCGGCCCTGGAACTCAAATGTACTTGTCTGCGCCACCTGGCGCAATCTCGGTGAACCTTAGTGAGACTGCCGATGAAACCTTAGTGAGGCCGGGAAAGGACTAGAGGTGACCCGAAGGCCCTGAATCTCCGGTCCAAGGGCCCGGATGTGGTTACCGCCGAGGTTCCGCCAGCTAACCCTGAATCTCCCGGAATGCGTCTTCGATCTGCCTCTTGGCCTCTGAGACCACCGCCACCGCCGGCATGCGCGGAGGTCCCCCGTAATAGCCTTTCAAATCCATGGCGTACTTGAGTCCCGCGCTGCCGTATTGGCCTGCCACCTGCGCGGCGGTCGAAGCGCGTTCCTGAAGTTCCTGTGCCGCCTCGAATTCCCGGGTGCGGACAGCTTCTTCGAGGGACAAACAAAGAAAAGGGGCCGCGTTGGCGAATGCCAAGATGGCTCCGGCGGCTCCCACTCTCAGCGACGGGTACAGGATATCCATCGAGCCGGCAAGCACCTGGAACCCGGTGGGGACATCGTTGATTAGTTGAGTGACTTTCTTCTCGACTCCTGAGCACTCATGAATCGCGATGATGTTCGGGTGCTCGGCGAGCAGGCAGGCGGTTTCTACCGAGACGGCAGAGCAGCCGCTCTCGGGAGTACTTCCGATAACAACCGGAATCTTCGTTTGGTCGGCAACGCCGCAGTAGAAAAGAGTTTGGGTGTCTCGTGGCGGCGCGGGTCCGTCGCTGAAGTTTGGAGCCTCAGCTAGAAGCGCGTGATAGCCGAGATCAGCCGCCGCATTAGCACGGGCGACCGTCCCACGGACGCCGGCCATTCCAGTGGAGGCCAGCAGTAGTTTCTCTGGAGCAGCTGCCTCGGCGACATGTTCCCAAAGTTTGATGGTTTCCTTCTCGGTAAGGAGGCTCCCTTCACCCGGCCTCGTACTGCCGATCGAGTAGCCGGCTACCGAGGTGCGGTTCCAGCGACTGATGTTGTGACGGATCTTGGCTGGATAGAGATCCTCCCGGGCGTCAAAAGGGGTCGTCGCAGCGACCCAAATACCATTCAGTTTCACCGGGTCCAGGTCCTTTCCCATTGTAGTGGGCTACCGCGAGGTCGGAAGGGCCACCCGGCGGAGCGAAGGGGGCAATGCGGGTCAGGCTGCAGGGTCGGAACGCTCAGAGCGGAGGCCAGGCGCAAGCCGGCGTGGGTATCTCCGTGTTTTTCTCGGTGGGCCGGGTCGCAAGATCGGGAGATGGAGGCACTTCCCCTGGTTGAGGCATCCGCAGGACCTTATCGGCCAGCTGGAACTTGAGGATTCCTGCATGGTCCGGACATGCTGCAACCACACAGTTCCGGCCCGCGTCCTTGGCTTCGTAAAGGGCTCTGTCGGCGCATTCTACGATCCCCTGCCAACCGGGTGAAGAGTTCAGAGTCAGCGGGTACGAGGCTACACCGCAGCTTATGGTCAGGTGTCGGACATCGCCCGCCGACTTGGTGGCGATCTCCTCTCTTTCGATACACCTGCGTACCCGTTCAGCCCCTTTCACTGCTGCCTGTAGGTTCTGGTTGCCGAGGAAGAGGAGGATTTCCTCTCCGCCATAGCGGAACGCGGCGTCCGTGGAGCGAAGGTTGGCGCGGATGGCTGTGGCAAGTGTTTGAAGCACGCGGTCTCCATACTGGTGTCCAAAGGTGTCGTTACAGGACTTGAAATCATCGACATCACACATCACCACGCCGTATGTCTCTCGGTGCCGGACGGCTCTGAGATGATACTCGGAGATTTTCTCCTCGAAATCCAATCGATTGCCGATCTCCATCAGCGGGTCGACGCGTGATGTCTCCATGAGACGACGATTGAGGACCGCTAGGTCTCGGTTTACCTCCCGGAGCTCGCGCTCCAGCGAAAGAATGCGCTCCGCCGCTCGGAGTCTGACCCGGAGCTCGTTGGGGTGAAAGGGCTTGGAGATAAAGTCGTCGGCGCCTGCTGAGAGAGCTTCGATCAAGTCATGCTTTTCTTGTCGCGAGGTCAAGAAGACGATGTATGTGTACGAGGGTAGGGCGGCATTTCGAATCTGACGGCATAGTGCAATGCCATCCGGGGCCGGCATTTCCCAATCGGTGACAACCACAGGAAACCGCCCCTTGGCGAACTTACGTTGTGCCTCGCGGCCGTTTCTTGCCGTGACCACCTCGTAGCCGAAACGTCTTACGATTCCGCTGACGAGGTACAAGGTCACAGGGTCGTCGTCAGCTACGAGTACTTTCGTGAGCGCGGCGTCCTCCGTTTCGACCGTCGGACCAGCGGCCAAGCTTCCAGCGCCGTGCCTCATTCTTCTATCCTCTCGGTGGAGGTTCTGCGACATCACCAGTAACCTAAATTGCGCTGATCACGGTAACGGATTTGTCGAGATCGGTAGGCTTATGGGTCCTTCGGCGATAGTGTTCCCCGTCGCCGGTTCGCTAGCGGCACGAATTCCTGCGTTGGCCACCATGGGCGACTCGATTTGCTCTAGCCATGTTGGAAGTCGGAAACTTCCGTCAGCCTAGCTCGCCTCGGAGGTTGGTGAGAATCTCGCGCACCTGGTTAAACTCCTCGTCTACCTGTTCCACAAGCTTGGGCAACTTCTCTTGTTGTCCGCGACTCGACTTTTCCACGTGGAGGCACAAAGCGCTCAGAGACTCCGCTCCCAGGTTGCCGCTGGAACCCTTTAGGCGGTGCGCGGCTGAGGCTGCGCTTTCAGCATCGCCTGCACGAACGGCCTTCCGCAGAGCTTCCAGTTGTCCCGGCGTGTCGTCGAGAAACAGATCGATCAGCTCGGCCAGGAACTCGTCGTCGCCCATTGTCGCTTCACGGATGTGCTCCACATTCACTGATTCCATAGAATTTCCCCGAGTGCAGCGGTAGCCGGTGTCACATCAACATGACGAACGAGGGATCGTGCGGGCGGGTCGCGGCCCGGTTGCCTCTGAACTAGACAGATGCCGATGCTCCCGGTTTGGCGGACCTTCAAGCCTCTCCAACGGGATGGGGCTGTTCGAAACCAAAATCGACATTCGCGCTGCGCATCGTTAGTCCGATCGGCTCCCGTGAGCGGCGGACGCGCAAGGAGTCCGAGAGCCAGATGGTGGTCTGGCGAACGTTTGGAGGGTCTCGCGGCGTGGATCTCGGACGTGTGATCTGGCCATTAGAGCCCGCATTTCCTCACCACGGTCACGGCGCTTGGGGCGAGAAGCCTGATGGCGATGGCTTGCGGCAACACTTCGTGTACATCGCCCGGCTTACAGTTTGTAGGGCAAGCGGGCGCGATGAATCTCGCCCCTACATCTCTGACGGCGAGGCTTTGCCGCACTGCTACTGGCCGCTGGTGAGAAATGCGGACTAGCCCTGGAGGGGCGGGGGCCACCGGGGTCAGCCGGCATGGCAGGGGCGCTTTTCCACCTGCCGGTCGTCGAAAACCTGGTTCAGGAGCGCTATTTTGGGTCAGGACCCGTCAAACTCTCGAGAGTTGGGCCGAAGAGGAAAGTAAGGAGAGGTAGAGATGAGTGTGTCCGCAATCGCACTGGCGGGTATCACGTCAGCGGTCGAGCAGTTTGATGAGGCGGCTGAAGGCATCCGCAGGGCAACGAGCAGCGATCCGGAGACGACTGACCGAGTTGACCTGAGCGCGGCGGCCGTCAAGCTTCTCACCGCCAGAACGGCCTACAAGGCCGCCATCGAAGTGGCCAAGACCGCTGATGAAATCAGCGAGGACGCCATCGACTTACTGGCGTAGGTCGCCTCGGCAACAGTTCTCGTACATCGTCCAGCGTAGAGGTATGCCGGTAGGCGGGCGCGATGAATCGCTGCCCCTACATTCCTGGCGGCGGGCATTTGCTTCAGCTCCTGCCGGCCGTCGGTGAGAAAAGCCCGCTACGCCTTGTCGATGATCAACAGGATGTAGACCAGGGGGAGATAGACGATCGAGGCTTGCAGCAGCCGGCGGGCCTGCGGGATGGTTCTCCGCCGCGCCAGCAGCACTCCCGCGTAGAGGTAGCCCAAGCTTAGCGCCAGCGCGCCCGCCAGGTAGTAGGAACCGGCGATGCCGAGAACGGTCGGGGCCGCGGAGAGCGGCACCAACAGCGCGGCGTAGCAGATCACTTGACGGGAGGTCGAAACACCGTCCGGCTCGACCACCGGCAGCATCAGAATCCCCGCCCGGGCGTAGTCTTCGCGGTACATCCAGGCAATGGCGTAGAAATGCGGGAACTGCCACAAGAACAGCATCGCGAAAAGGACCAACGCTTCGATTCCGATCCCGCCGCCCGCGGCCGCCCAGCCGATTAGCGGCGGCATCGCTCCCGGGAAAGCACCGACCAAGGTGGAAAGCGGTGTGCGGGTTTTGAGAGGCGTGTAGAGAAACAGGTAGCTCGCCAGCGTCAGCAGGCCGAGCAACGCGCTCAGCAAGTTCACCGCCCAGATCAGATACAGAGTGCCGGCGACGGAAACCGTGACCCCGAACACGAGCGCGGGGGGCGGTTGCAAGCGGCCGGCCGGCAGAGGTCTTCGCTCGGTGCGGCGCATCTTCCCATCGGCTTCGCGTTCCAGCCATTGATTCAAAGCGCCGGTGCCTCCCGCCAGCAGTGCCGTGCCGAGCAGGGTGTGCAACAAAAGCAGATACGAGACCGGGTCCGCGGCGCCCACGTAATACCCGACCGCCGTCGACATCAGGATCAGCCAAACCACGCTGGGCTTAGTCAGCTCTAGGTAGTCCCACAGGGCTGACTGTGGAGCGACGAGTGTTGGGACAGCAGGAGCAGGCATTCTCATACGGTGGCAGCCACTCTTTCCCGATGGGCCGCCGTGACCGGCGGGATCCGGCTATAAACTTGGATTGTCAGGACCACGCTCGCGGCTAGTACAAGGGCTCCCACAGCTACGTGCGCTACCGTCAGCCATACCATGGGCGGAAGAGGTTGTGGGGCGTCGCTGGTCACCTGGCGGATCCAGTAGGCTGCTGCCCCGAGAACAAGCTGTAGCATCAGCACGGAGTTCAACGTGAGTGTCCAGCGAACGATCTCCGGCTGGTTGGAATGCCGCTGCATCACTTTTGCCACCACCCAGGCCACGAGTGCCACTACCACGCCGGCGCCGACCAAATGCGGCGCCAGGCCCAACCCTTTGTGACGCAAGGCCGCCCCGATTGCCAACTGCGCGAAGATGCCCACGCTGGCCGCCAAGCACAACCGCCCCAGGGCGGAAAAACCTTCGCTGTCTGCAAGCCCGGCCGGGAACCGTTCCCGCTGTCGCCAACCCGGGGAAGTAAACAGCGCCAGAGAGACGATCATACAGAAGAACAACTGGGCCAAACAAGCGTGCATCACGGAGATGGCTGTCGGAAGCAGCAACAAGACGGTCATTCCGCCCAACAGCCCTTGGGCGATAACGGCTGCTAGGGCCGCAAGCCCGAGTTTCTTAACCCAGCTACGCTGATCCCGGCGCCAGAGCCACACTACGAGAACAATCGTCAGAAGGCCCACGAAAGTCGCCACCATCCGGTGCCCGTGTTCGTAAAAGATGCCGCCCACCATCGGAGGCATCAACTGACCATAGGAGAGAGGCCAATCGGGTACGGCAAGCCCGGCGTCGTTGCTCGTCACCAGGGCCCCGGCCGCAATCAGGCAAAGCGTCGAGAATGCGGTGAACACCGCAAAACGGTGGAGCCAGGTATTCGCGGTCACAGAGGTGTTTGGTCCCGCTCATCCCCAACCGCTTCAGCTAAGTGCCTGAGCAGGCTCGTTCAGCGGGCGAAGAGAGTTGGCTGCCGGTCGGGGGCGACGCGGTCGGACGCCCCCCAAGCGTTCCTCAAGCCTGGAGCTACTAGCCGGCGGAAAAGGTGAAATCGACTTCCTTGGATTCAGAATCCCCTAGCGTGACGCTCATTTCCTGATCGCCATACTTTTCATGCTTGGCCTCGACGGTATAGGTTCCCGGAGGCAGGCCGGGGATCTCGAAGCTGCCGTCTTCCCCCGTCACGGCGAAGAACGGATGGCTCACGACGTTGATGTACGCCCTCATCCAAGGATGAATGTTGCACTTGACGGGCAACATGATCTCTTGCCGCGCGAACTTGCGTTTGATGTCGGAAGCGCCCGAGGTTTGCGACTTATTCCATTCGCGGTTGACTTTCGGCAGCGGATGCACGTTGTGCGTCAGGGGGTCGCCGTTGCTCACGCTGATGGTCCCCCCAGCCTGCATGGCGACCACGTGCGGACGATAGATACACCCCTTTTGGTTGAGGGAACCGTTCTTCGTCACCTCGAACTTCTTCCCTTCAAGACCGGTCTTCACCCACACGAAAACGTTCTGTAGAGTGCCGTTTTCATTAACCACGACCTGTTGAGCATGAACAGTCGCCTTGTGCAGCTTCTTGCAGTCGGGTTCGGCGCTCATGTTGATACGGACAGCCTTCGGCGCTTTGCCGTCAAAGCTAACCTTGCCACTCACGCCGGCCGCGGTCGCCGAATCAACCTTGAAATATTCCTCGGCTGCCGCCGGAGCCTCAGATTCAGCCGTGTCGGGTCCGCCCCCATTGCCGCATCCTACGGTGACCAGCAGCACTGCCACGGCCGAGAGGCCGAAAATCTTTCGGGAAGTCATCGTTCTAACTAAACCCTCCTCCGTCTATGACAATCGTTTCCCTTGATCGAGAAGTCTTCATTGTACACTGGTCGACCGCAGCCTCCTCAGCTCCGCCGGCGTGAACTGGAACATGTAGCGCACCAGGAGATCCGCGTGGTCCCCTTCGTATCCTTCGAAGACGGCCGGCAGGGGGCCATCGAAGATCCAGCGGCCCTGCTCGTGACGGAACAGCTCGGAAGGCATCGCCGTCCCGGGCGCGATCCCAGCCGGCTCGAGCATCCAGCGGTAGGTCCAATCGGGCTTGAGACGCTCGCCGGCAACCAGGAAGTTCGGCGCGGTCGCGGTGCGGTCGTGGCGAGGTTCGCCCGTCATATGGCACTTCAGGCAGGGCGCCCCACGGCTGGTGAACAGGCGTCGCGCCATCGTGCGCTCCGTGGCCGAAAGCGGGGCCAGCTGATCGTCAATGTAGGGATGTGGCTGGGACGACCTGGCCATGAAAAACCGCATCAGGGTTCCCACCTGACGTTCGGTGAATTGGAATGTTGGCATACGGGCATGGAGATATTCTCGAATGCCGTTGCGGTGGATGTCGGTCTCGCTCAGGGCCGGATTCGACAAGAAGCCGACTAGCCAGTCCGGTTGCACCCGGGCGCCTTCGCTATACAACTGCGGCGGGAACTGTTCCGCCCAGTCCGGATCCTCGTAGCGCTCCATCGTCATGAATGAGGTCACGTCACCAGGTCGAATCTGGTGACAACCCGTGCAATTGTAGCGGCGGACCATCCACCAGCCCCGCTGAACGTCGGCCCTCGAGTCTTCCGGCTCAAACCGGTAGTGCGCGGGAAGGGCGGTATCCACCGCTCCGAGCAAGAAAGTCGTCAAAGCGGTGATCTCGTCGTCGGTCAGGTTGAAGTTGGGCATCCGCAGACGCTCGGCCGGCTCCTTCGATTTCCCCTGGTCGAAGAAGGCGGGGTCCTTCAGCTTATGTTCGAAGAAGCCTTTGTGGTTGTACCAGCCTTCTACCTTGGCCGGGGGCGTGAACAGAGCGAAATCCAATCGCTCCATGGGCTTGCTGCCCTCCAACGTCAGTTCCGTTCCGATTCGCCCCTCGTTTTCGAGGCCGCTGATTTCATGGCACCCGGCACAGCCGTACCGTCTAATCAGCGTCAACCCTTCCTCCGCGCGCTCCGGATCATCCATGTAATCGGCCGCGGCGTAGGTGGCGTCGGTTTTCTGCGCCACCAAATAGCTGGCGATGTCGCGAGCTTCGCCGAAGTCCAGCCGCAGGTTTGGCATCACTGGAATCAGATGGACCTCGTCGCCCGTCGCCCCGGCTTCCGGCGTGACTTCGGCGGGATCGTGAATCCAGCGAACCAGGAAATCGTAGTTTGTCTTTTCTCCGACACGGCTTAGGTTGGCGGCGAAGGTGCCGCCCATCTTTTCCTCGCCTTCGCCGATCGAATGACAACCCAAGCAGCCCCGCGTCTCAAGCAGCTCCTGGCCACGCTCCGCGTTGCCCGGTGGGTGTTTTTGGAGGGAACCCTCCACGCCATTCTGCCAGACGTAAGCGGCGATGGCTTGAATCTCGTCTTCTTCCAGCCGGAAAACAGGCATCTTCGTGCTGGGGCGAAACTCGTGGGGATTCTTCAACCAGACGGGGATCCACTCCTTGCGAAGCTTGACCCTCACCTCCCTAAGGCTCGGGCCGAACTTTCGCACCTCCTGCATCAGGCTCTTTCGCTCTGCCTGCAGCGTGTTTAGCCGAGCGTCGAGTTGACTATTGGTCAGCTGCAACGCTTGGGCCCGAGCGTAATACCTATTCGCTTCCTCGTCTTCAGCCGCTTCGTCGCCCAGGTCGTTGTTGCGGCGAACTTGTTTTTCATTGGCGGCCTTTTCATCGTGGTTGACCTTGATCTGGTTCCTGACGTTCGATAGCAAGTCTGATTCCTTGTCAAACCCCTCAAAGCGGTGGCAACCCCAGCAACCTTTGTTCAGGAAAAGCTCCCGTCCCTTGTTGAGAACCTCGGCGTGAGGGGTGACGACTTCTCGGGTGTGGCACTGATGACATCCTGCCTCCATGTTCTCTTTCTCGAACAGCGGCCAGAGCCAATGCTTATACCTTCCGTGACCCTTCGTCACGCTGCTGGTCGCCCGGCCGTTTCCGTTGTGGCAGGGCGTGCATCCGAACTCCTCAGGGTCGTGAATCTTGAGCAGGTCGCGGTTGGGATGGCTGGTAAAGACCGCCTCGCCGCCCATCGAGGCTTTCGTCAACTCGACCGGCTCGCGGGTGCCGGCATGGCAGGATTCACAGCGGTCTACCCAGTCGATGTCGTTTAGATGGATTTGCTTGATCGAGACCTGGAACTGCTCCATCTTGTTGATAAGGCCCTGGACTTGGGTCTCGGTGAGCCCGTACATGAGGTTCTGCAGGTAGGCGTTGAGCTCCTGCTGGGCCTGGCCCGCCGGCTCGCCCAGAGCAACCAGTTCGGATTGCAGCTCCACCCGCAAATCCTGCAGGCGAGACATTTCGGCTACCAACTGGGGGTACGCCCAAGAGACAGTCTCCACGTTGCCCGAGCCGTCGTCGAGCGCCAACTCAAGCTCCTGCTGCCTTTGCTTGACAGCTTCGATGTCCCCGGCCAGAGATTCTTTCGTGCTTTCGCTCGTGGAGATTTCGAGTTGGTAGGTGAGCGCGCCGATCTCGCCGCGTAGCCCCTGGAAAGCCTGACGGACGCTGTTCGTGCGGGGAGCGATGCCACTTGCCATCCGGGTCCTGATAGCGCTGATCTGCTCGGCCGCCGCTTGGGTGGTCTCTTCGACTTGCTGTTGGAGTCGCTGGTATTCGTCGGACTCCTTGATCTCCTTTTCCCGGGTCGCTTGCTGGGGCTTCAATTGCTTCAAATGCGCCGCATAGAGGCCGGCGAAGCGAGCTTGGTAACCCTTCCACGGCCGCAATGACACCACCTCGTCGTAGAGCGCCCAGACGAGCGTCAACATCAAAATGAGGGTCCAAGAAAAAAGAGAGACACTCAATGAACTGTTGACGACAGGATCGTCATGGTCAGGGGGCGGATTGGGTGGCATTCAGAGCTCCGTCAAAACAGAATCTTCAACTTACGGATCGTTGGGGTCGGCCCAACTCTAATAGGTTTTGCTGCAAGCGCGGTCCCGTCGCCGCGGCCGGGCTAGACATTAAACCAAGGAGTTACCCACACATACTTGATTCGGAACACCAGACGGGCAATGATCTTTGCCGGCAGGCTGAGCATGGTAACCAGGACCACCATCATCACCAGATACTGCATCAGCGACATGCGGTTCAGAATTTTGCGGCTGAACTCCGTCAATGCCATGATCTTGTGGACGAGAGCCCCCGTCACTAGAGCGAATAGCGCCGTGACAATACCCCCGAAAATCCCGATTGCCCAGGTCCCCGTGATGCCGACGATCTCGTGCAGGTCGCGGTTGACTTCGAAGACCAGCTTGTTGTGGTCCCACGTCTGACCCGGCCAGAACCACATCCAACCAGGGCCGCGAATCATTGTTCCAATGATGATCATCAGGCACCACATGATGATGAACCCGAAGATGAAGGTCCAAATGGCGAACTTCCTTTGCTGGTAGGTGTAGTAGCCATTGCCCAGCGGATTCTCGTCTATGTACGGGACCACCATCAGGCCGATGATGATCAGAGTCGGCATCACAACGCCCGCGATCCAGGGGTCGAAATACACCAGCATCTCCTGTAGCCCGAGGAAGTACCAGGGCGCCTTGGCCGGATTCATGGTCAGGGTCGGGTTGGCCGGCTCTTCCAAAGGAGCGTCCAAAGTAATCGACCAGACCATCAGAATGGCGGTGACGATCACGGTCGCGAGAAACTCGATGCGCAACAGAAACGGCCAAACGTGGATCTCTTTCGCCCAACCTTTCTTATAAGGTTGAGTCTTGCGGTGATGGGTCTTAGCCATCTCGGGGTCGGCGTCCAACTGGTGGATCAATCGGTCGTTGGCGAAAGCCTGGCGCAGGCCGTACCAGGTATAGAACGGCACCAGGATCATCAAACCGATGATGGGGACGTTATCTGGGAGTGAAAGAATTTCCCAAAGCTGGCCCCAGTCCATAAGTCCTCCTCTAAGTTCCGGAATTCGCCGGCGCTGCTAAATCCTTCGAATCGGTTTGATCTCGCGTTCCAGCATCACCGGCGCCGGACCGGAGATTCCTCCGTCCTTTCGGACCCGCCAAAAATGGACGATCATGAACGTCGCCGCGAAACCCGGTATCGCAATGCAATGCCAAATGTAGGACCTTAACAGCGCGTTGGCATCGACGATCGACCCTCCGAGCAGCGCAAAACGCACGTCATTGAACGCAGTCATACCCATGTCGGAACCGAACGGACCTTCGTGCCCCAACACAGGAGTGGCGCGAGCCATGTTCGTTCCCACGGTGACCGCCCAGAATCCCAACTGGTCGTCGGGCAACAGATACCCGGTAAACGACAGAAGCAGCGTCAACACCAGCAGGATCACGCCTACGCACCAGTTGAACTGGCGCGGCTTCTTGTACGATCCGGTCAAGAAGACGCGAAACATGTGAAGCTGGACGGTTAACACCATGGCGTGCGCCCCCCAGCGATGCATGTTTCTCAGCAGCTTGCCGAAAGGCACGTCGTGCTCGAGGTACAGGATGTCGCGAAACGCTATCACCTTGCTCGGGTGGTAGTAGAACATCAGCAGCACCCCGGTCCAGGTCAGCACGACGAAAAGGTAAAACGTAATGCCGCCCATTCCCCAGGTGTAGTTGTACCGGACGGCATCGCGATTGATCTTGGCCGGATGGAGATGCAGGAAGACGTTGCTCAGAACGCCGAGTGTGCGGCTGCGCGGCTTGTCGTCGTGTTTGACGCGAAAAATCGACTTGTAAAGCTCGGTCTTGGTGGGCTTCTTCAGCGCCTGCAAGTCGTCGGCCGCTTTTTGCTTAATGGCGTCAGGGTCGATGACCCCAAGAAGCGACCGCTTTCCATCGCCGCCACCGTTTTCCTCAGGCATCCTATCTCCTCTCCAGATCCGACTTGCCCCAGCGCGTCATCGGAACGACGCCCACCTTCACTTTTGGGTTGGCCCCACTTTCACTACAATCTTGTGCCGGTCTCAAGGCGTGCTCGTCGTCAAACGACCAGATAGGATTCATCCTCATCAAACTGGCTTGCCTTACCCTTTTCCCATTTGTAGAGGGCGCTGGTGTCGACCACGATTTGCCCCTCGGGGTTCAGTTCAACCTTGGCACGGTCGAGGGGGCGCGGGGCCGGCCCCTCGTAGTTGATACCCTCGGGATCAAAGCCACTGCCGTGGCAGGGGCACTTGAACTTTCCTTCGGATTCCTTCCAGTCCGGTGTGCATCCAAGGTGAGTGCATCGCGCGTAGATGACGAACAGCCTCTCGGAGTTGCGAACAACCCAGATACGGTTGGACTTTTGGAAACTGGTGTCCACGCCGATGCCGAACGCATCCGGGGACCCGATCCGAAACACTTTCTTCGGTTCGAAAATAGTTCGCGGGAAAAAGAAACGCAGGAACATCAGGAAGTTGGTTACCAAGAAGCTGACGGTAAAGAAGCCCACAAACCGGCGCCGGGTCCTCACGGCATCTGCTTGCGGCCCTTTCTCGAAAAGCCGTCGAAGCTTGGCCAGCTTAGAGGGCTTCGGCTCGCTTGCTTCGGCGGAAGCGGCTGCTTCCTCGCTTGAGCCAACTTTCTGTTCAGGCATCCTAATCCCTTTGTTTAACCACGGTAACCGCGGCCCAGTCCTCCATTGTAATCAAGGCGCGAAGTTCCCCACAAGGAGATGGGCCTTAAACCTGTCCGCGAGAGTGGAAAGGGCCTTGCGACAGCCCGAGGAACCCTTCGCACGGCGTACCGGGAAGCGGAATCAACTGGCGCCGTGCTGGGCCAGATACGCCTCCGCCTGCTCCAGGTCAGCGGGCGTATCCACGCTGACGCCGACATGGTGCGTCGTCTCCACAGCCAGGATGCGATAGCCGTGCTCCAGGGCTCGAAGCTGCTCAAGACCTTCCGTGTACTCCAGCTCGGTCGGTGCGAGCCGGGCAAACGCCAGCAGAAAGTCCTTCCGATAGGCGTAGAGTCCAATGTGCTCGTAGGCCTGGAACCTCTCGCTTCGGCGGGCGAACGGGATCAGAGAGCGCGAGAAATACAAAGCAAACCCTTCGCGATCGACGACCACCTTCACCACGTTCGGGTCTTGGAGCGTCTCTTCGCTCTCGATGGCGCGCATGAGCGTCGTCATCTTGAGATCTTCTCGCTCGAGAAACGGCTCCACTGCCTGGTCAATCGCTTTCCCGGATATGAACGGCTCGTCCCCTTGAATATTGACGACCACGTCGGCCTCGATCGCAGCAGCCGCCTCGGCGACACGGTCCGTGCCCGAGGGATGATCGGGCGAGGTCATCAGGGCTTTGCCACCAATCCCTCGGATGACGTCGGCGATGCGTTCATCATCGGTCGCCACCACCAACTCCGCCAGGCGCGATGCCCGCCGCGCCTTTTCGTAGACGTGCTGGATCATGGGGCGGCCGCCCAGCAGCGCCAAAGCCTTGCCGTCGAATCGCTTCGAGCGGTACCTCGCGGGAATTACACCGGCAACGCGCATGGTTTCCACTTCCGGGCTTCAGCGACACCCTATGCTACATTGGGCAACGAGTCCGACCTATTCTCACATGCCGTCCTCGGAATTCGATAGGCTCGTGGCGATCATGGCGCGGCTGCGCAGCCCGAGCGGCTGCCCCTGGGACCGTGAACAGACGCTCGAGACCCTGCGCCCCTACCTGATCGAGGAAACCTACGAGGCCATCGAAGCTATCGAGCGGGGTGACTGGTCCCAGCTCGCCGAAGAGCTCGGGGACCTTCAACTGCAAATCGCTTTTCAGTCCCAAATCGCCTCGGAAGAGGGACAGTTTACCATCGAAGATGTCCTCCGCCACATCAACGAAAAACTGATCAGGCGGCACCCGCACGTGTTCGGCGATGAGTCGGCCGAGACCTCGGGACAGGTCTTGCACCGCTGGGAGCAGATCAAGGCGGACGAAAAGCGCGAAAAAGGCCAGGCCAATGGTGACTCGGGCGACGCGCAAGAATCCATCCTCGACGGCATCCCGCGCTCGCAGCCGGCCATGCTCGAAGCCCGCAAGATCAGTCGGAAAGCCGCCAGCGCGGGCTTCGACTGGGAACAGGTCGATGATATCGTCGAGAAGCTTCAAGAAGAAATCGGGGAGCTAGAGGCCGCCCGCAAATCGGCAGGTGCCGAACAGCTCGAAGAAGAGGTGGGCGACCTGCTGTTCACTCTCGTCAACATCGCCCGTCGCCTGAAGGTCAACCCCGAGCTGGCCCTCCGCAAGGCAAATGCCAAGTTTCGCGACCGATTCGCTTACGTGGAAGATGGGCTCCGCCGACAAGGCAAGTCCCTTGAGAGCGCCGAGCTGGAGGAAATGGAACAGCTATGGCAGCAGGCCAAGAATCCCTGACTAGCCTTGAAATCCGCAGGCTCGAGACCGAGGCCGAGTTCCGGGAAGCCTTGGACGTCGAGAAGCGAGTCTGGGGCTTCGCCGATGTCGAGCTGGTCCCCTGGCGGCTGATGGTCGTCGCCACGGAATCGGGGGGCTTGGTGGCCGGAGCCTTCGACGGCGGCACCATGATCGGTTTCAGTCTGGCGTTCGCCGGACGGCAGCCCGATGGGACATCCTACTGGCACAGCCACATGACCGGCGTGCTTCCCGAGTATCAGAACCGCCGCATCGGGCGCCGGTTGAAACTTCACCAGCGGCAGCAGGCGATCGAGCGAGGAGTGGAGCGAATCGATTGGACTTTTGATCCCCTCGAGATCCGCAACGGATATTTCAACGTGGTGCGTCTCGGAGTGATTGCCCGCCAGCTACTGCCGAATCTCTATGGAACGACCACCAGCCACCTCCAGGGAGCGCTGCCCACTGATCGACTGGTTGCCGAATGGCACCTGAAAAGTTCCCGGGTCGAGGCGGCCCTCGCCGGACGCGAGCGTCCTGATCGAGCGAAAGTGGAAGCGACTATCGATATCCCGGCCAAGATCGAGGAGCTGCGCCACAGCGATATCGAGGCGGCCAAGTCTATTCAGACCCGCGTTCGTCACAAATTCCAAAAGAGCTTCGCCGCGGGTCTGATCGTACTCGGCTATCGCGTCACCGAGGACGGGGGTGTGTTTGAGCTGGGGCGGACTGCGGAGGTTGTTTGACGACGTGATTGGTACCGTGGGGACAAGCGATCTCGCTTGTCCTATCCATCACAGGCGGCATAGGGGTGACCTGCCTCGCCCAGACATCCTTTGCCTTGGAAGAGCTCCGGACGGCTCTCGGTCGCTCGGTGAGCGTTGCCGCGTGCTGTGAAGCCATGATTCTCGATCGTGTCACCCTTCGCGAAATTCGGATGCCGCTGGTCCATTTCTTCGAGACCAGCTTCGGGCGAACGACCGAGCGCCGCATTCTGCTGGTGGAAATTGAAAGCGAAGGGGCCACCGGTTGGGGCGAGGTCACGGCGGGAGAGGGTCCCTTCTACAACGAGGAGTGGGTCGATGCCGCCTGGCTCGTTCTGCGCGACTTTGTCGTTCCTCGGATCCTGCGCCAGGAAATCGGCTCGGCCGCCGAGTTCGCCGCGCTCATGCCTCCTGTCCGGGGCCACCAGATGGCTCGAGCTGGTCTCGAAACTGCCGTCTGGGAGCTGGAGGCCCGCCGGCTCGGGCGTCCTTTGTGGCAGCATATCGGCGGTACCCGAACCGAAATCCCCTGCGGGGTATCGATCGGTATCCAGGACTCCGTCGAAGAGCTACTCCGGCTGATCGAGCGCGAAACCGCTGCCGGCTACCAGCGCATCAAGATCAAAATCAAGCCGGGGTGGGATGTCGATGTGGTCCGCAAGGTACGCGAACAGTTCCCGGACATTCAACTGATGGCGGACGCGAACTCAGCCTACACGCTCCAAGATGCCGAGCACCTCGAGCGCCTCGACGAGTTCGACCTCACCATGATCGAACAGCCCCTTGCGCACGACGACATCATCGACCACGCGACCCTGCAGGCCCGGCTCAAGACGCCGATCTGCCTCGACGAGTCCATCCGCAACGCCCGCCACGCCGAACAGGCCATCGAGTTAGGCGCTTGCCGCATCATCAACATCAAACTCGGCCGCGTCGGGGGGTTCTCCGAAGCCCTGCTGATCCATAACGTCGCGCGGGCCAAACACATTCCCGTCTGGTGTGGCGGAATGCTCGAAAGCGGCGTCGGCCGTGCCAACAACATTGCCCTCTCCACGCTCGAGAACTTCCGACTTCCGGGGGATGTTTCCGCCAGCAAACGCTACTGGCAGCGAGACATCGTCCAGCCCCCGGTTGAGGTGACGCCCGATGGGACAATCCAGGTTCCCAATTGCCCAGGCTTAGGCTACGATTTGGACCACGACTATATTCAGACGATCACCGTCCGCCAGGAGACCCTGCAATAAAGCATGCATTAAGGATAGTCCTGGGGAGAGAAGTGGACCTCGGATCCACAGGTGGCGACCGCCACTCTTGGCGGTCCTGGTTTCAAGTTCGGCCGGCAATCTTGCCGGCTTCATACCCGCTCCTTCGGACAAATTCGAACCGAAAAATGCGCGTGTCCGGGAAGTGCCGGAACCGCAGGCTGCTGGATGGCAACGGGAGGCAGCGGTCCAGCGATTGGTGGCCTATGATCTGTCGCAATTCATTCAAACACGCCGCTAGCCGGGACCAGCCTCCCACGCTGACATGAATCTCGTCGCCGCCAGCTTCTCGTTTTTCCTGCTTCTATTCGTCGCCGTAGGGGCCTACTCCGCAAGAAGGCGAGACCGCACGATCGAAGACTACTTCCTCGCCAGTCGCACGATCGGCCCTTGGTTCACGGCGCTTTCCGCCGTTGCGACGAATAACAGCGGGTTCATGTTCATCGGATTGATCGGGACGACCTATCTGCTGGGGATGTCGGCCATTTGGATCATGGTCGGCTGGATCGGCGGGGACTACGTGATGTGGTTTTGGGTGCACCGGCGCCTGCGGGACCTGAGCGAGCGAGAGCGGGCCCGTACGATTCCATCGCTTCTCGCGGCCGGCCCGGACGGCTTCGCTCGGTCAGTGAGAATCGTGGCTGGCTCGATCACGATTCTCTTCTTGAGCACGTATGCCGCTGCCCAACTCAACGCCGGCGGCAAGGCGCTGCACGTACTTTTCGGATGGGACTACTCGGTCGGTGCGATTGTCGGCGCGATCATCGTGCTGATCTACTGTTTCGCCGGCGGCATTCGCGCCTCGATCTGGACCGACGTCATGCAGTCGATCATCATGTTGGCGTCGATGCTGTTGCTGTTCGGCATCGCGCTCTGGGAGTTGGGAGGCTTCGCCGAACTGTGGGCTGGGTTGGAAGCCATCGATCCAAGCTTGACAAACCCGGTACCGGCCGATCTTCGGTTCGGATTCTTGCTTTATGTGCTTGGCTGGATGGGCGCCGGGTTCGGCGTCGTCGGCCAACCTCATATCATGGTCCGCGCGATGGCTATTCGAGAGTCCGATCAGATCAAGACGGCACGGGATATCTATTTCGTCTGGTACGTAGTCTTCACCGCTGCCTGCATCGGGGTGGCGTTAGCCTGCCGGGTCTTGTTGCCCGAAGTTGGAGGGTTCGATGCCGAGCTTGCGTTGCCGACGCTGGCAAGCCGCTACTTGCCGGGTGTCCTCGTGGGCCTGGTGCTGGCAGGGCTTTTTTCCGCGACCATGTCCACTGCCGACTCGCAACTGCTTTCGTGCTCTGCAGCCCTCACGCAAGACATCTTCAGGCGCTGGCGGGAATCCTACACGGCTGCCAAAGCGGGTACGATCTTCGTCACTGGAATCGTTCTGGGGGTCGCTGTCTTTGGCCACCAGAACGTGTTTGCCCTTGTGACGATGTCCTGGTCGGCGCTGGGCGCGGGCCTCGGACCCCTGATGATGGTCCGAGTGCTCGAACGCCCCGTCGTGCCAAGACTCGCCGTGTTGATGATGCTCAGCGGCCTGGCGACGGTTATCGTCTGGCGGTACGCCCTCGGATTCTCCGACGATGTCTACGAAGTCCTGCCAGGGATGCTGGTCGGATTGCTGGTGTATTTGGTATTCCGGCCGATGCGAGTTGGAGAGTAGCTGTTCCGGCGGAAACTGGACCGTCGACTCCCAGCTCCCGTCACGCCACTTTCAAATACTCTAACCGCTTCCTCACCAACGACTTGGCTCCCGCGGGCCGCCTGATTTCTTGGTCTCCCCGATTATTCTGAAGTTAGAGATCCATTCTTTTTCGGAACGTAAAGACCCCCCTAGCACGGGTTGCAGAATGGCAGGGCTTGCAACACGTGCAACGGGGCTAACACGAGGAGCAACTTTACAATGGAAATACCTGACGGCATCAAGCAGCAAACGGGACTCGTTGCCTTCTATCGGTTTCGAGAGCGCCGCAACAACCCGCAGCAGGTCTACGACCTCGCCTGCAAAAAGCATGGCTTCCTGGGACGGACGCCGGAGAGGGACCGCCGCGATCCCCAATGGATAACCGAGCAGCGCGCACATTTCGCCGGATTTCAGCGAGAGCATTACGTCACTCTGCCGGGGATCTTGGAAAACGCTGAAGCCTTCACGGCTCAAATCGTGTATAGGCTTCGATCCACCCAACAGGGAGGGAGCCAGGCCATCTTCGGTGCCGACTCCGGGGATGCGATCACACAACAAATGACCGGCCTCGCACACGATACCAAGCACTGGCTGAAGTTCCGAGTGGCCACGCTTAACGGAGAACCGATTACCGTGAAAAAGGCTTTCACCGAGGCCTCGCTTGGTTGGCGTTGCCTGACCGCGCGTTGGAGCAGTGCCGGCACGTTCGGTCTGACGCTGAATGACTTTGAAGATGACTACACACACAACGAGGAATCCGGCGCTAGCCTGGCGCATCCTGTCGACGTCATCGGAGCCTGGACGAAGGAGCCACTTCAAGCCGGATTCGACGGCGATATAGCGGCAGCCGTCTTCTACAGCAGCTTTCTGACCGATCGTAAGGTCAAAGCAACGGTCGGTGTTCTCAGGACGATGCTGAATCAGATCTTCTGACGACACTTTCCACCGCGCGGTGAAACGGCCTCCTTCTGTGGTTCGATACGATAAGGCCAGATTCACCGATGTCGCCTAACCCGCATTCTTCATCAGGAAGCCGTAGGGGCGGACCGCTGCGTCCGCCCGGCGCTCCACTTCCCCCTGAAAGTCGACCCAGCCAGCGTATCAGGGAAAACGTTCCGCCCGGCGGCCTGCCCTCGCAGAATGACACGCCCCCGGCCACACTCGTCAAACGTCGCAGCGCTTACCCGCTTCGCCTCCTGCTGACACTGCTTCTTTTCACCCCGCTTCAAGCCCAGCCGGAGTCTCTCAGCGGCTCGGCGCGGCTTCAGGGCCTGCTCGAGCGCTTGAACACCCTCGGCAGTCTGCTTGTATTGGGTGCGCATCCCGACGACGAGAACACTGCCGTCATCGCCTACTTCGCGCGCGGGCGACACATTCGAACAGCCTATCTTTCGGCGACTCGCGGCGAGGGAGGCCAGAACCTGATCGGCCCCGAACAGGGACCCCTCATGGGGGTTATCCGCACCCAGGAGCTGCTGGCGGCGCGCCGTATCGACGGCGGGGAGCAGTTCTTCACCCGCGCCATCGACTTCGGCTACTCGAAGTCTCCCGACGAGGCGCTCGCGCGTTGGGGTCGTGAACGCTTGTTGAGCGACATGGTACGCGTCATTCGGCGCTTTCGACCCGACGTGATCGTGACGCGCTTTCCTCATAAGGGCAGCGGTGGGCATGGCCAGCACACCGCCGTCGGACATCTGTCGGTCGAGGCCTTCGAGGCCGCCGGCGATCCCGGCCGTTTTCCCGATCAGGTCAGCCAGGGCCTCCAGCCTTGGAGAGCGAAACGTCTTTACTGGAATACGTATAGCTTTGGTCGGCGCGAAGCAGCCGAAGCCGCCCGTCAGGATCGTATGACGATCGACGCCGGCCAGTACGATCCTCTCTTGGGCCGCTCCTATGCGGAAGTGGCTGGTGAAAGCCGCAGCCTGCATCGAAGCCAAGGGATGGGAACACGGCGGCGCAAGGGTGCCACCCCCGCGTTTTTTGCCTATATTGCCGGGGATCCAGCCAAGACCGATCTTTTTGACGGCATCGATACCAGTTGGCAGCGGGTGCCGGGAGCGGAGAAAGTCGCTCGTCTGTTGGAGCAAGCACGCAGCGACTACCGTCCCGACAACCCCGAGGCGATCCTGCCCCTGCTCACGAAGGCCTACGCTGCCCTCCGAGAATTGAGTGATCCTTGGGTCGAGGTCAAAAAGGCCGAGGTATTGGACGCGATTCAACTCGCCGCCGGGCTTTGGATCGACGCGGCTGCCGATCGATGGGACGCGACTCCCGGCAGCGATCTCGAAATCACCCTGTCGGCGCTGAACCGCTCCCGGTTCCCGCTTACCTGGGCGCGAACCCAAATCACGGGCGTCGCCGGGCACACTGAGCCGGGCGCTGAGGCGAATCTCGGGTACAACGAGGTCTCGAGTACGAAAGTCTCGCTGCGGATTCCCGACTTTGCGCTCTACTCGCAGCCCGAATGGCTTGACAGGCCCGTCGAGGGGGACTCCTACGGCATCCACGATCCCACGATGATCGGGCGTCCCGAGACGCGGTCGGTTTTGGAGGCGACGTTTTATCTGAAAACCGCGGACGGCCTGGAGCTGCCGTTCCGGAAACCCGTTGCCTATAGCTGGGTCGATCGAGCGTTAGGTGAGCGGACGAGGGCTTTACAGATCGTGCCACCCGTCGCGGTGAGCTTCGCCGAAAAGACCATGATCTTCCCGGACGCGAACCCGCGGGCCGTGTCGGTACGACTTGAGAACAACGCCGGGGAGGCGGCGGGCAGGGTCAAGCTCGATGTTCCCGAGGGCTGGACCGTGAAGCCCGCCTCGGTCGAGTTCGTCTTGAAGCGCCACGGCCAACAGCGGACGGCCAACTTTTCGATCACTCCGCCGGCGGCTGCTTCGACGGGTGAGGTGGTTGCCGCGGCCGAGTTGGGAGGAGAGGCCGTTTCCTCGGGCGTGCGCGCCATCGAGTACCCGCACATTCCGATCCAGGTGGTCTATCCGAAAGCCCGGATCCGTGTGGCCCGAGCGGAGGTCAAACTGCTCGCCAAGAGAATCGGATACGTCATGGGTGCGGGCGACAACGTTCCCGAGGCACTCGAACAACTCGGCGCATCGGTGACGCTGCTCTCGCCCGACGAGTTGGCGTCCGGGGATCTCGCGCGGTTCGACGCCATTGTGACGGGTGTCCGTGCTCTGAACACTCGCCCCGACTTGCTCGCCGCGCGGGAACAGCTCTTGGTCTATATGGAGCAGGGGGGCACGCTGGTAGTCCAGTACAACACGGTGTCTCGCCGCGGGGGAGGAGCTTCCGGAGACGCCTTAGCACCCTATCCCATGACTCCTTCCCGGAACCGTGTCAGCCGGGAGGATTCAGCAGTAACTCTCCCCGACCCCGACCATCCCTTGCTGAACGCCCCGAACCGCATCACCGAGCGGGACTTCGAAAACTGGGTGCAAGAGCGCGGGCTCTACTTCATGAGTAAATGGGACAAGCGTTACGAGCCGGTCTTTCAGTGCAACGATCCGGGCGAGCCGCCGCGACTCGGGGGACTGCTCTACGCCCCCTACGGCCAAGGCATCTTCATCTACACCGGCTACTCCTGGTTTCGCCAACTCCCGGCCGGAGTCCCCGGAGCCTACCGGATCTTCGCGAATCTGCTAAGCGCCGCCAAGGTGCCGCGCGCTGTGCGGAAGCGGTAGCAGTTCGGCCTGGAACCCTCATTAGGCCGTCTCGCGCCTGTTAGTGTGATTAAGGCGTCCGCTGATGTTGTGGCTGATGTTGTGGCGCAGACGCCTACGTCTGCCGCGTCGACACTCATGTCGACGCTTGGTTATTTGAAGTGCGTTCACGCGCCTTTTGTGGGACGTTGCTAGGCCAGCCGTTTTACGGCTGGTTGCCAGGCATGCAAACTTGTCTTAGCCCGCTTCCAGCGGGCTTATCTTTCCCCGCATTGCACCGTTTGTGATCTACGGTCACGACATGTCGCCCCCGCGGCTGAGCCCCGGTCCGCCTTGGGGTCTACATTCGGTTAAGATCTTAAGAAGTTGTGGCGACTGCTTCCCATAACCATAGCCGGTCGAGGCTAAGGCGCATTCTGCGCTGGACGCCGCTGTCGATTCTGGGGTCCGCGCTTCTTGCGTGTTTAGGATTCGTGCTGGCCGGGGGCTTTGCCGGCGTCGTCGCCTGGCTGCTGCTGTTGCAGCTTGTCCCGCTGCTTGGGTTGGTGAGTCTGCTGGTGACTTTGGTCTACGCCTTGTGGAAACGCCGGCTGAGCCGCCCTGTTATCGCAACCACTGTCGTCTCACTCCTCGCGATCTGGCCGCTATGCTGGCAGTTCGGCATCCTACCCGTCGCCTATCCGGCGAATGTGAACTCCGTCCGACCCTCGGCGACGGTGCGGCTCCCAGCCGACGTTCCCCTGAAGGTCGCCTGGGGAGGCGACACCATTACCGTCAACCAACACGCCATTGTCCCCGATCAGCGCTGGGCATACGACTTGACCGTGGAGCCCCATTTCACAGGCAGCAAGAACCTTGAAGACTACGGTTGCTGGGACGTGCCTGTCGTTGCACCGGTCTCCGCGCGTGTCGCCGCCGCCGAAGACGGCATCCGCGACGAGACGCCGGGGGAGATGAACGCCTTGCAGCCCTCCGGCAACCACGTCGTCTTGCTGCTTCCCGACACCCAAACCTACCTCGCCATCGCCCACCTCAAGAAAGGAAGTGTCTTAGTGAAAGAAGGCGACCAGGTCACCGAAGGCGAGGTGATCGGCCGCTGTGGCAACTCGGGCCATACCAGCGAGCCCCACATTCACATCCATCATCAGCGGCAAAAACCGGCGGCAACAGGGCCCATCAACTTCGCCGAAGGCCTCCCCCTGTTTTTCCGGGATCACGACGGACCCCCGATGCCCGAGGGCGGAATCGATGTAGTCGACGGCAAGGTTGTGGCTAAGGGGGTGACGGTCCGCCACCAAGGAGGGCGGTAAAGTCGTAGCCCAAGCCTCCGACCTCTCGGCCTGCACAGAACCAACTCAGCCGAACGGGGTGATCACGCTGACCAGCGGGCAAGTACTTCGCCGCCCCTTCTCATGCCAGCCGGTTTCGGGCTTTATACAGGATCATGCCGCCCTTTCGAAGAACTAGTTCGACCCTGACGAAGCCCGCCGCCTCGAGCGATAGCACGTGCTCTTCCGGGGTCATGTAGAGCTCCGTGTTCGTCATGCCCCCATCTCCAACGAGGTGGTCGCACATCAGAAAAACGCCATCTCGATGGAGGAGTCCTCTGATGCTCTCGTATAGTGAGCCTACACGCCGCTTGTGCCGCAACTCGTGTACAGCTTGCATCGTGACAATGGCGTGGCACTTGGGGAGGCCGGCTTTCCAGTTCGAAAGCTTAAAGTCCGCTTCGACGAACTGCACTCTGCGGGCTTGGTCGCCCAGACGCTCTCGCGCTAGAGCGTGCATCGACGCCGAAAAGTCCAGCGCGATGTAATCGACCGAGGACAAAGCTTCTAGAATCCGCTGTGCGAGAAAACCAGGACCGGAGCCGAGTTCTAGAACGGTACAACCCGACCCATCCAAGCCCGTCAATTCCTGAGCGATGCGGTGAAAGAACTCCTCACGCCAAGGACGCTTAAGCATCGCTGAGTCGGCCCAATCACGCGCATCGGCCATGCTGCGGAGGTCGATCGGGCTGGGTACATCGTCGGGATCATCGCTCATGACTTCTTCCCCAGTGTATTGCCACACCGGCATTCGTGGCATGCTTCCGAGAGGCGTCTGCGGACGCCGCGCCTGGTGATGCGTTTGCCGGTTCGAACGGCCAATTGAGCACGCTCATATCCGTTCTTGGTCCGTGACGGCCACAGCAAAATCGGTCTTCACGGCTCCGGTGTGCTTCGTGGAGGCAGGTTCGATCATCACGACATGAGCTTCCAGCTCGGCAATAGGCTTATGTTCCATTCCTTTGGGAACGACTAGCAATTCGCCTTCGCTCAGACGCACACGCCGCTCTTGTCCTTCCTGACGCAACCAGATAACCACGGAGCCCTTGACGACAAGAAACAACTCATCCTCATCCGCATGAGAATGCCAGACAAACTCGCCCTTGAACTTTGCGACTTTAACCAATTGCCCATTTGACTCAGCGATGATCTTGGGCGTCCAGTGCTCTTGAAACACGGCGAACTTCTCGGCCAGGTTAACTACTGAGGGTCTTTCGATTTCTGACACGAGTGTTGCCTCCATGCGCCCCGCAAACCGGGACGGATCAGATCCAGAGTTGTCCTTCCATGACCTTGACCGCCCGGCCGCCCAAGCCTATCTCCAGCTCCGTTCCGTCATCGCCGCGATCGACCGAGAGATGAAGGATGCCGCGACGGTGTATCTCCAGCCCCTGCTCGGCGCGATAGGAGAATGCGATACGTTCACGATACGAGTGCTCCGCGACATGGACGGCAACCGCGCCGTTACCGGAGCCGCAGACTGGGTCTTCGGCGATCCCCGCCCCTGGAGCGAACGTGCGGACGTGGAGACCGCACTCGGGGAGAACCGCGCCCATTGAGTACACGGTCAGGCCTACCGCGCCCAACTCACGGCAGATTCGTTCAATCACGCCCAGGTCGGGGCGCGCAGCTTGCAGGGCCGAAAGCGTCCGGATTCTCGCGATCAGCCACGGCAATCCGATGGAGCAAACCGAGGCGGGGTCGTCAGAGAGATCAGCCGGCGAGCATCCGAGCATTGAGGCCAACTCCCGTGCTTCTAGCCCGCTGACTATTGATGGACGAGACGCTGCGACAAGCGTGAATAGTGGTCCGTTGTCAGGGTCTACGTTCACCGGTATAATCCCGGCTCCACACTCTTGGTACAACGAAATGTCGCAGCCCGCTGGTTGCTCATGTGTTGTCGAGTGGGCAAACGCGGAGGCGATGGTCGGATGACCGGCGAAGGGCATCTCCCTGCCTGGGGTGAAGATCTTGGCGCGGTAGTCCGCTTGCGGGCCTGTCGGCTGGCAGAGAAATACGGTCTCCGACAAGTTCATCTGCCTTGCAATGGTCTGCATCTGTTCCGCGGATAGCGGGTCAGCCTCGAAGACGATGGCTGCCGGATTCCCCATGTAAGGCTCGTGGGAGAACGCATCCACCTGCCAAAACCGATAGGTTTTCATTACTACCTCGCTCAAAGCGATCTGTCGAAGAGGCTCTTCACTTTTTGGATGACAGCTTCATCCCGTTGGTAGAAGGACCATTGCTTGATTTTCTTGGCCCGAATCAGTCCGGCCTCACACAGTTGTTTCATATGACGGGAAGTTGTGGACTGGCTGATCTGCAGCTTTTCGGCGATCCGCAGGCCACAGACGCCGTCTCGTAGCAGATCGCCGTCGGTCTGCGGCGCGAAGTGGCGTTCGGGGTCTCGAAGCCACTCGAGAACCAAGAGCCGTTTGTCACAGGCGAGCGCTTCGAGGTAGTGCAGCAGCTCTTCTTGCATAGTTGGTAGCTTAGCCAGCTATGCATTTAACTGCAATCGTAACCCGAGACCAGATCGCATACCACCAACAATTCTGGCTCCAGCGACACTTTCCGACAAGTCCCGGTTCGCGGGACTCGGCAAGGCTGGAGCTGATTCTTAGAACCGTACCTCGCTGTCGACCGAGGTCGTCGCTGCGCACTAGCCTGGGGCAAGTTCCTTTACGTTGATGACCTGGTCGTGCAAGAAAAGGCCCGCGCGAACGGGTATGGGAGTGGATTGTTCGATTGGCTGGTCAGTTTCGGAAGGCAACACGCCTGTAAACAACTCCATCTCGATTCCGGTGTGCAGCGCTTTCGGACGCACAAGTTCTATCTAGACCACGGTATGGAGATCTCCAGCCACCATTTCCGAATGAATCTTTGACTTCCCACATGTCCCGGCTGTCGGAAGCCAGCGGCGCGTCGCACCCGGCGCTAAACCTGAGTCTTCTGTGACGACGGCAGCCGGCCCGTCGCCCGCATTTCCGAAGGCAGCAAGGCCGCGTAGACGGTGGAGTTGACGGGGGTCGGCACGCCTGAGTCCAGGCCGTATCGAACGACCGTACCGGTTTGATACTCGAGCTCCGAGGGCCTGCCTTCGACGATGTCTCGCTGCATGGAAGCGGTCGCGTTGTGAGGCAGAGCGTCGACCAGCCGCATGGCTTTGTCCGTCGCATCAGGGCCGATGGCAATGTCGCGCTTTTGGCCGACAGCCACGATCTCATCCATCGCTGACCGCAGCATCGCCCGGGTTTCGGGAACTGCCCGAACGACGCCCGCGGGTTCGCGTACCAGCGCGCCTACTCCGCCGAGAGGCGCGACGAAGAGAAACTTTTCCCACAAAGCTGCTTCGACGTCATCGGGCGTGGTCACGGTCATGCCCTTGGCGGATTCGAGTGCGGCGCGAATCCGGTGAACCCTATCCGTGTTCTCTCGCCCCAACTCGCCGAACAGTATCGTCGGCTCTAGCCCATCGTGACGGATCTGGCCCGGAGCAACGTTTGTGCTGAAGATTCTGCACAGTCCTCCCAAGACGTGATGCGGCCCCAGAATCTCCGCCAATAGACTCGGTGCCTCAACCCCATTTTGCAGTGGAATAACCGCCGTTTCGGGACCCACCAGCGAAGCCAGAGATCGCCCCGCCTCACGGATTTGCGGCGCCTTGACGGCCAGAAGGATTAGATCAACCGGTCCCGCCTCGCTGGGGTCTCCGACCGTCTGGGGGCTCTCGATGGAAAAATCACCGTGACCGCTTTCGACTTCTAGCCCTTGGGTTCGCAAGCGATCAAGCGTTCTACCTCTGGCGACAAAAACTACATCGTGTCCGGCTTGGGCGAGGCGACCGCCAAAGTACCCGCCAACCGCTCCGACACCTACAACCGCGATGCGCATGGACTCGTTTCCTCCCAATTCGTTCGAAGAGCCGTCCCGCAACTCCCTTTGAACTAGTGTAGTGCCACTAACGGTTCTGGACAATGGCGTGGGTTTTGGCGGCGCGCTCGACTTTGGCGAGGATATCTTGTGCCGGAGCTGTCCAGACAAAGGGCTTGGGCGCTTGGTTGCTCGCTTCCAGGTACTCGTGGATGGCGGCCTCGAGTTCGGGAACACTGCGGAACACGCCGCGGCGGATGCGCTTCTGTGTCAGCTCGCGGAACCAGCGCTCGACGAGATTGAGCCAAGAAGAAGACGTGGGAATGAAGTGAAAGTGGAAGCGGGGGTGCTTCGCGAGCCACTTCTTCACTTGCTCATGCTTGTGCGTGGAGTAGTTGTCCACGATCAGATGCAGCTCCAGCGCCGGTGGCGTTTCGCGGTCGATCTTGCGTAGGAATTTGAGGAATTCCTGGTGCCGATGTCGCGGCAGACACTCGCCGATCACCTTGCCGTCGAGCACATTGAAGGCGGCGAACAACGTCGTTGTGCCATGTCGTTTGAAGTCGTGGGTCATGGTGCCGGCACGACCCCTTTTCAGGGGCAGTCCCGGCTGGCTGCGGTCTAAGGCCTGGATCTGACTTTTCTCATCGACACTGAGCACCAGCGCGTGCTCGGGCGGATGCAAGTACAGACCGACCACGTCGCGGAGTTTCTCGACGAACTGCTTGTCGCGGCTGAGCTTGAAAGTTTCGAGGCGATGGGGCTGCAGTCCGTGCGCTTTCCAGACGCGCTGGATGGCCATCTTGGAGACGCCCAAGTGCTTGGCGAGGGTGCGGGTGCTCCAATGCGTGGCCGCCCGGGGCTTCTCGTGAAGCGTTGTATCGAGGATGCATTGGACGAATTCAGCGGAGAGCGCCGGTTTGCGTCCGGGGCGCGTCCGATCGCGGAGTCCGTCGAGGCCGGACTGGGCGAAGCGCTTTCGCCACAGGATGACGGTCTTGCGGTTGACGCCGAGTTCGCGGGCAATGGCGTGGTTCGCCAACCCCTGCGCACACAGCAAAACAATGCCTGCCCGTAAGGCCATTTTCTGGGCTGTGTTGCCTCCTCGAACCAGGCGACGAAGAGCGTTTCGCTGCGGAGCGGTGAGGGGTAGAGCGTCAGCGGATGGCCACATAAACCATCCTACCGTGAAAAGGGTGTGATTGTCCAGTTATTTATGTGGCACTACACTAGGCCCCCTGACTAGGAACGTGCCCCGGTCTTGGCTGCCCGCGGTTGCCCAACAATAGAAGGCAAACCCTTCACTGGACGTAGCCCATGCTCTTGAGTTTGCGCAGTAAATCCTCATCCAGGATAGCTTCCCCGGGCTCGAGTGCAGTCGACGGTGCGAGGGCGTGAGCTTTAATCATCGCTTTCAAGTATTTCGCTCGCAACGGATGCTCGCCGGATAAATTGGTCTTCTCCCTCGGATCCGTTTCCATATTGAACAGTTGCTCGTTCGGTCCCGTGACAGAATTCCAAATAAACTTCCACGGGAAATCGATGACACTCGCCCCGGCCTCGGTGCCGTCAGCTACATACGAGAAGATTCTTCGGCTCTGATGACTCTCCTGCTTTCGGAAGATGCTCGGGAGCAGGCTAATGCCCTCTAGGTGCTTGGGCATCTCAATCCCCAGGTAGTCCAAGATGGTGGGAACAACGTCTATGTGTTGCGCCAGATCCCGGCGCCTCTGCCCTTTCATGCGCGCGGAGAACGGTAACTTCACAATGAGTGGAATGTTAAGGACTTCGGAATACAAAGTTTTCCCGTGCGCCCAGGAGCCGTGGTCATGGATCTCTTCCCCGTGGTCGGAGAGAAAGATGATCAACGCGTCCTCGTAAAGTTTTCGTTTCTTCAGCTCCTCGATTAGCAGACCGAAACGTTGATCTGCTTGAGCAATGCCGGCGTCATAGAGAGAAACCATGTCGTAGATCCGCTCTTGGGTAGCGGCAAGCTCCTCGGCCAGCAGCGCGTCCAGCCAAGCCCTGGACCCCGGCTTCGTTGCGGAGGGACTCGGCTTACCTTCTCTCTTGCTGGAAATGTCTCGCAGTAGAGATGCCTGTTCCGGCGTCAGATCCGGCTGGCGAAGCGCGCCGGCAAACCTGCGTCGAAAGCGGTCTGGTGCGTCGTAGGGATCATGTGGTTCACCGGTGTGGACATAAAGGAAAAACGGCTGCTCTTCGCTCTTGTCAGCTAGCCATTGACGGATCCGCTGAGGAGCATCCCCGTCACGCATGAACTCGATGCCGACGAAACCTTGGTCAACACCTGCTTGTCTGAGCGCGGGGCTCGTAATGATGGCTGTGCTGTTGTACCCCGTGGCGCCTAGGAATTCCGCCAGCGTGATCGCCTCCCCGGGGAGCGAATCCTTGAGTCGCGTAATCCGATGAGTCGGGACACCAAGTCCCGTCATCAAGGAAGCAACGGACGCCCAGGTGTAGGGAGCTTGGGCGACTGCGGTTTCGAATAGAATGCCGTCGCCTGCCAGGGCGTCGATGTTAGGCGAGATGGGCCTGGTGTAGCCGTAGCACCCCAGGTGATCACCTCTTACGGTGTCGACCAAGTACATGATGATGTTCGGCCGTTTAGAGTGTTCCTCTTCGCCGGAGGGGTCCGCAGGGGTTTCGCGGGGCTCCGCGGGTGCAGGCCGCGCGGTCTGAAGCACTGGCCCAACAAGCGTGACTCCTCCATCGGCTGATGAGGAGGTCCGAGCGGCTCTAGCGCGGAACGACAGGCGAACGATGTCGTCGCCAGGGCCGCTCGCCGCCAGCGTGGACAAGCCCGCGGACTGCTGGAAATTTCCAAGCACCAACTCGTCGGTTTCTTCACGGTCGATGAGGACCTCGAGTTGACCTGGTCCGTCCAGGATGAGTCGGTCGAATGTGATCTCGCTGCCTTCGGGGAGTCTGAGATAGTAGTCGACGTCGGCACCGAATGGTATGTGTAGCCGGTTGCCTTCGACATTCGGTCGAGGCCCGGGAGCGGGCCGTTTGTTGCCGGCCACGAACCCAAGGTAATTCCACCCCACCGACAGGATCCGCTGACCAACGGAGTTTGGCTTCACGGCAATCGCCGCGCGGGAATACGCGTAGCGAAACTCGAGCTGATTCTTGCCGGTTTTCAGAGCAACAGCCGGCAAGATGATGTGATAGGGCTTTGACCCTTCGAGCAGTCGAACGGTCTCTAGTTCAATCCCGTTAACCGCGATCGAAATCCTTTGCGGCGGAGATCCCGGGAATTGAAATGGAAAGCAGATGAACGTGACAGGAAGCTCGCGAGGTTCGTGGAGGAAGAATTCGAGGACAGATTGCCTTCCGCGACTCCAAACCCAGGTGCTGCCGGCGGGTCCCTCATCCATCGACCAACCGCTGCGCAGGTGCGGGCGGGCTGTCGGGGTGCCGAAGTCGATGAATGTGACCTCATGCTGAGATTCCGACAAAGGGAAACTTTCGACGAAATCGTAGGCAACGATACCCTTCCTTGAGGCTGTTGGCCCGCAGGAAGGAAGTAGGCCTACCACCGCCAGCGCAGCACAGGATCGGATGAACCTCGAACCTCTACCCGGCTTCATATCGATGAACCCAATCCTGGTGTCCGGTCGCCGCTGGGTTTCGCGCCATCCGCTGGGCCCAATATGAGCGGTGCCATCAGCGCGTACTGGGCTGTCACGTCTACTAGTCGAGGTCCCGAGGCGTCGTAGACGGCTATATTCCGTCGCCGCACCGCCCGCAGCGTGTCCTCCTTGCTCAAAGTGAACGTCTCAATGGGCCTGAACCCTGCTCGTTGCCGAATATTGTCGCTGCCAGGCGCCACATACACGTCAAACAGCCGGGCCAAGCGGAATGCCTCATGAGCGATTGAGAAGTAGAAGACGCTCTCGGGCACATTCGTCAGCAGGATGGTCTTTCCCGGATATTGGTTTCTCGCTCGAGAGACGTCCGAGATGAGATGTTTAACCGAGAGACTCAACAGTTCATAGTAATTCACCTCTTGATAGGCCCTTCGAACCGAGCCCCACAAGAACAACCCGAGGCACAAGACCACTGCAACCCGGTACGCCTTCGTAGCTTGTGCGGCCAACATAGCCGCCCAGCCACCCAGCATGGCCAAGCCGAGAGTTGGAATCACAAGATAGTAGTCCGAGAGATGCTCGCGGGCGGGCAGGTAAGGGGCAAGGCTCAACAAAAACCATGCCAGAAAGAACAGCCCCAGGAAGTTTTTTCTGCGTGCCTGGTGCACTACCAAGGCCAGCAACGGAATACCAACAAGCAGGGCGACAACGACCGGCTCGTGGCCGGCCACTGACGATCTACTGTAGTACGCCAGGCTATTCACGATGCCCGCGGTATCGAAGTGCGGCTCGTAGACGCCGCTAGCCAGAGCTTGGACCGTTCTCCACTGCAGCCATCCGAAGCTAGCCGAGGCAAGGAACATCAAGGCTACTTGCGGCCAGTGGCGGCGGTCCAGCAGCACCACGTAGGCGAACAGGACAGCAGGATACACCACCATTACTTCGTGCGCGCCGAAGCCGAGAATGAACGTCACCCACTGCGCCAAGTAGTAACGCCAGCGGCCAGTCCTGACGAAGCGCAAGAAGAGCCAAAAACTCAGCAAGAAGAAAAACGCGCAAAGGATTTGATTGTAGGCTGAAGTCCAGGTGAGGCTACGGGCAAGGCCATGGTGCAGTCCCCAAAGCGAAGCGGCCACGAAACCCGCCCATCGCCGTCCCGTTAGCCGATGGGTAACCGCCGCCAGCAACACAAGGTTGACAACGTGGGTGGCGAAAACCAACAGCTAATAGGGGAATGCATCGAGACCAAACCAGCGATAGAAGTAGTAGAAAAAGAGGCGTTCACTCAAGGGGCGAAACTGTCCCCAATGCCGCGGTTCCCAGATTGCCGGCCAGAACTCGTGATCGGGCAGGCTGACCAGGAGCAAGAGAGAGAAGTCGTCGCCCTGAAACCAACACCACAACCCGCGATAGTAGAGAAGCAGGCTGAGAATCGCGGGGACCGTCCAATAGACGCAGGTCAGGAGACGGCGGCCGGCGCGCGAGGAGTCGTCGCTCACTTTAGCGCTATAGATGTGGCCACAAGACCCAGCTCGCGGGATTCTATTTCACCCGCAGCGATCGCCTTGTCGAGCCTGAATTCCACTTTGGCGATCTTCTGGTCGAGCGCCTCATCTGGAACCGGCTTGCGAAAAGCGTAGTCGCCGGGCTTGTCGTAAGTCTCGGCACCTACCGGCACCCCATTCACGGTCGCGGACAGGGTGAGACTTGGGAGTCGTTGGATCGAAACTTCCGGAACAGTGAATTTCAGTTCCAAAGTAACCGGCTCATCCGGTAGCGGTGGTGGCGGTTTCAGGGCTACCGAAAAGTCCTTTTTCGTCCACCTCCAAGCACCCTGCTCTACATCATAAAATCCTTCGAGCAACTGAACCGCCCCACGAGGGTCGGCCACGTGAACCGTGGAGAGAAGCTCCACCGGAGGCTGCGTGGCGGCGGTCTCATGCCCCGCCGGCGGATTCAGCTCGGGCTCGTTCTTCGGACAGGCTAGGAAGAGAGATGTCAGGGCCAGCAATGCGACAAGCGCCAGTTTCCTCATAGGGCAATCCCGATCATACTAACCGGCAAAGGATGGAGCAAACGAGCTCGGACCGGAGCAGGGGCGAACGCTACTCGCACTTTTCTCCCCCTACGTACACCGCATGGATCGCGCGAGTGTTGCGTATGTCCTCCAGCGGGTTTTTGTCCAGGACGATGAGATCACCCGCTTTGCCTTTAGCCAGCGTCCCCAGTTGATTCGACACGCCGAGAGCTTCGGCGGCGTTTTTCGAGAATGATTCGATCACCTGCATCGGTGTTAATCCGGCCTCGACGAGCAACTCCATCTCCCAATGCTCGAAGAATCCTTGAAAGCGCCCTGGCGGGCCGCTATCCGTACCAAAGCCGATACGGACTCCGCCGTCGGCTAACGCTTTCACGTTGCGCGCAGCCACTTGAAACCCGTTCTTGTTGACCTCTAGCTTGGGATCTTTGGCTTGCTTCGCCCTCAGTTGCGTCTTCACGCCTTCGACGACAGCCGGATCAACACCCTGTCGGAAAAAGGGGTCATCGAGCCAAGCGGGAGGATCGGCATACACGAAGGTCGACTGCTCGCGAGTCAACGTCGCGACGAGCGTAACCTTGTTTCGCTTCATCGAGGAAATCAATGCTTCGTCGACCGTGGCGTCTCGGACACTGTGAGCAAGCACGTCAACCCCAGCATCGGCTAGGCCCTTCGCGTCCGAGAGTTCGTAGACATGAGCAAAAACTTTCAAGCCTCGCTTATGAGCCTGCTTGATTATCGCGGTGTAAATCGTGGGGGGCAACTTGTGGAACGTACCATGGTAATCATCAACCCAGATCTTGACGACATCGGCGCCTTTGTCGGCCAGCCTGTTTACCCAGGCACGAGCTTGGGCGGCGCTGGCCACCTCGAGGACGACCCCCTTCAACCCTGGTATGTGACTGGGGTATCCGCCAAGGAATGTGAATCCTTGCAGGGCCGTGAACACCCGCGCCCCGGTTATCTTCCCCCGGCGCTGTTCGTCCCGAATTTCGAGGATTAATTCTTGGTCCACGCCTAGGCTGGTCGTGGTGGTGACGCCGTACCGTGCATAGGTGCGAAGCTGCGCCTCGACGTTCTCGCGGGTGTAGTTGTCGATGTCGCTTGTTAGGCCGCGGGCCATTCCCACGTGACCGTGCAGGTTGATGATGCCAGGGATTATCGTCTTGCCGCTCAGATCGACGACCTTGGCCAAAGCCGGAACCTTGACCTTGGAAGCCGGCCCGATGTTGCGAATCTTGCCGTTGGCCAGCACGATCGTCGCGTCGGGCTGAGGAGGCCCGCCGCTACCATCGATCAGCGTGGCGTGGGTCAGAACCGTTACTTGGGCCGGTAGGGTCAGAACGGCCAACCAGCCGGCCATCAAAAGGCGAATCAGCATTGTTTCTCTACTCCAGAGCTAGCTTTGTTAGGGCCTGTGAGCCTAGCAGCCCGTGGTGAAAGTCCGCCCCGAAAAATGGGTACAGCCACCGATTTTCGTCGTCTGCCCCATATTGGAGACAAAGCAGTTGCGGATGCGAAAATCGTTGACAGTCCCCCATTTTTCGCCGAACCCAACTTCTACCACGGGCTGCTAGACCTTCGTTCGAAACCTGGATTCGAGAAGTGACAGCTTTTCGTCCAGGGAGAGTTTGCCTTCCTGCTTTGCCTCGCGCTGCTTCTGTTTCGTGTCCGGCCCGAACGATCTCTTCGCTAGAGCTGTTTCTCGGTCGGGACCCTTGCGACGTTTACGCACCGTGTCTTTGGGTTTCGCGTCGCTTGTGCGGCGCGGGCGAGCGGTTATCCGGGGCTTGCGAGTGGGGCGTCGAGGCTCATTTGTCGACAGGGAGATTCGCTTACCGTTTTCCTGCACGCCCAGGATATGGGTTGTGATGAGATCGCCGGCCTTTATCGCCGGTTTCGACTCCTTGTCGCGTTTGACCGAGAGCTCGGAGACGTGCAGCAGCCCGTCCTGTTCGGTACCGATATCAATGAAGGCCCCGAATCGCGTGACGTTGGTTACTACGCCCTCCACCTTCATGCCGACCTTGAGTTCGTCTGTGGACCGCGGTTCTATGACCGCCTGGGGAGGCTCGAACTTTCCTCGCGGGTCTCGAACCTCTGATTTGAACTCCCGAACGATCGCGCGCAATACCTCAACGGGGTATTGAGCTTCGGCGAATTCTTCCAGGTTGAGGCCGTCTAGCGCTTGGGGGCGTTCCAGCGCCTCCGCCGCCGTCACCCCGGCTGCCGACAGCATTTTCTCGACAATCGGATAGGCCCGTGGCGAGATCCCCGTCTCGTCCAACGGGTTCTCCCCACCCCGGACGCGAAGAAACGGGACCGCTTGACGATAGATCTTTTCGCTGAGACCGGGGATGTTGCGAAGTTGGTCTCGGCGCGCAAACGGACCATTGCTTTCGCGGTATTCACCCGCATTTTCAATTTGGTGTTTGACATCCCGACCTTCCAGCGGCCTTGAGCGTCTTTATTCATAGGGGCTAGAGCCCGATGAGGACGCCAGGGAGGCCAACACCCAATGGGTGAAAAACAAACCAAGCCATTCCAGCTAAGTTTCAACGGCTTGTTGAAAGTCGATTTCCAGGGATCGCACGTCACTTCCGACGGTGGCCTGATTTTGGTTCGCGAACTGGACGAACGGCTCGGTCTCGGAGAACTGATTGACGAGCATCTCAGCGACTCCCGGCAAGGCACAAACAAGCAGTTCACGCTCGCTGATCTGTTGCGGCAGTCGGTCTACAGCCGCTTGGCGGGCTACGAGGACCTCAACGACGCCGAGCGGGTTTCGATCGATCCGACGTTTCGGCTGATCGGTTCGCAGAAGATCTGGGATCGCGGTGCGGCCTTGACCTCGACGCTGCACAGCTTCGAGACGGAGATGCTGGCGAGCGAAGAGAACCTGCTGGGGCTGATGGCGCTGAACCGAGAGCTGGTCGGGCAAGCGGAAGCGTTCGACGACTCCGAGCGGGTCGTTCTGGACATGGACTCCACCGAGAGTCCGGTCCATGGCCAACAGGAAGGCAGTGCCTACAACGGACACTTCGAGTCGGTCTGCTATCACCCGTTACTTTTGTTCAACGGTCATGGTGATTGCCTCGCTGCCAAGCTGCGTCCCGGCAACGTGCACAGCGCCGAGGACTGGGATGAGCTATTGTTGCCGGAGATCGAGCGCCAACAGGCTGCGGGCAAGCAGGTCGCCTTCCGGGGCGATGCGGCCTTTGCCAAGCCGGAAGTTTATGAGGCTTCGGAGGAACGCGGAGTACAGTACGCCATTCGCATTCCGGCCAACAAGAGCCTGGAGTTGGAGATCGAAGACATCTTGTTTCGGCCGCCGGGAAGGCCCTCCCGGAAGCCCTTGGTGCGCTACAAGAGTTTTCGCTATCAGGCGGAGAGTTGGTCGCAGGCGAGGCGGATCGTCGCCAAGGTCGAGCATCACCAGGGCGAGCTGTTCCCGCAGGTCGGATTCATCGTGACGAGCATGAGCTTGCCAAGCCGCTCGGTGGTGCGCTTCTACAACAAGCGCGGCACGGCGGAGCAGTGGATCAAGGAAGGCAAACAGGCCACGCATTGGACAAGGCTGTCGTGCCATCGGTTCCGGGCGAACGAGGTACGGCTGCAACTGAGCGTGCTGGCCTACAACCTGGGCAACTTGTGGCGGCGGCTCGGACTGCCGAACAGGATCAAGAGTTGGTCGCTGACGAGCTTGCAACACAGGTTGATGAAGACCGGCGGTCGGCTGGTCAAGCACGCGCGGTATTACTGGCTGCTGCTGGCCGAGGGGTATCTGAACCGCAGGCTGTTCGGCGACATGCTGCGTCGGATCTGGGCGCTGCCTGTGCCGGGTGGTTAGGGCCGTCCCGTTCGGGCAGGAAATCTGGGCGTTGAGGAAGGAGGGTCGGAGGGGTGTGCGACCAATCGGCTGAGCAGCAGCGCGACGGGCTCAGCGGACGACAAGAACAGGCCATGAGTACCCTTTGATGCCGTCGTGGCCTGCCTTACGAGGCAAAGTCCTTGCCTTCAGGAGAAGAGAGGGAGTACCATGCTCGAGTCGGAGTTCCAAATCGGAAATTCTGGATTCAACCATCCGCTTTGCTATACGCTCGGTTAGGGCCGGGGCAACGGATAGCAACTCGGCGGGAGCGTTATTGATGTCAACTCCCACCTGACTGACGCAAGCTCCGGTCACGATTCGAAGTCCTGTACGCGATCGGCTGGGATCGACAGTATGAATGTGGGGCCCCAGGCCGAGTGCGCGAGGTTCTACCTTGACGAGTTCGCCGAGGGGGTCTTGCAGTCGGCGAGCCAGACTGGCAGCGCTGCGGACAGTGACGTCGACTCCCGTCAATTCCTTTCGAGCGGTTTTCGAGGTAGCGTAGATCCAAGTTCCCGCGTCGCTCACCCGAGTGAAGAAAACGTCCTCGACTCCCGCTTCGCGGATAGCGCTACGCAACGCTCTCTCGAGCTGCCTCACCCCGGGGCCATTGGCCAGCGCGATGGCGGCCGGACTGTGTTTTCCAATCAACTCACGCAGGTTCATCGGGGCCGGGCGAGGCAACTTTGCTTCCTTGTTCGGGGCTGCTTTACCGGCAGGCACGGATTCGTCCGGCTGCGAGGCGGCGCCGTTTGCTTGCTCGTTACCCGAAGCCTTCCCCGCCTCTTGAGCCTCCCCCGATTCGCCGTCCTTTGGGCCAGGTTTTTCCTCTGTTGAGGGCTCGGGCTCGCTGGGATCCACCTCAACTGGCGGTTTCATCTCAACGGTCGATGCGTCTGGCTCGGCTTCGAGTGTGGCGGGCGGCTCAACGCTCTCCTTGGGTACGTCAGAGGCGACCGGCTCGGCTTGCTGGGTGTCCTTGTCCGGCGACTTCGAAGAGGTTGCTTCCTTTTGATCGCCGTCTGCCGCCGCGCTTGCCGCAGGCTGTGTTCCCTTGGTTCCCTGCCTGTCCTGTGACACGATTGCGCCTTCGACAAAGCCACCGTCCGCGCCCACGACGGCAGCGCGCCAACCGCCGGAGCGCCCGGTTTCTAAACCAATGACAGGGATGGGCCCAGCGGCGGGAGTCAGCAACAACTTGCGCAGATTGGTTTCGTAGTGACGAACCGCCTCGGTATCAGAACGTTCTTCAAGGTATTGCATCACCTCGCTTCGAAAAGCCGGCGCCAGAATTTCGGCATAGGCCTCATTGGCTGCCGCCCCCAGGTGCAGGCAGAAGAGCGAGGTTCGGCTCTGGAGCAGTCCATCCAGCAGCAAGCTGATGATGCGTGCCTCGGGTAGCACCACCTCGCATCGCAAGGCTCCATCGCGTACCGCTTGCCGGATCGCTAACTCTCGCCGCCAGGATATCTTGCCGACCTTTGCCCGGTATCCCAACAGTGGACCGATCCGTTTTTTGACCGTAGGGTCCGGTGAAGTCTCCTCAATAGGGTGTACGACAATCTCCGACTGCTTGAGAATCAGGGGGCGCAAGTCGCGCCGGAGCGCGGCATCTTCGCCAAGCCGGCGGGCAACGATGTGCCGAGCTCCTCGTAATGCTTCACCGGCGCTACTCACTCCTCGTTCGGGGTTGACGTAGCTTTCCGCGGCGTGATCGACGTTGGCCGTTTCAGGCTCTTGTTCCCGGAGGAATATGGCCAGCGGCTCGAGGCCGCGTTCTATCGCTTCGTCGGCTGCCGTCCTTCGCCTGGGTTTGAAGGGCAAGTAGAGTTCTTCGATCTCGCGGCGGTCCGTAACCGACTCGATTCGCTCGCGCAGCTCGGGTGTGAGACGGTTCTGCCGACCGACACTACTAAGGATGGTGATCCGACGGTCTTCAAGGTCCAAGAAACGCTGAAGGCGCATCTGCACCCGAGCTACGCGCTCCTCGTCCAGCCCGGCGGAGATGTCGGGCCGGCAGCGGGCGATATACGCGGGGAGCGACCCGGCCTCCAGCTCTTGGACCAAGTTCAGAAGGTCGGTAAGCTGGATCTTGGCTTCTTCGGCAACCTTCAAATAGGCCGGGGTCGGAAGTCCGGTCAGGGCCTTCATAAAGCGATTGGTCAGGCGGAGAAAACGCCTTACTGTATCATAGTGGAGTGACTTGGCCCCTGAGAATCAGCTCGCCAAGTCGGGCCTTTTTGCTGGCCGCGATGTTGGCTTCTCTGGCCCCCGGACAGGTCATCGAGTTCTTGTCTAACGGCCTTTCCTATCAAGCCCTGACGCGCAAGGGCCTCACCCTGATGTACGCCCCTTTGCCGCTGGCAGTCAGAGACTTTGCCGTCTTTCAGGTGGCCTTCAGCAACGGCAGCGGTCAAGACTGGCTCTTTCAGCCAACCGATTTCTTCTTCGAGTCAGATGACGGCCGACGGCTGCAAGCGGCTTCCGAATACACGGTCATTTACGAGTTGTATCGCAGCGCGGGACGCAACGAGGTCATCAAGCTGCAAACCGCCTATGAGAAGGCCATTTACCAGAATCAGCGCATCCGCTCCAACAACGGCTACGAGCAGCGCCGCCAAGCGGCTATGGCCTTCGGCCCGAAGGGTGTCAAAGCGGCTGCCGCAGCTTCGGCTATCGCCCTGGCAAGGACAAAACTACGCTCGGGCGATTCCACCGACGGGGTCATCTTCTTTGCCAAAAAGGGGAGGGATCTTGGTCCTGGCAGGATTGTCGCCCGGATCGGCGATGAGACGTTTGAGTTTCTCCCCAGTAGTGCGCGGTCTCTGAGTTCCAATTGATACTTAGAGGCGGCCGAGCGAGGCGCCGCTGCCCTCTCCAGGCTTCTACCGCCTGTCTTGCGACTGGCCGCCTAGAATTATTGGGGCGGCCTTACCCTAATCACACCTCTAATCCGACGGATCGCATCAACTCAATCGCATTGCTTTTCTCGACCACGCCCGGTCGCATCTTGTAGTCGAAACTCATGCGGCCGTCTGCCAGGTGATCTTCAAAGTGCACGTTGGCGCCTCGGGAGCCAAGCGCGTCGGCAATGTGAGCCAGCGCCAGATCGTGCGTGGTGATAAATCCGATGGCGCGGCGTTCGACCAGGCCGCGCACGATGGCCTCGGCGCCAATCCGCCGGTCGTGCGAGTTCGTGCCGTGCAGAAACTCGTCGATCAAGAACAACACGGACGGAGCCTCACCGGCCTTTTGCATGATCTGGTGCAGCCGAGTGATCTCGGCGTAAAAACGGGACGTGCCTTCCTGGAGCGAGTCTAGAATGCGGATCGATGCACCGATGGCCAAGGGAGAGAGCCGCAGCCGCTGTGCACGCACCGGCCCGCCCGCCTGGGCCAACACGGCGTTGACCCCGACCGTACGGAGCAACGTGCTCTTGCCCGACATGTTCGAGCCGCTCACCACCAGCACCCGCAGATCGCCGTCGATGCGCACGTCGTTGGGAACCGCGCCATCGGTCCCGAGTAGCGGGTGGGCCAGCGCTTCGCCCTCGAGGTAGGGCGATTCCGCAACAAACTCCGGGAACACGTAGCGCGGATGCTCGTAACGGAAGCTCGCGAGGGACGAGAGCGCTTCCATCTCGCCCACGGCGTTCAGCCAACGGCGCATCGCCGGGCCGGAGGTTCGCCGCCAGTCTTCGAATGCATAGGAAAGATGGAGATCCCAGAGCAGCAGCGGCGCGATGAATCCAAACATTTGATTGTCGCGGGAGTCCAGCAACACCATCCGCCGATCCAGCTGCCTGATCCGGCTCGAGGGAGGCCTGCCTTCCACGTCCAACTCCGCGCGGAGGGCCGCCAGGCGGGGCGAGCCGAAGCCCTCGGCCTCGAGCCTGCCGAGCACGCCCGCCAGCAGGGCAAGGTCGCCTGCGGCCTCTTCGACTTCCTTGATGATCCGTTCAGTACGCTTCTTAAAACGCCTCCGGACAATGCCGACGATGACGAGTACGGACAGGAAATAGGTCCGCATTCCGCCCATGGTCCCATCCGACAGTTCGAGGAAACCGAGCCAGGCCACCAGGTAAGTGATCAGCGCAACGACCGCCGTCGCTCCGAAGAACGAAAGCCCCAGGGCTACCACGCGGAACGCGGAGGATTTAAGGAGCGGCTCCCGTTCGCCCCAGGCGGCCAGAGCTTCCGGACGTACCCCGGCCCGGGCGTCTTCTCCAAGCACCGCGAGGTCCTCACGAAGGTCCAGGCGCGGCGCGAGCTCCGCGGCCGCCTCCTGCCGTGCTCGGACGGTATCCGGCGGCGCGGGCGCCTTGAGCCACGTTGCCAACGTCTCCTCGCCCATGCGGGTGCGAGCAGTCGACAGCAGTTCGAACAGCGATCCACTGCCGAAGATGTCAAGGTCCTGGGCATAGAGGTGATGCTCGTCAAGGAATCGCGTGCCGGTCTCGCCCGCTCCCGCCCAATTCCCATTCAACCTCGCCAGGGCCCGCTCATAGAACGTCACCGCACGAGAGAGGGTAGCGCGCTCGGTCTCCACGCGCTGCAGCCGCCCACCCAGCCACCAGAAAACCGCCGCCGGAACGAACAGCCACCATCCGGCCAGCGCTCCGCGGGCAAAGGCGGCAAAGGCGATCGCCGCGGCGGCGAACAAGGTCAGTAGTCGGAAGTAGCCTAGCGCGCGGTGCTGCTTCTCCCGACTCGCTAGTGTAGTGCCACTAACGGTTCTGGACAATAGCGTGGGTTTTGGCGGCGCGCTCGACTTTGGCGAGGATATCTTGTGCCGGAGCTGTCCAGACAAAGGGTTTGGGCGCTTGGTTGCTCGCTTCCAGGTACTCGTGGATGGCGGCCTCGAGTTCGGGAACACTGCGGAACACGCCGCGGCGGATGCGCTTCTGTGTCAGCTCGCGGAACCAGCGCTCGACGAGATTGAGCCAAGAAGAAGACGTGGGAATGAAGTGAAAGTGGAAGCGGGGGTGCTTCGCGAGCCACTTCTTCACTTGCTCATGCTTGTGCGTGGAGTAGTTGTCCACGATCAGATGCAGCTCCAGCGCCGGTGGCGTTTCGCGGTCGATCTTGCGTAGGAATTTGAGGAATTCCTGGTGCCGATGTCGCGGCAGACACTCGCCGATCACCTTGCCGTCGAGCACATTGAAGGCGGCGAACAACGTCGTTGTGCCATGTCGTTTGAAGTCGTGGGTCATGGTGCCGGCACGACCCCTTTTCAGGGGCAGTCCCGGCTGGCTGCGGTCTAAGGCCTGGATCTGACTTTTCTCATCGACACTGAGCACCAGTGCGTGCTCGGGCGGATTCAAGTACAGACCGACCACGTCGCGGAGTTTCTCGACGAACTGCTTGTCGCGGCTGAGCTTGAAAGTTTCGAGGCGATGGGGCTGCAGTCCGTGCGCTTTCCAGACGCGCTGGATGGCCATCTTGGAGACGCCCAAGTGCTTGGCGAGGGTGCGGGTGCTCCAATGCGTGGCCGCCCGGGGCTTCTCGTGAAGCGTTGTATCGAGGATGCATTGGACGAATTCAGCGGAGAGCGCCGGTTTGCGTCCGGGGCGCGTCCGATCGCGGAGTCCGTCGAGGCCGGACTGGGCGAAGCGCTTTCGCCACAGGATGACGGTCTTGCGGTTGACGCCGAGTTCGCGGGCAATGGCGTGGTTCGCCAACCCCTGCGCACACAGCAAAACAATGCCTGCCCGTAAGGCCATTTTCTGGGCTGTGTTGCCTCCTCGAACCAGGCGACGAAGAGCGTTTCGCTGCGGAGCGGTGAGGGGTAGAGCGTCAGCGGATGGCCACATAAACCATCCTACCGTGAAAAGGGTGTTATTGTCCAAGTATTTATGTGGCACTACACTAGCGCTGTGCGCCGCGCGTCCAGGCGGCGCACATATTCTTCGCGTGGGTCAGCGGGAGCCTTCTGCGGGTCTTGCATGGGTCCATTCTCCCAAGAGCGGAGCGGCAACTCCGCTCTGAAATGACTTGCTTACACTAACCCGCTCACGGGCTCACCGAGTCGTTGAACGCGGTCCCCGAACTGGCCACTTCCATCCGCACCCCGTCGTGGCTTGGGCCAACGGGTTTTCTGAGCTGCGGCGGGTGCACCAAACGACCGGCGCATGATCTACTAATCTATTAACATGCAAACAGCCAGGTTCGACGCGTGGTGAGGACCGGAAGCTACACCGAAAGGAGTACGTGCTCATGAGACGCACTGCAAGGCGGCATTTTCTGTGGAAGATTCTGGCGGGGTCAACGCTGGTATGCGGCATGCTTCGCTCAGCGCAAGAGATCCTGCGCTCCCAAACGAAATCGTCTTACCGCTACGATCTGCTGGTGAAGGGCGGAAAGGTTGTCGACCCGTCCCAGGGACTTTCCGCGGAGCGAGATGTCGCGATCTCGGGTCATCGAGTTGCTCGGGTCGCCGCTAATATTCCTGAATCAGAGGCGTTGCACGTACTGAAAGCGGACGGCAAGATCGTCACGCCGGGTCTGATTGACATCCATACCCATGTCTATGACGGAGTCGCACCGCTGGGGATTCCGGCCGATCCGAACTGCGTCGCGAAAGGCGTCACCACGGCGGTCGACGCCGGATCCTCGGGAGCCCACACCTTTCCCGGGCTTCGCAAATACGTCATCAACGTTGCCGACACCCGGGTGTTCGCGCTGCTGAACATATCCCTGATCGGGCAATCCACGATGTCGCCGGACAACCAATGGGGAGAGCTGCTCGATCTGCGCTTCCTGAACCCCAAGCTGGCTATAAGAACGATCGAGCGCAACCGGGATGTGATTGTCGGCTTGAAGATTCGCATGACCCGTAGCATTACCGGCCCGCATGATCTCGAGGCGCTTGCACTTGCGCGGGAAGCCGCCGAGGCGGTGAACCTGCCGATCATGGTTCACATCGGAGACTCTCACTCGCCGTTGAAAGAGGTTCTGGCAAGGCTCAAGAAAGGCGATGTGATTACACATACGTTTCATGGCCGGGAAAGAGGCATTCTAGACGAGCGCGGCCGCGTGCTGCCAGAGGTTCGCAAGGTCGTCGCGAACGGCGTTCACCTGGATGTAGGCCATGGAGCGGGTAGCTTTTCCTTCGATACCGCTGAAAAGGCGCTGGAGCAAGACGTGCTTCCGGGCACGATTTCGAGCGACCTTCATCAATACAATGTCCACGGACCGGTCTTCGATCTAGCGACGACTCTGTCGAAGTTTCTGCATCTGGGGCTTTCGCTTGACCAGGTTATCGAGCGAGCGACGACGAATCCAGCCCGAACGTTCGGACAGATGAAGGGTCTAGGAACACTGAAGGAAGGGGCGGAAGCCGATGTCGCTGTATTCTCGCTCGACGAGGGAGACTTCGAGTTCGTCGACGCGATGGGCGCCAAGCGCATGGGCCACCGCAAACTGAACCCGGTTGCCACCGTGAAGGCCGGCAAGCTTTACGGCAGCGCGTCTATCCCGGTGGTGAGGCTGTAGGTTCGCGTGATTTACCTCAAAGCCACGAGGCGTACAATGGCTTGGATTAACCTAGTGAACTGTTTCGCAAATACAGTTGCGTATCAATCAGCGGGTCGAGGTATTGCGGTCGCTAGCTCGGACGCAATGAATTGGGCCCTAGGTTTGAAAGCGAGATGCTCGAGCCCATCAGTAGCCCGCGATTCATTGCGTCCGCAGTCGGCCACGTTTAGCAACGTATTCCCGAAGTGATCCCCTGACCTACCGCTAGGATCAATCGATGGGCTCGGCCGCGGCGGCGCTTTCCACCCAGCGCTTGTAATCGCCCCACTTAGTCTCTCGCCGGCGGTGAAAAGAGCTGAACAAGACCCTGCCATAGACGTAGGTCTTGAGTTCTGTAGGCGCCCAGTAGCCATCGGTCGCCGGTTTGCGCTCGAGGCTGCCTTCGGCTTCCCGGAGCTTCCCAAGGAACCCCCACCAGAGCCTAACCGGCTTGATCAGGCTGAACTCGACACGGGCCACCTCGTACGTTTCTTCGTCGATCATCATGCGACCGGCCGAATTGTTGAGCGCGTAATCAATTCGACGGCGCACGGGCAGCCGATTGCTCTTGGGCTCGAAGCTAAGCACGTAGGTGGACCTTCCGTGGAGAAGTTCTCGTGAGACTACCTCGGCACGGAAGCGGCTGATCAGGTCTCGATTGAACTCGATGCGGTTTTCGTCCTCGTTTGGTTTTTCCCCCCGCTTGAGCTGCTCCCGCAGATCCCGCTCCTTTTGCTCTTCCCATTCGATCTCCTCAGGTGACAGCGGCCGCCCGTTCTTTTCTACGAGTCGCCTAAAGAGAACACCCTCGACGGGGTAGACCTCATAACGGGAGCGCTCGCGCTCCTTTATGCTCTTGTCGGAATTCAACTTCTCGGCCAGTACGACCTCGGAAAAACTGTATTTCTCTTCAACCTTCTGCTCTTTGAGCCAATTGGCCCGCTCTAAGGCACGCTCGATCAGCTCCTTCGCGGAGGGCAGCTCTGCGCCCTTTTCTTCCGGCGGTGAGCCTATGGCCAAGGCCGTACTAACGACACAGGCCAACAGCCGTAGGCTCGTCTTAGCGGCAGGTCTCATGACTCTTTGGTTTCGTGCCGGCCGGCGAGTTGTGCGCGCTCAGCAAAGATCTGAAACAGCGCGGCTTCAAGTTTGTCAGCAGCACATCATGTACGCCCACATGCAAGCCGTGGGAATGGTAAACGACCGTTTGGTGAGTTGTTTTCGGCACAATGAGTGCGCTCGACTCGCATGACGGCCGACTGGCAAACTCACGCGTCCCCCCAACGGCTTGAATTGATGTAGCTCTTGTGGGTCATTTCCGCGTCGGCAAGCTCGCTCTTCAGCCTGGCAATTACGTCGTGTTTCAGGATCCGTGGGAAGACGATGTATCCTTCGACCTCGAGATGACGAATCTGCCTTGCTCGACTCATCGATGAAAAATCCGTCTCGTCGATGTTCATGAAATGGATTTGCTCTTCCGGATCTATCGGTGGGACTGACGATTGCTTCATGGACTGATTCCTTGCTGGACTACTGCTGATATCGCCTACGCGCTGCCTCGATTCTGTCCCCGGCGAGGGCCCGTGTTCATTGTGCCAAGAAGTTCCTTCGGCAGGTCAAATCCGAGGCGTGACCGCGAGGGAGAAGTCCAGAGATTGTCGGCGGATAGTCTATCGCGGATTCATGCAACCAAGCAGTGGGCGCCCTGTGCGGCTACCTGGTTAGAACAACAAAGCAAGCGGAAGGAACAGCAGAGCCAAACCTACTGCGAACGCTAACGCAATACCCCAAACCACCAGATGAAGGATGCCGCCGACAACGACGACCCAGCATCTTCAGGATAAGGCAGCCCAGCAGTACGACCGGAGCGGCCGCCAGGAAGACAAGTACCAGCGGCCAGGCGACGAAGAAAAGGCCGGCGAGAAGAAATAGGCACACCAGAGCCTTTAGCATTTGACAGCCTCCTGTTATGAATACGGGACAGCGCCGGGAAAGTTCCCATCGCACATGGGTAAGACATTGGCCATCGCCCATCTCCCCCGCTCTGCTCGCTGGTGCAGCAGCACACACTCGGGAGGAAGCCGGCAGGATTGCCGGCCCAAACTCGAAACTAGGACCGCCAAGAGTGGCGGTCGCTACCCGGCCAGTCTGACCCGTGTGGCTAGCGACCACTCTCGTCCGTGTAGCGAGAGTTCGCCGGAATCCGGCAGTCCTTTTTAACACTTCTTGGCCCGTACGCGACCAACGCGATCCAGAGCGGAAGACCCCAATCGACAGGGTCTCTGGAACAGCGCTGGAAGGTCCGAATTTCAGTTGATTTGACGCCTTTTCGATCTGCTATAGTGTTACGGTCTCGCCCGTAAGACAAGGCGCGAGATGGCCACGGAATTCCTCTGGGAAAGGGGGTGTCTGGTGAGTTCGAACAAGACCAAGGAAGGTCAAGAAAAGACTCAACAGCCCAAAAACGATTTTTCCCGCCGAACGTTCTTGCAAGGCGTAGGTGTTGGGACGACCGCTGTCGGAGCGGGCGTTCTGACTACCGAGGCGAAGGCGGATCACCATGGGGCCAAGGTCCACGGTCCGGGTGCTGTCCCCATCACGTTGACCGTCAACGGCAAAGCGCACAAGGTCAGCGCGGAGCCTCGTGTCACGTTGCTGGACGCGTTGCGCGATCGGCTCGACTACACGGGCGCGAAAAAAGTCTGCGACCGCGCAACCTGCGGGAGTTGCACAGTCATGTTGGACGGCAAAGCCGTCTATGCCTGCAGCGTCCTTGCCATCGAGGCGCAAGGGCGAGATATCCAGACTGTGGAAGGGCTGGCGTCGGGCGACAACCTTCACGCCGTGCAGTCGTACTTCGTCGAAAACGACGCCCAGCAATGTGGCTTTTGCACCCCGGGCTTCGTCGTCGCCTGTAAGGCGTTTCTCGACCACAACCCCAACCCGACGATGGCCGATGTCGAGCGGGGCTTGAGTGGAAACATTTGCCGTTGCGGTACCTACGTTGGCGTCCGGCAGGCTGCTTTGGATGCCGCCCGCGAACTGAAAGGAGTGCAACGTGGCGACTAACTATGATTGGCCGGCTGCGGCCGACCGCAGCTTGATTGGAAAAAGAATAAGTCGCACCGATGGCCCCGACAAAGTCACCGGGCGCGCAAAGTATTCCTACGACCGCAATCTCGACGGGATGCTGGTTGCCAAGATCGTCAGCTCTCCGCATGCGCACGCCAGGATTACGAAACTCGACACCAGCGCCGCTGAGGGGATCTCCGGAGTCCGGGCGGTCGAAATCTTCAACGGTGTGGGCTCAGAGATTCAGTGGGTGGGCACGGAAATCGTCGCCGTTGCCGCTGATACCGAAGAGATTGCCCGCGACGCAGTGGCCGCTGTGAAGGTGGATTACGAAGTTCTGCCGCATTTGGTGAAGGAAGAAGAAGTGGACAAGGCAGGCGACCGAGTGAAGCCGGCGGCGGACAAGACGACAGGCGATCCGGACGCGGCCTTTGGGGAAGCCAGTGCGGTGCACGAAGGCTATTACGGGTTGGCGACGATCACACATTGCTGCCACGAGCCGCACGGGCAGGTAGTTGATTGGACGGGCGACGAGATCGTTGTTTACGCCTCTACGCAAGCTGTCGGCCGCATCGGTCCGGACTTGGCCAAGAACCTATCCGCGGACGAGGCCATGGGCGTTGTCAAACCGTCCGACGTCCGCGTAATCACCCCAGTCATGGGTGGCGGTTTCGGGAGCAAATTCGCGATCGATAGTTGGGGAATTGCCTGTGCCAAGTTATCGAAGAAGACAGGCAAGCCCGTAAAGCTGATGCTTGATCGCGACCAAGAGTTGATGATCGCCGGCGGCAGGCCGTCCGATTACGGAAAGATCAAGGTCGCTGCCTCTGAAGACGGCTCGCTCACGGCGTACGAATCGGAGAGCTGGTCGACGGGGGGTGTGACGAGCCGTGGGGCGCCTCCACTGCCCTACGTTATCGAACCGCCGAACACTCGGATCCGCCACGTGAACGTGTCGACGAACACCGGTCCGGCGAGAGCTTGGCGCGCCCCAAACCATCCTCAGGCGGCCGTTCTGACCATGTGCGCCTACGAAGACCTGGCAGCCAAGCTGGGGATGGATCCGCTTGAGTTATACAAGAAGAACGTTGGGTTAACGCAACGGCCCGAGGTTTATCGGGCGGAGCTTGATAAGGCTGCCGAGTTGATGGGCTGGCCGGCCAAATGGCATCCCCCGGGCGAAGGAGGCTCGGGGCACGTCAAAAGCGGTGTTGGGATTTCGATGCACACCTGGGGTGGGCGGCCACACGACAGCCAATGTCGAGTGACAATTCATCCCGACGGCGAGGTCGTGGCCGAGTTGGGAAGCCAAGATTTAGGCTCGGGTACCCAGACGGTTATCGGGATTGTCGCAGCCGAGACGATGGGGCTACCGCTTTCGGCTATAAACGTCAAAATCGGTGATAGCAACTATCCTCCGTCGGGTCCATCGGGAGGAAGCACGACGGTCGGCGGTGTTTCGTCGTCGACTCGGCGGGCTTCCGTCCATGCTCTCGAGAAACTGAAAGAGGCGGTGGCGCCTTCACTGGGCACGACTGCGGACCAGATCGAAGCCAGCGGCGGCCATCTCGTCGTGAAGGGCGGCTCTGGCAAGCTCAGTTGGAAGGACGCCTGCCGGAAGCTGGGGTCCAGCTCGATTTCAGAAACCGGCAAGCAACCCATGCGGGACGGCGGCAAGCTGGCCGACAGCGGAGTGGGTGGTGTCCAGATTGCTGACGTCTCGGTCGACACCGAAACCGGCATCGTGAGCATGAACAAAATGGTCGCGGTTCAGGACTGCGGTCTGATCATCGACCTCAAGACGGCGGAAAGCCAGGTCCATGGCTCCTTGATTCAAGGCATCTGCTACGCCCTTTGGGAGGAGCGGATCTTTGACGAGGCTACCGGGATATATCTCAATGCTGACATGGAGTTTTACAAACTGGCCGGCATCGGGGACATCGGAGAACTCGTGGTCCATATGATGACCGGCGTCTACGACGACAGGGGCGTCATCGGCTTGGGTGAGCCACCGGTCATTTCCCCGGGGGCGGCGATATCCAACGCCGTGGCCAACGCGATCGGCGTTCGCGTGCCGACTTTGCCATTGACCCCCGACAAGGTGCTGGCAGCACTCGAGAAGAAGGGAGGGATGGCGTAATGCAAGCGTTTGAACACGCAGCCCCGGAAAATCTCAATCAGGCGCTCGGCCTGTTGTCCTCCGAGTGGGGAGAAACCGATATCCTCGCCGGGGGTACGGATCTGCTCAGCCTGATGAAAGAGCGCATCCATACCCCGAAGCGCGTGGTGAGCCTTAGCAGCATTAAGGCCCTGGGAGGTATTGAGTCGTCGGCCGACGGACTCAGGATCGGAGCCACAGCCACCCTAGACGATCTGCTGGCGAGCAGCGAGGTTCGAAGCAATTACTCGGCCCTGGTCCACGCCGCCGAGGGTGTCTCGAGTCCGCAAATCCGTGCCATGGGTACCGTTGGGGGCGATCTTTTGCAGAGACCGCGCTGCTGGTACTTCCGCAACGGCCTGGGGCTGCTGGCGAAGGACTCCAAAGGGAACTCCCTCGTTCCGAACGGCGAGAACCGTTACCACGCCATCTTTGGCAACAAGGGCCCGGCTTATTTCGTGAACGCTTCGAGCCTGGCGCCGGCGCTGGTTGCGCTGGGAGCTACCGCGACGCTGGTCTCGGCGGACGGTGAACGCGAGCTCGCAGTTGAGAGTCTTTATAGCACTCCCGCGAACGACGGCGACCGGGAGCTGGCGATCAAGCCCAACGAAATCTTGACCGAGATCAAGATCCCGTCTGCTTCCGGATCCAATGCTACATACGAAGTGCGGGAGCGCCAGCTGCTGGATTGGCCACTGGCCGCCGCGGCGGTTTCTTTAAAGATGAGTGGCGACAAAGTCGAGAGCGCGCGAGTGGTGCTTGGTCACGTCGCTCCGACACCGTGGCGCTCGGCCGAAGCGGAGCAGGCTTTGGCCGGCGGGGCGATCAACGAAGACACGGCGATGAAAGCGGGGGCGGCAGCGGTCGGTGGCGCCGTGCCGCTTAGCCAGAACAAACACAAAGTCCAACTCGCTCGGGTGGCGGTCAAGAGGGCCGCGCTTCGAGCGGCTGGAATGTCGGTCTAGCTATGCGGGATAGAGGCGCCGGATTGAAGGTGCTCAGCCATCGATGCTCATCCCTTCGATGGAAGGGAATGTTCGTCGAAGCCGATGACGACCCAAGTGTGCCCCATTCAAATACGCGCATTTATTGGTGTGTCTACTCGCAGGGACCGCTCGGACCCGACGGTGAAGTCGTCGACGAAGATACGTGCTCCGCGTCGAGGTCCTGCTACGAAGCCCTGTAGTCGGGCGCGGGATTGGCCTAACTAACAGCCCGTGGTAGAAGTGAAGGTCGTCGAAAAATCGGGTACAGCCAGCCAATTCGCTTCAGGCTCAGTGCTTTGTTTCTTGGGTCATGACGAGAAGCGAATTGGTGGCAGTCCCCATTTTTCGCCCCTGCATGACTGACTGCTAAGAGTTGATGGGGCTCATGTCGTGGGCGTGCCGCGGAACCGATTCTTCGGTTCGTTGGGCTTTCTGCCCGTAGTAGAATGAAAAAGACTTACATTCAGAACCTACCCACTGACGGAGGGAAGAAGATGAAACGCTTTCGATTTGCGTGTTTGATGGCCTTGCTGGTGGCGGTGGCTGCTGTAGCAGGCTCGGCGGAAATCACTGGCACTTACGTCGAAGCCCGCAATGCGGAGATCTACGCTTCGCACTGCTTCGCCAACTCGGAAATGGGTTTGCGCGGAGATTTGGCCGTCATGGGCTGGCAGGTGAACGAAGGCAGTTGGAACAATGTTTCACTTGACGGCTTGGGCGTTGTGGCTATTGTGAAGGCTCGCTCGACGCTGGGTGATCCGTTTGGCAATCCGTACCCCACGAAGGCTGTGTTGATCTTCGACGAGCGAGCTTCCGCCGGCCAGCGGGAGGCACTCGCATCCTTCGCGAGAGACATGAGTGGGGACCTTTTGGACGACGTAGTCCGTACGGACACCGCGCCAATCTCGCTAAACGTCCACGGCAGTATCCACGCCAGGCGAGCGACGCTCACCGCAGGGAAGCTGGTGCACGTTGAGACGCGCGCTATTGTCGAGTCCGACTCCTTGTGTCACTTAGACGACCTCTACTACACGCCGCTGGCTAGGCTTTCGCACGCGATGCCGGCGTTCGCCCTGGAGAACCGCTTCAGCGGCGAGGGACTCGGGGTAGTTTTCAGCGCGCCAAGGCGGAGCAGCGCGTACTTGGGCACGTTCTCGCTGACCGACGGCGAGTACACGGACTAAGACTCGTAAAACGCTCTGTATATTAAGGTTGGGAAACAGCAGGGGCTGCTATTCGTAGCCCCTGTTCTTTTTAGAAGCGACTTTTCTCGACCACGGGCAGCCCGGACCCGCGGGCGAGGGTGAAGAAAAAAGAAACTGCTCGTCGCGAGGTTTCGTCAGCACAGGCATGGTATTCCCGATGAAAACGCCACTGCGTCCTCTTGCAAGCGTTGTGTTTCTGCTCGCCCTATGGCTGCCCGTGGCCGCGGGAGAGTTTCAGATAGGGTCCGCCGATCCGCTGCCGGAGGACAAGGTCAGCGAGGCGATTCGTTCCACGATTGTGTCCGAGGGCGTCCGCGTCAACGGGCCTGACGGCAAGTCGGTGGCCGAACTGTGGGGCCGTTCGAAGCCTTTTAGCGGCGAACCGGTAGTGGAGTTCGGGGTGCGTTTTGAGACGGTCCCCGAGGGGGCCTTCCTGGGACTCGCGCGATTTCCGGAAAAGGGATCGGACTTTCGCCGCCAAACCGTCCCCCCGGGCCTTTACACAATGCGCTACGGACTTCATCCCGAAGACGGCAATCACATGGGGGTGGCGGCGAGTCGAGACTTTGCCTTACTCACCCCGATCGCGGCGGATCCGGAACCCTCGAAAAACTTCAGCTTCGACGAGCTGGTAGCTATGACGCTTCGAGTTGGAAACCCGCACCCGACGGTTCTTCGGGTCGGATTCCCCGAGGGAGAAGAAGCCCCTAACCTATGGCAGAACGATTATGAGCACTGGGTGCTCGATCTCGAAGCCGGCGGCGAGCTGATCGGTTTCGTCGTCCACGGCCACGCTGAGGAATAGGCGGCGTAAAGGTCTTTATTTTTGGCCAGATAGGGCTGGATTGCGGTTGACACGGTTTCGCCGGGTTCGATATAGTTGAACCAGGGCTGGCGCGCGTTCTTATACTGCTGTCCATTTTCCCGACTCCAGCAAATTCGGGTTCGGTGACAGCCGACCTAGGATAAGGTAGTTACTGAGCCTGGGCCGTCCGTAGTGGGTTTCGCTTGTTGAGGGGTTAGACTCCCCAGGCGAATCGTAGCTTCTAGCTTGGGATGTCGCCGATAAGATCCGGGCTCTTCGGATCGTCTAAGGCGGCAGAGCTCAACCGGGAAGAGAATCGCTTACTGAACCTGTGCTTTGTGTGCCATAGCGTTCGGTTGGTCAGGGCGTTGGCGCGGGCAAGTGTTTGATGTTTTCAAGAAGGTGAACGGTGCCGACATTTAATCAACTAGTGCGCCACGGGAGGAAACGTCCTCGCTATGCGACGGCCAGCCCGGCGCTACAGAAGTGTCCGCAGAAGCGCGGGGTGTGTACGCGCGTCTACACGGTCACGCCGAAGAAACCGAATTCAGCGCTGAGAAAAGTAGCTCGCGTGAGGCTGACGAACAAGATTGAAGTCACGACCTACATCCCGGGCGTCGGTCACAACCTGCAGGAGCACTCGATCGTGCTGATTCGGGGCGGTCGTGTCAAGGATCTCCCCGGCGTTCGTTATCACGTCATTCGGGGCACTTTAGACGCAGCGGGAGTAAACGATCGCCGACAGTCGCGTAGTAAGTATGGAGCTAAACGCCCGAAGCAGTAACTGCGAGAGCCAGGTATAAACATGCCGCGACGACGAGAAATCGAACCTCGAACGCCGCCGCCAGACGCGGTCTATAACTCTACGCTGGTGGCCAAGTTCATCAACTGCCTGATGTGGGAGGGCAAGAAATCAGTCTCCGAGCGGATTTTCTATAGTTCGATGGATATGATTCGCGAACAAGGCAACGAGGACCCCCTCAAGCTCTTCAAGAAGGCCGTCGAGAATTGTAAGCCCGTCGTTGAGGTCAAGTCACGCCGCGTTGGCGGAGCGAACTATCAGGTGCCGATCGAAGTCCAGCAGAATCGGCGTGCCAGCTTGGCCATTCGCTGGCTGATCTCCTACGCACGGGCGCGTAATGAGAAAAGGATGGCGGAAAGACTTTGTGCCGAGATTCTAGAGGCGGCTGCCTCTAGGGGGTCGGCTATCAAGAAAAGGGAGGATGTTCATCGAATGGCGGAGGCCAACAAGGCTTTCGCACACTACCGATGGTGATTGGCTTGCCCCATAGGCTCAACTCACTGAGGAAACCGTCATGCCTGCCGGCGTCCAACTCGACAAGGTTCGCAACATCGGCATTGCCGCGCACATCGACGCCGGCAAGACGACTACGACCGAGCGGATCCTTTACTACACGGGGCGGACGCACCGCATGGGTGAGGTGCACGAAGGCACCACCATCATGGATTACATGGAGCTGGAGCAGGAGCGAGGGATCACGATCACCTCGGCGGCAACGAGCTGCTTCTGGCGCGATTCTGAAATCAACATCATCGACACGCCCGGGCACGTAGATTTCACTGCCGAGGTCGAACGCAGTCTGCGGGTCTTGGATGGCGCGATTGCTCTGTTCGACGCCGTGGCCGGTGTCCAACCTCAATCGGAGACAGTCTGGCGACAAGCCGACAAGTACCGGGTTCCCCGCGTATCCTTTATCAACAAGATGGATCGGGTCGGCGCCGATTTTGACCGTGCCGTCGAGACGATGCGAGAACGCCTGAAAGCCAATGCTGTCCCGATACAAATTCCCATCGGAAACGAAGACAGCTTACGAGGCGTCGTCGACCTGGTCGAGTTGAAGGCGATCTTTTGGCGCGCGGAGACACTTGGGGCGAAATACGACGTAGGCGAAATTCCCGAAGAGATGAACGAGTTGGTTGCCGAGCGGCGGGCGCAACTGATTGAACGAGTCTCCGAGCAAGATGACGAGCTCTTCAGCAAGTTCGTCGAGGGTGAGACGATCACCGAAGCGGATCTCAAGGCTGGTATCCGCCGGGCAACGATTGCCATGAAGATCTCGCCGGTGCTCTGCGGCTCGGCTTTTCGGTACCAGGGCGTACAGCGGCTATTGGACGCGGTTGTGGACTACCTGCCTTCTCCGCTCGACGTTCCGCCCGTCCAAGGCACGGACCTACAAGGGGTCGAGACTCTTACCCGCAAGGCGGATAGCCGGGAGCCGTTTTCGGCGCTGGTCTTCAAGATTATGACCGATCCCTATGTCGGTCAGCTCGCATTTTTGCGCATTTACTCCGGTGTTCTCAAGACCGGGCAAAGCGTCTACAACGTTGCCAAAAGCCGCAACGAGCGTATCGGCCGTCTGCTGCGCATGCACGCCGACAAGCGCGAGGACGTAGAGGAAACCGGCGCCGGGGACATCATCGCGGCCGTCGGGTTGAAGACCGTGCAAACAGGCGATACCGTTTGCGATGAGAAGGCCCCGATCATCCTCGAAAGAATTGATTTCCCGACGCCGGTGATTTCCCTAGCCATCGAGCCCAAGACGAAAGCAGACGAGCAGAAGATCGGAATGGCATTGGGCAAACTGGCGCAGGAAGATCCCACGTTCCGGGTGGCAACGGATGAGGAAACCGGACAGACAATCTTGTCCGGAATGGGTGAGCTGCATCTAGAGATTCTGGTCGATCGCTTGTTGCGGGAATTCGCGGTTTCGGCGAACGTCGGCAAGCCGCAGGTTTCTTATCGGGAAACGATCCAACGTTCTGCACAAGGCGAAGGGCGCTTCGTGAGGCAAAGCGGTGGCCGTGGGCAGTACGGCCACTGCAAGATCATGGCCGAGCCACTACCGGACGCTGATTTCGAGTTTGTCAACAAGATCACGCGCGGCTCCATCCCCAAGGAATATATCAAGCCCGTGGAGCAGGGCGTCCGGGAGGCGATGAGTTCGGGCGTGCTGGCCGGTTACGAGACCGTCGGCGTGCGGGTGACTTTGTTGGACGGCAGTTTTCACGAGGTGGACAGCTCGGAGCCGGCATTTAAGACTGCCGGCTCGATGGCTTTCAAGCAGGCCATACAGAAGGCCGATCCCGTCTTACTCGAACCGATCATGTCGGTTGAGGTCGTGGTGCCGGAGGAGTACATGGGTGACGTGATCGCCGATATCAACTCCCGGCGGGGCCGAATTGAGGGATTCGAACTTCAGGGTGGATCGCAAATCATCCGGACACTTGTGCCCCTGGCGGAAATGTTCGGCTATGCCACGGACCTGCGATCGAGGACGCAAGGACGCGGCACGCACACGATGCACCTCCATGGTCATGAGGAAATGCCACTCCAAGTTTCCGAAGCTATTGTGCACAGAGTGCAGGGAGGAGTCTTCAAATAGGGGACTCCGGAGGCAGGCAGCAACGACGGATCTAGAATCGAGCGGAGAATCAGCACACGGCGTCCAGAGCATCAGCCGGACGGATCTTTCACCTCTTGACCGCATCCGGCGCCAGGGCGATTGTATTAGGCAGAGAGAGGACGAAAAGGCATGGCGAAGGAGAAATTTGATCGCTCGAAGCCGCACGTGAACGTGGGGACGATCGGGCACATCGATCACGGCAAGACGACGCTGACGGCGGCGATCACCAAGGTATTGCAGAAGAACGACGCGAGCGTGGCGTTTCGTTCGTTTGATTCGATCGACAACGCGCCGGAGGAGAAGGCGCGGGGAATCACGATCGCGGTCGCGCACGTCGAGTATCAGACGGGGAACCGCCACTACGCGCACGTCGACTGTCCGGGACATGCCGACTACATCAAGAACATGATCACCGGGGCGGCGCAGATGGACGGGGCGATCTTAGTGGTGGCGGCCACCGACGGGCCGATGCCGCAGACCCGGGAACATATCTTATTGGCTCGTCAGGTCGGGGTGCCCTACATCGTGGTGTTTTTGAACAAGGTGGATGCGGTGGACGACCCGGAGCTTTTGGAGCTGGTGGAGCTGGAAGTCCGGGAGCTGCTGTCGAGCTACGAGTTTCCCGGAGATGACATTCCGGTGATCGGGGGATCGGCGCTGAATGCACTGAACGGGGAAGAGGCGGCGGAGAAGGACATCGAGAAGCTGATGGAGTCGGTGGACGCCTACATCCCGACGCCACAGCGGGAGAAGGACAAGCCGTTTTTGATGCCGATCGAGGACATTTTCTCGATTTCGGGACGTGGCACGGTGGTCACGGGCCGGGTGGAGCGAGGAACGGTGAAGGTGGGCGAGGAGATGGAGATCGTCGGATTCGGGGAGACGCAGAAGCGAGTGATCACGGGTGTCGAGATGTTCAAGAAGTTATTGGATCAGGGGGAAGCGGGCGACAACGTGGGGTTATTGGTCCGGGGATTGGAGAAGGACGAGGTGGAGCGCGGGCAGGTGGTGGCGAAGCCGGGATCGATCACGCCGCACACGAAGTTTCTCGGCGAAGTGTATGTATTGAAGAAAGACGAAGGGGGACGGCACACGCCGTTTTTCAGCGGCTACCGTCCGCAGTTTTATTTGCGGACGACGGACGTGACGGGGGTGGCGGAGTTGCCCGAGGGGACGGAGATGGTGATGCCGGGCGACAACGTCACCATGAACGTGGAGCTGATCTCGCCGATCGCCATGGAGAAGGGCTTGCGCTTCGCCATCCGCGAGGGCAGCCGCACCATCGGCGCCGGTACCGTCACCGATATCGTGGAATAACAAGCCATGGCAAAGGAAAGAATCCGGATCCGGCTCAAGGCCTATGATTACCGGGTGCTCGACCAATCAACGGGCGAGATTGTCGCCACGGCGAAGCGAACGGGCGCAACGGTCGCCGGACCCATTCCGCTGCCGACGGTCAAGAACAAATACACGGTGCTGCGGTCACCGCACGCCGACAAACGTTCACGCGAGCAATTCGAGGTCCGCACACACAAGCGTCTACTCGATATCTTGGAACCAACCCAAGAGACCGTCGACGCCCTGATGCGACTCGATCTACCGGCTGGCGTCGACGTCGAGATCAAGGCGTTCGGAGCGAGTAAAGCTGGGGCTACTTAAACGCGCAAACAGCACTTCGGAAACAGATGGCACCGGGAATCCTAGGAAAGAAAGTGGGGATGACGCAGGTCTTCCGACCGGACGGTCGGGTAGTGCCGGTCACGGCGCTGAAGGTGGGACCCTGTGTCGTTGTGCAGCGCAAGACACTTGCCAAGGACGGATATGACGCCGTGCAGTTGGGCCTAGTCGAATTCGTGAAACCCAATCGGGTAAAGCGTCCGATGGCAGGACACTTCAAGAAAGCTGACGTCGAGCCGGCTCGCTTTCTCCGAGAATTGAGGCTAGGGAGCAGCAATACCGAGGGTGACCTCAAGACCGGGGACCGAGTCTTGGCGGAAGAATTCAAAGTTGCCGAAAAGGTGGATGTGATCGGCAATAGCAAGGGACGCGGTTTTCAAGGTGTCGTCAAGCGACACGGCTACAGCGGCGGTCCCGCCACGCACGGCTCGATGTCGCACAGAGTGCCGGGGTCCATCGGGCAGAGTTCCTACCCCTCTCGGGTATTCAAGGGGACCCGGCTGCCCGGCCGGATGGGAAACAGCCGCGTCACCGCGCGCAATCTCGAGATCGTGGAAGTCAACGTCGATGACAATGTGATCTTGGTGAAGGGGGCGGTTCCGGGCCCCAGCGGTGGCTATGTTATCGTCCGCCGAACGAGGATATAAGGATGCCCGCGGTCGACATCATTGATCTCGACAACAAGGTTGTAGGCAGCGTAGACCTGGCTGATCAAGTCTTTGGGGTGCCGGTCAACGAAGACCTGCTCTACCATGCCGTGCGCCACTATCAAGCCGGTCGTCGAGCGGGAACCCATAAGGCACAGACCCGCGGCGAGGTCGCCGGAGGGGGCCGCAAGCCCTGGCGTCAGAAGGGTACGGGCCGGGCGCGGGCGGGATCGATTCGATCGCCGCTGTGGAAGGGTGGCGGCACGGTTCACGGGCCCAGACCGAGAGACTACAGCTACCACCTGCCGAAAAAGATGCTGCTGGGCGCACTTCGGTCCGCTCTGACGGTTCGGCTGAACGACGGAGCGTTACGGGTGGTCAAAGAATTTGCCCTCGCAAGTGGGAAAACGAAGGACTTCAACCAGATCCTGGATCGCTTGGACGCGGCGGGTTCGGTGCTGCTGGTGGACAATAGCGACAACGAAAACCTGCGCCGGTCGAGCCGCAATATCGCGGGTGTCCAGCTAATGAACAGCCGCGAACTGCACCCCTATCACCTACTGGGATCCAAAGTCGTGCTGATTTCCGAACCGGCGGTCAAGCGTTGCTGCGAGGTGTTGGCGTGAGTCCCTATGAGGTGATCCAAGGGCCGCTGATTTCGGAGAAGAGCGAAGGGGTGCGGGCACTGGAACATACACTCTGTTTCCGTGTGCATCAGAAAGCTACGAAGACCGATATCAAGAACGCGGTCCAGAAGGCTTTCAACGTGAAGGTCGAGGGCGTGCGGACGGCGAACTACAGGGGGAAGTTCCGCCGCCGCGGCCGTTCCGCGGGCTATCGCTCTAATTGGAAGAGAGCCTACGTCAAGCTCAAAGCAGGCGAAAAGATGGTGGAGTACGCCCAGATCTAGGGGAGCAAGTCATGCCCATTAAGACCTACCGGCCGACCTCGAGTGCCAGGCGATTCCAGACCAGCGTCTCGCGGGAGGACCTCACCCGCGACCGACCGGAGAAGTCGCTCGTGAGGGGCAAGAAGCGGTCCGGCGGGCGCAACAGCAAAGGCCGCATCTGCGTTTGGTTCCGAGGTGGCGGCCACAAGCAGCGCTACCGCCTGGTGGATTTCAAGCGCGAGAAGCATGGGGTGCCCGCTGTGGTTGCGTCGATCGAATACGACCCGAACCGTTCAGCGAATATCGCTCTGCTGCATTACGCTGACGGGCGGAAACGCTATATCCTCCAGCCCGTGGGCCTGAAGGTCGGCATGAAACTGATGTCGGGGCCCGACGCCGACATCCTTGTGGGCAACGCGCTGCCCTTACGTCACATTCCGCCGGGAACGGTCGTCCATAACGTGGAGCTGCGACCGGGTAAAGGCGGACAGATGGCGCGAGCGGCTGGTGTTGAAGTCCGGCTGATCGCCAAAGAAGGCAAGTATGCTGTGCTGAAGCTCCCGTCGGGCGAGACCCGCCGGGTGTTAATTGATTGCATGGCGACGATTGGGCAGGTCGGCAACGCAGACCAAGGCAACATTTCCTTGGGTAAGGCGGGGCGCAGCCGCCACCTGGGCAGACGCCCTCACAATCGAGGCGTGACGATGAATCCAGTGGACCATCCGCATGGCGGAGGCGAGGGAAAATCCTCCGGCGGCCGCCACCCGGTCACTCCCTGGGGGCAGCCCACCCGAGGTTTCAAAACCCGCAACAATCCTCGGACGGACCGTTATATCATCTCGCGCCGAGGGCAGAAGACGTGACAATAGGGGACTAACGAGGAACAGATAAAATGGGTCGCTCGTTGAAAAAGGGGCCGTTCTACGACGAACACTTGGCCAAGAAGCTTGCTGCCCAGGATACCCTGAAGGAAAAAAAGGTGGTCAAGACTTGGTCACGGCGCTCGACGATCTTACCGGAGTGGGTGAGTCACACAATCGCGGTGCACAACGGACGAAAGTTCATCCCCATCTTCATTACAGAAAACATGGTGGGGCACAAACTCGGCGAGTTCTCGCCGACCCGCACATATCGAGGTCACGCGGCCAGGGGGGCCAAGCGCGCGGCTCCGTCGAGGTGATTTGAGGACATGCAGGCGACCGCTAAACTGAATTACGCAAGAGTTTCGCCCCAGAAGGCGCGGCTGGTCGTGGATTTAATCCGTGGTCGGGCGGCCGGGGATGCCTTGACCATCTTGCAGACGACCGAAAAGCGAGTGGCGTCTCAAGTGGAAAAAGTCCTGCGGTCGGCAATCGCGAACGCGGAAAACACGGAGGACGTCGACGTAGATGAGCTGGTTGTGCGAGACGCCCTGGTCAACGAAGGGCCGCGACTAACGCGACTCCGGGCGGCTGCCATGGGGCGGGCTGCCCGTTATCGGCATCGGCTCTGCCACATCGTAATCACGGTTTCCGACGGGAAAGAAGACTCCGAGTAGAAACGACCAACAACCATGGGACAGAAAGTACATCCATACGGATTTCGTCTTGGGTACACCAAGCCTTGGCGCTCCCGCTGGTTCGCCAAGCAAGGGTATGCCACGCTGCTTCATGAGGACTTGAAGCTGAAGGCATCACTGCGAAAGCGGCTCAAGGCGGCGGGCATCAGTTCGGTTGAGGTCGATCGTCCCGGCAACAGGCTGCGCATCACGATCCGCACCGCCCGGCCCGGCATCATCATTGGCCGCAGGGGTTCAGAGATCGAAAAGCTGAAGCAAGAGCTGCAAGAGAGCACGCAGCGAGAGATCTACATTGACATCCAAGAGGTGCATCGGCCCGAGCTGGATGCCCAGTTGGTCTCCGAATCCGTCGCCCTGCAGATCATCAAGCGGGTGGCCTTTCGGCGGGCAATGCGCAAAGCCGTGGACTCGGCCCTGCGCTTCGGATGTAAAGGGATCAAGGTCTGGGTGGCGGGACGACTGAACGGTCGAGAGATCGCCCGCAGCGAGTGGTATCTCCAAGGGCAGTTGCCCCTACAAACCTTGCGGGCGGACATCGACTACGGGTTTTCCGAAGCCCATACGACGTACGGCGTGATCGGCGTCAAGTGCTGGATCTATAAAGGCGATCTTCTGGACCAGAAGGCCTTGCTGAAAGGAGCGGCCGGCCAGGAGGAACTCGAGCCTGCTCGTCGTCGGGAGGCAAGGTCCGTGGCCGAGCGGGAGAGAGAAAAAGTTCGTGCCGCCCGAGCAGTCGACCGGACTCGGGCCGACGTTGCTGTCGGATCCGCTCCTGCCGCGCCAGCCCCCCGCCCAGGATCCTCCGGCCCCGCACCGGTTAAGCCGCCAGTCTTCGTGGAATCTGGGAAGGCAGCTGCGTCAGAAGAGCCTTCCCCGGCGTCCTCTGTGGAGGAACCCGCCCGCGCGCCCGTTGAAGAAGAAGCCAGCCAGGCGCCGGCTGCCGAGGAGGCCCCCAAGCCGGCCGCCGGCGAGGAAACCGCCCAGCCAGCCGCTGCGGAGGCCACAGAAGAGCCGCAAGCTCCTAGTAAGGAACTGAGCCAAGCCGCAACCGAAGAGCAGCAATCTTCGGAAGAAGCTTCCAGCGAGGAAGCTGGCCGGGCAACCGCTGAAGAGCAACCGACGGGGGCATCCGCGGACGAGGAGCCTGCGCCATCAGGCGGCGAACCATCCGAAGACGAACCGGAAAGCACTACACAACCCCCTGGCGAGGCAGAACCCACAGAGGACAAAGGATAGCGTCACAGCGGACCAGCGCCAAGGACAATAGCCCATGTTGATGCCGAAAAAGGTCAAGTATCGGAAGCAGCAGCGGGGAAGACGCGCGGGCAAAGCTTGGCGTGGATCGTCGCTCGCCTTCGGTGATTTTGGTTTGAAATCTCTGTCGACAGGATGGGTGACGGACCGGCAAATCGAAGCGGCCCGGGTTGCGATTACCCGCCACATAAAGCGCGGCGGAAAGCTGTGGATACGAATCTTTCCCGACAAGCCGATTACCAAGAAGCCGGCGGAAACACGCATGGGAAAAGGCAAGGGTGCGCCGGAGCAGTGGGTCGCGGTCATCCGCCCGGGCCGGATGATGTTTGAAGTGGAAGGCGTGCCCGAGAGTCTGGCGAAGCGAGCTATGCATCTGGCCGCTCAGAAACTGCCGGTGACAACCCGTTTCGTAAGCCGGACGGCGGCAGGTTTGGGATGAAAGCGGAACAGATTCGCGATCTCGATCCCGCGGAGTTGACGGCCAAGGAGCGAGAGACGCGGGAACAGTTGTTTCGCCTCCGTTTTCAGATTTCCATGGGGCAGGCGGACGGGGTGAAGAAATATCGCGCACTCAAGAAAGACCTGGCTCGAATCCTAACAGTTCGGTGCGAGCGCAAGCCGACCGATCAAGAGCGAGAAATTTGATGGCAGGCAGCGGGCAGGACGAATCGCGAAGCCAACGGGCCCAGAAAGTGGGGACCGTTGTCTCCACCAAGATGAACAAAACGATCGTCGTCGAAGTGCGGCGAAGGGTGACGCATCGGCTCTATCGCAGGATTGTGACGCGCAGGAAAAAGTTTTACGCCCACGATGAAAAGGAAGTCGCGCGGTTGGGCGATCAAGTGCGGATCGTGGAGTGTCGCCCGCTGAGCAAGTCGAAGCGGTGGCGTTTGGCGACGGTGATCCGGCAAGCGGCCTTGGTTGACGAAGGGCCCCCGAAAAAGCCTACGGCCGCCGGGCCGGGAGAGCGAAAGAGCAAATGATTGGTACGCGCTCGCGGCTCGATGTGGCCGACAATTCGGGGGCGAAACGGATTCGCTGCATCCTTCCGCTTGGCGGCAACACCGGCAGGAAGGCGGGTTTGGGAGATGTCGTGACTGCCTCGGTGCAAGAGGCTGCGCCCGACTCGAATGTGAAAAAGGGAGCGGTCGTCCGCGCGGTAATCGTTCGTACGCGGAAGGAAACCAGGCGGCGGGACGGCACCTATATTCGCTTCGACTCGAACGCCGCGGTGCTCATCAACGAGGCGGCGGAGCCGGTTGGCACTCGCGTCTTCGGACCCGTGGCCCGGGAACTGCGGGAAAAGAAATTCATGAAGATTGTTTCACTGGCCCCAGAGGTCTTGTAAGGGGAGCGACTTTTGCCGGCAACGCGAACAAATATTCGCAAGAACGACATCGTCCAGGTCATTGCGGGGCGTGACAAGGGTAAACAAGGACGCGTGCTGGAGGTCAACGCGAAGCGCCAGCAGGTGCTCGTCGAACACGCCCAAATGGTGAAAAAGCACGTGCGGCCGAACCCCCAGCGTCAGATCAAAGGGGGTATCGCGGAGCGAGAAGGTCCCATCCATCTCTCGAATGTCATGCTGATCTGTCCGAGTTGCGGACCGGCAAGGGTCGCCAAGCAGGCAGAAGACGATGGCCCTACCAACAGAGTGTGTCGCAAGTGCGGCAATCCTTTGGAAAAGAAGTGATGGCGAATCGTCAAAAAAAGACGGCAGAACCTAGCGCCGCGGAGAAGACCGCGGCTGTGACCCCGAGGCTGAAGGAAAAATACGCCCAGGAAGTCCGGCCCGCCCTCGCCAAGGAGTTTTCCTACTCGAGCTCCATGGCTGTGCCGAAAGTGGCCATGATCCGCCTTAATATTGGCCTCGGGGAGGCGATTCAGAATTCTCGGCTGATGGACGCCGCAGTGACGGAGTTGGCGCGCATTGCCGGCCAGAGGCCCGTCGTGACCCGTGCCCGAAAGTCCGTGGCGGCCTTCAAGCTGAGGCAGGGGATGGCGATCGGCTGTGCCGTCACTCTGCGGGGCAACCGCATGTATGAGTTCCTCGATCGGCTGATTAGCATCGCCTTGCCGCAAGTGCGAGATTTCCGCGGGATATCGACCAAGTCGTTCGACGGCCGCGGCAACTATACACTGGGCCTGCGGGAACACCTGGTGTTTCCCGAGATCGACTACGCCAAGGTCGACAAGATGAAGGGCATGAACGTGACGATTGTGACGACCGCCACGAGCGATCCTGAGGCATTGTCCCTCCTACGGTCTATGGGAATGCCTTTCCGAGACTAGATCGAATTTGAGAAACGTATGGCCACGACAGCGAAGATTGCCCGAGAGTCGAAGAAACTGAAGTTCAGCGCTCGCCACCGCAATCGGTGCAAGCGGTGCGGCCGCCCGCGCGGATACCTGCGAAAGTTCGAACTCTGCCGCATTTGTTTCCGGCAGCTAGCTCTCGAAGGCGAGCTGCCCGGCGTGGTCAAGAGTAGCTGGTAGGCCTGTCTGGAGCGGAGTCAGGGAGAAACTAGATGACGGACCCGATTGCCGACATGCTCACGCGAGTGCGCAACGCTCTTGGGGCGCGGCACTCCAAGGTGGAAATGCCGGCCTCCAAGACGAAGATCGAGATGGCACGCATCTTGAAGGAAGAAGGCTATATAACTAACTACCGAGTCGCGACGGACGACAACAAGAAAGTCATCAAAGTGTATCTTCGCTACAAGCCCGACCACACTCCCGTGATCAGCCACTTGGAAAGGGTCTCGAAACCCGGAAGGCGCGTCTACACCAACTCGAAAGCGATACCGAAAGTCATCGGCGGCATGGGGATCAATATCCTCACCACTTCGAAAGGGCTGATGACGGGCGACAAGGCCCGCGAGCAGAACGTCGGCGGAGAGATTCTCTGCGGTATTTGGTAAGAGCGATGTCCAGAATCGGCCTCAAACCCATCCCGCTGCCCGCCGAGACAAAGGTCAGCATCAAGGGCGACGTACTCGAAGTAACCGGCCCGAAGGGTGAGCTGCAATGTTCTATTCCCCCGGGGATTCAGCTGGAGCTTGAGGATTCGACACTCGTAGCACGGCGCAGCCGAAAACAAGACGCCGCGTTCCACGGTTTGATCCGCAGTTTGGCGCACAATGCCGTCGTCGGTGTTACAAAAGGATTCACGCGCGAGCTGGAAATCGTGGGGATCGGGTACCGGGCGCAAGTCGTGGGACGTGTGGTGATTTTCTCGTTGGGCTACTCCCACCCCATCGAGCTGCTCATGCCCGAAGGCATCGACATTAAAGTCGAAAAGCAGACAAGGATCACAGTTTCGGGTATCGACAAGCAATTGGTCGGGCAGACGGCGGCTAACATTCGGGCGCTACGGCCACCGGACCCTTATAAGAACAAAGGTGTTCGTTACGTAGGCGAGCTCTTGCGCAAGAAGGAAGGCAAGGCTGGCGTGAAGTAGATAGGGAGTTGCCGAGATATGTACCATCAGGTGTCCAGAGGGCGGCGTCGGCGGTGGGTTCACGAGCGAATCCGCAAGAAAGTCCGGGGGACGTCCGAGCGCCTCCGGCTGGCCGTTTTTCGCTCGCTCAAACACATCTATGCGCAGATCGTCGATGACAGCACCGGACGAACTCTGATTTCGGCCAGCACGCGTGACAAGCAGTGCGAAACTTCCTACGGCGGAAACGTCGCGGCGGCGAAGGAGGTTGGGAAGCTGGTCGCCCGGCGTGCTGAGAAGGCGGGAATCAAGGCGGTAGTGCTCGACCGAGGCGGCCATCTATTCCACGGCCGAGTCAAGGCCCTCGCAGAGGAAGCCCGAAAGGGAGGATTGGAGTTTTAGCGGCCGATGGCAAACAAAAAAAAAATTGATTCGGCGGATCTGAACTTGAAGGATCAGGTTGTCAACATCAACCGTGTTACCAAGGTTGTCAAAGGCGGTAAGAACCTGAGTTTCACCGCGTTGGTGGTCGTTGGCGACCCGGAAAAACACATCGTCGGGTACGCCAAGGGCAAAGCGAAGGAAGTGCCCTCGGCGATCCGAAAAGCAATCGAGCGTGCCAAGAAAAACCTGATCAGGGTGAACACTCTCGAGCACACGATTCCTCATCAGGTCATGGGGGTTTTCGGCGCAGGACGGGTGCTGCTCAAGCCGGCTCGTACCGGAAAAGGAACGATTGCCGGAGGAGCAGTTCGCGCCGTGGTCGAAGCCGCGGGCATCCAGAATGTGCTGACGAAATCGATCGGGTCGAAGAATCCCCACAACGTGATCAAGGCGACTTTTGATGCTCTTCTCCAGTTGCGGGACAAAGAAGAGGTATTCGCCATGCGAGGCATCGACGCGCGTAAGACGTAGGGAAGCAGCAATGCCTGGCACTCTCAAGATCCGTCTGGTCAGAAGCCCTATTGGGTCCCCGAAGAAGCTCAAGAAAGTGGTGCGTGGACTGGGATTGCGCAAGATGGGCCAGACCGTGGAACGGCCTGACGACGACGCCATCCGTGGCATGATCCGCAAGATTCCCCATTTGGTAGAGGTGTCACAGTGAACTTGAGCCAACTGCGTCCCCCCGCCGGACAAAACCGGAAACGGAAGCGCATTGGCCGGGGCTTCGGTTCTGGGACAGGAAAGACAGCAGGGCGTGGGGAAAAGGGTCAGCTGTCACGGAGCGGCCATAGCCGTAAACGCGGTTTCGAAGGCGGCCAGATGCCGTTGATACGCCGCGTCCCCAAACGAGGATTCCACAACCTCTTTCGAAAAGAGTTCGCGTTGGTCAACATCGGCCGCCTCGACAAGTTGGAAGGCGACGCCTTCACCCCGCAGAATCTCCAGGAGATGGGTGTGATCAAGAAGCTCAAGCATGGCCTCAAGGTCTTAGGTAACGGGACCCTTACTCGCGCCGTGACCGTATCGGCCCATCGCTTCTCTAAGTCAGGCCGGGAAAAGATCGAGGCTGCCGGTGGAAAGGTCGAAGTTTTGGCTGATTGATGAAGTTCGTTGAAACCTTCATAAACGTTTTCCGCGTTCCTGATCTCCGCAGGCGCGTCCTATTCACTCTGGCTATGCTCGCGGTTTACCGCATCGGCGGGCATATTCCCACCCCAGGCGTCAATACCGAAGAGCTACAACGGTTTTTCGAGCAGGCCCAGGGCACGGCTCTGGGCATGATGGATTTGTTCTCCGGCGGCCAGCTGAGTCAGTTGACCATCTTCGCCCTGGGCATCATGCCCTACATCACGGCGTCGATCATCCTGCAGTTGCTGACCGTCGTCATCCCCACTCTCGAGAAGCTCCAAAAGGAAGGTGAGCTAGGCAGGCGAAAGATCACCCAGTGGACGCGCTACTTGACGATCGGACTGAGCCTCATTCAGTCCACCGGAATCGCCTTCACGCTGCAGCGCGGCGGTCTTAGCGATCCCGGAATTGGGTTCATCCTGATGGCCGTCATCACCCTGACGACCGGCACCGCTTTTATTATGTGGCTTGGGGAGCAGATCAGCGAACGCGGCATCGGCAACGGCATGTCGCTGATTATCTTCGCCGGCATCGTGGTCGGTCTGCCGGGAGCGATCAGAAACCTTTACGAGAATGTCTTCGTCACCGGGCAGTGGAGTATGCTGCAGCTGGCTTTGATCCTTGTGGCGATGGTGGGGGTGGTGGCCTTTATCGTGCTCGTCGAGCGAGGCGAAAGGCGCATCCCGGTGCAGTATGCCCGCCGTGTGGTCGGGCGACGGGTAATGGGAGGCCAATCGACGCACCTACCCCTTAAGGTGAACTCGGGCGGCGTGATACCGGTGATTTTTGCCTCCTCGATGCTCGCCTTTCCACAGACGATACGGCTCGCCCTTCAAGACAGTCCGACCCTAAACAGGGTGCTCGATCACATTGCCTATGGCCGGCCTCTCTACGAGCTTCTCTATGTGGTGGGGATTGTCTTTTTCTGTTTCTTTTACGTGTCGATCATTTTCAACCCGACGGAAGTGGCCGACAACATGAGAAAATACGGCGGATTTGTGCCCGGTATCCGCTCCGGGCGACCGACCGCCGATCATATTAACGAGATCCTGACAAAGATCACGATGGTTGGGGGGCTCTATCTAGCTCTGATCTCGGTTATCCCCGACTTCATGATCGCCGGCGTGCAACTCCACCAACTGTGGGGGCCGGTCGGAGATTTCTTCGATCAGGTTATGCCGCGCACTTTTTTGGAGGGTCTCAATGTGAACTTCTATTTCGGCGGCACCTCGCTGTTGATCGTCGTCGGGGTGGCAATGGACACGGTCAATCAGATTGAGGCGCAGCTGATTATGCGTCACTACGAAGGGTTCACGCCACGTGCGGGGAGAATCCGGGGACGCCGCTCCTTTTCCTGATGTTGTTTCCCGAGACCCGATCGAGCGGCGCAGGGGCGACAGAACTAACCATGGCGGCGGAGGCGGCAGGAGTAGGAGCTATCGTTTTGTTTGGTCCTCCGGGAGCTGGTAAGGGCACACAAGCACTGAAGATCTCCAAACGATACGCGATTCCTAAGATTTCGACGGGAGACATGATTCGAGAAGAAATCCAGCGCCGTTCCGCAATGGGTCGGCAAGCACAGTCTGCCCTGACTGCAGGCCGTCTTGTCGACGACGAGCTGGTAAATGGAATGGCGGAGGCACGCCTTGGCCGGCCCGACTGTCAGGGGGGATTCCTGCTCGACGGGTACCCTCGGACTGCGCGGCAAGCCGAGCGGCTCGAAACGGTGCTGGATGGTTTGGGACTGCCTGCGGTAGTCATCGAAATCCAGATCGGATATAATGAGTTAGCAAAGAGGATTACCGGCCGTCGACTTTGCCCTAAGTGCGGCGCTATCTTCAACATATACTCGCACCCGCCTAAGGTTCCCGATGTCTGTGATGTGTGCCACACCGACTTGGTGGTGCGCACGGATGACAGCGAGGAAGTCTTGCGCGAACGTTTGCAAGCCTACGAGCAGCAGACGCGTCCGCTCTTCGACGCTTTTCGGAAGCGGGGGCAACCGACACACACCGTGGACGGGTCATTGCCGGAAGACGAGGTCACCGAACGGATCTTTGAGCTGTTGGATCGCGGATGATCATCCGAAAGAGTTCCTCCGAGTTGCAAAGGATGCGAGCTAGTGGTTTGCTCGTGTGGCGCATTTTGGACGATCTCACTCGAATGGTCGAGCCGGGTGTTACGACGCAAGATCTGGAAGTGGTAGCGGAGAGGATGGTCGGCGACGCCGGAGCACGAGCGGCTTTCAAGGGCTACTACGTTCCCGCCGCCGGCCGGCGCTTCCCGTGCGTATTGTGCACTTCGATCAACGAAGAGGTGGTGCACGGAGTCCCTTCGAATCAGAGGGTCCTGCGGGAGGGCGATATCGTCAAAATCGATATCGGTGTCCAGCTCGATGGCTACTACGGCGATTCGGCGACCACCGTGCCGGTAGGTCGCATTCGGCCCGAGACGGAGCGGCTGTTGCGGGTGACGAAGGAGTCCTTGGACTTGGCAATCGAGCACGCGACGGCCGGCCGACGCCTTTTCGATCTTTGCGGGGCGGTGCAACGCCATGTCGAGGGCAACGGCCTATCGATCGTCCGGGACTTCGTGGGGCACGGGATTGGGACGAAGCTGCATGAAGAGCCTCAGGTGCCGAATTTCATCGACCGGCGCGCCAGCAACCCGCGCTTGCGGGCGGGGATGGTGCTGGCAATCGAGCCGATGGTTGCCGCCGGCGGCCAGGAGACTCGCGTCTTGTCGGATCGCTGGACGGCGGTAACCGCCGATGGTTCTCACGCGGCGCACTTCGAGCACTGTGTTGCCGTGACCGAAAACGGCCCTTGGGTATTGACAGGCCCTCAGGAGACGAACGGGGACCGAGAAGCCCGCGCGGAGGTAGTAAGCAGTCACCATGGCTAAGGCGAGCTCAGAAACCGGATTGCAACCGCCGCTCGCGGCTACGGTAGTCGAATCGCTGCCGAACGACCTTTTTCGGGTCGAGTTGAACGATCAGTCGCGCCTCGTGGCCCACGTTTCGGGGCGGCGAAGGAACGACTTTTTGCGGCTCCTTCCGGGAGACCGAGTTCAAGTCGAATTGTCATCGCGCGACGATCGGCGCGGGCGGATCGTACGAAAGGATCCTTCATGAAGGTGAGAGCGTCGGTCAAGAAGTTGTGCCGCAACTGCAAGATCGTCCGTCGCAAAGGCGTCTTGCGGGTGCTCTGTACGAACCCGAAGCACAAGCAGCGGCAAGGATGACCCAACTTTCAAACCGAGCAACGGTTTCGAGGCGATAAATGGCACGGATTGCGGGAGTCGACCTACCACCAACCAAACGAGCGGAAATCTCGCTGACCTATATCTTCGGCATTGGGCGCGCCCGGGCACGCTCGCTGCTGTATCGTGCCGGCATCGACTTCGGCAAGAAGATGGGCGAACTGACGGATGACGAGATCACCAACCTGAGAAAGATCTTGGAAGCCGAGGGTGCCGTAGAAGGTGACTTGCGCAAGGAACTGGCGATGAACATCCGCCGCCTGATCGAGATCGGTACGTATCGCGGTTTGCGGCACCGCCGCGGCCTGCCGGTCCGGGGCCAACGAACTCACACGAACGCCCGCACGCGCAAGGGTCCGCGTCGGGGCGCGGTCGCGGGTAAGAAAAAGGTAGGTAAGTAGTAACGCATACCAGCTGAATTAGGGGGGACATGGCTAAAGCAAAAGGAAAGGGAGCCAAGAAGAAGCGCAGCAGGACGCGAAAATCAGTCCCTGTCGCGATCGTTCATGTCAAGGCTACGTTCAACAACACGATCGTGACGATCAGCGACCCGGCGGGGAAGGTGGTTGCGTGGTCCAGTGCGGGGTCGCTCGGGTTTCGAGGATCCCAGAAGGGAACACCGTTCGCAGCTCAGCAAGCCAGTTTGACCGCCGCCAACGCGGCGAAAGAACACGGTGTGCGGACGGTCAACGTGCGGGTGAAAGGTCCCGGTGGTGGCCGTGAATCGGCGATCCGAGCGCTGGGAACCGCCGGCATCAACGTCAAGCAGATCAAGGATGTAACTCCGATTCCGCACAACGGCTGTCGGCCGCCGAAAAAGCGACGCGTGTGAACCGGAGGGCAACGGCAACCGACGGTTCATCGAAAGCCCGGCGCCCGGCTCTGAGACGAGGAAGACAATGAACGGAAGACAAGATGGCAAGATATAGAGGCCCGGTCTGCCGGCTGTGCCGGCGCGAAGGCATGAAGCTCTTTCTCAAGGGCGAGCGCTGCTACGGCCCGAGTTGCGCGATTGAGAAGCGCAACTACTTTCCCGGGCAGCACGGCAAAACGAGCCGTCCGCGACGTTTACTCGGCTACGGCCTGCAGTTGCGAGAGAAGCAGAGGGTACGCCGTATCTACGGGGTCCTAGAGAGGCAGTTTCGCAACTACTACCGAAAAGCCGTGCAGATGAAGGGAGTGGTGGGTGAAAACCTGCTGTCGCTGCTTGAGCGGCGGCTTGACAATGTGACCTACCGCATGGGCCTCGGTACCAGCCGATCCCAGGCCCGTCAGACGGTGCGGCACGGGCACGTCCAGGTAAACGGCCGCAAGGTCAACATCCCTTCTTTCATCGTTAAACCGGATGATGTGATCGAGATTCGTGAAAAGAGCCGCAAACACAGTGGGGTTCAGGCTGCAGTGGAGAGCACGGCGCACATGCTGACTCCGAGCTGGCTGGAAGTTGATCGGGAAAAGCTAAGCGCCCGGGTTACCGGAATGCCGCGAAGAGACGAATTGGTGCAGATTCCGATCAACGAGCAGTTGATCGTCGAGTTGTATTCTCGATAAGTTTGGGTCGCCCGGGTAGCCGAATAGAAAGACCCGAAACACAAGGCGACTCACAGGGAGATAAGGCGAATGTGGAAAGGATTTCAGAAGCCAAAGCGCTTGGCGGCGGACACCGATTCTCTCACCGCCACCTATGGCCGGTTCACCGCGCAACCGTTTGAGGGCGGATTCGGCACCACTATCGGTAATTCCATTCGGCGGGCTCTGTTGAGCTCGATCGAGGGCGCCGCGGTCACGGCGGTTCGTGTTGAGGGTATCTCCCATGAGTTCAGCCCTATCCCCGGTGTCGTGGAAGACGCCACCGACATCATCCTCAACCTCAAGCAAATCCCCTTGAAACTGCACAACGGTGACGTTCGCACCATCCGACTCCGGGCGACCGAAGCCGGCAAAGTGCTGAGTGGAAGCATCGAAGCCGACTCGGACGTGGAAGTGCTGGATCCGAGTTTGTACATCGCCACGGTGAGCGAAGGCGGCATTCTTGACCTCGAGATGCGCGTCAAACAAGGCAGAGGATACGTTAGTGCCGAGAAGAATTTCGACGAAGACCTAGCTCTCGGTTACATCCCGATCGACTCCGTGCATTCGCCGGTTCGAAAGGTCAACTACACAGTCGACGCAGCCCGCCTAGGACAGGTAACAGATTTCGACAAGCTTAGCGTCGAGGTGTGGACGAACGGGGCTCTCACGCCCCAGGACGCTGTCGGGCTGGCCGCCAAGCTGATCAAAGATCACATGACGATCTTCATCAACTTTGAGGAAGACGCCGCCGCCGAAGAGGTCGAGGCGGAGGCGAGTGCCGACGGCTTCAACGAGCACCTCAACCGCTCCGTCGAGGAGCTGGAGCTAAGCGTCCGCTCGTACAACTGTCTGAAAAACGCCAATATCCAGACTATCGGTGACCTGGTTGTCCGAACCGAGGCCGATATGCTCAAGACCAAGAACTTCGGCCGTAAGTCGCTCAATGAGATCAAGGAGATCCTTACCTCCATGGGACTGTCGTTGGGAATGCGCTTCGACGAGCACGGACGGATGGTGCCGCCGCCTGTTACCCAAACCGCGGAAACGGTGGAGGTCGGCTCCTAGCTGAAGGGAAACAGCGTGCGGCATCGCAAGGGGGGGTTCAAACTTCAGCGCGACGGCTCCGCGCGACGGGCCTTGCTTCGTGGCCTCACCACGAGCGTTATCCTTCAGGATCGGGTGATTACCACCGTCGCCAGGGCCAAGGCTGCGCGGCCGTTGGTCGAGAAAATGATCACTCTGGCGAAGACGGACACTCTCCACACTCGCCGCCAGGCGGCTGCCTTCCTCCAAACACCGGGAGCCGTCAAGAAGCTTTTCGAAACGCTGGGACCTCGCTTCGCCCAGCGGGACGGAGGGTATACAAGAGTGATCAGACTGGGCAGCCGCAAGGGAGACGGTGCTGAGCAAGCGATGCTCGAGGTTCTCGGTTCGGAACTCAAGAAGCGCGCCGAGGAGCGTCAGAAGCGCCGCGAGGACCGCATGAAACAGCAAGCCGAATCCGAGGCTACCGAACAAGAGAAACCTCCCCCCGCCTCATCGTAGATGCCGGCGCCCGACCGGCCTCCTCCTGGGCCGGCCTAAGACTCGTATATCAGCCGCGGTTTCTCCGCACTACAATAGGGAAACATGGTGACAGACGTTCGCAAAATCAGTATCTGGGTGGGTTGTGTACTTGTGCTTTGCGGTTGTCAAAGAGGCGCCGACAGCGAAGTAGCCGCCGTCGTCAATGGTTACGAGATCACCTACGCACAGCTTGAGAAGTATTACCAAAACGAAGTCAGCGAAATGGCCGAACCTCCCACGAAAGACCAAGCGGAGATGCTTCGCATGACCGTGCTCCGTGAAGTGATCGACCGCTATGCCATGTTGCAGCGAGCGGAAAAAGCGGGACTCATGGCCGTCGACTCCGACGTCGAGGCTCGCCTGGAAGAGCACCAAGCGCTTCATCCTGACGAGGAGGCTTTCAGAAAGTATCTCGGCGAGCGCGGCATGACCATCGAGGAATTCAGAGAGGAGTTGCGGCGTACGCTAACCATCGAGAGGCTGTTGAACAAAGAAATCAGGTCGGCCGTTTCGGTAAGCGAAGATGAAATAAGGGCCTATTACGAGGAGAACAAGGCCGGCTTTAACTTTCCCGAACAGCAGTACCACATCGCAGAGATTGTTGTGACGCCCAACAGTGAAGTGCCGGTCCCGAATCTGCGGAATGACGACGCCACGGACCGGGAAAGCGCCCTGGCAAAAATCGGCATGATCGAACAGCGGCTCCGCGACGGGGAGGATTTCGATGTTCTCGCGCAGAGCTTTTCCGAAGACCCTGTTTCCACGGCGAACGGTGGCGATCTCGGATTCATTCCGCAATCGAGCCTTGAAAAGGTCGACATCGCGTTGCGACGAGTGGTGGCGTCATTGTCACCGGGTGGTGTATCCCCCATCATCAGAACGAAACGGGGGTATCTGATCCTCAAGCTTATTTCAAAACAAGCGGCCGGGCAGCGTGAATTCTCGGATCCCAGAGTCCAACAGACAATCCGCGAAACGTTGACCAACCACAAGGAGCAGGTATTGCGGGCCGCTTTCTTGGAGATCCTACGCAACGGAGTCGAAGTCGAGAACTATCTCGCGCGTGAGATCGCAGGAAGGTATGGCTTCGCAGAGCAGTGAAAACTCGCGGTCGAAAGGCGGTCCCCAACCCGCACAGCGATTCTGGCTCAACGACGGCATGACCCCCCACGCAACTCGCGGGGGGTGACTGACGCCGCGGGGAAACAGCAGCCTCGTCGAGCGGAAATGCTACACTATCGTATTGTCGGCCCGGGCGCATCCCCCCTCTCTGAGATCGTTCCCTGATTTAACTTCGCCTCTCGATTCCGTGGATGGCGAACTCCTGACAAAGTGTCTGTTTTCAGTGGTTTGAACATCGGAGAAGGGGTGGGTCTGCGTTCGCCGTCTGCCTGCGGCTGATGTTCTGCCGGCTCCTTGGCCAGTGGCCCTGTTTTGCGGGGTTAAGTCTCCATGAACTTCGGTATTGTCATCTTCCCTGGTTCCAACTGCGATCACGACGCCTTCTACGCCACGACCAAGAACCTCGGAGAATCGGCCTTGCCGATCTGGCACGAGTCAGAGGACTTGTCGGGCTGCGACGTCGTGGTTTTGCCGGGCGGTTTCTCCTACGGGGATTACCTGCGGGCAGGCGCCATCGCGCGTTTTTCTCCGGTCCTGAAGGCGGTTCGGCGATTTAGCGACCGCGGTGGGTTGGTCATCGGCATCTGTAATGGCTTTCAGATCCTGGTGGAAGCCGGACTATTGCCGGGGGCGCTGATGCGCAACCCGAAGTTGTCGTTGATCTGCCGCACCGTTTACTTGCGTACCGAAACGGTGGAATCGCCGTTCACCCACTGTTGCGAGCGTGGGCAAGTACTCGCGATTCCTATCGCTCACGGCGAAGGCTGCTACTACACCGATGAGGGGACACTCCAAACGCTGGAGCACCAAGACAGAGTCGCCTTCCGCTACGTAACTCCAGAAGGGGAAGCGACTCCCAAAGCTAACCCGAACGGCTCTCTTCGGAACATCGCCGGCATTCTCAACGAAGGGCGCAACATCCTCGGGATGATGCCCCACCCGGAACGCGCCGCGGATCGGGCTATGGGTTCCACCGACGGCCTGCTGATCCTTCAGTCGATGGCTTCGGTTCTCGCCGCATCTCGGTAAAGAATGAGCGCAGCAACTAACGATCTTGTCGCGCAACACGGCTTGACGGCCTCGGAATACGAGCACGTCGTCGAACGTCTGGGCCGCGAGCCTAACCTGACCGAGCTCGGCATCATCGGCGTCATGTGGAGCGAGCACTGTTCCTACAAAAGCTCGCGCGTGCATTTGAAAAAGTTGCCGACTTCGGGTCCCAGGGTTCTTGTGGGACCGGGAGAGAACGCCGGGATCGTAGACATCGGCGGTGGATACGCCGCCGCTTTCAAGATCGAGTCACACAACCACCCGAGCTTCATAGAACCGTTTCAAGGCGCTGCTACGGGCGTAGGCGGCATCTTGCGTGACATTTTTACGATGGGAGCACGGCCCGTCGCCGTCATGGATTCCCTACGTTTCGGCATGCCGGACGATCCCAAAGACGGGGTCCGCAACCGCCACATCGCCAAAGGCGTCGTCGGCGGCATTGGCCACTACGGCAACTGTTTTGGCGTGCCCACGATCGGCGGAGAGTGCATCTTCGAGCCAAGCTACAGCGGCAACCCGCTCGTCAACGCCTTTGCGCTTGGCATCTTCCCCAAGGATCAAATCTTCTACGGTAAGGCCTCTGGAGTCGGAAACCCTGTCATTTACGTCGGAGCCAAAACAGGTCGCGACGGCATCCACGGCGCCTCGATGGCCTCGGCCGAGTTCGACGAAGAGTCGGAAGAGAAAAGGCCCAACGTCCAAGTCGGCGACCCGTTTCTCGAGAAGCTGCTGCTCGAGGCCTGTCTGGAGGCCATGCAGACCGGGGCCGTCCTGGGCATTCAAGATATGGGTGCGGCTGGTCTGACGTGCTCAACCTGCGAGATGGGTGGGCGGGGCGGCAGCGGGATCGAGATCGATCTTCGCCGGGTTCCGCAACGGGAAAGCGGCATGAACCCCTACGAAATCATGCTGTCGGAATCCCAGGAAAGAATGCTGCTGGTAGCCGAGCACGGGCGGGAAGAAGAGATTTCGCGGGTCTTCCGAAAATGGGGTCTCGATGCCGTTCAGATAGGAGCTGTCACGGGCGACGGGCTGCTGCGGGTCCGAAACAACGGCGAGGTGGTTGGCGAGATCCCGAACTCGCTGCTAACAAACGATGCTCCGCTCTACAATCGCCCCGCCGGCGAACCGTGGCGGAGCGCGCCACTCGACGGACCCGATGTAGGTGAACCCTCGAACCGAGAGCTTCGAGAAGGGGTCGAGGCCCTGCTTGCTTCCCCGGACATCTGCTCCAAGCGCTGGATTTACGAGCAGTACGACTACATGGTGCGCACCAACACGACGCAAGGACCGGGCGGTGACGCGGCAGTGATTCGCATCAAAGACGCAGGCATCTCACTCGCCATGGCACTGGATGGCAACGGCCGTTACTGTTCGCTCGACCCGAGGGAAGGAGCGCGACTGGCCGTCGCCGAATGCTGCCGGAACCTCTCGACCGTCGGAGCAGAACCCATCGCTGCGACCAATTGCCTGAATTTCGGAAATCCGGAAAAGCCTGAGATCATGGCCCAGCTTGTAGCTGCGATCGAGGGGATGGGGGAAGCCTGCCGTCACTTTCAAGCGCCGATTACGGGGGGCAATGTCAGCCTATACAACGAGACGCTTGGCCAGAGCATCTACCCCACGCCAGTGGTCGGCGTGGTTGGCATTGTGGACCACATGACGGTGCCTCTGGGCATCCATTTCCGGCAGCCAGGGAGATCCCTTGTCTTGCTAGGCGGTTTGCTTGGGGGATCTGACAATCCCGCGCCGCGCCGTTTCGGCAGCTCGCAGTACGCGAAGGTCGTCCTTCGGCAAGTCTGGGGGCTCCCTCCGCTCATCGACCTCGATTACGAGAAAAGTGTCCAAACGGCGATGCGTGAAATCGTCCGTCAAGGTCTGGCGGAATCAGCCCACGACGTCAGTGATGGCGGCCTGGCTGTAACATTGGCTGAATCTAGCTTCGGGCCGGCCGGCATCGGGGCCCGACTCGAAGTTCAGTCAGACGCCCCCTGCCACTACCTACTGTTCGGCGAAGCGCCCTCGCGCATCTTATTGTCTGTCCCGCCCAACGACGTTCCCGCTGTCGTGGAGCTGGCATCTCGGTTTAACGTTGAAGCGCCCCTGGTGGGCGAGACTGACTCCGAAACGATCTCGGCCCGTCTCAACGACGCCGAGTTGTTCACAACTCGTCTAAACGAGATGTATGAACTATGGGATACCGCGCTTGAGCGGATGTTGGGGCGGCAGTGAAGATGGAGGGAACAGAAACGGCGACGGGTAACGGTTCCCTTTCCGAATTTCGCCGTTGAAACGGTAATGAAACGTTACACTAGAGAGTAGGCGGTCGCAGAAACATGATCGGGCCAACAAGATTCATGATTGGCTCGACGATAAGAAAGTCGTTGGGACGGATTCCCAGCCGTCATTACCCGCTGATTAAGGAACGTTCGCCTTTGGGTTGACCTTCCCCGCGCTCTCACAAGCACAGCCAAGGCTGGGCAGCTCCAGGGTATTGATGTCGAATTGGGGTTAACGGATCCACGATGAAGCAACCGACACATCAGCGCGTAATGGAGTCGTCCGACGACCACTTCCATGAGGAATGCGGGGTCTTTGCCATCTACGGGCACCCCGAGGCAGCCAACCTTGCTTACCTGGGGATGTACGCTCTACAGCATCGAGGGCAGGAAAGCGCCGGCATGTGCTCGAGCGACGGCCAACAGATCCATTGTCGGAAGGCTATGGGACTGGTAGCCGAAGTCTTCACCGAATCCGTGCTCAAGGGTCTTCCCGGCCACATGGCTATTGGCCACACTCGCTACTCCACCGCGGGTCAGAGCGCTAGTCTCAACGCGCAGCCGTTTTTCGTGGAGTGCAGTAAGGGGCAAATCGCCGTCGCGCACAACGGTAATCTGACGAACGCCATTGATCTGAGGCGTGAGCTCGAAACCAGCGGTTCCATCTTCCAAGCCAGCAGCGATACGGAAGTGATCCTGCACCTCATGGCGCGGTCTCGGGAGCAGCGCCTCAAGCACGCCCTTCGAGAATCTCTGCTGCGTTTGGAGGGAGCTTACTCCCTCGCGTTGCTCGCCAAAGACCGCCTGATTGTAGCTCGAGACCCAAGGGGGTTTCGGCCTTTGGCCGTGGGAACGCTGACTCACAACGGCCGCTCGGCTTACGTCTTCGCTTCCGAAACGTGCGCTTTCGACCTGATCGGCGCCCGCTATGTTGACGACGTTCGGCCGGGAGAAATGGTGATCGTCGACGACGAAGGTCTTCACCGCGAACACTTCGCGCCCGAACTCGAGAGCTGCCAGTGCGTCTTCGAGCACGTTTACTTCTCTCGCCCCGACTCGATTGTCTTCGGACGCCCGGTGCAGGAGTCCCGGGAAGCGCTAGGTCGCCGCTTGGCTCGAGAAGCGCCGGTGGACGCCGACATCGTCGTTCCGGTTCCCGACTCGGGGGTTGCGGCCGCCATCGGTTACGCAGCCGAGTCCGGAATCCCCTACAGCATGGGGCTCATCCGTAACCATTACGTTGGCCGAACGTTCATTGAACCGAAACAGTCTATTCGAGACTTTGGTGTCAAACTGAAGCTCAATCCTGTTCGCCACCTGATCGCGGGCCAGCGCATCGTGCTCGTCGACGATTCCATTGTCCGGGGCACTACAAGCCAGAAGATCGTTCGCATCATGCGCCAAGCAGGAGCCCGCGAGGTACACCTCAGGATCTCTTGTCCGCCCACCATCTCGCCCTGCTACTACGGCGTGGACACGCCCGACAAAGACGAGCTAATCGCCGCCACGCGGCCCATCGAGGAAATCCGCGACCACTGCGAGGCGGATTCGCTTGCGTATCTGTCAATGGAAGGTCTGCGCCAAGCCGTCAACGATCTGCAAGGCGAGTATTGCTACTCCTGCTACACGGGGCACTATCCAACCGATCTAGTGGGAATCGAGCAGCTGCTCGCGGATCACCAGGAAAAGGTGTAGGGGCCCGACCTTTTACGCTGCCCAAAGATTGGCATCAGCAGGCCAACTGCTCCCGCTCCACCGCGAACCCACCTAGGTTGCCGAGCGCGGCCAACGCGACCCGTTCCTGGTGGAACCAGTCGTTGGCAACGTCCCGAAGGTCTTCCGCACTGGCCAGCTCGATGTTTTCATTGACTTCATCGAGCGTCAGAAACCTGGCGAAATACTTCTCTTGGCGTGCCAGATTGGCCATCCGACTGGCTGTTGACTCCAAGCTCAACATCAGGCTGCCCTTCAGGTGATCCTTGGCGCGCCGAAGTTCCTCATCGCCGATGAGATTCTCTTTTAGGTCCCGAAACTCCCCGACTATCTGCTCGATCACCCGCGTCGCCGCCTCCACCGAAGTGCCTGCGTACACCGACAGACAACCCGTATCTTTGTACATACTCAAATCAGAAAACACCGCATAGGCGAGCCCCTCGTGCTCGCGAATCTTGAGGAACAGCCGCGAGCTAATGCCGCCGCCTAGCACCGTGCTCAACAGGTATCCGGCGAAGCGTTTGGGGTGAGCCATGGGATAAGCGGGAACGCCGAGGCAGAGTTGTACCTGCTCAAGCGAAGCCTTGTTCCGTAAGACGATGGTCGGGTGGGGGGTTGGGATCCGATTCCGCGGTCTGTGGTTTTGGTGGGCCAGCCGGCCGAACCTCTCCTCGACCAGGCCCACCAGCACCTTATTGCTCACGTTGCCGGCCGCTGTGATAACCAGATTGCCCGGATGATACGTGCGCCGGAAAAAGTCTTGCAGCTGCGGGCGGCCGAACGCATGGATGGTCCTCTTGGTTCCGATGATGGGGCGGCCCAGGGGGTGTTTTTTCCAGAAATTGCCGGCAAAAATCTCGTGAATAAGGTAATCGGGATTGTCCTCATCCATCTTCAGCTCCTCGAGAACGACACCCTTTTCCTTGGCAATGTCGTCCTCCCGGAAGGCTGGATGGAGAACCAAGTCGCCAAGGACGTCCATGGCTCTAGGTAAGTGTTCGTCCAGCACCTTGGCCGTGAACGCCACGCTTTCCTTGGTGGTAAACGCGTCCAGGTTCCCACCGATAGAGTCGATCGAGCAGGCGATCTCGTCCGCCGAGCGATTGGCCGTGCCCTTGAAGACCATGTGCTCAACGAAATGAGAAATGCCGCTTTCCGCGGCTCGCTCGGTGCGCGATCCGACGTCGACCCAGACCCCGACGGCGACGGATCGCACATGTGACATTTCTTCGCTGATGACGCGAAGGCCGTTCGCTAGGACCGTCTTAACGACAGTCCCCTGGCTGGTCTGCCGAGAGCTCAATTCTTGGTCCACCGAATGGAGAAAAGGACGACCCGAGGAAGGCTGTCAGGATCGCTGCGAGTATGGACGTATTGTAGCAGAGCCGCCGGAGGGCACTAGAGTGCGAGCTACAATGGGAAAGTGTTGCAAGCCCTTGTAGGAAAAGACCTTGCCGATCTTGCGCAAATCCTTGCCCGCCACGGCGAGCCCACCTACCGAGCCCGGCAACTCTACGAGGGCCTCTATCGCAAGAAGGTTGCTGACCTTCAAGCGATCAAGACTTTGCCCGCCGCTCTGCGCGGAACGCTGTCGGCCGAGTTCTCCCCGGGTTTGCCCCAACTTGCACAGCGATTCGCGTCTATCGATGGAACCGTGCGCTATCTCCTCAAGCTCGCTGACGGCAAGACCATCGAGACCGTCCTTATCCCCGAGCAGAAGCGCGACACCCTGTGCGTTTCGTCGCAGGTCGGCTGCGCGGTTGACTGTAAGTTCTGCCTCACGGCTCTGATGGGTCTGGAGCGGGACTTGTCGGCGGGCGAAATCGTCGGCCAAGTATTATTACTGCTCCGTAAGCACCAACTGGAACCCCGAGAACGCCCGGTGAACATCGTCGTGATGGGGATGGGTGAGCCACTATTGAACTTGCGAGCTGTCATCAAGGCAACCCAGCTACTGTCGGATCCCCGAGGTATCGCCATCTCTCCTCGACGTGTCACCGTGTCGACCGCGGGTATCACTCCCCAAATCGCCGAGTTTGGCCGCCAGCCGGGCCGGCCAAGGCTTGCCGTATCGCTTAACGCCTCAACCCAGGAAGTGCGGCGGCGGCTGATGCCGATTACGAGCAAGTATCAACTCAATGAGCTGATCGAAGCTTGCAAACGATATCCGCTGCGGTCTTGGGAGCGGCTGACGTTTGAGTATGTCCTGCTGAAGGGAGTCAACGACAGTGACGTCGACGCGCGCCGTGTCGTTCGCCTTCTGGCGAACATCAAATGCAGGGTCAATCTCATCGCGTTCAACCCGGGGCCCGACATCCCCTTCGAGACTCCTAGCGACGAGCGAGTGCTCGCATTTCAACGCATCCTCCGACCCAGCTTCCCGTGCTTCATCCGCAAGCCCCGTGGCCGGGAGATCTACGCTGCCTGCGGACAGTTGAAACGGACGACGCGTTAGTTGCGCTCGACGCCGCGGATGAATAGCTGGACGGCCGGGGGGATCCACATCTCGTCTGCTGGGTCTTTCCAGTTTCTGTTGGGCAAAAGACCGCCGAGTTGCCCACTCCGCCCGACACGGCGTGCTTCGCATACCTACCGCTACGCCATCTTGCTTGACGCTGCTGCGCATCAGTGTTAGCTTCGAGTGAAGGAGCAGCCTACCCTCCTCCCAACGCTGAAGCGGCCCCCGTCGTTGGGCCCTGCCTCATCAGTTCCCGACGCTTTCGTTTCCCCCGTCCTGAAACCGGAGTATCCATAGTGAAGTCCCTTCGTGATTGGCTGCGGGCGCGGCTTGACCGCCGCTTGCCTCAGCACCTCCGAGATGCCCGGAGGGGTGAAGACTTGGCCTACGACTACCTGCGCCGCAGGGGCTACACCATCGTGGCGCGTAACTACCGGCCCCGGGACGGCAAACAGGAACTCGATCTTGTTGCTTGGGATAAGGAACAGCTAGCCGTAATCGAGGTGAAAACGCGTGCTAGCGTCGAGTTCGGCGAGCCGGCACGAGCAGTAGACGCGAGAAAGCGGCGACATCTGATCCATGCGGCCGGCGAATACGCGCGCCGAGCCGGTGTCGATGCGGCCAGACTGCGCTTCGACATCGTCAGCGTCGTTCTCGGCGACGACGCTCGCGTGCAACTACAAAAGGATGCCTTTTCGCGACGTTCCGTCGCTCGCCAAAGGCGAAAACGACCGCTAGGAGCTGCTTAGCACGCAGTGCGGAAGGGGTTCTCCCATCCGATTTCATCATTACGGCGCGATTGTTACGACCGACAGATGAAAGCCCTCGTCGAAGACGGGATCACGCTTCAGGCGAGTTGAGTGCGGCCCCAAACCAGTCACAAGTTATTGATTACAAGTCGGTTGGACGAGATTGGGTTTGTTTCGTCATTTTCCTTCGCTTGTCGAGCGTTTGGCCTCCCTCGCGGTCTCCCCCTTGGGAACAGTGATCGTAGTCAAGAGTCCCCGTTGGGCGATCACTCTGCTCACGCCGAAGAGGCGCACCGCCCCGGGCTCGATGTCACCCCACCCTAAGCCCGCCTTGGCCGCCTCCAGCGGCCGAGCGGCGAAGGCGCGTGAGCCTCCCGCGTAGATGCCGCCCTGTCGCTAGCACGCAGGCGCCCTTTTTCCCCTGCCTACAACGCCGGCTGGGCGATCAGTTCCCGTCCTGCGGGGCGGGTATTTTCCCCTAGGTTGCAGCCCGAACATCCAGGGATCGACCGTTCAACGGCCGATTTCACCCCACCCCAATCCCCGATCGTTCGCTGAGAGCGAACGATCGCCAAGCGCCGAGGAAGCCGTCTCCCTCGCAATGGTGGGTGGGTCAAGTACCTTCGTCGGGCGGTGAACGATTGGTCTCGAGTGGAACCGGAATCACGCCGGTCCGCCCGGCCCGCGCCCTGACGGGCACGGCTCTTTCCGGTGCTCGACGCTAGCCCCAATACCGTTCACTTAAGCTGTAATAGAACCCCGAGTTTTTTCCGCATTGCACCGTTTGTCATGTACCGGCGCGACATGTCGCGTCGTGGACAAGCGGGATCGCTTGTCCCTACTTGAGTCGTCACAAGCCGCGGCAGTAGGGACCGGCGATCTCGCCGGTCCGGGGGTCCGACACATCGCCCCACAGACTCCTCCGGGGCCTGTTCGCTTGTGCCTACGGACCCCCGGTTTTGCTGCAGCCTGTGGGGGAGCTGTGTCGCCCTCTCCGGGGCTTTCCGCACTGCCACTTTTTCCCACGGCTGAAGCCGTGGGCTGTGATTGTTGCGGCCCCCTGACGGGGCCAGACTCGTGGTTCATCTGCCACTGATTGGGGTGATATATAGTAACTCTGTAACCCGCAAGGGCTGAGGCACACTAAGTGACGAGTATTGAGGCTAGCCCGCTTTTCTCCATCCCCGTCGGGCCGGCGGCGCACGCTGAAATCACCGTAACTCATTGTTTGTAATTGGCTTGCGCGAAATTGGGTTCGTTTCGTATTTTTGCCTCTGCTTCGAATGCGCCCCCGCAATGGCGGGTGGGTCAAGTACCTTCGTCGGGTGGTGAACGATTGGTCTCGAGTGGAACCGGAATCGCGCATCCGGCGGGCCCGCGCCCTGACGGGCACGGCTCTTTCCGCTGCTCTGACGCCGGCTAGTTGGGCGATAAACGAATCCGCTTTGACTCGGGTCGGGAATCAAAATGCCACCCTGGGCTATTTGCCCACCCAACCGACGAGAAAGTCGCGGGTCTGGCCAAAAAGACAGGCTAGCCGTCTGCTGCCGAGCGAGGTTCGAGGCCTTGGCGTCCGTCTGGCAGGCGGGCGAGGCGGCGATGGGGGTGTCCCGCCTAGCGGTTAATTCTTCTGAATTGTGAGACATAATTAGCGTTCCCACGAGGCCGGATTTTTCGTGCCAAAATCGTGTCCTAGTGTAGTGCCACTAACGGTTCTGGACAATGGCGTGGGTTTTGGCGGCGCGCTCGACTTTGGCGAGGATATCTTGTGCCGGAGCTGTCCAGACAAAGGGCTTGGGCGCTTGGTTGCTCGCTTCCAGGTACTCGTGGATGGCGGCCTCGAGTTCGGGAACACTGCGGAACACGCCGCGGCGGATGCGCTTCTGTGTCAGCTCGCGGAACCAGCGCTCGACGAGATTGAGCCAAGAAGAAGACGTGGGAATGAAGTGAAAGTGGAAGCGGGGGTGCTTCGCGAGCCACTTCTTCACTTGCTCATGCTTGTGCGTGGAGTAGTTGTCCACGATCAGATGCAGCTCCAGCGCCGGTGGCGTTTCGCGGTCGATCTTGCGTAGGAATTTGAGGAATTCCTGGTGCCGATGTCGCGGCAGACACTCGCCGATCACCTTGCCGTCGAGCACATTGAAGGCGGCGAACAACGTCGTTGTGCCATGTCGTTTGAAGTCGTGGGTCATGGTGCCGGCACGACCCCTTTTCAGGGGCAGTCCCGGCTGGCTGCGGTCTAAGGCCTGGATCTGACTTTTCTCATCGACACTGAGCACCAGTGCGTGCTCGGGCGGATGCAAGTACAGACCGACCACGTCGCGGAGTTTCTCGACGAACTGCTTGTCGCGGCTGAGCTTGAAAGTTTCGAGGCGATGGGGCTGCAGTCCGTGCGCTTTCCAGACGCGCTGGATGGCCATCTTGGAGACGCCCAAGTGCTTGGCGAGGGTGCGGGTGCTCCAATGCGTGGCCGCCCGGGGCTTCTCGTGAAGCGTTGTATCGAGGATGCATTGGACGAATTCAGCGGAGAGCGCCGGTTTGCGTCCGGGGCGCGTCCGATCGCGGAGTCCGTCGAGGCCGGACTGGGCGAAGCGCTTTCGCCACAGGATGACGGTCTTGCGGTTGACGCCGAGTTCGCGGGCAATGGCGTGGTTCGCCAACCCCTGCGCACACAGCAAAACAATGCCTGCCCGTAAGGCCATTTTCTGGGCTGTGTTGCCTCCTCGAACCAGGCGACGAAGAGCGTTTCGCTGCGGAGCGGTGAGGGGTAGAGCGTCAGCGGATGGCCACATAAACCATCCTACCGTGAAAAGGGTGTTATTGTCCAGTTATTTATGTGGCACTACACTAGCGCAGTCCTAGCGCTAGGAAAACACCGCCTAGCGAATGAATGGGGCGAGGGAACGACGAAGAAGGGGATCGGCCGTTAGCACGGCCGATTTCGGCCCCACCCCAGGCCCCGCTCGGCCGCCGGAAGCGCGCTCCGGGACTCTTCTGTCTGTGCGAGAGGTCGGTGACGTAGGAGGCTGACCCGCGCCGCATGGTGGCGCAGCAACCGCGGAGGCGAACGGCCCTAAGCGTCGAGACGAGTCTCGACGCGGCACACTGAGAGTGTGCGCCACAAAACCAAAAGGCCGCTCTGGCGGGCGAGAGACCGAGCGCAGGGTGAAGTGCGAGACCGAATCGTTCATGGTTGGGGCGAAGGCAGGTGGGCACAGCATGCTGTGCCCCTACGGATTCGTGGGTTCCTGACGAGATGGAGGCAATGAGGGCCGAAGTTCCTTATCGTACTGATCCGAAGCAGCCGTAACACGGCAGGCCTAGTCGCAGCCTGCCCCGACTTCCCCGAGGCCCGGTCCCGTCAACCGAGGTCAATCGGAACCTTGACCGCAGCCTCTCGGCTGCGGCTCCGTTAGATCCTGGTTAGGTCCGAGCGGATGCGGTTTGAGGCGGAACTTGTGCAAACAGTGCGCCCCCTCAATCCTGCAGGACTCCCGGTAGCACCGTGGGAACAGGGTTCTTGGAACCGAATCAAAAGCCGCAGGTCTGGGCCAGACGACCCCAGCCTGCGCCTCGGGACCGAGCTTGCGGGCCCGCGGCCTCACGGTCGCAGCTCAGTTTTGCCGGCCTGCGAAGTCTTCGCATGACGTAGGTCCCCGGGGCGTGGCACGGCCTTACTGGACCGCTTGCTGACGCGCGCGGCTCCGAATGAGGGTCACTGGTTGCTTCGACCTCGGGTCGGAAATTTCGGGCACGGCATGCCGCCCCTACATGTCCAGGCGCCCAATATTGCTGCTCGTGAACCCCTGCATGACGTCGGAAATCGTCGTATCCTCGCGCGGGAACACGATGGCGTGAACATGGTCTCGCATCAGGCAATATCCACAGAGAGAGAACGGCAGCCGGTCGCGGATTCCGCCCAGTGTGAGCGCCAAAATGTCGAGTTCGCGGTCGCGAAAGGGAGGTTGATTTCTCAGTAGGTTCGTTGTGACAAACAGGAACCGCGAGTGGAGAATCGGACGCCTTAGGCGCGACACTTACTGATTAGAATCGTCCGTTTTGTGCAATTGTGCAAGAAAACGGCCGCGGATCTGGCGGGCGAGAGATGCGCCCGAGAGGAAAAGCGCCCCGCGGGCCGTCCGCCTAGATCCACGCTACGGTCCGGAGGCCCGCGCCACGAGGCAGCGGGGTCCTTGTCACCGCTTCAGACTTAGCCTGCCGATTCGGGGCGGGGGCTTCCGGCTGGGAAGAGAAAGCCGCAGGTCTGGGCCAAACGACGGCCCAGGCCTGCGCTACGGGACTACGAACTGTCGAAATTGTTGACTCGCAGGTTCCTAAAGCGGTTTAATTGGCTAGTCCTGCCGCTAAGGGCCGGGATTTCGCAGGAGACGGGCGGTACCAATAGAGGAGTTAAAATGCGGCTGAGCAAGGCACGGGTGAAGTGTTACCGTAGCATCCGGGACACAGGATGGTTCGATGTCGAAAACGAAAAGACGATCTTGGTTGGCCCGAACGAGGCAGGAAAGACGGTTCTGCTTGAAGCACTCCAACAAATAAATCCGCCCGATGGCATAGCAGGTTTTGACGCCCTCCGCGACTACCCAAGGTCGGAGTACAACGACATCACCACAGGCAAGGTCAACCCATCAGACGTGACCGTAGTCGAAGTGCACTTCGCCCTCGAAGACGGTGACAGGGGTGCTTTGCCTGATGGATTCAAGGATTGCGTCTACGTTCGCGGACGCAAGCTGGACAACAAAGCCTTTCACAACCTGCAGGGTGGTCCACAGGTAGCAACCTACACCGAGATCGCAAAAGACCTCACGAGATTATGTGCACACATCGACCCTCGGGTCCCCAAAGATCAGGCGGAGACACAGACGCCGAGTGCTCAACTTGCGGCGATCACAAAAGATTGGGTCGCCTCGACGAGCATTAAGGGCGACCGATCTGCTGCCTTGAAGAAATGGCTGAATGAGATCCTACCTTTTATAAGTGAAACAAACAGTAGAGAGGAGAGTAGGCACGATCGGTTACTACGGACTATTCAGGTGGCTGAAGAGCGCGCCAGGGCCTTAGACACGCTTGGGGGACGTCTTCCGGTGTTTGTCCTCTTCAACAACTACTTCCGGGTCAGGCCTCTTATTCACCTTGGGCATCTTGCCAAGCGAATTGAGACGAAAATCCTCGACGATGAGCAGTATGATTACGGCAACGAGTGTCTTCTGCGGCTCCTTGGATTCACTGCCCAGGAGCTCTCGGATCTCGGGAACACAACCGAACCCGCAGCGGGCGATGCCAGTGCTCTGCAGAACTACCGTGATCAGCTTAACAAACGCAGCTATCAGCTCAACGCTGCGAGTGTACGGCTTACCGAGGAGATCCGCCGCGTGTGGCTCCCGGGCTTGGATCGAGACGAAGCCGAGCGACTCAGAGTTCAGGCAGACAGGCAGTACCTGAAGGTTGTCGTTGAAGATGAGCTTGGCGTCGAGATCGAGCTGGACCAGCGATCCGAAGGCTTTCAGTGGCTAGTGTAGTGCCACTAACGGTTCTGGACAATGGCGTGGGTTTTGGCGGCGCGCTCGACTTTGGCGAGGATATCTTGTGCCGGAGCTGTCCAGACAAAGGGCTTGGGCGCTTGGTTGCTCGCTTCCAGGTACTCGTGGATGGCGGCCTCGAGTTCGGGAACACTGCGGAACACGCCGCGGCGGATGCGCTTCTGTGTCAGCTCGCGGAACCAGCGCTCGACGAGATTGAGCCAAGAAGAAGACGTGGGAATGAAGTGAAAGTGGAAGCAGGGGTGCTTCGCGAGCCACTTCTTCACTTGCTCATGCTTGTGCGTGGAGTAGTTGTCCACGATCAGATGCAGCTCCAGCGCCGGTGGCGTTTCGCGGTCGATCTTGCGTAGAAATTTGAGGAATTCCTGGTGCCGATGTCGCGGCAGACACTCGCCGATCACCTTGCCGTCGAGCACATTGAAGGCGGCGAACAACGTCGTTGTGCCATGTCGTTTGAAGTCGTGGGTCATGGTGCCGGCACGACCCCTTTTCAGGGGCAGTCCCGGCTGGCTGCGGTCTAAGGCCTGGATCTGACTTTTCTCATCGACACTGAGCACCAGTGCGTGCTCGGGCGGATGCAAGTACAGACCGACCACGTCGCGGAGTTTCTCGACGAACTGCTTGTCGCGGCTGAGCTTGAAAGTTTCGAGGCGATGGGGCTGCAGTCCGTGCGCTTTCCAGACGCGCTGGATGGCCATCTTGGAGACGCCCAAGTGCTTGGCGAGGGTGCGGGTGCTCCAATGCGTGGCCGCCCGGGGCTTCTCGTGAAGCGTTGTATCGAGGATGCATTGGACGAATTCAGCGGAGAGCGCCGGTTTGCGTCCGGGGCGCGTCCGATCGCGGAGTCCGTCGAGGCCGGACTGGGCGAAGCGCTTTCGCCACAGGATGACGGTCTTGCGGTTGACGCCGAGTTCGCGGGCAATGGCGTGGTTCGCCAACCCCTGCGCACAGCGCAAAACAATGTGCGCTCGCAAGACCATTTTCTGCGTCGTATTGCGGCCTCGAACGAGGCGACGAAGAGCGTTTCGCTGCGGAGCGGTGAGGGGTAGAGCGTCAGCGGATGGCCACATAAACCATCCTACCGTGAAAAGGGTGTTATTGTCCAGTTATCTATGTGGCACTACACTAGCTAGTAGGTTGCTCGACCGCCGCTGACGTCGTAGCACTGTCCGGTCACGAAAGAGCAGTCGGGACTGGCAAGGAAGTGGACAACCGCGGCCACTTCTTCGACGGTGCCTGTTCTACCCCGCGGGATCCGGGAAGTCATATACTCGACTTGCTCTTCGGTCAACTGGCTCAGTATCGGCGTGCGGATGACAGTGGGCGTCACGGCGTTGACGCAAATGTTGTGGGTGGCTACCTCTTTCGCCATCGACTTGCTCATGGCAATCACACCGGCTTTCGCAGCCGAATAGGCCACCATATTAGGGTTGCCTTCTTTGCCGGCCAGTGAGGCAATGTTGACCACCCGTCCGTAGTCGTGCCGGATCATATGAGGCATGACCGCGCGGCAGCAGAAGAAAACGCCGGTCAGATTCACGTCGAGGACTCGTTGCCAGTCCTCGTCTCCCTGTTCCCAAATCGGAGCCGCGCGGCCGGCAATACCGGCGTTGTTGACTAGGATGTCGATCTTTTCGTTGCGAGCCAAGACTTCCTCAACCATGGCCTCGACGGAAGTTCGGTCCGCAACATCGACTGCGATGGGGAAGCCCTTAAGGCCGCTGGACTGCAACTGCTCCGCTACGCCACGCGCACCATCGAAACTTTGGTCGGCGACAGCTACGTGGGCGCCTGAGTTGGCGAGGCGGTGGGCGATTCCTTCTCCGATTCCCTGGGCGCCGCCCGTGACGATCGCGGTTTGCCCAGTCAGGTCGAAGAAGGGCATCCCTAGTCTTTCTGGGGGTCTTCGGCTGGTTCTTCTGGTTCTTGTGACTCTTCTTCTGCTGCTTCCGAGGTGTCGTCTTGAGAAGCGGACTCCTCTGCTGGCGAAGCGGATTCCTCTTCGCGACCTTCCGCAAGAACGTTCACTTTGATCGGCACATCGATGTCGCGGTGGAGGTGCAGCTTGACGTCATGCTCACCGACCATTCGGATCGGCTTGCTGATAAGAATGCGATGGCGATCCACGCTGTAGCCCAGCTTTTCGAGCTCGGTGGCAATGTCACGAGACGTGACCGACCCGAACAACTGATCAGCTTCTCCGGCTCGGGCCACGATCTTGATCTGCACGTTTTCGAGCACCGAAGCCAGTTTCTCAGCGTCACCCATTAGGCGAGCGGCCTCGCGCTCGGCGGAGGCCTTCATCTGATCGACTTGCTTTCTGCTGGCCTTCGTGGCGGGAATAGCCAGCTGTTTCGGGAATAAGTGGTTACGGGCAAAGCCGTTAGCGACCCGCACAATGTCGCCCTTCGATCCGAGCTTAAGAATCTCTTGCTTCAGGATAACTTCGACCATGGTGACTCAACCTTCTTTTTCCCGTGTAGCGCTCTCGTCAGGCTGCTTCAACGCGCGCGGAGTGCCGGGCAGGCGGCCCGCTTCGCCGGCAAAAGGCAGCAGGGCGATGTTACGGGCCCGTTTGATCGCCAACCTCAACTTGCGCTGATGGAGAGCGCCGAGGCCGGTGTGTCGGCGCGGCAAGATCTTGCCCCGGTCCCCGATGAACTGCTTCAACACATCCACGTCCTTGTAGTCGATGTGGTCGATTTTGTGGACGCTGAAGTAATCAACTTTCTTGCGGCGCATGAAGCGTCGCTTGTCGGGGCCCTGTCGGGGGCGGGGGCCTCTGCGCCCTGCTTCTCTCGAGGGAGGGGCTGTCGACTCTGTCATGGTACCTCCGGGGTCTCCGGCGACTTGGTTTCTTCGCTCTTAGAAGGGGCAGCTTGGTCAGGCTTACCGGGCGCGGCTTCAGGTGCAGCGGCCGTGGGAGTAGACCGCGGAGTGGACGGTGGCCGGCGCGCAACTCGAGTTCCTTTGCGGCCGGATCGCTTCTCGCGTTTCTTCTTGAGTTTTTCGAGGCGCTTTAGCTCCTCATCGATACGAATGGTGATGTATTTGATTACAGGGTCGGACACACGCAGCCGGCGCTCGATTTCCCTTGCCAGACTGGTGTTGTCGTCGGTGCTGTAGTGCATCAACACGTAGTAGCCCTCACCATGTCGCTTGACCCGGTAGGCCAGGCGACGCTTGCCCCACTGCTCGACCTTCATCACCGTGCCGCCTCCCTCGGAGACCGCACCGGTGAACTGCTCGATCACTTGGCTGATCTCGTCTTCCGGCAGATCGGGTTTGACGATAAAAACAAGCTCGTAGATCCTCATATTTCGGTAGCTTCCGATCCGGCGGCGCGACGGTTATGCACCGTCATGGCTTTGGCAGCGCCGCCAGTAATGATGAGCCGGACTGCAGTAGCGGCTCTTTCCAGCAGTTCATCTAATTGTTCCATGCGACTTGGGCCAAACGGCGCCAGTACGTAAGCCGCTCCATCGTCGACTGGTTCCTCGGGACGAATGCCCAAGCGCAGGCGAAGGAATTCGTCCGTTTCGATTGTTTCAATGATCGACTTCACCCCGCGGTGGCCTCCCGCCGACCCCTTCTCCCGGATGCGCAGCGCCGTCCACGGGAGTGCCAGATCATCATAAACCACGAGCAAGCGATCATGCCCTACCTCGCAGTGACCCAGCAGCGATCGAACAGGGTGACCGCTGAGGTTCATATAAGAAAGCGGCTTGGCCAGAACGACATCTGTTCCCGCGATCTCTCCCAGCCCCACCAATGACCCGGCGACCTTGCGGGTCAGTCGGATCTTCCCATCCGAGGCTAACCGATCGACGGTCAGGAATCCCAGGTTGTGGGGGGTATGCCGATAGCGAGGACCCGGGTTGCCCAATCCAACAATTAGATGCATGCGACTGGTCGGCCGGTCCACGCTCCTGGCCGGTTGACCCTCGGGGCCGGGCTCCGCCAGCTTCCAGTGTTGGGGTCAGCGGCAAGTTCATTCCTTTTCTTGCTGCGCTTCCGTTTGCTGTTCCTCGCCTGGAGTCTCCTCCGCCGCTTCGCCCTCGGCCGCGACCTCCTCCTCCGGTTTCTCTTCTTCCTCGACGGCCTTCGGTGCGATGACGTGGACCAAGACTACGTCGGGATTGGTCACAAAGGTGTACTCGTCAGCCGCTGTCAGGTCGCGCACCCGAACCGAATCGCCGATACTCAGTGATGAGACGTCCACGGTTATCCTTTCGGGGACCTCGAGCGGCATACACTCGATCTCGACCTCGCGGGTAACAATACTCTCAATCCCACCCTCGTCCTTGACGCCGACGGACACTCCCAAGGTTTCGATGGGCACGCTGAGGCGCAGCTTCTTTTTCAAGTCCACGCGCTGCATGTCAACGTGAAGCAAACTGCCGCGAACCGGATCCACCTGCCAGTCGACCGCCATGGCGGCAGCCTGCTCGCCGCCGGCGACTTTCAGGTTCACGATTTGATTGTGCCCGGCGGGCGACTCCAAGATACGCGTCATCGCCTTCGTGTCGAGCGTTAGCGCCACGGATTCCTTGCTCAGTCCATAGAGGATCGCAGGAACTTGACCCTGCTCGCGAAGCCGGCGCGCCGGACCCTTTCCACGCTCTTCCCTTACGATTACCTCTAGTTCAATCTGTTGTTCCAACAGCGTCTCCTTACCTGAATCCAGCTAAGGGCGGGTGCGCGACCACACTCACTACACCGGACGCCAAGCATCTATACGAATAGCCGGCTGATCGACGTCTCCTCGTGAATGGACTCGATAGCCTCTGCCAGTAAAGGAGCCACACTCAACTGGCGTATCCGGGAACTGCGTTGAGCCTTGGGTGACAAGGGAATCGAGTCACTAACCACCAGTTCGGTGAGCTGTGACTTCTCGATCTTCTGCAAGGCGGAGCCGGACAACACGGGATGTGTACAACACGCGTATACGCTGGTCGCTCCTTGCTCCAGAAGGGCTGCCGCCGTCTTAACGAGCGTGCCGGCCGTATCCACCATATCGTCGACGATCAAGCACGTGCGGCCCTCGACTTCGCCGATGACGTACATAACCTCAGCCACGTTCGGTCGATCGCGACGCTTGTCGATGATCGCCAGCGGGGCGCGCAGTCTTTTAGCGAAGGCGCGAGCACGCTCTACGCCACCGGGGTCGGGCGAAACGACCGTCAATTTCTGAAGCCGCAGCCCCTTTAGGTACTTCACCATCACCGGCGTGGCGAACAGATGGTCGACTGGAATATCGAAGAAGCCCTGAATCTGGGCCGCATGCAAGTCCAGGGTGAGCACCCGATTCGCTCCCGCCGTGACCAGCAAGCTGGCGACGAGCTTGGCCGAGATAGGCACGCGCGGCTTGTCCTTGCGGTCCTGGCGAGCATAGCCGTAGTAAGGCAACACGGCGGTAATCCGCTTGGCGGAGGCTCTCCGCAGGGCGTCCATCATCAGCAACACTTCCATCAGGCTGCGGTCAACCGGCGTACAGGTCGGCTGCACCACGAAGACGTCGCCTCCGCGCACGTTCTCGTTGATCTGGAGGTAGATCTCGCCGTCGGAAAACGTTGTCACCGAGGATTCGGCCAGTGGTGCTCCCAACTCGGCACAAATCCGCTCGGCCAATACGGGGTGAGCCGTCCCAGTAAAAACCGTCAACCGATCGCGGTTCATGGCAAGTACGGGTTGAGGAGCCGCCATCACTAATTCACGCTGTCCGAGCTGCTCCATAACCGGCGATACGATCGCCGGCTGAGCGTTCGCACCACGTACGAATCCCCAGAGAATCCCCTCAGAGAGTCGCGCGCTCGGATGGCCGATCGTCGGTCGGAAAACAATCCGAAAAGGGCCGCGCCGCTGCCGCACATCATTGTCGCGAACGCACCCGCCTTACTAAGCCGACTCTTCCATTGTTGCAGATCGGGAAAAGCTTGGAAAATAACGTCTTCGAAATCGTTCGGCAGCACCGCGGCCAAGCCGTGCAGTCCGCCTCGTTCAGAAGCGCAAACTCTTGAGTAGAAACCATCTATGATAGGCTGCCTGTTTTTTACTGTCAACGAAGAGCGCCTGGGCAGGCGCAGCCGCCGATAGGCATCGGCGGTCGATATCCGGATCGGAGGCGCCAGCACCAGAGCCCAATGGCGGCGGCCGTCCGGCAAAGGGTAGACTTCTTCCCCCCGACCGATGCCCACCGCTGTTCCCCCTACAAGGAAGAAAGGGACGTCGCTGCCAAGCCGTGCCGCGATCTCGAAAAGCAACTCCCGCGGTGGCGTTGGACGCAAGAGTTGCTCGAGAGCCAGCAGCACGGCCGCGGCGTCACTCGATCCGCCTCCAAGACCGGAGCCGTGCGGGATTCGCTTCTCCAAATCGATCTTGATATGTCCCGCCCAGCGCTTGGCAGCGAGGAGATCCTTGGCGGCGCGATACGCTAGGTTGTCTTCGTTTTCGAGAGCTGGGTCATTGCACCGAAGTGTGACCTCGGTGGATCTGCGTCGCACATAGCTGACCGCGAGTCGATCGGCAAGGGAAATCGTCTGAAAGACGGTTCGCAGCTCGTGATAGCCGTCAGGCCGGCGGCCCACGATCTTCAAACCCAGGTTGATCTTGGCCGGGGCCTGCCCCACGAGGGTTGGCATCTTACTGGTCGTATTGCACGAGCGAGACGATGTCGTAGGCGGTGAGCTTCTTGCGGCCTTCGAGGAACGTCAGCTCCACGACGAATACGAGACCGGCCACTTTCCCGCCGCAATTCTCCACCAACCGGCAAGTCGCTGCGGCCGTGCCACCTGTCGCCAGCAAATCGTCCACCACAAGCACTCGCTGGCCGGGCCGGATGGCGTCCCTGTGAATCTGCAAAGTGTCCTGCCCGTATTCGAGATCGTAGGTGATCTCATCGGTCTCAGCCGGTAGTTTGCCGGGCTTGCGCACCGGGATGAACCCCGCCCCAAGGCGGGCCGCGAGCAGGGGTCCGAAAATAAAACCCCTGGCTTCGATTCCCACGATCGCCTCAGGCCGAAACGCTTCGCAGTGCGAAACCAACTGCTCCGTCAGGGCGGCAAACCCCTCCGGGTCCTTGAGCAGAGTCGTAATGTCGTAGAATAAGATCCCCGGCTTGGGGAAATCGGGAACTTCCCGAATCAGTTTCTTCAGGTCGCTCATTCCGGCTGTCTTCCCTGACGAAATACCTAACGCGCTCCGTCGCTCGGCGTCTCTAGTGTTTCTTGCTAGAACTCGACCGTAAACGCGGTTAGTGCTCTGACCGGCGCTTCCGTTTCTTCGACTTTCTCGACCAACGCGTAACGTGGTCCGGCGTGTAGCTGCCGCCCGAGCAGTGCCAACGCGTCCGGCGGGCCGACAGCGTAGACCTCGACTGCTCCATCGGCTCGGTTCCTGACGTGACCACCGAGCCGCAGCTCGCCGGCGCAGCGTTCGACGAAATAACGGAACCCCACACCCTGAACCCGGCCATGGACGACGTACTGGCGGGCCACGGTTCGGGAGACGGGCATGCGATCGGTCCCAGCAAGGAAGATCTTACCCGATAGCGCGTAAGATCTTCTAGGCGTTTGGGGGCCACGCGTGGGCTCTTCCAACTAGGCCGCCTAAAAACAAAGGGGAACCGGCGATGGAACGCCGCTTGCAATAGCTCCCGGTCGTGGATGACCTGTTAACCATTGCCCTTATTGTCGCTGCGCTCATTCCGGCCTTCGCGGCTGGCGCTCGTCTTTGAGTGGGGCGTGCTGACGGTCATATTGCGGGCGTTGGCACAGGCATCCAGCGCGCCAGTGAGAACTTCCCACAGGCGCAGTAGCATCTCCATTTTTCTAGGCTAAGCTCTGCAGGGACCTGATTCCCACTGACCACCGGGAAGCCTCCACCCCCTGCAGGGCTTTTTTTCGACAGAACCACTGGACCAACGCTTTTCGGAGAATCGCGGTCACAACCCTGCAGCTCTTAGGGTTTCTCGCGCGGGCAGGGTTTACTTCCTGGCTCCTCGTCGAGGCTTTTTGACCCGGGACTGGCGAAGCTTCTTCGGCTTACGCTTGGGTTTGGAAATGATGAAGGTCCCACTTCCCGCTCCCGTGGATTTGTAGAGCTTATCGTTATCGGCCATGGTGCCTCCTATGATCGTTATTCTACCCGATTGCAGGAGGAAGGCAGGGTGGGTGCGACGCCCAGCGGCGGAGTGCAGGGAGCACAGCGCCCGGGAGCAACCCCATTGATTTCCCGCACGTTAGTATGAAGTGAGGCCGCACACCGGCCGAGCCACTCGAAACAATGCGATTTCGAATCTTGCTCCTGACGTTGGCGCTGCTGCTTCCATTGTGGGGACAAAAGCTAACGCTCTACCTTCAAGATGGGGGCGACCTCGCTGTCAAAGAGTATGAGGTCGTCGAAGATCGGGTCCGCTACTACAGTCTGGAGCGGGGGCAGTGGGAAGAGATCCCTTTAGAGCTGGTCGACCTCGACCGAACTCGCCACGAAGTCGAGCGGCGGACGGCGCGACGCGAGACGAGGGAACAAGAAGACCGCATCGAACGGGCCGCTCGTCGGAAGGCCCGAACCGAGCTACACAGAGTTCCTTTGGACGACGGGGTCTATTACTCCGATGGCGCGCGCGTCGTGCCCGTCGATCAAGCGGAAATCACGATTGATGCCAGCAAGAAGAGGGTATTTCTGCAAGTGCTGGCTCCGGTGCCGCTGCTGAGCAAATCGACAGTTGAAGTCGAGGGCACGCAAGCGAAGGTTCTAGTCGGCAACTCCCAGCCGATGTTCTACGTTCGATTGGAAAAGATCACGCGGCTTGCCATCGTGCGGCTCAAAGACAAGAAGAAAAGCCGGCTTGTGCAGGAGATCCAGAAGTTGCCCCAAGACACCGAAATGATAGTGGAACAGGAAGAGCTCGAGGTCTTTCGACAGCAACTGGCCCCGCAAGTTTACAAGATCTGGCCGACGGAACCGATCGCGCCAGGGAACTACGCGCTGGTTGAACACGATCCCGGCGGAGAGAACCTCCGCGTCTGGGACTTTACGTACCGGCCTGATGCTTCTTCCGCGACCGCCCGTGAACCTTAGAGAGGTTCATTGAGAAGCTTCCTCCATACCCCTCGCCGTTATTTGACACCGCCTCTGACTGCCCGATACACTGACGTCTCCTAGGATGCTGCTGACCCGGTCCTTCATCTCCTATATGGCGCGCGAGCTTGCCCGCAACCTCGCCGGCGAATGGGTCGAACCCCGGGATCACGAGGCCCTGCGGGATTCGCTCGAAGGCAAGATTGTCGACGAGCTAAGTCTCGAGGACGAAATTAACACCGAGGTCCGCGAGCTGCTTAATCAGTACGGCGACTACATGCGCCGCCAGCGGATTCCCTACCAGGAGATGTTCTGGAAGGTCAAACGCAAGGTGCTCGCGGAGCGCAAGGCGGTTTCCGCTGCTTCACGAGGTGGCGACCGAAAGATGAAACTGTCGCGGGACAAGATCGTCGAGCTGTCACATAAGTTGGCGGGTACGCTCCCGAGAGTTCCTGGAACACGGTTGCTAAAGCCCTGGAATGAGGTGCGGTTGGAGATCGTTTCCCAACTGACGGACTTCCTCGTCAAGGAAGAAACGATCGACAAGATCGCGCAGGAGAAAATCAGCAGCCAGAAGAGGGAAATCCCAGAAGGCAGCGAAGAATGGAGCTTGCTCTATCGCCGCTACTACGAGGAAGAGATGAAGCGCTACGGGATTGACCTGTCAGTGGCTTGATCGGGCCTAGTGTGCCGGGCCCTGGTGAGGCCAAAACCATTTTGCGCTCGGTGTCGCGCCATCCGTCGAACCAACTTCTGGCTTCACCGCTTGGCAGGTTCTTGGGATTCCTCGCCTCTTCTACAACCAAGACAGCAAGAGGTATGCCGCTGGAATGGCGAAAAGCAGGCCGTCCAGGCGGTCGAGGATGCCGCCGTGACCCGGCAGCAAGCTTCCACTGTCTTTCGCTCCCGCGGAGCGCTTCAAGCCTGACTCGGCTAAATCGCCAACTTGGCCGGCTATGTTGACAGCCAGCCCGAGTAACGCAGCTTCGAGGAGCCCCACATTGAGCGGCGCATAGCTCAGATAGCCCACTGCGGCCACGGTGCCTACGAGGGCAGACGCGACGGTTCCCTCCCAAGTCTTGTTCGGGCTGATGCGAGGAGTCAGCCTATGCCGGCCGATCGCGCGACCCACATAGTAACCGGCCGAGTCGCCCACCCAGTTCGAGACGAGTATGAAAAACAGCCAGTGTGGATTCAGGCCATGAATCTCGCGTGCGAGGGCTAGAGGCCCGGCGATATAGACTACGCCTAGCAGCGTCGAGGAGGCTGATCCAAAAGAGTGGTCTAGAGAACGGCCAGGCTGCAGCGACAAAACCAGCAATACAGCTACGACGGTCATGAAGAACGCAGGATGCGGGAGTTCGTGAGCCAGAATCAACACCGCCGCGGCGCCATACCCCACAATGCGGAAGGGCTGCAGTTGAAGCCTCGCGGCAATATCAAAAAACTCGCGCAAAGAAAGTAGCGCCGCAAGCGTGAACACAGCCCCAACAAGCCAACCCGGGGCATAGAAATTAACAACGGCGACTAGGGGAATGAGCAGTAGGGCCGTGAGGACCCTAATCATGAGGAGTACTTGGCCAGCGAAGAAGGACCTGGGTGGTCGGAGTCCGATGGATCCGAGTTTTGACCACGCCCAGCGGCCACCAGCGCGGCCTCCGAGGCGGCCCGCCGGTCCGAACGACCTAGGCCACCGTAACGGCGCTCTCTCTTTTGGAAGTCTAGGACGGCTTCGAGCAAGTCCGCTGATTGGAAATCGGGCCAGAGCTTGTCTGTGACCCAGATTTCCGCATAGGCGATCTGCCAGAGCAAGAAGTTGCTCACGCGCATCTCGCCCGAAGTGCGAATCAACAGGTCCGGATCAGGAGTCGTCGCCGTATAGAGGTGGGAACTGATGGTTTCTTCCGTGACCTCGGCTGTTCCGTCGCCCTTTCTGGCCTGCGCGAGAATGGCGTTTACGGCGTCCACCAGTTCCGCGCGCCCGCCATAGTTCAGGGCGACATTGAGCTGCAAGCCCGTATTCGTGGACGTTTCGACGATGGCGTAGTCCAAATCACGCTGGACCTGGTCGGGCAGAGCGGCAATCCTCCCAATCACCTGGAACCGAACATTGTTCTCGTTTAGAGCCGGAAGTTCCTGGTGCAAGTAGTGGCGCAACAGCTCCCAGAGAGTCTCGACTTCCGAGCGAGGCCGCTTCCAGTTTTCGACCGAGAAAGCGTAGACGGTCAGCGCGTCGATCCCCAAACGGCAGCAGGCTTCGATGGTCTCTCGTACGGGGCGCACGCCGGCCCGGTGTCCGGCGACGCGCGGGAGATGGCGACGCTTCGCCCAACGGCCGTTGCCGTCCATGATGATGGCGATATGGCGGGGCAAGCTATCGGGATCCAGCTGAAAAGCAAGTCGCTCCTCCTCGCTTCCCGGCCTTGCCCACTCGAGAAACTTCTTCATTGGGATATTGATTATCCTACAACACTGAAAGCCCGGCCAGCGCCACCGACAGCACGATCATCACGGCCACCGTCGCATAGGCTGTGACGTTGTAGAGAGGAGAGTTGACCCATTTCCCCATCAGGTCCCGACGGTTGGCCAGAATCAAGATGAGTAACAGGATGATCGGTAGCAAAACACCGTTCAAAACTTGCGACAGCAGGATCATGCGAACGAGTGGGAAGGCGGGCAACAGCACCAGCCCCGCTCCCACAACGATCAAGAGCGTGTAGAGCCAATAGAAGACCGGCGCCTCCTTGAAGCGCTGGTTGATGCCGGATTCGAAACCCAGCCCCTCGCAGACTGAATAGGCCGTTGACAAGGGGAGTATGCTCGCAGCGAGAAGAGAGGCATTGAATAGGCCCGCGCTGAAAAGGATGTATGCATAGGGACCGAGAGGTTGCAAGGCCAAGGCCGCCTCGGAAGCATTTTGGATGGAGCGGGGTCCTTGGGACCAAATGGCGCCTGCGCAGGCGACGATGATGAAGAACTTCATAAACGCCATGACAACGCACCCGACAATCACCTCGGCTTTGGACTCGGCGAAGTGTTTCACGTCCACGCCTTTTTCGACGATCGCCGCCTGCAAGTAGAACTGCATCCAGGGCGCAACGGACGCTCCGACGAGTCCGACCACCATCGCCAGGTAGGGCCCGTTGAAAGCGATAACCGGCACGACGCTGCTTTCGAAAGCCAGCGGCCAGTCGGGTTTCACCATCACCGCCGAAATCACGTAGGCGACGTAGAAGACGCTGGCGACCAGGAAGATCTTTTCGACGCTGCGGTACGTTCCTTTGACGACGAGAACCCAAACGAGAGCGGCGCCGAGTGGTACGGAGAAATAGCGGCTGACCCCGAACAATTCGAGGGAACTCGCGATCCCCGCGAAGTTTGCCGTGATGTTCGTCAAGTTCACGAGCAAGAGGGCCACCATCACGAGAAAAGTAGTGCGGAGACCGAATTCTTCGCGAATCAGATCCGATAGCCCCTTGCCGGTCACCGCGCCCATGCGTGAGCACATGACCTGGGTCACGATCAGGATCAGCATCACCGGCAACATGGTCCACAGCGGCAGGTATCCCCAGCGTGCTCCCGCTTCCGAGTACATGAAGATCCCGCCGGCATCGTTGTCCGCCACGGCCGTGATGAAGCCGGGGCCCAAAACGGCCAGGAAGACAATCATGCGATGCCGCAGGTTCTTTAGCATGGCTTTCCTGACTCACGTCGCTAGCTGATTTCCAACTCACGAGCCGCCGGCTAGTCGTCGGGCGTAAGAACGCTGATCACATCATCCGCCGTGATGACGCCGTTGAGTTTCCCCTCTTCATCCACAACAGGCAGGGTGAATAGATTGTACTTGTCAAAAAGCTCGACAACGCGCTCGCGGTCGGTCTCCAGACCAACCTTCACCGTCTCTCGAAACGCCCACTGCTTCAAAGGCGTGTCGGCGGGCGCTATGAACAGACGCGCGACCGCGACGGCGGCCACAAGTTTGCCCTCGGCGTCGATCAGGAAAACGTGCGTCAGGCTGGTCAGCAGGTTCTCATTCCCCTGCATCGCCTCAATGGCATCTTGAACGGTGGCGTGTTCGTGGAGGGCGACGTATTGGGTGTTCATCATCCCGCCGGCAGTGTCCTCTTTGTACTCCAGAAGCTCCTCGACCTCGGCGGCGGGAACCTGTTCCATGTCGTGAAGGATTTCTTGGCTGGTCTCCTCTTCCAGTTCGCCGAGCACATCGGCGGCGGAGTCCGGCGCCATCTCTTCCACGATGTCGGCCGCGCGGTGTTTGTCGAGCGACTCCAAGATGCTGGTCTGGATTCTGGGTTTGATCTCGCTAAGAGTCTCGGCGACGACATGCTCGTCCAAGGTTTCAAACAGCGCCTCGCGTTCCGCGGGCGCCAGCTCCTCCACGATGTCGGCTAGATCAGCCGGGTGCAGCTGTCCCAGGCGATGATGAGAAATGCGCAGCTTCAGTCGGCGCCGCGGATCGGGCTCAACGATGTTGCAATACTCCCAGGGGATCGAATTCGGCTTGAAGCGCTCCTGGAAACGTCGAATCGTCTTGGCCGGCAACACGCCCTCGATCAGCCTGCGAAACGCACCTTGCAGGCCGACGCCGACTTCCTGTACCCAAAGTTCGTCGCGATCAGACGTATGCTCAACCCGCAGCGCGACGTCGTTGACACGGACAACCTTGCGCCCGTTTACGTCAACGATTTGCTGGTCTAGAAGGTCCTTGCCAAGCAGAAGGAGGGATTCATCCGGGTAGTAGGGGACGAAGCGCGCGTCAGCGAGACGAACGCCTTCGAGCGAGATGGATTCCACTTGGCCGTAGCTGACCATAAACGGAACCCTGCCACCGCCCACCAGGAAGCGGGATACACGTCGAGGATGTTCCGCCGGAGCTAGGGCGACGTCGCGGATGCGGCCGATGCGACGCCCGGCCGGGCCTTCGACCCGCATACCGGTCAGCTCCGTCAGATAGACGATCTGTTGAGCGTCTACTGCTAGGGTCGCCATCTTCCATCTCGCTTACTCCCATGGAAGCTAGTCTCATCGAATGAACCAGAAACACCAGCCGGGACCGCCGTCCGACTCTAGCCTTATGCGTCGCTGCTCTGGCTGTTCTACGCCCGCGTAGCCCGACTGCGGTTGCGAAAGGACGAGCGAGATAGACCCGCGTTAACAGCACGGAACAACAGGCTAGATCTGGATGCGGTCGAGGATGCGCTGAAACTGGCTAGGTTCCTAATCAGCCTAGCACGACCGTAAACCTACGGTGCCATCGCCTTGGCATGTGAGGCGCAGTGGCAACCTGCGATAAGAGTGGGTGGGGACGAGGAATGGGGCTAAGCTCGGCGAATAACCTCAGTTGCTGGGATGAGACCTTGACCGTCAACGGGGCCTGCACCGCACCCTTGCGGGTGCGGCTCTGTTAACTGCCTTGACCGCAGGCTTGCGCCCCGGCTCCGTTTGAGCCCGGCCTGCTCCGCAAGGATGCGGCCTGGTCACTACAACGGGTTCGTCACATCGACAAGGGAATTCCTACTTAAAACATACGCGAGGGGACCGTGAAACGCGCAGCTCTTTTTCAACGCGAAGAGTTCTCTCGCGGCTCGTCGTCGGGCACTTCTCCGAGGCTCGATCCGACGGCCTCGCCGTTTCCGGACTGCCCTTGACCTAGACTCTTCAGAAGGAGCTCAACGGTCCCTGATCCCAGCAGTTCCCCGCCGTCAACAGCTGAAGGTGTTCTCCCCGTGCCTTCGACCAGCCGTCGACTCACTACTTCCGACAATCCGACGCCGACGAACCCGATTCGGCCCTTGCCTTCTGAGCCAGTTAACTCCGGCAGGCAGTGGAGATCCAATTTGCTGGTCAAGGCTGCCGCCATCGCTTGCCCCCGGCGCAGCTCCAGCAGTTTCCTGATCCCGTCCGGCGACAGCTTGCCTAAACCTATCCGGCCTGCTTTTTCCTCGCTCTGGCAACTCGCCCAAAGCTCGAAGAAATGGTCAAGCAAATAGCGCGACCGCGACCACATATAGGGACGCATCGCAACGTTCTGAGTAGCCACGAGATCCGCGGAAGCGTTTGTCCAAACCTCATCGCAAACCGTGAGGTCATCAACCTTCTCGAAGAAGAGTCCCGAAGACCAGTCGTACCTCGAAGATTCCAGGATCAGAATCCGGCGCAACTCTCCCTCGTCGACATGCCCTTCATCGAACGATCTTCGCAGGAGATCTTTGGCGGCGGAAAGCGTAAGCTGGTGCCGCGCTTTCATATACTCGAGCAGCACCACGGCGTCGGGAGACAAATCGGCGCCATACCGCTCTCTAAGTTCCTTGTCGAAACCCTTGAGGCGGCTGATTTCCACGATACGCTCAGGGGGAGTGTCCCACTCGAGAGACGAGATGTGGACGATGCCACTGCCAGAGTCCTGGAGTACCAGGTTCCAGGGATTCGGAAATCTCTCGAACGCCCCTACTAGATTCTTTCCGCGGGTGGACATGGAGCCGAGCTGCTCTCGACAATCCTGGCAAAAGCAGCACAACTCAATTCTTTCCTCATGTGCGCCCATGGGCCACAAGCCGCCGGACAAATCGAGTACGATCCCCCTGAGCGCTCCTGTGGGCGACGTCAGAGAAGAGGCTTGTGCCAACTGAGCCGAAACATGGCGGATGGCGGAGGCAGTTAGTATCGATAAGAGCCGGCGGGTCGCGCTTTTGCCAATGCAGGTTCTAGCAGACTTGTCCCCGACGATGTCTACGACGTGCAACGCGTCAGTGTGGATGAACGAGAGGGCGGGCTGAACAACGAGAAAAATGTCTTGCCCTCGAGCGGCAAACTCCCGAGCAATCTCACCGAGAGAGACAGCCTCATCGGCGCCGGCGTATCGCAAGCCTATGGGCTCAATAAGGTCGTTCTGGAAAGGCACTCCGTGGGCGCCAAATATCGGCAGGGCAACGGCCTGGGGCATAACACCCCAGGTATGCTCAAAGTTCTTTAGGAGGCCATCGACTTCGGTGTACTCGAGGATCGAAAGATCGGGGATATCGAGAACAGGGGACTCCTGCATATGTTGTCCCAACAGCGTGACGACGAAGCTCTGCCATACAGCCTAACACGCTCCACCTCAAGATGAGTTTTGACAGCAAGTCGGGCCTGGCGGGCCTTTTTCTACTGCGCTTCCGTCGCCCAAACATCGAGAGTCTACACTAGAAACATGCCCGCCGAACCATGGAGAGTGTCCCTGCACGGTGGCCACAGTGGCCAGTTCTGCGAGCACGCCAAGGGAGATCTTCGCGACGTCCTCGAAGCTGCCGTCAAGGCCGGTTATCACACTTTCGGCGTGAGTGAACACGCTCCTCGGCTGGAGGATCGCTTCCTGTACCCGAGTGAGTTGGGAAAGGGGTTCACAGTGGCCCGGCTGCTGGAGGACTTCGAAAGCTACGCCACGACGGTAGAAGAACTACGCGCCGAGTTCACCGGCCGGCTTGTGGTCTTGCGGGGTTTCGAAGCGGAAGTCGTCCCTGGAACCGGCTACCGTGACGCAATGCTCGGCTATCGAAGCCGATACGGTTTCGATTACATGGTCGGATCGGTGCATTACGTCGACGAAGTTTCTATCGATCTCACAAAGGGCCATTTCGATCGACTGGTTCGGCGGCACGGCGGGTTGGAAGAAATAGCCGTTCGCTACTACGAAACGGTCGCGGAGATGGTCGAGGGGCTGCGACCAGACGTAGTCGGCCACCTTGATCTCATTCGCAGACACGCCGGCCCCGAGGCCGAGCTGGATACCGCTCCCATCCGAAGCGCCGCCACACGAGCCTTGGAGACCGTGCGCGACTGCAATGCGATCCTCGACCTAAACACGGCCGGCTATCGGAAAGGCCTGGGAACTCCCTACCCAGCGCCCTGGTTGGTCCAACTCGGGAACCGGATGGGCATCGGGTTCTGTTTCGGCGACGACAGTCACGGGCCGGACCAAGTCGGTGCGGGGATTGAGGAAGCCCGAGAATACCTACTCGAAAACGGCGTCGACCGCGTGACGACGCTCACGCGCGAGGAGAGCGACCTAGTCCGCACGGTTGTCCGTTTGTAGGCATCCTTCGCGGGCTTGACTGCCGCGTTTTCCACCGCGCTCAAGAAGGAAGGGTCATGAGCCTAGGCCGTGGCCTTTTTGTCGGGTTGGTGAAGCGATGGGCACTTACAATTGGCTTTCGAAGATCGCCGTACCACCGTCCAGCGTCGGCTCAAAGACGTACCGCCTAAGACGGTCATCTTGCAATATGTACAGTCCGTTGGCCGTCGCTAGATAAAGCCACCCCTGCCAGCGCTTGATTTGGAAGATGACTTCACCGACGTCAAATTCTTCCGCTTGGCCGGAATCACGTTCATACCGCAACAGTCCGCCGGAGTAGGTTGCCCCTTCGGGATGCCCCGCCAGGCCTAGCCAAATGTCCTTCCCTTCGACTAGAAGAGCCGAGGCTGACCAGGGGGCAACTTCAGGAGGAGAAAACACGACGTACTTCTTTTCCTTCGGATCAAAATAGCCAAAGCCTCCAACCCCGGTCAGTCCTTCGCCGTCAGAGAAAGCTTTACCGAACCAGAAACGGTCGCCGACGATCTGGTAGGTCCCGATCACCTCTTCGAAAGTCGCCACCTCGGGGCGGTATCCGTCCTTGACCCGCCTGGGCCGCGCCCGTGAGAACTCTTCATAGGTTGACTTTGGCAGCTCGTAGAGCTTGTACTCATCACCGACTCGCTCGGCTACACCTTCGACCGCGCGAGTGTAAGGCTGAAAGACGAGTGACGCAGCGAAACGCCCTTGCGAACCGATGGGCAGATACTCCCTACGGATCGCGAACGAAGAAGACACGAAGGGTGTGACGTGTCCTGCCGGCGCTTCCCGGGCGCGGGCTAGCGCCGGCTCCATTTCTACGCCCGTTGCCAGAATCGGTTCGCCGTCGTCAAGGCGCGCCACGACCGTTTGTTCCCGGGTTCCCACCACAAAATATAGATCGTCGTTCACGGCCAGGATTTGTCGCACCGGCAAGGGTTCGAATTCGATTCGCTTCAGCACTCGCTTGGACGCTACATCAAAGAAGAGCTTCATGGAGTCCGTCTGGATGCAATAGTCCCCGAAACGCGACAGGACAATGGAGCTGTCGTCCGCGCGCTCAACCTCAACCCGCAGGTCGTGCTCATTGGCCAGAATGGCCAGTTCCCACACAACGTCAGGGTCGTCGGTCTTCATCAAAAACAGGCCCAACAAGTCGTCTCGGTCCCACCAGAAGCGTGTCAGAGGTGACTGCCACCGCGGCGTTGGGCCTCCGCCGCGAATGAGCAGCAACGTGTGCGTCCCGTCCAGATCCTTTCTGTAGAAGGTCTGGAAATGGACGATGTTTGGGTTTCTTCGGTGAAAAGCTGGGATGACGGCCGTTTCGCGAAACTCTGGATTCGGGGTGAGCTGGGCTGAAAGAGGAATGACGACCAGCAACAGCGCGGGCGCAAGAGACCTCATACCTCCATTCTGACGGTTGGGTGTGTCAAACGAGGTACGCTCCGTAATCTCGGCGAAAGCCGCATCAAGACTATGAAGAGCGGCGGTTGGGAGTGTTAGGTTGAGTCCCCCGGAAGCTTCGGGAAACTTCAGCTTCGCTAACTCCTGCCACAAGGCGGAGAATAACGCGCGATAATAGAGGAAGGCGTAACCAGCGATGCCTGAGCGAGCCAAGCCTATCCGCGCGCCGGACTTGAAAGAGAAGAAACGGCGTGGCGAAAAGATTGCCATGTTGACGGCCTATGACGCAACGATGGCTCGCCTTCTCGACCGCGCCGGCATCGACGTCTTGCTGGTCGGAGACTCGTTGGGAATGGTGATCCTTGGCCACGAGACGACCGTGCCGGTCACCCTTGAGGAAACCATCCATCACACGCGCGCGGTGGCTCGCGGAGCAAGCCGGGCTCTCGTCGTTGCCGACATGCCGTTCTTGACGTACCAAGTCAGTGTGCCCGAGGCCGTGCGCAACGCAGGGCGGCTAATGCAAGAGGGCCGTGCGGCAGCAGTCAAGCTCGAAGGTGGACGAGCGGTGCTCGAGGTCACCGAACGCTTGGTCGACGTGGGCATTCCGGTCATGGGTCACTTGGGGTTGCTTCCCCAGTCGGTCCACCAGTTGGGCGGGTTCCGCCGCCAGGCCGCGGATCAACCGAGCGCCGAGCGGCTGATTGAGGATGGACACAATCTCGAGACGGCCGGGGCGTTCGCCGTAGTGCTCGAGTCGATCCCCGAGGAAGTTGCCCTGGCCGTCACTAGGGAGCTTGCGATCCCCACGATTGGCATCGGTGCGGGTCCGCATTGTGACGGCCAAGTCCTAGTCAGCTACGACGCTTTCGGCCTGTTCGACGAGTTCGTACCACCCTTTGTCAAGCAGTACGCCCAACTCGGGGCGGAGATTGTTTCGGCCGCCCAAGCCTATGCCGACGACGTGAAAAGCAGCCGCTTCCCGGCTTCGCGGCGTGATTCCTCCGTTTCCCTCGTCAAACGTGAGCGCGAATGAGCGTCGAGCTGATCTCTTCGATCTCAGAACTCGAAAAGCGCCTTTCCGGCGTACGGAGTAAGCGCGTATCGATCGGCCTGGTACCCACCATGGGCGCCCTTCATGCCGGCCACATCCAGTTAATTGACCGTGCGGTGGAGGACTCGGACTTCGTCGTCGTCAGCCTATTCGTCAACCCCATTCAGTTCAACCAGGAGGCCGACTACAAGCGTTACCCGCGCGAGGTTTCCGGAGACCTAGAGGTTTGCCGCGAGCGGGGCGTGGATGTATTGTTCGCGCCGTCGCTCGAGGAAATGTATCCCCGTCCTCAACGCACTTTCGTGGAGGTCGAGCGCCTCACGAATCACTTGTGCGGCAGGCATCGGCCAGGGCATTTTCAGGGTGTGACGACGGTTGTGTTGAAGCTGTTCAACATCGTCCGGCCCGATCGGGCTTACTTCGGACAAAAGGACGCCCAGCAGTTGGCTGTGATCCGACGCATGGTTGACGACCTGAACGTGCCGCTCACGATTGTCGAAGTACCCACCGTGCGCGAGAGCAGCGGGCTGGCGCTCAGCTCCCGTAATGAGCAACTCAATGCGGAGCAACGGCGTCTCGCCTCCTCACTGCATAAGGCCCTTCATATCGCCGAGCAGCGTATCGCCGCAGGCGAGCGTGATGCGCGTGGCATCAAGGACGAGGCGCTAGCAACCATCGACAGCCAGCGGGGGCTGCGGGTTGAGTATTTCGAGATCGTCGATCCCGAAGAGATGCAGCCAGTCGACGAGGTTGCGGGGCCGGTGAGGGTGGCGGCGGCGGCCTGGGTTGGATCGATCCGCCTGATCGACAACCTGCTGTGCGAGCCTGAGAGAGAGAAAGCCTCCGCCTGAAGCGAACCGCGACCTCCTATTTTTCTGCTTTCTCCCCTTTCAAATTGTGCGTCCCCCTCGGGCGGTGTATGCTCTAAACGCTATGCTGCAAACCGCCGCCAAGCGTCCACCCCAAGGTTCGTTGACCGACGTAGAAGGCATCAAGGTCGGACACTTCACGCATCAGAGACGTCCAACCGGCTGCACGGTCGTATTGGCCGAGCAGGGAGCTGTAGCGGGCGTCGATGTCAGAGGCGGCGCTCCCGGAACACGTGAAACCGACCTGCTACGGCCGGAGGCCGCGGTTCAACAAGTGCACGCTGTAGTTTTGTCGGGTGGGAGCGCTTATGGACTGGCCTCCGCTAACGGAGTCATGCGCTACCTCGAACAAAAAGGCGTGGGGTTCCGTGCCAGTGGCGCCGTCGTTCCGATCGTCCCAGCCGCGATCCTGTTTGACCTGAATATCGGTGACCCCAGCATTCGTCCCGATGCAGCAGGCGGATACCAGGCAGCGAAATCGGCTTCCGGCGGCCCAGTTCAGCAGGGAAACGTGGGTGCCGGCGCGGGCGCGACGGTCGGGAAACTCTTCGGAATCGAGCGGGCCATGAAGGGCGGCTTAGGCAGCGCTTCCATCAAACTGCCGGGGGGGGCTGGTAGTGGCTGCGCTGGTCGCGGTCAACGCCTTAGGGGACGTCGTTGACCCCGACGATGGAAAGTTGCTCGCCGGCGCCCGAACCGAAGACGGAAAAGGTCTGGCCGACACGCTACAACAGATCCGAGAAGGGATCGCTGTCGCCAGTCCTTCGCCTGGCGAAAACACGACCCTCGGCGTCGTGGCGGCGAACGTCGGCTGGACTAAGGCACAAGCGGCGAAGGTGGCCCAGATGGCTCATGACGGCCTCGCACTTGCCATCCGCCCCGCGCATATGCCATTCGATGGCGACACGATCTTCGCCCTGGGTACTGGAGGACAAGAGGTGGATGCCAATCTGCTCGGCCGCATCGGCGCCTTAGCTGCCAATCTCACAGCCCAAGCGGTGGTCGCTGCGGTGTTGCGTGCCGAGGGAATCGAGGGGTTGCCCACGTCGGGCGACATCGCGGGCGCGGACGACGAATGCGATGGGTAAGATTCCGGTTACGACCTGCGCTTGCTCGCGGCTGCTTTGAGTCTGACCTGCACCAGCAGCGCCGCAGTTTCTCGGCCGACAATCAGTTCCTCGTTCGTCCCAAGCACAACGACTTGCACCCTGCTTCCTTCCCCTGAGATGAGACGGTCCCCAAGCCCATCTTGGTTCGCGGCAGGGTCCAGGCGCACTCCAAGGAACTCCAAGTCCTGGCAGCAGAGCGCCCGCAGTGATGATGAATTCTCGCCGATGCCGCCCGTAAAAGCAACCGCGTCAAGACCTCCCATCGCCGCGGCATAAGCTCCAATGCTCTTGCGTACTTGGTAGGCAAACGCCTCCAGAGCCAGCGTCGCCTGAGCCGCTCCCCCAGCCGATGCCTCTTGAATGTCGCGGATATCGCCCCCCTCGATCCCCGAAAGCCCGGCTAGCCCGCCGCCTTTGAGTAGCTCCTGGCGCATCTGATCTGTGGAGTAGCCGAGCCGGTCCATCAAGTAGAGAACGGCGAAGGGGTCGAGATCGCCGTGCCGGGTAGCGTTTTCGATTCCCGACTGTGGAGAAAATCCCATCGTCGTATCCACGGATCGGCCGGCGTTAATGGCACATATCGAGGAGCTGCCCCCGAGGTGGCAAGACACGAGGCGAAGTTCCTGAGGCTTTCCGACGATCTCGGGAACCCGCTCGCTGACCCAGCGGTGGGAAGCCCCGTGGAATCCGTAGCACCTCACCCCGTGCTTCTCCGCCCAGGACCTGGGGACGCCGTATTGGGCGGCGTGCTCCGGCATGGTGCGATGAAAGCCGGGTTCCAAAACCGCGACCAAGATCAACTCGGGCCTCAATTGTCGGAAAGCCTCCATCGCCGTGAGGTAGATGCCGTTGTGGAGAGGAGCGACGGGCTCGAACTCCCGCATCGCCCGAAGCAGGGCGTCGTCCACCAAGAACGACCCCCGATAGTGCGGACCCCCGTGGACCGCTTTGAAGCCGACGGCGTCAACCCGGTCAGAAGTCCCAAGAATCTTCTGGATAGCCCCGCGATGATCGGTGGCGTCCCCGCCGGATTGACCAATGCGCTCAAATCGACCCTTCGCGAAAACTTTTTCGGAGGGAAACTCCAGGAGCTGATACTTCAAGGAGGTGGAGCCTAGATTCGGCACCAAAATGTTCACTGGTTGAGCACCTTTCCGGTCAAGAGACCCGAGACGAGGGTTTCATCAGGAGTGCGAAATTATGGCTGGGGGGCACCTACAACACCGGCGAAACGAGACATCCTCAGGTTGCTGAAAAACTTGCCGGGATAGGTATTCCACCTGCCCGGCCCTGGGGGACGAACGTTACTTACTTGCGCGGGCGACCATCCTTGCTCGGGCGACCATCGCCGCGGGGCCGCGGAGGAAACTATTGAGACTCTCTGATCGCGGTGAGGGTCGCTTGAGCCTGTTGTTGGTAAGGATTCGGGGTTTTGGCGGCGATACCCATCCAGTCCGTGGCGGCGCGGATGTTGTCACCGTCGATGTCCAGCCTGACGTAACAAACACCCATGTAGTAGGCCAACTCGCCGTACGCCGCTCCGCCTTGCACTTTCAACGGCCCCTCGGCTTCGCGCAAAAGCGCTCGCGATTCTCGAAACTTCTCGAGATCGCTTTCGCCCCCCTCCACAACGAGCACTCTACCGAGCGTGTATTTCGAAAGCGCCGTGAACAACTCCTTGTGCTTGGCCCAATCTTCCTCGGCCACGTTATCCGGCTTCGGCTTTTCCGCTAGAACCTGCAACACTCGATCGGTGTACTCCCTGGCTTTGGCGAGGTCCCCCTTTCTCACGCTGGAGTCGGCTAGGTTGTACAGGTACGACTCATTGTTAGGGTCGCTTTCAAGGGCGAGCTCCATGTAGTGGATCGTTTTCTCGAAGTCACCGAGCTGCTGGTAGGCGCCGACAAAAAGGGGGGGTGTCAGCTTGGCGTACTGGCTGTCAGGGAAATGCTCGATCAGGGTGTCCAAGTAGGCCACTTTCTGGGCCGCATCCGTCAGGCTGAACGCGGAAGCGTACAGGTGGTATTCGATGTTGCGATTCGCCGCGGCGCCGGCGCCGGTGACGGCCTCCCACATCGGCATTTCATCTTCGTACTCGGGTTCAGGCGTAGCTTCTGTCTTATCGGCGATCTGCTTTGTCTCAAGCATATGTGGCAGCAAGGCAGCCCAGTCCTGAGTGCCATAGAGCGCCAGCGTCATGTTGTCGCGGGGTTCGACGAGATCCGGCGCGATCGCTACGAGCTTCTTCCCATATTCCAGCACCTTCGGGAAGTTCTTCTGTCCCACGTAGACACCCTGCAACTGAAGATAGACGTAGGCGACCTGCTCGTGTCCGCCGAACTTCTCGACGAAAGCTTCGAGCAACTGCGCCTTCTCGGCCGGATCCTCACTGAGGATGGCCTGGTTGATGAGAGATCCTTCTTCACTCTCGGTATTGATCGATGGGTTGCGGATATCCTCGCGCAACTGAGCAGCGGTGGGAGTACCCGACAGGCACAAGACGACAAGGGCCAGCGATAGATTCTTCATTTGCGATTCTCCAGGCAGTTATCCAAGCTGTTCGGTGTGTCCTGCATAGTACGAAAATCAAGCCACGGAATCAAGGGGCTGAGTACGGTTTGATCCGAAAAACACGTCGACAGGCTGATCCGCATTTCTCACCAGCGGTCGGCAGGGGTGGAAGCAAATGCCCGCCATCAGAGATGTAGGGGCGCGATTCATCGCGCCCCTCGAGTTTGGCGTTTGACTAGATAGATTCCCACATTTAAGAGGACGAGAGCGGGCCAAGGGGATAAAAACCCTTGCTGGGTCGAAACATTGTGGGGTATTCTGGTATCGAGTTATATAACTAGATAAGGAGACGACATGGGTTACCCCACCAAAGTCCAACTCATTAAGCGCGAAGCCAGTCAGCAGTGGTACGTCAACTTCCCTTCCGCCTTGGCCCAGGCGCTGGAATTCTCGCGCGGTGAAACCGTCGAGTGGGTCATCGAAGACCGCTCCCAACTGGTGTTGAACCGTCGGCACCCGCCCCCCTCGGCGTTAAAAAAAAAGACTCCGCCCCGAGGCTCCTCGACCAGCTCGAAGCCCTCGCCCGCCAAGCGCTCCAGGGCCGCCGCCAACAGCGGGTCCAAGAAAAGATCCAAAGCCTGATGCTGAGCGCCTTGGTCTGTCTCGGCCGCCACACCGTGACTGGGTTGCTGCACACCGCCGGCGACAGCTTCCAGGACTGGTCGGCCGTCTATCGGCTCTTCTCCCAGGCCCGGGTCGAGGCCCCAGACCTGTTCGGCGTGGTCCGCCGCGGAGTGCTCGAGCAACTGTCCCCCACCGCACCTCTGGTGGTCGCACTCGATGACTCACTGCTGCCCAAGCGGGGCGCCAAAACTCCCGGCGTCGCCTGGCGGCGCGATCCGCTGGGACCGCCCTTCCAAACCAACCTGATTCGCGCTCAGCGCGTCATCCAGATCTCGGCCGCTGTGCCCGGCGGCGCCGACCCCCCAGCGGCGCGCCTGATCCCGCTCGATTTCCAACACGCCCCGACCCCACCCACACCACGGCGAAACGCCCCTGAGCAGGAGCAACAACAATACCGCCTCGCCTGCCGCCGCGCCTCGCTCGCCCAGCGGGGCGCCGAACGCCTGCACGCCCTGCGGCAGAAGTTGGAGCAAGACGATGCCTCGCGGCGACTCGAAGTGCTCGTCGACGGCCGCTTCACCAACCGCACGGTGTTGAAAAACCTGCCGCCCCAGACCGTGCTGATCGGTCGCATCCGCCAAGACGCCAAGCTCTACTACTTGCCGACCGGCCAAGCAGCCGCCACGGGCCGCCGCCGCCGTTATGGCGAGCGGGCCTCCCACTCCCGAACAACTGCGCCAGGATGACAGCGTTCGCTGGCAAATCGTCACCGCCTACGCCGCCGGCAAGCGGCATCGCTTCCGCATCAAGACCTTGACTCGGCTGCGCTGGCGTCCCGCCGGCGGGAACTGCGATCTGTGTTTAGTCATCATCGCCCCGCTGCGCTATCGGCCCCGCCAAGGCTCGCGCCTGCTGTATCGCCGGCCCGCTTATCTGATCGCTACCGATCCCGACTTGTCGCCCCAGCAGATCGTCGAGCACTACGTCTGGCGCTGGGACATCGAGGTCAACTTCCGCGACGAAAAGACGCTGTTGGGGGTAGGACAGGCGCAGGTCAGACATCCCCGCTCGGTCGAAGCGGCGCCGCAGTTGATCGTGGCTGCTTACGCCTGGTTGTTGCTGGCGGCGCGCCAGACTTGGGGCCCGGCGGGCTTCCCCGACGCCCTGCCGCCCCCGAAATGGCGCGCGCGCCGCTCGAAGCCCCGCGCCACGACGCTCGATCTGATCCAGCACCTGCGGGCCGAGCTGTGGGGCGAAGGCTTGCGTCGTTTCTGCGGCTTCCCGTCCAACCCCTCGCCCACTCCAACCCCCCAAAAACTCAGCGCAGCCCTCCCCACCGCCTTGCTTTATGCTTCCCCTTGAACCTCTTGCCCCTCCTGTCTCCGCCTCGAACCTGCTTTCAAAACGCCAAAGTCGAGGGGCGTGATTTATCACGCCCGCCTTCGGTAGCATTCGATGGGGGTCTAGTGATGATGTGGTCACAACAGAGTCGGACGCGTTCGTCAAAAAGCCGCGGATAGAGATCCGAGGTATGAACTCTAGTGCCGGAAGTGTCTCACACCCGTGAACACCATCGCGAGACCCAGACGGTTGGCGGCATCGATGACCTCCTGATCGCGGCGGGAGCCACCGGGCTGTATGACGGCGGTGACCCCATGGCGCGCGACCTCCTCCACGCCGTCGGGGAAGGGAAAGAAGGCGTCCGAACCGACGGCGGTTCCCTGGAGCGGTAGCACGGCTTTCGATGCTCCGATGCGGGCCGCATCCACACGGCTCATCTGGCCGGCGCCGACCCCGACGGTTTGACCGGCCCGAGCATAAACAATAGCGTTCGACTTGACGTGCTTGACAACTTTCCAGGCGAATTCGAGGGCTTTCCTCTCCTCGCCAGTCGGTGGCCGTTCGGTGACGACTTTGGGTGCCTGGACGCCTGGCGCCGGCTTGTCTTCGGTCTGAGCGAGAAAGCCCCCGGAGACGCTCTTTATCACGAGGTCTGATCCGGTTCCCGCCACTTCGAGGAGGCGGATGTTCTTTTTCTGAGTAAGGACCGTCAGGGCCTCGGAGGAATATCCGGGCGCCGCGATGGCCTCAACGAATAGCTCCGAGACGGCCCGGGCGGCTTCGGCGTCCACCTCTTGGTTGAACGCCAATACGGACCCGAACGCCGAAACGGGGTCACATTCGAGCGCCTTCAGAAAGGCCTCCGCGGGGGTTTCCTGCTCCGCGCAGCCGCAAGGGTTGGTGTGCTTGATGATGGCGACCGCCGGACGGCTGAACTCCTGAATCAACTGCCAGGCGGCGTCGAGGTCCACGATGTTATTGAACGAAAGCTCCTTTCCGTGGAGCTTCCGTGCGCCCGCGATGCCGGAATCACCGGAAGCGTAAAGTGCGCCCAGCTGATGGGGGTTTTCACCGTAGCGCAAGGTCAGCTTTCGGGGAACCGCAATGTTCAGCGCCGGCGGAAGGGACTCGGCCTCATCCTCAGAGGCAGCGTCACCGGAGGGCGAAAGCCGAGGAAGGGTCGTGCTGATTGCGCGGTCGTAGGCGGCGGTCAGCTGGAACGCCTTTTGCGCTAGCCTCCAGTGCGTTTCTAGGGATAGCTCGCCGTCGTGATCTTCGAGCTCCTGAGCGATTTCGCCGTAGTCGGCCGGGTCGGTTACGACGGCGACATCGGGAAAATTCTTGGCCGCGGCTCGGATCATGGTTGGGCCGCCAATGTCGATGTTCTCGATGATTTCGTCAAAAGTCGCGTCGTCTCGACCGGCAACCTTCTCAAAGGCATAAAGGTTTACGACGATCATGTCGATGAGGGGGATGCGGTGTTTCGAAAGCGCCTGTATGTGTTCAGGGTTGGATCGCACAGCCAGGATTCCGCCGGCGATGGTGGGGTGCAGCGTTTTCACGCGCCCATCGAGCATTTCCGGGAAGCCGGTGATCTCAGACACTTCCTGCACGGCAAGACCCGACTCACGCAGCAGCCGCGCGGTCCCGCCGGTGGAGACCAGTTCGACGCCGAGGCCGGCCAGCTGGCGTCCGAACTCGGCGAGTCCGCTCTTGTCGGTGACGCTGAGAAGTGCTCGACTGACCTTGCTCATAGGGAGAGGAAGCCGCGGAAAAAAGTGATTCTCCCACTCCTTGCGGGGTCATGGCAAATCGGCGGTGTTTTTCCCCAATTTCGGGGTAAACGGGCGATTATCATTGGCGCCGACGGAGGTTCTGTCTGAGAATGGGATGAGGACTCCCGGTCACGCGTTTGGGCGACCCCCCAGCCGACCTAAGGGGAGTTGTCAGAGTCTAACAAACGTCCTGGATCGCGTCTCGGAGCCCGCTCATTCCAATTCGGGGAGGGCGGTGTGAAAAACGATGCGATGGCCTTGGTGGCCATGAACCAGGAGCGTCGCCTGCCGCTTCTTGAGAATCTCAAAAAACTGAATTTGGACGTCCTGACGGTGGCCAACTGTCAGGAAGCGCGAGCCCTGCTCGCCACCCGTCCGCCTGTCGAGGTGATCATCACCGGCGTCACCTTGCCGGACGGAGGCTGGTGTGACATTTTCGAGTGCTCGGTGAAAAACAACGTTCAGGCCAGCGTAATCGTGAGCTCGGCGCTGGCGGACGAGAGCTTGTGGTCCGAGATCCTGTGGCGAGGGGCCTACGACCTTTTGGTTGAGCCGTGGGAAGACCGCGAGCTGCGCCGGGTTGTCGAGGGATCTCTGCTTGCGAGCTTCACCACCACAACAGCTTGGAGGCGCGACAGCCGGGGCTGACCGGCTCGGAGATGCAACAATGCTCGCCCGAACTGGTTCTTCAGTCCCGGCAACTGAGCCTAATCGCGACCTTGACCGCAGCTTCCGTGGGTGCGACTCCGTTTTCTCGCAAGGCTGTGCGATAGCAACGAACTGAGCTAGGGCCAAATCGCCGCAACGACCATTGCGCCCCGCACCGCTTGCCCACGGGTCTGTGAAAAATACCGGGGCGGTCCCAAGCGCCATCAATGACTCACGCGCGAGGGGCTGCCGTCAGGTTTTTTCACTGCCCCCCACACTCTCGGCGCTTTGCGTATCAACGGCAGACCCCTTGGCTCATCAGATGTACCCCGGAAGCCCGGGAAGCCCCGGAACCCTCTGCTATACTTCCCTTGGCCTCGGATGGAGCAGCTTCTCACCGAAGAGAAAAACCGCGCTTCAGAGCGAATCGACCGGGTCTCGACCGTCGAACTGCTGGAACTCATCAACCGGGAAGATCAGACCGTCGCAGACGCGGTCAAGCAGGAGATCCCTCAGATCGCAGCGGCGGTCGACGCCATCGTCCAGCGCTTCGAGCAGGGTGGCCGCTTGTTTTACGTCGGTGCCGGGACGAGTGGCCGGCTCGGTGTCTTGGACGCCGCGGAATGTCCGCCGACTTTCGGCACGCCGGCCGAACAGGTCCAAGGGCTGCTTGCGGGGGGAGAGGCGGCGATATTTCGGGCGTCTGAGGGCAGCGAAGACGACCCGGACGCTGGCCAGGCGGATCTCGAGGCACGCGGTTTCGGCCCCAAAGATGCGCTTGTGGGAATCACCGCCAGCGGAAGAACGCCTTACGTACTGGGCGCGGTGGCGTATGCTCGGTCGCTCGGAGCTCTCACCGTGGGGCTAAGTTGCAACCCCGAGACTCAGCTGTCCCGAAACGTGGATCTCGCGATCACACCGGTCGTTGGGCCTGAGGTTATTGCCGGCTCTACCCGCATGAAGGCCGGTAGCGCGCAAAAACTGGTGCTCAATATGCTCTCGACAGCGGTCATGGTAAAGATGGGCTACGTTCTCGGGAACTTGATGGTCAAGCTGCAACTCAAAAGCGAGAAGCTCATCGCTCGCGGCCGGCGGATTGTGGCCGAGGTTGCCGGATGTGACGACGGCGTTGCCGCGCGAGCTTTGGCCCAAGCTGACCGTGACGTCAGGGTGGCGATTCTTATGGCCAAGTTCGGATTGGCTCCCGACGCCGCCCTCCAAAGGCTTGCCGAAGCCGGAGACAGTTTGTCGGAAGCGATGGGGTCGGAGAGCGGTACATAGTTCCTTGGAGAGCCGCCTGTTTCCCTAAGGGTGAAAGGTTTTGGGATTGATGAGGTGTCTTGACGTTCAGACACGGATGAGCATACCCGTTTTCGCTTTTCTTGTGATCTCTCCGGCGACCGCCGCCGACTTTGATGAGACTGCCAGAAAGGCCCAGGCCGCATACGCCGCCGCGCAACTTGAGTGGCAGCGTGGGTTGGCGGAATTAGTGATCGGGAAACGGCCAGATTTTGAAGCGGTCGCTACGGCCCAGAGAGACCTGCAAGTGGCCTATCTTGACCGCAGGACGTCCCAGTTTGAGTACCTGCTGGCAGACGATCCCTCGCGCATTGTGCTCACCAAGGGCCTGTCTCGATTCACCAATCATACCTGGTCGGACGAAGATACGCAGACCCTCCGAGTAGCCGATCCCGGCTATGCAGCACTGGAGGCGAAGGTTGCGGCGCTGAGGAAGAGGAACGACGATCAACGGGACTGGCCGAGCTTTCGAGAGTACTTTCGCAATACATTGGTGAAAAGCCAAGAATACCAGGCGCTTCTCAGCGAATTCATGGAGAAGCAAAAAGCAGTGGAAGCACTCCTCGGCGCAAACGAACCGGAAGCGATCACGAAATAATGCCTCGGAACACCTATACGTGCGAGATGACTATGAGGGTGTTCTCCCATGACAATGGCGCTGAGCTCGGAAACAACGCAGGGGTTGCCCGCTTTTTGAAGCCGGGACTTTCACCACGGGCTAGGGTTCGTCTCCCTTCGCTCGTGTGATTGCGCATCATGCCCCTCACAGCGCTTGTCGCCGGCACCTTGTACACACCGGCGCCGATCCGGAACGGCGTCGTCATCATCGAGGACGACCGCATTCGTGAAGTCGCCCCTAGAGAAGCCACCGACCTTCCTAAAGGCGCCCGGGAGGTTCGTCTTGACGAAGGAATCATCACACCGGGTTTCGTTGACACGCACAACCATGGTGCGGGCGGGCGCGATGTCATGGAGGCCTCAAGCGAGTCCCTCGATGTCATCTGCCAAACGTTGGCTCGCTTCGGGACTACTTCGTACTACCCTACGACGCTGACCGCACCGGAAGCCGATATTTGTCGCGCATTCGAGTTCTTGGCCGACTACGTGCGGGAGTCCGAAACGCGGTCGAGGCCGATGGCCCAGCCTCTCGGCATCCACATGGAAGGGCCTTATTTGAGTGTCAACCGCCGAGGGGTGCATCCAGCCGAGCACCTGGTCGAGCCCACCCTCGATGCCTACCGCGAGCTAGCTGAGGCGGCCGGGGGTCAATTGCGAATCGTAACCCTGGCCCCCGAACTGGCCGGGGCTTCAGAGCTGATTAAAGAAATGCTGAAAACGCGTGTGCAGCCGTCCATGGGTCACACGGACTCGACCTACGAGCAGGCCACGAAGGCCGTGGAACTCGGAGTCCGCCGGGCCACCCACGTGTTCAACGCCATGCGGCCTTTCCGGCACCGCGATCCCGGCGTGATCGGAGCAGTGCTGGCGGATCGAAGCGTGACAGCGGAGCTGATCGCCGACGGTGTCCACGTCGATCCCGTGGCGATCCAACTTCTTTACCGCTGCAAGGGGAGGGACGGCATTGCGCTCGTTTCCGACGGTCTGTCGGCAACCGGAATGCCGCCGGGAGAGTACCGCGTGGGTGGGCTCACGGTCGAGGCCCGAGACGGCGCTTGCTACTACGGGGACAGACTGGCCGGGAGCATTCTCACGCTCGACCGCGCTGTCCGCAACATGCGCGACTTTCTCAATCTACCGCTGGAGCAGGCCATTCAGATGGCTACTCTTAATCCAGCGCGCATGATGGGCATTGACGATCGAAAGGGCTGCCTGCAAGCAGGCGCCGACGCGGATCTTCTCCTGATGGATTCAGATCTCAATGTGCGGCGAGTCTATGCCCGTGGTTTGCCGGTAGAGTAAAGCCAGTGGACAAATTCGTCATCCAAGGCGGCTCCGAGCTGAACGGAGAGATCCCGATAAGCGGTGCCAAGAATGCTGCCCTGCCGGCGATGGCGGCCGCTTTGCTGAGTGATCGCGAAGTCGTCCTCAATCGCATCCCCAAGGTTCGGGACATTCGGACCATGGCGCGGCTGTTGGAAAGCATCGGCGCAACGGTCCGAAACCAGGACGGCGGGTACTCGATCCGCGCTGAGTCGGTAGCGTCTCCCGAGGCGCCGTACGACCTGGTCAAGACCATGCGCGCCTCGAGCTTGGTCCTCGGCCCACTGGTGGCACGCACCGGGCGAGCCCGTGTCTCCTTGCCCGGAGGATGCGCTATCGGGGCGCGTCCCATCAACCTTCACCTAACAGGCCTTCGAGAGTTGGGTGCGACGATCGAACAGCGGCACGGCTACGTCGAGGCTCGTGCCCCGCGGGGGCTGAAAGGCGGGCTGATTCGCTTCGATCGAATTACGGTCACTGGTACGGAAGACTTGATGATGGCGGCAACGATAGCCGACGGTGAAACGATCCTCGAGAACGCTGCCCGTGAGCCCGAAATCGTCGATCTGGCGGATCTGTTGACGAAAATGGGAGCGTCGATCGACGGCGCGGGCTCTTCGACAATCCGCATCCGGGGAACCGCCAAGCTTCAAGGCGCTAGTCACACAATCATTCCCGATCGCATCGAAGCCGGAACCTATCTGCTGACCGGCGCCCTGCTGGGCGGTGATCTCACGATTACGGGAGCCGAGAGCCGGCACATTGACGCTCTGATAACCAAGATGGCCCAAGCCGGTGCCGAGGTTTGTTCCCCCGAGACTGGCGTTGTCCGAGTTTCGGGCGGTCGCCCATTGAAGGCCGCCGACATGGCGACGAAGGAATTCCCCGGCTTCCCCACCGACATGCAAGCGCAGTGGATGGTCATAATGACCCAGGCAAGAGGGGAGTCTCAAATCGTTGAGACCATTTTTGAAAACCGCTTCATGCACGTCTCCGAGCTGACGCGTATGGGAGCTGACATTACGCTCGAAGGAAACCGCGCCACGGTGAGAGGTCCCACATCGCTCAGCGGCGCGACCGTGATGGCTTCGGACCTGCGTGCCAGCGCCTGTCTCGTCATCGCTGCCTTGGCCGCGCGGGGTGAGACCGTGATCGACCGCGTCTACCACATTGACCGCGGCTACGAGAGGATCGAGCAGAAACTCGCTGCCGTGGGAGCGAAGATTCGCCGAGTGCGCTAACGTGTGATCCTCTGGTGCTCTTCGCATGCCTCTCGGACGATTCCGAACACTCCTCCAATCCCGCGGCTTTGCATCGTTCCTCTGGACGCAGTTCCTAGGGGCGTTCAACGATAGTGTCTACAAGATCGTTGTAACCTTGCTGGCCGTAAATCTGGCGGCGGGCGGGTCGGAAGGCCGGGCCCTCGCCCTGGTCGGTACGGTTTTCATCCTGCCGTTTTTCCTTTTCTCCGGCTACGCCGGGTACTTGGCGGACGTGCGCAACAAGCGCTCCGTATTGATCGCTACGAAATCGCTCGAAATTATCTCGATGCTGCTTGCGGTTTTCGCTCTCTATGTGCAAGACCTCCGTTTCATGCTGGCCGTGCTGTTTCTGATGGCATTGCAATCGACCCTGTTTAGCCCGGCGAAGTACGGCATCTTGCCCGAGATGGTTCCCGACAAAGACCTTTCCCGTGCCAACGCTCTCGTTCAGATGAGCACCAACGTAGCCATCATCTTGGGGACCTGGCTCGGCGGCGAGATGCTCGTTGCCTGGAAAGGACGGACGTGGTTGATCGGCTCCGTACTGGCCGTGATCGCCGTAGGCGGCTTTCTCACGAGTTTCGGCATTTCCAGGGTTCGCGATCCCGAGACCAAGAAGCCGTTTCAGCTCAACCCGTGGGCCGAGATCTTTCACGGCCTTCGCCGCATATACCGCGACAAGCCCCTTTGGCTCACGGTACTCGGGATCTCATATTTCTGGTTTCTGGGCGCGTTGTTACAACTGGTGACGATCCTATTCGCTCGGGACGTCCTAGCAGTCGGCGACGAGTGGACGGCCCGTCTCATCACTTTCCTCGGCCTCGGTATCGGAGTTGGCAGCCTGGCTGCCGGAAGGCTGTCCGGCGACAAAGTGGAACTGGGTCTGACGCCCCTAGGCTCGATCGGCATGGGATTCGCCGCTATCTGGCTGGCGGCCTCGGGATCCTCATATCTTCAGGCCGGGATCGCAATGAGCTTGCTGGGGTTCACTGCCGGGTTGTTTATCGTCCCTCTGAATTCGCTGCTGCAACAGAAGAGCGGCGCGGACGAGCGTGGCCGCCTGATCGCAGCCAACAACTTCCTGAACATGATCGGCATTCTGCTAGCCTCCGGCGCCTTGTACCTTTCGAGCGATGTATTCCGTATGGCCCCGGACAGAATCATCTTCGTCTTCGGTTTGGTCACCTTCGCCGTCACGATCTATATCCTCGCCACCGTTCCCGATTTCCTGATCCGCTTTTGTTTGTGGCTCTTTGCGCACACCTTCTACAACATCCGCATCATCGGCCAACAGCATGTTCCGTTCCGTGGGCCGGCGCTACTCGTGAGCAATCATGTCTCCTACGTCGACGGTTTCCTGGTCGGCGGTTGCGTTCAGCGCTTCATTCGGTTTCTTGTCTACCGCCCTTACTACGAGATGAAGGCCTTGAACTGGATCTTGCGGCGCATGAACACCATCCCCATCCAGGGGGGCGACCCGGAGCGAGGGGCGGAATCGATTGAACTCGCCCGTGAGCAGTTGCGCCAAGGACATGTCATCTGCATCTTCGCCGAGGGCTCGATCACGCGGACCGGCGGGATGCTGCCTTTCAAGCGTGGACTGGAGCGAATCATCAAGGGACTCGACGCTCCGATCATTCCGGTCAATCTCGACCGCCTCTGGGGCAGCATCTTCAGCTTCAAAGAGGGCCGTTTCTTACTCCGGTGGCCGGAGAGGTTCCCCCGTCGCGTCACGGTTTCGTTCGGACCGCCGCTGGCCCCCACGGCGACGGCGGAGGATGTGCGCCAGGCGGTGATGGAGTTGGGAAGCGAGGCCGCGGCCCACCGAGTCACGCCGCGAGACCAACTGCACCTGCGGTTCATACGAACCGCGAAGCGCCATTGGTTTTCCCTGGCCGCGACGGATGCGAGCGGCGCGCGGCTCAGCTATGGCGGCGTGCTTGTCGAAGCTTTGCTAACTGCAGGGTGGCTTCGCCGGCAGCTTGACGGGGAAAAGCCGGCTGGTGAGCGGGTGGGCCTGCTGGTTCCCCCCTCCACCGAGGGCGCTGTTGCCAACGTTGCGGTGCTACTGGGGGGGCGGGTTCCCATCAACCTCAACGATCGAGACCCCGAGAGGCTGGCGGCGGCGCTGCGGGAATGCGGGATCGAAACGGTCATTTGCTCTCGACGCTACGCGCCGCGCGATCGTTCTCCCGGGCCGCGGATCCTCTACCTCGAAGACGCCCTCGAGCATACTTCCACCGCTCTGAGGGCCCTCGTGTTTATAGCGATTTTCGTGCTACCGAGCCGCCTGCTGCAAGCTATCTATCGCGAGAAAGCTGTCGGCCCTGACAGTATGGCCACGGTCGTCTACACGGCAGGCAAAGCCGCACCCCCTAAGCCGGTAATCCTCTCGCATCAAAACATTCTCGCCAACGTTGATTCTATGGCACAGCTTTTTTGGGTGGCGAATACCGACCGGGTTGTCGGCGTTCTGCCTTTCCACTATGCCTTTGGGTTCACGGTAACTCTCTGGTTTCCGCTACTGACCGGTTGCGGAGTCATTTATCACGACGACGCCTTTGATCCAATCACAGTTGGAAAGCTGATTCGCTCTTTGCAGGCGACGACTATCGTGGGAACACCTTCGATGTATTCGACCTACGTACGTGAGTCTTCCCAGGAAGACTTTGCTTCCTTGCGGTATGCGTTGCTCGGCGGCGAGGCGGCGTCTGAATCCCTTGCGGCTGAATTCGAAGGAAAGTTCGGCCTGCCCCTCATGGAGGGCTATGGGTGCACCGAGATGTCGCCCGTCGTCGCTGTCAACGTCCCCAACTTCATCCACGGTAGGAGGCGTCAGATCGGCTCCAAAGCCGGGACCGTCGGCCACCCCGTGCCCGCCGTCAGCACTAAGATCGTCGATCCCGATACCGGGGAAACACTCCCCAGCGACGCCGAGGGTATGCTGCTTGTCAAAGGCCCCAGCCTGATGAACGGATATCTCGGCGATGCGGTCGGGACCAGGTCCGTTATGCGCGACGGCTGGTTCGTCACCGGCGACACCGCGGCGGTGGACGAGGATGGTTTTATTCGCATCGTCAAAAAGTGACCCTGACCCCGTTTCTCACGGCGGCGGCTCGCCGAATCGAAGTTTCAGGTTAGGTCGGTTTCGGGGCCGAAGGGTCCCCGGAGGCCCTTCGTTTCGACCTGGTGGGTTGACGCTTTAGGCGAGCCTATAATAAAAGAATAGCCCGGAAACGCCGATTATCCACACCTTGAAGGGCGGATCCCGCGCCTGCTTGAACCGCCGGCGGGAGCAACAGCACACCCCGCAGCGGAGCGCGGGAGAGCTACCCCTAGCCGTTAGCATCCGATTAGCCATGAGCGCTCGAGACGATCAGACGAAACTGCTTCACGAAGTCCTCGACGAGCGCATTACCGTCCTGGACGGCGCGATGGGGACTCGCCTGCAAGAAAGGAATCTAACAGCGGAGGATTTCGGCGGTCCTGCACTGGAAGGCTGCAACGAAAACCTGGTGCTGACCCGCCCGGATGTCGTTGTCGACATTCACCGGGAATACTTCGAAGCCGGGGCCGATATCGTCGAGACGAATACTTTCGGAGGAATGTCGGTCGTTCTTAGCGAATACGGTTTGGAGGACAAGGTTCACGAGATCAATCTCGCTGCCGCCCAACTGGCGCGACAAGCCGCCGAGCAATGTTCAACGCCGGCAAAGCCTCGCTTCGTCGCCGGCTCGATAGGGCCGACGACCAAGGCAATTACGGTCACGGGTGGGATTACGTTCGACGAACTCATTCAGACGTTTGGCGAACAAGCCGAGGCGCTGGCCGAAGGCGGCTGCGACATCCTGCTGGTCGAGACCTGCCAAGACACCCGCAACGTCAAGGCAGCACTGATCGGGATCCAACAGGCGTTCGACAAGCTCGGCTTCCGGTTGCCGATCATGATCTCCGGAACCATTGAGCCGATGGGGACAATGTTGGCTGGTCAGGCAGCGGACGCCCTCGTGGCGTCGCTCGGGCACGTGGATCTGCTGTCGATCGGGCTGAATTGCGCCACCGGTCCGGAGTTCATGACCGACCACATTCGGACGATGCACAATATGGCGCAGACCCGCGTCTCCTGCTACCCGAACGCCGGTCTGCCCAATGAGGAAGGAGAGTATCTCGAGACGCCAACATCGCTGGCGTCGTCACTGGAAAGGTTCGTCAAGAACGACTGGCTGAACATGATCGGCGGCTGTTGCGGTACGACCCCGGAGCATATCCGCGCCATCGCACAAATGGTCGAAGGCCGGCCGCCTCGCACACACCGAGGGCCGTTGCGCAGCTACTACAGCGGAATCGAATTGGTAGAGGCCAGTGACGACAACCGCCCTCTGCTCGTCGGGGAGCGAACCAACGAGGTCGGTTCGCGGGCCTTCAAGCGGCTGATCAGCGATGAGAAGTTTGAAGAAGCGGCCGAAATCGGCCGCAAGCAGGTGAAAAACGCCGCCCAGATCATTGACATCAACCTCGAGAATCCCGATCGTGAAGAACTCGACGACATTGACCGCTTTTACGAGAAGGTGATCCACAAGGTCAAGGTGCCGTTGATGATCGACACCACCAGTCCGGAGGCGGTCGAGCGAGCGCTGACCTATTGCCTGGGCAAGAGCATCATTAACTCGATCAACTTCGAAGACGGCGAAGAGCGATTCAATCGGGTGGTGCCACTGCTTAAGAAGTACGGCGCGGCGATCATTATCGGATCCATCGACGAGGACAAGCAGCAGGCGCAAGCCATCACCCGCGAGCGCAAACTTGCCATTGCCCAGCGGGCGCACAAGCTTTGCACCGAGAAATGGGGCTTGGCGGAGGAAGATCTTGTTTTCGACGCGCTGGTATTTCCCTGTGGCACGGGCGATGAGAACTATAGCGGCAGCGCGGTTGAGACTATCGAAGGCGTGCGTCTCGTCAAACAGGCGCTTCCGCAGTCGAAGACGATCCTAGGTATCAGCAATATAAGCTTTGGACTACCGTCCGCGGCGCGCGAGGTGGTTAACTCCGTCTTCCTCTATCACGTCACCAAGGCCGGCCTGGATCTAGCGATCGTTAACACGCAGAAGCTGGAGCGCTATGCGGCCATTCCAGACGAAGAGAAGAAGCTAGCCGAAGACCTCTTGTGGAACTACCCGCCTGAGGGATCCGACGCTCCTCGGGACCACCGCCAGCAGGGCCGGGAGCAGAAAGCCGCCATCAACCAGCATCATATCGCCGCGATTACCGAGCACTTTCGGGGCGCGACGAGTCGGGTGAAAAAACCCATCGCCGACCTGCCTCTCGACGAGCGCCTGGCGAACTACATCATTGAAGGCACGAAGGAAGGCCTGATTCCAGACCTCGAACTCAAGCGGCAAGAGGGACTCGAGCCTCTCGACATTATCAACGGTCCGCTGATGGATGGGATGGCGGAGGTAGGCAGGCTGTTCAACAACAACGAACTCATCGTGGCTGAGGTCCTGCAGTCAGCCGAGGCGATGAAGGCCGCCGTGGGGCACCTCGAACAGTTCATGGAGAAGGAAGAGGGTGCGTCGAAGGGGAAAGTGATCCTCGCCACCGTGAAGGGCGACGTCCACGACATCGGCAAGAACCTAGTCGATATCATTCTGACCAATAACGGCTTTGCGGTCATCAATCTAGGCATCAAGGTTCCGCCGGAGGAGCTGATCAGAGCTTATCGAGAGCACCAACCCGATGTGATTGGTTTGTCGGGCCTACTAGTGAAAAGCGCCCAACAAATGGTTATTACGGCAACGGACCTGCGCGAGGCAGGCGTTTCCCTTCCCTTGCTGGTGGGAGGAGCGGCTCTGAGCGAAAAATTCACTCGGACCAAGATCGCAAGCCAGTACGAGTCGGCCGTCTGCTACTCCAAAGACGCTATGACAGGGCTGAGCCTGATGAATCGCCTGATGGACTCTGACCAGCGCCAAGGCGTTTTCGACGAACATCAGGCGCATGCCGAAATCCCGGCGAAAGAGAAAGAGCAGCTTGCCGAATCCACCGGGCGCAGCTCGAAGGTGAGCCTTGAGGTGCCGCCGGCAGCGGCGCCGTATGGGGAGCGAATCGTCCGAGACGTGCCACAGCTAGAGGAAATCTGGAGCTACATCAATCCGCAAATGCTGTATGGACGGCACATGGGCTTTCGAGGCAACTTCGAGCGGAAGTTGGCCGAGCGGGATCCCAAGGCCTTGGAGCTTCATGGCATCGTCGAAGACGTCAAGGACGAAGCCAAACATTACATGAAGGCTCGAGCCGTGTGGCGGTTTTTCGAGTCCGAAAGCTCTGGGAATGCGATTCGCGTCTCCGCGCCGGGTGGGAACGGTCCGGTCCACAGCTTTAGCTTCCCGCGCCAGAAGCGGCCCGATGGATTATGCCTCGCCGACTACATTTTGCCAAGTAAGAACGGCACCCGCGACACCATCGCGATCTTCGCCGTTACAGCGGGCGAAGGGATCCGAGAGCGGTCGGAAGAATACAAACGCCAGGGAGAGTACGTAAAGTCCCACGCCGTTCAGGCCTTGGCGATCGAGACGGCGGAAGCTTGCGCCGAATGGCTGCACCGCCGTATTCGCGAGGACTGGGGCTGGCCCGACCCCCCCGAGACGACCATGCTCGACCGCTTCAAGACGAAGTACCGCGGCCGGCGCTACAGCTTCGGCTACGCCGCTTGCCCGGCTCTCGAAGACCAAGAGGGCCTGTTCAAGCTGCTCCAGCCTGAGGAAATCGGCTTGCGGCTAACCGAAGGCTACATGATGGATCCCGAGGCCAGTGTCAGCGCGGTCGTCTTCCAGCATCCCGACTGCATTTATTTCGACGTCAACAGCTAGCTGCTTTTCTCACCAGGAGCGCGTAGGGGCGGCCTGCCCGCCCAACAGTATCGATGTACGATCTTTTCCACAGATTCGCACTGGACAATATGTACTGATCGGCAGCGGGCCGACACGGTGGTCGACCCCCACCAAGGTGCATCTGTCAAACATGGCCCCAATTATCTGTAGGGGCGAGATTCATCGCGCCCGCTGCGGCCGCTCGTCCCTACCCCCTCCCGGGCGCAATGAATTGTACCCTTACAAACAGCGTTCGTTCAACGCCGCCCACCCGACCCCTGGAGAAATGCCGTCAACACCTCGGCACCAGCGTGGCTGTGGTTGTCACGGCCTGCGTTCACCGCTTGGCCGACCGGTTATAACCGACGCCTGCAGCGTATCCGCGACCTGAGCCGTAACGGATGCCGGAACCATAGCGGACACCCGAGCCGTACCGTATCCCTGGGCGGTAGCTGCTACGGCTTCCATAACGAATTCCCGGCGAGTAGCGGACACCGTTCCCGTAACGAATTCCTGGTGCGTAGCCCCGCCCTGTACCGTAGCGTATACGTCGGACGGGCCGCGGTCGCGGTGTTGCAGCCGCGGCTCTCACCGCGCGATGAGGAACAGCATGCCGATCGGCGGTGGCATGAGTTGGATCGGTTTCGGGATCGTATCCGAGAATCCTCACCCCAGCTGCCTCTTCTATCAAGGGGGGTGATTTACCCACTTCCACGGCGTGGTAGAAGCCAAGGCCTCGGACTTGAATCTGGTCGTTGGCGGTGGCCGAGCCCGCTACAAGGAGAGAAACGCCTAAGAATAACGACCTGGTCATGTTCATGTTCATCCTCTCGTCGAGCCGTCTTATCCCGAAAAGCGTAAGTTGTACACGATGCGGGATCGCAGAAAGCTGGTTTGAAGGTTAAGCACCTCGTCAAACGACGTCTCTTCGCTATTCCTTATCGGCGTTTTTGCGGTCACTCACCAACCGTCGAACATGGTTTCGACCATGGCGCGGATCTGATCGATGATCGGGTCGAGCACCCCTCGTGTTTCCCATCCCAAAGAGCCGGAAGCGTGGTAGAGCAAGTAAAAGAGCCCCGCGGCAGCCAGCAGTACTATGAGCATCCAATATTGACTCCACATCGTGAGAGCAGTCTTAGCCAGGATTTCCATTTTGGCCCTGGCACGGTGAAAGTATACACCCGCGCTGCCCCGAATACCACGTCTTTTCGCGCTGAACCCTGCACATGACCTCCGCCGGTAGGCGCCAGGGCTCGTCCATCCGCTCACAGACGTTGATTGAGCGGCCTGAACGGCGCTCCGGCCGACACTGCTCCTTGCGAAATCTTTTGGAGCCGAAAACTGTTGATCCTCGCCCGGTCAACGCTACCCGCTTGGCAGCGGCAGCGCCCAGATCCTGTGCAGCATGTCGCCGAACAGCCTGCGGTTCAGATACCCCTCGGCCAGCAGCAGCCAGTAATACCGCGCGTGCTTGACCAGCCGACCGCCGGTCTTCATCAACCTGTGTTGCAAGCTCGTCAGCGACCAACTCTTGATCCTGTTCGGCAGTCCGAGCCGCCGCCACAAGTTGCCCAGGTTGTAGGCCAGCACGCTCAGTTGTAGCCGTACCTCGTTCGCCCGGAACCGATGGCACGACAGCCTTGTCCAATGCGTGGCCTGTTTGCCTTCCTTGATCCACTGCTCCGCCGTGCCGCGCTTGTTGTAGAAGCGCACCACCGAGCGGCTTGGCAAGCTCATGCTCGTCACGATGAATCCGACCCGCGGGAACAGCTCGCCCTGGTGATGCTCGACCTTGGCGACGATCCGCCTCGCCTGCGACCAACTCTCCGCCTGATAGCGAAAACTCTTGTAGCGCACCAAGGGCTTCCGGGAGGGCCTTCCCGGCGGCCGAAACAAGATGTCTTCGATCTCCAACTCCAGGCTCTTGTTGGCCGGAATGCGAATGGCGTACTGTACTCCGCGTTCCTCCGAAGCCTCATAAACTTCCGGCTTGGCAAAGGCCGCATCGCCCCGGAAGGCGACCTGCTTGCCCGCAGCCTGTTGGCGCTCGATCTCCGGCAACAATAGCTCATCCCAGTCCTCGGCGCTGTGCACGTTGCCGGGACGCAGCTTGGCAGCGAGGCAATCACCATGACCGTTGAACAAAAGTAACGGGTGATAGCAGACCGACTCGAAGTGTCCGTTGTAGGCACTGCCTTCCTGTTGGCCATGGACCGGACTCTCGGTGGAGTCCATGTCCAGAACGACCCGCTCGGAGTCGTCGAACGCTTCCGCTTGCCCGACCAGCTCTCGGTTCAGCGCCATCAGCCCCAGCAGGTTCTCTTCGCTCGCCAGCATCTCCGTCTCGAAGCTGTGCAGCGTCGAGGTCAAGGCCGCACCGCGATCCCAGATCTTCTGCGAACCGATCAGCCGAAACGTCGGATCGATCGAAACCCGCTCGGCGTCGTTGAGGTCCTCGTAGCCCGCCAAGCGGCTGTAGACCGACTGCCGCAACAGATCAGCGAGCGTGAACTGCTTGTTTGTGCCTTGCCGGGAGTCGCTGAGATGCTCGTCAATCAGTTCTCCGAGACCGAGCCGTTCGTCCAGTTCGCGAACCAAAATCAGGCCACCGTCGGAAGTGACGTGCGATCCCTGGAAATCGACTTTCAACAAGCCGTTGAAACTTAGCTGGAATGGCTTGGTTTGTTTTTCACCCATTGGGTGTTGGCCTCCCTGGCGTCCTCATCGGGCTCTAGCCCCTATGAATAAAGACGCTCAAGGCCGCTGGAAGGTCGGGATGTCAAACACCAAATTGAAAATGCGGGCTTAGTGGCGTACCCCAGGCTCTCGTCTATAGTGTCGTGATACCCGGGATTCTTTACTTGGGGCCCGAGATGCTACGTTTCCCGCCGAGCACTGGCGGGGCGAATCAATTCCTCCCGGGCACGGGGCTAACCTTTTTGATGTTGTGCTAGAGCGAATGGAGAAACGCCGACAGCGCCGAGCGATCTTCCGTGCCGAGGCCGAGGAAGCTCTGGCGAGCCTGTTCGGCTTCTGCTCCGTGACGAAGAATGGCATCTTCGACGGTTGAAGCACTTCCGTCGTGCAGGAAAGGACGGCGAAGTCGCAGTCCCCAGAGCGCCGGGGTACGGATCTCGTTAGGGGCGGCTGCTTCTTGCTCGATGCCGTCCCCTGTCGCGACATCGTGCAATAGCAAATCCGAGTAAAGCGGTACGGGCTTGTTGTTGAACAGTGGGCTTGAGCTTCGGCCCGTCATCAACACCGGCACATGACAGCCGGCGCAGCCGACCGCCGCGAAAACGGCTTCCCCTTGCCGAGTCGCGTCATCGATGGGCCCACGATCCAGCGGTGCCAGGAATTTCATGAAGGCTTCGAAGTTGTCGATCCCTCGGAGGCCGGTCGACGGCTCGGGAGCATCTTCGGGATCGGGCCGCCGGTCGCAAAACTCGAGCAGTTCAGGATCAAATCCGTTTGCCACCTCATTCGGAAACAGGTCGTTGGTTATCCCCATTTCGTTCACATAGGCGTCAGCACCGAAAGCCAACAAGGTCGCATGCTGCGCCTTCCAGCCGAAGCGCCCAACACGCTCCCGGCCCGTCCCCACGTCGGTGATGATTGCGGCGCGACCGCTGATGCCGTCGTTGTCAAGGTCGTCGGGGTCTTCGAGAGCCCGCAAGGTTTCGTCGGGAATGGCTTCGATCAACCCAGCGCCGAACAGCGGAACGGGTATCCGTCGAGCAATGACGTTCGCCTCGGCCGGGATCTTAGGCTGACAAGAATGGGTGGGAATCGAAAACAGGTGAAACAAAGTACCGCCGCCAAGCTCGTGGAAAACGCCCTCCTCGTCGAGATAACCGGCGCGAACCTCCGAAACAGGACTGACTCCTCCGATCGCGGGTGAGTTATGGCATTGCGAGCAGCCTAGTCCGTTAAAGGCAGGTCCCAGGCCCTCGTCGGCGTCCTCGACCTCGACAAAGTCCTCCAGCCCGAGGCGGAACCGCTCGAACTCCTCGGCGGTAATACCCACCAGGGGATTGCCGGGCAGCGAGGGGCGCCCAAACTGTCCGAACAGCAGAGGCGCGGCGAAAAGCAAAGCCCACCCCGCGCTAACGATCTTTAGCTTCATCGACTACTCCACAATGATCGTTCCACGCATGATGTTGTGGCCCGCCCCGCACGGTTTCGAACATTCAAAGTCGTAGCGGCCTTTCTCTTTGGCATGGAAAATGACTGTCGCCTGACCCTTGCCGCGTTTGGGAACAACGATGTTGATCCCGGCCTTACGGATGCGGAACCCATGATTGGTATCAGCACTCCGAATTCGAAACTCCACGGTCGTTCCTTGCTCGACTTTGAGACGAGAAGGAACGAAAAAAAAGCGCTCGGCCAGCATGTTGACTACGCGGACCGGTCGCTCGTCGGTCCTCGGCTCGGCAGTTCCGACGCCCGGTAAAGCCAGGCAGACGGCCCACAGGATCGGAAGTGAGGTCCGTAAGCCGCGAACCGAGAAAGCTCGGCAAAACAGCGCGGTACTCATACGGTCTCGAGTCCTCGACGGCGTTCGCTCCCGCGTGAAGTGGAACCAATTCATCCCGTTGTGTCCTCTCAGAACCACCACCCGATCCCGAGGTTGAGGGAGTTATGCGCCTCTATGATGGAACTCCGGTTGCGCAGGACCGAATAGTCGAACTTCAACGCCACATCCGGTTCCGGATAGTACGTTCCCCCAATCACCCATGCCGCGCGATCGAATTGCCTCAGCGGCAGGAAGCCTGGCGCCATTCTGCGCTGGGTATCGAAGTTCTCGTAGCGAGCAAAGGCCACGAAGTCGTGGGGGAAGTGCCGCGGCAAGAGATGGTAAGCCGACTCCCAATAGAACCCCCGCATCTCGCGAGCAATATTCGGATTAACACCTGTACGAAACTGCGTCAGGAAGTTGATCTCATCAGTCCTCGTAATGTCGACACGGGCGAACTGGCCGCGGAAATCGAACCGCGAAAAGCTGTACCGGCCGTCAAACGAGAAGACGCGAACGCGGGGATTGATATCCGGGAGATTGAACCCGGTATTGCCCCACCACACACTCCCACCTAGAGAAAGGCCGGGGAAGCCGTGGTATTCCAGCCGACCGGTGTAGGCAGTATTTTGCACCACTGACTGAAATGCCTTCTGCCGCCCACCACGAATCCCCTCCTCGGCGTCGAAAGCGGTGGCATCAAGGGGCGACATGACATAAGCTTTGTAGACGAAGCCATGGCCGAGGTCGCCGAAGATGCCGGCGCCCGAGTCGAACCAGGTGCTCGGGATGATGACTGTGTCGACGAAGGGCCGCTCCACTCCGTTGAACGCCGGCGGCTCGTGGCGCTCGTTGATGAGGCCCACCGGGGCTAGCAGAATTCCCCCGCGGAAATTCAGCCAGGGCTTGACGAGGAAGTCGAGATAGGCCTGCTCGAGTTCCAGCTCGCCGAGCTCGCCCTCTCCGGACACAAACGCGTGCTCCAGTTCAAGCTCGGACCAGAATTGGATGCGGTCGCTGAAGCTGTGCCCGAATAGCAGCACGAAGCGGTGAAAGTCGAGCTGGCTTGGCTCGTTCTGAACGTTATTGAAGTGAAAGTCCATGTACCCGGAGAAAGGCAACCGGGTTTCTGAGGACGCTAGATCCTGCCCCGCGTCCGGAACCTCCGGCACGTTCGTCGGTGCCGAGGATGCTACTTGCGGCGGGGCTTCGCCAGAGGAATCTGGCGGCGCCGAGACCGAGTCAGTGGGTCCCTCTTCTTCCGTAACCCCTGAGGCCGGTTCTTCTACGGCTGTGCTAGGCTCGGCCTCGAGCTGACGAAGTCTTTCCTCGAGCCGGGCGATGCGCTTTTCCAACTCCTCGATGCGAGCTTGGGAGGTTTCGGTCCCGTCGCTCTGGGAGAAAGCGGGTACCGCGGTTGCTAGAGCAGCTAGGGCAAGTGAATACAGCAGACGTGTCATTTAGTGATGACTAAATATACTATTAACTATGATTAACTAGTTACTATAGCCATACCAGCAGTCTTATGTCAAGTACCCGAATTCCTGTGTCTCGACCTGCGTTCGCGTGACATACGGGGTTCGAGACGGAAGGTGGCGACAGGTGGTCCCCGGGGCGCGACATGTCGCGGCCGCACATGACAAACGGTGCCCGGGAAAGATTTGTTGGTTCCATCACAGCTTGGGTGAACGCTATTATGACTAGCCCCCATATCACGGAGCCAATGACTATGGCGACCGACTATCTGCTCGCCGCGCAATGCCTGGTCCACGCGACAGCGCTGGCGCGACGGACGCCGCCCCCGCGGTTGGGCGCCATTCGAGTTTGGATGGCCGCGTTCGTCGGGACCGCCATCGCTGCCTTCGCCGGAGGGACCGCGCACGGCTTCGCCCTTTACCTAAGCTCAACGAACCTGCGTCTCGTGTGGACCGTCACCGTCGCGGCCATTGCAGTCAGTAGCTTGGTGATGCTCTGGGCCGGCGTGACCTCCGTTCGGCATCCTTATGCGGCCGATCCGGGGCTTCGGAAGTCCGGGGGTCGGTGGTTAGTCAGGGGGATCGGCGTAACCGTGATCGGGCTAGGGATGCAGCAAAGCGGCTGGTCGCCGGCTGAGCACTTCAATCACAATGATCTCTATCACGTGATCCAGATGGCGGGCCTCTATTGCTTCTATCGAGGAGCACTCGCGCTGCACGCGTTCTAGTCCGCATTTCTAACCAGCCGTCGGCAGTACTAGAAGTAAATTCCCGCCGTTCGAGATGTAGGGGCGCGATTCATCGCGCCCTCTTGAGACAGAGTGTGCGTTGGGTGATGTGCACGAAGTGTTGCCATGAGCCGGGGCGGCTCGGGCTTTCCCCTCGTGCAACGCGGCTCGCGGTGAGTAATGCCGGCTATAGCCGATAGAGTCGGGCCGTGTGCCATCTCAACGCTGCTGCGACCCGGCCTGCAATCGCAACGGCGGTGCGGCTAGCAATCACCCTGGTACGTGTCCCCAAGAGTCACCGCCTGTCACGCCCCGGGGCGAAGCGGGGCGGTCGGAGGTCTCTCTCAAAACACTAGAAAAGGCTTTTCAGATCCAGCTTGATCGAAGGATTGTTCGTCTCTAGCACGCCTTCCGCCGCTTGTTTCTTGCCCTCTCTCGTATGAACGTACCCAAGCTTGGCAGCAGGGTCGATTACCCAGACGTAAGGCACGCTGAACTCAAGGTAGTCGCGAACCTTATCTTCCAGATCGCGCGGACGGTCATCTTTGGAAAGGATTTAAACCACGAGAAATGGGGGCGTCCGAAAGACCTGTTCTTCCGGCTCCTTGCCGATGTAGACGCACACGTCGGGTGCCCGGAAGCGGGTCGGTTTTACCTGCAGCCGTTGTTCCGGGAATGCGTATGTTCCGAGAGTCCCGCGGTTAGCGCGGAAGAAGTAGATCAGTTCCCCCTGAGTCTTGCTATGATCCTTCTCTCCCAAGTTTCGCTCCACGATGCGGCCGTCAAGATACTCTCGGTCTCCGTCGCCGTAGCTGGTCCGCAAGTATTCCTCAACGGAAACAAGGGTCGGTGGAGACGCCATATCCCCATTCTAGAGCTCGCGCCGAGCAGTGCTACGAATTCCTTAGAGACCCGTAGCTCCGGATCTCGCTTTTGAGATCCGCGGCCTTTCCTAGCCTTTCTTTTCAAGACGTGAGAGTTGGTTCAGCCGAAGGTCTCAAAAACCCCCTCTGCTAGAATCGAAGCGAGTTTCTCGCTATGGCGGTTACCCCGCATCTGGACCGGCTCAAACAACGGGCCGCCGGTTTGCCGGCTTCTCCCGGAGTTTATCTATATAAGGATGCCGCGGGGAGGGTAATCTACGTCGGCAAAGCGAAGAGCCTGCGCGACCGAGTGCGAAGCTACTTCGTGGACGAGCGCTTGTCGGACGCCAAGACCGGCAGCCTGCTGGCCGAAGCCCACGAAATCGACTACATCACTGTTGGCAATGAAAAGGAGGCACTGGCTCTCGAAAACAACCTAATCAAAGAACGTCAGCCACGATTCAATGTTCTGTTACGCGACGACAAGACGTACCCCTACATCAAGCTGACCAAGGAACGTTTTCCGCGGGTGTACGTGACCCGAAGACTCAAGAAGGACGGCTCGAACTATTTCGGTCCTTACTTTCCCGCCAATCTGGCACACCGTCTGGTGAACTTCATTCACCGCCATTTCAAAGTCCCGTCTTGCCGGGTAGACCTGACGCGCTTCCACCCGCGGCCGTGTCTGGAGTATCACATTCATCGCTGCTGGGGCCCGTGCGTCGAGGGCTTGACGACCGACGAAATCTATACCCAAGCCATCGAGGACGTTCGGATGTTCCTCGAAGGCCGACAGAGCGATCTGGTCCGCGAGCTGCGATCCCGCATGCTCGAAGCTTCCAACCGGACGGAATTCGAACAGGCGGCTGCCTTGCGGGACCTTATCTCGACCGTCGACGAGCTCAGCGAGCGACAGCGAGTGGCCGCCGTCGAAGGCCGCGACATCGACATTTTCGGACTCTACCAGGAAGCGCCGCTTGTAGCGGTGAACTTGTTTCACGTGCGCAACGGCCGAATCGTGGACCGCCGGGAGTTCTATTGGGAAGATGCTCATGAGTCGCGCCCGGCCGAGTTCCTCTCGGCCCTACTAAAACAGATCTACCTAAGCCAGCAGTACGTCCCCTCGCTGGTCCACGTCCCCGTCGGGTTTGACGACCAGAGTGCGCTTCAAGAATTATTGACGGAGAAACGGGGACGCAAGGTCGAGATCGCGGTGCCACAGCGTGGTCCGAAGAAGTCGATGCTTGAGCTTGTGCGGAACAATGCGCGGCACTGTTTCGAACAGCGGTTCCGCGTGATGAAACCAACCCCGAAGGCCATGATGGCAGCGCTCACAGATGCCCTAAACCTGCCCGATACGCCGGCTCGGATCGAATGTTTCGATATTTCGCATATCCAGGGCAGCGACACCGTGGCATCGATGGTCGTCTGGGACGGCGGCAAGATGAAACGGTCGGACTACCGCAAATTCGTTCTCAAAGGGGTGCTGGGAATCGACGATTTCGCTTCCATGGCGGAGGTCGTAGGCCGCCGCTATCGCCGATTACAGCAAGAGGAGAAACCCTTGCCGGGGCTAGTCTTGGTGGATGGGGGAATCGGACAGCTCCATGCTGCCGCTCAGGCCCTGGAGCAACTTGGCATCATCAACCAGCCGTTGGCGGCTATCGCTAAACGCGAGGAAACGATCTTCGTCGCGGGCCAAGAGGACGAGCCAATCCAACTCGAGCGCTTTTCTCCTGTCCTGCACCTGGTCCAAATGATCCGGGATGAGGCCCATCGCTTCGCCGTGCGCTTTCACCGCAGCCGTCGGCATTCCCGTCAACTCACATCCGCGCTGCTGAATATTCCCGGAGTCGGCGCAAGAACAGTCCAAAAGCTATTGCGAAACTTCGGAAGCCTCGAACACGTGCGCGGCGCTGGCCTCGAAGAGTTGTCCTCCGTCGTCAATCAAACACAGGCTCACCGCATCCAACAGTTTCTTGCCCACAACTGAACCATACTTACTAACCGCGCTTCCTTCCCTCGCCCCCGCGCGATTAAGCGTAACTTATGTTACGGTCTGGCTCGCGGCGCGCAAGAGTGTGGCGCAAAAGTACTGACGGGCTTGTCAGAACACCCCACGAAAGACTAAAATCGGTGCGCAACGAAGGTTGTAGGTGAGGTAGGTTGACCTCACCGCAAAAAGTCGGTCGCGATAGGGGTAGGCGGCCGTCGGGGGTTAGGGAAATGATCCGAGCAACGATTCTGGCGTTGGTCGTTGTCTGCTGGTTGCAGGCCGAGCCTGTGGGCGATGCGATTCGCCGGGCCGAGCAGCTTGAGCAAGCGCAGCAGACGGTCGAGGCCCGCGCCGTTTTGGCCCGCGCGGCCAGAGAATCCCCTGATAACGCTGAAGCTTTACTGGCCTACGCGGAGTTTTTGGATCGCTTTCGGGACTCCGGTCGAAGCGGCGCATACACGAAGGTTCTCGAGGCACTAGGTTCGTCGGGATCAATCGACTCCCGCCGCCGGATCACCCGTCGGCTGGTTTTACTCTCCCTAGTCGATGGCGACCTTGACTCGGCGCGCAAGCATGTCGCTTCTTACAAGGAAATCGGCGGATCGGGTCTCGAAGGATGGGAGGTACCAAGCGGGCCCGGACCGGCGACGGACGGTATCGAATCGGGCTGGACTGAGATTCCCGGTTTTCTGTATTCCTTCCGTCGCATGGCTGCACTTTCCAGCGATCAACGACCCCACGAGCTTCTACCCGCTTTGGCTCGTAATATCATCACATCCGGTTACCGAGCCAGTCGCGCCTCCGAGAGTCTGGTACTGACCGAGTACCTCAAGCTGGTGATTCAGTATCTCTCGCAGGCGAGGGAGCTGAAGCAATTCGCCGGAGCCAACGAAACGATCGATGTCCCCTCCTGCGAGTCGGAAGAAACCGCTCGGCTGTTGAGGATCCTCGGCTTCCGTCTCCGCAACGCTTGCGGAGCAAACGCCCTGTTGGAAACCGTTAACCCCTCTCGCGCATTCCTTGCCATTGACTCGGGCTTTCCGCTCGCCGAATTGGAAGACGCCTATCGAAGGGACGCCGCCTTTCACAGGGCCTACCGTTCGAGTCGTCTCCCCGTGATATTCGGCGAAGAATATTGGCTGTCGGCGGCCCGCAAGAAGGGGAAACGCTCGTTTGTGGATACCTTCCTGGGAGATCCCGCTCTGGCTCGGTTGTATGTCGCGATGGCCGGTCTGCACGAACCGACGGCGAGGGCGCTGCGCGAGGCCGTTCCCGCCGAGCGGCTAAAGGACTTTGCCCACGTCCTCGATTTTTTCGGCGGCTCCTTCGAGATTCAAGACGGCAAAGCGGTCGTTCCCGGCGGAAAACGCACTGAGTCAACCTGGGGTGAGTTAGTTGGCGTCGCACCGGCTAACGGCGCAAAGTTCTTTCAAGCCTTGATCGAAGTCGACGACGGTTGGATGGCTTCCTACTTCGACGCCTTGTCGCGAGCCCAGGGCAGCACGCGAGAATATTTGACCCAGCCGAGACGGCTGAAGCGATTTTATCTGGCCGTGCGGGGAGAGTCGACCAGCCCCGGGCCCGCACGGCCGATTTTCCGATCGAATTCCGATCTCCAGCTGCTGATCGCTCGCCTGTATATCGGTCCCGATGGCGAAGCCCACATTCCAGGTGGGGTTGAAAACTGGCAACGACTGTTCGATTGGCATCGCCACGCCCGGATCGAAGGGAAGCGCAACAAGGCCGTCGCCGCGTGGTCCCAGCCTGACGATGTCGTCGAAGCGATGTTCGTGTTTTGTCGACGGCTCGTGGAAATCGAGCCGTTGAAGATGTTCATGGCCATAACCAACATCGAGCGGCATCGCAACAAACCGCTGACACCCGCCACGGTAGACCGTTTGATGCGGGACTACGACAACTTCGGTGCACAGTACCCGATCTTCGCGGAAGTACCGACCCTTTCCGAGGAAACCATCATCGCTTACCAAGATCTGTTGCCGGAGATCGGGAAAGGGCGCAACCAGCTTCGGCGGGCGGACGCCAGAGGCACGTTTCAGGCCCTCGTCGGGTTGTGGCAGATCCTGGTGCGGCAGGGGCATATCGCGGAAGCCGACGCCGACGCGACCTTACGATCGTTGATCCAATTGTTTGCGAGGGCGCGGAGCCGCCTCGGAATCTTCGATGCGGGTCGGGCTGCTACGAACTTACTTCTGGCGAAGACAGGCTCGCCGAACGATATCTCCCCCCAACAGCGTTTCATTGAACTTTTGGCCGGCAAGCCTTCGCCGGCCGACGCGTCCGTCCACGCGGCTATTGTCGAGCGTATGTCGTCACTATTCGCCCTGCAACGGCTGGTTTCACTCAAAACGCTCTTTGACCTGGCGGATCATCTCGAGAGGGTCTCTCGGGGCGAAGCTTTCAACGTGGCCATGGCGAATCGCCTGGCGGGTACGATTTCCGAGGTGCGTTTGCCGCGCGCGAACCTTTCACCGGTGGAGTCGAACGCCTTTGCTCGTGGTAGCTGGGTCGAAAAACACATCCACCAGCAACGTTTACTGAATCTGCGCCGGGTCGTCGACAAGGCACAGGGGAATCCACAGAAACTGTCTGAAGTTAGGGGCGAGCTGACTCCCATCCTGCGAGACACCCTCGTCGGGCTGAACTACATCTACTACAGCCCGCCGGGCGCTCAACTGATTCGGGCGAACCCGCTCTTCGTTCGAAGCCACGATTTTATCGGCCTTGAAACCGGGCAGGCCTGGAGACCGGCCAAGGTGCTGGGCTCCGGCTGGCCCAACAGCGCCGGGGGGCGCCTGGTGGGATCGTTGGTCGAGCTTCCCTACGCCCTGGCCGACGCCGAGCAAAACTTCTTGATTCCCAGTGAGCGCCAAGCGCTGATCTGGCAGGACCTGGCGCCGCAAATCTTGCTTGGCGCGACCGTGGCGCGCTGGTGGGGCGTGACCAACTCGGAACAACACTTCGTCGCACTTCATCTTCGCCTGGGAGAGGAACTGGTTGCTCTCACGGTCGTCAATGAAGAACTCCGCGCGGCTGTATTCGACGAGCTACGGAAACGACTCGAGCCGGCACGACTCTGGCGGGTTCGCAATCACCTTTCCCGCGGCGATATGAAGGAGGGACTAGCCGAGTTGACGGCGGCTGAACTGTTCCACTTATCCGGGCAATTGGTCGGACGGCATCGAGAAACTTTGCGGCAATGGAGTGGACCCATTATTGCGGAAATCGAGCAGCTTGTGGCCGCTGTTCCCGAAAGGCTGAGCGAGGAGCGGATTTCCTCCCTCTACGGTGTGCCGCATCCTAAGTTGTCCGGGTCTTATCGAACCGAGCTTCTGAGCCTGCCGCTGTTTCCGACCCTGATGGGTTATTCGAGCCGCGTGCTGGCCGAGAGCTGGGAGTCCACGAACCTCTATTGGGCGTCACTGGCCGACGAGCTGCACCTGCCGCCCGCGCGGATGAACCTGCTGGTTCCTGAATGGACTCAGAAGACCTTGGAGCGCATTTTCGCCACCCATTTGGATGATTGGCCGGCACTTTGGCGGTCAATGCGGTTGGTCGCCGACAAGTACCGAGCCCAATACAGGCCTCAAATTGAGCAAATGACCCGGGCGTCACTTGACTGATCCCGGAGAACGGAAGCCACAGGATGAACCCGTTGTCAAGATTATCAAGCCTCGCCGTTGGGGTAATTGCCCTCGTAGTGGGGGCGGTGGGTTTGCTCAGCCTTTCTCAGCGTCCCAGCTTGGCCCAGAGCAAAGACATGGAAGGCCCAATCTTCCGTGTTGAAGTTGAACTGGTTGTCCTGAACGTGGCAGTCACCGATCGGCGCGGGCGTCACATCCGCGATTTGAAGCCCAGCGATTTTCAAGTTTACGAGGACGGGATTGGGCAAACGGTCTCCAGCTTTGCCGAAGGCAACGTTGCGCCGCGACGAGTCACCGAGACCGGGGAGCGGGCGGTCGAGGGAACTTCCAAGCCTGAAGCCGACCGTGGCGGTGTATTCGAGGAGCTTGGCGGGGACGACACTTTCGCCGGCACCAACGTTTTCATCTTATTCGACACGAGCAACTTCATGTACCGCAGTTTTGTATTCGCCGAAGATGCCATCGCCGACTTCATTCGGGGTCTCGACTCGGCTGATTCTGTAGCCGTCTACGGCTACAGCCGCAATCTAACGCGCAACGCGCCGCTGGGCGACGAGCGGCTCGAAGCGATCAAGGGGCTGCGCATGTCCGTGGCCGGCGACGAGACCGCCCTCTATAACTCGCTCCTGCTGACTCTCCGTGACGCTGCCACCGTCGCGGGCCGCAAAGTTGTGATCGTGTTCTCCAATGGGCCCGATACGGCGAGCACGGTGGGACCTGACGACGTCCGCGCGATCGCCGAGGACGAGGGTGTGCCGATCTACGTCATCAGCACCCGCGAAGTCAACAAAGACCCTATTTCGAGCAATGTTTTCAGACGTCTGACGGCCCGAACGGGTGGCCGCGCCTTCTTCGCGAAGAGTTGGCAAAGACAGTCCGAGGCCTTCGTCAACATCCGGGAGGAGCTGTCCAGCTCCTATACGCTGACCTACTATCCGCAGGCGAATCCCAACCAGGGATGGCGAAGCATCAAGGTCGAACTCCAGGGGGACGGGATCCGGAAGTACCGCGTCCGTACACGCAGCGGCTACCGACCTAAGCTCTAAGCCGCATTTCTCACGACAGAACTGGAGGAGCGGACAAACCACCGAAGGCTGTCATCGGAACGGCGGTTCTCGCATTCCGGCTTCGATTTACACCCGCGCCCGACAGCCGGTAGAATTGGGGGGGCAGCTGGCTCTCCCCGCGGATTTCACCCAGCTTGCATATCTCACCGAGGATGCGTGGAGTGAGCCGTCATGCCCGCCCCTCGGTCTTTTCAACGCCTTGGGCATCGGATGCTATGAGCAATCTTCTCATCCTAGGTACGCAGTGGGGCGACGAGGGTAAGGGTAAGATCGTCGACTTCATCGCGGAACGATTCGACGTGGTCACTCGCCATCAGGGAGGACACAACGCCGGCCACACAGTCTATGTCGGCGAACAGAAATACATCTTGACTCTGATCCCTAGCGGTATCCTGCGAGCGGGTACGAAAGCCGTCATCGGCAATGGGGTTGTCATCGATCCCGCCGCCTTGCTCAAGGAGATCGACACCCTCAAGCACTTGGGGGTCGAAGTCGAAGGCAACCTCTTCGTGAGCAACCGAGCGCACATCATTTTCCCCTACCACCGGATGATGGAAAAGGTGACGGAAAACGGGCCCGGCAAGATTCGAATCGGAACTACGTCGCGCGGGATCGGACCTTGTTATGAGGATAAGGCGAGTCGCCGAGGGATTCGGTTGGCCGAACTACTGGACACGGAAACATTCGCTGATCGTTTCCGCGCGGTCGCTAGAGAAAAGGACCTCGTCGCCGCTGCGCTGGAAATCCACGAAAAGTCGGACACGGAAAGCATCCGCGAGCAGTATCAGACCTACGCGGATCGGTTGCGGCCGTTCGTCCGCGACACCTCACAGTACCTGGCCGAGGCAATGCTCGATGGCAAGCGAGTGCTCTTCGAGGGAGCGCAAGGCACGATGCTCGATATCGATCACGGCACCTACCCCTTCGTGACCTCATCCAACGCTACTGCTGGAGGAGTTTGCACCGGATTGGGAGTCTCCCCCACTCATGTGCACGCAGTGGTAGGCATTTCGAAGGCATACGCCACTCGCGTCGGCGGCGGCCCGTTTCCCAGTGAGGCAACCGGGCCCGAAGCCGACAAGCTGCGTGAGCAAGGCAGGGAATTCGGTACGGTCACCGGAAGGCCGCGCCGCTGCGGCTGGTTCGACGTGCCGCTGATCCGCTACGTTCATCACGTGAACAACCTGTCTTCGATGATCATCACCAAACTCGACGTCCTGGATCACCGCCGGACGATCCCGGTCTGCGTGGGCTACCGTTACCGAAATGAGACGCTGCAGAGCATGCCGGCCCTCTCGCGCGTGCTCGAGCAGATCAATCCCGTGTATGAAGAGCGCCCGGGCTGGGCGTGCTCGACCGAGGGGATCACCGAGTTCGACAAGCTGCCTCAGGCCGCCCAGGATTACCTGAAGTACCTCGAAGAAAAAACGGACATCGAAGTTGGCGCCGTATCCACCGGGCCGGAGCGCGAACAGACAATCATCCGCAAGGGTTCGAAGCTGGAATCGCTGTTGGGTTAAGCTCTTCATCCAAACCTTTTCACAACCTTACTGCCTCCCATTCTGAAACCGTGCAGCAACACACCGCCAAGCAGGCACTCACGTTCGAGCAAGCGCGAGCGGTGGTGTCGGAGCGAATGAATGAGATCGCCTCGACACCTGCTACCGAGTCAACCTCTCTGGGCGCGGCGCTAGGACGCGTTCTTGGGGAAGATATCCGCTCCGACCGGGATTATCCGCCGTTCAATCGCTCGGCCCGGGACGGGTTCGCGGTGCGTGCTTCGGACGTCGCCAATCCTCCGGCACGCTTGAAAGTACTTGGCCAGACCCGTGCCGGCGAGCTCTCCCGGTTTCAAATTCAAAGCGGCGAGACAGTCGAGATCATGACGGGAGCCCCGGGCCCCGAGGGGGCGGACGCCGTCGTCATGTGGGAGTATTCGACTCGGGACGGCGAATACGTCACGCTGGAAAGCGGTGTCCCCGCCGGAAAGAATCTTATTCTTCAGGGCAGCGAGACGAAAGCCGGCGACGTCATCCTCGCGGCGGGTCAAAATCTGGAGTATCCCGAGATCGCTTTGTTGGCCGCGACCGGTCACAGCGACATCGAAGTCTATCGCAAGCCTCGAGTGGCGATCCTCTCCACCGGCGACGAGGTAGTCGAGGTTGCCGAAAAACCCGAGTCTTTCCAGATACGGAACTCGAACGCCCACGCGCTGGCGATGCAGGTTCGCCGCCGCGGAGGTGAGCCAAGGATTCTGCCTATCGCTCCCGACGAGATCCACCGCACTCGAGAGCTAGTCGAACAGGGGCTCGAGGCCGACATGCTACTGCTCTCGGGCGGCGTGTCCAAGGGCAAGTACGACTTTGTCGAGCGGGTGCTGACGGACCTCGGCGCGGAGTTCTATTTCACACAGGTGCTGATCCAGCCCGGAAAACCTTTGGTCTTCGGACAAGTGGCCGGCACCCCGATTTTCGGTTTGCCGGGGAACCCGATCTCGACCATGGTGACGTTCGAAGTCTTTGCGCGCATGGCACTTGACCGCCTGGCCGGCCGCTCGGATTCAGCGTTTCCGTTCCTCGCGGCCAGGCTCGTCTCGGACTTCAAGCACAAGCCCTCACTCACGCGGTTTCTGCCCGCCCGATTGGCTGGCGACTACGGTGATGCGACGGTGAATCCGGTAAAATGGCAGGGGTCCGGCGACCTGGTCGCCTTCGCGAAAGCGAACTGCTTTTTGGTGGCCTCCACCGACCGAGCCTCCTGGGCCGCGGGCGACTGGATTTCGGTTCTGCCTCGATGAACTCGCTTTCCCACTTCGACGACAGCGGGGCTGTCCGCATGGTGGACGTCACCGACAAGGAACCGACCTACCGTACGGCTCGGGCTCATGCTTTCGTCAAGCTGTCCCCGGACGTCATCCGCAAGCTTCCCGACAATCCCAAAGGGAACCCCTTTGAAGTAGCCAGGATTGCGGGAATCAGCGGCGCCAAACGTACGTCGGAGCTCATACCGCTGTGCCACCCCCTGATGTTGACGAACGTGGACGTCCGAATCGACCTCGCTGACGACGGTGCGGAAATTCACACCGAGGTAGCGACGACCGCTGCGACCGGTGTTGAAATGGAAGCGTTGACCGCCGCTTCGATCGCCGCGCTGACCATCTACGACATGACCAAGGCTCTCGACAAGTCGATCGAGATCAGCGACGTTTATCTCGTGGAGAAAAAGGGCGGCAAAAGCGGCTCCTACCGCCGTTCTCAAACGACCACATGATAGAAACAACCGCGCCTTCTCCAAGAACCCGACCAATGACGCCGCGCGTAGTCTACTATTGAGCCGTGTCAGCCCCCATCCATCACCCGAAAACTGGCGGTCTTGCCCGCCAATCCGTCCCTCGAAGCGATTCCCGGGAACCACACTCACTGCGACCGCTCCAGGACCGAATGAAAGCCCGCGCCCGCGCGGTTACCTGGCCGATCCTATCAACTTGGCTGGCTTTTCAGATATTGTTCCCCACGGTCGTATGGAGCCAGGAGTCCGAGACTCAAGACGCAGCTCAGCCCGAGGTTCTGACGGTTAGCGATAGCCCGGTGTTCATTTCAACGGTGGACGTCGTGACTGTACCCGTAACGGTTCTCGGGCCCAGAGGAGAATACGTCTCAGGGTTGGAAAAGACCGATTTCACGATACTCGACAACGAAGCCGCGCAGCTCATCGACAGTTTCGAGGTGGCATTCCTACCGATCTCGATGGTGATATGCATTCAGTCCAGCGGCCGAGTGGAGAAGTTGCTTCCCGATGTCCGGAAGACCGCCGTCATTTTCACTGATCTGGTTCTGGGTGAGTTCGGCGAGGCGGCTTTGATCGCTTTCGACAACCGAGTGCGACTGATGGAAGATTTCACGAACGACCACAAGAAGATCGGGGAAGCTCTGAAAAGGATCACCATCGGTAGTGACGCGGTACGGCTTAGTGACGGCGTATATGAAGCCATCCGCTTGCTCAATCGGCGGCCCAGCGAACACCGCAAGATCATCGTGGTGATTTCTGAGTCCCAGGAAAATGGAAGTAGCATCGGCCTTGGCGAAACCTTACGCACCGCGCAATTGCATGACATCATGGTCTACCCGATTCGGCTTTCCACCGCTTCGGCACGGGTAACCAAGTGGCCGAAAGTGAATCCGGATCCTATTCCCCCGGGAGTCCAGGCGCGGCCGGTTGCGCCCGGTCAAGTCGCGACGCCCACGACGATGCAACAGAGCCGCTACGACGTAACCGGGAATGTGATTCCCATCATTATCGACCTGGTCAGAGGGGTGAAGAATCTGATCTTTAGTAACCCCCTAGAGTTGCTGGCGAAAGGCACCGGGGGCAAGGATTACAGCCCTCGAACCGAGGACGGCCTGCAAGAATCGATCGCTGCGATTGGAGAAGACATCAGGAGCCAGTATCTGCTGACCTATCGCCCCAACAATCTGAACAAGGGCGGTATCTTCCACCGCATCAAGGTGCAAGTCAACTACAAAGGCCTAAAAGTTCGATCGCGACCGGGCTACTTCCATGGCCCCGCCCCTATTTTCAGCGGCGAACCCGCTGCTCTGGAAGGCACTGCCGATCCGTAGCGTACCGCCTCCTCCGTTAGACGGACGCTGACCCTCCGTTTCCCCCTATCCTTGTAATTCAAGGAGAACCCATTCAGTGCCGTTGAGCAGCGAAGTATTGGTAGACCGCACCAAAGCCGGCTTCCAGACGCTCAGTTTGGACTCGGACATCAAACAGTCCGCCGTAGTCCACCTTAAGGACTGGCTCGACCACGACAAGTTTGCGTCCTTACTCGACGGCGAATCGAGCGATTATCGGCCCCTGCTCGAGTGGATGATCACCAGCGAGAAGTTCAACCTTGTCTTGGACAGCTTCTACCAGGTGATGCCATTCGGTACCGGAGGACGTCGCGGGCCGGTCGGCATCGGACCCAATCGCATCAATCCTTATACGATCGCCTCGTCGGTCCAAGGTCACGTCGAATACCTGAGGCAGCGATTCCCGGGTGAGTCCGATCTGAAGGTAGTCGTCGCCTACGACGTCCGTCGCTACTCGGACTTGCGACAGCACTACCCTCCTGACGTCCCGAATCCAGTCCTCGGACTTTCGTCTAAGGATTTCGCGCACATCGCGGCATCGGTCTATTGCTCCGCCGGAGTCGTCGTCTACATGCTCCCCGATGAGCTGGACGACTACCTTTCGACACCCGAGCTTTCCTTTCTGATTCGCCAATTCGAGGCGCACGGGGGGCTCAACGTCAGCGCTTCCCACAACCATCCCGACGACAATGGCGGCAAGTTTTACAACAGTCGCGGCGGCCAGGAGATCCCTCCCCATGACGAGGAGATGGTCAAGATCGTCGAGACAATCACTGATGTCAAGAGCATGCCCTACGAGAAAGCGCTCGAGTCTGGTTTGATCCGGCCGATTACCAACGTCCACCGCCAGGCGTATGTGGATCTCAACTTGAGTTTGCGCCTTCGTAGCGAGCCGGGCCCCGCCAAGATCGTCTACACCCCCCTTCACGGGACGGGCCGAAACACCGTAGGCCGCTGCTTGCAGGCCGCTGGGTTTGAAGAAGGGAAGCAACTCTTCACCGTCCAAGCTCAGCGCCCCTACCGCGGCGATTTCGCCAACGTCAAGTTCCGGACTCCCAATCCCGAAGTCCCTGAATCGATGGAACTGGCGATCGAGCAAGCCAAACTGGTAGGCGCGGACCTAGTGCTCGCGACAGACCCCGACGCTGACCGTATTGGCGCGGCGGTTCCTTGGGAAAACGACTTCGTGTTCGTCAACGGTAACGAACTGGCTGTGATACTGACCCGCTACCGGCTTGAGTCTCTTCAGCCGGTAGGGAAGCTGCCCGAAACGCCACTGATCATCAAGACCCAAGTAACGACGGACCTCATGGCGCGCATTGCCGAATCCTTCGGCGCGCAGGTCATCGGCAATTTGCTCGTTGGATTCAAGTATGTCGGAGATATTCTGGACCATCTCGAACGCACCGGCCAGTTCGACAGCGTCGAGGCCGGCCTCGAAGATTTCGTCCTGGCGGCCGAGGAGAGCCACGGGCTCTTGGTTACTCCCGAAGTCCGCGACAAAGACGCTGCCGGTGCGGCCATTGTTCTCGCCGAGTTGACGTCCGAGCTCAAAGAGCAAGGCAGCAGCCTGTATCGCTATCTCATCGAGACCTACAAGCGCTATGGGTATCACCGCAATTCTTTGCGTTCGACCATCATGCAAGGCGCGGCCGGCACGGCGGCTATTGCGAAAATTCAGCAGGAGCTCCGCTCCGACCCGCCTGCTTCGATGGGTGGCTTGAAGGTCGTTTCCGTGGCGGACTGCTGGGACGAAGGCGTCTTCGGACCCTTCAAGTCCGAGACCGATCGTAGTTCGCGAAACCTTCTGACCATCACCATGGAAGGCAGTCTGCGAGCGATTATTCGGCCTTCGGGAACCGAACCGAAAAACAAGGTCTACATCGAGAAGAGATCGGATCCCGTGGGTGCAGACGCCTCAGACGAGCGGTTCTGGGAAGTGCGTCGCAAGGTGGACGACGAGGTTCTTGCTTTTTCGAATTCTTTCATGAAGTCGATGCTGGCGCTCATCGACGTCGAGCTTCCCGACTACGCGCTCGAAATCTCCGACCTCGTCTCACTCGAAAACAAACGCCATTTCACTGAGCAGTTTATTCCTACCTTCGAATCGCAGGCCCAGGCACTCGTGAACTCGGAAACTACCGCCCAATCCGTCAACGAATGGATCGACACCCAGCTCGCCGCCTATGGCCCGGACGCACGCCTCTTGGTAGGCAAAGCGATGCGGTCGTACCTGGCTAACGAAGGTTCACGATCCCGCGACAAAGAACCAATCCTCTCTAGTCAAGAAAGACTTTTCTTCCAGCAGGGGTCAGATAGTGCTCGTAAGTGAAAGGCAACTTTTCAGCGAACCCTCTCCATATCCCGCCAGTTCTTACCCACTTTCACGTCCGCGACGATCGGGACCTTCAGATCGCAAACTCCTTCCATCTCTTTCTTGACCAGCCGGGCGATGTCCACTGTCTCATCTTCAGGCACTTCGAATAACAGCTCGTCGTGGACTTGCAGTAGCATCAATGTTTCCCTCTTCTCTTCGCGCAAGCGCTTGTCCACGCGAATCATCGCGAGCTTGATCAGGTCGGCGGCCGAGCCTTGGATGGGCGAATTGATCGCGGTTCGCTCGGCGAAGCCGCGCTGCGCGGGGTTCCTGCTATCCATCTCGGGAATGGGACGCAGCCTGCCGAAAAGCGTCCTTGTAATCCCGGAAGAGCGAACGTGTTTCAGCGTGCCGTCGATAAACGCCTTTACCCCGGAGTACCGCTCAAAGTACGCATCAATGTACTTCTTCGAGTCTGCCATAGGGATTCCGAGTTGCTGGGACAGACCAAACGCACTCAACCCGTAGACGATGCCGAAGTTGACCGCCTTGGCGCGGCGGCGCTCCTCGGGCCCAACCGACAAGGGCAGCACGCCGAAAACTTCCGCTGCCGTCCGCGTGTGAATGTCCTCGCCCTTCCGGAAGGCGTCGGTCAAAACACGGTCCCCCGACATATGAGCCAGAATCCGCAATTCAATCTGGGAGTAGTCTGCTGCTAGCAGATTCCAACCCTCGCGGGCGATGAAGGCGGCTCGGATCTCGCGTCCGGCCTCGGTACGAATCGGAATGTTTTGCAAGTTGGGATTGTATGAGGACAGACGGCCGGTGGCAGCCCCTGTCTGGTTGAACGTGGTGTGCAGCCGTCCTGTCGAGGAATCCACGAGCGCCGGCAGTGCATCAACGTAAGTCCCCTTGAGCTTGACGAGCCGCCGGTAGCCGAGAATCTTCTCGGCGATGTCGTGCGACGACGCCAACCCTTCGAGGACATCCGACGCGGTCGAAAGCGCCTTGGTCTTTCCCCGCCGCGGAGGTGCGGGCAGCTGCAAATCCTCGAAGAGCACCTTGCCCAATTGTTTCGGCGAATTGATGTTGAACACCGACCCGGCCAGCCTGTGAATATCGGCACTCAGCGACTCTATCTCACCGTCCATCCGCTTTGACAACGACGCCAGAGCTTCCGAATCCAGCAGGACGCCGTTGCGCTCCATCCGCGCAAGCACCGGAGCGAGCGGTAGCTCGATAGTCCTATACAGTTCCGTTAGCTCTTGCTTCTCCAACTCAGAAGAAAAGATCTCGCCAAGCTGGCGTGTGAAATGGGCGGCCTGCGCGAGTCCGGCGTCGAGCTTCGCGTCTAGGAACCGAGGTGCAAGTTTTGAAAGTGAATAATCCGCCAATGTCGGGTGGAGAAGGAAGGTGGCCAGCTTTGTGTCTTCGACGACGCCGGCCGGCGAAATTCCTTTCTCCTCGAGCTGCTTGATGGCCTCTTTGGAATCGTGCACTCGTTTCGGTTGAGACGAGTCTTCGAGAAAGTCTTTCGCAGCCGACAAAAGCTTATCGGGCAACACACACGCCTCTTCCGAGCTCGCACAAAACCCTAGTCCACCGCCCGTCAGCTCGTCTTCAGTAGCGAGATCGACCGCCACCGAGATCGGCCTTTCCCCACTCCCACTTCCGGCCGCATGCGTAAGCCATCCCTGAAATTCCTCTTCCGACGCAAACGTCCGATACTGGATTTCAGATTTGGCGGCCGGCGTCTCCATCTGCTGTCGCGAACTATGGAACTCGAGCTCGCGATAAAGGTCCTCCAGCGCCTGTGGGTCGGGCTGGGCCACCCGCAGGGACTCGAGGTCCCACTTCACGGGGACATCGGTTGCGAGGGTAACGAGCTTCTTGCTCAGCAGAATCTGATCACCGTTCTGTTGCAGGCTCTCGCGGTAGGTTTTTCGTTTTACCTCCGCCGCGTGTTCGATGGCCGCTTCGACACTGCCGTACTGTTGAATCAGGTCGCGCGCTCCTTTGTCCCCGATGCCCGGAGCTCCCGGGACGTTGTCGACCGAATCGCCCTTGAGGGCCATCATGTCGACGACCTTTTGCGGCGGCACGCCCATCATCTCCTCGACGACGGCACTGTCGTAGACCAGATCGTTCTTCATCGGATTGAGGATAAAGATGTGGTCGCCCACTAGTTGGGTCAAGTCTTTGTCGCTCGAGATGATGTAGACTTCGCTCCCGCGCTCGGCCGCCTGTTGAGCCAGCGTACCGATTACGTCGTCTGCCTCGTAGCCGTCGTAGGCAAGGATCGGAACCCGCGCGGCGTCGAGCCACCTCTGGATGTAGGGCATCTGCTCGATCAGATCCGGCGGAGTCTCGGTGCGGGTTGCCTTGTAGCCAGCAAAAAGCTCGTCGCGGAACGTAGGCCCCCTCCCTTCCCAAACGGCGGCCAAGTATTCGGGCTGGTGCTCGTCGATCAAGCGCTTGAGCATGTTCGCAAAGATGTAAACCGCTTCGGTGGGGATCCCGGTCGAGGTGCGCATCGGGGGAACCCCGCTCCTCGCCCGCCCGTAAAACGCTCGAAAGATCAAGCCGAAGGAGTCGATCAGGAACAGGCGCCCGGCCGGGGAGGAAGCCATGGTTTCAGCCGCCCGGCTGTTTGGTGGGGGGGGCGGTCGCTTTCTCATACTGTCGGACCAACAGCACGATACCAGCCGCCACCAGCAAGATAGCGACCCACTGCGTTGTGCTGAGTGTGCCGGCGAAAGGGAAATCGCGCTCGGATTCGGCCCGCAAGAATTCGACACCGAACCTAAAAGCCGAATAGAGGACAAGGTAGAGACCAACAATTGCTCCCGGTGGATGCGGCTTCCCGAAGCGCCAAAGTAGAAAAAGCCCCACTAACAACGTTCCTCCGGCTTCGTAGAGCTGGGTCGGGTGCAGATGGATGTTGAGGGGCACCCCTACGTAGTCGCGGGCCGCCGGATCAGTAAAAGCCATCGCCCACGGCACCGAAGACGGCTTTCCCCAGCAGCAACCCGCCGCGAAACAGCCCAGTCTGCCGATCGAGTGACCGATGGCCACCGCCGGGGCGAACACGTCGGCTGTCTGGAGGGGTGGAAGTCCGTATTTTCGGGAGAACCAGAAAGCCGTCGCAAGAGCTGCCAGTAACCCGCCGTAGAACACACCGCCGGCCCGCAAGGTGTCTAACGAAAAAATCCGACCCGGATGCTCTAGGTAGTAACCCCAATCGCTCAAAATCATGAACAGCTTCGCGCCCACGATCGCGGAAAGTGCCAAGTACACGCCAAGGTTGGTCACGTGGTCGGGATTGATCCCCGCACGTCGTCCGAGACGACCGGCGACGAGCAGTCCCACCAACAGACCGGCGACCACCAACACGCCATACGTCGGGAGAGAAAAGGAACCAATGGTAAATAACCGGGGGCACATGCGCGCTATCTATTAACTTTCGCAAAACACAGCGACGAGCTCCGCTTTCGGCAGAGCGGTGCTCGTTCACAACCCGGGTCAGCAAACGCGTTTGTTCGTACGGGCGCGACATGTCGCGCCCTTTCCGGCATCGCAAGTTTCCGACCGCTGTCGATCACTATATTTTGCGAACATCACTAGTCTAACTCCGCCGGCTGAGCCTCTTGCCCACGCGTCAAAACCGCGTCTAACACCAACAGGCCTGCGCCAATGGTGATGCAGCTATCGGCGACGTTAAAAGCAGGCCAGTGATAGGAGCCGACGAAGAAGTCCAGGAAGTCAACCACATAACCATAGACGAGGCGGTCGTAAAGATTGCCGGCGGCGCCCGCAAGAATTAACGTCAGACCGTAATGAATCCTACGGGGCCCGGATTCGGATTTCCAGAACAACACTAAAACCAACACCACAGCCAGTCCCGAAACAAGCGGCAGGATGATGCTTTTGACGAGGGGTCCACTGTCAGCGAAAAGACTAAAAGCTATCCCGGTATTGCGTGTATGAACCAAGTCGAAGAAGCCGTCAATGATGGGCCTGGAGGAGTGCAGCGGGAAGGCCGAAGCGATGGCGGCTTTCGTCGCCTGATCCAAAGCGATCAACACAGCCGCCAGAAACAGATAGGGAAGTCGATTCTTTAGCTGGGGTTGGAGCGCCATCTATTCAACTAACACCACTTATTTCAGTCGTCAGTCTAGCGGATTCCGTGTTTCTGAGAACGGCCTTCTAGCCCGAGTTTCGTGGCGCAACGCAATTCGAAACAATCCAGGCATGCCTTCGTCCCGCTGTTTTTTGCCGCTTTTCCGCCGCTCCGGCCCGCCTCGGACACCCACATTGACCACCCCCCCAGCCGCGCCTATACTGATACTAACTTCGATGTCGGTCCCCTTTGTCCACCTTCACTGCCACACCGATTATTCCCTGCTGGACGGCGCCTGCGAGATCACCCAGTTGATGAAATTGGCCGAGCGGCAAGAGATGCCGGCCATCGCGATTACCGATCACGGCAACCTCTTCGGAGCCGTTCAGTTCTACAACGAGGGTAAGGCCCGCGGCGTCAAACCGATCATCGGCTGCGAGGTCTACGTCTCCCAGAAAGGGCATAAAACTCGCGGCGAGTCCGATCGCTATAACCACCTCACCCTGCTGTGCGAAAACCAACAGGGCTACCGCAATCTGATTGATCTGGTGTCGACCGGATACCTCGACGGGTTCTACTACAAGCCGCGGATCGACAAAGACCTTCTGGCCTCGCACAGCAAGGGGCTGATCTGCCTTTCCGGCTGTCTGCGCGGCGACCTCAGCGAAGCTTTGCTCGACAAGGGATACGACGAGGGCCGCCGCCTCGCCTACACCTACCTCGACATGTTCGGGAAGGACAATTTCTACCTGGAGGTCCAGGATCACGGTCTCGACGCGGACAAAAAGGTTCTCCCGCTGATTTTTCGCCTCAGCCAGGAAACCGGCATCCCGCTCGTCGCCACCAACGACGCGCATTACTTGACCAAAGAAGACGCCCACGCGCACGACGCCTTGCTCTGTATCCAAACCGGCAAAACCTTGAGTGAGCCGAACCGGATGCGCTTCTCGACCGAGGAGTTTCACGTCAAATCGCAAGAGGAGATGTTGCGAACCTTCGACGGCAATCCTGACCCCCTCACCCGCACCTGGGAAATTGCCGAGCAGTGCAAGCTGCGAATCGAGCGCGTGAAGGACCCCTTCCCGGCGTTTGAAGTTCCCTCGGATCACACCGCCGACACCTATTTCGAGTGGGCGGCGCGCCAGGGTTTCGAGAAGCGAAGAGCGCGTCTGGAAGCCCTAGCCGCTCAAGGCTCGCTCAAACACGAGCTGCCCGAGTACGAGGAGCGGCTCGACCACGAGATCCGCATCATCCAGCAGATGAAGTACTCAGGCTATTTCCTGATCGTTTGGGATTTCATTCGGTTCGCGCGCTCCAAAAACGTTCCGGTCGGGCCGGGGCGCGGTTCCGCGGCCGGCTCGCTGGTGGCCTACGCCATGCAGATCACCGACATCGATCCCTTGCAGTACGGGCTGCTCTTCGAACGCTTCCTCAACCCCGAACGCGTCAGCATGCCCGATATCGATATCGACTTCTGCATGAACCGTCGCGGCGAGGTGATCCAGTACGTCACCGAGAAATATGGGCGTGAGCAAGTCGCACAGATCATTACCTTCAACACCCTGGCGGCGAAGGCAGCCATCAAGGACGTCGGGCGGGTGATGGACATGCCCTACGCCGACGTCGACCGCCTAACGAAACTCGTCCCGAACGTCCTGAACATCAAACTGGCCGACGCCCTGAAACAAGAACCCGCCCTCCGCGAGCAGGCCAAGAAAGACCGCCGGGTCTCCGAACTTATGGAGACCGCGCAACGGTTGGAAGGAGTTTCCCGCAACCCCTCCGTTCACGCCGCCGGTGTCGTCATCGCCTCGCGCCCGCTCAAGGAACTGGTGCCGCTCTATAAGACCGCAAAGGACGAGATCGTTACCCAGTACGACATGAAGAGCCTCGACTGGTTGTCGTTGCTCAAGATGGACTTTCTCGGCCTGACAACCTTGACCGTCATCGATGAAGCGCTACGTCAGCTCAAAAAGGAGAAAGGGCTCGACCTGCGGCTGGAGGAACTCCCCCTCGATGACAAGGAAACCTATGCGCTGCTCTCGCGCGGTCTGACCAGCGGCGTCTTCCAGTTTGAGTCTTCCGGGATGCGCGACATCCTGCGGCGCTATCGGCCCGAACGCCTCGAAGATCTGATTGCCCTCAATGCGCTCTATCGCCCCGGTCCCATCCAGGGCGGCATGGTTAGCGAGTTCATCGACCGTCGCCACGGCAGGAAACCCGTCCATTACAACCTGCCGGTTCTCAAAGAGATTCTCGAAGAGACCTACGGCGTCATTGTCTATCAGGAGCAGGTGATGCAGATTGCCCACCGCGTGGCAGGCTATTCGCTGGGCGAGGCGGACCTGCTGCGGCGGGCGATGGGAAAAAAGAAGCCCAAGGAGATGGCAGCGCAGCGCGAGCGTTTCATAACGGGAGCGTTGGAGCGAGATTACGACAAGAGGAAAGTCGGCAAGCTGTTCGAGTTGATGGAACAGTTCGCCGGTTACGGGTTCAATAAATCGCACTCCGCGGCATACGGCTTCGTGGCGTTTGTAACCGCCTATTTGAAGGCTCACTACCCGGTGTTCTTCATGTCGGCGCTGCTATCCGCGGAGGTCAGCAACACCGACAAGGTGGTGAAGTATATCAATGAGTGCCGTGATATCGGCATTCGAGTCTTGCCGCCGGACCTCAACGCCGGCGACTGGAACTTTACGCCCGCGGGCGACGACGCGATCCGATTCGGGCTTGGGGCGATCAAGAACGTCGGACGGGCGGCGGTGAACTCCATCCTCGAGGCTCGAAGCGAAGTAGGGACGTTCGATTCACTTTTTCGCTTCTGCGAAACCAACGACTGGAAACACCTCAACAAGCGTATGCTGGAAAGCGCCATCAAAGCAGGGGCCATGGATTCCTTCGGCGGACATCGTAGCCAACTGACCGCGGCGCTCGACCGCGCTGTCGAGCTTGGCCAGCGCGCATCCCGCGACCGTGCCACCGGGCAGCATGGTTTGTTTGCCGGCCTTGACGGCGGTGACGCTCGTTCTGACGACGTTCTCCCCGACGTGCCCGAATGGCCGGAAAAACAAAAGCTCGCCGGGGAGAAAGAGACCCTTGGGTTCTATGTCACCGGCCACCCCTTGCACGCCTACCGCGCCAAGATCGAAGAGCTGGCCACCCACGACAGCTCGAAACTCGACGATCTCGAGCACGGCGCCCCCGTGGCCCTATGCGGAATCCTCTCTTCGATCACCAGGCGCCGCAATCGCGAGGGGAAGCCTTGGGCCGCCGGTGTATTGGAAGATCTTGAAGGCAATGTCGACCTACTGGTTTTCGCCAACTACTATGAAGCCTTATCACCCATGCTCGACGAGGATCAGGCGGTTTTGGTGCGCGGCAGCCTGCGACCCGATGACAGTGGCCCTCCTAAGGTCGCCGTCAGTGACGTGGTGCCGCTCGACATGGCTCGCGTTCCTATTCCCAAGCAGGTCTCGATCACCGTTCGACTCGGCAAGGCCAATGGGAAGGCCAACGGCAACGACATGGCTGACCGCCTGCACGAGCTATTCCAGAACAAACCGGGAGAGACGGATGTTCGGCTGAGACTGCTCCGCAGCAAGGATTTCCTGGTATCTTACGATCTGGCGGTGCGCGTTCAGGCGGACCGGGAATTCATCCGCGCCATTGAGGATATCTGCGGAGCCGGCTCGCTCGAAGTCGTTCACGCCTGAACCCGCCCCCTCCTATCATGGCTTCTCAAGCATCGCAGCCTTCCCCGGAAGAGTCCGAAAGTGCCCCTGACTCCTCGGCCGAGAGGATCGGCGAGCTCGAACGCCAGATCGCCGAACTGCGCCAGAGCCACCCGGAGCCCGATGAAGCCACCAAGACCCGTATCAGCGAGTTAGAAGCTGCACTCCATAGTCTTCGCTCGCAACCCGAGGACAATGCCGAGCGTTCGGCCTGGGAACACGTCCAGCTCGCCAGACACCCGCAGCGGCCTCACTCGCTCGATTATTTCCAGCGAGTGTTTAACGGCTTTCAGGAGATTCATGGCGACCGCCTTTTCGCCGATGATCCCGCCATCGTCTGCGGCTATGCCATGTTCCGTGGCACGCCGGTGATGGCGATCGGCCACCAGAAAGGCCGTGACACCAAGCAAAAGCTGTACCGCAACTTCGGGATGCCGAAACCCGAGGGTTATCGCAAAGCCCTTCGGGTCATGCAGATCGCAGCAAAATTCAACCGCCCGCTGATGACGTTTCTCGACACGCCGGGCGCTTATCCCGGGATCGACGCCGAGGAGCGCGGCCAGGCCCAGGCGATTGCCAAAAACCTGCGGTCCATGGCTCAGTTGCCCGTGCCGATCATCGTCACCTGCATCGGGGAAGGGGGCAGCGGAGGGGCCTTGGCCCTGGGTGTTGGCAACCGCGTCCTTATCTTGGAAAACGCAATCTACAGCGTCATCTCGCCTGAAAGCTGTGCTGCCATCGTGTGGCGCGACTCAACCAAGGCCGAACTCGCGGCAAATGCCCTCAAGCTAACGGCCCAGGACCTCCTCAAGCTCGGTCTCGTCGACGAACTGGTCGAGGAGCCCGCCGACGGCGCCCACGCCGACTATGATGCCGCTGCCGCCAACCTCGCCGATGCCCTCGAAAAAACCCTTCGCGACCTCGAGAAGATGAGCGGCCCCGAATTAGTGGAACATCGCTACCAGAAGTTCAGAAAGATGGGCAACTTCTTCGACGAACTGGGGTAGGCGGCTCTCCACCTTCGCGGCCAACCAAACGACCGACCGGCCAACGACCGAGCCGCGCTCGTCAGGCTGCGGGCGCGCAGGCGTCCGGGTCTGTGAAAAGACCTCCCCTTTTTTCGGGAAACAAAAAGAGATGAGAATGTTTGAAGCAGAAGCAAGCTGAATGCTTGGCCGGGGAGCAGAAACCGAAGTGCATCGATGTGAACCGCAAACAGCTGCAGTGGCGGGACTTGAACCTGGAGGAGTCGATCGGCCCCGAACACCCGGCAGGCCTTATGGGGGCGCTCTGGGACACTTCGATCTGAGCGGGTTCGAGGAGCAGATCACCGGCCGCACGGCATCACTGGACCGCTTGTCGGCCGGGATGCGGCTCGGGATTCCTGCGATGTAGCGTGCGAAAAACAAGGTCTAGCGAAAGGAAAACGCGATTTTCCGGCCTCTAGCGGGGGTCTAGCGGCCATTTCGAGGGGGTTTTTAGCAGGAATTAGGGGTGGCACTGCCACTCGCCTGTTTGGGGGTTAAGTTTTGTCTTTCTTGCTATTTAGGCCTCCTCCCAGGCCAGGATATGTGGCACTTGCTGGCGGGAATGGCCGGACTTTTGGCCCATACGGACGATGAGGGGGCGAAAAATCGGGTACGGAAGGTGAGTGAAAAAATGCTGGGACAGTCAGCCCGCGGCGGGAGGCTGCGATTGATTCTACGCGACTTCTAGGACGCCGCTTGTGACAGTCCCTGATTTTTTCACACCTTCCAGCCAGTCCATTCACTGCAAGCTGAGTCCTTTGTTTCAAATGCATGACGGCCAGCGAACTGGTGGCAGTCCATGACAGTCCCACTTGTTTCGCCCGACACCGTAGTTCGATGTGGGGAAGACAGTTGCCGACGCCGGGGCGGCCCGCAAAGGGCCCGTGGGGGAAGTCCTTCGTTGCAAAAAATGGTACAGTCACCGATTTTCGTCCGCTAATCCAAACTGGAAACAAAGCAGTTGCAGAAGCGAAAATCGGATGACAGTCCCTATTTTTCGCCGCAGCTAGCTTCTACCGCGGGCTGCTAGGGGCGCCCCGGGCACGGTTTGATGAGGTGCGGCTCCTTTGGTATCGCGCGGAGCCGCCAAAACGGTTTGGGATCGATCCCGTTGTCCTGTGTAACGCGGTCGGTTGATCGGCTCACCGACGGAGGCCATGGGGAGGACTTATATCCCGGCCGGGGTGCGCCAGTCTGTCGCTCCCTGAAGGGCTGGCGCTCTTACGGGCCCAGAGTAACATCGCACGGGGAGGGTAGATGGTCAAGGCAAGGCGATCTCGTTGATGGCGCGCGAGTTAGAAATTTCAGACTTCCGTGAATGACTCATGGCCTTCTTGCTCATTCAAGACGAGGGAGGGTGTCGGATTGAGCGGCTATACTGGTGGCAGCGTTTCGCTGGCTAAGAAGGGTCATCGTGGCATCCAATGTACGTGGGATACTCGCCGTGGTCACCGTGGTGGCAGTGGCGGCGGTTCTCGGTGGTACGTACGGTCGCGGTCTAGGCAGCGCCGCGCTTGTCCGGCAGAAGGACGCAGTCAAGCACTACACCCGTGAGTTTGAAGACCTGGTCACCCTGCTCCGCCAGAATTATTCCTCCGAGATCGACGTCGAAAGCATCATCTACCGCGGTGCAATCCCGTCTATGCTGCTCGAGCTGGATCCGCACTCCCAGTTCCTAGATCCGCGTGCCTTCGCCCGCCTGCGCGAGGACCAGAAAGGCAGCTACGCGGGTGTCGGCATGCAAATCGTAACGTTCAGGGGACGGACGGTTGTCGATTTTCCGTTTCCCAACACCCCCTCTTTTCGTGGAGGCATTCGGCCCGAGGACGAGATTGCCGCCGTAGACGGCCGCTCGACAAGCAACCTATCAGTCGAAGAAGTGGCTCGGCTCGTCCGTGGACCGAAGGGATCGGCTGTCCGTCTTGGCCTGAGACGTCAAGGTGTGGATGAGCAGGTCGAGATCGAAGTTGTCCGGGCGGAGATCCCTCGCCCGAGCATTCCGCTGGCGTCGTTGGTGGAACCCGGTGTCGGCTATATCAGGCTGGAAAGCTTTAGCGAAACGACGGATGGGGAGATTGATAGGGCTTTGCAGAAGCTCTCCCGGGAGAATCTCTCCGGACTCATTCTGGATCTTCGAGACAATCGGGGCGGCCTGCTGAGCTCCGGCGTACAGGTGGCCGACCGTTTTCTGCCCAAGGGACAAACTATCGTTTCTCACCGGGGCCGCGCGTCGACAAAGAAATCGTATCGGGTCCGTCGGGGTCACAAGGGAAACCTGTACCCGATGGTTGTGCTGGTCAATTGCGAATCCGCCTCGGCATCTGAGATCGTGGCCGGGGCACTGCAGGACCATGATCGGGCTCTGATTGTCGGATCGAATACGTTCGGGAAAGGACTTGTGCAGTCAGTCGACAACCTGGGGAGTTCTACCGCCTTGGTTTTGACCACCGCGCGCTACTACACGCCCAGCGGCCGGTTGATTCAGCGGCCCTACCGCAACGTACCGGCAGCGGATTACTACGCCGACCCGTGTAGTTCGGGCTACCGGCCCGCAAAACAGGAAGTGAGTCTGACAGATAACGGCCGTCGGGTCTACAGCGGCGGCGGAATCACACCGGACATCGAACTTTCCGAGCTGGCGCTCAACACTTTTCAGCAACGTCTCCAGACGGAACGATCCTTGCAGGGATTCGCTCAGCAATACTGCCTCCATCGCTCCGATCTCCGCCCTGACTGGGACCCGGACGCCTATGTTCTCGGACAATTCCAGCGCTATCTCCTCGACGAGGGCATCCGGTTCACGACGGAGGAATTCGAACGGAATAGAGACCACATCCACCGCGGGCTGAAAAAACACGTCAACACGGCTTGTGTGGACCGGCGGGCCGGGCTTCTGGCGGATGTCGAGCAGGACCCCGCGGTCCAGCGCGCCCTGACACTTATCCCCGATGCCTCCGCTTTACTCAGAAGTGCCCGGGGCACACTAGCCTTGAAGCGCTAGTAGTGTCGAAAAGGGTTGCGAGATAGACTCAGGATTCGGTCATCCTTTTGGCGGGGCTGGTTCAACTTGGTTCAGCCGCTCCGCGAAACCCAGCTCAAGTCCTGCCCGTCTTAAGTGAGAGTTCTCCCTGGTATACTGGAACCGTCTTTCTTCCCCCGGCGAAAGCTCTAAAGAAACACCCCGGTTAGGTCATGAGTTCGAATCGGCGCCTCGCTTTATTAGCACCTCTCATCGTTCTCGTCTGCACATTGCTGGTTGGAGGTTATGGGCTGCGGGTCGGTGCCGCGTCGGCAGCCTCCGAAGACCAGGTTACGGGAGGTTTCGAGAAGTTCACACGGCTGCTTGCGGTTGTTGAGCAGAACTACGCCGGAGATGTCGACCTTCAGGACGCGATTTTCCAGGGCGCAATCCCGAACATGTTGCGTGCGCTGGACCCCCATTCGCAGTTTTTCAGCCCCGAAGCGTTCAAGCAGCTTCGTGAAGAGCAAAAGGGCCAGTACGCTGGTGTGGGGATGACCATTGGCCCGCGCCAAGGCCGGACTGTTGTGATCGCTCCTTTTCCCAAGACGCCGGCCTATAGGGCCGGCCTGCGCCCCGGCGACGCGATTGTGGAAGTGGACGGGGAGTCCACCGAGGGTTGGAACACCACGGAGGTTGCCAAGCACTTGCGAGGTCCGGCAGGCACCAACGTGCGCATCGGCATCGAAAGACGGGGAGTCGAAGGTCTGCTGGAGTTTGAGGTCACCCGGGCCAGAATTCCTCGCAGAAGTGTTCCGGTGGCGTCTTTCTTGCAGCCGCACATCGGTTTCATACGCATCGAAACCTTTAACGAAACGACCGGGAAGGAACTGGACCGAGCTCTTAAAAAGCTTGATGAATCTTCTTTGGAAGGTCTGGTTCTGGATCTGCGCTCCAATCGAGGTGGTTTGTTGAGCGAGGGCGTGCGCGTGTCGGATCGATTCATTGAGAAGGGCCAAAAGATCGTCTCGCACTACGGGCGAATCTCCGAGGAAAGGGTCTACCGGGCCAAAAACGGAAATCGGGGGCTTCTTTATCCGATGGTCGTGCTCGTGAACTGTGACTCGGCTTCGGCCTCGGAGATCGTTGCCGGAGCTCTTCAGGATCATGATCGTGCCTTGATCGTTGGAGAGAATACGTTCGGAAAAGGGTTAGTTCAGACCGTTTATCCCATGGCCCAGACCGTGTACCCGTTGATGAAGGCCGCGGGGCTAGCTCTGACGACAGCACGTTACTACACTCCTAGCGGTCGCCTCATCCAGCGCCGCTATGACAATGTCTCTCTGTTCAACTACTATTCCGACCCTTGCAGCGAGCGGTACCAGCCCACTAACAGCGAAGTTAGACGGACCGATCAGGGTCGCCAGGTCTTCGGTGGCGGCGGAATCACCCCTGATGTGACCCTAGAAGATCAAAGACTCAACGACTTCCAAATCGCCTTGCTCAGGACCCACGCTGCCTTCGCCACCTACGCTCAGGAATACACTCTGGAGCATCCTGACTTGGCGCCGGGCTGGGAAGCTACCGACGAAATCGTGGAGGATTTCCGCCAGTTCCTGCTGCGCGAGAAGATCACTTTCACGGAGGTTGACTTCATCGCAAACACCGACTTTATCCGCCGTTTCTTGATACGCGAGGTCTATGTCTCGGCCTACGACCTCGAGGAAGGCGAAAAAGTCTATTACCAAAAGGACCCTGACGTTGAGAGGGCATTGGCGCTTCTGCCCAAAGCGCAAGAGTTGCTGCACGCCTCGCAAAGAATGGTGGCCGAGCGCCCCGAACCCGCCGTACGGAACTGAACCGTCCTCCTGAAGTCGGACTCCCCGCAGTGAGTTAACCTGAGCCCGGACCTTGACCGCATTCTCATCATCTGAGGGTCGAAGCACGCGATAAGCCCGCCATTACCTCATTGCGCTTGATCACTCTTCAAGGTCTGTGAGTGTTTGCCCGCGGCACTTCAATCTTCTTGGCATAGCGCTTTGCTCCATGATGTCGTCGAAGCCAAGGTCGAAAACGGACTGAGAACCGGGTGCCCGCAACACGCTAACTCGTCGATTGGTTTGCCAGAAGAGGCGGCCTGCAGAGTGCGCTCGACGAGGCCATAGATCTGCTTGCGCTCGGCACCGGTAAAGCCGAGGCCGCCGCCGGTTGGAAACACTCCTCCCCTCAGGATCATCTTGCTTCGGATAACTCTGCTGGGCCTTGCTGACCATCCTTTTCGCTACAATCAATCCTAGTGGTAATAGCGATAGGCGCTGATCACGGCGGGTTTGCGCTCAAGGGAGACTTGGTCGACGTAATCCAAACAAACGGCCACGAGTTGGACGACCTCGGCGCCCACGAATACGATCACAGTGACGACTATCCGGACTTTGCTCTGGCCGTTGCGAGAGCCGTTGCCAGTGGGAAAGCCGATCGCGGCATCGTCATCTGCGGCAGCGGCGTAGGTGCTGCGATCGCCGCGAATAAAGTTCGGGGAGTTCGGGCAGCCGTTTGCCACGATACCTATTCCGCTCGCCAAGGCGTCGAGCACGACGACATGAACGTGCTGTGTATAGGGGCTCGGGTGATCGGGATCGCTTTGGCGACCGACATCACAACGAGATATTTGGCCGCCGAGTTCTCGGGCGAAGAACGTCACCAGCGGCGTCTCGAAAAAGTGCTAGCCGTGGAGAACGCCGACCCCTGACGCCACACCAGCTCGCCGGCAGTCCACCGGCGGCGTGTGGCTTCGCCGGTTTCTACCTAACGATGTCGAACATCGTCTACCTTCACGGCTTCGGCTCCGGTCCGGACTCGACGAAGGGCCAGTTTTTTCAGCGTAACTTTTCGATGATCGGAGCGGAGGTTCACCAACCTGATCTGGCGGAGGGCGACTTCCAGGGATTGACGATTACGGGTCAACTCGCCGTGGTAGACCGTGCCGTGCGGGAGCTGGAGCCAGTCTTGCTGGTAGGGTCCAGTCTCGGCGGATACTTGGCCGCTCTTTACGCCGCTCGCAACCCCGACCGTGTTCTGAGTCTGGTTTTGCTGGCGCCGGCTTTCGGTTTCGCTCGCCGCTGGGCGGAGCAGCTAGGAGAGGCCGAGATGGCCGCCTGGCGGGAGCAGGGTGTCCGGCTAGTGCACCACTACGGCGCCCAGGACAACGCTCCGATCGGGTACCAGTTATACGAAGACGCCCTCCAATACGAAGATTTCCCGGATGTGAAGCAGCCGACCCTTGTCTTTCATGGTCGCTTGGACGAAACCGTGAATCCCGAGTTGTCCACCGAGTTCGCCTGGAGTAGAGCGAACGTCCAGTTGCAGTTTCTCGATTCCGACCACCAAATGCTCGATGTTGTCGAGACTATCTGGGAGCGAGTGGCGATGTTCTACCAGGAAGCTGACCCACTTCGAGGCTGACGTGCGTATCCACAAACAAAGGGCGATGCATACAGCGCCTCGAACTTTGGTGGACGCGGCGCTTCGTGATCCAGGGGCCTTTGAGGAGATCGTCGACCGTCATAAGTCGATGGTCTATAGTCTCGTGCTGAACTTCTTTCAAAACCGCGCGACGGCGGAAGACATCTCGCAGGAGGTCTACCTGGAGTTGCACAAGAACTTGGACCGCATTCAGTCCGATCAGCATCTGTCGTTTTGGCTACGCCAAGCGGTTACCCGTAAGTGTATTGACCACACTCGGCGGCTAAAACACCGCCGTTACCAACCTCTTGAGGAGATCGTCGAGCCGGGCATCGAGCCGGTTTCGAGTGATCCGTTTCTGGCGGCGACTCTGCGGAGTAAAGTGGCCGCTCTACCCGACAAGATGCGAATGGTTGTGTTGCTGCGATTCCAGGAGGATTTGAAGCTGGTCGAGATCGCGGAGACTCTGGACATGCCGGTGAACACGGTAAAAACGACTCTTCGTCGAGCGCTGGCTCGCCTACGGGAAAAGGTCCCGCATCTTGAGGCCGAGGTTTGTTATGGAACCGCTCGAACGTAATCTACGACGTCTGTTAGCCCGGCACCCGGCGCCGCCCGGCTTGACCGCCAGGGTCATGGCGAGCCTCGAGAACGAAACATCGTCCGCCAAGCCACTGGGATGGGCGATGGTCGGCCGTTGGCGATGGCCGATGGTCGGCGCTCTAGCGGCCTCGCTGGCGATGGGAGTTTACCTTCAGCAACGCCGCGCCGAGGTTTCAGCAGGCGAAGCCGAACAAGCAGCCGTCGCGGAGCAGGCCGCCGAGGAACTTCTGATTGCTTTGCAAATTGCCGGAACGAAGATCAACAAGGCTCGTGAGGCCGTTCTGCGGTCGGGGGGAGAAATGCCATGATCAACCGCACGTTGGGGATCGTTGGGATGGCAGCCTTACTGAGCGTGTCGCTGTGCGGGCAGTCGAACGCTGAACTCGACAAGAAGCTCGAGAACCTCGAGGCCAAGGCGGACCAGGTTGTCAGCGTCAATTTGGAGGGGAAGGTCCTCGCACTCGGGCAGAAGTTGCTGTCGGTGCATAAGGGGGTCGGTGTGGGCGCGAAAAACCTGGTCAAGGGTCTGAAGGGGATCTACATGCGGCGTTTCTTTTTCGCCCGCAACAAGTCCTATTCCAAGGAAGACGTGGCTCCCATCCGGGAGCAGTTGGAAGGCGATGGCTGGGTTCAGATGATTGACGTCAAAGACCGCCGTAAGACAGAAAACGTGACGGTTTACTCCCTAATGGAGAACGAGGAGTTAGCAGGTGTGACGGTGCTAACCGAGGAGCCGCAAGAAGTCACCGTCGTCAACATTCGAGGCCCGGTCGATCTCGAGGCTCTCTCAACCTTGGGAGAACAGCTGAGCATCCCGGGGATGAAGCTCGCGACCACCGCGTTGCCGAAGAAAAAGATGCGGGAACCGGGCCTGGCGCCCTCCAACTTGGCTCCCAAGTAAGGGCGGTCATTTCCCCCTTGTGGGCGCCCACCGCTACCGAACGTATCGGTACCTTTAGGACTTTAGTGCACCACCCGCGTCTTGCGGTTCATATAATCCATCAGCAGGTACTCGCCGAGGTTGTAGGGTGTCGTGAAGTAGGCTTTGCCGCGACAGATCTCCGTCATCTTCCTGACGAACTGGACCAGAGCATAGTCGCGCGCCAACATGAAAGTATTGATCAGGATGCCCTGCCGTTTGCATTTGTGGACTTCTTCGAGTGTCCGGCTGATAACGAGCGGGTCCATGCCGAAGGGGTTTTTGTAGATGCGTCCGTCGTCTAGGGTGAGCGCAGAGGGCTTTCCGTCAGTAATCATGACGATCTGACGCATGTCCTTGCGCTGCCGGTTGAGGATTCGCTGGGCGACGATCAGCCCCTGGCGCGTGTTCGTGTAGAAGGGACCCACCTGCACCCGCGCCAACTCCGACAGCGGCATTTCTTCCGCCGAATCGTGAAACAACACCAGCGCCAGGCTGTCGCCTGGATATTGAGTCCGCATGAGGTGAGAGAGCGCCAGAGCGACTTTTTTGGCCGGCGTAAAGCGGTCTTCGCCGTAGAGGATCATGCTGTGGCTGCAATCGAGCATTAGCACCGTGGCGCAGGAGCTTTGATAGTCGGCCTGGCGAACCATCAAGTCCGAGTATTCCAAGCTGAGCGGACCGTCGAGACCCTGGCGACGGATAGCCCGAGACAGAGTTTCGTTCACGTCTAGATTCAAGTTGTCGCCAAACTCGTAGGGCTTGGAGGATCCCGAGGTCTCGACACCGGTCGCCATTTCATGGGTGTCGTGCGTGCCGAAGCTGGCCTTGCCGAGCGACCCCAGCAGATCCTTGAGGGTCTTATAGCCGAGGAAGTCGACACTTTGTTCGGTCAATTGGAATCGGACGGAGGTCCGCTCCCTCTTGGGGTCGATCGAGCCGGTTGAGTTCTCACGCGGACGCTCCCGGCGGGCCTGATCGCTCGGCGAGACGGTGATGTAGCCCCCCTCGGCCAGGCTTTCGGTGAGCCGGTCGACGAGTTGCTCCATCTCCTCGGGCGACATTTGCCGGACGCTTTCCATCATCCTTTCGATATCTTGGTCGCCGAAAAGCTCTCCACCCTCCAGTGCCTCTCGGATCATCTCTTGCAGGTCGTCCAGGTTCTGGAAATCCATCTCCGAGAGATCGAAGAACTGCTGCTCATACCCGCTACGCAGAAAATAGTCTCCCAAGGCGCGCATCAGATCTTCCGCGCTGATGCCCAGTTCGTCACCGGTATACTTCGAGTACTTGACGGATTTCATCGGCTTGCGATTTTGTTCTCTGGGAAGTCGTGCTGCCTCTCGGAGGCAACCAAGCCCGATCTAACCCTCACGTTACCTATCCTCGAGCAGCAGATCTGCCAGATAGATCGCAGTGATCGGCTCGCCGGCTTGATTCTTTTCGTGGGTCGAGTAGTAAGAAACCAGACCACGTGTCGGGCTCAATTCCAAAAATCCGGGATAGGAATTATTTCCCGCACTGGGCAACTCGGCGAACTCGTGGAGCACATTGTTGACGAACCAATATAGTGACGTCCGTGGATCGCCCGTCATCGTCTTACGCCCACCAACTAGGTAGCGGGATCCCCATCTTGCCAGCAGCGGACCGCCAACGTGACGGTCCAGGTCTCGCCGGTCCCACTGCTGATAAGGCGGCCGGGACCGGAGGACCTGGGCGTTCCGCCCGCTGCCGGTCCGCGCCACTGCGAGAATGGAGCCATCCTGCTGGATCAAGAAGGCCGTCTCGTTACCGTATTGTTCCTGGAAGAGACCGGCGGTCCGCCAAATGAGTCCGTCATCGCTTTCGAGCAGTGCCGATTCAGCCAGCATGTTCCTCTCTTCGCGGGTGGAGGTCTGAGCGAATTTGCGTTTGCGGCGGCCGCACAGATACGCCTTACCGGCGTGCTCGGCGGCGCGCCAGATGTAGTGCCCATAGGTTCCCTCCAGCATCTTAGGGCCACGCCAACTCCGGCCGTTTTCGGTCCACACGGCGTAGCCGAGATGCAGGTTCATCTCCGGGATCCCTGGGGAGGCGTCGCCACAGTACCAAGTGCCGGTATAGACGAATAGTTTCTCCTTGAATACTAAGAAGTGAGGGTCGCGCACGTCGCGCTTCGCGACGCTGAACCGGTGCACTTGTTCCCATTCACGCCCGTCTTCGCTGGAAAGCACGAGGATGGAAGAGGTGGGATGCACCATGTGGCCGTCAGGGCAACTGCGGAATGTCAGGTAGAACTTGCCCTGGTAGCGGACCAAATCTGTGAAGGCGTTGTGCTCGCCGTTATGAGATACCCGGCGGACCGACTCCACTCGTACCTTCGGCAGCTCCGGATTTACCGGCTGCGCCGCCTGCGGCGAAGAGAACAGCGCGGTTGCTGCAGCAACAATGGCGCCACGGCTACAACGGCTGGTCATTTTGATCGCTTCCTCTCCAGACTTCCGCTGGAGCCGTCGTGTGATCCCAATTCAGAACTTAGGTGGGGCCAGCGGTCCGCCCCTCAAAGTTCCCCGCGAGGAATGCCGCCTAGTTATACTGGCCGCCCGCTCCTCGAACAGGAAACTCCTGCGGCTCGCTCGCCTCGCGTTTCTTCTGCTGCGCTACGTAACCGAGTTCTTCATTCCGGTTGATGCGACGGTGCGCGTAGAGTCCATCGAGTAGGAACTCCGCAAACGCAGCCCGCACCTCGGGCCGCTTCTGCTTATCCTCCGCGAGGGCCGAAGCCGTCTCCAGCAAGCCCTGGATGTCTTTCAAACGCCCGACGACCTTCGCAGCCGGCTCGCCTTCGGGGACCTTGAGCGTACCTCCCAACTCGAACCACTGCACGATCTGCGACACGTCAGCCTCGGAGAAGTAGCGATCGTAAACCTTGGCGACAGCCAAGCGAATCAAGCCTCGCGCCACGTTGTCGGCGCCCCGAAGCTCCCCCTCGTATTCGAGTTCGAACTTACCCGTGATCGAAGGCAACGACGCGTAAACGTCGCTCACCCGCGGAACGATAAGCTTTTCCTTGCAGAGGAGCGCGCGCCGCTCGGCGTTCGAGATGACGTTTTCCATACAAGAAATCGGCAGCCGTTGTGAAACGCCTGACCGCCGGTCGATCTTCTTTTCTTGGCGTGCTACGAAAGCGATTGTTTCCACAATCTCTCGGATGAAAGCCGGCACGAAGGTTTTCGTGCGGTCCCCGACTCGCTCGCACCACGCCTCTTGCTGGGTGATCGCGATCCCCTCTTCGACGCTCAGCGGGTAATGCGTGCGGATCTCGCTTCCGATGCGGTCTTTTAGAGGAGTGATGATCTTGCCTCGGGCCGTGTAGTCCTCGGGGTTAGCCGTGAACACCAACATCACATCGAGCGGCAGCCGCACGGGATAGCCTTTGATCTGGATATCCCCCTCCTGCATGATGTTGAAAAGCCCCACTTGGATTTTGCCCATCAGGTCAGGAAGCTCGTTGATAGCGAATATCGAGCGATTCGCACGGGGCAGCAGCCCGAAATGGATCGTCAGCTCGTCCGAAAGATCGTGCCCGCCGCGAGCTGCTTTGATCGGATCCAAATCTCCGATCATGTCCGCTATGGTGACGTCGGGGGTAGCCAGCTTTTCCACGAAACGCTCGTCGGGAGTGAGGTAGCCGATTGGAGTGTCATCGCCCTTTTCCTTCACAATCGTTCGCCCCGCCCGCGACAGCGGGGCATAGGGGTTGTCGTTAATTTCGCTGCCGGCGATGTAGGGCAGGAACGGATCTAATAGGGATGTCAGTTGCCTCAAGATACGACTTTTCGCCTGGCCGCGAAGTCCCAGCAAGATGAAGTTGTGGCGGGAGAGAATGGCGCTGACGATTTGCGGAATGACGGTGTCGTCGAAGCCGACAATGCCGGGAAACAGCGTTGTCCCGCCTCTTAGCCGTCCAATTAGATTGACGCGCAGCTCATCTTTGACCGAACGGTCAGCGATACGTTTGGTCGAGAACTCACGGCTCCGCCGGAGTTCGCCTAGAGTGCGCGGAAGCTTTTCACGATCGGGCATTGCTCAATTCGACGCAGCTGGCGCAAGACTCGGAGACGAGGGTCCCGCAATGCAACGTGGTTATTGTAGCGCGCTGCCCCGGGGCGGCGGTGTAAGGGACATTGCATCCGGTTCCCTCTGGGGCAGGGTGCAATTCAGGACACCGCGAGTCAGGATGCTGGTCCCTCAGCGAGCGCCTTTCTGTCTGCAGGACGTCGCAACAAGGGTTAGGAGGGGGGCCCGCTGCATAGTCCAGCCGCCCTGCGCTCTCCCGCCCGACCGTGATAGTTTGAAGAGAGTGAACCTTGAGGCGGAAGCGCGACGACTGCAGCAGCTTGGCCTCAACGCCTACGAATCACGAGTCTATTTAGTTCTGATCGGCCATTCTCGTTTTAAGGCCCTTGAAGTCGCCGGTCGCGCCCGCATCCCCCGCCAGAAGATTTACGAAGTCCTAGACAGTCTGATTGAGAAAGGCTTTGTCCGAGTGGTCCAGGGCAAGGCGAAGGAGTTTTCCGCAGTCGAGCCCAAGATGGCTCTGCAGAGCTACTTGACGCGCAGGCGCGAAACATTCGAGCGCGAATTGCAAGACCGGCAGAACCTGTCGGCGGCGCTGAGCGCTGACCTCGAAGCTGTATTCGCCGACGGCAACCAAGGGCAGGGTCCTCTCGACTATGTTCGGATCGTCGCCGACACAGGTCAAATCGCCGAGGAGTACCGCCGGCTGCTGGTCCAAAGCGAAAAGGAGTACTTGGAGTTCGCCCGCCCGCCCTACGCCGTCGACCCGAGTGAAGAGCCAATGATCGAGCAGTTGCTCGAAAAAGGAACCCGCTGCCGGTTGCTGTATGAATCACGGGACCACAAGGCGGAACAGCACGCGCAACTCAAGTTGCTCCACAAAGCAGGCGCCGAGGTCCGATTGGCCTCTGAACTACCCATCAAGTTGGCGGTCTTCGACAACCGCCGGGGCATGATTTCGCTCGACGACCCCGTGGTCGGCCACCCGCAGATCACGGCCCTAGTCTTCGAGCATGAGAGGCTCGGTGCCGCGATGAAGAGCCTGTTTCAGGATTTCTGGAAACGAGGCGTCGCGCTATAGGACAGGCAGCGACCGCCACTCTTGGCGGTCCTAGTTTAGAGTTCGGCCGGCAATCCTGCCGGCGGATTCCCGATAGAAGGGCTACACAACTCTCCGATTTGCAGCATGTTCAGTCCCCAAAAGGGTCCTGAAATGAGGTTGCCGGCAGCTTGCATGGTGACTCACATTCACCCGTGCGCCGTGACCCGACCGCCATGCTTTCAGGATCATCTTGTGTTGGAAACACTCCCCTCCTTCAGCATCATCTGGCGTTGGCCAACCCCCGTCAAATAAGGTGAAAGTGCTAGAATCTACGATAGGTGGAATAGTATCCGCGGTAGGGGATTTGCGCCTGCTGCAAGAGGATTGGTTGTGCCTCAAAGGGTAGTTTTGCCGCTCGGTCGTAGCCTGCTCAGGTAGGAGCCCGACACTCATGTCCGGGACGTCGAAGGTCCTCGCAAAAGAGTCATTCAAGAAGCTGCCAGGGCTAGCGCTTTGGCTCTTTGTTGCGATCCTGCTGTCGGTCAGTGTCCCCCGATTGATCGCTCAGGGCGCCAACGAAAAGCCTCCCGGGGAGCCGCAGCTTGTTTCCGTTTTCCCAGTCGGTGCCCGGCAAGGAGCGAGCGTCCAGGCCGAGATTCGCGGTAGGACGCTGCAGGGAGCCTACGGAGTCTGGTTCGACACCAAAGGCTTGCGCGGCGAGGTCGAAGGCATCGACGAATTCCAGTTCGAGGCAGCGAAAGACTACGATCCGAAGGCGGTCAAGAATCGCGAGGGCTATCGCGTTTCCCTGAAAGTCGCGGTCGGTCCGGCCACGCCCCGGGGCATCCACCATTTGCGAGTTCTGACTCCGCAAGGGATTTCGAACTCCCTGGAATTCGCCGTCACTTCCCTCCCCACATTAGTAGAAGCTGAAACGGCGCACCATTCAGCCGGCACGGCACAGCTCGTCCGAATCCCGGCGACCATCGAGGGGAAGATTAGCCAAGTCGGCGAAGTCGACTACTATGCCGTCGAGGTGTCCGCGGGCGAAGACCTGACGTTCGAAGTCTTCTCTAATGCTCCCCCTGGATCGTTTATGGGCCCGCCTGGGCAGTTTGACCCCGAGTTGACCCTCTATGAGCCCACCGGAAGTTGGTTCGATCCCGAGAGAGCTATTCGCCTGGCGTTCAACGACGAGCCCGGATCGCCCCACGTCTCAAACGCTCCCAAGCTGACGTACCAGTTCAACAAGGCTGGCCGCTACCTGGTGCGGGTCTCTTCCTTCATGTGGAAGGGGTCGCCGGATTATTCCTACCAGCTTCGTATCACGCCTTCGGAGGGTTCGGCGGCAGATGAATTGTCGGCCGATAGCGCCGATTCACCTCCTGCTGAGCAGTGGAAAGAGCGGGCGTTCAACAGGGTCCTCCAGCCGGACCGGCTGGAGCGACTATGGTCCCGAACCGTTCCCGCGCAGGCAGCCGAGCGGGCCACGACGCCGAGTGGATCGGCCGCGGGAAAGGTAAGCAGCGGCGTCAAGGCGGAACAAGACGATCTGTCGATCGATACAACGGTTCCTGAACCAGTAATCGCGGAAGAACCGAACGACACCTTCTCGCGAGCTCTAGCCGTCAATGTGCCGACGATCCTCGAGGGAGCGATTGAGCGCCCCGGGGACGTGGACGTTTTCAAGTTCAAGGTGGATCCCGGGCAGGGCCTCGCTTTCGAAATCGAAACTCCCGAGAAGGGCCTTCCCTTCTTCAATCCACGCCTCGGGGTCTTCGACGCCGGCGACAACGAGTTTTTAACCAACATCTACAAGCGAATTGCGCGGAACTTCACGTTCTATCTAAAGACCGTCGAGCCGAAAACCATCTATACGTTTGAGCTCGGCGGTGAGTACTACTTGCAGGTCCGCGACGTGACGTCTCGCTACGGTGATCCGAGCTTTCGGTACCGAGTGCTGATTCGACCGCAGGTGCCGCACGTGGGGGATGTCGTCGTCGAGCAGAAGCAGATCAATCTTGCGCGGGGCGGCGCGAAGAAAGTGACGGTGACGACTGACCAGGAAGAAGGCTTCGGGGGTGAGATCGCGCTGAGAGTGGAGGGACTGCCGCCGGGTGTTGACGCCGTCACGGGCACGGAAGTGGACCCGGACCGAGGTCCCCCGTTGGACGAGGGACACAAAAAGCGATTCGTGCCGAAGTCGCAGACGGCGGTGATCATGCTGGTGGCCGGCGAGGACGCGCCGCTCACCCGCTGGCCGAAATTTATCCGCGTCGTGGCGCGACCGATCGTCGACGGCAAGATCGGTCCACCGCTGCCGCTGGAGGAAATTCCGTTGATGGTGATCGCCTCGCGTCAGGCGTCTTCCGGCGATTAGGCGTTGACGGGGAAGAAAACCGAATGGATAAAGTTACCCAACTCGCCAGCCGGGCAAGAGCCTTTTACCGCGTCCTAGCAGCCCGTGGCAAAAGTCATGCAGGAGCGAAAAATGGGGACTGCCACCAATTCGCTTCCCGTCATGACCCAAGAAACAAAGCATTTAGCTTGAACCGAATTGGCTGGCTGTACCCGATTTTTCGGCGGGTTTTGCCGGCCATGATTCTCAGCCTGGCCATTCCGGCTGCTTCCGGATCAACCGGCAAACTGTTGTCGCTGCGGTTGGTTCCCGAAGAAGTCAAACTCTGGGGCGCCGGCGCCGTGCAACGCGTTCTCGTGCTGGGCCGGTTTGCCGATGGTCTAGAGCGGGATGTAACCCAACGGAGCAAGTTTTCGATCTCGGACTCGACTCGAGCCAAGTTAAAAGAGCCCGGACAGGTCGTGGCTGTCGCCGATGGGCAAGCGACTTTGACCGCTGAAGTCGACGGAGCGAAGGCGCAGGTCAACGTCCAGGTGGCAGGCTCCGAACAGACGCGTCCGTTTAGTTTTGCCCGAGACGTCGGCGGTATTTTCACCAAGAGAGGCTGCAACTCAAACGACTGCCATGGCAGCGTGAAAGGCAAGGGAGGATTCAAACTTTCGGCTAATGCCCTCTACCCCAAAGAGGACTACGAGTGGGTCGTCGAAGGTGGAACGTACCAAGTTCTTGCCGCCGGGTCAGACGGCGCCAGAGTGCCTCGAATCAACTTGGAAGATCCGGAGAAAAGCCTCCTTCTGGCCAAGCCGGCCATGCAGGTCGCGCACGGCGGTGGCCCTCTCATCGCGGTAGGTTCAGCGGACTACGAGACGATTCTGAACTGGATCCGGCAGGGTGCGCCCTACGGCGAGGAAGACGATACGGGCGCTGTACAGGTCGAACGGATTGAGGTATTGCCCAAATCAGTAGTACTTGACGGAAGCGGGAAGCGGCAGCTCTTGGTTACGGCGTATCTTTCGAACGGCCAGCAGGAAGACGTCAGCGGGCAAGTGCTGTACGTGTCGAACAACCCTGAGGTCGTCGAGGTCTCGGAAAGCGGACTCGTGAAAGCCGTAAAGACGGGCGAAACTGCGGTCATGATCCGCGCGGCGGGCCACGCCGTCAGTGCCGGGTTCGGAGTGATCTCGGAACCCATCGCGGACTATCCCGAGATTCCGCGAAGGAATTACATCGACGACCACGTGTTCGCCAAGCTGAAGAAGTTCAACATCATCCCCTCGGAAACCGCGAGCGACGAAGAGTTCCTGCGCCGAGTGTGCTTGGACGTCACCGGTACTCTGCCGCCGCCCGATCGCGTCCTCGAGTTTCTGAACAATACGGACCCCAACAAGCGAGACAAACTGATCGACATTCTGCTCGACTCGCCGGAATATATCGACTACTGGACCTTCCGCTTCGCCGACCTCTACCGAGTGGCCATGGGTCCTCAGGGCGACCTGAAGAACACAAAGCTGTACTGGGAATGGGTGCGGGACAAGATCGCGCGCAATGTGCCCTACGATCAGATTGCCCGGGAACGAATTGCGGCGCAGGGTTACGACGGGCCCTCGCGCCATTACTACCACGTCGGCGGCGAGCTGCCTACGCCAGGCAACATGATGTCCGAGCAGTTGCGGGTGTTTCTGGGCCGCCGGCTTGATTGCGCCCAGTGCCATAACCACCCCTACGAAAAGTGGAGTCAGGACCAATACTGGGGGTTGGCGGCCTTCTTTGGACGCCTTAGCCGGATCGGGGAACTTGGCAAGGACATGCTCATCATCGATGATCCGGCCGGACACGGCGAGTTCGGACAGGGCGCCAAGGTCATTCATCCCCGGACCAAGAGCGAAGTCGAACCGACGTTTCTCGACGGCCGAGCTCTGGCGGAGGATGAACGAACCGACTTGCGAATGAGGCTAGCCGAATGGGCCACCTCGCAGGCCTACTTCGACGAAGCCATCGTGAACCGCATGTGGGGGCTGTTCTTCTCTCGAGGGATTGTCGATCCGGTCGACGATTTCCGATTGACGAATCCTCCGACACACCCGGAGTTACTCGAGACGTTGGCCAAGGACTTTCGCGAAAACAGGCATGATTTGAAGTATCTGATCCGGTTGATCACACAGTCGCAGACTTATCAGCTTTCGAGCGACCCCAACCGAACGAACAAGGACGACAAGATCAACTACTCCCACTCCATTGCGCGGCCGCTTGACCCCGAGGTCCTCCTGGATGCGGTTTCCCAGGTGACGGGAGTGTACGAAGAGTTTGATAACTGGATGTACAGCAGTGAACCGCCAGGCATGCGTGCCATCAACCTGCCCTGGCCCGACGCCGTGCCTTCGCAGTTCATGGATGTTTATGGGCGGCCTAACCGCCTGACGGTTCCTGAGCGCAAGGTGAAAGCCAACTTGGGTCAGGCATTGCATCTTCTGGCGGGTCCGACCTATACCAGCAAGCTCGCCGCCGCGGGCAGCCGCATTGATCGCTTGGTCAAGAGAGGAGCTTCGGACGGCGAAATAATCGACGAGTTTTACATGGCGGCGCTTGTTCGGCTTCCGACCGCGGAGGAACGTGACGGACTAGAGGAGGCTATAGCCGCGTTCGGCGACCGCCGAGAAGCCCTTCAAGATCTGGCTTGGGCATTAATTGCCACAAGGGAGTTCGCCTTCAACCATTAGTGATCGAACCGTAACGAGAAAGACCATGGACATACCGAACGAGATCAGCTTCAGGCCGCACAAACCGCTGCGGCGGGACTTTCTGCGAGTCGGCTCGCTAAGCCTGCTCGGCATGCACCTTAGTGAGTATCTGGGGATGCAGAGCGCATTGGCGGCAACGGGTGGTAGAACTAACCCGAACGCCAAGGCGCAGGCTTGTATCATGCTTTGGCTCGAAGGCGGGCCGAGTCAAGTCGACACTTGGGATCCGAAACCCAACAGCAACTTCAAACCGATCTCGACGAATGTGGACGGCATTCAAATCTCTGAGCTGTTGCCGCGCATCGCCAAGCACATGGACAAGTTGTCGGTTATCCGGTCGATGCACACGGAAGAAATCGATCATCCGGAGGGTCATCACTACGCCTTGACGGGACACCGGCCGAATCCGGCGATGCAGTTTCCGAGCGTTGGTTCGATCATCGCCCGGGAAACCGGGCCGCGCAAGGGTCTTCCGCCCTACGTCGTTTGCCCCCAATGGCCCATCCATCGGGAGTACGAGGATTATTTCAAGGCTGCGTTCATCGGCCCTCAATACGATCCCATGTTTGTGCCGGATCCCAGCAAGGGCGAGTTTGAAGTTCCGGACTTGACTCTGCCGAAATCCGTTCCCCTCAAGCGGATCGAAAACCGCCGCGGCCTACTCGACATTGTCGAACGGCGGTTTCGCCGGAAAGAAGAGTTGGCCGAATACGCCAACATGGACTCCTTTACCGAGCAGGCGTTGAAGATGATTCTATCCCCCAACGTCAAAGAAGCCTTCGACCTGTCGAAGGAGCCCGACAAGGGGAAGGACCGCTACGGCAGACACGGGTTCGGGCTGAGTGTGTTGCTGGCCCGCCGCCTGGTCGAGTCGGGATGCCGCTTCGTGACGGCTTCGGGGTATAAGTACAGCCAGTGGGACACCCATGACAACAATGACAAGAAACATCGTGAAGAGCTGGTTCCCAAGTTAGATCAAGCGCTCTCGGCGCTTTTGGAAGACCTGGATCAGAGAGGTCTGCTGGAATCCACGGTAGTCATCGCCATGGGCGAGTTTGGGCGGACTCCGCACGTGAACCCCGCCAACGGCCGTGATCACTGGCCTCACTGTTGGTCGATGGTGCTCGGCGGCGGCGGCATCCGGGGCGGACAGGTGATCGGCGCCAGTGACGAAAGAGGAGCGAAAGTAGCCGAGCGAATGATCACCATCGGCGATCTGTACGCGAGCGTCTACAAGGCCTTTGGTATCGACTGGACGAAGACATACATGACGCCCATCGGCCGGCCGGTCAAGATCGCCAATTCGATCAACGACAAGACGGGCGTGCCGATTGAAGGATTGGTGTAGCGAGAGGGCTGCTGAAGCGCTACGGTGGGCGTAGCTAGTCGCGCCCTTCGTGGATCGAGTGAATCTATGTGCAAGCTCTGAGCTAAAAGACGATGAACGCCGTTGCCAAAAGGATGCTTCCGTTGTTGGTCGGGCTGTTGCTGTTCACGGCCACCTCGGCGCCTGGCAGCGAGCAGGCCGTTGAGTCGGGTGGTCCCAGCGCCCCCCTGGACAAAACCCATGCGAAGGTGACGGCCGACGGGCGGGCGGAAGCCGGTGCACTTACGGAACAAGTAAGCCGGGAACTGCCCGCAACGAAACAGGGAAAAGTCGAGCGAAAGAACCTTATCGACGACCACATCTTCGGCAAGATGGAGCGCGACAACATCCCGCACGCGGGTATGTCGAGCGATGAAGAATTCCTGCGCCGCATCTACATCGACCTGTGGGGGCGGATTCCGCCGCCCGACAAGATTCGGGAGTTCGCCAAAGACGAAGCGCCGGAAAAACGGGACAAGCTCATCGAAGAGATGCTGGGGCTGCGCTACGAGATCGATCCCAACGATCCCTACCAAGGCAAGGCGCATGGGCCCTGGCTCGTCGACGCAGCCTTTCTCCACAAATGGACCTACTGGTTCGGCGACCTCTTCCAAAGCGGCAGAGCACAGCTTGGCGACGGGCGCAATGCCTTCCACGACTACATTTACCTCTCGCTCAAGCTCAACATTCCCTACAGCGAATTCGTCCGTCGGATGCTGACGGCTACGTCGTTGACGGGGGCGACCTCGGGCCCGGCTAATTTATTGCTCCGCGATCACGTAGACGATGCGATGGACGTCTTTATCAATCACGAGGACACCCTGGATGAGATCGCGATCAGCACGGCGAAGTACTTTCTGGGACTCAATCTCGGATGTGTAAGCTGCCACGATGGGGCGAACCATCTCGACGACATCAATCTCTATCTCACGCAGAAGAAGCGCGTCGATTTGTGGAATCAGGCTGCGTTCTTCGGCAACATCCGTGTCTCCCGGCCGGCTATGGCGAACCAAGAGTTCACCCTGCTGGAAGGCCCTCCGATGCGCCCCGAGGGGCATTGGCACATGGGCGGTCACGGCTACGACACCAAGGCTGCGAGCATTATCCGAACGCCCCGGTACAAGGCCGAAGTCGCGCCGGCGTTTTATCTAACCGGTGAGCAACCGGCGACGGACAGAAACCCCCGCGAGGAGTTCGCCCGAATGCTGATTGAGCATCCGCAATTCGCGCGCGCCACGGTGAACTGGATCTGGTCCGAGCTGATGGTGGTCGGCATCGTGGATCCGCCTCACGATTTCGATCTTCTGCGACAGGACCCGGCGAATCCCCCACCCGAACCCTGGGCGATCCAGCCGACGCATCCCGAATTGCTCAACGCTCTGGCCGAGGACTTTCGCAAACACAACTTTGACGTTCGGCATCTGATCAGCTTGATCGTAAAGTCGAGTGCCTACCAGCTTTCCTCGCGCTTCGACGGCGAATGGAAGCCTGCATACGCTGACTACAACGCGCGCAGGTTCGTGCGACGGCTCTCGGCTGAAGAGCTTTTTGACGCCGTCTCCGAGGCCACCCAGGTGTTCCCGGAGATCGCGATCAGCGGTACGGACAAGACGGTCAGCTACGTCCGAGACACTTACTCGAGCGAGGACATTACAAACACCGAGATGAAGCGGTTCCTCAGTTTCTTTGGGCAGAGCAATCGCGACAAGCAGGAGCGAGATCTCTCGGGCTCGATCGTGCAAGCCACGCTGCTGCTCAACAGCGACTTGATCCGAAACAAGGTCTTGCGGACAACCGAGGGAAGCCGTGTGGCCGAGCTGCTGTGCGCGGAATCGCCTTTGAGTACCACCCAGCTCGTCGAGGAACTGTTTCTGGCAACACTCTCGCGGTTCCCGATCCCCGGGGAGCTTGCAGTTGCTGAAGAAATGTTGGCAGAAAACGTAGAGGACGGCGCCGAGGATTTGCAGTGGGCATTGTTAAACAAGCGGGATTTTATATTCAACTATTAACCCTAGCGGGAGCTACACCATGACCGCGGACTTGAAACGAACCCGATTTCCGAGACTCTCACGACGTGACTTTTTCCGAGTGGGCGGCGTTACCGTAGGTGGCTACGTTCTGCTCCCGATGCTCAAGCCGCTCAACGTAGAAGCGGCGGCATCGAAGAGAGCGACGCCTCGCGGCTCGGCGGAACACGTTATTTTCCTGTTCCTGGAAGGTGGCCCCAGCCAGCTTGACACCTTCGATTTCAAAGAAGGGGCATGGACGCCCCCTGATTTCGACCCTCGAACCGTCGGCCCCGAGTTGAAGATGCCCTACGGCCTACTGCCGAAGCTCGCGGGCATGACTGATAAGTACACTATCGTGCGCAGCAACCAGGCTTGGGAGAGTGCTCACGCCAGAGGGCAATACTACATTCAAGTAGGGCACGTGTTCAGCCCGGCTCGTCTAAAAGAGATGCCCTCGGTGGGTTCTATCGTAGCGAGCGAATTCGAATCGCGGCGCAAGGACTCCGATTTCCTTCCTCCCTTCGTCGCCATGAACTATGGCAACAGCCAAGCCGGCCTGATCGGCAGCGGCATGCTGCCGGCGCCCCACGCTCCCATGGCCCTCTATACCAGGGGAGACTTGCCTTTCGTCCTTCCCGAGGAGAACAGGAACCGGTTCAACCATCGCAAGGAGTTTCTGGAACGACTGAACGCGGTCGTCGCCAGCGGCGAGGCGTCCCGCGGCCGCATGATGGTCGACTACCGCGACTTCTATCAAGCTTCCTACAGCATTCTTGATGCGCCTCAAGCTGCTTCCATCTTCAAAGTCGGCGAGCAAGATCACGAGCGCTACGGCGGCTCCGAGACTGGCGACGCCTGCGTCATCGCGCGGAACCTGATCGCCGCCAACGCCGGAACCCGCTTCGTCGCGATTTCCCACAACGGCTGGGATCTGCACGGCAAGGCCTTCGACAAGACGGCCAAAACCAACCAATACACGCTGTGCTGGGACCTCGACGCGGCGCTCCCCAACCTCATCACCGATCTGGAGTCCCAAAAGGATGAGAACGGCCGGTCGTTGCTGGACAAGACTTTGATCGTCGCCATGGGTGAATTCGGCCGTACACCGGGAGGGTTGACCATCAACAAAGGGCGCGATCACCACCGCTACGCAGCGGTCTCTCTGTTTGCCGGGGCCGGCGTGGTTGGCGGCAAGATCCTAGGCGCCACCGACGAGATCGGCGGCAAAGTGACCCGCTACGATTGGCACCGCAACCGGTCCATATACCCCGAGGATGTGATCTGTACGATCTACTCGGCCCTCGGCATCGACTCGGCAAAGAAAGTCACCGAAACCCCGTCGGGCCGCCCCTTCTACTACATCGAAGACCTTTCCCCACTCGGTCCAATGCGCTTCGACGAAGTAACCGAGCTGTTTGTCTAGCGGGGTTTCGAGATGGGTGCCCAAGGAATTCACCACGTCACCCTCATCGTGGACGACAGGGAAAAGGCGTCCCAGTTTTACGGTGATGTCTTGGGTATGGAGGAAAAGCCTCGCCCGGGCTTTCAGTTCCCCGGACTGTTCTATTACTGTGGCTCTCAAGAAGTGCATCTGATCATTGCCGCGCGTCCGCTGATTCGAGACGATCTGTATCTTCGAATTGGAAACGGGGCAGACATCACGCGCCGCTACATCCATCGCCACGCGGCTTTCCTGGTGCCGGACATCGAAGAGATGAAGGCGCGCCTGGTGGAAAACGGCGTCAAAATGCTGTTTGACCCGGTTGTCGAGCTCGAGAAACGCGACAACGACTTCGTCCGCAACATGGTAGACGGATGGACGAAGATGTACGGAGCAACGCCGATCTTCTGTTTCGATCCCTTCGATAATCTGCTTGAATTCGTACCCAACCCACCGGCCTGATGCCGCGCCGGGCTCTCCTACATGAGTAACCCAGGAAAGGCTACAGTCGAAGTGTTATGAAATCATTCAATATCCTGCTTGCGGTAGGGCTTCTGGCCCTCGGTGTCGCTGCGAGACCCACAAAAGGGAAGCCAGGTCTGCCAAGTGCGCGGAAGACAGTTGCCGACGCCGGGGCGGCCCACGAGGGGCGCCCCGGCGTCGGCTTGATGAGGTGCGGCTCCTGGTTTATCGCGCGGAGCCGCCAAAACGATTTGGGATCGATCCCGTTGTCCTGTGTAACGCGGTCGGTTGATCGGCTCACCGACGGAGGCCATGGGGAGGACTCTATATCCCGGCCGGGGTGCGCCGGTCTGTCGCTCCCTGAAGGGCCGGCGCTTTTACGGGCCCAGACTAACATCGCACGGGGAGGGTAGATGGTCAAGGAGAGACGATCTTGTTGATGGTGTGCGAGTTAGAAATTTGAAACTGGGGTGACGAGGTTTCGGGAGGGGAATCGGCCGTTGGCACGGCCGATTTCTTGCCCCGCCCCAAGCCCCGCTCGGCCGCTGGGAGCGGCCGAGCGCCAAAAGGAACGGACCACGCGGCGACCAGCCGGGGCGTCAGCCCCGGGCCAGCATTAAATGCAATGTTGCCAGCGGTGCGTAGTGCGGGCCTAGAAAGATGCCCGCTGCCCATGGTGTTAACTGAGGCTGTCCCGGTTTCGAGGCTGTCCCGGTTTCCCCCATCGTTCCTTCCGCCCTTTCAGGGCTCGACTCTGTTCAATTCCTAGCCTAGGGTTCCGCCGTTTCGGCTCCACCCTAGGCTAGATTCCAGCGCCGCTTCGCGGCTCAAACGTTGTGAGAGCCGCCTGGCGGCGGCTAGGACAAACAGGAGTGCCCCGGCTCTCGACGTAGGCCGGCTTTCCCCCCTTTTTCCCTGGGCCGCAGCGCGTGGAGAACCAACCGTAACTCATAGATTGCAATTGGCTTGGTAGGAATTGGGTTTGTTTCGTATTTTTTCCTCTGTGCCTCAGCGTGATGTCGTTCTTCGCGGTCTCCCTCACCATCGCCGGTGGGTCAAGTACCTTCCTCGAACAGTGAAATGGCTTCGAGCCGAGCCGGAATCATGCGCCTCTGGGCCCGCGCCCTGACGGGCACGGCTCTTTCCGGTGCTCGACGCCAGCCTCTTCAGGATTCTTGCCCCGTGCCCCCCCGTCGCCAATCTTGCTCGCGCGCTGGCGAAGGTGTGAAAAAATGCTGGGACAGTCAGCCCGCGGCGGAGTCGTCATTGGGGACGGGGACAGGCACCCAGGACGGTTCCACGTTCGGGGGTCCGACAGGGAAAAACCCGGCCGTCTTCGTGGCGCGGACAAGGTTCGCTTGGTTGCCTGTCCCCATTCGGGCTTCTAGGACGCCGCTCGTGACAGTCCCTGATTTTTTCACACCTTCCTGTACCCGCGCCTCTCGCAAGTCATTGATAAAGCGCCCCGCCCACTCAGGCGCTGGGCGAAGCCCACGGGGAGCAGTTTAGCTCACTCCCCCCGATGACGAGCCTCCTCATTTCATCTCTGTCCCCGCTCGACGCTGGCCTCCCTTCGCGATTCTTAACCCCGTCCAAGAGGCTGAAAACAGCCACACACGCGGGCCAAGTGACAGCCCACAGCGCGCTACGCGTCTGGCCAAGAATCACAATGCCTGCGAGACCAATTTGAGCCACTATTTCGCCAGAAAAAGTCGCCTAGCGGGGTCAAAAGATGGCCTAGCGGTGGGCTAGCGGGCGATTTTCGTCACCTGGCGGTGGGTTGGCAGTCGGGTGGGGCGCCGATGAGAGCGTTCTGCTTGCTGGTTAAGTCTTCTGCATTGTGAGACATAGCAGCACTTCCAGCCACCCGGAGAAATGCCGGTGGCAGAAAGTGGCGGAAATACGAGGGTCATCCCTCCGAGATTCCGCTTTCTGGGCCCCGTACCAGAATAGGGGACGGATTGGGGGTTAGAAGGGCCCCAGGGGCCTAAGTCGTTGAAATAGCGAGGAGAAAAAATCGAAAAAGTCTGTGACGGCGTTTTGCGGGAGTAGTCAGAAGGGTCCTCGGGGCCGGATTTTCGGTGCCAAAACCATGTCGTAGCGCAGTCCTAGCGCAAGGAAAACGCCGTCTAGCGAAAGGTTGGAGGCGTGGGCGAGTGGCCAGAAAAGAGGGGGATCGGCCGAGTACCGAAAGCAGCGACGTGCGGGGCGACCAGCCGTAAAACGGCTGGCCTAGCGGCGGCGTAGAAAAGCGGCGCTGAACGCGGCTCGAACATCGAGAGAGCCGCCTGCCAGCGGATGTCCCTACCCGGATTGGGCGACGTCGTCTCGCATGTTGACGGTCAACAACGGCCTCAAGTCTCGGCAAAACGGGCGGCATGCGCTACGGGATGCCCGAAATTCGTGCGCGGAAAAACTGAGGCTGTCCCGGTTTCCCTAGAATCACAAGATGGCGGGAGACGTTGTGATCAAAACCAAACGGATCTACGAAGCGCCAAGTACAGATGATGGGGTGCGCATCTTGGTAGACCGGTTGTGGCCGAGGGGAATCAGGAAGGTAGACGCCCAGGTGGACCGTTGGCTCAAGGACATCGGGCCAAGCACGGCATTAAGAAAATGGTTTGGGCACGACCCAGAGCGCTGGGATGAGTTCACACGGCGGTATTTCAAAGAGCTGGATCAAAAGCCTGCCGCGGTCAATGAGCTTCGTAGCACGGTTGCCGGACAGAAAACCACGCTACTATTCGGGGCTCGGGACACGCGTTACAACAACGCAGTTTGCCTGCGGGAGTACCTAGAGTCCCAAGCGAACGATCTCAGAACCGAGGCAGAAAGGGCCAGAGAGACCGCCGGCGATCCGCGTCCAAAGAAAAAGGTTCGTCGAGAATGAGGCCGAGCTGAAGGATTCCCTGCAAGATTCACTGTGGTACAAGCATCGGGCGGGCTGCCCGCTCACAAATTCCGGCATCGATCCTATGGTCTCCTACCCCGAGACGAACTTGCCGTGCGACGATAGTGAACAACGGTGCGCGTGGCAGTGAGAAGGAGCATTCTCCTGTTGTTTGTAGTGTCGGTGGTGGCGCTTGCCGCCCCGCAGCGCCGGGCCGGAAACCCCGATAATTTGCCGGCCGATGTCGCAGCCGGCAAAGACTTGTTTGGCCAGTTTTGCGCCGACTGCCACGGCGCGGGTGGCAGCGGAAGCGCGGGTAGCGACCTAACAAGCGGCCGCTTCCGCCGCGGCGGCGGTGACGCCGAGCTCTACAATACGATCTCCAACGGAGTTCCCGGGACGACAATGCCGGGCATCTTTCTCGAAGCAAACGAGATTTGGCAGTTGGTGGAGTTCGTCAAGGGATTGAGCCGGGTGCCGGCTGCGACTCCAGCGAGCGGCGATCCCACCCAGGGCGAAGCTTTGTTGCGCGGCAAGGGAGGCTGCCTGGGCTGTCACCGGCTCAATGACGAAGGATTTCCGCTTGGCCCGGACCTCAGCTCCATCGGGGCCACGCGATCTCCGGGGCACCTTCGGCGGTCCCTGCTGCGGCCCAATGAGGGGCCGACCTCGCAGACTTGGATGGTTTACGCCGTTACCAAAAGCGGCAAAACTGTCGTGGGCAAGCGTCTGAATGAAGACACACTTTCTATTCAACTCCGGGACGCAAACGACAAGCTAGTCTCCCTTTTCAAACGTGATCTCAAGGAGTATCGGATCGAAAAAGCTGCCTCGATGCCCTCCTTTGAGGAAGTGTTGTCGCAGCAGGAGCTGGACGATCTTCTCGCCTACCTGGCAACGCTCGGCAGATAAGGTCCGCGGTTATGAAAATTCCTCACTTGCTCAGCTGGTTGTGCTTGTGGATTGCCTCAACCGCTCTACTGCAGGCCCAGCTTTCCTCCGACCGCCTGCTGAACGCCGAGGAGGAACCCCGGAACTGGCTGACATATTCGGGCAGCTACAAGAGCCAGCACTTCAGCAAGCTGAATCAGATCACGCGCGACAACGTCGGCGACTTGGAGTTGAAGTGGGTCTACCAGGCCAACCTGGCGGACCGCTTCGAGGCCACGCCTCTGGTGGTGGACGAGGTTATGTATCTTGTCTCTCCGCCCAATGACGTTGTCGCTTTGGGCGCCAACAGCGGCAGGCCCTTCTGGACGTACCAACACACACTCCCCCAAAGAACCAACACCTGCTGTGGACGAGTCAACCGTGGTCTGGCGATGCTGGGCTACTCCCTCTTCATGGGCACCGTCGACGGCCATCTACTGGCGCTCGACTCCCGGACGGGAAACTTGCTATGGGACGTCGAGATGGCCGACCATCGCCAGGGCTACTCCCTGACCGCCGCGCCGCTGGCCGTCAAGGATAAGGTGATCTTGGGCCCCGCCGGCGGGGAGTACGGCATCCGCGGGTATCTGGATGCCTACGATGCCAAGACGGGGAAAAGGCTGTGGCGTTTCTACACCATCCCTGGACCTGGCGAGGCGGGTCATGAGACTTGGCAGAACGATGCCTGGAAGCACGGAGGGGGGCCGGTCTGGCTGACAGGTTCCTATGATCCGGAACTGAATCTGACCTATTGGGGAGTCGGCAACCCCGGCCCGGACTTTAACGGAGACGTCCGCCCGGGCGACAACCTCTACACTGCGTCCGTCATCGCCCTGGACGCCGACACAGGCAAGTTGAAATGGCACTTCCAATTCACTCCGCATGACGAGTGGGACTTTGACGCAGCGCAGATTCCGGTCCTGGTGGACCGAGAATTCCGCGGCCGGCAGCGGAAACTCATGCTGTGGGGCAACCGGAACGGTTTTTTCTACGTGCTCGACCGGGAGTCGGGGGAATTTCTACTAGGAAAACCGTTCGCCCGCCAGACCTGGGCGCTGGGCCTCGACGAAAACGGAAGGCCCATCGTCAAACCCGGCAGCCGGCCCACCCCGGAAGGCTCGACGATTTACCCCGGATTGCAGGGCGCGACCAACTGGTATGCGCCTTCCTACAGTCCGCAAAGCGATCTATTCTACCTACCGGCGTGGATGAACTATTCCAGCACCTTCTATAAACGGGAGGCGAAGTACTCCCCGGGAAACCGCTACGTGAGCGGGTGGTTCCGCTCCTCGATCTCTCCGATCGAGCGGCGTGAAATCCCCCGAGGCAGTTTTGAAAGCGAAGGTTATGGTGCGGTTCTCGCGCTCGATCCGAGCACAGGCGAGAAGAAGTGGGAGTTCAAGATGGTCGATGTAACCGACAGCGGTCTGTTGTCGACTGCGGGCGACATTTTGTTTTCGGGCAGTCGCGCGGGAAACTTTTTCGCGCTCGACGCCGGGACCGGAAAGGTACTCTGGACGCGCTACCTCGGGGGACAGATTGCAGCTTCGACCATCACTTTCCTCGCCGATGGCGAGCAGCTTATCTCGGTGGTTTCAGGACACGCCGTATTTACCTTTGGGCTGAAGACGAAGCGCGCCGAGTAGTCCGGAGTGTTGAAGAAAAACTATTGGCGCCGGAGCGGCACCCCGGATGAGATTCAGGGAAAACCACCCCGGCGTCATTTAGCTCGACAGTGTCAGCCTGACGGAAGCCCCATCCGATATGACTTTGCGGTACGAAACACTGGCCACGCCTCTGCGGGAAGACCTCGCCGGGCGGCTACTATCCATGTGGGCGGGGATTTTCGACGTCTCGTACGACTCATTCGGACCGATTCTGCTCGGAGAGGAAAGCGAGTGGAATGACGACACGTATTATCTGGCTTGGGAGGGAGAAGAGGTCGTCGGCAGCTCACATCTAACGGTTCCCAAAGCGGACCGGCGGTTGGGTGGGTTGGGTGAAGTTGCTACGACGGCGCAGTATCGAAGGGGTGGGATTGCAACCGAGCTGTGCCGGCGGGCGCGCGATGCATTCTTTGACCAGGGCGGCGAGGCACTTTTTTTGGGAACGGAGAATCCTGTCGCTCGCCGGGCCTATGAACGCTTGGGTTGGAAGCAGCTGGTGGGTTCGACAGTGATGGGCAACTTCAGGACCGCGACGGGTCCGGAAGATTTTCTGAAACGATATTTTACTACTGAAGGCCCGTTTGAAGCGCTGACCGGATCGCCCCGATTTCGGATTCCGCTGATACCCCTCGCGCTGATTCCCCAGAACCGGTTTGTGCTGGACGCCAATACCGGTCTGGGATCGACGGATCATTTCGTGCAGCGATTCTGTATGAGCTTGTATCCTCGTTACCAAAGAATCACGGCGGAAGATCGAAGAGCTTGGTTCGCGGCGGTCTCGGCGGAGGGCCTTCTCGTCGGCCTATTGACCGCGGTTATGGACAGGCGGCACACGTGTTGGCTGGACGGTTTTACTCATCCCTCGGTTCGGGAGGTATGGCACACGTTGATCGATGCCGGGATTGAGTGGGCCACCCGCAACAAGGCGGTTGCCACGGCGGCGCGGGTCGTGCTTGACGATGGGCCGAAGAAAGAGATGTTCGAAAAAATGGGTTTCGAGGCGGCAGGAGAGGTCGATGCCATTCGGATCGGCGAACTGACGCTTCCCAGCCAACGCTTGTCGTGGAAGATGTAGAGTGGTTTAGTCTTGGAAGTCCGGGTGTGCGGTGCGGAGATCGGTTCTACCCACGGTGCCGCGAAACCCACGGTGAAAGGAGCCTCCTCTGTCATGAAAACTGCACTGAACATGCAACGCCGCTACTTTGTCTGTGGAGCACTTGGGATGGTAGCAGCCTCCTGCGCAACCCAGCCGCCCGGAGATAAGAGTTCGCAAGCCAAAGACGGCAGCCCATCTGCTTCCTGTGATCCCCTGGAAATGGTATGTGACTATGCCACCTCGTTCGTCACTTTTGTGGTTAAGGGTCGGGGTAATCTGGCGCGTCTCCAAGTCGAATCGCGTTGCCTTTTGTTGGATGAGGACAACCTTCTCCAAGAGGAGTTCTTTCAGTTCGCCTCCTGCAAATCCGAGGACACGTACGCCGAGCGGAATCTATTCACTGTTCCCAACTACGATTTCTCAGGAATCTTTTCACGCGACAATTTCGTGATCTTTCGGGCACGAAGACCGGAAGACACGCGCGACTATGCCGAGCGAGGCAAGGTGCGGGAGAGATTTGAGGACTTATTGCTGGAGATCCGGCCCGCGCCCGAGTCAACAATCTTGAGTTCAAACGAAGAAATCGTCAAGGCGACCCTCGAAGGCTTGCGCTTGGTCGGTAGAACAGAAATTCGCAATAAAAGGAATGGGCATCGCGCGATCCTCGAGTACCCGATCAAGACAATGAATGTAAATGATCAGAAGCAGATTTATCAGGTGGATACGGGGCCGCTGGTCTTCCCGGATTTCGAAGCCCAGACAAAGTCCCCGGCAGGCAATCAGGACTCAGCACTGAGAACGGTTGAAAAGTTAGAGCTTGCCTATGTAGCCCACAACCGGCCCGACCAAGCCGAGTTCATCCTGCAACGGGAGACTGCCATCAAGGCGGGAGGAAAGAAGGTCCAGCGCGTTTGTCACTATTCCGAAATCCGTCAAATGCGAGCGAAGAATACACTGTTGAGTCTAAAGCTGGTTTAGGCGGACCTGGAAAGCGAGCTAGAGCACAGGTTTGTAACGCTCGATTAGTTTTTCGAGTTCGACGACCTCGTCGGGGCGTAGGTTGACGAGGGGAGGCCGGACCCCTCCGGCAGGCTTCCCAAGGATCTGCATGGCAGTCTTGATGACGGCCACTTCGTAGCCTTTGCGGCGGGCGCGGAGACCGTACAGCGGCAATACATAGTTCGTCATCAGCCTCGAAAGGCTGGCGTAATCGAGCATCGACGCCCGCTCGTGGAGCTGCAGGGAGAGCCGCGGGGCAAAGTTTGCAATGCTTGAAGTATAAGTGCGGATGCCGAGCGAGTAGTAGGCGCGAACCATGTCGTCTCCCGCCCCGCCGATCCAGTGGAGGCGGTCTCCGACGCGTTCCATGATCATCTGCAAACGTCGCAAATCGCCGTGCCCGTCCTTCCAAGCAATGAGGTTGGGAATGGCTTCGGTCAGCCGGAGAACGTCGCTGGGGGTGAACGTAGCCCAGTCGCGGCTATAGATCACAACGCCCAACTCAGTCGCTTCGGCGATCGTCTTGTAGTAGTGGAGCAAACCTTCCGGGTGGGCATCGACGTAGTAGGGAGGGAAGCACAAAATGCCGCTCGCTTCGGCGGCCCGCGCTTGGCGCGCCATCTCGACGGCCAGGCGCTCTCCGAAACCGACACCGGCCAGCACCGGGGCGGCGTCGCCGACTGCTTGAACCGTCCCTTCAACTACGTGCCGATACTCTTCCAGGCTCAGCGAGTACATCTCCCCGAGACTGCCGGCGGCAACGAGCGCGCACATCGGGAGTTTCACGGTCGCGGCGACGTTTGTCCGAAGGCCGTCGACGTCCAATGAGAGGTCCTGGCGGAAGGGGGTTATCGGGAAGGCGATGGGGCCGACGAATTGCTTACGAAGTTGTTGGGGATCCATCATGGTTGGGGCGGCTCGGAGACTCTGGAGGGAGGCCGCCCTACATAGAGGTTTCGCGGGAAGCCTAGAGCATATCAAACCGCATCCCTGCGATAGGGAAATGGGTCAGTCTCGTGAGACCCCAGAATTCCTTCGCAGCCTGCAAAAGGTCGAGGCACATCGCGCCGGAACTCAGCACTCGGTCGACGCTGTCGCTCAGCGGGCGCTGTACAATGCGATGGGCGAACAATGGCGGACCGCGAAAGTGCCGGCGAAGGGTCGGAGGGGGCACCAGAACCTACGAGCGACCGAAGAGCCGACGGGGGGCGAGGAGAATCCCCGAGCGAGCGTCTTCCACACTGGCTGCCGGCTCCCGCGGCTTTCGCGGTAGCGGCAATTTTTGTAGTCTTGTTGTTAGTTTTGCTGTTTGTTAGGGGAAGATGATTTAGCAGCCCGTGGTGAAAGTAAGGGTCGCGAAAAATCGGGTACAGCTAGTGTAGTGCCACTAACGGTTCTGGACAATGGCGTGGGTTTTGGCGGCGCGCTCGACTTTGGCGAGGATATCTTGTGCCGGAGCTGTCCAGACAAAGGGCTTGGGCGCTTGGTTGCTCGCTTCCAGGTACTCGTGGATGGCGGCCTCGAGTTCGGGAACACTGCGGAACACGCCGCGGCGGATGCGCTTCTGTGTCAGCTCGCGGAACCAGCGCTCGACGAGATTGAGCCAAGAAGAAGACGTGGGAATGAAGTGAAAGTGGAAGCGGGGGTGCTTCGCGAGCCACTTCTTCACTTGCTCATGCTTGTGCGTGGAGTAGTTGTCCACGATCAGATGCAGCTCCAGCGCCGGTGGCGTTTCGCGGTCGATCTTGCGTAGGAATTTGAGGAATTCCTGGTGCCGATGTCGCGGCAGACACTCGCCGATCACCTTGCCGTCGAGCACATTGAAGGCGGCGAACAACGTCGTTGTGCCATGTCGTTTGAAGTCGTGGGTCATGGTGCCGGCACGACCCCTTTTCAGGGGCAGTCCCGGCTGGCTGCGGTCTAAGGCCTGGATCTGACTTTTCTCATCGACACTGAGCACCAGTGCGTGCTCGGGCGGATTCAAGTACAGACCGACCACGTCGCGGAGTTTCTCGACGAACTGCTTGTCGCGGCTGAGCTTGAAAGTTTCGAGGCGATGGGGCTGCAGTCCGTGCGCTTTCCAGACGCGCTGGATGGCCATCTTGGAGACGCCCAAGTGCTTGGCGAGGGTGCGGGTGCTCCAATGCGTGGCCGCCCGGGGCTTCTCGTGAAGCGTTGTATCGAGGATGCATTGGACGAATTCAGCGGAGAGCGCCGGTTTGCGTCCGGGGCGCGTCCGATCGCGGAGTCCGTCGAGGCCGGACTGGGCGAAGCGCTTTCGCCACAGGATGACGGTCTTGCGGTTGACGCCGAGTTCGCGGGCAATGGCGTGGTTCGCCAACCCCTGCGCACACAGCAAAACAATGCCTGCCCGTAAGGCCATTTTCTGGGCTGTGTTGCCTCCTCGAACCAGGCGACGAAGAGCGTTTCGCTGCGGAGCGGTGAGGGGTAGAGCGTCAGCGGATGGCCACATAAACCATCCTACCGTGAAAAGGGTGTGATTGTCCAGTTATTTATGTGGCACTACACTAGCCAATTCGCCCCAGGCCAAGTGCTTTGTTTCGAGGGTCATGATGGAAGGCGAATTGGTGGCAGTCCCCGATTTTTCGCTCCTGCACGACTTGTACCAAGGGCTGCTAGTGTTGTGTCCCACAAGTAAATGGCAATAGAATTGCGCTTCTACCGCCGACTTCATCTGCGCCAAGCTCGAGCGACTATGCCAATGTATTTCTGGGATACAACACTAGACTGCCGCAGTGGCATCGTGGCGTACGCGAACAGCGGCTTAGCCTACGAGGCTCATCAATGGACAAAGTAAACATTGGCGTCTTGGGTACCGGCATCATTATGCGTGGTTCCCACCTGCCGGCTCTCCAGGACCAGCCACACGCTGAGGTCGTGGGGGCCGCGAACTTGCACCCCGAGTCGCTCGGGCGCTTGGCGGAAGACTTCCATATACCTACGACATACACTGATTTTGCGGAGATGGCTGCTGACCCAAAAGTCGACGCCGTTGTCGTCGGGCTGCCCAACTATCTGCACGCGCCGGTGACGATCCAGATGTTGGAAGCGGGAAAGCACGTGCTTTGTGAGAAGCCGATGGCAATGTCGGTTGCGGAAGGTGAGAAGATGCTCGCGGCGTCACAGCGGGCCAGCCGCAAGCTCATGATCGGACACATGTGGCGTTTCGACCGCGAGACCTGTTGGCTCCGTAACGTTGTCGCCGGCGGCGAACTCGGAGAAATCTTCAAGGTCAAACATCACGCAGTCGTCATCGACGAGTTCTTCGGCGAGGATCCTGCCACGAAAAGTTGGTTCACGAACCGCGAGTTGGCGGGAGGCGGCGCTATGACTGACCTGGGCATACACTCCTTCGATACGTTGCGTTTCGTGTTGGGGGAAGCCCGGCCAACCAAGGTCCTGGCTCGCACGGGGACCTACTTTAAGAACATTGAGGTCGAGGACACCGCTACCATCATGCTCGAGTTTGAAGGAGGAATCACGGCCCTGGTCGAGGCCGGCTGGTACAACCTCTACGCGGACCAAAAGCAAGGCTACACCCAAGTCTTCGGTAGCAAGGGGTACGCCCGGGCCGTCCCCTCAGAGCTGCGAAAGTACGTCGAAGGTGAGTGGAGCGTCGTGCGCCCCAAAATGCCGCTGCGCGAACAACAAGAACCGGTGGCCACCTTTCGAGCACAGATGGATCATTTCTTGGATTGCATCCTGCACGACAAGCAACCCATCCCTGGCGGCAACGAAGGCCTGTGGGCCATGCGAATTCTGGAAGCCGCGTATCGGTCCGCCGAGACAGGTGATGCTGTTGCCATCGCAGAGTAGTCTGGTGGGCTGGTGCTCAACTGCCTTTCGACGACCGCGTTCCGTTCCGAATCGCATTGGACCCTGGGCAAGGTGGTAGCGCAGCTGTCCTCGAAGGTGAGGTTTTGGGGTAGAATTGTGAACCCAAACAAGGAAGGATTGTGATTTAAAATGTTCGGCAAGATCACGTTGAATCTGTTACGAATCATGACCGGTTTTTTGCTAGTTCCTCACGGGGCGCAGAAGCTGTTTGGCGTTCTTGGCAAGCCGGCGGCGGACTTGGCCTCACTTTCAGGCGTAGCAGGCGTACTGGAGTTTTTCGGCGGACTAGCGATCCTGCTGGGCCTATTTACGCGTCCGGTGGCGTTCGTGCTCTCGGGCATGATGGCCGTGGCTTATTTCAAGGCACACGCCTTTGACGCCTTCTGGCCGATCCTCAACGGCGGAGAGCTAGCCGCGCTCTACTGTTTCGTGTTTTTCTTTTTATCGGCGCACGGGGGCGGCGAATTTTCGATAGATGGCTGCCTGCGTAGCCGCAAAGCCGCCAAGGATTCGGCGGGATGACGCGTGGGCTCGACGGCGACTAGCCCCGATACTCGTCAGATAGGACAAGCGAGCCGGGGAGGCACAGTAGGATAGTAGCCCCGGCCGGATCTGTCGGGAGCTTGCCTGACCGTGTCTTCGTTCCCTGCCCCGGAGGCTACGATTACCTCTAGGTCAGCGTTGGCAGGATCGGCTCGGATGATCGAAAGCATCTCAATGCCATTGAGGACCGGCATCTTAATGTCCGCAATGACGAGGTCTACCCCTTGGGCGGCGATCGATTCCAGCGCCTGCAAGCCGTCCTCGGCCTCTAGTACTTCGGCGGTCATCGACCTGCCGATCCAACGGCCCAGCAGGTGACGGACAGTAGGTTCGTCATCGACGATCAAGATCTTGAAAGCGCCTGACCCGTCCATTTGTACCTCAGTTCTCTCTTCGACTTGGAAACCTTTGGGCTTAGAGCGCCTACACACCGACACAGACTTTGTCTGCCCGCCAGCTACCGCAGCCCGCCCACACGCGTGCGACTGCTAGCCCGTGGTGAAAGTCCTTCGCCTCGAAAAGTGGGTACAGTCACCGATTTTCGTCGTCTGCCCCATATTGGAGACAAAGCGGTTGCGGATACGAAAATCGGTGACAGTCCCCATTTTTCGCCGAACCTAACTTCTGCCACGGGCTGTTAGACTAGGCCTCCCTGCCTTCACGGTTAGATAGCCTGCCCGTGACTGCTTTAGGGGCAACCGAGTGACCCTCAAACACCGGATCGCCGACAGGATCAACGGCGCCGTGCATAGACAGTCCTGACCGTTCTTACGCTAGGCCAGCCTCCCGTTTCGTACCGCCGTGCGGCGGAGACGGATTGTCTCAGTCCAGGTCCGCCTTTCGCCCGGGTTCCATTGCGGCCGCGTCTTTGGTGAGGATCACAACCGCAACACGCCGATTCTTAGCCCGGTTTTGGGGCGTATCGTTTGGGGCCACAGGACGGTACTCGCCATATCCGGAGACGGCCAGTCGTTCTGAGGGAATGTTGTAGCGGTTCGTTAGAAACTTCAGTACCGTGATCGCACGGGCCGTCGAAAGCTGCCAGTTGGAAGGAAACTTGTGGGTGTGAATGGGCGTGTTGTCCGTATGACCTTCCAGACGAATCTGCCCCGGTAGCTTAGTCAAGCTCTGGGCCACTCTCGCCATCACCGGCAGCGATTCGGTTTGCAGAACCGCGTCCCCAGGGGCAAAAAAAGCGGACTCCCGCAGGCTCATCACCAAGCCCCTGGGCTGCAATGATAGTTCGATCTTGCCGCTGTTGATGTCCGGCAGCAGTTCCGCTTCTAGTTGCTCAATAGACTCACTCATTTCAGCCCGCGTGAGGGCCTGATGCTGCAAGGCGACTTGACCAGGCCCTGGTTGTTCACCGGTAGGGCCGCCTGCCGCCGCTCGTCGCGGTGCAACTCCTAGAGGGGCGCCATCCTGTTGCAAATAAGACTCGAATCTTGCCGCGAAGGATTCCACCTTCGTCTGGTCCACCGTAGAGTAAGCGAATAAGACAACAAAGAAAGCAAACATCAAGGTCACGAAATCCGCGTAGGAGACGAGCCAGCGCTCGTGATTCTCGGCGGGTCGCCTGGTAGCCCTGGGCATAAACAACCCTACTGACAAAGGGTTTGTCGGCCTATAGTTGAGCGTGAGTTCGTGCCGCCAAAGCGGGGCGGGAGCACAACCAACTCTTATCGACAGGAAACGTCGTTCCCTGGGTAAGCGCTTTCCCAGGGCCGGCCATTCACTCCCCACCGCCCAAGTGTTCGGCAAGTCTGCGGAGCGGCGATCTCAGGAAGGCATGCAGTGATAAACGGGATTCTGGCTTTCGGCCATGCGGCAGCAGGCGGACGAGTCGGCGTCGTTGTTCATCAAGACCTTGGTAATCCGACCACTATGGGAGAGGCAAGAAACTCAGCAATTTGTTGATAACGTTACTCTTGAGGGCCAGTCGGCGACTTATCTGCTAGGATGAAATCACCTCGGCGGGCGCGTAGCTCAGCTGGGTTGAGAGGCTGGCCTCGAACCAGCGAGTCCGGGGGGTTCGAGTCGGGCTAAAAGCACCCATCATGACCGCGAAGTGGAAAAGAATTGTCTTTTGGGCGGTGCTTTTCCTACTCAGCGTCTGGATTCTGGGATCCTCGCAGCTTGAAGCCGTCCTGGAAATTGCGGCCCTTAAGTGGCAGGGAGCGATGCCGGGGGTCGGTTTGGAAGAGCTGGGGTATCCGATTATAGGGGCCGTGGTGTGGGGTGTGGTCGTTTTGGGAGGCCTGGAGCTTTTCAATCCCTTCGATTCCAGCGAGGATGCCGAGGCAGGCGCCAACCTGTTTCGCTCGAACTGTGCCGGATGCCACGGTGCCGATGGTACCGGCGGCACCCAGGTGGGCCTTGTTCACCGAAGTTTCCGTAGGGGCAACAGTGATCGGGCTCTCTACCAGACGATCTCTCAAGGTCTAGCGGGCACCATGCCCGCGTTCGGCGGCTCTACGAGGGAAGTCTGGCAGCTTGCAAGCTTTATTCGATCGCTCAACAGAGGCGGTTTAGAAGGAAACGAGACTGCGCGCCTCGAACCATGCGCCGGCTGTGTGACCTATGAGCGGCTCGTAGCCGCGGAGGAGGAACCCGAAAACTGGCTGACCTATTCCGGAAGTTACAAGAGTCATCGCTATAGTCGGCTTGCTCAGATCCATCGCGGAAGCCTGGACAAATTAAGGCTCAAATGGGTTGTCCAATTCGAAACTCTGAGTCAAGTAAAGACAACCCCCCTTGTCGTTGATGGCGTGATGTACTTGACCCATCCGATGGGCGGTCTGATGGCCGTGGACACGACGACCGGGAGACCGATCTGGCACACGAGCGCCTTGCCCGACAGCGGATGGTTCAACCGGGGCCTTGCCATGCTCGACGGACGCCTTTACGTGGGGGCGCCGGACGCCCATTTGCGCGCGATCGATGCCTCAAACGGGTCCATCTTGTGGGAGAAGCAGGTCGTGGACCGGCGGCCGGGTTACACGATCAACGCCGCCCCGTTGGCCGTCAAGGACAAGATCATTGTAGGTATCTCCGGAGGCGATTACGGGGTGAGGGGTTTCATTGACGCCTATGAAGCCGAATCCGGGCAGCGGGCATGGAGATTCTACACGGCGCTGACCTGCCCCCAGGAACGAGTCCACTCTCTAAGTTAGACCTGGGACCATTTGAAATGGCACTTCCAGTTCACGCCCCACGACCTTCACGACTGGGACGCGAACCAGATCCCCGTGCTGGTTGACGGGGAATTTCAAGGCCGGCAACGCCGGCTGATGTTATGGGCGAACCGCAATGGGTTCTTCTACGTCCTCGATCGCGTGACGGGCGAGTTTTTGTCAGCACGTCCGTTCGTACGGCAGAACTGGGCGGCGGAGATTGACCCCAGCGGGCGACCCAAGACCCTGCCGAATGCCAAACCTACGGCTCAGGGCACGCTGATCTACCCCTCGGATTGGGGTGCGACGAACTGGTGGTCGCCTTCCTTGAGTAGTTCCACAAGGCTGCTTTACGTTCCTTTCAGGGACCACGGCAGTATTTTCTCCACGATCGAGCAGGAGTACTCGATAGGTCAACTGTTCTTGTCCGGCGTGTCCCGGTTGCCGGAAAACGACGACGGTCGTGCGGGCGTGCTAGCCATCGAGCCCCAATCAGGCGACGTGAAATGGGAGTTTTTGCTTCCGAGCAAAGCTCATGCCGGCGTGCTTTCGACCGCCGGCGACTTGGTTTTCGTGGGATCGCAAGAGGGGTATTTCTTTGCCCTTGACGCGAACACAGGCGAAGAGCTGTGGCGCAAGAACATCGGAGGCGAGGTCTATGCCTCGCCCATCTCCTATTTGAGCGACGGCGAGCAGCAAGTTGCGATCGCCGCCGGGGGCTCGGTGTTCGCGTTTGGACTCGAGGAGTAGCCGGGAGCTAGTTGTGCGCTACACGTTGCTCTTCGATCCGATAGAGGTGGGACTCCGTTCGAATGAATAACGCATCGCCGACGACTGCCGGTGAAGCGAGCGTAGCACTGTCGAGTTGATTCCGAGCTAATTCCTTGTAATTGGCCCCCGGCTCTATAACGACAGTCTCCCCCGATTCACTCAGCCAGTAGATCCGCCCGGCCGCATAAATCGGCGACGCGGAGAACTCACCGTTGAGGCGCTGACGGTAGTGCGGTTGTCCGGTCTTCGCGTCCAAGCAGGTCAGAATCCCGTTGTCCCTGACAAAGTAGAGCTCGTCACCCACAAGCAGGGGAGAAGCGATTCTAGAAACACCCTTCGTCCATTTCCAGGCGACGTGGGAATCCGTGACGTCTCCCTTGCCCCCCAGCACGACGGCGATCAGAGCGGTAGGGCTCCCAGAGCCGGGCCCGGTTGTGATATACACAAGCCCTTCCCCCAAGACAGGCCGTGGAACGAGTGAGAAGGCTTGGTAGTGAATCCACCAAAGTTCCTCTCCCGTTCGAGGGTCATAGGCGGATGCCCGATTCCCTCCCGTGCTGATCACTTGTTCACTCTCACCCACGCGGATCGCAAGAGGGGTCGAATAAGCTTGGTCGCCATCCACCCTTTCTCTTTTCCAACGCACCTGACCGGTATTCTTGTCAAGAGCGACAACGTACTGCCGGTCCGTTCCGTCACAATTGATGATTAGCAAATCGCCAACCAGGGCGGGAGACCCTCCGCTCCCGTTCCCATACTTATACTGCAACTGCTGAGTCTTCCAAACAACGTTGCCCGAGCGATCCACTGCCGCGGTTCCCTGAGCACCGAAATGGACATAGATTCGATCTCCCTCGAGAATCGGCGTAGGCGAAGCGTAACCGTTCTTCTCGTGGATAGCGGGCGGCTCGGGAATTCGAAAGACCTCGATGTCGTGGAGCAAGGAACCGTCGTCTGAGTCAATCGCAACGGCGCGCAGCGACTTACCTCCCTCAGCCGCGGCCGTCACCCAGATCTCGCGTTCCAAAAGGACCGGTGAAGACCAACCTCGTCCGGGGATTGGGGCTTTCCAGACGATATTCTCCGTCTCACTCCACGTAAGGGGCAGATGGTTGGAGCTGGAGTGGCCCTGCCCCGTAGGCCCTCGGAATTCCGGCCAGCCCTCTGTCGATTCGTGCAGCAAGGTCGCATTCACGTCGGCGGCGAGGTCTTCTGTTGCGGGCCCTTTTACTAGTCCCCCCCCACCACTACAGCTCAACCATAAACAACATAAGAGGCCCACCAGGAACGCAATAGCTTGCTTTCGGCCGCCGCTCATAAGGGGCCAGCGCGCCTGAAACCAGGCGGCAAAGCAACCGTTTCTGAAGCTGCTAGGGGACTCGCGCATACAGCCGCTGTTGTTTCATCGGGTCCAAACCTCTCCAGGGTTCGTCACCGCGCTTGATTTGCATGCCAAGGAGGCTCGGCGTTATTCGCTCCTGAGCGACCCGGGCACGCCCAAACCCATCGTAACAACGCCACAAGCCGCCCACCATGAGGCGTAAACCCTATATCCTCACCGCGATGTAGATCACCCTAGTGGCGCGCCGCCAAGCAACTCCTATCGACAGGTATCGTTTAGAGTCTATTTGCTAGGATGGAATCACCTTGAGGGGCGTGTAGCTCAGCTGGATAGAGCGTCTGGCTTCGAACCAGCAGGTCGGGGGTTCGAGTCCCTCCACGCCCGCCATCGTTTTCAATGATCTACAGGGCTTAGGGCAAGCCCGGCGTTTGGTCTGGATGCGGCTCTAGCCCCAATACTCGTCACTTAGTGTGCCTCAGCCCTTGCGGGTTACAGAGTTACTATATATCATCCCAATCAGTGGCAGATGAACCACGAGTCTGGCCCCGTCAGGGGGCCGCAACAATCGCAGCCCACGGCTTCAGCCGTGGGAAAAAGTGGCAGTGCGGAAAGCCCCGGAGAGGGCGACACAGCTCCCACACATGCTGCAGCAAAACCGGGGGTCCGTATGCACAAGCGAACAGGCCCCGGAGGAGTCTATGGGGCGATGTGTCGGACCCCCGGACCGGCGAGATCGCCGGTCCCTATTGCCCCGGCTTGTGACGACTCAAGTAGGGACAAGCGATCCCGCTTGTCCAGAGCGCAACATGTCGCGCCGGTACATGACAAACGGTGCAATGCGGAAAAAACTCGGGGTTCTATTACAGCTTAAGTGAACGGTATTGACTCTAGCCCGCTTTTCGCACGAGCTGACGGTCGAAGCCCGTGATACTCCCCCTAAAGCCGCGCCTGTAGATTCCTCATCGCGCGAATGGCGGCTTGGGCCACCTTGGAGTCGGCATCGTGGGTCAATTTCTTTAGATGAGGCAGGCTTTCTCGATTGCCGCTCACAGAGATCACGTGGCTCAGTTCCTTCTTCTGGTTTTTCGTTCCGTTGGTCAGTGGATCGTATAGCTCGGAAAGAACCTCTGGTTTTCGTGACAGCTCCACCAGGAAGGGCCTTGCCTCGCCGCGGTGGAACAGCGAGTTCAGACCGTCCACCAGGTACCTTACGTGTGACATGTCCCCCAGGTGCACCGCGGCGAAAGCCATGGACAGTCGGGCTGACTCGTTGCGTTCGTTGGCGGAAGCGTCCAGGATTGTCTTCAAGTCCTGCTTTTCCCCGGCGCGGCCAATTCCCTCGGCGGCCGCCGCGCGAACCTGATGGTCTTTGTCTTTCAAGTAAAGCAGGAAAACCGAACGCTGGCCGGAGTTGGGCATTTTGGCCAGCGCAATCAAGGATTGCCGCCGGATCTTCTTTTCCGAACTGGTCTTGATCAGGCCCACCAACTCCGGGATGGACTCCTTCACCAGTAACTGCCCCACCGCCTTGACCACGGCCAGTTGGACTTTTTCGTCCAGATCACGCAGCAAAAATGTCAGGGACCGGCCGGCCTTCAGATCGCCGATTTTTTCGATCGCGCGGACGGATTCCAATATCAAGATGGTGTCTTTCGACCGCAGCGCCTTCTCGAGTTCCGGAAGGGCCTCTTTGCCGCGAAGCACGCCGGCGGCCCGCGCGGCGTTGGCCCGGGACTCCATGCTGCTCCCGCCACCAATCACCCCGGCGATCGCCTTGATGGCGTCGGGCGAGACGTCGAGGTACGGCTCAATGATCTCTTCGCTGGGCTCGGCGAATCGATTTCGCACGTCGCGGCCGAAGTTTTTCAAGGAGGCCTTGAAGCCTTTTCTGACGTACCCGACCTTGTAGAAGTTCACCAGCCCATCTACCGCCATGATTTGGATTCCGGGAATGGAATCCCGCGTGGCTTCCTTTAGCGGGTCAAGACTATGCTGGGTTCCAATGCGCACGATGGAGTCCACGGCGGTTGCGCGGACGTCCGCGACGGGGTCTTTCAGTAGCTCGCGCAAGGCCGCGATGTGTTGCGGGTCGCCGAGGCCTCCGAGCTTCTCGGCTGCCCTCATGCGACGTTTCGGATCGGAGTGCTTTAGCTCTTCAACTTGGGCCGACAGTCCTACCGTGAGCAGTGAAACCAATAGCCATAGAGCGCCCGACCGAAGGAGTTGGCGAATACGCATGACGTTGCCGGGGGGTGCGGTCTTGTCTTGCAGAAGGAGCTAAATCTGCAGTTATTATACGTACTCGATTTTGACGCGGTGAGGGATGAGTCCGGTTTCATGTCCCAGATCTAAAAGTTTTTGGGCGGACTCGACGACCTCGGGCTGCATGCTCGTCGTGTGGTGGTTTACATACATCCCGATGAACTTGTCGGCTAGGTCCTGATCGATGCCGCGGGCGAATTCCTGGGCATAGGAGAGGGCTTCCTGGCGATGATCGAGGCCATAGCGGATACTCTCTCCGAGGCACCGGCCGCATTCCCGCTGCAGCTCCGGCGTCAGCGACCGCAGAACGGCGTTCGCGCCCAATGGTAAGGGTAGGTTGTGTTTCTGTTTCCACCACACTCCCAGGTCGATTACGCTCCGCAGCCCGGTCTGGTTGTAACTCAGCTGACCTTCGTGGATGACGACGCCGGCGTCCACCTTTTCAGTCTCGACTGCGGCGAGAATCTTGTCGAAAGGGATGATTCGTGCTTCGAGGTCCGGCTCAAACAGCCGCAAGGCCAGATAAGCGGTGGTGGTAAGCCCGGGTACGCCAATCTTTTTTCCTTTTAGCTGTGAGGAAGACAGACCATGTTTTGAGACGACGACCGGCCCGTAGCCGTCGCCTACGCTTGATCCCGACGTAGTCAAGACGTATCGATCGGCGACGTAGGGGTAGGCGTGAAAGGAAATCGCGGTCATATCGTAGCGACTTTCCGCCGCCGCTTCATTCAGCGTCTGGATATCGCGCAAGACGTGCTCGAATTCAACGATATCGGATCGTACTTTACCCGTGGCTAGCGCATAGAACATGAACGCATCGTCGGCGTCCGGGCTGTGCGCGACGGATATTTTTCTTGCCCCTGACGGCATCGGGTCGATTTAGTAGCAGCTCGCCGTAGAGTTGGTTCGCTGCCTCAAGCGGCTGATAGAATAGCGGTGCGGAGGGTAAGACACCAGGCCGCCGACAACGTTCAGCAGACCATAGGGACTTCAGCGTTGAATGCGAGCTAGACTACTGTAGCAGAATTCGCTAGAGCTGACGGGGGCAGTGGACCGCCAGCGGAAGATGAGTGCTTCGGATCTGACTACGGGTGGCGAGTGCTTATGAATGATGGAGCCAAGGTAGTCGCTCTTGTTCCCGATCTATTCTTCGCCGCTAAGATCAGTGGGACGGCGAAGCAGGTCGGTGCAACCCTGAAATTCGCCAACTCGGAGCAGGATCTTCTGGCGAAAAGCCGGAACTTCGCTGCGCTGATCATCCTGGACCTGAACGCCAACGGCTTCGACCCGGTGTCGTTGATCGGGAAACTGAAAGCCGATCCGGATATCAGTAGAACGCCTTTGGTTGGGTTTGTCCAACATGAAATGTCAGAGCTGATTGAAGCCGCGCGCACCGCAGGCTGTGATCAAGTTCTCACACGGAACGCTTTTTCGAAGGATTTGCCGGAAATTCTTCGGCACGGCTGAATGGACTGTTGAATGGCCGGCGATGGCTCTTGCCCGATGGGAGCAATATTCCGCCGACCTCCGACACACAATTGGCGCAAGCACTCGTGTTCACTCGTTTACCGTAGCGCCGCTAGGCACTCGACTTAGACCGCCGGCCACCGGGTGTAACTTCCACGATGCCTTTGAGCTGCTGGCGAGCGATCAGCGCCCAGGGGCTGGTGGAATCGATTTTGAGATAGGAACGCCAATGCTTCGCCGCCCGCATAGGTTCGCCCGCGCGTTCGTAGACCAGGGCGATGTTGTAGTGCGCGTCGGCGTATTTCGGCTGCAGGTTCAGCGCTAGCCGGTAGTGATTGACGGCTTCCGACAGGCGCTCGCTCTCCTCGCAAATGTTTCCTAGATTGAAGTGTGCCAAAGCGTAGTCCGGAGACGTCTTGAGCGCTTCGCGGTAGCAGCGTTCCGCCTCCTCCAGTTCTCGCTGCTGATAGAGCAGTGTGCCGATGTTGACCCAGGCGCCCGCCGCGTCCGGATTCAACTCGAGGGCTTTTCGGTAAGCATCCACGGCTTCTTGCCCAGCCGAGCCGCCCTCCTCTAACTCCAGACCTCGCCTGAACCAATCTTCGGCTTCGCGCACGCGGTCCGCGGTCCGCACCTCTCGTTTCGACAGTTCCGTCACGGGCTTGAGCGAGGAGGCGTCGAAGTCAAACAACATCTGTCCGGTGAGAGCTTCCATCTTTCCACCGGGCAGCTCCACGGCTACTCGTTTTCCGTCGGAGACAATCTTCAGATCCCAGAGCGGCCGCTTGATGCCGGCTAGCTTCTTGCCCAGCGAGGCGAGGGAGGATTTGATACGGGTTGCCGGGATGCGCTTTTCGCGGAGTTTCTGCAGTGTCTTGAGGGCAATGAGGTCGGCGAATCCGAATTTGGTCCGCTGCTCACAAAGATCGAGGCGTTCCCAGGAGCGCAGCCGATTCTCAGTGATCTTCAGGATTCGCCGGACTTCGCTTCGTGTATACGTCTCGGCAGCCTTGGGGGACGCCACGCCGCAATTCTAACCCAGCTTGGCCAGGTTTCCAAATGTTTCTGCGAATTGGCCACAGAAGCGACGGGCTAGTCGCTACGACGCCGGCAACCTCCGGGGAGCCGAATCGACCGACGGGCATTCCTTTCGAGTCGTGTGCTCAGGCTCCCGGACCTGCCTCACGTCCTTGCAGAGGACTCTTCGCTATCATGACCCTTTACCCGATCCTGCTTATGCCCGCAGCGCCCGTGCTCATCCCCAGAGACGTCTTGTTTGGCAACCCGCAGCGGGCTACACCACGTTTGTCTCCTGACGCCCGGCGTATGGCGTACCTGGCGCCGGACGAGGGCGTGCTCAACGTCTGGTTGCGAACCGTTGGTCAGGAGGACGATCGGGCCATTACCAAAGACCGTGGCAGAGGAATCCGGATCTTTTTTTGGGCCGAAGACAACGAGCACGTCCTTTATCTCCAAGACCGCGACGGGGACGAGAACTGGCACCTCTACTCTGTCCATCCCAAAACGAATACCGTCCGTGATCTGAGCCCCTATGAGGGCGTGCGTGTCGAGGATGTCTTCACCGACCCAAATCACCCCGACGAGATCCTGGTAGCCATGAACGAGCGCGACCGCCAGGTGTTTGACCTGCACCGAGTCAGCCTCCAGACCGGTGAGGCGAAATTGGAAGCCGAGAACCCGGGCAACTACGTGGGTTGGCTGACCGACCACGATTTTCGGGTTCGCGGCGCTACGGCTGCTCTACCGGACGGCGGCTTCCAGCTCTTGGTGAGCCAACGGCCGGGAGCCCCGTTTGAACCCTTCTTGACCTGGGGGCCGGAAGACAACGGCACGGCCCTGGCTTTTACGCCCGATGGACAGCAGCTCTACGTCGGTGACAGCCTCGCGAGCGACACCACCCAGCTCTATACCATTCATCTCGAAACGCGGGAGAGGACCGTTCTCAGCCACAACCCGGAAGTGGACCTCGGTCCGGTCATAATCCACCCGACGGAGCACCATCTGCAGGCTGTCGGTTACAACCTGCATCGGCTCGAGTGGGAGGTGATCGACGGATCGGTTGCCGACGACATGGCCGCTCTCGGGCGTGCTCACTCGGGCGAGATCAGCATCGTGAGTCGCGATCACGCGGACCGAAACTGGCTGGTCGCTTACACCTCCGACCAGGACTCGGTCCGCTACTACGTCTACCGCCGCGACTCGCAATCGGCGGAGTACCTCTTCAGCAATCGTCCGGATCTAGAGAACTACACGTTGGCGCCGATGAAGCCCGTGACCATACCGGCCCGCGATGGGCTGATACTTCACAGCTACCTCACCGTGCCCGAGGGGAGGAAGGAGCGGGATCTGCCTCTGGTGGTGAACGTGCACGGCGGGCCCTGGGCCAGGGACAGCTGGGGATATGATCCCGAAGCCCAATGGCTGGCCAACCGGGGATACGCCGTTTTGCAGGTGAACTATCGTGGCTCGGTCGGTTTTGGCAAGACGTTCTTGAACGCGGGCAATCGGGAGTGGGGCGCCAAGATGCACGACGACCTGCTGGACTCGGTTAGCTGGGCCGTCGGCCAGGGCATCGCCGATCCGGAGAAGGTCTGCATCTACGGCGGAAGCTACGGCGGCTACGCGGCACTGGTGGGCGCTGCCTTCACCCCGGATGTGTTTTGTTGCGCGGTTGACATCGTGGGGCCGTCGAGCATCGTCACTCTGATCGAGTCGATACCGCCCTATTGGGCTCCGCTGATGGACAACTTTAGAATTCGGGTAGGGGACATCAAGACCGAAAAGGACTTTCTCGAAGCCCGGTCTCCGTTGTTCAAAACAGACAGCATCAGGATACCCATGTTAGTTGCACAAGGCGCGAACGACCCGCGCGTGAAACAAGCCGAAAGCGAACAGATCGTCAAGGTCCTGCGCGCCAAGGGCAAAGACGTGGATTACCTGCTGTACTCCGACGAGGGTCACGGGTTCGCGCGGCCGGAAAACCGCATGGCTTTCTACGCCGCCGCCGAGGAGTTTCTCGCCCGACATCTTGGTGGTCGCGTCGAGCCGGCCAATACCCAGGAAGCCAAACTATTGGAAACGGTACGGCAATAATCAGCAGGCGGACATCGGACGAGGCCCGCAGGACATGCTTCGTGTCTCAGCCGGAAAGGAAGAAGACTATGAAGGTCAAGTTTTATCAGAAGCCCACTTGAACTACGTGCCGAAAAGCAAGAAGTTTCTTGCTCGACCGGGGAGTCGAACTCGAGTTCGTCGACCTTAACAAGGGCCTCAGCGTAGAGGGGTTGGACCGGCTTATCGGCGAAAGAGACTACCGCCAGTTTCTGAATCCTAGGAACATCCTCTATCGGGAACGCGGGATGAAGCAGAATCCCCCGCCCAAGGACGAAGCGCTCAAACTCATGGCGGAGAATCCCAACTTGATCAAACGGCCCATCATCAAGTGGGGGAAGCGGCTGGCACTGGGCTTCGACGAGGGTGCCCTAGCCAGCTTGGTCGATTAGGACTCACTGGCCGGCTACACGTCGCATAACTTCGCTGCTTCGCGAAGGGACGTCATGGGATCGCGTTCGGGGATGAACTCGTGGGCGAAGTAGCCGTCGAAGCCGAGCTCTAGGATGGCTTCCGCGATCGCTTTGTAGTTGAGCTCTTGCGTCTCGTCGATTTCGTTTCGCCCGGGGTTGCCGCCCGTATGGAAGTGGGCGATGAATTGAATGTTGTCCCGGATGGTGCGAATGACATCGCCTTCCATGATTTGCATGTGGTAGATGTCGTAGAGCAATTTGACGCGCGGGGAATCGACTCGCTTCATGACCTCGACGCCCCATGGCGTCTTGTCGCAGTGGTAGTCCGGGTGATCGACCTTACTGTTGAGAAGCTCCATGACGATCGTGACGCCGAGATCTTCGGCCTGTGCCTTGAGCTTATTGAGGAGCAGGGTGGAGTTGTCCCACGCCCGTTCGTCTTCCATGCCGCGCCGGTTGCCTGAGAAGGTAATCACGTTCGGCACGCCGTGCTGCTTGGCTAGCGGCAGCAGACGCCGGAAACTGGCCTCGATGGTCGCGTGATTGGCCGGGTCGTTGATGCCATCCTCGATGGGACTCACGCCGCTGCCGACGGCGCACACGATGTCGTACTTTTTCATCAACGGCCAGTCGTCCGCCTCGAGCAGATCCACAGCGGCCAGGCCGATACGGGAGGCGTTGTCGGCCAGGTCCGCGACCGTCATGTCCTGGTAGCACCACTTGCAGACCGACTGCTTCAAGCGGCCCTTCTTGACAACCCGCTCCGAGCCGGAGCCCGCGGCGGATCCCGTGCTTAGAGCGGCGGCCGCACCCATGGCCCCCGCTACCATCGAGCGTCGACTCATCTTTGCGTCTTCCTTGTCCATAGGATACCCCTGGGGCATCGGGAACACCGATCTGTGGATTCTACCACCCGAACGCCGCAGCCAGCTGTTCCGACTGCCTAGCTGATTGTGCATTGGTTCTTGTGGCGGCTGGGAAGCCCACTTCGCATGCCACCCGTCGCCTATCGCCGCACTAGCGCGACGATGCGACAAGGTGCGCCCGAGCCCTCACCGATCTTCATTGGGAGAGCGAACAGGAAGGCCCCCGTGGCAGGCACCTCGTCCAGATGGGCGACGTTCTCGAGACACGCAATCTGCGCCCCGGCAAAGACCTGATGAGCTTTGAAATCGCTCGAGGCGCCGCGGTCGATGCTAGCGGTATCGATACCGACCAGCGCGATCCCCCGCTGCACGAGGACTTCGGCGGCCTCCGCTGAAACTCCTGGGAAGTGCAGGTTTTCCGTATCGCCGGGCACATCGTCGCCCAGATAGGATTTGACGTCCGGCCAAAATCGGCCCCAGCCCGTATGGATAAGGACGCCGGCGCCCTTTTGGATTGCCCCTTGTTCTTGCTCGTGAGCTTCGAGGTCATCGACCGAAAGTAGGTAGTCAGGGTTGGACTCGCATTGAGCCGATATGTCGACGACCACCGCCGGCACGATGAGCTGCGAAAGGGGAATGGCGGAGACATCTCGCTTTCCCTCCGCAAAGTGAATCGGTGCGTCGAGATGCGTGCCGCCGTGCTCGCTCCCGGCTAGGTTGTAGGAGCTGTACCAATAGCCGCCCTCGGTCGGTCCCCAAGAGACTTGCTCGTGCTCGAAATGCTTTCCGGTCGGCCAATAGATGGTCTTCTCGTCGAAGGTGTAGGTCAAATCGATGGGCCGATAGTCCGCCAGGCTAACCGTGGCGGGGCCGTCGCAGGCTGTCAGGCAGGCCACGGCCAGGGTGATCGGGAGGACGCGAAGGTCAAGCATGGGTGTTCTCCTTCGCCAAGAGCCTACCAGAGAAGGGAAGCTGGCGACGCTGCTGCCGTGAATCTTGCCCGCCCGACACTTGAGCAACCCGGCCCGAGATTGGAGTCAGCTCACGCACAGCGCCGCGGGGACGATCGCTCACGCCCTTGACAGAAAATCAAAGTTACTGTAATATCTGTATAGACAGAAAGTACAGAAATATAAGATGAAATAGCGGAAGCCATGAAGCCGACTACCGCACCAGGAACAAGCAGCGTCACGACGCAGCAGAACGAATCCCGCCCCATGAATCCTCCGATTCCAAGAACGACTGACCATCGCCCCGAGACCACTCCATCCGGCTTGGTGCTCTACGACGGTGAGTGCGACTTCTGCGTGTCGTCGGTTCGGCGGGTCTCGCCGGTTCTTATGCGGGCCGGGTTTGATTTCAAGCCCTTGCAGGCTGTCACGGGAAACGGTGCTGAATCGGAAGCGGAGACCATCAATCCAGCTTCCCGTTTTGACTCGATGATCGTGGTCACGGCCGACGGCCGCAGGCTACAAACTGCCGAAGCTGTCGTACATCTTGCTAGCAAGATCTGGTGGGCCCGGCCGGTCTGCTGGATTGCCCGCTGGCCCTGGGGTATGGGTCTGGTCGGATGGTGCTACAAGAGGATCGCCGAGAACCGCTACTGCTTTCACGGCTCCTGCTCGCGTCCTTCCGGGGCGGGTTGGCGGGCTTGGCTGCCGTTGGTGGTCCTTCCCGCGGCAAGCTTCGTGTTGCGAAGCCACGTCCCATCGTGGGTGTGGATGTGGGTCCTGTCGGCCGCTATATTTTTCGGCCTGAAGTGGCTTACCTTCTGGCAGGCAGAGCCACGGAGCCGACGGGCTGCAGGTTGGCGCTCGCTAGCCTACCTGATCGGTTGGGTCGGGATGGACGCCACCGCCTTTTTCGGCACGCCGCGGACAAATGTTTTCATCGCCCGGCGGGAGTGGTTGCGCGGACTTCTCAACACGATTGCCGGGGCGGCGCTTCTATGGGGTGTGAGTCCGCGAATTCCCTCCGAGAACCACCTGCTCGCGGGCTGGACGGGGCTGGTTGGTTTGATGTTGATCCTGCACTTCGGTTTGGTCCACCTGCTGGCGCTCGTGTGGCAGGCGTTCGGCGTCAATGCGGAGCAAATCATGAGGAAGCCGCTGCGGTCCCGGTCGCTCAGCGAGTTTTGGGGAAGTCGTTGGAACCTGGGCTTCCGCCAGCTCTCGCACGACCTTGTGTTTCAGCCGCTGAGGCCGAGGGTTGGAATCGCTGGGGCAACGGTGACCGCTTTCCTGGCCTCGGGGCTCGTCCACGATCTCGTGATCTCTGTCCCCGCGGGAGGCGGGTATGGCCTTCCGACGGCCTACTTCGGACTCCAGGGGCTGGGAGTGATTCTTGAACGTTCGGGGGTCGGCATGCGCGTCGGTTTAGGCGCCGGCCTCCTCGGACGTGCGTTTGCGGTTTTAGTGACTGCGGGACCAGCGTTTTTCCTGTTCCATCCAATGTTCGTTGAGCGGATTACGCTGCCCATGCTTGTTGCAGTCGGGGCGCGTTAAGCAGTTCGGACCTGCGCTTACGAAGAGGGGAGGGAGAAGAAATGAACACGATCGTTCCCTACATTTGGATCGCTGGTGGAGTCCAATTGGCAATCGCCGCGGCGAATTTCGTTCTTCCACGCAAGCTGCGATACCAGGAGAACCTCTCCCGTGTCGATCCGATCATTCGTCAGATTTTTGTCGTGCATTCGGCGTTCATTGTCTTTGTTCTCGTTGCGTTTGCGGCCCTTTGTTTCCTCTTCGCACCGGAGTTCAGCGCAACCCCGCTGGGCCGTTTCCTCAGTGGATGGTTAGCGTTGTTCTGGGCGTTGCGGCTCGTCGTGCAGTGGGTCTATTACGACGCCAAAATCCGCCACGAGAATCTTCTGGCGCATTGGCTGTTCTCGGTGGCGATCGTCTATCTGGTGGTCGTCTTCGCCGTGCCGGCGCTGGGGGTGATCTGATGAACTTGGATCCATGCTTGGTGCTCAGCGGGGTATCGGCGGAAGGGATCTTCGGCCTCGCGCTCTGGCTCGCGGGCATCGGTCACTTTTGCCTGCTGGGAGCGAGCTTCCAAGTTCCCAACCGTTTGGGCTGGAAGCATGACCTCGTGAAGCTCGCCCCCTTCAACCGCAAGCTGATGTGGACGTACGGCGCCTTTACTGAGGAGAAGACACGAAACGGAATTTAAAGCACGCTAAGGAGCGCGGTTGCGCTTGACGATATCCAGGACCGTATTCTTGCTCAGCCCGAGGCGGTGGCTTATTTCCCGGTACGACTGGCCTTCGGCGACGAGCTTGAGCACTTTGGGCGCGAAACGGTCCGCCTTGACGCGCTGACCGGGGCGGCGGCCGAACACCACCCCGCGCTTGCGAGCCGCAGCGATTCCTGACCGGACCCGCTCCCGCAGTAGATCCCGCTCGAACTCCGCCAGCGCCGCCATCAGAGAGGCAATTAATTTGCCCTGCGCGCTGCGCAGATCGAACTGCAAGCCGGTCTGAGCGACCAGCGAGATGCCCCAGGCTTGCAGATCCTGCAGGGTATGGAACAGATCGAGCATCGAGCGGCCCCAGCGGGTCAACTCAGTGACCAGGATGACGTCGATATTGCGGGCCTGCGCCAACGCCAGAACCTTCTTCCGCTCGATGCGCTCATTCTTCGCCCCCGACGCGGTTTCCTTCCAGACCCCAGCGACTTTATAGCCCGCCTTTTTGGCGAAGGCGCGTAGATCCCGCTCCTGGCGGGCGCAGGTTTGGTCGGCGGTGGAGACCCGGCAATACAGTGCTGCAGACTGTCCCAATTGAACCCTCATGGAATCCTTCGCGCCAAAGACCCCGGAACAGGGCATTTCGTGGGCCAAGCGTTGGTCCATTCAAACTATACTTCAACAGGGACAACCATGCCCCACCGAGAACTGCTCACCGAGTCGCAACGGCTCAGTCTCCAAACTCCCGCGAGCGATGAGCGCGAGATGGTGCGCCATTACACGCTGAGCTCCGAGGATCTAGCTCTGATCAATCGTCGCCGCGGCGATCCCAATCGTCTTGGCTTCGCGCTCATACTTTGTTATCTGCGTTTTCCAGGGCGGATACTTCAACAAGGTGAGCAACCACCTGCTGCTCTATGCGCCTTCGTCGCTGAGCAACTGAGCCTCGCTGCGACGCAATTCGGCGATTACGCCAAACGAGATCAAACTCGCCGCGAGCACGTCCTTGAGATTGAAAATGCCCTGGGGCTTCGCCCATTGACCCGCGGGCTGTATCGGGAACTCGCGGCGTGGCTGTTGCCGACGGCGCTCGCCACCGATCATGGGCCGACGCTGGTGGCCACTTTGCTTGAGGAACTGCGCGCGCGGCGCATCGTCTGCCCACCACTGGCGGCCATCGAACGGCTAGCTGGCTCGGTTCGAGCCCGCAAGCAACGACAACTGTGGCGGCAGCTCGCCGACGAACTGACCGATCAGCAGCGCCAATCACTCGATCAACTGCTCGAGGTCCGTGTCGGGGGCGGACAAAGCACGCTGGCGTGGTTGCGGCAGACCGCTTATGCAGCTACGACTGGCAATTTCCCAAAGCTGATCGAACGACTGAGCCTGGTTCGCGCCCTCGGCATCGAGCCCGAGCGCGCCTCGCGGGTTCACCAGAACTACTGGCTTAAGCTCGCTCGCGAGGGCGGCCAGAGTACCGTGCAGCACTTGGCGGAGCTCGAGCCACTGAGGCGCTACGCCACACTCACGGCCCTGGTGCTGGAACTCAAGGCCACACTGACCGACGAGGCACTCAGAATGTTCGAGCATCTAGTCGGGCAGCTGTTCAAGAAATCTGAACGCACGCACGCCGAGCAGTTCCACGCCAGCGGCAAATCAATCAACGAGAAGGTGCGGCTCTACGCCCGGGTAGGCCAAGCGCTCATCCAGGCGCGTTTCAGCGGAGGCGATGTATTTGCCGCTATCGAGGCCGTGTTGCCATGGCCCAAGTTTGAATCGACCGTGGCTGAAGCGCAGACACTCGCTCAGCCGGAAGCATTTGACTTTCTTGCGCTGCTCGACGATCGCTACAGTAGCGTGCGTAAGTTCGCGCCGCTCCTGCTCGCGCATTTTGAATTCCATGCCGCACCAGCCGCAGCCGAGTTGCTGCAGGCTCTCGATCTGCTCCGCGACCTCAACGCCAGCGGCAAGCGCACGCTGCCCGAGCACGTGCCGACCGGTTTTGTGAAACTGCGCTGGCGGCCCTATGTGTTTCCATCCAGCGGAGTGGATCGGCACTTCTACGAACTGTGCGCACTCGGGGAACTGCGTGACCGGCTACGCGCCGGAGATATTTGGGTGACGGGGAGTCGCCAGTACCGGGATTTCGAAACGTATTTGATTCCAGCCGCGACCTTCAAAGCGATGCAAAAGGAACCCCTGCCCCTCGACGTCGACACGCAATTGCCGTCCTACCTGACGGAGTGCCGGCAGAGGCTCGAAGACAACCTGACCACGGTTGCGTCAAAGGCACGAGAGAAGACATTGCCCGATGTCACGCTCGCGGATGGGAAACTGCGCATCACCCCGTTGCGCAAGAACACCCCTGAATCCGCAGAAGTCTTCGCTGAAAAGGCATATGCGTTGATGCCTCACGTCAAGATTACCGAACTGCTAGCCGAGGTCGATCAGTGGACGAGTATGGGTGATCAGTTCTTGCATCTCCGCACCCAGGCGCCGCCCAAGAATAGGCAGGCTCTCCTCACTGCGGTATTGGCCGATGGCATTAATCTCGGGCTCACGCGCATGTCCGAGGCCTGTCACGCGACGACTTGGCGACAGCTTTGCTGGACGGCCGATTGGCATGTGCGCGAGGAGTGCTATGCGCAGGCCCTTGCCGGCCTGATCGATGCGCAGCATCGCCAGCCCCTGGCGGCGCACTGGGGCAGCGGCACCACGTCATCTTCGGACGCTCAGTTCTTTCGCGCTGGCGGTCGTGGCGAAGTCAGGGCACTGGTGAACCTGCACTACGGTCAGGACCCAGGCGTCAAGTTCTACACTCATCTATCTGATCAGTTTGGGCCCTTTCACACCAAGGTGATCGCCGCGACCGCTAACGAGGCGCCCCATGTCCTCGACGGATTGCTCTATCACCAGAGCAGCCTCGTCATTGACGAGCACTACACCGACACCGGAGGCTTCTCGGATCACGTGTTTGCTATGTGCCGTCTGCTGGGCTTCCGCTTTGCGCCGCGCATTCGCGCCCTGAAAGAAAAGCGACTCTATCTATTGCCGGGCATGACCGTGCCGCCCGAGTGCGCTTCTCTGGTGGCGGGCGCCATCAATGTTCGCGCCATCAGTGATCAATGGTTCGAACTGCTGCGCCTCGCCATGTCGATCAAAACGGGAACGATCACCGCCTCAGTGATCCTGCGCAAGCTCGCGGCCTATCCCCGGCAGAACAGCCTGGCCCTCGCGCTGCGCGAACTGGGAAAGTTGGAACGGACTTTCTTTACGCTTCAATGGCTGCAGGACCCCGAGCTGCGTCGTCGTAGCCACGTCGGCCTCAACAAGGGTGAGCAGCAAAATGCACTCCGCCGCGCCGTATTCTTCAACCGGCTCGGCGAAATCCGCGACCGCTCCTATGAGAACCAGCGCCACCGCGCCAGCGGTCTAAACCTGCTCGTCGCGGCCATCATTCTATGGAATACGACCTACCTGCAACGCGCCGTCGATCACCTACGCGATCAAAGGCAACATCCCGCACCGGGTGATCTGACCCATTTGTCGCCACTCGGCTGGGAGCACATCAATCTTACCGGCGATTACCACTGGGAAACATCGCCGACCCTCGGTCCAGATCAATTTCGGCCGCTCCGCACCCGGGCACATAACTCCGCCGCAGCCGCTTAGCGTGCTTTAAATTCCGTTTCGTGTCTTCTCCTCTTACTGTGCTGACCATCGTTGCGTTCGGCACGTTGACGTTGGTTCTTCACGACGAGCTCCTGCGAGGGGATCGGGCCGCCTTGGGCTTGGCGGTTTTCATCGGCGTCTATTGGATGGTTCGGCTGCTGGTTGACTTCTTCTACTTCACGCACGACGACTGGCCCGCGGGCCGGGCATTCAGGTTGGGCCATTTCATGTTGACGTCCTTGTTTGCCGCGATGGCGGGAACCTATCTCGGTTTGGTCGCGTGGCGGCTGCTCGGTCCGGAGGTGCTGTGATGCAAGGCGAAAAAGCAGGTTTCTCACTGGCGTTGTGGAGTGCCGCATTCGGAGGCATCGTTTGGGTAAACCTGTCGCTTCTTGCGGCCGCCGGCTACGGTTCGCTCGACCTTGTGGAGTGCTTGTTTTTGCTGGCGCCTTTAGTGGTTGTCCCGCTGGGTGTTGAGTTGGTGACGGCGCGGAGGCAAGAGCAGCCCCCCGGGTCACTCTTTCGAACGGGCGTCTTGCTCCAGCCCCTTGGCGCGGCGTTGGCGATCGCTTCTTTCCTTCTTCCAACTGGCGAGATTGCAGGCCTGGCTGCCGCGGGATGGCTCGTTGTAACCGTCCTGCTGAGTTTGTCTGGGCTACGGATGGCGCCCAACATATTCACTCGCCCTGAAATCGCTTGCATGGAGGCGGGGCTGCTGTATCTTCCCGTGGGAGGCGTTTGGCTGGTGTTGTCTCGCCTGGGCGAGACCCCGCTCGCGCTGGGCGAACCCATTATTCTGTTGACTGCTGTCCACTTCCATTACGCGGGATTCGCGGCTTGCGTGTTGGCGGGTGCAACCGGACGAGCCCTTCCCTCGGCGGGAGGACTATTCCGCCTTGTGGCGCTCGGCGTAATGGGGGGGACGTTCCTGGTGGCGGTTGGCTTCTTGGTGTCTCCGGCGTTCAAAGTGGCCGCGATTGTTTTGTTTGTGGCTAGCCTCTTAGCGCTAACGGTGTTCTCCGGGATCGCCGTCCGCCAGATTCCCCGTCGCGCGGCCCGAGCGTTGGTTGGCATCTCGATGGCATCGCTGGTTGTCGGGACACTACTGGCCGCCGCGTATGGAATCGGGGAGTTCACCGGGGATCTCCCGATTGACATCCCGCAGATGGCGCGCTGGCACGGCCCCCTGAATGGTGTTGGGTTCACGGTGTGTGGACTGCTGGGCTGGGTTTTGGCGGAGCAACGGCGCGGCTAGGCGTTTGTGCTCTGGAAACGAGCCCGTCAAGCATAGCTTCTCCTTCCAATTTCATACTTGGTGCATTTGGCCGTTGTTCGCAGCGACTATCGAATCCGTTCACGCATGCCGTTGCCTCTCTGGCGCGACCGCCGCTAGCTTGGGCTACGTCGGTGAGCTGCTGTGTTACGAGTCTCACCGTTTTTCTTGCCTTTCTTCGTTACTGCAAGCTGTTTCGCAACGACGGTCGCGGCGGTTTCGCCAAGGAGGTGCTTTTCGACTCTGAGGCGGAGCACTATGGCATGTCGGGTCTCGAGCTGGCGGACCTCGACCAAGACGGCGATACCGATATTCTGTTTACGAACGGCGACACGCTGGATCTTGAATTCCCTAAAGAAGAGGACCCGTACGATGTGCATGGTCTGTCTTGGCTGGAAAACGACGGTGCCGGCAGCTTCACCCACCACCAGGTCGTTCGCCTTTGGGGCGCTTATGTCGTGCGGGCCCTCGACCTTGACCTGGCAGTCTCCACGGTGCAGACGACAGAGCTGTTCCCCGTATCGGTTGCGAAGGAATTAGTGTGGCTGGCCAACGACGGGAACCAGAATTTCACCGAGTTGCTTGTCGAAAAAGAAGCGCCGCCACTGATGATTGCGATCGAGACGTCGGACATGGACCAGGACGGGGCGCCCGAAATCCTCGGGGGAACGCACGATCCTGGTCGTGGTAAAGTTGGTCACCGACTGGCGCTGATTCCGCCACCCCTTGAAGAGGCAAAGCGGCAAAAGGCAAGGGAAAGTGGAGCGAGGTAGGCCCTCCATGTTCGGAAGGTCGTTCGTTTGTTGGCCAGCCGCCGTCGACAGTCAATCGAAATATCGGGCTAGATCCCGTAGCGAATGGCTCGGCGGTCGTTTTGCCGAGACTTGCGGCTGTTAGCTTGCCGAGCGACGTCGGAAATGCCCTTCGGCGGTCGCTCGCGTCGGGCCAAAGTCGATCGAGTTAATCTACTCAGGGGAATTTCTATGATCAATGATCTGTGGAACCTGGGAGTCAAGGTCGAGGACCTCGATAAGGAAGTTGACTTCATGCTCGCGGCGGGTGCCGAGCTCGTCCTTAGGGAGTGGTTGCCTTTTGCTGGCGAGAAGTTTGAGTACGCCATCCTGATGCTGGGCGGAATACGCATCCTGTTGTTCCCCATCGTTGTTTTTGAGAAGCAAATCGGCCGGGAGGTTGCGCCTGGCCTAACACACGCCGTTTTCGAAACGGAAGACATTGAGGCCGAAGTCGCACGCCTCAAGGGCATAGGAGCCGAGGTGCTGATCGGGCCGACCTTTGTCGAAGGCGGCTTCGGCTCGCGCCGGGTAGCCTTTTTCCGGTCGCCGGCGGGCGTCGTCTTTGAGGCAATACAGATTTTAGAAGACAAGTTGTCCTCAGAATGAGCGGCCACGCCTGATCCCAGCAACCCCGTAAATCCCAGTTGAAATAGGCAAAGATGCTTTTCAACAAGCCGCGCGCCGCGGCGTTCATGAAGCAGTGCGGCCTAGTGTAGTGCCACTAACGGTTCTGGACAATGGCGTGGGTTTTGGCGGCGCGCTCGACTTTGGCGAGGATATCTTGTGCCGGAGCTGTCCAGACAAAGGGCTTGGGCGCTTGGTTGCTCGCTTCCAGGTACTCGTGGATGGCGGCCTCGAGTTCGGGAACACTGCGGAACACGCCGCGGCGGATGCGCTTCTGTGTCAGCTCGCGGAACCAGCGCTCGACGAGATTGAGCCAAGAAGAAGACGTGGGAATGAAGTGAAAGTGGAAGCGGGGGTGCTTCGCGAGCCACTTCTTCACTTGCTCATGCTTGTGCGTGGAGTAGTTGTCCACGATCAGATGCAGCTCCAGCGCCGGTGGCGTTTCGCGGTCGATCTTGCGTAGGAATTTGAGGAATTCCTGGTGCCGATGTCGCGGCAGACACTCGCCGATCACCTTGCCGTCGAGCACATTGAAGACGGCGAACAACGTCGTTGTGCCATGTCGTTTGAAGTCGTGGGTCATGGTGCCGGCACGACCCCTTTTCAGGGGCAGTCCCGGCTGGCCGCGGTCTAAGGCCTGGATCTGACTTTTCTCATCGACACTGAGCACCAGTGCGTGCTCGGGCGGATTCAAGTACAGACCGACCACGTCGCGGAGTTTCTCGACGAACTGCTTGTCGCGGCTGAGCTTGAAAGTTTCGAGGCGATGGGGCTGCAGTCCGTGCGCTTTCCAGACGCGCTGGATGGCCATCTTGGAGACGCCCAAGTGCTTGGCGAGGGTGCGGGTGCTCCAATGCGTGGCCGCCCGGGGCTTCTCGTGAAGCGTTGTATCGAGGGTGCATTGGACGAATTCAGCGGAGAGCGCCGGTTTGCGTCCGGGGCGCGTCCGATCGCGGAGTCCGTCGAGGCCGGACTGGGCGAAGCGCTTTCGCCACAGGATGACGGTCTTGCGGTTGACGCCGAGTTCGCGGGCAATGGCGTGGTTCGCCAACCCCTGCGCACACAGCAAAACAATGCCTGCCCGTAAGGCCATTTTCTGGGCTGTGTTGCCTCCTCGAACCAGGCGACGAAGAGCGTTTCGCTGCGGAGCGGTGAGGGGTAGAGCGTCAGCGGATGGCCACATAAACCATCCTACCGTGAAAAGGGTGTTATTGTCCAATTATTTATGTGGCACTACACTAGATACTCTGGTAGCTACGTCGCCCGTCAACATCACGTACTTTTCGGACTACTACTTGTGGGTCGACGCTCTGTTCAAAGAGTACATGGTGAACCCCGGGGGATCGAGCAACCGCTTCCAGTTGTTCGCGATCTTTCCTGCTTCCGGCGAACCGGCGCTGGTTCTCAACCCCTTCGTTGCGGTGAATGCCGCCGACATCTGGATCAAGGACCTTCACGTCTATGGCGATGCGGGTTTGGACTACTCGCGCTTATCGGAACCTTCTGACCCTCCCTACGCCGGTTTTTTTGACCTGACTAAGAATCCCTCGCCCCACTCGACGCCGACCGAAGCGCTCATTGCGACTCTGAAGTCGCGCGGCCTCGCTGACGCCAGAATCGGGCTCGAGATGGAGGACCTGCCGGCCGAAACGCTCACCTCCATTCGGGAAGGATTGCCGCAAGCTTCGCTGAAAGATTGCTCCAACTTGATTCGCCTGATTCGGGCCGTGAAGACTCAGGACGAAATCGAACGCCAGGAGCGCGCGGCGGGGATCAGCGAGGAGGCGGCGATTGAAAGCGCGAAACTCGCAGCCCCCGGACGCCGGATCAAAGATCTGGTGGAATGCTACCGAACCCGCATTGCGGCGCTGGGCGCGGATCTGGACCACTTTGCCTACGGGCCGCGAGGTTACGGCATCGCCACCGAACCTGACTACCTGCTCGCCGCGGGCGATTTTATGTTCATGGATTTCGGCTGCATCTTCCGCCGGTGCGTTTCCGATAGTGGAGTAACCCTCGTCGTGGGGGAATTGCCCCCGGACTTCCGAACGATATACGACGGGCTTTACGCTTCGATCGAAAGCGCCGCGCAGGCCATGCGAACGGGCGTGAAGTCCTCGGCGGTTCGGGAGATCATGAAGAACGAAGTGGACGCGCGCGGCATTAAGGCACCGCACCCGCACGGGCACGGGATAGGATTGGAGGTCCGCGACTACCCGATCATTGTTCCGGACAACGGGTTGCGCCTGCGGGACGAGTCTATCGACGTCCCCTCGGACCTGCCTTTGGAAGAAGGAATGGTCGTCAACCTGGAAGTGAACATTTTCATGGCTGGCGTCGGTTCGCTGCACGTCGAGCAGACTTTCGTCGTCGAAGCGCAAGGCAGTCGTCCCATCGTCCCCCAGCAGCGGACGGAGCCTTGGGAGATCGTCGCGGGGTGAAGGTTGCCTCGGGGCAAGCGTCCATCAACCTAGACCCTCCTCACAGATTGCAGAAATTTTCCGTGATCTTGAATTCGCCTCGTTGCTCGCTTTCGGTTGTGATCTCGTCAAGGTAGACGTCCCGGTTTTCTTGGGCCGCGACGAGGGCCGCCAGACCGTAGCGCGTGATCTCTCTGCCTTCCTCGCCGCTGTAGACGGGGTCCCCGCCGTTCTTCATCACCTCGATGAAGTGCTTTGTACTGGCGATGAAAGAACTCGACCAGTTGCGCTCGCTGGGCGAGATGTCTTCCAAGTAGGTGGTTACCTCACCATCGACGAAGACGGCGATGGGCGGGAAGACAGGGCTTTCCGACATCTTGTTGCCAAGAAATAGTTTTCGATTGCCGCCGGCCGAGCATTGGTTGATCCACATGATTCCCCTGGAGCCAACGATCTCGACGAAATCGTCGAGCCAGAAATCGGTCGGCAGGGCCATGCGAGGGGAAAAGAAGAAGTCAATCTGCGCGTACTTCGGATGATCTTCCGGCAGAGGCTTGAACTTGGCGCGGATCAACGCCGGGGCATCGAGTGGCGTATCGGCATCGATCCAGGCGCTGATCTTCTCCATCTCCCTTTCCATGAACCAGCGCGTCAGCGAGAACTTGTGATAGCCGTCGTCACCGACGAGGGGGCCGACGCCGCAGGTCTTGATGTCGGCTCGCCACGTGTCGGGACTAAAGCACCAGGGCCACGGCGCGCCCTCTTTCAGTCCCGTCATTGTGCTCACCCGGATAGAGATCAGCTCACCGATCAGTCCCTGGCCGATCAGCTCCTTGGCCTTGAGGTAGACGGGGTAGAAGACGAAGTTTTCGTAGACCTTCAATTTCACATTGTTCTTCGCGCATTGATCGATGATGTCGTCACACTCTCGAAGCGTCAGGGCCATCGGCTTTTGAAGGCTGATCCCACCGACTTTGGCGTTGGCGCAAGCGACTGCCTGGGGATGATGGAGGTGGTGCGGGCTAAGGAGTTCGACAATGTCTAGGGTTTCCTTCTCGAGCATGGCTTCGAGCGTGGGATAGTGTCGGGCGTCCGGGAACCCGTATTCCTTTACCCAGGAGTCGGCCTTTTCTTTTGATCGGGAGCAGACCGCGACCACGGTTGCATCTGGTGAGTCGAGGTATCCCAAAACGTTCTCGTGACTGATCGCTCCGAGAGCGACGAAGCCGACCTTCAACATGTGTAGGTCTCTCTTAGCCCCGGCTAGCCCTAGGACAAGCACTCTTGCTTGTCATCCCAGCCACGCGCCCTGTTCACTCCGCCCGCCCGATCGCGTAGAGATTTTTCTCCGCGCGAATGAAAATCCGCCCACCAGCGATCGCCGGGGAAGCGTGGACCCGTTCCCCGATCGAATTCGTGCTGAGTAGCACGTAGGTCGGTCCCGCTTTGAAGACGAAAGACTCTCCCTCTTCGCTCGTTAGGAGGATCTTGTTGTCGAACGCTACGGGAGAAGCCGAGAACTTGGCCGGACCGGGTACCCGGTCACGGTATTGCACTTCGCCCGTCTTAGCGTCAAGACAGGTTACGATCCCGTTGTCTGTCAGCAAGTAGAGGTAGTCGCCGTAAAGAATAGGCGAGGGTACGTGCGCCGTGCCTTTGTTGTACCGCCAAGCGATCTGGGAGGTGCCCGTAACGTCGCCCGAGCCACCCAGACGGATTGCCATCGCTTGCTTTTGACCAGCACCGGCGGAGACGACAACCAAGTTGTGGCCCGTCACTGGCGTGGGAACCGGGTTGACGCCTACCCCGTCGGATCTCCACAGTTCCTCGCCGGTAGCGGGATCGTGGGCGATCACGAGCTCCCGCGCGTTTACGATCAACTCGGGGCGCTTCGGGGTTGCGACGACAATCGGCGATGTCCAGCTTTCGAGAGTGTTCCGCTTGACTCGCCAGACCTCCTCGCCGGTCCTTTTGCTGATGGCCGCCAGGAACGAATTGATGCCGTTGTCCTGGTCGCACTGCACGATCACCAAGTCTTTCCAGAGAACGGGAGACGTGGCAACTCCCATGCCCATGACGGCGATTCGCCCTAAAGAGGTGTTCCAGACAAGGTTTCCGTCGAAGTCGAAGCAATAGACCCCCTCTGCACCGAAGTAGGCGTAGACGTACTTTCCGTCCGTCACCGGCGTGGGCGAGGCGTACGTGTTGTCGCGGTGCCTTCCGTCGTAGACCCGCCCCTTGTACGCGGTTCTCTCCCAGAGAATCTCGCCGGTATCGGTGTCCAAACACAGAACCTTGAACGTGTGCTCGTATTCGCCTCCGACGACATTGGGGTCATCGAACACGTCTCCGTCATTCGTAAGGTGCTGGAGAGTCTTGGCCCCCGGTATTCGCGGCCCTTGGATCGCCGTCGTGACAAAGAGTCTCTTTCCCCAGACGATCGGCGAGGAATGACCGCGACCAGGAATCTGCGTTTTCCAAAGTATGTTCTTGGTAGCGCTCCATTCGCTGGGCAGATTGTTTTCCGAAGACACGCCCTGGCTTTCGGGACCACGCCATTGGGGCCAACTTGCCGCGGCCGGAGGGTCGCCGCACACCGGGAGGGTCACCGTCAAAAGAGTCAACAAGCCCGCAACGACAGGCACCCTGCGAATCGGAACGGTCGAGGTTCCCGTGACAACAGGTTTCTTCTGGTCTCTGGACACGTGCCCGTCATTATCCCAAAGACGCGGGAGAGCTTTGGGTTCAGGTTCGGACGTTCGACCTTTGGTGGGATGACCGGTTACTCGGGGGAACCGACAAACTTGAACCGCTTGAGCGACTTGGTTGTGTAGCTTTCTTCTGATTCAACGATCTCTAGGTGGCGATCCATGGCAACGTCTCGAAAGGTCTGGGTCGAATCCGAAGTCGGCCAGTACACTTCGAGAAGTTCGATCTTCTCGGCTTTCCCCAGACCAATCGTTTGCCACAGTGGATTGGCGCCGAAGCTGCCGCCGCTGTTGACGTGTTTGTAGATGGAACGGTGCCGGCCGTTTTCGACTACCTCGACGCGAACGCGTGCGCCGATGGCCGAGCGATTCGTTTCGACGCCAACCAGATCAACGGTGATCCAGTGGTTGCCGAAGCCAGGATTCTCGTAGAACGAATCTTTGAACTTGTCTCCTTGATACGCTCCGCCCATCTCTTGAAAGACGTCCTGGTCGCCGTCGTTGTCGAAATCCGCGAAGACGACCGCGTGACCCTTCTGGAGATGGCCAAATCCGCCCGCCGCGGTCACATCGGCGAAAGTCTCGCCCTCTCGGTTGTGGTACATCACGTTGGGCATCAGACCGCTGTAGCTCGGGTAGCCGGTACCTAGGTAGAAATCGAGGTATCCATCGTTATCTATGTCGCCGAAGTTCGCGCCCATCATGGAGGTCGGCCGACGCAGGTTCCGTTGTTGCGCCACGTTCTCGAAGGCGCCTTTCCCATCGCCCCGGTACAAGTGCGCCAGTTCCGTCTCGAAGGGTAAGCCAAGATAGGCGGCGCCGACATCTCCTATCGTCGCCGAGTAGACGGAGACGAAGATGTCCAGAACCCCATCGTTGTCGAAGTCCCAGAACCAAGCCGGCAAGCTTGTTTGGGGATCACTGACGCCGAGCTCGGACGCTACGTCGACGAAGGTGCCGTCGCCTCTATTCTTGTAGAGCCGGTTGGAACCGCGGTCCGAATCGTATCCGTCACTCGTCCGCGAACCGACGGATGTTCGGAGATTCGAAACGTAAAGGTCGGGGAATCGATCGCCGTTGTAATCGCCCCACACGACTGCTTTGGTGAATCGGCCGTTGGTCACGCCGGCCTCGAGCGCGATGTCGGTGAAAGACCCGTCGCCATTGTTGCGAAAAAGCTGGCAGGGGGTCGGCAGCCCCGGAAGAGCTTCGTTGCCGACGTAGAGGTCCAAATCCCCATCGTTGTCGTAGTCCGCCCAGGAAGCAGTCTGCGTCGGATAGTGGACGTTCCCCAATCCGGCGTCGAAGGTCACATCGGTAAACGTGCCGTCGCCGTTGTTGCGGAGCAGCGAGTTAGGATGGTCTCCCGCGTGCGCCTGCCATGCTCCCCGCAACACGAGAACGTCCACGTGACCGTCGTTGTTGTAATCGGCTTGCACTAGGTTGAGTCCGCCGGTAATACCCGAGAGGTTTGCTTCCTCCGTTCGTTCGGAAAAGCTCCCATTCTGTTCATTGCGAAAGAAGCGGACCTGTGCCTCGGGATCCCAGCTCGAAACGACCAAGTCGAGATAGCCGTCGTTGTCAAAATCATCCCCGATGGCCCCGCCGGATAGGCTGAACGTGTCGATCCCCAATCGTGGAGCAATATTGATGAATCGCGGAAACGCCTCTTCCGATTCGAAGGCTTCGGTGGGGATGCGATAGTCTTCCGGAACTTCGTCTGGGTAAGCGCCGGTCGTCATGTAGGCGATATTCAGCAGCCAGCGCGATCCCAAATGGAAACGCGTATCTTTAGGAGAGTTTTCGAGCACTTCGGTGAAATACTCGATCGCTCGTTTCGACGCTTCCTTTTTGGTGTGGATGCCCTGCCCGCGTATCGGCAGGATACAGCTATCGGGTGTAAACCGATTGCAGCAGTTCTGCGTCTCGCCGGTTCGCAGGTAGGCCACGCCCAAGTCGAAGACTAGCTGGTTGGCCTCGCCCGGTACCAAGTCTCCTCTTACCTCGGGAAGCAGGTTGTAGGCCTTGCTGAAGTGAAGGATTGCTGCTGTTTCATTGCCCAAGTTCAGTTCGCTTGCCGCCAACTGACGGTGAAGGTGCCAGCGGTTGGCGGCTGATGCGTCAGGGGACAGGTCGGCGAGCTTTTCTCTCAGGGCGCGCGGCGCCCTGTCTCCCAGAAAGGTGTGCTCGTTCTGCGTGCGAGCAGCGATTTCCTTTAGCAGGGACAGCATCTTTTGATGGCTGTCCGCGCCCGCTTTTTGTTCCCTACCCGGGGCTCGATTCTTGCCGCTGAGGCGGTCTTCTTTAGGAAGTGCGGAGGTGGGAAGCAGAAGGGAGCAGAGGCAAACGAATCCAACGAAGAGGCGTCTCGACATTCCAGCCTTAACTATATCACCGGAGATTTTGTGCTCATGACCGCGTCTCCGCCGAGCGACATCCGCCTGCGTCTGCCGCGACATCAACAAAGGAAATCCAGTCGCCGGCTGTGAGCGGACCGCGCCAAACAATAAGAAGGGTCAAAGAGACTGTGGCAATCCGTGCCAAGCGCACATGGCGATTGCGGGGTATCTGCTTCGTCGGGTGTTCCAGCCGATCTGCGGAGGCGCTTCGGAGGTGTGTATGACAACGGGATCTCAACTTAATGCCTGTTTACTACCGCTCGGATTGCGTGCTTTGTGATCCCGCGTCGGCGATCCTTTGTTTCGCGTAGGGTGCTAACCCCCGGCGCGCTTTCCTTTATGCAGGAACGCCGCTAAGCGGCTAAAACCCTTTGTTACGATGAAGAACATCTCCACCGCTCCGATTCAAAAGTAAAGCGACCTTGCAAGAAAACGGCGCTCGCTGACGCGGTGGCTGAAAGCGGGTCGGCACGCTGGGTCAGCTTGAGTAGGCTCCCGTCAAGAGGAAGGTTCGATCATGAGCACCACGGTTGCCCTCCCCGATATCGACGAGGAGATTCGAGAGGGGGAGGGGACCTCCGAACAAACGGAACGGCTCTATCACGTGATCCTGCTCGACGATAACGATCACACCTACGACTATGTGGTCGAAATGCTCACCAAATTACTCGGGTTCTCCGAGCAGAAAGCCTACGAACATACCGTTGAAGTGGACAGCACGGGCCACACCCGCCTGACTACACTGCCGCTGGAAGACGCCGAAGCAAAGCGGGACCAGATCCACGCTTACGGCGCCGATTGGCGTCTCCCCAGGTCCGTGGGATCCATGGCGGCGCTCGTGGAGCCGGCCGCCTGAGAACGTCCAGACCCAACGAGACCAAACTACCCGCGGCCAGTTGAGGATCACTGCCGATGTGCCCTTCCCGCTCGTGCTTCCGAAGAGCCCTCATTCACCAACCCCGTCAAACCTCATCGTCCCGGATAGAGCCGCGAGCAGTGACTCCCTGGGGTTCGCGCTCTATTCGCTGCATCTGGGGTTCCCACGGCCTGTGAATCGCCGGCTGCGCCGTGGGAAAGTCAGTCTCTGGATAGAATGGGACTTCACTGGAGGTGACCGCCGTGGAATGGTTCTCGGATCCGAATGCCTGGGCAGCTCTCGTCACTCTGACGTTTCTCGAAATCGTACTCGGCATCGACAACATTATCTTCATCGCCATATTGGCGGACCGCCTACCCGTCAAGCAGCAAGCAAAAGCGCGCATCGCCGGCCTGGCGGTGGCAATGGTGTCGCGCATCGCGCTTCTGTTTTCGATCACCTGGATCATGCGCCTGACAGCCCCATGGTTTACGGTGTTCAGCCAGGAGATCTCGGGCCGGGATATCATTCTCATCGTCGGGGGCCTGTTCCTGCTGGCCAAGAGCACGCATGAGATCCACGCCAAGCTGGAGGGAAAGGAAGGGCATAGGTCGGTCACCGGCCGCGCTTCGATGCCTGGTGTACTGGTACAGATATTCTTGCTCGACATCGTTTTCTCCCTGGACTCGGTGATCACCGCGGTGGGCATGGCCGACGAACTGGCCATCATGGTGATCGCCATCGTCATCGCGGTCGCTGTAATGATGGCGCTCTCGGGAGCCATCTCCCGTTTCGTCAACAATCACCCGACGGTGAAGATCCTGGCGCTGAGCTTCCTTATCCTGATCGGGGTCGTCCTGATGGCCGAAGGCCTGGACCAGCACATATCCAAGGGCTACATCTATTTCGCGATGGCTTTTTCCGTGTTTGTGGAGATGATTAACCAGCGCGTGCGGGCGAAAGCCGCGCCGGTCAAGCTGCACCAACGATACCCCGCCGCGTAGCACGGCAGTTTTTTGGAGTTCTGCTGAGTGACGCAGCGATGACGATGGGCAAACGGAAGACAGGACCCGTTTACGACCGTTACAATATCGTCAGTGAGAGTGATCGCGCGATGTGGCAGGCACACTCGGATGGCCTTTCCGGAAGTTGAAGAGGCCTCGGACAGGGCCCCTTAGGGCAAGTTCGCCGTCGGTCGAGCGGGATCCTATCGGTTGTTGCGGTAAAAATGCTGGAGTGGCGGAACTGGCAGACGCACGGGACTCAAAATCCCGCGCCCTTCACTGGGCATGAGGGTTCGACCCCCTCCTCCAGCACCACGCGACTTCCTTGAATTAGGCAGTGATTCCCCTAGAAGGGCTAGCTGATGAGGCCCGTGGCTTTCCCCGCCGACGCGCGAGCCACCCCTACGCTTTCAGTTGCTTCTCGAGATCTCGGACCTTCTTCGAGAGGCGGCTGAACTTGCCTTCGAGCTTCTTGTATTCGCTTCGGCGCACCCATTCGAGGTCTTTTTTGAGTTTGGAAGCGCTCTTCTGCGCTTTCTCAGCTTCTTTGATGACTGTGGATCGCAACTTGTCCGCCGACTTTTGCGCCCGCTCGAGTAGCTCCAGTACTGCTTCCTTGCGATTGGAACGGCTGAGATCGCCCTTTCGGATGAGTTCATCGATGATTTTTTCGGCCTTGGCTTTGGTGACTTCGAAAGCGCCGATCGAGGCCAGCACCGTGTTCTTCAAAAGTGACATCGCTTAGCTCCTTTGGCGGCGAGCGCCGGTTGACCGATGGATCATTCGGTTTCCTAGTAACCATGATAGCGGCAAAGGGAATGCAGGCTGTTGTCGAACTGAGCGGACCCAAAGCGGGAGTCTCGATCAAGTCAGCAAACAACTTGCCCAGGCCTCGTCGAAGAAGGACAATGAACGGCGCCGCTTCACGCGGGAAGCGTCAAGTAGTGCAGGCTAAACAACCGCTCGGCATCGGTCCACACGTGGGTGGGATCGAATCCCGCGCGCTTGGCAAGTTGGCGGAACTCCTCGATGCTGTATTTGTAGGAGTTCTCCGTGTGGACCGTCTCGCCCTTGGTGAACGATATCGACGTACCGTCGAGTCGAACAGTCTGGGAGCTGAGGCTTTCGATGTGCATTTCGATGCGGCCAAGCCGCTCGTTATAGAACGCCGCGTGTCGAAACTTCGGGAGGTCGAAATCCGCGCCGAGCTCCCGGTTCATGCGCTCCAGAACATTGAGGTTAAAATCAGCGGTCACACCCTGGGAATCGTTGTAGGCGGCATCGAGAGAGCTCTTGTCTTTCTTGAGGTCGACGCCGAGAAGCATCGAACCGCCGTGACCGACGCGCCGGGCGGTCGTCTGGAGGAGATCCTGTGCCTGCTCGGGGGTCAGGTTCCCAATTGTCGAACCCGGGAAAAAGACCATCCGGCCGCCGAAGGGAAACTTCCTGGTTTCGGGAAGCGGAAAAGGGCGGGTATAGTCGGCGCAGACGGCGATGACCTCCAGGTCGCTGTAGGCTTCAGCCAGGGCGGTCGCGGAGTCGATCAGATGGGTCCTCGAAACGTCGACGGGAATGTACGTACCGCAGCCGCCCAAGGCGTCTAGCAAGATGCGAATCTTGCGGCTGCTGCCGCTGCCGTATTCAATAATTAGGAACTGCTGGCCGACCAGTTCGGCGATTTGACCGGCGTGCTCTTTGAGAATCGAGACTTCGGCTCGGGTTAGATAGTATTCATCAAGCTTGCAAATGGTCTCGAATAGTTCCGAACCTCGACGGTCGTAGAAGAATTTGGGAGCGATTGTTTTTTGTGTCCGTCGAAGGCCGTCTAGGGCCTCTTCCCGGAAATCTTCGACCTGGGGATAGCAGTCCTGGAAGCTGATTCCGCCAAGCTGCTCTGTGTGCATTCTTACCGAGCCAGCCGCAAACCGGTGAATTGCCAGCGAGCCTGGGGAGGGAAGAAGTTTCGGTACGTGGCTCTGATATGGTTGGCCGATGTCGCGCATGAACCGCCACGCAACACAAACTGGTTGCACATGAACTTACCGTTGTACTCTCCGACAGCTCCCGGCGCGGGCCTAAAACCCGGATAGGCGGTGTAAGGGCTCTGAGTCCACTCCCAAACGTCACCGAACAACTGAGCCGGCTCGTCGCCGCCCGAGGCAGCCGGACGCGGATGCAGCTCGCCCGAGTCGAACAGATTCCCTTCCACGGCCCGATTGGCGGCCGCGGTTTCCCACTCGGCTTCGGTCGGGAGCCGTAGGTCCCGCCAGCGGGCATAGGCGTCGGCCTCGAAATAGCTGATGTGCGAAACCGGCTCATTCTCCGAGAGCTGTTTTAGGCCTGACAGCGTCATAACCCACCAGCGGTCGTCAATCTTTTCCCAGTAGAGCGGGGCGTTCCATTTCTCGTCCTGCACCGTGGCCCAGCCATCAGAAAGCCAGTGCCGTGGCTGCTGGTAGCCTCCTGCTTCGATGAATTCTAGGTACTCTCCGTTGGTGACTAGAGTGCTAGCCAGCTCGTATGCCTCGAGGTGCACTTGATGGCGGGGTTCTTCATTGTCGTAGCGGAACCCGCTGTCCCCGAATCCTATCTCCGCGATTCCCGACGGGTAGGCGACCCAGGCTGCCGGGACCCGGGCGCCAGGCGGGTGGTCGGGGGGAGTGTCGTAGGCCGGCCGAAGGGGATTGGTTCCCAAAATGTGCTTGATGTCGGTTAAGAGCAGTTCCTGGTGTTGTTGTTCGTGATGTAGGCCCAGCGTCAGAAGCGGCTCAATTTGCACCCACTGCTGTTCGTCGGCCCCGTCGACCAGATCGAGCATGAACTCGTCCACGTGTCGCCTATAGTGGTAGATTTCCTCGACCGTAGGTCGCGAAAGCAGTCCTCGTTCGGGTCGTGGGTGCCGTTCCCCAACCGCCTCATAGTACGAATTGAAGAGGAAGTTATATCGCGGGTGAAATTCCCGATAATCCGGATGGGAAGGAATCAGCAGAAAGTTTTCGAAAAACCAGGTCGTGTGGGCCAGGTGCCATTTCGGGGGACTCACATCATCCATCGTTTGGATGACATAGTCCTCGGTTGCTAGCGGTGCGCAGATCCGCTGCGACGTTTTCCGAACTTTTTCGAAGGATTCCACCGCCCCACTCTTCGACCCGGAGGGTGAACCCGGCTCGGCAACTCTGGAGACCGGCTTTGTGAGCTGAGGTGTCATTTCAGCGCCAAAAGACCTTGGCAGCGGAATTCCTTATCTTACAGAATCTTTATCGGCCGGACGGCTGCCGGCCAACTAGTCGTCGGTGAGCAAAGGGGCTGGATAGGCGGAGGGCCATTCGCTGACTCCACCGATTATCGAACAGTGTCGGGCGCTTGGAAATGTAGCGGTACGGCAAGCTCGAGGCGGACTCGCTTAAGAGGCTGCTCCGTTAAGATGGGAACGTGCTCAGCGAGCCGGCGGGCAGCCCAGCCACTAGAGTATCGTTTCGCGCCTTCTGGTGGACGCTCCTCGTTTTCAATCTCGGCTTGGTTGCGGCCGGCGCGAGCTACGCTTCGATCCACGCTATCCCCGCGGCGATTGCCGCGCCGATCCTGGCCGCTCTCCTCGTGCAAGCCTCCATCTACCTGGTGCCGGGCTTTCCGGAGCTCCGCCAGTGGCTGGAAGTTCGCCTGTCTCGCGCTCAGCTCGCGTCGCTGACGGTGGCGGCGTCTCTGGCGCCCTATTTGATCTACTCGGTGGCCACCGAAGTCTTTGCTTGGTCGTCTCTTGCCAAGCTGTTCGTTTTCTGCCTTGTCATTTCCTTCCTGTTTGTTTTCGCCCCGCGAAAGTCAGACGGCCTCCTCTGGCAAGACGTCGCCGTCCTTGCGCTGCTCGCTTACCCGGCAATTAGTGGCGTGACGTTTTTTCACGAGATCTACACAACCCCTACACCGAAAATCCCCTCAATCTCCTCGCTCGTTTTTCTGGGGAAGATCATGCTGATCCCACTCGGGGCTACCGCCTATCTCTCCCTTCGGGGGATCAGGCGGACGGGCTTCCAACTTCGAATCTCGGGCCAAGATCTCAGGGTCGGCCTGAGGAACTACTTGTTCTTCCTCCCCATTGGGGTTCCCCTGGCTTTGGGCGTCGGGTTTGTTCGCTGGGGGCCAAAACCGGTGGACAGCCTGGTCGATCTTGCCAGCGTCGTTGGTAGTATCGTTGGCATCTACCTGGTTGTGTCACTCGGCGAGGAACTGTACTTTCGCGGGATTGTCCAAAACCTTCTGACCCCTCGGCTTGGCCTGCCGGTTGCTCAGCTCATCGCCAGTTTGCTATTCGGCCTGGTGCATCTTCCTCGAGGCTTCCCCAATTGGCGGTATGCCCTCCTGGCCGCGGTCGCGGGGTGGTTCTATGGCCGGGCCTATGCCGAACGCCGAAGTGTCGTAGCTTCCAGCGTGACCCACACGTTGGTCGTCGTCACATGGCGACACCTATTCCACTAAGTAGGGTGGATTGGGTAAAACTCGCGTAAAGAATCAGGCTCTCAACCTATACGCTTCCGTGTGAGTGCCTTAACGTATCAGAGAGTAGAGAGCACGCAGGACATGGCTGTCGCTTTTCGCCCTGTTGTCATCGGCCCTTTGGCGTACTGCAAGTACGGCCAGCAGTAGAGCCACAGAGGGCAGGTTTTCGGGTAACAAGCGACTTCAACTAGGACCTTTTGCGGATTTGTTCTGGCCGGGGTGCATCATACAATCGCACCAGGTCCTATGATGCTCGGAACAGACTCTTGGTCTCCGAACCTGCGATTGTCAACTCGCAAGAGCGAATACAGCGTCCAGGAAGCGGCTCGCGTGTTAAGGGTAAGCTTCGACGAGCTTCGGTCGCTGCTGATTCGCCACGTTCTCGACGAAACGGATTCGATCGAAAACATTCCCAAGATGCGATTCAAACCGTCCGATCTGGTCATGCTGAGCTTAGTTGCCGAGGGGCTAGACGAAACGGTACCCGCGGCCGATTGAGATACTGTCGCTCCTGCCTCAAACTTCCCGTAGGCTGGTCAGGCTTGACGAAAAGGTGTCGGTCAAAGCGTCACCGTCAACTCCGCCGACTAAACTTCTTCGCCTCGAGCCGAGGAGTTGAGGATCTGTCGGGCGTGACGGAGGGCGGCCGTAGTGACCTCGGTGCCCGAGAGCATGCGGGCTAATTCTTTGGCTCGCTCTTTCTTTGAGAGCTCGACGACCGAGGCGAAGGTGTTCCCCTCTTGTTGCTGCTTGTCGACGAAGTAGTGTGAGTCCGCGAAGCCGGCGATTTGCGGCAGGTGCGTAACGCAAAGCACCTGATGACGCTGGGCGAGCTGCTTGAGACGCCGGCCGACCGCCTCCGCGACCCGGCCTCCGACTCCACTGTCAATCTCATCGAAGACCAGCGTTCGAGGCGGTGCGTTCTCCGCCGGATCCTGCGGGGCAGAGGTTAGGCAGGTTTTTAGTGCCAGTGCAATCCTTGAAAGCTCGCCGCCCGAAGCCGCTTGAGCTATAGGACGTGGTGGTTGTCCGGGATTGGCCGACGCCAAGAAACGAATACGGTCACTGCCGGCGGCACTCCATCCTGCCGTATCCTCCTTGACTTCGTCGAACGCCACCTGGAATTCGGCTGCTTCCATGGCGAGCGAAGCCAACTCACCTTTGACTTTGGTCTCGAGCCGGCTAGCAGATTCCCGGCGTCCGGCTGACAGTTTCTGCGCCTCTGCTGTGTACTGCTCCGCGGCGTCGCGTTGCCGTTCTTCGACTTCGGCGATTGTCGTTTCCAGAGATTGGATCTGCTCGAGCCGCTTACCGACATCCTCGCCGTACGCCAGCACCTCATCCACGCCGGCGCCGTACTTTCGTTTGAGTTTTTCGATTGCGGCCAGGCGTTCCTCGACTTCCGCCTGCCGGCTGGGATCGAACTCAAGCCTCTCCTGATAGCGGCTTAATTCGAGTGCAGCGTCCTCGACTTGGGCACGGGCGTTTTCGAGCGTCTCCGACAGCGGGTTCAACTCGGGATCAAAACGGGCTAGCTCTTCGAGGGCTCGGTGCGCCGCTTGCAATTGAGTGGCTGCCGAGACCGGGGATTCGTAGAGCAGGTCGTAACCCCTGGCGGCCGCTTCCTTGATTTGCTCGGCATGAGCGAGGAGCCGGCTCTGTCTTTGAAGCTCATCGTCCTCGCCCGGCTCGAGCTTCGCTTGTTCGATCTCCTGATGCTGGAAGCGATAGAGGTCAAGCAGGCGCAATCTCTCTTTCTCGTCACCGCGCAGTTCGTCCAGCCGCTTCGTCGAGTCCTTCCATTGTCGATAAGCCGCGGCGACCCTGGAAACGAGGTCGATGTGACCTCCGAACACGTCGAGCATCCCTAGCTGCGTGCGGGTATGGAACAGGTCCTGCTGTTCGTGCTGGCCATGAATGTCGGCCAAGCCGCCGGCTAATTCCCGGAGTAGCGATAGCGGGACGAAGCGGCCGTTGACGTAGGCCCGCGACTTGCCACTGTCGAGCAGCTCTCGCTCGACGACCAGCTCGCGCTCCTCCAGCTCCAACCCAGCAGAGTCCAACACGCGGTGCAGCTCCGGCGTTTCTTCTACCTCGAACACACCTGTGATGCGGGCTCGTTTGCATCCCGCTCGGATGACGTCGACCGTCGCTCGCGCCCCGAGGAGAAGGGAGAGCGCATCCACAACGATCGACTTGCCGCTACCCGTTTCTCCGGTCAACAGGTTCAGACCGGGACGGAACCGAATCGACAGCTTTTCGACCACCGCGTAGTGCTCGACCCGGATCTCTTGCAGCATGCTGGAAGCTCTCCCGCCGGGGGGAGGACTTGTTCCCGTGGGACGTTACAATCACGAAACCCGGCGAGTTGCACGACCGCCGTGATTCCACCTAAGACATTATATGTGTTAGATTTTCTGTAGACTTCGGGCGGTTTCAACCGGTGGGCCGCGGGCGTCGGGCCGGCGGCCATTTAGGAGGCCGCAGCGTGAAAGGCCCAGAACCCCCACTGTTAACAAACGCCCTAGTGGGACTTCCATCTCCGGCCCAAAGCGGCTAACATCCCTCCAGGAGACCCCTTGATAAGACACACGGTTTTCGCCCTCTTACTACAGGCTGAGGAGGTGGCCCCCGTCTCCGAAGCGCTCGAAGAGACCGTCGGTCCCGGAGCCCTTGAGCAGAGTGGATTCCTGAACCTGCTCCTCGATACCGGCCCGCTTGCCAAGGTTGTACTGTTGATCCTGCTGGCGTTCTCTGTCCTTTCCTGGGCCATTGCCTTCTCGAAGATTAGCTTGCTGAGAATATCTCGACGCAATAACGCCCGTTTTCTGAGGGCGTTCCGCAAGAGCGGCCAGCTCGGAGAAATCAGCGCCGCAACGGAAAACTACCGCCCGGCGCCGCTCGTGACAGTGTTCGAGTTCGGCTACGACGAGGTAGCGCGACAGGTCAACAGCTATAGAGAATTGCGCAACTCCGCTTCGCTGGAGCGCTGTCTGCAATTGGGGATCGGGGAGGAGATGGCCCACTTGCAGCGCAACATGGGCTGGCTGGCCACGACGGCATCGGCGACTCCATTCATCGGCTTGTTTGGAACCGTCTGGGGAGTTCTCGATGCTTTCCGGGGGCTGGGCCAGGCTGGGGGCGCCACCCTACGGGCTGTGGCCCCCGGTATTGCCGAGGCACTCATTGCCACGGCAGCCGGCTTGTTTGCCGCCATCCCGGCACTGATCTTTTTCAATTACTTCTCGCAGCGCGTCCGTGAGTTGCGAGCGCGCATGGATGACTTCAGTCTTGAGTTTTTCAATCTCGCCGAGCAGAGCTACGGAGAGCAAGATGGCATTCTCGAATCAAAACCCTCAGCAAGATGAGTCGATCGCTGACATCAACATAACCCCGTTCGTCGACGTCGTTCTGGTCCTGCTGATCATCTTCATGATCACAGCCGGAGTTGTCGAGTTCGGCCTCGATATCGACGTTCCCGAAACGCGTGAAGTCGCTACTACGAGCCAGGACCTCGACTTCATCAACATCACCTCCGACGGCCATTTGTTCTTGAACGACGACCCGATCATCATTGCCGACATCGTGCCCCGCGTCAAAGAGAAGCACGGCCCCGCGCCGAGCGTGTACTTGCGTGCCCATAGGACCACGCCGTGGGAACTCGTCGCTAACGTTGTTGCCGAGTGTGGTGCGGGCGGGGTTGGGGTGAACGTAGTAACCAAGCCGCTGGAGCGACGGCCTAGACGACGACGATGACGATCCGCGGCAATCCCTTGGAGCAGGCCGAGGGGCTCAACGCCCCCGTTGCCCTCTCCGTCATTGCTCACTCCACGCTGCTGATCGGAGTCTCCCTTTGGTCGGCGATCGGCGCTCCTCTTCAACTGGGCGAAGCGGCGAGCCTAGCGGCCGGTGCGGTGTCTGTCAACGTCGTGCTGGGAGTTCCGTTGTCGAGCGCCCGTTCCCGCATTCCGAATCCGGTGGCCAACCCGGTCGAGCACACGGTACCGGCTGTGCCCGCTGATCGGACGAGACGTCCCGCTCAGGGGTCGGAAGACGACCCGAATGCCGTCGAGGTTGAGTCGAAGCGGAAGAAGCGCCCACCGAAGCCCGCCCAGGTGGCTCGCAAGAGCAAGCCGCCGACTCCGCCCAATCAACTTTCCTCGTCGACCGGCGCGGCGGCCAGCTCGCGAATCTTCACAGGCCCGGGAACCAGCGGTGCGGGAGGCGTCGGTTTCGGCAAGGGAAGTCCCTTTGGCGCGCGGTTCGGCTGGTACGCCGAGGCCTTGCAAAGGCGCCTCGCCGAAGAGTGGAGAAAGACCCTGGGGCAAATCTCCGGCACTTCTCAGATACCGGTTGTCGTTTCCTTTCGCATATTGCGTAATGGTAGGATTGAGAATGTCAAGATTGCTCAAACCAGCGCCAATCGCTCGCTCGACTACTCGGCGTTCCGCGCGGTCCACAATATCAATCCGATGCAGCCTCTCCCACCCGCGATGCGGAGAAGGTCCATCCGAATTGAAATGAATTTTCAGCTCAGCAACTAACGGCCTTGCGACGAAAACCCCCCATCGCGAATAGTCAGCTCACGGGTGCGCTACTGCTGGCAGGATTGCTTGCGGGCGGTGTGCTGCTCGCCCAGCAGCCGGCCGACTTTGTCGGCACCGTGACCGGCACGCAGCAAGCGCCGCGCATCGCTGTTCCTGACCTTCTGGGCGGCCGGGAAATCAGCACCGAGAGTGACGGATTCAACAACGCCTTGTGGAATGCCTTGGAAGGTTCCGCGCGGTTCGAGATGGTGTCGAAAAGCTTCTATCCCAGGACGACCCCGCAACGACCCGATGACTTCCACGCTGACGACAAGAACTTACCCGAAGATCCGGGAGCACGGAGCTTCTGGTTGCGAGGCTGGTCGGACCCTCCCGTGGGCACGCGCTATTTGACGTTCGGTTCGCTGACCGTGGCCAACGAACGACTGACGCTTTCCGGCTATCTCTATGATGTAACCGCCGAAGACCCGACAGATGCTTTCATTTTCGGCAAGCGATATTTCGCCGTTCCCGATGCCCAAGGCGCCCGCCAACTGGCGCACGATTTTTCCCGCGACGTCCTGGAAAAGCTAGGTCTTGGCACGGGCTTGGCCGGTACGCGCATTTATTTCGAATCCAATCGCACAGGTCACCGCGAGATCTGGGCCATGGACTACGACGGCAGCAGCCAGACACAGATCACCAACTACAAGAATTTGAGTCTGACACCCACCGTTTCGCCCGACGGCGCCAAGGTTGCGTTTACCAGTTATTTCATGGGCACGCCCCAGATCATCGTCCATTCCCTCGAGACCGGACGGCGCCTGACGTTCTACAACCAGATCGCGTCGCTCAACACTACCCCCTCGTTTACACCCGACGGAGAACGGATTGCTTTCGCTTCCTCGGCCAGTGGCCGATCACAGATCTACCTGGCAGACCTTGACGGGAGGAATCTCAGCAGGATATCGTATTCTCGATCCATTGATGTGGACCCGGCCGTCAATCCGAAGACCGGTACACAGATAGCCTTTGTATCAGGACGTGGCGGCGTGCCTCAGGTTTACCTGATGGACGACGCAGGCGCTAACGTACGGAGGTTGTCGGGCGGAGGAGGAGATGCGGTCCAGCCGTCGTGGGATCCGCAGGGACAGAATGTAGCGTTTGCCTGGACTCGCGGGTTTGAGCCTGGCAACTACAATATCTTTATTATAAACGTGGCCACCGAAGAGCTCGTCCAACTGACGCATGGCGCGGGCAGAAACGAGCATCCTACTTGGTCGCCCAGCGGCACGCACCTTACGTTTGCCTCGAACCGGTCAGGAGGTACGCAGATCTGGACCATGCGTGCTGATGGGAGACAGATTCGGAAGCTCACGACGCAGGGGAAAAACCAACAGCCCTTTTGGGGAGTAAGATAGAAGGCCGTCTCACCATGACCCATCGTGATTACTTATGCGGAGAGAGCGATGGGCGGGCGGCTGCAGCAAACAGTCGTTCCAATGGAAGAGCACTTTGAGGAGGCGTAGGAGTTCCATGTCAACAAAGAGACGCATCGCAGTGGTCTTGCTGAGCATTTTCCTGGTCGCATTTGTCGGTGGGTGTAAGAAACCACCGCCACCCCCCCCGCCGCCAGAGGTAGCGCCGCCACCACCGCCGCCCCCGAAGCCGGAGGTGACGCTGTCGGCGGAGCCGAGTTCCATCGAGCGCGGCAAGTCGGCAACGCTGAAATGGTCGTCGAAGAATGCCACGAGCGCGACATTGAATCAGGGCATCGGGGCCGTACCCCCGAGCGGTTCGCGCGAAGTCTTTCCGACGCAGAGTACCTCGTACGAGATCATCGTGAAAGGAGCCGGTGGGGAAGCGATGGCCTCCGCTCGAGTGGAAGTCCGCGTGCCGCCGCCACCGCCACCACCGCCGCCGCCGAAGCCCGAAGTCGGCAAGGTGGTCGGGCAGAACGTGAAGGACGCTCTCTTCGACTACGACAAGAGCGATATCCGCGGGGATGCCGAAGCGACACTGCGAAGTAACGCGGGCGCGCTCAAGAAGATCTTGACTGACTATGCCGGTGCACGGATCGTGATCGAAGGTCACTGCGACGAGCGGGGAACCAGCGAGTACAATTTGGCGTTGGGGGATCGCCGGTCCACCGCCGCTCGAGACTTTCTCATCAGCCTCGGCGTCTCGGCAGGCAGGCTGACAACGATCAGTTACGGCAAAGAGCGGCCGCAGTGTGGCGAAGAGCACGAAGGTTGCTGGCAGAGAAATCGGCGCGCGCATTTTGGCGTAGCACCGTAAGATACCGGTAGTACCCAGGGGGCGCGGCCGCGGGTCAGTAACCTGAGGGGGCGTCCCCACGTCTCTTTGCTAGCGCAGGTTGGAGGCGTGCGGCCGGCGACCAATGCGTAGCTGCCAATCCAACGCGGGGCTTCGTTTTCAAGAGCTACCGAATATGAAAAGCTTCGGATTGAAACGCCAACAGGCCATTGCGGGATCCGTCTTCGTTTGGGTCGCAATGTTAGCCATCTCCGTAGCGCCCGCGCTCGCCCAGAAAAAGGAGGTAATTCAACTCCAGCGGGACATGGCAATCCTTCAGGAGCAAGTGCGACAGATGGGCCGTCAGATGGACGGCCATGGCGAACGGATGGCGGTGCTCGAGAACCTTCTCAAGCAGAATCTCGACACGGCGAACAAAATAAACCAAGCGGTGGCCTTGATCGAGCGAGGCATCGCCAAGCAAGCCGATGCACTAGTCGCGCCCGTTACTTCGATTAGCAATCGGGTTGAGAGTCTATCGAGTCAGTTTGGCGCTTTACGCGACGCGGTCGAAGAGCAAAGTTCCCGGCTTGGAAAAATCCAACAGCAAGTCGAGGACATCAACAATCACCTGACGGCGCTGCCTCCCGCCGGTAACGGTGATGAAGGGGACCTAACACCGACCGGCAGCTCGGCGTCAACCCTCTATGACAGCGCGATGATTGACAATAGCCGCGGCAACTGGGACCTCGCTCGCGACCAGTTCAAACAGTACCTGGACTTGTACCCGAACTCAGTACGCGCCGCCGAGGCGCAGTATTATCTGGGCGACATCTCGTACAATCAGAAAAACTACCCCGAAGCCGTTCAGCACTTTGACACGGTCTTGGAGCGATACGCCCCAGGACACATCTCTCCCGACGCGCAGTACAAAAAGGGGTTAGCGTTGATCGAACTGAACAAATCCCAAGATGCGATCCGTGAGTTAGAGGGTTTGGTTGAGAACTACCCCAACAGCAATGTCGCAGCCCTAGCAAAAGAACGTGTCGCTGCACTCAAGACAGGCACCCCCTAGCAGTAGGGCGTGTGAAAAAACCGGGGACTGTCCCAAGCGCCATCCACGGACGCGGCTTTTTATCAATGACTTACGAGAGGCGCGGGGACTGGACGGTGTGAAAAAATGCTGGGACAGTCAGCCTGCGGCCGGAGCTGCGATTGATTATACGCGACTTCTCGGACGCCGCTTGTGACAGTCCCTGATTTTTTCACACCCTCCAGTCCGCAGGGTTTTTTCACAGACCCAGTAGCCCGTGGTAACAATCAGTAGCACAGGCAATCCTGCCTGTGGGTTTTTCCAACAGCCACGCAAGATGTCTCGCGAGGCCCTTTCCCCGTCCCTCTGCCGAGTTCGCCTTGACGACGCCCATGCCTGTATGTCCAAGAGGCTCTCATGCGAGGTGCACCCTTGAAAAGCCTCGGGCCCCTGATTGGTCTGGCAGCCGTCTACGTCTTCTTCATGATGTGGGCAGGCGAGCCGTTTTACTCCAGCTTCAACCGGGTGACCGTGCTCACCCAAAGCGTCATCGTAACCGCGGGTGCGCTAGGGATGACGCTTATTATCATCTCGGGCGGAATCGACCTGAGCGTCGGTTCGGTGATCGCACTATCGACCGTCGTGATCGCGCGCATGCTCGGTGCCGATGTCACGCCGATTGTGGCGGCCCTTGGCGGTGTGCTCGTGGGCGCCGCCTGCGGGGCTTTGAACGGCCTGCTGATAACCCGCCTGAACCTCGTCCCCTTCATCATTACTTTGGGAACCTTGCTGGTCTATCGCGGCGCGGCTACGGGCATCGCCAAGGAGCAAAAGATCGATGCTCCTATCACTTGGCTCAACGACATGCTCGCCAAATTCCCCGACCCCCCGTGGTTGGTCGTGGCGCCCGGCGTATGGCTGACACTGCTGTTAGCGGTCGTTGTCGGCTTGATGCTGCGCTCCACCATCCTCGGGCGGTACATCTTTGCCATCGGCTCGAATGAAAACACCGCTCGCATCTGCGGCATCCGCGTGGAGCGGGTCAAAGTCTACATTTACTCGCTGGCGGGACTGCTGGCGGGTTTCGCCGGGTGGATGCAGTTCAGCCGGCTGACGGTAGGCGACCCCACCGCCGCCCGGGGCATGGAACTCGACATTATTGCCTCCGTCGTAATCGGCGGCGGCAGCCTACAGGGCGGGGAAGGGAGCATCGTCGGATCCGTCGCCGGAGCCATGTTGATGGCCGTCATCCGCAACGGGCTCAGCATGAAGGGTGTTCCCAACTGGGTGCAAGACGTTCTCACGGGCAGCATCATCGTCGCCGCCGTTGCGCTGGACCGTCTCCGCCACCGCGCGCGCGCAGGCTAGTGTGGTGCGCCGGGCAGATTACGCCTTATCCGGAACTGCCTGAATCCAACTGATTCACGTCCATGTGAGGGTTTGCTGCATGCAGATGATGAGGTCTCGATCGGATCTAGTCCGCATTTCTCACCAGCGGTCGGCAGGAGTGGAAGCAAATGCCCGCCATCAGAGATGTAGGGGCGCGATTCATCGCGCCCGCTCGCCGACAGACTGTACGTTGAGCAATGTGCACGAAGTGTTGCCGCGCGCCAAGGCCGCCGGGCTTTTCGCCTCGTTCACTGCGGTCGTGGTGAGAAATGCGGGCTAGATAAAGGAAGCGACGCGGGCCGCGTTGATGAGGTAAAAACCGCGTTCACGCGGCTTTGTCTTCTTAGGCCAGCCGTTTTACGGCTGGTAGCCCGGCGCCGCTCAAGGTTGGTCAGCCCGTTTCAACGGGCTTCCCTCTCCGCGATGAGAATCTATCAGTTGCGGTACTAGTGGCGGATTACACGAGAGGCGTACACGCGGATTTTCATGACCGCTCCTTCACGGTCGCGCCTCGGAAGACCCTGCGAACAAACCACTTCCGGGCCAAACGGACGATCGTCTGGCCCCGCGGGTGCGGGATGCTGTGGAATCCGCCATCAACATAGCTATAATAGCCGTGAAGCCTGATGACAACCGTCAACATTGCCGAGCTGAAGAACCGACTCAGTCACTACCTGAGGCAGGTGCGGGAAGGCGATGAGATCCTTATTCGGGATCGCAACCGACCGGTAGCGAAGATTATTCCCTTGTCGGGAAGCAACGATTTTGCCGCGGAAGAGCTTGCCTTGGCGTCGGCCGGAAAGCTGCGCCTGGGGCAAGAGCGCCTGCGCCTGAACTCGTTCATGTCCCTCCCCCGCGGGCGAATCACCCTCAGACGTGCTGCGAAGGTAGTCGAGGACGAACGTGAAGAGCGCGACCGCCGCCTTCTGGGACACTAGTGCGCTCGTCCCGCTTTGCGTATCGGAGCAAGCGACCAGCCGCCTCAAGTCGGTTTTGCGCGACTACCCGAGGATGGTGGTCTGGTGGGGCACGCCGGTTGAGATGCGGAGCGCTTTCGCGAGGCTAGGCCGATCAAGAACGATCGGTCCCACCGGAACGAGGAATGCCATCGCATGTTTGGAAGAGCTCCGCGGATCTTGGCACGAGGTTTTGCCACACGAACGTGTCCGCAGTCTGGCGGAGTCACTTCCCGAGAAACTAGGTCTGAGCGCGGCCGATGGATTCCAACTGGCTGCCGCTCTCGTATGGTGCGGCGAACGGCCCAGAGGCCGCCCGTTCGTTTGCTTCGATCGCAAGTTGTGCCGGGCCGCGGACGAGGCTGGATTCCGGACGATTAGTGAGGCGTAGTTCGCCAGTCCGATCCGAAGCTCCGAGCACAACGAGAGATCGGCGACACTAGCCTGTTGTTCTGGCCGGCCTACGAGTGCAGTGCTGAGGGACCCGTCGGCGCGAGCCAAGCACCGACCGCCGACTTTGCCGCTGAGTCGGTCGCTTTCCCGCGAAGGCCAAGCAGCAAGGCTTGAAAAGGCCTGCTTACCCTGTCGGTTGCTGGGCCGCTGTACTACACTGGCCAAACGGAGGTGACCGGCCTCTCCTGCACAGTGATGGAGCCACAAATGCGCTTTGGGTTGGTCGGTGCCGGCGAGATTGGGCGGGTGCGTGCGGACGCCCTGCGGCGCGCGCAGGGCTGCCGCCTGGTGGCGGTCGCCGACCTCGCCCAGGATCGAGCCCGCGCGGCGGCTCGGGCTTCGAGCGCTTCGGTTTACACCGACTACCGGCAACTTCTTGATCATCCCGACCTCGACGCCGTCATCGTCTCGACACCTCCCGACGTACACGAAGCGGTCGCTATGGCTGCGCTCGAGCGGGGCAAGCACGTCCTTTGCGAAAAGCCTTTGGCTCCTACGGTAGAGGCCTGCCGCCGCTTGCTGCGCACTGCTCAACGGCGCGGCCTGACCCTGGCAACCGGTTTCAATCAGCGCTATTTTCCGGCAATCAGGTTCGTCAAGCAAACCGTCGAGAGCGGAGAGATCGGGGAGCTGAGTTTCGTCCGGGCTTTCACCGGGCACACCGGCCTTTCAGAATTCCGACAGCCTTGGATTCACGAGCAAGGAGCTATCGGCGGCGGAGCCCTCATGGACAACGGTCTGCACTTGATCGACTTGATTGACGATATCCTCGGTGGAGTGACTGAAGTCTGGGGCCTGACCAGCGGAAGTGTCTGGCGCCTTGATTCGGCGGAAGACAACGGCTTCGCGCTGATGCGTAATCGGGAGGGCAAGGTCGCCAGCCTGCACGCTAGTTGGACGGAATGGACAGGCTACCGGTTCTTCATCGAAGCCTACGGAGACCGAGGCATGGCTCGGGCGTCCTACGCTCCGATGTTCTCGAAAGCGATCTACCTGAAGAAGCCTGGGGTGGTGCGCCGCAGACGGTTCAACTTTTACCCATCGAGTGCGCTGCGCGAAGCGGTTCGGGGATGGAAGTCGACCGTTCGCGTAGCTTTCCAGGAGGAGCTTCGCGATTTTGTACGTCTCGTCGGAGGAGGAACGACCACCCAGGCTGACGGGGTGGCGGGTTGCCGCGCGGTAGGCATTGTTCACGCCCTGTACGAAAGCGCCAAGACGGGGGCGGCGGTGAATGTTTCAGACATCGGGCGAGTTGAGCGGTGATGCTGGAAGTAACCGAGTGAAGGCGTGTTCACGGTCTTCAGGATGATATGACCATGCTCGTGGCGAGGCGTTGTTGATGAACATCCCGGTACGGCAACTCTTGCTTGTTCTAGGTTTGATGTCGGCCGTGTTGGTGTTCGGCACCATCGGCTTCCGTTTGGTCGAGGGCTGGGAGCTTTTCGATTGCTTCTACATGTCGCTGATTACGTTGACGACCGTGGGATACCAGGAGATCCTTCCTCTGAGTCCCGCGGGCCGTGTGTTTAATTCAGTCCTGATTCTGGTGGGCGTCACAGTCATTCTTGGGTCGGTCACCGTTCTCGCCGATGCGATCATCAAGATGGAACTCGGCGACTACTTTGGCAAGAGACGGAGACAGCGTATGCTGGATGGATTATCAGATCATTTCATCGTTTGCGGCGCCGGACGGGTGGGGCGAGGCGTTACAGAAGAGCTGATGCGCAACGGCGCGAAGACGGTTTTGGTCGACAGCAACCCGGACCGAGCCCAATGGGCAGTCGACCAAGGCATTGCTACCATCGCCGGCGACGCAACCCAAGACGACACGCTTCGCCAAGCGCGGATTCACGCGGCCAAGGGGCTGGTTGCGGCTATTGGCAGCGATGCCGAGAATGTCTACGTAACTCTCTCGGCACGGGTCCTCAACTCGGATTTGGTCATTTCGGCCCGCGCTACGGATGAGCAGGCGGAAGAGAAACTGCGACACGCCGGGGCGACAACCGTCTTCACTCCCTATTCGTTCATCGGACATCGCCTGGCTCAGTCGATGCTTCGGCCGCATGTCCTGACCTTTCTTGATGTAGCTTCCGCGTTCGGCAAGTCGGAGCTGGACCTGGAGTTCGAACAGGTGAAGGTTTCCGAAACCAGTTCGGTAGTGTCTAAGACTCTGGGAGAATCCCGGCTGAAACAAAAGCATGGCGTGATCGTGGTCGCCATGATGAAATCGCAAGGGGAAATGGAGTTCAATCCCTCCGGGGATGCCCGCATCGAGGTCGGGGACGTACTCATTGCGATGGGCGAAAGATCGAAGCTCAAGCAAATGGAATTGGAACTGGAGGCCTAGCCTGCAAAAAATCCTGACGGCCGCCGAGATGCGGGAGGTCGATCGCGTCACCATCGAGGAACGCGGCATTCCCGGCCTGGTTCTGATGGAAAACGCCGGTGCGCGCGTTTATGGCTTCCTAGCTCATCAATTCTCCCCACTCGAAAAGCAAAGGGTCGTGATCCTCTGCGGGCGGGGCAATAACGGGGGAGACGGACTTGTCGTCGCGCGGCACATCATCACGCACGGCCAGGGCGGGGCACTGCGGGTGGTCTTAATGGGCGATCCTCGCCGTCTCAGGGGCGATGCCGCGGCTAACTACAAGATGCTGCGAGCCACCGACTTCAAGCCGACAATCGTGAGAAACCCCGCCGACTGGCAGCGCGCACGGCCCAGCCTGCTCCCGGCAACCGTTCTCGTGGACGCGATGCTGGGAACCGGTTTGCGCGGTCCTGCTGAGGGCCTCTATCAAGAAGTGATTCAGGATCTGAATGCGAACTTCTCCCACGCTGAAATCGTCGCGGTTGACATGCCATCGGGATTGCCCTCTGATAGTGGGGAACTGCTTGGCGAGTGCGTGCATGCCGATCACACCGTCACCTTCACCGCTCCCAAAGTCAGCCAGATCTTCCCACCCAACTGCGAGGGGGTGGGAAAGCTGCACGTCGCACCCATTGGGACGGCCCCCTCGGTAATGGACTCCAATCCTCAGTTGAAACTTTCGATGGTCGAGCCCGCGGATATCGCTCCGTTATTCGCGCCAAGGAATCGTTCGGCCCACAAGGGAGATTTTGGCCACGTCGTAGTTGTTGGAGGATCTCGGGCTCGGCCCGGAGCTGTCCTCATGGCGGGTACGGCGGCCCTGCGAGCAGGTGCCGGCCTCGTAACGGTCGCGACGGCCGCCAGCGCCACGGCCGCAATCGTCGCCCACACGCCGGAGTTAATGACCGAACCAGGCTCGGAAAGTGAGGACGGCTCGCTGGACGAGTCAGCCTATCGCGCAAGCTGGTTCGAGCGCGCGACGGTGGTGGCGGTGGGTCCGGGCTTGGGCACAAGTCCAGCAAATCAGAAACTCGTCCGCCGCATTGTCAACGAAGTTGAACTACCACTCGTTGTCGATGCGGACGGGCTCACGGCCTTGGCCGGGGCGGGGAAGCGATCTTGGGACGCCAAGAGCCGGTTGCTTGTTTTGACACCGCACCCGGGGGAGATGTCTCGGCTGACGGGTCTGTCAACGGAGGAAATCGAGCGATGTCGAGTTGAGGTAGCCCGGCAGTTTGCCGAAGAGCGGAAGGTCTACCTAGTTCTCAAGGGGTTCCGGACGTTGACGGCGACACCTGATGGGCGAGTATTCGTCAATCCCACCGGGACGCCGGCCATGGCAAGCGGAGGCACGGGAGATATCCTGACCGGCATGATCAGCGGTTTCTTGGCCCAGTTCCCGAAAGAGGCCCCGGAACTGGTCATTGTCGCTGCCGTCTACTTGCATGGCCTTGCCGCCGAGCTAGCGACCAAAGAAACCGGTGAGCTATCGATGCTGGCAACCGACATTCTGCAGCACATGCCGGGGGCGATTAGGTCGCTCGCCTCGGACTGACCGGGGCCAAACCATTCGAACTGCCACCGCCAGGAGGATGGGGGGGGGCAGTAGTCTGCGGCGGAAGTGGGTCCGGGCAAAAAATGGGGACTAATCGGGACAGGCAACCAAACGAATCTCGTCCGCGCCACGAAGATGGCCACGTTTTTGCCTGTCGGACCCCAAACGTAGAACCGTCCGGGGTGCCTGTCCCCGTTTCCCGCAGCGGCACTCTGTCGGCCAGCGCTCGAATCAACCCGAGCCTCGAGTACCGGAAAACTGCTCCAGCAACTCGTTCAACCCGGGGACCTCGCGTGTGAGGTCTTCCAGGTCTACTTCGTCGCCCTGGACGCCAACGGCCCGAACTTCGGATGGCCCGCAGAAGACCAGGGCCACTGGCTCCTTGATCCCGCCTGCCCACAATCCCCGTCCTACCGGGCAACTGTCGGCCCAGACCTCCTCGATTGGGACAATGGTGAATTCGTTCCCCGCAAAGGGCGTGCCCGTCTGTAGCCTGCTCATGCTCGACCGAATTGCGTCCACGCTGTCCGTAGCGTAACCGGTGAAACAGCAAACAAGAGCCCAATCGAGACCAGTTGTGCCGGCACGATGCGAACTTTGCCTCCCGCATCGAATTCGAGGGTCTCGCGTTCAAAATCAGCGCCGACGTCTACGTTGGCAGCCTCCCGTGCTTCGAGAAAGGCCACCAGTGGTCCTACGAACGCCCATGCGATTCCTGTGTCTGCCGGGTCATCGAAGCCCAGTCGGAGGCGCAAGCCGAAGTCTCGCAGTCGAAGGGCGGCAATGATATCCCTGCAAAACCTCAGTAGGCGGCGTCGAAACTGCGCGCTTCGTAGCGCCCCCAATAACCGAGGTAGCAGCCGCGCGGCGCGGCCGCGTTTCTTGACCTTTGGCTTGGCGGGCTTTTCTCGGCGCTTCCGTCCCGTCAACGGAAACTCTACAAGGCCGAACATCCATCGGACAGTGAGGTCCCCTCGAAAAGAAGTTTGTCTCCGAACCCGGAAGGCGAGGTCGACAGGTACCGAGAGGAGCGCAATGAGGCCCAGTAGGAGCGCTAAAATCCCCAAGAACATTTAATCCTCGGGTGACTTCGACTGCTCTTCGCTTTTCTTTTCCCTAGCCTTGGCAATTGTATCGACGATTCTTTCGAGCACGCGGCCGCTTCCTCGCTTGACGGGTTCCACCTTGACACCGTCTTCATTGATCACGACAATTGCTACGGGTTTGATGCCGCCACCACCCCCGGTGCCGCTGCCGCCCCCTTCACCTTTGTCGGGGGCGCGGCCGCCGCAGGCCACGAAGGCAAAGCCGAAACTGACCAACGGGATCAGGGTGGCCCCTTCCGCAGAGATCGGCTCGCCGACTACTGTCTTCGTGTTGAGCAAGCGTTCTATTTCTTCCAGAGTCGTCTTTGCAATCTGTTCAACATCGGCCATAGGTTCCTCCTGCTAAGTTCAATACGTGAGTGTGGCAAGCGCAGTTCCATTCGATAATGCACAGCCCTGATGTTCCCAGAATCGACGAGACCTAATCAACCCGCGGCCGCGGCACGGGATTCCAGCTACCCTTTACGTAAAGCGTCTGATGTTGTGGCGCAGACGCCTGCGTCTGCCGCGTCGACACTCGTGTCGACGCCGGCGCGCAGTTGATGGCGTCCGCGTGCGCGAATCTGTGACTGAAATGATTCTTCATACCTCCCAGCCCCCATTCTTTACTCGCACGCGCGGCTACCCCGGGGCCGCTAGCTACTTTCCGGTGCAAAATAGGCTTGCGGCTCGCGGCGGGGACTGTCACCAATTTCGCGGGTTCGAAGAATCAACAACCCACGAAGGTATCCGGACGCGAAATTGGCTGACTGTCCCAAGCCACCACCCAGTTTCTCCTTTTTGCACCGGAAAGTAGCTAGCGGAATGGCTCCCATCAACGCGCAAACCTACTTCACTCACTCTGCTGAGGAAACCGTCCAGCTTGGTGTCGAACTGGCACGTGGGATGAAAGCGCCGCAACTCGTTTTGTTGATCGGGGACTTAGGCAGCGGAAAGACGACACTGGCCAAAGGACTGATTAGCGGAATCGGGGCTGCCTCCGCCGACAATGTCCTTAGTCCGAGTTTCTCACTCATCCACGAATACGAAGGAGAGCCCAAGGTCTACCACATCGATCTCTATCGTTTGGACCGTCTGCCCGAGCTAGAAACCCTTGGCCTGGATGACCTCTGGGACCAGCAAGCCATCATCCTGATCGAGTGGGGCGAAAAGTTCACCGGCCAACTGCCCGAATCGCGGATAGAAATCCAGTTCAAAGACCTGGGTGAGGACGATCGGGAAGTTACGGTGACGAGCGCGTGCCCGGTAGGGGAGCGCAAATAGCTGTCGCGTCACCAGTCGCTAGGTTTGGCGAGAACGCCTCCTGAGCCGTCCGGAATTCGATGAGGGAATTGGGCATGCTTGAGTAGTGCGAGCGGCAGGGTTCTTGCCCGGTCTGCTACCGCTCGGAGTTCCATGGCGTGGGCGCGCTGGGGAAATCGGGCGGGCACGTAGACAACGGTTCGCTTGTTGGGGAAGAGTCCTTTTACCGAGTCCAGAGCGGGAACGAGGTCGGAGTCGCCCGAAACAATCACGAAGACGTCACAAAGGTCCTCGTAGGCATCATGGAGGATCTGGAGCGCAATATTCACGTCCGTGCGCTTTTCCTCCGGAACGTTGAATCTCCGCTTTCCCGGGAAAGTACAAGATTTCACGGCGCAGTCGATTTCCTTCATCTTGAACCGCCCTTCGACTATGTTTATCAGGGGCAGCGTTGACAACGCTCGTAAGTAGGTGTCCTGATCGACGCTTCGCGGGTCGTCTACCCTGGCAGTGAAGTAGTGGATCTTTCGGATCTCGTCGTTTTGTCTCAGCAGCGTGAAGTAGCGCTCCACGTTGAGCCACTTGTAGGGTGTGTCCTTGACGGCACCGTAGTAGAGGTTGAAGCCGTCAATGTAGACGATCGCGCGTGGACTCATCCTACGCGTCTATTGAATTCGGCGAGCTGCGAGGCGAAATGAAAAGGGCAGCCATATAGGCTGCCCAACCGGCGGCTGCCGGGGAGTTGTAGATTTATGCTATCACGTTTGCTCAAAAGTGTTAAATTAGATCGCTTTGTCGTCCCTGTCGCCCCTTGCGACCCGCTTGCCACCCCTTACGGAGGGACTAGGCACAAGAAACCGAGATCAGAGCATGACCTTCGGGCGAGAGCTTGCGGTGTGATGACTTTGGAATTGCTCCCCACCTGACCTGTCGCAAGGCCTCCGGTGGGGTTATTCGTTTCTGGGCATCTCGCTTGCCCACCAAAGCTAGCGCCCCTACCGCCCTGCTTGCACCAGCTCCCGCATGCGCTTGACGTCAATGTTGAGCCGCTGGATCTTTTGATTCAAGGTCGAGAGGGCGACTCGCAAGCTCTTGGCAGTCTCCGTCTGGCTCCAGCCGCATTTTTCGAGCTCTTCCATGATCAGGCGGCGCTCGAATTCTTCGACAACTTCGTACAAACTGGCGCCTGCGGCCGGCTTGAAGTTTGCGGGGACGCGGACGCGCGAGCTGCCGTCCGAACCCAGTAGCGATTCGGGCAACAAGTCGACCGCCACTTCGGGCTCGGTGGCAAGCACCACCGCCCGCTCGACGACGTTTTCCAACTCACGAACGTTGCCCGGCCAGGGGTGGTCCATGAGAACCCTCACCGCTTCAGGGGCGAATCGCAGTGTCGAGCGGCCGTTGGCGTCGAGGAAGCGCTCATTTTCTTGGCAATAGCGATCGAAGAAGTGCTCCGTCAATAGGGGAATATCTTCCAGCCTCTCCAGCAGCGGCGGTAGGTTGATCTCAATGACGTTGAGCCGATAGTAGAGATCCTCTCGGAAGGCGCCTTCGCGGACCTGCTGCTCCAAGTTGACATTGGTCGCTGCTACGATCCGCACATCCACCTTGACCGTTGCAGTCGATCCCACCGGCATGAATTCACGTTCCTGGATAACCCGCAGCAGCTTCGCCTGCGTTTCTATTTCGAGGGTGCCCACCTCGTCGAGGAAAATCGTCCCTCCATTGGCGACGTCAAAACAGCCCCTGCGAGTTTGGAAGGCCCCGGTAAACGCGCCTTTGACATGACCAAACAGCGTCGATTCCAGCAGATCGATGGGGATTGACCCGGTGTTAACGGGGACAAAGGGTTTTCCTGCGCGCGGCGAGTTGGCGTGCAGGGCCTTCGCGATGAGCTCCTTCCCCGTGCCGCTATCACCGTGAATCAGTACGGTCGAGCGGCTGGGCGCCACCTGGCCAACCAGGTCGTAGACCCGCTGCATGCTTTCGCTTTTTCCGATGATGTTGGCAAAGCCGAAGCGCTTCTTGAGCACACTCTTTAGGTGAGCGTTCTCGCGCTCCAGTCGCCGCCGTGTGATTGTCTGATCGATCTCGATCAGCAATTTTTCGTTGTTCCAAGGCTTGGTGAAGAAATCGTTGGCGCCGAGCTTGATCGCTTGAACGGCGGTTTCGATCGAGCCGTATGCCGTCAGCATCACGATCGGCGTCTCTTGGTCGGTCGTGCGCACATCCTCCAGCACCTCGAGACCCGAGCGGTCCGGAAGCATCAGGTCGAGCAGCACCAGATCGAATGCTGTCGACTCCAGCGCCGCTACGCCGCTACCCGCGGTGGCTGCCGTGGCTACCTCGTACTCCTCGAGCTCAAGCAGCGTCTCGAGGCTCTCGAGGATCGCGTCTTCGTCGTCGATGATGAGGATTTTGCCTTTGGACTCCCGAGGGGCTGGGGATGGAGCCTTAGGCATGTATGGGCTTCCTGGCCAGGGGCAGCTCGACGCGGAACGACGCACCCTTGCCCGGCGCGCTTTCCACACTCATATTACCCGAGTGCTCGCGGACGATGCCGTAACTCACGGCCAGGCCGAGACCTGTTCCACGCTTCGGTTCCTTGGTGGTGAAGAAAGGATCGAAAGCGCGTCGAGCTTGTTCAGCCGTCATGCCCACTCCGGTGTCGCTTACGACGACTTGCGCCGCCGCCTCACCCCCATTGCTCTCCGCCACTCGTGTCTGGACAGTCAGCTGTCCGCCCTGCGGCATCGCATCGCGCGCATTGAGCAGGAGGTTCAGGAAGACCTGTTGTAGCTTTCCGCTATTGCCGACTACGGATGCGGCTTCCGGTCTGAGATCGAGCCGCACATTGATCTTGTTCTGGGGCAATTGCGGCTCGACAAGGGAAAGCGTTTCGGTGAGCACCTGATTCAGATCGAGGGGAGCTAACTCCCTGGGCGACACTCGGGAAGCGTTTAGCAACGCATTGACGATCTCGCTGGCGCGGAAGGTTTGCGAGGTAATCTTGTCCAGGATCTTGATCTGTTGCGGGTCATCGGCCACTTGCTTGGACAGCATCTGGGCGTAACTTGAAATGACGGCCAGCGGCGTATTCACTTCGTGAGCGACGCCGGCAGCCAACACGCCAATCGAGCTCATTTTGTCGGCGTGGGCCAATTGCTCTTCGAGTTCGACCCTCTCGGTTACGTCGTCAAGAATGATGAGCCGCCCTATTGGATCGAAGTTCTTCGCCACCAGTGGGGCGATCGCAACGTTGAGCATCCGTTCCTCGCCCCCGCTACCGCCGTTAGTCCTCGGCTCGGGTCGAAACTCAGCGGGAAAGTCGTCCGCGCGAAGTCGGAATTTGTAGACATTCTGAATGCCTGATTCTCCCCGCGTCCGCTCGATCTCGGCCACCAAACCGGCCGGCAGCAAATGCGCCAAGCGGCACCCCACAGCTTGTTCTCGTGAAATCCCGAACGTCAGCTCGAGCTGTGCGTTCCAGCTTTCGACTCGATCATCCAAGTCGGTTGCCAGGATGCCGACACTCAGCGACTCGACGATGTTCTCGTTGTAATCCTTGAGCCGCTGGTATTCGCTGGCCTTCAGCTCGAGCGAATGGTACAGGCGCGCGTTTTCCAAAGCAATGGCGAAATACCCGCTCACGGTCTGGACCAGCGCGAGATCCTCACTCGAGAGATAGTTCCCGTCTACCGTCCGCCCCAGCCCCAAGTAGGCAATCGTACGACCCCGAGCGCGACAGGCCACGTAGTAGCTAAGATCCAGATCGGCAATCGCGAGTTTTGCCGCCGCGGAACATTCCATGGAGGTCGCCGGGTCCTCGAGGAACAAATAGGGAACGCTGCCGTTTTTCCCGACCGGCTCAGCACTGAGAAAACTCATGTCGAGCCAACTCTGCTCGTTGATTTCGGCCCCGTTCACGCCGGTCAGCCCGGCTCCGCGCACTAGGCGAAATCCGCTTGGCTCCCCATTCGAACCCCCGGTCGCCACGAAGATCGCCATTCGACTGAGACCCAAAGTCCGCGCTAAGCGTTCCGAGGTTGAAGAAAGCATTGACTCAAGATCCGTCTCCGTGCTCAGCTCCGAAGCGAACTCGACCAGGGTTTGCCGGTAGTCATAGCGCTCTCGGTAGAAACGCCGCTCCAGGCTTCGTTGGATCAAGCGCCGCAGGGGCTGGAACACAATCGCAGCCACCACAACCGAGATCACCCACGCCGCCGGCGCTAGCTCGCTCAGCTGTGGTGCAACCATCCCGCTCAGCAGGAAGATCAGTCCGTAAAGGGCAGCCAGTACACCGGCAGTGGCCAGCGTGTACGCCGTGCCTCGTCGCACGACGACCTCCACATCCATCAGTCGGTACCTGAAGATGGCGTAGGCGAAGGCCGCGGGAATCAGGCCCAGCGAGAAGACAGCTAGGCTTCCGTTCGGACCCACGATCTCACCGCCCACATAGGGCGCTACATAGAAGATCACAAACGGCAGGACACCCCATAGGGTCCCCTGCGCGAGCCACCTCCGCTGTTGCCTTAGAATCGGTTCTTCGGTACGACCTACGGCAAACCCCAACGCCGCCGCCGCGGATAGGAAATACAATCCCAGCAGGCCGTATTCCAACCGGTCGAGCAAAAACCGCAGCTCGACCAGCGGCAAGTCGGTTGTAAGCACACCGGAAGCGGCCCCATGGTGAAGAGCCAAGATGGCCGCCACCGGGAGATACGCCAGCCCCGCCGCCCAACGTCGAGCGCGGGTGGCCTGCCGTGAATCGGGAAACACCAGGCAGAAGTGCAAGAAGACGGCCGGTACCAAAAGCGTCGCCCAGACGTCTGACCAGTAGACAAAGCGGTCAAAGCCATCCAGCTTCGTGGTGTAGCTGAATGCGTAAAGAACAAACGACCCCAGACAAAACACATAAAAGTGGCGAACCATCGGCTCCGCTGATTTGCGGTAGAAGACGAACCCGCCGATGGCCAGGTAAGCCAACGCCACAGCCCCAAGAAAATAGTGAACGAACGTGTTCAGCCCCACCCCGCCGACAATCAACGGCTTGCTGACCTCAACTCCGCTACGGGCCACCACGTACGTAGCCTGCTTCCACGCACCGATCCCGGTGAGGATGCGGCCAACCTCCGCGACATCGTCCACTCGAACTGTATCGATCCTCCGTAGGACGTCCCCTGGCTTGATTCCAGCCTTGGCGGCCCCGCTTTCCGGGCTGATTCGAAGCGCCTCGACCCCCGAGGCGCCGTCGATCCAGGTGACCCCGTCGTCGGGCAGGCGTACGCCGCGGCGCTGTTCAAAATTGAGCAACGCCGCGGCAGCCATGACGACGGTTGCCGCCACCAGTAACTGCGCCAAAAGCCGATTTGTCAATGCTTTACTCATCGGGGGCAACCCGAACCGAAGACGAGATACACCTCACCCCATAACAACCTACCGCTAGTTCTGCAAGTGGAGCGCCAAACCCCAACCAATCCGAACATTTCTAAATTATTGAAAAAAATACAGTTGCAGAGGAAGTCCTGGACCAAAACAGCTATGAATACAATATCTCGGAGAATCTTCTCTGGATTCTTGTAGAAACGCGACCCCCCGTTGGATTGGATCTCACCCGCTGTTAGGGCGACGAGGGACCGATCCCGAGCTCCGTCTCGCGAATCCGTCTGGTGGATATAGTACGAACGACTGGCCTCGGTTACTTGAATTTACTTGACCTTCTCGGGTAGGAAGTCCTAGAATCGAAACTGGGTTGGTCGGATTTCGAGAACCCGCCTGCGCGTTAGGCACGTATCTATCTAGGGGGCGGTTGTCAACATGTCACGAAGACTCCTCGCGGGGGTGGTAGTCCTGGCTTGCGCCTTTGCGTTCCCCGTTGCGCCTCTTTCCGCCAAGGAGAAACAAGAGGCCGGCAAGCTCACCAAGAAACAAGAGCGCAAGCGGCTCAAGAAGCTCGAGAAAGAGCTCCAAGGTCCCTTCAAGCGCTGGCTGAAAGAGGACGTCCTTTACATCATCACGGGCGTAGAGAAGAAGGCGTTCCTTCGGTTCACAACGGGTGAGGAGCGCGAAGACTTTATCGAACAGTTTTGGATGCGCCGAGATCCGACGCCCGACAGCATGGAGAACGAGTACAAGGAAGAGCACTACCGCCGAATCGCCTACGCCAACGACCGATTTGCCTCCGGATTTCCTGGTTGGAGGACTGACCGCGGGCGCATTTACATCACCTTCGGGCCACCTGACGAGATCGAAGACCATCCGTCCGGGGGCTTGTACGACCGGCCGATCGACGAAGGTGGCGGAACCACTTCTACCTTCCCGTTCCAAATCTGGCGCTACCGCTACCTACAAGGAGTCGGCACCGACATCCTCATCGAGTTCGTGGACCCCACCCTGACCGGCGAGTATCGGCACACCATGGACCCCTACGAGAAGGACGCTCTGACGCACGTCCCGGGGGCCGGTGCGACGTTATACGAGCAGATGGGGATGGCGAACAGGAGCGATCGAATGTCCGGCAGGCCGGGCGTTCCAAACGGTATGCAGTCGAGGCGGTACCAGCCCTTCGAGAGGTTGGAACAGTGGGCAAAACTCCAGAAGCCACCGCCTGTCAAATTCAAAGACCTCGAGGCGGTGGTCGAGTCCCACATCGAATACAACACGCTCCCTTTTGAGGTGAAGGTTCACCACGTTCGTATCACCGACAACTCGATTCTGACAGGCATCACGGTTCAGTTAGAAAACAAGGACCTTATTTTCAGGGAAGAGGACGGTCTTCATAAGGGGATTGTAAATATCTTCGGGCGCGTCACCACCCTTACCCGACGCATAGCCACTGTTTTCGAAGACACTGTCACCCTGGACACGACCGCGGAACGCCTGCCGCAACAAATGAATCGCTCGTCCGTCTACCACAAGAGTGTCCCGCTGGCTCCGGGCATGTATCGCCTGGAGCTGGCTGTGAAAGACGTCATCGGCGAGACCATGAGCACCCACCGGGTGGCTTTGCATGTTCCGAAGTTTGAAGAAGACAAGCTGGCGAGCAGTTCCCTCATCCTGGCCGACAAGATTGAGCGCGTCCCGACGCGTTCGTTGGGCACTGGCCAATTCGTTATCGGAAGCTCCAAGGTTCGGCCTCGTATCGGGGAAGAGTTTAAGCGCAGCGAAAAGATGGGCATATACGTGCAAATCTACAACCTTGGTGAGGATGAGGAGACCAGGCGTGCGAACGGGTCAGTCACGTACAAGATCGCGCGGCTGGATAAACCCGAGGACCTGTTGCTCGATTTCACCGAGGATATCAACACCATTCGGGGGGCCTCGCCGCGCCAAACGGTCGTCGAAAAACTACTTCCGTTAGGCAGTTTGGATCCCGGCGAGTACCGGTTAAGTTTGGAAGTAAGCGACAGCGTCAAGAACGAGGTTCTGATGCCGTCGGCGACCTTTAAGATCAAATAGCGTGCACGTTGGAGTCGGACGTACAACTAGACCAGTGAACCGACAGCGGAGAGATTCCGACAAAACCGCGTGGCACTTGACCGGCAAGGCTTGCCGGCTAGTTTTGCTGCCGCTGCTCATCGCAGCGCTACCTGCCGCGGCACAAAACAGCATCGCCGGCTCGATCGTTGGCTGGGTCAAAGACGACCGCGGAATCCCTCAGATGGGGGCGGTGGTGACCTTGTTGACCGCCACCGGAGGTAGCGCGGACCGCGTTTACACGGACCACCGCGGCAATTTCCAGTTGGACGACGTCCTGCCCGGAAAGTACTCCCTCCGCGTCACCCTCGACCGCTTCCTTCCCCTGCTCAGAGAGAACATCAAGATCGACCCCGGCGGCAGAACTTTCCTCGATGTAAACCTGCGCGGTCTGTTTTCCAGCCTTCAGCTCGTGTTCCCGAGTAGGGGCGAGGTCCGCGACATGAGTGACGATTGGAAATGGGTCCTGCGGACCTCTTCGTCAACGCGGCCTGTCCTTCGCCTGCTTCCCGAGGAGCGTAGAGAGTCAAGGACCGTACTGCGGAAACTGTCGGACACGTTCAGTGATACGCGCGGCTACGCGGAAGTCAGTGCCGGCGGGGGCTCCCGACAATCGGCCCTGGCCAACGAAACAGACCTCGGTACGGCCTTCGCCGTGGCCACCTCGCTGTTCGGTGACAATAGCCTGACGGTAAGCGGCAATCTCGGTTATGGCTCAACCACGCGAACGCCCACCGCTGCCTTTCACACCAGCTATCGACGCGAAGTGGGCGGGGTCGCGCCCGAGGTTTCCGTCACGGTCAGGCAGCTTCAAGTGCCCGTGGCGGCTACCCAGGCCATCGTCGGTGGTCCCTTGGGTAGCGATCTTCCCAGGCTCGAAACCTTCACCTTGGGTTTCGGCGACCGCCTTGAGTTGGGCGATACGGCTCGCCTCGAGTACGGCTTCCTCTATGAGTCGGTCAGCTTCCTCAACCGGCTGAACTTCGTCAGCCCCTACGGCAGGTTGATCTACAAGCTTAGTCCGGACCGTGAGGTCCAACTGCGGTACGCCTCGGGCATTCCGAGACCGGACGAAGCTGTTACGGGTACGGAAGCTCTCCGGCAGGAGGTTTCTTCACTGGGGCTGTTTCCCAGAATGGCGCTCGAAGACGGTCGGCCCACCGTTCAGCGGACCGAGCACGTCGAGATCGCCTACCGCGAAACCATGGGAGACGGACTTCTCGAAGCGGCCGTCTATCGAGACCGGCTTTCTGACGCCGCCTTGTCCGCGGTTGTGCCTGAGGGCTACTACGCCGGGGGTAATGTATTGCCTGACCTGTTTTCGATGAGCTCGACGTTCAACGGCGGCTATCACCAGGCGTCTGGCTTTCGCGTTTCTTACGCCCGCCGGCTCCGCGACCGTTTGCAAGCGGCCATTGGGTATGGGTTCGGTGGAGCCTTATCTCCAACGAGCCTGGAGTTACAAACTCCCGATCCTAACGAACTTCGCCGATCGCTCGACATGCGGCAGGCCCACATGCTGATGGCTTCGCTTTCGAGCGAGCTGCCCGGGTCCGGGACGCGTGTGGTTTCGACCTACCAGTGGCTCAGTCGTCAGGCCGTCATTGCGCCAGATCTCTACAACGATTTCGCGGCCCGCTCGAACCCTGGCTTGAATCTGATCCTTCGCCAGCCGTTGCCTTTCCGCGGCTCCCTCCCGGGCAAGCTGGAAGCCAGGGCTGAACTCAGGAATCTCCTCAAGGCAGGCTATGTTCCCATCCAGACTTTCGATGGTGGGCAGATGTATCTCTTGCAGGCGATTCGAAGCTACCGGGGAGCTTTGAGTTTCATCTTCTGACTTGCACTTTGACGGTCGGCGGGTGGTTTCTTGACATGAGAACCTTGATCGCCATCATCGTCGCTTCGCTTTTTATCTCCCCTCATGCGTTGTCAGCCAAGAAGCAGTGGTCCAGCCTGCGAATTGTGGTACTGGACCATGAGGGCGAGCCGGTGCCGCGCGCCAGCCTCATTATCCGAACGCTGAAGGGTAAGAAGCACAAGAAGGTTGGCCGCAGTTTCGAGCTGAGGACCAGCCAGCAAGGTACTGCCCCCCTGCCCCCCATGAAACAAGGGCTTGTTTTGCTTCAGGTGATTGCGGAAGGGTTTCAAACTTACGGCGAAACCGTCGAACTCCGGGAGCCGGAGCAAACCGTTACGATCAATCTGACGCCTCCCCAGGATCAGTTTTCCGTCCATAATAAATAGGACTGGGACTGCTGGGGAGCGCTCTAGGCTACACTCAAAGGATATGCGTCTTTTCACCGCGCTGGAGCTGAATTCTAAAGTCATCACGCAGCTTACCGAGCTGGTGCGGCGGCTTCGCCCCTATAGTGGGATCCGCTGGGTCCACCCGCTGAACATGCACGTTACGCTCAAATACATCGGTGACTGGCCGGGGGAGCGGTTGGAGGAAGTAATCGGCGCCTGTAGCGACGTGAAGTTGCCTTCGGTGCATACGGCGCTCACCGTTCCGCTGGCCGGTTTGGGGTTTTTCCCCGATGCTCGCTCACCCTGCGTGTTTTGGGTCGGGGCCGAAAACACCCCGGCGCTTCGTAAGCTGGCCAGCAACGTTGATGCTGTGCTCCAACCGCTAGGGATCGCGCCTGAAGTTCGCCCCTATCAGCCCCATCTCACCTTGGGTCGAGTCGGCAAAGATGTCAACCTGGACGACCTGCTGGGGGCTGTCGAAGATCTCCCCAGCCGTGAATTCGGAACGATCACTCCGGACCGCTTCGTGCTTTTCGAGAGCACCACGACCCGGTCGGGGCCGGTCTATCGCAAACTGGCTGAGTTTCCCTTCATCGCTCCCCTCTCGCAAGCAGCTCACGCCTCGAGCCGCATGTTCAGCAGCAGCGGTTTTTGATCGCCTTTCTACCGGCGAGATTGCCTGTGCCACCAAAGCTCCCGCCTGCGGCTTCCATACGTAAGCGTATGCGCCACCTCAGACTGCCGTGTCCGTACTCTTACCGACACCGGCCCCCCTGCACCCCGGTCGTTCCCTTCGGCGCTCCGCCGCACGCCCCTCAGCTAGTCACACCACTTCCAAAATTTCATCCCTCTCATTCCACGCCACTTACCCCACCTGACCCCCTTGAAACCCCGCCACCCGACCGTATTCTGGAATCGGAGCAGCCGGCCACAAAACCGGCTGCCGCTCGCAAGGGACAGGCAACGGTGGAAATCTTCTCGCCGACGAAGCCTTCGCTACGCACGGACGCCTGTTGCTGGTCGGTAACTCGTTCCCCGGTGCCTGTCCCCAGTGGGCTCACTTCTCACACGAAAGGAACAATAATCATGCCGACAAAAGCACAGATTAACGCTAATCGTAACAACGCCAAGAAATCCACCGGTCCGCGCAGCGAGGAAGGCAAAGCCCGCGTCGCGAAGAACGCCCTCAAACACGGACTCCTCGCCCGCGATGCCGTCCTGCCCAGTGAGGACCTGGCCGACTTCGACAGTCAACTCTCGGCCCTCGAAGCCGACATCCAGCCTGCCAACTCGCTGGAATCCGAACTGGTCCGCCAAATCGCCGACGCCCAATGGCGCATGCGCCGCCTCACGCGCTTGGAAACTGGCTTCCTGGCCGCTTCCCTCGCCGCCACGCGCCGCCTGATGGAACGGCTTCATCCCGACAGCTTGCAGCCCGGCTACGACGGCGAGACCCTACTGCTCGGCTCAGGGATGATCGATAAGACTCAGACCCTAGTTCACCTAGCCCGCTACGACGGACATCTCAGCCGCCGCTTTTTCCGCGCCATCAAGCAACTCCGAGACCTGCGCCGCGACGAGCGTGAGGCCCACGAAACCCGCACCTCTGCCGGCTCCTATGCCCCCGTCGATCCAGACCCCTGCCGCGGCCGATACGTCCCAGCCCAAGCCCCACCCTCGATCAATCAAGGCCCCACAGCCGACCCAATCGCCTTCCAGGCCACTCGCGATTCGGCCCCGCAACCCTCTCTCTCGAAGATAAACGACAGAGCCGTGCCCGTCAGGGCGCGGGCCCCACAGGCCGCACTCACGCAAAAAACCAAACAAACCCAATCTCGCCGAACTCCCGTGGAATCAAGCGCCGACTGCCGATTGACCAACGCAGAGCCTTCCGGTTTCCTAAAGGAAGAAGTTTTTTCAGAGATCCGCGGGACTGGGCTCGCAGGGGACAGGCAACGGTAGAAATCTTCTCGCCGACGAAGCTTTCGCTACGCACGGACGCCTGTTGCTCGTCGGTAACTCGTTCCCCGGTGCCTGTCCCCAGCGGGCTAGAGGTCTGATGCTGCGGACACCCGAGGCCCGCGCCCCGAGGGTCGCGGCTCTTGGAGAGCCTACCTGAGGAGCAAGAACTGGGCTAGCGCTCGACGGCCAACCTAGGGTGTAACGCCTTGAAACACAGGTGGGGAACGAGTGTCGACAAGCAATCTTGCTTGTCCCACCGGGCGATACAATGATTACCAGTAGCCGACCGCGCCCCGATCGGCCCTAGAATCAGCCGAATCAGCGGTAAATTGCGCCTTCCCGCAACTTTTTATGGCCTCCGGTGTTAGAAACGACGTGGGAGCATCTGCGTCGCTGGAGCAGGACGCGAGGCTCATGCTCCGCGTCAAACAGGGGGACGCCGAATGCTTTGGAACACTGCTCGAGAAGTACCGGCTCCCTCTGGTGAACTACCTGAACCGCATGGTTCAGCATCAGGCCGTAGCGGAGGAGTTGGCCCAGGATGCGTTTTTGCGAGTCTACCGAGCGCGCGCGACGTACGAACCGACCGCTAAGTTCACGACGTGGCTGTTTCGGATCGCAACGCACCTGGCACTGAATTCTTTACGGGATCGTAAACATGAACGTGGCCACCTGAGTCTGAATGAATCCCGTGAGGATCGCCAGCCCCTACAGGTAGCGGACGCACGCGGCAACCGCGAACAGGAATTGGTTACTGAATCGCGGTTGGACATCGTTCGGCAAGCAGTCGCGGCGCTGCCCGAAAAGCAGCGTGCCGCGGTATTGATGCACAAGTACGAGGAGATGAGTTATGCCCAGATCGCGGGCGTTCTGGGCTGCTCGGTGTCAGCGGTAAAATCGCTGCTCTTCCGTGCTTATGAGGCTCTTCGGGGCACTCTGGCTCACCTGTCGGTGGATCAGAAGGCCCGAGCCGAGAGGTAGAGAAGAGGTGGTATGACTCGCGAAGAAGTTCTGGAGATCATTATGGATCCCCGGGGTGGCCCCTCGCCCGGCTCCCCCGCGCGCCAAGAGTTCCTGGCTTATCTCGAAAGCGATCCACAACTCCGAGCTGTCTATGAGCGGCAGCAAGCCGTTTGGGAATCGCTCGATGAGTGGGAAAGCGTCGAGCCATCGCTCGATTTCGACCGCCGGCTGTTTGAGAAGATCGAGCCCTCGGCCGCTCGACACCCCTGGTATTTCGCTATCTTTCCCAGCTTCCGCCCCAGCTTCGCAGTGGGTCTTGCTGCGTTGCTGATTGCGGCTGGGACGGTGCTCCTTCATCACCCCGGAAGTGATACCGATCCGGGGGACGGGACCGGCTTGGTAGCCCTTGAAAGTGCGGAATACGTGGATGACCTTCACGCCGCGCTGGACGACATCGAAATGTTGGTTGAGTTTGATGCGCTTCCTCTAGGAGGTTGAGGGAGGCTCATGGGGATCGGCCGGCGCAGGAAATCTCGCAGGGTTATTTCCGTCTTGTGGGCGGCAAGCTGCCTAGGCGTTCTGCCATCCACGGAGGCCGCATTGGCTCAGGCGGATCAGCCCAGGGGTCAACCCCGACATCGCTCGGCTCCTCCTGTTCGAGGACCACATAGGATTCGACAAGCGCCACCTGTCGGCGCGCGTGATCGCGCGCGCCGTCGGGGGCGTGCCGGGCCGCGAATCAATCCCGGGATGATCGAGCGCCTTATGCGGATGCGCCCGGCGGAGCGCCGCCGTTTCTTGCGCCAGAATCCCCGCTTCCGCAACCTCCCGGCGAGAGAGCGGCAAAAGATCGCGCAGCGGCTTAGACGGTTTAGTCAAATGGATCGGGAGCAGCGGGAGCTAGCCCTTGAGCGATTTCGGCTCTTTCGACAGCTTCCCGCGAACAAACAAGCCCACGCCCGCGGGGTCTATCAGCGCTGGAGACAGGTCCCGTCGGGCCGGCGTGCCCAAATGAGGCAGGATCTCGCCCATCTGCGCTCGATGCCTGCCGACGAACGCCAACAGCGCCTTAGTTCCCCGGAATTTGCTGAACGCTACGGCAAGGACGAGCAGCGAATCCTCAAGGATCTTACGGATCTGCTTTCCCACCGTAAATAACTTCCCGGTTGGGCACAATCCCAGGGGTCATCTTCCCATTCGCTTTCGCCATAGGTGAACGAGGCGGCCTAACCGGACCGCTGTTCACTCAAGAAGGAATCAATGATCCGATTGATCGAGACCCACGTCTCGACCGTGTCCGAAGTCGCTGGATAGCCCCCGAAAGGGGCGAAGGACACTAGCCCAGCGTGAAGCGAAGCGAAACCCCGGGTGCGCGGAACCCACGGTCTAGCCCTGAAAGGGCGTAGGGAGAAGGTTCACCCGCGTTTGCGCCTGACGGCTTCATCCGCTGGCTATTCTCCGCCGCCCCCTAAACGGGGCCAATCAACGCGAACTGAACAACATCGGGGCTAAAGTTCGGCGGCAGACCCGTCGATCGATTAGTGTGCCGAGCGGTGGTTGGGGCCAGGAGAACTATGTCTCCCGCCGGGGACGGGTGCTGCATGTGCTGGGCAGCCTCGACTCCGGCGGCGTGGAGAACTGGCTGCTCGAGATCGTCCGCCACCGTTCTCCTCCCGACTGGAGCTTCGACTTTTGCCTTCTCGGCAGCCGCGACGGCGCATATGCCGGCGAGTTGAGGAGGCGAGGGTGCAAGATCCTCTGGTGTCCGCTGCGCCCCTTTGTCTTATTTCCGTCGCGACTGTTCTCACTGTTGCGGGGGTCGAACTACGAGATTGTTCACAGCCATGTTCATCCCTTTAGCGGCCTCATCCTCGCAATCGCTCAAGCGGCGGGAGTGCCCCTCCGGGTAGCCCACTGTCACAACACGCATGACGGTCGGGAAGACCGTTTTCGCCGGCGGCTCTACCGGCGATTGATGCAGCGTTGCCTATCGCGCTGGATGACAATGGGGTTCGGATGCTCGGCGCCGGCGGCGGAGCAAATACTAGGCGCCTCGCGAAGCGACGACGACAGAATTAACGTCCTGCGCTACGGCATCGATTTACAGGCCTTTCGCGCCGAGCCCGGTGACGACTTCGAGCTCAAGCGGGAGTTCGGCTTGGAGCCGGATGCGGTCGTGGTGGGACACGTCGGCCGGCTAGAACCGCAGAAGAATCACGAATTCCTGCTCCACGTGGCGGCCGAGGCCGTTAGAGCGCACCCGCGGCTGCGGTTCGTGTTCGTAGGCGAGGGTCGATTGGAAGGCTCTCTTCGTGCCCAGGCCGAGAACCTGGGCCTACGCGGTCGAGTCGTCTTCGCGGGACGCCGGGATGATGTGCCTCAGCTCATGACGGGGTTATTCAGCGCGTTCGCCCTCCCTTCCATCCACGAAGGCCTGCCGGTCGCAGCTCTCGAAGCGCAGGCCGCGGGGCTGCCGATTCTTCTCTCCGACCGCATCGCAGCCGAAACCGCGGCCGTGCCGGATACCGTACGCCACTTGCCGCTGGAAGCCGGAGCAGCCGCATGGGCCAAGGTACTGCTGAACACCGTCCAACAGGAACGCTATCCGATTGGGAGGGCTTGCCGTCTGCTGGAAGAGCGCGGTTTCTCGGTGGAGCAGTCCGCGCGGAACCTGTATCGAAACTACGAAATAGCTCTGAGAGGGATCGGTGTCTCCGTTGATTCGCAACCAGCCCGGCCACGAAACCGGGTTGCCCCGCGGCGACCGATGGCACGCACGGCTCGTGCTTCGAGTCAGAGATCCGTCGAATAGGTCGCCCCCGCCCTCGAAACTGGGCAAGAAAATGGGGTGGGCGGGATGAACCACTTCGGGGCGCAATTCACTGCGCCTGCATACCAGAATCTGAGGCTGGGGGTGGTTTTCCACCCCCTCCGCACCCATTCGTTGCGTCACTGGACTTTCGCCCACCGGCCGCTAGGCCCGTGACCGCTCACTTCTACCGACCATGAACATCCCTTGGCCGCTGGCGGAAGACGGCAAACGGTCCCATCTTTGCCTGTGCCTGGCCGTTTTGATGGCCGCGGCGTCGATCGCATTAGCCGACGCCGCGGAAAGCGATCGAGTGGCAGCGTTAGCCGCTGGGGGCGCCTTTCTTTTGGCCGTGGGATCCTGTCTGCGGCTTCTGCGACTGGATCCTCTTTCCCCGACAATGGTCTACCTGTACGTGTTCGGCGTATTCCATCTCGGTCTAGTGGTGCCTTGGGCGGTTGGGCTGCACTCGGAGCACCTGCCCGATTGGATGATCGAGCACCGACTCGCCCCGGCCCTTACGCTGGTGGCCATCGCCGTCATGGCGTATCAAGCCGGAGCGTCTGTAGCAATGTGGAAATGGCCGAACCCGCCGCGGTTGCGGAAACCGGCGAGGTACCACAATCTGATTCTTTACCATTGCGGCCTAGTGATCCTGCTCGCTGGTTGTCTGATGTTTGTCTGGGGAGTGCGGTCGTTGGGGTTCACCCGCCTACTTGAAGCGACCTATTTCGAGACCTATCGACTCACCAACTGGTACGACCCTCGCTTCTTTGTCACGAGCTTGTATGTCGTTCCGATCGGACTGTATTTGGTAGCCGCCGCTGCACCCCAGAGGTGTGTTCGATGGGTTTTGTGCCTGCTGACCGCCTGGAGCGGAGTGATTTTCTTTCTCGGCTTTCGGGGATTCGCCCTGATCCCGGCGCTAACCGTCCTCGTGGTGTTGAACAAACGCGGCTTTAGGCTCTCCAACAAAGTGTATGTGCTCGCTCTCTTCGCGGTCCTGGTGGCGATACCGGCCGTTACCGTCATGCGTGCTTCACCGGTTTCGGAGCGCTCCATCAGCGAAGTCTTCCGGTCAGCGCGGCCGTTGGCCGCACTCAAAGAGATGGGGGCCAGCCTGCGGCCCTTGGTTCACACCCTGCACTACATGGAAACGGAGTCTCATCGGTGGGGCAAGACCTATTGGCGCGGACTGATCTCCGTCCTCCCGAACCTGTCGTCCGAGTGGGAAGGACGTTCCTATGTACCGCTCGAGGAACTGCCTCCAAGTCATTGGGTTACCAAGCAAGCCTCGCCTTGGACCTATGAGCGCTATGGTGGCTTGGGTTTTTCGACTGTGGCGGAGCCCTATATGAATTTCGGGACCTCGGGCGTAGTCATCTATTTCCTCCTTCTGCCGGTCTTTTTGATTTGGGCGGATCGCTTTGACGCGGCTCGACCCACCCGCCTGGCAATGTGGGCGGTGCTGTTCGGACCGTTGCTATGGACAACACGCAACAGTTTCGACAACTTCTTCCGCCCGGCAATCATCGGCCTGGGTTGCGTTTTGCTGGCTCGCCTCGCAGCCAATTCGATCGGTGTTAGCGGGCGTTTTCCGCACAGATCCCCCACTCAAGTTGAAGGTCAGCCCTAAAGCCGTCGATTAATCTTTACGAGCGCGGTGTTGTCTACGAGGGAGTGGTCGCGGCCGGTGTACACAGACCCGCCTGACGGCCCTACACCCTCTCCGTTGAGAAGGCGTATCCGGAGATTCGGCAGATGAATGAGCCGGCGATCACCGAGGTTTTTGGGCCGCACCGCACAGAGGCGGTCGGACCACTTTCTTCGAGGCAACCACTGTTCGACCGGAAGGTCCCTATTGCAGCTCCGACGCTCCCTGCTACGGAGGGGTTGCTCGGAGAATTCCGGCGAGTGCTCGAAAATCCGCAACTCACGAACGGCCATTGGGTGGCTGAGTTGGAAGAGCGCGCAGCGGCGGCGCTCGATGTCCCCGACTGCGTGGCCGTTTCGAGCTGTACTTCCGGACTCATGCTGGTTGCACGGTGTCTGGACCTCGAAGGCGAGGTCATCGTGCCCAGCTTTACCTTCTTTGCCACGGCTCACAGCCTTCTTTGGAACGGACTCGAACCCGTTCTGGTTGATTGCGAACCGCGGAGCTTCAACATCGATCCCGCGCGTGTCGAACGGGCTCTGACGGATCGAACGGCGGCGATTCTGGCCGTACACATCTTTGGGTGTCCCGCCCGGACCGAGGCCTTAGAGGAGATTGCGCGCAAGAAAGGTCTCCCGCTGATCTTCGACGGGGCACACGCCTTCGGAGCGCAACAAGCGGGACGTGGCATCGCGGCCTGGGGCGATGCCACGGTTTTCAGCCTGAGTCCCACAAAGCCTCTCGTGGCAGGCGAAGGAGGAATCATTGCCACCAGGGACCGGCGTCTCGCCCAGCGGCTGCGCCGGGCGCGGAACTACGGCAAGGGGGCCAACTACGATTGCGAGATGGTGGGACTCAACGCCCGCATGACCGAGTTCCAGGCCGTGGTCGCCGCCGCCGGATTGCCCGATGTCGAGCGAGGGATCGCTCAGCGTCGACGACTGGTAAGAATTTATCGAACTTCCCTTGATCCGGTTCCCGGGCTTCGAACGCAGGCGATCCAGGGCACCGGCTTAAGCAGTTGGAAAGACTTTGCCATCCTGATCGATCCCGACGAATTCGGTTGCTCGCGAGATCAACTCGAGCGGCTTCTCAGTTCCGACAATATCGAAACGCGACGCTACTTCGACCCGCCCCTGCACCGCCAAAAAATCTATCGTCCCTATTACCGGCCCGAGGAAGATCCGCTCTCCGTCACCGACCAGGTGAGTTCAACGGTGCTCTGCCTTCCTATGTACACCGGACTCCCCGAGCGAACCGCCGCGGCGATCGCCGACCGGATCGTGTGGTTGCATCGGAGTCGCCGTCTAGTGGGAGCGGGAGAAGAGACAACGGGAGTTCGCGTCTAGTGCTTTCTTTCGAAAATTCGCCCACGATGCCAAGGGTCGCAGCCGCCTTCCAGCCCTTGACGGGCCAGCGGTGAAAGAGCGGACCCGTTCTGACGCCCGCCCTTCAGGCCGAGTCCCGCAACCAAGCTAGCATTTTTCGGAATGCTTTCCCGCGATGACTCGCGCCCCACTTTTCCGACGCGGCAAGTTGCGCAAAACTCTTGCCCAACTCGGGATCGAAGAAAAGCGGGTCGTAGCCGAACCCCCCTTCACCTATCGGCCGCTCGAGGATGATGCCGCCTACCTCAGCACGAAACATCTCAAGCGGACTACCCCCGCGGGTTAGCGCAATACAACAGACGAAACGGGCGGTCCGCTCGCTTGGAGGCAAACCGCTGAGCTTCTCTAGTAGGAGGACGTTGTTGGCTTCGTCGCCTGCGTTCGGGCCGGCGAAGCGGGCCGAGTGCACTCCCGGCGCACCGCCCAGCGCGTCGACAACAAGGCCGGAGTCGTCGGCGAAAACCAGACGAGCTTCCTGACGCGATTCGCCAGCCACTGAAGCTGCGGCGTGGCTGTAACACAGCGCTTTCGCCTTGGCATTTTCCTCGAATGTCTCGCCGTCCTCGGGGCACGGAACGGGAGGCAACCGCTGAATGACAACATCGGGACCTGCGGCTTGTTGAAACTCTCGCTGTTTGCCGGGGTTGCTTGTAGCGCAGAACAACTCGATCCGCTTCACAAGGGAATCAATTCTCGCTGTGCCTTGATCAGTTCTTCGATTCCCAGGGCGGCGAGATTCAGAAGCTCTGTGAGTTGATCCTTCGCAAACACTTTGCCCTCGGCCGTTGCCTGCACCTCAACGTACTCCCCTGCCGAAGTCATGGCGACGTTCATGTCCACGTCCGCGCGGGAATCTTCTTCGTAGCAGAGATCGAGCAGCGGTACGCCGTCGACAATGCCCACGCTCGTGGACGCTAGGTAGCGCTCTAACGGCATCGCCGAGATCATTTTGAATTCGACCATTTGCTTGAGGGCCAAAGCGAGCGCAACCCAGCCACCGGTGATGGATGCAGTCCGTGTGCCCCCGTCGGCTTGAATCACGTCACAGTCGATATAGATGGTTCTCTCGCCCAGCGAGTCGAGGTCGGTCACCGAGCGAAGACAGCGCCCGATAAGACGCTGGATTTCAGATGTCCTTCCCCCGACACGGCCTCGACTCACCTCCCGCGGCGTGCGGGTTGAGGTTGAACGAGGCAACATGGCGTATTCCGCCGTAATCCAGCCCTTGCCGGTCCCGCGAAGGAACGCGGGAACCGTTTGTTCCAGCGAAGCCGCACAAACGATTTTCGTGTGCCCAACTTCGATGAGGGCGGATCCCTCCGCCGTCGGCAGGAATGCCGGTGTGATGATCAGCGGGCGAGCCTCGTCAGCCCTGCGACCGTCAGTGCGCATGCCGAAGAGTGTTATTCCTTGGGAATCTGTGGAAGTGAGCAAGCGAACGGGATGACACTGAGTCTCGCAAACGATGGTGACATGGCCCGTGTTCAGACTGTAGGGGCACAGCATACTGCGCCCTTGTTCCAAAGTCACCGTATTTTGCGAGCCTCATTAACTCTTGTTCCCGACTGGTCCCGATTATGTTCTGTCCATCGAAATCTGTCGGCACGCCCTTCATCACGGTCTTACCGCCACCGAGAAGGCCCAGATAAAGAATGCCAATAGCAAAGCGATGGCCAGAAAGCAGCCAACAGCACCCGCCTTCGAAGGCTTCGGCTTCTTTTTCCCGCGAGCAGCTTTGAACTTAGGCATACAGGTCAACCGCGCCGACTGCTATGCGCCACGCCCCGAAACAGTATTCTCGCAGGTCTCTGGCAGGCGGCACCGATGTCCGACTTGTTAAGCGAAACAAGCACTACAGCTCATTGCTCACGCTTTCCTTGGCCAGGATGTCACGGAAGGCGTTAATCAGTACCCGCTGAGGTCGTGCGGGCAGCATCAATTTGAACTCCGGCGTCACAGAACTGCCGACGACACGGACCCCACCGAGCCGCGTGATTTTCCCCTGGGAGTCAACATAGATCGGTACAAGCATTTTGAAGTTATCTGAGACACCGCTCTGCGCGACAGCTCCCTTCAAGAGCCACTTTCCGTCGCTTTGAGGAGTAAGCGAGTAGTCTAGTCGGTAACTTGGTACCTCCGTCCCGTACACCCACTGATCGAAGAACCAATCCATCTTTCCGTTACCGTCGAAGTCCATGTTTTTTGTCATATGTTTCTCGACCACCCTCTCAACCCGCATTTTCAATTTGATGTATGACCTCCCGACCTTCCAGCGGCCTTCAGCGTCTTTATTCATAGGGGCTAGATCCCGATGAGGACGCCATGGAGGCCGACACCCAATGGGTGAAAAACAAACCAAGCCATTCCAGCTAAGTTTCAACGGCTTGTTGAAAGTCGATTTCCAAGGATCGCACGTCACTTCCGACGGCGGCCTGCTGCTAGTCCGCGAGTTGGACGAGCGACTCGGACTCGGCAAGTTGATCAACGAGCATCTCAGCGACTCCCGGCAAGGCACAAACAAGCAGTTCACGCTCGCTGATCTGTTGCGGCAGTCGGTCTACAGCCGCTTGGCGGGCTACGAGGACCTCAACGACGCCGAGCGGATTTCGATCGATCCGACGTTTCGGCTGATCGGTTCGCAGAAGATCTGGGATCGCGGTGCGGCCTTGACCTCGACGCTGCACGGCTTCGAGACGGAGATGCTGGCGAGCGAAGAGAACCTGCTGGGGCTGATGGCGCTGAACCGAGGGCTGGTCGGGCAAGGGGAGGCGTTCGACGACTCCGAGCGGGTCGTTCTGGACATGGACTCCACCGAGAGTCCGGTCCATGGCCAACAGGAAGGCAGTGCCTACAACGGACACTTCGAATCGGTCTGCTATCACCCGCTGTTGCTGTTCAATCAGCACGGCGATTGTCTGGCGGCGAAGCTGCGTCCCGGCAACGTGCACAGCGCCGAGGACTGGGGCGAGCTGCTACTGCCGGAGATCGAGCGCCAACAGGCCGAAGGCAAGCAGGTCACTTTGCGCGCCGATGCCGCCTTTGCCAAGCCGGAGATCTACGAGGCGCTGGAGGAGCGCGGCGCGGACTATGCGATCCGCATTCCGGCCAACAAGAGCCTGGAGCTGGAGATCGAAGACATCCTGTTTCGGCCACCGGGAAGGCCCTCCCGCAAGCCGCTGGTGCGCTACAAGAGTTTTCGCTATCAGGCGGAGAGTTGGTCCCAACCTCGGCGCATCGTGGCCAAGGTCGAGCACCATCAGGGCGAGCTATTCCCGCGCGTCGGATTCGTTGTGACCAGCATGAGCTTGCCGAGCCGTTCGGTGGTGCGTTTCTACAACAAGCGCGGCACGGCGGAGCAGTGGATCAAAGAAGGTAAGCAGGCCACGCACTGGACGCGGCTGTCGTGCCATCGCTTTCGGGCCAACGAGGTACGGCTACAACTGAGCGTGCTGGCCTACAACCTGGGGAACCTATGGCGGAGGCTCGGGCTGCCGCAACGGATCAAGAGCTGGTCGCTGACGAGCTTGCAGCACCGGTTGATGAAGACCGGCGGTCGGCTGATTAAACACGCGCGGTATTACTGGCTCTTGTTCGCGGAGGGACATCTGAACCGGCGGCTGTTTGGCGACATGCTGCGGAGGATCTGGGCGCTGCCTGTGCCGGGCGGGTAGCACCGCACTTGGCGAATGCGAAATCTGTGTACTGAGGACGGAAGCTCGGAGGGGTGTCTGCGAAATTGACTTCGCAGCGGCGGATCAGCCCCCATGAGGGGCAAGAAGGGGGCTCGATCGGTCCCGCCTCAGCCGCCGCCTCTACCGGGTGGAGAAATGGTTGCGCTTCGCCGGGTGAGGGTGTAGACTCGTGCCGTCAGAGCAGCTAAATCGGAAATCCTGGGTGGAAGCGTGTCACTAGAGGTAGCGAAGTCACGCGCTCCATACAGCAGCCAGATATTGGATGGTCTCCGGGGCTGTGAGTCCTTTTTCAAATAGATGGCAAATTTACCAAGTCGTATGGCGCGTACGTACGACTTTGTAAGGTAATCGCGGAATGGGTCTTGCCCCATCGCCCCCCCGATCATCCTTAGTGGGCCCACAACCCCGGGACGGAGAAGAGGGTGGCCAGGAAAAGTGCCAGGGGCAGGTAGATCCCCTCGTTGATCTTGGTCATGGTTATCGCAGCGAGGAGTGTACCCAGCAGCACAGGACGCATGAACGACCTACCCTTTAGGGTCGCGGCCACCAATAGACATGCGAGCAGGAGCGCAATGAGGTCTTGTGGATGACCCGGCTCGCCTTGCAACGGCGTTCCGGCTTCGAGAGTAGAGCCGGCCAAGACAATTACGGCCAGGGGTCCGGAGCGTGTAAGGCGATAGGTGGCCGCTGCAAGAAGGATGGCCGCCAACAGGTAGAAAGATAAGAGATATCATGCGGTTGGCGTCGTGAGTGACCGACAAGTCGGGAATTACTCGGTAGATGAAGTCTCGGAAGATGTAAGAAACTGGACCGTATTGAGTGAAAATTTCGTCGTAGAGAGCATAACCGTTATTGAAGCCCTGCTGCGTCAGCATGACGTAGCCTTCGTCGTCGTACCAACTGAACTGATTAAACGCCATGAGATAAAGAAATAGGGATACGGCGGTTAAGGCGCCGGCAGCGACGAAGGCGCGGAGCGCTCCGCTAAGGATGTTCGCGTACAACGCTTTCATTTGTACTCGTTAAATGTCATGGTTGCTAGGTGCGGGCCGGCTGTCGCCATACCGCTAGCAAGGATTTCCCGATGGCGCGATTCAGCCAGGGGTCAAGTCCGCGAGACAAAGGTACGAGGACGCTATCCCAAAAGCGAATTTGTCGGTGTGTTGGAAGCGAGTTGTGCAGGACGAGCTTGTTTCCCGCGCTCACGAGCATCCCCAGGCTGTCCAGGTACTCGAGGCATCGAAGCTCCAGATCTGGTGGCCCCACGCCCCGCAAGGCCCTTTTGGTGTAGCGTCGCACGTGGCCGATCGAGCGGTCGAACTCCGAGTGCAGGAAATTCCAGGCAGGCGCGAGGACGATCAGATGACCTCCGGGGCGCAGACGCGAGGCGGCTGTCCTCAATTCAGCCGCGTCCTCTTGGATGTGCTCGAGGAGGTCAATGTACAGAATGGTATCAAACGCCGTTTCGACGGGAAGCTCATGGATCGTCCCTTCAACAATTTCAAAAGGGTGATGCGTCGAAAGGCTTTCGCATTGTTTGCAGAGGAGAGCTGCCAAGGCTTGATCTGGCTCACAGCAGACCCAGCGACCGTCTGTGTGCCGTCGCAGCAGTAGCGTGTTTGCTCCAATTCCAGCTCCGACCTCCAGCACATCACCGGCGAGGAAGGGTTTCACGCGGGATGCCCAATAGGCTTTCCAGTTTTTGGCGTGCCTGAATATCTCCAACTCTTGCCCAATGTAGGTAAAGCTGCACAAACTAAACCTCCGCTCTAATAACGTCATCTATTAACACCTGATATTCGTTGACTGGCACGGAGTCCGTGAAGTTCCTTCGGTTAAGCCCCAGAAAGAGAAATAGGCCCTTAAAGCTCTCCGTCGAGGCGTTCTTGTTGAAGTGTGTCTTGACGAAGTCTCTCATCATCGCGATAAAAGGCTGGTCCCCGGTCGTGGGATCATTCATGATCGAGCGCAACATGTGGAGAACATAGCCGCCCTTGGCATAGACCAACTTGTAAGCGCGGGGCGTTCTATAGGTGTTAAGCCGATGGCCCATCCAGATAGCTCCGGCGTCATTGGGACACAAGCCGTGGTTGTTCTTCTCCAGGATGGCGTCCTTCCAGCGTCGTAAAAACTGTAAGTACTTGTTAGTGTTCTTATGGGCAAACTGAAGGAACAAACTCGCGGAGAAATCAGCAAACCCTTCAGAGAGCCACTGGTCGTGGTACGAGGACCAACCCACGATATGACCCCACCACTGGTGGGCAACTTCGTGAGGTGTGAGCTCTTGAATAAAGTGGGAGAAGCGATACGAGTCCCCTCCTAATAGCGTCCAACGCTGCGTTGAATCGAGAAACGCACTGACGGGAAGGTACACCAGGGTGGGCCACGATTGCCCAAAGCTGAACTGCGGCTGCTGCGTGATTGCGATCCTGCCGTAGGGTAGCTGCCCAAACCAATGGCTGAAGATCCGTATTGACATTTGTGCCTCAGCCATTACCCTCTTCGACATGCGCGAGGGTTGCAAGCGACCGATGCCCAAAGATTGCGTCAAACCGGTAAATTCAGGGTCAGACTGGCGATCGGGACCCGCAAATTGTCGCAGAGAGCCTGGCAGCTCGGAAGTACCGTAAACCTCGATCCGGTAGTTTGTAGACTCATCAATAACTTGTTTGCTCTTGTATTGCGCGTAATTGAATCCAGCTACGATCAGCGCCACATCTGAGACCCACTTCGAGGTGGCGAATTTGCCCTCCTTCCCTTCTTCCACCAGCTTGCCAACGCTAACTAGGGTGAATTTCTTGGGGTATTTGAACGTTAGTTCAAAGGTCGCCCGGTCGTCGAAGGGGTTCACGCTTGGGTACCAGCTCGTTCGAGCGCCTACCGCGAAGTTTCCCCCGCCCGCATCGCGGATGACCTTATCGCCCTCATACTCGATGACCAACCTATGCTCGTCCCCTTTTACGAGCGGCTGAGGAAGAATCACGTAGAAAGAGGGGTCGTGATTCTTCGGTTCCTGGAGGTAACTGATCGCGCGACCATCAGAGAGGGCTACCCGCCTTACCCGAAGGGTGGGCAGCAGTCCGACCCTGAGAACTCGATCACCGTCCGCCAATGCCGTGAAGGTCACCTCGCATCGCGCGGTCAGCCTTCTGTTCCCGGCGATAGTGGTGTCAATCCGGTAGTGGTTCACGTCGATGATACGTTTGTCCTCTTCGGCGCCATTCACCCCGTTTTCGTATTCACTTCGCAAGTGCGCCAGGTACCAAATTCCTTCGTGGTCGCCCCCCGGAGCTACGTTGACCAAGGCAACTTCTTCCGGCGCCAACATCTGTGGAATCGCGCCGCCGGGGCGAACGTGGTAGCGCAAGTCGCCGTGCTTTCGACCGAAGATGTAAGCAGAGAATGATCCCGCCCGGTTTGAGTCGTAGAGGTCGGTGAGCATGTCAGCCTCGACGTTGTCCATTCGTTCGCCCGTGAGCAAGGCTTCGAGTCTGCTAAGCGGCTGGTCTCTTCGATGCCGCACCCGCTGCCGGAACCGGCTGAGAACTTTGGTCGCATCAGGGTTGTCTACCACACGGTGGACCTGCTCCTTGATCTCCCCATAGGTGTCGTCCGTGAAGCAGAGCACTAGCTCATTGAACGCCTCGTTGACAGAATCCTTCTCCGTGATGAGCCGGAGATTGTTCCGCTCGAAGCTGATCGCGGGCTCGAGCAAAAACTCACCTTCGCCGACGAAGACAGCCATCGTTATCCGGTCGAGGACCGGCGCCAAGAAGCTGACCTTCCCCCTGCGCAGCCTGAAAACACCGATGTCGCGCTTGAGAGTGAGATCGCTGACGTCATAGCTCTGCGTCAACACCCCATTTCTTAGCGCGAGGTAGTTCGCGTCATTGTTGGCGAATGGTGCGGTATTTTCCGGTGCTTGGTCTGCCGCAAAGGCGATTGGAAGTCCTAAGAGAGGACTGAATGCCGTCAACACCGCTAGCAGAAAGAAGGAGAGGTACCGTAACCTAGCCATGCGCGCCTCCTTTCAATATTAATACCTAAAGGGATCAAGCGAACAGGTAGGTATCGTCGAGACACCTAATCCTTGTAATCTGGCCGCCCGGGAACTGCGACAGCGCTGCCCATGAGTTCGGTGCGGTGCCCTCGATCTGAATCGTGAGGTTCACGGTACACCCATCTACTCATCGCCTAAGGGCTACCCGCGTCTGGTAGACGTCGCACTTTCCGGATTTGCTCGGCAAAAGTCTCTGGGTCGCTGGTCGGCAGCTCGCAGATCTGCCTTTCGCAGACGTACGCCGTCGGCTTTCCCTTCAAAGCAGTTTTGTCTTCGATTAGGGGCACCAGCTTTGCATGCGTCGCCATCCCACTACCCTCTGTCGCAACCGAGAGAATGCGGTTGGGAACGAAGGTTTCTCGCAGCCGGGCCAACATCGGCTCCGCTTCTTCTCGTGATCGCGGGGTGACAATGACGATTTCTTTCGCCGTGTCGAGGTGAAAATCGAGCGCCAGCAACATTTCAGAGAGCGCGGAAGGGGATCGCGTAAAGATCTTCTCGAACGCTCGGAAGGCCTTGGCCGCCCGCTGACGGTAGCGGTCGTCTGTTGTTAGCTCGTGGAGCCGCATTAGATTCATGACCGCCACGGAATTCCCCGCCGGCTCTGCTCCGTCATAGCTTGGCTTTTCCCTGGCCAGGAGTTGCTCGTGATCGTCGCTGGTCATGAAGAAACCGCCGTTGTCCTTATCTTCATAATGCTTTTCGAGAACGCCATCCAGATCAATGGCTTTCCGCAGCCACCGCGGCTTACCGGTCGCCTCGTATAGGTCCAGGAGAGCGGCAGTCAAGAATGCATAATCGTCGAGATAGCCATTGTGGCGACCTTTTCCCGACTTGTAGCTGCGAAGCAGGCGTCCGTCGCGCAGCAGATGATCCAGCACGAACTCGGCCGCCCGCTCAGCCCGGCGCACATAAGTTTCCTCTCCCAGGACAAGCGCCGCCCGCGCATGCGCCGAGATCATCAACCCATTCCACGACGTCAGGACCTTCTCATCTCGGAGCGGTGGCGGGCGTTTCTTCCGCTCCTGATAAAGCAACTCCCTCGATTCCTGTACGACAGAGAGCACCTCCGACTTCGGCAACTCGAGTTCCTTGGCAACCGCGGTCGCTGACTTAGGCGTGTGGAGAATGTTTCGCCCTTCGAAATTCCCCTTCGCGGTGACCGCGTAGTATGCGTCGATCACCCGCGCTCGATCTTTGCCCAGAAGTTGCTCGATCTCGGCCGGCGTCCAAGTGAAAAACCAACCCTCTTCGCGTTCGCCCTCGGGGTTGAGGCTATCCGCGTCGGTCGCTGAATAAAACGCACCTTCCGGAGACGTCATGTCGCGCTCCACGTAGCGCAGAATTTCACGGGCTACTCGGGCGAAATCTTCGCGCCCGGTCACCTGGTAGCCTTCCAAATAGGCAACAACGAGCAACGCGTTGTCGTAGAGCATTTTCTCGAAGTGGGGGACTAACCAACGCTCGTCGGTCGAGTAACGGTGAAATCCACCAGCGGCGTGGTCGTACATTCCTCCTTGCGCCATCTTCTCCAGGGTCCGCGTGGCCATCTCGAGCGCTTTCGGATCGTCGGTTCGGCGATGATATCGGAGCATCAACCGCACCGGCAAACTACTTGGGAATTTAGGAGCGCCGCTCAATCCCCCTCGGTCCGAATCAAACCTCCCACGATAGAACCGCGCAACTCGATGAAGCAGTTCCGCGTCAGGAAGGGAGTCCCCGGCCGCGGGTTCGAGCATCTTCGCGATCGCATCGACGAACCGCCCCGCTCTTTCCGACACACGATCGGGCTCCGTATCGAACTCTTTGCGCAGCAGCTTCAGCAGCGTGAGGAACCCGCGGCGAGTTCCGCGGTCTCCGTCCCTGGCGGGGAAGTAAGTGCCTCCGTAGAAAGGCTTCCGCTCGGCCGTCAGCCAAACCGTCATCGGCCATCCGCCACGCCCCGTAAACGCCTGGACGGCCGCCATATAAATGCCATCGACGTCGGGTCGTTCCTCCCGGTCCACTTTGATCGGAATGTAGTTCTCATTGATATAGCGTGCGATCTCGACATCGTCGAACGACTCTTCTTCCATCACGTGACACCAATGGCACGTGGAATATCCGACGCTCAGCAGGACCGGCCGGCCCAGTCGCTTGGCCTTTTCAAACGCCTCGTCCCCCCACGGATGCCAGTTCATGGGGTTGTGCGCGTGTTGCAGTAAATACGGGCTGGTTTCAAGGAACAGGCGGTTCGTGAATTTGGGTGTCCCGTCAGCGTTCAGATGCTGGGTGCGTGGCTTATAGCCCTCCTCCCGGTTGGCCCATGCAGCTTGAATCATCCGGTCTAGCTTCTGATCAAACGCCTCGGCGCCTGGCAAAGTCGTGTCGACCCGCCCGGCGGTGCCATTGGGATCAGGTGATGCACTCGCTTGCCCGGCGTGTGATGGCTCTACTGCGTCCCCGCACGCCGCCAAAAGGGCGAGAAGCACGAGCGAGAGGAGGCGGAGCAAAAAACTTCGCTGAGAAAGAGCGTCCATCTCAACCATCATGGTATCGTCTCGACGCGTTGAAGGCCGCGCAGCTTTCTAGATAGAGGATCAGGAGCGCAAGTCGAGGGTCAGCTTCGCAGGATCTGCCGGCAGCGGCTGTCCCGCCAGTCGACTTGCCGCGCGGGTAATCTTCGAGGGTTTTTTCGCTGCTTCCGCAGCCGACACTAACTTCATTCCTCGCTGCTTAACTCTGAAGGGTCCTTACTTTCAGAAGCAGCCGCCAGCGTTGGATCAGAGACGACGGCCTGCTGACGCTCCTCATTGACGTGGAGGCGAAAAACGTCCGGGCGGGCGTAGTGACCGGTGACGTCGAAATCATACTTGCCGCGAACGACATCGTCCAAGTCAAGATCGGCCGTAAGGATTGACTCGCCCTCGAAGTTCGGTCCCGCAAGGACCTTGCCGAGAGGACTCACAATGCAGCTTCCTCCTCGCATGAGAACAGCTGCCGGGTCGTCTCCTCCGGTCGTACCGTACCCCTCAGGGCAATCGCCGCGAGTGAGGTACTGACACGAGGAAAGGACGAAGCAGCGACCTTCGAGCGCGATGTGCCGGATGGTAGGCAGCCAGGTTTCACGGTCATCGGCGGTGGGGGCGCAATAGATTTCCACTCCCTTCGAATACATGGCCGTCCGAAGCAGCGGCATGTAATTTTCCCAGCAGATCACTGCGCCCAACTTTCCGAGCGGCGTGTGAAATACCGGCATCGTAGAGCCATCGCCGAATCCCCAGATCAGACGCTCCATGGCGGTCGGCATGAGTTTACGGTGCTTGCCGAGCAACGCACCCTCGGGAGAGAAGAACAGTGCCGTGCAATAGAGCGTCCCGCCGTCACGCTCAATGACCCCGATGACTAGGTAGATGCCGTGCTCGTGGGCAGCGCCGGCAAGGGTTTCGGTGGCGGGTCCGGGAACGTCGATGGCGCTCTCCCAATATCGCCGGAAGTCCTCGCGACCCTCAGGAAGGCGAAGTCCCACTCGGGCCCCGAAATCCAGCCCCTTCGGATAGCCTGAGACAAAGGCCTCCGGGAAGAGCACGATTTGGGCCTCGAGTTTCGCCGCTTTGCCCGCGAGAGCACAGACTTTGTCAATAGTTGCGACCGAGTCGAAGACGGCGGGGGCGGCTTGAACGACGGCGGCGCGGACAGTCCGCATGATAGCTCTGATCGTATCTTAGTCAGACGAAGGTTCGCGCAAAGGGTCAGCAGTCATTCTGAGGGAACCCCACCCCGGATGATCAAGGAACGGGTAGAGAGCGGGCACCCAACTCCTGTAGTGGCCGGCCGCTCAGGCATATGACTCAGCCTGCCGAGATATTGCGGCTTATCAGGTCGGGCGCAATGAACTGCGCCCCTACGTTGAAATCCGAGATGCTCAAGCCTATAAGTAGGGGCGCGATTCATCGCGCCCCTCGAGTTTGGCGTTTGACTAGATAGATTCCCACATTTAAGAGGACGAGAGCGGGCCAAGGGGATAAAAACCCTTGCTGGGTCGAAACATTGTGGGGTATTCTGGTATCGAGTTATATAACTAGATAAGGAGACGACATGGGTTACCCCACCAAAGTCCAACTCATTAAGCGCGAAGCCAGTCAGCAGTGGTACGTCAACTTCCCTTCCGCCTTGGCCCAGGCGCTGGAATTCTCGCGCGGTGAAACCGTCGAGTGGGTCATCGAAGACCGCTCCCAACTGGTGTTGAACCGTCGGCACCCGCCCCCCTCGGCGTTAAAAAAAAAGACTCCGCCCCGAGGCTCCTCGACCAGCTCGAAGCCCTCGCCCGCCAAGCGCTCCAGGGCCGCCGCCAACAGCGGGTCCAAGAAAAGATCCAAAGCCTGATGCTGAGCGCCTTGGTCTGTCTCGGCCGCCACACCGTGACTGGGTTGCTGCACACCGCCGGCGACAGCTTCCAGGACTGGTCGGCCGTCTATCGGCTCTTCTCCCAGGCCCGGGTCGAGGCCCCAGACCTGTTCGGCGTGGTCCGCCGCGGAGTGCTCGAGCAACTGTCCCCCACCGCACCTCTGGTGGTCGCACTCGATGACTCACTGCTGCCCAAGCGGGGCGCCAAAACTCCCGGCGTCGCCTGGCGGCGCGATCCGCTGGGACCGCCCTTCCAAACCAACCTGATTCGCGCTCAGCGCGTCATCCAGATCTCGGCCGCTGTGCCCGGCGGCGCCGACCCCCCAGCGGCGCGCCTGATCCCGCTCGATTTCCAACACGCCCCGACCCCACCCACACCACGGCGAAACGCCCCTGAGCAGGAGCAACAACAATACCGCCTCGCCTGCCGCCGCGCCTCGCTCGCCCAGCGGGGCGCCGAACGCCTGCACGCCCTGCGGCAGAAGTTGGAGCAAGACGATGCCTCGCGGCGACTCGAAGTGCTCGTCGACGGCCGCTTCACCAACCGCACGGTGTTGAAAAACCTGCCGCCCCAGACCGTGCTGATCGGTCGCATCCGCCAAGACGCCAAGCTCTACTACTTGCCGACCGGCCAAGCAGCCGCCACGGGCCGCCGCCGCCGTTATGGCGAGCGGGCCTCCCACTCCCGAACAACTGCGCCAGGATGACAGCGTTCGCTGGCAAATCGTCACCGCCTACGCCGCCGGCAAGCGGCATCGCTTCCGCATCAAGACCTTGACTCGGCTGCGCTGGCGTCCCGCCGGCGGGAACTGCGATCTGTGTTTAGTCATCATCGCCCCGCTGCGCTATCGGCCCCGCCAAGGCTCGCGCCTGCTGTATCGCCGGCCCGCTTATCTGATCGCTACCGATCCCGACTTGTCGCCCCAGCAGATCGTCGAGCACTACGTCTGGCGCTGGGACATCGAGGTCAACTTCCGCGACGAAAAGACGCTGTTGGGGGTAGGACAGGCGCAGGTCAGACATCCCCGCTCGGTCGAAGCGGCGCCGCAGTTGATCGTGGCTGCTTACGCCTGGTTGTTGCTGGCGGCGCGCCAGACTTGGGGCCCGGCGGGCTTCCCCGACGCCCTGCCGCCCCCGAAATGGCGCGCGCGCCGCTCGAAGCCCCGCGCCACGACGCTCGATCTGATCCAGCACCTGCGGGCCGAGCTGTGGGGCGAAGGCTTGCGTCGTTTCTGCGGCTTCCCGTCCAACCCCTCGCCCACTCCACCCCCCCAAAAACTCAGCGCAGCCCTCCCCACCGCCTTGCTTTATGCTTCCCCTTGAACCTCTTGCCCCTCCTGTCTCCGCCTCGAACCTGCTTTCAAAACGCCAAAGTCGAGGCGTCGACACGAGTGTCGACGCGGCAGACGTGGGCGTCTGCGCCACAACATCAGAAACAGAAACCCGCGTTCCAGCTCCGAGCGGGCGGCGACAATTTCTACGCCGAGATGAGTTATGCTCACTCTAGGATGGCCCGTCACCGTATAGCTCAGGTCCTCTGGGAAAAGGTCGAGAGCAGTTTCTGCACCGAAGATGAGGCGCTGGAGATCGCCCAGATGTTGCTTCACGACAACCCGGCGAGCTTGTATCCCTCGTCGTAGGGGCTAGCAGCCCGTGGTAGAAGTGAAGGTCGCGAAAAATCGGGTACAGCCAGCCAATTCGCTTGGGGCCACGGTTTCTTCTAGGGCTATTATGGGGCGAATCGGTGGCAGTCCCCATTTTTCGCTCCTGCAAGACCGTTGCCACGGGTTGGACGGGCTGCCAGGAGACCGGATATCCGATTTGTTCTTCGCGTGTGTTGTTTCAGACTGGCTAGAGACCGATTGGCTCGAGAAGGACGAGTTCATTTCAGTCGGCCGTGACATGGCAATCAAGTACCAAGGCAATCAAGTAGAGCAAGCACGAGGTAGTGAACCATGACGAATATGACTCGACGTAGCTTCGTGGCGGGAACGGTAGGCGCGACGGTGGCGGCACCGGCTTTGGCGGCTCCGCGCCCGTCGCCCCGTGTCGTTGGAGCGAACGAACGATTGCGCGTGGGAGTTGTCGGGTTCGGCGATATGGGCAGCGCACACGTGAAAGCGCTGCTCAAGATGAAGGAAACAGACAACGTGGAGGTCGCGGCTGTCTGCGAGATCTACAAGCCGAGGCTCGACGCCGCGGTGGATCTCACTTCGGCCAAGCCCTTCCACGATTACCGGGAGCTGTTTGAACAACAGGACGTCGACTATGTCGTCCTCGCGGTCCCGGAGCACTGGCACTGCAAGATGACGCTCGACGCCGCCGACGCGGGCAAGCATATTTACTGCGAAAAGCCGATGACCCACACGGTTGAGGAAGGGAAGAAAGTCGTCAAGAAGATTAAGGAAAGCGGCGTCAAAATGCAGGTCGGCGTGCAAGGCATGTCGGAAGATTCCTACGAGGTGGCTCAGCGCTACATTCGTGATGGCGCTTTAGGCAAGGTCGTCATGGCGCAGGTCGATTACTCGCGCAACTATCTGGACGACTTCTGGACCGAGCCCGACCAGGATGTGCGACCGGGTGAAAACTTCGACTGGAAGGCCTTTCTGGGGCCCGCCAAGAAGCGACCGTTCGATCCCGATCGTTTTCTTGCGTGGCGCCGTTATTGGGACTACTCGGGCGGCATTGCGACCGACCTGTTTGTTCATCGGGTTACGCGTCTCGTTAAAGCCATCGACTTGAAATATCCTGCCAGGGTGGTTGCCACGGGGGGGAAGTTCTTTTTCGCCGACAGCACGGCGGAGATTCCTGATACGTTCAACGTCATGGTGGACTATCCGGAGGGGCTGACCGTGCTCATGGTTTCGTCGCTCGCGAATCGCGCGGGAATCCGGCACATGATCCGAGGGCATGAGGCGACGTTGGATTTCAACGACGACGGCTTCGTCATCGAGCCGGAGAAAGAGTTCGCCAAAGAAAAGAAGCGCATCGTTCACACCAAGAGCGGTAAGGAAGACATCGCCCTGCATCACCAGAACCTGCAGGCCGCCATTCGGACAAATGAACCACTGAAGTGCGACGTCGACCTCGGCTTTTACGGGGCGCTTCCTTGCCAAATGGCGATAGAGTCGTACCGTCGCAGGGAATACCTCGCTTGGGACCCTCGCCGTCAGAAGGTGGTCAAGGCGTAGCCCTGGGACGCGGACGCTGGAAAGGCACCAGGTCCGCGCTACACAGGCTTCCGAAGACGCGTCCGGAAGTAGGTAGGCCGGGGCATCGGGATTGCGTTAAGCACCACTAAACTGCCAAAGGACGAGTGCTCGCCGCCGATGGAAGATAGTGCTCCCCGCTACGACCCCGTGCTCGAATAGCTCTGGACGCCTCGGTTCCACAGGACGATCGCTGCCATGAGGAACACCAGGGTCACGACGGGCAGCAGCAGGGCGTAGGTGTTGTATCCGATATGGCCCAGTAGCTTTGCCGCGGGATAGAACGTGGCGAAACCGAAAGGAATGATCCAGCTCAGCAGGAATTGGATCGCTGGGTGGTAGATGGTCAGGGGGTAGCGTCCGAATGCCAGCATGTTGTAGACGGGTGGGACGATGCCGACCCGATCCTCCACCCAAAACGAAACGCCAGTGAGCATCAGAAACACTGACATGTAGATCAGGCAGCCGCAGAAAGCCGCAAAGGCCAGGAAAAGCCAGTCGAGCGGTCCAAAGCTCAAGCCGATCTGCCGACTGGTATAGACGACAATGGCGATGCCCACCGCCGTGTCACTCACGGATTCAAGCCTGAACTGCTCGCTCATCACCTGGAACAAGGAATGAACCGGCCGCAAAAGAATGCGGTCGAACTTCCCTTCTACGATGTAGCTTTGACCGAAGTAGTACAGGTTGATGCTCACCATGTTGAAAAGCGACAGCGGAATCAGCCCAAAGCCGTAAAGGAATAGGATCTCCTCAAAACTCCAGCCAACGATCCGTGGCGCTTTGTGGAACAGCAGGAAAACCAACGCGATCCCAAAGACAGTCGCAAGCAGTGTTGTGGCCACGGAGACTAGGAAATCGCCTCGATACGCCAGGCGGACCTTGGCATACTGGACGAAGTAATGGCCAAACAGTTCGGCGTAGCGGCGCATGCCGGCGAGGCCTTGATTGTATTACGGTTGACAACCTGAGAGATGGTCGAAGAGTCAGTCTCGCGTCAGTGTCAGTTCCACATCTCCCGAACGCGGATGTAAACCTTCGAAACCTGCAAGCCCTCCCAGCCGCTCAGATGGCGATCTCCGCTAGAATCTGATGTTAAGCTCGTTTCGAGGTCAGGAAAAGATGAGGCTCGTTCAACAAAGGCCGTGTCGCCAAGAAGGAGGCACGCGGTCTGGCAGGTGGCGGGTGTTGGCGATGGCGTCCGCCTTCAGTTTGGGGCTGGTGTCACCGGTCTGGGGCGGTTGCCTTCAGGTGGTCGTCCGTGACCCGGCGGGCTTAGCGATTCAGAATGCGCGGATCAGCGCCGATGGACAAGAGACCCCGACCGATGAGCGCGGCTCGGCCGAGATCTGCGGGCTGGGTCCCGGATCCCACCGCATTACCGTGAAGGCCGAGAACTTTCGCGAGTCTTCTCGTCTCGTTGAAAACATGGAAGGAGAAGTGATCTTCCAACTCGAGCTGAGGCCGCGAATTGAGACGCCGATCGTCGTCACCGGTACGCCCGAGCCCCGGGAACTTTCTGAAGTCAACCGCAGCATAGCCGTACTCTCCGTTGAAGACCCGAGCGTGCCGGCGTGGACATTCCCCGACATCCTGAAGCAAGACTCATCGATCGACTTGAGGGAGCGCGGCCCGGACGGAACGCAAGCCGACCTGTCGATTCGCGGGTCCTCCTTCGAGCAGGTGCTGGTGTTGGTCAACGGGATTCGCCTGAACGACGTGCAGACGGGCCATCACAACATGGATATTCCGCTTCCGTTCGAGTCGGTGAAGCAGGTCGAAGTGCTGCACGGTAGCGGTGCCACGCTTTACGGCTCTGATGCCATTGGAGGGGCGGTGAACTTCGTCACCAAGAAACCGGAAGGCAAGGAGTTGAAGCTGATGAGTGGGGTCGGCGACTTCGGCTGGAACCGGCAGTCGATCAGCACCGGCTTCACGAAAGGTTTCTGGAGCCAGCAAGTCTTCCTGTCGCGAGATTTTTCGACCGGTTTTCGCGACGGCCGGGACTACCGCAACGTGGCATTCTCGAGCGAAACTTTCTTTGATGAGTCGTTCGGCTCGACGAGCGTGATGTTCAGTGCAAACGACCGGCCGTTCGGCGCCAACGGTTTTTACTGCCCCTGCAATTCGTGGGAAGACACCGGCACGAAATTCCTCGCCGTCAGCCAAACTGTGGGGCGGTCTCCCGAACGTCTCCAACATCGCTTCAATTTCGCGTATCGCCGGCACACGGATCATTTCGTTCTCTTTCGTTACCAGCCGGAGATATTTCAGAATTTCCACACCACGAACATTTACCAGGGGAACTACGCGGTGAATGGACGCCTGAACGATCGCGTGAGTTGGTCCGCGGGCAGCTCGTACTTGTCGGAAGGCATTGACAGCTCGAACCTGGGTCTACACCGTCGCGAGAGAGCGGCAGCGTTTTTCATGCTTAACCTTAGGCCGACGGACCGTCTGAATCTGGCGCTCGGCGTACGAGAAGAAGTGTGGAGCAAGTGGCGGGGCGAAACGAGCCCCACGTTCTCGATCGGCTATTGGCTCGGCGGCGGCTTCAAACTGCGCGGCCAGGTGGGCCACGCCTACCGCATCCCGTCCTACACTGACCTGTTTTACGAAGACCCGTTCAACAAAGGGAACGAGAACTTGCTGCCCGAGAGCGCTTGGAACTATGAGTCCGGCATAGACTGGTATTCGCGACGGGGGACAACCTTGTCCGCTACGTGGTTCCAGCGCCGCGAGGACGAATCAATCGATTGGATTCGCACGCCGGAACTGGCGAAGTTTCATGCCACAAATTTTCAGAACCTGACATTCCACGGCGGAGAGATGCAACTCAGGCAGCGGCTGAATCGCTCTTCGGAGATCGCGGTGAACTACACGGTGATTCGCGCCTCGCGGGTGCCGCATCCTGGTGTGACTTCACGCTACGTTTTCAACTTCCCTCTCAATTCTCTGAGCGCCAGCTATAGGGGTTCGCTCACCCGGAACCTGGCATTCAAGATGCGTCTCGGAGCTTTCAATCGAACCTGGCAGGAGACCAAAGCACTATGGGACGCATCGGTCTTCTATACCGCGGGCCGCTGGCAGCCCTTCTTCCAGGCATCGAATCTTCTAAACGTCTATCACGAAGCTTTTCAGGGACTGGCACAGCCCGGCCGCTGGATTCGCGGCGGAGTGATGGTCGAAGTGTTTTAGCGCCGCTTTCTCACCACCAGTCGCCGTGGACAAGCGAGATCGCTTGTCCCTACTTTGAGTGGTCACAACCTGCGGCAGTAGGGACCGGTCCCAGCGCCACACCTACCCCAGCTGATCTATAGGGGTACGGCATGGTAGAAGCCCCGCCAATCGAAGGTCTTCACGATTGAATCGTCTTGTACCTGCCGCACAAGTCGTTCCAGCGGACGCGCAAGATATCGAGGAAAGCGTCGGCACCACCCAGCGCTTCGACCTTGGTGCCTTCGACGTCGTTCCAGCGGACCGGCACCTCGGCGACTCCGTAGCCCAGCTTGCGAGCGAGATAGAGGATTTCCACGTCGAATCCAAAGCGGTCGAGTGTTTGGAGAGCGAAGATCTCCCGGGCGGCTTGGCGGGAGAGCAGCTTGAATCCGCACTGCGTGTCAGCGAAAGACAAACCCGCGATGACACGCACAGCCGGGTTAAAGACGCGCCCCATCGCCTCCCGGAAGAAGGACTGGTGTACCCCGATCAAGGAGCGATCCAGCCCGCGGGAACCGATGGCCAGCTCGTCATCCGAACCGGCCACCGCCGCGAGGAGCTTATCGCATTCCTCGATAGGGGCAGAAAGATCGGCGTCAGTAAACAGAACCCATTCATGTTGGGCCTTGGTCATGCCATGCCGCACACTGTATCCTTTGCCGCGGTTGCCCGGGTTCTCAAGGATCTCGATATGCAGCCGATCGCCCGCTAAACGGGTAGCCAGGTCACGGCAAACTTCGGCGGTGCGGTCGGTGGAGCCGTCGTTGACGATCAGAATCTCGGACGGCCGTTTGGGCGTGCTTCGAAGGTAGGCGGCTACCTGCTCCAGGCTGGCGGGAATGCGAGCTTGTTCGTTATAGGCTGGGATAACGACGGAAAGTGAGGATTGCAATAATGGCCCGCCCCGCGAGAGCGATTATAGCACCGGGAACTTCGAGCCGAGTGCCAAGTGCGAATCGCGCGAAACAATGGCTTCCGGGATTCAAAGACCGGGACGCAAGCACTGCTCGGAGTGAACAACCGGGGGAGGAAAGCAGTAAGGGCTGACGTCTACTACTTCGCGGCCATCAAGGAACGCAGCCTGCGAGCCCGGTCTGGTCCTCGCAGGGCACGAAGCGCCTTGGCCTCGATTTGGCGGATGCGCTCGCGAGTGACGGCGAATTCCTGGCCGATTTCTTCCAGAGTGTGTTCCCGGTCACAGCCGATGCCGAAGCGCATCCGGATCACTTTCTCTTCTTTGGGCGAGAGCGTCTTCAAAACGTCCGCGGTGTCTTCCCGCACGGTTGAATCGATCACGGTGTCGACGGGGGACCCCACCCATTGGTCCTCGAGCAGGTCGCCGAGTGCTGATTCGCCGTCGCGGCCCACGGGAGTCTCCAAGGAAACCGGGTCGCGGGAGATGGTTTTCAGCTTCTGGACTTTCTCCGACGGGATCTCCATGCGGTCACCGATCTCTTCGTTTGTCGGCGTCCTCCCGTGCTCTTTTTCCAGTTCGCGTGAGGCCCGCAAGAACTTGTTCATACTCTCGTTCATGTGGACCGGGATACGGATGGTCCTCGATTGATCGGCGATAGCGCGGGTAATTGCCTGGCGAATCCACCATGTGGCGTAGGTTGAGAACTTGTACCCGCGGCGGTACTCAAACTTTTCGGCCGCCCTCATAAGACCGATGTTGCCTTCTTGAATGAGGTCCAACAGGTGCAGACCGCGGTTGACGTACTTTTTGGCCACCGAGACTACGAGCCGAAGGTTCGCCTCGACGAGCGCCTTCTTGGCTTTTTCCGATCCCCGATCGCCCTCCTGGATACGCTGGACCGTGTAGCGCAGCAGGGGAAGACGCATGCTGTATCGGGCTTCCCCTCGCCGGATCTCACGGCGGATTTCCCGCATGGCCGCCATGGCGGCTGCCGATTTCCGTGGACGGGACTGCAAAGCCTTCAACTCGTCGGCCAGAGGATCAAGGTCGGCCAGAGCGCGTTCAAGCTCGTCGCGAAAGCCAAGCCAGTAGATCGGCTTAAACGGTATATCCTGGATAGCTTTCGAAAGCTTAACCAGAACCCGTTTTCCCTTTCCAGTCAGGCGCCGCCGTACATGGACATTTCGCTTGGCCGTGCGTTCCAGTTTGTCGCTGACCGCCTGGACCTTTCGACTCGCTCGGCTGACCCGGACGAACTTTTGGCGGATCTGGGCCCGCTGTCGCGCCCGCTCGGGAGAACCTTCCTCAAAATCGCCCAGTATTGCGACGGCATCGATCTGCAACTCGCCCCTCTTGATCTCCTCGTAGAGAGCCAAGACCTGCTTTTGGATGAGTGCCGATCGAGAGATGGCACGATGCATCTGCACCTTGCCGCGTTCCATCCGCCGAGCGAGAGCGACTTCACCCCGCCGCGTCAGCAGCGGAACCGCTCCCATCTCCCGCAGATAAACCCGGACCGGATCGTCGGTATAGATCGAAATCGAATCACTGGGGCCAGAACTAAACTCGGGATCCGGACGGTCCGCAGTGCGGCCATCGAGAAACGGAGGCCCTTCTTCTAGAGCTACACTGTGGGAGTTGCGGGAGTCGGAAGTGAGCTGTTCGTCGAACTGGTCCACGATTCTCCTAGAGTTGCCGGATACTTAGACTTCCGGCTCCCCCTTCAACGGCTGCGGGCCATTGGCGCAGTCAGCGCTTTGTTGAAGCGCAACGTTAAAGGAGGTTCTGGATATCCTTAGTGTGATGGACCTAACTGAACCGTCTCGTTCCCTGAGAGGAATGGCCCCGTCGCTTTTGCGGGATTGGGGTAGGTGATCGATTCTCTGTTCCATCCAACCCTATGAGAGGAGCCAAAACCAGTCCCACTCGTAAGGCTTTACCTACATAGTATGGGTGAAAAACGTCTTATTTGCAATAGGAAAAGTCGCCTTAAGTAGATAAGTATAGTTTTTGCAACTACTTAGACCGATTCGACGGGTGGGGGCGATCCGCACCTTGCAGGTTTCCGGTCTGTGCCCACTTGGGTCTCGGGTGATCCCTCTAAGTTGTTTATTTATAGGGACTTCTTTTGCTTGATCAGCTCTGTCAGCTCGTCGAGGAACTCTCGCTCGTCCTGGAAATCGCGGTAAACGGAGGCAAACCGGACATAGGCCACCTTGTCGATCTGGCGTAGACGCGCCATCAGCAGCTCTCCGATCTCCCGGGTAGCGCATTCTCTCTCAGGAGAGTCAATCACCAAGGACTCGACAGCGTTCACCAGCTCTTCGAGTTGGCCTATACTGACAGCGCGCTTTTCGCCGGCTCGTAATAGCCCGGCGAGTACTTTCTGACGGTCGAACTTTTCCCGCCGCCCATCTTTTTTGACGACCATGTACGGAATTTCGTCAGTCCGCTCATAGGTAGTAAACCGCTGGCCGCACCCGAGGCACTCGCGCCGCCGCCGGATCGCATCCCCTTCCTTGCTCTCGCGAGAATCTACGACCTTGTCCTCGAGGTGGCCACAAAAGGGACACAGCATGACGTTCTCTCCTCTAGCTACCCGCTACGCGAGGTGGCTGTCAAGGCTGGTACTCCAGCTCCCGAAGTTTGCGCCAGCTCCAGCCCTCCCAAACAACCAGGACGAGCGCCTGAGGAATGACGGCAAGGAACGTCAGCGCCCAGATCAGGACAGACAGGCTGGAGGCAACCTCAACCTGAACCTGGAACATCTCGGTTAGAGCCAGGATCGACGCGACTTGAAGTCCGCCTCCGACGGCCGGGATTTGTAGCATCGACCCTGCCATGACGACGCCCATAAACACGACAGCCCGGCTGAGAGTGACGTTCACTCCCCCGAACGCCGACAGAATGGCATAGTAGGCGGCGGCGATCAGCAGCCACTGCGCGGCACTGAGCATTAGGCAAAGCACTACGCTCCGTATGTCGCGGATCCCCGACAGTCCGTGGCCGAAGACTTCCCGCACGTTCTCGACTGCCTCCAAACGGGGTTTGGGCAAGAAACGCAAGACTTGCACGAGACGCCTGGAAATCGCTTCGTAATAACCCCGTAGCAGGATCATCAGTAGGACGAGACAAATGATGGCAACTCCAACCAGGTGCCCGCTGGAATCTAAGCTCCGCTGCAGACCCGAATCGCCCACCTCCGCATGACCAATGGCAAAAGCGACCGCGGCGAGAACGGCGAACGTGTCGAAGGAACGCTCGAATAGCCACACGCCGATTTGGCTCGTGACGGGAACGTTCTCTTTGCGGGCCACGAGATAGGGCCGGACGAACTCGCCCGCTCGCCCCATGACTCCGATAGCGGCAAAGCCGATAATGGTGGCAGCCAGCAGATTTCGCAGACTTGGATTGGGCTTGACAGGCTGCATGAGAATGCGCCATCGTAGCGCCCGGGTGCCATAGGTCGTATACACTGCCAGGAATGCCAGGCTGATCCATCCCCAGTCCACGTTCTGGAAGCTGCGAAGGAACAGCTCGGTGTCGAATGTGCGCCACTGAGGGTTGGTCGAGACGGAGTAGGTCACCGCGAGGCAGACGGCCACCAGTCCCAATATCCACGAAATGTGTCGACGAGGCCGGCTCAACCCGGTCGGTGGGACAGAGACCGGTGAGTCGGGTTTGAATGGCTGCTCCGTGGAGTGGGACAAGGCCTGGGACCCGATCGGTCTCCTGCGGCGGGAAGCGCGCGGTGGACTTGGGGCGCTGACATGCCTGGTCGGGTAGACATGCCAGTCCGAAATCGAAAGCACGTCACCTCTCCGACGACCCTCCCGTGTCGGGATGTCCCGGGACGACGCCAGCTTTCATTTCAGAATAGCCGCTTCGACCGGTGGCGTCTATGACAGAAAAATCAGGAATCGCGAACTTTCTGCGGTCACGCTCGTTATCAATAGAAGACACGTGGTAGAAAAATGATGTCGGAGGCCACCCTTAGCGGCTGGGCGATTCCTTGGACGGGCGTGGCGGCTACATGGCCCGCCGAACGGCGCATGGATGGTGACGCCGAGCTGATCGAGCGTTGCTTGCACGGGGACGGTCGAGCTTGGGAAGAGCTCGTGCGCTTACATACGAGGCTCGTCTACGGGGCCTGTTACCGCTTTACGGGGGCCCCGGAAGACTCACGTGACCTTACGCAGGAGGTTTTCGTTCGTGTGTTCCGAAGTCTTCGCACCTACGATCCCCGGGTGGGCGCCTTTCGCACCTTGCTGCTTCGGCTGACGCGCAACCTGCTCATCGATCACTATCGCAAGACTCGGCGGGAAAAGGTCGTCGACTCACTCGAAGAGCAGCTTCCTACGCTCCGGGAAAAGAGCTCCTACGGCGGGCGCTCGGATCACACCTTGGCGAGTCGGGAAGCTAACGAAGTTCTGCGACTCGCTCTCCAGAAGCTGTCCCCCGAACTTAGGGAGGCGGTGATTCTGCGCGACCTCCAAGACATGGAATACAAGCAAATTGCCCATGTCTTGAAGATTGCCGAGGGCACCGTCAAGTCCCGCATCAACCGCGGCCGCTGTGAGCTGGCGCGGCACCTCCGTGCCTTGGGGGTGCGACCTTGAAGTGCCGTGAGGCCAACAAGCTGCTGTGCGACTATTTGGACGGAACGACCGCCGTTGCCGAAGGTCGCGCGCTCGAGGAGCACGCGGCGTCGTGTCACGCCTGCCGGGAGACTCTCAATGAAGCGCGGTTCGCTCAGGACTACATGCGCCAGGCGCCCGTGGTCGAGCCGCCCCCCGAGTTGGTAGGCGACATTATTCAGGAAACCATCGGTGTCGGGGAGGCTGTTCCGGTCATGGCGGGGGGAGGCTCCCACCCGCTTTGGGGCTGGCTGCGTCCCCTCGCGCATCCGCTGATCCATCCTCGCTTTGTCATGAGCATGGCGATGACGTTTTTGTCGTTCTCCATGTTGAGCTTCTATGGAAAAGGAGCTCTCGAGCGCTGGGAAACCCCCAAGATAAGCTCGGCGGCCATCGTCGAAGGCGCCGACCAAGCTCTTGATCCACTGTGGGCGGGGGCGGCCCAGCTTTACGAATCGCTGGTGCTGCTTTACGAGTTCCCGACCGAGTTCGGCCTCGAAGCGGAGCCGCTGACGATCCCCGACCAAGGGCGACGGGAGGGGCAGGCCCAGCCTGGGCGCGGGGAGGCGCAGCCATGAATTGTGCGACTCATCCCGAGACTTCGGCGGTAGCGTTCTGCCGCAATTGCGGCCGCGCTATCTGCGAGGCCTGCCAGCGCGAGTGGCAACAGGCTCCCCATTGCGAGCAATGCGTTGCCAATCTCGAGGCGGCAATGAGCCCGGCCTCCGGGGCGCCTCAGGGCTCCGACGAAGCTTCCTCATCGGGACCGGAAACGCAGGCGTCGGCTGAGCAAGAACGAGCAACGGTCCACCCGCGGACGGACTCGGCGTCCGCACCTGTTCGAGGACCCGGTTCCCCGGCTCTAGCCACCCTGCTCGGCCTTGTGCCTGGCGTCGGTGCCATTTACAACGGGCAATACGCGAAAGGGGTCGTTCATGCCGTGCTCTGGGGAGGGCTTATCGGCGTCGCGTCCTCCGGCGGCAAGGCACCCCCGGTGTTCGTCATTTTGGTGATACTGCTGACGTTCTACATGCCGATTGAAGCATACCGCACGGCTCGGGCTTTGCGGCGAGGCGAAGAGGTGGACGAGTTTTCCGGGCTGCTTTCATTCGGCAGCCCCACGAGTCGGTCGCCGGCGGGAGGTATCGTTCTGATCGTGGTCGGCGTGCTGTTTCTACTCAACTCCCTGGGTTTTTGGCAGCTGCGGCAACTTTCTCGCTACTGGCCGGTAATCCTGATCGCGACCGGCGTCTATATGCTCTATCGCAGGATGACTGAGAACCCCGGAACCCACGATGGCTCTCGCTTCACCCCGACGGGCACGACCGCTAACCCGCAGGCTTCCCATCCGGATGCGCAAGCTTTCCCTGGCAGCGAGCAGGGGGCGCCGTCGGAGACTACCTCAGCTGCGCCACCGTCTTTCCACCAAGGCCATCGGACTGAAGGCGACAGCCGCTAGACTCATGGCGAACTTGTCACGAACTCGAAACGTCGTGCGGGGCGTCGGCGGTCCGCTTATGCTGATCGCCATTGGCGTATTGTTTCTCGTGGACTACGCCGGCGGCTACAAAGTGAGCCAGACGTGGCCGACGATTCTGATCTTGCTGGGCCTCTCGCTGGCTGTGGAACGTCTGGTTTCCTCGGACCGGTAGCAGAGTAGGGCGGGGTCTCGATTTACAAATGTAGGCGTATGAAGCGCAAATCCCTATTCGGTCCTCTGTTGCTGATCGCGCTGGGGTTCGTTTTGCTCCTCGCGCAATTGCGGCCGGAGGTTTCCCCGCTCAGGTTGTTCGCAAACCATTGGCCCTGGATTCTGGTCGTGTGGGGCGGCTTCCGACTGCTGGAGTACCTGGCCGCGCTCGTGTTCAGCCGGCCCGTTCCGAGGGAACTGGGACCTGGCGCGGTGCTGCTGACGATACTGCTGTGCCTGATCGGCTCTGCAGCCCACTCTCGGCAGGGGGGCGAGGGGTGGCACGTGTCTTGGCCGCCGGCTGTCTTCGAGATATGGGGAGAAACGCACCACTTTCTCGTCGAGGAGTCGGTGGAGATCGAGACCGAATCCGCGGTTGTCGTGCGCAATCTGCAGGGCCGCGTTCGGGTTCTGGGGTCGGAAGCGCAGCGAGTGACCGTCAAGGGAGACAAGAGGGTCCGCGCGCAGGAGCGGGAGTCCGCCGAGGAAATTGAGGCAGGTATCAATCTCGAGATTTCGCGTCTTGGGAATCAGGTTGTGGTGGAGCCGACCCCAGGAGCGGAAAGAGATTCCCGTCGCGTCCGCTTTGACATTGAACTCGAGATGCCGAGCCATCTGTCCTTCCGTCTCGAGGGAAGAGGCGCGGATCTTGAAGTCTCCGGGCTCGACGGCGCCGTCAGCGTCGAAGGCGGGCACCGCACCATCGATCTCGAGGACATCGGGGGTTTGGTAGCGGTCGAAACTGAGCACGTCCGGCGAGTCCTGGGTAGAAACCTTCGCGCCGGTTTCAATCTCGAAGGCGGTGCGTGAACGGTCGATGTGGAGGATGTATCAGGTCCTCTCACAATCGACGGCGAAAACTTCCGAACCCTTCGCCTGTCCCGGCTGCAACAATCGATCGTCCGTTCCGAGCGAGGCGAGATTCAACTCCGACGGCTGCCGGGAGAACTCAACGTGAGCTCTCGATCCATTATGATCTCCGGCGTCGAGGGACCGGTCAAGATTCTCGCGGATACGACTCGCAACGTGAAGTTGGAGCAACTCAGCGGCGAAGCGGAGATTGAGTTGGGTCGCGGCAACGTGATCCTGATACCGGTGGACGGGGAGCTAGTGTAGTGCCACTAACGGTTCTGGACAATGGCGTGGGTTTTGGCGGCGCGCTCGACTTTGGCGAGGATATCTTGTGCCGGAGCTGTCCAGACAAAGGGTTTGGGCGCTTGGTTGCTCGCTTCCAGGTACTCGTGGATGGCGGCCTCGAGTTCGGGAACACTGCGGAACACGCCGCGGCGGATGCGCTTCTGTGTCAGCTCGCGGAACCAGCGCTCGACGAGATTGAGCCAAGAAGAAGACGTGGGAATGAAGTGAAAGTGGAAGCGGGGGTGCTTCGCGAGCCACTTCTTCACTTGCTCATGCTTGTGCGTGGAGTAGTTGTCCACGATCAGATGCAGCTCCAGCGCCGGTGGCGTTTCGCGGTCGATCTTGCGTAGGAATTTGAGGAATTCCTGGTGCCGATGTCGCGGCAGACACTCGCCGATCACCTTGCCGTCGAGCACATTGAAGGCGGCGAACAACGTCGTTGTGCCATGTCGTTTGAAGTCGTGGGTCATGGTGCCGGCACGACCCCTTTTCAGGGGCAGTCCCGGCTGGCCGCGGTCTAAGGCCTGGATCTGACTTTTCTCATCGACACTGAGCACCAGCGCGTGCTCGGGCGGATTCAAGTACAGACCGACCACGTCGCGGAGTTTCTCGACGAACTGCTTGTCGCGGCTGAGCTTGAAAGTTTCGAGGCGATGGGGCTGCAGTCCGTGCGCTTTCCAGACGCGCTGGATGGCCATCTTGGAGACGCCCAAGTGCTTGGCGAGGGTGCGGGTGCTCCAATGCGTGGCCGCCCGGGGCTTCTCGTGAAGCGTTGTATCGAGGATGCATTGGACGAATTCAGCGGAGAGCGCCGGTTTGCGTCCGGGGCGCGTCCGATCGCGGAGTCCGTCGAGGCCGGACTGGGCGAAGCGCTTTCGCCACAGGATGACGGTCTTGCGGTTGACGCCGAGTTCGCGGGCAATGGCGTGGTTCGCCAACCCCTGCGCACACAGCAAAACAATGCCTGCCCGTAAGGCCATTTTCTGGGCTGTGTTGCCTCCTCGAACCAGGCGACGAAGAGCGTTTCGCTGCGGAGCGGTGAGGGGTAGAGCGTCAGCGGATGGCCACATAAACCATCCTACCGTGAAAAGGGTGTTATTGTCCAGTTATTTATGTGGCACTACACTAGCTGCGAGCCGAAGAGGGTGAATAGTGACCCTGGCGCCAGTGCCTGCGACAGGTTGTTGGCCGCACTGACGATGCCCGCTCGGGTGAGCTTCGGTTCTATTCCGATCGGCGCGCTAGACAGTACTTCTAGGTTGACTTGCACGATTGCCGACGGTCCGGCAAATCCTTCGAGCTCGATCGAAGCCGTCGCCTGGTAGCTTCCCACGTCGAGACCGGAAACGTCCGGTGCAACGTTGATCTCGCCATCAAACAGGAAGCGGCCGGTTGGAGGATCGACCTGCAACCAAGCGGCAGACGATGACGCGATCCAGCGCCCTCCTCGGGGGCCGAAGATCGGTACCGCCTTCGAGAATGGGTTCGGCCCGCCTTGGGCCGCCTGGAATTCCACTACCGCGTCTCTCTCGAAGATTCTTATGGCTGGGGACGAACCGTCCGGATAGAGGAACTTCGTCCCTTCCGTTTCAGACGCAGACAGATCGCGTTTCCGCTCTCCGAAATCCACCACCGATTCCATCACGGTGGGGCCAACGACACAGTTGTCGTTGTGGTCAAGACCCAAAGCGTGGCCCAACTCATGAAGCAGGACCGTTTCAAAGTCAATCTGGGTCCCGTTCGGGTTGGTCTGAAATGGCGCCTGTGGGTTGAAGAAGATGTCTGAGTCTTCGATTGAGTTTTCCGCGGAAAGGTCGGAGTTGATCACCGTGACCGCTAGGATCGTCTGGTGCGCTGCTAACGGAATGCCCGGCGGCGGCTCGCCACCCGGCGGCTCGGGAGGTTCATCCGGACATGCAAACAGGAAGCTGCAACCTGCGATGGTGGTCTTGCCATCCTCATCGGTGGCTGGGGCCTGCGTTGTGCCTTCGATCTCAAAACTCCAAGTAGAACCCGGGATGCCATTCCATTTCGGAACCGCCTGCTCGATCACCGGGATCCAAATGGTTTCTGTCGTGAGAAACCCACCGTCGAATCGCTTGTCAATGAGAACCTTGAATTGGCTGTCCTTCTTCGGCCCGAATTCCTGTGGAGATCCCAGCACCACGAAGTCACCGGGCTTGCAGGTGGAGGCCGGAGGCTGCCCACTGACTTGGGCCGACAGCACCAACATCTGCAGACAGAGAAATCCGACGGCACTTGCTATCAGTTTTTGCATCGGGAGAACAAGCGGCGTACCAGGGCCGTTAGAAAAGCGTCCAAAGTGATCCTATCGAGACCTCCGCTCGAATACCCTCCGGCATTTGCTCCAGAACATCGAGGAATTTACCCTAGACCCCTGGCTGGTCGGAGCGTCTCTACGCAGTATAAACCCTTTCTGGGAGCAACAGGTTGCTCGATTTAAGGAATGAACCGCTGGAGAAACAAGTACCTAAACTTCTGGAACCTAGCCTCAGTACCCTGTCGAAGTCTTTGCGCGCGCAGTCCCGGTTGGCTTCGCAGGAGACCGCGCCAAGACGAACGTAAACCTTTGCAATACAAACGAGCTGAACCTTCAGAACTGGGCGATTAGAAGAGTCAGTTGTCGCTTTCTGATGTGTCCGCAACAGCCTTCTTCAACAGTTTCCTTTCGAGCCTGCTCTTGCGGTGCAGCAGTTCCGGGGAACTGTCGATCGCCAGCGCCGCTTCGGTTGCTTCGAGCGCCGTCCTAAAGTCCTTATCCCGGTGTTCACGGTACTTCGCTAGCTCCTCGAGCGCGGGCTGCTGATAGGGGTTCTTCACGCTAGCCAGATCCGACAGAGTCAGAAGACTCTCTTCATGGCGAGTGAGCTTTTTCTCGAGCAGAGCCGATTCCCACAGAGCCGCGAACAGACTGACATCCGCCAGGCCGGCTTCGATCGCCCGGTGGTAGAGCCTCAACGCGGATTCGTGTTCTTTCGAGCGGCGCAGCCAACGTGCAAGCCCAAGCAGGTCGGCGCCGTGTCGGAGGCCGGCTTCACCGCCGGAAGAGAAAGCCGGTAGCACGACGGCGGTCAAGCATGCCAGTGAGACGATGTCGATGACATTGTGGTGAAAAAGTGGCACGAGCCGGAAAGCCTGCTTCGTCTTGAGGTACTCGAAGTAGTAGTAGGGAATCAGCTCTCCCGGGAGATCACCTTCTCGTTCCACGCCGAGAATCTCGTATTCCAGGTCCGCTAGGCGGCAGCTTTCGAGACGCAGTTTCCACAATTGGCGGGATCCATGCAGCAGGTCGAGATGATGTAAAGCTTCGAGCGGGAATGGCAGGCGAGCAAGTCGATAGCGCGTTTCGAGAAGCGGAGAATCGTAGGCTTTGCCGTTGTACGTAACCAAGACTTCGTAGTCGGCCAAGAAGTCGGCTAGCCCTTCGAGCATGGCAGGCTCTTCGTCGAAGTCACGCATAAAGAAAAGACGCACTCGAAAACCGGCGTCCTCGATGGTTCCTACGCCGATCAAAAACGCGCAGGTTCCGGTTCCACCGGCTAGGCCGGTCGTCTCGGTGTCCAGAAAAGCCCAACGGGAGGGGGCGCAGGCCGGAATTTCATCTCGGGAAATGGCCGATAGCAGCTCGCCCGGTTGGTCGGCCAGGTGAGAAATCTCCATGCTGCCGTGGCGCTGGTGGGAAGCGTACAGTTTCTCGGACAAGAAGTAGCGGCCGCGGCTGTTTTCGATGACCTCGCCGTCCAACAATGTCTCGGCCCGGTAGTGCTCCGGATCGCCCAACGGCATGTCGTCGGCAAGTTGAGAAGCAGCGAGGTTGGCATGCGGCCAGTCCTGGATGTGGCGGGGGAAGGTCCCGTTGGGCGGAGCTCCAGCCGGTCGCTTCGGGGCGTTCTTTTCCACTCGACGGACGCGACGTCGCAAGTTAGCCAGTTGCGACTTGAGGTCAGGATTCATCGGACGATGTTCTCGGGTCCGCTCGACCGACGGCTTGTTTCACCTGCCCTATGTGAGTGTTCCGGGACTGGAAGGCACGAAAAAATGCTGGGACAGCCAGCCGCGGCGAGTGAAAATTGGCGAATCCACGAGGCTTCCGAGAGCGCCGCTTGGGGCAGTCCCGATTTTTTCACACCTTCCTGCGCACGGTTCTCATGCACCGACTTTGCCGTCTCTGTCTCGACTTGGGGTGGCTGACCCGGCGAGTGCAGCTTCGCCTTTCGACGGCTCCAGCATCCGCGCCACCAACTGCTTCGCTACCTCTTTGGACTTCTCTCCGACCTCGCCGATCGGGCCTACGCACGAAGGACAGCCCCCATCGCAGGGACAGGACGAAAGCAATTCGCGCGATCGGTCGAGCAGGGCCTGGCGCAGCCGGAACAGTGGTTCGCTCTGGCCGATGCCGCCCGGATAGTTGTCGTAGAGGTAGAGCGTCGGCTCGAACAGATTCGATCCTGTCTGGTCTTCGCTGCCCAAGGCTACGCCCAGGTCTCGCGGATCGCACATCAACAGCAGCGAACCCACCGTCCGCAGAACGTTCCCCAGGCCGACCACGCCGTGCTGCTTTTCGGTCGGGGAGTAGTCGCTCAACGCCTCCAGAAATCCTTCGGGGAAGGTCAGCCAGAATGACGTGGTGTGCATTTCCTGCTCCGGCATCGAGAGCTTACCCGCTCCCACGTTTTCATTGGTGTAGAACTTGATCTTCTTGAAGCCCACGATCTGGCGGTTAATGCGCACTTCTCCCTGGTGAGCGACGGCCCAGTTGATAGACGCGGAATCGAAAGAGTCCAGAGTCTTGACCTGCGTGTAATCGATGGCGTCGGTGAAGTAATCGCACTGCACGTGTTTCACGTAGGCTTTGCGCTCGTCGTAATCGAATCGCTCGACATGGTAGAGCTTTCCCTCGTGCATGTAGATCGCTTTTTCGTGGAGCGTCGTCAGGGCCGCCGGGAAGTCGACCTGGCCGATAACTCTTGCCTCGGTGGTGATATCGACGACGACAAAGTTGTCGCTGGTAATCTTCCGCAGACTGACGGCGTCGGCCGGATAGGATTCCGACGTCCAATGCCAGGCGCTGCCCGCGTGATGAAGAACGCCCGCCTCCGCGAGGAACTCGCAAGGCTCGGCCGTCGGGTGGGGGCCGAATTTCTCCCCGTCTTGAATCGGCAACTCGAACGCTGCGCACTTCAGATGGCTGATCAGGATCTCGAGGTTGTCGGGGTTGATCTGAGCGTGTTCGGGAGAGGCGTCGAAAAAATACTCGGGGTGCTCGACGATGTATTGGTCGAGCGGCGCGCTCGAGGCCACCAGAACCGTTACGGAAAGCGAGCCGCGCCTTCCCGCTCGGCCCGCCCTCTGCCAGGTGGAGGCAATCGATCCCGGATAGCCCGCCAGGACGACCGCGTCAAGGGAGCCGATGTCGATGCCAAGTTCGAGAGCATTCGTCGCCACGACACCGAGAATTTCACCACTCCGCAACTGGCGCTCGATCTCTCGCCGCTCGCGTGGCAGGTAGCCTCCGCGATAGCCGCGAATCGAGTCTGGCGGAAACGATCCGCGCCGGCAAGCTTCCTTCAGATATCGGACGAGGATCTCTGTCGCCAGGCGATTGTTGGCAAACACGAGGGTTTGCTGGCGCCGATCCAGAAGAGTTGAGGCCAGGCGGCGGGTCTCCGCGATGTAGCTTCGCCGGATGCCCAACTGCCGGTTCACGACGGGCGGATTGTAGAAGACAAAGAACTTTTCCCCGCTGGGGGCGCCATTGTCCGCGACTTGGGAAACCGGCTGTTCGATCAGAGATTCCGCCAGCTGTTTGGGATTCGCGATCGTTGCCGAGCAACAGATGAATTGGGGCTTCGATCCGTAGAAGTCGCAGACCCGTTTCAAACGGCGGAACAGGTTGGCGACGTGGCTTCCGAAAACGCCGCGGTAAGTGTGCAACTCGTCCACGACGATGTAGCGGAGGTTCTCGAAAAACCGAACCCAGCGCGTGTGATGCGGCAGCACGCCGGCGTGCAGCATGTCGGGATTGGTCAGCACCACGTTGGCGCGGCGGCGAATGGCCCGGCGGGCGTCCTGTGGTGTGTCGCCATCGTAGGTGAAGGCTCGAATGTCCGCGCCGACGCTTTCGATCAAGCCGTGGAATTCATCGAGCTGATCTTCCGACAGAGCTTTGGTCGGGAACAGGTAGAGCGCGCACATCCCACTGTCTCGAAGAAGCTCGTTTAGCACCGGCAGGTTGTAGCAAAGCGTCTTGCCGCTCGCGGTTGGTGTAGGAAGAACGATGTTCTCTCCGGCCGCAACTCGCGCGAATGCCTCCGCCTGGTGGCTGTAGAGCCGGGTGATGCCACGAGAGGCGAGCGCCGTCTTGAGCCGAGGGTCGACAGCTTCGGGAAGGTCCACGAATTCTGCCTCCCGGGCTGCCTGGCGCCGGATGGCGGTAATCGGCGAGTCTTCCTGGCGTTCCAGGGCCTCCAGGTGATTGACCAGGCTGTCGAGCGAGGTGTCGCGCCCAACCAACGGGTCGGGCAACGCCGGTTTTTGTTGTGGGGTCTGGGGATCAGGGAAGTTTAGGGACAGGCTCAAGGGACCCTCCTTCTCCTTTTCTTCGCCTAGTCTAGCGTAACGGATTTGACACGCGGTAGGCAAGGAGCAAGGGACCAGGAGCTTTTTTCGAATCCAAGAATGATTCTGAAAAGGGGTTGGTCGGGCGAGGGATCTCCCCCTCCATCCATGCCGAGTCCGGGGCTGGCAAGCCTCGCCGGTCGTTGTAGGGTTCGACCGCCGCAGGTATTCGTGCGCCTGCAGAGTGCGCTCGACGAGGTCATCGATCTGCTTGCGCTCGGCGCCGGTCAAGCCGAGGTCGCCGCCGGAGGCCACAAACTCGCGCCTCTCGACCAGCGTGAGACTTTGAGCATGCTGCCTGGTGACTCGATTCACCCGCACTGCGCCCGCTCCCGCCTGCCGTCGTTTCAGGATCATCTTGTGTCGGAAACACTCCCCCCTTTCAGGATTATCTTTAGCTTTAGATAACGCTGTAGGGGCCAAGAAACCTGCTAGACTCGAAGCGATCGGCACGAAACTCCACGCATGAAGGCGAGCACAAAGCGTTGGGCAGTCGCCATCGGCGTAGGCCTCGCACTGGCCATCTTCGTCTATCTGCTCTTTGACGTCGTCGTGATTGCGGTAATCAGCGCCGCCGTGGCCTCCGCGGTCGCCATTCTCGTCTACCGTTATCTCGATAAAAAGCCCAAGCCGGAGGTTGCTTCTCCTGTCGTTGATCCGGCGGCTGAGCTTCGCGGACTGCTGGACAATCTCGTCACGATCAACATTGCGATTCGCGAGGAGGGGCTGGCCCCCGACGTTGTGACGCGAGTAGAAGGGATCATCGATAAGTTGCGGGAGCTGTTGCCGGGCATCAACGAACGCCACAACGGCCATGAGCTTACCTGGGCCGTCAACAAGATGGCAAAGGACTATTTGCCGCGTGTGGTCAACCCCTACGTTGCTCTTTCACAAACGGAACGCGAGGGCCGTCGCGAGGAGCTGCTCAAGAGCCTCAACGGTCTCGAGTCTGAACTCGACAACGTGGCGGACCTGGTTCGCAGTGAAAAACTGGGTGACTTCCGAGCCAAGGCCGCATTCCTGCGAGCCCGCTTTGTTGAGGAGGCCTAGCAGCCTGCGGCAAAAGGAGAAACACCGATGAGTGATCCAACGCCCACCGCAAGCCCCACACCCGGGGGCGGGGAAGTTGAGCAGAAGGCTCTGGTCCCCTTAGCTCCCAAAGGGCTGGACTCGGCCGCCGAATCGGCGCTGGTCGAGCGGGCTGAGGAGTTGGCCGGCAAGGTCCAAGCCGAACCGGGAGACCGCCAACTCTCCCGACAGTTGGGCGCCCTCGGAGCGCGCGAGCAACAAAGCGCCGCGCAAGAAATCAACCTGCTCAAAACTCGGGTAGGCACTCTACTCAAAGAGGTAGACGGCGAAGGCGGCGAGATTCCCAAGGCGCTTGTCGAGCTTCGCCACCAGATGGACGAGATCAACCCTCACGTTTTGAGCCAGCCCGGCAAGCTAGGCAGGCTGCTGGGCCGCGTCCCCGGCATCGGCAAGGTCCTGAAGAATATCGCCGTCAAGTATGAGTCCGTTCAGACCCAGATTGACGCCATCATGGCCGGGCTTCGGGCCGGCAAAGACAGACTGTTGCAAGACAACGCCGAGCTTGAGCAGCTCTATCAGCAGGTGAAGCAGGCGCAGCTTGGTATCCAGCAGAGCGCTTATGTCGGCGAGCTGTTGTGGCAAAAGCTCGATGATGCCCTGCTAGATTGCGATCCGGGCGAACGACAGAAGCTGCAGGCGATGATGCACAGAGTCGCCATGCGGGTCCAAGACCTGCGCACCATGGAGCAGGTCAACCTGCAGTTTTTCGTCTCCATCGACATGACGCTGCAGAACAACGACACCCTCGCCGAACAGGTTGACCGCACGGTCATGGTGACGCAAAACTTGCTGACCGTGGGCTTGGCCATCCAGGCGGCACTTGCCCAGCAGAAAAAAGTCGCCATGGCGGTGAAGGGCGTCCAAGAAACCACGGCCGCTATGCTGGAAGCCAACGCGGCGGCCATCGGGCGCCAGACGGCCGAAATCGGCGAGATGCAAAACAATCCTGTCCTTGCGCTGGAAAGCGTCAAGAAGGCCCACAACACACTGCTCGAGGCCCTTGACAAGATGGATGAGATCCGGCAACTCGGCACCGAGAAAGCGCGTACCGGAATTGCCGAGCTGAACAGGATGTCCGCTGTGCTCGAACCCAAGGTCGAAGCTCTCGAGGCAGCGCGCGACCTTCCCGAGATCGAAGCTAAGTCCGAGCCTGCCGAGTCTGAGGAGACCACATCGCCGCCTAGCCAGTAGACGAGAGACGCATGGCATCACTCCTGGACACTGCTACTACGAGACGCTACGACGAGCAGTTTGCCGCCATCCGCCAACTGGCGGCAGCCGCTCCTCCGAAAGAGCGCTATAAGCTCTCGATCGAGGATGCTAAAATCGGCGGGCTGTTCAAGTTCGGCGGAAAGAGCTATCTCATCCAAGGCATCAACACTTACGAGAGAGAGGGCTTCCGTTGGCCCGAACTCGTCCTCTATTGCTTGCAAGATGGCCAAACCAGCTATCTGGAATGGGAAAAAGGCGACGAAGTGTCGGTCTTCGTCTCGCTTGAAAAGCTATCTTTTGCCCAGGTCGGCATTCAGGGGAAAGAGCATCTGTGGAAGATCTCCGAAGACGAAGAGGGCTCCGCCCACTACCGAGAACGGCCCTATTCCTATCACGAAGATTCAGCAGTCACCTTCTTCCGGGACAGCAAAGAGGAGGGGACGCCGTTTCATCAGTACCAATTCGCCTCCGACGACGAAGAGACTTTCATCAGCGTCGAAGAGTGGGGTGACGAAGACGAAGGCTACGAGCACAACATTATCCTTAGCGGGAAACTCAACCCCGCCGCGATCGAAGTGATTACCACCGGAGAAGACTCAGGAGACCGGAATGCCTGAGATCGTCTATAAGGACGAATCGGCGACCGATTTGCGTCTTCACCTCATCCCGGGGCTCGTCGAAAAGTCCCGTTTCTCGATTCTCAAGCAAGGGGATCTGCTCCTAGGCGATCTTCTCATCGAGGCCCATATCATCGGCGCCAGCCACATGATTCACTACGACATCCAGGGACGCCGATTGACGGAAGTGCTGGCTTGCACGGACGGAGCCGCGGAGCTCGACGACAACATCTATTGGGGACCAACGAACAAGGCCGGGGGCAAGGTCGACTTAACCCTCTGCCATGATCTCGAGTACAGCTCACGCATCGATCGGATCGAGTGGAGGCAGGCGGCGGATGTTCGCCGGGAACTGGAAGAGGACATCGTGCTTGCCGCGGACCGTTTTAACGAAATCGGTCTCACCTTTCGCTTCCCTCGACCCGATGACTCGACGCCCATGCCGGAAACGTTGGTCTGGGTTCGAGCCTCCGACCACGCGAGCGTGGACGTCCGTACGGCCCACTCCTATCCCGTCGAGCAAAGCCTTGTCCGGACCTCGACTCGAATTCGCCTGAAGAGTGACGCCAGCCGGCTCGGAGGAAATGGAGGCCATAGATGATAACCCGGGCCTATGTCCCGACTGTTCTGGCCGTAGTGGTATCGCTGGCCAGTTGCGGACTTCCGAGCGCCGATCGACGGCGGGCCGAAGGCGCCGCCAGCCGGGTGGAAGAACAGCGGAAGGCGCTTCCCGCCGCCCAGTCGGATTTCGACAAGGTCGCACAAGATAGCTTCTTTGGTCCCTTCGTGCGACGGGAAAACCTGGGGGACAGTTTCAAGCAGGCGGGCGCCGCGCTCGACGAAGCGAAGAAGCGCTACCAAGCCAGAGTCGCCCCGATCCTCGAAGCCGACAAGTCCGAAGACGTCGCGAAGCTTAGGGCGGAGCTGAAGCCGATCTCGGCTGAGATCCGCAAGGCAAGCCGGCTCATCAAGAAGCCGGCGGAAAGTCGCGACCGGCTTGCCAAGGCACGAGAAGAGTTCCAGCGCCGAGCCAAGGCTGACGCATCGCAGCTTGTCTCCGAATCGGGGGACCTCGTCGACGGCATGCGAGTGACTCTCGGCAAGCTGCAAGGATCGGTCGACGAGGCTGCCAAGAACCACCCATCGCGCGCCGCCGATATCAGCGCTTTTGCTACCTCAGGGGCCACTCTCTACAGCGACGCCCAAGACGGTCTAGACAAGGCAAAGTCTGCCTCGGCCGAAGGTTCCGGTGACGTAGTGGGCGACCACACGATGACGGTGAAGCATTGTGCGGAACATCTCAACTTGCTCTCCGAAAACACCGCGGGCCAACTCAAGGAGCTGGGCACAAGCTACTCCAAAACTCTGATTGACATGAGAGCGGATTTCTACCTCATCGTGAGGCGCCTCAGTTGGTCGAGCCGCTATGATCGCCCTCCGCTACATAATTATGACTACGCTGCCCGCAAAGTGCCCGAGGACGTTTACGACTACTTCGATAAGCTCAACGTGGACCCCCTCGCCAAGTATCGTCGGCGGGGTAGAGCCCTAGGGCTTTCAAGAGGTGTGGACGTCGACCGCTGGAAGGCGATGCGGATCAATCCCGACGTGAATTGGTCCCACCAGCGCGACGACGAGGCGGAATTCTGGATCCAGAAATTTCAAGAGGCCTATTTCCACAAGTACGCCGTCGTGAGGGAAGGTGAGCGGCAAGAGACCGACTGGATTCCCGTCAGCGAGGCGTTCTTCTACGCCCATATCAACGACCTGGGGATGGACATTGAGGCCAAGCCCTACGGGTCATTCGAAAGCGAGAAGATCACCGAGGCGACCCCTCCCGGCATGGCTTATGTCGGCAACCCTCGCTACGGTCGCTGGGAGAGTGACGGTCGCGGTGGGAGGCGCTGGGGCTTTTTCGAGACCTACCTGTTCTACCATCTGATTTTCGGAGGCCGCCGCCACTACTACGGCTACAACACCTGGAACACTTGGGGGAGTGACTATCGCGGCCGCCGGCCGTTTTACGGCGGAACGCAAACGGCTCCGCTCTACGGCTCCCGAGGCCAAGTGACCCAGACCGCGCCCCGTTACCAGGGCAGTGCGTTCGCCGGCAGCGGGGGATTCCGGCGCGCCTCCGCCTCGGTGCGTGGCGCCGGACCCGGCGGCCGGGGCGGTTCGTTCGGAGGCAGCGGTAAATAGCGGATGCACGTTTGACCGAGGCTGAGTAAGGAGAAGGAAATGATTCAGACTTTTCTGACGGCTGCCGTCGATACCCTAATCGTATTTCTCATTCTGCTGCTTGCCAAGAAGTTGCGGGACGTGCGTTTTCGAGCTTCCTTCGACATCCCCAGCGGCGCCGACCCGGCCGAGTTCACCGCCGATCACCAGATCGAGGAGAAAGGCAACGTCGCGGTCGCTCTGCGCCGTTGCGGATTAAGCGTTGCTTTCGGGTTCGGCCTGGCGGGGGTTGTGAGCGGCGGCATGCGTGGCTTTGGTTCAGGCGTCCAGGCCTACCTTCGAGAGACGGGCCTCATCGTCCTTGACTGCGTTATTCTGCTGGCCTTCCTCTTCTTCGCTCAGTTCATCGTCGAAAAGATCATTCTACGGCGCATCAACAACAACGCAGCCTTGAAGGACAACAATACGGCGGTCGGCTTCACCGAGTTCGGCAGCTATGCCGCCACCGGCTTGATCGCCTACGGTTCGTTTAGCGGCGAAGGCGGTGGCTGGGAGACCGCTGTGGGCTTCTTTCTGCTTGGGCAGCTCGCACTCCTGCTTTTCGCCGTGATCTACGAGTTCTCGACGCCCTTCAACATGATCGAGGAGATTCAAAAGGGCAACGCCGCGGCCGGTGTGATGCTGGGTGGAACCCTGCTCACTCTCGGCATCATCCTCTCGTGGACAATCGCGGGACCCTTCACTACATGGGCCGAAGGGATTATCGGGTTCGCCAGAAGCACTGCCATGGGGATCATTCTGCTCATCCCCTTCCAATTTCTCATTGATAAAGCTTTCCTGCCTCACACAACCCTCAAGATCGAAGTCGAGCGCGACCAGAATGTGGCGGCCTGCGCCGTCACCGTGTGCGCCCAGGTGGCGCTGGCGATCATGATCGGGGCTTTGGTGGCCTGAGGCCGGAGAACCGCACCGGGCGGCATTCTTTGACGTTGTAGGGGCGGACCGCTGCGTCCGCCCATCTTCCACTGTCCGTTAGGGGCAGGCCGAGTCGCCGGCAGCCAGCTTCAGAACTTCCCTGACTTTAGGTAGGCGACGATTGCGTCCAGCTCTTCCGCTGAGTACATCTCACCGTAGTCAGAGGGCATTGTGGATACTTTCTTCGTGGTTACGCTCTTGATTTCTTCCTTGTAGAGCGTTCGTAGGGGGACGGGAAAGGTCGTGGTGTCGTAGATCCGGATAAACTCATCGGTCTGCTCTTTTTTGATCCCCGCTACTTGCTCGCCGTGTTTCGTCACAACAATCGTTTGGTCGAACCCGCCGGCGATCCCATCGTCAGGCTCCACAATGTCGCTCAGTAGCTCTTCCGCCGAGTGTTCGTCGGCTTCGTGGGCCAGGTCGGGGCCGATGGCCGTGCCCCACTCCCCGAGCAGGTGGCAGACACTGCAGCGCTTGGCGTTGTGCAGATCGAAGAACAGATCGAATCCGAGTTTTTCCTTTTCCGAAAGGGGCTGTCGCACCTTGGTTACGGCTCCGATTTCCAGCACGGCGTCGGACGCCGACAACTCTGTGGTCGAGAGGGTCATGATGTACGCCACGACGGCCCAGATATCGCGCTCGGCAAGAACTCCCCGGAACGCGGGCATGGTCGTGCCCGACACCCCGTTGTTGATGGTCTCGTTCAGCTGCCGGGGGTCCCACTCTCGCTCGCGCAATTTCGGCGCTCCGAAGGTCCTGCCCTCCAAGCCGTGGCAGTAACCCACTGCACACGTCATGGAGTAGAGCTTGCCGCCTTGTTCCAAAAGTGCAGCGTCTTTCAGGTTGACGGTTGCGGTCTGGGCGCTGAGAAGAGCGGCGAAAAAGATCAGCGACAAGGCGACGGTCGATACCCAAAGGATGGGTCGTCCAGGAATTCGTAAGAGCATGGCTATTTCGACCCCGGTAGCGCAAAAACGAACAGTGTGCTTCCGGCCGGAGAGTCTTTTAGTTCCGGCCACAGTGCGGCCATACCAGCCCCCGACGAGCCACTGGGGGCGGCTACGTACTGTCGGCCGTCGACGGCATAGGTGATCGGGCCGGCGCGGTGGGCGGCGCCGGTACGGAAAGACCACAGCTTTTTACCCGTTGTGGCGTCGAGGGCGTTGAAGCGGCCTTCGTAATCACCGGTGAAGAGCAGGTTCGAGCCGGTGACGAGTTGCGAGTCCGCCAGGGGGATCTTAGGCCTGTAAGTCCACTGGCGTTCGCCGGTGATTGGGTCGTAGGCGCCGAGGTGAGCGCTGGGCTTGCCACTTGGCGGCGGACGTGCCTCGGCCTCCCCGCCCATGAATACTTTGCCCGGCCGAGGTTCCTCTGGCCGAGCTCGCAGGATGTTGCACCACTCGTTGCCCGTGGAATAGAACCATCCCGTTTTAGGACTGTAGGCTCCGTGATTCCAGCCTCGTCCGCCGGCCATCGAAGGGCAGATGAACGTTCCCTTCCCGACCTCCGGCTCCAGCCGCCCGATCAGGTTGCCCTTCTCATCGATACGTTCGATCCAGTTGTAATTCTCAACGAGGGACCAGGCATTAATGAACTCACCGTTCGTGCGGTCGAGCACCCAGGTAAAGCCGCTCTTGCTGGGGTTGACCAGCAGCTTCCTCTGGCGTCCTTTGTAGTCGAGATCGACGAGGATGGACTCGTACGCCGAGTCGAAGTCCCATACTTCGTGGGGGATCTCCTGGTAGTACCACCGCAGCTTACCGCTATCGGGGTCGAGGGCGATGACGGAATTCGTGTAGAGATTGTCTCCCTCGCGGTCATCGCCGTACATGTCCGGGGTGGGATTGCCGACGGTCCAATACAAGAGATCCAACTCGGGATCGTAGGACCCCGTGAGCCAAGTACCGGCGCCTCCATACCGCCAACTATCGCCTTCCCAGCTTTCGTGGCCAGGCTCGCCGGGGCCTGGAATTGTCCAGAACCGCCAGGCGCGCCGGCCGGTCTTGACGTCGTAGGCGTCGAGGTAGCCGCGGTGCGCCGAGTCCCCGCCCGAGACTCCTGTGATGACTTTATCTTTCACAACTAGCGGAGCCCCGGTGATGTTGCAGCCGCATTGGTCGGCGTCTTCGATTTCCACCTTCCAGACTTCGCGGCCTCGCTTGGCGTCGAGGGCCAAGAGGTGATTGTCCATCGTCCCCAGAAAAACAAGTCCATGACCGATGGCCAGACCCCGATTCCAGGTGCCATAGAATGTGACGTTCTTCGGCCTCGGGTAGTAGTAGTGCCAGATTTCCTCACCGGTGGCGGCGTTTAGGGCAAAGATTCTGTTCCAAGGGCCTATGAGGTACATCACGCCGTCGGCGACTAGCGGCGTTGATTGGAGTCCGCCCTTAAGCTCGCCGACCTGGAGCGCCCAAACAGGGGCCAGCTTTCGCACGTTGCCGCGGTTGATTTGGTCCAGAGGACTGTAGCGCCAGGCTTTGTAGGTGCCCCCGTAGGTAAGCCAGTTGTGGGGCTCTTCCTCCGCGTTCTCAAGACGCTCTGGGGTGACGTCGGCCGCCAAGGCGCAGACAGCCGCTGCCAGCGTTACGAGCAGCATCTTTCGAGCACGAGCGTGTGGGAACAAGTAATATCTCCGTCGACCGTTCAGAGGGTCTTATCGTTTCACCAGACTCACACGTCGCCCCGGGGGCAACGGTGGATGAGCTGGTTGTAGGCGAATCGTGAATCCACTAGTTTAGCCGCTTATGCGCGCCGCTCGTTCAATCCACTGCCATGTAGTAAAACAAACGGGCTGGCCGGTCGATCCAAACAACCTGGCGTCCGCCTGAAACCCACGGCGATTCGTAATACTCGGTGATCTTTTCCGACGCCGGTTTGTTTTCAGTCAGCCAACGTGATCGGAAGTGGCGCTGGATCACGGTGTAGGTCCGCGGCCGATCCGACTCTTCTATTCGGAGAGACTTCATGATCTCATCCACCACGGCGGGATCTCGGAATCGAAATTTGACGTACTCCTCTTGTGACTGCCAGAAGACAAACTTCCGGCAATAAAGCTCAGTGACGCCTTCTCCTGCTGGGAAGCCGAACGTGGCCTCGAAGCCCGACCGGACCATTCCGTGTCGGGTCCCTCGCGCAAGGAGATGGGCCAAGGTTGGAAGACCGCGACCGCCAACGCTATCACGACGGCGGAGATGACCCACGAAAGACTCGTCAGCAGACGGGAAACCCAAACCCAGCGGTCCTTGTAAAACAGCTCGGCGTCGGGTTGTCCCTTCAGCAGATTCGCGATCAGCGCTCCTACGGCTGGGACGCCAAAAAATGCATAGGGAACCGCCGCGACGAAAAGGAAGATGAACAGCCCTTCAAAGCTGACGAGCATCATCAAGATCAACGCCATCGCAGCCAGCGCTACCAGGATGCTTCGAATCGTGTGCAGTTGAAACGCCCAGCGCGTCTGCTTGCTCTCGGCGCGGTTCTTGATCCGCCGGAACCTGGGGATGGCAACGGGCAGAAAGGCGATGGTGACCAAGGAGGTTCCGTAAAGGCACCCTAGAAAGAGCGTCAGAAAGAGTGCCCTGCTGAGGTAGAAGCAGCCGGCGGCAATCGCAGTGAGAGCGACGACAGCCGCCGGTAAAGAGAGTCGACTGCTCAAGGTTCGGTTCTTCTCCTCTGGCCGGGACGGGCACGAGCCCAAACGGGCGGAGAGCTCACGGCGGGGTTAGACGCCGTTGGGCGGCCCCTTCTCGGAGCACGAATCATAAACAAGCCCGAGAAAGGGACGAAGAGTACTCCGAGGTCACTTATGAAAACTTTGTGTCGTTGGTCCCGCTATAGCTCCGCCTGGTCATACAGGCTGATTTCCCACAGCGCGCCCATGGGATCATCCCGGAGGGCGCGGCACGGATCGCGGCTTGCCCGCATCCTCGGTGTGCTGACGGTGGGCGCGTTGCTCGTCCCGCCCGTTTTCGCTGATCCAAAGGCATCGGTCGAACCGTCCAAAGTGCGAACCGCGGCGAAGCTTACCTACTACCGCGACGCTCGCAATTACGGCACGATGAACATCGTGACGAGCGCCGCCGGACTCCCCCTCGGCCTGCAGTTTTGGGGGTTTACCGATATCCACGGCGCCCAGGGCGGAGAGGGCGCCGACGAGTTCGAGCGTTACTTCATGGAGTACCGGCTCAGCCGCCCGCTGCCCAAGCAATACGTTGGCATCCAGGGTCTCGGTTTCCAGGCCGAGTACAACGACTTCCAGGGAGCGGGTAACAGCGTGGCAAGGTTCGGGGTTACCTTTCGGCATCGCACATACGGTGACAGGGGCTGGCTGCAGTGGCGCTACTTCCCGATCGAGACGGACGGCGATGGAGGACAGGCAAGCCTCATCTATTTCTTTCCGCTCTCGCAACGCGCCTCGATCGGCGGGTTCGTCGATTGGAATTGGACCCGCGCGCGGAAGGGCCGCTGGGTCCTTGAGCCGCAGTTGACCTACAAGCTCACCGATCGTCTGGCGGTCGCGCTCGAGTTGCGCCACAACGACTTTGAGCGTATCAATCCTCGGGTCCAAGGCACCGGAGTGGCGCTCGGGCTGGAGGCGTCGTTTTGAACGCGAAGCGCCTACTGCCGGTGATCATAACCGCCGCCGCCGGCGTCATGCTGTCGCTGTGGGGTTTCCTCTTCCTACAAGGCCGCGAACAGCAGGTGCTGGAAGCTAACTTTCGTTCGATGGCGCGCGACCAGGTAGCCACAGTCGAGCGCGAGATCCAAGCGAATCTGGAGGTCCTGGAATCGCTGCGGGCATTCTACTCGGCGGTTCCCGGCGTGGGCTTCGCGGAGTTCACGTCTTTCGTCCAGCCTCTCCTTCAACAACACCGAACGATCCAGGCTCTCGAGTGGATCCCGCGCATTCCGCTCGAAAAAAGGAGTGACTACGTATCGCAAGCCCGCCGCCACTTTCCACAGTTCGAAATTACCGAACGGCAAGCGCAAGGAGTGATGGTGGCGGCCGGGACTCGGAGCGAATATTTTCCCGTTTACCATGTTGCTCCCTATGAGGGCAATGAGGCCGCGCTCGGCTTCGACCTGGCATCCAACCAAACTCGTCGGCAAGCCCTCGAAAGCGCGCAAGCGAGCGGACGCGCCACGGCGACGGCCAGGATCACCCTCGTGCAAGAGGACGCCAACCAGTTCGGGTTCCTAGTGTAGTGCCACTAACGGTTCTGGACAATGGCGTGGGTTTTGGCGGCGCGCTCGACTTTGGCGAGGATATCTTGTGCCGGAGCTGTCCAGACAAAGGGCTTGGGCGCTTGGTTGCTCGCTTCCAGGTACTCGTGGATGGCGGCCTCGAGTTCGGGAACACTGCGGAACACGCCGCGGCGGATGCGCTTCTGTGTCAGCTCGCGGAACCAGCGCTCGACGAGATTGAGCCAAGAAGAAGACGTGGGAATGAAGTGAAAGTGGAAGCGGGGGTGCTTCGCGAGCCACTTCTTCACTTGCTCATGCTTGTGCGTGGAGTAGTTGTCCACGATCAGATGCAGCTCCAGCGCCGGTGGCGTTTCGCGGTCGATCTTGCGTAGGAATTTGAGGAATTCCTGGTGCCGATGTCGCGGCAGACACTCGCCGATCACCTTGCCGTCGAGCACATTGAAGGCGGCGAACAACGTCGTTGTGCCATGTCGTTTGAAGTCGTGGGTCATGGTGCCGGCACGACCCCTTTTCAGGGGCAGTCCCGGCTGGCTGCGGTCTAAGGCCTGGATCTGACTTTTCTCATCGACACTGAGCACCAGTGCGTGCTCGGGCGGATTCAAGTACAGACCGACCACGTCGCGGAGTTTCTCGACGAACTGCTTGTCGCGGCTGAGCTTGAAAGTTTCGAGGCGATGGGGCTGCAGTCCGTGCGCTTTCCAGACGCGCTGGATGGCCATCTTGGAGACGCCCAAGTGCTTGGCGAGGGTGCGGGTGCTCCAATGCGTGGCCGCCCGGGGCTTCTCGTGAAGCGTTGTATCGAGGATGCATTGGACGAATTCAGCGGAGAGCGCCGGTTTGCGTCCGGGGCGCGTCCGATCGCGGAGTCCGTCGAGGCCGGACTGGGCGAAGCGCTTTCGCCACAGGATGACGGTCTTGCGGTTGACGCCGAGTTCGCGGGCAATGGCGTGGTTCGCCAACCCCTGCGCACACAGCAAAACAATGCCTGCCCGTAAGGCCATTTTCTGGGCTGTGTTGCCTCCTCGAACCAGGCGACGAAGAGCGTTTCGCTGCGGAGCGGTGAGGGGTAGAGCGTCAGCGGATGGCCACATAAACCATCCTACCGTGAAAAGGGTGTTATTGTACAGTTATTTATGTGGCACTACACTAGCGTTCTCGCCCGTCTACGAAGCTAGCGAGCCGCGGACGGCAGACAACGGTTCAGGCTCCCTCAAAGGTTTTGTACTGGCCGTCTATCGCATCGGCGACATGATCGAGAAGTCGCTCAGCTACCTGGCCGAGCAGCCGCTGTCCATCCGCATAGAAGATCGCGCGGCGGAGACGGCGGCCGATCTGCTGTTTGGCCCTAAACACCGAGAACCCCCGCCCGCCGGCCTCGCTTATCAAGCCGACGTCGCGGTTGCCGACCGGCGCTGGACCATTCGCTGCACTGCAACAGAGGAGTTGCTCGCCGGCTACGATACGACGCAGAGCTGGTTCTTTCTCGTGGCGGCGCTGCTGTTCACGACCGCCGCGGCAGGTTTCGTGGCGGTCAGCCGCAACCGCGAAGCCCGCGTCGCCGAACTGGTCGGCGCCCGCACTCGGGAGCTATCGGCCTCGAAGAGGGTCGCGGAGAAACGCGCCGAGGAACTGTCGGAAGCCAACCAAGAGCTTGAGCAATTCGCCTACGCGGCCTCCCACGACCTCCAGGAGCCGGTTCGAACTCTTGTCTCCTTCAGCAGTCTCCTCCGAGACGACCTGGGCGACGAGCTATCGCCCGAGGCCGCCACCGACTTGAAGCACATCACCAACGCGGCACGGCGCATGCAGCGGCTGATCAGGGACTTGCTGGCCTTGTCCCGCGCTAGCCGTTCCGCCCTGCAGATGGCTGACGTGGCGCTCGAAGATTGTCTCGGGGATTCCCTGGACGCTCTGCGAGAACGTGTGGCAGAGACGGGCGCCCGGGTGGAACAAGTGCAATTACCTGTCGTCTCGGGCGACCGTATACTGTTGACGCAGCTATTCCAAAACCTTCTCAGTAATGCGATGAAATTCCAGCGCTACGACGCGGCGCCGGCGATAACCATCGCCGCCAAGCAGCAGGACTCCATGTGGTTGGTCGAAGTGAAGGACAACGGCATCGGCATCGAACAAGAATACGCGGATCAAATCTTCGCCCCCTTCAAACGCCTTCACGGTATGGAGGACTACGAGGGAAGCGGAGTCGGATTGGCAATCTGCCGGCGCGCGGTCGAGCGGCATGGCGGCCGGATATGGGTCGAGTCCAAGCCGGGCGATGGAGCACGTTTCCAGTTCACGCTACCTGCCAATGGACAAAACAAATGAGCGATAACGAGACGCAAAGTTACAAACGTTCTGTTGTAGTGCTGCTGGCCGACGACAATCCGGCGGATCAGGAAATCGCGCGCCGCGTTCTGGGGTCCGGGGCGTTTCGCTGTGAGCTTCACTTGGCCAACGACGGTGTTGAAGCGCTGGACTATCTGGCGCGGACATTCGAGAACCCGGATACGAACCCCCGCCCGGATCTCATGTTGCTCGACGTCAACATGCCCAGAAAGTCGGGGATGGATGTGCTCAGACACGTCAAAGGCGCCGCGGACTTGCGGAGAATCCCGGCATTGATGCTGACAACCTCGGAATCGGACCGTGATATCGGATTGGCGTACGACCTGGGGTGCAATTCATACCTGACAAAACCCGTTGATGTGCCGCAGTTCATTGAGGCGCTTAAGACTCTAGGAAAATACTGGCTGGACCTCGTTGTCCTTCCAAGCGGTGTTAGAAACAACGAGCGCATGGAGGGGGATCCCTAGCCCGCTTTTCCCGCCACCTGACGGTCGAAGCACGCAATGAGCCCGCCGGTAATGCGTTGCGCTTCCTCGCCGGAAAGAAGTTCAGGCGATGCTGCCTCTGGCCGACCCGCGGACTCTCGATTTCGTCCGCTCCTTCTCGGCCATCCAGCAAGCCTACGCCGAGGGTGCTATGGGCTATGGGATGTTCGCGGCGAAGAGAAGCCCGACAAACGGAAGAGATCAGGGCGTTGGGAACAAGTCGCGGCAGCAGGATTGATTCCCTGCGCTAAGCCGTCTCGCACGGCACTGTTGCTGGGGCAGCCGTCGCGCCATTCTGCAGGGCCTGCGGGGAATGGGAGTGGGTAGATAGTCCTTGGGGCGATGCATCGGCTTCCCACTCTTCGCACGCGTCCATACCTTCAGGAGTAATCGCGTGTTGACCCTCACCGAACATCTCGATCAGACCTTTCGCCCTCAAGTACCAAGTAACCACTTGCAGGTCCCCCCGCACGCAGCCTAGTGCTTACTATCATAAATAACAGTATGTATGAGACAATGCGGCATGGCAAGAATAGCCACGCGTATCAGACTCAGTACTGGGGAACGCCGGACGTTGGAGGGCTGGGGACGCGCGCACAAGAGCGAGCGCCGTGCGGCGGACAGAGCCCGGATCATTTTGTTGGCGGCGCAAGGGATGTCGAACCGGGAGATCGCCGCCCAGTTGGGCACGCGGGCCGCACGAGTGTCGAAGTGGCGTACGCGCTTCGCTGGCCAACGACTGGCCGGTCTGGCGGATGAAACGCGACCCGGCAAGCCGCGGCGATACGACGCTGACACCGAAAAACGCATTCTGCAAAAGCTGGACGACACGCCGCCTTGCGGACAGGCGACCTGGACGGCTCCACGGCTGGCCGCGGCGCTGGGCGATGTCAGCGACCAACAGGTCTGGCGCGTGTTGCGTCGGCGCGGCATCTCGTTGTGCCGGCGGCGTAGTTGGTGCCTCTCCACCGATCCCGAATTCTCGCGTAAAGCCGCCAACATCGTGGGACTCTATCTGCACCCGCCTGACAACGCCATCGTGCTGGCGGTCGACGAGAAGCCCAACATCCAGGCCCTGGAGCGCGCCCAGGGTTGGCTCAGACTGCCCGACGGCAAGGCTTTGACGGGTTTCTCGCACGGCTACAAGCGCCACGGCACAACGACCTTGTTCGCGGCCCTGGAGGTCGCCACCGGCCACGTCACGGCCGGGCATTACCGGCGCCGCAGACGGCGTGAGTTTCTTGACTTCATGAATCAACTGGTCGATCTCTACCAAGGTTTTGAGTTGCACGTCGTACTGGACAACCTCAACACCCACAAACCGAAACGTGATCGCTGGCTCAAACGCCACCGCAAGGTGCACCTGCACTACACGCCCACCTACGCCTCCTGGCTCAACCAGGTCGAGATCTGGTTCAGTATTCTCAGCCGTAGAGCGTTGCGCGGGGCCAGTTTCACCTCCCCTTACGAAGTACGCCAGGCCATCGACCGCTTCGTCCAAGCGCACAACAAAAACGCCGCCCCGTTCGAATGGACCAAGGCTAACGTCCAGCAGCGACCCCTTTCTCATTCATACGCTAATTTATGATAGTAAGCACTAGCGCGTCTTCCATCTCGAGGATCGTCATTCCGGGATTCTCGAAGTCGCTTATCCTCTTTGCATAGAGCTGAGACAAGAGACCTCGTCGGAATTCTTTAGAAGTTTGTTTTTCATCGGTGGCGGTCGCTGGATCAGACACTCTCGACTTAAGTTTCTGCCTTGCTCGGTAAACCTCGTCGTAAGCGGCCCGCCCTTCCTCATCGCGCAGCGTGCGAAAGGCTTTCACAACCAACTTGAAAGAGTCGGGATTGCAGGTTTCTTTGTTGTCAGGGTGGAACCTCTGCGCTAGCAATCTGAAGACGCGTTCGATCGTCACGCTATCGGCATTCGGGCTCAACTGAAGCGCCTCGTAGAGGTCAACGAAGGCGGCTTTCTCATTGTTTTCCATGAGAATCTGTCGCTTGCACTAGCTCTGGCCGCTTACAGCCGCCGCAGGCATCGGCTGGCAATATCCGCTAGGGGCCCCAGATACCGGTTGTTGGGCGGAATACATGAGACGCTCGCCGCTGGGCCGACCAATCCTAATTATTGAATGCCGCAAGGGTGTTCGCCAATGGGCCAAAGGGCTAAATCGTAATGAGAAGGTAGCAACAATTTCTTCTACGGTGAACCGCTTACGGACCGTGGAGTGTGGTCTTAGGTCATTTCAGCTGTCGCCGTCTGTGGCGCGGTCGAAGCGGTCTAACCGCCGCGGCGAAAAGAAAGATGAATGATACTTCAGCGCTATCCAGCATCATCAAGGTCAACGCGATGGCAGCCAAGGCCACCAGGACGCTTCGAATCGTGTGCAGTTGGAACGCCCACCGCGTTTGTTTGCGTTCCACACGGTTCTTGATTCGCCAGAACCTCGGGATCGCAATGGTCATGAACGCGATCGTGACGACCGGAATTCCGTAGAGCAGGCCTAGAAACAGCAGCCTGCTGACGTAGAAACAACCGGCGACAACGAGGGTGAGGGCGGCGACAGCGGCGGGTAAGGAGAGTCGACTGTTCAAGATGCGCGCCCCGTCCTCGGACCGCGACGGGTAGGATCTCGAAATGGCGCGGAGGGCAGTCCGGAGCTCCTCATCGTCAGAACCAATTCCGACCCTGCGAGCGGGGCGCCGTTTCCCGATCTCGGAGTCTCCAGCCAGGATCAGCAAGGATTCGACTCTGGACGTGCCGAGGCATGGTTCTCTTTCCACATTGCCACGTTTCTGAACCGGGCTGCAGTTCGGATGGGTCGCCCAGGGGTGAACTTGGTGGTTCGCGGTTACAGGGAGCTTTTCAATAGGGCGCGCTGTCGAACCCGGAGGCGATTCGTGTCGGTGGTAAAATTACTCGTAGGGACTCTTGTGGAGATCGACTCCCACCTAGCCAAGCAGGCCCTGCTGGAAGCCTTGCAAGCCTTCCCTCAGTTCGGTACGCACGGTCCAGCGTTGGAGTGGCGCCCTCTGCTCAAAGGAGGCGCCTTCGTCGTGAACTTTGAAAACGCCCCACCGCGCGAGACACCCCTCGTCTGGGATTTTCAAAACGCCGTAGTGAAGCGCTATAAGCAACTTACCCAGGTCGATGAAAGATCCGCGCAGGGTTAGCCCATGAAAGACAATCAACGCGCGAAGCGGCTTTGGAAGCAAGGCACGGAAAGCCTGATACAGGGTGACGTCCTTCAACGCGCGAAGCGGCTTTGGAAGCAAGGCACGGAAAGCCTGATACAGGGTGACGTCCTTGAAGCCGTGCAGCTCTACGAAGAGAGCATCGAAGCAAAGCCGACCGCTGAGGGCTACACCTACCGTGGGTGGGCCGTCTCCTACCTCGGACAGCTGGACGAAGCCATCGAAGACTGTAAGAGAGCTATCCGCATCGACCCCGAGTTCGGCAATCCCTACAACGACATTGGCGTGTACCTGATGCAAAAGGGACAGCTGAACGACGCCATCCCCTGGTTGGAATCCGCTAAGAAGGCCAAACGGTACGACCCGCGCCACTATCCCTACCTAAACTTAGGAAGAGTCTATTTAGCCAAGGGAGAACGAATGCGTGCGCTCGACGAGTTTGTGAAGGCCCTCGAGTTTCAGCCGGAAGACCCTGTTGTGATGGGGTTGATCCAAGAGATCAACTACACGGTCAACTGAATCGCTCCAGGATTGACGGGCTGTCGAGTCTGTCCCGCTTGGCCGCGCCCAAGACGTCGTCCACGTAGCGGGGCTTTCGCATCCCAACCAACACACAGGAGAGACCCTCCAGGTCTGTAAGAACTCGTAGGGCCATGCGGCTCAGGGATTCGTCCCCCTCGGGATAACCGGCCGCTAGTAGTTTGGCTCGCACTTGATCCGAGACGTCTTGCTGGCGCGTCGCTAGATAATCTTGAACCTCTTCGAGCAACGTGTTGAGGGTTTTGACGAGGTCCTGCTGCCATGCGTCCCACGCGGAATGCTCGCGAAACTTCTCGGCGGCTTGGATGAGCCAGGCGCGGATTGGCTCGATGACATTCTGCCCGGCGATTTGTTGCCACTGTGGTATCGACTCAACCTGAGGAATCGCGCGTAAGAAGAGTTCACTCATGGACTCGCCGCCGGCTAACTGCACCCGATCGTCCAGCGACCGCGCAAACTCTTCTTCGAGTTGGCGCAGGGGATCCACGAGCCCTTGCAAGCGTTCCGCGCCTGGAGCAGCCGCGCCAGGCAGGAGCCAATCCGCCAGCCGAATCATTTCATGGCGGTGAAATGCGTTCAAAGGGCGGTTGGCTAACACACCGAGGCCATGTTCGCGACAGAACGTCAGAACCGTTTCGCCTACGTTGTTTCTCTCCGTCGCACCACCGCCCTCGTAGAGGTTCAGGGGCAATTGCACAACCCGGAAATGGTGGTGCGCCGACAGACTTTGAGCTTGCTCGAGCGTGCGGCTAACGCTGGTCGCCGTTGTGCACCCCCGGCTGGCATCGAACGCCGGCTGACCATAGTTGTTGGAGCTGATGCCGTACCACCGAATTCTTCCTTCAGCGACTTTCTCTTCCAGAAACCGAAAAGCCTCGGCAATCCGGCGGTAGAATTCATCGTGGTCGGCGGGGGTGAGTTTTCGCCGGTGTGCGACATCATCGAGGAAGTATTCCGGGTTGTGCAGCAGATAGACGTCGACGTGGTCCTGCTGCAAACGGGCTAGGGATAAATCAATCTGCGTCTCGAGAAACTCGGGATGAATACAGTGCCAGATACCAGTACCGTAGTGAACAACCTCCGGAAACGTGTGCTGCTCGGCTAGGGCCATGTTCTGCCCTTGGATATAGCCCCCCTTCGTTACGACGATCACCTTTTCTCGGGGGTAATCGGGCAGCACCTTAGCGACCAACTCTTCGGAAGCGCCGTCCCCGTAGTTTGCGCTGGTGTCGATGAGATTTCCGCCGAGGTCCAGATAGTGACGCAGGGCGGCCTCGTGCCCGGCATTGCCGTTGACAACGCGGTAGCATCCGAATCCGAACGGATGGCAGTATAGCCCCGTCGTGCCAAGCGGTCTGGCTTCGCTCATTTCGGCAAGTGGTCTTGGAAGTCGTGCAGGATCGCGTGGGCCACGGTGATGGGGAGTTTGTGGCGGCGCCCGCCGGCACGGTCGTAGTCGCGTTGTAGACCGCTCCAACGCCCGGCCGTTCGGGTCTGGATTTGTACCAGCTTGCTGTCCTCGATGGCCTCACCGGGGCTGAAATTGAGTTCGCAAGCAAAGATGCGCCCCGGCTTGTCCGGGTGGTGGAGCGGTCCACCGAACTTGCGACAGATCAGGGGCCGGAATTCATAAATGCTACACAGACCATCCACTAAGGCGGGGCACGCAAGCCGCGTCTCGGGCCGGGGCAGATTCCCCCAGGCTTCTATGTAGCCGTGTTCTTGCATGATCGAGTCCCGAGCCCGCAGGTGGGCCTTGGCGTTTTGGGACAGCTTTTCTCTCTGCTGGTCAGGAAGCCCGCGGAAGCCGGCTGAGACATAGGCTGCCTCGACCTCGCTGATCTGGAATATATGATGACAGCAATCCGTGCACCCGCGGCGGCAGTGGATGCGATTGCCATGTAACCGACGGGCGCGGGTGAACTCGCGACCCACTTCGCGCGCGACATCAAGATAGCGTTCGACGAAGGGATTGGATTCTGGCTCGCGAAGCGGATTTCGCATCTTGGACTTTTGGGGCCCACCCCGCTATACCATCGTGCCCCCCGGCTGATCGCTTTAGTGGAGGACGGCTTGGTGGCATAGGTTGCTTGCTGCCACGGTCCTTACCCGGACCCACGCCACCTCATGGCCGACGCTTCTTAGTTCCTCCCCTTTGTTATCGTATCTTCCATGCGGGATCCGAATCGACTTAGAAGCCATAATTGGTTCACTGGCCACGAATATGAGCACGTTTTTCATCGAGCCTGGCTGCGCTCGGAGGGCTTCGGGCCCGAGATTTTCGAGGGCAAACCGATCATCGGGATCTGTAACTCGTGGAGCGAGTTGACGAACTGCAACGCTCACCTCAGGCAGCTCGCCGAGGCCGTTAAGCGAGGCGTATGGGCCGCCGGAGGCGTCCCGCTGGAATTCCCCACGATTTCGCTCGGCGAGCCCTTTATGAGTCCCACCACGATGCTCTTCCGCAATCTGATGTCGATGGATGTCGAGGAGTCCATCGTCGCCAACCCGATGGACGCCGTGGTGCTGCTCAGTGGTTGTGATAAGACAATTCCGGCCCAGTTGATGGGCGCGGCCAGCGCCGACGTTCCCGCGATCATGGTTACCGGAGGTCCGATGCTGTCGGGGCGGTGGGGCCAAGGCGTGCTGGGCTCCGGCACCGATGGGCGGAAGCTTCACGAAGAGTTTCGCGCCGGGCGCATCACGGAAGAACAGTGGTGCGAGGTGGAAAGCTGCATCTCTCGCAGCGCGGGCCACTGCACGGTGATGGGCACAGCTTCGACTATGGCTTCGGTCGCCGAGGCGCTTGGCATGACCCTGCCGGGGTGCGCGGCGATCCCCGCAGTGGATTCCCGCCGTTATCAAATTGCCGAGGCCAGCGGACGCCATGTTGTCCAAATGGCTTGGGAAGACCTGCGACCGTCGAAGATCCTGACGAGAGAAGCATTCGACAACGCCATTCGTGCAGACATGGCAATTGGTGGTTCGACGAACGCGGTGGTGCATCTTATCGCGATCGCTGGACGGGCCGGCGTCGATCTTAAACTTTCTGATTTCGACCGCTTCTCCCGCGAGACCCCGTGTATCGCCAACGTCAAACCCTCCGGTGAATACTTGATGGAGGATTTTTTCTACGCCGGCGGGTTGCCCGTCGTGATGAAGGAGATTCTCCCTCTCCTTCATGCGAGCGCCCCGACCGTGAACGGCAAGACGATCGAGGAAAATGCGCGCGGAGCGCGCTGCCTGAATCCTGAAGTTATCCGCACTCTCGAAAAGCCACTCCACTCGGAAGGCGGCACGGTCATTCTATACGGCAACCTGGCGCCCGACGGCGCAGTGCTCAAGCAAACGGCCGCTTCCCCTCACCTGCTGAAGCACCGAGGGCGCGCTGTAGTCTTCGAGCGCTACGAGGAACTGCGAGCGCGCGTCAACGATGAAGATCTCGACGTGGACGAAAACTCCGTTCTCGTATTGAAGAACGCCGGTCCGAAGGGTGGTCCGGGTTTTCCCGAATGGGGCCACCTGCCGATTCCCACTAAGCTGCTCAAGCGAGGCGTGGAGGACATGGTGCGCATCAGCGACGCCCGTATGAGTGGGACCAGTTTCGGGACCGATGTCCTTCACGTCTCTCCCGAGGCAGCCGCGGGCGGTCCGTTAGCCGCGGTCCAGACAGGAGATGAAATCGAGCTGGATGTTCCCGATCGCAAGATCGAGGTCCGCGTTGACGAGAACGAAATCCAGCGTCGTCTGGCCGACTACCGCCCGCCCGACCACGCTTACCACCGCGGCTACCGCAGGCTCTTTCTCGAACACGTCACCCAGGCTCACGAAGGCTGTGATTTCGGATTTCTCCGATCGGTCGAGTAGTGGCCGCTGTCTCAATAAATTCCAACGGAACGCAATAGCACGGATAGGCGAGTGGGAACCGCGTACGCCGCAAGCCCCTCGTGGTTGGGTGGGCCGATAGGTTAACGCTGCGCCGTCAGGGAGGATCTAGGTGCTATAAGTGACGTGGTCATGGCGGTAGCTCGAGGATTTCGGAGGCCAAGACCTTGAAGGGTCCGGCAGAACCATCCTCCTGACCGCGCTCCTGGCTAGTGAGGCCGGGGCCCTAAGAGATTCCTCGTGATAAATGAGACCGGCGGCTGAAGCGGTCACGCTGTCCTTGAGCAAGGCGACCACGATCGACCTCGTAGTTTGAAACGATCCTGTCTTTTTTGATCCCGAGGCTGATACTCCGCAAGAGCTAGATTGGGATGAGGTCGGGTCGCAGATTATCGAAGCGATGGTGAAAGCTTACATCGAGGCGGAGAAGGTCTACGCCTACCGTAAGACTGGATTCATCGTTACCGAAGATAACTCTGATCTGCTGTCCAAAGAGCAGCTGGAGGAATGGGACACAGCGATTGCGGAGTACAAGGATCGGGTGTCACGGGAGGTGCAGTAAAAGCGTGGTGCAACGGACGCTGAGACGCCTCCGGGATCATTTCCTGAGGCGTCGGAGCCTACGACCATCCACCTCTCTGCTGCGGACCCGACGACAGGCTCCAAAAGGGAGATTTTGAGTGAATCTCACAAAGCCCCGATGCGAAGATCGTTAAGGCCGTTAAGGCTTCTGAATGACGGACTGAGATTCATCTGGCAATCCGACCGGGATGGATGGAGCCATCTCTACTTGTACGACATTAATGGCAATCTCATTCGGAGACTTACTCAAGGGACCTTCCCGGTGGACCGAGTCGTCGCCGTGGACGAAGACTCCGGCTGGGTCTATTTCGTCGCTCGGGTCGACCGGCAGCGACCCTACGACACTCACCTGTGCCGGGTCAATCTGGAGGGTGAGAAGTTTCAGCAACTCACGGAAGCTCCGGGTCAACACGATAGCGAAACATTTGGCAACTTCCAGCACCAGATTCGCTTCTCACCGTCCAAGCATTTCTTTCTCGACTCTCACTCCTCCCCGTCCCGTCCGCCGGCTGTTGAGCTGCGCCGTGCGGACGGCATGCTGCTGCAAACGCTTTCGAAGGGGGCTTATAAAGAATACTTGACGCAGCGCGTGCCAGGCCTCTCGGGGAGTGTCTCCGCCCCTGTTTCCCGACGGCGCTCTGCTCACTAGGTCTCGTCTCACCGTCGAGACAAGGGAGAGATCGCATGATCTTCAAGGGTACGGTGTACAGACGGAGCTCATCTGATCGTCCCAGGCAACCTGAGGTGGCGGGGGAGAGGGAGGTCTTCAAGTGCAATCCGCAGCGTGTGTGCCGAATAATGAAAGAGACCGGTTGGGAGAGCGTTTTCTGCGGCACTCTCAACCTTAGGGTAGCCGATGGAGTATCTGACGACCTGAGAGCTATGCGTGCGTTATTCTTCGAGCGCCCAAAGGACGTCAAGCATCCGACAGACCAAAGGATCCCCAAGAAACGCGGCGGGTACTGCTACTACAGAGCGACGGCGTCAGTGCGAGGCGAGACCCAGGAGGTCCTGGTCAGACGGGCCGGCAACCCGCACGACAAGAGGTGCGTGGAGCTAGTCGCTCCAGTCAAGCTGATGGACCGTCTTCAGATAGACGAGGGCAGCGAGGTCGAGGTCGCCGTGTCTTCCGCCAGCTGAGGGACGCCTCAGCAGAGAACCCACGCACCCGAATGGCCGCTCCCACGCTCATGCGGGGGCGCGTCAAGTAGCCTTTATAAGTCCCTTTCGAAGGCTGACGTCGACGGGCTAAAAGGGCTCCGCTGGCGGCCTCCCGAGCCGGTCCAAGGAATGGGAATCAGGGAGATCCCCCCCGACCTCGCTTGTTTCGCACTGTCAAGCCGCAGGGCTGCTGTGGGCGGCCTTCCCCCCTTATAAACTCTGAAGGCGTAAAGCCCTACAGCACCCACGCCGATATGCATAACTACAGGCCCTGCTTAGTTCTATTGCCTATGGGTCGCTCAGGCTATGCCAAGACGTGGGCTGTCTAGATGGCCGAATCGGGCCGCCGTCGGCCCGATTGCGGACTACAGCGCCAAGATCGCGGATCCAGTCGAGCGATTGCGATACGTTCGTGCCTGCACAGTCGTAGCGCGGCAAAACAGCTGGTTCCTTCAACTTCGGCTGATCCGCCCCGCGATCTATGGGCTTTTGTGGCTCGGCTCGTGCTTCCGCGGGCGGCAAGCGCAACTGCGGAGAGCACCCTGGAGCGAACACTTCGTTTTTCGGCTGCTGCGCGGTCGGCTCACCTCCGGGCTGAGCGGGGTGCTTGTCTGCGCAGCGGCCGTCGTTATCTGGTTTCGTGGCAGAGAACCGGGGACGGTGATGGAGGCGGTCGCAAACCCCGAGAGCGAACGCGCCGAGGTTGCCGCGCCGCATGAGCCCCCGGCCGAGATCTGGCTCGTCGAATCGCTTGACGGTGCGGATCTTTACAGCAACGGTCTGCGAGTAGACAATCGCTATCGGACCCACACCGGGCCGCGAGTTTATGCCGTTTTGCCGCGCGACGGCGAAGTCGAGACGGAAGCACTGGAGTGGCGCGAGCGTCCCGTCGGTCTGGTTTTCCACACTACGGAAAGTGACCTCGCTCCGTTCGCCAAGGCCTACAACCACCACATTCGATATCAGGGCCGGCAATTACTGCTTTACCTGCAGCGGAAAGGGCTCTACAACTTCGCGATCGATCGTTTCGGCAAAGTCTATCGTATCGTTCCCGAGGAGGAATACGCCCATCACGCGGGCCATTCGGTTTGGGCCGAGGGCGGTGAGCTGTATGTGAATCTGAACCACAGCTTCCTCGGCGTGGCATTCGAGACGCAGCGCGGTCTCGGCGCCTCGGCGGATAGGCTCGACCAGCCCTTGACGCAAGCCCAATTGGCGAGGGGTCAGCTGTTGACCGCGCTTCTGAGGCAGACCTTCGCCATTGTGGACGGCAACGTCGTCACCCACGAGATGGTTTCGTTGAACCCCGCCAACGGCCTAGTCGGATATCACACCGACTGGCGCGGCCGGTTCCCCTTCTCCGACCTTGGCCTGCCGGATAACTACCGGCTCGCTGTGCCGAGCATCGCCGAGTGGGGCTTCCGCTACGACCGCCAGTTCGTCGACCAAATCGGCGGCCAGGTCTGGGCCGGGTTGCGGCTGGCGGAAAAACGCTTTCAGCGCGAAGCCGAGCTGCGCCGGATCAGCCTTGAGCGGCTTCGCAAAAGACGCGTTGCGCGTTTGAGGAAATGGATGGAGCGGCTGCGGGAGCTGACCGAACAGCGCGCCGAGCAGCCGGTCTCCGCGGGAGCCGCGGATGCGACCATGCGAGCCCGCGAGACCGGCTGAAGAGAACGGATTCAAAACCCGGTGCTGGGCACCGACAAGGAAGGAGCATCGTATGTCAAACAAACTAAATGCCTCGAAGGCGAAAGGTCTCGACGTCGGTACCAGTCGAATCGTGCTCGCAAGGCCCGTCGAGGGTACCTATCAATACGAGGGACAGTTGAATGCCTTCATCTCTCTTGCCTACTCGAAGATGACCGAAGGCATGCTGCGCCGCGAGGGGATCCTTTTCAGTGTGGAAGGATCGAAGATTCTCGCCTACGGCAATCGAGTCGAGGAGTTCGCCAACATTCTCAACGGCGAAACCCGCCGCCCGATTCGGACCGGACTGCTGAATTCGGCCGAACCCAAGAGCCTGCAAATGCTCAAGCTGGCCTTGACCAAAATGTGTGGCGAGGCGCAAAAAGGCGAGAAGATTTGCTTCAGCGTTCCCGGCGGCGCCCCGAACAACCAGAGCGACGTCGTCTACCACGAGCGGACCATTGCGCAGATTCTCGAACAGCTCGCCTATAGCGTCAAAAGCCTGAACGAAGGTCTGGCCGTCATCTACGCCGAACTGGAGAGTTCAAGCTTTACCGGTATCGGCCTCAGCTTTGGCGGTGGAACGTGCAACGTCTGTCTGGCCTATCTTGGCCTGCCGGTGGTGACGTTCAGCACCCCGCAGGCCGGCGATTACGTCGACTACAGCGCCTCGTCGGTAACCGGGCAGACGCCAACGACAATCCGGCTGCACAAAGAAGAGCAGTTCCAGCTCAACGGATTTTCCAGTAACAACATCGATCAGGCCATCGGTGTCTATTACAACGACATGGTCCGGGCTGTGGTGACGGGGCTCGAAACAGCGCTCTCGGATCGCCGCAAACTGCCCAAGTTCGACAAGCCGGTTCCAGTGGCCGTCAGCGGCGGCAGCGCCCAGGTGAAGGGCTTCCGGCAGCACCTGGAGAAGCAGATCCGGGCGGCCGAGCTGCCGATTGCCATCTCTGAAGTGAGCCTAGCTGAGAATCCGCTGAACACGACCGCCAAGGGAACTCTCATGGCGGCCATGCTCGATATGTAGCAGGCTTGGCTTCCGTCTGCTTCGAGCACAGACCCAAGCCCCTGGGATGGGGATTGTTGGTGGTAAGAGAGTTTTTCAGTGGCTATCGGCAGTCAAAGTTATCCCGTGAAATTGTAGGTCGGACGGCGGCGTATCGCAAAGACCGGAGTGGCGAAAGTCTCCTAGTGGACTGTCGCAGAGATAGTTTTACCATGGCGGATGCGGCGTGAGGGCTTGGAATACTTCCAGCGGAAAGGCTTGGCGTCTTTCGAGTAGGCGTTGATGTAGCGGCGGAGTTTGCGGGCGAGATCGGCGGTGGAGGTGAAGACGCCGCGGGCAATGACGTCGCGTTGCAGCTTAGAAAACCACAACTCGACTTGGTTCAGCCACGACGAGTAAGTCGGCGTGAAGTGTAAGGTGACGTCGGGGTGCTGCTCGAGGAACGCCGCCACCTGCTTGGTCTTGTGGGCCGAGAGGTTGTCGAGGATGATGTGAATCTCCTGGTCCGGCTCGCAGCGGGCGACGACCTCACCGAGAAACTCGACGAAGTCCTGGCTGGTGTGACGCGCGGCGGTCTTCCCATGCACCTGCCCCGTCTTGGTGTTTAAGGCGGCGTAGAGGGAGAGAGTGCCGTTGCGCTTGTACTCGAAACCGTGCCGCTCGGCGCGTCCGGGAGACAGCGGCAAGACGCGGTCGCGACGGTCGAGCGCTTGAATGGCGGTCTTCTCATCCACGCAAAACACGGCGGCATGGCGCGGCGGATCGAGGTAGAGACCGATGATGTCGGCGGTTTTGCGCTCGAAGTCGGGGTCGTTGGAGGCCATGTAGCGCTCCAACCGATGCGGCTTGAGGTCGGCTTCCCGCCAAACACGATGAACCAGGTCTTTGCTGATGCTGAGTTCTTTGCCGAGTTTGCGGCAGGACCAGTGGGTCGAACCGTCGCGAGGCTGGCGGCGGGTGGCATTGAGGATTTTGGCGCGCAAGCGGACGGTGAGTTTCGAGGGTGGCTGCCCTGGGCGGTGGGTTTCCAGTCCGTCGAGTCCGTGTTCGAGGAAGCGTTTCTTCCATTTCCCAACGGTCGGCGTGGAGCAATCGAGTTTGTCGGCGACAGCGGCGTAGGAGAGGCCGTCGGCGAGTAACACGATGATTCTAGCGCGTAGGACAAAGCCGGCGGGCAGCGATTGCGAACGGGTGATCTCTTCGAGTTCACCTCGTTGCTGTCGGCTCAACACGAACGGTTCGCTTTGAAAGGGCATACTGTATAGACGCCCTTTCCATGGATAAGGTTACTCTGCGACAGTCCACTAGTTCCAAACCAGCGCTTTCGAATTACCCGCTCGTAGGCAGGTTGTCTCCAGCTAAATCCTGCCTTGTCGGCTACTCTTTACCTATCTTGCTTGGAAGTCCCATAAGCCAACTCGCTGATCGTGGCGTGGCCGTCAGCCGAGAGGTCCACTACGGTTTCCCCCGGGCTGGTTCGCGCTGAGAACGGCGACTTGCTGCTCTTTCTACCGTGTCGGTACCACACATGCCCGCGACTACTCTGCCATCTGACAGCAGCTCCGCCGATTCGATGCCAGATATCAAGCAAGTGGTGCTTACGTTTTCGTCACCGTAGGGAGTGCGAACTCCTCGACACCTGGCGAGAAGAGCAGGCTACCGGTCCGTGGTAGAAGTGACGGTCGCTAAAAATCGCGTGCAGCCAGCCAATTCGCTTCAGGTTAAGTTTGTTTCTTGGGTCATGACGGGAAGCAAATTGGTGGCAGCCCCATCTTTGGCTCTTGCCTGACGTTTGCCACGGACTGCTAGTTCGGGCGGTTGCCGAATCGGTGGGAATCCTCGCGAGCTTCAGTTTGCAACTCTTGGTCGAGTAAGGTCTGCTCGAGGGAAGCTAGGGGCTGGTGGTTCTCGTGCCACCTTACGAGGGATTCGAGGTCGGGACTGTCCTCACTATCTTGGGGAGCCGCGGGTTGGCGGCGGGGCCTTTTCCCCGGTTTCGCCCCTCGGAGCAAGAACGCAAAGCCTGCGGCCATCAGCACCAGGCCCGATACCCCTCCGCGCAGGCCCAACCAACCTGTCGACCCGTCCAGAACGTGAAGCAAAAACAGTGTCCCTGCGCCGATGCACACGGGTGCTAACAGCAGACTGGCCCAAGATAGCGGAGTATGAAACACGATAATCGCGGGTTGCGAAAGAGTGAAGGTTCTGAGTACGACTTGACTTCACAGTAACACCGAGGCCGATCTTTGCCAGTAAAGGCGGCCCCTGAATCCGTGTGAGAATGCAACCTAGAACACCACCTACAAGGGTACTGTTTCCTATTCCTTAGTACATCTATCCCTCCCCGGCGTATGGGACTCGCACCCAGTATGGCCGGCGCTAACCTCAGGTCTTGGATACCCTCACCGTTGGGGCGTAAGGCTCGTCCTAGGTAAGTCCTAAGGGCATCGGCGAGACACGAACAGTACACTGGTTCTCTTGGCAGTTTATCGACTTCTACGAAACCCTCCAAATCAGCCCCAAGGCCGATGGCGAGACGATCCATCGCGTCTATCGGCTCCTGGCGCTGCGGTACCACCCCGACAACCGCGAAACCGGCGATCAATCAACATTTGAGGCCGTGCTCAAGGCCTATCGAGTCTTAAGCGATCCTGCGGCTCGGGCCGCTTACGACGTCAAGCACTCCAAGCGGGAGAGGCTGCGCTGGAAGATCTTTGATCAGTCGACCTCGCTGGATGCGCGGGAGATCGAAAAGCGGCAGCGTTCGGGTATCTTGTCGCTCTTGTACACGAAAAGAATCCGCGGGGGCAACAAACCCGGCATGACCCCCGCGGAGATGGAAGCGCTTCTAGATTGTGCCCTCGAGCACCTTGAATTCAGTCTCTGGTATCTGTTGGAGAAAGGGCTCATCCGGCGCGCGGATGACGCCCGTTTTGTGATCACCGCCGAGGGAGTGGATGCGGGTGACGAGCAAGGCCAACCACTTCGCGAAGACAGAATGCTGCCGGCACCGAGGGAAGTGGAGAGTCCCAAGCGTCCCATGGCCGCGGCGGTCCCCGAAGTTGCGAACGGGCACCAGCAGACTGTGAATCAAGCTCGCAACGGCCGAACAAACGGTTCGAACGTCACGGTGAAAAGCGCCCAGGCATGGTCTGGGTCCTCCTCAAACGGATCTCCGCGCCGCAAAGCCCCAACCGTGACCGCGTTGAAGAAGGCTCCTGCTCCCAGGCAATCTCCGGTTCGGTAGCGGCCGAACCGGCTTCGTGGCACCTCGAGGGCCGCTTGCTCGGCTGTTGCTTGCACTAGTAAGCTGTCCCAGACAAAACGTTCCCATCGTCCTGGCGACGTGGCGCGCGCTTTCAGCGTGCCGTGTCGGGCTCGAAAGCCCGACATCTCCGAATCCATAGTCACTCATCTCCAGGACAGTCCACTAGAACGGAAAGCCTATCGCTGCTCAGGAAAGTGAATTGCTGGGTGTTGAACCGGGGCGCGCTACGGGATCCCTTCCACAACGAACTTGTGGTTCTCGACACTAAGCTCGCCATTGACAATCTGCAGTTCCAACAGGATCTTGCCTGATGGACAGCAATTCGCATCTCCCCTGGTGGCAATGTTTTGTTCCCAGCGCAGACTGTGGAAGTCGATGGGAGGGCTCTTGTGGGTCCAATAGCCGTCGGGCATATTGTTGTAGACGTCATCCCACGTCTGGTCATGCTTGAGTTTTTTCCAGTGATTGTGGGACCAAACATATGCCGATTGCCAGCACCCTCCCGTTCCGTTGACGCAGTATTCGACGATGAGAAAAGCGTGCTTCTCGGAGTGTACGAGTGACACGTCCTTGAGGAACGTGAACTTCCGCTCGGTGGCGTCGTACCAGACAGGCTGGGAGCGGTCTTCATCGACGGATTCAAGAACTAGCGCCTCGTCGGTTTCGCACGTCGATGCTTCGTGGACCGCGACGGTCCTTCGATAACGAGCCAGGGAAAACTGCCTTTCGCCAACGGTTCCTAGAGGCGACATGCCAACAACTTGACACTCCTGGGACACCTCTGTGTCGTAGTTGCACGCTCGTGATTCAAACTCGGGGCAGTTGCCCGTGAACTCGCTGGTGGCCTTGGGCTCTTGATTCCGAAAGAGGGTGCCGGGGAAGTAAGACTCTTCGTACTTGTCCATCTGCTCGCGGGTCTGGGCGCACACAACGATCGCACCGACCATCGACCAGCCGAGGACGAATAACAACTCCCTATGCAGATGGCCTACGCAAGAACGTCCGAACATGGTCACTCCCCCGATGCTGGAAAGGTGGAAACCACGACAATAAAGATGCACCTGGACGGGAGCTTACGACCTAAGGAAGCTCCCTCTTCCGGCGAATAGCTAGCGCGCTGCCGGAGGAGCCGTTGCTCGTGGTGCGATCTCGGCGCTATCTCTTCTTCCCCCGACGCTGACGCAGCGCCTCAAACAGCACAACGCCCGCCGCCACGGAGACGTTCAACGAAGCGATTCGCCCGGCAACGGGTATCTTTACTAGGATGTCACACCGTTTGGCTGTCAGCTGATGGAGTCCCTTGCCCTCGCCCCCTAAAACAAGAACGGTAGCGCGGCGGTAGTCAGCTTCGTCATAGTTTTCTTCGGCCCTTTCATCGAGGCCAATCACCCAATAGCCCTTGTCCTTGAGCGTAGTCAGTGCCCGGTTGACATTGGGCGTACGAACAACCTCGACGTACTCGAGCGCCCCGGCTGCCGCCTTGGAGACGGTTGGCGTGATTCCGGCTGAGCGTCTGGAGGGGATTACAACGGCGTCTACGCCGGCCGCATGGGCAGAACGAATAATCGCCCCCAGATTATGCGGGTCCTCAACGCCGTCAAGGACCACGATCAGGCCGGGATGGTTGATCTTTTCGGCGACCTCTTCGAGGTTGCCGTATCGTTTTGCGGCGACGATTGCGATCACTCCCTGGTGAGCTTCGCCCTCGGCTAGTCGATCCAGCGCTTCTCGAGGCTCGAAGCGCAACGGTACTTTCCGCTGGCGGCACTCTTCGATAATGGCCTTGAGCCGGGGATTCCGCGCGCCTCGAGCGATGAGGACTCGTTCTAGATCCCTCCCGGCGCGCTGCGCTTCGGTGACGGCGTGGATGCCCATCAGCCGAGTCGTGCTCACCTTCGATCCTCTTGATCCGGCTGGTCTCGTGTCACGGGACGGCACCAGTGGCCTTCAACTGGCCTCCCCAACGCTGAGGCCGCTTGTCTGGGCTTCGCTATGATTAAGTCTAAAACTCGCCTTGCAAGGCTAACATGCTTCGTTTCGAAACGGCTGGTGAATCACACGGAGAAACGCTGGTGACGACCCTGACGGGTCTTCCAGCGGGTGTACCCGTCTCCCTGGATTTCATCAACCGCCAGCTCTGGCGCAGGCAGCAGGGGTTCGGCCGTGGCGGACGGATGAAGATTGAAAGCGATAAGGCTCATATTGTATCCGGCGTACGCCATTCGAAAACCATCGGCTCCCCGATCGCTATTCTGCTCCAGAACCGGGATTGGAAGAACTGGAGCGATGCCCTGCCGGTCGAGGACGCCGAAGGCAGTGAGGGGAAGGCGAAACCTGTGAAGCGTCCCCGGCCCGGGCACGCTGACCTCGCCGGCAGTCTCAAATACAACTTCCACGACGCTCGTTATGTCCTCGAGCGGGCTAGCGCCCGAGAAACCACTTCCCGGGTGGCGGTTGGGGCGCTGTGCAAGTTGTTCCTGGCCGAGTTTGACATTCAGATCCTCAGCCACGTGATCGCGGTGGGCGGCGCCGCTCTTGAACGAGACGCGAGCTGGGAGGAACTCGAAGCGCTCTATCAGAAGGACGAAGTCTTGCTCAACTGTGTTGATTCGGATACCGAGCAGCGCATGAAGGCCGAAGTCGACGAGGCCTTTAAGACCGGCGACACCCGCGGCGGAGTCTTTGAAGTGGTTGCTCACAACGTCCCCGTCGGTTTGGGATCTCACATTACTTGGGACTCCCGTCTCGACGGCCGACTCGCTCAGGCCATCTTGTCGATGCAGGCTTTGAAGGCGGTTGAGATCGGTCGCGGCATGCTGGCAGCCCTGAGTCCGGGATCGAAGGTCCAAGATACGATTCACTACGACAAGCAGAGGCAGGCGTTCCACCGGGGCTCCAACCTGGCCGGCGGGCTGGAAGGCGGGATGACGAACGGGGAAGACCTCATCGTGCGAGGCTACATCAAGCCGATCTCGACTCTAAGGCGCCCACTCGAATCGGTCGACCTTGATACGCGTGAACCCTCGATGGCGGCCTACGAACGCTCCGACGTCGCCGTGGTTCCGGCGGCGGGGGTCATTGCGGAAGCGATGGTGTCGATCGTTCTCGCCGGGGCGTTTCTAGAAAAGTTCGGCGGCGACTCGCTGGGCGAAACCAAACGCAACTTCGAGGGCTTTCAGAAACAGTTGCGGGAGTTTTGATTCAAGGGTGGTCCGCAGCCGCGTAGACACCGGAGGTCGACTAGCCATGAGAGAACTTGCGGTTCTGACGTTTCTGACCTTGGACGGTGTCATGCAGGCGGCCCGAAGCGCTGGGGAGGATACGTCGGGTGGATTTGCCCAGGGCGGTTGGGCCGTGATGTGCGTCTACAGGCGCGCGCCGAACGCGTGAAGTCGCGCTATCCGCCTCAAGATGTCTACCGTGGCATCCTGTCGGGTGCAATGAATTGCTCCCCTACGGTTAAACCGAGATGCTCAAGCCTAATTCTGTAGGGGCGCGATTCATCGCGTCCGCAATCGGCCACATCCGAAACCGTATTCTCGGAACGACGCACTGGCCTAGCAACCAGGCCGCACTCTCGACCTTTCGCCCCATCTGGAGGGATTTCTTATGGATGAGATTTACGTATCGACCGACATGGAGGCTGACGGCCCCCTGCCGGGACCGCATTCTATGCTGTCGCTTGGCTCAGCCGCCTTCACAGATTCTGGGGATCTCATCGATACCTTTCGGGCCAACCTGAAGCCGCTTCCCGGCAGCAAGCCCAATCCCGAGACGATGGAATGGTGGAAGGATCAACCGGAAGCCTGGGCCCGCGCCACCGAAGATCCGCGCGATCCAGCGACCGTCATGGACGAGTATGTTGCGTGGCTGAAGGGTCTTCCCGGCAAGCCGCTTTTTGTCGGCTATCCGGCGAACTACGATTTCCTGTTCGTTTACTGGTACCTGATGTCGTTTGCTAAGGAAAGTCCTTTCGGTTTTCAGGCACTGGACATCAAGACTCTCGCCGTGGCAGCTCTCGGAGTACCCTATCTGACAACTTCCAAGCGGACCATGCCGCGCGAGTGGTTCGAAGGGCTTCCACCGCACACCCATGATGCTCTCGACGATGCGATCGAGCAAGGAATGCTTTTCTTTCGCGTCCGAGAAGCGGTCCGTTCCTCCTGAGCGCTTCGCGAACCGCCAACACTTGGATTCACTCTTTGCCTGCTCGCTAGAATAGGACCAGAACGCTGAGAATACGCGACTGTGCCCAGTCTGGCGAGCGAACCGACGCTATGATCCGCAAGATTGTCAAATTTGGCGACCCGGTCTTGGAGACTCCAGGCGATCCGGTGACGGAGTTCGATACACCGGAGTTACACCAGTTGATCGCGGACATGTTTGAAACGATGCACGATGCTACGGGCGTGGGTTTGGCGGCGCCCCAGGTCGGCCTTTCCCAACGGCTGACGGTCATCGATTGCTCCGCGGGTGAAGATGAAGACGAGAAGCTGGTTCTCATCAATCCGGAAATCACGGCCACGGAAGGCGAACAGGTCGGCGAAGAGGGCTGTCTCAGCGTTCCGGGATTCCGTGAACAGGTGAAGCGTGCTCTCGTGGCGACAGCTCGCGCCCAGGATGTTAAGGGCGAATGGTTTGAAGTGACCGGCGATGAACTTCTTGCGCGGGCCATGCTACACGAAATCGATCACCTCAACGGCATACTCTTCTTTCAGCACGTGAGCCGTCTGAAGCAGGAGATCATCAAGCGCAAGATCCGCAGATTAAGGCGCAACGGAGAGTGGGACTGACGGATGCGCACCGTGTTCATGGGCACTCCGGGGCTGGCCGTTCCCACTCTCGAAGCTCTACTGCAAAAGGGGCATAAGGTCGCTTCAGTATTCACGCAGCCCGATCGTCCCGCTGGGCGCGGACGCAAGCTGACATCATCGCCGGTCAAAAGCAGGGCGCTCGAGCTAAGACTTCCGGTCGAGCAACCTGCCCGCATCAAAGCCCCGGAGGTTCTTGAGCGGCTTCAGCAACTCGACCCTGAAGTTATTGTTGTCGTCGGTTACGGGCAGATCCTGCCGCAGTCCATCCTGGACGTTCCTCGATTGGGATGTGTTAATGTTCATGCATCGTTGTTGCCGAAATACCGCGGGGCCGCGCCGATCAATTGGGCGATCGCAAATGGTGAAACGGTGACGGGCGTCACGACGATGCGTATCGAGAGGCGCCTCGATGCCGGTGATATCTTGTTGAAACGCGAGGTAGAGATCGGACCAATTGAGAGCGCCCCTGAGCTCGCTGAGCGGCTGGCCCGGGTGGGCGCCGAGCTGTTGGTTGAAACGTTGGCCGGTCTCGAGCGAGAGACTCTTGTCGGTGAAAAGCAGGACGAGACTGAGGCAACCTACGCACCGCTGTTGAAGCGGGAAGACGGGTGGATAGACTGGAATTTGACGGCCGGCGAAGTCCTCAACCGCATCCGAGGGTTCGCTCCTTGGCCTGGTTCCTTCACGAGCCTGCGCGGGAAGCGGCTTCATGTTCGCCAGGCGCATCAGAAGCTAGGGGCGCCCGCGGCGCCGGGTGCGGTCTCCGTGGCCGACGGCAGCTTCGAAGTTGGTTGCGGTGGTGGGACAGCACTGGTTCTCGAAGAGATCCAGCTAGAAGGAAAGAAACAAATGTCGGCCGCCGAATTCGCCCGCGGCTATCGAATTTCGCCGAATGAAACGGTAGGAGAAGCACTCCCGTGAGTGTCCCCTTGGGCTATCGTTTTGGATCGGCGTACGCCGGCATTCGCAAGCAAACGGACGACGACCTCACGCTTATCGTCTCCGATGTGCCGGCGGCGGCCGCGGCGGTATTCACGAAGAATCTCGTGGTGGCCGCCCCCGTTACCGTCTCGGCGGAACATTTGAGGAAGAGCGGGGGCGTCTGCCGCGCGATTGTAGCGAATGCCGGGAACGCGAACTGCGCCACGCCCACGATGCGAAAGGTTGCGCGAGCGACGGCTCAGGCGGCTGCCAAGCAGTTGGGCATCCCCACCAACCAGGTCCTCCTCGCTTCGACTGGCGTCATCGGTGAGCCGCTCGACGAGAAACTGATCTCGGCGGCGTTGCCCGGTCTAACCAAGAGCCTGGCGCCTGACGGCCTTCAGTCCGCTGCTCACGCCATCATGACCACCGACACGTTTCCCAAGATCGCGGTCGCCGAAGTAAAGACACAGCGGGGCACCGTCCGCTTGGCGGGTATGGCGAAAGGTGCTGGAATGATCCAGCCCAACATGGCCACGATGCTGAGCTTTATCTTTACGGATGCTACTTTCGAACCTGCCACACTTCGAGGAATGCTGAAGCGCGCGGTCGACCGCAGCTTTAACTGCATTTCGGTTGATGGCGACACGTCGACAAACGACACGGTGTATCTATTGGCGAACGGTGCGTCCGGTGTTCGGCTCAGCGGAAAGGATCGTGCTCTGTTCGAGAAGGCTCTGCGTCAATTGGCTGAAGAGCTGGCTGTCGCGATCGTGACCGATGGCGAAGGTTCGAAAAAACTGTTGACTATCGAAGTTCGCGGAGCCTCGACGGACAGCGCCGCTAACAAGCTCGCGCGGGCGATTGCCAACTCCCCCCTTGTCAAAACTGCTTTGGCGGGCGCGGATCCGAACTGGGGACGGATTCTTTCGTCGGCCGGGGCCAGCGGCGTGTCGTTTGATCCCACCAAGGTGGACGTTTCGCTGAATGGGCATCTGGTTTGCCGTCGCGGCGTGAGAGCTGACTTTGCGGAAGAGGAAGTCCAGTCCACGATGGAATCTGACGACTCGGTTCTCGAGTTTCGAATTCGTGGTGGCGGCCGCGGAACGGCGCGCTTTTGGACCTGCGATCTGACGGAAAACTACATCAAGATCAACGCCGAGTATCGCACGTAAGGGGTGGCATGAGATGTGGACTAGCCTGTGTGCTTACGCTGCTTCTTGGTTTGGTATGCAGTTTATCGCCGCAGGCCTCTGAATCTGACGCCGGCAAGATCGCTCAAATCCTGCGGGATGCCGGTCGATCCCTCGAAGCCGGCAACGCTGCTTCCTTTCTCTACTACTTTGACCGCAAACGCTTCGCCGGCTATTCCGCGCTGGAGTCCGACGTGGACGCGCTAACCCGCCAGAGCGAGATCGCCTCTTCGACCGAGGTCACGAAGGTCGAAGCCGAAGGTGATGCTTACCTGGTCGAAGTTGACTGGATACTGCGTCTCAGACCGATCAGCGGGCTTGGAAACGTGGACACGCGCCGCAAGTTGCTGAAGCTTCGGTTCGAGAGAGTGAAGGACAAGTGGAAAATTGTGAAACTCCAGCCGATCGAGTTCTTCCGCGCGATGTAGTCGCGTTATTGGGTATGCGGAAAAGGATCAAGGACCGGTCAACAGGACATGGTCTTTAGCCGAGATCAAGCCGCCCGTCGCTGAGCTACCTTCGAGTGGAGCTAGAGTGATTCCACCAATTTGTTAATAGCTTCAGTTGTTGGGTGGTTCGGAATCTGCCGATTTGCAAGATTCTTAAGTCGCCCCAAGTTGTGTTGATTCTTGAGCATGCCGTGTTCCCAAAGAAACACGGCGTCATCAATCAAAATCGCAAGTGAATCGTCGGAGAGATCATCCACGCCGATACATTCTGAGTAGCGTTGAAAGCGCTGACGAGTAGTTTGGTCGTTCTTTCGACATTCAGGGCACCGGACACAGTCAGCATCAATGTGGAACCCGAGTTCTTCGTACCAATATTGCTGCTCTTCCGCGAAGAACAGGAATCCGCGACTACAGTCACGGCATTTCTTGAGAATGTCGACGTAGTAGGTTCGAGGAAAGGTGGAGTAGTTTTGCTTGGCAATGTTCGCTGGGATAGCAGATTCAGGGAAAACGGTCTGTGTCGAGTAGCCCCAATACGAATCACAAATCGCCTCCGTTGAAACAACATGCCCCGAAGGACGAACTGCGCACCCAAATCGCGGGTGTGGTACAAGGTGGCGGAGCTTGTGACGCATTTTTTCTGACAGACAGATTCAGCGGTATAACATAGATTCTAGAACTGGAGCCGCTTCTTGAACAGGAACAGCAAGTTGGCGATCCCGTCGCGCCAGGGTTGAAGCTTGATTTCCCCTAGCCGCGAGGTGTACCTCACGGGCATCTCCGCGAACCGGATAGCGGGGTTTTTCAGGGCCTCGACTTTGATCTCTTCGGAGAATGCCATGCCGTCGGAATCCAGCCGAATGTCTTCGAGAATGGATCGTCGGAAAACCCACATGCCTGACTGAGAATCCCGCACCCACCGAAAGAATAGGATGGACATCGTGAGCGAAAGGATCAAGTTGCCTATCTTGTGCTTCAGGCTCATCGCACGGCGATCGCGCACGGGAAATCGCGAAGCGTTCAGGAAGTCGACCGCGTGGTGATTGAAGGCTTCCAGCAAGTACGAAATTGCGTCGACCGGGTAGGAGTGGTCGCCGTCGAGGGTAACGATCACGTCACCGGTGGAGTTGGCGAAGCCCTTTTTGTAAGCCCGACCGTAGCCGCGTACATCCTCCCGGATAACTTTGGCGCCGTGGGAACGCGCCACGACATCAGTGCGGTCAGTTGAGCCGTTATCCACCACGATGACCTCATCGACATAGGCAGGCATGCGAGTCAGGACTTCGTCGATGCCCTGCTCTTCGTTCAGGCACGGAATGATCACGGTGATGGTCAGGTGTCTGTACATTGTTCCAGGAGGGTCGGGTTTTTTTGGACGGCAATCAATTGGGGAAGCTGACCGCCTGCTTACTGATCGTAGCTAGACCGTCGCGCGTCTGTCATGCCGGTCGCCCGATGTTATAATCGCGGCATGCGAAAGGCTTGTGTGAGATGGCTTGCGGCGACGGCGATGAGCTCGTGTTTCTTGCTTGTCGCGACCGATCTGTCCCAGTTGTCTCGCGTTCGCTCGGTCTATGTTTGGCCAATGTACAATTCGTTCGACCAGTATCTAGCTGAGCAAATTGCCGACGAAGATGTCTTTGAGGTCGTCGTGGATCCGAAGTTTGCCACCGCGGTTCTCACCGACCGAATTGATGCTCCCTTCCTGAGTGCGCTGGAAGAGTTTTATCCTCTGGCAGAGAGCGGCGAAGCCGAAGAGGATAAGGCGGAGGGAGAAGAATCGGCGTCTGGAGACAGCATCGAAGCCGGTGTCCAACTGCGGCGGCCCGCCAATCGGGCATTGAGTAGCCCAAAAGGGACGCTCTTTCTCGTCGATGTCAGCTCTCGGCGCGTGCTATGGTCTACCTTCCTCAAGGAGTTTCAGCCTAGCCCCAACAAACTCCATGACCAAGCGCGTGATGTCGTTGCAAGGCTGAAGAAACAGCTTAATCCTGGGCTCTAGGCGCCGTGTATCAGAGAATTAGAACCTCTAGGAAACGCTCCATGACGTGGACAGCCGAGTGTTCTTGAAGGCGCAGGCCCGCGGGCTCACGCCGGCGGCTCCATTTGCACGCTAGTGCTGGTTCATGCAGCTCCCATTCAGATTCAGACCGCGTTCCGTGAGGGCAAGAGTTCGCTGCCCGCGCCGCGTCCCGCTTCCGGCGGGTTGTCGAGCAGCGGGCTGACAGAGTTGCCTTGCTCGAAGCGGCTCACTTTGTCGCGCAGCACGTTGCGGTAGTGTTGCTCTAGTTTGCGGGTGAGCGTCTCGACGTTCCACGCTTCCTCGACCTCGCGGCGCGCCCGGCGCGCGAGATCGCGCGCGTGTTCCGGGTTATCCAGCAGCTTCAGGACTCCGTTGGCAAACTCGTCCGCCGTGTCGGCGAGCTCCAGGATCTCTTCGGTCCCCGAGATTAGTCCCTCCGCCCCCTGTGTCGTCGAGACCACGGGGATTCCCGACGCGAAGGCTTCCAGCAGCTTGACCCGAACGCCGGACCCACTCAGCACGGGGCAAACAAAGACCGCATGGCGATAAAGCGATGGGCGAATGTCGGCCACTCGGCCGACGAACTCGATCTTTGTATCCTCGAGGGACCGCTCGAACTGAGGGGTAACCTCGGCGCCGACAACAATCAAGCGGCTGCCCGGACGATGCTGCCGCACCTTGGGCAACACTCGCCGTGCGAAGAAGGTAAGCGCTTCTTGATTGGGAGGATGCCTGAAGTTTCCGGTGAACAACAGCGTTTCCGGCTCCCTTCCCTCCGCGACGTATTCGTAACGGGTCACGTCGATGGCCGCCCGCAGTCCCTCTTTGATCGGAGCCGCGTTCCAGGCGTACGTTTCCAGATAACGGCGGTTGGCTGCCGTACAGACTTGAACCGCGTCGAATTTTCGCACCACCTGCCTCTCGAAACGTAGCGCGCGCAGATACTCGTAGAAGTGGTGGACCCACACCAGAGGGTTGTCGAGAGCTTTCATTCCCCGCCGGACGAACTGAAAGTAAATGTCATGCTCGAACAAGAACGTGGCTATCCGACGAAACGGGGCGCTGTAGACCGCGAACTGAGTGTAGTCGAGCTGCAGGACGTCGATCTCGTTGACGTAGATGCTGCGGTGCAGTCGCCATACGAGATCGGGGCTGTAGAACTCCTTCGCGGCGTGGGGTAGCAGCCCGAATCGGTGAAGCCGGTTCTTGTTTCGCACAGGAAACTCTGTGCTGGCGCAGATCGCTGACAGCTTTTGATTCGTGATCAGGTCCTTTTCTTCATCAAGCAGACAGAGCAGGTGGAGGTTGGCCAAGCGCCGCAAATGCCGAACGGTTTGGTTCATGAAAACCGCTCCACCGTGAAGGGGAGGCTCAATCGGATAGGGCGAGGCAAAAAGCACGTTGAGCCGTTCTCGGCTTGGGTCGACCTTGCCGAAGCGGTCTCGAAAATACCCGCCCAGCGGTCTCTGGAAGGCCTCCGTATCATCGATCAACGCCGACCGCTGCGCGCGAGCTCGAGATCGCAGAACCCGCCCAAACCGCCGGAAAGCCGCTCGCAGAGTTTCGGGACTGGGGCGAAGCGGAGTAGGTCCCAAGACCAACCGCAGCCAAAGCCGCGTGTAAAGCAAAACGAAGTGCCCCACCAGGCGTTTCCATTCGTGAATGTTCTTCCATGTGAAGAGCAGGTTGTTTTGCTGCAACACTTGCTGAATTTCTGTTTCAGAAGAGTGCTTGCCAATTGTGCCCCGGTGTTCGTGGTAAACGACGCTTCGGGGCTCGTAGAAAACAAACCAGCCCCGCTTCCAAGCCATGTAGCTAACGTCGGCGTCCTCGAGATAGAACGGTTCCAAGAGCGGGTCGAAACCGCCCAGTTCAAGAAACTTGTTGCGATCGTAGGCCGTCGAACCGCCCCCGGCGTAGAAAGTGGGAAACAGTGTCGTCACTCGGTCGTCGATAACGTGTTCGACGTGCAGACGTCCCTTGCGCCACTCACCTTGGGTGAGGCCCGTCTCTTCCCTGGGGCGGTCCGGATCGGTGAAGTAGATCTGAGCCGAAACCGCAAAGACCCGCGGATCCCGAAAACCTTCCAGCAAGGGCGGCAGGAAGCCTTTCGACACACGCATGTCATTGTTCAGCAGCACCACGATTTCGTTGTGGGCGGCCCGGACGCCGGCGTTGGACCCACCACCGAATCCTTGGTTGCTTTCCAGCTCGATGACTCGCACCGACGGGAAGTTTGTTTTCAAGAATTCAGCGCTTCCGTCGCTTGAGCCGTTGTCGACAACAATGACTTCGCCTTCGGGCGTTCTTTCGATCTCAGAGAGGACCGAAGGCAGGTTTCTCTCCAGGTGATGCCGTCCGTTCCAGCTGGGTATCACTACGCTGACCGCCTTCGTCGAGGGCTTGCTCTCAGGCGGATGCAGCTTGCGGCGTCGAACGCGATTCACGAGGTCGCAGACAGCGAACAGCAGCATCGCCCCCGAGAGCAGTAGCGGGGTGACTGCGACCAGAAAAACGATTTCGCCGGCGGTTTTCAGTGCCGCGCTCAGAACTCGCATGAAGGTATCGCCGCTTAGCTTGCCCGAGGCTGGGGCAGCCGGCTGTTGACAGCTACACGGCAAGGAAGATGCATGTAGCCATAGATGGGACCGCCACCGTGGGCCATTTGCAACGTGATTGCGTTGTCGATCCAGTCACACATTCGGTAGCCGTCGAGGGGGCCATCGGCAACGGCCGGGGAGATGGAGAAGTTGCCCGGATAGAGTTCCGGCAAATCGACATGGAAGTCGACCGTATGAATGTCGCCCGGCGCCATGGGCGGAAGAGTGGCATTCTCGCGCGCCGTGTTGGTCCCGGCAAAGTCAATGCCTAGATGGTTACGCATCATGAAGCCAACGTTAGGAGTGGCCAACGATTGGCGGGCCCGCACGCTAATCCGGATGGTCAGACGGCTGTGCGGGTCCATGAGCTGAATCGGTTCACCGTGTTCGTCGAGGGCGGCGACTCCGATTACCTCCGCCGCCCCGTTACCGTGACGAAAGTCGATGTTGGGGATAGTTTCGACGACCTCCGGAGCTGTTGTTGCCGATCGTTCCGGGTGCTCTCCGCGGCGCGGCTGCTTCAGCTGAAGGTACTCGGCGTCTTTTTCAATCATTCGCGCAAGATGCTGGCGGACGACTCTTTCCGGGTTGCCGATCTCGACGATGCGGCCGTTTTCGAGCCACATCACTTCGGTGGCGATGGCTTTAACGTCGGCCATGCTGTGCGAGACGAAAAGAATCGTCACTTGACGGCGCCGCAACTCATGAACCTTACGCATGCAGCGCTGCCGAAAATAGTAATCGCCGACGGCGAGCGCCTCGTCGACCAGCAAGATTTTCGGTTCCACGTTGATCGCCACGGCGAAGGCCAACCGCACCAGCATGCCGGAGGAGTAGGTCTTGACGGGTTGGTTGATGAAGTCGCCGATTTCAGCAAACGCCTCAATGTCCCCGTAACGCTGCTGAATCTCCTTGGACGACAGACCAAGGATCGTCCCATTGAGGAAAACGTTTTCCCGCCCGCTGAACTCAGGGTTGAATCCCGCTCCTAGCTCGAGCAAGGCAGAAAGTCGACCGGACATTTCAACCTCGCCCTGAGTGGGCGGAAAGATCTTCGCCGCCAGCTGAAGAGTGGTGCTTTTGCCCGAACCGTTCTCGCCGATCAAGCAGAAAGTACTTCCCTTCTCAACCTCGAACGAAACGTCCCGCAGCGCCCAGAAATCGCGGTGCCGGCGCAGGCGGTTGAAGGAGACCAATTCTTTGAGCCGGTCTCCAGGCGAGGCATAGAGCGGATAGCCCTTCGAGACCGAGTGAAAGGCGAGGGAAGTCATCAGTCCGTGAGCCGTGAACCGTGAGCTGCCCTGCGTGGACTATGGAAGGTCATGTCTGTAGAAACCTAACCCTATGGCACCGGGCAACCCTGCACTCAGCCAACACTACTGTCCGCCGGCTTGCTCCCGCGGCGCACGGCCTACAACACATCCGCAAAGCCCCGCTTGGTGTAGCGGAAAAACAAGCCTCCGATGACGAGAGAGCAGACCGCAAGAGTAGCGAGGACAAGCACGTCGCTTCCGGCCGGCAACCGGTTTCCGAGAACACTATCGCGATAGCCGCGTACGACGTACGCGAGCGGATTGAGCGCCAGCAGAACGCGCAGTTTCTCGCCAAACACGTTCTCGTAAACCGCCTCGTAAAGGAAAATGGGGGTAAGCCAGAACCATACGATCAGCACCACGGCGAGCACCTGCGCCGTATCTCGGAGGTAGACGTGCAACGCCGCGGCGATCCAAGCCAATCCCAGGCTCAGCATACCAACGAGCACAAAGTAGACTGGTAGGACGAGCAGAGTTACGCTAACTCGCTGCTCCCACACGGCAACGGCTCCCACCAACAACACCATCGCCAGAACGTGACTGATTAGGGTCGAGAGGTAGATGCTGAGCGGCACGATCTCGGCCGGGAAAACGCTTTTCTTGATTAGACTCGCGTAGTCGATCAGCGAGGATGCTGAGCGCTGCAGGGTTTCGGAAAACAGCAGCCAAGGCAACATTCCAGCGAACAGGAACAGAGCGTACTTGTCAGTAACTTCGCCACGCGGCAGATGGGACCGCAGTAACCCTTGGAAAACGAACGTGTAGACCGCCAACAGCACCAGCGGATGGATCAAACCCCATACCCAGCCGACCGCTGAGCCGACATAGCGCTGCTCGAAATCCCGCCGGACCAGCTGGTAGACCAGACTGCGGTTGCGGACCAACAACGTCAAGAAGTAGAAGCCCGGGACTCGAGTTTTGGGACCCATCCCTTGGGAGGGTAGCGGAGAGGCGCCGGCGTGTCAACGCCGGAACTTACTGAAAAATGAGGGCAAAAGAAAAGGTGGCATGAGCCGACCTCTCATGCCACCAATCTCTCTTGTGGGTTCGCAAAGAGAAGCAACTGGCAGTCTATTGTCTGGCAGTTTCTCAATGTAAGACGTCCGATAGACGGTTTTTTTCGTCACGGACGGCGACAAAACTGTGGATTCGACTCTAAGTAGTTGAAAAATAAGGATGTTGTTTTTCACCGTCGTGTTACAATTCAGACAGAGAACGAAGGTCACCGACTTTTAGACGCTGCTCGGCGTCTTTACTATTGCTCGGAGCTGGAATTGATTTTCCGAGAAGTGGAGGACCGCGACCTAATCCTGCGTGCACGTCGAGGTGACGTGGACGCCTTTAACATGCTTGTCTCCCGTTGGGAAAAGCCGATCTACAACTACCTGTTGAGGCAGGTTCAGCGGCGGGAGGACGCACTGGACCTCTCGCAAGAGACCTTCTTGAAGGTCTACCGTAACCTGGGCCGACTGCAGGAGATCGACCGCTTTTCGCCATGGCTGTTTCGGATCGCTCACAACGAGATGGTCTCGCTCTACCGGCGCAAAGCAAGGCTCAGTGATGAGGAAGTGCCGGAGACGATTGAGGGCAGTGCTATCTCGTTTGCCGGTTCATCGACCTACCCGGTCGAGTTGAACCTGGCAGTGCGGCGGGCGTTGGAACTGCTCACAGGCGAACAGCGGGAAACCGTGGTGTTAAAGGTTTATCAGGGCTTCAAGTTCCATGAGATCGCGGATATCCTCGACTGCCCGGTTTCGACGATCAAGTCCCGGCTCTACAGCGCATTCGAGGTGCTCCGAGGTGTCATCGCCCCGGTAGCAGGGCCGACGGCCCAGAACTCGAACTGAGAAAACGAAGAGGTGGCCCTATGTCAGACTCACCCTACGATCTACGAGATTACCTTTTCGGCGAGTTGACTCCCGAACAGCGGCGGGAGGTCGAACACTGCCTGAAGACCTCTAGCGAGGCCCGGGAAGAGCTCGAGCAGCTCAAAACTACCGAGAGCGCACTGCTCAGCATTCCCGATGAGGAAGTTCCCCGTCGCATTGCGTTTGTCTCGGACAAGGTTTTTGAGCCCTCGCTCAGTTTGCGCCTTTGGAGAGATTTCTGGGGCGCCGCGCCGCGACTCGCTTTCGGGCTGGCGGCGATCTTGCTCGTGATGTTTGCCGGGCTCTGGTGGGTCCAGCCTTCGCTCACAGTAGACCGCGACAGATGGACTCTCGCTTTCGGGGAGCAGGCTCATCCTGCCGCCACCGAACAACTAGTCCTCCAGGTTCAGCAAGCTTTGGAGGAAAGTGAGATCCGCCAGCAAGAGATCATGGCCCGACTGGCTGCCTGGCAGGGGGTGGAATCCGCCTCTGAGTGGAAGGCCGCAGTCGCGGAGTTAGGGGAAGACTCGTACCAAGCGTGGCGAATGCGCCGCAACCGGCTTCGATCTATCACTCGGTCAGCTCACTTTGACCAGACCGCCAATTGGTGATCATCATGCTTCGACGATCATTCAGCTTGCTGCTACTAGGCGCCGCGATGCTGTCCGGCGCCCCGCCCGAGGCCGAACGCGACCTGGGGAAACAACTCAAAAGAGTCGAGCGTTCGATTGACGGCCGGTTTGAGCAAACTATCCACCCGTCGCCGATGGCTCTGGTCGGTGTAACTCGCGGCTTCTACCTACAGGGGTTCGGCGCCGTCTTCTCGCTCGAAGTGAACGTCGTCCCGACACCCAACATCAGCCCTTTCTTTAGGGGATACGACGCGGAGCAAAAGCGGAATCTCAATCGCCGCAAGAAGGAACAGCTCAAGCCGTTAGAAGCTCGGGCGCGAGAGATCTTGACCGAAGAGGTGGCTAAGGTCGAAGCGCTGCCGGCCGATGAGGCGGTTGCGCTGGCGATCTCGCTGTTCTACTACAACTGGGAAGACATCGGCGGTTTGCCTTTCCAGCTTGTTGTTCAGGCTCCTAAGCAGGTTCTACTCGACCGCGGAGCTGGACGCTTAACTGATTCTGAGTTCAACCGGCAAGTCGAGGTGACGTCCCGCTTCTAGTGGGCAGCCCATCTACTGTAGATGAAGGTACGCTGGATCGCCTGTGCCACCGACTTTTGCAAAGGCAAATCGTCATGAGTCGCCATGAACCCCTACACCCAGGGCATGAAAATAGAGCCCAAGCGTCTCACGGCACGGCCTATTTCAAAGCAGAAACACAGGCGAGAGGACACAAGCATGCCGCCGCGGTTAGGTGAAAGGCTGATCCAGAAAGGCCTTCTTGAGGCTCCGGACCTCGAACGGGCCCTGGACCTCCAGAAAGAGCGCGGCGACAAGCTGGGACGCATCTTGATCGACCTAGGCTTCGTCGCACCGCGGGACGTTCTGCAGACTTTGGCGGAGCAGCTTGAAATCTCCCTATTAACAAGCGACGACTTTCCGGCCGTGCTCCCCGAACTCAAAGGGATTGCCCCTCGCTACATGAGGCAGTTCCGATTTCTGCCGGTTTCCAAGGAAGATTCGAGCGTGACGGTAGCCATGAGCGACCCGCTCGACTTTGAAACCTTGGCGACAATCCGCAATTTCACGGGATTCGAAGTGAAGACCGCTCTCGCCGCCGAGCAAGATCTTCTCGACACGATCGACAAGTACTTCGGCGAGGAGGAGGAGCCGGAATCAGAAGGGGCGGGTTCGGGAGGCGACGACGCAGCAGAGATTGAGCAACTTCGCGACATGGCCAGTGAAGCGCCGGTGATCCGGTTGGTCAACAACATGATCTCGCAGGCGATCGACCAGCGGGCCAGCGATATCCATCTCGAGCCCTTCGAAAAAGACTTCCACATTCGTTATCGGGTCGACGGCGTACTACACGAACAGGAACCGCCTCCAAGGGAGTTGCGGTCTGCCGTGACCTCGAGGATCAAGCTCATGGCGAAGCTCAACATCGCCGAGCGACGCCTGCCGCAAGACGGGCGCATCAAAATCAAGGTGGTCGGTCACGAGGTCGATTTGCGTGTTTCGACGCTACCCACCTTATATGGGGAAAGCGTAGTCATGCGTCTGCTCGACCGTAGCGCGACCGACTTCTATGATTTGACCCGGCTCGGCTTTGACGATCAAATGCTTTCGCGAATGGGGTTTTACACTTCGCTGCCCCACGGCGTCTTCTTGGTCACCGGACCGACCGGCAGTGGAAAGTCGACGACCCTTTATTCGGCTCTGAAGCGAATCAATAGTTCCGAAAAGAAGATCATCACGATCGAGGACCCGGTTGAGTATCAGATGGATGGCATTAACCAGATCCACGTCAACCCGCAAATCGGTCTGACTTTCGCGGCTGGGTTGCGCCATATCGTCCGCCAGGACCCCGATGTCATCATGGTTGGCGAGATCCGGGACCGCGAAACGGCCGACATCGCCATTCGATCGGCCCTGACAGGACACTTCGTCTACTCCACCCTCCACACCAACGACGCCCCCAGCGCCATCACGCGGTTGACCGACATGGGGGTCGAAAACTATCTGCTGACCTCTTCCTTAGTCGGTGTACTGGCGCAGCGGCTTGTCCGCCTGATCTGCCGCGACTGCCGGGCCAAGGACGGTCTCGTGGATGCTCCCGACGGAACCCGGGTCGAATCCTGGCGAGGCAAGGGCTGCGACTCTTGTGCGGGTACCGGCTATTCCGGACGGGTCGGGATATTCGAAATGATGGAGTTGAACGAAGACATGCGCGGGCTGATCATGGCCAATGCAGACGCCTCCCGATTGACCCAGCAGGCACGGCGTGACGGCATGAGGAACTTGCGCGAAGACGGTTGGGAGAAAGTTGCCACCGGAGTGACCACCGTCGAGGAAGTGATGCGCGTGACGCAGGAGTTTTAGGTTCGTAATCCGTGGTGCGTAAGGCCGGGGCTAGGTCCAGGTAACAGCACTCGCGGACAGGACGGGTGACTTATTGCCGAGTCTCACAACTCTTGATGACATGGCCTGTATTCAGACTGTAGGGGGCGCAGCATGCTGTGCCCGTGCTCCAAAGTCACTCTATTTGCGATCCCCAATAGGAGCGCTGGAGAGAAGCCTTAGTTCGTAAACCGTAAACCGTGAACCGTTTGGCCGTGAACCGGAGCGCCGCTGTCCGGACGTAGTTCACGGCTCACGGTTTACGGTCCCCGGCTCACGGTCCATCATGTCCACCTTCCACTACCGCGCACTAGCCACTGACGGCAAGGTCCGTAGTGGCACGCTGTCAAGCGGCGACGAAGCAGCCGCGGTGCGCGAGCTGCGCCGGCAAGGAATGACGCCGGTGTTTATCGGGACGTCTCGGCCCGGCGGCTTGTCGCTGAAACTCCCCAGTTTTACGCGGCACCGTTCGGGGGACGTACTGCACTTCACGCAGGAGATTGCCACTCTGCTGGACGCCGGTATACCGCTCGACCGCGCTTTGTCGATCACCGCCGAATTGACCGAGCGGAAACACTTTCGTTCCGTCATAGACGACGTCCTGCGTGCGCTACGCTCGGGATCGTCTTTCGCCGATAGCTTGGGCACCCGCCCCGAGTGCTTCTCGGAACTCTACCTCAGCATGGTCCGGGCGGGTGAAGTGAGCGGAACGCTGCCGCTCACCATGGACCGCTTGGCCGAGTTCGAGCGTTCGCGGGACGAGTTGCGCGGCTATATCATCTCGTCGCTGACTTATCCGGCTTTGCTGAGCGTTGTGGGCGCCGGCTCCATCTTCGTGCTGCTTCGGTTTGTGATCCCGAAGTTTGCCGAGGCTTTTACGCAATCGAATATCATCATGCCGACACCGATGCGGATGCTGCTTGGTGTGAGCGACGCGGTGGGCGTTTACGGGGTCCCGGTGATTGCGTTGTTGATGTTGAGTGTCGTTGGACTTCGGTACTACGTTAGAACACCCGCGGGTCGGCTTGCCTGGAACCGTTTCCAGCTCAGAATCCCGTTGCTCGGGGGAGCGCTGCAGAAGGCCGACACCGCTCGCTTCGCGCGGGCCATGGCGACGCTCGTCCAAAGCGCGGTGCCACTGGTTCAATCGATCAAGATTTCACGCGGCATCCTGTCGAACCGCATCCTCTCGGGCGCCCTGGATGCGGTCGCCCAGGGTGTCAAACGCGGCGAAGGGATCGCCGGGCCGCTGCGAAAGACCGGCCAGTTTCCGCCGCTGGCCGGACACTTACTTGCCGTCGGGGAGGAGACAGGCAGCCTCGACCGGATGTTCGATCGCATGGCGGACATCTTCGACAAAGACACCCGCGAGACCGTCAAGCGCTTTACCGCACTGTTTGAGCCTGTCGTCATTCTCTTTATGGGAGTGATCGTAGGCGCTATGATTCTAAGTATCATGTTGGCGATTACAAGCATCCAGCAGACAGGGCTCTAGCCATGAGGAACAAACGAAAAACAAACCCACCAACGAAGCCTCGACGCGCCGGCATCACCTTGATCGAGATGCTGGTGGTCATCACGATTATCGCGCTGTTTTCTGCGATCGCGTACCAGCGCCTGACACCCGCGCTTGACCAGGGTCGCAGGACGGCTGCCCAAGCGCAAATCGAGAGCTTCGCTGGCGCCCTCCAGCGGTTCAACATTGAACACGCAAGGTTCCCGTCCCAGGAGGAAGGGCTCCAGTCGTTGCGCCCCTATTTGACCAAAGACATCCCCACGGACCCCTGGAAGCGGCCCTACGTCTACCGTTATCCCGGCGAGCACGGCCCCGAGCCCGATCTGCTCTGCTATGGCGCGGACGGATCCCCTGGGGGTGAGGGTCCCGATGAAGACGTGGTCAGTTGGAAGTGATGACGGTGAGCCGTTAAGCCCGAACTGGGTCGCGTCAGCTGGTAGGGCTGGAACGCAGTTTGACGTGGCGCCCGGCGCCCTTTGTAGGCGAGCGCAAGTCAAGATGCATCCTGTCTCAAGTCCGTCCTTTCTTCTCTCGTTCGCGTCTTTCCTAACAAGGAGATGAATCCATCTCTCAGTTCGCAGAAGGGCACGGCAGGTGCCCCTATGGCGCTCTTTTGCGGGTTGCAGCTCGCGCCTCAGCGACCTAGCGGACCGACCGATCATCGGCTCGCGGCTTACGGTTCACGGGTCAGCGGCTCGACGGAGCTCGGCATCACGCTCATCGAGCTTCTCGTCGCCATGGCGATCATCGCGCTGATGGTCAGCATTTCGTATCCCACGATGACGAGGGGCCTGGACGGCATCCGCCTGAAGACGGCGGTTGACCGTGCTGGGACGTTTTTCAATGCCGCGCGGCAGGCGGCCGACCGCCGCCAGGAGCCTGTGCAGTTCACCGTTGATCCCAAGCGGAACCAGCTGACCACGCTTTCCGCGGACGGAGCCTGGGAAGATCATTTGGTTCTGGACAAGAGCACGAAGATGGCTTTCCCCTCCAAGATGCAAAGCCTGATCCTCTACCCGGGTGATCCGCCCCCCGAGTTCCGGCTCTTTCTCAAGGCTCCCGACGGCTCCGGTGCCGGCCTCAAGGTCAACGTCTTCACGGGTGTACCGGAGGAGTGGGACGGTCCTCGAGACCTCGAAGAATGAGCCGCACCCGGATCGCTCGAAGTCGCCGAACAACGTGGTCCCTGCGGCATTGGCACGGCAATGAGCCCGCGGCCTGACGGCCACGGCTCTGTCTTCCAGGATCCGACCCTTCCGTTTGCGGCGGCCGATTTACTCGATGTAGCGTGCGAAAAACGAGGTCTAGCAAACGGGAAACGCGATTTTACGGCCTCTAGCGGGGGTCTTGCGGCCACTTCGAGGGGTTTTTTGGCAGGAATCCGGGGCCTGGAGCGAATTGGCCGGGCTCTACCCGGTTTTTCACCATCCCCAGGGTCCGTATGGACCAAAAAATCCGGCCAGTCCCGCCACCGACTGTGACAATTCCGCGCCTGGACGGCACGCTATCTAACACGAACAACGCCATTTAACTCGCAAACAAGAGTTAGTGGCAGCGCCAAACGGCCCGTTGTGTAGTGCGGGCCCGCAAAGATGCCCGCTGCCTATTGGTGTTTACTGAGGCTGTCCCGGTTTCCCCCGTCGGTGACACCCAGGAGGGGTTGGGGGGCGGCGGTGAAGGTCCGAATCATAATTGTTTCTGAATGGGGCTCGCTGTGGGGAGGCGCTATTATCCACGAACGCCATTCCACCGGCGAAAGGCGAAAAGCTGCGGGTCTGGAAACGGCACCAGTCCCACGCTGTGGGACTTGTATTTTGCGAGAGGGCAATGACGTCGGAGGCTGAACGACGGGGAGCGGAAATGAAGGGGAAGGCCGCAGGTACTGGGCCAAACGGCGGCCCAGGCCTGCGCTACAAAGAGTCAACTGCCGCGGATCGGGCGGGCGGCGCACCGATAGCGGTGAAGGGAAGCGAGATCGCGCCCGCCTAGATCCTCGCTACGGGACTTGCCCCCGAAAACGAATGACGGCTGGACGATTGGTCCGTTAAGCCACGGGACCAGCGTGGCCCTGGTTGCCGGCATCGGCGCTGGTGCTGCCGTAGGAGCAGTCTCGGCGTTTGCGCTGGGCGACCCCTCTCCCAGTCCAAGCCAGTAGCAGTCTGACGGGCTCTACTCTTCTTAGTTGGGCAAGCTCGAATAAGGTTCATTCCCCGGGCCTGATCCCGCGGGGCGTTTGATTGTACGGGCGCGACATGTCGCGCCCTTTCCGCCATCTCGAGGTTCCAACCCTGCTTCTATCGCTCGGCCCGCCCCTGGCGAGCATTAACCATTCGGAACGCCCCGGGTCTCGATGGTCCACAAACCTAGCCGTGCTATGATCGTGCGCGACTTCGGCTTCCGCCCCTACAAAGCGAAATCAAAGTAAGCCGATCTAAGGATCCCAGGGAGCGCACAATGAGAAAGACGATTGTGGTTTTCGCTGTGGCGGCTGTGACCGGGGGCTTTGCGCTGTCGCTGCTCCAATCATCACCCCCACCAGCCGAACCGAAACGCATCAACAAGGCGATCGATCTGCTGGAGCGCGGTCAACCGGTTTACTACACCGCTGCTCACGGCGGCTACGAAGAAGGCAAAAAGATAGCCGGGACCTGGGCCGACTACATCAACTACGAGATGGAGCATGGTCCTTACGACACGGCTTTGCTGCGGGAGTTCATGCAAGGCCTTGTCGACGCAGGGCCCACCAAGAGCGGACACCGCACCCCGGCGGTGATCTGCACCCTGCCGGTAGGTGGCTTGGACGAGGCAACGATGAAAGCCAACTACTGGATGGTGCAGCAAGTGCTCGCAACGGGCGTTCACGGGATACTTTTGTGCCATGCGCGATCGCCGGATGCGGTTCGGCTATTCGTCCAAGCGGCTCGCTACCCATTCCATAAACAGGCTGTGGGCGATGGTTTGCCGGAAGGCCTACGTGGCGCCGGCAGCCAAGGGTTCGCGTCGAAGATCTGGGGGGTCAGCGCCGAGGAGTACTTGCGAAAAGCCGACCCTTGGCCTCTCAACCCCGAGGGCGAGCTTCTCCTCGGCCTGAAGATCGAGGATCGCCACGCACTGCAAAACGCGGAGTCCAGCGCGAAGGTTCCCGGCATCGGGTTCGCGGAATGGGGTCCGGGCGACATGGGCATGTCGTTCGGCTTCACCGGGCTCCGCCGCTCGGCCTATCCCAAGGTGATGCAGGATGCCCGGGCGCGTGTGAAGGCGGCTTGCGAGGCGGCAAAGATTTCCTTCCTGAATAGTATGCGCCGGCGTAACGTCATACAAATGATCGACGAAGGCGTGATGATCGGGTCCGCGAATCGTGAGGTAGCGGAAATCGGACGCAAGTACACAAAGAGAAAGATGCCGTGGTGAACTCACGTCATAGTCTTGACAGCGGGTGTTGACGATTCTTCAGCGGGAGCTCGACGCGCGCGCCTGTCCTTTGCGACTCGTAGATCGAGACGATCATCTCGATACTCCAGCGGCCGTCGTAGACGCTGCAAGCCGGCTGCCGGTCTTGCTCAATGGCCTGCAATAGGTCCTCGACCATCCGCCTGTTAGCCAGCTTGAAGCCAGTTGCGCCGACGTGAGGGTCCCTGCCGGCGGTCAGGTCGATCTTCTCCCAATGATGTTGCTCATCAGGCATCCACGCTGGCGTCCGCAGGATGAGGGGCTGGGCGTCGTGACCGTTGGGAAGGTAGATGACCCCTTCGGTGCCATAGAAATACATACCGAACCGCTTGCGGTCCGTCTTGTCGTTGGCTTTCGAGCCGAAGTAACCGTGAACGCCGTTATCAAACGCGAACATGGCGGCGATCTGGTTGCCGGCAATCGGTCCGACCGGTTCGGTCGCCGTTTTCACATGATGAGAGGCGATTTCCCGGCCATCGTGAGTGACGTGGGCGAAAACCCACTTCGGATCGCCCAGGAACATCCGCATGATCGTGCAGGTGTGCGAACCGAGAACCATCAGGTCTTCGCCGCCGGCACGCCGGTCTTCCTTGCCTCGAGCGCGAAATTCCTGGATCGTGCCGATTTCGCCTGCACCCAACACTTGCTGGACGGTTAGAGCAGCGGCGTTGCGGACCATCTGGTGGGCAACCTGCACCTTGACCCCGTTTCGCTCAACGGCATCGACTAGTCGGTCGGCGTCCATCAAGTCCTGTGCGAAGGGCTTTTCTAGATAGATGTGATCTCCCGCCTCGGCTGCCGCCGTCACCATGTCCACACGCTGATCGACCCATCGGGGACCGATGCTCACCAGATCGGGCTTTTCTTTCTGGAGCATCTCGTGGTAATCGCGATAAGCTCGCTTCGCGCCGGTACGCTCCAAGCCGTCCGCCCGGCCCTCGTCGTCCGGATCCGCGACAGCCACCACGTCGATGAAGTCGAAGGACTTCCACACCGTGTCTAAACCGTGTCCGTAATTGCCGTGCCCCGTGTGTCCAATGACGGCGGCTCGGTATCTCGGGTGCGCAGCCGATGCAGTCGCGGTCACGCCGGCAAGCGCCGTTTTCAAGAAAAATCTGCGATCCATAACCGATTCCTCCGCTCAGACAGCATGGAATACCAAGGACTCATCACGCAAAGCCAAATTGCAAGAACGCGGCCCGGTGCCAATACTAGCCGCTTAGCGCATCATTTCGCAAATACAGTCACGTATCAATCGGCTTGTCGAGGTGTTGCTGCTCATCAGCTCGGGCGCAGTGAATTGCGCCCTACCCTTGAACGCGAAAGGTCAAGCCCAATCAGTAGGGGCGCGATTCATCGCGCCCGCGGTCGGCCACCTTTCGTCACCGTATTTGCGAAATGATGCGCTTAATGAGCTTCAGCCCCCGGAGGACCGCGGAAAATGCTCATGAGGGCACAGTGTCCTGACCGACAGCTCCAGCCGGGGCCACCATTCTACCGCACCTCCCGCGCGGCCTAGCGCACGGTTTTCCATCTCATGTCCAGCCCGGGACGGATCGTGAAGCGCCGCCCTCGCATCAGAAATACCACTCCTCCTGGCAAACTAGGGTCTGAGACAAGCCCGGTATTGTGTCCGAACGCTCTTGCACGATCTCTTCTCGCCGTCGGGGCGAGGCCGGCTATCGGCGCAACCTCCGCAAGCTGGGCGTTAAAGCGTGCTCGTTTTGATCCGAATCGCATCTCCGACAATTCAAGCCCAATCATGCAGAACTCTTGCGGCTGGGTGTGGTGCTGAAAAACCCGGATTCGGCCGCTCACCAGAGCGCCCCTGGGTGCGATGACCCGACCGTCTTTCTTGATACTTCGCTTCAGCGTTCCCTGAACCGGGTCGCCCACAGCCGATCGCTCAGAGTCAATCTCAGTTTCCAGCCGAATGTGCAGCATGACGCCGGGCGGTATCTCTGTCTCCTCGACGATCCGAGCCTCGTCATCGCCCCCGGGCGCGTCACCAAATGAAAGCACCGATTCGGCGCCGAATTGGCGGCAACCCGCGTAGCTGATTTCGTTTCGGTTTTCCCCGCCGGAAGGGAAGCGAAGCAACAAACTAGCGACTCGCGGGAGCAGCACGGACGATTTCCCAATCGGCACCCGCGTGTAGTCGATCTCGGTCGTCGCCGCGGACAATTTGATCCTCTTCGGGATCTCGTCGGCGTGCAAAATCAGACGCACCAAATCCGAACTGCGTGCGTCCGCCCACAGGGACCCATGGTGCGCCACCTTGGCTCGCTCACGCCCCGTCTGGACAACGTATTCGGTCTTGGCCAGGGGTATCCGGTAGTCATAGCGGACCGTCCTCCGGCCCTGCAACTTCTCTTCACCGACGAATTCGAAAGTGGCCGCGTCCGTGAGGAACAGAGCCCGAACGTGACGTGCATATTCCCCCGAAGAAAGACTTCCGTATCCCACCATTTCGGCGACCGGCGTGCTCGCGAACTCTTCCGCGCCGGGCCAGGAGTGTAATTCTTGGCCGTCAACCAGCGCTACTTCCATCCTGATCGTGTCGCTCTCGCTGGCATACTCATGCACCCGCGCGTCCCTGCGCACCAGATCCAACGGATTCTGTTTCTTTTGGGGATTTCCTGGTCGCGGGGTGAATCTTTCTCGGTGGATCGTTTGCTGGCAGGTGTAGTTTGGGATTCTCTCCAGGCTTTGCCGCATCTTTTCCTTGATGCGGTCAATCGCTGGCTCCGGTGTAGTCGCCACCGGCTGCCCCCCGAGAACGAGGGGCACTAGGACGACTAATGCCGCAGAGCGCACGCAGTTCATACTCATGTGCGGGCAGCCCGGGTTGTCGCCTTGCGCCGAGAGCTGCACCGTTGGGCTTCGGTCACTGACGTTGTGGCGCAGACGCCCACGTCTGCCGCGTCGACACTCATGTCGACGCTGGGGCGCAATTCATTGCGCCCGTCCCCTTGAATCGGAGGCTGAGGTGATTTTTCACACCTTCCTGTCCCATTCTTACCCCACCCCCCGGCTCTACCCCGACTCGCCGCCCCAGCGAAGTCCTGTAGCGCAGGCCTGGGCCGCCGTTTGGCCCAGTACCTGCGGCCTTTCTCTACCACCACCCCCGCCCTACTGCGACTCGCCGCCCCCGCCAAGCACGGGGATTTTCTTCAGAATCCAGCCGATGATTTTCGCGGTGGTCTTTTCGCCAAACATACCGGTGAATAGGCCGACGGCCGCAAGCAACAGAACTACCAGCAGGACTGCGCCACCCACAATCGCGGTTGTCGCTCCGGCACCAAGGAAATGAACGTACAACGCCAATGCTCCGCTGACAATGAGAATTGCTATCAAGAAGAACCACGCGACAGCCCGAAACGTCCGAACGTCAACCGGCCCTCTTCGTTCCGGCTCTTCGGTCTCCGGCTCCGGGCTTCGCCGCCCCCACTCCCCTTCTCGCCCCCTGCGCTCCCGCTCCTGGCGGCGCTTCTCCGGATCTTCGATGCCGTTCAACAGGTCTTGGACCCGGTAAGGCTTCGTCGCGCCCTCAGGGACAAAGGTCTCGATTCCTTGTTCCTCCAACGTCAGCAAGTGCTCGTAGCCCACCACCACATCCGGGTTGTCCGGCAGGGGGACTTTTTCCTGCGCGCCGATTTTCGGAATCGTCGCGTGGATCTGCCGGAACTGGTCGCGAATCACCGCCAGCGCATTGCGCCGCCAGGCAGGGACCTCACCCTGCACCGAGATATACACCTTGCCCGCTTGCGTGTCGCCCCGCACCAGCGCCTGGCAGCGGTCGATTTCGAGCACCGCGCCGCTTTGCCAGGTCGTGCGTTTTTTCGTCAGGTTGCGGTGCATCCTTACGATCAAGCGCGGCATGATCCCGCCCGGCAGCGCCTTGTAGTGGTACTGGAAATTCAGCGCGTCGGCCTCCGCCCAGTTCAACTCCGGCTCGTTGGGGCGCAAAAGCTCGGGGATCAGAAACTGTTGCCCGTCCGAGTCAGGAAACGCAAAGCACAGCTCGAAACGCCGCATCATGTCGAGAATGAACTGCTCCCGGTCGACCGGATACGTCTCCGAATCGGCGAGCACCTCCCCGAGCTGCCGCCGCTCGAGAACCCCGTCCTGTCGCATCAGCATCTGGTTGTTCAGGATCTTGTAGACCCCGCCCGTCACCCATTCCGGGTTGAGCACTTTCGTGTCCTGCAGTTGGTAAGGGTTGTCGGGATCATCGAAGTTCAGCACATTCCCCAGGTCGTGCAAGAAGCGGATCAGCGTGTTCTGATGACCCTGCTCCGCCACGCCGTGCTTCCGGCACAGCCCTCGGTACTCTTCAATGTCGAGAAAGTCCTTCTCCCGGGCTTGCTCTTCCAACTGCTCTTTGACCCGAAAATAGCTGACGGGCACGCGGTCGTGGACGTGCTCCAAGCGTTGCACCTGCTCTTCGATCGCCGCGCGCAGCTCGGCAATGCCCGCACCGTCGCTGCACGAGGTCTTGAAAAAGCCCAGCACATTGGGGGCGTAATCCTTCGCCAGACGCGTTTCGTTCAAATCGAGCTGGTTGGGTGGCTCGTTTTTGTTGATGACTACGAGCACCAGAAGATAGAGGCTGCGTTTGGTCAGGAAGAACTGGTGGGTGGCGTGCATGATCTCTTGCCCGCCGAAGTCCCAGACGTTCAGGCGGATGTTGCCGTCCGCTCCGTCGCCCTCGGCGGGAATGGGCCATTGGGTGATGTTGATTCCCTCGGTCTTGGGCTCTTCGGGGTCAAACGTGTCCTCGACCAGCCGCTTGACCAACGACGTCTTGCCCACGCCGCCTTGGCCCACCAGCAGTATCTTGGCTTCATTGAGCGCGCGGGTGGCTTCCGCTCGGCTGCGGAAATAGTACTGCAGGATCTCGGCCGGGTTGGCGGGTTGGACTTCTCCGCTGACCTCCACAAAAGTTGGCCCCAAAATTTCCGGCGGGATGCCGAGAGCGTCGTTGTCATGTAAGAAGAGCTCATTGAGGTGGGTCAGCTTCTCCATCGACTGCGGCAGGGCGGTCAATTGATTGCGGTCCAGGCGGAGCTCCTGCAACTGGGTGAGTTGGCCGATCGACTCCGGCAGGGCGCTCAACTGATTGCCGCTCAGCGAGAGCAGCTGCACCCGGGTGAGCTGGCCGATAGACTCTGGGAGGGTGCTCAGCTGATTGCCGAAGAGCATGAGCTTCTGCAACTGGCCGAGTTGGACAATCGACTCCGGAAGGGCGTTCAACTGACTTTCGCCAAGGTAGAGCTCCCGCAACTTGGTGAGCCGTCCAATTCCCTCCGGCAGGGTAGACAACCGATTGCCATGCACAGTGAGCTTTTGCAACTGGGTAAGCTGGCCGATTGACTCCGGCAGGGCGGACAACTGATTGTCCACCAGGTGCAGCTTCCGCAACCGGGTGAGGCGGCTGATCGACTCCGGCAGCTCCCGCAGTTTCAAAGCAGTCAGATTGAGCTCAGTAGCGCCGCTGCGGGTGGCTTCCTCAATCCGCCGTGCCGCGATTTGTTCCGGAGTTTCGTCTGCCATGGTGCACTATCGAGCCGGGCGACGCTCACTGCTCCCCGCCCAACTCCCTTTACCGGGAAATTCTACCTCACTGCGCAGCCGCGGGCCTGCGTAAAAACGACGCCTCCGTCCAGACCAGGGCCGGGCAAGGCAACCGAGTAGAGCCGCAGGCGGAAGGGTCTGTGAAAAATCCCCGGTCTCGAAAAAGGGAGCGTAATGAATCGGGCCCGCCAGACGGCCAAGCCGCTTCGTTTCCACAGAGTAGGGGCGCAATTCATTGCGCCCGCGCGCACGAATCTCAATGCCTAGTCCTGTAGCGCAGGCCTGGGCCGCCGTTTGGCCCAGTGCCTGCGGCCTTTCTCTGCCGGTCACAGGTGGCAGCCCCGTAGCGTGGATCTAGGCGTGCGGGCTTTCGCTTCCCTTTCCGCCATCGCTCCACCGCCCGCCAGATCCGCGGCCTTTTGCTTTTGTGGCGCACACTATCAGTGTGCCGCGTCGAGACTCATCTCGACGCTTGGGGCAGTTCGGCCGCTGATACCCCTCCAGCCCTCACCGTGTTCCGCGGGTCCAAGGCGCGAAGCGCCGAAAGGATCATAGCCCCGTAGCGTGATCTAGGCGTGCGGGGGATCACTTCATTTCCGCCATCGCTCCACCGCCCGCCAGATCTGCGGCCTTTTGCTTTTGTGGCGCACACTCTCAGTGTGCCGCGTCGAGACTCATCTCGACGCTTGGGGCAGTTCGGCCGCTGATACTCCTCCAGCCCTCACCGTGTTCCGCGGGTCCAAGGCGCGAAGCGCCGAAAGGATCATAGCCCAGGGTGAAGCGAAGCGAAACCCTGGGCTGGCAAGGTCCTAGGCCAGCCCTGAAAGGGCGCAGGACCAGTCAGCGCCGCGCCTGTTAGCCGCGTTCGGGGCACCGCACGAAACCTCCCATCCAGTCACGCCACTTCCAAAACCTCATCTCCCTCATTCCACGGTACTTACCACGCCTAACTCTCTTCGAACCCCGCCACTCTAGTGTAGTGCCACTAACGGTTCTGGACAATGGCGTGGGTTTTGGCGGCGCGCTCGACTTTGGCGAGGATATCTTGTGCCGGAGCTGTCCAGACAAAGGGTTTGGGCGCTTGGTTGCTCGCTTCCAGGTACTCGTGGATGGCGGCCTCGAGTTCGGGAACACTGCGGAACACGCCGCGGCGGATGCGCTTCTGTGTCAGCTCGCGGAACCAGCGCTCGACGAGATTGAGCCAAGAAGAAGACGTGGGAATGAAGTGAAAGTGGAAGCGGGGGTGCTTCGCGAGCCACTTCTTCACTTGCTCATGCTTGTGCGTGGAGTAGTTGTCCACGATCAGATGCAGCTCCAGCGCCGGTGGCGTTTCGCGGTCGATCTTGCGTAGGAATTTGAGGAATTCCTGGTGCCGATGTCGCGGCAGACACTCGCCGATCACCTTGCCGTCGAGCACATTGAAGGCGGCGAACAACGTCGTTGTGCCATGTCGTTTGAAGTCGTGGGTCATGGTGCCGGCACGACCCCTTTTCAGGGGCAGTCCCGGCTGGCTGCGGTCTAAGGCCTGGATCTGACTTTTCTCATCGACACTGAGCACCAGTGCGTGCTCGGGCGGATTCAAGTACAGACCGACCACGTCGCGGAGTTTCTCGACGAACTGCTTGTCGCGGCTGAGCTTGAAAGTTTCGAGGCGATGGGGCTGCAGTCCGTGCGCTTTCCAGACGCGCTGGATGGCCATCTTGGAGACGCCCAAGTGCTTGGCGAGGGTGCGGGTGCTCCAATGCGTGGCCGCCCGGGGCTTCTCGTGAAGCGTTGTATCGAGGGTGCATTGGACGAATTCAGCGGAGAGCGCCGGTTTGCGTCCGGGGCGCGTCCGATCGCGGAGTCCGTCGAGGCCGGACTGGGCGAAGCGCTTTCGCCACAGGATGACGGTCTTGCGGTTGACGCCGAGTTCGCGGGCAATGGCGTGGTTCGCCAACCCCTGCGCACACAGCAAAACAATGCCTGCCCGTAAGGCCATTTTCTGGGCTGTGTTGCCTCCTCGAACCAGGCGACGAAGAGCGTTTCGCTGCGGAGCGGTGAGGGGTAGAGCGTCAGCGGATGGCCACATAAACCATCCTACCGTGAAAAGGGTGTTATTGTCCAAGTATTTATGTGGCACTACACTAGCTTGCCCTGGAATCGGAGACTCCGGTCACTTAGACCGGCTGCCGCTCGCAGGGGACAGGCAACGGTGGGAATCTTCTCGCCGACGAAGCCTTCGCTACGCACGGACGCCTGTTGCTGGTCGGTAACTCGTTCCCCGGTGCCTGTCCCCAGTGGGCTCACTTCTCACACGAAAGGAACAATAATCATGACTACACGTGCACAAATCAAGGCCAATCGTAACAACGCCAAGAAATCCACCGGTCCACGCACCGAGGAAGGTAAGACCCGGGTCGCGACGAACGCCCTCAAACACGGACTCCTCGCCCGCGATGCCGTCCTGCCCAGTGGGGACCCGGCCGACTTCGACAGTCAACTCTCGGCCCTCGAAGCCGACATCCAGCCTGCCAACTCGCTGGAATCCGAACTGGTCCGCCAAATCGCCGACGCCCAATGGCGCATGCGCCGCCTCACGCGCTTGGAAACTGGCTTCCTGGCCGCTTCCCTCGCCGCCACGCGCCGCCTGATGGAACGGCTTCATCCCGACAGCTTGCAGCCCGGCTACGACGGCGAGACCCTACTGCTCGGCTCAGGGATGATCGATAAGACTCAGACCCGCGTTCACCTGGCTCGCTACGATGGACATCTCAGCCGCCGCTTTTTCCGCGCCATCAAGCAACTCCGAGACCTGCGCCGCGACGAGCGTGAGGCGCACGAAGCCCGCTCCTCTGCCCGCTCCTCTGCCCCCGTCGATCCAGACCCCTACCGCGGCCGATACGTGCCGGCCCAGGCGCCACCGCCGATCGACTCTCCAAGCCCCACCGCTGGCCGTATCGGCTTCCGGCCCTCTCGCGATTTGGTTCCACAACCCGCTCTCTCGAAGATAAACGACAGAGCCGTGCCCGTCAGGGCGCGGGCCCCACAGGCCGCACTCACGCAAAAAACCAAACAAACCCAATTCCGCCGAACTCCAGTGGAATCCAGCGCCCGCTGCCGATCGACCAACGACAGAGCCGCAGGCAGTAAGCAAGCTCCTTGCTCTTCCGAGTCTGTGGTAGAGTCCGGTAGCTGCAGGCCTGGACCGCCGCTTGGCCCAGTAGCTTCGGCCTTTTCTCTTCCGGGTTTCTAGTAGAGTCACGACAAGGGTTTCTGAGCTGGGGGGGTGTGTCGTCCGACGTTCATCAAAGCGGGGATCGAGGGCAACCTCCACGAACTTCATCAATGCAAGTACTCTCCGCAGAGCGCAAACAGTTCATGGCTACTTCGCGAAGAGACTCAATTCCCCGACCGTGGGTCTATAATCGTGGATACCGTGGTGTACGTAGAATGGCTTGAACGGGCGGTGGAACGCAAGCTGGCCGACAAGTCGATCGGCTTGCCTGTGGCCTTGCGCGCTCAGGTGAACTTGAGCAGCGATCACGGGCTGCTGGTGCCGAGCTTGGCCGGTTTGGCAGCCGCCGCGGCGCGGTGGTTCGGCAGCACGCCGCTGACCGTGTACGCGCAAGGCGGGGCCGAGCTAGAGTACGTGAGCCTCCTTGTAAAGTTTTCCGGCGGCCAGACGGCCGTACTAAGCTCCGAGGTCGTCCGGGGCGATGGGGGGCCGGGCGCCGAGGGGCCGAACGTCCTTCTGCTGGTCGTGGGGAACCACGGCACGATGCAGTTCACGGATCATCCGAGCCGGGATGGGCGAGCAGTAGACATCGAACCGCCTGGGGGGGCAGAAACGCAGAAACTGGCGCGGGCCATCGAAGAGTCTCTGAGCAGGGGGCAGCCCGTATCCCCGGGCTAACACGGAAAGGAACGCGTGCCCGATAGACCACAGTTCGGCGTCCTGTTAGTCACCGGTGGTATGACGCACCAGGAAGACTATGGGCGTGGTTTCCAGGCCGACCCCCGCTGCAGGGTCATCGGAGTCACTGACGAAAGGGGTGTCGACCCGCGCCGGGCCGAGCTAAACCGGCGTTTGGCCGAGGAGATGGAGGTCCCGCTGTTCCCTGATCTCGACGAAGCCCTCGGGCGGCCTGACGTGCATCTTGCCTCGGTCTGCTCGGAGTTCGAGCGCCGCGCCCGCGTCGGAAGACGCTGTGCCGAAGCGGGAAAGCACGTCTACATGGATAAGCCCCTTGCGACCACGATGGAAGACGCCAATCGTCTTGCCGAAGCGGTACGGCGCCGAGGCGTGTGGGGCCAGATGTTCACGATGGTCGGCACGCCGTTCGCAAAGCGGGCGAAACGGATCGTAGACTCGGGCGTGCTTGGGGAGCTGAGGGCTATCCATTGCGACCTGATGTTCGCCAAGGGGTACCCCGGCAGCGCTCCCCTTGGAAAACCCCGCAAGGAGCACTATCCCCCGAAGCAGTTTACGTTCCCCGACGCCAAACGAGAGATTTGGACGACAACGGTCTATTCTCTGACGCTGATTCGCTGGCTCACCGGCCGACGGGCTTTCCGCTCCGTCTACGCCACCTCAGCCAACTACTTTTTCGAAGAGCATTACAAGCGAGATGTCGAGGATTTCGGCGCGATGGCGGTGACCCTTGATGGCGGATTGACGGCGACGATCACGGCCGGACGCATTGGCTGGCAGAGCCACCGGAGTTCCGGGCCGAATTTCACGCGTCTGTTCGGCACCAAGGGAAGTGTACTTGTCGACGGACACGCTCCCCGGTTTGAGGTAGCCTCGGACCAGCCGCCGTGGACGCCGCCCCCACGCGATCCCGATGACCCCATGTCATTCTGGAGCAGCACCGGCCAGAAAACCCGCCGCCGTCCCAAGCTGGACTGGTATAAGCCGGAAACAGTCCCCACTCGCTCCGACCAAGCCCTGTTCCTCGACAGTATCGAGCAGGGGAAGGAGTCGGAAGTGACGATTGCTGACGGTGCTACAGCAACCGAGGCAATGCTGGCCGCCTATAAGTCCGCGGCTACGGGGAAGCTTGTCAGTTTGCCGTTGGGTGGTTGACTCTGCCAGTCGTGTTGGTAACCCAACCTGGCCGATACGCTGGCTGACGCGCGGCGGCCACATCGCTGACGTCGACATGGAGAAGCTGGTGAAGGCGTTTTCGATGGTGGCGGAGGAGGCCGAGCGCTACGAAGTAGACGTCGCTCTATCGATGATGCCCTGAAACTATACGCAAATACACATGCCGAGTTTGAATTGATAGTCGTTAGCGCCACTTTCGCCGGCCGGCACAGTGCCACCTGTCGCAACCGGCTTCTTCGCAGCGACATCGGCGGCATGAGCCGCGGGGGGATACAAATACGAGGGCCCCGCCCGCTGCCACGGCGGCGCCCCCGGTCGCCGCCAAGAACTCCCTGCGTCTCATGCTGGACATTTTCCCTGTCGAAAACCCGAATTCAGTCCGCGGCGATCTCTTGGTGGCCGGGGATGCCGTGATCATACTGGCGGTGGTGGAGCGCCAAGACGTCGAGCCCGAAGTCTCCTTCGAAATCCCGCCAGACTGAATGGCTGTGGTTGCTCTGATTCTGAGTGTTGTCGTACTCGATCAGAAAAGTGGGCGCCTGGACACGGTAATAGTTTCCTCCCACTTCCCGGTTTCCTGTGGTCAGGTTGCCCACCGCTGTCGCCTGCGCCATAGGCCGATCCTTACGGCCCGCCCACGCGAAGAGGAGTTCGTCCCGGGGCGTCTCGCGCGCCGCTTTCATGCGCCGGGCCGCTACGTCAGAGGGCACATTACCGGCGTATTCATCGATCAGCGCGAGCAGCGTGGCGTATTCCTTGTCGTTCATCTCGGACGCTGGCAGCCCTGTCGCCTCTCCCTCGAGCTTCGCTCGTGTGTCGGCCATGGTGAGAATGTCGAATGGCGCGACATCGCTGAAGACAGCCTTTTTCTGCTTTTCGGGACCGAGGGATTTCACCAATGCCAGCGCCAGGTCCTCTTCTTCGGCCAGGGCCCGCATGCCTTTGTGCGGCCCCTGAGCCACCTCGTGCGGATTGGCGCCAAAGAACGTGGGGCTGGCGGAAACTAGCTTCCCGTTCTCAAGCGTATAGTGCAACGAAAGATGATGTCCTTCGACGCGCCACCCCCAGGTGGCCGTCAAGGACGGCTCGCCGAAAATCGTGAAATGGAAGCCTTGCGTGTCGCGGTGGCCCGTAGTGTCGGCCTCGATAACACGAACAACGTCCTCCAGCGCCATAACGTCCACGGCCTTGATGTATCCCGTCTTGCTCAGTCCGGTGCTAAGCAGGCCGTGAGCGAGGTGCTGTTGCTTGGCATCCATTTCGGCGAAGGTGACCCCATTGCGTTCGTACCCGTGTGTCTGGGTGAAGCCACCTTCCGGGAAATAGTGCCAGTTGGTGCGGTCGGCGGCATCGAACTTGAAAACCGTCATCGGCCGCTGAAACCGATCGTTCAGTGACTCGACGAAGCGATTGGCCGCGTTGACCATCAGCGCTTCCGTAGCGCCCTTATGATGCGCGGCTGTCAGAGCTATAGCGCAGGCAAAAAGTCCAACGGCCCGAAGTTTCACATGTTTTTGCATCCCAACCTCCTAGGTTTGATTCGCGTGTATTGTAGCCGAAGCTAGACCCAGCTAGTCTACACCGGGTCCGGCACAGTCCATGGTTCGCGGTATTCCTTCGTGAGAAGGGCGTTCGCCTCCGCGTCGCCCGAGAACTGCTCGCTCTCGGGATCAAAGTGCAGCACGCGGCCCACCTCGTAAGCGATCTGACCCAGATGGGCGAGCGCGCACGAGGGGTGCGCCACCTCGGCGTTCGCGACCGTCTGTTTGTGGCTCTTAACGCACTCGACGAAGTTTCTCATGTGCTCGTCGTATCCCCGGGCGCCGCCTCTCATGCCGGGTCCTTTTTCTTCCTTTTGGCCCAGATAAACCTGGTAATGCCCGCGGCGGGTGAAGATCATATAGCCCTCGGTGCCGTAAAAGGCGTTGCCATTGTCGATACCGTGAAGCCCATACGGCGTCCAGCTACGGTCCTCGTAGAGCAAGACTTTGTCGTTATCGTACTGGTAGGCGACCATCATGTTGTCGGGATACTCGGTGTCGCCCTTGAGAGCGATCTGGCTGCCGTGGGCCGTGATCCGAATAGGATGGGTTTGAACCCCCAGTGCCCAGCGCGCCATGTCAAGATCGTGCAATCCGTCGTCGCCGACACCGCCGTTGCCGTAGGCGCGGAACCAACGCCAGTAGCGGTGAAAGCGATTGGGGTTGAACTGGCCGTCGTAGGGAGCGGGACCCGCCCACATGTCGTAGTTGACGCCGGCAGGAATAGCAGCATCAGGAACGGGTTCCCGCAGCTCCACCTTCTGAGAGTTCCAGGCCTTGGTCGTTTTCACCTCGCCGATGATGCCGTCTTTGAGCAGCTGGCCTACCTTTTGCGTCACCTCGCTCGAGCGCGTCTGGGTTCCGTGCTGAAAAACGCGGTCGTACTTACGGGCGGCGTCGATCAAAAGCCTGCCTTCACGGAACACATGGCTAGCCGGTTTTTCGACATATACGTCCTTGCCGGCCTGCATGGCCCGGATCGCGATCACGCAGTGCCAGTGATGAGGCGTGGAAATCACGACCGCGTCTACCTCTCGGTCGGCTAGGACATCACGGAAATCGCCTGCCAGTTTCGGAGCTTTTGCCCCTGCCCGCTTCACCCGCTGACTCGTCCGCTCGAGTTGCGCCTGGTCAATGTCGCACAGCGAGTGGATACGGACATCCGGGTACGTCACAAGCCTCTTCAAATGGCTGTTTCCCATCCCGCCAACGCCGATGACCGACACGCCCAATTCGTCGTTAGGCGATGCGGATGAAGTGCGGATGGCGAGTGTCGCGACCGCTCCCGCGGCCGCCGCGCCGCCAAGAGAGTCAGAAAGGAATCTTCGTCTCGGAATCTCACTCACCGTAGGCCTCCAGAGAACAGCCGACTGCGTGCCGGTAGCCATAGTAACAAAAGGTGCACCGCACCACCGGGCGCGGCCGCAGGCAGTGATACCGAGCGCGGCTTCGACGAGATCACGCGAGGATGGTGGGCGGGGCGGTTAATCTGATGCGCTCTCTGTCGACGGGGTTATCATTGTAACTGGCCGTTTACCGTTTGTGGCCGCAGCGAGACAAGCCAGCGGTTGGTGCAGTCCTACCAGCACCCGCTCAAAGGTCACCTAATCACATGTCAAAAGTAGCCATCACCGATTACAGCTTTGCTGATCTGGATCCAGAGAAAAGGATCCTCGAACCGCTGGGCTGCACGCTCGTTGACCAGAAGGAATTCGTCGGGGAGGAGAAACTACAAGAGCTAGTCCAAGACGCGGACTACGTAATCACTCAGTTTGCTCCCCTCAATGCCGCCGTCATCGAGTCGATGGCCAAGTGCCGGATCATCGTGCGTTATGGCATAGGCGTCGACAACGTCGACCTCGATGCGGCAGCAAAGCGCGGGATACCCGTCTGCAACGTCCCCGACTACTGTGTCGACGAGGTTGCGGATCACACCTTGGCTTTCATCCTAGCCCTCGCCAGGAAAGTCGTTCCGGGATGGGATGTCGTCAGAGCCGGGGGGTGGAAACTGGCCGTACCCCTCGAGGAGATGCATGCCCTCAAGGAGCTCACCGTCGGGTTGGTGGCCTACGGAAAGATCGCGAAGGAAGTCGCGGCCCGGCTCAAGGCCTTCAAGTCGAAAGTATTGGTTTTCGATCCCTATGTCCCTGCTAACGAAATCGAAAATGACGGCTTGGTTCCGACAGACCTCGAAGGACTCCTCGGCAATAGTGACCTAATCTCCCTACACTGTCCCAGCACCGCCGAGACGCAGCAAATGATCAATTCCCAAAGCATCAGCACGATGAAGCGAGGCGTGATGCTTGTCAACACGTCGCGGGGGACGCTGGTCAATACGGCCGATCTTGTCGCGGCGCTCGAAAGCGGTCACATCAGCGCTGCGGCGTTAGATGTAGTCGATCCGGAGCCGATCCCTCCCGACAGTCCGCTATTGAAAATGGAGAACGTGATAATCCATAGTCACGTCGCGTCGTGCAGTGTCAATTCCCGGAATCGACTCCGAACGAGTGTTGCCGAGGCAGTGGCTCGCGCGGTCCGTGGTGAAAAACTCGCCAACGTGGTGAATGGAGTGGCCGGGTGAATCTCACGCGCAGAGCCAGGGGTGGCACACCAGCAGGAATTCAGCGGATCACACTTCCGCCAGGCGTTCGTTCGAGTCGCCGAATTGCTTCGGGCGGATTCCGCACTTGGCGAGCATCGACAGGTAGAGGCTGCACATCTTGCGGTTCGGCTTTTCGAGGTAGTCGAGCACCCGGCCACCCTGAATCTGCCCGCCGGCGCCACCCAGCAGTACGACGGGCAGCTGTTTGGCGATGTGATTACCCGTCAACATGCTCGAGCAATACATGAGCATCGAGTTGTCGAGCGCGGTTCGCTCGCCCTCCTGGATCGCGTCAAGCTTGCGAGCGATGTAGCCGAATTGCTCCAAGAAGAACTGGTTCACTCGCAGGTAGTCGTCGTCGTCGCGGTGCGAGAGTTCGTGGTGTCCGACATCGACGTTCAGATGCCGGAACAGCAGATAGCTGTGATCGTTGTTGAGCTTCAGCGTGCAGACGCGGGTCGTATCGGTCTGGAAGCCTAGGACTAAGATGTCGCACATGAGCCGCATGTGCTCGGCGAGGTCCTGCGGAATACCGTCCGGCGGGCGCGGCACGTTGGGCTTATCGAGCGTCGGCCGCCAGCCCTGCAACTCACCGTGCATGCCGGCTTGTTCAATGCGCTGCTCGATCTCACGCACCGAGTTGAGGTATTCGTCGAGCTTGTGCTGATCGATGGAACTGATGTTCCGCCGAAATCGATTCGCGTCGGTCAGCACCGCGTCGAGGACACTTTGGTCCCCTCGTTGCGCTTGATCCTTGAAGAGCCGGTCGAACGCCAGAGCGGGGTAGAGTTCGAGCGGCGTCGGGGAGGTCGGAGAACTCCACGAGATGTGCGAGCTGTAGAGCATCGAATAGTTCTTGTGAATCCCCGGATTCGATCTCTCGCAGCCCAGGACAAGGCTCGGCACCTTGGTCGACCGTCCATACTGTTGAGCGACGACTTGGTCGACACTTGTGCCGGAACGAATTTGGCCGCCAGAGGCCAGGGGCGCCCCGGACAGCAGATTGCCGGTCTGTGAACTATGGATATTGCCCTTGAGAGCTTCCTCGTTGTACAGCCCGCGAATGAAGAGCATCTTGTCGCGGAAGTCGCTCAGGGGCGCCAGCACTTGCCCGAGATCCATTCGCTTTCCCGCGCCCTTGGCCCGCCACTCTTCAGTGCGAAATCCGTTTCCCGAAAACAACACGGCCAGACGGACGGGAGCCTGGCTCTCGGGCTTCGCGGCCGCGGCAGCTTGAGCGCCCCACACAGGGAACGACTCCATCCAGGGCAACGCCATCGTGACGCCAACGCCACGTAGGAATGTTCGACGAGAAAAGTGATGGGTCTTCACGATTCACCTCACCGAAAAAGGGCTCAAGGTCGTTGGCTCATTTTAAGTCTACACGGCGCTCCGTCAAATCACGAATCCGCGACGCGCGACCCGGTGAAAAACGAAGCAACGTGGCTCATGGCGATTCCGCGAGTTGAGCTTGTCTCCCCCGGATTTCCCGGAACTGGCGACTCTGGACGATCATTTCGACGGCCTCGGAAAAACGGTAGTTGTTTCTTGCGAGCCGCTGCTCGATTTCGGAGAGCAGCGGTTGATCCGAGAGTTGCACTTCCCGGCCAAGGGCGTAGCCCAGCAGTTTGCGGTAGAACTGCCCTAGGAACGCATCGCGGCGCGTTTCGAGCAGGTAGTCCCTAAGGCCCGCCAGGCCGTTGATCTCGCTTCCGTCGGGGAGTTCCGTCTGCGTGTCGACGGGACGGCCGGCGAGGTCTCTGTCGCGGCGGCGACCAATGGCGTCAAAGCCTTCCAGCGCGAAGCCGAACGGGTCGATTCTTTGATGGCACGATGCGCATTGCGGGACGCTGGTATGTTTTGCCACCAGCTCGCGCACCGTCAGTCCGTCGGTTGCGGTTTCGTCCGCGGGAAGCTGAGGAACCTCCTGCGGGGGAAGCGGCAGTTTCTCACCGAGCAGCACTTCGCTGACCCAGTTGCCTCGCAGAATCGGACTCGTACGGGACGCGCCCGACTGTTTCGCGAGAGTCGCCGCGAAACCCAAAATGCCGCCCCGGTCATGCTGTCGGATTCCATCGACACGAATCCACTGCCACTTCGCATCTTCGACTCCCTCAATGTCATAGAAATCGGCCAATCGTTCGTTCACGAAGGTGTGGTCGGCGTTGAGCAGACTCAACAACGACGCGTCGCTTTGAAACAGGTCGGTAAAGAAGCGGATCGATTCCTCGTACATGTCGCCGCGCAGTTCCGCGAACTCGGGGAAGTGCTTCTCGCTCTTCTCGTCGAGCGAATCGAAGTCATAGATGTGCAGCCACTGACCGGCGAACTCGGTGGCCAGGCGCCGGACACGTGCGTCGGCGAGCATACGCCGGGCCTGCTTTGCCAACACCTCGGGTGTGTGCAGCTTGCCGGCGGCCGCCGCGGCGCGGAGTTCTTCATCCGGTTCGGACGACCAGAGGAAATAGCTCAGCCGGCTCGCGAGTTCCCAATCAGAGACTGCCGCGGAGGAGGTCCCCAGCGGTGCGTTTTCAAGCCTATATAAGAAGGCCGGTGCAACAAAAACTCGGGCGACGGTCAACCGAAAGGCCTCCTCGTGCGACAGCTCCTGTTCGCGCAGCCGGCGATACAGTCCCCGCAACTCGTCAGCTTCCACGTCCGTCAGCGGACGGCGATAAGCCCGAGCGGCGAAGTCAACGACGGCGTCAACCTGCGTTGGCTCGTGCGCGATCAGTTGATTGCTGAACAGAGCAGCGCGCTGGTCGAACGGCCCACGTAAGGGTTTGACTGCCTCGTACTGAGAACGATCTTCTAGTCCGTTGCGTTCAAGAGCTTCGAGAAGCAGATCCAAGGCTGTGACGCGCAGCAGTGCACTCTGGCTGATGTAGTGCAACTCTTCCCACAGCCGATCGAGCCGGGCTCTCTGCGCATCGTCAAGCATCAGCCGCGCGAGATGATCATCCTCCCGATAGAACACCGCGAGCGTGAGGGTCTCATCGACGGGTACGATCTGGTTGAAGCAAAGCGCAGCCGGGAACAAGCTGCGATATTCATCGAATGCCGACTCGATTCGTCGCCGAGCGGTACTGTTTTCGGCTGCGAGGAACGCTCGCTTGAAAGAAATGTCTCGACGATCTGAGAACAGCTGGGTCACTCTTGAGAACTTCACGGTGGCCTTGCTAGGAAGCAGCCCGGATGTAGAGGCTGGCGTCCCGAGGACTACGTCAACCTGGACACTCCCCTCGTGACCCATATCCTGATCGAGCACAGCGGTCGTGACGAGCTCGCGGCCCGCCGCCAGATGGCCGGGAAGGCGAATCTTGACTACCGAGGGGACAGGAACAAAGAGAGAGGTAGCGCCGATCGTCTTGCCGTTGGGGTGCTTGCCGAAGATGGCCGGGTCCAAGCCCCACTGCGCCGCCCCGGCTGGTGCATTCAGCGGCTGAGCGAGACCCGGGTCCCAATAGAGCTCCCGGATATCGCGGAGGTAAATCTCCGGACGGTCGGGCGCGACGAGCCGGGGCTCTTGCCACACAACAAAGTCATGATCGTTGCCGTCCCCCGCGTCGGTCGCCACAAGCGAGACTACGACCTCTTCTTCATCGCAGAAATCCTCCGACATGGGGAAACGCATGGCCTCTTCGGTCAGCAGCGGATTGACCGGCTCCATCCACCGGGATGGACCTCCCTTCCTCCCGATAAGACCGACCGGGCCGAACGTCCAAAGTCCCCTCTGCCAGGCGGTGACATTAGCGGCTAGCGCAGCAGCATCCTTTGGCTTCGCTTGGCGCCAACGGGAACGGAGGTCGTCCAGCAGCAACGACGGAGCGGACTCCGAAAGACTCGACCAAAGCGTGCCGAGATACTTCGCGTTCAGCCCGCGCTCGCGGGCCACGGTCTCGATCGCCTTGCCACCCGTCGTCAGTGCATCTTGTTCGGTGAGCGTTGCGGCAAGGTATCTCTTCAGTGGCAGGCGTCCAGCCAGCCCGATTCGGGTGTTCACTTGGACTCCGATGTTCCCGACCACCCTACCGACCTTAAGATTCTCTGTCTCGGCGAACCGCCGGTAGAACGCGCGAATCTGCCCGAGGAGTTCATCTGTCCAGTCGCGCCGTGTCGCGTATGGTGAGAAGCGAAAGCCATCCGGCAGCAACACCGCGTGTCGGACAACGTCTTTCCCAGCGTCGAGATATTTCCTTAGAAGGGCCGGCGACATCACGAGCGCGTTGCCGGTGTTGGTGAACCCTTCCCCCGCTGCGCTATCGGCGGGGAACTCGCGAGCCGGATGCAAATCCAACCCCGTCAGATCGCGGATCGTGTAGGTGTATTCGGCGTTGTTGAGCCGTCGTAGAACAACAGGCCCGGGATCTCCGGCGTTGGCCAATGCCTCGGCATGAAGATAGCGCTCGACCCACCCCCGCAGTTCCTTCCGCCGCTCGGGCGCCGGTTGCTTTGCGGACTTCGGCGGCATCTCATCGTTGTCGAGCATTTCGACGACCTTGAGCCAGGCCTTCGTGTCTCGACGCACCTCTGTCAGCGTCCGGAACCGTTCGAGATCCAACTCCCCCACCCGCAGCGCCGTCGAATGGCAACCCAGACAGAATTGCTGCATCATGGGCCTAACCTGCTCCACGTACTCATCAGCCAATCCCGCGAATTGATCGCGAGCCGGCTCAGCGGTCAGGATGGCTGGCATCAAACCGAACGCTGCCCACAGCGAAGCCACAACCAAGACGAGGTGGTGAGCAAATCCCAGCTTCTTCTCGCCCGCGGCGGAGTTGGTGGTTCCTCGCCGAGGCTCGAAACTCGCAGAGAAGGTCATTCCAATCTCAGCATTTCGTGTATGGATGGTTCTGAGCAGAAACAGACGACGCCCATCCCGTCTTCCTATCGAGATTGTACCGCTGAACGACCGAGCTGGCGGGAACCGGAAAAGGGCAAGCTGGGCGCACGCTTCGCCGGTCAGGATAGCAGTTGAGAGGTCGCTTTCAGGCGGTGGCCAGTTCCCGATCGTATACTTATCGGGATCAGCGACAAACCGGCGCAGGAACCGGATCTCCAGAGTGGGGTCAGCCCCCTATTACTGGGGAGGCCGCGCCTTCGTTGAGCGTCGTCGACAGCATGGTATCGTCCGGCATCACGACTCGAATCGTAATCTGGCCGGTTTCGTTCCACGATGCGGCGTCCGTCACGATCCATGGAAATAGGCTGCTTTCGGGAAGACCGAGCGGTGGGTCATACTCGAGGACGATCGACGTGCCGAGGATTACGAAGAACCTCGAGGGTGCCACTGCTCGAAAAGCCAATCATATTCTTGGCCGCTCGGGTCGGCCTTCCTGGCACCCCGAATCTTTTGATCACTGCGTTCGCAACGGTTTTGAACGTCGCGGGATCATCGGCTATATCGAAGCGAATCCGGTAACGGCCGGGCTGGTCGCCAGGGAGCAGGGCTGGCCCTGGTCGAGCGCGAGCCGATGGCGACGCGCATAGTAGTAGGGACCGGCACTCTTGCCGGTCCTTCGGCGCGAAGCGCCGACGCAGAAAACAACGGGCAGCTTAGCGGGCCGCCTGACGGCGGCTAGGACAAACAGGAGTGTTTGCCCTACCGAGCTCGGCGGACCGGGCAGAGATCGCTGCCCACTCTCTGAGTGCCTTGCTGCACCGGGCCCCGTGCGAGAAGTCCTCAAAGCAGATGCCGGATGATCAGTGAGTAACTCATCATCACGACAATGATTGCGGTGGTAACCCACAGAGCGAGGGTGATCCAGCCCTTGGGGAGGACGGCTTTCGGAAGGTGACGGTAACGGAGATAGATCGTCGAAATAGCAAGAATGGGTAGCATTGAAGCTTGCGAAATGCCGCCGATTTTCACCATTAACACCGGCTCCTGCACGAACATGAAGAGCAGCGGCGGGACAAACAGGAAAACCCCGATCAAAATACGGATGGCCCGCAATCTGCTGCGGTAGTCTCGCTTGTCAAACACCCCAATGCTCGCCAGGAAGTCGGCGGTTGCGCGGGCCATGGCGCCGGTGCCGGCGAAAACCGTGGAATAGAGAACGGCAAACGCCCCAAGCATGAACAAATAGAACGACCATCCGCCCAGTATTTCGGTAAACATCTTCGACAGCATGCCGACCATCTCGGTGCCCTTCGGCACGACCCCCGCGGTGGCAAGAATGCCCGCGCCCAGCAAGTAGAAAGCGATCGTCGGAAAGGTATAGAAGATCAGGGAAACGAAGACGTCTACGCTCATCACCCGGATCCACCCGAAAGCCCTGTTCGTCCACGCTTCGGTAGCTTCCCGCGGACCGGTGAACCGCGCGTACCCCTTCTCGATACACCAGTAGGGGTATTGAATGAGTTCCATGGACCCCGCCCCCGTGACGCCAAAGACGGTCACGGCGGTGCCGAAGCCACCACTCTGAGGCAAGCTGAAAGTCAGGCCTTCGAGCACTCGTGACCACGAGAAATATTCCGGGCTCTTGAGCAGGACAATCGCGCAACCAACTGTCAAGGTTGTGAATGCAACGAGCAAGCCGAGGGCAATCTTTTCCACCAGGCCGTAACGCCCCCCTACGAGCAGGAAAAAAGTGAGTACGGCCACGGCCCAAAGCCAACCGGTCAGGGGAACCGCCGGAAACGTCGTATGTAGGATCTCCGAGATCGCCCCCAACATCCCGCCCAGCGGGAAAAGCCCGCAAATGATCAGCAGGCCGTATAGCCACACCACCCAGGAAACACGAACCCGCGGCCCGGGCACCCGGTTGAACGCCTCCAAAGACGTCTCCCCCGTGGCGATCGTATATCGGGCGATTTCGTGCAATACGAAAATCTTGACGGGGCAGCTTACTAAGATGAGCCACAGCAGAAGGTACCCGTTTTCCGCTCCCAAAACCGTGGTCGCAATCAGCTCACCCGATCCCACGATGGTGGCGGCGGTGATCAGGCCGGGCCCGAGGTACCGCACGGTGTTGCCGAAACTTCGAGGTGGGGTTGTAACGTCGTTGGGGTCGAGGCGGTAGGGGTCCTTCAGTTGCTGCTGTTCGGTAGGGGAACTCACCGAGCCTCGCTCCAGTAATTGGTCATCTTCAGTCTTGGAGCGTTAGAGGTGGACAGGCACGAGGTCACCGTCGGGCGCCAGCAATCCGTTGATGGCGGCTTCGTCCGGGTCAACAATAACGTTCATATCGTAATTCTTTCTCTGGCCGGCGTCCAGCCACGGTGCCGCCTGCGGGTGTGGGTCTTGTGCTTTGCCGAACAAAGAGCCGCTGAACGGCTCGAGAGCGGAAACGTAGGCGCCCCCGGGTCCGAAGTGTTGCCAAGTGGCCATCCGCGGCAGGCTTTCTGTGGAGTAATTGAGCTCGACGGCGAAACCGAGGCTCCGGTTTAGCAAGCCGATGTGAGCCATGTTTTGCGCGTCTCCGGTGACATCGAGCACCAGGCCGCGCGAGCTGGTACCGGCATGTTCGGACATATTGTCGCACTTTTTTTAGGGGCTTATAAAGAATACTTGACGCAGCGCGTGCCAGGCCTCTCGGGGAGTGTCTCCGCCCCTGTTTCCCGACGGCGCTCTGCTCACTAGGTCTCGTCTCACCGTCGAGACAAGGGAGAGATCGCATGATCTTCAAGGGTACGGTGTACAGACGGAGCTCATCTGATCGTCCCAGGCAACCTGAGGTGGCGGGGGAGAGGGAGGTCTTCAAGTGCAATCCGCAGCGTGTGTGCCGAATAATGAAAGAGACCGGTTGGGAGAGCGTTTTCTGCGGCACTCTCAACCTTAGGGTAGCCGATGGAGTATCTGACGACCTGAGGGCTATGCGTGCGTTATTCTTCGAGCGCCCAAAGGACGTCAAGCATCCGACAGACCAAAGGATCCCCAAGAAACGCGGCGGGTACTGCTACTACAGAGCGACGGCGTCAGTGCGAGGCGAGACCCAGGAGGTCCTGGTCAGACGGGCCGGCAACCCGCACGACAAGAGGTGCGTGGAGCTAGTCGCTCCAGTCAAGCTGATGGACCGTCTTCAGATAGACGAGGGCAGCGAGGTCGAGGTCGCCGTGTCTTCCGCCAGCTGAGGGACGCCTCAGCAGAGAACCCACGCACCCGAATGGCCGCTCCCACGCTCATGCGGGGCGCGTCAAGTAGCCTTTATAAGCCCCTTTTTTTTTAAGGGGTTCAGCTCAGCGTTGAGATCGGGCCTCACGACCGGGTTCAGACTGTCCCACACGCCCATCACTTCTCCGCGGTAGATCAGTTGGGCGTCGCGGTCGAGCAAAGGGTAGCCGAAGTTGACGTGGTAGCGCCAGTTGTGGGCAACCCTGGTGTTCCCGAGGTTGATCACTTCGTCTTGGATCCGGACCGAAGGGCTGCCCAAGGTGCAACTGATCCTGCGCCGTACTTCCACCACGGGACCGTAGAACCGCGTATCACGGATCGTCATGTCTAGGTACATGTCGAGGTCGCCGCTGCGAGGGTCCGGATTGTGAATCGCGAGCCGCGCGGCGGCGGTGTTCGAAAACGGGCCGTGCAGGTACAGCTGTTCGCCGTCTTCTTGGCGCGGCGGACCCATGTAGCGAGGGCCGCAGGAAGTGACCAATCCCCTGGCCAACTGTTCAACCAATCCTGGTCGTGGTGGTAGGCGTGGCTGGGTAGCTTGTAGCCGTTGGGCGTCCGGTAGGCGAGGCTGCTGTTGTGGTAAGACGCCTCGACGATTGTCGTCGCCACGATCGATCGCTACGGTAAACCGCAGGTCGGAACCGGAGTCCACCAGCGCCACGCGGCAGCCCGGCGAGCCACCGGCGTCGGGCCAATCGTATCTGCTCGTCCAGATTCCGCCGACCTGGTGAACGGTCTCAAATTTGCTTGCGTCAAACGCCATGACTTAGGCTGCGTCCGCTAGTTCATCGCCGCGATGCTGCGCTGCAACTCAGCTTGAGCCTCCATCTGCTTCGTGAACTTGATCGAACTCTCGGCGAGGGTTCTCCAATCCGGCTTCGGAGGCACGGAATCGACGGACATATAGCCCGCGAAACCCATGTCGTCCAGCGTCCGCACCATCTCCAAAAAGTCGATGTGACCGGTGCCCGGAATCTGGCGGTTGCTGTCGGCCAGGTGGATGTGCAGCAGCTTCTTGCCTGCTCTTCGGAAGATTTCCGGAATCGGCCCGTCTTCCATGTTGACGTGAAACAGATCGGCTAGCACACCGATATGGTCCGACCCGATTTCCTCGGCAATCGGCAAGGCCTCCTCGACAGCGTTTAGGAAACCCGCATGGCCTTCGAAGCGATTGATCGCCTCAATGGCGACGTAAGTGTTGGTCTTCTCCGCGTGCTCGGTGATTTCCTTGGCCGATTCAATGAGGTTTTTCCTGAGAACGCTTTTCGGCGCGCTGCTGACAGGGTACTCCGGTTGGCCCGCGGCGGCACAAATCTCGTAGACCGGACTACCGATAGTCGCGCCCAAGTCGAGACATCTCTTGGCGTAGTCAACCGCCCTCTTCCTGCCTTCCTCGTCGGTGGATGCGAGATCCCTTTCTTCCCCGGCGTGCCATGCACCCCAGGTACCCACCAGCGACGGGATCTTCAACCCGAGCCCCGTGGCTATGTTGACGACCTCATCAAACTTTTCCCGCGAAATCCTATCCGGTTCGGCGTCAAGGTCCACGCCGTCATAACCCAACCCGGCGATCGTCTCCAGCACCTCCTTGGGGTTCTTCCACACGTCGCCCCCGGGACTGCTCGATAGAGTAATCAGAACCACGGAATACTTGTGTGCCATTCGGCTGTCTCCTCCTGCTTTCGGTAATAGTCTTTGGTCCACCTACATGAAATTGTTGTTAGCCTCACGGGAGCTACAAACGATTCAACGTCACACGTTTGGCAGCAGCTCGTCGCTCGTCGCCACCGAGCTCGTAGCATCATACCAAGCCGAACCACGAATCGCGGCCAGCCGATCGCAACGTCCCAGTGCCGCGCCAGCCGTATTTGAAACGGGTGCCAGTGCTTATCGAAGCTGTTCTACGCACGTGCGGGGCCGAGAACTTGTCACCCTTTCGTGCGTGCACTACCCTAAGAGACTTGTCTTTGAGCAGCTCCTCGTAACTCATGATAGCCGGGAGCATTCCTACTGTTTTCGCGGTGCACACAATATGAAACAACCCATTCCTGCTGAAATCATTGAACAGCTCCGAAAGTTCGACGCCGCTACGCTGTCGAATGCCGTCGAACGCCTGGATATACGCGACCGCATAGAGGGTTTCACGTCTCGCGAGGTGCGCTGCCGGTTTCCCGAGCTGCCGCCGATGATCGGCTATGCGGTCACCTGCACGGCGGACAGCACTTACCCGGGAAAGCCCCGCGTGAACAAGTTGAGGGAGTTTATCGACGCGGTTGAGGCTGCGCCCAAGCCGGCGGTGGTCGTGATCCAAAACACGGGACACGACTCCCTGAAAAGTTGCTTCATCGGCGATATGATCTGCGCCGCGTACCAGAAACTGGGGGCGGTCGGCCTGGTCACCGACGGTGGCTACCGCGATTTGGAGGGCATCCGCAAACGGGCCCCCGGTTTTCACATCTTCGGACCGGGCTGCGTCGTCTCTCACGGCAACGTCGTCATCATGGACATCGGGGTTCCGGTGACTGTGGGAGGCATGCCCGTCGAGCCAGGCGACCTGCTGCACGGTGACGATAACGGTGTCCTCCGGATTCCGAACGACCGGGCGGCGGACGTTGTCGAAAAAGCGAAAGTCGTCCAGGACGTAGAAGGTAGGCTATTCGACTACCTCGAGAAAAACGACTCGGTGACCGCGGAAGATCTGAAGCGGGAACTGGGCATCTGAATTCCCCCACTTCTGAGGCGATGGCTTTTCAAGCTTCCCTCCACTCCGGCCCACCGGCCTAAGGAGATAAGCGCCAAATGGGCCTGACGTCCATTGATTGGATTGTCGTTCTCATCTATGCCGCCGCGGTCGCTGCGGTGGGCATACGAGTCATCAAGCGCCCGAAGTCGGGCGGGGCCAGTTCTCCATCCGTGAAAGTTGTTCGCCGCTGTCAGACATGGAGGAATCCAAACGGACCGGGCTTCTTCTCTTCCACTTTTGCTATCAAGTAGACTTCGTCTAAACCCAGACGGTCGATGCCAGCTTGGGTAGGCTTCGTTGTAGGTTTCAAAGAATCCAACAGGCGCACCCTCGTGAAACACCAGGAACTCGCCTTGGTGCTCGACCAGAAGTTCGGCCACTCGCTGATCGAAGGCATCCTGCTCCCTTTGTAGAGCTTTCATTCGGTCTCGCATCTCACCTTTCCTACCCTTTAGTATCTCACGTAAACTTGTCTTTCAAAGCTCGGTTTTCACCCCATCGACCAGAGCAAAATCGGGCCACGAGAAAGGCCATGACGGATTTTCACTAGGTTGGCGTTGGGACCTTTTTCGGATTTAAGCCAGTGCCTGTAGGGGCACAGTATGCTGTGCCCTGCGATTGGCTAGCGTTTCCCGAAGCTATACAGAGCCCTCAGTGTTCGCACATAGATCCGTCCATCGGCGATCGCGGGGGTCGCGAAGCACTCGTCCGCCAGCCGATTCGTTGCTAGAACATTCCACTCGCCTTCAGCACTCAGAACCGTGATGGCGCAACCTTGGCTCACGAGGAAAACTTTGTCATCGCCAGCGACAACGGACGCCCAGTAATCGTCTACAGCTTCCCGGACGCGAGCTTGCTTGAGAACTGTCCCCCGCGCAGCGTCAAGGGACGTGACGATCCCTCCGCCCTTCACCATATAGATCACGCCTTTGTAGAGCAACGGCGAAGGCGTATTGGGCAACGACTTGCGGTAGCGCCATAGAACATTCGTGTCGGTCAGATCTCCCCTGCGGCCGTTCGGGCCGCTCTCCCGGTCCAGGCAAAGCGTCAGTAGCTTCTCGCCTTCATACGCCGTTACGAAAATGCGCTCTTCCGCAATAACCGGCGACGAGTGCCCCGGGGGCAGCGCAGTCTTCCAAACGACGTTCTTTTCCGGACCAAACACTTCCGGCAATCCCGCCGTGTCGGCAACTCCGAGACCGTTTGACCCTCGAAACTGGGGCCAATCGGTGGCCGGGAGTTGAGTCCCCGGCAACCACATTGCGAGGATCGAGCAGACTAAGACGCGAAATGCAATGTGAGCTGCCATGGGAACTCTACTGGCGCGAAACCACTAGCCTAGCGTAGCCCGTGGCGAAAGTCAGTGACACAAACCGGTAGTGTCCCAATAGTCTGATGCTTCATGCTGGCGGCCTTGCGAGGGCAGGCCGCCAGTGAATCACGCCCCGTCACCAGATAGGGGCAAGTAGAGATTGTCGCCTTTCTTGGGAAAGGCGCGCTGAACCATGGTGTAGAACCGTTTCCAGTTACCCGAGGCCCTCACGAATCCGATGAGGGCGTGAAGAGTCTCTACTTTTTAGGCGGAGGGGGTGGCGGAGGGGGTGGGGGCGGTGGCGGCTTCGTTACTGGCGGCCAGTCCTTTGTTTCCCGTTTCGGCATCTATGTTAGAGTACACCAGATCTTGCCACTTACTCATCAAGTCCGGCTTGTACGGGGTATCTGTCGCAGCCGTCTCCGAAAGCACGTAAGCGCGCTGCCGGAGGTTGTCAAGAGCAGCCTCGGCATCGTCTTCGTACCAATGCTCATAAAGTTGCGCATACTCGCCAGCAAGGCTGTTCCATGAGGCATGAAGTTTAGCCATCGTGACAATAGACTTGTCGAGGTTCACGGCAATCGAATACGCTGTCAGGACGGCAACGAACGACGACATCACGATGGCAACCCAAACAGGTCCCTGCCCGATCAGAGAGGCAGCCGCGCCCGACGACAAGAAAAAAGACAGCCCAACGATCCACTGTTTCTTGGTAGTATTCGAAGCAGCCAGATCAGCGAAGTACAGAGAGCGAATCTCTGCCTCATACTGTTTGGTCCAAGCCAGCTTGCGCTGATTCTCGCTCAGCATTTCGCCACACCTCCATTGTACCTCCCCGTTTCCTACACTGATATACCGCCCACCTACACACTGTTAGGACACTACCCACAAAACCGGTGCGCGAAGATGTGAAAATTCTCTCAGCCTCAGATTCGCCTACGTGGGCGCAAATAATTACCCGCCCAGGCGTCGACAGGAGTGTCGACGCAGCAGACGTAGGCGTCTACGCCACAACATCAGGCACCGAAACCCGGTGTTTGAACTCCGACCGTAAGGCAACACTCGACCCGCGAGTGCGCTAACATCTCGAACCCGGTATGAGCGCGATCACGAGGTCCCCCAGTGCCGCAGGGGCTGCGGGCAGCTGCCGCAATTGTATTTGCAAAAGCAAATCCAGCAGCCTTAGACTGGGTTGTTGGCCGATAGCTCGCTAAAACTTTCTGTTATCATCCCTGTCCACAACAGCGCGTCCGACCTCGAGAGCTGTCTCGCCAGCCTACGACAATCCACCTTTTCCGATTACGACTGCATCGTTGTCGATGATGCTTCGAGCGATGGCTCCGCGGACGTGGCCGCCTCCTTCGACTGCCGCGTCATCCGCCTCTCGACCAACCAAGGGCCCTCGATCGCGCGGAATCAAGCCGCTCGCGAGGCACAAGGCGACATACTCTTTTTTATCGACGCCGACGTATGTATCACTCCCGACACGCTCCAGCTGGTGCGGGATCGTTTCGCCGCGGACCCTCAACTAGACGCCTTGATCGGCTCCTACGACGATCAACCCAGTCAGCGCAACTTCCTCTCGCAGTACAAAAACCTGTTTCACCACTACGTGCACCAGACTAGCCGCACAACTGCATCTACCTTTTGGAGTGGCTGCGGTGCTATTCGCCGCGACGCATTCGCCCAATACAACGGCTTCAGCGAGGAGTACAAGCGCCCCGCCGTCGAGGACATCGAACTCGGCTACCGTATGCGTGCCGACGGGCGGAAGATGGTCCTAGACGGACGCATTCAGGTAAAGCATCTGAAGGCATGGACCTTTTGGAAACTTATTCGAACCGACATTCTGGATCGCGGCATTCCCTGGATCGAGCTGATCCTCCGCAACGCGAGGATGCCTGACGATCTCAACGTGCAGGTCTCGCAGCGTATCAGCGTCGTGCTCGTGTATCTCCTGCTGCTCTCGGTCCTTGCTTTGGCGATTCACTTTCAGGGGGTCTTTCTCGTTCCCCTGTTGTGCGTCGTGTTCCTATTGATCGGCAACTACTGGCTCTTCGGGTTGTCGTCCTCCGCTGGTCGAATCCGGCCCTTGGCGTGGACCGGGGCTGCCCTCGGCGTCTCGATCTTGCTCGTCTACTGGCAGCAGATGACGTGGCTCATCCCCGCGCTACTCTCCGGGTTGGCGGCACTTTTCGTCCAGCATCGATTCCTGACCGGTGGTGCGACCAGCAAGGAGAACAAGGTTGGCTCCGCGTTGCTCGGATTCGTGGTTGCGGCGTCGGGGGTCTATATTCTGAGGGACCTGCCGCGTCACCCGATGCTGCTGGCGCCTGGGCTGCTTCTTGTGACTGTCCTTTCGATCAACGTGCAGCTCTATGTTTTTCTAACTCGACGACGCGGCCTTTGGTTCACCGTCACAGCCGTCCCCTTCCACCTGCTCTACCACTTTTACAATGGGATCTGTGTCGTCGCCGGAACTGCACTGTATTGGTGGAAGAAGGCGGCCGTAACCTCGAAGAAGTCGCGCGAGGCCTCCGGCACCGAAACTACGTCGCGCGACTGACCGCTGAACGGGAGACTGCGAAGACAATGTGCTCAAGCCCCTTGAAATCGACACTTCGCTCCGGAGCCATCCCAAGCTTTCGGGCGACGGCCTGTGAAGGAATGTTCTCGGGACGGATAAGCGAAATCACACGGCCCTTACCGCGAACGTTGAAAGCATATTCACGTACCCCTAGGGCTGCCTCACTAGCGTACCCCCTACGCCAATAGTGCTTGTGAACGAGGTAACCAATCTCAGGTTGCCAAGACCCCTCAACTTCCTGCATGATCAGACCCACCTGGCCTACCGGTTTAGAGGAAGCCCGATCCACTACGAGCCAGAGACCGTGACCATCCTTGGCGTAGCGCTGAAGCTGCCTCTCGATCCACTCTTGAGACTCCTCTCGGCTATAAAGCTTTGGGTAGAACCTCATCCCGTCCGAGTCGGCCAGCATCTCGGCGATGAAGTCGAGATCGCCAAGGCTCATCTCACGAAGCCGCAGCCGCTGAGTTTCGAGGATCGTGGCGTTCACCCTTCGTCGGAGCTCGCGCTGTTGTGCGAAAAATGCGGACAGTGCCGACGCATACGCCAATCGTACCAAGCCGACTCCGGCATCACTTTAATACCTGCGTTATTGCAACCAATTGAGGAAAACGGAGATACAGGTCGATCGACAGTGTCACTATTCGGTCTCTGAGTAGGCAGCACACCGGAGAGCCAGCTCCTCAGGTCGCGGTGTGCGTCCCCAAAGTCGTTAGACTTAGAGAACGCCGACGCACATTACCTACTTGGACGCTTATGGACCAAGATGGGACGGCCCGACGAAGCCCAGCACCACTTCGCGCTTTTCGAAAAGCTAAGACAACCGTGAAGAGGAACTCTCTGATCTTCGCTGTGTTCACTGTGACAGTGGTCCCTATGGCGCAGTTTCACCTCGCTGCAGAAGATACAACAACTGCGATTGTGCTCCGGGATGTTGCGCCTCAGGCCGGCATTCGTGCGCAAATGGTATTCGGAGGGCCTGAAAAGAAGTGGATTTTTGAGGCTAATGGGAGTGGGGCAGCCTGTTTCGACTACGACAGTGATGGATGGCTTGATTTCCTGATTGTTAATGGCTCCACTCTAGAGCGCCTGAAGGAGATTGTGTCCGGCAAACCTGTTCGGACCTCGACGCCGGCGCTCTATCTCTACAGGAACCTAAAAGACGGCAAGTTCGAGGATGTAACCGTCAAATCCGGCCTGTCGAACCCTTTTTGGGGAACCGGCGCAAACGCGGCAGATTACAACAACGATGGTCATATCGATGTCCTAATTACTACGATCGGTGTTGACTTACTGTTCAGAAATAACGGTGACGGAACGTTCACTCGGGTATCGGCCAAGGCTGGGCTGAGTGACAAAGTAGCTTGGCACACAGGTAGCACGTTCGGTGATTACGACTTGGATGGGGATCTCGACTTGTACATCGCTGGGTATGTCGACATTCATTCACTTGATTTGAACCAGCCGGCGCCGGTGTGCCGCTACTTGGACCTCCCCGTGTTTTGCGGGCCTCGTCAGCTCAAGGGCGAGACGGATATCCTCTATCGCAACAATGGCGATGGAACATTCACGGACGTGACGGCGTCGGCAGGGGTGAACGACGAAAAGGCGTACTACGGATTCACGCCCGTCTTTGATGATCTTAACGACGACGGGAAGCCGGACATCTTTGTGGCTAACGACTCCTCTCCCAACTATTTGTACCTAAACCGCGGCGATGGCCACTTTGAAGAATCGGCACTGACAAGCGGGGTGGGCTTTAGCGCGGATGGCCGCGCTCAGGCGGATATGGGAGCTGCCTTGGGCGACTACGATAATGACGGAAGGACCGATGTCTTTACGACAACCTTTTCGGAAGACTATTTCCCACTTTTCAGAAGGAATCGATCCGGCTTCTTCGACGAGATCTCCGCGGCTGCGGGGCTCGGCACCACAACACTTGCGTACCTCGGTTGGGGATGTGGGTTCACGGACCTTGACAACGATGGTGACAAGGACCTTTGGACGGCCAATGGCCATATCTACCCCAACATTGGGAAAGGGTCACGGGCCGGCTATTCTCAACCCGTTGCGATCTTCGAGAACCGGGGAGGGAAGTTTGCGCCTATCGAAGAGCCTTCTGTCCCCGCGCAATCCTATCGGGGCGGTTGCAGTGGCGACTTCGACAACGATGGGAAAGTTGACGTGCTGGTAATTCCGGTCAGCGGTTCACCCGTTTTGCTTCGAAATCGAGCTGAGACGCAGCATTCCTGGATTGGCTTCAAACTGAAGGGCGCGACGAGCAATCGTGATGGCATTGGGGCGCGGGTGCGAATTGAATTCTGCGGTGGTGTGCAGATCGGTGCGTTACGGAACGGCGGCAGTTATCTTTCCCGCCATGACGAGCGGGTTCATTTTGGTCTGGGGTCATGCGGTGAGGTAGGTCGAGCGGTCGTCATCTGGCCAGGTGGCGAGGTGCAAACACTGGAGGACGTGGGCATCAATCAATATGTGACGGTGGAGGAGCCGTGATTGAAAGACTCAGGTGCTGACCCTCGGCAGTCCCAGACCTGTTTGGGAGAACCCCTCCCGGCACCAACCTTCCTGACCAAGCATGGCTCCGCCCCTCTGCTACATTGGAGGCGTGCGAGCGCCTCAACCGCTGCTGAACCAGGAGATTCTCGAGCGGCTCGAGCGGCTCACTCTTCGCTGGCAGAAGTCGTTCCACGGTCTGCTGGGCGGGCAGATTACTTCACGCTATGCCGGAGTCGGGCACGAGTTCCACGACCACCGGCGCTTCCATTACGGTGACGACCTGCGGGCCGCGAACTGGAGAATCTACCTGCGCTTGGAGCGCGTGTTTCTGAAGATGTTCCTCACCGAACCCCGGACCCCGATTCGGCTCTTCCTCGACACCAGTGAGTCGATGGCCTGCGGGGCCGAGGAAAGTGTCCCGGAAAACTCAAAGTTCGCCTACGCCTGCCGTCTGGCGGCAGCGCTCTGCTACGTAGGTTTGGTCCGCTTGGAGACGATCGTCATCCAGCCGTTCGCCGCCAGACTCGGGACATGCTTTCGCGCTGACGGGGGCCGTCACCGCTTCGCCCGCGCTGCCGCCTTCATGGGTGATCTTTCGACCGCCGGCTCCTCGGACTTTCGGGTGACCGTGCGCGGGTTTCTGTCACAGAACCCTTCGCCAGGGTTTGCGATCTTTCTCTCGGACTTTCTCGATGAGCCGGATGGTGTCGAAGCGCTCCGACACATGTCCGACCAGAACCATGAGGTTGCCCTCGTGCAGTTGGCCGGTCCGCATGACCGTACCCCGCCTTGGCGTGGGCCGATCGAGCTAATCGATGCCGAATCCGGAACAGCGAGCCCGATGCACCTCAGCGCGGAAGACATCGAGAGGCACGCCGCGGCCTACGACACGTTTTGCAGCGCGGTGGAGTATATCGCAAAGCGCAATCGCGGCAGTTACGTGCACCTGAACACCGACACAGTTCTCGAAGAGGCGCTTTTCGGACCGCTTGTCGCCGCCGGAGTGGCGAGCTGATACTGTTCTCTTTTCTCGCCGGCACCCATTGTCGTGACCTTCACGAACCTTGCTCTTGGCGAATTCCTAGCGCTCCTTCTGCCGTTGGCTGCGGTCGTGATCGTCCTCTATCTTTACGACCGCTCGCGCAGGCAGCGCGTTGTTTCAACTCTAAGGTTTTGGCCGCCGGAAGCTAAGCGCCGGCGACCGATCCGTCGCAAGAACATCCAGCAGCCGCTGTCTCTATTCCTTCAACTGTTGGCGTTGCTACTGCTAATGCTGGCGATCGCGGACCTGCGGTTCGGCGGCAACGAACCGCCGCGCCATCACGTGCTCCTGCTCGACACTTCAGCCTGGATGCGAGCCACGAGTCGCACCTCCGGAGGGACGTTGATGGATGCCGCTCGCCAAGCGGCCCTTGCCTACCTGCGGGCCATTCCGCTAAGCGATCCAGTCATGGTGGTTCGCGCGGACGGGAACCCCGGATCACTCACTGGGTTCACCACAGATCGCCGTTACCTAACGCATGCAATTAGGGGCATCGAGCCGGGCTGGACGGCCCTCGATCTTGACGCCGCGGTGGAGCTGGCCGCCGACGCGCTCGAACTGGCCGTGGGGGACCTGAGTCGTACCGCCGGTTCCGCGGCCCTGGGGGAAGTCACCTACATCGGGAATGGTCGTCTAGCAGGGGACGCAGTCGGGCCCACCGATACGGGCGACCTTCCGTTCTTGCGCTATATCAATGTTGGAGGGGAGATAGGAGATCGCGGTATAAGTACGCTCGCGGCACGGCGCAGCCCTGATGATCTTACTCGCTGGGAAGTGTCCGTGGAACTCGTCAACAACGACGTCGAGCAGCACACGATTGAAAGCGAATTCAGGTTCTCCAACCGTACCTTGACCACCGAGGAGATCCGATTGGAGCCGGGTGGCAGTCGAGAAATCTCGTTCGTGTTGCGCGCACAAGGCTCAGGCTTTCTGGAGGTCGTGCTGCATCCCGCGGATCCGTTCCCGGCTAACGACCGTGCGCGCATCGAGATTCCGGCCTTCACTCCGAAGCATGTTTCCGTTTATTCCGAGCAACCGTCCGCGTTGCGAACACTACTAACCGCGAGCCCCCATCTTCAGCCGGAGTTTTATGGACCGAAGGACTACGATGTCGATCGGCAAAAGGGTAGCTTCACCGTGTTCGAGAATTTCGTCCCCCGCAAGCCGTCGCAGGGCGATGCAATCTACTTCGACCCACCTGCCGCGGATTCGCCAATCCATATCCAACGGGTGGTCCGCAACTGCCGCATCACCAACTGGTCGAGTAGCCACCCGTTAGCCAAAGGCCTTAGGAATAGAGACGTCATCTTGAACCGTGCTTCTGTCTTCGAACCGGAACCCGATGACGTAACAATCGCGGAATGCGCGGCCGGCCCTGTTATCGTTGCGCGTTCGGTAGAGGGGGACCGGCAAGTGTTTTTCGGGTTCCATCCGGTGCGGGCAGCCCTCGAAAAGTATCTGGCGACGCCGCTTCTTTTCGCCAATGCGCTGGCTTGGTTGCTACCGGACACATTCCGCGCTACCGAGGTCGTTGCACGCGCTCCAGGATGGTTCGAGATCCCGCTGGCCGAAGGAGAGGAAGAGACGGTTCAGTTCGAATCGTCGGACGACCGCGCGGTGACGCGGGTCGTTGGCCAGGGACACCTGCGTTTCTACACCGGACAGCCCGGCACCGTCGCGGTACGAACTTCGTCCGGCGAGTCCCATTTCGCCCTGACGCTACCGGAGGCCGGCGCTCATCGATGGAAGCCTGCGCCGGGAATCCTGCGTGGGGTCCCTGCTCCGCCGGCGGCTACCTTACGGCACGCCGCACTTTGGCCTTGGTTGGTGGCAATTGCACTACTAGGCCTGGGATTCGAGTGGCACGTCTTTGGAAGACGCCGGCTCGCGCAATCCGTGATCCGCGGTGACAGCGCCCCCCGTGGGACGCAGACCGTGCAGCTCGATCTTTTGCAAGCCGATCGCGACCGGCCGCGAAAGGAGGCGGTCGCACCATGAACCTCAGCCAACCCTGGGTCTTGTGGCTTCTTGCAATACCACTGATTTGGGCCGTCGCTGAGTGGCACCGATCGGACCGCCGCCTGTGGCTTTTGTGGAAGGCAGCGGCCTTCGCGCTCGCCGTTTTCGCGATGGCTGAGCCACACGTCGTGGTTTCCAGAACAAGAGTCGCAGTCGCGGTGCTAGCCGATGCTTCAGCCAGCATTCATGCCGAGCAGGAGGAGCAGCAGCGCGCAGCGATTAGCCGCATGGCGGAGGCTCGAGGCCGAAATCCTCTGCGTGTTGTTTCTTTCGATAGCTCGACCCGTGCCGACCGGCCTGCGTCTGAAAACTCGTGGAGCGAGGTCCGCGGGACGAATCTTGAAGCGGCGGTCCGCAATGGGCTGACCGTCTTTCCGCCCGAGCACGTGGCGCGGATGGTCCTGATCTCAGACGGCAAGGAAAACCTCGGGGCCGTGGAGCGGGCCCTCTATCAAGCCCGTCGGCGCGGCATCCCGATTGACACGGTGGCCCTCGAAGGCCGTCGGGAAGCCGCGCTACGGGTAACTGCCTTCGCTGCGCCGACCCGGGCCTTCGCCGGCGAGCGGTTCACGATGGAAGTGTCCGTTAACAGCCCAAGGACCGGAAAGGGCCTTGTTGAGCTGACGGTAGAAGGCAAGTCCGTCGGCCGTTCGACCGTGGACCTCACGGCCGGTGAAAACGATATTCAGCTTCGAGGCCGCGTCCAAACCGACGGAGCGGCGTTGGTCCAAGCAAAGCTAACGGCGGGCGAGTTGGGAGAGGCGACCTTCGAGCAACCGATTACGTTTGTCCGTCCGCGCGCACTGTTCGTTTCGGGGGACGCCGCTGATCGCGACCAGCATCTGATGGAGCTACTCGAGGCGGCAGGTTTCGAAGTTGATAGGACCAATCCGGATCCCGGCGGCGACCTGACAGCTTACGACGTGGTCATCGCCAACAATCAAAATCTAGATCTTTGGCCTGCGGAACGAAAAGTCCGTTTGGAGGAATTCGTCCGCGAAGGCGGCGGCTTTCTGCTGATCGCCGGCGAAAATACCGAATACGTCGAGAGTAGGGAGACCGGCGAGGACCCAGCGATCCGGTTGCTACCCGCCGGGGTTGCTCCGCCACGCACGCCGGAGGGCTCCGCCGTTGTGCTGATCCTGGACAAGTCTTCTTCGATGGAAGGGCGAAAGATGCGGCTTGCCCGCCAGTCGGCCATCGGGGTTGTGAAAAAGCTGCAACCAACCGACCAAGTCGGCGTCCTTGTTTTCGATAACTCATTTCTCTGGGCGGTCCCAATGGCGCCCAACAGCGATCCCCGAACCGTTCAGCGACTGATCGAGGGCATCATCGCCGACGGGGGGACGCAGATTGCCCCGGCGCTGCGGGAGGCGTTCCAGCAAATCCGACCGACGACAGCGGCCTACAAGCACATTCTGCTGCTGACGGACGGCATCTCGGAAGAAGGCGACAGCCTAGAGCTTGCTCGCGCGGCGGCGAAGTTGAAGATCACCATCTCCACGGTAGGCCTTGGCCTCGACGTCAACCGTGCCTACCTCGAGCGAGTTGCTCAAACGGCCCAAGGGCAGGCGTACCTGTTGGCCGACGTCTCACGCCTGCGGCAGCTTGTCTTGCGGGACGTGATGGAGCACACTGGCTCGTCGATTGTCGAAGAACCGGCGAAGCCCGTGGTCGTGCGCCAAGTAGAAATGCTCGACGGAGTCGCCATTGAAGAAGCCGGGCCGCTACTCGGCTGGGTCAAATTCGTCGCTAAGCCAGGCGCCGAGACAATCTTGAAATTCGAAGAAGAGAATGATCCGCTGCTTGTGCGTTGGCAGTATGGACTTGGCCGCAGCGCGGTGTTTGCCTCGGATGCCACGGCGCGCTGGGCGACGCATTGGGTGGATTGGCCCGGCTTCGACCTGTTTTGGTCGAATCTAGTCGGCGATCTTTTACCGCGCGTCCCGCCGATCGAAGCCCGTACCCACTACGACCCCACCACGGGGGATCTGGTCGTCGAATATCACACAGCCGGGCGATCACCTTCCGTAGAACAACTCGTGCCGGACGAGTTGTACGCGTTGGGCCCCGACGAGTTCCGTGAGGTCGTGCCGCTGGAACGCGCCGGCGCCTCTGACTTCGAAGCGAGGATTCCGATCGGGGAGCGGTTTGGCCTGTTCCGCGTTCACCCGGCTCCCGGTTTCGACCGCTTTCCCGAGGTCGCCTTTTATCGCAACAATAACGAGCTGGAAGACACGGGCTCGAATCCAGACCTATTGCGTCGCATTGCGCAACTGACCGGAGGCCGATTCAACCCCGATCCGCGCGAAGTATTCGAAGCCGGCGGCAGGACAGCGAGCTCGTCGATCGATCTCTGGCCCGCTTTGTTGCTCGCGGCGATTCTGCTGAATCTCGTCGAGCTTGCAGCGAGAAAGGGTTGGCTGGGACGGCTTCGACGGACGGCGTAGAAAGGCCGCGGATCTCAACGGCGAGATCCGGCTCACAGGGACAGGCAACCTTGAGGGATTCGACGTTACGAGAAGACCCTGGGGTTTCAGTGGCAAACGTCCATTCCTGACACGGATCTGGACTGGGTGCCTGTCCCCCCAAGGGGCACGCCCGATGCCTGAACCAGCCCGTTGCCAACGGACACAAATCTCGGCAAAACGGCCGCCGAGCCATGTGCTACGGGGCTCAATCCTGCGGACTCCACCTCTCACGGCGAAACATCGTTTTGGGCCGGTCGCCCCTAAGCCACAGCACTGAATACCCTTCCGCGGTGGCCGCGGGGCGGGACTCAGCTCGACGCGTAGTCCCTATCCTCAATGGAAACCGACGTCAGCCGCGTTCACGCGGCTTGCTTCCGGATAGGCCAGCCGTTCTACGGCTGGTAGCCCTTCCCCTCTCGACCGCCAGCTCGTTTTAACGAGCTTCCAACACCTCTCAGGATTAGAAAACCATTGCTGGTTTCCTACCCAAACACACGGCCCTTTCGAGAATTCCGTTCCCTACCGCAAAAATCCCCGATCGCCTGGCAAAATTGATGGCACAAAACACCCGTTACACCCAGCCAAGCTCCTGCATTGCAAGCCCCGAGTGCCAGATCTTCGTCATGTGACTGATCTTCTCGCCCTCGAAGAACATCACGTACACGTAGTCGCTCTTGACGCTCTTGCCAGTAGGCGGACACGGTCCGCCCTCGCCTTCATCCCGCATTTTCAATTTGGTGTTTGACATCCCGACCTTCCAGCGGCCTTGAGCGTCTTTATTCATAGGGGCTAGAGCCCGATGAGGACGCCAGGGAGGCCAACACCCAATGGGTGAAAAACAAACCAAGCCATTCCAGCTAAGTTTCAACGGCTTGTTGAAAGTCGATTTCCAGGGATCGCACGTCACTTCCGACGGTGGCCTGATTTTGGTTCGCGAACTGGACGAACGGCTCGGTCTCGGAGAACTGATTGACGAGCATCTCAGCGACTCCCGGCAAGGCACAAACAAGCAGTTCACGCTCGCTGATCTGTTGCGGCAGTCGGTCTACAGCCGCTTGGCGGGCTACGAGGACCTCAACGACGCCGAGCGGGTTTCGATCGATCCGACGTTTCGGCTGATCGGTTCGCAGAAGATCTGGGATCGCGGTGCGGCCTTGACCTCGACGCTGCACAGCTTCGAGACGGAGATGCTGGCGAGCGAAGAGAACCTGCTGGGGCTGATGGCGCTGAACCGAGAGCTGGTCGGGCAAGCGGAAGCGTTCGACGACTCCGAGCGGGTCGTTCTGGACATGGACTCCACCGAGAGTCCGGTCCATGGCCAACAGGAAGGCAGTGCCTACAACGGACACTTCGAGTCGGTCTGCTATCACCCGTTACTTTTGTTCAACGGTCATGGTGATTGCCTCGCTGCCAAGCTGCGTCCCGGCAACGTGCACAGCGCCGAGGACTGGGATGAGCTATTGTTGCCGGAGATCGAGCGCCAACAGGCTGCGGGCAAGCAGGTCGCCTTCCGGGGCGATGCGGCCTTTGCCAAGCCGGAAGTTTATGAGGCTTCGGAGGAACGCGGAGTACAGTACGCCATTCGCATTCCGGCCAACAAGAGCCTGGAGTTGGAGATCGAAGACATCTTGTTTCGGCCGCCGGGAAGGCCCTCCCGGAAGCCCTTGGTGCGCTACAAGAGTTTTCGCTATCAGGCGGAGAGTTGGTCGCAGGCGAGGCGGATCGTCGCCAAGGTCGAGCATCACCAGGGCGAGCTGTTCCCGCGGGTCGGATTCATCGTGACGAGCATGAGCTTGCCAAGCCGCTCGGTGGTGCGCTTCTACAACAAGCGCGGCACGGCGGAGCAGTGGATCAAGGAAGGCAAACAGGCCACGCATTGGACAAGGCTGTCGTGCCATCGGTTCCGGGCGAACGAGGTACGGCTACAACTGAGCGTGCTGGCCTACAACCTGGGCAACTTGTGGCGGCGGCTCGGACTGCCGAACAGGATCAAGAGTTGGTCGCTGACGAGCTTGCAACACAGGTTGATGAAGACCGGCGGTCGGCTGGTCAAGCACGCGCGGTATTACTGGCTGCTGCTGGCCGAGGGGTATCTGAACCGCAGGCTGTTCGGCGACATGCTGCACAGGATCTGGGCGCTGCCGCTGCCAAGCGGGTAGCGTTGACCGGGCGAGGATCAACAGTTTTCGGCTCCAAAAGATTTCGCAAGGAGCAGTGTCGGCCGGAGCGCCGTTCAGGCCGCTCAATCAACGTCTGTGAGCGGATGGACGAGCCCTGGCGCCTACCGGCGGAGGTCATGTGCAGGGTTCAGCGCGAAAAGACGTGGTATTCGGGGCAGCGCGGGTGTACACTTTCACCGTGCCAGGGCCAAAATGGAAATCCTGGTTCATGTGTCGCCGAGAAAACCGCGTAGGCCGAAACGTTATTGCGCTCGCTGTCAACGGCCCACGACTTGAGGTCGTAGCGTGCGTCGGGCATAAACCCGACCAACGCCTTCATCCAATCGGCGTAGGCGTCAAGAGTCGTGATTCCCGCCAGAGGCTCGGCCTGAGCCGAGAAAGATGCGTCCGGCTTGCAGTAGGGCGCGCACGCCTGCCAACCCTTTCCGGCCTCACAGGCCTCAAAAAAACCCTTTGCAGTTTGTTCCATAGAGTGTGACATTGGGTCGCTCCTGTAGCTTCAAAGATACCGTCGGTGAAACCGAATCACCCACAGTGTTTCACGTCGCCAGCGGGCTGTGCAACCACCTTGAGCATGCAGCCTTACGACCCGTCGGGCCGATCGAGAACTACGCGATCAGCGGCATCGACATGGCGCTATGGGATATCAAGGGCAAGCGCGCGAACATGCCGCTCTACCAGTTGCTCGGAGGGAAGACGCGGTCAGCGGTCCAAGTATATGGAGATGCGGTAGGACGCAACGGCGACGAGACGGCGGAAAGTGTGCAAAGAGCCATGGAAAGTGGTTACAAGCATGTGCGCCTCAACTACCGGGGCCGAGATGTGCCGAACACCCCCGCGCTCGAAGGCATGCCGACAGAGACTTTGATCGATCCTGAGGAGTGGGTTCGCGAAATCCCGAAAGTTTTTGGAGAGGTTCGGAAGAAGTGCGGAGACCAGGTGGAGTTGATACAGCATCTTCACGGACAGCTTCCGCCAATCGCCACCATCGGTGTGGTGAAGCGACTGGAACCCTACCGGCCTTATTTCTTCGAAGATCCGTTTTATCCGGAAGACGTTGCCTACATGAAAAACCTGCGTCAGCAGACAGCCGTGCCCATTGCCATCGGCGAGAAGTTCGTACACGATTTCGAGTATGTCGACTTGATTACCGGCCGGCTGATTGATTTCATCCGTGTACATATCCCAGCCATCGGTGGCGTAACAAAGTCGTGGAAGCTGACCACGCTGTGCGAATGGTACGGCGTGCGGATGGTGTGGCACGCCCCGGGGGATCTATCACCGGTTGGACATGCGGCCAACGCACATCTTGACCTCGCCGCGCCGAATTTCGGGATCCAGGAGGGATCAGTGATTCACGGCGAACAGATACGCGAGGTGTTCCCGGGCACACCCATCATTAAAAACGGCTACCTTTACATGGGTGAGGCGCCAGGTCTCGGTATCGATATCGACGAGAAGCAGGCGGCCCGGCATCCGTGCGACGTTGAGGGCGGCAACTTTGGCCCCAAGCGTGGGCCTAATGGTTCCATCATAAGAAACTGACGCCGCGGGCAATGGGAGCAGGCATCCACCCCGGGTCGACAGAGACTGGATCTGTTAGCAGCATGGGTTGCGGTCTGAAGAGTGCTTTCGTCATCGAGTGTTGCTAGCCCGCTTTTCTCACCACCTGACGGTCGAAGCGCGCATTCCGATCGGGGAGCGGTTTGGCCTGTTCCGCGTTCGCCCGGCCCCTGGTTTCGACCGCTTTCCCGAGGTGGCGTTTTATCGCAACAATAGCGAGCTGGAGGACACCGGCTCGAATCCGGACCTACTGCTCCTCATCGCGCAACTGACCGGAGGCCGTTTCAACCCCAATCCGAGCGAGGTATTCGAAGCCGGCGGCAGGACGGTAAACTCCTCGATCGATCTCTGGCCCGCCGCGTTGCTCTTGGCGATTCTGCTGAACCTCGTCGAGCTGGCAGCGAGAAAGGGTTGGGTCAGGCGGTTTCGGCGGTGGGCGTAGACGGCTTCGGGGACAGGCACCTTGAAGGATTCGACGTTACGAGAAGACCCTGGGGTTTCTTCGAACCCGGCGGCAGGACGGTAAACTCGTCAATTGATCTCTGGCCCGCCTTGTTGCTGGCGGCGATTCTGTTGAACCTCGTCGAGCTGGCAGCGAGAAAGGGTTGGGTCAGGCGGTTCCGCCGGTGGGCGTAGTAAGGCTGTAGATCTCAAAAGCGAGATCCGCCCACATAACTGCTCCCTTGTGATCCGGGAAACCGACGTCAGCCGCGTGAACGCGGCTTACTTCCGGATAGGCCAGCCGTTCTACGGCTGGTAACCCTTTCCCCTCTCGACCGCCAGCTCGTTTTAGCGAGCTTCCCAGACATCTCAGAATTAGAAAACCATTGATGGTTTCCTACCCAAACACACGGCCCTTTCGAGAATTCCGTTCCCTACCGCAAAAATCCCCGATCGCCTGGCAAAATTGATGGCACAAAACGTGCCTAACCGGGTTAAAATAGAAGCGGCCCCGACGGAAGCGCAAACTTCCGCCGAGGCCTTTCGCCACCACGGACGCTTCCCGTGATAAGCGACAGTACCATTTTAGCGGGCGGCGTCCGTGTGTGGTTCCCCCACAAGGAGCTACACCATGGACGTGAACAAGATCCTCAACGAACTCAGGCAGGAACGCGACCTACTCCAGCATACGATCGACACCCTTGAAAGACTAGCCCGCGGCCAAGGAAAACGCCGCGGCCGCCCCCCGGCGTGGCTGAAGGAACGTACACGCCGCAGGGTGCAGTCGAACCAAAACGCAAACAAGCAGAGCCGCGCCCGAAAGGGTGCGGTTGAGGCCTCGTGATTCGGTGGGCCGATGGGTAAACGGTTGGCCGTTTATGGAGATTTGATTGGCATGATTGACGCGTTGTGAGATATTGGGAGGTCAGGCGTCGTGAAGATCGCCAGTGCAGACCGTCAATCGCCATTGGAAGCTGTTCCCTGGGAAGGCGGACCCAAAACTCTACGACTTCGAGCGCATACTGAAGCTCGGTCGCCCCGTTCGCCCACATTGAGTGCGTCGCAGCGCTGGCGTTGGCCTTCGTTGGATTCGTGATGTGGCCGTTCAGCGGTGAGCATAAGCAACGAACCAAGTGCCGTGAGGCCGGGGGAGAGGTGTCGACATCCCGAAGGAATGACCAATGAGGCTTACGCAGTTCAAAGTTACAAAGTACCGAAATGTGTGGGACTCCGGCTGGATCGGAATTAACCACATTACCGCCTTCGTGGGGCAGAATGAAGCCGGCAAGAGCAACCTCTTCGAGGCGCTGTACCGAATCAACCCCTTCACACCTAACGAAACCTATAACATCGACGAAGACTGGCCGGTCGATGATTGGGGCAACAAGGACCCCTCCGCTCTCGTCTGCGTGGTACATTTCGACCTCACCTCCGAAGAGATCGAGTCCCTCGGCGATAAAGCCGGCCCCCCGGAACCTGACGCCGAGGACTCCAGCGCTGCGAAGAAAGAGGGGTCCGGGTTCGAGCTACCGGCCAAGCTGACCCTGGTCGGTTCCCGGTCCTACAACGCTGGACCGACGTTCGCGGTAGTCGGCGACCAAGCGGAAATTTTCGATGCTGCAAAGCTTGACGCCTGGGCGAAGAAGCACGCACCTAAGTTCGTCCTTATTCAGGATTACGGGCTCAGCGGCACTCAGATTGCGTTGGACAAGCTTGCCGAACGCTACAAGCAGGTCGGGTGGCACGATCTCACGAACGAAGAACAGACGATAAAGATAGTACTCGACCTCGCCAAGGTCGATATTGATGATCTTCTGGCCAAGGGCGGTACGGCCGAAGGTCGTACGGTCCGCTCCTTCGACAAGCGGGCGGCATCGTCTTACCTGAGCAAGCAGTTTCGCGACCTCTGGACCCAAAAGAAGGTTAAGTTCCACATCGAGATTGACGGGCCGACGCTGAACATCTTCGCCGAGGATGACGCGGTCGGCATGCCGGTGCGGTTGTACCGGCGGTCCAGCGGGTTCCGGTGGCATGTCTCCTTTGCCTGGAAGTTCACGCACGCCACCCAGGGGCAGTACAAAGGCTGCATTCTATTGCTTGAAGAGCCTGGCATTCATCTCCACTACTCCGGGCAGCGCGATTTACTTGAGGTCTTTCAGCGGCTCTCCGAATCGAACACGATCCTTTACACCACCCATCTCGCTTCGATGGTCGATCCGGCCTACCCAGAGCAAGTCCGCATCGTTGAGACAAAAGGTAACCACGCTACGGTCAAGAAGGGCGTGGTGAGTTCCCAGCGCGCGCCGATGGCGGTTATCGAGCTTTCGCTCGGCCTGACCGGCGAAATGAGCGGCCTTCTCGGCACTCGTCAGACGCTCATAGTCGAGGGCGGGGACGATGCGCTGGTCCTGCACAAACTTTCAGGCATTCTGCGTAGCGAGGGGAAGCCGCACCTCTCCGATCGCATCTATCTCTGGCCCGCGCGGGGCGCGCCGAAGACCCCAATGTATGCAGCTTTCGCCGTCGGCCAGGGCTAGGACTCGGGGGGCCTGCTCGACACCGATTCGGATGGGAAGGCGGCGAAGAAGAAGATCGACGACCTGGTGCTCAAGGAGCTGGCCGCAGAGCAGAAAGCCCGTTTTCGCGTACTCATGCTCGGAAAGGCGGCCGGAATCAAGAAGACCGATGCCGCCATAGAGGACCTCTTCGACGACCAGTTCTATATCGGCTGCGTCAATGCCGCCTTTGGCATCGCGATCAAGGAGGCGGACCTTCCGGTTGACGGCTCTGACATGATAACCAAGCGCGTCGGAACAGTTTTAGTTGAGCGCTATGGACACAAGGAACTCGACAAGCGACGTATTATGTCCGAAATTCTGCATCGCTTCGATGGCTGGGAGAAAGTGTCGGACCTGCCCAAGGCTACTGCTGCTAAAGCTGAGAAGCTGTTCAAGGTCATCAACGATGCCTTTGGGGGCGTATCGGGTTGAAGCCGCCTAGACTCTGAGTTTTCCCAAGACGCGACATCGTGGCCTAACAAGCGCTTGCAGCCGCCCGGGGCTTCGCCGAGCGGCTGAAGCGGAGCGTTGGGGTTCTGATAGTCTTGTCAGGACGGCCCCCCTCTCCCAGATCGAACCTTTCGGGCCTTTTAGGAGAGCTGAAGTCAAGTTGTACTCAATTCGTGTCGCGAGCACACAACTACCTGATAGAGAGACACTTGCATGAGATTGTCCGTCTAAACCCGCCCTGGTCGGCAAGACCCGTGATCTGATGAAAGTCCCGTAGCGCGAATCTAGGCGGGCGCTACGCGGGCCCTTTTCCTCTCAGCACATCGCTTGCCCGCCAGATCCGCGGCCGTTTTCTCCGAACCACAAACAGCCCCACATCTGCTGACCATCCCGATCAGTCACAACACTTCCAACCCAACAGAATCAACGACATAGGTTCCCGAAGCGGCAAAACCCCTGATCCTGTCGTGTATGCTCGAAATAGAAAAAGGGGGTCCTCGGTTGATGGACACGAATCTTAGCAATAATCTGCTCGAATCTGCTCATATGGACGAAAAAAGAGCCTTTCCGAGAGACGCTGTCACGCCATCTCAAAAACGCGCCCTTGCGGCCCTGCTGGAGGCCCGCTCCATCGCGGCCGCCGCTCGCAAGGCCCGCGTCGGCGATAGCACCCTCCGCCGCTGGCTGCGTGAGGACGAAGCCGTTTTCTCCGAGCCGGGCTGTAGTGCCGACGTTGGAGGCTAGAAGGAGCGCTGCGGCTCTGCAGCAGGAATAGGGCGAAAAGGGTGGGCCGAAATTAGGGCTTTCCCCAATGTGCCAACTCCACCAGGCACAGCACAATGGACCGTAGATGGCTCGCTCGACTCTCTATGGCACTGCTGCAAAAAGCTACGTGCGCTCGGCAGACCGAGAACGAGTTTGCGGAAAAGGTGACCTTACCTGGGATCACGGTGCCCAGGCGAAGCAGTCTACAGTAGAGGTCCGTAATATCAGCGACAACGGAGTGCAACTCCACGTGTCGGAGTACGTGCGGCCCGGGGCAGCAGCTTACTTGACAGGCACGGAGTACCAGTGCGTCGGTTCGATTCGGTACTGTGTGCCAAACGGCCAGGGCTTCCTGGTCGGGCTAGAGCTTAGCCGGGAACCGCACTTTAAGAACACCATAGGATAGAGAGATCCTTCCGCCTCACGATGGTGCGGTACGGGCAGATCATCGGGTTCGTCCCATACTGGGAGCGAGCGAAGGACCTTTCGATCGCCGGTGGGGATCTCCAGCTAACCCTGCGGCATGAATGGGACCGCGCTGGTACAAGCTAGTTTCCTCTAACCGCAAACAACCCCACATCTGCTGACCCCTGTCCCCATCAGTCACAACATTCCAACCCAACAGAATCAACAACATAGGCTCCCGAAGCGGCAAAACCCGTGAACCTGTAGTGTATGCTCGGAATAGAAAAAGGGGGTCCTCGGTTCGATGGACACGAATCTTAGCGATAATCTGCTCAGATGGACGAAAAAGGAGCCTTTCCGAGAAACGCTGTCACGCCATCTCAAAAACGCGCCCTTGTGGCGCTACGGCTGGAGCGCTTCTACCTGTAACTGCGGCGCCTCGGCATCACCAATTGGCTCGACGACGATGTTGCCCCGGCCGGTGCGCAGATGAAGGAGCGGCCCCTGTCCGGTGGTCCCGTCGAGCGCCGCACCGCGGCCTCGAGTCTCGGTTCGAATCGCCTGTCCGAAGCCGTGGCGGGCCCGACCGCGTCCCGTTTGGGCGTCGAGCGTGAAAAGAGTGTCCGGCGGCAGGTAGACTTCGATATTTCCGCGCTCGACGCTGGCTCGGATGTTGCCTAGTGTAGTGCCACATAACTAACTGGACAATAACACCCTTTTCACGGTAGGATGGTTTATGTGGCCATCCGCTGACGCTCTACCCCTCACCGCTCCGCAGCGAAACGCTCTTCGTCGCCTGGTTCGAGGAGGCAACACAGCCCAGAAAATGGCCTTACGGGCAGGCATTGTTTTGCTGTGTGCGCAGGGGTTGGCGAACCACGCCATTGCCCGCGAACTCGGCGTCAACCGCAAGACCGTCATCCTGTGGCGAAAGCGCTTCGCCCAGTCCGGCCTCGACGGACTCCGCGATCGGACGCGCCCCGGACGCAAACCGGCGCTCTCCGCTGAATTCGTCCAATGCATCCTCGATACAACGCTTCACGAGAAGCCCCGGGCGGCCACGCATTGGAGCACCCGCACCCTCGCCAAGCACTTGGGCGTCTCCAAGATGGCCATCCAGCGCGTCTGGAAAGCGCACGGACTGCAGCCCCATCGCCTCGAAACTTTCAAGCTCAGCCGCGACAAGCAGTTCGTCGAGAAACTCCGCGACGTGGTCGGTCTGTACTTGAATCCGCCCGAGCACGCGCTGGTGCTCAGTGTCGATGAGAAAAGTCAGATCCAGGCCTTAGACCGCGGCCAGCCGGGACTGCCCCTGAAAAGGGGTCGTGCCGGCACCATGACCCACGACTTCAAACGACATGGCACAACGACGTTGTTCGCCGCCTTCAATGTGCTCGACGGCAAGGTGATCGGCGAGTGTCTGCCGCGACATCGGCACCAGGAATTCCTCAAATTCCTACGCAAGATCGACCGCGAAACGCCACCGGCGCTGGAGCTGCATCTGATCGTGGACAACTACTCCACGCACAAGCATGAGCAAGTGAAGAAGTGGCTCACGAAGCACCCCCGCTTCCACTTTCACTTCATTCCCACGTCTTCTTCTTGGCTCAATCTCGTCGAGCGCTGGTTCCGCGAGCTGACACAGAAGCGCATCCGCCGCGGCGTGTTCCGCAGTGTTCCCGAACTCGAGGCCGCCATCCACGAGTACCTGGAAGCGAGCAACCAAGCGCCCAAGCCCTTTGTCTGGACAGCTCCGGCACAAGATATCCTCGCCAAAGTCGAGCGCGCCGCCAAAACCCACGCCTTTGTCCAGAACCGTTAGTGGCACTACACTAGCTGCGTCGACCGAACAGGCTCCGCCGCGGTTTCCGTTGCCCACCCGATTGGGTGGCTCTGTAGTCTTCGTGAACGCCGTCCGGGCGCCTTTGCTTTACGCATCCCCCACTCAGATCAACGGCCAGGTGCCCGCCGGATTGTCAACCGGGCGGGGCGGCGTCATCGTGCGAACAGACCTGGGTCAGACCGGTTCGATTCCCATCGACATCACCGAAACGGCGCCGGAACTTTTCTTGATCGGTAGTGGCCAGGCGGCCATTCTCAACCAAGACTTCACCGTGAATTCGGAGAATAACCCTGCGGCGCAAGGAAGCAAGATCAGCGTATTCTTCACAGGGCAGGGCCCGGTGAGTCCTCCGGTGCCTTCGGGCAGGGCCGCTCCGGTTAGCCCGCTTTCTCACGCAACCTCTGAAGCACGGGCCGAAATCGGAGGCCTGGAGGTGGAAATATTCTTCCTCGGTTTAACGCCCGGTTTCGCCGGACTCGGACAAGCCGATCTCGCGGTCCCCGTGGGGCTGACAGGACAATTGCCAATCCGCCTCACCATAGGCGGAAATCAGAGTGGTTCGGGGTCGGTTTCTGTACAGTGAGCCCAGGTAACTTCATGATGATGGCGCGATTCACATTGATCTTGTTCGCGACGTTGACCTTGTCGGCATCGACCGTAGTGCGGGTCGATGTTGGGCAGCTCAGCCAGATGGCCATCAGCATCGTCGGCGGACGCGTCATTAGCATCACGCCGGAAAAGAACCCCGACAACGGGTACATCTATTCCGACGTGACATTGCAGGTGTCACATGCAATTCCCCCCCCCCCCATCTGGCGGGGCGCAAATATCAGTTCCGCATGGTCGGGGGCGAGCTGAACGGCAAGCGCTCGCACATCGCGGGCATGCCCCGATTCCAAGTCGGACAGGACGTCGTACTATTCCTCAATAGCCGGACCGCCGGCGTCTTCGGGCCCACGGTCGGTCTCTGGCAAGGGGTCTTCTTCGTCGAGCGGGATGCGGCCACGGGAACGCGGACCGTCACCGACCATCAGCGCCGACCCATCCTGGACGTAAAAGACTACCGATTCATTGTTGGCCTGCCAAGAACCGGTAAGCAACAGGCCACCCTGGCGACTGGAAGTGGCCCCTCTGGTTTGCCTATCGACCAGTTTTTCAACCGCATCCGCACTCTACGATTCTCGCCGTTAAGCCGCTAGTCCGCGTTAATCACAAACTTGCTGCCTTGCGCTGCCTGAGCAGGTGAATTGGCGCGGCTCGTTCGACGGGTTCTACGCGCTGATTCAAGCGAGTGCTCCCACGCG
>CBDCTD010000004.1:0-1997719 GCA_965222095.1 Bryobacterales bacterium
CGTAAACGGCCACTGCCGTGTCGGTACTCCTACCGACACCTCGAGTTTGGCGTTTGACTAGATAGATTCCCACGTTTAAGAGGACGAGAGCGGGCCAAGGGGATAAAAACCCTTGCTGGGTCGAAACATTGTGGGGTATTCTGGTATCTAGTTATATAACTAGATAAGGAGACGACATGGGTTACCCCACCAAAGTCCAACTCATTAAGCGCGAAGCCAGTCAGCAGTGGTACGTCAACTTCCCTTCCGCCTTGGCCCAGGCGCTGGAATTCTCGCGCGGTGAAACCGTCGAGTGGGTCATCGAAGACCGCTCCCAACTGGTGTTGAACCGTCGGCACCCGCCCCCCTCGGCGTTAAAAAAAAAGACTCCGCCCCGAGGCTCCTCGACCAGCTCGAAGCCCTCGCCCGCCAAGCGCTCCAGGGCCGCCGCCAACAGCGGGTCCAAGAAAAGATCCAAAGCCTGATGCTGAGCGCCTTGGTCTGTCTCGGCCGCCACACCGTGACTGGGTTGCTGCACACCGCCGGCGACAGCTTCCAGGACTGGTCGGCCGTCTATCGGCTCTTCTCCCAGGCCCGGGTCGAGGCCCCAGACCTGTTCGGCGTGGTCCGCCGCGGAGTGCTCGAGCAACTGTCCCCCACCGCACCTCTGGTGGTCGCACTCGATGACTCACTGCTGCCCAAGCGGGGCGCCAAAACTCCCGGCGTCGCCTGGCGGCGCGATCCGCTGGGACCGCCCTTCCAAACCAACCTGATTCGCGCTCAGCGCGTCATCCAGATCTCGGCCGCTGTGCCCGGCGGCGCCGACCCCCCAGCGGCGCGCCTGATCCCGCTCGATTTCCAACACGCCCCGACCCCACCCACACCACGGCGAAACGCCCCTGAGCAGGAGCAACAACAATACCGCCTCGCCTGCCGCCGCGCCTCGCTCGCCCAGCGGGGCGCCGAACGCCTGCACGCCCTGCGGCAGAAGTTGGAGCAAGACGATGCCTCGCGGCGACTCGAAGTGCTCGTCGACGGCCGCTTCACCAACCGCACGGTGTTGAAAAACCTGCCGCCCCAGACCGTGCTGATCGGTCGCATCCGCCAAGACGCCAAGCTCTACTACTTGCCGACCGGCCAAGCAGCCGCCACGGGCCGCCGCCGCCGTTATGGCGAGCGGGCCTCCCACTCCCGAACAACTGCGCCAGGATGACAGCGTTCGCTGGCAAATCGTCACCGCCTACGCCGCCGGCAAGCGGCATCGCTTCCGCATCAAGACCTTGACTCGGCTGCGCTGGCGTCCCGCCGGCGGGAACTGCGATCTGTGTTTAGTCATCATCGCCCCGCTGCGCTATCGGCCCCGCCAAGGCTCGCGCCTGCTGTATCGCCGGCCCGCTTATCTGATCGCTACCGATCCCGACTTGTCGCCCCAGCAGATCGTCGAGCACTACGTCTGGCGCTGGGACATCGAGGTCAACTTCCGCGACGAAAAGACGCTGTTGGGGGTAGGACAGGCGCAGGTCAGACATCCCCGCTCGGTCGAAGCGGCGCCGCAGTTGATCGTGGCTGCTTACGCCTGGTTGTTGCTGGCGGCGCGCCAGACTTGGGGCCCGGCGGGCTTCCCCGACGCCCTGCCGCCCCCGAAATGGCGCGCGCGCCGCTCGAAGCCCCGCGCCACGACGCTCGATCTGATCCAGCACCTGCGGGCCGAGCTGTGGGGCGAAGGCTTGCGTCGTTTCTGCGGCTTCCCGTCCAACCCCTCGCCCACTCCAACCCCCCAAAAACTCAGCGCAGCCCTCCCCACCGCCTTGCTTTATGCTTCCCCTTGAACCTCTTGCCCCTCCTGTCTCCGCCTCGAACCTGCTTTCAAAACGCCAAAGTCACCACACGCAAGGACCAGGTCGGGCTGAATGTGTCGTTGGACAGCCGACCCCACGGCATGCACTTTATCCTGTCTCCCTCGGCCGCCCGCCCCTGGGAATAACGTTGAACGCCAGCCGCCCAAACCTGTGTGAGGAAAGCAAACTAGGCCTACGCTGCAGGAATTTCGCTCGCCATGAACAAGCGGTCCCCGCCCCTAGCCGTCGCTGGCGGCGACATCGAGAACCGCGAACCAGAGAAACTGCACAAGCTTGAGGAGCGCATCTTCGGCGATTCGTTCATCGTCGCCGTGCGGCCCCCGGCCGGCGGCCGAGTCGGCTTCGTCACGAACGGCGCCGAAGCCGTAACACTGCACGCCTTTTGCCCGCAGCTGCGCCATGTCCGTGGCTCCGGTGAGCATCAGCGGAAGGACGACCGACCCGGGAAACATGCGGCCGCTGACGCCCTCCAGAACCCGGAACATTTTGTTGTCCATCCGAGAGGGGGGAGCCGGGGGTCGAGTACGCGGCAGCGGCGCGATCTCCACATTGGGATCGTTCACCACCGCTAGGAGATCGGCGTAGAACTCGTCGATGTCCTCGTCCGGCAGGACCCGGATATCGAGACCGGCTTCCGCCTCGGACGGAATCACATTGATCCGAAACCCGCCGTCGAGAATGGTCGGAGCCACCGACGTCCGCAGCATCGAGTAGTGGAACGGGTCGTTCACGGCCAGGTAGCGCTCAACGTGCGGTCGTCGCACTGAACCGACGACGTCGTTGTAGCGGGCGGCTTCCTCAGGAGGGCTGATGGTGGCGAGCCGCTCGAAATACTCTCGCGTCGTCTCGTTCAAACGCATCGGCGGCTGCCAGTCGGCAACCTTCGCGACGGCTGCCGCCAGCCGCGCGACGGCGTTGTCCCTTCTGGGAACCGAACCGTGGCCCGCCGTGCCGCGGGCGATCAAACGCGCTCGGGCAGGGACCTTTTCCGTCGTCGCAATCGCGACATAGCGGACTTCGCCGTTGCGCGCGGAGGCGAAACCTCCTTCAGCGAGGCAGTATTCCGCGTCGATCTCGTCCCAGTGTTGGTCGACCATGTAGTCGATTCCCACTCTCGGAGTGGCCTCCTCGCCGGCTTCCGCTAGAAAGATCACGTCGCGGTCGAGCGCGATGTTCATCCGCTTGAGGAGTAGCATCAGCATCAGCCCGGCGGCCACGTTGTCCTTGTCGTCGATGGCTCCCCGACCCCAGACGAACCCATCCTTTCGAACGCCGCCAAAGGGGTCAACGCTCCAGCGCTCGCGCTGTACGCCGACGACGTCCGTGTGCCCCATGACGAGCAGCGGCCTCTTGGACCCGTTCCCTCGAATGCGGGCCACGAGATTGGCGCGGTCCGGTTCGAGCGCGTACAGCTTGCTGGGGATTCCTTCTTTTTCGAGGACCCGCTCGATATACTTGGCCGCTTCGGTTTCGTTCCCAGGTGGGTTGCTAGTGTCGATTCTCAGCAGTGCGGTGAAATGGTCAATGGTCTCCGCGGCGACTTTCTCCCAATCGACCTCATGGTGCTCGGCGGCCAACGGGAGCGGCAAACACGACAGAACAGCAACAAGAACAAGCGTTCGCATGCGACCTCCCCAAAGGAACAAGGGTAGCTCATCGGGGGTATTTCGTAGCCAACTGCTTGCTCATGCGGCCCTCGCGTCACCGCGTTCTTCCAACGAGGGCAACTAAACCCAAGCAGCCCTCCTCCTCAGGATTCCCGCTTCGCACCCAAGTGTTACACTCGACCTTCTGCTGTCCAAGATAGACTAGGAGGTGGGCTGAATGGCGGGCTACTATCACGACGAAGATCTTCCGCGTTTTGCGGAGATGGGCAAGAACGCCCCGGAGCTTTGGGAAAAGTTCTCGGCCTGGTACGGAGCAGTCTTCGGCGAGGGCGCCCTTACGGAGCGCGAAAAGAACCTCATCGCACTCGCCGTGGCGCACGCTGTCCAGTGCCCCTACTGCATCGACGCCTTTACGCAGTCGTGCCTCGAAAAGGGTTCCAACTTGGATCAGATGACCGAAGCGGTCCACGTGGCCTCGGCGATTCGCGGGGGAGCGAGCCTAGTTCACGGGCTGCAGATGCGAAACGTCGCCGAAAAGCTGAGCATGTAATGGCAACTGTGTCAGGGAGCCTCAGAAGCCGCGAGCATCCGCTCGCTTCGACCGGCGAACAGCTCCATGTGCTCAACAACTCGGTCTCGCGCCACAAACCGTTCGACGAGGCCCTGGCTGCGTCGGGACTACATCCTCTGACGACGACCGGCATCTCGATCTTCCAAATCAATGTCGGCAAGCTTTGCAATCAGACCTGCAAACATTGCCATGTAGACGCCGGTCCTGACCGCAAAGAGGTCATGACCCGCGAGACGATGGAGCTCTGTCTCAAGGCGCTGGAGCTGACCGACGCGCCGACGGTTGATATCACCGGAGGCGCGCCCGAGCTGAACCCAGACTTCCGATGGCTTGTACGCGAGGTGAAAAAACTCGATCGGCACGTAATCGACCGCTGCAACCTGAGCATCTTGCTGTTGCCGTCGCAGCGTGGACTCGCTGAATTCCTCGCCGAGAATCGCGTTGAAATCATCGCCAGCCTGCCCTATTTCCTGGCCGAGAAAACGGACGCGCAACGAGGCGAAGGGGTTTTCGACAAGTCGATCGAAGCGCTGAAGAAGCTGAACTCGCTGGGCTACGGGAAAGAACGATCGGGCCTCGAGTTGAACTTGGTTTACAACCCGACGGGCGCCTTTTTGCCGCCGCCGCAACACAGCGTCGAAGCCGATTTCAAGCGTGAGTTATGGAATCGGCACGGGGTTGCTTTTAATTCGCTCTACACCATCACCAACATGCCGATCAGTCGGTTCTTGGAGTTTCTCCTGCGGACGAACAACTACGACGGCTACATGCAGCGGCTGATCGAGGCTTACAACCCCGGCGCCGCCGCTGGTGTGATGTGCCGCGATACGCTTTCGGTCGGATGGGAGGGTACGCTCTACGACTGCGACTTCAACCAAATGCTGGACCTTCCTGTCTCGTTCGGGGTGCCGGGCCACGTTCGGGATTTCACCGCCGGCAAGCTCGGCCAACGGCGCATCGTTACCGGCCAGCATTGCTATGGCTGCACCGCCGGCGCCGGCTCGAGTTGCGGAGGGACGACGGCGTAGTGTCTAGTTGCATGAATTCGCGATAGATTACAGGCCGAGAACCCCTGGACGGCTAATCCTCTTAGGGATACGTTCCCGGTGACAGCCTGTACCAATTCTGGTACAGTCAGCAAATGAAGAAGAACATCGGAACATCTTTTGACAGCTGGCTGCGCGAAGAAGGCATCCGGGAGGAAGTCACCGCCGGCGCAATCAAGCGTGTGCTAGCGCGTCAAGTGCAGGCCGCGATGGCGGATGGCGATCTGACAAAAGCTGAGATGGCGCGGCGGATGCAGACCAGTCGAAGTCAGCTGGATCGCTTGTTGGACCCCGACAACGAGTCCGTCACACTGGCAACACTGCAGAAGGCAGCCGCCGCTATCGGGCGGGAAGTGCGCTTGGAACTGGTTTAGAAAGCCAGCGGCCTCCGAGAATCATCGACCAATGGCCAACACGAAATGGGGCCCGTTTCAACTTGACGGTGCCCGGACACTCATCATGGGTGTCCTGAACGTCACCCCGGACTCCTTCTCCGACGGCGGACAGTTTCTCGATCCTGACCGCGCCGTCGAGCACGCTCGCCAAATGGTCGCCGACGGTGCCGACATCATCGATGTCGGAGGGCAAAGCACGCGCCCGGGATCCGATCCTGTCACGCCGGAAGAGGAGTTGAGGCGGGTTGGGCCCGTTCTGGAAAGATTGGCCGGCAAAATCGACGCCCCAATCTCAGTCGATACGTTTGAGCCGGACGTCGCCGAGGTCTGCCTCGAACTGGGGGCTGCCGCGATCAACGACGTGACGGGCTTTCGCAACCCGGCCATGATTGAGGTTGCAGCGCGCCACAACACGCCGGTCGTGTTGATGCACATGCTCGGCACGCCGAAGACGATGCAACACAACATCTCATACCGGGATGTCGTCGCGGATCTCAAAGCCTTCTTCGCCGATCGCGTGGCGGAGGTTCAGCAAAAGGGCGTTCAGGAAATCATGATCGACCCCGGCATCGGCTTCGGAAAGACTGCGGAGCATAACCTCGAGATTCTGAAACGGCTTGGCGAGTTCAAAGAGTTGGGGCTGCCGGTCCTGGTCGGCCCGTCGAGAAAATCCTTCATCGGCAAGATTACCCGCGACCCGGCGGATCGGCGCTTGGAGGGCACACTGGCGGCTGTGTCGGTGGCTATTATGAACGGTGCTAGCGCCGTGAGAGTGCACGATGTGAAGGCCTGCAAAAGGGCTGTTCAGATCGTCGACGCGGTGAGAAACGCCTGATGGACAAGATCATCCTCAAGGAGATGGCGTTCAACTGCCGGCTTGGAGTGTCGGCCTCCGAGAGACAAGGTCCACAGCGCATTCTTGTCGACGTCGAATTGTTCGCTGATCTCGGCGACGCCGCGGCCAGGGATGATTTAGCGGCGAGCGTGGACTACGAGGACGTCTACTCCGAAATTCAAAAAATCGTGACCGGCCGGGAATATAGGCTAGTCGAGACGCTCACGGAGAAGATCTCGCGGGGTCTGCTGGAACGTTTTGCCTTCGAAAGGGTCTCTGTCACCGTCAAGAAGCTTGCCCCTTTGGGTCCCGAAGGAATGAAATACGCTGCCGTCGAGATGACGCGGTCGAAAAATGACTGACATCTATCTGGGTGTGGGGTCCAACCTGGGTGACAAACAGGAGAACATCCGAAAGGCTCTCGAGCTGCTTCATGAGAAGTGCGAAGTACGTGCCGTGTCCTCGCTTTACAACACGGAACCGGTGGGCTTCGCCGATCAAGATTGGTTCCTCAACGGTGCCGTCAAGATCGAGACCGAGCTGGCGCCAGACGACCTGCGATCTTTCTTGCGGTCCATCGAAGAACGCCTCGGAAAGAAGAGCGTTCGCAAAAACGGTCCCAGGACCATCGACTTGGACATCCTGTTTTACGGGAATCGAACGCTCAACGAAGTGGGTTTGACCATCCCTCACCCTCGGTTACACGAGCGCCTCTTTGTGCTGGCTCCGCTGGACGAGATCTGCCCCGCTTTTGTCCACCCGCTGCTGAACAGAAGCGTTCGCGATCTCAAGTCCGGGTTGAAAGACGAACACAAGGTTCAGAAGATCTCTGAAGACACCGAGGAGATAGAAGCGAGGTCATCTACCCAGGAGGGATGACCGGCCAAAATCCCTGCGGCCGAGTGTCTGGCTAAGCTGTAAATTCCGGCGACCGCTCCGCCGAATATGTTGTTGTGAGCTTCTTGCCCGCGCGCTCGTTGCCGAGGTATTTCGGAAGATTGGTCCACTCGTGATGTGTTGTTGACTGCCGGCGGCGGACCGATCGCGCCCGTGCGAGTTTCTTCTATACTGGGATTTGGAGGAACAATCCAATGGCTGAAGACAGTAGTGGTACAAACTTGGCCTGGTTTCTAGCGGGAGCCGCCCTGGGAGCCGCGGGGGCGTTGCTGCTGGCGCCGCAGGCGGGAAGCGAGACGAGAGAGTCGCTGCGCCGCAGGACGCTCGAGGGCCGTGAGAGGTTGACCAAGTCGGGAAGGGAAGCCTACGAAAAAGGCCGGGAGCTTTACGATCGCGGTAAAGAGGTGGCCGAAGACGCGGCTGAGCTGTTCGAGAAGGGCAAGAAGGTTGTCAGTGAAAAGCTTTCTCCCCTGAGTCCGGGATCGAAAGACGGCGGGGCCGAGAAGCAGGAGCCAGCCGGATAGGGACAATCATTCTTAGTGCGAGGGCCACCGTCCCACGCTAGTGTAGTGCCACTAACGGTTCTGGACAATGGCGTGGGTTTTGGCGGCGCGCTCGACTTTGGCGAGGATATCTTGTGCCGGAGCTGTCCAGACAAAGGGCTTGGGCGCTTGGTTGCTCGCTTCCAGGTACTCGTGGATGGCGGCCTCGAGTTCGGGAACACTGCGGAACACGCCGCGGCGGATGCGCTTCTGTGTCAGCTCGCGGAACCAGCGCTCGACGAGATTGAGCCAAGAAGAAGACGTGGGAATGAAGTGAAAGTGGAAGCGGGGGTGCTTCGCGAGCCACTTCTTCACTTGCTCATGCTTGTGCGTGGAGTAGTTGTCCACGATCAGATGCAGCTCCAGCGCCGGTGGCGTTTCGCGGTCGATCTTGCGTAGGAATTTGAGGAATTCCTGGTGCCGATGTCGCGGCAGACACTCGCCGATCACCTTGCCGTCGAGCACATTGAAGGCGGCGAACAACGTCGTTGTGCCATGTCGTTTGAAGTCGTGGGTCATGGTGCCGGCACGACCCCTTTTCAGGGGCAGTCCCGGCTGGCTGCGGTCTAAGGCCTGGATCTGACTTTTCTCATCGACACTGAGCACCAGTGCGTGCTCGGGCGGATTCAAGTACAGACCGACCACGTCGCGGAGTTTCTCGACGAACTGCTTGTCGCGGCTGAGCTTGAAAGTTTCGAGGCGATGGGGCTGCAGTCCGTGCGCTTTCCAGACGCGCTGGATGGCCATCTTGGAGACGCCCAAGTGCTTGGCGAGGGTGCGGGTGCTCCAATGCGTGGCCGCCCGGGGCTTCTCGTGAAGCGTTGTATCGAGGATGCATTGGACGAATTCAGCGGAGAGCGCCGGTTTGCGTCCGGGGCGCGTCCGATCGCGGAGTCCGTCGAGGCCGGACTGGGCGAAGCGCTTTCGCCACAGGATGACGGTCTTGCGGTTGACGCCGAGTTCGCGGGCAATGGCGTGGTTCGCCAACCCCTGCGCACACAGCAAAACAATGCCTGCCCGTAAGGCCATTTTCTGGGCTGTGTTGCCTCCTCGAACCAGGCGACGAAGAGCGTTTCGCTGCGGAGCGGTGAGGGGTAGAGCGTCAGCGGATGGCCACATAAACCATCCTACCGTGAAAAGGGTGTTATTGTCCAGTTATTTATGTGGCACTACACTAGGCATCTTCCCTGAAGGGCATTCTCGGCAACGAGGAGGAGTACCCAGGGGGTGCCCGATGCGAGAGCGCGTATTGCTGGTCGAAGATCGTAGGGCCCTCACGCTCTAGGGTACCCGCTAAGGTGAGGATGATTGCTGCCTGGGCTTCGGGGCCTGCACCCACGTGAGAGTTCTTCAGGCCACAGCTGATCTAAGAAAGTTACCAGCTCGAATTCGAGCGAGTAAGCTTGTAGATGTTGGCTTGGGGCACTCCGCCGGAGCTCCTATAGGAGACACTCCGGAGGAATGAGCGTGAGATCTTCGAGACCGGTCGCTTAACCAGTCGCTGCACCGGACGCCACTGTCGTGCGCCGGTGAGATCAAAATCGTTAGGAGGACCGAAGGCGAGTCGGATGGGAACCGCGATTCCACTAGAGTTCGGTGGCTCGTGGGACGGTTTTGCGCGGGAGTGGTGCGGCGGTGGCGCTCTAGGTTACAGCGCGGGCGAGGCGGCTCGGGCATTGTCGGCCCTAGGACGTCTTTGGCCTGGGGAAGTGCGGCGCCTGGTCAACGGTCCGTCGCGTGGACTAGGGCCGGCGGCCTCGACGGTCGAAGTCGGCCTCCTGCTCGATACGTGCGAGCTGGCCGAGGGGTTCCGGAATGTGCTTCAGAGACTGGCGAACGGTGAACGCTCGGCGTACTCGGAGCTCGTCCTCGTTGCCACCCTTCGACGCCTTGGGTATGCTCCCCGCTTTGAACCTGCGCTGGAAGGGAAGGTGCTTGACGCAGTTGCTGAGATGGACGGGCTTCCGGTGTATTTCGAGGTCGTCGCACCCGAACGTTCAGAGGCGGCCGAGCAGGACCGGCGTCTGGTCGATAACCTGATCGCGGACGTTCGGGCCCGAGTTTCGAAGTGCCGAGTCGAAATAGAGGTTCGGAGCCCTCTCGACGCAAGCGCGACCGCCGCAATTTTTACCGGCGTCGAAGAGGCGCCGCCCTCCACCTGGGTCGTCGTGAACGACCTTGCTCGGGTAAGACGTATCGATGCCGGCCAGGCTCTGGAACCCACGTTCGATGGTGAGGGCACCCAGGTTGTGTTCGGGGAAGAAGAACTCGTCCAGGGTGATTCGACGGGTGTTGTCGCTCGCTGGGAGTCCTCCGACGCTCGTGCGAAGCGGGTATTCAATGAGGAGTATCGTCACTTCTCGCGTGCCGTTCCGAACGTTCTTGTTGTCAACGTATGCGCTGTGCCCGACGGCATGGGTCTCTGGCCGGGTAAGATGGCCAGGCTACTGCAGCCAGTTCGGAACCGAAGGGTCGGAGCCGTCGCATTCTTCGAGCAGGGATCTCTGGGGCCGCCTCAAGCTATACGGCGACGGTGGCGGGTATTAATGAACCCCCACGCACACATCCCAGTGCCGGAACGGCTTCTTGCCGGTATCGAGTCACTTGACGAATCCGAAGCATATGGGTTGCCCCCTCTGGAGAGAGTCGTTGCCGCCTAAGGGCGCGGGGTACATCGAGTACACATGGGTAAGATCGAGCAGGGTCTCGTCGGGCCCTCGATCTGCGTGCTGGGCCGGATCGCCCAGGGCTTGGTAATCTCGATTTCCGCCCTGGTGGAAGGAGTGGAAAAACGCAAGGCCTAGCCGTTCGGGGTCACGTAAGGAGGACCGGGGTCACCCGTTGGCGTGAGGCGTGGTGATCGGGCCACCGCCACGTCAACCATATGGAATTAGCGCACTGCCCCTAGAGGCACGCACCCAGGTTTGGCTGATGTAAGCTGAGACTATGAGCGACCCTCAAGCGCCGTCGGGGGACGAAACAGCCCGAGCCCAAACGCGCTCCGGCCCTCTGCGCAACTGCAATCCCCGCGGTGACCTCTCGAAAGCCCCCCGCTGCGGCGCCAGGACCCGCCGGGGCACTCCCTGCCAAAGCCCGGCCATGCCCAACGGACGCTGCCGCATGCACGGCGGCCCCAGCACAGGCCCGAGGACTCCCGAAGGCCAGGAGCGCTCCCGCAAGGCCAACTGGAAACACGGCCGCTACTCCCGGAAATACCTGGCCGAGGAGGCCTACTATCGAGCTTGGCTCAGCTACTACAACACGCTACTCAAGCTGCTCAGGGAAGTAGACGAACTCCTCAGGATCCCGTCAGCCGAGCAGAACGACGCGACCAGGTGGATGGTCAGGAGGCTGTTTGACGCGTTAGATACTCTGCAGGAGCCGATTCCGCCTAAGAGTCTGGAACGGAACGCCCCCCAGGGCTAGTGTAGTGCCACATAAATACTTAGACAATAACACCCTTTTCACGGTAGGATGGTTTATGTGGCCATCCGCTGACGCTCTACCCCTCACCGCTCCGCAGCGAAACGCTCTTCGTCGCCTGGTTCGAGGAGGCAACACAGCCCAGAAAATGGCCTTACGGGCAGGCATTGTTTTGCTGTGTGCGCAGGGGTTGGCGAACCACGCCATTGCCCGCGAACTCGGCGTCAACCGCAAGACCGTCATCCTGTGGCGAAAGCGCTTCGCCCAGTCCGGCCTCGACGGACTCCGCGATCGGACGCGCCCCGGACGCAAACCGGCGCTCTCCGCTGAATTCGTCCAATGCATCCTCGATACAACGCTTCACGAGAAGCCCCGGGCGGCCACGCATTGGAGCACCCGCACCCTCGCCAAGCACTTGGGCGTCTCCAAGATGGCCATCCAGCGCGTCTGGAAAGCGCACGGACTGCAGCCCCATCGCCTCGAAACTTTCAAGCTCAGCCGCGACAAGCAGTTCGTCGAGAAACTCCGCGACGTGGTCGGTCTGTACTTGAATCCGCCCGAGCACGCGCTGGTGCTCAGTGTCGATGAGAAAAGTCAGATCCAGGCCTTAGACCGCAGCCAGCCGGGACTGCCCCTGAAAAGGGGTCGTGCCGGCACCATGACCCACGACTTCAAACGACATGGCACAACGACGTTGTTCGCCGCCTTCAATGTGCTCGACGGCAAGGTGATCGGCGAGTGTCTGCCGCGACATCGGCACCAGGAATTCCTCAAATTCCTACGCAAGATCGACCGCGAAACGCCACCGGCGCTGGAGCTGCATCTGATCGTGGACAACTACTCCACGCACAAGCATGAGCAAGTGAAGAAGTGGCTCACGAAGCACCCCCGCTTCCACTTTCACTTCATTCCCACGTCTTCTTCTTGGCTCAATCTCGTCGAGCGCTGGTTCCGCGAGCTGACACAGAAGCGCATCCGCCGCGGCGTGTTCCGCAGTGTTCCCGAACTCGAGGCCGCCATCCACGAGTACCTGGAAGCGAGCAACCAAGCGCCCAAGCCCTTTGTCTGGACAGCTCCGGCACAAGATATCCTCGCCAAAGTCGAGCGCGCCGCCAAAACCCACGCCATTGTCCAGAACCGTTAGTGGCACTACACTAGCCCGCTACGACGGACATCTCAGCCGCCGCTTTTTCCGCGCCATCAAGCAACTCCGCGACCTGCGCCGCGACGAGCGTGAGGCGCACGAAGCCCGCACCTCTGCCGGCTCCTATGCCCCCGTCGATCCAGACCCCTACCGCGGGAGATACGTCCCCGCCCAGGCCCCGCCCCCGATCGATCCTCCAAGCCCCACAGCCGGCCGTATCGGCTTCCGTACTTCTCGCGAGTCAGTCCCGAAAGCTTGTAGCGCGGACCTGGCGCCGTTCCAGGGTCCGCGTCCGTGGGCTTCGGACTACCGAGCGCGGGCCCCACAGGCCGCACTCACGGAAAAAACCAAACAAACCCAATTCCGCCGAACTCCCGTGGAATCAAGCGCTTACTGCCAGTCGACCAACGGCACAGCCGCCGGCGGCAGTCTGCGATCAAGCGTCCCAGAAATACTGGCCGTGTCAGGGAAGGGTTCAGACGTTCGTAGCGCCAATCTCGCTTATGAGATCCGGGGCCTTTTGCTTTGTGAACCGTCCCATTCTTTTGTGGCGCACGCTCTTAGCGTGCCGCGTCGACACTCATCTCGACGCCTGGGACCCCTCCAGCAGCAAACGACGAAACAAACCCAATCCCGCCGAACCGCCGTGGAATCAAGGCACTCCGGGGCTGGACAACGCTGTTCCAGGGACGCACGCCCAACTCCGCCCCCGCAGGGGTGTGGACCGGCTAGCCGGCAAGCTGAACTCGAATCTGATCGGCCCAGCTACGGCTCCCGTGGTCAACGCCGCTTGAAGCCAAAAGAGGTCACCACGATTTCCAAGTCGCGGTTGTCCCCGGGTGGCCGGAGAGTCTCGTCAACTGAGATCGAGACGCGTACGGACCGACCCGCCGGCAAGTCGACGGGCCCTGTGAGAACGTGGCTTCCCGTTTCTGAGTACGCCTGCTCGACCAGGGTCTCGCCGTCCAACTCGACGGCTACGCGTCGGGCGGGTGCAGTTTCGGGAATGTGGAAGACGAGTTCGAACTGGGTGGAGTTTTCAGGAACAAGAAGAGCGGCCGATCCTTGCTTGCCCATCCAGCGCCAGTTCGCGGCTTCAAGACCGTAGAAGCCGCCCAGAAGATGGGCTTCGGCGTCCGGGGAGTTCATCCGTAGGTAACCGGTCGTCGGCTCGCGGTGGCCAATCTTATAAGCGGTGACACGGTCAATGTTTCCCCCGCCCCAGTCGAAGGGAAGGATGCCGAAATGACTCGATGAATACCCGGAACGCGATCGGAGGCCGACCGTCTGAAGAGGCCAGGGTCCAGCGCCGATGTCGGCTCGCAGAAGCTCAAGTTTATGATCCGCTGCCTGAAACGGAACCGTTGCCGCAAGGCCGCTGGTGACGACGACATCACCTGTGGGCAGGATCTGGTCGCGCAGCAACGGCTCACTGCCCAGTTCCCCGAGATAGTAACGCAGACCCCACTCGGCATTGCTCCACAGCCGCTTTGATTCGGCCATGGGGGCGAGGCGCCGCGCGAACTCGCGATATTGTCCGGCGTGGTGGTACTCGGCGGCCGCTAGCGCCACGCCAACGGCCAGGTGGACTGCGGTGAAGATACCGAGGAATATCCTTGATTCGATTCGCCGGATGGTTAGGAGTACGACCGGCGCGGCCAGAGGCAGCAGGTACCTTGCCGAACCGGCGTAGAAAACGACAATCGACCCGGCAAAGTAGAAGATGATCCAGGCTGACAGAAATCGATCTTCGATCGAAGCGCTCTTCCACCAGGTAAGCGACGCATTCAGCAGGAGAAGCAGTCCGGTCCCCAGCGCGAGTGCAAGTAACAGACGCTGACCAGTTGTATAGCCGGTCAGCAGGACCGCGACGGCCGCTGCTGTTCCGTAGGCAGCGCCAACGAATAGGCCGGACTTGGGTGCTCTCCGCCATGCAGCCAGAATCAGGACAGGAGAGATGATCCAGCCTAAGTGGCCTGCGAGCGCCAAGGAACTGTAGAGCTTTCTAGACAAAGCGAGAAGATCGTAGGTATCGAAGTAACCCGCCAGGACGGCTGCCGGCGCTGTTCCGGCGGCCGTGAATTCGAACACTTGCCACGCTCCGAGCGCCAACGGGGCCGCTCCCACAGCCAGCCACAGCCGGGGATTCCGTCGGTCCGCAATCCAGGCATAGTAAGCGAGGATGGGAACCGCAAGCATCGCTTGATAAGCGCAAAGACCCGCCGCCGCCAGCATGACCGACGCCAGGAGGCACCTACCGTAGACGAACAACGCGAAGCCACCTAACCAGAAGGCCAGCAAGGGTAAGTCAGCTTCCAGCTTATTGCCGTTCACGACGAAGGAGGGAACCGAGAGCAACAACAGAGACGCCAGCAGTGGCCTGGTTGTGAATCGACGAGCGAGGAAGTACATCGAAATCGCTGTCGCCAGCGAAAAGGCCATGTAAAAGAGGTGAAAGTAGAATTCCCTTACCCCTCCGAAGACCGCTAGCAGCCCCGCCAGCACATAGGCGTTGAATGGTGGACGAGTGTGTCCCGCGGCCCATACAAGCTCGCCTTGCAGGCGAAACCCCATCTGCATGGGGTGGAGCGGATCGACCTGGGCGTTGCGCGCAATGAGCAGGTAGTAAACGTCATCCCCTTGGACGGCTTGGTTGAGGAAGGGGAGGCGCAGCAACACCACTGCGATGGTCAGCAGCAGCAGATCACGCCGCATGGGTCAGGTCAGTCGGCGGCTTGCGCTTCTGGCTCAGGGGGCAGCCAGCGTACAAGTGGGCGTCGGGCCGCTAGGGTCTCGTCAACGCGTCTGGTTCTCGTCGTGTGGGGAGCGTTTTTTATCAGCTCCGGATCACGCTCGATCTCGGATGCAATGGATCGCATCGCGTCGACGAACAGGTCGAGTTCTTCTTTCGTCTCAGTCTCCGTCGGTTCGATCATGAGAGCCCCGTGAAGGATCAAGGGGAAACTGACGGTGTAGGGATGAAACCCATAGTCGATCAAACGTTTGGCGATGTCGCCGGTCCGGACGCCTCGCGCTGCCTGTTGATCGTCGCTAAAGACGCATTCGTGCATCGACGGTTCGTTGTAGGGGAGCTTGAAATGATCCTCCAGACCATGGCGGATGTAGTTGGCATTGAGCAGGGCGTCCAGCGTGGCGTTTCGCAAGCCGTCGCCGCCGTGCGCCAAGATATAGGCCAGCGCGCGCAAGCACACGCCGAAGTTGCCGTAATAGGCTCGCACGCGGCCGATCGTTTTCGGACGATCGTAATCGTGCGCCAGTCGGCCGTCGCGCTTTGTGAGGCACGGAATCGGGAGATACGGTTCGAGTTCCGCTTTCACCGCGACCGGCCCCGCGCCAGGTCCCCCGCCGCCGTGGGGCGTGGAAAAGGTCTTGTGCAGGTTCAGGTGCATCACGTCGACGCCGAAATCACCGGGCCGGGCGATACCGGTAAGGGCATTCATGTTGGCGCCGTCCATATAGAGCAGGGCCCCGCGGCTGTGGAGCAAGTCCGCGATCTCCGCGATCTCTTCTTCGAAGATGCCGAGCGTGTTGGGGTTGGTCAACATGAGCGCGGCCACTGTGTTATCCAAGTGGCGATCAAGATCGTCGATGTCGACCATTCCGCGACGGTTGGACTTGATCTCTTGAGCCTGGTAGCCGGCGATTGCGGCGCTAGAGGGGTTCGTGCCATGGGCCGAATCAGGGATCAGGACTGTCTGACGCCCATCGCCGCGATCGTCCAGAAAAGCGCGGATAAGCAAAAGCCCTGTGAGCTCCCCGTGCGCTCCGGCGGCCGGTTGCAACGTCACAGCATCCATGCCCGTGATTTCGGCCAGAAACTCTTCCAGCCGCGCCCGGATCTGCATCACTCCCTGTGAATGGCTCTCCGGCTGATAGGGGTGCGCCGTAGCCAGACCCTCGATTCGGGCCACGTATTCGTTGAGCCGCGGGTTGTACTTCATCGTGCACGACCCTAGCGGATAAAGGCCCAGGTCAATGCCGTAGTTCCAAGTCGAGAGTCGCGTGAAGTGACGAATGACCTCGACTTCACTCACCTCCGGGAAACCGGGAATCTCAGAGCGCACATTGGCCGCACCCAAGACCACGTTCGGATCCGCGCCAGGGACATCGAGTGGGGGCAGTTGGTAGGCTTTCTTGCCCGGTGAAGAGCGCTCGAAGATCAACGGCTCGTTTTGGCTCGGGTGAGTGCGAACTTTCTTCATGGTGGCTGACTCTAGCGGTTTAGAACACTACGTCGTGGAAACTCCCGACAACTACGCCGCAAACTTCTCCGCGAACAGGTCTATCTCTTCACGCCGGTTCGTCTCAGTCGCGCAAACGAGCATGCAATCGTCCAGCTCCGGATAGTAGCGGCCCAGCTCGAGGCCGCCGATGATCTTACTCTCGAGGGAGCGCCGATTTATTTCGTCCGGAGTGGCGCTCGCTGAACGCACAACGAATTCGTTAAAGAAAGGCCCGGTGAAGGCTAACGAGGCACCGTGATTTTCAAGCTGCTTCGCCAAATAGCGAGCCTTGGCCAGATTTTGTTCGGCCAGCTCCCGCAGACCTTCTTTGCCAAAGACTGTCATGTAGACGGTGGCCATCAGTGCGATCAAAGCCTGGTTCGTGCAAATGTTTGACGTGGCCTTCGCGCGGCGGATGTGTTGCTCCCGCGTCGCCAGGGTCAAACAGAAGGCCCGGTTACCTTCGCTGTCGACGGTCTGGCCCACCAGGCGTCCCGGCATTTGTCGAATGTATTTCTGCTTCGTCGCCAATATGCCGACGAAGGGACCTCCGTAGCTAGGCGGGTGTGCGAACGACTGGAGTTCCCCGGCGACGATATCCGCTTCGTGGCTGGGTCTCAGCAGGCCGAGCGAAACGGCTTCGGTAAAGATGACCACCAGCAAGGCCCCGTGGCGGTGGGCGAGTTGTGCGGCCTCCCGGGTTTGCTCGACGACCCCGAAAAAGTTCGGTGACTGCACGATTACGGCGGCTACCTCGTTGGTGAGCTTCGCCTCGAGATCCTCGAGGTCCAATTGTCCGGATTCACCGTCATAGGCGACTGGTTCGGCCGGAATGCCTTGGTGACGGCGGTAGGTGTCCAGCACCTGACGGTACTCGGGATGAAGAGAGCGCGCTACGAGCACCCTGTCGCGCTTCGTGATTCGCACCGCCATCATGGCCGCTTCAGGGACAGCCGTCGAGCCGTCGTACATCGAAGCGTTAGCCACTTCCATGGCGGTGAGCTGACAGATCATCGTCTGGAACTCGAAGATCGAGGTCAGCACACCTTGTGAAATCTCTGCCTGATAGGGTGTGTAGGCTGTTAGGAACTCTCCGCGTGTAACGATGGGGTCGATGACCACGGGCCGATAGTGGTGATAAACTCCAGCTCCCAGAAAGCTGGCGTAGCCATTCGCGTTTTCTTCCGAGTGGCGACGGAAGTAGTCGATGATTTCGTATTCCGACTGGCCGCGGGGAATGGCCAACGGGCGGTCCAGCTTTACGGCTTGGGGCAGGTGAGCGTAGAGATCATCCAGCGAAGCGAGACCCATCGATGCCAACATTTCGCTGCGCTCGTGGGGGGACTTTGGAAGGTACCGCACGTTGTCAGGACTCCGCCTCGGCAGCGACGTACGCCTGATAATCTTCCGCAGTCAGTAGATTGTCGAGCTCATTTTTGTCGGAGATCCGCGCGCGGACGAGCCAGCCCTTCGTGTGGGGATCTTCGTTGAGTATTTCCGGGGCGTCCACGAGAGACTCGTTCACTTCGGTCACGTTACCGCTCACCGGCGCATAGAGGTCCGAAACCGCCTTTACCGATTCCACTGTCCCGAACGACTGCTTGGCGTGAATGGCGGCGCCGATTCTGGGAAGCTCCACGTAGACGACGTCTCCCAGTTGCTCCTGGGCGTAGTGGGTAATCCCGACAGTCGCTTTGTCACCGTCGACGTGCACCCATTCGTGCTCCTGGGTGTAGCGATACTGATCGGGATACATCGTATTCATTTAGTTCTTACGCGAATAAAAGGGAGTCGAAACGACCTCGGCCTCGACGCGCCGGTCGCGGATCTCGATTTCGATTGCGCGGCCGACGGTTGCGTCGGCAGCCGGGAGCATGCCCAGACCGATGTTCTTGCGGCAAAAGGGGGCCGGAGATCCGCTCGTGACCCAACCGGCGTGCGTACCGTCTACGAATACCCGGTATCCATCGCGAGCGATGCCGCGGCCTCGCATTTCAAAACCAGCCAGCCGGCGGGTCAGGCCATTCTGCTTCTGTTGGATCAGCGTTTCCCGGCCGACAAACTCGCCCTTCTCGAGTTTTACGAGCCACCCTAACCTCGCTTCGTAAGGGGTAATCGTCTCATTGATCTCGTGGCCGTACAGCGACATCGCCGCTTCGAGCCGCAGGGTGTTGCGCGCGCCGAGCCCGCAGAGCAGTATGCCGAATTCGGCTCCGGCTTCTAGGATGGCGTTCCACGTGGATTCGCCGGCATCCGGTGCGATGTATATCTCGAATCCATCCTCTCCGGTGTAGCCGGTTCGGGCGATGATGGCCGGCTCTCCGGCCACCTCGCCGTGAGCGAAGCAGTAGTAGGCGATCGCCGACAAATCTGTGTCCGTCAGCTTAGCGAGCGCAGCTTGAGCTTTCGGGCCCTGGATCGCCAGCTGCGCGTATCGGTCGCTTACTAGCTGGACCTCAGCCTCAAACCGGTTTTGCGAGATGATCCACTCGTAATCTTTCTCTTGGTTGGCGGCGTTGACGCAAAGCAGGTAATGATCCCCGGCCATTCGGTGAAGCACGATATCGTCGACGAAGCCCCCATGCGGGTAGAGCAGGGCGGAGTACTGCGCTTGGCCGTCGTGAAGCCGAGAGGCGTAATTACTAGTGACGTGTTCGACGACGTCGATAGCCTGCGGACCGCAAACTTCAATCTCGCCCATGTGGCTGACGTCAAAAAGGCCCACCGCCGTCCGCACGGCCATGTGCTCGGCTATGATACCGGAGTACTCGACCGGCATGTCCCAACCCCCAAAACCGACCATGCGGGCGCCCGCCGCTCGATGCGTAGCGTTCAAAGGCGTCTTGCGAAGTTCCGCGGGCGGCAGGGTTGATTCCATGTCAGCGGGAGTGATCTTTCACGCTAGCACCGCCCGATTTGGGGTGTCAACGAATGGCTTGATCCCGGCGAAAGGTCCGAATAGATCCGATGTCGAAACCATCTAACAGCCGGTGGGTGCTTGCGCTGCTTATGGCGGTCGTGTTCCCGGCTCTGGCGATTCATCTCTCTTGCGTAGCTGTTCTCGGGCCCGGCAGTTGGGGATCCGAAGTGGAAGAGAAGGTCCCCGAGTTCCTTCCCGTGCGATCGAACCAGGAAGTGCTCGGCTACGTGGAGGAGTTCTCGCGCGATGAGCCGAACAAACCGGTACCCCCCGAACCTCCCGAGGGTCAGACGCCCTGGCAAGGCAAGGTTTTCTGGACCGACCACGACGAAAGTGATGAACCTTGGATCATTGCTACCCATAACGGCAAGAGGTGGACAGATCAACAGCACGTTTACCTATGGACGCCAGCGACAAATGCCGTCGAAGAGCTCGATATCGCCCGCGACATCGTTGTCGTCAGCCTCGCGGCGTTGAAGAAAGGTGAGCGACAACTGATCGCCTACCAGCGATGGTACTCGTGGGCCGTGCCGGCCGCGGCGAAGATGGCCAGGTATCTACGGAGCCACTTGGACCCGACGTTGCGCCCTGAGTTTACGATCCACACTTACGAAGTAGAAACGGGCGAGAAGAGCTACGTTGGTCCCGGACACACTTTGATTGCGTCGCCCAACCGCCGGCGCGCGGTGTTCCTCCGTTCCGGCGCGCTGGGCGCGGGGTTCTACAGCGTGCATGTTTGGAACTTGGAGAGCGACCGCATCGAGACGGTGGTTTCGCTGGCGGAAGTGGATCCGGGCTCCGGCAGGTCGTTCGGCTACCGCTGGTCAGCGGACTCGAAAGCGGTGCTGATCACGGGTTCCGCCGGCGGCTTTGCCCGGCGTAAGCACGAGCCACAGCAAGTGCGCATGATCTATCTCGTGGAGTCGGGATTGCTGTACGACGCGTCTGGCAGCGGGCAGTGAGTCGGCGGGCCAAATGGCAAGCCGGGACCTACCCGTGTTTCTTGCGGGGTTTTGGATGGGCCGGTGGTGAACGACGTTATTTCTTGGGCTGACCACTGCGGCCGCCGATTAGCGATCTGAGAAATGTAGGTTGAGGCCCGATACTCGTCAGGTAGGGCAATCGAGCCCGGGAAGCGGAGTAGGATAGCAGGCTAGGAGGGAGCTGTCGGGCAGACCTGTGCCTTGATGAGCATTTTCCTGCGCCCCTCCGGGGCTTATGAGGTTTTGGGTCTGCGTACCCAGGGTTTCGCTTCGCTTCACCCTGGGCTACTCTCTTACCGCCGCTTCGCGGCTGATTTGGAGCGAAGGTACTGCGCCGGTTATGACTTCATCCATGACCGGAAAGAGATCAGCGGTTTAGCTTCTGGCGCAGGCGCTTTTTCGTCTTTCGGTCCGGAGCGTACTCCAGCGCGGACTCGTAAGCGCTAGAAGCTTGTGCGGTTCGTCCGCGGGTCTTCTCCAGATCTCCGATCTGTTCCAAGATGACGGTGTTTTCCGGCTGGCGGGTGCGTGCCTGGTTGAGCTGCTCAAGCGCCACCTCTGGATCACCTGCTTTTTCGTGTAGCTCGGCGAGAGCGAGTCGGGCGGCCACGTAGTCCGGAAGCGCTGCGACGATCTCGGTGTACAGCCTGATCGCTTCGGAAGCCTGCCCCTGGCGGGAAAGGGCTCGGGCGAGGCTGATCCGCGAGGGCAGGTGTTCGGGGTCTTGGGCCAGGTTCTTACGCCACAGATCGAAAGCTTCCGGGGCGCGATCGGGTTGGCCGCGGCGCGGCTCGCCGGATAGCAATACGGCCAGGTTGTGACGTGCTTCCAACAAATCGGGGCTATGGGTCAAGGCGAGGCGGTAGAACCTCTCCGCTTCGTCCACGCGGTTGTTGGAAGCATTCAGATATCCGAGAGCGTTGTTGGCGTGTGCGAGATAGCGTTCCCTCGGCCCCGGTTCCAGCTTTTCTGCCTTCCTGATCGCTTCTCGATACGTCTTCTCGGCTTCTTTGCGCCGATTCAGTCGCTGGTAAACCAGGCCCAGGTTATAAGGGAGGTAGGCGAAGTCGGGGGCCCGCTCGATGGCCTGCCTGTAGGTCTCTATCGCCTTGTCATAGTCGCCCAGTTGAGTGTAGGCCAACGCGAGGTTGTGGGCGGGATAGGCCCATCGCGGGGCAAGGCGCATTGCGTCCTGAAATGCCAATATGGCCTGTTGGTAGTTTGCTTGCTCTAGGTAGGCGATGCCTAGGGCGTTGTAGGAATAGGCTCCGGTGGGGTCAAGGCGCGCGGCCCGCTCCAGGCGATCGCTGGCCTTTGGGTATTCCTTGTCGAAAATTGCCGCTCGCCCCAAACAAAATGCCGCGCGGGTATCGAGCAACAGGGACTCCGGCGTCAGCAGCTTCGCGGCTTCGAAGTAGGCGGCACCGGTAATGAACTCCGCTTGGGTCTGGGGCTGCTGCTCACCCTTGAGATAGCGGAGCAGCACCTGCTGGCCCTGTATCTCGAGCGCAGCCCGCAGCCGATTGGCCTGCTCGAGGTAATCCCGCTTCGCCAGCTTCCGCCGAAGGCCATTGAGCGCGGTGAACGCGTTCTCGGGATCGCTGGGCAGAACGCGGCCGGCTTCAACGGCCTCATCAAACCGTTGCAGCTCTTGGCCGACGTCCCCTCTTCGCCTTTGGCGGGGTGGGGGAGCCGGGGGAACGAACGAGCGGGTCAAGGTGCCAACTTGTCCCAATTGGCGCGAGGCACCGGGCTCAGGCGGTGTCCATGGGGCCATTTCGATACCTGTTTGATCCAGCTTCGCCATTGCTAGAGTATTATCGAAGTCGCCAAAGTTGCGAGGATGTTGCCGGTTGAAGGTTCCCTCCGCTACCTTCTCTCGAACGTAGTCGATTACGTCGTCTACTTGAACCAGACCGTCTTGGTCGTAGTCGGCCGCACCATTGAGAGCATTCAGGAGGAAATAGCTGAACGCTCCGTGACCTCCGCCGAACTGGGGTCCCTCGTAGGAAACTTCTCTCGGTCGGCTGGCCATTAGGCCCAGAATCTCCCCGTCGGCTTCTCCCAATCGTTCGATAACCGAGTTGATCCTGTTCTTTTTGGCCTCGATCGTACCGGTTTTGCCGGCGTGGCAGACATCAACGTAGACGTGAACACGATTGACGCGGCTAAGCTCTTCCCGGATCAACTTTTGAAGATCCGCCATGGGGAGCGCCGTGCTGACTAGGTCCTGGGGATCGCTGTCATAGGTGACGACGAAGCCTTCGCGCGTTTGGGGATCGACAGTGCCGTGACTGGCCACAAACACTAGGACCGTATCCTTCGGACCCGCCTCGGCCTTGAGGAACGTGTCGAAAGCCAGTCTTGCCGCGGCCGTCGTCGCCTCCTGGTTGATGAGCCGCACGACGTTTTCATCGGGCAGCCCACCTCCGCGAGGGCTCTTCAGATGTTTTTCGAAGAGAATGGCGTCCTCGTGCGCGAACTGCAGAGGAGGGACTTGGGGATCCTGATACGAAGAAATACCCACCAGCAGGGCGTAGGTTTCACCGTCCCCCTCCAACGCCGTTTCGCGCTGCGATTCGTTTAGACTGTCCGTCTCGTCAGAGACCACCAGGATAACGCCCTCAACCAGACGCGAAATGGTGCGGGCATCGGAAAGAACCAGGGAGGGTGGCGAGTCGATCACAACGTGTTGGAAACGCTCACCCGCCCGCTGAAGTAAGAGCGCCAGACGAGGCGAATAGAGGAGATCAGACGCCGTCGAGTGAAACCTGCCCGCGGCTACCAGCGACAAGTCCATGATCGGCGTCTGGCCGACGACCTGCTCGAATTCGGCCAAACCCTGTAAGTAGTCGCTTAGACCGTACTCCGGGTTCACGCTGAGCTGCTTGGCGCAGTTTGGGCGGCGCATGTCGGCGTCTATCAGAAGCGTTGGCCGGCCCAGTTGAGCCAAGCTACAGGCGAGATTGAGGCTGACGGTCGTCTTGCCTTCTTGCGGCTGCGAGCTCGTTACCAGCGTGCGCCGCATGGTCTCGTCCCACCCGAGCAGGACGGATGTTCGGAGCGCGCGATAAGCCTCGGAAAGTCCGGGGTCAGGATTCCACTGTACAGGACGGCTGTGCTCGGCATCGAGGGATTTATTTGGTGTTCCATTGAGGGGCGGGGCCGCGATCGTTCGGGGAACGGCGGGAACCTGCTCCGGCAGCTCCGTGGTCGCAACTTTAGGAGCGTCTTTGCGGCGGCTGCGGGGGACAACGGCCAACAGCGACAATCCGGTGAGTCCTTCTACCTCTTCCGGCGTCCGCACGACTGTGTCCATGTGCTCCTGAACGAAGCCCAAGGCCACGCCCAGCGCCAGGCCGGCGAGCAGAGCCATCGAGAGGTTGTACAATTTCTTTGGCCGGTAGGGTTCATCGGAGGCTTCCGCTACATCGAGCACGGCGATGTTGGACGCCCGAAGGCCCGCCGAGATGCCGGCTTCTTTGAGTCTCTGCAACAAGCCCTCATAGAGTTGGCGGTTGCTTTCCGCATCGCGTTTGAGGATGTCATATGCGATGAAGTCGTCGCTTAAGCGATTGACCAGGCCCCTTTGGCGAACTACTTCGGCCTCGAGCAGACGCTCCCGCTGGACCGCTAGCTGGAAGGACTCGCTTACTCCGCTGAAGATGCGCTCCCGCTCCACCTGGAGCGCTTGTTCCAGCTCGTCGATCTGCCGCCGCACTCTCCGCACCTTGGGATAACCCGGTGCGAACGTGACCATCAATTGGGAATAATCCCGCCGCAGCTCGGTGAGGTCGCTTTCGATCCTGCGGTAGGTCTCGCTCGTCAGGCTGCTGGGAGGTTCTCCGCCGCGGGCGAGCGCGTCCTCGGCCAACATAGCCCGTGACTGCTGCTCGATCCGCAGCGCTTGGACGCGAGTCAACTCCTCTTCAAGCTGAGCCAACTTCGCCGTGGTGATGTTCTTGCGTTCCTCAACAAACAGAATCGAGTGCGCCGCCGCATAATCCTGGAGGTCGCTTTCGCTGGCTTCGAGTTTCGCCTGCAAGTGTGAGAGCTGCTGCTCGAGCCACTTCGATGCCTTTTGCGTCGCGTCCCATTTGGCTTCGAAATTGTACTCGATGTATTCCTCCGCCAGAGTGTTGACGACTTTGGGAGCCAACTCTCTGTCCACGGATTCGAAGGTGACATCCACCAAGCGTGTTCCCTTTCCCGGATGAACACCAAGTCGATCGAGGTAGTTCTCGACAATCATCGGGTGCATCAGGTCTTGGGCGTCGATTTGCGGTTGATGATCGGACGCCGGAGTGTCCAGGGCCAGGCCCTGGCGGAATTCAGGCCGCTGGTCGAGTCCGAGCTTCGAAATCACTCGCTTGGCCAGTGTCCGACTCTTGAGGATTTTGTATTGGGTTGCGATGTATTCCGGTTGCTCGGGAAGTTGAGGCAGACTCTCATCCAGCTGGGCGATATTGGGTTCTTCGCGGTCGATTTGGATTGTGGCTTTCGCCCTGTACGTTGGGACGCGGAGGTAGTTGTAGATCGCCGTGGCCAGCAGCGACGAGACGACCACCCAGAGGATGGTGCGGCGCCGACCGTGGATCAAGCGCCAGTAGTCCCGGAGAGAGAACTGCCCTGACGGTTCAGGTTGCTCGCGGGGCCAGCGAGGGGACTGGAGATGTCTGTCGGAAGGATGGTTTGAGACGGGAGGAGGCGGTTCCGGCCGTGGGGTCAGTCGCTGTGGCTTTGTATCCACGGGAGGTGACCCGCTACGCACTTACTGAGGCTCGCAAAATGCGGTGACTTTGGAGCATTGGCACAAGCGGCACAGCATGCTGTGCCCCTACGGTCTGAAGACGGGCCCTGTTACCACAACTTGCGAGACGCAGCAGTTCCAACGTGCCTTGTGAGTGCACGGCGCGAATCTTTGAGGGAATGGGATGCATCGGCTAGCGGCGCCAGATCACGATCCCCGTCCCCATTTGTATGGCGGCCTCGGCGCTGCGGCTCAGGGCGCTCTTCGCCCGACTGTCGGGAATGAACAGGATGTCGTTGGGTTCGAGAGGCGAATCGGGCGCTCGATCGTGAAGAATGTCGCGGATCGAAAGCGGAATCTCATGGTTCAGACCGCCGGACTGGCGAATGATGCGCGACTTCCGTGGGGCAGCGTGACGCCCCAGCCCTCCGGCCAACGAAACTGCTCGCAACACTGTCACGATCTCCTGGTCCTTGATGCGGAATCCGCCTGGCTTTTCGACCGCTCCGAGGACGTAGATCACGCCCGCCTTGGCCACCCGGATTACGTCGTGCGCCAGGATGAGCGGGTTGCTGCCGTGACTGCCGTCCAGCATCAGCAGGTCGCGTACGGAAACTTGTATCTCTTCCCGGGAGAAACGTTGTTGCGCGCCCGGAGAGAATTCGGGTAGCCGCACCCGCCCCGGGTTGGCGCCGGGGCTTCTGAGTGCTGGGGCCCACCTGGGCGGGCGTTGCGGACAAGGGTCTTTCCTAGCAGGCGAATCTTGCGTGGACACCGTATAGGCAGGCCCTTGAAGCGGCTCTCCGCGGTGCAACGGGTGCTCGCTTTGGCTGGCGGGATCATGCTCGCTCGCGAGCGCGTCAGGCGGGCACTGCGGCCCGGCCCCGCGACTCCCGTCGTCTGGAGCACGGTCCGGTCGCTCGAGGAGAGGACTCCTTGAGATTGTGATCACGTCGCCGACCTCGCTTGTTAGTCCGCCGGCCATGGCAAGAACTTCGACGAGGCGCCGGCGACCCTGAAGCTGGTAGACCCCCGGCCGCTCCACGGCCCCCAGGACGCTGACCGGCTGGCTGCGGAACTCTTGCACACTGACATTGATTTGGGGGTCTTGAAGCAGATTGATTTCGTAAAGTTGCTTCAGGCGAGCTTCAATCTCAAGCGTCGTCATGTGCTCAACCGAGACCTCTCCGATCAGCGGCAGCGAAACGGTCCCCCGGGGACTTACGACGGCCGGTTTGCTCAACTCTTCGACTTCGAACACTCTGATATCGAGCACATCGCCGGGCCCCACTCGGTATTCGCCGCCAACTCCGATAGGGTTGGACCGAGGCCCTTGGGACGGGAGGAGCGAGCACAACGCGAGGAAGCAGAACACTCGCCCGGCTCTCTGAAGTGACCAAGACGCGGGACTGTTGGCAATCATTCAACTTGAAATCGACAGAAGGGAGCGGTGGCTTTACGGGTGGCTGTTTGGTACGAAGGCAGGGCGGACGGGAAAAGATAGACCTGAGTTGCAGAAGTTCACATACCTGTGGCCGGGCGCGATCGGAGTCGGACCGACAGCCGCCCAGCAGGAAGCTGACCGCCCGCGGGGGCAGGAGCGCAAAGCGCAAAGGGGTGGTTGCGACGATGCTTGGACTGTCACCGTCGAGAATAGCGGGGATCGGCCGTTGGCACGGCCGATTTCGGCCCCACCCCAACCCCCGATCGGCCGCTCCCAGCGGCCGATCGCCAAGAGCTGGAGACAGCGACCCCGTGGTTGTTCGCGTGTGGGGGAGAGCCCTTTTCCCTCACTGTTCGCCCGCGGAGGCGTCCCGACCCCCACTAGACTAAGCCCGCCCACCGTCTCGCCGCCAGAATTCGCAAGCATGGCGCAAGATCTCGGAGCCTTCTCTTTGCGTATAGAGGCAGCAGAATAGTTTCTCCAATTTGCGGCGTGGTTGCCCGGTCAACCGGTTCAGAAACCTCTTGAGTTTCGCGACCCGACCCCGTCCGTCTAAGCCCTTCAGGCCCGCGGCCAGCAGGCATTCTTCCAAATCCTCAAGGGCATCCTCGTCTTGAAAGAGTTCGGCGAGTTCCGCGAAAAGCAACTCTCGCCCAAACGGCAGTGGAAAACGACTGATCTTCATCGCCGAGGTGACCACAGCCATCGGAGCCTTTCGCGGCCGTTGCTCGCGAACGGCAGCTGCGATCTCTTCCAGGAGCGTTTTCATTACCTCAGTGCTCGCATCAAGTGAGCGAGTTCGTTCCTGATGCTGCGCTAAGTGATCCAGGATCCCTTCGCTGATTTCTTGCCCGGTCTTAAAGCGCTCCTCGATACTCTCGTTGAACCGCCTTCGAGCCTCTTCGTCCCTCAGCTTCAGTAGTGGCCCCAGCACGATCTGACCGCCGGGCAGCCCTTTCCCCATCTCGCCCAATGCACCGATCCAATCCATACGATCCTCCTTCGATTCCGTGTCACTTGGCGGCGTCTGACGACCGCCCGTCGTATCCAACGCCGGACGCGAGGTGCGATGCTGCTCGACCTTGCTGGCTTCAAGCGCGATTTCGTCGAGGTCGGGGTCGCGGCGGTGGTAGCCGGTTTCGGTGACGAGTTGGCGGGCTTTTTCGAGGTGCTCTCGGGCGTGGGCGCGGTCGGACTCGGCGTGGGCGAGGCGGGCGCTCTCGAGGTGGAAGTCGGTGAGGAACAGGCGCATCTCGCCGCGGCGGGCGATCTTCTCGACTTCGTGCAGGTCGCGGCGGGCTCGGTCGAAATGGCCCTGGCGTCGGTGGAGATCGGCCCGGCCGAGCAGGCCGCGGGGTATGTGATGTTGGGTGCCAGCGGCGCGGAGGCCGTCGACGGCTTCGTTGAGGCGCTTGGCGGCCTCGGGGAGGTCGCTCAAGGCCAGGGCGGCCCGGCCCAGAGTCAGGTGGTCCAGGGCAATTGACAGTAGGTCACGGACTGGGGTTGCACCCACTCGATCGTCTGGATCGCCCGGCGCTGCGCGAGGGTCGCTTGGTCCTGGGCGAGCAGCAGGTCGCAATAGCAGGAGCCCGCAGCCGAATAGAGCAGCGGGTTTTGCGGCTGGTGCTCCTCCTGCAGGCGCTCGGCTTCGCGGAACAGCTTCTCGGCCGCTTCTCGACGGCCTGCTGAATGCTCGGCATTCGCCTGATTGGCTCGCGTGACGACGCCCATGAAAGTGTCGTCGCCGCGGTCAGCGCACTCGACCCCCCGCCGGCCGTGCTCCACCGCCGCCGCCACGTATCCTAGTGTCAATTCCAGCTCGCTCAGGTTCACGGCGCCTTGCGGGGCGTGCAACCAGTCTTCTTGAGCGACTGCCCGCTTAGTGGCCGCTTCCATCGGCTCCGCCGCCTCGCGCAGGCGGCCCAGCGCCCGCAGGCAGAAGCCCGCTTGGTTGAGCAGAAACCCGTTGACATCTTCCCGCAGACCCCCGGCGACCTTACTCCAGGGGATCTCGAAGAAGCTCGACACCGCCGCCAGATCCGATCCGGATACTCCTAGCTTGCGGAGAGTGTAGAATCCCTCCTCGCGCTGAATTCGTGCCCAGTACACCTCGTCGAACGCCTCCTCGTGCCTCCCCGCCGCGCAGCCATGCGCCACGGCTGCGTAGAGCGGGGCCAAGCCCTCCAGCGTCGACGGCTGATGCTCCTTCGGGACCCCTTGATAGTGCTCAAACAGCCGCTCGTGGCCCGCTCGCCAGAATTCCGGACGATTACTCTCGAGCTGCTCGTCGAAGTGCTCGCGCACCAGCGGGTGGCTGTCCAGCCTCGGTGGGTCGTGTCGGCTCTCGTCCGCAAGCAGCTTGGCGCGGCGCAAGGTTGCCTGGGCTTCACCGAAGACGCGCTCACCGCCCCGCCTCAGGTGCTCCGTCAGACCGTCGATCGGCGGGTCGGCCAGCAACGCCTCAATGACCGTTTCTTCGACCGGGCCGTCGAATAGGCCCAGAATGCGCAGTAAGTCGAGCTCCGGTCCCTCGCCGAAGAGCGCCTCGAAGGCCGCCATCACGCGCCGGGCGTGCCGGCCTTTCTCCTCGGGGATGTCAGGCAGCTCTGGAATGTCCGGGACATTCCCCGCTCCGGACCATCTGAGGTAAGCGGCTAGTAGATTCAGCGCCAAGGCGTGATGCCCGAGGTTCTCGACCAGGGCTTCTAGCTCCTCGTCGGTTCCCGGCACTCCGCCGACGCGCAGCAGCGCCCGCCCTGCCACGGTCGAAACTTTCTCAAGATCCACGCGCTCGATCGCGCCTTCGAGATCGGCGACCTCCTCGCGCGTCGAGACGACGCACAGGCCGGGGTTGCCCTCGGCGAGGCCTTCGAGCAGCGTCTTGAGCGCCGGGTCCTTGATCTCGCCGCGGTCAAAGTCATGCCCGGATTGCAGCGGCTCCATGCCGTCGAGCAGGAGCAGCGTGCGCTGTTTGACGATCAGCTCGGCCAGCCGCTCGCCGCGATCCCATGCCGAGCCCTTTTGCGGGTCCGGGTCGCCGAAGAACTCCAGCGCCGTGGCCACGAACTGGTCGGCCGAGGTGACCCGCTCGCTCGTCCCCTGGCTGTAGAACGACCAAGCGTAGACCGCCTCGGCCCCGCGATAGTTGTCCTCGGCCATTTGCTCGGTCCACACGCGGACGAGGGTCGATTTGCCGACGCCTCCGTGGGCTTTGAAAATGACGATGTTAGTGTTTTCGTCGCCCCAGGCTTCGTCCAACCTGTCTAGTTCGGCATCCCGCCCTAAAAGAAGGGAGCCGGTCGGCGGCAAGCGCGATATGTCGACGAAGTCCGCGATTTCGCTTGGTGTCTCCGGCACGCCCGGCGGCGGCGATCCGGCTTCGATCCCATCAAAGACTTGCTGGGCGACCTTGCTGAAGACGACGTCAGGCTCTCGAAAGTCGACTGCGACGGACTGCCCGTTCCCCGGATACATCTGAAGTTTTCTCAGCCAACGGTGCGGGCCTAGCACGCAGGGTCGAATGAGGATCGGGATAATCGTCAGTTGGCCGCGACGCTCTTGCTGCAGAAGGTATTTCACCTCCTCGTCCATGCAAAACTTCGAATTGAGAAAATGCGCCGTAATCAGAAGCAGCGCGTAGCGTGTCCGGGCGAGGACGTGTTCGATTTCTTGGTACCAGTGCTGTCCACCGGTCAGTTTCAGATCGTGCCAGACCTCCAGCACGCCAACCAGCTCGAGCTGCTCAAGATGAGGTCTTAGCAGATCCAGCCACTCCTGGTCTTTGTGGCTATAACTGACGAATACTACGGGCTTTTCGTTGGGTACGGTCACGTTCGCATGCAATTTTACCCAATCGTGAGGCTGTCGAGGTTGTTGTCACGGTTACGGCCAGCTTGAGCTTGTCGTTTGCGTCCCTAGCTACTTTCCGGCGCAAAAAGGAGCAACTGCGCGCCGGCTGGGTACAGTCAGCCAATTTCGCGTGCGGGCGCGCCCGTAAGTCGTTGATTCTTTGAAGGCACGAAATTGGTGACAGTCCCTGCCCCCGAGCGGTACACGTATTTGCGCCGGAAAGTAGCTAGTGTAGTGCCACATAAATAACTGGACAATAACACCCTTTTCACGGTAGGATGGTTTATGTGGCCATCCGCTGACGCTCTACCCCTCACCGCTCCGCAGCGAAACGCTCTTCGTCGCCTGGTTCGAGGAGGCAACACAGCCCAGAAAATGGCCTTACGGGCAGGCATTGTTTTGCTGTGTGCGCAGGGGTTGGCGAACCACGCCATTGCCCGCGAACTCGGCGTCAACCGCAAGACCGTCATCCTGTGGCGAAAGCGCTTCGCCCAGTCCGGCCTCGACGGACTCCGCGATCGGACGCGCCCCGGACGCAAACCGGCGCTCTCCGCTGAATTCGTCCAATGCATCCTCGATACAACGCTTCACGAGAAGCCCCGGGCGGCCACGCATTGGAGCACCCGCACCCTCGCCAAGCACTTGGGCGTCTCCAAGATGGCCATCCAGCGCGTCTGGAAAGCGCACGGACTGCAGCCCCATCGCCTCGAAACTTTCAAGCTCAGCCGCGACAAGCAGTTCGTCGAGAAACTCCGCGACGTGGTCGGTCTGTACTTGCATCCGCCCGAGCACGCGCTGGTGCTCAGTGTCGATGAGAAAAGTCAGATCCAGGCCTTAGACCGCAGCCAGCCGGGACTGCCCCTGAAAAGGGGTCGTGCCGGCACCATGACCCACGACTTCAAACGACATGGCACAACGACGTTGTTCGCCGCCTTCAATGTGCTCGACGGCAAGGTGATCGGCGAGTGTCTGCCGCGACATCGGCACCAGGAATTCCTCAAATTCCTACGCAAGATCGACCGCGAAACGCCACCGGCGCTGGAGCTGCATCTGATCGTGGACAACTACTCCACGCACAAGCATGAGCAAGTGAAGAAGTGGCTCGCGAAGCACCCCCGCTTCCACTTTCACTTCATTCCCACGTCTTCTTCTTGGCTCAATCTCGTCGAGCGCTGGTTCCGCGAGCTGACACAGAAGCGCATCCGCCGCGGCGTGTTCCGCAGTGTTCCCGAACTCGAGGCCGCCATCCACGAGTACCTGGAAGCGAGCAACCAAGCGCCCAAACCCTTTGTCTGGACAGCTCCGGCACAAGATATCCTCGCCAAAGTCGAGCGCGCCGCCAAAACCCACGCCATTGTCCAGAACCGTTAGTGGCACTACACTAGCCGGCAGGAGTGCCGGCGGGCACCTCCAACTAGGACCGCCAAGAGTGGCGGTCGCTACCACGGGCCGGCGCCAAGGCGCGATAAACGACCGCGCGGCTCGGCCGGGCGACGATGCGAGAGGCCAAAGGGGAGAGTGCGTGTCCGCCCGCCTATGTCCACGCTACAGAGCTTTCATTCCGGCGATAAGCAGTTTACGCGGAACAACTTGCGGTTAGCCGCCACGAACTCGAAGCGAAATCAAACTTGAAGCTTACGAGTTCGTCCAGGATGTTGCGGTGCTCAAAAAGGTCTGTGCGTACGTAACCTTTTCGCGGCAAAGAGTGTATATACACATAGGAGGTGGGAATGCATAACGAAGAGCCTAGTCCTGTCACTGCTCTTACCTCGCAAGTCGGCCGAACCGCGGCCCACATGCTCCTCCAGCAGATCGCCGAGGCGCCTCAGCGACCACCGGCGGGGGCCTTCTACGAAATCGCCCCGTGGGGAAAGCCTCAGCTGGCATTTTTTTATCTACCCTATTTATCCGTCAACTGACAGACCTGCGAGTTGGCTTGGGGTCAGCTCAAACCGGGGTCGACTCGGGTTCCGGGCTGGCCGAAAATCAGCCCTCTGGTCGGCAACGCTAGTTTGGCAAGACCGGGATCGGTTGAGGGGCTTCTTCCGCGGTCGGCGGAGCCGGCTCGGTTTCGAAGAAGAACTTCTCTTCACCGAATGCCGGCTTGAGTTGATTGAGCCAGGTTGCTTGAGGATCAAATTGAGCAAAGAAGGGCCGGTAGACCCAGTCTGGGTTTCGCCCCTGGATAATCTCCAGCACGAACACCTTCTTGCCTCGAATCTCGGCGATGCCCGAGACCCGAACTTTTCCCGGGAAGGCTGACATCGAGGGGCCTCGAACGGTCCGGGCGAGACCGGAGACCTGCGCGAAGGCATCCCGAAAGATCTCGTAGCAACGTACGAGCGGCACTTCGAAATAGCGCTTGGCCCCGGTATCCCTCTCGACAAACATGTAGTAGGGGATCATGCCGAGCTTGACCCCGTCGCGCCACAGATCGGCCCACACCTTGGCGTTATCGTTCACGTGCCGGATGATGGGGGCTTGCATGCGGATTTCAGCGCCGGTCGCGCGGACCCGCCTTACGGCTTCCTTCGCTATCTCGGGAACCAGCTCGACCCCGTGGCTGTAGTGAGCCATGATCGCCAGGTGGCGGCCGGACTGAATGACCTGCTCGAACAAGCGCAGGCAATCGTCCGCGTCGGGGTCGGTCACGAAACGTTGCGGCCAGTAGGCAAGAGCTTTCGTGCCGATTCGAATGTCTTGGACGGACTCCAACTCAGGCGCGAGCAGCGGCTCGATGTATTTGCGGAGCACGCGAGTCTTCATGATCATCGGGTCTCCGCCGGTGAATAGGATGTCGCTAACGCTCGGGTTCGCACGCAGGTAGCCCACGAGATCTTCGGTTTGGCTCGACTCGAACTTGATCTCGGGCATGCCTACAAACTGTGCCCAGCGGAAACAGTATGTGCAATAGGCGTGGCAAGTCTGTCCCTGAGACGGGAAGAACAAGACGGTCTCGCGATACTTGTGCTGCAACCCGTTTAAGGGCCGCCCATTCAAGGAGGGAACGTTGTGGGTCATCTGTCCGGCGGGGTGGGGATTGAGACCCATTCGAATTTGGTTGACAACCTGACCAAGTTCTTCCCGCGAGGTGTTTTTCGCGAGCATAGCTTGGACGGCATCGTAGTCCTCGTCGCCCAGCATGCCCTTCTGCGGGAACACAAGCTGGAACATGGCATCGTCCGGCAGGTTCTTCCAGTCGATGAGATCCCGCATCACGTAGTTGTTGGTCCGAAACGGCAGGACGCGCGAGACAACTTGGATGGCTTGTTGAAGATCGGGTTCGATGGACCCCCACTCGGGCGCCTTGGATACGTTGTGCTCGGTAACGGCTTTGTAGCGACCATTCGAGGTGTCGGTTTGGACTGTCATGGCCTGTAGGTCATCCTTTTCCCGTTTCGGGCTGCTCTTGCGAAGACTTTGTGCAACTTATCGGTCGCAAGCGCCGGGCAGTTCGTTTCCGCGCGACGAGTTCGCTCACTTCCATCTCGGCTCGGGGCGTCTGTTTTCTAGCGTGAGGAAGTGCAGTGAGGCCACTATTCCTCAATTCGGCGAAACGTCGCCGCTGTGTCGAATGGGGGGTAGCGGTGCCGACAAACAAGGCACGTCTAGCATGTGCGGCCCGAAGACTCGGAACCAGGCGGCGGGTGAAGCGACTAGTAAACCACATCGATCGTCCTATGTCAAGCAAACAAGGCGGTTAGGTGATGTCAAGCAGCTTGTGTAGTCTCCGAACCGACCGCTCTCATCGCCCGCAGCTGTTTCACGATTCCGGGATCTCTTGGAGTTCGGTCTCCGCCTGGCAGCACATACAGCGACCGGGCTCGTGGCTTCGGATATAGCAAATTTCGCACCAGTAAGTCACGCGGTTACGTTTCCCTTGCCTAATTGTGAAGAGTTTCAGGATTTCGAAATGCCCGTCAGGGTGGAACTTGCCCTCGAGTTCCCACTCACGTTCGGCGAGCCGCGGATCGAGCAGTTGGCCGTTGGAGAAGCGATCCCCGGCCACTGGGACCGTTTTCCCGTCGCTGGTGACAAACGTGAGCGGCGTGTCTTCTGGGAAGGCGCGGTCAGCTCCGGTTTCCACGCGTCCGCGCAGCCGCTCGATCGATTCCGCGAAGCCATCGGGAACCGACCAGGGAGCCACCATCGCAACCAAGGAAACTAGGCTGAGAAAGCGAAGCATCTTTAGGTGTAGAAGAGCGGACCTACCACCAAGTATTGCACGGGATGGAGAGTTTGCCTCGGTAGCGACCGGACACCGTTGACGCTCGTAGCTACATCATTGTGAGGCTCAGCTCGGAAACAGGTGTGGTAAGAGTACCGACACGGCAGGTCTGGGGACCTGCGCCACGAGCGAGGTTGTTGCCAAACGCGCGGAGCTCGACCGTTGCGCTACGGTGCCTGCTGTTGTGGCGCAGACGCCTACGTCTGCCGCGTCGACACTCATGTCGACGCCCGGCTCAATTCTTTGCGCCCGCTTGCCGATTCACTGAACGCTGGGCGATGTACACAAACTGTCGCAGCGTGCCATGGCCGCCGGGCCTTTCACGTCGTCCAGCGCGGCCGTGGTGAGAAATGCAAGCGAACCAGCTCACCCGTTGCCATTCGAGCAGCGCTCAGGTATCTTGTGGCCAGGAGGAATACCGATGCCGAAATACCTTGTGTACGCATCCTATACGGCCGAGGGGCTAAAAGGCCTGACGAAGGACAAAGCCTCGGGCCGAAAGGCAGCGGTCAGCGCGGCCTTGGCGAGCGTTGGCGGCTCACTGGAGGCGATGTACTTTTGCTTTGGGGATTACGACGCCGTCGTGCTGGCGGACGCGCCGGATAATGTCAGCGCCGCCGCCATTTCGCTTGCGGCTTCTGCTTCCGGTCTGGCTCGGGTGACAACAACGCCCTTGCTTACGATCGAGGAGACGGACCAGGCGCTCGAAAAAGCAGTCCAATACTCGCCCCCAGGCGGGTAGCTTCGCGGTCCGAACAGGAAGGAAGAGGTAAACCAGCGCGGTGCAGGCGGGCGCAGCGTGCTGTCCCTACGGATCTCTGGGGTGCCTGAAATGTAGGGGCGGCATGCCGTGCCCAATTCGCAAATACAGTTACGTATCAATCAGCTTGTCGAGGTATTGCGGCTCATGAGCTCGGGCGCAATGAATTGCGCCCCTACCTTTGAACGCGAGGGGCTCAAGCCCATCAGTAGGGGCGCGATTCATCGCGCCCGCAGTCGGCCACCTTTCGTCACCGTATTTGCGAAATGATGTACTCTGTCAAGCGCTGCGAACGGCGGAGACCTTTCGCGTCACGCTCTGTGCCATCCGTTCGACCACCGCGCGTCCGCGCTCGACAGCCTGGTCGTACATCTGCTGCTTCTCTTCGCGGGTGAGGCCGCGACCGATGCGCATAAAGGTGTCCAGCCCCTTGCCCATCACGAAGGTGCCGGCGAGGGAAATCAATCCCTTCGAAACCAGCCCGCCACCGGCCGGGATCTTCGAAACCAGTTCGCGGGCGAGACTTCGCCAGCCAAAGGCAGCGGCGATGATCGAAGCGATCTGACTCCGCTGCTTCCGGTAGCCGATATTGTGGTCGCTGGCCGCGGCGATGAGAAAGGCCATGCGCACTTGGTTCATGGTGAGGAACGCGGTGTCGGAGGCGAATTCTCCGACCGCCCACGGCACGCTTATCCAGCTCGGCACCACGTTGGGTATAGCCGTTGCGACCGTGAACAGGGCGTTCTCTTTGCTGATCTTCCAGATGATTCTTTCCACGACCGGATCGCGGAATGCCGGCAGTCGGCTGGCCAGAGGAATCCACAGGTCCTCGTGGTCGTCTAGAATCGCCTCTACGGCCACCGTGGGTTCGCTCGGTTCAAATGGGTAGAAGTGCGGAGGGTGCAGCAGCCCTGGCTCGCTTAACCCGAGATCACAACGGTCGAAGTCTTCTTCCGACGCAAGACGCAGAATCGATCTACCCGCTTGATGAGCTTTCGCTTCAGAAATCCAGTCGGGAATCAGGAAGGATACGACTCGTGAGAAAAACGCCTCGTCGAGCGCCAGGACGCCGACGGTCAGCGGACGATTTACGAGTGCCTCGACCTCGGTGGGATTCAGATGACGGAGGGCTACTCGGATCTCACGAAGAATAGGTAGGGACACGTTTCATTTTACCGGGTGCATCTACCAGGCGGCCAGGAAGCGGCTCCCGCCGCCTCGAGTCCATGAGAGGTGGACTACCCAGTCCACCCCTCGACTTTGGCGTTTTGAAAGCAGGTTCGAGGCGGAGACAGGAGGGGCAAGAGGTTCAAGGGGAAGCATAAAGCAAGGCGGTGGGGAGGGCTGCGCTGAGTTTTTGGGGGGGTGGAGTGGGCGAGGGGTTGGACGGGAAGCCGCAGAAACGACGCAAGCCTTCGCCCCACAGCTCGGCCCGCAGGTGCTGGATCAGATCGAGCGTCGTGGCGCGGGGCTTCGAGCGGCGCGCGCGCCATTTCGGGGGCGGCAGGGCGTCGGGGAAGCCCGCCGGGCCCCAAGTCTGGCGCGCCGCCAGCAACAACCAGGCGTAAGCAGCCACGATCAACTGCGGCGCCGCTTCGACCGAGCGGGGATGTCTGACCTGCGCCTGTCCTACCCCCAACAGCGTCTTTTCGTCGCGGAAGTTGACCTCGATGTCCCAGCGCCAGACGTAGTGCTCGACGATCTGCTGGGGCGACAAGTCGGGATCGGTAGCGATCAGATAAGCGGGCCGGCGATACAGCAGGCGCGAGCCTTGGCGGGGCCGATAGCGCAGCGGGGCGATGATGACTAAACACAGATCGCAGTTCCCGCCGGCGGGACGCCAGCGCAGCCGAGTCAAGGTCTTGATGCGGAAGCGATGCCGCTTGCCGGCGGCGTAGGCGGTGACGATTTGCCAGCGAACGCTGTCATCCTGGCGCAGTTGTTCGGGAGTGGGAGGCCCGCTCGCCATAACGGCGGCGGCGGCCCGTGGCGGCTGCTTGGCCGGTCGGCAAGTAGTAGAGCTTGGCGTCTTGGCGGATGCGACCGATCAGCACGGTCTGGGGCGGCAGGTTTTTCAACACCGTGCGGTTGGTGAAGCGGCCGTCGACGAGCACTTCGAGTCGCCGCGAGGCATCGTCTTGCTCCAACTTCTGCCGCAGGGCGTGCAGGCGTTCGGCGCCCCGCTGGGCGAGCGAGGCGCGGCGGCAGGCGAGGCGGTATTGTTGTTGCTCCTGCTCAGGGGCGTTTCGCCGTGGTGTGGGTGGGGTCGGGGCGTGTTGGAAATCGAGCGGGATCAGGCGCGCCGCTGGGGGGTCGGCGCCGCCGGGCACAGCGGCCGAGATCTGGATGACGCGCTGAGCGCGAATCAGGTTGGTTTGGAAGGGCGGTCCCAGCGGATCGCGCCGCCAGGCGACGCCGGGAGTTTTGGCGCCCCGCTTGGGCAGCAGTGAGTCATCGAGTGCGACCACCAGAGGTGCGGTGGGGGACAGTTGCTCGAGCACTCCGCGGCGGACCACGCCGAACAGGTCTGGGGCCTCGACCCGGGCCTGGGAGAAGAGCCGATAGACGGCCGACCAGTCCTGGAAGCTGTCGCCGGCGGTGTGCAGCAACCCAGTCACGGTGTGGCGGCCGAGACAGACCAAGGCGCTCAGCATCAGGCTTTGGATCTTTTCTTGGACCCGCTGTTGGCGGCGGCCCTGGAGCGCTTGGCGGGCGAGGGCTTCGAGCTGGTCGAGGAGCCTCGGGGCGGAGTCTTTTTTTTTAACGCCGAGGGGGGCGGGTGCCGACGGTTCAACACCAGTTGGGAGCGGTCTTCGATGACCCACTCGACGGTTTCACCGCGCGAGAATTCCAGCGCCTGGGCCAAGGCGGAAGGGAAGTTGACGTACCACTGCTGACTGGCTTCGCGCTTAATGAGTTGGACTTTGGTGGGGTAACCCATGTCGTCTCCTTATCTAGTTATATAACTAGATACCAGAATACCCCACAATGTTTCGACCCAGCAAGGGTTTTTATCCCCTTGGCCCGCTCTCGTCCTCTTAAATGTGGGAATCTATCTAGTCAAACGCCAAACTCGAGAGGGGCGCGATGAATCGCGCCCCTACATCTCTGATGGCGGCATTTGCTTCCACTCCTGCCGACCGCTGGTGAGAAATGCGGTCTAGTGGACTGTCTCGGAGACTCCTCTATCACTGCGGGTGGAGGGGCAGTTCCCGTGCGCTGTGCTCGTGGGGACCCAAGCTCGGCCGCTACCCGAAGTTGTGTATAAGTGCTGTCTGAGACAGTCCATTAGTAACTGCGATAGGAGGCGTCATCTATTGACGGAAACCTGCGACCGGCAAACCACGGTTTGGCGTGACGTTCCGCGACATCGCATAGTGCCTGAAACCTCGGCACGACCACTTCATCGACCACCCGTGCGCGTTCGTTCTCCGCCGCGATGACCTCTCGCCACACCGCGCGGCCCGCCATGAAGCCTGAGCATCCTGCCCGGCAGGCTACTTCGAGCTGAGCCTTGAAGACATCAAACGGATCCCCGAAGGAGAGCAGCGCCCAAGGCACCGGACAGGCTGCCCCGAGTTTTTCGGCTGCCTGGCGCCAGACCTCCTCCGATGGCTCAAAGCGTGCGTCGACTGGAAACGGCAGCTTCAGGACATCGGGTCCAAGGGCGCCCAAACGCCTCGCCGTCTCGATCGTGACGTAGGGACGGTCTCGCGCGTACTCAGCGCTGTCCGCTTCGATCGCAGGGTCGAGGGGATATCCTAGCGGTTCGAGGAACAACGGAATATCGTACTGCCTACAGTCCTCAACGACCGCCGTGACCAGTTCATCTTGGCGCACGGTCGCAGCGCCCGCGTCCGGGTGATAGAAAATCAGCAGCTTGATGCCCGAGGCTCCTAGCCTCACAGCCTTCTCGACACTCCAGTCGCTAAGGAGGGACGTTCGTCGGGCATGGGGGCTGCCTTCATAGCCCTGCTCCTCGAGGGAACACAGGAATCCAATCCGACCCGAAAGAGTTTGCGATACGATCGCCTGCGCGGCGCCGTACACGGGGTCAATAAGTATCCCCGAGGGCATCGTCCCGGCGCCTTGTAAGACCGACAGTTTGATGTCGGTGAGCGTGGACGACGGTACCGCGGCAGGCGCATCCGGGTCGATCAGCACGCGCATCGAGTCGCGGTGGTCGAGTGCCAGTATCTTGAAGCGGCCCTTGTCGTCGGCCAGCGATTGAATGCGGCGGATCCTGCCCGGAGTCAACGGGGCGCTCACGGATCAGGGGTCCTCCTGGAAGAGAGGCAACGGCATCGGGTTCGCTTCCCAGTCCTGGCGAATCCAGGCGAATTTCGGGTCGTCATGGGGCGGCCGTGCGCGCTCCTCGTCGAGCAGGTCTCCGGCCAGGTAGTTCAGAAAGTAGAGCTTACTGTTCGGCGCCGCCGCCGTCGCGTGGAAACCCTTCGTGACGAGCACGAGGTCACGGTCTCCGACGGCAAAGGTTTCGTCGAAGTCCTCGTCAATGCGATAGTTGCGATGGAAAGCGAAGCTGTAGTCGGGATCGACGCGGAAGTAGTAGGTCTCCTCCAGATAGGCTGATTCCTGGAAGCCGTCATGGCAATGGGGCGGCCATCCTGACCATACGCCGCCGGGTACGTAGACTTCGAACAGGATCAATCGCTCAGCAGGCAGCCGGTCCGCCAGCACGTGGCCGACCTGCCGCAAGGCTGCACCACCGCCCCGGATCTCTGACTTCATCTCGTCGGGGCGAAACAGCCGCAGGGGATACCTACCTTCGGCCGGGGCCCCTCCGGTGGCCACTTCACAATCCGTGACAGCTTCAATACGGACGTCGTGCCCGGGCGGAACATACAGGATGTCCGGCCTCTGCTCGAAGACGCTCGTGCGCGACACGTCGAACTGATGATCACCCACGGAAGCGGAGTAGGAACCTTCGAGAGGAACGACCGCAACTTCTGTGTTCCCGGTAGAGAACTCAGAAGCTTGTCCCGCCTCGAGCCGGCTCACGCGAAAGCTCAAGTGCTTCCAGTTGGCGGACTGCAGTGTCACGTCGAGAGCGATGGTGGCTTGACGGTTGAAGTGGATTAAGTGACTCATGGATGTCCCTCCGGTGTGTCGTCGTTCAAGGCCATCTTACCGGATAGCGGTGATGTGAAATCGTACGCCGCTTGGCATTGGGTGGCTAGCACCCCACCGCCGTAGCTCTAGGAGCGTGGAATCCAATCCGCATCTCTGAAATAGCGGCAGCCGGCGACGGTTGGAGCTATACAGGGATCACGACTGCTCGCGGATCATGGTTTCGACTTCTTCGAGTGTGGGCATCGCGTCGGAACAGCTCTGGCGGCTGACGACGATCGCGGCCCCGGCGTTGCCGAAGTGTAAGCACTCTTCGATTGACTTGTCTTTGAGCAGTGCATAGAGAAAGCTCGATGCGAAGCCATCGCCGGCTCCGATCGTGGACAGAACCTCGACCCGATAGGGCGGCATGAACACAGGCCCGTCGTCTGTCCACACACGGGTGCCTTCAGCGCCCAGCTTCGAAACGAGCATGGGAACACGCGGACGGAGCACCCGCACGGCTTTGTCAAGATCTTCGACGCCGGCGACAAGCTTCAGTTCGAGGTCGTTGCCAATAAGCACATCCACCATGGGCAAAGCCAGCCGAATCCCCAGGGCCGCATCTTGCGGCCTCTGCCATGACATGGACCGGTAGTCGACATCGAGCACAACTTGGCTGCCCGCGGCCTTTGCGCTCTCGATCGCGCGATAGGTGGACTCGCGTGAGGGAGATGCGCACAGCGAGGTGCCGTTCGTGATGAATATTCGCCCGGTACCGAGGAAGGCTAAGGCCTCTTCGTCGAGGTCAAGCTGCACGTCGGCCGGATCGTTGCGGTAGAAAACCTGCGGAAACTTGTCCGGCGGAGAGATCTCGGTCAAACAAAGCGAGGGCAGCGCACCGGGAACCCGCTTGATGTACTGGGTGTCGACATTCTCGGATTTGAGATAGTCGACCAGAAAATCGCTGAGCGCGTCGGTCCCGACAGCCGCTGTGATGCCGACTTGGGCGCCTAGCCGCGAGAGGCCCACGGCCATGTTTGCGCTGGATCCGCCGAGATAGCGGGAGAACTTGGAGGCCTTGGCGAGCGGAACGTGCGGTTCCTCGGAGTACAGGTCGTAGCCGATACGACCAACAATGGCGACATCCATCCCCGTCTACCGCTCGGCTTGTGCCAGGACCGGGTTCGAAACAACGGAGAACGGTCGGCTTCCTACCGCAAGGTCGTCGCTCGCGGCTGCCCTCCGCCCGGGGCGAGGCTGCGGCCGCATGACGCTCATTCCCGCCGGCGTGAACACCACCCTGCGAACTTGACCCCTTTCGCCGATCGGCGGCATGGCCTGCCCGTTAAGCGTCAACTCGACACCGCCGGCATTGCCGACTATCAGCCCGATCGACTCTTGGGCGGTGATCAGCTTTCTTTGGCCGGCGCGCAGCGTATTCTCCCAGGCACGCCTGCCGTCTTTTGTGGCTCGAACCCAAACTGTATCGGTGATCCGTAGTCCCACTTGAACCGCTACGGCCTGCTTCCCTGGGACGGAAGTGTTCGCCGGCAGGGTGCGAGCTTCCTCCCGCGTGACAGGAGGCGGAGACACCGTACGATGTTCTAGTGCTTACTATCATAAATAACCGTATGTATGAGACAATGCGGCATGGCAAGAATAGCCACGCGTATCAGACTCAGTACTGGGGAACGCCGGACGTTGGAGGGCTGGGGACGCGCGCACAAGAGCGAGCGCCGTGCGGCGGACAGAGCCCGGATCATTTTGTTGGCGGCGCAAGGGATGTCGAACCGGGAGATCGCCGCCCAGTTGGGCACGCGGGCCGCACGAGTGTCGAAGTGGCGTACGCGCTTCGCTGGCCAACGACTGGCCGGTCTGGCGGATGAAACGCGACCCGGCAAGCCGCGGCGATACGACGCTGACACCGAAAAACGCATTCTGCAAAAGCTGGACGACACGCCGCCTTGCGGACAGGCGACCTGGACGGCTCCACGGCTGGCCGCGGCGCTGGGCGATGTCAGCGACCAACAGGTCTGGCGCGTGTTGCGTCGGCGCGGCATCTCGTTGTGCCGGCGGCGTAGTTGGTGCCTCTCCACCGATCCCGAATTCTCGCGTAAAGCCGCCAACATCGTGGGACTCTATCTGCACCCGCCTGACAACGCCATCGTGCTGGCGGTCGACGAGAAGCCCAACATCCAGGCCCTGGAGCGCGCCCAGGGTTGGCTCAGACTGCCCGACGGCAAGGCTTTGACGGGTTTCTCGCACGGCTACAAGCGCCACGGCACAACGACCTTGTTCGCGGCCCTGGAGGTCGCCACCGGCCACGTCACGGCCGGGCATTACCGGCGCCGCAGACGGCGTGAGTTTCTTGACTTCATGAATCAACTGGTCGATCTCTACCAAGGTTTTGAGTTGCACGTCGTACTGGACAACCTCAACACCCACAAACCGAAACGTGATCGCTGGCTCAAACGCCACCGCAAGGTGCACCTGCACTACACGCCCACCTACGCCTCCTGGCTCAACCAGGTCGAGATCTGGTTCAGTATTCTCAGCCGTAGAGCGTTGCGCGGGGCCAGTTTCACCTCCCCTTACGAAGTACGCCAGGCCATCGACCGCTTCGTCCAAGCGCACAACAAAAACGCCGCCCCGTTCGAATGGACCAAGGCTAACGTCCAGCAGCGACCCCTTTCTCATTCATACGCTAATTTATGATAGTAAGCACTAGCTCTATTTGGTCAGCGCTCTCGAATGAAGAGTGGGCTTCGGCCTGTTGATCCGATTCAGCGGGAGAGTAGAAAACTGCCAGCGACAGCAGCACCAACCCGAGAACCCCAAGGCTCGCGGACAGCGATACCGAATTTCGTCGCAGATAGTCGGTCAGGCCTTCCGCAAACCTCGCAGCCATATCCCCCCGGTCTTCAACTTCCACAGCGAGGGCCGAGGCGTAAGGGGGGAGCTGATCGGGTTCAACGTCAACGCTGGTTGTGGGACAGACGTTGGCGAACGCATCGACTACCTCGTCTTCGTCCAGTCCGACCGCGGAGGCGTATTGACGCATAAAGCTAACGTTGAAGATTCCGCCTGGAAGTCGATGAAACTCATCGTGCTCAATGGCCTCGAGTACATGCACCGGTATGCGCGTGGAGGAAGAAATATCCTCCAGCGTGATGCCGCGCGCCTCGCGTTGCGCTCTAAGGTTTTCGCCGAATGACCGCACCGGGTGTCCTAGTACTTAGTAAGGGTATACTATTCTCTTCAGCAGTACAAGTCCTATGCCCTCAGTCAAGGGAATCACCCAACCGGAGAACATCTCCCGAGGACCGGCCTACAATTCCTGACCTCCGATGTCATCTCTCAGGCCGCTGGTCTCCACCGTCGTGGTCAACTGGAATCGCGCCGATCTGATGGCTGCCTGCCTACGGTCGCTGGCAGCACAACGGTTTCAAGACTTTGAAGTCATCGTTGTGGACAACGGTTCGACAGACGGTTCCCGCGATCTGCTACGCAGCCAGGAATTTAATCAGGTCCGGCGGATCGAAAACACCGAGAATCGCGGCTTTTGTGCGGCCAATAACCAGGGGCTGGCGATCGCCCGTGGAGAATACGTTGCGCTGCTGAACAACGACGCCGAAGCCGAGCCGCCATGGCTAGGCGAGCTGGTCGACGCCATCCGGAATCGAGAGGACGTTGGTATGGCGGCCTCGAAGATCCTTGTCTTTGAGGACCGGACGACCATTGACAAGGCCGGCCATTTGATCTTTCCGGATGGGCAGAATCGCGGTCGCGGAACCGGGGAACGGGACCGCGGACAGTACGATCAGTTGGAAGAAGTCGCGTGGCCCGACGGCTCGGCGGCCCTCTACCGAAGAGCCATGCTGGAGCAGATCGGGGGATTCGATGAGGACTTCTTTGCTTACGCGGATGACGCTGAGCTGGGGTTACGGGCCCAGATAGCGGGCTGGCGCTGCATATATGTGCCGACGGCCGTGGTCAATCACCACCATGGCTCGACCCTTGGGCGGTATTCCGAGCAGCGGCTGTTCCTCATTGAACGCAACCGGGTTTGGTTGGCCGCCAAGTTGTTCCCCTGGCGCGTACTATGGCTGAACCCGTTTTATTTCATGGCACGGATGGCCGCCAGCCTCTGGGCGGCCCTGTTAGGACGGGGCGAAGCCGGTCAGGCCCGCGAATCGGTGGGTGTTATGGGACTGTTAAAATGCGTGGTCAAGGCCAACATGGCAGCCCTCGTAGGGCTGCCGAGGATGCTTCGCAAACGAGCGGGCATCGAGGCCTTCCGCAGGCTCTCACCAGCGGAAGTCGCCCAGCTCATACGGCGATTCCGCATTCCGTTGCGCGAGCTCGTCTCGAGCTCCCGGTAGGCGTGTCAACTGTGATCTCCCCACCACGAGCGTCGACTGACCGGCAGGCTTGTCCGCGCTGTCAGGGGGAAACGTATCTCACGTTGTTCCGCGCCTCCGACCGGCTTTACAGAACCACCGAGCGGAACTTCCACCTCGTCGAATGCAGCCGCTGCGGGCTGGTTCGTCTGCACCCGATGCCAAGCCCCGCGGAACTGCGCCGCTTTTACCCGGAGGCCTACTGGTGGACGGCAGACGATTCCGCCTCCGGCAGGCTGGCGGAAATGTATCGCCAGTTTGTGCTCAACGACCATGTCCGCTTCGTCACGCGTACCCTGGACGGCCTCGCTCCCGTACTCGACATCGGCTGCGGCGGGGGATCATTTCTCCACGCGCTCGGGAAACCGCACCGTGCAACGGTCGGCCTCGACCCTTCTCACACAGCAGCTTCCACAGCCCACGCCAACTACCAGTTGCCCGCGGTCTGCGGGAGCGTGCCAAGCCATCCTTTTCGCGCTGGGAGCTTTGGGGCCGTCACGCTTTTTCACGTCTTGGAACACCTCCCGGACCCCAGAGGGTGCTTGCTGGCCATTCGCGATGTTCTGATTGCCGACGGCAAGCTGTTCCTCCAGGTGCCGAACGCCGACTGCTGGCAATTCTTACTGTTGGGATCCAACTGGAGCGGGCTGGATGTGCCGCGTCATCTCATCCACTTCCGATCGGAAGATTTGGAGCACCTACTTGACGACTGCGGCTTCGAGGTCGTTCGTCGCAAGTTCTTCTCACTACGCGACAACCCCGCCGGGCTGGCCACGAGTCTTTGCCCTCAGTTGGAGCCGGTCTCTCGGCGCGTCCGCAAGGTCAAAGAATCGAACACAACGCGGCTGCTCAAAGATCTGCTCTACTTGGCGCTCGTGTCCGCTGCCGTGCCCTTCACCTTGCTCGAGGCAGCGTCCGAGGCGGGATCGACGATCACCGTCGAGGCGGTCCGAAGAGGGGAAGCGTAAGTGCTCCAGACGCGCTATGGCCGGTTTCTTCCGTCGTTCCTTAGGCGCCGCCTGATGATTGTAGAAGCGGCCATCGACTCCAGCGTTCGTGCCCTCGCCGGCCAAATCCCAGATGGAACTCGCGTATTGGACGCCGGCGCCGGAGAGGCCCAGTACGCGGATCACTTTGCCCATTGCCGATACACGGGAGTTGATCTGGCGATCGGCGACCAGCAGTGGAATTACTCGGGCCTCGACGTCATCGCCGATCTCACTTGCCTGCCCTTTCAAGATCGCTCGTTCGAAGCCGCCATGAACATCGTAGTACTCGAACATGTCCGGGAACCGGCTCGAGCACTGCGAGAGATTGCAAGAGTCCTTGAGCCTGGAGGCCAGCTTCTGATCGTCGTTCCCCAGCAGTGGGAGGTCCACCAAGGCCCCAACGACTTCTATCGTTTCACCCGCTATGGTTTAGAGTGGTTACTAGAGGGGGCGGGATTCTCCAAACCGAAAGTCCAGCCCATCGGTGGCTATTTCACACTGCTCGCCCGGCGGCTGCTTAACTCCATGAATTTCTTCCAACAGGGACTGCGCTGGCTGGTGTTCCCTTTCGTGGCCGCCGTGAGCGGCTTTCTCGCTCTCATCCTGCCGGGGCTGGATTTCCTCGACCGAGAGAAGAACTTCACGCTCGCTTACGTATGCCTGGCCGAAAAAAGCTGATCTCGGTTCTTGCAAGCTTGGTGATCGGGTGGCTGCCATCCCACGCTGCCCCTCTCCCCTGGACATACACCGCAGCGGGAGTGGAAGCCCTGGCCTGGGCACGACAGATCGTAGCGCTCGGCCCGCGGTACCCCGGCAGCCCAGGTCACGGGCAGCTCCAACAGCTGCTGCTCGGCGCGCTCGACAAAACGCGGGCTGAGGTCATCGAAGACGATTTCACCGCTCAGACGCCGCTAGGTCCAATCGCGATGAAGAACGTCATCGCTAAGTTTCCTGGGACATCGGATGACGTAGTGATCGTCTCGGGACACTATGACACCTTTCATCGTGAAGGCCTTGATTTCGTGGGCGCCAACGACGGCGGGTCGTCCACAGCTTTTCTTCTTGCCTTCGCCGGCTTCCTCGACGCGCATCCGCGGAAGGATCACGTATGGCTCGTTTTCTTTGACGGGGAGGAAGCGATAGTGCGGTGGAGCGGGGAAGACAATACTTACGGCAGTCGTCACTTGGCTGAGCGTTGGAGCAACGACGGCACGCTCGCAAAGATCAAGGCTCTGATAAACGTTGACATGATCGGCGACGCCGATCTGAGCCTCACGGCTGAACAGCTCTCGACCCGCTGGTTACGCGAGCTGGTTTGGGAGACCGGGCGCGGGCTGGGCTACGGCGCTCTGCTTTCGGATACGCGGCTGGCTATTTACGACGACCATGTGCCCTTTCTAGGGGTCGGCGTCGACGCGGTCAACCTCATTGACTTTCATTACGGCCCTCAAAACCGCTATTGGCACACAGAAAACGATACGGTCGACAAACTCGGCTTTCGGAGCTTCACCGTGTTGACGCACCTGATTGATAAGGTGCTCGATGAGCTGGAAAGCGTTCCTTGAGCGTGCTGGGCTGATTCCCTTAAGGGTGGAGCCTTTCAGGGCAACGGCCCCATTCAGACAACGCGCGGCGAACGGACGGAGAAGATCTTGCGCCCCTGTAAGATCGCCTCGTTGATCAGCAGCGGCACGGCCCAGCAGAACCAGCTCGCGGCCGCCAGCCGATCGGGAAGGGTTCCGACGCCGGCCGCTTCCGTGGCGCCGACGAATATACGGAAAAATACGAAGCCGAACGTGACAACGTAGCTCCGGATCATCCACTCCTTGTGTTGCTCAAGAAGTCCCTTACGTATCGAAATGTAGGCCAGACCGGTGGTGACGACCCAGGCAAGGCCCAGGCCGCCAAGACCGGCGGCGAATACCCAACCGACCTGCGTGGTGAGCGCGAGATAGAAAGCCGCGAGCGAACTTACCGCAACTGCGGCCATGTAGACCTTGCCCAAGGCGCGGTGGAGTCACATGCGCCTTCCGGTCAAGCCCATCCATAGCTGGAAGGGACCGGTCATGAGCGCAACGATGCCGCCTGCGACGTGCACCAGAAGCCGGCCGCGGCGGGGCCAGAAGTGGGGCCCGAAATGTTCGGGGTCCAGCGCGAAATAAGGCAACGCGAAACCAACGACGAATACCAGACCCGCGAGCCCGGCTACGCCGAGCAGAGCGATGAGGCCCCAGCGCCGACCTGGCGCCGCAGGCTGTGTGTGCAGTGTCGTCGTAGCCATGTGGGTGATCCCTTTCCCCCGTGTCTTACCAAGCTTGCCGAAGCCGGCACGGGTAGTATAGTCGCGCTAAGCCCACGATGCAAGATCGCCGCAAACACCCTTTTCCTGTGGCGCGGGCCTATGAACTTAGGAGCGACCACAAAGAAGCGGCGAGTGACGGCATCCTTCGAATGTGGGGACTTCATTCCTTATTTGGCCTGGAAAGAGTCCCTTGACACGGCATAGTGCAGCAACTCCGTGTTGTTCACGCGAGTCCGTTTTTCAAACTTCATGCCGGCCTTCGCCATAACGCGAAACGATGCTGCATTGTGTCGGTCGGCACAAGCCACGATACGCTTCAACCCACAATTAGTAAACCCCCAAGCGAGAACCGCCCGGACAGCTTCCGTCGCCAGGCCCTGGCCCCAGCAGCTCGGCGCTAAGCCGTACAGCAATTCGACCTCGGGTAGGGCTCCCACAAACCGTAGTCCGCAGAAGCCAATGAGCTTCCTTCCGCGGAACCGAAAGACAGCCCACTGGCCTAAACCGCTCGATTCGAAACTGCCGATGCTCCGTTCGATCTCAGTTCGGGCACGCTCTCTCGATATCACCCGATCGTCCCACAGATAACGGCGAACGCCGCAGTCGGTCCACAGACGGTAGAGATCGTCCAGATCCTCGAGACGCAAAGGACGCAGGCGCAGCCGCGGAGCGCGGATCTGATGCTGAGTGGTCATCTGGTTCGGCGATTATACCCTCGTCCTGGGCGTCGCCTTGAGGACCATTATTGAACCTCCCAAAGTTCGTAAACGGCCCGGCCCTGTAGATCTGAGACCGTTGTCTTGAGCTTCGGAGAGCGTCCATGCTCCGCTGCGACATCGAAGAACAAATCGCGAACCTCAGGATGTGGCCCCACTTCCGAGGAAGCGTACGAAACGAAAACGGTCCCGGGCTTTGGAATCCACTTGCCGATTATCTTCAGTGTGTCCGACGTCCCCGGGTTGGGCTGGGGCACTTCGGTCACAGGAAGACGGTTCTTGGACAGAAAGCGCAACTGGTTCGCAACCCCCCATGGCAGCACGACGACCTGCTGGGCACTGATCGAGCCTAGTGCTTACTATCATAAATAACCGTATGTATGAGACAATGCGGCATGGCAAGAATAGCCACGCGTATCAGACTCAGTACTGGGGAACGCCGGACGTTGGAGGGCTGGGGACGCGCGCACAAGAGCGAGCGCCGTGCGGCGGACAGAGCCCGGATCATTTTGTTGGCGGCGCAAGGGATGTCGAACCGGGAGATCGCCGCCCAGTTGGGCACGCGGGCCGCACGAGTGTCGAAGTGGCGTACGCGCTTCGCTGGCCAACGACTGGCCGGTCTGGCGGATGAAACGCGACCCGGCAAGCCGCGGCGATACGACGCTGACACCGAAAAACGCATTCTGCAAAAGCTGGACGACACGCCGCCTTGCGGACAGGCGACCTGGACGGCTCCACGGCTGGCCGCGGCGCTGGGCGATGTCAGCGACCAACAGGTCTGGCGCGTGTTGCGTCGGCGCGGCATCTCGTTGTGCCGGCGGCGTAGTTGGTGCCTCTCCACCGATCCCGAATTCTCGCGTAAAGCCGCCAACATCGTGGGACTCTATCTGCACCCGCCTGACAACGCCATCGTGCTGGCGGTCGACGAGAAGCCCAACATCCAGGCCCTGGAGCGCGCCCAGGGTTGGCTCAGACTGCCCGACGGCAAGGCTTTGACGGGTTTCTCGCACGGCTACAAGCGCCACGGCACAACGACCTTGTTCGCGGCCCTGGAGGTCGCCACCGGCCACGTCACGGCCGGGCATTACCGGCGCCGCAGACGGCGTGAGTTTCTTGACTTCATGAATCAACTGGTCGATCTCTACCAAGGTTTTGAGTTGCACGTCGTACTGGACAACCTCAACACCCACAAACCGAAACGTGATCGCTGGCTCAAACGCCACCGCAAGGTGCACCTGCACTACACGCCCACCTACGCCTCCTGGCTCAACCAGGTCGAGATCTGGTTCAGTATTCTCAGCCGTAGAGCGTTGCGCGGGGCCAGTTTCACCTCCCCTTACGAAGTACGCCAGGCCATCGACCGCTTCGTCCAAGCGCACAACAAAAACGCCGCCCCGTTCGAATGGACCAAGGCTAACGTCCAGCAGCGACCCCTTTCTCATTCATACGCTAATTTATGATAGTAAGCACTAGCGACTCGTGCAGTGTGTAAATGGCCTCCGACCAATACGGCGTTCCACCGAATCGTTGGAGTTGAACATGCTGCTGAACGGTGTTGCGGCAGTTCGCCCCAGCCAGTGCCAGAATGACCACGGGAAGTAAAAGGCGCACAGCCGTCGTGGTTCTTGGCAACCAACTTTCCACCTGCTCGCTGGCCCCCACCAAACTTGCTGCCACGAACAGGCAGGGGAACGGATACACCAAGACTACATGGTGGACTGACCCCGCCGATTGAACCAGGAACATTGGAATAAGTGCGAACAGGCAAAATAGCAAAGAGAATAAGACCGCGCGCCGGTAACGGGATCGAAGTGAAAGCGGCAGAAGCAGCAGCGAAGCCACGACGGCGGACGTCATCCAGCTCCGATTCAGCAGTCCTTCGCCACCGACTTGAAAGGCGAGTCGTCCCAACGCGTCTTGTGGTTCGGTGGGTCTCTCAGCGGATACACGTGAGGCCCAGCCCTGGAAGTTCGTCCCATCCAGCGTGTCTTGCAACATCGCGTATTTAGCGTGATACCGTTCCCAGTCCGTTTCTAGCGCTATCGCTGGAGTCCGGGAGGACGGCTGTAGGAAATACAAGAAAAAAGGGGCGGAACCGAACAGGAATGCCAAACCAGCAACTGCGAGGCCTGGGGCTTTGAAGCTCGCGATTGTCTCTTTGCGAAACACAACTCCGACTGTAATGAATAGCGCAAAGAGCAACAACAGGAAGTGGGCTTTGTCGAAGACACCGAGTCCGAAGACAAAGAAGCCGACTGCGAGGTTCCACAAGCGTCGGTTTTCCCACCATCGCAACACGAGTAAACATCCCAGCACCAAGCACAGTCTTTGGATGACCACCGGGCCCCAGTCAAGCCGCGACGTCCACAAGAAACTGGGGTCGGTGGCGGCGAGCACTGCCGACGCAAGTGCTACCTTCCAACCACAAGCCCTGCGCGCAACTGAGAAAAACAGAACGATGGTTAACCCCGCCAAAACCAACATCGGTACACGGGCAGCCGCCGCCGATGCAGGAATCAACTCGAACAAACCGCGGTAGAGCCACCCCTTTAAACCGCCAACGTAGGGCATCACCATCAGGCACGTGTCCGCACCGAGGAGACGCTCCGTCCACGCGCAACCCCCCGCTCCCGGGTAGGAGGCGGCAATAAACAGCGTTTCGTCGTAGTAAAGCCCGGGATGCTCGATCCACAGACATCCAAGAAACAGAAAAACCCCAACGGCAAGAGCGAGGGCGAGCTTGGCCCAAAGTGGTGGTTGCATCGAAAGAGCCGCCCTAAGTTCCCACTACGTTGTGCCAGCACCCTCGATTGCTGCGATTGGTGCAGGGCCTTGGCATCTCCAGACTGCGCTTCTTATTCTCCTGGTTAGCCTCGCCCTCCGCTCTCAGGATTAGCTCTAACCATAACTAGATGGTAAAATAAATCTTACCAGCTCAGCGTGATGACCCTCGGGAGTATGAGGACCCCGAAGGTCGACGACCCTTCGGTCGCTGGTTTGACGGCTTGAGTATCGAAGCTGCAGTGAAACTAGTCCGCATTTCTCACCACGACCGCGGTGAACGAGGCGAAAAGCCCGGCGGCCTTGGCGCGCGGCAACACTTCGTGCACATTGCTCAACGTACAGTCTGTCGGCGAGCGGGCGTGATTTATCACGCCCCTCGAGTTTGGCGTTTGACTAGATAGATTCCCACATTTAAGAGGACGAGAGCGGGCCAAGGGGATAAAAACCCTTGCTGGGTCGAAACATTGTGGGGTATTCTGGTATCTAGTTATATAACTAGATAAGGAGACGACATGGGTTACCCCACCAAAGTCCAACTCATTAAGCGCGAAGCCAGTCAGCAGTGGTACGTCAACTTCCCTTCCGCCTTGGCCCAGGCGCTGGAATTCTCGCGCGGTGAAACCGTCGAGTGGGTCATCGAAGACCGCTCCCAACTGGTGTTGAACCGTCGGCACCCGCCCCCCTCGGCGTTAAAAAAAAAGACTCCGCCCCGAGGCTCCTCGACCAGCTCGAAGCCCTCGCCCGCCAAGCGCTCCAGGGCCGCCGCCAACAGCGGGTCCAAGAAAAGATCCAAAGCCTGATGCTGAGCGCCTTGGTCTGTCTCGGCCGCCACACCGTGACTGGGTTGCTGCACACCGCCGGCGACAGCTTCCAGGACTGGTCGGCCGTCTATCGGCTCTTCTCCCAGGCCCGGGTCGAGGCCCCAGACCTGTTCGGCGTGGTCCGCCGCGGAGTGCTCGAGCAACTGTCCCCCACCGCACCTCTGGTGGTCGCACTCGATGACTCACTGCTGCCCAAGCGGGGCGCCAAAACTCCCGGCGTCGCCTGGCGGCGCGATCCGCTGGGACCGCCCTTCCAAACCAACCTGATTCGCGCTCAGCGCGTCATCCAGATCTCGGCCGCTGTGCCCGGCGGCGCCGACCCCCCAGCGGCGCGCCTGATCCCGCTCGATACCGCTACAGAGACATGCCGGTGCTCATGCATCCGCACCGTGCACTGCTTCAGTGCATGGTAACTGTCTAGAACAACTCGCTGGAGCCCCAGAACGACACACACATGGTAGTGTTCGACCTTAGCGGGAAGGGAAACAGAGTAGTACAGATCGGTCGGTTTTGACGGATCTGCACCAATAGTTTGCCAAATAGCATCACGGAGCGAGCGGTGGAACAACGCTTCGTCCTGCCACTGCCGTGCGAGGGGATGTGACTGGAGCATTCCTGCCTCTGGATATTGTGCAACAAGGCTCTCGGCAAGCACAGGAACCCCTTCAAACTTCTCAGAATGAATCCAAAAATCCTGCTCTGGCTCGACGCACGCCGGAAAACCATTTCGTACCTTTTCCGGTAGGATGCCAACCAAAAAGAGCTCTGGCTCGAAACGCCTATCGAGGGCCTGGAAAATGCGCTCCGCAAAGAGTTCCTGCGAAATCCTAAAGTGCGACTGATAGCCCCACATGAAGTACTTGATTTCCCGGCCACCCTTGGTGCTCATGTCCCCGGAGTACCTCCTAGCAAGAATGCGCTACATGCATGGCCGTCGCCGACGGGCACAGGCCGCCATCTAATTATGGTAGGGAAGTCTCGGCGCTCTGTATCCGTCAACTGGCCGCATAACGTGCTGCCCGGAGAAATGGCAATCTGTTTCCTGGTTCCGGACGGTTGGTCGGCCACTCGGAAACTATGGTCTATACCCACTCGCGGACGGATATATCCTCGCTGTCCGCTAGCGTGTCGATCTTGCTCGGAAGTCCAGCAAGCCTTCGGCGGCACCGGCCATGTGTAAGATAAGGTCTATAGGCTAAAAGTCCCGTCGCGCAGGTCTCGGCGGTCGTTGTGCCGAGACCTGCGGCCGGTGGCCGTCCGGTCACACCCAGCCACACAGCCTGTTTTCAACAACTTCATAAGCCTGGACGCCCTAAGAACTTGACACTGAACCAGAGCTTACAGCTCGCCTTGACGATCAGGACCGAGAAACGCGTGACGGTTCTGCCGCTTTCTACTTGCAGCGGCATGCACCCCTCGCTTTTCCAACTGTGATGTCAAGCGGCCATCTGCTGGAGGCAGGACTTTATTGTCTAGTCGGTGTAAACGGGTCTGATGTCGGCAGAATCAGTTCATCGGTGCAACATCGGCCAGTTGCGGTGTGCCCGCTCGATGTGGGCCTGAGCATCGCGGCGCCACTGTCTTTGAACGTCCGTGTTGTAGTTCAGGTAGAGCTTTCCGTCGACGATGGTCCAAGCCCTCGGCGCGGCATCGGCAGTAGAACCGTGGCTGACCGCAAACGCGCAATAGCCGCCAAATTGGGGCGCGTACCGTTCCGGATCGGCGGCAAACTGATCACGGTGTTCCGCTATGGCGAAACGCCAGGTCGCGCCGTTCCACTCGTGGGTGAACTGCTTGGATCCTTTGACTGCTTTGTCTTGGTCGAAGTACGCCACTGCGTCAAAGCCTCGCAGCGCTAGCCCTTTCCTGTTCTTGTTGACAGGGTCAACCCGATCCTGAGCTGACAGGGTCGCTGCGGCCCACACGAGCACAATGGCGCTAATTGCGAGAGAAGACCTAATACGGCATGATTTCTCCGCGTGAATCATGTCCTAAGGATAGAACATCCGCGGAACGGCAGCCCACGGTAAGGCCGGTTTGTTAAGGCTCATTCTCCTGAAGCAGCGTGGCCGAGGTCCACCGGCCTAAATCCACCCTTGTCGGCTAGCGTTTACCGATCTTGCTCTGAAGCCCCGTAAGGCCGTTGGCCATCCAGTCACACCCAGCCACACAGCCTGTTTTCAACAACTTCATCACCCTGGACACCCTAAGAACTTGACGCTGCGGGTTACACTGGGCGTAGGAGGTCCACGTTGCGAGCTGCCTTTCGACCTGTAGCCGCTGGTCCTGACTTGCTCTATTCTGACGGGGAGACCGCAGCGCCACGCTCGACGAGCGAGAAAAATACGAAACAAACCCAATTCCTCACAACGAACGCGGAATCAATGGGTTACGACGGGTTTTCCAGTACGGCGGGGCGGCTGCCGCAGCGAGACCTGACCGATCGCTCCGGTGGGATACTAGGAGACTTCGACCTGAGTCCCTTAGCAGGCCTCGGCGGCCGTTTTGTCGAGACCTGCGGCCGTTGAGCCTATTCTGACGGGGGGACCGCAGCGCCACACTCGACGATCGAGAAAAATACGAAACAAACCAAATTTCTGACAACCCACTTGCAATCAGTGAGTTGCAGCTTGCTTAGAAATGGTCGAGCGCTCGCTGGTTGGCCCAGAGCAGCGGACCGATCAAGATCGACCTTGTGCGATCGCCGTTCGATGCTAAGGCGCGCATCTGATCAAACGGCCGCGTATGTGGCGGGCGCGAAGCCGTGTACAGGGATCGATCCAGCGTCTGTGGGCCCGCCTAGGTCGCGCTGCGGGATTGACTAGAACAGCCTGCGCTGCTTCATTCGACCGGCAAAATAGATCTGTTAGGATCGTAGTGTCCCTGTGTCTCGCCGCACTGGCTCGCAAGCTCCTCGCATCGGTGCTCACACTTCGATAGCCGGCTCGCTGGAGCGGTCGGCCGAACAGGCAGCGGCGCTAGGTTGCAATACGTTCCAGATCTTCTCCCGCAGCCCCCGCATGTGGCGAGCGAGGAAGCTCGATCCGGCTGCGGTAGAACGCTTGAAGGACGCGCGGGAACGCTTTGGCCTCACTCCCCTTGTCATTCACGGGAACTACCTGGTGAATTTGGCCGCAGCCGACCCGGTCGTTCGCAAAAAATCAATCGCGGCCTTCCGCGACGAAGTCAACCGAGCAGTTGCGCTGGGAGCGGAGTACTTAGTCATCCACCCCGGCAGCCATCGCGGACAGACACTGAAACGGGCCATGAAAACGCTGGCGGCCTCGGTCGCCAAGGCGGTCCGCGGTATTCAATGGAATCATCTCGAGCTTCTTCTGGAGAACACCGCCGGCGGGGGCGCCTCGATAGGACGCGGCTTTACGGAACTGGCCGAGCTACGAGACATGATTCAGAAGAAAGCATCCGTGCCCGTCGGTTGCTGCATCGACACAGCACATTCCTACGAGGCCGGGTTCGATGTGTCGACGCCTAGCGGCCTAAACAAAACACTACGGCTCATCGATGACACGATCGGAATCGAAGCTGTCCGGGTAATCCACGCCAACGACTCAAAAACCAGCCTTGGCTCGAACGCTGACCGCCATGAGCACATCGGAAAGGGCAAGATCGGTCGCGAAGCTTTCCGGCGGATGCTTCATCATCCGAAGTTGCGCGGCAAGCCGTTCATTCTCGAAACGCCTCAGGACGCGGGTGGCGGCCACCAGCGGAACGTCAAGGCCCTGAAGACCTTGGCGCGCCGCCGTGCCGGCAACGGCAGAAACTGATCCGAGAGTCTATGCCTGAAAAGTCTTACAACCCGAAAGAGATCGAGCCTCGTTGGCAGAGCGAGTGGGAGAAAGCTGATGTTTTCCGCGCTGACGCCCACCCATCGCGGCCGAAGTACTACGTGCTGGAGATGCTGCCCTACCCGAGCGGCACGCTTCACATGGGGCACGTAAGAAACTACTCGATCGGCGATGCGCTGGCCCGCTACAAATGGATGCGCGGGTTCCGCGTCCTGCACCCGATGGGCTGGGACTCTTTCGGTCTGCCGGCTGAGAACGCCGCCATCAAGAACAACCGCGATCCCGGCGAGTGGACTAGGTCAAACATCGCCAAGATGAAGCAGCAGCATCGGCGGTTCGGCTTCAGCTACGACTGGTCAACGGAAATCTCGAGTTGCGACCCGGAATATTATCGCTGGAACCAGTGGCTCTTCCTCAAAATGTACGAACGCGGTCTGGCCTATCGCAAAGAGGCCAACGTGAACTGGTGCCCCGAGTGCCAAACGGTGCTGGCCAATGAGCAAGTAGTGAACGGCTGTTGCTGGCGTCACGAAGAGACGCCCGTCGAAGGCCGCTCCCTGGAGCAGTGGTTCCTGAGAACGACCGACTACGCGGACGAACTGCTGAGCGATCTCGAGCAGCTGCAAGGCCGCTGGCCCGAGCGCGTGCTCACGATGCAACAGAACTGGATCGGCAAATCGGTCGGCACTCGTGTGGACTTCCTGTTGGAAGGCAGCAAGGAAAAGATCACCGTTTTTACCACTCGCGTGGACACGATCTTCGGTTCAACGTGCGTGATCCTGGCTCCCGAGCACGAGCTGGTCAGCCGCTTCGGTTTCGAGCAGCAAGCGAAACGGATGATCCGGTCGCGTGACTCAAAAGACCCGGCCGACGTCGAGAAAGAAGGCCTAGCCACCGGCCACTACGCGATCAATCCCTACAACAACGAACGGGTGCCGATCTGGATCGGCGACTTCGTGCTGATGGAATACGGCTCAGGCGCCATCATGGCGGTGCCCGCTCACGATCAGCGGGACTTTGAATTCTGCCGCAAATACGGTATTCCGATTCGGCCCGTGATCCGCCCGGTCGACGGACCTCTCGCCGACGAACCAACGATGGAAGAGGCCTTCGAGGACTATGGCGTGGTCGAGAACTCCCCCCCGTTTAGCGGTCTCACGAGCGAAGAGGCCAAACAGAAGATGACCGCCTGGGCGCAAGAGCACGGATTCGGCGAAAGCGCCATCACCTACCGGCTCAGAGACTGGGGTATCTCACGGCAGCGCTACTGGGGCACGCCGATTCCCATTATTTACTGCCAGCAGTGCGGTGTTGTGCCGGTGCCGGAAGACGAGCTTCCGGTACTATTGCCCGCCAACGTCAAGCTCACCGCAACCGGGCAGTCGCCGCTGCGAAGCGTCCCGGAATTCGTGAATGCGAACTGTCCGAAATGCAGCGGTCAGGCGGAACGCGAGTGCGACACGATGGACACGTTCATCGATTCGTCGTGGTATTTCTATCGCTACTGCGACCCGAAAAACGATCGAGCGCCTTACGACGCCGAAAAGGTCGCCGCCTGGTTTCCTATCGACCAGTACATCGGTGGCATCGAGCACGCGGTGCTGCACCTCATCTACGCGCGCTTTTTCACGAAAGTCATGCGGGACCTCGGATTGATCACCTGGAACGAACCCGCGACGCGACTGTTTAACCAGGGAATGGTTATCCGAGACGGCGCCAAGATGTCGAAAAGCAAAGGCAACGTCGTGGATCCGGACTCGGCGGTCGAACGATACGGCGCCGACACGGTCCGCCTGTTCTCTCTTTTTGCCGCACCGCCTGAGAAAGACTTAGACTGGCGGGACGCGGGTGTAGAAGGCATGCATCGCTTCCTGGGCCGGGTCTATCGCCTCGTCACCCGCAACGCCGCCGGCAACGGCTCGCTGAATGGTGAGCCGTCGAACGACGCCGATCGGGCGCTGCTGCGCAAACTCCACCAGACCATTCAAAAAGTCACCAACGACTTCGAGACGCGCTGGCACTTCAACACATCGCTGGCCGCAATCATGGAGCTGACGAACGACCTCTACGCTCGCGAGTCCGAACTCTCGCCCGCCGTACTGCAAGGGACCCTAACAAAGCTGGTTCTCCTGCTGGGACCCTTCGCCCCGTACATGGCCGAAGATCTCTGGCACGAGCTTGGGCAGGAAGGAACACTCCTATGCAAGGGCTGGCCGGACTTCGATACCGAGTTGGCCAAGGAAGAAAAGGTGGAGGTCGTTGTCCAAGTTAACGGAAAGCTTCGCTCGCGCTTGTCGGTTGAACGGGGCACCGATCGCGCCGAGCTGGAGCGACTAGCGACCAGTGACTCTAAGATCTTGCCCTACGTCGAGGAGAAGACGGTCCGCAAGGTGATTGTGGTTCCCGACAAGCTCGTTAACGTGGTGGTGAACTAGTCACAACTCGGAGGCAGACCGTGACAAGTGACGCTCGCGCTTTTGCAGCTGCCACCTCAGCAGTCTACAATTCGGAAAGGGCGTCAAGTCAGACGTGGGACGGCTGCGGTCGGACCCGAATCGGCGACGGAGAGTGTGCCGGTACTTGTCCCACTGGCTGACCTGCAATCACCCATGGCGTTATTCGACGCATTTCGACCGAAGTGGAAACACAGCGACCCGGATGTTCGAGTGGCCGCGGCCGGCGAACTGGACGACCCGATGATCCTGCGAACCATGGTCATCGAAGACGGACACTGGCTTGTCCGACACCGTGTTTTTGACATTCTGCGGGAAAAGTATCCCGATCAAGAAATGTACACCGAGCTCGCCAGAAACTCCGACGACGAGGAGATTCGACGCAAGGCCATCAAAAGGCTACTCGACGAGTCAGCTCTGGGGGAGATAGCCAAGAACGACAAGTACCGCTATGTTCGCGACGCCGCCGAGCACCGCCTGGAAGAGCTGCGCACCAATCTTTGGGGTGAAAAGTCGGTGGCCAGCGAAACGCCGAGCTAGCAAACACTACCGCTCCGAGCAGCCCGCGGTGAAAGTCCTTCGCCTCAAAGAATGGGTACAGTCACCGATTTTCGTCGTCTGCTCCATACTGGAGACAAAGCAGTTGCGGAAGCGAGAATCGTTGACAGTCCCCATTCTTCGCCGAAGCCAACTTCTACCACGGGCTGCTAGGGGATCCAACCGCGCGCCCGGCTACCCGCCGAGTTCCGCCTGTAGGCAGGAGTTCAGACTAGAGTATTGAAAGTGATAACCCGTACGCTGTGCGACATCCGGCAGCACGCACCTGCTGGCCAGTAACTCGAAAGAGAAACCGCCCAGGACAGCTTTCAAGGCGAAAGCCGGCGCAGGCATGAATGCGGGCCGGTGCAACGCGCGTCCGAGAATGCGCGCGAACTCCTTCTGACGAACCGGCTCGGGCGCCGTTCCGTTCGCGGCGCCACGGTAATCACTATCCAGTAAGTGAACGATCAGCCCGACGAGATCCTCTCGATGAATCCAGGACCACCACTGCCGGCCCGAGCCGAGCGGCCCTCCCGCACCGAGCCGAAAGGGGGTGAGCATCTCCGCCAGCGGGCCACCTGCTTTCGCCAGCACCAACCCGGTTCGTAGCCGGACCAACCTTACACCGAGCGGTTCCACTGGCAGGGCCTCCTGCTCCCAAGCTTGGCAGACTTCCGACGTAAAACCTTCTCCCGCGGACGACTCTTCGGTGAGCTGCTCTTCACCGCGATCGCCGTAGTAACCCATGGCACTGGCCGAGATCAGCGCCCTGGGCTTGGCATCAAGCTCGGAGATCGTCCCCACCAAGTTGCGGGTTCCCACAACACGGCTGTCGAAGATCAAGCGCTTTTTGGCCGCCGTCCAACGCCCTGCGACCGGTTCTCCGAGCAAGTGAACGACTGCGTCGACTCCGGCGAAGGCATCGGCAGGAGCCGGCTCATCCAGAGGATCCCAAGTGTAAGCCTGTTCGAGGGTAGGCACCCGCCGCCGGGCCGAATCCCCGTCCCGCGAAAGGGCAACGACCGTATCTCCCCGCTCCCTGAGCCGCTCCGAGAGTCGGGATCCAACGAACCCAGTTGCACCCGTGACCAGGATTTTCATCGCTCCTCACAATCCCCCACGCCCGAACCCATGGGCCCTTGCAAACATAGTGACAAATCTCGCCCGAGTGCGGGGTGGGGGCATGCACCCGTGGCAACCTTATATTAACAGATTACTGTAATTTCTGTCTATTCAGATAATACAGTAATTGTGGTCTGCTCGTCAAATGCCGACGGCGAAAAGTTCGACCGCGACCAACAGGGTTCGGGTAATAGCTCATAACGTCGAAACCCAGGGGACACCTCCCTGGAGTTCAGCGGTCGGCACCTACCCCGCTCGGCAACTAAAGTCCTCCTTACGCGGAGGTCGATCTAGCGAATGTGGAGTTTGTGACTCGCCCGACCCTGCCGACGACCGTCGTTCTTGATCGATGAAGCTCCTACACGTGGTCAGCTCGCCGCTGGCCGTCCGAGTCATGCTGGCCGGACAGCTCCGCTTCTTACGCGAGTCAGGGTTCGATGTCACGGTGGTCTCCTCACCGGGGAAGGATCTGAGGGAAGTAGCAGTTACAGACGAGGTAGCGTCGGCCGCCACGGTCATAGATCGCGACATCGCTCCTTGTCGGGATCTGGCGGCTCTATCGTGCTTGTGGTGGTTGATGCGCCGGGTGCGCCCCACGATCGCGCACGTAGGCACACCAAAAGCCGGCCTGCTGGGAGGTTTGGCAGCCTGGCTGGCGGGGGTGCCGTGCCGAGTCTACACACTCCACGGACTGCGTTTTGAGACGATAGCTGGCCCGAAACGTAAATTATTAATCCTTTGCGAGTGGGTGGCATGTGCACTGGCACATCGCGTGGTCTGCGTGAGCGGCTCGTTACGACGACGGGCGATTGACCTGGGTCTTGTCGGCGCCGAAAAAGCGATCGTGCTTGCCTCGGGTAGTGCAAACGGCGTTGATCTCTCACGGTTTTCCCCAACCCCCGAGCGTTTGGACGCTGCCAATGGGAAACGACACGAACTTGGGATTCCAGATGGTGCGCCGGTCGTGGGCTTTGTCGGCCGGCTGACGCGCGACAAGGGGATCGTCGAACTGGTTGAGGCCTACTCAGAGCTGAAAACGTCTTTTCCCACACTCCGACTGCTCCTGGTTGGATGTTTCGAGCAGGGAGATCCTCTCCCTCGTTCCGTTCGACAGGCCATCGAAGAGGACTCGCAAATCGTTTGCACCAACTTCGTAGGAGACACCTCGGTTCACTATCACATCATGGATGTGTTGGCGCTGCCTAGTTACCGTGAGGGTTTTCCGACCGTAGCGCTGGAAGCTGCCGCGGCCGAGAAGCCGATAGTGGCCGCGGCCGTCACAGGTACGCTCGATGCAGTGGTCAACGGTTCAACGGGAGTCCTGGTTCCCGCGGGCAACTGGAGAGCTTTGGCGAAAGCGTTGGCGAGCTTACTGGAAGATGGATCCCGCGCCGCTGCTATGGGGCGCGCCGGGCGAAAGAGAATTGAAACAGAATTCTCTAGCGTCCGTGTCTGGTCCGCACTGCTCGGCTGTTATCGAGAACTGATATCGGCTCGCGCGGTCAGGACCCTCCCGGCCCGCGGCGTAGCGTTCGCGCAATCCACGTTGAAACGGATGGTTGACATCGCAGGTTCGGTTATTACGCTCTTCCTGCTCTGCCCTTCGATAGTAGTGGTCACGGCGGCAGTAGGCTTCACTCTCGGTCAACCAGTACTTTTCCGACAGCAGAGGGTGGGCCTCGCCAACAAGCCCTTCACCATGCTCAAGTTCCGAACGATGACTTCGAAACACGGGGCCTGGGGTCGCCTACGGCCGGACAGCGAAAGGCTCACTCGTTTGGGCAGGTTTCTCAGGCACTTCAGTCTCGACGAGCTACCACAGCTTTGGAACGTACTGAAGGGGGATATGAGTCTCGTTGGTCCTCGCCCCCTTGTTACGGACTACTTGACTCGCTACACCACTTCGCAGAAGAAACGGCACGACGTCAAGCCCGGCATAACGGGCTGGGCACAGGTTCACGGCCGTAACGACATTAGCTGGGAGCGAAAATTTGAACTCGACATTTGGTACGTCACGCACACTAGCATCTGGCTTGATCTGAGAATCCTGGCCTCCACAATTTGGCAGACGTTTTGTTGCGTCGGGACTCGCCGCCAAGGAAGCATGTCCGCTCCCGAGTTTCTCGGCCGCGCAGAGTCTACCCCCGAATGACAGACGGCGAGAAAACTGCCAGTGGCGGAGGCTCGGCGCCCAAGGGATCAAGCCCGAAAAACCTGGTCGTTCTCGGCGCGGGAGGTCATGGGAAGGTCCTCGCTGACTTGGTCCAGCAGACACCCGACTTTCGGCTCCTCGGCCTGTTGGATGACGATCCGGCAAAGATTGGAACCTTGGTGCTTGGTTCGCCCGTTCTCGGACCTATTCAGCAACTGCAAAGCTTGTCGCCCGAGGCCCATATTAGCTCGGTGGCGTTCGGTGCGGGAGACAATTGTATACGCAGCAGTTGGTTTGATGCGGCGCGGAAAGCCAAACTGGAAGCGGCTACACTTGTCCATCCGTCCGCGGTCATCTCGCGCCACGTGAAACTAGGAGTCGGTGTCGTCGTCCTAGCCGGCGCCGTCGTCAACGCAGGAGCGGTTATAGGCGACGACGTTTGTCTCAACACCGGCTGTCGCATCGACCACGACTGCAGACTGGGTAAGCACAGCCACGTCTTCCCGGGTGCTACGCTCACGGGTGGCGTGGAACTAGGTCCCTACGCAACGGTCGGAGCTGGTGCAGTTGTTCATCCCAACCGAAAGATCGGCCGCAACGCCTACATAGGGGCGGGGGCGGTTGTTACAGCGAACGTCGGCGATAACGAGGTTGTGGCCGGCAACCCCGCTCGGCTCCTACGAATCCTGATCCCTGATGCACCCTTGCCGAGTCCTAGTTCGGAGAAAATCCCGGACTGGAAGGTGTAGTCCCCGCCCCTTTTTGCGCCGCGACGTGAGGGTCGTGCCGGGCTTCGCTACCATCTCTCCCGTGACTTCGCCATCATATCCTAGCGAACGGAAACCAGCGCTCCATTCGAGACGCGGCCGCCTACAATGATGACCAGCTCGTACTCGCCTGGCACTAGCTCCAGAGGCACTTCGATGTTCGCCTGGGCGAGGCCGACGAAGCCGGATGCCAAGGCCAGCGATACGATTCGCGCCGGAGCGCCACCAATGGTCGCCGATGACGGGGCTGTAACAACACGTAACGGACTTGGGGGAGCTGCTTGTCCCGTCTCGAGTGCCGGATCGACCTCGCCGACACCGGTCAGGAAGGCCATAATGACACTGCCTCGGTCCGCTGGCATGGCGGGCGAATTCAGCGCAAAGTCCGGGTTCAATACCGCCGCGCGATTTCCGTCCAGGGTGAACAATCCCGGGCCGGTCGCCGCTAGCGGTACGGTTTCGGGATTGCTGGCGATTCCGTCCGCAACAACAACTACCTGAACGGCGGGAAGGCCGGCAGCTTCATAGGGCATTTGGAAGTTGACCTGGAAAGGGCCAACGTAAAGTAGCGGCGCCTCCGCAATCAGCTGGCCGCTTTGATCGAGGATCAGCACCCGCAGGCCGAGAGCCTCGCGTGGCAGCAGGTTGCTGCCTGCCGGGAAGCTGACTTGAACGCTGGACGAGGCGAAATTGTGGCCAAACAAGCTGGCGAGCACGCCCGGCGAAAGGGGCAGCTCCGCGGCTACGGTGTGCACAACCCCCCCTGGATTCAACCCGGGAGTGCTCCCTTCCTCCGCGAGGACGAGGGTCACGTGAATCGTCTGGCCAGGTACCCTAAACTCTTCTGCCTTGATAACGACATCCGCGGAATGCGTACCCTGTGAGAGACCTGTCGGGTCGGCCGTCAACGCCAACACGGAAGGTGTCTCACCAGCCGCCCGCGAAAGCGTCAGCCAGGTGGCGGAACTCGGCTCAACAAGTGCCGTCCACATCACAGGACCGCCGGTAGAAGTGACATCTATGCGCTGCGGCGGTAAAGCAGGGTCACCAGCGCTTCCGCGTTGCATGATCTCGTTGCGGTTTACCCACATCGCCCGTCCCACCGGCGGTGTGAACTCGGTCCGCAAATGAAAGTTGTCAAGGGCGTTGATTTCGGGACCTGAAGCCAGGTCCATGCCGATTTCAATGCGTTCGACATTGGCCAAGACCTCGGCTACGTCGGCGGTGCCGCTATAACGCAACATATAGTCGTCGTTTAGCGGCAGTCGAAGATGTTGCCAGGTAGAACGAGCACGCGCCCCGGTCAAAACATAGACCGTCCCGGAGCCGATCACCCGGACGTGGACCGGCACACGGGCGAAAGCGCCTTCCACTTGCCGGTAGTCAAATTCGATCCACGGCCGGTCCAAGGCGGCGAGGTTCCCGAGGTACTTCGGGGGGGCAACAGTATAGTCCTGGCCCTCCCCGTCCGGGTCAATCAATTTAAGAAACTGCTCTGAATTCCTGCCGGGGCTTCCCAACACGACCCCCGCGTGCGGCGTGCCGGACCTGGCACCCACGATCCCGACTGGTGGGTAATTCCTCGCCCAACCGTCTAGTCCACCCTCGAACGTGGACGAGAATGGCCCTTCTGGAGGTCCGACGGGCGGGAGAGGCGGCTCCCCCATCAGCGCGAAGTTGTCTAAGTCATTGAACTCGCTCAGAGGGAATTGATCCATGCTTAGCTCGATTCGCTCCGTCTGCCGCAAAACGTCAGTGAAGGAAGCGGCGCCTTCGACTCGCGTCCATTCGGCTTCCTCCAGTGGCGCAATGATGTGAATCCATTCGTCGTGGGGAGGCACCGGACCCCGCCAGCGATACGCTGAGCCACCACCAACAATCCTCATTTCCACCGGCAGGAATGCTAACTCCAACTCGCTGTGGTGGCGGTAATCAAACTCGAAGCGAGCGTCGCTTAGTGCCGACAAGTCGCCAAGGAATTTTGGAGGCGCAACGGCAAAATCCATAAGCGAGCCCCCGAGTTCATGGATTCGCAGAAAGCCGGTCGCGTCGACAACCAAGGGTGGCCCGGGGTCACCGACGGAAGCACCGGGCAGGAGGGACTCGGGATAATTTCGTGTCCAGCCCTCGTCGTCAAGATTGTCAAACGTCGAGATAATAAACGTTGTCGGGGAGGCCCCTGATTCAGCGGTAGCGATGATCGTGCCCGAAATCTCCGTGCCTAGCGTTTTGACTCTCAGAGCCATGTAGTAAATGCCGGTCTGGAGAGGCGGAGAGGAACTGGGATCGACTTCAATCTCTTCGACCCCGCTCCCCGGCGTGATGCTCGAAAAATCGCTGCTGGTGACCCCGTTGTCTTCAACGACAGGCCGTGCGAAACGAACGAAGAGATCGAGATCGTGCGAGGGATCTTCTGTCGCTAACTCGACCGTCAGCCGCAGAGTGCCGGGAATGACGGGGAAAGTTAGATCATGGATGAGAATTTCTTCAGACTGGGGCGAAATCTGGAATGAGTGAGCGACGCCCGAATATAGCTGCGAGGCTTCGACACCAGCAGTGGCCGCTAGGCTAGTCAGAAGAACCGCTGCCGTCGACGCATCGCGTACCCCCTGTAAACTTACCACCCCAGCGTCTGCTGCGGAGTGCTGCAACACTCCCATAGTAGGGCCGTACACGACTACATGTTCTTAGGGTCTAGCACGAGGTTCGATCTCGTCCGCTCCGGTGGCGGATAACTCGATCCGTGCTCTGCTACACTCAGCATCGCCGCATGGTTGAATCTCGCAACAAAAACTCAAAACCCCCACGTGACTCAAACGGCACCGCCGATGCAATCGTGGATCTCGTGCGCGGTCTCTTGCTCGATCTACATCCCCATCGAAAAAGCTCCGTCGTGGTCCGGCTGGAAAGCACGTTGGACCGCGACCTGGGAATCGACAGTTTAGGCAGAGCCGAGCTTCTTGTGCGGGTGGAGCATGCGTTCCAAGTCCGGCTTGGCAAGGAAGTCGTCTCCCAAGTGGAAACACTTGGTGACGTGCTGGTCGCCCTTGAGGACGCCGGCGGGGGCGAGTTGCCGGCGCCGGAACGTCCACCGGCTCTGAAGACCGATCCGGTCGAAGGCACTCCGGCAGACGCGAGAACCTTGATGCAAGCGCTCGACTGGCACGTCGAATTCCATGCGGAGCGCACTCACATCCTGCAATGGGACGAACCAGCCGATCGATCTGAGATCTCTTATGGGCGCCTCAGAGACGGCGCTGCGGACGTGAGTCGGGGCCTGAACGAGTGGGGCCTTCGTCCCGGCGAACAAGCAGCCATCATGCTGCCCACTGGCGCGGATTTCTTTCGGGCGTTCTTCGGTGTTCTCTACGCTGGGGGCGTTCCGGTGCCGATCTACCCTCCCCTGCGGCTCGCCCAGCTGGAGGACCACCTGCGACGTCAGGCTGCCGTCCTCAACAACGCTGAAGCGGTGATCCTCATCACGTCCACCGAGACGGGGACCGCAGCGAGACTGGTTCAGCCCCTAGTCACGGGGTTGCGCGGAGTAAAGACGGTGGAGCAACTAGCCTCCGCGGGCAAGGGGCTCCGGTTCAAACAGCAACAACCGCCCCAAACCGCGCTCATCCAGTACACATCCGGCAGTACGGGCGATCCGAAGGGCGTCGTATTGAGTCACGCAAATCTCCTCGCCAACTTGCGGGCGATGGCAGAACGCCTCCAGGCGGACTCCACCGACATATTCGTGAGTTGGCTACCTCTCTACCACGACATGGGACTGATCGGAGCCTGGTTGGGAGCGCTGTACTTCGGCTTTCCACTCGTTATCATGTCCCCTCTGACGTTCCTGACCCGGCCACAGGAGTGGTTGTGGGCGATTCATCGCCACCGCGGTACGCTCTCGGCAGCACCCAACTTCGCCTTCGAGCTGGCGAGCCGTAAGATCGAAGACCGTGACATTGAGGGCCTCGACCTAGGCTCACTCCGCATGCTACTCAACGGGGCTGAACCGGTGCCGCCCAGCACGCTACGAAAGTTCACCGACCGTTTCCAGAAACACGGATTGCGCCGCGACGCACCGGTTGCCGTGTATGGCATGGCGGAGAACTCCGTGGGCCTAGCCATACCCCTGCCGGGACAATCCTCGGTGATCGACCGAGTCCAGCGAGGTCCGTTGACGGGCCGGGGGCAAGCGGCGCCGGCTCCTCCCGGGGATCCAAACGCCATCGAGTTTGTAGGCTGCGGCCGGCCCTTAAGGGGACACGAGGTTCGCATCGTGGACGGAACCGGACGCGAAGCCGGGGAACGAAAGCAAGGCCGCCTGCAATTTCGCGGGCCGTCGGCGACGAGCGGCTACTTCCGCAACCCAGCCAAGACCAATGAGCTTTTCGACGGTGAATGGCTGGAAAGCGGGGATCTCGCCTACGTCGCCAAAGGGAATATATTCATCACGGGACGCTCGAAAGACATAATCATTCGAGCCGGAAGAAACATCTATCCGCACGAAGTAGAGCAAGCGGCTGGGGAGGTCGAGGGTATCCGGAAGGGGTGTGTTGCTGTGTTTGGCAGCACCGATCCAAAAGCCGGAACCGAGCGTATCGTGGTCGTGGCCGAAAGCCGAGAGAATAACCGGGAGGCGGTGGTTCGAATCCGACAGGCTGTCGAGCAAGTGACGACCGATCTCCTCGAAGCGCCGCCCGACGAAGTCGTGATCGCACCGCCACACACCGTTCTCAAAACGTCGAGTGGCAAGATCCGCCGGGCCGCCACCCGTGAGATCTACGAAAGCGGCGCCTTGATCGCCGGGCGCCGGGCAGTGTGGTGGCAGTTCGTCCGACTGATGATTTCGGGAGGCCGCCGGCGGGCCGCGGACGCCGCGCAAACCACGCTCGTTCTCCTCTACGGAATTTACTGGTGGCTGGTGGTGGCTCTGGCGGCCATCTGCGGTTGGACGGCCGTGGTATTGTTGCCCGGCCCGCGCTCTCGCTGGGCGGTCGGGCGTCGGGTCGTGCAGCTGGCGTTGCGACTGATGGGGACATCTCCGTCGGTCAAGGGGCTGGAAAACCTTCGCGCCCCAGGCGGTATCGTGGTAGCGAACCACGCCAGTTTCGTCGACGGCCTCGTCCTGGTGGCCGCCCTCCCGGGCGAGATGGCCTTCGTCGTGAAAGGGGAACTTCGTCAGAATTGGTTTGCCGAACGCTTTCTAAGCCGCGTGGGATCGCTCTTCGTTGAGCGAATTGATCCCGCCAGGGGCTTGGAGGACAGCCGCCGCGCGGTCGCCCTAGCGAAAGCGGAACAGCGGCTGGTTTTCTTCCCCGAGGGCACCTTCACGCGCATGCCGGGCCTGCTGGAATTCCGTCTCGGCGCCTTCGTCGTGGCAGCGGAGTCGGGCCGCCGAGTGATACCCGTGACCATACGGGGTACGCGCACGATCCTGCGTGACGAGCAGTGGCTTCCCCGCAAGGGATCGATCCAAATAGAAGTCGGAGAGCCACTGCTGGCGGAGGGCAACGACTTTCAGGCGGCCGTCCGTTTGCGTGACGCCGCAAGGGCCGGAATCTTGGAGCGCTCGGGGGAAAACGACTTAGCGGACGAGAGACTGTTCATCACCGAGGCCGGAGCCGAGCGCGTGGATCTGCGAGACCGTTAGTTTGGCTCGCACTGGCGAGGCTAGTCGCTTCGGCCGGCAATCCTGCCGGCTTCCTACTTCAAGAAGCCCACAACAACGTCTCTGGTAGGATGGCTAGCGCCGTTGCACTCTGGCACCGCGACTAGTTGTTACCCGAAACTGCTGTGGGATTGAACGGTCCCGAACCTTCTAACCACCCTCGCGTCGAGCAATGGCTCCTAACCCTCGGCCTTCACCGTCGAGAGTTGCGCGCCTGGGCCATGTACGACTGGGCCAACTCGGCCTTTGTGACGACCATCATGGCCGCGGTGCTGCCCGTCTACTACCACCAGGTCGCGGCCATCGATCTGCCCGAGAATTTACGTACGGCCTATTGGGGATACACACAGACGGTAGCACTTGTCGTCGTCGCGCTACTCTCGCCTGTGTTAGGAGCTGTCGCTGACTATCTGGGAGCGAAAAAGAAGTTCTTGGCTTTCTTCGCCGGTGTGGGCGTCTTTGGCTCGCTCTTGCTGTCTTTCGCCGGAGAGCGCGAATGGCTGTTCGTCTCCGCGGCGTTCATCGTGGGCAACATCGGATATGCCGCCGGCGAGGTTTTTTACGAGTCACTGCTGCCACACATTGCCGGGCCCGAGGAGATCGATCGGGTCTCGACAGCAGGCTACGCGTTGGGCTACGTCGGCGGTGGACTTCTGTTGGCTTTGCAGCTCGGTTGGATCACTGCTCCTCAGACGTTCGGAATGGAGGACGCCTCGCAGGCTTCCAGAATGGCCTTCGCCAGCGTCGCGTTGTGGTGGGCCGCTTTCACTATTCCGATTCTTCGGCGGGTCGCGGAGCCAGGCGGACAAGCGAACGGAAGTGGTCCCCCAAGAAGTGCCGTTCGCACCGGGTTCATGAGGGTCGTCAAAACCCTCCAACAAATTCGACGGCACCGGCAAGCGTTCTTGTTCTTGATTGCTTTTTGGTTCTACAACGACGGCATCAACACGATCATCAAGATGGCGACGATCTACGGTGCGGAAATCGGCATTGGCCGCACCCACCTCATCGGCGCCCTCTTGCTTGTCCAGTTCCTGGGGATTCCCTGTACCTTTGCTTTCGGAAGGCTTTCCCGCTCACTGGGAACGAAAAAGAGTATCTACGTGGCCCTTTGGGTCTACACCGCGATCTCTGTCTTAGGCTATTTCATGACCGAGCCGTGGCACTTCTGGGTTTTGGCCTGCGGGGTGGCGGTGGTGCAAGGAGGAAGCCAGGCACTGAGTCGATCACTGTTCGCACGGCTGATCCCGCTCAGGAAGTCATCTGAATTCTTTGGTTTCTACAGTATCAGCGGCAAGTTCGGGAACATCGCCGGGCCTTTCCTCTTCGCGCTCGTCAGCCAACTAGCCGGCGGAAGCCGCCTCAGTATCCTGGCCTTGATTGTTTTCTTTCTAGGAGGAATGGTTCTGCTCAGACGAGTTGACGTCGAAGCCGGTCGCCGTGCGGCCCTAACGGAAAACGCAAGGCTCGAAATCAGAAGCTAGATTATGCACGGAGACTCATCCGAGCGCGCCAGCCTTGAAGCGCACGCCCGGGCAGACCGGATTCGGTACTTCCGGTTCCCGGTCGCCATCGGTGACTGTTTCAACCTCCTATGCATTCGTGTGGCCGCCGATTTCAAACGAAACCTTCAACGCAGCTTCAGCAATGCGGGGGGCGTCAGCGAACGTGATATCTCCAAAGCAAGGGTCGGCCGGGCTACCGAGCGGGAGTTCCAAACACGCGGTTGACGATATTCAGGAACTCCTAGCCAAGCGGGACGTTGAACTCTTCGTGACCAATCAAAGGCAAGCTAGGGCCCAGGTTTCCAGAAACGCTTGAATCTGTCCCAGGCAGAGGGACTCGATTCATTCAGTGGCGTATAGGATGCTTCCGAACTAGGCCCCGCGGAATCTTCCAGGGGCGGTTCCAGCTCCTCAAAGGGACGAATCTGTAAGCGGACTTGATGCTCGTCGGCGACCTCTCCTCCGGGAGCCTTGCCTCGGAAATAGTGCGGCTGCCAGGGGGCGACTTTTCCCTGGTGCAGTCCTTGCTTTACCTGCTCAAAAAGGACCTTCTTCTCCGCGACTAATTCTCGGCGGGCTTCCGCCCATTTGCGGTGACCTTCCTCCAACTCACGGTCCGACTCGATGTTGCGGATCTCGGGTCGAAACACCTCCACGTGGTCGCGCCGCTGGGGGATGATCATGCAGATGGGTTCATCTTTCTGAAAGCTCACCTTCCACGAGGGCCGGGTGAGCTTCCAATTCATCGTGAAGCTGGCTACCGCCCAATCCGTTTCGACAATTCCGTCGAGGGGGCTGGCGCCGTCTTTGACCCAGTTCGTCGGTCCGCGCGCCAGTAGGTTGTAGCCCGGAGGAGTACGAAACAGATAAGGGATTTGCCACGTCAGAATGCCGTGACCAAAGAGGTTTCGGACAAACTTGGACTTGTGGCCCGCGGGATACTTGACCTTGAGACTGTCTTGGTGGGGTCCACCCGTCCAAACAACCTCGAAGTCACAATCGTTCAGGACAAACCAGCCCATCTGGTTGGCGATCCGAAGCGGCAAGCAACGGTATGCTCCGTTGTAGTGCCAATCCATCCAATCCCGCTCTTCAGAAGCCGGCACGATCTTCATCGTCAGGGGTTTCAGGCGGTAAGCGGTGAGCGTCAACGGCTCGGCGGAGCGGGTGCTGGCCGCGGCTGCGGATTCATCCGAACCCGGCGCGGCTCCCGCTTTCTGAAGCTTAGGCTCTGGCATTCTTTGACCTCCGTCTGCTTCAAAAAGAGATCTTCAAACCAACTTGCCCGATTCGCGGGTCCTCCGCCTGGGTAATGGCGCCGAAACGAGGGTCTCTGAAGACGAAAGACGGGAGGTTCAGCGCTACATTGTTAAAAATATTGAAGAACTCGCAGCGAAGTTGGATGTTGAGCTTCTCGTGTTGGAAATCTTTGAAGAAGCCCATGTCCCAGGCCCACTGGTTCGGACCGCGGAAGACATTCTTCCCCTGCGCCGAGAAGGTGTTGATTGCCGGAAGCGCAAAGGCCGCCGGGCTGAGGAAGGGTTCACAGAAAGAGAAGCTCTGACACCTTCCAGGACCACTTCCGTAGGGATCCACGCCCTCGAGGACGACGGCCCGCTGGCTGCTCAGGCCGGTCCTCATAGAGTCAGCTCCTGCGAGTACGGTGAAAGGCGCTCCAGTTTGAACGCTGAGAATGCCGCTTAACTTCCATCCACCAAACACGGAGTCGCCGATCCCGTTTGAGGTGCTTGGTCCCGGAAGGTCCCACACGTAAGAAGCTACAAACCGGTGTCTGCGGTCAAAGTCGGACGGCCCACGGTTGTATGGTCGAAAGAAGGGGTGATTGAATGGGAGAGGCGCAACATTCCGAGCGAGAAGACCATTCTCCGCTTCGCCGAATGCTTGATCATCGATGCTGTGACTCCAGGTGTAGTTCGCAAGAAGGTCCAATCCGCTGAGGAGCGAAAAGGCAGTATTGAAACGCTTCTGTAAAGTGACCTGTAGGGAGTTGTAACTGGAGTTCTTCGAGCTGCTCTGCATCCCGATCGATGAGTATCCCGGGAAAAGGCGGCGGGCATCCACCCGGCCCGTGGGTATCGTATTGTCCGCCGGATTGAGTTCCAGTCCCCGGCCCATGAGATGACTCCCGTGGGAAGCGACGTAGGCCGTTCGCAGGAGATAGTCAGGCGACAGTTGGCGCTCGAGGGTGAGATGCCAGTTGTAAATGATAGGCGTGACGAATTTCTTCCCGGGATCGTAACCGGCCACGACCGTTGGGCTGGGAAACAAAGCGTCCGCGAGTGGCGCGGTGGACACGGGAAAAGGATTCGTGGTCTTTCGAAAGGGATCGCTAAACGGCGCTTCCGGTTGGTCTATCCTGACAGTCGAACCCCAGGGAGCACTTTGAAAAGTCCCACCCTGCTGTTGCAGGGGTACGCGCTGATTATAGAAAACGCCCGTCCCGCCCCGAAGGCTCGTCTTCGCGTCACCGGTCAGGTCATAAGCAAAGCCTACGCGAGGCGCTAGATTGTTCAAATCACCGCTGTGACCGTGTTCGGCAATTCCGGCATCTCCCCGAAAGAACAACCCCGGAGGAGCGCTGGCGAACTGCCGCGACGTTTCGCCCGCTCGGAATCGGCCCGGATCGAACACATGAAACTTCGCGGCGCGTTCTTGTAACGGAAGGAGCGGATCCCATCGAATTCCAAACGTAAGACTGAGCCGCCGGCTAACGCGGAAGTTATCCTGGAAATACAGGCTGGGAATATTCACAGCGTTGTTCTTGGTCCCGGGAGCGTTCTGCTGAAAGCGCCAAGGCTGCCCCAAAAGGAAGCTTGCGACGGGTGATCTCGTTTCGAGTCCTACAAAAATCCATTGCCCGCCCGCCAGGAATTGAGTTTCTTGGTCCAACAGCGATCGCTGATAGCGACCGCCAAAGGACATGTTGTGCCGACCGGAGAACCACTTTAGGCTGTTCCTAAACGTGAAGTTCCGCCGAAGCAGGGTCAGACGATCAGACGCTATCGTCGCGAAGAAACCTGAGACGAATGTCCGAACGCCGGACAATCCCATGGGGTTGTACATGTGCACTCCAAGGTCGACGGCGTTCGGCGCATCGAGTGGCCCGTCCCGGTTTGTGATATAGCGGGAATAGCCAAAACTAAAATCATTGATCAATTGGTGGGAGAAGATATGGGTTTCGCTCAGTCCGAGTTCTTGGACGCGGTCTTCCGCCGAATTGGTGAACAGCAAGAAGTTCTGGCCGTCCCAATTGGATCGGTCCACAAAGTCATCGAGGAAATAGCGGATGAAAAGCGTGTCACTGCTCCTAAACGAATGGTCCCCTCGTATCAGAATTTCGTTGAAGTCCTGGCTGCTCGGTCTGGGCACAAAAACGCCCCCGCTAGTGTAGTGCCACATAAATAACTGGACAATAACACCCTTTTCACGGTAGGATGGTTTATGTGGCCATCCGCTGACGCTCTACCCCTCACCGCTCCGCAGCGAAACGCTCTTCGTCGCCTGGTTCGAGGAGGCAACACAGCCCAGAAAATGGCCTTACGGGCAGGCATTGTTTTGCTGTGTGCGCAGGGGTTGGCGAACCACGCCATTGCCCGCGAACTCGGCGTCAACCGCAAGACCGTCATCCTGTGGCGAAAGCGCTTCGCCCAGTCCGGCCTCGACGGACTCCGCGATCGGACGCGCCCCGGACGCAAACCGGCGCTCTCCGCTGAATTCGTCCAATGCATCCTCGATACAACGCTTCACGAGAAGCCCCGGGCGGCCACGCATTGGAGCACCCGCACCCTCGCCAAGCACTTGGGCGTCTCCAAGATGGCCATCCAGCGCGTCTGGAAAGCGCACGGACTGCAGCCCCATCGCCTCGAAACTTTCAAGCTCAGCCGCGACAAGCAGTTCGTCGAGAAACTCCGCGACGTGGTCGGTCTGTACTTGAATCCGCCCGAGCACGCGCTGGTGCTCAGTGTCGATGAGAAAAGTCAGATCCAGGCCTTAGACCGCAGCCAGCCGGGACTGCCCCTGAAAAGGGGTCGTGCCGGCACCATGACCCACGACTTCAAACGACATGGCACAACGACGTTGTTCGCCGCCTTCAATGTGCTCGACGGCAAGGTGATCGGCGAGTGTCTGCCGCGACATCGGCACCAGGAATTCCTCAAATTCCTACGCAAGATCGACCGCGAAACGCCACCGGCGCTGGAGCTGCATCTGATCGTGGACAACTACTCCACGCACAAGCATGAGCAAGTGAAGAAGTGGCTCGCGAAGCACCCCCGCTTCCACTTTCACTTCATTCCCACGTCTTCTTCTTGGCTCAATCTCGTCGAGCGCTGGTTCCGCGAGCTGACACAGAAGCGCATCCGCCGCGGCGTGTTCCGCAGTGTTCCCGAACTCGAGGCCGCCATCCACGAGTACCTGGAAGCGAGCAACCAAGCGCCCAAGCCCTTTGTCTGGACAGCTCCGGCACAAGATATCCTCGCCAAAGTCGAGCGCGCCGCCAAAACCCACGCCATTGTCCAGAACCGTTAGTGGCACTACACTAGCACCCCCCTGGGGAAGGAAGCCCAGTAGCTCGACCGAGACGGGATCAAAACGGTTCAAGGGAATGATATTTCCCGGAAAAGGCTCGTCGGTGAGTGGATCGATCACTGCTTGGGGAGTCGACGAGAAGTCGCCCTGTCGGTTCGCATCGGTGGGGACAATCGAACTAAGCGCGTTGTCCTGCGTCCTTGTACGGGTACCTTGATATCCCAAGAAAAAGAATGTCTTATTGCGGCCCCTGTAAAGGCCCGGGATATGGACGGGACCACCGAGGGTTCCGCCGAGCTGCGTCCGCTTCAACGGATCGCGCTCAGCCGCGAAAACGTTGCGGGCGTTGAACACCTCGTTGCGATGAAAGGCAAAGGCATTGCCGTGAAACTCGTTCGTACCGCTCTTGCTGATCACGTTGACGACTGCGCCGGCGTTTGACCCGAATTCCGCGCTGTAGTTGCTGGCTTGTACGCTAAACTCTTCAAGGGAGTCAGGCATCGGGAAAGGAGCATTGACCTGCGTCAGCGTATCGTGATGGACTTCCCCGTCTAGGTTGTAGCTGATTTGGTTCTGGCGCGCCCCGCCAGCCGAGATCGCCAGGGATCCCGGGAACTGTACGGCGCCGTCCCTGATCGTGCCGGCCGCCGGCGCTTCATAGGCGCCCGCCACCAACAAGGTGAGTTCGGCCGCATTGCGGCCTTCCAATGGAAGATCGACCAGGCGGCGCCGTCCGATGACCTGACGGAGAGCCGCGGTCTCGACGTCAACCTGCGAGACGTCTCCCTCAACCGTGATCTGCTCAGTTACCTGGCCCACTTCTAGGCTAAAATCCAAGCGAACATTCTGGTCCGCGGAGAGCAGAATCCCCGAGCGGGTTGCAGTGACGAAGTCGTCGTGTTGGACGGAAACTCGATAACGTCCAGGCGGCAGCAACGGCACAGCGTAACGGCCTTTCGCGTTGGATGCCGTTTTTCTCTCGAGGCTAGTCTCGAGCCGAGTGATGGTGATGTCGGCCGTCGCGATGACCGCTCCTGTCGGGTCGGTGATCGTGCCGGCAATCTGAGCAGTCTGAGCCCACGCGACGGATAGGCCCGTCACGAGAAGCAATGCCAATTTTACCGCGGGGCGGAAGAAGAACATTCGGCTGTTTTTCGCTTTTTGGGTCAAGTCATTACGCCTGGCTTGTTCGCTCTCGCGCGGCGCAAAGCAATCTGAAGCCGCACCGAGGGATTCTGTGACTTCTTAGGTCCTCGGCTGTTGCCCCCGCCCAACTGGCAGTGACCCCTCTCACTGCTCCAAATGGTACAGAGCCATCATAGCGAAAGAATCAGGGCTTGCGCTGAAGCAAGCTGGTCTCAATCAGAAGTTTTGCAGAGGTTTTACACAACTTTCCAACAGGATTTCACGACAAATGAAGAGTTTAGCGGGATCTGAATGGAAACACAGCGTCAGCTGATGGAATCCCGCCGGTCAGAGCGGGGCTTGCCGGTCTCACCACTCGCCTGGCCCGCCAGTGACAGCGCGGCGCGCTGTCCCCGGTAGGCCAAGAAAATAGGACGGGTTACGAACACCATCCCGAACAGGTTTTTAAGGGATAACCGTTTTTCGTTCCGCTCTCAACTACCCTACGATTTCAGCTGCGCCGGGCGCGCCTTGGCATGATCCAACCTGAGCAAGACCTGCGTTTTGCGCTGTATTCCACCCCGCTGAAGTTACCGGGAGCGATTCGCGGTTACTGAATCGTAAGCATCCGTTGGATGGCGGCTTGGGCTTTGTCGCGGATTTGGTCGTCCACAATGACCTCTACGCGGTCGTCTTGAAGCGATCCCAAGAGTTTCTCGAGGGTGTTCATCTTCATGTACTCGCAAACCGCGTTTTCCGAGACCGGATGAAACGTTTTTTCCGGTAAGGCTCGCCGCAGCCGGTAGAGCATGCCCATCTCCGTGGCTACGACAAACTCTTGGTTCCCTGAACTTTCCGCGTGACGCAGCATACCCTCGGTGGATAGATAATATGCTCGCTTGTAAGGCGACTCGCCATGGACCGTTTTCGACATACAGGATGAGGAGCAGCCGCACTCGGGATGAATCAGCAGGTCCGCATCCGGGTGACGGTCGAACGCATCTTCAATGGCCCTTTCGCCGATCTTCGCGTGAACGTGGCAGGCGCCGTCGTAGAGGTCTACGCGCCCCGGGTCCACGTTGGTCTGGGACAACGCAACGGCTCCCAGGTACTTGTCCGGCAAGAACAAGATACGTTGGGCGGGATGGTCACGAGCAGCGGCCTCGAGCACCTGAGCGGCATTTCGGGAGGTACAAATGTAATCGCTCAAAGCTTTCGTTCGGGCGTCGGTGTTGATATAGGAGACGACCACGCCACCCTGGTTTCGATCGACCCATGACTCGATGCGCAAATGTTCGATCGACTCCACAAGAGAACAGCCGGGTTCGTCCGGCATGTAAACTTTCGAACGATCGCCGACGATCGTTTTCGCCGTCTCGCCCATGAACCAGACCCCGCAAAAGTCCACGCGCTCGCTTTCTCGGCTCGCAACGTACTGGCTCAGCCCCAGCGAGTCGCCTACTTCCTCGGCAACTTCCTGCAGTTCGGGATACTGGTAGTTGTGGGCGACGATGAGTGAATTTTTCTCGCGGGCCAGCGAGAGAACCTGCCGGCCGATCTCGACGAGGTCCGTGACATAGTCACGGGTGTACCGGTTGGGATAGAGGTCGCCCGAGAAACGGTTGAATCTCTCGTGCCAGGTTCCGAACTCAGGCTGGCTCTGCATGGAACCTCAGACCAAGAATGACTTCCCGCAGCCGCAGCTTTTCGTCGCGTTGGGATTGTGAAAGACGAAAGCCTGTTCCATCAACGATTCCTGGTAATCAAGGGTAAGACCGTTGAGGTATTCGTAGCTCTTGGGATCGACGAGCAGAGTAACCCCGTCCACCTCGAAAACCGTGTCGGCGGGACGCGGCGTACTCTCGAACTTGAACTTGTAGCTCAACCCGGAGCACCCTCCTCCCACCACGCCGAGCCGCAGTCCGCCCTCGACTTGATTCTCGGCGAGCATCTGTCGAATCCGCTCGACTGCTTTAGGAGTTACCTCGATCATCGTATGCTCGTCTTACCGTACTCGTCTCACTAAACACCGACTACCTGGCGGCTACCCTTATTATAGGCAAATGAGAACGCGACAACTTGCTTCGTAAACGGATGTCGCCCGAGCCGGTCGACTTGCTGGAAAGTTCCCCTTCGGGTGAACGACGGGGTGCTAGCAGCCCGTGGCAAAAGTCATGCAGGAGCGAAAAATGGGGACAGCCAGCCAATTCGCTTCCCGTCATGACCCAAGAAACAAGGCACTTAGCCGGAAGCGAATTGGCTGGCTGTACCCATTTTTCGCGACCCTTACTTCTACCATGGGGCGCTAGTGTGGTGCCACATAAATACTTGGACAATAACACCCTTTTCACGGTAGGATGGTTTATGTGGCCATCCGCTGACGCTCTACCCCTCACCGCTCCGCAGCGAAACGCTCTTCGTCGCCTGGTTCGAGGAGGCAACACAGCCCAAAAAATGGCCTTACGGGCAGGCATTGTTTTGCTGTGTGCGCAGGGGTTGGCGAACCACGCCATTGCCCGCGAACTCGGCGTCAACCGCAAGACCGTCATCCTGTGGCGAAAGCGCTTCGCCCAGTCCGGCCTCGACGGACTCCGCGATCGGACGCGCCCCGGACGCAAACCGGCGCTCTCCGCTGAATTCGTCCAATGCATCCTCGATACAACGCTTCACGAGAAGCCCCGGGCGGCCACGCATTGGAGCACCCGCACCCTCGCCAAGCACTTGGGCGTCTCCAAGATGGCCATCCAGCGCGTCTGGAAAGCGCACGGACTGCAGCCCCATCGCCTCGAAACTTTCAAGCTCAGCCGCGACAAGCAGTTCGTCGAGAAACTCCGCGACGTGGTCGGTCTGTACTTGAATCCGCCCGAGCACGCACTGGTGCTCAGTGTCGATGAGAAAAGTCAGATCCAGGCCTTAGACCGCAGCCAGCCGGGACTGCCCCTGAAAAGGGGTCGTGCCGGCACCATGACCCACGACTTCAAACGACATGGCACAACGACGTTGTTCGCCGCCTTCAATGTGCTCGACGGCAAGGTGATCGGCGAGTGTCTGCCGCGACATCGGCACCAGGAATTCCTCAAATTCCTACGCAAGATCGACCGCGAAACGCCACCGGCGCTGGAGCTGCATCTGATCGTGGACAACTACTCCACGCACAAGCATGAGCAAGTGAAGAAGTGGCTCGCGAAGCACCCCCGCTTCCACTTTCACTTCATTCCCACGTCTTCTTCTTGGCTCAATCTCGTCGAGCGCTGGTTCCGCGAGCTGACACAGAAGCGCATCCGCCGCGGCGTGTTCCGCAGTGTTCCCGAACTCGAGGCCGCCATCCACGAGTACCTGGAAGCGAGCAACCAAGCGCCCAAGCCCTTTGTCTGGACAGCTCCGGCACAAGATATCCTCGCCAAAGTCGAGCGCGCCGCCAAAACCCACGCCATTGTCCAGAACCGTTAGTGGCACTACACTAGCGCTGCTATGCCAGCAAGTTCCGTGAGTAGGCGAAAGCCTGTCCCATGACCTCGTAGGGGTCATCCGGACCTTCATATTCGGGTGAGACGAGCCCCTCGTAGTTGAGCTCTTTGAGCCGCTTGACGGCAGCGGCCAGCGGGACGATCCCTTCGCCGAAGCGACAGGCCTGAAACCATTGCTTGTCGTGCCCGAGAAAGGACGCGCCCGGGTCCTCGTTCGGCAGAATCACCCAGTCCTTCAGGTGCACGTGCATCGTGTAGGGGAAGACCTTGTTCAGAGCCTCGATCGGGTCCTCGCCGGCCATCACGAAGTTGCCTACGTCGTACACGGTTTTGACGTCAGGCTCGAAAGTCTTGCAGGTTTCCACCACCCAATCCGCTTGGCCGTAAATGTCGCCGCGGAATCCGAGGTTGGCGACCATCGGCGTAATACCAAGCTCTTTGGCCAAGGGCAGGGACTCCTCAATAGCAGTGTTGAGCCACTCCTGGCACTCGCCTGCGCGAAAATCTCTGTCGTAATCAGGAAGGAAGGGAAGAATCAGCACGCCCGCCACGCCCAACTTGTGGGCCACGGCCAAGCGCTGGTGAAACTTCTCCGTCCCAGCCTTGCGCGCATCGGGGTCGCGAGAAACGACGTGACATTCCACATCGCAGATGCACGGCCGCATCTCGGCCTCCGCCAGGGCGTCGCTGATCACCTTGACTTCGTCATCGTCCTTGATCCAAGGATCATAGAGCTCGATCGACCTGATCCCTTGCTCGCGGAACCAGCGGACCACCGCCAGGTGATCGACCTCCCTCGGCCCGGTGATCGGGCCCCAGGTGTAGCTATAACCTGCGATATCCATATCAAGCCTCCTTTCTTGACGTTAGTCAAGGTAGCCACGGAACAGGGAAGACCGCAAGTCCGTTGCCGTGATCCCCTGCTCGCTCCGCCCGGCTGTTCTTTTCCATCAAAGGCCGGGGAACAAATCGCACCCCCGCACCCCCCCCGGGCGTACACTATCTCTCCACCACATCACGTCTGGGAAGGACACCGGCACGCACATATACTCCCGACATGTATTCCTGACATGCACTCTCGCCGTGCACGAGTCGAGAGCCGTCGTTGCGACCTTATTTGTAGCATTGCTGCGTTAACTACCATCTCACAGAGCGCCCCCACGCGAGCTACCTCGACGTCCCGCGTGGTCGACGTCAGGCATGTCGCGCTAAACGGAACCGACGTGAAACGCTCTCGGGGCTGCGCCACAACTTGTATCTGGGAACTCCCGGCCTGAACCCGTCTAGCGGGAGTTGCCGCTCCCGCGTTGTCCGGATTCGCGACTAGTGGACTGTCGCAGAGTAACCTTATCCATGGAAAGGGCGTCTATACAGTATGCCCTTTCAAAGCGAACCGTTCGTGTTGAGCCGACAGCAACGAGGTGAACTCGAAGAGATCACCCGTTCGCAATCGCTGCCCGCCGGCTTTGTCCTACGCGCTAGTGTAGTGCCACATAAATAACTGGACAATCACACCCTTTTCACGGTAGGATGGTTTATGTGGCCATCCGCTGACGCTCTACCCCTCACCGCTCCGCAGCGAAACGCTCTTCGTCGCCTGGTTCGAGGAGGCAACACAGCCCAGAAAATGGCCTTACGGGCAGGCATTGTTTTGCTGTGTGCGCAGGGGTTGGCGAACCACGCCATTGCCCGCGAACTCGGCGTCAACCGCAAGACCGTCATCCTGTGGCGAAAGCGCTTCGCCCAGTCCGGCCTCGACGGACTCCGCGATCGGACGCGCCCCGGACGCAAACCGGCGCTCTCCGCTGAATTCGTCCAATGCATCCTCGATACAACGCTTCACGAGAAGCCCCGGGCGGCCACGCATTGGAGCACCCGCACCCTCGCCAAGCACTTGGGCGTCTCCAAGATGGCCATCCAGCGCGTCTGGAAAGCGCACGGACTGCAGCCCCATCGCCTCGAAACTTTCAAGCTCAGCCGCGACAAGCAGTTCGTCGAGAAACTCCGCGACGTGGTCGGTCTGTACTTGCATCCGCCCGAGCACGCACTGGTGCTCAGTGTCGATGAGAAAAGTCAGATCCAGGCCTTAGACCGCAGCCAGCCGGGACTGCCCCTGAAAAGGGGTCGTGCCGGCACCATGACCCACGACTTCAAACGACATGGCACAACGACGTTGTTCGCCGCCTTCAATGTGCTCGACGGCAAGGTGATCGGCGAGTGTCTGCCGCGACATCGGCACCAGGAATTCCTCAAATTCCTACGCAAGATCGACCGCGAAACGCCACCGGCGCTGGAGCTGCATCTGATCGTGGACAACTACTCCACGCACAAGCATGAGCAAGTGAAGAAGTGGCTCGCGAAGCACCCCCGCTTCCACTTTCACTTCATTCCCACGTCTTCTTCTTGGCTCAATCTCGTCGAGCGCTGGTTCCGCGAGCTGACACAGAAGCGCATCCGCCGCGGCGTGTTCCGCAGTGTTCCCGAACTCGAGGCCGCCATCCACGAGTACCTGGAAGCGAGCAACCAAGCGCCCAAGCCCTTTGTCTGGACAGCTCCGGCACAAGATATCCTCGCCAAAGTCGAGCGCGCCGCCAAAACCCACGCCATTGTCCAGAACCGTTAGTGGCACTACACTAGAATCATCGTGTTACTCGCCGACGGCCTCTCCTACGCCGCTGTCGCCGACAAACTCGATTGCTCCACGCCGACCGTTGGGAAATGGAAGAAACGCTTCCTCGAACACGGACTCGACGGACTGGAAACCCACCGCCCAGGGCAGCCACCCTCGAAACTCACCGTCCGCTTGCGCGCCAAAATCCTCAATGCCACCCGCCGCCAGCCTCGCGACGGTTCGACCCACTGGTCCTGCCGCAAACTCGGCAAAGAACTCAGCATCAGCAAAGACCTGGTTCATCGTGTTTGGCGGGAAGCCGACCTCAAGCCGCATCGGTTGGAGCGCTACATGGCCTCCAACGACCCCGACTTCGAGCGCAAAACCGCCAACATCATCGGTCTCTACCTCGATCCGCCGCGCCATGCCGCCGTGTTTTGCGTGGATGAGAAGACCGCCATTCAAGCGCTCGACCGTCGCGACCGCGTCTTGCCGCTGTCTCCCGGACGCGCCGAGCGGCACGGTTTCGAGTACAAGCGCAACGGCACTCTCTCCCTCTACGCCGCCTTAAACACCAAGACGGGGCAGGTGCATGGGAAGACCGCCGCGCGTCACACCAGCCAGGACTTCGTCGAGTTTCTCGGTGAGGTCGTCGCCCGCTGCGAGCCGGACCAGGAGATTCACATCATCCTCGACAACCTCTCGGCCCACAAGACCAAGCAGGTGGCGGCGTTCCTCGAGCAGCACCCCGACGTCACCTTACACTTCACGCCGACTTACTCGTCGTGGCTGAACCAAGTCGAGTTGTGGTTTTCTAAGCTGCAACGCGACGTCATTGCCCGCGGCGTCTTCACCTCCACCGCCGATCTCGCCCGCAAACTCCGCCGCTACATCAACGCCTACTCGAAAGACGCCAAGCCTTTCCGCTGGAAGTATTCCAAGCCCTCACGCCGCATCCGCCATGGTAAAACTATCTCTGCGACAGTCCACTAGTACGGAGGGCAGCGCGCGCTAGAATAAGCTGTATCTCTCCGGGGGACTACAATCACTCCGAGCTCTTAATGGTAAAAGACACCCTCCAACGGCCTCTCAAGGACCTGCGAATCTCGGTCACTGACCGCTGCAATTTCCGCTGCACCTACTGCATGCCGCTCGACGAGTACGAGTGGATCGAGCGCGCTGAAATCCTGACCTACGAGGAGATAGCCCGGCTTGCCGCGCTCTTCGTCGGGCTCGGTGTCGACAAGATCCGGTTGACCGGTGGGGATCCCTTGCTCCGCAAAAACTTGGATCAATTGATTAGCAAGCTCTCCCTTCTTGCTGGGATTAAAGATCTTTGCCTGACTACGAATGCCGCTCTGCTGGCTTCTCAGGTGGCCGCACTAAGGGCCGCCGGGTTACGGCGTGTCAATGTGAGCCTCGACACCCTTCAGCCGGAGAAGTTCCGCCGGATGACGAAACGCGGTGATCTAGACAAAGTCCTCGAGGGCCTTTTCGCGGCCAAGAGCCAGGGGTTTGGACGTATCAAGATCAACGCTGTTATCGAAAAAGGCGTCAACGATGACGAGATCATCAACTTGGTCGAGTTCGCCCGAGACAACGGCTTCGCCATGCGCTTCATCGAGTACATGGACGTCGGCAACTCAAACCAGTGGACCTCGGAGAAGATGGTCTCCAAGACCGAAATCCTCGAACGGATCAGCACCCGTTACCCACTCCGGGAGGTCGGCAGAGACCAAGGGACTGCTCCTTCCATCGACTACGAGTTCGTCGATGGAGGCGGCGATATCGGCGTCATTGCTTCGGTGACCGAGCCATTTTGTACAAGCTGTACGCGGGTACGGCTCACCGCGGACGGCAAGATGGTGACCTGTCTCTTCTCACAACAGGGGCATGATCTCAAGACCCCCATGCGCTCAGGGGCAAGCGATCAGGAACTCCGTGATTCGATCGGCTCGATTTGGAATGCCCGGGCCGACCGCTACTCCGAAGAGCGATTCGTGGCCATGAATTCCGGCCAAGGCTACCAACCCGGCCAGCATAAGAAGATCGAAATGATCACGTTAGGTGGGTAGTCGACAGCCGGGCCGAGGCTTTCAACCCGGATCTTTCCACTTCAACTCGGCGTCAGGTCGCCGGATGTAGTTCGCATCTATCGCTTCCGGTGGAACTGCTTGCCCCTCCGCAAAACGCCCTGCCGCCACCCTAGCGACAGCTTCGGCCAAACAAGTTGATACCGTGGCGGTCCGGTAGCGAGCGTGGCGTTGTGTTTCGATCGGCGCCAACCCACCTGGCTGGAACATGGCGGGGTCACGAGACAAGAAGCTGACCTCGCGGTCTCCCACCAATCGTAGGAATTCCTCCCATAGCATCACGACTTCATCGACTACCGGCTGAAGCTGATCATCGTAGACAGCCGCGTACACCTCGCCGCGGCGGGCATCGAGGATCGGCGCGCGATAGTGTCCGCCCCCGGCCCAAGCCAGCGCCGCCAGGTTCGATACGGGAACGACCGTCTTCCCTTGGGCTTCCGCCAAAGCCTTGACGACGGCTAAGCCGATTCTGATTCCCGTGAACGACCCCGGACCTGCCGCCGCCGCGTAGCAGTCGACATCGCGGAGATGCAGACCGTGTTTCTCAAGCAGGGAACGGATCTCCTGATAGATAACGGTGCCGAATCCATCCGGAGCGTGGATGAGCCTGGTCTCTAGAATCCCGTCGTCGCCGGCTAGCGAAACCCCGCCGTGAACGTTCGTGGTGTCGATCGCGAGCAGCAGCATGAGCGAAAGCGGGAACGGAAACGCGCTTGCCTTAGAGGATTATTTCGCAAATGCGGTTACGAAAGGTAGCCGACTGCGAACGCGATGAATCGCGCCCCTACTGATTGGCTTGAGCATCTCGTGTTCAAGGTAGGGGCGCAATTCATTGCGCCCGAGCTGATGAGTCGCACTACCTTAACAAGCTGATTGATACGTAACTGTATTTGCGAATACCGCACTTAGTCCGGCAGCTGCTCTTTCACGAGACGGTACGCTCGAAAAGCCTCGAAAACGCGGCCGTTGCCGTCGACACCAAGCAAACGCAGCTGCAGCGTGGCCGGGTATCGCCTGGCCATATTCGGTGGAATCTTAGCGCGGCCAAACTGCGTCGTCCCGAGGACACTTGGCCCCAGGGAGGAACCGGACACCTCAAAAGTCCACAGCCACAGCGTTTTTTTGGCCACCCTGCCTTCCTTTGTCAGCGTCGCGTTGAAATCGAACTCGCGGCCCACGACCAGCTCCGCATCGTCGGGCAGTTGTATTTCAAAGGGAGTCTCCGATGCGGCGGTTTCCACTTTTTTGGCGGGCGGCCGCCGTGACTCCAATTTGTAGGACTGGTTCATGCTTTGCTTCTTGCCTTCCCGGCGCACATAAAGAATCCAATCGTGAGAATCGTCCGGTGGCCCCGGGGCCCTAAAGCGTTCTCCCTTGAACTTTTCTTTCTGGTCCAGCCAGCTCCCGTCCAGAGGATTGAACCAACTGACGTCGTATTTGCCCTTCGGCACTAGCAGTTCAATCGGTACAGGTTTTTCTACGTACACGACGTATTCAACACCACGCGGCGTATCAGTGCGATACGGGTAGACTTCCAGCGACAACGCCGGACCGCCTTCCACTCGGAAGTAGGGCAACAGGTCCCAGTAGCGAGTCTGGTCGAAAAACTCGTAGAGATGCGTCATTTGCCTGGCAGCGGGCGAGTCAGCGTAACGCAGTTCGACGGGGTCGCCCTCCCCGCCCCAAGTGCCGCTGTTGGCGAAGACAGGGTACTGGCCTCGAACAGCGGCATTCCACATCCTGCGACGCACGGTATCGCTGTCGACGTGTCGCGAGTCCAGCGTACCGCCGCCATTGCCCTCTGGAGCAACTCCAGCGTTCACAAACGGCACGGGAAAAATCGCGAACTCGACCGTCGCGAGACTGCCGTCCGACGATCGTTGAATCGCGTAGTTCATCCATCCGTCTCCCAACAGAGGGCTCGAGGTAGTAACGGTATGCGTCGAGCGAGGGCGCTTATAGGGATCGAGGCGCTCAATGTACGTATTGATCTCCCGCAGAAACTTGCGACCGTTTTCGTATTCCTCGTATTCCTCGACGCCCTGCCAAGTGATGTTCATAGCTGCGTAGCGGGCTACGAGATAGCGGACATAACGTTCCCGTTGGCGACGGTCGGGCAACAAAGTGGCCAACTGATTCTCATCATCGCCGAGGATCAGGTCGTAGGTGATCCCCTTGCTGTTCATATAGGCTACTCGGCGGTCGACTTCCTGAAAGTGCTCGGGCCTTACCTGGTCGGGATCGGCGAACAGCTCGGCTGCGTTCTTCTTGTCACTGAGAACGAAACCCCGAATGTGGTTGAACTTTTGCTCGGCGCGAATGTCGATCAGGCCCTGGAAGGTCTGCCAAGGGATGGTGGCAAAGGTGTAGCAGGTGTCACCCATCCAAAAGTGTGGGGTTTCAGGCGCGTCGTACCGAAAGTAACGAGTATTGAAGATGCGTATGAATCCCGGCGTCCGAGGCGCGGATGCATCGAAGCCCCCCGTCTTACGAGAGACACTCGGAAGGTTCGAGATGATGCGGAAATCCCAACGGCCTTCATCCAGCGGGGAGAACCGAATCTTGAAACGACGGCCGCCATCCCAAAAACCTGGCATCACCTTAGTGCGGCCGCGCTTCGGGGAACGAAATTCAGCCCGCAGCTCGACACTCAGATAAGGGTTGGGATGCTCCCCCGCCTCGGCCTCGGTCATCTCGAATTCGATTTCGCAAGGCTCGTAAACGGGGACGGACTGGCAGACGTCGAACCCCTGCGCGGCCCCACAAAAGAGAAGAGCAACTGCCGTGGCGAGAAAAGCCCTCATACGCTGAGCATAAAATGGTGGGGCCCGGCTTGCAACGAGAAGTGTGTTAAGTCAGTGAGATTGATCTCGCGCGGCGCCTCGGGCTTTCGACCCTTCACGTACTCTTTCTTGGACGCAGGTTTTGCAGGTTCCCACGTCTAGAGTTTCAGCAGCCGCCTGTTAGTCGCGGGGCACGACTACGTCCATGCCGATAGGGTCGTGGTCCGACAGCGGCACTGCCCGTCGTTCCCGCAGCTCATGGATGATGACAGGATTCTTGCTGCTCAAGCCTCGCGTTGCGAACCAGTCGATTTTTAGGGGGCATTTGCCACCATGATTGCGCAACGCCCAGCGAATGAAAGAAAAACACCAATCCGGCACCCACTCTCTGAGATTCTTGTAGGTTTTCGGATCCTCCACATCGTACGACGCGGTGCGATCCCCCAGCCGATTACAACGCCGATAGTCGAGGCCATGCGCTTCGAGCAGTCGGAAGAGGTCCTTCTCGAAACGGTTATAGGGGTGCAGGTAATGATTGCGGATCACGTTGTCGACACCCATGAAAACACGCAGCCAGAAACCCAAGATAGCGTACACGGCTCGCGACGAATTGTACGTCATCGTGTTCCAGTCGCCTCCGATGACGACGGGGCCATCGGCATGAAGTCCGTTGAGCACATCGCGCATCTGATCATGACGGTGACGCTGGCTCGATTGAGCATCCAAGTGTACGGAGACGGCGGTCAGCGAGTAGTTGGGAAACTCGATTTCGCCGACGAGGGATACCTGGCGGCCCAGACGCTTTTCGCGGCCCGCCATCTTGTCTTTGCCATTCTTCAAAGGAATCGCTTTGACGCGGCGAATGGGGTAACGGCTGAGAATTGCGTTCCCGTGCAGCCCCAACCTGTTCTTCCCGTCCATCTCATGCTCGACTCCGGCGCCCTTGCTCAGATTCAAGTAGCAGGGAGCGAACGCATAGTGCATCCCGAGCTCACGTGCCAACTCGAGCGCGACCGCGTGATTTCCGGAGCGGGCCATGCCGAGGTCGGTTTCCGTCAACAGCAACACATCGCAGGTTTTGAGGTAGGAGTGGTCGCGCAGAGCTTCTAGCTGTCTCTCAAACTGAATTCCGCGCTCCACGTTCCACGCCAACAGACGGTACTGAGATCGGGGCGGTGCCGGTTTGCGTGTGAAGTCACCCGTGTCGCATGTGCTTAGGACCTCGGCCAGCGTGTCACGGATCGAGCCATACACAGGATGTTCGGAAATCTCGCCCGTCGACCGGCAACGCGCTAACACGGGTAGACAAGCAGTGAGTTGCGCGGGAATGAGCCGATAAGTTTCTAGGGCCGAAGAGGCGAACTCCTCTCGCCCGGGATGCTTAGACCGAACGTAGGCGCCTTGCGGATTTCGAGCAGTTCGCGTTGCTGCCATTTCTAGTGGAACGATCTGGGCCTATGTCGCACCGTGAGACTCAGTGGGCCGGATTTGGAAGATTGCCCCCGCTCCTGTGGAGTGCTCTGCGCACCGCGCCCCCGGCGACAGAAACGCTTGGCGCAATCCCGCTGCTTGCCGCTGAGTGTCGGAGGTATGTGAACCATTCTCGCTAAGGCTATCAAATTCTGACAGCGGGGAAAACTCTCAGAGGACCCTACCAAAGTGCGTATGACTCTAAGGCAAAGCCCTCATGGTGCTGCTTTCCGGACGTGGCTAAGATCAAGGCCTATGTTACAATCGGACGCTTTTGCGAGCACCCCGTCGGTCTTAGAATTGAACGAACCTTCCGCAGCGATCCTCCCGAGACGGGAAGCCCAGTCGACTAAGGTTGGCTCCATCGGACTCGTTGTGCTGTGTACCGTGATCGGCGCGGCGGCGCAAATCTTGATGCGAAACGGCGCCGCTCTGATGGTGAACACCGGTTGGGCGGGCGCTCTCTCGAATTGGGCTTTGATCGCCGGTTATGTCTGCCTCGCCGCGAACACAGCACTTTTAGTGTTGGCGCTCCGCGACGGCCAGTTGTCCGTGCTCTATCCTATCATCGCCCTTACCTATGTTTGGGTCACTATTCTTTCGCCAATGTTCTTTAACGATGTCATCAACGCCTACAAGGTCATCGGTGTGGGTCTCATCGTTGTTGGGGTCTCTTTCATCGGGCTGGGAAGTCGGTCATGAAAACACCCTTCTCGTCCATGCTGCTTGTTTTTGCCGCCAGCGTGATCGGCTCGATCGCAGCCGTGTTGCTGAAGGCAGGCGCAAACCGGCTTCGAAGTGGCTGGCGAGTCTGGATAGGCAGGATTGGTGCAGGCATCGCGCTCTTCCTGATCTCGTCGTATTTCTACATCGAGGGACTAAAGCACGGCAGCCTAACCGTCCTCTACCCCATGGTCTCGCTGGGGTACGTCTGGACTCTGATTTGGTCTCGCATCTTCTTTGGGGAATTATTCAACCGCCACAAGGTTGCCGGCCTAGCGCTGGTTCTGCTGAGCGTGTTCTTTATTGGCCTCGGCAACCAGTAATCCCTGCTCCAGCAACGCTTCGCTCGTCGCACGGCTGCGCGAGAGCAAGAAGGGCACAGCCCTGGGTCCCGCAGTCGAAACCTAACCTGAAGATTCACCCTCACTGTGCTTCGGCTTCGGTAACAGAGCGATCGCCGCTGCGCCAGCCATGGCTAGAGCGAATACCGCTACGAAAGCGGGGGCGTAGCCGCCTAACCTCGTTCGCAATACGGAGACGAAATACGGGAACCAGGTTTGTCCGATCGTGTCAAAGGGTAGAATCACGCCCATGGCGCGCACCAGCGTGGGTACCCCGAATTGATCGGCCGCCATGAGAGGAATCAGCATGTAGTCGGCGCCCAAGGCGAACCCGAACATGATCGCGAAGATGTAAACATAGGCCGGTCGCTCCGGGGTTACCAGCAATAGCAGGGGAATCGCCAAAGCGACCAGGACGTAGGTAACGACCATCACGTACTTTTTGGAGAACCGGTCGGCGGCCCAACCCATCCCAAGTCTCCCGGCAATGCTCGCCCAGAGAATCAGAATCGAAGCGCTGCGCCACACTGAATTCAGGACCTCTTGCTCCACGAACCCTTGGTCCTTGAAAACCAGTTTCATGTGCTGGTTCACGGCGCCGATCGACCCAATGGAACAAAAGCTCCCGATGGCCAGCAGGTAGAAAGCAGGTTGCCGCAAAAGACGAGCCAAGCCTTGAGGTTTTTCCGCCGCCTGAAGTGACTGCGGTTCCTCGCCGTCTGGGTGGAGGCCCTTGTCGGCGGGCCGGTCACGCAAGATGAAAATCGCGAAGGGCCACGCTACGACGAGCAATACCCCCATGATCTGAAGGGCTGTGTGGAACCCCATGCCTTCAACAAGCGGCTTGACAAGGTAGGACCCCGCTGACCCGAACACGGCGACACCTACGTAGGTAAGCCCCATCGCCCTGCCGCGCAGCCGCCGAAACCATTGCGAAATGATGACCTGGTGCGGGATAGGTCCCGAGAAGATATAACCGACAGTCGAGACAAACCAAAGCAGATAGTACAGCCAAATCTCACCACCCATCCGCCCGAAACCGATCAAGGCCAAACCGATCAGGCCGGTGCCGAAGACAATCGCCTTCCGGGGGCTGAAACGATGGACGAGCAACGGCCCGACCGAAAGGGTCAACAGCGCCGACAGCGGGAAACCAAGCGTGACTTGCTCTCGCGACCAGCCGAAGCCGCCCTGCTCGGGCTGGCTCTCGAAGTAGTCAAAGAAGAAAGGAATGTTGTAGTAGGGAAACCCGACGCTAATGCCGAACGTGCAAAACGCGGCTACGGTGATGAACCATCCATAGAAAACCTTCTGTTTGGATCGTGAAGCCGGCACGGGCTATAGGGATCGACGTCGCTCGGTTTCAGCTGCCGCTTAGGCGAGGAGAGGTATCGCGTTTGGCAGAGGACATCTTACACGAAAACAGGCACCCGCTCCCCGGGTAACAGTAGGACAAGCAATCCTGCTTGTCAGACTTTCAGTAGGGCGGCCAATCGTGCCGGTCGGCTTTCGATAGCACAGCAACCTTGCCGATCAGTTCTCAGCAGTACCGGCAATCGCGTCCGTGTTCTCTCAGTCACGCCGACCAACCCGTGCCCGCCGGCCTTACGTAGCGCCCTCAGTCGCCTGTTGGCCATCCCACGCGGCAAACCACTGCTCCTCTTGCGAAGCCTCCGTGATACGCTACCCAATAATGGCGAAAGAAAAACCGCACGCGGGATCCGAGTCTCGCTGTGCGAAACTGCAATCCCAAGCAATCTCAACCCGCCGTCGGACGCGACTCCGTCGCTTCGTTGGCATCGGCTTGTTAGCGTCGGCCGCCGCGGTAGCCGCCGCTCAGTTCGTCGATCTCGTTGCCAGAGTTCGCCAACTGGCCCTAACCGGTGAGCTCGCGGCAGCGCGGCAACTGATCGAGCAAGCACGCCCCGCCGAGGGACATCCGACTTCGCAATGGCTCGCGGCGGCCACTTGGCTCGCGCGCGGCGCTAGCTTCGCCGGCCAGTGGGCTCTGGCAGAAGAGTACGCCGCGGAAACGCTTGCGGCAAGCGCGGAACGAGCTGGTGTTCAACAGCTCGACGCGGACCCGAACCTCTCGACGGCTCTCGGTGCATCCATCGAAGTTCTCGGGAAGACTTACGACGCTCGCGGTGATCGCACGGCGGCTGTTGAGTTTCTTCGCGAGCAGCACAAGAAATACGTCGGGACTTCCATCGAGACCAGGATTCAGAAGAACGTCCTCTTGCTCTCTCTGGAAGGCCAACCGCTTCCCGAACTCGAAGTGTCGGAGCACCTCCTCAACAGACCCGCCACCCTAGTAGACACCAACGGTAAAGTGCGGCTTCTCTATTTCTGGGCGCACTGGTGCTCCGACTGTAAACGACAGGAGCCGGTCCTCGAGTTGCTCCACAAGAACTACTCGGACCAAGGACTAGCCTTCCTAGGCCCGACCAAACTGTACGGTTACACCGCGCAAGGACGAGAAGCAACCCAGTCGCAAGAATTGGATTACCTCAGGGACGCCTATCAAAAAAGCTATCCGACCCCTCCTTGGATGCCGGTACCCGTCAGCGCCCAAAACTTCCTCCGCTTCGGAGTGAGCTCAACCCCTACGCTCGTACTCGTCGACCGCAGAGGTATCGTCCGCCTGTATCACCCGGGCTATCTGGGCTACAGCGAGCTGGAGGACCACATCGAACCTCTGCTCATCGAACCGGACAAGTAGTGTCCTTGGGACGGAGGTTCGTAATCGAGGTCATTCGCGAGCTTGACCGCGGACTTCCGTCCGCGGCTGTGTTGTCTTTGCACGAGGCCGATGAGGTCGGAGGCTGAGCCGCACTGCGTTGTTGCGCAGCAACCGCGAAGCCGAACTGCCCCAAGCGTCGAGAGAAGTCTCGACGCGGCACGCTGAGAGTGTGCGCCACAAAAAAGAGGGCCCTCCAACTCCAACAAACTACAGCTCTTCTGCTCCTAAGACGCGCAGGACCCACACCACCCCCTCTGTTAGAATGGTCCTGTGGACGTTCCCCAAGAGCTTCATATTGGTGGAGTTACGGTCCAGCCCGCCGTCGTGTTGGCTCCCATGGCGGGCGTAACGGACACCGTTTTCCGCCGATTTATCCGAAATTTGGGCGGCTGTGGGCTGATTATGACCGAGTTCACGAGCTCGCATGGGGTGATGCGGCATGTCAACGGCGAACGCCGAGCGCGGAGGAGTTTTCGCTATCTCCACTACGAACCTGATGAGCATCCGATCGCGGCACAGTTGTTCGGCTCCGACCCTGATGTGATGGCCGAGGCGGCTCGCGTCGTCGAGGATCACGGTTTCGATATCGTCGACTTGAACTTCGGCTGCCCGGTGAAGAAAGTGGTCAAGTGCAACGGCGGGTCGGGGCTTCTTCGGGATTTGCCTCTAGTGGAAAAGATTCTGCGCACGGTCCGGGCAGCCGTCAAGATCCCTTTTACGTGCAAGTTTCGCTCCGGCTGGAACGAGAAAGAAATTGTCGCCGTCAACATGGCGCGGTTGGCGGAGGACTGCGGTTTGCAGGCAGTCGCGTTGCACGGGCGCACTCGCGAGCAAGGGTATGCCGGCAATGCGGACTGGCGCCTGATCGGCGAGGTCAAGCAGGCGGTCAAGATTCCCGTGATCGGTAATGGCGATGTGTTTGCGCCCGAAGATGCCGTTCGCATGTTCCGGCAGACGGGCTGCGACGGTGTGATGATCGGACGCGCGGCTTCGTCGAACCCCTGGATCTTCCGACAGATCGAGCAGTATATCCACACGGGGCGCTACGACCAGCCTACGGAGCAAGACCGCTACGAGATGATCCGAGATTACTATGGCGCGTTGATCGAGAATCCCGATAAGGTCGCAGGCGAAGTCTGTGGCAAGATGAAGCAGTTCGCCAGCCATTTTTCCCGTGGTGTTCGCAACGGGTCGCAACTGCGCCAGGAAATCTACCGCGCCAAGAGCCCGGACCAGGTGTGTGCCAAGGTGGACGAGTTTTTCGCCGGGGCGCAGGTCCGCGCCGCATGAAGGCCGTCACGCTTGTTACCGACGGCTCTTGCCTGGGCAATCCCGGACCGGGTGGCTGGGCTGCCATTCTTCGCTTTGGAGATCAAAAAAAGGAGCTGTGGGGGTCAGCGCCTGAAGCGACCAATAACCGCATGGAGATGACTGCGGTTATCGAGGGTCTCTCTTCGCTGCAAGAACCTTGCCGGATCTTGGTAGAGATCGACTCCGAGTACGTCAAGAATGGCATTACCAAGTGGATGGACGCCTGGAAGAGGCGAGGTTGGCGAACCGTCTCGAAACAGCCCGTCAAGAACAAGGATCTATGGCTGAAGCTCGACGAAGCACTTTCCCGGCACCACGTGAAGTGGGAGTGGGTGAAGGGTCATGCCTGGCACGCGGATAACAATCGCTGCGACGAGCTCGCCCGGCAAGCGGCGGTGGAGCAGAGCAGGTCGTAAGACCGCCGCCAGGAACCATGCCCCTGCACCTCTTCAACACGCTGAGCAACCGCCTCGAACCATTCACGCCGCTTGACGGAAAAACAGTCCGCATGTATTCCTGCGGGCCGACGGTCTACAGCTACGTCCACATCGGCAATCTCAGGTCCTTTACCTTCCAGGACATCTTGCGCCGCTACCTGCGGCATTGCGGCTGGGAACTGTTGCACGTCATGAACATCACCGACGTGGACGACAAGATCATCGCGGCGGCCGGGGAAGCCGGCCAGCCGCTCGAGGAATACACCGCCGAGTACATTCGCGCTTTCGAACAGGACGCGGCCGCGCTTCGGCTCGAACCACCGACGCGCATGACGCCCGCCACCGAGCACATTGACGACATGATCGAGCTGATCCGTCGGCTTAGTGAAAACGGTTGTACCTACGAAAGTGACGGCTCGATCTATTACCGCATCTCGAACTTCGCCGAGTACGGGAAGCTCTCGAAACTCGACGTCAAGGGCATTAAGGCTGGGGCGCGGGTCGATCAGGACGAGTACACAAAGGACAACGTCCGCGACTTTGCTCTGTGGAAAGCCGCCAAGCGGGACGAGCCGCATTGGGAAAGCCCGTTTGGGCCGGGACGCCCCGGCTGGCATATCGAGTGCTCGGCCATGGCGATGAAGTATCTCGGTGAAAGCTTTGATATTCACACCGGCGGGGTGGATCTGGTTTTCCCGCATCACGAAAACGAGATTGCGCAGGCGGAAGGGGCGACCGGGAAGCCTTTCGTGCGCTTTTGGGTTCACGGCGAACATTTGTTGGTCGAGGGCAAAAAGATGTCGAAGTCGCTGGGCAACTTTTACACGCTCCGCGATTTGCTCGACCGTGGTTACGCGCCGGCCGCGATCCGATATTTTTTGGCGTCCGTCCCTCACCGCAAGCAACTCAACTTCACTTTTGAAGGACTCGCCGCCGCCGCAACAGCCATCGAACGGCTGCGCAATTTCCAACGACGCCTCGACGAGGGGTTTCCCGACGGCGAAAATCCCAAAATTGGAGAAATAGCCGCTGAGGCCCGCAAGCAGTTTGAGGCGGGGATAGACGACGACCTCAACACGGCGCAGGCGTTGGCGGCCGTGTTCGACTTCCTGCGACAAGTCAACACGGAGATGGACGCCGGGGAGTTTCGTGTTGGTAACGTAGCGGATGCGAAGGGCGTTCTCGAACTTTTTGACTCGATTTTTGACGTGTTGCAGGCTGACGAAGCTGCCCGGGTGCCTGCTGAAGAGGTGGAGCGGCTAATCGCCGAGCGCACCGCCGCCCGAGAGGCCCGTGACTTCGCTCGTGCTGACAAGATCCGCGATCAGTTGAAAGAGAGCGGCGTCGTGCTGGAAGACACTCCTCAAGGCACCCGCTGGAAGTACGCGGGCGCATGAGCGGAGGTATCGCCCTACGCGTTTAATGTTGGCGATTTCTGTTCCAAACTATATGATCGGCGGTCTGCACTGCCGGGCGCTGCACAACGAACTGGTCGGCTCCGGGCGGATGACCAACCGGGAATTTCACGATGCGATATTGCATCAGAATACGTTAGCCAAACGTTAGCGAGTCGGTGTGGGCTCACGACCCCATCCGAGAGTATATCGATGCCCGGAGGATTGACACCATGGAATCGGAATCAGCCATGAACCCGGCCGAGATACCTGGTTGGGGGAAGCGGCTTTTCCCCCTCTATGACTTAGCGGTGAGGAGATTTCCGTCAGGTAGTCGCTTCGTCGAGATCGGCTGTTTCTTAGGCATGTCAGCCTGTTACGGCGCTCAAGCCATCAAGAAGTCTAGGAAGAAGATCCGATTGGACTGCATTGATGAATGGGGAGGCTTGGATAACTGGGCCCTGAATAACGAGCACGAGGTCTGGTCTTTTCAGGGTGCCCTGGAGGTTCTGGAGAAAGCAAGAAAGTGCGTTCTTGAAAGCAGGGAGCCACGCTGCTACGAAGCCTTCCTGCATAACTTGGAAAGGTGCAACGTTGCGGATACCATTGAGCCTCTCAACATGTCTTCCGCGGAAGCCAGCCGCCGGTATGAGACCGGAACCCTCGACTTCGTACTCATTGATGCAGACCATTCATATGAAAGTGTAAAGAATGATTTGGAGTTGTGGCGTCCGAAGGTGAAGAAAGGCGGCATCATCTGTGGCGATGATTTCAATGCGGTAGACTTTCCTGGCGTCGCCAAAGCCGTTACGGAATTCTTCTCCACGCCACTGAAGGCTGTGGAAAGTCCTGATGACATAGGCTATGAAAAGAATTGCATCTGGGAAGTGACCAGGGACAAGACTTGGCTAGTCCTACTGTAGCCGCTCGGTTGAAAACCCAAAGGTTTTCATCACCTTGGGTGGGCCGATGGGCTTGGTTATTCGTTCTAAAGCGGCGACGAGAGAATCGGAGGCCGCGAACGCAAGTGAGCGGTCTTCTTGGTCGGGGGCGACTCCCTGCCGCCTTCAAGCCGGTTAGAATGGTGAACCGGAGGGACGATGGCCTCAGAGAACATGGCCGCGATCAAAAAGTTGGAAGGGCGCGTTGCGTTGGTCACGGGGGCCTCCCGGGGTATCGGACGGGCAGTCGCCGTGTCTCTAGCCGAACAAGGCGCCGCCATCGGCGTGAACTACCACAAGCGCGCCGACGCCGCAAAGGAAGTTGTCGACGAGATCGAAACCTCGGGTGGCCGGGCGCTTGCCCTACAGGCCGATGTAGCGGACCAAGCGGCTGTGGCCCTTATGGTAGAAACAACGAGAACCGAGCTTGGGCCGGTCGATATTCTGGTCAATAACGCCGGGGTGGTCTTTGCGGGAGACTTATTCAACTTCAACGAGGACGAAGTCGATCTCATGTGGCGCACGAATGTAAAAGGCGTGGTCTACTGCACGGCCGCGGTGGCGCCCGACATGGTGGAAAAGAAGTACGGACGCGTGATCAACCTTGCCTCCATCGCGGCCTTGGGAACAGCGTACCCGGGAACTACGTTCTATGCGGCGACCAAGGCAGCCGTCATGGCACTGACCAAACGGTTCTCTTTCGATTTGCGATCCAATGGAATTACGGTCAACGCTGTGTTGCCAGGACTCGTGGTGACCGACATGCCGATGCAAGGGAAGAGTCCCGAGGAAAGGAAGCAAATGATCGATAGGGCATCCGGGTTTTCGATGACGGGGCGGGTCGGTCAGCCTGACGACATTGCCGGCTTGGTCACATTTCTTGCTTCTGATGAATCCAGCTTTATGACCGGCCAGTGCGTCGTTGCCGACGGCGGCCGAATGGATTACTTGTCCCCCCGTTGATCCGCGTCGTGTCGGAATGAGAGACTTAGGAGTCCGCTAGTCCGCATTCTCACCAGCGGTCGCGGGGAATGAAAGCAAATGCCTGCGGTCAGGGATGTAGGGGCGCGATTCAGCGCGCCCGCTTGCCGACATACTGTACGCTGGGCGATGTACACAAACTTCGACGCCATCCATGGCCGCCGGGCCTTTCGCCTGGTCCATCGCGGCCGTGGTGAGAAATGCGGGTTAGCCGCAATACTCGTCACTTAGCGTGCTTCAGCCCCCGAAGGGGGCGTAGGATAGTAGCCCACGGTGGAGCCGCTAGGCGAAACCGTGGGTTGGTTATTGCAAACAAACAAGCCCCGGAGGGGCGCAGGAAAATGCTCATCAAGGCACAGGGTCTGCCCTACAGCTCCAGCCTGGGCTACTATCCTGCTGCGCTTCCCGGGATCGCTTGTCCTATCTGACGAGTATTGGGGTTAGCCGACACCTGACATTTCCCGGCCGCCCAAGCCTCGGGGAGGAAACGATGAAGAAGCAAACAGTTGTGCGTTCTTTGGTGGCTCTCATCGCTGCCGGCAGTTTGTGGGTGGGCTTAGCCCAGCCCGATCAGGGTCTCGAAGCCGAACAGATTCAGCCGGCCGCGCATGTGATCTACGGCGGCGGCGGGAACGTGGGCGTGTTCGTGACCGAGGAGGGAGTGGTCCTGGTTGATGACAAGTTCGAACAGCACGTGCCCGAAATCCTTGCGAAGGTCAAGGCCATCACGGACCAGCCGGTACGGTATGTCTTCAACACCCATCACCACAGCGACCACGTGGGGGGAAATCCGACCCTCCTGAAAAGCACGGAGATCATCGCTCATCAGAACGCCAGAGAGAACATGCTGAAAAACTCCCAAGGCGGTCTCCCGCGTGTGACTTTTCGGAAGCAAACGTCGGTCTTTTTGGGGGGCAAGGAGATCCATGCATACTACTTCGGGCGGGGCCATACGGACGGCGACGCTGTGATCTTCTATCCCGACCAGAAGGTGATCCACTCCGGGGACCTGTTCATACGTGCCTCGCCTTACATCGATTATCCGGCCGGCGGCAGCGCACTCGAGTGGGACAAGACCCTCGCGGCCATCCTCGAGTTGGAGTTCGACACCGTGATCCCCGGGCATGGGCCGGTGGCGAAGCGCGAGGACTTAGTTCGTTGGAAGAAGGATTTCGAAACAGTTCGCACTCGCGTGCGCAAGCTCCGCGAGCAGGGCAGGTCGGTTGAGCAGATCGAACAGCAATTGAAGCTTGACGACCTGGCCGGTTGGGGCATGACCGGCTTACTGAAGAAGGGCCTACCCGGACTTTACGAGGAGCTTGCGCCATAGAGCGCTTGTTCTTTGGGTACTTGGAGTAAGCCTGTAGCGGGTGGACCAGCGTCATTCTTTACCTTTCGTTCTGGCACTCTTGATTTCCAACCGTGCGGCAGGGGCATCGTGGCCCTCGTGTTCCGTCATTGGGAGCAAGCGAAGGTGGGGTTGAAGAGAGCGGCTGAAATACTTGGAAAGGTCGGCTGCACATTGGCTCGACGGTCGGTCCTCGAACCCACCCGAATGCTAACCTTCGGCCCAATCAGTTTAGAGCTCCATGCCTGAACAAATCGTCAAGCAGCGCTCGCGAGGTTTTATCTGCGTTACCGCGCATCCGGAGGGCTGTGCGCGGAACGTCGAGCAACAGATCGAAGCGGTGAAGCGCAACCGGCCCGAGAGCGGTCGAGGGCCGCGCAACGTGCTGGTCATCGGTAGCTCGACGGGTTACGGGCTGGCGACGCGGATTACCGCCGCCTGGGGTTTCGGCGCGAAGACCGTCGGCGTCTTCTACGAACGTCCTCCCGACGGACGAAAGACCGCCTCAGCCGGATACTACAACACGGCAGCGTTCCACCGGTTGGCCCGAGAGCAAGGGATCTACGCGACCGGGATCAACGGGGATGCTTTTTCCGACGATGTCAAAAGCCAGGTCCTGGACGTCGTCCGCGCGGACATAGGCAAGCTGGACTTAGTCGTCTACAGCTTGGCGGCGCCCCGTCGCGTCCACCCTCGCACGGGCGAAGCGTTTCAGGCGGTGCTGAAGACGATCGGAAGCCCTTACCGAGGGAAGACAGTCGACTTTACGAGTGGCGCGGTAACCGAAGCTGCCATCGAGGCCGCTGTTGAAGAAGAAATCGCGGCGACCATTGCCGTGATGGGTGGCGAAGACTGGCGGTCTTGGATTGACGCGCTTCGTGAACAAGACTTGCTCGCCGAAGGCGCGCGCACCTTGGCGTATTCGTATGTGGGTCCCAAGCTCACTTGGCCTATCTACCGCCAAGGCACGATCGGCGCGGCGAAAAAGGATCTCGAGCAGACTGCCATCGACTTGAACGCGAAACTCCTTTCTCAGGTGGGAGGCGGAGCGTGGGTTTCGGTCAACAAGGCGGTTGTCACCCAGGCTTCGGTTGCCATCCCAGTCGTTCCGCTCTACATCAGCCTACTGTTGCGGGTCATGAAACAGAAGGGTGTTCACGAAGGGTGCATTGAGCAGATGCAAAGGCTCTGCTCTAGTCACCTGGCCGACGGGAAGGAACCTACTCTCGACGGGGAAGGTTTAATTCGACTCGACGATCTCGAACTGCGAGACGACATCCAGACAGCCGTCTCGGGGTTGTGGAACGAAGTTTCCAACGACAACCTCGAAGAACTTTCCGACATCGCCGGCTTCCGACAAGAGTTCAACAACCTATTCGGCTTCGACGTGGTGGGCGTGGATTACACACAGCCCACCGAGACGGATGTAGCGTTATAGCTCACGCCCAAATACCTGAAGCGACTCCTCCGCGGTTCCTCGGCTACGACGAACGCAACTCGAAAAACGAAAGGCTACAATGACATCGTGGTCGGCCAGGTTCGACAGACGATCGCCAAATACGGCATGCTCGCCTCCGGGGACCGCGTGGCCGTCGCCGTTTCCGGGGGTCCTGACTCGGTCGCGCTGCTTGAATGCCTGCGCGAGCTCGCCCCGCAACTCGGCATCACGCTCGCGGTAGTGCATCTCGACCACCAGCTTCGCGGACGCGAGTCACACGAGGATGAGCAGTTCGTCGCCCGATTGGCTCGCCGCAGGCGCCTTGCGTTCGTTTCGAAGGCGGTGGATGTAGCCGGCCTAGCACGCGAAAGGGGCGAAAACACCGAGGAACTAGGGCGTACGTTCCGATATGAGTTTTTTGAGGAGTTGATCCGCCGAGGGCAATTCGACAAGATTGCAGTCGGGCACACGCTTTCCGACCAGGCTGAGACGGTACTTTTTCGTCTGTTGCGAGGCTCGGGAACCGCGGGGTTGTCCGGGATTCGACCGGTGCTCAACAAAACGGTTGTACGGCCCATGATCGAGGTTACGCGACAGCAAGTTATGGAGTATTTGAAAGCTGGTCGCCACAGATGGAGGGATGACTCCAGTAATCAAGATAGAAAGTTCGTCCGCAATCGAATTAGGCACGAGCTCCTGCCGCGCCTCAGCGAGGACTGGAACCCCAATCTCTCCGGGGCCCTGGCACAGATCGGTGAATGGGCGCAGGGGGAAGAGAACTACTGGGAGGGCGTCTTGCCGCCGCTGGCCGAGCGTTATCTCGAATCGAAAAGCGACGGCGTCTATTTTCAAGCCGGGGCGATGACGGCTCTGCCGGTCGCGGTTTCCCGCAGATTGTTGCGGGTGGCTGTCGAGAGGGCGCGCGGGGGCCTGACGGGCATTAGTTTTGAGCACATCGAGGCCTTGCGAGGTCTCGCGGCCCGGCACCGAGGAAGCGGGCGGTCACACATTCCGGATCTGGAGGCAATCCGATCGTTCGACCAGATCAAACTTGCGCGCTTTTCGCTGAAACAGGAATCCCATTTATCGGGGCAGTGTATCCTAGTAAGCGCTCCAGGGTCTTATAAGCTACCTTGGGGTTCCTCCTTAGTCGTACTCAAGAGATATGCCCGAGAGAATCTGCAGGGTGAAGGGCGTTATAATGATAGGCGTCACGCCCTAGTTGACTGGGAAAAAGTTCCCAAACCGCTTGAGTTGCGCAATTGGCGAGCGGGGGACCGCTACCATCAGCAGGGTTCGAAGGGGGCCAAGAAGCTCAAAGCGCTGTTTCAGGAGCGGAGGATTCCGGTCTGGGAACGGGCCCAGTGGCTGGTGATCGCTGAGGCCTCGGGCGAAACGGGAGGACCGGAGGCGGCACCCGCCGAGGGTAAACCTATCGTGTGGGCACGGGGTTTTGGGGCGGCGGCGGAGTTTGCGGCTGACGATAACAGCCGCATTGTAGTCGACATTACCGAGGTCGCGTCAGGTAGCGAGAGCGAAATAAGAATCGAATCAGAAACCTAGCGCGTCTATAGAATAGGGTGTAACAGCAGGTGGTAAGTGGGCGCTAGGGGAATATGAACGTGAATTCGACAGTCAAGACCGCAGTGTTCTGGGTCGTCATGCTGTGCACGGCGATTCTGCTTTGGCGCGTGATCCAGACAGGCGGCGGGGCCGCGGAAGAAGTACTGAGCTACTCGGAGTTCTATCAGGAAGTCAAAGCCGGCAATGTCCGCAGCGTAACCATCGCCGGTAACCAGATTACCGGCAAGCTTCGCGGCGACGAGAACCTCCGAACAACGATTCCGTCCGATTATCCAGGCATCATCGATGTGCTGCAGGAAGCCGGAGTTGCCATCGAGGTCAAGGAGTCGAGCACCCCTGCATGGCTCAGTTTTCTCATCAACGCTTCACCGTTCATCCTGTTGTTCGGTTTTTGGATCTTCATGATGCGTCAGATGCAGGCTGGGGGAAATAAGGCGCTTAGCTTCGGCAAGAGTCGGGCCCGGCTGCTGACCAGCCAGCAAAAGAAGATTACCTTCAAAGACGTCGCCGGGGTAGACGAGGCCAAGGAAGAGCTCCAGGAGGTCATCGAATTCCTACGCGAGCCGCAGAAGTTCCAGAAGCTTGGTGGAAGAATTCCCAAAGGCGTTCTGCTGGTGGGACCGCCCGGAACGGGCAAGACGCTGCTAGCGCGTGCTATCGCCGGTGAAGCGAATGTGCCGTTCTTCTCGATTTCAGGATCGGACTTCGTGGAAATGTTCGTCGGGGTCGGCGCCAGTCGCGTCCGGGACCTCTTCGAGCAGGGCAAAAAGAGCGCTCCCTGCATTATCTTTATGGATGAAATCGACGCCGTCGGACGCCATCGCGGGGCCGGTTTGGGTGGCGGCCACGATGAGCGCGAACAAACCCTCAACCAGTTGCTGGTTGAGATGGACGGCTTCGATTCGAACGAAGGAGTCATTCTGATCGCGGCCACCAACCGGCCTGACGTGTTGGATCCAGCTCTGCTGAGGCCGGGCCGTTTCGATCGCCGCGTGGTTGTGAATCGCCCCGACGTCCGGGGACGTGAGGGTATCCTGCGCGTTCACACCCGCAAGGTCCCGCTTGCCAATGACGTTGACTTGCACGTGCTGGCACGCGGGAGTCCCGGTTTCTCTGGTGCCGACCTGGCCAACTTGGTTAACGAAGCCGCTCTTTTCGCCGCTCGTCAGAATCGCAAGGTCGTCACGATGCGCGACTTCGAGCTGGCCAAGGACAAGGTCATGATGGGCGCCGAGCGTCGCTCGATGTTGCTTACCGACGAGGAAAAGAAGAATACGGCCTACCACGAAGCTGGACACGCCTTGGTCGCAGCGATGATTCCGCACTCTGATCCCCTCCACAAAGTCACCATCATCCCGCGAGGAGCGGCGCTAGGCGTTACCATGCAGCTGCCCATCGATGACAAGCACACTTATACGAAAGACTTTCTGGGGTCGAGACTGGCCATCCTGATGGGTGGGCGCATTGCGGAAGAGATGTTCCTCGAGCACATGACGACCGGCGCCGGCAATGACATCGAGCAGGCTACGGAAATGGCCCGCCAGATGGTCTGCGAATGGGGAATGAGTGGGCTCGGACCGCTTACCTTTGGCAAAAAGGAAGAGCAGATCTTCTTGGGCCGTGAGATCGCCCAGCACCGCGACTACAGCGAGGCGACCGCTATTCGCATTGACGCTGAAGTCAGCAAGCTGGTCGAGACGGCTTACGATCAGGCGAAAAAGCTCATTACCGACCATTCTGATGTGCTGGTCCGTATGGCCGAGGCACTTCTGGAACGCGAGGTGCTCGACGGCGACGACGTACAGGCGTTGGTCGAGGGCCGTGAACTGCCCGAAGTCTCCGAGCCCGAAGAGGAGGTCGAGACCACTCCCACTCCTCAACAAGTGCTGCGACCAGACGCCCCCAAGCCCAAACGGGTGCCCGGACTTTCCGAAGGCGAGCAGCCGTCTCCCGCCTAGTTTTCAGTTTCATCAATACTCTTCCGTTGCGGGATCTGCCCTGTCGTCAGCCTCCTACGTCATCGCCCTCTCGCAGAACAGAAGCAGAGCCCCGGACGGAAGTCCGCGGTCAAAGTCGACGGCCTGTAATTTTGCCGCGTGCTGCTTTGCCAAATATCTCGGGCGACTGGCGCAAACCCGCGAACAGAACAGCCCGAGCTGCGAACACCGCCACATCTGCCAACACCCCTCCCGTTAGTCACAACACCCCCAACCCAACAAAATCAACAACATAGCACCCACAAGCGACGACCCCCTTGATCCTGTAGTGTATGCTCGAAATAGAAAAGGGCATCCTCGGCCGATAGGTAGGGTTTTTAGCGATAATCCGCTCAAATCCGCTAGAATCCGCTCTGTGACAGGTATCACGGGACTCGGTGTCACAGCGAAGACACAATTCTTTTGATGATCGTGCCCCCGTAGCACCGGCCTGCTTCGCTGGGAAAACGTTGCACCACTTGCCGCAGAGCCGCCGACGGAACGGTCTGTGAAGAAACCCCGACCTGCGGCCTTGGTGTCGTTCGAGGCAACGGGGGAGGGATCGCAGAGACTACTCTTTTTCTCCGGGACGCCCGGCTCAGCATCGCCCGGCCTTTAGGGGCACTATAGACTCGCCTGTCTTCAAGCGTCGCGGCTCGCACTTCACGGCCCAGTGCAAATCAAATGACGAAACAAAGCCAATTCTCGATAACTCGCTTCGATCCAGCACCTTACACGATGCTTCTGAAGCTGTCAAAGCTTGCAGCGCGGATCGAGACGGGCCGGATGAACTCTTCCGGTTCGGGCAATCTGGGAGACACTCAAAACAACCGACATCCTCAAGGAGGGAGGAACCCGGCACCCCGCATCGCGCCTCGCCGAACGACAGGAAAAATGCGAAACAAAGCCAATCTCGTACAAGCGATTTGTAATCAATGGCTTACGTTAGTTTTTCGAGGATTCCGAACCCCGTCGCGGAGAGGGGATTCCCGCCCGGCGCAGGAGGGGGCGGTCGTCCGGTCTCATTCGCGACAATCCGCGAAGACCAGGCAGTAGCGCAGGGATCGGTGCCGTTCCCGAGACCTGCGGCCGTTTTGGGTATGCGAGATATTGTGTTGGCAAGCCGAATCAAAAGCCGCTTGGCTGGGCGGCCGTCTTTCTGTCGTTCGGGGCAATCCCATCCGTGCGAAAACAAAGATTGGGGCGGTACCCGAACCCGGTGGAACGCGGCTAGGATGAAGCAATGAAGCCTCAAGCGCCCATCGCTGTCGTACTCGTAAGCGGCGGCATGGATAGCTGCGTGTGTGCCGCCATTGCCGCTCGAAGCCATCGGCTGGCGTTTCTTCACTCTTCCTACGGGCAGTTGACGGAGAAGCGCGAGCGGCGGGCGTTCGAAGACATCGCCGACCACTTCCAGGCGCTTCATCGCCTACGGATTGAACAGCGCTATATGATGGCCATCGGAGGCTCCGCGCTGACCGACCGTTCGATAGAAGTCCCGAACGCCGATCTCGTAGCAGCGCAAGAAGGACATGTCCCGATCACTTACGTACCGTTTCGGAACGCTCACTTCCTGTCGGCGGCGGTCTCATGGGCGGAAGTTCTGGGAGCAGCCAGAGTCTTCGTTGGCGCCGTCGAGCAGGACAGTTCCGGCTACCCCGACTGCCGGCCCGCCTACTACGAAGCTTTCGACGAGGTTATCGAGCGCGGCACCCGGCCGGAGACGAAAATCGAGGTTTCAACGCCGCTAATCGGTTGCTCGAAGGCGGAGATCGTGCGCCGAGGGGTCGCGCTCGGAGCTCCCCTTCACGTCACCTGGTCGTGCTATCGTGCAGAGGACGTGGCTTGTGGTATTTGTGACAGCTGCGTACTCCGCCTGCAGGCGTTCAAGGAGGCCGGGGAGCGGGACTTGATCCCCTACGCGGCTCAGACATTAGAAACGTGATGGGCTTTCCGCACGTCAGCTACAATAATCGTGCAGGCAAGCGTTGGCCTCCGGGGAAGACATGTTGTATCCTGCTAGAAGAATCCGTTCAATGACAAGGAGTTGAGAATGCTAACTCACACCCGTATGGCCGCCTCGCTGGCGGCGGGAGTCGTATTGTTCAGCGCTCTTTCGCTGGCTCAGACCGGCGCGGTCTTCGGTCAGGTTACGGGCCGAGACGGCCTCCCATATAAGGGAGCGCTGGTTAGAATCGAGCGAATCGAAGTCCGTGGCAATTACAAAGTCAAATCGAACAAGAAAGGGAAGTACTACCACGGGGGACTCCCCCTGGGCTCCTACAACGTTAGCGTGGAAATCGACGGCAGGATCGTCGATACGGTCAAAAACGCCCGCGTTGGCAGCGAGGGAGCAGAGCTCGATTTTGACCTCGCCGCGACGGCTCGGAATCAGCAGCAGATGCGGGACCAAGGCGGGCCGAACCAACGGCAGCTCGATCAAATGACCCCGGAAGAAAGAAGGGAGTGGGAGAAGTTCAACCAGGAAAAAGAGGAGGTCCTCAGCAAGAATAAGAAGCTCAACGCAGCCTTCAACGCCGGCAAGCAGGCCGCCCGTGCCAAGGACTATCAGACGGCGGTTAATTCTTTCAATGAGGCAGCCGCGCTTGAACCCGAGCAGCACGTCGTCTGGGCCAATCTAGCCTTGGCGGAAGGGAATCTCGCCCCGACCAAGTCCGGCGACGAGCGTAAGAGGGTTATCGAGTCATGCTTCGTACACTACCGGAAGGCCATTGAACTGGATCCGGAGAACTCGAACTACCACAACAACCTCGGGCTAGCGCTCGCGAAGAACGGCCGGTTGGAGGAAGGCGCGGCGGAACTGGAGAAAGCCGCCGAGCTCGACCCGCTCAAGGCCGGCACCTACTTCTTCAATCTGGGCGCCGTGATGGTGAATACTGGCAGGACCCAGGAAGCCATTTCCGCCTTTAAGAAAGCGACGGAGGTCCAACCCGATTACGCCCTGGCGTACTACCAACTCGCTACGGTCCTGGTCGGATCGGCAAAGATGAAGGAGGACGGCTCGGTAGAGCCCGTCGCCGGGACTGTCGAGGCCTTCCAAAAATACCTCGAACTGGAACCGAACGGCCCCCACGCCGCGGCTTCCCAGCAGATGATTCAAGGACTCACCAGCAAGGTGGAGACTGAGTACGAAGATCCAGAGAAGGGAAAGAGAAAGAGGCGTAAGAGAAAGTCGTCGTAGCGGCACAGCACCGGTGAGCCGTCCCGGTCTAAATCTTCCAGGGGCGCCGGCGATGCCGGCGCTCCTTCTGCTTTAGCTCTTATGTTGCGTAACCTTCTTGTCCTGGTCCTGATCGCGGTTGGGCTGGCGCTCGTGCGTTGGCTCATCAAGGACGTTGTGCGGGCGGTGAGCCAGGTTCTAGGTCTCTCCAGCAACTCGCCCGCCGAGGCAAGCAATCGAGAATCGGGGCCAGGTTCGGGCACAGCGGCAGGTCACATGGTTCGCGACCCGGAATCGGGAACCTATATCGATGAGAAGCTGGCTATCAAGGAAGTCGTCAACGGCGAGACGCTCTATTTCGAGTCAAGGGAAACCAGGGACGCCTACTTGAAAAAGGCGCGGTCGTAGTCGCAGAAGCGGCGCCACTGGCTTCAGACAGGAAGTCGAACAGGCAGCAGGAGAAGAATCCGACTTCTACCTCTCCAGATCCCGTTCCACGATTCCCAACTGATCGACCAGTTGTTGGGCTTGCGCCCGTAGTTGCCTGAGACGCTGGGCAAGGGCACGAAGGCGCCCCGCGCGTGGGTCCGCGGTTGCCGCCTCTACGGTTCCCACGTCCCCCTCAGGTTCTCCGGTATCCGACGCCGCGGACGCCAAGCCGGCCAAGAACTGCCCCCCGCTAAGGCGATCAAGGGCCTGCGCAAAGGTGTCTTCGTAGATCAAACGATTGCCCATGGCCAGTACAACTTTCTTGAGCTGGGGCATGCGGGCCGTCTCGGCCTGGATGTAGATCGACTCCACGTAAAGGAAGCTGTTTCCTATCGGCAAGGCGATGATATCGCCGCGCAGCACTCGCGAGCCCTGCTGATTCCACAACGTGAGGTCCTTGGCGATCTCTTGGTCCTGGTTGATGCGCGATTCAATCTGGTTCGGCCCGAAGACCAATTCCTGCTTTGAAAGTTGATAAAAGATCAGTTCCCCCAATTTGTCCCCGTCACAACGGGCGGCCATCCAGCCGATTAGGTTGTCTTTGTTACGCGGGGCAAACGGCAGCATGAGGATGAATTCGGGTTCGGTTTCACCCGGCAGCGTGGCCACGATATAGGTAGGCTTCATCGGCGCCGCCGTTCCAGTGTCGCCAAACAAGCTTTTCGCCACGTCCCAGACGTCTTCCTTGTTGTAGAAAACCTCCGCGTCCCGCATGTGGAAGGTGCGGTAGATCTCGGCCTGGATCTCGAACATCAACTCCGGATAGCGAGCATGCTGCCGCAGCGAGGCGGGCATCTCCGACTCGCTCTTGAAAAGCTTGGGGAAGAGATTCCGATAGGCCTGAATGATGGGGTCTCCCGGTTGGAAGATGTAGATGTTGACCGTGCCGTCGTAGGCGTCGACGGTGGCTTTGACCGCATTCCGGACGTAGTTGGTGCTTCCACCGAATGCGGGAACATTCAGCCGGCTGGAGTAGGGATGCGCATCCGAGCTTGTATAGCCGTCGACGATCCAGACCAGTCGGCCGTCATCGGTGATGACCAGATAGGGGTCCGGCTCCCAGTGGAGAAAGCCCGCCAGATGCCCCAGCCGTTGCCCCACATTGCGATAGAGCATCATGCGGCTTTTTTCGTTGGTCTGGCCGGTGAGCAAAATATTGTAATCCGCCTGAGTGATGGACGCCGCCAATCGAAGCGGCAGGGAGTGGATCGGAAACCCTCCCTGTCCCGCGTAGCTCGAGGTGATGTTTTGGTCGCCCGACGGGTAATCGAACTCTTTTTGATCCGTCGTAACGAACACGGGGTCGTGGGTGAACTCCCCGTAGTAGATCTCCGAGCGGTCCAGTTTGATGTCCGCGATCTTGACCTCGGGGGGGGCGTCTTGGATTAACAACACGGGAAGGCCGTCGTCGGTCGTACGGTTCACCTCCGACATCACCACGCCGTAGCCGTGCGTGTAGACGAAGTGTGGATTGATCCAACTGGCGCGGGCCTCAACAGGCAACTGGTTGACGTCGATCTCCCGTGGCGAAAGCAAGACCTGTTTGATCTTGCCGTCGATGATGTAGCGATCGATGTCGACGTCGGCGAAGCGGTAGTAGGGACGCAGCGCTTGAATCTGAGTGATGGTATCGGAGAACGCGCGCCAATCCCAGAGGCGAATATTATCCACTAGGGTCGCGTGCGCATTGACGTCCAGCATCTCCTCGCGGGAAGCCGTAAACGGCTGCTCTGTTGCCCGGGCCTGCAGGCCGAAGGCATGCGTGGTCGCTTCAATGTGCCGCGCGATGTAGGGCTTTTCAAGCTCCAGCTCATTAGGGCGTACATAAACCGAACGAACCACGGTGGGAATCAGGACATTCGCCCCCAGTGACGCGGCCAGGACGATCAACAGCATTTTGTAGCGGGCGGCGGCCACGAGGGGGATGGCCACCAGCGCGCCCGCGATCGCTACCCAGCGCAGCGGCAGCGTGAAGTTTTCATCCACGTAGTCAATACCGGTCATGAACGAGTACTGATTCATGGCCAGGGAGTACCTCGACAGGAACAACCATACGGCCAAAGCCAGCAAGGCCAACGATCCCAAGACGCGGGCAAACCCCGCGCGGGTCGCTCCGGGCAACAGCAAAGGGTTCGGACCGGGGTCGAATTCCTCGACAGAACCCCCTGAGGCGCGAAACTGGCGTACACGCTCGAACAGTTGCCAGCCACGGCCCGCCGCCCAGAAAATGACCGTGGAAAACACCGCGACTACAAAGACCACTCGCAACAGCAACGAATAGAACGGGAGCTCGAACAGGTAGAACGGCAGTTGCAGGCCGAAGACGGGGTCCGTCCAGGCATCGGGCGCAGGGTCAATTCCTCGCGAGCCGACGTAGGCCATCACGGTCCAGTGATTGACCGACGTCCCGACGAAAACGATGGCGACGACCAAAAGCACCACCGCAACCAATTTCGAGTACCACGAGTAACGCCCCACGGGCGCCCCGGCGAAAGCGGTCCCGCGACCGTGCGCCCAAAGCAAGGTCAGCCAGGCGACGAGGGACACAGCCGCGGCCGGCAACACCTTGTAGAGCAACATCCGGAGCCAGGTTTCGAATTGCCCCAGCGCGCTCCACCAGCTGTATTCGATCGTTAAGCTGGCGATCGCACGAGAGCTGGCAAGAAGAGCTAGCGCCAGAGCGACGAGAATGATGTTACGGATTTGCGAGCGATTCATAGTTTTGTCGATTCTCTAAGTTAGGTTAGATTCAAGGCGAGGAAGATGCCGGTACGGTCTCCAGCCCATGGGCTGGGACGTGCGATGACGAGTCCTGACGGTGGTCCCAGACTAACTCGCCGGCGACGATGGTAGCAATGGGCCCGCCTCGGAAACTGTGCTGATCAAAAGGTGAATTCTTGCTTTTCGACTGCGTCTGATTCACGTCAAACGTCCACTCTCGTTGAAGACTGAAGACGGTGATGTCGCCGGGAGCACCCACGGCGAGCCTTCCGCGATCGAGTCCCACTACCCGCGCCGGTCCGGTTGTGAACAGCTCGACCATGCGCCTGAGGTCGATCCTGCCCGGGTGAACCAGATGTTCAAGAGTTAGCCCGACTGCCGTCTCCAGGCCCGTCACGCCGAACGGGCAGCGCTCGAACTCCTGCATCTTCATGTTGCCCGTGTGTGGTGCATGGTCGGTGGCGATGGCGTCGATGACCCCATCAGCGAGCGCATCCAGTGCGGCGTCTCGGTCGCGGCCGGCCCGCAAGGGAGGCTTCATCTTGTAGTTGCTGTCGTAGTCAGGAATTTCGGCATCCGTCAGCGCAAAGTGGTGAGGGGTCACCTCACAACTTACAGGAATGCCCAGCCGCCGAGCATGACGAACAATCTCGATCGAGTTGCGAGTGGAAATGTGAGCTACGTGGACCTTGGCCTGCAAAGCCTCGCTGAGAATCACGTCCCGCGCAACCATCACATCTTCCGAGCTGGCTGGGATCCCGCGCAAGCCCAGGCGTACAGCCCGTTCGCCCTCATGGATATCCCCACCCACGCTCAAGTTGAGGTCCTCACAATGGTCGATGACCGTCATCCCGAACGAATCAGCGTATCGTATGGCTTGGCGCATCACGCCCGAGTTCATGACCGGCAGGCCGTCATCAGAAATCGCGACAGCTCCGGCGCCTTTCATCGCGCCGATCTCCGCTAACTGCTCACCCTCGCTGCCTTTGGTGATGGCACCGATCGGGAATACATTCACCGCGGCATAGCGGCGCGCGCGTTCCACGATGAAACTTGTCACCGTTGGGCTGTCGTTGACAGGAATGGTGTTCGGCATACAACAGACGGAGGTAAATCCACCCGCCGCCGCTGCCCGAGCCCCGCTCTCAATCGTTTCGGCGTGCTCGATGCCCGGTTCCCGCAAGTGGACGTGAATATCGACAAACCCCGGCGCCACGACGTACCCGGAGGCGTCGAAAACCTCCGCTTCGCCGACTTCAAGACGTGGCTCGACCGCGGCTATGAGCCCGTCGTCGACGAGCACATCGCGCTGCGCGTCAAGACCCGATTCCGGGTCTATCACCCGGCCGTTCCTAATCAGCAGACGACTCATGCATTTATTCGCCAGAACCCAGCCGCGGCAAGAGCACAGTCGGCGTCCGGCCGCCTTCCTCCGAAACCAAAGCGTTCATCAGCACGCCCCGCACACCCGCTCGAGCACCGCCATTCGCACCGCCACGCCGTTTTCGACCTGATGCAGGATCACCGAGCGCGGGAAGTCAGCCACTTCCGACGAAAGCTCCCTGCCCCGATTGATGGGCCCAGGGTGCATTACGATCGCATCGGGACGCGCCAGTCGCAAATGGTCAAGCTCAAGTCCATAAAACTGGAAGTACTCATTCTTGGGGAATGTCGGCACGTTTTGGCGTTCCAGCTGCACCCGGAGCATCATGATGACATCCGCGTCCGTGACCGCTTCTTCGATGCTGTTGGTCAGCGTGATTCCAGGAGCCAGGGAAACAAGAGAGCGAGGCAGCATGGTGGCCGGTCCACACAGGACCAGCCGCGCCCCAAACTTCGACAGCAAGTGAACGTTCGAGCGAGCCACCCGGCTATGCGAGATATCGCCGATAATCGCGACCCGCAAGCCTTCCAGAGAAGGCCGATAGTCGAGAATCGTGACGGCGTCGAGCAGCGCCTGCGTGGGGTGTTCGTGCCGGCCGTCCCCGGCATTCACAATTGGCGTTTTGAGAAACCGCGAGAGAAAGTGCGGCGCCCCCGACGCCGAGTGCCTCATCACGATGACATCGGGACGCATCGCCGCTAACGTGTTGAGCGTGTCGACCAGCGACTCACCCTTCGACAAACTGGACCCTTGCTCGGAGATCGAAACCGCGTCGGCGCTCAGACGCTTCGCCGCAATTTCAAAGCTTGTCCGTGTACGCGTCGAAGGCTCGAAAAACAAGTTGACGATCGTCTTGCCGCGGAGAGTATCGGATTTCTTCACCGCCTGCAACTGCATCGGCTGGTGGTAGCGACCGCGCTCCAGCAGCCATTGGATCTCCTCGCGACTGAGATTCTCTATTCCCAAGAGCCCCCGGGACAGCTCCCGCCCAACGGCCCCTGACCCCGTGGGCTCGGCGGAGCCGTCCGAACCGCTCGATGGTTTGCGAGTCAGAGTGCTCAAGCTTCGTCCGCCCCCTCCACCAACAGCACTCTTTCCCGGCCATCGATCGGATCTACGTTAACCTCGATGGACTCGCTCTCTCCAGTAGGGACAACCTTGCCGACAAAGCGCGCCTCGACGGGCAGTTGGCGATGCCCCCGATCGATCAGGGTACATAATTGCACTGTGCGGGGCCTGCCGTGGTCAAATAACGCGTCCAACGCAGCCCGGGTGGTGCGGCCCGTGTAGAGCACGTCGTCCACCAGAATCACGTCTTTCCCTGTGATTTCGAAAGGGATATCGGTACTGTTGACGACCGGCTTGTCGCCGACTTCGGAACGGTCGTCGCGGTAGAGAGTAATGTCCAAGCTTCCGACCGGCAACGGGCGGCTTTCGAGCCGCTCGATTTTATCCGCCAGCCGCTCACCCAGGACAGCCCCGCGGCGGTGGATCCCGATAATCGCGAGCCGATCAAGGCCCTCGTTCTTTTCAACCACCTCGTGCGCCAAGCGGACCAGCGTACGATCGATCTCCGAGGCGCTCATCAACTGCGATTGAGTCGCGTGGCGGGCATGTTTGCTCGACAGGCGACCCTTACGATAGCATACCCCGGCGAGTGTTCCCCCTAAGGTTACCCTCGCAGAGACGACCGTCCGCCGGCCGGTTCCCACCACAGTCTGGGACCCCCTCAGAGAGAAAGGCAGCAGTCGGCAAACAGCGCAAGAGTCGACGCGTATGTCGGTTCCATGTCGCCACGAATGGCCACACGGTACGCAGGAATGCGTGCGCCAGGTGGGTGCGACCGCTCGATCCGAACTGGTCGATTAAATTGACTGGACATCTAAATTGACCACTTGCTACAGTGAGGCTTGATGCGACAGGTGAATGCCTCCAAGTTCAAGGAACAGTGTCTCGCCTTGCTCGATCATCTGGGCCCCGAGGGAATTGTAATCACGAAGCATGGCAAGCCCGTCGCCAAGCTTCTGCCGATCGCTCGGGAGTCCGCCCGGCTGATTGGCAGCATGAAAGGTAAAGTCAAACCCAAGGACGACCTTCTTTCGACAGGCCTGCGCTGGGATGCTAAACCTTGACACACACATTCTGCTTTTCGCACTCGAGGGGGATCTAACCCAGCGCGAACGCCGGCTACTGGTTCAGAACCGTTGGGGCATCTCGGCGATCGTCCTTTGGGAGCTTACGAAGCTTTCGCAACTCGGGAGGGTGGCGCTCGATGTCGAGTCCCCGGAGTTCGCCCGAACGCTGTCGGGAATTGACATCTGGCCCATCGACCTGGCAGTCTGTCGCCAGATCAAGACGCTCGACTTCCGGGGCGACCCGGCGGACGAAATCATCGCCGCGACCAGCCTGGTACACAACGTGCGCCTGATTACGCGAGACCGGCAGATCAAACGGTCGAAGCGAGTGCCCTTGGCGTAAACCCTTCGTGCCCCGCCCGGCGGATACGGCGACTGGCCCCCGAAAACTTCCCCTCTGGAATCGGCCGATTCCAAACGCCCGGGAGTCGAACTGTTATCTCGAAGAGCCATTCTCAAACTGCGATTAAACGTAGAGATGTCCTAAAAACCGCGTTGTTTGGTGGAGGAGCAGCCCTGGCAGGGGAAGCTAACGCGGCTCGCCCCAAGCCGGCGTCCCCAGCAGCGGCTTCCGCGGCGAGTTCGGCGGAGACGGCCCGACGAGGCGATTGGAAACCGCTGCTACCAGTGTCTCCCTCGGCTCTTGCCTTAGAATGACCAAGACAACAGCGCCGACCGGCGGAGTTGCGCCACGAGCCGACCGGCAGCACACGGGGGTGTCCTATGGATCCGATTGGAAATGCGGTGCTTGGTGCGGTGTTTCTGCTGCTCGGTGCGGCGGGAACCTTCCTAATGTTTCACTTGTGGAAATACCCATTCGACCACGAAAAACTCAAGAGCGAAGCGCCTCTTTGGCTGATGTTACTGCATCGAATCATCGGCTATCTCTACGGCGCCATCTACATCTATTTCATGACGCAGATGGTTCCGCGCATGTGGGAGTATCAAATCGAGATTCCAGCTCGCACGGTGGCACATTTGACGCTCGGGATGGCGATCGGGGCCATTCTCATCATCAAGATCGCTATCGTTCGCTACTTCAAGCACCTGGAGTCCGCACTCGTGCCGGCGCTAGGAACGGTGCTCCTCGTTTGCACCGTTCTGCTGATCGGACTGTCGGCGCCTTTCGCCTTCCATGAGACCTATTTGCGGACAACCGTCCTCGCCGGGGACCTGTTCGGTGCGGAAAACATCGCTCGTGTCCACGAGCATTTGGCAACGGCCGGACTTGAGGACCAATCGGAGTTGGAGCGGTTTTCCTCGCCCGAAAGTCTTCAGGCGGGGCGGGTAGTTCTCTCGACGAAATGCATCGAGTGCCACGACCTGCGGACTGTGCTGGCGAGGCCCCGTACACCCGACGCCTGGCGGCAAACCGTGCGGCGCATGGCAGAGCGTTCCAGCCTATTTGATCCCATCAGTGAGGATGAGCAGTGGGCGGTCACGTCGTATCTGATTGCGATATCACCGGACTTGCAGCGCTCTGCTCGCGAGCGGCGATCTCAGGAACAGGTCAATCAGGCGTCGAAGGCAGCGGCGGAACATCTGGTCGAAGCGACGGCGGAGGAACCGGCCTCTTACGATCCCCAGCGTGCCGAGCAGCTCTTCCAGGGCCGCTGTTCGTTGTGCCACCCAGTGGAAATGATCGAGGTCGCCCCACCAGAATCAGCGGACGAAGCCCGCCAACTCGTCGCCCGAATGGTCAACAACGGGATGCCGGGTACGGAGGAAGAGCTGGCGCAGATCGTGCAATACATCACACACAACTACGTCAGGTAGAACCGATATCGAAGAGAGTGTCCTTGGGAGATCGGCGGAGGCGCCAAAGGCATTCTGGACAAGATCCTCGAATGATGCGATGGGACCGGCAGTCCCTCGCGGCCGGACAATCGACAAGCTGAAGCTTGTCCGCACTGCCAGCCAGGACAAACACGAGTGTTTGTCACCACCCATGCGACCACCTCGCGGCTACGCTGTCTTTGAGCTAGTTCGCTCGGCCATTTCCCGGAGCGATTCCTCAAAGGGCGCTCGCGCCACCCCCAGCTCGGTGATGATGGCCGTGACGTAGCGGTTCGGGGTGACATCAAACGCGGGGTTCAGTACAGCCGTTTCGACTGGCGCCACGGCTACACCTTGAATGTGCGTAACTTCCGAGGGACTGCGCTCCTCGATCGGAATCTCCTTACCGGAAGCAGTATTGAGGTCGACCGTAGAGAGGGGAGCGGCTACATAAAAGGGGACCTTGTTCTCCTTGGCTAGGACAGCCAGGCTGTAGGTGCCGATCTTGTTGGCAACATCACCGTTGGCGGCGATGCGGTCAGCGCCCACCACGACGGCGCCCACTCGGCCCGAGGAAAGAACATGGCCGGCCATGTTGTCGGTGAGCAGGGTAACCGGGATGCTGTCTTGCTGCAACTCCCATACCGTGAGCCGCGCACCTTGCAGAAACGGTCGCGTCTCGTTGGCAAACACAGCGACGGAATTACCCGCTTCCACCGCGGCGCGGATCACCCCCAGCGCCGTCCCGTAGCCCGCGGTTGCCAGGGCACCAGCGTTGCAATGCGTCATGACGGTCGCCCCTGCAGGCAGCAGTTTCGCCCCATGGCGACCCATGGCGTGGTTGATTTCGATGTCCTCTCGATGAATCGTGAGAGCCTCTTCGGTCAGTCCCTCCCGTATGGCTTCAAGGTTGGCTCCGCTCGCTCGCAGCTCACGATAGCGGCGCTTCATGCGATCGATCGCCCAGAAGAGATTGACCGCGGTGGGGCGCGTGGCGGCAAGCGTGGAGCAAATCGTTTCCACTTCGCGGTCGAGTCGCTCGACGGTTGCCGCGGCCAACTCAGCCGCGGTCGCATCACTTTCTCGCCGGTCATCGCTCTCCGGTGAGGCGCCCTTGACACCCAGCGCGACACCCATGGCGGCGGCTACACCGATCGCTGGTGCACCGCGGATGACCATCGATCGAATCGCATGGGCGACCTCCTGATACGTCCTACAGGTGACGTATTCTTCCACGCTGGGAAGGCGCGTTTGGTCGATCATGACCACGCCGCCCGGCGTCCATTCGATCGTCCTGACCATATTCGACTCAGCGCCGACAATAAGCCGCCACGGCAGATTCGGGAATCCGAAGCCGCTTCCTACCGAATAGCATCACTTTTTCTCCTCGCCGGATCGTCATCGGCTCACAACACCGGCAATCGCGCTATTGCATGCTCTGAAGCGTATCTCCCCCAACGATCAGCGCCGCGAAAAGTGTGGCGTTGTAGGCACAATGGACCAGTGTAGAGGGCACTAGCGATCCGGTCCTAGCGCGTAGCACGCCAAATACGACACCGACGTAGAGCAGCAGCAAGAGGATTTGCCAATGCCATCCGTACTGCCATCCGTGTGGCAACGAGAAGATTGCGCTCGTCACCAGGACGGCGGCAGCTTTGCCCCACGATCTCTCAACCACCGGGTAGAGGAAACCGCGAAAGGCCATCTCTTCCATTGGCGGCGCGATCAGAACCCCGAAGACCGCGAAAACAAGGACCGCTTGAGGATCCTTCAGCAGTTGCTCAATAGGAAGTGGTTCGGTGGGCATGGAAATTACGCTTGCGATGGCGCCCACCGAGAACGCTAGAGCAACGCCTCCCCAGCAGTAGAGGACTGTATCCAACCAGGGTCTGCCGAGTCGACGCCAGCCTATCGAGTCCCCGAAAGACAGGCCATACTTGACCGTAATCACGGCGTAAATGAAGCTGAGAAGAATGGCCCACCACACAAATTGGAGAACGAGCTGGAATAGAACGCTGCCAATCACCGCTTCCGAATCGAACCCCGACCCCGCCACATAGTTAACTGCGTAGAACCCGACGATGGTAACAACGAAAGAGAAGATTAATGCGGGAACCGACAACAGCATAAGAAGGAGCAGGTCCCAAATGGTCCAGCCGCTAGGTGAGGGTTCGGCGCTTGGCGAGGAGGCGTCCGGAAAAGCGGGGCCAGGTATACCATCCGGGCTCAACGGCTCGGTAGAAGGCTGCCTAACTCCACTCGACGGCTGTTCGGGGGATTCCTCTGACACGACTGGACTTTTATGCTACCAGTACGTCACGTATCTTCGTTGAATTCGGCGATCCGCGAGCGGGAAGTTGCGCGCGGAAGAAGGCTAGTTTGCGCGGGTTCGCTTTCGCCGGCTTGACCGTTTAGGCTTGCCCACAACTTTTGCCAGCGCCCTCCCGGTGTAGCTTTTCCGGCACTTTACGATTTCTTCCGGAGGGCCGCAGGCCACGACCTCGCCTCCTTTTTCGCCCCCCTCAGGGCCGAGGTCGATGACCCAGTCGGCGCACTTGATCACGTCCATGTTGTGTTCGATCACGATGACGGTATTCCCCAGCTCTGCCAGCCGGTCGAGCACCTCGAGCAGCTTTCGGATGTCGTCAAAGTGAAGGCCGGTTGTGGGCTCGTCCAGCAGATAGAGCGTCCTTCCTGTCTGGCGCTTGCTTAGCTCGCGGGAGAGTTTGATGCGCTGGGCTTCGCCGCCCGAAAGCGTGGTCGCTGACTGGCCAAGATGTATATAGCCGAGTCCGACGTCGGATAGCGTTTGCAGCTTGGTGCGGATCTGAGGAATGTTTTCCGTCACGGGCAACGCATCGTCGACCGTCGACTCCAGCAAGTCGGCAATAGAGAGGCCTTTGTACTTGACTTCCAGAGTTTCGTAGTTGTAGCGGCGTCCGCGACAGGTGTCGCAGGTGACGTACACGTCGGGAAGGAAGCTCATTTCGATCCGCCGCTGGCCGTCGCCTCGGCAGGCCTCGCAGCGCCCCCCTTTGACATTGAAACTAAACCGCCCCGGTTTGTAGCCGCGTGCCCGGGACTCGGGAAGCATGGCGTAGAGTGCTCGGATAGCCGTGAATACACCGGTGTAGGTGGCGGGATTTGAGCGCGGAGTCCGCCCGATCGGCGACTGATCGATTCGGACAACCTTATCGATCTCGTCGAGTCCGTCGATGCCTCGATGGCGTCCTGGGTGCCCTCGAGATCGATAGATCTTCCTGGCCAGCACAGGGTGGAGAATGTCATTGACCAGCGTCGATTTGCCGCTACCGGACACGCCGGTGACGACAATCAACATCCCGAGCGGAAATTCTACGTCAATGCTCTTCAGGTTGTGATGCTGAGCGTTGCGAACCGTCAGGAATTTCCCATTTGGTGAACGGCGCCTCGCCGGGGAGGGGACTTGTTTCTTGCCACTCAGGTACTGCCCCGTGAGGGACTCCGCGCAGCTCCCGATTTCGGCGGGAACTCCGGTTGCAACGACTTGGCCGCCCAGCCTTCCGGCCGCAGGACCCAGGTCCACAACGTAGTCTGCCCGTTGAATCGTTTCGAGATCGTGTTCGACAACCAAAATGGTGTTTCCCATGTCTCTCAGTCGGGCCAGCGTGTTAAGCAGGCGATCGTTGTCGCGGGCATGCAAACCGATCGACGGCTCGTCAAGGACGTAGAGCACGCCACGCAACTGCGACCCGATTTGAGTAGCCAGCCGAACCCGCTGAGCTTCACCGCCCGAGAGTGTTGCCGCGGATCGATCCAGACTCATGTATTCCAACCCCACGGAAACGAGAAATTGCAGCCTTTTTCGAATCTCGTCTACCAGACGGCCGGCGATCTGCCGCTGGCGATCATTTAGTTTCAGGCCGTCGACGAAACGCAACGCTCCCTCGATCGGCAATCCAGCGACGCCGGCGACGGAAACACCGCCGACCTTCACAGCGAGGCTCTCCGGGCGCAAACGCCGACCGCCACAAGCCTTGCACGGAACCGGCGAAGTGAACTGGTCTAGCCAATGCTGGTGGCGTTCCGACCAATCTTCTCCATTACATTCGTCATTCCAATCGTCGAGCAACCCTAGCAACCCGGGAAAATCGGTGGCAGATAGGGCACTGCGGGCACCCTTGCTGGTCCCGAAGAGCATCACATTTTGGTGGCGGTCGGAAAGCTCATCGAACGGTTTCGTAATCCGGATGCGAGCTTTCCTCGCGGCGGACTTCAGATCCCTCTCAATCGCGGGAGAAAGCAAGCCAGTCGCTATCCCTCCCTCGAGAAGCGGCTTTGATGGGTCAACAACCACCTTCTCCGGGTCAAAGCCCCAAAGACTGCCTAGGCCGGAGCAAGTCCGACAGGCACCGTAAGGACTGTTGAAGGAGAACGACCGCGGCTCAAGAGCAGGCACACTGGCGCCGCAGCGAGTGCAAGCCAGCTTTTCGGAATACAGCTGTTCGTCGCCTCCCGGTTCCGCCACCAGGACCAACCCACCAGCGAGCCGGGTCGCCGTGTTAATGGAGTTGGTCAGTCGTCGCTCCAAGCCCTCGCGCACACTGAGGCGGTCGATGACGACCTCGATCGTGTGATTCCGCCGTCGGTTCAAACGAATCTCTTCGCCGAGTTGGAGAACCTCGCCATCGACTCTCGCGCGCAGAAATCCCCGCTGGGCGAACCGCTCGAACTCCTTCTTGAACTCTCCCTTCCGGCCGCGGACGACGGGGGCTAGAATCATCACCCGTTTGCCCAATTGCCGCTCGATGATTTGGGCTACGATTTGATCACTTGACTGCTGGCTGATCAGGACGCCACAGGTCGGACAATGCGGCGCACCGATCGAGGAATACAGCAGACGGAGGTAGTCGTAGATTTCCGTGATTGTTCCGACGGTTGACCGCGGGCTGCGGCTGGAAGTCTTCTGTTCGATCGACAGCGCCGGGCTAAGTCCTTCGATCGAATCGACGTCAGGCCGTTCCATCTGATCGAGGAACTGCCGGGCGTAGGGAGAGAGCGTCTCGACGTAACGCCGCTGTCCCTCGGCGTAGATCGTGTCGAACGCCAGCGACGATTTACCGGAACCGCTTAGGCCCGTGATGACGGAGAAGCTATTACGGGGAATCTCGAGATGGATGTCCTTGAGGTTGTGCTCGCGGGCTCCGCGTACGGTGATCCGATCCAGCATGATTTCTGGGGAGGGATGAAGAAGGGTGCTTCGCTTTGATTCTAGTGACCTGGTGAAAAACGCGTCAAATGGCCGGCTCGGTGATGGGCTTCTCTGCGTGTCTGGGGGTTAAGGATCACAGGCGAGATCGGTGGTGCCGGAGACCTTGACAGGTTTAGCTCTGCTTTCGTACAAACTAATCTCCAGGAGCGTACCCGACAATGAAAACCCTGACCGTCTCACTCCTTCTGCTGGCTGTAACCCTGTCGACTGTCGCGGCCGAGAAAAAGATCGTCCATCCGCCTGAATTCCCCACCGGGAGGCCCTACAGTCCAGGCGTTCAATCTGGAGACACACTGTATTGCTCCGGACAGACGGGTTCTGACCTCAAAAGCGGGCAATACCCGGACAAGTTCGAAGACGAGGTTCACAATATCTTCAAGCGCATCAGGATTATCTTGGAGGCTGCCGGCTACGGCTATCCCGACGTCGTCGACGTGAAGGTGTTTCTAGCCGATATTTCCCTCTACTCCCGAATGAACGCCGTCTACACTCAGTATTTCAAGAAGGACCGTCCCGCCCGGACGACGGTTGCCGTTGCCGCTCTCCCAGGTAACGCCAGAATCGAGATAACGGCGGTGGCACGCAAATGATCAAGCGCCGTCACCATCGAGTCGGCAAAGGTGTAGCAGCCCGTGGTGAAAGTCCTTCGCCTCGAAGAAGGGTACAGTCACCGATTTTCGTCGTCTGCCCCATCTCGGAGACAAAGCAGCTGCGGATGCGAAAATCGTTGACGGTCCCTGACAGTCCCTTGCGGGTGATGAAATGGACGTGAAACAAGAAAGGCCGGCTTCTAGAGAACCTCGGAACATGTGTTTTGATTGGGGGCCGGCACTCTTGGCCGCCCAGTTTGAGTACCGGCAATCTTGCCGGTCCGACAAACTTAGGCTTGTCTGAACCTTCCACCAGGACAAACAGGAGTGTTTGTCGCCACCAAAGCGAACAATAGCGCCCACCACTCTGTGGGGTCCTTCACAACGGAGCGGGGACGACGCTGAACGCGCCTGGGTGGTTCCGCTACCATGGGAGGATCGAAGCATGAAAAAGGTAGTCATCGCAGTGGTTGTTCTGGTTGGGATCGGCAGTGTGGCGTTGATGTTTGCTCCGCCCTCGGGTCCGAAACTCGACCCGGCCCAGGCGGCAGAGCTGCAGCAGCTTCGGAACCTTGGCAAGGCATTCTACGAAAACCCGGGAACACAGACTCAAGCAGTGGATGAGTTGCGCAAAGCCCTGGAGCTGAATCCTGGTTCCGCGCGGGAGCACTTGAATTACGGGCTGTCCCTTTTGCGTGTCGGTAAGCGGGAAGAAGGAATCACGCAGATCGAAAAGGCGCGCGAGATCGACCGGTCAATCCCGCACACGTATTTCAATCTGGGCATCGAGTTCAAGAGGCTCGGGGAGGCGGACCGGGCCATCCAGGAATTCAGCCAGATGCTGAAGCTCGTTCCCGACGAGCCGAAGTCACACTACAACCTCGGTGTTCTGTACCGGCTGAACAAAGAGACCGACCAAGCGATTGCGGCGTTTGAACGGGCGTCGGAGCTCGACCCCAGCCTGGCCGCGCCCAATTTCCAGCTCTATAACGTTCTGCGGCGTATCGATACCGAGCGCGCGAAGCAGAAACTCGACCGATTCCGCGAGCTCAAGGATCTGCAGGCAGGGGCCGCGATCGGCGAAGACATCAACTGGAGTTTTTACTCCGAGCTATACGACCCGATTGACCCTGGCCCCCCAGCGCCGGAACTGGCGACAACAGAGTTCCGAGCCGTGGAGTTGACTTTGGGGCTTGAGGGACTGCCGATCGGGTTGACCCTTCTCCAGGCGAACAGCGACAGCACCGTGGATTTGGCCGTGTGGTCTCGCGAATCGATCGCGTTCAGCCGCGGTGACGGCTTCACCGCAAAGAAGGAAGTGGGGGGAGGGATTCGGTCTCTTGCGGCCGGCGACTTCAACAACGACGGATTCCAAGACCTTGGCCTTATCACGCGTGATGGGGTTTACCTGGCCGAAGTCCAGAAAGGTGCGGTTAGCGGCGACCCGCGACTGCTTGCAGAAGGTGATTTTCAATCGGCGCTTTGGGTCGACTACGACCACGACTACGATCTTGATTTGCTGGCGGTCGGGGCGCGGCAGGTTTTGCTCCGCAACAACGGCGACGGAACCTTCTTGGATGTTTCCGACAAGTTCCCGTTTGTGACAGGCTCACGCGCGCTGGCCACGGCGGCGCTCGAGCTGTGGGAGAACAATGGTTTCAACATTGTCGTGGCCTACACCGACAAGGTCGTAGTGTACGAAGACCGCAAGGTCGGAGAATTTGCAGCCAAGACAATTCAAGGGGCGAAGCCCGCGGGTGACCGCGTGCGCTTGGATGTGGTGGACCTCGACAACGACGGGTTCCTCGACATCGCGATGTCTTGGGGAGAAGGGGTTGACAGGCGCACGCGAATCCTTCGAAATCATGACGGGCACCTCCGCGCGGGCCCGGGAATGCCCGGCGTGCTGGCGTGGGGAGATTTTCAGAACCGCGGCTGGGTTGATGCAATCACGAGCAATGGCCTGTTGCTCAACCGCGGGGGTATGAAGTTCGAAGCGGGCCAAGTGTCGGGACTCCCAGATGGAATCGTTGCCGCCGTAGCCGCGGACTTCAACGGGTCCGGACGCGAGGACGTGGTGGCCCTGGTCGACGGCGGTCGCACCTATCAGCTTTCTAACGCTACCGAGACCACAAACAAGCAAGTTTCGGTTTACCTGAAAGGTGTCAAGAACAACGTTCTCGCCGAAGGGGCGCGCGTGGAAGTCAAGGCCGGACGGCTCTATCGCAAACAGGTTTATCAGGGCGTGCCGCTCACCTTCGGTCTGGCCGGGGCCGAGAGTATCGATACGGTCCGCATCACTTGGGCGAACGGGCTGATCCAGAATGAGTCCCAGCAGGCGGTGGGCCAGGCGCACGTTTACGAGGAGAAGCCGAGACTGTCGGGCTCGTGTCCGATGATCTTCACCTGGAACGGGCAGGAGTTTGAGTTCATCAGTGAGATTTTGGCGGTGGCGCCGCTGGGGACAAGTTTGGGCGAAGGCAAGTTCTTCCCGGTTGATCATGACGAGTACGTGTGGATTGATGGCAGTGCTTTGAGACCGCGCGACGGGTTTTACGAAGTTAGGATTACGGAGGAGTTGCGGGAAGTCGCCTACATCGACCAGCTGAAGCTGCTGGCGGTGGATCACCCGAGCGAGGTGGATATTTTCAGCAGCGAGAAATTCAAGGGGCCGCCGTTTCCGGAGTTTCGCTTATACGGTGTGGACGAACGCCACTATCCCCGGCGGGCAGTTGATCACCACTCGCACGACGTTCGGGAACGTCTATTGAAGAGAGACCGGCGGTACCCCGACGATTTCGAGCGTGACTTTGCCGGGCGCGCCGAGCACCATTCGCTGACGCTCGATTTTCCCTCTCTTAGGGGGCGAGACGACGTTGTACTGTTTCTCCATGGCTGGGTCGATTGGGCGGATGCAAGCATCCTAGTTGCCAGTGGGCAGAGCAAGCTTAGCGCGATGCAGTTGCCCTCCTTACAGGTGCGAGACGCTCGGGGTAACTGGGTTACGGTTGTCGCAGACATGGGCCTGCCGGCGGGACGACCACGGACGATCGCCGTGGACTTGCGAGGTAAGTTCCTCTCGGATTCTAGAGAAGTGCGAATCCTCACAAATATGTGCCTTTACTGGGACGAGGTGTTCGCCGCGGTAGACACTGGATCTCCCGAGACGAGATTGTCGAGCATCGAACCTCAGCAAGCGAGCCTCCGGTTCCGAGGTTTCTCGGACCTCAAGCTTCATTCGGAACGTAAACAGCCGGAGCGCTACGACTACGCGCGGGTACAGCTGACGTCGATGTGGAATCCAACGCCGGGGATGTATACCCGTTACGGCGAAGTGCCTGAATTACTTGAGGCAATCGACGATCGCTTTGTAATCCTTGGCGCGGGCGACGAGTTGGCATTGAGGTTTCCGGCGACGGGTTTGCCTGATCTTCCGCCTGGCTGGCGGCGCGATTTCCTGCTCTTCGCCGACGGCTGGGCAAAGGAGAACGAAGCGAACACAGCCTTTGGCGACAGCGTCGAACCTCTTCCTTTTCACGCCATGACGGGCTACCCTTACGGTCCTTCCGAGCACTACCCCGACGAAAAATCCCACCGCCGGTATCTGCGAGAATACAACGTAAGGGGTGGGTTAAGGCTGATCCGGCCGTTGAGGTGAGCTGTTGACGAAGTCCAAAGTAGTGGCGGCAGGCTTCCTGCTGCTCCTGCTCAACACCGGTTGGGTTTGGGGTTTTCCGGAAGCCAGCGTCTTCTATCTCGCCAACGTTTTACTTCACATCGTCTTGGGCCTGGGGTTGCTTCTGGCGCTTTGGGTCTGGAGGGTCGACGCCGTCCGCTCGTTTCGAAAGCATGCACGGGCGGCGACGGCGGTATTGTCGGTGGCTGGCGCGCTGGGCATTGTCCTGTGCTTTGTCGGGGCGACGCGACCGCATCTGTGGGTTGTCGTCGTTCACGGGTCTTTGGGCTTTCTCGGGGCTGCTTTGGTTTGGGGCTACGCGCGAGGCCGCCTACCTCATTTTTCTCGGGTGTTGGGCGTAGCGTTCGTGGTGGCGCTGGCGTTACCGTCGAGCCGCTGGCTGCAGCTGCGGTGGTTCCCAAGCGCGGATGATCGGATCGTCAACCCCACGACAGCTCCCGTGAGCATGGATTACGAAGGCTCGGGCGCTGGGAGCCCTTTCTTTCCGTCCTCGGCTCAAAGTAATACCGGAGGCCTTATTCCCTCGGACTTCTTCTTGGACTCGAAGGTCTGCGGCGAATGCCACAAGGATATTTACGAGCAGTGGAACAGCTCGATGCACCACTTCTCGTCGTTCAACAATCAGTTCTATCGCAAGTCGATCGAGTACATGCAGGAAGTGACGGGTGGCGTCGAGGCTTCGAAGTGGTGCGCGGGATGCCATGACCACGCAATGTTTTTCAACGGGCTGTTCGAGCGTCCCGTCAAAGAGCAAATCGACACAACTGAGGCCCTGGCGGGATTGGGGTGCATGTCCTGCCATTCGGTTACCCATGTGAGCGACACGATGGGCAACGGCGGGTTTACGATCACCTACCCTCCGCTGCACGAGATGTCGAAGAGCGACAACCCGGTGATCAAGACCATTCACGACTACTTTGTGAACACCGCTCCGGCGGCGCATCGGCAGGCGTTCATGAAACCGTTCATGCGGCTCGACAAAGCCGAGTTTTGTGCCACGTGCCATAAAGTGCATTTGGATGTTCCCGTCAATGACTACCGCTGGTTTCGGGGGTTCAACGAGTACGACAACTGGCAGGCGAGCGGTGTGTCGGGCCACGGGGCACGTTCGTTCTACTATCCCGAACAGCCGGCAGACTGTGTCGATTGTCACATGCCTCTGGTGGAGTCAAGTGACCCCGGGAACGTGGACGGAATGGTCCATTCACATCGTTTTCCGGCCGCAAATACCGCTGTGCCCTACGTGAATCGGGACGAGGAGCAGCTCCGTGTTACGAAGGAATTCCTGGAAGACAATATCGTTTCGGTTGACATCTTTGCTGTTTCCCCGGTCGAAGAAGGGGCTGACGCGCCGGCCATGAGGCGCCGGGTGGCCGATGCTCAGGTGCTTTCCACCGGGTTCGCCGTTGGCGAGGAAGCGGAAGCCGGAAGCGGGACCGTACTCATCCGAGAAGTAGGCAAGATTGCCGCACCGATCGATAGGGCGTCCCCGAAGGTCGAAGCCGGTGACACGATCAAGGTGGACGTCGTAGTAAGGACTCGCAAAGTAGGGCACTTCTTCCCTGGTGGAACGGTGGATTCTTTCGATGTTTGGCTCGAGCTTCAGGCGCTGGACGCGGATGGGCGAAACATCTTCTGGAGCGGCGCGGTCGAAGACGACGGGACGGGTCCCGTTGAAAGCGGAGCGCATTTTTATCGCGCGTTCCTACTGGACGAGCATAGTAACCCCATCAACAAGCGCAATGCTTTCCAAGCCCGAAGCGCCCTTTATGTGCGGCTCATACCGCCTGGCGCCGCCGATGTGGCGCACTTTCGGATGAAGATTCCTGAAAACGCGCGCGGGCCGATCCGTTTGCTGGCCAAGTTGAACTATCGGAAGTTTTCGCATTACTACACGCAGTTTGCCTACGCGGGTCAGCCGGACCCGACGGATACCGCGAGCTTTAGCAAGGGCTACGACGATCGTCGCTTTACGTTTTTTCCCGCCGATATCCCGGAGAATGTTGCCGGCCAGATCAAAGACCGTATTCCCAATTTACCGATCGTGGTTTTGGCTCGAGCGGAAGCAAAGGTGGAGATTAGTCCGGGAGAGACGAGTTGGGGCCCGGCCGTTCAGCCGGAAGACGCGAAGCGTTGGAACGACTACGGGATCGGTTTGCTGCTGCAAGGAGATCTAAAAGGAGCCGAATACGCTTTTCTGCGTGTGACCGAGGCCGATGCGAACTTCGCCGACGGCTGGCTGAACGTTGCCCGAGCGTTGATCCAGGAAGGCCAGACAGACGGGGCGAGGCCCTTCGTCGAGAAAGCGCTGGCACTAAACGACAGCTTAGGCCGCATTCACTTTTTCAACGCCAAGATTCAGAAGTCGGAAGGGGACTACGACGGTGCGCTGGCTTCTCTGCGGCGTGCCGAAAGCCAGTACCCTCGCGATCGTGTTGTGTTGAACGAAATCGCGAACATACTTTTCCTCAAGCGCCAGTACGAAGAAGCGATTCAGGTCCTGGACCGCGTTGCCCGAATCGACCCCGAAGATCTCCAGATGCACTATCGCCGAATGCTCTGTTACCGGGGCTTGGGCGACACCGAAAACGCGGCGCGGGAAGAGAAGCTGTTCCGGCGCTTCAAGGCCGATGAGTCGGCGCAGACGGTCACCGCGCGCATCCGCCGGCTGAGTCCGGAAGACAACAACGAGCGCCAATCGATTCACGAGCACGTCTCGGTCGAGTTGCCGATCAAGGTCGGCGCGAGGGCAGCCGGCACGGGAATGGACGAGCTCGGGGGCCTTCCGTGAGGGCCGAGGAGCCAGGTGCAGCCAGGCCAACGCATAGCTACCGAGTCCAAAGTGTTTTTCCAACGACGTTTCTTGCGCTGTCCAACCGCGAGTGCAAGAGCTTTCACTCTCCCCAGGCGGCAAGCCTGCTGGTGCTCTCGGCAGTAGCCGTGTGCCTGCTCACAGGAGCTTGTGGGCCGAGCGATTCCCAGGACGGGAACCCCACCGTGATGACTGCGGCCGCCGACGTGGTCTTCACGGATGTGACGTCAGCTGCCGGCATCGACTTCGTGCACCACAATGGGCGCTCCGGCAAAAAGTGGCTGCCCGAAACGCTGGGCTCCGGCTGTGCCTTTCTCGATTTCAACAACGACGATTGGCCGGACATTCTGCTCGTCAACAGCAAGAGTTGGGAATCCGACCCGAGGCGAAAGGCGACCATGGCCCTTTATCGCAATAGCGGCAAGGGGACGTTCATCGACGTCACAAAGGAAGCCGGGCTAGCGGTTGAGATGTACGGCATGGGAGTTGCGGTCGGGGACTACGACAACGACGGGTATCAGGATTTCTACATCACCGCTTTGGAAGGGGATCGCCTCTTCCGCAACCAGGGCGACGAGACCTTCCGGGACGTCACCGAGCAAGCAGGCATTGACAATGCGAACTTCGGCACAAGCGCCGCCTGGCTTGACTACGACCGCGACGGGCGCCTTGACGTGTTCGTGGCCAATTACGTCGTATGGAGTCCTCAAAACGACCTGTGGTGCTCGCTCGACGGCGAGACAAAGTCCTACTGCACGCCGGAATCCTATAACGGTGTCTCATCGCGCCTGTATCGTAATGTCGGTGGCGGCAAGTTCGAGGATGTCACAACCCCTGCCGGGGTTCTCGACGACACCAGCAAGGCCCTCGGTGTGGCGCTTCTCGATTTCGACAGTGACGGATGGCTCGATATCTTCCAAGCGAACGACACGCAGCCCAACAAGCTCTATCGCAACAATGGAGACGGTTCGTTTACCGATAAAGGTCTGGCTTCGGGAGTAGCTTTCGCCGAGGACGGCAAGGCGCGGGGCGCCATGGGAGTTGACGCCGCCGACTACGACCGCTCGGGACGCCCGCATCTGCTGATCGGAAACTTCTCGAATGAGATGTTGTCGCTCTACCGCAACGAGGGCAACGGGCTGTTTGTGGATGAAGCTCCTACGAGCGCAGTCGGTCGCGCCAGCTTGCTGTATCTGACCTTCGGAACATTTTTCTTCGACTACGATCTTGACAGCTACCTGGATATCTTCGCCGCCAACGGACATTTGGAGCAGGAGATCAGTCGGGTCCAGCCGAAAGTTCAATACCAGCAAGCGCCCCTGTTGTTTCGGAATACGGGACAAGGGCGGTTTGAGCTTGCCAACGAGAAGGTTGGAGCGGATTTTGTGCGCCCTGTCGTCGCGCGCGGTGCCGCCTACGGTGACTACGATCGCGATGGGGATCTCGACGTCGTAATTTCGACAAACAATGGTCCGGCGTATCTTTTGCGCAACGACGGCGGCAATGCCAATTCATATCTGCGATTGAAGCTAGTAGGCCGCGAGTCGAATCGCAGCGGCATCGGGACGGTTGTCAAAGTGCGGAGTTCCTCCGGCGAGCAGTGGCAGATGGTTCGAAGCGGCTCGAGTTATTGCTCCCAAAGCGAGCTGCCGCTGACGTTTGGTCTCGGAGGTGATCTTGTCGTGGAACAGATCGAGGTCGTCTGGCCTAGCGGCAAGAATCAGAAGTTCGAGAAGATCGAACCGAATCAGTTCTTCGTGGTCTACGAAGAGGCGGGGATTCAGAAGGGAACCTGAGCGGACGAGCTTACGCACTGTGAGCATAGGGTGATTGGGACAGGCATGCCACGGCGCGCGATTCATCGTGAGTCGATAAGGCCAATGGGCTATAACACCAGCCGATGGTTTGCTGTCCTGACGCTGTTTTGCGCTTCGCTCTCTGCCCAGCAACCCGGTATTCAAAACCCCTACACGTCGGCCGACGATGAAGCGGCCGGCGCTCGGCTTTTTCGCCCCTTCTGCGCTATATGCCATGGACTGGACGGCAATGGCACACCTGGAATAGGCCGTCAGATCAAGATCGGATCGTCCGGTCGTATTACGGACCTTGAGCTGTACGAAACGATCAGAGACGGAATTCCGGGTACCGGGATGCCGCCTTTCACGTTTAGCGAAAAGGAACGTTGGCAGGTCGTAGCGCACGTTCAGGCGCTCAGACGCCCCGTTGGAGCCAAGGAAAGCGCGAGCGACGCTGCCGCGGGCGCGAAGCTTTTCGGGGGCAAGGGCGACTGTTCGCGGTGTCACACTGTCAGCGGTGAAGGCGGGCGCCGCGGCCCCGATCTGAGTCACATCGGAGGGAAGAGATCTCTCGATGAACTGAAGAGATCCATCCTCAGCCCGAACGAGCGAGTTTCTCCTGCTTACTGGGGGCTGCGTGCTACCACTCGAGGGGGGGCACCGTCGCAGGCCGGCGGTTGAATGAAGACACTTTCTCGTTCCAGCTCCTTGATTCGCAGGAACGCCTTATCTCAGTCATGAAAAGCGACCTCGAAGCATATGAGCTGGACAAAGATTCCGCGATGCCTTCCTTCGAGCAAAAGTTGAGTCAGCGCGAAATTGATGACCTTGTCGCTTACCTCGCCACTCTAAAACCAAAGGGAACGCGGCCATGAGACCTCTCGGGCGCATGATCCTTCTTGCCCTGTGGTCGTTTGCCGTGACAGCCCAGGTTAGCTACGAGGATCTGCTCAACGCCGAAGCCAAGCCCGAGAATTGGGCGACTTACTCGGGGACATATAAAAGCCAGCATTACAGCGGGCTGAAGCAGATCACCCGGGAGAATGTTGGCGACCTCGAACTGAAGTGGATGTTTCATGCCGGCACGGAGGGCAAGCTGCAGGCGACGCCGCTCGTCGTTGACGGCACCATGTACTTGACCGAAGGCAACAACAATGTCATAGCGCTCGACGCCAAGACCGGCCGCAGGTTCTGGACCTACGTCCACAGTTTGCCAAAAAGGGTCAACACCGTCGCCCGCACCAACCGCGGCGTGGCCCTCCTCGACGATCGGGTTTTTACGGGAACGCTCGATGGCCGGCTGCTGGCGCTCGACGCCAAAACCGGAAACGTTCTCTGGTCCCGGCAGGTCTGTGACAACACGAAAGGCTATACCGTGACCGTGGCGCCTCTCGCGGTCAAGGATAAGATCATCGTCGGAACCGCCGGCGGCGAGTACGGCATTCGCGGCTACCTTGACGCCTATGACGCGAAGACCGGAGAACAAGCTTGGCGCTTCTACACCATACCCGGCCCTGGCGAGCCAGGCCACGAGACTTGGGAGAGTGACGCTTGGAAGACGGGCGGCGGCTCGGCTTGGGTGACGGGATCGTTTGATCCTGACCTGAACCTTATCTACTGGGGCATTGGGAATCCCAGCCCTGATTGGAATGGCGACATACGGCCCGGCGACAATCTCTACACGGGTTCTGTCGTTGCCCTTGACGTTGATAGCGGCAAGCTGAAATGGCACTTCCAGTTCACGCCCCACGACGTTTGGGACTGGGACGCGGTTCAAATCCCGGTGCTGGTGGACAGAGAGTTTCGCGGGCGGCCGCGCAGGCTGATGCTGTGGGGCAACCGCAATGCTTTCTTTTACGTGTTGGATCGCGAAACAGGCGAATTCTTACTGGGAAAACCGTTTGCCAAGCAGACCTGGGCCAAGGGCCTCGACAAAAACGGCCGGCCCATCAAACTACCGGGTGTGGAACCGACGAAAGAGGGCGTCAAGGTTTACCCGGCCGCGCAAGGAGCGACCAACTGGTATGCACCCTCCTACAGCCCGAGGACCGGTCTCTTCTACTTGTCGGTTTGGGCGGATTACTGGGGCATGTTTTACTTGGGCGAACCGATCTTCACCGCCGGCAACCGATACGATGGCAGCCTCGTGGAAAGAATCTATCCTAATCACATGGCGGAAAAGGATGCGGGCTACGGGGCCATCCGCGCGATCGATCCCGAGACGGGAGAAAGGAAGTGGCAGTTCAAGATGAGGGGGGTCTCGGAATCGGGATTGCTGACTACCGCCGCCGACGTCCTCTTCTCGGGCAACATAGAAGGTAATTTCATGGCCCTCGACGCCGAGACCGGCAAGTTGCTGTGGAGAAAAAACTTCGGCGCTCGGATGGACAATTCACCCATTACCTACCTTGTCGATGGCAAACAATACCTGTCCGTCAAAGCAGGCCTTACTCTTCTTACTTTTGGTCTGAGAGAGTAGTGCGTCACCCCTCATAGCGCAGTGTGTGCGCACGCGGCTGAAGCTACGAATTGGCGCTCTTTGCGGACCCGCCACCACACGATCGAGAGACGATGAAACTAGCACAGATTCGAGATTCTTCAGGAGCGCTGATGGCCGCCATCGTGGAAGACGGAGGCTATCGACCGATCCCGGAGCAGACCGTGGCTTCGTTGATTCAAAAGGCCGAAGAGCAGCGCCGAACTCTTAGCGAAGTTGCTTCCGAGATGACTGTAACGGAAACGGTGAGCGCGGACGGGGCAATTCCCGTGACTCCGTCGGAAGTGTGGGGTTGCGGGTGTACCTACGCTCCAAGCGCGGAGTTCCGCGACGCCGAACTTGGCACCGGCGAAGGCATGTACGGCTACGTGCACAATCCGGCCCACCGTCCGGAGATCTTCTTTAAGGGGACCAGCCGCTACTGCGTCGGCCCCGGCGAGGCGATCGGCATTCGCGCGGACTCTAAGTTCACCGCTCCCGAGCCGGAACTGGCGATTGTGATCAACAGCCGCGGCGACATTGTGGGCTACACGCTGGGCAATGATGTTTCTGCATGGGACATCGAAAAGGAAAACGCGCTCTATCTGCCACAGTCGAAGGCCTACGAAGCTTGTTGCTCGCTTGGCTCGGTGATTGTGACCCCGGAAGAGATCGAGAATCCATATGATTTGGAGTTGAGCTGCACGATCACTCGCAACGGACAAACCACGTTTGAGGGATCGGCTTCTACCGCTCAACTCCGGCGCAAGTTCGAGGAGTTGGCCGAATACCTGCTACGCAGTAACCCCGTGCCCGCACCGGCGGTTATTCTCACCGGCACCGGAATCATCGTAACGGAAGAAGCGGCATTGCAGCCGGGCGATGTGGTGACGATCGAAGCCGCCGAGATCGGGAAGTTAGTGAATCCAGCGAAGGTGGTGTAGGGGGCAACGCAACAGCGGATCTAGCCTAGACGCCGTCCCGAGCTTCTGTTGAAGGCTCTCGGGTTCGCAAGACTACAAGCCATCTCATAAGCCCCGCATCAGGATGAGGCAGCAGGCGAGTTGCAGTATTCTAGGTTCCAGCGATTTCGGGGACTTCGTCCTGTGGCAGGGCCTCAGCGACTCGGATGCTTCATCGGTAGGCAGGCTGCTTTTGCTACCCGCCCACGGTGGAATATTCCACGAAAGGGCGTCGCCGTCGGGTAGATGTCGAGAAATAATTTCCGATCCAGCAATCAGCCATCAGAGCCTCCGCAAGCGGTGGCCGAACAGGCCAAAACCGAGCTAGACCAGGCAGCTAACGGGCTCTGAAAGGAATAGCTGGTGGGTAGGCTTGTTACCGCCATCTATTGTTTCAAGGTAGACTCGGGCTGTCGTGATCGGCCAGACCATCGCGTACTACAAGATCACCGAGAAACTCGGTCAAGTTGCGATGGGCCTGGTCTGCAAGGCTACCGACACTAAACGGGAACGACCTGCTCCGCTGAAGTTCCTTGCGGCGCAAGCTCTTGAAGGTGGGGGCGCCAACCCCCGGGGTCCACTCCATGGCTTCCGTTTCCAAAGCGAGAGGGCTACAACAGTTCATCCGCCAGTTCTTCTGGGAAAGGAGGTAACGCAGCTTTTAAACTCCCCGTAACTTCAGTCAGTTGTTGCAGAGCGGTCTGACGTTGCTTCTCCACTTCATAGAGCGAATGCCAGGCTTTCGATAGAACGTCGAGCCGCCGAACTACTGCATTTAGCTTCCCCGAGAGATCCTCGATAGAGTCCTTCAACTTTGGCAGCTCAGCTTCCTGCGCCGGCAGGCGCTCCAGTATGGAGTCAACTCTACTGGCTTGCAGCTGCTGGGCTGTTTCAGTCTCCGCACACAACTGCGACAGCGTGTCCTTTGCGGCCGCAACCCCAGCCTGTTGTTCGGACACATTTGCCTTCAACTCCGCGATTTGCTGCTGGGTCTCGGTCCAACCCTGAAGAATCTCATTGAGTTTGGAGTCTCGCAGTTCCTGCTTTACGGCCTCGATCTCGTCCGCCCGATGCAGTTCGAGATTCAGCAGTCCAACCTCCATGGCTTGAGACACGGTTTTCGCCATCTCAGAAAGTATTGCTGAAGCTGCTTCCCCTTCCCTATCCGGCAAGCCTGATTGTCCGGCACTGTCCAGATCCCTTTCTTCTTTGTGTACTTTCCCCAGCAAGTTGAGACATAGTCGGCCCCGAACCGGTGGCCTGAGATTTCTCCTCGCTTGAGTCCTGCGTGTCGCCGAACTGCACTTCTTCGAACTGCACTTCTTCACCTCCTTTGACAGGATTATCTGCAACCTGGCCTTTTGGTTCCCCAATCGCACCTGCATTGAGTAATCGATCACGCGGGTCATGCACCTGGACGGTTTCGCTGGAGAGTGCCCGGCTGGGGACATCGAGTTCGCGGAAACTGACTGCTTCAAGATTGAGTCCAGCACGAAACACGCCGTCGTCGCTTCTTCTGCAGTGCTTAACTTGTGCGCTACCTCGAAGTCCAACACCGGCGAACGAAACGAACGAGTTGACCTCCAGTGGTGCGGGCATCTCCACTCCCAGCCCGTGGTCGCCAGAGTCGACCACCTTAGCGGCCAGCACTTGCCCGCGGTACTCAATCCACAGCCTCCTGCCGCGGAAAAACTCGCTACGGAGCCGCTGGCGCTGCTCATGCGTCCCCGTTTTCACACCCTCTCCAGCCGCCGGTAGAGCATCCTCGACTACTCGTTGAACCTGAGAATCTTGCGAGTCGGTCCTGTCTGGAATCACGCTGCCAACCCCCTCGGTCCCGGCTCGCCCTGAACCCGAACCTCTTTGCCCGGTGTGCTTTGCGCTCCCTCACTCTCACCTTGACCACTCATCCATCTCTGCGCCTGGTCCCGATACTTCCCTGGTCCACGGCCCAAATCGTCGAGGGCTTGGAGCAGTACCGCACCCGCCAGTCGCCTCAACGGACGTTCAACAAACGGCTTGTTTGGAGGACTTGCCGCGTGCGTTTTCCTCAGCAACATCCTAATTTTATTCTGTGGAAGGAGCTTTTGCTGGGTCAATGGAGCATCCGTCACGATTTCACTGAGAGAGATGCCGTAGATGTTCCTAATGTAGAGCACGTAGAGACGCAGTACGCGAAGTACATTGACTGCAAGGGCGAAGACCTGCGTTCTGGCCTTGAGTTCCGGCGCCGGGAGCGGGGAGTGAGGCTGAAGAGGTACTGCTTGGTGTTCGCCCGCGGTAAATACCCTTACACCCAGTTAACAGCCGTCAGAGGCCCCTCAGCAGGCTGCCAAAGTGGGTGCATAACCTGGCCGGATCCGGCTTTGGCGCCAGAAAGTTGGCTGTTCCGCACTGCCGGATTAGAGTCCGAAGTGTGCCCTTAGCCAGTTCCTTGTGGTTTGGAATCGAAAGGCGGCGATATGGAGGAGCGTTGCGACGGAGAACAACACGACTTCCGTGCCGGCGGTCAAACTGGTAGCCGATCTTTCGAAACGCCTTGACAGCCTCGGCGCCCGAGACGACAGGCAGCCTCACTTAGAAACAACTTCGATCACTTCTTCCTGAATCCCCGGCGGGATGGGATCGCCGTGCTCTTCGAGGCTCTCCAGATAGCCTGTAATGGCTTCCTGGATGTTGCGGCGAGCCTCGTCGCGTGTCACCCCTTGCGAAACGCATCCGGGTAGGGAGGGGCAGGTCGCGACGAACGGCCCGTCTTCGTCCTGCTCGATCAAAACCCTGTATTTCATAGCTGTTTCGATTCTAACACCACTAATCGAACAGACAGACATCGGGGCGGCGCACTCGGCGCACTCACCTCCTTCATTGACACCCCTCTCACCCCCGTGATACAACCTCTACACGTTTGAGGTTGCGATGCCGGGAGACGTCTCTAGAAGAGGATTCGTCAAGACAGGCGCCGCGCTGGCGACGACCGCCTTCGGGTTCGATCTGCGGCCCGCTCAGGCCGCCGCCCGCGAGCTGAAGATTGCGCGCACGACGCAGACCCACAGTATTTGTCCTTACTGCGCGGTGGGCTGCAGCGTGGTCATCCACACACTTGGCGACAAGGCGAAAAACGTCAAGCCGACGGTAGTTCACATCGAAGGCGATCCGTCGAGTCCAATTAATCGCGGGACGCTGTGTTCCAAGGGCATTTCGCTCAAGGAATTCGTTGTCAACGATCGGCGGCTGACGCGACCGCTTTATCGTGGGCCGGGCGCCACCGAGTGGAAGGCGATTTCGTGGGACGAGGCTATTACAAAGATGGCCCGGCGGGTCAAAGACTCGCGCGACCGGGGTTTCGAAGCTCGCGACCCGCAAGGCCGCACGGTTAACCGTCTTGCCAATGTCGCCATGATCGGCGGCTGCACCGACACCAACGAGATCAACTACCTGCTCGGGAAGCTGCGCTTCAGCCTGGGCGTGCTGGCTTACGAAAACCAGGCCCGTCTTTGACACGGCCCCACGGTGGCCAGTTTGGCCGCCACGTTCGGCCGCGGAGCCATGACGAACGGTTGGACCGACGTGGCCAACACGGACGTCGTGTTGGTGATGGGCGGCAATCCGGCCGAAAACCATCCCGTCGGCTTCCGTTTCGTCATGGAAGCCAAACGCCATCGCAAGGCCAAACTGGTGTGTGTCGATCCGCGCTTCAATCGCACAGCGGCGGTTTCGGACACTTACGTGCAGATTCGTTCCGGCAGCGACATCGCCTTCCTAGGCGGGCTGATCCACTACGCCCTGACTCACGACCAATACCACGCCGACTACGTGCGCGAGCATACGAACGCGACGTTTCTGGTAACGGAAGGCTTCGCCTTTGAAGATGGCTATTTCTCCGGCTGGGATGCGGCGAACAAACGCTACGACAAGTCCACCTGGCGATACGAACTCGACGGGCGCGGTTACGCCAAGGTGGATCGAACGCTACAACACCCGCGCTCCGTTTTTCAATTGCTCAAGAAGCACTATTCGCGTTACACGCCCGAAAAAGTGGCCTCCATCTGCGGGTGCTCCGCTGAGGCTTTCGAAAAAGCGGCCGAGGTCATCTGTTCGACGGGCCGCGCCGGGCGGTCGGGCACTGTCCTTTACGCGCTCGGGTGGACGCAGCATAGCCACTCGGTGCAATTGATCCATACTGCGGCGATGGTGCAGTTGCTGTTGGGCAATGTCGGCATCCCCGGCGGAGGAGTGAACGCACAGCGCGGCCACTCAAACATTCAAGGCGCTACCGACCTGGGCGCGTGGAACATGCTTCCCGGCTACCTGAAGCTGCCGAGGGCCGATTGGACCACGCTGGCGGAGTACGTAATAGCAAACTCGCCAAAGCCTCTGCGTCCGAACTCACTCAACTACTGGAAAAACACGTCGAAGTTCATGGTCAGCTTGCTCAAGGCCTACTACGGCGAGAGTGCGAGCCGGAAAAACGATTTCGGGTACGACAATCTGCCCAAAATCGCCGAAGGCGACGATCACAGCTGGGGCTTCCTTTTCGACAAGATGTACGCCGACGAAGTGGAAGGGATGCTCTCGTTCGGCATGAACCCGGTCGCGAACGGGCCCAACACCGTCAAGATGATCGAGGCGCTCGGGAAATTGAAATGGTTGATCGTCGCCGAGAACTTCGAGACCGAAACCGCGGCCTTTTGGAAAGCGAAAACACTGGCGAAGGAGTACTATCCCGGAGTCACCGATCCCGCGGACATCCAGACGGAAGTTTTCCTGCTGCCGGCCTCCTGCTTCGCGGAGAAAGACGGCACGTTCGTAAATTCCTCGCGCTGGTTGCAGTGGAAATATAAAGCGCTCGACGCCCCCGGTGAAGCGAAAGACGATCAAGAAATCATCGCCCGCCTGTTTTTGAAGATCCGCGAACTCTATGAGAAAGAGGGCGGCACGGCGCCGAAGCCGCTGCTGGCGATGGATTGGAGCTACGGGAATCCGGTGGCCCCTTCGCTCGAAGAAGTAGCGGCGGAGATCAGCGGGCGGGAGATTTCGAGCGGCCGCCAAGTCCCAGGCTTCGGCGCTTTGAAGGACGACGGCTCGACGCTGTGCGGCAACTGGCTCTATTCGGGATCAGTCACGGAAGCCGGCAATCTGATCGCCCGCCAGGGGCAGGCGGACCCGACCGGACTAGGTCTCTATGCCGACTGGGCCTGGAGTTGGCCCGCAAACCGGCGGGTGCTTTACAACCGCGCATCCGCGGATGGGAGTGGAAAGCCCTGGGATGAAACACGTGCGGCGATCCGTTGGAAAGACGGCCGCTGGACGGGCGACGTACCCGACTACAAGGCCGATGCGCCGCCGGATGCCAACGGCGCGTTCATCATGTTGGCGGAAGGCGTGGCGAAGCTCTTTGCGTCGGATTTTGTCGAGGGGCCGTTCCCCGAGCATTACGAGCCGGCCGAGTCGCCGGTCGAGAACCTACTGCATCCCGAGGTCGGAGCCAATCCCGCGATGAAGGTTTTCTCAAGCGACCTCGACTCGCTCGGCGATGCCGCGCAATATCCCTACGTAGCGATCACCTACCGGCTGACCGAACACTTCCACTACTGGACAAAGCATATCAGCGCCAACTCAGAGCTGCAGTCCAACTTTTTCGTCGAGCTGCCGGCCGAGCTGGCTGACGAAAAGAAGATTCGCAGCGGAGACGTGGTGCGGGTGAGCTCGGCGCGCGGCAGCGTGGAAGGGCCGGCGCTGGTCACAAAGCGGATGAAAGGCCTGCAGGTCGCCGGCAAGACGATTTACCACGTCGGCTTGCCGATCCATTGGGGTTTCCTGGGACGCGTCAAAGGCCCGTTGATCAACAACCTGACGCCTTCAGTGATGGACCCCAACTCAGGAACACCCGAATACAAGGGGTTCTTGGTGAACATGGAGAAGGTGTAGAGCGCGCAAGACGAACTCATGCACACCGTTGCCAAACTGATCGATACGACGACTTGCATTGGCTGCAAGGCGTGCGAGGTCGCCTGCCAAGAGTGGAACGATCAGCAGTTCACCATCGGCGCGTTTGACGGCACCTACCAAACACTGCCCGACCTCGAACATAACTTTTGGAACTTGATCAAGTTCAACGAGTTCGAACGCGAAGACGGCGAGCTCACCTGGAACATGGTCAAGTACCAGTGCATGCACTGCATTGATCCTGGGTGCCTGAAGGCTTGTCCCGCGCCGGGCGCGATCTATCGGCAGGAAGACGGCATCGTCGATTTCGACCACAACAAATGCATCGGCTGCGGCTATTGCATCACGGGGTGTCCTTTCGACGTCCCGCGGCTGAGCCCCAAGACGAAAAAGGTCTACAAGTGTTCGCTTTGTTCGGACCGTACAGCCGTCGGGCTCGAACCGGCGTGCATCAAGGCCTGTCCGACGAACTGTCTGAGCTTCGGTACGCGCGAAGACTTGATCCAGATCGCCAACGCTCGGGCAACCGAGTTGCGGGAGGACGGCCACGTCGAAGCCGGTGTCTACAACCCGGAAGGTGTCGGCGGGACGCACGTGCTTTACGTGCTGCGAGACTCTTCGGATCCGGAAAGCTACGGGCTTCCGAAAGATCCGAAGATTCCCTGGTCGGTCGCTCTTTGGAAAGGGCCGTTGAAGTGGCTGGGCAACTTAGTTCTTGTCGGTGGGATTCTGGGGACGTTCTTCCACTACCTGCGTTATGGGCCGCGGACTTATGAAGATTCCGGGCCCGGCGCCGAAATACAACCGACCGAACCTGATCCTGACGATGTCAAAGTCTAGCGATAGGAGGGTTGAGCGATTCTCGTTCAGCGAACGGGCTATCCACTGGATGGCAGCGATCAGTTTTCTCTACGCTGCGCTCACGGGGCTGGCGCTCTGGACGCCGCATTTTTTCTGGCTGGCCGGCGTATTCGGTGGAGGCGAAACGGTTCGTTGGGGACACCCTTGGGGCGGAGTGATCTTTGCCGTTGTTCTGGGTTTTATGTTTCGCAACTGGGCGCGCCAGATGCGGCTCGACGCTGACGATAAGGTCTGGCTTCGGAAAGCTCACAAGTACGCGGTACACGACGAAGAAGGACTGCCCGAGGCCGGACGCTTCAATGCCGGCCAGAAAATGCTCTTCTGGGTGCAAGCAGCTTGCACCCTTCTGCTATTCGCCAGCGGCATCGTGCTCTGGTTCTTCGAAGCGATGCCCCGGTCCTTACGACTGGCGGCGATCCTGATCCACCCGGCTGTCGCCGTCGCTTCAATTGGCGGAATCATCGTCCATATCTACATGGGCACCGCGGCGGTTCCCGAGGCCTTCCGAGGAATGATCCAAGGATGGGTTAAGCCGGGCTGGGCTGCCTCCCACCACCCCAAGTGGTACCGGGGAATCTCGAAGCGATAGCAGTGCCCTCGACACCAAGCGGATCGAGCACGAGTGATTTCCGGCATCCCCACTTTGCCTGGCGCTAGCCCTAAGACCTTGCCCCCTAAACCGTTAAGCCGGCGCTCCCCGACGCCTGGCCATCGGCCTGGACGTTAAACAGCCGGTTCCGGACCGCTCGCGCTCGGTTGCTACTCTCCCCGGCAGCGCTGGCGGCGAGCGTCACAACGCCCGTGACGACGGAGCTCGGTGTGACGCTGCTTCCGTCGGAGCGGCCCGTCAATGCTACACCGGCGGACAAGTGGGCCTCGGCCTGAGCGCCGCCGTGGGCGAATGCCTTGAGGTCCACATGCCCACCAAGAGGCAGAGGCTCGGTCAGGGTCGAAGTCGCCGAGCTCGTCCCCCCGGCAAGGCCGATAAGCAAGTGACCCGCAGGCGGGTTGTTTCGCAGATCGAGCGCAACACCCAGAACCGACGGACCGGCAGCCGCGCCGTCGCCCTGACCTATGAGCGTGAGGTTTAAAGCGATGCCGGCCGTGCCCGTCGCGGCGGCGTCCCCGTTCCCGCTAAGGGCCACATTGAGTTGCACGGCTGCGGTACCCGAGGCCGTGCCATCGCCTTGGCCAACTAGATCAACCAGCGGCACGTTAGTCCTCGGTCACTTTGAGGCCGTTGACGGCAAACTTGGGTTGATCGTCGAGACCTACGGTTTTGGAAGGCGTAACGTCTCCCCAATAGAGCATATTGCCGGCCGTGGCGGTGTCGAACATCGCCCAGCCGACGATCGTGCCCCAGGAGGCGGTCGCTACTGGGAAAGTAACGATCGTCCCGTTTTTCTTCTCCGTTGGATTGGTGCCGCTCGCCGCCGGAAAGTTCGTTGCGTCGTTAGTGATCGCTTGGCGGGCGTATGCGCCCCCTGATGGCTCGGTAATTCCACCGGTGTCGGTCGGTGTAGTTGTTGAGAGCGCTAAGTAAACGCTCGCGGGCCGGACAAAGTCGGGGCCACCTAAAACATGGTCAAGTATCTGTGCTTCTAGGTAATCGGATTTTCCACCTGGCATATCTCCTCCATTGCCTTCAGATGTTGTTGTAGGGCTATCTCCCGGTGCCACCGGGTACTGCTACCTCTCGCGCGCGCGAATCGGGAGTCTCAAACGTCGTAGGCTCCCCGCCGCCGCACACGGCAAACAAGTGGGGATAGCAGTGACTGTCGATTCCAGGGTAACGGTCGTCTTGTGATGTGACCGCCGGCCCGGAGACTAAGTGCTTGATAAGGTGCGGGATAAATTCTTGGAACCGACGTGACCGAGTGGCGACGCCGCGGTACTTGGTCCTGGCCGAACAGTTCTGTGAGACCGCTCGATCTGCGCCACTGCTGGAACTCTCCCTGCCGTCGGGTTATCATCTTCAAGTGGGCGTTCTCCCACCACGCCAGTGGTTCCTCGAGATTTCGAAAAACTAAGCATCAAGCGGGTTCAGCGCGCGAGGGTTTTGTCCAAGCGCCATCCCGCTTCTCAAGACGCACTCCTCTTCTACAGCGAGATCTGCGGTTTTCAGCAAACTCTTGCACGGACCCTAGAAACGAGCGCTGGGGCATCGACCTCGGCGGGTACGTCTCAGAGGCCATGTCTTGACTTCGGGGCCGTTGTCTCGTTCCGCCAACCGTTGGTCGACCTGGTGCTTGCCAAAGCCCCCGACCCTCTTCAACGGTTAGCCGAAGATCTGGACGATGCATCCTGTCGAGCAGCGCTCGAAGCCTACCTCTGCCAGCGCGACACGATATCCCCTCGCAGCTTTTTCGCTCGGGTTTTGCTGCAACCGGCTGTTGCGGTTTCGCATAGGGATCCCCCTAGTGAGGCCCTCCAACTCTGCCCCCACTGCGGTCATCCTCCCCAGGTGGGTTGCCGGCGGCCGCAAGGTGATGGCACCGCTCTATCACTCGTATGTTCGCTGTGCCTGACGGAGTGGCCCTTCGCACGCGGGCATTGTCCGGCCTGCGGGTTTGCGGACGAGAAGAAGCTCGTCTACTATTCGGCCCCTGAACTCGAGCACCTGCAAGTACAAGTTTGTGGGTCGTGCCGGAAGTACCTGCACCAGGTCAACTTTGCGAAAGACCCCGAAGCCGTGCCCGATGTGGACGAGATTGCCGCGTTGCCGCTTGACGTTTGGGCGGCCAAGCAGAGTTTCCGAAAACTGCACCTGAACTTGGTGGGGATGTGAGGACTAAGAGCCTGGTCCTTTGGTGAGCCACTGGGTCTATGAGCCCTCAACTACGGCCCAGGTAGCTTCCGTCTGCGGTGTTGACGCGGATCTTTTCACCTTCTTTGATAAATGGTGGAACTTGGACGACCAGGCCGGTTTCGGTTTTGGCAGGCTTGGTAACGTTGGTGACGGTTGCTCCCTTGATCGCCGGAGTGGTTTCGACGACGGTCATCTCGATCGCGGCCGGCAGGTCGATGTTGAACGGACGGCCTTCATAAAACTGGAGGTTGAGCGTCGCGTTCGGAATCAGATAAGACACCTGCTCTCCCAGATCGTCGTTGCTGAGGTGAATCTGCTCGTAGGTCTCCGTGTTCATGAAGTAGTGGAGGCCGTCATCTTCATAGAGGTATTCCATCTCCTGCTCGTCGAGGGACACTCTTTCAACGACATCCTCTGACGAGAACTTGTGTTCGATCATGGCGCCGCTCGACTGGTTCCGCATCTTGGTTTGGACGAAGCCGCGCTTGTTCCCCGGCGTTCGATGCGACACGCTGAAGACCGAAAACAAGTTCCCGCTGAACTTGATCAACATTCCCGGGCGGAGTTGCGTGGCTTGAACATCCAAAGCGAACCTTCCTTAGGCGATATGGATTCGTGTGAGGGCCCCTTCGCCATCGGCCGGCGAGCCTCCTACGGGGCTTTGTCAGGCGCTGCTAGATCTCATTATATCAATAGCTTGGGGGTATTTCTTAACGAAGCCTCTCTGAGGCTGGGGTAGCCGTGTATGTTCCTCCGTCGTGTAGGTATCGTTCGATCGTAGTGTTGCCCAAACAGCGAAACCTGGCCCGGCATGATCCGCGCTAAGGTCTTCGTTCGATTCCGCGACGACCATTTTCGTCCTATCATAAGGCGGGGAGACTGGCATGGAACGAAGTCAGTACTTGTTGCTCTTGGGAATCGCAGCACTATCGGCACCTTTGTACGGGGCGGATCCGAACCTTGTTGGGTTGGCGCGCGCTGACGTCAACTTGATGGTTGGGATTCAGTTTTCCGAAATGGCGAATTCGCGCCTGGTCCAGTCCGCTCTTGATGCAACGAAGAACTCGAGCCAGGAAGTCGGTGCGTTCTTCGAACTGATGGGCGCGAATCCGTTCCAGTATCTGGACGAGGTCCTGATTACAGGGAGGCTCGACTCGGGCAGCGCCAACAGCGAACCGAAAGATGTGGTGATCCTTGCCCGCGGGAACTTCGAGGACGGGGTGTTTGCCGACATGCTCTGCGGTTCCGCCTGCAACGGTAAACCCTACGGGGGCCATCAGATCTTTCCGGCCAAGGGGTCGGGCGAACCTCGTCACTTTGTCGCATTGGATAGCCGATACGGTGCGCTGGGTGAGCTGGCTGGCGTCCGCGAAGTAGTCGATCGCTATTCGACGCAAACGAGGTCCGTCTTCGCGGATTCCCTTCGCCAGTCAGTAGAACGTTTGAGCGACCACCACATTTGGATTAGCGCCCAAGGTCCCTTCAACCTGCCGACGGGCGGCGACACGGCAGGTACGCCGGACATCGCTTCCAACCTGGCTTCCAAGGTCGACGCCTTTGGTCTGGGTGTGTCGCTAGGAAGCGACGTTCGGTTGGCGTTGGAAGTGGCGTCACCAACGGAAGCGGACGCGAAGCAGCTTTTCGACACGGCCCAGGGCTTCCTCGCACTAGTCAAAGCAGGTGAGCAGAAACCCGAAACCACGGAGTTGTTGAACAACCTCACATTCGTCCACGACGGACGGGTCCTCGAAGCAAGTTTGCGGATCCCTGAGAGTGAGGTTCTCAAACAGATTCAACAACAGGCCGCGCAGCGGCAACAACAGATCGTCGCTCCCCGGCAGCCGGCGAGTCCAGTCCGTCCAACCCGTCCACCCAGGCGCGAGGGCGGTATCCGCATCTACGGCCTAGAACGGGACCCGGTCGAGTTTCCCTCCACTACTCTCGAGCAGTAGCCGGCAGCCGCCCGCGACCGCTCCAGACGGCCCGCTCCAGGGATATCCATCCCAGCGTTAGAACTGCTGTGGCGCGAATGGCGCACCTACGAACGTTATCGAACGCCCGTTCGTCGATGTCCTGCGACGGACCCGGCCGGTGGTCTGCTTTGTGAAAAGCGTAGACCCTACTATCTACTCGATCTTCCACCGCTTCAACCTGGAGTAGAAGAATCGTACCCTTCAAGTTCTTACGTAAGCTGCTTGACATCAGCCCACATTCGATATAGTTGTAGTACTTTTTCCTATCTGATACACTCGAAACTGGGTTCAAGTACTAGTATTATCTGGTGAAAACGTGTCCAGGTCCTGGCGACTAGCCGGGACCGGGAATGCCTCTGCCGGTCATTGACCGTGGGCGTCCAGAGCTTCTCCGCAGTCGATGCTAGCCGGAAGTTGGGAATCGAATGGCTTCACGACTTCTGGAATTCCGCAGCTACCTGGTACTGTTTGTCGTCTTTTCGTAGCTGCTCTCGGTAATCCTGCTTCCCGCGGCACCTGACCGGCAACTGGGTGCGGCGGCTCTTTTCGTGCTCGCCTGTCTATTCGCGGGCACGCGGCTTCGTGTGCATCGATTCCGGGGGGAGCTACCGACATCTGATCTGTTTGTCGTTGGAGTCTTGGTTGCGGTCTCTCCTCTGCCATCCGCACTGTTGTCGGCCGCTGCCACGGCGATCCGGTGGAGCTTCGAGCGCGGAGTTCGTCCGCCGCCGGTTCAGTACGCGGTACGGGTCCTGTTCGCCGCTATGGCGGGGCTTTGGACTTCCCTAGTCTATAGCTCGATCGCGTCCTCCGCGGTGGCCGAATGGATCCCGCTTGGCGGTGCGGCGATCCTATACCTCCTGATAAGTGCTTGGGCGGAATCAACGGTCAACCGTCTGGCGTATTGGCACCGGTTGGTAGGCCGTAACCTGCCACCGGCAGTGGGGATGTCATTGTTGTTCGCGCCCGCTGCCGCGTGTTTAGGGATGGCGTCGGCGCACAGCCAGGAAGCCGTGTTGTGGACTGTGCTCGCCATAGCCACGCTTTTCTACGTGTTTGTCGAGTGGCTGCTGGGCCCGCTGTACGAAGATTTATCCCGGCAGTCTGAGACCGACCGCATCTATTCCCGCTCCGTCGAAGCTCTGGCGCTGGCGGTAGACGCCAAGGATAGTGTCAGTAGCGGCCACCTCAAGCGGGTTCAGATTTACAGTACTGAGATCGCCAAGGCTTTGAACTGCTCGGAATATGAGATCCGCACGCTTGAGTTCGGCGCACTCCTTCACGATATCGGCAAGATTGCGGTTGCCGAAAACGTTCTCACAAAGCCGGGCCGGCTTTCGCCCGAAGAGTTCAGCAGGATCGCCAGTCACGCTCAGATCGGTGCGGAGATACTCTCGGCCGTTGACTTCCCGTTTCCCGTAGCGGAACTAGTGCTTTCCCACCATGAGAACTGGGATGGCACCGGCTACCCGCGCAAACTGAAGGGCGACGAAATCCCGCTGACCGCGCGCATCCTGACGGTCGTCGATGTCTTTGACGCGTTGACCACCGACCGGCCCTACCGGCCGGCCATGACGGTGGAAAAGGCGGTAGAGCTCATCCGGTCACGCCGCGGCAGCGCCTATGATCCCAAGGTGACCGACACCCTGATCGAACTACTCCCCCGTCTGGAAAAACAAATCCAGCGTGCCTGAAAATCGAAAGCGGCACCGATCCGTCAACTCTCCGTTTCGCCGGAGAGCGTACCGCGCCTAAGTGCTAGAACGCACTGCGCTTGGCTCGCTCCACTGCAACGGTGCGTCACTCCACTGCAACGGTGCGCCAGTATTACTGCAACGGTGCGCCCGCAGCACTAGCTGTTCGAGATGTAGGGGCGCGATTGATCGCACCCGTTTGCCTCACAAACTGTAAGCCGGACGATGTACACAAACTGTTTGCCGCGAGCCATGGCCGGCGGGCCATTCGCCCCAATCGCTGCCCCAGCTGGTGAGAAAAGCGAGCTAGCAGCGCAGGCCAAGGCCCAAGATGTTCGAGCACTGCACGTGGGCTTCGATCCCTCGCTTGCTCTCAGCGGGCCCTGGTCTGCTCCACAAGATCCGACAGACTCATGCTATAGACCGCCGGTTTGCCTTCTCTGTCGGTGACGAAGTATACCCACCGGCTGTCGGGGGAAAACACCGGTTCGGGCCAAGCGGCGAAAGGGTCGAGAATCGCCTGCCGGCGATCGGATAGGGTTTCGCGGTACTAAGGTGTACGGCGATCGTGACTTCCCGCTTGAGCAGCGGAAAAAGCAAATAAATATTCCGCCCGGCAGCTCGGCGACTCGCGCCCACGAAGACAGAGCCGTCCGCGTTGGGCGACATCCAGGCGAACTGGGTGGAATCTGAAAGCGTAAATCCGATCCATCCGACACCGCTCAGCAAGTTGGTTTCCCCGCACGGTCGCGACCGACACCCGGCAGGACCGGCACTCCTGCCGGTCAAAGCTGCCTACTTTTCCCGGCTGCGCGATGACTCAACGACGGCGCTCTCGAAATAGCAGATATTCCCGTAGGGCCAAGTCCAATGGCTTCGAGGTATCCATCAGCCGATAGTCGGCTCCCAGGCTTCGTGTCTCCGTGCTCATTCTTTGGGTGTGAGCTTTCATACGACGCCGGTATTCACTAGCGTATTCCTGGGCGACTTCCATCCGTTCGCCGGTTTCCATGTCCTCGAGCAACGCGGCCTGCTCCAGTTGCGGCTCGATTTCCGCCGGGTCGAGAACTTGGAAGAACGCCAGGTCCTGGCCTTGGTGGACAAGGGGACGGACGCCGCGAACGATCGTTTCCGGATCGGCGTAGAAGTCCGAGATGACGGCGACGAGTCCGCGCCGGCTCAAGAATTGCCGAAAGTGCTCGAACGCCAGCTGAAGGTTCGTACCGGTAGAGGGCTCAGCGTGCTCGAGAGCGTGAAGCAAAGCCTGCAAGTGGCCGGGTCGGGTCGAAGGCCTTCGGAAGTCGCGTATCTTCTCGTCGAAGACGATCAGGCCTACGGCATCGTTCTGGCCCAGCGAAAGATAGGCCAGTGAAGCGGCTAGAAAGCGAGCGTATTCGATCTTGCTAACGCCTGTTGATCGATATCCCATCGATGCGCTGGCGTCAAACAGGATTGTGAGGTGTGTATTGGTCTCGCCGAGATAGCGCTTGACATAGGTGCGATCCGTCCGAGAAAACACGTTCCAGTCAATGAAGCGCGGATCATCGCCCGGAACGTAAGGGCGGTATTCCGCGAATTCTAGGCTGAAGCCGAAGAACGGGGAACGGTGCAGCCCGGTCAGAAATCCATCCACCACCGTTTTCGCGACCAGTTCAATATTCGCGAGCCGCGAGAGAACCGTCGGGTCGAGCAATTGTTGAATGGCCATAGGCGAGGAATTGCTCCGGAGCGGGAAGCGACGGCGCGTTCGGGGATGGCGCCGCCCCGGCTAATCCCGCGGGGTGGGGACATCCTTCAACATCTGCTTCAAGATGTCGTCCACGTCCACCCCGTCCGATTCGGCATGAAAATTCGTCAGCACCCGGTGCCGCATCACCGGCAAAGTCAGCGCTTGGATGTCGCCATAGGTCACGTGGTAGCGGCCTTCCATCAAGGCTCGCGCTTTGGCCGCCATGACTAGGAACTGAGTGGCGCGCACGCTGCATCCGTAGTTCACGTATTTCCTAACGATCTCTGGGGCAGCGGGGTCCTTGGGCCGCGTTGCGCGCACTAGCTCGACCGCATAGCGGGCGGTGTTGTCAGAGACGGGAACCTGTCGCACGAGCCGCTGATACTGGAGGATCTCTTCGGCCGAGGTACAGACGTCGACATCCGGTAGCGGTCGGGTCGTGTTGCGGCTGACGACGTCGATTTCTTGATCCGTGTCCAGGTAATCGAGAATAACTTTGAAAAGGAAGCGGTCCAACTGTGCTTCGGGCAAGGTGTAGGTGCCTTCCAACTCGATCGGGTTCTGAGTTGCTAACACGAAGAAGGGCGGCTCCAACTGGTAGGTAACTCCACGAACGGTCACGCTCAGCTCTTGCATGGCTTCCAGCAGAGCAGCTTGGGTTTTGGGGGGTGTGCGGTTCACTTCGTCCGCCAACAAAACGTTGGTAAAGATGGGACCCTCGACGAAGGTCCATTTGCGGTGTCCTGTAGTGACGTCTTCTTCGATGATGTCGGTGCCGGTGATGTCGGTGGGCATCAAGTCCGGCGTAAACTGGATTCGCTTGAACTTGAGTCCGAGACTGGTGGCGAGCGTCCGCACCAGCAACGTCTTAGCCGTTCCGGGCATGCCGGTGATCAGGCAATGGCCTCCGACCAGCAGCGTCACCAGCAGGTGCTCGACCACGTCGTCTTGCCCGACGATGATTCGCGCCACCTGCTCCCGGATGCGGGACTGAGTCTCACGGAACGAGCCCACCAGCTCGCGGTAGTCGGAAGTTTCAAGGTTTGTAATTGTGGGCAAACTCATAGTTAGTTAGTTGGTGTAGGAGTGCGTCAGCGGATGATCTCGAGTAGCAGTTTCTGGGCGGGCCGGTAACTGGGGGCGGCTTCCAGAGCCATGAGGACTTGTTCCCGAGTCCTTTCGGGATCCTCCATCTTATGATACGTGCGAGCCAGGTTGAAATGTGCGCCCGCCAGATCGACCGGCGTCAGCGCCAGTAGCGTTTTGAACTCACGAAGCGCCTCGTCCAACCGATCAGCATCCAGCAACCACTCTCCCAGCGGACGATGCAGCTCTTCGTCCCCGGGAGCAATGTACAGTAAGCCTTCGAGCGCTTCGACGGCCTCGGCTCGGCGCCCCAATTCATCCAGTAATTTGGCTAGCTTCTTGATCGTCGTGGGGCTGCGTCCGCCTCGCTGTTGGTAGCTCTGGAGTTGGTCCGCAGCGGCTGCTTGATCCTCTTCGGCCAGGTAGGCCTCCGCCAAAAGCGTGTACGAGTTGCCGGATTCGACATACTCCGGATAGATTGCCTGTGCCTCGGTGGCCGGTGCGATCACCTCCGGCCAGTTCTTCTCCCGTGCGGCTGCGATAGCTTGCTTCGTTAGCTTCCGCCATTCGGGGAATTGTTTGACTAGTTCTCCGGTGCGCTCTTCCACGAATTCGCCGAAGAGGTCGTCGAACTCGCTGCTCGAAATGTCCAGCACGGCTCGGATGTTGTCAGTCGTCGATTTCCCTTCGCCAAACCCTGTCAACAAGTCGTGAAGCTTCGAGAAGCCCCACCTTTGGGCGATGAACGTACAAACCAGGCCCGCCTGGTAATAGGAGATCGGAATTTGCTTGGGGTTTTCGGGACGGATGAACCCGCGGTCCAGCTCAGCGATGGGTAAAAACTCATCGTCGTCGATGGCTTTAATGACATCCGGTGAGATGCGATCTCCCCAAGCCGGGTCAGCGACCCACTCCTCGTAGACGGAGATTCCCTCGCTGAACCATCTCGGAACAAGATGGTCGGTCGCCTCCAAGGTGACCACGTGCGCCATCTCGTGCCACAGTGTGGTCCCCCAATGGAAACTTCCGGGACGCCTTCCGGAGGGGCTATCCATGGCAACGACATAGCCGAACGTCACTCCGAGGAGACCAACGCCCGGCAACCCCACCGTTCTCACTGCGAAATCTTCGTGGTCAGGATATAGCTCGACTTGGACCGGCCGCTGCGGCTTGAAGCGATACTTCGCGGCGAAAGTGCGCAAGCTGCGCTCAGACAGCTCCAGGACGTAAGGGAGCAACGCGGCGGCTTCCTTCTTATGAAGCTTGGCGACAATCTCCGGGCGATCGAGTGATCGCTCGATCTCTTCCGGACTGCCCAAGACGATATCGTCCAGGTTGGAGTACGAACGGAATTCGTCCAGGCTGTCGAGTAGCCGTAGTGTGTTAACGGTCTTCGCGCTGAACGGGTCGGCTTGGTATGCGACTTCCAGGTGGCGCCGGGCCAGCTCGATCTCACCCTCGCGCATCAGGTTGATCGCAAGATCTGCATGCGCTGACCACAGTCGCGGATCGATTTCGATCGCCTTTTTGTACAGCGCAGTGGCTTGGCGGTAACGTCTGTTGATGACAAAGAAATGAGCCGCGTCCGAATAGATTTGGCCGTATGTGGGGTTGTAAGCCAAAGCGCGCTGAACCCATTCACTGTCGCTCTCGCCTCGTAGCATGTCGATCGAGGCCTTGAGCGAATAAATATCGAGCGGCGATTGACCCGCCTGTTCGGCTTTCTCGAGAGCCCTATCGAGATTCTCCTCTGCCTCCGCGAGCTTCCCCTCCTCCATCGCCATCCTGGCGAGCAGCAGGTAGGCTTCGACGAGGTGTGGGTCGGCATCGAGGACTTCCTTAGCCATCTTCTCTGCCGTTCCCTCAAAGCGATTGGACAAGACCAGCGCCTTAGCCAACTTGGCGGCCGCGTGGGTCTCGTCGATCTTGAGAGCTTCGTCAAAAAGCTTCGCCGCTTCCGAGGGGTTGTGCGTGGCGAGGAACAAATAGCCCCACCTAACCCGGGCGTCCGGGTCTTCGGGCCGGGCTTTGACCAACGCCCGAAAGTGATCGTTGGCCGACTTAAAGCTCCTCACAGCCCAGTAGACTTCCGCCTGCGTGGCCGGATCTGAACTGGAATTCAGCAGCTCGAAGTAACAGCGGCGTGCCTGGCTCCGCTGTCCGCGGTCCATGAGCTCATCGCAAGGTCTAAGCTCGGCGTTGCGTCTGCCATGCCCCGGCCCTCGCTGGGAGAAAGCCAATGCGGGCGCGATGAGCGACACCACAATGATTGAAGCCGCCAACGTGATAGCCTTCCCGGCACGACGACCCGCCGCCTGCTCGTTCCGCCGGCGGCTGCTTCCTTTATGTTGTGGACTAGCGGTTCTCAATAGCTTCCTCAATGGTGTTTTGCGTTTGCGCCAATCCGACGAACAGCTTTTCTAGAGTGCCGTAGTACTCCTCCTCCGGCATGCTGTCCTTATTCGCTTTTACTTCGCTGATTCTCCGCTCGATCTTCTCGCGGGCGGCAAACAAGGTACGCAGTGCCGGATCGTCAGCCGCCTGCCGCGCTTTTCCTAGCCTGGCTACGGTGAAGCTCCCGGCCGCATCGCCTTGGAGCCGTGGGTGTTCGGTGGCGAGCTGTTTGCTCTTCTTGTAGTAGTCCTTCACTTTTCGCTGCGCGTATTGGAAAGCTTCCAGTGCAGTAATCGCTTCGTTCTTGTCGCTGTCGGCCGCTGGGTCGCCGAGGGCCTCGACCCAGAATCCCGCGAACACCGTGGAGTTTCGTTCGCGGCCACTTTTCGTTGCCGAGATGACGACGCGACCCTCACCTTTGAGTGTTTCCAAGGACCCCCCAGCCGCGCTCGTCGTGATAACGACGAGTTGGCGTTGAGCCGGCGTCGCGTCAAGTAGGCGGCGAAGCTCGCTTGCACTCAAGTCCGGCCCCGGAAGGTTGAACTTGTAGTCCCGTCCGTCGTAGCTCCCGTGCCCGATGAGAAAGACCGCCAGGGAGTCACTGGGCCCGGATTCCCCGCTGAGTTTGTCGAACACGTCGCTAACCGCCTCGCGAGTCGCACTCCGACCGAAAATCGCGTGGACACGCGACGCGTCACCAGCGGTCGCTTGACAGAGTTCCTCCAGCTCGCGGACGTACCCGGCAAAACTCTCTTCGTACCCGGCCTCGCCCCCCAAGCCCCCGACAACCAAAAAATACGTGTTCCCCGTGTCAGCTCTGGGGAAGGCCGGCGTCAGGCAGGCCAAGCAGGCCAGCACGATCCATGCCTTTCTCATACGAGACCCCATCTTCGTCTTAGGAGCCACTCGGCCGCCCGTAGTGACAGCAGCAGGATGAATAACGCCGGCATATCCCACAAATCCATTATCTCGCGAGAAGTGATGCCCGCCCGCGAGAAACGAATTTCATCCGGAAGGCCGGAGACTTCGTCTAGAGTCCAGTAGCGCCCGCCCGTTTGCTCGGCCAGTTTCTCAAGGAGTTCTCGGTTTTGCTCGGGACGGAAATTCTCCGCGACACCGTCTTCGCGGCGAAAATGCCGCGTGTCGGAACCGAGAGTCGTGTCGCCGAGGTGCGCTGTGGCCTCGACCCTGTAGGAGCCGGGTGAGGCCACCGTTAGATCTGCTTCGTAAATCCCCTCTTCGTCCGGGGAGGGATGCAGCTCCAGACTCAACGGGTCACCCAACTCGGGTGTCAGCGTAGCGGTAACGGTCGCACTGTTCGTCGGTTGATGCGCTTTGGTCCGGACTTCAGCCCGTAGTTTCACCTGAGCGTTATCGGCGTAAAGCGTCCGGTCTGTTGTCAGCGAGACCGGCCCCGGCGTCCCGGCTACAAGGCTGCGCAGCAGCTGGCGCCAAAAAGTGTGATGGCGGGAGTCGTCATGCGGGAGTCTCATCTTCCAAAGCCAAGTTCCTCCCGAAGCTAGAACCATCGACTTGCCCCGCCCGTAGTTTTGAAGCACTAGCAACGGCATGGATCGTTCCGCCGCCACCAGGTTGAGCAGCGGCACGGCGCCTGGCTTCAAATCTCCCACGCGTTGATAGTCAGCGACCGGAGGAAGATCGCGCCACAGCCGAAGGTTTTCCGCGGGATCGTCATGTAAGCGGCAGATCAAAGAGTCACGCCCCTGCGTCGTCGGCTCGACTTGGGCCCTCTCGCGAGTGAAGGTTTCCGTCGACCCTTCGGGCAGCCTGACCGGCAGCACGTCAGCCACCTTTGACGCACCCCACCCGCCGTCACCGAGCCCTCGCCGTCCGCCGAGCATCAGTAGCTTGCCACCGCGACGATTGACGAACTCCCTGATCGCCTCCTGCTGGGCGGGTGAGAAGAAGGCCGCCTCGATACTGCCGATGACCAGCCCGTGATAGGAAAACAGGTCTTCCGCTCGAGAGGGGAACCCCTTCGCAAGCTCGTCGTCGGTGTCTACTCCCTGCCGATAAAACTTGTTCGGGGAAGTGCGGAGCATCGTTACTAACTGGACGTTGGCGTCATCGCGGATCGCCCGGCGGAGAAACTTGTACTCCCAGCGCGGCTCCCCTTCGACGTAGAGAATCTTGCGACGCGCCCGCGGCACCTCGATCACGCGGCTCAATGCGTTGTTCCCGGCGAGTGTTTCCCCCGGAAGCGGCTCGAGCTGGAACGTCAAGTTTCGGATCCCGGCTTCGCCCGCGTCAAAATCGACCGATTCGGTGTGAACGGTTTGTCCCCGGGGAAGCGTGATCTGTTTCGAGGCCAGCACGCGGGAACCGTCGCGAACGCTGAGCCGGGTTGTTTGATCCCCGTCTCCACTGTGGCGAATCCCCACCTGGGCAGCGAGTCGAGAGTGCGGCAGCGCGCGCGGCGACACGCTGACCTCAGCGAGCTCGATGTCGCCGGGAATCTTGGTTCTTCCGATGCCCACCGTGTGGACCGGAACGTTTTGCCTCCGAATCTCGGCCACGGCGCGGCGGTCAAAGTTCCCTGAATTGTCTGAGCCGTCGGTGAAGATGATGACGGCTCCCAGGGGTAGGGCCGCGGACTCCCGCAGCACGCTCGCTACGGCTTGGCCGATGCGGCTGCTGTTGCCCTCCGCGGCGACCGTTTCGACGGACTCCAGTCGCGCCAGCTGCCCCGCGAACCCATAGAGGCGGACCTGGAACTTTTTCTGGATCTCCTCGATCAAGCCCGAGCCTAGGGCGGCTGTCGCTTTCTCCAACCGGGTCTGTTCCTCCTCGGCCAACCCCATGCTTCGGGATGTATCGAGCAGTACAGCAACGAGGTTCTGATCCGCCCGCAGCGATTCAATGCTGCAGGCGGGTTGCCACAGCATGATCAGCACTAGGGCGACTGTGCCGAGCTGCAGCGACCAAAGGGCTACGGGCTGGCGTCCTTGAAGCCGACCACGGTTGCGGTGCAGATACCAGCCCAAGCCTCCCCCGGCCAGCAGCACAAGTGCTACCAGGAGCCACACCGGCCATCCGCTGGCGAATACAAACTCGCCCTTGCGGAAAACCGTCGGAGAGTATTTGAAGAGGAATTCGAACACAACCAGCTACCCGGGAGCCTAGCAGCGTGTGGCGAAAGCGGTGCGGGAGCGAAAAATGGGGGCAGGAGGGTGTGAAATAATCACCGATACCGAAGGCGTGCGCGATCAGTCACGCCCCTACACCTGGTCAAGAGTTTTCCTTTCAGTCAAGTAGGGGCGCAATTCATTGCGCCCAAGTGTAGGATGGTTTGGCTGAGGTGATCTTTTCACACCCTCCTGCCCCGATTTTTCGCGACGACGAGCCAAGTAGAACGATTCTTTCGGTGTTGGGCCGATTTCTCAGCCTTTCACCCAAAGACTATCACACGCTCTTCGACCACCATGTGCTGTTGCCCACCGTTCGAGCTCCGAGCGTAAGGCAACGGCTGCCCTTGTGGCGCAGGTCCCCAGACCTTCTTTCCAAGCCGGCCACACGCGAGCGGCTAGGTCAGGCCGAACATGCCGCTCGCCAACCGACCCCACGGCGTGTGCTACAGCTCGCCGTCCTCGGCCACTCGCCCCTACTCCCTTCGCGGCCGCGATACTGCGATTCATCGCGGCCCGACTTCGATGCCTGCATTTTCTCACAGCTTTTCCCTTGCCGATTTTTTGAGACGAACTGACTTTCGTCACAGGCGGCTAACCTAAACAATGACCCGCCGCAAGAGTTAGACGGACAACCACCGATTAGAAAGCTCCTACTGGGTCTGACGTTTTCACCGCCCTGACCATGGAGACGAATATCGAACATCTAACTATTCGTCGCCAGATTTTCGTTAGCCGCTGTTGAACGAAGGTCGTTGGGGACGACCGGTAGTCCCCAGACTACCGGTCCCGACATGGGTGGGGGCCAGCCGTCAGCCCAGCGGACCCCTGACGACTGACGCTTCCGTCCAGCCCCTTGACAATTGGCGAATAAAAGGCGAAATTAGAGGCTTGCTTTTTCCGGATCCAGGTCAGCCGAAGCTCGTCGGGATAGCCCGCTTGGCGGCGGCCAGTCGCCCCTTGGCGAAGAAGTCCCGTGTCGAGTACCGTGAGCTTCCGAGTCGGTCGATTTTGAATCGCTGCACAAGCCCGCGGATGCCGTTTCGCTGGACAATCAATCCCTACCGAGGTTGTGAGTTCGGCTGCAAGTATTGCTACGCCCGCTACACGCACGAGTTCATGGGGTTCGAAGACGGGCGGCTCTTTGAGCAGAGAATCTACTCCAAAGCCAACGCGGCCCAGATCTTGCGGGAAGAGATGCGGCGTCGTCCGCGTGGGGCGATCGCCATTGGCACAAGCACCGACCCCTACCAGCCTGCCGAGCGCCGCTTCAAGACAACCCGAGCGATTCTGGAAGTCTTCGCGGACCTCAGTGGCGTCTCCCTCTCGATCACAACGAAATCGAACTTGATTGTTCGCGACCTTGACTTGCTCGATCGCGTTCGGCGAAGGAACGTTCTGCACGTGAACATTACCGTGACCACCACCGACGCCGGGCTCGCTCGCGAACTGGAGCCGCTGGCTCCGCGCCCGGATTTGCGGTTCGAGGCAGTGAGTCAGGTAGCCGCGGCGGGCCTTTCTGTTGGCGTCTTCGCGAACCCGGTCATGCCGCTGTTGACAGACAGCAAAACCAACCTGGCGGCAGTAGCGAACGCAGCGTCTGAAGCTGGAGCAACCTATTTTGGAGGAGGAACCCTATTTCTTATGCCCTCAGCCCAACAGCAGTTTTTTCCATTTCTCGAGAAGGAATTCCCGTCCCTGCTTGCTCGCTACCGGGAGCACTTCGGTAAACAGCCGTACCTGCGCGGGGACTACGCCGCCCGGATTCGAGATCGTATCGCGGAAATCCGGGCCAAGTTCGGCTTGGCGGCGGCACCCGAGCCGTACGAGCCGCTAGGCGAAACCGTGGGTTCGGTATGCACAAGTGAGCAAGCCCCGGAGGGGCGCAGGAAAATGCTCATCAAGGCGCGGGTTCTAAAGTTTTCCTCCCCCTACCGGGGCTTGTCCGGGTGTTGGTTCCCGCCCAGGGTTCTGCCCGACAGCTGCAGCCGGGGCTACTTTCCTACAGCGCTTCGCGGGCTCCTTGTTCTACCTGACAAGTATTGGGACTAGAATTGCTTCCGTTGAGTGAACACCCGCGGCCGCCGCGGCATTTTCGGCAAACTTACTTGCGCCAAAACGCCGGGGTGAAGATGACCAGCACGGTGTAGAATTCCAGCCGGCCGGCGATCATGCAGCCGGCGAGAACCCATTTCGCCAACAGCGGCAGATGTCCGTAGTTCTCCGCGGGGCCCACACCGCCCAGACCTGGGCCGACATTGAACATCGAGGCCGCCACGGCCGCGATCGAGGTAAAAACGTCAACACCCATCGCCGCCAGCAATACGCAAGAGACGAAGTTCACAACGAAGGCGAGATAGATCAGGTTGAGAAGACTCTGAATCGTTGACTCACGAATCACTTGACTACCCAGCCGTACGGCGAAAACACCGTGCCGCTCGACCATCCGTTTGAACTCGCGGTCCACTACGCGCGCGAGCAATAGGATGCGCGAGGTCTTTAGACCTCCGGTGGTGGACCCCGTGCAGCCGCCGATGAACATGAGCGCCAGAAGCAGCAATTGCGGGAGCGGATGCCAAACTTCGAAATTATCCGTCACAAGACCCGTCCCCGTTAGAATGGCACTTACCTGAAACGAGGCACGCCGGAAAGCCAGTGACGGGCTGTAGCCGCTATCGATGACTAGCGTGATGAAGATGACGGCCGTCGCCGCGGCGACCAGCAGAAGGTAGTATCGGACCTCGACATCCGAGAAGAAGCTGCGAGGCCGCCTTTCTACCCACAGCCGGTAATGCTGCACGAAGCTGATCCCGCCCAGTAGCATGAACCCGATGACGATGTACTCGATCAGGGGACTTTCAAACGCACCAATGCTGGCCGTGCGGGTAGAAAACCCGCCAGTGGCAACCGAGGAAAACGTGTGACAGATCGCGTCGAAACTATTCATGCCGGCCCACAGCAGGGCGACAAACTCGGCTACGGTCAAGGCGGCGTAGATCTTCCATAACGACAGGGCCGTTTCGGTAATCCGCGGTTGCAGCTTTTCTGACTTCGCCCCCGAGAACTCGGCACGGTAAAGTTGCATGCCGCCGTGACCCACCAACGGTAAAACGGCAATTCCCAACAACACGATGCCCATGCCGCCGAGCCAGTGGGAGAAGCAGCGCCACAACTGCAAGGGGTTGGGCAAGACCTCGACCTTGTCCAATACCGTGGCGCCGGTCGTTGTAAACCCGGAGGTCGCCTCAAAGAAGGCGTCAGTGAAGGTCGGGAAGACGGGAGAGAAATAGAAAGGAAGACAGCCGAAAAACGCGACACTCACCCAAACGGCAACGACCATTAGCAAACCTTCGCGCTGCGTCAGGTCGCGAGCCGGCCGCGACCCCAAGCCCCATAGCAAGCCGCCGCTCACAGCGGTGATCAGAATAGAGGGCCCGAACAACTGAAGAGCGGGATCCCCGACCAGCAGGCCGTAGGCGAGGGGGACGAGCATCGTGCCGGCTAGAGCGATCAAAAACTGCCCCAAGATGTAAGCGATCGCCGGGAAGCGAATCACACGTATTCCTTCTTGGGCTCAACGAGAAAGGCGGACTCCAGTTTCGGCACGACACTTTCGAGGGTGAAGAAGATGACGCGATCGCCCGCTTGAATCGAGGCGTTGCCGCGAGGAACGATGACTTCGCCGTCCGGCCGGGCGATTGCGCCGACGATCGCCTCGCGGGGGAAGCGAAGATCACAGAGTTTCGGGCCCACGTACTTGGATCCTTCGGTGGCGATCAACTCGATGGCTTCCGCCTCTTCCACACCGAAGGTCGTCACGGACAGCACGTGCCCCTTGCGCACAAATTGCAGGATGCGATCAACCGCGACCAGCCGCGGGCTGACCGAAGTGTTGATGCCCAGTCGCTGCACCATGGGCAAGTAATTCAGGCGGTTGATGAGGGCCACGACCTTCTTGGCTCCAAGGCGGCGGGCAAGAAGGGAGGCGATAATGTTGTCCTCATCGTCGTTCGTCAGCGCCAGGAAGGCATCGACTCCTTCCACGTTCTCTTCTTCGAGGGTCGCTTGGTCGGTTCCGTCGCCGCGGACCACAATCGTCTTGCTGAGAATGCTGGAAATTTTCTCGCAACGGCGGATGTCGCGCTCGATCAGCTTGACGTTGACGCCCTGCTTTTCAAGAGCCTCGGCTACCCAGATGCCGACCTGCTTGCCGCCGATGATCATCACGCGATCGAAAGACTCCTCGACGGTGAGACCCATGAAGCGCATCGTTTCATTGAGATTCGCGGCCGTCGCGACGATGTAGATGTGATCTCCCGGGCGAAGGACTTCCGCGCCGTGGGGAATGATGACCTGTTGACCCCGAAAGATCATCGCGATCAGGGAGTCCCTGGGCGGGCCCGCGCGGTCCAGCTCCTCGAGGGTCTTACCGGCTACCCAACTATCGTCCTCCACGTTCATGCCGAACAGTTTCACCTCCCCGCCGGCAAAGTCAAGGATGTCCGAAACGCCGGGAACACGCACTACGCGCATGATGCGCTCGGTGATGTCGGTCTCGGGGTGGATGATGAGGTCGATGTCCAAGCCGGCTTGGGCGGTGACCCGGCGCCAGTGCTCGACTTCGTGGGTGCGAACTCGCGCTACCTTCACCCTGACGCTGGATTCCGCCTGGGCGACTAGGCAGGCTAGGACGTTGATTTCGTCCGAACTCGTGACGGCGATCAGCATCTCCGCGCTGCCGAGGCCTGCTTGTCGCAAGGTGAGCACGCTGGCGCCGCTCCCTTGCACCACTTTTGCGTCGAGCGCCTCTTCGAGTTCGCTACAGCGCTCTTCGTCCTTTTCGACGATGACGACTTCGTTGCCTTCTCTAGTCAGCCGGCCCGCGATGAGTGCGCCGACTTGGCCGCCGCCTGCGATCAGAATGCGCATCAGATGCGGACCTCGGGTGGATTTTCTTGGCTCTGGAACCGGGCGAGAAGCCCTCGTCTTTTCTGCGAACGGTGGGGACCTGTTGGCGGGTCTTTTTGGGTCGGCGTCACAACCTAACCTGAGACTAACATACGCCGCTGAGGAGTTCTCGAACGCGGTGGATAACGTGCCTAGGGTGGCCTTCTAGGTCAACTTACTTTCGCACCGTAGCGCCGTTGACAGCAACAGATCCTCTTGGTTCGTACCGGCGGCGAGTTGCATTCCGAGCGGCAGGCCGGACTGACTGCGGCCGAACGGAAACGACAGAGCGGGAACGCCGAGAGCGGTGAAGGGCAAATTACAACAGGGGTCGCCGGTCGACGCCAAGCCTTTGGGAGCCGGACCCAGTGCAGCAGGCGTTACCCAAACCGGAAACTCCCGTGTCAGCGCTGCGAAATCAGCGCGAGCCTTAACTAGCACCTCGAGTGACGATTCGTATTCGCTGCGCCTCGTCTCGCGGCCTTCCGCGATCAGCTCGAAGAGCTTGGCGCCGATTTCCGCTCCGTGCTGTTCGAACGGCAGGCGGTGTGCTTCGGCGGCTTCAAATCTCATCACGCACTTCGCCGCCCGTGGCAACTCGTGGAAGCTTTCAGGCAGCGAAACAGGGGCAACGGCGAATCCGGCCATACGAAGACGCTCCAAAGCTTGTTCGAAAGCGCGTTCCATTTCGGGCTCCAGGTCGGCGTCAATCGGCCAAGGTGGAGCTGCTAGCCGATCTATGGCTTCTTTCACCTCGGAAGCGCCACGCGTAGCCTGCCACAGAAACGCCATGTCGTCAACCGTAGGGGTGAACAACCCCATCTGGTCAAGAGTGGGGGCAAAGGGCATGACACCTTCCGTCGGCAGTTGCCCAAAGGAAGGCTTGAAGCCCACAACTCCGCAAAACGACGCGGGGCGAATGACCGACCCTTGTGTTTGGCTCCCCAACGCGAACGGAATCATACGCTCGGCCACCGCCGCGGCTGAACCGCTCGACGAACCGCCCGGCGTGTGGTTTGAATTGTGGGGATTCCTGGTGGGCCCGGGGTCAAAGAAAGCAAACGCCGTGGTGTGCGTCTTGCCGAGAACGATGGCTCCTGCTTCGCGAAGGCGAGCCACCAGCGCCGCGTCTTTGGCCGGGACCCGCCCCCGGTAGAGCGGCGAGCCCCATTCGGTCGCCAGGCCGGCAGTGTCGAAAATGTCTTTAACGCCGAAAGGGATGCCGTGTAGGTCGCCGCAGGGTGGGCCCGTCTTTAGTTCGTCAGTTAGGCGGCTTGCTTCGCGGCGGGCGCGGTCGGTGTCGAGGCAGACCCACGCTTCGGTGACTTCATCCCGTTCTTTGATGCGCTCCAGACAGCTTTCGACAATTTCGCTTGGGGTCGTCCGACCATCCAGAACTTGACGGTGAAGCTCCCGCAGTGGGGCCAAGGTTCGAGCGCCCATCTCAGCGACTCATTGTAGGAAACAGACCAACCCGCCGCAGTCCCCTTTTACGCCATCATGGGACTAGAGACTCGGCGGCGGCTCCCGTCGCGGTTCGCCGCGAAACCCGCTGGTTGCGGGATCCACTCTCCAGCTCTTCGATTGCTGATCTGATCTTGCCCGTAAGGGCGGAATCCGGATGGCGCGCCAGGAACTCGCGTAACTCAGCAATAGCTTCCTCTGATCTGCCCTGGATCTCGTATGTTTGGGCCAGCACCAGCTGAGGATTCGTGAAGTGCGACGGGTCGAGGCGCTTCGCCCTCAACAGGTACGGCTCAGCCTCCTCGTACTTGCGATGAAAGAAGTAGTTGACGCCGACTTGCGCGTTCGCCAGGGCGTCGTCCGGGCGCATCTCGGCGGCCGCTGTATTATAGGGGAGGGCGTCGCTATAGCGCCCTAATGCCAGCAGCGTACCACCGAGGTTAACGGTAGGAGCGTAGGCCTCGGGGGCCTCTCCCAAGGCTTTGCGAAAGTACTCCTCGGCGTTTTCTAACCGCTGTTCCCGGTAGGCGATCTTGCCTAGAAAATTCCAAGCGACGGCAAACTGGGGGGAAATCTCGACGGCCTTTTCCAAGTGGGCGACGGCAGCGTCGCTATTGTTTTTCGAAAGCTGGCGGCGTGCCTTGCGCAGTTCACTCCAGGCCTTCGAAGAGATGCTCAATTGCTTCGCGGAAACAAGCGTGCGCATCCGCAGCATGCGCTCGCGCCCCTGCTCTGAGCGAGGGAAGGGCACAGTGACGTCGATACGGCCGTCCTCATCAGCGAAGCTGCCCGTGACCTCGATGGTGCGGTGCGTCTCGCCCCAGTAGGGATGGAAAAGCGTGACGGAGTAAGTCCCTGGTTTGAGCTTCTTGAATTTGAACCGGCCCTTGTAATTGCTGAGAGCTCGATCGGCGAACAGACCGTCGTGGGAAGTCAGGAAGACGAACGTTCGCATAGGCGGAAAGATCTGCCCTCGCAGCTTGAACCCGTGCTCCTTAGCGACTCCGGAGATGCCAAGTGACAGGGCGAGCCAGGTTACTAACAGCCAGGATCTAACCACTGTTGGCATTGTAGCGCTCCGCCAACAGGCCGGGCTGCCGCGCCCTATATTCCTTCGGCGCTCTCGTGTTCTTCGTCACTCTCGACCCGGCCGACTACCAGTGATGAGCCTGTTGGGCGAGGGCTATTTCCTGCAGTTGAACACGTGGGCGGGGGGAAGGTTTCGCCAGATCGTGCGCGATTGGACAGTTTGAAAATACTGGCGCAGCAGATCACCTACGTCGTAATAGCGCAGGCGTTTTTCGTGGAAGTGCATGCGATGGACGTATTGAAACTGAGTGAAGACGCTTTGCTCGCTGAGAAAAGGCATCAGCCCGCCGAGAATTGCGTGCTGTTGTGAGTCGGGCATGAAACCGAGTCCCAGCGAAGAGACCACGGCATCAACGCGCCGCCAACCTCGGGCACGCAACGCTTCGGCTGCTGCCTCGGCTCCAGCGTGGATGACTTCAAGTCGGGGGTCCTCCACACTCTGATTGAGGTACTCGACGAAGCGTGGGCTGACTTCAAAGGCCAACACTTGCGCGTCCCGTGGCACCAGCTCAAGCAGCTCACGGGTCATCACGCCCGTGCCGGGACCGAGCTCTATCACGAATTTCGCGTCGCTCAGAGGAAGCGGCTCGACCATCGCCTGCGCCAGCATTCGGGAGCTGGGAGCGACTGCAGCAGTCGATTGAAAGTCAGCGAGAACTTGCGTGGCAAAGGTGGTGAGGCTCAAGCTGATTTCCCCGGTAGGACGAGGCGGGCGCAAAACGGGAAAGGACGCTGAATTAAACGACAATCATAACACACGAGAGGCTGTCGGCCCTTGCGGGAGAGGCACTTGCAGGGGGTAAACATCTGTTCTCGACGAAAGAGCTAGGGCGTTTGTTCCTACGCCCTTTCAGGGCTGACTTCTGGGTTTTGCCCACCCAGGGTTTCGCTTCGCTTCACCCTGGGCTATGATCCGTGCGGCGCTTCGCGCCTCGTTCCAAGTCACCTGTTATCAGACGAGCGGGGCGTTTCAACGTGAAGTAAGACCACGCCCAGTTCAACATCACGGCAAGGCGGCTACGAAAACCGATCAGGTAAAGAATGTGCACCAACAGCCAAACCACCCATGCCAAGAAGCCGGAGATCCGCAACCAACCGAGATCGGCCACGGCGGCTTTCCTACCAATGGTGGCCAGATTACCCTTGTCGGTGTAGTGGAAGGGATCACTGCTCCGGCCCGCGACAGCTTTCGAAATGTTCTTCGCGGCATGCTTTCCCTGCTGCATCGCTACGGGCGCGATTCCCGGCAACGGCGCTCCTGTCTGGTGAAGGAATGCGGCAAGGTCCCCGATGACGAACGCCTCCTTATGGCCGGGCACGCTTAGATCAGGCTCGACGAGCACCCGCTCGGCACGGTCCAAGGGGACACCCAGCGAGCGACCGAGTGGGGACGACTCAACACCGGCGGCCCACAAGGGGGTTGCCGCGGGAACTATTTCGTCTCCCAGTTGTACCTCGTCGTCGCCGATGCGGCTGACCGCTGAACCCTTCATCACTTCGACTCCAAGCGTCCGGAGCGAAGCTTCAGCTCGGTCGGAGAGTTTCTCGGGAAAACCGGAAAGGATACGGGGGCCAGCCTCTACCAAGACGACACGTGTCGTCCTAGGATCGATGGAGCGAAAGTCCCCGACCATTACGTGGCAGGCAATCTCGGCGATAGCTCCGGCCAACTCGACACCGGTAGGGCCGCCCCCGATGACGACGAAGGTAAGAAGGCGGCGTCGCTCGGCCTGGTCCGTCTCCCTCTCGGCGCGTTCAAAAGCCAGCAGGATACGCCGGCGAATCTCCAAAGCGTCCTCGAGGCTCTTGAGGCCAGGCGCCCGCCGGCTCCAATCGTCGTGCCCGAAGTAGGCGTACCGCGAGCCCGTTGCCAGGATCAAGTAGTCATAGTCCAGCGTCCCGCTCCGCAATTCCACCTTGCGGGCCGGCAGATCGATCGCAACCGCTTCATCCAGCAGGACACGCCTGTTTCGGTGCTTTCGAAGTACCGATCGAATCGGGTAGGCAATGTCGCCCGGCGAGAGGGCCGCGGTGGCGACCTGATAGAGCAGTGGCTGAAACAGGTGATGATTGCGGCGGTCCACGACCGTCACGCGGACATTGTCTCGCCGCAGAGCCTTAGCCGCATACAGTCCGCCGAACCCAGCTCCGACAATCACCACGTGCGGTTTGCGATCATGGGTGGCGGACATGAGGGGCTAGGGGGTGTGAAGAAATCGGTGGTGCCGAAGGGCGCGATAAATCACGCCCCTACACCTGACCAAAGGTTTCTTTCAGTCAAGTAGGGGCGCAATTCATTGCGCCCGCCTTCGGTACGACTGATTTCTTCACACCTTGCTGTTCTTAGAAGAGCCTGGGAGCAGCTCTCGAAATCGGCTCCGGTAACCCATGATACTCACGGACGAGGATCGCGAGAAACTCAAGTCGCTGCTGAAAACCCACTCTGTGATGAAAGGCGACTTCGTGCTGGCTTCCGGCAAACGAAGCAACCTCTACGTCGATGCCAAGTTGACGACACTGCGGGCCGACGCTCTGCCGCTGGTGGGTCGGGCGCTGCTGGCCAAGATCAAAGAACGAGACTGGAATCCCTACGCGGTCGGAGGACTGACGATGGGCGCCGATCCGTTGGTCACGGCGATTTCCCGTGAAGGCCTTGAATATGGATTCGTGATCCACTCTTTCTTAGTTCGCAAAGAGCCCAAAAAACACGGCCGCCAGCGATTTCTCGAAGGACTGGCGGACACGGACGGCCACCAAGTCGTCATCGTCGAGGACGTTTGCACCACCGGCGGCTCGGCAATTAAAGCCATCGAGCGCTCCCGTGACGCCGGGCTGGACGTCATAGGCGCCATTTCCCTCGTCGATCGCGAACAAGGCGGCCGCGAAGCAATTGAGGGCGAGCACGGGTGCCCGTTCGATCGCGTGTTTACGATGAAGGAATTGTTATAGGCCGGAGCGAGTATAGAAGCCATAACCGAGAGCCTCTTGCCTGACGTTCCCGAGCGTCGCCTGTTCGCCTGCCCTCCCGCCAAACATCGACGAGGTACACCCACTAGGGCGATGGTTCAACATCCAGAACCATGCGTCAGAATCTCTCCGTTCGCGACTAGTGACCCGTCCAATCCGCTGGAAAAACCACGTCTACCCCGACACCGTAGTTCGATACGCGGAAGACAGTTGCCGACGCCGGGGCGGCCCACGAGGGCCGCCCCGGGTACGGCTTGATGAGGTGCGGCTCCTCTGGTAACGCGCGGAGCCGCCAAAACGGTTTGGGATCGATCCCGTTGTTCTGTGTAACGCGGTCGGGTGATCGGCTCACCGACGGAGGCCATGGGGAGGACTTACATCCCGGCCGGGGGTGCGCCGGTCTGTCGCTCCCTGAAGGCCGGCGCTCTTACGGGCCCAGAGTAACATCGCACGGGGAGGGTAGATGGTCAAGGCAAGGCGACCTTGTTGATGGTGTGCGAGTTAGAAACTTCAAACTGGTGTGACAGGGTTTAGGGGAGTGGCGGGAGGGGTGCGGGCGCTGGGGATCGGCCGTTGGCACGGCCGATTTTTGCCCCACCCCAGGCCCCGCTCGACCGTCAGGGGCGGTCGAGCGCCGAAAGGAGCGGAGCAGGATGCGACCAGCCGGGCCAGCGTTAATGGAATGTTGCCAGCCGTTGTATAGTGCAGGCCCGGAAAGATGCCCGCTGCCCATGGTGTTAACTGAGGCTGTCCCGGTTTCCCCCATCCCGGTTTCCCCCATCGTTCCTTCCGCCCTTTCAGGGCTCGACTCTGTTCAATTCCTATCCTAGGGTTCCGCCGTTCCGGCTCCACCCTAGGCTAGATTCCGGCGCCGCTTCGCGGCTCAAACGTCGTGAGAGCCGCCTGCCGGCGGCTGGGACAAACAGGAGTGCCCCGGCTCTCGACGTCGGCCCGCTTTCCCCCCTTTTCCCCTGGGTCGCGGCGCGTTCAGAACTAACCGTAACCCATTGATTGCAATTGGCTTGTGCGAAATTGGGTTTGTTTCGTATTTTCCCCCCGTGCCCCAGCGTGATGTCGTTCTTCGCGGTCTCCCTCACCATCGCCGGTGGGTCAAGTACCCTCGTCAGACGGTGAACGAATGGCTTCGAGCCGGGCCGGAACCAGTGCCCCTCCGCCGGGCCCGCGCCTTGACGAATCTGTGAAAAAACCCTGGGTACAGTCCCCGCGCCTCTCGCAAGTCAGTGATAAAGCGCCCCGCCCGTGCATGGCGCTTGGGACAGTCCCGGGTTTTTTCACACACCCTGACGGGCACGGCTCTTTCCGGTGCTCGACGCCGGCCTCCTTTCGCGATTCTTAACCCCGTGCAAGCGGCTGAAAACAGCCGCCCGCGCGGGCCAAGTGACAGCCCACAGCGCGCTACGGGTCTGGCCAAGAATCACAATGCCTCCGAGACCAACTTGACCCCGTATTGGGCCAGAAAAAGCCGCCGGGCGGGGTCAAAAGATGGCCTAGCAGCCCGTGAGTGAAAGTAAAGGTGGCGAAAAATCGGGTACAGCCAGCCAATTCGCCTCAGGCCAAGTGCTTTGTTTCGAGGGTCATGACGGGAGGCGAATTGGTGGCAGTCCCCATTTTTCGCTCTCGCACGACTTGTACCCCGGCCTGCTAGGGGTGAGCTAGCGGGCGATTTTCGTGACGTGGCAGTGGTCTGGCAGGCTAGCGAGGCGGCGATGGGGGTGTCCCGCCTGATGGTTAATTCTTCTGAATTGTGAGACATAATAGCGTTCCCAGAGCCCGGAGAGATGCCGGTGGCAGAAAGTGGCGGAAATACGAGGGTCATCCCTCCGAGATTCCGCTTTCTGGGCCCCGTACCAGAATAGGGGACGGCTGGGGGACTATAAGGGCCTGCGGGCGTAAGTCGTTGAAATCACGAGGACAAAAAATCGACAAAGTCTGTGACCGCGTCTTGCGGGAGTGGTCGAAAGCGTCCTCGAGGCCGGGTTTTACGTGCCAAAACCATGGGGTAGCGCACTCCTAGCGCAAGAAAAACGCCGCCTAGCGAAAGGTTGGAGGGGCCAGAAGCCCAACTCGCCCCGCCGTCGGCCGTGGCCAGGATCGTGCCGTTTCTTCCCACCGCCCAAGCGTGCCGGCCATCCAGCAGGGCAAACACCCCACGCATGTCGGTCGTCACCCGGTCCAGACGCCACATGGCGTTGCGCTCGATTGGATGCTTCCACCAGTCGAGGCTGGGGAACGCGGCGCTTGGTTGAAGGGGGTTGGGACGCGGGGATTGGGTGAAGGCAAAGAAGGTGGAGAGTGCGAAGAGAACCGCCACCGCCCAGAGCCAACCCAGAAGTCTCGACGCGGCACGCTGAGAGCGTGCGCCACAAAAGAAAGGCCGCGGATCTGGCGGGCGGCGAACCGACAGCGGGAAGTCGCCGCTTCGCGGCGAAGGACCGGCAAGATTGCCGGTCCGTACCGAATCAGTCGAGCTGCCTGGAGCGGGTGACAGCGCCGAATTGCTTAACAGCCCGTGGTGAAAGTAAAGGTCGCGAAAAATGGGTACAGCCAGCCAATTCGCCTCAGGTCAAGTGCCTTGTTTCGAGGATCATGACGGGAGGCGAATAGGTGGCAGTCCCCATTTTTCGCTCCCGCGCGACGGAGTGTGAATCTCACGCATGGGCGGACGCAGCGGTCCGCCCCTACACATAACGTTCGTTCAACGCGGGCCATCCGAACCTTCGTGAGAAAGGCGGGTTAGGCGAGGGCTAGGCGGCTGCCAGGCGGTCAAGCAGGCTCTTCGTGGCCGAGAGCCATTTCGGTCCCGGCTCGTCCGAAAGCGTCCATGCCAGCTCGCCGTTCGGTGAGAAAGACACTTCGGGCCTCGAACGCACAAAGTCCATCAGGCGCTGAGGGTCGATCGCCGAGTCGTCAAGGAAACGCAGGGTCAACCGTCGGCCCCGGCGCTCGATTCGCTCGATTCTCATCTGCTCGGCTTGGCTCTTGATCAAGGCGTAGTCCATCAAGTTGCGAACAGGCTCGGGTGGAGCCCCGTATCTGTCGCGCAATTCGCCCTCGACCCTCTGTTGATCCTCCGAGCTGCTTATCTGCGCCAGATGTTTGTAGGCCTGTAGCCGCTGCGCTTCGTCAGCAATGTAGTCGGTGGGGATGTGAACGTCCAGCTGGAGCTTAATGGTGGCGCGTCGCGGCGCTTCCCTCTTCTCGCCTTGCAGCTCAGCGACGGCTTCGTCAAGAATCCGGCAGTAGGTTTCAAAACCTACCGCCCCGATGTGGCCGTGCTGCTCGGCACCGAGCAAGTTGCCCGCGCCCCGGAGTTCCAGATCAAGCGCGGCGATCTTGAACCCAGAGCCTAGTTCACTGAATTCTTTGAGCGCCGCAAGGCGCTTGCGGGCATCCTCGGATAGCTCGCTCAGATCGTCGACCAGCATGTAGGCATAGGCCCTGCGGTCGGACCTCCCCACCCGACCCCGTAATTGGTAGAGCTCCGCCAATCCATAGCGATCTGCTCGATCGATCAGCATGGTGTTGGCGAGGGGGATGTCGAGCCCGTTTTCCACGATCGTGGTAGACACCAGCACATCGTATTCGTGGCGCATGAATTTTAGCATCACGTCCTCGAGATCCCTAGCCGGCATCTGTCCGTGGCCGACCCCGAACCGGGCTCTCGGGACAAGCTCTCGTAGGTGGGAGGCCACTCCCCAAATGGTTTCGACTCGATTGTGGACGAAGTAGACTTGGCCTCCCCGCTCTATCTCCTGCTCGATCGCCGCCCGTATGATTCGATCGGAAGATGGAGCCACAACCGTTTGGATCGCCAGCCGATCTTTCGGGGGAGTTTGAATGATTGAGATGTCACGCAGGCCGACAAACGACATATGCAATGTTCTGGGGATCGGCGTCGCCGTCAGCGTCAACACGTCCACGTTCTTCTTGATCTGCTTGAGGCGTTCTTTGTGCCGCACGCCGAAGCGCTGCTCTTCGTCAACGATCAGCAGCCCGAGGTCGTTGAAGACCACGTCCTTAGACAGAAGCCGGTGCGTACCGATGGTAACGTCCACCTTGCCGGCTGCGAGGCGTTCGATGATCTCCTTTTGCTGGCGTGCCGTTCGGAACCGCGACAGCATCTCCACCTCCACGGGGAACGGAGAGAACCGCTGACGAAAGGTTTCGTAGTGTTGGAATGCCAGCACCGTAGTGGGAGAGAGGAGAGCTACCTGCTTGCCGTCCGCCAGGGCCTTGAAGGCGGCTCGCATGGCCACCTCCGTTTTCCCGAAGCCCACGTCGCCACAGACCAGCCGGTCCATCGTCTCGGGAGATTCCATGTCCTTCTTGATGTCACGGACGGCATGCAGTTGGTCGGGAGTCTCGACGAACTCAAACGCGTCTTCGAACTCGCGCTGCCAATTGCTGTCCGTCGAGAAGGCAAAGCCGGTTTTGAGCTTGCGCTCCGCGTAAAGTTTCACGAGCTCGTCGGCCATGTCCACCAGCCGCGCTTTGACTCGAGACTTGGTGCGGCTCCAGGTCTGTCCGCCCATACGGTCGAGCGGTGGGGTGGAGCCTCCTGCCCCGTGATGCCGCTGGATAAGGTCTAGCCTTGCCAGGGGAACGTAGAGTTTTGCCCGATCAGCGTATTCGATGAGCATGAAATCTTCTTGCCGGGAACCGTGTTCTATCTGCTTTTGTTCCAGGTAGCGCCCGATTCCATGCTCGTAGTGGACGACGAGATCGCCGGGCTTGAGATCCTCTAGGTCGGCGAGAAACGTGGAAACGACAGACTTTCGTCGCGGCGGGCGAGCCACGATCGTGGAGGGGCTAAAGATGTCCTCAGCACCATAGATGACGACGCGAGAATCAGTAAAAACCGCCCCTTCGCGAATGGAAGCTTGTGCCAGCACGGTCTGAGAGACGGGGCCCGCCAGGTAAGCCTTTTCTTCGAGATAGGGTATTCCGGCCTTGGAGGGATCTTTGAGACCTAGCTGGTATGTGATCCCGTATTCGTTTAAGACATCAGCCAGGCGCTCGACGTCACCCAGGGAGGGGACGACCACCAAGACCCGGGACCCATCCTTCACCCGGGCCTGCAGCTCTCTCATGCAGTGGGCTATGTTACCTCGGAAGCGAGGAGTCGGCTGGGTCGAGATGTGAAAGGACTGTGAATTGGAATCATCTCCGAGTCGCTCGGCCTCGATCTGGTGAAAGCCTGCGGCCAGCTCCCTGAGCCGCTCGAGGGACAAATAAAAGGCTTCCGGAGATGGAACGGCACCCTCGGACCGCTCGAAGGCGGTTCTCAGCCGCTCTTGGAGCTTGTCAGTTTCGGCCTCCAACGACGCCCTGTCGCTCCAAATAATGAGAGGCCGATCGATCAACTGCCACAGGGCTGTAGAGCGAGGCTCAGCCGCCGCGGGATGGAATTCCCAACCAACCGGAAGGATCGGGCCGTCGCTTGGCCCTTCCACTGACCCGGCGTCGTCGCGGCCGCTGATCTCTGCCCGGGGGTCGGCTGTGAACGGATACTCCGTGAGCGGAAGGATGAGCGTTTGATCTATGCTCTGGACGGACTTCTGTGTGCTCGGGTCGAAGTGTCGAATGGATTCCACTTGATCGCCAAACATTTCCAGCCTGACCGGGTAAGACGCCTCCGGTGAATAGACGTCGATGATCCCCCCGCGGAGAGAAAACTGGCCGACCATCTCAACCGGCTCGTGGCGGACGAAATTCACCGCCTCGAGCCCTGCTTCCAGGTCGCCAAGGTCGAATTCGTCGCCGACCTCAATCTTCCAGCAGAGGTTGCGGAGAAAGTCCGCGGAGGCCGTTTGTAGAAGTGCCGATGCAGCGGGCACAACGACCAAGGAAGCCTGCTGATCCGCCATGCGCCACAGCCCAATGCCCCGTTTTTCGCTGATCTCGGGGTGCGGCGAGAGACCGTCGTAAGGCGTGACATCGTGGGCCGGAAGGACGAAGGGAGCGACTCGGTGCTCAGACACCTCCAGTAGCTCAAAGAACGCCGCGGCCGTCTCGGTCAGAATCTCAGCGACCGTACTCGATCCAACGACGAGCGCTACGGTTCTTTCCGTGTGGATATGAAGCAGGGCGGCGTACAGGGCGAGACCCGTCGTACTCAATCCCGACAACTGTAGTTTTTCGGGCCCTGGCCGCCCCAAGATCCGCACGAGGTCTTGAAACGCCGGGTGACGTTCCAGTCCCCCGACCAAGTCACGAAGTCCGGGCGGAATCAAGAGTTTTGTTCCCGGATGGTTTGCACCAGATCGGTGGTCGAATAGTGCTCCTCGAAAGGAATCGCGACTACCTCTCCGCCGCTCGCCTCCACGATCTCACGACCGGCGATCCAGTGAGACCAGTCGGCCCCTTTGACCAGCACGTCCGGCAACAGTCGCTCAAGCAGGGGGCAGGGCGTATCCTCGGAGAAAATCGTCACGGCGTCTACGGCGGCCATGGCCGCTAGGATCTCGGCTCGATCCGTTTGCGGCAAGATAGGCCTGTTCGGTCCCTTGAGTCGCCTGACGCTATCGTCGCTGTTGATCGCAACCACGAGAACATCCCCTTTGGCACGAGCCGTTTCGAGGAGTCGAACATGTCCGGGATGAATCAAGTCAAAGCACCCGTTGGTGAAGACCACTTTACGGCTCTGCTTGCGCCAATTCTGTCGTCGTGCGAGGATCTCGCTTTGGGAAACTACCATATCCAACCTACGAAAGTCCTCATTCTAGCGTGTCGGTGGGCCGATAAGTCACAGTGCCTGGGCAAGTTAGAGCTATTTCCGCGAGTTGTCGCCGGTCTCCGAGTTTCTGCGTGTCTTTGAGGCCAAATCTCAGCGGGAAGACCCAATGGCTCAAGAAATGGGTGACCTGGTAAAATGATTTGCAAATGAGCACTTTAGCTTTCACCTCACCGGCGGCCCAGGAAGCCGGAGGCCGCTTTTTCCCTGCCTTGCCCAAGACGCTTGAGGAGCTGGGCGTCCCGCACAACATCCTCGTCGACATCATGATCAAAACGACGCTGCTCGAGGGTGTCACGACGCTGAATCGACTCGCCGACCGAATGAAGATAAGTGTTCCTCTGGCGGGCGTGATTTTCAGCCACCTGCGCAAGGAGCAGTACGTCGAGGTGAAGGGCATGGTCGGCAACGACTATGAGTTTATGCTATCGGCGTCCGGACGACAGCTTGCTACCGATCGATACCAGATCAGCCAGTACGTGGGCCCCGCACCGGTTTCGTTGAAGGCCTACTCGGAAGCCGTACGGCAGCAAGCGATGCGGCAAAAGGTCTCTCGGTCCCGACTGCGCGAGGTTTTCCACGACTTGGTGATGGAAGACTCGATGCTCGACCAGCTCGGACCCGCCATCGTGTCGAATTCCCAGATATTCCTCTACGGATCCACGGGAAACGGAAAAACGTGCATCGCCGAGAGGCTGGTGCGGGTGTTTCAAGACAACGTGTACGTACCTTACGCCCTCGAGGTACAGGGACACATCGTCAACATCTACGACACCGTGGTGCACAATCCCCTACCGCCGGAGGATGATGCCGACCAGCGGTGGATTCGATGCGAGCGTCCTTGTATCGCCGTCGGCGGTGAGATGGTCAAGGAAATGCTCGAGCTCCAATACGAAGACACCTTGGGTTACTACACGGCGCCGCTACAGATGAAGGCAAACAACGGGATGTTCATCATCGACGACTTCGGCCGGCAGATGATCAATCCTCGCGACCTGCTCAACCGCTGGGTCGTCCCTCTCGACCGCCGTATCGACTTTCTATCGCTTCGAACCGGGATGACGTTTCCGGTTCCCTTCGAGACGATGGTTGTTTTCTCCACCAACCTCGATCCGCGCCAGTTGGCCGATGAAGCGTTCCTCCGTCGCATTCAGAACAAGATCAAGATAGACGTGATTTCCCCTGAGATCTTCGACTCCATTATGAAGCGAGTGTGTGAGGGCGCGAAAGTTGAGTGGACGCTCAAGGCTTCTGAATATTCTCGCCTGCAATGTATCGAAAGAGGCCGGTCAGCGGTCCTGCGGGCCTGCTATCCGCGTGACATCGTCGAGATTCTCGGCCACATCGCTGAGTATGAAAACCGCGCTCCGATCTTCGACCAGGAGAATATTGACCGCGCGGTGACACTCTACTTCGCCCGATAACCACCGTTCAAGTTTCACGGACCGAGTCGCTGGTTCAATCTCGGCGGACCTACCTTAGCAGCCCGTGGTAGAAGTGAAGGTCGCGGTACAGCCAGCCAATTCGCCTCAGGCTAAGTCGTTCGTGTCGAGGGCCGTGAAGGGAGGCGAATAGGTGGCAGTCCTTCTCGAACCGCAATCAGCCCTTCCCGGTCGGAGCTGGTGAGACATCCGGGCTAGGTTCCTCTGCCGCCCCCGTGCAGGAGCACTTCCTAACGAGAAGAGGCTACTTGCGAACTTCCGTGACAACACTAGGGTAGGGATTCCCTACACATCCTGGTAGTCCATCGAGACAAACTTCAACTCAAATGCGCGGTCGATAATCGTGCGGTCAAGCGCGTAGGGAAGCCTCTCGAACTTGAGCAGGTCCGTGGCTATGTTGACAACGTCGCGGGGGTGGCAGCGGCGGAACTTGCGGCCGCTCTTCTTGTAATGCTCCTGGATGATCTCGGTTAACAGACCCATCGGACATTCGATATTCATCTGCCGACAGTAGGCATGGAAGATGGTCGCGAATTCCTCCTCGGTGGGGTTCTGCATGAACATCTTGTACTCGAGTCGTCGCAGGAACGCCTCGTCGCCGAGGTCGTTAGGGTTCAGGTTGGAGGAGAAAATCAGGAAGCACTCAAAAGGGACCTGGATCTTCGTTCCCGTTTAAAAAGACAAGTAATCGACGCTGCGATCAAGGGGATAGATCCAACGATTGAGCAGAGCGGCCGGGGAGACTTGCTGGCGCCCGAAGTCATCAATCAGGTAAATGCCGTTATTGGCCTTTAGCTGGTAAGGGGCGTCGTAGATCTTCGCGGCGTCGATATACATCAAATCGAGCATCTCAATCCCTAGCTCGCCACCTGTCGTCAAAAACGGTCGCTTGCATTTCGCCCAGCGCTGGTCGAACTTAGGTTCGCTCGTCATCAGGGTGTTCTCTTCTCCCTTGTCTACTCTTTCGTGGTAGAGGGAGTCGAAAACTTTGATGATTTGCCCCTCAGCTTCGAGGACATAGGGGATATATATGGGGTCTGACTCGAGCTTAGCCAGCTGTTCCGAAAGATAGCTTTTTCCGTTTCCCGGCCTGCCGTAGATCAGCAGAGACTTGAAGGAGTTGACGGCTGGTCCCAGCTTCGAGTAGAACTCATCGGTGACGACTGCGGCGCTGAACGCTTTTTCCAGTTTGTCTTTGGTCAACCAACCGGGCTTGACCCGCTGCTGTTCGACCGCCTCAACGTAGTCTTTGAGGGGGACCGGCGCCGGGCCCAAGAATTGGTTCGTTTCCAAGTATTCCTTGGCACGGGACCTGCCCTCTTCGGACAGGGCAAACTGGGACGAAACGTTGCCGAATCCCGCGGAGCGCTTGACCTCGACGAGCCTTTGTCGCTTTAGGCTATCGACGACCGCTTCGATGACACTGAACTGGAATCCCAACGTTTCCGCCAGCTCCCTGCCACCCATCTCACCTCGAAAGTAGAGATTCTTAAGGACCAGCTGTTCCACGAGGCTGGAGGATACCCCGGCCTCGTGCAAGGAGGCGGCGGGTGGAGGCACAAACCGTTCGACTTGCGTTTCCGGGGCCTGGGGCGGAGCGAAAGCTATGTCACTCATGGGCTTTAGTAGTCCTAGCCTTCTCATTATTGGCTATCGGCTGGCGAAGAAACAGAGGGTGAATTTCCGGGATGGCTAGGGTATCTCCCCTTAGAGTTCTCATCGAAAAACCCAAGATCTTAGACCTTGGAAGGTCCATCCTTCGCATTTTGATGCTCTGAGCGTGTCGCCGCGTCCCAGGCAGCCTCTTTAGGGCAGCTTCTGGTGACGGCCCCAGACGCGCTTTGTTGCGCAGAGCGGTTTGTAAGGTTCGCCCCGGTACGGCTTTCGGGCGTTGGTTTCCGGCGTTCAGGTTGCACTCAGCGTCGAGATCTCTGAGCCATGCAGCGGATAGGGTGGAGAAGAAGGGTGATTTCCGTCCTCGCCTTGGGAGCTGATGGGCCGCAGATGGCCCTGCGGGCAGACCCGGATTTTGTGTGGTCCGGCGAGCTAGGCTGACACAACGCGCGGCTGCCGCTTGTCGCGATACATCCGCTGGTCGCTGATGTAGACTAGGTCGTCGGGATTGTCACCGTCTTTGGGGAACATGGCTGCTCCCACGCTGATAGACGTTGCCACGTCGATCCCTCGTCCGATTTCAACCGGCTGTCTTTCTACGGCCCTTCGTAGCCGTTCGGCTCGGCCTTGGAGGCGGTGCGGCTGGATACCGGGGAGGATGGCGAGGAATTCGTCGCCCCCTACGCGGCCCACTTCGTCGTAGCTTCGCAGCGAAGTCTTGAGCCTGCGAGCGGTCTCCGCCAGAAGGCGATCGCCGGCCGCATGGCCGTACGTATCGTTTACAGGCTTTAGTTTGTCGACGTCCATGAACAGAACGCCCACGCTTTGGTGGTCGCGCTGGGCGCGCGTGACTTCCACTTCCAATCTTTTGAAAGTGGCCCGTGTGTTGGGGAGTCTTGTTACCTCGTCCGTCTTCGCCTGGAGGTATATCTCTTGCAGCTCTCTTGCGGACTGCATCGTCGATGCCAGCTTTCCGGTGATCAGCTCGAGGAGAAGGCGGTCCCGCTCATCGAAAGAGTTCGTGAGCTTGGAGCACAGGATGATTGCCCCGAGCACTTTGTTATTCATCACCAACGGCGCCGCCAGCGTGGACCCGACGTCGCTCAGGTAACGCAGCCCTTCTCCGCCTCGTTCCGCCGACGGCGAGAAGTCCACCACGATCGGTGCCCGAGCCTTTGCAGCTTCGGCTACGAGGCCGTCTGTGCGGGAAAGGCTCAGGCGGGAGATGCAGTGATCGGGAAGTCCATCAGCCTGCATCAGAACGTATTTGTCTTTGCGGAGTTCGAAGAGTCCCGCCTTGTCGCACGTGATCGCGCCTCGAAGGATCTGAAGGGACTCTTGAAGATTCTGCTTGAAGTTCAGGTCTGCTCCCAACAGGGAGAGGATCTCGCAGAAGGGAAGGATCTCGTTTGGACCCCGAGTCAGTTTCTCGAGCGTCCTCCGTACTTGATCTCCCACTTGTCGTGAGTGATTGGCCGAATCGAATCTACTGAGCGGACGGTCGGCGTTTCGCCCCATCTCGTATTCATTAGGGGGACTCGGTTGCTTTTTCAGGATGTAGTCAGGCGCCTGCACGGCAGCATCACGGTCGAGGGTGCCCCCGGCCGCCTCATTGGCCTGCCCGTACGCCAAGGGTGTCGCGGAAGATGCAGCAGCGACAGGCTTTTTCAACAGCGGCATCGTCGCCGGCGCAGGATGTCCTGAACTTGCCGTGACCGAATGCGAGGGCAGGAGCTCAGGACGTGAAGGTTTCGACTCTCGCCGGTGTTCGGGCTTTCGGCCTGGCGACGTTTCCCGTGTGCGGAGATATTGGTACGCCGCGGTTACCAAGACGAGCCCGAGAATCGATTCCGAAAGCCGCGACGACTCCAGCAGCAGCCGGACGCCCCCCACTCCGACCGGTGCCAGCACGAAAATCGGACCTGTGGGCAAAAAGTCTTTCTTCCAGATCTTCCACGGCGAGATCGATGCTTTCCGTCCGTCGTAAACGCTGGCCAGGCTGCTGCCCACAAAGTAGTAGGCCACAGCCGCGGCTGTGCAAGACAAGAACCACGCCAGGCCAAACCCATCGCTCGCCAACTGATAGGCGAGTGAAGCACCGCGGACCGAAATCGCTACACAAGCTGCCCCAACAGCCAGATCAGCCAAGGATTCCGAATTCCCCTCGACCACGGTCTCGTATAGCAGAACCAGAATCGCAAGGGTCAAGGCGAAGGCTGGAGGCTGTCCGACAAGCGCAGCCAATACCGGAATCAGCGAGGCCCGAACTGGACGCCCTAAACCCGGCGGTTTGATCTTGATCGGGGCAGTCAGGCAAGTGATGATAAGGAGAATAATGAAGGCGACGGGATCGGATGGTCCGGAATCCAGCACCGTCCCGACAACCGCCCAGGCACCGAGCAGCGAGACGAGGATCGGGTATATCTCCTCGCGGAAAGATCGCTCCGCCGTAACTCTCACTCCCGTCTTAACCTCAAAGGCTGCCTCGTGCGGGTTCGAGGGCCACGAGGGCGGTTATTCCGTCAACCGCTCCTCCCTTTCCAAGCGACATGCAAAGACTTGAAGTTCATGGCCCAAGCGACCTGCCCGATCCGCGAGTCTAAGTGAATGTGCGATTCCCCAACGCGGAGTACTGGTAGTCTCGATCATCACCGACATGCTCAACACTCCCTCTGTCGTGCACGTAGATTTGCCAGTACCGCTAGGACATGAACGCCAAGTCTATATAGGCCAGCAATACGACCCGGTAATAGTACTTCTCTTGTAGAGTAAACCGATCCTTGCAATATGACAAGAGGAAAAGTTACCTAGAACTAGAACCTTACGGCTTTCTAGGGTATGATTCCTAGCCCGTAGTAAACTCGCAAGCCCCTATTCCTAGAACTTTGGTTTATCTGACCCGTTTTTCGGGATTGGGCGGCAAAAAACGGCTCGTTGGCGGGTTCCGGAGGCCTCGAGATCACAGAGCTACGAAGTGCTTTTCCTAGCAAGAAAAGTAATGAGGTATGTCGTTGGGCCACGACCGTCAGGGAGTGGTCGGCTCGTTTCCGGCGGGGACTGGATCTCCGTGGTAGTTACCAGCACACCGTTTGGTTTTTTTTGGAACCAACCGCTTGCTGCCGCGCGCCGCTCCAAAACGGCGGCCCTCGCTACTCTGGGAGCCACGACCGTCAGGGAGTGGTCGGCTCGGGCCAAACCGCCATCGGTTCACCCTGCCCTTCGATTACGTACCGGATCGCCGCCACGACGCGGTCGCGACCTGAAATCCGCCTCGTGCTGCCGTGTCGCGCCCAGCGCCTGCCCCGCTTGCCGCCAAGCTTGTTCAAACCGCGGCTCGAGTATGCCTTGAAGTCGTTCATGATCTTGTCGGCTCTTGCTTCGGACGTTACGATGGCATGTACGTGAGTTGCTCTCACGTGGCAAGCGCCGAGGATTCAGCCCCGATGTTCACAAACTCATCCAAGGATGCTGCGGTAAAATGTAGACAGGCTGGTGCACCCTGTGGGATTGCACCGAACGGGCGTCTCCTGAAATCCCTTGTCCTCTCTAGGACAGCTATTCCCCTTTTGCAGCATAGTCATGCGCCGGTTCTTCCCCAAGCGGATCTGTGCCCGATTGTTGATTGGGCTTGGTTGCGCTGGGCTGGCGGCTGCGCAGAGTACGACGGGCGCCATCACCGGTACGGTCGAAGACGCTTCGCGGGGAGCCGTCGCTGGGGCGAAGGTGTCGGCTCTTCACCTGGATACCGGAGCCCGGCGATCCACTCGCACCGCTAAGGACGGGCACTACTTGCTGCCGGCCATGCCGGTAGGAGAATACGAAGTTCGCACCGAACACAAAGGCTTTCAGACGGTCGTGCACAAGGGTCTTCGTCTTGCCGTGGGGCAGACGGCGGTCATTCACTTCACCCTGCCGGTAGGCGAGCTGCGGCTTGAAGTGACCGTAGTGGCCAAGGCGCCCCTGGCCAATAGCCATACTCACGAGTTGAGCTACTTGGTCGCCCGTCGGAGTATCGAAGAGCTGCCGATCAACGGCAGAAACTATCTGGACTTGATGCTGCTGCAGCCCGGCGTGCAGCCGTTTCGACATCGGGATTCAGGCGGATCGATTGTGGCTCACGGTTTGGGAACTAGCGTCAACGGCCAGGATCCGCGGTCGAACGTGTACTTGCTGGACGGAACGCCGCAGAACGATTTTACAAATGGGCCTGCGAGCAGCGGCGCCGGCACCTCGCTGGGAATGGAAACCATCCGGGAGTTTCGGGTCGAGGTGAACGGTTACAGCGCGGAGTTTGGACGCAATTTCGGAGGACAGATCAACGCCCTCACGAAGTCGGGCACCAATCGCGCGCACGGAAGTCTTTTCCACTATTTGCGCAACGATAACCTGGACGCTCGGAATTTCTTTGACACCACGAGCTCGCCGCCTGAATTTCGACGGAATCAGTTTGGCGGCACCGTCGGAGGACCCATTCAGCGGGATCAGACCTTCTTTTTCCTTGGCTACGAGGGCTTGCGGGAAGACCTGGGGCGAACCATCAGTACGGTCGTTCCTGACGAGAACGCCCGAGCAGGGCTGATCCCGGATCCGCAGAATCTCGGACAGTTACTGGACGTTGGTGTCGATCCGGGGGTCGATCCCTACCTTAACGAGTTTCCTCTGCCCAACGCTCCGAACCTCGGGGGCGGGTTGGCGCCCTTCAACTTCGGCTTCGCCCAGGAACTCGTTCAGGACTTCTTTCAAGCGCGGGTGGACCACAATTTCACGGCGCGCGATTCGTTCTTCGCGCGATACACGTTCGATGACGCGGACCAGAGGCTCCCGACGGATTTTCCGCAGTTTCCCCGCTCGTTTGTGTCGCGGAACCAGTTTCTCACTCTCGAGCATCGCCGGGTTTTCTCGCCGCGACTGCTGAATACTTTCCGGGCAGGCTTCAGCCGGACTCGGATCGGTCAGGACGTCGAGGCAAATACGACGAATACGCTGGAGCCGTTTGTGCTGGGGCGGCCTTCGATGGGAGACATTGATATCGGAGGAATCCCTCGCTTCGGGCCGCAAGTGTCGGCCGATGTACAACTGACACAGAACGTTTTCAGCTTTCAAGATGATGTGGTCTTCACACATGACCGACACAGCCTGAAGTTCGGGGGGCTTGCCGAGCGTTACCAAGACAACCTGTTCAATCCCACGTTCTCTCGGGGCATATTCGCGTTCGCCAACATCGGGGGTTTTCTCCAGAATCAGCCGCTTCGCTTCATTGGGCTGACGCCGGAGTCAACCGTTGACCGCTACTGGCGCTTCTCTCTGTTTGGCCTCTACGTGCAGGATGACTTTCGCGCGACGTCCCGGCTGACATTGAACCTGGGCTTGCGGTACGAGTTTTCGACCATCCCGCGAGAGATCCAAGGGCGAGATACGGCGTTGCTGAACCTAGACGACGCGGAGCCGACGCTGGGACAGATTTACGAGAACCCGACGAAGACAAACCTCGCCCCACGGCTTGGGTTTGCATGGGATGTCTTCGGCGATGGATCCACCGCGCTACGGGGCGGCTATGGCCTGTTCTTCAACACCAACAATCAGCAGAACTTGATCGTGACCGTGGTGAACCCCCCATCGGCCCGGCGGCCGGTGATCGGGCGACCGGTTTTTCCGCAGCCTAGTTTCGACCGCGCGGCGGACAATTCCATTCGGCCGATTGAGTTTCAACTGAAGAATCCATACATCCAGAGCTGGAATCTAAATCTACAGCGAGAGCTGTGGGCCGACACGCTGCTGACGATCGGGTACGCGGGAGCGCGTGGGATTCATCTGTTGCGGAACACGGATGCCAATATGGCTATCCCGCAGCAGCTCTCGGACGGTAGGTATTGCTTTCCGGTAACGGCGCGTCCCGGGGTGGCGCCTTGCGGACCTTCAGGGGCTCCCGGCCGGCGGAATCCGAACTTCTCGACGATCGAGCTGAAGAAGAGCGACGGCAATTCCTGGTACAACGCTTTAATTGTGGAGCTGCGCAAGCGCTTCAGTCACGGTGTCCAGTTTCAGTCTTCCTACACATTGTCGCGGAGTATCGACACGACGCAGGCATCGACTTTTTTTTCCGATTCGGTGACTGGAACAACGTCCGCCATGCCCGAGCTTCCGGGGCTTGCTTACAACAGGGGTCTCTCCGATTTTCATGCCACGCACACGTTGGTGTCGAACTTTGTTTGGGAGTTGCCGTTTTCCGGCCAAGGGAACGGTGCCCTAGGGGCGATTCTCGGCGGTTGGCAGGCTAGCGGCTTGCTGATCGTGCAGAGCGGTAACCCGTTAACCGCTATGGTGCAGCGGAACCGTTCCGGTTCGTTGTGGTCGCCTACGGTTGGACCGGGACGTGGGGTGGATCGGCCGAGCTTAGCGTCCGGGTTCACACACGAGTCCGCGGTTGTGGGGGATTCGGCACGGTATTTCAATCCCGACGCGTTCGTATTGCAACAGGCGGGTACGCTCGGCAGTCTCGGACGCAACGTCTTCCTTGGCCCTGACCTGCGGTCCTTTGACTTTTCACTGGCAAAGAACGTACCGCTGTCTTCCCTGAGTGAGAACAGTAAGCTGCAATTTCGCGTCGAGTTTTTCAATCTCTTCAACCGCGCCAACTTCGCTGCTCCGGCGATCGTAGCCTTCGCGGGTGTGACCGATGGGGAAGCCCCCTTGTCGTCTTTTGGGCGCACTCGATCGACCGTTACCTCTTCCCGCCAGATTCAGTTCGGGCTGCGACTATCGTTTTAGCTGACCTGCTAATTCGCGACGGGCAGATAGCGTCTACGAAGGCGGCGTCCCGGCCGAGGAAAGTGAGAGGATGTATCAAGCTTTCGCAAAGCGCTAGCTACCTTCCGGTGCAAAATACGCTTGCGGCTCGCGGCGGGGACTGTCACCAATTTCGCGCGTACGAAGAATCAACAAGTTGCGGAGGTATCCGGTCGCGAAATTGGCTGACTGTCCCAAGCCACCGCTCAGTTTCCTCTTTTTTTGCACCGGAAAGTAGCTAAGCTAGCGGACTCTGTCACACGATGCCGGCCTCGCCGTCTCTGATCCGCGCCCTGATTCGTTCCGAGGTTTTCTCTGGTGCGGATTCTCTCGGGCAGTCTTTCCGGTCCGCGGAGCCTTTTCCCCACGTCGTGATCGACCAGTTTTTCGCCGACGAGTTCGCGCGCCGTCTGATTCGGGATTTCCCGCCGTTTGAGAAGGGGTGTGCCGTCAACGAGAGCGGTGAGCTCGGCAAGAAGGCGACGTTTGAAAACGTCCGCGAGTTAGGCGAGACTTTTCAGGAGGCTGACGACCTCGTCCGCTCGCGCGAGTTCCTCTCGCTGATGAGTGAGATTAGCGGGATCCCCGATCTGCTCTACGACTCGGCCTACATTGGCGGCGGAACGCATGAAAACCGGGCGGGTCAGGATCTGGATGCTCATGTCGACTTCAACTACCATCCCGCTCGTGGCTGGCATCGGCGGCTGAATTTGATTGTCTATCTGAATCCCGAATGGGAAGAGGAGTGGGGCGGAGCGATCGAGTTTCATCTCAACCCCTGGCTGCCGCCGGACGAGAACCGCATCAAGCGTGTGCTTCCGCTGGCAAACCGCGCTGTGCTCTTCGAGACGAGCGAGCGCTCGTGGCACGGATTCGAAGAGGTCTCGCCGCCGGCCGGTCGGGAGAACCTGTCGCGCCGGTCGTTTGCGATCTATCTCTACACGGCGGAGCGGGCGACTGAGGAGACGGCGCCCCCGCACGCGACCGTGTACGTCGGACGGCCGTTGCCCGCGGCCGTGAAGCCAGGCGCTCCGATTTCGTTCGAGGATGCCGATGCCGTTAAGACGATGCTGGCTCGGCGCGGGCGCCTCATTCGGCGGATCTTCGATCGGGAGCAGGAGTTCGTGGCGACGGCCGAGCGGCTGGTCGAAAGGATCGTCGACGACGATGCCGAGAGCGGTCTTTCGCCGGAGCGGATCGATGAGATCCGATGGCTGTTCGAGCGGCACGATGAGCAACTGAAGTTTCTCTACGACCGGGAGACCGGCTTCACGGCGGCAATCGAGCGTTTGAGGGGGTTGGTGCGGGGTGAAGAAGCGTGGGGGGAGATTCCCGCCTTCGGTCCGATCGAAGAGGTCGCGGAAGCGGCAGGGTGTTGGCCGGACGGCTGGGTGACTTCGCCTTTGCGATTTCAGGTGGCCGCGAGCGAGGACGTTCAAAGACTGCGTATTCAAGGAATGCTGCACCCGGCGATCAAGGAGCAGACTCGGCTGACCATTCGCGTCGGCGACGCATCTTTGAAGGAAACGGTGGCTCCCGGGAGTTTCGAGCTGATCATGGACGCCGGGGTCGACGCGGGAAAACAGACCTTGGTCGAGTTGAGTTCCGATCAGTCGGTGAGGCCGGGAGATTTGGGGCTTTCCGACGATCAGCGGTTGTTGGCGCTGCGGTTGACGCGGATTCTGTTTGAGCCGGACCGGTCCAAGACGCGTGTTCCGGGGAGTCTGCCGATCTACGGTCCGGTGTTCCAAAAGGGCAAGACGGAGGGGTACTGGCCCGATCACTGGGTGAGCTCGCCGTTGCGGTTCTCGATCGTGGCCAAGGAAGCAGTCCGACGCGTTCATGTGAGTGGGTTGATGCCGCAGGCAAAAAAGGAGGAGCGGTCGATCGTCTTGTCGGTGGGAGACCAGTCGTGCCGGCAAACCGTTCGCGAAGATTCGTTCGGCTTAGCTTTGGAAGTTGACATCGGTCAGGGTGAAGAACGGGCGGTCGAGATTTCTAGTGACAAGTCGTTCGTGCCCAGCCAGGAGGGTCCGTCGGAAGACCATCGAAGCCTGTCGTTCCCTCTGAAACGGATCTTGTTTGAGCCCTAGCCGGACCCAACTTCTGCCAAACGGACCGTTTAGGGGCGGCGGGCAAGGATATAATGTTTGTAGTGGAAGAAAAACTAAACTTTGCAGTATTCGTCGACTTCGACAACATTGAAATCGGCGTGAAGTCAACCCTGAACCGGGCGTTTGAGGTGCAGTGCGTTCTCGAAGGCATTAAGGAGCGAGGGGAAATCTCCGCCAAGGTTGCTTACGGCAACTGGAGCCATCAGGCATCGGAAACTCGAACGCTGACTGAGCACGGTGTTCAGATGGTGCAACGTGACACGACGCCGCGCGGGGACAAGAACGGAGCTGACATCAACCTCGCGCTCGATGCCTTGGAGATGGCCTTCACTCGCGACCACATCAATGCGTTTGCCATCGTGAGCGGCGACAGCGACTTCATGGCGCTGGTCAACAAGCTGAAGCAGTACAACAAGAGGGTCTATATCGTGGGAGGCAAGGCCTTCACCAGCACGATTCTGCAGCGAAATTGTCATGAATTCATCAGCTACGAATCGCTGCTCGAGGACCATCCGCCGCGGTCGAGAAGGGGAGCTGCTTCGGGACAAAGGGGGCGCCAGCGCCGGTCGCTGCCGCTTTCGCAAGCTGTCGCTCTCATTAACCGGGCGCTCCAAGCATTGGATCGCCGCGGGGCGCAGCCACAGCTAGGCCTGCTCAAGAGCACCGTGTTGCAGCTCGATTCCGCTTTCACGGAAAGAGACTACGGTGTCTCGTCCTTCTCGGGCCTCGTTGAAAGGCTGGTTGCCCAGGGGACTCTCAAGCTCATCACTGTGGACGGCCACCATGTCGTCGAGAGGAAATCAGAAAATGTGGAGGACAGTTCGGCCTCCCCCGACGATGCGATCTCGGTGCTGAGCGAAGTTCTAGAAGCCAACCTGAACCTGCTGGAAATGGGCGTGCCCGCGCGCGAATTGGGGGCCCTGGTCAAGGCGGTCAATCCCGACTTCAACGAGACTGACTACGGCTTTCACGAGTTTGCTGAGTTGCTGAACTTCGCGCAAGACAAGGGCCTGGTGCGGGCTGAAACAAGCTCCGAACACGGGATGCTCTTCTACGCCGGTGATGACTTGGTCAACCGGGGGAGTTCCGGCTCGGGCGCCGCAGAGTCCGAGGCAGGAACGGGCGCGGTGGCTGCGGATGGCGTGAAACGCGTGACGAGGCGCTCTACGAAGCGGGCCACGAAAGGTCGTTCCCGGACCCGAACGAGGCGTAGGACCGTTACCAAAAAAGCAGCAGCAGATGAGGCGGAGCTCCGAACGCCGGACAGCGAGGAAACCGGGGAGCAAGTCGCGCCTGTGGATGCTCCGGCTCTCGAGGCGTCCTCGCCGGACCAGGAGCAGGAACTCGCAACCTCTGACTCCGAAAGCTCGACGCCTTCTGAAACGCAGAGCCGCGGTCGAAGGGTCGCGAGATCTCGGTCGTCAACTCGCGGGACTCGCCAGAATCCCGTTACCGAGCCGTCTCCCGAGTCGGACTAGGCGGAAGTTCGCCGGCCCTAGCGGTCAAATTCGCGCCGAGATTCAGAGCCAATTCCGACGACCGCCGGCTGGCGCGCCACCAAACGAAACCACAGGCGTCAGACGGAAGGATCGCGGCTCGGTCGCATGCGCGTTCGTGAGCTGTCCCGCGGCCACTTTCCTCTGACGTCGTCGAGACCCGGATTGGATTCCACCTACCCCCGCGCAAACAGTTGGCGGCCGCTTCTGAACTCTACGCTGCCGATTCGCTTACTCTTGGACGGTGATCTTCAGGGCCTTGAGGAACGCGTGGTCCTGGACACTGAAAGAGGTTTGTGAAGGTCGGAACTCAGTGCTGGGCGCTTGACTGACGGCGGTAACTTCCTGTCCGCGCTGCCGTTTGTTGAATCCGATGGTGGCTTCCAGCACCAGGAAGACGTCGTATCCGGCGCGGCGGAGCTCTGCAATGGTATCCGCGATGTCTTCCGATTCGGAGAGCGATTCGCTAATGGCGCTCCCTAATTGCTCCAACAGCTCTTTCAGGTGGTCATCCACAATCACTCTCCCTTTTGTTAAGGCTGGAGCTGCCTGCTAGTTGGACGGCTAGGGGCCAGGTCGCGTTGCGGTCGCGACTTAGGGTGTTGATGCTGGTGTTCTTGCGTGAATCCCATTCAATCAGATTTCCGCCTCAGATTGCAATGCCGGCCATATAGGTGGAATCGGTTGATCGGCGACCTGTCTGGAGTTTCGCCCATAGCATGTCCGCGGCGGTCCGGAAGCTACGTGATCGACCCGCGATCAAGTGCTATTCAACCCTGACCGCAGCCTCGAAGGCACTGTTTCGCTACGATATAGGGATGGACGACGGGATTTTCGAGATCGAATGTCCCTGCTGTGGAGCCACGCTCGAAGTCGACTCTGAGACCGAGGCCATCCTATCTCATCAGGCGCCGAAGCCCAAGGAAGCACCGCTGGACCTTCAGAAGGCGGTCCAGGATCTAAAGTCAGAAGAAGGCAGTCGCGACCAGAGATTCCGCGAGCAGGTACAGGCCGAACGCCAGCACGGTAAGGTGCTCGATAAGCGCTTCGAGGGCTTGCTCAAGAAAGCGCGCACGGAAGGTCCTCAAGAACAGGTCCTACGCGATATTGACCTCGACTAGAACTTGGCAGCAACCTGGCACCCGAGGCGCTCGATCTGTTACACGGCGCTCCACCATCAGCATTCTGCGATCCAGCCTGAAGAAGTGAGATGGCAAGGGAAGTGCCGGTGCGGTCCTCCTTGCAGTGGCGGTTAGGCAGCGGGGGATCCGGGTGCTGCTTGACCCCTTCATGGTGCTTGCTTAGAATCAAAAGATCCTCTGGCGCTATCGTCTAAGGGTTAGGACAGGGCCCTCTCAAGGCTCAAATCCGGGTTCGAATCCCGGTAGCGCTACCAGCCCTCCCATTAATTCCACGGAGCTTACACAACCAGACGGGCTAGCAGCCCATGGCGGCACCTGGCAGCAGGGGACTGATTCAATGAGAGCTATGATGGTCGCGATCAACCTGGGCGTAGATTCGTACCGTCAGGGCAGGACGGTGCACTTTGACCCGGCGACCGAGATGATCCTCGACACACCGCCGCCGCGGCCCAACGGCTACAAAGGTGACGGCACGAACCTCCCGGGGAACCGTTATAAGAAGCGTCCTATTTAGGAAGTGCAGGAAATGGGGCTGACGACAGCCCCCCTTTGAGGCGTTATTCGGCGTTAAACTCGGCAACATTGTGGGCTGAGCAGCCCGCAGTCAAGCCTGCGCATCCAGGAGGCATGGGATGGACAAGAAAAGCGATACCAGCACAAGCAGCTTTTCGCGAAGTCTAAACGGAATCTGGCGAGAGCTGGTTTTTTTCTTCGGAGATGTGAGACACCTGCCAGCATTCCCGTGGGTCACGTGGGCCAAGCACGTGCACTATGTCGAGTTAGGAGAGGTCGTAGAAGCCTTGCCGCTGATCAAGTTCGGCGATGTGGGTATTCATAGAGATTGGGGATATCTTTCCAACTTGGCGATCCCCGGCTTTATGAAGCACGCTTGGATTCACACCATTGATGGCACTTCGACGCCGACCATCGTAGAGGCGATCAGTGAAGGCGTCGTGAAGCGGAGCGCGATCTATCCGATGTATTCGGACTACACGATCATCCTGACGCCGCGCGACGAAGAAGCCGTTAAAGAAGAGCATCGCAAGGGCGCTTGCAAAAAGGCCAGCCAGATTGTCGGCGTAAAGTACGACGCCGACTTCAAGTTCGACATCGAGCAGGAGGTGGAGTTCTACAAGAGTAAACAGAAAGAAGAAGCACGAGCCGACTTGGGAGCGGGAGAAGCCCAGATCCAGCACTATGACCACGGCTTTAGCTGCACCGAGCTAGTAAGCTATGCCTGGTGGCATCGGCGCGAGGAGTTGAGCATCTACCGCACGCGCAGCCGCGGCAAATCGGTGATCCTCGCCGACTCGTTCCTAAACCGCGACTGGAAGATCCGGTGGATGAGCAAGAGCGTGACACCGGATGCTGCCCACAAGCACGGCCTACATGAGGAGGGGCTTTCTTTGATCGAGGAATATCGGAAATAGGCCTCCCCGTTGCACCCTAAGGGCAGTCCGTGGCGATCTCTGCCATCTCGGCCTCGCCCCCTTTCCACAACCTGCCAGAGGCAGCCCTACCCGCAGCGGTCTCACATCACAACGAACTGAACCTGTAGCGCAACCGACGGGCCCTACGACCCCGGGCTAGCGGGGCTGTGAAAAATATCGAGGCTGCAGCGGAATCAGCGGGCGGATTACGGGACCGCTAGGATTCGCCCTACCGCCGAAACTTCTCCGGCAAATCGATAACCGAACTTAAACCTCCGTCGACGACAACGGAGGCGCCGGTCATGTAAGAAGACATGTCGGAAGCGAGGAAGAGCGCGACCTGGGCGATGTCCTTGGGCTTTCCGTTGCGCTGTAAGGGGCACTCCTTAGCGATCTCTGCTATATCGGCTTCGCTGACCCCCTTCCACAACCCAGTCACAACCGCCCCTGGCAGGATCGCGTTCACGCGGATCGACGGTGCATAGTCAGCGGCGAGCGCTCTCGTGAGAGCCAGGAGTCCTCCTTTGGCGGCTTGGTAGGCGGCATGCTGCACGTAGCCTCGAATCGAGTGGACAGACCCGGTGATGATGATCACTCCTCCCCCTTGAGCCAGCATCGTCGGGACCGCGCAATGCGCCAGCATCCAAGCCGCTTTCAGGCACACACTTAATGTCCGGTCCCAGTCTTCCTCTTGGAGTTCCGTCGCGGTTCCAATCGTGTACGCGGCTGCGTTGCTGTGGAGAATGTCAATGCGACCGTAGCGATCCAAGGCAGCCTGAACCGCAGACTCCACCGCTTGCATGTGACCCACGTCCGCGTCTACAAAGGTCGCGTCTCCCGAAGCTTGGCGTATGCTTTCCACCGTTTCCATTCCGCCGGGCTCGTCAATATCGACCGCCACAATCTTTGCCCCCTGCTCCGCAAAAAGTTGTGCGGTCGCCCTCCCAATGCCGGAGGCAGCACCCGTAATCATCGCCACTTTATCTTTCAGCAGCATCAGTCACCTCAGGTCACAAACCCGCAGATCTTTTCGCTTCGAAGTGAATCATTTCGCAAATACGGTTACGCAAGGTGGCCGACCGCGGGCGCGATGAATCGCGCCCCTACTGATGGGCTTGAGCAAGCGTAGGGGCGCAATTCATTGCGCCCGAGCTGATGACCCGCGACACATCAACAAGCTGATTGATACGTCACTGTATTTGCGAAATGCTGTAGTAAGTCTAGACGCCCCCCCCATCAGGCGGCGATTCACTTTCTTTTGCTCATCCAAAAGCGTGCTATCTCCTCCAAGGTTTTCCCTTTTGTTTCAGGAACCAGCTTGAGCCCCACAAGGAAGGAAACAACACAAATCCCACTGAACAGGAAGAACGTAGCACTAGGATTGCCGAAAGTCGTCTCGGAAAACTCGGATATCAATGGGGTCAGTTGGTTGGCGAGGTAAGCCGCAAGCCACACACAAAGGGAGGCCAGGCCCATCGCCCGCGCCCGGATTCGAGTCGGGAAGATCTCAGCGATGATCAACCAGCCGAGCGGCCCAAAGGCGATCGCATGCGGCAGGGCACATAACGACACCACTAGCACCACGACCCAGCCGACCGTATCAGTAGCAAACACGACGCCCAACGCCGACGTGAACACCGCCATCAATAGTGAGCCGGCAAGCCACAACGGTCGCCTGCCGACAAGGTCCACCAAATAGAGGCCGACGAAGGTAAAAATCAAGTTTCCAACGTTAGGGCCAATGGACTGAAGCAGCGCGTCCGTCGCTGCCGTAAACCCCGCCTTTTGAAAAATCGTAGGCATGTAAAAACTGATCACCGACCAACCGGTCCACTGCTGCATCACCGCTACAAACACGCCCAGAGACAGCGCGATTCTGATTCCGGGCTGAAAAAGCTCCCCGACCCCCCCCGCTTCCCCGGCGAGAGACCCCGTAATCTCACCCATCTCTTGCTCAGCCTGCTCAGGACCCATGATCCGCGCCAGCACTTGCTGCGCCTCGGCTTCACGGCCCTTGCTGGCAAGCCAACGAGGACTTTCAGGCACGCCGCGAAAAAAGACGACAAACAGCACGATGGGCACCAATTCCGAGGCGAACATCCAGCGCCAGCTAACGGCCTCGTCCAGCGTCTGAGCCAGGAAGTTTGCCACGAGAAATGCGCCCAAGGATCCCACTACGATCGCAAGCTGGTTCATGGTTACCAGGCGGCCGCGGATCCGCGCCGGCGCCATCTCGGCTATATACATGGGCGACACCACGCTAGCCAACCCAACCCCTACGCCGCCGACAATGCGGAAAACGTAAAACTGAAAAATCGTCTCCGGCAAGGCCGTTCCAATTGCCGACGCACCGAACAAACCGGCTGACAGCATCAGTGTTTTCTTTCGCCCGATCGAGTCGCACACCCACATTCCCGCGATCGGCCCGGCCATGCACCCCAAGATGGCGCTTGCGACGGCAAACCCAAAAGCGGTCGCACCCAGCTGGAACGTTTCTCTCAGATAGATCTGGGCGCCGGATATGATGCTAAGGTCGTATCCAAACAGGAAACCCCCGACGGCGGCGACGAATGCCACCAAGTAAGGGTAGAGTTGACGGCCGATCCTCACGAATGGCTAGTATACAAGCGTCAGTCCGACTCCCGTGGTGGAAACTCGCCGCCCCTGTATTCCACCCGGGCCGCTTTCTGTAGTCATCCACAAGTCTTGCGCGCTAAACTAAAGACCAGATGATGTGGCACAGCATGTTCTCTATGCGAGCCAAACGGTGGGCGGTCCTCTTATTCGGCGGGGTGATAAGTACCCTGCCGGCCGACGCGGACACCTCCAAGCTCCCGCCTCCATCAACAAAGCAGATCGATTTCGACCACCACGTAAAGCCCGTAATCGAGCGCTGCTATGTCTGCCACGGGCCACAACAGCAGATGAGCGGGCTGCGGCTCGACCGGCCCGGTGACGCCGAACGCGGCGGATACTCGGGTCCCGCCATCGTCCCCGGCAAGAGCGTGGACAGCCGCCTGATCCACCTGGTCGCCGGCCTGGAAAAAGACGTCGTCATGCCGCCCGTGGGAGACCGTCTGACTTCCGCGGAAATCAGCATCCTGCGGGCTTGGATAGATCAAGGCGCCCTACGTCCAACGGTCCCGGAAGCGAAAGTCGCCTCTTCCGAATCTCAGCTCGGAGCAGAAGAGCAGTCCCAAAGCGCTCCGAAATCAACCCACTGGTCCTTTCAGCCGCTCCGCCGGCCCGCGGTTCCGGAAGCGCGAGACCGCTCGTGGACCCGCAACGCCATAGACGATTTCGTTCTGGCTCGGCTAGAGGCGGAAGGCATTGAACCTTCTCAGAAGGCCGACAGGCGGACTCTAATCCGCCGGGTCAGCCTGGACCTGGTCGGCTTGCCTCCAACCCCACAACAGGTAGCGAAGTTTCTAGCGGACGGCCGCCCCGAAGCTTACGAACTCTTGGTCGATGACCTGCTCGATTCGGAACACTACGGCGAAAAGTGGGCCATGCACTGGCTCGATCTAGCACGCTACGCCGACAGCGACGGTTATGAGAAGGACGTCGTGCGTCCCCACGCTTGGCGTTACCGCCATTGGGTGGTCGATGCGCTCAACCGCGACATGCCCTTCGATCAGTTCACCATCGAGCAGGTCGCCGGCGATCTCCTTCCCAAGGCGGGCATTGAGCAGCTCGTCGCCACCGGCCTCCACCGCAACACATTGAAAAACCGCGAGGGCGGCGTGAAGCTCGAACAGTTCCGCTTTGAGGAGACGGTTGATCGAGCGAACACCGTCGGCACGGTATGGCTCGGGTTAACGGTGGGCTGCGCACAGTGCCACGACCATAAGTACGATCCGATTTCACAAAAGGACTACTACGGCTTCTACGCCTTCTTCAACAACCTCGAAGAGCCGATGATCGACGCCCCGCTGCCGGGCGAGATGGGGCCGTACCTGCAAAAGCGCTCCGAATACCTGGCTAAGCGGGCCGCGCTGCTCGAGGAATACTGCGTCGGACCGGAACTGATGGACCCATGGGAAGCCAAGCTCATTCTGGCCGCCGACAACCCGGGCAAATGGACCGACTGGGACGGACACTATGACGACTTGGAAAAAATGACCGACGGCGGACATAAGGTCCTCCGTATGCCGCGGGAACAGCGCAGCGAGCGTCAGCAGAACGTGCAGATTGACTTCTTTCTTAGAAGGTACGAACAAGCTGTCGGCGAGGAAGTTTACGAGGGATTAGGTTTCAAAGAGCTGAGAGAAAAACTTAGCGAGCTGAAGGCATCCTATCCGCAGCTCACGCAAGCCCGTGCCGTAGTGGAGAACCCGCAGCCGCGGAAGACTCATCTCCACGTGCGCGGCCAGTGGGACCGCCGCGGAATGGAAGTCACCGCGATGACGCCGGCCGTTCTGCCTCGACCCGAGACCAACGGCAAGCTCACTCGCCTCGACCTAGCCAACTGGGTGATGTCGCCTGAAAACCCGCTTACGGCTCGCGTCACAGCGAACCGAATCTGGCAAGAGTACTTCGGGCGTGGTCTCGTGCTAACGTCCGACAACTTCGGTACTCAGGGCGAGAAGCCTTCCCACCCCCAACTGCTCGATTGGCTCGCTGCTGAATTCATCAGCGACGGCTGGAGCTTCAAAAAGTTGCACAAGTTGATTGTCATGTCGGCGACCTACCGGCAGGCTTCCGACGCTCGACCCGACCTACTCAAGCGAGACCCCGCCAACACTTTGCTGGCTCGCCAGTCACGGCTTCGGCTGCCGGCGGAGCTCATTCGCGACAGCGCCCTCGAAGTGAGCGGACTGCTTTATGGCGCCGTCGGGGGACCCAGCGTGCAGTTGCCCCTGCCTGAGGGTGTCCAAGACTTATTGTTCCGAGCCGGGCAGTTCGTGGACTTCGACGACGGCGAGGGGGAAAACCTCTACCGCCGGGGCTTGTACATTCATTTTCAACGCAGCGTGCCTTATCCCTTCTTGCAGAATTTCGATGCCCCGGAGGCCAGTACGGCGGCATGTCGCCGAGAGCGCTCCAATACTCCCTTGCAGTCGTTGAACTTGCTCAACGACCCGGTGTTTTTCGAGGCCGCGCAGGGGCTGGCCATGCGGATTCTGCAAGAGACTCCGGGCCGCGATTTCGCTGACCGGCTCGACTACGCTTATCAGATTTGCCTATCGCGGAAACCGAAGTCTTGGGAACAGGAGAAGATGTTGGGCTACCTCACCCAGCAAAAGCAATTACTCGACGAGGATCCCGAGGCGGTTGCCTCGCTCTTCCCGGCCGTTTTGGAGGATACCGATCGCCGGGACCTGGCTGACTGGGTAGGTGTCAGCCGCATTCTGTTGAACCTGGATGAGTTCATAACAAGAGAGTAGGGGAGTATTCCTTTACGCTTCGGCCTCGTGCCGGCGGACTACGATCGTTGGAGTGAAAAAATCGGGGACTGTCACAAGCGGCGTCCTGGGAGACACGTGAAATCAGTAGGAGCTTCAGCCGCGGCTGACTGTCCCCAGGATTTTTTTACGGCGTCCGGTCCCCTCACCTGGCGTGTTTGGAGACAGCTATGACCTACGAGGAATTTCAGCGTATTCAAACTCGGCGCAAGTTCCTGCATAGCTGTGTCGGGGGCTTGGGAACGGCCGCGCTGGCGCACTTGCTGGCCCTAGAGGGAAGAACTGCCGCTGAAGACCCAACGAAGATCAATCCGCTGGCGGCCAAAGCTCCGCCCCAGGCAGCGACGGCCAAGAACGTTATCTTTCTTTTCATGGCCGGGGCTCCAAGCCAGATGGACCTCTACGATCCCAAGCCGGCACTGAAGAAGTGGGAAGGGCAGGCGCTTCCTCCGTCGATGACCAAAGACCTCCAGCTGGCGTTCATCAAGCCCTCGGCCACGATCTTGCCCAGTCCCCGCACCTTTACTCCTCACGGGCAGAGCGGTATCGAGATCTCGGACTTCCTGCCCCATACCGGTTCCATAGCCGACGACATCTGTCTGGTCCGCTCGATGTATTCAGAGGCTTTTAACCACCACCCTGGGCAATCCTTGCTGATGAGCGGCAGCCCGCTGGTGGGCCGGCCCACGCTGGGGAGCTGGGCCACCTACGGATTGGGCAGCGAATCGCAAGACCTGCCCGGGTTCGTGGTGTTGAGCTCCGGGGAGGGGGGCGCCAGCGGCGGTTCCAGTAATTATTCGAGCGGGTTCATGCCCTCCACCTACCAGGGCGTCCCTTTCCGTAGCTCGGGAGATCCCATCCTCTACCTTTCCAACCCTCCCGGCGTAAGCCGCGAAATGCAGCGCCTAAGCCTGGACGTCTTGCGCGACCTCAACGAAGGGCACTATCGCGATACCGGCGACCTGGAGGTTGCCTCGCGAATCGCCTCTTACGAGCTGGCGTTTCGTATGCAGGCTTCGTCACCCGAGCTGATCGATTTCTCCGACGAACCCCAACACACTCTCGACATGTACGGCGTTAACGAGGAAACGACCAAGCAGTACGGAACCAACTGCCTGCTGGCTCGAAGAATGGTCGAGCGTGGGGTGCGGTACGTGATGCTGAGCCACGCCAGTTGGGACGACCATTCCGAACTCAACAAGAATCTGAAGGGCAACTGCGACAACACCGACAAGCCGATCGCCGCCCTCATCACCGACCTGAAGCAACGCGGCTTGTTGGACAGTACGTTGGTCATTTGGAGTGGGGAGTTCGGCCGGACGCCGATGGTGCAACTCAATCGTCCCGACGATGCGGAAAGCGCCGGGCGCGATCATCACCCGACCGGATTCAGCATTTGGTTAGCCGGTGGCGGCATCAAGGGCGGCCAGGTAATCGGCAAAACCGACGAATTAGGCCTAACGATCGCCGAAGAACCGACCCATTTTCATGACCTGCAGGCTACGGTACTGCACTGCCTCGGTTTCGACCACACCAAGCTGACCTATCGCCACATGGGACGCGATTTTCGGCTCACCGACGTCGGCGGGAAAGTAGTCAACAAGATGCTGGCGTAGCAGCCCGTGGCAAAAGTCATGCAGGAGGGAAAAATGGGGCTGCCACCAATTCGCTTCCCCCTCATGACCCAAGAAACAAAGCACTCAGCCTGAAGCGAATTGGCTGTACCCGATTTTCGCAACTCCAGCGTAGAAGTCGCGGCAATGGCTTCCTCGCCCACGGAAGCGACCCGTTCTGCGAAATTGTCAGACGAAGCCGGTCTGAACGTGAGCGGTCCTTACCCGCCCGCGGCGCTATCTGCCAAATACGCATCCACCAGTCACAACATTCCGACCCCATAAAATCAACGACATACGCGCCCACAGGCCTCGAAACCCTTGGCTCATAGTGTATGCTCGAAATAGAAAAGGGGCTGCTCGGTCAACGGGACGTGATTTTGGCGGAAATCCGCTCGAATCCGCTCCAATCCGCTATAACCAGCGGCTTTCCCGCGACGCTGTCACGCCGTCGGCACCATTATTCCAAGCCTCCAACGAGCGAAACAGCGCCGCGAACGCGATGACTTACCGAGCCGCGAGTGTCAGCGAGCGGTCCAGAGTAAGGCCGCTCAGCACTTTCCCCAGCAGCGGTCAGCAACGGGACCCTCTTACCATTTCGGAGACTACAAGCAAGGTTGACGGGCCTAGACTCCTCACCATGCCAGGCCGTTGGCTGTTTTACCTTTAGCCCCTACGCGCCCATGTCCGCGGTGACCTGGTAGAACGGCTCCAAGCCCTCGGCGACTCGGAAAACGTTGTCGGCACCGGCTTTGGCGCGGCGCCTCGAGGTTCCGTTGCTGCCTCCGGCGATGTGCTGCGTGGCGACGACGTTGTCCATGTGCAGCAGCGGATGCGACGGATCGATGGGCTCTTCGGCGAAGACGTCGAGGCCAGCTCCGGCGATCGTGCCGTTTTGCAGCGCTTCGACCAGGGCGTCCTGGTCCACAATCGGCCCGCGGGCGACGTTAATGAGGTAGGCGCTCGATTTCATGCGTTCGAAAGCGGCTTTGTTGATCAGGTAGCGAGTCGAGGGCAGCAGGGGAACGTGGATCGAGACGATGTCGGATTCGGCCAGCAATCGGTCCAAATCGCCCGGGCCGCCGAAAAAGTCGATGTGCAGCTCGTCAAGCGTGGGTCGTGGAATCTCGACGGCGTCGATCGCCATCAGCTTCATATCGAACGGCCAGGCGCGTCTAGCGAGATCTCTTCCGCTGGCCCCGAGGCCGATCAGACCGAGTGTCAGACCCTCGAGATCCTGGCTGATCGGTCCGAAAAACGTTCCCGAGGCCAAGCATTTCGCCGTCTGGGAAAGATGCTTCGTTAGGCAGAGCATGAAATAGATGGCGTGCTCGGCCAGGGCGACCGAGCTGAATTGGCCGGGGGTGTTGGCGATGCGGATTCCTTTCTTCTCGAAATAGGGGATGTCGACGTGGTCCATCCCCGTTCCCTGGATCTGCCAGAAAGTGATTCCCTCCGCGGCGGCGGCGTCGATCATTTCGTGGGTGGCTACTTTGCCTCCCAACTCGACGACGTAGTCGATTCCCTCGAACTGGCCGGCGACCGGTTTCGTGTGGTCGTAAATCAGGACTGTCGCGCGGTCCCCGACAACTTCGAGGAAATCAGTCATCCAAGGCCTTTCAAGGCCTCCTTGAGGAAGGAAGAGGATTTTCATGGTGTGTGCCTCCGAAAAGTTTCCCGCGGCGAGTCATCGAACCCGCCTATTTCTTGACTGTTCCGACGAAGGTCGCGCTATTGCAGCACTCCTCGGTAGATCTGCTCGATGTCTGGGCGGGTCATCTCGACCGGGTTGTAGTCCAACAGCCGCCGGATGTCGAAGGCGATCTCCACCATCCGCGGGATCAGTTCTTCGCCGAGCCCCGATGATTCCAATGAGCCCCAGGGGGTATGCTCTCGCCGGATCCGGTCGATCCAGGTCGCGAGGGCTTCAACGCCTTCTTCGCGGCTTTTGCCTTGGATTTCGAGGCCTGTCACTCCAGCCGTGTAGTAATACTTATCCGCTACCGCCGGCATGTTGTGACGCATGACCCCGGGCAGCATCAATGCGACAGCTGCGCCGTGTGGGACGGCACTGCCGGCTTGATCCGAGAACTTCTCGATCGGGTAGCCCAAAGCGTGGCCCGGCCCGGTGCCGAATGGGCCCAGTAGCAGTCCCGCCAGCAGACTACAGCGCGCCATGTTGTAGCGTGCTTCGGGGTCGTCGACACCCTTCTCGATGGCCCGCTCGAGATAGGGGCCGCCGGCCTGGAGAGCCTCCCGCGCGACCGCGTCCCCCATGGCGGTCGTCTTCTTCGAGGCCGTCCCTTCGAGTGCGTGACTTAGCGCGTCGATTCCCGTGATCGCCGTCAAAACGGCCGGCAAATCTCTCGTGAAGCGCGGATCAACAAGCGCCACCTTGGGCAGGATGTGGGGACTGAAGACGACTTGCTTGCCCTTCTCGTCGGCAACGACCGCGACGGAACTTGCCTCGCTGCCCGTTCCAGCGGTCGTCGGGATGGCGACAAGGGGCCATCTGGCCGGCTCAGGGACGAGGTCATAGCCGAAAAAGCTCGAGATAGACTTGCCGAAAGTTGCGACGCACAGCGCCGTCTTGCAAGTGTCGATTGTGCTCCCGCCCCCGAGGGCAATCACCGCATCCGGGTTCGCGCGATTGATGACTCCCGCACATTCCTCGACACTCGCAAGCGTCGGGTTAGAGATTACCCCGTCGTAGACACCCGCTAATTCGATCTTTTGGCTCCCGAGAGCCTGCCGCACAGGTGTTTCGAGCGCGGCGATCCCTGGGTCGCGTACGAGTAAGACGCGGCCCGCACGGAGTCGTTGACACTCTTCTCCCAGCCTGTCTACGCTTCCCTGGCCGAGGACAACTCGCCTTTGATCAAACAGGAAGAGACTTTTCGCTTCTTCGAGACGTTCCGGGTTGCCGAAGAAGAACGGATTAGCCGCGAAGAGTTCTTCGTTGACTTGGATGGGAGTCACGCCGGCGGGCCTCCGGTCGTTCTAGAGTTGAACAGTTGAGACCTCCAGATTCTTCCAAGTCACGGTCGCGCCTTGGCCGAAGGTTGTGTTCTTGTAGTTGGGGTCGAGGCCCGGTATCGTCCCGCCGCAGCCGTCAGGCAGGTCGTCGAGTAGCGTGAAGATCGCCATGCCGACGGTGAAGCCGGCCGATTTGATGATTGGCGCCGGCGGCGGATCAACCGTCGCGACCCACTCGACGCGGTGAACGAGCTCATTGTCCACGAACCATTCGCAGACGTCGGGTCCGGGCTTCATGAAAGCGTCCACACCCCGGCTGTAGCGAATCTCATAGCGATGCCAGGAGCCCGGTTCGATCTCGAGGTCCGTGAGCTGAAGCTCAGCCATGGGTTTGACGCTGGCGTTGCCTCCCGGGGTGTCGACGACAAACAACTCGCGCAAAGCCAAGACGCGGCGATTCGAGACTTCGAGATTGATAACCATGCCCGTCGTGTCGTCTCTCAGCGCGATCGAACCACTGGCGAGGCGCGGGTCATCGGGGTCCGCGCCAAAAGGATTTGACTCCGTATTGTGGGTCCGCACGGCCATATCGACCGAGACCGAGAAACCGCGATGGGTCGGGAAGACTAGGTCGGTGTAGACCAGAGCCTTGGCATGGTCGAGCGGGCTCTTGAACCCCATCGTGAACTTGGGGATGTTGATCTGGAACTCTTGGTTGGCCGGCGTTGGAGTTTTGATTTCGGCAGCCGGGTCGAGCATTTCCTGACCGGCGATCTCCGCAACTTTCCATCCGGATCCGATTAGGTTTGATCCCTTGGACCAATCATTGAAGAGCCTCCCTCTACCCCGCATGTACTCCAGCTCAGGCGGCAGAGCTCGCCAAACATCGATCGTTTGCGGGGCCACGACCCAGTCCTTCGGCTTGTAATTCTCGTCGTCGGTAATCTGTTGAACTTCAGCGAAGATCTCGATGATATTGCCGCTGGCGTCGCCGATGTAGAGGAAAAGGTTTTCCCCCGGGCCGTGGCGGCTAACCCCGTAAAGAACCCGGTCACCGTTTTTGTACAGGTTGTCGCAGAAATCTTTCATGGCGTTCCAGTCGGCTACTTCGAACGCGTAGTGGTGCACGATGGTCGCCGGCGCCTGAATGAAGGCCAGCCCGTGATGGTCGGGATTGCAGCGGATCCAAGCCCCAGAAGTGCCCATCGTGTCACTTCGCCGAAATCCGAGAACGCCTGTGTAAAATTCGACCGCCTTGGGGACGTCGTGAGTCAGGTAGTTCAGGTGGCCCAACTTCGTCGGCCGATACGACAGGGGAGCAAGCTGCGCAGCAAGCGTTTCCATGCCGGTGTACAGCTCCACTAAGTGGCCGTCGGCGTCGCGGCAAAGGACCGACGGCCCGTGGCCTGGTTCGTCGTAATTCTTCGCCTCGATCGAGATACCCCGCGACGGAAGCTCTTGCCTCGCTCGATCGAGGGCGTCCTCGTCTTCGACTTCCAGTCCCAGATGATGGAGAGCACTCGAGTCGCCCGGGTAAAGAGCGATGCAGTGGTGTGCTTGGTTGCACCGCAGGAACGCTGCACCGTCCGATCGTGCGGTGACCTCGAGGCCGAGCACTTTTTGGTAGAAGTCCACAGCGAGCGGAACATCGGGAACCGTAATCCCTACGTGTCCGACTCGCTTAACTCGCACCATGAAGTCCACTCACAAAGATAAGATTGACGTGGGGTGAATCTAGGCTCCGACCGGTTCCGAGAATGCGGCCGACTCGAAGCTAGGCCTTCGTCCACTGAAAGTCGTGCTCGATCTGGCTCCCGGTACCGACTTGGTTCAACTCCAGCAGGTTCCCGTCGGGATCATAGAAGAACAGGACGTGCCATTCGCCCTCGCCCGTGAAGTGGACTGGTGGCGAGACAAACTCTACCCCTTCCGCCTTCAGGCGATCGTAGGTCTCTGGCACGTTCTCCACGCCGAAGCAAATGTGGGCGCTGGGGACGTGATGAATCGCCTGTCTCCCAAACGGACTTTTGGGCGTGACCCACTCGATCAGATCGAGGGTAAGCTGTCCGTTCGTGTCGGCTCGCCGATAGCCGTTGATTCCCGCTGATGGACGCAGCCGGTATTCGCGCATATGAACGTCGGGCATGGCCGTCATCTCGTTGATCGCCCCGCCCGCGTGTTCTTCCGGCGAGACAACTTCCATACCAAGCAGGTTGCGGTAAAAGTGCAAAGACTTTTCGAGATCCCTCACCATCAGGGCAAGGTGGTCGATCGTAACGGTCGCCATGAAAGCCGTTCCTCCTGAAAAGGTGTACTTGAATCAATGTATCAGGATCTACGTCTTGGCTCGGATTGTCAAGCACCGGTGGCGCCGTCCTAGACTAAGGTGCGGGTGTCCGCGTTAGTCGTGATACACTGTTCCACCGCTTGGGCTGGTCGGCCGCTCCGGCGGGGCTCGACAAAGATGAATCGCAGGATCTGGAACGAGGTGAATCATGCCGAGATATGAGCTTGATGGGAAGGTCGCCATCGTAACGGGCGCCGGCCGCGGCATTGGCCGCGCGATCGCATTGCGGTTGGCCCGTGAGGGGGCAGAGGTCGCGTGCGCCGATCTCGACGACGCCAATGCGGAGAACGTCGCATCAGAGATCGAGACGGGAGGAGGGAAGGCTCTCGCGATTCGAGTCGACGTCACAGAAAAGGCAGCCACGGAGCACATGGTCAGCGAGACCGTATCTCGGTTTGGCCGCCTGGACATCCTGGTCAACAATGCAGGTATTGGGGCCGTCGCGCCTTTACTCGACACCGACGAGAAAACCTGGGACGCGCTGATGAACGTCAATGCAAAGGGCGTTTTGCTATGTTCGCAGGCAGCCGCGCGACAAATGATCGCCCAGGGCCACGGCGGCCGTATCATCAACAACGCCTCAGGGGCGGGGAAGACCCCGCCCGGCAAGAATTTGCCACTGGGCGCCTATGCGGCCAGCAAGCACGCCGTCGTCGGGCTGACTAAGCAAATGGGGCTCGAGCTATCCTCCCACCAAATACTCGTCAATTGCGTTTGTCCCGGCATCGTCGATACCCCAATGTGGGACCTGATCGATCGAGAGGTCGCGCGACTCGAGGGCAGCGAAGTTGGGTCGGTGAAAGCTCGCTCCGTTGCGAGAATTCCACTCGAGCGTATCCAGCAGCCCGACGACGTCGCGAATCTGGTTGTCTTTTTGGCCTCTTCCGACGCGAGCTACATCACTGGCCAGACGGTAAACGTGTGTGGAGGCCTTTTGCCCTACTGAGCGGGTTGATCCGGATGAGTCTAGATGCTGCACGTCTGACGGACTTGTAAGTCCCGCAACTGACTTGGCTCGGACGGCTGAAACCACCCAATAGCCAGTGCCATGAATCTCTACGATTCTCTGCGTGCGATGGACGCCGTCGGCAGGCCGGTCCGCATCGGTGTGATTGGCGCCGGCAAGTTTGCGTCGATGTTCCTTGCTCAAGCGCGCGTCACGCCGGGTTTGCATATCGTTTCCGTCTGCGACCTCGACCTCGAACGAGCGCGAGACACCCTCGGGCGTGCCGGCTGGCCCGAAGAGCAGACTAATGCAGCGTCGTTCGCAGAAGCTGTCGAAAAAGGGTCCACCCATCTTGCCCAAGATGCCGATGCCCTGATCGCTGCCGATGGGATGGAAGTTGTCGTCGATTCGACAGGCGACCCGATTGCCGGTATCCGTCATGCGCTCGCTTGCTTCGCCGCGAAAAAGCACGTCGTGATGGTCAACGTCGAGGCGGACGTTCTGGCTGGTCCGCTTCTGGCTCGGCGTGCGGGGGAGGCCGGTGTCGTCTACTCGCTGGCGTACGGCGATCAGCCGGCGCTCGTCATCGAGCTGGTCGATTGGGCGCGGACAAGCGGTTTCAACGTCGTCTGCGCCGGAAAGGGAACAAAGTATCTGCCCGAGTATCACGCCTCCACGCCCGAAACAGTCTGGTCGCATTACGGGGTGACACCCGACCAGGCGGCGCGAAGCAGGATGAACCCGAAGATGTTCAATTCCTTTCTCGATGGCACGAAGTCGGCGATCGAGATGGCGGCGGTGGCTAACGCCACGGGACTGCAGCCTCCGCCGAATGGTCTCCAATTCCCTCCCTGCGGTACGAACACCCTGCCGGAAGTTCTGAAGCCAAACTCGGAGGGCGGAGTCTTGCCTCACAAGGGAACGGTCGAGGTTGTTTCGTCGCTCAACCGAGATGGAAGCGACGTCGAGCACGACTTGCGTTGGGGAGTCTACGTGGTGTTCGAGGCACCCTCGGACTACGTCGCCGATTGCTTCCGCGAGTACGGCATGGTGACGGACTCGAGTGGCCGCTATTCGGCGCTGTACCGTCCTTACCACCTGATTGGCCTGGAGCTGGGTATCAGCATCGCGCGCGTGGCTCTGCGGGGCGAGTCGACCGGCGCGCCGCTAGAGTTCGTGGCGGACGTAGTCGCTACCGCCAAGCGTGATCTTACGGCAGGTGAAGTTCTGGACGGCGAGGGCGGGTACACCGTCTGGGGCAAGCTCATGCCCGCAGCGAATTCTGTGTCACTCGGGCTACTGCCGATCGGTCTTGGCGCCGGCGTCAGGTTGAAGGTTCCCGTCGCAGCCGGCCAACCCGTGCGATGGAACGACGTCGAGATAGACGAATCACTTGAGCACGTGAAACTCCGCCGCGCGATGGAGGCGGAGTTTCTGCCCAGCGCCGGAGCAGTTAGCGGGGATGCTTCGGCGTAGTCAGCTTCCGCGGACCTCGAGGGCTACGGTTGAAACCCTGAACCGACCTGTTTCGGTTCGGGCTCCCGGTAGTGTTCCCATCCTAAACGTCCCGGGTGGGCTTCCCTCTAACGATACTCGACGGCCCTCATGTCGGTGTCAGTGTGCGTGATGGTGCCTTGATCGAGCCCGCTTGCGGTGAACGTATTGAGCAACCCAAGTCCCACTAGAAGAAACCCGGTCGGAATGGACTGATTCACTCCCGCCCCGTCTCCCTTCAGGGCGTTGATGAAGTCGCTAGGCGGCAGCAACGACAGGATCGCACTCGGGACGTCGAACGAGCCGGTATCCGGCGGGGCCCGGCACAAGAAGACTGCCCCTTGCGGATCCGTTTGGGCGTTGATAATCGAGGTTCCGCTGATCCAGACCCATTGCGCTGAGCTGGCCCCCGAATAGGTGATCCGCAAGGGCTGATCCCTGGGAACCACGTCGATCGATTCGAGGTTCGTGACTGGTTTCTCGGGTACCGTGATGGTTGCGGTGAGCGCCCCCACATCGGATCCGCCACTAAGGGTTGCCATGTAGTCGCCGGGGACGAAGAAGCCGCCGGTCTGGTTCTGTGAATCGGGGAGCGCAGCCAAGATGCCGGGCAGACCTACCGGAAAACCCGGGATCCCCGTACCGAGACTCTGAAAATACACGCCGACATCGATACGCTGTATCGTCTGAGAGCCGGCCGGGCCCGTAACCGTCATATCGCCGGCCTCCAGACCGGTCGAGGCATCCCCAAACGCATCGGCGTCATCGAATGTGTCGCCCCTGAACTGCAGCACGCTACAGGCCCCGATGGTGGAGATATTGAAGGGCCCGCGGAAGCGCAGCAACTGGGCGAGCGTATAGCGGTGGAACCCGGCCCCCGCGGCTTCCAGGTTGAGTTCAAACCCCTGCCGCACCTGCTGCGGAAAACCGTCGACCGTCAAGGTAGTACGGCTCAAGTTGATGGTACCCAGGGTTGCGGAGCCTTCCTGCTGGGCCTGCGTCAGCAGTTCCGTACTGAGTCCCATGTCGCCGTCGGAGCACGGGCCGCGGTTCGGCCCGATGGACATCGTGGTCACATTCCTCGGAACGCCGTTGACGATGATGATTACAGGGACGTGGCAACCTTCCACGCCAGCCGGGATCGTGAATCGAGTAATGTCGATCGCGGCGCAACAGCCGGCCGAACGCCCGTGGAAAGAATCGACCGCCGGGAGACCCCCAACGGTTACGTCGACGTCATAACCCAGGCCAGCGAGAAGCGGCAGGATGTTGTCAGCGAAGGGCGCCGCTCCGAGCCCGGTCATCCAGACATCGACCAAGTCGCCGGACTGGAACGCGTTGAGGAGCGTGTTGACCTGGTTCGTCAGCGGGTCGGTAAAGACCCCGGGGCCGCTGCCGGTGCTCGCGAGAGTGAACACGCCCGGGCTGTGAGCAACGACTTCGATCGGTACGGGCGGAGTCGACTGACCGTCGAATGTCACGACCAACGTGCCTACTCCTACCGGGGTGTCAGACGGCAGGATGGCCGCTACGCGGTCGTTGTTGAGCGTGCGGACGACAAAACAATCGCGAACCTGTCCGCCGACCGTCACTTGGACCGAGGCCCCGGCAAGCACGGTCTCCAAGGGGAAACCTTCCGGCTGAATAAAGCCCGGCATGGCGATGTCGGTGCCGAAGACCTCGAACATCATGCCCTGCGCAATCTTCCCGTTGATGAAGTTGGGATTCGCAAAGCTAGCGACGCTGACCGGCGTTGAAGCCGTCTGCGCCGGCGCGAGGGGGACGAGGGCTAGCGAGAGAGAGAAGACTGCGACCAGGGTAAGTTTCATGGGTCCGATTTTACAGGAAACGCCTGTCAAGGGTCAGAGAGCGCTCCGGGAAACGCGAGTGCGGGGCCACGCTTTCTACTAACGACTCATTTCCTGGCGGGCCCGCGGCCTGACGGCCACGGCTCTGGGCGGTGCTCGACGCTGTCCAGCGGCGATGAGAAACGCGCGTTTGTTGCCGACAGTCCGATGCGTGGAAGACAGTTGCGGCCGCCGGGGCGACCCGCTAGGGGCACCCCGGCGCGGCTTGATAGGGTGCGGCTCCTTTGGTATCGCGCGGAGCCGCCAAAACGGTTTGGGATCGATCCCGTTGTTTTGTGTAACGCGGTCGGTTGATCGGCTCACCGACGGAGGCCGTGGGGAGGACTTACATCCCGGCCGGGGTGCGCCGGTCTGTCGCTCCCTGAAGGGCCGGCGCTTTTACGGGCCCAGAGTAACATCGCACGGGGAGGGTAGATGGTCAAGGAGAGACGATCTAGTTGATGGTGTGTGAGTTAGAAATTTCAAACTCGTGCGACTGGGTTTCGGGGAGTGGTGGGAGGGGGATCGGCCGTGGGCACGGCCGATGTTTGCCCCACCCCAGGCCCCGCCCGGCCGCTAGGAGCGGCCGAGCGCCGAAAGGAAGGGCCGGGTGTGCGGGGGGGCGAGCGGTGTCGGTAAGAGTACCGACACGGCAGGTCTGGGGACCTGCGCCACCAGGACGGTTGTTGCCCATACGCTCGGAGCTGCGATGTCGGGCGTCGATGTCTGACTCTTTGGTGCAGCTGTAAAACGGCTGGCCTAAAAATGTCTCATCGCGGCTTGAACGTTATGAGAGCCGCCTGGGACAAACAGGATTGTTTGTCCCTACCGGGATCGGGCGATAATTGCCTGGTCGCGTTCACGTATAGCCAACGGTCGCAAGTGTCGACAAGACGACCGCCGAGCCGTGCGCGACGGGTCTGCCGGGACTGAGCGCACTCTGTAACCGGAGGGCTGCTTGTCTTCTGTGGCGCCAACGTTTTCTCCATAAATGTTTTATGCCACAACAGGCAGCCCTTTTCCTACCCCCTGGTGAGATATCCGGGCTAGGTCCACGCTACACGGGCGCGTGAATATCCTCCGGGGGAGTGACTCCGAGTCGTTGAGGCAAGCGATAGGACGCGGACACTGGAAAGGCGCCAGGTCCGCGCCGCGGGTTTCGTCCTCAGACGGCGTTGATTCCACTGGGGTTCGGCGGAATTGGGTTTGTTTGGTTTTTTCCGTGAGTGCGGCCTGTTGGGCCCGCGCCCTGACGGGCACGGCTCTGTCGTTTATCTTCGAGAGAGAGGGTTGGGGGGCCGACTGACGAGAGGCGCGGAAGCCGATGCGACCGGCCGTCGGGGTCGGAGGATCGATTGGAGGTGGCGCCTGGGCCGGCACGTATCGGCCGCGGTAGGGGTCTGGATCGACGGGGGCATAGGAGCCGGCAGAGGTGCGGGCTTCGTGCGCCTCACGCTCGTCGCGGCGCAGGTCGCGGAGTTGCTTGATGGCGCGGAAAAAGCGGCGGCTGAGATGTCCGTCGTAGCGGGCTAGGTGAACTAGGGTCTGAGTCTTATCGATCATCCCTGAGCCGAGCAGTAGGGTCTCGCCGTCGTAACCGGGCTGCAAGCTGTCGGGATGAAGCCGTTCCATCAGGCGGCGCGTGGCGGCGAGGGAAGCGGCCAGGAAGCCAGTTTCCAAGCGCGTGAGGCGGCGCATGCGCCATTGGGCGTCGGCGATTTGGCGGACCAGTTCGGATTCCAGCGAGTTGGCAGGCTGGATGTCGGCTTCGAGGGCCGAGAGTTGACTGTCGAACTCGGCCGGGTCCTCACTGGGCAGGACGGCATCGCGGGCGAGGAGTCCGTGTTTGAGGGCGTTCGTCGCGACCCGGGTCTTACCTTCCTCGGTGCGTGGACCGGTGGATTTCTTGGCGTTGTTACGATTGGCCTTGATTTGTGCACGTGTCGTCATGATTATTATTCCTTTCGTTGGAGCAGCGAGCCCGCGGGGACAGGCACCGGGGAACGACTTACCCCACGAGCAACAAGAGTCCGTGTGTAGCGAAGGCTTGGCGGGCGAGAAGGTTTCCACCGTTGCCTGTCCCCTGCGAGCAGCAGCCGGTCTAAGTGACCGGAGTCTCCGATTCCAGGGTAAGCTAGAGTGGCGGGGTTCGAAGACGGTCAGGCGTGGTAAGTGCCGTGGAATGAGGGAGGTGAGATTTTGGAAGTGGCGTGACGGGGCCCGAAAGCGTCTAACAGGCGCGATGCTGACTGGTCCTGCGCCCTTTCAGGGCCCCTGCCGACCCAGGGTTTCGCTTCGCTTCACCCTGGGCTATGATCCGCGCGGCGCTTCGCGCCTTGTCGTCACAACAGAGACAACAGCCGCACGTCTCGGGACTCGACCGGCCAGAGAGTCGTCCGGGAAAAACACATCACGACCGCACGTCTCGGCAATACGATCGCCGAGCCATGCGTTACGGGACTGTTCATGTAACAGTCACCCTCAGCTGGGCTGGTCGACGCAGTGGTGTGTAGGACGGAGCCGAACTGCACCAAGCGTCGAGAGGAGTCTCGACGCGGCACACTGAGAGTGTGCGCCACAAAGGCAAAAGGCCCCTCGTTATCGCTGTTCGGTATCGCATCCGCGCGAGGGATCAGAAAAGGCCGCAGGTGCTGGGCCAAACGACGGCCCAGGCCTGCGCTACAAAGAGTCAACGGCCGCGGATCTGGCGGGCGACGCACCGACCGTGGGACGGGAAGTGAGATCCCGCCCGCCTAGATCCTCGCTACGGGGCTTCGAGTCGGCGGCAACAGGCAGAGCCGTCCGAATCCCTATGGACACGGCTTCACCCGTCTACCGCGAAGGTGTTGTGGGCATCAAGCAGCTTGAATCGGAGATACCTTCCGATTCGATACTTAGAAAGAAGAGGCTGTACGGCCTTGGTCCCGTGTAGCGGACGCAACGCGCTTCTACCGTGGGGTCGGATGGCACCGGCGCTGAACGGACGTTTTGCGGGGGCGTAGCGGCCCGATCTGCTTTTCAAAATGTATGGGCCTATTCCGCGGAACTGGGTTGATCGGACTTCAAACTCAACTCGGAGACCGCGCCGTCCACGTCGGTCACCCGAAAGATGATTTCTCGCCGCAGATCGATCTCATGCTTGGGGATTTCAAACCGCGCGGCTATCATTCCATGCAACGATTCGCCCGAGGGTATCTCGGTGCGGTGGACCACAGGTTCGTGTTTGATCTCGCCCAGCGCCGGGAAGTAGCGAAAAAGCTGCCGCAGATCATACGTCTTGAGCGTGTAACTTTCATGGACCCCGTCGTTTTGATCGACGACGACCAAGTCACGGTCGCCGATCATCACCAAGGCCTCGGAATGGTTCGTAAACTCGAAATCGACGACGGCGACCGAACTGTTCTCGTCCATCCCGAGCGTTCGGACTTCGGTGATCGAACCCTCCACCCGAGCCGTCTTGCCACTGGCGATCCAATACAGTGCGGCCACCAACAAGCCGGCTCCTGCGAGACCGGCCAGAATAAACTGGTAAAGCTTCATGCGAATTTCCGTGCCGAAGATGGATCAGACGAAGTTGACTCGCGACCGATCGCCTTCAATGTACAAGAGATATTGCGGGATACAGGTCTGGGCCGTAGTCAGCATACTAAGTACGTGCCCACCTCGGCAATCGCGGCACGGTGGCGGCGGGGCCGTGACACCAACCTACACCGTAACGATGAATTTTCTTGCGCACTTGTTTCTGGCGGGTCCTGACACCGATCGCATGCTCGGGAGTCTGGCCACGGATTCCGTGCGGTCTCGCGAGATACGGACACCATCCAAGCCGGTATACGGCTACACCAGAGGATTGATTCCTTCACGGATGCCCACCCCGTGGTAGCGGCGAGCAAGAGGCGTCTGCACCCTCCGTACCGCCGTTTCGCTGGAGTTCTACTGGACATTTTCTACGACCACTACCGAGCGGTTCGGTGGGGGCAGTATTCGCCCTCTACGACACTAGAGGTTTTCGCCCAGCAAGTCTACCGGGTTCTCGAGCGAAAGCAATCGATACCGCCTGCTCGCCTGAGGCGAATTTCGCCTCGAATGATTGAGGAAGATTGGCTGGTATCGTACCGGAATATGGAGGGGATAGATCGAAGTCTAAAGAGGCTGTCCCGCCGTATCCGAGGTGAGAACCCGCTGGGCGATGGTATTGTACTGCTACGTACGCACTATGACGAATTCGAATCCGACTTCGAGTCATTCTTTCCCGATCTGATGGAGTTCACCGAACGGGAGCGGTCAGAGGCCATTTCCCACATGGCCGGGCGCTGAGCGGAGTCGGCCGCAAGAATCAGCAATCACTTACTTCTCGGCCGCCAACTCGGCGACGATTTCCCGAGCGGTCTCGCGTGCTCGGTCGAGCTCGCCGGGGCCGTAACTAATAGCGCCGACACGCGAGTGGCCGCCTCCGCCGTAACGTTCGCAGATGGTAGCCAGGTTGCGCTGAGGCTCGCGGGGAGCCCAGGGATTGGATCCGACCGAAATCTTCGTTCGAAACCCCGCTTCAGAAACTGAAATCGTATAGGTGCAGTCCGGGAATAGATAGTACGGAACGAACTTGTTGTAACCTTCCAGTTCCGTGTCAGAGAGATCGAAATACACGACGGAACCCACCCGCACCGAGCGCTTACGGATCACCTCGATCGATTCCAGATGACGCTGGTAGTTCTCTTCGAAGACAGTCCGAATCTCAGGCAGCACGGCTATTTCCGCCAACGTGTGAGACGCTATAAGTGGGATGACCTTGGCAGTGACATTCTCCTTCGCTGCTTCAAAGACCAGCGCAAGCCGCGTCGCCGGCTCCGCCATCTCCACCGCGACGTTGGCGTTCTCGTACCTCGCCCCGTCGATGATATCCGCCCACCTGATTAGTTCGCTCAAGTGCGATGAGTCGTAGCCGAATTTCTCTCCTGCGATGTGGGCGATGAACTTGGTGCAAGACTTATAGGCCGGGTCGTAGAATTTCTTGCCCGAGCGAACTCGGGAAAAATGCTCCTCGTCTTCAGCGGAAAGAAAAGCACTCTGATGATGATCGAACCACCAGGTCAGCCGGGGAGAAGGGCAGTACTTGAAGTCGACAATCGCGTTCTCGTCGCCGTCGAAGAGATCCAGGTCGAAAAGCTGCTCGGCGCGGTGAAACAGTCCGGTGAGGACAAATTCGGCGGAAGGATCCTGCTTGGCGCGGTAGAAATCCGAGAAAATGGCAGCCGAGCAAGCACCATCGAAGCAGCGGTCGTGATAGAAGAGACGTACCCTCATGGAAAACCAACTAGCATGGCCCATTTAACCCAAAAGATCAAGCAGCGCCCGAGGGGGGGGATTGGAGGGGAGTAGCGGGGTTACGGTCCTCGCTTGCCCGGACCGATTTCGGCCATCTCATGTCCGGCCACGTTCCGCTACAGTGTCTCATCAGCAGAGAACCTAACTGGGTGTCGCAAAGCGCAGGTCGGGTTCGACCCCATGCGACGCGGGGGCTGCGGGCAAGAAGGCGACTTCATCGATTTGCGGGCTGCCGCAAGCAGTGACATAATTGAGAAAAGTATTCTGCCGAAGCCCTGGGAGGGGCTTTCTCCATGCGTTCCGAATGGGTAGCTAAACGCCAACACGATGCGATCCGCACGCAGCTTCACTACGCCCGTCAGGGCATAGTCACCGAGGAGATGGGATACGTGGCCCGGCGGGAAAACCTGTCTCCCGATCTGATCCGGGAAGAAGTGGCCCGGGGGCGTTTGATCATCCCAGCGAACATTCGTCACACAAACCTCGAGCCGATGTGCATCGGGGTGGCGTCCAAGTGCAAGGTCAACTCGAATATCGGCAATTCGGCGGTTACGTCCGAGGTCGAACAAGAGCTGGAGAAACTGCGCTACTCGGTCAAGTACGGCGCCGACACGGTGATGGACCTCTCGACGGGTGGGGACATTCCGCGCATCCGAGAGGCAATCATCAACCACTCACCCGTGCCGATCGGGACGGTCCCGATCTACGAAGCTTTGACGCGCGTCGACGGACGCATCGCCGACCTGACCTGGCCGGTGATGCGGGATGTCATTGTGGGACAGGCCGAGCAAGGCGTCGATTACATGACGATTCATGCCGGCGTCCTCATTCAATACGTTCCGATGGCTGTCAAACGCGTCACAGGCATCGTGAGTCGAGGGGGGGCGCTGCTCGCCGAGTGGATGGTCACGCAACACCGGCAGAACATGCTCTACGAAAACTTCGACGAGATCTGCAAGATCTTCCAGAAATACGATGTCAGCTTCTCGTTGGGCGACGGCTTGCGACCCGGATCGATCGCCGATGCCAGTGACGAGGCCCAATTCGCCGAGCTCAAGACGCTGGGCGAGCTGACGAAAAAGGCCTGGGAATACGACGTCCAAGTCATGATCGAAGGCCCTGGGCACATCCCTATGGACCAGATCAAGATGCAGGTCGACATGGAAAAAGAGATGTGCTACGAGGCGCCCTTCTATACCCTCGGACCGCTGGTTACCGATTTTGCTCCCGGCTACGACCACATCACCTCGGCCATCGGCGCCGCCATGATCGGCTGGCACGGCGCGGCCATGCTGTGTTACGTCACACCCAAAGAACACCTCGGCCTACCCAACCGCGAGGACGTGAAAGAGGGTTTAATCGCTTACAAGATCGCCGCCCACGCCGCCGATATCGCCCGTCATCGACCCGGTGCCCGGCAGCGAGACGATGAGCTTTCCAAAGCCCGATTCGAATTCGACTGGAACCGCCAGTTTGAACTGTCGCTTGATCCGGAAACGGCCCGCTCCATGCACGACGAGACTCTCCCGGAAGAGGGGTACAAAGAGGCGCGATTCTGCTCCATGTGCGGACCCAGCTTCTGTTCGATGAACATCTCCTCCCGTGTCAGCGAATTCACCGCCGAGGACGCCCAGGCCGTGCTCGAAGGCGGCCTCGTCAGTATCGAGGGCGATTAGCTCCCACAAAACCTGGGTGCGCCAAGGTCCACAGCAATCTACTGCTTGGTTGCGTGAATACCCGATCGATTGTGGGCCGACAATCCCTGGACTGCTCGGTCGAAAACCCGCGGGTTTTGATCCCCTTGGGTGGGCCTGAGGCTGGTGCCAGGACCGGACTCTTGAGGGGGACTGACCGCTCCTGGCGGTCGCGGCTTCGTGTATCTGGGCGAAGACCCATGGGCACTCCCCCAAGGGTCGCGGCTCGGAAGACGGGCCCTAAGCCAGGATTTCCGATTTAGCTGCTCTGACGGCACGAGTCTACACCCTCACCCGGCGAAGCGCAACCATTTCTCCACCCGGTAGAGGCGGCGGCTGAGGCGGGACCGATCGAGCCCCCTTCTTGCCCCTCATGGGGGCTGATCCGCCGCTGCGAAGTCAATTTCGCAGACACCCCTCCGAGCTTCCGTCCTCAGTACACAGATTTCGCATTCGCCAAGTGCGGTGCTACCCGCCCGGCACAGGCAGCGCCCAGATCCTCCGCAGCATGTCGCCAAACAGCCGCCGGTTCAGATGTCCCTCCGCGAACAAGAGCCAGTAATACCGCGCGTGTTTAATCAGCCGACCGCCGGTCTTCATCAACCGGTGCTGCAAGCTCGTCAGCGACCAGCTCTTGATCCGTTGCGGCAGCCCGAGCCTCCGCCATAGGTTCCCCAGGTTGTAGGCCAGCACGCTCAGTTGTAGCCGTACCTCGTTGGCCCGAAAGCGATGGCACGACAGCCGCGTCCAGTGCGTGGCCTGCTTACCTTCTTTGATCCACTGCTCCGCCGTGCCGCGCTTGTTGTAGAAACGCACCACCGAACGGCTCGGCAAGCTCATGCTGGTCACAACGAATCCGACGCGCGGGAATAGCTCGCCCTGATGGTGCTCGACCTTGGCCACGATGCGCCGAGGTTGGGACCAACTCTCCGCCTGATAGCGAAAACTCTTGTAGCGCACCAGCGGCTTGCGGGAGGGCCTTCCCGGTGGCCGAAACAGGATGTCTTCGATCTCCAGCTCCAGGCTCTTGTTGGCCGGAATGCGGATCGCATAGTCCGCGCCGCGCTCCTCCAGCGCCTCGTAGATCTCCGGCTTGGCAAAGGCGGCATCGGCGCGCAAAGTGACCTGCTTGCCTTCGGCCTGTTGGCGCTCGATCTCCGGCAGTAGCAGCTCGCCCCAGTCCTCGGCGCTGTGCACGTTGCCGGGACGCAGCTTCGCCGCCAGACAATCGCCGTGCTGATTGAACAGCAACAGCGGGTGATAGCAGACCGATTCGAAGTGTCCGTTGTAGGCACTGCCTTCCTGTTGGCCATGGACCGGACTCTCGGTGGAGTCCATGTCCAGAACGACCCGCTCGGAGTCGTCGAACGCCTCCCCTTGCCCGACCAGCCCTCGGTTCAGCGCCATCAGCCCCAGCAGGTTCTCTTCGCTCGCCAGCATCTCCGTCTCGAAGCCGTGCAGCGTCGAGGTCAAGGCCGCACCGCGATCCCAGATCTTCTGCGAACCGATCAGCCGAAACGTCGGATCGATCGAAATCCGCTCGGCGTCGTTGAGGTCCTCGTAGCCCGCCAAGCGGCTGTAGACCGACTGCCGCAACAGATCAGCGAGCGTGAACTGCTTGTTTGTGCCTTGCCGGGAGTCGCTGAGATGCTCGTTGATCAACTTGCCGAGTCCGAGTCGCTCGTCCAACTCGCGGACTAGCAGCAGGCCGCCGTCGGAAGTGACGTGCGATCCTTGGAAATCGACTTTCAACAAGCCGTTGAAACTTAGCTGGAATGGCTTGGTTTGTTTTTCACCCATTGGGTGTCGGCCTCCATGGCGTCCTCATCGGGATCTAGCCCCTATGAATAAAGACGCTGAAGGCCGCTGGAAGGTCGGGAGGTCATACATCAAATTGAAAATGCGGGCTAAGATACCATCTAAGGATTGAACGTTCCGCCCCACCTGCGCGCCCGTCTCCAAAAAGAAGAACAGATCCGCGAGCTGTTTAACCGCTGGGCCGCCGACGGCCGCGCCGAGCGGATGGAGCACCAACACGGCTGGATTACAGAGCAGGTCATCGACCGGATGGAGTTGGGGCCGAGCGAGCGCATTCTCGACGTCGGCTGCGGCGAGGGTTGGACCTGCCGTCTTCTGTCTTCCCGCTGCCCCGAGGGTGCGATCGTCGGTATCGACGTCTCGGACGAGATGGTCCGTCTGGCCCGGCGAAAATCCCCAGAGCAGGGCAATGTGCTTTTCACGCCGGGGTCGGCCGAGGAGATCCCCTGGGCAGAAGGCTACTTTACGCGCGTCATCTGCGTCGAGACGGCCTACTATTGGCATTCCGTCGAGGCCGCAATTCAGGAGATCTTCCGGGTGACAGAGTTTGGCGGCCATGTGTGTCTCGTCAATAGCTATCACAAGGAAAACCCTTATTTACAGCATTTACCGGAGCAACTTGGCGTTTCACTTCAACTGTACAGTGCTGTCGAGTGGCATGAGCTGTTCGAGAGTTTTGGGTTCGAGAAAGTCGAAGTCCGCTTGATTCTGGACGAGGCCCCCATGCCACACGACTTCGAGTCAGATCTCTACTTCCGGTCTCGTGAACAGAGAGATCAGTTCCAGCGAGCCGGAGCGTTGTTGCTAACCGCCGCGAAACCTCAGCTTCCGCCACCGGGACCCATCGAGCCTCTCTCGGAGCCGTTTCCCGTTGTAAGTTAGTAGTGTCAGCAACCCGAGAAACGGGCAGTACGCGAAAAGATGTTCAAGATCGGAAACAAGCGAGCGGCAGCGAAGGCGTTTCTGGCGTCGTTTCTGGTCTACTTCGTGCCCATGATTCTGCCGCACGCCGTGGCCCCGTTCGGTCTTTTGTGGATCGGGTTCCTCAAAGAGGGTGGCGATCCCCTCTGGTTGGTAGGGAATCTGGTCACGGGACTGCTTCTTCAACTCGTGGCGGGCACCCTCTGGTATTGGTTCTTCCTCCACGCGGGCTGGAAAAGGTTTGTGGGCGTCGTCGTAATCGCACCGTTGTTTGTGGTCGGCGCGGAGATCCTGTTTCTGGTCGTCCTGCCTAGCCTCGTATTGATCGAGGGGGACAACTCACCCGAGCAAACCAACTGGGCCGTCGAATGCGGCGTGGAAAACGTAAGGTTGTCTGTGGTGCGTACGCCGGCGGATCTGTCGGTCGAGCGGGCCGGTCAGACGTGGGTGAGGCATTCCGGTCGTGAGATTCAACGCCTGGGCCTTCTGAGCATGCCAGGCTGTGAGGTCACGGATCTCGAGTTGGATGCCGGCCGGCACACGCACGTCCGGTTCGCGGTGCGGGACGGCAAGGCTCTCTATACAACCTATGAAGGCCCGTCGAATCTCCCCACGTCACAAAGGGAGCGCTGGTGGTTTTACCCGGGTCCCGGTGCGGAGTCTATCCCACTGGAAGGCGTCCGGTCAGACGGGATTCTCTCGAACGATGGCGAATGGCTGGCCTGGATCGAACGCAGCAAGGAACGTTCCGACGAGGTGTCCGCCGAGTTCGAGAAATGGAGGCAGGAGGCGGGGACGACGGGAGACGCTATCCACCACGATGCATTGCTTTTGGAACTACACCTGCGCAAAGTTCTTACCGCTGAAACGAGGATCGTCAGCCTGGCGAAGTTGCGCTCTTTTGGGGCTTCGCCAATCAGCCTGGATATGTCAAAGGGTGAGCTGACAGTGTACGCAAATCGCCGCGGTTTCGCGGTAGTCGGGCTGGACGGTTCACTGAAATGGGGGCCGATACAACCCGACGGCCTGGAAGTTTGGAGCCGCAATTTTCTACGGGTTGGCGAAAAGGGCTGGGTCGTTTGGAAGGACTCGGACGAGATGAGGGCCGCTAGGATTGCCTGGTCGCTGCGTCACGGCTCTGGAGGCCATAGCGTCGCTAAGGGCCGGAGTATTTCCTCCCTTTCGGTTGACGCCGCCGGTAGGTACATCGGCTTGAGTGTTGGCGGGAGATACTCGTTTGGCACCGTGCGAGACTCGGTTTACGTGCTGCGGGCCGCCGACGGCTCGGAAGCCTTCCGGCGGTACTTCCCGCAGTACACGAGACCGAACGTGAAGTTTATTGGCAGCGACTATTTCGTGGTGACCGAGGTCTCGGGAGGACTAAGGGTGCTCCGGGTGCCGGAGGCGTAGCGGAGCGACTCGAAAAACCGAGGGAATGAAAGCGGCCTCCCCACGGTCACGGACTACCCGCGCGGTCTTCTCAGCTATCGCCAAACGCCGTGGGTTTTCAGCGAAAGTCTCGGCAAGAACAAGATGTGGCACCCCGACACTTGGTAGCGCTGGTGCTATAGGCCACGGCATACCGCCCTCTCTCCGCTTCGAGCCGTGCCGGCGTCGGCCGTTCAATCTTTTATAATGGATATTCTGAGAACCCACGATGCCCTTCCTCCAAAACCAGTTCGAAAAGAACTTCCTCACAACCTCTGTTGACTACGTCTTCAATTGGGCACGAAAGTCGGCCATCTGGCCGCTCACTTTCGGGCTTGCCTGTTGCGCCATCGAAATGATTGCCTCCTCGACGTCGCGATTCGATATCGCGCGTTTCGGCTCGGAAGTTTTTCGCCCCAGCCCACGCCAGGCGGACCTCATGATCGTAGCCGGCACGGTGACGCTGAAAATGGCGCCCGTACTGAAGCGCATCTGGGATCAGATGCCGGAACCGAAATGGTGCATCTCGATGGGAGCCTGCTCGAGCGTAGGAGGTCCTTTTAACACCTACGCCGTTTTGCAGGGGGTCGACAGGATTGTCCCGGTCGATGTTTATGTCGTCGGTTGCCCGCCGCGCCCCGAAAACCTCTTCTATGCCCTACTCAAACTGCAGGACAAGATCGACCGCATGACAACCCTCGAGAAGCGCCCCACGCACGTTCGCCTCGATCAGACCATGCTCGAAGATTTCAAGCGGCGAACGATGATCGCCCAGACGCAGCAGCCGGTGTAGCCTCCACGAACGTTTGGCGGAAAAGGGTTTCCGATGACTAACAGCCGTCGAAGTGGACTGTGGGCCCTAACTGCGTGCACAGGTCTCCTGACTGGCGCGGTTCAGGCGCAACAAATTGTGGAACGACGCACTAAAGGATGACTCACACGGCTTGCGGGTTGTGCGGCTCACCGTATTAGCGGCCCGGCCAGCCAGCGTACGCAGATTGCCGGAGGGCAGCGTTGGAATGGAAAGGTGTTGTTAGTCGGTCCACCGCCGGGCAACGAGACCGGCAATCAAAGGGTCTTTACCCGCTCGAAGCGCAGCGCAAGGGAGTGGTGAACGTGACGCGCCAGGCAACTGTTGCACTGCAGCCCTGCTTCAATTAACCTACAGGTACAGGTTACGTACTGGAGCCGTACAACCACCCTAGCTTGGACACTTGCGGCCACTTCTTGCTTCGTTGAACCTTGCGACGACTCCGCACCAATTCCCATCTAGGCCACATGTCTAACCCTTCGACGCCGCGACTTGACCTTGGCGCTTCGATCCAGGGAGAACACGCTGACTATCGTATTTCGTCAGTCCTGTCCGATGGGAACACAACCGCTTACAAAGCATAGAGCGACCAGAGTTTCTTTAGCTTGCCGATGGGGGTCAGGTCGGTGATCTTATTCTGCGACAAGTACAGCGAATTCAAAGTTGTCAGGTCGGCGAGGGGGGTAGCGTCCTCGATCTGGTTGCCGGCAAGGTGTAGGTACTGCAGCTTGCCGAGCTCGCGAAGCGGGTTCAAATCCACAATCTTGTTTTTGGAGAGGTCCAAAGACTGAATGTTGGTCAACCCTTTCAGATTGGTGATGTCGCTGATCTCGTTATCGGTTAGATCGAGAAGCGCAAGACGCCGGCACTTTTCGATACCGGCAAGATCCCGAATACCTTTGCCCTTGGCTACGATGGTCGAAAGATTGCGAACGTCTTCTTCGACCAGCGGCTCAGTCGTCTGCTTCTCGCTGAAGACGTACTTGCGTACTGCGGCTTCGAGATTCTTGTCGGGAAACAAGTCTTCGGCGAGCGCGGACAGCGGAGCCAGCAGGAAAAAGCCACTCAGCAACCAGACCCAGGATCTATCGTTTAGACTGTTCCTCATCGCTACACCTCTTGTCGGGCGGCCGTGGCTCGCGGCAACAGTTTGTGTACATTGCCCAGCGCACAGTGGTGTCGGCAAGCGGGCGCGATGAATCGCGCCCCTACATGCCTGGTGCCGGGCCGGTGCCTCGACTCTTGCCAACCGCTGGTTGAACAAGGGCCTGGCTTCACGTGATGATTCTCTCGATCACCTTACCCTCGACGTCGGTGAGGCGGAAATCGCGGCCGCTGTGACGGTAGGTGAGCCGCTTATGGTCAAACCCCATCAGACGGAGGATGGTCGCGTGTAGATCATTAGGGTGAACGGGGTCCTCCGCGGCTTTGAAGCCGAAATCGTCTGTGTTGCCGTAGGTCATGCCGCCCCTGACGCCACCGCCGGCCAACAGTACGGAGAAGCCGTGATTGTTGTGGTCGCGGCCCGCTTGCACTTTCACCAGCCCTCCGACCTCGACGGTCGGCGTACGGCCGAACTCGCCGCCAATGACGACCAGCGTCTGATCCAGAAGTCCCCTGTCTTTCAGATCCTTGATGAGCTCAGCCATTGGTCCATCTGATTTCTGGGCCAGGCGGCGCATCGCCCCTCGGATGTCCTGATGCGTGTCCCAGGGCTGCTGATTTCCGAAGTAGATTTGCACCATCCGGACGCCGCGCTCGACCAAACGCCGCGCAAGCAGGCATCCGCGGGCGAAATCACCGTCGCCGTATCGCTCCCGAGTGGCTTCGCTTTCCCGGCTGACGTCGAAGGCATCGAGGCCCTCGCTTTGCATGCGATAGGCGAGTTCCATGGAATGAATTGCTGCCTCCAGTTGAGGAGTGGACCCGGTTCTTTCCAGGTGCGCCCGGTTCAACTTCGACAGTAGGGCAAGCTGCCTGGCCTGCTGCGACTTCCCGTGCCGGGGGTTCTGAAGGTTAGGTACCAGTTCTTCGGGATCGGTTTCGGTTGTCCGGATGTAAGTACCCTGAAAAACTCCCGGCAAGAAGGCTGACGACCACAGTTGAGGTCCGATGACGGGTATGCCCGGACACATCACCACGTAGCCCGGCAAGTTCTGGTTTACGGTCCCCAAGCCGTAGGTCAGCCAGGACCCCAGGGAGGGATATCCCGGCAGCCTTTGGCCACAGTTCAACATGAATAGCGAGGGCTCGTGAAAAGGCAGGTCGGTGTGCATCGACTTGATGACACAGATGTCGTCGATCGTTGCACCCAGATGGGGGAAGACCTCGCTGACTTCAATGCCGCTTTGTCCGTATCTTTTGAATTCGAAAGGCGAGCGCATCAGGTTGCCGGTCTTGCGCTCGGTTTCAAAGTTGCCTCCGGGAAACGGCTGGCCGTCATATTTGGCCAACGTGGGCTTGTGATCGAACGAATCGACTTGCGAGGGTCCGCCGTTCAAGAACAAGAAGATGACGTTTTTCGCCTTGGCCGGGAAGTGCGGAGTTTTCACGGCTAGCGGACCGCCGGCAGGGCGGTCTTCGGCCAGCAACTGAGAAAGGGCCACCATGCCGAAGCCTGTCCCCGCGGTCCGCAGAAGGTCGCGCCGGGTTATGCGGTTGGTTCCTGGCTTCTTCATTGCGTTCCTTCGCCTAGCAAGAAAATGGGTACAGCCGGTTTCCGGCCGGTCCCCGGGCCGCTGTGGATTCTTCGTATAAGTCGCTGGATTAGATGGAGGTTATGAGACATTGGCTTTGTTTGGTTTCGCTGCTCCAGTGCTCTGCTGATCCGTCGGTTCGCTGCTGCGATAGTTCGTTGTCGCCCGCTGCTGTTCCACGGCACCGCAGGCCACGGCTTGCGGCAACAGCTTGTGTACATCGCCCAGCGTACAGTATGTCGGCAAGCGGGCGCGATGAATCGCGCCCCTACATTCCCGGCGGCGGGCATTGGTTCCGCTCCTGCCGGTCGCTGGTGAGAAATGCGGATTAGCCCCAATACTCGTCAGATAAGACAAGCGATCCCGGGAAGCGCTGTAGGATAGTAGCCCAGGCTGGAGCTGTCGGGCAGACCCTGTGCCTTGATGAGCATTTTCCTGCGCCCCTCCGGGGCTTGTTCGCTCGTGCATACCGAACCCACGGTTTCGCCTAGCGGCTCCACCGTGGGCTATTATCCTACGCCCGCTACGGGGGCTGACGCACACTAAAGTGACGCGTATTGGGATTAGCCCGGTGTCTCCGCGCATCCGGCTAAGCGATCGGTCAGGTTTGCCGAGCCGAGATCGTCCAACCGCACTGGAAACCAGCCGCAACCGGTTGATTCCCCGAGGGTTGTGCGAAATTGGGTTTGTTTCGTCATTTTGTTCTTGCTCGCGGCGCGTGAGCCCTGCGGCCCCTCTTGAGAATAGAGCGAGTCAGCGCCAGCGGCCGCGGGTCGAAAGGCAGTCCGCAGTGTGGACCTCCTACGCCCAGTGTAACCCGCAGTGTCAACTTTTTAAGGTGTCCAGGGTTATAAAGTACTGAGGACAGGCCGGTTGGCTGCGTGTGACTAGACGGCCAACGGCCGCAGGTCTCGGCAAAACGACCGCCGAGGCCTGCGCTACGGGATCCACGCTACGGGGCTTGTCGTCACAACAGAGACAACGGCAGGTTTCGCCAAGGCAAGAAGGCGTGCCGCCGGGGCCGGCCCGCTGTCACCCCACCCCAAGCCCCGCTCGACCGCCGGGAGCGGCCGAGCGCCGAAAGAAAAACCGGCTGCGGGGCCCACAACCGGCCGTAAAACGGCCGGCCTAGCAACGGCTCAGAAAAGCCGCGTGAACACGGCTCGGTGTAGGTAGCTTGCAGTTCCATCGCCGCTAGGCAGCGAAGTCAAGGGCCGCAGGTCTCGGCAAAACGACCGCCGAGGCCTGCGCTACCGGATTTGTGGCGCGGATTGGTCCTGCGCCCTTTCAGGGCTGGTCTGGGGATCTTGCCGACCCAGGGTTCGCTTCGCTTCACCCTGGGCTATGATCCTTTCGGCGCTTCGCGCCTTGTCATGACAACAGAGACAACGGCGGGTTTCGCCAAGGCAAGAGGCGTGCCGCCGGGGCTGGCCCGCTGTGACCCCACCCCGGGCCCCGCTCGACCGCCGGGAGCGGCCGAGCGCCGAAAGAAAAACCGGCTGCGGGGCCCACAACCGGCCGTAGAACGGCCGGCCTAGCAACGGTTCAGAAAAGCCGCGTGAACACGGCTCGGCGTAGGTAGCTTGCAGTTCCATCGCCGCTAGGCAGCGAAGTCAAGGGCCGCAGGTCTCGGCAAAACGACCGCCGAGGCCTGCGCTACGGGACTAAGCAAGTGCTCGCGGCGGGCACTAGTTCACATACAGAAACTCGTTCGAACTCAAGAGAACCTGTGCGTATTGCCGCCAACCTTTCGCGTCGGCCTTTACAAAAGCACTCCCCATCCGCAATTCCTCTTTTGTGGGATGACGACCGAAAAGCAAACGATACAAGCGGCGGATCTTCGCGGTATTGTCGTTGCCCCGTTCTTGCGTGAGCCGCCAGGCCAGCGATCTGGCCTGTTCCATCACGAACTCGCTGTTCAGAAAAAAGAGTCCCTGAAGCGGGGTGCTGGTTGGAATCCTTCGCGGGCTCGTCGCGTTGGGATTGGGAAAATCGAAGAGCCCCAACGTCGTATCCAACCGCCTGCGGCTCACATAACCGTACACCGTCCGCCGCGTGTTACATAAATCCTCGAGTGCGTCCGGCGGCCCGCCGGGAGTCAGGTCCAGCGCACCCGAGACGTACAGCATGGAATCCCGCAACGCCTCGACATCCAGGCGTCTCGGATCGTACCGCCACAACCAACGATTCTCGGGGTCCACGGCAGTGTTCTCGGGGATATTCTCCGAGCTCAAAGCATAGGTGCCCGATAACATGATCTCGCGGTGGAGCGTCTTGAGCGACCAGTTGTTCTCGATGAGCTGAGCCGCCAAATAGTCCAACAACTCAGGGTGGCTCGGACGGTCACCCATCTGGCCGAAATTGCTGGGCGTTCGCACGATCCCTTGCCCGAAATGGTGGAGCCAGACGCGATTGGCGATCACACGCGCCGTGAGCGGATTCTCCGGGTTAGCGATGGCATGAGCCAGCTCCAACCGGCCGCTTCCTGTCGAGAAGGGCCTCGGATCGCCGCGTGACAGAATCGACAGAAAGTGCCGTGGCACCTCGCGGCCCAGGTTGTCCTTGTTGCCGCGAATCCGCACGTGTTCGTTTTGGGGCTCCGCGACATCGGAGATGATGTGAAAGAAAGGATACTTGGCGGGCAACTGGGCTGCCAGCACTTCGATCTTCTCACGCATCGATTCCAAGTGCTGTTTCCAGGCGCCGTCCAGGAAACGATCGATCTCCTCGCCGCCGTAGTAAAGGATGCCGCTCTCAAACTTGGCAGGGATCTCGAATTCTTCCTCCGAGGCCAAATCCCTCCAAAGAAAATAGCGGTCTCTTTCCAAAGAGAGTAGTTCGGTTTTGCCCAGCTCAACTCGTGTGATCGTGCCACCGCGAGTCCGAATGTTGTTTTCCTCGTCGACTTCTTTCTTTTCACGGATGACGGAGACAACCAGGTCTTCCATCTGCCCGGCCAGGCGTCGGAAATCAGATTCGGGGGCGCGCTTCGCGAGCAACCGGTCCCAGGGATCGAGCAGAGGGTGGTTCCGCGGAGCATGGCTCAGGTATTTTACCCAGCGCTCCAGCGTTTCCTGATCCAGCGAAGCCTGCTTTGCCACCGCCGCCGGGACGCCCTGGAGCGGGCCGAGCACCTTCCACGCTCCCATCACGTAAGCGGACGTCTGCGCGGCCAGGACATCTAGAAGCTGTTGGCTCTGCGTGTCGATGAATTCCTCCAGCGCCTCGACCTCGTCTTCTACCTTTTCTTCTTCGTCTTCGTAATCCTCGACAACTTGTAGTGGCGCCAGCGGAAACTCGTCCGGCTCCGTGCTGTTAAAGACACCTAAGAGCGCGTAATAATCCGTGGTTGGAATCGGGTCAAACTTATGGTCGTGGCACTGGGCACAGGCAACCGTTAGGGCCAGAAAACCTCGTGTTGTCGCATCGATCCGGTCATCCTGGTGCAGGGGACTGAGAGCATAAAAACCAAGTCCCCCGACGATCTCCTCTCGATCGGGGTGATCCAGCAGGTCACCGGCGAGGTGCGCCTTCACGAAGAGATCGTAAGGCATATCCTTGTTAAGCGCCTCGATGACCCAGTCTCGAAATCGAAAGCCGTTGGGGTAGGGCTCCATTTCTGTTGAATTCAGCTGGTCATCCGAGTATCGAGCGACATCGAGCCAGTGGCGTCCCCAGCGCTCGCCATAGCGCTTGGATGCCAGCAGCCGGTCGACAACCTTCGCGAACGCCTCAGAAGAGGTGTCGCCTAGAAACGCGTCGACTTCCCGGGGCGTCGGCGGGAGGCCGATTAGGTCGAAATAGGCTCGCCTCAGCAGCGTCAGCTTGTCCGCCGCCCGGGCCGGCCGCAGCCCCTCGGCCTCAAGTTTTGCAAGCACAAAACGGTCAATCGCTGACCTAGCCCTGGCTTCGCCCTTGATTTTGGGCAGTGAGGGTTTGCGGACCGGCCGAAACGCCCAGAAGTCGCGCTGTTCCGGCGTAATGCCATGCTCACCGACCTTTTGTGCCACTGGTCCCGCAGCTCCCGCGTCAGGCCAATACGCCCCGTCGGCGATCCACATCTCCAAATCCTCGATCTCGTAGGGGTCAAGCTTCTCCTGCGGGGGCATTTTCAGCCGCTCGTGGGTTTGGCGAACCGCCTGAATCAGTAGACTTCGATCGGGGTGCCCTGGGACGATCGCAGGTCCCGAATTCCCGCCCGCAAGCATCGATTCGTGTGACGTCATCTCGAGCCCGCCCATCTTCGAAGATGTGTGGCAAGCGAAACAGTTGTCCGCCAGCACGGGCCGTACGCGCTCTTCAAAAAACTCCGAGCGATCGAGTTGTTGAGCGCTTGCCGGAGCGACTAGAGCGAGCCAAAACGTCGCAAACAAAGGGAACGTGCGGGTCCGACGAGAAAATACCTTTTCAGACACGGTACTCTACCCGAGCAAGTAGAGGGTTGGCCGGTGCGCTCTCTACTCCCAACTCTTCGTTCATGGTAACGCAAAGTGAAAGCGTGCCAAGGGTTCTTCTCGACCCGCAGTGTCCCGTCGCCGAAGGGTACGCTCATTTGCAGAGCCGTGCCCATTGCAATCCTGCGTCGACGAGGAAGCCTGCGTTATCATCCACCAAGAGGTGTGCCATGCCGAACGGTAGAAATGCCCCTATTATGGTGCGAGTTCACGACGGAACACGGGAATTAATGCCCGAAGGTACGCGGCTACTCTATCGCGTGATTGATGGAAACAAGAAATCGAGACACGAAGATTTTCATGAAAACCCATTGCTGCGGGTGGAGGTTCCGTTCTTTAACAACTTCGGGGACAAGTACACGGTCATCGCCTCGGCCGACAACTACGTTCAGTCCGGGTTTTATCCTGTCCCAGTAAAACCTGGTGTGCTCTCGATCGTAGACATCATGCTGCTGCCCCGAAACAACCAATTCAATTTCCGTGACGCTCTGTGGGGCAATCTAAAACAAACGCACCCCGGACTTATCCGGATTCTCGGGCAGGGGGTCGGGGAGTCAGAAGCCGAGGATCGGTACACGCAGTTGATGGAGCAAAAGCCGGCTAGTCTGGCGGCATTCCTGAACATCACAACGGCCCTAGAGCAGATCCTGTTTTCCAGCGGTACGGCGCTCGACCCTTTCAAGACGCTCATCTGGGACGATCCTGACGCGGCCCTCGCTTCCGACCGGTTCTATGCATTCACGGACAGTGCACTAGTCGAGCAGCTCAAAATTGCCGAGCTAGCAGGCATCGTCGAAGAAGCTCCCAGCGCGTTGCACCCTGGGGCGACAAGCAGCTACAAGCAGGTGGAGTTCGGAGAAGCGAACGTACAGTTTACGCTCCACGAGAACGACCAAAAGTCTATCGACGGCGTTGACTGCATAAAGATTGAAGCCGACATGGACTACTACAAGGACACCGGCAGCCACCTGATTCTCGAGGTACTTGTCAACCAATTCGGCGGGCAAACCGACCCCCGTGTCATTTACGTGCTGCGATGGACCGCTGGACGACGCGCCGGTCGGCCCGAGTTCAACCCTCCGTTCACGATCCAGGCAGCCTGAGTTGTTTGTTTCATGAGTACACGCGAGTGCAGGGGGCACAGCGTGCCCTGCCGGTGCCGATCTGTTCTCGCCCAGCCTTCCCATGCACGCACCGGAGCCGCGCGCGAGGGTCGTTGCGAGGGTCGGCCCCGTCACTAACGTTCCAGGCTCCGTTCGCTGTTCTCGCGCAGCCGTGCGCCGGCGAGGATCGTCCGCGGGCCGCTGGGCGTGCGGTTTCGAAGCTCCGCGGCTTGGCAGTCACGTCGATTTAGGATATTTATCCCCTGCGTTAGCAATCACTTAGTGAAACGCGCTGTCGTCCTTCTGCCAAGCACCGTTGAGAATAGAAGGTAGGAAACCTTCTTCGAATGGCCGGCAAGCAGACTCCCCCCGCTGTGTATCGTGAGAAGGTCGAAAAGACCGTCGCACAAAGAGTCGAAGCCGGCTTCGTGACGGACGTGATCGTACTCTTCCGTCCCCAATACCGGAAGGCCGAGCAACGGATCTTGGAGGCACTCGAGCCGGAAGCACGTGAAGAAAAGATCCAGGTGCTCGAATCAGCCGTTATGAAGAGTCTCGATGTCGTGGCGGGAGCGCTGTTGCGTCGCAACGCAAGGCAGTCGATTCCGGGAGTGCCCGTTGCGCTCGACACCTCGGAGGAACACCCCCCGACATCCACGGTAGGAAGCGGATTATTGGTTTCTTCCTGGCTGGCCAACTCGGTCTCGTTTCTAGCGTCTCCGGACTGGATTAAGAAGCTCGCCTCGAACAAACAAGTGGCGCGCATTGCGACCAACAAGGCAGAAGGTCACCCCGAGCCCTTTCGCACCGCGGTCGGCGCACCGCTTTCGCAATCGGACGAGACGGCCTGGGGACTCGCCCATCTTGGGATCCCGGAGTTGTGGCGGCAGGGGCTGAAGGGCAAAGGCATCCGCATCGGTCACCTCGATACCGGGATCGACCCTAATCATCCCGATCTTAGAAACCGCATCGTGGGTTGGGAAGCCTTCGACCAGTTCGGACACTGCCTGACCGGTACTCCGCAGTATGACTCCGGATTCCATGGCACACACACCGCAGGCACGATCGTAGGAGGCAACAAGAGTGGAGTAGCGATCGGTATTGCCCCGCGAGCAAAACTCGTTTCCGCCCTGGTACTGCCCCAAGGCAGCGGCACAACAAAGCAAATCGTCACGGGGATGGAATGGTGCGTGCGCCAAGGTGTCCGAATCCTAAACCTCTCACTGGGAGGGTCAGGATACAACCAGGCTTATGAACCGGCAATACACAATCTAGGGCTGCTTGGCGTTTTCCCGTCTTTCTCAGTCGGAAACTCCGGTCTCGGCGTCACCGGCAGCCCGGCCAATCATCGTGACGCTTGCGCGGTAGGGGCCGTTAATGCCGGCAACGAGGTCGCCGACTTCAGTGGGGGCGGCGCTTTCGTTTGGGATGAGGAGGACGTCTACGTGAAACCGGACCTGTGCGCCCCGGGCGTTTCCGTGTTCTCGGCCATACCGACTCCCTATGTCCGCGAAACGGGGGCGGAGCCCTACGATCGGCTTGACGGAACGTCGATGGCGGCGCCGCACGTCTCCGGGACGGCGGCCTTGTTGTGGGAAGCCTTCCCCGAAGCTTCGGTCACTCAGATCAAGCAGGCCCTCTACTCAACTTCGCTGGCGCTGGGGTCGACCTTCCATAACATGCACAGCGGACACGGGTTGATTCAACCCCTGCCCGCTTTGCGAAAGCTGGAGCAAATCGTTTCACCGTCTCGCTCGAAGCCGGCGAAGCAACGTTCATCAGTCGTCATGAACAAAAGAGAGGTTATAGGGCTTCCGGGCGAGATTCCCAGTAAGGTCGCTATTCACCAGTAATCGCGGTGCCAGTGCGCGGTTTCGCCGTCAGGGTTTTTCCAATGAGGGTGTAGGACTCCCCTCATGTAGCCAAGCAGTTTGCAGGTCCTCTCCCTTAATTTGGGCATTGATGGGGCAGGCATCCAGCCTGTCCCATCTTTTTTTCGATACCCTGGCTCTGCGCGCAGGAACCCGACGGCAAGGAATTTCGCTTGCCGCTAAACGCCCAGTCGATGCTCTCACTGTCGAAAACAGCAGGAGTGGCCACCTCGCCGCGCGACAAGCGGTTACCGTCGCAAGGCACACGATTCTCGGTTCTGCCCGGAAAAGAAACTCCGCAATCGACAGTCTTGCCTGCCGCTGGGCCTCGACTTGACTTTCAGTTTGGGAGAAATCTAAGGATCCGCGGAAGGCTGCCTGGACCTATGTAGAAGTCGGTTCGGGATCTCTTGTCTCGGAGGCAGCGCGGCCCTCTTCTAGCAATTTCGGGGCATCGCGCGGGTCCCACAGTCCATTTTGTTCGGCGAAGCCAACCCCTTTTGCCGTGATTGTATAGCGGCCATAGTCCTCCAGCCGGATCAGTTCTTGCTCGCGTAGATACCATGCGCTGAACACTAAATGTTCGCGCGCACAACCGATGAGCTCCTCGCAGTCTTTCAGCTTCATCAGCGGCTGTTCCGGGTCTTCCATTCTCTTAGTGTAGAGGATGGAAAGCAGTGCCTGACGCTTTCTCCTCTCGGCCTCCACTCCCATCGCCGCCTTTGGCTGGTCGAAAATCTTCCACCGAGTCGCCCGCTCAGCGTAGTACGCGACATCGTAGGCCGCACGCTTCTCAGCATCATTCAGGGTCTGATATGCCCGCAGCAACAGCTGGAAGGCTTCGTGATTGCCCGTGTCGGGGGTGTCGGGATGATAGGTCTGGGCCATCATGCGATAGACACGTTGGATCGTTTCGGGAGACGCATTCGGACTGACTTGCAGAACCTCGTAGTAGTCGACGAAGCCGTGTGCCGCGCTACGCGAGCTGTCCGCAGTTTCCTTGGCCGGCTCAGCGAAAACGCACCCGGCGCGGTAAGTAGCTCCCTGTTGCCGACAATAGATGATCCGAGCAGACTTCTTTTCTTCTGTCTCAGCCTGATCAGTCACCGCCCCCCCCCCAGACGGTGACGAATCTGCCTACCTCCATGGGCGCCCGTGTTCGGATGCCGAGACCACCTTGACTGAAGTCAATCAGAGCTGCGTCAACAACTTGGACTCCAGCGGCCGCCTGGTGGACGCCGATCTGAAGGCTGTCAGTCTCGGTCTTGGTCACACGCGGGTGCTGGCGACGTTCTGTCTCAAGCTGCATTCTCTCTCCCCCGAGGCCGTCAGGGCGTCGCTTAGTTCGCCCCTGCCGAATGGGCGATCGTTGCGCCCCTGACTATAGCACGAAAATTCTATTCGCACTACATGAAGTAAGTTTTGGCGACTCGTCCGTTTCAAGCTCAAGATGGCCGTCCCTGAAACGGTCGACTTTGGTTGCCATCTCCACCATCCTTAGCCAAATCGGAACCAAACACGGACAGTCAACAGGATCGAGGGGTGGTCTGGAACGATTTCAGAGGGAGAGTAATACAAATACGCGGACTCTAGCTTTCATGACGCTCAGAGTGAAAATCGTGCCCCGCCGTGCTTCAACGACCCAGCGCGAAATTGGATTCCAAGAGACCTCGGCAAAAGAGTTTCCCGAGATTGAAACAGTGGCCAACTAGCCAAGGGCCGCGCCCTTGAGATCCCGGAAAAACGAGGTACCGCAAGCCATGAGGAGGCAGCACAACGAGAACAAAATCCTCAGACCGGCTGGGCTAGCATCTAATGTCAGACCGCGCCAGGGCTCTAGCGGTTGCGGAAAACATGCTCACCGCGCACCCGAATTTGGACGCCCTGTTTGCTTCCGCTGAACCTGCCACGTAGGAGCGGCATTGGCCCTTCCAGCACGTAGCCTCGGCCATGCGGGGCAGTTGGTTGGCTCCGATTTCAGTGACGCGATCGAAAAGGATCCAGGGCCGGCGTGATACAAGCCGCCGTCGTTCAGAACCTTTCCCCCATTGGTTACACCGCTGCCTACGTTCACTAGAACCTCGGAACTATAGAACCCCGAAACCATTAGTTCCATTACTGGGTGCCCGGCTCAAAAGGGGAGGAAACGCTTATTTAACTTCAATATATGAATTCCCACCTGTCTTCCGGGAAAGAGGTTGTCAGATTGGCGGCGCATCCAGCCTCCAAGATCTTCCAAGATGCCCTAGAACGAGCAGTACTTTAGCTACATTGACAGCCTCCATCAAAGAAGGGATAATCGATCCGGGTCTAATTCGATAAATTTGACACGTATATTTGAGAAAAATCCGTACGCTGGTCCGGTTCCAGCTTGCGACACTACGTTCTCCTGCTCTGCTCGTACTGAGAATCCGGTTCTTCCCCAGGGGTCGATCGAGTGAAAGCCGGTCAACAAGGCGGGCCGCGGCCCCGGAATCAGGTCTGACCTCTGTTCCGGAAAGGAGCCTTCAGCTACGGAAACCTGCGGTCCCCGTTACAGAGGTACGCCCCCGGACTAGGCAGTTTCAGTGTCACGGCAAGCGCTGTGGGAACTCCTCAAGAACTCACCAAGATCCTCGTCATCGACGACGACCCGGCGATCTTGCGTCTGGTGGAAACAGTTCTTGAAAAGGCGGGCTTCCGTGTCCTTCTAGCGAAGGACGGTGGCGAGGGACTTGACCGGGTGATCGAACATTCCCCTCAACTGATCATTCTTGATGTGTCGCTGCCCGGAGGGTCGGGTCTGGACATGTGCCGTGAGTTGCGAACTTGGTATAAGGCCCCCATTCTGATGCTCTCCGCTCACGGTGAGGAGGAGATCATGGTCTCGGCGCTTGATCTGGGGGCAGACAACTATGTCACCAAACCTTTTCGGCCGGGTGAGTTATCGGCGCGCGTCCGGATGTTGTTAAGACGTGCCGCGAAACAACCTGTGCCAGGATCGGTGAGTAGGATCGGTGCATTAGAACTGGATCGGGCACGGCGTCGACTTTTGCGAAAAGGGGTCGAGGTCCCCCTAACCCGTACGGAGTTCGACATCCTCGCCTGTTTGATTGAAAACCTCGACTGCGTAGTAACTACGAAGACGATTCTAGAAACCGTTTGGGGGCCGCACCACGGGGAATACAGCCAAACGCTGCGAGTCCATATCGGGCATATTCGGAAGAAGATCGAGGGCGACCCTTCCCGGCCGCGGTACGTCCTGACCGAGCCTGGTGTCGGATATCGATTCTCGATCCCCGACCAACGGGCAGCCGCCTGTTAAGGATCCAAATCCGCGGGCGTCTGTTGCCTTCACCGTTAGATCACGGCTTCCAGGTTGCCGCCACGTCGCTGCGGCTCACGTGAGCGACAAGTAGAATGGTGCGACCATCCCCTTCCCGCTAAGGCGCCCGGCGACGGAGACCGGAACAAACGTCGTAGAGTGTATGCACCGGAGGAGTTTCATGAGAATTCACAGCCCCATCGCCATCCTGTTGCTCTGCTTTCTACTGGGTCCGCGCGGCCAAGCTGAGGATGCCGCCGACTGGGCCGCTTGGGTGGGCGAGTCCTACCGCGTCACGACGGACCTGGTCTATTCGACAGCAAGCGGGTACGAGAACAAGCTGGACCTCTACTTACCGCGAGAAAACTCGGACCCAAAGTCGACGCTGGTCTACATTCACGGCGGCGGTTGGGTCGGCGGCAGCAAGGAGAGCAGCGTGCTCCGTCTGTTGCCCTATTTGCAGCTCGGCATGAATGTGGTCAATGTCGAGTACCGCCTTGCGCGGTATTCGCTTGCGCCGGCCGCCGTGGCGGATTGCCGGTGTGCCCTGCGCTGGGTGATTGCGAACGCCGAGGAGCATGGTTTCGATACCGACAGGATCGTCGTGACCGGACAATCGGCGGGGGGGCATCTTTCGCTGATGACGGGCATGCTAAACGAGGCGGCTGGCTTCGACTACGAATGTGTAACGGGAGATCTGGCGGGTCCGGTGGAGCTCGATCTTGACGTCGCCGCCGTGGTGAACTGGTTCGGGATTACGGATGTTGGTGATCTGCTGGAAGGAGAGAACCAGCAGGGCTACGCCGTGCGCTGGATGGGAAGCTTCGCTAATCGTTTCGACATTGCCAAGCGCGTTTCTCCCCTGACCTACATTCGCGAAAACTTGCCGCCAATCCTTACGATCCACGGCAACGCCGATAAGATCGTTCCCTACCAGCATGCTGTCCGGCTGCACAAAGGACTCGACGGCGCAGGTGTGCCCAACCGTCTACACACGGTGGAGGGCGGCGAGCATGGCGGCTTCACGAAAGAGCAGATGGTCGAGATCCACGGCAAGATCAAGGCGTTCCTGCGGGAACAAGGTGTGTTATAGGACGCACTCACCTTTGTACAGAGGTGGTTTTTGACCGATCGGCCATGGGCGCCACAGTCGCTCAGACACCCGCCCTGCCGATAGCGTTCCGGATTAGTTCCGCGCGATTCCACACGCGCGACAAGCCAGCCCTCCCTAAGCGTCGCTCCAGTGGACCGGGTCCTCGGCGCGAAGCCGATGAAAAGCGGGATAGGGTTCGCGATAGAACTCGGGAGACGTCGCTAGGGATCACAACTACTCGCGCCAACAGCAGACAGGGGCGGGCCCTGCGCCCGCCCGCCTACCCACACTCACCGCACCGCGACCGGATTCCCAGGCGAGCCGGTTGCTCCCTTGAACGGCAGGGGCGCGAAAACGAAAGCGAACTCGTAGGCCTTGTCGGCCGCGAGCTCTTCGAGGTTCATGTTCTCGAGATGGTAAATCCCGTGGCGCGTGATCGTCCACTGATGGACTGGGACCTCCCGGTCCGGGTCCTCGCCGGGCATCTTCTCGATGGCCCAGGTGTCCGCGCCGATCAGGCTCACCTTGCGATCAGTGATCCAGCGCGCTGCCTCCATGCCGATACCGGGTTCGCTGGCGTTATAGGTGTCGTTATCTTTCATCCACAGTTGCGCGTGTCCGGTACGGATCAAGACCACGTCTCCCGTGCCGATTTTCAGCTCTGCCGCATCGAGCGCGCCCTGCAGGTCGGCAGCCGTGATTAGGTAGTCCGGGTCTAGCCGCTCGACGCCTTTCAAGCCAGCCACGTCGAGCAGAACTCCGCGTGTAAAGAATATGCCGATGTTTTCGACGCCAAGCTTCTTCAAGCCGTAGGCCGAGCCGAACTCAGACAGCTTGAACCCGTTATAGAAATAGTTGTCGCCGTTCATGTGGACACCGACGTGCCCCAGGCCGTCCATCTGCGTGCCGACCTGTCCGATTTCACCGCTGAACATCTCGTCGTTGCCGACTATTTGGTTCTTCCCGACCGGATCTGAAGAGGGCAGACCCGGGATCGTCAGCTTGAAATGCCGTTCGCCAACCAATGGCATGCCCTTCTCATACACCTGGCCGACGTGGTAAACCTTGCCCGTTTTGATCAGCTGCGCCGCTTCGATCACCTTCTCGGGCGTAAGACGGTTAGCCGCCCCTCGCTGGTCGTCTGCGCCCCACTCGGAAGGCCACCATTTGGGTCCAATCGGCGTTTGGCCGTTACCGATCGTCATGCAGGCGAAAACCAGAACGCTGCACGGAACTAAGGCAAGAATCGAGCGCTGTTTGTTCATGATGAATCTCCTCTGTCAAGTGAAATAGTCGGCAGGCTATCGTGACAAGCCGTGCCCGGTGAATGGTACAGTCACCGATTTTCGTCCTCTAACCCATACTGGAAACAAGGCGGTTGCAGAACCGAAACTCGGATGAAAGTCCCTATTTTTTGCCAAACCGCGCTTCACCGCGGGCCGCTAAACCGTGACTCCCACGGAGTTAGCCGTCTCTACCAGCCGCTGCCAGATGTCGTCCAGGATCGGAATCCCATCGCGCTGGCGCGCCGCGCGCGCCGCGGATTCCATATCACCCGGCACGAGCACCGACTTGAATCCGGGCGCGGGGGGAACAGCCCGCACCCGCTCCTGCATTTGCTCGGCCCGCCCGGTATATTCCTCGAACGGCTGAAACAGATCGGCTCGAATCGCCAGGAGCGAAACTCCCTGGTGCCGCATGATCGGACCGCCGCGCTCCGTTTCGCTGTAGCCATCCGAACCTGTAAGAATGCGGCCGAAAAACTCAGCTGCCATCATGATCCCGTAACCTTTGTGGGCGCCGAAGGGCAGGTGGGCTCCACCATCGAAGTATTCGGCCGTGTCCGTGGTGGGATTACCGTTCTTGTCGACAGCCGAGTTCGGCGGAAGTCCTTGCCCTCGGATACGCGCCAAATCGATCTTGGTGCCGGCAATCTCGGTCGTCGCGTAGTCGAACATCATGGGCGAATCCTTCGCCGCCGGAAAACCGATCGAGATCGGGTTCGTGGAAAGCACCGCCGCACGGCCTCCGTAGGGGACCGCGACCGGCTCCTCCACGCCGTATCCGCCTGCCCAGACCATCCCGATCATCTGCCGCGCGGCCGCCATCTCCACGTAGTAGCCGAGTCTGCCAATATGCGTGGTTTCGACAATAGCCGCCACGGCCACCCCGTGTTCCTCGGCCTTGTTGATCGCCACTTCCATGGCGTCCCGAGCTGTTACGTGGCCGAAGCCCCAGTTGCCCCGAAGCAACGCGCTCGTAGGACCCTCTTTGACAACCTCCGGATCCGCGGTCGCTACAAGGACGCCGTCGTTGATCATCTTGACGTATCCGCTCAGCTGATGAATGCCGTGTGTGTCAACGCCGGCGACGTTTGCCGCTACGAGATGATCCGCAACCCCGCCCGCGTTGCGCTCACTGGCTCCCGCGGCGAGCAGAATCCGGTTGACGAGTGCTCGTAGGTCTTCGGCCGTCTTGGTTACCATCTATGTTGACCTTCCTGAAGTCTTGCTCTTGAAGTAATTCAAGTAGTTCGAATCCTAACAGGGCCACGTACGTGAGGGCACGGGCCCGCAGGCTCACGCCTGCGGCTCTGTGCGGTTATGTTCAGCAAGCTGGGCCCGGTCGGACGTTCGTCAAGAACTCAAGTTGCTCCCGCTTCCTGCTTGACCGCGACGAGCCTCCTTTATGGAAGCCGCGCCCCAAAAGCGTGCGACCAAGGCCGCTCCGCGGCACAGTTGTCTGGAGATTCGGTAATCACCTACCTTCCGCGGTCGCGCCCTTCAGTACAAGCAAGCGTTCGAGCGGCACGGCACGTCGTACCCTGTCGTAGCGCGTTTGCCAAGGTTACCACTTCTGTATCGATGGATCTCCCGGCACGCCCATAACTACTCCGCGATCCGGCCACCATCGATGACGATGTCCGTTCCGGTGATGAATCCCGCTTCCTCTCTGCATAGGTAAGCGGCAAGAGGACCGATCTCTTCGGGCCTGCCCCAGCGCTTGAGGGGAATACCTGCCATGAAGGTTTCGTTGAGCGCCGGGTCGTCGAGGATTTCCCTATTCATGTCGGTCGCGAACGGTCCCGGGCTTATGGCGTTCACCGTGACGTTGTGCGGCGCAAGCTCCAGCGCCAACCCTTTCGTCATACCCAGCAAACCGGCCTTCGTCGCAGAATAGCCGGCCAGTTTGGGCTTCGAGATGTGGCTTGCAATCGACGCTATGTTGATCACGCGCCCGAACCCCTTCTTCTTCATGGCGGGAACGAAAACGTTGCACATCAGGAAGGGCCCAGTGAGGTTGGTCGTCATCAAGTGGTTCCACTCCTCCAGCGTGAACTCATCGATAGCTTTCCGAGTATTGATGCCCGCGTTGTTGACCAGGATGTCGCACTCGCCGAGCTTTTCATTGACTCGCAGGGCCAGCTCGCCAACGGCAGCGTGGTCACAAACGTCGGTCACAATGACTTCGGCGACGCCACCATTGCCGCGGATGCCCGAGGCCACCGATTCAAGCAGCTCTCGATTTCTAGCGACCAGTGCTACCGAGGCCCCGGCCGCCGCCAAAGACTCCGCAATCGGTTTGCCTAGACCCCGGCTCGCGCCAGTGACGACTGCTACTCGACCCTGTAAGAAGCCATCGCTCAAAATAGTCCTCGTCGGGGAACAAAGGTAGTATCATATCACCGGCTGGGAGGGCTCCTCCGCGCGGAGAGCGCGACGCTTCGCGAGTCATTGGTCGAAAAGGCCGTCGCCTACATTTGCTTAGGATCGGTGGAAGACGGTCTTCGGGACAACGTGTCGACCCGGCTTCTTGGCTTTCTAGGGAACAAGTGGCCAGCGACAGCTTCTAAGTTCCTGACGGCGCAGGGTATACCCCGTGATATAGTGGGGTGGAAGCCCAGCTTGGGAGCAACATTCTTAGGTTGGGGGATGGTTTCCATGCTGTCCTTCTTACTGTCGGTTTCGCTGTCGAAACACCGAAAAATGGGTGGATAGACTCGATAGACAGCAACCAGCCGAGCTAGTGTTGTCGTTTCAGCCAAGTAAAGGATTCCATGGCGGGCGGGAGTAGTTCAGTGGTAGAACGGTAGCTTCCCAAGCTGCATGTCGCGGGTTCAATCCCCGTCTCCCGCTCCAGTTTTCAATAGCTTATAGACAGTTAGCAGAAGGGTTTCGGCCTCTGTTCGGCCTATTTTGCCCACCTCGTGCCCACCCGACTGAATTGAGTACAGTTGTCGGCCATCGAGCCGGCCACGGACCTCGACGCCGGAGTCGCCCGCCTGGGAGAGGATCAAGACGAGGTCGTCGCCGTACCTTCAGGCACGGCTGGCTCCAGTCTTTCGCCTTCTGAACGCGCGATAAACGCGGAGCAAGCAAGGTCGCCCGTCACATTGACCGAGGTACGGAGCATGTCCAGGATGCGGTCCACGCCGAGGATCAGGGCGATCCCCGCTTCGACTTTGTCGCCGAGGCCGACGGATTGCAAAACGACAATCAACATGATGATGCCCGCGCTGGGTACGCCCGCTGTGCCGATGGACGCCAGCGTTGCGGTCAGCACCACAGTCAACTGAGCGCTGAGATCGAGTGGGATGTTGTAGATCTGGGCAATGAACATGACGGCCACAGCTTGATACAAGGCCGTGCCATCCATGTTGATGGTAGCCCCGAGCGGCAGAACGAAACTGCTTACTTGCTTGGAAACGCCGAGCTTTTCTTCCGCGGTCCTCATGGTTACAGGCAGGGTTGCACTCGACGAGGAAGTCGAAAAACCGAAAATCGGGGCGGCGACAATGCGGCGGAAAAACGAGATGGGATTGAGGCCCGCCGCGAGGCGGACCATCAGTGAGACGGTCCCGAACATGTGAAGGAGCAGTCCCAGGATTACGACTAGAGAGTAAATGAGCAAACTGCGAAGAAGATCGAGTCCAAACTGAGCGACAATTGAACCGATCAAGGCAAACACGGCGTAGGGAGCCAGTTTCATCACCCAGCCGATCACGATCATGGACGCGCCGTTGACGCCGTCGAAAAAAGACATGACGGCGCCTTTTTGCTCCCGGGGCAGCAGGCTGACGGCGGCCCCAAAAACCACGGAAAAGAAAATCAGCGGCAGAAGGTCGAATTCCGCGGCGGCTTGCACTGGATTGCGCGGGATCAAGTTCAACAGGACGTCCTTGAGCGAGGGAGACTCGGCGGCCATCTGCATCTTCCCGGCCGCTTCGGTTTCGAACTGTGCAGCCAGCTGATCGCGTGTTGCGGGGTCCACGCTGCTACCGGGTTGGAAGAGGTTTGAAACCCCGAGTCCGATGCTGACTGCGATCGCAGTCGTCAACAGGTAGTAAATAAGAGTCTTTGAGCCGATGCGTCCCAACTTGCGAATGTCTCCGAGGGAGGCTGTTCCCACCATGAGGCTCGCGACCACAAGTGGGATGACGATCATCGTGATCAGGCGGATGAAGGCGGTGCCTACTAGTTCGAGCGAAGCCAAGGTTTGCCGCAGCCAGCCGATATCGGCGAGGTTCGCGAGCAGTCCGACGACCGCGCCGGCAACGAGCCCGATCAGGATTTTTGTATAAAGCTGCACTGTTTGGGGTTACGGTGTGTCGGTGGCGGGAGACCGCCAGTGCATGTCGAAGGGTAGCAGCCAGACCCGGGCGGTGCCAAATCAGATAGACGGGAAGGAGACCAAAGGCGTTGCGGGCGGCGGAGTAAGTCCGGAACTTCCGGCACAGTCCCGGAATGGTACGGCAGAACCAAGCGCGACTAACGCGGCAAGTCCTCGAGCCCTTTCGCGAATTCCGCCAGCCGCGGGAACAGCTTGCGAGCAGTAGACAGTTCGCCAGCCTTTAGGCCAAGAGGCGGGTAATCGACGACCGGGATCAAGATTGAGTCGTCCTCGGTTCGCCGTGCGACGAACGCCAGATTCAACGCGGGTATATCGACGATGAAGTAGGACTTGAGCGGGACCTCGGCCTCGGCGGCATTTTCACGTCGGAGTTTGGAGACAGCCTGGATGTACCCGACATTGCCGAAGTCGGATGCTTCCCATTTCTCTTTGAGCTTGACTACGCCGACGGATGATCTCACCTCCTCGCTCAACACGACAGGATAGACCGATCGGACGCTCGCCTCGAAGAGATCGTGCGGATCTGAACTCTCCTGGTAGCCTTGCAGTCTGTCCAGGCGCACAGCATGAACCGCGAACGAAACTCCCAGATCCGAGGAATTCACCTGGTCAGCCGTCTCAAATCCGAGGGTAGCGATCTTGCCGGTCTCAACGAGTTGCGCAAGCATCTTCATTCCGGCGGCCGCCGCTCCGGCGGAATTCGAAGCTGAGAGAACGGCGATGGGTTCGTCCACGTTTTCTTGACCTGTCGAGGTCGAGCCGCACCCGACCCCGAGCAAGATTACCACGTTTAGGATCAAAAGGTTTCTCAGCATATCGTCACTCCTGAAAGTTAGCTGGTGGAATCGTTTCCGATCGGCCTACTTCGAAACATTGTAGTAGTCGTCCCAGTGCGTATACCCCGGGCCGCTGACGTAGCGTGCGTAGGTGATGGTGCGCTGACTCCCCGTTGCGACCGGAAGCGGGTCGTCAATGGTTACGAAACGAATTCCGCCCACCTCGCAATAGGCTGGAGAGACCATCATGTGGCCTCCGCCTCCGGCCCAGTGCCATGTCACGCAGAACGGCTTTTTCTTGCAGTAGACCTCGTCTTTGATCTGGTCCCAACTTAGGGGCACGTCGTCGGTTTTTTGGAAAGTGAAGCCGTATTTGTCGAACTCGGGCCAACCCCCTACCACGCAGGCGGCGGGCGTCGGCGAGTTACAGCAGTCCGTTCGCCCGAACCGCTTGTTCGCTTCGTCGCACTGGTCGACGGCCGTTCCCAGAAACTCCATTACCATCTCGCCGCTGGCCGCCCAGCACCACATGGACGTCTCTTGACCACGAATTGTAACTGGGAGGGAATGGCTCGCTGGAGGAGTACAACATCCCGACAGCCACAACAACAAGAAAACACCGCCAAGTAGTTTAATTCGCCACATATCTACCTCCAACGAGAAAAATGGGACCAGAAGCTACCCGACCGCTCATCAGGGAGCAGCCAACCAGCGCATAATACCAAGATTGCGATCAGAGTGTAAACGCCGGTTGAGAAGTGAAGCGGTAGAGAGGGGGGGGGAGAGCCTCGTGTCGCCTGATGTATCAACGACCACGCGCTGCGACATAAGCAAGCTCCGGCGAGCGATTCTGCGGATCAGTTCTAGCGTCGCACCACCTCCATCTTGTCCGCTTCGGCCAAACCACTTGTCTGGGTCCGGCCTTCCGCGCGCTTGAAGTTGTCGCAAAGCGTACTCTGCGCGTGGGAGAGCGCGGGGAATCCAACCAGCCGCAATCCACTCAAAACCAACAGGCGGGCACAGATACAGGGCTGCGGTTGTCGGTCGTTCAGGCTGTTTTCGCTGCGGCCGCTTCCTCGAACACCTCGGCAAACACGTAGAACTTGAACATCGGCGTGAGGGAGCCGACACCCCAGCGGTTTACCGTCCAGTTGGCCCGCAGGTGCTTGACGTCAGGGTGGGCGCTGAGATCCACCAGGATTGAATACGTACCGGCGTAGAATTTTTGCGCGAACGCGCGGACTGGCGCCTCGTCCCACTCGTCGCCATCGCTAGAACCTTGGAACGAGACGTCCAAGCTTTCCTGCTCGACAACATCGAGGATGCCTAGGGTCAGGACGAGCACTTGGCCGGCTGCTTGCCCCAGCTCAAGGGCGGGCCCGGCGCCATTCTCATTCACGGTGGTTTCTGGAAGAACGAAGGCGGGCAGCATGGGCGAACGCCGGGTGATTCGGGATTCGGGAAAGGGCCATTGTAACAAGTTGGGCTGCGTCGGAGGATTTCCAGAGTCTTGGGAGAAGCCCGTTGAAAACGGGCTGCCGGCTCTGAACCGGCATAGTCCGCCTACCAGCCGTAAAACGGCTGGCCTAGGAGGACGAAGCCGCGTGAACGCGGCTTAGCTGTGATCTTTCAACAGGTTGTGCCGGCGAGGACGCTATTCGGGTGGCGGGGGCGGTTGTGGTGCGGGAGTGTCGCCGGGCAGAGGAGGGCTCGGGGCGGGAGTATCTCCGGGAAGGCCGCCCCCGCCGGTCGAAGGAGCGGAACCGCCTGCGGTGCGCCGCGAGCGTGCCCAGATATACCCTAGCGTGCGAGCGACGTCGCCCGCGGCTCGTACCACCTTGACCTTGTTGACTCCTGCCTTGGCCAGTGGGGCCTCGCGATAAATGGTAAGGCTCTGTCCCTGGGCGACAGGGATCTCTTTGTTGGACGGCAGCAGCCGGTGTCGAACTCCTACGACTCCTTCTTCGACCGAAACAACCGTCGTCTCGTTCTCGTCGACGCTGACGTCGAACGTCGTTCCGCGCACGGAGATAACCGCCGTCGGAGTGAAGATTCGATGGCGGCTGGGACCACCGCCTAGGCCTTGGATGTAAACCTTGATGCGCCCCAGAAAAATGTCGACCAGATCACCGAGGCTGCCGGGATTCTTCCGAAAAACAACGTGAGAGTTGGGGTAGACGACAAAGGAGCTGCCGTCACTGACTTCTAGGTGGGCAAAACCGTCGTCGCCCGTGACGATTGTCTCGCCGACCGCGACGGTCTGGTTAGGGAAGAGGGCCCAGAAAGAGTCGTGCCGGATGAGGGAGACGTTGCCGCCGGCGTCGATCACTTTGGCCGCCGTAACATCGGCCGCCTGAGTCGAGCCGACGAACAAACACGCCAGGACCGTTGCTGCGGCCAACGCGGTGACGTTTTTCCTGTGCGGGATCAAGCCTACTACCTCGGTCTTCAGTGAAGCAAGTCGCCGACCGTTGCCCCTAGCCAAGTTTACCTGAGAGTTGTCAACGATTTCATCCCATTTGGCAGTTTCACGTGAGACAATCGGCAGCGCTTCGGGACATGGAGTTGTGTCGATTTGACACGGGCCATGCCGGGCTGGCTCCCGGGCTAATGTCAAGGGTTGAGTGGCGAAGGGCCGGAGATCCCGCGGTCTGCGAAAGCGGTCAGCCAGGCGCGGTTGACAGCCGCTGAACCCAAGGTATACGCTACTAGCGTTGAAGCTGCGGTGAATGTTGGCCGTCGCTTCGCCCGCTGCAGGTGCCCTTGGGGCATAACAGGGAAGCCCGGTGAGAAGCCGGCGCGGTCCCGCCACTGTATGTGGGAAGCAACTGGGAATTGGCCACTCGAACTCCGGTTCGGGGAAGGCTGAGGGTTGCGCTAAAGGTCGAGTCGGACCTTTTGAACCCACGAGCCAGGAGACCTACCTGCCAGCGGGAAAGACTTAGTTTCCGCGAGGGACGGAATGGTCTGGCCACAACTAGGTAGAACGACGGTCCCTCACCCCCACCCAGGAGTGAGGGATTTTTTGTGTCGCTAATACCTGCCGGGCGGATTACTGACTTGGGCCGCCGGACGCGGGATCTCCGCACTTCGCGTCGTTGTGATTGGCCGGCCTCTCTACCACAGGTTTCGCTTAGAGTTACTGGCCGCGCGTTTCGTTGTTGCAGCGGTCGTTGCTCTGCTCCGCGCGATGCGGGCGGTCGCACGCACTGCAACCTATGGCTTAGACACTCTGTTCCCTCGAGTCAGGGGGTCAGAGGATGAAACGCGCGATCGCGCCTGTCTTGGCAGGAGTCTTGTGTTGGGTCATGCAGGGAATGGCTCAGGATTCGGGGGGTATCGGCGGATCGATAAAGGACCCGTCGGGTGCGGCGGTGCCGAACGCTGTCGTGACGTTGTTTGCGCGGGACAACAGCCTGCGGTTTACGGGGCGCACCAACCGACAGGGAGAATATCGATTCGCGTCCGTAGCGCCGGGGGAATATTTGATCGAGGTTGAGGCTCGAGATTTCGCGCCGACTGCCGCCGAATCCGTTCGAGTTCAGAGAGGGACGACTTCGGTTCTCGATATTCGAATAGAGCTGGCGAGGGTACGAACAAAAGTTGTAGTCACATCCTCAAGCACAGCGCGAACCGTGCAGGAAGTTTCCAAGGCGCTCGACACGCTAGACGCGGAACAGATTGAAAGCCGGTCCGACTTTTCCTTGGCCGAGGTGTTGCGAAGCGTACCCGGCCTGCGCGTGCAGCAGCAGCGCGGCCCGGGAAGTCTGACGACCATCCAGATTCGCGGGCTTCGATCGCAGGACACTGCTCTTCTGGTCGACGGGGTCCGGCTGCGCGATGCGGCCGACCTCCAGGGGTCCGCTACCCCACTGATGCAGGATTTGATGGATGTGAACACGGAGCGGATCGAAATCCTGCGGGGATCCGGTTCGTCGCTGTACGGTTCAAACGCAATGGGCGGTGTGGTCAACATCGTGACTGACCGAGGCGGCGGACCTCCTCATGGCGAATTGCTGACCGAAGGCGGGGGACTCGGTTTGCTCCGGGGGCGCGCCAGGGTGGGGGGAGGGGCGCTCGACCAACGCCTGAACTATAGCGGCGGCATCGCCCATCTGAACGTTCGTGACGGGATCGACGGCTCCGACACCTTCCGGAACAGTAGCGGGCATGCCTTCGTCGGCTACCACTTCACGCCGTCGTTATCATTGGGCGGACGCGTCTTTGCCGCCGACGGCTTCGTGCAACTCAACGACAGCCCTTTCGTCCCTTTCGACGCTACATCGAACCTTCCGGCGACAGGCGCCATTCGAGCCACTTCGTTGGCTGCCGAGGAACAGCGAAAGCTGGCAGCCGGCGAGGCGTTTAACGTGGGCCGAGCGAATTTCGCCTCTGACCCTAACGATCCCGATAGCCGGAGCTCCACTTCGTACTTCGTGGGTACTGTCAACCTGTCGCAAAGAATCAGCGAACGGGCCTCCTATCGGCTCGGCTATCAGGGTGTCGTCACAGGTCGGAACTTCCAGGATGGGCCCGGCGGAGTTCGATTCGAACCCCTGTTTAACAACTCGAGTGACTTCGACGGACGCATTGACACGGTCGAGGCGCGGACGGACCTAACGCTTGGCCGGCACAACCTTCTTTCTCTGGGATACGAATTTGAGCGGGAGCGTTACGACAGTCCGACGCGGGACGAAAATCCCGACCCGGCGCAACACGTCGACGTGCGCCTTGAGATTGAGCAGCGCAGCCATGGCGCCTTCTTCCAGGACCAGTTGAGGCTGCGGGACAGTCGCCTACAGATTTCGGTGTCCGGGCGTGTCCAAGGCTTTAGCCTCAAAGAACCTCAATTCAGCGGGGGACGGTCACCCTATGCCGGTATCGGTTTCGAAGATCCCAAGTCGGCTTATACGGGCGATGGTGCGGTTTCCTATTTCTTTACCGGCGCGGGAACTAAGCTCCGAGCGCATGTCGGGAACGCCTACCGGGCGCCATCGCTGTTCGAACGGTTTGGTTCGTCGTTCTTTTTTGGTTCGTTCAGCCCGTTTGGGGATCCCGCGCTGCGACCCGAGCGGACGATCGCCTTTGACACGGGAATTGACCAGTGGCTGGCGAAGGATCGCCTAAAAGTGAGCGCGACATACTTCTATACGGGCTTACAGGAGATCATCTTTTTCGATGCCGGCGGGGGTATTGATTTCACGACCGATCCGTTCGGCCGCTTCATCGGCTACCGCAATACAGGTGGCGGCTTGGCTCGCGGCGTGGAAGTGAGCGTGGATGCCAGCCCTACTTCGCTACTCGAATTGACGGCTTCCTACACCTATACGAACTCGGCTCAACGAACTTCGCCGGTCGCAGGCGGAGACTTCTTCAAGACCTTCGGCATTTCAGACCACATGTTTACGCTCACGGCGGCGCAACGCTTCGGCCGGCGCTTGAGCCTGGTGTTCGACCTTTTCGCGGCTAGCGAGTACGCAGCGCCGCTGTTCACGGCGGGTGGAAGTCGCGCCTTCCTGTTCGACGGACCGGTCAAGGCGGATCTTGTCGTCAGCTACACGGTCCCCGTGTCGGAAAACAAGAGTTTACGTTTGTACGGAAAGGTGGAGAACGTTTTTGACCGCGCGTATTTCGAAGATGGTTTTCGCACACCGGGCGCTTGGGGAATCGCCGGCTTGGCTTTCGGGTTTTAGGCGGCTCTCCGTGCTTGAGTTGGTTCGCAGCCAGGAGATTTGCTTGCTGCGATCAAGGAGGGACAGCCTGTGGGTGTAGTTCTGATCGGGGGAGGCGCGCGCAGCGGCAAGAGCCGGTTCGCGCTGGATTACGCTCAGAAGCGCTTCCGCCGCCCGGCGCTGATTGCCACGGCACAGGCGCTCGATCGGGACATGAAAGAACGCATTCTGCGGCACCAAGCGGAACGTGACCCGGCTTGGAGCACCATCGAGGAGCCCATCGAAATCACTGCGGCCATGGCCCGCGAAGCCGGGCGATTCGATGTGTTCGTTGTGGATTGCCTGACCCTTTGGCTGAGCAACATCCTGCACCAACCAAATGGCGATGCCCGGGCCGAGATCGAAAAGCTAAAAGGCTACCTGGAGCGCCCGAGCGAGACAGCGACCGTGCTGGTCACCAACGAAGTCGGTTGCGGGATTGTCCCTGATAACGCGTTGGCCCGTGACTATCGGGACCTGTTGGGCGAGTGCAATCAAACTGCCGGTCGCATCGCCGACGAGGTCTATTGGATGATTTTTGGCATGCCGGTTCCGGTTAAGGGATCAGCAGTGGATTCGCTGGACCGCGCTTCGGTGAACCGTTAGTGGCTGAACCGCGGGCCAACTGGTGTCCGTAGAGACCGGCGCTCGTCAAGGGAATCGTCGCCCGAGAACGCACCGCTCCGACCCGGCCGGTGGAGTGCTCCCTTTCGTTAGTTCAGTAACATTCGCTTTTCTCGACGGCTGATAACGATGGGGAATTATAAAGGAGTCTTGACAGGATAACGCAGTGTTGGGCGGGAGAGACGATGGTGGAGGGTTTTCAGCCCTCCGTTTTGCCTGGGGTTTTCAGGCCCCAGGGTTTGGTTCCACTGTCCTCCCGCCCAACCGTCCAAGTGTAGCAAGGTAGGTATGATACTATGGTCGTGATACAGGACGTGGAACCATGAAACCAAAACTGCGCCAGCAAACGAGTCCAAGCCATAGAAGATCCAAGCCGGTCATTCCAGCATCTCCAGAAGGGGTGGCGCGAGCGCTCTTCCGGGTGGCCGACAGGAAGCTGGCCGCGAAGCTCCAGAACAAGCAGGCGAGAGCAGCCAAGAGATAAGAGTTTGGTGCGCTCGGCGGGACGCGAACCCGCAAGGGATGCGTGGTTAAACGCAGAGCCCGGACGATTGGCAGTCGCCCGCGTTTACCAGTTTCGCCACGAGCGCATCAAAACCGGGGGGAGAATCCACCGGTATTCTCCCCCCACCAATCCTACTAGCGAAATCTACTAACCAATCTTGACAGGTTGGTTCCGCCCACCTTACAGTAGATAGCGGAACGATTTTGCGGAGACCCTGCTACGCCGGGCCTCCTGCTCAATACAAGAGCCTCTATCGTTGGCAAAGGGTCGCTCCCTGAGCCGGTGAACAAGCAGGGCGTCTCACGTCTCCGTGAATCGTTCCAAGGCCCGGCACCCAAAGCCGAGCTTGACAATCCACAATTCAAGGAGAAACATGTGATGCCAAGACTCGCTCTGCCGTTGTTGACCCTCACCTTGCTGCTCCAGATTGTTCACGCTCAGACTCCCAGCCAAAAGCTGGAATCCATCTTCTCCGACTACGAATTAATTCAACTGGACCCCGAAGCCATCAATCGCCAAGTCAGGGTTTTCGATGAACCTCTCGAACTGCGATTCAACGGAGAACGGTTCGTTTTCGACTTGGAACCTAGAGTCTTGCGCTCTCCCCGTTACCGGGCCGAAGCCACTGGCGCTGATGGTTTGCGACGCCATGTTCAACCATCTCCAGTCAACACTTTCAAGGGGAGAGTCGTCGGCCAAGAGCACATCCAGGGGCGCTTCACTATTACCGAGGACAGCTTCGACGGAGTAATTTTCACCCCCGGAGACTGGCGCTACATCGAACCTGCAAGGAACTACCTTTCTGAGTCAGAAAAGACAGCCATGGTGGTTTACAAGCACTCGGACATCTCGCACGATCAAGAGTTCAGTTGTGGAGTCGCCTCGCTGCACCATCGTCTTAAACGGGAAGTGCGTAGCGTCAAGAAGCAGGTCGAGATGGATACGACAACGTACTACACGGCCGAAATTGCCACAGAAGCGGACTACGAGTACGTGCAAGCTCTCGGTGGTGCCCAGGAAGCCAACAGTGCAATCCTGAGCATCTTGAACAAGGTCGAAGGGGTTTACGAAGAGGAACTGAGGCTAAGCCTGGAAGTCGTTTACCAACACGCCTGGACCACAGAACTAGATCCCTACACAAGCACTGAGGCAAGTGAATTGTTGGATGAGTTCAAAGAGCATTGGAACGCCAATTTCTTCTCTGAGGGATACGACGTTGCTCACCTTTTAACGGGCAGAAATAACCTGAATCGGGGTGTCGGAGGTACTGCTTGGCTTGGAGTCACTTGTAGAAATAGGCTCTCCAGTTACGGCTTGTCCCTACGAGTTATCGGAGAAGATGCCTTCAACATAGCCGCTCACGAGCTTGGGCACAACTTTGGTGCCGACCATCCAGACGAAGAGGTTCCACCGATCACAGTCTGCGAAGGAACGATCATGCAGAGCGATTGGAGTCCTCCACCAAGCCTGAACTTCTGTCAGTTCTCCAAGGACGAGATCCGAACTCACGTCTCAAGCTACAACTTCTGCCTTACTGAGTACGACCCCATCACCTTCTACCCTCCCTCGGAACTGTCCGCGGTGGCCGTCAACTCAACCCAGATCCGTCTGACATGGAAGGACAATAGCTCGACTGAGCAATCGTTCGTCATCTATCGAAGACCTGCCGACCAAAATTGGGGGTGGTTGGCAATAATCGCTCCAGATCGCACAACTTTCTTAGACGCTGATCTCGATCCATTGACAACTTACAGGTATGCGGCGTATGCCCGCGCCAACAAGGAGCGAACAGATTTCTCGAACATAGCCACTGCCACAACGCCATCCGCAGAAACAACTGGTGGCACTCCCTGTGTTACTGATCCTGAAGCGGACGATGGCGGCGAGCAGTATAAGGTGGTCTCGTTCACAACGAAGTTCTTGCGAGATAATGCTGGTTGGTTTGGGGTGTCAGATGAGTTCGCATTCCGTCTTGTTCTTAGAAACCCAACACAAAGAGACCTTAGCTATGAGGTGGACATCCTGTTCAGGGACTCGGGCGGTTTTGTAGTGAAGCGCGTAGAACTCACTGGCTCGTGCAACAACTACGACTTCAACTGTATTGCAGAAACGCTTTCGGTAGCGGCGGGGCAAACGCGCACCTTCGAGGATAAGTTCACTACTTTCCTGAATGATGACCCTAGTGGACTGTCGCAGAGATAGTTTTACCATGGCGGATGCGGCGTGAGGGCTTGGAATACTTCCAGCGGAAAGGCTTGGCGTCTTTCGAGTAGGCGTTGATGTAGCGGCGGAGTTTGCGGGCGAGATCGGCGGTGGAGGTGAAGACGCCGCGGGCAATGACGTCGCGTTGCAGCTTAGAAAACCACAACTCGACTTGGTTCAGCCACGACGAGTAAGTCGGCGTGAAGTGTAAGGTGACGTCGGGGTGCTGCTCGAGGAACGCCGCCACCTGCTTGGTCTTGTGGGCCGAGAGGTTGTCGAGGATGATGTGAATCTCCTGGTCCGGCTCGCAGCGGGCGACGACCTCACCGAGAAACTCGACGAAGTCCTGGCTGGTGTGACGCGCGGCGGTCTTCCCATGCACCTGCCCCGTCTTGGTGTTTAAGGCGGCGTAGAGGGAGAGAGTGCCGTTGCGCTTGTACTCGAAACCGTGCCGCTCGGCGCGTCCGGGAGACAGCGGCAAGACGCGGTCGCGACGGTCGAGCGCTTGAATGGCGGTCTTCTCATCCACGCAAAACACGGCGGCATGGCGCGGCGGATCGAGGTAGAGACCGATGATGTCGGCGGTTTTGCGCTCGAAGTCGGGGTCGTTGGAGGCCATGTAGCGCTCCAACCGATGCGGCTTGAGGTCGGCTTCCCGCCAAACACGATGAACCAGGTCTTTGCTGATGCTGAGTTCTTTGCCGAGTTTGCGGCAGGACCAGTGGGTCGAACCGTCGCGAGGCTGGCGGCGGGTGGCATTGAGGATTTTGGCGCGCAAGCGGACGGTGAGTTTCGAGGGTGGCTGCCCTGGGCGGTGGGTTTCCAGTCCGTCGAGTCCGTGTTCGAGGAAGCGTTTCTTCCATTTCCCAACGGTCGGCGTGGAGCAATCGAGTTTGTCGGCGACAGCGGCGTAGGAGAGGCCGTCGGCGAGTAACACGATGATTCTAGCGCGTAGGACAAAGCCGGCGGGCAGCGATTGCGAACGGGTGATCTCTTCGAGTTCACCTCGTTGCTGTCGGCTCAACACGAACGGTTCGCTTTGAAAGGGCATACTGTATAGACGCCCTTCCATGGATAAGGTTACTCTGCGACAGTCCACTAGTGAATTGACCGTTGAGGTGGAGGTCACTGTGGCAGAATGACTAGCTACAGAGAACCGGAGGCCAGCGACCTTTAGGCGGGCTTGCTGGCCTCCACAATGAAAAGAAAAAACATGTCAAGCTCATTGTCCGAGGAAGACAAAGAACTCCTACTCAACCTCATCAAGAAAACCGAAACGCTGGAACTTGTCTTGACCGCTTTGATTCAGGCGCAAGGGAGCGAGACAAAGAAAACATTATCTGTCACTGCTGACAGTTTGACGGCTAAGCGAGATATTGTCAATCGATCTTAGTTTGTCAAGGTTTCTTAGTAATTCCCAAAAAAAATGGGTCGCTCGACGACGAGAAGCCCGGCATGTCGCTAGCAGGGTTACAGAGCTACGCGGTCAACTCCGCACCGGCAACCCGGCGAAAACACCTGCTTGGAAGGATTTCGCTGTCCTCCTGCGTACCCATAACCTGGTCAGGGAATTCTACACGCACCTGCGCGAGGCGGGCATTCCTTGTCAGGTGGCGGGGGGTACCGGGTTCTTCGAAGCCCGCGAAGTACGCGACTTCATGTGTTTGCTGCAAGTGCTCTCGAATCCTCGTGATGAGATTCGGCTCGCCGCGGTGCTGTGTTCGCCACTGGTCGGTGTTTCCGACGAAACGCTCCTGCGGCTGAAACTTCGCACGGGCAACCTCGCCGATACGCTACGCGAAGATCACATCGTTCCCGGAGACGACGGGGAACGCTTGCGCACTTTTGTCGAACGGCTTGGCCGCTGGCGAGAGAGTTTAGACAGCGTCCCTCCGGATCTGGTTATCTGGCGCATCCTCGCGGAGACGGGTTACGAGGCTTTCACGCTGTCCCGGTCCGGCGGCTCCCAAAAAGCTGCCGGCGTTCGAAAGCTCGCCGAGCTGTCGCGAGACCTCCATGACTCGGGGCGTTTCACCTTCCGGGAGCTCGTCGAGCGGCTCACCGAGTGGCAAGCCTCCCGCCCACAGCAACCCGAAGCGGAACCTCGGGAGAATGCGGAAGACGCCGTTCAGATCATGACGATGCACAACGCCAAGGGCCTGGAGTTTCCCATTGTCTTCTTACCTGCGCTGGACTACCAGTCCAGGGGGAGCAGCGATGCTCTCGCCTATCTTCCCGCGGGGGGCATGGGAGTGAAGTGGATCGACCCTCAGGCCGGCGAGGAAGCGCCCGACCCCGTTTTTAAGTCAAGCCGCGAGCAGCGCAAAAAACGTGAGAAGGAAGAGAACAACCGCCTGCTCTACGTCGCCATGACACGGGCAGAGGAGCACCTAGTTCTGAGTGCGGCTCTGGGGACGAATGTAACCGGGTCGGCTCGCCTGCTAAGAGACAGGCTGGGACTAAAGTTGGACCAGTCGGACGAGGTCCCGCGTGAGGAAGAAAAAGACGGGCTGCGATTCCGCCTCTTCCGGACCGGCCAAGACGCGGAGCCGGCCGGGGCCGACCCGACCGAGGTAGCGCAGCCCGAGGTCCACGTAGTTGATCCGTTGGAACCCCACGAGTCGATCGACACGTCGGCCGCGGTGACGTCGATCGCTTTGCACGCCCACTGCCCGCGCAAGTACTACCTTTCGCGATACCTAGGGTTCGAACCGCTGCGCTCGCAGGTAACGATTCCAGCCGAAGACGAGCTCGCGTCGCCGAGTGACGAAACGGACGCCAGCGAGTTGGGCGGCCGGGTGCACAAGGTCCTTGCTGGGTCGCTTGCCCCCGAGGATGCGGGCCCGGAAGCGATGCGGCTGGTGAGGAATTTTCAGGAGAGTGAGCTCGGACAAAGGGCAAACGCCAACGCGGTGCGGGAACAGAGTTTACTGTTCGCCGTCGACAATCATCTGCTTCAAGGCCAGATTGACCTCTGGTTCGACGACGGAGCAGAACGTGTTCTCATCGACTACAAGACAGACCAGGTGACCGCCCACGAGGCCGAGGGCCGAGCGCAAGACTACGCTTTGCAGATTCAGCTCTATGCGCAGGCTCTGAAGCAAGTTGGCGGCAAGAGCCCGAATCGCGGTGTTCTTTACTTTCTGAGACCCGATGCGGCGGTGGATGTCGATGTCAGCCAGCCGGCCCTCGACAAAGCCCAACAAAGCGCCCGAGATTTCTTCGCCGCGCAGTCGCAACAAAGGTTTCCTCTGCAAGTGGGAAAACATTGCTTTCGCTGTGCCCACTACGGAAACCTGTGTCCCGCCAGGGTTGCACCCGAATGAGCGATACATCCGGTTGGTTTACTCAGAACTGGACCCCGCTCGCCGTCCTGGTTGGGTTCGCTTTGCTGATGATCCTCTCGGCTTGGGCCGCGAACCGGCGGCCTGTCGACCGACCGGGACCGATCGTCATTGCCGTTTCCTTTTACGCCACGTTTCTTAGCACCAACACGTTTCTCGGACAGGCGGGATTCGGTTACAAAGTCGGAGTCGCTTGGTTGCTTGCCGGCGGCGTATTCATCTCGTGTGCGTTCGTGGCCTGGTTTGTCGTGGCTCGCCCGATGATTCGTGATGCGCACCGCGTCTTGGGCGACGTACAAGATCTCGATCAGATCACCGTCCCCGAGTATCTGAGGCGAAAGTATTGCAGTCCTGCCATCGGCTATGTCAGTGCCGGGATAGTGTTCTTTGCCTCCCTTCTCTACATGCTGGCGGTGTTCAAGGGGATCGGGCATATCTTCAGCCGGATCCTTCATATCTCGTACGAAACAGCGATTCTCTGTGTCCTGGTGCTGGTCGCGGCCTATACAAGTTGGGGCATGATCCGAGCCATCCTCCACACCGATGTCGTGCAGGGGGTCGTAATGGTGGTCGGCGTGTTGGCTCTCTTTCTTGCCTGTGTAGATCGGGCTGATTGGGCGCTGGTGGTCGAAAGTTCCGACTTAGACGCCTCCGGCGAGGCGCTGGGTGGCGCCTTGCTGCAATGGGACACCCTGATGTCTCCGCTACTGATCGTGGGGCTCTCGTTGGGGACCGGCATCAAGCTCATGGTCGCGCCGCGCCTTGTGGTCCGCTTCCTACTGTTCCGTCACGCCGGGGAGACCGAGATTCGCCGCGCCAAGTGGGTCACGGTGGCACTGATGAGCTTGACCATACCCATGCTCTTTGTGCTCGGCATCCTGGCTCACGGTATTGTTCCCCAATCGGAGTCGCAGTTCTACTTTCAGAATACGGACGAACTTGTGCCCTACCTGGTGGAAACGCTCTTCGGCAGCTTTTGGGGAGCCGTGGTGCTGGCTGGTTTTCTGTCGGCGGCGTTGTCGTCGATAGACTCGGTTCTACACGTCGCCGGCTCGGCGGTTGTGATCGATATCTGGGCAAACTGGAGACCCCGCACCGCTGGTCCGGTGATCGCACGGCTTCAGCGGGCCGTGATGATTCCGGTGGCGGCGCTGCCGGCGATCGCCGCTCTCAATCCCCCGGGGGACATAGTGCCATTGACGGCAATGTCGGGAGCCTTGTTCGGCGGTTGTTTCTTCCCGGCGCTCATTATCGGTCTTTGGTCGAAGGGAGCCGGCCGCGGGGCTGTTCTGGCATCGATTGTAGCCGGAGGATCCGCCGTTGTTGCCTGGTCCCTTGGTCTTTCGCGCATTTTGAGTCTTGAATCCGTGCACCCGGTCTTCGCGGGGTTGCTCGCCTCCACTGCGGTTTACGCCTGCTGGCGGCCGAGGGCCGGCTTTTCTTGCACGGTTCGACCTGGTGCCGGCACCGATTCAAGGTCGGGCTAGTCGAAATCGCTTGTTCTGGCGTTTGTCCCGTGGTGGGACTGTGTTTTTCTTCTTCAGGTGTTTCTAGGGTGTTCGACGGGTGTTACAGTATGTGTTCTTGTGGCATAATGTTCGAATTGATAAGCTGTAGTCCGGATGCTGTGAGACTGCTACCAGGCCTCTGCACATCCGAAAATTGGCTGCTGCAGCGTAGCTGGGAAGGTACAAATAGGGCATAGTTTTCTTAGACCTGGTGCATACTTATGGACATTGCGGCAATCATACGAGAACTAAGAAACGAGCTCGAGCGCATTGACAGGCTGATTCTGGCCCTCGATACGTTGCACACGGGACCGCGACGAGGTAGGCCGCCCAAGCTACTTCAACAACTTCGAGCGGCCTCCAAACCCGGCAAGACACCCCCCAAGAAGTCAGTCAGAAAAACCAAGAAGCGTCGCAAGAAACCCTCCTGAACAACCGTAGGCGGTTGTTCCCAATCAGCGGACTATTTTCCCGTTTCACGGCCACGGGTTTCGGTCCATTCTTCGGATCTTTCTGGAGGTCACGCGGTGGATTTAGCTCGCTCGGACAGATCCACAGGGGATTCGCGAAGCGAATCCGGCTTGACGGCGAGGTTGCACTACAGTCGTGAACCCGCGCCCAGCGTCCAGGGCTAGCCTAGCCCCAATACTCGTCAGATAGGACAAGCGATCCCGGGAAGCGCAGCAGGATAGTAGCCCAGGCTGGAGCTGTAGGGCAGACCCTGTGCCTTGATGAGCATTTTCCTGCGCCCCTCCGGGGCTTGTTTGTTTGCAATAACCAACCCACGGTTTCGCCTAGCGGCTCCACCGTGGGCTACTATCCTACGCCCCCTTCGGGGGCTGAAGCACGCTAAGTGACGAGTATTGAGCTTAGCCCGCATTTCTCACCACGACCGCGGTGAACGAGGCGAAAAGCCCGGCGGCCTTGGCGCGCGGCAACACTTCGTGCACATTGCCAACGTACAGTCTGTCCGCAAGCGGGCGCGATGAATCGCGCCCCTACATCTCTGATGGCGGGCATTTGCTTCCACTCCTGCCGACCGCTGGTGAGAAATGCGGACTAGTGGCTGCGATCGGAACGAACGCATTGGGGAAGAAGATCGGGGCCGTGAAAGGGAGCTGGGTCCAGCCCCGGCAAGAGTCGCTAGTTCACGTGCCATCCGCCTCCGCCCGACTATCTGCTGGAAGGCCTGAAAACGTCGAGCCTCACTCAAGAACTGGCGGTGAGGGGTGACTCCGGACCTAGATACCAGGGGGGATGGGAATTATCCTTCAGACGCACTAGCACATCTTGACCGTGACAGTCCCTAGACCACGAGATCTAGTACGCCCCCTGAAGGGCACCTCCGGGGCGAAATAAATCTTCATTTTCTTGGACTTACCTCTTGACAGGACTAGCTGTCGTGGGGCAATCTTGTAGTGGTCAACGGTGGTTCAATTAGGGTGATTCTGGTATGGCTAGGACCAAAGTGGACCAGTGGAGCCGTTCTTCGGATGACCTGGTGCGGAAATGAACCTGTTCCGAGGTACCCAGACCGGGCGCGTAGACGACAAAGGTCGACTCAAATTCCCTTCTCTCGTCCGGCAGCGACTCGAGCAGGAGTACAGCGATTTCAGTGTCTTCATCACCAGCGTGGATGGGGACGTCGCAAAGGTGTTCCCGATGACTGAATGGGAAACCGTGGAGGCCAGGTTATCACAGAAGTCGATCGAGAACAAGGATGTCGACGGCGAAGTCAAAGACAAAATTCTTTTCCAAACCAACCGTTTTGGGGCGGAAGAGACCTTGGACAACCAAGGACGTATCCTCGTGCCCGCAGTTTTGCGGGAATCTGCGGGCATGAGGGGCGAGGTGAAGCTGCAGTGGCAGTCGAACCACATTCTGGTCTTGAACGCCGACCGGTTCGACCAGGTGGCAGGAGACAAGCGGTTGACGGCGGAAGACTATCGCCACGCCGCCAACCTGGGGGTGTGATGCTTGCAGCATTACCCGGTGCTGTTGAACGAGGTGCTCGATTACCTCAACATCGATGCCCAAGGTACGTATTTGGATTGCACGGTGGGCGAGGCGGGCCACGCGGAGGCAATCTTGAATCGGTTGACGACGGGTCGGCTGATCGCTATCGACCGAGATGAGGAAGCTGTTGAGCGGGCGCGACTGCGCCTAGCAGACTTCGGGGAGAAGGTGAGTTTGTCACAGGCCAGCTACAGCGATATTGACAAAGTTGCCGGCAGCGAACCGCTGCAGGGCATCGTGGCCGATCTGGGACTATCGAGGCGGCACTTCGAGACACCGGACAGAGGATTCAGTTTTCAGCGCGAAGGCCCCCTGGACATGAGAATCGATCAGCGCCAGGGGTTGACCGCGGATCAGATCGTCAACACCTATGACGAGAAAAGGCTCGCGGATCTAATTTTTCGTCATAGCCAGGAAAGGAGGAGCCGAAGAATCGCTAGAACCATTGTTCGGGGGCGGCCGATCCGAAACACGACGCAACTTGCGGCGACGGTGGAACGCGCCGTCCCCCGATCGCATCGGCGGCGCATTCACCCGGCTACCAAGACCTTCCAAGCGATTCGGATCGCCGTTAATGACGAGATCACTGAACTCGAGAATATGCTCGAAGGAGCTCCCGCGTTGTTGGCCGAGGGCGGACGGATGGTAGTGATCAGTTTTCATTCGCTCGAGGATCGTTGCGTCAAGGTAGCTTATCGGCGCTGGCGAGACCGAAGCGTATTCAAGGTTTTGACGCCGCATGTTGTTCGACCTTCGCGGCAGGAAATCAGGCAGAATCCTTCCAGCAGAAGCGCGAAACTACGGGCTGCTGAGAGGACACCGACAGCATGGCCACTGCAGAACTAGGATCGCATCAGGCGAGGCGAGCGCTCGCGGCAACGGGTTTGTCCCCCCTAGAGCCCGAAGAGAAGCACAGCAATGTCGTTGTTTTCGACCCGAATGGCCAAGCGTCCCGGGGTTGGTCCCTTGCTTCGGAGTCCGTTGATCCGGAACCGGCAAGTGGGTTCACCTACGATGGGGTTCGCGCGGGACGCGCCATTCGGGCCGGGCTTTCTCGCCGTTCAGCCGCTTCGAGGCCGCTCCCCATGGAGCAGGTCTGTCTGTACGTGAAGTCGGTCGATAATTCCGGGGTTCGCCGGCGGACGGACTTCTCTGAGAAGCGGGTTTGGACCAAAGTGGTTGCTTTCGGGTTTGTGATCGTGGGCCTGGTCTTGCTCGCCTACGGTCCCCGTTCCGGGATACGAGAATCGGGTTACCGGCTCGAGAAGCTCGAAAAACAGAAACAGGCGCTGGTCGAGATTAATCGCCAGCTGCTGGTGCGACAAGCGATGCTTAGTGACCTGAAGCGCGTGAGCAAGCTGGCCGCCGGCCGCGGTTTTAGCGCACCTCCACCGGACCGCTTTGACTGGCAAAATCGCACGATTTCGCCCGCCGAGGAGGGCGGCGAACTGGCTCATAGACGACACGACGGAACCCGGTAGGCAGGTCGTGCCGGGCAGCTTCCGCCAATCACCCCGCTGCTGATTGGCTCCCAATCGATGGACGAGAAATGGAAGGCACAGCCTCTAAGGATCATGACTCTAATCCTCGCCGACCCTCCCAAATCGACAAGTTCCGACTCCTCAAGCGGCGGCTGAGCGGCCGCCCCCCGTTTCGCCTCTTCACGTTCGCCTTAGCCGCTGTTGCTTGGCTCTTCCTGGTGCTCGTACGTCTCTGGTACCTGCAGGTTGACCAGGGAGATAGCTTCGTCGAGAAGGCCAAGAATCAACACCAGGGAATCATCGAGATTCGTGCGGATCGAGGGGTCATTAGCGACCGGTTCGGAGAAAAGCTTGCCTTCAGCACCCCGGTAGAATCCATCGCGGTATTCCCGTCACAGATAAAGAATCCTGAGATCACCGTCCGGCTGCTTTCGAACGTCCTTCGGATGGACTACCGATTGCTACATCGCAAGTTGAAGACGCGACATTTCCAATTTGTGAAGCGGCTGGCCGAGCCAGGTGAAGCCGAGCGGGTGCGAGATCTGAACCTGATTGGTATTCATTTCGAAAAGGAAAGCAAGCGGTACTACCCCCAAGGGACTGTGGCCTCGCACCTTCTGGGCGCCGTCGGCGTGGACCACCACGGTCTGGCGGGGCTGGAGCAAACTTTCGACGGTCCCCTGCAGGGTCAGCCGGGCAAACGGCTGGTGCAGTACGATGCTCGCCGGAGCGGTTATGCGGGACTCACTATCGAGGACCCGGTGCCTGGCGCACAGCTCGTGCTCACGATCGACCAAAGGATTCAGATGGTTGCCGAGGTCGAGTTGGCGAGGGCGGTCGAGGAAACGCGGGCTTCGGCGGGTACGATCGTCATCATGGATCCCAACAACGGTGAGCTGCTCGCGGTTGCCAACTGGCCGACTTTCAACCCGAACGAGCCGGTGCGGAATAGACAGGATCTGAAACGCCGCAAGAACTTCGCGGTCAGCACGCTGTTCGAGCCCGGCTCGAGCCTGAAAATCGTTACCATCGCCGCAGCCTTGGAAGAGAATCTCACGACTCCCGACGAGGTCCTGGACTGCGAGATGGGAGCCACCTACCTCGGACGGCGCCGGATCCGTGACCACAAACCGTTTGGAGAGCTGACCGTTTCACAGATCCTAGCCAATTCGAGCAACGTCGGAACGGTGAAGCTGGGCTTGCGGCTTGGCGATTGGACACTGCACCGTTACCTAGTCCGTTTCGGCTTTGGTCAAAAGACCGGGTTGCCTCTTCCGGGTGAAACGGCGGGGCTTCTCAGATCGGTCGAGGATTGGCAGGCGGGTTCGATGGGTTCGATCCCAATTGGTCAGGAGATAGGCGTAACTGCCGTCCAGATGGCGCGGGCGGTATCGGTGGTCGCCAACGGGGGGTGGCTCGTTCAGCCCCGGATCATAGATTCGATGATCCATCCTGACGGGCAGGAAGAGCGTCCCGAGGTGGCTCAGCGGCGTCGCGTGATCTCTCAGAAGACCGCGGCTACGATGCGGGCGATGATGGAAAGTGTCGTTCGAGACGGCACCGGCCGTCTCGCCGGAACTCCGGGCTACCGCGTAGCGGGCAAGACCGGGACCGCCCAGAAGGTGGACCCCGATACCGGAACCTACTCGAAAACAGCTTACGTGCCGAGTTTTGTCGGCTTCGCACCTGTAAATCAGCCATCCATCATGGTCGTCATTGTTCTGGACTCGCCGATTGGCGAGTACTACGGGGGTCTTGTAGCAGCGCCTGTCTTCCCACGAGTCGCAACACAGGTTCTACGCTTCCGAGACGTCCCACCGGAGATGCCTATTCCGGAGCCGTTACGGCCAGAGCCGCAGCTACCGGCGGTGGAGATAGCTGACATGGTTCCCCTAGGACCTGCTCCCCGAGTCGAAGAAATCCGAGTCGGCCAGGCGATACTTGTCGCCGCAACGCAGCATCCAAGTGCGGCAGCTCGGCCGGGGCATTCGACCGCACGGAGCACCCGGCTGGGAGCCGGCCCAGCTTCGACCTCGGGGAGCGGAGTTTCCGTAAGGGTCACTGATCGAAGGGTGCCGGATTTTCGAGGGCAGACGGTTCGAGAAGTAGTCAGTCGCACGACCGCTCTCGGATTGCGCCTCGAGTGGAGCGGCAATGGCCAGGCACTGCGCCAGTGGCCGCAGGCGGGCACCCCGGTTGCGCGCGGCCAGAAAGTCCGTGTGGAGTTCGTGAGTACCTTGGCAGGGGACGCTCGCAAGCGATGACCCTTCCGGAGATGTTGGGCGAAGGGATTGCGATCACGCCAGTGCCGAATAGGGACGTTTCAGGCCTGGAGTATGATTCCCGCAAGGTTGCCAGGGGCAATGCCTTCTTCGCCTTCCCCGGCGCGAAGGTGGACGGCCACGATTTCGTTCCGCAAGCGCTCGATGCGGGCGCGTCGTCGGTTGTGAGCGAGCGGCAGCCGCCGCAGCAATGGCGGGACTTGTGGGTCCAAGTGCGGCACGGTCGTGAAGCTTTGGCCCGCTCCGCCTTGCGTTTTTACGGCCGCCCGGATCGGCGAGTGAAGTTGACCGGCGTGACGGGTACAAATGGCAAGACAACCACGGCTCATTTAGTCGACGGCATCTTCGAAGCAGCGGGCATCATCGCGGCTCGGCTAGGAACCATCGAACACAAGGTGGGCCGGCGTCGCTTGAAGGCGATCAATACCACCCCGGAATCGCTGGATCTGGTGAGGTTCCTGACCGAGCTCGAGCAACAAAAAGGAACCCATGCCACTTTGGAGGTTTCTTCCCACGCGCTAGAGCTGAAGCGGATCTATGGGATGGATTTTCACACCGTGGTTTTCACCAACCTCTCGCGCGATCATCTCGATTTCCACGGCACGATCGAAGCCTATGGCCGGGCGAAACGACGGCTCTTTGAGGGTGCCGGCGGGGCGCCGCCACGTTTCGGGGTCGTCAATCGAGATGATCCTTTTGGAAGGGATCTCATCGATCGGGCCGGGCTCGAGACGCTAAGTTTCGGCTTGACGAAGGGAGCGGCGGTTACCGCGGATCGAGTGGAAGCCCGTCCCGGAGGGCTGAGCTTCCGGGCCAGAACGCCCTCGGGAAGCTTCCAAGTTTCTTCTCATCTTCGGGGTCTGTTCAATGTTCAGAATATTCTGGGAGCGATCGCGGTTGGCATCACGTACCAGCTTGATATCGAAGTCATCCGACGTGGAATACTAGCTTGCCGAACGGTGCCTGGAAGGTTTGAACCCGTGGACGTGGGCCAGCCGTTTTCCGTAGTCGTCGATTACGCTCACACGGACGACGCGCTGCGCAACTTGCTGCAGGCGGCCAACGAGCTTTTGCGGCGGCAGAGACAGCAAGGCCGCGTTGTGACCGTGTTCGGCTGCGGCGGCGACCGAGACCGCACGAAGCGGCCGGCCATGGGAGAAATTGCCGCTCGCCTGAGCGACCTGGTAATTGTTACATCCGACAATCCCCGCAGCGAAGAGCCGCAGAATATCGTCAACGACATTTTGGCCGGTCTGAAGCGTGTTGATGCTCCCTTTCAAATAGAGCTGGATCGGGCTAAAGCTATTCGCCAAGCGCTGTTAGAGGCTCGCGAGGGTGATATGGTTCTGCTGGCCGGGAAGGGTCACGAAACTCACCAAGTGATCGGGGCGAAAGCCCTGCCGTTTGACGACCGAAAAGTGGCCCGCGGAGTGCTAAACGAACTGGGGTACGGCCTAGAGCCCGGAAGGGCGGCCAACGGGTGAGTGAAAGGACTTGTGAGGCTCAAGCTGGCTGAGGTAGCGGGAATGCTGGCGGCGCACGCTTCCATGGATCGACAGGTGACGGGGTACTCGATCGACTCGCGGTCTGTTCGGTCGGGAGATCTTTTCTTCGCCGTTCGCGGTCCCCGGCACGATGGCCACGACTATATCGAGGCAGCACTCGAGAAGGGGGCAGCCGCGGCGGTGGCCGAGAAGTGTTGGGCGGAAAGTCATCTCGGTGTAGAGCCGGTTGTCGCAGTCCACGACCCGCCAGACAGTTTGCGCCGACTGGCTCAACGATGCCGGGGACGCTGGCATGGGCAAGTGGTCGGTGTTACGGGCAGCAATGGCAAGACCACGACAAAGGATCTGATCGCTGCCGCCCTTCAGACCCGCTTTCGGGTGTCGAAGAGCGAGGGCAATCTCAACAATGAGCTGGGCTTACCACTGTCGCTGCTGCGGGCGGACGACGCCTCCGAGATTGTCGTGCTGGAGATGGGCATGAACCATCGAGGCGAGATTCAGCGTTTGGCTGAGATTGCCCGGCCGACGGTCGCTGTGGTGACGAATGTCAACGCCGCTCATTTAGAGAATTTTGCCTCGGTCGATGAGATTGCACTGGCCAAACGCGAGCTCATTGAAGGCCTCCCCGACGAAGGAACAGCCGTTCTCAACGCCGATGACGAACGGGTTCGGGAGTTCGCAAAGATCCACCGAGGCCGGACTGTAACTTTTGGTGTGGACACCGAAGCTGACTTTCGGGCGGAACGAGCCGAGAGTATGAACGCCGCGGGTGTAAGTTTCCATTTGTGTCGCAGAGCCGGCAGTCACGAAGGCGCACCCCTGCGCTTCAGCAGTCCGCTGCTGGGCCGACACAATATCATGAATCTGCTGGCGGCGATTGCGGTCGCGTCGGTATTCGGTATCAAGGCAGCGGAGTTGCTTGAGGTTCTGAAAAAGCTCCAGCCGGCAAGCATGCGCGGGGAGGTTGAGAAGCTGGGCGACGTCCTGGTGTTCAACGACTGCTACAACTCCAACCCTCAGGCCGTGCTGGCCATGCTGGATGTGCTGCAGCGGACGGAAGCCGGGCGAAGGGTGGCCGTACTCGGTGAGATGAAGGAGTTGGGTGAGCAGGCGACCCAACTTCACCGCGAGATTGGACGAGCTTTGGCGGGCACCAATGTGGGCGCCGTTGTTGCCGTTGAGGGGAGTGCTCGCGCGATCGCCGACGAAGCCGTGAGGAACGGGTTTCCCAGCCAGGCCACTCATTTTTTCGAAGACGCAGCCGAGGCGGGCGAGTTCTTGGCGACATTTCTCAAGCCCGGAGACGTCGCCCTGTTCAAAGGGTCCCGTGGCGTCGGGCTTGAGAAAGCGCTCGAAAGGGTTAGAACGCAGTTAGTTTCTTCCTGACGTCATGAAAAGGTCGATGCCGCCAAGCTGAATTCGATGCTCTATCACCTCTTCTACGAACAGCTCTTTCAGTACTTCAGCCCCTTTCGCGTCTTCAGCTACATCACTTTTCGCACAGCGTTCGCGAGCATGACCGCGCTCGGGTTGGGCCTGATTCTCGGTCCGTGGCTGATTCGTAAGCTGCGCGACTTTCAAATCGGCCAGTTCATTCGCGAGGACGGACCCGAGTCGCACCATGACAAAGCAGGCACGCCGACAATGGGTGGCTTGCTCATCACAGTCTCCATCGTTCTGCCAACTTTGCTTTGGGCGAACTTGACGAACGTTTACGTTTGGATCGCGCTGTTCGGCTTGGTTGGATTCGGCGGCATCGGTTTTCTAGATGATTACGCGAAAATCCGGCGCGGTCAAAACCTGGGACTCACTGTGAGGCGCAAGATTCTGTTGCAAGTGCTGGTGACTCTGGCGATTGGTTCAAGCCTGATATGGCTTTTCTCGCGCGGAGATTACGACGCTCGCCTGGTGCTGCCGTTCTTCAAGAACCTCCGCCCCAGTCTGGTGATCGAACCGCTGCTCGCGAACCCCTACACCTTCCCACTTGCCTTCACTTTGTTTTTCGTTTTTCTGTTCCTTGTGTTGGTGGGCTGCTCCAATGCCGTGAACCTGACCGATGGTCTTGACGGACTGGCCATCGGGCTGACGGTGATTTGCGCCGGCGCCTTGACGGTTCTTGCCTATATCGCCGGCCACCGAGAGTTTGCCCAATATCTGGATGTAGCCCGCGTTCCCGCGGCTGCGGAGCTGACGATCTTTTGCGGCTCCATGGTCGGTGCCAGCCTAGCCTTCCTTTGGTATAACGCCCACCCGGCCGAGGTGTTCATGGGAGATGTGGGGTCATTGGGAATCGGTGGCGCCCTGGCTGTGGTTGCGATTCTCATCAAGCAGGAGATCTTGCTGATATTCGTTGCCGGGGTGTTCGTGTTGGAGGCCCTCTCCGTGATTCTGCAAGTCGCCAGTTACAAACTGCGTGGCAAGCGTGTTTTCAAGATGGCGCCCCTGCACCATCACTTTGAGGCGCTGGGTTGGCCGGAATCGAAGATCATCGCTCGATTCTGGATCGGTGGTTTGGTTTGGGCGCTATTCGCGCTCAGCACGTTGAAGCTGCGATGAAGCTCGAGGACCAACGGGTGCTTGTCGTCGGACTCGGGGAGTCCGGCAAGGCGGCCGCCCGGTTTCTAGCATCCCGTGGCGCTGTGGTTGCGGGAACGGACCGGTTGCCGGAGCACAAGCTGGAGTCCGCGGCCCTGGAGCTGCGGGCCCTCGGCGTCCAACTTGATTTGGGAGGCCACGCTGAGTCGCTTTTTCTCGAGCAGGACTTGATCATCCCATCGCCGGGCGTCCCGTGGGACTTGCCCGAACTAGTTCGCGCCCGCGAGCAAGGAGTACGAGTGGCCGGCGAACTGGAGGTCGCAGCCGCATTCTTGCGTGGCCCGGTCATCGGCGTCACGGGCACAAACGGGAAGACAACCACGACGGCTTTGATCGGACACATGATGCTGGCTGCCGGGTGGGAAGTCCAAACGGGGGGCAATATCGGGACACCAGTGCTTGCCCTGGTCGATAGCTCAGCTGACGACAGGTGGAATGTGCTGGAACTGTCCAGTTTTCAGCTCGAGGCGATGGAGAGCTTCCACTCCCGCATCGCCGTCGTGCTCAACGTCACGCCCGATCATCTCGATCGCCACCACAGTTTCGAGGCCTACGCCTCCGCAAAGGCGCGCATCCTAAGACCACAAACGCAAGATGACCACGTCGTTCTCAATGCGGACGACGAGAGCTGCCGGCGGTTTGCGAGATCGGCCGGGAGTCGAATCTCCTGGTTCAGCCGCACGCAGCCGGTTTCATCCGGTGCGGGTGTGGAGGGGAGTTGGATCGTTTTCGGTAGCCGTCGAGTCGTCGAAACCGCACTGCCGATTCGCGGCCCTCATAACCTCGAGAATACGCTGGCGGCGGTGGCTGCGTGCTCGCTGGCAGGTGTGGCGACCGAGGAGATTGCAGCGGCGGCGGTCAGTTTTCGTCCCGTAGAACACCGGCTCGAATTTGTCCGAACTGTCGACGGAGTGGACTATTACAACGATTCGAAGGCAACCAACGTGGAGGCGGTAACCAAGGCTATTCAGGCTTTTGACGGAGGGTTGTGGGTCATCCTCGGAGGGAGCGACAAAGGCGGCGATTTTCGAAGTTTGAAGGATAACCTGGCTTCAAGGGCGCACGGGGTATTGCTGATCGGTTCAACCGCAGAGAAGATTCAACGTCAATTGGAGGGCTGTGTCCCCAGCCACCGGCTAGGAACGCTGGAAGCGGCGCTCGGATTTGCCAAGAGCCACGCCAAGCCGGGTCATACGGTGCTGCTGGCACCCGCCTGCGCCAGCTTCGACCAGTTCGAAAACTACCAACAGCGCGGCCGTTTGTTTAAGCAGCTAGTGCATTCGTGGAAGGAAGTCGAGCATGCCGAGACTACTTAAGTGTGATCGCATTCTCTGCGCTACGATTCTGATTCTTGTATTCGTGGGCCTGATCATGGTGTTCAGCGCGACCACCGGGAGGGTGGACGGGACAGTCAGATTCGGCGTCAAGCAGATGGGGGCGGCGTTGGTCGGAATAGCGGCCATGCGCCTGCTGATGTTTGTCGACTACCGCCGTTTCCGAAAGCCGAAGATCATCTTTTTGGTTCTCGGTAGTGTGATCGCGATGCTAGGTGTGGTCCTGCTAGGTAGCGAGACCGCGGGTACGCTGCGATTCCTCCAACTATGGGATTTTTCTATCCAGCCTTCGGAGCTTGCGAAATTGGCGTTGGTGCTCTTCCTTGCCTTTTTCTTGGAGAAGCGCGCCGATAGATTACATGAATGGCGGACGTTGGCGGCCGCCGGTTTCATCTTGACCTGCTTGAGCGGGATCATCTTCGCGGGCCGCGACCTTGGAACGCCTATCTCCCTGTTTGTTATCGCTGCCGTTGTGCTCTGGGCTGCCGGGTTGAAGGTCCGCTATTTCATCGCGGCGAGTATCCTGGCGGCGATCTTGATCACGGTGGCTATCCATATTGAGCCGTTTCGGAAAGACAGATGGTTCGCGTTCATTGATCCCGGTCGCGACCCTCAGGGCATCGGCTACCAGATTCGCCAGTCCCAGATCGCAGTTGGCAGCGGCGGTGTCTTCGGTCAAGGCCTGATGAACGGAAAGCAGAAGATGAAGTTTCTGCCGGCTGCGCACACTGATTTTATTTTCGCGGTCATCTGTGAAGAATTTGGACTTCTCGGGGGATCGGTGATCGTTCTTGCTTTCGGTGTCCTGCTGTGGCGAGGGGTGTGGATCGCCCTGCGAGCACCGGATCGTTTTGGATTCTACCTGGCTACGGGAATAACGGCCATGATCGTGTGTCAGGCGATGATTAATCTAGGTGTTGTGCTGGCATTGCTGCCGACGAAGGGCATGCCCCTGCCTTTTATCAGCTATGGCGGCACATCCATGGTTACGTGCCTCACAGCTTCGGGAATCTTGCTGAATGTCAGCCAGCGCGCTAGTTAGTCCGCCGGTGGCGGTTCCGCGGGCGGTGTCTTGTCTAAGGGTGAGCGGTGCCGGCGAGCGGCCTGCTATGAAACGCGGGGCAACTTACCTGATCGCCGCCGGTGGCACGGGTGGGCATGTGTTTCCTGGGCTGGAAGTGGCCCGCGAGTTGCGCCGCCGTGGGCATCAAGCGGTCTTTGTAGGTACCCGGCGCGGTCTGGAAGGCCGCCTGGCACAGGAGTCGGGATTCCCTATCGAGTTTGTACAGACGGGCGCTTTGAAAGGAGTTTCGCTGGGACGGAAGTTCCGAACGATTCTGCGAATGCCTGGCACTCTCGTCGAGGCAGCCTCGATTCTCGATCGGCACAGGCCCGCCGCCGTGTTGAGCCTGGGAGGGTATGCGGCCGGGCCGTTGGCGCTGATGGCGCTCTCGCGTGACGTTCCCCTCGTCATCTTGGAGCCGAATGCACGGCCAGGTCTATCAAATCGCCTCGTGGGGCCGTTCGCCAGTTGGTCGCTGCTGGGTTTGCCCGGTGGCGAAAGGCACTTTGCGCGGGATCGGTGTAAGGTTAGCGGCATTCCCATCCGCGAGGAGTTTTTCCAGTTGCCGCCGAGAAAGCATCGGACGCCAATGACCGTGCTGATTACCGGGGGCAGCCAAGGAAGCCGCAGCTTGAATCGCGCGGTGATCGAGGCTCTCCCAATTTGGGTGCGGCAGCGGCGGCTGGGCGAGATGCGCTTTCTCCATCAGACCGGTTTGGATGAACTTCGAACGATCCGGTCCGCTTACGAAACGCAAGGAGCTGACGCGCAAGTCGAAGCCTTTTTTGACGACATGCCCGCCGCTTTCGGTCAGGCGGATCTGGTGGTTTGCCGCGCGGGAGCCTCGGCCGTCGCCGAAGCAAGCGCAGCCGGCAGAGCTTCTATCCTGGTTCCATACCCGTTCGCGGCCGACCAGCACCAGCTTCTCAACGCGCGCGCCATGGAGCGAGCCGGCGCCGCGCGAGTGGTGCTAGACCGAGAGATCACAGGTTCCCGCCTGGTCGAAGAGGTAGATCGCCTCGTCGGGGACCCCGGCCAACTGCATCGGCTCGGGCAGGCCGCGCGGCGGCTGGCGATGCCGGGCGCGGCACGGAGAATCGCTGACCGGCTTGAGGCACCTAGACGAGATCGCTGAGGCTGAATGTTTTTCAAGGAACCGATCGTCAAACACCGCCGGATCCACTTCGTGGGGATTGGCGGCATCGGCATGAGCGGCATTGCCGAGATTCTGTTGAACCTCGGCTATGCGATCAGCGGTTCTGACCTCAGGAAATCGTCCTTGACCGATCGCTTGGACGGCATGGGGGCACAGATCTTCGAAGGTCACGCGGCCGGAAACATAAAGGGTGCCGACGCCGTTGTTGTCAGCTCGGCGATCCCCACGGATAATCCTGAGCTGGCAGCCGCCGGTGAACGACAAATCCCCGTGATTTCACGCGGCGAGCTGTTGGCCGAGCTGATGCGGCTGAAATACGGAATCGCGATCGCCGGCAGTCACGGCAAGACCACGACTGCTTCCATGGCGGCCGCCGTCCTGCACGCGGCTGAGAAAGACCCGACCGTGGTTGTGGGCGGACGCGTGGTCTCCATGGGATCAAATGCCCGGCTCGGCAACAGCGACTTCCTGCTCGTCGAAGCGGACGAAAGCGATGGGTCCTTCCTTCAACTAACGCCGATCTTGGCGCTTGTGACCTCCATTGACCGCGAGCATCTCGACCACTACAGCTCGTTTCAAGCTGTGCAGGATGCGTTCGTCGAATTCGCCAATAAGGTTCCGTTCTACGGGTCTGCGATTGCCGCTATCGACGATCCATGCGTGCGACAGATTCTGCCCCGTATTCGCCGCCGATTAAGGACCTACGGACTTGCTCCTGACGCCGATTTGATTGCTTCCCAAGTGGAATGCGGCCACATGAAGAGCCGTTTCGAGCTGCTGTATCAGGGGCGAGAGCTTGGCAAGTTTAGCGTGCAGGGTGTCGGGGAGCACAACGTCCTCAACGCGATGGGTGCCGTGTTGGTGGGCCTCGAGTTGGAGATCCCGATTGAGAGCATTCGCCTCGGGCTGGAATCCTTCCGAGGAGTAGAACGCCGTTTCCAAATTCGGGGTGAACGGGGCGGCATCACCGTCATCGACGACTATGGACATCACCCCACTGAGATCGCCGCTACTCTGGCGGCGGCGCGCCACTGTGATTTCAAGCGGATTCACGTGGTTTTTCAGCCTCATCGCTACAGCCGCACCCATCTGCTTGCCAAGGATTTCGGCGCCTGCTTTGGAGACTGTGACCACCTCCACGTCGTAGACATCTATCCGGCCGGGGAGCTTCCCATTCCTGGGGTGAGTGCGGAGAAACTGGTTGAGGAAATCCGAGCCTCCGGCCACCCCGCCGCCGAGTATGTTGCTTCTCTGGACGAGGCTGTCGAAAAGGCTGTCGCAGGCGCCCACGGCGGAGACGCTATCCTCACTCTCGGGGCGGGCAACATTTCACAGGCCGCCGAGAAGATTGTGAGTCGGCTTGAATCGCACGCGCCTGGCATAGTAGCGGCGCGTTGAGCGCACCCTTGGTCGAAGACATGGCCCGAAGAGGAAACGCAACCCAACGCGACAAGGACGGCCCCAAGGGGCCTTACCTTCGCCGCAAATCGCCCGTGCCCGTCCAACGGGCCTTGCTCGGCGCCAGGGGGCCCTGGACACGAGGTCTGCTGCTATCGCTTGGGGCGATCGGCTTGGGTCTTTTTGCCGCTTACTCGATTGACTCGTATTTGCGTTTCGGAACTCCTTTCGTTTTGGCGGAGGATGGCGCGGGGGTGCATGTGACGGGGTTGCACTTCCTCTCAATGGGCGGTGTCGAGGAGATCTTTCAGGCTGACCAGGGAGGCAGTATTCTCGAAGTCCCGCTGGAAGAACGCACTCGGCAGCTCGAGAATCTCAACTGGGTTCAGCACGCGGCCATTCTGAGGATGTGGCCCGATCGGGTTTGGGTGCGGGTCCGCGAGCGACAACCAGTGGCGTTTGTTCGCCTCGCGGCCTCTAAATCCCGTCGCGCTCAGCCTCGGCTCATCGACCGGGAGGGTGTGTTTCTCGATCCCCTGGCGGGCGTCAGGTTCTCCCTTCCCGTGGTGACGGGGATCTCCGCATCCATGTCGTTGCCGGACCGCCTCGATCGCCTGGCCCTGCTCGAGTCTTTGATGAGTGATCTCGATCGCGAGGAGCCGCGGTACAGCTCATTCGTTTCGGAGGTGGACATAAGCGATCCTAAAAACGCGCGGGCGACGACGATCCATGGCGGAGATGTCATTGAGCTACAGATGGGACACCGACTCTTCCGACATCGCTGGGAAGTTTTCCTGAGTTACGTTGACACTTGGAAGAAACAATACGGCCGTGTGAACTCCGTCGACTTGCGCTACCGAGGGCAGGTAGCCGTTCGCTAGCGCCATGCCCAAAAGACACGACTACCTGGTAGGCCTCGACTTGGGTAGCCACTGCACACGCTGTTTCGTGGCGCTCGAAGAGCAGGCCCGTCTTCGCTTTATCAGCCACGGTTCTGCTCCCTCAGCCGGCTGGAATCGCGGTGTGATCGCCGACCAGGACCCGGTGCTGAACTCGGTGGAGAAGGCGATCCAAAAGGCGGAAGAGAACGGCGGCATGCTGATTGAAGCCGCCGTTGTCGGGATCGGCGGGCCGCACGTCGCCAGCAATGTCAGCCACACTTATCTGAACCTTCCCGCGGACGAAAACGAGATCCGACAGGATCACGTCGATGCGATCGTTAAAGACGCGGGCCAAGGGGCAGTGGGCGACGATCGCACAGTCGTTCAACTGATTCCGCTCGAATTTGGTGTCGATCGCCAAGGGGGACTCAGGAATCCATTGGGGATGCCCGGCCAAAGACTTGATGCCCACGTGCAGGTGATCTCGGCCCTCGCCCAGGCCCACAACAACATTCGAGCTGTGGTCAACCGGGCCGGCCTGGTCGTACAGGAGACGATCTTCGAGCCCTTCGCTTCCGCCTACGCGGTACTGGAAGAGCAGGAGCGGGAGATGGGAGTGGCGGTCGTTGATATGGGTTCCGGTTCCGTCGACGTCGTCGCGTACCTGGAGAACGAGCTTCGAGTAGCCAGCTCGATCCCGGTCGGGGGCGAACACTTCGTCAATGATGTGGCCAGCATCCTCCTAACTTCCTCCACCGAAGCTCGACGGCTGATCGAGCAGTACGGCTGCGTGTTGGCCGACCAGACGCCTGAGAACGTGATGATCGAGGTCCCGGCGGTCTCGGATGGCTCTTCACGATCGAAGCCTCGAAAACTGCTGAACGAAGTGCTTCAGGCTCGGGCGGAAGAGGCGTTTGGGTTGGTTCGACAGGAGCTGCGTCGAGCCGGTGTCGAAGGGCGGCTCATTGCCGGCGTTGTTTTGACTGGCGCTCTGGCGTGCATGGTGGGATTCTGCGACGTCGCCGAAAAGGTCCTCGACGCCACTACCCGGATCGGACTCCCGCCCCGCTTGGAGTACATGCCGGACGAGCTGGATGATCCTAGCTGGGCGACGGCAGCCGGACTTGCTCTCTATGCGCAACGCCTTCGGCTGCACCGGCAGAGGCGGCGGGATCGGATGACCGAGTGGTTGAAAACCATCCTTGAGTAGTGGTGAAACGAGCGGTGTCGATCGACCGAACGCGAGATGACGATTCACGTAAAATGGGGAGGGTTCGGGAATAGCCGAGGCCGGCCCCTGGAATTCGTGCCTCGCGTTGCACGCCGCCCCCGCACCGCGTTGGCTTATCGGGATCTTGCAGTAATATCTTTGGCCAGGAGATAGCTTATGGGAAACGATGGCGTGAAGTTCACCTTTGATGACGACAGCCACGTCAGTGCTCGTATCAAGGTTATTGGTGTGGGCGGCGCTGGGTGTAACGCTGTTAATCGCATGATCGAAGCCGGGGTAGAGGGGGTTACCTTCGAGGCCATCAACACCGACGAGCAGGCACTGCGCGTCTCGCAGGCGCAAGTGAAGCTACAGATCGGGTCGCGGCTCACGAACGGCCGGGGCGCGGGATCCGACCCTGACATCGGCCGCGAGGCCGCTCTCGAGGACACCGAGCGACTGATCGAACTTCTCGGAGACTCCGACATGGTCTTCGTGACGGCGGGCCTCGGAGGGGGTACGGGGACCGGGGCCGCTCCCATCGTCGCCTCCTTGGCCAATGAACTCGGCGCGCTGACGGTGGCGGTCGTCACAAAACCGTTTTCCTTCGAAGGCGGCAAGCGAATGGCTATCGCCGACAAAGGGCTCGCCGAGTTAGCCGAGACCGTGGACACGGTCGTCACGATCCCTAACGAGCGTTTGATCGAGGTTGTCGAGCGCGGCACGAGCTTCTTTGAATCCTTCCGAATCGCGGACGATATTCTCCGCCAGGCGGTGCAGGGTATCAGCGACATCATCACGATCCCAGGGATTATCAATCGAGACTTCGCGGATGTCCGCACGATTATGCATGGCATGGGTTACGCCGTCATGGGAACAGCGGTGTCGGGCGGCAGCGCCGCCGCGGTGGAAGCCGCGCGCAAGGCGGTTTCCAGTCCGTTGCTCCAGGACACCAGTATTGAAGGTGCGCGGGGCATCCTGATCAACATCACCGGCTCTTCCAAAATCTCGCTGCACGAGGTTCACGAAGCGTCTACGATTATTCAACGGGCCGCGGATCCGGAAGCCAATATTATCTTCGGAGCTGTCCTCAATGACTCGATGGGCGACGAGGTCAAAATCACGGTGATCGCCACCGGCTTCCGCAGCGAGAGCCTTGGAATCAGCAAGAAGATGACGGATGCCGCCGCGGCGTCGGCGGCCGAGTTGCGGCCGGCGTTGAAAGAGGCCGCGGCCAACCTACACCGCAGGGCGCCCGACCCCGATCAGGGCGCAGAAGCGGAGGCAAGCGAAATGGCCGCCGAGCGTGACGAACCAGAGCTGGATCCGTCCGAAGCCTTCCCGCAACCTGCCGACCCAAACGATTTGGAGGTTCCCGCTATCTTGCGCCGGCGTACCGAACAGCCGCAGTAACCAAGCACTCTAACCCGTGTTACTGCCGTGCATCCCAGAAGAAAGGATTGCGTCAACAGCGGCGATCTAGCTTGGCGCCGCGCTCTCCACTCAAGCGTGTTCGCACTTGTTCGACAGACTTCCGAGGCGGCATGGCGTGATCCCAGGGGACAAGAAAAGGCCGACAAGAGCTTGCCTCTGTCAAAAAGGTCCTTTAAGATGATATTGTTTTTAAGGTGGAGGCCGCGAGGCCAAGCGGCTCCGCCCCCTAGTTGCCGGCCAAACTCCCTCACCCAGAATGAGATCCATGATTCCTAGCGTGAAGAAGAAGTTTTCCCTGATTCTGACAGCAGCTGTTATCTGTGTGCTGATCTCGTGTTCGACTAGAGAGCCCCCCAAAAACGTATTTGCGCGGGTGACCGCGTCGTTCGTTTACGATTCGTTGGCGCTGTCTCCTATTCGGGCCACCGCCGTCGGTTACCACGTCCATCTCGAGGGAGCGGACGAGGAAGGCAAGGGCGGCACGGAAATCAAACTCGACGGGCTTTTGGACGACTATTCCCAGGCCGCGATCGCTGAGCGCGTTCACTTCTATAAGCAATTTCGCCAGAATCTCCGGGCCGAGGTGGTCCGCGAGGAGCTCGCCGGTGATGAGTGGGTCGATTACGCGGTTATGGAGAACCACATCGACGGTGAGCTGCTTGAGCTTGAGAAAATCCGGAGCCACGAGCACAACCCGACTCTCTATGTCGAACTTCTTGGGATGGCCCTTTACAGGCCCTTGGTGCATGAGTACGCTTCTAAAGAAGAGCGCTACCGGCACATCCTGGCTCGGCTCGAGAAGACCCCGGCGTTCCTCGATCAAGCCAAACAAAACCTGCGGTCTTCGCCGGAGGTTTGGACGACTGTGGCCCGGGAGGAGAACCGAGGCAACATCAACCTGGTGGAGAAGGTCATCCCCGTCAGTCTTCCCGATTCGTTGCGAGCCGACTACAACGCCGTCTCGAAAACGGCACTAGCGGCGTTGCGGGACTTCGATCGCTTTCTGGCGAACGACCTGGCGCGCCGCAATACCTACGACTGGCGGTTGCGCCCGGACCTCTACGCCGAAAAGTTCAAGGTCCGGCTGACGACAACCAAATCACCGGAAACCGTGCTTTCCGAAGCGGAACAGCAACTCAAGAGTGTGCGCAACGACATTGTCGAAGTGGCCAGGAGTATCCATAAAGAAATCTACGGTAATCAGCGTCCACCAACGGAACGGGCCTTGATGGCGGACGTGCTCGACGTGGTGCAAGACGAGAACCGGCTCAGACGCGGTGACCAGATGATCGGCCAAATCAAAAAAGACCTGGCTGAGCTAAGGACATTCACGAATGAGGCGGGCGTGTCGCCTCTGCCGTCCGGGGAAAACCTGCAGATCGTTGAAACTCCCGAGTTCATGCGGGGTGTGTATTCGGTGGCGGGCATCATGGGCGCGCCGGCTCTGCATCCCCAGCTTGGCACCTTCTATTGGGTGACACCGATTCCCCCCGACTGGTCCCGCTCCCGCGTCAATTCCAAGCTACGCGAATACAACCTGTTCGCTTTGAAGCTTCTCAGCGTCCATGAGGCGATACCAGGCCACTACACGCAGTTGGAGTGGGCCAACAAGATCGAACCCGAATCGAGGCGCCTTTTGCGGGTTGCCTACGCCAACGATTCCTACGTCGAAGGCTGGGCGACTTACGTGACGGAAGCGGTCATGGACGCGGGCTATCGGAGCGATAGCAACGAGTTAAAACTGGTCTGGAACAAGCACCTGCTCCGAGTGATCGCCAACGCTATCCTTGACATTCGTCTGCACACGAAGAACATGTCGGACGATGAGGCGCTCGAACTGTTGCGCAGGCAAGCGTTCCAAGAGGCTGAGGAAGCTCGCGGCAAGTTGTTGCGAGCTAAGCTTACCTCGGCGCAGCTCCCGCTCTACTTCTTGGGCTGGCGGGACTGGTTGCGAGTGCGGGATCACTACCAGGAGGAGACACAGGACTTCCGTCTGGTATCCTTCCACGACAAGGCCCTCTCCGCGGGCCCGGTGCCACTCGCCGAGTTGGGTTACCTGGTCACCAATCGGCCCATGCCGAAGTGAACTTGACCATCCCTCGGATGGACGTCCCACAGCTACGGATTGGGTCCAAACGGAGAATGGTGCGCTAGCTCGCACCAATTCATGAGGAGGCAGCCGGGTCCTTCCTTCTGGTGCCCCACCAGGTCGCGAAAACAAACCAGATCACCGAGCCGGCCAAGAAAACGTCTTGGTAGGTCTTGACCTCAATGCGACCGAAGAAGTGAAGAATAGGCGCGACGACACAGGCGGCGATGCCGCCACAAGCTATGATCAACAGCAAGGCTCTCAACATCGCTATCTACTCCTGAGCTTTCTGAAGGCAGCGTAGCCGATCAAGGCTATCAAATAGGCGGCGAGTGGACTGCCGAAAATGTGGAACGGCACCCAGAAGGCCAGCCAGAACGCGAACCCGACGGCTAGCGGCCACATGAGGGTGGCAACCGGGTCAAAGGATCTCTTCTCCTGCTCGGCCTGGTAGCGCTTGATTCCCAGTCACCGAACCTACCGCTTGCTTGTCGCTGTGGCTCTACTCCGATTCCGGTAACGCGAACACAAACAGGGCAGAACCTCGCGGAAAGTCCCTGGCCTCCGGCCACAACTCCCCAACAGCGCCCACCGCCGCCGATCCCCAGCCGCTGGGTGTGGCAACGAATTGTTTGCCATTCACCGCATAGGTTATCGAAGATCCGCGATGTCCGGAGCCAGTCCGAAAGGACCACAACGTCTCGCCGGTGTTGGCATCGAGGGCGATAAAACGGCCCTCGATGTCGCCGGTGAAGACCAAATCACCCGCGGTGGCCAGTTGCGAAGCGAACATTGGGTACTTCGTCTTGTGCCGCCAACGAATTTCGCCGCTAATCGGGTCGTAGGCGCTCAGGTGCCCCCCGGCTTCGACGTTCGGTGGTCTGACCATCACGAGATCTCCGCCGAAGTAGGGTTGTCCCGGCCTTGGTTCTTCCGGGCGGGTCGTCAGCATCATGCACCACTCGATGCCCGTCGAGTAAAACCAACCGGTCTTTGGGCTGTAAGCCCCGTGATTCCACTGGCGCCCTCCGCCAGCGGAAGGGCAGAACAAACCAGGGACGCCGACCTCAGGATCCTTGCGGCCGATCAGCTTTCCGTTTTCGTCGATGCGCTCCACCCAATTGTTGCTCTCGGCAACTGGCCAAGCGTTGATGAACTCGCCGTTGGTACGGTCCACAACCCACGTGTAGCCACCCTTGTTGGGGTTGAGGAGCAGCTTTCTTGTCTTTCCCTTGTACTCAAGATCGACGAGGACGCACTCGAACGCGGCGTCATAGTCCCAGACGTCGTAGGGGATCTCCTGGTTGTACCACTGGAGCTTGCCGGTATCGGCGTCGAGCGCGATAAGGGAATTTGTGTAGAGATTGTCACCCTTGCGGTCTTCGCCATAGAAGTCCGCGGCGGGATTCCCGACTGCCCAATAAATGTGATTCAGTTCGGGATCGTAGGAGCCGGTGATCCAGGTCGGGGCGCCGCCGTACTTCCAACTGTCACCCTCCCAGGTCTCGTGCCCGGGCTCGCCCGGCGCGGGAATCGTCCAAAAACGCCAAACCTGCCGGCCGGTTTTCGCATCGTAGGCATCCAGATAACCGCGGTGCGCCGAGTCGCCACCGGTGACGCCGGTAATCACCATGTCCTTCACGACGAGAGGGGCGCTGGTGATGTTGCAGCCGCACTGGTCCGCATCTTCGATTTCGACGTTCCAGACTTCGCGGCCCGTCTTGGCGTCGAGCGCGACCAGGTGATTGTCCATCGTACCCATGAACACCAGGCCATGCCCGAGGGCCACACCGCGGTTCCAGGGCCCGTAGAACGTCACTTTTTTGGGTTCAGGGTAGTAGTAGTGCCAGATTTCGTCCCCGGTGACCGCGTCGATCGCAAACACGCGGTTCCAGGCGCTGCTGATGTACATGATGCCGTCGGCCACAAGCGGCGTACAGTTCAGGCCTCCGTCAATCACCCCGGTCTGGAAGGCCCAGACGGGAACGAGATTCTTGACGTTCGCGCTATTAACCTGGTCGAGAGGACTATATCGCCACGCTTTGTAGGTACCGCCGTAGGTGAGCCAGTTTTGCGGTTCGCGTTCGGCTTGCTCGAGCCGCTCACTGGTTACGTTGGCGGCAAAGGCCAGGGCGGCAAACGAAAACAGAGTTGTGATCTTCGCCAGAGTGGAGACGCTACGTATCAAGACCAACCTCCTTCAGCAGCAAAACGGCCGCAGGTCTGGGCAAAACGACCGCCCAGCCCTGCGCTACGGGCTCAAACCTCCTTCAGTAGCCTTGGGCTTGCCGTTAGTCCGCACCGAGTCCGGGCGGTTAATTGATGAGGATAGCATCTGGCGACGAGCAAGAAAGCTTGGAGTTGCCCCTTTCACGTCCTTCGGCGGGGAGGGGTCAAGCGCTTGCCCTACTCGACCGTGACCGCTGTCGTGGTTACGTAGGTCAAGGGCAAACGTCCCATTATTGAGGGTGACTAGGACGCAGAGAGCCCCAAGCAGTCTTAGCGACCAGCGCCGGGGCTGCAGCGGGGTGTGTGTGCCGTGGATCAAGAGCCACAGAGGCAAGACCATCGGGCCGCAATAGAGGAAAGCCTCGGCGGGGTTGCAGTAGACAAAGAAAACCATGTAGACGATGCAGAAGACGAAAATGGCCGAGGATCCCTCGAATAGATACTTGTGTCCGCCGCGCGCGAGCCCACTAACGGCGTAGATCAAAACGGCGAGGATGAGAAGCCAAGTGTACGGTGGGGCTAAGAGGATGCTTTGGATTGTCAACGGCTCGAATGTTAGAGGGGGAATCGCGGGAGCGACTTGCGATAAAAGCAGAAAGGTCGATGTGGTTACTACCCAGCTTTCGGGGTTCACCAGGTTGGCGAATGCGCCGACTTGATCGAGTTCGTCGTAAGGCAGAGCTATAACCATAAGTTGTGGATGAGCCTCTGAGGGGAGGCGGCGTATCCTGACGATTGAGGAAGCAACTCAATCGTTTTCTGGAAAGGAACAAGGAGGATACGCCATGAGTCAGTGTGAAGCTGCTGAGAGCAGGCAATGTCGCCCCCGCGATTGACATTCCCATTTCCTTTTCTTGGACTGTGGAAATGATCAGGTACGGCAGTACGAAAAGGACGCCCAGCATCAAGCCGTATTGGACCGCCCGGCGGATCCCAACCCTAAATCCGTCAACGCGAATGAGCTGGAAAAGAGGGATGACCCCAAGAAGAACCTGCTGGGGTGCGGCAAAGCAGACCAGCACATGCGCGAAAACTAGGCCTCTCAGGCGCTTCAACTTCGTATCCGCGAGGAAGACAAGGATGAACAGATTGGTGAACAGGCTGGTGCATGAATAAGTCTCGGGGAAACTCGCGAAGATCCAGACGCCAGCGGCGGCACCGTACAAGATCGTCGGAAGCAACGCTTGTTTCTCGCGGAAGCCAATTTTTCGAAACAACAGGTAGGCTACGCAAACGCTTAGTGCGCCAAACAGGGCTGCGGGGAACGAAAGAGGCATGTTCTCGTTGAGCGGCTCGGGCATTCCTCCATACACAAAGCGTCCGAGCTGATGGAGAGGCATGCTGAGTGCGATGAAAAGAGGGCGTTTTTTCGCCTGATAGATAGCCATCGGATGCCAGTTACGCGCGGGGATGTTCGTGAGGGCGACGCGGTAGCTGTCCGCCCCAAAGAACCAAAAGTCGGGGAAGGGATCGACGGCCGTAACGGCCAGTGTCGTTTGGTAGACCAGGAAGCAAACGAGGAAGATAATCAGCAGCAGGCGCTTTGGCGTTGAGCCTAGGTAGGAAGCTTCTTGAGTCATCTTGCTCGACGGTCAACGCGCCTGGCTACTTTCGATAGTAGCCTGATGGATGCTACTTTGATGTGGTTCCACCCGCCGCCTGATAGGCCGCGCCCGGTGGTTCCGACATCGTCCTGCATGCAGGCGTTCTCGACTGTCCTTTGTGATGAGAGAGCGAAACCCCGTGGCCAATCTCCATTCTGCCATTGGCGCGCTTCCCCCGCCCTCATGGGGCGCTGATCGAGCCAGGGGCGCACGCGCGTTGTCACGCTCCCTCCCCAGCGAAATGGTACACGCGGTTGGGGGCTGGTAGGTCATGGCAAGTTTCAACATTCCGGCGGATCGCGTGCTTCGTTGGCTGTACTTTGGCCTCGCGGCCTTAGCGGGAGCGTGGGCGGCGGCATCGCTGAGTTGGCCGTTTGGCTGGGACCAGGGGATTCTTTCTTGGGTCGGCGATGTCATTCATCAGGGCGGCATGCCTTACCGTGACGCCTGGGATATCAAGGGGCCACTGGCCTACTACCTCTATGCACTGGCGCAGTGGTTGTTCGGGAAGAGCCTTTGGGGAATCCGGCTGCTGGATCTCGTTTTTCTGGTGGCGTCAGCACTGGTTTTGCGGCGCGTAGTTAGAGGTCTCTCGGATTCGGTAGTCGCTCGTTGGGCATGCTTGATCTTCATTCTGTGGTACGGGTCGGGCTCTTTTTGGCATACGGCGCAGCCCGACGGGTGGGCGTCGATGATGATCCTCGTCGGCATGGCGCCTCTTGTCGCGGCCGGTGGGCGGCTCACCGTGAAGTCGGTGGTCATAGCTGGATTGCTCGTCGGGTGCGCAGCTCTCATCAAGCCTTTCTTTGCCGGATTCCTGTTGATTGCGCTGCTCGGACTGATAGTCAGGGAAAGAGTCCGGGCCAGGCCTCTGGCCGTTGACGCCGTGATTCTTGTTGCCTCCTTTGCGCTCCCACTGACTGCTGCCGCGGGTTGGTTTGCGCACCGAGGCGCACTCGACGAGTTGGTTGAGGTTTATCTGATGTACCCTGTCGTTGCTTACACGGACGTGACGTTGATCTCACCGGCGTCGAGGCTGCGGGGAGTTTTCGAGTTCGTATTGGCGGGAAAAGTCGCTGTTGTCTTGTTGCCGATAGCTGCGCTGGGCTTGTTAAAACTGTGGCAAACCGTGCGCCGCACGGCGGTAGTTTTGCTGTGCTGGACGGGTCTGGGAATCGTCATTGTCGCCTTACAGAATCGGTTCTTCGAATACCACTGGACCCTCCTTTTGCCGCCTTTGGTCTTGTTGGGCTCCGTGGGATTCCACGTGGCGCTCGTGGAGTGGCGGGAAGACCGGGTCGAGTCACGTTCCGCTCTACGACCAACTGGAGCAGCGCTGGCTTTCTTGTTGTTTCTGCTGGTGGTGTTCCATGCCTCCGTGCGGCCCTTGTATAGCGTGGCGAGTTGGATCCCGCTTGCGTTGGGTTTGCTCCCGGCCCAGCACTACTACGCCGGCTTCCCCGCCGCGGGCTCGGATATGCTCGCCGCCGACCACATCCGTGGGAGGACCACGGAAGATGACCGGGTTGCTGTTTGGGGCTGGAACACGTCGGTGATCTATTTGGCCGGGCGCCGGAGCGCTTCCAGGTTCGGCTACAGTATGCCTCTGTTAGACGGAGAGGGAACAGCGCTGCGCCAGCGGTACCGCAGGGAGTTTCTGGCCGATCTTCGTTCGGCGAGGCCTGTCTACATTGTTGTGGCGCCTCAAGCGGAGAAGATACTCGGTAGGGATTACGGGCTGGCTGATTTTCCGGAGCTGGAGTCATTGGTAGCGGGTTGCTACGACCGAGAACAGTCGTTCGGTGAGTTGACTCTTCACCGGCTTTCCCGAGACCGGACCTGCGAGGGGTTCGACGAGCTCGTTGGGGCAAATGCGCCGGGCCCCGCTTCCTCCGGGTAGCGGCGGAGTAGCGATAGCGGCAAGTGACCGCTGCGGATACAATGAGTGCAAACGTGACGGGGCAGACCGTACTGGTGGTCGAAGACGACCGCGATTTGTGCAATCTTCTCGACTACAACCTCACCCGCGGCGGTTACCAGGTTGACATCATTGGGCGGCTGGAAGGTGGGCTGGAGCTTATTCGAAGTTCGCGGCCCGATTTGATCATTCTCGATGTCATGCTCCCCGACGGCGATGGGTTTGAACTCTGCCGCCAGATCCGAGCCGACCCCAGCCTCACGTCCATACCGATCTTGTTTCTGACAGCCCGCAGCGAAGAGGCGGACCGGGTGATGGGACTGGAAATCGGAGGTGACGACTATATCACCAAACCTTTCAGCCCGAGTGAGTTGCTAGCCCGGGTCAAAGCCCATTTACGACGCCAAACGAGTCCGAAGTCGAAGGTTGTGGGTCCGGTTCGAGTGGACGTTAGTTCTCGCCGCGCGTATCTCCACGATCAACAACTTTCACTCACGGCGACCGAATTTCGACTCTTGGAGTTGTTCTTGTCCAGCCCAGGGAGAGTCTTCAGTCGGGAACAGCTCCTGAACGCGATCTGGGGCGAGGGTTGCTACGTAGGCCCGCGGAACGTAGACGTCCACATTCGCCGGCTGCGGGAGCGCATCGAAGACAAGCCCGACGATCCCAAATGGATCCAGACCGTTCGAGGGTTTGGTTACCGTTTCGAGGCTCCGGCATGACCAAGCGTATCTTCGTCAAGCTGATTCTTGCTCTCATCGGTTTGCTCGTCGTGGCGGCACTCGGCGTGGATTACTTCGTGAGCCGCACCGTGGAAGCGAACTTGCGTCGAGTGCTGGAGGATGGGCTAAAAGAAGAAGCTCAATTGGCGGTAGCCGCGTTGCGGGGTCGCCCGGCGGTGTCCGACCCGGAGGTCGTGGATGAAATTGCCGAGGCGGCAGGCGCCCGGCTAACCCTTATTCGGTCGGACGGAGTGGTGCTGGTGGACTCGGAGGCCGATCCGGCGACGATGGAGAATCACTCTACCCGGCCGGAATTCGTCGCAGCCCTGGCGGGCGAAGTGGGCGTCAGCACAAGGTTCAGTGCAACTGTCGGCACGGAATTCCTCTATGTAGCTATTCCTAGGGAAGGCGGAGCCCTTCGGCTGGCTCTTCCACTCTCGGAGATACGCACTAGAACGGAGGAGGCTCGTGGCAGGATTCTTCGAGTCACGCTGGTAGCATTCATACCGGCTGTTTTTCTGGCTCTTTGGCTCGCTCAGCGCCTCTCTGCTCGACTTTCGCAAGTCATGAGCTTCTCGAGGAATCTCGCCCGCGGAGACTTTCAGACACCTGTGCCGGCTTTCGCCGGTGGAGAGTTGGGTGAGCTGAGTCTTACCCTCCAGACGACCGCTGACCGGCTGCGTTCCATGTTCGAGCAACTAAAAGAAGAACGCTCCCGCTTCGCGGCGGCGGTCAACGGCATCGGCGCGGGTGTGCTGGTCGTTGATGTTGAGCGGCGGGCGATTGTGTGCAATCCGGCGATGAGACGGATGTTTCCGAACGAGAACCTCACCGTAGGAGATCGTCCTTTTACGGCGGCTCATGGAGACATCACGCGGCTCTTCGATAGAGTTTTCAGTCAGGCGACATCTGATTCGGTGGACTTGTCGGTCTCGGAACCGGTTAAGCGGTCATGGAAGGTTTCCTGCGTCCCGATTGGGGGGGCGACCGGACGCGTGCAGGCGGCTGTCGCCGTTTTTTACGACATCACAGAGTTGGAAGAGACGGAAAGGGTGCGCAGGGATTTTGTGACGAACGTATCCCACGAACTGAGAACACCGCTGGCCTCGATTCAGGGATACGCAGAAACACTGCTCGACGGGGCGGTAGACGATCCGCAACACAACCGGCGCTTCCTTCAGATCATTCGCCAAAACGCTGAGCGCTTGGCGCAGTTGTCATCGGACTTGATGACCTTGTCGCAGATTGAAGTCCGGGCCCGGGATTTCGATTTTGCTCCCGTTGCGGTCACCGACCTGCTCACTCAGGCGAGCGACTCGATTCGGGCGTTGACCGATAGGAAAAGGGTTTCGGTCCGCGTCGAAGGGCTACCGGTGTCCACGAAGGTGGAGTGCGATTCAGATTCCCTCCATCAAGTGCTTATGAATCTACTCGAGAACGCAGCCAAGTACTCTCCCGAGGGAGGAGCGATCACGCTGGGAGCACGCCGGGATGATGACGAGGTCGAATTCTACGTTCGTGATACCGGTGTCGGCATACCGAGCGACCACATTCCGAGACTCTTCGAAAGGTTCTATCGGGTGGACAAGGCGCGGTCGAGGGAATTAGGGGGAACGGGCCTGGGTCTGGCCATCGTCAAGCACCTCGTGTTGGCCCACGATGGTTCGGTTCGAGTGGAAAGCGAGGTCGGACAGGGATCCACTTTCTACGTTCGGATTCCAGTTCAGCGAAGCCAGCGGGCCGTGGAGGTAGACGTAGCAAGCGGAGCCGGCGACTAAGTTGGTTTCGTGAAGGTGAATAAGCCGGCTTCGACGCTGGTGACCGGTCGAGCAGGCCAACGTTGTGACAGCAGTTGTAGGCACTCACCGCCGAGACTGAACGGAGGAAAGAGCTATGAAGCGTGCTGGTTTGCTGATGCTCTTAATGGCGTCCCCAGTTTTCACCCAAGTGATCGCCTTCGACAGTGCTCACCCAGGGTCGGTGCCTTCGGGTTGGTCGGTCGCGATGACTCACAGCGGCGGCTCGCCGAAGTGGGAGGTACGAACCGATGAGTCAGCGCCCAGTCCGCCGAACGTGCTGGCACAGGTTTCCGATGACGAGACCTCGGGACGATATCCGCTCGCGATCTATCGGAAAGCCGACCTCCGAGACGGCGAGTTAAGCGTCAAGCTGAAGCCAATATCAGGGAAGGTGGATGCTTCGGGTGGCCTTGTTTGGCGCTACCGAGACGAGAACAACTACTACGTCGTGCGCGCCAACGCGCTGGAAGGCAATACCGTGCTCTACAAGGTCGAAAACGGCAAGCGCTCGTCGTTGGCTCCCAAGGGGATGCCGCCCGGCACCTATGGAGTCAAACACGCGGTGGCCTCCCAACGGTGGTCCACGCTCGGTGTAGAGTTCCGGGGCAGTCTTTTCACGGTCTTCTTTGACGGCAAGCAGTTGTTTCAAGTCGAAGACGACTCTTTCGCCGGCGGTGGAAAAGTTGGGTTATGGACGAAGGCGGACGCCGTGACTTACTTCGACGATTTTCAGGTCAAACCGTAACCAACGAAAGCCGCTCCCCGCGGCGCAGAGAGGAGCGTGTGTGCTCATGACGGATTTCTTTTCGCGTGCTCTCTCACTTGAGATCGCCGCGGCCCTGATGGCTTTGCTGGCCAGTTGCACGGGCGGCCGTGAAGACGCTTCCAACGTAGTCGTGGCCTATGTCAGCGAGGATCAAGTTTTCTCCGAACCCATCCTGAGAGACTTTGAGCACGAAACGGGCATCCGGGTACAAACGGTTTTCGACACGGAGGAAACCAAGAGCACCGGCGTGATGAACCGATTGCTGGCGGAGAAAGACAACCCTCAGGCTGATGTCTTTTGGGCCAATGAACCAATTCGTGCTGAGTATCTAAAACAACAAGGGGTCGCTGCCCCCTACCGTTCCGCCAATGCCACGGGGATTCCCGAACACTTCAAAGACCCCGAAGGCTACTGGACTGGCTTCTCAGCCCGCTCGAGACCCTTTGTCGTAAACAGCGAACTCAGCACGGAAAAACCCAAGTCCGTGTGGGACTATACCGAAACCCGATTCCAAGGAAGGAGTGTGATCGCAAACCCATTGTTCGGGACCACCACCGTCAGCAGTCGAGTCCCCAGATAGTCGGAAAAACTGTGGTTGCGCCGAACGTCGGTTGCCAGAACCCAGCGAAGCTGCAGTTTCGTGAACAGCAGAATGGGGGTTACGATGGCCAACCCGAGCGCGTACCGTCCGACAGTGGCCGGAGAAGCAAGGTTTGCCAGGAGGGCCAGGACGCCGACCTGCGAGGCGGCATAGACCATGTTCCCGATGAGGGACCAAGCGAAACTTGTCGGAAGAGAGGGGCTGCCGCCGTCCGCCGGTTTCGCTGAGCGCATCCTGCGATTTGGATCGGCCTTTTTCGCTCGTTCTCATAGAGGAGTCGTGTGTGCCGCTGGGAAGCACACGGACGTGGACATGCCAACTGACCGTTGGGAGCACTGAGCAGAAGGCCGGTGGGTCAACGCCAAGCGTCGCGCGCCGGCCGACACATCTCTTAAACACGGCGGGCCGCGCCGCACAGCGGGAACTGGCCCGCGTCGCAGCGGGATCGCTGGGACCCGAAGGGGACTAACCAGAAATGTTGGCCAGAAGATGACTACTTGAAGCCGTTGCGTATGGAGTTCAGCAGGTTCCGGTGGAACTGACAAAGCTTACCATCCGGCGCCGGGTGACCACATTTCTGGCACACGCCCGCAGAAGCACCGGCCATTCGCATGTTTTGACGGCCGTTGCGGGACGTGAGAGATCCGTTCTTCCGGTTTCTTTTTTTAGGCGGGCGGGAGGCCTTTGGCGGCCGCCTTCCCGAAGTGCGCTGTCGCATGGTGAGACTGGGTTGGTCTGAAACCTCTGTGGTACTTCCCCCCGTACCTGATTGTTTACTAGCTATAAGAAGCAGACGATCAACTTGATGGTTGCCTTTCGGAAGTACAACCCACGCCCGGGGAATTGGACGCTACACTCTTGGGGGTCAAATAGAAGCATACATCAGATGACCCACAACTTCAAGGCAGTGACAACCCTAAAGCCCCTTCGATAAACGCCTGACCAGGGGCTTACATCATGTTGGTCAACCTCTAGAGACGTGGCCGGTTCGGTTTTGGTTCCCCGGGGTACGATCGCGTACCTGACCCTACGATGCTGCAAGCCCCTCTCTTTAGCACTGAGAGGCTGTGTTGGGTCGCGTGCGCTCAACCGTCTCTGCCCTACGTGCCGACCCAGGCCGTTTCCACGCGCTGCTGGTGGCAGAGAATTGACCAGGACCAACACTAGCCATATCGGTAGCCGGGCCGGGAACTTGAGGGCCGCGCCACCTGAGCCAGACCCGCTGAGCAACCGAGCTACCCGTTCCTGCGTAGGTCACAAAGGCAGGGGTGAGCGCAACTCGAAGTCCAGTCGTGTCTCCGATGGGATTCGAAGCTTCTTGCCTCGAGCCGCCGAAACGGCGATGCCGGTACCAGCCCCGGCACCGGCTCCGATCGCAGCACCCTTGCCGCCACCGATGATAGCCCCTAGGGCAGCACCGATCCCCGTTGTAACGGCCGTCGTTTTGGCGGTCTGCTTGCCTTTTCCTCGGGTCTTGACTTCGGCGTAGTTGCTGGCTATTTCGTGGATCTGTCCCTCGACGGTCACGTCGAAGAGCTTCAGCGCCACTTCATCGCTTCCCGCCACCCGGCCGGCCTGCTCGACCCTGATTACCTGGATCGTCGCATCGGCGCCTCGCGGGATCACGACCTGGCCGTCCACGACAACGGGGTCGTCGATACTGGCCCGAAACCGCTCGCCGGCCCCCGTCACATCCGCGTCGATCGAATCGATCGTTCGGACTGTAATCAACATGCCGGCGGGCACGGTCACCCCCATCTCAGCGGGGGCTGGGGCCTGCGACCGTACAGCGGCCTGCCGCCTTGGCCTCCTTGTTCGCGTGCGCGGCGGCGGCGCTTCGGCCGACGTTCCCGAACGAAAGCGAACGCCGTCCACGGCCGAGACATCGTAAGTATTGACGTTTCCTTCCGAATCTATGAACTTCACGGTCCGGCTGGTGCCGCCGAGGTAGGTCCCCTCTATGACATCGCCGTTCTGTAGCCGCAAGACATCGGCCATCAAAAGCGAGCTCAGGCCGAGCACCAGCCCTAGTGAAAAGATCCAAACTCGTGTTTTCATAGCTTTACCCCTTTTGGTGTGTCCGGCGAAACTCGGACTCATTTTCTCACAAGTAGCGCCGGACGAGCCCATTGTTCGGTTGCAATTCTCCCAAAAAGATCACGTATGGAGCCGGTAGCATCCGGCCGAACTCAAAACTAGGACCGCTAAAAGTGGCGGTCGCTACTTATCGTGAGTCCCAGCCCTCCATACACCATCCGTGAGAAATGTGGTCTCGGCTCGGCCAACTCGGTGGTTGGACGTGCGAGAGAGGTGCCTCGTTCCGGCTTTCTGGTGAGCATTGAACTAACGGACCCAGAAGCGCTGGAAATCATTGACTGCCAGAGTCCGGTCAACGGGTGACATGGAGTTCAAGGTCCTGTCGGGTTTCGGTCCGTACTTTCAGCGACAGTGCTCCGGCAGGTTACTCGTAGGCCAGCGCGTCAATCGCATCCTGCCTGGCAGCCCGAGCAGTCGGGTAGAGCGAGCCCAGGAACGAGGCGGCTACGGCGATAGCAATGGACCAGGTCAAGTGATTGTTGAGGAGCAGAATCGTCACCAGCGGAAAGCGGTAGTCGACAATTCCCTTCCCCAGATAGGCGAGCCCGATTCCTGCTATGATTCCCGCGAGCGTCATCAGCAGCGCTTCCCGCATGAATATATTGATGATGTAGCCGCGGGAAGCTCCCAGCGCTTTCAGGATTCCAATTTCGCGGGTGCGGTCGACGACAGCCGTGTACATCGAGAGCAGAACTACAATGAATCCCACCGAAATCGCGATGCCCACGATGACGCTCATGATTTCTCCCGTCAGCCCGCGCGTCTGCGCTTCGAACAAGGAAATAAACTCTTCCATGGAGTAGACGGGGTGCTTGGGCAGCATTTCCTTCAGCTGTTGAATCATCTGCTCCGTCTGGCGCGGGTCTTTCAGCCGGACGTAGATCTGACTGAGCTTTCCCTTCCACCCCATTAACTCCTGCATTGTTGTGAGCGGAATGAACAGCCGCGAGAGCTTGCCGGACTCGGTGATTCCGACCAGACGAAAATCACGGTTCAGAACTTGGATCGTTTGGCCCAGCGTGAGGTCTTTCTGTGCCGCATAGGTTTCGTCTACAACGATGTCAAACGGGTCTTCGAAGGGTCCTCCCTGTGGGAAGCGGATGCCGCCGGCCATCTGCTCGAACTTGTCCCATTTCACACCCGTCACCGTGGTCAGGTCGCCCAGCATCTTGAAAGTCGAACCCACCGTGACTTGGACTTCGGGAAGCGCTTCAATGAGGTCAATGTAGTGGGCCGACATGCCGGCCGTTCCGGATGTGACCGGCGAGCTACTTGTTGAGGGCCGAATGAGAATGTGGGCGCCAATCCCCTTTTTGCGGCGGGTCGAGTCTTCGACCAGCCCGTCGGCGAGACCCCACAGCAACAGAATCATGCAGACTTCGACCGCAATCGCCGCAACCGTCAGCGCTGTACGGATCGGCCGGTGTTGCAGATTTTCCCAAACGACGCGATTGATCATGCGTTGGAGGGTCCCCTAGTCAAGTGGGGATTCTCGGAAGCTATCCCGAGGGCCGGCACCCCTGGGCTGGACGTTGGCAACGGCCAACTTGTCAGAGGTAGGCGGAAGTCTTTGATCAGGTGTTTGAGGTCTCCGAAACAGCGTAAGCATCCGCTTCGATTTCGATTAGCATCTCGGGCGCAATCAAGGCGCGCACCTCAACCATCGTAGCAGCAGGACGAATGTCCGCAAAGAACTCACCGTGCGCCCGGCCCGCCTCCTCCCAGCGCGACACATCCGTCACGTACATCCGCGTTCGAACAACGTCGCTGAGCTTCGCCCCGGCTTGCCCAAGCGCTCTTTCAATGTTGGCCAGCGCCTGCTTTGCTTGAGCGTACATATCGTCCTTGCCCACGATCTCGCCGTTCTCGTCCAGCGCGGTCGTGCCCGCCACGTGAACGTGCGGCCCGACTCGGACCACGCGGGAATAGCCGACGATCGACTCCCACTTCGCGCCACTAGAGACGTTCAGCCGTTGAATCGCCGTCCTGTTCTCCATGTCAATGACCTCCACCGGAATCTCTGCATGGCGCGAACGATCACCCTCCAATGTCGGGACTAACCGTTCACCTCTGCATTAGGCGACCCATCATTGCAATCTGGCCCGCGTGCCAAGCAAAACTTGTCGCTACGCCTGCCCACAGCTCGCGGATGGAGAGCTGCCCAAAGTTGTCGTCGAGAACTCTTCGGTCAAAATCTGTCTCGCTAGTAGCGGCCAGGCGACTCCGCGCCTTTGCGATGCAGCGGGCCAATGGAGCGTGGACTATGTTCGCCTCCGCGTACTCGCTTCCATCTAGCAGCTCCTGGTGCAAGCTCGTATCGGGGATCTAGGCGGGCAGGCACGCACTCCTCCCTTGGTCCCATTACGTCTTGCGCGCCAGATCCGCGGCCTTTGTCTGAGAAACCAATCACATCCCTAGCGGCCCACACTCGGCAGACTGCCATTCGCCGCTTGCGGCTTACTGCTCGTAGGTGACTCCGCTCAGATCGTGACGCCGCCGGGAGCGGTGTAGGTCGGATCCGATACGTTGCCAGTGTTGCGGACACCGGCGGGCTCAAAGCACAGGACTTGAGTTTCTATATCCGCACACGTGCGATGTTCTACACCCCGCGGGACAACGACGCATTCACCTGGCCCCATCTCGACCACGCTGTCTCGGAACTCGACGCGAAACCGCCCCTTCCACACCATGAAGAATTCGTCCTCGTCGTCGTGAACATGCCAGGGGAACTCTCCGCTAACCTTCACGGCCTTGATCTCCTGGCCGTTCAAAGCAGCGATCACCTTTGGCCTCCAATGCTCTGTGAACAAACTGAACTTCTCGTCGAGGTTGATCTTGGCCGTCATGACCAGTCTCCAGCCTAGCGTACGATTTCACTCGCCTGCCTCTCAAGTAGTCCGTTTTGTAAGTTCGGCGACGCTGTGGACGATCGGAACTTCGGGCACGGGACGGCGCCGCGCGCTCCACCCGACAAGATGCAATCGACGTAGAACGGGTATAAACAGAGCCGCGCCCGAAAGGGTGCGGTTGAGGCTCTGGGCAATTGCGGGCGTTTCTGATCGCCGAGACAATTTCGCAATCTTGACCGCAGGCTTGCGCCCGCGGCTCTGCTACGACGACGCGTGACCATCCGCGTTCGCACCAACGCGATGAAGATACCTCGCGGTCGGCTTGACAGATCGTGGCGACAACCTCTGGGATCCCGTCGCTGCTACTTAATCTCTTTAGCAACAGGTTGCTACCCTACTGCATATAGCCGAGACTTTTCAGCACTTCAATGTCGCGCTCGTTCATTGCGGTTTCCCCCTCGTCGAGGTCAGTCGCTTCGAACCAGCGCTTCAAAGAGGCCGCCATCGCCTGGTATTCCTTATCGCCGTTACCGAGCACCGCCGGCCTCAACCCCGGCGGATCTTGCTCGAGATTCACAACAGAGAGGGATTCTTGATCGGGTGTCCAGACGAGCTTGCGCAAACCTAGAGTCTCGCCGATATGAAGCGGCAAAGTACTGTTGCGGGCCCACAGCCACGACACCCAGCGTGGAGCGAATCCTTTCCTGCCGGCGAAGGCGACGTAGCGAATCGGGCGCTGAGGGAGCGATTCGCCCTCGATGATGGCGGGTGCCGTGCTGCGGCCGGCGAATGAGACAGGCAGAGTGGCCGTCTTTTCCTTGCCGAGGGCCAGCTCCAGGAGAGTCGGAGTCAGATCGAGCAACGAAGCGGCCCGCGGAATGACGCGCCCGGCGGGGATCGTCTTTGGGTATCGCAGGATCAGAGGTATGTGGACAATGCCCTCAAAGAGCCGCCGTCCGTGACCGACGTAGCCGTGCTCCCCAAGGCTCTCGCCATGATCGGCCGTCAGGGCCACGATGGTGGAATCACGCAATTCGAGGTCGTCGAGTTCAGCCAGCAGTTTGCCGATGTGATGGTCAACGTAACCAATTTCCGAGTCGTATTTGATGATGCGCTTCTGATCCTCTTTGTTGGCCCAATCCGCGCTGCTATCCGGATGCCCATTCGACTCGGGAGAAGCGAACTCCGCCCGTAGGTGGTAGGGGGCGTGCGGGTCGAAATAATGAACCCAGAGGAAGAACGGCCGGTCCCGGTTGTCCCGAAGCCATCCGATTGCAGGGGGAGTTACGTCTTCGGCAAAGCGACTGGAGTGAAAAACCTGATGTGACTGGGTCAGATTCTGATCGTAGATGTCGAACCACTGGCCAAGCTGAGTGAGACGGTTCGTCAATGTCCAGGCGCTCACGAACGCAGCATTGCGATAGCCGAATTTTCGCAGAATCTGAGGCAGAAAAAGCCACTTCGAGTCTTCGGGCACGGCCACCCCGTTGATACGGGCTCCGTGCTCTTGCGGAAAACGGCTGGTGAAGAGCGAAATATGTGACGGGCCGGTAAGTGGGATAGGTGAATAGGCCCGCGCGAAGCGGACGCCCTCCGACGCAAGCCGATCGATGTTGGGGCTGGTCGCGAGGTGGTATCCGTAACTGGAGAGATGATCGGCCCGCAGCGTGTCGACGGTGATGAGAACCAGGTTCGGCGGATTTTCCGCAGGCGTGCTTTGTTCCGCACGCGAGCCCACAGCCGACACCATCAAAATGGCGAGCAAAACCCCTAAGAGCCGCACGGTAGAATTGTAGCGCTACTGGCGGGTGGGCTTCAAGGTGATGCACACACGAGCAGTGATCAAGAGCTTACGAGCTCGGTTCTTCGCTCGCCGGGAGTGGACCTGCTGTTTGTAGGATTCACTAGTGTAGTGCCACTAACGGTTCTGGACAATGGCGTGGGTTTTGGCGGCGCGCTCGACTTTGGCGAGGATATCTTGTGCCGGAGCTGTCCAGACAAAGGGCTTGGGCGCTTGGTTGCTCGCTTCCAGGTACTCGTGGATGGCGGCCTCGAGTTCGGGAACACTGCGGAACACGCCGCGGCGGATGCGCTTCTGTGTCAGCTCGCGGAACCAGCGCTCGACGAGATTGAGCCAAGAAGAAGACGTGGGAATGAAGTGAAAGTGGAAGCGGGGGTGCTTCGCGAGCCACTTCTTCACTTGCTCATGCTTGTGCGTGGAGTAGTTGTCCACGATCAGATGCAGCTCCAGCGCCGGTGGCGTTTCGCGGTCGATCTTGCGTAGGAATTTGAGGAATTCCTGGTGCCGATGTCGCGGCAGACACTCGCCGATCACCTTGCCGTCGAGCACATTGAAGGCGGCGAACAACGTCGTTGTGCCATGTCGTTTGAAGTCGTGGGTCATGGTGCCGGCACGACCCCTTTTCAGGGGCAGTCCCGGCTGGCTGCGGTCTAAGGCCTGGATCTGACTTTTCTCATCGACACTGAGCACCAGCGCGTGCTCGGGCGGATGCAAGTACAGACCGACCACGTCGCGGAGTTTCTCGACGAACTGCTTGTCGCGGCTGAGCTTGAAAGTTTCGAGGCGATGGGGCTGCAGTCCGTGCGCTTTCCAGACGCGCTGGATGGCCATCTTGGAGACGCCCAAGTGCTTGGCGAGGGTGCGGGTGCTCCAATGCGTGGCCGCCCGGGGCTTCTCGTGAAGCGTTGTATCGAGGATGCATTGGACGAATTCAGCGGAGAGCGCCGGTTTGCGTCCGGGGCGCGTCCGATCGCGGAGTCCGTCGAGGCCGGACTGGGCGAAGCGCTTTCGCCACAGGATGACGGTCTTGCGGTTGACGCCGAGTTCGCGGGCAATGGCGTGGTTCGCCAACCCCTGCGCACACAGCAAAACAATGCCTGCCCGTAAGGCCATTTTCTGGGCTGTGTTGCCTCCTCGAACCAGGCGACGAAGAGCGTTTCGCTGCGGAGCGGTGAGGGGTAGAGCGTCAGCGGATGGCCACATAAACCATCCTACCGTGAAAAGGGTGTTATTGTCCAATTATTTATGTGGCACTACACTAGTCCAGACCGGGGACGAAATTCGTGCAGGCACCGTCGGATTCCGTTGACAATAGGTGAAAACATGACCCGTTACAGCTACATCGTTATCGACCCCTTGTCGTCTTTCGGCCTGGGAGACCGGCTTCAGGGCGTCCTGTCCTTGTTGCGGGATTGCGGCTACGCGGGCGTCGAGTTGAACCTGACGAAGCCGACCGGGGTGGATCTAGACCGTCTCGAGGCGTGGCTCTCCGATCTCGATTTGGTAGTGCCTTCGTTCCTGACTGGTGACGCTTATGGCGAAGGGCTGTGCCTCAGCTCGCCGGATCTCTCGGTCCGGCAGCGTACTGTCGAGCGTCTGATCGGCTATTTGGATGTGGCACAGCGGTTTGACGCGATTCTGGTGGTGGGGCTTCTGCAAGGGCTGAGAAGCGACGAGCCCGACCCTGATGTGGCCAACCCCCGCATCACAGAATGTCTCCGCGAAGTCGCTGCCGCCGCCGAAGAAAAGAAACGCGAAATCGTGATCGAGCCGGTTAATCACCTTCAGGTCGGCTTTAACAATTCCGTAGGTGAAGTGCTCGATCTGATCAAGGCAGTTGGCTCTCCCGCCGTCAAACCCATGGTCGACACGATCCATATGAACATTGAAGAGGCCTCGCTTTTGGAGCCTATCCGTAGGTGCGGGGATCGGTTACGCCACGTGCATCTTTGCGAAAGCAACGGGTCGCTCTTCGGGACCGGTAATGTGGATTTCGGTTCCGTCTTGAAGAGCTTGGACGAGATCAACTACCAGCAGTTTGCGTCGGTAAAGATCTACCGAGGGGCCAGTTTGCAGGAAGCCGCGCCCTCGAGCATCGAGTATCTGCGGAGGGTCGCGGCGTAAGGACCTAGCGGAACCCGAATTCCTCCCGGTGGAGAGAAACGTCACTGCGTACCAGGACGTGGGACTTTACGAGCTGCTCGATGTCCTGCAGGTAAGAGTTTTCCCGCGACTTGAGGACGCGCGCCACTTCTTGGTTCACCCGCAAAGTGACGTCTTTGCGCTTTTCCTTCGAGCGGGCCATTTTTTTGGCTTCCGCTAAGATCTCGTGGACAATTGTTTGGGACGACTTAACGTACGCCGAACCGTGGCAGTACGGGCAAGGCGTGCAGAGGGTGCGTTCAAGCGACTGCTTGACTCGCTTTCGAGTAATCGCAACCAGGCCGAAATCATTAAACCGCAAGGCCTTTGACGGTGCTCGGTCGAGCTCCAGCTCCTGTTCCAGTGCAGCCATCACTCTGCGTCGGTTGGTACGGTCTTCCATGTCGATGAAGTCGACGACGATGATGCCGCCCAGATCCCGAAGACGCATCTGACGCACAACCTCCTGTACGGCCTCGAGATTCGTGTTGACGATGGTTTCCTCGAGACTGTCCGACTTTCCCACATACTTGCCGGTGTTGACGTCGATTGCCACCAGCGCCTCGGTCTGGTTGATGACGAGGTACCCGCCGGACTTCAGCCACACTTTGGGCCGTAGCGCCTTTTCCAATTCGGCTGTGATGTTGAACTCGTCGAAGATGGGTTTGCGGCGGGCATAGAGCTTGACCTGTTTAAGCAGGTCCGGCTGAAAGCGCTCTACGAAGCGCAGAATCCTTTCATACTCCTCGTCGCCTTCGACCCAAATGGTCTTGAACACCTCGGCCAACTGGTCGCGCAAAATCCTCTCCACCACGTCAAGATCCTGATGGATTCGGCTGGGCGCCGGGCCGCTGTCTGCCCGAGCTCGAAGATCCAGCCAAAGATTGTAGAGAAACTTCATATCGTCGGCGATCTCGGCTTCTTCGACGCCCTCGCCGGCGGTGCGAACGATAAATCCCCCGGGCATTCCCTCGTGATAAGCGGTAACCGCCTTGCGCAGACGCCGGCGCTCGCCTTCGGACACAATCTTTCGAGATACGCCGTTATGCTCCACCGTCGGCATGTAGACGAGGTAGCGTCCGGGAAGGGCGATATGAGAGGTGATGCGCGCACCCTTCCTGCCAAGAGGCTCCTTGGAGATTTGGACCAGCACCTCCTGCCCCTCCGACAGAAGGTCGGTGATGCGCGGCTGCTGGCGCGTGCTTTCCGACTCGGGAGATTCCGGGGTCACGCCATCAGCGGTCGAGCCGGTACTGGCGCCGCGCGGCCGCTGACGCCGCCTGCCGCGGCGAAAATAGCGGGAAGATCTTCCGCGCAGGCGATCTCTGGCGGGACGCTTTGCCCTGGGCGCTAGCGAGGAAGCGCCCGGGTCTTGATCGGACACGTCCGGTTCTCCCACGCCCTCATTCCGTTCTGCCGCGTCGCTGTCAGCCTGCTCGCGCGAGAGGGCCGTCCGGTGGTCCCCAGCGTTCGATTTCGCGGTCGCCTCGGCGGGGGAACCCGGGTCACCCGCAGGCGCGGATGGCTCCGGCTGGTCATCCCTATCGGGTGCCGACCTCCAGAGGAGCCTTGCCCAGAACGAGCGGCCTGACCGGGCGGTCTTTGCTGACTTCCCGGTCGCTCGATCCGAGGGAGCTTCGCTTGAAACTTTCCGCTCCCGTTCGAACGGGCTTGGCCCCTCGTCTGGCGGGGTTTCCGACGGGGAGGGCGGGGTTAGGTTCCCCACCGAACTCGCGGGGGCAGACTCATCCGGGCCTCCGGCTGGCTCCGAGATGCCGCTGGGTTCGGAGGCTTCCGAGTTTCGGTCAGCCTCCGTTAACGGGCCCGCGTCGACGCCCCCCGCTGGATCGGATTCACCGGCCGGAGATGGCTGACCGGTTTGGGCGTCGCTTTCGTGGGGAGCCGGCGGCGATGATCCTCCGTCCGCGGTGGTCTGCCGATCGGTGGTCTCGGGCTCTGAATCAGACGCGGTGAGTTTCAGGGTGCTCTCTTGCTGATCCGGCCCCGGCAGGTGCTGTGACTGCTTAGCGCCCCCACCCGCCGGCTCAGCGTCGCCTGAGTCGTCGTTCCCTGTGGGGAATGGCCGATCTCGATATTTAGCCAAGGATTCACCGGGCAAAACCTGAAAATCGGCTTCCGGGGACGGCGACTCGATCGGTGCAGCGGCCTGGGGAGAAGCCTCGTCCCCGCCTAGCGGAGCGTATTTTGATTCTGGGAAGCCCTCTCGGCGCGGCGGCTTACGGCGAGACCGACGGCTCCTGCGCTCACGGCGAGTTGGTTTGATCGGGGGATCAGTTTTTGAGCCGGACTCTTCCGTGTCGTCCTGGGTGCTCTCCACTGCTTCCTCCCGCTGGCGGACGGGCGCATCGGATTCTTCAGCATCGCCCAGGAAATCAGAGACGTAGAGGAAAGCATCGCGTCCGAGCCCAATATCCACAAAGGCCGATTGCATGCCGGGCAGCACCCGGCTAACTCGGCCTTTGAAGATACTTCCAGCTAACGGGTAATTGGACGCGCGCTCGATGTAGATGTCAACGAGCCGGTCATCTTCCAGAATGGCTACGCGAGTCTCGTGAGGTGACGAATCAACTATCAGTTCCTTCGACAAGGGACTCCCTCCTCAGGAAGGAGGGCCCAAACCACAGCGCGGCACTTGTAGGTAAGACATGGGGCGTCCTCGAGACGCCGGAATCTCGGTCAAGCAGAGACCCGCCGCAACAGGCGGGCAACCGTTGTGATCTCGCTTCTGTCGGCTTTCCAGGCGGAGCGCCACTCACATCGCGCTCAACGCCGCGAGCCGCGTCAGCCGCTCTTCCGCTTCCGCGGAGGCTGGGCTCTCATCCTTCCCTTGTTCTCAGTGTCATTGTACGGCCCGTCCGTTTTGGGCCCCAGAAACCGCCCAAGCGGGCGTAAGACTTTTCTCATATCGCTAGTTCGTAAACCGGCGGAGCCGGACATTGTTCACCAGTCCGAACAACAGAAACGTCGTCAAGGCGTTAGACCCTCCGTAGCTCATCAACGGCAGGGGCAGACCCGTCACCGGCACCCGGCCAATCACCATGCCGACGTTCACCACAAGGTGAAACAGCAAAAGACCCGCCACGCCCATACAGACAAACATCCCGATCGCATCCACCGCCGCCTGTGCGTTGCCTACAACTCGCATCAAAACCGCGAAGTAGAGCGCCAGGGCCAAGCTAACTCCGACGAAACCCGTTTCTTCCGCGTAAGCCGAGAAGATGAAATCCGTATGGGGGACGGGCAGAAAGCGCAACTGTGTCTGCGAGCCGCGGGCGAAGCCCTGACCCCAGATGCCACCCGCGCCCACCGCGATCTTTGACTGAATCGATTGGTAACCGACGCCCTTGGGGTCCCTTTCCGGATCTACAAAGGCGACCAACCGTTCCTTCTGATAAGGTTGCAGGTGGCGCCACACGATCGGCGCTGTCAACAACCCTAGTAGGGCCAGGATGGCAACGTATCTCCATCGCATGCCGGCCAGAAGCACCCCCAAGAACAGAACAGGCAGGTAACTTAGGGCGGTACTTAGATCCGGCTGCCTCAGCACCAGAACGATGGGCACCGCGAACAGGGCAGCTATTTGTGCCAGCCTCGCCAAGCGCACCGGCCTTCCTGGCGATCCCATGAAGAACCATGCCACCAACAATACTAGCACCACCTTGGCGAATTCCGAGACCTGCAGATGCAGGCCGGCGGGCAGCGGCAGCCACCGCTTGGCCCCGCCAATGGTCGAGCCGAAAACCTCCACCATCAGGAGTAGCATGATCGTGATGACGTAGAAGATGGGGGCCTGGTCGACGAGCGTTTTGTAGTCGATCCGCGAAACTGCCCAGAACAGGACTAGACCCAGCCCGATCCACAGCAACTGCTTTAGGTGCGCGCCCTCCCAAACGGTGTTGCGGGTAGCGCTGTAGATTTCGACCACACCGAGGGCAGCGATCGCCAGCACTAACCCCAGCAATGTCCAGTCGAAGTCGCGGCTGGTGTGCGGTCCCTTCAGGGTAAACTCTCCTGACGGGAGCGGGATGCAGCGAGGTCTGTCGGGGAACTGGCCCCGTAGTACGCCTGCTGAGCGTTCGCCGGTCGTCGCTCTTGCTTGTCAAAGTAAACCTTTAGCACGTCCCGAACGATGGGAGCGGCCAGATGGCCGTGCTCGCCGTGTTCGAAGAGCGAAACGACTACAATCTCCGGGTTGCGGCAGGGAGCGAAGCCTACAAACCAAGCGTTGTCTCTTAAGTCCCTATCGCTGGTTGGCCGCGTCGGGCGATTAGGAACCAGCTGGGCGGTTCCCGTCTTGCCGCACACATCGTAGCCCGCCAGCCGAGCTCGGGTTCCGGTCCCGCCGCCGTTAACCACTCCCCAAAGTCCCTTCACGACGGCGTCAATGCTTTTCTTCTTGAGTTTCACGATGCGAGGAGCGGGGGGCTCATAGTCGTCGCGAACAGCCTTTCTGTGCGCTGTGGAAACCAGCCGCGGCTGGTGCCACACGCCGCCGGACACCAAACCGCCGATAGCGTAAGCCAGCTGCAGCGGAGTGACGGTCAGCGCTCCCTGCCCGATGGCGACTGAAATCGTTTCACCCGGATACCACTTTTCGCGAAAATGCCTCAGCTTCCAACTTGTGGAGGGCACGAGTCCTTCCTCTTCGTGGGGCAAATCGACCCCGGTTCGTCGCCCGAAGCCGACGCGCTTTGCGAATTCCGCGATCCGGTCGATGCCTAGCTTGTTTCCGACTGCATAGAAGTAAACGTCGCAGGACTCGACGAGGGCCCGATACAGTTTGACTTCACCGTGCCCGTCCTTTTTGTGGCAGCGGAAATAGCGTCCGTAGAAGGAAGCTCCGCCCTGGCACTCGACGGTGGAGTCCGTATCGATGACGCCGCTTTCGATCGCCGCGGCCGCCACGATCGGCTTGAACACGGATGCCGGGGCCAACTGGGCCTGGATAGCCCGATTGAGCAGCGGCTTGTCAGGATTGCCCGTTAACTGCCGCCAGTCGTGGAGAGAGATGCCACCGACGAACTTGTGGGGGGAATAGTTGGGCGAGCTGACGAGAGCGAGAATCTCGCCATTGCGGGGGTCAAGGGCGACAACAGCCCCTTTGCGGCCCTGCATGGCCAGCTCGGCGACCACTTGTAGATCCAGGTCGATGGTAAGTTGAACGTTGCTTCCGGGCTTGGCGGCCTTGCCGCGAAGAAACCCATGTTCGCGACCGCGACTGTCGACGACGACAACGCGACTTCCGTCCGAGCCAGTGAGAATGTTGTTGTACTGCCGCTCGACGCCCGCCTTGCCGACCTTTGCCCCAGGATCCGCGAGTACGAATTCGACCTGTTCGAGCTCCCGATCACTGATCTCTCCGACGTAACCGATCAAATGAGAGGCTACTCCGTCCTGAGGGTAGAGCCGGTTCTGCGACCTGAGCAGCTCGAGCTCCTGAAACTCTGCTTTGTGTGCTTCCACAAAAGCAATAGTGCCCGCTTCCAGATTCTCCTTGAGAATAACGGCAGGATAGCCGGGAGCATCCGACGCTCGGAGGCGATGAAGCTGGGCTTCGAGATGCTCGTAGGGGATGTTCAAACCTTCCGCGATCAGCGCGAGGTGAGGTTCCTGGGCGTCGGCTCCAGACATCAGAACCTTGAAGTTAGGACGGTTGTCGACCAGGATGCGGCCTTCTCGATCGAGAATCTTCCCCCTTGGGGCAATCAGCCGTCGTGACTTTTTCCGATTCCGTTCAGCGCGCTGCTCATACACTTCCGGACTCTGCACCTGCAGCTGCCAGAACCCGGCGAGCAGCCACAGACCAGCGAAAGCGGCTACGTACTGAAACGCGACCATCTGCAGGTCGCCGCTGGTACGCCTCTGCTTTGGGAAGGGACTCACGCGGTCTTCTTCCAGCGATCCAGCAAACCGTAGAGCAACAGGGCTACGCCCGCGTGGGCCGCGGCCAGACTCAAAGTTCGCGGGAGATCGACAGCCAGTTCATGTCCCAACAGGACGGTCTGAACGGTCCAAAACAGGAATTGATGAAGTAGGAAGAAAATTGCGACCAAGACGCTTCGGGCGCCTGGAAAGCCAACCTGAATAACGACGCTGGCCCAGCCGGCCAAATACCCGATGACGGTTTTCGTCATCCCGAAGACACCGACCGGACCGTGCGTAAGGCCGTCCTGTGCCAATCCGACCGCGGCGCCAATCAGCAGCCCTACGATGGGCCGGCGACCGAGCAACGCCAGGTACGCAACAATCAGCAGCGGAAGATCGAAAGACCCTAATGTTCTGACATAAAGGGGTAGGTATACCTGGGCAGCGAGGGCCACTACAACGAGTGCGACAGGCAAGCCCGTCGGCATCCTGGTGGCATTCTCCCGGACGAGGGAAGGAGAGAGTGGCTGCCCCATCGATTCACTTAGCGACGATCCACTCGCCCCTCGGATCCGCCCTCGTCCGACGCACCCGCGCTAGTCGTGGCCCCAGGAGCCGTGCGCTGAGTCCCTAAAGCACCAGTTCGCTCCGCTGGGGATTCGGCCTGCTGACGCGGAGCAACAGCGGGGCTACCGATGTCCGACTGGGCTGTTGAAGGGTCGCCGGGGAAGGGCAGGGGATGCACCATTTGTAGATTGAAGTCGGGAGCAGCCGAGCCCGGCTTTCCTTCTCCGAATCGATGTCCTTGGGCCTCACCGATTCGTACGTAATGCTGCTTGAGTCGATCCGCGTCGGTGGCTCGAGGAGCAGTCCCAGGCCCCGAGTCTTCGATCTGATAAAAACCCAGGGCCTCGCCGCCGTTCGGGTTCCGCATCAGCCCTGACTCGAGCGGGTTCGATCGCTGGAAATCCGCAGGGGGAATCGGTAACAACCTCCCCGGCGGCTGTGCCGCGGTCGAGCTGGGCAGCCGCTGGTGCACTCCCGACGTAATCACCAACACTTCTTCCAGCTGCTGGAGAGGAGCAGCCGGATTGACATAGATGCGCTGGAACTCATTCGCTTGCTCCAGGCGGGTGACGGATCCCACCAAAAGCCCCTTGGGGAAGATTCGGTCGTCCCCCGAGGTATAGACCTTTTCGCCGATTCGAACCTCGACGTCGTGACCGACGTAATCGATCCGGCAGAGTGCAGAACCCGTTCCCTTCAACACCCCCCGCGCGCGGGAATGGGCGAGCAGTACGCCGACGGCGGCTTCCAGGTCGTTGAGCAGCACTACTAGGGATGTACCGCCATGGGCCGCGTGCACCTTGCCCGCAAGGCCATCCGGTGTCACAACAGCCATGCCGGCTCTTACACCAGCGTCCGTGCCGAGATCCAGGAAGATCTCTTGGGAGTTCGGATTGGACCCCACGCCAATGACCCGCGAGACCACGGTCCTGGAAAGAATGCTCTCCTGGTACCCCCTGAGCACCTGTCCGCGCTCGAGCTGACCCACCGATTGCTGCAGCTGTTGGTTTTCCAACTTCATGTCGTCCAGCTTCTGGCGCAATTCCCGGTTCTCCTCCCTCGTATCGACCAGCCAAATGTAGTCGTTCCAGCTCGACGTTACAAACCGTGAGGCCGTGCTCATCGCTTTCTGCAGCGGTGCGATCGCCGCGGCTGTCCATACGTTTAGCAGCCGCGCGTCATCGCCGCGTTTAACCTGGTAGACTAACAGCGCGAGCTGTAGAAGGAGCACTCCTATGAGGACCGAAGTGTTCCGGTAGCGAGTGAAGAGTTCTACCACGGTTCTTGTTCGCCGGCGTCGTGGTCCTCGGGCCGAGCGCTGACCTAGTGAACCCTTTGACGGCTGCTATCACCGGCGAGAGGCCGGTACCAACTTCCGAGCAAGCGCTCTAGACGCGTCACTCCAGAGAAATGCGGCGGAGCAATTTGAAATCATGCAACATTCGGCTCGTGCCGATAACCACCGAAGACAGCGGGTCCTCGGCAATTGAAACCGGGAGGCCCGTTTCTTCGCGAATACGCAAATCAAGGTTGCGAAGCAGCGCGCCACCTCCGGTCAGCACGATCCCGCGGTCGCTGATATCGGCGCTCAGCTCGGGGGGGGTCCGTTCGAGCGCAACGCGTACCGCATTCATGATGGTGTTGACACATTCTGAAAGCGCCTCTCGGATCTCGGTGTCGTTAACGCTGACCGTCCTTGGTACCCCCTCGATCAGGTTCCGTCCCTTGATCTCCATCGTCAAAGGATTGTCCAACTTGTAGGCCGAGCCCACCTCAATCTTGACCTTCTCCGCCGTGCGCTCACCGACGAGCAAGTTGTACTTTTTCTTAAGATAGTTAATGATCGCCTCGTCCATCTCATTGCCGGCTACGCGTACGGAACGCGAGTATACGATCCCGGACATCGAGATGACAGCCACATCCGTCGTTCCCCCGCCGATGTCCACGATCAAGTTTCCGCAAGGCTCGGTTATTGGCAGTCCGGCCCCGATCGCGGCCACCATGGCTTGCTCGACAAGGTGGACCTCGCTGGCGTGGGCGCGAAATGCCGAGTCGCGTACCGCTCGCTCTTCAACCGGAGTGATTTCGCTCGGCACACCGATGACGATCCGGGGATGCACCAGCATTTTCCGGTTGTGCGCCTTCTGGATGAAGTAGGTCAACATCTTCTCGGTGACCTTGAAGTCGGCAATCACACCGTCCTTCATTGGCCGGATAGCAACGATGTTGCCTGGCGTCCGCCCGACCATCTCCTTGGCTTCCTTCCCCACGGCTTCGACATCGCCGTTGGTCTTGTTGATGGCGACGATCGAGGGCTCATTGACGACGATCCCCTTGCCTCGAACGGAGACCAGGGTGTTGGCCGTGCCCAGATCAATGGCCAGGTCTCGGGAGAAAACGCTAAAGAGAGAACGGAAGTTCACCGGCCCCTACCTGTTTTCCGCGTGGTCCACCCGCCCGAGAGCGGTTTGCCCACAGCGCCCGCGAAGCCTCGATGGTATCGCGACCGCCAACGCGCAGTCGTAATGATATCAATAGTATAGCGTTCTCAGCAAGCTTGTTGAGACGCCATCTCTGATCTTCACGGTGGGAATGTAACATGAGTGGCATGCGCACTAACTAACGAAAGGTGGACAGCGGATCTGCACTCGCACGGGGGGTGCGGTGGGGCAGTTCGCGGCCAGCCGGGGCTGCCCCGGCAAGGTCCCGATCCGCGGTTAAGCGATCATCAGATTCCGGCACCGACATCGAGGAGATCCCGTGTCCGCGAATCCACTCTGGTAATTATCCCTCCAGGACAAGTAATCTGCTGGCCTAGAATTGGCGTGACAGGCTGACCTACCAGTCACAGATTTTTAGAATCTACATCCCGGTTAGAATCCACGACTTACCATCTAGGATCGTCGTTGCCTTGACCCCATCATGCTACCCTTCTCAATTGAGGGTATATGGCGTGACCAGATCAGCGGGGGATGGTAAGTATTCCCACGAACACTAGTGTAGTGCCACATAAATAACTGGACAATCACACCCTTTTCACGGTAGGATGGTTTATGTGGCCATCCGCTGACGCTCTACCCCTCACCGCTCCGCAGCGAAACGCTCTTCGTCGCCTGGTTCGAGGAGGCAACACAGCCCAGAAAATGGCCTTACGGGCAGGCATTGTTTTGCTGTGTGCGCAGGGGTTGGCGAACCACGCCATTGCCCGCGAACTCGGCGTCAACCGCAAGACCGTCATCCTGTGGCGAAAGCGCTTCGCCCAGTCCGGCCTCGACGGACTCCGCGATCGGACGCGCCCCGGACGCAAACCGGCGCTCTCCGCTGAATTCGTCCAATGCATCCTCGATACAACGCTTCACGAGAAGCCCCGGGCGGCCACGCATTGGAGCACCCGCACCCTCGCCAAGCACTTGGGCGTCTCCAAGATGGCCATCCAGCGCGTCTGGAAAGCGCACGGACTGCAGCCCCATCGCCTCGAAACTTTCAAGCTCAGCCGCGACAAGCAGTTCGTCGAGAAACTCCGCGACGTGGTCGGTCTGTACTTGAATCCGCCCGAGCACGCACTGGTGCTCAGTGTCGATGAGAAAAGTCAGATCCAGGCCTTAGACCGCAGCCAGCCGGGACTGCCCCTGAAAAGGGGTCGTGCCGGCACCATGACCCACGACTTCAAACGACATGGCACAACGACGTTGTTCGCCGCCTTCAATGTGCTCGACGGCAAGGTGATCGGCGAGTGTCTGCCGCGACATCGGCACCAGGAATTCCTCAAATTCCTACGCAAGATCGACCGCGAAACGCCACCGGCGCTGGAGCTGCATCTGATCGTGGACAACTACTCCACGCACAAGCATGAGCAAGTGAAGAAGTGGCTCGCGAAGCACCCCCGCTTCCACTTTCACTTCATTCCCACGTCTTCTTCTTGGCTCAATCTCGTCGAGCGCTGGTTCCGCGAGCTGACACAGAAGCGCATCCGCCGCGGCGTGTTCCGCAGTGTTCCCGAACTCGAGGCCGCCATCCACGAGTACCTGGAAGCGAGCAACCAAGCGCCCAAGCCCTTTGTCTGGACAGCTCCGGCACAAGATATCCTCGCCAAAGTCGAGCGCGCCGCCAAAACCCACGCCATTGTCCAGAACCGTTAGTGGCACTACACTAGGCACGCGCTCGCGCGTTTTGTGTATAGTATGTAGGCTGTTCTACCCAATGGCCCTGGCCACAGGGGTTAGTCTATGCTGAAGAAGGGTAGATCGTTAAACGTAGTACACGATATTGTCGATGAGTAGCAAGCGGACACTAGTTCTGACGGACCCGTTCAGTTGAGTGTATGCGAACACAACAGCGATGACACCGTCGGACTCATCGAAGTACTTTCGACCAATCTTGTGCGTGGTGGTACTCCCTGATTGCGGGTGCCAGCGTTCATCGCAAATGAGTTCCGAACGGCACCTAGTCAAGCGATCCGACCAATCGCCCTGTTCATATTTACGGAGAAGATCGGCTGTGGACGTGCGAGACCAGTTTTTAGGAGAATAACCCATGGATATCCGTCAACTACGTAAGCTAGTTTGGCAATACGCCTCCAGGAACATTGACTTGAATAGATTCCGGTCTCAGTTTGTGTCGTCGTTTTTAGCAATACGGCACGAAGATGACTTAAACGACCTCGTCAACCGCATTGAAAGCGAGTGTGCCGACTTCGCCGATGAATATGAAGACGAAAGGCTCCTACAACAGCGCCTGCTCAACATCGTTGCTCCTAGTACCACCGCTTCGTCTGTAGATCCCATCGCGACCATTGGAATTCTTGTCCATGAGCCGGGGCATGTCGGGCCTTTTGGCACCAGTACACTCTCCCACAGCGATCACAATCCGTCGATTGTCCGCTCTAGTCAAGCTGGGCGGGCAGACTTCGATCAACCAGCATTTGCTACCTAAGGTCCCGCTGATTTTTGAGGCACATGCAGGATAACTGAGAACTGTGCCAGAAACGGCTCGGTTTGGTCGTCCACGTCAATAGACAGCGTATACGCGCCAACAGCTTTAAATTGGACCGTGCCTAGCCGCCATGGGATGAAGGCAAGACCAGGCTGGGCAAATGTGACTCCTCCCATAGCTTCAATGAGGGTTTCTCCTGACTCTAGATGGTTGAGTTTAAGTGACATCCGATAAGATGTTGGCCGGTCGGATTCAACACACTGGAAGAAGGCTAGCGACGGCAGCGTGGCAGGAAGCTGTGTTACAACCACATTCGGCGTATAGAGCCCGATGATTAACTGCTTCCCGGTATCCTCACGGCGGACATCGTCGCAAACCAGAATGTACTTCTGATTGAGGGGCATACACACTCCTTCGCTGGGAGATTAGGCACACTTCACCCGTCTAAGCCAGGATTTCCGATTTAGCTGCTCTGACGGCACGAGTCTACCCGAGATAGTCGAATCACTCGCTGTCGGACAGGACTGGGAGGACGACGTGCGGGTGGTCTTGTTCGTCATCCTGAGGTCCGGGGTGAGTCTCGACGAATCTCTGACGAAGCGGATCAAGCAGCAGATCCGAAACAGTGCCAGCCCGCGGCACGTGCCGGCCAAGGTCATCCATGTTTCTGACATCCCTCGAACGCTCAACGGCAAGATTGCCGAGCTTGCCGTCCGAAACATGATCCACAGCCGACCGGTAAAGAACCGAGATGCACTGGCCAACCCTGACGCGTTGGAGCTGTTCAAGGATTTGACGGAGCTAGGGTCCGCGGGATGAGTATTCTGATCGGCGGCCGACGGTCAGCGTGCGCGAACCCTGATGTCACGCAAGAGATGATCCTGCCAGGGCAGCCAATCCCCCGCGAACCCTCAGGCCAGGATTTCCGATTTAGCTGCTCTGACGGCACGAGTCTACACCCTCACCCGGCGAAGCGCAACCATTTCTCCACCCGGTAGAGGCGGCGGCTGAGGCGGGACCGATCGAGCCCCCTTCTTGCCCCTCATGGGGGCTGATCCGCCGCTGCGAAGTCAATTTCGCAGACACCCCTCCGAGCTTCCGTCCTCAGTACACAGATTTCGCATTCGCCAAGTGCGGTGCTACCCGCCCGGCACAGGCAGCGCCCAGATCCTCCGCAGCATGTCGCCAAACAGCCGCCGGTTCAGATGTCCCTCCGCGAACAAGAGCCAGTAATACCGCGCGTGTTTAATCAGCCGACCGCCGGTCTTCATCAACCGGTGCTGCAAGCTCGTCAGCGACCAGCTCTTGATCCGTTGCGGCAGCCCGAGCCTCCGCCATAGGTTCCCCAGGTTGTAGGCCAGCACGCTCAGTTGTAGCCGTACCTCGTTGGCCCGAAAGCGATGGCACGACAGCCGCGTCCAGTGCGTGGCCTGCTTACCTTCTTTGATCCACTGCTCCGCCGTGCCGCGCTTGTTGTAGAAACGCACCACCGAACGGCTCGGCAAGCTCATGCTGGTCACAACGAATCCGACGCGCGGGAATAGCTCGCCCTGATGGTGCTCGACCTTGGCCACGATGCGCCGAGGTTGGGACCAACTCTCCGCCTGATAGCGAAAACTCTTGTAGCGCACCAGCGGCTTGCGGGAGGGCCTTCCCGGTGGCCGAAACAGGATGTCTTCGATCTCCAGCTCCAGGCTCTTGTTGGCCGGAATGCGGATCGCATAGTCCGCGCCGCGCTCCTCCAGCGCCTCGTAGATCTCCGGCTTGGCAAAGGCGGCATCGGCGCGCAAAGTGACCTGCTTGCCTTCGGCCTGTTGGCGCTCGATCTCCGGCAGTAGCAGCTCGCCCCAGTCCTCGGCGCTGTGCACGTTGCCGGGACGCAGCTTCGCCGCCAGACAATCGCCGTGCTGATTGAACAGCAACAGCGGGTGATAGCAGACCGATTCGAAGTGTCCGTTGTAGGCACTGCCTTCCTGTTGGCCATGGACCGGACTCTCGGTGGAGTCCATGTCCAGAACGACCCGCTCGGAGTCGTCGAACGCCTCCCCTTGCCCGACCAGCCCTCGGTTCAGCGCCATCAGCCCCAGCAGGTTCTCTTCGCTCGCCAGCATCTCCGTCTCGAAGCCGTGCAGCGTCGAGGTCAAGGCCGCACCGCGATCCCAGATCTTCTGCGAACCGATCAGCCGAAACGTCGGATCGATCGAAATCCGCTCGGCGTCGTTGAGGTCCTCGTAGCCCGCCAAGCGGCTGTAGACCGACTGCCGCAACAGATCAGCGAGCGTGAACTGCTTGTTTGTGCCTTGCCGGGAGTCGCTGAGATGCTCGTTGATCAACTTGCCGAGTCCGAGTCGCTCGTCCAACTCGCGGACTAGCAGCAGGCCGCCGTCGGAAGTGACGTGCGATCCTTGGAAATCGACTTTCAACAAGCCGTTGAAACTTAGCTGGAATGGCTTGGTTTGTTTTTCACCCATTGGGTGTCGGCCTCCATGGCGTCCTCATCGGGATCTAGTGTAGTGCCACATAAATAACTGTACAATAACACCCTTTTCACGGTAGGATGGTTTATGTGGCCATCCGCTGACGCTCTACCCCTCACCGCTCCGCAGCGAAACGCTCTTCGTCGCCTCGTTCGAGGAGGCAACACAGCCCAGAAAATGGCCTTACGGGCAGGCATTGTTTTGCTGTGTGCGCAGGGGTTGGCGAACCACGCCATTGCCCGCGAACTCGGCGTCAACCGCAAGACCGTCATCCTGTGGCGAAAGCGCTTCGCCCAGTCCGGCCTCGACGGACTCCGCGATCGGACGCGCCCCGGACGCAAACCGGCGCTCTCCGCTGAATTCGTCCAATGCATCCTCGATACAACGCTTCACGAGAAGCCCCGGGCGGCCACGCATTGGAGCACCCGCACCCTCGCCAAGCACTTGGGCGTCTCCAAGATGGCCATCCAGCGCGTCTGGAAAGCGCACGGACTGCAGCCCCATCGCCTCGAAACTTTCAAGCTCAGCCGCGACAAGCAGTTCGTCGAGAAACTCCGCGACGTGGTCGGTCTGTACTTGAATCCGCCCGAGCACGCACTGGTGCTCAGTGTCGATGAGAAAAGTCAGATCCAGGCCTTAGACCGCAGCCAGCCGGGACTGCCCCTGAAAAGGGGTCGTGCCGGCACCATGACCCACGACTTCAAACGACATGGCACAACGACGTTGTTCGCCGCCTTCAATGTGCTCGACGGCAAGGTGATCGGCGAGTGTCTGCCGCGACATCGGCACCAGGAATTCCTCAAATTCCTACGCAAGATCGACCGCGAAACGCCACCGGCGCTGGAGCTGCATCTGATCGTGGACAACTACTCCACGCACAAGCATGAGCAAGTGAAGAAGTGGCTCGCGAAGCACCCCCGCTTCCACTTTCACTTCATTCCCACGTCTTCTTCTTGGCTCAATCTCGTCGAGCGCTGGTTCCGCGAGCTGACACAGAAGCGCATCCGCCGCGGCGTGTTCCGCAGTGTTCCCGAACTCGAGGCCGCCATCCACGAGTACCTGGAAGCGAGCAACCAAGCGCCCAAGCCCTTTGTCTGGACAGCTCCGGCACAAGATATCCTCGCCAAAGTCGAGCGCGCCGCCAAAACCCACGCCATTGTCCAGAACCGTTAGTGGCACTACACTAGCCCCTATGAATAAAGACGCTGAAGGCCGCTGGAAGGTCGGGAGGTCATACATCAAATTGAAAATGCGGGTCTACACCCTCACCCGGCGAAGCGCAACCATTTCTCCACCCGGTAGAGGCGGCGGCTGAGGCGGGACCGATCGAGCCCCCTTCTTGCCCCTCATGGGGGCTGATCCGCCGCTGCGAAGTCAATTTCGCAGACACCCCTCCGAGCTTCCGTCCTCAGTACACAGATTTCGCATTCGCCAAGTGCGGTGCTACCCGCCCGGCACAGGCAGCGCCCAGATCCTCCGCAGCATGTCGCCAAACAGCCGCCGGTTCAGATGTCCCTCCGCGAACAAGAGCCAGTAATACCGCGCGTGTTTAATCAGCCGACCGCCGGTCTTCATCAACCGGTGCTGCAAGCTCGTCAGCGACCAGCTCTTGATCCGTTGCGGCAGCCCGAGCCTCCGCCATAGGTTCCCCAGGTTGTAGGCCAGCACGCTCAGTTGTAGCCGTACCTCGTTGGCCCGAAAGCGATGGCACGACAGCCGCGTCCAGTGCGTGGCCTGCTTACCTTCTTTGATCCACTGCTCCGCCGTGCCGCGCTTGTTGTAGAAACGCACCACCGAACGGCTCGGCAAGCTCATGCTGGTCACAACGAATCCGACGCGCGGGAATAGCTCGCCCTGATGGTGCTCGACCTTGGCCACGATGCGCCGAGGTTGGGACCAACTCTCCGCCTGATAGCGAAAACTCTTGTAGCGCACCAGCGGCTTGCGGGAGGGCCTTCCCGGTGGCCGAAACAGGATGTCTTCGATCTCCAGCTCCAGGCTCTTGTTGGCCGGAATGCGGATCGCATAGTCCGCGCCGCGCTCCTCCAGCGCCTCGTAGATCTCCGGCTTGGCAAAGGCGGCATCGGCGCGCAAAGTGACCTGCTTGCCTTCGGCCTGTTGGCGCTCGATCTCCGGCAGTAGCAGCTCGCCCCAGTCCTCGGCGCTGTGCACGTTGCCGGGACGCAGCTTCGCCGCCAGACAATCGCCGTGCTGATTGAACAGCAACAGCGGGTGATAGCAGACCGATTCGAAGTGTCCGTTGTAGGCACTGCCTTCCTGTTGGCCATGGACCGGACTCTCGGTGGAGTCCATGTCCAGAACGACCCGCTCGGAGTCGTCGAACGCCTCCCCTTGCCCGACCAGCCCTCGGTTCAGCGCCATCAGCCCCAGCAGGTTCTCTTCGCTCGCCAGCATCTCCGTCTCGAAGCCGTGCAGCGTCGAGGTCAAGGCCGCACCGCGATCCCAGATCTTCTGCGAACCGATCAGCCGAAACGTCGGATCGATCGAAATCCGCTCGGCGTCGTTGAGGTCCTCGTAGCCCGCCAAGCGGCTGTAGACCGACTGCCGCAACAGATCAGCGAGCGTGAACTGCTTGTTTGTGCCTTGCCGGGAGTCGCTGAGATGCTCGTTGATCAACTTGCCGAGTCCGAGTCGCTCGTCCAACTCGCGGACTAGCAGCAGGCCGCCGTCGGAAGTGACGTGCGATCCTTGGAAATCGACTTTCAACAAGCCGTTGAAACTTAGCTGGAATGGCTTGGTTTGTTTTTCACCCATTGGGTGTCGGCCTCCATGGCGTCCTCATCGGGATCTAGCCCCTATGAATAAAGACGCTGAAGGCCGCTGGAAGGTCGGGAGGTCATACATCAAATTGAAAATGCGGGCTAAGATTTCGCTTGACTCTGTCAGGGGAACCCGGCTACGATGAGGGTGTCTAGTCGCTCATCGACCGGGACGCACCCCATATGGTGCGTCCCTGAAGGATAGCAAGTCCCCTCTATTGTACGGCAGTCGAAGGGCCCTGGCAAACGGAGATGGCGAGTCGCCCTAAAGACGACCCTGCAACGACTTTCAAGCCGCTACAACCCACCAAAGAGACTCAGCAGAGCATGAAGCCAATCTCGCGGAAGGCCTTTACTGGGCTTCTAAAGAGAGCGGTCGTTTCGCCTGTTGCGAAACCTGCTCCAAAAGGGACCTGAAGATCAGGTTCCCCTGATCGCGCCGATTATATCTGAAGCTGTACTCGTCCAGATAAGACTGCAAGTACTTCCGGCTCACCGAGTGGTAGACACCGCCAATCCCGCGTTTTTCTTGCATTTCCCCTTTTCTTCTCCTAGAATAGAAGGCGAAGGAGAAAACTCGTGGCACTCACGAAACGGCAGAAGCAAGTTGTGGACTTCATCGCGGGGTTCATTCGTCGCAATGGCTACAGCCCCAGCTTCGAAGAGATCGCGGAGGAGCTGGGTCTCGCGTCGCTGGCGACGGTTCACAAACATCTGACCGCGCTCGAAAGCAAACGCTACCTGAAAAGGAGCTTCAACCAGAGCCGCGCCTTAGACCTGGGGCCGCAGTACTATCGCGAGTTGAGCCGTCAGCGCAAAGAGGCCGCCTTTGCTTCCCCGGAGACCCCTTTGCTGGGAACCATTGCCGCGGGGCAACCGATCGAAACCTATCCTGACCCCGAAACTCTCTCTTTCGCCGATTTCACCGGCGCCGAGCAGGTCTACGCCTTACGAGTGCGAGGCGAATCCATGATCGAAGACCACATCATGGACGGCGACTACGTCTTGGTCGAAAAAACTGATCGCGTCAGCAACGGCGACATTGTCGTGGCACTGGTAGAAGGCGCGGAGTCGACCCTCAAGCGTTTTTACCGCGAAGGTAAGGATCAGGTGCGCCTGCAGGCTGCCAACGCCTCGTTGGAACCTATCCTCGTGCCTCTCAGCTCGGTAGAAGTTCAGGGTCGTGTACTCGCTGTACACCGCCGGTATCGTTAGTCCATCGCACCTCAACGTTGTGGCGGGACGGAGCCCTGGATCAGCTGCGCTGGGGAAAGCGAGGTCCGGTCCCCGGTCTCAGGAGTACGATCCGTTAGTGGGAGATCAACCCCCAAAGGCGCGCCTCAAAGCAGTCCCCGCCTTCGGGGCTTCCCTCCCTTACCCTTGTAGGCTGATGCCGGCCCTACTGGACAACGAAGTCCGAAAAAAGAACTTCCTTGACCTCGCCGCTCTCCAGTAGCGGGTTGAGGCGCTCGATGATCTGCTTTCGAAACAGCTCTTTCCCTTTGGCCTCGTTTAGCTGCCGGTAGGTCTTCGAGGTCAACAGCGTCAGGATGCGGTCGCGCAGCCGGGCCATCAATAGCGGATCCGCTTTGATTTCCGCAACCTGCTCTTCTGGTGTGATGGCCAGCTTTACACCAAGTCGGGCGTGGCGTTCGCCCGCCGGGTCGTTGATGTTTGTCAAGAAGGTTTCCATTTCCAGCACACCGACTGCTTGCTCGACCTCATCACCAGCTTCGCCGTCGGACTCTGAGTCGTCGCAGCCCGCCCCAAAGCCCATCGCGAACATCGCTACCAGCGCAAGAAAACCCACTTTCCTATGCCGCTCATTCACGGGGATCTCCTTGGGACGAGCTGTTCGACCCGACCGCCGCCGGCTCGGCTTCTCCGTCGTCCTCGCGGAGTCGAGTTACGAAGACGAACTCGACTCGGCGGTTGGCCGCGCGGCCAACTTGCGTGGCGTTGCTCGCTACCGGCACGCTGTCAGCTTGACCGATCGCGCGGAGACGCTGGGCCGGCACGCCTTGTTCAGCCAGGTAGCGCACCGCACGGCCGGCGCGGGCCGCCGAGAGCTCCCAGTTGCTGGGGAAGACCGCCGTGCCGATCGGCCTATTGTCTGTGTGGCCCAGCACGTCTACGTCTCGCGAGGTCTTTGAAATATATCGAGCAAGCCCCTCGAGGATGGGTAGTGCCTTGGGTTTGATGGTGGCTTGCCCGGACTCGAACAAGAGGTCGCCTTTGCGCTGCAGAATGACCCCGTGCTTGGTGATCTTGGCGCTTCCATTCTTCTCCATGCCGTTCTCCTCGATGATTTGACTCAGATGACGCACGATCTCCTCCACCGCTTGCCCATGGCCTTCCTTCGGGTCTTGATGCGAGATTATGGCTGAGGACGACCTAGAGGGTGCGCCGAATCCGGAACCACAGGACGCGAACCTAGAGACGCCGGCACCAACGCACGAGGACCTAGAGCCAGCGGAACCGGAGTCGTTGCCCGACCGTGAGCCGGACCTTGTTTTGAGAAACGAACTGCCGGACCGAGAGCCAGACCGTCTGTTGAAAGACCTCGCCTCTGACCGGTTGTCCGATTCCGACTCTGATTCCACGGAATAAATCAGCGCGAAAGCACGGCGAATAGCTTTACGAAAGCACTCAGCCCGACACTTGTCGCAGCAACGGCTAGCAACCACTGCGAATGCCAAGCCCACTTCCCCTTATCTTGGTTGAGGTGGTTATGTGCTTGATGTGCTTCAAGCATTGCGATTATGTGAAACTTTTTCAGAGTGAGACCTTGATCGAACAAGGACATCTTAAACCGCAAGGTCAAGAAGGATCTTTGTCTTTCGTCTATCTCAGGTGGCACTGATATCATCTCTTGCTTTGCGCTGGGCAACCCGATTGGCGCCGTCTACCGCGGCGAACTCCAAACGCGCGGACTTGGCATGAAGGTTGAGATCTTCAACGACCAGGGCCAAGCCGTTCGCGGGGAGAAGGGTGAGCTGGTTTGCACCGCACCATTCCCCTCCATGCCGGTGGGGTTTTGGAATGACCCGGACGGCGAAAAGTGCCGCGCCGCCTACTTCGAAACGTTCCCCGGCGTTTGGCGCCACGGAGACTATTGCGAGCTGACCGAAAACAACGGCATCATCATCTGGGGCCGATCCGATGCGGTACTTAATCCCGGCGGCGTTCGCATCGGCACCGCCGAGATCTATCGGGCCGTTGAACAGCTTCCCGAGATAGTCGAATCACTCGCTGTCGGACAGGACTGGGAGGACGACGTGCGGGTGGTCTTGTTCGTCATCCTGAGGTCCGGGGTGAGTCTCGACGAATCTCTGACGAAGCGGATCAAGCAGCAGATCCGAAACAGTGCCAGCCCGCGGCACGTGCCGGCCAAGGTCATCCATGTTTCTGACATCCCTCGAACGCTCAACGGCAAGATTGCCGAGCTTGCCGTCCGAAACATGATCCACAGCCGACCGGTAAAGAACCGAGATGCACTGGCCAACCCTGACGCGTTGGAGCTGTTCAAGGATTTGACGGAGCTAGGGTCCGCGGGATGAGTATTCTGATCGGCGGCCGACGGTCAGCGTGCGCGAACCCTGATGTCACGCAAGAGATGATCCTGCCAGGGCAGCCAATCCCCCGCGAACCCTCAGGCCAGGATTTCCGATTTAGCTGCTCTGACGGCACGAGTCTACACCCTCACCCGGCGAAGCGCAACCATTTCTCCACCCGGTAGAGGCGGCGGCTGAGGCGGGACCGATCGAGCCCCCTTCTTGCCCCTCATGGGGGCTGATCCGCCGCTGCGAAGTCAATTTCGCAGACACCCCTCCGAGCTTCCGTCCTCAGTACACAGATTTCGCATTCGCCAAGTGCGGTGCTACCCGCCCGGCACAGGCAGCGCCCAGATCCTCCGCAGCATGTCGCCAAACAGCCGCCGGTTCAGATGTCCCTCCGCGAACAAGAGCCAGTAATACCGCGCGTGTTTAATCAGCCGACCGCCGGTCTTCATCAACCGGTGCTGCAAGCTCGTCAGCGACCAGCTCTTGATCCGTTGCGGCAGCCCGAGCCTCCGCCATAGGTTCCCCAGGTTGTAGGCCAGCACGCTCAGTTGTAGCCGTACCTCGTTGGCCCGAAAGCGATGGCACGACAGCCGCGTCCAGTGCGTGGCCTGCTTACCTTCTTTGATCCACTGCTCCGCCGTGCCGCGCTTGTTGTAGAAACGCACCACCGAACGGCTCGGCAAGCTCATGCTGGTCACAACGAATCCGACGCGCGGGAATAGCTCGCCCTGATGGTGCTCGACCTTGGCCACGATGCGCCGAGGTTGGGACCAACTCTCCGCCTGATAGCGAAAACTCTTGTAGCGCACCAGCGGCTTGCGGGAGGGCCTTCCCGGTGGCCGAAACAGGATGTCTTCGATCTCCAGCTCCAGGCTCTTGTTGGCCGGAATGCGGATCGCATAGTCCGCGCCGCGCTCCTCCAGCGCCTCGTAGATCTCCGGCTTGGCAAAGGCGGCATCGGCGCGCAAAGTGACCTGCTTGCCTTCGGCCTGTTGGCGCTCGATCTCCGGCAGTAGCAGCTCGCCCCAGTCCTCGGCGCTGTGCACGTTGCCGGGACGCAGCTTCGCCGCCAGACAATCGCCGTGCTGATTGAACAGCAACAGCGGGTGATAGCAGACCGATTCGAAGTGTCCGTTGTAGGCACTGCCTTCCTGTTGGCCATGGACCGGACTCTCGGTGGAGTCCATGTCCAGAACGACCCGCTCGGAGTCGTCGAACGCCTCCCCTTGCCCGACCAGCCCTCGGTTCAGCGCCATCAGCCCCAGCAGGTTCTCTTCGCTCGCCAGCATCTCCGTCTCGAAGCCGTGCAGCGTCGAGGTCAAGGCCGCACCGCGATCCCAGATCTTCTGCGAACCGATCAGCCGAAACGTCGGATCGATCGAAATCCGCTCGGCGTCGTTGAGGTCCTCGTAGCCCGCCAAGCGGCTGTAGACCGACTGCCGCAACAGATCAGCGAGCGTGAACTGCTTGTTTGTGCCTTGCCGGGAGTCGCTGAGATGCTCGTTGATCAACTTGCCGAGTCCGAGTCGCTCGTCCAACTCGCGGACTAGCAGCAGGCCGCCGTCGGAAGTGACGTGCGATCCTTGGAAATCGACTTTCAACAAGCCGTTGAAACTTAGCTGGAATGGCTTGGTTTGTTTTTCACCCATTGGGTGTCGGCCTCCATGGCGTCCTCATCGGGATCTAGCCCCTATGAATAAAGACGCTGAAGGCCGCTGGAAGGTCGGGAGGTCATACATCAAATTGAAAATGCGGGTTGATAGGGCAACAGCTTACTTCCAGTTGGAATGTCTGAAAGATCGAACTCCGACTTCAGTCCTAAAGCGTTCCGCACCGAGCCGGCCATCGTCCGGAACTTGACGATCTCCGTGTTCGAGAAAGAAAGCAGCAACACGAAGAACGTCAGCAGCAACGACATCAGATCGGCAAAGGTTACGATCCAGGCCGGGGCTCCCTTGCTCCCGCCGTCGTCTGAATCCATCTCCATCAGGCTGCCTTCGCGTCCTCCTTACGCAACTTGGGCGAGATGAAGACATTCAGCTGCCTTCCGATGGCGGACGGATTGCTTCGCTCGGCAATGGCTATCACCCCCTCCAGGCAAAGCGTCATACTCAGCACCTCCTGCTCGGAGCGCACTTTTAACTTGTCGGCCAAAGGGAGACAGAGTACGTTGGCGATCAGTGCGCCATAAAGGGTTGTGAGAAGAGCCAACGCCATGGCTGGACCAATGGACGAGGGATCGTCCAAAACAGCGAGCATCTGAACCAGCCCGATCAGGGTCCCAATCATCCCGAAGGCCGGTGCCGCCTCTCCCATACCCTCCAGAACTTGCTGGCCTCTCTTGTGCCGGCTTGCCGTAGAACGAATGTCGTTTTCCAATACCATCCGAATTCGTTCTACTTCTACTCCGTCGACACACTGTGAGATTCCCTTAGCCAGAAAGGGGTAGCTGATCACCGCTTTTTCCAACGCCAGCAGTTCCTTCCGGGCCGTTCTCGATAGCTCGAGGACCTCGCTGATCAACTGCTCGGGCGCTGGGACCTTCGTCGTGAAAGCCTTGGCGGCAACCCCGAAAGTGCCCAGCACGGCACTGAGAGGGTTTCTCACGAGCGTCGTTCCGATCGTTCCTCCAATGACCACTAGCATGGAAGGGATGTTGACGAACATGATCGGCGATCCCCCCATGAAAATGGAGGCCAGCACGAGCAGTGTGGACACAGCAATGCCGATGATCGTCGCCAGGTCCATGGAAGGAAGAGCTGGGGCCCTCTGTGAGAGCGTATCGGCGAGCCTAGGACAAACTTGAACCGTGCGGGTGTCTGAGTCGGTGTGAAGATTCCACTCTCTTGGGGAGCACTCCCCGGACGAAATCGATGAGGTTGATCCCGCCCCAACACCAGCTGAGGTAATAGGGGAAGCCTTCCAGAACGAGTGGAAAGTAGAAGTTCGAAAAGAACGCCACCAGGCCTAGGAAGAATCCGAACGTAGCGCCACCCTTCACCCCGTCGGCCCAGCATGCGCGGGTCTTGGCGAACAGCAGCGCCGCCGCGATACAAACAAAAACGGCAACAAACAGGAACATCAGAGGGTTGGGCTGCTCCTGACTGAAGACGGGATACTTGGCGTAGGTCGATGCCATCATCACCCCGTGCAAGACGTAATCAGCTAACCACGTAGCGATCGCGGCCGCTATGCCGGCAATCAGCGCTTTAGTCAAATTCATGGCTCCTCCTTGGCCCCGGCGGGACAGTCTGGTTTGAGACAGCTCAGATTGGGAGAGATTCCACCCCATTGGACCGGTCACGTGGGCCGACTGTACTCTTCCTCTGACCCACAGGTCGAGCCGTGAAGAATCTGGACTTTTCCGAGCGCCGTCCCGTCGTTTGCCTAGAAGCTGATGGCCAGCGGTCGAAAGGCGAGTCCAGCGGGCACGGGCCGCCGCCTGGCATGGACCCATGTTCCAAGCGTCAAGGCGTGCCAGCGGCCCGTGGAAGAAGTTAGCTTCGGCTAAGAATGGGGACTGTCCGGGACTGTCAACGATTTTCGCTTCCGTAACTGCTTTCTCTCCGGTATGGGGCAGACGACGAAAATCGGTGACTGTACCCGTTCCGTGAGGCGAAGGACTTCACCGCGCGCCGCTAGTCTACGGCCATTCATTTTGAACACTCGCCGGACGTGGCGGGGGCCATGATAAGGTCAACTTGATGGATCAACGGGCCGGCTACGTGTTGGTGGGCGGCAAGAGCTCGAGACTGGGCATAGACAAGGCTCTATTGGAGTTTGAGGGTAAGCCTCTGGTCGCGCGAGTTGCAGAGGCCGTCCGCGCCGCCGCGGGCGACGTCACGATAGTGGGTTCACCTGAAAAATACGGCCATCTCGGGCTGCGTGTCATTCCCGACCCAGTGGAGAACTTCGGACCCCTGGCGGGCCTCCTGGCGGCGCTTGAGGATTCGGCCAGTCCTTGGAGTCTGGTCACGGCGTGCGACATGCCCTACCTTGATACAGATTTTCTGAATTTCCTCTTTGAAGAAGCGCAAGCTGCCGGCACCGATGTTCTTTTGCCGGTCGATGCCAGTGGTAATCCGGAGCCGCTCTGCGCGGTCTACTCGCTAGAGGCGCTAGTGACGATTCGCCGCCACGTCGAGCAAGGAGTTCACAAAATCACGCGAGCCTTCGAAGGCCTGCGAGTCGACGAGCTAGCGCCTGATCGGTATGCCCGCTTTGACCCCGATGGGCGAGTCTTTACCAATCTCAATACGCTGGAAGACGTCCGGGGAGCGGGGTTTGAGCCGCCGTCTTCTGGGCCGGCGTAGCGAGTGATGGAGGGTTTGAGTAGTGCTGTTCATGGTGATCGAGCATTTTCGTCCGGGAAGGGCGACCGCGGTGTACCGCCGCTTCCGCGATCGAGGACGAATGGCGCCAGAGGGTGTGCGATACATTTCGAGCTGGGTCGACCTCGAATTCCGGCGATGCTTTCAGGTAATGGAGGCAGGAAGTGAGGCGATGCTGAAAGAGTGGACGGACAACTGGAATGATCTGGTCGAGTTCGAGATCATCCCGATACGCACATCTGAGCAAGCCGCGAAAGCGATCGCGCCAGAGCTATGATGCGCGGATCGAATTGGCGCAGAGCTACGGCATGAGATCTCGCCAGATCAACGCTGTCCTTCATTTGATTCAGGAGCATGAGGATGAGATCTGCCAAGCTTGGAAAACGCACTTCGGCAGTTGAAGTCACGAACGTATCGAAACACGGCTTCTGGCTGCTGATCGGCGACAGCGAGAAGTTTGTTGCCTTCGACCTGTTTCCTTGGTTCCGTGACGCCTCGATTGGAGCGCTGGTCAACGTCGAGCTGCCAAGCGCTCACCATCTGTACTGGCCGGGCCTAGACGTTGATCTCGCAATCGAGTCGATCGATGACCCGGAGGGCTTCCCGCTGGTCAGCAAATGGCTGCCTAGCCAGCGCTTGCACCCGGCCGCGGAAAAGCGGGGAGGGTGAAGCGCCAGCCGTTGGCCGGGTGACTCACGACGCTGGTTGGAAGGAAACACCATGTCAAAGATAGACGAACTCAAGGCAGAAATCGAGGGACTCGCCAGTGAGGAATTCGCCGAGCTCTTCCGGTAGCTGTCGGAAAAAGACTGGGAGCAATGGGACAAGGAGATCGAAGCCGACTCCCGGGCGGGAAGGCTCGACTTCTTGGTGCGTGAGGCACACCAAGAGAAGACCATGAGGACGCTCAGGGACCTGTGACGACGTCTGTGTTATTCGGGCCGCCGTCACTAGCCGTTCCGATGCACTAGTTCCAGAAAAGCTTCGGCTGCGTGCGACAGTTGCCGCTTCGTCGGATACGCCAGACGGATCTTGCGCTCGACCTGGATCTGCTTAACGGCCACCTCCCGAAGGATTCCGGCCGCAATCTCCTGCTCGACGCACATTTTGGGTAGGAAAGCCACGCCGAGGTTTAGTTGGACGAGCTTCCGAATCGTCTCAATCGTCGGCATCTCGACTTCCATATTGAGTGCCACCTGGTGGCGCCGGAAAATGTCGATGACCGTCGCTCGGTAAGGCGAGACAACATTGTGAGCAATGAACGTCTCCATACCTAACTCAGTGATATTGACGTCCTGACGGTCGGCGAAACGATGGGTGGGCGAGACGATGAAGGTCAACGAGTCGGTGTAGATCTCGGCAGTCGTCAACTTGGGATCGCCAGGGTCGTAGCTGATCGCGCCCAAATCCAGCGACCCCGCCAGCAGGGCGTCGGGAATGCGGCTCGACAGACTGCGGCGAATCTCCACCCGCACACCCGGATAGAGCTTCCGGAACCTCTCGATGTGGACGAGAAGGTACAGGGCCGTCGATTCGTTTGCCCCGATCGTAAGCTTGCCGGCTCTTTTGTCTCGGAGCTCGGCCAACGCGTTCTGAAGTTCCCGCTTGAGGCCGTCGAACCGCTGCGCGTATTCGAGCACAGCGCCTCCGGCATCCGTCAACACCAAGCTTCTGGACGAACGGTCGATCAGCTTTTCCCCGAGCTCGTTTTCCAGGCGCTTGAGCGCGAGTGATACCGCCGGCTGAGTGCGCAACAGCTTTTGCCCCGCGGCCGAAAAACCGCCTTCTTCCACAACCGTTCGGAATGTCTCGAGTAGTGAGAAGTCCATGGACTCATGCTCCTATTAGCAAACGACGATCACGCGGTTTAGGCAACACGCTCGTCTATCGGCTTCGGCTTGGAATCGAATCCACCGTTCGTCAGGCCTCTCTTACAGGACGCAGCGCGGGCTTCACAGGAGGGTCGCCGGCGGTGGAGTCCCGCTGGGCTACTGAGCGCCTTCAGTAATGATTCCATAGAGTCCATAAATTTATCTTATCAAATAAGTATTGACAATGGTAAATGATAAGATTATAGATTTGCATTATATTGAGCAGGCTGCTTAACTAGTAGCGAAAGGAAGGCTGAGATGTCGGAGCGGGTTTACATCTTTGACACGACCCTGCGGGACGGGGAGCAGTCCCCGGGATGCAGCATGACCACGCCGGAAAAGGTCAAGATGGCGGGGAAACTCGCGGAGCTAGGCGTTGACATCCTCGAGGCCGGTTTCCCGATCGCTTCCGACGGGGATTTCGAGGCTGTGCAGGCCGTGGGGCGGGAGTTTCCGGAAGTGAAGGTGGCGGCGCTGGCGCGAGCGGTGCCGATGGATGTCGAACGGGCGTTGCGGGCCCTCGAAGGCGCGAAGAAGCCACGCGTGCACTGTTTCATTGCCACCAGCAAGATTCACCTCACATACAAACTGCACAAAACCCAGGACCAGGCGCTCGACGATGCTGTGCGGGCAGTACGACAGGCGCACGAGTACGTCGAGGATGTGGAGTTCTCCGCCGAGGATGCAACGCGCACCGACATCGACTACCTTTGCCGCATCTCGAAGGCCACGGTCGAAGCCGGCGCGACGACCATCAACATCCCCGATACCGTAGGGTTCATGGTGCCTGACGAGTACGCGGCGTTCATCGGACAGGTGGTCGAGGCGGTCGGGGATAAGGCGATCGTCAGCGTCCACACGCACGACGATTTGGGCATGGCCGAGGCCAACTCTCTGGCGGCCCTCGGCGCGGGAGCTCGCCAGATCGAGTGTACGATCAACGGTATCGGCGAGCGCGCCGGCAATTGCGCGCTGGAAGAAGTGGTGATGGCCATGGCCGTCCGAAACGATCAGTTGCCTTTCCAAACCGGCATCCGAAACGAATTGCTGTACCCTTGCAGCCAGTTACTTGGCAGCCTAATCACCTTTGGGCCGCAGCCCAACAAGGCCATCGTGGGCGCCAACGCGTTTGCTCACGAAGCGGGCATTCACCAGGACGGCTACCTGAAAAACCCCCTGACCTACGAAATCATGAGGCCCGAGACGGTCGGCGTGCCGGCCACGAACCTCGTGTTAGGCAAACACAGCGGACGTCACGCTCTGCACGAAAGGGTGCAGGACCTCGGTTTCGGCGAGCTGGATCGCGAGCAGCTCAACCAAGTCTACAAGGCGTTTACGGCACTTGCCGATGGTCGAAAGGGACTAACGAACGACGACATCGTTGCCCTGTTGAAGGATCTCGGCGTCCCTGAAAAGGCGGCTTGACGCATTAAGGGCGAGCGTCAAGCGGATTTCTCACAGACCCGTCAGCCCGGGGCCCGTGCCCTGACAGGTCATGTCGGTTGCTCGGCCAAGCCCCGTAGCCTGGATCTAGGGCCTCGTGGTGTTCTTTTCCTCCCAACTATCGTGCATCCAAGGTCCCGCGAGAGCAACGAACAGAGCCGGGAACGCCAGTGACAGGCCAACTATCACCTCCCTCAGGGGATCTGCGCGTGCTGCCGTTCCCCGTCCGTCCGGCTCCACACATGCAAGACGAGTCCGAGTCCCGTAGCCATGTAGCACGGACTTGGTGCCTTTCCAGTGTCCGCGTCCCTGACTAGGACTGCACTAGGCCGGCGGCGAAGCTTATGAGGTCTTTTCGTTGCAAGGCGAGTTGCTTGAGCTTCTCGAAGTCTCCGGCTAGTTGGCAAAGCTGCACGGCCGAAGGACAGCCAAGTTGGCTCGGATCAGCGTCCCCGAGGTACTCGGAGTAAACGTCGGCCGCCTCGGAGTATCGCTTCAGTCTGGCTAGCATCCCGACCAGCACCTCTGCCGGAGCTGTTCCGACTTCGTTTGGATCACTGTCGGCAACCTTCCGGCGAAAGTGCGCCACGGCGGCCTCAACGTCCTGCCCCAACATCGCCTTCAGGTAAACGCCGTGGTCGGGGAAGAGATTCTCGAAAGGAGGCTGGCCCGCGTACTGAAAAGTAGAGGAGAGGCGGCGGCCGTACTCAGTGAGATCGACCGCAAGCGCCAGCGAGTCGGAATCCTCAAGTTGCAGGCTGTAGGTGAGAACCGATCCGACGTGAGACGTGTCCACGTAGTAGTCGTATTCGCCGAACAACCAGTCGCGGTCGGCGACCAGTTCAGAGACATTGTCCGTTTTCGGCGCTTGCCCCTCCCGCTTTTCAATCGCTCGCCTCAAGTTCGCCGTCAGCTCGGAGTGCAAAGTGCGCACCAGTAGTCGGGCACTATCTAGGCGTCCTTCTGAAGTCGGATACTGCCCGAAGGTCGTGATGGCTCGGCAGGTCCCGTGCTTCTCCAGAATAAGCTCGAAGCCTTTCCGCGGATGGACCCGCTCGTAGAAAGCGATCTCCAGAATGGCGTCGTTGGCATCGTCGTGATCGATGTTTTCGATCGCTTCCGCCACCGGTGCCGATTCACCGATCGCCCGGTAGTAGGGCCATGCGCGCAGAATGTCGCCGTCCGCGAGAAACAGGCCGCCGACTTCGCGGGCGGCTGCGAGGCAGCCTGCATCGAACGCCTGGCGCTTGTCTTCGGGCATCTCGACCGAGTTCGGTGTGTCAATCAGCGGCACGTCGAGTTCGTGACGCTTTTGCATCAAGCGCGCTTCAAACAGGGCAGGATAGTTCTTTTCCTTGAGAAACTTGTCGGCAAGGAACTCAAACCCCGCCTGAGAGCCTCCCGAGCGAAGTGCTTCCTCGACCTGTCCAAAAGCGTCGTCGTTGCCCGCCATGATTCGTCCGGCCCTTTATTGCATCATAACGCTAATGTGCTCTCGGAACCTGATCTCGATGGGCCGCCGCTCTGCAATCGGTCCGCAAGGCCGCGCTTGCTCCGCGCGGTCGTCGTTTGCGGCGCTATTGGTGCACGAGGGCAAGATCATCGCTGAGCCGAAGCAGCGGCATCGCCGCGTAGAGTTGCTGGAGTTCCTGCGGCACCTCCATCGGGTTTGTCCGAAGCGCAAGAAGTTGCGCGTCACCGGGGACAACCTCAGCACCCAAAGGGGGAACGGATCGAGCGCCCGCCGCGCTGCCAGGACCGCGTCCGTCTGCCCTACACGCCCACCGACGCCTCGTGGTTGAATCAAATCGAGCTCTGGTTCAGCATTCTGAGCGACCGTCTGGTGTGACGAGGGATCTTCACTTCGAGCGACGATCTGGTGCCTCAGATTCTGCATTTCATCGAGGACTACAATCGCACGGCCACGCCCTTGGCGGGGACGTCTCAGGGCAGAGTATTAACTATCTGACTACCATGATCCCTAAGACAGTCCACTAGCAGGCCGCACCGCAGCCCGCAACGTAACCCAATGGGAACTGAACTAACCGCTTATTCCCCTACTTCGGAACGACTTTTCGGCTTTAACGATTGGGCAGATAAAAAGCGCTGAGAATGCCGAAACGCTCGACCAAACTCGGATGAGAGAGGCTCCTAGTCCAATCACCAGCGGCGGGACCATGATCCGACTGAAGGATAATGACCGGGGGTTTGTCGGACGCCTGTAGTCTAGTGATCACTGCCAGGAGCCGCTTGTTGAGATAAGCGATTTGGTCACGATAGCCGCGAATGTATTCAGACCTACTAGCCCCAGGACGGGACCAGAAATCAAAACCCTCGACCCAAGAATAGGGCCTAGCCGGATTCCTCGGCTCGCCCTCAGGGCCGACGACGAAGGGCGCATGCGGTGACAGGAGATGTACAAAAACGAATTTTGGTCCCGGCTCCGGGACAAGACGAATCGTTGCATCCAGATTGTATTCATTTCGCCTCCGGTGTAGCTCGTAACGAAGAGGCGTGCGCAGCCATCGTGACAACCAGGGCACAGGGGTTCTCCCCAGTAGCGTGTCTTCGAACTGATTCAGAAACCACCACTCGGAGACATAGTGGTCTGCCGATCTCCACCGCACGTTATAGTACTGGTTTGATACGGAGTAGGTCGTATATCCTTGTCGCTTGAGAAACCTGCCCAGGCGGTTATTGGAAACCAAGGCCCGCACTATTCGCCAATCAGCGAAAGAATCAAGGTCTCCAGACACTAACTTACCCACGTAGTCGCCGTTTAGAATGGAAGCTACTGAAAGAGCGGTAGTCGAGTAGTTGCAAGTGGCCCGCGTGGCGACGAAAAACCCCTTCGCCTGCAAAGCTCGAAGGAAGGGCCCGTTGTCGTAGTCATAGATCTCTCGTAAAATGTCGGCGCGGCCATATCCGTCCGGAAGAACCCAATAAATGTCGGGCAGTGTTTGCTGGTGCAATTCAAAAGAAGAAGGAAAAGTCTCTCGATTGTGCCATTCCACTGTTTCAGTAACCTTATAGGCGTCGTAGGTGCGTTTGGCGATCGCAAGGAGCGGAAAAATCAACAATACCGTCCCACACAGGTTTGCTAAATATGTCCAGCCTCCCCGTACCCGTTGTGTAGCGATGAGGTAAGCGCCAAGTCCCAAAACAACCAGGCAGCCCAGGGTGATCATCAGAGACAGCAGCGACGGAAAATTCTGTTGCACCGGCAGGCCTGCCTTCTCAAGCCAGTCAATATCGCGCAAGAAGTAGACCCGAGGATTTCGTACTTGATTTATGTTGTCCATCTCCTGATCCTCCAAGCGATCTTCGAGCTGTCGCTGGGCAACGCCCTGGTGATGATGGTTTTCACGTGGATCGGGGGAATGTTGGTCCGACTAGGGTTTCACCCGCATTTTCAATTTGGTGTTTGACATCCCGACCTTCCAGCGGCCTTGAGCGTCTTTATTCATAGGGGCTAGAGCCCGATGAGGACGCCAGGGAGGCCAACACCCAATGGGTGAAAAACAAACCAAGCCATTCCAGCTAAGTTTCAACGGCTTGTTGAAAGTCGATTTCCAGGGATCGCACGTCACTTCCGACGGTGGCCTGATTTTGGTTCGCGAACTGGACGAACGGCTCGGTCTCGGAGAACTGATTGACGAGCATCTCAGCGACTCCCGGCAAGGCACAAACAAGCAGTTCACGCTCGCTGATCTGTTGCGGCAGTCGGTCTACAGCCGCTTGGCGGGCTACGAGGACCTCAACGACGCCGAGCGGGTTTCGATCGATCCGACGTTTCGGCTGATCGGTTCGCAGAAGATCTGGGATCGCGGTGCGGCCTTGACCTCGACGCTGCACAGCTTCGAGACGGAGATGCTGGCGAGCGAAGAGAACCTGCTGGGGCTGATGGCGCTGAACCGAGAGCTGGTCGGGCAAGCGGAAGCGTTCGACGACTCCGAGCGGGTCGTTCTGGACATGGACTCCACCGAGAGTCCGGTCCATGGCCAACAGGAAGGCAGTGCCTACAACGGACACTTCGAGTCGGTCTGCTATCACCCGTTACTTTTGTTCAACGGTCATGGTGATTGCCTCGCTGCCAAGCTGCGTCCCGGCAACGTGCACAGCGCCGAGGACTGGGATGAGCTATTGTTGCCGGAGATCGAGCGCCAACAGGCTGCGGGCAAGCAGGTCGCCTTCCGGGGCGATGCGGCCTTTGCCAAGCCGGAAGTTTATGAGGCTTCGGAGGAACGCGGAGTACAGTACGCCATTCGCATTCCGGCCAACAAGAGCCTGGAGTTGGAGATCGAAGACATCTTGTTTCGGCCGCCGGGAAGGCCCTCCCGGAAGCCCTTGGTGCGCTACAAGAGTTTTCGCTATCAGGCGGAGAGTTGGTCGCAGGCGAGGCGGATCGTCGCCAAGGTCGAGCATCACCAGGGCGAGCTGTTCCCGCGGGTCGGATTCATCGTGACGAGCATGAGCTTGCCAAGCCGCTCGGTGGTGCGCTTCTACAACAAGCGCGGCACGGCGGAGCAGTGGATCAAGGAAGGCAAACAGGCCACGCATTGGACAAGGCTGTCGTGCCATCGGTTCCGGGCGAACGAGGTACGGCTACAACTGAGCGTGCTGGCCTACAACCTGGGCAACTTGTGGCGGCGGCTCGGACTGCCGAACAGGATCAAGAGTTGGTCGCTGACGAGCTTGCAACACAGGTTGATGAAGACCGGCGGTCGGCTGGTCAAGCACGCGCGGTATTACTGGCTGCTGCTGGCCGAGGGGTATCTGAACCGCAGGCTGTTCGGCGACATGCTGCACAGGATCTGGGCGCTGCCGCTGCCAAGCGGGTAGCGTTGACCGGGCGAGGATCAACAGTTTTCGGCTCCAAAAGATTTCGCAAGGAGCAGTGTCGGCCGGAGCGCCGTTCAGGCCGCTCAATCAACGTCTGTGAGCGGATGGACGAGCCCTGGCGCCTACCGGCGGAGGTCATGTGCAGGGTTCAGCGCGAAAAGACGTGGTATTCGGGGCAGCGCGGGTGTATACTTTCACCGTGCCAGGGCCAAAATGGAAATCCTGGTTTCAGTAGTGCCCGACCTGACCCCACCAGAGATCGAGCAGTGCCTTGGAGGAGAAAACCGTGATGAACTGGACTAAGTTACTGGCGATTGGTTTGGCTTTTGGGTGGCTGCTTCCTTTGGGTACAGAGGATTGGGAAAACCCGGTCCGTGAGCTACTGGAAGAGGGTAAACTCGTAGTTGGGGCAATGATTAACGTCAACAGCGTGGATGTGGCGGCCCATGCGGCCAACATGGGATTCGACTTTCTTTGGATCGAGATGGAGCATAGCCCGTTGACGCTCGAAACGCTTCGCGACATGGTGCTCGGAACGCGTGGTCTCAAGGCGATTCCTTTCGCTCGCGTCCCGGTCAACGAGCTGTGGACTGCGAAGCGTGTCCTCGACGCGGGCGTGCTGGGGGTGATCTTTCCGTTTACGGGGACTCCTGAAATGGCGCGGCAAGCCGTCGCAGCCTGCAAGTATCCGCCCGAGGGCTTGCGCGGGTCGGGCGCGGGCTTGGCGTCGTTTCGCTGGCCGTCGCCGGAGGGATATCACAAGTTCGCCAACCGCAACGTGATGGTGATTACTTTGATCGAAAACCAGGCCGGCGTCGACCACGTTGATGAGATCGCTGCCATTCCCGGCATTGATGTGATCTTCATCGGGCCGAGCGATCTTTCGTGGCAGCTTGGGATCGGCGGCCAGTACGAACATCCCAGGTTTAAGGCGGCTGTGGCGAAGATCATTGCGGCGGCCAAGCGAAACAACAAGGTTCTTGGGCGTCCGGCTTCGAGCGCCGAGCAAGTCAATCAATACATGGAGCAGGGGTTTTCATTCTTCCTAAGCGGCAGTGTGTTGGGGCTCATGCGGGAAGGCGCCCGAAAGATACTCGAGCCGCTCGGCAAGAAGGGTTTCGATCCGGCAGAGAAGCTGCTGTACTGAGCGAGGAAAGCGCGGGTAAGGCCTGTGCCTACTGACGTTTGCAGAATATGGGGACGACGCCGGTCGGAAGCTCGCCGTGGTGGAAGGCGTGCGATATGTCGCCTCCGTACGACAACTGCGACCGTCGATCCGCCTTGTGTTACTCACCAGCTGACGGCCGAAGCGCGTGATAGGCCCGCCATTACTTCGTTGCGCTTGCTCGAGGTGCTCAACGTACAGATCCTGCGCCGGTAGCAAACCGCGCCAGGCGTCGAGAAGAGTCTCGACGCGGCACGCTGAGAGCGTGCGCCACGAAAGACCTCAGCCTCTTGACCGGTCTAGCCAGGCCTAACGCCTGTAGGCCGCTCGCATACAAGTGTCGGTAGGAGTACCGACACGGCAGGTCTGGGGACCTGCGCCACCAGCGCGATTGTTGCCTCACGATCGGAGCTGCATCGCTAGGTCGCGAATCCAAGGCCCAAGTGATCTCTTCAAAGCCGATCTCATAATCCCCATAATCCAGGGTTAGCCTGTCCAACGCGCTAGCTGTGGCGGATCAACAGAACATCGCCTTTCTGCACGATGTAGTCTTTCCCTTCAAGACGCAGCTCCCCGGCGCGACGGGCTTCGACGTATCCCCCGGCCTCGACTAGCCTTTCCCACTGGATGGTTTCAGCGCGGATGAACTTCTTTTCGAAATCGGTGTGAATAGTGCCGGCTGCCTTGGCGGCGCGCGTGTTGCAAGGGATGGTCCAGGCACGCACCTCGTTTTCTGAAGCGGTCAAGAACGACATCATGCCCAAAACGGAATACGTGGCGCCGATAAGCCGGTCCAGTCCCGATTCCGTGAGCCCGTAGCTTTCGAGGTAGGGGAGAGCTTCTTCTTCGGAAAGCTCGGCGATTTCCGCCTCGATGCTTCCGCAGATGGCAGTAATGGCGGTGTTTTTCCGACCGGACAGCCACTGTCGCCGGTATTGCTCTTCCGTTTCATGTAGCTTCGAAGCCTGGGTTTCGCCGAGGTTGAGGACCAGTAACATGGGTTTTTCAGAAAGGAATTGGAAACCTCGCAGACGTTTTGACTCTTCGGGTTCGAGCTCCAACTCGCGAAGTGGGCGCTCGGTCTCGATAAACTCCTTGGCAATGACCAGCAGGTCTCTTTCGTGCTCCAGGCCCGCGTCCTTGATTCGCCCGATGTCTTTCTCCACGCGCTCGAGTCGCTTTTCGATCACGGCGAGGTCGTTCAAGATCAGCTCCAGCTCAACGTTCTTCCAATCGCGCTCGGGATCAACCGACCCATCGACGTGCATCACCGCATCATCTTCAAAGAGCCGCAGCACGTGAGCAAACGCGTCAACCAGTCGCAGCGCTCCGATATAAGCCGGATCGCGCAAAGCTTCCTTCGACATGGCAGGGACATCGGCATACTCGACGGTGGCGTGGGTGACTTTTCCTGGCTGGAAGACGGCAGCGAGTTCATCGAGACGAGGGTCGGGCACTCGGGTAACACCAACTTGCACCGAAGTCGCGCCCAATCGGGTTTCTCGTTTCGTGCCTGTGAGAATCGTAAACAGAGATGTTTTGCCGACTTGCGGCAGGCCGATGATGGCGGTTCTCATGTGGCTAGTGTCGCGCAGTTGCTAGGGGAGTTGGGTCCCGTTACGGTGACGGGGACCCGCAGGTAGAGCCGCGGGAGCGATCCTGCGGTCAGGGCTACGAATTACCTCGTCGATGCGACAAAGCCGTTGTGGTCACGGGGCTCTGACCGCTCACTGGCCGCAACGGTGTTGACCGCTCACTCGCGTTCGCGGCTGCGTATGGTTCGGACACCGCTGGGTCAAGGCTATGACGCGGTTTCGACCGCCGGCATCTTGTGCTTGCACTCGGCGTTAGGGCACTGCAGTCGAGAGCCGTTTTTGAGGTTCTTCTCTTCCATATACGGGCTGCCGCACTCGGGACAGGTTACGGCCACAGGCTTGCTCCAGGCGGTGAAATCGCAATCGGGATAACGGCTGCAGCCATAAAACGTGCGGCCCCGCCGCGAGCGACGCTGGACGACCTCGCCCTCGCAACCAGCCTTGGGGCACGCTACTCCGATCGTGTTCTGCTTAACGTATTTACACGTCGGATAGTTGCTGCAAGGGGTGAACTCGCCGTAACGGCCTGTCTTGCGCACGAGATTGCTGCCGCACTGGGGGCACTTCTCGTCCAACGGGACGTCAGGCTTCTTGGCTTCGCTGTCAACTGCCCTGGTGGTCTTGCAGTCCGGGTAACCCGAACAGGCAAAGAACGTGCCAAAGCGGCCTCGCTTGAGCGTCATCGTGCGTCCACAGTTGGGGCAGTACTCCGGTTCCCCTTCGACCTTGGAGAGATCAGCCGTATCGACATCGGGAAGATCGACCTCGAGCTCCCGGGTGTTGGTGCAGTCGGGATAGCCGCTGCAGGCGATAAAGCTGCCGTGACGGCCCCAGCGAATGACCATCGGCTTGCCGCATTTCTCACAGACCAGATCGGTGGGCCGCTCGAGCCGCTTCATGTCGGTCATGGTCTTGGCGGCGGTGTCGAGGTCTTTCGAGAATTTGTCGTAGAAGGCAGCCAGTGATTCTCGCCAATTTCGCTTACCCTCTTCGATCTCGTCGAGCTCCTCTTCCATCCGGGCGGTGTAAGCGACGTCGAAGATGTCGTCGAAGCTTTCCAAGAGCAACTGGGTGACCACCTGCCCCAACTCGGTGGGAATGAAGCGCCCTCTGGTCTTCTTGACGTATTCGCGATCCTGGATGGTGGAGAGGATGGCGGCATAGGTCGAAGGCCGACCGACGCCCTGCGACTCCAGCTCCTTGACTAGGGTCGCCTCGCTGTAGCGCGGAGGCGGCTCGGTGAAGTGCTGCTCGGGTTCCAGCTTCTTCAAGGTCAGGGCTTCGCCTTGCGCCACGCTGGGAAGTTTATGCTTGAGATCTTCCTCTTCCTCGTCTTTCTGATCCTTGCCTTCCAGGTAGACCACGCGAAAACCATCGAACTTGAGCACCGAGCCCGTAGCACGGAACGTGTAGAGCGCGTCGTCAGAACCCTGGGCGCCGATCTCGATGGTCGTCTGGTCGAACAGCGCCGGCTTCATCTGCGAGGCGACGAAGCGTTTCCAGATCAGCGAGTAGACCTTCAGTTCGTCCTCGCCCACTTTTCCCTTGAGAGAATCCGGCGTCCGAGCGGCCGACGTGGGTCGGATGGCTTCATGGGCGTCTTGTGCTGCTTTTTTTGTCTTGTAGATGTTGGCGGACGCGGGCAAGTACTTTTCGCCGTAGCGCTCCTTAATGTAGTCCCGACAATCGGCCAGAGCATCGTCGGAGACTCGAGTCGAGTCGGTGCGCATGTAGGTGATCAAGCCCACTGCCCCTTCCGTGCCGAGTTCAACACCTTCGTAGAGCCGCTGCGCCATCATCATCGTGCGCTTTACGCTGAAGCGCAGCTTGCGAGCGGCTTCTTGTTGCATCGTCGAGGTAATGAAGGGGGCGACAGGATTGCGTTTCTTCTCCTTGGTGGCGACGGACTCGACTTGGAAGCTTGCGTTGGCGAGCGCCTCCACGATCTGCGTGGCGGTTTTTTCGTCACCCACCTCGATACTCTCTTTGTTGCGACGGGTGAAGCGCGCGGCAAACATCGGCGGGCTTTTCGCTCGCAGGCGCGCGTCTATCGTCCAGTACTCTTTCTTTTCGAAAGCACGGATCTCTTGCTCACGCTGCACGACCAGCCGTAACGCCACGCTTTGGACTCGTCCGGCCGATAGTCCGCGGCGGACCTTGTCCCATAACAGCGGCGAGATCTTATAGCCGACAAGGCGGTCCAAGATACGCCGCGCCTGCTGCGCGTCCACGAGATCCAAGTTGATCGAGATCGGGTTCTCGAATGCCTTGCGGACACTCTTTTGCGTGATCTCGTTGAACAGAACACGGTAGACCTTGAGGGTCTTGTTGCGTTTCCCTTGCAGGACTTCGGCCAGGTGGTAGCAGATGGCCTCGCCCTCTCGGTCGGGGTCAGCCGCCAAGTAGACGGCGGATGACTTGTGGGCCTGCTTGCGGAGCTCGTCGATCAAGGTCTTCTTCCCCTCGATGACCTCGTAGGTCGGTTCGAAGTCGCGTTCGACGTCGACCGCCAGGTCCTTCTTGGGGAGATCTTGGACGTGTCCCAGCGAAGCCTTGACGACGTATCCCTTACCCAGATAGCGATTGATCGTCCTCGCCTTAGCCGGCGATTCGACGATGACGAGCGCTGGTTCCGTGGATGCTTTTGCCATAGTGTTGCCGTTAGGCGCGGTTCAAGAAGACCATGCCCGGACGAAGTGTTTCCCGGGCAGCTGCTTCGCCAGCCCGAAAAGCTCCAGCTCGCTCAGCGCGGACAGGATTTCCGAGGCGGAGTGATCTTCGCAGCTACGAATCACTTCGTCGATGTGCATCGAAGAGTCGACGCGCAAAAGCGAAAACAACTGCTTGGCCAACCTGGAAAGCGAGTCCTGCCAAATGGATGCTTGAGAGGAGGAGGAAGTTTCATCCGCTGCTCCCGACACGTCCGGTTTCGCCGCCTGCGCCAGCTCCCGACGAACATCGAGAGGAAGATCCTCCAGCACGTCGGTCGGCTCCTGAACAAGTTTAGCGCCTTGCTTGATGAGCAAGTTGGGTCCCCAGCTTTGCTTGGAAACGATATTGCCCGGCACGGCGAAGACCTCACGCCCCTGGTCGAGGGCCAGTCGCGCAGTAATCAGCGAGCCGCTGTATTGCGCCCCCTCTACTACAATAACCCCTAAGCTGACGCCACTGATAATGCGGTTGCGGATCGGAAAGTTCTGCGGGAACGCCGTCGAGCCCAAACGGAACTCCGAGACGATGAGCCCCCGCTCCACGATTCGCTGCGCTAGCTTCTCATTCTCTCGAGGATATACCACGTCGACGCCGCAGCCAAGTACGGCAATCGTGCTCCCTCCGGCATCCAGCGCTCCGCGGTGAGCTAGGCTATCGACCCCGCGGGCCATTCCGCTCACCACGACCAAACCGGTCTGCACCAGTTCGCGGCCTAGTTTCTGAGCCACCGACATGCCGTAGGGTGAAGGACGTCTCGAACCCACCACCGCGAGGTTGTGACCAGTAAGTAGTTCCGCTCGCCCTCGGGCGTACAGCAAGACCGGAGGATCGAAAATTTCCTTCAGGTAGCGCGGGTAGCGCGGATCCTGGTAAGAGACTATTTCTATTCCTGCCTGACTCGCTTTCTCCAGTTCCGAGCCGGCATCTTCGAAAGTGATGCCGGAGTGGATCGCCTCCGCTACGGCGGCTCGCAGGCCGCAGGCCTTCAGTTCAGTTAGCGAGGCGTGGAAAACGGCCTGAGGATTTCCAAACGACCGAATCAGCTTAAGCGCATTCCGGGCACCGAGCCCCGGAACTAAGTGTAACGCCAACCAGTAAAGCTGCGTTTGCTGGCTGGATAAGGCAGTAGCCATCCAGCGCCTGAAACTACGAACTTATCAGGAGTGCGGGCTGCTTCGCAAGAGGCAGCGCCAGACGCGAACGCAGTCACGCGTTCTCGCCGGTCAGCAGCTCTGTCACCGCGGGGAACTCGCGAGTTTCCGAGTAATGGAGCACGCGGGTCAGCTCGCGGCCTTCGTCGTCGTTGATCGGCGTGGGGCGCCGCAGGATAAACTCCGCGTAGTCCAACCGGTTGTAAACAATGTGCGCCATCTCGAGGCGATCGATCGCCTTCGCTTCAGCGCTGTCGAAATCCGGGACCAATAAAGGGCCCGTGTCCACCTGAAACGAAGAGTCCTCCGGGCGGAAGTTCATCGTCTTGATCGGATACTCGAGCACATACCTCTTACGCCGCGCCTCTTCACGGATCTGGGTACGCCCGATGAGGGGAAAGTTGTTGCCGGTCGCTTCATTCACCGCGGCGGGCGTTTCGAGAACACGTCCTCGCGGGAACCGGACGATATCGATCTCGACGGATCGAAACGTGTCACCGACCGGATGGCCACGATGAGACTCTCCGCCGTATGTGATCGCTCGACCCATTCCACGCTCTTCGGTGCGTGAATAGATGTTGCGGTATTCACGGCTGGGGATTTGAAAAAGTTGCTTTTCAGCATAGACCCATTCGGAGCGGCAGGGCGCGATGAGCACGAACTGTTCGGAAGCGCCCGTCTCCTCGTCTATCACGTCGACAATGGCCTCCAACTGGATCCGGGCCTTGTTCCCAAGAGGGATGTTGTGGCGGGCATTGCGACGAGGATCGTCTCGGGGCGGCAGGTCCCAGGTCATGTAGGACGACGTGAAGTTGCAAGCGAGTTTCTCAGCTGTTGGCGAGGCAGCCTTGGTTGCACCAGGCTTGGATTCGGGCCCGCGGCAAGCCAGCGCAACCCAAGAGGATCCGGCTGTCGTGAACGCGGCCACCCCGGCGTGAAAGCGTCGGCGAGTCCACGTCATAGTGATTACCGCAAGCGGGTCCTATCGCTGGAAGGGAGCCCACAAACCCGCAATCCGAGAGTTTCTAGACCTGCTTTTGGGCAAAGTCGCCGACCACGGGTAGCTTGAACTGCTGGCCCTGGAAAGCCTTGATGAGCAAGACAATCCAGAGGACGAAAAAGCCCATGCCGACGACAAAGCTCAGTATGCCGACAAGTATGCCCAAGCCGACCATACTCAGGATGCCTCCCAGCACCATCATCGCAATCCAAATCGCGATCCACGCCACGCAGAAGAAGATTGACTGGAAGGAGTGGAAGCGGATGAACGGATTGTTCTTGTAGGGATCGATAATCAAGAAGATGATCGCCGGAATCACGGTTACGTAGGCTAGAGCGCCCATCAGGTTATCCGACGAGGCCGCTTCCCCCTGGGAGGAGGGTTGAGCCGCAGGTTGGGCCGCAGCGGCGGCTCCTCCGGACTGGCCCCCTGACGGGCCGGCCGCGGACGACTCCGCTGCTCCGCCACCTTCGGCGGCCACCGCAGCCCCGCATTTGGAACAGAAACTAACGCCGGTTATGTCGGCACCGCACTGGCTACAAAACGGCATGGTTCATCATCCTCCCTTGATAGTGATCACCCCGGGCCTAGCGATGGACCCACTGTCTCCCTTCGAAGCGAGCAACTCGGCCCGGATAGCGGCCCTAGTATAACAGGCCAGTGCTTCGATGCAACCGTCACAGCCGCCTTTTTTTGATCGAGGAGGCGAAGTTGGTGCCGCGGTCACTATCGGCAGACCAGGCGGGCCTATCGCGTGGTTCGGCCGTCAGCTGGTGAGAAATGTGGGCCAGTTCCCAATGGACTGACAGATCCCTTAGAAAAGATCTTAGGGAAAACACTGGGCTGATAGTACGGTGTGCCCGTTCACTTTTCAGTACTTTCCTGCCATAGACGATCTACGTGCCTGCCCTGTATATGAAAAGTAGATGCTTGCCAGGGAAGCCATTGCCGGCTCCCCAGCGTACCCTTTCGCAACTGGCTCAATGCCTGCAGTAAGTGAATCCGTCGTGGCGTCACGGCAGAACGGAGGAGTGATTAGTACATGACCAGTCCCGTCAACTTGCATGAAGAGCTGGCTAGGCAGGTGAATGTTTCGGAAAAACGCAAACGAAGTCGCCATCAAAGGTTCCATACCGAGGAGCTTAGAATTGAGATTCCGCGCTCCTCTACCCCAGGAGTGTTTCTTCGAGCGAACCTCCGGGAGACCCGACCTCAGGTGCTTTCGGCCCAACTTATCGATGTCAGTGCGCAGGGCCTTGGGCTGAGAACTTGCTTTTCCCTGCCAGTCGGAAGACTGGTTACCGTTCGGGGTGACCTCCATAGCGTTGATTCCTGCCTTGCATTTCAAGTGAAGTCGCGAATTGCTCATTGCAGCGACCGGGAGGACGGAAGTTACCATCTGGGCCTTTCCTTTACCGAAGAAGAGGTCGAGTATGAGGTTCTTCCGTGTAACCACGACCCGGTCTTTTCGTTGTCCTTGGATTCGGACTGGTCGACCACACTCGGCTCAACGCTCGCTTGATCGCGGGCAAAAACGCCACGGAAGTCCCGGGGCTTCTGCCCTTTCCCAGTTGAGCTAGGTCTCCCTTCACCGGCTGAGGGTCGAAGCGTGCGATGGGCGTCGGCTCCCCCCCCCGACGGCCGCTTGCTCTGAGTAGGTCTCGCGGCCATGACCCAACATCTCGCCGACTTGTGTCCCACTTGGACGTAATCGTCAATCGCTACGAGGGCGCTGTGCTCCGCCTTTCCGCACATCATTTCCGTCGTCGCGGTCGATAAGTGGACTAGGTGGCCCCGATGGCGGTTCGAGGAGGCAGCCGAGGACGCCCCCCCACGAGACCAAGCACGTTCGACGTGCAAAGGGCAGTGAGCTAGTAGCCCGTGGTGGAAGTGAACGTCGCGAAAAATCGGGTACAGCCAGCCAATTCGCTCCAGGCTTAAGTGCTTCGTTTCGAGGGCCACGATGGTTAGCGAATTGGTGGCAGTCCCCAATTTTCGCTCCCACCCGACTTCTGCCACTGGCTGCTAAGCAAGAGGAGACAAAGTTCGTGCCGAGCTCCGTCAGTTTGTCCGAACAACTCAAACAAGGGTTGGCGGTTTCGGAGAGACGCAAGCATGCGCACTCTCGAAGGTTTCGCACGGAGGACCTTACGATCGAGGTCCCGGCTGCGTATACCCCACCAGTTTTCCGGTCCGCGAAGTCGAGACCGCAAAAGTCTCACGCAGTCTCCGCCCGCCTGGTCGACGTGAGCCAAGAGGGCCTTGGATTGCTGACAGGCTTTCCCCTATCGGTGGGATCGGTGGTCATCGTCCGAGGTGAACTGCATAGCGTTGATTCTTGTGTGGAGTTTCTGGTGCGGTCTCAAGTTGTGCACTGCATAAGCCAAGAAGACGGCAGTTTCCGCGTCGGCCTTTCCTTTGTTGAGGAGGCCGACTATCGGGATCTCCCGTGCGAGCACGAGCCAGGCTTCACCTTGTCCCTGGATTCCGAACCGACGGACACCCCCGACTCCGAGCTCGGCTGAAACTCTTCCGCTTGCCTGCGGTAAGCCCTGGAAGAGTTAATTCCACTGGCCGCGCCTTTGGCGAAATCGGGCTCATTGCGTGCGAACTCGAACAAAGGCCCATGCATCACTCCCGGTCCGGGCGAACAGCCCCTTGCTATGATCCAGAGGACGATGGAGCCGAAATACACCAACCAGCTCGTTCACGAAACGAGTCCTTATCTTCTCCAGCACGCACATAACCCGGTGGACTGGTACCCCTGGGGCAAGGAAGCCCTTGACCGGGCGAGCGAAGAGAACAAGCTGATCTTTCTCAGCATCGGTTACGCCGCTTGTCACTGGTGTCACGTCATGGAGCACGAAAGCTTCGAGCAGGAAGACGTCGCCGAGCTTTTAAACCGCGATTTCATCTCCATCAAGGTGGACCGCGAAGAGCGGCCCGACCTGGACGAAATCTACATGACGGCCACGATGCTCTATACGGGGGGGCACGGCGGCTGGCCCATGAGTGTGTTTCTGAGCCCCAATTTGAAACCGGTGTACGCGGGAACCTACTTCCCAAGGGAAGGCACGTACGGCCGTCCTGGATTCAAAGCTCTGCTGTCTCACCTAGCCGAAGCCTGGAAGGAGAAGGGTTCCACGCTAGAGGCCGACGGTGACAGAGTCGTGACCGCCATGCATGAGATGCACGCGCCGGGAGAAGGCGGCGACGCCCTTCCTCGGTCCGGCGTAAGCGCGGCCGCCGAACAGCTTTGGCGGGCGTTCGACAGCTCGCTGGGGGGCATGTCAAGTGGAACGAACAAGTTCCCGCCAAGCTTGTCGATGGACCTGCTGCTGCGAGAACACCGCCACGGCGGCTACGAGCCTTATCGCAGTGTGGTCGAGTTGACGCTCGAGAGGATGGGCAACGGAGGAATCTTCGACCATCTAGGCGGCGGGATCCACCGCTACTCAACCGATCCCAAATGGCTGGTGCCGCATTTTGAAAAAATGCTCTACGACCAGGCGCTGGTAAGCTCCATTTACCTTGATGGCCTTCAGGCGACCGAACGCCCCGAGCTCAAAAAGCCGTTCGAGGAGAAGGCGTGCGGCATTTTCGATTACGTCCTGCGGGACCTGAGAAGCCCGGAAGGGGCTTTCTATTCCAGTGAAGACGCCGACAGTGAAGGCGTGGAAGGCAAATTCTACATTTGGACTCGGGACGAGGTTCTGGAAATCGCCGGCGAAGAGGCAGGCAGGTGGTTCGCGTCTCACTATGACGTAACTGAGTTAGGCAATTGGGACCATCCCGGCGACGCACACGTCCCGGCGGGACCGAAGAACATTCTGCAAGTCGATCGTCCGATCGAGGTCATCGCGAAGCTGAACAACCTCGATCCGGCCAAGGTAGAAAACACTGTCGCGGAGGTTCAACAGAAGTTGTTCGAAGCACGCGAAAAGCGAGTGCGTCCCGGTCTCGACGACAAGATCCTCACCGGCTGGAACGGTCTGATGATTGCCGCGCTGGCCAAAGGGGCGGCCGTGCTCGAGGAGAACCGCTATGGGGTGGCCGCGGCGCAAGCGGCTGACTTCATTCTTGCTGCGATGTTGCGCGACCACCGACTACTGGCCACCTACGGCAAGGGACGGGCGCGACTAAACGCCTACATCACCGACTATGCGTTTTTGATCGAGGGCCTACTGGCGCTTTACGAATGGAGTGGCGAGTTGCGCTGGATCGATGCCGCCGAACAATTGCTCGACACAGCCATCGAATACTACTGGGACGAAGCGGGCGGTGGATTCTTTTTCACCGCTTCAGATCACGAAGAGCTGGTCGTCCGTAGCAAGACGGCAACCGACGGCGCAATCCCGTCAGGCAACTCGGTGATGCTGATGAATCTTCAGAAGCTGAGCATCCTGCTCGATCGCGGCGACCTAAGGCAAAAGGCCGAACAGATCATTCGGGTCTTCGCAAGCGGTGAAACGATGCGCTCGCCCTTCCAGCACGAGCGGTTGCTGAGCGGCGTTGAAGCCTGGCATCAAGGTTTCGAAGAGATCGCTATCGTGGGATCTCGTGATGACCCTGGAACGAAAGAACTGCTGCGCGCGGTTCACCAGCAGTACGTTCCCAATAAGATTGTGGCGAGGTTGGACCCCGATGATTCGGAAACACCAAAGCGAATACCGCTGCTCGCAAACCGCCCGCAAATGGGTGGCAAACCTGCCGCCTACGTTTGTCGCAATTTCACTTGTCAACAGCCGACAGCAGACCCTGGGGAGCTGCGGGAGCAGTTACAGCAGGGGATCGAGCGGCGGTCATGACGCGCCGCGGTTCATCACCAAGTAAGGGTGTTTAGTTCCGGGATCAGTGCGGAGCTGCGTTGGTCTCGCGTCGCAAGTCGGTAGCCGATGGAAAGAGCTGTGGCCGCGATCAGCAAATCGTGGGGCGCCAGGGCCACGCCGGAACTAGCCAACTCGGCTGCCAGACGGGCATGAGTGCGAGCTGTTACCAGCTCAAAGGGAATCACGGGAAAGTTCAACAGCAGACGCTCCACGTATGCTTCACGCACCGCTCGATACTCGGCGCCGGCGCGATGTACCCCGTGCAAGAGTTCCGATGCGGTAATCGCCGAAATGGCTACATCCTCATCGCCGTGCTCCTGTAATAGACCAGACAACTCCAGCTGGCCCCGCTCGCTCGCAATCAGCACACTGGAGTCGATCAGGATTCCCATGGAGACTTCGGGACTTCAGGAACCTGCTCTTTCTGGATTCTTTCTAGGTCGTCCCAGTATGCCGGGTCCGGTTTGGGAGTCGAACTCAACAGGGCATCCATATCACGAAGCGTGAACTTTCTCGGTCGCGCCGGAATCAGCCGGCAAACCGGCTCCCCTCCCCTTTCTATGGTGAACTCCTCGCCTCGGTAACGAACTCGATTGATCAGGTCGGAGAAATTTCGAGCCGCACGAGTCGCAGAAATATATGATTCCATGATTATCTGATTCTACGGCAACTGGGCGGCAGGCGCAACTCTAATCGGTGGACCATTTCTATTGCAAGGTTTGGATTGGCCCAGCCAGCTCAGCGAGATTCACACGGTCCCATTCGATCGCGCGACCAGATCCCGCGGAGACCCCTTTCCGGGCGGACGCAGGGGGACCCGACCCAACGGTTCCGTCGTGAGAAAAGGGGGCTAGGCGCAATACCGTTCACTTAAGTTGTAATAGAACCCTGAGTTTTTTCCGCATTGCACCGTTTGTCATGTACCGGCGCGACATGTTGCGCTCTGGACAAGCGGGATCGCTTGTCCCTACTTGAGTCGTCACAAGCCGCGGCAGTAGGGACCGGCGATCTCGCCGGTCCGGGGGTCCGACACATCGCCCACAGACTCCTCCGGGGCCTGTTCGCTTGTGCCTACGGACCCCCGGTTTTGCTGCAGCCTGTGGGGGAGCTGTGTCGCCCTCTCCGGGGCTTTCCGCACTGCCACTTTTTCCCACGACTGAAGCCGCGGCTGAAGCCGTGGGCTGTGATTGTTGCGGCCCCCTGACGGGGCCAGACTCGTGGTTCATCTGCCACTGATTGGGGTGATGTATAGTAACTCTGTAACCCGCAAGGGCTGAGGCACACTAAGTGACGAGTATTGCGGCTAGGCGGCATCCAGAACGTTTATGGATATCCTCTTGCCGAGGGCCGCGAAAGCCTCTTCGAGCTGGTCGAGACGAGAGCGATGATTGAGGTCCAGGAGCCGGTCGACCTGGGATCTCTGCCACCCCAAGCGGCGAGCGAGATCGGCCTTTTTCCAGCCAGCTGATCGCAGAGCCATGTAGAGCCCGACCTTCGCGTCGCTTAGGGCTGGAAGGCTAACTAGAAGCGTCTTTTTGCCTCGTGGTCGGCTTGGACTTGGAATATCCAGGCGTCGATCCATGTAGGTGGATAACGCCGCTTCGAGGGCCTCCCCGGCATGACGCACCGCGTCCTCGACATCTTCTCCAAACGTGATCGCCTCCGGAATATCAGGGAAGCGAACAAGGTAGGAGTCGTTGTCGTCGCGCTCAAGCTTTACGGGATACCGATACATATTCAATCCGGGAGCAGGAAACCTACTTCAGTCCCAGCTGCTTCTTGATCGCCTTCATTAGACCTTTCCCAAGCTGTTTCTTCCCGCCGTGCATCGGAAGCACCGCCGCCCTACGTCCCCGGAAGACTTTCAGATGTCCTGACTTGCTAGTTCTAAAGACACAGCCCTGCGAAGCCAGCCAGCGCTTGAATTGCCTGCTATTCAATATGATATTGTATACACTTGTGTATGCTTAGTCAAACCGAAACGGAACTTTCCATTCCTTCGGAAACGGAAAGAGCTACTTCAGCCCAAACCGATCTCGCGCAGATAGGCCCGGTTGCGTTTCGCGATGGGAAGAGGTTTGTCGAATGGGGCGGGATACATGTCTTGCTCGACGATGGCCCAGCCGTCATAGTTGACGGCGCGCAGGATGTCGCGAAGAGCGGGGAAATCGACGACGCCGTCCGAAAGGTCGGAAAACACGCCCATGCCGACAGCTTTGACGAACGGGATCTTTTCGGCATTCACTTTTGTCCGGACGAGTCCGTCTACGCTCTTGAGGTGGAGATAGCGTACGCGATGGTGATGCCGGCGGATGAGACGGACCGAGTCGCCGCCGCCGTAGGCAAAGTGACCGGTGTCGAGACAAAGGTTTACCCGTTCTGGGTCAGTGTCTTCGAGAAAAGCGTCCACTTGGTCTTCGAATTCGACGTGCGTGTCGGCGTGCGGGTGAAAGACGAGCTGGAGTCCAAACCAGTGCGCCAGGTCGGCGGCTTTGTGCGCCGCCTCAATGAAATGTTTCCAGCTATCCTGGTCGAGCCGCCGCGGCGCCGTCATCTCGCCCGTGGAGATGTCTGTGTAGGTCTCGTCAATGAGCACGAGGAACTTGGAACCTAGGGCCCCAAGAATCTCGCCGACGCTTTTGATCTCCTCTTCCATCCGAGGCCAGGCCTTGGGGTCTTCCAGATTACCGACAACGAACGACCCGGAGACCTTGAGATTACGGCTGTTGAGTTCGCGCTGCAGCGTCGCCAGGTCGGTTGGGAGATAGCCATAAGGACCGAGCTCGATCCACTCGTAGTCCGCCTCAACGACTTCGTCCAAAAAGCGCTTCCATGGTATTTGCTTGGGATCGTTCGGGAACCAGACACCCCACGAGTCCGGCGCCGTGCCGATTCTTACGTTCATCGGATTCTCCCTGCCAGATGTGTCACTCTCACGATGCGTTCTCCTCCGCGGTGTTCACCTCCGACGATGAGCGGACGGAAGGGGTCAGAATGTGCCTTTGGTAGTACGTGATCACCAGCCCAGTTAATGGGATGGCCAGCACCAATCCCAGGAACCCGAGCAGCTTGCCCCAGACGAAGATACCCAACAACATCACTGCGGGCCGCAACCCGGTGACTCCTCCCATAATGCGCGGCACCAAGATCGCGTCCTGGATGAGCTGGACCGCCGCGAACACAATCACCAGACCCAGAAGGCCCATCCACACGCTCGCTTCCGGCGTTTCTAGAGCATGAAGAATGGAAAGCAGCGCGGCTGGAATCACCCCGACGAGTTGAAGATAGGGAACCATATTGAGCAGCCCGACGCCAAGACCGAGAACGACGGCCAGCCGCAAATCGAGGATCGAAAACCCGATGGCAAACAGCACACCTGTCGTGACGGCAATGATGAACTGTCCGCGGAAATAGCGGCCCATGACGGCGGAGAAATCATGAACGAAACCAACGATGGACGCCCGAAAGCGCGGTGGTATAAGGTTCTGCCACCTGCCTTCCACGTCGCCGAAGTCATTCAGAAGGAATACAAGATAAAGAAGTACGATGACCAGTCCGACCAGACCGGCGAAGAATCCATAGACCCCTGTCAGCAGGCCTTGAATCCCTGGGGCCAACTTTTTGGCCGCATCCGCCGCGAGTCCTAGGAACTGCTCCGAAGTCACAAACTCGCGGGATCTTTCTATTGCAAGCTGGAGCCAGACGGGAGCATCCCCCGCGGCGATGGCTTCGATACGTTGCTGAAGCAAAGACCCCTGCTCCCTGAGTTGATCCGCCAAGCTCCTCAGCCCCCTCAGCTCGTTCATGACTATCGGTACGAGTAAAGCCAGCAGGCCCACCGCCAACAAGCTGCTCCCGAAGACGGTGATCAGCACGGCTCCCGTCCGATTCTTGATCCCCCGCTGCACTACGGTGACAACAGGATTCAGCAGGTAGGCGACAACCAGCGCTACGGCGAAAGGAATCAGAACCTCCGCCAGGTAGCGCACAAGAAGAAAAAGGCCGACCAGTGTGGCAGCTGTGATCAGCAGCCGGAAAACCCGATCGAGATCGTAGGGACGGGGATCGTCAAGCAGCATGGCGTGTCCCCCATTAGAACGTTTGAAACGGGGACATGCAAGCACTAAAGCGAAAGGCACTTAGGCGACGAGGGCCGATAGGAAGAACGCCTGTCTACAAGAACGCGGCAGCGTCAGGGTTTCTCAACCATCCTGCCCGGCAGCTTCCGCTGGGACCTCTTCGTCTTCGCCGGACTCTGTTGAGCTTGGCGAAGGCCTTCGGGCACCGCTGAAGTGGTCCCAACCGCCCAAAACGCCCAGGAGCGAAGTGACTAACGCGATCGATGAGTATAGGAAGTGGTCGGCTCCGTCAAAACGAAAGGATGGCCGGACGAAAGCGCAAACGATAAGCCCGGCTACGAGCAGATTCCAAAGGAGAAACGGGACTCTCGTAAGTTTTGAACGAAAGGTAGCCAGGACGATCGAGGCAAGTAAGAAAACACCGAGGGCAAGAAGAGCGGAAGCCATATCATCCGGCTCAACGCCGGGGATCCACGGGAAACGAATCTGTTCTCCCGCTTGAGATCCGACGAAGCCGACTCCCAAAAGAAACAAGCCCAAAAGCAAGTGGAAACCGAAGGTGATGACTCGAAGCGCGCCTGCCATGTGGCCCCGGAAAACCTATCGCGACGGGTGGCACACGCATTGTAGCTCACCATTGACCGCCCGCGTGGGAACCTATACTGGTCCTATGTCAGTCATCCGTCGGTCGGTGTTGTTGGCGGCTGTCGCGGCAGTCTCGCTCGGCGCAGGCGAGGGCGAGAGACCGGCAACCTATCAGCAGCGTCGCCTCGCTCTGGCGCAAAAACACAGCGACGGTTTAGTTGTGCTGTTTGGCTACGGAGAACGCGAGGCGCAAAACGCGAGGTCTTCATTCCGTCAAGAGAACAACTTCTACTACCTCACCGGGTGGAATGAGCCAGGGGCCGTTTTGTTGCTGCTGCCGGCAGACGCGAAACAGCCTTCTTACGGTGAGATCCTCTTTCTCCCTGAGAAGGACGCCTCGCGAGAGCGCTGGACGGGCCCTCGAACGGGCCCCGGGGAACCCGATTTGGATCAGAAAACGGGGTTCTCCGACGTTCGGGATGTGTCCACGCTGGCCCCTGTCGTTAAGGAAGCTCTAGGGAGCTACGAACGAGTCTACGGCTTGCTCCCGCGGCGGCACCCAAGCCTTGCGCAGCAGCCGGAACCGGATTGGACAAAGACGCTTAAGAAGCTCGCGGACGGGCACCCGATGTCGAACGTTCGAGGCGCCCTCGGCGAGATGCGTATGGTGAAGTCCGAGCCGGAGATCCAGCTTATTCAGCAAGCTGTAGACGCGACCGTCGAGGCGCACCTGGCGGCGTGGAAAAGGATCCGGCCCGGCCTGTTCGAGTACCAGGTGGCGGCTCCCATGATCGAGCGACTGATGAGTCTCGGCTGCCCGAGGCCGGCTTACGCTCCGATCGTTGGCGGGGGCCGGAGAGCAACGATCCTGCACTACAAGAAGAACTCCGCTCGACTGCGAAGCCGCGAACTGGTTCTCATCGACGCCGGGGGAGAGTATGGCCACTACGCCGCCGACATCACACGGACCGTGCCGGTCGATGGCCGTTTCATGGATCGGCAGCGCAAGATCTACGAGGCAGTGCTTTCCGCCCAGAAAGCTGCGATCGCCAGCGTGAAGCCGGGGATGACCCTAGCCGGCAACGGCCCAAAAAGCTTGCACAGGATCGCGCAAGAGGAACTGGATTCTCAAGGGAAAGACCGAAACGCGAAGCCTCTGGCGCGCTATTTTACTCATGGGTTGGGACACCACGTGGGCCTCGGAGTACACGACCCCGGAGACCCCAAAGCACCGCTAAAGGCCGGTATGGTGATTACCATCGAGCCGGGCGTCTACATCCCGGAAGAGAACATAGGGGTGCGGATAGAGGATATGGTTCTAGTGACAAGCGATGGTGGGCGGGTTTTGAGTTCCGCTCTGCCAAAGGAGCCGCACGAGATCGAGCGGATCATGGGCGGAAGGCCACAGCGGTAAGGGGAACTACGTTACGGGCCCATATTTTCATGCTTCGAGGTGTACGAAGCTCATAGGGGCTCACTAGCGAAAAATCGGGTACAGCCAGCCAATTCGCTTCAGGCTAAGTACTTTCTTCTAGGGCTATGACGGGGGCGAATTGGTGGCAGTCCTGGCAGTCCCCATTTTCGCTAGTGCACGACTTTTGCCACGGGCTGCCATGGGCGGTCGCTGTCCGGTGAGACTTGACCAGAAATTCAAGTGCCCTTTCAGTCTTCTTCAAGAACCTTGGCTCCGAGCGCGCCACCTATGGTCGTAAAACCAGCCACCAGCATGAAGAACATCACTAGGTATATCAGCATCAGGATGGCGATGGCCTCGGGGCTGTCCAGCAGCTCTAACATTTGGCGCTTTAATTCTTCCTGGGCCGGGTAGTCGCCGATCTGTCGGCGGATGATTTCGATGACGCTGCCATCTTTCTGAGGGACAAGAAAGACGACGGCCAACATCGCGAGAGAGATCACGAACGTAAAAACACCGGTGATCCAACCCAACTTTGCTCCCTCGGAAGTCGTGGGTGTCAATCCCGTTCGGCGGCGGTAGTTATAGACGGAGAGGAAACCGGCCCCGGGATACCAAATGAAACAGAGGACGCCTACCAGCGGCAGATTGCTCAGCACTGCCGCCACTAACGAGGCCAGGAGGGCGGAGCGGAGTGCTTGCGGGTTGCCGAAGCCGATCGGAGGAGGTTTAGCAGAAGCGTCGGGCGTTAAAACAGGCAGGACGACTTCCGGTGTTAGCGGCTCGTTAGGTGCTCCGTCCAAAGGCCGGCCACACCTGGGACAAAACTGCGCGTCGGCGGGTGCCGTGGCACCACAGGTACAGGTCCGATTCATCGGGGGCTAGCTACTTTCCGGTGCAAAATACGCCTGCGGCTCGCGGCGGGACTGTCACCAATTTCGCGCGTATAAAGAATCAACAAGTTGCGGAGGTATCCAGTCGCGAAATTGGCTGACTGTTTCAAGCCACTACTCAGTTTCCCTTTTTGCACCGGAAAGTGGCTAGCCGTCCGGCGAGGGCGGTCAAAACCTCCCTCAATACAGTATTTCGCAAAAACATTCACGGATCAATCGGCTCTTTCGAAGTGTTGCGGGACATAGGTTCGGGCGTAATAAATCGCGCCCCAACGTTTTGAACGCGGGAGGGGCCATTTATCGCATCCGGAGTCGGGCACCTTTCGTAGCTGTATTTGCGAAATGATGAGCTTAGCAAGACGGGCCTGGCTGCGTGCCGGCAGGCATCGAGTTCACACGCAGCCTGATTTCAGACTTTTCCGCCAGGAGGCCGTGTGGCTGAGCGCGGCCACGCAGGTTGACCCCAGGGACAATCCGGTCACGAACCAGAGCCACGGAGTGAACGGCATCAAACCACTCAACTCGCCCAGCCACGTCGCCAGGACTGACAGAGCGGCAAGGACGAACGCGGGAACCCAAAACTGCCATCCCGCGACCAACGCCGCGATCGCGCCCACATAGAAGCCAAGGCACCGGACGCAGACGGCCAGTGGGTGATCGAGCAGCCACCAACAACGTTCGGGCTGCTGGTGACACACCGAGCTGAATGCGGCGTAAATCGAAATCGCCTCCGGGCGCTCGAAATAGGCAAGCAATGGTCCGAGCAGGACCGAACCGAGAACAGCGGCAGCGATCAGCAGCGCCGCAACTCGTATACCGGCTATGGTTTCAAAGAGTCGAACGGCATTGCCTCCCTTTGTGCTTCTCCACGCCGCTCTTCGGCATTCGTCTTTCAACAGGTTCGATTCCGTGGAAAGCGCACCTGATTGGTCTGCCTCTGCTTCGGCGCTCTAGGAGTACGCTGCAATGCCCGTCACGCGCTCTCCGATCGCCAGGGTATGGATGTTGTCCGTGCCCTCGTAGGTTTTGACTGTTTCGAGATTGCACATGTGGCGAAAGACCGGATATTGGTCAGTGATGCCGTTAGCGCCAAGCAGGTCGCGGCTGCGGCGAGCGGTTTCGAGGGCCATCCAAGCATTATTGCGTTTCAGCATGGAAACGTGTGAAAAGTGCAGGCGCCCCTGACTCTTTAGTCGCGCCGCGTGATAGGCCAACAACTGCGCCTTGCTGATTTCAGTGATCATCCAGGCCAGTTCCCGCTGCACGAGTTGGTGCGAGGCAAGAGGCCGATCGTTGAACTGCTTTCTCGCAAGGGTGTATTGGCGCGCGGTTTCATAACAAGCCATGGCGGCGCCGATGGAGCCCCAGCCAATCCCGTAGCGGGCTTGCGTCAGGCAGGCCAGCGCCGTCTTGAGGCCAATCGCCTTCGGGAGCGCGTTTTCCAACGGGATGCGGCAGTCGGTGAAAGAAAGCGACGATGTAATCGAGGCTCGCATGGACCACTTGCCGTGGATGTCGGTCGCGGAGAAGCCCGGCGTGCCCTTTTCGACAAGAAAGCCGCGGACCTCACTTCCTTCTTTGGCCCACACCAGGGCGACGTCGGCAATACTGCCGTTTGTGATCCAGGTCTTTTCGCCGTTGAGGACGTAGTGCTCCCCCTGGCGCACCGCTTGTGCGCGCATTCCCGCCGGGTTAGACCCAAAGTCTGGCTCAGTCAGACCGAAGCAGCCGATGGCTTCACCGCGCTGCAAGCGAGGTAGCCAGGCGTTCTTCTGATCGTCGCTACCGTAGTGGAGGATCGGCCACATCACCAGGCTGCCTTGCACCGAGGCGAAGCTACGCAAGCTGCTGTCACCCCGTTCGAGCTCTTGCATAACCAGTCCATAGTCAAGGTCGCTCATTCCAGCGCAGCCGTAGCCTTCAAGATTGGCCCCTAGAAAGCCTAGTTGTGCCATCTCGCTGACGATCTGTGTAGGGAACAGAGCGTCGCGGAAGTGAACGTCTATCTCAGGAATGACCTTCTCGTCAACGAAGCGCCGCGCTGTCTGGCGAACCATGCGCTGCTGCTCGTCGAGCAGCGAGTCAAAGTCGATGAAATCCACGCCTCGGAAAGGAAACATGCCTCCTCCATGGTAGACAGCTTCCCTCGAATAAGAAACTGGCAATCAGGGGACTCGAGAGATTCCCCATCGCCGGCTGATCTAGCTGAAAACCCCTAGTTGCGAAGATAAGTGCCTCAGGCGCACAGTACTATTGCTCCATTGATTACGAGCTGGAAGAATTCTATGATTATCGTGCCTAGTCGAGTAGGTAGCTAGGCCGAACCGATGAAAGCCCTTTGGAAGCGCCTCCTTCGCGCCAGGATCTGGCGAGACACACGCGGCCAAGACTTTATCGAATACGCGCTTCTGGCGTCATTCCTTGCTGTCACGGCGGGAGCGACTTTTCCCACAACGGTGACGGTGCATATCTCAACGATCTTCTCCAAGATGGAGGCCTACACGGAGGATGCCGCGAGCCGGTAGGGCCGGAGCGCTTGATCGGTGGCCGTGAGTCATCCCGGACAACGGTTCGTCCGCGCCTTCGCTGCCTCTGTTCGGGATCGGCGAAACTGCCAGGCTGACCCGACCCGCCCATCTGCAAAGTCTGTTCGGCGGCCATCTATCCACCTTTGCCGGAAGAGTTACTCCCATAAGAGATTTGCATTAGGGAGATCGGCGTATTTCCAGATTCGCGACCTCGAACTAGCGCGAAACCCTTAATTCCCACGGGTACCTTCGTCCCAATCAACAGTACCAATGTTCCATCGGTGCAAACATGGCTCACAACGTATCATTAGCTATGCCTAGTAGCGCAGCCAATAAGGTGGAACATAGGAAGACCCTTTGGAAACTTCTCCTGCGTGCCAGGATTTGGCGTGACACACACGGGCAAGACATGATTGAGTACGGTTTGTTGGCTGGATTCATCACCGTCACAGTCGCGGCTACCTTCCCGCCGGCGGCTTCGCGTCTGCTGGGGTGCGAATATCAACCCCGCCGAGACGCCCCCAACTTGTGACCATACAACGTCCCTGGTGATGAGAGGGACACCATCCGCTCACCTATGGCCGGCGTGCTACGATGGCCAACAAATGAGCATGCAGGCGGCCCGCCAGTGGATCACCGAAGCCAAGAATGTTGTTGGGTTTAGTGGCGCGGGGATCTCTACCGAGTCTGGGATTCCCGACTTCCGCAGTCCCAACGGAGTATGGGCCCGGAACCGGACGGTCTATTTCGACGAGTTCCTACGAAACGAGGAAGACCGCATCGAGTACTGGCGCCAGAAAGTCGAAAGCTGGCCTGACATGCGAGACGCCGAGCCCAATGCCGGCCACCTCTCGTTCGTCGAACTGGTTCGGCAGGGCAAGTTAACGGCCCTGATCACCCAGAACATTGACCGTCTTCACCAGCGCGCGGGGCTTTCCGACGAGATGGTCCTCGAACTTCATGGAACGACCACGGAGGCAGTATGCCTCAGCTGTGGCGACCGGGTCGACATGAATCAGGCGGTACAAAGGGTTCTAGACGGGGAGCGCGCCCCGCAATGCCGGGCGTGCCGAGGGTATTTGAAACCGGCCACGATATCCTTCGGCCAGGCGATGCCTCAGGATGTGCTTTCCCAAGCGAAGCGCGCTTCGGAATCATGCGACGTGTTTCTGGCCGTGGGCTCGTCACTCGTCGTCCAGCCAGCGGCAAGCCTGCCGCTGTTGGCCAAGCACGTTGGCGCCAAGCTGATCATCATCAACCGCACCGAGACGCCTCTGGACCCTATGGCCGACCTAGTTGTCCACGACGAAATCGGCAAGGTATTGCCGGCTATGGTGGGGCTGGAAGTTTCGTAGGCCCGTCACCGGGGTGAGGACGGGCAGGTATCCACGCGTATGGCCCTACAGACTGTATGCCGGGCGATGTGGACGAACTGTCGCCGCGGCAAGCGGGCGCGATGAATCGCGCCCCTACATCCCTGACGGCGGGCATTTGCTGCCACTTCTGGCGACCGTTGGTGCGAGGCGCGGCTACTGTAGCTCGCGAAGCTTCTTCTGAGCCTGTTGTAGCTGTCGTCGGTGCTTCTGTAGTTCTCGCTGGAATTCTAGTTGCCTTCGCTGGATACCGTAACCTCCGTACCCTCCCAGCAGGGCGAAGCCAGACTGCGAACCCAGCCTGATTTCTTCTGCTTTTTCCATTGCTTTTCCCAATTGTTCGGGAGTCAGGATGCCGCGAATCCGCAGCAGCATCGAGAGCTGCGTGCGCTTGATCTGCGCTTCGGAGGCCAGGGCTTGATCGAGCTGAGCGAGCACGGACTCCTCCTGCGCCTCCAGATGTGTCAACGACTCGGAGAGGGCTTCCATATGCGCCTGCAAGTCCCACTGCAGCTCGGTGAAATGGGTCTGGAGGGTCGAAACTTGTTTTTAAATCTGAGCTTATGGAGAGCCATTTCGAGCAGGTCGGCCCGCTGAGCTTCCAAGGTCGATTGATCAGGGCTCGGCGTCATTGCCGGGGGCACCACCTTTTGCTCCCGCAACAGCCGCCGAATCCAAGAACGGCGCCGGTCGGCGGCCGTATTTCGAATCAAAGCAAACAGCCAGGTTCGAAACGACGAATTCCCGTTAAAGCGCGCCTTGCCCCCGAGTACTTTCAGGTACACCGTCTGAAGTACGTTCTCGGCGTCTTCCCGCCGCCGGTCGCAGCAGTTCAGAGCCCACCCGTAGGCGTCCTTGTGGTGCTCCTCGAGCTGACCCCGAGGGTCAGAGTCACTGCTGTCACCGGCCACCGGAAACCGCTGTTCCTAATTTAGTCGATGGCGGGGCGAGTTTATCCCGCATTTTCAATTTGATGTATGACCTCCCGACCTTCCAGCGGCCTTCAGCGTCTTTATTCATAGGGGCTAGATCCCGATGAGGACGCCATGGAGGCCGACACCCAATGGGTGAAAAACAAACCAAGCCATTCCAGCTAAGTTTCAACGGCTTGTTGAAAGTCGATTTCCAAGGATCGCACGTCACTTCCGACGGCGGCCTGCTGCTAGTCCGCGAGTTGGACGAGCGACTCGGACTCGGCAAGTTGATCAACGAGCATCTCAGCGACTCCCGGCAAGGCACAAACAAGCAGTTCACGCTCGCTGATCTGTTGCGGCAGTCGGTCTACAGCCGCTTGGCGGGCTACGAGGACCTCAACGACGCCGAGCGGATTTCGATCGATCCGACGTTTCGGCTGATCGGTTCGCAGAAGATCTGGGATCGCGGTGCGGCCTTGACCTCGACGCTGCACGGCTTCGAGACGGAGATGCTGGCGAGCGAAGAGAACCTGCTGGGGCTGATGGCGCTGAACCGAGGGCTGGTCGGGCAAGGGGAGGCGTTCGACGACTCCGAGCGGGTCGTTCTGGACATGGACTCCACCGAGAGTCCGGTCCATGGCCAACAGGAAGGCAGTGCCTACAACGGACACTTCGAATCGGTCTGCTATCACCCGCTGTTGCTGTTCAATCAGCACGGCGATTGTCTGGCGGCGAAGCTGCGTCCCGGCAACGTGCACAGCGCCGAGGACTGGGGCGAGCTGCTACTGCCGGAGATCGAGCGCCAACAGGCCGAAGGCAAGCAGGTCACTTTGCGCGCCGATGCCGCCTTTGCCAAGCCGGAGATCTACGAGGCGCTGGAGGAGCGCGGCGCGGACTATGCGATCCGCATTCCGGCCAACAAGAGCCTGGAGCTGGAGATCGAAGACATCCTGTTTCGGCCACCGGGAAGGCCCTCCCGCAAGCCGCTGGTGCGCTACAAGAGTTTTCGCTATCAGGCGGAGAGTTGGTCCCAACCTCGGCGCATCGTGGCCAAGGTCGAGCACCATCAGGGCGAGCTATTCCCGCGCGTCGGATTCGTTGTGACCAGCATGAGCTTGCCGAGCCGTTCGGTGGTGCGTTTCTACAACAAGCGCGGCACGGCGGAGCAGTGGATCAAAGAAGGTAAGCAGGCCACGCACTGGACGCGGCTGTCGTGCCATCGCTTTCGGGCCAACGAGGTACGGCTACAACTGAGCGTGCTGGCCTACAACCTGGGGAACCTATGGCGGAGGCTCGGGCTGCCGCAACGGATCAAGAGCTGGTCGCTGACGAGCTTGCAGCACCGGTTGATGAAGACCGGCGGTCGGCTGATTAAACACGCGCGGTATTACTGGCTCTTGTTCGCGGAGGGACATCTGAACCGGCGGCTGTTTGGCGACATGCTGCGGAGGATCTGGGCGCTGCCTGTGCCGGGCGGGTAGCACCGCACTTGGCGAATGCGAAATCTGTGTACTGAGGACGGAAGCTCGGAGGGGTGTCTGCGAAATTGACTTCGCAGCGGCGGATCAGCCCCCATGAGGGGCAAGAAGGGGGCTCGATCGGTCCCGCCTCAGCCGCCGCCTCTACCGGGTGGAGAAATGGTTGCGCTTCGCCGGGTGAGGGTGTAGACTCGTGCCGTCAGAGCAGCTAAATCGGAAATCCTGGATTATAAGTCGGACAGACCCAGTTGGTTAGAGCGAGGCTCCCGCGCAAGGCATGGGACGAGCGGGATCGATGTCGTGACGGCACGCAGGATGCGTGCGCCCCAAAAGCGAAAGGCTGGCTCGCGCCCGCGGCTTGGCTCTTTGGGGTTGCCACGCAGATTCTTGCGCAAATCAGCCCCCGCAGGGCTGGGCCGGCCCCCACTAACGAGTATGAGCACTAGCCCGGCTGGGCGCCTTCTCGCAGTGTAGCGGCCGCGGCAACGATTTCCGAACCGGTGGGGTTCTGGAACGGCCTCAGGTCAAACTCAGGCAGCGCCGAGAAGATGTGGTCGAAGATGTCGGCCTGAATGGCTTCATAGGTCCCCCAGCGCTGGTCGTTACTGAAAACGTAGATCTCGATTTATATGACGCGGAGGGTGTTACTGTGATCCGAATTCGGATTCCGGCCAGGGAAACTCGCGGGGGCCGAGATTTCACTGGGCGAGACTACAGGGATTACTGAAGACAAAAGACGTTGCCGCCCGTGACCGGGTGAACGAGGAGCGGCGGAGCAGCACGACATGGGTCCTTGGGCGTGGGTAGCTCGGAAACAGGTGTCGGTAAGAGTACCGACACGGCAGTGGGGTGACCTGCGCCACGAGGGCGGTTGTTTGCCTTACCCTCGGAGCTGACGGGTTGAGCTCTGACAAGTCATGTCGCAGCGCACCCCAAATTGGCTTGCTGCATCTACGGGAGTTTTCCGATCAGCTCGTACAGCCGCTCCCAGGTGTAGATGCCGGTGTTGTGGCCGTCGCTCCAGAAGATTTGGATGGCGTAGCGGCCCACCGGGTCGATACCGGCGGGGTGCACGTCTTCGGGTATGGAGCCGTCCTGAAGGCGTTTCACTCCGGTCAGCTCGTCCACGCACATGGCGCAGGGGCACTCGAGTCGGAGGAAGCGGGCGGGGTAGACGACTTCGGCGCCGTCGTGCCAGCGGATCTTCACGTCGTGTTCATTCGCTCGGGTGACTTCGACGGCGCGGGGGGTGTTTTGTTCGGTGGGAGGCATTTTAAACAGCTCGGTGTTACCTCAGTACTCGATGAGAAGCCAGATGGGCCGCGAAGGAATCGGGGGAAAGTTAGCAGCAGCTGAGGGTGTCATTGATTCCGGAGAGGCAACGGTTCATAAGGGCACAAGAGCCGACATGAGTGTCGGCTCGGCAAGCAAGAGTGCTTGCGCCACGTCTGCGCCCAGCCCCTTACTGTCCACAGCCCCGGTCAAAACGAGATTTTCACCAGGTCTTCCGCTTGGGCGTTGATGTTGCGGATACTGACCTGCGCAGCGAGGTTCTTCGCGGCCGACGTGAACGCCTGAGCGGCCGGGGATTCCGGGTCTTCGAGCACGATCGGCGTGCCACCGTCGGAGGTTTCACGTACGCTGGTTGCCAGCGGCACTTTGCCCAGCAGTGGCACTTCCCACCGCTCGCTGACCTTTTCGGCGCCACCGCTGCCGAAGATGTACTCGCGCTCCCCGGTCTTGCGCGATTCCCAGTAGCTCATGTTTTCGATGACACCCAACAGGGGGCACTTGAGCTGGTTGAACATAATAATCGCTTTCTCGGCGATATTGACAGCCACCGGCTGCGGCGTCGTGACGATCACGGCACCGGTAAGGGGGATCCGCTGGCACAGAGTTAGCTGGACGTCCCCGGTACCCGGCGGGAGGTCGACGATCAGATAATCGAGCTCGCCCCACTGAACCTGGCCGAGAAACTGCTCGATCATCTTGGCCAGCATCGGTCCCCGCCAGACGACGGCTTGATCGGGCCTGACAAAAAAGCCGGCGGAAATCACGCTGACACCGTGGCTCGAGGGGGGAGATATTCCACCGCGCTCCGGCCGTAGCCCGCCCGTGATACCCATGATCGTTGGAATACTGGGGCCATAGACGTCGGCGTCCATTAGTCCGACGCGGGCTCCGGTCTGAGCGAGCGCGACCGCCAAGTTTGCCGAGACGGTCGATTTTCCGACTCCACCCTTTCCCGAGCCGACCGGGATGATGTTGCGCACGCCGGGAAGGATTCCTTGACCGGCCGGGCGATGGGGTCGCACCTCGGCGGTCATGGTCACACTGACGGCTTCAACACCGGGAATCGCACGGACAGACTGCTCCGCCTGGTCGCGGAGCTGATCTTTAACCGGGCAGGCCGGCGTCGTCAGCTTGATGGTAAAAGAGACTCGATTGCCGCCCACCTGGAGGTCCTGGACGAACCCCAGAGACACGATATCCCGGTGAAGGTCAGGGTCGATGACCTCCCTAAGCGCATCGAGAACCTTTTCTTGATCAACCATCCCTCGCCTCTATCCGAAATTCCGGCTAATGCTTTGATCGGCGCTGCGTCCACCGGTGAGAACTACAAGACTGCTGACATAGGAATCCATTTCTTTTTCACTGCAAAGAAGATCACTCAAAGTGGTGCGCGTAAGAACTTGGTCCACCACGGTCTGGACGGCCCGCCACAACGAACGTATTGAACAATCGACAGAATGGGTGCAAGTATCCTCATTACCCGCGTGGCGGTCGCAAAACTCCACTTCGAACAAGCGTCCGCCCAAGACGGCTAGCACTTGACCGACTGCAATGTTCTCCGGAGGCTGAGCGAGCCGATACCCACCGGCCTGTCCACGTTCGCTAGTCACCAGTCCGCCGGCGCGTAGGACACGCATGATCTTGGCGACATAGGGTACAGACATGCCCTCCTTCTGGCTGATTTCAGGGATCGTCATACTGCGGCCGGAACCCTCGGACGCCAGCCTCAGCAGACATCGCAGTCCGTATTCTTCTTGCGAGCTAAAATGCATGCCGCACCACCTTTCGGTCGTTCCTCACAGAATGTTCATGACCAACTTGGCCGAGTCGTTCATTTTCTCGGGAGTCCAAGGCGGATCGAAGACAACCTCGACTTGGGCCGATTCCACGCCTTCCGCCTTCTCCGCCGCCGTCTTGACCTGCACCGGCAAGGACTGCGCCGCGGGGCAGTTGGGCGCTGTCAGCGTCATCTTGATCGCGACGTCGCCGGCCGGTTCGACCTGGATGTCGTAGATCAAACCGAGATCGTAGATGTTGACCGGGATCTCGGGGTCGAAGCAGTTCTTCAGTTGTTCGACGATCCGTTCTTCGACTTCTTTGTTCTCCGCGTCTTCCATCGCTCCGTCCTTAGAATCGCTTGCCACCTTATTCCGTCGTCGCCATTTGTTCCCCGCCATGTAGGGCGTTCCGCAAGGTGTGCCAGGCCAGCGTGGCGCATTTGACCCGGGCCGGGAATTCGTTGACCCCGGCGAAAACAGCGAGCTTGCCCATACCCGCCCCAGCGTTTTGGGGGTCTTTCGGTCCGGTTAACATGCAATGAAATGTTTGGAACAGCGCGTCAGCCTTCTCGAGCGTCTGTCCCTTCAAGGCCTCGGTCATGATCGACGCCGATGCCGTGGAGATGGCGCAACCGGAACCTTCGAACTTGACATCACGAATCACGCCGTCCTCGACTTGCAAGAACAAGTTGAGCTTGTCGCCGCAGAGAGGATTGAACCCCCTTGCGCAATAGTTGAAGTCTTCCGGCTTCCCGAAATTACGGGGACGCTTGCTGTGGTCGACGATCAACTCCTGGTAGAGTTCCCGCAAATCGGACATCAGGCGAAGAACTCCTTTACCTTGCGAATCCCGGCAGCCAGGGCGTCGATCTCATCCCGCGTGTTGTAGAAGGCAAGCGAGGCACGCGTCGTCGCCGCAACACCGAACCGCTGCATCACCGGCTGCGCACAGTGGTGGCCGGCTCGAACCGCAATCCCTTCGCGGTCAAGGACCGTTCCGACATCGTGCGGGTGGACACCGTCCAAGTCAAAGGAAACCACACTTGCTTTTTCACGAGCCGTGCCGACCAGCCGGACACCGTCAATCGCCGAGACGGCTTGAGTCGCGTAGGCCAGCAAGTCTTCCTCGTAAGCGGCGATGCGGTCGAATCCGATCCCGTTGAGATAACGGATCGCTTCGCCCAACCCGATTGCGTCGGCGATGATCGGCGTACCGGCTTCGAATTTGTAAGGCAAGTCGTTATAGGTTGTCTTTTCGAAGGTGACGCTGCTGATCATGTCTCCGCCACCTTGATAGGGCGGCATCTGTTCGAGCCACTGCCGTTTACCGTAGAGAATTCCGATGCCCGTCGGCCCGAAGAGCTTGTGGCCGGAGAAGGCGTAGAAGTCGCAGTCCAGCGCGCGCACGTCGACTTTCATGTGCGGTACGGCCTGCGCTCCATCGACGAGGACGGGGATGTCGCGCCCGTGGGCCATCTCAATCAACGTCCGCACCGGGTTGACCGTGCCAAGTGCATTCGAGACATGGGCGACGGCGACCAGCCGGGTTCGATCAGTGAGGAGCTTTTGAAACTCATCGAGCAGCAGTTCCCCGTCGTCGTTGATCGGCGCCACTCGAAGACGGGCGCTGCGTTCTTCGCACAGCAGTTGCCAGGGAACAATGTTCGAGTGATGCTCCATGGCAGAGATCACGATTTCGTCACCGGCCTGAACGTATTTTCGGCCGTAGCTTCCAGCGACAAGATTGATCGCGTCGGTCGTTCCGCGCGTGTAGATGATCTCGCTACGGTCGGCCGCCCCGAGGAATCTTTGCGCCTCCCCTCGGGCATTTTCGTAATCGTCGGTCGCCCGCTGGCTCAACTCATGCACACCGCGGTGCACATTCGCGCAGTCTTGCTCATAAAACTTTCGAATGGCGTCGATCACGACTCGGGGCGTTTGCGCCGTGGCCGCGTTGTCGAGATAGACCAGCGGTTTGCCGTGGACGCTCTGGTCGAGCGCTGGGAAATCACGCCGCAGCGCGGCGACATCCAGCTGCTGGACAGCATTGCCTTCGGAGGCGGACACGGAAGGGGGGGGTATCGCTGTCATGCATCCCCCTTCGTCTCGACGTTCGAAGACAGCCACCGCCGAAGGTCGCCTTCCAGGCGATCGCGCAGGGTCTCGACTTGGATGCGTTCCAGGATGTCGGCGGCAAAGGCGTAAGTCAGCAGGCCGCGCGCTTCCGAGTGCGGGATGCCGCGCGAGCGCAGGTAGAAGGTCGCGTCCTCATCGATCTGGCCGACGGTGGCTCCGTGAGAGCAGCGCACGTCGTTGGCAAAGATCTCGAGTTGCGGCTTGGTGTTGATGTTAGCGTTTTCCGAGAGCAGCAGGTTCTTGTTGCTCTGGAAGGCGTCGGTTTTCTGGGCGTCCTCGCGAACCATGATCTTGCCGTTAAACACTGCCGTCGAGCGGTCGTCGAGGACACCCTTGTAAAGCTGGTGGCTATTGCAGTGAGGATGGGCGTGGTCGATCGTCGTGTGATGGTCAACGTGCTGGTCGCCCTTCACGGTGTAGATCCCGTTGAGAGTGCATTCACAACCTTGGTCCGCAAGCAGGACTCGGTAGTCAGACCTAACCACCCGGCCCCCAAAGGAAAGCGAATGCGAAACGAAGTTACTGTCGCGGTGTTGCCTGACGTAGACGATGCCGGTATGCCAGGCTCGCGTGCTCTCGTGCTGCAGCTTGTAGTGCTCGACGCGGGCGTTCTCGCCGGCCACGATTTCGGTGATCGGGTTCGTCCAGTAGGGTTGATCGCCCAGCGCCAGATAACTCTCGATGAGTGTCGCCTGAGAATCGCGACCCGCGCGGATGAAGACGCGCGGATGAGACACCCGGTCGGGATGGTCGGCCGAGCTGAGGAAGACTACGTGAATCGGGTCGTCGATCACGGCTCGCGCGGGAATCTCGACCAAGGCGGCGTCCTCGAGGAAAGCCGTGTTGAGGGCTACGAGGGCATGGTTGTCGACATCGGCCAAATGCGTGAAGTGCTCTTCAAGCGAGCCGTCGCCGGCGGAGAGCCTTTCCGCAAGCGTACCCGCCCGGACGCCGCCCGGGGAGGCTTCAATCCGCGAGAGCGCCGCGTTGAAACGGCCGTTGACGAACAGGAGCCGATGGCCTTCCACTTCCGCCAAACCCGCCGATTCGAGCTGCGCGGTGGAGATTCCGTCGGGCACGGGATCGGCCAACGGCGGCGACTTTCGGGCAAGCGGGGCCAGATTCGTGTACTTCCACTCTTCATGGCGAGGAGTCGGGAAGCCGAGCTCCGCGAAACGTTGCATCCCCAAGTCGCGACGAGCTGACAGCCATTCCGGCTCGGACGTAGCGCTATCTTTGCGCAGCTTTTCGAAGCTGCTCAGGTAGACGTCCAAGTGTTCGGCAACCGCGACCATCGCTTCCGCTGACCCTTCCTTTTAGACGCCCACCGGCTGCCCGTTCGGCGCGGATTCTTCGACCCAGCCGTAGCCCTTTTCCTCGAGTTCGAGCGCCAGGGTCCTGTCACCCGATTTGACGATACGGCCGTCGGCGAGAACGTGCACGTAGTCGGGAATGATGTAGTTGAGCAGCCGCTGGTAGTGGGTAACAATCACAATGGCCCGTTCAGGGCCGCGCAAAGAGTTGACGCCATTGGCGACTTCCTTTAGGGCATCGATGTCAAGGCCGGAGTCGGTTTCGTCGAGGATCGCGAGCTTCGGCTCCAGTACCGCCATCTGGAAGATCTCGTTGCGTTTCTTCTCCCCGCCGGAGAAGTCGGCGTTGACAGAGCGGTTCATCATAGAGTCGCCCATGCCGAGAAGCGCCATCTTGTCCTTGGCGAGATCGAGGAAGTCTACGGCGTCGAGGTCCTCCTCCCCGCGGTGCTGGCGGATGGCGTTGAGCGCGGTTCGCAAAAAGTAAAGGTTGCTGACGCCGGGGATTTCGACCGGATACTGGAACGCCATGAAGATGCCTTCTTGAGCCCGCTCTTCCGGCGCAAGCTCCAGCAGGTCCTTGCCCTGGTAGCTCACTTCGCCCGAAGTTACCGCGAAGCTATCCCGTCCGGCCAGCACGTGGGCCAGAGTGCTTTTGCCCGAGCCGTTCGGACCCATGATGGCATGCACTTCGCCCGGCTTGACCGAGAGGCTAATGCCTTTGAGGATCTCGTTGTCGCCTGCTTTGACGAATAAATTCTTGACTTCCAGCATGTCTTTACATCACCCCGTGGGACCGGATACGCCCGGCAATCTAGTAGCCCGCGGCAAGAGTAAACGTCGCGAAAAATCGGGTACAGCCAGCCAATTCGCTTCCGGTTAAGTACTTTTTTTCTAGGGCCATGACGGGCAGCGAATTGGTGGCAGTCCCCATTTTTCTCTTCCGCCCGACTTTCGCCACGGGCAATCTAGCCCACGCTGCCTTCCAGACTGACGCCCAACAGCTTTTGGGCCTCAACGGCAAACTCCATCGGCAGCTCGCGGAAGACTTCCTTGCAGAAGCCGTTGACGATCATCGAAACGGCGTCTTCGGTCGAGATTCCACGCTGCTGGCAGTAGAAGAGCTGATCTTCGCCGATCTTCGAGGTCGTGGCTTCGTGCTCGACCTGAGCGGTCGAGTTCTTGACTTCCAAGTAAGGGAACGTATGGGCCCCGCACTTGTCGCCCATCAGCATCGAGTCGCACTGTGAAAAGTTGCGTGCTCCGGTGGCGCCCTTTTGGATTTTGACCAGCCCGCGATAGGAGTTCTGGCCAGAGCCCGCCGAGATGCCCTTGGATATGATCGTGCTGCGGGTGTTTTTGCCGATGTGGATCATCTTCGTTCCGGTGTCGGCCTGTTGGCGATTGTTGGTGACGGCGACGGAGTAGAACTCACCGACTGAGTTGTCGCCCATCAGGATGCAGCTCGGATATTTCCAAGTGATCGCGGACCCGGTCTCCACTTGGGTCCACGAGATCTTGGAGTTGACGCCGAGGCACTTGCCGCGCTTTGTGACGAAGTTGTAGATGCCGCCCTTGCCGTCCTTGTCACCGGGATACCAGTTCTGGACGGTCGAGTACTTGATTTGCGCGTTGTCGAGCGCTACCAGCTCGACGACTGCCGCATGCAACTGATTCTCGTCGCGCATGGGCGCCGTACAGCCCTCCAGGTAGCTCACGTAGGAGCCCTCTTCCGCGATGATCAGCGTCCGCTCGAACTGGCCGGTGTTGGCAGCGTTGATCCGGAAGTAAGTGGACAGCTCCATCGGACATCGAACGCCCTTGGGAACGTAGCAGAACGACCCGTCGCTGAAGACCGCCGAGTTCAGCGTGGCGAAAAAGTTGTCCGTATAGGGCACGACCGTACCGAGATATTTTTCGATCAGCTCGGGATGCTCCCGCACCGCCTCGGAGAAAGAACCAAAGATCACTCCCATCTCGCTGAGTTTTTCTTTAAAAGTGGTCGCCACCGAGACGCTGTCGAAGACGGCGTCGACGGCGACCCCGGCCAAGGCCTCGCGCTCGCTGAGTGGAATGCCCAGTTTCTCGTAGGTCTCGAGCAGTTCGGGATCGACTTCGTCGAGGCTCTTGGGACCGTCTTTGCCCGACTTGGGGGCCGAATAGTAAACAATGCTCTGATAGTCGATCGGCGGGTAATGAACATTGTGCCAAGCCGGCTCCGTCATCGTTGTCCAATGGCGGAAAGCCTTCAGGCGCCACTCGAGCATGAACTCTGGCTCTTCCTTCTTGGCCGAGATCCAGCGGACTATGTCTTCATTCAGCCCTGGGGGCGCTGAGTCGGCCTCGATGTCGGTGACGAAGCCATACTTATATTCTTGCGTTGCCAGAACTTCGAGCTCGTTCGCTGGAGTTCCCATTCATCTCCTCCGGGGGATGTAGGTGGTCGTCAGCCTTTCCCGGGGACGCAATGAGAACCGGTAGGTCGGGGCTCATTAGGTGCAGCAGAAGACCGGGCGAGGCCTAAACTATACAGATAAGTACGGTTTCCTACCTGAAGGCTACCAATACTGTACGACTTTGTCAAGAATGCTGAAGGTGGAGGGCTCGTGCGGGAGTGGGCCGTGGTCCGAGAATACTCACACGCGAGAAGGCGCGGTTAGGGTCTCCCCGCGAGTTTCTCAGCGCGGTGGTAGGCAGCAGCCAGATCTTTCGCGACTTTGTCGGCTACGTCTACGGCGGATCCTTTGTACTTGCCGCCGGGGCTCTCTTTTGTGGTTGACCAGATGACCTCGCCGCTACGCAGCACCAGCCGAATGGCGGCCACGGCTTCGTGCTTCCTCTCCCGACGGGAGGAGTTCTGGATGTCGCCCACCCCAAAACTCCCGGATTGGAACTCGGACTCGCCTGAATCCCGCTCGCTCGAGGAGGCGGAGCCGCGGACTCGTAGCCCCTCGTAGCTTCGGTAATAGTCGGAGTAGATCAGGTCTTCGGCCGAACCTCGCAGGAACGCGTCAGCCTTTTCCTGGTCTTCCGTGATCACGAACAGGCCAGTACGGTGAAGGCTGCCGATTAACATGTCGCGGATTTGTTCGGCACCGCTTTTTCCGTTCAAGGGATCGACGTAGACCGTTTTCACTGCTAGGATCTTGAGCCGTTGTTGCTCGAGGAGGGCTCGACCGTTCTCGGACCCGAACACCGGGTAGAGGCAGACTTGGGCGAAAACCAGACAGATGACTCTCAACGCCTTAGCGGAGAGCCGTCGTGTCGGGCAGTACCAACTCTTGATCATCTCCGGCTTGCCCGCCGGGCCTCCTCATCCTGATACACGACTTTGACGCCGCTGCGCGCTTCCAGGCCGGCCAGAGTCGTCCGGACGAGCTTCTTACCCAGTTCGAAAACCGCCGCCTGTTGCTGGCCTTCGGCGTCGAGGAATCCGATCGTAAGGTAGTGACGCCGTTTCTTGGAAAGCAGAAACAGGGGAGAAACGGCAATCGCCAGGCCTAGCCGGCGTCCGGTTTTTTGCCCGTACTCCAAGGAATTGACTCTCTCGTAGACGATTCGAAGTTCAGCGGCCTTATAGCGGAAGACAAAATCTTCAGGGTCGGTGACGTCCACGGTGCCGACGGTTGAGGGCGACATTCGTGACACAGTGCCACCGCGATAGACTGCTTTTTTGCTGGGGATTCCTGCCAGCAGGGCCGGCGAGACGACGTTCGCGAAGAAGACGGCCGCAAGAAGGGAAGACAATCCTTTCGTATGCATACGGCCTTGCGGTTGTTGTGTTTTCCCCATTATGACAAAAGCGGGGATTGTTAGCTAGAGGACAGCTGGGCGAAAAAAACGGCTTGCAGCGTTGCCCCCCCCCACGTGCTTGGAGCTAACATGAGTGAGTCCCCGCCTGTCCGCCTCTACACTTCCTGAATAAAGGTCGTTTCTGATGATCAAAAAGATTCTTCTTGTCTTCTTGCTGCCCTCGGTGTTCGCTGTGACCGCTGCTCGCGGAGCGCCTATGTTGCGTCTGAACGTCCCTCGCGCAGCTGTAGGGATGCCCAACGCGTTAAAGGGGTCCACCGGCGAGCACCTGCCTGTCTGGATCGCGGCGGGGACCAACGGGCCGGCCAATATTGCTATCGAGGCCTGGAATGCCGGCGACGGCAACCTGGCTCTGACGGTAAACGGTGGTACTTCCGACTGGCTGGCGCCGGCACTTGGCGGGATGGCGCCGTGTTCCTTCGACGCTGCACGGATGTGTCAGGCAATTGGAGTTCTGTTCGAGGCGGCGACCCTTCCCGACGGTACCTACCGTGGCGAGGTCGTAGTGCTGGACGCGAATGCGGTCGACTCGCCCCAGCGTGTCCCGGTAACGGTCTATGTGGACGGGAATGTGCCGGACCGCGTTGACCTGTACGTCAGACCTGACGACGCGAACTCCGATTCCACCGAGTTTCAGACTGCGGGAGGTCCAGCTCCAACCCTGACGGTCAGCCCGGCTGGGCAGTACCTTTTGGTTTCGTCGTCGGGGCAGGGATCATTCAAGTTCCAACATACTCATCGATTCACCGGAGTCTACGGCGCCAGCCTGCCCGTCGGCGATCAAGATGGCAGCTTAACAATCAGCGGTTCGTCGTTTGGTGAAGACAACGGTGTCGTTCCGGTCACACTTCATGTGACCAACAGTCCTATCGCCACGGCCAGCTCGACAGTGCTCAAGTTTTCGGAAGCGCAGGGCATGGACGCGGCGGACCAAGCGCTCTTGGTTGCAAATCGCGGCAACGGGTCCCTAACTGTTGACAGCGTGGACGTAGAAACAGATTCGGGGGGGAGCTGGCTCTCGACCCAAGACCTCGGCGGCGGGACCTATTTGGTGTCCGCCAGTACGGGCGACCTGGCTCCGGACCTTTATGCAGGTCTTGTCCGATTTAATACGAACGCGGCGAACGACCCGCTTGAGGTCCCGGTAGAGTTCGACGTGCTGGTTGCCGGCCCGCCCGAAGTTTCCTTCAATAGTGTGGTTAACGGGGCCACATTCGATAGCGCAAAACCGGTTTCGCCCGGAGCGATCGTTTCCCTGTTCGGTACTCAGCTGGCGCCTTCGACGACCGGAGCCGCGTCGACGCCTCTCCCGACAGAGCTTGCGTCGACCAAGGTAATCATAAACGGGATAGAGGCGCCATTGTTCTTCGTGTCCTACCGACAAATCAATTTCCAAATTCCTTGGGAGACCCCGCAGGGCACGTGGACCGTGCAAGTCGTGCGCGACGGCCAGGCGGGCAATTCGGTCTCGGCCGACATTTCGGATCGGTCGTCGGGCATCTTTCGGCTCAATATCGGTGAATACGGGGTCATCGTAAACGCCTCGCAGTCCACGCCCGGCAACGTGGTGTTCGCTCTTCCGGAAGACACGATCACTGCCCCAGGACTCTCGTCCGCCCCGGCTCGTCCGGGAGACGCGCTGGTGATCTTCGCCACGGCTCTGGGAGCCGTGTTACCGGCAGTGGGCACGGGAGAGGAAACCCCCCTCGCCGGGTCGCTTTCGAGAACGGTTGCCATTCCCTTGGTCAACTTTGGGAGGGCCGTCTTCGGGCCCTTCGCCGTTCCGTTTTTTGTCGGACTGACGCCGGGCTTCGTCGGACTGTTTCAGGTGAACGTCTTTATCCCCGACGAAGCTGCGACCAACCCCCGCACGGCCATAACGTTGGACTACTCCGACGGGCGCCGCAGCAATACGGTTGAGATCGCAGTAGAACGCTGAGGCAGGCGAATCCGGCACGTTGAGACAGGCCGACAGCGTCTGTCCGATCAGACCTTCCTCGCGGGTGCTGTCAAATCTCCGCAAGCAAAACCCGGTTGATTGTTGATCTGGGCAACTGGATGTGCATGGGGCGCTGTGATCTGCCCAAACGGCGCCAGCGCACAAGCGGGAGGGCGATTGGCGCGTAACCGAAAACCCGTCTCAAAAAGACCCCACGATATAATAAAACCAGCTAACGAAACGGGATCCCCCCGAACCTGGTCGTCTCAATGTTGCACGGGGTGACAGACCCGATGGGTAGGAGTTGAAGGTAGGCGACTGGCTGCAAGGGTCAGTACTGGGTTGATTTTCCATGGTCAAGTATCTACTCGGTGTGCTTAGCGGATTTGTACTGGCGATTCTCTTAGCCTTGGCGATTCTCTTGGTGGTCGTGATGGTTCAATCGGTCGAGCCCGCGATTCCCAGCGATGCAGTGCTCGAGATACAACTGAGTGGCCCTGTTCCGGAGCACATCCCCACGGACTTTTCGCTGGAGTTTCTCGAGTCCGGAATGCCGCCGACTCTGCTGCAGATACGGAACGCCTTTAAGAAGGCGGCGAAGGATGACCGCATCCGGGCGATTGTCCTACGTTGTGGAGGTCTTAGCGTCGGCTGGGGCAAAGCACAGGAGATACGCTGGGCGATCGAGGAGTTCAAAGAGTCAGGCAAGCCGGTGGTAGCTTTTCTCCAAGTGGGGAGCAGTTTGGACTACCTGATTGCCAGCGCCGCCGATCATGTATCGCTGACACCAGAGGGGTTTCTTGACGTGAAAGGGCTGCGGGCCGAGGCCAGCTTCTACAAAAACACTCTTCAAAAGCTTGGCGTAACCGCCGAGTTGCTTCAAAGCGGCAAGTATAAGGCTGGCGTGGAGCCCTGGATGCGCACGTCCATGTCGGAGGAGTTTCGGGAGGTCCTAAATTCGATTCTGGACGAAGTTTACGGGCAGTTTCTCGAATCAATCGGGTCGTCAAGGGGAAAATCCGTGGAGGAGCTGAGGACCATTCTCGACAACGGTCCCTTCTCTCCCAAGCAAGCGCTCGATGCGGGCCTGGTCGACGATCTTCATTATGAAGATGAGTTCCTTGAGGCTCTCGAGGAGCGGCTCGGCCTGGAAGATTTGAACCGATTAAGACTACGTCAGTATCGAAACGTTTCCATGGCCTCGCTGGGATTGACGGGAGAGCACGAGATAGCCGTTGTGTATGCCGTCGGCAGCATCCTGCGCGGGCAAGATGACACCGAGCCGTTTCTCGGGGCCAACATTTTGGGTTCGGACAGCTTCTCCCGTACGCTCCGCGAAGTCAAAGACAATGACGACATCGAAGCAGTCGTCGTGCGGATCGACTCACCGGGGGGCGACGCCTTCGCTTCCGATCAAATCTGGCGCGAGATGAATCGGCTGAGCGAGGGGAAACCCTTGATCGTCTCTTTCTCTGACGCCGCGGCGTCGGGCGGCTATTACATCGCCATGGCAAACGCCCCGATCGTCGCCTACCCCGGAACGATGACCGGTTCGATCGGAGCCTACTACGGCAAGATGAATCTGCGAGGACTCTACGACAAGATCGGCATCAGCAAAGAGATTATCACCCGCGGGCGATTCGCGGCCATCGACAGCGACTATCGCGGTTTCGCCCCCGAGGAGCGGGACAAGCTTCGTCAAGAGCTGGAGACTCTCTATCGTAACTTCGTTCAAAAAGTCGCCGACGCTCGCGAGCGCGAGTGGGACGATATTCATCAGATCGCGCAAGGCCGGGTATGGATGGGAAGCCAAGCTGAGGCCAACGGCCTGGTGGATGAGCTTGGCGGCCTGGATCGGGCGATCGAGATGGCGAAGGAAGCCGCCGGTCTGGACCCCAGCGACAAGGTCAGGCTGGTCACCTACCCCACCCCAAAAAAGTTCATCGACGTATTACTTGACCCCGATCGATTTGCCATTCGGTCTCCCGCAGCTGACCGATTGCGCACTTACCTTGCGGGGATCGATTCCTGGCCGGCCCTGTTAGAGGGTGGGTTTCTGCGCATCGCACCCTATTCGATCACGATACAGTAACGGTGGAGTTCTGAAGCTGATCGACGGACGATCTCTGTTAACTGTCTGGTCCGCTGGTCGTCGCTAAATCTTCCACCTCTTTGACCACGCGCTCCAACTCATCGACGAGGGGTGAAGGTCCGGCCTCGAGGAAGGCGTCCACGAGGGCACGGTAGTACCAAAGGGTTCCCTGTTTCCTTCCCGTGAAGCGATCCCATAGAGACTCGCCGATCTCCCGATAATCGGCCAGGATCGAGCGCGCGTTGTGAAGCTTGTCGGCGGCCGAGACGAGCCGAACTGATGGTGAAGCCGTCGGAATGCTCCCGACAAAAGCCTCCTTGCGCTGTCTCCAGGGAGGCTTGGGCTGCGTGTCGGCGTCTGTGCAGCCATCCACGATCGCGGTCACGCGATCGCCGAAGCGAGCGCGGATCTCGTCGCGGATCGGGGCGCCTCCCTGATCCTCGACCGCATCGTGCAGCAAGGCGGCGATGGCTTCCTCTTCATCTCCGCCGTATTCGAGCACGATGCCGGCTACGGAAAGCAGATGGGCGACGTATGGAACATGGCCACCTTTGCGAACTTGCCTCTGATGAAGCTGGGCGGCATACACGAGAGCCTGTTGGAAGCGAGCGCTGAGTGTCATAGATCGCGACCGGGAGGATGAGCTCTCGTCACTTCAACACCTGAGATCCGTTTGGGACCAAGCACTCCGTTTCGTAAATACGCTCATTTTCGAGCATGGCAGGCTGGTTTTGATCGCCGCTACCGAGAGCGGATCCGACGCAGTGTTTTCGTGGCACTGGCGCGAACGAGAGAGTTCTGATCTTTAAGCAGCCGAAAACACCGATGCTCGCATCGGGCCCTGATGATTTGGGTTCTCAATCATATTGTACCTCGCCAATCCAGGGCGACGGTGCGGCTGACTGCATTAAGATGCTTTGAATGAACAGCTTAGGTCAAATTGTCTATTGGAAAGGAGTGACTTGGGCGGGCCGTCGGCCGCATTCAGCACCTCGGGCAGGCGCAGTCCTAGTTCCGCTAGCAGCTCGGCGTGGATCTGCTGCCGGCGGCTGCCGCGATCTTCTCGGCGAGGCTTTTGCTGCGCCGAATGCAGTCGGGAATGCCGATTCCTGTGTAAGCGTTTCCGGCGAGATGGAGGCCGGGCGTCCCTTGCAAGCGGGTTTCGATCTCGTCGATTCTGTCTTTGTGTCCAACTTCGTATTGCGCCATCGCCCGTGGCCAGCGATATAAACGCCACTCGACGGGATCCGCCCGGAAACCCATCAGGGAGCTGAGCTCTTCGTGAACGAGGGCAACCACCCGCTCGTCCGGCTGGTCCCAAGCTGCCTCGGCCTGTTCGGCTGCCAAGAACGCACGAAGCAGAACCCGGTCAGAGGCTACGCGTTCAGGGAACTTGGTGTTGACCCAGGTGCAGGCCGTCAGCCGCATCCCTTCTGCCCGGGGGACCAGAAAGCCGAAGCCGTCGAGAGAGTGGTCGAACGGAGGCCGTGGATAGAGCAGCGAAGCGGTGATGGAGGAAGTGTAGGTAATCTCTCCGAGTCGCCTGGCTAACTGCGCATCATGGGCTCTCATCAGCTCGGCTGCTTGGTAAGCAGGTGTGGCCACGACCACCTCGTCGCTCTCGAGACTCTCACCGTTGACCCGCAAACGGAAGCTTCCTCGGCTACCGTCGAGCGCCTGCGCGGTTCCGGTCACGATCCGCACCTTGCCCTCGAGCCGCTCGGCCAGCGCATCAACCAGCTGGCGCATTCCCTGCTTGAGCGTTAGGAACAGGGGTTGTCGGTTTCCTTGCTGATCGTCTGTCTTACTCGGAGAAGCGAGGGCCCGCTGGCGCAAAATGCCACGCGTGAGGCTGCCGTGGCGCCTTTCGAGATCGGCGAACGTTGGCAAAACGCTGTTTACGCTGAGGCTCTCCGGAGAGCCACCGTAAACACCGGCGAGCATGGGTTGTGCGAGGTACTCGTTGACCTCCGTCCCGAAGTGATCCTCGACGAATTCGGCCACGGAGCGGTCAGGATGTTGCTTTCCCGGCCGCCGCAGCCATTCCGTGGCGATCTTTGCTTTCGTCCGAGGGCTAAGCAGCTGCGAGGTGATCACCGGCCAAAGCTTTGTAGGGACCAGAAACTGGATGCCATCGGGCAGGACGATCAGTTGCCCGTTCCGCACGACGTACGTCTTGCGCAACCGGTCGTTTGACCCGATGACCTGGTCCTCGATGCCGATCTCTCGGATCAGGTCTAGGGCCCAAGGTTTCTGCGCCAAAAAGCTGTCCGGTCCGCCCTCGACCAGGCAGCCGTCAACGTGCTCCCCGCAGATGACCCCGCCGAGCCGGGAACGAGATTCGATCAGGGTGCAGGCGAGGCCGGCCTTCGATAGGTAGTAGGCCGCGGAAAGTCCCGAGATGCCGCCTCCCACTATCGCTACGCGTCTCATCGCAGGCCGGCCCCGAATTGCCGGGATCGGCAGGTTAAGACTGGAAATCGCGCACCATGCGGACTACGGCCTTGACGTTTTCCACTGGGGTTTCGGGGAGAATTCCGTGTCCGAGATTGAAGATATAGCCGGGGCGGCTGCCGGCGCGTCGCAAGACGTCTTCGACCTGCCTTTTGATCTCCGGCAGCGGGGCTAACAGGGCGGCCGGGTCAAGGTTCCCTTGGACTGCCGCCTGGTAGCCGATTGCGGACCATGCCTCATCGAGTCTGACGCGCCAGTCCAGCCCCAGAACGTCGCCGCCTGCCTCATGCAACAGGGGCAGGAAAGTTCCCGCACCGGTGGCGAAATGTATGACCGGCACTCCGGTCGTCTGGATTTGCCGAATCAGGATCCGAGAGTGTGGCAGCGCGTACCGCTTGTAGTCTTCCGGCGCCAGCGCACCGACCCAACTGTCGAAAATCTGGATGACGTCGGCTCCCGAGGCGACCTGGTCGGCGGCGTAGGGCACAATGACTTCAAGGATCTTCGCCATCAACCGCTCCCAGCCTCCGGGGTCGCTGTACATCAGGCCCTTGGTCAAGGCGAAGTTCCGCGAGCTCCCACCCTCGATCATATAGCTCGCCAGGGTGAAGGGGGCGCCGGCAAAGCCAATGGTCGGAACGCGTCCGTCCAGCGCCGTCTTCACCTTGGCAATCGCTTCGCCGACATAACCTAAGTCGTTTCCGTTCTGAGTCTCGAGCTGGTCGATGTCGCGGGACGAGCGCACCGGATTGTGGATGGTTGGGCCGTCCCCCGAGACGAATTCGAGGTTCAGGCCCATCGGCTCCAGGGGCAGAAGCAGATCGGCGAAGATGATGGCCGCATCGACGTCGAGGGCCTCGATCGGCTGAAGGGTGACTTCAGCGGCCAGCTCCGGACGTTTGCAGATTTCGAGAATCGAATGCTTTGCCCGAATGCCGCGGTATTCAGGCATGTAACGCCCAGCCTGCCGCATGAACCAAACTGGGGTTCGCTCGACTGCTCTCCGGTGGCACGCTTCCAGAAGTGGAGAGATCATTCTTCTTGAATATAACAGTTGCCTTCGCTACCGCCGGGTTTACAAAGGGGGCCGGATGTATTCCTGGGCGCAGCTTGACTTACTTTCCCCACCAGTCGAGGATTCGATCTTGCAGGGTGGGGGAAGGCGGAGGAGGTGGGCTCTTGCGGATCAGCTTGATCGGAGGGCGAGCCGACGTCTCCACCTCTTCGCCGACCCGGCGGACCCGGTTCTCTACAAGCGCGTAGGTCCTTCGCAGCCGCCGGCCTTGCCCTTCGAGGTTGATTGAGAAACCCGTTCTTTTGCCCCAGCGCGTGTCTATGTCTCGATGAACGAGCACGGGCAGGTAGCCCACGAGGCCACGTTCCAACTTGATTGTCTGGTAGGAGCGGCTCCGGCGACTCCACATGAAGACGCGAATCAAGTCGAAGTCGTGCGGCTGCTTGAGCCGCTCGGTCTGGGTCCAGAGCCATGTCCTCTTGGCTTCCCCGCGGCGGGGATCGTGGACTTCTCCCAGCGCGAAGTAGGAGGTTATTCGGCGCCGCTCGGCGAACTGCTTGACATCGTCGGGAATACCGGAATAGACGCCGGTGGTGAGGACCCAGCCGGCTTGCCCACCAGAGACCCGCACCAGATACCAATTGTCGCGGCCGGTGGGGGCGGGTGGAGGTTTCCCCTCTTCGGGACGGCGTGGAACGCGCTCCACGAGACGGTGGCGGAGCAATATGGCTTCTTCGTCTTCCTTGAGTTGGAAGATCGTTGGCGCCCAGCGATACGGTTCGAGATGGACGTTCAAAGTGTGTAGCGCGAGCACCGTGCCCTGCGGGGGGTCGGAGTTGGCTTGGTCCCGTAACTGTTGCATCAGCTCCCGCACGTCGGGGGTGATCAGCATTGACTCGTGGGTCCAACCTTGATCACCTGAGCTGCCGCGGACTTCGACGAAGCGACGGCGCCGTCCGACGATCTCAACACGCTCCCCCAGATTTAGGGTCACGACTACAGGAGCGTCGGGGACCAGTTCTTCCCACAAGTCGACCGTTTTGCGAGCGACGAAGGCTTCTTCAACAGGCGTAGCGTCTGGGCTAGAAGCACAGCCGAAAACTAAAGCCAACCAGAAGAGGGGTATGATCACTTGGGGCGGACCGTACGCGTGAGCTTGAGCTGTCCTATTGGTTCGCCGGCTTCTTGCGCAGGGACGCGCGGATTGGATGGAGTAAGATAACCGATTGACCATGTCCGAACCGCTGAAGCAAGCCGCTGAAGGAGTTTCTCCTTCAGCCAAGGGCACCCGCCGAGGAGTCCGATGTCGAGATTGCCGGTCCAAACTTCCCGCAGAAACGGAAGCAGGAGAGGAACCCGCGGCTTCGGATGACACTGCGGACTATTATTGCCCGTTGTGCGCCCAAAGCGCTGCTGATCCACTTCGCTGTAGGGCTTGCGGCTCGATCATCTGCGCTCGCTGCGGAACTCCCCTGGAGCTGGTGGACGAGTTGGGGATTGGGTAAGGCACGTAGAAGCGGGGTCGAGGCAGGTTGAGTGAGCTACTTCTGCAAGCCGGAACCGGCAGGGCGCAACAATGGGCTGACCCTCTTTAGGTCAATACTTTGGGAGTGCCTTCCTGGGAATTCTCCGGTCGGCCTGATCAGTTCGCTTACAAAACCACAATCGGGTGGTACAGGAGCGGAAGTCGGGCTTCCGCGATGGCGAGCAGGCTGCCGTCGGGGGCGATGGCTTTTACGAGCTTGGCCTGTTGGCGGTTTCCAAACGGCGACACCCGAAAGTCTCGACCGTGGGTAATCCGAGCTGCCGTAATTGCATCGACGCGCTCGGCCGGCATTTCCGGCAGCAGCATCTGGGGAGGAGTCAGCGCTTCCCTAAGACGTCCCTCCCTCTTGAGAGCGTCGAGTTGTTCAAGTGAACGCGCCATGTCGAGAGTAAACTCACCCATCGCGGTGCGACGCAGCTGTTCTACGTGGGCGCCGACCTCTAGTTTCCGTCCGAGGTCATGCGCTAGCGAGCGCAAGTAGGTGCCAGGGGAACAACTGACTCGGACCGTCGCGCGCTCGTCCGTGACGTCGAGCAGTACGAACTCGTAAACATGGACTTCAACCGGGTCAAGTTTTACCGGCTTCTTCTGACGGGCCAATTTGTAGGCGGGAACGCCATCGACCTTTTTCGCCGAGACGGCAGGAGGCGTCTGCATCAGTTTGCCGCGGAACTCGGGCAAGACAGCTTCAATTTGTGCAGCGTCCACCTTGACGTTTCGCACTTCGGTGACAGGCTCTCCAGTGCGGTCGTAGCTGTCGGTGGCGAAGCCGAAGCGGATGACGGACTCATAGGTCCGCTCGTGGTTTAGGAAGAAGCGCGCCAAGCGAGTGGTTCGACCGACCAACATCGGCAGCACGCCGGTGCCTATGGGGTCGAGCGTCCCCAAATGGCCGATACGCTTGATGCCGGTTAGCCGCCGCAATTGCTGGACGGCGTCGTGCGAGGATATGCCGCACGTTTTGTTGAAGACGAGAATGCCGTCCATCCCATCCATTCTAACGAGTCGGGTTTAGCCGGACGGGAAGCGAAGTCGGTGCGGCGGACCGAGTTGACCGGTGTCCGGCCAGTTTGAAAAACCTGCCCGTCGCCCGTGCAGACCACAACAATCTCGCTTGAGATCTTCCTACGGCGCCGCGACGTTGATCGAGATGCCGTCTTGTGATTGCAGGCCGGCGACTTTGGCCAGCACGAGAACATCACCTGGCGGCACGTTTGGGACGGTGACCACGATCTGGTAGAGGGCGACGAAGCTAGAAAGGCCAGCGAAGATGGGCACGGCTTCGATTTCGCCGAAGCAAATCCTCACGTCCTCGACGGTGGGCGACGTGACCCCCGAGGCCAGCACCTGACCCGGGAGTGTCCCGATCGGCATTCGCTTGATGATAGTGGCCCAGTTCGGTATAGGCGTCCGCCAGGAAGCCGTATACCTGTACATCGTCGAGGGCGAGTTTGTTGAGAGCCTTGGCTTCCTCAAGAGCCTGGGAAAACTCGTGTTGCCCCAGTAGGCACCAGACGCGCGCCTTGCGTGCTCCGTAGTTGCCGGGCTTGCGTTCGAGCGACGCCTCGACGGCCGCGAGTGCCTGCCGGTAGTAGTCGGAGTCGGCGGTTTCCCGCGCTCGACGGGCAAGCGCCATTGCAAGTTGGTTGTAAGGGCGGTAGTAGTCGGGGTTGCGATCGATCACCTTTCGGGCTTGCTCAATCTTCTTTTCGGCTGGAGTGCGCCGACGGTTTCGAATCGGGGGACACGAGCGCTTGGACCACGGTAGAGGGGAATCCCACCAAGATCGGCGGACCGTTTCGATAAGATTAGCAGCGAGCGCCGAGATCCCCGTTTTTTTGGTGTGGCCTATCTGCCCCCCGTCGCGATGCACGGATCGAAGCCGCGAATGCTACTGAGCGGTCATGGCGCCATGGTCGTTACTGAGATTTGGCCTGTCACTAGCGTTCCAGGCTCAGTTGCTTGCCGGCGCACAGCCTTACGAGGGGCGGGTCAGAGCCGCGAACGCCGGTGCGCGGCCATGCTGAGACCGACAGGAGCGGCGCGGGTGCTACGCCGGGGATTCTGAAACGAAACTTGTCGGGTCGAATTTCACGCAATGGACAGGAACCCCCGCGCGTCTCGGCGGCAGCTTCCATTCCACGCCCCACTTCTGTTCAAATACGAAGCGGTTCTCATTGAAGATTCGATCGTATTCGGCGGGTGGGAGTGTGCCGAAAGACCCCAAACCGAAATGGTGTACCAGACAATCCTCCGCGCACAGGATGCGCAAGCCGGCCTTGCGGATCCGCAACGAGTAGTCGTCGTCTTCGAACATTCCCACTTGAAAACGCGGGTCGAGGGGCCCTAGCTCGTTCCACACCACCTTGGGGATCACCGCGCAGAAAAGCGGCGCCGTCTCAAGCGGGAGAGAGTGTCCGAAGTGGCGACGCGCCAATGAGGCGGCGAATTCTTCCATCTCCATCATGTGCTCGTAAGCGATGTTGATTCTGGCCTCGTTGGTCGCCCAGTTGGTTACGGGCAAGACGGCGCCTACACCTGCGTCTGGCCGGCAATGGCGCAAGAGACGCTCGAGCCAGCCCCAGGTGACGATCGTGTCGACGTTCAGGAGTGCCAGGTAGTCGCCGCTGGCCCGCTCGACGCCTACGTTGGTCCCCTGCGCGAATCCGGCGTTCTCGTCCTGCAGGACTACCCGAAGACGGGGTTCATTCTCGGCGTAGGTCGCAAGTATATCGCGGGTGGCGTCCTTTGAGGCATTGTCAACAACAATGATTTCGTAGTTGGGGTAGCTCGTGTTTCGCCGAATCGAGTCTAGGCAGGGTCGGATGAAATCCTGGCTGTGATGAGTGACGATAACGATCGACGTTAGCGGGAAGGACTCTCGCAGCGCCATGTCCATCGCCTGAAAACGCTGTGTCCAGTTGTTCGCCGCAGCAAAAGATCTTCGTTTGAGGCTCAAACTCGCGTCGTCTTCGCTCAGGGCGAGATCGAGCTTGTGGGCGAAATCCTGCGAGTCATCGGCGATGTAGATTAGGTTGGAACAGTACTTCAGTTCGGCCATCTCCGTCGAAACCACCGGCTTGCCTTGGCTTAGATATTCGTACAGTTTCACGGGGTCGACCATGCGTGTGAGGTCGTTGACGCGGAATGGAATGATACAGGCATCGAAGTGAGCGAGGTAGGAAGGAAGCTCGCTGTAAGCCTGATGGCCAAGGAAGTGGACGTTGGGTAGTCTGCTCAGCCGCGAGACTTCGTTCGTCTGCCGTGTCTGTTCCATATCGTACCCGCCTATCAGCACGAACGAGTACTGCGGCCTCGCCTGGGCGACCTCGAACATCAAGTCATAGTCAAACCAGTCGGCCAGTGCGCCGAAGTATCCGACCGTGGGTTTCGCAATGCTCGCCATCTCCTCGTTGCTCTGGGGCCGCGAGAAGAATTCGTAGTCCACGCCATTGCGAATAAGAACCGAAGGGTTCTTGTCTCGGTGGCGGCCGACCGTCATTCCCTTCGCGGTAACCACGGAAACGTCGCACTCAGAGAAAAGCTGCTTCTCCTCGGCTAGATTGAAGGGTCCCACCCTGGGCATGTGCCGCCAGTCGTCCAAGCAGTCGTAGAGAACCTTGGCGCCGAAACGCTCTCCCAGACTCAGCCCGATGCGCCGCCAGAAAGGTAGCTGTAGGACCACACAAGATTCCGCGATAGCCCATTCACGATAGATCTCCTCCAGGCACGAAACGACACCCGCTGCTTCTTCCGGGCTTAGCCGGTCTTCGAAAATATCGGGCCAGTCCGCGCGGAGTCGAACTTCCCATACGTTTTTTCGAATCTCAAGCGCCTCATACTCATGCGCCGCCGAAAGAGGCAGCCGCCGTCCGGGGCTCACCCAAAACACTCGATGCCCATGACGGGCAAACTGACAGGCCAGTTGCTGGGGCCGTTGAAATAGGAAGTCAAAGTCAAAGAGCGTGAGAATAATGACGTCGTATTTCCTAAGCGCCGCCGTCCTGACGCCGGCGGCCTCGGCAAGCGAGTCGTCGAGAGACGACCGCTGCAACTCGACCGGCACGTAGTTCCTCACGTCTGGGAAGCCAAGCTCTGCCCCGGCCAATCCCCCATAGGGCCGCGCGAGCGACGCTACCCACTTGACAAAGGCGGGAATGCCTCGCAGCCCCCGGCGAACCAGCAAGGCGTACGCTTGGCGCAGCAACAGCATCACCTTCCACGCCCGCTGGCTCCGATAGAGGCGTAAACTAGTCTCCAAATCGCGCTGAAAAGCGCGCACCCCCAACGCTGTCTCTTCCCGAATCTCGTCGGCTTGGCGAAGTCTCTCGAGCCCGACGGCACGCTCCTCGGCCAGCAATTCCCGGGTTTCGTCGAGTTGACGTTCAGTTTCCAGCAGCTGGGCGCTAGCGCTTGCGAGAGTGGAATCCTTCTTGCCCGGGTCGGAGCCTGGGTCGGCAGACGGGGCGCTCTTTTTAACAAGCTTCCCGCCTCGCTCCTCGGGCCGGTCGTGCTTGGTTTTAGGTTCGCCTTTCTCCACCCCTCCCCGGTGGATTTCTGGTCGGCCCATGAGCGCTCTTTCTAACCCTCAGTCGCTTCGCTGCTGCGTTCCCTCTGAGCCTGGTGCAGAAACTCGCTACGGCCGGACCAGTTTCTTCCGTCCTTGCGAACGCCTTACTGACGGATCGAGCTTACCCCGCCGAGTAGTATAGCTTAGCGGCAGCCCAGATTGATGCGTATTTCCGGCACACAGCTTCGCCCTCGGAGGGGAGAGTCGGCTCGTGGGTTCATTGGGATCCCGCGCCACAGGGGTCTTCTTGCCCTGCAGCGATACGCAGAGGTCTCTCCGCCTCTGAAGGGTTACGCTGAAGCCCTATGGCAGCGAGAGCCGCCGGTCGAGGGCGGGGAGAGTTGGCCAGACGCGAAGTGGATTAGCGAGTGGACCAGAGTTCGGAGTGTCCGGAGAAGGACCCGCGGGGCCGACCAGGCTATCGGCCGGACGGCTCACTACGCGAACTTCACCCTGGCTGGCCGAGAAAACGGTTGACTCTGTTTGCCTAACGTGCGATAAAGCTTCAAGAAAGGAGCCTCCCCCATGATGACCTGCAGCGATTGCGATGGAATCAACAGAAGGAGATTTCTTCGAACGGCTGCTCTCAGCGGTGCCGCTCTAGCAACCGGGTCCCTTCGAGCGGACCAGGCTAAGACTTCGGAAACCGTGGTTACGCAGCTGTACGAAACTCTATCGAGCGAGCAGAGGCAAAAGGTCGTTTTCCCCTTTGACCACCCACTGCGCTCCAAAGTGGACAACAACTGGTTCGTCACGCCGATGAAGATCGGCGAGTTCTTCCGCCCAGACCAGCAGGCCATGATCCGCGAGATCTTCCGGGGCTTGCACAACCCTGAGTTCGTCGACAAAGTTCTTTATCACGTTCAGGAAGACGGCGGCGGACTCGAGAACTATTCGGTAGCCCTGTTTGGTTCCCCGGGAACCGGCGCGTTCGAGTTCGTCCTCACAGGAAGACACTGCACGAGCCGATGCGACGGCGATTCGGTTGAGGGAGCAGCCTTCGGCGGACCGATTTTCTATGGCCATGCTTCCGGGGGGTTTAATGAGAAACCCGACCACCCCAAGAATGTCTACTGGTACCAAGCCAGGCGGGCCAACGAAGTGTTCCAGGCCCTCGATGGCAAGCAGCGGGACATCGCCCTGCTCGGAGACCCCAGAGAGGAGCAGGGCACCGCCACGGTCTCGCTGAAAAGCTCATCCGGCCACCTTGCCGGCATACCGGTATCCGAGATGACTTCGGACCAGCAAGAACTGGTTGAAAAGGTCCTGGCCGATCTGCTCTTGCCCTTCCGCAAGAAAGACACGGACGAGGCGATGAAACTCATTCGCGCCAACGGCGGAGTCGAGGCGCTTTCCATGTCGTTCTACAAAAACATGGACATCGGCCAAGACGGCCTGTGGGATGTGTGGCAATTGGAGAGTCCCACGATGATCTGGTATTTTCGCGGCTCTCCACACGTCCATACTTGGGTCAACATCCGGGCGCGTGCTTGACCAGGTTCCGGCCGCCTAGCCGGCCCCCCGCAAGGTCGCCCTCGACGGGAGGGCGTATTCGTTCAGCGAAGTTCAGAAGGAGTGTAGAACATGCGAAGGATCTACTTATTGGCCGCATTCATCTTGATCGGAGGCCTGGGGTTGGCGCCGCTGATTTCCGACGGCAGTTCCTCGTCTTACGAAGTTGTCCACGACTGGCCGCAACTGCCGGACGGATTCTTCCTCGCCGCGGTCGGCGGAGTAGGAGTCGATTCCCACAACCATGTTTTCGTCTTCCACCGCGGATCACGACCCATTCTGTGTCTGGACGGAGCCACCGGGAAGATCGTCGCCTCTTGGGGCGATGGGATGTTCAGCAATGCCCATGGGCTGGACGTCGACGCCCAAGACAACGTGTGGGTCACCGATACCGAACACCACCAAATCACAAAGTTCAGCCACGACGGAGAGCTTTTGATGACCCTGGGCGCTAAGGGAGTCCCCGGCCTGGACGGCAACCACTTCAACAAGCCGACCGACATCGTGGTGGCTTCAAGCGGAGAGTTCTACGTTTCGGACGGATATGGCAACAGCCGCGTGGCTAAGTTCTCCCCCGATGGGAAATTCCTTCTCGATTGGGGCGACAAAGGTGACGAGCCCGGTCAGTTCGCTACGCCTCACGGAATTGCCGTCGATGATGAAGGAAGGGTCTACGTCGCTGATCGTGCGAACTCGCGCATTCAGGTCTTCGATGCTGACGGCAACTTCCTCAAGCAGTGGCAGAGCAGCGAACTCGGGCGTCCGTGGGGCCTGGAGGTGGCAGCTGACGGCCACCTCTACGTGGCCGACGGCGGAGACATGCAGCCCACCCCCCCGGGCCGAAACCGGGTGCTGAAGCTGGATCTGGAGGGCAACATTCTCGCGAAATGGGGGTCCTTCGGCAAATACAACGGCCAGCTCTATTGGGCGCACGACGTGGCTGTAGCCCCAGACGGCAGTGTTTACGCCGTGGACGTGAGCTTCGGGATGCGTGTCCAAAAGTTCGTCCCAAGATAGCTGGCCCGACCAGGGCTTCACAGGGATCGTTCCCATAGACACCTATCGGGCAACTTGCAGTCCTTTGAAGGCAATTGTTCACACCCGCAAACCCGCCTCGACCGACGAAACACGGTGCCTTCTAGCTGACCTCGTCGAGGCGTAATCAGCTCGCTTAACGCACCTCAATTGCTCCCGTGAATCGCAGCCCTTCTACACTTGCGGTGGCCAGCGCCGCCGACGCCCGGTACGCGCTGCCGCTGGCCGTCATGCTGAATTCGGTAGGGTCCCACGCCGGTCCGGATGTTCGGATCGAAGCCAATGTCCTCGACGATGGAGTGAGTGACCAGGACAAACTCAAAGTAGCCGCCTCGCTCCCGGCAAACGTGCAGCTCAAATGGAGACAACCGGCTTCCAAACCTACATTCTTGTTCTGCGGCCGGTTGGAGGTTGAGAAAGGCGTACACGTGTTGATCCGCACTTTCTCACGGCTCCACCGCGAGTTTACGACGACTCGCTTGGTCGTGGCCGGGCGGGGGGCCGAACGCTCGAAGCTGGAAAATCTGACAGGCTCGCTCGGCGTCGCCGAATCGGCAGACTTCCTCGGCTGGATGTCGCCTCGCCAACTCGAACGCCCACGGTCGCAGGCCTGGGCGTCTGTCGTTCCTTCGGTATGGGCCGAGCCCCAAGGGATCGTCGCCGTGGAGGCCATCATGCGGGGAGTGCCGGTTATTTCCAGTTCCGCCGGAGGGCTAGGAGAAATTGTCGAGCACGGAGTCAGCGGACTGTTGTTTCCCAACAACGACGAAGAGGCATGCGCCTATGCGAATCCAGGCGCTTTGAGCGCCACGACGTCGAGCCGCCGATTCTCCGGTGCGAAGCGCTTCAACCGCCGGCGGCGCCATGGCCGCCGCGGACCCAGCTAGGCTGTGGGCCACGCAGTATCTTGCGGGTCTCTTCGACGAGCTCAAGCAGTTCCCGCCGCTGTTCCACTTTTTGAAAAACCAGCGAGGGAAGCTTGTAGTAGGCAGTCTCTTTCTCCCAAAGATCGTGAACCGCCTTTCGCGCCGCTGCCACGTACACCGCTTTTCCTTCCCTGAGCAAGTAAACGGGATTGGCATGAGCCCACATCTCAGGTCCTTCGGGATCACTCGCGGCCTTGGCACGAGCGGCAATCCAAGAGCTCGCATCGATCCGCACCTTGTAGGGCAATGAGATTTCAGTGCTTCCCCCGTCCCCCGCTCTCGTCGCGACCACCTCGCCGTTGACGACGATCTCTACCTTTTCGATCGGTCGATAAGAAACCGCCGTGGCGGTTCCTTCCACCGTGTAGGTTTGGTCCGCCCACTCGAGAACCGCGCCGGACGAGCTGCCATTGGCGGAAAACTCGAGAATTGGCCCATTGGTCAGCAAGACGGCTCCCCGGCGGACTCCCGCCGCCCAGGCCTCGTAGGCGGACTCGCCAGGGTCGATCTTCACCAGGGCCCGTTCGGGGCCGAGCAGGGGAATCTCCCGCAGCCACGGCCCCTGACGGCCGGTCGATCTGGGATAAGGACCGTAGTGGTTCGCCGGAAAGTCGCTGCCTGCCAGGCCCACGACCCGAAATCCTGCATTGAGCAGTTCATACCACTTGCCGAGGGCGAGATCCCCGAATTGAAACAGCTCCACGAAGTCGATCGTGTTCCGAGCCAGATTCATCAACAGCGTAGCGTGCGGTATGTCGCCGCGATAATTCCGTAAATGGGCGAACCCCATGACAGCTCCCAGGCTTCGGCCCTCCCCAAACAGGATTGTCGGAAACGGATACGCCTCGGGCGAGTTGGCAAGCGCGCTGCCAATGCTCAGGGGCCGGATCATCCGCTTGGGACCAAGGAAGAGAGAGTGCCCATAGAAAGCGCTGCGGGATTCGTGTCCCGAGCGAATGGAGTACCGCGACCAACGAGCTTCTCCCTCACGTCCATAGGCGTATTGCAGGGCGGCGTGCTGTTGGCGCTGTAACTCAAGGAAGTTTCCGACGGCGAGATCTTCCGCCTGGAGCCAACGCAGAAAAACGTCGTCGTCCTTCTGCTCTCGCATTAAATGAATATGGCCATCGGCCGCTAGCCAGTTCTCTTGGCGACCGGGCGCGATGGGTTCGAGTTTCACGGTGATACGCCGCGTCTTTTCAGCTTCGAGAGAAAACTCCTCTACCACCGGTTTATAGAAGAAACCGCGAAACACCTCCAGCCGATAATTCTCGGCAGCGGGGAGGTCAAACGTCGCTCTACCTTCGAGCAATATGAAATGTGATTCGTCCTTTGCCGTCACCTCCAGGGTTTTAGGATGTTTGCTGCTATGCCAGAGTCGCTCCCGGTAAAAGGAATCAGCACGCAGTGGGAGGTGGCTTTCCACGGGACTGAGCCGGAAAGGCTTGTCCGCCTTAAATAGATAGACGCGCGCCGGAACAACCTCTCCTGTGTCGGCGCGCTGGACAACAATTTCCAGATGGGCTGAAAAATCAGGCCGCAGCGACTGGCGCACTTGGGCGAAGCCTATCAACAGCGCGAAGCCTAAAAGCAGGAGTATGCGTACGTGGCGCCAATGAGGGAAGGTGATTCTCATGTCAAGGTGTTCCTTTCGGGTGCGCCGGTGCTATTTTTTCTGCCCAGCACTAGCTCGCGGCTCTGAGTTCGAAAGTCGTGAACAGGCCGAAACAAATTGCCGTAACTCCCTGAGAGGGTAGTGGCGACGTTTCTACACCTCCTAGTCACTATCAATGACCCGTTTGGCTCAGCCGCTATTACGATGCCGCCTGGGACGGGCACCTCGATCGTAGACTGGCCAGCGGTTCCGCCGATCCCCACGCGCATTCTACCGCTTTGCGCATGCCTGCCCCCTACACGGCCCCGGCTACCATCAGGTTCACGCGGAGCAATCACCAGGAACCAGGAACACAAACCAACGATCGAAGGCTACACGAACCAACTGGGCGTCAAAGGAAGACGGGATCTCTGTACCCACTAATCGCGATGGCACACCGGAGAACTTTGAGACCTCGCCAGCAGCCCCGCCCGCACGTCACGGCGGGGCGGCTTGGGATACTACATGAGTATGCTGGCGAAGTTTCAGAACCAGTGGCACTTTGTGAAGGTCGCCTGGATGGCTGGTCGAAGAACCGTTCTCGGTGTATTATGGTCCTATCCTGTGCAATGAGACCCGCCATCAGTAGCGTCGTTGCCATCCTGTTGGGGCTCACGGTTTGCCCTAGGGCCGCTGACGCGCAAACCCCAGGGCAGGTGGACTTTTTTGAGAAGCGGGTGCGGCCAGTGCTCGCGAACAACTGCTATGGCTGCCACAGCTTGCAGGCCCCGGAACCTCTCAGCGGGCTGCTGCTCGACAGCCGCGAGGCGTTGCTGAAAGGCGGAGATCGCGGTCCCGCCATCGTTCCGGGTGACCCATCGCGCAGCCGCTTGATTCAGGCCGTGCGTCACCAGACGCTTATGATGCCTCCCACCGGTGAACTGGCCGAAACCGAGATTGCCGATTTGGAGCAGTGGGTGGAGATGGGCGCACCTTGGCCGGAGAGCACCGGCGCCACCGCGCCTGCCGTGGCGGAAAAGAGTCCCAGCCATGGGGGCCGGCATTGGGCCTTTCAGCCATACACGGCGGTCCTTCCCCCCGACGTCCACGATGACGGCTGGACGGTCACGCCCATTGACCGATTCGTTCTCAGCAGGATGCGGGCGGCGGGTGTCTCGCCCTCGGAGCGCGCTTCGCCAGGCACGCTTTTACGGCGTCTGAGTTACGACCTAAACGGCCTTCCTCCGTCGCTCGAAGAAATCCAGGCGTTTTCCGAAGGAAACAGCTCCGTGGCTTACGAGCGCGCGGTGGATCGCCTGCTTCGCTCGCCCCACTTTGGCGAGCGGTGGGCGCGTCACTGGTTGGACGTGGCCCGCTACGCTGAGGCGGGCTACTCCAACGTGCGGTTCGCCTTTGCCTACACTTACCGTGACTGGGTGATTCGGGCGCTTAACGAGGACATGCCCTACGACCTTTTTGTCATCCGGCAGTTGGCCGCTGATCACCTCCCGGATGATGAAAAGCGTCACTTGGCGGCACTGGGGTTTCTGACTCTAGGAGTAAATCCCTTCAGGCGCGTTAATCTGCCTGACAAGATCGACGACAGAATCGATGTCGTTACCCGTGGCCTGCTGGGACTGAGCGTCAGTTGCGCGCGCTGCCACGACCACAAGTTCGATCCCATCCCGACCGAGGACTACTACTCGTTGTACGGTGTGTTTGCCAACTCCGAGGAGCCTTTCGAGGCTACGCCCATTGCGGTCTCGGCCGGCTCCCCAGGTCAAGAGGCGTTGAATCGATTCTACGAACAGCGTCTCCAAAAGTGGCAGGATACTCTCCTACAGTTCAAACTCGAGCGGATAGCTGAACACTTGGAGGACGCGCGCAAGGCGGAGAATCTTCAGCGCTATCTGCTTGCGGCCTGGCAGGGGCGTGAGCTTACCAGTCCACAGCTAGAGAACCTTTCGAAAGAGCGCAATCTCAACTTCCACCTCCTCGAGCGATGGAGGAGGTATCTGTTGAGAGCCGCCGAAGAAGAGGACCCCAACTTTGCCCTTTGGACCCGTCTCGCCTCGGCCGCCGAGGGGGATCTCGTTCGCGTCTTATATGAGCTGCTTGCCGCTAAGCGTCAAGACGGGCACAGCAGCTTGGGCAACCCGCTTGTCGTGGCTGCTTTCCGGACAAGCCCTCCTTCGTCAGTTGAAGAAGTAGCCTCTCGATACGCCGAGGTTTTGACAGGCGCAGATGCCCAGGAACCCCACGCGGACCCCGACCGTGAAGCGTTGCGCCTGGTGCTTCGAGGGGAGGATTCGGCTCCCAATATCCTTCTGGAAGATTTCTGGAAGGTCCAAACCGAGGGAGATTCCAACACCGTAAACAGCCTGACCGGGAGCTACCAGGCCGTTGTGGCCGACTACGCGTATCGGGTGGCGCCGCCGCATGCCATGGGCCTCCGCGATGCCGGCACAATGACGCCCTCGTACATCTTCCGGCGCGGAAACCAAAACGACCTAGGTTCCGAGGTGCCTCGCCGGTTTCTTGCAGTGCTCTCCGGGCCGGAACGGCGTCCGTTTAGCCAGGGAAGCGGAAGGTTGGAGCTTGCACGCGCGATCACGGGTGAGCGGAACCCCATTTTTGCTCGCGTGATCGTGAATCGGGTGTGGCACCACCTTTTCGGGAGAGGCTTGGTCGAGACGCCAAGCGATTTTGGCACTCGGGGCGCGGCACCCACTCACCCTGAATTGCTCGACTTCCTAGCAGCTACCTTTGTGGAGGACGGCTGGTCCATCAAGAAACTCATCCGGCGCATTGTTCTCTCGAATGTCTACCAACAATCGAGTGCCGGCCGCGCCGAGGCTCATTCGATTGATCCGCAGAACGATCTCTTGTGGCGAGCGAATCGCCGTCGACTCGACTTCGAAGCGGTGAGAGATTCCATGCTTGTCACCGCCGGACGGCTTGACCCGCGGGTCGGCGGACGTTCGTTTCTCCTAGGGGCCCTTCCGTCGGTCCCCCGGCGGACGTTGTATTCGTTTATCGAACGAGAAAGATCCTTGCCCGGCTTCAGGAATTTCGATTTAGCCGACCCCGAACAGCATACGCCCCGGCGTCACCTCACGACCGTACCCCAGCAGGCGCTCTTCATGATGAACAGCTCATTCGTTGCTGAACAGGCGCGCCATGTGGTCAACCGATTGAAGACAGAGACCGACGAGTCCCCCGAGCAACGGGTTCAGGCCATCTACGGCCGTCTTTTCGGCAGACGAGCCACGCCACGAGAGGTCGAACTCGGTCTCAGTTTCGTAGGCAAGACGGAAAGCACAATAACCGAAGCGCAATCACAAGCCCCCGAGCCGCCACCGAGCTCCGCTTGGCGATACGGATTCGGTGAGTTGGACCTTTCCGCGGGACGCGTCAAGAGCTTTGCGCCGTTTGAGTACTTTGCATCCCTATTGTCGGTGGGATTCAATGACGGTCTCTTGGATGCCTGGAAACCTTCTTCGGTGCTCCCCGACGTGGAAGCCGGCGACGTACATCTGACGGCCAAGGGGGGGGCGCCCGGAGACGGCCCGCGGCACAGCGTCATCAGACGCTGGGTCTCTCCCCTGGACGGCAGGGTGAACATCAGCGGCGCTCTCAACCATGAGATAGACCAATTTGCAGAACGGTTCAACCCCAGCAACGGGATCCGTGCGTGGATTGTTTCGAATCGCACCGGCACCCTGGCAGGCTGGACTCTGCGGGATTTGGAGGCGAGAACGGCGTTGAGCAGGTTACCCGTCGAACGAGGTGAGATCCTCGATTTCGTCGTGGATTCGCGCGGCGATTATGAGGGGGACTCCTTCTCGTGGGCTCCGATCATTGAAGAGGCGCTCGACGAAAACGCGGCAGAAACTGGGCAGAAGCTCCGCCGATGGAGCGCCGAGGAAGACTTTCGCGGACCGGTCCCGACACGTCTCGGCCCCTGGGAGCAATACGTTCAGGTCTTACTCGAAACCAACGAATTCGTGTTTCTGGACTGACCCACATGATTAATCAGCTAGCTTCATTCGACCGCGCACGCTGGAGTCGCCGCGAACTTCTTCGTCTTTCCGGGATGGGGATGGCGGCGCTGGGATGCCAGACATTGTTAGCCGGCGCAAGCGGGCGGCAGGGCTCCTCGCCTGCCTCGAACAATCCGCTCACGCCCAAACCGCCGCCGCGGCTCGGGAAGGCGAAAAGGGTTGTCCACCTTTTCATGAATGGCGGTCCCTCTCAAGTCGATACATTTGATCCCAAGCCAGCGCTCGAAAAGTATGCCGGGAAGAAGCTGCCGATCCATCTCCGCACGGAGAGGGCAACCGGAGCAGCTTTTCCCTCTCCATTCAAGTTCATCAAGCACGGCCAGAGCGGAATCGAGATCAGCGAGATCTTCCCTCACATTGGGTCCTGTGCCGATGACCTATGTGTGATCCGGTCGATGCACACCAACGTGCCGAATCACGTACCGTCGTTCTACATGATGAACTGTGGCTCATTCCCTCAGCCGCGGCCCAGCCTGGGGTCTTGGGTTACCTACGGCCTCGGGTCGGAGAATCAGAACCTGCCCGGCTTCATCGCTCTTTGCCCCGGCGGGAACCCTACGGGCGGGGCGCCCAACTGGAGATCGGCTTTCCTGCCCGGCGCCTACCAAGGAACCCTTATCGACACCTCGGAAGTCGAGGTGGAGCGGCTGATCGCCAATATCAAGAATCGCTCCGTCTCGCCGGAGGGCCAGCGGCGCCAATTGGATCTGCTTGCCGAACTTAATCGAGACCATCAGCAGAATCGAGGAGAAGACGCACTACTCGAGGCGCGTATTCAGTCGTTCGAATTGGCTTACCGCATGCAGATGGAGGCCTCGGACGTCTTTGACATCAGCGGAGAGCCGGAATACGTTAAGCGTGCCTACGGTGACACGGCACACGGCCGCCAGATGATCATAACGCGCCGTCTGCTCGAGAAAGGCGTAAGGTTCATTCAGGTCTACCACGGAGCGGGGCAGCCTTGGGACAGCCACAACGAAATCGCCAAGAATCACGGCAACCTTGGGAAAGAATGCGATCAGCCGATCGGGGCGTTCCTCCAGGACCTCAAACAACGTGGCATGCTCGACGATACCTTGGTTATTTGGGGCGGTGAGTTTGGCCGCACCCCCGCCGTCGAGCTGACCGCGTTCGGCAGTAATCCCGGGGTCAATGGACGCGACCACAACTCCTACGGCTTCTCGATGTGGCTCGCCGGCGGCGGCGTGAAGGGCGGCTTCGTCCACGGATCGACCGACGAGTTCGGCTATCGCGCCGTCGACAAGCCGGTTCACGTCCACGACCTCCACGCCACCATCCTGCACTTGCTCGGATTCGACCACGAGAAGTTCACCTACCGCTATTCCGGCCGCGACTTTCGCCTCACCGACGTGCACGGGCAAGTTGTGGGGGACCTGCTCGCCTGATACGGGCTAGCCCGCTTGCAGGGTGACCATTCTTCCTGTACCGTGTGAAAGCTCGACATTTTCTGACGAATGACTCCGGACATTCACGGATGAGCCCGGTTGCATCCGGTTAGCCTGGAACGGCTGATTCCGGTCAATACGGCTGAGAGAGGCTTCCTTGTCTATCGATTTCAGGCGCGCTGAACCTGGGGACCATGCGGCTACGTACGACATCGTTACCCAAGCGATGACAGACTTACTGGTGAGGAGACACAATCTGCCCTTTCCTCGTGCCCCGGAGATTCAGCTGCGGGACCTTGCCTTTCGGCAGTACGCGTATGAGTTCCACCGAGAGTCATATTGGATGGCGGAAGAAGCTACCCGGCAGGTCGGCTTCACAATAGCCACCCGAAATGATGGCCGCTGGTGCCTGGGAGCCCTTCATGTGATTCCCGAATACCAGGGCCAGGGCATCGGCCGGCGTCTTCTGGAGCTGACCCTTTCGTCGGCCGAGCCTTCTGACTCATTGTGTGTGCGCATCGACTCGGTCCAGCCCGTGTCCGCTGCCCTCTATATTCGCGCCGGCATGTTGCCATGGCTGCCGATATTGACATGGGAGGGACCGATCGTCGGCCCTGTCCCTGACTTACCGGCTGACGCATCTTTCCACGTCGGGGCTGACCCTGAGGAACTGGACCCAATCGACCGGAAGGTTATCGGCCTGCTCCGGAGGAGGGAGCATCAGTTCTGGCTGGGCCAACCTGGACTGCAGTGCGGGATACTCTCGGTAGACGGCAGACCGGCTGGTTACGTATACGTCTCCAAGGACGGCCAGATCGGCCCAGCGGCGGCAACGGCGGAGCCGTTGATGCGGACGCTTCTGCTCTGGGCCGTGTCAAGGTCAATGGAGCAGGGCGCAGACCACCTGTACCTGAACATCCCTGGGCACTGTCCCAGCGTACAGGAGGTCGTCCTCGCGCTTCGACTCAGGATCCGACCCCCCTCGATGATCCTTCTCTCTTCTCGACCCCTGTGGCCCTTGGGCCAGTATCTGATCACGGCGGGCGAGCCGTTGCTGTAAAGGGGTTCCCGACACACTTGGACGATCAGCCTATCGAAGTCCGCTTTTGCCACCGTGAGAGCGAGCTGGCACGGCACATGCTGCGCAACATGTTCCGCAGCCAAGGCTGGATTTGGGCTCTCATCGGTGTGCTCTTTGCTCTCGCCGCTGCTCTCTTGGTTCTACTGAGCCTAATCGAGGCTCCCAGCGCGAGGCGGATGAGTAATCTCGTCCTGGGTGTCGCCGCTTTGGCGGCCCTGGTCCTTGCGCTTACCGCCGCTGTCGCCAGATTGAACGCTCGCCGTCAATTGACGACATCCAAGGAACTTTCCGGGGAACTGCTCTACCACTTTCATAAACAGGCCTACGAGTACAAGTCCGAGTTTGCCGCCGCGCAGGTCCGCTGGGCCGCGCTGCACTCGGCTATCGAGCGTGATGATGCCTTCGTACTCTTTCCCTCCAAGGCCCACTTTGTCCTGCTGCCGAAACGGGGCTTTTCGAACGACGGGGCGCTTCACCGATTTCGCCGGCTGCTTGAGGAAGTGCTCGGTGGCAAGGCCCAGCTACGGTCTAGCGGGAGCGGTTTTAGATAGCGAATCCCGTCACCGAGGCTCCTCGGAACAGGTCCCAGAGCGCCGGGAACCATGTGACCTTGACCATACGGCAGACGGCCCCAAGGAATCGCAGCGGGTCAACAACGAACTATGAGGGCAGCGAACCACAGACAGGCGGAGCCGCCTAGCAGCGAATTGACCAAACAAAGCCAATTTCTCATAACGCCTTCCAATACAGTGTCTTGCGCGATAACCCGCGCCGGTGACGTCGGGCGCGTCTTTGACTCCTCTCCGCACTGAGCCTTATGATGGTCTTGCCCTTAAGACTGTCTTGCTGGACTGGAGCCACGATAGGGTCGATGTCTTATCAGGAGGTCCGAATGCTTTGTCGTCGAGCTGTTCAAACCGCCATTCTGTTAATTCTTGGGGCGCATCTGCTCCTAGCGCAGCCCGACCAAGAACCGACGGTCGTGGTGCGGGACTTTGACTATTCCACGGTGATGACCGGTGTCCAGGCGATTTTCGGTACCAACTACAACATCGGGAGGGGCATCAAGGCTCTGCTGATAAACCGTCTGAACCAAAGCGGCAAGTACACCATCGTGGAGCGAGCGAACCTCGACGTCATCATGAAGGAGCAAGAGTTCCTGCAGAGCAACCGCGCACAGCAGGGCAGCGGCGCCCAAATGGGCAAGATAAAGGGCGCCGATGTCTTCTTGATGGGCGATATCACCACCTTTGGCCGCGACGATCAAAGCAAACAAGTCGGCGGCGTCGGTGGGGCCTTTGGTTCTGCTATCGGCGGCTTCGGTATGAAAAAGAAGAAATCGAAAGCTGTCGTCGCTATTGCTTATCGTCTCATCAACGCCACGACGGGTGAGGTGATCGTGACTTCAGAAGCCCGCGGTGAGTCTCAGCGGGACAGTAAGAGCTTCAAACTTGGCGGGGCAAGTGGTCGCGGCTTCGGTGTTGGTGGCGCCGGCATGGAGAGCTCGAACTTTGCTGAAACCATCATCGACGAGGCCGTTACGCAATGCGTGGACAAGTTGGGAGTGGCACTGGACGAGCAGGCAGTCAAGGTCCAGCCGGCTAAGATCGAGATCTCGGCTTTGGTCGCCAAGGTGACCGGCCAGCAGGTGATCTTCACTGCCGGCAAGCCCAACGGCGTCTACGAAGGTCAGAAGCTCGAAGTGCATAAGATCATCGATGAGGTCAAGCACCCGGTGACGGGCGAGGCGTTGGAGACGATCACCGAGAAAGTTGGCGATCTCACGGTGTCACGGGTGTCCGACTCGATCTCCTTCGGCACGTTCACAGGTGCCGACGTGCAGGTCGGTTACCAAGTCAAAACGCCATAAACCGCCCCGGTGCCTCAGGGACATCGGATTCCCAAAGTCTGAAATGAATCTCTGTCGGCTTGCCGTCGTTTCGGTTGGATTCCTGGCTGCTGGGTTGCTTCCTGCGGCCGAGCCTCCTCACGAGGTCTTTTCACTGCTCACCGAGGTAGACGGCGATATCGATCGGTGGCATCAGCTCTCACGCGATTCAGACAGCGCCGAGGGGCGGGATTTGAAACTCGGACTCGGACGCCGACTGGATCGCTTCTCCATCCTGTTCGAAAGAGGTTCCCCCTCACTCCTTAGGACTCCCGCGGGAGCCGGCCACAACCGCTCGGAGCTACACAGGGCCCTTGGTACGTTGGACCGCGCCGCGCTCGTGGACCCGGACGATTACGAGCTAGCGTCTTCGGTGGCCGCCGCCTATATTGCAGTCGCCCGAGTCGAGGGCCATCCCTCGCATCCCAACCTCGGTTACACCCGCGAGTCAGCGGCTACGTACGCCAAGGCAACTCGCATCCTGGCGCGGGTCCAGCGGTTGGCCCCCGAGTACGCTCGCGGCAGGAGCTTGATTTCCCAAGCTCGAAGCTCAGTCTATGCTTACAGTCGCCACCCCTGGTTTCGTCCCGAAGTCTTTGTTCTGTTGGACCTGGGTGCCCAACGGGAACCCGGTACGCCTCCTCGCGGAGAACGCCGGGACTACGACCAACCTGCAGCAACTAAAGCCGTAGGGACCCTAGGCGAGTTAGTCGACGAGATCCTCAGGGCGGAGGGCGAACAGATCCTCGCCGCCTTTGGCGATGAAGCTGATTCGCAAGTAGGCGTCGATCTGCAGGATATGCAGATTCGGCATCACACCGTCGAGCGGAAAGCTGGGCAAATCTGGATGGCGGCAAACGATCTCCACGCACGTCTTTCCGCCGAGGGAGGTCTTAGAAAAGGGGCGGTCCTGTACCTCGCGAGGCTCCAAATCTTCCTCGAAGAGGCGGCGGCGCTCGATGTCCCCGACGCCGGCAGGGCCAAACGCAACCTCGTCCGAGCCGAATTCGAGATCGGTCGGCTCGGCAAGATCGTCGGGATCAGTCCCTAGAACCAGTTTCTCACCCGCAACCGACCGCAGTGTAAGCAAGGCCCGCAGCTCGGGATGCAGGGGCGCGATGATCGCGCCCGCTGGTCCCACATTCCGTACGCCGGGCGATGCATGCTTGAGCTTTCTCTCCGGTGGCCCTCCAGCGAGGCCGCTGCCCCGGCTGAAACACTCCCCCCCAATTCGCCGCCGAAACACTACCCACCCTACGCCCAATACGTGCGGTCTAGACTGCGGTATTGCACTGCCTCGGCCAGCTGTTTCACGCCTAGCCGGTCTTCACCGTTGAGGTCAGCTATCGTTCGGGACACCTTCAAGATCCGATCATGGGCCCTCGCCGACAGCCCCATCCGTTGCACCGCCATCTCCAGCGTCCGCTCTCCCGCCTCATCCAGTCGGCAATGCTCACGGATCATCTTCGACGGCATCCGCGAGTTGGGATAACCCCGCTTCAGTTGAACCTTGCGTGCCCGCTCGACGCGTTCGCGAATGTCGGCCGAGCATTCCGCTTCCTCTTCCGACCTCAGTTCTCGGTACTTCACCGGCGGCACTTCCACATGAATGTCGATGCGATCGAGCAGTGGCCCGCTGATCTTCCCCACATATCTTTGGATCATCAGCGGCGTGCAGCGACACTCCCGGCTCTGGTCCCCAAAATACCCGCACGGGCAAGGATTCATGGCCGCCACCAGCATGAAAGAAGAGGGGAAAGTCAAGCTCAAGTTGCAGCGGGCAATCGTGATGTCGCCGTCCTCGAGAGGCTGCCGTAACAGCTCCAAGACATTGCGGGGAAATTCGGGGAACTCGTCCAGAAACAACACGCCGTTGTGGGCGAAACTCACTTCACCGGGTCGCGGCATCCCGACGCCGCCACCTACAAGACCCGCGTTTGACACGCTCTGGTGTGGTGCCCGAAAGGGACGCTCCGCCACCAGACCTTGTTGCTCCCCGAGAATGCCGGCCACGCTGTGTACCTTAGTCGTCTCCAGCGCCTCTTCAAAGATCAGCTTCGGGAGGATCCCCGGCAGCCGTTTCGCCAGCATCGTTTTCCCTGACCCCGGAGGGCCGACCATCAACAGGTTGTGGCCCCCGGCCGCCGCGATCTCAAGTGCTCGCTTGGCGGTCTCCTGACCTCTTACTTCTCGGAAGTTATACATCGGCCTCGGCTCGGGAGCCTCCCACTTCTTTGTTGTCCCGTTGTGTGCCGGGCAAGTCCCGGAGTTCTCAATCAGCTGCACGACCTCCGTCAGGTGCCGCACTCCGTACACATTCACGCCTTCTACAACCGCCGCCTCCGCCACGTTATCCGTTGGGACGATCAGGTTGGGAATTCCCGCCCCCTTAGCGCAAACCGCGACCGGCAAAGCACCTCGCACCGCACGAAGCCCTCCATCCAGCGAAAGCTCCCCCACCACAAGAAAGTCCTCCATCGCGTCCGCGGGAATCGTTCCCATCGCGCCCATGATCCCCAGCGCCATCGGCAGGTCGAAGCCAGCCCCTTCCTTGCGCAGATTCGCAGGGGCAAGATTGACCGTGACCGCCTTGTTCGGATAGCCAAAGCCGGAGTTGATAAGCGACGACTTGATTCGTTCTCGACTTTCGCGGACCGCCGTGTCCGGAAGGCCGACCGTGACAAAGTCCTTCGCCGACCCCAAGTACATGTCCACTTCCACATCAATGACCAGCGCGTCCACCCCGTAAATCGCAGCGCTCCGGGTTCTGAACAAAGGCATAGACTTTCTCCCCCAACCGAAGGGTCAAACGCCCCCCCTGGGCAACCTAACGGCCCAGAGTTTCGGCCAGACCAAAAACCCAGCTCATCCCGGGTTTCTACTTCTTCGTAACCGACCGCCGATAGTAAAGCGACCAGATCACTAACAAGCCAAACACCAGCAACATCCCCACAATGCGTTCAAACACAGCGGGTTCAACCCCCTTTAGATTTGATTTCTAGGAAAAAAACGGGCCGCGACCGGACCCAGGGAAAGACTCACAGCGGAGCAACGATGCTGACATTATACAGAAGTCAGCCCCGACCCAACGCTGCTAAGAGTTATCCGAAGCAAGATGATCCTGAAGGGGGGAGTGTCTCCTGCACCAGTTTCCCTTCCGCCTCCGCGGCTCTTACTCCGACAACGGCTCGGAGTTTCGCAACCACGGCCTGACGAAGCTGCGGAACAAGCTGCTCGTCGCCGAGTTCACCAAGTCACGGGCGCATCGCACGGGCGACAACGCCTTGGTGGTTAGGGCAAAAACGGCGCGGTCGTGCGCGAACACATCGGCCACGAGCCAATCCCCGCCGAGCACGCCGCGGAGTTCCACAGCGCCGCCATGCTCGAACAACATGCACGACGGATGAGCAATACCGCATGCGCCCGCCACCCGCAGCAACGCAAGCGCAAGCTGCTGGCCCCGTGCCGCTCCCGTTGGTATACCCCACAACGACCAGGCGGGGCTTGCCAGCCCCCGACTCGGCATGGAATGGAGGGGGAGGGGGAAGCTCAACCGACGCCCCTGATCAGGGCCACTCCCAGCTGCGCTTCCCCTCCCCCCTCGAACACCTCAGAAAGCAGATCCACACCCCGCCCTTGTTCCCTTGTCCGACCAACCCCTTTTCAGGATCATTCTGGGATTCGAAAAGGCCAGTCCGAATCTGCACTCTGAGCCGGATGGTAATGATGCCCTGTCGCCTGTGCTCCGGATTCGGACGGTTGCCCGCCCAACCCGTCCCTCAATAATTCACCCACAGGACCTCGCGCCGTGCCTTCTTTACCGAGTGGCATTGCTTGACAGGAGCATCCACTCGCCGCCAGCCGGGGTACAGTTCATCCATCAGGGAGCATCGATAACCTGATACCGCCACCTATCCGCGGCAGGTCCTGAGGATCAAAGCAAGCTCCCGGTGCTCTTCGTCGCTCATTTCATACCCGTAGGCTTTGTTATCTCCCCTGGCGTCGTGGGGGTACGGAGGATCGCAGTAAAACAGTGTCTGCTCGCTATCGTACAGCTTGATTACGTCGATCGCCGGGCGATTCTCGATCTGAACCCGAAGGAGCCTCATGGCAATCTCGGGCAAACCCTCGACTCCTCCGAGCCAGCGCGAGACGACGCCCGACATGCCGGCGCGGCTCGTGTTTTTGCAATTCGCCCAGCGACCAAGCGAAGCAGTTTGGGCGAGTCCCGTCCGGGCCTGGCGGGCGCGAATGTAGAATAGTCGAGCGCGCTCCAAATCAGAGACCGGGGGAGCACCGTTCTTCTCGACGGCCAAAAAAAACTCTCCCCGTGAGAATGGCGTCAGCGCAATCTTTTGGACGAGCTCATTCTGTTGGTCACGCAGCACCCTGAAAAAGTTGACGACTTCCCCATCCATGTCGTTATACGTTTCGACCGGCGAAGGGGTGCGATTGAGGAGGACGGCCGCCGAACCACCGAAGGGCTCGCAGTAGTGATGGCATTCGGGGAGCAGGGGCAAGAGCCAGTTGAGGTGGCTGAACTTGCCTCCGTACCAGCCAAAGGCGATGGCCTTATTCCGCTGGCGGGGCAGGATACTGACGCCGGGGCGGGGGTTGGTGTGTTTGCCCGACAGGTAAATCGGTGAGGGGGTACGGCCCTTCTCGGCCATAGCGCAATCCCATCATAGCAGCGGGGAGATTGCCGGCCGACGGCAACTTGAGCGTGGCGACGTCCGACCGCGGCCAGCTTACTAAAATAACCGCAGAGAGCCGCGGGCGTGAGCCTGCGGGCCCGCGCCCTGACGGGCACGGCTCAGTCCGGTTCTCGCCGCGGCCCCGCAACCTGTCGGGGACGGCTTCTGAGAGCGTGCGGGCGCGCGGCCCTATGCCCGCGTGCTCCGCAGCTTGCCGAGACGTTCTCCGATGGGGACAAAATCACGTTCGGACGGTCCCAGATAAACCTGCCGGGGACGGGCGATTCGTCTTTCCGGATCTTCCATCAGCTCTTCCCAGTGCGCCAGCCAACCCGAGGTTCGAGGAATGGCGAACAACGCCGTGAACATCTCCGGCTGAAAGCCCATGGCCTGATAAATGATTCCGGAGTAGAAGTCCACATTGGGATACAGCTTTCGCTTGACGAAATAGTCGTCTTGGAGCGCGATGCGTTCGAGCTCGATCGCCAGGTCAATCTTGGGGTTCCGGCCCGTGACTTCGAAAACTTCATCCGCGATCTTTTTGATGATCCGCGCGCGAGGGTCATAGTTTTTGTAGACGCGGTGGCCGAATCCCATCAGCCGACGCTCACCGGCTTTGACTTCCTTGATGAATTCGGGAATGTGGTCCATGGAGCCGATTTCATCCAGCATCTGCAAGACGGCTTCGTTTGCGCCGCCGTGTAGGGGGCCGTAAAGAGCACCAGCCGCGGCGGCCGTGGCGACGTAGGGGTCTGCGTTCGAACTGCTAACCGTCCGCATGGTGCTGGTACTGCAGTTCTGCTCGTGGTCGGCATGCAAGATGAACAGAACGTCGAGCGCCTTGGCAAGTACCGGGCTGGACTTGTATTTCAGCTCGGTTTTTTTCCAAAGCATGTTCATGAAGTTTTCGGTGTAGCTCAAATCGTTGTCGGGATAAGCGTAAGGCAGCCCCAAGCTATGGCGATAGGCGTAGGCCGCCAAAGTCGGCATCTTGCCGATAAGGCGCAGCTGCTGCATGCGGCGGTTCTTGCGGCTGCCGATGTTCTTGGCGTCGGGGTAGAAGGTCGAAAGCGCGGCGACCGTGCTGACAAGCATCCCCATCGGGTGAGCATCGTAGAGAAATCCGTCGATGAATTTCTTGATGTTCTCGTGCACCATGGTGTGGCGGATGATCTCGTCGTTCCAGCCGGCCAGTTCCGAGGCCGTAGGCAGTTCTCCATGCAGAAGGAGATAGGCTACTTCGGTGTAGGAACAGCTCTCGGCGAGGTCCTCGATCGGATAGCCGCGGTAGCGCAAGATTCCCCGCTCACCGTCGATAAACGTGACGCGGCTCGTGCACGACGCGGTATTGGTGAATCCGGGGTCGTAACTCATCATCCCGAATTCGTCGGCGTTGACCTTGATCGAACGCAGGTCCATCGCCCGAACCGTGCTGTTCTCGATTGAGAGCTTGTAAGCTTTCGACGTCCGGCTGTCGTTGAGGTCTAGGGTTGCTGAATCCAAGGGTACCTCCTACCTCCGCGTGAGCCTGAGCTGATGCGGAGGTCGATCGTCTCGCTAAAGCATTAGGGGCCAAGACCTTAGCCCCTTCGGGACCGCGGTGCTCCTATGAGGCGCTCCCCCGAGAGAGCGAAAGCCGACCCGAATGGCCTTAAAAACAAGAAGGATAGCAGATGCGACCGGTAGAGCGGTGTCGACAGCGAACCCACGGAGGGTCTACACCCGGCGTCCCTGGGGGAAAGTCTCGTCTTCCGCAGAGGAGGCACTCCCGCCCGAACACGGCCGCAGTGATCTTGACAGCCTTCGTCCGCACTTGTTAGCCTGCGTAATCGGCTCTTCGCCGGCGTCCGGTTCGGCGGGGTGCTGTAGTCTTAGAATGCTTTCTCAACGGAGTTAGGAGGAGAGGAAAGTGACGGTTAAACCCTTATACGACCGTTTGTTGGCCCGCCGGGTCGAAGAAGGAGAGCAAGTCAAGGGAGGAATCATCATCCCTGACTCGGCCAAGGAAAAGCCTCAAGAGGCGGAAATCATCGCAGCGGGCAACGGCAAGCGCCTGGACGATGGCAAGATCGTCCCGCTCGATGTGAAGGCCGGCGACAAGGTACTGATCGGAAAGTACTCCGGCACGGACATCACCGTGGAAGGTGAGGAGCTAATCATCCTCCGCGAAGACGAAGTGCTCGGCGTTCTGGAGAGCTAGCGCGGCCTAACATCCTAGGGGCAGGCGGCGAATCGTCTGCCCTTTCCGGTTTTTCGCAATTTCAGCTGGCCTGCGTCCTCTCAAAACTTCAGCGTTTCCATCAGGGTATTTAGCTCCTTTTGAAGCTTGTCCTTCTGGAGGCGGAGTTCGTTCTGCTGATCCCGGAGAGAAACCAACTTCCCTTCCTGGGCGGAAAGCTTGTCGGCGTACTCCATGACCCGCTGCTGCTGCCCGGCAACGGAGCGAAGCGTCGAAATGTTGCTCCTCAGCCGGCTCTGATCTTGCCCGAGGTTGTTGATCTGTTCGTTGACCCTCCCGAGTTCACGGTCGGTGTCGGCGATTTGGCGCTTTAGGTCAGCGATCTCCTCGAGCTTCTTGCGGCCGGCTTCGTCGAGTTTCTCGTTCCGGACGTAGGCAAAGATCTGGTCCGGCGTCATGTTCGTGACGGCGATCTGCTGGGAATAGACCCGTTCCTCGACCACCGGGAATTTCTTTGTGGCTCCGGGATCGACCTTGACCTCGAAGCGATAGGAGTTGGCGGTTTTTTCTTCCGGCTTCATGTCGATCAGCTTGTACTCGGGCCGAACGGCATGTTCGATGATCACGGTCTTGGATTTCGAATCCACATTGCGAATGGTGAACGTCTTGGTCTCGCGGCGAGCGGTTTTGGTAGTCAGCAAACCACGTTGGTAGTGGAACTCGCTGAGCAGTTTGCTCTCGCTATCGAAGGCCGGGGTGATGCGGGTCCCCAGATCGACGGCGTAGCTAATGAGCCGCTTGTCACCCGACTTGACGGTCTCCATCAAAGCCTCCCCGGCATAGGCGCCGGCGTCGTAGACCGTAATGGCGCCACCGTCCATCGTGGTGTCGCCGGAGTTGGTCAACTCGACGGCGTTCAGAGGGTGTTGGGAAGCATTGGAGTGGTCGTAGATGAGTAAGCGCCGGGCCTCGATGCGCTCTCGGAAGAAGGGCAGCATGGCGGACTCGCCCTTGCGAATGTTAACCGGGCGATCGATCTTGTATTCGAACAGTTCCCCAAGCTCGGCACCGACGGCGGTGGCCGCCACGGTGGAGGCCACGGCTCGGCGTTGAAAACGAGCGTCTGCGCCGACCGGCCCCCCCACTATACCCCCCACTACCCCACCGGCGACTTGCTGGCGAAAGGAGCGATTCCGCTCTAGGTTGTCGCGGCGGCCTTTCTCCTGGTCGAAATAGGCGCCTGCTTCCTTAGCTGGCGAAGGCGGCGCCAGCGCCATCGCAACATTCTTCGATTCGGTTAGGCCGTCAACTGCGCCACCGTGGACCACGGGGCGCCAGGCGCGGTCTTGGGCGAGCTGAACGACCGGGCGGCTCAAGTAGCGTGGTTCGTAGAGCCGGCTGATGAAGGAAACGGGCAATCCCGACACGAGCGAAAGGCGGACGTTCGTCCAGTCCTCGCCCGAAGTGTTGTCGACGATCGCCCAGCCTTCGAGCAGCGGCTTTTCCTTCTCGTCGAAGACCAGCCGGTAACTGGTTTTCCAAATCGGAGTGGGGACCACGTAGCTAGCTGCTACTTCGCTCGCTGCTCCTGACGATTCGATGGTCACGGTTCGCTTCTCAAGATTGCGAGAGCGCGCCACAACGCCCAAATAGTCCGCAAACTGGGACTGCAGCTTGGGATCGACGAATCGGAGCCCGGCCGCAGCCGCCGGGTCGACCGTTCGGAGCTCACCCTTGGTGAGCAGCATGAGCTCTTGGCGCTGGGGCTGGCGTTCGCTGGCCGGGATCGTCCGCGCGCTGACGATCGAACCGCGTGTCTTGCCGCTGCTGAGCCGCAATTCCACCTCGGCGCCTTTGAACTGGTCGAGAATCTGGCTGAGAGTAATAGCTTGGCCGATACGGAACGGGAATACTTCCAAGCGTTTCGAAAGTGGGTCGCTCGAATCGTAGCGGATAGCCGAGACGCCTTCCCCTCCGCGCTGTTCGACGGTCAGGGATTTGAGGACATCGTCCATCTCGGTCGCCTTGAATTGGAGTTGAGCTGCGTCTCCGGGCGGCACGTTTCCTGATCGCTCGAAAAACCCGATCCCGTGCTTGTAGAGCACGACTTTGCTGACGGTAAGATCGGCGGCCCGCGCGGCGAGGCCCGAAAACATCAGAATGGCCAAAGAGGCAAAGACACGAGTTCGCATAATACCCTCCACTAGCTAATACGTTTCAGGCCGCCAAAGCGTGCAGGTCGGTTTTGTGGTGGCTTGGGACAGTCAGCCAATTTCGCGACCGGATACCTCCGCAACTTGCTGATTCTTCGTACGCGCGAAATTGGTGACAGTCCCCGCCGCGAGCCGCAAGCGTATTTTGCACCGGAAAGTAGTTACTCCCATTCCACACCTCGCTTCCGCAATTCGGCCTTGAGTGTTGCCTCGTCGCGGAAAACCGTGGCGTCGATGCCTAGTTGCAGGGCGGCTTCGACATTGACCGCTTTGTCGTCGGTGAAGAAGCATTCGCCGGGCCGGCAACCCGCTATTCGGATCGCCTCTTGATAAATACCCTCCTCGGGCTTCATGGAGCCAACCTCGTAGGAAAGTATCGAATCGTGGAAATGCTGTAGCAGAGGATAGCGCTTACGAACGGAATTGAAATGCAATTCGTTGGTGTTTGATACCAACAGCAGCGTCGTTTGGCGCGCGAGACCTTCGAGAAACGGGTCCGAAATAAGCGGCTCGGGATCAAACATGTTCTCCCAGATGCCCCGGAACTCGTCAAAGCCGACAGTTAGGCCGAGGGCCGCTGAAAGCCTTTCGTAAAACGTCTCGCTCGAAATCTGGCCGTGTTCGTACACGCTCGCCAGCCCCGAGGCGCTTATGACCTTCGGAATCTCTTCGACGGTATAGTCGGTAAGTTTGGTCGCCGCTCGATAAGCGCGGGGGAAGTCCAAACCCACGACAACTTCTCCCAGGTCGAGCAGGACAGCTTTAATCATCGGCGGTGGTCCTCGATAGCGGCGGCTGGCGGAGCGCCCGGGAGCCAAGTTCACAATAGACTCGGCGATGTCGGGCTCGAAAGCCCGACACGGCACGCTAAAAGCGTGCGCCACGTCGCCGGGGTGATCACAAGGTTTTGTCTGGGACAGCTTACTGGCCCGCGCTTTTTCCCACTGTTTAGTTTGGCAAAAGCAGGCCCGAACTGTCCGGCGGAGGAACTATCTGGGCCCCTACGGTGTCTAGAGATGGCAGAGAGACAGGAAACAAGCGCTTGTTTTCGACAATCCGACACAACGATCGGGTTCCCGTTCGTCAAGCGGGAATCCGGCCAAAGAAGGAGAGATCAAAATGTTCGACAGGACATTTGTCGAAAACGGCGACATGTCGAGGCGACCCTGGGCGATAGCGGTCTCCGTACTAACCCAAAGCTTGTTCGTGTGCCTCGGGACGTTGCTTCCCCTGGTATACACGAACGCACTTCCGCTCCGAGGCTGGGTAAGTCGGTCGCTGGCGGAGCCTCCACCAGCGCTTGGAGGATCACCCGAGCCGGAACCCAACCAGCAACCAAAAGCGCGTGTACCTGAGCGGTTCGATACTGACCACCTGCTCTCGCCAACAAAGATTCCGGAACGAGTGTCTCTGATCACTCAGGGATCTAAGCTTCTGCCTTTGGTGCAAGTGCCGCGAAGCGCCCCCGCAGTGGGAGTGCCGGGGGGCGTGCTGGACAGCGTTGGTATGGGTGGGGAAGGAATAGCGGGATTGCTCGCCCGATCGCAGATCGCAGAGCACGCTGGGCAAAGCGAACCGGGAGTGCCCGGCGAGCCAGTCGAGGTAGGAGGGGACGTTCAAGCAGCAAGATTACTTCGTCGCGTCACTCCCGTTTATCCCTCGCTTGCACGGCAGGCTCGGATCAGCGGCGTGGTTCGACTGAGGGCAATCATCAGCGAGGACGGGTCGGTCCGCAGGCTAGAGGTGCTCAGCGGTCATCCCCTGTTGGTAGGAAGCGCGCTGGAAGCGGTCAAGCGATGGCTCTACCGGCCGACGCTGCTGAACGGGCGTCCGGTAGCGGTCATTACCCAAATCGACGTGAATTTCCGGCTACGATAGCTTTGAGGCCGGGAGTGATGTGACGCTTGGCGACCCGCGCCGGTGCACGGCGCTTGGGAGAGTCCCCGGTATTTTCACAGAGCTGTGAGCCTGCTCTGTTTCGCTCGTTGCGAGAGCCGGCGAGAGCAAGGAACTGCGCCTGGAACGCCAGGGACAGGCCAAGTATCCGTTACGAGTATGTTTGCGCAACTCAGAGCGGGCCCGCGCCCTGACGGGCACGGCGCTGTCCGTTCTTGCCGCCAGCCTTTTGTCCTGGGCCTAGTCCGCATACACGAACTCGTTCATGTTAAGGATCACGCGGCAGAGCTGGATGAGTGCGTGCTTTTCAGCTTCTTGCAGCGGGGGGGTGGTGGCGGCGCTGAAACTGGAATCGGCGGTGGTGCTCGGTTCCTTGGCGGGCCGTGCTGCTTCGTCTCGAAGAAACGAGAGCAGAGATTTCTGCTCGTCCTCGGTTGGGGGCCTGGCGAATGCGAGGCGGTAGGCGCGGTCGATTTGATCGCGTGGATCGGGCCCCACCTCTCTCATCAGCCGCTCGGCCAGGTGGCGTGCCTGGCGATTCACGAACTCGCCGTTGAAGAGAGTCAAAGCCTGGGTTGCGACGGCGGTGTTGATGCGCTTGGCGGACGACTTCGTGGTGTCGCATAGATCGAGCACTTCGAGCATCGGCACGATCATCGAGCGTTTCACGAAAGCGTAGATCGTGCGGCGGGAAGCGTCCTGTTCATCGAAAGGCTTCCAGATCTTGTCGGGGTCGCTGGAGCCTTCGAGCGCGGCCGGAGGGACATAGGGGTACATGCTAGGCCCGTACACTTGCGGGTTTAAGCGTCCGCTGACGGCCAGCATCGAGTCGCGGATCGCCTCCACCTCGAGCCGGCGATAAGGGACGCGCCAAAACAGTCGGTTCTCGGGATCCTCGACGCCGTAGGCCGGGTTCCATTCCTTGCTCATCCGGTAGGTGTTACTTGTCATGATGAGCCGGTGGAGTTTTTTGATGGACCAGCCGTTGTCGACGAACCGGTTCGCGAGCCAGTCGAGAAGCTGGGGATGGGTCGGCGGCTCGCCCATCAGACCGAAGTCGCTCGGCGTTCTTACAATTCCTTCGCCGAAGTGAAACTGCCAGACGCGGTTCACGATCACCCGCGCTGTCAGAGGATTGTCGGGGCCGGCGATCCACTCGGCGAGCGCCAGGCGGCGAAGGCTGGTGCGGTTGGATTTCGCCCAGGGCGTGAACGTCGGTCCGTGCTCGGATAAGACAGCAGGAACGGCCGCCGGCACCTCCGGCCCGGGGTTGGTTGCCTTCCCTCGAATCAGAAGGAACGACGGCGAAGGCTTGCTCCTCGGTTCATGCATGATGTAAGCGAGGTCGCGGGCCGGCGTTTGCTCACGCAGCTCGCAAATCGCCTCTTCCAAGGCCTGGATTTCGCGCCCGGCGCTCGATGGCATCGTATCGCGGATCTCGGCGGCGAGCTGTTTCGCGAACTCTCTGGCGAGCGATTGCTGCACGGCATTCCGGTCGGCTTCGGGTGTCCGGACCGCCTTCACGGCTCTCGCGGGCAGGCTACTCTCGCCGGCCGCAAACAGTTCAGCCTGGACCCCGTTGCCGACCGCCGCGATCTTCTTCTCAAGCGCTTCGATTTTCCGGTCGCGCACTTCGTAGGCATCCAGTTCAGGCCGCGTCCCAATGGGACGAAGCAGCTCCGTGCGTCCCTTTCGCGGCCGCGTGAGCGGGTTGAAGATCGCCACCATGCTGTAGTAATGGCGCGCGGTGAAGGGTTCGAACTTGTGGTTATGGCAGCGCGCGCAGCCGATCGTCTGACCGAGGAATACTTCCGAGGTCGTGCGCACCAGGTCATCGAGCTGGTCGTAGCGATGGGTGAGCGGGTCGGCGGGCTCGTCATCCCAGGGCCCGAGCCGATGAAAGCCGGTCGCGATGAGGGTTTCGGGTGAGACGTCGGGAAGTTCGTCTCCGGCGATCTGCTCGATCGCGAAGCGATCGAACGGCTTGTCCTGATTCAAGGACCGGATCACGTAGTCGCGGTAGCGCCAGACGTTGGGCTTGATCGGATCGCGCTCATAGCCGTTCGTTTCGGCGTAGCGCGCGAGGTCGAGCCAGTGACGGGCCCACCGTTCACCGTAGGTTCGGCGCGAGAGAAGATCGTCGATCACGCTATCGAGGGATTCGGGAGTGGGATCCCGAAGGAACGCTTCCTGTTCGTCAAGGCTCGGTGGCAACCCTGTCAGATCCAAGTGAACACGCCGCAGTAACTGGTGAGAACGCGCTGGCGGCGACGGTTTCCAACCGCGGGCTTCGAGCTTCGCAAAGATGAACGCATCAATTGGATTGCGAACCCGCCCGGACAAAGCAGGGTCCTTGAGCGACGGAGGAGAAGGCTTCGTGCGCGGCTGGAAGGCCCAGTGGTCACGGGCCTGCTCGAACTTGGAGGTCTCGTGACCGGCGTCGCCGGCCCTATCTTCCTCGGGCCACAGGGCGCCTTCGTCGATCCACTTGCGGATCTGTTCGATCTGCTCGGCGGTCAAGTATGGCTCGACCGGAGGCATCACGATCTTGCCGTCGAGACCCGCTACATATCTATAGAGAAGGCTTTGGGCGCTGGCACCGGGGACAATCGCGGGCACCCCCGACCCGCCGCCGCGAAACGCGTGTTCTCGACTTTCGAGGCGAAACTCGCCCTGTGGGTTTTCGCCGCTGTGGCAGGCGTAGCAGCGCGCTTCGAAAATCGGCTGGATATCCCGCTCGAAGTCTGTCGCGGCGATCGCCACAACGGGAGTGACCAGCACGCCGAAAAGTGCACGCCGCAGGTCTTTATGCATTTCTTTCCAGCTCAGCCGGCGGAGGTTCTGCAAGCAGACAGTCTAATCTTACACCCTCACGGACCGGGTTCTCCCAGCGAGCTTAGCAGCCCGTGGTGAACTGAACCCATGCGATCCTAGTAAGATCTTAGCGACTGCGCCGTGGATCTCTTGATCAACGCCGGACTCTTGGTGCTCATCCTTGGATCGAGCGCCCTCCTGACAAACGCCTACACCCGCCGCGCCTACAATCGCTGCTCCGGGTGCGGCAGCCTCAACGCCAAGCGCCGGAGCGAGTGCCGGACTTGCGGGCAACCGATCGGAGCGTGACTGGTATTCAAGTGCCCGTAGCTGTTCAGCGGGATACCTCAGCTTCACCGGCGCGCCTCGGTTCACGTGTTATGATGCGGCCTTGAATCCGAGGCTGCCCCAATTCGCTCTGGCCGCGTTACTAATTGCCTGGCTGGCGATCGCCGCTCCCGGCCTCATAGACCAGTATTCCGAGACAGCCCAAGTGAGAGAAATGCTGGGCGGCCGCACGGTTGACGAGCGAACGGCTATGCTCGACAATCCCGGTTTTCGTGTCGCTGAGGAGATCGAGGGGGCAGTGCCAGCCGACGGTTGTGTGCTGATCCTGGCGTACGCCGGCCCGGCCGCCGTTGACTATTATCGGGCGCGAATGACCTACTACTTGTACCCGCGCCGAGTGCGGGTTGTCGACCACATATCAGCCCCGGACCAGGGGTGCGAGTACTTAGCCGTGTTCCGAGACTCGCCGCAGAACCTGGCCGCCGAACCTTTCCGCGGCAAGTGGGACGAGCAGCAACTCGAGCGCCGCCTCTCCTCGCTCGACCGGGTCTCTGACGGCAAGTTCGCGGACATCTTCCGAATACCCTGAGGCGTTTGTCCATGATCCTAGTTGGACTCGCGCTTACCTGCTTCTTCGGCTGGCTCCTAGTTGCATCCAAGATCGAGGGGAGCATCCTATCCCGCTTGAGTTTTTCGTTTGCGGCCGGGGCTGCTGCGATCTCGATACAGATGTTCGCCTACGATCTCGTCGGACTCGACTGGAACCGTCTGAGCCTTGTCGTGCCGTGGATCATTACCTTGGTGTGGGTACTGTATCGCCGCCGGCCGCTTCTCCGTTTGGGCCGATGGCAGGATGTGGGTTGGCAGCACGGTCTTTTCTTGGCGGGCTTGCTTGTGCCGGTTTCCCTTTGGCTCCCCTACGAGAGGGCTATGCCGCTGACGAGTCAGGCTTGGGACACCTGGGCGATCTGGCTCTTCAAAGCCAAAGCTTTTTACCTGGACGGCAGCATCCATCCGTTTCTCGAGCGCAGCGGCGAGTTCGTTACGCAGCCGGGGTATCCCCTGCTAGTCCCTCTTTACGGAACTTTCCTCTACGTATGGAACGGCGGCGTGGCGGACCAAGCCGCGAAGCTGATGTCTCCCTGTTTCTTCCTGGCCACGCTGGGCGTGTTCTATCACTTTGTGTGCCGCTTGGGATGGAAGACCGCGGCGATGGTATTCACCGTGATTCTGGCCGGCCTGCCCATGTTCGGCGTCGTGGCGTTCAAACTGGCAGGCTATGCGGACACCGCGCTGTCGCTCTACCTGGTCGCGGCCACAGGGTTTTTGTACACCTGGTATCGAGACGGCAAACTCAGTGACCTGGCTGCCGGCTCTTTGTCGGCAACCGCGGCCGCGTGGACCAAAAACGAAGGTCAGTTCTTCTTGTTGGCGGTTATCCTCCTCGGGGCCGCTGGGCTCGTGAAGCGACGATCGTCGTTGGCCGGGTGGTACTGGCTGCTGCTCCCCTCGGCGGTTGTCTTGATTCCTTGGTGGGCGGTTCGCCAGATGAACGGCATCGAAGCGGCTGGATTCACGCCGGGCATCGACTTCAGACCTGAGCTGTTTTGGGTTTCGCTGCGCACTTTGGCGGCCAAAGCCGGTGAGCTTGGGTCCTACAACTTGACGTTTTACCTGTTTATCGCGAGCGTTGCCGCCGCAGTGCGCCTGAAGCCGGTAGGGTCCTTCTGGATCGTTCCCGGGCTGGTGTTGTGGCAGCTTCTGGGGGCGCTGCTGGCTTATGCCACGGGACGCAATGACATCGAATGGTGGCTAGGAACATCGGCGGACCGCATTCTCGCGCAGATTGCCCCGTTGGCACTCCTGCCGTCGGCGCTTCTCATGTCTCACTGGCGCCAACAAGCGGTTGCGAGTCCCGAAGGGGTTAGTCAGGGACACGCTTCGCCGTCGCGTGGCAAGCGCCGGCCCCGCAAGGGGGGTCGCAAATCCCGATAAACATTTCTGTGGGACGTCTTGTCGGCGGTTGACGGTATCCCCACCCCCCTTTACAGTAAAGGTAGAAATCGTTGGCCCGCCCACCTGGGTAGCGGACTGTCCTGGGGACGGGTTCACCGTAGATGCGGAAATGTCGGGCTCGAAAGCTCGACACAGCACGCTGAAAGCGCGCGCGCCACGGCGCCAGGAAGCGTGTGATGGTCGCGCTGAAACGCAATGCATTCTCACTCAGTCAGCCCCGCGACAGGCCGTAAGCTACAGCTCTCTCTGTGGATCACCGCGGCCTTCATCGTTGTCGAGTTTGCGGCGGGGATCAAGGCTCAGAGCCTGGCGTTGTTGTCGGACGCGGGGCACAACTTTACGGACGCGCTCGCTCTGGCGTTGGCGTGGTTTGCTTTCTATCTGCAGTCCAAACCGCCGAACGAAACGAAAACATTCGGCTACCACCGGGCCGGCGTGCTGTCGGCCTTCTTGAACGCCGCTACGCTCGTCTTGCTCGCCCTTTTCATCTTCTATGAGGCTTACTTGCGGTTCCTCTCGCCCCGCGAGGTGCAGGAAAACATCATGATCGTGGTGGCCGCCCTGGGGTTGGTCGTCAACATCGGGGTGATGGTGGCTCTGCGCGCTGAGCGCCGCCACGACATCAACATTCGGGGCGCCTTCATGCACATGTTGGGCGACGCGCTTTCGTCGATCGGCATCATCATCGGCGGGGTCGTGATCGCCTACACCGGACTCCTATGGATCGACCCACTACTGTCGGTCTTGATCGGACTGCTTATCCTCTGGAGCGGTTGGGACATCATCCGCGAGTCGCTGAACATTCTGCTGGAAGGACTGCCACGCGGCATGAAGCGAGAAGGCATTTGTCGGGCATTGAAGGAGATCGACGGCGTCATTGATGTGCATGACGTGCACGCTTGGAGCTTGTCCTCGAACTCCCACGCGCTCAGTTGCCATGCTCTGATCAACGACCTTCCGCCTTCGGCCAGCGATCAGATTCTGCGGCAGATCAAAAACGTCCTAGAGGAACGCTTCCACATCCATCACACGACCATCCAGTTCGAACACGTGCAGTGCGAGCACGCTGAAAGCATTTGCTCGAGCCATCCCGTAGAAGTTGCCGCCAGCCGCCGATAGGTGGGGTCACAGAAGCGATGACAGGTAGTTCCTGATCTCCGGACGCATCCAGTTTTCTGCCCCAACATACTTGCGAAGCACATACCCTTCCCGGTCGATCAGGTAGGTTTCAGGATATTTGACGGTGCCGTAACGGGCGGGCACCGTTCTTCCCGGGTCACGGACGGTGGGAAAACGGACCCTCGCGGTTTGGAGAAAATCGCGATAGGCAGTTTCTTCTTCATCGACGCTGACGCCCAACACCACCAGCCCTCTTTCGCGTAGATGCTCGTAGGTGAGATTCAACGACGGCATCTCGTCCACGCACGGCGGACACCATGTCGCCCAGAAATTCAGCAAAACCAACTTGCCCCGATAGTCTTGGAGCCGAATGCCGCTGCCGTCTTCCGCGGTGAGGTCAAAGTCCGGAGCGCGATCGCCGATCTGGACGTCGTGGATCTCCAGATAGGGAACGACTCGGGAGATCAACGTTGTCGTGAGCCCGATGAGCAGGGCCCAATAGACAAGCTCTTTTTTCGACCATGACATAATGAAGAGTACTCTCAATGTAGCGAGGAGTTAGGGGCTACGGCAAATGGTTTTGGTTACCCGGCAGGCCGAGTTTTCGGCGTCTCACTTCTGTCGAAATCCGTCCTTGGGCCCCGAAGAAAACGAAAAGCTGTTCGGAAAAGCGAGCCGGGAGAGTGGTCACGGCCATAACTACGTTCTCGAGGTGACGGTGGCCGGGGAGGTCGATCCGGTCGACGGCATGATCATCGACCTGAAAGAACTCAAACGTATCATCGAAGCGGAAGTCATCGAGCCCTATGATCACCGCTTCTTGAACCGGGAAGTCGCGCCGTTTGACCGCGTGATTCCAACGCCCGAGAATATCGCGCAAGAGATCTGGCGGCGCTTAGAACCGGGAATCAATGCAGACGGACGCACCCTTCACAGCGTGCGCCTTTACGAAACGCCGGACTTGTACGTCGAATACTTCGGCGAGGGCCGGCCCGGTGGGTCGTGATCTTATCGGAAAAGGTAAGATAAGGTTCGTTTTTGGGCACGGCTGTACGGAACCGGGTCTCCGCCGATCGCGACGTCTGGCTCACAGCTAGAGGCCATCGCATCGCGGTAAGGCTCGATCGTTCTGGCAGAAATCGTAGAGTGGGAGGTAGCTGTTGGTTCGGGTAACGAAACGCTATTTCTTTTCGGCTTCTCACCGGCTGCATACGACGCAGTTAAGTGATGAGGAGAATGCCCGGGTATTCGGGAAGTGCAATCATCGTTGGGGGCACGGGCATAACTACGCGCTTGATATCTGTGTAGAGGGTCCCGTAGACACGCGGACCGGAATGATCGTCTCGCGGAAGGCTTTGGACACTTTGGTGGAAAAGGCCGTGACGTCGAGGCTCGACCATGCGAATCTAAATACCGATGTGGCAGAGCTGTCGGCAGTCGTCCCCACGACCGAGAATCTGTCGCTGCTAATCCGCCGATGGCTCCGGAAATCCTGGCCGGACTCGTTCGGCGACCAGCCCGTCCGGCTGGCGAAGGTTCGAGTGGAGGAGACGGATCGCAACAGCTTCGAGGTTACCAGTTAGGCTTATGGCTACGAAAGGCAACCTTCATGACGTGATCGACGAGTTTCCGGATCCGTCATCCGAGCGGTACAGAGAGTTGTCCCGAATCGTTCGGGAGTTGTTGGCCCAGCTAGGCGAAGATCCCGAGCGAGACGGGTTGGTGCGAACCCCGCAACGAACCGCTCGCGCCCTGGCCGAGCTCACGAGCGGGTACCAGATGGACCCGAACGAGATTCTCAACGGAGCTCTATTCGATGTCACATACGACGAAATGGTGATCGTCAAGGACATCGAAATGTTCAGTCTCTGCGAACATCATCTTTTGCCGTTTTTCGGCAAGGTCCATGTCGCCTATCTACCCAACCAAAAAGTGATCGGACTCAGCAAAGTAGCTCGCCTCGTCGACATGTACGCCCGCCGATTGCAGATCCAAGAACGCTTGACGAACCAGATTGCGGAGACGATCCAGGAGGCAATCGATCCGAAAGGCGTGGGGGTCGTAATCGAAGCGAAGCACCTGTGCATGATCATGCGCGGAGTCGAAAAGCAACATTCCTCCGCCGTCACCAGCGCCATGTTGGGGGCGTTCCGCGACAATCCCAAGACGCGCGAAGAGTTCCTCTCTCTGGTCAGCCGCGCGGCTGACAGGGCGTGAACCCAGCCACAGTATCCTAGTGTAGTGCCACTAACGGTTCTGGACAATGGCGTGGGTTTTGGCGGCGCGCTCGACTTTGGCGAGGATATCTTGTGCCGGAGCTGTCCAGACAAAGGGCTTGGGCGCTTGGTTGCTCGCTTCCAGGTACTCGTGGATGGCGGCCTCGAGTTCGGGAACACTGCGGAACACGCCGCGGCGGATGCGCTTCTGTGTCAGCTCGCGGAACCAGCGCTCGACGAGATTGAGCCAAGAAGAAGACGTGGGAATGAAGTGAAAGTGGAAGCGGGGGTGCTTCGCGAGCCACTTCTTCACTTGCTCATGCTTGTGCGTGGAGTAGTTGTCCACGATCAGATGCAGCTCCAGCGCCGGTGGCGTTTCGCGGTCGATCTTGCGTAGGAATTTGAGGAATTCCTGGTGCCGATGTCGCGGCAGACACTCGCCGATCACCTTGCCGTCGAGCACATTGAAGGCGGCGAACAACGTCGTTGTGCCATGTCGTTTGAAGTCGTGGGTCATGGTGCCGGCACGACCCCTTTTCAGGGGCAGTCCCGGCTGGCTGCGGTCTAAGGCCTGGATCTGACTTTTCTCATCGACACTGAGCACCAGTGTGTGCTCGGGCGGATTCAAGTACAGACCGACCACGTCGCGGAGTTTCTCGACGAACTGCTTGTCGCGGCTGAGCTTGAAAGTTTCGAGGCGATGGGGCTGCAGTCCGTGCGCTTTCCAGACGCGCTGGATGGCCATCTTGGAGACGCCCAAGTGCTTGGCGAGGGTGCGGGTGCTCCAATGCGTGGCCGCCCGGGGCTTCTCGTGAAGCGTTGTATCGAGGATGCATTGGACGAATTCAGCGGAGAGCGCCGGTTTGCGTCCGGGGCGCGTCCGATCGCGGAGTCCGTCGAGGCCGGACTGGGCGAAGCGCTTTCGCCACAGGATGACGGTCTTGCGGTTGACGCCGAGTTCGCGGGCAATGGCGTGGTTCGCCAACCCCTGCGCACACAGCAAAACAATGCCTGCCCGTAAGGCCATTTTCTGGGCTGTGTTGCCTCCTCGAACCAGGCGACGAAGAGCGTTTCGCTGCGGAGCGGTGAGGGGTAGAGCGTCAGCGGATGGCCACATAAACCATCCTACCGTGAAAAGGGTGTTATTGTCCAGTTATCTATGTGGCACTACACTAGGCCTTGGCGGCCCGGACCGCGGATCCCTAACAGCCTTGTGTCAGCCCTTGTCGGACGAGCGCATTGCTGGGTTCGAGTTCGCCACGGGATGCCCGTGTCCTGCGCTTCAGCGGGGTAATGGAATTCACGCTAGCCGTCGATAGCTAGAGCAGGAGGACTAGCCGATGAAGACCGCCGCAGTGGAGGAGAGAGAACGGTTCGCTCCGGTCGGCGGGGGAGCGGACGAGGTAGCGCTTGGTCCCAACACCGAGCGACTGCTGACCGCGGCACCTCAGGTAATTGATAACGTTCTGGGGAGCATGCTGGGACTAGAGCTGCATCCCCCATCCAACGAGACTCCGGCTCCGACCAAACATGCGATCACAGCTTCCAGTCGTTTGAGAGGCGCCTGGGAAGGCGTTATCAGCATCCATTGTGAAAACGGTCTGGCGGCGGAAATCGCTTCCAAGTTCTTTGGCGCCGAGACCGAGGAACTGGTTGCCGAAAACATCGCCGATGCGCTGACCGAAGTAGCCAGCATTGTAGTGGGTAACCTAAAAGGCGTCTTGGCTAACCAATGCTCGCATACCATACCGGCGCTAAGAGATGGGACCGACCCGGCCTCTACGAGCGAGAGCGGCCTCGGAGTGCGACGTATCACCTTCCCAACGGTCGAAGGGGCACTCACGCTGACTCTGATCCCGACAAGCGGGTCCGCGCACCCCCAAATCTCTCGCGACTCCTTCACCAGGAAGGCCCCGAGCAGCCCGCAGCAAAAGCCGAGCAGCGACGAAAAATGGGGACTGCCACCAATGCGCTCCCATCGTCACCCCTGAAACGAAGCGCTTAGCCTGAGGCGAATTGGCTGGCTGTACCCGATTTTTCGCGACGTCTACTTCTACCACGGGCTGCTGGGGTTTCCCGCCCGATCCCCTGCACCGAAGTTTTCACCCACCGCTGCATTGCTCTGAAAGTTCAAACTAGGAGTGGCTGCTGCCAGAGCTGGGCCCATTTCTAAGGTCATGATGCCACGGATTTGTCAATGGATTGAAGTAATTTTTATTTAATGCCAAGAAATTGTTGAATTCCAGCGACGGTGAGTGTAGAATCGAGCGTGCTGTCAGACCAGAACTAGGAAGCGATAAGGGGCTAGGCACTTTCAAGAGGGGTCGGTCCCCGCCCTAGTCCGATCAACCAGCTCCACAAAGAGGCAGAAAAGGAGAATCAAACATGTTCGAATTCCCTAGCCTTCGAGATGAAACTCGTTACGGTGCGCCGGCTGCCGATCGACTGTTGTTCAACCGCCGGTACGTGGTGGGATACTCCTACTTGTTTCGCCAGCCGCGGTGGGCTTTGGAGCTTATCACCCGGCACACAAGACAAATGGCGGACAAAGATCTGGAGCGGCTGGATAACTTCCGGGAAGATCCTCGCATCCCTGAAATGTTTCGTTCCACTAAGGCCAGCTTCAGGGGTTCAGACCACGACCGCGGGCACCTGATATCGAGCGCCGACCGGCTTGAAGACGCCCTGATCAACAGCGAGACTTTTCTCCTGAGCAAGATGAGTCCCCAAGTGGGGGGGGGCAATCGAGGTGTGTGGAAGAACCTCGAAAGCGCCGTGCGAAAACTGTCACAGAAAAAGATCATGGGTAAGGTCGGGAAGGTAAAGAAGAAGGTGTGGAAGTACGCGGAGATTTACGTGATCTGTGGCCCGGTGTTCGATATCGACTCGAAGCTCGAAGCGATCGGTGACCCGACCGAGATGAAGGTGGTCATTCCGCACGCCTTCTTTAAGTCGGTGCTCGCTGAACAAAGACTCGGGAAGCTCGAGCTGTGGTCCTTTCTGATACCCAACAAAAAGACGACGAAGGACGCTTCTAGTGCTTACTATCATAAATTAGCGTATGAATGAGAAAGGGGTCGCTGCTGGACGTTAGCCTTGGTCCATTCGAACGGGGCGGCGTTTTTGTTGTGCGCTTGGACGAAGCGGTCGATGGCCTGGCGTACTTCGTAAGGGGAGGTGAAACTGGCCCCGCGCAACGCTCTACGGCTGAGAATACTGAACCAGATCTCGACCTGGTTGAGCCAGGAGGCGTAGGTGGGCGTGTAGTGCAGGTGCACCTTGCGGTGGCGTTTGAGCCAGCGATCACGTTTCGGTTTGTGGGTGTTGAGGTTGTCCAGTACGACGTGCAACTCAAAACCTTGGTAGAGATCGACCAGTTGATTCATGAAGTCAAGAAACTCACGCCGTCTGCGGCGCCGGTAATGCCCGGCCGTGACGTGGCCGGTGGCGACCTCCAGGGCCGCGAACAAGGTCGTTGTGCCGTGGCGCTTGTAGCCGTGCGAGAAACCCGTCAAAGCCTTGCCGTCGGGCAGTCTGAGCCAACCCTGGGCGCGCTCCAGGGCCTGGATGTTGGGCTTCTCGTCGACCGCCAGCACGATGGCGTTGTCAGGCGGGTGCAGATAGAGTCCCACGATGTTGGCGGCTTTACGCGAGAATTCGGGATCGGTGGAGAGGCACCAACTACGCCGCCGGCACAACGAGATGCCGCGCCGACGCAACACGCGCCAGACCTGTTGGTCGCTGACATCGCCCAGCGCCGCGGCCAGCCGTGGAGCCGTCCAGGTCGCCTGTCCGCAAGGCGGCGTGTCGTCCAGCTTTTGCAGAATGCGTTTTTCGGTGTCAGCGTCGTATCGCCGCGGCTTGCCGGGTCGCGTTTCATCCGCCAGACCGGCCAGTCGTTGGCCAGCGAAGCGCGTACGCCACTTCGACACTCGTGCGGCCCGCGTGCCCAACTGGGCGGCGATCTCCCGGTTCGACATCCCTTGCGCCGCCAACAAAATGATCCGGGCTCTGTCCGCCGCACGGCGCTCGCTCTTGTGCGCGCGTCCCCAGCCCTCCAACGTCCGGCGTTCCCCAGTACTGAGTCTGATACGCGTGGCTATTCTTGCCATGCCGCATTGTCTCATACATACGGTTATTTATGATAGTAAGCACTAGCTTTCTGGTTCCGACCGTGGAGGTCGAGTCCAGAGCGGGATTGCAGTTGTGGGACCGCTTGCAAGGCTCAGACATCGAAAAGCTGAAAGCGAAGAAGCGCAACATGTGGAAGTAACGTTGCGGACCAAAGGCCTACCTCCCCTCTGTTGCAGAGATTCTTGGGCCATGCGACCTCGTCCGAGTCACTGAGGTTCGGGACACAGTTGCCGGCTTGGCGGGAGTTCGGACCTCGGCCCTTTTTGGAAGGTCGTCTATTCTGACCTTGGCGGCAATCGGGAGCCGGGCGCCTACGTGTACGCTGAGCGCGCGGTGACCTTCGCTGGTGTTGCCCCCTAAAGACGCTTGATTCTGCTGCTGGGCGGAAGCTGACATCGCCTCCTCACCCGCCTTTGTTTGACGATACTCGAACCCCACCTCTACAATAACGAACAGGAACTCCGGGGAGCCGTCTCCTCCTTTAACCTCTCCCGACGCGCTTGCGCGTTGATTCCCATGTTCGAGAATCTTACAGACAAGCTCCAGCGTGTCTTCAAGAACCTGCGGGGAGAAGGCAAGCTTACGGAGCAGAATATTCAGGATGCCCTGAAAGAAATCCGCTTGGCGTTGCTGGAAGCCGACGTTAACTTCAAGGTTGTCAAGCAACTCATCGAAAACATCCGGCAGAAGGCGATCGGCCAGGAGGTTTTGACCTCGTTTTCACCAACGGAGCAAGTCGTCAAGATTGTTCGCGACGAGCTGGTGGGAATTCTCGGCGGTGTCGAGTCGAAACTACGATATTCGAATGAGCCACCGGCAACCTTCCTAATCGTCGGTCTTCAAGGTTCAGGGAAAACTACCTCAACAGGAAAGCTGGCGCGCTGGCTTTCTAAGAACGGTCACCGGCCGCAGATGGTGTCCGTGGACGTCTACCGCCCGGCTGCCCGGGAACAATTGCGAATCGTCGCCGAGCAGATCAAGTTGCCGATCTACGCCGGACAGGCCGACGCTACACCGCTGGAGCTGGCCAAGGGTGCACGTCGAGAGGCGAACCAGACAGGACGCGATGTCGTGCTGGTCGACACGGCTGGCCGATTGCACATCGATGACGAGCTGATGACGGAGCTCGAGCAGTTGCGCGACGAGCTCGAGCCCACGGAGATCCTGTTTGTTGCCGATGCCATGACGGGGCAAGATGCGGTCAGGTCCGCTTCCGAGTTTCACGAACGGCTGGGAATCACGGGTGTAGTGCTCACGAAAATGGACGGCGACGCCCGTGGAGGGGCGGCTCTATCCATTCGGCACGTGACGCGCTGTCCGCTGAAATTTGTCGGCACGGGAGAGAAGTTTGATGCGCTCGAGCCCTTCTACCCCGACCGTATCGTCTCGCGGATTCTTGGCATGGGCGATGTTCTGTCGCTGATCGAAAAAGTCGAGGGGCAGATTGATCACAAGCAGGCACTCGAAACCCAGCAGAAGCTCCTGGACAATGAATTCACCCTGGAGGATTTTCGCCAGCAGTTGCGGCAGCTAAAGAAACTCGGACCACTGGAGTCACTGCTAGGAATGTTGCCGCAAGTAGGCCCGCTGCAACAAATGAAGGACGTGGAGGTCGATCCCAAACACTTGGCGCGAGTGGAAGCGATCATCAACTCGATGACGCACAAAGAGCGGCTGAAGTACGAAATCATCAACGGGCGACGGCGACGACGGATTGCGAAAGGCAGCGGGACGTCGGTGCAAGAGGTTAATCAACTACTGAGGCAGTACCGCCAAGCGCGTAAAATGATGAAATCGTTGTCCGGTGGACTCAGGAAGAAGAAGCGCTTCGGCAACATGAACCTGGACGCTCTGCTCAAGCAACAACTACACTAGGGTCGGGGGTCTGTGCGGTCGCCCGTAGGTAATGGCCTTACTAGATTGACGTTGGAGGGACTATGCTAGCGATTCGCTTGGCCCGCTTCGGAGCCAAGAAAAAACCTGCCTATCGCGTCGTGGTGACGGAAAAGAGCCGCGCCCGTGACAGCAAATCACTCGAGACTTTGGGTCACTATAATCCCACGAAAGACCCCATCGTCTTGTCGCTGAACGAGGAGCGCATCCAGTATTGGATCGGGCAGGGGGCGCGGCCGTCCGAAACGGTTCGGCGATTGATGACCCTGAAGCCGGAAGACGTGGTCACGACCGAACGGAAGCCCAAATTCGAGCCGGCCCCTAGAGCCGAGGCGCCGTCCGCTACGGACGAGCAGCCCACGGCCGAAGCCGAGGCACCGCCTCCTACCGACGGGCAGCCCGCCGCCGAAGCCGGCAGCGACGCCGCTGAACAGACCGAAACCCAAGCGGAGGCTCCGGCGGAAGAACCCAGCGTCGTTCAAGCCGAGGTCGAGAAGGCGGAACCGAGCGACAGCCAAGCCGAGGTGAAGAGCGAGGAGGAGTCGCAGCCCGCGGCGGTGGCGGAGACCGCAGCGGAAGCTCCCGCCGACGAGTCTTCCGCTGACGACAAACCTTCCGAGGCGGAGGAAGCCACGGCTGAGGAGAAGCCTGATTCCAAAACCGAGCCTACGTCCTAAGCGGCGGCAAACCGCCTGATATAATTGAGGAAGATTTCATAGCGTGATATCGGAATAACGCGGGTCCGACGGTGGCTCGTGTGACGCCTCCGAGCACAAATCTCCACATAGGCTGAAGACGTCCAAGGTTACTGATCGCTGTCGGTAGGAGGTGGATCGTGGATGCGTCTGTGGATCCGATTGTAGAGTTGGTCGAACTGATCGCCAAAGCTCTCGTCGATAAGCCGGAGGAAGTCTCGGTCAAACTCGTGGCAGGCGATCAGGTCAGAGTCTTGGAGTTGAGCGTTGACCCGAGTGATCTGGGCAAGGTGATCGGGAAGAAAGGGCGAACCGCCAAGTCCATTAGGACATTGCTTGGCGCCGCCGGCATGAAGCTGAAAAAACGCTTTACGCTCGAAATATTAGAGTAGGTTGGTGGCCGGGAGCCAAAAGCGTTACGTGACGATCGCGCGGCTCGTTCGGCCCCGGGGCAATCGAGGCGAGTTGGTCGCTGAAGACGTGAGTGACGACCTGAATCGCTTCACCCAGGTCGGTCGTGTGCTCGTCGAAGATGCCGCCAGGGGCCGGCGCGAGATGGTGATCGAGCGCGCTTGGCACCACAAGGGTCGATTGGTTCTCAAGTTCTCCGGGATCGATTCGATCACTGAGGCGGAAGAGTTGCGAGGCTGCCCGGTGCAGCTTCCTGAGGAAGAAATAGGCCCTCCCCCCGCCGGAGAGTTTTTCTTCCGGGACCTGGTCGGATGCGAGGTGCTCGACGCAGAGAGTGGCGGCAGCGTCGGCCGCGTAGAGGACGTTTTGGAGCCGGGCGGCCAAGTGCTATTGCAGGTCAAAGCCGAAGGGCGGGAGATCTTGATTCCTTTCGTTCGCAGCATCTGCGTGGAGATTGACCCTGGGCAGCAGCGAATTCGGGTGCGCATGCCGGAAGGTCTGGAGGATCTAAATTCGTGAGATGGTTTTCAACGTTCTTACGATCTTTCCGCAATTCTTCGAAGGCCCGTTTGACTGCGGGGTGATCGCACGGGCTCTAAAGGCTGGTCAGGTTGAGATCCGATTTCACGACCTGCGCGACTATGCGACCGATCGACACCGTACGGTTGATGACCGACCCTTTGGGGGCGACGAGGGGATGGTGATGAAAGTGGAGCCCATCTTTCGGGCTCTAGAGAAGATCCGGGCCGGCTCGGAAGGAAAGAAAAGCCGGACAGTCGTACTGTCGGCGCAGGGGCGCTTGTTCGATCAAACAAGTGCCGCCCGGCTGGCGGGCCACGATGAGGTGACGTTGATATGCGGCCGCTACGAGGGGGTAGACGAACGCGTGAACCAGCATCTCGCCGACGAGGAGATCTCCGTCGGCAACTTCGTACTGACCGGCGGTGAATGGGCCGCCGGGGTCGTGCTCGACAGCGTGGCTCGATTGCTTCCGGGTGTTGTGGGAAACGAAGTTTCGACGCATCGCGAGTCCTTTGCTCCGCAGCCCGAGGGTGGCGTGGGAATGCTCGACTTTCCCTACTACACGCGACCGTCAACCTTCCAAGGCTGGGCGGTTCCGCCGGTTCTGTTGAGTGGCAACCATGAAGAAATCCGGCGTTGGAGAAAGCGAGCCGCGCTCAAGAAGACATTGAGTAACCGCCCCGACCTTTTGCAGTCCGCTGCCCTTTCAAACGAGGACCGCTTGCTCCTGCGCGAGGTCGCCGACGAGGGGCAATAGACAACCGGAGGTTCCGATGACGAGCAAGGTGATCGAGAAGATCTACAAACAGCACAAGCAGGAAGAGATCCCCGTGCTCGAGCCGGGTGACACGATTCGTGTACAGGCGCGCATTCGCGAGGGCGACAAAGAAAGGCTTCAGGCGTTCGAAGGAGTCCTGATCGCACGCAATAATAGCGGATTGAGTGAGACCATCACGGTCCGCAAGACGAGTTTCGGCATCGGGGTTGAACGGATTTTCCCCATCCATTTGCCGGCGATCAGCAGCATCAAGGTTCTCAGGCAGGCTCGGGTACGCCGGGCGAAACTGTATTACCTCCGCAAACTACGGGGCAAGGCGGCACGGCTTCGCGACCGCCGCCGCTCCGAATCTCGATGACCCTCGGATGAGTCGGGCCAAGACGCGTAAGTCAAACGCAAAGCGCCGAGCCCTGTATACCAGACCGACAAGTCGTTGGGAGTGCCGAGCGCGCGAACAAGGCTCGCAGCACATCGCCGGGGTGGACGAGGTCGGCCGAGGGTGCCTTTTTGGCCCCGTTGTCGCGGCCGCGGTGATCCTGGACCCTGAGAAACCGATCCGGGGCCTCGACGACAGCAAACGTGTGGATCCCCAGACGCGGGAAGCATTGAGCCACCGCATCCGAGAACGCGCCGTCGCCGTGGCAGTAGGCGCGGCGGACAGTGGCCGCATCGATTGCATCAACATCTATCAAGCCGCCAGGCGGGCGATGCGTGACGCCGTGCTGGCCCTGCCCGTCTCAGCCGACTACGTGCTCGTCGACGCCATGACGATTGATCTCGAAGTGGCCCAACAAAGACTGATCAAGGGCGATAGACGGAGCCGCTCGATTGCGGCAGCGTCGATTGTCGCCAAGGTGGAGCGGGATCGCTGGATGCGCGCCTGGGACATGGTCTTCCCCGAGTACGGTTTGGCTTCGAACAAGGGCTACGGCAGCCCCACCCACCTCCGAGCCCTACGGCGTTTCGGACCCACGCCACTACACCGCATGAGCTTCCGCCCGGTGGCCGCCCAGTCGCGGTTCTCACCCGAGCTGCGCAAGCGCTCCCCTGAGACGCTTCCCTTGTTCCCTGATTTTGATCTTGGAGACTCGTCAAACGTTCAAGCATGATGGAGTCACTACAGCGCGACTCAGGCCCGGGGACGCAGTCGGACCGACGCGGAAAGGGGCGTCGGTCGCACACCTTGACCCACGTTTTCTTTGTCCTCTTCTGTCTAGAAATCGGCCTTGTGCTGTTACTCCTGCCGTGGACAAACCTGTGGGATGGCAACTACTTTTCTTCCCTGACGCCTGTTTGGAATCCCCTCTGGCTCAGCACGTACGTCCGCGGCGCCATCTCCGGTATCGGCCTGGTCAACATGTGGATCGGGGTATCTGAAGCCTGGCGCATGTGGCACTAGCGTTTGGTTGCGTGAATCGTGATCGGTTATAGGCCAGTCAAACAGGGAGCCGTGTCAAGTTTGCTCGAAGGGCGGGCGGACGGTTGACACCGCCATCGTTTCCAACAAGAGAGAAATCCCGATTGGCACTCTGTAGCATTCTCAACCAAGTGCCCGTCGACCCGGACGATTGGACCAGCTTGCCAGATTCCAAATTCCGGGCGAGGAGGTTTTGATGGACAGACAATTTCGCACTGACTTCTGCAGCGTCGTGGCGGGCCTTGACATGAAGGTATGCTGCCTCGTCCACGACTGGGCCTACTGGCAGGGAGGAACTTGGCGCGACCGGGCAGAAGCCGACCGGGAGTACTACCAGTGTATTAAGAGATCCAGCAAGTACAAGTTTCTCGCTGGAATTCGGTGGTTCGGCGTGCGCATTGGTGGCGTCGGCTGGCTGCCGTTTGAGAAATGGCGCTGGGGGTACGGCTGGAACTACCCGCGCACGAAGGCCCCGGACCCCGACAATTCGACCGAGACGGTCGAGAAGAACAAGGCTGAGTTCGAAAAAAAATTGAAAGAGGCACAGCAAAAGAAAGCGAAAGTGCACGCAGCTTGAAGTCTATGGCGGTCCACCCGCGTTTGCGGCTCTGATTCGCTCGTCGGTATGCGAGAGCAAGAAAGAGCTCGCGGGCGCAAGAGTTCCGCGGCACTTGCCCGCTCGCCGGCTTCGGGCTGCTATGCTCTTTGAACCGACGAAAGCGACGAGAGGGATTCCATGACTGAGCACCTGAAATTGCATCACGTCTCTTTCACCGTCAAGGACTTGGAGGCCTCGAAGTACTTCTACCGCGATGTGTTAGGGCTAGCAGAGCTGCCTCGACCCGATCTGAAGGCTCGGGGCGCCTGGCTCGCGGTCGGCGATCGGCAAATCCATCTGATCGAAGGTAGTTACCGCCCCAAAGAGAGCGAGAACGTCCTCATTCGCTCCGATCACGTGGCTCTCGAAGTAAAGGACCTAGAAGTGGTCCGCGAGAAGCTTCGCGGCGCCGGCCTCGGGTTCCACGAAGGCGAGAACTTCGAACTCGGGATCGGGCAGGTTTTCTGCCAAGATCCCGACGGCCACGTCATCGAGTTCGTACACAACTACAAAAAGTGATCGGTAGAGCTCGGCTGTCGCAGGCGGACCAGTGCTGAAATTGACGCGCTGTAGCTGAACTGGGCAGCGCAGGCGATCGCGGTCCGGGCTTGCTGAAGGGATCTTCTGCGGCCAGCGCTACTATCCGGCGAAAGTTCTGAAGCCACGCGAATAATCGTTCAACTTTCCACCTACGCCTGTATCGACGCAGACGACGGCCGTCTCGGGGCTTACGCTTGCGGCGACTTCGGTGCGGCGCGATGAGCTGCACGCCGCACTGAGCTAACTCTGTGCCCAGCCTATCGGAGTCGTACGCGGCGTCGCCAATGAGACACTCTGGAGCTTTCCGAACAAACCTTTCCGCGAGTGTGACACTCACAAGGGTGACCTCATGTGGCGTTGCGCTCCCTACGTGCACCGCGACCGGAAGGCCGTTACGGTCCGCTACCGCCATGATCTTGGACCCCTTCCCGCGCTTGGTCTTACCAACCCCTTTGCCCCCCTGCTTGGCTGGTGCAAAGCTGCCGTCGATGAAGGCTTCTGCGAGGACCTCAAGTACGCTTTTTAGAATGCCGTCGCGCACCCACTGCTGAAAGCGCCGATGGCAAGTCTGATAGGACGGCTAGCGTTCGGGCAGATCAGCCCAAGGAGCGCCTGTGCGTATGCACCCACAGAATGCCATTGAGAACGGCGCGCCTGTCTTTCCAGGGCCGCCCCCGACCATCCTCGCGGCAGGTCGGTGCGGGAATGAATGGCTCAAGGATCTCCCATTGCTCGCCCGTCAGGTCACGGGGGTGATGTGAAGGCGTTATATTCACCTACAGAAGATACAACTCCCCGCCTGCTGACTCTAGCGGCACCATTTGGGGGAAGGCCGTTGCTTGATCGCAGGACAGCCCACCTACACGGTCTTCTCAATGGGCGAGAAGACACCGGCGGTGGAGGCGGTGAAGGAAGTTCAGCGAAGGGCTCGAGAACAGGTGGAAAGGTCGCGGCGGGAGGGTTCCTAGTGGCTTGGGGGGGAAGTCCAGTGAGACAAGAAATTGAGTGCAGGAAGCTGAAAAAATCACCTCAGCCGCAGATTCGCGCACGCGGGCGCAAGGAATTGTGCCCTGGCGTCGACACGAGTGTCGACGCGGCAGACGTGGGCGTCCGCGCCACAACATCAGACGCGGAAGCGCAAACTTCGAGCTCCGAGCGTAAGGCAACAACCGCCTTCGTGGCGCGGGTCCCCAGACCTGCCGTGTCGCCGACACCTGTTGCCGAGCTGCCCACGCGCAACGACCCCGTTCTTCGCCGACGCTACTTCCACCACGGGCTGCTATACCGCTAAAGACACCCCCGCATGCATTTAGGAATCCTGGATTTCGTCGTTGTCTCTTGCTACTTCGGTGTTCTCGCACTGGTAGGAATCTACTTTTCCAAGCGCCAGACTTCCCGCAGCGAATACTTCCTGGGCGGCCGCCAGACGCACTGGGCGCTTGCCGGGGGAAGTCTTCTCGCGACGGTTTTTTCTTCGATTTCGTATTTGAGCATGCCGGGAGAGATGATCCGTTACGGCGTTGGCAACTTTACCGGCTATCTGGCGCTTCCACTCGTTGTGCCTTTCGTCAGCAGGACTGTGCTGCCGGTGATCAAGCGGCTGCCCATCACAAGCGCATACGAATACTTGGAGAGACGGTTCGACGTCAGCGTCAGAAGTATTAGCGCCTGTGCGTTCATTGTCCGAACGCTGCTGTGGATGGGTCTCGTGATCTACATGACGAGCTTCGCCGTGGTGGAGATGTCGGGGTGGAACGTTTACGTTACGATTCTGCTGACCGGAGTGCTGACCGCCGTATATACCAGCGTTGGCGGTATGCGCACCGTCATTTGGACCGATAACTTTCAGATGCTGATCTTGTTTGGAGGCGCGATTGCGATTCCGGTTTTGATCGGCGCCCTACTGGGAAGCGGACCGGCAACTTGGTGGCAGACTTTCTCCCAAGCCGGCCAAGCGGACGTTCAATTCTTCAGTTGGGATCCCACGGTACGGATCACTGTCGTGGGGACCTTTCTGAACATTTTCTTTTGGAACGCGTGTACGCAAGGCTCGGATCAGTTGGCGGTGCAACGGCTGTTGAGCACGCCTTCGCTTGAATCCGCCCGACGGACGCTCTGGTTCTACACGGGAGCGAACTTGGTTTTGCCCGTCTTTCTAGTACTCTGCGGCATGGGTCTGTTCGTCTTCTACTCCGAGCAATCTGATTTGCCGATTCAAGCTTTCCACTCGCAGCTGACAACAGAAGCAGATCGGCTCATGCCGCGGTTTATCGTGGAAGTGCTGCCCTCGCCCTTTTCTGGTCTGCTACTGGCGGCTTTGCTGGCTGCTGCGATGTCGAGCTTGAGTTCGGGAATCAACTCCATTTCGAGCGTCATCAGCAGCGACTTTGTCGAGAGGTTTGGCTGGGGAGGCAAGCGAACCGAATCCCTCCGGTTGGAAAAAGTGATAGCTTTCGTCGCGGGCTTGGTGGGTGTCGGCGTGGCGATCGGCATCATGACCGCTACGCGGCACACTGACTGGAACTTAACGGAGCTCACGAGCCGCATCAATCACATTTTCGTGGGACCCATCGCAGCTCTGTTTTTCGGCGGAGTACTGTTTCGCAAAGCGAGAAAGCGGTCGGCGCTACTGGGCTTCGCGGTCGGTGTATGCACGAGTCTCTACATTTGTTTTGGCAGGGAATGGTTCGGACTGGAGCGCAATATTTCATTCGTGTGGGTGATCGTCGCGTCTTTTGTGTTCGGCTTTGCCACAATGGTACTCGCAAGCCACTTCGATCGTGGCCCCGGGGACGAGGACCGAGCCAAAGAGCTAACGGTGTAGGGCTTCGCTTCCCGACTACGCCTTGCCGCAAGAGCTTCGGCGGGGCACAAGGTAGCTGCTCGCGGAACGGAGCAAGTCGATCCTCAAGATTGCGGTATGCTTTTCGGTTCAAGAACAAGTCGTGGCACCGGAGTCGGTAGATGAAGAAAATTTCAGCGGGCAGTTGGGCCTTTGCGTTTAGATCGTATTCTTCCGACCCGATTCCCTTTGAAAAATGCGCCAAACGACTGGCTGAAGCCGGTTGCGACGCCATCGAGGTCTGCGGTCTGAAAGAACACATCACCCTCGATGCTTACCCCACGAAAGAGTCACGGCTAGAGGTCAAGCAGATGCTGGAGGATCTAGGGCTCGAGACGTCGGGCTACCAATGCGACCAGCGCTCGGCTGATCCTACGGAGGAGGGCAACCGCGAGAAATACCTGAATCTTTTCGCCCGCAATCTCGAGATGTCGAACGATTTGGGAATTCGCGACATCCGCGTTGACACGGTCGCACCACCTGATAAGTACACGGAAGACGGCGATTACGAATCCGCGAAAGGACATCTCGCGGAGACCTTCCGGACCGCTGCCGAGAAAGCGAAGGATGCCGGGGTGAAGGTACATTGGGAATTCGAGCCCGGATTTATTTTCAACAAGCCTTCCGAGGTGGTTGAGATTCACGACAAAGTCGACCATCCCAACTTTAGAATCATGTTCGACACCGGCCACGCCTACATGTGCGCTGTTGTCGGCACACGCCAACATGGCGAGAAGCAGACTCTTGCCGGCGGCGTCGAGGAGCTACTTTCGAAACTGGAGGGCAAGGTAGGCGCCATTCACGTGAACGACTCGGACGGCACCCTCTATGAAGGCGGGACCAGCACTCACGCCCCCCTCGGTACGGGTTACGTGAACTTTCGAGAGTTTGCGCCAAGGTTGCTGGCGCTGCCCGGCATCGATTACTGGACGATTGACATGGTTTTCCCCGGCGCTTGGGAGCTGGCTGAAGCCTCGCTCGCCTATGTGAAGAAACTCCTCAAAGAAGCCGAACCCGAGGAAGCCTAGGAGCGGACCGGCATGGCGAACATGAACCGACAGATCACGCTGGCCGCGAGGCCCCAGGGGTTTCCCAAGGAATCGGACTTCCAATTGGTCAGTGCTCCCATCGGCACGCCGGGAGAGGGAGAATGTCTCGTTCAAGTGATCTACCTTTCGGTGGACCCCTATATGAGAGGCCGGTTGAGGGACGTCGAATCCTATGCCCCGCCGGTTCAAATCGGTGAGGTCATGGTGGGCCGTGTTGTAGGCCGTGTGTTGGAGTCGCGCCATGACGGTTATCAAGAAGGAGATGTGGTCTTCGGTGATCTGGGTTGGCAAGAGTACGCAGTCGCTGGAGGGCAATCGCTCACAAAAATTGATCCTCAAGCCGCGCCGATTTCTACTGCGCTCGGCGTTCTGGGAATGCCCGGTCTGACGGCGTACTTCGGGCTGCTCGACATATGCCGTCCCCAGTCCGGGGAGACCGTACTCGTTTCGGCCGCAGCCGGCGCGGTCGGCTCAACCGTGGGACAGATCGCGAAGATCGAAGGCTGCCGCGTCGTGGGCATCGCCGGAAGTGATGAGAAGGTCGCGTATGTGACTCAAGATTTAGGCTTCGACGCTGCTTTCAACTACAAAGTGGTGGAAGGCTACTCCGCGAAACTGCAAGAGCTTTGTCCAGCCGGCATCGACGTCTATTTCGACAACGTTGGCGGTCAGATCACGGACGCCGTTTTTCCTCTGCTCAATGTGAAGGCGCGGGTAGCCATTTGTGGCCAGATCTCTCAGTACAACCTGGAGACGCCCGAAGTGGGGCCGCGGCTGCTTTGGCAGCTGATCGTCAAAAGAGCGAAAGTGGAAGGTTTTCTCGTGATCGACTATGCGGCGCGGCGCGAAGAGGGCTTGCGCAAGCTGAGTGAGTGGGTGAGAAGCGGCAAGATCAAGTATCGTGAACGAATTGCCGAGGGAATCGAGAACGCGCCCCGCGCCTTCATGGAGATGCTATCCGGCCGAAACATCGGCAAGCAGCTCGTAAGGGTGTCGGGAGAATAAGTTCAGGTGCCCGTCTGAGAAAGGAACCCCAACGATGCTCACAGGACTCTGGACAATCGGGATCAAGGTCCCGGATATCGAAAAAGAACTCGAGTTTCAAAAGAGGATCGGGAACGAAATCGTCCTCGATGAGAAACTTGAGTTAAACAACAAGTTCTTCCGGGTCCCGCTCGTCAAGATGGGCGACAAGTACCTGCACCTGGCCGAAGAGATGGTCTACGAGCATCTGCTGGACCAGCCGCTGCCTTACGGTATTGCTCATCTGGTCTATGTCAGCAATAGCTTCGATCAAGACGTCGAGAAGTTTGTCGCCAGCGGTGCCGTACCGATCAGAGAGCCGGTCCGAGCCACCGCCGGATTCGGCGAGCGCAGAGTGGCCTTCTTACGTACTCCTAGCGGCTGGATTTTTGAAGTGATCGAGATCATCAAGAATCTCGTGCCGGAGGTCGTGGCCAGCCGATAGCGCGGAAGGCCGGCGCTGGTGGCGAGCTGGCAAGCGGGCCGGAAGAGACGGACAATCGGGAGGCCTGCTGAATAAGCCGCCGGTCGGCCGCGCCTGCTTAATTGGAGGGGAGCCTTCTGTACGCTTCACTTCGGTGACCTACCCGCAGAACGAGCACGATGACTTCATCATCTCGGATGGTGTAGATGATCATGTAGTCTTTACCCGCATGGACGCGGTATAAGTCCTCGCGACCTTTGAGCTTCGCAGTTCCTGGTCGGCGCGGGTTTTCTCCAAGAAGATCCAGCCAACGGATGATACGCTTCTGGACCGCCGCTGGCAGTTCGCTTAGTTCCGTTGCTGCTCTGGGTAGCAGTTGGACTCGGTAGGCCACGGTCCAGAGTAGACGGGGCTAGGGCGCTAGTGTAGCTCGCCGATAATACCGTAACGTAATCGGTCCCGGCTTTAAGAGAAGCCCGTTGAAAACGGGCTGCCAGCCTGGGTTGGCACGGTCCGCGTACCAGCCGTAAGACGACTGGTCTTTGCGAAGACAAGCCGCGTGAACGCGGCTAAGATGGTCCGCATCACCGCCGAAACATGTGCATTTGGACCGCAAAGATCTTTTCTGCATTACCAATGGGCAAGGAAGGATCTCATGATAAGTTACAGTCTGATTGGCGCGCTACACTAGTTTCTTCTTCATTTCCTCCAGCGGAACCGGCCGCGCACCTTCGGCCGTCATCGCAGCAAGAGCTTTGTCGGCGGTTTCCGCCCAGTAGTGATCCTCAAGCTCCTCGAGGAGATCTGCGTCTTCTTCGGAGATAAGGACCACGCTAGCCCCTCCGCGACGCTCGACACGGATTCTCTCTCCCTTGTAGGCCACTCTATTGAACGTGTCCGGGGGGATTCGGGTGTCGGATGCTTTCAGGCTGGTCATATCGAGTCTGTCCCGTTGTGCTCGCTGTGCTGGTCGAATTGTACAACTCGATCATTTCGTACTATTCTAGCACAGAACCAACAAAAAACTGAGGCTTACGGGTGATTGCTCGCGGGCAGGCTGTTACTCGAGTGCTCTCCGCGAGGGATGACCCGACTCGCTCCAGATCCCCGCACACTCACGGCAGCAGCACTCGCCCCCCGCTTACGGCGAGAGTCTGTCCGGTCGTGAAGCTCGACTTATCGGAAAGTAGGAAATACGCGACGTTGGCGATTTCCTCCGGCCGACCGAACCGGCCAAGCGGCGTGGCGTCGATGATGGCTTGCCTTCTTTCGGGAGGCTGGGCGGAGCTCATCTCCGTTTCGACCAGGCCCGGGGCAATACAGTTGACTCGAACGTGCGGAGCAAGTGCCTCGGAAAAACACCTCACCATGGCGACGATCCCAGCTTTGCTCGTGGCATAGGGAATCTCCAGCTTACGCGCGCGCAACGCGGCAACCGAAGACAGACAGACGATTCGTCCGTCCTCGGTCGCCAGCATCTCGTCCTTAACGGCCATGATGGAGAGAAAGACCCCGTCTAAGTTGACGGACAAGGTCTTCTTCCAACTTTCCCAAGTGACCTCCCGATGAGATCCCACAACGAGGACGGCGGCGCTCGTTACCAACAAGCTGATGGGACCTAGCTCCTGGCGAGTCTTCGAGACGGCGACTTCTACATCGGACGGATTGGACACATCGCCCTTTGCCAAGACGCACTTCACGCCTTCCCGCTCTACAGACTCCTTCGTAGCCCGGGCATCAGCATCACGGCTACGGTAGATGATGGCGACATCGGCTCCGTGACGAGCAAGGTTGATCGCAATCTCCCGACCGATGCCGCGCGAGCCTCCGGTGATGAGGGCGGTCCTTCCTGCGAAGTCTCTTTCGGACAATTATGAATTCCTCGTCGCTGTCTCTTGGCCATCAGGCCCTCCGTGTAGTTTGAGGGTCGCAAGCGCGCCAGTCAACAGGTTTAGCCCGCCATAGCTGACGAGTCGGTAACCTATGTGCTCGGACTCATGTGGTTTATCCACATATCGGTCTGCGCACCGTCGGGAATCGCCACAACGGGAATTCCCCTTTCACTCCGAAGTACTCACACCTGATTCGTAGCTGGCGTCGACCTTCTGGGCTTCCTCGAGACCGCCGGCGTCGATCCACTCCTTGATGCTGCGTAGGCTGTCTTCGAGAGAGTAAATCGGCTCGAACCCGAAGACTTGCTTCGCCTTCTCCATGGTGAAGGAAATCGCTTGCCCTTGGGCCATGCTCCAAGGAAATCCGAATTCGACCTTGATGCCGGGAAAGAGCCTCTCGACAGACTCCCGAAACTCCGCGCCGCTCGTCGGTCCGGGCCCGCAGCAATTGAAAATCTGACCTGCTGTTTCCATCGAGTCAGCGGCGGCGATGAACATTCTCGCCACGTCCCTGAGATCGATGTAGTGACAGACTTCTTCCGCGGAAAAGTGAGGAACTTGGACTTTCTCTCCCTGGGCGAGGTTTTCGGCGATTTCCCGCCAGCCGCGGCCTCCCCCGCTGCCCCTGGGCCCGACTACCGCCGTCAGCCGCAACACGGTGGTCGCCATATCGTATTGATGAAAGTACGTCTCGGCGAGCTCTTCCTGCATTCGCTTCGTCACGGAGTACATATCCCTGGGCCGGCAAGGATGGTTCTCGTCAACAGGGGCGTAGTCGGGGGGATTGAATTTCGTGCCGGGGTACCACTCGTAGGCCGAGATGCTGCTAGCGACAATCGCGCGCGGCGTCTTCGATTGGCGGGCAAACTCAAGGATGTTCAGGCAGCCATTGACATTGAGTCCGATCATCTCCTGCGGGTCGCCCGTATCCCCGGGGAACGAGGCCAGATGCATGACGCAGTCGTAGGTCTTTCCGTTCAGTGCTCGGTGCAAGCCGGGACCATCCGTCAAATCCGCCTGAACGTAGTCGATATCGCCCTTGGGTTCGCTTCTGCCCAGGCCGGTGACTTGATCCCCTCTTTCCAGTAGCTGGCGCACGAGCTCGCGCCCGACGTAGCCGGTAGCACCTGTAACAAGGACGTGACCCATTGTCCGTCAAACTCCTTCAGAAAAGACTCTGATTAGGCGGGCTCATTCTCTCAAGATAAAGATCGGCCCCACACTTTTCAGACTTTGCAAGGCAACTTCGCAGAACGAGCGCACACAGATCGTCAATGCGCCCTGGTGCCGCCCTTTTCACTCGCGTACCCTCTGCGGTTTGAAGTATGATAACCATTCGCCGCGCTCAGCTACGAGCAAGATTAGGCGTACTCGTCAAAGGGTTCCCGCGCGAAGGCAGGCAAATGACGTCATCTGATCTCGAAGGACGCGTTGCCCTTGTCACCGGTGGCGCCAAGGGAATTGGCCGAGCCTGTTGTGAACAACTCGCTATGGCCGGAGCGAAAGTGGCCATCAATTATCTGTCGAGCGAAAACGCGGCGGCAGAAACAGCCAATCTCGTGGAAGAGGCAGGCGCCACGGCCCACGTCGTGCGCGCCGATGTCTCCTCACCCGAGCAAGTCGAGTCGATGGTTGCGGAGGTCAGTGCGGCGCTGGGCCCGATCGACCTACTGGTCAACAACGCTGCTGTGTTTGACCCTGTGTCGCACGAACAGGCGACGCTCGAAGTGTGGCGGCGGACACTCGACATCAACTTGACCGGGACGTATCTCGTAACCTGGGCGGTCAAAGACGGTATGGTCGAGCGCGGATTCGGCCGCATCGTGAACATCACCTCTGTCGCCGCACTGCGCGGGCGGCCGAGGTGCATTCCTTACTCGGTGAGCAAGGCCGGGGTCACCGCGTTCACCAAAGGCCTTTCGGAGGCCGTCGCCGCCCACAACATACGAGTCAACGCCGTAGCTCCGGGTTTGACCGACACGGATATGGCGACCAATTTCGACGAGGCCACACGCGCGAAGCAGATTCAAGACACCCCGCTCAAACGGATCGGAACTCCCGAGGATATCGCCAACGCCGTTCTGTTTCTACTCAGCGAGCAATCCAGCTTTATGACAGGCCAGACCGTCGTTGCCAGCGGGGGACGGGTTCTGCTGCCGTAGGTACCGTGGCGAAGTCTTTGCGGTTGCGAACGCCTCGAGCGCTGTAGTCTATCGATGATCCGGGATTGAAGAGCCCACAGACAAGATTGTCGGTGCCACCAGCTCTTGCCGCGGACCACCTAACCCGGCCCACGAAGGAGCCATCATGAAACTCGGGGTGTACACGAACCTGTTTGCCAACCTTTTACCACGGACTCACTCGGGCGTCGAAGAGGAACGCAACGCGCCTTCAGTCTTCAGGCAGAAGGCCATATAGTGAAGGCGTCGCCCGAAGAGAAGATTCACAACAGGAGGATACAGTCGCATAAACCGGTGCTCTTCTAAGACCTTCAGGGGCTGTATCTCGAGAAGATCGACCCACTGCCCATAAGAGTTGTATGTGTATAGGCAGCGCGAGGAGTACGGTGTGTTTGCAGCCCAGTCTAGTGTAGTGCCACATAAATACTTGGACAATAACACCCTTTTCACGGTAGGATGGTTTATGTGGCCATCCGCTGACGCTCTACCCCTCACCGCTCCGCAGCGAAACGCTCTTCGTCGCCTGGTTCGAGGAGGCAACACAGCCCAGAAAATGGCCTTACGGGCAGGCATTGTTTTGCTGTGTGCGCAGGGGTTGGCGAACCACGCCATTGCCCGCGAACTCGGCGTCAACCGCAAGACCGTCATCCTGTGGCGAAAGCGCTTCGCCCAGTCCGGCCTCGACGGACTCCGCGATCGGACGCGCCCCGGACGCAAACCGGCGCTCTCCGCTGAATTCGTCCAATGCATCCTCGATACAACGCTTCACGAGAAGCCCCGGGCGGCCACGCATTGGAGCACCCGCACCCTCGCCAAGCACTTGGGCGTCTCCAAGATGGCCATCCAGCGCGTCTGGAAAGCGCACGGACTGCAGCCCCATCGCCTCGAAACTTTCAAGCTCAGCCGCGACAAGCAGTTCGTCGAGAAACTCCGCGACGTGGTCGGTCTGTACTTGCATCCGCCCGAGCACGCGCTGGTGCTCAGTGTCGATGAGAAAAGTCAGATCCAGGCCTTAGACCGCGGCCAGCCGGGACTGCCCCTGAAAAGGGGTCGTGCCGGCACCATGACCCACGACTTCAAACGACATGGCACAACGACGTTGTTCGCCGCCTTCAATGTGCTCGACGGCAAGGTGATCGGCGAGTGTCTGCCGCGACATCGGCACCAGGAATTCCTCAAATTCCTACGCAAGATCGACCGCGAAACGCCACCGGCGCTGGAGCTGCATCTGATCGTGGACAACTACTCCACGCACAAGCATGAGCAAGTGAAGAAGTGGCTCGCGAAGCACCCCCGCTTCCACTTTCACTTCATTCCCACGTCTTCTTCTTGGCTCAATCTCGTCGAGCGCTGGTTCCGCGAGCTGACACAGAAGCGCATCCGCCGCGGCGTGTTCCGCAGTGTTCCCGAACTCGAGGCCGCCATCCACGAGTACCTGGAAGCGAGCAACCAAGCGCCCAAGCCCTTTGTCTGGACAGCTCCGGCACAAGATATCCTCGCCAAAGTCGAGCGCGCCGCCAAAACCCACGCCATTGTCCAGAACCGTTAGTGGCACTACACTAGCCAAGAAATCCGCAGCTGGGCAAGCGGCCCGTCCACCTTGTGATCCTTCACGACAAGCAGGCGCTTTGCAACACGCACGGATTCAGACAGTAGCCTGGCGGGTTTTTCCTCGTGATGCAAGACATCCGCGAGGATGACGACGTCAAAAGCTCCATCGTCATAGGGCACCGTCTCACCGTCGTATCCGTCAACCGGAATCAGCTCTTCGCCCCTCCTCGTTCGCTCCAGCCCCCGAACCCCGATGCCATCTGGTCGCGATCGTTCCTTGGAGATGGCGTGACCCAGCGCTCCGAAACCGCAGCCCACATCGAGGATTTGATCCCCAGATTTCAAATGCGGAACGATGAGGCGCACCAGTTCAGTAATTCGGGCGTCGTATATAGGTGCGTGAAGACGTCGCATCATCGAAGCCAGAAGCCCCTTTTTCATTAGAGCCTCGACCTCTGTATTGACGCTCGCATGCCGTCTACTCAGCGGTCTCGCCATTCAACGCATCGCCCAATTGAGGTCTCGGGCCGAGGCCCATGCCGTCACAACCGCTCGTCAGGGGGTGTGGGGGAGCAGCCCGGTCTCACGCTGCCACGTACGCCACGACCGCTCCGATCGTGGCCAGACCATATGTCCATCGATCCCTGAGCAGGTGCATCAGCGGATCCTGATGGAGTTCGCCCCGTGTCGCACTCATCCAGAGTCGGGCAAACGCAAAAAGCATAATCGGACACCATGCCAGCAGATAGTGCGGGTTACTGTAATAAAGGCGGATGTCGTCCGAGTGAATATAGAGAGTAAGAATCACAACCGCGGCGATTCCACAGCCGACACCGAGAGCGGAAAGCGCCGGAGCCTCGGATACCCGGTAGGCGCGACCGCGGATCGCCGCCATTCCCTGTTCACGCGCGAGCTCAACTTCGTCATATCTCTTGAGGAATCCCAGACTCGTGAACATGAACCCAAAGAACACCTCGAACCAGTAAGAGTATCCTATGCCAGCCGACTCGTGCCCTACCAATAATCGTAAGTGATAAAGACCGACTAGTGACAATGTCAAGCAGGTGCTTGCGTTTGAAATACAAGGAATACAGGGTAGAAGCTACGGTATAAATGACTAAGAGCAACCAGACGGGCTTTGGTAGGTAGGCTGCGATCAGGATCGCCCCGAAGAGCGATAACGGGCAGAGGGTCGCCCCGGCCCAAACGGGAAGTGCTCCGCTTGCCATGGGCCGACGGCGCTTGGTCGGGTGGCGGCGATCGACCGGCAGGTCCAGCAAGTCGTTGAAGAGATAAGCCGAGGAGGCAGTCAGCGATAAGGCAAGGAAGGCCATGCCGAGCGGAAGAAACGCGTCTGGGCTGAAAATCTGATGGCCGGCCGCGGCCGGCAAAAACACCAACAGGTTCTTTGACCATTGATGAAGACGCAGGGCTCGGACAGCGGCCCGAAGGTCAACGGGCCGATCAACGACTCCTAACAGCTTCTTACTCGAGATGATGCTTTGTTTCAAGGAGCGAGGCGGGCCCACCAATATAGCGCCCGCTGCGCGGTCGAACACGGGTAGATCTCTTAGGTCGTTTCCAACGTATACAAATCGTTCGGCGCCCAAGTAGTCCCGAATGGCATCCGCCTTCGCTTGGCCGCGCACGTTAAGGATTCCGTCGGAGGCAATGATGTCTTTGAACAACCCCAAGTGGGTTGCGACCGCGTCTGCGTATAATCGGTCGGCCGCGGTGGCGAGAACGATATCTCTCCCTTGCTGTTTCTGGCGGCGCAGATACGTGAGCAGATCTTCGTTGTAAGGAAGCGTTCGCGCGTCGAGCGCCACTCTCTGTGCCACAGCCCTTTTCAGCGCCGCCGGCCCGCCACGCCATAACCAAAACGGCACGAGGAAGAAAAGCAAGGGGTTTATCCTCACTAGACCGACGAGCCCTTCGAGGAGAAGGTCGGTGTGGACCAGAGTGCCGTCCAAATCCACAACCAGGAAGGCGTCACCTTGCGATTCTTCGATGTCAGGCAGCAGCTCAACCCTCTGCCCGGCTCCGAGCACAGGGATATCGGCTGCGGAGTCACCTGCCATGGAGATCATCTTCCGGCGCCTGTCGCGCTCTTGTCATGCGACTTGTCCGCTGCTCGATGAGCACCGCCAGGCGCCCGTTAGAATGAGGTAGCGCCCTAACAGCCTACCGCCGCCGGATCCTTGTGCAGTTTGCCGTCCTTCATGATGGCGATGAGGTTGTCGGTGTCGAGCAGTATCTTCGGGTCGGCTAGCGGGTCGCCTTTCACCAGCAGCATGTCGGCCAGAAAACCTGCCTTGACCTGACCAAGATCATCGTGACCCATCGCCTCCCCGCAGTATCTGGTCATCGACATGATGGCCTCGATCGGCGTGAACTCTAGGAACTTGATGAAGTGTTCAATGTCCCTGGCGTTGTTGCCGTGTGGGGTCGACTGGAAGCCGTAGTCGCCGCCGCCGAGAATCCGCACGCCACGTTTGTGCAGCTCCTTCATGACCTTACAGGCGCCGTCGAGTTCCTGACGGAAAGCGAGCTTCGTCACGTCCTCTTCGCTGAGTCCCCAGGCTTCGCCTTCGTAGATAGCCACGATGGGGAAGCCGATGTTGGGGCTGACGAAGATCGTGTCCTTGTGGGCCTCGAGCATATCGAGCGCCTCTTCGTCCGCGAAGTTCGCGTGGTAGATGATGTCGACCCCGTGGCGCACACACCTCTTGATCGACTCCGCGCTGCGGGCGTGGGCGTTCATGCGTCTGCCGTGCGCGTGGGCAACCTCGGCCACCGCGGCGACTTCAGCTTCCGTCATCACCGTGTCCGTGTCTCTGGCATGCGGAATGCCTGTATCCCCCGATACCACGAGCTTGATGATGTCAACGCCTTCCCGGATCAGCTCGCGCGTCAACCGGCGAAACTCGTCGGGCCCGTCGGCAACAAGTCCCAAGGATTCAAGGTGGGGTATATGGAGCCTTCTCACATCGCCAAGGCCACTGGTTACCGTCATCCAGGGAGTGCAGGCAATCAGCCTAGGCCCCGGAATTTCCCCAGCGTTGATGGCGTTGCGGATCACCAGATCAAGACGGGGCTTAACCGAACCAGCGCTGATGCACCCCGTAAAGCCGTGATCGAGGTAGAACTTCGCGTTGTGCGCCGTGATCAGCGTGTGCTCTTCCGGGGGAATCAGCGCTAGCTCGACAAGATCGGCCGTGTTGTTGATGCTCAAATGAGTGTGCGAGTCGATCAAACCCGGCATCAGGAAAGCACCCGCGCCGTCAATGACCCGTGCACCATCAGCCGGCAACGAATCGGACGCCCCAGCAACACCTTTGATTCGGTTGCCCTCGACCAGCACCTCACCTGCGTAGGGCTCGGCCCCCGTACAATCGAGAACCGTCACGTTCGTAAAAAGGACGTTTGCCATGGCCGTGACCTCCTAAATCGACTCTAAGCTAGGGTATAGGCCCATTCACCGCAAACTGATTGTAACCCGCCAGGCGCTTGTCAGGAAGGCAGCTATTCGTCAAGACGGCACGAGATCTTCCGCAAGGTTCCCCTACAATACGGGCAGGTCGCCGATGAGAGCGCCTGGGCACAAACCATCGAGCGTCTTGCAACTGAGATTTCAGCTTGCGGTATGGCTACTTCTCGCTCTCCTGTTGCCGGCCCAAGATTACTACCAGCAGGCCGTCGCGGCTTTCCGGGAAGCGCGCGTTGAAGAAGCCATTGCGTTTAGACGTCCGCCCAGCCATCGCGATTGAAGTCGCCCAGCGCGATGCCCAATCCCTTTCCCGCGGGAAGCGCAACGCCCATCTCCGACGAGACATCCGAGAACGTTCCATCGCCGTTGTTTCGGTACAGGAGATCGGGGACTCCCTTGAAGTGCTTAGGGTGGCAGTAATCCCTCATCTCCGAAGTCCCGCAGCGGATGTTGTTGCTGAACGACCAATCCACGTACCTCACGACGAACAGGTCCAGATATCCGTCTTTGTCGTAGTCAAGGAAAGCGGCGCTCGAGGAAAAGCCGCCACCCGACACTCGCGCTTTGTCGGTGACCTCGCGGAAGGTAGTTCTTTCGCTGGCTGTTGCCCAGGCGGTTACGGCACCTGCGGCGGCCTCTTGTGCTCTCTTTTTCAATGAAAGTCATAAGCGATTACGACGTGCTCTCGGCAGGGTTAGGGCCGACGAACTTCAAGATGGAATCCCCTGAACTGCTTCCGCGTCATCATGCGCACCACCCACGGGGTGACGAGAAACATGCCAAGCAGTGCCCCTAGAGAAGAAGAAATTGACTGGATGGCCGCCTCCGCAGCACCCAGAAGAGCTCCAACAATTCCGACGATGAGTCCCAGTACAGCTCCGCATGCGAGGGAAATGGAGGAGCTTCGCCAAACGAGGAGCCACCCTGCGCGGAGGCTCTCTGTAAAACTCAAAGTTAGTTCGCCTTCTTGCCCTTTGGGACGGACCACGTCAATCGCGAAGCCCCTGAACTCTTTGTCCAGCATCATCCGGACTAGCAGAGGGAAGATGACAAATATGGCAACCACCCCACCTAGAATCCAGCTGAAGGCTGTCTCCGCGGTTCCCCGGATGGCGATACCAGCACTACCGAGAAGGCCTATGAAGACTAACACGAAGAGGAAAGAAGCGATCCCGAAAACAAAACTCGCGACCACGCCTCGCCAAATGAACAACCACCCCGCTCGGAAGCTCTCACCATAGGTCATCCGGGGTGCTACCGGAGGGGCCGCGCGGCCGGCAATGATCCGCCCACAGCCGGTACAGAAACTCGCGTCCTCGAGGATCTGCGATCCACAGTCGGTGCAGAACATTGGTTCTACCGGCGAACCGCCGCAGCGATTTCAGATAGGATTTCCGATTTCAGTCGCCCGCTTTCGCGATTGTACGCTTACACCCACTGAAACGCAATGACTGCATGGGATCAGAGCAGACCCGGGCTAGGTCGAGGCGCACCACGGTGCCTCCTCAACACCCCGCCAGATCCCCGTCTTCCGCCAGCAGCTTGAGCACCTTCTCAAAGGCAGTCACCGTTTGGTCAATGTCGCTCGGACCATGTACCCCGGAGACCAAACCCCCCGGCCAGGGCATGACGTCGACGCCCTCGCAGAGAAAGCCCAATCTGATCTTGTGAGCTAGCTCCGTCGGGGCACTTTTCTTCAGACTCTCCCAACGAACCTTGCCGGCGTATATCTCTTCCGGACTGACGGGCTGGCTATCTGGATTGGTGAAAATGTGGAGCCCGGAAAACTCTCCGTAGGCGCACCAACTCACCCCGAGTCTCCGCACCACGGAGTTCATTTCCTCGCGGATCGTCGCTGCCGTCTCGTTGGCGCGGGGGATCATGTCTGTCGTTTGGAGGAGCCTTAACGTCGTAATGCCGGCGACGGCGGAGACCGGCGAAGCGTTAAAGGTGCCCTGATGGACAATGTCCGGATCGGCAATGCCCTGCTCGTTCTCGCCGAATTCCATGACACGGAGGATATTGGCCCGCCCGACGAGCGCCGCTCCCGGATACCCACCGGCGACAATCTTGGCAAACGTCGCCAGATCGGGCGTGACCCCGTAATAGGCCTGCGCACCCCCCGGCGAACAGCGGAAACCCGTCACAACTTCGTCGAAGATCAGAACGACCCCATGCCGGCGGGTCGAATCGCGAAGGGACCGCAGGGTTTCGATGCCGGTCGGAACCGTCCCGAACGTCGCGCCCGTGGGCTCAAGTATCACTGCGGCAATGTCGTCTCGCTCGTTAAAAACTGTGTTCAACGCCTTCATGTCGTTCGGTGGAACGACAATAACCTGATCGAGAACTTCGCTGGGAATGCCCCGCGGTCCGCCTGCACCCGAAGGGATTGTCCCCCCGGCGACATAATCATGCCAGCCGTGAAAATGCCCGCCGAACTTCACGACCTTGGATTTGCCGGTGTGCGCTCTGGCGACCCGCAACGCCAAGTGGGTGGCTTCCGTGCCCGAGGAAGTAAACCGAATGGTCTCCGCGCAAGGCACCATGTCGCGAATGAGGCTCGCCCATTCGATCTCCAACTCATGGGAAGCCCCGAAATGGGTGCCGCGCGCGATCTGTTGCTCCACAGCCTCGACAACCGCGGGATGGCAGTGCCCCAAGATCAGCGCACCGTGCCCGCCAAAGTAGTCGACGTACTCGTTTCCATCGATGTCCCATTTTCTTGAGCCTTTGGCGTGTGAAACGTAGATCGGGTGCGGTTTTAGATACCGGGCCTGGTGCGTGACACCACTCGGAAACAGCTCCAGAGCCTTTTGATAACGCTGGGCCGAGGTCGGCGTCTTGTCCAGGTAGCTTTGATGTATTCTTGAAACCTTTGTCTCAGTGATCACGATAACCTCACCATAGCTCACCAGGTGACCCAGAGGCAGCCGCTAGGAATGCGGCCGTTACCGAGATCGAGCTCGCCCCACCAGGACAAGCATGGATGTTTCGGCCACCGGCAGCGACCGCCACTCTCGGCGCACCGCCGCAGGGGTGCTGCCCAACAGATTCTCAGTGGAAGTACAGCAGGTGCGGCCCGATGGTCCCGTGGGTCAGCAAAAGGCAGCGCGTGTATTCGATCTGATAGTCAGTTCGGACCCGGCCAACGATTTCGGGGATCTTGTCGTTGTCATCGACCAAATGGTAGGAGGCTATGGCCATTCTGGGTTTGAAGCACCGGATCGTTTCCTGGGCGCCTTGCAGCGCGCGTTGCTCCGAGCCTTCGATGTCCATCTTGATGAAATCGACACGCTGCAGGTCTAACTCTGAAACGATCTTGTCGGCCGTTGTAAGCTCCACGGGGATGCCGCTTTCGAGGTCTACAGTCGCGTCTCCGGCATGGGTGTGCCGCTGCAGGAAGAGCTCGTCTTCGCGATCCCAAACTCCTTTTTCGTAGACAATCACGCGACCGGCCTCGATATCCTCGGCCAGATTACGTTTCAGGCATTTGAGATTTTCGGGGTCGGGCTCGATGGTTACGACGAGACTAGCCCCCAGGCCCAAGGCCTTCTGCGCGGAGGCGCCAAGTGAGCCGCCGCAGTCAATCACAACGTCGCCCGGGTTGATGGGAGGCTCGCTTTGCCCTTCAATGGGGTGCCAGCGAACCTGCGACCCAATGTGAAAAGCCCCCCTTTCGGGAACCCAAAACTTCTCTCCCTCCGGCAGCTCCCAAAGCTGAAGGCCCAACGAGTCTGTCCGGACTAGCCGACTTTGGCTTTTCCGCTGCTCGAATGTCTCGTAGTCTCGGTCGCGGAGGCGGTAGCTCTCCATGGTTTTCGACCAGCCACAGCAGGCGAAGCTCCCCCCTGTAAGCCTCACGGTAAGGACTTGTGCGGGCCGCCAGTGGTGTGCCAGTTGGAGCAGCAACCACACGATCAGCATCGCTCCCACGGCGACACCCGCTAGGTAAAGGGGAATCTGACGGTTGGCCAATCTGGGCATGGTTTCATTCTATGAGGCGCGGGTACGTGTGCGTCTATCGATGGAAGACCTTATCCGGGTCGAGGAGTAGATCTGGCACCTATGGGCTTGTATGATTTCTTCTGGTTTTGCGCCCTACCGACAAGTCCTGTTTCGTCCGGCCGCGCCAGTGAGGCAAGAACGCATATCCACTGCAACTTGGCAATCACTGTTAAGCTACAATCATCCGCGTGTTCTCGAGTTCAAGTGCAAACAAGGTGGAGAGAGGCTCTTGAGAGCGGGCAGCGAGAGATTCAGCGCCTTGATGCCCCGGTCGCTCGGGTACGTGATCGCCGTTGGTGTCGGTTTGGCGGTAGCGTATAGCGTTGACATCTGGGCCCCCACGGTTTGGGCGGCCAGCGTGAAGTTGCGAGGTGGGGCACCGGACTGTCCGTGGCCGCGCGTGCTGAGCTTGCCACGATTTTCGCTGGACTCATTCAATGCAATCGAAGCGTACAAACGGGCCATGACGGTCGAGAACTACGATGAGCCGCTAGGGATCGAGCTACTTTCTCTTCCTGCCAGAAGCTTCTGGATTAGACGCCATGGCCATGACAAGGATGGGAAGGATATCTTGGCCTATTTCATGGCCGACCACGAGCAGGCTCTCGTGTGGCACCCCGATCGGAGGGTGCGGCCCGGAGACATCGTTTTCGACTGCGGCGCCCACGTGGGAGTGTTTACGTGGAAAGCCCTGGAGTTGGGCGCGGAAAAAGTGGTAGCCATCGATCCTGATCCGACCCAGGTTGAGTGTCTGCGCCGCAACTTCCGTGAAGAGATCGCCGCCGACCGCGTAATCGTCGTTCCCAAGGGGGTGTGGAGCCGGCCCGGTACGATGACGTTGTCGCTAGGGGAGAGTCATTCCGGCGTGAGCAGTCTCGTCGAGGATACCGGGCGCGAAAAGATCGAAGTAGCCGTTACAACCATCGATCTTCTGGTGGAAGAGTTGGGGCTTCCCCGTGTCGATTACATCAAGTTGGATATCGAAGGGGCCGAGCGCGAAGCTCTCAAGGGCGCCGGGGTCACTTTAGCTGAATACCAACCCCGCCTCTTCATCGACGCCTACCACCGAGAGGATGATATGGAGCTGCTACCGGAGATCATCCGGCGGGCCAACCCTAATTACGAAATGACCTGCGGGCCTTGCGAAATAGCCAGCTTTAGCCCAGCTCGGATCATTCCCCACTATTTGTTTTACGACTGAATTGCCCCGCTGCCTTGCCCGTTGGGAACCCGGCGGCCGACTCAAATTTGGTTCACCGCAGAGTGCCGCTTTTTGACCGCGGAAGTGCCAGTGAGTTCGCCTGCGTGAAAGATTCAACGCCGCAGTGCCGCGACCGCTGAGATATTCTGATTTCAGTATCGTTCCTCCTAGAAACGGTAGTAGGCTGCGCTCTGTTTCCTTGTAAGATATTGAAATAGCTCCGCTTATTCCTTTGATGCCGTAAGAGACGCCCGCTTGCTCAAGAAAATGGGGATGCGAGTGCCAAGGCGTAGCACGCTGCCCCCTTTCGAGCGGGTAATCCACTTCGGCTCGCCACCCCAGCGAGAAAACCGGGCTAGAATACCGAATGAAGCCACGTTCAGGGGGTGATGTCATGGCCAAGAAAGAGGACGTCAACCGGAGGGATTTCGTTAAGTCGGCGGGGATGGCGACCGCGGCCACAGCAGCTGTCATTCCGCGGATGAAAGCCGCTCCCGCTGTCGTTCCCGCCAGGGCGGCGGGTGGGGTCGTCAACTACGGCTTGATCGGACCAGGCAGTCGCGGCTACAGGCTCCTGCAGCGACACCTGCGGCATATCGACATTGGTCGTTGCGTGGCCTTGTGCGACATCTACGAGCCGAATCTCGCCAAGGCGCAAGAACTTTTTGGTGGTGAGCCCACGGCCCACACCGACTATCGCAAATTGCTGGAGCAAACCGACATCGAGGCTGTCTTCATCACCACACCTTTGTATTTGCACTATCGAATGCTCAGGGACGCTCTCGATGCCGGCAAGCACGTCTTTTGTGAGAAGTCACTGGTCTTCCGACCGGGAGAGGTCCTTGGCATGCGCGAGCTGCACCAGGATCACCCGGACTTGATCATTCAGGTCGGTCTCCAGAGGCGCTACAGCTCGTTCTATGCCGCGGCGAAGGAAATGATCGACAAGGGTGTGATCGGCAAGGTAACCCACGTTTACGCCCAGTGGCATCGGAACAAGAACTGGCGGCGAGCGGTCAAGGACCCCCAGTTGGAAGAGCAGTTCAACTGGAGGCTGTCCCGCAAATACTCCGGTGGATTGGCCGCCGAGTTGATGTCTCACCAAGTCGACGTCGCCGACTGGATGATTGGAGCCACCCCGAAGTCCGTGATAGGTGTCGGCGGGTTGGACTACTGGAAAGACGGCCGCGACATCTACGACAACATCCAGCTTATCTTCGAATACCCGGGGGGCCGGAAGCTCCTCTACAGCGCCATCGGCACGAATCGGCATCTGGAAGGCCGGCGCGTATCCGGCGACGGGTGCCGCGAGGTGATCATGGGAACCGATGGCGCCATCGAGATCAGCTTGATCCCCTACGGAGACGGAATGTGGTTCCGAGACCCGATGAAGGTGAGAATGGGCGCGCAAGACGTCGCCAAGGAAGAGTGGACCGCCGGAGCCACCGTGGCGGATGCCCTCGAGCAGGGAGAAGGGTTGCCGATCGTCCCGGGCTTCCGGGATCTCGATGCCGAGGGGATTGGGTTCGTTGAGAAGGAGGTCGAGTTTGCCAAGCGCTGGCTCTACCAGAAGGGCATCCTCGTGCCCCGAGAAGATCGGGACCCTGAGTACAAAGAACTCGAGAGCTTCTTACTAGCCGTTCGGGATGGCGGGCAGCCCAAAGCGGACGTCGAGATCGGCCTGCAGGATTCCATCGCGGTGATCCTCGCCAACCAGGCGATGGACGAAGAGCGCAAGGTGTACTTTCGAGAAATCGAAGAGATTGGCGGCTAGCGCGTCCCTCTTCTCGACGCCTGGGACACTGCGGCTACCCCACGTCAGCAACCTATACACCACTATCAGCGCATGGTAAAAGTGACTTCGGGCTTTACCTATGGCGTCACTGCCACCGATAAACTCGCCGGCCGTCGAAATCCCGAAACTCGCCCGTTCCGATCAGGACGGCGTCATAGATGATGCCAACGGTGAAGACGCCAAAGGTACAGAGCCACAAGATCCCGGTCCCGATCTTGCCGACGTAGAAGCGGTGAGCACCCACCCAGCCCAGTACAATGCACAGCAGGAACGCGGTCAGGCGGCTGTGCTCGGAAAGATTAGGAATGGTGGGCTCGGCGGGGCAGGGAAGCGCCCGGTCGGCCTCCCAACCACAGCCGTGGCAGTAGCGGTCACCCCCCTCCATTGTGTTTCCGCAGCGTACGCAGTAGACGGTCGCGGGCTGACCTTCTGAGGTGTGCTCTCCCTCACCCTGCGGACCACCCGTCGTTGTGGGCTCTCCGCCCGGGGCCCGCTCATCCGGGGCCGACTGACCTTGTGCAAGCGGCGCCACGGAGCTGTCTGGCTCGTTAGCAGGTACGCCTTCGCCAGCTGCGCCAACGTCGTCTGGTTTCTTCGCGGGCTGGTCCGGCTGCATGTTGATTCACTTGATCAATCTTACATGGAGTTACGAATCCGGGCCCGAAACGTTCCCGGAATCAGCCGCCCCCAGTCGGAACCAGTGCCGAGATTCAACCTACGTACGTTATGAGCAGCCTTGATTTTTCGGGGCGGGAAAGAGAGGGCTAACGGCCTTAGGAGCTGCGCACCGGCCGCCTACCCGATCTCGAGGATCTCTTTTTCCTTGGCTTTGCCCGCCTCGTCGAGCTGGCCAATAGTCTCGTCGGTGAGTTTTTGGATGTCGTCTTGGGCGCTGTGTTGCTCGTCTTCGGAGATCTTCTTGTCCTTTTGCAACCTCTTGACTGCTTCGTTGGCTTCGCGACGCACGTTGCGGGCGGCCACGCGATGCTCCTCGACGACGTGGTGGAGGTGCTTCACGAGTTCCTTCCTGCGCTCTTCCGTTAACGGTGGGATGTGAAGCCGGATCACCTTGCCGTCATTCATCGGGTTCAAACCCAAGTCCGAAGTTTGAATAGCCTTTTCGATGGCCCCGATTTGCGAGAGGTCCCAGGGTTGAATCAGGATCTGCGAAGGTTCGGGCACTCCGAGATTAGCGAGCTGGTTCAGTGGCGTTGGGGTGCCATAGTAGTTGACACGGATCGGTTCAAGAATGCTCGGCGACGCGCGCCCGGTGCGGATCGTGGCCATTTCATGATGAAGATCCTCCAGCGTTTTGCGCATACTGGCTTGGCTTTGAGTTTTGACTTCTTGGACAGTTTCACCGTGCACATGTGACATGACGTATCCCTCAACTAATTAGGGTACCCACCTTTTCGCCCATGGCAACCCTTTTCATGTTCCCAGGCGTGTTCATGTCAAAGACGACAATGGGAAGGTTGTTCTCCTGGCAGAGGGCAATGGCTGCGGCATCCATCACAGCGAGACGTCCGGAGAGCACTTCTAGGTAGGAGATCTTGTCGTAGCGCTGCGCCTCGGGGAAGCGAACCGGATCTCTGTCGTAGACGCCGTCCACCTTGGTCGCCTTTGCCACCAGGTCGGCTTCGATCTCTACCGCCCGCAGCGCAGCCGCACTGTCGGTCGAAAAGAAGGGGTTTCCCGTACCGGCGGCGAAAAGCACAACCGTGCCGGCTTCCAGGCACGCCAGTGCACCACGCCGCGTGAAGCGCTCGGCGAAGGGTTGCATTTCGGTGGCGCTCATGACGCGGGCGTCCAGACCCCCGTCTTTCAGAAAATCCGCCAGGGCGAGGGAGTTAATGACGGTGGCCAGCATACCCATGTAGTCGACCGAGATGCGCCGCAAGCCCGTTCCCGACGCTCGCACACCTCGGAAAAAGTTACCGCCGCCGACCACAATGCCGAGCTGAACGCCAAGGCCGGTGACTTGCTTGATTTCACTGACCAGAGGCCGCGCCCGGTCAGGGTCGATGCCGAAACCATCGGAAGCAGCCAAGGCTTCGCCGCTTAGCTTGAGGACTACCCGTTTGGACTGGGGCATCGGATGGAGGCGCGACAACCCTCGCGAATGATCACGAAGATGACGAGGCGTCCTCGCCTACTTTGAAACGCGCCATTCGGCTGACGGCGATTTTTTCTCCCAGCTTGGCGATCTTCGAAGTGATCAGTTCGCCGACTGTCACCAAATTTTCTTTGACAAAAGGCTGCTCGAGCAGGCAGATCTCTTGATAGAATTTTCCCAGCCGGCCCTCGACGATCTTGTCGATCACACGCTCGGGTTTGCCCTCTTGCAAGGCTCGCTCTCGCTGGACCTGTTTTTCCCTATCAAGAACGCCGGAGCTGACGTCCTCCTTGCGAATAAACTGCGGGTCGGTCGCCGCGATGTGCATGGCCAGATCGTGTACTAACTGCCGGAACTCGTCGGTCCGGGCGACAAAGTCGGTTTCACAATTGACCTCCACCATCACGCCCAGTTTACTCCCGGCGTGAATATAGCTGCCGATCGATCCTTCATTCGCCTCTCGGCTCGCCTTTTTTTGCGCCACAGCGATCCCTTGCTTGCGCAAGTAAAGTTCGGCCTCGGCCAAATCGCCGTTGGTCTCGACGAGGGCCTTCTTACAGTCCATGAAGCCGGCGCCGCTTTTCTCGCGCAGCTCCTTCACCATCTGTGCGGTGATTTCCGCCATAGGGCCAAATTCCGTTACTGTTTCGCTTGAGGGGGCCGCCCGGTTTACTCCCCTTCGCCGGTTGCCGCGATGGGTTTAAGGTCAGGCTTGAGGGCTTCGAAGTCCAGGGGGTCTGGCGCGGGCGCCGTGGCCTGCTCCCCCGTCAAGTCCTGGCCGTCCGTAGTTGTACCGGCGCCCGCTGCAACATTTTCGCCTTCGAGGCCGCCTTCCGTTGGCGCCTCGCCTTCCGCCACAAAGTCTTGCTCGCTTGCCAGCGATCGCCCTTCCTTAATAGCCTCGGCGACCTTACCCGTGAATAGCCGGATGGCACGCAGGGCGTCGTCGTTGCCGGGAATCACGTACTGTACGGGGTCGGGATCACTGTTGGTATCAACCACCGCGACCACCGGGATTTCCAGCTTGTTGGCCTCTCGCACGGCAATCTCTTCCCGGTTGCTGTCGATGACGAACAGGACGTCCGGCGGTCCCGCCATTTCCTTGATGCCGCGAAGGTTTTGGTCGAGGTGCTTGCGCTCGCGCTCGAGGCGCGCAGCCTCTTTCTTGGAGCGCCCCTCGTAGCCCTCTTCCTCAGCCAGGTGCTCCAGCTCCTTGAGACGCTTGATCGAGTTCTGAACCGTCGTCCAGTTGGTCAACAGTCCGCCCAGCCAGCGGTTGTTGACGTAGTACATCTCGCAGCCGGCCGCTTCCTCCGAGATCGCCTCCTGCGCTTGCCGCTTCGTTCCCACGAAAAGGATTGTCTTTCCTTCGGCCGCCGCATCGGCGACGAATCGGGCTGCTTCCTTGAACATCTTCAGGGTTTTCTGAAGGTCAATAATATGGATGCCGTTGCGCTCGCCGAAGATATACTGCTTCATCTTCGGATTCCAGCGTCGCGTCTGGTGCCCGAAATGGACGCCGGATTCCAGCAACTCCTTCATCGAAATTTGCGGCACCTAACCTCCTTCAGTCGTCTCGCTTCGCGTAGGCCGCTCCATCTGCGCCACCGCGCCAACCGTGAGTCAACCATTGGCTCGGCTCGTTCATCGACCACGCCGCCCGGGACGTCACTTCTAATCCGCGCCCGTTCACCTCAGCGCTTGGAGTACTGGAAGCGCTTCCTGGCACCGGGACGTCCGTACTTCTTGCGCTCGTGCTTGCGAGGGTCTCGTGTCAGGAACCCATGCTCCTTCAAAACGGGGCGAAGCTCCAGATTGAACTTCTCAAGCGCTCTCGCTACGCCGAGACGTATGGCATCGGCCTGACCGGTCAACCCGCCCCCGTGCGCCAGAACCAAAACGTCGAACTTGCCCGATGTTTCAGTGGCTAACAGCGGTTGGCGCGCGGTGTGCCGCTGCGCCGGGGTCGCGAAATAGGTTTCCAATGCTCGACCGTTCACCGTGATCTTTCCCTCGCCGGGACGCAAGAATACCCGCGCAACCGAAGTCTTTCGCCGCCCAGTGCCCAGATATTGGACCTGTGTAGGAAATGTGTTCAGGGTGTCGCTCATAGGCTCAGAGGGCGGCGACCTTCAGACGCCGCCCACAATTGCGTTCTACCATGGCAATACTTGAGGATTTTGGGCCTCGTGGGGATGATCCGGACCCGCATAAACCCGCAGGCGTCGCGCTAAGTGTTTCCCCAGTTTGTTCTTGGGCAGCATCCCGTGAATCGCCTGCTGGATCAATCGCTCGGGAAACTTGGCTCGCAGATGACGAGCGTTGATTTCCCGCAGACCACCCGGATAGCCCGAATGCCGCCGATAGATCTTTTGATCCTCTTTTTTTCCCGTCAGCCGCACCTTTTTCGCATTGACGACAATCACGTGGTCGCCGGTCTTGAGGAACGGTGTATAGTCGGGCTTATGCTTGCCCATCAGCACCACCGCCGCTCGGGACGCAAGCCTGCCCAGAACCTGATTGTCAGCGTCCAGCAGGTACCAGTTGCTTTCTAGTTGCGCCGCACGCGGGACAAATGTCGCCATCGTACAAACTCCGACTACCGGAAAACCCCAAATGAACCGAACCGGGGGTATGGGACCGACAACACCCCACACCCAGAGGGAAACCTCTCTGGCGAGTGTCGGGCTTTCAAATTAGTCTAGCCCACTCCGCCGCCGGCTGTCCATGGCGCTCCACCTCGCGCCGCCCCATCACAGCCTAAGTGCACGACAAGTCGCCCGCGGGCCCAAAGAACTCCATGGGGCAAACAATCTTGCTTGTCCGACAGCGCGTGGTAAGAGTGGAGCGCTTCCCCTCGCCAACTCGCTCAGCCACCAGCGTCCTCGTTCCTAGCCGGCGCCGAGAGGCGGGCCCGCAAAGCTCGCACGTGTGGCGGGACTTTGCCTTGCATGCCTTTCCGTCATGAGGTATGCTAACGGCAGCATCCTACTTCGGGCTGTCTCCCCCTCCCAAATCAGAGATTGAGCTGTTCGCCGCCCGTATAGCATCCATGACTATCGCGGATCTTAAAGAGAAGAATATTAGCGAGCTGACTGGGGTTGCTCGAGATCTTGGTTTGCCGGGCGCCGGCAACTTGAGAAAACAAGAGCTTATCTTCCGCATCCTTCAGGCCCAGGCCGAGAAGGAAGGCCTGATTTTCGCGGAAGGTGTGCTCGAAACTCTTCCCGAAAGCTTTGGGTTTCTGCGTTCACCCGACTACAACTATCTGCCGGGGCCCGACGACATCTATGTATCGCCCACGCAAATCCGCCGCTTCGATCTGCGCACCGGCGATACGGTCTCCGGACAAGTGCGGCCGCCGAAAGAGGGTGAGAATTACTTCGCTCTCGTCAAAGTCGAAGCGATTAACTTCGAATCACCGGACCAAGGTCGCAACAAAATCTTCTTCGACAATCTGACGCCCTTTTATCCCGACAGCCGCATCCAACTCGAGACCACAAAAGAGAATCTCAGTGGCCGCGTCATGGATCTGATGGCGCCGATCGGCAGAGGACAGCGCGGCTTAATCGTTTCGCCGCCTCGGACCGGCAAGACCATGCTGCTGCAGTCGATTGCCAACTCGGTGACAGCCAACCATCCCGACGTGACTCTGATCGTCCTGCTGATCGACGAGCGCCCCGAAGAAGTGACCGACATGCAGCGCAGCGTGAAGGGCGAAGTTATCAGCTCTACTTTTGATGAGCCCTACGTCCGTCACGTGCAAGTCGCCGAGATGGTGATCGAGAAGGCCAAGCGCCTCGTCGAGCACAAACGCGACGTCGTCATTCTGTTGGATTCGATCACAAGGTTGGCCAGGGCCTACAACACGATCGTGCCGCCGTCGGGCAAAATCCTTTCCGGGGGAGTAGACTCGAACGCGCTGCAGAGGCCGAAACGATTCTTCGGCGCGGCGCGCAACATCGAGGAGGGCGGCTCCTTGACGATCATGGCGACGGCGCTCGTTGATACCGGAAGCCGTATGGACGATGTCATCTTCGAAGAATTCAAAGGCACCGGGAACATGGAAATCCATCTTGACCGCAAGTTGGTGGATAAGAGAGTGTTTCCGTCAATCGACATCCACCACAGCGGCACGCGCAAAGAGGAGCTCTTGTTAAGCAAAGAGGACTTGAACCGCGTCTGGGTTCTGCGTAAGGTTCTCAGCCAGCTCTCCGTCACAGAGGCCATGGAGTTGCTTCTCGACCGTATGGGCAAGACCCGCAGCAACGGCGAGTTCCTGGGCGCCATGCAGACTTGATCGGAGTGACGGGGGCGAGGGGGTGCCCCAGATGTCTCTGCGTTCGAGGCCCGTGGTGGAAGCTGGGCGCAAAAAATAGGGGCTGTCATCCGATTTTTGTTTCTGCAACTGCCGTGTTTCCAGTATGGGCTAGAGGACGAAAATCGGTGACTGTACCATTTTTTGCCCAGCTCGCCTGGTGGCCTGTCCGACCTCGCTTGATTGAAATCGCCCCCCCTGAATGCTATCTTCAGTGATTCCCTAGAGCACATCGCTCATGTCTGTTAACCGCAGTCAACTTTTCCTCGCCAGTTGCGTGGCACTCGTCACAACCTCGATGGTCTTTTCCATCCGGGCCGACATCCTCGACATCCTGGGCGCTGACTTCCACCTGACCAAGCAACAGATCGGAGTACTGCTGAGTCCGGCCTTCCTTGGATTTACGCTCTCGATCTTCATTGGTGGGTCGCTGGTTGATTTCTTCGGCATGAAGCGGTTGATGTTGTTGTCGAGCGCAGGTTATGTCGTCTCGGTGCTGACCATTATCTTTGCGCCCGCCCCCTCCGGACCGGTTGATCCTTACTATTCAGACCCGGGCTTTGTCATTCTCTACGCGGCCATGTTGACCCTTGGTCTGTCGCAGGGATTGGTGGAGGGGGTTATCAATCCGCTGGGCTTGGCGCTTTACCCCAACGAGAAAACTCACAAGATGAATGTGCTTCACGCCTGGTGGCCGGGGGGGCTGATCATCGGAGGACTGCTGGCCTACGGCTTGACGAAGGTCCTGGGGCTTGACGCTGCTGGAATCTCGGCCGCGAAAGCAACTCTGGGCTGGCAAATCAAGCTGGGCACGCTGCTGGTTCCGGCGGTCATTTACGGATTCATGACGGTCCGGTTGGAGTTTCCACCCTCGGAGCGCGTGGCGGCGGGAGTTTCGACACGAGACATGTTCCGCGAGAGCCTGCGACCGATGTTTCTGATCTTGTGGGGCTGCATGTGGCTGACGGCGGCTACCGAGTTGGGCCCAGACCAGTGGATCGCCTCACTGATTACGAACCTGGCGGGCATGCAAGGCATCCTGATCTTGGTTTATACCTCGGGAATCATGTTTGTGCTGCGGTTTTTCGGCGGGCCGCTGGCTCACCGCTTCTCGCCGATCGGCCTGCTGTGTCTGGCCTCCATTTTTTCCGCGCTGGGGCTGTTCAGCCTGAGTAACGTCTCTACGCCCATGCAGGCGTTTGCCGCGGCGACAATCTATGGCATCGGCAAGACCTATTTCTGGCCGACAATGCTGGGCGTCTGCTCAGAGCTATTTCCCAAGGGCGGCGCTCTTCTACTCGCCATCCTGGGCGGTACCGGGAATCTTGCGGTGGCCTTCATCCTGCCCGTTATGGGCGGCTGGTATGACAACTATGGGGCCGCGGCCGCCTTCCGCTACGTGGGCTTCCTGCCGATTGTGACGACTGTGGCTTTCGCCCTGATCTTTCTGTACTTCAAGTCACGCGGCGGTTATCAGATCGAGAAACTGGAAACTGCCGAGTAGGGTCTGGATCGCTTTCCCCAGGGAATTACAGCGGCTCTGTTTCCGCAACCTCGGTCGCGATAGTCGCAGGCCAGCGACTTCGGCCACGGGGCCCGTGGCCACAATGGCGCCCACTTAACAAATCTGTAGGCACAGTATACTTTGCTCACGTGCCCGCACGTCCCCGCTTGCCTTCGCACGACCGCGACTGAATTGCGCCGGCTTACTCACCGTCGGCGTTTGTTTTTCCGGTGCTCGAGCGTCTTGCGGATGTAGGCGGCCGCATCCGGTGTCTTGCAGTTTGTCTCTCCGTGGTCGACCTCGACTTTGCCGATACGCGTGGCCGCGGCCAGCGCTTTCTTTTCCAGTTTCGGATTCCGGATTCCGATTGCAATCAGCGCCGAGTTCATGGCGTCTCGAACCCGATTGGGACGGGAATGGATTTCTCGCTCGATGGTGGGGAGCTGCTGCTCGAGATATCTGTCGGTCAGTTCGCTGTCTTTCCTAGCAAGATGAGCGAGAAGCAGCCAACCGGCGCGGCCCGTCCATTCACCTTTGGATTTACCCCACTTCTCCATTTTCGTGCGGGCGTGACGCGCCTCGCTGACGAGCCCCGAGAAACAGTCCGTGAGGCAGTAGTTGTCGAGATCTCTCGCCCAAGTATCGAGCTCGCGCGAGGTCATCTCGTGTGGATCCGCGATCATCGTGGCGAGCACGCGTGCGTCGTGGTTGCCCGTTGCCCAAAGCTTGGCGGCCAATTTGTGGTCGGTTTTGATTTGCTTGGCCAGCTTATTTAAGTTGGCGAAGCTGACCCCATGCATGTTTTTGCCGACGCCGTGACGGCCGTAGACCTTGCGGTTCTGCGCCGTGCCGAGCTGTTTAAGCTTGGCGAGAACGCCGCTCGCTACCATCGTGTTCGTTGACCTCCGTCTCGTGGAACGGTTGCGCCGTTCTGCCTTAGTACATCATTTCGCAATACAGTTACGTATCAATCAGCTTGTCAAGGTATTGCGCTGATCAGCTCGGGCGCAATGAATTGCGCCCCTACCTTTGAATGCGAGGTGCTCAAGTAGTGCTGCTCGCGCTCCGTTGCAGTAAAACGCACGCTTCGCTGCAGTAAACACACGCTTCGTTGCAGTAGAGACCCTACAGTAGGCAACTGGCCGTCGCAAGGCTGATGCTTCTGGTGGGTTCACCTCCGATAGAGACCCGCTGAACCTTATTAGCACGAAATCTCTTGCTGGCGAGTATGATCCAAGCGGCCTGAAAGACAATTCCTATACCCGCTGCAGTCCCGATGCGCCGACCTGCCTCTCGAATGGAAAATCTCTGTTACCGGCTCGGGGTCACCTGCGAGCGCTTGACTTCTGTTGGGCCGGGCAAACTTCATGGCGTTCCACTCAACAACAATCCGACCGTCTTGACCCCGTTTTCCATGTCCCTAGCTAGTTCGGAGTTTGACCTTGCCGGACCAAACCTGCTTCATCTCGCGCCTGAATTACCCCCGCCCACTGAGAACCGTTTCTCGAGCGCGAAGGCGCGGGCCTTCTGGTCTGCGGCCTGCGACGGTTTTGAGTTGACACTAAGTAGCGGGACTACTGTCTGGGCTGCGTGGGGCGTAAGAATGCAATCTGTGACGGATAGCACAACCCGTCCGACGCAATCTTACTTTTCTTCCCCGCGGATCCTCGAAATCTAGGTCGGCATAGGTCCGAGGATCCGTAGGCTGGCCTCGGATCTTGGCCTGTATCTGAAAGTCGCTGCTAGCTAAGACGAGTGGACACGTCCTGCCAGCCGGCATCGGCGGGTTCTTGCTGCCCTTGACTAGATCCAGGCCTTGTTGCGGAACGCCCCAGGCGGAACACTGCGATAGCCACCTTCAGGGTACAGGCCGACGCAAATCTCGGTGTCTAGGTAAGAAGGCTGCCAAACCGCTGTGGCAAGGTGGTCGTCAGCGCGGTGCGGGCGAATGTCTGGCGCCCAGAGGAAAGGGGCATTCCCGGAAATGAAGAAACCTGGGCAGCGAGGAGGAAGTCGAAGGGAAGAAGGGCTGGGCCTTAGAACTCCTCAAACTTGATCGGCAACCACGCCGCCGATCTCCACGTGTGCATAGGGCTAGAATGGCCATATGCGCCCACTGTTCTGGCGTCGTTCTTCTGCGAGGTCACGTGCAGATGAATAGGCACCTTGATCTGACGCCGAATTCAGGCCCTTGGCTCGACCGAACGGTGTTCATCACTGGAGCCTCAGGCTTTATGGGGAACTGGCTAGTCAGGGTGCTCACTGACCGGGGCGCCAAAGTCATCGCGCTGGTACCTGGTGTTGTGCCCCTCAATACCCTCTGTTCGGAAAACCCTGAGCGTCAGGTCACGGTCGTTCGTGGAAGGATCGAGGATCTTCCGTTGATTCGACGTGTGATTTCCGAGTATGCGGTTGAGGTGGTGTTCCATTTGGCCGCCCAGCCGATCGTCGGGGTCGCCAAGCGTGACCCAGTGGGCACGCTCGAGACCAATGTGCGGGGTACTTGGAATGTTCTCGAGGCGTCACGCCAGCCGCATGTCAAAGCGGTGGTTGTGGCTTCCTCCCGTAGCTGTAGGGAACTTCGGTATTGTCGAAAGCCTCCCGACCCTTGCGGCCGAGCGTCAGCATCGGCTTCGGCAGTCGCTTCACCCAGCGGCGGAAAGTCTCGTAGGAAACCCGTGGCAAATGGGCATCTCGTAGGAGCCGCCCGTCCTCATCGACGTAGTTTTGAAGGTGCCGGGCGTCACCGTTCTCAAGAACCAAATCCGTCATGCCCAGCCGCCACCTCCGCTCTTCCTCGTAAGCGACGAAAGCGTCCCGAGTGCTCAACTCCCCATAGCCGTTGGCTCCTGGCTTCGGAGTCACCAGCTTGACCGCCAGATCGAGCGCCGCGTCGTTGAAAAACCTCGGCTTGCCTTTGTCCTTGCGATCTCGGTCAACCAGGGCCTCCAGCCCTCTCTGGCTTGAATCCTTCGTGCCGTGCCACCGAGCCAACCAGTTGTAGATCGTGCGTTTCGACAACCGGACGGACCGCCCGGTCGATTTCACCTTTCGCGCGTGGGTCTTAGCCAGCAGCTCGACAACCTCGTCTTTGGTACGCCCCGCCCAAAGACGTCGGTGCTTGGCAGGCTCCACCAGCGGCCCGATGACCCGATAGCGCTCTTCCGCCTCCGCCCGGTCCTCGGCCCAGACTCCACTTGAAACTCGCGCTCATCGCTTTGTCACAGAGGCACTGCTAATCGCGAACGTCGCACGAACCAGTCCAGAAGACTATCCGTCTGAGACGATCACTGAGATCGTGTCGCTTTGGCGGAGGCACCAAGAAAACCTTAGGGATGCGCGTGTATTCGAGCGCATCCTTGGTTATTTGGAGGTGCAGCTCGATGCCAACCAACCGACGGAAACCCAGAAGACCGAACCTCCGGCTTCGTGACGTTCGACGTTCAAAGTCACCGGGCTTTTTGGGAATTACCTGCCGAGGTGAGGATTCATGCTGATCGCAGGGAGAAGGCTTGTCTCACCAAATGAAGCTAGTGAGGTGCCACGCGGACCGAGGCGTTAGAAGGAAGGCAGTCACCTCGCGACCCGATCCACGAACGCCGGGCGGTCCTGCGCCGCACCTCTGTCGTCCGGGGTCGATCCTGCACCAATCCTCACCTAGCCGCCGAAGTCCCATACACTGTCCGATTCAGTCTTGTGGCCTCAAAACAGAGTGATCAAAGCCCTTGGGGGAGCGGGTAATCATAGATTCCCATGTCCGGCAAAAGGTTCCGCGAAACATTGTCAGAATTGGCGTGGCGTCCACTTGTGTCCGGTTAACTAAGGAGTGTTAATTCAATAAGTTGCTATCGAGAGAACCGGCGCGCAAATCGATGTCCGGTCAAACCCTGCAATTCAGCGGAACTCCGCAGGAGGAATCAACAACTTCCAGCGCACGCATGAGCGCTTACTGCAACCGTGCGTGATAGCGTACCCCACCGGCACCCCACCTAAATCAGAAACCTAGTATCTAGTAAAATCAATAACTTCTACACGACACCCCGGCGCACCCCGGCGTACCCCGCTTACTGCAACCAAGCGTGTGTACAACTAGCCGTCAGGGATGTAGGGGCGCGATTCATCGCGCCCGCGGTCGGCCACCTTTCGTGACCCTATTTGCGAAATGATGTACTTAAAGAGGAATGTTGCCGTGCTTTTTCCGTGGCGTAGTGTCGGTCTTGTTTTCGAGCATTCGCAGCGCGGCGATGATCTTCGGGCGAGTGAAGCGCGGCTCGATCACTTCGTCGATCCAACCCTTTTCCGCCGCTGTGTAGGGATTGGCAAAGCGTTCGCGGAACTCGTCAACCTTCTGCCGGCGGAACTGCTCGGCGGCGTCGCCGGCAGCGGCCAGTTCTCTGCGGTGGAGGATGTTGACAGCGCCCTCGGGTCCCATGACGGCGATCTCCGCCGTCGGGTAGGCGTAGTTAATGTCGGTGCGAACGTGCTTGGATCCCATCACGCAATACGCTCCGCCGTACGCCTTACGGGTGATCACCGTGACTTTCGGCACCGACGCTTCGGCGTAGGCGTAGAGCAGTTTCGCACCGTGTTTGATGATCCCCCCGTACTCCTGGTCCGTACCGGGCAGGAAGCCGGGGACATCTTCGAAGGTCACGATCGGGATACTAAAAGCGTCGCAAAAGCGGACGAATCGGGCACCCTTCAGAGAGCCATTGATGTCTAAACATCCGGCCAGCACGGCCGGCTGATTGGCAACCACGCCCACCGGACGTCCGTCGAAGCGCGCGAAACCTACCACGATGTTCTTAGCGTAGTGCTCCTGCACTTCGAAAAAATATCCTTCATCGGCGACCAGCCGTATGATCTCTTTAATGTCGTAGGGCTGGTTGGATTCGTCGGGAACCAGCGAGTCGAGTTTTTCTTCCAGGCGATCAGCGGGGTCACTTGTAGACCTGCGTGGTGGATCGTCGACGTTGTTCAGTGGCAAGAAGCTCAGCAGTTCGCGGATGGCACGCAAGCACTCGCCGTCATCGGGCGCGAGGAAGTGCGCCACGCCACTGATTTGGTTGTGGGTGTGCGCTCCTCCGAGCTCCTCCTTCGTGACTTGTTCATGGGTGACCGTCTTTATAACGTCAGGTCCGGTCACGAACATGTAGCTCGTCTTGTCCACCATGAAGACGAAGTCGGTGATGGCGGGCGAGTACACGGCACCTCCGGCGCAAGGTCCCATGATGGCTGAGATCTGGGGCACTACCCCGCTTGCCAGGGTGTTGCGGAGGAAGATATCCGCGTAGCCGGCGAGCGATGCTACGCCTTCTTGGATTCGCGCTCCGCCGGAATCGTTGATCCCGATGACGGGCGCGCCCGTCTTGACGGCCAGATCCATGACTTTGCAGACCTTGGCGGCATTCGCCAGTGACAGAGATCCGCCGAAAACCGTGAAATCATGGGAAAAAACGTAGACCAAGCGCCCATCGATGCGCCCGTAGCCGGTCACGAAGCCGTCACCTGGAATGGTTTTCGACTGCATCCCAAAGTCGGTACACGAGTGAGTTACGAAACGATCCAACTCTTCGAAGCTGCTTTCATCCAGCAGCAGATCGATCCGCTCGCGGGCCGAAAGCTTTCCCGCCTTGTGCTGACGCTCAACCCGCTCTTTGCCGCCTCCGGCCCGGGCAGCTTTATTCCGCTTTTTGAGATCGGCCGACTTCTCTTCCCGCGTCATGATTTGCCGTCACTCACTTGGAACGTTAGGCCCCTCAGGTTACCAAAGCGCTTGCCGGGCCGCTCCTCGCTTAACCGTAAGGTCCTGTGCCCCAACTGCCCATCGCAGAGTGCAAGTCGGCATTGCATGCAATGGCAGCGACTAGTGCCACGCGAACGTCAAGCCGAGAGGGGGTGAACCCGGTCGAGGTACAACGCAACCGGCGGTCCGTCGACCTGCCTGTCTTGCCTGTCCGGGGCCGAGTGTTCGCCGCGTGCTAAATTATAAGGTTCGGCAAAGAACGGTCGGTCGCATGGACCACATTGGACGCTACGAAATACTTGCGGAGTTAGGCCGTGGCGCCATGGGCGTGGTCTACAAGGCTCGCGACCCTAAGATCGGCCGGACCATCGCCATTAAAACCATCAAGCTGGCCGACAAGGCGGCTGAATCCGAGACCGACAAACTGCGCGAGCGGCTCTTCCGGGAAGCGCAATCCGCCGGACGCCTTTCCCACCCCGGCATCGTCACCATCTACGACGTTGATGAAGAGGCCGGCCTGGCTTACATCACGATGGAATTCGTCGAAGGTACGACACTCGAAACCGAGATGGACGCAGCTCCTATCCATGATTTCGAGTTTGTCTCCGACCTGCTGAATCAGACTGCCGCCGCGCTGGACTACGCCCACAGCAAAGAGATTGTTCACCGCGATATTAAGCCCGCCAACATCATGGTGACGCCGGACGGCGGCATCAAGATTACAGATTTCGGGATTGCACGAATTAGCTCCTCCAAACTTACGCAGACCGGCACGGTGATGGGCACACCGAGCTACATGTCTCCCGAGCAGGTACGTAGCGACCCTATCGATGGTCGGTCCGACCAATTCTCCCTCGCCGTGATCTGTTACGAGCTGGTCACCGGACAGAAGCCCTTCACCGGCGAAAGCCTGACCTCGGTGATGTTCAAGATCGTTTCCGCGGAAACTGGTGCTCCGAGTGAGCTGAATCCAAGGGTCTCGGAAGAGCTGGACGCAGTTATTCTCCGGGCCCTCTCTAAGGATGCCGCGGAACGGTACACGAGCTGCCGCGCCTTCGCTGAAGCTGCTGAAAAGGGCTGTGCGTCCGTAGTCGACGTGGGCCCGGTCACCCGGCGGTTCAAAAAGCCGGTGCCGGCAGAGACACTTCCCGTTGGGGCGGTGGAGGCTGAGGACGCCGAGAGAGTCGAAGCGCTGCGTGAATTGGACGAAACGGCCCCGGCGGACGCTCCTAGATCGTTACCGCCCCTGCCAGAACGTTCGACGGATCTCGAAGAGCGCCCAGGCCGCCTCCGTTGGTGGATGTGGCCGGCTGCGCTGCTGGCGGTGTTGATCGCGATTTGTGGTGTGTGGTTGTCGCAGCAGGAGAACCCGGGCGACGTGCTGCTTCAGATGGCCGGTGTCCTGGTCCCATCCAGCGGCGGGGAGGTTGCGGGAGGTCCCCAGTTGGATCCGTTGCCGGGATCCGAAGGAGGCGAGGGCCCGGGCGTCGAGGGCAGCGGGCAAGCTGGGGAATCAGGGTCGGGGCAAGTCTCTGCAACTACCGACAGCAGCCCCGCGACCGGTGCCGCAAAGCCAACGGCGCCTGCTGACAAGGGGCCGTCAGGTGAATCTCCGAAAGCTGCGACTGCCGGCGGGACTGGAGACAGTGGCCAGGCCGGCGAACCCGCACCCCCTCCCCCACCGCCCGTAACCCCTTCTCCACCTCCGAAACCGAAAACCACTGCCTCCACACGACCCACGCCCACACCGCCCAAGCCTACGTCTCGGTTGGTGGAGATCCCTCTTGTGAGCAACCCGGCTGGAGCGACGGTCGTTATCGACGGCAAGACCCAGTGGTCGTGCGTGACGCCTTGCACGCTCGAAATCCCGCGAGGGAATCACCAGGCCATGGCCTCTCTAGGCGGGTTCGAGCCGCATCGAAGGTCGTTCAAGGTGTCGTCCCAGCCGATGGACCTTGAATTCGAACTTCGACAGATCATCGGAACACTCATGGTGAGCAGCGATCCCAGTGGGGCTGACGTCCACGTCGATGGTAAGAAAATGGCGGGCAAGACCAACAGTATGCTTAAGCTGCCGCCTGGCTATCACTTGGTCAAAGTAGAAAAGGACGGGGCGGTCGCCGAACGGAGCATCAAAATCGGGCAGAATGAGCTGGCCACCCATCAGTTCTTGCTGCGAAGCGGAAGCCCTCCCCGGATTCCGGTGCAGTTTGAGAGCACGCCGCCCGGCGCGGATGTAACCCTGAACGACAAAACACGAGCAGGCCGCACTCCGCTTGAAATCGAGATCGCCCCAGGCGCCTACCGGGTAGCCTTTGTTTTGAAGGGGCATCGGCCCGTGATTGAGGAAGTGGACATCGCTCCTTCCGAAGACCCGGTTACGATCACGCGCACCCTCACACCCCGTTAGGGCTTGATCCGAACAGCGACAGCCGAGAGGAAACGCGCCTGCTGCGGCCGGGGGTAAACGCCTTTTCTCACGAGAGTTTGGACACCCGGCGTTGAACGAACTTTATTTGTAGGGGCGAACCACCGTATCCGCCCATGGCCGATTTATACTCATTGTTGATTCCGAGTTTTGTGCAAAAGACCGTACAGTGATACTACTGGGCGGGCACAGCGGCCCGTCCCTGCGCGCCCTGGTGAGAAATGCGGCTGAGAGCAAGCGTCGCGCTGTTGCCACTCCCCTCGGCGTACTACTCTACCGTCACACTCTTTGCCAGATTGCGTGGCTGATCGACGTCGCAACCGCGAAGCACGCCGATGTGGTAGGCGAGAAGCTGAAGCGGCACAATTTCGATGATCGGCAGCAGCAACTCGTGGGCGGGTGGAATCTCGATCACGTCTTCCAAGATCTCTTTGATCGCCTCGTCCCCCTGACTGGCCACGGCCAGAACCTGGCCCTGTCGAGCTTCCACTTCCTTGATGTTGGCAAGCGTCTTCTCGTAGCGTAGTTGGGACGCTTCGCTGGAAGGATCTCGGGTGGCGATGACCACCACCGGCAGATCCTCGTCGATGAGGGCGTTGGGTCCATGCTTCATCTCACCGGCCGGATAACCCTCGGCGTGAATATAGGAGATCTCCTTGAGCTTCAACGCACCCTCGAGAGCGATAGGGTAGTGAATGCCGCGACCCAAGAAAAGAAAATCGTCGGCGCGGTAAAACTTCCGTGCCAGCTCTTCACACCGGCTGTCTTGGCCGAGCACGCCTTCCAACTTGGTCGGGACGCTCAGCAGCTCCTGCACGAGTTGCCGAGACTGTTTCGTCGAAAGCTTGTCTCGCGCCTGTCCGAGGTGAAGAGCCAGAATGAATAACGCCGTCAGTTGTGCGCTGAATGCCTTCGTCGACGCCACGCCGATCTCCGGTCCGGCGTGCGTGTAGACCGTGCCGGCGGCTTCTCGGGTCACCATGGAGTCCAGGACATTGCAAATCGCCAGGGTCTTGGCTCCCTTGCGGATGGCTTCGCGCTGGGCGGCCAATGTATCCGCGGTTTCGCCGGACTGGCTGATGACAACGGCGAGGGTGTCCTCGGGAAGAATCGGGTCGCGGTAGCGGAATTCGCTTCCGTAGTCGACTTCGGCCGGTATTCCGGCCAACCGCTCGATCATGAACTTCCCCGCCAGCGCTGCGTGCCACGAGGTGCCACAGGCTACGAGACGAACCTGCCGGACGGCGGCGAACTCGCTGGGCGTGATCTCCATTTGGTCGAGAAACACCCGGCCGCTTTCGCGGCCGACTCGCCCCAAGGTGGTATCGCGGACGGCGCGCGGCTGCTCAAAAATCTCCTTGAGCATGAAGTGTTTGTAGCCGCCCTTCTCGGCCATCACCGGATCCCAGAGAATATGCTTCACCGGCCGGTTGACGCTGTGTCCCTCGAAGTCGGTCACGCGAACACCGTTCGCCGTCAAGATGGCGATGTCGCCATCATCCAGGAAAAAGATGTCGCGAGTGTGGTGCAGGATGGCGGGAACGTCGGACGCGACGAAGTACTCGTTCCGACCTAAGCCCACGACGGCCGGCGGACCCGTGCGGGCCGCGACAATCTTGCGCGGATCACGACGCGAGATCGCCGCCATCGCGAAGACGCCTCGCAAATGAGGCACCGCTTTGCATACAGCTTGTTCCAGCGACTCTCCGTCGCCGCTGAACTTCTCGATCAGGTGCGCAATGATCTCGGTGTCCGTGTCGGTGACGAAGCGATGCCCTTCTTTTTCAAGACCGCGTTTTAAATCGAGATAGTTCTCGATGATGCCGTTGTGTACGACGACTATGTCACCGCTGGAATCGCGATGGGGGTGGGCGTTTTCTTCGGTGGGGCGGCCGTGAGTGGCCCAGCGGGTGTGGCCTATGCCGTAGGTGCCCTCGGCCGGGTCGAGGCGGACAACTTCTTCGAGGTTGCGGAGCTTGCCGGCAGCCCGCCGCACCGCCAGTTCATTGCCGTCGGCCCCTACCGCCAGCCCCGCTGAGTCATAGCCGCGGTACTCAAGTCTCTTGAGACTGTCGATGATGACCGGGACCGCTTCCCTGGGACCGATATAGCCTGCGATGCCACACATTTTTCGCTAGCCTGCGTTGCTCGCGGCTTGACGGCCGAAGCACGCGACAAGCCCGCCTTGACTTCGGCGTCCGGGGACAGGCACCTGAGAAGCGGTTGGATTTCGCTCTAGAACCGACGTCCATAAGCAACCGCCGCTTCGAAGGAGCCTGGCCCTCACTTGCCTGTCCCCTCGCGCTCGTGAGAAAGCAAGCTACTCTTTCCAGTCAATGCGGTACTCCTCGATCACGGGGTTCGCAAGGACTTCCCGCGCAATCTTATCCAGTTCCCCGCGGACTTTTTCGGGAGAAGCAGTATCGTCAATCTCGATTTCGAAGTACTTGCCTTGCCGAACATCCTTGACGCTTTCATGCCCCAACCCGTTAAGTGTGGAGCGGATCGTTCGTCCTTGGGGGTCCAAGACGGTCTTCTTCAGCGTAACGTGGACCACAGCCTGCATGGCTTCATTGTATCGTCACTTTCCAATGCAGAAGGTGGAAAAGATGTTGTCCAGGATGTCCTCGACTGTCGTCGCCCCGGTGATGGCATCAATCGGTTTGAGCGCTGTGTAGAGATCGAGCAGTAGCATTTCGTGAGGCACTTTGGCAGCTACAGCTTGTTCGGCACGTTTCAACTGTTCGAGCGAGTCTCGCAGTAGTCGTTCGTGGCGGATGTTTGTGATGAAGCCGGCTTCTTCTCCCTCGGTATGGTCGGGTACGGCGCGCCGGTAGATCTGCTGCCTGAGCTCCGGAATCCCCTTTCCAGTCGCTGCCGAGACGGCCAAATACGGTTGGCCAATCTCTGCTTTCCCGGGCAAGTCGCTCTTGTTCCCAATCAGAAGGCTACGGTCGCCTTTTTCGTCCCGAGCTAACAATTCTCTATCGGTGTTTTCCAGTGGCTGGGACAGATCGAGTACGACAAGGATCAAGTCGGCGTCCGCCAAGGCCTCGTAGCTCTTCTCGACGCCCTTAGTTTCCACGACATCAGAGGTCGCTCGAATTCCGGCGGTGTCAACCAGCCTGACAGGCAGCCCGTCAATCACGAGGGTCTCGCTCACCTGATCCCGCGTGGTTCCCGGCGTGGAAGTGACGATGGCCCGGTCCTGTTCCAACAAGCAGTTAAAGAGACTGGATTTCCCAACGTTCGGCCGCCCCAGAATGGAAAGCGTGATGCCTCCGCGGACAACCTTGCCGAAGCGGAAGCTTTCGGCGAGCTTCTCGATATCGCTCATCAGCGGCCCAAGGCGTCCCAGGATCTCCTCGTCCGCGGCCACGGGAACGTCATCCTCCGCGAAGTCAATGCCGGCTTCGAGCAACGCGATCAGTTCACAGAGCTGCTTCTTGGTTGGGGCCAGGCGACGGGATAGCGCACCCTCGACCTGCTGCAGCGCCACGCGAGCCTGATACACCGTGGTGGCTTCGATCAAGTCACGCACGGCCTCTGCTTGCGCGAGGTCGATACGGCCATTAAAGAACGCGCGCTGGGTAAACTCACCTGGCTCGGCGAGGCGGGTGCCAAGCTCCATCGCCCGTTCCACAGCGAAACCCAGAACGACCGGTGCGCCGTGGCAAGAGATCTCGGCTACGTCTTCTCCGGTGTAGGAGTTCGGTTTTTGGAAGAAAGTGACCAGCACTTGGTCAACGCCGCGGCCCTCGTGGTCTACGAGTTCGCCGCGGGTAGCTAGTCGCGGCTCGAATGTTTTTGTGGACTTGGCGGAGACGAGCTTCTCCGTCAAGTTGAGGGCCTGCGTTCCGGAAAGCCGCACGACACCGATTCCGCCCCTGCCCGGCGGAGTTGAGACAGCAACAATGGTGTCCTCGGGATAAATGGGAACCAATTTTTCTACTCGTCGCCGTGCCTCGACCCATCGCAACGAGCGAATCGGGGCCGCGAACGCGAGTGAGCGGTCATGGCCCCATCGGTTAAGGGATCTGGCCTATCACTAGCGTTGCAGGCTCAGTTCTCTGCTTCGGCTTCCCTCGCGACAAGCGGATCGGGGCCGCGAAGGCAACCGCAGATGCAACCCCCGCGAATGCTGATCTCACCTACGCTCAGCGGAGTAAACGACCGTGTGCCGGTTTGGCGCCACACCTTCTGAGAGGGTCGTAACGCCAGGGTCGTCGCGCAAAGCTAAGTGGATGATTCTGCGCTCCCGCGAAGTCATCGGATGGAAACGGAAAGGCGCGCCCGCGCTCTTGACCTTCTCCGCCGCTGTGATGGCGCTCAGTCTCAACTCTTCGATCCGCATCATGCGGTAGTCGCCGGCGTCAAAAACGAGCCTGTAGCGCTCGCGGTGTGGAACCCTGAGAGCCTCCATCGTCAGTTGTTCGAGCGACAGCAGCAGCTCGGCTCGATAGGCGAGCAGCAGATCAACGTCCCGGCCTTCGAAGGCGACCATCAAATCGGGAGAGACAAGGTCTGGATTCTGAAGGGAGCCGGCGTCGCGAACGTCAAAACGGAGCTCAAGTCCGGACGCCCTCAAGACGGGGTCCAGGAATTCCTCTATTTTTGGACGCAGAGCATCCACCGTCCAGATCAGCTCAGGCATGTTCGAAGAGAAGGGACTCAGCGGTCAGTTGCGCGGCCGTTTCTTCTTGCGGCGCCCTTTGGGCTGCTCGATCTCAATCGGGTCAGACGGCAACTTGTTTAGTAGAATCTGCTGCAACACGCCGACGACATTGCTAGTCAACCAGTATAACACCAGCCCGCTTGAGAACCCCCAGAATAGGACGCCCATCATCAGCGGCATGAACTTCATCAGCCGCATTTGAGCGGGATCGGTGCCGGGGGTCGGCGTCAAAGTCTGCATCCAGAATTGTGATGCCATCATGGCGAGTGGTAAGACACGAATCGTCATCTGCTCAGGGAGCGACAAGTCGCCCACCCACAACCAAGACGCCTGGCGGACTTCGATCATCACCGGCAAGACTGAGTAAAAAGCGAAAAAGAAGGGCATCATCAGCAGCATCGGCAGACAGCCGCCCATGGGATTCACCCCATGCTTTTTGTAAAGCGCCATCAACTCCTCGTTTTGCTGCGCTTTTTTGGGGTCCCGTAAGCCGAGGCCCTTGTACTTTTCGTTGATCTGTTTGATAAGTGGCTGCAAGGCCTGCATTCTCTTCATCGATCTCGAACTCTTCCACTTCAGGGGCAGCATTACGAAGTTGATGAAGATGGTGACCAATACGATGGCCCAGCCGTAGTTTTCAACGATGTGGTCGTGGGTCCATCGCAGCATCCAGAAGATCGGCTCGGCGAGAAAGCTGAGCCATCCAAAATCGACAATTTCGCGCAGCTCGGGCCGCACGGATGCCAGCGTGTCGTAGCTCTTGGGGCCCACGAACAACTGCAGTTGATTCTTCTCAGCACCCCCCACCGCGAGTGCTGGAAACGTTGCCTCCGTGCCGGTGGCAATCGGCTCGATGGTTACCCCCGAGCTTTCAAGCTGCACAGTCATCTCCGACCCTAACGGCATGAATGCGGCCGCGAAGAAGCGGTCGTCGATGCCGATGTAGGGGTAAGGCCCGACATTAGTTATGCGACCATCCTCCAGATCGCCGGCTTCATTGCGCAGCAGCTCGAGCTGGGATGGATCGTAGTAGAACGTGGTGCTGTAGAGCTGATCGTCCGGCTGGGCGGTATCGCCGAAGCCCCCGGGCCAGGTCACCAAGTGAGATCGAGTTTGTCCCCTCTCAGCCAGCTCAGTGGTAACCTCGACCAAATACCCCTCGGACTGAAAACTGAAGGATTTGCGGACCGTGTGGACGCTGTCGGAATATTCGAAGATGACGGTGGTGGGTGCGAAGCGGTGCGACAGCCCGTCGTTGGCAACAAAGAGAGCGTCGTTCAGCGCTGTTAACGGCTGGCCGCCGGGCAGGGACAAACCAAAGGGATACCCGTGGCTCTTGGCGCCGTCCGCATGAACCAAGTCAAGCGGCTCACGGTTGGCGGCAACGTACTCCTTGAGCAACCAGCTCGTTACCACCGCCCCGCGATTCGAGAAGCGGACAACAAAAGTATCCGACTCGACAATGATCTCCTGCTCCGCCTCCGCCGCTTGGGTTTCGGGGACGTCGGCTGGTTCTGATTCCTCGGGGGCAGCTTCCTCTCCCGACGGCTCTGAGGATGGCTCCGCCAGGTCGCCCGGAACGGTTTCCGCGGTAACCGGCTCAGCGCCAGTTTCGGGAGGCGCGACAGGCGCCACCGGGCGCGCGACGAACGTGTACACCGTAATTGCGACGGCCGACAGGACGCACGCCAGCAGTAGGCGCTTCTGAACAAACTGGTCGTCTTCAGGCATCAGGGACTGGATCGTATCCGCCTGGGGCGAAGGGCCGGCAGCGAACGACCCGCTTGGCGGCTAACCACAGACCCCGTTTTGCCCCATGGCTTTCTACGGCGTCTTTGGCATAGGAGGAACAGGAAGGGTAGAACTTGCAGCAGGAGGGCAGGAGCGGCGAAAGGATGCTCTTGTAGACCAGCAGACCAAAGACCGCCGCACGCTGGCCAAAGCCTTGAGAAGCAGCGGGCTCATTCATCACGGCGTTTGTGGGGACGAACTGATCGCCCAACTTCGCGGGAAACACGTCGGATTTCTGCCTCAAGGTCTTTCCAGGGAGCGTCGATCGCTCTCGGGTGGGCATGGATGACTAGTTCACAACCATCGGGGATCTCGGCCCAGTTACGCCGCAGGGCTTCTCGGAGCCGCCGTTTTACTCGATTCCGGCCAACCGCGTTTCCGACCGAGCGGGACACCGAAATACCGGCCCGTGGGGGCTGCTGATCACCGGTCCGTCTGAAGAAAACCCGAAAGTAGGCGCTTGCCAGCTTGCGTCCTTCAACGTAAACCCGCTGGAATTCGGCCCTCTTCCTCAGCCGCTTGGACCGCGGGAAGCGTTCGGGCCGTGCGGGGGTAGCTGTGGGCTGGCTACTTCTCCGAGCTGACGGTGAGGACATGCCGACCCTTCGCCCGCCGGTGGGCCAGTATCCTCCTTCCCCCCGGAGACTTCATCCTAGCCCGGAAACCGTGCGTCTTGGCGCGGCGGCGGCGATTCGGTTGAAAGGTTCGTTTGGGCATGGGATCACGCGATGGAGAGAACAACGGACCGGAACGTCACCGTTCTCCGTCGCCCCGACCACAAAAACCTCAGTGTATCAGCCGCCTAGGGAGTGGTCAAACAGGATTGCGCCGTGCGAGGATGGTCGAACGTCGGGCGGCATCCCGCTGCTAGGAATCCCAGCTGCTGTGATAGAGTGAAGAAAAATGGGCATCCCACACACGAAGAAGTACCGCATACAGAACCCCGACGGCCCTGGTCAAACCACCATCGTGGCTGTGCTTCCGAAAAACGCCGACGTCGAAGCCTACAAGAAAGATGCGGCGGCCCGTTTCGACTGGAAGGCCTGGGAGGAGACCAGGAACGCTTCGGCGAAAGTCCGCGTCGGCCAGCAAAAGCAGAGAAAGCGCTAGCGCTCCTTGGGGCACCAGCTGGGCACGGATCTCATAAGTGGCAAACCTCCCCCGGCTTCCGCCGGTGCTATTTCACCGGGGGTTCCGTTTGCGAGTGTCGCGTCGAGTCGCGGCGGGAGAGCACGATCTCGAACGAACCACGGTTTCCGCGCTCCCCGCGGCCTGCAGTACCGAAATCCTATAGCAGCACCAAGCCGCCGTCGACCATGATCGACTGGCCGGTGATGTAGTTGGAATCATCGGAGGCCAGAAAGGCGGCCAGTCCGACGATATCTTGGGGTGTCGATGGCCGACCCAGCACGGCACGCGATGCTAACCCTTCCAGCGCCTCGCCGGGCTTCTCGGTCAAGCCCAACTGCATGAACTCGTTGTCGAGCTGGTCCCAGAGTTGAGTCTTTACCGCACCGGGGCAAAACGCGTTGCACGTGATCCCATGTTTGCCCAAGGCGCGGGCGCCCGCCTGCGTAAGAGCAACGACAGAAAACTTGCTGGCGCAGTAGTGGGGTTGAAGGTCATAGCCTTCTTTGCCGGCGATCGAGGCGGTATTGATGATTTTTCCGCCCTGGCCCTGATCGATCATCTGCTGGGCCGCCTCCTGCATGGCAATGAGCACACCCAAGGCATTCACCTTCATGATGCGGTCCCAATGCTCTTCGCGCACATCCATGAACAACCTGATTTCGGCTACGCCGGCGTTGTTGAAGATGACGTTGAGAGCCCCGAATTCATCGACGACGGCCTTGATCATCGCTTTCACGTCGGCGCGGCTTGAAACGTCACATTGGCAGGCCAGGGCCTTGCCCCCTCCCCTTTTGATTTCGTCGGCGACTTTCTGAGCACCTTCGAGATCGAGATCGACGACACCCACCTGGGCCCCTTCTTCCGCCAAGCGGACGGCGATGCCCTTGCCGATGCCCCGCGCTGCTCCTGAGACCACGCATGTTTTGCCTTCGAGTCGACTACTCGCCATTTCTTCTATCTCCCTTGCCAATGTAGGGGCACGACACATCGCCCCGGTGACCCTGCTCATACCCCTCCAAGGCCGCAAAACTCACCGTGGGTGGGTCGGAGCACGTTGGACCCCGCACCCATTCAAGCCTCGACTCCGCGTAATCGCGGATAGGCGGATTCGAGATCCCAGGTTCCTAGTAGCCTTTGTGCTTGTCCACTACGTTTATCAGCGGCAGGCCTTCGGCAAAGCGCCGGATGTTCTCCTTCACCGTGCCGCGGATGCGCGCTGCGTCCAGGTCCGAACGACCTGCGATGTGCGGCGTGATGATTGCGTTGTCGAACTGCCACAATGCGTGCCCTTTCGGCAGAGGCTCCGGGTCGGTCACATCTACACCCGCCCCGGCCAATCGCTCGCTGTCGAGCGCCTTAACCAGGGCATTGAGATCGTACGTTCCGCCCCGGCTGACGACGATAAAGTACGAACCCTTCTTCATTCGCTCGAACTGGGCCGGGCCGATCATCTTGTGGCTCTCCGGCGTGTGCGGCGCGGCCATAAAGACAACGTCGGCGAGGGGGATCACCTCATCGAGCTGGTCCGGCTTGACGACGCGCTCGATATAAGGGGTGTAGGGCATGTCTTCGGGATCGACGCCGATCACCTTCATGCCGTGGGCCCATGCCCGCAAAGCGATCTGTCTCCCTATGCCGCCAACCCCGATCACCAGCGCCGTCTTCGTGTTCAACTCAAATAGATTCCGTGGCTTTCTTTGCCAGCGTTGTTCACCCTGCAGCTTCAGCCATTTCGGAATTTCCCGAGTGAGCGCCAGCAGCATGGCCATGGCATGGTCGGCGATTTCGGGTCCCTGTACGACCTGGGCGTTGGTGAGCACGATATCGCTATCACGCAGATCGTTCGACCCAGACAAGTGAAGCACCTTCTCGACACCGGCGCTCATCATCTGTGTCCACTCAAGATGCTTACCGGCGCGCACCCATTCCGGTTTGATGGTGCCGATGAACGCGTGAGCGTCGGCGATTTCGCTCATGACGGTTTTCCTGGTCACGGGGACGAGTTTCACTTCGTCGGAGGCCGTCTGCCAGTCGCGAACGACATCGTCATCCTGGCCCAAAACAAGGATCTTCTTCGTCTGAGCTGTTAGCAGTACGACCGAAGCAAGCAGGACTACAGACAAACGGATCTTCATGTGGATTCTCCTGACGACGAACATCTTAACTCAGGCGCGACCACCTCAGGCCAACTCCCAAGATCACGGGCCGGTGGAGGTAGTCGATCGGCGTCGTCCGGCGGTTGATTGCGGGGGTCCACATTGTCGAGAACTCGGACGTGGAGTCCTCGGACCACAGTTCAGCTTAAGTTCAATTAATAGAATCACTTAAAGTGGTCGTTCGACGTTAGCTGGCGGGGTATTGCGTTCGCACCAGGTATTCGGCGACTGAAACCGCTCACGGCCTCTCGGAGGAGCCAGAAACCGAGCCGACTCAACCGCCTGAAGGAGAAACAATCGGATTATTGGTGGGTTGGCTTGTTACGACCAGGTATAGCCCAAGCACTTCGAGTGTGAGTGCGCCTGCTGACGCAGTAACGACCATTGGGAGGGACAGCCGCGCGCCTTGCTGGATTGGATGGCGGCGTGGTCTGGGCTGGGAGCGTAACGCGGCGAGGCGCTACAGCCAGCGCCGGCGATCGACCTCCGGTGGTCGGGTCCTGACTGCGCCGGGAGGGCCAAAACGGAAATTCCGGTTAGGTGCACGACGGGTGGTTTGCCGGTCTCCGACGCTCTTTCGCTCGCGGAATACGTCCGTTGTCGAGCGTCCCCACCACCGGACTATGCGCGCTCGCGATCCGGAACTTATTATAATGCGCTATTCTGGCTACCGCATGAGGAGATCTGCTGTAGGTGACCTCTTCTGGAGCGCAGCCCTCTCCGTGGCTGCAATCTGCCTGACCGTCGACGTGGGCTTCCCCGAGACCCATTGCACGGTGGTCAGGATGGATCCAGACGAGGTGACTATTCCCGCTGAGGGAGGTGACATCGACGCCACGCTCACGATAAGTCCCGTAACTGATAACGACTGTGAATTGATTTGTCTCTTCAGCTTCAAGCGGCCGGGGTTCACCCTCGCCGGATGTCCCGGTCTTGATCGATGTCGGCTCGATTGGGCATTTCCTTTCAAGCCCACCGGCAATCCTAACGAATGCACCACAAGCCTAACCAATCCGATTCCGCCCAATACCGGTCCGCCTCGGATGGGCACGCTTTACTCCTTTTCCGGCCAGGATGCGGAGCTGGGCGACACTTCTCTCGCCCTCGACACACTTGTGATCCGCCAAGAGGGAGACTCACTCTTTTCCGGCTGCCGGATCTTCCCGCGCAACATGCACCTTATGTTCCACCGGCCGGAGTTCTATCTACCGGCGGTGGCGGAGTTGGTGCAGCTTTCGCCACGGAGTCTGAGCGTAAGCGTGGTCGACGCGGGGCAACCCGTCGAGGGGGCCACGGTTACCATGGTCTCCACGCAGAATGCATTTCCCAATGGCGGTGTGCTGCCGGTCTCCTCGCAGGCTAGCGGCCCAACCGACGCCAGCGGACTGGCCAAGTTCCGCATCAACCCGCTAGGCAACGAAGCGTTCGACCAGACGGACTTCACCGCAACGACGACCATCAATGGGGAGACGTTCACTTGCGACGGGACCGTGGTCGCCGGGCTGGGAGCGGCGCTGAATGCTTACGCGGCCCGCGTGCCCGAAGTCCTCGAGATGCTTGAATTTTCGGCGGAGATCCTGGGTCAGGTACTGGCGTATCTTCCCGAGCGGGACGCGGTCTCCAAGGAACAGCTCCAGAAGGAGATCGTAACGCTGCTTCAGCGGGAAGTGATCGGTAAGCCCGCTGTCTACCGGCGGTTGCGGGACCGTCTCCGCCGCCACCGTCCGGCGATCCAGGCTTACCTCGAGGGTGGCGCAGCCTCGCTGGACGGCGAAGCGACTGCCGATGTGCTAGCCACGCTGCGGTTCCTGCTGGACCACGGTGGCCCCGAACTGCGCAAGGTAGTAGTCTCGGCGGCCGCGGCCGCGCCGATGTTATTCGTCCAGGCGGGAGCCGCGCCGGAAGAACCTTTTCCGGCCGAAGCCGAGGCGCCTGCAGACGGGGATGTCCAAGCCGCCTTCGGGCGGGCACCCCTCGCGTTTGAAGAAAACGTGGGGCAGACCCACGAGCGGATCGACTACGTGGCGCGCGGTCCCGGGTATGGCGTATACCTCACCTCCGGCGAGGCTATTCTTGTCCGCGGAGGGAAAGCGCGCGGGCAGCGAGGTGTGGTCCGGATGTCAGTCGTGGGCGCCGGCGAAGACACCCCGGCCATCGCGGAGCATCCTCTCCTGTCGAAGAGCCACTATCTGATTGGAGACGACCCCGCTAACTGGCACACCGATGTCCCGCATGCGGGGCGGGTGCGATACCGTGACGTCTATCCAGGAATCGACCTCGTCTACTACGGCAACCGCCGCCGGCTGGAGTTCGATTTCGACGTCGCGCCCGGCGCGGATCCTGGCCAGATAAAGCTAGTCTTCCCGGAAAGCAGCAGGGTGGAGATCGGCGAAGACGGCGCGCTATTGCTGGCCAGCGCCGCCTACACTGTGAAACTGGGCCGTCCCATCATCTATCAGGAAACAGACCGGGGCCGCCGGGAGATCGCCGGGGGGTACCGCTTGGGCGACGATGGTTCGGTCGGTTTCCGTCTGGGCAGCTACGACCCGACGCAGCGCCTGCTCATCGATCCCATCCTAGAGTACTCCAGCTACCTGGGCGGCATCGGCGAAGACACGCCAGCCGGTGTGGCCAGGGATGCGGCCGGCAACATCTACTTGGGTGGCACGACCGCCTCGGCCGATTTCCCCCTCGAGAACCCCTTGCAGCCCGGCCTGGCGGAAGGCGGTTTCGTACTGTCCGATGTCTTCGTCAGCAAGTTCGATCCTACAGGTGAGACGCTGCTGTACTCGACCTATTTGGGTGGCAACAGCGATGACAGCGCCATCGGCATGGCCGTGGATGCACAGGGCAGCGTCGTGGTGACGGGCCTCACCAGCTCGCCGGACTTCCCGCTTCAGCAGCCTGTGCAGCCGGCTTACGCCAACGGTAACGACCTGTTCGGCTCGGACGCTTTCGTCGCACGACTGAACGGCGCTGGCTCGGCGCTCGTTTACTCGACCTATCTCGGCGGCACCGGTCTAGACGTCGGCTACAAAGTCGCCCTCGATGCAGCCGGAAACGCCGTGGCCGTCGGTATGACCACATCCCAGGATCTCCCGATACTGAACGCTCTGCAACCGGTCCACGCTGGCGGGTCCGTGCAGCCCGCCGACGGCTGGCTTGCGAAGTTTGACCCGCAGGGCGCCCTCACCTTCCTGACCTACCTGGGAGGATCGGGCGACGAAGTCATCAACGACGTGGCGCTGACAGCAGACGGGCAGATCGTCGTCGTCGGCCACACCACGTCCACGGATTTCCCGCTGGTCAGTCCGTTCCAGGACAACCACGCCGGTTCCCAGGATGCCTTCGCGGCTAGGATCGCCGCCGACGGACAGACGATTTCCTATTCGACCTATCTCGGGGGTGCGAGCGATGACACCGCGCTCGGCGTCGCAGTGAACGGTGGCGGAGAAATCTACCTGGCCGGCTCCACTGGCTCGTCGGATTTCCCGTTGCAAGACCCGATGCAGGAAGCGCCGGGCAACGGCGACGGGGCGGGGTTCGACGCGTTTGTCACCAAGCTCGCCGCTGACGGGGCAACGCTGGCGTTCTCCACCTACCTCGGGGCTTCCTCGAACGACTTGGCCTACGGGATCGCCGTGGGGGCGGACGGCGCGGTTTTCGTGGCCGGCGAAACCGAGTCCGCCGATTTCCCATTGATGCAGGCCTTCCAGACCGCGAACGCCGGCGGCACCGATGGGTTCGCCGTCAAGCTCACTCCCGCTGGCGATGCGCTGGATTACGCCACCTACATCGGTGGTAGCGGCAATGACGCCGCCGTATCCATTGTGGTGGACGGCGCTGGCAAGGCATATGTTACGGGCGTCACGCAGTCACCGGATGCGCCGGTCACTGTTGGCGCCTTCCAGACTACGACAGGCGGCGACGGAGAGGGCTTCCTCGCAATCCTGGCACCCGGAACGCCGCCACCCGTGCTGACCACCGTCTCGGCCGCCAGTTTCAGTGGTGAATTTGGGGCGGCGCCTGAGTCGATTGTCAGCGGCTTCGGCGAGGGATTGGCCACGGGCATCGTTGTAGCCATAGACCTTCCCCTACCGACTTCACTGGCGGGCACGGTGGTCAAAATCACCGATAGCGAAGGAACTGAGTACCTGGCGCAGCTGTTTTTCGTCGCGCCCGGTCTCGCCCTGGTGGTTGTGGAAACCAACGGCCAAGAAGTTGCGCGGGGAACCCTGCGGATCAATGACGTTGCCCCCAGTATATTCGCCGCCAACGCCAACGGTCAGGGTGTGGCAGCCGCGGTGGCTCTGCGTGTGGCCGCCGACGGCACCCAGACGAGCGATCTCATCTTTGACGGTACTGCCCCGGAGGGCAGCCGGGCCGCCCTCCCGATCGACCTCGGCCCGGACGGGGATCAGATTTTTCTATTGCTGTTCGGCACCGGCCTGCGAGGCTTCACGACGGAGGCGACTGCTACCGTCGGTGGCGAGGCGGTAGCTGTTTTCGGCCCCGTGGCCCAGCCGCAGTTCGTCGGGCTCGACCAGGCCAACCTCGGCCCTCTGCCACGATCGCTAATCGGTCGGGGTGAGGTGAACATCCTTCTAACAGTCGACGGTAAGGCCGCCAATACGGTGACGGCAAACATTCAATAATCAGGCTCAGGTCCTGGGTGCCGGAAACAGGCTCGCCGTAGACGAGTGACGTTTGCTTCCCATAATCGCCCGTTCAAGACCTACAATTTCGCAGTTCTGCTGGATTCCTGGCGAGAAATCCCGTTCCCACCATCTACCGCCAGCTTGAACCGCTCAGAAGTCAATCGGACGAACCGGAAAGCGAGTCGGCTCAAGGCGCTGGCGGTGCTGCGATCGAATAACTCAACACAAGGCTTGTTCTGGCTAGCTATCCGCGAAACAGTAGAATTAGCTCAAACCCGAAGCGGATGAGCAGGCCTACACTATAGAGCACCGCTCTTTGTGGGAGACTAGGCTCCGGCGGTGTGAACCACCACCAGGGAGGCAAACATGTCGCATCCAAGTGCACGCGCCGGTCGTCTCGTTATGTTTCTGATCCTGGCGACCTGGGGCTTACATTTCCAGGCGGCCGCCGAAGTCATTTCGGTGTCGGTACCGTTCGTTTCTCCCAAGGGAAGCTATGTCACCGAGCAGGACCGCTACCACGCTTTTCGCATTCCGGGCATGGTTGTAACACAGGATGGGTCGGTACTGGTCTTCGCCGAGGGGCGCCGAGGAGACGGCAGCGACCCACGTCGCGATGAGAACGCCCCCATTGATCTCGTTGTGCGTCGGAGCACCGACAACGGTCGAACCTGGGAGCCGATGGCGGTCATCGATCCCGGATTCCGCCCGAACGGCGACCTGCTCGATTTCGCTGACCCTACGCCGGTGCTGGACGCGAAGACCGCGACGGTGTTCCTGTTCTACGGGCAATGGCCGGACATAGCGCCCCTCACCGTGGCGTACGGTCAGAACGCCGACTCCAGTGATGGCAACCATGTCGTGTGGGTCCGTTCGAGTACCGACAACGGCCAGACCTGGTCGGATCGCAAGCAGGTTGTCTATCCGGACGAGCCGCACGAGACCAGTGACGGCCTCTATTGGCGGCAGGCCGAGCCCGGTCCGGGCAACGGCATCCAACTTCAATGGCAGGACCCCAAGGGATCGCGCAACGGCCGGCTGATTATTCCAGCCAAGCGCAGCGGTTCAACGACACCAGACGGACCGGTTACTGTCGAGCCATTCGTCTACTATTCCGACGACCACGGTAAGACGTGGCAGATCGGCAACGTCGCACCCGGACCCGATGCTAACGAGGATGAAGTCGTCGAGTTGATCGACGGCAGGTTGCTGCTGGACGCGCGGCAGAACGACGGCGATTTCCGCCGCCGCCATCTCAGCACCGATGGCGGCGTGACGTGGGGTCCCGACCGTCCTGACGACATAGCCATCACGCCGGTAGACGGCTCTTTGGTCCGCTACTCCGCCAAACGCGCCAAGCATGACCGCGATCGGATCCTTTTCTCCGGACCGCGTGGGGAAGGCGGCCTCAACCGCAACAACATCTCCGTCTGGACCAGCTACGACGAAGGAAAGACTTTCACCAATCCGGTTCAGTTCAACAACGGATTTGCCGCGTACTCGGTCATGCAGCGTTTGGCCGACGGCACCATCGCCTTGTTGGTAGAAACAGCGAAGGATGAGGGTGTCAGGTACGGCGAGATCACGTTCTACCGTTTTGACATTGCCGAGCTGGAGGCCGAGCGTTGACACGATTGTCGACGCGGCAGACGTAGGCGTCTGCGCCACAAAATCGCACACCGCAGCCCAACGTTCGAGCTCCGAGTGAAAGGCAGCAACCGCCCTCGTGGCGCAGGTCCCCAGACTGCCGTGTCGGTACTCCTACCGACACCTGTTTCCGAGCTGCCCACACGCAAGGACCCAGGTCGGCTGGGCGGTCGTTCTGCTGCATAGGGCACCGATGTCCAAGGCCGAGAATGAAAACCCCTGAACTTTTTTGGAACGTTTTCGTCAACAAATATGTACTACCGGCGTCTAAGATAAGTTGAGGGGTATCCCTGGACGGGTACTCGAGCTCCGGTTCATGACGTAGCACCCACACCTCCGGATCACCACGGTTTTCTCCTCCAAGTTAATCGTGTAGGCGGTGAGGCGCTACTGAAACGCTAGTCGGACCAACATTCCACCGACCGCCGTGAAAATCATCGTCAAGAACACCGTGTCCTCGCGCGTAAAGGCGTATGGCTTCTTGGCCGTGGTGGTTTTGGCCCTGGCCGGCTATTTCCTAAAGGACCGCTACCTCTCCCCGAATCCCGCTGACCCTTCGGCGGGTACCCCCGGCGAGCCAAAAGCCGAAACGATAACACCCGTAGAGCTGGCGATCGCCACCAAGGGACCTATTTCCTCATACCTTTCGTCGACGGCGAATCTAAGGGCCCTGCGCGTCGTCGACGTCGCTGCGCAGGCCGAAGGCGTCGTAAAACGCGTTTCGGTGGAGGAAGGTGACTACGTGAATCGTGGCCAGCTCCTGTGTTTGCTGGATGACGCGAAAGCGCGGATCGCGCTGGAGCTGGCTGAAGAGAAGCTCGAGCAGGCCAAGCTACAACTCGAAAAGGCCGAGATTCAGCGTCAGAAGGCTGTGGTTCAAACAAAGAACAAGAAGCTCGAGTTGGAGCGCTATCAGACGGCCCTCGACGAGCGATTGGTCAGCGAGGAAGAGGTTGCCGGGCTCCGCTATCAACTTGCTGAGTTGGAACATGACCAGCGCGTAGCCAAGTCGCAAGCTAAAGAAATCACGCACCGGGTCGAGGAGCTCAACGGTGAGATTTCTCAATCGAAGCTCGACCTTGCTCACACTCGCATTAAGGCGCCGTTTAGCGGCAACATCACGCATCGGACCGTTGAATTGGGCCAGACTGTTCGCAATTTGGACTCGCTGTTTCGGCTGGCCTCTTTCTCGCCGCTCTACGCCGATGTGCATTTGTCGGAGCGCGAGGCACGGCAGGTCCGACCAGAGCAGGCCGCGATGGTGAGCTTGGGAGTGAGTGAGGAAGGGATGGCTGAGGGCAGCGTCCTGCGGATCAGCCCGGTCGTCGATGATGCTACCGGAACCGTAAAAGTCACGGTTGAGTTGAAGGCTTCCGGCCCCGGTTTCAAGCCCGGCGCCTTCGCCCGCGTCAAGATTCAGACCGCCACGCGCCAGGATGCGGTTCTTATTCCCAAGCAAGCCGTCTTGGAACAGGATGGTCAAACTTCGGTGTTTGTTGCCAACGGCGATACCGCCCAACGCAGAACGGTCACGCTGGGGTACGAGAACGACTATCAAGTCGAGGTGCGGGAGGGTGTTTCGGTCGGAGAGCGTGTCGTTGTGGCGGGTCAGGGAAACTTGAAAGAGGGCGCCAAGATCCGAGAAGTCGAAACCTGAGTTGGGCCCGCCTAGCTGAGTCCATGGCCTCCCCTTGCCAGCCATCCACCGGGAGCAGTGATTGGGAGCTGGCAGCGACATCTGGGGCGAGTTCCCCACTCGACACCGACGCATCTTGCCAGTGGGGGTGGCTGTACGGGAGTTCCTCGAAGACTCCGCGGTCGGCCGGCGGTAGGATTTGCCTCCGGCAAGCTTCGCCGGTTTCCGCCTCTCTGTAGGAAGCAGACGCCAATACCGGAATACAAAGAACAAGCCGGTCAAGACCCATGAAGGTCACCGAGATCGCCATTCGCCGTCCCGTAACCGTCTCGATGTTCGTCGTGGCGGTGATTCTGTTCGGCGTAGTCTCGCTTGACCGCCTGGCGCTCAACCTGCTTCCGGATATCTCTTATCCCTCGCTGACGATTCAAACAGACTACGAAGACGCCGCCCCGGAGGAAGTCGAGTCCCTGGTCACGCGGCCGATCGAAGAGGCGGTGGGTGTTGTTGCGGGCTTGACGCGGTTGAGTTCGGTTTCGCGCTCCGGACAGTCAGAAGTAGTGCTCGAGTTCACCTGGGACATGAACATGGACCTGGCGAGCATGGACGTTCGCGAAAAGCTGGACCTGATTGATCTGCCCCGCGACGTCGACAAGCCTACTCTCCTGCGATTCGACCCCTCGTACGACCCGATCATGCGGCTCCAGCTCTACGGCGAACTGAGCCTCAGCCGGTTGCGGTATTTGGCGGAGAAAGAGGTCAAGCAGGGCCTCCAGTCGACCAAGGGCGTGGCCGCGGTCAAAGTGATCGGCGGACGGGAAGAGCAGATACGCATCGAGCTGGACGAGCAACAACTTGCGGAACTGGGCGTTCCGATTACCGAAGTGACTGAAGTTCTGCGTCAGGAGAATCTCAACCAGGCAAGTGGCAGCCTGTACGATCTCGATTCCAACTACCTGGTACGCATGCTCAACGAGTTCCGCTCGGTGGAGGAGATCGAACGCATCATCATCCGCGATCAGCAGGGACGCAAGATCGTGCTAGGCGATGTCGCGCGCGTGTGGCGCGGCGCTAAGGACCGCGATGTGATCGCCCGACTCAACGGCGAGGAGAGCGTTGAGCTGGCGGTTTACAAAGAGGGGGACGCCAATACAGTCACGGTATCGGAAGCTGTCCATCAAAAGCTAAAGGATCTGACAAGCGGCAAGACGTTTCCTAAAGGAGTGGAGTACCAGGTTGTTTTTGACCAGGCCACGTTCATCAGCCAGGCCGTCAAGAACGTCCTCATGGCGGCCGTCTTGGGTGGTCTGCTCGCGACCATGATTCTGTTCGTCTTCTTGCGGGACTTGCGCAGCACAGTGATCATCGGCCTTTCTATCCCGATCTCGATCATGGCGGCCTTCACACTGATGTACCAGACCGGCATCACGCTGAACATCATGTCGTTGGGAGGGGTGGCCCTGGGTGTCGGCATGCTCGTCGACAACTCGATTGTCGTGCTCGAATCTGTTCACCGCCACAAGCAGCGCGGCGGCCGGCTCCAAGAGGCCGTGTATCGGGGCACACAAGAGGTCGGACTGGCGGTGAGCGCATCCACGTTGACCACGGTGGCTGTGTTTGTGCCGCTCGTCTTCGTCGAAGGCATTGCCGGACAGCTCTTCAAGGATCAGGCATTGACGATCACCTACTCGTTGCTGGCGTCTTTGCTGGTGGCCATAACATTCATTCCCATGGTTTTGGGGCTGCGAGTCAATCCTCGGGCATTCGAGAAAAGCCCCCAGAGCCGAGTGAACCCCGTAGACGAGTCAAGCGGCGCCCCGGCACCAAGTACCCTGCAGCGTGGCTCGCGTTTCGCGGCGCGCACCGGTCAGACAGTCGGCCGGTTTCTTTTCGAGGACCTTGTCCAGGTCGTTCTGGGTGACCTCCGCCGTCTGTTCCGGGCAACGGGCCGGTTGGTCCTCATCGCCATCGACCCGTTCTTGAACCGCTTCGAATCAGGGTTCGAAGCGTTGAAGCAGGTCTATCCCCGGGCGCTGAGCTGGTCGCTGGACAACAAGGTTTGGGTGTTTGCCCTGGCGGTTGCCTTGGTGGGCGTCGCGGCCGCCGCCTACCAGCAAGTTGGCGCTGAGCTTATTCCAGCGCTTACGCAAGGGGAGTTCTCGTTTGAGGTCAGGCTGCCGGAGGGCCGACCGATCGAGCAAACCGATCGGGTGATCCGCGATGTCGAGCCGCGGGTGCAGGCCATTCCTGAAGTGGCCACGGTGTTCTCGAGTGTCGGCGGGAGCAACAAGAATCAGTTCGCGCAGGGCGCTTTGGAAGAAAACATTGGCCAGCTCTATGTCGTCATGAAAGACCGCCGCGACAAGCAGGCTGAGCGGAGCACCATTAGCAGGATCCGGCAAGAGCTGGGGCGGCATCCGGACCTGACCTACACCTTCAGCCGCCCGACGCTGTTCAGTTTTAAGACCCCGATCGAAGTTGAAATCTACGCTTTCGACCTCGAAGTGCAGCGTAAAGCCACCGACCTTGTGGCGGCGCGATTAGCTCAAATGGGGGGACTGAGCGACATTCAAACGACGACCGAGCTAGGTTACCCCGAGATCCAAATCCGCTTCCAGCGCCAACGCCTCTCCCGCTTAGGGCTCGACGAGAGCCAGATCGCGAACACGCTGCGCAATAAGATCCGCGGTGACGTGGCTTCTCGCTTCCGCGAGGAGGACAAGCAGATAGACATTCTCGTTCGGGCCCAGGAGTCGCACCGCGACACCATCGCCGACATCAAGAACCTGGTCATCAACAACGTGAGCAACGCCGGTCTGGGGCAGCAGGGAACCGGATTCGGGAATCAGAACGCACAGCAGAATTCGGGTCTGAACACCGCCGGCCGCGGCGAGGTCCCCGGCCAAAACGGCCCGCGCGATTCGAGTGATCGGACCCAGCAGCAGAGCAGCGGCCCCAGAATTCCAATTCGACTGGACGCTGTCGCTGACGTCACTATTGCGCGCGGTCCCGCGGAGATACGGCGCATTCGCTCGCAGCGAGCAGCGGTGGTGTCGGCAAACCTGACGGGCGGAGACCTTAATAGCGTCACGCAAGAGATCCGAGCCGAGCTGCAACAACTGCGAGGCGAGATGCCGGCCAATACCGTGATTGCGCTCGGAGGCCAGAATGAAGAGTTCGAAAGCTCATACCGCAGCTTGCTGTTGGCGATCGCGCTCGCTGTCTTCCTGGTCTACCTTGTGATGGCATCGCAGTTCGAATCGTTCGTCCACCCGTTCGTTATCATGTTTTCGGTTCCGCTTGGATTGGTTGGCGTGATTCTGGCGCTATTCTTGACGATGACGAATGTCAGCGTGATGGTGCTTCTGGGCGTCATCATCCTAGCCGGCATCGTGGTCAACAACGCCATAGTCTTGATCGACTACACAAACCGGCTTCGGCAGCAGGGTTTGCCGAGACGTGAGGCGCTTCTGCAGGCAGGACAGGTCCGCTTGCGGCCGATCGTTATGACAACGCTGACCACGGTGTTGGGGCTGATCCCGATGTCGCTGGGGTGGGGCGAGGGTGCCGAAGTGCGCACACCCATGGCGATCACCGTGATCGGCGGCTTACTGTTCTCGACCGTGCTAACGCTGGTGTTTATTCCGGTGGTCTACGAGTTAGTCGATCGCAAAGTATTCGTGGCTGGTGACGGCACGGAGTAGGATGAATCCATGGACGATTCAGGTAGCCGAGACAAACCTCCTCGAGGCTTGAATCGGGAGGAAACATCGGCCCGTGCCGAGTCGGGGCTCGGCTTGGCGAATTTCTCGGTTCGCTACCCCGTCACGATCTGCATGATCTTCGTCTCGATCGTAGCACTGGGATTAATCTCAGTCTTCAAGATCCCCTTGGTCCTCATGCCTGATGTGGACTTCCCGGGACTGTTCGTCCACGTACCCTATCGCAATGCCACGCCGGGGCAGATCCAAGAGTCGATCACCAAACCGCTCGAGGAAGTAATGAGTACGATGCCCGGCGTCAGGCGGATGAGTGCCAACGCGGATACGAGCTCGACCGGCATCCAGCTCATGTTCGACTGGGGTCGGGACGTCGATGTGCTTCGAGCAGAACTGCGCGAAAAGATTGACCAGATCCGGAACGAGCTTCCCGACGACGTCGAGCACATCTGGATTCGCAATTTCGGAACCAGCGACTGGCCTATCGTCCGAGGACTTATTGCTTCGGGCAGGGACTTGCGTACTTCCGGCGACTTCCTGGAGCTCAAGGTCAAGAGACCCCTGGAGCGCATCCCGGGCGTCGGCGAAGTGGAGCTCCATGGCGTCCAGGGCCAAGAGATCGATATCTATCTCCGGGTGGATGATATCAAGCGTCATCGCGTGGACGTCTCCCAGCTCTTCCGCCGTCTCGACAGCATCAACTTGAACCGTTCGCTCGGACGCGTTATGGACGGAGGCGTTCGCTACGCCGCGATCGCCCAAGGATCGATTTCGTCGGTAAAAGAGATCGAGAACTACCCGCTGAACGAGCGCGGTCTGCGGCTGGGCGACGTCGCCGACATCGAGTACGATAACCCGCCTGTCAACTTCGGACAGCACCTCAACGGAGAGTACTCCGTCGGCTTTCGAGTGCGCAAGACGTCTCAGGCCAACACCGTGGATACCGTCAATCGTGTCCTGACGAAAATCGAGGAGATTGGCCAGGATCCGGCCCTGGAAGGCATTGAGCTGCTGGTGTGGCGAAACGCGGGGGAGGAGATTACGAAGTCTCTTACCGGGCTTCTGAGTTCGGGCACGTTCGGCGCCGTGCTGGCCGTCTTTGTCCTGATTTTCTTCTTGCGGAAGGTTGGCGCCACGCTGGTCATCGGTCTTTCCATCCCCTTTTCAATTGTCGCGGCGGTGGGATTTCTTCACCTGTCCGGCAAAACGCTCAATACCATGACCATGCTGGGGCTCATGCTCTCCGCCGGCATGCTGGTGGACAACGCCGTGGTTGTGATGGAGTCGATTTACCAAAAGCTCGAAAAGGGAATGGACCGTGTGACGGCGGCACGAGTTGGTACACACGAAGTGGCTATGGCGGTCAGCGCCGCAACGCTGACGTCGATCATCATTTTCGTCCCCCTGATTTTCGGCGGGGACACAAGTTTGTCGGTTTGGCTGGGCCACACCGGAACGGCAATCGTCTTCGCGCTGCTATGTTCGCTGTTTATCTCCCTGACGCTCATCCCGCTCGCGATGGCGCGGCTTTTGCGAATCGATGTAGGCAAGCGATCGCATTGGCAACAGTGGATTGCAGACCGGACTACGTCCGTTTTCCTGCGCATTGGGAGGCTCATCTTTCGGCCTCCTAGTGATGCCAAAGTCCGCCCGGCCGGAGGCGAAGGATCTCCGCGGCTCGACGCCGGCATAACCGGCGCTTACCTCAGGGTTGTCTCCTGGCCTCTGCGGCACCGTTTCCTTGCCTGCCTTGCTTTCCTCGCCATTTTCGGCGGATCGCTGTGGCTGCTGCTCAAGAAAGTTCCCGATAATACGGCCGATGCACAGGAGCTTCGAGACCTTGCGATCAACTACGAATTTTCGGAAAACTTCCACTACGCCAAGATCGAACGAGATTACGTAGACCCTGTCGAGCAGTTTCTGTTCGCCAACAAGGAGCGGTTCAAGATCTCCGATGTCGAGAGCCGCTACGGCAATGACCGTGCGAATACTTCCGTATACTTCGATTCCGAGCGCCTCAAGCTTGACGAACTGGAAGAAATCCGCCAGCAGATCTCCGAGGGCCTCCCAGTGATCCCTGGCGCCGAGATCCGGTTGGGGAAGCAGGAAGGCGCGGAGAACCAGGATTGGATTAGTGCAAGTCTGTACGGCGACAGCCCAGAGACCCTCCAACAACTGGCAAAAGAGGCCAGGCGCCGGCTCTTGGCACGTCCGGACTTTAGCGACGTCTACACGGACCTCGACCGCGCGCAAGAGGAGGTACAGATCCGGCTTAATCGAGGGCTGGCCCGTAGGTATGGAGTCTCGCCGCAGTCAGTCGCGGGCGTTCTCTCCATTGCGGTTCGGGGCAGACAGGTACGGGGATATCGGACGCCTGACGGCGAGGTAGATGTCTTTGTGCGCTTAGTGCCGGAGGATCGCGAAAGCCTGGAGGACTTGAAGTCCGTAGTCGTGGGTAGCGGCTCCGACGGTCAGGAGATCCTGCTTTCTCAAGTGGCTGATCTGCGGATTCAGAAGATCCCTGCGAGGCTTTCGCGCGAGAATCGCCGGACGTTCACGCAAATCTGGGCCGTCTACTCAGGCGACCAGAGAAACCAGGGTATGGAAACGGTCAGCGGGGTCATGGACAGCCTGGACTATCCCCAGGGCTATGGTTGGAGTTACGGTTTCTGGACTGACCGCAAGCAAAGCGAGGACCGCGAGTTCTTTTTCAACATCCTGCTTGCCCTGTTCATGGTGTACTTCGTGATGGCCGCGCTATTTGAGTCGCTGACTCACCCCTTCGCGATCATGTTCTCGCTCCCGTTTGCGGTGGTAGGCATCGCCGGGTTCCTATGGCTGACCGGCACGCCGTTCAATCTGATGGCCAAGATCGGCCTACTGGTGCTTGTCGGCATTGTGGTCAATAACGGAATCGTGCTGATCGACCACGTCAACAATCTGCGCCGCAAGGGGATGGCCCGTCAGCAGGCCATCTTGGAAGGCTGCCGCGAACGCTTTCGCCCAATCATCATGACCGCCAGCACGACGGTTGTCGGCTTGATTCCCCTGGCGTATGGGGACAGCAGCATGTTCGATATGCGCCACTTTCCTATGGCCCGTACGGTGATGGGAGGGCTGATGGCGTCTACGGTCCTCACACTTGTTGTTCTGCCCACCTTTTACACTCTCTTCGACGACTTTGCGAACTGGATCAAACGAACTTGGTACGCCAGCGACCCTTCGCAACGCGCGGCGCTTGCTAGCGGTCCAGTTCCGGGGCCCGTGGATCACGTCGAGTAAGCAGTCGACCCGGGGACGATTCGTGAGCAGCCACACGGACCCCAAAAACATTCCAGAGCCCGGTGAGGACGTGGAGTTCACCATGGAGAAATACAACATTTGGAGCTGGCGAAAACACGGTGAAGACGTCTGGCTGCGTCGGGGGGCGGAGTCCATGATCGACGACGACCGCGGTCTGGTGCTGGGCGGCAACGCGGCCCGGATTTACGGGGTTTCTTCCAGGGCAACCGAAGGGTAGCCCATCATGCAAGATCTGATTTGGACAAGATTGGTTTATCTTCGATAACACGAGGGACACTCTTATGAGACCGATGACCACTCATCTTTCGTTTGCACTTACGTTCGCCCTTTTCTTCACCGGCTGCGCGCCCGAGTCTGAGACAGACGAAGCGGTCGTGATCCGCAAGCAGGGTGACTTTACTCTTCAAATCGCCGACGACGGCCGGCCTTTCGATCCTTCAAAGGCCGGCGGGGATTCGTGGAAATCCAACTGGCCGCGGCACGTAGTGGCCGAAGGCTTTGCGAACCAGACCGCGGTAGCCGCCGACTTCAGCGGCGACGGCCTGCCCGACGTCATCGTCCACGCCGAGAACCAAGCCCGCCTTTACACGGCCCCCGATTGGAAGCAAACCGTCATCAGCGAACAGCCCGGCAAGACAGCCGTCCACAGCGAAGTGATGGACGTGGATGGCGACGGCGACCCGGACTACATCGGCGCGGTCTACAGCCCCGGCCCGGTCTTCTGGCTTGAGCGGCCCGACAACCCGCTGACCGACCCGTGGCCTTACCACCTGGTGGACGACGAGCTTGACGGCACACATGGGCTCATCCTCGGCGACATCGACGGCGACGGCGGCCCCGACCTCGTCGCCAACAGCGCGCAGCCCAAGGGACCGCACCCCGAGTCCATCGCCTGGTATAAGGTGCCAGCCAACCCGCGCCAGGCCGAGCGCTGGGTCCGCCACGTCTTTGCAAAAAACGACGCACCCGGACTCAGCCACTACATGGGCGTCGGCGACGTCAACGGCGACGGCAAGACGGACATTTCCTGCGCCGCCAAGATCCCGGAAGGCGGTAACTGGTTTGCCTGGTGGGAGCAGCCCGCCGATGGCAGCCTGCCTTGGACAAAGCACGTTCTTGCCACCGAGCAAGAGGGTGCGACCAACATACTAATCGCCGAGCTGAGCGGTGACGGCAAGACAGATTTCGTCGCGAGTCGGGGGCATGGCAGAGGCGTCTTGTGGTTCGAAGCACCCGAGTTCACGTTGAAGGAGATCAACCCTGATCTCGAAGGTCCGCACACCCTCGCCGTTGGGGATATCGACCAGGACGGCGACATCGACGCCACGACCTGCGCCAAAGACAGCTTCATCGCGGCCTGGTTCGAAAACGACGGTAGCGGCAACTTCACCACCCACCACATTCACGAAGATCAGGCGGCCTACGATATTCGCCTCGTCGACATGGACAACGACACCGACCTCGACGTGCTCATCGCCGGCCAGGCGAGCAAGAACGTCGTCTGGTACGAGAACGGTTTGCGGTAGGTGTTTCTCGCGAAGGCGCAAGGAACACCAAGAACGTGGCCGGCTCCGCTATCTCGAGCACCGCATCACCTGAGAAGCTCCGTTTACGTCGAGGTCAGTTGGTGAAACTTCTGGCCTAGTACGCAATCACGTAGTAGACCACGTAAATCCAACCAAAGGCCCCGTGAAGAATAGCCCAGAAAACGGACTGGTTCAGCGACCAAGAGATCACGATGGCCAGCGCGGTGCCGAAACCGATTCCAGATCGAACGACCTCTCTTCCATAGCTCATGTCAGCGAGTTCTTCCTTCCTAGCGTGCGACACCCTGGATTCTTTGAACGGTCCTAAGCCATTCCCGCACGGACAGCATAGCCGAGCCACAGCCACGCTGCAAAGTTCTTCGGACCGCTTTCGATAAGCCCTGCCTTCGCTGGTAAGGGGGCCAACTTCTCATTCAGAACCGGGACCGCCCGGCGGCATTGGATCCGCGCGGCACCTTGGGCCCCGTTGACCGCGACAGACGATGCCTTCGCCGCAAGACCGCACCCTAAAACGAAATAGCTTGGCGCCTTCGCTGGCCCAAACGAGGGCCCGCATCGGCGGCGAGCACTACCGGCCGGCGAAATCGAGATTCTTCGTAATGCGAACGCCCTCTGTGGCGAAAAGCTTCAGGAAGTCGCCACCGTGAGCCCAACCGAGTGCGCGTCCTTCGCGTTTGACCTTCGTGTCCTCTGCTTTGGAGACGACGCCCATGCCGCTTTGGCTGAGTTTTTCCAGGGATCTTGTAGTGGGAAATAGTTTTGCCCGATCATCTCGCTATCTTTGCGGATTGTTCAAACGATATCTGGCATAACGGACGCGCGAAGAGCCGTCTGCGGCAGCGGCAGAACGGACACTCGAACGATCCTATCTACCCGAGGCGGAAGTTCAACCTCGAAAAACCGCCAACTCAGCACGGCGGCTTGATTGGCTTGTCAGCGGCGGCCAATGTGCAAATTCTATCCGACGTTCGTGACGAAACGTCGCACGGCTTGCAAATTCAGTGTCAATCAGGTTCGCGGTCTTTGAGGCTTCGTGCCCACTTCGTAATCTGTTGATCAATCGACGTTGAATGACTAGGATTGAACGCGCGCTCTCCCTTCGCAAACCGAGGCACATTTACTCCCAATAGATTGGCTACATCCTTTAGGGGATCTTCGCAGCCGTCTTCGACAAGTACAAGGATTGGTTTGCCCTGGCCTTGCAAGAACCCAACCTCGTGCGCGAGATTCTTGCTGAATGCAGCTTGGTCGCTGTCTTTGGCATCAAGAACTAGGACGATTCCAGCCATAGAGATCCACATTTTTGAAGCCACTTGATAGGGCGTTGGCTTCAATCCGCCTGGCTCCGGCAGAGCTTGCACTGGAAAGCATCGATTGGCTTCGAGTACCTCCGATACTCTCCTGAGAACCCTGTTTGCTCGTGAATCTTCGTCGAGGAAACGCCGGGAAATGAAAACCGGCAGTCGACCTCGCCGCAATAGCCCTTTCGCTGCTCGCACTGTCGGTAGGAGGTCGTCTGGAACGCGCGCAACCACTTCATCTTTCTTGATGGATAAATTACGTTTCGCGGGTATCTGCCATCTCGGACCTTGGGGCGATGAACCCAAAGATTGTGGGGCAATTTGCGGAGCTGTTCACGCACCTTCACAACGATGGGCTCAATAGGCAGTTTTTTGTCTGGTTCGCACACGGCGATGAATATCGCTTTTCCTTTGCCCGCCCCTCCACGGCGAAGAAGTGAGGAGAGCACATTAAGGTTACAATCCGCGAGAACGTCGGTGAGGCGTTCCAAAGCTCCGGGCACATCCTTGTGATGTATCGTAATTGTTCGTGCACCAATTCTAGGGGAAATGAATCTCAGTACGCGTTGCTCCGTATCGGCTGACACTACCGCGCGCGTCAAATCAACACCGCTGCCAGCTGCTTCCGGAAACTGCTCCATTATGTCTTCCTTGAGATTGCAACCGCGCACCCATCCGTGCTCAATCTCGCGCGCATCACTCCAGACTACATTGCGCGCTCTAAGAGGATGTCGACGAACAATTATGTTCTTGAAGCGATCCCGCCGTAAAGTCGCTCGTATTCGTTTCCGTAACAACCCCGTGTCTTCAGAGGCCACCGGTTCGCAGATGAGTGTTGCCCTGTGCGTGATGCGCGTCTCTAGGGTCGCCGTTTCTGCAAGAGCAATATTCAACGGTTTTACAGCGGCGAACACTTTGCGAATAACACCTGGCTTATCACGTTCACTGCACTCTATCTGAATCAGGTGATCCCATTTATCGGGATCAATGACACTGAGGACGAGGTCACCCACGGGCCGGTCGCTGGTCTTGACAAGAGCGAGGTGCACGAACGTGCCATGAATTAAGCCGAGGGGAGATCGATGCCACCAAGGAAGTGGCAGATCGTTGATTTCCTTTGGCAGTCTGATTAAATCCCCGAGAAGCTGCATCGCACCTCCGTTCAGTTTCAGTTTAGGCTGACCTGGATAAAATCGGTTCTGGTGCGCCTAACGCAAATTCGTCGACGCTAACACAAGGGGGCAACCAAGTTGTTTGCAACGACTTCCTCCCCTCCCACTTTTATGCCAACCGGCCGGTCCGGATAATCCTACCGGTTCTTGATCGGGAGCCATTCTAGCATATACAAGCTTATATGCGACGCATTTGCGAAACGCTCACGATTTCTTTCATCTAAGTTAAGTCGCCGTTCTTGTCCGATCTGGCTCCGAGGGGTAATTCGTGGAATCAGCTCAGGTGCTTGCCATCGAATCAGACAAGGACGCGCGATTCGTTTCTGGGTCCCCGATCCTCGTGGGCCTTTCCAGTCGAATGCCCTCCCTAGGCATCGACTACTGCCCCGCGGGTACTGATCCTCACCGAACTCGGTTGCCAAACGCGCTGAAAACAACCGCCCGTATCTCGCGTATAGCAGCAACCCGACTGCATAACCGCAACCGAGAGTTGGTCGCCGCATCGGCGGTGGCCACTACCGGCCGGCGAAATCGAGATTCTTCGTAATGCGAACGCCCTCTGTGGCGAAGAGCTTCAGGAAGTCTCCCGTCCGTTGCTGTGCTGTTCGTTCCTGCTCGACGCCTAGATTGACGTTTAGCAGATCGACTATCCAGGGTGCCTTCTGGTCGAATCCCACGTAAGCGTCCACAACCACATTCGCGACAGGGAGCGTCGTGCGCTTGGAGTCGTCGTGGACATCCACGTCTCTGGCGCGCTGAAGCTTTGCGTATTCTTCAGAGAGGAGCCGCGAGAACATCTCCTGCGTAAACGGATCGCCTTCTTTTGCGCCGGTTTCCTCATCCGGTGCCGTGAGCGCGGCCGTCTTGTGCAGCCATTCCCAAAGGATGCTGAGGCGGATTTCGCCGGTCGCCATATCTTCCATTAAGTAGAGAACGTCGTCGTTGCCGAAGAAATCCGCGGGTTTTAGAGCCGCCGCTTGGAATCCCTGTTCGAAGGCGTTGCCGTACTGGACAGCCACGCTGATCAGGTCCCTAGCCCCGCGGATGGTCCGGGGAGCGGGCTCGAGAAGAACCAAACCGTCGGCGTCGGAATCTGTGTAGGAGAGACGCGGAAACGACCGACCGGCCTGGTTCGCTTGGCCGGCCTTCTCCCAAACCGAACGAATGATATGCACCATCTTCCAGTGGGCCACCCATTTGCCACTGGCACCCTCTCTTTGTTCCCGTTCGGCGCCCAGAACCGCTCTCTTCATGCTCTCGGAGACACCCGCTTCGGATCCGACGGGGATGTTAGGTTCCATGCCGCCCTGCCAGAGGGCGCACTGCCCCTTGTTGTCGGGAGTGTTAGTCGCCCGCCGTACTCGGTCTTCGTAATTCCGCATGTAACCGTAGGTCATGACTACCGCGTCGATGTTCGGGTGGATGAAATCCGGCTCCCAGGCCATGGCATCGGCAACACTGTTGATGTAATCCCAGCGGCCGGTGTTGAATCCAACAAACCGGTTTCCCAGGGCCGCGCGGATCTCCATCAACTGGAACGAGGCCTCAATTTGCTCGACTAGAACGTATGTCTTGATCGCCCCGCTCGCCAACCCCAGGCAGGTCTCCACGCCGCTCAGAATGTCATTCCATAACGCGGCTTCCTCCGCCGTCTGAATCTTGGGCAGATAGAGAACCAAGCTAGCGCCCCGTTCTTCCAATGACTCGTGGTTATTGACAACGTAGAGGGCGGCGTCAACAATCGACGCGGAAAAACCGCTGCCGTCCGCGTTGCGAATGTGACGATCATCCAAATGCAGGCCGCGTGCCCGAAAGATTTTGGTCGTGAAGTCAAGTTGCCGGCGCCAGTCTTCTACAATCTTCCGTCCGAAGAAGCCCTCCCCCCAGGAGTTCATTTCTGCTGCTACAGCCTCAGCGGCTTGCAAAAAGGTCGGGTCCTTCGCGAACGCCAGGCGAAGGTTTCGCTGGTTGTCTAGAGACATCGTCTCGATCTGACCCAGGGCATCCTCGCCATCGAACATCCATCCGTCAGCGCCGGAGAGAAGGGCGTAGGCAACGTTGCGGATGCTCCTTTCCAACGGCACGCGCGGTTTGGCACCCGGACCGGTCCCCTGCACCCACTGGCACTTCAGGTCTTCGGGGATCGCGGAGCCGGTAAACTGCCCAGCACGGGCGTCAGCGACCTTGATCCCAGTCCGAGGGATTGTGGACTCAGGGTCCAGAAAATGGATCCTTTCACCCCGCTCGGCTCGCCGACGTCGGCGTTCCAGTCTGGCCTGCATCAGAGCCTTGCGATCGCTGTCCAGCGCGGCCAGCTCGGCTAGAACCTCAAGAGCTCTCGGCGTCACGACGTCGGCGTAACGTTCTTGAACTCCCGCCCTGATCTCGAACAACTCGGATGTGTTTTTCATCACCATCAGAGTACGAAAAACTCCGTCCGGCTGCTTGCGAATTCCTGCAACCGAACCGGCGGACGCTGCCGCATTTGACGCTAAGACCAACGCACACTACAGGGCAGAGCCGAACTGCGCTACCATAACTCGGCGCAGTCCGAGTCACCGACGCCTCCAACTAAAACGCCCTTCCGCGGATCACCCCACCCCGCAACCTGTGAAACTCAGCAACCTAACCTCCCAGATGGACCAGCTCTACGAGTTCGACCGCGAGCCGGTAACGCCCGACAGTTTACACGGGCCCGCTAGATTCGCGGGCTTGTTTGCCGGCGAGCACGTTGCGGCGACTGAGTTCGTGATCGGCGCCTTCTTCGTCATTCACGGCGTTAGCGCGACGGAGCTGATCTGGGCGCTATTGCTTGGCAACCTGCTGGCGGTTGCGTCTTGGACTTTCATCTGCGCTCCGATCGCGACTTCAACTCGACTCACTTTGTATTGGTATCTGCGTGAAATCGCCGGACCGGTCCCGACGGCCGTCTATAACGTTGCCAGTGCAGTGATGTTGTGTGTGATCGCGGGGGCTATGGTCTCGGTCGCCGCCACCGCGGTGGGTCTCGGCCTGGGCGTACCTAGCCCTCAGTTAGACGACGTGTTCCCTACCAGCCTGGGATGGGTCTTAATCACCCTTACCATCGGCATGGTAATGACGATCATCGCCATTCTGGGGTTCAAAAGGCTGAGCCAGTTTGCGGAACTCTGCTCGCCCTGGATCTTTGTCGCCTTCCTCGCCGGCGCGGTGGCCATGCTGCCGCGATTGGGTGTCCACTCTGATCTAAGCAACTTCTGGGAAATCGCACAGACGCGCATCTGGACGGGCGTGCCGAATGAGGGGCAAGAAAAATTCACCTTCTGGCACGTTGTCTTCTTCGCCTGGTTTTGTAACGCCGCGTTGCATTTCGGACTGAACGATATGGCGATTTTTCGCTATGCCAGGCATTGGAGTTATGGCCTCTTTTCAGCCTTTGGGATGTACCCAGGGCATACGCTGGCCTGGATCTGCTCAGGCATCATGGTGGCTGCGGTCCAACGCCAGATGAACCCCGGCCTGATGGCTTACGAGGCAATGGGCCTCGCCGGTTTGCTGGCGGTTCTGATCACCGGCTGGACGACAGCTAACCCCTATTTCTATCGATCGGGTCTCGCTCTACAGTGTGTCACTCCCAATTGGCCGCGCTGGAAAATAACGCTGCTCGCCGGAGTGATTACCAGCGTTGTATCTTGCTTTCCCATCATCTTCCTGCGCTTGCTGGACTACGTAGCTGCGTACGGAACGGTGCTCGTGCCAATGGGCGCGTTCGTCGCCGCGGAGCTTGTCCTATTCCCCAGACTCGGAATCGAACGCCACGGGGCCGGGAAAGGCGCTCCGTCCTTGAATCGTGAAGCAGCCCTGATGTGGCCACTCGCCGTAGTGCTGACATTCTGGCTGGCTATCTGGGGCCCGTTGCACATTTTCGGCGCCCCGCTCGTTGCGTACTTGATAGCCTTGGTCGGCTACACGGCGCTGAGAAAACTCCGCGGCAGATGACGATGTTCAGAGTAGTCCCGCTAGCCGTAGCTCTGTGTGGCATGGCCGCCGCCCGAATCTGGCAAGGAACGCCGCTCGGTTCGACTGGGGCGCCACATACCATGTCCGAAGTTCACGTCGCCGCTTCCTCATGTTAGGGGTGGTTTCGTTCCCGGGTTGAAAAGGTTCGGAGCTAGTGGGGGCGGAACCCGATGGCTATTTCGGCAGGTCGAGCGCGGGGTTGCGCGAGAAAAAGTCGAACGGCCGCAGCTCAAACTCAGTCCATACCGTGGGGAGTACCGGCCAGTCTTCGGCCCGGACGACATGATGCATTCCGAACGTGTACCAGAGCACGATATCCGTCTTATCGATGGGACGATTGTTGCTCGTCCAGGATGGGAGTCCGTCGCCGCCCTTGCTCTGGTTGGGATAGGTTCCCGCCGCGTAACGCTCCCCGGGGTCGTAGGGGGTCACCCAGAGATGGAAGTTCGTAAAACCGGCACGGCGCTGCGGGAAATCGTCCGGGGTCAGCAGCGAAATCGCATTGGCTCCGGGCTTCAACTGGTAGCTGGTGGGATAGCCGAGGGGTCCCTTTGATTCGGGATTGATCACCCGCCAAAGGGCCGGCTTTTCGAGGCTGATCCGTAGCTTCGCTTGCCGCTCTGTCTCCGCGACTTGCGAGTCAACCACCCAGACGCTTCTGCGAGGGCTTTGCTCCGGCAGCCGCTTGGTCTTCAGACGTTCGAGCAAGAAGCTGTTCTCGGGGCCATCGACATCAAGATCAATCCGGAAGGAGAAGAAGCTCCACCGCACGCTTCGGCCCGACAACGATATAGGAGAAGCTCCACGTTGAAGGTTCAGGACATCACAGTCGACCCCGGGCCTCGGCTGTTCAAAGGTCTAGTATCGCAGCCCCTTTCCGGTTTGCGGGTTCGATAACACGATGAATTTCCCGGAGTGGCCGCGGCGTCTCGCGGGCAACGAACGCATATCACAGATCCTTTCGGCCACGACGACTACTTTTCTCGGTACCCTAGTCCTCTATTTAGCGTCCTGTGGCATTGACGCTACTCACCCTAACATTCTTTTGATTTCAATTGACACCCTCCGGGCGGATCATCTGAGCTGTTACGGGTACCACCGACAAACGTCGCCATTCCTCGACGACTTGGCGGCACGCGGCGTCCGCTTCTCCCACGCATTCGTAAACACGCATGGCACTCCCCCTTCCCATGCGACGATTCTTTCTTCTCTTTACCAGGAGACACACACGGTTAGTCATAACTCCTACCAGCTCCCAGTCAAACATGCCGTCCCTGAGGCTTTGCTCTTACTTCCCGAGATATTACGTGATAATGGTTACGTGACGTTGGCCGTGACCGGTGGCGGCTGGGTCACGGCCAAAATGGGCTTTAGTCAAGGGTTCATTGAATTCGTGGAAGATAAGGATGGGATCGAATCCGCAACCGCAAAACTCACTGATCTCATTCGCGACTCTATTCAGGGCGGCCGTCCTATATTTGCTTTTTTTCATACGTATCAACCCGCATTTTCAATTTGGTGTTTGACATCCCGACCTTCCAGCGGCCTTGAGCGTCTTTATTCATAGGGGCTAGAGCCCGATGAGGACGCCAGGGAGGCCAACACCCAATGGGTGAAAAACAAACCAAGCCATTCCAGCTAAGTTTCAACGGCTTGTTGAAAGTCGATTTCCAGGGATCGCACGTCACTTCCGACGGTGGCCTGATTTTGGTTCGCGAACTGGACGAACGGCTCGGTCTCGGAGAACTGATTGACGAGCATCTCAGCGACTCCCGGCAAGGCACAAACAAGCAGTTCACGCTCGCTGATCTGTTGCGGCAGTCGGTCTACAGCCGCTTGGCGGGCTACGAGGACCTCAACGACGCCGAGCGGGTTTCGATCGATCCGACGTTTCGGCTGATCGGTTCGCAGAAGATCTGGGATCGCGGTGCGGCCTTGACCTCGACGCTGCACAGCTTCGAGACGGAGATGCTGGCGAGCGAAGAGAACCTGCTGGGGCTGATGGCGCTGAACCGAGAGCTGGTCGGGCAAGCGGAAGCGTTCGACGACTCCGAGCGGGTCGTTCTGGACATGGACTCCACCGAGAGTCCGGTCCATGGCCAACAGGAAGGCAGTGCCTACAACGGACACTTCGAGTCGGTCTGCTATCACCCGTTACTTTTGTTCAACGGTCATGGTGATTGCCTCGCTGCCAAGCTGCGTCCCGGCAACGTGCACAGCGCCGAGGACTGGGATGAGCTATTGTTGCCGGAGATCGAGCGCCAACAGGCTGCGGGCAAGCAGGTCGCCTTCCGGGGCGATGCGGCCTTTGCCAAGCCGGAAGTTTATGAGGCTTCGGAGGAACGCGGAGTACAGTACGCCATTCGCATTCCGGCCAACAAGAGCCTGGAGTTGGAGATCGAAGACATCTTGTTTCGGCCGCCGGGAAGGCCCTCCCGGAAGCCCTTGGTGCGCTACAAGAGTTTTCGCTATCAGGCGGAGAGTTGGTCGCAGGCGAGGCGGATCGTCGCCAAGGTCGAGCATCACCAGGGCGAGCTGTTCCCGCAGGTCGGATTCATCGTGACGAGCATGAGCTTGCCAAGCCGCTCGGTGGTGCGCTTCTACAACAAGCGCGGCACGGCGGAGCAGTGGATCAAGGAAGGCAAACAGGCCACGCATTGGACAAGGCTGTCGTGCCATCGGTTCCGGGCGAACGAGGTACGGCTGCAACTGAGCGTGCTGGCCTACAACCTGGGCAACTTGTGGCGGCGGCTCGGACTGCCGAACAGGATCAAGAGTTGGTCGCTGACGAGCTTGCAACACAGGTTGATGAAGACCGGCGGTCGGCTGGTCAAGCACGCGCGGTATTACTGGCTGCTGCTGGCCGAGGGGTATCTGAACCGCAGGCTGTTCGGCGACATGCTGCGTCGGATCTGGGCGCTGCCTGTGCCGGGTGGTTAGGGCCGTCCCGTTCGGGCAGGAAATCTGGGCGTTGAGGAAGGAGGGTCGGAGGGGTGTGCGACCAATCGGCTGAGCAGCAGCGCGACGGGCTCAGCGGACGACAAGAACAGGCCATGAGTACCCTTTGATGCCGTCGTGGCCTGCCTTACGAGGCAAAGTCCTTGCCTTCAGGAGAAGAGAGGGAGTACCATGCTCGAGTCGGAGTTCCAAATCGGAAATTCTGGTTTAGGGTTGTCACTGCCTTGAAGTTGTGGGTCATCTGATGTATGCTTCTATTTGACCCCCAAGAGTGTAGCGTCCAATTCCCCGGGCGTGGGTTGTACTTCCGAAAGGCAACCATCAAGTTGATCGTCTGCTTCTTATAGCTAGTAAACAATCAGGTACGGGGGGAAGTACCACAGAGGTTTCAGACCAACCCAGTCTCACCATGCGACAGCGCACTTCGGGAAGGCGGCCGCCAAAGGCCTCCCGCCCGCCTAAAAAAAAAACCGGAGTAAAATCTGTAATCAAGTCCATTCTCCCTACGATCCCCCTGAAAGGTACCGGACTCTTTATGGGGAATTCGAGAGTCAGTTCGAGCCCAATGCTGTGAACCTCACCGCTGCGGCCCAGAACGGGCTCAATCTGAGTGCAGAAGATTTGGCGTGGACGCAGGCTCTCTATGACGGTGAGATCCGTTACACCGACGACGTGCTCCGACGCATGTTCCTCGAACTTAAGCAAATAGGTTTCTTCGAGAATTACGTGGTCGTTGTTACGTCCGACCATGGTGAAGAGTTTGGGGAACATGGTGGACTCATTCATCCTTGACCTGCCCCCAGGAACGAGTCCACTCTCTAAGTTAGACCTGGGACCATTTGAAGTCCACTCCATGGTATAGAACTCTGGTCCTGGGACCTGGGTAATCTGGCCTCCGGCGCCGGCGGCCGATAGGCCAAGGCGCTGTGAGGCCGTCGCTGGTTGTACTCCCTGCGCCATCTCTCGGCCAACACCTTCGCCTCCCACAACGTGTCGAAGACTTCTACGTTCAGCAGTTCATCCCGCAGTTTTCCGTTGAAGCTCTCCACATATCCATTCTCCCAGGGGCTGCCGGGCTCGATGTATAAGGTCCTCACCCCAACAGCCTTCAGCCAGTCCCGAACCGCCTGAGCCGTAAACTCTGACCCGTTATCGGACCGAATGTATTCAGGCACTCCCCGATCCACGAACAACTCCGCCAATCGATCCAACACGTCCTGGTGATTCATCTGTCGTTGGACCTCAATGGCCAGACACTCCCGGGTGTATTCATCCAGTAGGGTTAATAATCGAAAGGCCCTTCCGTCATGGGTTCGCTCATGCACGAAGTCATAGCTCCAGACGTGATCCTTGTGAGCCGCTCGTAACCGAACGCAGGATCCATCATGAAGCCACAGTCTCCTTCGTTTCGGCTGTCTGGACGGGACTTTCAGCCCCTCCTGTCTCCACAACCTCTCCACCCGCTTGTGATTCACTTTCCACCCTTCCCAACGAAGCATGGCCGTGATCCGTCGGTAGCCGTATCGCCCGTAGTGCGTGGCCAACTCCACCATCTCAGCCACCAATCGAGCCTCCTCATCGGGGATATGCCTTTCCCTTCGCTGGGTCGATCGAGCTTGTCCCAGCACTTGGCAGGCCCGACGTTCGGAGACGCGCTCTGCTCCCAATCTCTCCCTCACCCACACCACTGCGCGTCTCCTCTTCGTCGGGCCTAGAAGTTTCCCGAGGAAACTTCCTTTAGGATCTGCTTGTCCAAAGACAGATCTGCCACTAGCTTCTTCAACCGGGCATTCTCCTTCTCCAACACCTTCAACCGCTTGGCCTGATTCAGTCGAAGCCCTCCGTACTCCTTGCGCCACCGGTAGTAGGTCTGCTCGGTCACCCCAATCTGTTTGCACACCTGGCCCACCGTCTGTCCTTGAGCTAGACCCACCTCTGCCTCACGCAACTTGATGATGATCTGTTCTGCACTAAATCGCTTCCCTGCCATCTCTTGCCTCCTTCCTAAAACCGAAAATCCTAACATTCAACTTGGACTCGTTTTAGGGGGCAAGGTCAAAATTGGAAGCTCATCCAGAACATGAGCCCGCCGTCGGTGGAGCTCTATGACTTGAGAATCGACCCGAAGGAAAAAAGGAATCTGGCGAAGGAGATGCCTCGCGAAGCGAAAGTTCTGCAGGAGCGTTTGGCCCACTGGAAAGCCAACTTGACGGAAGGTGAAGGCGGGGGGAGACAGAAGGTTGTTCTGAGCAGGGCCGAGATCGAAAGACTCAAATCTCTCGGCTACCTTGACTAACGAATATCTTCGGGCTCACAGGCGGTGGCAGGAAGGGGCGAAAGGTTGGCAGCAGCATGGAGATCGTAGCGCGTTACGAAGGGTCATCACCCGTTTAGTCCGGGAGCAAGCGACCGGACGGGAAGCTGAAATTCAACTCACAGTGAAGTTGTCTGCATGAGCGAGATCCTACATATCGATGTTCCGCAGGACGGTGTTATCAGGAACGACATAACTCTCCTTGTGGGGTGGTATTCTACTGCTACTCGGAGTGAATTGGTTGAATTCACCCTGGGCAAAAAAAGGGTAGATTATACAAAGCTCGATAGACCAGACGTACTAGCCGCAATGCCGGACCGGCCGTCTGTCGGCTTCAGGCTGGCGGTCGACCTGTCGAAGCATTGGGAAAACTTGTCAGGCGAATGGCTGGGCTTGTCACTTGTCGTGGATGGGCAGCCGATCGCAGTACGACAAATCAAGGTACTTGAGAAGGCTCGGCGGCGCGCCTCGTGTGTGGACGCGGTGCGCGCACGAAAACGTCGTTGGCTTCTGGCGCATCTGTGCTGCTTGAGGTGCGGATCCAAGGACCTGCACCAGAAACAGCATTGCTTCGCTTGCGTAGACTGTGGCGCGGCATACGAGCAGACGGGCGGCGCGCTTAATATGCTGACAGAGGAGGAGGCTCGCCACTGCAAGATCGTTAGCACACACAATGTATCCGCCCACCCGTACGATGAAGTTGTCTTGGATCTCATTGATCGGGCAAGAAAGGCTGGGGGCATGGTGTTGGACTGCGGCGCCGGTCTCCGCGCGGACATCGACGAGAACGTTATTGCTACTGAAGTGGTCGACTACCCCTCTACCGATCTGTTGGCGGTGAATCAGAAGCTGCCGATAGAGAACGACGCCTTTGATGCCGTGGTCTCGTTAAACGTCCTCGAGCACGTGAGCGATCCCTTTGGTTGCGCCCAAGAGCTTGTTCGCGTCTTGAAGCCTGGCGGAACACTGTACTGCGTGGTTCCATTTCTTCAACCTGAACACGGTTACCCGGACCACTTTTTCAACATGACGAGGAGCGGCATTCGGCAGCTCTTTGAAGGGCACGGTGCAGTCCAGGACCACTTCGTTCCCCTCTCAGGTCACCCTATCTGGACGATGCATTGGTTTTTGTCTTGGTACGCCCAGGAATTGCCTGAGCCGGACAGGTCCCGGTTCGAAAAGATGACAATCGAGGAGATCACCAGCCGCCCAGTACAGTCTTGGCTGACCGATGGAATCGTTCAGAGTCTTTCGGACAGCGGACGTTGGAAGCTTGCCTCAACGACCGCGCTCACCGTGAAGAAACGGGCCTAAACGAGTTAGTAAACCAACCTCCACGCGTAACTGTCGCTGCCATCCTTAGCGCAGATTTCCAAGCTGTCCTTGACCCCTGCGCCTCCTTGATCGACCCACAGCATGAAACGATTGGAAACGTTACAGGCCGGTTGCGATCCTTGATCGAAGAGCTGTGTCTTGGTTCTCAGTTCGAGATTGTCGCCGAACATCTGCAGGGAACCCTGTCCTGCCGTGCCGGTACCACCCGTCGCCAGCAGTCGAAAGTCGTAACCAATGTTGTTTCCCGAGCTATGGAAATCTAAGAACGGTGTATTTGACGCGCTTACACTTCCCAGTTCGACGCCGGCATTTGCCTTGTTGACTTCAAGATCGGAATCAAAGGCAATCCGGCCGACATCGGTTCCCCATATGTGGCTCTTTAGGGTGCCCCCAGTTGAGTTTGTGCTACGAAATCTTAGTTCTTGGGAATCCTGAGAGTTGCCGCTTGCCTCGGCTCCCAACTCAATGCCGATCTTCGCTCCACCTGGGCCTAGCAATAGGCCGTGCTCGAACGGCTTGCCTAGGGGCCCCACAGCTATCTTGACCGCGGCAAAGTCGGCGGGCGGTGTCGCATGCTGAATATCGCTCACGACGACCAGGCCTCGTGCTACCGTTGGCGGAGAACCAGAGTTTCCTGCAACCAGGTCGATCTCTATTCCCCAAATCTCTCCAGCGAACCCGCCGTGCTCTGCGACAAAGTTGCCGCCCCAAGTCTTGGCCCCTGCAGCCCCTAGGCGCCCCAATCCAACGACACCGACAGTGTTAGACGCGGAATCCGCGCTACGCGCGTAACCACCGACGCCAATGCCGTCGACATCGATTGCTGTACTCGGCACCTCTATGGCTCCGACCACGCCGTGGAGTAGATCCAGGTTTCCTGCACCAAGCTGCTTATTCTGTGGGTATCCGTTGATGACAGCCCTAACGGAGTCGTGGTGGCCGGTGAAGGTGCCCCAATTACTGGGCCCGGGATCGGATATGTTTATTCTTGTTGCTGTGAAGCCACTGTTGATCCCAACCCCTAAAATGTTGTTAGTGTCGTCCCAAAACAAGTTCGAATTGTCTTCACCCAACCTGCCCGTCTGCAGGAAAGGTAGCGAACCTAAGAGAAGAGAACTGTCTATATTCTCCAACGAAAGCCGATCCGAACCGCCCAGTTCGTGGTCAGAAGCGTGTGGGCCAGCCGAACTGGGCGAACAGACGAAAGCCCCCGACTGCCAAACGAGAACTTCGTTCTCCGCGCAGGAAGACAAACCGGTACCGCCGTTCGACGGTGGCAGAGAACCTTTGACCTGCTTTGAGAGTTCAACGCGAGTCTGTGACAAGAGCGTCGCGGCAAACAAGACAATAAATAAGAATGAGTTCCTGATCATGTATGTTTCACCCAGTGGTCACACGTCCCGAATAATCGTCAGCCGGACCGAATGTGAGCACACTCCGTAAATCCGGGCTACGTTTCAACCCGCCGGTCCGATGGACGATTGCGTTGGGACGTCCTTTTTCTCGAGATTCGAAACTTCCGGACTTGCGATCATGGCCGTGGGCTGACCGGTTAAGACGGTTCGACCCTCAGCCACAACCCCTCCCGGGTCGTTTCCCCTGGGAAGTCTGGCAATGTGTCCTTTGCAGTTTCTTACTTTCGGGATCAGGCTAGCATCCGACCGGAGCGATTCTGCAGCCTGTTTGTCCTAAGGTGTTGGAAAACAAGTCAATAAAAACTCGAAACTAACGTGAATGACTCATGGCTTTCAGTCACAACGGGGGATGAAAAGGGGTGGGAGGGTCAGGGTGGGCGATAAGCTATGGGGAGCTGGAGGAGGAGTTGCTGAGTGCGGTCTCGTTACGGAAGAAGGTCAGCCCCCGGGACGTCGCCAATATGATCACCTTCCTCTGTTCCGAAGCTGGGAGCAGTGTCTCCGGCCAAGCCATTAGCGTCTGTGGGAACGTGGAATATGTGCGTTGAGACCGCCGTCAGGAGCATTCCTTGATTCTTGCGACCACACCAGCCACACACTACTGCACCACCTCTCCACTCCCCTCTTGCAAAGTCGTGTAACGGTCCACGGAGACGTCGGTCCACTCTTCGACTTGACCGTTTGGCCAGTGAGCGCGAACGGCGGTAACCTCAGTCGAATCGCCCAGCCCAACCAACACCCGAGGATCATTGGCGGAAGCGTAGCTGCCATCCGCTCGCGCCCTTCGCCATAGCGTCGATCCTTTCGATCGGATCACGGCAACGCGTGTTCCCAGCATGTCGCGGTTTCCAGTCTTGTCCACCAGCCGCAGGCCAACCCAGTGCCTGCGGCTGCCCACGTGATTGATCAGCAGCCGCGCTCGACCATTGTTGTTGACGATCAACACATCAGTGTCACCGTCGTTGTCCACATCGCCAAAGGCCGCGCCGCGGCCGACTTCCGACAACTTGAACACAGAGCCGGCTTTGTTGGTGACCTCCTCAAACTGCATGTTCCCGAGATTCCGAAAAAGCTGGTTAGGTTGGTGCAGGGGGTAGGGGTCCTTGGCTCTCGCGAGGGCCTCGAGCGTTTTCACTTCTCCATTGACCGCCAGGATGTCGAGCCAGCCGTCATTGTCGTAGTCGAAAAAAGCCATTCCAAAGGCAGTGTAGGGCAAGCTCGGCGCTCCCAACCGAGTGCGGTAGGAGAGATCGTCAAACCAGCCGTTCCCGTCGTTGACATAGAGTGTGTTCTTCTCCCCGTTGAGGTGGGTCATAAAGAGGTCTTCGTCCCCGTCGTTGTCGTAGTCCCCTGCGTCTACGCCCATGCTGGCCTCGGGCTTGCCATCCGCGTTGAGGGCACAGCCGGCTAGCATGGCCTCGTTCTTGAACGAGCCGTCGCCCTGGTTCATCCACAAATGATTCGGACGGCCGTCATTGGTCACATACAAGTCCAACCACCCGTCTGCGTCAAAGTCCGCGGTCACCACTCCCAGCGACCCGTTGTGCTCCGCCGCGATCTGCGACTTTGCTGAGACATCCTCAAACGTTCCGTCCCTACGATTGCGAAACAATCGTTCCGGTACCGGGTTGAACCCGCGGGGGCCACAGTAATCCCTCCGACCACCCTCCGAGAAGCACTTCTTGCGATTTGTGAAGCTGAAATCCACATAGTTGCCGACATAGAGATCCAGCCACCCGTCGCGGTCGAAGTCCACAAACGCCGCGCTAATGCTCCATCGCTGGTCGGCGGTGCCGGTTTGACGAGTTACGTCGGCGAACGTGCCGTCCCCGTTGTTGCGCCACATCTGATTCGAGCCGAAATTCGTCACGTAGAGATCTATCCAGCCGTCGTTATTCCAGTCGCCGGCGGCTACGCCCATCCCGTACCCGCCGGCGTCAATGCCGCTTTTGTCGGTCACGTCCGTGAATCGCAACTTGCTTGAGCTGCCGTTCTTGCTTACGAGTTCATTGCGATAAAGACGATCTTTTGGGGGCAGTGGACCGCGAGGCGGGAACGACGCATCCTCCAGCGTCTTCCCCTTTCCCAGCATGTTGCCCTGGACAATGTAGACGTCCAAATCTCCGTCGTTGTCGTAGTCGAACATCGCCGCGCCCGACCCCACCGGCTCGCAGTAGTAGTATTGGCCTGACATGCCGTTGAAATGCACGAAGTTGATACCCAAATCCTCCGCCATGTCGGTAAATATCGCGGTCTCGGTTGGAGCAGCGCCGGCTTGCTCATCGCTCGTGTCCGTCGCGGGAGGCGTTTCGGTTTGTTTTGATGTTGACCCTTGGCCGTGGAGATGGCTCGCCACCACCATCGTTGTCAGCGTGCATGTCAAGACAAACTTGCCGATTCGGAAGCGGCCTATGGCGCGCGGTTCGGACGTTCGCGGTTCGGGATTACGAGCGTCCTTCATTTGTGGCGGTCCCTTTAGGCGAAGACCAATCCCTCAACGAAACTTGTGGGTCTCGATCAGGCCCTTACCCTGCTGAATGACAACCCACTGGTTGACCTCGACGGATTCGAACGAATCTTCTTTCCCGTCAGGCCAGCGGACGTTGATATCAGCCCGAGTGTTTGTTCCCATCCCGAAATGCACCCGGAAGTCGCTTTGCGAGACGTGATAGCCGCCGCTGCGCACCTCGTCGATCTGTTTCAGCTCGCCCGCCACGACCGTAATGCGCGCGCCGATCGCGTGCCGGCCCGAGGGGGTCAGGGCCTCGACGAGCAAGGAGTTGCCGCGCTCACCGAAGTTCTTGAGTAGCGAGGGAGGCTCGTGCATATTGGCGACCACGATCTCCAGCGCGCCGTCATTGTCGAGATCGCCGATTGCGATCCCTCGCGAAGAGTGACGCGCTGCAATCGCCGGGCCGGCTTCGGGCGAAACGTCGTGGAACTGCCCGTCTCCCCGATTCCAATAGAGCAGCCGCTGCTGCAAGAAAGTCTCGTTGATCTTGCTGCCGTCAACCTCGGGATAAATGTGGCCATTGGCGACGAAAATGTCTTTCCATCCATCGTGATCGAAATCAATGAAAGCAGTGCCCCACCCAAGGTACCGTGTATTGACGGCCAACCCGGCCGGAATCGTTTCGTCCATGAACGTCCAATCACCGTCGTTTCGGTACAAGGTATGTGTGTCACCCGAGAAGTTGGTCTTGAAAATGTCCAGGTCGCCGTCTCCGTCGTAGTCAGCGGCGGTGGCTCCCATGCCTGCCTGTTCCATGCCGTCAATGTTATAGGCAGCTCCGGAGACGGCACCGAGGTCTTCGAAGGTCCCGTCTCCCCGGTTGCGGTAGAGAAGGCTGGGTGTCGAATCACAGGCCACAAACACATCCGGCCAGCCGTCGTTGTCGAAGTCGCCAGTCAGGGTGGTAAACCCGTAGTAAGTCTTCGGCCCGCTGATCCCGGCCTTCTTCGAAACATCGCTGAACACGCCGTTGCCGTCATTCTCATAGAGGGACATGGTTTCGGCGGGAAGCCCCCTGGGCCCGCAGAAGACGGCGATCCCTTTCCAGTTGCACTCGGCGATTTGTCCCGGCCTGGGGGGTTCTCCCGCCTTGGGGATTTTTTCGGGGTCGAAGTCCACGTAGTTGGCGACAAACAGGTCGAGGTCGCCGTCCCGGTCATAGTCAAGAAAGGAGCAGCCCGTGCTCCAACGGCGCTCGGGAACGGCCAACCCTCGTCGCTCCGTCTCATCGCGAAACGTCCCATCACCTTGATTTCGGAACAGTCGATGTTGGCCCCAGTGGGTCACCAACAAGTCGGTAAAAGCGTCGTTGTCGATGTCTCCGACGCAAACTCCTTGTCCCCAGCCGGTATGGACAAGACCCGCCTCTTCGGTTACATCGACAAACTTCAATTTGCCGGTATTGCGATACAAGTGATGCCTCGGCCGCAACGAACCGCGATCGAAGAGATCGCCGTTGACCAGAAAGATGTCTTGTAAGCCGTCGTTGTCGTAATCGAAGACCGCGACTCCGGTCCCCCCCGATTCGACAAGGTAATCCTTTCGGTCTCTCACACCAAGCATGTTGACTCCCGTCAAGCCCGCCTCTTTGGCAAGATCTCGAAATTCGACCTCGGGTGGCGTGAGTCCTTCGGGCAAGGGCTTGCGAGGTAGGTCGGTGCGTCCCGTCGTCGCGACCCCTTGCGGCAACGCGGTCACGTGTCGGGGCCGGATCTCGAAATCGGTCCATTGCACGGACGGCCGCTCTCCCTTGGCAAGCTTGTCGATCACAAGAAACTGCAAGATGTAGTCGCCGGGCTTTAGGTCGTCGGCGAGCTTCATCCGTCCCGCGTAGAAGACGCGCTTCCAATCCTTCTGCGGTGCGAGGTTCAAAGCGAGAGACTCGGTCTCGAACACGGTCTTCGCCTCATGGAGCACGCGCATTCGCGCTTCCAGCCGCGGCCGTTTCACGCTTCGATCAACCTTGGCGTTGAGAACCTGAAACATGTACTCGAGCTCCTGGCCCGGGCGGAAAACCCGCATAGCAGGACTCGACAGGATCGTCTCGGCAGCAGGTGTTTCTACACCCTTTTCCTGCTCTGGCGGAGGCCGTGCCCGGAGATAAATACCGGACACAGCAAGACTACCTTTGTTGACTTTTGGGATCTCGATGAACTGGCTGGCCGAGCCTATCTTCCCCGAAGAGGCGTCGAGGACGGCGGCTCTTACCTGATAGGCTCCCGCCTTGCGAACCGGATGACTGACCGTGTAGACAAGTCCCTGTTCGGTAACTTGACGTGCCTTGGTGGTACGCCGGATCGCGAACGACTGCCGGCTCTGTTCCACCATTCGGCCGTTCTCGCCGAAGGTCATTATGGCGACGTTCACCACTGCCTTGTAGCGTCCGTACGTACGCTCCTCTCTGCCCGCGCCCGCGTGCGTCTGTTCCTCTTCTCGGCCGAACGTCAAGTCCTCTCCATCGATGTGCAACAGACAGCTGATGAACGAGCCTTTGGCATCATTCCCAAACAATCCGGTCAGTTTCAGCCGCACCTCATCGGCGCCGAAAGGCGACGTCAGCGCGGCCAACAACCGATCGGTCTGCTCGGGATCCGGCGCCTTGTCCGCAACGCCCGCGAATCCGCTACGAGAGCGGACCCGCAGACCCGGTTGCTTCACCCTGACCTCAATCTTATGGAACGATCGGTCGAAAGTTTCCTCCGGGGGTCTGTATCCGATGAGGTAGTAGCCCTTTTGGTCGTCCATCACGCGGCCGATAGCACCGCTGACTTCGTTCGCACTTGCCACAAACAGGCCGCCGGTTTCGTAGGCCAGAAAACCTAGTCCACTCTGTCCCTCGAAGTATTCCAGCTTGCGGGAGTTCGCGATAAGGTAGGGATCGCTCTCGGTAAGGCTGGTGGCCGCCGTCACGCCCAGATGCTGAACGCCCCGCGGATCGATCGTATAGAGCACGACCGAGGCTCGGTTTGCCAGCTCCGTAACCTGGCGCAGCCCTTCGAGAACGCGCGTGCTCTTGCCTTCGGCGGCCAGCACGCCGATACTGTCGGACAGCAGTACCACGGACTTGCGGCCGGGCAGGGTCTCGAGACCTTGCACAATATGGCCCAGAGCACCCAGGGTGCCTACTAAAAAATACTTTTCACGGGATTGCTCAATTTCAAACCCCATGCCTCCGGCCTCGCTGCGATTCCGCACTTCTCCCCGCAAGATATCCAGCCGCTGCGTGTTCATCATGTCTTGGGTTGCGCCGGGCGGCAGATCACCTCCTTGCCCGTCGGGATAGCCGGAAAGGTCATCCGGCATCGAAAAAGCGTCTACCCCGCCTCGCCCGATCGGGTTCCACCGTAAGCGTTCGATTGCCGCCCGAAGCTGCCGTTTGTCGGAGGTAAACGATTGCAGGGCGCCGATGCCTCCGCCTGTGCGAAGTATGGCGACCAAATCATTGGGCTCCATCTGTTCGTCGACAAACTTCCCTAAGGCATCGCGCACACCGCGCATGCTTTCCCAAGAAAGTCCAAGGTCGTCCGCCACAAAGGCGATCGTTCTCTTAACCTGGTCCACTCTTAGGGCAGTTGGCGAGCGTTGTACAGCCCCTTCTGGGCGTAATTCACCGGCCGTCGCGGCGTCTCGACCAGTGGTGGAGGGCGAAGCCGTCGAAACGAAGGAGAAATTACTGATCTTCTGGGGCTGTTTGTCCTGAAGAATCTCGAAGTCTTCAGCCGTCAGATCCGTAACTAATTGACCGTTCTTATCCGTGACCACGGCGTCGACCTGCACGAGGTTCACCGTAACGCGGATGACTGCATCGGGTTCGGAATCTGGGCCACTGGGAGTCTGGGCCCGAAGCGGCATCAAGACCAAAAAGGCCGCCGCCCAGAATGAAAGGCGCCTTGGCATCGCAGGTCTCGGTGGGAGCTTCACGGGGAGTCCCTCACTCCCTCCTCCGGCCCCGGTAAATCGGAGTCGAGTAAACTCCTCTGCTGTGGGAGACCTAGTCCCCGCTGCTCCTCCTGGCCCAGCTTAGTGAAGACGGCAAACTCGCGATCTGCTTCTTCCCTCCTGCCCTGTCTGCGGTAAGCAATCGACAATTGGTAACGGGTTTGCTTATCGTCAGGGTCAAGCTTCACCGACCGCGCGAGCATTTCGGCAGCCTCGTCCACTCTTCGTGCCAGTAGGTACGCCCGACCCAGGGCTCCGTGCGCCGCCGCGCTCTTCGAGTCTAACTCTAGCGCCGCGCGGAGGCCGGGAATCGCCTTTTCATGCTCGCGCTGGTAGACGTAGATCTCCCCCAAACGGACCTGCGCGAGCACGTGATAGGGGTCAACTTCCAACTCTTTTTGAAACTCGCTGATCGCCTCGTCGAGTCGCATCGTTCGGGTCAGGGCCATCCCCAATTGATAATGAACTCCGGGCACGTCCGGCTCCGCCTGAAGCGCAGCACGATAAGCTTCAATGGCTTCGTCGTCGCGGTCCCGCGCTTCGAGCACGGCTGCGCTCAACAGGTGCGTGCGGTAACCGCCGGGATCGAGCTCGACCATTCGTCGCTGCGTCGCAAAGGAGAGCTTCTCGTAGATTTTCCCCAACAAATAATACGGCATGGGCCAATCCGGAAACCGTTCCCTCAGCCCCCGCAACTGATCTCGGGCGAGCCTTAGTTCGCCTTGCTCCATCCGGCAGCGGAAGTAGACCTCTTGAAACCAGTCGTTTCGAGGAGGGTCTTTGACAATGCCCTCAAGCTGGTCGAGCGTCTTCTCAAGATCACCCACCTTGGGCTGGCGGCGAATGAACTGGGTGGCGCTTGCGTCAAGGGTGCCGGACTCCAACAGCAACAGAACGTTCAGAAATGAGACAGCCAAAGCGGGGTCGCTCCGCAAAAGTTCAGAGAAACTCGTGTCAGTCGTAGGTATGCTTCGGGCGATCGTTCTCGCTTGATCCACGAGCTGGGCCCAACTGCCGCCCTCCCCGAGCTTGTCATGAATTCCCGCCAAGGTGAGCAGCGCGGGGACATGGTTCGGCTCGAGTTCGACCTGCCTGGATAGTCTGGCCGCGGCACCCTTCAGGTCGTTCCCGCGTACGAGTACTTGTGCCAACTCCCAGCGAATGTTCGGGTAGCTTGGTCTGGCCTCGAGGGCCCGCTCGTAGTACCGCTGAATCTTTTGTGGCGTCTCCCCTTGGGTTTCAGCGAGTTGAGCCAGCGTGCGAAAGAAAAGGTATCCTTCGGCCGAGCTGTCCTGTCGCTTGAAACTGGCGGTAGAAAGCTGAAGGTAGTTCTTCCCCAACTCGTTAAGAGCTTCGATGTCTTCCGGGTTGAGCTCGACGAGCCTTTCGAAATGCGTGTTCGCGTGGCTGGGGCGTTCCGAGCGTGCATGAGCTACGCCCAGATAGTAGAGAGCCTCATAGCCGTCGGGTTGCTCGGAAAGAGCCTGTTCGAGCCGGGGGATCGCCTTCTCGTACTGGCGCATTCTAGCGTGTGACATCCCGGAGAAAAGGAGGGAAACGAACAGGTCCGGCTTGCGCGCCAAAGCATCTTCAAACTGTGCCGAAGCGTCCGGGTACCGTCCCTGAAGATAGTAGACGACCCCCAGGTTGCTGTACACTTCCGCGATTTCCGGTCTGGCACGAAGCACCTTCTCGTATTGTGTCGCGGCCCGTGGCAGATCCCCGCCCGCATGAGCCTCGCGAGCCGCCTGAAACCAAAGAGTGACTTGCTCGTCAGTGGCTGTCGTCGAGCTGTCCTGGCACCAAGCCGGGGCGGCCGTTAGCAGGATAATGGAGATGAAGCGGAACATTTCTTCGCCAGGCCGTAACGGCCAGCCTTCACGGCTGAGATCCTCTGTCCGCGCGGCCTGGTTGGAACCTCATTTTAGTATCCCTGAGTGCCGCCCTGAACACCTAACAATCATAGCGGGAGCCGTACGTGAAGGACGAATCGGCGATGTCGGTCAAGTCACATACAGCCACAAAGGGACAGACACCACGCCAGCACCGCGCTAATTTCATGTTGGCGTCCCATCGTTGAGGATTCCGTCATACGCGACGAGCTAGTCCGGGTGCCTGTCTGGCGCAACCCCTTCAACAATCCGATGATAGCGGCCCGGCTCAAGTCCCGATACCGTCTGCTCGCCACCCCCCGGCCAACGTATTTCGAGCTCAACTGCTGCCGGTGTTTCAATGTCACCGAACCCAAAGACCAACCGCAAATCGTGGGACGAAGCGTAGCTTGATCCGCCCTTGACCCATCTCACCAACGTCGTGTCCCTCATCCGTGCCGCGACTTTGGCGCCGACCGCATCCCGATTGCTTGCTTTCCCCTGTAGTTGTACTCCTATCCAAGACGAGTCTTTCCCTGCGTCGTTTCGCAGCAGAACAGGGGTATCGTCGAGGCGCCCGAAAAGGACGTCCGTGTCACCGTCGTTGTCGAAGTCACCAGTCGCCATCCCGCGCGCTAGATGTCCTGTCCGAAAAACCGAGCCGGCTGCAGCACCGATGTTTTCAAACCTGGCTCGGCCCTTATTCCTGAGCAGTAGAGGCGGTTCCCGATATTTCACGTCGACGCGAGTGAGTTCAACGATTTCGTTGATGTGGCCGTTAACGATCATCAGGTCGAGCCGGCCATTGTTGTCGTAATCGATGAAGCGTGTTCCCCAGCCCACGAAGCTCTGGGTGAACTGGGCTAGGCCCGATTCGCTTGTCCGCTCTTGATAGGGAAACCGACCCAGATTCATATACAAGGCGTGGTACTCGTCGTTGAAGTTGGTTACGACGAAATCGGGCCGCCCATCGCCGTTCACGTCCCCCGCGTCCACCCCCATGCCGGCGCGGGCAACCCCATCGACACTGTAAGCGATTTCAGCGTCCGCGCCGAAGTCTTTCAACGTCCCGTCCCCTTGATTGATCAGCAGAAGGTCGGGCGAAGCGTCGCGGGCCACGAAAAGGTCGCTCCAGCCGTCGTCGTCCGCATCGATCGCCACCACGCCCAACGCGCGCCCGACCAGGCCGGCGACGCCCGAGTCGGCGCTCACATCAGTGAATGTACCGTCTCCGCTGTTGTGGTATAGGACCGGTACCTGCCCTTGATAGGCCACCTGCACGCAGTAGATACGCTTGCCCCGGTAGTCGCATCGCGGTTGCTCGTCATCGAAGGCGAACTCAGCATAATTACTGACGAAAAGGTCGAGAAAGCCGTCGCGGTCATAATCGAACCACGCCGCGCCGGTACCCCAACGCCCTGCGTTTTCTACCCCGGCCTCCCGAGTGACGTCCCGAAAAGTCCCGTCACCGTTGTTGCGGAAAAGAGCACAGGCCGGATAGCCAGTGACAAATATGTCTGGGAACCCATCGTTGTCGAAGTCCCCGACCGCGACCCCTATCGCATAGAAATTCACCCGATCGACGCCGGCGGCTTCCGCAACCTCCTCGAACTTGCCCGCTCCTACATTCCGGTACAGGGCGTTGCGAACCGGCTCTTTGCTTTTCCCGTTCGGGGTCTCGCCTCCGTTTACCAGGTAGATGTCGAGCAGACCGTCGTTGTCGAAATCAAGGAAGCCGACTCCCGCTCCCATGGTTTCGATCAAGAAGCGGTCTTCGGATTCGCCGCTGAAGTGTTTCCAGGTGATCCCTGCCTGCTGGGTGACATCGACGAAGACAGGCTGCGAAGGCGCCTCGCCGGCCCAGGCTAGATCAAAACTGCCTAAGACAAGAAAAGTACGGGCAGCCCAGCGGCCCACACCCATCAGAATCGTGCTGCCCGCTCGCTCCATCGCTCCTAAGCTGTCCCAGACGAGATCTCTGATCGTCTCGGCGACGTGGCGCACGCATTCTTGCGTGCCGTGTCGCCATTCCTGGCGACATGTCTCGTTGCTGCGCCGGCCCTTCTGCTGGGCGGTAGGATGCCGGCAGTCCACGCTGAAAGCGCGTGCCGTGTCGCTTGCGATCACATTTCCAAATCTATAGTGAACTTGTCTCTAGCGGCTTTATCCGAACTGCAACGAGTGGACTTCAAAAGAGCGCCGAGAGGCGTTTGAGCGCGGATTACTAAGTAGCGCTTTTCTTGACGATTACCTGGCCAGCACGTCGAGGTCAGTTGTTAGCGTGCTAAAGGGCTCGAAACCATCCTCAGTCACGACGCCCCCGTCCTCGACGTTAAACATGGTCATCCCCGGAACCTCGGTGTTGGGCTCGATGTTGATGGCCATTCCAGGTTCGAGCGGCCGATGATCGAAGGCCGTGAGGCAGGGATTCTCGTGGATGCTGAGACCGAGTCCATGACCGACAAACGAGAGCGCTAGTCCGAGATCGTGCTTGTCGAGAACCTTGACCCCGATGTCGAAAAGATCGCTGGCCTTTATGCCGGGCCGAATCGCGGCGCGAATAGCCTCTCGCGCTTCCAAGAGCGCCCCGTGCACGCGGTGCTGACTATTCGTCGGCCTACCGCCGATCACCACGTTCCTGCACATATCGGTGCAGTAACCCTTGTATCCACAGCCGAAATCGATGAATGCCAGCTGACCGTCCTCGAGACGGGCATCGGGATCGATGTTGTAAGGGACCGGCTTTTGCTCGCCGCCGGCCGCGTCCACGGAAACGTGCCCGCCATCGACGAAGACGTGAAAGAAGAGAAAGTAGCCACGCTCGCGAGCCGCCATGGCGTTCGCCTGCTCGTAGATCTCGTACGGAGTGGCTTTCTCACGCAGCATGGGAAAGATTACGTCGTTGAAAATGAGCGTCGCGATTTCCGCGGCGCGACGTAGCTTAGCGATCTCGGAGGCGGATTTCACCGCCCGCAGCTCGAGCAACATCTCGAAGGCATCGACGAATTTCGCCTTCGGCAAACGCACGGTGAGCTCGGCGTAAACGGACTGCGCCATCCGGCACAACTCGACGCCGATCGTAGCTTCCCCGAGAGCGCGATCCTCGATCGCCTCCACGGCCCGGTCAAGATGCGTCGCGATCGTCGTTGGCTCGAGGAGCAGAGACTCAAGGTCTGGCCGCGGCGCGTAGCCCGGTCGGCCCGCTCCTCGTATGTCTTCAATCCAGCTCTTCTGCCGTACGCTGTTTACATGATGATCAAAGGTCACGAAGAATGGGCTCCTGGCCGCATCGGCAGGCACGCCCGCGAGGAGAAGGTAATCCCAGCCGTCGTATTCTTTCTCCATCTCGAACCAGAACGGCCAGTCCCAGGTCCAGTGATGGGTGAGCCAGTTCGATAAATATCCGACGTTTGCACGCGAGGTTGCCAAGACGAGGTCGAGCCCGTTCCGCTCCATCAGCGACCGCAGTCTCGTTTCATCGAAGATCGGCCTGGGCACATTCACGATGCATTTCTCCAACTATCGACACCACACCAAACATCGGGTCACAGAGTACCCTAATCTAGAACAGTTCCTTACCCCGATTATGTGACAGAGCCGCGGGCGTTAGCCCGCCGGCCCGCGCGCCCTCGTCCACAATAACAAAAAGGCCTTGAGAATCGACTTCGATTCTCAAGGCCCCGTAAATCTTCACTGCCGGCAAGAGCCACGCCGTACAGCCGGCGTCAGCCCCCAGCCGGGGTCAGAATTTTAGTGTCATGTAGAACATGATGTTCCGCGGGGGAGACGCACCCGTGTACTTACCAAAATCTTCGCTCTCGACACCCGTGTTCAGGCCTATCCACCAGTGTCGATTCAGCGCATTCTGCCATATGGTGCCGAACTCCACAGAGATCCCCTCGGTAATCTGGAAGTTCTTCTCGAGCATGATATTCTCCTGGATAACCGCACAATCTCTCGTACTGGGGAGCTGACTGGTGGTCCCCAGGCTGAACGGTGCGGCCGTCCCAAAAGCGCTGGCGTTCAAATAGCGGTCGTCGCGGGCCGGATCGAAGCTTCCGCAACTGGCGCCCTCGACCGACCCCCCGGTCCGAGTGGCCCAAATCCCGCCAAAGCCTCCGGGGATGGTCTGACCGCTCGAAACGCGGATGGGGTTGCCCCCCATGTAGTTCTGAATGGCGGAAAGTGTCCACCCCCCCACCACGACGTTGGCCGCCCGGGATACGCCACTCATATACTTCTTCCCGCTGCCGAAGGGCAAATCGTAGGCCCAGCTAATATTCAGGATCTTGCCCCGGTCCTTGCGTAGCACCTCTCGCGATAGGTGGAGGACATCGGGGTGTTGTCGGATCACACTGCCCTGGCCGGTCCATCCGGGGTAGTCTGTATTCGCGATCTGTTTGGAAGCCGTATACGCAATCAGGAAGGCCAAATCTCCCGTGCGCTTTTGGAAATTCATCTGCAGGGCGTGGTAGTTCGCACTGCCGAACTGCGCCCCCCAAACCGGAATGCTTTGGAACTGTGGGAACGGTCGCAGCGCCTGGGCAACGCTTCCGGTGAATGATGGATACGGCTTCGGTATGCCGGCGTCAATCGCGAGCTGCGAGTCGATGGGCTCGTTGAGCAAGTCGCCAAAGCTCAGAAATTGAAGCGGCATACCATTGATACCGGCGCCATTTCGAGTGACCATGCGGCGGCTGAGATTGCCCACATAAGCCGCGCGAAGAGAAATCCCGTGAGCCATCTCCCGCCCGATCTCGAAGCTGAGGTTCTGACTGTAGGCAGGGCGGTTCTCGGTCCGGTCGACAATCCTGATCTCGGTGTCGTTTTGTAGCGCCGGATCGAGGACGGGGAACGAAGTAGGAAACGCTCGCGGGAACCCCCCCTCCCAGTTAAATGCGGGTGTGAGGCCACTATCCACGGTCTGGACGGATAGGTTAGCGTTAAAGCCGGGTGTGGGAACTTGGAATGTGGGCTTCGTGAAGAAGGGCAAAGTGGAAAGGCTGTAACTGGCTCGGATAACTGTTTTGGGGTTCAAGCGGTAGGCCAAACCAAAATGCGGCGAGAAAGCCCCGTAGTATGTATCGTTGATCGTGGTTAGCCCGTTTCGCCCCGGGCCGTGGCCATAGAGCGACAGCGCCCCCAGATTTCCGTCCGCGCCCGGATTCGCAAGGCTGGGATCAAAGGTGCCGATCTTGTTCTGTTTCTCGTAATAGGGCTGAAAGACATTCCACCGCAACCCCGCCGTCAGCGTCCATTTGTTGTTCACGCGCCACTGATCTTGGGCGTAGAAACCCCAGGCGGCCGAATAATCGGCCGTGTCAATTATGGTCTTCGCCGAGGCGTTATCCACTTCGCCCAGCAAGTAGCTGGCCCAACCCGATCCGGTCGACGGATCACCCGGCAGACCGGTGATCCTTTCGCTGAAATTGTAAATGCCGGCGATCCCGTCGTCGTTTTTGAGTGCGTTGGGGATAAACCAGGCATCGACGCCAATTTTCAAATTATGGCTCCCCTTGTACCAATTGACGGCTATGCCGGTGGGAATCTTGCCGTTCGCCGTGTTCGAACCAAGACCGAAGGACGGCCCAATGGTCGTAAAATTTTCAATGCCGACGGTGGGAGTCTCGCAGCCGGCAACTCCCCTCAGTCCAATGTCGCAGCCGAATTGCAGGCGCGGTCCTGAGTTCGGGAAAGTATCGATCAACCGATCGGGAGATCGCGTTAAGCCCGCCCGAAAAGTAACCAGGGTGTTTGGACTGGCGGTCCACAAATAGTTGAAGCGGTAGCGGTACATGTCGCGATCATCAATAAAGCCCTGGTCCAGCTCCGGCTCCAAAAAGTTCGCGCCTCCCGCGATGAACGAATGCCCGGACAATCCGCTGAGCTCGGGCAGGAACCAGGGAACCGTCGCCTCGTAGGTAAAACTGAACCGGTGGTTCTGGTTGATGTGGTGGTCGACCTTGCCCATAAACTGGTCCTTATCCACGAAGGTGATTTCCGGCTGACCCACCCAGTTGTTCAGGGTTCCCGGTTGGTTGGGAAGAGAAACTTTTTGTTGCATTAGTTGAGCAATCCCGCTCAACCGGGCACTCGGGATCACGTTGTTGGGAAACGGGGTCCGCGGGTTCGTGAGCGGATCGAAGATGGGCCGCGGCGCTCCTTCGCTAGGCAGGCGCGTCAGAAGTTCGCTGAAATCCCCCCCACGCATGAGCGAGGTAGGCAATGTTACCGTGGCGATCGTCTGGCCGGAGGTCCCAAAAGCCGGTTGCCGGAAGCGGTAAATGTCGAGAGAGGTAAAGAAGAACGTTTTGTTCTTGATGATGGGCCCGCCGATCGCGAAGCCCCCATTGTTCTGCCTGTCGGGCGCTGATTCTCCGCTCGTGTCGAAAAAGGCGCGAGCGCCGACAAAGCCATTCCGGATGTAATGGTAAAGCGTCCCGTGAAAGTCATTCGTGCCCGACTTGAAGGTCATTTCCACCGCCACGCCGCCATTGAAACCACTGCTGGCATCGGCGTTGGCGACGATGCGAAGCTCCTGCACCGATTCCGGGGTGGGGCTGATGAAGTCCGCGGCATTTTCCGGGTCGCCGGAGCCGGCCTCAACCCCGTCGATCTTGTAGGCCGACTGGCCCGCCATCGAGCCGTTGACCTGCGAACGGGAGAAGACCATAAAGTCCTGTCCACCGGACTCCAGAGGCTGGAAATTGACCCCCGGCAGCGTTCGGTACAAACTAATCGCCGCCCGACCCGAGTTTCCCACCAGCGGGATCGGCATGCGCGAGATCTCTTCCACGGACCGGGTAGTGCCCACCGTTTCCGTCGAAGTGTCCAGCGTGGGCGTTGCGGCCTCTATTGTGATGGTCTCCGTGATATCGCCGACTTCCAACTGGATGGCAATAGGCACCGTCTCTCCGGAAAACACTCGGATGCCTCCTCTTTCGAACGTCTTGAATCCCGTCGCGCTCACCGTGACTGTGTACTCGCCGATTTGCAGACGAGTAAAGATGTAGACGCCCGTCCCACTCGACACGACTTGTCGTTGTACGCCGGTTTCATCGTGGGTGGCAGTGATGCTTACGTCAGGGATGACGGCGCCGGTGGCGTCCGAAATAGTCCCCGAGATGTGTCCCACGCCGGCGTCTTGGGCCAGCGCTGGCGCCGATAGGCTCACTGCGAGCAGCGCGATCAGAACTAGTCGAATGTTTCTAAGATCTTCCATTTCCTCTCCATTGGAACGACTTGTTAGCTTCGCTTGGTTGATGTTGGGACGGGATGTCAGCTAGGCGATCCAGCCTGGACAGCCAGACGCGAGACACAAGCATGTACTGCGCCTGCACGCTGGGTAACTCCCCCCCCGGTCTGAGTATCTTATTACTAAACCCCTACTTGCTATCAGATAGAGCCTACCACCGCGCCACCGTGGATGTCAAGCGTCCGACAGTGGTTGAATTCTGGTCAAAACAGGTGGCTCGGGCCTCCGGCCCGCAGCTACGACTTCCGGTAGCCGTGCCGGCAAAAAGAGGTGGCGCCCCCAGCCGTTTGATAGTCGGTCGCCTACCCAAATTGGTCGTTCCTTTCGGCGCTCGGCCCGCCCCCGGCGGCCGAGCGGGGCTTGGGGTGGGGCAAAGAATCGGCCGTGCCAACGGCCGATTCCCCTCCCGACACCTCGTCACCGCATTTTGAAATTTCTAACCCACACACCATCAACAAGATCCCCCACCCGTATCATCTGGCCCTCCCCCGCCATGTTATTCTGGGCGCGTAAGAGCGCCGGCCTTCAGGGAGCGACAGACCGGCGCACCCCCGGCCGGGACCTAAGTCCTCCCCACGGCCTCCGTCGGTGAGCCGATCAACCGACCGCGTTACACAGGACAACGGGATCGATCCCAAACCGTTTTGGCGGCTCCGCGCGATACCAAAGGAGCTGCACCTCATCAAGCCGTACCCCGGCGCCCCTTGGCATCAACCGTCCTGGTGGCGCAGGTCCCCAGACCTGCCGTGTCGGTACTCCTACCGACACCGGTCCCCCGCACACCCGGTCGCTCCTTTCGGCTCCGGCCGCTTCTAAGGGCTGAGCGGGCCTTGCGGGCGCAAGAATCCTCCGTCCCGTCCCAACGGCCGATTCCCCTCTTTCTGGCCCCTCCAACCTTTCGCTAGACGGCGTTTTTCTTTCGCTAGGACTGCGCTACGGCATGGTTTTGGCACGGAAAATCCGGTCTCCAGGACGTTTTTCAACACTCCCGCAAAACGCGGTCACAGACTTTTTCGATTTTTTCTCCTCTTCATTTCAACAACTTACGCCTGCGGACCCCTTCTACCCCCCCAACCCGTCCCTTATTCTGGTACGGGGCCTAGAAGCCGGAATCTCGGAGGGATGACCCTCGTATTTCCGCCACTTTCTGCCACTGGCTCTTGCGTGGACGGCCGGGAACGCTGTTATGTCTCACAATTCAGAGGACTTAACCACTAGGCGGGACACTCCCGTCGCCGCCGCGCTCGACTGCCAAACCACCGCTAGGTGACGAAAATCGCCCGGTAGCCCACCGCTAGGCCGTCTTTTTCGCCCGCCCGGCGGCCTTTTCTGCCGGCTAACTAAAGGAAACTAAGATGGCGAAGGGGATACTTTTCCCCGGGCCGAGACGCGAGCGAACCGTTCATCGCCCAACTAGCCAGGGTCTCCATCTTGATATCCCAGTAAGGAATGCTACTGGAAGGAGCCGTCGGAAGCGGTCGCCGAGGCTTCCTGCTACTGCGCCGGAGTTGTGGAGGGAAACTCGACCGGGTCCTGTTCTAGGCCGTAAATGCGGATGCCGCCCTCGCGCCTGGGTGGCCGGGTGGGACGGGCTGGACGCGGTCGCTGCTGGGCTCGCAGTAGGCGTCAGGATCCGCGACGCGCTGACTTGATAACAATCGGCTCCAAGGGAACGTTCTGGTGCCCACCCTTCGTGCCAGTAGCCACCTCGGCCATCGCATCGACTACGTCCATGCCTTCTGTCACCTTGCCGAAGACGCAGTAGCCCCAGCCGTCGGAGGCTTGGTCGCGGTTCAGGAAGGCGTTCTTCGTTCCGTGATTGATGAAAAACTGCGAGCTTGCACTGTGGGGGGCTGACGTCCGCGCCATAGCGAGGGTGCCCCGCTCGTTCTTGAGGCCATTAGAGGACTCGTTCTTGATCTGGTCCCGGGTGGGTTTCTGTGCCATGTCAGCGGTGAAACCACCGCCCTGAATCATGAAATCCTTCATCACACGGTGAAAGATCGTTCCGTCGAAGAACTTGTCGTCAACGTACTGTAGGAAGTTGGCGACCGTCTCGGGCGCCTTCTCCGCGTCGAGCTCGATCTCAATCGTTCCCTTCGTCGTCTCCATGACTACCACTGGCTTTCCGGTGACCTCCTTGGGTGCCGCACAAGCTAGTACAGCGATCACGAGGGCCAGCAGAATAAGCTGACCCGCAAGCTGGACTTGTCGCATCTTGAACCTCTAATCTTTCTTGTCCTGCGGCGCCGCGGTGGGCACAGCCAGCGTCTCACAGAACTCAAAACACTAAGGCGTAATTCTAGCACGGCGTTCCGTGCTCGGTGCTCTCAGGCACGGCGTCCAGCGGGCGGGATGACATCAGACTGTCCAGAACGCGACGACTTCAGCCGATTCTCGAGCACGATATCGGAGTGGAAACCGGGTATCTCGACACAATGGGCTGCCGCCATCTCGAGAGCTTTTCTCGGGATCAATCCAATCACTTCGCCGCCAACGACTTCGGTACCCAAACGTTCTGCTTCCGTCTTGACGTGCTGGAACACAACATGAGGCGCCGTTTTCTCGAAGTCCGTTAGGTTCATCGAGACTTGAGTTAGATTGCGGCTGCGCAATTCAAGTCCCAAAGCCTTGACCGCCGGCAGCCCGCCTGAGGACTCTCGAACTTTCGAGGCGATGCGCTTAGCGATCGAGACGTCCGTCGATGCCAGGTGGACGTTGTATGCGATGAGAATCTTGCGGACACCGACGGCCGCAGCCCCAGCGGAGGGGTGCAACTCCGGCCCCCCGACGTCGGGCCGACGGTCCGCGTCCTCGGGAAGGCTCGCGGCCAGCGCCTCGAAGCCGCCGCGCCGGATCTGCTCAAGACGACGGCGGCGTTCGTCCAGCGCGGCATCGCCGTAGAAGTAGACGGGCAGCCGGAGTCCGTTCCACAGATCTAGTCCCAGGCGATGAGCAAGGGCAATGCAGATCTCGCTGGAGGCGCCTTCGAGCGGAACGAGCGGAACGACGTCGAGGGCCCCAATGCGAGGGTGTACACCCGTGTGCTGCCGCAGGTCGATCTGTTCGACCGCCACCCTGGCTGCGTGCAAAACTGCTTTCGCAACTGGATCCGGCTCCCCGACGAAGGTAAACACCGAGCGGTTGTGGTCCGGGTCCCGGGTCTGATCCAGCAGTGTGACTGCAGGCACCGACGCAATGGCGGACCGAATGCGCTCCACAACGGCTGCGTCTCGCCCTTCCGAGAAGTTGGGAACACACTCAATCAGGGTCATCTTGTTCTCAAGGCGTGCCAACGGACGCTGGCGGCACGAATTTCGGCCGCCAAAAGGTCGGCAACAATAATCTCTGCCTTGCTGCCCCGCGCCGGCTTTGGGGTTACCGGCGGCGTCAGTCAGTGATCTAGGCCGATTCAAACTCGGGGTACGGCCTACTGTACAGTGTCTGTTTGCCGGGGCCGCGCGAGGGCAGAAGGGAGGTCGCGCCAGCCGCGCGGTAGATCACTTTCCCCCTCTTCATGGTCAAGACGCACAGGTTCACCCCAAAGCAATCGATGATCTCCCGAAAGTCACCCACCCCGAAGATCGCCAGATCGGCCTGCTTGCCCGGTTCTAGCGAGCCCATGAGTTTTGCGCGGTCTAGCGCGGCGGCCCCATTGATCGTCGCGGCGCTAATGGCCTCCTCGGAGCGCATGCCCATCTGTGTGCAAGCCAGAGATAAGACCATCGGCATGCTCAGCGAGGGACTCTCGTCGGGGCTGAAGCCGCTCGCCAGGGCCAAGGCAGCCCCACAATCGATGAGGCGCCTCGCGGGAGCATAGCGATCGCTGCCTCGATAGTACACAACGCCGGGCAACAGCGTCGCCACGGTGGAAGACTTCGCCAGACGCTCGACGTCGGCAGGGCTGACACAGTTTAGGTGATCCACCCCAGTGGCGTTCATTTCAAGCGCCAAACGAGTCCCGCCCAACTTCTTTGTCCGTTCGACCTGAGCCTTGAGCCGAAAACCCAATCGGGCAGCCGTCTCCAAGATCTCTTTCGTCTGATCAGCGTCAAACGTATCCGGGTCACAGTCGACAGCGCAGTACTGGGCCAGCCGGCGGCGACTGATGAGGGGCAACAGGACATCGGTCACCTGTTCGACGGCGGCGGCTGGGCTTTCGATCAGTTCCGCTGCCTCGGGTTTCGCGGCGAGAAACGTAGACACGACATCTAGAGAGTGGCTGTCAATGGCACGTGCCACCTTCAGAGCTTTCAGTTCCGTCGAGACACCCAGCCCGTGCGCCGAACGAGCCTCGATCGTGGTGGTTCCGTGAGTGGCGAACAACTCGGCCCAACGTCGTGCTTGGAGCTTAAGGCCTTTGAGCGAAGTACTTCTGAGCGACGGCCGCAGCCGTCGTGGACCCTCGTGTGATTCGGCTCGACCTTCAGTTGCGCTGGCTAGCGTGGTCTCCCTGTCACGATCGCGCGACGGTGCGAAAACGAGCCGGGTATGAGAATCAACGAATCCCGGCATCACCACTTTTCCGGTTGCGTCGATAACGTCGGCGGAACGCGCCGCGGCTAGGTTTTCAATGCGGCGGGTGGTGCCCACCTCGACGATCTTGTCATCACGGATTAGCAGTGACCCGTCGGGAATGATCGCTAGGTCAGATAGCTGGAGTCCTCGGCAGGGCGATGGGCCGCGCAGCGTGACCAACTGGCGCGCCCCTCGGATGAAAATCACAGATCGAAATCTTCTCGTTTACCGATCGGCTTCAGGCCTGATGGCGCAGACCTTTCGCTCATCGGGACGCGATAAGCCTCCGTTCGTTCTCCTCTGCGACGGGCCGGCGAGCGTGCTCTTGGCGGTTTTCTCTTCCCCTTGGCGCCTCAAGGGCATGTCTCAAGGGCGCAGGTATCCCACACCGTATTGAGGACCTCGCGCTGCTGAAAATCGATGTAGGCGCGCATGCCGGCCTGCGCAAGCGGGTCGATCACAATGCGGCCCGCCTTCGTGCCGATGGTGCCGACGGCCAGCCCTCCGAGCGGCACGTTGGCATCGGGATCCCGGGTCCGTGGCATGTTGGCCGTCAGCCGTCCGGGGACAGTAAACGTCCCCAAGGTGGGATCCAGCGTACAGATGAACCCCCCGACTTGATTCTCGCCCAGGCTCACGCCGGTAATAGTGATCGCCGTTTCCGTCGGATCGATTCCGCTCCCATCCCACTCGAGGGTCAGGTCTTGGCCAATCACCGTCTTGCGGCCGAAGCTTGATTGATTTGTCCAAGCCTGAGAATGAGAAGGAAGACCAGCGGCCACGCCCCCAAGCTCGCTTGGTGGGGGCCCTCCACCGAAACGAAACCCAACAGTAATTCGGAATTGCACATCGAAGGCCGGAACATCGTCGCCGCCCGTGTGCTGAAACGTATAGTTGTCGTTGAACACGAAGAAGGGGTCCGCCTCGGGATCGAATAGTTGCTGGGACCACATATCCAGTCCGGGGTCGGGTTTGTCGAAAGTAACCGTGTCACCGAGGCTGAGCCGAGTCAGGTGGAATTCCCCAGTTTCGAGCGCGATCGGCGGCCGCCGTCGGAGAATATCGTCTTGATCCCGACCCGGACCGTTGAAAGCAGCGCACGTCCCTAACGACGGGTAGTGGACACCCACGTTGAAGTTCGTGAAGTTGTATTGGCCCGCCTCGGCGCGAGCCTGCTCGACCAGGACATGCGTCTGACTACCGTCCGCGGTGGGGATGGTCAAGGAGGCCTGCACTAATTGCACATCGAGGATATCCCGCGGCCACATGCCCGAGTCTTCGAGATAAAGATTCACCGGGTCAACGCAGGCCCCGCCGTTGGGCGAGACCGGTATTCCCACGAAGTTGCTCGGCGGGCAGTCGTTCACAACGATATCGAGGGGTATGAAGCAGCCTGGCGGGGTGCCGGGGTCCGGCAAGATGTTCCACTGGTCGAGCGCCGGGAAGGCGGGATTTGGTCCGCCATAGAAGATTTGCTCGGCGGGAACGCCGCCCACGCGCACCTCCACGTTGTTGGTCTCCGCAAAATCCTCGACTGGGGAAACGTCGCGGTCGCTGCGATTTGGCGACGTTCCCAGACCCGTGCCCCACGCCGTGATGTCGCCGCTCTCGAAACCGTCGGCGAAAATCGGAACAATGGGGTTACGGTTCTCATCGAACTTCTGGAAAACCCCCATGCCCGAGCCGAAACCGTCGAGCGTGAACAGCCGCGGTTTCTTTTCTACGATCACCGCCGGGAACGGCGCGCTTTCCTGATCGCCGACACAAATTCGAATCTCGACCTCGCCCAGCGGGGCATCCTTCGGGATGATGCCGTTATATTGGCTTCCGTCCGAGAAGACATCGAGCGCCTCGACGGTCGTCGTCCCCTGTGTGATCTTGATGCGAATGGGACCGGTTTGGCCGAGCGGCAACGAGTCGGCGAAGAACGTTTCGTCCGGGGCACCGGCCAGGAACACCGAAAAGAAGCCGTTGCGGACCAGGTTTCCTTCGATGAAGCTGATGTCAGTGATGCTTCGAATCGACGGCCCGCAGGCGGGTTCGCCCGTGAAGAGGTTGACCGCCGGGCAGCCGCCGAGTAGTTCGGCTTGTTCGCTCGGTGTCAGATTGAAGGTTGTGACGTCACTATATCGAGGAATGGGGGCGTCTGCGGAAGCCATGTTGACGGTGCTCGTCGGTGCTGGATTGACTGTGAAGGTTGCCGACCGCAAACTCTCGGGCAGCCCTAGCATCTCAAACTCGAACCTCAGACTGTCTTCCCCGAAAGGCCCAGACGCGGACGGAAACTCCGCAAGAAACGCGCCTCCCGCGAAATCGGCATCCGTGACCGGCTGTCCGCTCGTATCGACCTCTCCGCCGGTTCCGTCCGGGTTGGCGTTGCGAACCGGCCACGGGCCGGTCTCGGGGTCCTCAACGGTCAGGGTGTATTCCACGTCGGTTGTCGCAGCGGCAAAAACCCAAAAACGATCGTTGATCCCCGTGCTATCCAAGATCTTGAGACAATTCTCAAGATTCGCTTGGTTGCCGGGGTCGAAGAAATAGAAAGTCCCGCAGGCGCGGTCGCCTATGGCCGGCGGCGGCCCGGGGCACGGCCCGGGCACGGCCCCCGGAACCGGTCGGCAGAATTGGTTCAGCTCCAAAGACTCCGGCTGGAACTGAAGCTGGTCGGAAGATGCCGAAAATGTAGGTATGGTAGAGCCAAGTAGATCCGGAGGCATATTGACTTTGGGCGAGACCATCAAATTCCGAATCTCCGCCTCGATCGTGGAAGGCATGCAGCCGTTGGGATCACTGGCGCTAAAACTCATGCAGCGGGGGTAGTCGCCGTTCCGCGCGAACGGAACCGGAAAGGGCACGTCGCCGAAAAAGAGAATGGTATCCATGCCGGTCCCTTGAACGGGTTCTAGGCCCAGGCCCTTCGCGGTTTGGGTCATCATGCCGTTGCTCATCACCAGCCGGCCGTACTGCGGACGCGGGAAGCGTGGGTCCACGGAGGAACCCAGCATGGAGTCAACACCGGCGGAGCCCTCATCGCCGCCGAAGGCCAGGACCGCGTCGGTAACATCGTCGAAATCGAGACGGTTGGTGATGTTGGCGTTCAGGCTGACCATCAAATCGACCATCACGTGGGTGCGAAACTCCGAGGTCTCGCCCGGCGGTACGACACCGTCATTCGTGCAGGTAAATTGAATCGCGCCGATCTGATTCGTCAAACCGAGCGGATGTTTCGGGATTTCGTCAATCGTCGTCTCGCACGTGATCGTTCCGAAGCGGCGCGGTGTTAGTTGCGCCCGCAGGGAGTCCACGATCAGAAAAGAAGTTAGGACCGTCGCGAGGGCGGTCAACACTGGCATAGGGTGCATGGGGTTCCCCCTTCCAGGGGATCGGTCGACGCGGGCTCAAGCGGGCGTCTGAGCAACAGGCCGTAAGCGAGCGGCCTGAAGCGCCCCTTCGGCCACTCGGTCATTCACAACGTGCGACCGAGCGTTCTCAACTGCTCATCAGCATAGCAAGCTGCGCTATCCGCGGACTCTCATTCTCGTTGGCACCGCCGGGCCTTGTAGTGCGGGATAGCGCCGCCGATCATATGGGTGCTTCCCAAAACTTTGGGCAGATCGCCGCGCGAGGATGGCCCCCCGAATTCGAGCAGCTACGGTTGGCGCTTGAGCGGCTGCGGGCGCTCGACTTCCCGGGTCAGCCGCAGGATGAGCCAAAGGATCTTCAGACTGGCCGCGAGGCCACCCCAAAGGCTGCCTGACACCTTACTGGCTCCGGCGCGGCGCCGCCGGTAGGAGACTGGGATCTCCCTGACGCTGAGGCCTTGCTGCAGGGCCTTGATCTGCATTTCGACCGTCCAGCCGTAGTTGCGATCGCGCATCCCCAGCCCACGGAGGCTTGATGCACGAATGGCGCGGAAGGGACCAAGGTCGGTATAGCGATGGTTGTAGATAAGGCGTACCAACCAGGTCGCAAGCCGATTGCCTAATCGCTGAAGCAGGCCCAGCGCACCGGGCTCTGAACGCCCTAGCTCACGAGAACCTAGCACGAGATCGGCTTGGCTGTCGGCAATGGGGCCGAGCAGCCGGGAAGCCTCGGCCGGCAGGTCGCTTCCGTCCCCATCCATAAAGACCACGATCTCAGTGTCTGGCGAAAGCTCCTGGAGAGCTCTCAGGCAAGCGTTGCCATAGCCTCGCTGCGGCTCATGGAGAACCGTCGCACCCTGCGCTACCGCTCGCTCGGCGGTGCGATCCGTGGAGCCGTTGTCGACGACGAAAACCTCGTTGAAGAGATCAGCCGGGACTTCACCGAGACCACGCCCGATCGAGTCTTCTTCGTTCAGCGCTGGAATGACGAGGACAGCTTTCATGAGCAGCTAGGTTCGGCAAAAATAGGGACTGTCATCCGATTTTCGTTGCTGCAATTGCTTTGTTTCCAGTATGGGTTAGAGGACGAAAATCGGTGACTGTACCATTTTTTGCGACGAAGGGCTTTCACCACGGTCCTAGACAGGCTAAAAGGCCACCCGTGAGTTGTAGGAGGCCTGGTCTTCGTGATACAAATACGGAAGAACCCGCCACCCTGGCCAAATTCTTTGCCAAGCCGATGAAGAGTCCGGAAACTAGAACGCCGGGCTTCGCCGACTCCAGTCACGGCACTCCAGTCCGTGACGCCTTCCGTTCCTCGAACCCGCCGCCGCCGCGCCGATCCTTCTGGTTCGACATTCAGGCATGGGTTCGCGACATCATCATTTCGTTCGCGATCGCAGCGATCGTGATCGTGTTCCTTTACCAGCCGGTCAAAGTCGAAGGCACGAGTATGATGCCCCGGCTGGTCGATCAGCAGCGGATCTTTGTCAACAAGTTCGTCTACCGCTTTGGAGAGATTCAGCGAGGCGACATCATTGTATTTCGTTTCCCGCTCGACAGCTCCAAGTCCTATATTAAGCGAGTCGCCGGCCTGCCGGGTGACGATGTCGAAATCGCACAAGGCAAGTTGATCATCAACGGTGATCATATTCCCGAGCCGTACGTGCTGGAGCAATATAGCGACCGACGTACCTATCCATCGGTTCGTGTGGATCCCGGCCACTACTACGTCCTCGGAGACCGTCGGAACACCTCGAACGACAGCCGCACTTGGGGAACCGTGGAACGCAGTTCGATCATCGGCAAAGCCGTATTCGCCTACTGGCCGCCGGCACGCTTTGGGGTGCTGGAGTGAGCTTCCCGGCGATCCTGGCTCTAGAAGACGGGCGACAGTTTCGCGGAATAGGCGTCGGCGCGAAAGCGGAAAGCTACGGCGAGGTCGTCTTCAATACGGGTATTACGGGTTACCAAGAAATCTTCACCGATCCCTCCTACTGCGGCCAGATCGTAATCCTGACGAATCCGGAAATCGGCAATTACGGGGCGAACGGTTCCGACAGCGAATCGGCACGGCCCTACATCGAGGGCTTGGTCGTACGAGAGTTCTCCGAGATCGCCAGCAACTGGCGGTCTTCCGAACACGCAGCGGATTTCTTGGCCAAGCAGAGGATTCCGATCATTGCTGAAATCGACACCCGGGCTTTGGTGCGTCACCTCCGTACCGAGGGAGCAATGAGGGGCGTGATCTCTTCGCTCGAGACAGATCCCGACAAACTAGTTGAGAAGGCTCGCTCGATACCGACGATGGCAGGGCTCGACCTCGCAACATCAGTTTCGACGAAACAGCGTTACGAGTGGACGAAGGGCGTCGACGCGTGCTCTCCGTCGGAGATCGTGGAACCGGCCCGCCAGTCTTCGTTCCATGTTGTGGCCTACGATTTCGGGATCAAGCACAACATCTTGCGCCGGCTGATACATATCGGCTGCCGAGTGACGGTGGTGCCCTCGCTGACCCCTGCCGAAGACGTGATGGCTCTTGAGCCTGACGGGGTTTTCCTGTCCAATGGACCTGGTGACCCAGAGCCGCTCGCGACCCAGATCGCGAATGTCAGAAAGCTCGTCGGCCGAGTGCCTATGTTCGGGATTTGCCTCGGTCACCAGATCATGGGGCTGGCGTTGGCCGGCGAGACGTTCAAACTCAAGTTCGGCCACCACGGCGTAAACCACCCGGTGCTGAACAAGCTCACGGGCAAAGTGGAGATTACGTCGCAAAACCACGGGTTTGCGGTTGATCCGGATTCGCTCAAGGACAGCGAAATCGAGCTGACACATTTCAACTTGAACGATCACACTCTGGAAGGGTTCCGCAGCCGCAAAGACCCGGCGTTTTGCGTGCAATACCACCCCGAGGCCGCGCCGGGGCCGCACGACTCGCGGTACTTGTTCGACGAGTTTGTCGAGTTGATGAAGCGGAATTGACGGATGTGTGCTTACCAGGGACTGCGAATATCGGATGGCAGCCCCATCGTTCTGAAAGCCAAGGAATGAACCTGGCGCCGACGGCTCCCCCAAAGGCAAATGCCTAAGCGTAGCGACATTCACAAGATCCTGATTATTGGCTCAGGGCCGATCGTTATCGGGCAGGCCTGCGAGTTCGACTATTCGGGAACCCAGGCCTGCAAGGCGCTGAGGAGCGAGGGCTACGATGTGGTGCTGGTCAACTCCAACCCGGCCACCATCATGACCGACCCGGAGATCGCCGAGAGAACGTATATCGAACCCCTCACCCGTGAGTACCTGACCGAGATCATCCGACGCGAGCGCCCCGATGCGCTGCTGTCGACCGTTGGCGGACAAACGGGATTGAACCTTTCGGTGGAACTGGCCGAGGCCGGCGTCTTGGAGGAATACGGCGTCGAGCTGATCGGGGCCAAGCTGGAGGCTATCAAAAAAGCCGAAGACCGGCTGCTCTTCAAGGACGCCATGAGGAGTATCGGCCTCGACGTGCCGCAGTCCAAGTTAGTCAACAACCTCGAAGACGGTCTAGAGTTCGCCAACGAGGTAGGTTACCCCGCCATTCTGCGACCGAGTTTCACCCTCGGTGGTTCGGGAGGCGGGCTGGCGTACAACAGCCAGGAGATGGTGGAGCTACTGAGCCGCGCGCTCGAGATCTCGCCGGTGCACGAAGTGCTCATCGAGGAAAGCGTCCTGGGGTGGAAAGAGTTTGAGCTCGAGGTCATGCGCGACCTCAATGACAACTGCATCGTCGTCTGCTCGATTGAAAACTTCGACCCGATGGGGGTTCACACGGGCGACTCGATCACGGTGGCGCCCGCGCAGACGCTGACGGACCGCGAATACCAAATGATGCGGGACGGCGCGCTGGCTTGTCTGCGCGAAGTGGGTGTAGACACGGGCGGCTCGAACGTCCAGTTTGCCATCGAGCCGCAAACAGGACGGATGGTGATCATCGAGATGAACCCGCGAGTCTCGCGAAGCTCAGCACTCGCCTCGAAAGCCACCGGCTTCCCGATCGCCAAGATCGCCGCCAAACTGGCGGTTGGGTTTCGGCTCGACGAAATCCCGAACGATATCACCCGCAAGACTCCGGCCTGCTTCGAGCCGACGATCGATTACGTCGTCGTGAAGATTCCCAAATGGCAGTTCGAAAAGTTCCCCGGTAGCGAACCTCTACTCGGCGTACAGATGAAAAGCATCGGCGAGGTCATGTCCATCGGGCGGACCTTCAAGCATGCGCTTTCGAAGGCCATCCGCAGTCTTGAAACCGGGAAGAAGGAAGGCTCGGAGGTTTTCGATCCTGAACTGATCCAGCGGCGGCTCTACACGGCCACGCCTGATCGGTTGAATTACATCCGCTTCGCACTCTCCGAAGGGTATTCCGTGCAGAAAATCGCGGAGATGACCCGCATCGACCCCTGGTTTCTGCATCAAATCAAGACGATCGTTGACTTCGAAGGAGATCTCGAAAGCGAGTCCCTGGAAACCGTTCCCCGTGACAGCCTCGAGCAGGCCAAGCGTTACGGGATATCCGACGCGTCGCTGGCTCGCATGTGGTCGGCTACGGAAGACGCCGTCCGGGAGAAGAGAAAAGCGGCCGGCATCCGAGCGATATTCAAGCGCGTTGACACTTGCGCTGCGGAATTCGAGAGCTACACGCCGTATCTATACTCCGCTTATGAGTGGGAGTGCGAGGCGGAACCAAGCGATCGGCGGAAAGTAATGATTCTCGGCAGCGGTCCCAACCGCGTTGGCCAGGGGATCGAGTTCGACTACTGTTGCTGCCACGCTTCGTTTGCGCTTCAGGAGGCGGATTACGAGTCGATCATGGTGAACTGCAACCCGGAGACCGTCTCGACCGACTACGACACCAGCGATCGGCTCTATTTCGAGCCGCTGACGCTCGAGAACGTGCTCAACATCTTCGACACCGAGAAGCCGGACGGAGTCATTGTCCAGTTCGGCGGCCAGACGCCTTTGACGCTGGCGTTGCCGCTGAAGGCCCACGGGGTTCCCATCATCGGCACCGACCCGGAGTCGATCGATCTGGCGGAAGACCGAGATCGCTTCGGGAAACTTCTCGAGGAGCTCGACATCCCCTCTCCGGCCAGCGGTACCGCCACTAGCCCCGAGGAAGCGTTCGAGGTCGCGCGGCGGATCGGCTATCCGGTTCTCGTTCGCCCCAGCTACGTTCTGGGCGGCCGCGCGATGGTGATCGCCTACGACGAGGCTACGGTTGACAGCTACATGCGCGAAGCCGTGGTTTATTCGCAGGAACGGCCAGTCTTGATAGACCGCTTTCTAGAGGACGCCACGGAAGTCGACGTGGACGCTCTTTCCGACGGCGAGGGTGTGTTGATTGGCGGCATCATGGAACACATCGAGGAAGCCGGCGTTCACTCGGGCGATAGTTCTTGCGTACTCCCTTCCGCCTCGATCGCTCCCGAGCACCTGGAGACGATTCGCGATTACACGGTGCGTCTAGCTCGCAGGCTTCATGTTATCGGGCTAATGAATGCGCAGTATGCGATCTGTAAGGGACAGGTCTATGTAATAGAGGTTAATCCTCGTGCCTCCCGAACGGTTCCTTACGTCAGCAAGTCGACCGGCGTTCCGTTGGCAAAGATTGCCGTCGGACTCATGCTGGGACGCAAGCTGGGCGAATATGACCTACCTACCGGCATGCTCCCGGTGGAGCGCAACTGCGTTAAATCTCCCGTTTTCCCCTTCGACAAGTTCCCCGGCGTGGACCCGATTCTGGGCCCCGAGATGCGCTCGACCGGGGAGGTCATGGGCATCGGAACCACATTCGGTGAAGCTTTTGCAAAAGCTCAACTCAGCGCAGGCCAAGCGCTTCCCGAGCAAGGTTCGGTATTCATTAGTGTCACCGACCCGAACAGAACGGCGGCGATCGACGTGGCCCGCAAGTTTGCCGACCTCGGCTTCTCACTCATTGCGACCCGCGGAACCGCTTACTCGCTGCGAGGGGCGAGCCTGGAATGCCGCACGGTACTCAAAGTAAATGAAGGACGTCCCAACGTGGTGGATTTGATCAAGGGCGGTGAAGTCGACCTTGTTGTCAACACGCCGGCGGGGGCCCATTCCTTCCGGGACGAAAAAGCCATCCGGCGGGCGGCCATGCAGCAGCACATTCCCTGCGTCACCACCCTCAGCGGAGCGAAAGCGGCCGCGGACGGCATCGCCGCTCGACGAGCCCAGCAACCCCAAGTCACGGCGCTACAAGAGCTGCACGCCGGTGAACGGGTGGGTTAGCAGCTCGCGGCAATAGTAGGGCAGGAGCGAAAATCGGATGACAGTCCTTTTTTGCCGAACCTAGCTTCTAGCCCGGGCTTCTAGGCCTAGACACCGATGAGAGCCGTTGTCCAGCGCGTCAGCCGCGCCCAAGTTAGTGTCGACGGTCAAGTCGTCGGGTCCATTCAGGAGGGCTTGCTGGTGTTGCTGGGAGTCGGCGGGGAGGATCAAGACGCCGATGCCGCGTACCTGGCCGAGAAAACCGCCAGCCTAAGAATCTTCCAGGACGAAGCCGGCAAGATGAATCGCTCTGTTATTGATATCGCCGGCCAGGTCTTGGTTGTCTCGCAGTTCACCTTGTTCGGAGACTGTCGCCGTGGCCGCCGGCCCAGTTTCAGCTCGGCAGCGCCTCCCGAGCTTGCTGGCCAGCTCTACCAACACTACGTGTCGTTGTTGCGAGCGAAGGGACTTGCGGTTGAGACGGGCCTATTTCAAGCCATGATGAAAGTCGAGTCAGCGAACGAGGGACCTGTAACCATGCTGCTCGACTCAAAGAAACTGTTCTAGCGCTTGGCCGCGACAGTTCACGACCAAACATCTTGTCATTGAGCACCGGCAACGCTACTTGTTCTGAGCGCTCACAATCGCCTCCACCAGCCCCTCGACGGTGTAGCGTTCAGGCTCGGCGTCCACACGAATCCCCAGCTCGCGGGCGGTGTTTGACGTGATGGGGCCAATCGAGGCAACTCGCACGCCGTTAAGTCGCTCGACGGGGCAGAGTTGGGCGAAGTTTCTAACGGTCGACGAGCTGGTGAACGTGATCCAATCCGGTTTCGGATCCGCACCGAAAGTCTGTTGGGCCAGCTCGGCGGCTTGTTCCGGCACTTGGGTTCGGTAGGCCGGCACAACATTGACTTGCGCGCCGCGCTCGCCCAACTCGACCGGAATGCTGTCGCGCGCGACAGCAGCACACGGCAGCAGGATGCGCTTGCCCGCTAAGTCCTGCTCGCCGAAAGCCTCCAGCACACTCTCGGCCACGTACTCGGGCGGCATCAGATCAACCTTTAGATGTAGTCTTTCGAGATGCTCCGCCGTGGCGGGTCCGATGGCACAGATCTTGGCCTTCAGGGCCCGGAGGTCGCGGCTGCTGGCGTCCAGCCGGTCGATGAAGTGCCGTACGCCATTGGCGCTCGTGAAGATCAGCCAATCGTATTGTTCAAGTTCGGCAATTGCCTGGTCGAGTGGGGACCAGTCGTCCGGCGGGCAGATTTCGATTGTGGGCAACTCGATCACAGTTGCTCCGAGAGCCCGCAACGCACCCGAAAGACGCTCGGCTTGCCCGCGAGCCCGTGTAACAACCACTCGCGATCCGACGAGCGGCAGTTGTTCGAACCAGTTGATCTTCCGGCGAAGGGAAACCACCTCGCCAACTACAATCAGGGCTGGGGGCTTGAGGTTCGCACGTCGGATTTCTTCCGAGAGGTTCTCGAGGGTTCCTTCGATTGTGATCTGATCACCCCGCGTGCCCCACCGGATGGCTGCCGCGGGAGTCGATGGAAGACGCCCGCATTGAATGAGTCGGCGTGAAACCTCCGCAAACGTAGTCAGTCCCATGAAGACAACCAGCGTCCCCGCCGTTCCAAGTTTGCACCAGTCGACTTGGTCGGCTTCATGTCCAGTGACGAACGTGACTGCCGAGGTATGGCGACGATGGGTTAAAGGAATGCCGCTGTAAGCCGCCACACCGAGCGCCGAAGTAACACCCGGCACGACTTCGAACCGAACACCGGCAGCGCGCAACGCTTCCGCCTCTTCGCCTCCCCGGCCGAACATGAAGGGGTCTCCTCCCTTGAGTCGGACGACCCTTTTCCCGGCTCGAGCCTCGGCAATCATCATGTCGCTGATCTGTTGCTGGCTGTAGGCGTGTTGGGTCCGCTTCTTTCCGACGTAGACGACGTTGGCCTCCGGCCGCCGGTAGGACAGCAATTCTGTCGGCGCCAGGGCGTCATAAAAGATAGCGTCGGCTGTCTCAATCAGGCGCAAACCCTTCTTTGTGACGAGCTCGGGATCGCCGGGACCGCCCCCCACGAGGTAGACGATGCCCGGCAGATTGCTATTAGGGCCGCGGGTCATTTTCGGTCGACATCCCTAGATTAACGGACTGCGCGATGGCAAAGTGTCGTGCCGGCTTCCGAAAGGTATACTAGCTATCTTCTAATATGGCGACTTCTCCCCAGGACTCCCCACCTCCGTCCAGGCGCGCGACGCTGATCGTGAGCCTGATCGCGGTTCTCATTATCGTCATGCCGTTTCTTTTCTGGCGCAGCACTTGGTTCGGACGCCAGCTCAGCGACGAAGAGATCAGCGAATACCTTGCCAACGAGGAAGCTCCGCGCAAAGCGCAGCACGCGCTAGCTCAGATCTCTGACCGCACGGCCAACGGTGATGCCACGGTCCGGCAATGGTACCCGCGGATCCTTGCGCTGGCTGACCACCGCCTGCCCAAGATGCGAACGACAGTTGCCTGGCTGATGGGTCAGGACAATCAATTCGAAGATTTCCGTACGAAACTACGGCAGATGCTCGAAGACGCCGAGCCGGTCGTGCGCCGCAACGCTGCCTTGTCCCTCGTTCGTTTCAACGATGACGGCGGGCGAAGAGAACTTGTTGCGATGCTAAGCTCGTTCACGGTCGAAACAGCCTACGGGGGCATCCTCACCAATCGTCTGGAAGAGGGCGACCCGGTCGATCACGGAACTCTTTTGGCCCGCATCGAGGTGGATATAAGCGAAGAACCCGCCGAACTTCGCTCGCCGTTGCCGGGCATAGTGAACAAGCGGTTACTCGACGATGGCACCCAGGTAAACGTCGGCGACCGGATTACCGTGCTCAGTCCCAGCACCGAGCATGTCTTTCAAGCCTTGCGTGGCCTCTATCTGGTCGGCAAGCCGGAGGACCTTGACGCAATTCGACCGTATCTGCGACTGCGCGACGACATGTCGGAACAGGTTTTCGAGCAAGCTCGTCTCACAGCCGAGCAGATACGGAATCGCTCCGGTGCCGTGATTCGATGAGAAGCCACAGCGCCGGGTGTGATGAGCACAAACCTTATTAGGTGAAGGCTCGCACGATTGATGAGAGCGCCGAAGAGTCGGCGGTCACTACATCTCGTGGCGCACAACTGGCGGCCGTTCAGCCAGTCCTGCGGACACTGCTTGACAACTCGGACGGATACAATAATAGACATGTTGCGTCAGTACATCCAAGCAGCCATGCGACAAGCGCGCTACGAGATTCTTGCGGACGACGAATCTTACTATGGCGAGATACCGGGGTTCGACGGCGTGTTCGCGAACGCCGCGGAACTGGAAGCTTGTCGCGATCAGCTGGAGCAGGTGCTCGAGGACTGGGTCTTTCTAAGCATCTCGGAGCGCCATCCCATCCCTGTCTTAGAAGGCATCGATCTTACAGTAAAAGAGACCGCCTGATGGCGCGGGTGGGTCCGCTCTCGCGCAAGGAACTCGTTGCGAATTTACGCAGGCTTGGATTTGCCGGGCCGTTTTCAGGAACCCGGCATCAGTTTATGATCCGCGAGACCCGAAAGGTCTTCATTCCCAACCCTCATTCGGGGGACATTGGCCGAGAGTTGTTGATTCGCATCCTCAAGCAGGCGGGAGTCAGCCGCGGCGAGTGGGAGCGGCTCAAGTGATCCGGAAGCCGAGAATTGCAGTCTGACTCGACAAACCTGCCGAGCGTCGTGCCCGTTCGCCCTCGGCCAACTACCCAACGGATCCGCCCTTGATGTTCCAGGGCACCGACCCGGCAGTCGGAGCGTGGGCGCAGAGATGAGGCCGCTCGGCATAGATGAATCCGCGTTTTCGCTCAGGACCCGCCTAACAGAACCAGCTTCTCGTCCCAGCACCCACACCGGCTAAGTACTTTCCGCTGCAGGAAAGGAAAAACTGGGCGGTGGCTGGGAACGGTTAGCCAGTTTCGAGTCCGAGGCGAAGCGTCGCCTCACCGCTTAGATCACCAGCGTGACGCCGCCGGTGATGATCAGTGCTACGGCCCAAACCAGATCGAGGTTGACCCAGGCCTTTTTCAACAGAGCCAGACCGAGCTTCCTGTAAACGACCCAGGCTACGACTCCCATGACGAGCAGGTAGCCCGCCGTGTGCACCGCTGTAGCCGTCAAGCTGCTTAGGGGCGTTTCCCAGGCGCCCGGGATGCTGTGGTGCGCGGCGACCGGCAAGTGTTGCGCGTGCGCGGGTGATGCGCTAAACAGGACCGGCAGCAGCATGAAACCCGCGCCGTGGGCCGAGGCCATCAAGAAAGACCAGATAGTCAGGTCACGAAACCCGACCCGCATCCCTCCCCACCGCGGGTGGCGATGACGCCATAGACGGTACCCGCCAAAGCCGAAAAGAATCAGAGCCGCTGCGATCTTGACTTGGTCAAGCGGGACGATCTTCTGAACTAGCCCGGCGGCCAGGACAACGATTCCGATGGCAACAGCGTGTCCGAGGGCGATTGGGACTAACGACCGCGCCACCGCCCTGCCGGCTCTTTCCTGCATGCCGAGAGCGACGGCGAACAGCCATCCCATACCGGGGTTGATCCCGTGGTAGGCGCCGAGCATCAGCAGGGCCAGGAGCGCTTCGCTTCCCAGGCCCGCGAATGGCCCGGCCTCGCTCATGAGTAGCAGTAGGAGTCGGACGACGCGTCGCCGCCCTCCAGCCGCACCTGATGACCGCGATGTCCTTCGGTTTCGAGGAAGAAGTTCCTGTCGATCTCAAGCCCGCCGTCGGGGGCAGCGTCCAGCTTAACCATCCAACTCTTGATTCCTTCGGGATAGAATTGCTCGTCCCAAGGAATATACAAAGAGTTCGTGAAGTACACGCGGCGGCCGTCACGACTGACCTCGACCATCTGGGGGCCCCCGTTAAGGGCCGTTTCAGGCTGGCTTGGGTGGGGCGCCTTGCGAACAATCCCGCCCAGGTGAACCGATCCCGTCAACTTCGGGTTAAACGGGTCGGAAACGTCGTACTGCTGAAACTCACCGGTCCCCCAGCAAGAGACATAAAGGAAACGGTCGTCGAGTGACAGATTAATGTCGGTGATCAGCGGGGGAACCGCCTTGAACCCTTGCAGCAATGGCGGCAGCTGATCCGGTTCAGCCGGTTCGGCTGGGATCTCGATCACCTTGCGGGCGGCCCACTTGCCATCGTCTTGATGCCAGACCCAAACCGATGCCGAAAGGTCCTTGAGGGAAACGACCACACCCGCGAAGCCGTAGGTCTTGGTCGGATCGTGTGCCGGTCGGAGCTCTAACACCATTTGCTGTTCCGCTCCGAGGTCGATTGCCTGGACGTGTCGCCGCTTGCGCAAATCCCAAACGTGAAGTTGGTGGCCGTAGCCGCCTTTGAGCAGAATATCGGGGTTGACACCGTTGCCGACCATGTTGGGCGTACCCCACTCGCTAGTGACCATGGTGTCGTGGCCCAAGTGCCAGAAAAAGTCATACGCGAGGTGCTGCGGGCCGCGGTCCATTTCCCACTTGCCCAACACGTCGAAGCTGTCGGGGTCCATGGTGAAAATCCCGCCCGGGCCATCGCCGCCGGCCGAGCCGAGCGCGGAGCCATAGAGACCCTCGGGTCCGCAGTGGACTGTATGCGGTCCCGTGTAGCCCGTGCGTCCGGTAAACTCTTCCGGCTCGATGACCCTTACGATCTTCGGCTGCCGGGGGTCGGGTTTTGTGTCAAGGATGTGAATCCTCGACGAGTCGATGCCGGGAACGATCAAGTAACGGCGCTCCATGTGGGGGTGAGGAGCGTAGGGGCAAAGACACGAACTGCAAGCGTTCCAGCCGAAGTGGTGGATCTCATCGCCGGCGTTCGGCATGTCGACTTGGCCCACGAGTTGACCGTAGCTCGAAGATTCCGGGTCGACGTCAACGGTGCCTAAGGCATCGGGAGCGCCATTGTCACCCGGGTGAACCATCGCCAAATAGGCGATCTTTTCGGGTGGCGCCTGCATAGCCATTTTCGGAGAAGGATAAAAGCTGGGATCGGGTCGCCATAGAGCCATGAAACGACTCCTTTCAGAATCTCGCTTGGTTCAAAATCGTGCCCACATTCGGCCCGCTCATTCTACCCCTTGTTGACGCCACTCGCAACGGGAACCCGGAGGATTGATTTCGGCGATGGGTGTCGGGAGCGGTGCATACTTTTGAAGCGAACGCCGACTGCCCCCTTAACTGACTGTCTCACGATTGGGATTCACTTCGCGCCTCGTGCTTCACAATGGCCACTAAGGGAACCTTCGCCGCGAGCAGAGTGTTAGAATGGTCGCCGAAACGAGCGCTGGCAGCCCGTGGTAGAAGTCGTGGAGGAGCGAAAAATGGGGACTGCCACCAATTCGCCTCCTGTCGTGAGCCTCGAAACAAAGCACATGGCCCGAGGCGAATTGGCTGGCTGTACCCGATTTTTCGCGACCCTTACTTTCACCACGCGCTGCTAGTCTAGGGGGCGATGTTCGTCTCGGTTGGGGCGCTTGACCGGCCTATCCCGGGGATCCGGCGATCTCAAAAAACAGGGCTACTTCTATGAAAAAGAATGCCAGCGGTATACCGTTGCGGAAGCTGGGCCGAATCGGGGAGGAAGTGTCCATCATTGGCTTCGGTGGAGCTCATCCGTGCTTTCCACACGTCACGGAAGCCACGACGATCCGTATGGTGCAAATGGCCGTCGCCGAAGGGATCACGTTCTTCGACAACGCCTGGGACTATGCGAAGGGTGAAGCGGAAAAAAGGATGGGCGTGGCGCTCGAGGGTCGCCGCGACGACGTGTTTTTGATGTCGAAGGTGTGCGCGCGCGACCGCAAGGGCGCCGAAGAGCAGCTTCACGACAGCTTGCGCCGTCTCCGCACGGATGTGATCGATCTATGGCAGTTTCACGAGGTCAACTACGACAATGACCCGGAGTGGATCTTCGGGCCCGGCGGCGCCCTAGAAGCAGCAGTGGCGGCGCGCGAGGCGGGGAAGGTTCGCTTCATCGGGTTTACCGGCCACAAAAGCCCCGACATCCTGCTCCGCATGTTGGAGCAGGACTTTGAGTGGGACAGCTGCCAGATGCCGATCAACGTGCTGGATGCACACTACCGCAGCTTCCAGCGCCGCGTGCTCCCTGAACTCAACCGTCGGGGAATTGCGGCCCTCGGGATGAAAAGTCTGGGCGGACGCGGACAACTCGTCACAGACGCCGGCATTTCCCCTAGCGACTGCCGCGGCTACGCTTTGTCGCTGCCCATCTCCTGCCTAATTGTTGGCTGCGAGTCGATCGAAAACCTGGAGCAAGAGTTAGAGATCGCGCGGAATTTCGTGCCGATGAGCGAGGCGCAGAAAGCGGAACTGCTCGAACGGGTGCGCCACGAAGCGGGTGACGGACGTCACGAATGGTTTAAGAGCACGCAGCACTTCGACGGCCCTTATCACCGCACGCAGCACGGCTTTCCGCTGGACGCCCGGTAGTCCGGCGGTTTGGGGGTGCCCGACCTGGGCTGGTCGAAAACGCACCGGGTTTCGCATCGCTTGGGCCGCAGTCCGATCCGTGCGCCGGCGTCGCGGCTCCGGCGTAATCGTTGCGGGTCGTTGTCCAGATTCAGCACGAACGCCAGCGAGGTGATCGGCCCCCGCGCGCGTCGAGCGCATCCGCTTCGTCCGCGGATATTTCACCAGCACCCTTCACCGCGGGTAAGGGTGGTTTCTCAAGATCGCAAATACCCGGTAGATTTGCTCCGCTAGCACAACCCTCGCCAGCTCGTGCGGCAAAGTCATTTTCGATAGGGACAACAGCAGGTCGGCATCCTCAAGGAATGACTTCGAGAATCCATCCGCGCCTCCGACAAAGAAGGCAACGTCTCGCTGGGCTTTTTCCAGGAACGTAGCTAACTCTCGAGAACTGATTTGCCTTCCGCTGGGGTCAAGCACGACTTTGGCTGCCCGCTGATAGTCCTTGACAGCGCGCTCGTCCTTGAGCGAGCGCATTTCGAAGCGGCAGTAGTGCTCAATGCGCCGGGCGTAGTCCTCGGCCAGGAGGTTTGCTTCGCGATTCCGGGGTTTGCCGATGTAGAGCAGGTAGATTTTCAACGTGGAATTGGGGCAACTTGTGTCCCGCTAGGCTGCCTCAGGGATCGGCAGCCGGGGCGCAGTTCTCCAAAGGCGCTCGAGATCATAGAAGCGACGCGATTCTTCCGAAAAGATGTGAACGACGAAGTCGCCGTAGTCCATTAAAATCCATTCCGCGTTCTGATAGCCTTCGATCCCGATAGGACGCACACCTTCTTTTTTCAAGGCCATCTCGATGGCGTCAGAGATGGCTTGGTTTTGGCGGGCGTTTGTGCCGGCACATATCACGAATGTATCGGTAAAAGAGCTGATCTTGGCAATGTCGAGAACGACGATTTCTTCGCCTTTCCTCGACTGGGCAGCCTGAACCGCCATCTCCCATTCACTCATCTCGGCCATTCTTACGACCTACTATCTTAGCCCGCTTTTCTCACCACGCGGCTTGGCGGAGTGCGCGAGAAGGCCTTCAGGGCGAGATCGCTCCCGGCACGAACGCTGGGCGACTAAAGACATGACCGGATAGGTGCTGCGGTTCACTGTGTTATATTGGTTTCCCATGCCTCGCGGCTACATCCCCATTTTGATTTTTCTCGCCCTCGCCGCGGCCTTCCCGATCGTTACGATCCTGGCGGCGAAACTTATTCGGCCGAGTGTGCCCGAAAAAGTCAAGGCCGAACCTTACGAGTGCGGTATTGAGCCGGAAGGCGACACGCGGGGACGATACTCCATCCGCTTCTACTTGGTGGCCATCCTCTTTGTCATCTTCGATGTGGAAACGGTTTTTCTGTTTCCGTGGGCCATTCAGTACGACGTCCTCGGGCTGTTCGGCCTGATCGAGATGTTGGTGTTCCTCGCCATCTTGATCGTCGGCTACATATGGGTTTTCCGCCAGGGCGCCCTGAAGTGGGTCTGACCCTAGGCCCTCACCTGAGTTCCTTTAATTCGGCGGAATTCGAGTTGCACCGCGTGTCGTGCTACGCCGGGCTTGGGCCCGACAGGTAAACGGAGCCGCTGCCGGCACGCGCCGGCTCGGAATGGGACCGCGCCCATCCCGCCCGTCGCCTGAAATTGTAGCGCTGAACGACCACCTCAATGCAAGACTAAACGGCCCTTCCGGACAACGTCCAGGCCGAGATAAGAGGCGTGGTTCACGACTGCGCAAGGCGGTTTAGCTCCGCCGGTCACTTGAGCAAGCCGGACAGGGAGAGTTTGCAACCTGCCGGCGGGCGGATCGCAGACCGGTCGCTCCGCGGGAACGATCGAAATGACCTTCGCGACACCGCAGTCGTGGTTCGATCGCTACAATATCGTTAGCGAACCTGATCAACACCACGTAGCCGCGCAATGAGACGGCAGTTGGCCGAAGTTGAATCGGCCCGTGACAAGGACAAGAATAGAGGTGCGGAACCCCCAGCACCGAATCCAGTGCCCGTAGGTTGGTGGGTTAGCAATGTGCGCAAGTGGCGGAATTGGCAGACGCGCTAGGTTCAGGTCCTAGTGGGGCTTTAAACCCCGTGGAGGTTCAAGTCCTCTCTTGCGCACCACATCGCCCTTAATTGAGCAGTCTGCGACTTCCTTCGCGTTGCTGCTCACTTCTGCCTCTCAGCGCCTTCTCACGACCGCCCCTTTTGCATAGACAACAACCGTTTCGCCGGCGTTGATCGTGATCTTCTCGGCTCGGATCGGCTCCCCCGAGACGGACATTATCTTCATGTCGTACTCTCCGGGCCTGAGAAGCAGCGTGTGCAGCGGATTCTGGAGTTCCTTCGTGTTGGCGTAGTATTTGCCGTTGAGGTAGATCGCAGCGTTGGGAAAACCATCGGTTTTTAGATCCCAAAAGGGACCCTCCGTGTCGATCTGAAGTGGCTGCAGCCGCCTCCGCAGCGTCGTCCACTTCCCCTCTTCGATCTTGACGGCGCCTTTAAAGTCTTGTAGCGCGGATCGAGAATCTCGACTTCGCATGTTCCCGGTTTGAGCTTGATCGCGGCCTCCCGGTGACTGTACATCGCCACGGTGCCAAAGTAGTTACCGTTGATGAACAGTCCGGCCACCTGTGGCCAGACTTTCGTCCGGAAGTAGCCGACCCGGTCATCCGCGGCAGATACACCTCTATCCAGCCCCGCGGCGACTACTAGAATCCAGAACGACAGCAAGCCAACCAGCGCATTCTTTTTCACGGCAATTCCCCCGCAAGTTTATGGGACGTCGGAATCCCGACCTTATCAATTCCGATGTGCCCGTTTCAACGCAAACTGGCTTCAGGGGCTTCAGCCGTGGTCGGATCGGTTCGTTAGCGTCGGTGAAAGAAATGACAGGATCGCCGTGCCGAGCGTAACCCCACAAGACAAGCGAGCGAAGCTGATAGTTAGAGGGTGCAAAGCAAGGGGAGGCCCCACCGTGAATAGTTCAACGATGTCAAGCCGCGGTACCGACAAGTCGTGGCAAGCAGAGATTGCGAATCTGGGACAAAACGTCGCCACCTTAGGCTTCGGCAACAAGGACGTTCGCCGCGAGATTGAGATCGGCGGGACTCGTGAAGTGGATGGTGTGACGATCGTCGATGTATCCGGGCGGGTGACGTTCGGACGGAGCTACGGGCGGCTTCCCGCGACCGTCGGAAGCATTGTGGGTGGCAGCCGGAAGAAGATTATCCTTGACCTGAGCGGGGTGACCTCCGTCGATAGCTACGGGCTGAACGATCTGGTTTCGAGCCACCTGGCCGCTGCCGACAGTGGCGCTGAACTGAAACTCGTGAACGTGCCGGAGAAGGTGAGGTATCTCCTCCATCTCACGAAGCTTGATAAGGTGTTTGACGTTTTCGAGGAGGAAGCGGCAGCAGTTCTAAGCTTCTCAGGATAGTCGATTGACGCCGACGGACCTCCTCTACCCCTTGCGCACAAACTTCTGCAGACACTTACAGTCGGGGGGCACCAGACCGTGCCTCACTCCGGCGGCAAAGACTACTTCGCCGACGTAGAGGTCCCCATGGCTGTCCGCCCAGACGTCATGAGGGGCAAAGAAGTCTCCTTCCGAACAGGGATTGTCGCCGCCGCCCCACCTTTCGAGCAGCTCGCCCTTGCCGTTGAAAATGCTCAGCCGGCCACCGCTGGGGTCCGGCGTCGGCGGCTTCATGCCGGGATACAGTCCGGCCCGCCAGCCCATCTCGGTCACGTAGAACTGGTCGTCGGAGCCGACGAAGATGTTGCCCGGGCGCACAATATCCTTCCATTCGGTGATGTATTCTCCTTCGGGACTAAACAGCTGAACCCGGGAGTTCTCGCGGTCCGCCACGTAGACCGTACCTTCCGAGTCGATAGCGATGCCATGAGGCAGATGAAACTGCCCCGGACCGTCGCCCGGCTCGCCCCACGAGAACAGCAATTGCCCGTCGGCGGAAAACTTGTGAACCCGGGCATTGCCATAGCCATCGGAGATGTACATCGCTCCATCCGGCGATAGCGCCAGATTCGTGGGCTGATTAAACGGTGGCCCCACGCGCTTGATGTCGCGGTAGTCCGTGGTCGTTGCGCCCGTGTCGGATGGCTGTCCGCTTACGCCGAGCTTCATCAGCAGCGTGCCGTCGGGGGTGTATTTGCGCACGGTATGGTCTTGGTCGTCGCAGCAGTAGACACTGTCGTCCGGACCGATGTGAAGGCCGTGAGGTCTGACGAATTTCCCTTCGCCCCAGGAGCCTACAAACTGCCCGTCGCGCTCGAAGATCGTCACCGGGTGGTCACCTCGACTGAAGACGAAGACTCGGTCCCGTGAGTCGGCGGCTACGCCCACCACCTCCTTGAAACTCCAGCCCTCAGGAAGTTGCGCCCAACTTGCATTCGCGTCGTAGAGATCCGTCGTCATGAGACTCTCCTAGGTGATTCGCCCGGGGAACGGGAATCGGTCGGCGCGACACGTTTCCGGATGCTAGCGGCGTGCCAAAGTCGGCCGTTGTTCCTAAGATCGGAAGCGGTTCACTGCCACGACGCATTGTACAACTTTGCCAGTGGCGCTTTCACTGGCGAGCGAAGCCGCGGATCTCAAACGCGACATCCGGGCTACGAACGTCCTCAGCGCGCGACGGGTGGATCCCTCTGCGTTCTGCCGATCAGCCAACGGCCGCAAGTCTCGGCAAAACGACCGCCCAGTCATGCGCTACCGGATCTAAACCCCTCCCTGATCCGGGCAGTGTTTCTGCGGCGATGGGTCCGCGGGGTGCCGCCCGCGGTCTGCGGTTGGTCGATCGGCAGCCGGCAAGAACGTCGCGGAGAGAGCCAATTCCCAACGGATCGCCAGGTTGAGACCTCCCCTACACCGGCCGGTCTCCGGCGGCCGTCGTGCGGTGCATCAAGCGGGACAGCGTGTCGTCGTAGTCGTAAACCGCGTAGTGCATCGTGCAGCGGTTGTCCCACATCACCAGGTCTCCGGGCTGCCAGCGATGGCGGTAGAGATTCTCCTCGCGTGTTGCGTGCGCATTCAGCGACGCCAGCATTGAGATGCTCTTCTTCTGCCCCATCCCAGTCATGCGCGAAGTGAAATAAGGATTGACGTAGAGCGCTCGCCGCCCTGTCTCGGGATGGGTCCGGACGACAGGATGCTCGACCGGCGGCGGAATATTTCGGATCTGGCGCCCGTCGGTCCCGGGCGATTCCTCGTTTCGCCGCGCCAGCCGGGCGGCACTATGCTCGGCTCGCATCGTCAACAGCGACTGCCTGAGTGCATCGGGCAGGCTCTCGTAGGCCGCGTACATGTTGGCGAACAAAGTATCGCCCTTCCCCTCGAGCGCGACGACGGCATGCAGCACCGAGAGTTGGGGCGGTTTCTCGTTGAAAGAGATGTCGGAGTGCCAGAAGTCATTTCTCGCGCTAGGCTTCCCCGGACTGTTCTCTAGCACAAAGACGCCAGGGTGATCGTCGTGACCGCGGCGCGACCGAAGCGGATGAGGTTCCACTCCGCCAAAGCGTTCCGTGAAAGCCACTTGCGCTCTCGGCGGAACGGTCTGCTTCCGAAAAACCAGGACCAGGTTATCGAGAAACGCTTGGCGGATCTCCCGAAACGCTGCGTCGCTCACCGGACTCGATAAATCGACTTCGCCGATTTCAGCGCCAAGCGCGGGACTCAAGGGCGTGATGGTCATCCTCGAAACGGTAGCGGCAGGTGCGCCTGCTTACCATAGATTAGCATTCCCATTCTAGCGGTCCTGACAGGGATGGGGTAGCTGGGGGTGCGGATCGTAAAGTGAGTGTGCGCCCCTGCTTCCCGTTGGTGAATGGCCCGACTGAACGGACAGTTCGGACTTCGACCCACCGCGTAGAGCCGTAGCGAAAGCTGGGGAACACCAGGAATGAGACGAACCCGACTGCGAACAGGCCGAGACCTACACTCACCAAATCGAAGATTCGTTTCTTCACAGCTTTACTCCCCCGGGGCTCTTCGTCGACGCGGTCTCAGACCCTCCAAAACGGCCACGGACTCCCGGCTCCGCACCGATCCGCGCTTGCGGAGCGCCTGAGGCTTGCCAATGCTCAGGACTGTAGCATAGGCCCGCGCGCCGCTTGAATGGGAGCCCGTTTTGAAGCCCGGCGTTTGTACTAGTCGGGAAAGGGAATGCCCCTAGCCGGAATTACCATAAGCCTTCAGCTTGCGGACTACGATTGGGGGATCTCGATCTGCCCGATGGTGTCAATGCACGTCGCGGTTTGAGTCGTGAGTCACCGTCGCATCAGCTGGTTTGGCCCAAGCAAGCACCGTGGGACCCCCCATATGACACGGCGGCCGGTTGGCGTGGACAGCGCGAATTAGCGTCGACTGCCGAAACTCACTTCTTGCCGAGCCTAAGGGCCCGAGATCCGTTCTCGTACTTGGTGCGGTAGCGCAGCTCCGAAGCCACCCCAGTCGACGAGATGGCGAACACTCGCACCGCGGGCGGCGGATCCCGGTCAAAGATGTAGCTCGGCAGAATAACATCGAACCCGGCTTGCTCCATCAGCGGGGCTTTAAACCCCTCGACGAGGTCTGCTCTGCTAACAACGGTGTGCTTGCTGTGATCCGCTTCACCGTCCACAAAGACAGCCACCTGACGGGCGGGCTTGCGGGTGGCTCCATCAGAAGCCCACCCGCTCAGCCAGGTATTCCTTCCCCGTTTTCGCACGAGGTCAACCGAGCCGTCCAAAGCACCGGAAACGATCCGGATCTTCGAGCCGTTGGGGGCAACGATGATCTCCCGTAGACGGTCTCCGTCCGCATCCTCTTCAAGGGAGTATTTAATGCTCTCCGCCGTCTCCTTGCCCAACCTGTGCTTCCGTGAACCGTCGTTGTATTCCGGACGATAACTTAGCTCCGACGCTACACCATCGGGGGAGACGGCAAATACCCGCACCACGGGTGGGGGATCCCGCTCGAAAATAGTGCCAGGTAGGCGAACACGGAACCCCGCCCGCTCGAGCAAGGGAGCCTTAAACCCCTCGACGAGGTCGCTCCGGCCCACCACGGTATGCGGGTGATGATGGGCTTCACCGTCCACGAAGACCGCCACCTGGTCGGCGGGCTGGCGCTGGGACTCATCGGACGCCCACCCGCCAATCACGACGGTGTGCCGCAACCAGGGGTGTCGCTGCACCACATCCACTGAACCGCCCATGACACCGGGCGCAATGATCGTGGTGCCGCTCGGCGAGACTATAGTTTCCTCAGGCACGCCGCGCGCTGCTTGCGCCAGAGAATACCGCAGAGCCTCCTTCGTTTCCTTACGAATAGAGGCTAAGCTCGGTCCATCCTTGGACTCCGAAATGACAAAGACCTCCACCTGGTTCGGGCCTGTTTTGAAGACTGTTCCTGGAACCATAGCGGTAAATGAACTTCCGGGACCTTCGTAGCTCCGAGTCACAGCCTCGATTACGCCGTTCACCGCCACTGCCAGATCCAGCTGGCTTCGCGGGCCGCTTCCGGCATCGATGCGCCCCGAAACGGGGACCGGAATGAATTCCTCTTCAAGGTCCGCTTCCTCAAGACTCCAGTCGTCCTCGAGGTTCAGCTCGAGATCCGACGGTCCGGCATAGGCCACCTGTTTCACCTCGCGACCAACCAGGGATCCAAAGACTTCTTCGGGATCCCGTTCCAAAGCCCGCTTTGCAAAATACCTTGCCCTGGCTGGTTGCTCTTGGGCATACGCGGTGCGGGCGAGATAGCCATAGACCCTTGCGTCGGGCCCAGCGATTTGTAGTATGTGGAACAAAATGTTCTCCAAGTCCCGACGTGCCTTCCGGTCCGAATCTATGCTCATGCTCGCCAGCTGCACAGCTGACTCTATCCGCTCCGACGCCTCAATCCGCGGGAACTCACGCCCTGGCTGCAGCGCCACCAGAGTCGCTTGGATGCTCAGATAGCCGATGAAAATCGCAGTTACATACCGGGGCCAGCGTCGTAGGTATTCGCCACAGATCACGACGGCCGGGATGATGGTAATAGAAGCCCACCAGAAGCTATCATCCTCCGCCGGAAGCAGGGTAAAGAACGAAAACACCGCCCAAAACACCCAACACAAGAGGCGAAATCTCTTCTGGCGCCAAGAAATCAAAGCCAATGTCGCCGTCAGAAGGTAAAGGGCACCCGCGGGCCAGTGGCACCAAGAAGGATTCCAGCCTTGAATGTCGACTGACAACTCACCGAGATACAGCCAGACAGCCCGCGGCGAGATTGCAGGTGTCTTTGTCACGAGATCAATATCGCGATAAAAATAGCCCTCATAAAAATGGGTAGCGTTCCAGAGGAGGTCCGGGAAAATCACGACGACCGCAATCACATGCATCATCAACCACTTGCCTCGAAACAAAGACATCCGACGCTCAGGATCAGCCAGGGTGTGAAGCCATAGAATCGGGAACAGCAAGATGGCCGTTTCCTTGCTGAGGTAGGCGAGACCCAAGGCAGCGCCCAACAAGGCGAAGTCCCGGTAGGTCTGGGTTTCCAGGGCCCGAAGGTAGAGCAACAACGCGAGGGTTGCGAAGAATACCAGCAGAATCTCCGGCTCGAAGGCGTACGACCAGGTGTGATGAAAGCGATCAACCGCTAGCAGAGCGGCGGCGTACAGGCCAGCGTTTACCGACAACAACTTCTTGCCCAGCAGGAAGACAAGAAAGACGTTCGCGGTACCCAGCAGAACATGAAGAATACGTAATCCGAAGTCGCTGTCACCAAACAGAAAACCACTCAGACTGACGACGTAGACGGTTAAAAGGGGGTGGTTAACGGTCTGCCAGACCAACCGCAAGCTGTCAGGCCGCAAGTCAATGGCCTCGGCGCGCGCGATGATCATGGATTCGTCGTAGTTGAGGTTTCCGATCCAGGCGCCCAGCAGTCTTAACCCTGCGGCAACACCAAGGATGAGCCACAATACCTTGGGAAAGCCCTGGCGTTCGTCAGGTCGTCTTGAGAAAGTACTTAGGAACATTCTTTCCCTAATCCATTGGGCCATATCTCAACTCAACGCACGGCCGCTGGTTGTACCAGGATTTCCATTTTGGCCCTGGCACGGTGAAAGTGTACACCCGCGCTGCCCCGAATACCACGTCTTTTCGCGCTGAACCCTGCACATGACCTCCGCCGGTAGGCGCCAGGGCTCGTCCATCCGCTCACAGACGTTGATTGAGCGGCCTGAACGGCGCTCCGGCCGACACTGCTCCTTGCGAAATCTTTTGGAGCCGAAAACTGTTGATCCTCGCCCGGTCAACGCTACCCGCTTGGCAGCGGCAGCGCCCAGATCCTGTGCAGCATGTCGCCGAACAGCCTGCGGTTCAGATACCCCTCGGCCAGCAGCAGCCAGTAATACCGCGCGTGCTTGACCAGCCGACCGCCGGTCTTCATCAACCTGTGTTGCAAGCTCGTCAGCGACCAACTCTTGATCCTGTTCGGCAGTCCGAGCCGCCGCCACAAGTTGCCCAGGTTGTAGGCCAGCACGCTCAGTTGTAGCCGTACCTCGTTCGCCCGGAACCGATGGCACGACAGCCTTGTCCAATGCGTGGCCTGTTTGCCTTCCTTGATCCACTGCTCCGCCGTGCCGCGCTTGTTGTAGAAGCGCACCACCGAGCGGCTTGGCAAGCTCATGCTCGTCACGATGAATCCGACCCGCGGGAACAGCTCGCCCTGGTGATGCTCGACCTTGGCGACGATCCGCCTCGCCTGCGACCAACTCTCCGCCTGATAGCGAAAACTCTTGTAGCGCACCAAGGGCTTCCGGGAGGGCCTTCCCGGCGGCCGAAACAAGATGTCTTCGATCTCCAACTCCAGGCTCTTGTTGGCCGGAATGCGAATGGCGTACTGTACTCCGCGTTCCTCCGAAGCCTCATAAACTTCCGGCTTGGCAAAGGCCGCATCGCCCCGGAAGGCGACCTGCTTGCCCGCAGCCTGTTGGCGCTCGATCTCCGGCAACAATAGCTCATCCCAGTCCTCGGCGCTGTGCACGTTGCCGGGACGCAGCTTGGCAGCGAGGCAATCACCATGACCGTTGAACAAAAGTAACGGGTGATAGCAGACCGACTCGAAGTGTCCGTTGTAGGCACTGCCTTCCTGTTGGCCATGGACCGGACTCTCGGTGGAGTCCATGTCCAGAACGACCCGCTCGGAGTCGTCGAACGCTTCCGCTTGCCCGACCAGCTCTCGGTTCAGCGCCATCAGCCCCAGCAGGTTCTCTTCGCTCGCCAGCATCTCCGTCTCGAAGCTGTGCAGCGTCGAGGTCAAGGCCGCACCGCGATCCCAGATCTTCTGCGAACCGATCAGCCGAAACGTCGGATCGATCGAAACCCGCTCGGCGTCGTTGAGGTCCTCGTAGCCCGCCAAGCGGCTGTAGACCGACTGCCGCAACAGATCAGCGAGCGTGAACTGCTTGTTTGTGCCTTGCCGGGAGTCGCTGAGATGCTCGTCAATCAGTTCTCCGAGACCGAGCCGTTCGTCCAGTTCGCGAACCAAAATCAGGCCACCGTCGGAAGTGACGTGCGATCCCTGGAAATCGACTTTCAACAAGCCGTTGAAACTTAGCTGGAATGGCTTGGTTTGTTTTTCACCCATTGGGTGTTGGCCTCCCTGGCGTCCTCATCGGGCTCTAGCCCCTATGAATAAAGACGCTCAAGGCCGCTGGAAGGTCGGGATGTCAAACACCAAATTGAAAATGCGGGTTGTACGGTGTCTGGAACGATCCTCCACGGCAGCCCAGCACCCCAACCTCCAGATGAAGTCACGGTAAATACAGGCCGAGATGGCCTTACGCCCCGTCGGTCCCGCGAAGTAACGTTCGGAGCCTTAGTTATTCCCTAACCGGAACTCCCGACCCCCGTCCTCGTAGGCCGTGCGATAAAGCAGCTCCGAAGCCACTCCAGTCGACGAAATAGCGAACACTCGCACCACCGGCGGCGGATCCCGATGGATGATATCGCGCGGCACAACAACATGGAATCCCGCTTGCTTTAACGACTGGGCCTTAAACCTCTCGACGAGGCCGATTCGGCTAACCGCGGAGTGTTTGTAGTGATCAGCTTCACCATCCACGAAGACCACCACCGAATCTCCCCTCGGTTACGGCTACCGTGCGAGACTTTGGCCCGACGAAGCCGAGGAAGAAGTCTCTCAATATCGGCTCGCGGCATAGTTCTTCAGGGCAGATACGCGACACTCTCTCGAAAGCGTTCAACTCGTAGTTCCCGCTTAGCCACGTAAACAGGTTATCTGGATAGTTCGCTGCTGTAACAGGAAGCGCCTCTTTCGGATACCTGCCGGTCAAGAGAGCCGGGAACACCACGATGCTCGGCCAGACAAAAGTGAGAAAGCTCTCCACCGGGCGCACTCGGCAAGAAGCCCAGCCTGCCAGTAGGCCAACAAGTAGCGCGCCGACGATGAGAGGGAGTCCCGGGCCACCGAACAGCTTCTTGAAAGCTTGAACAGCGATCGCACCGGCCAGGAGGCTGATTGCCAATCCATGCATGAACTCCCCTACTCGGGGATGTAGCGAACCAGCGGCAGCTTCAACTAAAGCCAGCAACCCGGGAAAAAGGAGGCACAAGATACCTACAAGAACCACCAGATCCAACGGACGAAGGCGGTGTGCAACTAGGAAATCCGCGTTTCTAGAGAGCAGATCGAACAGCGGCTGGGCTACCGCGAAACCAAACAACGCAAAGATGTGAAGGCTTCTGGGGAAAGAGAGGCCCATAGTCATGCCCTGCCGGCCTCCTCACCCAGGTTGCTTCGGCGATCCATCATCACTAGAAAAGCCAAGAAAGCAGGCTTGTCGCTTTGCGAAGGAGTTTGGTTGTAACGTGAAAACGAGGCGGCCAGTTGGAGTTCAATGCTTACCTAGCTTTAGCGTTCGAGAACCATCCAAGTACTCTGAAAGATAGCGCAGCTCTGAAGCTATCCCGCTCGCCGAGATAGCGAAGACCCGCACTATTGGCGGTCGATCCCGCTCGAAAACCAACTCTGGTAGGACGATGTCGAAGCTGGCCCGGAGCAAGGACGGGGCGCCGAAAGCCTCGACGAGGTCGCTGCGGCTGACCACTTTGTGTCCGTAGTGATTCGCTTCGCCATCGACGAATACGATCACCTGATCGGCCTGCCTGCGGTGTTCTCCATCGGATGCCCAGCCACTAACCCGCGTTTGCGCCTTCTCCTGACTGACAGCGTCGACGGCACCATCCATATTGCCGGGAACGATGCGAATGGTCTCGCCCTGTGGGGAGACAATGGACTCCTCAGAACCGGCTCGGTTTTTCTGAAGGGAGAATCTAATCTCTCTCGCGTTAGTGCCCAGACGCCACTTATGCGAGCCATCGGCGTACTCCGATTGACACCAAAGCTCAGAAGCTACCGATTTGGGCGAGATCGCGAATACTCGTACCATGGGCGACTGATCTTGCTCGAAGACCGCCCGCGATAAGACGACGTCGAAGCCGGCCCGCGCCATGGATGGGGAGCCGAATGCCTCGACGAGATCGCTTCGGCTCACCGCTGTGTGACCATAGTGATCCGCCTCACCATTGACGAAGACGGCTACTTGGTTGGCCGGCAGGAGGTGGGTGCCATCGGACGCCCACCCGCTGAATCTTGTATAGCCCTCCTCCTGGCGCACGGCATCGACCGCGCCATCCATAGTACCGGCAATGATGCGAATGGTCTCCCCGCCTGAGGACACGACGGACTCCTCGAGAGTGTCCGCATCGGTCGCGAGGGAGTATTTGATCGTGCTCGCCCCCTTACCCAGACGCAGCGTCCGGGAAGAGTCGTGATACTCTGGCTCATAGCGAAGCTCCGACGCCACGCCTCCCGGGGACATGGCGAAGACTCGCACTACCGGTGGGGGATCGCTTCCGAAGACGGGCCACAGCAACTCAACGCGGAATCCAGCCTGTCTCAGCGACGGAGCGTTGAAGGCCTTGGCAACATAGACTCTTCGGACCTCGGCGTGCTCGGCATGATTTGACTTCCCGTTGACGAACACCAGCACGCGATCGGCTGGCTTGCTGTGGTCTCCATCGGACGCCCACCCACGGAACCAGGTACGCCCGCCTTCTTGTTGCACCGCATCCACCGCACCATCCATGGCGCCCGGAACGATCCGAAGGTTCTCGCCGTTCGAGCGGTCAATACTTTCTCCCGCGGTGCCGTCCCTGGTCGCTATCAGAGAGTACTTGGGCACATCCCTCAGCAACAAGGCGCGGCTCGGCTCAATCTCGGAATCAAGAATGAGACGACGAAAAGCCTCAGGTTCAATCTTCACTAGTCTCAGCGATCCGCTCCGACGAGTCTCGTGGCCTAGCCTCATCAAATCCCTCATGCGGTCGCTCAACTCGCCATCTTCCTTGACCTGCCCCCAGGAACGAGTCCACTCTCTAAGTTAGACCTGGGACCATTTGAAGTCCACTCCATGGTATAGAACTCTGGTCCTGGGACCTGGGTAATCTGGCCTCCGGCGCCGGCGGCCGATAGGCCAAGGCGCTGTGAGGCCGTCGCTGGTTGTACTCCCTGCGCCATCTCTCGGCCAACACCTTCGCCTCCCACAACGTGTCGAAGACTTCTACGTTCAGCAGTTCATCCCGCAGTTTTCCGTTGAAGCTCTCCACATATCCATTCTCCCAGGGGCTGCCGGGCTCGATGTATAAGGTCCTCACCCCAACAGCCTTCAGCCAGTCCCGAACCGCCTGAGCCGTAAACTCTGACCCGTTATCGGACCGAATGTATTCAGGCACTCCCCGATCCACGAACAACTCCGCCAATCGATCCAACACGTCCTGGTGATTCATCTGTCGTTGGACCTCAATGGCCAGACACTCCCGGGTGTATTCATCCAGTAGGGTTAATAATCGAAAGGCCCTTCCGTCATGGGTTCGCTCATGCACGAAGTCATAGCTCCAGACGTGATCCTTGTGAGCCGCTCGTAACCGAACTTTTCATCAGGTTCACCACAGTGATCCCGTAATGGACGTCTCGACGGCTACCCGCTTTCACTTCGGTGAGATTGCGATTTCAGCGACACTTCGGCTGCCGCTGATTCCGATCCTCGGCATTCCCATCGAAGGGCTTATACTCTACGACGTCATTCTGCTGCTGGCGACGCAATTCCACCATGCCAACCTCGCACTGCCTGGCAAGATCGACCGACTCGTTCGCTACGCCTTGGTGTCGCCCGACATGCACAAGCTTCACCATTCGCGCGAGAAAGTGGAAACCGACTCCAACTATGCCAGTGTCCTCTCGCTGTGGGACCGCTTGTTTCGTACTTATCGCGAGAAAAAGGACTGCCGATTGATTCGCTTCGGTCTCGATTCGTTCAACAGCGATGAGCGGCAATCGATCTCTAGTCTCTGGATGGCTCCCTTTGTTCCCTTCCAGGATTCCCAAGTTTCAGCACAGCCCAAGCGCTCCTTGTGAGGGTGACAGCACCCTCACGACCCTAATCAAGACCTCCGCTCGAGGTGTAATGACCAGACTATGGATTTACACTTGGTGCGGGAGAAGCAGGAGGCATCCGGCCAACTCTCTGCCGGCGATAGCTTGTCACGGAAAACCGCTGCCCGTCACTCGAAATCGATACGGATCCCTCGAGGTCGGTGCGCAAGACGGCGATCCGTTGCCGAGCTAATCGGCGAATCACCTCCGGATGCGGGTGGCCATAGAAGTTGGCCTTGCCCGCGGAGATGAGCGCGAATGTCGGTCGAACACGATCCAGAAACGGTTGGTGCGAAGAAGTTCGACTCCCATGGTGAGCGATCTTGAGGACGTCACTGCGCTGCAGAAGTTCGTTTTCAAGCAGACCATCCTCGCCTCTACTCTCGATGTCACCCGTCAACAGAAAACTGTGCCTTCCGTAGGTGGCCTGAAGGACCAACGCTCGATCGTTTCGCGACCAGCCGTCGTTTCCCGGGGAAGCCGGCCCCAAAACTTCCCATCGCACTTCACCGAAGGAGCGAACTTCTCCCTGCCGCAAGGTGACAATCTCGACGCCGCGACGCTTGGCTAGCTCTATCAGCGCTCGGTACTCGTGAAAAGACGGCTCCGCTCCGAGCCACAACTCGTTTACCCGGAAGTTGCGGAGCAACGCCGGGACGCCGCCCATGTGATCGGCGTCCGGGTGCGTGACGGCTACGACATCCAGTTGCTTGATCGAGCGTGACCACAGGTAAGGCGACACGACTGACTCGCCGATGTCGATCGCAGGGCGCGGGAAGCCCGGAAAGTCCGGGAATCCACCTCCATCCACTACCAGGGAACGGCCGTCGGGGAGTGCCAGAAACAAGGATTCTCCTTGTCCCACGTCAAGGGCCGTCAGCTCTAAACGCCCCGGTACATAGCTGGGCGGAAACGGGTGAACCACTATCAAGACCAAGAGGAGGATCGTCGATCCAGCGGCTGCCATCTGCCACGCGCGACGATGATGGAACGTGAGCGCCAGGACGACGAGCGAAGCGCCGAACAGAACTCCGAGCCATGCCGGGGGCGGAGGCACTCGCACGTCCCCCCCGAGGTTGTGAGCGTGCCAATCGACCACCGCGGCCATGCCTTCGGCCGCCCCCGCCGCTATAGTGGCCATCGATGACCACCCGGTCAGCATCGCGAGCAAACCAACAGGCACGGCGACCAGCAGCAATGGTAAGACGAGCAGGTTGGCTGATAGAGCACCCCACGACACCCGCTGAAAATGGACAGCCATAGGCAGGGCAAGGCCTGTCTGTATGACGAATGTCACGACAGAGATCTCGGCCGCCCAGACCAGCACGCGCAACAGGCCGCAGGCGACGAAAGAGAGAGCACGTCTGGGCAAGGGTATGAGCCCTGTCAGCGGTTCAAGATACAGGCGCAACCCCACCCGGTGCTGCGCAACGCGGGGGGCGAGGTGAAGGTCACGATCTTTGTTCCAAATATCCTTAAGCGCCAGCCGATAAAGTTCCAATGTTCTTTCGAGCAAGGGGACGGCTACACCGGCGATGAGCCCGACCGAAAGGAACGACATCTGGAATCCGACGTCGAAGAGTAAATCCGGGTCGACTACCAGGAAGCACAATGCCGTACCGGCGATCACGTTGAACGCTCGGCGCCGCCGGTAAACGAGGCTCGCCGCCAAGAAGACCGCAAACATCGACGTCGCCCGCAGCACCGGGAGGCGCGCTCCCACAAGGAACGCATAGAGCGCCACCAAAACCAACGCAACCACAGCGCGGAACGCCCTAGGAACGCCGGCAACTCGCAGAACGAGCAGCAGTAGGAAGGCCACAACACCGATATGCAACCCCGAGATCACCAGCGCATGATAGGTCCCGGTGCGCTGAAACTCCTTGGTCGTTTCCGGGTCGAGGGAAGTCCGATCCCCAAGCAGCAGAGCTCGCAGGACCGCGATCCCAACGAAACCATCCGGCTGCGGCACGGGGAATAGCGCATCCAGTCTCCGTTGCGCCCTCCCGCGAAGCCTCCAAAGCCACGATTGCCAAATGCTTCCGCCAGTCCCCTCCAGGGTGAGAATAGGCGTGCCGGCGCGCACCGTAGCCGTCAAGTGAATACCTTGGCGATTCAGGTATGCCACGCGATCGAAGCTTCCGGGGTTTTCGAAATTGCGCAGCCTACGAATCCGCGCCAGAAACTCGATACGTTGGCCGTAATCCAGCTTCAGACGAGGGGTGTTCTGCCTGCGGTAAACGGTTACGCGAACGCCGCCGCGAGCGGTGGTGCTACGAAAGATCGACTCGGACTCCAGAACAAAGCGGTCCGCGTGCTCCAAAGCTTCCGGGGGGATTCGGACGTAACCACGGAGCCGCATGGGGTCTTCGAGGCGAGCGTCTTCGCGACCCAGAACCTCGGTGATCAAGAAGGGGTCCCGCGGGTCGGACCGTGACGCCAACAGGGCCCCGGCCAATACGAATCCCGCGAGACAAGCGGCAAGCCCCGCCCTAGCGGCGTCATACCGCAGGCCGAGCCCACCCAGTCCCGTGAGCAACAAAATGGAAAGCAGCGTTTCCTGGAAGGAAAAGAGTGCGAATTGCGCCGCGATGATTCCCGCTACCAGGGCCGCCAGCGGCGCAACCAGCGGGTACTTCATTGAGAGTTGGCTCCATCATACCCAACTGAATCGGGGCGTGCATGTCAAGAATTGTCCAACGCAAGATGATGCTGAAAGCACGGCGGTCTGGTCGGCGCGCACGGCCGTCCATTTGACCGCAGGCTGCCCATCTGGATTAACCTGGTAGTGAACACATTTGGAACTGCGGAAAGGACCTGATGGAGATGCGGAAAACTTCGACCCTGGCGTTCGCCCTGCTGCTGGCCGGCATGGCAGCTCCAGCAGCTGAGTTTGAAGGCCACCTGATGGACACCATGTGTGCCGCCACAAGGCTGAACCAAGCCGCCGGCCACACCCTTCGCTGCATCAAGAACTGCTCGAAGAGCGGCTTTGGGATCGTCACCAAAGACGGACAGTATGTCCGCTTCAATGAAGCGGGCAACGTCAAGGCGCTACGAGAACTGAAAGAGACCACGAAGCAGGACAATCTACTTGTCAAGGTCAGCGGCGAAATGAAGGACGGTGTTATTCAGGTGGACAAGCTTGCGATCGAGTAGTCTCCTTTGCGAGCGAATCCCCCGCGAGGACCTCGGCACTCGCCGACCGGATAGAACCGTATCCGCGAAAACTCAGCGCGACGATCTGGGCGCTCGCGGTGAGTGGGTTCGGCAAGTGTCGTTTGCAGCAAAGTGAGCTCCCGGCTGGACAACAGGGGGCTTGTGTTTTCGAAGAGTGCGTGCATCCAACGGGAGTCGGGCTGAGGACGGTCCATCAAGCGAATGCCAACCACTTCCACCAAACGGCAAGGTCGCGACGACGGAGGCACCACCCATCGCCGCCAGACGCGCCGGGGAGCGGAGGCTCAAGGCCTTGTCAACGAGCGTTCCCAGGTGGTTGAGGTTGCCTCGCGGCTTGCCGCGCAGCCCATCGTTGCTTTTGACACGGAGTTCGTTCGCGAAAAGACCTTTTTCCCTCAGCTCGGTCTGATTCAGGTCGCTGACCAAGAGGAAGCCTGGCTCATTGATCCCCTGGCGTTATCGGTGGCGGATCTCGGCCCCCTGCTCGACGTCTTCACCGATCCGAAGGTTCTCAAAGTCGCGCACGCCATCGAGCAGGACCAGGAATGTCTCTATCACCACTCTGGCGTTGTCGCGTCGCCGGTGTTGGATACGACGATCGCCGCGGGTCTCACCGGACTCGGCGAGCAGATCAGCCTAGCGGCTCTCCTTCAAAAGCTGCTCCGCGTCCGGCTGGCCAAGGGACACACTCGGACTGATTGGTTGCAGCGGCCGCTGCCGGCCGCCATGGCAGACTACGCCCGGGCGGATGTGACGCATTTGGTTGCGGCCGCGGAAAAGCTGCTCGGGGATCTCGAACGGCGTGGAAGGCGAGAATGGGCCCTCGACCTTTCCGCCGCCTACGCCGAGCCACAGCGCTACGAGATAAACGTCGACGCCGTAGCGGAAAGGTTGGCCGCCGGTAGTCGCCTTGACGAACTGGAATATGCTGTTCTCCGAAGTCTCGTGGAATGGCGGGAAAAGTGGGTTCGGGAAGTAGACCGGCCGCGGCGCTGGCTGGCGGACGACAAGGTACTCGTCGGGCTGGCTCGGGCACGCCCGGCGCGGCGACAAGATCTGAAGCAGTTTCGCGGCCTGAGCATCAAGCCGGACAGCCCGCGCGCCGACGACCTTGTCCAGGCTATTCGAAGGGGTCTCGAAACTCCCCCCGAAGACCGCGCGCCGCCTCCGAAGAACCTAAGGCCCGAACCCGCCGAGGCGCCGGCTCTGAATCTGTTGAAATGCTTCGTCAACCAACTGGCAAGCGAACACGAAGTCGCGGTCCGCTACCTGGTCGACCCCGAAGCCCTATTGCTCGTGCTGCGCGGCAACTTCAAGGCCATCGAAGAGCTGCAGGACTCCTCACTTCTCAGCAACGGCACGGTCGAGTTGTTGGGCGAGCAGATCACCGAGTTTCTAAACGGGCGAATCGGCTTGAAGCTGTCGGGGGGGCAGGCTGTCCAAGTCAGCACCGCCGCCGAATCCTCCGCCCCGAAGTGAACCCAGGGGCGCCGCTCTCGTTCCTTGCCTGCTAGATCCGCGGCCTTTTGCTTTTGTGGCGCACGCATTCTTGCGTGCCGTGTCGCCATTCGTGGCGACATCGAGTCCCCTAAAAGCGTACGCTTTGAGCATGCCGTGTCGAGACTCCCTCGACGCGCCAGGCTCCACCCAGAGCAACAGTATTGGACCTCGGCTAAGCCGTTCTCATCGTCTCTTCCTTGCCTTGAGCCAAGGCGGCCTGCGCGGCGGCCAACTTGGCGATCGGCACGCGGTAGGGCGAGGCGCTGACGTAGTCCAGCCCGGCGTGGACGCAAAACTCGACGGACTTCGGGTCGCCGCCGTGCTCCCCGCAGATGCCGACTTCGAGGCCGGGACGCGAGCGGCGTCCCTTTTCAACCGCAATCCTAATCAACTGGCCTACCCCTTCAGCGTCCAGCACGGCGAAGGGGTCCTCAGTGAAGATGTTCTTCTCCCGGTACACGCCGAGGAATCCGCCCGAGTCGTCGCGCGAGAAGCCGAAGGTGGTTTGCGTAAGGTCGTTCGTGCCGAAGCTGAAAAACTCGGCCGCCTCGGCGACCTTGTCCGCGGTCAATGCCCCGCGCGGCACCTCGATCATCGTCCCGACCAGGTAGTCGACACGGACGCCGGCCTTGGCGAAGACCTTCTTGGCTGTTTCGACCACGATCTTCCTTTGGTGCTCGAGTTCTTTGACGTCGCCGACCAGTGGAATCATCACCTCGGGAATGACCTTGACGCCTTTCCGGGCGCACTGTACCGCCGCTTCGAAAATGGCCTGCGCCTGCATTTCGGTGATTTCCGGGTAGGTGATGCCGAGCCTACACCCGCGGTGGCCAAGCATGGGATTGAACTCGTGCAGCCCGTTAACGCGGTCAAGCAGCGCTTGCTTTTCGGCGATACGTTTCTTGGGCTCACGGAGCGCGCGCATTTCGGCGATCTCGACCATGAGGTCTTCCCGTTTGGGCAAGAACTCATGCAGCGGAGGGTCGAGCGTGCGGACGATCACTGGATAGCCGTCCATCACCTTGAACAAAGCGGCGAAGTCGCGCCGTTGCATGGGCAGGAGCTTGCGGAGGGCCTTGCGGCGATCCTTTTCGTTGTCGGCCAAGATCATCGTCCGCATGTGCTCGATGCGCTCGCCTTCGAAGAACATGTGCTCAGTGCGGCACAGGCCGATGCCCTCGGCGCCGAAGCTCCGCGCGGTCTTAGCCTCGCGGGGAACCTCCGCGTTCGTGCGCACGCCGATGGTGCGGAATTCGTCGACGAAGGTCATGAACTTTTCCAGATGCCCGCCCGAGGGGTCGGGATCGATCGTCGCCGCCTGTCCGCCGAACACCTCGCCCGTCGAGCCGTCGAGCGAGATCCAATCGCCTTCGGCGAGGGTCGTTTTTCCGGCGCGAATTCGTTTCTTCTTGGCATCGACAACAATGTCTCCGGCGCCGGCCACGCACGGACTGCCCATCCCTCGGGCGACGACGGCGGCGTGGCTTGTCATACCTCCACGGGATGTGAGAATGCCCTTAGCCACCTCCATGCCATGGATGTCGTCCGGCGTTGTCTCGGCACGGACAAGGACAACGGGCCCCGCCTTCGCCTTTTCGACAGCGTCATCCGCGGTGAAGACAATCTTGCCGACCGCGGCGCCCGGCGAAGCTGGCAGCCCTTTGGCCAGCCGTTGGAGTTGCTTTCTCGACGCGGGCTCCAATACCGGGTGCAGTAGCTGGTCGAGCTGCAGCGGGTCGACGCGCAAGACCGCCTCCCGCTTCGAGATGAGTCCTTCTTCCACCATCTCGACGGCAGAGCGAACGGCGGCCGGGCCAGTGCGCTTGCCGTTGCGGGTCTGAAGCATAAAGAGCTTTGATTCCTGAATCGTGAACTCGAAGTCCTGAATATCGCGGTAGTGATTTTCGAGGTTGTGGGTAATCTGATTCAGCTGCCCATACGCTTGGGGCATGATACGTTTGAGCTCGGAGATCGGTCGGGGCGTCCGAATCCCGGCAACGACGTCCTCGCCCTGCGCGTTGATGAGGAACTCGCCATAGAATCGGTTTTCGCCCGTTGCCGGGTTCCGTGTGAAGCCGACGCCGGTGGCGGAGGTCTCGCCCAGGTTGCCGAAAACCATCGTCTGCACGTTCACCGCGGTGCCCAGATCTTCCGCGATTCCGCTCATGCGCCGGTAGTGATTGGCGCGGGGGTTAAACCACGAGCCGAAGACGGCGTCCCGGGCCATCTGGAGCTGGCGGTAAGGGTCCTGGGGGAAAGCTTTCTTGGTTTTCCTCTTGACGAGCTTTTTGTATTCGGCGACGACGAGTTGCAGGTCGGTAGCGGTGAGGTCCGTGTCGAGCTTAGCCCGCTTCTTTCTCTTGACACCCTCGAAAATGTGCTCGAACTCTTCCTTGCCGATCTCGAGGACGACGTTGCCGAACATCTGGATGAAGCGACGGTAGCAGTCGCGGGCAAACCGCGGGTTGTCGGATTTCCTCGCCAGCCCGGCCGTGGTCTTGTCGTTGAGGCCCAGGTTGAGAATCGTGTCCATCATGCCGGGCATGGAGAACTTGGCGCCCGAGCGCACGCTCACCAGCAACGGATTGCGGGGATCTCCCAGCTTCTGGCCGTTCTTCTTCTCGAGTGCTGCGACAGCCCTCTTCATTTCCTTCTCCACGCCGCTAGGAGTCCGGTTGCTGGCAGCGAAATAGAGGTTGCACACATCGGTAGCAATGGTGAAACCGGGCGGAACAGGAACACCCGCCCTACTCATCTCGGCGAGGCCGGCGCCTTTGCCGCCGAGGGTATCCTTCATCGTGCCGTCGCCTTCGGCAGTCCCACCACCGAAAGCGTAAACGTACTTTTTCATTCACATTCTCCGTGTCGGTATTTCGTCGGCGTCGCTCAAGCGCTACTTCGCGGACACAATCTCCGCGAAGTCGGCGATGGTGGAAAATTCCCCAAGAAGTTGCGCCAGAAAAGTCAGCCGATTTTGGCGGACGCCCTCTTCCTCGGCCATGACCAAGACTTCGTCGAAAAACAAATCCACATCCGGACGCAGCGAGGCGATCAAAGTCAGGGCGCTGACGTAGTCGCCGCGGCCTTTATGTTCGACAACCTGCGGTCTGAGTTCCTCGAACGTCTGGAACAGTTTGGACTCCGAGCCGCTTTCCAGCAGCGACTCATCTACTCGCTGCCCGTCGAACTGTTCGATCCCCCCTGCTTGCCGCAAAATATTCTTGATGCGTTTGAAGCTGACCGCCAGCGGCTCAAAGTTTTCCGTGGGCCGCACTTCGGCGATCGCCTCGCAGCGCGCTACGACGTCGCGAGGATCATCGTCCGCGGCTGCTAACACTGCGTTGACCTCGTCGTACTTGAATCCTCGTTCTTCCTTAAGAAAATGGCGCACCCGTTCTAGCAAGAACTCGCGCAACTCAGCCGTGCTGTCGCCGGCGCCAGCCAGACCGGACAAGTCGCTGATGGTCAGCGGTAGCGCTCCCCGCACTACGATCAGAACAATACCGTAGGCGGCACGGCGCAATGCGAATGGATCCTTCGACCCGCTCGGCATCATTCCTAGTCGAAACATTCCGCCCAGAGTATCCAGCTTGTCGGCAACAGCCACGATTTGGCCGATGCGGCCGCGCGGTAGGCTCTGGTGAGCACCCTCGGGTTTGTAGTGATCGTAAATCGCGTCGGCAACTTCCTTGGATTCGCCTTGAGCGTCCGCGTAGATCCCTCCGATGATGCCTTGCAGTTCGGGAAACTCCCCGACCATCTCAGTCGTCAGATCGCATTTGGCGAGCTCGGACGCGCGTTGCGCCTGCTCGATTTCCTCGGAGGAAAAACCACCCGTGGCTTCGGCGAGCCCCTTAACAAGTGTCTGGTTGCGAAGCGTCTTGTCGTGGTACGAACCCAGTCTGGCCTGAAAGGTGACTTGCTTAAGGTCTTCCACCCGCTCCCCGAGCCGCTTTTTCTGGTCGGTCTCCCAGAAAAACTGTGCGTCGCTAAAGCGGGCGCGCAGCACGCGCTCGTGGCCTTGGCGAATGACGCCATCGGGATCTCCATTCAGGTTGGCCACCGCAACGAAATGAGCAGCCAGTTTCCCGTTCTCGTCCTCGACGGCGAAGTACTTCTGGTGGTGCAGCATCACCGTCTCCAGAACTTCGGGAGGCAGGCGAAGATAGTCGGGGTCAAAGTCTCCGGAGATGGGTGTCGGGTACTCGGTAAGGTAAACGAGCGTTTCGAGTAGGTCGGGGTTAGGCCGAACGCGTTGCCCCGTAGGCAGCGCCGCAGAGGCTTCAAGTTCGATTTTTTGACGGCGCTCTTCGGGCGAAAGGACGACAAACGCAGCCCGCAGTTCTTCACGAAGGTTTTCGGCACCGTTGACCGCGATCTCTCCCGTTCCCAGGCGCCGGTGACCGAACGTGTGGTTCCCCGCGCGGACACCCTCGATTTTAAACGGGACGACATCGCCATCCAAGAGTGCCACCAGCCAACGGATGGGTCGGATAAAGCGAGCACCCGCCTTCCCCTTCCAATACATCGCCTTAGGAAAGTGAATTCCCAGAATCGCAGCGGGCAACGCTTCCGCGAGGATTTCAGATGTCTGACGCCCCTTGACCAACCGCTTCGCCAGCAAGCGGCCGTCGTCGCCGGTCTCGAGATCTTCCACCCCAATTCCGGCACGTTTGGCGAAACCTTCGGCGGCCTTGGTTGGTTTCCCCTCGGCATCGAAGGCGACATTGCGCGGGGGTCCCTTCAAAGTCTCTTCACGATCTGCTTGCCGGTCAGGGACGCCGTTTGCCACCAGCACCAGCCGTCTCGGTGTGGCTTCGGTGGTGACCTCCACGCCCTGGCGCAGGTTGGCCTCTTCGAGAGCTTCCAGAAACCCGCGCTCTAGACCCGTCAGCGCACCGGGGATCATCCAGTGAGGAATCTCCTCCACGCCGATTTCGAGCAAGAATTCTTGTGACTTCATGGCCCGGCAACCTCGGCGGGGTCGGCGGCGGACTTCAGCGCGGCTTGCTGGTCCATCCAGCTCTTGGCCAGCCCGACGGCCAGCTTGCGAACCCGCGCAATGACGGCGACACGCTCGGTGACGCTGATCGCGCCACGTGCGTCGAGAGTATTGAACAAGTGCGAGCACTTCAAAACGCGATCGTAGGCCGCCAGCAGGGGAAAGCGACGCGTTTCAGACGGATCTTCAACAGATCCGTATTCCTCGAGCAGCCTTTGGCACTCGCCCTCGTGTAGGTCGAACTCCTTCCATACGGCCGGCACATCGGCCTTCTCAAAGTTGTAGACGGAGTATTGTTGCTCGTCCTGGAAGCGAACGTGGTGGTAACCCCACTCCTCGTTCCACTTGATGTCGTAGATGCTGTCGACGTCTTGCAGAAAGGCGGTCAGCCGCTCCAGTCCGTAGGTCAGCTCGGCCGGGACGACTTCGAGATCGATCCCCCCGCACTGCTGGAAATATGTGAACTGGGTGACCTCCAGCCCGTCGAGCATCACTTGCCAGCCGATCCCCCATGCCCCCAGTGTCGGGGACTCCCAGTTATCCTCTTCGAGCTTTAGGTCGTGGCGGCGCAGGTCGATGCCAATCGCTTCGAGGCTTTTTAGGTAGAGCTCGACGACGTCATCAGGCGCCGGCTTGAGGATGACCTGCAACTGCATGTGCTTATAAAGCCGGTTGGGATTTTCTCCGTAACGGCCGTCGGCCGGACGCCGGCTCGGCTGCACGTAGGCTACCCGATAAGGATCAGCGCCGAGGACCCGCAGGAACGTCTCGGGACACATCGTCCCCGCGCCCACTTCGACGTCAAACGGCTCCTGAATGACGCAGCCGTTCTTTGCCCAGTAGGACTTGAGGCTAGAAACGATGTCCTGAAAATGAAAGGTTTGCATCCTGTTGCGACCCAGGCCAGAGAATACGATGCCCTAGCACTGGGCCAGCGCCGCGGCGGTCGTGAGCCGGCGTTCGAACTGCGCCTCCAGCCTCTGGACCAAGAACCTCCGCAGGTCTTCGGTGGTCCGGCGGCTCCAGCCGTGCGGCTCGAGTTGATCGAGCGGCTTCCTGAGCATCTCGACGGCAATCGAACGCGAAATCGGTGTCAGAGGCCAACTATCGGTCGTTCTATAATCCGCCGAGAAAAGGCCGGGCTGGGACCCCTCGAAATATGCGGTTTCGTCCGGTTTCAGCTCGACGCCACTCTGAATACAAACATTCAAAGGCGGCAGCCAGCCCCCCAAACGGACCGCCCACAACGAAAAGTAGGTCACTACCCGCCAAAGCGACCCCGGGGGTTCCGGCCCTTCGCTGCCACGGCTTTGGTCTCCCTGGTCAGGCCTCCGCTCTTCGGGGGCCGGACGTTCAACGGCGGCCGACACCGCGTGCTCGCCGGAGGCCGCGGCAACAAGTTCGGGTTCACCGGTCCGCCCAACGCCATTGGGCCGGGAGGCCCCATTCATTCCCGCCCACAGCTCGGCGGCAACCAGCTGCAGGAGACGAAAGAACGCGTCGTTTGGCTCGTGCTCGGGCAACAACTGGTCACAAACTTCCGCCACATAGTCGAGCGCCAGGCTGGTGGTGTAATCGGCCCGCAGAAACAGCGGCGGCCCGACAAGCTCACAACGGTCCAGGCTGACCAACTCCCGGTTCTGTCGTTGGAAGTAGGAGATCCGGGTGTGCGACAGCCGTTCCAACCCCGAACCAAACCGGCTCTTTGGCCGCCGCGCGCCCCGCGCCGTGCCTCGAAGTTTCCCCTGATCCCGCGCAACGAAGCTGACGATCAGGTCTGCCTCCCGATACGGATACGTGCGTAAGACGAATGCTTCGCTCTCTCGGGCAGGCATCTGGGCGTGTCCACGCCGTTCGTAATGACCAGAATACCACGGGGGATCTGAGCGACGGACCCTCGATTCTTCCGATCAATGGTGGCTGAAAGCGAGCCAAGTTTACCCGTTTTTCAGTGCGAAACGGGCTGTTTGGCACCCTGCTGCTCGGACCTCGCGGACGCCGTTTCTTTTCCCTGGTGTTGCTACTGAGGGAGTCGCCGCCCTGCTTGCTAAACTTATCCCTTTGCGCCACCGAGTAGATCATCGATGTCCTCCGATCTAGATTCCAACCCCCTGCTTCGGTTCGAATTCGAGATTCCCTTCGACCAGATCAAGGCTGAGCAGGTCGAGCCTGCGATCGACGAGCTGCTTCGCGGCGCCCAATGGCGCCTCGATCGGCTCGCGGGCGACGAGGAGAATCGCACCTTCGAGAACACCTTGCTCGCTCTCGAAGCCATCACAGAGCGCCTCGAATACGCCATGGGTATCGTCGGTCACCTGGAGTCCGTCTCCACGTATCCCGAACTCCGCGCCGCGTACAACGCCGTGCAACCCCGAGTCAGCGAATTCTATTCCGGTATCCCACTAAATGAGAATCTATGGCGGCAGTTGAGGGGTTATGCGGCGACCCCCGAGGCGACACAGCTTGCCGGAACCCGTGCTCGGTTTCTCAAGAAAACCTTGGACGCGTTCCGCCGAAACGGGGCGGATCTCGATGCTGCCGGCAAAGCACGCCTCACGGAAATTAACGTCGAGCTGACCAAACTCACTACCAAGTTCTCTGAGAACGTTCTCGACGCCACGAACGCTTTCGAGCTGCTGATCGAAGACGAAGCCAAGCTGGCCGGGCTGCCGCCTAGCGCGGTAGAGGCCGCACGCCAGAGCGGCGGGGGAAAAGGCGTCAACGCTTGGCGCTTCACCTTGAAAGAGCCCAGCTACATCGCCGTGATGACCTACCTCGACGACAAGGAAACCCGGGAGCAGGTATATCGCGCCTTCAGCACCCGAGCTAGCGGTGAGGCGTTCGATAACCGCCAAGTCATCGCAAAAGTTCTCGCTCTCCGACAGGAAAAGGCGCGGCTGCTCGGCTACGACAATTTCGCGGACCTGGTGCTCGAAGAACGAATGGCGAAGAAGGGCGCGGGCGCTCAAGATTTTGTTCGCTCCCTAACAAGGAGGACACAGAAAGCCTTCCAAAAGGAATCCGACGAGCTACAGGATTCTCGCCGCACGCTCGAAGGGGAAGACGCGCCCGGTCTCCAGGCCTGGGACCTCGGTTACTACGCGGAAAAACTCCGCAAGACTCACTACGAATTCGATGAAGAGGAGCTGCGTCCCTACTTCCCCTTCGGGAGTGTCCTCGAAGGTCTTTTCGATCTGGCCGGGCATCTCTACGGCATCAAGGTGAAGCGGCGCAGCGGGATCCCGGTATGGGATCCCGCCGTCACCTACTACACCGTCCACGACGGGGACGGCGCTTGGCTAGGCGCGTTTTACGCTGATTTCTTTCCTAGGGAGAACAAGCGTGGCGGTGCTTGGATGGACTCCCTAATCACGGGCACCGTCCGCAAGGACGACCTCCGGCCTCACCTCGGTGTCATCTGCGGGAATCTGACTCCGCCTGTGGCGGAGAAACCGGCCCTTCTAACCCACCGCGAGGTCGAAACGCTCTTTCACGAGTTTGGGCACCTGCTCCACCATTTGTTGAGCCGCGTGGAGATCCGCAGCTTGGCTGGCACCAACGTTCCCTGGAACTTTGTCGAGCTTCCTTCTCAGATCATGGAGAACTGGTGCTGGGAGCGCGAAGCGCTGGATCTTTTCGCTCGGCACTACGAGACTGGCGAGTCGATTCCGCACGAGCTCTTTCAGAAACTGAAACGAACGCGCAATTTCCGCTCCGCCAGCGCACAGATGCGGCAGCTCGGCTTCGGCACCATCGATCTAGCTTTCCATATCGACTACAGTCCGGAACCGGACGGCGACGTGATGTCCTACGCCTTCGATCTGCTGCAGTCTTTTTCGCCCGTAAAACTGCCTTCTGACCACGCAATGATCGCCGGCTTTACTCACCTGTTTGCCGACCCGGTGGGGTACGGTGCGGGCTACTATTCCTACAAGTGGTCGGAGGTGCTCGACGCCGACGCCTTCACGCGATTCGCCCAGGAGGGAATCTTCAGCTCCAAGGTGGGGCGGGAGTTCCGGGATCAAATCCTCTCTAAGGGCGACAGCGAAGACCCCGCCCAACTATTTCGCGGCTTCATGGGCCGGGATCCCGATTCCGAAGCGTTGATGAGACGCCTGGGGCTGACAGAGAGAACGTAGGCGTCGTGGCAAGGCCAACGCGCGTTTCATTGTCTTACCTGACCGGTATTGGGACGCGCGAATCGGATATCAAACTTGAGTACGCAAGTAGCGGTGCCTATTGACAGATCGTCAACGTGTTCTCTATCTCACCCGATCGCTTCGCAAACCGCTTCCCCCACCTCTTCGGTCGTGCCGGCACTCTCGGGCTTGAGATCCGGCGTCACCGGACCGTTTTCGAGCACACTTTGGATAGCTGCTTCGATCGCCGCTCCTTCTTCCTTGAGGCTAAAGCTGTAGCTGAGCATGGCTGCGGCAGAGCCGATAGCCGCCAATGGATTGGCTTTGCCCTGGCCCGCGATGTCCGGCGCGGAGCCATGGACCGGTTCGTAAAGGCCTCGCCACACACCTGTCGGAAGCTGATCGCCGATCGAGGCCGAGGGCAACATGCCGATCGAGCCGGCCAGCACCGCGCCCTCATCGCTCAGAATGTCACCGAACATGTTCCCCGTGACGATCACGTCAAACCGTCTAGGATTCAGGATCAACTGCATCGCACAGTTGTCGACGAACACATGGTCGAGCGCAACGCCGGGGAAATCCCCCGCGACATCTTCCACGACCTGCCGCCACAACTGAGAGCATTCGAGAACATTCGCCTTGTCCACGGAGGTCAACTTCTTGCGGCGCTTTTCGGCCAACCCGAAAGCCATTCTGACGACCCGCTCGATCTCCGATCGCCGATAGACCATGGAGTTGACTCCGACAAGTTCGCCCCCGGACTCGTTAATGCCGCGCGGGTTCCCGAAGTAGATGCCGCTCGTCAGCTCACGGACGATCAGCATGTCCGTGCCGCGGACGATATCGTTTTTGAGAGGCGACGAGTCCAGCAGACTCTGGTAGGCCACCACGGGACGCAGGTTGGCGAAAACGTCCATCGCCTTGCGTAAACCGAGCAGGCCCTTCTCCGGCCTCTTTTCCGCCGGCATGTCGTCGAACTCAGGAAGTCCCACGGCCCCCAGCAGCGTGGCATCAGCTTCCAGGGCGGCCCGCTTTGTTTCTTCGGGTAAGGGTCCTCCCGTTTTGTGGATCGCCGCGCCCCCCAGCAGAGCTTCCGTGAGGCGGAGTTCGTGACCCCACTTGTCGGCGACGTGCTTCAACACGCGAACAGCCTCGTGGATCACTTCCGGACCGATGCCGTCTCCGGGAATCACAAGGACATTGAGTTTCATAGTTCGATGGCAGTCTCTTTGTTCACGACGGGATCTTTGGCAATGGCCCTAGTGTCTCACGACACCAGCTAATGGCACAGCCGCGCGATGGCACGAACCAATGCCACGAACCCAATTAGGCGATCCCTGTGCCATGGTCGTTACGGAGCTTGGCCTGTCACTGGCGTTCCCGGCTCTGTTTCTTGCTCTCTCTCACCCTCGCGACAACCCCCAGCCCCCCATTGATTCCTTGTTGGTTATATCGAGAAGAGCGAGCGTGTCCCAGTGTCTTGGGCGATGGCCGATTCCGCGTTGACTCTGCCCATGAATCAGAATGTCCCCTTCGCCAATCTTGCCCGCGGCGGGTGCAGAACTAACCGTAACTCATTGATTGCAATTGGCTTGCGAGAAATTGGGTTTGTTTCGTATTTTTCCCCCTGTGCCTCAGTATGAATGCCGGTCCTTGCGGTTTCCCTCACGGTGGCGGGTGGGTCAAGTACCCTCGTCGGAAGCTGAACGAATGCCTTCGGGCCGAGCCGGAATCGTGTCCATCCGGCGGGCCCCCGCAGTCACCGGCACGGCTCGGGGAAGCCGCTCTTTGCGGTGCTCGACGCCCGGCCTCCCTTCGCGATTCTTAGCCCCTGCAACCGGCTGAAAACAGCCGCGCGCCCGGGCCAAACGGCAACCCAGCAGCGCACTACGGGTCTGGCCAAGAATCAGAATGCCTCCGAGACCAATTTGACCCCGTACTTGGTCAGAAAAGGCCGCCGGGCGGGGTCAAAAAATGGCCTAGGCGTGGGCTAGCGGGCGATTTTCGTCACCTGGCGGTCGTTTGGCAGGCGAGCGGGGCGCCGATGGGGGTGTCCGACCTAACGGTTAAGTTTTCTGAATTGTACGACATAGCAACGTTCCCCGGGGCCCGCCCTAGAGGCGGTGGCAGAAAGTGGCAAAAATACGAGGGTCATCCCTCCGAGATTTCGCTTTCTGGGCCCCGTACCAGAATAGGGGACGGATTGGGGGTTAGAAGGCCCCCAGGGGCCTAAGTCGTTGAGGTGGTGAGGAGAAAAAATGTGAAAAGTCTGTGACAGGGTTTTGCGGGAGTGGTGGAAAGCATCCTCGCGGCCAGATTTTCCGTGCCAAAATCGTGTCCTAGCGCAAGGAAAACGCTGCCTAGCGAATAAATGGAGCCAGGAAAAGGGGGATCGGCCGTTAGGACGGCCGAGCGGGCGGCCTTCGTCAAGCTTCAGGTGTTCGACAACTTGTCGGGCCAAACTACGGTGGCGGAATAGCAGCCGGGGTTCCCGCCAGTCTCGGGGCTTACCGGCGGCTCAATCGTTGCGGCTCTACCGCTAGCGATAGCGCCATGGATGCCCAGCTGGTTCCCGTGGCGGAGATCCACTGGTCAGGGCCGTACGGGAACCCGCTTTCAAAGTACGGCTGCACCGGGAACGACCGTGTCTTGACATGCCACGATCCATCCGGCCCTTGCGTTCGCAAGAGGTAGCGCATGCCCCGCTTGTAGACGTCGTCCGTGACCTTCATCTTGCCGGCCAGGTGGAGCGCATAGAGGGCTTCGCCGGTGGCGTAAGCGTCGCTGCCCATTGTGGGTAACTGTGACCAGCCGCCATCATCGCGTTGCTTTTCTGCCAGACCGCGGGCCGACTTCTTGATCACGGCCTCATCGCCTCCCGCCCACTTCAGCCCGAGCAGGTGGAAGGCTCGTTCCTGCGTCGTCACCGGCTGCGCGGAATCGAGCCAGGCAGCGGCTCGTGCCAGACGTCTTTCCGTATCCTTTTTTTCCGCGGAGGGCGAATAATCTCGCAGGGCCTTGACGACCATCGCGGTGGTGATGTACGCGTCATAGGTCAGCGGAGGACGGTTGCCCGTGGTCGCCCAGTGCCCCGCGGGCGACTGGTGCAGCTTGAGGTAGTGAACTAGGGAGTCGGTGTATTCGTCGGCCGGCCTGCGGGTAGCCGCATAGCCGAACATCTCATAGCCGACGCTGTTGGGACTGAACGCCGCCATGTTCATCGTGCGTTCGGGGCTTTTTTCGAGCAACCGCAAAGGAATCTGCGTCAACTCTTTGGGAGCTGTAATACCGCGCTCACCGGCCAGGGCCACGGCCGCGGAAGGCAGGTATTGGTTATGGCACGAGTTGCAGCCGCCCTTCCTGACAAACTGCGAGCTTTGTTTCTCGAGCAGCGCGACGGCCTTTCCTACGGCGTCGGGGATGGATTGCCCGTCGGAAGAAAGAGGTGCGTCGACGGCAATGCCTCCGCTGCGGCGCTGCTTCTCGGAAACACCCAGCAGGCGGGCCACTTCGTTGTCGCCGCGCTTACCAGCGAGAGTCCGAGGAGTTTCGCCCTCTCCGCTGACTTCGGTGTCGGCGCCCTCGTCGAGCAGAGTCCTCACGATCCCGGCGGGCAGCGCCTCCGAGTACGCAGCCCACATCAAGGGCGAATAGCCCCGGTAGTCCTGCCCGTCCGGCTCGGCCCCCTGCTCCAGCAAAGCGTTGACGATGGCCTCCTCTCCCTGCTGGGCGGCCATGGCAAGGGCGGTCTGATTACGCTTTGTCCGAGCCTTGACGTCTGCACCCTTCTCGATCAACAAGTGGACAGCCTCGAGGTTGCGGCTGCGGGCGGCGTCCATCAATGCTCCCGCGCCGCTGCCGCTCAGGGCCGTTGCGTCGGCCTTCTTTGCAAGCAACAACTTCATTGCCGGCACATCTCCGTCGTGCGCGGCGGCCATCAAGGGCGTGCGTCCGTTCATGGTGCCGATATTGGGATCGGCTCCTTTATCCAGAAGCAGCCTTAGGACCGAGTGGCTGTCGCGGCGGCGGGAGGCGAGGTACAGTGGCGTGCTGCCGTCCTGGGTCTTGCTGTTGATTTCCGCGCCGCGTTCCAACAGCAGGCGTGTCTTTTCGTCGCTCCGGACGGACCAGTGCAGCGGCGTCCCATCGAGGCGATTCTTGGCGTTGACATTCGCGCCGTTGTCCAGCAAAAGCTTCATCGTCTCCGTGTCCCCGAAGCCAGCGGCATGATGAAGTGGCGTCGAGTCGCTGTAGTCGCTCCCTTTGACTAACTCGGGATCGTCGGCGAGAAGCTTTTTCACGGCTTCGGACTGTTGGCTCCGCACAGCCGCAATCAGTGCTGTGAGCTTTGGATCGAGGGGCTTTCGAGGTTCCGGCGGTGCAAGCTCGATATCACCCCATTCCGCGCCTTGATCGATCCAAGCGCGGAGGATTCCGATATCTTCCGCCGCCAACGGACCGGTCGGCGGCATCTGCATCCCACCATCTCCACTCACCAGCCGGAGAATCAGCTTACTGTCGGCGCTTTTGCCCGCAATGATGACCGGACCGTAGTCGCCCCCGCGCAATGCATTCTGCCGCTTGTCGAGGCGAAGTCCCGACTGTTGCTGCTTGGTGCCATGGCACGCGTGACAGTTCTTGGCCAAAATCGGCTTCACGTGTTGATCAAAGTCCACTTTCATGTCGGCGGCGGGAGGTAGCTCGCTGCCAAAGAGCGCCATCAGTGGCAGGCCTACGTAGAAGAGAAGTGCGGCTCCGGTCACTCTCATCGTCCGATCCTTTCGAGCAGCGTTTCGCGGCTGGTTTTGACGTATGGCTACGTGCTCGTTAGAGGTTTCCAAGTTCGGTGCCTGCTGGCGTCATTGTACTCGCGCACTGCGTGGCGCACAACAGTTTTCGTTAAGACTCTTCCGACGAATGAGTAGAAGGGACCATTATCCAGTGGTGGGATCAACGTATGACCTGAAAGAACTTATGTTCAGGGGTACAACCCCCGAGTGCCTGAACCAACTCAGATGCGGGCGTTCGACCGATCGGCTTTGGATCAGCCTAAGTTCTCTTAACAGTTTGTTGCTCCAGCTGTGGTAGGCGTGGGAGATGCTGGAGGCCGCACTAGCCGTCCACTTCGCCTACCACAACTTCTGCCGGATTCACGTCGCTACGAAGGTCACGCCAGCGATTGAAGCGGGGGTGACGGATCATGTGTGGAGTTTGGACGAGCTTATAATGGAGGCTGCGGGGTGATATGGTTCCCGTTGCGACCACGCCCGCCACCAGCGCAACGCACTTCTAGACCACTACCTGGGAGAGCAACGCTACGCGGACTTGCGAAGAAGTTCCCGCTGCAACCTGATCTTTCCGCCGGTCTGGGTTCAGATCGGCCCATGATAGAATTGACTTGCGCTGACTACCCTCCAGTGGGAAAAGGGGGGAACTGGGTAACAAGGCTGCATCATGGCACTGGATTCGAAAGCTACGGTGGAGTCATTTGCGCGGCAGTGCCGCCGCAAGATGATTCCGTTGAACGAAACCTTTAGCTATTTTTCGGCGCTTCCGTTGGAGAAAGCGGCCCTTCGAAGGCTGCTTCATGAACCGATAGCCGCCGTACCCCCCAAGGTGGGCGAGACACTCCCGAATCTGGCGTTTGTGCTTGTTCCGTTCCTCGAAAAGCACAAGCTAACGGGAGCCGGAGACGGCCGCAACCGAGGGAAGGGGAGGGCCGGAACGACCCCCGGTGTCACCTTCGATCCACCGGCGCCAACCCGGCGGCTCTATGCAGCAACTATTGGGTTCAACGAACAGGATTTCCTGTTTCTCGCGATCAAGGACGAGGAAGTCACAGACTTGCACTACAGCTTGTACGGTGCGTTGGCGGCGTTGCTGTCGCGACGTCTCGAACATGACTCGGTCAGCGGCTTTCACGATTTGGTTCGGGACGAGCTGGCCGCCGAGGCCCACGGTGAAATCGATGAGAGAAGCTGGCGCCTGAAAGAGCAACTGATCCGGCGGCAGCGTGATCCGACTCGCCGCACCAAATTACTAGAGAACTACAGCCGGCAAGCACTCGAGGATACGTTGACACTTTACCTCCACGGCCTTTGTTGCGATATCAACATCGAGGCGGGGCCCAGACAGTTGGCGAGCCCGCATATCCGGCGGCGGCTGGAGTTGCTGCGCGAGGTTCTGCCCCCTCCCCAAGGCCGGGCTCTTTTCTCCGAGGATCTCCCAAAGCACTGAAGGGCTGGGTAATAGCGTTTGGCCCTGCCACGAATCCACGGTCAGCCGATGCCTCGATTGCCGATGCCGCGCAAAGCCGTGCTGGCTCGGCTGCGAAAAGGAACGGTCATCCCGGCGCATCCGCTTGCCTTGGACGGCAACCGGAAGCTGGACGAGCGGAGGCAGCGGGCGTTGACGCGATACTACGTGGCTGCCGGCGTCGGCGGCGTGGCCCTCGGCGTCCACACGACACAGTTTGCGATTCACGAGCCGAAAGTGGGCCTACTTCGACCGGTGTTGGAATTGGCGGTTGAGGCCGTAAGGGACGCCCAGCCGAGGAAGTCAGCTCGGGTGATCCTGGTGGCAGGTATCTGCGGGGCCACGCGGCAGGCTGTCCGCGAGGCGCGCCTAGCAGCTGACTTGGGCTATCACGCGGGTCTGCTCAACCTCGGGAGCCTTCGTCAGGCGTCCGCGTCGAAACTCATCTCCCACGTCAAAGCGGTGGCGGAGGTTATTCCGGTATTCGGCTTTCATCTGCAAACATCGTTAGGAGGGCGCAGCCTGGACCTCGACTTCTGGCGGCGTTGTGTCGAGATCGACAATTTGATCGCGATTAAGATCGCGGCGTTTGACCGTTACCAGACCCTGGACGTGATTCGGGCCGTGGTCGAGGCGGGACGTGAGCGAAACATCGCGCTCTACACCGGGAACGATGACAACATCTTCATGGACCTGCTGACGCCTTTTCGGTTCTCTCAAGACCGCAAGAGCAAGACCGTCCGGATCGTCGGTGGCCTGCTGGGCCACTGGGCGGTCTGGACCCGGCGCGCGGTCCTCCAATTGGCCGAGTGTCATCGCGTCATCGCCGAGCAGAGATTGCCCATTCCGCAGCGGCTCGCTACGCTGGCCGCCCAAGTGACCGACGCCAATAGCGCGCTGTTCGATGCCACCCACGGCTTTCGAGGCGCCATCCCCGGTATTCATGAGGTTCTGCGCCGCCAGGGATTGCTGGCGGGGCGGTGGTGTTTAGATCCAAGACAAACGCTCTCTCCGAGGCAGATGCGCCAGATCGACCGTATCTACAGCGCCTACCCTCACCTGAACGACGATGCCTTCGTGGCGGCGAACTTGGATAGCTGGTTGCGGTGAGACGTGTAACTGTACTCAAAGCGAGAGGTGGTCATTCTCGCGACCCGCCAGCAAGCTAGGAAGCGTTAACCTCTAACGGCAAACATTCGCTGTCTCCGTCACTCACTGTGCTTTTCTTGGTGTGCGACGCCTCCACGGCTTTAGCCGGGGCTGAGGTGTGGGTGTCGGCGGGGGCCGGTGGAAACCCCACGACGTCGAAGAGCTGGAAATCTGACCGCAGCAGATCGCCTAGTTTGTCGGCACTCAACGGCCGACTAGCCAAGTACCCCTGGACGTAGTCGCAATGCTCCCCGCAGAGAAACGAGAGCTGTTTCTGAGACTCAACTCCCTCGGCAGTCACTACGAGACCCAGACTATGGGCTAGACCGACCAGGCCCCTCGCTACAGCCCCTGATTTCTGATCCTTGGCGAGACCGGCAACAAACGATCGATCGATCTTTAGTGTGGTAAAGGGGAACCGCCTCAGCTGGCTCAGCGAGGAATACCCTACACCGAAGTCATCGATCGAGAGCCGGATACCGCTTTTCGCCAACTCCCTCATGACCGTTACCTGTGGTTCACCATGGTTCATTACATCGCCTATGAAGGCCGATTCCGTGAGTTCCAGCTCGAGCCAGTGAGGATCCATCCCAGTTTCCGCGAGCACGCTTTCCACTTTCTCCGGGAATGTACGCTGTTTCAGCTGGTGAGCGGAGATATTGACCGCGACCCTGATTGGGCGGAGGCCCGCCTGCTGCCAGGAACCGTTCTGTCTGCAAGCCTCTCGAAGCGCCCACTCTCCAATCTCGTTGATCAACCCGGTTTCTTCCGCCAGGGGAATGAACTCGGCAGGTCCCACGCGCTCTCCGCTCGGGCGCTGCCAGCGCGAAAGCGCCTCGACACCCACAATCGTGCCGGAGCGCAATGAGATCACGGGTTGATAGTGCAGAAACAGCTCATCGTTGGCAATAGCCTTGCTCAATTCGCTTGAAAGCTGGCAGGTCCTCACGACCGCGTTTCGCATTTCGGGACTAAAAACCTGAATCCTGCCTTCCGCACGAGCCTTCGCTTGGTACATGGCCGTGTCAGCATTCCGCAGGAAGTCATCCGCTTGCTTGACTGTCGAATCACCGAAAACAATACCAATGCTCGTTCCGGTTGCGATTTCGTGTGTTCCTACTTGGAAAGGCTGGCCGATGACATCCGTTATCCGCTTAGCCACTCGCATGGCATCATCCCGGTTCTTCAGTTCTTCCAGAAGCACGACAAACTCATCTCCTCCGAAGCGTGCGACCATGTCACCTCTTCCCTTTCGCAAGCAGTTTCGAATTCTTGAGGCCACTGCCGCCAGTAGCTGATCGCCCACGAGATGACCGAAAGTATCGTTAACAACCTTGAATCGATCTAGGTCCAAAAACATCAAGGCAAAGGTATAGCCTTCCGTGTCTCTAAGCCGTTCCTGACATCTTTCAAGACGGATTACACACGCTTCCCGATTCGGTAATCCGGTGAGCTTGTCTCGGAAGGCCTCATCCACGATCTTCTTCTCGACTGTGATTAGCGGTGTTATGTCGATTTGAGCGCCCGCAATGGCGGTTGGAGTTCCATCCGTATTCCTTAAAGCCATTCCTCGACTAACCACCCAAAGATACAATCCGTCTCGGTGTAAGATTTGGTATTCACACTGGAACTGGTCACTGTTGCCGTCCAAGTGTTCGGCTAGCGCGTGCTTCAGCTCAGGTAAATGGTAAGGATGAACCCGCTTGAACCACTCATCCGGGTCATTACCCATGTCCTTTTCATCGAAGCCCAACATCGAAGCCCACTGAGAAGAGAAATAGACCTTGTCAGCCTCCAGGTCCCAGTACCAATGCCCATCGCTGGCACCTTCGATAGCCGACTGCCTGCGCTCCTCCGTTTTGCTTTGCTCGTCGAGGTCAGTTAGCCGTCGCTTTTCTTTTCCCAGCCGCTCGCGCTCAGTTTGACTAGGCTTTTTCCGGCGTATGTAGATCTCCCAGACCGATAAAATCTCCACGGCCAATGCTAACCCCACGAGGGCGTTGCCCACTGGTCCAGGAAGAGTTAGCCGGCATACATAAGTCCAAGCTAAGATGGCAACGACTTGAGTGGCGAAGACCCAACTCAGGGAGTAAAACGTGCGGCCAATCCCGAAAAGCAACAGACAAAAAATGAAGAGTTGGCTCGTGTCTGAAACCAGGCCCACGAAGGCCAGAGTATTCAACCCGCATTTTCAATTTGGTGTTTGACATCCCGACCTTCCAGCGGCCTTGAGCGTCTTTATTCATAGGGGCTAGAGCCCGATGAGGACGCCAGGGAGGCCAACACCCAATGGGTGAAAAACAAACCAAGCCATTCCAGCTAAGTTTCAACGGCTTGTTGAAAGTCGATTTCCAGGGATCGCACGTCACTTCCGACGGTGGCCTGATTTTGGTTCGCGAACTGGACGAACGGCTCGGTCTCGGAGAACTGATTGACGAGCATCTCAGCGACTCCCGGCAAGGCACAAACAAGCAGTTCACGCTCGCTGATCTGTTGCGGCAGTCGGTCTACAGCCGCTTGGCGGGCTACGAGGACCTCAACGACGCCGAGCGGGTTTCGATCGATCCGACGTTTCGGCTGATCGGTTCGCAGAAGATCTGGGATCGCGGTGCGGCCTTGACCTCGACGCTGCACAGCTTCGAGACGGAGATGCTGGCGAGCGAAGAGAACCTGCTGGGGCTGATGGCGCTGAACCGAGAGCTGGTCGGGCAAGCGGAAGCGTTCGACGACTCCGAGCGGGTCGTTCTGGACATGGACTCCACCGAGAGTCCGGTCCATGGCCAACAGGAAGGCAGTGCCTACAACGGACACTTCGAGTCGGTCTGCTATCACCCGTTACTTTTGTTCAACGGTCATGGTGATTGCCTCGCTGCCAAGCTGCGTCCCGGCAACGTGCACAGCGCCGAGGACTGGGATGAGCTATTGTTGCCGGAGATCGAGCGCCAACAGGCTGCGGGCAAGCAGGTCGCCTTCCGGGGCGATGCGGCCTTTGCCAAGCCGGAAGTTTATGAGGCTTCGGAGGAACGCGGAGTACAGTACGCCATTCGCATTCCGGCCAACAAGAGCCTGGAGTTGGAGATCGAAGACATCTTGTTTCGGCCGCCGGGAAGGCCCTCCCGGAAGCCCTTGGTGCGCTACAAGAGTTTTCGCTATCAGGCGGAGAGTTGGTCGCAGGCGAGGCGGATCGTCGCCAAGGTCGAGCATCACCAGGGCGAGCTGTTCCCGCGGGTCGGATTCATCGTGACGAGCATGAGCTTGCCAAGCCGCTCGGTGGTGCGCTTCTACAACAAGCGCGGCACGGCGGAGCAGTGGATCAAGGAAGGCAAACAGGCCACGCATTGGACAAGGCTGTCGTGCCATCGGTTCCGGGCGAACGAGGTACGGCTACAACTGAGCGTGCTGGCCTACAACCTGGGCAACTTGTGGCGGCGGCTCGGACTGCCGAACAGGATCAAGAGTTGGTCGCTGACGAGCTTGCAACACAGGTTGATGAAGACCGGCGGTCGGCTGGTCAAGCACGCGCGGTATTACTGGCTGCTGCTGGCCGAGGGGTATCTGAACCGCAGGCTGTTCGGCGACATGCTGCACAGGATCTGGGCGCTGCCGCTGCCAAGCGGGTAGCGTTGACCGGGCGAGGATCAACAGTTTTCGGCTCCAAAAGATTTCGCAAGGAGCAGTGTCGGCCGGAGCGCCGTTCAGGCCGCTCAATCAACGTCTGTGAGCGGATGGACGAGCCCTGGCGCCTACCGGCGGAGGTCATGTGCAGGGTTCAGCGCGAAAAGACGTGGTATTCGGGGCAGCGCGGGTGTATACTTTCACCGTGCCAGGGCCAAAATGGAAATCCTGGTTCAAGAGGGTGCCGCCCCAGACGACTTCGGCAAGGACGTGGGATCGCTGCACGTCAAACAGCCGCCTCCGTAACCCCCAATACAAGAAGCCACACATTAAACTGGCGGCCAAGCTGATCGCCGCCAACGCCACCGCGGCTTCACCATCGAGCCTCAGCCGAGCATAGGCGAAGTGTGCCAACAGGACCGCCGTCAGCGCCGGAAGAAAACCCTGTAGCGCTTCTAGAACGAACTGATCCCCCCACGCTGCAGGTTGAGATTGGGTGGGTTTTCTATGCGGCGCAGGCATAGTCCTCCGCGTGCCTAGTCGCATTCTTCTAGGTAGGCGTTTCACCGTGACATCACCACCTCACTGTGTCAGCGAGGCACACGGTTCCCGCCAGAAGTCCCGATGAGCGGTTCGCAGGCACATTCCATCCGCGGCATATGAGTTTCGGCCCTGTAGTTGCGAATTTTGGTACTTATGCTATAAGAGTACTAGAGCCGTGAATCCGAATCAATGGCCCGTCGGGTTCATTTTCTACAACACCGTTAGTTCTATTGGCCTCAGGATAAAACTCTAGTGGGTCAGCTGAGTCCTTCAGGCGAAAACGTCGGCGGAAGACCACGCTCAGATCGCCGGGGAGTAGAGGTAAGTCGGGGAGTAGTATTACCCCGCATTTTCAATTTGATGTATGACCTCCCGACCTTCCAGCGGCCTTCAGCGTCTTTATTCATAGGGGCTAGATCCCGATGAGGACGCCATGGAGGCCGACACCCAATGGGTGAAAAACAAACCAAGCCATTCCAGCTAAGTTTCAACGGCTTGTTGAAAGTCGATTTCCAAGGATCGCACGTCACTTCCGACGGCGGCCTGCTGCTAGTCCGCGAGTTGGACGAGCGACTCGGACTCGGCAAGTTGATCAACGAGCATCTCAGCGACTCCCGGCAAGGCACAAACAAGCAGTTCACGCTCGCTGATCTGTTGCGGCAGTCGGTCTACAGCCGCTTGGCGGGCTACGAGGACCTCAACGACGCCGAGCGGATTTCGATCGATCCGACGTTTCGGCTGATCGGTTCGCAGAAGATCTGGGATCGCGGTGCGGCCTTGACCTCGACGCTGCACGGCTTCGAGACGGAGATGCTGGCGAGCGAAGAGAACCTGCTGGGGCTGATGGCGCTGAACCGAGGGCTGGTCGGGCAAGGGGAGGCGTTCGACGACTCCGAGCGGGTCGTTCTGGACATGGACTCCACCGAGAGTCCGGTCCATGGCCAACAGGAAGGCAGTGCCTACAACGGACACTTCGAATCGGTCTGCTATCACCCGCTGTTGCTGTTCAATCAGCACGGCGATTGTCTGGCGGCGAAGCTGCGTCCCGGCAACGTGCACAGCGCCGAGGACTGGGGCGAGCTGCTACTGCCGGAGATCGAGCGCCAACAGGCCGAAGGCAAGCAGGTCACTTTGCGCGCCGATGCCGCCTTTGCCAAGCCGGAGATCTACGAGGCGCTGGAGGAGCGCGGCGCGGACTATGCGATCCGCATTCCGGCCAACAAGAGCCTGGAGCTGGAGATCGAAGACATCCTGTTTCGGCCACCGGGAAGGCCCTCCCGCAAGCCGCTGGTGCGCTACAAGAGTTTTCGCTATCAGGCGGAGAGTTGGTCCCAACCTCGGCGCATCGTGGCCAAGGTCGAGCACCATCAGGGCGAGCTATTCCCGCGCGTCGGATTCGTTGTGACCAGCATGAGCTTGCCGAGCCGTTCGGTGGTGCGTTTCTACAACAAGCGCGGCACGGCGGAGCAGTGGATCAAAGAAGGTAAGCAGGCCACGCACTGGACGCGGCTGTCGTGCCATCGCTTTCGGGCCAACGAGGTACGGCTACAACTGAGCGTGCTGGCCTACAACCTGGGGAACCTATGGCGGAGGCTCGGGCTGCCGCAACGGATCAAGAGCTGGTCGCTGACGAGCTTGCAGCACCGGTTGATGAAGACCGGCGGTCGGCTGATTAAACACGCGCGGTATTACTGGCTCTTGTTCGCGGAGGGACATCTGAACCGGCGGCTGTTTGGCGACATGCTGCGGAGGATCTGGGCGCTGCCTGTGCCGGGCGGGTAGCACCGCACTTGGCGAATGCGAAATCTGTGTACTGAGGACGGAAGCTCGGAGGGGTGTCTGCGAAATTGACTTCGCAGCGGCGGATCAGCCCCCATGAGGGGCAAGAAGGGGGCTCGATCGGTCCCGCCTCAGCCGCCGCCTCTACCGGGTGGAGAAATGGTTGCGCTTCGCCGGGTGAGGGTGTAGACTCGTGCCGTCAGAGCAGCTAAATCGGAAATCCTGGGTAGAGTGTCTGGCCGCCCGCGAGCGTTCCTCCCGTTGACTGAATCGTCGGCTGCAGACTGACGATGGGAATTCCCGCGGCTAGTGACTTCCCCGCCTCGGGAGGGTTGAAGCTAACTTCAATTTCCGTAAGGATTGTGCCGTCGGTTCCCTGAACCTCGAACTCTACGATTCGAAAATGAGGCCGGCCGAATGGATCGAACTCGTAACCATTAAGTGGATCCGGCACTCCGGGCTCGGACTCAGGCTCGCGCCCGGTAGGTGGGATCAAACTCAATTGACCATTGGTGTCGTTGTACCAGGCATCGTCGTGAACTTGCGCCGTGATGCGAACACTACGGTAGTTCGTCGAAGGCTGAATTTTCAGAATTCGGAACGGCCGGTCGATCAGCCCTTCCTTCGTGTAGGTGATCGTGATTAGATCGCCGACGTGCTGCCCAAGGGCTTTCACGCTCGTTTCAAATTCGACGTATTGGTTGCCCTGAATCGACTTGTCGAGGGAGAACTTCAGGATCCGGGCCGCTTGGTCGAACGTCGGCAGCCCATCTACTCCCAGGCGCCCTGTGATCTCCTGTCCTGTGCGGGAAATGTCGTCGACATCCACCAGCGCAAGACTGTCTTGCTGGTACTCGTTGTATCGATCGGCAAACTCGATGGAGAAACGATTCGGCGCGTCCACGATCGGCCTCGACCACATTCGCACCGTAGAAGAGTTGTCGGATCGGCGCAGGATTCCCGAAGTCAACCCGGGCACTGACCCATCGGCATAGACATAGGCCGGCCAACCCCCGTTGACCATGTTGGGCGCGTTCGATCCCGCGGGCTTTGTCGGCTGTTGCAGCAACAGCGAATTCTCGACATGCACGGCCAGCTTTCCGTCCGAGCCATAGGTGAGCTGAAGTCGCGCATTGTTCCTCACCCCGCGGATCACGTCCGCCGCTGTCCTTCGCGACCGGACGGCGAGGTTACATTGGAATCTCTTCACCGAGACCGGGTTTCCGTTGTTGTCGGTGGCGGCAATGGTCTGGTCGCAAAAAGCTGCCGCGTCTGCGAAACTCGCCAGGTCAATTTCACTCAGCCGCCATCCCGTGCGGCGCAGGACGTCCAGAAGCATCCAAGCGGGATTGTCGGAGAACTGGGTCCCCTGTGACGTCCCACCACTATCAAACGATTCGAGCTGCAGCCCCTCGACCAAGACCTTGACCCGCGGCAATACGCGGCCGTCGTTGATCTGGTTAGGGACCACAACCGATAGGGCAGCCATGCTGCCGTAAGGGTCTCCGAGGGGCGTACCCGCTTGATCGACGAAGTTCGGATTGAAGCCTCCGGCCCGCCCTCCGTTCGCGACCAGGTTCCACCATCCGCTGCCGGTCATGTCCTGTCCGGCGATGCCTTCGGGAATCTCGACGTTGTTGACCAGGACCTTCAGAATCTGGTTGATGCGCCCCGCTCCGACGAGCGCTTCCATGCGGGTGAGGTTGCCGTCGTTACGGGCGAACACAATGGGCGGCTCGATCCAGACAGTCCCGTAAAGGAGAGGCACAAAATCGTTGTAACGAGCTTCGTTGGCGACCGCGGAAGAATCATGCGTTCCCTTTTCCCCGTGGCTGCGTACTCGAACGGTGGCCGGAACGAATTCGATACCGCCGAACCGTCGCGTCACCACGCTCTGGGTGTCCTGGTCAAACATCCCCCTCGCAATGCAATCCGACCGCGTGAAGGAGCAGTCCGTAAACGGAACCCCGCTGTTCAGGTTGCCCACGCCTCCCGTCTCTCCTGCCGAATAACCACAACGGTAAAGGCGTGAATATATTCCTTCCGTCCCACCGTTAACGGCCTCTTGCCTTTCGGCCTGCGTACCGGGAAACGCCCAGGGACAGCGGCGTTGAATGCGTACCGGGGGGAGTAGCACCCGCTGCATATTCATGCGGTTGATTGCCGAGAGCCGAATCGTCTCTTCCGCAATCTCATCCGGCGGGTTCAAGACGCCCTGAAACACCACCATCTTTTCGCTGGCCGCTACATCGGCTACCAGATCGTAGAAAAGGAACGTCGCCTTCAGTCCGGCGCCCTTGAAGCCAACAGCCGATTCGATCTGTGACAGTTGTGAGTCCGCATTCGAAAGCGTGAAGGAAATCTTAGGGATGGCGTCGATCCCGTGATCACTGGCGGTTTGAATCTCGAACAGATTGTGGCGCAAGACCACGGCGTCGTAGGGCTGCGAGTCCACCGCGACTTGGTGGGTGCACCAGTATTTGGATTCCCCGCTAGCCAGGGAGATCTCGAACAGCAGCAGCGGCGTCTCGGCGACAACCTGCTCTTTTATGTCGGCAATGGTGCCCATACGATCCGAATCACCCCGGAGTGGCGATTGACTCCCATCGCCCGATCCGCCAATACGTCGTTGGCAAACCTAGCGTTGGGATAAACGCCCGTGTGCTGTAAGGACTTCTTGTAAGCGGAAGGAGCGGGCTGCGCTTCCAGCTGTGGGCCGTAGATGTTCACCGTTGCTCCGACCGGTACGACCACCTCGACCGAGACTGACTGCAAGCTGGACGAGAGGTTGTAGCCCACCGAATAACGCTTCCATTGGTTACTCGTATCGAAGTCAACTTCCACTACCTGCGAGGCCGTATCCCCCACTTGAAGTTTCGCGCCCGAGTCCGCCGTGCGAGCCCAAACGCTGCCTGCGTAGCGGAACGACGCCGGGGCACTTATGACCTGGGACACCGTCCCGGCCGGTCCTGGGTTTGTCAGTTGCACGGCTCCGCTTCCCCCGACCGGGTCGGGCTGAGCGTCCGCCGCCGAAACGCCCCCGCTCTTCTCCCACACCGCATCGTTGAACTGCTCCGACCACGCGAGCAGATTGGCGCCGGGCTCCAGGAATAGAAAAGTCTGCAGGCGCCCTTCCACCTGGTTATGCAAGTCCTCGATGCTTTGCCACTCCTGATCACTAAGCTGATGCACCGCGAGTTCCCAGGCACGTGCCCGGTAGTCGACATCTGCAAAGCGGATCTCCGAGCCATCGGCGGCCTGGTTCACCAACGTTCGGAAGCGAAGCCCCTTGCGAAAGGGGAATTGCGCGACGGCGCCGCTTGACAATTGAGGGAAAACAGTCATCACACTGCCGGCGCCACCACGATCAACTGCGTCCTGTTGTCAAACTCTCCATCGACCCGAGCTTCCATATGATCCAGTAGAAGACGGCAACCGCTGACAGCCGTGCCGGTCCACGGATCCTCGAAGTCGAAGGTTCCAAATCGGCCCTGCCGCTGCTCGAAGAAATCTGTCAGCTCGGCCAGTTCACTCTCATCGAGTTGAGAAAGGGAGATCACCCAGCGCCTTTGCCCCACCCGCAGGTCACGATACCGCTGCTCAGATCCGTCCAGAAAGTTCTTGACGGTTGTAGAAAAACGAAGCTCTCGAGTAGCCGGATACTGCGCAACCACACCCGTTCTGAGTTTTGGAAAATCACTCATGATCTACTCCTACGCGGCAAGCCGTGCCAGAGAAGACTTCTGTCAACGTCCCGGCGACATGCAGCGCGCTTTCAAATGCCGCGTCGGGATCTCGAGCCCGCCGTTCCGCATCTATCGTGAACTCGTCTCCAGCGCAGTCCACTCGCGATGCCTCACCCCGGTTGGGCGATACCAACCATAGTTGGATGCGCTACCGGCCGGCGCACAGTCCAGAACGTCCCTTCCATAGGTTCGCCTGGAGGATGCCCACCGACCGGAGGCGCCATGCCACACGCCAAAAGCGTCCTTAGTCGAGAGTCCGAAACACAGGGATCAGCACTCGATCCGCTGTTTGATTCACAGGGACCCCGCCTGATTGCGACTTGAACTTCAGGTACGCCACTCCAACGAATTTCGTGAAATCCAGAGGCACAAACTGATCAGCGGCGGCCTGTGCGGTGAGGGGAGAACCGAACTCTGAAATATCCGCGAAGTTCGTGTTGTCGTAGCTCGCGCTAAACCCAATGTCTGCCGCGTCCCATGCGCTTGGCATGTACACCCCGACAATCGTCTCGGAGACGATCTCGAGGACGGAAGACTCGCTCTGGCCTGAAGAAATAACAACTCGTCCGATTTTCGGCTGCATTACGCTACCTCCTCGTCAGTTTCTATGTAGTCTGGCCAAAGGTGTGGCGGCACGTAGGGGTGCTTCTTCTCCGGCTCGATCCCGTGGGCCAGCAGACGGATCTGGTAGAGGGCAACCTCATGATGGGGATAGTTCAGCGCTGCCCATGCTGTTGTCTCGAAGTCTCTCATTTGGGAATCCGGGAAACGGGCCATGTGTCCGTAACGGCCCTCGTAGAACTTAGGTGAACCCATCTCCCAGCTTTGATAAATTCCTTCAACGGCCCCTTGCTGCGACTCAGAAGCCCACTCCGGCAGGCCGACTCCCTTGAAGTACTTCAAATCCTGCTCCCACCGCAGTTCCGAGGCTTTGAAGGCATCATACGGCCGCGGTGTGCCCAAGAATTCAACGGCCCGCGGCCGCGGTCCAAAAATCTCCAGAAACCCGGGAGGTAGCGTTGTCGGTGCTTTTTGTTGCTGCTCTACCTTCCACGGTTCGGACGTCGTAAACGGGTTCACGAACCACCACTCCCCGCCGAATTCCAGCGGTGCCTGCCGGTAAGGACCCATCGGATACTTCCAGTGGTCCGGAATCTCTTTGTAATGTGTGCTCATGATTTCTTAATCTCCAATTTGTTGCGGCGAGCTAGACCTCGCTGATGAGGTCGTTCACCGGGTGCATGTGTAACATCGCGTCTCGAACGGCCCTCGCGATGTCGTTCGAACGGTCCATAAACGACTGCGCGTCCATGGCACTCACGTTAACCACGACCTGCGGCTGCGGAGTCGAAGCCACCTCGGGCTGAATCTCTCTCACTGCGCCCGCCTGTCCTCGAGCTATTCGCGGAAATCCAGCCAGAATGTTGTCTGTATTGGCAACTTCAAAAGAGAGACTCGGCGGCAACTCAAACGTGGAAAACACCGGCGACGCTTTTTTCCGGCTAAACAGACCCGCAATCTTCAGGCCCAGTCCCGCTAGCCCAAAACCACTCTTCAGGAAACCACCTAGTCCACCCCGGCCCCGCAGGCCACCGCCCAACCCTGAAAGCAGACCGTTCAAACTCGACGTGAAAGCCAAACTGCTCTTTTCCAGTACCCTTGTGTTCGCAGTCAGCCCCGAGCCGAGATCCTGCACGGCTCTCACCGTCCGGTTCAGGGACTGTTCCACGCCAACGGCTGCACTACTGGCAACCCCGAGACCTCTCAACGCTTGTGTTGTCCGCGGCTCACCGCCAGTTCGCGACGTATTCACCGCAGCTCCGGACCGCCCTGCGCTTGCCGTCAACGATCGCAGCCCGTCTTCTCGGTCGCGAATCGGCGGGTTTCGCCTCAGGCGGGCGGTCAGCGTTTGCAACGCCTTCGTTGCTTCACGCTGTGCTGCGGCTAGATCTTGGAAATCATTCGGCACGTCGTTGGTTCTCCCACTTATTCAATTCGCCGGACAACAAAACAAACCCGTCAACCCTCCGCGCAGGCCACTCTCCGAGGTCTACTCCCCGACAAAGTGCCTGATGGGCCAGAAAGTCCTCGACTCTGGCCGTGCTTTCGCCGCTGATGTAGCTAACCGGACACTCGTCAAGCACGACTCGTGGCTCGCCCTCGATCGCGATCGAACTTACCCAGACAACAGAAGAGCGTCGATCTCGAAGCCCGTCGATCCAGCCGCAGCGGCGTTTCTCCTCCAGGCCTACGCTCCGACAGTCGTCGCATTTCCATCGGGCCCGGTGTCCTTGCAAGAAGTGGAATGCGACTCGGAGTTTTTTGACTCTTCCTCACTTAGCCCGGCTTCGTGGCGAACAGCCTCCAAGACTTCGTGGACCAGTCCCTCAGGACCGCTTTCCAGCAAAGTCTCTGGAGTAGCCGCCTCGCCATCGATCTCCAGACCCTCCACAGCCACCAGCCCCCAGCGACCGTAGTGTCGGTCTATTTCGCCCGCCAGCAGTGCAGTTTCCGCTTCTCGGGTCGGCCCTTGTTCGCCAGCCGCCGCGAACTCAAGACGGCCTAGCAAATCCTTGATCTGCCGCGTAAGATCCAATCGGCGGCCGAACGACATCCGCCGAATCGTAAACCTCACACCGGGGAACTCTTTCGATTCGATCGCAACTACGCTCTCGTATTTCATCAATCACCCAAACGCAACAACCATCTCATCTTCGGCGACGCCCTGCGCTCGTGAATCCCGGAAGGCCCATTGCAAGATCCTTTCGTCGTCGTTGAACTCCGGCAGTTGCGGGACCACATTGGGCATGTAGGCTGCCATCAGTTGGCCCGCGGCCTCGCCAAGTTGGAACATCACGCCAATGGGAGTTTCACCCCTAGCTGCCGAGTACAAACTCCGCGTGGCCGCGTCATCGACCTCGAACAACTCGAAATTCGCGATCACCCTTCGCACTCCGGCGGCGATGCATTGCGGCACCGACGTCCCGAACTTACGGTTGCGAAGATCGATGTCGTTATCCAATTCAACCAGAGCGCTGGTCACCGTCAGAAACTTGTTCGCCGGGGTGCCCAGCCATGCCTGCCCAAGGTTCCCCGGAATCGGAAGACCTGTGCTGCCGCTGACCGTGGGCTCAACCGGAAAAGATCTCAGGCCCCCTTGGCCCGAGGTGAACGTCTCACTGTCGATCACATCCTGTGCCTGCCCGGAAAACTCCATCTCGTGATAATCGCCATTGATCTTGATCTGAAATCGATCACAGGCAGCGCCCGATAAAACGCGGTCAATCGCTCCCGTTGGATCCCAGTAGTCGAAAACCGACGCACTGGGCAACTCCGCCGCCGGGAAGTAGCTCACCGCCGCTCCGAACGTCTCGCCGGAGTTCGGAGCTGCCCCGAGAGGCGCATTGACGTCCACTACCGTCGATGTGACGACGTTCTCGACGAACCGCATCTCACCGTTGAAAACGAAAGCCTGGCCTTTCACGAGCCCGTGGCTGGCGCTGAAGACAATCTGCGTCGTTGTGGAGCCGCTGCCGGCTGTTCCGCCCGAGAACGTCAGCGGACTGGCCCCTAGAGCAGCCTGCACCATGGGGCCTACCACCGGCGGTGAGCTCGGCGTGGCGTTGTTGATTAGGTACGTCCGCAGGTTGAACTCCGTAACCTTTCGTCCTCCCGGAGAGACTCCAACATAGGTTCGCCCCCCCGTTTTGTCCCGCCGCTCACGAAGCTCCAGCTCTTGCCGGATTCCCAGCTTGAGGGCTGCGATTCGGTTCGCAGCTGTGATAGCCGGAACAGTCCCATAACTTGGCTCTAGCTCCACGTAGAAGCGGTTTTGATTCGACAGTACACAGTTCGGCATTTTGCTTCCTTCCTGATCTCAGTTCAGGGTTACTCTCCTCCACCTAAGGCGGATTACCTCTGGCCATTCACTACAGCAGGCCCCTCGGCAAGCAGAGCGTTCGGCGTGATCCGAAAAATAACTCGGATACATCACGTCGCCGCGGAACCTACGCTACGCGTGCGCCTGGATTTCAATCTCCACCCGCGCCGTTTGCAGGAAGTTCTGCCCTCCCGGTCGGATCGGCCCAAACTTCACCTGGTATTCGCCGTTGTAAGCGAGATTGTCTGTCCATTGCCCCTGATGGTTCTCCAATACGGCTGTTAGCGCCTCGACATAGTGCGCTAGTTGCTGTTCAAGTCCTACGATCCGCTCTTCGGTCACGCGGACGTCGGCGACGACGAAGATCAGTCCTGAAAACTTGCTGAACTTCTCGAGCAGTCGGTTACCCAATCGATCGCTGTAAAGGTACACCGCCGGATAAACCACGGGCTCGGTACGGTCCGCAAGGTCCGCCGAGACGTTCTGAAACAGGACTGTCTCATCCATCAAAGGAGCCAGGAACGACATGTCCCGACCGGCAATCACGGCTAGCTCCGCGTTGATTCCGTCACTCGCCAGAAGAAACGAACGCAAGCTATCCAGCGCCGCCAAACACAGATTAGCCACAGTCATCCTCCTCCGCCTGGTTCGAGAACCAGTCGTATAGCCATGAGATCTAGACGGCCCTTACCCGCGCGACAGGAACCGCGGAACCGTCTTGAACACTTCGGCTTCCTGCCCGTTGCCTAGCAACTCGCCCATGACCAAACCCGAACCTGGCCTCGACCAAGGCGTGCCCAAATCCAACGGCTGAGAGTTCTGCCTCGTGGCCTTGTCACTCGCCTCGCCAACATACACGTTCCAACCAGTCACACCACTCGGCGCGCTGGCCGGCGTTACGCGCAGCGCGTTCCCCGTGGGAACACTGATCGCCTGTTCGACACTTCCCGCTCCCTCTGCGCTGTTCGCGCCGACCCATGCTGTGCGCACAAATAGCGCCATGGCACCGAGAGTCGAGCTGACCCAATCCAGCGTCGGCAGCGGGGTCCGGGGGATCGGGGTCATGGTAATCCCGATCCCGGTTTGAAACAGCAAGTCCGCTGCCCATCTAGCTAGCTCTTTGTACTCCTTCCACTTCGGCAAGTACTTGTCGTTGAGCTTTCGGTTGTAGGCGTCGCGATACACAATCGCTAGAGTTTGGAACGTGTGCCATAGCTTTAGCGGCGGCGTCACAACAATATTGTTAAGATCAATTCGCGATAGGTTCGTCTCGCCTCCGCTCGCCTGCCATCCCGAGCCCTCCGTAAAGTAAACATTCCCGGGACGCTGCGTCGCTGCCTCCAGCTCCGCTCCGACTTCCGTCTGGGCCAACTTTACCTTCGTCGCCAGATCGATTCCTTCCGCTCCCGCGATCTCCGGCAGGTTCGCCTCATAGGCGATCAGATCGGAGATGTCGGACACGTTCTGGTCAGTGAAAAGAGCCATCCCTTATCCTTCCTTGCGAGTCCCTCGCCCAGTGCGCTGCAGTGTCCGAACGTCCGCTTCCGAGAGGACAGTGAACTGAATGCGAGAAGCCTTTTGCCGCTCCTCCTCCCGCTTGCGTGCCTCTTTGATTCGGGCCCTGAACGCCCGTGTTTCTTCCGGCGTGGCAAGCTCCACCATCCCATCCGTCAGCATTCTGGCGGCAGTCGCCCGAGGCACCTCTGTCAGGTGTCCTTCCTTGCCCCCCTCTTCCGTGGCCAAGCTTCTTACGACAGGAAACTCCTCGCCGATCACGGCCTCTGCCTCTCGAATTTTGCGATAGTATGCCCTTAAATCCATGTCGCTGACCCTTTTTCTGTAAATGTGGGACCCCCACCGCCACCTTCGGCGACGGGGGCCGTGTAAGACTACGATTCCACCTGAACGCCAAACTCGTTCCGGATGACCGCCGTTCCGTAGAGAACGTCCACCGTGAACTGCTGCGCCAGTGTATTAGGCTGATAGCTCATCACCACGCGCATACCGAAGTTGCCTAACTCGGCGTACTCGGCGATTGCGCCTGTGCCCGGGAGAGGCTGTGGCAGCCTCCGGATCACCAGCCCAATCGCATCGCGGCCAAAGGCCAGGTTGTGTGTCGTCACCGGTGCGCTCCCGGTCTTCGCCACGAACTGCGAGCGGAAGACCAGAAAATCTTTCAATCGGCCCACCGTGCCGCTGATGATCGCCGCTGCACCGGCTTCTCCCGCCGTCTGGAACTCACTGAACCGCGCAATCTGGCGGAGAGCTGAGTACGAGTCCGAGTCAACTACCAAGTACCGCGGTTGGGCCTGCGGAACCTTCGCCTGAAACAGAGTCGTCTCCGCGGAATCGACCACGGCTTCCGTTAGCGCCGTTCCGGGAGTTCCGACAGTTGCATTGGCCGTGAACGAAGCATAGACACCCAAAAGATCGGTCTCGATCTTCTCAGCTAAGGCAACCACGGCCGGCTCCATGTAGACCCGCAACAGGTCAGGAACCGCCAAAATCTTCGTCACGTCTGGAATCTGGAAGGTCGCTTCGACGTGCGTGTTCAGCACGATTTGGGCGTTTCCCAGACTCGGGTTCTGCGTCGTCACCGTGCCGGCTTCGGCGATGTTACTCGCCACCATGCTCGGCACGATCGGGATGTTGACCGTGTCACCAGCTTGTCCCAGCACCGGTTCATAATTCCGGTTCACTAGGTTGCCCATGACCAGGTTTCCCATGAGGGCGGGCAGCGCGTCTGCCGCCACTAGTTTCACGATTGCTTGCGCAATATTCGCGGATGTAATTGCCGCCATTTATCTTCCTCCTTCTTGCTCGTTACGAAGTAGGGCTTTCTCCCGCCCTGGTTTTTGAACATCGATTGATTACCACTTGCTGCCACTCTGCCCGGCTAGGCGGGCAACTTCTTTCCACGCCTCAGCCGATTGCTCTTTGCTCATTCCCGGACGAATCTGGTCCAGGTCGAAACCCGTCCCTGAAAAGTCGCCGCGGTCAGCCGCTTGGGCGCCTGATCCTCCCGCTATGCGCGGGGGCAGAAACTCCTGGTTCTCCGACACAAACCTCGCCAGGTACTCTCCGCACGGCACGGTTGCGCCGTCTGCGTGGGCGTAAAGCTCACCATCCTCGCCCCGATAGATATCGTCCTTGACCAGCCGGAAGGCGAGCTGCACCTTTCTGACGCCCAGCTCTTGCAGCGCGCCTCGAATCTGCGAGTGCCGGTCCGACTGCTCGGCCTGCTGGCGGTTATGTCGGTTTTCCTCCGTCAACTCCTTGAGGCGTCTCTCGAGACCTTCCCTGCGACGCTTCTCTTCCTCCAGCTTCGTCTTCAGGGCGGGTTGCTGTTGCTCGGCGGATTGCCGCATATACTCGTTAATGGCCTTCTGCACCACTGACTCCAACTCCCCTTTTCCCTCGGCCGCCTCCGGCGATTTGTCTCCGAATTTCATCAGTCCCATGCGTATGTCCCCAAAAAAAAGGCGCCGAATATCGGGCGCCCAGTCGGGCGATCCCACATTCGACGCCTGTGATGGATTAATTTCCAGTCTTGCAGCTATCCCGCCTCGATTTCCCTCACAATCTCGTTCTTTGTTTCCTGACTAGCGTTTTCTAGATACTTCAACGCCACTCGCTTGCGAACTTCCTTCTCGAACCGTGGCGACCCAATCCCGATTTCCTGCAAGCCTCGCGCGTTCGCCAGCTCCTCGCCGAACGCTGGTTCTTCGAACTGGTCCATGCCCGTGATTTCAATTTCCACCGGGTCCTTTCGTGCCTGGGCCGTTAGTTTCAACACTCGCCCCAGAAAATCTTTCACTAGGTCCCCATACGCGCGCAGTATTTCCTGTGTCACCGCGAAGTCCCAGCGCTTGCTTACGCCCGACTGCCCCAGGTTGTGAGCTTCTCGGCCGCCGGCCTGCGTCATCAGGTAGCACACCCGGTAGATCTCATCTTTCAATCGATCCAGGTTGTCTGCGGCAATCTGGAAAACGTGCCCCTCGGGCTCCGTCCAGCCGAAGCGGTCATTCGGAGCCAGCTGGATGTAGTACGCTTCGCCCACGATCTGCTGCCACTCTCTCTCCGAGTAGATCACCGGCATCGCGAACAGACCCATGTGCAACGCCCAAGAAAGTGCGTTCGACTTGTTGAAGTGCTCCTGTTGCAGCAGCGCCACCTTGTTTGCCAACCACAGGCCGTCGGTAACAGACATCCTCACCAACGGAACGCGTCCAAGGCTCGCCAGGCCGTGTTGCCCCTCGTCCACGAGTTCAACGTCCTCGCCTGTGGGCGAACTCATCCCGGCTACGCTGCTGTCAACCTCCGTACTAGCGCGCTTGTAGATCTGAAAGTTCTCGCGATCGTAGTACGACCAGCACTGTTCCTTGATGACGTCCGGAGAGTTCAGGTCCTCCTGATAGGTCCTCTCGGTCCTCAGTACGACCCACTCGTAGTCTCCATCCTTGTCAAGCTTCCAGTTAATGACCTGTTGCGGCGAATACGGAACCGCATAGGCCCGGGACTTCCCAACGGCGTCTTCCTCCGCGCGGGAGGCCACGTCGCCGGCCACCTGAGGAAAGTCGATCAGGAGAAAACTCTCCCGGAACACCAGCGTCTGGATGAAAACCTTGCGGGCCAACTCCAGCAACGGCGTGCCCCGACAATCGCAATCCGCGAGTAACTGCGTGTAGAAGTCTTGAACCGGCCGAATCGCTGTCCGTACCGTAATCGCCGGCCGACTCCGGAACAGTGTGGCCGCGTACCAGTCAATGCACGAGCCCAGATAGTTCTCATAGAACACCCGAGCTAGCCGTTCGGCGTAGACATCGTTCGGCTCTTTCTGCCGCCGAACGAGGTAAAAACTGGCGTTCCTGCGGAGCTGCTCGCCACCTACATAGAAGTCCCAATACCGCTGCCGCATCTCCTTGCGGTCGCGGTATTCCGGGTGCTCCCGGTTCAGTCGTTCAATCACAGCTCCTCCCATCGGTCCAACCCTTCACACCTCAAACGATTCGCCCGCTGCGCTCACCCACGCGACTCAACGGACGAAATTCCTGCCACAACAAGTAGCCCAGCGCATCCGACAGATGCGTCCGGCGGGCATCCCGGTCTTTGTCGATCTGCCCGCTATCGGGCTTGTAACAAACTTGCTCCAAATCCTTGATCAGCTCACGGCACTTCTTGTTGATAAACAGTCGCCGCTCGCCTCGCGCGTTTCGTAACCGACCATTCACCGTGTTCACCCGATCCCGCACGGGCGGGTTTGCGCGGCCTACCACCAATTCCCCTTTCAAACTCTTTTTCCGACCAAAAAACTGCCGGATCAGATGGTAGTCCGAAGAGCCTGTCACCGTGTGCGTTCGCTCACCGCTGGCATCCCCGTAGACGCGTACGCCTGCCCGATGGCCTCCGTAGCGCCTCGCGAACTCCTCACAAACTTCCGGCGTCGATGACGTCGGAAGCACGATCTCGTCTAGCACGTACACCGCTTCTCCCCGTTGTTGACAGACCACCGAGCACATCGGGTGAACGTTGAAATTCCACGACCAAAGCAGCGGCTCTTTCGCATCAACCTTGAAACTTCCCACGTTCTTCTTACGCTCGAAGGCATAGTAGACCTGCCCCGCCTGAAGATTCAGATACTTCCCAAGAACTTCTTGCTGAAAAAAATTCTCGCCGTAGCTCGCCTTCAGCCTGTCGTAATAGTCAGGCGTTTGAGCCAATATGTGCTCATTCTCAAAAGGCTTGGCCTCAATCAGCCTGTAGCCTCTTACCGGATTCTCACGAAACCTCCGGTAGACCCAATCAAAACCCTTCGGCGTCCACGCTCCGAAACCGCGCAGTTTCTTCGCCTTCGGATCCCTCAGCCGCGCTTCCAGACGGATCCAGGCTTGCTCGGACGTGTAGGTCATCTCGTCCACGCCGAACCACGCTAGATTCGTTCCGCGAATCCGCTCGTATTCGTCCAAAGACCGCAAAAGAATCCGCGACCCGATGTCCTTCAGGGTCAGGGTGTTCGTGGCCTTGTTTAACGAAAATGGCAGATCGTGCTGTTCGCATAGTGCGTAAAATGACTCCATCGTCGCATCCCGCAACATCGGGAACGTCGGGGCTCCGATGAGGCCCGTTCTTCCCTCATTCTGGTACGACATCCTGATCGCCTCGTAGCAAAGTGCCTGACTTTTCCCCGAGCCAACAGGACCCGAAAACCCTTTGAACCTCGACCGCGAATCAAAAAAGGCTTTCTGCGACGGCAGTGGTGAAAACCTTATTCGTCGGTGGTATCCCCGTTTATCTCCTCCCATAAGACTCTGATCTCTTTCACCACTTCCTCGTCGTCAACCAAATCCCGGTTCAACTTCAGCAACTGAACCACATTCCCGATGACTCCCGGACTTAGATCGCGGTCCCTATCCAACTTCTCCCTCACTCGCTTGATGGCCTTTTCTAACAGGTCTTTCCGAGAGATCTTCTTTCCCCCACGCCAGTCACCATCTGTCGGCCGCAACGCCTCTGTTGTTTTCTCCAGCCCACTTGCGCTGTCCCTTTCAGCTCGGCTGCCACTCAGTTCCATTACAGACCCTAGCCCGCATTTTCAATTTGATGTATGACCTCCCGACCTTCCAGCGGCCTTCAGCGTCTTTATTCATAGGGGCTAGATCCCGATGAGGACGCCATGGAGGCCGACACCCAATGGGTGAAAAACAAACCAAGCCATTCCAGCTAAGTTTCAACGGCTTGTTGAAAGTCGATTTCCAAGGATCGCACGTCACTTCCGACGGCGGCCTGCTGCTAGTCCGCGAGTTGGACGAGCGACTCGGACTCGGCAAGTTGATCAACGAGCATCTCAGCGACTCCCGGCAAGGCACAAACAAGCAGTTCACGCTCGCTGATCTGTTGCGGCAGTCGGTCTACAGCCGCTTGGCGGGCTACGAGGACCTCAACGACGCCGAGCGGATTTCGATCGATCCGACGTTTCGGCTGATCGGTTCGCAGAAGATCTGGGATCGCGGTGCGGCCTTGACCTCGACGCTGCACGGCTTCGAGACGGAGATGCTGGCGAGCGAAGAGAACCTGCTGGGGCTGATGGCGCTGAACCGAGGGCTGGTCGGGCAAGGGGAGGCGTTCGACGACTCCGAGCGGGTCGTTCTGGACATGGACTCCACCGAGAGTCCGGTCCATGGCCAACAGGAAGGCAGTGCCTACAACGGACACTTCGAATCGGTCTGCTATCACCCGCTGTTGCTGTTCAATCAGCACGGCGATTGTCTGGCGGCGAAGCTGCGTCCCGGCAACGTGCACAGCGCCGAGGACTGGGGCGAGCTGCTACTGCCGGAGATCGAGCGCCAACAGGCCGAAGGCAAGCAGGTCACTTTGCGCGCCGATGCCGCCTTTGCCAAGCCGGAGATCTACGAGGCGCTGGAGGAGCGCGGCGCGGACTATGCGATCCGCATTCCGGCCAACAAGAGCCTGGAGCTGGAGATCGAAGACATCCTGTTTCGGCCACCGGGAAGGCCCTCCCGCAAGCCGCTGGTGCGCTACAAGAGTTTTCGCTATCAGGCGGAGAGTTGGTCCCAACCTCGGCGCATCGTGGCCAAGGTCGAGCACCATCAGGGCGAGCTATTCCCGCGCGTCGGATTCGTTGTGACCAGCATGAGCTTGCCGAGCCGTTCGGTGGTGCGTTTCTACAACAAGCGCGGCACGGCGGAGCAGTGGATCAAAGAAGGTAAGCAGGCCACGCACTGGACGCGGCTGTCGTGCCATCGCTTTCGGGCCAACGAGGTACGGCTACAACTGAGCGTGCTGGCCTACAACCTGGGGAACCTATGGCGGAGGCTCGGGCTGCCGCAACGGATCAAGAGCTGGTCGCTGACGAGCTTGCAGCACCGGTTGATGAAGACCGGCGGTCGGCTGATTAAACACGCGCGGTATTACTGGCTCTTGTTCGCGGAGGGACATCTGAACCGGCGGCTGTTTGGCGACATGCTGCGGAGGATCTGGGCGCTGCCTGTGCCGGGCGGGTAGCACCGCACTTGGCGAATGCGAAATCTGTGTACTGAGGACGGAAGCTCGGAGGGGTGTCTGCGAAATTGACTTCGCAGCGGCGGATCAGCCCCCATGAGGGGCAAGAAGGGGGCTCGATCGGTCCCGCCTCAGCCGCCGCCTCTACCGGGTGGAGAAATGGTTGCGCTTCGCCGGGTGAGGGTGTAGACTCGTGCCGTCAGAGCAGCTAAATCGGAAATCCTGGCTTATAAGTCGGACAGACCCAGTTGGTTAGAGCGAGGCTCCCGCGCAAGGCATGGGACGAGCGGGATCGATGTCGTGACGGCACGCAGGATGCGTGCGCCCCAAAAGCGAAAGGCTGGCTCGCGCCCGCGGCTTGGCTCTTTGGGGTTGCCACGCAGATTCTTGCGCAAATCAGCCCCCGCAGGGCTGGGCCGGCCCCCACTAACGAGTATGAGCACTAGCCCGGCTGGGCGCCTTCTCGCAGTGTAGCGGCCGCGGCAACGATTTCCGAACCGGTGGGGTTCTGGAACGGCCTCAGGTCAAACTCCGGCAGCGCCGAGAAGATGTGGTCGAAGATGTCGGCCTGAATGGCTTCATAGGGCCCCCAGCGCTGGTCGTTACTGAAAACGTAGATCTCGATTAACGCCATTACCTTTAACTCCTTGACGGACGCGCAGATTAACGATGCCTTGACCTTCATCGGTGATACGACGACAGGCTTCGCCGGAACCGCCTTTGCGGGCTTGAAGGATCTGGCCGATCCGGTAACCGGGCAGATTCAGACGGCCATCTCCTTCTTGAAGGAGTCGGACGAGGGCCTTGCGGATGAAATTCTCGAGGCCCAGGAGCGGGTCGATCGGCTTATGGTGACTCTCGAGGCGCAGTTCGCCGCCGCCGACCTCGCCTTGGCCCAGATCGAATCGCAGCAAAAACTTCTAACGGCGCTTTTTGAGGCGCAAGCCCTGGCCCAGCGGCAATGACGGAACTAGCTTCCTCTCTAGACGTGCTGGTGGACGATCTGCTTTCCCACACCGAGTCCCTGGTCCAAGCGGCGGAAACGTCCCCGGAGGTATCACCGGACTTTCTGCTGGAAGAGCGGGCCCGCGTGGCCCGCGCTCTGGAAGAGGAAGTCGCCCGTAGCCCGCTGACCGCGGGCCAGCTCGAGAGACTCCGGCAGGCCATTGATCTCGGCGAAAAGATCCGGTTCCCCATCGCGGCACGGCGGGAGAATCTGCGCAACCAATTACAGGAACTCCGCGAGAGCAAGACGGTCCTGGGAGCCATGAAGCCCTATCGGCAAACCAAGGGCCGCCGGTTGAACGTGACACTTTAGGAGTGGTCGAGCTATCGGGCCGCCGGGCCTCACCGCCTGATTCTCAGTTGTCCCTACGCTCACACCGAGCCTTGGTTCGGAACACGCTGTACCGTCACTGAGTTGGTCCGTCCGTACCGTCTCCTCGGTTTGGCTGTAGCAAGCGCAGCAGCAATTCCAGGCTTTGTCGAACTTCAGGATCCGACCAATCAGGCACGACGGCTTTGCGATTCAAGTCCGATATTTCGGTCCGGAAGACCTCGACTTCGCGCGGTGCGATCACGCCAATTTTGACGTGCCCGCGTCCGATGCGTAAAATGCGCACCTCGACCTGCTGACCCACCTTGAACGATTCACCCTGCTGGCGACGGAAGACGAGCATGGCTATTTGCTGGGCATGGGATGCACACTGGGGTAATCGCTGTCGATCTGCATGATCTGTTTGCCGCGCTTCGTTGCGGCATTGATCACGATGGGCGCAAACAGGTTATAACTTGGAGGCTGCTGCTCCTGCGACAGAATGATGACCGCCAAACACAAGACGTTTTTACCCACCCGCGGTTCTTCTACCAAGCCAAGTAATTCCCGATCTTCTGAGCCAACGTGTAGGCGATAATCGCTGACCATCACTTGTACAGGGACCACGAGAACACTGACGTGTTCTTCCGCCACGCTCTGGAAGAGAAACAGCGGCGCCAGCCCTTCGGGCTGAAGAAGAACGAATTCCCTCGAATCCTCGAAGCCCGGCAGCCCTTCCGGAAAGGTGATGACGCTGTTTTCGGGGATCTCGAGCAGCTCAGGCATGACCTTCCGTCACTTTTCGGGCGGAGCGGTGCGCTTATCCTCGCCCGGGCAGGCTGTTCGAAACCAGAAATAGTCGAAGATCCACATCTAGCGGAAGAAGTTTCGGGCATACTCCCGGGCGGCGGGTTCATCGAACTCAGCCCCGGCGTGCGAGACAACTTCCGAAATCGTGCGGCAACCATCGACGGCGTTGAAGAGCCTCGCCTGTTGGGAATTAACTAAGGCGTTGATTTCAGGAAAGGCGTGCGACTCCCAATACAGCCGCGCCACCGCCTTGGTGGGGAGATTCTGTTCACTGATGCTGAGGCCGGGATTCCGAACCGGCACATAGCGTGGCCAGTCGCTGCTGTCGAAGCTGACTCGCCAGCTTGCTGGAGGGCGGTCATCTCGGCAAACGACGACTTCGTGACTGCCCATGGAACCGCGATAGAGTTCGGCTACCGCAAACTGCTCCGGCTCGGGGAGCCGTTGGACATCCGCCAGCAGATCCGGGAAGGCTGCCAGCCGACTGCACTCGAGGGAATAGTGCGCTTGATAGACAAATCGTTGCAACCTCAGCCCACTCTGCTCGAGTAGCTCATAGAGGGCAGGCACGTCGAAAGTTGCTACCTCGGGACGCAGCAGGGCGTCCACCATGGCTGGATGGTTGATCAAGGCGCGGGCCTGCTCTTTCTCCGGACCTTCCGCGGTATCTTGACCGATCAGCGACAGCACCTGCCGAGCAATCTCCGCGCCTTGCGGACCGGACGGAGATTGCAACCGTCTAAGGATTTCCCGAATCGTTTGAATCCCGCGACGGCCATAGGGTGCAAGCAACGTGAGATTGATGGAACCGTCGCGGCGCAGCACGTTCTTCAGCAGACGTAGACCCGCCGAAGGATCGGGCAGATAGCAAAGATCGCCGGGTGAAAAGATCAAGTCGAAGTCGCCCCCTAGCGAGCCTGCTTCCTCTAGCGGCAACTCGACGATTTTCAAGTTGTCTAAGCCGTGGGCTTCTTTCTGCTGAGTAGCTCGTCGCAGTGCGTCCCTTCGGGTGCCGATGGCGGTAATGCGCGAACCAGGATTAGCCGCCGCCAACTGAGCGGCCAGATCTGTGCCGCAACCGGCCACCAGGACGTCCAAATCGGTGGTTGGCTCGCGGGCGGGAAGGTAGATGTTGAACCAGTGATAGGGGCTGCCGACGACCGTCGTTGAACCCTCCACCAGCGCGTGCATCGTATCTGGGCGGTGGCAGTCTGAGGTTAGGTCGGCCGGCTCTATTTTCTCGGAGGTAGAGAGCATGAGCGGAGAGGCAGAGCGTTTCGAAACACACCCCCTCCTAGAACAACATCGGCAGAATCCCCGACGTATTTACGCAGCGAATCGGATGGGCCTCTGATAGAACTCGCGATGCCGCCCGCCGCCAAGTCTATGTTCGTGATCTTTCCGCCGTCTCGATGGAAGTAGCCAGCTTGCGGGCGATCACCTCCATGCCGGCGACGTACCTTGCGTTGACGCCGTAGTGGCAGGGATCGAAACCCGCTTGGCGCAGGAGCTCGTAGAGGCGCTCACGCGTGAAATTGTGGCAATGTTCGATCTCAGCCCAGTAGGGATTCGACTGCTGCCGGTCCAGAAGCTTCCAGATGAGGCAATCCATGTTCGGCATGGAAATAAACACCATCCCGCCCGGCTTCAGGAGTTCGTGGGCGTGACGTAGCGCCTGTCGCGGAAACGGCATGTGCTCGAGTACGTCGGCCATGGAGATTACGTCGAAGCCGTGTTCGTCTTTGAAGTCCGTGAGTTCCACACAGTGAGCCGGGTAGTCCAGAGAGCGCATCGCCGTCACGACTGCCGGTCGTACATCGATCCCCAGCGCTTCATATCCGAACTCAGCAGCGGTCGTGAGCAGGGCGCCGTTGCCGAACCCCACGTCCAGCCAGCGTCCACCCAGCACGCCCCGGACCGACCCCAGGGTGCTGACGATGCGGCCAGCCACGTGGCGAGCGGTTTCGAGCTCCTTCCCTGGCGTAGGCATCTGGTGAGGGTGTGCGGTTTCAAGCACTTGTGCCAGCACTTCCTCCGTGAAATACCCTTCTGTAAAGATGTGCCGGCAGCTCGTGCATCGGACCCATCGAATTGAGCGCGGCAGACCGTCGCGGTAGTGCGGATGGGTGGTGCAATCCGCTTCGCGGAAAAACTTGATCTTCTCTTCACCGCACAGCGGACATGACTGGTAGAGGATGCGGGAGCCATCGGATGAGATGCGCTGCGTGCTCGGACCGGTAGGGGGTCCGAGCGCCCCATTTGTTCGCGCCTCTTGGAGCTTTCGGGCGCTGGAGGAGGCGATCTTGTCTCCGGGCGGCATGCGGAACAGTAGGAAGTCGTGTTCCCACATTGTCTGAAAGAATCTTCTGGCCAGCTCTTCGAGCGACTTCACGTCCTTCTTCCCTGCCACTTTTCTAACGATGGAAGCAACGCTTCGGCGACCGTCAACTGTCTCGAGAAGAGCCAGTTGGGAGGCGTCGAGAACGAAGCTGGGGTCCCCGATTTCGTGCAGGGGGTAGTGGATTTTCCCCCCTAGATCGTCTCTTCGTCTGCGGCCCCTTCGATGTCTCAGCCTGGCTTAGTCGCGGCCGCTCTCTTCCGGGTGTCTTCTTCTCCGTCCGAACATCCGCTTTCGTCCCCGCTGGGCCGGATCTTCTTGCTCGTTCCTTCCGCTTCTGTCCGGCCAGACATTCTCGTACCCGGAAAGCAAAAAGCCTCCCCCGGCTGACTACTTGCCGGAGAAGGCTCAAACTCGCTTTCCCGTAATCGTTCTTCCTGCGCTCAGACTACCATCGACAATCGTCCCTTTCGTACCCTCAGTTTTTCAAGTTGCTGGAAACAAAACAATAAAAAACTCGAAACTAACGTGAATGACTCATGGCCTTCAGCCACAATGGGGGATGAAAAGGGGTGCGAGGGTCAGGGTGGGCGATACTCAAGGAGCCGACTGGACAACGAGGCCGGAACTCAGTTGGAGAATTCGAACCCGGCCGTGAATGTGGTCGGGGCGCTTGCTGGGCACAACGAGGAGTAGCCCTCTGCCGCTGAACGCGGCGAGCACGCAAAGGAAAGGCGGATACGTTTTCGAGCGCCCACGTCCAGCGGCAGAAAGGAGTGTGTGTGCGAAACGTGGCCTTGTAGTTGTTCTCCACAACACGGAACTCTTGCACCCCTTCCAAAGAAGGGTTGATGTCAAGAATCAAACCTTGGAAGCTGTACTGGTTGCACCGAAAACTCCGACACTCTTCATTCAAAGAGCGTCGCCCCCGCGTGGAGGGGTTGCTCGAAATGGCCACTACATGTTGTGGTTGCCCTTCCGGCTTTTCGGGACGCCGCCGACCATCGATTTGTAGGGCCTTGGTTCCACGGCGACGGCCTGCTGAACTAGGCGGTAGAAGAGCTTGCCACGACTCCTTGACTTGCGGCAATTGAAGCGCAAGGTGAATTCGTCGAGATAGTAATCGAGATGCTCGTGGATGACCGCTCCTTGATGCGTCCCGAGCAGCCAGGGCTTCAATAACGACACCACCCCGCGTGCACCCGGGGCAGCAGCTCCGACGCACGGGCCGGTTGTCCGTCCAAGTAGCTCACTTGGTGGCGATAGCCATGGCGTTCGAGCGGCTTGTAGCCCAGCCATCCGTCGGTATGGACCACACTGCCGGGTCGATCGACTCGCCGAGGAAGGCCATCAGGCTGTCCCCGGAGGCGTCCGCAATCGTGCGCATCCGAATCCGCCCGATGGCGGTGCCATCTTCCTCGGTGGCTACCTACAATCAACGCTTTAGTATCGGTTTGGCGGCCCCGCACGCCCTCCTCCTGGGCGCCCAAGTAGGTCTCGTCGACCTCTACGCGCCCGCTCAGTCGGTCGCGTCCAGGCCGCACCATGGCGCGCCGCAGCTTGTGTACCCAGGTTCAGGCGGTCTTGTAGGTGCCCAGGCCCAACACCGGCTGCAATCCCAGCGCGCTGACCCGTTCTTCTGGCTGGTCAGCCGCCACATCGCTCGAAACCAACTCTGCAGCGGCTTGCGGGTGTCTTCAAAGATTGTGCCATGCGGTCGGCGAACCTTGATGCCCGTAGCGGGCGCACTCGAGCAGCGCCGTGCGCACCGCCCAGGATTCGTCGTGCCCGCATCGCGGGCAACGAAACCCTTGCCGCCAGCGCAGTTGACACAGATGCTCTTGACAGACCGGCTCGCTGGTAACACGCGCCTCGAACTCGGCCAGATTCCGGGGATAATCCTCCCCAGCCCCGGGTCCTACATCTTGTGGTCGCCTGAGTCAAGCAAATACCCACCTCGGGTCTTTTAAGCCAAGCAATGTCACCTGACGAACGACATAGTCGCCGCGAGAAGGACCAGAACAACGAGGGTGGCGAGCCCGTAGTCGGTCCAGGTGCTGGGCCCGGAGGTCGCGAAAGTCGGGCCTCAACTTCGCGCCTACAAACTAGACCCTGGCGGGGTGCCGCGTGGATGTCAAAGGTGTGCTCTTGTTGGGCCCTGGCGATTTTACCCAGAACCACTGCGCTCCCGGGCCGACGAATCACGAGTCGGTGGGCCGGGATCTGCAATACCCAATTGACTGCGAAAAGCCCCCACCGCGATAGCTGTCAACGGCACTTCGGCAACGCCGTCGGGTGTTCTGAAATCGGGAATCCAGACAACCGCATTCGTCAGGTCGAGTTCCTTTTTGCGCGTTGGTGCCAGCTCCTTGTAGATCCGCGATCGCGTTGCGGTGACGATGCGAGTCGCACCACGCAAATACTCAGGAGTGTGAAACTCAACCTGCTGCGGTTCCGACCACGTCATAATACAGTGCGGTCGAAACAGACCTTGCAGCGATACTGAAAACTCGACCCCAGAACAACAATTGGCCGGAATCAACTTCTTCTTGACTACGATGTTCAAAATCCGCAACCCCGGCCAGAGCATTTTGACCGGACACCTTTTCGGACAAACTTCTTCCCCGTCGTCCAATCCTCCTACAAGAAAAGGGGGCCAGGATTCCGTTCTTAGGTACTTAAGTGGTGAGCGCGCGGGGACTCGAACCCCAAACCTAGTGATTAAGAGTCACTTGCTCTACCAATTGAGCTACGCGCCCAGATATTCAACGTGGAGAAACTACTGGCACCGTCGCTGGCTGCGAGGCGCCGGCCTCGCTCTGTTTTCCGCGAGATCGCCATTGTATCACCCCGGTTGGAAGATGGGGAACGTATCTCTCTTACCATTCCCTGCGCCGATGCTAACATGAGTCGGAAACACCCCTATGGCAACCTATGCACTGACGCTTCTGCTTCTTCTACAAACTGCGCCACAGCCCGAACCGCCGGAGGCTCGTCTGCCGAGCGGCAAGTCGAGGACGCAGGCCATCCTGGAACGCGATTACAAGAAGTCCACGCGGGATGTCGCCGAAATCATCAAGCTGGCACAGGAGCTAGCGGCTGAGATCGAACGCAACGAGCAATTCGTCGTTGATGTCGACAGCATCCGAAAAGCAGAGAAGATCGAGAAGCTCAGTCAGAACATCAAGAACCGTTTCCGGCGTCTGCAGTGAGATCTCTTCAACTCGGCGCGCCGGGGCCTGTGAAGAATTTAGGATGGAATACTGTGAACAACCAAGGTCCGGCACGTGGAGCGCCAGTGGAGGTAAGACTCATGCCTGAGTCATACCTCCCGGCCCACCAATGGACAGCTCACAGAGGTCACAAGGGTTTTCTCTTACTGCTAGGTCTCTGGCTCCTGGTTTGGTCGACCGGCTGCGCGCAGGCTGTGCCTGGTCAGCCCGAGACGAGCGGCCGGACGTCCGCGGAAGAGAGGCTGTCCAGACGTCCCCTTCGCATCGGCAGGCTAATTAAGAAACGCCAGATCGCTCCCGTGCTGAGCGTTGCCCATGCGAGCTGGCTCACGCGGCCTGAAAGAGATGAGGAGGAGCAGCCGAACCGAGTCGTTGAAGCGCTCAGCATCCCTGCGGGAGCGACGGCGGTCGATCTGGGCGCCGGCGTCGGCTATTTCACATGGAGGCTTGCCAAGGAGGTCGGTCCCCAAGGTCGCGTGATTGCTGTCGATATCCAACGGGGGATGCTCGATCTGCTGGCCGAAAACCTTCGCCAAAGGGAGATCACGAATGTCGATTCTGTTTTGGCCAGCCCGGACGACCCCGGCCTCCCAAGAGGGCAGGTGGACCTGGTGCTGCTGGTGGATGTCTACCACGAGCTTGCCGAGCCGGAAAAAACGATGGAACACGTGAGGCGGGCGCTGAAACCGGACGGACGAGTTGTGATCATCGAATACCGCAAGGAAGACCCCAGTATACCGATCAAACCCCTCCACAAAATGACGGTCAAGGAAGTCCGAGCGGAAGTTGAGCCCGTGGGCTACAAACTCGTCGAGGTGCTCGACTTTCTCCCCACCCAGCATATTCTAATTTTCCAAGATGCTGGCCGGAGAGGTCCTTGACCTCGACTGAGTGCGTCCCGCGAGGGTTGTCAATCACGCTGGAGTTCGCGAAGGGCGGCAGCACCGAACCGAGGATCTTCGCGTCTGTGATGAGCGGAACCTTCTGAGCGGGTGGGTGAGGCTGCACTAGACAAACACCTACGCTAAAAAATGGTGTAGATAAATGGAGCCAGCGCTGATCCCTGGGCGAATACAAGGAGGGCGCCCACAAGCAAAAGGGTGATAACGATCGGCAGCAGCCAGAGCTTCTTGTTTTCCCGCAGGAAAAGAATAAACTCGTTCAGTAGAGAGAACTTGCCCATTCAGCGAACTCCTTAGCAGCCGTGCTTGGCTGGGTCGAAGTAACGAGACCCACAACGAGCACCCGGCCGGCCCATGCCGGAAACACTGCCGGGGTATCAGCTAGTCACAGCCCGCCGGGGACCAAAAGGCGTTACCGCCATCATATCAGTAACAAAGCCTTTCGCCCGAGTCTACGGGTGAGCTTTTCTGGCTCCGAGTGCTCAAGGCGCGAGGCGTCTCAGAACAGCCGCTCGAACTGCTCTCGACTCTGACGGGTCTTCGATTTAGGAATCCAGTAACTTTTTCGGCTTGCCCCGCGGCGGTTCATCGTGTCCCGGCCCAACACGCGGAGCACGAGCCCATAGGGCGTCATGACAACGAAGTAGATTGCCGACAGTAGGATGCGACTGTTGACGTAGCCTAGCGCGTGCGCTAGCCGCATCCACAAACGGTGAAACTTGTGTGACCCGCCGGCCGAAAATAGACCGGTCAGCAACAGGGCGAGCCCCGCGGCCCCGGCCGGCCAGTAGACCATGGGGCGACCCCGCCAGGTGTTCCAAGCGGCAATCAGTAGCAGGACAGCGCCGACTATGAAAGCCGACTTCCGCTCTTGGCGTTCGCTGTCGCGGGGCTCAGTCAAGCTGAAATTCCTCTTGCCAGACCACGTCATCGACAAACTCGCCCTGCTCTTCCTTCTCTAGCACGAAGTCCTCGAGAACGAGCATGTCCATCTCAGTGCGCATGAAACACTTGTACGCGTCTTCGGGGCTGCAAACGATCGGCTCTCCGCGGACGTTGAACGAGGTGTTTACCACAACCGGACAGCCAGTCAGTCGAGCGAACTCACTGATCAGGTCGTAGTACATTTCGTTCTCGTCCCGTCGCACGGTCTGCACTCTCGCCGAATAGTCGACGTGCGTGATGGCCGGGATCGTCGAACGGGGAATGTTTAACTTGTCGATGCCGAATAGTTCCTGTTGTTCGGCACTCATCTGTCGACGGATCTCTTGGCGCACGGGTGCCACGAGCAACATGTATGGCGAATCGCAGTCCATTTCAAAGTAATCCGCGACCGCTTCTCGCAGCACAGAAGGCGCAAAGGGCCGAAAGCTCTCTCGGAACTTGATTTTCAAGTTCATCAGCGACTGCATCTTGGATGACTGGGGGTCCCCGAGAATGCTGCGTGCGCCCAGGGCGCGCGGCCCGAACTCCATGCGCCCCTGGAACCACCCAACCACCTTTTCGTTTGCTAGCGCGCGCGCAGCTTTCTCAATCACCTCTCGTTGCGGCAGCCGTCGGTACGGCGCTCCACTACCCTCGAGAAAAGCTTCGATGTCCCCATGGGAATAAGACGGCCCCAAGTAAGAGCCCTTCATTCCATCGATGCCGCCGCGGCAAACCTGGACCATACTTCGCGAGTTCCCCAAATGCTGGTACCAGACCGACAGCGCCGCACCCAGCGCCCCGCCGGCGTCTCCCGCCGCCGGTTGTATCCAGATCTGCTCGAACGGCCCCTCGCGCAAGACTCGTCCGTTGGCAACGCAGTTGAGTGCCACGCCTCCCGCCAAGCAGAGATTCTTCTCACCGGTTTCCTTGTGAACATGCCGCGCCATTTTCAACATCGCCAGCTCGGTGACTTCTTGGACAGAGCGCGCCAGATCCATCTCCCGCTGCGTGATTCTCGTCTCCGGTTTGCGCGGCGGGCCGTCGAAAAGCTGGTCGAAGGCCTTGCTGGTCATGGTTAGGCCTCCGCAGTAGTTGAAATACTTCATGTTCAGACGAAGCGATCCGTCGTCGCGCAGATCGATTAATTCGTCTAAGATCTTTTCGGTGTAGCGGGGCTCGCCGTAAGGAGCCAACCCCATGACTTTGTATTCACCCGAGTTGACCTTGAATCCGGTGTAGTAGGTGAAAGCGGAATAGAGCAAGCCCAACGAATGTGGGAAATGAATCTCACCCAGCAAGTGGATCTCGTTATCGTGGCCGCGACCGTAGGCGCTGGTGGCCCACTCGCCGACACCGTCGATGGTTAGGATGGCGGCCGACTCGAACGGGGAAGGAAAGAAAGCGCTGGCCGCGTGCGACTCGTGGTGCTCGGTGAACAAGAGCTTGCCGTCATAGTTGCACTGCTTTGCGATGTGCTCACGAATCCAGAGTTTTTCACGCAGCCATAACGGCATGGCCTGCAAGAAAGACCGGATTCCGCCCGGAGCGTAATCGAGATAGGTCTCCAAAAGACGCTCGAACTTCTGTAGCGGCTTGTCGTAGAAGACGATATAGTCGAGATCCGGCGGTTTGATCCCGCCTTCCCGCAAGCAGTAGGAAACGGCGTTTTGGGGGAATCGGTGGTCGTGCTTTTGGCGCGAAAATCGCTCTTCTTGCGCGGCAGCGACTATCTCTCCGTCGCGGACCAGACACGCCGCCGAATCGTGGTAATAGGCAGAGATTCCAAGGATATCCACGGCCAATCTCACCCGATTCTAGCATGCGATTTTCGTGACTCCCGGCGTCTAAGCGAACGCTCCTGCACCTGCCCCTAGGTTAGACAACCCGCAATGGCGACTCGGGCAGTCCGATGGGTGGTGACAAACACTTTTGTTTGTACGAGTTAGAAATTGCGGGCGAGCTTCAGTGGGCTCGAGCACAACAGCCCGAGTCTCAACAATTGATCCTCTGGGCCACCCCGGCTGTCTAGTAGCCCTCCCATCAGGCATAAGTAAGCGGCCCGTAGCCTATTTTGCGAAGAGCTCGTTCCGCGGCTTGAACTCCCCGGTATTGGGCCTCTTCGAAGATCGAGATTCCGCTTAGGTCTGAGTTGGCGAAGATAACGTTACCCTCAAAATCCGCCATGCGCTCGCGCTCCGCGGAAGTCAAGAAGCCTACCGTTGGTCTAATCATCGCGTGGCCCTGGCGCATGATGTCGATTCGGGAGACCGAGCGGCGAATGTCGGGATGGGCCGTCTCCAAATCACCGAGGATCTCTTCTTTCCAGAAGTTCCAATCACGTTCCAGAAGAGCTACACGATTGGTCTTAGGCGAGCCGTCGGTCAGCGCCCGATAGTAGGTCCAGACGACAGGTCCGTTTCCGCTCACCGCTAAAGGGTGATTCGGCACGACGTATCCAAGGCCGGGGGAGTCGTAGATGATGTTTTCCCAAGCCGGGCCGATGTTTCCTTCCCGCGGCAGCTCGTCTAGAACTAGATTCGCGGTGAGCCACGGGGAGTAGGCGAACCGCCGCGTCGGGGCGAGTTCCGTTCGCAAATGTGGCATCAAGTAAGGGGCTAGGAAAGTCGGGGCAGCGAAAACAACGGTCTCCGCCAGATACTCCTTGTTTTCCGTCAGCACGCGTAGCTGACCTCCATCCGGCTCGATGCGGTGGACCGCCGAGGACGTGCTCACGTATTGTTCGAGCTTGCCCAGCAGTTGCTTCACCACCCAGCCGTTGCCTTGCGGCCAGGTAAGCGGGCCGAGTTCGTCTTCGGGCCGCGCCGCGAAGTAGTGAATTCCCGCCCAGGCCGAGGTGTCTCCGTAGGAGGCGCCATAGTCGTCCCGGCAGCCGTAGTCCACATACCAGCGCAGGTAAGACGAAAAACAACCTTCCTGGATCATCCAGGTTTTCATGGAGATCTGATCGAGAGCCGCCGTTCGGTTGGGAGATCGAATCGGTATGGTGAACTCGTCTCCCGAGCGGAAGTAGTCCATGCGGTCCCAAAAGCGCTTGAACTGATCGCGATCAATCTTGCGGGAGTCCTCGGACGCTTCTACCTCCGGCTTCCAGTGTCCATCGACGAATAGGCGCTGCTGGGGTTCGGCGCAAAAATGGCGAGTGTCCCATCGACCTTCGCGCAACACGCCCAGCTCCTCGAAAAGCTCATAAACCAAAGGGATCTTTTTGTCAGGGACCGGTATATAGTGCGCACCCCAGGGAAACTCACCGGCTTCGCTTTCGCCCCAGCGTGAGTTCCCCCCGGCTTGGTCTTCGAGCTCGAGCAGCACAAATTCCCGGAACCCGAGCTTGTCGAGCCTCCAGGCGGCCGAAAGCCCGGCTATACCGCCGCCAACGACAACGATCGGCGCCTGAATCCTTTCTTTGGGTCTGGAGAAAGAGGCCCCGTCGCGAATCCTATGCCCGACGACATGCGAGCGATCGACAAACGAACCTTGGATTTCACGTTCTCTTTTGGTGAGAAAGCACGCCCCCGAGGCGGCTAGCGCGCCGCTTCCCACAAGCGCGGATTTCAGAAGTTTCCTTCGAGAGGGCTTTTCAGTAAGGGACATGAGCTAGAACTAAGGAAAAGCAAAGGCAAAGGCAACCGTCTTGCGGTCCGTGCCCGGCTGCCGTAAATGTACGGGCGCGACATGTCGCGCCCTCGGAAGCTGTGAGTTTCCTATCCTATACAAGTACAACGGCTTGCGAATTAGGAAAGCGCGCCGCTCATTTTCGATGGAATAGCAATGTCCGCCGACAAAGCCAATCCGTCTTCTCACGACGATTCCACGATTCGTCCCCGCGTTGCGACCGTCCTTCTGGCGCTGTCGATGTTTTTCACCGGCGCGGCTGGATTCATGTTCGAGTGCCTGCTGAGCACGGTCGCGACCTATACCCTGGGAAACAGCATCGAGCAGTTCTCGGTGACGATCTCGCTGATGATGCTCATGATGGGCGTTGCCGGTTTCCTGCAGCGCCGCATCAGCGAGGACCGCTTGATTGAGAAATTCCTGCTTGTCGAGACTTTGCTGGCGTTGCTGGGCGGGTACGCTCCCATTGCAGTTTACGCCGCTTACGGACTGATGAGCGACCATTTCGCGCTCGTGCAGTACTTTTTCGTCGTGTCGATCGGATTCCTGATCGGCCTGGAGATCCCGCTGGTGCTGCGCATCAACCGCCGCTACGTGCCGGCGCTGAAGTCCAACATAGCCGCCATCTTGAGCCCCGACTATATCGGCAGCTTTCTGGGCGCGCTGGTATGGGTCTACTTTCTGCTCAAATACTACCCGCTCACCGAAATCAGCTTCCTTGTGGGCGGGCTGAACTTCGCGGTCGCCGTGGTCACGTTCCTCTATTTCATGCGGCATCGACTTGTCGCGCAACGAGCGGTGTCGCTGGCGCTCATCGCCGTTACCGCCGGGGCGCTTGGCTACGGATACATCCAGAACCGCTTTTGGAACGCGAATCTGGAGCAGCATTTCTACGACGCGCCCATCGTCTTCTCTAAGACATCGAAGTATCAGCACCTCGTTCTGACCGCCGCTGTCAACCCGACAGACTACCGTCTCTACATCAACGGCAACTTGCAGTTGTCGAGCCTCGACGAGCACATTTATCACGAACAGCTCGTCCACCCGGTGATGCACCTAGCGAAGAACCGCAACCGGGTACTCATCCTAGGAGGTGGTGACGGACTCGCGTTGCGAGAGGTTGTGAAGTACCCCGATGTGGAGCAGGTAACTCTGGTTGACATCGACCCTGACATGATTGATCTTGCGAAGAATAACGAAATCCTGAACGAGCTTAATCAGGGAGCTCTTCGCGACACTCGGGTTCATGCTCGGGTCTCTTCAGCGGTGCGTGGGGAAGACCGGTCCACGCCAGTCTACTACTGGAAGGACCAAAGAGGCCCCGATGGCGGACTCGTCGAGGAAGAAGTAGCGCGCGTTGAGGTGTTCACGATCGATGCTGACAGGTTCATCGAGGAAATCGGTGAGGTGTGGGACGTCATCATCGTCGATTTCCCCGATCCAAACACTGTCGAGCTGGTCAAGCTGTACAGTAGGGAGTTCTACTTCAAGCTCAGGAAGGTGCTCGCCGAGGAAGGCATGATCGCGATGCAATCAACATCGCCGTATCATGCGAAGGAGTCGTTCCTGTGCATTCTTCGAACGGTCAGGAGCGCTGGGTTCCGCACCATTCCCTACCACGACAACGTGCCTTCTTTCGGTGATTGGGGTTGGGTTCTCGCTTGGAAGTCCGCCGAGCCGGTGTCCGCTGTGAGAGGCAGGATTTCGGGCATGAGCGCTTTTGGCATCGACGCGAACGGCCTGCGCTATCTTACGCCTGAGGTTTTCAAGAGTTCGTTGGCCTTCGGCAAAACGATGCTCGAGTCCAAGCGATCAGAGATCAATCGACTCATGCAGCCGGTCTTGCTGCAAATGTACCTGGACGAGAGCTGGGAGTACTGATTTTGCTGACGCTGAATTGGGGGAGTAACGTCTCTTTCCGGCTTGTGGGCCTTGGTCTACTGGTCCTCATCGCTTGCGGCACACCCACGCCCGGCGCGGAGGAATCGACTGCCGGCAAGCGAACGGTCCGGGATCCGGCCCCGCCTGTCGTCCAGAAACTTGCACCGATAGATCCCCCTGCGCTGCGACCGAACCCGGACGTCACGTTCCGCTCGAAGCCCAAGCCATTGCCGCCCGGCGCCGTTACCCATGACTGGAAGTCGTTTCTCGGACCGACGCACAACGCGATCTCGACCGAGACCAAGCTGCTGCCGGAGTTTCCAAGGAAAGGTCCCAAGCTTGTCTGGGAGATGAAGACGGGGGAGGGTTACAGCTCGCCGGCCGTTGTCGGTGACCGGCTAGTCTACCTTCATCGTGTCGGCAACGAAGAGCGGGTAGAGTGCCTCCACCCGGAGACCGGCGAGCGCTACTGGAAGTTTTCCTACTCCACGAATTATCGGGACCGCTACGGTTATAGCAGCGGTCCCCGCGCGAGCCCAGTGATCGATGGCGACTACGTTTACATCTACGGCGCCCAAGGGAAGCTGCACTGCCTCAACCTTGAGACCGGACAACTCGTGTGGAAGCGCGACCTCGCGCGCGAGTTCAACGTGCCCCAGGATTTTTTCGGCACTGCCGCCACGCCCTTGATCGAAGGCACCTATCTGATCATCAACGTTGGCGGGCCGGGCGGGCCGACGGTAGCAGCGTTCGACAAAGCGACCGGAAAGATGGTGTGGGGTGCAGGCGATCAGTGGGGGCCGAGCTACGCTTCGCCCGTGCCGGCGACCCTGCACGGGAAGCGGCGCGTGTTTGTGTTCGCCGGCGGTGAGAGCCGGCCGCCCACCGGGGGCTTGCTCTCAATCGATCCCTCGACTGGGAAGGTGGATTTTTCCTTCCCGTGGCGCAGTCGCAGTTTCGAGTCGGTGAACGCCGCGTCCCCCGTCATTGTTGGCAACCAGGTTTTCGTGTCGGCTTCCTACCGCGCCGGAGGAGCGCTATTGAATCTGCTTCCTGACGGCGGGCACTCCCTGGCCTGGACCACCAAGGAATTCAATCTGCACTGGAACACACCAGTACACCGCGACGGGTATCTCTACGGTTTCCACGGCCGGAACGAGCCCGATGCCCAGTTGGTTTGCTTGAGCCTCAAAGACGGGAAAGTCGTCTGGAGGGAAACGCCTGAGTGGGAGGAGACGGTGATGGCGGGCGGGAAGACTCGAAAAATGTTCGCCAGTACGCTGCGCGGATCTCTGCTTTGGGCGAATGGCCGCTTCCTGGCACTGGGCGAGCATGGCCATCTCCTGTGGCTCGACCTCTCCCCGCAGGGTTACCGGGAAATCTCGCGCGCCAAGCTGTTTTTCGCCCGCCAAACTTGGGCAGCTCCTGTCCTCAGCCGTGGACTGCTCTACGTCTGCCAAAACTCGCGCGGGGTATTCGACCGCTCGCCGCCGCGCCTGCTGTGTTATGACTTGCGGGCGAAGAAGTAGGTTCCAATGCCGCCAGCTGGTCCCCTCGGTTTCGCACTGCCGGATGCTCTTCTAGGCAGTGAGCCTTCGCAGTCGTATAATTTGTCATACCGGAGATAACATGATCAGAAGGATCGCCGTGACCCTCGACGATATGACCCTTGCTGAAATCGATCGCTGGGTCGAGCGGGGTAAGTACCCGAGCCGTGGTCGAATCGTCCAGACCGCGGTGGAGCAGCTTGTGGAGCGAGAAAAGCGACTTCGGCTTGCCCGTGAGATCGCAAAGCTCGACCCGAAAGAAGAGCAACAACTTGCGGAAGGGGGACTGGGGGACACCTCTTGGCCGGCATATTGAGAGGCGACATAGGCTCGGCCGATTCGAACAATCTCCGTGTCGCGTCTGGGGAAGCGCGCCGGCCGAATTCCGGATGGTCAGATGGGCCACGTTGTCGAGGGTCTTTTGGAGTTGATCGAGTAGGCTGACTTGCCGAAAGACCTGCCACACGTAATCATTCTCGGCGCGGGACCGGCCGGCGTGGGTGCGGCCTATCAGCTCACCCGCAGGCGCCTGGCTCGAGTAACGGTGCTCGAGCAGCGCGACACCGTCGGTGGCAACGCCGGCAGCTTCGAGATCGAAGGGGTTCGCGTCGACTACGGCAGCCACCGCCTGCACCCCACCTGCGATCCGGAGATTCTTGCCGACCTTCGTGACTTGCTTGGTGACGATCTCCGCGATCGTCCCCGGCACGGGCGGATCCGGCTCCAGGGTCGCTGGATTCACTTTCCTCTCAAGCCCGCGGATCTGGTCACGAAGCTTCCGCGCCGTTTCGCTCTCGGTGCCGGCTGGGACACCCTTCGGAAACTGTTTCCCCGCGACTCGAGTCACCCGGAAACGTTCGCCTCCGTTCTCGAACGGGGGTTGGGCCCAACGATCTGTCAGGAGTTCTATTTCCCCTACGCTCGTAAGATTTGGGGGCTCGAGCCGGACGAGCTCTCGGCGACCCAGGCTCGACGGCGTGTTGCGGCAAATTCACCGGCGAAGCTACTCCGTAAGATATCGTCTGCTCTACCCGGAGTTGGGAAGCCAGGCGCGGGGCGGTTTTTCTATCCCCGGCGCGGTTACGGGCAGATCTCCGAGTGTTTGTTCGAAGCAGCTAGGAAAGAGGGGGCCGAGTTTATCTTTGGGGCTCGTGTCACGGGAATTGAATGCGAACAGGGGTCAGTGCAGGCACTCAATTTTGAGCAGGGAGGCGAAACGCGGCGGATGCCGTCGCACCACATCTGGTCGACTCTCCCGATAACGGTAACCGCGAGGGCAATCACGCCATCGGCCCCGGCTGAGATTCTGAGCGCGGCGTCGGCGATGTCGTTTCGGGGGCTGATCTTGATCTATCTGGTGCTTGAACAAGATCGCTTTAGCGACTACGACGCCCACTATTTCCCAGAAACCGAAATACCAATCTCCCGGCTCTCGGAACCGAAGAACTACAGCGGCGTTTCCGATCCCCGTGGGCGCACCGTACTGTGCGCCGAGTTGCCCTGCGATGACGAATCGGCCGAATGGAGAATGAGCGACGACGAACTTGCTGATGTCGTCACTGAGTCAATGGCGAAGGCGGAGCTATCCGTGGAAAGCAAGATACAAGCGCAAGTCACTCGGCGACTGCGCTTCGCTTATCCCATCTACGGCCTCGGTTACGAAGAACATTTCAAAAAGCTAGACGACTGGTTGGCTGAGATAGACGGGTTGCTCACGTTCGGGCGCCAGGGTCTTTTCGCCCACGACAACACTCACCATGCCCTCTATATGGCGGATGCGGCAGCCAAGTGCTTTGACGAGACCGGCCACTTCGATCGCCAGCGTTGGATGTCCTTTCGCGAGGTGTTTGAAACCCACGTGGTCGAGGACTGAGGTATTCCGCCGTGGGAGGAAGAGCGAACTAACCCCGCGTCAGAGCCGTTGTGTTAGCGGACCGCTTCACGTTGCTCGATGGCTTCGCTTTCCACTTTCATTCGTTCCGTTTCGTAGGCCATCACGCTCTCGAGCGCCTGGTCAAGAGATCGTTGCGGCTCCCAGCCCAGAAGCGAGTGAATGCGGGAGGTGTCCGGGACCCGGCGAGGCACATCCTCAAAGCCGGGTGCGTAGGCCTCGTCGTAAGGAACTTTGACAATCGGCGAGTCGCTGCGAGTCATCGATTTGACTCTTTCCGCAACTCCCTGGATGGAAATCTCTTGGTGCGAGCCGACATTATGCACCTGTCCGAAGGCGTCGGGGCGCTGGGACAAACCCAATAGAGCCTCGACCACGTCCTGCACGTCGCAGAAACACCGGGTTTGTTTACCGTCTCCATACACGGTAATTGGCTCGCCGCGCAGGGCTTGACGGACGAATCTTGGGACGACCATTCCGTACTGGCCGCTTTGCCGCGGCCCTATCGTGTTGAACAGGCGGAAGATCGAGACCGGAGAGCCAAATTCCTGATGATAAGCCAGGCCCAAAAACTCGCCGACCATCTTCGTTGCGCCGTAGGACCAGCGCGACTTGTTCGTGGGCCCGAGCAGAAAATCATCGTCTTCCGAAAAAGGGACCTTTCTGTTTTTGCCGTAGACTTCCGATGTGCTGGCCATCAACACCGGGCGGCCGAATCGCCGTGCTACTTTCAGAAGGTCTTCCGTGCCCTTTATGTTTGTCTCGATGACACGTACAGGATCTTCGACGATCAACTTGACGCCTACGGCGGCGGCGAGGTGAAAGATAACGTCGGACTGCTCCACCAGACCGTCCAGGACGCCATCGTCAGTGATGCTGCCCCGCGTGAACTCGAAATCCGCGCTGTCGATGACATGGGACAGGTTTTCAATCGAGCCTGTCGACAGGTCGTCGATCGCCAGCACACGATGGCCGCGGGCTAGCAGCTCGTCGACCAAATGGGATCCGATGAAACCGGCGCCGCCCGTGACGAGATAGACTTGGTGCTCCGATGTGGCCTGTACCAACCGAGGATTCTCCGTGCCGCGCAAGCCGGGGGGACTCACATGCCCCGAGCTTTTGGGGTGACAACCGCCTAGCGGGTGGAACCTGCCAGGAGTCGTCGCTTAGGCACGCGGTGCCACGAGAGCGAAAGCGCCGCGCCAACCATAATAGTACACGCTTGACACATGCGTCGAAATCCAGGCGTGGCGAGCGTGGTGAAACTAAGTTCGCAGTCCGGTTGTGCACTTCAACGTAGCGTATGCCGCGAGGACTACAGCCTCGATAATTTCATGCATGGGGAGGCCCGGCAGTTAGCCCAGAACTATCTGAAGCAGAATCCTGACGCGCTGATTGTTATCGGGCGAGAGGCCTTCGAACGCCTCTACGGGTTGGCCGATCAGTCCGAGTTTCCGGAGTTCGAAGTGTATAATCCCAAGACACTGACTAAGGCTATCGCCAGCTGGACTTCGAGCGTGCATTACCGTACTTTGGCAGTTGAAAACCGAGTCCTTGACCGGATGTGGAAGCGCGAAGCCGGTGACTACATTCGCTCCCGCTACGAAGTCGATGCCGAGTTCGGAATGTATTTGGTACTCAGTCGATCCGATCAGAGATAAGGTCCGGAATAACGGCCCGCTGCCTGCCCTCGAACGAGATCCCGAAGCAATACTTGGACTGTTCGAAGGCGCGCACTCGACTCGACTGGCGACCAACCTACTCCCTCGAAGACGGGATGCAAGAGACAATCTCTTGGTATCGCACGTGCCTTAGCGGCTAGTAACCGGTTGCTCAGCCGCAAGCCGAGAGGCAGGCCTCACGCGGTGTCCGCTGGCCAGCTTCTAGAATCTCAGCCTCGCAGGGGCTGACTTCAGCACAACGTCGACATCCACCTCATTCTCCCCACGGATCACCTTGAGACGCACGGTATCGCCGCCTTGCTTGAGCGACATCGCCTGGCTCAATGCGCGCTGGTGCGTGACCTCACGGCCCTCTATTGCGACGATGAAATCGCCGCCCCAGGGGATTACATAGTTGCCGAGGACGACCTCGCGGGTTGCCCCTTGCAAGCCCGCCTCGCCAGCGGCTGAACCGCGCCTGACCTCGGTCACCAGCAAACCCGCACTGGGCAGATCGAGAGCTTCCGCATAGCGTTGGGGAAGGAACTGGGAGCGGAGCCCTATCGGCTGCGCCTGGCGAGATTTTCCTCCCGAGGCAATGTATTGCAGCAGAGGCTTGGCCCGGCCAATCGGCATAGCGAACCCAATGCCGATACTCCCTCCTGGGCCGTAGATAGCTGTATTGACTCCGATGACATTTCCACCGCTGTCGAGTAACGGCCCGCCGCTGTTGCCGGAATTGATAGCCGCATCCGTCTGAATCATGTCTTCCAACACACCATCGCGGGACCGGATCGACCGGCCGAGCGAGCTGATGACACCCGTCGTCAGGGTTCCCTCGAGACCAAACGGGTTGCCGATCGCAAGCACCTTCTGGCCGACTTCAAGGCTGTCGGAGTGTCCGAGGGTAAGGTGTTCGAGAGTCTCGTCGGTCTTGATCTGAATCAACGCCAAATCGTTCGTCTCGTCGGTCGCTAGCACTTCAGCCTTGTAGCGAGACTTATCCGCTAGGGTCACTTCCAGTTGTGGCGCATCACCTTTGATCACATGGTGATTTGTGAGGATACGGCCCTCCGCATCGATCAGGAAGCCCGATCCCGATTCTTCGGCGGGGTACATCTCGAAGAACCACCCGCGCTTGAGAACCGTGCTGGTGATGTTGACGGTGGCGGGGCTGGCCCGAGTGTAGATATCGATATTAGACTGCTCCTCGCGCGTGAGGCTTGTGGACTGGGCCTCTGTCCAAAACGGGTCGGGTGAGGGGACGGGGCCGCGCGTCAGGCGCAGCCAGTCAGGCGACGTGGTCCCCAGCACGAAGGCAGCGGCGAATAGCGCGGCGAGCCAAAAGGGTCGGAATCCGAAGCGGCGTCTCATCCGGCCTCCTTCTTGAGTTGAAGATAGACTTGTCGCACCTGACGTTCGGTTTCGGCTTTGGTGTCTGATGTATCGATGGTGTAGTCCGCGAACTTCTTCTTGTCGTCAAGTGGCATTTGGCGCGCCAGCCGCTCACGGGCTTCTTCTTCCGTTGCATTTTCACGCTCGACGTAACGCTGGATCTGTACGTCAGGTGGGCAGACGGTGAGAATGAGCCGATCGTAGCGCTTGTAGCTTCCTGTCTCGATCATGATGGCAGCTTCTGAAACGACGACTGCGTGCGCGTCCCTTTGAGCAACAGTATCAAAGAATTCGTTTTGGCGACGAAAAACGTGGGGATGAACAAGCGCGTTGAGCACCTCGAGACGGTCGGGATTAGAAAACACTGCCGAACCCAGGGCTTTGCGATCGATCGTTCCGTCCGCCGTGACAACCTCTGATCCGAATTCAGCAACTACGTCGTCGTAGGCTTCTCCACCTGGAAGCAACACCTCGTGCCCCAGCTGGTCGGCATGAATTATGTAGCATCCCAGCTTCTCAAGCAGGCTGGCGACATAGGTCTTGCCCGTGGCCAACCCGCCCGTCAAGCCTACTTTTAGCATCAAACCTTTTATCCTCGAGAGTCCGTCCTGACCGGCGCAGTATTTTTGAGGGGCTTGGCCTGCGGGCTGCCGGGTCTGTGAAAAAACCCTGGGTACAGTCCCCGCGCCTCCCGCAAGTCATTGATAAAGCGCCCCGTCCGTGCATGGCGCCTGGGACTGTCCCCGGTTCTTTCACACACCCTGCCGCCCGCAGCTCTGTGGTCGACCGAGCGGCAATCGGCGCTTGATTCCACAGGGGTTCGGCGAGATTGGGTTCGTTTCGTCGTATTCGGCGCGTTAGCGGAACTGGGGTGGCCGAACTGCGCCAAGCGTCGAGAAGAGTCTCGACGCGGCACGCTGAGAGCGTGCGCCACAAAGGAATCGGGCTCATTCACACGGCGGGAATCTTGGTTCTCAGGGCGGTGCGGAGAAGCGGCACCTGAGCGAGTGGTGCTATCGGCTAGGAGCGGGCCGCAAAGGCCGCGGATCTCAACGGCGAGATCCGCGCTACGGGGTTCATCGTTAGAAGACAGTGATTCCACAGGGGTTCGGCGAGATTGGGTTCGTTTGGTCGTATTCGGAGCGTTACCGGAACTGGGGTGGCCGACCTGCGCCAAGCGTCGAGAAGAGTCTCGACGCGGCACGCTGAGAGCGTGCGCCACAAGGGAATCGGGCTCATTCACACGGCGGGAATCTTGGTTCTCAGGGCGGTGCGGAGAAGCGGCGCCTGAGCGAGTAGTGCTATCGGCTAGGGGCGGGCCGCAAAGGCCGCGGATCTCAACGGCGAGATCCGCGCTACGGGGTTCGTCGTTAGAAGACAGTGATTCCACAGGAGTTCGGCGAAATTGGCTTTGTTTCGTCGTTTTCCTATTGACGGCTTCCAAGCGGCTTGTGGCACTCCACGATCTTGTCACGCGTTTCTGGGAACAACCTGCTGCGTCTATTGTATCGCGGGGGCCTTGGATTTCTCGCGACAAGGGTCCGGAAGTTGCTGAAACAAAGAATGTTGCCGCCCGTAACCGGGAGATTTGAGCGGTGCTGGCAGCGCAAGATGTCGCGCCACGGGCTCTGCAACAAACAAGAGTGTCTGTCGGTACTAGTGTAGTGCCACATAAATAACTGGACAATAACACCCTTTTCACGGTAGGATGGTTTATGTGGCCATCCGCTGACGCTCTACCCCTCACCGCTCCGCAGCGAAACGCTCTTCGTCGCCTGGTTCGAGGAGGCAACACAGCCCAGAAAATGGCCTTACGGGCAGGCATTGTTTTGCTGTGTGCGCAGGGGTTGGCGAACCACGCCATTGCCCGCGAACTCGGCGTCAACCGCAAGACCGTCATCCTGTGGCGAAAGCGCTTCGCCCAGTCCGGCCTCGACGGACTCCGCGATCGGACGCGCCCCGGACGCAAACCGGCGCTCTCCGCTGAATTCGTCCAATGCATCCTCGATACAACGCTTCACGAGAAGCCCCGGGCGGCCACGCATTGGAGCACCCGCACCCTCGCCAAGCACTTGGGCGTCTCCAAGATGGCCATCCAGCGCGTCTGGAAAGCGCACGGACTGCAGCCCCATCGCCTCGAAACTTTCAAGCTCAGCCGCGACAAGCAGTTCGTCGAGAAACTCCGCGACGTGGTCGGTCTGTACTTGAATCCGCCCGAGCACGCACTGGTGCTCAGTGTCGATGAGAAAAGTCAGATCCAGGCCTTAGACCGCGGCCAGCCGGGACTGCCCCTGAAAAGGGGTCGTGCCGGCACCATGACCCACGACTTCAAACGACATGGCACAACGACGTTGTTCGCCGCCTTCAATGTGCTCGACGGCAAGGTGATCGGCGAGTGTCTGCCGCGACATCGGCACCAGGAATTCCTCAAATTCCTACGCAAGATCGACCGCGAAACGCCACCGGCGCTGGAGCTGCATCTGATCGTGGACAACTACTCCACGCACAAGCATGAGCAAGTGAAGAAGTGGCTCGCGAAGCACCCCCGCTTCCACTTTCACTTCATTCCCACGTCTTCTTCTTGGCTCAATCTCGTCGAGCGCTGGTTCCGCGAGCTGACACAGAAGCGCATCCGCCGCGGCGTGTTCCGCAGTGTTCCCGAACTCGAGGCCGCCATCCACGAGTACCTGGAAGCGAGCAACCAAGCGCCCAAGCCCTTTGTCTGGACAGCTCCGGCACAAGATATCCTCGCCAAAGTCGAGCGCGCCGCCAAAACCCACGCCATTGTCCAGAACCGTTAGTGGCACTACACTAGCTACTTCCCGGCGCAAAAAGCGCATAGCGCTCGGGGCAGGGACTGTCACCAATTTCGCACCTCCGAAAAATTAACAACTTACGGGTGCATCCCCACGCGAAATTGGCTGACTGTACCCAGCCGGCACGCAGTTTCTCTTTTTTGCGCCGGAAAGTAGTTAACGCCTGACCGGGCGTTCAACTCTGTTTACGATTTTTGACTGGCCGATCCACCAGTGCCGGTGCAGCGGCTTCTGTCCGTGGTATCGGGCCGACGGCCCACCGTCTGGGGTATCCGTGTGGACATGACCCTATGCCGAAGGGTCTGATCGTATGTAACTCCTTCAAAATATTGGTCGGGGCGGAGGGATTTGAACCCCCGGCTTCCTGCTCCCAAAGCAGGCGCGCTACCAGACTGCGCCACGCCCCGATCCGGCGAGCCACCTAACTACACGGGTCCCACCCAAAGCCAAGCTGGGGACCCACTTAATGATTGTAAACCAGTCCGTTTGGCTATGACGAGGACGACGGCGCCAGGCCGCCCGTGGCAAAAGTCGAGCAGGAGCGAAAATCGGGGACTATCTGAAGGAATGCGGCGGCTTGTTCGCTCACCCGTGAAGAGCAGAGCAGTCGAAATCGGGTTTGGCGAACAAGAAGGTGCCGAGCTGGCTGCTGGACAGTCGGAGGAAGCGGCGCACGCGGCGAGTCTCGATCGCCGACCCGATGCTCCGGGCGTCCCTCCCAGTTGGTTACCAACCGGTCATTCGTTCGGTCACTTCGGGCCACGTTATACTCGAAACAAGTGCCGCTTGCCCCGATGAATACTCCCGCGTTTCAAAGGGTCGTCACCTGGACCCTGGCCGCGATAGTGGTCTATTTCCTGTACCGGGTTGTGAACCCCTTCCTGATTCCACTGACCTGGGCGGCTGTGCTTTCGATCTTCTTCTTTCCGCTGCATCGGCGAGTTCTGTCGCGGCTCTCCCGGCCGAACGTGTGTGCGCTGATTACCGTGACAGCCGTGACCATTCTGCTGTTAGCGCCTTCGGCCTGGCTCGTGCCGGCCTTTGTCAAAGAGGCTGTGTCGGTCGCCGGATCCATTCCAACAGAACAAGCTCTTCCGAAAATGAAAGCGCTGCTCGAGCGGTTCTTTGCCCAGGTGCCCGTTCCGCTGGGGACCTTTGAGGAGATCATCCGCGAAGTAAGTCAGAAGGCCGGCGCCTTACTGGCCTCGCAGTCGGCGAGACTGGCAGGGAACGTAGCGCTATTCGTCTTCGACTTGGTAGTGATGCTGCTGGCAATGTTCTATTTGTTCCGCGACGGTCCGAAGCTGCTTCAGCTGTTGAAGGACATCTCACCGCTGGGCGGGGCGCACAGCGATCGCATGACTCAAGAGGTGACCGAGATGATTTCGGTCACACTTTCGAGCGGGTTTATTGTCGCCGGCACGCAAGGGTTATTGGGAGGAATCGTTTTTTGGGCCTTGGGTATGCCCTCACCAGTTTTCTGGGGAGTGATCATCGGGTTCTTGGCCTTTCTGCCTGTGGTCGGGCCTTGGTTGATCTGGGTTCCAGCCGCCATCGGGACCGCGCTGAACGGAGATACAGTGCGCGCCGTGTTGCTGGTAGTGCTCGGTTTCGTGCTGGTGAGCGGCGCGGACAACGTTCTTCGGCCCATCTTGATCGCGGGCCGGGCACAGCTCAACGGTTTGTTGGTTTTCGTGAGCGTTCTTGGAGGCATCCAGGCGTTTGGCTTTTTGGGGGTCGTACTCGGTCCGCTCGTAGTGGCTACGGCTGCTGGAATGCTGAAGGGCTACCGCGAAAGCTTGCGGGATACGCAGGGCCTTCCGCCCATGTCCGAGGCGGCGTAGGGTGGGATCGGACCGTTGGTGGTAAAGCTCACAAGCGGCGTTGACAGTCCAATCGACGTCGGCTATATTTAAGTCACTTGTAGCCCCTGATTAGGGTTGAGGCTTCTCTGCTGAGAAGAGTTGTGGGCTGCAACGCTTAGTCTCGCAAAGTAAGTAAAAGACTGGCTTTTCGGCGATGCGCGGTTTGTCTGAGCTCGCTGAGTGGCCTATGATAGTAGCGGGTGTATTCGGCAACGGACACATCCTCTTGGTGGACGGGAGAGGTTTGGCTTGGCCTCGGATAATCCCCTGACGCACGCCGCAACGGAAGCGGCCGGTCACAGTGGGCAGCCCCCCGCGGGCTCGCCCGAACCGGTTCTCCCGGGCGAGGTTCCGACCCGAAACGGAGCGTTGCCGAGGCCGGGTGCCCCCGGCGAACTCCCATTGCCTTCGTCAAGCCAAACGAACGGGCATGAAGAGCTAGACACGGAGACAGTCGCCTCCGAGGAGTTCGGCCATCAGGAGTCGCCCGATGGTTACGGGGAGCTACCGGAAATTCGAAGTGGAGATTTGTGCCGCGGTCGCGTCGTCGGCGTCCTCGCGGAAGGCGCGGTCGTTGACATCGGAGGAAAGACCGAGGGGCTGATCCCAACCTCCGATTTTGGCGACAGTAACGCCGAGGCCGACCTTGTGCCCGGCGCCGAGATCGAAGTCTTTGTCGTCAGTCGGGCCGCGGGCGACTATGTCTCTTTGTCCTATCAGCGCGCCCGCCGACAGCGCGCTTGGGAAAAGGTGGAGGAAGCCTACCGCGGACGCGAAACGCTCACGGCACGAGTCGACGGGAGGGTGAAAGGCGGCCTAAGCGTTGACCTTGGGATTCCGGCTTTCCTGCCCGGTTCCCAAGTGAGTTTGGACTCCTCGAACGATCTTGACGCCATAGTCGGAGAACAGATAGAAGTCCGCATCGTCAAGCTCAGTCGCGCGCGCGGCAACGTCGTCGTCTCCCGGCGGGAAGTATTGGAAGAGCAGCTTCGGGCGCAAAAAGAAGCGACGCTGGCGAACCTCAGCGAAGGCGCGGTCGTTGGCGGAACCGTCAAGAGCCTTACCGGCTACGGCGCTTTTGTAGACCTGGGAGGTCTTGACGCCTTGCTCCACGTCACGGACATCTCTTATCGACGGATCCAGAGCCCCTCTAAAGTCCTAAGTGTCGGAGACGAAATCACCGCCAAGGTGCTTCGTTTCGATCCCGAGAAGGAGCGAGTCTCACTCAGCCTGAAGCTCCTCCAACCCGATCCCTGGCAAGGTGCCCAAGAAAGGTACAAGGAGGGCGATCGCGTCTCGGGGTGCGTGGTAAGCGTCACCGACTACGGAATTTTTGTCGAATTGGAGCCCGGTGTCGAAGGCCTTGTCCACGTCTCGGAGATCAGTTGGTCTCGGCGGGTAAAGCACCCGTCGAAAGTGGCCAAGCCGGGGAAAGATCTCAGCGCGATCATCTTGAGCGTCGATCCGAAAGAACGTCGGGTTTCGCTGAGCATCAAGCGCCTGAAGCCTGACCCGTGGACTGGGGCGAACCAACGCTATCCGGTCGGATCAATCGTCGAAGGTAGCGTGAGAAACGTGGCGGCTTTCGGCGCTTTCGTGGAGATCGAGGAGGGCCTCGAGGGGTTGCTCCATGTTTCCGACCTATCGTGGGACAGCAACGTAAAACACCCGCGTGAGGCCTTGCGGAAGGGTCAGAAGGTCAAGGCGGCCGTTCTGCGCGTCGAAGAGGAAAACCGTCGTGTTTCGCTTGGCCTCAAGCAGCTCCAGTCAGACCAATGGGATATATTCTTTGCCAATCACACAGTCGGTGACACGATCCAGGGAGCGGTCAAACGACGGACGAACTTTGGAGCCTTCGTCGAGTTGGCGCCGGGCGTCCAGGGCCTCTGCCACAATTCAGAAACCCCGAACAAGTCTCATAAGAAGCGTACGAATCCGCTCCGAATGGGACGAGAGTATGCGTTCGAGATTATTCGCCTTGACGAGTTCGAAAAAAGAATAGGACTCCGGTTCCACTCGGCGACCCATCGGAACGGCGACGCTGACACCGATCCCCCGCAAGTCGAGCAGACGGCTTCGGAAAACCGCCCGCCGCAAGCCGTCACCGAAGGCGAGGACATCGGGTCACCGGAGTGAATCTCCTCCGCGAAGTTTATTGAAAGCAACGGGTTGCCAGTCATGGTATCATCCCTCGATAGGTAGTTTGCTGGGAAGGTCGGTTCCGTCAGGGTTCGAATCTGGAGGGTCGAAAAGAGGCGCGATGACCAAAGCGGATTTAATCGAGGAAGTCTCTCGCGTGGTGGAAGTCACCCGCAAGGATTCTGAAGTCATCGTCGAGACGATTTTTGATAGCGTCGTACATTCGCTGCGAAAGCGCGAGAAGGTAGAGGTCCGAGGCTTTGGCAGCTTTCGCACCCGCGAGCGACGGGGTCGAGTGGGGCGGAATCCAAAGACCGGCGCTAGAGTGGATGTCCCTCCCAAGACGATTCCTTTCTTCAAACCCAGCAAAGAGCTGCGCGATGTAGTCAACGGAGGCCCACCGGCGCCCGCCACGCCTGTTGAACCAAGGCCCAGCTTCGAAGACCCGAGCCTAAACCCGGTGGACTGATCTGCCGGGCCGCTGTGTTGTTCTCAACCCTCCCTCAAGCATGAAGCCCGGGCCGAAGGCTTTTCCGGCCTGAGTTGCGATGGACTACATCTGGAGCCCCTGGAGATACCACTACATCAAACAAGCGGACAAGGACTCGCAGTGCGTCTTCTGCGAGATTAACGCCTCCCGCGATGATGAAAGCAACCTGGTCGTGTTTCGCGGCCAATCGAACTTCATCGTCCTGAATCGTTTCCCCTACACCAGCGGTCACGTGATGATCGTCCCCACTGCCCATGTGGCAACGGTCGAAGACACATCGGTGGAAGTGCTGGAGGAGATGATGCGCCTGGCTCAGCGGGCCGAGTCCGCGCTTCGCAAGCTCTACAAACCCGACGGCCTGAACCTTGGCATGAACATCGGCAAAGCGGCCGGAGCCGGAATCGGCGGACACATCCATCTACACGTGCTGCCGCGCTGGATTGCCGACAACAACTTCGTCACCGTGGTCGGCGAAACTCGGGTCCTGCCGGAAGAGCTGCCGGAAACCTGGCGCCGGCTCCACGCCGAGTTCCATCCCCCCTCTTCATGAAAGCGCTCCCCGCGATCCTCGCCGTCGCGGCGCTAAGCACGGCAGCGTTCAAGGCGCTTAATGTTCGCCCTTCCGACGGAATCTCGGTGAAAGGCTTCGTCTGGGAAAACCCGATTCCCCAACAACCGGTTCCTGAGGGACTCACTACGATCCGAGCCAGCGAGTGCGGGTCTTGTCACACCGAAATTTATCGCGAGTGGCAGGCGTCGATACACGCTCGCGCGATGAGCGATCTGCAATTCCTGGAAGAGATGCGCAAGGACCCGGGCAGTAGCTGGCTCTGCATCAACTGCCACGCGCCTCTTGCCAACCAACAGCAGCGGATCGCCGTCGGAGTTCGCGGTTCAAAGCTGAACCAGGCAACCTACGTTCGCAATCGAGATTTCGACCCTATGCTCCGTGAGGAGGCCATCACCTGTGCGGTCTGTCATGTCAGAGACGGAGTCGTCCTAGGCCCCTGGGGTGACAGCGATGCTCCCCATCCGGTGCGCAAATCCGAGCAGTTGTTGACTGCGGCAACCTGCACCGTTTGCCACCAAGCCGTTGCTGACTACGGAGAGACGTTGATTTGCTACTTGGAGTCAGGAGAAGAGTGGGAGAACGGCCCCTTCGCCGCCGCCGGCGTCACGTGCATCGATTGCCACATGCCGGCGTTCAAGCGGCCGATCGCCGATGGCCATCCGCCACGGAGATCGGGACGCCATGTCTGGGCCGGCAGCGGCGTTCCTAAAGAACTCGACGCATCGCAAGAGCAACGCGAATACTTCGACGCCTTCGGCTCAGCTCTGGCGTTTCGACTCACATCGGAGCGCGCATCATATCGTCCTGGCGAGACGGCGACGGTCGTGCTTGAACTGGAAAACGCTCGCGCCGGTCACATGTTACCCACGGGCGATGTCGAGCGTTTCATCACGGTGGAAGTCGAGGGGATCACACCCGATGGGACCGTCTTCGACAGCCAATCAGTTCGGATCGGCCAGCACTGGCAGTGGTATCCCGAGGTGAAAAAGATCTCCGACAACCGACTTCGCCCACAGGAAAAACGCGAACACCAGATCGCCATTCGTCTCCCGGAGACTCCTGGGCCGGTCGTGTTCCGCGCTTCCGCTGTTCACCACCGCCTCAGCGAAGAGAACGCCGAGTATCACGGTCTCCTAGGCCGCTATCCGCTGTCAGCACCCATCGGGACTAAACAGATCCAGGTCACTGTCGAGAGACACCGTCCCGGGGGCTGAGCACTGCATTTCATCGACACACGCACGTTTCTCGCGAGTGCGAGCTCGCCCTCAAGTTGGGAGTGCGGCTGACCGGCTTTGTTCAGGCAAGCCGGGCCCGTCCCGCGTTCGCCAATAATTGAAGTGCCCGGAGCTTCTCGGCGGCGGCTCGGCCACGGTAGCGGTCGCGAAGTGGCGAACGAATCTATCGTATCCGGCGTGCAATGATAGGCCGTCTCGGGTGGGAAGGCATCGTGAGGATGAGGTCCCGGCCACGGAATCGGCCGCCGTAGGTCACCGTTTCGCGTCCCCGGGGGCCGCCTGCCCGAAACGTGAAGCGGCCACCCGCCACCCCGCCGTCGACGATCGTCATTTCTCCACGCGGCGAAGTGATGGTGCCGCTTAGTGCGCCACCTTCCTGTTTAAGCTTAAGCACGATTCGCTGCGGTCCGGTGCGGGTGGGAACAATCGCCTCCCACTCACCCGTCACGGAAGGTGGCGGCGGAGGTCGGAAGTCGGGTGCGGGCGAAAGAGTGGCAGCCGGCTCTTCGACCGCGGGTGACCCAACACTTGGCTCGGCCGGGGGTTCGCCGGTTTCGAGTTCGAACGTTAGCTCGGAAGTCTCTGCGGAAGGCGCTGCTCTGGAGGGCTCTTCTCTCGGAGTACCCTGGGCGTCCGGGGGCGGCGGAACAACGGGCAAGCCGGAAGCCTCTCCCTCGGGAGGCATCATTCCGGGGCCGAGTGGTCCAAGCGGGTCGAACTGGGGGCCGAAAGGCCGGCCGCGAATCCCGGGCGGCAGACGCGGATCCATCCCGCCGGGATCGTCGGCCGCGCGCTGGAGCCACATCCCGGCAATCACGCCTACCGCCACGGCCAGAGCCACCATCAGCAGGGTGATCTTCCTTCGCAGGCGACCAACCCCGTTGGTGGTGGCGTCCTGTGCCGCCACGTCGTGAGCTGACGCGGGAGCCTGATCCGAGGACGGGGACCGTTCCCGTGGATCCGGAGAATAAACCTCGTCGCCCGCACTGTCGGTCCCCGCCGGCCGGCCCGATGGCGAAGCATCCGTTTGAGCGGGGGCGGGCCCCGTACCCGGCTGGGCAATCTGCGCCCCTACGGGGATTCCCGGTTTCGCTACTTGGGAGCTACTGGTCCCTGACGCCGCGGGGTCGAGCGTTTTGCGAAGCACTCGCAGGTCGGCAGCGAAGTCCGAAGCGCTTTGGTAACGATCTTCACGGTCTTTTGAGAGCGCCTTTTGAACGATGCGATCCAACTCCAAGGGAACACCCGTTCGCAAAGCGCTCAGCGGGTCGGGTTTCTCGTGGATGATGGCGTAAACGAGTGATTGCGTATACTCGCCGCGAAAGGGGAGCTGGCCGCTGACCATTTCATGCAGCACAACGCCAAGCGACCAAAGGTCGGTGCGGTGGTCTACTTCTTCTCCGCGTCCCTGCTCGGGCGACATGTAGGCCGCCGTCCCCAGCATCGTCCCCTCTTTCGTGAGCTTCGTTGTACCGGCGGCGAGTTTCGCCAGGCCGAAGTCCATGATCTTGAGGAGGCGCTCGGTGTCGGGACCGGGCTGGGTCACCATCAGATTGGCGCTCTTGATATCCCGATGGACGATCCCCTTCTCGTGCGCCGCGGCAAGACCCCGAGCGGTCTGGATCGCAAACTCGATCGCTTCGTTAACCGCCAGCGGCGAAGATTCGATTCTGCTCTGCAAAGTCTCGCCTTCGAGGTAGGCCATCGCGATGAACGGCTGTCCCTCCGCCTCGTCGACCTCGTAGACCGTGCAGATGTTGGGGTGATCAAGCGCCGCGGCCGCGCGGGCCTCCCGCAGAAAGCGGGCCTTTTCCGCTTCGCCGCTAAACTGGCCCGGGGTAAGGAACTTCAGAGCGACGGCACGGCTAAGCTTGGCGTCTTCGGCTTTATAGACTTCCCCCATCCCGCCTTGACCCAACTTGGCAAGGATCTTGTAATGCGAAATGGTCTGGCCGATGATTCACTATTTTATCGCAGCGGTAGCGCTTCCCGGCTGGGCGGGCCGGTCGGTTAGGCCCACATTCTGGCTCCTAAAATAGGCCGTGCCGTGAGACCCGAAGACGCGGCGCACGCATTCTTGCGTGGCGTGTCGCCATTCGCGGCGCCATCGCATTGAACCACCGTAGTCCCGTAGCGCGGGGCTGGTGCCGTTTCCAGACCCGCGGCTTTTCGCCCTTCGCCAGGACGATAGCGCTCGCTGAGACCTGTTTGGTTCCGGCTTGTCCGGATCTACAGATCCTCGCCGGTGATCGTGTAGTAGGCTTCGATGTACTTCTCTGATGTGTTGGCGACGACTTCCGGCGGCAGCTCGGGCGCGGGTGGTGTCTTGTCCCAGTCGACCGATTCCAGGTAGTCGCGGACGTATTGCTTGTCGTAGGAGACCTGTGGCCGGCCGGGTTGGTAAAGCTCCAGCGGCCAATAGCGCGAAGAATCGGGTGTCAGCACTTCGTCTCCCAGCACGGTTTCGCCGTCGAGTTTGCCGAACTCGAACTTCGTATCCGCCAGCACAAGACCTTCCTGAAGGGCTCGCTGCGAAGCGCGCGAATAGATATCCAACGTCAGGTCGCGTAGCTTCTCACACAATTCCGCGCCGATCAGCTCCGAGGCTTCCTCGAAGCTGATGTTGATGTCGTGGCCGCTTTCGGCTTTCGTGGCGGGTGTGAAAACAGGCTCCGCCAGCAAGGCGCTCTCGCGGAGTCCGGGAGCCAACTTGACGCCGCATACTGCTCCGGTGGCCTGATAGTCTTTCCACCCCGATCCCGATAGGTAACCGCGGGCCACGCACTCGATCGGTATCATGTCCAGCGCCTTGACCAGCATCGATCGATGCTCGAGCTCGTCGCGGTAGTTGGGCAACGGATCCGGGTAGCTATCGACATCAGCCGTCACGAAGTGAGTGGGGATGACATCTTTAAGAAAGTCGAACCAGAAAATGGAGAGCTTGGTCAGCACCTCGCCCTTGCGAGGGATGCCGTTCGGCAGGATGACGTCGAAGGCGGAGATCCGGTCAGTGGCAACAATCAGAAGCTGCTCGCCGACTCGGTAGATATCCCGAACCTTCCCACGGGCCACCTGTTCGCAACCGGGGAGGTCGGTCGTAAGCAATACGGAAGAGTTGTCTGTCATCTTTGGGAGGTCTTTCTTGGAAGGCTACGCGCGGTTACTTCAAGCTGCTGATGATATCGAGCCTTTGCCTCCAAGATCAACTTACGGGAATTCCTGCTGTCGCTTTCGTATCGGCCGATTCCGCTCGTTGCGTTTCAGCAGCCGGCGGGCGTACACTTACAGCCGCACTAGGCCGGAGGGCCATCGCTGCTATGTCTGACGGTACTCGATCCATAATGTGGACGAAGTTGGCCCGATCTAGGAGGCCCGACGCAGGACCCGCTCGTATCGCGATAGCACTCATCGTGACGGCCCACGTTCTTTGTTCCCAGACAGCCTCCCGACCGCAACCCGACGCTGGAAACTCCCCTGCCAACCTCCACGAACTGAGTGATTGGTTCGAGGCCCTGGCCGAGCACGTGAGTCCGGCAGTAGTCCAGGTTGTCTCCTCCGGGTTTGCTCCGGTCCGCGGGGAACCGCCGGCTGCTGTGGTGGTCTCCAAGCGCCGCAGCACCGGTTCAGGAGTGATTGTAGATCCCAACGGCTACATCGTTAGCAATGCTCATGTCATCGCCGGAGCGGGACGTGTGCAGGTGCTTTTGGCGTCGCGCATCGAGCCTCTTCCAGGCCGGCAGTCTATCTTGGGACCGCGCCCCAAGCTTCGTGAAGCCAAGATCGTGGGATTCGACGTTGAGACGGACCTCGCCGTGCTGAAAATCGAGGCCCGGGATCTGCCATTCGTTCCGTTCGGGGACTCGGATGATTTGCGGCCCGGCCAACTCGTCTTCGCGTTCGGTAGCCCCCTTGGACTTGAGAACTCCGTGACGATGGGTGTAGTGAGCTCGGTGGCTCGGCAATTGCGGCCCGGCGATCCGATGATATACATCCAGACAGACACGGCCATCAACCCAGGAAATAGCGGCGGTCCCCTGGTCAACGCTGACGGCCAGATCGTAGGCATTAATACCTTGATTTTTTCCCAGTCCGGCGGCAGCGAAGGGATCGGGTTTGCCGCGCCCAGCAACATCGTCCGAACCGTTTTCGACCAGATTCAAGAGCACGGGCGGGTCAGGCGCGGGGAAATCGGCGTCCATGTTCAGACGATTACCCCCGAGTTGGCGGCCGGCCTCGGGCTGCCCCGAGACTGGGGCGTAGTTCTTGCCGATGTGAAGCCGGGAGGGCCGGGTCATATTGGCGGGCTCAGGGTGGGAGACATTGTTTTGACGCTTGACGGCAAAACCATGGAGAACGGCCGCCAGTTCAACGTAAATGTCTACCAGCGCTCGATCGCGGACGTTGTCGAAATCAAAGTCCTGCGCCGATCCGAAGAGATCACTGTCCGCGTGACGGTTCTGGAGCGCGAGGGCGATCCGGAGCAGTTGGCCCGCATGGTCAGCGGGCAGCAAAACGCGATCGCCCGGCTCGGGATTCTCGGCATCAGCCTGAACCCGACGGTTGCCGAGATCATGCCGCCGCTAAGGCGGTCGACAGGGGTCGTCGTCGCGGGGAGGCTGGCGGATGGTCCCCATTGGAATTCGCTCTTTCAACCCGGTGATGTAATCTATCGCGTAAACCAGAAGCCTACCACCGGCTTGCGGGAGCTGCTCGCCGTGCTGGCTGAACTCAAGGAGAAGACACCGGTCGTTGTTCAAATTGAGCGGCTCGGCAAACTGATGTTCGTCACATTCGAGCTGGAATAGCGCGGCGTTCCGTTCGCACCCCTGCGATCAGCGCTTGATATGCCTGACGCAATGCCTGTCGAGTGCCAAGACCACTGCTTGAACCGGTGCTCTTGAGATCGCTTCCATCTCGCCCACCCGTTGCCGATCAGACGGGGCAGGCTCCTGCCCGGCGAGTAGAATGTGAGCAGCCAAAATGGGGAAACCTGCCGAGACACGACAAGCCGCTGGTGTGTTGAAATCCCTCTCAACCAGGGAGCGGCTTTGGCTCCTCGGAATTCTACTAGCCGGCCTCCTGCTTCGCGTCACAGGGATCGGCTGGGGGCTGCCGCCTGCGACGCCAGAGACCGCCGCTTCCGGGTTCCGCGGGACGTACGCCTTCGACGAGGTTCGTGTCCTGCGTGGTCTGGCGCGGACCGACCCGGCCAACTTGGACTTCGATCCCAAGCTTTACCGCTGGGGCACGCTGCACTTGGAACTGGTTCTGCTTGCCTTGGAGGGAGCAGAGGCGGTCGGCATATTCGAGAAACCCTGGCGAACGGCCTTCGGGCGGATGGTTCCCGGCGAGTTTGAAAAGGTATATGTCGTAGCGCGGCTCGTCTCGGTAGCGGCTGACCTGGCGACCGTCTTGCTCACATTCCTGCTGGCCGCGATGCTCGGCGGCAGGCAAGCCGGACTCTGGGCAGCCGCGTTGGTGGCCTTGTCTCCCGGACACCTTCTGCAAGCGGCCCAAATCAGACTGGATGTGACGGAGACGACACTCGTCACCTTGACGATCGTGCTAGGGCTGCGGTTGCTCGCAAGCGACCGGCGCAGGCTATGGCTAGGATTCGGAATCGCCGCGGGACTCGCCATAGCAGCCAAGTACTCCTCGGCTCCGATGGTTCTGGGTGCGGCCGCAGTCGCCTTGTGGCCCCATCGATTCGCGTGGTCGAGAGCACGCTGGTGGCTGCTCGGTGTCTTGGCGGGATTCCTGGCGGGTGAGCCGTTCATCCTCACGAACTTCCGTGAGGTGGTCGACCAAATGAGTAAGATCGTTCAGGCGAGCCGCCAGGCCATTCCTGAGCACTACTACATCTCCAAACCCGCCCTGCTCGGCCAACATTTGGCCGCCCTTGCCCGGTTTTCATTAGGGATTCCGGCGGCGCTGCTGGCCGGATGGGGGTTCTGGCTTCTGGCACGCCGCCGCTCGTTAGCCGGTTGGATGGTAGCCGTGATGTTTGCGGCAGGCCTCGTCACGCTGCTTCCCCAAAACTGGCCGTTGCTTCGATATCAGCTGCCGCTCGTCCCGCTGTGCGCCGCGGCCGCGGCTGTCGCGCTCGACAGCTTTCGGCCGCGATGGCGGTGGATTGCGGGACTCCTGGCTGTCGGTGTCGCGCTAGCGGCATCGGCCAACCAACTGCAATTCATGTTGTCCCCGCACCCGCTGAATCTCGCGCTGGCGGAGGTCCCCAACAAAGTCCCGCGAGGCCAAACCATAGCACGCATCATGCGGGACGTTCCCCCGCTCGACGAGTCTGTCTATCCGATGGGGCCGAACCCTTTCGTGGACGATCTCTCCCAAACGTACCCGCCCTGGGTCCTCACCGCCGATCTTCTGGTCGGCGACTATCCCCACCAAAACAAGAAACTGTTCGAAACGCGCTACGAAAAGGTCGCTGTCTTCCGCAGCCCCGTGCTCTTTCCTTGGGCGACCCTGGGGGAAACCGGGGCACCGCATGATTGGAGATACACCCACCCCACCACGATTCTTTACAAGTTGCGGTGACCCTTGTGCAATCCACACGAAAACCCTCTGCCTTGAGCTACAGTAGGCGGAGCCGTAGCAACTAGAAAGCTGTTCCAGACGAGACTGCTGATTGTCCTGGCATCGTGGCGTACGCTTTCAGCGTGCCGTGTCGGGCTTTCGAGCCCGACATTTCCGAATATATAGGGAACTCGTTCCAGGACAGTCCGCTGCGACCCGAAGCAGCCCGTCCCACGACGCAGTACGCCTACGATGAGCCAACCCGCTCCAGCCGCTGACCCTAATCCAGAACCGCTCGACACAGGGGGTGGATTCCGCCGGTACCACGCCGCGCTAGCTTTCCTGCTCGGTCTCGGCGTCCGCTTGTGGCTTATCCATGCCTATCCCGTCGTTTTCGGGGGCGACAGTATCATGCGGCTGGCCAACCACGACCGCATCCTGCTCGCATACCAACTGCCGCTCCTGCAGATAGGCATCCACTACATTTCGCTGGTCTCGGAAGACCCGCTTTGGATCCGATACTTGATGGCTCTCATCGGCGCCTTCGCCGGCCTCAGCTTCTACCTCATGACTAAGGAGCTGCTGGGACCCAACGCTGCCTTCTATACGGCCCTCATCTTCGTCACGAACCCGTTCGTGCTCGCCTACTCGATCGTGCCCTACCAAGAAATCCTGATGCTCGGCGGCCTTTTCTTCGGCTTTTACTTCTTCTTCAAAGACAACTGGTTGGCTGCGAGCCTGTTCTTGGGTCTCGCCTGTTTGACACGCTACGAGGCTTGGGCCGCATGCCCCGTGTTTGTGCTGGCGTTCGCCGTCAAACGAGGTACGAGGGCGAGAGACTTTCTCAAGGGATCCTTACTTTTCGGGTGGGCGCCGCTCGGATGGCTCATCTGGAGTGTAGCCGCCGGGCCTAGCGGGTCTTTTTTGCTGGATACCAGCCTGAGCCCGGAGCGCCTCTTCCGCTACGTTTACCTCGGTTGGATCACGGTCCAAAACACCGCCATGCCTTTTCTAATACTCGCTGCCATCGGCCTGTGGCGTTTCTTTAGACAAGGGATGCTTCGCGCCGCCCGATACAGGATGCTCGCCGGGTTCCTAGCCCTGTTCTTGATTGCCCTTCTGTTGTCCGCCCACGGTGAACGTGATCAACCGGATCGCTTTGTGACCGCCCGCGAGGCGCATCTACTTCTCGCGGCGGTAACGGTTATGGCCGGTCTTGGACTCAGCCGCCTGCGCCGCTTCCGGGGCATCGTGCTCGCTCTCGGTCTCGCCATCAGCCTTTTCATGGCCGACCGCTTCGTAGACCGCGAAACCTCCGATCCACGTCTGAAGCTGAGCTACGAACTCGCTCAGCACCTCGACCAAGCCGTGTCCGGCTCCGAGAGAGTTGTGGTGCTTGCTAAACCCATTGCTCCGGCCATGCTGAGCCGGTACCTCGACAAAAGCGAAGAGCTTGGTGGAGTAATCGGTCGCCGCAAAGCGGCTCTGGCGCTTGCAAGTCTTGACACTTCTCCGCCCGACTACCAGCGGACGCTCGTTCACTCCCGCCTGGGCAAAGACCGCTTGCGATCCCTCGCAACTTTGCGACTCCCCGAAGAAGACAGTCGCCTGTTGGCAGGCAAAACCGGCCACGAGGGAGAGCTTCACCCGGAAGTCGCTCCCCCAGACTGGATTGTCGTCTGGAGCGATTTCGAGCCGACGAATTCCGAGGAGGCCCGCTTCGGGGAACTAGCAGCGGCGCGGCAACCGGTAGAAACCCTTCACCAGGGTTCCCTCTCAGCTCGAATCTATAAAACCAAGTAGCACAGCCGGCGTCCCAGCCCGCGCTTCTGACCGCGGAGGAAGCAAAGCCCGCCGTTGGGGATGTGCCACTCTGGAATTCATGCAGCGTGTAACCTGTAGTTCAGGTGATAGTTCAGATGAAAACCCCCGTTCTGCTCGGGGTCGGCTCCGCGATTGCGTTGGCGCTGATGCTTGCTCTCGTAGTAAACGTGCGCTCGCAAACGACGGGTGGCCTGAGCGACTTCGCCGCCTTCTATGCGGGTGCATGGTCACTGGCAACGGACGGCCTCTATGACACCGAACAGCTTCATCAACTCGAACTCGAACATACCGGCAAGTATTCGCCCGGACACGGTTACGTTCGTCCGCCATTTCACGCGGTATTGATTTGGCCGCTCAGCCGGTTTCCCTATCGCACGGCCTCCCTGTTGTGGAACCTTGTCCTTGCCGCTTCTGTTGTCGGATTCATTGCGCTTTGGCGCCCCCCGGACTTTTGGCAAACGTTGCTCTTCACGTGCCTGTGTTTCCCCGCCTTTGCTGCCTTCATCACTGGACAAGATGTTCCCTTAATCCTCCTCTGGTTGGCGGTCTCCATGAAGCTGCAAGCCACACAGAAGCCTTTCGCGGCTGGAGTAATATTCAGTTTGTGTGCGATTAAGTTTCAGCTCTTCGTGCTTACCCCCGTGCTGCTCGTCGCGCAAGGTAGCTGGCGCTTTGCACGGGGCCTGCTCGCGGGCGGGACTGTCCTAGCGGCGGTTTCATTTCTAGTGGCGGGGTGGTCATGGCCTTGGCAGATGTACCTGACGGCGACAAGGCCCGAATTTTCGCCTAACCCTGGACTGATGCCAAACCTTCATGGCGTGCTCAACCCTCTCCCTATAGGCTCATGGCTCGAACTCGCGGTCAGCCTATCCGTAGTCGTTGCGGTTTGGATAGTAGCTCGTCGCATGAGCTTCCCCTACGCCCTTGCCTGCAGCCTCGCCGGAGGACTGCTGATCAGCTATCACGCTTACCTGCCGGACTATGCCCTCCTACTGCCCGCTTGCCTGACGATCTTCGTGACTACCGAAATGCTCCCGCTGCGAGCGCTGGCGCTGTTTCTGCTCGTGCCGCCGGCTCATTTGCTCGCTAGTGTGGGGTATCCGACGTCACTTCCGGTCGTCGCAGCCATCCTGTTGCTGGTCTATCTGATGGCCTACGAAGCGTGGCGCAAGGGTCGGGAAAGCGAACCACCTTAGCTACAGGCAAGAAGGTCGTCCGAACGCTGGGACTCGTGCAGGGTAACACGGTGCGGGCCCGCCATTTCGGCAAAGACATTCTGGCGGGCTTGCGCGGGCTCGTAGGCGGTGAGGTCCATGAGTATACGAAACTTCTTGCTGAAAGCCGCGAACACGCCATCGACCGAATGTGTGCGGAAGCCCTATCTTTAGGCGCCAACGCGGTCATTCAGACGCAGTTCGCAACGTCCTACGTAGCCCAAAACATGGCCGAAATACTCGCCTACGGGACGGCGGTGGTTGTAGAGGACGCCGACTAGCCAAGTACTCCGTTTCATAAATTTACTCACGTTTCGGGCAAGTGCATGTGGCGCGGGCTTGACACGCTCCGCGGGAGCCGCTCGACCGAGGCGTGGACGGAAGTCCAGGCTGGGCTTACCTCCGCCGCTGCTTGAAAAAATGTAGACATCCAGGCAGCGACCTCTGGTCGCCGTTGGGCACAGCAAGCTGTGCCCCGACTGACCTGTTGGGTGTCTGGAAATGTAGGGCACGCCCCATTCCCACTGGCCCACATCAGCGGCCACCCCCAAGAGAAAATTCATTCCCCCGCTAGGCATGAAATAGCATGTAGAATCGGAGTATCGACCATCCGGCAGGTTGATAAGGCCCCAGTCGTACAAAGCTAGCTCTTGCCTTCCTCTTCAGCGCTGTTCGTGGATCACATCTCGCTGAAAGCCGGCCACCCGGTCCCCGGCTTCGCTTTGACTGGCTCTCGGACATGGCTATCCCAATGATCCTTCGCGCCGTTTCGCTGTTTCGCGCGGTGTCTGTGGTACTCGTGACACTGTTCGCAACGTTCCTCTCTATCGCGCGGGGCGGTGACCCGATTCCTCTCCGGCATCCGGTCTCTGCGACTACTGCCGGCTTTCCACAACTGCCCGCTGCACCCGAATCGGGCTTTCCCGGAGACGATCCCCCGGAACCACGGGTTTGCAATGCACCATCCTTTTCGCTAGACGCCTCGCTTACCAATGACAATAGGCGAACTACTGGGCTGGTGCTGGGTGAGGGTGGCTTCCCGCCCGTTCAGCAAAGCCTTATTTCAGGACGACTGAAGAACGTCCGGTGCGAGAGCGTGGATCTCGAGCTATCGGCGTGGTACTCACTTCACGACGCATCGAGCTTTGACGAGATGCAGTTCCGCAGTCGAGCGATTGTGGAGGTCATGCCGAACGTCCACGTCTACGGTGGGATCGCCTACTACGACAACCCCGACGGTCTGTTCGCTACGAAGTCTCTTTACCTGATTGGGGGCGTCGAATACCCGAGCGTCTGGGGCACAACCGTCAAGGCGGACTACCTGCGAGATGTAAAGGATCATGGCGACTGGCTGACGGCCATGTTCCTAAAGAGCCACGAACTGGGGTCCACTAGAAACGGAGCCATCTTTACCTACAAGCACGGGCTAGGCGCCACGGCTACACGCAACCTGCCCGCCAATTCGAACACACCCAGCATGACCGGGGTTCCGAGCGCATTCTACCGAGCGATCCTTGAGATCGATGATGGACCCGTGACATGGTATTTCGAAGCCAGCCCTCATGTAAGTTTCGTCAGCCGCGCCACAGGTGTCCGTAAGCAGCACCTATTGGTAACCGCCGGTGTGAGAATAGAAGTCCCGTAGCTCGTTCCGGCCTAACTCGTAGCATGGCCCCTAACCACCCAGAGTCGCCCGCGAGCAACAGCGAATCATACGGTCCCCGGCAGCGAATCGGCCTAGTCCTCGGCCTCATCTTGTTCGCGGCGATCTTGTTGATGCCGTCTCCTGACGGCATGTCTCAGCCAGCCCAGCGCACGGCTGCCGTAGCAGCGTTGATGGCGGCGTGGTGGATCTCCGAGGCTACCCACATTGCCATTACCGCCCTGCTCCCGATTCCACTTTTCCCGCTGCTAGCTATCATGCCCAGCCGGGAAGTCACGCTCCACTACGCCAACCACATCGTTTTCCTCTTCTTGGGCGGCTTCATCATTGCACTCGCCATGGAGAAGTGGAACCTCCACCGCCGCATCGCGTTGGAAACCATTCGTCGGTTCGGAGGCCGCCCGGCTGCGCTACTGCTGGGGTTCATGGTCGCCACAGCCTTCCTTTCGATGTGGATCTCGAATACGGCGACAACGATGATGATGTTGCCGATCGCCATGGCGGTAGTCATCCAACTCGCCGGCTTTGCCAGAATCGACGGTGAGCAAACTGACCAGACACCCGAGCAAGTGAAGACCAACTTCGGGCTGATACTCCTCCTCGGTATCGCCTATTCGGCCAGCATCGGTGGCATCGGAACCGTGATCGGCTCGCCGGCCACAGTCGCTTTTCTCGGATTCACGCAGCAGAGCTTCCCCGGCCAGCCTCCGATTGCCTTCCTGGACTGGAGTTTGATGTGCGTGCCCATCGTGATCGTTTTCCTGCCGATGTGTTGGTTTTACCTGTGCCGATTTGGCGCCCCCATAGCCTTGAAGCGGATCCGCTTCATCGGGTCTGAAAACGTGATAGAAGACGAACGCCGCAGGCTTGGGCCGATGACAGCACCAGAGAAAATCGTCCTCGTCGTAGCGCTTGTGACGGCCTTGCTGTGGATCTTCCGCCAGCCGCTGGACTTGGGTGGCTTCACCCTACCAGGATGGTCGGGGGCCTTCTCCATACCGCAAGACCTGCACGACGCCACCGTCGCCATGGCCATGGCGCTCTTGCTCTGCTTGCTTCCGGTGAACCTCAAAGGCGGCCTGGACTGGAAAGGGCGCCGAGAGCACTTCATCATGGACTGGAGAACAATTCAGAAAGGTCTGCCATGGGGTATCGTCATGCTGTTCGGAGGTGGGTTCTCACTGGCGGCCGCGGTCCAAAAGACCGGTCTGGCCACTTGGCTCGGTTCGCATCTGTCGCAGCTCGAGGGAACGCCGGTTTGGATGCTTGTCTTGCTGTGCTGTTTTCTGGTGACCTTCTTAACGGAAATGACGTCGAACGTCGCGACGATACTGATGATTGCTCCGGTCATCGCCGCCACCGCCATCGAAATCGGGGTGCATCCTTATCTGTTGTTGATCCCGGCGGGCGTGACAGCCTCGTTCGCCTTCGTGCTGCCGGTGGCCACCCCGCCGAACGCCATCGTCTTCAGCAGCGGCTGGGTGACGATTCCTCGCATGGCCCGCGCCGGTCTCGCGTTGGACTTCCTAGGCTTGCTGGTCGTCCCTGTAATTGTCTACTTCCTCGGCGGTCGGATCTTTGGCTTCGCGGGCTAGGAACGGATCCTGTGCACTGCCTAGGAACATTGACGATTTTTCAGTATCATCACATCGCGGCCGGTGATGCGCGAGCGGTTGGACCAACCGCTGACCACGCAGTGACATGAAACCGGCGCGCTTAGCAGTTGTCGGGGCCGGGGTGATGGGTAGGAAACACGCCGATCTCATCTCCGCTCATAGCGCCTGCTCGCTGGTCGGCATTTGCGATAGCGATTCCGCTCACGGCTCGCTCGCCGAGGAATCCAACGTTCCGTTTTACCTAGACGTAGAAGAGATCCTTGAAAAGGAGCGGCCGCAAGGCGCGATTATCGCTACCCCCAACGGATCTCACGCCGCACTAACCGAGGTCTGCGCCCGACGAGCGGTCGACGTTCTGATCGAGAAACCGATTGCCGATAGCCTCGAGGGAGCGCACCGTATCGTCAAGGTGGCTGATAAAACCGGCATTCAAGTGTTGGTCGGCCACCACCGCCGCCATAGCCCTCTCATTCAGGAAGCGCGCTCCATTATCCGGAGCGGCGCTCTCGGCAAGTTGGTCGCCGTTTCCATGCTGTGGGCCCTGATGAAGCCGGCTGAATACTACGAGGTAGATTGGCGGTCGAAACCTCCGGGAGGCGGTCCGACGTTCATCAATCTTATTCACGAGCTGGATAGCCTGCGCTTCCTTTGTGGCGAAATCCGCGAGGTCTATGCTCAAGCAAGCTCGGCAACCCGCAAACTTGAGGTCGAGGATTCCTTGACGATTTCGCTTTCGTTCGAGAACGGTGCGCTGGGATCCGTCCTAGGATCGGACGCGACGCCTTCCCCCTGGTCCTACGAGGCGACCGCTCAGGAAAACGCGCTGTACTTTCACACGGACGAAAACTGTTATCACTTTTTCGGCACCTTGGGTTCCTTGGCCTTTCCGCGAATGGAGTTGTGGCGCTATGCCGATGACGATCGGATGGGCTGGCAACACCCGATGGTGAAGTCACGTCATGCAGTGACCCGTCTTGATCCGCTAAAGTTGCAACTTGAACATTTTTGCCGCGTGGTGAGGGGAGAGGAAAAGCCGATCGTGGACGGCCCAGACGGTACCCGGTCACTCGCCGTTGTGCTAGCGGTGCTGGAATCGGCTCAGCGTAGAAGGCCGATTGCGCTGTCCGCATCATAACAGCGGTCGTGCGCAAATCCCTGCTAGAGAATCACATGCAACTCAACGACAACCAGATCGCAGAGTTTGAAGAACGGGGCTACCTGCTTTTCCCGAGCCTCTTGGATGGCGACGAGGTAGCGGTTCTACAAAAAGCGATGTCTGAAATCCTGACTCGGCAAGGGCCGGAAGTGGTCCGTGAGAAAGAGGATTCCACGGCGGCTAGGCTGGCCTTTGGAGCGCATGTCTATTCCGAACCCTTCCGCTGTCTCTCGCTGCTGCCACGGCTGTTGAACCCCGTCCGCCAATTGTTGAAGAGCGATGTGTATCTTCATCAGAGCCGCACTAATCCCAAACAAGGCTTTGGCGGGGGCGCGTCATGGGAGTGGCATCAGGATTACCCGCCTTGGCATACGGTCGACGGCATGCCGGAGCCGAGATGCATTATGGCGTCCGTGTTCGTCGATGACTGCACAGCGGTCACCTCGCCCCTGTTGGTAGTGCCGGGTTCGCAACGCCACGGCCTTCTCGAGTCCCAGCACCACAAGGACTCAGTAGGGGAGGGCTATGAGCTTCATCATATCGATCACGCGACGCTGGAACGGCTCGCCGCGGAGAACGGGATCGAAGCGTTGATCGGACCAGCGGGGACTGTCGCTTTAGTCCACTGCAACGTGGTGCATGGTTCGTCCAATAATGTATCCCCGTGGCGCCGGGCGATCATGTACCTGATCTACAACGCGGTCGGCAACGCCTGCACGGGCACGGAGCGCCCCTGGTATCAAAACAATCGCGACTTTACGCCGCTTGAGCCGCTCGATGACCAGTGTCTGAAGGCGTTGGCGTAGCCGTGGACTTCAAGTTCAGTGTTCAGACTAAGGTGGACGATCGGGAACTTCGGGCACGGCATGCCGCCCTATGTTTCCAGGCACCGAACAGATCCTTAGGGGCACATCAAGCTGTGCCCGCCTGACTTTCGTCACTGCCGGGCCGGACCTGATCTAAGAAAAGCCATGGGTCTCTTCGATCCTGCGCTACGTGTAGTTTTCCTCACTCCGACTGATGGCACCTCGACGTCGTGGCAAGTCCCGATCCTCCGACGCCGCGCCGCCGCCTGCCACATCATCCCAGCCCGCCCAGTTCACGCGCCGCGAAAAGCTGCTTCTCGCCGCCGGCATTTGGCTTGCCTATGCCGCCATCGGCACCTGGGGCCAGTTCAACTTCGGCGACTTGATGGGCTACTACAATCTCCTGGCCGACGCCTTCCTCGCCGGTCGTCTCCACGTCCTCCCGACTTCGACCCTTCAGGACCTCATTCCTTACCAGGGCCGCTACTACTTTCAGTGGGGACCTTTCCCGGCCCTGCTCCACGCCGCCGCTCGACTATTTGGCGCAACGCTCTCCGACCGCGTTGCCTGCCTGCTCGCCGGCTGGCTGAGTGTTCTGGTGTTCTTCGAGATCCTCGTCGCCGTTCGCCGGCTTTGGTTCCCCCGGGCCCCCAAGTGGCTTTGTGTGTGGTTCGTATTGGCGTTTGCCTTCGGCACGCCGGCGGGCTTAGTGGCCTGGTACGCATCCGTCTACCACGAGAGCATCGCCTTCGCGGCCTTGCTGCTCTTGGCAGCTTGGTTGTTCTTCCTCTACTACTTTGAGCATCGGGCGGCGGGGTGGCTCGTCGCTGCCGGCCTCGCCGCCGGCTTCGCTATTACCACCAGGGTCAGCTACGTCCTGCATGGCGCGGCTCTGCTGGCCGGACTGTGCGCCCTCCACCACCTCCTTAGGCTCCCCCTCCGGGCGCGTCTGCGGCAGGCCGTGGCCCTGGGTCTTCCCCTACTGGCCTGCGTCCTGCTGATAGGGGCCTACAACTACGCCCGCTTCGGCTCGCCCTTGGAATACGGCACCACCTACCTGCGCGGGCCTAGCCATCGCGTGTCCGCTCTGAACCGGATTCCCGAGAACTTCCTCCACTATGTTGTCGCGACACCCCGGTTCAGCCACGACTTGCCTTGGATCATTCACCGAGGCTGGCAGCCCCGCCGCACCACGCTGCGCGCCGACAGCATGTCGTCTCTACTGCTCACCTCCCCGTTTCTGCTGCTGGCCGGTGTCGCGGCGCTCCGCCTCTACCGCCGTGACCCCTCTTTTGCGCCAGCCGGTCTCTTTCTCAAAACGGTGGCTCTTTCCGCCGCCGCCGCGTTTCTGTTTCTCCTGACCTTCGACGCTGCGTCGCGGCGCTACGCCCAGGATTTCCTGCCGCAGCTCATGATCCTTGCTTTTGCCGGGGCCTGCGCCCTCGCTGCCGCGCACAGCTGGGACCGCTGGCGTCCCGCCGCCTGGCCCGTCTTATGCTTCTCCGCCCTTCTTCACTTACATCTGGGACTGTTCGAGTTCGTCAACAGCACCTTCCCCGACCCCAACGCCATGAAGACCTTCGTCGCGATCAGCCCGACTCTGCGCCGCCTCGCCCCCGGCCCCAGGTTGACTGAACAGGAGGCCATCACGCACAACGACCTGGGCGTGATCGCGATGAGGCGGCGCAGTTTCGGCGAGGCCCTGGACCACTTCGAGCAGGCCGCGACGCTCATGCCGCACTCGCCCCGTATTGAGACGAACCTCCGCCTAGCGCGGCAACTCGCAGGGCCTCCTTGACGGCGGTCTCGCTCGGCCCTTCAAGTACGTCGGCGGAAAGTCTGAACTGGATTTGCGCGATGCCGTGCTTAGTCACGGCCGGGCCGGACCTGGTATAAGAAAAGCCGCGGGGATCGACGATCATGGTTCCTTCCGCGAAGGGCGCTTACCGAGGCGTCAGGCAGAATCTGGGGCACGATGATCCGAGCGCTAAGAGACGACGATGCCGAGGCGTACCTGGAGCTCAGACGAGAAGCTTTGCTGGATTCCCCGCTCGCGTTTGCGGCCTCTCCAAGCGACGACTTCGCCGGCTCGGCCGTGGCAGTCCGCGAGCAGCTTCGGCGTGCTCCCGAGTGGGTGATTCTGGGCGCGTTTGAGGATCGTCTCGTTGGCGCGGTGGGGCTCCTCCGCGACCGCCACCTCAAAGCCTCACACAAGGTACCACCTGTGGGGCATGTACGTGGCTCGCGGCCATCGCCGGCGGGGTATTGGGGCCGAGCTTCTTCAGGCGGCATTGGGCCACGCGCGGGCACTGCCCGGCGTATCGTGGGTCCACCTGAGCGTCAGCGCTGCAGCACCGGAGGCCCGGCGACTCTACCAGCGGGCGGGCTTCGAGGTTTGGGGCACTGAGCCGGAGGCGCTCCGTCACGATGGCCAAACGGTCGTTGAGCACCACATGGCCCTGCGACTCGAATAGGCAGCAGCCTAGAATGAGGCTCGCGAATACCGTGACCTGGGAAGCCGGGCAGGGCAGGCCGTGCCCCCACGATCTGAACACGGACCATGTCAGCATGATTCGCAAGACTCAGTAGTTTGAGTACGCTCCAGCAGTCTTCCTAGGATGAACCTCGATACGGACATCACTTATCTCAAGGGCGTTGGCCCGCAACGAGCCGCGTTGTTGAAGACGAAGGGCATCTCTACAGTGGAAGACCTGCTCTATTACATGCCCTTTCGCTATGAAGATCGCAGCAACGTCAAGCCCATCGCCGAGTTAGCGCCGGGAGAAACGGCAACCGTCGTGGTCACAATCTCGGGCGCTCAGCTGTTTCGGTCGAGGCATCGGGCAGCCCGCCTATTCGAGACCCGCGCGAGCGACAAGTCGGGACGTCCCCTGGTTTGCAAATGGTTCCGCGGTGATTATTTGCAGTCGATCTTGCGCCAGGGACAACAGGTTGCCTTCTACGGGAAAGTCGAGTGGGACAGCTATTCGCAAGAGCTTTCGCTGTTTCACCCGGAGTATGAAATCCTCGATGACGAGTCGGAAGCCAATCTCCACCTGGGGCGCATCGTCCCGGTCTATGAAGCCGCCGGACGTTTAAATACGCGCGTCTTGCGAAGCTTCGTCCACCGGGCGCTCGGTGCTCTGCGCGGGTATGAAGACCCGCTGCCCGAAAGCCTGAAACGTCGCCTTGGCCTTCCCCTGCTGGACCAAGCTTTGCTCGAAACCCACTTCCCGCCTCCCGACAGCGACATGGCCCCGCTGAACGCTTTCCGCACCCCGGCGCAGTTCCGTCTCATCTTCGAGGAGTTCTTTTATCTGGAGTGTGGGCTGGCGCTCAAGCGCCGCAAGGCTCGCAGCGCCGACGGCATTGCTTTCGGTCTCGTTGACAGCGCGCGCGAGCAGATCAAACGAATCTTGCCCTTCAAACCCACGGCGGCTCAAAAGCGCGTCTTGAAAGACATTGCCACCGACATGTCGCGTCCGGCGCCCATGAACCGGCTGCTGCAGGGCGACGTCGGCAGCGGCAAAACGATCGTAGCTGTGGAAGCGGCCATCATCGCTTTGGAAAACGACTACCAAGTGGCGGTCATGGCGCCCACGGAGATCCTGGCGACACAACATTACCTCTACTTCAAACATCTGCTCGAACCCGCCGGCTATGTCATCGTCAGCCTAACCGGTTCTCTGACCTCGCGCGAGAAAACCAAGTTGAAGCGTATGGTGGCGGAGGGCGTGGCCCACGTGGTGATTGGCACCCACGCGCTGATTTCGAAAGATGTCGAATTCCGGAACCTCGGTCTCATCGTCGTCGACGAGCAGCACCGCTTCGGCGTGATGCAGCGTCTCGAGTTGCTGCGAAAGGGCAAGCATCCCGACGTTCTCGTCATGACGGCTACCCCCATCCCGCGCACCCTGGCCCTGACTCTCTACGGCGACCTGGATGTTTCGACCATCGACGAGCTTCCGCCGGGACGCCGTCCGATCGTCACCAAACAAGCCAGGCAAAGCGAAGCAGCGCGGGTCTATCGCTTCGTTCGCCGTGAAGTGGAGACCGGGCGCCAAGCCTATGTCGTTTGTCCCATGATCGAGGAGTCGGAAACGAAGGCGGTCCAAGCGGCGCAGGAAGTCTTCGGGCGGCTCTCGAAAACGGTGTTCCCGGACCTAACGGTTGGGTTACTACACGGGCGTTTGAAGACCGCTGAAAAAGAAGCTGTGATGGAAGGATTCAAAAGCGGCGACGTCCAGATCCTGGTGTCGACCACGGTGGTCGAGGTCGGCGTGGACGTGCCGAACGCGACGGTCATGGTGGTCGAGCAGGCGGAAGGCTTCGGTCTGGCGCAACTGCATCAGTTGAGAGGCAGGGTGGGGCGGGGCGCCGAACAAAGCTACTGCATCCTGCTGACAGGCCGCATGAGCGACATCGCCAAACAGCGCATCAGTACGCTCGTTGAGACCCAAGACGGGTTTCGGATCGCCGATACCGACTTGCAGTTGCGCGGACCGGGCGAGTTTTTCGGGACGCGGCAATCCGGGCTGCCCGCGTTCCGCGTGGCGAACCTCGTAAGGGATCGGGAGACGCTGGGAATTGCTCGCTCGGAGGCGACGGCCTACATCGAAAACCCGTCAAGCGAGAAGGAGATGCGCCGGCTTGTGAACCATATTCGCAATAGGTGGCAGCGGCGCTACGGTTTGGTGCAGGTGGGGTAGGAACGGCGGCGATCGAAGACGCTTTCTTCGCAACCCGATTGGACCATGAGAATCATTGCCGGAAAGTACCGCCACCGCCGGCTCAAGACATTGCCGGGGCGCGAGACCCGGCCCATGCCCGACCGCCTACGGCAAGCGCTTTTCAATGTGATCGCACACGAAATCGAGGGAGGGACCTTCGCGGATCTTTACGCCGGCTCGGGTGCCGTAGGTATCGAGGCGCTTAGCCGAGGCGCCGCAAACTCGATTTTCGTCGAGAGCAGCGCGGCGGCGGTCCGAGTGATTCACGAAAACTTGCGCGCGCTGGGTGCGGAACAAGAGAGCCGTGTGATCCGAGCGACGGTCAAGGAAGCCCTGACCGGACTGGAGGCGGACGTGTACTTCCTCGGGCCCCCCTACGCGCTCGTCGATGAGTACTCGAGAACCTTCGACGTGCTGGGGGAATCGCCGCCCAACCTAGTCATTGCCCAACACGCAGCCCGCCACGAGCTAGCGGGCGCATACGGCCGGCTGCGGCGTTCCCGCGTGATCCAGCAGGGCAGCAATTGCCTCAGCTTGTACCGCCCCTAGCGGCGTTCAGTCAGACGCCATGCTTTTGGATGTTGTGGGCTCCCAAAGCTCGATCTTGTTGCCCTCCGGGTCGTAAACCCAAGCGAAACGACCGTAATCGTATTCCTCTCGCTTCGGATCGATCTTGACCCCTTGCTTCCGGAGTTTGCCCAGCTAGGCTTCGAGATCATCCACGACGTAGTTGATCATGAAGCTCGACGTGCTTGGATCGAAGTACTTCGAGGCGCTCGGGAAAGTGTTCCAAACAGTGAAATGTTCCTCGTCGGGGTTCTCGTGCGAACGCCATCGCAACGTGACGCCCTGGCCGGGGACGTTGCGCAGCCCGAGATTGTCCTGATACCAAGAACGAAGACTCTCGTGGTTCGGGGACTTAAAGAAGACCCCTCCGATTCCTATGACACGACCTCTTTCCTTGTCGATTGCCGCGGGCATGACCACTAATGTACAGAGAAATGACTAGGACAGGGCGACACTATTGCCCCTGAGGTGGCCTGCCCCTCCGGTTTCGTCGTGAGGAGTGTGGGCTAGTTACAATATCGTCCACTTAGTGTGCTTCAGCCCCCGCAGGGGCGTAGGACAGTAGCCCACGGTGGAGCCGTTAGGCGAAACCGTGGGTTCGGTATGCACAAGTGAACAAGCCCCGGAGGGGCGCAGGAAAATCCTCATCAAGCCACAGGGCCTGCCCGACAGCTATCGGTCTTGGTGTCTCAGACTACCTCCTCAAGCCGCTGCAGCAGGAACGGGTAATCACCCGGTTGGAAAAGGCCCGGCAGCGCGTGATGGAAGCACGACAGAAGAAGAAAGGCAGGCAAGACCGTTCGCGGACGCGCATCCTAGTCGCTGACCCGGACCCCAATTTCTGCGACTTCGCCAGCGCCGCCCTGTCCGTGCAATTCGATGTGCAAACGACCCGCACAGTGGGGGATGTCTTGGTTAGGGTACTGCGCTGGAAGCCGGACCTGATTCTACTCTCGCCTGAACTACCAGGACCGCCGCTGGAGTTCATGCTCGGCAAGGTTGGGAATCTGGGCGGGAGGAACGAGTTACGCGTGTTTCTGCTTGTCGACTCGGAATCCCAGGTGCCCGATTCTGAAGATGTTGCTGGATGGTTGCCTCATACCTACGTGCCCGAGAGTTTCCTGTCTAACGTCGTTCAGTTATTGGAGGGAGCGGCTCCACCTAAGCACGGCATCCTTTCCTGGGTAGGGTCGCTCGAGCCTGAAATCGTCACTGCCCTGCGCCAGAGCCTGGGCATGATGACCGGCGAAGAGCCCACGGACGCCGAACCTCCGGAAGGCGATCCTGAGTTTGACCTATTTGGCACGATGGCCCTCGACTCCGACAGCGACGACCTTAGGCTGGCGGTGCACATGGACTGCAAGCGCCGTTCGGCTCGCACGCTGGTGACGACGATGCTTGACTGCGAAGAGGGAGACATCGACGAAGAATCCGAGTCCAGCGGCATCCAGGAGATGCTCAACGTGATCGCCGGGCGTATCAAGAACTCATGTGCGACACGCAAGATTGATGTCTTGCTCGGCCTGCCGGAAATCTCCGACCAGGCCCCGCAGCCGCCCTCGAATGTACTTTACAAGAAGGAGAAGCTCTTTGTGTGGCGCGAAGATCACCTCTTTCGGTTGACGTTCTACGCAAGCTCGAGCCCTCAGGCACCTCCTTCTGAAATTTGAGGATGTTGGACTCCTGAAGGTCGATGCGGTGCGGCTACGGGTCGCTACGTAAACTTCAGGAGGCTAGCTCGCCCGAGACCCGCACTGCCTGCAAGTACTAGTAGTACTTCTCTCGCGGCTCGCGATGCTGGCAGCGCCTCCGGTACGCCGGCGCTTCGGCGAACCTGAAAAGCACTCGGGCAAACCCCGGCTCGGCCACCTTTGCCCTTCACAGAATCGCTCCACGAGGGCCAATTTTCAAGGGGATAACGGGCGATCCGCCTGTTTGCCGAAGAGCTGTACCATCCGGCCCTTCAAGCCTGATAGAACGACGTTGACGCGAAATATGGTGTATTCGACCTCGAAACACGGTACAATTATACGTTTTCGTTAGAGAGAACTTATGGCATACGATCCACGCGGGGTGAAGTTCGTCCTGACGGCGCCTGACACCGAGAGCACCGAGCAGGCGTTCAGCCCGTGGAAGCAGATGATCTACGCTTCGGTCCCGGCGCGGTTCGCCCCCCGCTTTACGTACAAGAACAAGTTCGACCAGCCCCGCTATGCGGATGGAACCGCAAAAGTCATGCCTTACGGGGTTCGGGTAGCGGAAGCTGTTCTGCTCAAGCATTACCCGGCCGACGATGTCGCGGTGTGTTTTCCCGACGACCTTGACAAGTTCGTCGGCCCCCGAACCGTCGCGGTCGGAGTCGGCGCTCATAACCCGATCGGAACCGCCTTCTCAACCGGCGTTTACAGCAACATCTTTGGCAGCACGGCCCGGCCGATCAATGCAGCGGAAAGCGAGCGTATCTATCTGCACCCCGCGATCCGGAAGCACAGGCCGAAGGTGATCGTGGGCGGCGCCGGCGCATGGCAGATCGACAAGACCGGCTCCACTGAACGCCTAGGCGTCGACTGCGTGATCAATGGGAGGGCCGAAACCGTTACTCTCGAGTTGTTTCAGAAAGCGGAGGCGGGCGAGGAGCTGCCCAAGTTAGTCCAGGCTCCCGAGCCCACGATGGAACAACTGGTGATTCCGCAGAAACGCACCACCTACGGCGTCATCGAGATGAACCGCGGCTGCGGTAGGCAGTGTGCGTTCTGCTCGCCGACGCTCGAAACGCGTATCTCGGTTCCACCCGAACAACTAATGGAAGCCGTTCGCGCAAACACACGAAACGGCGGCCGCATCATCTTTCCTGTCTCGGAAGACGTGTTCATTTACGGCGCCGCGGCTCCCTTCTACATACCCAACCCCAACGCGCTCGTGAATTTTTACGAGACCATAGCTAACGCACCGGGCATCGACTATCTGCCGCTTTCGCACGCGACCATTGCCCCCGCTGTGGTGAATCCGGACCTTGTCAAGGAGCTGTCGAAGATCTTGCTCCCCAAGAGTGCTTTGAGAAACCGCTTTTCGAACCACCCCGACAAGAGATTCCTCGCCCCGTTGATAGGTATCGAAACCGGGTCGCCACGCCTCAGCGCCCTTACGATGTCGGGCAAATCTTTGCCCTTCGACATCCGTGACTGGCAAGAAATCGTCGTCGAAGGCATCCGAATCCTCAACGAGAACAACTGGTTCCCGGTTTGCACCTTCATCGTCGGCTTGCCGAACGAAACGGAGGACGACCTGAGGCAGACGCTGGATCTGCTACATCGCCTGCGCAAGAACAAGATTCTCTACGTACCGTCGATCTTTACACCGCTTGAAGACACGCGCATGGCCGACGGTAAGGCCCTCAAAACCAAAGGGCTGACCCAACTTCAGTGGGAATTCATCATGACCGCCTGGAAGCAAAGCCGGGACTTCGGCGACATGCGCGATCGCTCCCGTGTTTTCTTCCGCTGGGGCACCAAAGCCTTCTACCACGCGCGCGGACGGTGGGTCCACGGACAGCAGTTCAAGTGGCCTGCCATGCGCTTCGCCGGTGTGCCGGAAGATAAACTCAAGAAGCACCTCTATCTCGATTGGGACAAAGACAGCGACCCCCCGCTCAAAAAACCGAGGCTGATCGGCAAGCACCGCAAAACCACCCTCGAAGAGCTGGCCCGCATCAACGATAACCAGCCCTTCAACGTTTACGGAACAAGTCGGGCGGAGGAGTCGGTCGGCCCCCTGAAGGTCCTCACGGCGGCTGAAGGCGACGGCCAAGCGTGCGGGGGTGGGAACGGGACGGCCTCCTTGCCCGTCAGCGGACCCGAGAAGCAAACGGGTGAGCCCGTTGCGGGAGACTGACAAGCCGGTGCCCTGCTAGTGGCGTGTCCTAGAAGCTTTAGCGTTCCAGATACGACGTTTGGGGTTGGAGTAGCTCCAGCGGAACGGTTGGGCGTCAGCGTAGTGAGTTCGGAAAACGGCCGGCAGTGCTACAATGCGGACACCACACCCGAGACTGACTCCTCCTCGAACGGCTGGAAGTGCTTACTCCAACCGCCCCTGAGAATCCATTCGCCGGGGCAACGGCCAACGGCGGCGAACAGTCCACAAGAAGCCAGCCATTCATGAAGATCCTACTGTATAACCCCGACAACGGCGTAACGCGAAATTTCATGCCGCACCTGTGGATGTTTCTTTTGCAGGCGCTGACGCCGCCGGAGCACGAAGTCCAGCTCGTCGATGGCAATGCGCAGCCGATGAACGATGCTGAGCTGGTTCAATTTGCTCTCGACCAGAAGATTGACCTGGTCGGCATTGGCGCCATGACACGCATGATCGCCAAAGCCTACCGCGTGGCGGATGCTCTTCGCGCCGCGGGCATTCCCGTGGTGATGGGCGGACCGCACGTGACCGAAGTGCCTGACGAAGCTTTAGGCCGGGACGGAGGGCCTCGTCACGCGGACGCCGTCGCCCTGGGCGAAGCGGATGAGACGTGGCCACGGATCGTCGAGGACGCAGCCCGCGGCCGGCTCAAAGACACTTACACGCCGGTGGATGCCTTCGGCCAGGAAAAGAAACCAACACTGCAGGACTATCCGAAGATCGCCTGGGATTCCTTCGACCTCGATCAGTTCAACCGTATCCCCGGGTTTGTGCGTCCGCTGATGAGGCAGTTTCGAGCTGATTGGGAAACTCTCCACGTGATTCCGATCGAATCCGGCCGCGGCTGTCCGTACGGGTGCGAATTCTGTACTGTCACGGGATTTTTTGGCGACACGATCCGGTTCCGGACCAATGAAAGCATCGTGGAAGAACTGCTGCACCTGAAATCACGCGCCGGGCGGACCCGCGGCCGAATCGGCGTGTTCTTCGTCGATGACAATTTTGCCATTAACGTCAAGCGAACCAAGTCTCTTCTGCGGGCCATGATCGCGGCGGGAGCGCAACTGCCCTGGGTGGCGCAAATCAGCGCCAATCTATTACGGGACCAGGAACTCGTGGATTTGATCGCGGAGTCGGGGGGACGCTGGATCTTCATTGGCATGGAGTCCCTCGACCCGGCCAATCTTGCCGACGTGAATAAGAGCTTCAACAAACCCGCCGAGTATGCGGACGTGCTCAACCGGCTGGCCCAGCGAAACGTCTACGCCATCACATCGTTCATCTTCGGTCTGGACAACGACACTCCGGGCGTCGCCGACCGCACCCTCAGCGAGATGAGCAACTGGCCCCCGGGATTACCCGTATTCGGACTGCTCACCCCGTTTCCCGCAACGCCACTATACGAGCGCCTGGAGAAGGAAAACCGCCTCACGCGGCCGAAGCACTGGCTCGACTTCGCTCCCTTCCGCATGGCGCACACGCCTTTGAAAATAAGCGGCGACCAGGCGCAGGCGGAGGTGAGACACGCCTGGACGGCTTCCTACAGTCCCGCGGCGACACGAAGAGCCATTGACTCCATCCACAGCGAACCCGTGGGGTACAGGATCGGCCATTTGGTGGCGCGAATATTTTTCCGCGGCATCTATTTCCCCCAGACCACGACCTGGTCCTGGCTGCGGGTCATCGCGCAAAACCGAGGCAGTATCCTGCATCTGATCCGGGAAGCGTTTGCGAACTGGCACGGGACGGCACGGAAGACCCAGCCGGAACCACGCCCGGATTGTTCAGGGGACTGACAAGCCAGTCCTCCGCCACAAGTCGGTGGCTGCACCCTTCCGAATTCTTGCCACGTCCCTTTCGTACCGCCGGATAGAAGACCAGCGTAACCGCGGACCGGTCTCGTCAGAAACTGGCCGCTGATTTCTTGCTCACCTAGGACGATAGGGTCGTGACTTAGCGGGCCGTCGACGCCAGCTTCACGAGGCGGTCGCTCTCTGTCATTTTGACAAGTCCACGACTAGGGGGAGGAGTGTAGTCGGTCACGATACCCGGATCTTTTTCCTTCCAGGTCCAGTAGTCTTTCCCCCAGCGTTGGTTGAGCAGACCCCTCACAGCGAGGTTCGAAATCCAGACAAAGAGGTCGCCCTTGTTCTTCGGCAAGCCGTTCCTTTTGATCATGGAACGGATGGAGTAGAAACGGCGGTAGGCGCGGTTCTTTTCGAAATGCAGTCGCTTGGCGGTAAGCATAGGGTGTTTGAAGACAATCGAACCGAGATCGTATTTCTCCCAATCCCGGTGAACGAGCCTCTGCTCCTCCTCGAACTGCCGGTACAACGCAGTACCCGGTAGCGGCGTCATCAGCGAGAACTGAGCAAACTCCAGCTTGGCCTTCTCCACGAACTCAAGAGTGTGCCGGAACACTTCCACGTCATCGTTGTCAAAACCGAAAATAAAAGACCCCCAGACCTTGATGCCTGCTGCGCGGATTCGGCGGATGTCGCGCAGATATTCCTTGGGCCGGTTTACGCCCTTACCCGCATCGCGGACACTCTTGTCGGACGTGGTCTCAAAGCCGATAAAAACCCCTTGGCAGCCACTCTCTCGAGCCAGGCGCATCAGTTCCTTGTCGCGCGCGAAATTGATGGTGACCTGGGATGCCCATTTCCGCTTCAGCGGCGCCAATGCTTTGAAGAACTCTTTCGCTTTTTTGGGATTCCCAATGATGTTGTCATCAACAAAGTAAATGGAACCGCCGTCCACGGTCTTCAGCTCTTCGATCACCTTCTCCACGGGACGAAAACGGTATTTGACACCCGACATCGTGGTCACCGAGCAGAAGTTACAGTCGAAGGGGCACCCACGCGTTGTTTGAACCGAGTTGAAACAGACGTAACCCGTCCGGTCGAGCAAGTCCCTCCTGGGGATCGCGATCTTGGCTAGATCAACAGCCTCGGGATCGTGATAGCGTGCCTTCGACTTGCCGTTGGCAAAGTCCCGGACCAGATCCGGCCACAGGCGGTCAGCCTCACCCAGCACCACGGCGTCAGCGTGCTCCCCAGCCTCATCCGGACACATCGAGGGGTGAATCCCACCGAGCACAACGGGTATGCCCCGCGCCCGGTATTCGTCGGCAAGACGATAGGCTGCCGGCGCCTGCGCGGTCATGGCGGTGATCGCGACCAGATCGGCCGACCCCGTCGCACTCACGGGATTAACGCAGCCATCGTCGATGACCACTTCGTGTTCGGGCGGCGTGAGGGCGGCTAGGATCGCCAGGTTCAGTGGCGGAAACAGTGCCCCTGTCGCGTGAAAGTTCAAATTGGGAGTTATCCTCCGCGCGTGACGAATGACCTTGGGAGCGACGTACATGTTCGAGTCGTTGTGGGGGTTAACAAATCTGATCTTCATGAGCTCTCCAGAGACGCAGTTTCGGTACGAACCTGATTACACACCAGGATGCACGATTGTAGCAGGATTTCGCCTCCTCTGCGCTCTGCTCGAGCGTCTGGTAGTGGGGTCTTAGCGTGGAGATGGGGAGTCTTCAGGGAACTGTTCAACGATTGCAGCTGCAACTTCATCGCGGATGGACTGCGATTGATCCGTATCTCCCATGATTTGAGACAGGAGCTTCCAGACAGCGCCACTGCGAGTGGGAGCCCACCCGCTTCCGAATCCTTGTCGGTGCGGGGTAGCGTTCCAATTCTCTCCACGGCGCTCTATTCGAATGTCAACATAGCCGGTGATCCCTTCGATAATCACCAGTTGATCGTTCCTAACTGTGCATTTAGCCATGACGATGGTAAATGTATCAGGCGGCACTAAGCTCTGACAAATCCCACAAGTGATCCGCGACTCCGGCTTCCATGGCTGGCGTCACGCTAAGCCCGCCGTGTCCCGACAGAAGTTGTGGTACGCGAAGTGTAGCGCGAGTGCTGCCCGTAAGTTTTCCACCTTCCGACTGAAGGCATGCGTGAGCCGGGTCATCCGCCTGCACCACTGCCGGAGCGTGCCGTTCTTCCTCTGAACGTGGCTCGTGCATATTCTATTGGGAGCGGGCAAGGCACTGGATTGAAAGCGTTGTCGAGCATGTGATGATCCGGAGGTCATCCCGGCCGGTTCCGGTAATGGGATCAATCCCTCACCTATCTCCAACACGGACAGTGCTCGGAAGCCTCCAACCAGGTATAAAATAGCATCGTGTCACTCGTATCAATTGTACCCGCAATGCCTCGACCTACGTCCTTTCTGCTCTGGGGTTCTATCGAGGGATGCAAAGGAATCGCTGGAATGGCCCTATTTGTAGCCCTGAGTTACGGACAGCGTGTTGACCTGCAGCCTACCTGCGATGGCAAGGTGACGGAGGCGCGGCAGGCCAATAGAGAGGCACTGGACGTACACCTAAAGCGCCGTTTAGACGAAGCAAGCGGGGCTTACAAACACGTCCTCAGCGCAGATCCGCCACGTGCGCCTTCCGAAGCCGAGCTGAAGCTGGTGTTGCGATTTGCTCCTCGAGTGCTCGCCACGCCGAGTGAGCCATTCGGTCTCCGAGACGCAGCTGCTGTCATCCATCCCGAGGCGCCCTGGATTGCCTACCACTTCTTTTGGGAGGATGACATCGACTTTCCCGACGACAACGACCCTTGCGATCACGAAGTGATGTGGGTCCGCCTGGATGAAAGCCGAGAGCGGGTCGTCGATTACTTCACTTATTTTCACGGACGGATTTTAAGGGCCCTCCCTGCCGCGGTCGAAGAGGCCAATCGGTCTGGCGGGCAGCCGGTCGTTAGCGTGCAGTGGGGCAAGCACGGGACGATGCCCGCCGGTTGGCGCAACCTAACAATCGTGGCGGATAATGGCGACGCCGAGAGCGACTATTACCCGGTCGACAGAGAAATCTCGTTGGAGAGGTACAACCGTGGGACGTTCGAGAAACTCTCCAGGGTTGGGCCGCGAGCGGCATCCTCGCCGCTGGCGAGCAAGTGGCCGAAGAGGTTTAGCGGAACCTGGGAGGACTTTCTCGATTTTTCTAAGCCCGTGGACGTCCGAGGCATCCTTCGCCGGAAGAAGATGGTCCTGGTCTCATCGTGGAACAACAGTGTTCTTGACCGCTACTTGTTGAGGTACAACTTTCGGCCCAAAACGGAATGGCCGCCACAGGTGTGCGAAGACCTCAATAAGGACGGGAGCATTCCCACTTCACTCAGGAAAAAATGATACGGAAACTATCCCATTTGGCGCATCTTATTTCTATCCACGATCCCGGCAGATGACGGCGCGGTTATCGTTTCCACGTCCATCACGGCCTGATTGACTCCGCCTGCCTCTCGATTCACATGCTTGAAGTCGATCCGCGCGGACATGGTTACCCTTTGAGACAAGCTTCTCGAATCGTCTCCTCTAGCAGGCGTGTTAGTGCCTCGTCGCGGTAGGTGATGCTCTTCGCGGTCTCTCTGCCCCGCACTGAGAGACGCCGATAGCCCCAAATAGAACGACGCTTCGTCTCCTCCCAGCCTTCGCGTTCGTAGTAGAAAGGTATGTTGACCTCGAAATACGAAATGCTATCTGCCTCCTTCAGCAGATCAGAGCGGTAATCGCCTCCAACCTCATGACGTACTACCAGCCGGCAAGCCTCGTCGGCGGTGGCCTTGGCCACACCGCACTCCGCCAGGATCGCCCGCAGGATGTTCGCCCCATTACGCGCATGCGCAGCCTTGAATGCGTCGTAGTCGTCATAGTCGCAACGACGCACTTTCCGTGTCTCAACGGCGCGGTCGATATCGTGAGCAAGAGCGGCGATCTGCAATGCCTGTCCGGCCTTGGCATCAAGCCTTAACACCCACTCAAGCGTATTTTCAGCATGGAGAGGGTCCTCCGGGACCTTGGAGGCGGCGATCGTCGCTCTGATTCTTTGTTTTGCGCTTTCTAGGCTATCCATGGTCCCGGCAGATGATGACGCGACGTATCGTTTCAACGTTCATCACGGCGGCAATAACGACCAGCGTCAGGACAGCTTGGTTGAACAGGGCGCCAAGGAATATTAGAAAGACACGGACATCGCGGCCCAGACGGAATCCCTTGCCGTGCCGGATGTGGTCGAGCATGAGGCGGTCGTATTTGTCCGCCGTATAGCTCACCATAAACGAACCGATAATCGCCAGAAATCCAGTCAGTAGGATGAGGCTATCCGTCTTGTCGGCATAGGCGTGCCAGGTGAGACCGAAAAGCAGCAAGGCATCGGCGTAACGGTCCAATACCGCATCGAACCACCCTCCGTAGCGGCTGGTCTGAAACTTGAGCCGCGCCACTTCGCCATCGCAGCCATCGATAACCGCGGCGAACTGTGCCAGAAAACCGCCCAGCAAAAGAGCGGGATAACCGCCCAGCGCGAACAGGCCGGCCGCCAGCACGGAACAAAGGAACGAGAACAGAGATATTTGATTGGGGGTGATGCGGTAGTTGACCAGTCGGCGGGAAATCCTCACCGATAGGGGTCGGTTCAAGTAACGCGACACGGGACCGTCGCTGGGCTTGTCCGCCAAATCGGCCAATAGCGCGTCCTCCGCCCTCCTGACAGCCGCGGGATCGTCTACATCGATCCAAAAATGGCCGTTAATATCGACTGCCTTGGCCCGGCCCTCGGTGGCCAGAACCCGCACCGCTCCAGACAGGCTGGTATCGCCGGACTCCTCCGCGCAACGCTTCAGCGTGCCGAAAATGGCGGGGGTAGAGAGGAAAATCCCGGTGTCAAAGCCATTGAAATCCGTCAAGCCCTTGCCGATGTTGTTGATCTTCCCGCCTTCCGTCTTGACTCGGGTGACATCCCCCATGTCGACGAGGGAATTACGAATGTTCCTATCCACGGCAAGGCTGATTTCGCCTTCGGCTAACGGAAGCTCCAGCATCTCACGGGCGATCGACGGCTCAAAGAGATGGTCCGCCATCAGCAGCAAAAAAGGATCACTCAGGTGTTGCCGCGCCTTGAGCACCGACAAGCCGTTTTCTTTTTCCCAATCCCCGTTAACGATGGGGGTGATAGGAATCCCCGTGCGGTCGGTCAGACGCGTCAGGAACTTGCGGATGCGCTCCTCGTGGTATCCGGTGACGACATAAAAGTCATCCGCTCCGGCCGCGCGTGCGGAGCGAATGACGCGTTCGATCAGAGGGACCCCCAAAATGGGAATGAGGGGTTTGCTGTCACCCGTCCGCCCTAGCCGACTGCCCTTCCCAGCGGCAATGATTACACACTTCATCTTTAAGCCTCAGTCGGGACGACTCCCCGAAGTGAGGCAGAATCCTTAAGCCTAAAGCCGGTAGGTGAAATTCTTTGGAAGGTTACACTACGGGATATTGTCGCATATGTCGAGCCACCAGACATCGGTGGTGCTTACACTCTTATCGCCCTGGAGCCCCACAGCAAGGTGGTCGTGACTTGGCACTGGCTGGGTCTGCTCAGGGCACTGAGCGTGACGTAAGATTTGGCTGAGCTTGCCCTGGCGCCGTCAGCTCTTGCATCGTCTCGAGGACGGCGGGGGTAACGCCCAACAACGAAACATTTCTTGAGACCACTTTGCCTGTCGGATTCGGCTTGAACTAGCTTGACGTCGCCGGAATACCGCCGTCGCCGACCGATCTGTCTCAGTAAGGCACTGGGCTGCGGATTCGCTGGACATCTGCCTCTGATCCTGACTTCGTTCTTGCCCTGAGAGAAGAGACTGAGCCCCCGACGCGAATCGTCGACAAGCTTAGCTCTCGCTATCTTCCCGGCCAACATGTCGAGCAAAGAAGCTGGGCTAGAATGAGATCGCTGGTGGGTTTACTTAGTTCGTTGATCCTAGGAAACTTCTTTGCTCACATCAGGTGAAAAAATGGTGAAAACCGTCAACCCGAAAGAAGGAGCTGTCAGATCGGTAGATGTCAAAGAGGCACAGACGAAGCTGCTGTCACAGCCTTACGAGAAAGTTGCCGATCAGCTTTATTCGTTTGGTGCGCTATTGCTGGGGGAGGTTCAGCAAAGGACAACCGCCTTAGACGCCAAACTCACAAGCGTCCTCGGCTGGACAGCTGCGATGTTGGCCTTCTTGCTGATCGGCAATCAATCCTGGGTAGCGGCGCCGATGGACAGTTTAGCGCGATTACAGAACTGGCTAATGATATTCGCCGCCGTGCTCGCAATCGGAGCGATATTCTGTGCTTTTCTGGGCATGAAAACTACGCTCTGGATCTGGCCTAGTCAGCGCGACTGGTTTAAGCCCGCATTTTCAATTTGATGTATGACCTCCCGACCTTCCAGCGGCCTTCAGCGTCTTTATTCATAGGGGCTAGATCCCGATGAGGACGCCATGGAGGCCGACACCCAATGGGTGAAAAACAAACCAAGCCATTCCAGCTAAGTTTCAACGGCTTGTTGAAAGTCGATTTCCAAGGATCGCACGTCACTTCCGACGGCGGCCTGCTGCTAGTCCGCGAGTTGGACGAGCGACTCGGACTCGGCAAGTTGATCAACGAGCATCTCAGCGACTCCCGGCAAGGCACAAACAAGCAGTTCACGCTCGCTGATCTGTTGCGGCAGTCGGTCTACAGCCGCTTGGCGGGCTACGAGGACCTCAACGACGCCGAGCGGATTTCGATCGATCCGACGTTTCGGCTGATCGGTTCGCAGAAGATCTGGGATCGCGGTGCGGCCTTGACCTCGACGCTGCACGGCTTCGAGACGGAGATGCTGGCGAGCGAAGAGAACCTGCTGGGGCTGATGGCGCTGAACCGAGGGCTGGTCGGGCAAGGGGAGGCGTTCGACGACTCCGAGCGGGTCGTTCTGGACATGGACTCCACCGAGAGTCCGGTCCATGGCCAACAGGAAGGCAGTGCCTACAACGGACACTTCGAATCGGTCTGCTATCACCCGCTGTTGCTGTTCAATCAGCACGGCGATTGTCTGGCGGCGAAGCTGCGTCCCGGCAACGTGCACAGCGCCGAGGACTGGGGCGAGCTGCTACTGCCGGAGATCGAGCGCCAACAGGCCGAAGGCAAGCAGGTCACTTTGCGCGCCGATGCCGCCTTTGCCAAGCCGGAGATCTACGAGGCGCTGGAGGAGCGCGGCGCGGACTATGCGATCCGCATTCCGGCCAACAAGAGCCTGGAGCTGGAGATCGAAGACATCCTGTTTCGGCCACCGGGAAGGCCCTCCCGCAAGCCGCTGGTGCGCTACAAGAGTTTTCGCTATCAGGCGGAGAGTTGGTCCCAACCTCGGCGCATCGTGGCCAAGGTCGAGCACCATCAGGGCGAGCTATTCCCGCGCGTCGGATTCGTTGTGACCAGCATGAGCTTGCCGAGCCGTTCGGTGGTGCGTTTCTACAACAAGCGCGGCACGGCGGAGCAGTGGATCAAAGAAGGTAAGCAGGCCACGCACTGGACGCGGCTGTCGTGCCATCGCTTTCGGGCCAACGAGGTACGGCTACAACTGAGCGTGCTGGCCTACAACCTGGGGAACCTATGGCGGAGGCTCGGGCTGCCGCAACGGATCAAGAGCTGGTCGCTGACGAGCTTGCAGCACCGGTTGATGAAGACCGGCGGTCGGCTGATTAAACACGCGCGGTATTACTGGCTCTTGTTCGCGGAGGGACATCTGAACCGGCGGCTGTTTGGCGACATGCTGCGGAGGATCTGGGCGCTGCCTGTGCCGGGCGGGTAGCACCGCACTTGGCGAATGCGAAATCTGTGTACTGAGGACGGAAGCTCGGAGGGGTGTCTGCGAAATTGACTTCGCAGCGGCGGATCAGCCCCCATGAGGGGCAAGAAGGGGGCTCGATCGGTCCCGCCTCAGCCGCCGCCTCTACCGGGTGGAGAAATGGTTGCGCTTCGCCGGGTGAGGGTGTAGACTCGTGCCGTCAGAGCAGCTAAATCGGAAATCCTGGCCTGAGGGTTCGCGGGGGATTGGCTGCCCTGGCAGGATCATCTCTTGCGTGACATCAGGGTTCGCGCACGCTGACCGTCGGCCGCCGATCAGAATACTCATCCCGCGGACCCTAGCTCCGTCAAATCCTTGAACAGCTCCAACGCGTCAGGGTTGGCCAGTGCATCTCGGTTCTTTACCGGTCGGCTGTGGATCATGTTTCGGACGGCAAGCTCGGCAATCTTGCCGTTGAGCGTTCGAGGGATGTCAGAAACATGGATGACCTTGGCCGGCACGTGCCGCGGGCTGGCACTGTTTCGGATCTGCTGCTTGATCCGCTTCGTCAGAGATTCGTCGAGACTCACCCCGGACCTCAGGATGACGAACAAGACCACCCGCACGTCGTCCTCCCAGTCCTGTCCGACAGCGAGTGATTCGACTATCTCGGGAAGCTGTTCAACGGCCCGATAGATCTCGGCGGTGCCGATGCGAACGCCGCCGGGATTAAGTACCGCATCGGATCGGCCCCAGATGATGATGCCGTTGTTTTCGGTCAGCTCGCAATAGTCTCCGTGGCGCCAAACGCCGGGGAACGTTTCGAAGTAGGCGGCGCGGCACTTTTCGCCGTCCGGGTCATTCCAAAACCCCACCGGCATGGAGGGGAATGGTGCGGTGCAAACCAGCTCACCCTTCTCCCCGCGAACGGCTTGGCCCTGGTCGTTGAAGATCTCAACCTTCATGCCAAGTCCGCGCGTTTGGAGTTCGCCGCGGTAGACGGCGCCAATCGGGTTGCCCAGCGCAAAGCAAGAGATGATATCAGTGCCACCTGAGATAGACGAAAGACAAAGATCCTTCTTGACCTTGCGGTTTAAGATGTCCTTGTTCGATCAAGGTCTCACTCTGAAAAAGTTTCACATAATCGCAATGCTTGAAGCACATCAAGCACATAACCACCTCAACCAAGATAAGGGGAAGTGGGCTTGGCATTCGCAGTGGTTGCTAGTGCTTACTATCATAAATTAGCGTATGAATGAGAAAGGGGTCGCTGCTGGACGTTAGCCTTGGTCCATTCGAACGGGGCGGCGTTTTTGTTGTGCGCTTGGACGAAGCGGTCGATGGCCTGGCGTACTTCGTAAGGGGAGGTGAAACTGGCCCCGCGCAACGCTCTACGGCTGAGAATACTGAACCAGATCTCGACCTGGTTGAGCCAGGAGGCGTAGGTGGGCGTGTAGTGCAGGTGCACCTTGCGGTGGCGTTTGAGCCAGCGATCACGTTTCGGTTTGTGGGTGTTGAGGTTGTCCAGTACGACGTGCAACTCAAAACCTTGGTAGAGATCGACCAGTTGATTCATGAAGTCAAGAAACTCACGCCGTCTGCGGCGCCGGTAATGCCCGGCCGTGACGTGGCCGGTGGCGACCTCCAGGGCCGCGAACAAGGTCGTTGTGCCGTGGCGCTTGTAGCCGTGCGAGAAACCCGTCAAAGCCTTGCCGTCGGGCAGTCTGAGCCAACCCTGGGCGCGCTCCAGGGCCTGGATGTTGGGCTTCTCGTCGACCGCCAGCACGATGGCGTTGTCAGGCGGGTGCAGATAGAGTCCCACGATGTTGGCGGCTTTACGCGAGAATTCGGGATCGGTGGAGAGGCACCAACTACGCCGCCGGCACAACGAGATGCCGCGCCGACGCAACACGCGCCAGACCTGTTGGTCGCTGACATCGCCCAGCGCCGCGGCCAGCCGTGGAGCCGTCCAGGTCGCCTGTCCGCAAGGCGGCGTGTCGTCCAGCTTTTGCAGAATGCGTTTTTCGGTGTCAGCGTCGTATCGCCGCGGCTTGCCGGGTCGCGTTTCATCCGCCAGACCGGCCAGTCGTTGGCCAGCGAAGCGCGTACGCCACTTCGACACTCGTGCGGCCCGCGTGCCCAACTGGGCGGCGATCTCCCGGTTCGACATCCCTTGCGCCGCCAACAAAATGATCCGGGCTCTGTCCGCCGCACGGCGCTCGCTCTTGTGCGCGCGTCCCCAGCCCTCCAACGTCCGGCGTTCCCCAGTACTGAGTCTGATACGCGTGGCTATTCTTGCCATGCCGCATTGTCTCATACATACGGTTATTTATGATAGTAAGCACTAGCCGTTGCTGCGACAAGTGTCGGGCTGAGTGCTTTCGTAAAGCTATTCGCCGTGCTTTCGCGCTGATTTATTCCGTGGAATCAGAGTCGGAATCGGACAACCGGTCAGAGGCGAGGTCTTTCAACAGACGGTCTGGCTCTCGGTCCGGCAGTTCGTTTCTCAAAACAAGGTCCGGCTCACGGTCGGGCAACGACTCCGGTTCCGCTGGCTCTAGGTCCTCGTGCGTTGGTGCCGGCGTCTCTAGGTTCGCGTCCTGTGGTTCCGGATTCGGCGCACCCTCTAGGTCGTCCTCAGCCATAATCTCGCCCCGTATTTTCTAGTCGGTCGCTTTCCTTGCATCTCATCCTACTACACGCGACAGCTCTCCCTTTATACGAAGGTGCCGACGGTGCCCAGCTGCAACTGACTTGGATACTGAGCGAGCTACAATGAATTTGCTCCGTGGACTTCCTCAAGACTCTCAATGCCCGCCAGAGAGAAGCCGTTCTCCACACGGAAGGCCCGCTGCTGATCCTGGCCGGAGCGGGTAGCGGAAAGACCCGAGCGATCATCTGCCGGTTGGCACATCTAATTCTGCATCAAGGTGTTGCCCCGCACTCTCTCCTCGCCGTCACCTTCACGAACAAAGCTGCTGATGAGATGCGCGAGCGCGTAGCGGCTCTGTTGCACGAAGAGGGCCGGGAGCGGATTGCGCGGCCCTTGGTATCGACCTTCCATTCCTTCTGCGTCCGCCTGCTGAGGTCGCACGGTGCTCCGTTGAGCGAAGTCCGGCCGGGCTTTACTACTGATTTCATGATCTACGACGAAAACGACCAACTGGCCGCGGTGAAAGCAGTCTACCGGGGAGTCGGCCTTGACGAGAAGTTCATGAAGGCGCGGTCCGCCCTTTCGGCGATCAGCCAAGCCAAGAACCAAGGACGCTGTCCGGAAGACTTTTACCGCGAGGCGACGAGTTCGCAAGCCGAAAGGTTGGCGGTCGTTTTCGACCGCTATCAGCAGACCCTGCGACAATCGAACGCCTTGGACTTCGACGATCTGCTGCTCGAAGGCGTGCGCTTGTTGCAACACAGCCGGGAAGTTCGCGAGTCCGCCAACCGGCGCTATCGCTACCTGATGGTGGACGAGTATCAAGATACGAACCGCCCCCAATACGACCTGATGCGACTGCTCGTCGGCAGCGACCAGAACATCGGCGTAGTGGGTGACGAGGACCAGTCGATCTACAGTTGGCGAGGCGCCGATATCCGAAACATCTTGGACTTCGAACGCGACTTCCCCAACGCCACCATCATTCGGCTGGAACAGAACTACCGGTCTACGAAGAAGATCCTTAAGGCTGCTAGCACCGTCGTTGCTAACAACGTTCACCGCAAGGGGAAAACTCTGTGGTCGGACGGCGACGAAGGTGGTCCCATCCTTTTCTACCGTGGGCTGGATGGCGAAAACGAGGCGCTCTTCGTCGCCGATCATCTGCATCGATATCTGAATCAAAACCCGGACAGCAAGGCCGCCGTCCTCTATCGTACGAACGCGCAGTCTCGGCAGATGGAAGAGGCTCTGCGGCGTTACGGCCGGAAGTATCTCGTTGTTGGTGGCGTCAGTTTTTACAAGCGCGCCGAAGTGAAAGACCTGATCGCTTACCTCAATGTAGCGGTCTCGCCGGCCGACTCGATCAGCCTCCTGAGGATCATCAACACCCCGGCTCGGGGGATCGGTCGCACAACAGTGGAACAAATCGAGAATCACGGTCGCGAGCGCGGACTCTCGTTGTGGGAAGCCATCGGTGACATGCTGGAGAAGAAGCTCCTATCTCTGAGAGCCCACAAGGCGCTAGTGCATTTTCGCGACCTGATGGACGGCGCTAAGCACGAGATCCGAACGAAGGCGATCCACGAGGCCTTGTTGTGGCTGGTTGACGAAACCGGCTATCGCGGAATGCTGGAACGAGACGCCTCGCCGGAAGCCAGGAGCCGGATAGAGAACATCCAGGAGCTCGTCAACGCCGCCGCGGACGCCACTTCCCGCGGCGAAGAGTTTCGCGATTTCCTCGATCATGCTGCCCTGGTGTCTGACACAGATCAGATCGACGTTCGAGCGCAGGTGCTGCTGATGACGCTGCACAGCGCGAAGGGGCTTGAGTTTCCGCTGGTCGCGATCATCGGACTCGAAGAAAGCCTCTGTCCGCACAGTCGGGCTTTCGAAGATGACGGAGCTCTCGAGGAAGAACGTCGCCTCTGTTACGTGGGCATGACACGTGCCCGCCGGCAACTCATGTTGACTTGCGCCCAACAGCGCCGGCGCTACGGCGGTGGTTCGCCGGAGCGAATGACGCCATCTAGGTTCCTAATGGAGATACCCAGCGAGCTTATCGAAGATCGCTCCGCAATCCCCCTCGCAACGGATGACGACGACGGAGATGAGGACGAAATCGATCTCTACGCCGAGCAGCATGCCGTGCGCCAAATGGTCGGGAAGGACCCCCAAGGCCTCCGGACCTACAACTCGGTCGAAAACGTGGCATCGTTTTTCGCCGAGCGCGGAATTCCTTTTCCCCCAACGGGTGGCCCGGACAAAAAGTCTGCCGCCGGCTCCGCCGCGAGGCAGCCGCGCCCAGGTATCGGCAATACTGCTGGGCATGGCGGGCCGAAGCGACCCGTTCGGCGCGGAAGTTTCCGCACCGGCGCGAAGGTTCGTCATGAGAAGTGGGGCGTGGGAACGGTCATGCGTCGTGAGGGCAGCGGTGAACAGGCTAAGGTGACCGTTCACTTTCCCGGACACGGGCTGAAGAAGCTCATGGTCAGATACGCCGACCTGAAGCCGGTGTAAGACCAGGGCACCAGAATCCCAAACCTAGCCGCGACAGTCGGGAATTGCCCATCGGAGTCTGTGTGAAAACGTTCCATTCTGTTGTGGCGCGGCACTCTTGTCTGAGCGTCGAGACTCGAGGGTTCTTCGCCCGGTCCACCCTTTGATGCACTCGACGGCCGCAGCTTTTGCCGCTAGAATAGGCAGGGCCAGTGTCCACGAATGCTGAAGCCGATAGGGGCACCCGTGAATGAATCGACCGTGCAACCACCGCCTAGCGTTCTCAGGAACTCCTTGCGGCAGAAGCCTCAGCCAGGCCCCCGGATCGAAACCGCACACCGCCGGATTGTGACAGACCTGCCGGCACCGGGTTCACTGGAAACACTCGAAAACACCGATCGCACAATTCCTCTCGTCAACTCCTTTCAGCCCCCGATCGCATGGGAGCGCGCCGAAGGCTACCAGGTCTACGACGGACAAGGGAACTGCTGGATTGACTTTACCTCGACAGCGGTCGCTACTAACAGCGGACATGGGCACCCGGCAGTGCGGGCAGCGTTGGCCAAGCACGTTGAGTCCGGCACGCTCGCGCAGTTCAACTTTGTCTCGTCCCTGCGGGTGGAGCTAGCCCAGCGCCTGCTCGAGTTGGCGCCTGCGGGCATCGAAAAAGTCTACTTCTGGACCGTAGGGTCGGAGGCAATTGAGGCCGCCCTCCGTGTGGCGCGGATCTGGGGAATGCGCCGGAACCCCGGCAAAAATCACATTCTCACATTCTCGGGCGACTACCACGGATGGACATTGGGCGCTCATCAGCTCTCGGGAACCAGCGCCGCCAAGCCCTGGTTGCCTGATCCATGCCCGTTCATTCACCACTTGCCCTTCCCGCGCGTCGCTACCGGCGAGGCGGACCGCAACCCGCCCTATTGGGAGGAGTTTTTTGAGCGCAGCATCGAGGGTCTGGCCGCTTCCGGAGTAACGCCCGACAAGGTTGCGGGGGTATTTGTTGAAAGCGTTCAGGGCAGGACAGGTCTTCCCTTACCGGTCTCCTACGTCAAAACGCTGCGGCGTTGGACCGAAGAGCATGACGTGCTGCTTATCTTCGACGAAGTTCAAGCCGGCTTTGGAAGAACAGGCAGGTGGTTCGCCTTCGAACACTATGGCGTGCAGCCGGATCTGATTTGCATCGGGAAGGGCGTGACGTCCAGCTTGCCGTTGGCGGCGGTCCTCGGCCCGGCCGAAGTCCTGGACATTCTCACGCCCGGCGAAATCATGACCACCCACGCGGCCCATCCTCTTTCCTGTACGGCTGCCCTGGCCAATCTCAAGGTAATCGAGGACGAGGGGTTGGTCGAAGCGGCGGAAGAGAAAGGCAAGTTAGCCCGCGAGGAGCTGCGCAAGTTGCAGGCCCGCTTTCCCGAATACATATCCGATGTGACTGGGTTGGGACTGCTTCAGGCAGTTCACGTTCGGGACCCGGTAACCGGGCAGCCTGCCGCCGAATTAGCCTCGGACTGGATCTGGGCCGCAGTCCGTCAAGGCGTGATGCTGTTTTACACCAACGGAGCCTATCTCAAGGCGAGTCCCCCTCTGGTGATCCCAGTTGATGCTTTGGTCGAGGGGATTCAGGCCCTGGGAGATGCCCTGGCGGAAGTCGTGGCGAAGCGAGCCGCCACTGAACAGCCGGCGGCTGTCTCCTCGAAGCGTTAAGTCCGCAATTCGGGGGTGTCACTCCGTGTGCACCGCTGGCAAGACTGCACAAGCCGGGCAAGACCTCCTTGAGCTGATGAAGGGGGGAAAGGAATGGACGGAGAACAGCGATGAAGTTGGAAGGGAAAACGGCCATCGTCACCGGGGCGGGCAGCGGGATCGGACGAGCCATTGCAATATGTTTCGCTCAGGAAGGTGCCCGTGTGGTTGCCGTCGGCAGAACCAGAGAAAAGTTGGACGCGACCCAACAGGCCGCGGGCGAGGCCGCCCAGCGGGTTCTGTCGCGATCCGCCAACATTGCCGACCGTGAAGCCGTTCGCGAGATGGTCGAATGGACCGAGCAACAACTGGGATCGGTCAATATCCTGGTCAATAACGCAGGCATCAACGTTGCGCGGCGTTCGCTTGCGGAGTTATCGACTGATGATTTCGACAGCATTGTCGACGTAAACCTCAAAGGAGCTTACTATTGCCTCCACGAAGTTCTCCCCGGCATGCGAGCTCGCGGCGAGGGCCTGATCATCAACATTTCTTCGACGGCCGGTGTCCGAGCCAACACTCTCAGCGGAGCGAGCTATGTCGCGGCAAAATTCGGCCTTTCCGGGCTTAGCCGAACGATCGACCTCGAGGAAGGACCGCGAGGAATCCGTTCTTGCTTGATCTGTCCCGGCGAAGTCAACACTCCGCTGATGGAGGATCGCCCGGTAGTCCCACCCCCCGCAACCCGCGAGAACATGCTGCAACCGGAGGATCTGGCCGCGGCAGCCCTATTCGCGGCCACCCTTCATCCCCGTGCGACGGTGCCTGAGCTAATCATCACTCCCACCATCCCACGAATCTGAAAGATGGATGCCTGCGCGGCGGCTTTGTCATGAGAAATGCAGGCTCGGCTGCCTCACTGCCCCTTGATGTTGTAGCGGAATTGAAATTGTAGTCGGACGTCATCGCCGAAGTAATCCGCCGGCAGACGAGGGAACGGGTTAGAAGCGCTAATGGCGGCGACCGCAGCTCGGTCGAGAGATGTTACACCGGAAGAGGTAGCGATAACCAGCTTGGGGACGGACCCGTTGTGTCCGATCGCGAATTGGATAGCTACCCGGCCACGGCTCATGCCCAAGCGAGCGCTCTCTGGGATCACGGCAAACCAATTTCGGCGGACGGTAGCGAGAATCTGGAGCAAGTAGGGACGGAAGTCCACCCCTTCGGGGTCGCTGAGCAGCTCCAGGTTGCTGCCGGTATTGCCCGGCGAGGGCGGTAGGTAACCGCCTAAGCCACCAGTTCCGAAGCCGTCTCCCACCGCCTGACGAGACGTGCCCTCCCGAAGCTGTTGCAAGGCCCCCTCGGCGATTTTACCCGTTCGAGCACTCAATTCCAGGCTGCCAAGCTGTACCGGCCCGGGCCGACTCGGCATGCTGGCTTTGGGATCTTCGAGCACTAGTTTGGGCTTTTCCGGCGACCGAGAGGGCGCTCGCGGGGCGGGCAGTTCGGTCGGGCCCCGCGCAAATTCGCTGCCCCTGCGGAATTCCCCTGGGCTGGGGCTCTGCGCGGCGGGAGTTTCGACAGGTTCTTCGGTTTCCAAAGGTTTAGGAGTGGCCGCTTCGGCTTCGGAGGGCTCGGCTTCGGGAGGCGTAGTTTCCACTTCCAGCTGGGGATCCGGTTCGGGTTCGGTGACCGGAGGTTCGGGTTCGATGATCTGCGGCAGCACAAGCAGCGGACGCGCTTCTTCCGGCGCTCCGCGAAATTCTTTTGTCGGTGGACCCTCCCCGGCCAGGGGCTGCGTCAGCCGAGCGAGTTGTTCCGCCGTTGGCGCAAAGAGACTGATTTCTTGTTGTTCTGAGAGATCTGTCGACCGCAATACTCCTCGCGGAGCTAGGGCGGAGTGCAGTAGAACAAGCAAGACCCCCAAGGCGTGGATGGTCGCCGAGATCGCATTGCCTCGTCTTCGGGAAGGCTCGAGGTAGGTGCCCCATTTGAGAAGCAGACGAATCTCGGGGTCGTCGCCTGAAACGCTTGGCTCCTCGTGGGAGGGGGCGCTCGATACCTCCGCGGGGCCGGGAGTCTGCGTCTCTGGTTGGATCTCGTCAGGGGAGGTTTGCCTTTCCCCATCCAGTCCTGCCTCGGCGACGCCGGCAGTGACACCCCGCAACGCGGTAGGGGCCGAAGGTCGTTGGGGAAGCTCGGACCTCGTTCTCTGGTCGGGGGTCCCATTCGGGTCGAAAGCCTTCCCCGAACTCTCCTGCAGCTGGAACAGGAACCGTGCTCCCGGAGAGTAGTCCTCCAGAAGCAGGTCTAGTTGTGGGGGCGTGAGGTTTAAAGGTGAGCGGTCCGCGTCGCTGTCGCTAATTGGGACAACCTTCGCTGGTGAGAATTGCGACAGCCAGCGCTCGGCGCGCGAGGGAAAGTCTTCGAGAAGTAGGGCGATTGGGAGATCGGAGGACTTAGACTCCTCGGAACCTTGCGGGCGACGATCTGCCGGGATCGCCTCCGGCGGGGTGTGGCCGTCCGGATGAACCGCCTCCTTCCACTGCCGAGAACTCTTTCCGTAGTCCTCCAGCAGCAAGTTCAACTCGTGTTCTGTTCCATCCCCCTGTTTCACTTTTGGTTTGCGGCAATCGTGGCTGCCACAACACGAGAGTGTCGGTCCATCTCCTCTACTATTTTAAGCGCAACGTCGAGGACCCTTCGGCCTTCACGGCCTGATACACGGGGCGGGTTACGAGTTTCAACCGCTTCGAGAAAGGATTCCGTCTGGCGGGCCAGAGGCTCGGCTTTGCCGGCTTCAAGCGCTACAAGCTTAATCTTTCCTGACTCACCCACCTCATACATTGACCCCTGTTGGCTCTCATAATCGATCGAGACGTATTGGCGCGGCTGGAAGAAGCGAAGCTTGCGAACCTTTTCAACGGAAATGCGGCTGGCTGTGAGATTTGCCACACAGCCGTTTTCGAACATCAACCTCACGCTGCTGATGTCCGCTTTCGGTGACAGGATCGCTACACCGGTTGCCTCAAGGCGGGCAATGGGGCTGTCGACCATGCTCAAGACGATATCCAGGTCATGAATCATGAGGTCCAGGACGACGTCCACGTCAAGGCTGCGAGCCGAGAACGGGCTCATGCGTTGGACTTCAAAGAAAAGCGGCAGGCTAGCCCCCTGTTGGGCAGCCTCGACGATCGGATTGAAGCGCTCGAGGTGGCCGACCTGCAGAACACGATCGTGCCGATCCGCGGCGTCGATCAACGCATCCGCCGACGTCAGATCGTCGGCGATAGGCTTTTCGACCAGCAGGTCGATCCCCGCCTCCAGCAGCGGAATCCCGATCTCAGCGTGAAGAACGGTGGGAACAGCTAGACAAACCGCCTGCGCCTTGCCGACAAGCTCACGGTAATCGGTGAAGGCAGCGCAGCCAAACTCTTCGGCGGTACTGCCGGCCCGGACGGCGTCTGTATCGACCACCGCTACTAACTCAGCCGATGGCAACGACGCCAGAACGCGGGCATGCTGGCGGCCGAACGCTCCAACCCCGACAACGGCGGTCGTGATAGACATGGTCTGCGCTCCGCTTTTCTGAGTCGATTCCGCGGGCGAGACGAATCGATGATCCGCGTCCGAGTCTACAGGTCTCCTGTAGGGAAGCTATGACGCCCGTGTAGTCTGCGGTGAGCGACAGCCCACGATGGCAATCCCGGCGTCCTCCGCCGCCGCCAGCAGCTCCTCCCGGTCGATCAGCAGCGTCTGGCCGGCTTCAACTGCCAGCGCCGTTGCATTCACTTGCTTCATTTTCGCGATGGTGGTCGGTCCGACGACTGGCACGTCGAAGCGCAAATCCTGTTTCGGCTTGGAAACTTTGACGACGGTCAGCCGCCGGCCATTGCTGATCTCGCCCGCTCGCAGGATCGCCGCATCGGTTCCTTCCATGGCTTCGACCGCCACACACGCTTTTTCGCAGATCACAACGCTTTGGCCTATGTCGTACGCCGCCAAAGCCTGGGCAATCTCGCGGCCATAGTCGATGTCTGCCTGCTCGCTTTCCGTCGGTCCCCGCTTGGTGTTAGGCCCTTCCGCCGCCATATGTGGTGCCAAGAACCGGGTTGAATCGAGTAGCCGGATGCCTTCTTCCGCGAGCACCGACGCGACCGCCCCAATGAGTGAGTCCGTGTTTTTTCGTCCCAGCGACTTTAGCAGTTTGAGTAGTTTCCAGTCGGGGCGAATCGAGGAATAGATGCGGGCGTGTTGAACGCGTCCCGCCATGATCGCTTCGCTGATGTTCTCTTGCTTGAGAATCTTGATCAGCTTCGAAAGCTCGCCCAGGGAGATCCAATGGCAGCGCGCGGCAAGCTGTTCGACTTCAGGAAGCGCTTCCTCCTTGACCGCAACCGCCACCATTTCGTGCCCTTGCTGCTTGGCGGCGGACAGCACGAGTAGCGGAAAACGGCCTCCCCCGGCAATCAGGCCGTATTTCACTTGACGATACCCCGCTCCGAGCTCTCGATGAACGTCAGCAGCTCGCGAACGTGTTCCCCTTCCTCAACCTCCTCTCGAATCTTCTCGATGGCATTCTCGGTGTTCAATCCGGACTTCGTCAGGACGCGGAACGCTTTGTGAAGGCTCTGGATCGTCTCGTCCGAAAAGCCGCGCCGTTCCAGCCCGACCTTGTTCACCCCGAAAACCTTGGCCCCCCGCTCGGTAACTACGAGCGAGTAAGGTGTGACGTCTTGGGTAATGACGCTATAGCCGCCGATATAGCAATGGGACCCGATCCGGCAGAACTGATGCACGCCACTGTGCGCCCCCACGACTCCCCAGTCTTCGACGGTGACATGACCACCCAGCGTCGTTCCGTGCCCCAGGATGCAGTGGGAGCGGATGTGACAATCATGAGCCACATGGGCGTAGGCCTGGAGTAGGTTGTCATCACCCACGCTTGTCAGGCTGCTCCCGCCTTCGGTGCCGCGGTGGATGGTTACGAACTCCCGAATCTGGTTGCGGCTGCCGACGCGAGTCTCCGATCGCTCCCCGTGGAATTTGAGGTCCTGCGGTGCCACGCCGACACTCGAGTAAGGGTAAAACGTATTGTCTTCTCCAATCGAGATCGGCCCAGCTACATAAACGTGTGCCATGAGTTTCGTTCCGGCACCGATTACGACTTCTTCCTGGATGACGCAGAAGGGGCCTATTTCCGCGGACTCCGCAATGCGCGCGTTGGCGTGAACGACCGCTGTGGGGTGGACTCCCATGAAGCCCTCTACAGATCGTCACGCTCTGGGGCAGCGGCGGAAGGGGAAGGTTCCGGCAAAATCGAGGACTTGTCGGCGACCTGACACATGAGCACGGCTTCAGCGACCAACTGCCCCCGTACGCTCGCTTTGGCCCTCATTTTGCAGACCGTGGCCTTGCGCTTCAGCAATTGCATCTCGATCCGCAGTTCGTCCCCGGGAAACACGGGTTTTCGAAAACGGGCCTGTTCAATGGCAGCGAACAGAACCAGTTTGTCTCGCAATCGCGCCTCGCGATCGGGCACTTGGCTCAGCAGCCACACAGCGCCCACCTGCGCCATTGATTCCACGATCAATACTCCGGGCATGACTGGGAAATCGGGAAAATGTCCCTGAAAGAAAGGTTCGTTGATGGAAACGTTCTTGATACCGACCGCGCGATCCGCCGTGATTTCCTCGACCCGATCGACCATCAGCATCGGGTAACGATGAGGGAGGATCTCGAGGATCTGATTGAGATCGAGCATTCGGATGCGGGTAACGGGACCGGACAGCTAGCCTGGGAACCCGTTAGCCGTATTGTATCCGAGGATCCCTGCTGTAGTCGCCCTCGTTGTCGAAGCCGACGAATCCACCTAGTTCACGCGAGCTTGCCTGGCTAATCTAGCAAACGGGTCACGAACAACGACCCTCAAGAAGACCGCGTATTATACCAAGGACAGGTTGGACCACGGATAACGCTAACGCTCAATGGATGACGTCCTGCGATACACGACTCAGCGGCTGCCGGCCATCGTCGAATGGATCGGTCAACTGGTCAAGTTGGAGTCGCCTACGAACGACAAAGCCGCGGTAGACCGCGCCGGAGAGTTTGTCGCCGACCGCCTCTCCCCCCTTGCCAAGGTAAAACTCCACCGGCAAAAAGGGTACGGCCATCACCTGCGCGCCGAATTCAAGCTCCCCGGGCGGCCTAAGAAGGGGCAGCTCCTGGCGCTCGGCCACCTCGATACCGTGTGGGAAGCGGGAACGATTCACCGTATGCCCTTCAGACGGAAAAATGGGCGTCTGTGGGGCCCCGGGGTTTTTGACATGAAGACGGGAATTGCGATGCTCGTCTTCGCGGTTGAGGCACTCCGTGAAATCGGAGTCCCCATAACTAAAAGGCTCGTCCTGCAGCTTAACTCTGACGAAGAAGTAGGGAGTCCGAGCTCTCGTCCGTACACGGAAGCCGAAGCTCGACGAAGCGACGCGGTGCTGGTCGTCGAGCCAGCAGCCGGCTTAGGCGGAAACCTCAAGACAGGCCGCAAAGGGGGTGGAGGTGTGCAGCTGCGGGTCAAGGGACGAGCTGCGCACGCCGGATTGGATTTCGCTTCCGGAGCAAGTGCCATTGTTGAGCTGTCGCGCCAGTTGTCACGAATTGCGGAGTGGACCAACCTCCAAACAGGAATCACGGTGAACCCCGGCGTGATTCGTGGCGGGAGTCGTCCGAATGTCGTTGCCGAGGAAGCTTGGGCCGATATCGATGTCAGAGTGCCGCGTGCGGCGCAAGGGCGGCGGCTTGAGCAGAGGTTTCGCGCTTTGAAGCCGTTCGATCCGAGAACGGAGCTGGTGTTGGAAGGAGGGATCGGCAGGCCCCCGCTCGAGCGATCCCCAGCGGTGCTCAAACTCTACCGGCTGGCACAAAAGCTTTCCTCGGAACTGGGCTTTGAGGTTGGCGAAGCTCAAGTGGGTGGCGGGTCGGACGGTAATTTTACCGCGGCTCTGGGGCTGCCGACACTGGACGGGCTAGGTGCTGTCGGTGAAGGCGCTCACGCGCTGAACGAAAGCGTCCTGATCAACCGCATCCCCGATCGCACCGCTTTGTTGGCGAAGTTGATCTCGGCGATTTAGTCAACCGGGAAGGTCGGCCCATGAGCGAATCGGGCTACGGCCATTCACATGGAGTCCGAGATTCTGTGTCGGCAGTTTAGTACTGGCAGGATCTAGCAGCCCGTGGTGGAAGTCCTCGTCGCAAAAAATGGTACAGTCACCGATTTTCGTCCTCTAGCCCAATACTGGAAACAAAACAGTTGCAGAAGCGAAAATCGGATGACAGTCCCTATTTTTTGCTGAACCCAGCTTCTACCACGGGCTGCTAGGGAAAGCCGAGGTGTGCGTCCGAGCCGCCTCACACCTGGGATTCCAGCAGTTCGCGCAGTTGTGGCGCAAGGCGTGGATCGCGAAGCGCCTGTAGCGCCTTCGTCTCGATCTGGCGAATGCGTTCGCGCGTGAGAGCGAATTCCCGGCCGATTTCTTGCAACGTATGTTGCCGCTCGAAACCGATTCCGAACCGCATTCTGAGGACTTTTTCTTCGTTCGGAGAGAGCCGGTGTAACAGATCGGTGGTCTTCGAACGCAAGTCGGCATCAACCACTCTCTGTAGCGGTGACTTGGCGTTGCGGTCTTCGAGTAAGTCTGTGAGTGCTGATTCACTCTCGTGGGCCACCGGAGTATCGATGGATATCGGGGGGCGGGAGATAGACCTCAGAGTTTCAACCTTCTTGACGTCGGTTTCGAGCTGACGGGCTACTTCTTGATTCGTGGGCGGACGGCCGGATTCCCTTTCAAGTTGACGAAGCGTGCGCAGAAACCGATGGAGTTGATCATTCATGTGCACGGGAATCCGCACCGTTCGTGACTGATCCGAGAGGGCCCGCGTCACCGCCTGCCGTATCCACCAAGTGGCGTAGGTCGAAAACTTGAAACCCCGGTGGTGATCGAACTTTTCCGCCGCGCGCATCAGTCCGATATTGCCTTCCTGAACGAGGTCCAGCAAGTGCAACCCACGGTTGACATACTTTTTCGCCACGGCAACCACCAAGCGCAGATTGGCTTCCACAAGGGCTTTCTTCGCTTCTTCAGCTTGCTGTTGACCCTCCCGCATCCGTTGCAGCACGCGTTGGAGTTCGGTGCCGCCCATTTCGAATCGGACCGTCGTTCGCCTTCGACCCCTCGCCTTGCCCTTGGATCGATTGTCAACGGTCAGCGAAAGCGACAGATCCGGAGCCGGTTGGGGACCGGTGAGCGCAATTGTTTCGAACTCCTGGGCCCAGCCTTTCCAAACTTCCGCCCGCAGGGATAGACTTCGAATGGCTCTCGAAAGCACGACTTTACGTCGAGCCATACGCCACGCCCGCTTCCTCCGGGCCGCTTTGGCGCCCCTGGGCTGCCTACCTACCGCACAGGCCGCCGTCCTGATGCCCTCAAGGGCCTGAGTCACTTCGGCCAAACCCGAGAACAGAGCCGCCGCAGCCCGCTTTTTCGCGGAGCCTTCTTCTTCGCCGCCCTCCACCTCCACCCACGACCGGAGCTTGAGTCCCCCATTCGCCACCGCAAGTTGTAGCTTGAGAAGCTCTTTCCAGAGCCATGGGGTGGCGGCCAGGGCTTTCCGGATCTTGAGTCGCCCCTGCTCGATCCCTCTTGCCAAGCGAATCTCTCCCTTAGAGTCCAACAGCGGCACCAATCCCATCTCCGTCAGGTAGAGGCGAACGTGGTCCTCGGTCCCGCCGGCCTCGGCCTCTGGGGCCTCTTGGCCGGGGTCCTGGTCTTCCGGCCAGGCCGAACCGACGCCCTGGTGGCCAGCCTCCCGCGCCCGGTGGCCTGGTACTGCCAAATCGCTATCGCCGTAGCCGTGGAAGTGTGTGGTTGCGGCCATAAGACCCCGTCACTCGTCCCGCCGGCGGGCCTCGATCATCTCCCCTCAATCCAACTGATCGGGCCAACTGGAATACTTCTGCTCCCTTCATCGTCAGAACTAGCCAGAGAGTTGAATATCGACATCCAAGAGCCCACCGAAACTCGTGGGAATCAGAGCTGGAAGGGTCCCCGGCACGGATGGGAAGGTGGATCGCGAGGGGGTGCTACCGAGCAAGCCTTGAGAATGGCCAGAGGGTAGCCGGCAAAAACCGAGCTGGTGCCGGCAGCGCCGACCTGGACTCAGCCTGCCGCGGGTAAATCAGTTCAGGAGAATGGCTTGGGAATTGCTTACCAGTTGAATCGTGGTCTGGGGGGAAACAAACGACCCGCTGACGAACTCGAAGTTGTAGGTGGACTGCACCTGAACAACAGCGCCTCTTGCTACGCCGCCCGGCCAGGCGGGTGTGACAGTGATCTTGGTGGAATCGAGACCGATAGCCCGTGACTTGACGGCGTTCGAAATCGTATCAGACAGATCCTCGCCATCAGACTCCGGGTTTTCGGTCCCTCGGATCATCGCCACGCGGAGACCTTCGCGAGTGGCGTGGACGAGAGTGTGGTAGCTCCAGACAATGCGCCCGAACTCCATCAAACCCACCGCTAGGGCGATCAGTAGAAGGAAGATCAACGCAAACTCGACTAGCGCAACTCCACGACGACGCCGTCGGGCCTGGAAGCGGCGCTGAGCCGGCACTTTCGTGCCTCCCTGGGATCCGAAAGTGACTGCGGGGCACGCCGACATCGCAGGGAGCGGATTCCTCATTGCACGCGTATCCAAACCTTCCGGTTGATACCAAAGTTGTCAGGAACACCGGGCCAAGGAAGTATGAGATCGAAGGTCTGCTGGGCCTGGGTGCTTACGTAGAGTCGAGGCAACCCGTAGCCCGTACAAGTCCCCGTCAGGCAATCGACTACAGTTGGACTTCCCCCTCCTGACGGGGGGCACTCGCACTGGCGGCTGGCCGTGGCTGTGACCGAAACGGACAGGTCAGCGGCGTCATTGGATGCCCGAGATACCATTTCCGTGAATTCGCCGGAGTGTACGTTGTTCTGTGCGCCGTAGAACGAGCCACCCGCCGCGGCGCCGGACATCACGATCGCATGATAAAACGCCCGAGCCAAATCGGCGGCCCCCACGAACAGGAGCATGACGACAGGCGCCAGGACTGCAAACTCAACAGTTGACAAACCTTTGGTGGCGTCGCTACGCATCTGTCTTTCGATCCGCGCTCGGTTTGTCATTCAACAATCGTCGCTTTCATCAATGTTGCGCCACCCTGATCGGGGTCGGGGTTCGTGAAATCCACGTCGCTTGTGCCAGAGATGTCCAACGTATTGGCTATGATGACTCCTTCGGAGCCTGTGCCCAGTGGCGTCCCTGCCCAGTCAAGGTGCATGCTGGGGAAGTAGAACGAGCCGGTGAAGTTGAACGTCGAGTTCCCCCGGCCAATCTTGTTTGTCAAGTTCGGAGCATTCGGGTCCGAGTAAAACAGCATCCCCTGCATCGGGCCGCTGGAAGGTGCCGTAAAGGTCACGTCAGCACTACCGGAAATATCTATCACGCCGCCTTCGTCGGTAAGGAAGAAGCCCACACCGAAACCACTGACATCTCCGCCAATGATTCGCATCCCAGCTCGGAGGATGTAGATTCCAGGCTCAAAGGTTATGGTCTTGTTGCCCGTGATCTTGATCTCCGAGTTATAGACTCCGGGGTAATAGGTATCGCCCACTTTCGTACCCGGGGGGTACGCCGCGGGGTCGAGAGGTTGCATGTACGTTAGAGGATCCACCATCGGCGGGACGCTGGTTTGCGGTGTCGGATTGATAGATCCGCTACCAGTGTATCCCCCATTCACTCCAACATAGGTGGAGTTGATCGTTGCGGTGCCGCCGGGCACCTGCAAGGCTGCACTGTCCGAGGAGTTCACCATAACTCCACAGTTGGCGTTGAGTGTGGGGCCACCGTTCACCTTCATTGCCGCGCTTGCGCTCGGATCGAGCGCCATCACGCATGCATCGCCGTAATGAACGATCCCCGCTACGGAACGGGCTCGCACGGTAACCAGGTTTCGGCCGATAAACTGCATAAAGTAGGTATCGACATCCTCCTGGACCACGACTTCAACGAAGTTGCTGTCGCCCAGCCTGGGACCGGATACGGGCGGGTTGCTCACCGTTACAGTCACCTCGGTTTCGTCGTTGTCGAAACCGTTGCGGCCGGCATCGTATAGCGCGGCCGACGTCACATAGCTTGTGGTCTGTCTCGCAAGCTCCATCGCCCCGCTAGCAGCCGCACCATCGGCCGCGCTCTGCGCTCGTCGCCGCACGTCGTAGAGGAGTCCGACATCTAGCGACAGTCCCAAGAACAGCGCCAGCGCCGGTACAATAACGGCGCCCCACACAAGCACCTGACCTCGGGTGTCCCGTCTAAGGTCGTGAAAGGCCCGAGTAGTTAAGCCCGCATTTTCAATTTGATGTATGACCTCCCGACCTTCCAGCGGCCTTCAGCGTCTTTATTCATAGGGGCTAGATCCCGATGAGGACGCCATGGAGGCCGACACCCAATGGGTGAAAAACAAACCAAGCCATTCCAGCTAAGTTTCAACGGCTTGTTGAAAGTCGATTTCCAAGGATCGCACGTCACTTCCGACGGCGGCCTGCTGCTAGTCCGCGAGTTGGACGAGCGACTCGGACTCGGCAAGTTGATCAACGAGCATCTCAGCGACTCCCGGCAAGGCACAAACAAGCAGTTCACGCTCGCTGATCTGTTGCGGCAGTCGGTCTACAGCCGCTTGGCGGGCTACGAGGACCTCAACGACGCCGAGCGGATTTCGATCGATCCGACGTTTCGGCTGATCGGTTCGCAGAAGATCTGGGATCGCGGTGCGGCCTTGACCTCGACGCTGCACGGCTTCGAGACGGAGATGCTGGCGAGCGAAGAGAACCTGCTGGGGCTGATGGCGCTGAACCGAGGGCTGGTCGGGCAAGGGGAGGCGTTCGACGACTCCGAGCGGGTCGTTCTGGACATGGACTCCACCGAGAGTCCGGTCCATGGCCAACAGGAAGGCAGTGCCTACAACGGACACTTCGAATCGGTCTGCTATCACCCGCTGTTGCTGTTCAATCAGCACGGCGATTGTCTGGCGGCGAAGCTGCGTCCCGGCAACGTGCACAGCGCCGAGGACTGGGGCGAGCTGCTACTGCCGGAGATCGAGCGCCAACAGGCCGAAGGCAAGCAGGTCACTTTGCGCGCCGATGCCGCCTTTGCCAAGCCGGAGATCTACGAGGCGCTGGAGGAGCGCGGCGCGGACTATGCGATCCGCATTCCGGCCAACAAGAGCCTGGAGCTGGAGATCGAAGACATCCTGTTTCGGCCACCGGGAAGGCCCTCCCGCAAGCCGCTGGTGCGCTACAAGAGTTTTCGCTATCAGGCGGAGAGTTGGTCCCAACCTCGGCGCATCGTGGCCAAGGTCGAGCACCATCAGGGCGAGCTATTCCCGCGCGTCGAATTCGTTGTGACCAGCATGAGCTTGCCGAGCCGTTCGGTGGTGCGTTTCTACAACAAGCGCGGCACGGCGGAGCAGTGGATCAAAGAAGGTAAGCAGGCCACGCACTGGACGCGGCTGTCGTGCCATCGCTTTCGGGCCAACGAGGTACGGCTACAACTGAGCGTGCTGGCCTACAACCTGGGGAACCTATGGCGGAGGCTCGGGCTGCCGCAACGGATCAAGAGCTGGTCGCTGACGAGCTTGCAGCACCGGTTGATGAAGACCGGCGGTCGGCTGATTAAACACGCGCGGTATTACTGGCTCTTGTTCGCGGAGGGACATCTGAACCGGCGGCTGTTTGGCGACATGCTGCGGAGGATCTGGGCGCTGCCTGTGCCGGGCGGGTAGCACCGCACTTGGCGAATGCGAAATCTGTGTACTGAGGACGGAAGCTCGGAGGGGTGTCTGCGAAATTGACTTCGCAGCGGCGGATCAGCCCCCATGAGGGGCAAGAAGGGGGCTCGATCGGTCCCGCCTCAGCCGCCGCCTCTACCGGGTGGAGAAATGGTTGCGCTTCGCCGGGTGAGGGTGTAGACTCGTGCCGTCAGAGCAGCTAAATCGGAAATCCTGGATTATAAGTCGGACAGACCCAGTTGGTTAGAGCGAGGCTCCCGCGCAAGGCATGGGACGAGCGGGATCGATGTCGTGACGGCACGCAGGATGTGTGCGCCCCAAAAGCGAAAGGCTGGCTCGCGCCCGCGGCTTGGCTCTTTGGGGTTGCCACGCAGATTCTTGCGCAAATCAGCCCCCGCAGGGCTGGGCCGGCCCCCACTAACGAGTATGAGCACTAGCCCGGCTGGGCGCCTTCTCGCAGTGTAGCGGCCGCGGCAACGATTTCCGTTAAGATCATGAGAAAAGCCGTTCCTAGTCGAAAACTTGCCCCAAGATGGCGATCGTTCGACCAATTGATCGTCTGTCGTTCTTAACTCGTGAGAAAAGCATAGAACAAGAATTCGACAAAAACAATTAGCTTGCTCAATGGAGGGGGCTAGACCTTTCTATCGGGATGGACTACCTCCTACAGCAGTCTTGTCCGACGCAGAGTTTTCGTTACTTTGATTGTTGTTACGATGAGATGCGCCCTGGCGACGGCTCCGCACCGGCCGGCGGACTCCACAGTTAGGCGGCCGTCACCGACGCTACCGGCCAATGACGTACTTTCAAAGGAGTACTATTGATCACACGTGATCTATCGAACAGCCGTTTAGGGGGTGCTCTTGCCCTGTTGATCGGTTCCGGGCTGGCGGCTCCGCTTTCAGCAGGGCCCCTTCCGCCTCCCGCCGCGAAAGCTCACTTCGTCTCCACTGACCGGGTGCCCCTGCACTTTGAACCAACCAAGCAGGGTGCTTCGTCATTCATCGCGCGAGGTACGGGGTATTCCCTCCTCGTACGAGCGGAAGGGATGTCGATGCGCTTAAGGGGGAGTGCGGGAAAGCCAGACGAGACCGTGGAGCTCAGAATTGCCGGGGCCGACCCAAGTAGCGTGGGCCGAGGTGTGGGTCGTCTGCCGGGCAGCAGCCACTACTACATCGGAAACGACCCCGACCGGTGGCGCCGGAATGTTCCTCACTTTGCGCGGGTACGGTTCGATGATGTCTACCCCGGGATCGACATTGTCTACTACGACGCAAGACGGGAACGGGGCGAGGGGCCGGCCCGCCGGCTCGAGTACGACTTCATCGTCGAGCCCGGCGCTGACCCGAGGCGGATCCAGCTTCAGTTCCAAGGAACCGAAGACATCTCGATCGAGCCGGATGGAGGCCTGCGGCTGCGCACCGCCTCTGGTGAGGTGCGCCAAGAGCGGCCTGTTGTCTATCAAGAAATCGCTCACGCGAGAAGCCCGGTGGAAGGCCGCTATGTGCGCTCGGGTGCCGTCGGCGTCGCGTTTGAGGTGGGTCCATACGACCGTTCGCGGCCCCTCGTGATCGATCCCAAGGTCGAGTACTCGACCTACCTCGGCGGTTCTGGCGACGATCAAGCTTTCGGCATCGCGGTCGGCCCGGATGGATCGGTGTACGTCGTTGGCTGGACAGAGTCGGCCGACTTCCCGGCGGGAAGCTCCCCCGCTTTGACCGGGTCAGGCAACTCCCCACAACAAGGCCGGCCCGGTACTGGAAGGGACGCGTTCTTCACCCGATTCGACAACTTGTTCAGGGAAAGCTTGGTGCAAAACTTTTTCGGGGGCTCTAATACGGATCAAGCATTTGACGTGGTCGCCGACAGGAATGGCCCGTGTGCTCGTCGACGGAGAGCCGGCCCCGATGATCTACGCTTCAGAGTTTCAGACCAGCTTCGAATTCCCTCTCTCAGTCGGGTTTCGTTTTCTGCGCGTGGCTCAGGAAGAGGAACTTTTTGCGACTGTTCAGTTCGAGGTCGACGGCGACCTTTCCAACACCTTGCGCGTGCCGATTGTCGAGAGTAACCCCGGCATCTTCGCGCTGAACGCGACGGGTCAAGGGCAGGGCGCTATCCTGAATCCGGACTTTTCGGTCAACGGCGCCGAGAACCCGGCCCCATCCGACGGTTTCATCATGGCCTACGGTACTGGCGGCGGCCTGGTCGAGCCGCCCTGCCCGGACGCGGGTTTTGGTCCGTCGCAAGAGCCGTTCCCCAGGCTGCAACTGCGGCAGCGGGCGTTGGTGGGCGGGGTCGATGCGGATGTGCCCTACGGCGGGTCGGCGCCCGGATTGGTGTGCGGCGTCAACCAGTGGAACATCGCTCCTACGAACCTTCCTTCGGGCCCCGCCGTGCCCATTCAAATCTGCTCGGGGGAAAACTGTAGTCAAGAGGGGATCACCGCGGCGTTTCAGTGAGCGGCCAGGAAGATAGGACTGATGAGAATTGGTCGCAGGTCCAATCGTCCGCTCGTCACCTCAAATAGACACTGAGGATTCCTGTTGAATGGGGCTTCGCGATACCTGCGGTGAGATGGTCGCGTAGTAGAACCAGGGCCAGGTATTGCCGATCTTTCTGAGTTAAGAAGTGAGATTGAGCGACCGGTATCTCTTAACGTGCTCCAACACCGCCTGTGCCGCCCTGCCGACGGGGTCGTCTCCTCGAACAATGACGTCAGCAAATCGCTTGGTCGGCGAAATATGCTTCTCAAACATCGGACGAACCGTTCGGTGGTATTGATTCTTGACAGATTCCGGCGAGTGGCCTCGCTCTCTTGTGTCACGCACCAGGCGTCGCGCGAAGCGAGTTTCGTCTTCAAGTTCTACGAAGACTTTCGTGTCAAGCAGCGCTCTGATCTTCCCGTCGTACAACGCAAATAACCCCTCAACGACGACCACTGCAAGCGGCTCGACCCGCAAAGTCCCCTCGCCTCGGGTCTGTGTCTTGAAGTCGTAGGCCGGCGGAACGATCGCAGTACCCTCGGCCAAGCTGCGAACTTGGGCAGCTAGCAACTCCCACTCGAGAGCTTCAGGCCGGTCGAAATTCGTTCGCTTTCGCTCCTCGGCAGGGAGGCCGGACAAATCGCGGTAGTAGGAATCCAACTGCAAGGCCGCGGCCGTCCCGGGCGGAAACAGCCGAACCAGCTCCTCGGCTATTGATGTTTTGCCGGAGCAGGATCCTCCGGCGACGCCGATTAGATAGGGTTTTGTCGACATGGGCCGAGTTAGCAGCCCGGCTTAGTGGCTTAGGTTCGGCGAAAAATGGGGAGTGCCAGGGACTGTCAACGATTTTCGCATCCGCAACTGCTTGTCTCCAAGATTGGGCGGCGACGAAAATCGGTGACTGTACCCACTTTTCCTCAGCTTGACGGTGAGCCTGCGACCGGACCCGCTACGCGGTTTGAAACCACGCCCCACCCGCGAACCGGTGAAGCGCCGCCGATCGAGTCTCCCTGGCCTTCTACGTTAAGATGGCCTGAGGGAGGAAGTCTACACCATGGCAGAGCGAGAATATCGCACAGAGAAAGACAGCATGGGGCCAGTCCAGGTGCCTGTCGATGCTCTTTGGGGCGCCCAGACCCAGAGGGCCATCGAGAATTTTCCCATTAGCGGTTTGCCCTTTCCGCGAACTTTCTTGCGCGCACTGGGATTGGTCAAGGGAGCGGCAGCGGCTGTCAACCAGGACCTAGGACTCCTGGAAGCCGACATGGCCGCCGCGATCCGGGAAGCCGCCGATGAAGTTGCCGGCGGAGACCACGACGCACACTTCCCGCTCGACATCTTCCAGACCGGCTCGGGCACCAGCACCAACATGAACGCCAACGAAGTGATCGCCACCTTGGCGACGGGAAAGCTCGGTCGCAAGGTGCACCCCAACGACCACGTCAACATGGGACAGAGCAGCAACGACGTGATTCCCACTGCCATCCATGTCAGTGCCTACCTCGAGGTCGCTGAGACACTGATCCCTGGTCTCGATCATCTCCGGGAGACGATTGATAGTAAGGCCGAACAAGTTGACGACGTGGTCAAGAACGGTCGCACCCATCTAATGGACGCTCTGCCGATTCGCCTCAGCCAGGAACTCGGTGGTTGGAGCGGTCAGATCGAGCAGGCTACCGCTCGCATCCGGGCTTCCCTGCCGCGGACGTCACCTCTCGCTTTGGGAGGTACAGCTATAGGGACCGGCCTCAACGCGCACCCCGAGTTCGGCCCGCGGGTCGCCAAACGGCTTTCCCAGGTCACGGGCCTCCCGTTCATCAGCAGCCGCAACTATTTCGTGAGCCTTTCGAGTCAAGACGCGATTGTGGAGTTGAGCGGGCAAATCAAGGCCGCCGCCGTGGCCGTCATGAAGATTTCAAACGACCTTCGCTGGATGAACAGCGGTCCCTTAGCCGGCCTGGCCGACATCGCGCTGCCCGCCCTCCAACCCGGAAGCAGCATCATGCCGGCCAAGGTCAACCCCGTGATTCCCGAAGCCGCCACGATGGTTTGCGCCCAGGTGATTGGGAACGATCTGACCGTAACGCTTGGTGGCCAATCCGGCAATTTTCAGTTGAACGTGATGCTCCCAGTCATCGCCCGCAACGTCCTCGAAAGTGCGCGCCTACTGGGTAACGTGGCTCGTGTCCTGGCCGACAAAGCCATTGCAGATTTCGCCGCGAATCCGAAACGTACGGCTGAGCTCGTCGAGAAAAACCCCATCCTCGTTACCGCGCTGAATCCCGTAATCGGCTACGAGAAGGGCGCGGCCGTGGGAAAGAAAGCCTACGCTGGGGGCCGCAAGCTGATTGACGTCGCCCAGGAGGAGACCGATCTCAGCCGCGAGGATTTGGAGCGTCTGCTCGATCCAAGAAGGATGACCGAGGGGGGGATTCTGAAGTAGTCTCCTTCGGCTTGCGGACCACCACGCAGTAGCCATCGACAGGCCAGCGCCACCATTCGTCCCTCACTTGCTCCAGCTGAAAGCCGGCGCTTGTTAACTCCGCGATAAGCAGATCCTTGGGCATGCCGTGACCGCCACGATTTTCTGGGACTCCGTCCGGCCGAGGCAGCCAAACGTTCCAAAGAGAGGGCGAAAAGTCGATCACCGCCAGTACGCCTCCGCGTCTCAGCGCCTCGAACAGGCTGGCGTTGATCTCTGCCGGGTCGGTGAAATGATGATAAACCTTTCGCATGAAGATCGCGTCACAGCATTCGGGGGCGAGGTTCGTTTCTTTCTTACCTGCTTCGATCACCGTGACAGTATCGAGCCCGGCGTCAACCACCCTTTCTCGTATGTCGTCCAGGTTGTCGGCGTCGATCTCGGTCGCAAAAAGATGTCCTCCGGATCCCGACTGCCGTGCCAACAGCACCGCCATTTTCCCGTTGCCGGCGCCCACTTCGCCGACCGCCATTCCCGCTTTGAGGTCGAGGACTGTCGCGATTCTGGCCGCTTCCCCTTCGAGATCGCTATCCGGCCCGAAGGCCTTGATGTAGACCGCCGAAGCGGCGACAAAAATGAGGAGCAGCACCACTCCCCACTTGAACTTCCGGCTTTGAAACCAGCGCGTTGATCCTTGTTCCACGAGCAGACTCCTTTCCGCCAAGGGTTGCTGGCTACTAGACACTACATGAGCGGACCCGGGACATAGGTAACACTTTACGCTAAGCACATAGGTAGCATTATTCGTCCAGGGAGGGCGCGCAGGGATCCCGGAAGGCGTCGCGGCCTGGCTGCTTCTGCTTGGTTGCGGAATCCAGCTTCAAAAGGCGTTTAAAGCTGAGCCAACCGCGATCGTCGATCTCGGTATCGCGCTAGAATCTCCGGGGAGAGTGCCGCCATGGACTAGCGGCAATTGCAATGGCATCGAAAATTCCCCTTTTCCCGGTGCTGCTGGTCAACTTCATTGGCTCGCTGGGATTCAGCATCGTCCTACCGTTTCTCATATTTCTTGTGCTTAGATTCGGGGGCAACCCTATCGTCTACGGCCTAGTCGGTGCCACCTATCCGGCGCTTCGATCAGATCACAGGGCTGCGAGTTAACCTGTACCCGCCTGATGGGACGGGAGACCGGACTCGATTGCATAGAGAACCAAGTGCATGCGGTCAGAGACGCCGAACTTGTCATAAATATGAGACAGGTGGCTCTTTACGGTGTCTTCTGCAATGAATAGCTTGGCGGCGATTTCCTTGTTTCTGAAACCCTGGCAGACCAGCGAGACAATCTCCGATTCCCTCCGGCTCACCGGAGGCAGCTTCCGCTGCGTGGAAAACTTGCGGAGCACCAGCGCCATGGCCTTGTCATCCAGACAGACTTCGCCCTGCTGAACCCTTCGAATACCCTCGACTAAGAAGTTCGTCGCCATGCTCTTTCGGACGATTCCGGCCGCTCCATACTTCATTGCCAGGACGTGCGAAGTCTCGTCCTCCGAGACCGTCAGGATGATGACTTTCGTCCCGAGCCCCTCACTTCTGATGCGTTGGAGGGCAGAAAGGCCGTCTAGCCGGGGCATTAAGAGGTCGAGAAGCAGTATGTCCGGGTTCTCCTGCTTGACGACGTTGATCGCCTCATCCCCATCCTTGGCTTCCGCTACGATCTCGAGGTCCGGTTCGAGGGACAGCAATGCGCGCACGGCATCTCGGAAGACCGGGTGGTCGTCCGCTATGGCAATCCGGATCTTTGTCTGAGGGTCTGTCACCCCAGCCCTCTTCCACTGCCGGTACGCGAGTAGAACCTCGGGTCTGAATTGGACTATATAGTCAGCATGAAGTCTCAGGGAAACAAATAATTCTTCTCCGATCAATAAAAAGACTTTGGGAGTTAGCCCGACGCCTCATTCCCCCGCAGTTATTGCCACCCTGATGTCGCACTGGGTCCTGGCACCGCAACTCCCTTCACATCCGCAGAACAACCGAGGCGGCAGGCCTTTGTCTACAAGTCATAGAGTGAAAGCATTAGGGCGACTACGCTGGACGCCCGGCTCCTACCTTGGCGAACCCGCGTATTGAGAACCAGTACGATCCGGCCAATAAACCGTCACCCAAGTTTACCACGACATTTCCTACTTTTCGGCCATGGATTTTGGCCCTGGTTGAACGTAAAGTTGTATTCAAACGCGCCCCTTTGAGCAAAGACCCCGACTTCGCGTTCAAGCTGTTCCAACAATTCGTGATTTTCCATGGCTTCTACCTAAGGGTGTGGCTGCGCGGTCTGGTCGGTGATCTTGGCTCCGTGGAGGTCGAAGCGCTGGCCGACGTGCTTGCCCAGTTGCGACAAACCGCGGGTCAACTTGTTCGGGTGTCGCAGGTGCAGGCAGCCGCCGCCGGTGCCTGAGAACGGAAACCGGACACGGAAACTGGGACAGCCTCAATTAAGCTGGGTCAAGAACTCCAACTTATTGATTCTACGGACGGTGTGGGCTCCTGCCCCCCCGCTTGGTATTTTTCGGCAATCCTACCTATCCTATCGAAGGTTTGGGGACTGCTCGCTGCCCATAGTGTTAACTAAGGCTGTCCCGGTCAGACACCACAGCACTGGCTCAAAAATTCAGAGAGCCAATGATTCGCTTCCCAACCGTTTGTCCCCACGAACGCACGCGTATCTTACCTAATCCAATTCAAGCGCGGCGGTGTGGGTTTCGATGTCGTCGCTGGAAACAAGTACATCTACCGCGGCACCACCGAAGTCTGTTCTCTCGTCGAAGGTCTGAAACAGACTCATCTTGACAACCGCGTACTGCTCGGTGGGAGAGAGTTGGGACTCGTGCGCTCGCTGCCAGGCCTCAATAGCCCGCTGACTCAGAAAAACGGTCACCGGGAATCGGGATGCACGGTCCGAACTGACGTCGAAGATGTACTCCTGACCGGGATCTCCCGTGCGTTCGGCGTCGCGGTAGCCTTGGTAAAAATACTGATAAACGTAACCGGTGTCAGCCGAATACGCCTTCTCACGACGGACTTGGGGAGTCCCTCGCAGTGGTTTTTGGGAAGGCTCTCTCTTGAATAAACCGCTCAACCAGGGGGCCATGTGAGACCTTAAGTGCAAATGCAGGCCAGAGGAGCTAACTCATTGAAGTGATAATTCCCAGCAGCACTAGCAAGGCAACAGCCGTCCTCGATCGGCATCATGCTGAGCCCGGCCGTGGGGCCGGCTCCGAAACCAGCCAGGGGGATCATGCGCATGAAAGGACTTCACTATATCGGACTCGACGTGCACAAGAAAACCATCAGCTACGTGATCAAGACCTACAGCGGCCAACTGCGCCCTGGCGGATCTGTGCAAAACTAAGCTGCGGACTCCTATCCGCAGGCGTAATGAATTGCGCCCGGGCGTCGACACGAGTGTCGACGAGGAAGAAGTAGGTATCTGCCCCCTGCATCGGTCATCGAAGCAAAACGTTGCCGCTCCGAATAATTGTGATGTACAACACTAGACGAATAGGCTCCGTGGAACGTCCATCTTACTAGCGCTTTTCGATGACCTTTCTGACTCCGTTGTTCCTGTTGGGTGGGCTGGCACTCACTTTGCCGCTATGGCTGCACTTGTTGCACCGGCAAAACCCCATCAAGCTGCCCTTCAGCTCGCTGATGTTTTTTGAACGGCGGCAACAAAGTTCCCTGAAAGAGAGGCGCCTCCGGTACCTGTTGCTGCTGGCCGCGCGCTTGGCGCTCTACGCGCTGGTGGCACTTGCCTTCGCCAGGCCGATCTGGGAGCGGCCTCCCAAGGGGGCGTTCGGTGACGTGCCCACCTTGCACTTGGTGATTCTCGACACTTCGCTGAGCATGAATTTCGGTGATCGCTGGGAGCGGGCGGTTCGCGAGGCGGAAGGCGTCGTGGAGGGAATGGAGTCGGCCGATCAAGCTCGGGTCATCGCCGGGGGCGCGAGTGTCCGGCTGCTGACGGAAGCCACCAGCGATCGGGAAACTCTTAGGATCGCGATTCGTTCTCTCGAGCCGGCTTACTCGCGAAACTCCTTCGGCGACGCAGTCGAAGCCGTTCGGAACCTGATCGGCAGCTCCGTAGGGCCTGTCCAGGTTCACCTGGTCTCCGACTTCCAACATTCGTCTATGCCAGGCCGATTCCAAGATGTCGCCCTACCTACGACGGCCGCTTTGAAGATTCACAGCGTCGCTGAACCGACGTCGCCTAACTGGTGCGTGGAAACGATCAGGGGGACGACTCGTGTATACACAGCTACGCCACGACTCGAAGTGACCGTTGCAGGATTCGGGACGGAGAAAGCCCGCAAACGAGTAATCCTAACAATCAGCGGCAGGCAGGTGGCCTCTCAAACTGTCGAGGTGCCGGCGTCAGGACGCGCTTCGGTGGTGTTGGAAGGCTTCGAGGTCCCCAAGGGCGATAGCCGCGGCATCATCAGCATCCAACCGGGCGACCCGCTAGCCAAGGACGACCAACGATTCGTAGCGTTCCACCACGCGGAGCCGGCCCCCATCCTGTTTGTCTCCGGCCATCGGCGCAAGCGGGACTTGCTTTACTACAAGTCCGCCTTGGAGTCGTCCCCTGAAGCGACTTTTCGGGTGGAAGGCGCCTCGGCGACAAAAGTCAGCAACCAGCACCCCGAGCGGTTTGCGTTCGTGGTGGTTTCAGACGTCCCTCGACTACCCTCGCCCTTCGGGGAACGTCTTACGAAATATGTGGACGCCGGAGGCTCGGTCTTGCTGGCTCTAGGGCCTAAGACTACCCTTGCCGCTGAGGCGCCGTTCTATTCGCGGCAGATTGGTGAGGCACGCTCGGCGGCTCGGGATCGAGATCGTTTTCAGTTGGTCGGGGAAATCGACCGCTCTCATCCGGCGCTCCTTCCATGGGAGCGTCTACCGAAGGTAAAGTTTTTCCGCTTCGCACGATTGCGCGTGAGGGAGCAGGACCAGGTCTTGGCCCGTCTTTCCGATGGCTCTCCGCTGCTGGTAGAGCAGAGGTTGGGCGAAGGGCGGGTGATGGTCCTCGCATCGTCGCTCGACAACGTTTGGAACGATCTCCCGCTGCACCCCGTCTTTGTCCCTTTCGTCATGGAATCCGCGCGCTACCTTTCGCAGATCGAGGAAGAAAAGCGGCAGGCGCTCGTGGACTCCGTGATTGAGCTAAGCAGACGCCGGGCGGCCGGCTCAAGCGTTCAGCTGTTCGACCCCCAGGGAGAGCGGGCCCTCTCGCTTTCCGAGTCGGTCTCCGAGAAGGATTTTCAGCTCACCCAAGTGGGCTTCTACGAGATTCGCAGACCGGGCCAGATGGAGCTCGTGGCCGTGAACCCGGACGCGAGGGAATCGAACCTGCGTCCTATCGACGCTGATCTCATGGCCCTGTGGCAGGCAACGGGGCAAGAAGGGGCCAATGCGAGCCTCGGAGGCGGTTCCGACACAGTCGCTCAGCTCCCTCCGATAGAGATTTGGCGCTGGCTGCTGGCGCTGTTGGTGATCGTAACGTTGCTAGAATCAGTCCTAGGGACTTGGCATTTGAAGGTCCGACGCGAGGTGGAAGTCTAGTGCTTAGCTCCTCCACTCCAGGCCCGTTCCAAAGCATTCAAGGGTACGTTTCCCGCGTCCACCGGCGGCTGAGATTGGCACTAGCCTCTAGGGGACTGGGCGCTACGGTGGTGGTGGCGCTGCTCCTGACCCTGGCCTGCGTCTACGTCGCAAACCAGTTCGCTTTCTCGAACTCCAGCATTGTAAGTTCCCGTGCGATCCTGTTCGGATCTCTGATCGCGGTCCTGGTCTGGGTTCTGGTTCGGCCTCTTCTGCGGCTTGACCGCAGCCGGACGGCGGCTCAGATCGAGAAATCGGTCCCTGCTTTCGATGGTCGAGTCGAAACGCTCGTAGATCAGACTTCTGGCAACAAAGGTGCGGAACCCAACCCCTTGCTCGATTTGCTGGCGGAAGACACATGGCGCATCGCAGAGACGGCGCCGACGCGATATGTTGCCGGCATTGGGCGGGTCTTCGCCTACATGGGGGTCGCGGTCGCCGGGTTCGCCTTCTTGTTTTGGCTGGGGCACTCCGGCCCCGGCTACTGGGGCTACGGCGCCTCGCGCCTGTGGGCGGGCTGGTTGGAACCGGGCGGGCCGCCGCTCTACCAAATCGTCGTCGAACCGGGCGATACCACGATCCGTCAAGGCACTGACCTGCTCGTCAGTGCGGAGACGATCGGCTTCGAGTCCAGCACAATGCAGCTCGACGCCAAGTTCGCGAGCAGTGTTGATTGGGAACAGGCTTCGATGCAGCGGCAACTCGAGGGCAGTGGATTCAAATTCGCCTTCGTGGGCGTACGGGAACCGCTTCGCTACTACGTCACGGCAGGTGGAATCCGCAGCGAAGAGTTTGAGGTCAACGTCGTCGAGATGCCGCACGTCGAGAACCTCAAGCTGACCTATCACTACCCCGCGTGGACCGGGATGAAACCCCTGGTTGAAGACCCCGGAGGTGACCTTCGAGCCGTAGCGGGGACAGAAGTCGAGGTGGAAATCGAGACGGACAAGCCGCTAACGGACGGCATCCTTCGAGTCAATAACGAGGAATCTCTGCGACTAGACGCGGACGGCCTGCAAGCCACCGGGCGACTGAAAGTCGGCAAAGAGGGAGAGTACTTCATTGCGGCCATGTACCAGGGAGAAATCGTCCGCCTGACGCAGGACTTTTTCATCTCCGTAGTCCCCGACAAGAAGCCGGTTGTGAAGTTTCTCCGGCCCGGCCGCGACTCGAAGGCGACCAGCATCGAGGAAGTCGCCACGGAATTTCAAGCCCGCGATGACTTCGGCCTACGGTCTTTCGACCTTCACTACTCGGTCAACGGCGAGGAATTTCAGAAGGAACCTCTGCTCGAGCGGCGTGGCAGACGAGAATCGAAGGCCTCGCACACCTTCTACCTGGAGGAGATGGGCTCCGATTACAGCGAGGCCGAAGACGTCATAGACGCGCAACTGAGCCCCGCCGCGAATCTGGAACCGGGCGATCTCGTCTCCTACTACGCGGTGGCCCGCGACGGCAAGACCGCTGTTCAGACGGACATGTTCTTTATCGAGGTTCGGCCGTTCGAGCTTGAGTTCTTCCAGCGCCAGGCTGCCGGCGGAGGGATGCCGGGCGGGGCCGAACAGACGGAAATCTCGCGCCGCCAGAAGGAAATCCTGGCAGCCACCTGGAACCTGATCCAAGAATCGAAAGATCCCGACGGACAGTCGAAGGCTGAGATTCGCGAAAACAGTCTGCTCTTGTCGGAGTTCCAACTAAAGCTGCGCGACCAGGCCGAAACCCTGGCCCGGCGAGTTAAGGCTAGGCAACTGCTCGGGACGAACAAAGATTTCGAAGCATTCGTCGAGAACATCGAGAAGGCCGCCGAGTACATGGGTCCCGCGGGTCTCCTGCTCGAAAAGCAAAAGCTTCAGGAGTCGATTTCCCCCGAGCAGAAGTCCTTGCGGCACTTGCGTCGGGCTGAATCTATATTTCGCCGGATCGAGCTGACTTTCGGCCGGGGCGGGGCCGGGGGTCAGGGAGGTCGCGACCTGGCTGACATGTTCGAGCTCGAGATGGACCTCGAGAAAAACCAATACGAGACGGGCGCCGGGTCCCCGCGGCAGTTGGAGCGCGAAATCGACGAGGCGCTCGAAAAACTCCGTGAACTGGCGAAGCGGCAGGAAAAGCTGGCCGAGCAGCAGCGCGCGGCCCAAGCACAGACCTTCTCCCAGCGGTGGCAGCAAGAGATGCTGCGGCGGGAAGCCGAGGAGCTTCGTCGCCGGCTCGAAGAATTGCAGCAACGACAACAGGCCGGTCAGCAGCAGTCGGGGCAACAGTCAGGACAGCAGTCGCAGCAGTCCGGGCAGTCGCAGGGACAGCAGTCACAGGGACAATCCGGGCAACAGTCACAGCAGCAGTCGGGACAGCGATCAGGGCAACAGCAGAGTTCGCGGCAAGGTTCAGGAAGCGCTAGCAGCTCACGATTGCAAAGTGCAATTCGTAACCTCGAACAGGCCGCCCAGGACATGCAGGCGAGCCAATCGGCAAGCGGGCAGCAGAACAGCCGGCTCAGCCGGCAGCAGAGCCAAGCCTACGCCCGTCGTGCCCGCGACGAACTGGCGGAAGCCCTCAGAAAGCTCGCCGGGCGACGACGGCAGCAGACTGACAGTGCTATTTCCGACATCGCGAAGCGCGCCGCTCAATTGACCGAACAACAAAAGGAAATCGCGGAAAGATTAAACCAGGCCCTGCAGGATGCCTTGCGAGAAATTCAGGAAAGCGGAGGCACCGTGCGAGGGAAAATCCCCAGTGGCATGTCGCCGCGTGAAGAACTCGAACTAGCGGAACGCAAGACGAAGATGCAGGAAGAAGTCGAAGCGCTGGAAAGAGAGATCCAGCAGACGGCCCGGCGAATGGAGAATGGCGATGCTTCCCGAAAACTGAGGGAAGCTCTTGGTGACCTACAGCAATCGGCAGTCGGCACTCGGCTGGGAAAGGCTGCTGCGTATATTCGTCAAGGTTATGCCGTCCACATCGCTCAGAGTGAAGAGGGCGTCACCCGAGCTTTGGAAAAGTTGCAGCAGCAGGTCGGCGAAGCAGAACGCTTGGCGGCCGGGGAAGGACAAGGCGGCGACCAGGGTCTGGAACGTTATTTGGCCGAGCTCGAGGAACTGCGCCGGCAGCTCGAGGAAGCGGCCGGCCTGGGACGTCAAACCAGCGAAGAACCCGGTCAAGGCAGCCGGCGTGGACAAAATCCGCAAGGCGCTCAGGGGGCAGAAGGACGACAGCCAGGCTCGGAGAACGGTCCCGGCCAACAAGGTCAGCGTGAAGGTCAACAACCCGGAGGGGGTCGACAGCAAGGAGAGAGGCAGTCTGGCCAGCAGGAAGGTCAGGGCGCTGGCCAAGGCGAGGGGGAGCAGCAAGGGCTGAGACCGGGTCAAGGGGAACGCCTCAGCACCGGCGGACGCGAGGGACCCAATTTCACCCGCGGCGAGCGCGAAGGCGGCCCGATGCAGTGGAGCGGCAGCGCCAGCAACTTCGGCGGCCGGAGGCTCCAAGGCGGCGTTCGCGCATGGGATGCGGGCACTCTCGCTGACGTCCAGCGTGCCCTACGGCAAGCCGTTCAAGAATTACCCGGCCTGACACGGCAACTTAGAAGAGAAGGTATCGACGAACAGGAGCTCGCGGAACTGCGGCGCTTCGTCGCGGGCCTGTCCCAATCTCGGTTCCCCGGCAACCCTGAGCTGCTGGAAAAAGAGCACCGCAAAGTGTTGGCCTTGCTCGAGCAATTGGAGCTCCAGGTCAGACGCCAAGTCGAGCAAGAAAAAGGCAACTTCCAGGTGCGAGTCACCGGCGCCGATCCCGTCCCCGAGCAGTATCGCGAAGCGGTAGCCGAATACTTCCGACGGCTAAGCCAGGGCAGATAGCCCACCCGACATCCAGGAGCGGTTCGGTGCAGTCAACCAGGATGATTTTTTTCGCTTAGGTGGCACACAGGGACTCAGATGCAATATTGAACGCGTTGTAGGGCTTCTATGGGCCCTTTATAAACGCCGGGGGAATCGGGGAAAAGGCGTGGTTATTCGTCGGCTGCTGCCTCAGGCGTGGCAGGTGGCTCGCAGGTGATCTTGAACGACTCGTTCTCCGGCAGGGCTACAACGTAGTCCTCTGCACCTTCTAAGGTGAACGGTCCAGCCGAGTAGCTGTGTCTGGTTACTCGTCCGCTCCAAAAGGCCGTGCGCTGCACCTTCCACATCACATAGTAAATGGCGTCTTTGGGTTCTACTGGACCCGGCGGAGATCGGTCGTACCGCTCCCGGTCAACTCCCCGGGAAACGGACTCGAAGAGGGCCTTGCCAACCTCCCCAATCATGCGACGAGCCAAGGATTCAAGGAACGGCATGCTCTCCCTGCGGACCTATTCAGGAGGATTTCCCATGTCTATTCAGTTCAATCCTTCGCCAGGAGCGAGAGGATGTCTCGCAACTCCTTCTTAATGGGCGCGAGGGCTCCAGGGGGAACTTTCGATTTGAGGCTGAAAGGGAGCGCCGGTTGTCGTTTCGACTGCGTAGGAGTGGGCCGCTTCCTTTTGGGTCGTTGGCGGAGCGTCTTGCGCGCCCCCGCTATCGTGTAGCCTTCGTCGTAGAGAAGGCGCTTGATTTCGAGAACCGTCTCGACGTCTTTGCGACGGTACTGGCGTTGGCCGTTGCTGGCTTTCTTCGGCGCCAGCGTGGGGAATTCGGTTTCCCAGAAGCGCAGTACGTAACTCTCAACACCTGCCAATTCGCTCACATCTCCGATTCGAAAAAACAGGCGGTCAGGGATCTTGGCGATGGATGCCTCGGCCATTTCGAGGGATTATGGTAACAAACCCTCGGCCACGATGCGAACCGAATGCTCTCCTCGAGGTAACATAACCGCCCAATGGTTTCGGGCCTTCAACACCCGACCGTGTAGAGTTTCCCCATCCACCGAGATTCGCTTAGGGGCGTCGCTCAGCAGAGCTACTGCCGGACTGGCGGAAGCGTAGCCAAACTCCAGCACACCGCCGTCGATTCGTCCCCACTTCCAGTCCGTGTTTATATGGAGCACCCGCATGCCGGGGAACTCAGGTGCCGGCGAGACTCGGTGTTGGCCCGCCGGCAGCCAAACCGTTGAGCCGTCTGTGAATGGCCATGGCTGGCTGTTTACCAGTGCTGGGCCGTTCCAAACCACACCAACGGGACGGTCGCATTCGACCAAGAGGGAATTCTCCTCGCGTTCGGCACGAGCCGCCCCGGATGCGTGAGGCAGCAGATTCCAATCGGGGCGAGATATCGACTGCTCGAAGTAGACCAACACGGTGGGGAAGACCTTGCCGGCGAGATGAACTAGCTGGAATAGCTCCGATCCCACCTGCTTCTTAGTCGGATAAGTCGTCTGGTAAAGCTCGACAATATTGATGTCGATGGCGAGCCGTTCGGGATCCGGCGCCAGACGACGATACTGCTGAGCTATCTCGACATATCGCTCCGGTCCCCGATCCCAAAGCGTCGCGGGGTCCTCCACCACCAGCCGAAAGTCATACTGCTCGGCTAGGGGTAGCAAAGCACTGGTGTCCGCGCCGAGGAACTCCCGCATGCGGCCATCAAAGCGGTCATCGATTTGGGTGACGACGAGGTCGAGACTGGGCGCCGCCGACCGAATCACTTGCAGAAATTGTTTCTGTAGCCGCAGCACGAGGCATGCGCGATAGTCAACGAAATCTTCCCACTGCTCGCGATCCCGCTGATGGAAGTGACTCGACGCGCTATCAAAAAACTGGAGCGGGTCAACTCCGGATCGCGCTCGATAGTCCGCGCGCACCCAAGCATTCAGGGGCGTGAAGCGCTGGGCGTTCGACGGCCCGTGGAGGGACTCAAAGTAAAGTTCGGCGAAGTTTACGCCGTCCCAATCGTAATTCGATAGAAGTTTCTTCAAACCCCGCACTACGGATTCGAAGCAAGACGGTTCGGCGAGGTTGATGAGTTTGCGCCAATCAAGGTGAGCATCCTGGAGAGCAGCGGTCTTCTCCCGGCAACCAGGGTTGGCTTGCCAAAAGTCTTCACTGACGTGAGGGAACTCGAGCCAGGCGTAGACCAAGACGCCCTCGCGATGGCAGGCCGCGATCAGCTCGGTCAGGTAGCGCTTGCGCTCCGGCAGCTCATCGTAGAAATGCCAAGCGCTAGCATGAATGGCGGCCACGCCAGCTTCCCGCCATCGACGCGCGAGATAATCGGGATCGGCGCGCGTACGGTAGGAGTAGTCGAAGAACGCCCAGGTCCTCGCGCCTCGGAAAGGAAGAACCAACCCCAGATCAACAAGGGCATGGATGAGATAGGGAAAACGCTCGTACCCTTTAGCCCCGGGGTCGACAGCGACCCACAGCAGACCGCCGTCTGGGGCCGTGAGACCGGCCATGAGCGGAGCCCCTGTCCATTTTTCTCGCATAAAAACCTTGGCACGCGAGGGCAAGACGTAGACAGGAAGCCGGAGGGGATCTTCCCATACGATCTCCTGCTCGGGCTCCCGCTCATCGACTAGGCTGGCGACACGAACCGTTTCTTCCGTTGGCCGAAAGCCGGCCTCTTGCGCCCAGTGCGAGTCTCCGACGGCGATGCGGAAACGCGCGGATTCCGGAGTCGCCCGAACTCCCACGCTCGAGAGCACCGGCTTCCACCGCTGGGGTTGGGCGACTTGGATGGTTAGATCGGCGGTTGTGCTGCCGGCACCGGCGGACAACGGGCAGAGCCACCCGAGCCAGATGAGGACTAGCCAGGAAAGAGCCTTAGCGTCCAAACGAGTACCAAATCGCAGCACGGATGTCGTAGTAGTTGGGCCGGCGCGGATTAGAGTCATTGACGAGGTGAAAGCCCCGCAGAAATTGAACGGTAAAGTTCATGGGGGGAGAAATCCCGGGGACTCGAAACCGCACCCCGGGCCCGAACTCCACGAAGTTGGCCCAATAGGCGCGCTGACGGTCTACCGTGACGTTCAGAACGGCGAACACCTGCATCTTCAAACGGCCACGATCGGGCAGCCGATAGCCCGGCCGGAACCGCCAGTAGCCGATCACATTATTGTCAAAGCGGCTAATGAAGACCCCGTCAAAATTGATTTCCGCGAAAGGCCCTCGAAGACCACCGCCCAGTGTGGCCCCGAAGTTCCTAAACCAGTTCAGCCCCCCGCGGTAGTCGGGGCCGGCTCGAGGCACTCCGGGAGGGCGGTCGCCGAGATAGTGAAAGGATTCCCCGGCCTCCGCCCAAAGGGTGGCTCCGCGAAACGTCGGGGTCCGAAGACCAAATCCCGCGATCAAAGAGCTTTCCGAAAGAAACTGCGGCGAAGGCCCACTCGTTCGTTGCCTCAAGTCGCCGACAAACCGCAAAGACAGATAGGGCCGGACGGGCACATGGTCCAGCCGAAATTCGGTTTTGAGCTGTGCGTATTGGAAAAGGTTCTTGTAGCGGCTCGAGAAGAGCGGATACGTCCAGAGTGTTGTCGTCACCCGCTGAAACTGAGGCGCGAGGTTTCGGTACGACTGCAGGCCAAGCTCCGCGACCGCGAGATCAGGGCTCTCTGAAGCGATCCGGAACCACCGCATAGCCTCCCGGTCCCGCTTCATGAGGTTATGCACCACCCCGAGTTTCAAAGCCACGGAATGATCGTGAGGGTTGGCTTCGTAGGCGCGCAGAAAGAGCCGCCGCGCTTCGTTCAAATAGCTTAGTTGCAGGCTTTTCTCGGCCAGGTGCCGGTGGGGCCGGGCATGAGCCTCTTTCAGGCGGCGCAGCATTTCCTCCGCCTTCCGGACGACCTCGTCATCGTCACTCTGGCGCGCTTTCTCCAGTAGCTCAACCGCGTCAGCAGCGTTGCCACGCTCGAGGTACAAGAACGCTAGCTGCGCGGCTGAAAGTAAGTCATTCGGGTCTTGCTCGACGATGATTTCAAACTCTCGCAGCGCCGCCTCGCGCTGCTTCACTTCCAGCAACAGATACGCGAGTTCGCGCCGCAACCGAGCGTTTCCCGGGTCGAGTTCGAGAGCCTGTCGAAACTCAGAAGCGTAGGGATGGCGGTCGGGCAGCTCCGGCCGGGCAGATTCGGCTATGCGTGTCTCCGTTGAACGCGATGCTAGGAGCCAAGCGCCCCGGGCCCCCTCCAGGTCTCCTGTAGTCCGGCGGACACGCGCTAGCTGGAGCAGAATCTTCTCGCGGCGGGGGGGCTGGATTCGCCATGCGGCTTCGTAGTGCCGAGCGGCCTTTTCCGGCTCGAGGTGTCTTTCGTACAACTCCGCCAGCTCGAGCTGCGCCGACCAATTGGCGGGCTCGAGCCGGACCGCCTCCGACCAGCGATCGATCGCAACCCGTAGTTCCTTCTCTATGCGGTTGAACGCCTTTTGGGCGGTCCCGCGCCAGTCGGAATCAGCGGAGTCCTTGATGCCCTTAAACAGTTCAAGTGCCCGCGCATGCCTGCCAGTCTCGTAACTGAGAAACGCCAGCTCGAGCGTCGCCTGGTCGTCGGTTGGATCCAACCGCGTGACTTGCTCGAACATCTCGCGAGCCCATTCCGTCTCACCGATCTTCAAATACGCATAGCCAAGCTCTTTACGAATCGCAGCCCTCCTTGGCGCCACATCAACCGCGTCCCGCAGCCTGTGAATGGCGGCCTCGAAGTCCTTTTCCGCCAGCGCCGCGTAGGCGTTGTCGAGCAAAGCAAAGGCCGAGTCCGAAAGACCTGCCTGCCCGCTCCGGTTCTGCTTCAGATCCTCGAGGGCCTTGCGAGCGGTCCGCTTCAACTCACCCTGTCCTTTGGCCCGCACATCCCGGAAGAGCGCGATCGCCTGGGCAGTTTCGCCTGCTTTCTGATAAACGAAGCCAAGTTGTAGGGCGGTATGGTGGTCAGTTGGGTCGAGCGAGAGGGTTTCCTCGAACATCCTCCGGGCCGCGTCGACATCGTTGAGCCTCAGATAGACGTAGCCCAATTGTTTGCGGATCGACGCGCGGCGGGGAGCAATCTCTGCCGCCTGCTTCAGATGGTTGACGGCCTCGCTGTACTCGGCCGCTCGAATGGCCTGGTAAGCTTTATCGAGAGGATCGTAGGCGGGATCCTGTTGTTGCGCGGCTGACAGGGAGGACAGAGCCAGCAGCAGAACGACGCGCTTCACGGAGGGTGTCGGAATGAGTCAGTATCACCCATCTAAGCACACCGTCCAGTCTCGCCGCAAGAGACCTGCCTGGTGTTTCTACAGTATGTCTAGATATTGTTGGCGATTTGTAGAAAAACTATGAGGTATTACAGACCAATGATGCGAATTCCACTTTCAGTACGGAGTGGCGCCCTCTCATCTAGTCCGGCAATAGCGCGACGCATAGATTTCGGTTTTGGAGAGCGAAGCCCATGGTTTGGCGCGGTGTGAGAACGTATTCGAGGTCCCGGTGAAGGCGCTAATCCTTGTTGATTTGCAAAACGATTTCATGCCCGGCGGAGCCTTGGCCGTTCCCGACGGCGATGCCGTTGTGGAGGTCGCTAACCGGCTTACGCCGCTTTTCGGTTTCGTGGTAGCGACACAGGACTGGCATCCCCCGCTCACGGCAGCTTTGCGAGTGCGCATGATGGCAAGAATCCGGGCGACGTCATCGACCTGAACGGCTTACGGCAAGAGCTTTGGCCCGTCCACTGTGTCCAAAACAGCGAGGGAGCCTCTTTCCATGGCGACCTCAACCTGAAGCCGGTCGCTCGTGTCTTTCAGAAAGGGATTGACCCCGGCATCGACAGCTACAGCGCGTTCTTCGACAACGCCCATCGCAGATCGACAGGCCTGGGCGAATACTTGAAGGAGAACGGCGTCACCGAGGCCTACATCATGGGCCTGGCTACCGACTACTGCGTCAAGTTCAGTGCGCTCGACGCCGTGCAGCTAGCGTTCGAAACCTACGTCGTCACGGACGGTTGCCGGGGCATCGACCTCAACCCCGGCGATATCGACAAAGCGTGGGATGAGATGCGGCAGGCCGGCGTCAAACTGGTCGATGCCGGCGCACTCGAACACCCCACCAAGTCTCAGTCGGAAGACGCCGCAGTCGGTTAAATTGATCGGCCATCTAGTTTGCTCCAACGGTAATTCCGGCGCAAGAAGCACCACAGGAGCAAACACTCGCCTTTGCTATCATCGAACCAGCAGTTCAAGTCCCCGGGTAATCCCGCTTTTACCTTCCTCACGATGAAGAAACTTCGGGTCCTGCTGTTGTTGGCGGTCACAGCCATGGTGGGGGCCGTCGTGTGGGACTATTTCGCTTCCCAACCCGCTGAAGAGGACGTTCAAGCCGAGCAGCCCAAAGTCATTCCGTCCGACGTTAGCTCGCAGGCGACCCGCTGGGCTTGGTCCCAGTCAGCCGGCGATCGCCGCAAGGTAGAGGTCGTCGCGGATTCTTTCCGGCAAGCGAAAGAGACGTTCCTGTTCGACTTGGGGGAAGTGGAGCTGAAGATCTTCCACGAGGACGGGGCTAGGTATGACTACGTCGTCACCAAGGCAGCCCAATTCGACACGCGCTCGGAGACCTTGTTCAGCGAGGGCGAGGTGCGGTTGTCGCTGGGGATTCCGGCGGACGATCCCGATCCCTGGTCCAGCGAACATACGAAGATCCGCAGCTCCGGCGTAACGTTTGAGACCCGCTCGGGAGTTGCAACGACCGAGCAGTACACGGAATACGAGTTCGAAGGGGGAGTTGCCCACTCCATCGGGGTTCACTACGACTCGCCGCACCGCTATGTCCGTATGGAGTCTCAAGTGTATGTCGAGCGATTCCCGGGTGGCCCGCATCGTCCGGCTCTGAAGATCCGATCAAACGCGCTGCACTATTACGAAAAGGCGCAGCGGGTTCATTTGGTTGGCGAAGTATCGCTCGAGCGGGGATCTCAACGGATGCGTTCGACGGAGGCGATCGTATTCATGGACCGGGGCGACATTCGTCGCATCAAGGCATCGGAGGCTCAGGGCGTTGAGAAGCAATCTCGCCGGACGATTGGTTTTCGCGCCCGACAAGTAGACGTCTTCTACTCGCCGCTCCAAACCATCGAGCGAGTGACGGGGTCAGGCGACGCCGAGGTCAGCTCCAGCGCGGAGACATCCCGCATCACCGCCTCGGGAGAAAGAATTGAGCTGAGTTACGTGACCCCGACGGGCCGCAACGAGAGCCTACTGCGGGACGCGGACATTCGCGACCAAGCTGTCGTCGAGTCTGTTCCCGCCGAAACCGGCGGTCCGGGCACGGATGTCCGCCGAGTACGGGCCGCTTGGATCAAGCTCTCCATGGATGAAGACCGCGGCGACATGCAAGTGTTGAGGACGCTAGCTCCGGGGACGCTCGACCTCGTCCCAAGCGACCCCGCCCGCCGAAGACGAACACTTCAAGCGCGCCGAATGACAGCCCACTATGCCCCGGGCAATCGGTTGCGCGAGCTGAACGCTGAGGGAGACGTCCAAGTCAAAAGCCACCCGCCGATGAAACAACAGCCGGCGGAGGAGCCTGGGGCAATTCTAAAAACCTGGAGCGAAACTTTGGCGGCTGAGTTTGACCCACAGTCGGGAGAGATGCGCCGGTTGCAACAGAGGTCTGGTTTTCGTTTCGATCAAGGGGGGCGCCGGGGCCGTTCAGGCGAGGCGGAGTTTAATTGGCAAACGAACGAAATCGAGCTCCGACGTGAGGCGCGCGTTTGGGAGTCGGCGGGATCGGTTTCGGCGGACCGCATTCTGCTCGACGAAAACACCGGGGATTTCCAGGCATTCGGGGGAGTCTCGTCTACCCACCAGGAATCACGAGGGGATCGCCTTAGCGGAGGGGCGCGGACCGGGGGTCCTTTCTCTTCGGAAGAGCCGCTGTATGCAACGGCTGACCGCATGTTGTCGAACCAGGCGACCGGGCTGCTTGACTATCGTGGCAACGCACGGCTCTGGCAGGGCCAAAATCGAGTAGAGGCCGACCACATTGAGATCCATCGCCACTCACATACTCTTTCCGCGAGCGGCAAGGCGGTGAGCTTTCTTCAGCCGTCGGGGAACCAACGAGACAAACCGCCGAGACAAGGCGCCACCGACACCCCACCGGTTCGAGTCAGCGCGGATTCTATCTTCTACGAGGAAGACGGTCGGCGTGTTGTCTACCGTGGCGGAGTCGAGTTGCAGCGTGGTCGGCTCAGAGTGCGTTCCGACGAGCTCGAAGCCTTTCTCGAGCCTGACGAATCAGCGGGCGACTCCGGACAGAGCAGACTGAACAGGGCCGTTGCACGGGGCCAAGTGCGCATCTTTGAACCATCGGACTCCGGGGCCCCTGGCAGGCGTGCGTTCGGAGTTGAGGCCGACTACGACCCCGTTACCGAGAAGGTAGTGCTGCGCGGGAACCCTGCTCGGTTGACGAGCGAGTCGGGCCGGCAGACCAGCGGAACGGAATTGACCTACCAAGTAAACGATGATAGCCTGCTGGTTCTGGGAAGTGGCGAGAGCCGCAGCTACAGCTATCGTCCGCGACGTCAGCAATAACCACCCACCATCCGCGTCCTAATGAGTACCCTCCGTACCGAAGAGTTGCGTAAGAGCTATCGTGGCCGTCGTGTGGTGAACGGCGTGTCGTTATCCTTGCGGCAGGGGGAAGTCGTGGGGCTTCTGGGGCCGAATGGAGCCGGCAAGACCACATCGTTTCACATGATTGTGGGCCTGATCAGCCCGGATTCAGGTCGCGTCATCTTCAACGACCTAGACATTACGAGTGACCCGATGTACCAGCGCGCGCGACTGGGCATCAGTTACCTACCCCAAGAACCCTCGGTGTTTCGGAAGCTCACGGTCGAGGAGAACATTCTCGCGATTCTGCAGACGTTGACACTTTCTCGGCGGGACCGCCAGGACCGCTTGGACAGCCTGATTCAAGACATGGGACTGGAAACTGTCAGGCACAGTCTCGGATACCAGATCTCCGGGGGGGAACGCCGGCGCGTGGAAATCGCACGCTCGCTGGTCATCTCGCCGAGTTTCTTGCTTCTGGACGAACCGTTCTCTGGAATCGATCCCAAGCAAGTGGTCGAACTGCAGAGAATCATCTCGGAACTCAGGGACGACGGCATTGGCATTCTCGTGACGGATCACAATGTCCGCGAAACCCTGCGGGTCACCAATCGAGCCTACATCATCCACAACGGGGAAGTTTTCCGCTCCGGTAGCCCCGGAGAGCTGGAGTCGGATCAAGAGGTCAGGCGGGTGTACCTGGGTGAAACGTTCGACGCGGCCCGGCCGCTGCGGTAACTCGGCTCTAGCCCGGGAACCCACCGGTTTCATTCCCTCGATGGATCGTTCACTCATTGCCGTTCCGTGGCAGCCCGCGGGCCCACGTTGAACTCGCAACGAGTACCGACCGCCACTCCTGGCGCTCCTTGGTTCGAGTAGCGGCCGCCACTCTTGCCGGCCGGGCGTGGGGGTTTTGAGCAGGTCGGGCGAAGACCTCTCTGGGGCGGGCACAGTGGCCTGCTTCCAAAGTTCTGTTGTGAGTAATGCCGGCTAGTTACGGGCCAGATCCTCTTAAACCACCCTGGCGGAAACCTCGCGGTCGAACCCCACCGATTTGAACGCCGCGACCCCCTCGCCGGCGGGAGGGAAATTTCTTCGCTGGTATACTGATTCGTAGAAAGCTTGAACTTCAACCGCCGCCATGTTGATGCAGCAGCGCCTGAGCCTGAAACTCGCGCAAAAGCCAGTTTTGACGCAGAGTTTGCGCCAGCTTGTGAAGTTGCTGGCGCTCAACAAACTAGAGCTGAAAGAGGAGATCGCCCAAGAGCTGGTCGAAAACCCCTTGCTCGAAACTGCGGTCGACGGAGATGGTTCAGTCGACGAGGCTTCCGCCCAGGAAGACGCATCCCTGGCCGACGAACAGACGGAGCCAGGCCAGTCGAAGTCAAAAGATGAGACCGCGCCACTCGACGGAACGGGTGAGGCCGGCTCTGGAACCGACTCCGTTGCCAAGGAGGAAGCTGCACCCTCGGCGGACGACAATAGTTCCGATCCTTTTGACGAGATTGACCTCCACTCTTTTTTCGACGACTACCTCGATGCAGGCCACCACACTCCATTCGGGTTCGAAGTCATCGAGAAACCTTCTTTTGAGACCTTCCTTGCTAAACAGACGACCCTGACGGATCATCTTTTGTGGCAGCTCAGCTTGTCTCATGCCTCGGGCAGATTGGCGGAGACAGCGGAGAGTATCATCGGCAACTTGAATGAGGACGGCTACCTCACGGCCACGCTGGAAGAGATCGCCGCCGGCACCGCCGTTTCGGAAGGGCAAGCAGCAGAAGCGCTCGGCTTGGTGCAGGAGTTTGACCCCCTCGGCGTCGCCGCTCGTGACGTAAAGGAGTGTTTGTGGATCCAACTCTGCGGCTGTGACGCCGACAAGGGCGTCGCCGGCCAGATCGTCACCGAGCACTGGCAGGAGCTCCAGGACGGGAGGTTGACGGAGATCGCCCGCACGATGGGTCGTCCGCTTTCTCACGTTGAAATCGCTGTCCACTTGATCAAGCACCTCGACCCTCGACCGGGTGAACACTACGCTGTTTCGCGCACCCGCGCTGTCGAGCCGGACGTCTTCTTCGTCAAGACACAGGAGGGCTTTCGTGTCGTGCTGAACGAAGAAGATCTCCCGGAACTTCGTTTGAACCGCCAGTATCGCCGCCTCCTGGGAAAAGGCCGTGCCAGCAAGGAGGTTCGTGGTTACATCCGTGATCGCTATAGTTCAGCGATGCAGCTAATTCGCAACATCCAGCAGCGGCGGCATACGATCCTCAGCGTCGGTGAATCGATTGTCGGGCGACAAGAAGCCTTCCTGGCCCACGGACTCGACCACTTGAAGCCCATGATGATCAAGGAGGTCGCGGAAGAGATCGGTGTCCACCCTTCTACGGTGAGTCGAGCGGTTGCCAATAAGTACGCACACACACCGCACGGCGTTTACGAGCTGCGGTTCTTTTTCTCCGAAGCGGTCCAGGGTCCGGCGGGAAGCTCCATTCCTCTGATGCTGCTGAAACGCAAGGTCAAGAAGATGATCGCGGAGGAAGACTCGAGCACCCCCTTAACCGACGATCGCATTAGCGGGCTACTGAGGGAAGAGGGGATCTTCGTTACTCGCCGCACTGTCGCCAAGTATCGCGAGGACATGCACATCCCCTCTACCCACCGCCGGAGACGGCGAAACTAGCCGCCGCCGTTGGAGACAGCAATGAGAGTTCATTACACGGGCCGGAAGACCGACATTAGCGACAAGCAGAAGCAGAAGCTGCAGGTGAAATTCGATAAGATCCACCGAATTCTAAGTCCAAAGGGTAGTTTGGAAGCCCATGTCACCCTCTCTCGTCAGCGGCACCTTTGCGAGGCGGAGGTTACCTTGCGAGCGTTGAGCCACACGCTTGTGGTCACCGCCACCAATACGGAACCGCTCGCCGCCTTGCTCGCGGCGGTCGACAAGCTCAGCAAGCAAGCCGTGAAGAACAAGCACAAGCTCATTGACGTTCGACGACACGAAAGACAACATGGGGAGCGTTCACCAGCGAGAGAGGCAACCTCGCCCGAGGCCGCGGGCGAGGAGCAAAAGCCTCGACGACGCAGCGAGAACCGTCGCGCACAAGTTGTCCGCAGTCGTCGTGTGGCGCCAAAGCCACTGACCGTCGAAGAGCAGTGAGGGAGCTTGATGATCTCGACCGCGACCAAATCACCTTCCGTGACGCGGAAAGTGGCGAAGTGCGAGTGCTGCTCCGGCGGGGAGACGGCGACCTAGAGCTGGTCGAAACCGCATAGATCTTCGGTTCCCCGCTCGGCCGGACCGGGACGATGAAGAAGTCAAAGCGAGCTGTGGCGGGCCGTTCACGCTCCCGAACCAAAAGCTCTTCCCCGAAAGAACTTCCCTCGCGGGAGCCGACACAGAACCCGGAGCTGGTAATCATCACGGGACTGAGCGGTTCCGGCAAGGGATCCGTCCTCAAAGTCTTTGAAGATATGGGGTTTTACGCGGTGGACAATCTGCCGATCGATCTGATCCCCACATTCGCACAACTCTGCCGCCAGTCCCCCGAGATTTCGCGCGCGGCCCTGGTCGTCGACATCCGGGAGGGCCAAGCCCTCAAGCGATTCCCGGCCATTTTTCGCAGCCTGGGGGAGAAGAATCCAGCTTTGTTGCTTTTCCTGGAGAGTGTTGACGCGGTACTGCAAAGGCGTTTTAGTGAGACGCGCCGCCCACACCCGCTTGGGCGTAAGGAGACGATCCTCGAGAACCTTCGGGCGGAACGCAGGGTGCTGGCTCCGATCCAGAAGCTCGCCGACCTAACCATCGATACATCGGAATTTAACATTCACGATCTGCGTCGCCTGATCACTTCGCGCTTCAGCGGCTCCGCTAACGGACCTTTATTGCTAGTCACGGTGAGAAGTTTCGGCTTCAAATACGGGGTGCCGAGCGACAGCGATCTTGTCTTCGACGTTCGCTTCCTACCGAACCCGAATTACGTCCCCGGCTGCCGTCATCTGAGCGGCAAGCACCCCAAAGTCGTCGGCTACGTGCGGTCCTTTCCACAGACAGGCGAGTTCATTGGACGCATCTCCGATCTTTCCATTTACCTCATCCCGCACTACGGGCGGGAAGGCAAGAGCAACCTAACGATCAGCTTTGGCTGTACGGGAGGCCGGCACCGCTCAGTAATGATCGCCGAGGCTATCGGGCGAAACCTGGAAGCAGCCGGTTGCACCACCAAGATCGTGCATCGAGACATCCATAAGAAAGACTGAGTGGAGCTCATAGGGTCGGCTGCCTCAATCGAACAGCACACTTGGCTGGTATAATTCGGAAACAGTTTGCTATGAATGCCATCACGAAACGTGCAGCACGTTTGCCGCTACTGACCCTGATGACGGCGGCGGGTCTGGCGTGGGCGCAGGGCCCCTTCGATCAGCCCCCTCCCTCCGAGGTTGAAGAAGCCCTGCGGTCTCGGATTACCCAGTTCTACGACCTCTTCCAGAAAGGTAAGTTTCGAGAGGCGGAGCAGTTTGTCGCCGAGGACTCCCGAGAAAGCTACTACCGCGTGCAAAAAGGTCGCATTCTTGGCTTTAGCATCAAGGAAATCTACTTCGGCTCTGAGTTCAAGACTGCCAAAGCATTGTTGACTCTGAAGACGATAGTTCCCTTCGTAGGTTCCACTCCTGTCGATGTACCAATGGGAACCCAATGGGCCTGGACAGACGAGAATTGGTATTTGGTTCTGCCAACAGCGCGACCAGGTGACCGGATTCAAACGCCCTTCGGTCCCAAGACGATCGGGCCTGAAACATCCGGCTTGCCCGGGTCCTCCGGAGGGCAAGTCGAAATGCCCGACATAGCGGCGCTAAGGAAAAAGTATGTTGACGAATTGCCGCTAACGCCGCCCCCCCCCCGGAAGCAGAGCGCCTCGCGCCCAAAAGAGCATCCTCTCCTTGTCTCTCGTGCAGACACAGTCCAGGGCTCGTAAAGAGTTTATCGTCTCCACGACGGGTAAGAATATACCGATCGTTCCTGGTGCTGTCGATGGCTGGGTGGACGCGGTGCAGCAGCAGAACGGGAGTACCCGCTTCGTCGGGTGGGCGTCCAATGGAGCCCATCGGAAGCTAGCCCGATTGGTCGTGGTGTTCGTGGACGGCGAGGCGAATCATGAACGTCACACCTCTTTGCGCCGACCAGACGTTGGCAAGTTCTTCAAGTTCCCCCATATGCGGAGCGCGGGATTCCAGGTCGAAGTGCCCGGTTCCGTCTTCGATCAAGACCCGGCGCCTGTTGTGCGAGTGTTCGCAGTCTCACGGACTAGGGAGGCTTCGGAGCTGCATTATCTCCCACAGTACGTGGACGGTCCTAGAAGCATCAAACTTGGTAGAGAGAGTACAGCTCCGCGCGCCCGAAAGGGCACGCTCTCCTACTCTCTCGTGCCGGCGCACCCCAAAACTCCTGAAGATTCTATTGTCCCCTTAACCGGTGCGACTATCCCGATCGTCCCTGATGCGATGGACGGCTGGGTGGGCGCGGTGCGGCAGCGGACGGGGGGCACCCTCCTTAGCGGGTGGGCGTCCGATGGGGCCCACCGTGAGCCGGCCCATCAAGTCGTGGTTTTCCTGGACAGTGAAGCGAACCAGGAGCCTCACACAGTTCGGAGCCGACCAGACGTTGCCGGGCGCTTCAAGGCCCCGTTGTTGTCGGACGCCGGATTCCAAGTCGTAGTGCCCGTTTCCGTCTTCGATCGAGACCCCGCACCTGTCGTGCGAGTCTTCGCGATCTCAGGAACCGGAGTAGCTTCGGAGCTGCATTATTATCCAGAGTACGTGGACGGTCCTCGGACCGTTAAACTGGGTGAAGCTCCGCGCGTCCAAAGGAGCAAACTCTCCTACTCTCTCGTGCAGACCCAGTCCGGGATACCTGAAGAGTCTATTGTCTCCTTGACCGGTACAACTATCCGGATCGTCCCTGATGCGATGGACGGCTGGGTGGGCGAGGTGCGGCAGCGGCCGGGGAGTACCCTCCTTAGCGGGTGGGCGTCCGATGGGGCCCACCGTAAGCCGGCCCATCAAGTCGTGGTTTTCCTAGACGGTGAAGCGAACCAGGAGCCTCACACAGTTCGGAGCCGACCGGACGTTGTCGAGCGCTTCAAGGCCCCGTTGTTGTCGGACGCCGGATTCCAAGTCGTAGTGCCCGTTTCCGTCTTCGATCGAGACCCCGCGCCTGTCGTGCGAGTCTTCGCCATGTCACGCACCGGGGTAGCTTCGGAGATCCGTTATCATCCCGAGTACGTTGACGGCCCTCGGGCCATCAAACTGGGTAAAGACTGAGTTTCGACTGGCCGCCCGTTCTTCCGTATTTAAGGGATCTAGGCCTGATCTAGGCCCCTCGTCCCACGCTTCCACGGAGAGTAGGCCTCCCCCGACCGGCAATCACTTCAGCGCGCGTGGCGAGCGTTCACGGACATTGAATAACGATCGTGCTGGCCGGGCTAGGAACCGCGCCAACCTCGATGGTCAAGGACCGATCCCCGCATCCCGTCTCATCCGGGACGGTGAAGTTCGCCTGGTATAGACCAAAAAAGTTCGGGGCGTAGCCTAAAAACGGCGTCGAGGCGTCCACGCCATCGACGCCCACGGTCACGGGAAGAGTCATCACAGCCGGGGGTATCGGTCCCAATTGACCTGTTACAACCGCCGGGTCAAGCGGTCCTCCCCCGGTAAAGAACAAGGAGAGTACTTCGCCTCGAATGGCGGGATTCGTGCGGCTGACAAGCTCTCCCGTGTCAGGATGAATGACCGCGCCGACGCTGATTCCATCTTCCACTGGTATTTCGAAAATACCGGGTTGGGCCGAGAAGACGGGAACGCCCGCGACGGCGATCTGCTACCCGTTATTATCAACTCTAACGCTCGTTGTTTGTCCCGAAGGGATTTCGAACGGCGCTTGAACGTTAATCTGCTCGTTGGGCCGGCCGGTGACAGAGATGATGGGAGTCGCGATGTCTCCGAACCAGACCGTTGTCCCGCCGAAAGTGGTGGCGCCACCGGCTAGCTCGGTGCCTGAGATTCCTTCCGTCAGATTCGTCCCGAACACGCTCACCAGACTTCCTGGCACAATCCCCGGCTGAAAGGTCGCTGCATTCACAACTCCATCCGATGTGAAGGCGGGCGCTCGTCCTATTGCGTTAACGGTGAATGACGTCGAAAGCTCGTCACCGACCTCCGCGGTGATTACTACGGTGCTGCTGAATTACGCTCGGCGAAGACCCCCCAACAATCCAGCACTAACACCGTTCAGCAGCTCTACCCTCACACCGGCTTGACCGTCGGTCCCCGTCATTTGCACCAAGGGATTTGCCGCAAGACCTCCCTCGAGCGGATGCAGTAAGACATTTGTGGGGCCGCTGAAGGTGACGGGCAAACCCGGGCCCGGGACCCCGCCTATCTCGGTGACCAGCACTGTGAGAGGCTCGGAAATACCTCCGACCAAAAGGGTCTGACCCTGCCCGGAGACGGTCGAAATAGACACCGGCTCAGGAGCGGTCGCCGTCAGATTGAACGTTGCCGCCACGGCCCCCAACGTAGCCGTAATGCGCACTGGTCCCGGAGTGTCGCCAAGGATGACTCTTGCGGTAGCCCCATCGATGTCCGCGGAAGTGATAAGGGAAGCTTCGCCTTCAACCACCGCCCACGACGCCTCCGGGAATGGGACCAAACCCCCTGTCTCGTTGATGAACCGTGCCCGCAACATGTTAGGCAGCTCGGTTCCCACGCGCCCGCTTTGCCCATTGCCCTCAACTTCGAAACTCACTGGAATCCCGCCGGTGGCCGTGATCGCGAAAGTCACGGAAGGGAAGTCCGGCAAGGAGGCCACTGCCTCAATAACGACATCCCCTGCGTTCGGACCCAGCGTGACGGACACAAGCTGATCCACGAAAGCAAACGCCTTGATAAAGCTAGGCATAATGAGCGCGGGCGGGCCGGCGACTTGGCGAATCTGGACCCCCAGCCCACTTGAACCAACTCCGATCAACGATTCAACCCGAAATACGAGCGGACTTGACAAAACGCTCCCCGCCGGGGCCGCCTGATCACCCGATACCTTGATCAGCTTGATAGCGGTGGGACTCACAACGATCGCGAATTTGAAGAGGGCCGGAGAAAGCTCTCCACGGCTATCGATCGTCACGGACATGTTGCCGTCTTGGGCGGCCCCTCCCACCGGACTGACCTCTTCGCCGATACAGACTACTTCGGCGAACCCATTGGAATCAGCGGGGACAAAGAGATCCGCACACCTGGCCAAAGACGGGCTGAACCGCACCACGGTTCCCTCCGGTAGGGGGTTGCCCGTTTCGTCCGTCGCCAGGACACGAAAAGGCTCGGCAAACGGGAGCAGCGGCCCCGTGATCTGAAAATCCCCACCTACCTTGATAACGCCGCTTGCTGTAATCAGGTTGACCTGAAACACCGCGGGCTCCAGCCCCGGCGTACTTGCGGCGACTTGGATCGGCATGATCACGTCTTCGTCTTGCTCTACGGCGGGAGGCCCGAGAGAATGTATAGTTTCGCCTACTTCCGGTGAGGGCAACTGGACAGCTTCCTCTTCGGAAGTCGCGGGAAGGGTGGCGCTCGCAGCCGCGCCGGGCAGGGGGATTCGCACTCTAGTGGCTGCAATGCCACGGCTATTAGTAACGACAGGCTGCGGGTCTAGGAATTCGACTTCCACATCCTCGTCAGGGGTTGTAAAAGAAACGGTACGCCCGAAGAGCGGCACGCCGTCACTGTCCTCAACCCTTACGGACAACGGTCCACGCAGATCGCGACCGGCCGGGGTGAACTGGTTGTCGCCGCCGGCCACCAGAATGGCTTCGGGAGGAAGCACAGAAGGGCCGTAAACGACCGATTCTCCCGCGGGCGCCGACTGTGCCGGCGTAGTGACCTCGATCATGCTGGTGGCGATATCGAAGCGGCTGATTGTCGAGTCGCCTCGGGAGACAAGAAAAAGCGTCTTGCGGTTGGGAGAGAGCTCCAGATCTTGGATACCGGCGATGCCGTCGATCGGGGTCGCCGGCACCTGCCCAACAGCGGACAAGTCAAGTTCCAGCAGCTCGCCTGTTACCTTCTCAATCCCAAAGGCCGTATCACTGTCTGGTATGACGACCTGTTGCAGCCCCCTAACGCTGAACGCTTCCACCGGCCTCACGGTTCGGGCATCCAGGTCGAAGACCTGGGAAATGTTGGCCGGAAACTGTCCCTGGTTCACTACAAAGACCTCCGACCCTCCCGGGATCGGCACAAGGGTGCCATTCACAATCGTGTGCGTGCCTGGGATCACCTCGATTTCCGACAGGTCGGCTGTTCGATACTGAGTAACACCGTCCGCAACAAGAACCAGGACCCGAGAGTCATCCGGTGTAATCTCGATCGAGCTGGCAGCGGGGATGAGGTCCACCGTCACACTGACCTCGAAACTCTCTAGATCGACGGCGGCGAGAGTTTTCCCCGTGTCAGCTAGGGTGTAGGCGGTCGTCGAACTGTTATTGACGACGACCGCGCTTGGGCCTAAGCCAACGTCGATTCCCGAACCGACGGGTTCGTCGGTGTCGGTCTTTAGTACCCGAAGATTGCCGGCTCCGGCCAACAAATACTCCCCATTGGGCGTAATGACCGCGCTAGTTACGCCCGCGCCAAACCCGATACGTTTTATCTCCATCAGGGTCGCGGCATCGAGGACTATGACGGAATCGGCAACGCGTCGGCTTATCACGTAGTATTTTTGGCCATCTGGAGTTCCCAGAACTTTGAAAGCAGTCCCATCGGCAGCGATCGTTCCCGAAGGGGTAAGGTCATCGGCCGCGAAAACCTCGACCCTCCCGGTTCCGGCGGGGATCGTGAAGAGGCGGTCCACTGACCAGAGCGGCATGGCCGCTGGAAAGAGCATGCACAGGGAGACCAACAGTATCGTGACTCGAATCATGGGAGTTCCTTCTGGGCTACTCAAGCCAAGGCCAATGGACGCCTAACCCTCATTCCCTTCATCACCGGCGCCTATGGCGTCGCCAACCAATTCGGCGCCACTAGAAAAGCGAACAGCGAAGAAGGGGCCGGCCCCTCTCCACACTCAATGCGTCGTGCGCTTTCCCACCGGCAATGCTAGCCCGCATTTCTCACCACCTGACGGCCGAAGCACGCGATAAGCCCGCCATTACTTCGTTGCGCTTGATTGCCGTACTCAACGTACTGTTCAAGTACGCCTCCGCGCGCCAACCGGCCCGCGCCTCGTACTGACAGCCTTCTCACGCACTTCGTCACGCCACGTGGTGAGAAAAGCGGGAAAGAGAAACCAGTACCTCTGAAGACGCAGTATCGAATGATATCAGTTTTGCGGGCCTAAGGAAAAGGAATACGTAGCAGATGGTACGTCTGGGGTTGCGTCACCCGGCTTGAGGCTTCGCAGCGACCGCGGGGAGGAGACCAAGAACAAAACGAGGGGGGCCGAAACCCCCCTCGGTTGAACTCGTTGAAGTTAGTGCTGAGACTAGTGGCCTAAGGTCTCAGCCGCCATACGTGCGCCATCATTGTCGTAGTAGTGCAGGATCAGCGCCAGGTAACCCTGGGCCAACGTCTGCACACCACCAAATCCGTCGGTGATGAACGCAAAGCCGTGCGCGAATTGGAACTCGCACACGATTATGATATAGCCCTGGAAGTCAGGAAGCTAGTGTAGTGCCACTAACGGTTCTGGACAATGGCGTGGGTTTTGGCGGCGCGCTCGACTTTGGCGAGGATATCTTGTGCCGGAGCTGTCCAGACAAAGGGTTTGGGCGCTTGGTTGCTCGCTTCCAGGTACTCGTGGATGGCGGCCTCGAGTTCGGGAACACTGCGGAACACGCCGCGGCGGATGCGCTTCTGTGTCAGCTCGCGGAACCAGCGCTCGACGAGATTGAGCCAAGAAGAAGACGTGGGAATGAAGTGAAAGTGGAAGCGGGGGTGCTTCGCGAGCCACTTCTTCACTTGCTCATGCTTGTGCGTGGAGTAGTTGTCCACGATCAGATGCAGCTCCAGCGCCGGTGGCGTTTCGCGGTCGATCTTGCGTAGGAATTTGAGGAATTCCTGGTGCCGATGTCGCGGCAGACACTCGCCGATCACCTTGCCGTCGAGCACATTGAAGGCGGCGAACAACGTCGTTGTGCCATGTCGTTTGAAGTCGTGGGTCATGGTGCCGGCACGACCCCTTTTCAGGGGCAGTCCCGGCTGGCTGCGGTCTAAGGCCTGGATCTGACTTTTCTCATCGACACTGAGCACCAGTGCGTGCTCGGGCGGATTCAAGTACAGACCGACCACGTCGCGGAGTTTCTCGACGAACTGCTTGTCGCGGCTGAGCTTGAAAGTTTCGAGGCGATGGGGCTGCAGTCCGTGCGCTTTCCAGACGCGCTGGATGGCCATCTTGGAGACGCCCAAGTGCTTGGCGAGGGTGCGGGTGCTCCAATGCGTGGCCGCCCGGGGCTTCTCGTGAAGCGTTGTATCGAGGATGCATTGGACGAATTCAGCGGAGAGCGCCGGTTTGCGTCCGGGGCGCGTCCGATCGCGGAGTCCGTCGAGGCCGGACTGGGCGAAGCGCTTTCGCCACAGGATGACGGTCTTGCGGTTGACGCCGAGTTCGCGGGCAATGGCGTGGTTCGCCAACCCCTGCGCACACAGCAAAACAATGCCTGCCCGTAAGGCCATTTTCTGGGCTGTGTTGCCTCCTCGAACCAGGCGACGAAGAGCGTTTCGCTGCGGAGCGGTGAGGGGTAGAGCGTCAGCGGATGGCCACATAAACCATCCTACCGTGAAAAGGGTGTTATTGTCCAGTTATTTATGTGGCACTACACTAGTCAAGTGAAAAACCAAAGAAATATTCTAGCGAAACCAAAGGCCTATGCCAAACGGCCTAGAGGGCTCATCATAAAAAGTTGTCCGACCTACTCCCTAGCGAGCCACAGTGTAAGGCATCCTACACTTTAGCGGCTTTGGGCAATTCCGTACGCTCTTTCGCGGCCAAGCCGACCCCCGAACGCCGTGCGGAGAGCCTCCCTTGCGCGACCTCACCAGGTCTCCACAGGAGGACGCCGTTGCCGGGCCTCCCTCGTTGCTAGGCTGTGCTCGAGACGGGATCGGCTTCCTGAAAAGTTGCAGCACGGAACGCTTCGGCCTTGAACCGGCCCCAAGAAGGTTACTGCCTCGGGTAGAAGTTAGTCAAGGCCGCGCCCTGATTGGCCCGGGTCGGAACAGGCCAAACGGCGCCAAGCAGGCCGTGGCAAAAGTCGGGTGGGAGCGAAAAATGGGGCCTGTACCCGATTCTTCGCCACCCTTATTCTCGCCACGGGCGCCAAGCCCGCGGGTTCTCTCGGGTCACTATCGCATGACCTTGCGCAGGCCTCGCAATCTGGATTTTAGCTCCGCGGTGGCGGTGACGATTTCATGCTCGTCGTAGATCACTCGGGGCGTAATCAAAATGATGAGTTCCGTCTTCGATTTCGAGATACTTGTACTGCCAAACACGCCCCCCAGAAACGGAATCTTGCCCAAGAACGGAACACGGTCGCGGGAGTAGATATTTGTTTCCTGCATGACGCCGCCCAGTGCCACGGTGTCGCCGTCAGCGACCGTCACTTGAGTCTGAACATTACGGCGGTCGATCGATGGAGATCCGATCGCGCCCGTCGGGGGCAAGGGAGAGCTGACCTCCTGGTTGACTTCCATTGTCACAATGCCCGAGGCGTTGACCCGAGGCGTAATGGACAAGGTGATCCCCGTTTGGATGTTGCTCACGGTATTCGTGAACAGCGATGAACCACCCGCCTGAGCTCCCCCGGCCAATGCTTGCGAGGACAGGGTAGGGATGGACTGACCCGACGTAATGGTGGCGGGGATATTGTCAGTTGCGATGATCGAGGGCGCGGATATAATCTTCGTCCGACCGTCACCCTGGCTGGCGCTGAGGAAAACAGCGAGCTCCCGGGTCGCTCCGACTAGTGCTCCCATCGACAGATTCAAGGCCCCACCGCCGAACTCTCCGATGAGCTTTCTTTCGTTCAGCCCCGTACCTCCCCGCGAGCGCAAGAAGGCCGAAACTCCGCTGGCGAGCGCCCCCGACAGCGAGACTTCATAGACGTTGGCGTCGATAAGGACTTGCCGCGGGGGAAAATCCAGCTGTCGGAGAGTCTTGCGAATAATCTGCCACTCCTGTTGGGTGGCCTGAACGACGATCAGATTGTTGATTACGTCGGGCACGATTCGAATTCCGATCGCGGCCCCGGGAGCGACGCCTTCGGGCCCCAGCAGAGCGCCGGTCTCATCCGGCATGGCGCCGGGTCCGACAGCCCCACCCTCACCCCCAAGCAAAGATCCAGGAAGGCGGATAATTCCTCCGCCGCGGCCGCCTCCGCCGCCGCCGAACCCGCCACGGCCTCCACGGCTGCCGCCACGTCCACCCATACCGCTGGGACCAAAACCACCCAAACCCCCGCCCCCACCGAAGCCTCCTCCGTAGCCACCGCCGTAGCCACCACCACCGTAGCCGCCGCCGTAGCCACCACCACCGTAGCCGCCGCCGTAGCCACCACCACCGTAGCCGCCGCCGTAGCCTCCGTAGCCATATAGCTGCAGCAGGGTTCCGGCGAGGGCGGGGGCGAAGCCGTACTGCACCCGGTAGACGAAGTTTTGGACGCCGCCAACCGTCACCGATTTGTCAAGCTTCTTGATCCACGTTTCGACTTCGTCGAAGACGCGGACGGCGCCGCTAACAACGAGGATGGAATTGATCCTGTCGATCGGGACGAATTGAACCGCCGACTGGTCGTCCGAGATCGAAAAGGCCGTAAACACCTGTTTCAGCTCATCCGCCAGCGTCTTAGCGAGACTATTCTTGACCTCGAACAAGCGAATGCGCTGCAGGACCATCTCCTCGGTGTCGAACAGCTCGACGAGCTCGATGGTGCGTCGCATGTTACGGCTGTTGTCGAGCAAGATCAGGATGTTGAGCGGCTCGATGACGGAATACTTTGCCCCTGCGCCCAAGAAGGGCTCCAGCACCTTGCCAAGGTCGACAGCCGGAGAATATTGCAGTCGGATGACGTTGAGAATCAACCGTTCGTCATCCGGCAGGTCACGACCGGCGTCCAACTGTGGAGAAACGGGCAACTTGGGCGCCTCCGCGGAGGGGACGATGCGGTAGAGGTTGCCTATTTGGACGGCAACTGCTCCGTGGATTCTTAGGATCTCCTGCAGGAGCGGCAACAAGTCATCGCGGCGCAGGCTGCCGTAGGTATTAATCGTGACCGCGGCGTCCCCGACGGTCGGATCAAGAATGTAGTTGATTTCCAAGGACCGGGCCACGACGTCAATGAATTCATGCAAACTGGCCCCCCGAAAACGGAATGAGAGACCCCTGGGCCCTGATGTGGAAGAAGGCTGCGCCTGGTTGGACTGCGGAGGTGCTTGGGCCGCGGCGCCTTGGGGCGCGGGCGAGCCGGCGGCCGGCGGTTGTTGAGCGGGGGGCGACGCGCCGCCCGCCGGGGAAGCCTGAAGAGCGGCCGGAGTTGCCGATGGGCTTGCCTCAGCCTCATCTGACTGAGGAGCCGGCTCAGCAGCCGGAGCCGGTGACGGCTCGGCGCTAGTCTGCTCGGCCTCGTCCGTCGGTTCCGACGGCTGCTGCGGTGATGCGGGGTTCTGTTGCTGTTGCGCTAATAGTGCGGACGCGAGAAGCAGCGTCAATAGACAAACGTATCGCATGATTTTACCTTTACTCTCGGTCGCCCCGGAATCACTGGGTCTTCTTCCGAGCGGGTTCCTTGTTCCGGCCCCGAGTCGTGGTGGCTTCCCGGGCCGGGTCGGAAGCGGGTGGAGCGGTTGAACTGCCTTCGCGAGTTGCCTGCTCGGCGTTATTGCCGTGCTCCTGCTTCAGTAGTTGCTTCTCGACTGCATCAAGTTCTGTCAGCGGTTTCTTCCAGGTCTGAACACCGAAAGGCGTCTTCCGCGTGAAGACGGCGGTGTCTCCCTGTTGCTCGACGGTGATCATTGGGTCTGCCCGCAACGAGTGTGGCTTGCGGGGTTCGGCCACCACTTTGACCGGACCGAACGGCGTCTGCTTGATCTTGCCTTGACCCTCCGGCGATGACTTTTTGGCTGAGTCTTGCTTTTTGTCGGCCGCATTCTCGCCGGCCACCAACAAAGTCGAAAGCGCTAGAACAACCGCGATGCCGATCATATTCGTATTCCCTTTCTATTGCTGCTGTTTTTTCGTCCACCAAGACTGGGTCCCAAACGGTGTTTTCTTCACGGTCTTGACGAAACCTTCGTGCTCGGTGCCGTGCCGAGACGTGTCTTTCGGATCGGACGAATGCACACCCGGCCGCCCCGCCAGTTCGGGACCAATGTTGTACTGTCCGCCGACCTGCCCTTCTCGCTGGGGATCGAGCCTTGCTGTAGACGCCGCTTGGGGACGTACTGCCGCAGATTGGCGTGGATTCTGCGACCCGGTGGTGGCCTGGTCCGATGATCCTCTGAGCTCCGCCTGCGAAACCTCGATGGTTTCGTCTTGCCACTGAAAAGTGATGGAATCCCCCTGAGCTTCCACGAACGTGAACTCGCCTACCTTCTCGCCGCGGGCAACAGGTTTGGGTGTTGCCTTCGCGTCGGAAGCCATTAAAGCGATCGGGCCGTCTCCCAAGTCCATCAAGCCAATGAAACGTGGCAGATCGGGGCGATCGGCTACTGCAGGCGGCGGCACTTCCACGGTGACAATCGGATTACGATCCTTGGAAAACAAGAGGCGATCGACCACCTCTATGTAATCGGAGGGGCGCATCGCTGCCCGCTTGTCCGGTCGAGAAAAGGCGTGTGTCCCCTGACCGGATCCTGTTTTTTCGAAGATGTCGTAGCGCTGCCTGGCGTCCTTCGTCCGGCGATAGAGTTCCGCCGTACCCGCAACGAGGACCGCTAGTAAGGCCAAGTTCAGGAGAACCAGGCTGCGACTCATGGCAGGCCCCCTGGGGTAGAGGTTCGTCGCTGCTCCACAAGTTCGGGCGTTCTAGAAACCGGGAGGTATCCCGAGACCGTAACTTGGGCGCGCACGGCCTTCGTTTCCGTATTGGCCGGGCGGAGGACAATGCGACGTGTGGTTAGAAGGCGGTCGCTGTTCGACAGAGTCGTCATCCAGTTCACGAACTGCTCGACGCGGCAGTCAAAATCGACGGTCAAAGGCACCTGCGCGAAGTGATCCTGCTCGAGTTCGACATTGCCGAAACGCGAAGCCTTCATCGTGATGCCTTCCGCGACTAGCAGATTGCCGACCACTTCTCGCATCTCGGCCTTGGCCAGTTCGGCGCTCTCGGCCTGCAACAGGCCGCTCTCGAACCCGGCCAGCACCTTGGCCGCCTCCTGGGACTCGGCCTCAACCAGGGGTTTCTGCCGCGCCTTAACCTGAGCATCCAAGAAGCGTTCCTGCGCATCGTCGATCGAGCCACCCACTAGTGGTGACCCTGTTGACGGAAAGAAGAAATCCAGCTGCATGATGGCGAACAGCGCCCCAGCAGCGAGCAGGATAGTCAAAGCACGCCGGTCACGGCTTTGGATCTCGAGGGCCATCACCGCTCCTCTTCAGCGTCGGGGGCCGGGGAGGGAGCTGACTCCTCGACTATCGGACTCGGAGCTAACAAACCGGCCGCCGCGCCCGCGGCTTCGACATCCGGCTCTGGCATCGTGAGACTTCGTTGCACGGCAATCTGAAAGCGCTCGCCGTTGTCGGTCTTGGCGAGCGACGTCGTAAACGCTGCGCTCTCGAGTGCCGGAGCTCCGTTAATAGTGGCCAAAAGGGGGGCAGCGGCGACCGCCTCGCCGTACATCTGAACAACCTCATCACGGATCTCCAGGTTCGAGAGCCATGCCGTATCGGGCAACTGTTGAGAAAGCTCGCTTACGATCCTGAGGTCCGCTTCAGAACGCGCGCGGAGGGACTTCAACACCTCGATTCGCGTTGCGGTCTCTTGCCCCTGTGATCTCGCAGCCGCAACTCTGCTCACGTCTTGCTCGAGCCGCGCGGTTTCGGCTTCCAGCGCCTGGAGGTAGCTACGATCCTGAATCACCCGTCGAAGAGGGTAGGCAAACACTAATAGGATCAGCGCCGCGACGAGGACCGCTGTCGGCGCGTACAACCAGTGCGAATTCCGCTTCCTTCGTGCCGTAGGCAGCAAGTTTGCTTGCCAACCAAGTCGCGGACAGGCTGAGTCCAGCGCGACTGCCAGGGCCGCAGCGTCCCTTCCTTCGTCAAACTCGGGTACGGCGGCCGCCGGACACGGCAACAGCTCTGTCGCCGAGCGAAAGCTGAAAGTGTCTCCGAGGTCCTGTGCAATCTGAGGGGGGGCAGCGTCATCTTCGCCCCCATCAGCTCCGCAGAACACAACGGAGGCGGGCTCGCTTCCCTGCAGTCGCAAATCAGCCCCGGCTAGACCTAAGACTCTCTCTGGTGACTGCGACTCAAAGGCGCCACTGAATAGAGGCCGGTTCTTCCCCTCCCCGTATATCTCGATCCTGCTTCGCTGGAAATCCGCAACCAGGAAGGGGACAGGTGGCGAGTCCCAGCGCACTCGCACGCCGGTATAGAAGGCGGCAGCCCCCGCCGTGAAAGAAGCCACGGCGACACCGGCGGACTCAAACAAGTCCGCGTAACCGTCCACGATCGTCTTTTGGGCGATCAGAACCGCCACCGGCACCCGGGTGACTCCTTCGGCGGTCTCTCCCAACGGGGCAAAGGCGGTGTAGACCTGATCGGTCTCGTAGGGGTGCAGAGTCTCCAACTGGTACCCAACGGCAGCACCAAGCTCTTTGCGATTCAGGGGAGGCAGGCTCAGTTGCCGAACCACGATCTCCGACCGCGGCAAACTGACGGTGGCGGCTAAGTGGGATAGTTTCAGGTCCTTGAGGAGAGTGGCATATTCGGAGCCCCACTCGGCAGGCGGTCGGCTCCGGAAGTCGGCTATCTCGATCCGTCCCAACACCTTGAAGCTACCGGGGCGAGACTTGACCGCCACCACGCGCAAATCCGACCCGCGCACTTCAATGCCGCATCCGGCCCCCCAGCGAAGAATGTGTTTCAACTGCATCGCCTAAAAGCCTGTGTCGTACCACCGAGTGACGTGCATTCGGAAAGCTCGGTTTGTCGACCCCTGTTGAACCAAGGCGCCAAGCAGCCGCTTGGCGCGGCCCCTGCCGACGCGAGCTGTCGCCCACAAAGTGTAGGCTTGTGCCGTGCCGGCGTGACCGAGCCGGATGTCCGGGTTTAGGTTCGCCAGCCCCGCCAGAAGCCCGTCCTGCGCATCGATGGGCCGCTGGGAGCGTATCCTGACAATCGTCTCGACCAGCGAATCGCTCAATCCGGCCGCCCTAAGCAACTCAATCGAAGCGTAGTTGATATCGACCGCCCCCGATCCCCACAGCGTCACATGGTGATACAGGCCACCTACCCGAACCAGTTGACCCATTCGATTCCGTATGAAGGTGCCGTATAGGACTTGGGGATCAATGCCCGGCACCATCAGCAAATCTTCCAACTGCTTGAAGGACGCCCGAGAGGACGAGAAAGACGAAAGGGACGCCGCGTCCGGGGATCGCGAACGACCAGATCGGCTGTCCACGATGTTAAACGCCATCGTTAGGGAGGCCGCCGGATCAAGACCGCTGGCGGCCAACACTCTTGCCAATGCCTGCGGCGGAGCTCGGTTGAGATCAAGCTTGCCGGCCTCACCGATGATCTCGACCTCTACCTCTCCTGTAGGAAAGACAATCCGGAGAAAGCGTTGGCCGGGACGAAACGCACTGAGGCCGTCGAATTCACCGCGCGAGGAGCGATCGGCCAGCTGCATCATGGCCGCTTCGATCGCTCCGTGGGCAAGAAAGTAGGCTCGAGCATCGTCCATGTTGAGGGCGGCGCGGTCCATTTCGGTTCGCACCGTCATGGAAAGCGTGAAGGCAATGGCTGATAGAGCGGTCGAGAACCAAAGCACAGCCAACAGTGCGCTGCCCAAGCGCGAACATCGTCCGGTGGAGGCCGTCACCCGCGACCTCCTGTCGGTCCGCGGAAGAAACCCGTTCCTCGAGGTCTCCCATCGGGATAGTTCGGGAGAGTGTTTTCCAGCGGTTGTACGTACTCGGCGCGGACGGGGGTCGTTATGGATACCGGCAAGAGCCGCGTTTCTCGGGAGGCCGGTGTCATGTTGATCGTGATCGCACCCGGCAGCCGGTCTGGATCGTTCCATACCGAAACCCATCTTGAAGGCAGATCGCGACTACGAGGCCTTTCGAGATATCGGAAGCTGCAATCGGCCAATTGGTCGGCGATGATCAACGATACGTTGGGCAGGAGGCGGATCGGCTCGAAAGCGAGTTGACGCCCCGGTGGCTCCGGGATGGGAACCCAACCGATGACGAAACTCCCGGCGCTGAGCGGCCCGCGATAGGGCAGTTGATTCAGCAGCACGCGCTGTCCTTTGTTCGGTGCGGCGACAATTTGGAGCTCTGTGATTCGCAGGCCCCCCCGCGCTCCGGCCGTGATCGAATGCGACGTAACGAAACGCATCGATTGCGGCTCGCCTTGAAAAAACCGGAACGGACGGACCCCAACTGCCCGATCGGGTGGAACCTCGGCTTCCAGCGGAACAATTCCCGCCAGAAGCGCGTGGAAGCGTTGATTCTGGCCGGCGATGTTGCGGTCAAGCATCAACCGCTCACGCGTCGCGAGCCAGGAAGAAGCACCGACCTGAAAAGCGGTGAACAAACCGACGGAAAGCAACCCGAGCAGGCTCATGGCCACGATGACCTCGATAAGCGTCATACCGGACCGTGAGCCGTGAGCCGTGAACCGTGAACCGTTAGACCGTTGAACCGAACGGTCGGTTCGCAGCTCGAGGCAGGAGGGCTCTCCGAGAAGAGAAGTAGGGGAACGGCATGCCGCGCCCTCCAGTCGATTCGACTCCAGGCTCATTTCACGGCGTGCGGCCAATCGGTTCACGGCTAACGTCCTCATCCCAGTCCATGCTCCGGCCGGATGATCATGCGGCGGAAACTCTCTAGCTTGAGCCGCTTGCGTCGCCCGTCGGAGTCCCACCAAACCGTAAGCCTGATTCGGACCAGCATGGTGCGTCCGGGTTGGGGTGTGGGTGGCACGAAAAACGGCTCCACTCTCGCCTCCCAACCCAAGCCCGATTCATACGTCCCAGTCAAATTCCTTCCTAGCGGCAAAGGTTCCTCGACCAACAGTTGGTTCATCTTGGTGCGGGCCAACATGGCCGCCCGATCGTATTCGCGAATGCGGGCGGCATTCGCCAACACGGTGGTGGTGAGCGTCATCAGCCCGATAATGGCGATGCCGAGGATGGCGGTCGCCACGATCATTTCGAGCAGGCTGAAGCCTCGCGTCGTGCGCCGCAAACCTTGGGCCGCCGGAGAAAGGTAGGGCGCCCCTTCGCCGAGCCGCGAGTGTGAGCGGGCGCAAAGCGAAATCCGTGCGAGGCGTTGTGTAAGACCGTAGGGGCACGGCATGCCGTGCCCATTAGAGTCTGTGAAAAAACGGGGGGCTGTCCTAAGCATCATGCACGGACGGGGCGCTTTATCAAAGACTTGCGGGAGGCACGGGTACAGGAAGCTGTGAAAAAATCAGGGACTGTCACAAGCGGCGTCCTAGAAGCCCGAATGGGGACAGGCAACCAAGCGAACCTTGTCCGCGCCACGAAGACGGCCGGGTTTTTTCCTGTCGGACCCCCGAACGTGGAACGTCCTGGGTGCCTGTCCCCGTCCCCAATGACGACTCCGCCGCGGGCTGACTGTCCCAGTATTTCAGGGTTTTTTCACAGACCCATTAGCGGATGGCGTCTTGGCTTCCAGAACCGCAGCGCAACTTCGCCGCTTCGCTCTCGTCACACGTGTCCCCCCTAAGAAGAGACGCCGGGGCTAACGGGAAAGACGATGTGTTCGAACGAAAGGCGATTTCACGACGCCTATCCGTGGACAGCCCGCATGTAGTTCGTTTCGACGCCGTCCAGTCCTGCTCGTGGTCGCGGAACTCTTCGTACCAGTTCAGCACCGCACAAACATTGTCTCTGGGCGCGCTTTTTGACCACGGCCGGAGCTGATAACTGTTTAGCGGTCGACCTTAAACCTTTTCGGGGTGAGGTGAGAACCGGTTCCTTCTTCGGTGGTCCCTCTGCCCTCCATTAAGTAATGGCCGACTTCCAGCTGAGGAAGTTTCCCTTTGATTGCCCACCCGCTTCTCTTGAAGTCCGGCCGGTTCATTCGCCATACGACATCAGGTCGCTCGAAGAAATCGGATGTCGAGCCGATCACTTCCCCGTTGACAATAATTTCTACTCTTTTCACGGGCGCCCCTCGTACTCGGTCCGCGGCCCATCCTTTGACCACAACGGTTTGCTCGCTCCGCAAAACAGGTCTACGGGAACCATTGACGGAACCAACAAACCCGACAATCGGAGGCTTTGACCGCGCAGAGATTCCAACGGGCTGCAAAAGCGTTCGGCCGGCTCTGCGCGACACCAAAAAAACCTCGATGTCGTTGCGTCCAACTCGAAATGACGTTTCGGGGACTAAAGCTGAGAAAACTTTCCGCCCGCCTTTGTCCAATGTTTCCCGCCCGACCGCTCGAATAATGCCGTTGACCGAAATCGCAAAGCTGCGCCGAGTGCCGGGTTTCTGCGGCGGAACCAGAGTAGCAGTGAGCCACGCCGGCACGAAATCGGAAGACGGATCCACGTGTTTGAACAAGGCCGGTCGATTCAGCTTGATCGTGACATCGGTCGGCTCCGCCACCCCCACGTCCACCGATCGGCGGCCGACGATCTCCCCGTAAGGGGGAATGCTAAACAATCTTTCCGCGGTACCTCCTGACCCAAAGGCTTCGAGCTTACGTCGAAGCATTTCCGACTGAAGGATTGACCTCGGCCCAACGTCAAACCGTTTGCCGCTGTAGTTAAATAGAGTCAGCTCCTTACGCTCTACAGGCGCGGCGTTGATGGCGGAAACACCGTTCATTTCCCAAGGTGGAGGCATTCCTAACAGCTCCAGCACGGTTGGGAGCACGTCGATCAATTGAACGTGGCGGTCACTGAGCACGCCCTTGCTCTGATTCGGCGCTTTGATAAAAAGCGGAACCTCCATTTGGTCGCGAACGTTTGCTTCGCTCACACCTCGACGCAACCGTCCGGGCCGGAAGCTGACCCCGTGGTCCGCCGTTATCACAACCAACGAGCGGTCGTATAGCCTCTTCTGCTTTAAGCGTGCGACAAGATTGCCGAGCAGGGTATCGACGAACCCGACTTGAAGGAGGTACCGTTGAAATCCCTGAAGGACTACGAACTCGTCATCGGTCCATTGTTCACGACGGGTTAGGCCCAGACCCGTTACTCCCAAGAACCCTTGCTGATCGCGATTGTAGATCCTGCCCGACGGCAGGTATTCCCAAGGGGCATGGGGAAGAAGGATATTGAGAAAATGTAAGGTTGGGCGCCCAGAAGGTCGGATTGAGCCGACAAAGTCAGCGAAGATCGCGGCCCGATCCTCCCACGGATCCCGGGATGCGATCCCCTGGTCCAAAACGATCGTGCCCCAGGCCGTGTTCGTATCGGGATGAAAGTTCCTCCACGACTGCGTGACTACCGGCAAACCGGCGGCCAGGTCTTCGGGCACGACAATCGCAAGGTAGATGTAGCTGATGTCTGTTAACAACGATCGCAAGCGTTCGCGTGTCGGTCTTTGCGATAGGGCGGACTTACACGATCTTTTTGGGCAAAGCTGCGTCGCGCCTTCGTGAACCGCGAGGTCATATGAACCTTCCAATAAGGTGAATAGGTTTTGAGGATAGTCCGCCGCCATTGGCTTGGATGGATACTTTGGGTACTTACCTGTGAGCAGGGCCGGAATCGCGTGCGGAGTGTGGGAGGCCACCGTCGTGGCGTTCCGGAACCAGTAGCTCTCTTGTGCTAGGGCGGCAAAGTTCGGATAACTTGCCGAGTCAATGCGGCCGTCCCCGTCCAACAGAGCCGTTGAGGTCATTTCGTCAAAGACGACCATGACAATCGGGGATTCCGCCGTGACCTGATAGGCGACATTCTCGGGCTCGTTCTGGAAAACGATGTCCCTTACCGGCGAGCCCACCAAGAAGAATCCGGGAAACACAACGAGCACCACTGAGAGGGCGCTGAGGAATGTTCGCAGTCCTAGGACGCGGACGTAGGCGGCGGCTGCGATCAGGCCTGCCGCAGCTGCCCCCCCCCACGGCCGCCGCGCCGGGTATCAGTGCGACTCGGTGCACCGGCGGCAGGGCGATCAGCGTGACGAGCGCCCAGATAGAGAGAAAATGGATTCCTGTGCGGAGGGAACGGTTAACCAGACCGCCCAGCAGTGCGATGAGGACGAGGATGGAAGGTAGTGTCAGACAGATCAACGCCACCAGCAAGACATCCTCGGGTTGTGCACGATGGGCAACCAGGAATGCCGCGTTCTTCGAAATGATGTCAACCCGCATTTTCAATTTGATGTATGACCTCCCGACCTTCCAGCGGCCTTCAGCGTCTTTATTCATAGGGGCTAGATCCCGATGAGGACGCCATGGAGGCCGACACCCAATGGGTGAAAAACAAACCAAGCCATTCCAGCTAAGTTTCAACGGCTTGTTGAAAGTCGATTTCCAAGGATCGCACGTCACTTCTGACGGCGGCCTGCTGCTAGTCCGCGAGTTGGACGAGCGACTCGGACTCGGCAAGTTGATCAACGAGCATCTCAGCGACTCCCGGCAAGGCACAAACAAGCAGTTCACGCTCGCTGATCTGTTGCGGCAGTCGGTCTACAGCCGCTTGGCGGGCTACGAGGACCTCAACGACGCCGAGCGGATTTCGATCGATCCGACGTTTCGGCTGATCGGTTCGCAGAAGATCTGGGATCGCGGTGCGGCCTTGACCTCGACGCTGCACGGCTTCGAGACGGAGATGCTGGCGAGCGAAGAGAACCTGCTGGGGCTGATGGCGCTGAACCGAGGGCTGGTCGGGCAAGGGGAGGCGTTCGACGACTCCGAGCGGGTCGTTCTGGACATGGACTCCACCGAGAGTCCGGTCCATGGCCAACAGGAAGGCAGTGCCTACAACGGACACTTCGAATCGGTCTGCTATCACCCGCTGTTGCTGTTCAATCAGCACGGCGATTGTCTGGCGGCGAAGCTGCGTCCCGGCAACGTGCACAGCGCCGAGGACTGGGGCGAGCTGCTACTGCCGGAGATCGAGCGCCAACAGGCCGAAGGCAAGCAGGTCACTTTGCGCGCCGATGCCGCCTTTGCCAAGCCGGAGATCTACGAGGCGCTGGAGGAGCGCGGCGCGGACTATGCGATCCGCATTCCGGCCAACAAGAGCCTGGAGCTGGAGATCGAAGACATCCTGTTTCGGCCACCGGGAAGGCCCTCCCGCAAGCCGCTGGTGCGCTACAAGAGTTTTCGCTATCAGGCGGAGAGTTGGTCCCAACCTCGGCGCATCGTGGCCAAGGTCGAGCACCATCAGGGCGAGCTATTCCCGCGCGTCGGATTCGTTGTGACCAGCATGAGCTTGCCGAGCCGTTCGGTGGTGCGTTTCTACAACAAGCGCGGCACGGCGGAGCAGTGGATCAAAGAAGGTAAGCAGGCCACGCACTGGACGCGGCTGTCGTGCCATCGCTTTCGGGCCAACGAGGTACGGCTACAACTGAGCGTGCTGGCCTACAACCTGGGGAACCTATGGCGGAGGCTCGGGCTGCCGCAACGGATCAAGAGCTGGTCGCTGACGAGCTTGCAGCACCGGTTGATGAAGACCGGCGGTCGGCTGATTAAACACGCGCGGTATTACTGGCTCTTGTTCGCGGAGGGACATCTGAACCGGCGGCTGTTTGGCGACATGCTGCGGAGGATCTGGGCGCTGCCTGTGCCGGGCGGGTAGCACCGCACTTGGCGAATGCGAAATCTGTGTACTGAGGACGGAAGCTCGGAGGGGTGTCTGCGAAATTGACTTCGCAGCGGCGGATCAGCCCCCATGAGGGGCAAGAAGGGGGCTCGATCGGTCCCGCCTCAGCCGCCGCCTCTACCGGGTGGAGAAATGGTTGCGCTTCGCCGGGTGAGGGTGTAGACTCGTGCCGTCAGAGCAGCTAAATCGGAAATCCTGGGTCAAACAGCGGCTGTGCGACAGCGAATGCCCATAGGACAAAGATGTGAAGGGCATCCGCCACAAGGCCGTCCCATCCCTGTGATGCCCCTCTACGCATGATTAGTCGCGCGAGATCCTGGGCTTGACGTCGCGGTGGACGACCCCCTTTTCATGCTATTTGCCGGTAGACGTGCAGAGATTCGGCAACCTTGAGTGGGCCTTGCTGGACGGATCTGCCGAGGCTTTCGCCTCCGATGAAGGCAATTGCCATGACCGTCCGTGCATCGTCCTCGGCAATTTCGTCAGCGGGACAGCCGGGCCGTGAAACAGTGCCGCTGCAGCTTGGCTTCTCGATCAAAGCGCTTGTTCGCTGCTTCGTCTATCAACCGGTGGGGCGAGAATTGGAGGGCGACGGGGTGGTTGAGCTTCGTGTCCGCGGCTTTGTCGACGACATCCATCCCACCTTCACGGAGTTTGCGGTGATCTTGTAGTTGCTGATGGTTTGGCCGATCATCGGCAGCAAGATTGTTCTGCCGCAGGATAGCTGTCGAGAACAAGCCTCACCACCAACTATCCGATCGTAGCACGGTCAGGCCCCTGATCAGATTCGTTTCCCATCTGTTCGGCCACCGGTTGCGGAGTCGCGGCTCGGACGGGGTCAACGGAGCGATGCGGGAACGGCTCACTTTTTGGGCAAAACGACCGCCCAGCCCTGCGCTACGTGCACTTCTTCACAAACAGGCATGGACCATGGCTAAAAAACGCGCAACCAGACAGACACGCACGTCGAAGAAAAAATCCGACCTTAAGAAAAGGGCGAGGCGTAAGACACGAACGCCCGAGGAGATCGCAGATAAGCTGATCGCGGCGAAGTCTGTTGGGACGCTCACATGGGGCTTCGCGCCACGTATTGGGCGAATGCCCACCCTTATCCTCCGAGGCCTCGGACTGAAGGAAGTGCCGGAGTCTCTGCGATCCGCTCGCTGGTTCGCAGGATTGGAGCTTGGAGGGAACAAGATTACTGAGCTGCCCACATGGATTGGTGAACTCACCAATCTCAGAGCGCTTGCCCTATGGGATAACTCGCTGAAGGCGGTCCCGCCTGAGATTGGGGCGTTGCACGGCCTCACCGGCCTTTATCTGCAAGATAATCAGCTGGAGACACTCCCCGAGGCGCTAGCCAAACTGCCGCTGAAGCAATTGAAGATTCATAGCAACCCGAAACTCGGCATACCGGAGAGCATTGCATCGGGGCATAATCCGCAAAAGATCCTCCGCTACTACTTTGGGGCGCGTCAGGAGAAAGGCCGGCCGCTGCAGGAGCTGAAGCTGCTGCTGGTGGGCCGCGGGCAGGCGGGGAAGACCACTCTGCTGAAACGCCTCGTCCGCAGGCGGCCGAACAAACAGGAACCGGAAACTCATTCGATCGCGATCCGGCCGCTGACGCTGAACTGCCCGCGGGGCAAGGTAGAGGTGCGGGCGTGGGATTTCGGGGGGCAGGAGATTCTGCACGCTACGCACCAGTTCTTTCTGACCGAGCGAAGTCTGTATCTGGTGGTGTTAGAGCCGCGAAGCGGGACCGCTCAACGCGACGCGGAATACTGGCTGAATCTGATCGCCACACAAGGTGGCGGTTCACCGGTAATCGTGGTCATGAACCAGAGCCACAAACGCCTCTGGAACGTCGACGAGGTCAAGCTGCGGCGGACGTTTCCGTTTATCATCGACTTTCTGTCGACCGATGCGCTGCACGGCGACGGGGTCGAAGAGCTGCGGAGCTGCATCATCCGGACGGTTGACGAACACATGCCCGACGTGTGGCTGGCGTTCCCGCAACGCTGGCGGAAAATCAAGGATGCCGTGGCCAGGATGCGTGGGAACTTTCTCACTTATCAGCAATATACTCGACTGTGTGTCCGACACGGTGAGGAGGACCCGCAGGCGCAGTCCGATCTGGCGGAGATTCTGCATGCCCTGGGGCTGGCGCTGTACTTTGGAAAAGACCCACGGCTGCACGATACCCGAGTGCTCAAACCCAGCTGGGTGACTGGCGGTGTGTATGCGGTGATTCGCTCGGATTCGGTGAAAGCGAGGAACGGCCAGTTCGCCGCCCGGAGCATGCTGCCTGTATTGCGCGAGGCGGCAAAGAAGCAGACCATTGACGTGGCTGATTATCCCGCGCGGTCGCGCCACTTCATTTTGGAGCTGATGCGGGTGTTTCAGCTGTGCTATGCGAGCAAGCTGGAGAAATCCCGGCCGGTGCAGTATCTCGTGCCGGAACTGCTGCCGGAGTTCGAGCCCAAGATGGACGAGCCATGGAGCACCGCCCCAGTGCAGCTACGGTACCGCTATCGGAGCCTATCGGAGGGCCTGCTGCCGCGATTCATTGTCCGCACGCATGCGCTGAGCGACGGCGCGTCGCACTGGCGGCGTGGTGTGGTCCTGAATCATGGGGACGCGGCGGCCCTTATTCGGGCCGAGACCGATCGGCCGGAACTGAACGTGTTTGTGTTCGGCGACAACGACGAAACGCGGGGCGTGCTGGTCGCTATGGTGCGTGACGAACTGGAATCGCTACATGACGAACTGAAGATGCTTCCGATCGAAGATGTGAAACTGACGGGCGACGACGAGCAATGGATCAGCGTCAAGGCCCTCCGTGAAGTCGAAACGCCGCGGCGAAAAAAGCAGAAGCTGGCCGTTCAGCCGGAGGGCACCGCGGAAGTCAACGTCCCGCGGGAACTCGACAAGCTGGTCCCGTCCGCCGCGCGGGCGATTGATCGCAATCCGAAAAAGGCACCGATCTCGGTGCGGACTTTCGTGAGCTATGCACATGAGGATGAACGGCTGCTCAAACGGCTCGACTCGATGCTGAGTGTGCTGGAGCGGCAGCACGGACTGACGGCGTGGCAAGACAAACGGCTGATAGCCGGTGACGAATGGGATCAGGAGATTCGCCGGCGGCTGGACGAGATGGACATCTTTCTGTTCATCGCCAGCCAGGCCTCACTGGTCAGCCACTACATCCGCGACATAGAACTACGGGTCGCCAAACGACGTCGGCGGCGAAAAGAAGTGCAGATCGTCTCGGTGAAGCTGGAACCGTGCGCAGTGGATGACGATCGAGCCCTTGGAAGACTGCAGCGTCTGGGTCGTCGGGACGGGAGCATCGCTGAGACGAATCCAAGGTCACTTGCATGGGAGGAAGTCCGCCAGAGTCTGTTGCCGGTCATCGAACGTGTGCGTGAGAACAAGAAGGCGGCGCAGCGGTGAGCCAGATCACGGGCCAAGGCGGGGAAGGGGGACAGGTACAAATCCCCGCCCGAGATGCCGTGTCCGTTCCGTTAGTGGGGACGAGCCTTCTGGATGTAGCTCCGGCGTGTGAGGTGGTGTAGGAAATCGCTTTTCTGAGCTTAGGGGTAACGAGCGGTAGTGAAGCCCGTAGCGCGAATCTAGGCGGGCACCACACGGGTGACTCTTCTCTCAGCATATCGATTGCCCGCCAGATCCGCGGCCGTTTTCTCCGAACCGCGAACAACCCCACATCCCCTGACCACTGCCCCAATCAGTCACAACATTCCAACTCAACAGAATCAACAACATAGGCCCCCAAAGCGGCGAAGCCCTTGAGCCTGTAGTGTATGCTCGAAATAGAAAAAGGGGGTCCTCGGTTGATGGGAAAGAGTTTTAGCGATAATCCGCTCCAATCCGCTCTAATAACCGCTCGCGGCGAGACGGCGTCACGCCATCTCAACACCGTGCTCTCGTGGCTTTAGTGGATGCCCGTTCCATCGTGGCCGCCGCTCGCACGGCTGGCGTCGGCGAGAGCAGCATTCGCCGTTGGCTGCGCGAGGACGAACGATTCCAAACCAAGTTACGCCAGCTCCGGGAGGAGGCTCTCTCCCACGCCTCGCTGCGTCTGCAACACGGCGCGTCCCGGGCCGTCGAGGCGATGCTCAAGCTGATCGAGTCTGAGGACCGCATCGAGGTTGGCCGCGCTTCGCTCGTCCGCACCGCCATCGATTTGGCCTTCCGCTCGGGTGCTTACAGCGACCTCGCCGACCGCCTGGCCGTCCTCGAAGACAACGCGCCGCACCGGGAGGACGGGTGATGACACCGACGTCTCAGTCTGCTCGTATGGGGGCCTTCAGCGCCATTCTGGAGAAGGCCCTGCTCGGAGTCCGGCAAAGCAAGGACCCCATTACGTCTAGTCCCGCATTTTCAATTTGGTGTTTGACATCCCGACCTTCCAGCGGCCTTGAGCGTCTTTATTCATAGGGGCTAGAGCCCGATGAGGACGCCAGGGAGGCCAACACCCAATGGGTGAAAAACAAACCAAGCCATTCCAGCTAAGTTTCAACGGCTTGTTGAAAGTCGATTTCCAGGGATCGCACGTCACTTCCGACGGTGGCCTGATTTTGGTTCGCGAACTGGACGAACGGCTCGGTCTCGGAGAACTGATTGACGAGCATCTCAGCGACTCCCGGCAAGGCACAAACAAGCAGTTCACGCTCGCTGATCTGTTGCGGCAGTCGGTCTACAGCCGCTTGGCGGGCTACGAGGACCTCAACGACGCCGAGCGGGTTTCGATCGATCCGACGTTTCGGCTGATCGGTTCGCAGAAGATCTGGGATCGCGGTGCGGCCTTGACCTCGACGCTGCACAGCTTCGAGACGGAGATGCTGGCGAGCGAAGAGAACCTGCTGGGGCTGATGGCGCTGAACCGAGAGCTGGTCGGGCAAGCGGAAGCGTTCGACGACTCCGAGCGGGTCGTTCTGGACATGGACTCCACCGAGAGTCCGGTCCATGGCCAACAGGAAGGCAGTGCCTACAACGGACACTTCGAGTCGGTCTGCTATCACCCGTTACTTTTGTTCAACGGTCATGGTGATTGCCTCGCTGCCAAGCTGCGTCCCGGCAACGTGCACAGCGCCGAGGACTGGGATGAGCTATTGTTGCCGGAGATCGAGCGCCAACAGGCTGCGGGCAAGCAGGTCGCCTTCCGGGGCGATGCGGCCTTTGCCAAGCCGGAAGTTTATGAGGCTTCGGAGGAACGCGGAGTACAGTACGCCATTCGCATTCCGGCCAACAAGAGCCTGGAGTTGGAGATCGAAGACATCTTGTTTCGGCCGCCGGGAAGGCCCTCCCGGAAGCCCTTGGTGCGCTACAAGAGTTTTCGCTATCAGGCGGAGAGTTGGTCGCAGGCGAGGCGGATCGTCGCCAAGGTCGAGCATCACCAGGGCGAGCTGTTCCCGCGGGTCGGATTCATCGTGACGAGCATGAGCTTGCCAAGCCGCTCGGTGGTGCGCTTCTACAACAAGCGCGGCACGGCGGAGCAGTGGATCAAGGAAGGCAAACAGGCCACGCATTGGACAAGGCTGTCGTGCCATCGGTTCCGGGCGAACGAGGTACGGCTACAACTGAGCGTGCTGGCCTACAACCTGGGCAACTTGTGGCGGCGGCTCGGACTGCCGAACAGGATCAAGAGTTGGTCGCTGACGAGCTTGCAACACAGGTTGATGAAGACCGGCGGTCGGCTGGTCAAGCACGCGCGGTATTACTGGCTGCTGCTGGCCGAGGGGTATCTGAACCGCAGGCTGTTCGGCGACATGCTGCACAGGATCTGGGCGCTGCCGCTGCCAAGCGGGTAGCGTTGACCGGGCGAGGATCAACAGTTTTCGGCTCCAAAAGATTTCGCAAGGAGCAGTGTCGGCCGGAGCGCCGTTCAGGCCGCTCAATCAACGTCTGTGAGCGGATGGACGAGCCCTGGCGCCTACCGGCGGAGGTCATGTGCAGGGTTCAGCGCGAAAAGACGTGGTATTCGGGGCAGCGCGGGTGTATACTTTCACCGTGCCAGGGCCAAAATGGAAATCCTGGCTAGTACCAACGGCGAGTGTCGCCGATGCGTCGTATTCTCAAGATCCCCGCATCTCGCTATCAAAGCGGAAGAGGGTCCCATCTGAACCCGGCGGACCGCCGCCACGGCGAGCGACGCTTCCACTGAAGTTGTTGGAAAAAAGTCGGTTGGTTATTATGTACGTCAGCTATGGAGTATCGGCCCGCTCCTCGCTTCGAAAGCGAAACTCTCGACGGAGTTCTCGTCCAATTGCCTATCTACTGCGTCTTACTAACGGGCAGCCGGACGGTAGGCCCTCCAAGAATCTGGCCTGGAGAATCACCTGTCAGTTCCCACGGAGCCAGATTCTAAGGTAAGATATTGAAAATAAGGTACTTGCTATCAAAACAAGCGTTGTGATACTGTTTTCACTAGTGAAAAGGCCGGCGGCCTTGGCTGCAGTCTGGCTCCTCGTAGCGTTCAACCAGTGGGGGCCCAGGGCAGTAGCTGGCGGTCGCATCGCAGGCGAGGTTGGCCAACGCGAGACGATCACCGTCAAATCGGCTGATCACCACTCGCGGCCTGCAGTACGGCAGTATGATGTCCGGGAGGACGCAAAGACAGGCCGCCTAACTCGTGTGCTTGTCAGACGTGTCAACTCCTCTCGGATGGCGACGGCTAGCATTGCGCCGAAGAAGAGAGTTGTCCAAGGATCTCAGGTCTGGCCCTCTGCCAAGACATCGGAGGGCCAGGTCAGTGTTGATCGACTGGTGCGGCAGGCCGGTCGCCAGTATGGTGTTGACCCGAAACTGATTCACGCCGTCATTCGGCAGGAAAGCAACTACAACCCGTTTGCAGTTTCTCGAAAGGGAGCGCGCGGGTTGATGCAATTGATTCCTGAGACGGCTGATCGTTTTGGCGTAAGTGACATTTTCGATCCCGCCGAAAATGTCGCCGGAGGGGTTAAGTACCTCCGGCATTTACTCGACCGCTATGACGGCGATTCGCAGCTCACCTTGGCGGCTTACAACGCCGGGGAAGCAGCCGTGGAGCGCGCTCAAGGCATTCCTCCCTATCCAGAGACGGAGGATTATGTGAGCCGCGTCAGCCGATTCTATGCGGTCGGTGGTCGTTCCGCTTCGAGCGAGCAGGCCGAGGACGATGCGAGCAACAACATCCGTCCAAGGATCGTAGTCTCCGTCGATCCCAGCGGCCTGATCCGTTTCGAAACGGAATCAAAGTAAGGGTAGATGCCCTGGCTCCGACCAAGAGGCCGGAGGGGTTTCCCTCTGGCAGCGGGACTCGCGGTTTCCTGCGCCCTTCTTGCGTCCTTCGCTCCCCTGACGGCCAAAACGAAGCGTCAACGAGCAGCCGACCATTACCAAACTGCTGCTTCGTTGCTTGCTGATCTGAAGGCGGTGCCCCCATACGAGTTGGGTCCCGAGCAGTACCTTGTGGTCATCCGGGCCTTCAGAAAGGTTTGGTACACGAGCCCGGCCAGCGGATACTGCGATGACAGTCTTCTGGCGGCGGCCAATCTTTACCACCAGGCCGCGGACCGTTTCCGTTCAGATCAATATCGTCAGCGGGCCCTGAAGACATTCGGGTTCCTTGTTCGGGAGTACCCACACAGCAAGTACCAGAAAGATGCTCAAGCAGCGATCGAGGAGTTGGCACAGCCAATCGCTAGGCCGCCGGCATCCTCTACAGCGAGCCTTGACCCTGCACCCTCAAAAGCATCACAACCGCCCGGTCGGAAAACCCAGGCACCCCAGCCGGCTAGCCCAGACGCCGGCGCCGGAGTTGCAGCCGCAACTTTAACGACCCCCGCCCTTCGGGAATCGCCGGCCGCGGAGCCTACCTCGGTCGCTCCTGCGTCGCCCCGGGGCCCAGCTCGGGTCAAGGAATTGCGCTTCTGGTCAAACGGCCGCTACGCGCGCGTCGTGATGGAGGTCGACAAGGAAACAAAGTACAAGTTCGACCATCTTCCGCGTCCTGCACGATTGTACTTCGACCTACTCGGTGCTCGCCTGGGCGCCGATCTCAGGAAATCACCCGCTCTAACTGTGGATGACGAGCGCATCGAGCAGGTTCGCGTGGGCCAATACCGGCGCTCGACGACGCGGCTGGTATTGGATCTTCGCAGCCCGGTCCGCTACCGGTCTTCGTGGCTCTCGAACCCGCCTCGGTTCGTGGTGGAAGTCCGTCCCAGCGAGGACGGCACTTTTGTTGTCGACAACGCCAAAGGTTTGTCATCGGACCAGAATCCGACCGCTGCTGCTACCCACCCCGCGAAACCCAGTGAAACAGCCGTAGCCAAGGAACTGGATTCTGCTGACCCCGAACGGTCCGGGCGGCGGAGTTCTCAGACGCAAACAAGCGCCCCCAGGCGCCCGGGTGGCGAGGCAATCGCGGCTGTTGATCAACCAAGGCCTTCCGGCACGTCTAAGCCGACTCCAGCGGACGACGAAGTCCACTCAACGGAAGTTCCCCCGGATGCAACGGCCTCTGGTGCCGCTAACGCCATCGCAGGCAAGGCAATCGCAACACCAACTGCGCTCGATCATGTCGGAACAGCGGATCCGGAACCGCCCTCGACTGCGGGCATCAAAGCCACCGCGACGGAGAACCCGCTCGCCCGCCGGAAACCTGAGGCGCAATCAGTGAAGCGCGACGGTAGGCCCACCAACACGGCAACGTCGAGCAACTCGTCGGAAAACGCAACGGCGCTTTCGGAACCGCGATCCGCGGCACCGGCTGCCGAGAAGGAAGCCGTCCTGTTGGCCAAAGCCGTCCCCCTAGCTCAGCGGCTACCGCCGCCGAAGCCGGCTTCGGCGACCCTCCGTGGCAAGCGAAATCTCATTCGCGCGCTCGGTCTCAAGGTGGGTAGAGTCGTCATTGACCCCGGCCATGGGGGCCGTGACACGGGAGGCATTGGTCCTGGCGGTCTGCGCGAGAAAGACCTCGTGCTTGACATCGCCAAGCGACTTGGAAAGCTAATCGAAGAAAAGATGGGAAGCGAGGTCGCTTATACCCGCACAGACGATAGTTCCCGGTCTTTGCGGCAGCGCACGAAGAAGGCTAACGGGAGCAAGGCGGATCTTTTCGTCTCCATCCACGCCAACTCGTCGCGTATTCGCGGCATCAGCGGCGTCGAAACCTACTATCTCAGCCTTACCTCAAACTCGTGGGCCTTGGCGGTCGCCTCTCGTGAGAACGCGGCGGCACAACGCTCCATACACGAGCTTCGTGATCTGTTGGCGAAGATTGCTCTCACAGAAAAGATCGAAGAGTCGCGTGAGTTTGCGACCCACGTGCAGAGTTCTCTCTACAAAGGACTGGCGAGCGAAACAAAAGGACTTCGGGACCGCGGGGTTCGCAAGGCGCCGTTCATGGTTCTGCTCGGGGCCGAAATGCCCGCCATCCTGGCCGAGGTTGGTTTCCTAAGCAACCCGCGGGACGAAAAGCTCCTAAGAACCGCCGCGTACCGCCAGAAAATCGCCGAGCACCTCTACAAAGGTGTTTCGCGCTACTCCCAGAGCCTCAGTCACGTCAACCTGGCACAAAAACAGGCGTCCGGCTCCGCCCGCAACGACTGAAACTCGCACGCGGCGAGTCTACCCACAAAAGGGATATCTCTGACGCTTCTCACAAGCGGCAAGAGGGGCCGCTAAGCCTATCCGGTGTGCCTTAGCGCGTCGGCGATTGTGGTACGCGCCGCCACCGCTGCTGGGATCACCGAGCTCAGCAAACCGAGGATTAGGGCGACCGCCATACAAATCGGAATACCCCACAGCGGCATCGTGAAACCCTGGATGTACATGACAATCTCGTTCGCCAGGGCCTGGGTTGCCAGGTAGGAAAGGGTCACCCCGAAAAGGCCGCCCAAGACAGCGATAATGGCGGACTCGCCCATGATCATCGCCAATACCGACGTCGAACTGAAACCAAGAGTTTTTAGCACGCCGATTTCTCGTATCCTCTCACGGACCGACATCGCCATCGTATTGGCGGCAACCAAAAGGATCGTAAACACGATCGCCCCGGCGATGCTAAGCAGGAAGAGTTTGATATTGCCGATCATGCCGATAAACGACACCATGAAGGCCTTCTCCGTTTCGGTCCGCGTCGGTTGCGGCGCATTACGAAACTGTTCATCCACCGCCTGAGCAATGTGTGGGACATCTTGCGGCGTTCCGGCCCGAACGGAAAACGTGGTCACCTGACCCTTGTAGCTTTGCGGCAGGCTCTCCTGCAAATACTTCCAGTGGAAGTACGCCTCGATGTCGTCAGGACCGTCATAAATGGCTCTTACAATAAGCTCCAAGTCCACCGGGTAGACGTCGCCCTGAACGGTAATTCGCTGCCCTAACTTTAGACCGAGACGGTTGGCGACGGCCCTTCCAAGAGCGAGACCCTGACGGTCGCGCAAGAATGCCTCCAGCTGCTCCGGCGGCAGTCTAGACTCAGTACGGATTCGAAATACCCTGTCAGGCTCCACTGCCATCAACGGCAACATGTGCTCGGGGCGACGATCGATATAAACTCCACCGAACCAGTTGAAGATGCAAACTTCCTCTACTCCCTCCACGGCGCGAATCCGATCTCCATAGTACTCTGGGAGGGCAACCAAGAAAGAAACACGGTGCCGCGTGACGAGCCGGAGAGCCTGCTCGCCATAGGATTCACGTTGATAGAAAGCGGCGTAGACGGAAAGAAGTATCCCAAGAAGAAAGAGCGACACGGTCATACTAAAGACGGCGAGAACTGTTCTTCGGCGATTACGAAGTAAGTTTCGAATGATCAGATGCAGGTAACCTGGCACAGTTCCTTGGAGACTCTTGCCTAACTACTGATGTTCGCAAAACATTGTGGCCGATACCAGTCAAACAGTCGGGATGCTGGAAAGGGCGCGGCGACATGTCGCGCCCTTTCAAACAAACGCTGCCGTTCATCCGCCTTGTGAAGGCGCGGTGATCTGCCGAAAGTCGCGACGATCACCATGTTTTGCGAACCACAGTAAGAGTCTAACAACGCTACATCTGGGCTTATCAGCGATGGTAAGGGCGGTGTCAGGGCCAATCTTGCCTTCGCGCTTTTCTTTGCTCGGTCGGGAATGGGCGGCGGGCGGACCCTTCTCCACCGTGGGTGCCTCGCTCGGTGACATAATCGTGGTCTTCGACGCGCGTTTCGGCACAACTCTGGTCTAGACTTGGGTGGGAGAATGAAGTCCCGGATCACACAGTCGGACGAGATGTTCATGCGCTCCGCCTTGGCTCAGGCTGATGAAGCCGAACGGCTGGGTGAGGTGCCGGTGGGTGCTGTGATCGTCAAAGACGGTGAAGTTATCGGGGCGGCGGGGAACGCTCCAGTTTCGAGGGCAGATCCTACAGCGCACGCCGAAATCTCGGCTTTACGCGAGGCGAGTCGCGGAATGGGTAACTATCGGCTTCCCGGCACCACGATGTACGTGACCGTGGAGCCTTGCGCGATGTGCGCCGGAGCGCTCGTCGCCGCGCGGGTTGACAAACTCGTTTTCGGAACGAGAGACCTGCGATTCGGGGCCGTAAGAAGCAAGTTCCGCCTGGCGGATTCCGGCCAGCTCAACCACCGAATCGAAATCGTCGAAGGAGTACTGGCGGATGAGTGCTTGAAGAGATTACAGGAGTTTTTCGCGCAACGCCGCGGTTAGCCGGACGTTCTTCCGCCCGCTTCCTTTGGAGGCCGGCGCGTAGTCATTCTACGGGCAAGGGTCCTTTAGGTTGCCTTGTACGAGAACTATCGAGGAAGGAACAGGCAGGCTGCTACTAGCGTTTGCCCCGGGCTTTCCTGCGGCCGGCCCAATACTTCGTCATTCGCTCGGAGACCGCCTTGCGCGCGGCGGGGCTCATCTTCCTGCGGCGGCGCCGCTTCTTTGGTACCGCGGCAGCCGTAGCAGCGCTTCCCGGTTTTCGACCTCGTCGCTTTGGTTCGGACTGCAGGATCTCAATCGCCCGGTTTAGACGATCTCTTTCTTGAATGAGTAGAGTAAGTACGTCGGTCATGGTCTCATGATCCTAACACAAAATTATCGGTGTGGATCAAAAAGATTTAGAAACTAATCTTTCGGGTGGGAGAAATAGATGGAAACAACGCGTCTGTCTCATACTGATTTGACTGTCTCCCGAGTATGTATGGGAACGATGACGTTTGGATCGCAAACCGATCTCGCCGGCGCTCGACAAATGGTGGATCGTTGTTGGGACGCCGGCATTAACTTTTTTGACACCGCTAACGTGTACAGCCAGGGGGCCTCGGAACAGTTTCTGGGTAAGACGCTGGGCCTCCGCAGAAAGAACGCAATTGTCGCCAGCAAGGTGTGTGGGGTTATGGGACAGGATCCCGACGCTAGCGGACTTTCGCCCGCCGCCATCCGACGAGCGATCGACGACTCACTTAGTCGCTTGGCGACTGACTACTTGGATATTTACTACCTTCATCAGCCGGATTACAAAACCCCGATCGAAGAAACGCTCGCGGTCATGGACGCACTCCAAAGGGAAGGCAAGATCCGCTACTCAGCCACTTCCAACTATAGCGCCTGGCAGCTTTGCGAGATTTTGTGGCTTTGCGAGAAGAATGGCTGGCAACCGCCCTGGATTTCACAGCCCAGGTACAACCTTTTAGCCCGCGGTATCGAACAGGAGTTTTTGTCTTTCACGGCACGCTTTGGAGTCAATGTCGTTTGCTACAACCCTTTGGCCGGTGGGCTGCTGACCGGAAAACAAAGCTTCCAGAAGGGTCCGGCGGCCGGAACTCGATTTGACCGGAATCCTGCTTACCTCGAACGTTTCTGGCACCGGGAGTATTTTGAAGCTGTCGAGAAGTTGAAGCCGATCGCACGAAAGGCCGGTACGACCCTGGTTGGCTTGGCGCTGCAATGGCTGACCCAGCAGCACGCTGTCGACTCAATCATTATCGGGGCTTCCACGCCCGAGCAGTTAGAAGAGAACCTCTTAGCCGCCGAAGCTTCTGCCTTGGACTCGGACGTCATCGAAGCGTGCGACAAGGTGTGGCAAGCTCTACGCGGACCGGTACCTAAATACAATCGCTAACAACCGCTGTTCTGACCCGCCCCCAGTCCGCGGTCAGGTCAAATCAGGCAGCTACTCAAAACATCCGGCTCGTCTTTGGCGATATGATTAGAGACTGGGCTATTACCCACCGAACCAGCCTCCCTCAGGACGGTTTGGCCGTCAACGAGTAAACCCAGGCATATGGAGGCTAAGGCGCCCAAAGCTCACCTAACTACTCGTCACTGAGCTACATCTCACCGAATAGTGACAGGGTGATCTCAAGTGGAAATCGCTGTCGGAGGAAGTGAATGAAAGTAACGGTCATCGGTGCCGGACATGTGGGACTCGTCGTAGGTCTCTGCTTCAGTGAAATTGGTCACGACGTGGTTTGTGTCGATAACGACCTCGACAAGATCGCTGCACTCCAGGATGGCCGCTTGCCTTTCTTTGAGCCACATATCGACAGCCTCCTGAAGCGGAATGTCGAGCTTAACCGAGTCCGCTTTTCGTCGAGTCTAGAAGAGGGTATCGCGCATAGTGAAATGATCTTCTTGTGCTTGGGTACGCCGCCCTTGCCGGACGGGGAAGCCGATCTGTCGAGCGTTGAGCGTGTTACGCGGCAGATCGCCATGCTGTCGGAATCCTACAAGCTTGTCATTGAGAAGAGCACGGTCCCTGTGCTGACAGGCGAACGAATCCGCAAGACCTTGCAGCTCTACAGCCGGCAAGGAGGGGCCGTAGAATTCGACGTGGCTTCAAACCCTGAGTTCCTGGCCGAGGGAACAGCCGTGCTTGACTTCTTATGCCCTGACCGCATAGTAATCGGCGTAGAGACAACCAAGGCCGAAGCGCTGTTACGAGAAATCTATCAACCGATCGTGCGTCAGGACTTTGCCTGGAATTTGGATTGCCCTCACCCCCTAGACGGTAAATCCGTACCGATGGTGGCGACCAATCGCAATAGCGCCGAGTTAATCAAGCACGCTTCAAACTCTTTTCTGGCGATGAAAATCTCCTATATCAACGCCGTGGCAAACCTTTGTGATCAGGTCGGCGCTGACATCGAGAGGGTCTCCGAAGGGATGGGATACGACCACCGCATCGGGCCGGAGTTTCTACGAGCTGGGATCGGCTTCGGTGGCTTTTGTTTCCCCAAGGACCTGCAGGCCTTCGTACGTATCGCCGAGAAGAACGGCTGCGATTTTCAGCTGCTCCGCGAAGTCGAGCGCGTCAATCTTGAGCAAGTCAATATCTTCCTGCACAAGCTGAACCATGCGATCTGGGTGCTCAAGAACAAAACGATCGCTGTGTGGGGACTGGCGTTTAAGGCAAATACCGACGACCTCCGCTTTTCCCCCGCCATAGCGGTTGTGGAACAACTCGTGGGACAGGGAGCACGTGTGCGGGCCTATGATCCGAAAGCAATGGAGGGCGCCCGCGCGGAGCTTGCCGATACCGTCTCGTATTGCTCCTCTGCGCTCGAAGCCGCCGAAGGCGCGGACGCGGTTCTATTGCTTACCGACTGGCCTGAATTCCGCTCGCTTGACTTCGCTGCGCTCCGCAAGGTTATGGTCCGCCCGCTGATTCTTGACGGTCGCAACCTGCTGGACTCGGAGACACTACGCGCGGCCGGTTTTGAATACCTCGCAATGGGGAAACCCTAGCAGTATTTCGCAAAGCCACTCTTACAGCCGTTCCCGCCCGCAGATCTCGAGGTTGGGTCATTGCTTGAGTAGTGCGAAGAACTCCTTCCGAGCTATTTACAACCTAGTGCTTACTATCATAAATAACCGTATGTATGAGACAATGCGGCATGGCAAGAATAGCCACGCGTATCAGACTCAGTACTGGGGAACGCCGGACGTTGGAGGGCTGGGGACGCGCGCACAAGAGCGAGCGCCGTGCGGCGGACAGAGCCCGGATCATTTTGTTGGCGGCGCAAGGGATGTCGAACCGGGAGATCGCCGCCCAGTTGGGCACGCGGGCCGCACGAGTGTCGAAGTGGCGTACGCGCTTCGCTGGCCAACGACTGGCCGGTCTGGCGGATGAAACGCGACCCGGCAAGCCGCGGCGATACGACGCTGACACCGAAAAACGCATTCTGCAAAAGCTGGACGACACGCCGCCTTGCGGACAGGCGACCTGGACGGCTCCACGGCTGGCCGCGGCGCTGGGCGATGTCAGCGACCAACAGGTCTGGCGCGTGTTGCGTCGGCGCGGCATCTCGTTGTGCCGGCGGCGTAGTTGGTGCCTCTCCACCGATCCCGAATTCTCGCGTAAAGCCGCCAACATCGTGGGACTCTATCTGCACCCGCCTGACAACGCCATCGTGCTGGCGGTCGACGAGAAGCCCAACATCCAGGCCCTGGAGCGCGCCCAGGGTTGGCTCAGACTGCCCGACGGCAAGGCTTTGACGGGTTTCTCGCACGGCTACAAGCGCCACGGCACAACGACCTTGTTCGCGGCCCTGGAGGTCGCCACCGGCCACGTCACGGCCGGGCATTACCGGCGCCGCAGACGGCGTGAGTTTCTTGACTTCATGAATCAACTGGTCGATCTCTACCAAGGTTTTGAGTTGCACGTCGTACTGGACAACCTCAACACCCACAAACCGAAACGTGATCGCTGGCTCAAACGCCACCGCAAGGTGCACCTGCACTACACGCCCACCTACGCCTCCTGGCTCAACCAGGTCGAGATCTGGTTCAGTATTCTCAGCCGTAGAGCGTTGCGCGGGGCCAGTTTCACCTCCCCTTACGAAGTACGCCAGGCCATCGACCGCTTCGTCCAAGCGCACAACAAAAACGCCGCCCCGTTCGAATGGACCAAGGCTAACGTCCAGCAGCGACCCCTTTCTCATTCATACGCTAATTTATGATAGTAAGCACTAGGCATGGTGAACGTCACCGCTGCTGCCGTTCAGGTCCCTGTCTGCCGCTTGCGCTGCTCAAGTAGTTGGTATGCCTGGCGCTTCGAGATGCCGCGTTCACGAGCCGCCTGCTTGAGCGCATCCATCTTGGGGAGGCCCTGCTTTTCGGTGAGTTCGGCGACCCGTTGCTGAACGGTCTGCGTCTTTTTGGGCTCGACCGTGCCACGCCCAATCAGGAGAGTGATTTCCCCTTTTACGGTTTTCCTGGATCGCAGCTCGGCCAAAACTTCGGAAGTCGAGCCGCGAAGGAATTCCTCATGGATTTTCGTGAGTTCGCGGGCGACGACTATTGGGCGTTCCCCGAGGACTGCTTTCACGTCAGTCAGGGTTTCCACAATTCGGTGAGGCGCCTCGTAGAAGACGAGGGTGGCGGTGGAATGTGCCATAGCCCGTAGGGTCTTGCGGCGCTGGGTTTTTTTGGCCGGGAGGAAACCACCGAAACGGAACGCATCGGTGGGAAGGCCTGAAGCGGCGAGCGCTGTCTCGACGGCCACGGGTCCGGGAATGGGCACAACGGGGACGCCCGCCGCGATGGCTCCGGTGACGACGCGGTAGCCTGGGTCGGCGATGGCCGGCATGCCGGCGTCTGAAACCACGGCGATGTCCTTACCTTGCTGGGCTTGATGCACGAGCTCGGCGGCGCGCCGCGTTTCGTTGTGTTCGTGATAGCTGAGCAGCCGTTTGCGGATGTCGAAATGATTCAGCAGCCGCCGGGTGTGGCGCGTATCCTCACAAGCGATCAGGTCTACCTCCTTGAGGATGCGCAGCGCCCTTAGGGTGATGTCTTCGAGGTTGCCGAGCGGCGTTGCTACTAGGTAGATTGTGCCTGGCATGGCTTCCGCAGAAGAGTCAGTTGACGTTGTACGGGTTTCGACTGTAGGGATTGATGCGCCTGACTGTGGGGGCCATAGGGGCCTCGACGGCGATGACAGCAGATTCCTCACATCCATCTTTAGCACAGCGGACCAACCTACAATGGGCACAGGGACGCGTCTTCGCGGGTCTGTGTAAGGGCCTGGCGAGCTAAGCAGGTCTCCATCGCGCGTAGATGCGCTCATGAGCGAGCCTTTCGAAGTACTCGAGCACACGGCCGACATTGGGTTCCGCGCCTGGGGCGGCAGCCCGGCGGAACTCTTCGAGAACGCCGCCCGAGCCATGATGTCGATTGCTGCGGAGACCGAGACGATTGATCCCAGCAGCGAGATTGTAATTGAGACCACGGGCGAAGATTACGAATCGTTGCTTGTCAACTGGCTCAGCGAGGTTCTTTATCGGTTCGACGCCGGCCTTTTTGCGGCGAGTCAATTCCGCGTGGATAGGATCGAGCCAACCATGCTCGAGGGAAGACTCCTGGGTCAGGCGCGCGACCCGGCTCGTCATCGCTGGAAGCTCATCGTCAAAGCGGTAACGTATCATGACATCGAGGTTCTCGAGCGCGACGGCCGCTGGGAGTCGCGCATCTTCCTGGACATATGAGTCTCGCCGCCCGACTGAAAAGAATCGACGACTTCCGCTGGCGCATCCCGCGGGACGATAGCCTTGGGATGCGCACCGACGTTGTGGTCTACGCCACGAAGGCGATCATCGACAAGATCGCCAAGGATAAATCGCTGGAGCAAGCGGCGAACGTTGCCACGTTGCCGGGAATCGTCGGGCCGAGCTTGGCGATGCCTGATATTCACCAGGGCTACGGTTTCCCGATTGGCGGCGTGGCGGCGACGGATTACGCGAATGGCGTAGTCTCTCCGGGCGGTGTGGGGTTCGACATCAACTGCGGCGTGAGGCTGGTTCGCCTGAACCGCAGCCGGCAGGACGTCCGCCCCCGTCTACGAGAGCTGATCAATCAAATTTTCCGGGACGTCCCCTGCGGGATGGGCGGTTCGGGTTTCGTCAAGATCAACTTTGGGGACCTGGACCGCGTGTTGGTCGAGGGCGCGCGCTGGATGGTCACCCACGGGTACGGCGAGCCTCGGGACGCTGAGTTCGCCGAAGCCGGGGGCGCGCTGGGCGAAGCCGATCCCGACAAGGTTTCGGATCGGGCTAAGCAGAGGGGCCGTCCGCAAATCGGGACTTTAGGCAGCGGCAATCATTTTCTGGAAATCCAGTTTGTTGAGCAGATTCACGACCAGCAGGCAGCCCGGACGATGGGTCTCTCCGCCGATCAGGTGGTTGTGCTGATCCATTCCGGATCTCGCGGATTGGGACATCAGGTGTGCACCGACTATTTGCGTGAAATGGGCGCCGGGATGAAGAAGTACGACATTCGATTGCCCGATCGCCAGCTTGCCTGCGTGCCGACGCAGTCGCCGGAAGGGCAGAGCTACCTGGCCGCTATGCGTGGAGCCGCCAATTTCGCGTGGGCCAATCGACAAGGGATCACGCACTTCCTGCGTGGCGCAGTGAAGCGAATCCTTGGCGACGACGCGCAAACCGATGTCGTCTACGACGTGTGCCATAACATCGCGAAACACGAGAGATACGAAGTCGCCGGCAAACAGCGTGACGTCCTGGTGCACCGCAAGGGTGCGACGCGGGCTTTCCCGCCACACCACCCCGAGTTGACCCCGGCCTACCGCGAGATCGGGCAGCCCGTGTTCATTCCCGGCAGTATGGGGACGGCCTCGTGGGTGCTAGTCGGCCAACCCGGCTCGATGGAAGAAACCTTCGGTACGGTGTGTCACGGAGCAGGTCGCTTGCTCAGTCGGACGGCCGCGAAGAAAGGGAGAGACGTTAAGCAGGTGATCAAGAACCTTGAAGAGGCGGGGATTCTCGTCCGCAGCGAAACGAGAAAGGGAATCCTAGAGGAGATTCCCGAAGCGTATAAGGATGTGGACGAAGTGATCGAGGTAGTCCACAAAGCGGGGCTTGCGAAGAAGGTCGCGCGGCTGCGCCCCATGGGTGTGATCAAAGGGTGAGGGGGCTGCTGATATCCATGCCGCAACCTGTTGGGCTCTCTCCAATGAGCGCCGACGATACTCCGTGGAGCAACCCTAGGTGAAGGCTGAGCGTACCTTTGTCGCGGAGCCGATCACTCTCTTGTAGCGGCAAACGTTGTCGATGAGGAGTCGCTCCTCCGTTACGCCGTTGTCTTCCGCCGTCTCGAGCCGGGCGGCGTGGGGCCCCGGCTCCACCTGGGCGCCTGACTTGAGTCGGGTGATGAAGTTGTCGGCCAATGCGTCCCGAAGTTCCAGGGTGCTCTGAATCCTATTCTCTAAACAGAGAAGATAATCGATCTCGCCGTCCGTGATCTCTTCGGATCCCGAACCGCCAAAAACAATCACTTGGGCCACAGCGCATAATTATAGCGCGATCTTTTGTCTTTTTAGTCCTTTTCTCATCAATCTGTCCTTTTCTAACGCGTTTGTGAAAAAGATTTCACAGCCCTCCCGATCCAGGTCGGCGGCTGGCCACCTCAATAACCGGGTGCCAGCGGGTCGTGGACACTGCTGCCGAGACCAACATTCTGGATGGGTAGGCGCACTCTTCCAGCGGCACCAAGAGCCTGGTGCCGTCAGGAGCTGCCGGTCTTGCGGGCGGCGCGATGGGTGGGCTTGCTGATTTTTGCGATCGTGGCAGCCATGCTGCGTACGTCCCGCACCGCTTCCGGGGGAGCATTGCGAAGGAACTGAAGCATCTCGTCGAGAAATGCGGCTTCTCTCTTGTCGACAGCGCCGAAGCTTGATGACGGCGGCTGGCGCTGTTCCGTGCCGGCGGGCGAGAAAAGCATGTTTAGGCCTTCTTCGAGCGACTGCTGGATGCTAACCCTTCGCTCGAACGACCGCAGCCGCAGCTTGTCGTGCAGGTCTTGGTCACACCGGAAACTAAGATTTATGGTTTTTTTACCCGCTCCCATGAGAGATCTCTTGGCCCTATAGCGTGATGACGTCATAATTGAATAGTGTGGATTGTGCTGAGTACACCGCTGCACTTTAGCACGAACGTAAAGTTCTCCGAGGCGGCTCGCGGGCCGCGACTAGCTTGGGCCAAGAAAGGATTGTCAGGATCTTGCGGCAAACCGCGCTGCTGGTGGCCAGCATCCTAGTGTAGTGCCACATAAATAACTGGACAATAACACCCTTTTCACGGTAGGATGGTTTATGTGGCCATCCGCTGACGCTCTACCCCTCACCGCTCCGCAGCGAAACGCTCTTCGTCGCCTGGTTCGAGGAGGCAACACAGCCCAGAAAATGGCCTTACGGGCAGGCATTGTTTTGCTGTGTGCGCAGGGGTTGGCGAACCACGCCATTGCCCGCGAACTCGGCGTCAACCGCAAGACCGTCATCCTGTGGCGAAAGCGCTTCGCCCAGTCCGGCCTCGACGGACTCCGCGATCGGACGCGCCCCGGACGCAAACCGGCGCTCTCCGCTGAATTCGTCCAATGCATCCTCGATACAACGCTTCACGAGAAGCCCCGGGCGGCCACGCATTGGAGCACCCGCACCCTCGCCAAGCACTTGGGCGTCTCCAAGATGGCCATCCAGCGCGTCTGGAAAGCGCACGGACTGCAGCCCCATCGCCTCGAAACTTTCAAGCTCAGCCGCGACAAGCAGTTCGTCGAGAAACTCCGCGACGTGGTCGGTCTGTACTTGAATCCGCCCGAGCACGCGCTGGTGCTCAGTGTCGATGAGAAAAGTCAGATCCAGGCCTTAGACCGCAGCCAGCCGGGACTGCCCCTGAAAAGGGGTCGTGCCGGCACCATGACCCACGACTTCAAACGACATGGCACAACGACGTTGTTCGCCGCCTTCAATGTGCTCGACGGCAAGGTGATCGGCGAGTGTCTGCCGCGACATCGGCACCAGGAATTCCTCAAATTCCTACGCAAGATCGACCGCGAAACGCCACCGGCGCTGGAGCTGCATCTGATCGTGGACAACTACTCCACGCACAAGCATGAGCAAGTGAAGAAGTGGCTCACGAAGCACCCCCGCTTCCACTTTCACTTCATTCCCACGTCTTCTTCTTGGCTCAATCTCGTCGAGCGCTGGTTCCGCGAGCTGACACAGAAGCGCATCCGCCGCGGCGTGTTCCGCAGTGTTCCCGAACTCGAGGCCGCCATCCACGAGTACCTGGAAGCGAGCAACCAAGCGCCCAAGCCCTTTGTCTGGACAGCTCCGGCACAAGATATCCTCGCCAAAGTCGAGCGCGCCGCCAAAACCCACGCCATTGTCCAGAACTGTTAGTGGCACTACACTAGCGAGAGACCAAGCGGTCGAGCGACTGCAAGCGGTGGCACGCAGTATCGAGGAATCGGGGGCGCTCGTCAAGGACCTCGACACGGGGCTGATCGACTTCCCGGCCCTCTTGGGAAACGAAGAAGTCTATCGGTGTTGGAAGCTAGGAGAACCCCGGATCGAATACTGGCATCGCATCCAGGATGGTTTCGCCGGCCGGAAGCGGATCGCCGGTGAGTTCGGTCAAGGCGGTGTTTCGGGCAAGCCCAATTAGCCCGCTTTTCTCGCCACGTGGCAATGCGAAGTGCGTGAGAAGCCCGTCGGTAGGCGCACGCCGCTCGGCGCCCAAATCCCTGAACAATGCGAGCGTACTTGAACCCTACGTTGAGCAAGCGCAACGCAGTAATGGCGGGCTAATTGCCCGCTTCGACCGTCCGGTGGTGAGAAAATGCGGGCCAGGGGTTCCCGCTATCCCGACTCCCCTCGCGCGGCTCAGGAGATCGGCTTTTCGATGATTAGCTCCATGAGTTGGCCCAATGCCGGGTAATACTGGAGCCGCACCTTCGACCCCGCCTTAAGCTCTTCGAGTCTTAGCTTTTTCACTCCCAGAATCTTGGCCGCTTTCTTCGAGACCTTGATCTGCTCGCGGCCCGCCGGCTGGGGGAACCCGAGTTCGAGACCGGCATCTCGCTTTCCGGCAAGGATCGTGACGGTGCGCTTTTCGAGATCTATCCCTTCGAGAGTGCCCTTGGCCTTGAGGACTTTGAGTACCGACTCGGGCCGGTTCAGAGGCGCCTCGGGCCCCCCTTTGAAGTCTATGTCCCGGCGGATCTTGGCGCCCGAAGAGGTAGTGGATGCTTTCTGCGCCGGCAGGACGAGGGCCGCCACAAACATGAGTAACAAAAGCCGGTGCGCGTTTGCCATTGTCTCCTCAAATCCGGCGCTCGCAGCCTGTCGTAGAAGCTAGGTTCGGCAAAAAATAGGGGCTGTCATCCGATTTTCGCTTCAGCAACTGCTTTGTTTCCAGTATGGGTTAGAGGATGAAAATCGGTGACTGTACCACTTTTTGCGACGAAGGACTTTCACCACGGGCTGCTGGCCGATACTTTCATTCTGCGGTTCGCTCCGGCTGTCGGTCAAGCGATGGCCGTACGTAGCGACACCAGACGTCTTCGTCTGGCCCCGGAGTAGTTTCGTCGCGGATTCTTCCGAGCCGCGACCGGGAGGGAGCGGTCCAGCGATTGTCCTCCTATCATCTATCGCCAGTCTATGCCGAGCCCCGACAGAATTCCCACTGCATCGCAGCAATACCTATCTCGAGACACGCCATTACCACGTCTCGCCGTCAGGAAACAGTACACTATAGCGAAGCTGTCCTCCCCGGATGGACTAACTGTTCATGTTCTTCTGGCACGACTACTGGAGCTGGTCTTTCCTTTTCCAGCTCTTGATGCTGATCCACTTTTTCCGCCGCCGCCCGGAGTGGTACTGGTTCTTCGTGATCCTTTTCTTGGATGTGTTAGGAGCGGCGGTCTATTTTGTGATCGAGGTGATACCGGACCTGAGCGTCAAGCCGCCCGTCATCCGCCGATTCGAGCGCAGGCGCCGACGGCAGTGGCTGGAAAGGCTGGTGGTGGACAGCCCTTCTCACGAAGCACTAACCGGGCTCGCCGAAATCCACGCCATCGAGGGACGACACCCCGAAGCTATTGACCTTTACGCCCGTGCGTTGCAGCTCGACCCCGAAGACCCCGAGAGTCTTTATGGTCGCGGGCGCAGCCACCTCGAAACCGAGCAGGTTGCCAGTGCCATTGCCGATTTGGAACGAGTCGTCCAAGCCGACCCTTCCTACAGCTTCTACGGCGCCCATCTGTCTCTGGCCGAGGCCTACGAAGCCACCGACCGGGCCGATGAAGCGCTTCGGGCCTACGAGGCCATCCTTGGACGAACGACGGTCTCGCGTGCCTACTTCAACTATGGCCGGCTGCTGGCCCAGCAGGGGGAGATAAAAAAAGCGCGAAAGATGATGGAAGAAATCCTAACCAAAAAAGCCACTCTCCCTCGTTACCTGCGGCGTCAAGAGCGGCCTTGGTTCCGACGGGCGAAGGCCTTTCTGAAAGAAACGGGCTAGCTAGCCTGCCCCGGTAGCGACTGCCACTCATGGTGGTCCCAGTCGAAGTACCTGCCGGCACTCCTGCCGGCCAGGAATCCAAACCACCAGGTGAGGCCTACTCAACCTTAGCCTGTAGGGGCGCGATTCATCGCGCCCGCAGTCGGCCGCCTGACTAACCGTATTTGTAAGGAACCAAGTTCTAAAGCAACTCCCTACAGCACCAGCACCTGATGGTCGTGACAGTCGGGACTGATCGCCCCGTACAGCCGCTCTATGAAGTCAGGTCCATGGTGAGCGAGGAACGCAAGGACCGAATAGACTCGCTCCTGCTGGGTCTTGTTGGGATAGACCAGATTCGACAAGGCTTCGATCTCACGCTGGACTTCCCCATTCCGGCGAAGGCTTTCGCGCACGGCCTTGCCGCGAATCTTTCCCAACTGGTAGAGCATCTTGCCCCGCGCCGTCGAAAGGGCCGAGCTGAGGGTGGAATCGAATGCCGCCAGGCTTTCGTCGATAGCGTGGATCGCGCCTTCGACCCCGGCCTCGCCCTGCCTGAAGGCCGTATCGAGGGCTGACGGGAGCAGCCTTTCACCCACGCGCTTGCGCAATGTCTCCGGACCCTCGAAGCAGTCGGTCACGCTCAGTTTGTGTCGCTGCAGAAAGTCCTGCGCATCGGAATCCAACACGGTGAACGAAGCCCGCGGCAGGACCACGGGCATGCGGCCAAGCAGCCGCGTGTAGAGAACTTCTGCCTGCGCCAGATAACAGAGCTCGGTCGGCCCGGCCACGTAGGCGGCCGTGGGTAGGATGAAATCCTGAACGACCGGGCGCAGCAACGCGTTCGGCGAGAAATCCTCCGGGCGCTCCTCAAGCCGACCAAGTAACTCCGGCACGGTATAGGAGCCGCTGCCGTCGGAATAGCCGGCGTCGGTGCGTCGCAAGACCCGACGCTGCTCTTCATCGATCAGAAACACCAGCGCCGTTTCGTCACTCACCTGAACTTGGGCATGGTAACCTGCCCCTTCAAGGGCCCGGCCGCGTTCGACGAGAGCCGCGTCCAGCTCGGCGTTCTGCTCGATTGCCTTCCGAAATATCGGTGCCGCCACCCGGCGAACCCCCGAGTGCATCGGATCGATCAGGATCAGGCCATAGCGATCGAACACACTGCGAAACAAAGCGGCGAAACTCGCACCGAAGCTTGACCCGTCGCGGTACGCGTTCGTGGCGAGATCCAAAGCATTCTTCGCGTAGGGAGTGTTCGCTAGTGCCGCGCTTAGAGACTCTGTGGCACCGCCCCCTACCGCAACACCACCCACTGGCTGGTGCGAGCCGGCCTGGGCAGAAGCCTGGAGGCGGATCGGCTGCTTCTGATCGTCGAAGACCCAAACATGATCGACTTCAGCTAGATCATGATCCTCGGTAGCGAGCCAGAAAACCGGAACGGCCGAGAGTCCTTCCGCTCGTAGCTGCTCCGCAACGCGAATCGCGGTCAACGCCTTGAAGACCGCAAAGACCGGTCCTCCGTAGAGGCCCACTTGCTGGCCGGCTACGACGACAACGGTCCCCTCGCGGCCCAGCATGTCCAGGTGAGCGGCTGTCGGCTGCCCAGCTTCGGCGTTTTGTTCACGGAGCGTCTCGACGAGCGCCCGGCGATGTGCCGGGGCGATCTGAACTCCGCTGGCCGCCGACGCGACTGCGGACGGCTGAGGCGGATACCTGTAGTAAGCCGCGACCCGCTCAAAATCGTAAAGAAAATCGGTAAATAAGGGGGTCGAAGAGGGCAGGTCCGTATGCCTGACACAAATGCCGTTGATGCTGCTCAAAACAACGCCTTTCCTTAATCTTTCAGAACTGCCAGCGGGGAAGCGGCCTGGAATTTCGACCGCTGCACGGCATCGACAGACCGCGCAGAGTGGAAAACAACCTCTCGAAATCAGAATAGCAGAACACCTGTTGGGCAGCGGGCGAGGGCAGGTGGGCGCAGCATGCTGCGCTCTTACAGGTCTGTTGGGTGGAGAAGTAGGGGCACGACATGTCGCGGCCTTTCCAGCGTCGCGAGTTTCCGACCGGAGTAAATACACGTAGTAACCGCAGCACGGTCCGAAGCTTCTCAACACCGAAGAAGGGTCCGTCAACTGGCCGAGCCACCCGCGCTCCTTGCCACTCCAATGACTCTTGATAGACTCATGACTGGGCCAGATCGGCCCTCCGATTCTGCAGGGGCCAATTTGACAGGCGTCTACATTTCGTTCCCCTTTTGCCAACAAAAGTGTACCTACTGTAACTTTTCATCCGGTGTTTTCCCTCGAGATCTAGTTCCGGCCTACCTTGACACGCTGATCGCCGAAATCGAAGCTGCCGAATTCCCCTCCGAGCCGGATACGCTCTACCTGGGTGGAGGGACGCCAAGCCTACTCGAAATCCCCCAGCTTGCCGGCGTTCTCGCCGCGCTTCCCGCGGTCAACTGGCGGGAGGCCACCCTGGAAGCCAGCCCCACGACGGTGACCCAGGAAAAGGCATCCGGCTGGGCTCGGTTGGGAATCAACCGCGTGAGTCTCGGAGTGCAGTCGTTTGTGCCCACGGAGGCCGCCGCCACAGGCCGCAAACATACCCCAGAGGTGGTGGCCGAGGAGATCTCCCTGCTGAAACGCGAGGGAATAGAGAACGTAAATATTGATCTGATCGCGGGCCTGCCCCACCAGACGAAGCAAAGCTGGCAAACCTCGCTCGATTGGGTTTCGAGGCTCCAATCGCTACACGTCTCCGTCTACATGCTCGAAGTCGACGACCAGAGCCTGCTCGGCGAGGAGCTGCGTCGAGGGGGCAACCGGTACGCGGCTGATGACGTTCCCAGCGACGGAGAGACCGCCGACTTCTACTCTGCGGCCGCGGACCGTCTAGCGCAGATGTCAATCTTTCGGTACGAGATCTCGAACTTCGCTAAACCGGGCTACGAGTCGGCCCACAACCTCAAGTATTGGAACATGGAAGCCTATCTTGGGTTCGGCTCCGACGCCCATTCTTTCGACGGAAAGAAGCGCTGGGCGAACGCTTCCTCGCCAGCCGAATACGTCGAGCGTTTCCGGGGAGGGGGAAGTGCAAGGGTCCAGGTCTCCCAGATCGACGGGAACCGCAGGGTAGAGGACCGGCTCATGACCGGGCTGCGGCAAATGTCCGGGATTCGCTTTTCTCGCGACGAGTTTGCTGCCTACGAACCACAATTGGAAGCCATGGCGGCGAACGGTTGGCTGGAGCTAACCCGAGATAACGCCTGGCGTCTGACACCCGCCGGAGTCATGTTCTCGAACGAAGTGTTTCAGCAGTTTCTCCGAGACTAGCCGTGCAGAAGTAGGGCCGGCATGCCGTGTCCGAAGCTCTTTAACCGCCTTCGACGTGTTGTGGCTCAGCCCCGTCGCCGTGGGTGATAATCAAGTGCTATGAACGAGCTGGTTGATCTTCGAAGCGACACGGTCACGCGTCCTACGCCCGAGATGCGGCGCGCCATGGCTGAGGCGGAAGTCGGCGACGACGTATTCGGTGAGGATCCTACCGTGAATCGGCTCGAAGCTCGTGCCGCCGAGATCATGGGCAAGCAAGCCTCACTTTTTGTGCCCTCGGGAACGATGGGAAATCAAATCGCCGTTAACGTACATACCTCTCCCGGTCACGAGATGATCTGCGACGAGCGCTCACACGTAGTTCTCTATGAGATGGGTGGGCCGGCAAAGCTTTCGAACTGCGTGACGCGCACGGTTGCCACCAACGACGGCTTCCTACGCTGGGACGAAATCCGCGGACGAATTCGGCCGGCCAGTGATCACTATCTGGGAACCGGCCTGATCTCAATCGAAAACAGCCACAACGTAGCCGGTGGCCGAGTATATCCTGAGGGGATAATCGAAGAGCTTTGCGAGGGGGCGCACGCGGCGGGAGTTCACGTTCACATGGACGGCGCGCGCATCTTCAACGCCGCCACGCACTCCGGCCGCTCGGTTGACGAAGTGGCCGCCCCGGTCGACTCGGTCATGTTTTGCTTGTCGAAAGGCCTGGGCGCTCCGGTCGGGTCGATGCTCGCCGGCAGCCGCGAGTTCATCCGCCAAGCGCGGTTAGTTCGAAAGGCCCTGGGCGGCGGCATGCGTCAGGCGGGGGTGCTGGCCGCGGCGGGTTTAGTGGCGCTCGAAAATTCACCCGCGGACTTGCCGACTGATCACGAGAATGCCCGCTATCTAGCCGAGTCCCTGGCCGAAATGCCCGGCATCGAGATCGATCCGACAAAGGTCGAAACCAACATCGTCATATTCGATGTTTCCGGGACCGGCATGACGAGTGACGAGTTTTGCTCGCGTCTCAAAGAAAACGCGGTCCTCGCCATCGGCCTCGACCAGCACCGGACTCGGATGGTCGCTCACCACGACGTCAACCGCCAAGACTGCGAGAAGGCCGTAGCCGCGGTTAGCGAGATTGTGCACTAGCAAGGTTCTGAGGCCGGGAAAGAACCACCTACAGCCGCGGCTGGCCACGGTGTGCTGCGGCCCCTACCCGGTCGGCAGGGGAGCTAGCGCAGCCAGACCCTCCCCCTCATTGCCTTGTAGACCATCGCGATTCCCACGACGATCAGTAATAGCGGCCACAGATCCCACACATCGGCCCGGACGATCCCGAAATTGGCAAGTTGGAACCAAATCCCTGTCAAAATAGCGGCGACGCCGAATGACGCACCCCAACCGTGCCGGCGTGGGCCCGTGAGTTGATAGAGTCCGATTCCGACAAGAATCAAAGGCCAGTAAAGCTTAAGATCAGCGAGATGGAAGGACAGCAAATCGAGGTTGGAAAGTTGCAACCCGATCCCTGTCGCGAGAACGACAGCACCCAGGCCACGGCCGCGGCGCGACGGGTCCAAGGCCCGATGGATCCCGAAAGCGACGAGCAGCAAGGGCCAATACGTTTCCAGCCCCCCCAATTGGTAGACGTCGAGGTTGTTAAGGACGAGCAAGACCCCCAATCCGGCAATCAGCAAGCCCGGCAATACTCGGGCCGTAGCGTGGCGACGGTTTCTCAACAGGGGCATGATCCTCTCAGGCCAACAAGGGTTGGGCCCTCGTCATCATATCAATCAAGGCAGTGCGTTCGAACGCCGAGCACGGCACTACGGGGGGGCGTTGAGCATGAAATTCCATGACTGTCTACGGAGGCAGCTTTACTTCGATCAGTCGCGCGGAGTTCGGTACCAACGCCGGACGACCTCCATGGCTGGCTTGCGCCATGGAAGGATCGAGTTGTCGTCGGCGCCGCCCTGGCCGCCCGTTTCGATTTTCCACCAGTACACCCCGGAGAACCAGGGCTTGTGGTAGAAGGTGCTCAGGAGCGCTTCGTAGGCTCGTGACTGTTCGTGGAGGTCCACGGGGTCCGAGCCGCCGTCTTGCCAGGGCCGCCGGTGAGCGCCGGAGAACGACGAGTATCCCGCCTCGGTAAACAACACAGGTTTCCCGTAGCTCCTCTGGACCCGCTCGACGACGTTGAGAACCTCGTCGGTAGAAAAATCGTCGGGAAGCGGATAATAGGCATCCAAGCCGATGTAGTCTAGGGCGTCCCAGAAGCGGACCGACTCGAACTCGGGCCCGTGATTGGCGGCGTAGGTTAGCGGGCCCGGATAGATCGTTCGCACTTCCTCGATCAGGGCCCGCCACTCGCCCTCGTGCTCGCTCAGCCAGCCGAACTCCGTGCCGATGCAGAAGACGTCGGCATGAATCTTCTCCGCCAGCCGGGCGTAGTGCAGAGCGTAGTCTCGATAGGCTCGAAACCACGCTTTGCGGTCTCGATCGGTGGACAAACTGTTCTTCGACGCTCGCCATCCGTGCGGCTTCAGCATGACGTTCAGGCCGTTTGCATGCGCGAAACGCGACAGCGCTTCGATCTGCAGGTCGCTCTTTTCGGTCTCCTGACGCGGCCCCAGCATCCGCATTGGATTGCGGACCCAGCTCCGCCACGCCACGAGCGCAATGGAATCAACGCCGTATTCCTTGAGTTGCAGAACCAGCGAGCGGGTATAGGTCGAACCGAATGGGAGACGGTCTGCAACGAGCGTCATACCACGATGGAATCGAAGTGTCGGATAGGGTGCGCCCTTCGGAACGGATGGAAGCGACGCCAGCACGTTTCGGGCTGCCGCTTGGTCCTTTTCATCGATCCAGCGCCGAGTCTGCATGAGGCTCACAAGCAGGACGATTGACAACCCGACGCCGATGGCGATCGTGCTCCATCGAGTTCCTTGCTGCGCGCCCTCCTTGATTTGCGGGTACATCACGGCCGCGATCAGGAACACAAGCAGAAAACTGAGTCCCAAGAATGCAAGGTAGGCGATTGCGGCTTGAAATCCGCCCGACCAAGGGATCCATCCGAACACGATCGGGGGCAATAGGACGGAAGTGAGACCTATCCCCAACGCGAGGGATGTAGCCGCGCTCCACCTGCTTGGATAGTTAACCGACCTGCACAGCCATCGGGCACCGATCACCAGCAACACCAATGCCGGGATCAGTTGTCCGACTGCATCCGTTTGTTCAACTGCAGCCGTTCGACGGAAACTCGCGAGACCGGCCACCGCCGCGAGAAGGCCCCCGAACACCGGACTACCCTTCCGGCAGATCCAGGCGAGAAGAAGACACGCGACGAAATACACCAGGCGGTCCGCCGTATCGGGGATCTCCTGGGTTTGGAGATTGATCGTCCAGACTCCTAAGTCCCACCTGAGAATTCGCTCGCCCCAGACGGCCTGATTCCACAGGCCTGTGACTATCCAGGCGAGCTGCGCGACAACGTGCGCGGGGTAGAACAGGGCCGCTAGCGTCAGCGTAGTCCGGAGCACTCGTTTATTCTGTCGGATCGCATGCATCGTGATGGGTGCTATCGCGGCCTTCGTCTGAGAGAGGCAACCAGGATTCCGTTGCGAAAGTTGCTAGAAGCCCCGAACTTATCCGCAACAGTGTCAGGCCGGCGCGATTCCCACGACCTGTCACGGCAAACGCACGCCGTAAAGGGTTCCTGTTTCACAAATAGAAAAGACTCAGACGGGGAAGCCCAGCCGCTTGCAAACACTCTCTTTCTAAATATTGCCTCTCAAGCCGCGCCAGTTGTTCGCCGGTCATCTTGTGGCGATAAGGGGCGAGTTGACGATCCATTTCTCGCCGGGCCGACAGCATCGCCTCTTCGGAAGCTTCCTGTATGGCGGCAGCAATGAGCTTTCCTTCGAGCACAGCCAAACGCTGCTCGACGGCTTCCGTGTCGGACAACTCTTCGTCCGGGGCGGCGGCCAATTGCTCGAGCGCCTGGGATGTCCGCTGGTAGACCGAATTCTCAGGCTTCTTTTGAGCTTGTGTTTGCTCGATCACGCGGGCATTGCGGAGAAAGTAGGCGCGCAATTCCTGGTGTGGAAATGACTGTTCGACTTCCGCGGACCCCGCCCCGTCGACTTCCTCGGACAGCCGGCGAGCGGCGTCCAAAACCTCCTGGGTGCAATAGGCCAAGGAGTTGACGGTCCGTACGCGGCGTTTGCGAGCGCGCCACTTCTCAAACGCCCGGTCAATGCCCTTGCGAACCGCCGCCAGCGGGATTCCAGCGTCTTTCCAGGTTTCGATCAGGGCCCAGTCCAGAGGGGACAGCAGGAAAGTTGCGGTTCCGCGTGCGCGCTGAAAGTGCTCTTCGATTTCCGTGAAGTAGTTGAAATAGTTCACCAAACGAATCTTGCCAATGATAACAGGGAATTCACTGGTTTACTTCTGCCGTTTGAGAAACATGGCCAGCAGGAGTGCGCGCTTCAACGAAGCAAGTGTTCAAGCGATATGGTGGAAGGCGCGGCTACACTATCAGGACAACTGCGCAGCCCCTCGTCGGGATACATGTCGGGCTTGATCGCGGAGACACCGTCCGCCGACACGTCCACGCACGGTTGGGAGATTAATGAGATTGTGCCTGTCTCAAAGGACGGTACGGACGACCTACAAAGTGTTCAGCCCTTGCATTGAGAGAACAACCGGTCCAAAGATCTGACGGAAGCGACTAATCCCCGTGAGCCTCAGCAGATGCCGCCCTTTCTTCTTCGACTGGGATGCTAAGGGCCGAAACCTCGCGGAAGATCAATTCGAGATCCTTGGGCAGCTTCTTCCGCAGCTGTCTTGCATCTTCGAATTTGCGAGTCAACCCTGCGGCCCTAGTAACATGACGCTTCCGACTTCCAGGGATGTCCTTCCAAGCTGCACCAGACAATTCGATAACTGTGGGCCAAGGACCTTGCTTGACGCGCGTATGTATGTTCCGCTGAAGCGACCCTAGTCCCCAACGCAACTCCACATCAGCGGTGTCCCACCTAGCTCTGGTCACCGTAATCTCCAGGGCTCTTTTCTGATCGAGACTGAATCGCCGAGCTCCCTCTTCCAAAAGGTCTAGGATCTCGTTCCAGGAACTGGCGTCCTTGGGGTCTTGCCAATCTTCCCACGCCATCGCTAAGGTTCCTCCGGCTAGGCTAATCTTGTCACCGTGTACAGGCGGATTGGCCTAGTGGTTGCACACTCCCAGGCGCCGCCGTCTTCGTTGTTGTCTGGGCCCACACGGCGAAGCGGGCAGTGGTCGAACTCGAGTATCTGCTCGGATGGTATTGGCCCAATGCGCCACAGTGGGTTCTTTTCGAGGGCTAGCATCTCCCTCGCCTCTGCTCCAGTGTTGTATACGTCAGGAGTAAGCCAGGTAATGCCGCTGTGGGACTCGATAATGTGGTTTCGCTCAACGAATTCCTTTTCATCGTCGCCCACATAACGATAGTAAGACACGCTGGGTATTTGCCCAACGTGTTAACACAGCCGTTCAGTCCGCTGCAACAGATAGGTACAAAGCGCTACATCCGAACAGCCATAAATCGCTCATCGACCAAAACCCTTCCTGGTTTTATGATGCCGCCCAAGAGGGGCGGGTTACCACCAAGAAAAGGTTAAACCCTTGAACCCGCATTTCCAATTTGATTCAGACCTCTCGACCTTCCGGCGGCCTTGAGCGTCTTTATTCATAGGGGCTAGAGCCCGATGAGGACGCCATGGAGGCCAACACTCAATGGGTGAAAAACAAACCAAGCCATTCCAGCTAAGTTTCAACGGCTCGTTGAAAGTCGATTTCCAGGGATCGCACGTCACTTCCGACGGTGGCTTGATCCTGGTTCGGGAGTTGGACGAGCGACTCGGACTCGGGAAACTGATCGGCGAGCATCTCACCGACTCCCGGCAAGGCACAAACAAGCAGTTCACGTTCGCTGATCTGTTGCGGCAGTCGGTCTACAGCCGCTTGGCAGGCTACGAGGACGTCAACGACGCCGTCCGAGTGTCGGCTGACCCGACGTTTCGCTTGATCGGCTCGCAGAAGATCTGGGATCGCGGTGCGGCCTTGACCTCGACGCTGCACGGCTTCGAGACGGAGATGCTGGCGAGCGAAGAGAACCTGCTGGGGCTGATGGCGCTGAACCGAGAGCTGGTCGGGCAAGCGGAGGCGTTCGACGACTCCGAGCGGGTCGTTCTGGACATGGACTCCACCGAGAGTCCGGTCCATGGCCAACAGGAAGGCAGTGCCTACAACGGACACTTCGAGTCGGTCTGCTACCACCCGTTGCTTTTGTCCCGCATTTTCAATTTGATGTATGACCTCCCGACCTTCCAGCGGCCTTCAGCGTCTTTATTCATAGGGGCTAGATCCCGATGAGGACGCCATGGAGGCCGACACCCAATGGGTGAAAAACAAACCAAGCCATTCCAGCTAAGTTTCAACGGCTTGTTGAAAGTCGATTTCCAAGGATCGCACGTCACTTCCGACGGCGGCCTGCTGCTAGTCCGCGAGTTGGACGAGCGACTCGGACTCGGCAAGTTGATCAACGAGCATCTCAGCGACTCCCGGCAAGGCACAAACAAGCAGTTCACGCTCGCTGATCTGTTGCGGCAGTCGGTCTACAGCCGCTTGGCGGGCTACGAGGACCTCAACGACGCCGAGCGGATTTCGATCGATCCGACGTTTCGGCTGATCGGTTCGCAGAAGATCTGGGATCGCGGTGCGGCCTTGACCTCGACGCTGCACGGCTTCGAGACGGAGATGCTGGCGAGCGAAGAGAACCTGCTGGGGCTGATGGCGCTGAACCGAGGGCTGGTCGGGCAAGGGGAGGCGTTCGACGACTCCGAGCGGGTCGTTCTGGACATGGACTCCACCGAGAGTCCGGTCCATGGCCAACAGGAAGGCAGTGCCTACAACGGACACTTCGAATCGGTCTGCTATCACCCGCTGTTGCTGTTCAATCAGCACGGCGATTGTCTGGCGGCGAAGCTGCGTCCCGGCAACGTGCACAGCGCCGAGGACTGGGGCGAGCTGCTACTGCCGGAGATCGAGCGCCAACAGGCCGAAGGCAAGCAGGTCACTTTGCGCGCCGATGCCGCCTTTGCCAAGCCGGAGATCTACGAGGCGCTGGAGGAGCGCGGCGCGGACTATGCGATCCGCATTCCGGCCAACAAGAGCCTGGAGCTGGAGATCGAAGACATCCTGTTTCGGCCACCGGGAAGGCCCTCCCGCAAGCCGCTGGTGCGCTACAAGAGTTTTCGCTATCAGGCGGAGAGTTGGTCCCAACCTCGGCGCATCGTGGCCAAGGTCGAGCACCATCAGGGCGAGCTATTCCCGCGCGTCGGATTCGTTGTGACCAGCATGAGCTTGCCGAGCCGTTCGGTGGTGCGTTTCTACAACAAGCGCGGCACGGCGGAGCAGTGGATCAAAGAAGGTAAGCAGGCCACGCACTGGACGCGGCTGTCGTGCCATCGCTTTCGGGCCAACGAGGTACGGCTACAACTGAGCGTGCTGGCCTACAACCTGGGGAACCTATGGCGGAGGCTCGGGCTGCCGCAACGGATCAAGAGCTGGTCGCTGACGAGCTTGCAGCACCGGTTGATGAAGACCGGCGGTCGGCTGATTAAACACGCGCGGTATTACTGGCTCTTGTTCGCGGAGGGACATCTGAACCGGCGGCTGTTTGGCGACATGCTGCGGAGGATCTGGGCGCTGCCTGTGCCGGGCGGGTAGCACCGCACTTGGCGAATGCGAAATCTGTGTACTGAGGACGGAAGCTCGGAGGGGTGTCTGCGAAATTGACTTCGCAGCGGCGGATCAGCCCCCATGAGGGGCAAGAAGGGGGCTCGATCGGTCCCGCCTCAGCCGCCGCCTCTACCGGGTGGAGAAATGGTTGCGCTTCGCCGGGTGAGGGTGTAGACTCGTGCCGTCAGAGCAGCTAAATCGGAAATCCTGGATTATAAGTCGGACAGACCCAGTTGGTTAGAGCGAGGCTCCCGCGCAAGGCATGGGACGAGCGGGATCGATGTCGTGACGGCACGCAGGATGCGTGCGCCCCAAAAGCGAAAGGCTGGCTCGCGCCCGCGGCTTGGCTCTTTGGGGTTGCCACGCAGATTCTTGCGCAAATCAGCCCCCGCAGGGCTGGGCCGGCCCCCACTAACGAGTATGAGCACTAGCCCGGCTGGGCGCCTTCTCGCAGTGTAGCGGCCGCGGCAACGATTTCCGAACCGGTGGGGTTCTGGAACGGCCTCAGGTCAAACTCAGGCAGCGCCGAGAAGATGTGGTCGAAGATGTCGGCCTGAATGGCTTCATAGGGCCCCCAGCGCTGGTCGTTACTGAAAACGTAGATCTCGATTCATTCCTCGCCTGACGAATTGAAAGTAAATGTCATGCTCGAACAAGAACGTGGCGATCCGACGGAACGGGGCGCTGTAAACAGCGAACTGCGTGTAGTCGAGCTGCAGGACGTCGATCTCGTTGACATAAATGCTACGGTGCAATCGCCACACAAGATCCGGGCTGTAGAACTCTTTCGCGACATGAGGCAACAGCCCGAATCTTTGAAACCGATTCTTGTTTCGCACAGGAAACTCCGTGCTGGCGCAGATAGCCGAGAGCTTTTCATTCGTGATCCGGTCCCTTTCTTCATCGAGCAGGCAAAGTAGGTGGAGGTTCGCCAAGTGCCGCAAATGCCGCACGGTTTGGTTCATGAAAACCGCCCCACCGTGAAGGGGCGGCTCAATCGGATAGGGCGAGGCAAAAAGCACGTTGAGCTGTTTTCGGCTTGGGTCGACCTTACCGAAGCGATCTCGAAAATACCCGCCTAATGGTCTTCGGAAGGCCTCTGTATCATCGATCAGCGCCAGCCGCTGCGCGCGAGCTCGAGATCGCAGAACCCGCCTGAACCGTCCGAAGGCGCCTCGTACGGCCTGGGGGCTGGGACGAAGCGGAGTCGGTCCCGCGGCCCACCGCAGCCACAGTCGCGTGTAAAGCAAGACGAAGTGCCCCACCAAACGTTTCCACCCGTGAATGTTCTTCCAAGTGAACAGTAGGTTGTTTTGCTGCAACACTTGTTGAATTTCTGTTTCAGAAAAGTGCTTGCCGATTGTGCCCCGGTGTTCGTGGTAAACAACGCTTCCGGGCTCGTAGAAAACGAACCAACCCCGCTTCCAAGCCATGTAGCTAATGTCGGCGTCCTCCAGATAGAACGGTTCTAAGAGGGGGTCGAAACCGCCCAGTTCGAGAAACTTGTTGCGATCGTAGGCCGTCGAACCGCCGCCGGCGTAGAACGTGGGAAACAGCGCTGTCACTCGATCGTCGATAACGTGCTCGACGTGCAGACGTCCCATGCGCCACTCACCCTGGGTGAGGCCCGTTTCTTCCCTTAAGCGGTGCGGATTGGTGAAATGGATCTGAGCGGAAACCGCAAAGACCCGCGGATCTCGAAAACCTTCCATCAAGGGCGCCAGGAAGCCTTCCGTCACATGCACGTCATTGTTCAGCAGCACCACGATTTCGTTGCGGGCCGCCTGAACGCCGGCATTCGAGCCACCGCCGAATCCCCGGTTGCTTTCCAGCTCGATGACTCGCACCGATCGGAAGTTTGCTTTCAAGAACGCAGCGCTGCCGTCGCTTGAGCCGTTGTCGACTACGATGACTTCGCTTTCGGGCATTCCTTCGATCTCGGCGAGAAGCGACGGCAGGTTTCTCTCCAGGTGATGCTGTCCATTCCAGCTGGGTATCACTACGCTGACCGCCTTCGTCGAGGGGTTCTTCTCAGGCGGCTGCGGCTTGCGACCTCGAACGCGATTTACCAGGTCGCAGACAGCGAACAGCAGCATCGCCCCAAACAACAGTAGCGGGGTGACTGCCACCAGGAAGACAATTTCGCCGGCGGTTTTCAGTGCCGCGCCCAAAACTCGCATGACGGTATGGCCGCTTAGCTTGCCCGAGGCTGGGGCAGCCGGCTGTTGATAGCTACACGGCAAGGAAGATGCATGTAGCCATAGATGGGGCCGCCACCGTGGGCCATCTGCAACGTGATTGCGTTATCGATCCAGTCACACATTCGGTAGCCGTCTAGGGGGCCATCGGCAACGGCCGGGGAGATGGAGAAGTTCCCCGGATAGAGTTCTGGTAAATCGACGTGGAAGTCGACCGTATGAATGTCGCCCGGCGCCATGGCGGGAAGAGTTGCATTCTCGCGCGCCGTGTTGGTCCCGGCAAAGTCAATGCCTAAATGGTTGCGCATCATGAAGCCAACGTTAGGAGTGGCCAGCGATTGGCGAGCCCGCACGCTAATCCGGATGGTCAGACGGCTGTGCGGGTCCATGAGCTGCATCGGTTCGCCGTGTTCGTCGAGGGCGGCGACACCGATTACCTCCGCCGCCCCGTTACCGTGACGAAAGTCGATGTTGGGGATGGTTTCGACGACCTCCGGAGCTGTTGTTGCCGATCGTTCCGGGTGCTCTCCGCAGTCTAACTGCTTCAGCTGAAGGTACTCGGCGTCTTTTTCAATCATTCGCGCAAGATACTGGCGGACGACTCTTCCCGGGTCACCGATCTCGACGATGCGGCCGTTTTCGAGCCACATCACTTCGGTGGCGATGGCTTTCACGTCAGCCATGCTGTGCGAGACGAAAAAAATCGTCACTTGACGGCACCGCAACTCATGAACCTTGCGCATGCAGCGCTGCCGAAAATAGTAATCGCCGACGGCGAGAGCCTCGTCGACCAGCAAGATTTCCGGTTCCACGTTGATCGCCACGGCGAAGGCCAATCGCACCAGCATGCCGGAGGAGTAGGTCTTGACGGGTTGGTTGATGAAGTCGCCGATTTCAGCAAACGCCTCAATGTCCCCGTAACGCTGCTGAATCTCCTTGGAAGACAGACCGAGGATCGTCCCATTAAGGAAAACGTTCTCCCGCCCGCTGAACTCTGGGTTGAAACCTGCTCCAAGCTCGAGCAAGGCAGAAACTCGACCTGACATTTCAACCTCGCCCTGAGTGGGCGGAAAGATGTTCGCCGCCAGCTGAAGAGTGGTGCTTTTGCCCGAACCGTTCTCGCCGATCAAGCAGAAAGTGCTTCCCTTCTCAACCTCGAACGAAACGTCCCGCAGGGCCCAGAAATCGCGGTGTCGACGCAGGCGGTTGAAGGAGACCAATTCTTTGAGGCGGTCTCCAGGCGAGGCGTAGAGAGGGTAGCTCTTCGAGACCGAGTGAAAGGCGAGGGAAGTCATTGGCCGTCGAACCGTTGGTCTCTGAGCCGTGAACCGTTGGCCGCGAACCGCGAGCTGTGAAGCGACCAACGGGGACTATTGGAAATCATTGTCGGTGGAAGCAAACCAGACGCCGAAGGGTAACCGTGCCCTCGGCTATACTACCGCCCTCCCTACTTCGATCTCCCCCCCCCGGCCTACAGCACATCCGCGAAGCCGCGCTTGGTGTAGCGGAAAAACAAGCCTCCGATGACGAGAGAGCAGACCGCAAGAGTAGCGAGGACAAGCACGTCGCTTCCGGACGGCAACCGGTTTCCGAGAACACTGTCACGATAGCCACGTACGACGTACGCCAGCGGATTGAGCGCCAGCAGAACGCGCAGTTTCTCGCCAAACACGTTCTCGTAAACCGCCTCGTAAAGAAAAATGGGGGTAAGCCAGAACCATACGATCAGCACCACGGCGAGCACCTGCGCCGTGTCTCGAAGGTAGACGTGCAGCGCCGCCGCGATCCAAGCCAACCCCAGGCTAAGCATACCAACGAGCACAAAGTAGGCGGGTAGAACGAGCAGAGTCACGCTAACTTGCTGTTCCCATACGGCAACGGCTCCCACTAACAACACCATGGCCAATAAATGACTGATGAGGGTCGAGAGGTAGATGCTGAGCGGCACTATCTCGGCCGGGAAAACGCTTTTCTTGATCAGGCTGGCGTAGTCGATCAGCGAGGATGCTGAGCGCTGCAGGGTTTCGGAGAACAGCAGCCAAGGCAACATTCCCGCGAACAGGAACAGAGCGTACTTGTCAGTCACCTCGCCACGGGGCAGATGGGATCGTAGCAAACCTTGGAAAACGAAAGTGTAGACCGCTAGCAGCACAAGCGGATGGATCAAGCCCCATACCCAGCCGACCGCCGAGCCGACATAGCGCTGCTCGAAATCTCGCCGGACCAGCTGGTAGACCAGGCTGCGGTTGCGGACCACCAACTTCAAGAAGTAGAAGCCGGGAAATCGATTCTTGGGACCCATCCCTTGGAAGGGTAGCGGAGAGGCGCCGGTGTGTCAACGCAGGAGTTATCCAATACAGGATGAGCCTGAAGGGTGGTTTCACCGAGCCTAGCGGCCGCCATTAGGTGGAGCAACCCGCCATTAGGAGCAACCCAATGCTGGCTCGCTCCGCATCCGACCGCCAGAAGTAAGCCCAGCTAGGCATCCCGTTGCGGTAGAGGTCGTCGTTTTGAACCCGAATCACCGGAATGGTGTCACGATTCTTAGCCAAATCGTCTCAGTCTTCGGAGAAACCGCCCCGTGGCGCTTGAGTCAAGAACCCATCGACGTGACGGCAGAGGCTGAACCCTTAAGCCAGGATTTCCTTTTTGGCCGTCCTGGCACGAACAGGGTAGCCGATCCACGGGCCGCCATACAACGGTTTTCGCACTACTTCCCCGTTTGGACTCCTCTCGCTGCTGCTCCGGCCGTCGAATGCTGCCCGATTGCGCCGTTTCAGCAAACGCCGAGGGCTTTTTGGCAAAACCCCTCCCGCGCCGACCCTCGGCAACCCGCGTAAGCTGCCTTGTCCGGGCCGTCGGCGCTAGCCTCCCGGCACAGGTAGCGCCCAGATCCGCCCCAGCATTTCGCCGAACAGCTTCCGGTTGAGGTGCCCCTCGGCCAACAGCAGCCAGTAGTAGCGAGCATGCTTGACCAGCCGTCCGCCCGTCTTCATCAGCCGGTGCTGCAAGCTCGTCAGCGACCAGCTCTTGATTCGCTGTGGCAGCCCGAGCCGCCTCCAGAGATTCCCCAGATTGTAGGCCAGCGCGCTGAGCTGCAGTCGCACTTCATTCGCCCGGAAGCGATGACACGACAGCCGCGTCCAGTGCGTCGCCTGCTTGCCTTCTTTAATCCATTGCTCGGCCGTCCCGCGCTTGTTGTAGAAGCGCACCAGCGAGTGGCTCGGCAGGGTCATGTTGGTGACGATGAAGCCGGGTCGCGGGAATAACTCCCCCTGATGATGCTCGACTTTCGCAACAATCCGTCGTGGCTGGGACCAGCTCGCGGCCTGATACTGAAAGCTCTTATAGCGCACCAAGGGTTTCCGGGAGGGCCTGTCCGGCGGACGGAACAGAATATCTTCGATCTCTAACTCCAGGTTCTTGTTGGCCGGAATGCGAAGCACGTAGTCGACGCCACGCTGCTCCAACGCTTCGTAAATCTCCGGCTTGACGAAGGCTGCGTCGGCCCGGAACGTCACGTGTTTCCCTTCGGCCTGTTGGCGCTCGATCTCGGGCAGCAGCAGCTCATCCCAGTCCTCGGCGCTGGAAACGTTGCCCGGTCGCAGCTTCGTTGCCAGACAGTCGCCGTCCTGGTTGAACAGCAACAGAGGGTGATAACAAACCGACTGGAAGTGGCCGTTGTAGGCGCTGCCTTCCTGTTGCCCGTGTACCGGGCTTTCCGTGGAGTCCATGTCGAGCACGACGCGCTCGGAATCGTCCTGCGCTTCGGCCTGCGCGACCAACTCGCGGTTCACCGCCATCAGCCCCAGCAGGTTCTCTTCACTGGCCAGCAGCTCTGCCTCAAAGCTTTGCCGCCGTGAGGTGAGCGCCCCGCCGCGATCCCAGTTCTTCTTCGAGCCGATCAGACGAAAAGTCGGGTCAGCCGAGACACGGGCAGCATCGTTGAGATCCTCATAGCCCGCCAAGCGGCTGTAGACCGACTGCCGCAACAGATCAGCGAACCTGAACTGCTTGTTTGTGCCTTTCCGGGAGTCACTGAGATGCTCCCCGATCAGTTTCCCGAGTCCGAGTCGCTCGTCCAACTCCCGAACCAGAATCAAGCCACCGTCGGAGGTGACACGCGATCCTTGGAAATCGACTTTGAGAAGTCCATTGAAAGTTAGCTGCAACGGCTTTCTCTCTCTTTCACCCATCGGGTGTTGGCCTCCCTGGCCTCCTGATTGCGCTTGAACCCCTATCAATAAAGACCTTCAAGACCACTGAAAGGTCGGGAGACAACCCTCAAATCGAAAATCCAGGCTTGGCCCTGCAAGGGCACGCTCTGGGGCGCTATGAAAAACAATATCGGGTGGCGTGGGGACGGAACTCCCTTTAGCCCGAGGATCAAGTGCGGTTGTATCGGTCCCCCGGGCCAGGCAAGCAGCCCACGAGATCCGCTGCAGGAACTCGATTGAAATAGTTCACCGCGCCCAGTAATAGAGACCGTTGAACAGCATCTTGAAAGTCGCGTAAGACTGCCCGCGGTATTGCGGCCGGATGCCGAACAGGATGAGGTGGCCTCGGCCGATCGCGACGTCTACTACCGCGGCCCGGTTTGAAAGGTGCTCTCGGCCCAGCAGCCACCCCGACGCCAAGATATCTTGCTGTGGGAACTGGAGCACAGCAGCAGCCTGGCGACCCTCTCCCGTGTCCCAAGTTTCGAACGCGGGGCCGGATTGGAACCACACGGCTTCGCGCGGCCTCATGCCGAAGCACAGCGGATGGGACGTGTCGACGGTGACGTTCAGCAGTGATCCGGGGGCGTAGAGTTTTTCGTTGTCGAGACCGCTGAGCACGTTCCGAACGGGAGGGTTCAGTCGCTCGAGCGCGTAAACGGAAGCGCGGTTGAAAGCCAGAATCGTGCCGCCCTCGTCGACGAAGCTTCGAAGCGACCGGGCTCCTTCATCCTCAATCCCGCCGCAGTACTCAGGTGGAACTTCGGCCCCGCCATTGTACAGAGCGCCCTGAAGGTAGCCAGCGTGAAGCGTCGTGGGACGGGCATCAGGCAGGATGATGACGTCAAAGTCGTGATTGAGATCCCCTTGCTGAATCCGTTTGCTCGATAGCTGCTTGTAGGGAAACTCGAACTCTTCCAGGACCCACCGTGTCCAGCCTTCGTCGATGATCGGGGATTGACCCCGGTAGACTCCGACGCGAGAGCGGCGGAGAAGCTGATGCTCGGCGGGATCTCCGCTCCAACCTCCGAACACCAAGCCGAGCTCATCCGCTAGCGCCGGAGACAACGTCACCACCGCGGTATCGGCCACGAAGCCCGGTTGGGGTCCTACCTTCTTCACGCGCTCCAGTGTGACCTCCACGCGCTCGTCGATCCGGACCGCTTCAACTCCCTTCAGCAGAGGCAGCGAGTGGGCAGTCACATCGTACGGTTTGAGCGGAGGTCCCCCTGGGTATTCCCGCAAGTCCGGATATTGCTGCTGTTCCAGCAGCGTCGCGGCGAACGAGCCGTAGGGCTGACCCATCCGAATCACGTAATCGCCCTTCGGGAACAGCCGCCCGGTCGCTCGAAAGTCCTCTTCGGAACGGTCGATTTCGACCATGCCGAACTCCAGGATCTTGAGCAGCCGCGTCATCGCGTTGGCATCGTGCTGGGAGCGAGGAATGACGAAAGCCCACGGAGAGTTTTTTTCTATCGTCCGCCGGCCGATGCGATAAAAGTTCTCGAGCAACTCGGTACGGTGAAGGGCGGCGTTGTAAAGGCAAGAGTCGAACGTAATCAATTGGTAGTCGATGATATCGCTCAGCGTCCACTCCCCGCCCGGCCAGGGTTCAAGAAAATTCCAGCTTCGTTGACGGGCATTGTAGCCACGGCCGCGCGTCTGAAGAGACGAAAAAGGCACCGTAACGGGTGTGGCGTAGCGCACGCTGGCCGCTTCACTGAGCAAACGCATGCCGCCGTGGTAGCTCTGATAATGTCGCGCCGGCGCGAAATAGTCATAGATGCCGTGCACGACGACCCCCTTCTTGCCGGCGGCGGTCAGGTCAACGGCCATCGCTGCGCCGAGCATGTTGACTTGCTGAGCGATGAGCGGGTCGATGTTCGGGTCGATCGGATCCATCCACGGCGGAACGAACATCCTGGCTCCTTGAGATCCCATTTGGTGGACGTCGTAGACGATCTGCGGATGCCAGACATTGTGAGCCTTCTCTACGGCCAATCGGGTCTCGACTTGCGTAAACGCATACCAATCTCGATTGTTATCGTGGCCCGTGTACTTGTGGTAGAGCTCCGTCATGGGCGCGCCTTCGTAAGGCGTTCCGAGGTAGCGTTTGTACCAAGCTGCTACTTTGTCCACGCCGTCAGGATTCAGGGACGGAATCAAAAGGAAGATCGTGTCTTGCAAGATGCGCCGGTTCCGGGTTGTATCTTCGGTGAGCAATCTGTAGACGAATTCGACGGCCGTGTGCGTCGAAGCGACTTCGTCCGAGTGGATAGAGCACGTGATCAGCACCACCACCTTGCCTTCGGCGATGAGTGCTTCGGCTTCTTCTTGCGATGTGTTACGGGGGTCGGCTAGCCGAGCCTGAATTTCCCGGTAACGGTCGAGGTTGTTTAGCGTTTCGGGATCGGCGATGGTCGCTAGAATAAACGGGCGGCCCTCGGTGCTCTTGCCCAACTCGCGGACCACAATCTGGTCGCTCTCGGTTTCCAGTCGCTGGAAATAGCGGACCACCTCGTCCCACTCGATGAGTTCACGGTCGGCGCCCATGCGGTGCCCGAAGTGGGACTCCGGTGAAGGGATGCCAACCGTCTCCGGAAAGGCAACCGAGGCGAGGGCTAGCAAACCCGTCGAGAGTCGAACCAAAGAACGCATCGCCACCACTACTCACTATATAGCGAACGCTCCCGGCTGCCTCAGCCGCAAAGCGAGGTTCAGATGAAGCGGCCCCGTTCGACTATTTAGGGCGGCTGGATGCCGTCGGGGGCCCGAGGTGGGTTTTGAGTATCTCGAACAGGCCCTCACCCTCGAAAATGCCCTTCTGGAAGGCGTTATAGCCGTAGTCCTCGACGATCCAGCCCTTGGGGTCGATCAAGAAAAAGTGAGGGACGTTGATTTCGGGTTTGCCGGGCACTACCTTGGGAAAAAGATAGGAGGCCGCAACTTGTCCGCAGTCGAATAGCATCAGTTGGTTGATGCGGTTCCGGGCCTTGTAGGTCTGGACGCTTCGCGGCGTATCGGGAGGGTTGACGATATCGATGATCAGCAGGCGGCCCGCGTATCTCGCTTCAGCCTCGGCGAGTATCTTCGAGAAGGTGCCGCAGTGGGGACAGCCCGTGTTCATGATATTTACGATGGCGTACTTGCCGCGATACCTCGACAATGAATGCTGTCGGCGGTCTTGATCAACGAGGGTGAAGCCGGGCGCCCTGCGGTTAGATAGCTCGCCCGCGGCCCAGCTGGTCGCCGCAAAAGCGACTGCCATAACGAAAGCGGTGAAGCGTGCGCGCATAATTGTCACCTTAGCACAACGGTTTGGGGGGCTAAGCCAGCGGCGTCCTAGAAGATACGTGTCTTGGGACAGGCAACCAAACGAACCTCGTCCGCGCCGCGAAGATGGTCGGGTTTTCGGGCTTGCGTCTCGCGGCGGGGACTGTCACCAATTTCGCGCGTACGAAGAATCAACAAGTTGCGGAAGTATCCGGTCGCGAAATTGGCTGACTGTCCCAAGCTACCGGCTGTACCCGATCCGCGACCTTCACTTTCGCCACAGGCCCCTAGTCCAGGATATCGCTCTTCGTTAGCCCGACGTTGACTTGGATGTTAGAAGTAGTTGCTTCGAGAGCCCATTCCCCGTTGAGAAGAACCCGCCTTTTGTGGTGCCAGCGGTAGCCGCCAGCCCCTCTGAAGTCGGAATAGATTTCCTCGACTCTTGCTAGCCCCCCCGGCGTGTCGCCGATGAACGTTTTCTTGATTACATCGTTGGTTTCCGAATCGATGAACAACTGCACGGGCATGCCCCCGACGTTATAGATTTCAATCACGTTGGTTTGCCGACCTTCGATCTCTTCTTGCCGCAGAAACCGCACGTCGGTGGGATCCGGCGGGTCAGCGATCAGCACGTGGGCGCGGGCCAGCTCCGCCCGAAAGCGTTCGACCTGCTCATCCGGCAAGAAGCGGGAGTCGTTCGGCAGCAGCTGAAATCCCCTCGTGCCGTCGAAAACCATGATTACTGTTGCCTGTTCGGTTTGAATTTCCTGTCGAACGAGGTTCGGATTCAGATAATACTGCTTGCTGCGGAATTCACCCTCCTGCCCTTCAGCACTCTTGATTCGGGTGACACGCTCGAGACTGTAATCCCGAACAGGGTGGCTGTCAGGACCCGCTCCCGCGGCTGCTCGAGCTCGCTGGTAGATGCTCCAGCCTTGTTCTTTCGCGTCTTCGGACACCAGGTTGGGCGTCCAGGCGATGAGGGCCAGTAGCACTGCCAGGCCGAGAAAGGAATAAGGACGTCCTATCATTAGAGCCATAGAATCATTATCTCCGATCTCCTTTTCGCTTAACCGCGTGCGGGTCCGAGTGGTGCTTGCACCGGTCGTAGCGGGTTTCTGCTGGGTTGAATTCGGGGCCGATGCGTCGAGGTGGGCCGGATCGGGGGAGTGGGGAAGGTCCTACGGCGCATTCGGCGAGCGGGGTTCCACTTACAGCAGGGGTTGCTCAGGTGCTCATGGGGTCGATATTGGGGTCAACTGCGGATTGCCTTCTGGGAGTTCAGGTAGGATAATTGAAGGGAGTTCCGAACCTGTAGATCCCCCGGCCGGCTTTGTTCTCCTGGGATCTAGCTTCATGAGGATTGTCCGTCGAGGAGTTCGTCTGTGAAACAGAACAGATCGGGCCAGACCCTGCGCTGTTCCTTCTGTCACAAGAACCAAGAGGTGGTTGGGAAGCTGATCTCGACCCCTGGCGACTACCCCAAAGCCTACATCTGCGACGAATGTGTCGCTGTCTGTAACTCGATCCTCGAGGACGACAAGCCCGACCATACCGGGCCGAACTTGTCGTCTCTGTTGAAGCCACAGGATCTCAAGGAGAGGTTGGACCAATATGTCGTAGGCCAGGACTCTGCGAAAAAGAAGCTGGCTGTTGCGGTCTACAACCACTTCAAACGAGTCTTCATGACGAAGCAGCAACCCGGGTCGGAAGACGTCGAGCTGCAGAAGTCAAACATCTTGCTGATCGGCCCCACCGGCACAGGCAAGACTCTACTGGCACAGACGCTCGCCAAGATACTGGACGTGCCGTTTGCGATCGCCGATGCCACGACGTTGACCGAGGCCGGTTACGTCGGAGAAGACGTCGAGAACATTATCCTCAAGCTGCTGCAGGCGGCGGACGGTGACGTGCAGCGGGCGCAGCAAGGAATCATTTATATCGATGAGATTGACAAGCTGAGTCGTAAAGACGAGAACCCGTCGATCACACGTGATGTCTCGGGCGAGGGGGTGCAGCAGGCCCTGCTGAAGATTCTGGAAGGCACCGTAGCCAACGTGCCCCCGCAAGGTGGACGCAAGCATCCGCACCAAGAATTTACCCCAGTTGACACGACGCATATCCTGTTCATTTGCGGCGGTGCCTTCGTGGGGCTTGAGAAGATCGTTGCCCGCCGGGTCGACCAACGTGTCGTTGGCTTCCGCTCTGCCACGGAGCATGAGAAGGGATCTTCCGGCTCCAGTGAAAGACCTGACCAGGTCGACCTGGGTCTGTTGGGCCAAGTGCAGCCGCAAGACTTGATTCGGCACGGTTTTATTCCTGAGTTCGTCGGCCGCCTCCCCGTTGCCGCTGTTCTTGGTGATTTGGACCAGAAGGCGCTGGTCGAAATCCTCACTCGCCCGAAAAATTCACTCATGCGGCAATACCAAAAACTGTTCGAGTTTGAGAAGGTCCGACTCGAACTGGAGCCGGAGGCTCTGGAGGCCGTTGCCAATCTCGCCCTGGAACGCAAGGTCGGCGCCCGGGGATTGCGTATGATAATGGAAGAGATGATGCTCGACCTGATGTATTATCTGCCATCCTATGAGCGGGTCAAAGAATTCGTCGTGACCAAGAAAATGGTCGAGGAACATCACCTCAACGAGAACCTCTTAAAGAAGGCCGGGTAGTTTCCCCAACGAATTCGGCCTACGGCAGGCCATTCACCCAGCACTCATCGCCAGAGCGTAACCCACCCATACTCGCATGCAATCGATCAAAGAAAAATCGGAGACGCGTCGGCTACCCATGATGCCGATCCGCGACGTGGTCATCTTTCCGCACATGATGACCCCTTTTGTCGTGGGAAGAGAGTCCAGCGTCCGGGCGTTGGAAGAAGCCCTGGTCGGCGACAAGAAGATCTTTCTGGCTACACAGCATGATGCTTCCGTCGATGACCCTAAGCCTGACCAGATCTATCAGGTGGGCTCGATCGTCAACATCGTGCAGAGCCTTAAGTTGCCCGACGGCAACGTCAAAGTTTTGGTCGAGGGCGTCGAGCGCGCACAAGTGGTGTCGGTCAGCCTCGAGGAGGGGTTCCACCGCGCGACGGTCCGAACCACAAACTTCCAGGTCGAGAGCAGTCCCCAGTTAGAGGCTCTGATCGGTCGGGTTACCTCGCTTTTCGAGCAATACGTCAAGCAAAGCCAGAACTTGAATTACGAAACCATGATCGCCGCCGTGCGAGTGGACGATCCGGGCAAACTGGCCGACACGATCGGCGCCAACCTGCAGCTTACGATCCCCGAAAAACAGGATTTGCTTGAAATCTTCGGCCCGATTGAACGTCTTACCCGCATTGCCGAGGTCCTTGATATCGAGATTGAGAAGTTGGGCGTCGATCGCACCGTCCAAGGTCGCGTGAAGCGGCAGATGGAAAAGGCACAAAAGGAGTACTACCTCAACGAAAAGATCAAGGCCATCCAGAAGGAACTGGGGCGGGGGGAGAAGAGCGAGTTCGACGAACTGCGCAAGAAGATCGACGCCTCCGGCATGAGTAAGGAGGCTCTGGAGAAGGCCACCACGGAACTCAAGCGGCTGGAAGCCATGCCTCCCATGTCAGCCGAGTCTACGGTCTCGCGCAACTACATCGATTGGTTGCTGGCGGCGCCGTGGAAAAAAAAGAGCCGAGAAATCCGCGATCTGAGTTTCGCCGAGAAGGTGCTCAACGAAGACCACTATAGTCTCGAAAAAGTCAAGGACCGCATCCTCGAGTTTCTCGCCGTGCGTCGGCTGGTGAAGGATCCCCGAGGCTCTATTCTTTGCTTCGTCGGGCCTCCGGGCGTTGGCAAGACCTCCCTGGGGCGTTCCATCGCCAGGGCCACCGGCCGCAAGTTCGTTCGCTTGTCGTTGGGTGGAGTGCGCGATGAAGCCGAAATCCGAGGGCACCGGCGAACCTATATCGGCGCCCTGCCGGGCCAAATCATCCAGATGATGAAGAAGGCCGGAACGCGGAACCCGGTCTTCATGCTCGACGAGATCGACAAGATGTCGACCGACTTCCGGGGAGATCCCTCGGCGGCGCTGATGGAAGTGCTCGACCCCGAACAGAACCACATGTTCATGGACCACTATCTCGATGTCGAGTACGACCTCAGCAAAGTTTTCTTCATCGGGACCGCCAATGTCTTGCACACTTTGCCGCCGGCGTTGCAAGATCGGCTGGAGATCATCAGGCTGAGCGGCTATACCGAGTTTGAGAAAGTTGAGATCGCCAAGCGCCACCTGGTTGAGAAGCAGCTCAAGCAAACTGGCCTAAAGCCCTCGCAGCTGGCCTTCACCGACGAGGGTCTCCAAGCGATTGTCCAGCAATACACCCGCGAGGCGGGCGTGCGCAACCTCGAGCGCGAGATCGGTAACGTCGGACGTAAAGTCGCTCGCAAGGTCGTGTCCAAAGCAAAGGGCAAGAGAAAAGCCAAAGCGAAGGACAAAGACAAGGTGGTCATCGCTGCGGACAACTTGGCGGATCTGCTGGGCGTACCCAAATACCGCGACCTCGAAGTGGAAAAGACCAACGAGGTGGGCGCTGCGGTGGGGCTGGCTTGGACGGAAGTCGGCGGCCAGTTGCTTAACATCGAAGCCACGCTGATGGATGGCAAAGGCAAGCTCACCAGCACCGGCCAACTAGGCGACGTGATGCAGGAATCCGCCCAAGCCGCCATGAGCTATGTCCGTTCTCGGTCTCAGGCTTTTGGTCTCCCGAAGGATTTTTACCGGCACCTCGATGTTCATATTCACATCCCGGAAGGAGCTATTCCCAAGGATGGGCCTTCGGCCGGCATAACGTTGACGACGACATTGGTGAGCGCATTGACGCGCATCCCCGCCCGCGGCTCTGTTGCCATGACCGGGGAGATCACGTTGCGCGGGAAAGTGCTCCCGATCGGGGGGATGAAGGAGAAGTTGTTGGCTGCGCATCGCCACGCCATCCACGAGGTGATTTTGCCCAAAGACAACGAAAAGGATGTTCCTGACATCCCCGAAAACATTCGCGCGGACATGAAGCTCCATTTCGTTGAACATATGGACGAGGTGTTGATGGTCGCGCTCGAGCGCCCCATCGAGGGCCTAAGTGTTCCAGCGGTCCCGCCGGAGGCTGTAGAATCTACGCGCCCGAGCGCAAAGACGGGCCGGAAAGTCACGCACTAATAGAGCAGGGTTGCGGGTTTGGACTTCATTGCCCCCAGCGACACAATGGGGACGGCGTTCCGACCGTAGCCGCTCATGGTTGCAGAGTTCGTTGCTAGCGCCTCCGATGCGGGGCAGTTTCCTCGAGACGGATCGGCCGAAATCGCGTTCGTGGGCCGCAGCAACGTTGGCAAATCAAGCCTGCTGAACGCTCTGCTGCTCCGGGGGAACAAGCGGGCGGGCCGTCACCCCGCCTTGGATCGCAAAAAGTTGGCTCGTGTAAGTCGGACCCCGGGCCGCACGCGGACACTCAACTTTTACCGCATCGAAGGAGCGTTTTACTTCGTTGATCTTCCAGGCTATGGCTATGCCAAGGTCTCAAAGAAGGAGATGGCTGCTTGGAAAACTCTTGCCGAAAGCTACCTCCTCAACCGCCCCGCCTTGCGCTTGGTGGTCGTCATTATTGACGCCCGCCACGGCGCTTCGCCGTTGGACGTACAGATGACAGAATGGCTCGCCGCTCACCGTTATCGCTTTGTGGTCGTCGCTTCGAAGGCCGACAAGCTCAAGAAGGCCGAGCACCTGCGCGCCGCGCAAGAGATCCGAGAGCAATTCTATACCCCGCTGGCCTTCTCCGCCAAAACCGGAGAAGGGGTCAGCGCCCTGTGGAGCGAAATCCGTAAAGCCCTCACTCCCCCCAACCCCTAAACTGCCCCATCCGAGGACATCATGCCTTCCCGCACACAACAGTCTTCACGCCCTCAAAGAGAAGAAAGCGCCGCCGTCGACCTGGCGGCCCTCAAAGACATGAACATCACCCAGCTGAACCAGCTGGCCAAAGAGCTGGGTGTTGAAGGTACGGCCGGTCTCCGCAAGCAAGAGCTGATTTTCAAGGTCCTGCAAGGAAAGGCGGAGAAGAGTGGCCTTATTTTTTCCGAGGGAGTACTCGAAACCCTGCCGGAAGGCTTCGGTTTCTTGCGCGCTCCGGAATATCACTACCTTCCCGGCCCCGACGATATCTACGTCTCGCCCTCGCAGATCCGCCGCTTCGATCTCAGAACCGGTGACACCATCTCCGGCCAGGTGCGTCCGCCGAAAGAAGGTGAGCGCTACTTCGCCCTCATCAAGGTCGAGGCGATCAACTTCGAACCGCCCGAAGCCTCGCGGAACAAGATCTTCTTCGACAATCTAACGCCCCTTTACCCCGAGGGACGAATACGTCTCGAAAGCACCAAAGAGAATCTCAGCGGCCGGGTGATGGACCTGCTGACACCGATCGGCAAAGGCCAACGGGGTCTCATCGTTTCGCCTCCCCGTACCGGCAAGACGATGCTGCTGCAGTCTATCGCCAATTCCGTCACCGCGAACGAGCCCGAAGTCATCCTGATCGTCCTGCTGATTGACGAGCGGCCGGAAGAAGTGACCGACATGAAACGCTCGGTCAAGGGCGAGGTGATCAGCTCGACTTTTGACGAACCCGCCACCCGCCACGTCCAGGTGGCCGAGATGGTGATCGAGAAAGCCAAGCGGCTGGTCGAGCACAAGCGCGATGTGGTGATCCTGCTCGACTCGATCACCCGCTTGGCAAGAGCCTATAACACGATCGTTCCGCCCTCGGGCAAAATCCTCTCCGGTGGTGTCGACTCGAACGCCCTGCAGCGCCCCAAGCGTTTCTTCGGCGCGGCTCGCAATATCGAAGAGGGTGGCTCGCTTACGATCGTCGCCACCGCTCTGATCGACACCGGCAGCCGCATGGACGATGTCATCTTCGAGGAATTCAAGGGAACCGGCAACTTGGAGATTCACCTTGACCGCAAGCTAGTCGACAAGCGCGTCTTCCCGGCCATCGATATCAACCGCAGCGGCACTCGCAAGGAAGAATTGCTGCTATCGAAAGAAGAGCTCAACCGCGTCTGGGTGTTGCGCAAGGTGCTGAGCCAGATGTCGGCGGTCGATACGATGGAGCTGCTTCTCGACAAGATGGGCAAGACCGCCACCAACGCCGAATTCCTGAGTTCGATGACGAGGTAGTGGCCCGCACTACACACTGCTGGCAACATTCCACTTAATGCTGGCCCGGGGCGTCAGCCCCGGGTGGCCGTGCCGGGTCCCCTCCTTTTCGACGCCCGACATCGCAGCTCCGAGCGTATGGCATCAACCGTCCTCGTGGCGCAGGTCCCCAGACCTGCAGGTGTCGGTAGGAGTACCGACACCTCGACTTTGGCGTTTTGAAAGCAGGTTCGAGGCGGAGACAGGAGGGGCAAGAGGTTCAAGGGGAAGCATAAAGCAAGGCGGTGGGGAGGGCTGCGCTGAGTTTTTGGGGGGTTGGAGTGGGCGAGGGGTTGGACGGGAAGCCGCAGAAACGACGCAAGCCTTCGCCCCACAGCTCGGCCCGCAGGTGCTGGATCAGATCGAGCGTCGTGGCGCGGGGCTTCGAGCGGCGCGCGCGCCATTTCGGGGGCGGCAGGGCGTCGGGGAAGCCCGCCGGGCCCCAAGTCTGGCGCGCCGCCAGCAACAACCAGGCGTAAGCAGCCACGATCAACTGCGGCACCGCTTCGACCGAGCGGGGATGTCTGACCTGCGCCTGTCCTACCCCCAACAGCGTCTTTTCGTCGCGGAAGTTGACCTCGATGTCCCAGCGCCAGACGTAGTGCTCGACGATCTGCTGGGGCGACAAGTCGGGATCGGTAGCGATCAGATAAGCGGGCCGGCGATACAGCAGGCGCGAGCCTTGGCGGGGCCGATAGCGCAGCGGGGCGATGATGACTAAACACAGATCGCAGTTCCCGCCGGCGGGACGCCAGCGCAGCCGAGTCAAGGTCTTGATGCGGAAGCGATGCCGCTTGCCGGCGGCGTAGGCGGTGACGATTTGCCAGCGAACGCTGTCATCCTGGCGCAGTTGTTCGGGAGTGGGAGGCCCGCTCGCCATAACGGCGGCGGCGGCCCGTGGCGGCTGCTTGGCCGGTCGGCAAGTAGTAGAGCTTGGCGTCTTGGCGGATGCGACCGATCAGCACGGTCTGGGGCGGCAGGTTTTTCAACACCGTGCGGTTGGTGAAGCGGCCGTCGACGAGCACTTCGAGTCGCCGCGAGGCATCGTCTTGCTCCAACTTCTGCCGCAGGGCGTGCAGGCGTTCGGCGCCCCGCTGGGCGAGCGAGGCGCGGCGGCAGGCGAGGCGGTATTGTTGTTGCTCCTGCTCAGGGGCGTTTCGCCGTGGTGTGGGTGGGGTCGGGGCGTGTTGGAAATCGAGCGGGATCAGGCGCGCCGCTGGGGGGTCGGCGCCGCCGGGCACAGCGGCCGAGATCTGGATGACGCGCTGAGCGCGAATCAGGTTGGTTTGGAAGGGCGGTCCCAGCGGATCGCGCCGCCAGGCGACGCCGGGAGTTTTGGCGCCCCGCTTGGGCAGCAGTGAGTCATCGAGTGCGACCACCAGAGGTGCGGTGGGGGACAGTTGCTCGAGCACTCCGCGGCGGACCACGCCGAACAGGTCTGGGGCCTCGACCCGGGCCTGGGAGAAGAGCCGATAGACGGCCGACCAGTCCTGGAAGCTGTCGCCGGCGGTGTGCAGCAACCCAGTCACGGTGTGGCGGCCGAGACAGACCAAGGCGCTCAGCATCAGGCTTTGGATCTTTTCTTGGACCCGCTGTTGGCGGCGGCCCTGGAGCGCTTGGCGGGCGAGGGCTTCGAGCTGGTCGAGGAGCCTCGGGGCGGAGTCTTTTTTTTTAACGCCGAGGGGGGCGGGTGCCGACGGTTCAACACCAGTTGGGAGCGGTCTTCGATGACCCACTCGACGGTTTCACCGCGCGAGAATTCCAGCGCCTGGGCCAAGGCGGAAGGGAAGTTGACGTACCACTGCTGACTGGCTTCGCGCTTAATGAGTTGGACTTTGGTGGGGTAACCCATGTCGTCTCCTTATCTAGTTATATAACTAGATACCAGAATACCCCACAATGTTTCGACCCAGCAAGGGTTTTTATCCCCTTGGCCCGCTCTCGTCCTCTTAAATGTGGGAATCTATCTAGTCAAACGCCAAACTCGAGGTGTCGGTAGGAGTACCGACACCGGTCGCCCCGCCCGCACACCGGTCGCTCCTTTCGGCGTTCGGCCCACTCCTAGCGGCCGAGCGGGGCTTGGGGTGGGGCAAAAAAGTCGTCCGTCCCTACGGCCGATTCCCTTCTTCTTACTCCTTGGCCACGGGCGCTACACCCTCGCTAGGCGGCGTTTCCCTTGCGCTAGGACACGATTTTGGTACGGAAAATCCGGCCTCGACGACGCTTTCCAGCACTCCCACAGAACCCTGTCACAGACTTTTCACATTTTTTCTCCTCGCCATCTCAATGACTTACGCCCCTGGGGCCCTTCCGGCCCGCCATCCGTCTCGTATTCTGGTACGGGGCCCAGAAAGCGGAATCTCGGAGGGATGACCCTCGTATTTCCGCCACTTTCTGCCACCGCCATTTCTCCGGGCGGCTAGAAGTGCTGCTATGTCTCACAATGCAGAAGACTTAACCAGCAAGCAGAAGGCTCTCATCGCCGCTCCCCTCGCCTGCCAAGCTACCGCCAGGTGACGAAAATCGCCCGCTAGCCCACCGCTAGGCCATCTTTTGACCCTGCTAGGCGGCTTTTTCTGCCCGGACACGTGGTGGAATAGCGCTTGGAGAAGATTTGGTAGCGCATGGCTCGGCGGTCGTTTTGCCGAGACTTGCGGCCGTTGGTTAGTCCCTATTGAATGAACGTTATTGACGTGACAGCGGCTGGTGTTCGGTTTCGAAGGTTTGCGAACCCGCATGACGCGAAGAGTTCGCAACCCCACAAAACAGAGCCGCGGACGGAAGTCCGCGGGCCAGCAGGCTGACGGGTCTGTGGAACAACCTCTTCCTTTAAGAAACCGAAAGGGATTTGGAACTTACCGCTTGCTCATGCGCGTAGCCCCGCAACGATCGGTTTCCGCTGCCGGAGCCGCGACCGTGAGGGAGCGGTTGCTGAGAGACGAGATCTCAGGGCCGTTCTTCCCCAAGGCCCCAATCCGTTACAATCGGTCGCAATATGACTAAGAGTCCCATCTGCCGCGCCTCCGCCACCGCAGCTCTCCTATCCCTCGCGTTATTGACCGCTTGCGGCCCATCGACGGAACCCGGCGACGGCAGGTTGTCCATCGCCGTCATCCCCATGGGGACGACGCACGAATATTGGAAGTCTATCCACGCCGGCGCCATTAAGGCCTCCCAAGAGTTGGACGTCCAAATTGTTTGGAAGGGACCGCAGCGGGAAGACGACCGATCTCAACAAATAGCCGTCGTCGAGGACATGATCTCGCTACGCGTGGACGGCATCGTCATTGCGCCGCTCGATCGGACGGGTCTGCGCAGGCCTGTTGCCGAGGCCAAGCAAGCGGGGATCCCGACGGTCGTGATTGACTCAGGACTCGAAGGCGACGAACACATTAGCTTCGTGGCGACCAACAACCGCAAGGGAGGCGTGGTCGGCGCCCAGCGGCTCGCCGAAATTCTCGATGGGCGGGGCAAGATCATTCTGATGCGCGTTTTGGTCGGTGCCGAAAGCTCCATGGACCGAGAGGAAGGCTTTCTCGAAGAAATCGGGAAATATCCCGACATCGAAATCCTCAGCGACAACCAATACGGTGGCGCCACCACCGAAACCGCCTACCAGGTCGGCGAGAACCTGCTCAACCGCTTCCCCGAAGTGGACGGCATCTTTTGTCCGAACGAGTCGACAACGTTTGGGATGCTGCGGGCGCTGACGGACGCCGGCAAGGCGGGCAAAGTCAGGTTTGTCGGCTTCGATAGCAGCGAAAAGATGATCACGGCTCTCCGCGAGCGGCATCTCTACGGTTTGGTGCTCCAGAATCCATTCCTGATGGGACAAATAGGCGTCAGGACGATCGTCGACTACGTTCGACATCCCGAGAAACAACCCCCCAAGCGGATCGACACCGGTGTCACGGTGGCCACCCCGGAGAACATGGATCAGCCCGACATTCTGAGCCTACTGAGGCCGCCCCTCGAAGAATACTTGGAATAGCCGGCGGTCGAAGGAGGCGAGACGAGGAAGCGGCGGAGATGGCCACATTGCCGCGGGCGACGGCGATCGGGCGTCCCTCGGGTGGCGACGGGCTTATCGAGCGATTGGACAGAACGTTCAGACGCAAACTGAACCCGAAACGGACGGGGCGTCCCAAGAAGGCCGCCGCTGCCGGGCTCTAGCAAAAAGTCGTAGCCTGTCCCCGACTTTCCCGACTTTCCAGTTTTGCGGTTCTTTTTGTCTATGTCTCTTTACCTGCGCTCATATTCCTGGTTGCTGTCGAACGGTATGGATTTCGTGTTCCTGAAGTTGCACAACCCGTAATCACTGTGATCTATGGAGGTTGGATCACCATGGGACTACTTGCGTTTATCGATCGCCTAACACCAGACGCGAAGCAAACTATACTCGATATCATTAAAAACTGCGTATAAGAGATAACACCCGGCGGACTCGTTGTCCACCTAACGACTGATGTGACCGACCTCATTACCGCGCGGGTCCTTCTCCATCGCGCGACGCAACATGGCGTTGAGCCGGGTCTGGTACCCGGCGCCCGCGACTTGAGCCAGGCCAACACATCGGCGTCCAGGCGAATGGTCGCCGACTTCTTGATCGGTCGATAGAACTTGCCCACTTCCGCCCGGCGCCAGTCCTTCACTTCGGGGATATCCGAGGTGTTGATCTCATCGTCGGTCATCGCCTCGAGACCCTCAATTTCTCGGGCCTGTTGTTTTGTGAGTCTCTTTTTCATAGATTCTCCGTTCACGGGGGGTTGCCTTGCACGCAGAAATAATCCGGATCACCTCATCCTCGGCGGTCTCCCGATACGCGTGTACCACCAGGAGTACGACGCTTCCAACCCTGCCCAAGGTTTGCCGACGCTCCTCTCCCTCGACGACACGCTCCATAACGCTCATGGCGTGAGGATCATGGGAGACGAGTTGAGCGGTCTCGAACCCAACCCCTGCCTCGCTCGGTTCTGTTGGTTCCTGCGCTCGTTCCACTCGGACGTCATTCGCGCAGTCGTCCTGCCGATTTGTAATTACGTTTTAGTACATACAAGACCATTCCCTCGGCAGTTGCAGCACAGTCAGAAGATAGCGGTCCATCACGGCTTGATCTGCGACTCGGACTCGGGCCGCCAGCTACCCCAAGAACACTCTGCTTGGTTATCATGATCTATTGACAATCAAGCGGGTGGCGTCTCCCGCCTCTTGTCCGCACCTCGAAGCGCCGGCGGGAAGAGCCGCCAAGGGCCTCCAGGTCATGTCCCTGACGAGTTCATACCGGTCCTCATGCGTCCTTATGTTCAGTGTCGGTTTGGCCCTCGCTGTGACGTTCTTATGCAGTTCGTGCGGCGACGCGCCGCCGGCTCCGGCTTCCTCATCTACGGCTGAGACGGTAGCTCGACCCTCATTGCTTCTCATCAGCGTCGACACCCTGCGTGCCGACCACATGGGCATTTACGGCTATCGGCGTGCGACGACGCCCCGCATCGACGCCTGGTTCGAGAACGGTCAAATCTTTGACGCTGCCTACACTACGGAAGCCAACACGTCGCCCAGTGTCGTGAGTTTCTTGACGGGAATGCTGCCGCAAGATCACGGCGTACGTTTGCTTTATCAGAAAATGTCGTCCGACGTCACGACCGTTGCCGATTTACTCGGTGAGGCCGGGTATCAGACAGCCGCGGTGATCTCGAACATCGTCTTGACGGCTGAGGCGATCGGTCGGAGCCGAATACATTGACCTCTATGACGAAGAGATCGCCTACACCGATCGCGAGGTCGGTCGCTTGCTCGAAGCCTATGAGCAGCTTGGCCTTGCTGAGGGATCGCTGGTGGTTTTCACGGCCGATCATGGCGAAAGCATGATGGAACACGAACGCTGGTTCACCCACGGCTACCAGGTCTACGAAGAGATTGCCCGCGTCCCGCTACTGCTGCGAGGCGCCGGAATTCAGCCCAACCGTATTTCCCACCCGGTGTCGCTGGCAGATTTGGCGCCGACTCTGTTGAGAGCTGCGGGATTGGATCCGCCGGAAGGGATCTACGGGCGGCCGCTTGGCGAAACGGCCCCTGATCGCGAGGTCTTCAGTGAAGCTTTTCGACGCGGCTATCTGTGGCGCGCCATGTGGCGCGGTAAGAGTAAATGGATGGTACGAGTGAACGTCGCCCAGAACCGCAGCGAGCGGTGGATGCACCGGGTCGCCAATTGGGGGCGTATCGAGCTAACGCCGGACCTCGAGCAACACCGCTATTACGACCTCGAGACGGACCCAGCCGAGCTGCAACCCGCATCCTGGACCTCCAGAAACACGCCTGCGCGTCTGTTGGAACTTGCGCGAACGGACCGCAGCGTGTGGGACTTTCCGATGTACTCCGGCCGACGCATCGATGCGCCCAAGGTGGCCCCCGGGGTCGAAGCCGAGACTTTGAAGAAACTCAAGTCCCTCGGTTACGTGCAGTAACGATCGAGCAAAACGCCCGCATGCTTACTGAATCTCGCAAAATAACGTAGGAAAGTCGGGAAAGTCGGGGACAGGGAAAGTCGGGGGAAAGTCGGGGACAAGGAAAGTCGGGAGGAAAGTCGGGGACAGGCTACGACTTTTTGAGGGACCGAAGCCATGTTCATCTCCCAGCGGAGACACTTGACACACGCGCTATCCTCGGGGTGGGAGGAACCCAGCGCCCAGCATCGCTCGACGAACGACAAGAAAATACGAAACAAAGCCAATTTCGTACAACTTGTTTGTAATCAATTGGTTGTGGTGTGTCCCGTGTACCTCTGTCCCCGTCCCCTTTGGAATAGTCGGCTGCCCCGATGCTGTCAATCGGGATGCGTCCCGAGAGTCCTATGAACACTGCCGCGTCGAACGAATCCATGCCGCGCCTGCGGATGCGCGGCATCGGCAAGTCCTTCGGTGCGACCCGCGCGCTCGACGAAGTGGATCTCGAGGTTCAACCTGGGCGAGTGCATGCCTTGATTGGCGAAAACGGGGCTGGGAAAAGCACGCTAATGAAGATACTGAGCGGCGTGCTTCAAGCGGACGCCGGCCGGATCGAGGTCGATGGGGATTACTTCCAGCCGACGAATCCTTTGGACGCACGCCAAAACGGCGTCGCGATGATCTATCAGGAACTGGCGCTGGCGCCGCATTTAAGCGTGGCCGCCAACGTCGTGCTGGGGATTGAGCCGGCCACCTACGGGTGGTTGCAGTCCACCAGTGCCCAGCAGCTGACCACGCAGGCCCTCGAAACTCTCGGGCACGGGGACATTTCGCCGAGCACCATCGTCGACGACCTGAGCATCGGAGCGCAGCAAGTCGTCGAAATCGCCAGAGCGCTGGTGATCCGGGCCAGGATTGTCGTTTTCGACGAGCCGACCAGCAGCCTGACGCAGGGCGATGTCGACCGCCTTTTCGATTTGATCCGGAAACTGTGCGGAGAGGGTGTCTCCGTCGTCTACATCAGCCACTTTCTTGAAGAGGTCGAGCGGATCGCCGACCGCTTCACTATCTTGCGAGACGGACGGTCGGTGGCATCAGGCGAGATGGCCGGGACATCACTCAACCAAGTTGTCGAGTGGATGGTGGGTCGCAAACTCAACGAAATGTTCCCTCGCGTCCCGCATTCGATCGGCGAGCCGATTATCGAGCTGGACAAACTGGCCTCCCCGGGGGTTCGCTCGGCTAGCTTCCAGCTTCGTCGCGGCGAGATTCTGGGAATTGCCGGGCTCATCGGCGCGGGCCGCACGGAGATGCTGCGAGCCATCTTTGGGTTGGCGCCGGTGCGCGAAGGCCGGGTCCGAGTCGCTGCCTTCGAAGGCCCCGCTACTCCGGCCGAGAGGTTGCGGCACGGCGTGGGTCTGCTTAGCGAAGACCGGAAAAACGAAGGACTGGCGGCCGGCTTGACCGTCGAGGACAACCTTGCACTCTCACGGCTCGAACCCTACGCTCGGAATGGATGGCTTCGCAGGGGGGCGCTCCGCGAAGCCGCGGCCTCTTGGATGGGTCGGCTCGGGGTCAAGGCGACGGGGCCGCAAGCGTCGATCGCGTCCCTTTCCGGCGGTAACCAGCAGAAGGTACAGCTTGCACGATTGCTGCATCACGATTGTGATGTGCTACTGCTTGACGAGCCCACCCGAGGGATCGATGTCGCGAGCAAAGTGCAAATCTACGAGTGGATCGGTCGGCTGGCAGCCTCCGGCAAAGCCGTGGTCTTCGTCAGCTCCTATGTTCCAGAATTGCTCGGCGTCTCGGATACTGTGGCGGTGATGTCCCGCGGGCAGCTAGGCGCCGCTGCCTCCGTGGACAAGTGGGACGAGCACTCCATCCTGCTCGCGGCCACCGGCACCCGGAACTGACTGTCGCTCGATTACGATGTGACTTTGGTTCCAGACCAGGGCCCCCGTTTTTGCTCCCTGGCTTCTTCTTTGTTGGAGGACCGAAAACCTCCTACTCCCTGGTCAGCTCAACCCAGTAAGGCAGCAGTACGCCACGCGAAGGATTTTCGCCCTCTACGTACAGGATGCCGGCAAGCCGCCCTTCGTGAACCGAAACGTCCCACTTCAGGTGATGGCGGCGGCGATTCGCATCCGGGGTTCCGATATCGGCCCTCATTTCGGCGGTGAGTCTGTCGTTTTGAAATCGAAGCTTCGTGACTGGTGTCGATTCACCGTTCAGCTCCGCTTTGACCGGGCCGGAACCCTTGAACTGAACCCGCAGAGGGACCTCACGCCCTGGCGCACTGACACGGCCGTCCCACGTACCGAGGATGTGTTCCGGAAGAGGTTCTCTCTCGCCTCGGCTTTCGTCCGAAGGCTCGCGAGTGTCCGATACTCGCGTGTCACTCTCGAATACGATCGAGAGGATTCGGTTGGTGAGTTGTTGCGTGATTATCTCGTTTGGCCAGCCATTCGTAGTGTTCGAGAGAACAGCTACGGCGACCTTCTCTTCAGGCACGAACGTAAGCACAACGTCGACGCCTGCTCCCCCACCGCCGTGCTTCACGATGTGGCGGCCGGCAGTGTCCGTCGTGATGTGCCAACCGATACCGTATTCGTCCTCCCCCATCGGCACCGTCGATGCTTGCATTTCCCCGATCGCATCAGAGGATAAGATCGGTTTCTGTCCAGCAACCGGAATCTGCATGTGGAACAGCGCAAACTTTAGAAGGTCGTGAACGCTCGACTGGAGCTCGGATGCACCGTGATGAGGTGTGGTGTAGTCCAACCGGCCTGAGTCGGAGCGCGCTTGCGGCCAGGAGTAACGGACCGCCCGGTTTTTGTTTCGCTCCGGTGGCAACACGCCGTAAGAATCCTCCATTCCCAGGGGAAGAAACACCTCCTGGCGCAAGAAATCGGAGAAACTACCGGAGATCTGCGAGACCAAGTGACCGAGTAGGCCGTAGCCCAAGTTCGAATAATGAAATGTCTGACCCGGTGGAATCATCGTCCAGCCGTAGCGTTGTATCAACGTTGGAATCGAAAGTGGCTTCTCGGACTCGTCCGCGTAGAAGGTCTCGTAGTAGCCGGGTAGGCCGGCCGTGTGTTGTGCGACCCGGCGGACCGTGACTTTTTCGACATCACCCACGCGGCCACGAATCCCATCACCGGCCAGGTAGTCGTTGAGCGGTCGATCAAGCTCGATTAGGCCTTTCTCGTGAAGGACCATCACGGCCGTTGCCGTAATGGGCTTCGACGTGGACCCGAGGTGGTAGATGGTGTGCTCGGTTGCGCGAATCTCGGTCTCACGGTCTGCCCAGCCAAAACCCTCTTGCCAAAGAAATTCGCTGCCGCGACTTACTCCGACCGCGATCGATGGAACGGGTCGCCCATCGGCGACTATCTCGCGGATCGTATCTCGAATTTCTTCGAACTGATCAGCCGGGCGGGAACTTGGTCCACAACACGTGAGCGCGAGGCAAAACGCTAGCGGTAGGAGCTTCTCAACAAGGCTCTTCATTGATTCGTTCGCTCACAGAACGGACTTCGTTGGCGCTGAGGCCGCAATCACAAGGCCGCTGTTCCTTTTGGACTACGTACCTTCACCACGGATGCTACTCAAACAGAATCTGCGCGATATAGAGGTTCGGCATGATCTGATTCCAGCCTTGCGGCACCGCGTCGAAGGCGATGCGAAAAGGACCGGTCTGGTCGGGATGAAGCACCCCACCCTTTGGGCTCACAATAACGGCCGCTTGCCGGCCTAGCTCATTGAGGTAGGGATCACGAAATACGCAGGTCACCTCGACGAGCCTGACCGTCCGGTCGCCCAGATTGCTGATCTTCCCTTCAATCGAGACGATCGTGTGCCCCAGGAAGCTCTCTTTGGCTTCCATTTGGACGTCGCTCAGGTCGAGATAAGGCAGGTATAGTTTCGCCTCCTCAGTTAAGACTGTCTGATTCGCTGGGCGGTTTTCATACTCCCACCAGAGGAAGTCGGCAAGGCCGCCGGCTACCAGCAGGACAACGACTGTAACTATCGTCCCCCGGGACAGCCGCTTTCGCTGCCAGGTCTTCGATAGGTCTTTGAGCACTTTCCCGTCTCCAACCGCCACAGACTCTTAGCTGCCGCGACGGTTGCCGCCACAACCCGATGCCGAGCCGTGAAACCCTCGTAGGATTTCGCCACCTACGCCCCGGCACCCAAGCGTACCGAAGTGTAGCAGAAGGTTTTAAGAACGTGCGCTATCCCCACACAGGCTCAGGCGCCCTCATGCGTGAACCGCAGTCTCTTGCGAAGTTGTAGGATAGAACTGCTCAGTGCGTAGGTACGAAATGCGATCTGGGACGGCAAGTCACCTGACCATCCAACGAAAGAAACGTGGCGTCCGCTCAGGGACCAATCCCCGTTTTCGTCACGGCAGGGTGGTCTTGTTTCTCCTTGCTCTTTGTGCGCCTGCACTCGCCCAGGACCAGGAGATTCTCACTCCAAAGCACCTTGCCAAGATGCGAAGCGTGGACGAGGCAAAGATCTCTTCCGACGGCAATCAAGTTGCCTACGTGCTCAGCGTGCCCCGCAAGCTGCAGAAGGAAAAGGACGGTCCGGCTTGGGGCGAACTGCACGTAGTCGATGACAAAGGCAACTCGCGGGTCTTTGTTTCCGGCAAGGTCAAAGTCAGCAAGATCGATTGGACGCCCGACGGCCAAGGCATTTCGTTCCTGACCAAACGCAAGGAGGACAAGACAAAGTCGCTCTATGTGATCCCGGCTGACGGGGGCGAGGCCCGGAAGGCCCTGAGCCATGAAACCGGCATTTCCGGCTACTCCTGGAGTCCTGACGGGAAGCAGGTGGCCTTCACCGCCAAGGAACCCCGTGCATCCAAGACGAAAAAACTACAGAAGGATGGCTTCAACCAGCAAGTATTCGAAGAAGACTGGCAGACGATCAAAGTCTGGATCGCCGAGCTTGATCTTGCCGCGCCCGAACCAGGCCAGAAGAAAGCAAGACCCCTCGATGTCCCTGGCTCAGCTTCTGAAATCCACTGGAGCCCGGTGGGCAGTCTTCTAGCTGTGGCGATGGCGCCCACCCCCTCGGTGGACGACGCTTTCATGAACCGGAAGGTCATCATCATCGACGCGGAAACTAGCGAGGTCCGCGGCAAACTGACCCCTCCGGGAAAGATGGGGTCGTTCGCCTGGAGCCCGGACGGGGAACATCTAGCCCTGATTTCGTCCGCAGACCGCAGCGACCCGCTGGAGGGACGCCTTGTAGTCGGTTCTTCCCACGGAGGCGAACTTAAAGATCTTCTGCCGAACCTGGCCGGTCACGTGAAAGGACTCGGTTGGCGCGACAGCCAGACCATCGCCTATACCGCTGACGTTGGAGTGACGAGCACCTTCGGTGAGGTGAGGCTCGACGGCTCGCACAGGAAGGCTCACATAGCGAAGAAGAAGGGGTTCGTTCTCCGGAGCTTCAGGCAAGCCGCCTCCGGCGGAAGCACCACCTTTGTTGTGAACACTCCGCGTCATCCGGCGGAAGTCTACTTGTTCAACTATGGGGGCGGAGATCCAAAGCGGCTGACCGATAGCAACCCTTGGCTGAAGGATGTCCGCCTGGCCGAGCAAGAGGTCGTTTCCTTCAAGGCGCGGGACGGCCTTGCATTGGAGGGCATTCTGGTTCGGCCTCTCGACTACGAGCCGGGGAAGCGCTATCCGTTGATTCTCTCCGTTCACGGAGGTCCCGAGTCGCATATTCCCAACGGTTGGGTGACGTTCTACGCCCGACCGGGGCAGATGGCTGCCGCGCGCGGCTTCGCCGTCTTCTACCCCAACTACCGCGCCAGCACGGGCCGCGGCGTTGCCTTTTCGAAGCTCGATCATGGCGATCCGGCCGGCGCCGAGTTCGACGACTTAGTCGACGCAGTTGACCACCTGGTCGCAAGCGGACTCGTGGATCGCGACCAGGTTGGCATCACCGGCGGTTCCTATGGCGGTTACGCCACGGCGTGGGGTGCGACGTACTATTCCGAACGCTTCGCCGCCGCCGTCATGTTTGTCGGCATCAGCAATGCCGTCTCGAAGGCCGGGACCACCAATATCCCAAACGAGATTTACGAAGTCCACCACCGACGCCGGGTGTGGGACGACTGGCAGTTCTTCCTCGAGCGTAGCCCGATCTACTACGTCAAGAAAGCCCGCACCCCGATCCTCATCCTGCACGGACGCAATGACCCGCGGGTCCACCCCTCGCAATCGCTCGAACTCTTCCGGCTCTTGAAGCTGCAAGAGAAAGTCCCCGTGCGGCTGATCTTCTATCCGGGCGAGGGCCACGGCAACAAGCGTGCCGCCTCCCGCTATGACTATTCGCTTCGCCTGCTGCGCTGGATGGAGCACTACCTCAAAGGTTCGGGCGGAGACCCTCCGCCCTACGAGCTCGACTACGGCCTCGAAGAGAAGCCGGCAGAAAAGAAGCCCGAAGAATCGAAGGAAGGGAATTAGCTTTGCGGGTGTCCGGCTGCGAAGCCCGGGTGCGCCACCACACTGGAAACCGGCTATAACCCATTGATTGCAGTTGGCTTGTGCGAGATTGGCTTTGTTTGGTATTTTGCCCTCCTGCTCTCAGTCCCTCTTCGAGAATCGCGAGTGTGTCAAGCGTCTCGGTTTGGAGATGAAAGACGAGCCTCCTTATGGCATCTCCATTTCTCTCTACGTTGGGTAGCGCGTCGATGCGAAAACGCGGGTCCTAGCAAGCCGTTACGGCCCGCTACAAACTTGCGTCATCTCGTGACGGCTACATTCTCACTATGCCGGTTACTCAGCGGATCTGAGTAGATTTCCACTAAAACTCATCCCCCTTGGCGCACTACCGCTTCTCTACTTCAATTCTAACCCGCGAAGCCAAGTCCCCGAGGTTTTAGCCGGACTATGTCCTTGATTCTTTGAGGTTGAGAGTGCTGTGACGGGCGGCGGATAACGGGCCGGTTTGGAGTTAGTCAATAGAGAAGAGGACCGGCAGTGCAGCGGCTGGATCGTCCCCGGGTTGCCCCGATGAGAAACGCGCGTTTGTTGCCGACAGTCCGATGCGCGGAAGATGTTGGCCGACGCCGGGGCGGCCAACGAGGGGCGCCCCGGGTACGGCTTGATGAGGTGCGGCTCCTGGTTTATCGCGCGGAGCCGCCAAAACGGTTTGGGATCGATCCCGTTGTCCTGTGTAACGCGGTCGGTTGATCGGCTCACCGACGGAGGCCATGGGGAGGACTTATATCCCCGGCCGGGGTGCGCCGGTCTGTCGCTCCCTGAAGGGCCGGCGCTCTTACGGGCCCAGAGTAACATCGCACGGGGAGGGTAGATGGTCAAGGAGAGACGATCTTGTTAACGTGAATCACTTTTTCGGGAAAGTGCGCTGCTCGGACGATCGCGGCACTGAGCGCAACGTGCTCTTCAACCTGCCCGAACTCCTGCTGGGTGAGCTGTTCGGGTTTGTTGAGGATTTCGTCGGGCACGCCAATCTTGCCGACATCCCGCAAGACAGCGGCCATCTCGAGCGTTCGGATGTCATCATCGGCATAGCCCAACTCTTGCGCTAGATGGGAGGCCACGAACTGAAGCCGCCTCACGTGGGATGGCCGGCGCCCGTCCCTTTCTTCGATGGCCAGCGCCATCGCTTCGACTGCTTGCTGGGGACAGCGTGGCCGTTGCAGTTCCGACCTTTGGCGATCACGCTCCAGAGCGCGGTAGCTTCTGAAGTACAGATAGCCGGCAACGAACAGCAAACCCCCGAAAGTCCGCTCGAGAAAACCGGGACCTTCCACCGTGAGCTTGACCACTCCCACGCCCACCGGGGCCAACAAGCAGCACGGGGCGGCCGGCAGGGAAACCTGCTTCCAGGTCATCCAGGGTGAGCGGTTTTTCCGGAGCGAGTCTCCCACTGATTCCACGCCGGTCTTGCAAGCCAAGTAGACTATGGAACCAGCAAGGGCTCCCGCAACCCAATCCCAGTGCAGTCCGTCGCTCACGAGGTTGTAGACCATCCAGGCACACACGACGGCTGTGGTTTCTCGTCCGGCGTCGAAAGTCAATTGGCGCCAAACACCGGGCTCTTTGCGTTCCACAAGCGCTCCGAGCAACTCAGTCCAAGCAGAGACGAGCACAGCGCCGACGGGCCACGAGTAGGCGAAGCAAACCGCGATCGGCACGAGCATCAGGGACGACAGTTTACCCGTGGGAAACGCCAGCTTGATCTGTGTCGCCAAGCCGAGTACGATCAGCAGAACGCTGGTCGGCGCTACCAATGGGCTGCTGGATTCCAGGACTAGCAGGATCAATGCCGCCAGGCCCAAAAAGATGACGGCACCGTCGAACCGCTTTGCCCCTGTCAGCGTTTTCCGCCAATCCCCCATCTCAGGGTCACCCTCGTCACAACTGTGTTCGTACAGCGTCGTCGTAGCGTCGATCAGACCGCGCGAACCATGGGGTTCAAGTGCACGGTTTTCTCGAAACGACGGCGCAGCCCCTAGGCCTTAGGTCTACCAGTACCTTCTCTTCATTTGGCCAGGGCCAACCAACTGTACTTTCAAATACTCTGACCATTTGCGCGGCGCGAAGACCGCTGTCAACAGCGAGGGGGACGATCGTTCGTTTGGGGGAACACGCCTAATGATATTTCTAACAGCTCCTTAGATCTTATCTCCTCGACCATTAAGTCAATCTCTCAATGGTCCTGTACTAATTGTTCGTAGATTACTAGTACTCTAATACTATACAACCAGTGGGAGTCTCAAATCAATACTTTTGAGCAGCCTAAAACGTTTACCTCGCTTTACGTGCGCACATATAAGGGAATAGACGGCCTTGTTGTAACATAGGCTACATTCCCTGCCAGCGCTGGGCAGACCTGGGGTGAGGATGAGAACTCGACCTGGCTTCGAGATCAGTTCTGCGAAGCAGCCCAGGCCACCGCTATGAAAACCGGGCAGGTCTTAGGGCGAGTCGTCCCAAGCAGGTACAGAGCCTGTCAACGGACCTATGACACGGAACCTCTGCCGTGCTAGTTGAAGATGAGGGTGATGTCAACGGTTCTGGTGGCCGGGTGGATCTTCATTTTCCAGTCCGTTTTGGAAAGCTTGTCGAACATGCCTTCGCGGGTGATTCGGCTCAAGAACTTTTGTGGGTAGCTGGCGTTGAAGGGATCCCCCAAGTTGATGGCCCATCTTTTTCGCACAGCGTCTTCTCCAATGATGTCGAGTCCCTGGATGATGAGTTTATTGAAGGTATAACGGTCGCCTCGCTCGACCTGGATCGTCACGTCTACCGTCTTGGCCTCGGTATCGAGTGTTCGATCGAAGCTACCGACGGCGTTCATGAACCCGTTGGCCTTGAGTAGTCGCTCGATACTTGCGATGGCCTTGCGAACGCGAGCTAGGTCGGCCTTTTCCCCGTGGTTGATCTCGACCAAAGATTCTAGTAGCTCGTGATGGACAGCTGAGGTTTCTTCGAGTTCCACGGAGTTGAAGGTATAGAGATCTCCTTGCTGCACTTCGATGCTGACGAGTAGGCCTTCCGAGTCCGGGTCGGGCTCGGCCCGGCAGGGGCAAAAGGTGACTTCGAGGCGTCCTTTCTCTTCGTACAGAGGACGGATGTTGTAGTGCAACATCTCTTTCAACCGTGATTCCGAGTAGGGAACGCCCATGGCGATTTGATTGAACACTCGCTGAAGATCGAGCGGCGAGAGGTCGCCGGCGTTTATGAAAGTGGCGAAGGCGATGGTTTTGATCGCTGACCGCGGGCTGAAAAGCATTTCAAACTCACCCTCACCGAACGGAGCCAGGCCGCCGACCACCTTGGAACGGTTACCGGCCTTGCGCCAGAAATGCTCGAGAACGGCTCCGATTCGATCGATCATAGGGCCGGTGGGGGGCACCATCTCGCCAACCAGAGGGACCTTCTGCTCGAGGAGGGATCGAAGCTCTTCGTCGGTTGCCTCGAAGCCTTCCATCCGGAGCGGATACAAAGGGGAAGCTTCCTGCAGCTTGAAAGTTATTAGGTAACCACCCTCATGGGGTCGAAAGCGGTACTCGTAAACCTCGAAGGCGCCGGTATCTCGGAGTTTGCCTATCGCACGCCGGAAGTCCACGTCTGCGACTGGTTGGCCCAGTTCCAAGCCGGTGGCGTTGACAATCGCGTCGGTAGCAAAGTGTTCGTTCCCTTCGATGACGATTGCGCGGAGAGGAAAACGCTTGGTCGAGGCCGTCGAAGGCGGTGATTGCAACTCATTACCAACCGGCTGCTGGGCTGCGGCCGGAGCCAGAGCCAGCATCAACAACGCTATCGCGGGGAAGCGTGAGTCCATTTCGCCAAACAGTATCGCAGAATCGTTTCGCTAGAAGGTACGAAGCTCAGCGTGAGTTGGTTTCGGTCTAGAGCGATCCGATCGGAATGAGGCGGTTCGCTTGCTAACCCGGCGGCGGGGAAATCGCGATGGCGGTGCGTAGGCAGCTCAGTGTGGTGTGTCAAAGATTCGCGAAGAACTCGGAACCGCTGCTTGGTGGTGGTCCGGTGCGGTAGTGCGAGCTTGTAACTCTCAACCGTGGCCAAGATACATCAGCCAGCCGAAGCCGAAAATGGCAATTACGAAGTAGCCAAAGACCTGCAGCCCGTACCGCAGGCGCGCTCTGTCTGTGCTGCGCCCGACCACGCCGAGGACGATCGCGGTAAAGAAGGCGAACAGAAGGGCAGCTTGCAAATGAGTTAAGGGTACGTACATCAGGACTTGTTTTCGACAGCGATCTCGAAGGCGTCGATGATGGCCAGCACGTTGAGCAAGCCGGCGCACACCAGGAATTTCGTTCCGTAGTCCGCTACCGCGGAGGCGTAACGCGGCTGCTCATAGCCTAGCCAGGTGGACAAAAAGTAGAGCGCACCGGTAGCCATATCACTGAAGTAGCCTCCCCAGTTGACGACGGTTGTGAACAGATCTCCGGTGATAGGGTCGAACATTCTACCTCGCGTAAGCAGGCCGAAGGCAAACATGCCTCCGATGGCGAACAGCAGAAGTCCCCCGCGGCTCCAGCGCTTCAGGTAAAAGTGTCCGCCACCGGGTAGCAGCCATCCCAATAGTACGGGCGCGGCCCACTTCTCATACGCCCGGAATGCAGATGTTAATGACTTGTGGTCGGCCATGCGAGTGATCTCTTTGAAAGTATCACACCTTGGTTCGCTTGGGGCCGCGGAGACCGGCTAGATGGTGTGTTCTCCCACCAGGCTCTCGGCCGCGAGTGTTTGGGAAGGGTGGGGAGCGTTCCCCAAGCCCTCAAGCGGCCCGGTAGCGCTCCCTTGGCTTATGGCTGAATCCTGATTCTGACGGCGGCCCGAGGCCCACGCCACAGGGCAACAGGAGGTCAAAACAGTCTGTTTTGCGAAGAAAGAGAAGGGCCGGGCCTGTGCGGCGTTGTCGTCCGGAGCCTTGGGCCCGCTTTTCTTACTGCGCGTCCTGCTTGGGGGCGGTCTATTCCGATACGATCAAGCGGGCTTTGACGGGAGGGATCCGCAGGGGCACGCGCTTGGCTCGGCGCGTGGCCAGTTCCGAAGACGATGCTAATTCGATCTCGTACTCTCCCGGTTCGGCCGTCAAGTCGGCCTGACACGTCAGCTGGAACTGTTCGACATCACCGGGAACTTCGACGGTGGGGCAGGATACGTGAAGCGGCAGGTTGTCGGCCTTGATCGTTACCGGCGAGAAAAACTCGGGTTCCCGCTGCACCCTGCCGGCAAGTTGTGTCGAGGTGCCGAGACGAACAGTAACTTCAGTAGGCACATGGATTTGAAATCCACGCACAATCTCAAACGTGACCGCCGGAGCTGTGACGATTTCCTTGCGCCCGTCAACGGAGATTTCACCGCTCAGGACGGTGTCGAACCTTCCCGGCCGTGTTCTCTCCGTCGTCAACACGGTGAACACGCCGTGGTCCAGACCCGTTTCCGTGACCGTTTGGTTGAGCCCAAAGCTCGAGGGCGCGAAATCCTGGTCAATCTCCTGCGGGGGTGAAATGCCCGGTTGACGCGAGATGAATTTCCATTCGAGATCGTGTTCCATACCGAGAATCAGCCGCACATACCTGGGAGTCAAAATCTCCAAAGCCGTGGGTTGCTCTTTGCCCACTATGGCCGGCAGATCCATATTGAGCCAGGGGGCGACGAAAGGCTCTTGGTTGGCACCTTCAATAGCTGTCACTAGACCAGGGCCGCGGGCGGGTCGGCGAATGATTTCACCGCTTTCTGTTACCCCTTCGCCCCAGACAGTAAGATCCAGAGCCCTAGGCGTTGCGCCGGGCTTCGGCGTGAGGGTAAACGACGCCTTCCGGAAGCTGAGGCTCTGCACCGCGCCCGATACATTGGGCCGGACGGCAATGTTTCCTCCATCGAATACAAGGTCGTCAGGCAGGTTGGGAATACTCAGCTGAATGGGTCCGCTATGACCACGGCGGTTCGCGATGACGGTCGCCGAGGCGCTTCCGGAAAGCGGAATGTTGAGGTAGGGTGTGGTCAGACGGAGCGTGAAATCCGGCTCTCCCTTCTTGGCGAGTAGGCGATAGCCGTAGCTGGAGCCGCCCCGGCCCAAGAGATCCTCTACGCTGAGCTGAACTTCATGAATCTGCTCAGGAACCGTTAACGAAAGCGAGGGGTCTTCGCCGGTCGTTGTACTGAAGACGACGGCAAAAGGGCTCTGTTCGGGCTTAGTGGCCCCGGCCGCCACCAGTTTCTTGCCGCTTGAGTCATATACGGTCAACAAGGCGTAGAGCTGCGAAGTACCCAGCGATGCCGCGGTGAGTTCGAACTGCCAGTAGTCTCCGGGGCTGACCGCCAGCCGATAGCGGTCAATCTCCCCGGGCTCCGATAGGCGACCGTTCATTATGGTTGAGGGATCCAGAGTCTTCAGTGCAGAGCCGCGTGGCTCCAGCGTCTCAGTCTCGTCACTGACCACGAACCGAAACGGCAAACTTCCTGCTTTGCCCGGTGCCGCGATACTTGTGAAATTCGCGGACTCCGCCAGCGTGGCCAGATCGGGCCGCACCTTGACCGGCTGTGGCAAATTGCCGCCCGACAGTTCGACCTCCACTTCAGCCCCTCGTTTCCAGCCCAACGGGAAGATGCCCTCCGCGTAAGTGAACGTACCGATCTTTAGGCGATAGAAGTTCTCTTCCTGCTCGCTGAACTTCGAATCGTGCAACTCAACGTAGTAGTCCGCCTGCTTCGGCAGGGTGATCTCCAAGCGAGAGTCCACGCCCAGGCCAAGGGCGTCGTCGTTCCGCGCGATTACTTCGCCGGCTGTATCCACGACTCGGATTACTGGGTCTACCCCCGAACCCGCCCGGCGGGCCTCGGCTTCAAAGACCAGTCGTTGACCGGCCTCACCGTGAAAGCGATACCAGTCCCTATCGGCGCCATCGAGTGAGCCGTTGACCGTCACCGGGACTTCGACCGTTTGGGCCGTTTCGCGGGAGTCATTGTCCGACTCTTCTTCCGTCACGTGGGGAAACGCGCCGACACTAAAGAAAAGCAGGTTGGTCAGCCCATCCCGCGTTTGAACCCTGATGGGATAGAGGTCGATCGGGGCATCGGGATCCAACTCAACAATGAAAGGCAACTCGAGGCCACGACGCATCGGATCTTTGGGGGGCGTGAGGCGTGTGAGCGTGCCTGGGAGATTGGTCAAGACCTGAGCTTCTTCCGACAGCCCCGTGCCCACGAGCGTCAACCCAAAAACAGATCCCCGCTGCGCGCCGCGCGGCCGCAACTCACTCAGCCGCGGACCAGCGGAATAAGCGGAGATCGAAACAAGTAGCAGAAATGTGGAAAGAGCGGAAATTCTCATCGCCTTCTCTCGAAACAAGGAGTTAGTTGCTTAGAGCAGCCCTCCATTGGGGAAACTACTAGTGGACTGTCGCAGAGATAGTTTTACCATGGCGGATGCGGCGTGAGGGCTTGGAATACTTCCAGCGGAAAGGCTTGGCGTCTTTCGAGTAGGCGTTGATGTAGCGGCGGAGTTTGCGGGCGAGATCGGCGGTGGAGGTGAAGACGCCGCGGGCAATGACGTCGCGTTGCAGCTTAGAAAACCACAACTCGACTTGGTTCAGCCACGACGAGTAAGTCGGCGTGAAGTGTAAGGTGACGTCGGGGTGCTGCTCGAGGAACGCCGCCACCTGCTTGGTCTTGTGGGCCGAGAGGTTGTCGAGGATGATGTGAATCTCCTGGTCCGGCTCGCAGCGGGCGACGACCTCACCGAGAAACTCGACGAAGTCCTGGCTGGTGTGACGCGCGGCGGTCTTCCCATGCACCTGCCCCGTCTTGGTGTTTAAGGCGGCGTAGAGGGAGAGAGTGCCGTTGCGCTTGTACTCGAAACCGTGCCGCTCGGCGCGTCCGGGAGACAGCGGCAAGACGCGGTCGCGACGGTCGAGCGCTTGAATGGCGGTCTTCTCATCCACGCAAAACACGGCGGCATGGCGCGGCGGATCGAGGTAGAGACCGATGATGTCGGCGGTTTTGCGCTCGAAGTCGGGGTCGTTGGAGGCCATGTAGCGCTCCAACCGATGCGGCTTGAGGTCGGCTTCCCGCCAAACACGATGAACCAGGTCTTTGCTGATGCTGAGTTCTTTGCCGAGTTTGCGGCAGGACCAGTGGGTCGAACCGTCGCGAGGCTGGCGGCGGGTGGCATTGAGGATTTTGGCGCGCAAGCGGACGGTGAGTTTCGAGGGTGGCTGCCCTGGGCGGTGGGTTTCCAGTCCGTCGAGTCCGTGTTCGAGGAAGCGTTTCTTCCATTTCCCAACGGTCGGCGTGGAGCAATCGAGTTTGTCGGCGACAGCGGCGTAGGAGAGGCCGTCGGCGAGTAACACGATGATTCTAGCGCGTAGGACAAAGCCGGCGGGCAGCGATTGCGAACGGGTGATCTCTTCGAGTTCACCTCGTTGCTGTCGGCTCAACACGAACGGTTCGCTTTGAAAGGGCATACTGTATAGACGCCCTTTCCATGGATAAGGTTACTCTGCGACAGTCCACTAGTAGTCGGAAACAGCCTTTCTGAGCTGCTCACCGTTCTCCTTCAGCCAGTGATACAGAATCAAGACCTCGGTCCCAATACAGAAGTGGCGCACGCCCAGGTCAAGATAGTATTTTGCCTGGTCTACCGAGTCGATCTCAGCGCGAGGCGCGACTCCTTTGTCGAGAGCGGTTTGGATAACGCGACGCTCGACCTCTTTGATCGCCGGGTCGGACCACTCACCCGCGCGCCCGATACTCATGGCATAGTCTCCCGGTCCCCATTGCACCATGTCGATTCCCTTAATCGAAAGGGCCTCCTCCAGGTTCTCAACGGCCCCTTTCTTCTCGATCATCATGGCCACGACTATGTTGCGCAGGTACTCGGCGAACTCGGGGGTGCCGATACCGTCCATGTAACTCACGCGACGGATCGCCACGCCGTGGACGCCGCCATCCTCTGGGGTATCGGGCCGAACCGCGCGTACGCATTCCTCGAAATCCTCGACGGTTCGGCAGTCTGCGAAGAGGACACTCTGGAAACCGGCGCCGATAGCCCGCTCGGCCAGAAAGCGGCGCGGTTCCTGATCGATCTTGATCATCGAAGACAACCCTTGCAGCTCGGTCGCGCGACAAAAATTGTCCATCGAGTTCAGGTCAAAGGGCGCGTACTGAGCGACGAACTCAATGTAATCGAACATGCCGGTATGGCCGACGAGTTCGGCGATCGAAGGCCAGCTGCTATGGATGTGCGTGCCGATGCTCGGCTGATCGGCGTCGAGGAGTTCTCGGAGTTTGTTGGGGCGCATGATGGGGTCTCCGCTTGCGTTTTCTTTGTCCGTCCAGGCCCGGCTCGGGTTTCGGGTCTGAGCCCCGGAGGGGCCCGACGGGATTGTACCCCGCGGCGCGTCGGAATACAACGGTCTGGCCGCGGGAAAGTAGACGCCGGCTTCAACGACAGGCGGAGCCGCGCCCGGAAGGGTGCGGTCAAGGCTCCCGCAACCATGGGCGCTTCCGCAGTCGGGGCATGCACTTTACTCCCGAAGCCCCAACATATAGTATGCGGGCTCATGGAGGACTACCCGCGTACGCGGGAGGAGTTTGAGGGCGTTTTGCCACTGAGCAGGCGTGTCGCGAGTATCTGATGCAGCTGCGCTGGCCACAGGGGTTTGTGTGTCCCCGCTGTGGAGGGCGGCGAGCTCGGCCCAGCCGGCGGGGCCTGCTGCGCTGCACGAGGGGCCCGCGGCTTATTCTTGCCTGACCGTACTCCAGGACGGCTCGATCGGTTGTCTGTACGAGCGCGGTGACGAGGATCGCTACGAGCGAATCACCTTCGCCCGGTTTGGCACCGAGTGGCTGGTGGATTAGCCGCTCACGCTCGGCGGAACGGGATCTTGTCCACGTCGTTGGCGGCGTTTCGCTTCGCGTGAAACGCTGGCCACAACGAGAACAAAATAGGATAGGTCTTCCCTAATAACGGCGTGGTGTTGAGGCCTATCGGACCGGGAGGTGACAAGCTGCTACTCTAGTTCCATTCGCCGGTTACGGCCCAAGAAATCTGGCGAACAATCGGGAGACGGCAGAGCTGGAGGTTCACGCTAATTGCCTAGCTCTCAACCTCCGTCGTGAACGGCCAAGATCCGCCACTATACTGAGGCTTGCAAACCGCTCGATCGCAGGAGTCCCCTACGAAATCGCCCGTTGGCTTCCGGGAGTTTTGGCCCGATATTCGCGCGCTCATCGCGCCTCGCCGGAAGACCTTGCTGCTCGGGTTGGTTCTCATCCTGATCAGCCGTGCGGCCGGCTTCGTGCTCCCTGCTTCTCTGAAGTATCTCGTCGACGACGTCATCGGCGACGGGCGCGTCGAGCTGCTCACGCCGATCGTCCTAGCCGTTCTTGCGGCGACCTTCATAGCAGCGGCGACCTCATTCTCGCTCACCCAACTGCTGTCGAAGTCGGCCCAACAGCTCATCGCCGATATGCGGCGCAAAGTGCAGGTCCATGTGGGAAGGCTGCCGGTCGCCTATTACGACACCCATCAGACGGGAACGCTCGTCTCGCGAATCATGAGCGACGTCGAAGGCCTGCGGAATCTCGTTGGGACAGGCCTGGTGAACCTTCTCGGCGGTCTGCTGACCGCTGTGGTTGCGCTAGCCGTGCTGCTCTACATCAGCGTTTCGATGACGTTGATGGCGTTGACGATGGCGATCGCTTTCACGGTGGGGCTCCGATACGCCTTCAAAACCCTCCGGCCGGCCTTTCGCGAGAGGCGCAAGATCCACGGCGAGGTGACGGGTCGCCTGACCGAGTCGTTGGGGGGAGTGCGCGTCATCAAGGCGTACCACGCCGAGGAGCGTGAGGCCCAAGTCTTTTCCGGCGGCGTGCAACGGCTGCTCGAAAACGTCTTTCGAACGCTTACCGGCACGGCGCTGGTAAGCGTAGCGGCGACCGTGCTGCTGGGAGCGATGAGCGCTCTGATCATGTGGGTCGGCTCGCAAAAGATCTTTTCCGGCGAGCTGTCGCTCGGGGACTTCGTTTCGTTTACGGCCTTCTCGGCGATGCTGGTGGCGCCGCTTTTTCAGATTGTCGACATCGGCACGCAACTGATGGAAGCTTTCGCCGGCCTCGAGCGAACGCGAGAAGTTTTAGACGAGCGGCCGGAGCACGACGACCCGAGGCGAACGATCGAGCTAGGAACAATCCGGGGCGACTTGCGCTTCGAGGACATGAGCTTTTCCTACGAGGCCGGCAAGGAAGTCCTGCACGGCGTCAGCTTCGAAGCGCGGCCGGGAACCGTGACCGCCCTCGTCGGACCGTCAGGGTCGGGCAAGTCGACCATCATCGGCCTGGTCGCCGCCTTCCACGCTCCCGAAGCGGGAACGATTTGGGTTGACGGCGTCGACTTATCGACCGTTCGCCTCTCCTCCTACCGCACGCAGCTCGGGGTTGTCTTGCAGGATACATTTCTTTTCGACGGATCGATTCGCGAGAACGTGGCTTTCTCGCGGCCCGATGCGGCCGAAGAGCGAATTCTCGAAGCGTGCCGCGTCGCCCGGGTCGACGAGTTCGCCGAAAGCTTTCCCGACGGTTATGACACGATCGTCGGCGAGCGCGGGGTCAAGCTCTCGGGCGGGCAACGCCAGCGCGTCGCCATCGCGCGCGCAGTGCTCGCCGACCCGCGCATCCTGATTCTGGATGAAGCGACATCGAGCCTGGATTCCGAGTCCGAGGCGCTGATCCAACAGGGTCTTTCCTACTTGATGAAGGGCCGCACGACGTTCGTCATCGCGCACCGGCTCTCGACGATCCGCGGAGCCGACCAGATTCTCGTCATTGAGAAGGGCCGCGTCCTTGAGCGCGGCGCGCATGAGACTCTATACGCGGCCGGCGGGCGCTACTACGACCTCTACACGAAGCAACACGGGCTCGAGAGAAACCTGTTTCTCGCGCCAGGCGAAGGCGACAAGGTCGAACGCGAACGCGCTAAAGATGCGAAAGACGGGGCCTCAATCACGGAGGCGATGCGGTTGCTCAGGAACTCTTAGCGGCTCGCCGTAGGCGACCGAAGGATCTATCGCCGTCCTTCGGTAGCGACCGCGATGCCAATGGATGAGAAGCCCGTTTTCTAACGTTTTCCAGGCACTGGCATAGACTCCCTCCAGAGAAGCAGGGTGAGAAACCGCTGGTGCCCCGCGCGAACCCGATCGCTCCCAGTGTCACATTGCCAGTGAAACCGTTCAGGTAGGTCAGGGTTAAGGTGAAGGTCCTTAAGAGATATTGTCAAATGTTGTGGATGGGCGAGGTCAGGCGGCGTTTTCCTGAACCATCAATCCATCCTTGAAAACCTTTCCCTCTAAGACTTGAACTCCGAGATGGTGTTGGTTACAGTTTCTTTAGTGAGATACTTCCTACTAGGATTTCTGGCTGTGGCGTTGGTTGGTTTCTCAGGTACGCTCACTGCTCAGGACTTTACGGTCTTTGGCGGCTTTCAGCACCCTGGCACCATCACTACTGTGAGTTCAGGCGTGGGCGTGGCGAGCAGTGCAGCCAGGCAGGCGGTGGACACCAAGAACTTCGGAGTCTTTGGAGCGCGGCTGTATCGTTCTGCGGCGCCAGTGGGATTGGAGCACACCGTCGCCTACAGCCCGAACTTCATTGACAGCAACGGACATGCCTTTCTCTACAGTGCGAATATGCGGGTGGAATTGCCTGTCCCCAGACTCCGGCCGTACGCGACGGGCGGTGTAGGCTTCTTTCATGCGGGAGGCGACGGGCCTGCCAGCTTCGGAACGAAGTTCAGTTTCAACTATGGCGGCGGGTTGAAGGTGGGGTTGATCGAACCCGTTGGACTTCGCTTCGATGTCCGCCTGTACTCCATACGCGGCATCGAAGATCGAACCCTGAATGTTCTTGAGCCCAGCATCGGGATCTTTGTTGAGTTCTAGTCACGATGCCGAAGAAGTAGCGTCCGGGGCACTCCGTGCCGGGGTACATTCGGGTAGCGGAGCCGTTCGTTGGCGCGGGCGGAACCCGTGCCGATTCGCTGCGTAGCAACCACCTCTACCGGCTCTTCTCCTACCTGACGAACCACGCGCGGTCGTGCCCGGTGGAGCCGCCGCCCCTCGGCGTGCTGCTCTACGCCACCGCTGGCGGCCCGTTCGACTACCGGTACGACCTCCACGGGCATCCGCTGTGGGTGCGTTCGGTCGATCTCGCACAGCCGTGGCGGGGGCTCCGCACCGATCTGATCCGCCTCGCGGAAGATCTGGCGGCGCGGACGCGAGTTCCGCAGCTTGAGACGGTAGTGGTCTAGTTTGCCAGCATGGCCCTGGCGACCGCCTTCCGAATTGGCCTTGATCGCCTGGATGTCCGAAACCGCTTCTCCTCCCTTCACCTCCAGCAAGCCATTGCGCGGCAAGTTCCTCTTAAACGAGAATTTCCGATTTGGCTCCTCTGACGGCACGAGTCTACACCCTCACCCGGCGAAGCGCAACTATTTCTCCACCCGAAAGAGGCGGCGGCTGAGGCGGAACCGATCGAGCCCCCTTCTTGCCCCTCATGGGGGCTGATCCGCCGCTGCGAAGTCAATTTCGCAGACACCCTTCCGAGCTTCCGTCCTCAGTACTCAGGTTTCGCATTCGGCAAGTCGCGTGCTACCCGCCCGGCACAGGCAGCGCCCAGATCCTCCGCAGCATGTCGCCAAACAGGCGCCGGTTCAGATGTCCCTCCGCGAACAAGAGCCAGTAATACCGCGCGTGTTTAATTAGCCGTCCGCCCGTCTTCATCAGCCGGTGCTGCAAGCTCGTCAGCGACCAGCTCTTGATCCGTTGCGGCAGCCCCAGCCGCCGCCACAAGTTGCCCAGGTTATAGGCCAGCACGCTGAGCTGCAAGCGCACCTCGTTCGCCCGGAAGCGATGGCACGACAGCCGCGTCCAGTGCGTCGCTTGCTTACCTTCTTTGATCCACTGCTCCGCCGTGCCGCGCTTGTTGTAGAAACGCACCACCGACCGGCTTGGCAAGCTCATGTTCGTCACGATAAAACCGACGCGCGCGAATAGCTCGCCCTGGTGGTGCTCGACCTTGGCGACAACTCGTCTGGGCCCCTTCCAGCTCTCCGCCTGATAGCGAAAGCTCTTGTAGCGCACTAGCGGCTTGCGGCCGGGCCTCCCCGGCGGACGAAACAGGATGTCTTCGATCTCCAGCTCCAGGCTCTTATTGGCCGGAATGCGGATCGCGTAGTCCGCGCCGCGCTCCTCCAGTGCTTCGTAGATCTCGGGCTTGGCGAAGGCGGCATCGGCGCGAAAGGTGACCTGTTTGCCTTCGGCCAGTTGGCGCTCGATCTCCGGCAACAATAGCTCATCCCAGTCCTCGGCGCTGTGCACGTTGCCGGGACGCAGCTTGGCAGCGAGGCAATCACCATGACCGTTGAACAAAAGCAACGGGTGGTAGCAGACCGACTCGAAGTGTCCGTTGTAGGCACTGCCTTCCTGTTGGCCATGGACCGGACTCTCGGTGGAGTCCATGTCCAGAACGACCCGCTCGGAGTCGTCGAACGCCTCCGCTTGCCCGACCAGCTCTCGGTTCAGCGCCATCAGCCCCAGCAGGTTCTCTTCGCTCGCCAGCATCTCCGTCTCGAAGCCGTGCAGCGTCGAGGTCAAGGCCGCACCGCGATCCCAGATCTTCTGCGAGCCGATCAAGCGAAACGTCGGGTCAGCCGACACTCGGACGGCGTCGTTGACGTCCTCGTAGCCTGCCAAGCGGCTGTAGACCGACTGCCGCAACAGATCAGCGAACGTGAACTGCTTGTTTGTGCCTTGCCGGGAGTCGGTGAGATGCTCGCCGATCAGTTTCCCGAGTCCGAGTCGCTCGTCCAACTCCCGAACCAGGATCAAGCCACCGTCGGAAGTGACGTGCGATCCCTGGAAATCGACTTTCAACGAGCCGTTGAAACTTAGCTGGAATGGCTTGGTTTGTTTTTCACCCATTGGGTGTTGGCCTCCATGGCGTCCTCATCGGGCTCTAGCCCCTATGAATAAAGACGCTCAAGGCCGCCGGAAGGTCGAGAGGTCTGAATCAAATTGGAAATGCGGGGTTAATGGTGTGCGAGTTAGAAATTTCGAAATGCGGTGACGAGGTTTCGGGAGGGGAATCGGCCGTTGGGACGGCCAATTTTTTGTCCCACCCCAAGCCCCGCTCGGTCGCTGGGAGCGGTTCCCGGGCTGCCGCTTTTTCGATCCGAGGTTTTTTCACAGCCCCTTCCGTCCGCGGCTCCGCTAGTATTTTGCGGGAGGGCAATGACGTAGCAGGCTGAACGACCGGTAGCTGAAATGAAGAGAAAGGCCGCAGGTACTGGGCCAAACGGCGGCCCAGGCCTGCGCTACAAAGAGTCAACGGCTGCGGGTCGGGCGGGCGACGCGCCGATAGCGGCGGAGGGAAGCGAGATTGCGCCCGCCTAGATCCTCGCTACGGGACTTCCCCTGTCCCGGCTTCCCCCCGGCTTCCCCCCGGTTTCCCCCCATCGTTCCTTCCGCCCTTTCAGGGCTCGACTCTGTTCAATTCCTATCCTAGGGTTCCGCCGTTCCGGCTCCACCCTAGGCTAGATTCCACCGCCGCTTCGCGGCTCAAACGTTGTGAGAGCCGCCTGGCGGCGGCTAGGACAAGCAGGAGTGCCCCGGCTCTCGACGTCGGCCCGCTCTTTCCCTCTCACCCGGGCCGTGGCGCGCGCAGAACCAACCGTAACTCATTGATTGAAATTGGCTTGCTAGAAATCGGGTTTGTTTCGTATTTTTGCCTCTGCTTCGGATGTGCTGGTCTTCAAGATCTCCACTCACAATGGCGGGTGGGTCAAGTACCTTCCTCGAACAGTGAAATGGCTTCGAGCCGGAACTCATGTCCATTCGGCGGGCCCGCGCCCTGACGGGCACGGCTCTGTCCGGTGCTCGACGCCGGCCTCTTCACGATTCTTACCCCGTGCCCCCCCCGTCGCCAATCTGGCCCGCGCCGTGGCGAAGGTGTGAAAAAATGCTGGGACAGTCAGCCCGCGGCGGAGTCGTCATTGGGGACGGGGACAGGCACCCAGGACGGTTCCACGTTCGGGGGTCCGACAGGGAAAAACCCGGCCGTCTTCGTGGCGCGGACAAGGTTCGCTTGGTTGCCTGTCCCCATTCGGGCTTCTAGGACGCCGCTCGTGACAGCCCCTGATTTTTTCACACCTTCCAGTCCCCGCGCCTCTCGCAAGTCATTGATAAAGCGCCCTGTCCGCGGGACAGTGCCGGGTTTTTTCACACACCCTGACGGGTCACGGCTCTGTCCGGTGCTCGACGCCACCTCCCTGCGCGGTTCTTACCCCGTCCAAGCGGCTGAAAACAGCCACACACGCGGGCCAAGTGACAGCCCACAGCGCGCTACGCGTCTGGCCAAGAATCACAATGCCTCCGAGGCCAATTTGGCCCCGTATTCGGCCAGAAAAAGTCGCCTAGCGGGGTCAAAAGATGGCCTAGCGGTGGGCTAGCGGGCGATTTTCGTCACCTGGCGGTGGTTTGGCAGGCGAGGGGAGCGGCGATGGGAGCGTTCTGCTTGATGGTTAAGTCTTCTGAATTGTGAGACATAGCAGAATTTCCAGCGGCCTAGGCAAGAGCCAGTGGCAGAAAGTGGCGGAAATACGAGGGTCATCCCTCCGAGATTCCGCTTTCTGGGCCCCGTACCAGAATAGGGGACGGATTGGGGGTTAGAAGGGCCCAGGGGCCTAAGTCATTGAGATGGCGAGGAGAAAAGATGTGAAAAGTCTGTGACGGCGTTTTGCGGGAGTAGTCAGAAGGGTCCTCGGGGCCGGATTTTAGGTGCCAAAATCATGTCGTAGCGCAGTCCTAGCGCAAGGAAAACGCCGCCTAGCGAGGGTGTAGCGAGTGGCCGGCGAAGGGAGATCGGCCGTTAGGACGGCGGATTTCTTGCCCGAACCCCAAGCCCCGCTCGGCCGCTGGGAGCGGCAAGCGTCGAGAGGAGTCTCGACGCGGCACACTGAGAGTGTGCGCCACAAAGGAATCAGGCCGCCTTCATATGTTGGCCGCGGATCACAAAATCGGCATCCGCGCGCTAGGGCTTGTCCCAGCCACCGAGGTGATTCGCGGTGTTGACTGCGGCCTTCAGGGTCTGTGAAGAAACCCCGTACAGCCACTGGTCACCCTGAAATTACGTTGATAGCAAAGAGGTTCCCAGGCTGCCGCTTTGTCGATCCGAGGTTTTTTCACAGCCCCTTCCGTCCGCGGCTCCGCCTCTGTTTTGCGAGAGGGCAATGACGTAGCAGGCTGAACGACCGGTAGAGAAAGGCCGCAGGTACTGGGCCAAACGGCGGCCCAGGCCTGCGCTACAAAGAGTCAACGGCCGCGGATCTGGCGGGCGGCGCACCGATAGCGGTGAAGGAAGCGAGATCGCGCCCGCCTAGATCCGCGCTACGGGACTGCAGCTCTTCGACGAACGCGATATACCCCTCGGCCACCTTCTGATAAACGGCGGTTAGTTGCATGAGGCTCGGGACCCCTAATCCCCTCTGATAATATCTGTTCGGGCAGACCCTCCTTATGGCCGATCCAACGAACTCGGGCCGTCCCGTTTGCCCGCTTCCACCTTGTACGCTATGCTTTCGGTTGCCTAGCCCGCATTTCTCACCACGACTGCGGTGAACGAGGCGAAAAGCCCGGCGGCCTTGGCGCGCGGCAACACTTCGTGCACATTGCTCAACGTACAGTCTGTCGGCGAGCGGGCGCGATGAATCGCGCCCCTACATCTCTGATGGCGGGCATTTGCTTTCACTCCTGCCGACCGCTGGTGAGAAATAGGGCGACGATGGGGAGCGAATTAGTGGCAGTCCCCGATTTTTTGCTTCTGGACGACTTTCGCCACGGGCTGCTAGGACCGAAATGACTCGGCAGCAGAAAACCTATGAGTGAGCTAGTTTCGTTTATACAAGACGGTGAGATCGGCCTCATCACCGTGAACAATCCCCCCGTCAACGCACTCAGTCCGGGGGTGCCCGAGGGGATCATCGAATCCGTCGACCAGGCGGAGGCGGAAGAGGCCGTGCAGGCTGTGGTGTTGATTGGTGCGGGAAGGACGTTCATTGCCGGCGCGGACATTCGGGAGTTCGGGAAGATTACTTCGGGCGAGAAGGAACGTGGCGAAGGCCTGCATCCCGTAACCCGCAAGTTGGAAGGTTGCTCCAAGCCGGTGGTGGCCGCGATTCATGGAACCGCGCTGGGAGGCGGACTCGAAGTCTCCATGGCATGCCATTATCGGGTGGCTGTCAGGGCCGCCCAGGTCGGCCAACCGGAGGTCAAGCTGGGCCTGATTCCAGGAGCCGGAGGCACCCAACGGCTTCCGAGGCTGGCGGGGGTCCGGAAGGCGGCCGAAATGTGTGCCCTGGGCGATCCGATTACAGCGGAAGAAGCACTCGACTGTGGGATTCTCGATCGTGTCTTCGAAGGCAACAGGCAGACCGAGCTTCTCGACCGTGCGCTGGCGTTTGCGCGTGAAGTCGTCGAGGAAGGCGGCGCCGCGCCCAAAACCCGAGAACGAAACGAAAAGTTAGGCACGGAACAGACAAACGCCCCAGTCTTTGCCGCGGCGCGGGACCTGGCGCGCAAGAAACGACGCGGCATGGTCGCCGCTCTGAGGGCGATTGATTCCGTCGAGGCCGCCACCCGCCTACCTTTCGACGAGGGCATCGAGCGCGAGGCGGAACTTTTCAAAGAATGCCTTTTCTCCGATCAGTCGAAGGCACTGATTCACGTCTTTTTCGGCGAGAGGGCGGTTCGCAAAATTCCGGATATCCCTCGCGACACGCCTGCGAAAGAGATACAGAAAGCAGCGGTGGTCGGCGCCGGCACGATGGGCGGCGGTATCACGATGGCCTTCGCTAACGCCGGCATTCCCGTTCGTCTCCGAGAGGTGTCTCAAGAAGCGCTTGATCGAGGTCTTGAGACGATTCGGGGGAACTACGAGCGTTCGATCAAGCGCGGCCGCCTCACCCGAGATATTGTCGCCAAGCGTGTCAGGATGATCGAACCGACTCTTAGCTACGCCGGGTTCGGGGAGGCCGACATCGTTATCGAGGCGGTGTATGAAAACCTTGAGCTCAAGAAGAAGATCTTCTCGGAGTTGGATAAAATCGCAAACCCTGAAGCGATTCTGGCTACGAACACCTCCACGCTCGACATCGACGATATTGCCTCTGTTACGTCGCGCCCCGAGCAGGTCATCGGAACTCATTTCTTTAGCCCGGCCAACGTCATGAGGCTGCTCGAGGTTGTGCGGGGAAGTGCGACGAGTCCCGAGGCAATCGCGAGTTGCATGGCGCTGGCAAAGCGACTGCGCAAGGTAGGGGTTCTAGTCGGCAACTGCCATGGGTTTGTCGGCAACCGCATGTTCGGTCCCTACGTGCGGGAAGCTCAGTTTCTCGTGGAGGAAGGTGCGCAGCCGGCGGATGTTGACAACGCGCTTTACGAGTTCGGCATGGCGATGGGACCGCTAGCAACAGGCGATTTGGCCGGGATCGACGTCGGTTGGCGCATCCGCCAGGAGGCGAAACACCTGCAGCCCGAGGGTGCCCGCCAGCCCTTGGTCGAAGACCGCCTGTACGAGCTGGGACGCTACGGGCAGAAAACGGGCCTTGGGTGGTACCGCTACGACGAGAATCGAAATCGGACCGAGGACCCAAGGCTTGCAGACATCGTGGCCGATCTCGTTCCCCAAGCCGGAATCGTTCAGCGTGAGGTTAGCCGTGACGAAATCGTTGAGCGCACAGTCTACGCGTTGGTGAACGAGGGCGCCAGAATCCTCGAGGAGGGGTATGCGTTGCGGGCCGTGGATATTGACATGATCTACGTCAATGGCTATGGCTTCCCGGCTTATCTCGGAGGGCCGATGTGGTACGCAGACACCGTGGGTTTGGAAAAGATCTACCAAAGGATTCTTCACTACGAAGACAAGCATGGTTACTGGTGGCGGCCGGCACCCCTTTTGAAGCAATTGGCCGAGCAAGGCAAAACCTTCGCGAAGTGGGATTCGGAGCGGGGAGCGGGTTGACAGCGAGGTGGATCACGAGTTTATGGAAAACTAGGAACTGCTCCCTGACCCGGACGCGCCGGAACCAAAAGGTAAGTTCGGAGCGAGTGGCAAAGAGCCGCGCCCGTGAGCGCGCGGGTCCGTTGCTTTAAACCCCGCCGCAATATTCTCTCGGTAGGTCCCGACGATCGCGGTTTCGGCAGGTTATCGGACGATGGGTATGCGAGATTCGATTTGGTTTCGAACGCTCTCCGAGGAGCAACTTGGGCTGCTCGACGAGTCGGATCCTCTGCCGGGCTCGTCTGAAGTGGCTATCATCGGCGCTGGGCTGATCGGTATCTGCACGGCGTTTTTTCTCAATCAGGCGGGAATCAACGACATTTGCATCATTGATCGAGGGGGGGCGCTCGGCGAAGCCAGCGGAGCGAACGCGGGCGGGCTGTGGTTTGCTCAACAGAGCCCCGAGCTTGGCTCTATCGTCGGACTCGCTCGCGCCTCGAGTTTGCTCTACGACGAGTTGGCTTCACAATTCGACTTCGACTTCCGGCGCTACGGGATGGTCGAGCTGCTCTATGACGAAGAACAGATGGGCGAAGCGGAAACCAAGCTCGCGACCGTTAGGGATGCCGGTTTCCGAGCCGAAAAAATCACAGGCAAACACGCTCGGTCGCTGGAACCGGGTTTAGGATTTACGCCCGACGGCGCGCTGTACTATCCGGATGAGGCTCGCTTGCATCCGGCCGAGCTTGGAGCCGGATTGATGCGGCATTTGAAGGAGAAGGGAGTCCGTTTTTGCTTGGGGACCGAGGTAAGAGAACTAACGCCCAAGATCGAGACGGCGCACGGCTCGCTGGAGGCGGAGACTACGGTCATCGCTTCGGGTGCTTGGACACCCCAGGTCACGAGGGCTCTCGGATGGGAACCACCGATCAAGCCGATGCGGGGGACTCTATTGGCAGTTGCACCTCTGCCCGAAACGCTCCACCATACGGTCCTGGCCGCCAGCTACTACTACTGGCAGTTGAGCTCCGGACACATCGCCGGGGGTGGGTCCATAGACGACGTTGGCTTCGAGCAAGGCGTCGAGCCTGCCACCACGAAGCTGATCCGAGACGAAATGGAACAGCTTGTGCCGGCCGTTGTCGGGCAGCCGACGATTTGCGCCTGGTCCGGCTTCCGGCCCTACTGCGACGACATGAAGCCGGTGATTGGACCCGTTCCCGGACAGGAGCGAATGTTCGTTGCCGCCGGCCACTTCAAGAAAGGTGTAATGCTGGCCCCAGTGACCGGCAGAATCTTGGCCGATCTCATCACCCAGGGTAAAACGGATTTGCCGATCGGCCCGCTCAGTCCGGATCGGTTCGGGTAGGGGAGGGGAAGTGAGGTCCGGGGTTGGGGAGGCAACGGATGCTTGGCGGCGGCGTCCGTAGCTTAGTACATCATTTAGCAAATAAGGTTACGAAAGGCGGCCGATTGCGGGCGCGATGAATCGCGCCCCTACTGACGGGCTTAGCATCTTGCGTTTAAACGTAGGGGCGCAATTCATTGCGCCCGAGATGATGAACCGCAACGCCTTGACAAACCGATTGATACGTATCTGCATTGCGAAATGTTGTCCTTAGCCCGGGCTACTCTAACACCCGCACCCGGTGATTCTCGCTGTCGCCGATGTAAACCCTCCCCTTTGCGTCCACATAAACACCGTGAGGGCGCGCCAATCCGCATTTCAGGGGGTCACCGTCGGGTCCGTCGTGTTGGGTTCCATCGCCGACAACCGTCGTGATGATTCCTTCTTTCTGGTCAATGCGGCGAATGGTGTGGCTTTCGGTGTCGGCGATGTAGACGCCGCCGTCGGGGCCGACTGAGATGCCCTTGGGGCCCGACAAGAGTGCGTGTTTCGCGGGTCCGCCGTCGCCGTCGTAACCGCTCTCGCCCGTGCCGGCAAGGTGGTGAAGTGTCATCGCCTTCATGTTTATGCGATAGACGGCGTTGCCCTCTCGAAGAGCTACGTACATGTCTCCGCGACTGTCGAACGCAATCGCGCGCGGACCGTTGAGCGGAGTGTCTTGAACCGGTGCGCCGTCGGGAGTGGCGGCTTGCTCGCCGGTCCCGGCAAAGGTCTCAATCATACCCGTCGCTAAATCAACTCGGCGAATGCGATGGTTGCCAATATCAGCGATGTAAAGTGACCCCTCGCCGTCCAGCTCGATGCTGTGTGGTTGCTTAAGAAGAGCTTTGGTAGCCGGGCCTCCGTCTCCACCGTAACCTGACCGGCCTGTCCCGGCGAGAGTCGTGATTGTGCCGGTTTTCGCGGACACCCGCCTGACGATGTGGTTCTGCATTTCCACGAAGTACATGTTGCCCGCGCGGTCGAAGCGCACTTCGTAAGGTTCGTTGAGCGACGCTTTCAGCGCTGGGCCGCCGTCGCCCGAGTAGCCTTGCTCGCCGTTTCCCGCCACGGTGCTGATGGTTCCTGTTTCCAGCTCGAGCCTCCGTACCCGGTGGTTATCCACCTCGCAGATGTAGAGCGCGCTGTCGGGCCCAATCGCAACGCCGTAAGTATTGGCCAGCCGTGCACGAGCACCTGGGCCGCCGTCTCCGGCAAAGCCTGCCTCGCCCGTACCGGCTACGGTGCGAACCGTTTGAGGAAAAATGGCGGACGCCGAGAGGGCGATGAGCAGAAGGGTGAGAAGACCTTTGTTCATCAACAATCCCTTGGGATCAAGAGCACTCCGTGGAGCGCATCAGTTTGGCAGGGAGTGTGCCCATTTTTAGTTAAAGCGGGAGATCCTCTGGTGAAAAGTGGCTGGTGGGGGTTGCATGGCCCTATACAGGAGTGATGGCGTTCGCAATTGTGCGCTAGGAGCCACTGCCGTTCGTCTCGAAGCCGCCTCGAACTAAGTCGACGAGCTGCTTGACGGACCGTCCAAGGTCTCGGACCTCTTGAGCGGCACTCCGTTGCGCCTCCTCCAACCGCTGGATTCTCTCCTCATGGTTGACCTGCATGTCCTGCAGACGTCGGTGCCGTCGCTCGAAGTTTTCTTGGTATTGGTCGTAGCGTGCCTGGGCCTTGCCGATCGCGACCAAGTTGGTCGCAAGCTCGTCCATTCTGGACGCAAAAACAGCCTCTTGCTCCAGCAGAAACTGGATGGTTTTTTCAACGTCCATCAGCTTCATTCTAGCGGACGGGTCACCTTGCTACAATCCACACTCAATAACCAAGATGCTTCTGGTCGGGCCTCCAGGCAGCGGGAAAACTCATTACGTATTGGAGCGCCTCGAAGCTGCCATCCGCGCCGCTCGAGGCTCCCAGACCAAGCTAATTGTTCCCACCGCGAGCATGGCCCGGCACTTGTTGCACACGCTCGCGCGCCGGGGCCTGGTAGTCCCCGTCGATGTGATTCAGACCGTCCGCGACTTCGTTCGCCGGCTGACCCCGGATTTACAGGAGCCGACGGTAGCGGCCAACTCCTGGCTCATCGAGCGCGCCACGCAGGCAGCGAACCGCAAGGAATTCTCAGCGATCAGCGAGACACCAGGGTTTCGTCGTTACATCGAAAGAACCGTCCGAGAGTTCCAGGCGGCAGGCTGCGATGCTACCACTCTCGGGCGGCTGATAAGAACTCCCCAGCAAGCTGCTTTCGCCGCCGTCTTCTTCGAGTACGAGAAGCTCCTTGATAAACACGGATACATCGACGCGGCAGGGCGGTTCGCACTAGCCGCGGCCGAGGTTCGCCGTCGTGGCCTGGGGGATCTAAGGGAGGTGTACGTAGACGGCTTCTTCTACTTTTCCCATGGGGAACGGCAGCTCGTAAGTACGCTCGCTGAACTCGCCGAACGCGTAGTCATCACGGCTTGGCCTGACGCTGATCCTGGTTTTCCCGGGATGCGCCGGCGCCATCTTCGGAAGCTCTTTCGGGCGGCGGTGGAACCTCTTGTTGCGCAGGCCCCATCACCGGAAAGGGAAGTCGAAGAAATTGCGCGACGGATTATTGCGGAACGACGCCCTTTCGAGCAAATCGGAATCATCCTACGCGCGCCGGAGGTTTACGGACCTTTGATCCGCCGAGTCTTTGAGCGGTTCCATATTCCCTTTCACTTGCGAATGCCTGAGCCGCTGGATCGCGACGGCACTATCCGCTTCCTGACTAGCCTGCTTGCGTGCATCGCCCAAGGCTTTCCCGCTGAGGAAACACTCGGGGTGCTGAGCAGTCCCATCTGTCGCGCAGGGCTTGACCCTCAAATGGACGCTTTCGACTTCCGAGAGCGGGAGGGCTTGGGCGACGACGGCCTCGGATTTCTCCGCGCGCGCGCCAAGGACTACCCGGTGGTTCGCAAGCAACTTGATGAACTGTCGGCCCTCGCGCGCCGGCGAGGCGCAGTTCTCTCGCCGGAAGAATGGGCGGAGCGTTGTCGAAGCGTTGCCCGCCAGTGGGTGAGGCTTCCGAAGGTTGAGGATGGACAGTGTGTCCCGGCCGTGCGCGAGCTCAGACGTCAGGCGTTGGCGCTTTCGAGCTTCGACGCGGCCTCGCTGGAAGCCGCCCAGTTGTTGAAGTTGGGCGGTGCCGGAAACGTGCGCCTAGTGTCTTACCTGAGGGTCCTCGATGCGGTCTTGAGCCAAACTCTCGCTGAGCCGGTTGATCAGCGGCGGGATGTCGTGCATGTCCTCACGGCTTACGAGGCCAGACAGTGGGAGCTGCCCTTGGTTTTCGTTTGCGGGTTGGTGGAGAACCAGTTCCCACGACACCATTCCGAAGACCTGCTGTTTTCGAGCTCCGATCGGGAAAGACTCCAAGGCCAGGGCCTCCACCTGCGTACGGCGAAGGACCTAGATCAGGAAGAACTCCTACTGTTTCGCATAGCCACCAGCCGGGCCACGGAAAAACTGTTCGTTACTTACCCGAGGGCAGATAAGAATGGGCGCCCCCTGCTTCGGTCATTCTTTCTCGATGGTCTCGAAGAGAAGGAAGTATCCATTCCCACGGTGCGCGTGCATGAGCGCCCCGCTGACTATCGTACACAGCGCCCTACCAGCATGAGCTCGCCCGAGCTTCTCGAAGCTGTCGTCGAAAAGCACGATCACTTCAGCCCTTCTTCGCTGGAGCATTTCCTGCAATGTCCTTATCAGTTTTTCGCCCGGCAGACCTTGGAACTGGAGACTCGGCCGCCTCCTCCTGATCAGCGCATCGATCCGCTCCTGATGGGCACCATCATTCATCGCACGATCGCCCAATGGACTGGCGACTCTTCACAAGCTATCTCGGCCGTTTTCGACCGTGTCTTTGACGAAACGTGTGAGAAGGCCGGCGTGTGGCAGAACTTTCGCACCGCGCTCATCCGAACAAACATGCTCGCGGATCTCGAGCGCTACGCTCGGGAGGAATCGGAGGCCTCAAAGCTAGAACTCAAGGAGAGGAAAACGGAGGAGAAGTTCGAGTACATGGTGGACGACGGGGAGCATGTACCGTTTCGCATTAGCGGTCGGATCGACCGATACGACGTGCTCGAAGGCAACCTCGGTCTCATCGTGGATTACAAATACTCCGGCGAAGGGAGGATTCGCAAGCTGGTGAGCGACCGCCTTGGGGGAGCAAACGTGCAAGCGCAGATCTACCTGCTCGGTCTCGAGCGCGAGAAAGGAATTCGCCCTGCCGGGATCCGCTTTTGGGGCCTCCGAAACAAGACGACAGTACGGGGATGGGTCGCCAAGGATCTTCTCCCCGCGAAAGCGATTCTTGAAAACGACACTCAACTGCCCGAAACCGAGTTCCGAGACATGTTGGCCCAGGGTGAGGGCCGTATTGTTCGAACGATCGATGAGATTCGCGGAGGCCGCATCGAGGTCGCACCCGCGGATCGTGATTTCTGCAAGAGAGTGTGCTTGTTTCGAGACGTCTGCCGGATTGAATTGTGACTTTCACGGAAAGCCAGCACCGAGCCGTTCAGAGTGGGAGCAAGGGGAACACTTGCGTTGTGGCAGGGCCCGGATCGGGCAAGACGCTTGTTTTGGTGGAACGCCTACGGTGGTTGGTCGAAAGCAAAGGCATCGACCCGGCACACATTCTCGCGATTACGTTTACCGAAAAGGCTGCCAGGCAGATGCTTGAACGCTTGCTGGAAGGGGCGTCACCCGAACGACGCCAAGACTACCACCGCGCCCGGATTTCGACCGTCGATGCATTTTGCGCCAGGTTTCTTCGGGAGCACGCTTTGGAGGCCCCGATAGATCCGGAGTTTCAAGTGATAGACGCTTGGCAGGCGGAAATGGAGCTGCGTCACGTCATCGGCGAAGTCCTCGATGTTTGCTACACCGACAATCCGGCGTCTGCCCTTAGTTTCCTCAAGTCTTTCGCCGGTTCGCGATCCCGGAGCGAAGAGATCAGTCTCTCGAGCGTGCATGAACAGGTCCTCCGGCTCTATCGGTCGATGCGCGTGGCGGGCGTTGCACCACGCCCTCCCAAGTTGAAGGAAGGTCCGAGTTCCGGGGAATTTCAGGCGCAAAGGGCGTGGATCGCGGAGGTCCTCGAGAAGGTTGACCGCGCGTATCGTGGCTGGAAGCGCGCGGCGGGCCTGGTGGATTTTTCTGATCTCGGCGAGCTTGCTGTCCGGATCCTCGAGAAGGGTCGAGTTCGGAGATTACCGTTTCAGCATATCCTCGTTGACGAGTACCAAGACACGAACCCGCTGCAGGCAAATCTGATTGCGTTGCTGCGAAAGCATGCCGCGGACGCTAGCTGTGTTCTGTTTGGTGTCGGAGACATCAATCAATCGATCTACGGGTTTCGCGATGCTGATCCGGAGGTGTTTCGCAGCTTCCGGGAGGAGGTACGGGCCGGCGGAGGAGAAGTGGTGGATCTGCGTGAGAATTTCCGCAGTCGGCCTGAGATTCTGTTGGCCGCGGAACGGCTCTTGGTGGGGGCGAAAGGTCTCGAGACGCGCCCTCTCGTCGCCCAGCGTGGTTTGCCCCGAAAAGACGATCCGAGTGTCGAAGTGACCGTCGTTCGCCACCAAAAAAGGGAATTATAAAGGAGTCTTGACAGGATAACGCGAACCCGCAAGGGATGCGTGGTTAAACGCAGAGCCCGGACGATTGGCAGTCGCCCGCGTTTACCAGTTTCGCCACGAGCGCATCAAAACCGGGGGGAGAATCCACCGGTATTCTCCCCCCACCAATCCTACTAGCGAAATCTACTAACCAATCTTGACAGGTTGGTTCCGCCCACCTTACAGTAGATAGCGGAACGATTTTGCGGAGACCCTGCTACGCCGGGCCTCCTGCTCAATACAAGAGCCTCTATCGTTGGCAAAGGGTCGCTCCCTGAGCCGGTGAACAAGCAGGGCGTCTCACGTCTCCGTGAATCGTTCCAAGGCCCGGCACCCAAAGCCGAGCTTGACAATCCACAATTCAAGGAGAAACATGTGATGCCAAGACTCGCTCTGCCGTTGTTGACCCTCACCTTGCTGCTCCAGATTGTTCACGCTCAGACTCCCAGCCAAAAGCTGGAATCCATCTTCTCCGACTACGAATTAATTCAACTGGACCCCGAAGCCATCAATCGCCAAGTCAGGGTTTTCGATGAACCTCTCGAACTGCGATTCAACGGAGAACGGTTCGTTTTCGACTTGGAACCTAGAGTCTTGCGCTCTCCCCGTTACCGGGCCGAAGCCACTGGCGCTGATGGTTTGCGACGCCATGTTCAACCATCTCCAGTCAACACTTTCAAGGGGAGAGTCGTCGGCCAAGAGCACATCCAGGGGCGCTTCACTATTACCGAGGACAGCTTCGACGGAGTAATTTTCACCCCCGGAGACTGGCGCTACATCGAACCTGCAAGGAACTACCTTTCTGAGTCAGAAAAGACAGCCATGGTGGTTTACAAGCACTCGGACATCTCGCACGATCAAGAGTTCAGTTGTGGAGTCGCCTCGCTGCACCATCGTCTTAAACGGGAAGTGCGTAGCGTCAAGAAGCAGGTCGAGATGGATACGACAACGTACTACACGGCCGAAATTGCCACAGAAGCGGACTACGAGTACGTGCAAGCTCTCGGTGGTGCCCAGGAAGCCAACAGTGCAATCCTGAGCATCTTGAACAAGGTCGAAGGGGTTTACGAAGAGGAACTGAGGCTAAGCCTGGAAGTCGTTTACCAACACGCCTGGACCACAGAACTAGATCCCTACACAAGCACTGAGGCAAGTGAATTGTTGGATGAGTTCAAAGAGCATTGGAACGCCAATTTCTTCTCTGAGGGATACGACGTTGCTCACCTTTTAACGGGCAGAAATAACCTGAATCGGGGTGTCGGAGGTACTGCTTGGCTTGGAGTCACTTGTAGAAATAGGCTCTCCAGTTACGGCTTGTCCCTACGAGTTATCGGAGAAGATGCCTTCAACATAGCCGCTCACGAGCTTGGGCACAACTTTGGTGCCGACCATCCAGACGAAGAGGTTCCACCGATCACAGTCTGCGAAGGAACGATCATGCAGAGCGATTGGAGTCCTCCACCAAGCCTGAACTTCTGTCAGTTCTCCAAGGACGAGATCCGAACTCACGTCTCAAGCTACAACTTCTGCCTTACTGAGTACGACCCCATCACCTTCTACCCTCCCTCGGAACTGTCCGCGGTGGCCGTCAACTCAACCCAGATCCGTCTGACATGGAAGGACAATAGCTCGACTGAGCAATCGTTCGTCATCTATCGAAGACCTGCCGACCAAAATTGGGGGTGGTTGGCAATAATCGCTCCAGATCGCACAACTTTCTTAGACGCTGATCTCGATCCATTGACAACTTACAGATTCTTCGAGGGTCCGCATGAACGGTTTTTCGCAGAAGACATGCGCCCCGGTGTCGAAGGCCACGCGACAGATTTCGAAATGCGAATTCGGCGGAGTGCCGACGATGATGGCCTCAGGAGTTGTCGCTGCGAGCATCTGCTCGACGGTCTCGAACGTCTGGGGGGTTTTGTACTTCCGGGCCATCGTGTCTCGCGCTTGGGAGTCGAGGTCGCAGCCGGCGACGACTTCGATCTCGGGAACCGCGCGGCAAGCCGGCAGATGGATGCGATCGGCCACGCCTCCTAAACCCGCGACTCCAACGCGAACACTCATTGGTTGATGATCTTATCACGGGTCTCCGGCACATCAGGGCCCTTCGTGCACAGCTGAGTTTTTGGTGCGCTAAGCTGGTGCTCTTCGTTGCTCCGAGATGAACTTCGCTTGTCCGCGGTGTAAGAGTGCGCTGTCGTTTTCGAACGACCTATACTCTTGTCTCAGCTGCGACCGAAACTACCCCGTCGTGTGTGGAATCCCGGACTTCCGCCTGGACCCGGATCCCTACATTGCACCCGCGGAAGATCGTAAGAGGGGGAAGTTGTTGGCCGAGTGGGGGCGGGACCGTACCTACGCCGAGCTTCTGGATTGCTACTTCTCCTTGGCGCCCGATGTCCCCCCGGACCTGGTGAGACGTTGGACGGATCACAAGCTCGCCGACATCGAGATCGCAAGGCTTTATCTGCAGGACACACTTGCCGAGCGCGGCTCGGCATCAGACGGCGCGTTGCTCGACGTAGGCTGCTCATCAGGAGGCCTGCTCGCGACGGCGCACGGCGATTTCCGAACGCTTGTTGGAGTGGACGTTGCTCTTCGCTGGTTAGTGATTGCACAGCTGCGGTTGCGGGAAGTGGGTGTCCAGGCACAACTGGTCTGCGCGAACGCGGAATATTTGCCTTTCCCCGACCGAGTCTTCGGAATCGTGACATCAGTCGACGTGCTGGAACATGTGCGCGACCCACAGGCCGCGGTCAACGAAGCCTTTCGCGTCTCGGCTTCGGGCGCGAAGACTCTCTGCCTTACCAACAACCGCTACGCGCCGATTCCTGATCCGCAGATCGGCGTTTGGGGAGTAGGGTTTCTTCCTCGCTCGTTGCAGAGCCGGTATGCCGTTGGGCGCAGAGCGGACATCGGTTCCTACCGGGTCGCCATGCGGAGCGGCCGGGAGTTGCAGCGCCTCTTTCGACAGGCCGGGTACCAGGACATTCGAGTGGGGGCGGCTGGCCTCCACGCTCCTCATGTACGCAGTCCAGTCCTGCGCGTCGCCATGAAAATGTACAATCGGCTGCGTGGCTTGCCGGGTCTACGATCACTTTTGACGTGGCTGGGGCCGCGTCTGTCGGCGACGGCGGTGCGGTAGGGGGATTGGCGGCGTGGTGGTGCAGCTGAGCCGGTCGCTTCGGTGGCGACAAACACTCGTGTTTGTCCTGGTTGTCAGTCGAGACAAGCTTCAGCTTGTCGTTTTTCTGGCCGGCAGGAGTGCCGGCCGCTACTCGAAACTAGGACCGCCAAGAGTGGCGGTCGCTACCTGCGGTCCGGCTCCGGGGTCGAGCTTCCTACCGCGCGACCGTGTTATGCTTTTGGCGCTCTCTTGGGGTGCGAATCCGCTGCCTACCGAACTGAACGTGACGTTGATTCATAGAGCAACTCATGACGACCGAACGAGATCCAGACTCCTCGACAAGTGAGGCGGGCGCTGACCACGGCAGCCTGCCCCGCTGGGGACAGGATGACCTGCCGGAGCCGCCGGCGTTTTCGGGCCGCAACCTTTTTCGGGTCATCGGCCCCGGGGCGATCTTGTTGGTCGGCTCAATAGGTGGAGGGGAGTGGCTGGTCGGACCTGCCGTCGGCGTGCAATTTGGCGTCTCGGTGTTCTGGGTGGCCACAATTGCTGTTGTCCTTCAAGTCGTCCTCAACCTCGAATTACTGCGCTACACGCTCTACACCGGAGAGCCGATGATCACCGGCATCATGCGCCTCAGTCCGGGGTCGCGGGTCTGGGCGACGGTCTATTCAGTCTTCGCCGTGGCGACGTTGGGGTTGCCCTCGCTGGCCGCCGCGAGTGCCGCGGTACTGTTCGCTGCTTTCGCGGGCCACATGCCGTTGGGCTCTGATGCCAACGTGCTGGCTTATGTCAGCTATGGGGTCATCGCACTCGGCGTCGGCATCCTGCTCTTCGGCAAGACGATCGAGCGAATGCTGGAGCACGTGTCGTGGTTCATGCTCGTCTTCATCTTCCTGTTCCTAGGCATCGTCAACGTTTTCTTTGTCCCACTCTCGAACTGGAGCACGACATTCTGGGGCTTCTTCCAGTTCGGCCAAGTTCCCGAGGGAATTGACATCGTCCTGTTGGGTGCGTTGGCGTCGTCGGCCGGGGCCGGGGGCATCGGCAACTTGGTCATCTCGAATTGGGCTCGCGACAAGGGTTTCGGCATGGGAGCGAAGGTGGGAGCCATCGGGAGCGCCTTCGGCCGCCAGCACATTACCCTTTCAGGAACCGGCAAAATCTTTCCTGTCACGACGGAGAATCTGCGTCGCTGGAAAGTCTGGTGGAAGTACGTCAAAGCCGATCAGGTGTGGTTGTGGGGAACGGGCGCTTTTCTGGGAATGTTCCTCAACGTCAACCTAGCCACCGCCATCATCCCGCCAGGGTCGGACCTCGCTGGACCCGCCGCGGGCGCCTATCAGGCCGAGTATATGGCGCGGAACCTGTGGTCGGGATTTTGGTCGCTGGCCTTGCTGAACGGGTTTTGGGTGCTCTTCTCGACACATTTGGCGAACTACGACGTCCTAATCCGTACCGTGACTGACATGATCTGGGCCGGCAGCCCTCGGGTGCGGGCTTGGCGGCGCGGTAACGTAAGCTCTGTCTACTACACCGCGCTGTTCGTTTTTACGGCTTGGGGTCTTTCGGCCGTTAACTGGGGCACGGCCATGGCCTTGTTCAAGGTGGCCGCCAATATCGGTGGCCTGATTCTTGGCTTGGCGGGTTTTCAGGTCCTCAGAGTCAACACTCGGTTCCTGCCCAAGGAGATCCAGCCGCCGCTGTGGAGAAAGCTGGCGCTGGCGGCCTGTAGTGTCTTCTACGGGACGATGTTTTCGATCGTTGTTTGGAGCCAGCTGTCTTGATGACGGAATTGGGAGTCGTGAGAACTCCTCCCTGACAAGGGTAGATCTCTTCCTAGGGCTCTGCCGCCAGTCTAGGAGAAGCGCGTAACACGGAGCTCACAGCATGTCTCGGGTGACGAGATACTCATCAATGCATTGCGCCCAGAAGTCGTTGGCCACAGCATTTGGGTGTATCTCCCCTTTGACTATCAAATCAGGCGTCAGGTCGAGTGCACAATCCACAAAATCTATCCGTTGTGTCCGAAGGAATTTCGCGTAGTCCAGGATTTCTCCTTTTTTGAAAGCCCCTAGCATGACCACCAGGAGCCGTGCCTGAACCGACTGACACAGGTCATTCATTTCACGTAGCAGCTTTTTGGTAACGGCCCGTTTTTGCCTCCTCCTCGTGGAAGTTCTCGAATCCATGTACTCTCTCTCGAGGAAGTTAGTGGTCGCCAGATATTCTTTTAAAGGCCATGCCGGATATCGGGTCCTGGGATGTCTTTGAAGCTCTCCCTCTGAACCGAGCGTGCAGTAAGGCAGATCCAAGTGTCCACGGGTTGAATGACGGACTAGACTCCTCAGAAACTGCGCCTCGCCCACGTTGCGGCGCTCATGAACAACGTGTAGCCCGTAGACAACCAAAGCGGGCCGAACTGATTGCGACAACAGTCTTTCAAAAAGCAGAATTGATTGATAGGTGCCGTACCCAGTTGTGCCATAGTTCAGCACTTCAACGTAGGGGTACTTGCGCTGGAGCTTCCACGCAAAAGTCGCTTCGTCGGAGATAGCCCAACCCTGAGTAATTGATCCCCCGAAGACGAGAAACGTGTGGGGGCGGGGGTTAGGGTGTTCGGCGGTCGCTCGCCGCCCATCAGGCAAGAACGTTACTTTGATCGCTTCCGCGTCGGATGAATAAGGTGGAATTAGATAGGACCCCGGCTTGTTTTTCCAGCCCAATACGGGATCAGGCTCATGTATGGTTGGTCGCTCCAGGTCCGGTTGGTACCTCCATGTCCTGTGGCCCTTTAGCCTGAATATGATCTCCGACAACCCGAGACACACTGTGAGACCTAAACCAACTGCGATGACCGAAAAGACCAGCCTTCTACGGGTTCTCATGGCTCCTGGTTGATTTCCCTGCGCCTACCTAGTCCCACCATCCCGGCAACTTCGCCACCGAGTCAAATACTACATCGGGTGCGACCGGGCCTTCAAGGTCCGCAGGCTTGAACTTGCCGGTCTTGACCAAAGCGCCTTTGAGGCTGGCCGCCTGAGCGCCCCCGACGTCGGTTTCGACATCGTCGCCAATCATGAGCACTTCGGCGGGTGCCAGTCCGAGCTCGGCGGCGGCCGCACGGTAAAAGGGCTTGGCCGGTTTGCCAAGGACGATTGCTTCACGGCCGGTGGCGTGTTCCAAGGCCGCGACGAACGGTGCAACGTCGAGGGAGATGCCGTCGGATGCCAGCCAGTATCTGGTCATCCCGAGTGCTATCAGGCGGGCTTCGGAATTGCTGTGAAGTAAGCGGAACGCTCGATTGAGGGTGCGGTAGTCCCATTTCTTGCCGAGGTCGCCGATGACAACGTAGGAGGCACCGCTTTCTGTCTCGTCAGGCAAGAGCGGCAACCGTTCGAACTCGCTCCGGGTGGCGGCGGGAACGAAGAGCGCGATCTGCCCCTCGGGTTGAGACCGCAACCAGGCGGCGGCCGCCGCCGGCGGAGTGAAGATCCGCGACCTGTCGGTCGTCACGCCAAAGCGAGCGAGCTTTTCGACAAGAGCATCTCGTCCCCGCGACGTCGTGTTGGTGACGAACAAATGCGGGATTTTTTGGTGCTCGACCCAGGCTACCGCCTCGGCGGCGTGGGGGATGGGCTGTTCGGCGTTATAGAGGACGCCGTCTAGATCGAAGAGTATGCCGTGGATGCCTAGGCGTTCCATGTCGGGTTAGAGAGTCTCTGCCCAGCACAAGACTCGCGGTGAAAGTCGTCGGCTTCCGAGGTGCGGCTTGGCGGGGCCAGCCGCAGGGAACAAGCACAGCAGGGGCGGTAGAATGGGTTGTGATGAGAACCCCCGGGGTTTGCAGTAGTCCTCATTCTTATTGTAACGGCGGCGTCCAAGCTTCCCGTTGGCAAGACACCCTAAGTTGTTCCTACCCGTGCACAGGACGGTCGATGCCCTGGTCGGACCAACGAAATGGAGAGATACGCTGATGCGCTCCGGTGAAAAAGGTGACTCGCCGGCCGTCACCCAACCGCCGAGTCTCTACGAGCGCCTTGACAGTTTGTATGAATTCGAGCGGGCGCCCGTCCCTCGGGACCGGCTCGAAAGCGGTCGGCATTTCGCAGCCGTTTTCGCGGGCGAACATGTCGCCGGCACGGAATTCGTTATCGGCGCCCTGTTTGTCTCCTGGGGCGTCGGAACCCGGGATCTCATTCTCGGTTTGCTGCTCGGCAATCTGTTGGCGGTTCTCGCCTGGACGTTCATCTGTGCCCCCATTGCGGTTGAGACCCGCCTGACACTTTATTGGTATTTGCGCCGCATCGCCGGGCCGGTGGTGACCACGATCTACAACGTGGTGAACGCCATTTTGTTCTGCGGTCTGGCGGGAGCGATGATCACGGTTTCGGCATCGGCCGTTCGAATCCCCTTCGGCATCCCACCTCAGACCCTTTGGTACCCGACCGACCTGCGCTTTGTGTTGGTTGTGGTGGCCGTCGGCGCGGTGGTTGTCGCCATCGCGATCCTGGGTTTCAGACGGCTGGCGCAGTTCTCGACGATCTGCGTGCCCTGGATCTTCGTCATGTTCTTTGCCGGCGCCCTGGCTGTCCTGCCGCAACTGACGGCCAGCGCTCCCGGGGTCGGCTCCATCGGAGGCTTTGACGACCTGTGGCGCCTTGCCGACGAGAGCATTTGGATCGGACGCGAGGACTCAGAGTTTGGCCTCTGGCATGTGGCTGCGTTCGCCTTGCTGGCCAATCTGGCGTTCCACGTTGGACTGTCGGACATGGCCCTGCTGCGCTACGCGCCCCGCGCCAGCTACGGCTTGTTTTCCGCGTGTGGAATGTACATGGGTCATTTTTTGGTTTGGCTATGCTCGGGCGTTATGGGAGCCGGGGCGGCGTTGATGGTCGGCACCGACCTCAGCAGTCTGGACTCCGGCGAGGTGGCCCATCAAGCATTGGGCGTCGGAGGCGCACTGTGTGTGATCGTCTCCGGTTGGGCGACCTCGAACCCGACCCTGTATCGTGCCGGCCTCGCTCTGCAAGTGGTCACACCGGGATGGCCCCGGTGGCTGGTCACTTTGCTGGCCGGAACGGCGACGGTCATCATGGCATGCTTTCCCTACATCTTCCAATACCTGCTCGAGTACGCGGGAACCTTCGGCATTCTGATGGCGCCGATCGCGGCGGTCGTCTTCGTCGAGCATTGGATCTTTCCGCGGATCGGCCTCCGCCGCTACTGGTTCGGCCAGTCCGGCAAGGTTGTCAACTGGGCGGCGCTGGTTGCCTGGGCAATCGCCGTCGTCTTCTGCTTTGCAGCTTGGAGATGGGAGCTGATGCATGTGGTGTTCATCGCCATCCCGGGCTGGGGGCTCACCGCGGTTTTGTACGCCGCGTTTGCGGCCGTTGCCGGCGCGCGCAAGGAGGCCTCAAGAGAGCTCCGCCCATTCGAGCCGCAAAGCACTCCCTCTCCGGCGGCGGCTGCATCCCCTGCTCACGATCGAGCCGGCAACTCACGACGCTCTGCTTTGCACATCGCGTCCGGAGTAATCGGTGGTTTGTCGTTAGCAATATGCTTGGCGCTCGCCCTCTGGGTTGGCTTGGCGGGCGAGGCGGGATACCTGCAGAACCTGGCAAACTTCAAGGCCTACCTGGCAGTAGCCAGTGTCGTGCATCTGACCGCGGCGGCGATTTGGGTCTTGCGCGCCGAACAAACGAAAAAAGAATAACGAAGATCGCGACCAACTCACGATCAGCGAACCACGTGAATGCCGCGAGGAGTGCCCCGGGCAACGGCCGCTCTCGCGTTCGCGGCTCCGATTCGCCGTCCCAAAGGGGGATGCGCGCCAGGCTGCTCCCGGCCCCCGATGTTGTTGAGCGACAAGCTCCGAGCTATCCCGCTGCGACGCGCCTGTGTTATCTTGGGCGGTTTCACATTCGAGGTTTGATTTTTGGCGGATCGAGGTCACTGGGGTTCCCGAGCCGGGTTTATACTGGCTGCCGCCGGTTCCGCCGTTGGCCTGGGAAACATCTGGAAGTTTCCCTACATTACAGGGGCGAATGGCGGCGGCATCTTCTGTCTTGGTCTATCTGGCATGCGTGCTGTTTGTCGGGTTGCCGGTCATGACCGCCGAAATTCTCATCGGACGCGCCACCCAGAAATCTCCGGTCGGCGCTATGCGGCTGCTGGCCGGACGCCGTAGCCCGTGGACAGCGTTTGGCTGGCTGGGAATTGCGGCCTCTTTTGTGATCCTCTCCTACTACAGTATCGTGGCCGGCTGGGCTCTCGACTATACCTACCTGTCGCTGACGGGGAAGATCGTAGGTCTTGGGCCTGACGGTGTTCAGTCGGTCTTTGGGAGGCTCTACGCGTCGCCGGCTCGGAACCTTTTCTGGCACACGATATTTATGGGCCTGACGATCGCGGTGGTGTTGGGCGGAGTGGCCCGAGGAGTCGAGCGCTGGTCAAGAATCTTGATGCCGACGCTGCTTGTCATGCTGCTAGTGTTTCTTATTCACTCGTTTACGCTAAGTGGATTCAAGCAAGGCTTTGACTTTGTTTTCGGTCTTCACACCGAGAGGTTTACCGCCGCCGGCGCGCTGGAAGCCCTGGGGCACGCATTCTTCACTCTCAGCCTTGGGATGGGGGCCATGCTGACCTACGGAAGCTACCTGCGCCGCGAGGACGACGTCGTGGCGGCTTCGATTACGATCTCCGCGCTTGACACGCTGATCGCACTCGTGGCCTCGCTGGTGCTGTTTCCCATTATTTTCAGCTTTGGGATGGAGCCGGGGGCTGGCCCTGGGCTGGTCTTCATTAGCATTCCGATCGCCCTGAGCCAAATGGCCGGCGGCACTTTTCTGTCCATCCTGTTTTTTGGCCTGCTCGTGTTTGCCGCTTTGACGAGCGCTATTTCGATGCTCGAGGTGACGACCTCCTATTTGATCGATGAGCGCAGACGACAACGGACTGCGAAATTGATGGGTCAGTTCTTCAAGTGCTAGATGCTCTGTGCTCATAGCAGAGGTTGGATTTTTGCTGCCTAACAATCCCGGTGAGCGGGTGCGTTTTTGGCAATCCGCTCGACTGGCTGGTTATAGGGCGGGCAAATCTGCGTTACGTTTGGAACAGCCGCGGAAGAAACCGCCCAGTCCGCTTCATGTACTCCTTGTAATCCTCACCAAACCGCTCGATTAGCTTTTCTTCTTCGATTCTCGTTCGTAACACCAGCAGGCCCAAGACTATTCCACCAGTCAGAGCTAGAAACCAGTTCGCTGTCACAAGGGAGTTCGCTACAACTGCCAATGCAGTCGCCAAATAAAACGGGTGTCGCACCCAACGATAAGGGCCTCTCGTAACCAGTGTATGCGCTGTCCTGGTTACGACCGTGTCCGTCAAGTTCTTGTCAAGGGTTCGGAACGTCACCGCCAAAAGCAGTCCTCCAGTGATCCCCAGCACAACACCCGCCCATCGCAACCAGTTCGGCAGTGCAACCGATGACCAAGCCATCAATCCAGGATTTCCATTTTGGCCCTGGCACGGTGAAAGTATACACCCGCGCTGCCCCGAATACCACGTCTTTTCGCGCTGAACCCTGCACATGACCTCCGCCGGTAGGCGCCAGGGCTCGTCCATCCGCTCACAGACGTTGATTGAGCGGCCTGAACGGCGCTCCGGCCGACACTGCTCCTTGCGAAATCTTTTGGAGCCGAAAACTGTTGATCCTCGCCCGGTCAACGCTACCCGCTTGGCAGCGGCAGCGCCCAGATCCTGTGCAGCATGTCGCCGAACAGCCTGCGGTTCAGATACCCCTCGGCCAGCAGCAGCCAGTAATACCGCGCGTGCTTGACCAGCCGACCGCCGGTCTTCATCAACCTGTGTTGCAAGCTCGTCAGCGACCAACTCTTGATCCTGTTCGGCAGTCCGAGCCGCCGCCACAAGTTGCCCAGGTTGTAGGCCAGCACGCTCAGTTGTAGCCGTACCTCGTTCGCCCGGAACCGATGGCACGACAGCCTTGTCCAATGCGTGGCCTGTTTGCCTTCCTTGATCCACTGCTCCGCCGTGCCGCGCTTGTTGTAGAAGCGCACCACCGAGCGGCTTGGCAAGCTCATGCTCGTCACGATGAATCCGACCCGCGGGAACAGCTCGCCCTGGTGATGCTCGACCTTGGCGACGATCCGCCTCGCCTGCGACCAACTCTCCGCCTGATAGCGAAAACTCTTGTAGCGCACCAAGGGCTTCCGGGAGGGCCTTCCCGGCGGCCGAAACAAGATGTCTTCGATCTCCAACTCCAGGCTCTTGTTGGCCGGAATGCGAATGGCGTACTGTACTCCGCGTTCCTCCGAAGCCTCATAAACTTCCGGCTTGGCAAAGGCCGCATCGCCCCGGAAGGCGACCTGCTTGCCCGCAGCCTGTTGGCGCTCGATCTCCGGCAACAATAGCTCATCCCAGTCCTCGGCGCTGTGCACGTTGCCGGGACGCAGCTTGGCAGCGAGGCAATCACCATGACCGTTGAACAAAAGTAACGGGTGATAGCAGACCGACTCGAAGTGTCCGTTGTAGGCACTGCCTTCCTGTTGGCCATGGACCGGACTCTCGGTGGAGTCCATGTCCAGAACGACCCGCTCGGAGTCGTCGAACGCTTCCGCTTGCCCGACCAGCTCTCGGTTCAGCGCCATCAGCCCCAGCAGGTTCTCTTCGCTCGCCAGCATCTCCGTCTCGAAGCTGTGCAGCGTCGAGGTCAAGGCCGCACCGCGATCCCAGATCTTCTGCGAACCGATCAGCCGAAACGTCGGATCGATCGAAACCCGCTCGGCGTCGTTGAGGTCCTCGTAGCCCGCCAAGCGGCTGTAGACCGACTGCCGCAACAGATCAGCGAGCGTGAACTGCTTGTTTGTGCCTTGCCGGGAGTCGCTGAGATGCTCGTCAATCAGTTCTCCGAGACCGAGCCGTTCGTCCAGTTCGCGAACCAAAATCAGGCCACCGTCGGAAGTGACGTGCGATCCCTGGAAATCGACTTTCAACAAGCCGTTGAAACTTAGCTGGAATGGCTTGGTTTGTTTTTCACCCATTGGGTGTTGGCCTCCCTGGCGTCCTCATCGGGCTCTAGCCCCTATGAATAAAGACGCTCAAGGCCGCTGGAAGGTCGGGATGTCAAACACCAAATTGAAAATGCGGGTCAATGCTGGGTTAATCATGTACGTCACAAGTCCAACCATACTTGCCATGCCAATGGGCCGCAATGTAACGAGTATAAAGATACCCTCTTGGCGGCGGTCAAGTTTTTCCCCAGTCGCCTGGGATTTGATGCGGTGGTACGCACCGATGGGAGCGATGACCGAAAAGCCCAGAATGAGGATGAACCGAAATGTCTGTTCGTATTCCACAGTAGTGTTATTGTGCCTTATAACGGCTTTGAGCTCAGCCGCCCCGCTCGTACCTGCGCTTGTTCCTCAAGGCTCCCAGACCAGAATCATTATTGGCAAATGGCCTAGCCTGCGGGGTCGGCTGCAGCGATTTGTTAGGTGACTTCTTCGTACCAAACAGAGACGAACCATGTGGCAGGTTCTAAACTGCCCCCACTAGCAGATTGCTTAATCTCAATCACTTTGATAGACGGGTTCTTTTTGAGCCATCCATTGATCTCATTCTCAAGATCGAGGTTCTTTCGCCGGGCAAAAAAGGAATCCTTTTTTGAGAACAGTTTCACTTTCATTTGGTCCTCCTGGATTATTCCTGTAGGCACCTAACTCTTGTTTAGGCTGCAGGATTTGCCACTTAAGGGTTCACCGGAGCAGTGAGAATATTCTACGCCGGCTTCGGGCGCCGGGGGCAGTCGGCAGGCACGTGAAAACCAATGCCGGTGGTTGGCGAAGGTGCGATAGCCCCAGTCGAAGACGTTCCGCAGCAGGGGCGCTGACGATAGCAGGAAAATCGGATAGGCCCACCAGATCCGCCGCATCAGGTAGCGGTAGACGTCCGCACCCCGCACCTGATCCCCGTCCGCTAGCAACAATCGCAGATCGAAAAGCAAATCCTGCTGCGAAGCCTTCAGTTTCTCGACGACCCATTTCGACTGCAGAGGCGCGATCGAATACCCTCGCTTCAGAAGAGTGGTTTTCCAGAAGGGAACCCATCGACGGCAGAATCCGCAAGAGTCGTCGTATAGGACGAAGCCAATCGGTTCGCTCATTTTTCTGCTTTACGTGGGCAGCAACGTCCCCTTGTGTACAGTGACCTCTGACCCGTCCGCGAGAAACGCGGAAGCGGGTTTTCGCAGGAACTCGACGAACTGATCTCCGTAAAGTCCGGCGACGTCACAATCGAGTCGTGCCGCTCCCGCCTCGAAGACTCTCCACCGCGGATGCTCGACTCGGTATTCGGTCGTGCGCCCACCCTGCCGTCTAGCATAGCCCCAATAGTGCTCGGTAATGAACTCTTCGGCACTTCCCTGGGGGGGGATCTCGCCATCGCCGCGAGCAGTGAGCTGCATCGTGTTCTGCGCGCCACGAAACCACCAGGAGTACGATACGGTTCGCGCGCCAGAGCCCTCCTTCTCTCCGACACTGTGCCGCATCGGAAGGGCGACGTAGTTCTCCCCATAGAGAGCCCTCGCCACCCAAGCGATCGCAACGCGCGGCACGATCTCCTTCACGAAGACTACAGCACGCCGCCATCCATCACTGGCTTCCCGCCGTACATAGAAGCGCAGATTCACTTCCTCGAAGTTACGGTGAAAAGGGATCGGCGCACCCAGCACGCGCGTATTGACGAACAGGAATCCGACGACACTCGCAAACGTTCGCCCGCGCCAGTCATCCAACTCCGTGCCGGCGGGTACGAGTGGCTGTAGAACTTTGGGGTCGATCTCGTAGTTGAGCATCGCCAAATGACGCCACTGGGCGGTCAGAAACGGGGACGCGTGCGAGTTCATCGATTCAATCCCGCTGACGGAGAAGAGCCTAGGGGCGCCATGGCAGGGTCTTGCTGGTTTGGCGTTGCCCGGCCCAGGGACGGGGCTTCATCATACGCAGCGAGTTGCTGCGGGTGCGTGTTCCCCTGAATGCGCTCATGTCTGCATCCCTGAAGCGGCGTGTTTCTGCTCGGGGCGGGGCATTCTACGTCCTCAAGATAGCAGCCCGTCGTAAACGCCTGTGAGCCGAATGCTGGGGCGTCTGTGATAGTAACTGCCGGCGGGTAAAGTTCGTTGCGGCTCGCTGAGATGCGGGAGACCTACTCCCCACTCAGGGAACTACCCGGAGCGGCAGAAATCGCTGAGTGCCCCACGTCAGGCCGTGGAGATCTGCACGGGCCAAGTCCACTCGCTTTCAAGATGGGGCGCTGATTGTGAAAAGCTTTGGGTTGAGCTCCCGCGAGGCTGTGAGGCGCCTTTCCCAACGGTGGGGTGGGCGTTTGCCATGCGAGCCGCCCGCGCGCCGTCGTTTGATCAGAATCATAGCCGAACTATAATGATGGCGTTGGACGGCTCGGGACGCGATAATATGGGATAAGGTGCCGGATCAAACGGCGATCAACGATGCCTGGAATCCCTACGGACGCCGTGTCGCTGCCAGGTTATCAATGCCGGGAGCCGTTGGTCCAGGTTGATCTAGCGAGCCTGACCGGATTCGACGATTTCGATCCGTTGACGTGCTGAGTCGATTGCCGCTAGATTCTTGGTTTGGAGGGCAGGTGCATGAGTAAGGTCCGTTTTCATGTTCACGATTTTGTCACGTGCTTAGCACTGGGGATGCTGTTGGCTGGTGCTCCGTCCCAGGCAGCATCGATAGACCCCATCGATTTCCAACGCCAGGTACGACCGATTCTGTCCGATAACTGTTTCGCTTGCCACGGACCGGACGCGGAGACCCGTATGGCCGACTTGCGTCTCGATACGCGCGAGGGAGCTTTCGCTCAGCGTCAGAATGGAAGTCCCGTCATTCCCGGTGATTTCAATACCAGCCTGCTCTACAAACGCATCACACACCAAAACGAAATCCTGCGCATGCCGCCGGCGCATTCGAAGAAGGAGCTGACCGAGGATCAGATCGAGATTCTCAAGAGTTGGATAGAGCAGGGTGCGTCGTGGGATCAGCACTGGTCTTTCAAAGCCGTCAAGCGGCCCGAACCTCCCACCGTGAAGAACGAAGCCTGGGTTCGTAGTTCGCTCGACGGGTTTATCCTGGCGCGGCTCGAGAAGGAAGGTCTTACGCCCGCTCCCGAAGCCGATAAGAGCACCCTAGCCCGCCGCGTGGCGCTGGACATCACCGGGTTGCCTCCCGACCCGGGCGCGCTCGAAAGCTTCTTGACCGACAGCTCGGAACAAGCCTATGAAAAGCTAGTCGACCGGCTGCTTGAGTCGAAGCATTGGGGCGAACACCGCGGCCGCTATTGGCTCGACGCCGCGCGTTACGGAGACACCCACGGCATCCACATCGACAACTATCGTGAGATGTGGCCCTATCGCGACTGGGTGATTCAGGCTTTCAACGACAACAAACCGTTCGACGGGTTCACCGTCGAGCAGATCGCCGGCGACCTGTTGCCCGACCCTACGCTCGATCAACTTGTTGCGACCGGCTTTCATCGCTGCAATATCACGACCAACGAGGGCGGTGTCATCCCTGAGGAATACGAAGCCATCTACGCCAAGGACCGAGCCGACACCACCGGCATCGTTTATCTCGGGCTTACCGTCGGGTGCGCCACCTGCCACGATCACAAGTTCGATCCCATTCGACAGCGCGAGTTCTACTCCTTGACGGCGTTCTTCAGGAACACGACGCAGTATGTGATGGACGGCAACCTATCGGATCCGCCGCCCATCCTGGTTGTACCCAGTGACGATGACCGCGACCGCTGGCATGAGATTCGCCGGGAAGCGGCAAAAACCGAAGCTCAAATGGAAAGCCGCGCCGCGTCGGTCAACAAAGTGTTCGAAGAATGGCTGGCAAGCGGGGAACACCGTTCTCTCGAGACGCCGCTCGAAAAGTCCGCGGAGTTGCTCACGCTGAACATTGACGATGCGCCCTCGACCGACCTCGCAGGAGACCGGAAGAAGATCCGGCTTCATCAAGGGCTTGTAGTTGGAGAAGGGCCGGCCGAAAATCAACCGGCACTGCGGTTCGGAAAAGAATCGTGGACCGAGCTGCGGCCCTTGGATTTCGACAATGACACACCCTTTTCGATGGCGATGTGGGTTTACCAGCCCAAGGTCGTAGGGGCCGTCGTGGTGGCCGGCCAGTACGATCCCGACGACAATTTCCGCGGATGGTCGATCACCGTTAGCGAGCGGCAAGTCACCTTCAAGATGACCGGCGAAAAGGCGGTGGGGCAAGAAGGTCCCTCCGAGATCAGCATTAACCCCGTCAACACGAAGCGGCTTCCCGCGGGAGAATGGACCCATCTTGCGATGACCTACGACGGCTCAGGTGAGCGGGCCGGCCTGCGTATTTTCAGGAACGGTGATTTCGTAGAAGCAATGGGCAGCGAGTTCTTCACCAAGTTAGAAGGGAGTGTCAAAACCAGCCGGCCTTTCTATTTGGGTAAAGGTATCACGACGGGCCGGGGAGGCCGCGACGAGCCCGAAATGCGCTACTTTGCGGGCGGGGGCATAGCGGATCTTCGAGTCTTTAATCGCCCGATCACGCTCCAGGAGGCCAAGGTTGTTTCGCTGTGGTCCGCGCTCCAAAGCGCGCGAGATAAGGAACCCGAAGAACTAAGCGACAAGGAGCGGGAAGCGCTGCGCCTCTACTACCTCAGCGTCAAGGACACCGATTATCGCCGGCTCGTGGCGCGCAAGCAGGAAATCGATCGGGAGTGGCGTGAGATCCGCCGGCGCGGGGGCGCCACACACGTGATGCAGGAGGTAGCGGACAAACAACCCGAGGCTCACGTTCTTCACCGCGGCATGTATGATCAAACTCGTGAGCGCGTGGCGGCAGAAACTCCCTCGGCTCTGCATCCCATGCTTCCGTCGTGGCCGCGGAACCGCATGGGGCTGGCCAAGTGGTTAGTTGATGAAGCGAACCCGCTGACCGGCCGAGTGATCGTGAATCGTTATTGGCAGGAGGTCTTCGGTACCGGCCTGGTAAGAACCAGCGACGATTTCGGCTCCCAAGGCGAACCGCCATCCCACCCTGTGCTTCTCGATTGGTTGACCGTCGAGTTCCGCGAATCGGGCTGGGACATCAAGCAGTTTTTCCGCACGCTCGTGATGTCTTCCACGTACCGCCAGTCGGCGCAGGCGACAGCCGAAAAGATCGAGAAAGACCCTCAGAATCGATTGCTCTCGCGCGGTCCCACGTTCCGCATGGATGGTGAAATGATTCGTGACTACGCCCTGGCCGCGAGCGGCCTGCTAGTCCGCAAGATCGGTGGCCCCAGCGTCAAGCCCTATCAGCCCAAGGGAGTCTGGGAGAGCGTGGCGATGCACTCGAGCAATACGTATTCGTACAAGCAGGACTCAGGCGCCAATCTCTATCGGCGGAGTCTCTATACCTTCTGGAAGCGCTCCGCGCCGCCAGCCTCCATGGGCATCTTCAATGCGCCGACAAGGGAGCACACCACGGTGCGCCGCGAGAGAACAAACACCCCGCTGCAAGCGCTCGTCACGATGAACGATACGCAGTTCGTCGAAGCCTCACGCTATCTCGCGCAGAAAGCCATGCGCGAGGCCGGAGGCGACTTCGACCGGCGGCTGGATTACGTGACCACGCGTCTTCTGGCGCGTGGCTTCAGCGAAAAGGAACGCGCAGTCGCGAAACGAACCTACGACGGGTTCATCGGTTTTTACAATTCAAACGCCGAGGAGGCGAAAAAGTTTCTTGCGGTCGGCGAGTCGTTGCCTGATGAAGCGCTGCCCGTGACGGAGTCCGCGGCGTGGACCATGCTGGCGAGCCAGATGATGAATCTGGACGAGGTGTTGAACAAGTAGCATCGGGGCAAACTGACCCGGCGAACGCCTGTGGCGTGCGCGCTCAGGGAGATTTCAAAATGCATCCACACAAAGAAGCAGTCCTAGCAGAAACCAGACGGCAGTTCTTTGCCCGAGGAGCCAGGGGTATCGGCGGAATCGCGTTGGCCAACCTTCTGGCCGAGAGCGGTTTCGGTGCACCCAGAAGTGACGAGTCTTTCGGCGGCTTACCGTACTTGCCTCACTTCGCGCCGAAGGCTAAGCGCTGCATCTACCTTCACATGATGGGCGCGCCGCCGCAGATGGACCTGCTCGACTACAAGCCCAAGATGAAGGACTGGTACGACAAGGACCTTCCGGAATCGGTGCGCAAGGGGCAACGTCTGACAACCATGACATCGGGGCAGGCGCGCTTCCCGATCGCACCGTCCGTCTTTCAATTCACGCAAGGCGGCCAAAGCGGCACGTGGATTTCCGAAATCCTGCCAAACACCGCGAAGATGGCCGACGACATAGCCGTGATCCGCTCGATGCACACCGAAGCGATCAACCACGAACCCGCGATTACTTTTATCCAAACGGGCCGGCAGGTGGTTGGGCGGCCGTGCATCGGATCGTGGCTTGCTTATGGACTTGGCAGTATGAACCAAGACCTGCCGACGTTTGTCGTGATGAACGCCGAGAAGAGCCACCCCAAGGCCGGTGTGCAGGCGATTTCCGCAAAGATGTGGAGCTCAGGGTTTCTTTCTCCGAAGTACGCCGGGGTAGGTCTCCGCGGAGGAACGGAACCGGTGCTGTACATCAAGGACCCGGACGGTGTTTCCCGGGACGTCCGGCGGAAGATGCTTGACGGCCTCAGCGAGCTGAACCAGATCCGGCACGAGAAGGTCGGCAACCCGGAAACACTGGCGCGAATCGAGCAGTTCGAAATGGCTTTCCGGATGCAGGCGTCCGTGCCGGAGATGGGCGACCTCTCGAGTGAGCCGGAAAGCACGTTCAAGCGCTGGGGCGAGGAAGCGAAGCAGCCTGGCAAGTTCCAGAATGCGGCGCTGATGGCTCGCCGGCTCGTCGAGCGTGGTGTACGATTCGTCCAAATCTATCACCGCGGCTGGGACGTACATGGATTCGCGCCCGAGGTGCTTCCCGCGCAGGCACGAGACGTCGACCGCGCTGCCTGGGCCCTAATCCAAGATCTGAAGGAGCGCGGCCTCTTCGAAGACACGCTCGTCATTTGGGGCGGCGAGTTCGGACGGACGATCTATTCCCAGGGCAAACTGACGCCCACCGACTACGGCCGCGACCACCACCCGCGCTGCTACAGCCTGTGGATGGCCGGCGCAGGTATCAAAGGCGGTGTCGTTCACGGCGAGACCGACGATTTCTCCTACAACATCGTCAAGGACCCAGTGCATATCCGCGACTTTCAGGCGACGATCCTGCACCTGTTCGGGATCGACCACGACCGCTTTACTCACAAGCATCAGGGCCTCGACGCGAAGCTGACGGGAGTCGAGGAGGCCCACGTAGTGAAACCGATTCTGGCGTAGATATCTGGCCTGCGGGGAGCGCCGGAAAGAGCCGTGCCCGGCAGGGCGCGGGCCCGGTCGCTGTGGATACCCGGCCCGTCACCAGCGCTCCGGGCTCGGTTTCCTCCTCGCGCACCGAGCAACCGCGAACGGAACGAACACCTCCCTGTGTTCGAAGACATATCATCTGCTAAACTCTATAGATTAAGTAGTTACCCTTCACGCTGCAGTACGTCCGTCCTTCTGGTCTAGTGTAGTGCCACATAAATAACTGGACAATAACACCCTTTTCACGGTAGGATGGTTTATGTGGCCATCCGCTGACGCTCTACCCCTCACCGCTCCGCAGCGAAACGCTCTTCGTCGCCTGGTTCGAGGAGGCAACACAGCCCAGAAAATGGCCTTACGGGCAGGCATTGTTTTGCTGTGTGCGCAGGGGTTGGCGAACCACGCCATTGCCCGCGAACTCGGCGTCAACCGCAAGACCGTCATCCTGTGGCGAAAGCGCTTCGCCCAGTCCGGCCTCGACGGACTCCGCGATCGGACGCGCCCCGGACGCAAACCGGCGCTCTCCGCTGAATTCGTCCAATGCATCCTCGATACAACGCTTCACGAGAAGCCCCGGGCGGCCACGCATTGGAGCACCCGCACCCTCGCCAAGCACTTGGGCGTCTCCAAGATGGCCATCCAGCGCGTCTGGAAAGCGCACGGACTGCAGCCCCATCGCCTCGAAACTTTCAAGCTCAGCCGCGACAAGCAGTTCGTCGAGAAACTCCGCGACGTGGTCGGTCTGTACTTGAATCCGCCCGAGCACGCGCTGGTGCTCAGTGTCGATGAGAAAAGTCAGATCCAGGCCTTAGACCGCAGCCAGCCGGGACTGCCCCTGAAAAGGGGTCGTGCCGGCACCATGACCCACGACTTCAAACGACATGGCACAACGACGTTGTTCGCCGCCTTCAATGTGCTCGACGGCAAGGTGATCGGCGAGTGTCTGCCGCGACATCGGCACCAGGAATTCCTCAAATTCCTACGCAAGATCGACCGCGAAACGCCACCGGCGCTGGAGCTGCATCTGATCGTGGACAACTACTCCACGCACAAGCATGAGCAAGTGAAGAAGTGGCTCACGAAGCACCCCCGCTTCCACTTTCACTTCATTCCCACGTCTTCTTCTTGGCTCAATCTCGTCGAGCGCTGGTTCCGCGAGCTGACACAGAAGCGCATCCGCCGCGGCGTGTTCCGCAGTGTTCCCGAACTCGAGGCCGCCATCCACGAGTACCTGGAAGCGAGCAACCAAGCGCCCAAGCCCTTTGTCTGGACAGCTCCGGCACAAGATATCCTCGCCAAAGTCGAGCGCGCCGCCAAAACCCACGCCATTGTCCAGAACCGTTAGTGGCACTACACTAGCGCCTCCTCTGAATATGGTAGTATCATATGTGCTGATAGGGACCTAACTCTCATGAAACCAATCCGACGTGAACGGCTTCACGATACCATCAGCAAACATCTTGCGATTGCCATTCTGCGTGGTGAGGCCGACACCTGGACGTCGGAGAACGACTTGTGCGCAAACTCGAAGTCAGCCGGTCGGTGCTGCGAGAATCGATCAAAGTATTGGCCTCGAAGGGCCTCCTCGAAGTTCGTCCTAAAATCGGGATAACCGTCCGTCCGCGGTCGGACTGGAATCTGCTGGACCCGGAGTTGCTGGTGTGGCAATTCGAGGCACGGATGGACGACCAACTGCTTCGACACTTGGTGGAGGTTCGCTTGATCGTCGAGCCGGCGGCCGCCGGGCTGGCGGCGGCGCGCGCGACGTCCGAAGAAATAGCGTTGCTCCGGGACTGCTATCGAAAGATGGAAGAGAGTGTTGACGACCGGGACGCGTACAACGCCGCCGACCTTCGTTTCCACGTTGCTGTTTTGACCTTGCCCCCTAAAACGAGTCCAAGTTGAATGTTAGGATTTTCGGTTTTAGGAAGGAGGCAAGAGATGGCAGGGAAGCGATTTAGTGCAGAACAGATCATCATCAAGTTGCGTGAGGCAGAGGTGGGTCTAGCTCAAGGACAGACGGTGGGCCAGGTGTGCAAACAGATTGGGGTGACCGAGCAGACCTACTACCGGTGGCGCAAGGAGTACGGAGGGCTTCGACTGAATCAGGCCAAGCGGTTGAAGGTGTTGGAGAAGGAGAATGCCCGGTTGAAGAAGCTAGTGGCAGATCTGTCTTTGGACAAGCAGATCCTAAAGGAAGTTTCCTCGGGAAACTTCTAGGCCCGACGAAGAGGAGACGCGCAGTGGTGTGGGTGAGGGAGAGATTGGGAGCAGAGCGCGTCTCCGAACGTCGGGCCTAGAAGTGCTGGGACAGGCTCGATCGACCCAGCGAAGGGAAAGGCATATCCCCGATGAGGAGGCTCGATTGGTGGCTGAGATGGTGGAGTTGGCCACGCACTACGGGCGATACGGCTACCGACGGATCACGGCCATGCTTCGTTGGGAAGGGTGGAAAGTGAATCACAAGCGGGTGGAGAGGTTGTGGAGACAGGAGGGGCTGAAAGTCCCGTCCAGACAGCCGAAACGAAGGAGACTGTGGCTTCATGATGGATCCTGCGTTCGGTTACGAGCGGCTCACAAGGATCACGTCTGGAGCTATGACTTCGTGCATGAGCGAACCCATGACGGAAGGGCCTTTCGATTATTAACCCTACTGGATGAATACACCCGGGAGTGTCTGGCCATTGAGGTCCAACGACAGATGAATCACCAGGACGTGTTGGATCGATTGGCGGAGTTGTTCGTGGATCGGGGAGTGCCTGAATACATTCGGTCCGATAACGGGTCAGAGTTTACGGCTCAGGCGGTTCGGGACTGGCTGAAGGCTGTTGGGGTGAGGACCTTATACATCGAGCCCGGCAGCCCCTGGGAGAATGGATATGTGGAGAGCTTCAACGGAAAACTGCGGGATGAACTGCTGAACGTAGAAGTCTTCGACACGTTGTGGGAGGCGAAGGTGTTGGCCGAGAGATGGCGCAGGGAGTACAACCAGCGACGGCCTCACAGCGCCTTGGCCTATCGGCCGCCGGCGCCGGAGGCCAGATTACCCAGGTCCCAGGACCAGAGTTCTATACCATGGAGTGGACTTCAAATGGTCCCAGGTCTAACTTAGAGAGTGGACTCGTTCCTGGGGGCAGGTCACACCAGCACGGGACCATGATCGTCCACGATTTCGCGTACGCCGATCTTTGCTTCGATGGCTATCGCGCCCCGAGCATTTTGCAGGTCCCCGGTGCGAAAGAAGTCGCCGTGGAAATCTTCTCGATGTCGAAGAGCTATAACATGGCCGGCTGGCGGGTCGGTTTTTGTCTCGGGAATCGAAAGATGATTAGCGCCCTGGGGCGCATCAAAAGCTATCTCGACTACGGTGTTTTTCAGCCTCTCCAGATCGCCGCTATCATTGCCCTCAGGGAGTGTGAAGAAGAGACCGAAAAGATCCGCGACGTCTATCAGAAACGCCGAGATGTATTGGTGGCCGGATTGCACCGCGCCGGCTGGATGGTCGAGCCACCCAGGGCGACTATGTTCTTATGGGGAAAGATCCCCGAGAAGTTCCAGGAGGCCGGCTCGCTCGAGTTTTCGAAAATGATGCTGCAAAAAGCTCTCGTCGCTGTCTCCCCCGGAGTCGGCTTTGGCCCGCAGGGTGAAGGTCACGTCCGCTTTGCCATGGTCGAAAACGAACACCGGACCCGCCAAGCGACAAGGGGAATCAAGAAGCTGCTGAGCAACTGACCAACTATTCGCCGGGAGCGAATTATGGCCACCGAACCAGTTACACACGTGGACCGCACAATCACGAACGAGTCAGATCCCATCACGCTCGAGATCCCCAGTTGCGACAAGGGAATCGGAGCCGTGATCGGCTCCCCAGACTCCGACCAACTGATCGCGGGAGTCCAGGTCCGACCTCATTCCGTGTGGGCGGACGATCGAGGTTACTTCCTCGAAGTCCTGCGCGTGGGACAAGGTCTACCTTCAAAGTTTCCATCTGAGACGACGCAAGTTTCCGCCGCATTGAGTTATCCGGGAACCATCAAGGCTTTTCACTACCATCTCCATCAGACCGACTTGTGGGTTCCGGCGCAAGGGATGTTTCAGGTTGCGCTCGTTGACCTTCGGAAAGACTCGGAGACATTCGGCCGACGCAATACACTTTATGTAGGGACGCTGCGTCCCTGGCAAATCTTGATCCCTCCGGGCGTGGGCCACGGCTACAAAGTGATCGGAACCCAGCCTGGAATGCTGATCTATGTCACGGACCACTTCTACAACCCCAAAGACGAAGGCCGCATTGCCTACGACGAACCCTGCATCGCCTACGACTGGGAGACCCAGCACAAATGAAGCTTTTCGTTACGGGGGGCGCAGGATTTATCGGGTCTGCGTGCATTCGCCTAACGCTCGAAAGCGATCCCGACGTCGAAATCCTCAACTTCGACGCTCTTACTTACGCGGGGAACCTCGAGAATCTTGCAGCGATCGCGGAGGATTCCAGGTACCGGTTCATCCGTGGGGACATCTGTGACCCCAAGAAGGTCGATGAAACGATCGCCGAGTTCGCCCCCGACGCGATCGTCCATTTCGCCGCCGAGTCCCACGTCGACCGCAGCATCCTTTCGCCCAAGCCGGTAGTCGACACGAATCTCATCGGGACATTCAACCTTTTAGAGGCCGCGCGGGCTCATGGAATCGAGCGCTTTCTCCAAATCTCGACGGACGAAGTCTACGGCAGTATTGACGCACCGGCGCACGCCGACGAGGCGTACCCTCTACGGCCGAGCAGTCCTTACTCAGCATCGAAGGCAGGCGCCGACCTGCTAGCCTTGTCGTACTTCACGACCCACCGGTTGCCCGTCATGGTCACTCGAGCATCCAACAATTACGGGCCCTACCAGTTCCCCGAGAAACTCATCCCGCTGATGATCTCGAACGCTCTGGAAGACCGTTCGCTACCAATTTATGGAGACGGCATGCAAGTCCGTGACTGGCTGCACGTCGACGATCACTGCCGTGCTACCAACGCGGTGCTCGAAAAAGGACGGCCAGGCGAAATCTACAACATAGGAGGCAGCCGCGCATTGCCGAATCTCGAAGTAGTGCGAAAGATTCTATCGGCGACCGGCAAACCCGAAAGCCTCATGCAGCGCGTTGAAGACCGTCCCGGGCACGATCGCCGTTACGCTATCACAAGCGAAAAGCTGATGATCGAATCCGGCTGGGGTCCTCAAGTCGAGTTCGAAAAGGGCCTCGCCGAAACCATCGAATGGTACAAGACCAACGGCGAATGGGTCGAGCGCGTCCGCTCCGGTGAGTATCAGACTTACTACGAAAGTAACTACGGCCGCCGCGAGGCCGAAATCCGCCGCTTGGTGAAGTAAGCACGCCGCGCCAACGTTCGTGCGCGGCGCGGGCACTCCAGTGGGACATGCACTCCTGCTTGTCAATGCACTGCGACGCACCTCCACTTGCCGCGCCCGGCCCGCGCCCGGCCATACTGGCGAACTCTGTTCACACCGCCGGCGTAAAAGGGAGGCGCCAAACGAGGCACACGCATTTCTTGCGTAACGCACGACCAACCGTGGTGACGTCGAGAGAACCGCGGGTCGCGCTCGTTTAAGTTAAGAAGCTGCCCGAAAACTTGATGAGGTGTCAATCTTGCTACACGTCAGGACAAGAAATCTTCGAGGGCCTTCACGGTCTTCAGTGCGCCGTACAACGTCAGGCCCCAAAAGTCTGAATTGCTGTCAACGGCCACGTAGCGGATCAGAGACGCCTCGCCCCTGTTGGCTAGAAACCCGATTCCCCCTGGCTGCAAATCGGGTACGATCCAATTGTCGACGCTCCAGCCGTTGATGAAGGTCTTGATCTGGCGGTCTCCCACTCGAACGGAGATGCGATTGAAACTGTCTTCCTTCCATTCCACTTCCACATCCCGCTCCACCGATTCCGACGTTTTGGCTTCACCGTTCACGACCGGATAGCGTATCAGCCGATATCCATCTTCGGATCTACGTCGCCGTTGCTGGACCAACTTGCACACGTGGTAGTTCTCGGCATCCGAAGCTCGGACCACCCATCCAACTGCCTGCGAAGTGATCTTAGCGTCAAAGTCCCAGCGGTAGCCATCGAGGTCCATCGTGTCACGGTGGATGGCCAAGCCTGCCACCCGAGCGACACCGGACTGATGCTCAACCAGACCCTGGGGGTCCCACTTGCCCACGACGCCTGATTCGAAGTAGTCCACTACTTGAAACGCCGCTCGAGGCTCGATTCGCGCGGCGGCACCGTCCAGCGTCGCGAAGCCTGCTGTCGTAATGGGTACCCAGAATACCCAGAGACCCAGGGCGGTGGCGAGCGTCGCGCCGATTCGGCGCCGGCTTTGGCTAGCGAAAAACGACCATCGCTTAGACACAGATGTGTCAGGGCCGAGTTTGACCGAGCCTCCACCGGCGCCAGAACCGGACGGCAGTTCGGCATTGCCCTGGAGTGCCACTCGGCGGGTTCGATAGCGTTGGACTGGACTAGAAAGAGTTCTGACCAGCGTCGAGCCCCAATCCATCAGCTCTTTCGCATCGATTCCAGATAGTATCAGTGGTGATGCTCGTCTGGTGCCTTTGGCGCGCCGCGTCCTTAACGGTCGTTCCTTGACGGTACCCCGCTCGCGCGTTGGTCGAGGATTGTCCTTGGCTCTCAGTTTGAGCAGCTTGGCCGGCTTTAGGCGTATGTCAGGAAGATGACTTGTGGTGCCCCGAGGACGCTGCAAATCGGAAACGACGGTTGCCTCCGGCATTCCGACGGATGCATCCGCCCACGGGTGTCCGGTGTTAACGTTAACGAGATTCGGAATAGGTAGGAAGTGGTGAGTTGCCTTCAGGCGATAGGCGGCCCGACCATCGCCCATGTTCCGACGAGAGATCCGGCGGGATCCCGGATATGCGAACAACGAAGTTCGAGGTTGAGACGTCATACCTGGAGGCAAGCTAGTACCTGCCGTCAGAACGTGTTGTCATCCCCACTGTTAGGTTACGGGACCAACCCTGATCTCCTACTTCCGCCCCGTACTCAAGTCAGGGGATCACACCTCATCTTCCTACGACAAACGCTCGGTGCTCAATGAGAAGTCAGTACTCTTCTGTTGCCGTGGCGACCCTCTTTTCAGTCGGCGTCAGACCGTACTCCCGCTAGGTTTAACGCCTTATGTCCTTCCTGGACTGCGGTGTAGAATGTTGTTACGCAACGATTGAGTCGCGAGGTGGCTCACTTTGTCTCGCCTCTCAGAACCGCAGCGCCGGGGCGTCCCGAGCTGGCGAAAAGTCTCGACGGGGTTAGTGCTCGGCTGCGGCAAAAGCCACCTGCTAACAATGTCTGTGGTGTGGCTTCCATCTCAAGTCGTGGACGGAACGCGCGTCTGAGATCTTAGGAGAGAGCGGATGAAAGCTGAGCTTTTCGCCGGCACCTCAGGCTTTGCTTACCCGCAGTGGAAACCGGACTTTTACCCACCCAAGCTGCCCGCCAAGCAGTTCTTGCAGCACTATGCCGGCCGCCTCAACAGCGTCGAGATTAACTACACCTTTCGCCGCACGCCTTCGCCGACGACGGTCGAAAACTGGGTGAACGCGACGCCCGCGGGCTTCAGATTTTCTCTCAAGGCCCCGATGCGCATCACCCATATCCATCGCCTACGCAACGCTAAAGAATCGACGGATTTTTTCCTTCGTGCCGTCGATCCTTTGCGCGTGAACAAGAGGCTCGGGGTGGTTCTGTTTCAACTGCCTCCCCAGTTTCGATGTGACTTGGACGTCCTGAAGGACTTCCTGGCCGAGCTGCCTCACAATCTCCGCTATGCATTCGAGTTTCGACATGCGTCTTGGCACGACGAAGGGATCTATCAACTGCTCCGCGACCATAATGCGTGCTTGTGTCTCGCCGAGTCCGAAAAACTGGAAGCGCCCGAAGTCATCACCGCTGATTTCGTCTACTTCCGTCTCCGCAAGCCGGACTACACGGCGGAGGACCGCGCCGCCGTCTGGCAAAAAGTTCAACGCTTGCTTTCAGAGGATAGGGCCGTCTTTCTGTTTTTTAAGCACGAAGACACCCCCGAGGGCGCTGTGTACGCCGAAGAAATGCTTCAGCGAACGCGGAGCTAGAGCGGCGTTTCTCGGAGGCCCTGCGGACTATTGATTGGCGAAGTCTCTCTCTAGACGTGATGGTGACAGCTCAAGTCCTGCGGTCACGCTCCCAGTTCCGTTGTCCGGTAATTAATTTGACGCTTGCCCCCGTCGCATCCACAGCCAGACCCCGACGGGGATGGTATACTCCAGCGCCACGATCCAGAGGTTCTCCTCGAACCGCAGGTAGGCGTGATAGGAGAGGAAGGCCGACCCTGAGAGCGCCAGCCAAAACCAGGCCCGCCTGATCGCCGCGAACGGCAGGATCCAAGTCAGGTACCAGGGGGCCAACATTGGCGTGGTCAACAAGAACGCCCCTAAGACCCAAAGCCCGTTGGCAGTCAGGTCTTCGAGAGAACCGTTGTCTTTGCGGTAGCGAATCAGGGCGACCGCACCCACTGCCGCGGCGGGGAGCAACAGCTGCAGCGCTCGGTTGGAAGGCATTAGCCTCGAGAGAGCTGGGTTGAAGACCCAGTATTGCGCATAAGCCTTCATGCCTTCGGGTGTATCGACCACGATGAGGGCGAGCGCGGCAGCGGGAACCAACAGCGCTGCCCAACCGAACCTCTTGTACAACGCTGGGATGAGCATCAGGGGTACCGGCTTGACGAGCGCGGCGGCCGCCAGCCAGAAGCTCGATGTCCACCGAACGGTGCATACTGCCGCCAAAAGCAAGAACACCAAAACGGCGTCGAGATGGGCCGACCCCGCGAATTCCTTGATCACCAACGGATTCCAGCCATAAGCCACGAGCGGGAATAACCCTGTGTTCAGCCGCCGGCACAGCCGACCTAGCAGCCATAGGCTTCCCAAATCGAAGGCGACGATCAGCAGCTTGAAGAAAAGAACGCTTCCCGGGACCGCGGCATGAGCCAGCCGGAAGACTGCCTGTGCGACGTGAGGGTAAGGGGAAGGGAACTGGCGGTAGCCAATGTTGTCGTAGACGTTGCTCCACGGTGGCGAGCCGTACAGCTTTTCGTGTAGGGCGGGGTTGTCGAGCTCAAGTTCGTATTCTTCGAGCTGCTCGGGGGCTACATGAAGCGGATTGACTCCTGCCGACCACACATGGCCTTCCCACAGGTACCGCCAGATGTCATCGTCATACAGGATCTGTGTACGATACGCACCTGTCCCCCAGTCCCAGCCAGCCGGCAGGAGCAGCAGCCGAAAGGCAACAGCCGCGCCAAAAATCAGCGTCCGAGTGGGCGGAGATCTGCCGGCCAGGGCGAGCGCAATCGCCCAAAGCAGCGAGAGTGACCCGAAAACGGAGAGGAAAATGAGAAAGTCGCCCCGCGAATAGTCGGAGCGCACCAGAGTGCCGGCAGCGATGTATCCCGCAGCCGAGGCCAGGCACAGAACCCAGTAGGCCCTACGCCTAGACTCGGGCGCTCTCATCCCTTCTTCTTTTTCAGTTTCTTGACCTTGACCTCGAGTACGTCGCCGCTGTCGACGCAATAGCGAATTTTGGCTTGCCTTTCGACCGGAAGTTTCCCGAACCCGTCGGCTTTGAGATCGTTCTTCTTGTAGCCTGGGATTCTGTACCTAGTTTTCTCGTTGACAACCACTCCAAAGGCATCGTCCTTGCGGTCGACGAGGATGAACTTCTGATTAGCCACATCAATGCTCGAAACCGTACCCTCCAGGATGGCCGTCGGGCAACCCTGGGCACCTGACCCGTACGCTCCCCCGGCTCCTATTCCTCCTCCGATGGGCAGGGTTCCCGATGCCATCCCTACTGCGAGGCAAACGGTGAAAAACGCCAACGGCGCAAGGTGTAGAGTTCGCTTCATAGTATCCTCCTTAGAGTCCTGATTTTCGCAGATGTCGCAGCCCGTTGGAGGTTACCGCGGGGCAGCATGTCCTGTTTGGAACGTCGCCGCAATCAAGGAAAACCCCCTCCGCGGCGCAGGAGGCTTCCGCCTGGTTTCCGCACGGTCGAGGGGTCCTAGCTTGCGACCGAGCTTTCTCCTTGCTTCTAGTACGGTTCGCCCTCGTTGCCCGCTGCGCCCTTGGGAATGCATCATGGCAACCGGCGCAATCCTGTGGGCTTTGCTTCGGTGCGCGATCCCAAGCCATTGAGATCCCAGTTGTAAGGATAGTATTTGATCTTCGGCTTTTTAACCGCGTCGAGCACCTTCAGCTTGTCCTCCTGCAAGTAGCGTCTCAGGTAGTCCAGCAAGGTTTGTTTACCGCGCCCGGATTCATTCGGCTCTTCAAAGTCCTTCTTATACCAATCGAAGATCTTGTTGAGCCACACCTCCCGGCTGCCCGGTCGGATGTTTACATTCCTTTGGTTATTGATGAATTGCCGCGCCAAGCGTTCGAGCTGCTCGTCGAGGAGTTCATTCGTGAAGGCCTCGCGAGGAAGCAAGGGACAACTGATGGAAGCGCACACCAGACCGAAGTGGATACGCGGGTCGCCGTACTGTTGCCGAATGATCTTGTCTTCGATGTACTTCAAGCTCAACCTTGTTCCACCGGCGATGTAGTCTTTGCGGCGGAAGAAACCGTAGAGATATCCGAGGTGAGTTACGCTACGCGTCGGATAGTTGTCTACCACCCCGCGGATCACAAGCGCGTTGTATGCGTTCAGCCAGTAGGCCAGCTCCGCAGCCTTGTCCGGGAATAGCTCCGGCCGGTTGGTCGGACTGCTCTCGCCAAGTCGGCTTACGTATTCATCCAGGTCCGCGCGGTCTGCCTTAAGGGCCGCGTAGTCAACCTCGCTGCTCTCGCTGACGTAGGCTTTGAGCAGCCTGTCCCAGACTGAATGGTCGAACGGGGCACTCTGAAGTGGTTGTAAGGTGAACGACGCTAGCGCGAGGAACGGACAGAGTTTCCGCGACGTCAGCCGTCGCAGTCTAGATTGAGCGAAACAGAGCATTCGTGATGCCCCTTCTTCATGTGTCAGACCGCCATGACAGCCCCGACCGGTGCCCCACACCCAGCTCCTTCCTTTCGCGCGCGGGAAGGGATCTGAAAGAATTGGACCCGGAACGCCGGTGGGCGCGGTGGCGAGCCCGCATTTCTCACGTAGGTTTGGATGGCCGGCGTTGAACGAACTCGCAACCGGTAGTGACCGCCACTCCTGGCGGTCCTCGATTCCAGACCGGCCGGCAATCGTGCCAGCTGGCCACGGGGATTTGTAGGGGCGGACCGCCGCATCCGCCCAGGCGTGAGATTCACACTGCGTCCCATTCGACTACGCGCCCAAACCCACAAGAACCTTTTTGTGCGGGCACAATGACCTGCCGCTACAGTTCCGTTGTGAGAATGCGGCTGGCCGTCCCCCTATTGTTTCACAGCCCTCGCGTGCTAGAAGAATGGGAATCACTCGCTCAAGTTGACGCGATAGAGGACGAACGTCGTTCCTGTTTCGATCTTACTGAGAAACGGCGGCACGGGTACGGTTTCCGGGTCCTCAGCGAATAACAAAACATAGTCATAGCCGGCTATCTGATTCTTTTGTAGCGGGTGAGCGGGGTTGCTCATGGGTCGGAAAAAGACCGCCTTCGGCAGGTCCGGTCGGACCTTGTCTTTGGCGAGCGCCTGGTAGGCCTCCGTAAGTACGAGGGGCTGTTTGCCGGGGTCCGCAAACAGGGTAGGCAAGAACACAGACCGCTCGATGACCGCCAGAGACGCCACGTGCTGTTTCGGCGGCCGTATGAGGGAGTCGTAAGAGTCTTCGGCAACAACGTAGGGCAGAATAGTGCTTCCCATTGGGACGGACTCGATCGCTTGTAGGAACTCCGTTTGATATTCATGGTAGAGTCGCCACTCGTTCGCGATCGCTCCGATCCGGACTGTCAGCAGGACCGCTACGACCGCCACACCCAGCTTCCGGGTCCACTTAGGGGCGGGCCGCCAGCTCGTCGCGGCGATCAGGAACCATACAATCGCGATCGGGAGCCGATACCCGGCGACCCCCCCGAAAAGGACCGCCGGCATCAGTAGGAAACTTGTCGTCAGCAGCCAGAAAGGAGCCGCGGCCCGACCGTCGAGGGTGAAGCTCTTGAGCACCGTCCCAGTCAGGAGCGCGGCGACCATGACCCCGAAGGTAATGAAGTCGATATCGGGATGCCCCGTGTCGAGCACGAGATAGATCCCGGCTATTTTTTCGATAACGTTCCCGGCCTGAACCAGCGTCAAGTTTAAATGGAACGTCGGACTGAAGGCGAAGAACAAAACCGCTGGCACGAAGAATTGCGCGATTGCCGCGACCCATGTTCTCTCAAGACTCGAAACTCCTCCCCTCCGTCGTTCCGAATAGTGGAAGATCTCCAACCCCGAGACAATGAGCCCATACACTCCCAGAGCATAGAAGTGGGTGAAATAAAGAATGGTTGAAAGCGCCGTAAATAAAGGGAGGGACCTGCGGACCGGCCACTGGCGAAGTTTTATCCAGAGGGCAACGAAAATCAAGGCCAGGTTTACTCCCAACAAGTAATTCAGCCATCCTATGATGAAAACGTAGTTGTAAGCGAACAGCACGCATACGAGCGGCCACAACGACAACTTCCCGTGGAGGGCGTAGTGAAGTAGCGAAACGGCCGGCGCTGTCGAGAGCAAGACAAGAGCGCAGAAAATTGCGCCTGCTACTTCGAGCGGGAATAGCTGCGCCAGCAGCAGAACGATGACGTCCATGGCCAAGTTGGGCACCAGCGTCCATGAGGCCTGGTAGTACCGCTGCAGCGTCGGCGACTCCTCGAGATGGCTGAGGATGTGTATGCGAGCCAGGTGATTGGGATAGTCCTGAAGCGGCAGAACGTCAATGACAAGAAAAGGCGCCAGCAGAGCTACGCTTGCCACGATGAGCAGTGCAAAGTAGGTTCGGCGGGATGACATAAGGAGCTGGCGGTCAAACCCTGGTCAAACCGGGGGGAATCGTCAGGGGCGCAAGGCATCCCCAGCCCGGCGGAAGCTCCTCGCGCAGTAGCAGACGATCCGCGTGTCGCATCCACGGTTCGCACAGATCCGGGAGATTTTCGGGAAACAACGGCTCGAACAAGCAGCGTTGACGGTACCGCAAGTTGTCATCTCCTATTCTCTCACGAACCAGAACATCCCAATCATAGAATGTTTTGGCCTTTTCGCTCTCTTTGAGCGTTCCGCCACACCACCCGCAGACCACCCCCTGTCAATACGATCTCCGAAGCCCCTTTTTTGCGCCGCAAAGTAACTAGCGGTTTCTTCGAGGGCCACAGGCCCACGTTACGAGCGCAGCAGGGTGTCAAAAAAGCCGCTTAGCGTGGAGGGAAACTAATCAGCTAGGAACTCCGGTCCCGAGATGTTCTTGCCGGGAAGCCCGTGCTCGTGCTGCCGGTGATGCGACGCGAGGACATCAAACCCAAAGTCTCCTTCGAAATCCCGCCAGACGGAGTGACTGTGGTTGTTTTCGTTCTGCGTATTGTCGTACTCGATCAAGAAGGTCGGCGCCTGAACCCGATAGTAGTCTCCCACTCCCGGTTCGATGCTGCCGGCCCAAGCAAAGTACAGTTTTTCTCGGGGTGTTTCGAGGGCCGCCTTCATGCGCTTCGCCGCGATCTCACCCGGCATGTTATGGGCGTACTCAGCAATTAGATCCGTGAGGACGTCGAACTGTTTCTCGGTCATCTCGGAAGCCGGCAGCCCCTGAGGTTGTCCTTCGAGTTTCGCCCGTGTTTCCGCAACCGTCAGGATATCTTCGTAGGCCACATCAGCCACGATCGCCTGCTTCTGCTGGTCCTCGCTCAGCGACCTCACCAGCTTCCGCGCCAGGTCTTCCTCGCGTTCGAGTGTGCGCAGACCCTTGCGGTCGCCGTCACGCACTTCGTGCGGGTTACCCCCAAAGAAAGTCGGGCTCGCCGAGACCAATCGCCCGTCCTTGATCGTGTAGTTCAGCGACAAATGGTGCCCCTCGGTGCTCCATCCCCAGGTGCCCGTGGGCGACGGCGATCCGAAAACCGTGAAGTAGTAGAGTTCGGTATCCCGGCGACCCTCGGTGTCTTTTTCGAGGACCCGCAGGATCTCCTCCAGGCTCATCACCGTCATGGCTTTTACGAAGCCCTGGCGGCTTAGACCGGTGCCGAGCAGACTGTCCGCCAAGCGTTCCTGCTCGGCCGACATTTGTTTATAGCTGACGCCCTCTCGATCGTGGCCATAGGTCTTTGGGAAGACGAAGTCGGGGAAAAAGTGCCATTCCGCTCGGTAGGGATTGTCGAAACCGAACACAGCGTTTGCCTTCTGCTCGGGGCTCAAAGAGTTGAGGAATCGCTGCGCGGTTTCAGCCATGACGGCTTCGATCTTCGAATGGTGGTCCGCAAAGATAAGAACGGCGGACGAGACAATCAAAGCCACCAGTCGGACTCTAAGGTGTCTGCGCATGGGGGTCTCCTTGAGCTGGTTTGAGGTACGTCGCAGGGTTGTCAATACGGCCTTTGCCAGACAGCCGCCACACGGAGAGTGCTGGTTTTGCTGCGCGCGCCGTTAGGTCCGCGGTTACGCTCAGCTGCCGCTTGCGACGGGATCATCAGTCTGCCGCCAATTATAGGGGAAAAGCGTCCCAGAGCGAATGCGGCATGGGAATGTTTGTTTTCTCTCATGCCTGATTCCCGCCCAAGGTCTCTCCGATTACAATGAGGGCATGCTTCGGCGGTTGCTGCTCTCGCTGGTGGCGGGAGTCCTTATTTCGCTCGCTCAGCAGCCACTCAGCTTCGATCAGCTGCGGGACATCGTGCGGTCCTCCATCAGCCAGGGGCTGAGTGATAAGGAAGTCTCCAAATACCTCAGGAAACAGAAGCTGAATTTCGCCTTGACCGATCCTCTGATCGAGGAGTTCGTCGGTTGGGGCATCGGACCGAAGACGCTCAACGTTCTGCGCCAGCTCAAGCCCGCCACGGAAGGCCTGCCCGTCCCCAAGACTAGTGAGTCTTCCGGCCCTGTCCTCCGCCAGCCTCCTCCGCCCTCTCAGGAAGAGCAACGGCGAATTATCGAAGAAGCCCGCCGCAACGCCCTCGAGTACACCGACGGTTTGCCCGACTTCGTGTGCTTGCAGATTACTCGCCGGTTCGTCGACCCCAGCGGTCTCGAGATGGACTGGTTGAAATACGATGAAATCAAGACGCGCGTCGGCTATTTCGAAGGCCACGAGGATTACGACGTCATCAGCGTCAACAACAAGCTGACGAGCCTTACCATGCACGAACTCGGTGGCGCCACCAGTACCGGGGAGTTCGGCAGCATGCTGGCGGAGCTGTTCGCACCCTCCACCGAGGCCGAATTCCGCTGGGCGCGCCATTCTCTGCTGCGAGGGCATGGGGTCTACGTGTTCCACCTTTATGTGCCGCGGCGCCGTTCCCGTTGGCAGATCGGTATTCAGGGTGGTCGGAAGCTGATTGCCGGCTTCCGTGGACTGGTCTACATCGACAAGGAAACCGAGCGTGTCCTGCGCATCGTCACGAGGGCGGACGACATGCCGCCGGACTTCCCGATTCAGGAAGCACAGCAGCGCTTGGACTACGATCTTACCGACATCAGCGGCCGCGAGTTTCTGTTGCCGCTCAAGGCCCAAATGCGCATGCGCCGGGGTCGAACGCTCACGCGTAACAACACGGAGTTCCGTCTCTATCGCAAGTTCACCGCTGAGGCAACCATTACGTTCGATGAGATTGACGATCTAGAGCCGCTGGCCGAAGAAGAGCCTTCGGCCGAACCCTAAACGATCGAGGAACGTATCTGTCTCGGATCGCCACGAATTTCAAGCGACTCCAGCCTGAAGGACGGCTCTGGTTGGGCCGGACGGCTAGCAAGCGCTCGGATTCGTGGGAGGACTACCTTGTCCCGTTCGCCGCCAACTCGGCGTCGATGGCTCGCGTGAACTCTTCAATTGGTTTGGCGCCGGAGAGAAGGATTCCGTTGATGATGAAGGCGGGTGTCCCTCTGATTCCGAGCTTCTGCGCTTCGAGGCTGTCGGCTTCGACGGCGCCTCGATGCCGGCCCGAAGAAGCGCACTCTTCGAACGACTCCTGGTCCAATTCGAGAGACTCCACGATCCCGGGATGCACCTCGTCCGTTACGCGGGGCACTTCGAAAAGGGCATCACGGTATTCCCAGAATTTTCCTTGTTCCCCCGCGCAGCGGGCAGCTTCAGCCGCGTAGACCGCTCCGGGGTGGATGCGTGTGAGCGGTAGATCCTTGAAGACCCAGCTAAGCTCACCTTCGTATTTCGCCATTAGCTCCTGCATCACCGGCTGCATTCTCTTGCAGTACGGGCACTGGAAGTCGGAATACTCCACGATCGTCACGGGAGCATCGGCTGGGCCTCTTCGGCGGACGTCTTCTAGGTTGACCGGGAGACGAGGTGGGTTGAGAAAGATTTCGACGCTTGCTTCCGCGACGAGCGCTGCGACGTAGCGTTGTCGAGCACTCTGTCGTTTACGGCGTTTCAACGCCTCTCTTACCTGGTCACGCATCTCTTCAAGGGGCTTGCGGAAGCTTCGCCGGTTGCGGGTATAAAAGCTCTCCACCTCTTCCGGAGTTGGATCGGCAACGCTACCCACTTCCTGCTCCAGTAGCTCTTCCTCGCTGAGAGATTGCTTCTGAGCCTCCGCTTCGAGCACACGCTGAGCAATGGCTTCCTGCAGAGCTTGGAGGCGGACCTGATAAGCCTGCTGCTCGAGCCGAGTAAGCTCACCCTCGATGTCGAGGTCGTCTTCGGTAATGGCATCGCCGTTGACAATGGCGACCGCCGACTTATCGCCGGCTGAAGTTGACTGGGAACATGACGCGCCAAGCGAGAGTACCAAGCCGATTAGCACCAAGAATCGAAAACTAGTGTTTAGGTGTCTCATAAATCGTCCTGACTCCATTGTACGTGGAGAGATCTGGTTTCATTTGGCCCACTGCGCGGGCGGACTGTTGTGTGTTGCTGAGTGCGGTATTTCGCAAACACAGTCAGGCATCAATCAGTTTGTCGAGGATCGCGGTTTATCAGCTCGGGCGCAATGAATTGCGCCCCTACAGTTTGAACGCGAGATGCGCAAGCTCATCAGAAGGGACGCTGTTCATCGCGCCCCCAGGTCGGCCACCTTTCGTAACCGTATTTGCGAAATGCCGTACCTAGCCTGGCCACTCCCACAGCCGAAGCGTCCTACACGAGAGAACACTTTCTACGTAGACATCTGCCCCTCGGATCAGCCGGTCCCCAGACCGTCCAGAGCGTCCCGGATGCCTCGAGCCAACTCAACGGTAGATCCGCGGCCCCAATAGTGCAAAAAGATGTACCGTGGCTGATCGTGGACCATGTGATTGTGAATAGCCACGATATCGATGTCGGCACGGCGAAGGGCCCTGAGAACCCCCTGCAACTCGGATTCGAGCACGGCGAAATCTCCGTCCACCGAGGCACTTTCGTCGGAACCGGCGAAGGCCGCCCAAGTATTCACGCCCATCTGTTTACCCACTTCGTGGCCGTGCATAGTGGCCCTGCGCCCGATCACGGCTTTGTACATGCCCCCTTTCGTGGCACCCTTCAGCCCAAGAACGCCGTCGATCTTCTCTGGTGTGATCGAACTCTCCTCGGGAATGGCCGTGCCTAGGAATCCCGAAGCCGGCCGTGCCAAGCTCCGGCGAATCTCCGCTACCTTCGCGATCGCCCCGGCCACAGCCGTTGCTAAGGCCTCGGCACTGCCGCGGCCCCCGATATGCATGAACATCACTTTGGGCCGGTCATAGAAGAAATGGTTGTGAAGAGCGGTGACTTCCAGCCCGTGGTCAAGGGCGACCGACATCACCGGGTTGACCTCATCTTCAAATAGAGTTAGGTCACCCATTACCATCAGCCCACCGGTTTCTACGGGCGTGAACGAAGCCCACGAAGTCAAACCCAGGAAGGGATCGAAGTCCCGTCCGTCTATCTGGACCTCCACGTCGGTTCGCGGGAACGTGACTTTATAGACGCCCTCTTCGGCGAAGAACGTTCCTTGTGCGCCCGTGACCTCATCGATCTTGTCTCTTTGGGCCGAGGTAAGGGCAGGCGGAGGGGCCGGCTTCTCCGCTTGACTCTCCCTTGATTCGGGGAAGGAACAGCTTACGCCTAGGGCTAGCGAGCCGAGGACAAACTTGGCAAGGCGACGTCTGTTATTCGTTGGGTTTTCCATGACGGGACTATTGTATCGCCCTGATTCCACTGGGGTTCGGCGGAATTGGGTTTGTTTGGTTTTTTGTGATGGAAGCGCTCTCAGGCATCGAGATGAGTCTCGACGCGGCACACTGAGAGTGTGCGCCACAGAAGGAATCGGATGTGTTCGCATGATCGGAATGTTGGTTCCCGGCGCGGTGCGGATAGCCAGCCCCCGCGGGAGGGGTCATATCGATCGTGGACGGGGCGGAGCAAAGGCCGCGGATCTCAACGGCGAGATCCGCGCTACGGGTGTTATCCTTCGAACGCGTTGATTCCACTGGGGTTCGGGAAGATTGGGTTTGTTTGGTTTTTTCCGTGAGTGCGGCCTGTGGGGCCCGCGCTCGGTAGTCCGAAGCCCACGGACGCGGACCCTGGAACGGCGCCAGGTCCGCGCTACAAGCTTTCGGGACTGACTCGCGAGAAGTACGGAAGCCGATACGGCCGGCTGTGGGGCTTGGAGGATCGATCGGGGGCGGGGCCTGGGCGGGGACGTATCTCCCGCGGTAGGGGTCTGGATCGACGGGGGCATAGGAGCCGGCAGAGGTGCGGGCTTCGTGCGCCTCACGCTCGTCGCGGCGCAGGTCGCGGAGTTGCTTGATGGCGCGGAAAAAGCGGCGGCTGAGATGTCCGTCGTAGCGGGCTAGGTGAACTAGGGTCTGAGTCTTATCGATCATCCCTGAGCCGAGCAGTAGGGTCTCGCCGTCGTAACCGGGCTGCAAGCTGTCGGGATGAAGCCGTTCCATCAGGCGGCGCGTGGCGGCGAGGGAAGCGGCCAGGAAGCCAGTTTCCAAGCGCGTGAGGCGGCGCATGCGCCATTGGGCGTCGGCGATTTGGCGGACCAGTTCGGATTCCAGCGAGTTGGCAGGCTGGATGTCGGCTTCGAGGGCCGAGAGTTGACTGTCGAACTCGGCCGGGTCCTCACTGGGCAGGACGGCATCGCGGGCGAGGAGTCCGTGTTTGAGGGCGTTCGTCGCGACCCGGGTCTTACCTTCCTCGGTGCGTGGACCGGTGGATTTCTTGGCGTTGTTACGATTGGCCTTGATTTGTGCACGTGTCGTCATGATTATTATTCCTTTCGTTGGAGCAGCGAGCCCGCGGGGACAGGCACCGGGGAACGACTTACCCCACGAGCAACAAGAGTCCGTGTGTAGCGAAGGCTTGGCGGGCGAGAAGGTTTCCACCGTTGCCTGTCCCCTGCGAGCAGCAGCCGGTCTAAGTGACCGGAGTCTCCGATTCCAGGGCAAGCTAGAGTGGCGGGGTTCGAAGACGGTCAGGCGTGGTAAGTGCCGTGGAATGAGGGAGGTGAGATTTTGGAAGTGGCGTGACGGGGCCCGAAAGCGTCTAACAGGCGCGATGCTGACTGGTCCTGCGCCCTTTCAGGGCTGGCCTAGGGCCCTGCCGACCCAGGGTTTCGCTTCGCTTCACCCTGGGCTATGATCCGCGCGGCGCTTCGCGCCTTGTCGTCACAACAGAGACAACAGCCGCACGTCTCGGGACTCGACCGGCCAGAGAGTCGTCCGGGAAAAACACATCACGACCGCACGTCTCGGCAATACGATCGCCGAGCCATGCGTTACGGGACTGTTCATGTAACAGTCACCCTCAGCTGGGCTGGTCGACGCAGTGGTGTGTAGGACGGAGCCGAACTGCACCAAGCGTCGAGAGGAGTCTCGACGCGGCACACTGAGAGTGTGCGCCACAAAAGCAAAAGGCCGCGGATCTGGCGGGCGGCGAGCCCGCGGGGACAGGCACCGGGGAACGACTTGCCCCACGAGCAACAAGAGTCCGTGTGTAGCGAAGGCTTGGCGGGCGAGAAGGTTTCCACCGTTGCCTGTCCCCTGCGAGCGGCAGCCGGTCTAAGTGACCGGAGTCTCCGATTCCAGGGTCTGCTAGTGTAGTGCCACTAACGGTTCTGGACAATGGCGTGGGTTTTGGCGGCGCGCTCGACTTTGGCGAGGATATCTTGTGCCGGAGCTGTCCAGACAAAGGGCTTGGGCGCTTGGTTGCTCGCTTCCAGGTACTCGTGGATGGCGGCCTCGAGTTCGGGAACACTGCGGAACACGCCGCGGCGGATGCGCTTCTGTGTCAGCTCGCGGAACCAGCGCTCGACGAGATTGAGCCAAGAAGAAGACGTGGGAATGAAGTGAAAGTGGAAGCGGGGGTGCTTCGTGAGCCACTTCTTCACTTGCTCATGCTTGTGCGTGGAGTAGTTGTCCACGATCAGATGCAGCTCCAGCGCCGGTGGCGTTTCGCGGTCGATCTTGCGTAGGAATTTGAGGAATTCCTGGTGCCGATGTCGCGGCAGACACTCGCCGATCACCTTGCCGTCGAGCACATTGAAGGCGGCGAACAACGTCGTTGTGCCATGTCGTTTGAAGTCGTGGGTCATGGTGCCGGCACGACCCCTTTTCAGGGGCAGTCCCGGCTGGCTGCGGTCTAAGGCCTGGATCTGACTTTTCTCATCGACACTGAGCACCAGCGCGTGCTCGGGCGGATTCAAGTACAGACCGACCACGTCGCGGAGTTTCTCGACGAACTGCTTGTCGCGGCTGAGCTTGAAAGTTTCGAGGCGATGGGGCTGCAGTCCGTGCGCTTTCCAGACGCGCTGGATGGCCATCTTGGAGACGCCCAAGTGCTTGGCGAGGGTGCGGGTGCTCCAATGCGTGGCCGCCCGGGGCTTCTCGTGAAGCGTTGTATCGAGGATGCATTGGACGAATTCAGCGGAGAGCGCCGGTTTGCGTCCGGGGCGCGTCCGATCGCGGAGTCCGTCGAGGCCGGACTGGGCGAAGCGCTTTCGCCACAGGATGACGGTCTTGCGGTTGACGCCGAGTTCGCGGGCAATGGCGTGGTTCGCCAACCCCTGCGCACACAGCAAAACAATGCCTGCCCGTAAGGCCATTTTCTGGGCTGTGTTGCCTCCTCGAACCAGGCGACGAAGAGCGTTTCGCTGCGGAGCGGTGAGGGGTAGAGCGTCAGCGGATGGCCACATAAACCATCCTACCGTGAAAAGGGTGTTATTGTCCAGTTATTTATGTGGCACTACACTAGAGTGGCGGGGTTCGAAGACGGTCAGGCGTGGTAAGTGCCGTGGAATGAGGGAGGTGAGATTTTGGAAGTGGCGTGACGGGGCCCCGAAAGCGTCTAACAGGCGCGATGCTGACTGGTCCTGCGCCCTTTCAGGGCTGGCCTAGGGCCCTGCCGACCCAGGGTTTCGCTTCGCTTCACCCTGGGCTATGATCCGCGCGGCGCTTCGCGCCTTGTCGTCACAACAGAGACAACGGCCGCACGTCTCGGGACTCGACCGGCCAGAGAGTCGTCCGGGAAAAACACATCACGACCGCACGTCTCGGCAATACGATCGCCGAGCCATGCGTTACGGGACTGTTCATGTAACAGTCACCCTCGGCTGGCCTGGTCGACGCAGTGGTGTGTAGGACGGAGCCGAACTGCACCAAGCGTCGAGAGGAGTCTCGACGCGGCACACTGAGAGTGTGCGCCACAAAAGCAAAAGGCCGCGGATCTGGCGGGCGGCGAGCCCGCGGGGACAGGCACCGGGGAACGACTTACCCCACGAGCAACAAGAGTCCGTGTGTAGCGAAGGCTTGGCGGGCGAGAAGGTTTCCACCGTTGTCTGTCCCCTGCGAGCGGCAGCCGGTCTAAGTGACCGGAGTCTCCGATTCCAGGGTAAGCTAGAGTGGCGGGTTCGAAGAGGGTCGGGCGTTGTAAGTGCCGTGGAATGGGGGAGATGAGATTTTGGAAGTGGCGTGACCGGGCCCCGAAAGCGTCTAACAGGCGCGATGCTGACTGGTCCTGCGCCCTTTCAGGGCTGGCCTAGGGCCCTGCCGACCCAGGGTTTCGCTTCGCTTCACCCTGGGCTATGATCCGCGCGGCGCTTCGCGCCTTGTCGTCACAACAGAGACAACGGCCGCACGTCTCGGGACTCGACCGGCCAGAGAGTCGTCCGGGAAAAACACATCACGACCGCACGTCTCGGCAATACGATCGCCGAGCCATGCGTTACGGGACTGTTCATGTAACAGTCACCCTCGGCTGGCCTGGTCGACGCAGTGGTGTGTAGGACGGAGCCGAACTGCCCCAAGCGTCGAGAGGAGTCTCGACGCGGCACACTGAGAGTGTGCGCCACAAAAACAAAAGGCCGCGGATCTGGCGGGCGACAAACCGATAGCGGGAAAGGCAAGTGATATCCGGCCCGCCTAGATCCTCGCTACACGGGCTGCTACCGGCACACCCCGAGCCATTTTGTTGGCCGCAACCTTAAAATAGCCGCCTCGGAGAGCCGTCGAAACTCGTAGCCTGCCCCGACCTGCCCGAGGCCCGGTCCCGTCAACCGAGGTCAATCGGGACCCTGACCGCAGCCAACGACATCAAGCAAGGGGTCCGAGAGGGTTGCTCGAAATCTCTACACGGCCACGGGCTGAGGAACGTTCGACTCAACCTGGTCCCATGTGACGAGTTCGTAACAGGAAGCGTCTTTGAGGATCTGGGTTACGAGCGCCGTGTGCATGGCGTGCCCAGCGTACTCGGCGATCACGTGTCCCAGCAGGGGGCGCCCGATCAGTGCCAGATCACCAATGAGATCGAGCACTTTGTGGCGGCAGCATTCGTCCGGGAAGCGGAGTCCTTGGCGGTTGAGGACTCCGTCAGCCGTGAAACAAACCGCATTCTCCAGCGATGCACCTCGGATCAGCCCCATATCGCGCATGCGGTCCAGATCTTGCTCGAAGCCGAACGTTCGAGCAGGGGCAATTTCCCGGGCGTAATTCTCGGGCGTCACCTCTAGCTCCACCCGCTGATGTCCGACCGAGGGGTGATCGTAGTTGGTGATGCAAGTGATTCGAAAGCAATCGTCGGGCAGGATCACGATTCGCTTCCCGTTTTCGCGTACCTCAACCGGTCGGCGAATCTGAAGATAACGTCGCTTGCGCCGCAGCACTTTACGGCCGGCCGTGTTTAGGTGTTCGGCAAAGGACTGTCCACTGCCATCAAGTATGGGGACCTCCAGGTTGTCGATCTCGACCTGGGCGTTGTCAATGCCCAAGCTGTAGAGGACACTCAAGAGATGCTCGGTGGTCGAGATCAGCACGCCCTGGCGCATCAAGCTGGTGGCGTAACTGACCCGGGCAACGTATTTGCCGTTGGCCGGGATGCGAAACCCATCGAGGTCGGTGCGGCAGAACAGAACTCCTGTAGAAGAGGGAGCCGGACGAATCCGCACGGTAGCAGGCAAGCCGCCGTGTAGGCCCACACCGCTCAGTTCGACCGTCCGGACGGTCGTGGTCTCGAACTGCAAAGTCTAGGATCTCCGACTTAACTCGCCTAAGCGGTTTAGTGTATGCAACTGGAGAACCATTCTAAACTTGTTGATTCTAAACAACGACAACAAAGTCATGTGTGTCTATTATGCCACAACAAGTAGTTTGTCGAGGCCCTAATCTTGCGAAGAATCGTCGGAGCATTGTCCGCCGGGCGAACCTTTCCTCAACGTGTGCGACGGAAGGGCGGGTTTCTAGCGGGTATTTCCGCTTTGAAAACCGGCCCTGTCTAAAACGAGAATTACGTTACTGTCCTGGAGGGGTGGACTCGGTGGCCCGACACGATGTCGCCACGAATGGCGACACGGCACGCAAGAATGCGTGCGCCACGGCCCGCGCCACGCGTGTCGAGTTCCCGGCATGCCGTGCCCTACCTGGAGAGGCGGTCCAGGATATTTCGGGTGATGCGCTCGACGGCTTTGTCTGAGCCGCGCAGGCCATCCGACCAGTTCGTAGAGCCGACGGTAACTACCGTGCCGCCACGGGTGTAGGTACCAACCATTGCCGCCCCGGGTTGGCGATGCGGGGCCGACCTGTCACCGTGGAGCGCCTCGACAATCATGCCCAGCGAGTCGTCGGCTGCGCTTAAGGCGGCGGGGCAGCTGGCGAGGATCTCGAAGTTCTCGGGTGTGCCGTCGCGATGCGTCGGTACGGGAAGCCCGTCTTCGAGCACATAGTCGCAGCCGTCGCATTCGTAACTGACAATCTTGTCCGTAGCGCCCAGAAGATCTCCTCGCTTTAAACCAGTGCCTTCAAAGACCCAGTGGTCGGGACGGTGGACGGTGTAGGCGCCCGCCCCGTCCCGGAACTGATCGAAAAAGCGATGGTAGCCGGCGTAGGCAAAACTCACCCCCGTCAACTGGTTCTCCGGTCGGCCAACCAGACGACTGCACCACAGGGTAGTTAGCTGCCTGTGGTCGCCACTTTGGTAGTGCGGATCGTTTTTGTAGCCCTGCTTCCACCCGACCAGGGCGCGACCGTTATCTTCAGAGCGAACTTGCCAATAGACGTTGTTGCCGCTGAAGAACGCCACGTTGCCTCCCCGCGCGATAAACTTTTCCAGGTGATCTCGCATCGGTGAAGACCAATACTCATCGTGCCCGACACTTAAGACGAGCCTGTAGTGATCGAGGATCTCAGGGTGAAACTCGAGATCGGAGTTGACGGCATAGTCAATCTCGTATCCCGCCCGCTCGGCCCACTCTACAAAGGGATGCTCCCAGTTGCGCCAGCCACTCTGATACGTCGTGAACCCGTCATAGACGTTGAGCTCCTCTCCTTGTTTCTCGATCCTGATGCATTTTTCGGCGTCGGGAATGTGCCATTGATCTGGGACTCGCTCATCAGGGTCCACACCGGGACCGGCATGGCCGCTGTTCGTCGTGATGCCGGCGAATCTTGTGAGCGGCCTACCGTGATCCGAGAATTCTCTGTTTAGCGCCGGGGTGACCTTTCCTTGAGCCAGGTCATCTTCCACCGCGGCACTCATGCTAAACAGAAACCGACCCTTGTAACCCACAGAGCCCGCAAACGGGCGGTCGAAGGAAACCCGCCGCGCTTGCCCGTTCGTGCCGCGGTAAAGATCCGCGCCGCCCCAGGTGTTGTAGGCGTTGTCGGTATTGGCGCCCCGCTGCAGCAGGATCTTCGTATCACGGCCTGGGTGGGCCGATCGGACGACGAAGGACATTTCGCCTTTGGCAGTGGGGCCACTGTGGTCACTGCCCGTTAAGATCACTTCGTAATAGCCTGATCGCCAGTCTTCGGGAACAGCCACCTTCAGGGCGACCGGCCACCTACAGCCGTGGGAGAACGAATTCTCCGGAACCGGGTGCTCGGCGCCCGGCAGAGCGTCCTTGGTCCAGACCACCTGCCGCGCGGCGCCCACCCGCGCAATCTCGATCGAGTATTCCGGAGTGTTGGCAGAAATATGGAATCCTATCTCATCACCCGGTTTGACGCTCAGTTGGTTCGTATAGCCTTCGATGGTTGGTTTGTGTTGCTGGTTCATAGTGACCGCCCCGCTCGGTGCAATACGACTAGGAAATCCTATCTCCGGTACGGACTCATTCTCCCGCAGAAGCATACACCCACTGACTAGGCAATGCCAAGCCCACAGCTTTGTTTAGGTTGCGAGCTCTACGGGGGCCCCATCCCTAAGGCGGCGGTAGCCATACGCTAGAATGTCCTGGGTCGGAGGAGTTCAACCTTGGGCGTGACGGTGTGGGAGCGGCCTTGATTATCCCGCGAACCTTTTAGAACCTCGGTGCCGAACCCTGGAGTAGACCGGTCTGGTACCGCAGGCACAATCTCGATTGACGCGACCTGGACCAGGTGATAGGGTATTCCTTCTGACTCGCACGCTTCACGTAGCCGCAAGGGCGGCGTTTTTTCAGGGGCGCCTGACGCCAAGACAGTTCTTATGATCGTCTGGCGCTCGCGCCGCAACCACCATCCTCGATCGTGAACCAGAACGTGCCACAGGGGTGAACAGTTTCTCATGACTGACGCAGCGTCTCACCCAGAGAATGAACCAAAGTCCGAAACCGTAGCGGCGGGTGTTCTCTCCCCTTGGACGGTGGACGAGTTGGCGCCACCACTGAAAAGGGGCTGGCGCGAGTGGAAGACGTTCATCGGACCGGGGATGTTGCTTGCCGGCGCGTCGGTCGGGGCCGGCGAGTGGCTGTTCGGGCCGGCGGTCAGCGCGCAATTCGGAGCCATGGTGATGTGGCTGGCCGCCATCAGCATCGTTTGCCAGGTGTTCTTGAACCTGGAGGTGATGCGCTACGCGCTCTATTGCGGCGAGCCGATTGTGGTCGGCTTCTTTCGCACCTGGCCGGGATGGAAGCTTTGGACGTTCGTCTATCTACTCACGGAGTTTTCGAACGTCTTCCCGTTCATGGCCTTGAATTCTGCCGTGCCGCTGAGTGCAGCCATACTGGGACATCTTCCTGGGGACGCCACGACGACCTTTCTGGGGCTGTCGCTATCAGAAAGCCAACTGGTGAGGGTCTTAGGGTATGTCGTTTTCTTCTTGAGCTTCGTCCCACTGTTTTTCGGCCGAGCGATCTACCGCATGATCGAACTGGTCATGACCTTTAAGATTGTCCTGGTTCTGGGCTATCTAGGTTTTGTCGTTGCGTTCATGGTTTCCGCTCGTAACATCGGGGATGTTGTGACCGGATTCTTTCGCTTTGGGTCGGTTCCTTTTCGGGCCGACTCGGTGATCGACGGGCGGCACTTCACCTGGACCGAGCGCGAGGGGTCGGTAGTTTATACCGTCAAAGGAACCAGCGAGAATGGCCAGCCCATTGTCACCGAGTTCCGTGTAGACGGGGACGGCGAAGCGCGGAAATACGCCCTCGGTCAAGCCATACCAGATGAGCTTCAAAGTCGACTACGAAGCCAGGTTGCCACTGCTCAGAGCCTGGCTCGCCCGGGGCGGTTTCTTGTCGAGCACACGGACGGCGACCTAACGCTGAGAGCGGAGGGCCGGAAGGCGCCTGATGGCGCATGGCAGCCCAGCGGCTTCTTAGTGACGGAGTTAGGGGTAGCCAGCCGCTACGACCGGCTCGCGGACGTTCCCGAGCCCGCAGCTTCCCGTTTCAGGGACCTGATTAGCAACCGCGGAGCAGAAACCGGCAACCTGTTGACCTACTTCTTCGAGCATGGCCGGCTTCCGAACCTGGATTGGACTCTGCTGGCTGCCTTCTTTGCGATCGCCGGGGCCGGCGGCATGGCCAACAGCCTGTTCTCGAACTACACCCGCGACAAAGGCTGGGGCATGGGCGGAAAAACCGGCGCCATCCCTAGCGCGATCGGTGGGCGTATGATCACGCTTTCTCACGTCGGCAAGGTTTTTAGGATAAGTCCCGAAAGCGTGGCTCGTTGGCGCGGCTGGATCCGTTTTATCGTGACCGATCAGACCGCTATTTGGATGCTCGCTTCTTTCATAGGAATGGCCCTTCCTTGCATGCTTTCCATCGAGTTTATCCGCAATGCCCCCGTCGCCGGCGACCGCGTGGCGGCCATGACGGCCGATGGAATCTCCAGCGCCTACCCCGCCTACGGCGCAGTTTTATGGCCCTTGACGCTTTTGTGCGGCTTCCTGGTGCTTGCTCCCGGAGCCACGTTCTCCGCCGATTCGCTGGCTCGCCGCTGGACGGACATCATTTGGGTCGTCAACCCTCGAGTCAAAAAGATGAAGGGGAACCAGGTCAAGTATATCTACTACGCAATCTTGGTGGCCTACATCATATGGGGCACCTTTGCCCTTTCGCTGTTCGATCCACTGACCCTAGCCAAGTACGGTGCCGGCATTGGCAACCTCGCGCTGGGTGTCAGCGCCGTCCATACGCTGTACGTCAATCGCAGGTTCTTGCCTCCTGAATTGCGACCGAGCTGGTTCATGCAGTTGGGTCTCGCTATGTGCGCCATCGCCTTCCTTGGCATTGCCGCTCTCGGTTTGCCCCAGCTGTTCGAGACTTGGTTCGGAGGGGCGTAACCGCCGTCCACAAGGTTGACCGAAAGAGTGAAAGCGAATTCCTTCAAAGTGGTGCTTGTCGGGTCCGAAAGGCACGCGGTACCCGAATGGGTGCGCCAGGAATTGGCCGATGCCGGGATCGAGTTCGTCGCTCACGAGTGTCAGAATGAGCAGGAATTTCAGGAATATGGCGGCGATGCGGATCTCGTCTGGGTGTTCGGCGGCAAGCGGATCAAAGCGGAGGTGCTGCGGCTGTTTCCGCGTTGCGGCGCCGTCATACGCTCGGGTAGCGGCACTGACAACATTCCAGTAGAGGCGGCGACGGAACTAGGCATCATCGTCGCCAACACGCCCGAGGCGGTCGCCGACCCCGTATCGAACCACGCCATCGGGCTGCTCCTGGCGGTCGTCCGTCGAATCGCGGTCCAGGATCGTGCCGTGCGACAAGGACGGTGGGACCAGCAGAGAGACGAACATCGCTGGCACCTGAAGGGCCAGACTCTGGGGCTGGTCGGCTTCGGGCACATAGGCCGGCTCGTGGCTAGGAAGCTGAACGCGTTCGACATGAATATTTTGGCGTTCGACCCCATGGTTAGCAGCGAAGAGATGGCTGAAGTTTCCGTCGAGGCCGCGTCGTTTGAGGACGTGCTTTCACGGTCCGACTTCCTATCCATCCATTGCCCCCTGACGCCCAAGACACGTCACCTCATCGGCGAGCCGCAATTTCGGTTGATGAAGTCCGATGCGGTTTTGATCAATACTTCCCGTGGCCCAGTGGTTGACGAGAAGGCCTTGGTCGCAGCGCTGACGGAAGGCCAAATCGCGGCGGCCGGTCTTGATGTGACCGAACAGGAACCGACGCCGCCCGATAACCCTCTGCTGAAGCTCGACAATGTGGTGATTACGCCCCATATCGCGGGTTACACGGATCAGTTCGTGGACGACTTCTGGCGCCATTCCGTCAAAGCCGTGCACGCGCTGGCGGACCACCGCTGGCCGCCGTCCTATGTCAACCGCGACGTCAAGCCGCGTTGGGAGATGATGAATTAGAAAGGAACGAATCGATGCTTCCAGAACTTGAAAAAGTCCGCAAGCTGAAAGAAAGACTCAAAGCCGGCGAGACCTGCTTCGGCGCACAGTTAGCGCTGACCGACCCGGCGGTCGTCGAGATTTTCGGCAACGCCGGCTTCGATTGGCTGCTGATCGATACCGAGCACACGGGTACCAGCCTGCCGCAGGTAAGGGCCATGCTCCAGGCAGGAGTCGGTACCCCCGCCGTCGTTCTCGCCCGGCCCTTGATCTTCGACGCCGACGAGATTCGGCGATTCCTCGACAACGGGTCGCCGGGGTTGATCTGTCCGTTCATCAATAACGGGGAAGAAGCCAAGCGCCTGGTCGAAGCCTGCCGCTACCCACCGGCTGGGATTCGCGGCTGGGGTCCGCGGCGAGCGGGCATGTATTTTCACGATGTCGACGAATACTTTGAAACCGCGAACGAGTCGCTCCTGATCAGCCCGATTATCGAATCGCGGGAAGCCATTGACAAGATCGATGACATTATGAGCGTTGACGGCATCGACGCCGCCGCCGTAGGTCCCGTGGACCTCTCGATTTCACTCGGCATCCCGATGAAGTACGATGACCCGAAGTACGTTGCTGCCGAGCAGAAGGTTCGCGAAGCCTGCCGCAAGCACGGCAAGGCCATGGGAACGGGCTGCTATAGCTTAGACCACGCTGCGGCGTGCGTAGAAAAAGGCGACGAGTTCCTGCTCGTTACGGGCGACGATGCGACGCTTATCGGAGGGTCCCGCCGCGTTCTCGAGTCGCTGAAGAAGTAGGCGGGCGTGACGGTGCGCAGCGGACAAGATCGTCCGCGCTACGGCTGCTCGTCCGCGCAATGTTACGTCACCTTCGACGTAGCAAATGAATCCCGCTCGACCAAACTTCTTCATGATACCGACCCGCAGTTTCTTCGGAGGCGCCCCGGTGGGCGCTTTCTTGGTGGGAATGCTGGTCCCAAGAGTCAACGGCTGGGGAGCCTCCTGGGTATGCTCACGGGATTCGCTGGGGTGGCTTGGCTATCATGAGCGACACCGGTGTCCTGGATGTGGTATAGCTTATTCGCGGGCGGATCTGCATAGCATTTGGTATTGTGTTCGGTTGTTGGTCCCCGGTGCCCACAGAGCAACAACTCGATGGATTGGTCTGGCGGAGGCGGCGGCCTACCGCGCCTCCCGACTCCACTTGCTAAAGGTAGCTGTTGATCGCTTTGGTGTTGGCCGCACGCCGGCCGATGTCGGTATCAAGTCTTCGGTGATCGGCTGACCGAACAGCGGAAAGGGTAACGACAATGGTGCACAAGTACTCATTTGTTCTCGCCACACTCGGTGGCAGTGAGGGCGACGTCTGGAAGAACCCGCAAGAGGTGCTCGAGACGATGGCCGATGCGGGTTACGACGCGGTGGACTTCGATTGCGACCCGTATGCGGACCAGACCCCGTTCAAAGAAGCGACCGACATGGCGCGCTCTCTGGGACTCGCCATGCCGGCGATTTTGAACGCCAGTGCCGGCTGGCACGCGGGAGAAGAAAGGGATCTTGCCTCGCTGGACGAGGCTGTGCGGCAACGGGCGCTTGTCCATTTCAAGAAATGCGTTGATCTAGCCGCCACCTTTGACGAACCACCTCTGTTTCAATTCTCGGCTGTCGATTTCCGCCCCGAGTACCCGGTCACCAGTAAGCCGATCGACCAGCTCAGGAAAAACTTTGTGGAATCCACGCGAGAGGTCGCTGAATACGCGGCCTCGAGGAATGTCCGGCTGGCCATCGAGCCGCTGAACAGGTTCGAAGGCTATGCCGGCTTCATGAACACGACGGTCGAAGTGATGGCCGTCATCGAAGAAGTCGGCGCCGACAACCTCGGCATCCTGCAAGACTTCTTCCATATGAACATCGAGGACGGACCGCTAAACGACGCTTTCAGGCTCGCCGGCGACAAACTCATGCATATTCACCTCGCCGACAGCAATCGGCAGATTCCCGGAACAGGCCACGTTGACTTCCTGAACTTCATCCGAACGCTGAACGCTATGCGCTACACGGGCTATGTGTCGATCGACTGCCTACCGCCTAAACCCGATTGGAAGACCCTGGCAAAGCGCAGCATCGAATTCATGAAAAAGATGGAAGAAACGGTGGCGCTTCAGGAAAGCGTGGCAGCTATCGCCTAGCTACTGACCTGCTTATTTCAGATGCCTCTCCAGGTCAGGAAACAAGAGCGCTTTGACTTCCGGCTTGTCGAGATCAAGCGGTGTGATGACCCGGGCACTGAGATCAATCTCTCTGGGCGGTGTCTCACCGTTCAGTTTTTGAGCTATCGACTTCACTGCTTCGTAACCAATGCGAAAGGGGTCTTGGGCGACGAGCGCGTCGATCGTGGCGCCCTTGAGGTCCTCGATGAGTTCATCGCAGGCATCGAAGGCGACAAACTTCACCTTGCCCGCCACGCCTCGTGCCTTAAGCGCCCGCGAGGCGCCGACCGCGCTTGCCCCGGCCGAGGCGAATATACCATCCACGTTGGGATTGGCCGTTAGGAGGTTCTCCGCGGCCGCCAGCACTTTCGCTCGATCGCCCATCCCGTACTGTTTTCCGACGATCTTGATTTCGGGGAATTCCTTTTCTATCACATCCGCGAAAGCTTTCTCGCGGTCCATCGACGAGGCGCTACCGGGCATGTGCATGACCATGACGACCTCACCCTTGCCGCCCATCAGCTCAGCCAGCTTGCGCCCGGCCATTTCACCTGCCTGATAGTTGTTCGTGGCGACGTACGTCATGTAGACGTCCGAGTCGAGTCCGGAGTCGTAAATGGTGACAGGGATGCCCGCTTTTACCGCCCTTTCGATGGGCAGCACTAAAGCGGTCCTCTCCACCGGCGCGATCGCCAGCCCGTCCACGCCCCGAGCGACCATCGAGTCGACGATCTGAATCTGCCTGCTATAGTCCGTGTCTTGGGCCGGCCCGTTCCACAGAATCTCAACATCGAACTCCTCGCCCGCTGCCACGACCCCGGCGTGAATCGATTGCCAGAACTTGTGCGCTTGTCCCTTGGACACGACTCCAATGAGCGGCTTGTCGGATTGCTGGCTGTATCCGACGGTTAGCAGTGTGCCTAGAACAACAAGGGTGAACCCGTTTAAAGGACTACTTCACTCCGGTAGCCTTCCTCAAACGAGGGTCGTGGCACTTCGCTGGCGAGGCGACAGAGCATTGAGAATTTTTGTCGACCCGGTGTCAAGACTCGGGGACCGCGACGCCGTACCGGCCGGCAGTCTCTGTGATTTGCCGCCAGGTCTCGACGTCGACGGGAATGCCATCTTTCTCGCGCCGCGTGCGCTCGCGAGCCTCCGGTTCGCCGGGGATCAGAATTTCCTCGAACCCGGGAGCCAATGCACTGCTCCGCACGTATTCGACGAGCTGCTTTACGTCTGCCATAAACTCCGCGCGGCCCCGCAGCTTCTCGATATCAATCACGATGGCGAGGAAGCCGTTGCCCACGCGGTCAGTATCTGGACGGCTGCATCCGGCTCCCGAGAGCGCCCCGGCCAGAATGTCGCCCACGAAGCTGAGCGCGAAGCCCTTGTGGCGCCCCACCGGGAGCAGGGATCCCTCCGGCGGCCCATAGAAAGCAGCGGGGGCTATCGACGGCTTACCTTCCGCGTCAAGGATACAGCCCTCTGGGACCGTATCTCCGCGATGTAACATCACACGGAGCTTGCCCTCGGCGATGGCGCAAGTCGAGATATCCACGACGACGGCAGGGCCATCCGACGTGGGCACCGCCACGGCGATCGGGTTGGCGGACAACCGCCGCTCGCGGCCGCCCCAGGGAGCCGAGCTGAATTCCATTCCCCTTTCCCTTTTGAGTGTGGGCAGTTTGCTCAATGCCGACATCAGCTCCCCCGAGGCGCAGGCGGCCGGAATTTCGCTGCCGTATCAAGGATTCAGCGGCAGCGTCGCCCAGGGCTTGCGGCCGTTCCCTCAATACACGGGGATCGGGGTTTACGGTGCGCAGCTCGGCAGCTCGACGTACCACTCGGTGCAAACCAATTTCCAAAAGCGCTCGGGGGATTGGACGTTCCTGGTTGCCTATACGATTTCGAAGCGAATCAGTAATAACAATTTCCCGGGATTCATCGGGTTTGGCGGCGTGACCCGGCAACACCCCGAGGTCATGAACACGGCCAGAGCGTTGCTGCAGAAGGACCGGCCTCAGATCCTCGCTGTTAGCTGGGTATACGATTTGCCCTTTGGCAGAGGTAAAAAGTTTCTGGGCAGTGCATCCCGGGGGCTCAACTACTTGGTGGGCGGCTGGCGGCTTTCCTCTATTCAAAACTATATGTCGGGTATCCCCATCCGCGTGAGCAGCGGTCAGAGTATCCCCGGAGGATTCCAGGGAATCTGGCCTGTTCGAGCGGGCGGCCCGCTCCAGGCCAACAGTTGCGGCGCCGGCCTAGCCCGCCGTCGCCCCTGCCCGGCCACTTGAGTCGCAGCTTCACGAGGCCTTGAGAATCGAAAGTAGATTCTCAGGGCCTTTTTGTTGCCGAGTGTCCATGGGACCCAGTGTCCGGTTTCGAAAGCTGGCACAATTATTCTGCACACTCGTCGGTCGCCGTTAGCCTGTGGGATGCAATCATCATGATCAAGGGACCTGACTTTTAGGTTTTATGGGAGGGGGTGCTATGTACTACGCTGACGTAGATTCACCTCTAGAGCCAACGATAGATGATATCCACACAGCTTTTAAGTCCAACCGAATCACGTGCCGCCGCCTCGTGGACCTTTATCTGAAGCGGATCGAAACTTACGATAAGGCCGGCCCGCGCCTCAACGCCGTCCAGACCCTCAACACGCGTGCGCCGCAGGAAGCCGACCGACTGGATACGGCGTACCGGGCATCCGGACTTGTTGGTCCCCTGCATGGCATCCCAGTTCTGGTGAAGGATCAGGTGGAGACAAGCGATATGCCGACTACCTACGGGTCGGTGGTATTCAAAGATTTTGTTCCCAAGCGGGACGCCACCATCGTGACGAAGATGAAGACGGCAGGAGCTGTAATTCTTGGAAAAACGACGATGGGCGAATTCGGCTCCAGGTACTCCGGCTCCGCTTCCGGGATTGTCCCCAACGCCTACGATCCAGCGCGCAACCCCAGCGGCTCCTCGAGCGGGACGGGGTCTGCCATTACAGCAAACTTTGCCGCCGTGGGCATTGGGGAAGATACGGGCGGGTCTATTCGAGGTCCGGCAGCCGTCGCCAGCCTGGTTGGTCTCAGGCCGACGGTAGCTTTGGTGAGCCGGTATGGCTCGATGCCTGCTCGGCCCAGCGCTGACACCTTGGGACCGATCACCCGCACGGTGAAGGACTCAGCCATCGTACTCGATGTCATCGCTGGATACGATCCCAACGATCCAGCGACCGCTTCCGCCGACGGACAGGTTCCCGATTCCTACACAGCGTTCCTCCGGAAAGACGGGTTGAAGGGCGCACGCATCGGGGTCATTCGGGAGCCGATGGATCCCCAGACGGACCCCGCTTCCGAGGATTTCAAGAAAGTTAGAGAGATCATCGACAGCGCCATTACCGATCTGAAAACACTTGGAGCCGAACTTCTCGATCCGTTGACAATCTCCGGACTCAAGGATCTCATGGAGAGGGCGCACGATTTCCCCTCATTTGAGACGGAGCAGGCCATTGACGGTTACCTGGCACAACATTCCAACGCTCCTGTTCAGACTGTGCGCGAAATCCTCTTGACAGGAAAAGTCTTGCCCTGGAGGGCGAGTCAGCTGATGAGGACTGTCGGAAGGTCGAAGGCTGAACTTGGGTACCTGCAAGTGTTGCCGGCCAAAGAGGAGCTAAGGCAAATCGTGCTTAACGTGATGGTGCGCAATAGGCTCGACGCACTGGTTTATGCAACATTTGATCACCAGCCGACTCCAATCCCCGCGGACGTCCTAACCAACCCGAACACCGCGGACCAGGAAGGGCTGGGTAGCAACCGTCTTCTGAGCCCACTCCTCGGATTTCCGGCCATGACGGTACCGGCGGGATTCACCAGCGACGGCGTGCCGGTCGGAATTGAGTTCATGAGCAGACCTTTCTCCGAAGGGACGCTGTTCCGACTGGGATATGCATACGAGCAGGGCACACGCAACCGTAAGCCGCCCTTGCGCCGCGTGGCGGCCCTGTCGTTGGCAGCGTGCTAATTCTCGGGATCGGCGCACTGGCTGTGTTAACTCCCTATCCTTGGTTTCGAAAGTTCTTGACTCTGCTCGCTTTCTCCCAGGTGGTCCGCGGTGACCGGCCCGAACCGTTGGAGCGATCGTAATCGGCCTGGTGATGGCGGTAGGTTTTTGGATGCTCCGGCAGGCCGCCCGTTTCAGCCAACCCAGGGTCATGCGCCTCCTGGTGAAGCATGGCGTCGACCCGCCGGTGTGCACCGTTCCGTCTACGTTACAGCGGCGAGGTGGCGAGGGATCAACTCAAACAAACAGTTCACTGATTTCGTCGACATCAATGAATTCGGTATCCGAGGTGAACTCGATGTATTCGAAAGCGCGCCCCGAGGGAGTGTTGGTGATGCGCTTGCTCCAGTCGATGCCAAGAGCCGAAAAGATGGTCGCCACGGTGTCTTCGGTGTAAATGGAGCGCTTACGGTGCCAGCCGGGAGCTGTGACCTTCGCCCCCGTCTCGTCGGTGGCGCCAATCACTCGGCCTCCCTTCACCCCACCGCCGCTGAAGACCGACGTCGACGCAAACCGATGGTGGTCGCGCCCTTTGTTCGGGTTCAAGTCTCCTGGCGTGCGCCCGAACTCGCCCATACAGACAATGAGAGTCTTCTCCAGCAGGGTCCGGCCGTTCTTATCCTTCATCGTGGATAGGTCATCGAGCAGGCTCGAGTAGCAATCATCCAATTCCTGGCACAAGGTGTAGTGGTTGACCTTCTGAGTCTTATCGTAGATCTTGCTATGAAGGTCCCAGCCCCTGTGAGAGACGCTGATGAAGTGAGTCCCGGCGTCCGCTGCAACGAGGTTGCGCGCGAGAATACAGCCGTCGCCGACAGACGACGAGCCGTATCGGCTGTGGTCCTCTTTACTGAACTGCAGGATCTTTCCCCCCTCCGGTCGCCTCAACATCTCGTGAGCGCCGAGATAATGACTGCTGAAGTCCAGCGGAGGCCTGCCGAGCGGAGCTTTTCCGCCGCGCATGCCCGCGTCTAGACGTTGCAGAAAATCCCACCTTCTCGAAAACCGCTCCCGCTCAGCCTCGGGGACCACAAAGGCGAGATCAGCGTTTTCGCCCAAGGCCAGCGGTAACGGTGCGCAACTCGCCGGCAGCATGCCGGCGCCCGCTAGACCCGCTCCGCGAGGAGAGAAATTCATGGCCACGAAAGGCGGGAGAAAATCTCCTTCCTTCTTGCGTTCCTGAAATTCGTAGGCTACAAGCGAGCCGACCGACGGAATCTCGCTCGCCCGTGCGGCGCTGAACGCCCTGCCGACCTGAATGTAGTATTGGCCCCTCTCGTGAACGCTCTCCCACGCTTCCACCGAGCGGGCAAGCGCCAGGTGATGGATGCGCTCGGATAGCTTTGGGAATTGACCATAGGGCATCTTGATGTCCGGCGTGATGGTACGGATGTCAAAATCCGGAGGCGTCCACTTCCCCTCTTTCACGTCGAACGTGTCCAGTTGAGGGGGGCCGCCCTCCAAGAAGAGGAAAATACAAAACTCGGCCGAACCGCGCGGCGATACTTTATGCTCGGCCTTCACCTGCAGCGGCTTGAGCATCGGCAGCAGATGGAAGCCGACAAAAGTCGTCGCTCCAACCCGCAAGAATTCTCTGCGCGCTAGCGTGGGAATCGTGGTTGGCTGGTCTCGCATGACATTCACCCAGATTTCAATAATGGAAAACGAAGTCCAACTTATTGAGCAGCGCCCACAGGACGTCTTCCGCACCCTGCGTGCGATACCGTTGGATCTGGTTAACCGCCAGCTTCGTCTCTTCCGCGGAAGGACGCCTGGAAAGGACCGATAGGAACAATTCCTCCACGATCTCTTCATTACTAAGCTGCGGTTCTTGGTTCAGCAGCTCGTGGACCCTGCTACCCGGCTCCGCCTTCACTTTCTCCTTCACAATCTTGCTGTTCAACAGAAGCGAAGCCTGCACGATATTGCCTTTAAGAGACTTTACCCCGCGTGATCGGTTGCTCTGCCCGAAACTTCCTAGAAAACGTCCCACCTCCGCCAGATCTCCGCCCAGATCCTCGGGTGAGCGGGTCTGCATGACGTATTTGACTTCCGTGTTGGTCCCGTCGATCGGGATGGAAGGAAACACGCCGGTAGCGATCGAGATGGCGTCAAAAAGCTCCTCCGCGGAGAGGCGGCGCACAAAGTGCCGGGCGAAGTATCGTGCGTGTTCGTCCTTCCACTCACCCTCAAAATAAGCCGACAACTGGTAGGCGCTGGATTTTGTGATCAATTTCATCAGACGGCGAAGGTCGAACTCGTGGGCCTCGAAGTCCTTGGCGAGCGCCTCCAGCAGTTCCGGATGGCTTGGCTGGACTGTCCACGGCGCGGGAGGGGGATTGTTCGGGTCTTGGCGAGCCAAGTCGAAATCATCGGGTGGATCGACAATTCCAACCCCCATCAATTCCGCCCAGATGCGGTTCACGATGGTCTTCGAGAACTGAGGACTAGTGGTCAACATGCGCGCGTACGCACGCCTCAAGTTCTCACCCTGCGCAGGCTTGTCACCGGAGAGCAGGAACGTAGGGCTGACGTCCGCCTCCCAGCGGCTCATGCGTACGAGGCTTTCGGCGTTCACGTCGTAGCCAACCGCCGCCGGGGCGGGATAAGCCTCCGCGTCGTAGCCAGGGCCGTTTTCCAACATCGTGAACTCTTGGCGGCGAGGAGGCGGCCGGTACACGGTGAGGTCTCCGAAAAACGCTGCCATCCGCCACACCTGTTCGCGCTCGACGCCCGACAGCCAAAGATTCATCTCTTCGAGATGGCCCGCGCCGTCGTGGCAGGAGACGCACTCCAAGTTCAATCCAAGGAATAGGCGGCTCGTCTCAATCGCCATTTCGTCGCAGGTGTCCTCGTGCACGATCTGGTTTGCATCATCGTCAACATGAAACCGTGCCAGCAGGTTCGCGGGACCGGAGAAATAATTGGTGAGCGCCGAAGCCGTGAGCATCTCCTCGACGAACCTGTTGTACGGCACATCGAGCCGCAAGGACATGCGGATGTAGTCGTAGAAAATGTTGCGGCCGGGCGTACCCAGGTCGCCCCCGCTGTTGCTGAATAGGTCCGAGAACCAATAGGTCCAGCGGTCGACGAAGGGGTCTTCTTCCAAGAAGGCGTACCGCTCGGGTGCAATCAGCGAGTCGATCAGCTTGTCTCGCTTGTCGGGTGATTGATCCGCCAGAAACTCGCGGACCGCTTCGCTGGAGGGGATGCGGCCAGTCAGATCGAGGTAAACCCGGCGCAGGAATTCTTGGTCGCCGGCAAGCCCAGCGTGCGGGATCTTGTCCCGCTCCATCTTGCCGAAAATGTGGTCGTCAATGTAGTTGTTGCGCTCGACTTCGATCCGCGGCCGGTCCGGCAGCAGGCGGCTGACTTCCTCGGTCAGGGCATTTGTGTCGTCCCGGCGGGTTTCAGGCGTCTCCGAATGAGGATCCTTGGTCAGCTCGTCGCGCGACTCCGGAGCGGCCCTTTCGGGCTTCGCCGGCGCGCTCTCAGCGGCAAACGAGGCGCGGCAAAGTCCCAAGCAGAGCAGTACGCATGACCAAACTCCAGCGGCTCTCGATAGGCGCAGCTGGGATTCGACCTCATCTAAAGTACAGATTTTACGCGTTTTCGGGCACAGTTAGATTCCTGAGGCTCCCGAAATAGCGCGACCTTGTAAGCCGCGGCATGCCGTGCCCCTACAATCTGAACACGGACCATGTCAGTATAATTCGCGAGACTCAGTAACGGGAACCCGAGCCAATCAGCCCGTCTTTTCGATGGCATTTTGGCCTCGTGACTTCCGCCCCAATGACAACGCACACTCCACTCTTCCTGGTCGCAGACGACCGTCGGAGATCCAAGCCGAGTTCTAAACTACAACCTGATTGTACTCCCAGCCGGTTCCGAGTGCTCGAGGAGCAGCGGACAGACGCGCTCCTCCGGAAGTTGGTACGAAAATATGTACTATCGAGGAAGAGAGAGGAGACTGGCAGAGTGGGCTGGGTCGAAACATGAATACCGTGGCGTTCCCGTCGGGTAGGCCGTCTTTCGCGTAACGCGAAGAGCAGAGCGTCGGTAACGGCAGTGTGAGGAATTGCGGTTGCGGCGCTTCAGCCGTACCCCTGCGTTTTTGCGTCCGCGCCCTTTGAACAAGACGCAGAGGCAGTATACCAGGAGACTTGTTGCCCCCATCAATGTGATCGCAGTCTTCAACGCGCCATTCGGTCCAAACCAGCATCCGTGATGTGATCGCAAACCAGGATCAGTTCGGAGAGCGCCTTTGGAAGTTACTCACGCATGCTTTCTGGCAGTTCTCTGACAGTTGTCGGTGCGTTTCAGTGAGGTCGAACGCTCTCGGAAAGTGGCGAGTGCTGCTGGATCTGCTGACCCGCCATCGGGATCACCCCCTTTCAAAACGAAATTGAAGGTCCCCGGGCCTGGATCCAGAAAGACCGTGTCCGTGTCGATTCGCGACGGCGGTTAGTGAGATCGAGGCCCCCCTCGGATCGTTTGCCGCTCGCGTCGCACCGGCGCGTTTTCTCCGCAACCGCGACCCGGAAGGGACCTGACCTCCAGGGGCTAGGGCATGCGCTACAACTACTTGGCGCCGGTGTATACTGAGGCTGCTCGCGGCAAGCATGAGCTCCAAGCCGCACCGTAGCAACAAACAATGATCGGCCAAACGCTCTCCCATTACAAGATCGTCGACAAGATCGGCGAAGGCGGGATGAGTGTGGTCTACAAGGCTGAAGACACGCGGCTGAAACGCCCGGTTGCCCTGAAGTTTCTTTCCCAGGCAACCCTCGACGAAGAGCAAAAGCAGCGTTTTCTCCTTGAGGCGCAGGCTGCCGCGGGACTCGACCATCCCAACATCTGCACCGTGCATGAAATCGACGAAGTCGACGGAAGAGCTTTTATCGTGATGGCCCTTGTCGAGGGCAAAAGCCTGAAGGATCGGCTGACGTCAGGCCCGTTGTCGATTCCCGAAGCCTTGGACGTTACCGTGCAGATCGGTCAGGGATTGCACGCGGCACATGGCAAAGGCATTGTCCATCGCGACATCAAACCGGCCAACATCATTCTTGGTGACGACGGCCTTGCGAGAATCGTCGATTTCGGCATCGCGCTGCTGGGCGGTGAAGATCGTCTGACGCGAGCCGGTACCACCGTCGGTACGATGGCCTACATGTCCCCGGAGCAGACGAGTGCGACCCACGTGGATCATCGCACCGACATTTGGGCGCTGGGATCGCTGCTCTACGAGATGATCAGCGGACAAACACCTTTCCGGGGTCACTATGCGGATGCCATTGTCTACGCCATCATGAACGAAGACCCCGAGCCGCTGACCGGGCTGCGCACCGGTGTCCCCGTCGAGTTGGAGAGAATCGTCGGGAAAGCGCTCGCAAAGGACGCAGCCGACCGCTACCAGCACGCCGACGATATGCTGGTAGACCTGCGGTCTCTGCGCGACGAGTCGGAAACCGGCACTCGCGGGGGGACCACCACTCGTCGCCAGATGCTTGCTCCCTCTGTCGCGGTGCTTCCGTTTTCGAACATGAACCGCGACGAAGAGAGTGAGTTCTTCAGCGACGGGCTAACCGAAGAACTCATCAACGCCCTGACGCAGATCGAGGGCCTGCGCGTTGTTTCGCGCACGTCAGTATTCCACTTCAAGGGCAAAACAGAGGACATCCGGCAGGTGGGGCAGAAACTTCAGGTGCGCTCGGTTCTCGAGGGTAGCGTGCGGAGGGCAGGGAATCGCGTCAGGGTCACCGCCCAACTCATCAATGTGGCCGACGGATATCACGTATGGTCTCGGCGTTTCGACCGCGAAATGAAGGATGTTTTCGATATCCAGGACGAGATCACAGCCGCCATCGTAGACAATCTGAAACTCAAGTTAGTAGGCGAATCCGCGGAGACTCCAGTCAAGAGAAATACTGCTGATCCAGTAGCTTACAATCACTACCTCAAGGGACGCTTTTATCTAAATCAACGGGAAAGCGCGGCGCTTGAGAAATGCATTGTTTGTTTCGAGGACGCTGCCCGCGAGGACGAATCTTACGCCTCCCCGCACGCCGGGCTGGCGGAAGCCTACAGTCTGCAGGCGCTTGGCGGGTACGGCGGGGTCGATCCCGCGGAAGCCTTGTCCAAGGCGAAAGCCGCGGCCCGACGAGCGATTGACCTGGACGAGGGTTGCTCGGAGGCGCACACCGCTCTGGGAGTTCTCTACTTCCGCGCCGATTGGGATTGGGCGCGCGCCGAGCAAGAGTTTCGTCGGGGGATCGAGATCAACAGCCAGTCCGCCACAGGCCACCATCAGTACGCCATGGCGCTGGCCGTGCTGGGTCGGTTTGATGAGGCGCTCTCAGAGATCCGGACTGCCAACCGGCTTGATCCCCTTTCCCCGGTGATCAGCTCGGGAGTCGGTCGAATCTTCCACCTCGCCCGCCGCTTCGACGAAGCGCTGGAACAGTTCAGGCGCACTAGGGAGCTGCTTCCACAGTTCGCGGGCGTTTATTGGGACCAGAGCGTGGCCTACCTCAGGAAGGGCATGTTTCCCGAGGCGATCGCTTCGGCCGAGAAATACCAGGAGCTGTCCGGTGATCCTTCTCGAGCGTTCCAAGCCCTGGGCGCTATCTACGCGGAGATGGGAGAGGAGGAGAAAGCACGCGAGTACCTCGCACAACTCGTCGAGCTTTCGAAGAGCCGCTATGTCCCCTCGGTGTACTTGGCTCATGTTTACTCCAGGCTGGGCGATCGAGACAAGGCCTTTGAAATTCTGAACCAAGGTTATGCAGTGAGGGACCGGCATCTGGTCTTTGTCAAGTGCTCTCCGGAGTTAGAACCCCTGCGCGAGGATCCGCGCTTTCAACCACTGCTCGACAAGATTGGATTCCCCGACTAAGCACAGCGGTGTAGCCGGAGGGCTCAAGGTCGCTGTTCCCGACAACACCTGATACCATTCAGGCAACCACGTCGTCAGCCAGTCTAGGAGGCAACATGAAGCGTCGTGAATTCTTGAAGAGCACCGTTGCCGGTGCCGCGATGGGTGTAACGGTTCCCCTGTCGGCCGAAGGGCCGATGCCGATGCGAACGCTCGGCAAGAGCGGCCTCCGGGTGTCGCTCATGTGTCTGGGCGGCGCTGATATGGGGTACCGAGACAAGCCCGATGCTATTCAGCTGATTCATCGGTCGATGGATCTGGGGATCAACTTTTTCGACAGCGCCCACAAGTACCACGATGGCAAGAGCGACTCCCTTTACGGCGATGCGTTTCAGGGGGGTCTGCGTAAAAAAGTGCTGCTGATGAGCAAGGCTCAGCTTCGCGATGAGGCTAGTGCCATGAAGCAGCTCGAGGAAACCTTGCGTCGAATGAAGACCGACTACCTCGACCTCTGGCAATGCCACGAAGTTTCTCACATGGAGGAAGTCGAAAAGATCTACGGTCCCAAAGGGGCGCTGGAAGCCTTCGTGAAAGCGAAAAAGCAAGGAAAAGTGCGCCACATCGGGTTTACGGGGCACCGCGATCCGGAAGTGCACCTGGCTATGCTCAACGGGTTTGACGGTTGGGAAACTGTACAGCACCCGGTCAATCCGATCGACCCCCACTACCTGAGCTTCGTCAAGAATGTGCTACCGAAGGTAGGCGCCAAGGGCCTCGGCAAGATTGCGATGAAGACGGCTGCCGCGGGTGCAATTAAGGAACACAACGTAGCTACCTATTCAGAATGCTTACGCTACGCCATGAGCCAAAACCCTGACACCATTGTTTCGGGGGTGCAAACGATTGAGCAGTTGGAGGAAAACGTTTCGGTTATCAAGCAACTCGGGCCGTTCAGCGACGAGGAAGTGCGCCAATTGGTTGCACGCACCGGCAAAGGTCCCATCGGCGCCAAGGTGGAGGGGTATAAGCGCAAACAGGCGTAGGACTGAGATTCTGTCTTCGGACTAGGTGGCTTAGGCCGTTTTGTTGAGATCACACTATCGTGGCGCCGCCGTCGACGACGATGGTCTGCCCTGTGATGTAGCTGGAGGCGTCCGAGGCTAGGAAAAGCACTACTCCTTTGAGTTCCCCCGGCCGGCCGATTCGTCCCAACGGGACGCCCGCTTCGTATTCCTTTTGAACGCGAGGAAGAACTTTCTCCGTCATGCGGGACGGGAAGAACCCTGGAGCCACGGCGTTCACACGAATCCCGCGGCGACCCCACTGGCCGGCCAGCTCGCGCGTCATTCCCATCACACCGGCTTTGCTGGCGGCGTAGCCAACGAGACCACTTTCGGGAATGACCGATCCCGAAAGGCCTGAAATGGAAGCGATGTTAATCATGCAGCCGGATTCGCGTTCGAGCATGTGACGTCCGACACGCTGGGAGAAGAGCCACGTTCCCGTGAGGTTAACGTCGACCACTGCTTTCCACTTTTCGAAAGGCATGTCTTCGGCCTCGGCACCCCAGGTGATGCCCGCGTTGTTGACCAGAATGTCGATTTTGCCCATTGTCGCGATGGCTTTGTCCACCGTCTGAGCGACTTGCTCTTCCTCCGACACGTCGCACAGCGTCCCTTCACAGCGGAAGCCTCGCTGCTGCCTGCCCTCGACCGCGGGCTTCAGCCACTGCTCGCGACGCGCAACGAGAAAAGTCGCCGCGCCGGCTTCGGCAAGACCTTCCGCTATCTCGAGACCGAGCCCCCGCGATCCGCCCGTTATGAGGGCGGCTCTGCCTGTTAGGTCGAAAAGTGATTGCACGTCCGGCATGGGGACCCAGTTTATCAAGTGAGTATGAGCGGGGGGAACGAGCGTAGGATTAGCCACTTTTCCGGTGCAAGAAAGGTGAGACTGAGTGGCTTGGGACAGTCAGCCAATTTCGCGACCGGATACCTCCGCAACTTGTTAATTCTTTGTACGCGCGAAATTGGTGACAGTCCCCGCCGCGAGCTGCAAGCGTATTCTGCACCGGAAAGTGGCTAGGATGAAGACTACTCTTCACAGCCGAAGGCGAAAGCCAGCGCGATGCAAACCTGCCGCATTTTGCTGCCGCCGAGTTGGGTGACCCGGCGCCCTAGGCCTTGCTGCCCGACGGTTACAACGTTATGAAGATTGACGGCGCAGGGTTTTTTCATGCCGTCCTCAATATCAAGAACTACTTCGGAAGGGACGTCTCGAATAGTGGAGGTTATAGGCGCCACCGTTACGCTGGAGAGATAGTGGATCGCGCCAGCGCGGGTCAAAACAAGAACAGGCCGCTGTTTTTTGGAAGCCGAGAAACGGTAGAGCCGGACCTCGCCGCGTTCTAGTCTTGCGGCCATGCTGCCACTTGCTCCCAAGGGGCAAGGTCATCTTCCGAGTCAGGGTAGCGTTCGTAACCCTCTCGGTCTCGACGCTCCTTCTCTTCATAGTGCAGCCGTTTCAAATAGGCCCGCAGGGCATCGCGGACCAGCGCCGAGCGATTGATCTTGACTCGCCTGGCGGCGCGATCGGCTGCGCGGAGGAGCTCTTGATCGAGCACGACCTGCACGGTTTCCATATGTGGATAATACTCCACAGTAGACTCCACAGTCAAGAGTGCTGAGTCATGCAAACGGTCGCATCTCATTTCCGTCTCCGGCGAGGAGCCGCCCCGGTCCGGGTCTTGCGGCGCTGGTCAAGGCGAGGTTGGAGGGGATAGGTGGCCCCGGCGGGTTGCATTGCCATTGTTCCGTAGCCTAGAATGATTACTGATAACGTTATCTGATATCGGAATGCGTACCATCGTTGATCTGCCCGATGAGCAGCTGGATTCCCTGGCGGAGCTTTGCCGGCAGGGCAGGATCTCCCGAGCGGAAGCAATCCGCCGCGCCGTGGCGCTCTACATCAGGAAGCACGGGGCAGCCGACAAGGATGAGGCTTTCGGTCTGTGGCGGGGGCGAAAGGTCGAAGGCGTAGCCTACCAGCGAAGGCTTCGCCGCGAGTGGTCGAAGTGAAGGGTCTGTTCGACACCAACATACTGATCGACTATCTCGCGGGAATCGACGAGGCCCGCCGGGAGCTCGCGCTGTATCGATCGTCGCTGATCAGCGTCATTACCTGGATGGAAGTGCTCGTCGGGGCGGCTGATGACGAGGAAGAACGGGCGCTTCGAAGTTTCCTGTCAAAATTTCGGCTGCTTGAAGTCGACCAGGCCATCGGCGAGTTGGCTGTGTCCCTCCGCCGGCGAAGAAAAATCCGCTTGCCCGATGCGGTTATCTGGGCCACCGCGCAGGCGAATGATGCGCTACTGGTGACGCGGAACACGAAGAGCTTTCCGGAGGGCGCACCAGGCGTTCGAGTACCGTATCGAATCTGAAAAAGGTGTTGTCCTGCTCAACAGCGGGCGGATCTCTTGAGGAAGCCAATCGAAGCGTGGTGACATGATCCCCGGCCCGAGTTTTTTCACTCCCCGAGGGCCTGTTCCAGGTCCGCAATGATGTCTTCCGGGGCTTCGATCCCCACGGAAAGGCGCACGAGGTTATCGCGGATACCCAGGCGCTGGCGGTGCTTCGGCGCCAGGTCGCGATGAGAGCTCATCGTCGGATAAAGCATCATGGTGTGCACATCCCCTAGGCTCGTGGCGCGGACCACGAGTTTGAGGGAATCCATGAACTTGAAGATCTCCTCCCGGCCTGCGTCTTTGATTTCAAAGCTCACCATGGCTCCGAATTTTCCTTCGGGGAATAGTCTGCGTACGGTTTCGGCATCCGGGTGCTGGGGCTCGCCTGGGAAGTACACGCGTTCCACCCGCGGGTGTGCGCCGAGCCATCGCGCGACCTTGCTAGCGTTCTCGCACTGCCGCTCGATCCGGAGGGGCAAGCTCTTGATCCCTCTCATCGTCAAGTAGGCTTCGAACGGGCCAAGGTTCGGTCCGATCGTGCGCGTAAGGGGCTGTACCACCGGACGAAACTCCTCCCGGCTCACGAGAATGCCAGCCAGGACGTCACCGTGGCCCGAGAGGTATTTCGACGCACTGTGAACCACGAAGTCGGCGCCCAAAGTTAACGGGCGCATCAGGACCGGCGTCGTAAACGTGGCATCGACGATGGCTTGGGCCCCGTTCGCATGAGCGATTTCGGCCAGCCTGTCGACGGGAGGCACACGCATCAAGGGGTTGGAAACCGTTTCGATCAGTAAGCAGGACGCCTTCTCTTTTTTGATGGCAGCCTCGGTCGCTTCGACATCACACGGGTCTACGAATCGCACCGACACGCCGTTCGGTTCGAGGATATTCATCAACAGGAGCAGCGTCTGGCCAAAGAGCACATCGGCGGCGACGATGGATTTTCGTCGATCCGTCAGTGCGGTTAAAACCGCCACGTACAGCGCGGCCATTCCGGAACTGGTCGCGACGGCGAAGTCACCTTCTTCCAGCGCGGTCATCTGCTCTTCGAGCGCTTCAGTCGTCGGGTTGCCGTAGCGCGCATAGCCTTGTCCGGGAATCTCATTGGCAAAGACGCGGTCCAAATCGTCAATGCGTTCGTAGGAGAAGCTGGACGCACTATAAATGGGCGTCGTCACGGGGACGTAGTCCCCGAGCTTCTTGCGGTCTCCGGCGTGCACGGCGAGTGTTTCAAGCTTCATGAAAGTCCTCGGAAAACGGGTAACCGGGATTTGACGCGCCAAGCGGAAACGGTCCTGAACCGGCGGGGCGACTCCCCGAGCCGGGCTCGTCCTGCCATTTCGTAGGATCGAGCAGGCTCGCGTTTCGGCGGTCGGATGAAGAGGTCCTTCTCACTACGGCGTTGTCATGAGAAAGGCCGCTGAACCCGTGACTGTGATTATAACCGCTGATTAGCTAAGTCGACGAACGAATGAGGAGGGCAGTCTGACTTGGCGTTGGTTGGTGTTGAGTCGTGATTATGCCCGCGAGAAGCAGGTCTTAGTGTGGCGATGGGGAGATTCTAGGCTTTGGCAGATTTTTTCTTCTTCCGCTTACTTTGTCCCAAACGTTGCTCGATCTGTTTCCGATCCAGGCCGAGCGTTCGGCCTACGGAAAGAACAATATCTTCGCTCTTGAAATCGTTCCGTTTCGGGATGACGATCGGGCGGCTGAGACCGGTCTTCGTCATGGTGTAGTGAGAGCCGCGCTGTCCATCGAACACACAGCCCCCCGACTCGGAAAGCTTGACAAGCTCTTTCCATTTAACGGGACGCACGTACTGCGCCCCTCAGTTGTTGGGCAGCGATGTAAGCTGGAATGGATACTTCAATGTACTCAGCACCATGTCTGCGCGAATGGGAAAACAACTTCAATCCGGCTTCGGCGCGAGGACTCTTGACAACATGAACGAAGTTGAAGTCCTTAGCGTCTTCTCCCGGTGCCAGAGGCGCCTTTGAGAACCCAGCCTCTTGTAGAGCTTTATCAAGCGCGCCGCGCTCGATGCAGGACTCAAACCAAAGCTCAACAGCTTCCTTGAGCGACGCTAGGGCTTGCTTCTTCGTTCTGGCCTGTGTCATGACGTCGATGGGGAGGCACCAAACCAGCCAGTCCCGCCCATCCCTGCGGAAAGCGATCTCTAGCTTGACGGCGATGCTGATAACCGAGGACTCCATACGCCCTTATGATACGCATCCGCTGAGCCTCCGCAAAGGGGGGGGGTGGCAGGATAAAACGGAATCAGGACACAATTGTTTCTCTTAGACTCCACACGTGATCTGTGATTCCGGCTTCCCTTGCTGGCGTCACCCTCAGAGAGCTGTGAACTCGACAGAAGTTATAGAACGCAAAATGGATAGCCAGGGCAGCCCTCAGATTTTCCTGTTTCTTGCTGAGGGCGTAGGTGAGCCTCGTCATCCGCTCATGTAAGATGCCTTTCCCAGACCCCGTGTCGATCCTATCTCCGCATTAAGACCCCGCTACCGGAGCATGCACTCAACGGTTCAACCCAGCCCTACGCGCTACAATGAAGGAAATATCGCCGCCCTCTTTCCCCCACCATGCTCGAAAATCTGCTTGCCAAGGTCTTCGGGACCAAGCACGACCGCGAAGTCAAGAAAATGTGGCCGATTGCGGCTGTCATTGGCGACTTCGAGGCCGGTCTCCGAGAGCTGACCGACGATCAGCTGGCGGCTAAGACTCCGGAGTTCAGGCAGCGTCTCGAGAACGGCGAAGACCTCGATGACCTGCTCCCCGAAGCCTTTGCCGTCTGCCGCGAAGTCGGACGCCGCGTGCTCCAGATGCGGCATTTCGACGTGCAGTTGATCGGCGGCGTCGTCCTGCACCGAGGCCAGATCGCCGAGATGAAGACCGGCGAAGGCAAGACTCTAGTCGCTACGCTGCCCGCGTATTTGAATGCCCTAGCGGGCAAAGGCGTCCACATCGTCACTGTTAACGATTACCTGGCGCAGCGCGATTCGGAGTGGATGGGCAAGCTCTACAAGTTTCTGGGCCTCAGTGTCGGCGTGATTGTTCACGGCTTGACAGATCAGGAGCGCCGCGAAAGTTATGGCGCCGATATCACCTACGGCACAAACAACGAGTTTGGGTTCGATTACCTCCGCGACAACATGAAGTTCGATCGCAGCGGTTGCGTGCAGCGAGAGCACGACTTCGCGATTGTCGATGAGGTCGACTCCATCCTGGTTGACGAAGCTCGCACGCCGCTGATCATCTCCGGTCCCAGCGAGGAATCAACCGACAAGTACTACAAAATCAACCGTATCATTCCCAAGCTCAAGAAAGGCGAGGTGATTGAAGGAGATGAGCCACGCGATCGCACCTACACCGACGATTTCATACTGGACGAGAAACATCGCACCGCCTGGTTGACCGAACAAGGAGAAAGCCGGGTCGAGGAAGCCCTCGGAATCTCAAATATCAACGAATTAGTGAACTACGAAGTCAAGCACGGCGTCGAGCAATCCTTGAAAGCGCATGCTCTTTTCCATCGCGACAAGGACTACGTCGTCAAGGAAGGCCAAGTCGTTATCGTCGATGAATTCACGGGGCGGCTGATGCCCGGACGCCGCTGGAGTGACGGACTGCATCAGGCGGTCGAAGCCAAGGAACGGGTCAAGATCGAACGAGAGAATCAGACGCTCGCTACGGTCACCTTCCAGAACTACTTCCGCATGTACAACAAGCTGGCCGGCATGACGGGTACCGCCGATACCGAAGCTCCGGAATTCGGCAAGATTTACAAGCTCGACGTGGTTGTCATCCCCACCAACCGGTCCTTGATCCGCATAGAGCATGACGACATTGTCTACCGCACCGAAGAAGAGAAGTTCCGCAATGCCGCGCTGGAAATCAAGGAACGCCACGAGCAGGGACAGCCGGTGCTCGTGGGCACGATTTCCATTGAAAAATCAGAAACACTCTCGCGCATTTTGAAGAAAGCGGGCGTCAAACACGAAGTCCTTAACGCCAAACAGCATGATCGCGAAGCGCGAATCGTCGCCCAGGCCGGGAGCAAGGGGGCGGTGACCGTTTCCACCAACATGGCCGGCCGCGGGACCGACATCCTGCTCGGCGGTAACCCCGAATTCCTGGCTCGCGAGCACCTCATTAAGAAGGGCCAAAACCCGGATTTGATGCCGCCAGAAGAGTGGCAGGCGACACTCGACAGGTTCAAAGACCGGACCGACCATGAACACGACGAAGTTGTCGCACTCGGAGGGTTGCATATCCTGGGCACGGAACGTCACGAAGCGCGCCGCATCGATAACCAGCTTCGTGGCCGGGCCGGTCGCCAGGGGGATCCGGGAAGTTCGAGTTTCTATCTTTCTTTGCAGGACGATCTGTTACGCATCTTCGGCGGGGAGAAAGTCCAGAACCTGATGCTGAGGCTGGGCATGGAAGAGGACATGCCGATCGAGTCGCGGCTGATCACCAAGCGCATCGAGGCGGCGCAGAAGGCGGTTGAGGCGCAAAACTTCGCGGCCCGCAAGCACCTGCTCGAATACGACGACGTGATGAACAAGCAGCGAGAAGCCGTCTACGGCATGCGCGCCAAGCTGCTCGAGGGACGCGACCAGAAAGAATACATTGTTGGCCTCAGCGCCGACTTTGTGGATGATTTCATCAATACCCGGTGCCCGCAAAAATCGCATCCCGACACGTGGACGTTGGCGGAGCTACGAACAGACGTGGCTAGCCAGTTCGGGCTGAAGGTCGATCACATCGAGCTCGAGTCGAAAGGGCGCGATGAAATCGCAGACGACATCACTACCTTTCTTAAGGAGCAGTACGAACAGAAAGAGCAGGTGGTCGGTCCCGAACGCATGCGCTATACGGAGCGGATGATTATGCTCCAGCTTCTCGACGGGCAGTGGAAAGATCACCTGCTTTCGATGGATCACCTCAAGGAGGGAATTGGCCTGCGAGGTTACGGGCAAAAGGATCCGCTGGTCGAGTACAAGAAGGAATCGTTTCAGCTGTTTCAGGATATGATGAGTCGCTTCGAAGAGGAGACGATCCGGATCTTGTACTCCTTGCAGCCGAGCGCAGGCCCTCCCGAAGATCTCCGACGCCGGGCGGGGCCGATGCCAAGGCCGTCAGAGCCTGACGAGGAAGAGCCGGTTCCCGTGGGGGTAGCGGCCGGTGGAGGAGATTCGCTCGAAGAGTTCACGCGTGATGTCCGCCGCAAGAAGGATCGCGAACTGGCTCACGTTCAAACGGCCGGCTCGGGAGGCAGAACGGAAGTCAAGCAAGTTGTCCGCGGTCAGAAGGTCGGCCGTAACCAGCCGTGCCCGTGCGGCAGTGGAAAGAAATACAAGAAGTGCTGCGGGCGCGCCGCGTAGCGGGCAGTGTCAATGGGGACCCCACTTCCGGTCATGGCGTTTTGCAACGCTGTTCCTGAAACACGCAGCGGCGGTTTGGAGCGCTGCAACGCGCGCGCAGGGGCTCGCGTCCTTGGAGTAGTGACAAATGTGGGCTAGTTTCTTACTGGCGGTCTTGTTGGCGCCGGCGATGGCTTCCGCGGCCATCCTCCCCGAAGCCCTGGGGGACTTCGAGCCAAAGAGCGTCGATCCTTTGCTGCCGGCGGACGAAGCGATTTTTGCGGAATTTGGCTTCGAAGAAGGCGAGCGGGTGCGCTATGTGACACCCGACCAGCGCTCGGTCGAGATCTCAGCGAGCCGATTTGAGGACCCCACGGGCGCCTTCGCGGCTTTCCAATGGCTCCAGCCCGCAGAAGGAAAGGACGGAGGCTACGGTCAGCGGGCACTACAGAGCGGTGACCGAACTCTCATCCAGTTCGGCAACTATGTGGTTGAAATGCGCGGCGCCGAACCAGTCGATGAGCACGTCGAGGTGATGCTGGCCTTTCTTCCCCGCGTACAGATGTCGGCGGACCCGCCGGTGCTGGAGTTTGTTCCCCGGGAACAGCTGGTGCCGAATTCACAGAGGCACATCTTAGGGCCGGCGACACTCGACAAGCTCGCGCCCGAGATTCCCCCTTCCGTTGCGGCTTTTCGCCTGGGTGCCGAAGCTCAGTACGTCCACTACAACAGCCCGGCGGGCCGGCTACGGATGCTTTTGTTCAGCTATCCCACGCCTCAGATTGCCCGCGGACAATTGAAAGAGTTCCGAAAACTGCCCGGGGTAGTCTCCAAACGAGCCGGGCCACTGGTGGCGGCCATAGTCGCCCCTCCGTCAGCGGACGAAGCCGAACGCTTACTTGCCAAAGTGCGCTACCGGGCCGAGATCACTCTTCACCACCGCAATTTGACGCGAAGCGAGACCTTGTGGACTCTCCTGCTCGACATCATCATCTTTAGTTTGATCCTCGCCGGTTTGATGATTGTTGGCGGCGTCCTTGTAGCCTCTACTCGCATCCTCGCCACACGGTACGCGCCCCAGTCGATGTTCGCCACACCGGAGGATTCCGGCATCGTCAGACTCGACATCGACGACCGTCGGTAGCGCGCTCGCCCCGGGGTGTGTAAAGCGAACGTCAACCGGCTCAAAGAACTGGCTGTGACGTACAAGCCTCTGCGAATCAATAGGTTGCTCCCATAGGTCCGCGTAGAGGAGGGTTCCACGAGCTTACTATTGACAGCCGGCCCATAGTGAGCTAAAATCTATTTTTAGGGTTACCTAAATTTGGCGGAGTACGGATGGCCTCTGAGGCAGTTGACGACTATCTGAAGGCGATCTTCGAGATCGCGGGGGAGACGAGACGCGCCAGCACGGTCGAGCTCGCGAAGCGGCTCAGCGTGGCGCCGGCTTCGGTGACTGGGATGTTACGCAAACTGGCGGAGCAGACGCCTCCCTGGGTCAGCTACACCAAGCATCGCGGTGCGAGTCTCACGGACGAGGGCCGTCTTCGGGCGCTCGAGGTGATTCGGCATCATCGGCTGATCGAGCTTTTTTTGCATAATTCGCTGGACTACAGCTTGGACGAAGTCCACGCGGAGGCCGAAAAGCTTGAGCACGCGATTTCGGAAACGTTCGAGGAGCGAATCGCTCAACAACTCGGCAATCCTGAGGTCGATCCGCACGGGCATCCGATTCCACGCAAGGACGGTACGATCCCCCAACGGCGTGAAATCTGCCTCATCGATCTGGATGCCGGCAGCGGGGCAACGGTATCGCGGGTTTCAGACAGCGATACCGACATGTTGCGGTACTTGTCCGGGCTGGGCATTCTTCCGGGAGCGCGACTAGATCTCAGCGAGAAAGCGCCGTTTGACGGTCCGTTGATTTTGCAGGTGGAAGGCTATTCCGACATCCGGGCGTTGGGCACGAAGGTAGCTCGTCAGATCCATGTCGTACCCGACCCAGGGGCACCAAGCAAACGCAAATGATCAATTTGGATGTAGTAGCCGCTTCCTGCGCGGCTTCTTCTCGGTTGGACGAACGCGGAACCCAAATGTCCCGGCGAAAAGGGTCCGTGAAAAATCCTGGGGCATCTATGATAGGTAAAAGTCAAGGGATCGATGCAGAGATCCTGAGCCTCCTGGGATCCGGGAACGGGGACAGGCACCCCGGACGGCTCTACGTTCAGGGGCCGGCGGGCAAAAAACCCGACCATCTTCGTAGCGCGGACGAAGTTCGGTTGGTTGCCTGTCCCCATGACAGCCCCCGATTTTTTCACACCTTCCAGTCCCCGCGCCTCTCGCAAGTCATTGATAAAGCGCACCGTCCGTGCATGGCGCTTGGGACGGTCCCGGGTTTTTTCACACACCCGAAAGCCAGCGGCTGGAGCTAGAACATGGGAAACGGTCAGTCAGGCTTGCTTATCATCTTTGTTCTGTTGCTGCTGGCAGCGGGCATTTTCTGGCCGCGAGCGGGGTTGGCGGCTCTCATACGGAGACAGTTGGATCGTCGGAGGAGAGAGCTATTCGAGGACGCGCTGAAACACATCCTTGCCTGGGAGGGGCGCGCGGAGAACGCGTCTCGGGAGTCGCTGGCAGGGGCTTTGGAAATCTCTCAGCGCCGCACGCTGGGGCTGATCACTCGCATGGAGGCCCAAGGGTTGGTGCAGACCGTCAGCGGGGGCATACGTTTGACTCCCGTTGGCGAACGAGTGGCGCTGCACGTTGTGCGAGCGCATCGGCTCTGGGAGCGCTACTTGTCGGATGACGCAGGCGTGCCCATCTCTCGTTTACACCAGGCGGCGGAAAAGGCGGAGCATCGTCTCTCAGCCGAGAAACTGGATGCTCTCGAGGCGCACCTGGGCCACCCGCAGCACGATCCTCACGGCGACCCGATCCCGTCGGCCGACGGCTCGTTTTCGCCGCTCGACGCAGTCTCGCTTGTAGAATGGCCCTCCCACGAGACGGCGCGGATCGTTCACATCGAGGACGAGCCCGACGTGATTTTTCAGCAGATCCTCGCCGCTGAGCTGCGTCCCGGTAAAGCCGTCCGGATCATTGAGAACAACCCTCAGCGGTTGGTTATCAGCGACGGTGAACAGGAGCATCGGCTGGCGCACGCGGTGGCGGCTAATATTCAGGTTGTGGCTCCCGCGCCGCATAGCCGGCGCCCGGAAGGGAGCAGACGACTCTCTGAACTGGCCGAGGGCCAAGGGTGCGAGGTCGTGGAGCTCGATCCGGACTGCCGCGGGTTCAGCCGCCGTCGACTTCTCGATCTCGGTCTCACACCGAGAGCACGTGTCAGTGTTGAGCTCAACAATACCTTTGGGGACCCTCGGGGCTACCGCGTACGGGGAACGATGATCGCTCTTCGAAGGAGGCAAGCCAATCAGATTTGGGTGAGGCCGATTGAAGAGTCCGTTCCAGCGGTGCAAGGCACGCAATCCGGTCTACCGAGGAACGCGACTGCGTCGCCCAGTCCGGGTACGCCTTCCGAGGCAAGTGATTCTAGGAATGGAGCGCCGCGGCCATGAGCGATCCCAACACTTCGCCTTCGGGTTGTGAAAGTTGTTCCCTGCATGCCCAGCTGGCCCAAATGGGAGTATCTTTGGGCAATTACGACCACCTGGTTGCGCTAGCCGGCAATCCAAACACCGGCAAGTCCTCCGTGTTCAATGCGCTGACGGGCCTTCGTCAGCACGTTGGGAACTGGACGGGCAAGACGGTTACTCGGGCCGAAGGGGGCTATCGTTTTCAGGGCGCGAGCTACAAACTGGTCGACCTTCCCGGGACGTACTCTCTCCTGTCGGCCTCGCAAGACGAAGAGATCAGCCGCAATTTTTTGCTCTTTGGGCGTCCCGATTGCACTATTGTGGTCGTCGACGCCACGGCGTTGGAGCGGAATCTGAATTTCGTCTTGCAAGTGCTCGAGATTACCGACAAAGTCGTCGTTTGCGTCAACTTGATGGATGAAGCGGAGCGTAAGGGGCTGACGGTGGATGTGCGCAGCCTGGCCCGGGACCTAGGGGTACCGGCCGTTCCGACCGTAGCGCGGACAAAAGAAGGCTTGCAAGAACTGGTTCGGACTGCCGCCGAGGTGATTGCCGGCGACGTCAGGACAAAGCCTCTGCGCCCTGCCGCCCCCCCGGAAGTGCAGAGCGCTCTCGACGAGCTAGTCCCGATGATCGCAGAGTTAGCACCGGGCCTGCCCAACGCGCGATGGGTGGCGTTTCGATTGCTCGATGGCGACCATCGCGTCCGCCAGGCGTTGTTGAGCGGCGAACTGCGGGAGCTCGAACAAGACCAAAGAGCCCCCGTGGAACAGTTCAGCCACGTCATCTCGATTGAAGGTTCGCAATGAGCACCCCGGTTCTGGATGCGAAAGCGGTCTTGGACCGCAGCGACGAGCTTCGTCGCGAGCTCGGGGAGGATTTCCGGGATCGCGTGGTTACTTCGCTTTACTCCGACGCCCAGCGGATCGCTGATCGGACCGTTCAGGTCGGAGACGGGCGCAAATGGGACCTCGACCAGAAAATCGACCGCGTTGTCACGTCCAGGATTCTAGGCTTGCCATTGATGTTGTTTCTGTTGGCCGCGGTCTTCTGGGTGACGATCCTCGGAGCGAATGTTCCTTCCGAACTGCTGGCTACGGGATTCTTTTGGTTTGAGGGTAAAGCCGCCTTATGGTTTAGCTCCCTCGGGGCGCCGTGGTGGCTGACCGGCTTTATTTGGCACGGGGTGTTTCGAGGGCTGGCTTGGGTCGTGAGTGTGATGCTGCCCCCGATGGCTATCTTTTTCCCGCTTTTTACGATTCTCGAAGACCTGGGCTATTTGCCTCGGGTGGCTTTTAATATGGACTGGCTGTTCCGCAAGGCGGGCGCCCACGGCAAGCAGGCCTTGTCGATGGCCATGGGATTCGGCTGTAACGCTGCCGGTGTAATCGCCACCAGGGTCATTGACTCCCCGCGCGAGCGCCTGATCGCCATACTGACGAATAACTTCGTACCCTGCAACGGGCGTTTCCCGACCTTGATTATGCTGGCGGTAATATTCGTCGCAGCTGCGTTTCCTCCTGCCCTTGCCTCGGTTGCCGCGGCGGGAGCCGTCGTGGGCGTCGTGCTGGTCGGCATCCTCTTCACTCTTGTGGCCTCGTGGTTGTTGACGCGGACGGTTTTGCAAGGTGAGGCGTCGGCCTTCACGCTCGAGCTGCCCCCGTACCGAAGGCCCAGCATCCTGCGTATCCTCTACACCTCGCTTATTGACCGAACGATCTTCGTTCTATGGCGCGCCATCCTGACCGCGGCGCCCGCCGGGGCGGTCATTTGGATACTCGGCAACATCGAATGGAGGGGAACAAACCTGGCTCAGCATTCCGCGAATTTCCTGCACCCTTTGGGCGAAGCGATCGGCCTCGACGGAGTAATCTTGCTGGCCTATGTAATCGCCATTCCCGCCAACGAGATTGTCGTGCCCACCATGCTCATGGTGTATATGGGAGTCAGCATGATGAGCGATTTGACCTCCTACGATCAAATCCGCTCGCTGCTTGTAGACCAACATGGCTGGACAATGCTCACGGCTGTAAATCTTATGCTTTTCTCGGTCCTTCACAATCCATGCGCTACGACCATTCTGACGATTTGGAGAGAAACGCGCAGCGGCAAATGGACGGCCATTGGCGCTCTCATGCCCCTCGTCTTTGCGTTCCTGGTAACCTTCGTGGTCGCAACTCTCGTACGTACTTTCAGCTAAGCCGGCCATCTCGGCCGGGTTTTCCCTAAGATGCGAGATCTTTTTGCCCGTGGAACCGGCACGAAATCTTCTCTCCAAAAAAACCGGCCATCACCGGTTGGTCATCGGGAACACCTTGCCTGCAACTGCCCGACTTTGTGACAGGTGCTTTGCTTGGTTTCGCTAACCGCTGGAATGATCCTGCCGGCATCTATTCTCAGCCGCCCGGAACATCGACCAGGATTGTCATAAATCTAGTACCGTTACGTGTAATGTTGTACATTTATGGGACAAAGTGTTAGTATAAGTGTCGTTTGTCGTCTATTTAGTTTCCGATTATGAGTATGTAGGGCGGTGTTAGATGATCGCGCATCGGCAGTTAAGTGAGCGATTGAGCCCGTAACAACTGCGAAGAGTTTTGTTAACAATGATCGCACTGGTCCGCCGCCGAATTGATCGAGCAACGGCTGCGCGAGTCACATGTTTGCGTGTTGTTCTGAACCGAAACCGGAGGGTTGGATGATCCCGAACGAAGGTCCATTAAGGATTCTAGTGGTCGACGGTGATGACGGTAAACGACGTATCCTCGCCTTCATCCTCAAACGGGAAGGCTATGGAGTGCACCTTGCGGCGTCGGGCAGGGAGGCGATCACCCACGTAGGCGGTAGCAGTCCGGATTTGGTGCTAGTGGATGTGAGCCTTCCGGATCTAGACGGCCTGCTGGTGTGCAAGGAGTTGCGTAGGTCGTACGACGGGCCAGTTATGATGCTTTGTAGAACTGGTGATGGGAATCGTGTTATTGAGGCCTTGGACGCCGGTGCGGATGATTGCGTGACCAAACCGATTAAGCCGGCAGAGTTACTGGCGCGGGTGCGGGCAGTTCTTCGCCGCTCCCGTACGGGCTCGCGGCGCCCTGTTGTCATTGAGGTAGGCGATCTGGAAGTGAATCTGGCCAAACGGCGGGTCTTTCGGAGGGGGCAGGAAATCCGGTTTACGCGCACGGAATTCGACATTCTCGTCTGTTTAGCGCAACGCCAACAGCGGGTGGTCACGTCGAAGATGATTCTCGACAAGGTATGGGGCCCTTGCCGCGGAGAATACCTGCAGACCCTTCGCGTGCATGTGGGCCACCTGCGGCGAAAACTTGAACCGAATCCTTCTTCTCCGCGCTACATAACGACCGCGCCAGGTGTTGGATACCGCTTTGCTGTCCCTTCCCCGGCAGTCGCCGCGTCACTGTAAGTTGATGCCGCTGACAAAGCGGCGGGGGCTACTCGCCCAAAAGTTCTGACTCCAATAAAAGACGGACGACTTTCTGGAGCGCTTCCACGTCCGCAAGGTCAGCGACCTCGACAGCGGAGTGGGCGTAGCGAAGTGGCCATGTGAGCGGCACGCTAATCGCACCGTGAGGGAGGAACACGGAGCCGTCGTTGCCCCCGGCGGTTATTCCGCGTTGGAAGAGAATGCCTCCGCGACGAGCGACTTGGGTGACCCGTTCGACGGCTTCGGGGGGGACAATGCCACTTGTGTCAATGGCTCGAATCACGAAGCCTTCACCAAGCTTGGCGTGCGCGATGCGGGGAGTCTCAAGCGGTGAATCGGAAGTCACAAAGCTGTCGATGGGATAGACACGCGCTGGGGCCGCGTTGCGGGCGAGAAAATCAGCCCCCAGCAGACCTATCTCTTCGTCGACCGTAAACGCGAACCAAACTGGGTGCCCGGTTCGAAGTGCCGGCAGGGTCTGAGGGTTCACCGAAGCCAGCACGCTCAGCAGCACGGCACAGCCAATCCGGTCATCGAGGGACCGGACGCTCGCGCGCTTTCCGAGCAAGGACCGGAACTTCTTCATCACCGTCAGGCTCGTGCCTACTTCGATGCCTTGGCCGGCGGCTTCATGCATAGAAGCGGCACCGGTACGGACCGTCCCCCTCCGCTCCAGGATCCCTGGCACGGGCCCCAGACTCCCGTGCACCATCACCGGATGCCAAGCCAACGGATTTGCGGATCCTCCTCCCACGGTCTCAACGTTGAGCCGCCCTTGCGAGCTGATGCGAGAGACCCGGAAGCCAATCTCGTCCATGTGTGCGATGAACATCGCCCGAGGCTGGCCCAGAGATCCCAGCCTGACGATGAGGTTCCCTTTTTCATCTACCGCTGAGTGGGCGCGCGCCCAAGCCGGGAGGCGTGCTTGGATGCGGCTACGAACGATCTGCTCCGTCCCGCTGACACCGGGGGTCTCTGTAAGTTCCTGGAGCAGGGCAGCAAACGGTGAGAAAAGCGGCTTACCCTGGTCTGACGGTTCAGCTGCAACACCGGGCCGAACTGGAGAAAAGGATTTGCGGAGCGCTTCGGCTGGCGGCGATGGGACAATACCGCACAGGTCGGCGAGTAACCGAGTCAGGGCGCCGAGCGTGTCTACTTGCAGCAGCTCGACCGGGGTTCCGGCATTCTCGACGCCAAGAGTCACCGCGGCGCTTTGATCCGGGTTCGGCCAGACTTTTTCTGACCCGAACGGTCCGAAAGACAGTGGCTGAGATCGGCTTCTCTTGAGCGTCAAGCCTAGTGCCCGTGCCTCTTCAACGAGCGAGTCGGCCAGTTGCGAAGTCCATCCTGCCGCTGGAGTGACCTGAGGATCGTCGTCTCCGCCAGGCCGAATGACAACAACCCGGTCCGCCGACAAGCGCTTCAGAACCCTGACCAGCCCGCGGTTGTAGAAAAACTGCTGCGATACGAATGCCAGAGTGACGGCGCTTTCCGGAGGGCTCGCCCGCATGGCGGCGGCGAGCTGTAAGAGGACGGCCGCACCCGCGCGGGCGGACACCCAGGGCGCGGTGACACTGCCGCTCTTGCCCAGAGCGAAGAAGCGTTTTTCCAAGGTGACGGGATCGAGCAGGTCAATGCCGGCGGCGCGAACGTCCTGTTTCGACGTGGCGCCAACGTCGATAAACAACTCCCTCGGATCGACCTGGGAGGAGTAAGGCCGCTGCGATTCAAAATGCGCCGATCGCGTGGCAACGACACCGGGAAGAGTCTTTCCCGCGCGGGTCCTTACCCGTACCGGTTGTCCGACAAAGAACTCGTCGAAATCGTAGTGCGGGGCCGGGTCGGCAAGACGGTGCACGCGTAGGTAGCCTTCCTCGTCGATTCGGGACACCAGGTAGCCGGGTTCGTCGAGGCCGGCGACAAGCAAAGTATGCGGCTGTCCCGTCCCGAAAGTAGCCGTCAACGAACCGGTATTGTCAACCGTTTGTTGACCCCCCACTTGCGTGCGCACATAGTGAAGGGCTTCTCGCTCATTCCCGGAGACGGCGTCGAGAGTGGCCAGCGCCGCAAGGTCAGAACCGTCCGCCGGCGGTAGGAACAAAGATGCAACAAGTCCGCAGGTGAAGATCCTACTGATGAAACGTCGAGGGTGTCCGTTCGCGTTTCGGCGGACCGAAGGGTCGGGCCTGTGGCTGATCCACTGCTTGAGGAAGAAGAATGGCATGAATGGGCAAGTCGGCATCCCCACCAAACGGGGATGAGAATCTCCGCATCATAGCGTAGGCGGGTGTTGCGCGTGGAGCCGTAAACGGCTATATCCTGCGTGTGCAACAATAGCTCCTTATCCCACGGCTTTTGGGACCCAAGATATCCCTTCGTCTTCCATTCACCATGAATTCCACCACGGTGCGGAGGAAAAATACTCACCCGATTGTGACTCTCGTGGCATCCCTGAGCATCTCAGTGGTGTTCACGCTCGCGGCAAGTGTAGTGCTACTGAGCAGCTCTGGCGAGTTCGTTCGCCTGCGGGACTTCGGATTCCTGCGCCTTGCCTACAAGTATTTGGATGGTCCGATCGGATATCTGGACGACGCTCTCCCCGCGCTTGTAAGCCGGCATTATTACTTGCCCGATCCGGCGAACATACTGCCTCTTTCCGCCTGGGCCGCCGTTTGGAACCTACCTCTTGTTTGGCTGGCGGCGATCATTGTCTCCCCGCTTGTTTGGATACTGTTTCGGCGTTTACCTCCCGTCCGGGAAAGACCGAAGCTGGATTTATTCTGGAGGCGGATCTATCCTCTAGCCTGTTTCCTGGCGATACCCTCGCTAATTGTGATCACTTGGTTCGACTATGGGATTTTGAAACGGTTGGCCGAGGGAAAACTCCCGACGATGAACGAGACCCTGGCGCTTATGGCTTTGCCCGGTCTCTGGCTTCTAGCGTTGTGGGTCCGGCGAGTGTTTTCGGGCTTCCGCCACTTTTTGACGCTGGGAGCGGCGTTGGCCCTGGGTATTATCGCCGCGGGTCTCGCCCTGGACGCTGCACGATCGCCTGTGACTGGCGGCTCTGTTCCTCCGGTGGCCGGGATTGATGCCCGACCCAACGTGCTGCTGGTGTCCATTGACACGCTGCGGCGCGACCATTTGAGCTGTTATGGGTACGAGCGGGAGACGAGTCCGAACATTGACTCGCTGGCGGATGAGGGGGTGCTGTTTCAGACAGTCGTAGCGCCGAGTGCCTGGACCCTTCCGGTGCATACCACGCTCCTGACGGCCCTTCCACCCACTCAGCATGACGTCATCACCCCCTACAGGCGCCTGAAACCAGACGTCGTGACGCTTCCGACCGTGCTGCGGGATGCGGGCTACGCCACGGCGGCGTTCGTCTCGACAACACTTCTCAACGTGGCATTTGGTCTGTGGCCCGGGTTCGATCACTACGACGACTACACGCACATGCACGCGGGCTACACCGACCGGTGTCGGGTCTCTACCCCGGCGCTTGTTGACGCCGTCAAGGACTGGCTGGAGGCGTGGCGCCTCCGCGGGAGCGGGCGACCTTTCTTCGTGTTTCTTCATTTATATGACGTCCACTCTAAGCGTTATCATCGGCAACCGGGAGCTGCTCTCTATTGCTCCCCAACTCCTTTCCAGGACATGTACGATCCTAGCTACACGGGTGAAAACAAAGGGCAGTGGCTGATTGGCAAGCACAGCTCGACAGAACGGATGTCGGAGCGAGATTCAATCCACAATATGGCGCTTTACGATGGGGAGATCCGATTTGTTGACGACCAACTGGAGAATCTGTTCGCTATTTTGCGGGGTCTCGGCGTGATGGACCGTACCATCATTTCGGTTGTCAGCGACCATGGCGAAGAGTTTTATGAACACGGCAGACAGGGCCATCATCAGTCTCTCTACGACGAGACGATTCTTGTACCCTGGGTGATGCGCTTCCCCGAGAAGATCCCAGCCGGCCGAGTCGTGGACGCTCAAGTAAGAATCATGGACATCGCCCCAACAATCCTGTCGCTGGCCGGCATTCCTCCGGCACCCGGGTTCGGCGTTCTCAAAGGCAACCGCCATTTTGCCGGGGCGGACCTGGCGCCTCTCATTTCTTCCCGAAACACAGACTCTTCTGCGTTGCCGGCGTTTGCCGACCTGGAAGGTAAACTGGCGGCCATACGAACCGCAGAATGGAAATATATAATGTGTCTCCACGCGGAGGGTGCGGAGGAGCTCTACAGTCTTGCCGACGATCCTAAGGAGTTAATCAATCTGGCGGAGGAGAAACCTCAGGTGAGGGATCTGTTGCGCGACGAACTACTTCGCTGGCGAGAGTCCGGCGGCTCAGCGCCCCAGTCGCGCGAAGGAACGAATCTAACGGAAGAGGAGCGAAAACTCCTGAAGTCGCTTGGCTACCTTCAGTAGTTCGCCGCTAGTCAGGTCGTCGTGCAGTTCGGACGCGCTTGCTTGGCTCCAGGTCCAGGGCGGCGCCTTGATCAATTCCTTCCTTCGGCGTGGTCCCCGATGTCATCACGGGTGCGAAGGGCCTGGCCAATGGACTACCGGTTGGGGTGACGACGGCCCGGCCGGAAATTGCCGAGTCTATCCGATTCCTAACACTTTCGACTTTCGGGGGAAACCCTGTGTCCATGGTCGCGGCCAAAGCCGTTTTGGACTTCGTCGAAGAGGAAAGCCTACTCCAGCACTGTGCCGAAGTGGGCGCATACCTCAAGCAGCATCTTCTCGAGTTGCAGGAAAAGTATTCGTTGATGGGGGAAGTTTCGCGGATGCCTTTGCTGCAGGCGATCAAGCTGGTTGAGGAACGTCAAAGTAAGGAGCCGGCAGGCGAGGAGGCGGCCTTAATGGATGTGGCTCGGCGCCACGGCTTGTTGATCGGCAAGGGGGGGCTTGTACAGCAACGTGATCCGCGTTACGCCGCCGATGAACATAAGCCGAAGCGACGTGGTGGAATTCGCTCGGCTGTTGGGTGCCGGCTTCGCGGAGGTCCGCGGAGCTTCCTGACAAGCGTGACCGTCACTCCGTCCGTTTGATGCAGACGCGAACTTCGAACGTTGCGTCCTCCACTTTGAACGGCACGATCGTCCAACTCGCCAAAACCGGAGTTCGAGTCTGGAAGTTCTTGCCGTAGACGACAGTGGGCACGGTGAGAGCGAGCGGGCCGGTTTGCGTCTCGATACTCTCTTTGAAGTTGCCGAGAATCATGTTGGCAAGTTCGCCGATGCCGTCGAGGACTTCGCTATTGACCTCCTCAACTTCGGTCATCAGTAGGGCCGACCCCAGGGTACAGGCGAAGTCCTCCGAGCAGTAGAACATACCGGTGCCTGTCCACGGACCCGTGAATCCGAGAAGCGAGACGACCCCGTCAATCGCACCTGGCTCCTCGTGGTCAGTTGGTTCGAGGGTCTCGACCGCGAGATCCATCATGGTCGAAAAAACGTTCTCAGTCGCTCCCCGAATGGCATCAACGATTGCCCGTTGATTGATTGCAGTTTCGGCCAGCATTCGACTGTTCCCTTGTCCCTTAAGGGGTACCGACCCCTGGGCGTTTCTGGTGAAAGAGGAAAACCCTTAGTCCGGCATCACCTTGGAGATAGCGCCCTCCATTTGGGCCGTTGTGAACGGTTTGCGGATGAATCCCTTGGCTCCCAGCGAGATGGCTTCCCTAACGGTGTTCTCTCCGCCCTCGGTCGTGACCATGATCACGGGCAGATCTTTGTGAGGCGTCTCTTTAAGTCGCCGCAAAAACTCCAGGCCATTGACGTTTGGCATGTTGATGTCGGAGAAGATCATATGGATAGCGTCGCCATTGAGCTTCTCTAGGGCTTCGGCACCGTCGTTGGCCTCCAATATTTCATCAATCCCGGAGGTGCGGGCCTGTCGCAGGCTACGCCCTAGGATTTTCCGCATGACGGAAGAGTCATCCACAATCAATACATTGAGTCCCATGGGTTCCCCGAGAAGCCGTCCAATCTAACGTATCGACCGGCAAAGGGGTACACCTTAGACCTGGGTCCTCGGTGGTTTCAAAGGCGCGTGAAGAAGGGGAGAAAGTGCCTAAACCGGCCCCTTCAGGGGTGTTGCCTGGTAATTCACCAGCCCGACCGGGCGCCGTCGGACTTATCTTGCCTTCTGGGGATGCTTACTGGTCGATCTCGCGGGGCACGAGAGGCTGCGTGGTCTCCAACGAGCGCAGCTCCTCCAAACTGATCTCGCGTCCTTCTTCGTGGTACTCCTGGTCGACGTTGACCTGCCACAAGTCGTAGCGGCCTCCGACGATGTTTCGAGCCGCCAGCATGGCGGTAAGCATAGAGTGGTCTTGGTTGTTGTAGCGGTGCATACCGTTGCGGCCGACTAGCTGCAAGTTGGGCAGCGTGGCCAGGAAGCCACGCACTTTGTCCACCGCTCTGTCGTAGCCGCGATCGTAGACCGGATAGGCCTTTTTCATCCGCACTACGGCCGCGTCGATGACGTCATTGGGATCAGCTAGTCCAAGGGCTGCCAATTCCCGTTTGCCCAGGTCGATGAGCTGCTCCTGTGAGCTGGTCCACAGATCATCTCCTTCGAAGCAGAAGTATTCTAGTGTAGTGCCACTAACGGTTCTGGACAATGGCGTGGGTTTTGGCGGCGCGCTCGACTTTGGCGAGGATATCTTGTGCCGGAGCTGTCCAGACAAAGGGCTTGGGCGCTTGGTTGCTCGCTTCCAGGTACTCGTGGATGGCGGCCTCGAGTTCGGGAACACTGCGGAACACGCCGCGGCGGATGCGCTTCTGTGTCAGCTCGCGGAACCAGCGCTCGACGAGATTGAGCCAAGAAGAAGACGTGGGAATGAAGTGAAAGTGGAAGCGGGGGTGCTTCGCGAGCCACTTCTTCACTTGCTCATGCTTGTGCGTGGAGTAGTTGTCCACGATCAGATGCAGCTCCAGCGCCGGTGGCGTTTCGCGGTCGATCTTGCGTAGGAATTTGAGGAATTCCTGGTGCCGATGTCGCGGCAGACACTCGCCGATCACCTTGCCGTCGAGCACATTGAAGGCGGCGAACAACGTCGTTGTGCCATGTCGTTTGAAGTCGTGGGTCATGGTGCCGGCACGACCCCTTTTCAGGGGCAGTCCCGGCTGGCTGCGGTCTAAGGCCTGGATCTGACTTTTCTCATCGACACTGAGCACCAGCGCGTGCTCGGGCGGATTCAAGTACAGACCGACCACGTCGCGGAGTTTCTCGACGAACTGCTTGTCGCGGCTGAGCTTGAAAGTTTCGAGGCGATGGGGCTGCAGTCCGTGCGCTTTCCAGACGCGCTGGATGGCCATCTTGGAGACGCCCAAGTGCTTGGCGAGGGTGCGGGTGCTCCAATGCGTGGCCGCCCGGGGCTTCTCGTGAAGCGTTGTATCGAGGGTGCATTGGACGAATTCAGCGGAGAGCGCCGGTTTGCGTCCGGGGCGCGTCCGATCGCGGAGTCCGTCGAGGCCGGACTGGGCGAAGCGCTTTCGCCACAGGATGACGGTCTTGCGGTTGACGCCGAGTTCGCGGGCAATGGCGTGGTTCGCCAACCCCTGCGCACACAGCAAAACAATGCCTGCCCGTAAGGCCATTTTCTGGGCTGTGTTGCCTCCTCGAACCAGGCGACGAAGAGCGTTTCGCTGCGGAGCGGTGAGGGGTAGAGCGTCAGCGGATGGCCACATAAACCATCCTACCGTGAAAAGGGTGTTATTGTCCAGTTATTTATGTGGCACTACACTAGGTGACTTTGTGGGGCAGTATCAGGTAGCGAATTGGCGGGAAGTGCGGAGAGTGCGGAGAGAAGGTACGGCTGATGTCCCCGTGTGCCAGGGCCGCGGAACAAGGATAATCGCGGCGCCCACAAGTAAGAGTCTCCCCACGACCATCGACGTTGCCCTGAGACGTCTCGGTGACCTGGCTCAAGTTCTCCAGGCTCCTCTACCTCCGCGGCCACTGACACCCCGGCCTTGGAGAAACTTTCTACTCCACTCTGCTCTCCAGCTTGCTCCAGCGAGGCGAGGAAGCGACAGCCACGCCGGGGGACGGGAAACCGGACCGGAAACCGGGAAACCGGGGAACCGGGACAGCCTCAGTTTTCCGCGCACGAATTTCGGAGATCCCGTAGCGGATGCCGGCCGTTTTGCCGAGACTCGCGGCCGTTGTTGACCGTCAACATGCGAGACGACGTCGCCCAATCCCGGTAGGGACATCCGCTGGCAGGCGGCTCTCTCGATGTTCGAGCCGCGTTCAACGCGGCTCTTCTGCCGAGCCGCCAGGCCAGTCGTTTTACGGCTGCACCAAAAAATCAGACATCGACGCCCGACATCGCGGCTCCGAGCGTATGGCATCAAGCGTCCTTGTGGCGCAGGTCCCCAGACCTGCTGGAGTGAACCCCAAAAATGAGACAGTTGTGTTAGCGACACTTTAGCAGGGAAAGGAACTGCGAGTGGGCAAGAGACGAGTTTACAGGTTTCCCGAGGAGTACCGGAGGATGGCACTGGAGCGGCTGAAAAGCTGCCACAGCGTGACAGCGCTATCGAGAGAGCTGGGGATTCATCGAGGGCTGCTGTACAGCTGGCGAAATCGGATGGAGCCGAGGGAGGAGGGGTCAGCTCCGCCGGCCGCCTCCCGCGAGCGGGAGCTACGCCAGGAGATCCGCGCCTTGAAGCGGCTGTTGGGGGACAAGACGCTGGAAGTGGATTTTTTCAAAGGTGCCTTCGAAAAAGTCGCGGCTCGACGCCAGCGCAGCGGCGGTTCTGGCGAGAAGGCGTCTACGACCAAATCCGGGAGTTGATGCCGATCGAAGGCAGACTGAGTGTCGAGCGGATGTGCTGGCTGGCCCCAGTGAGCCGGGCGGGTTTCTATCGCTCTTGGCAAGAGCAGATGCCAGAGGAAGAAGACATGGAAGTGCGGTCGGCGATCCAGAAGGTTGCCCTCGAACATCGGCGACGCTATGGCTACCGCCGGGTGACGGCGGAACTCCGCCGGCGGGGAATGTTGGTGAACCACAAGCGCGTCGCGCGGATCATGCGCCAGGACGGCTTGCTGGGGGTGCAGCCGCAGGCGTTCGTGACCACCACGGACGCCGATCATCCGCTGGAGGTTTACCTCAACCTAGCCGCCCGGATCAAGCTGCGGGGGATCAATCAGCTGTGGGTGGCCGACATCACCTACATCCGGCTGAAAGCCGAGTTCGTTTATCTGGCCGTGATTTTGGACGCCTATTCGCGGAAGGTGGTGGGCTGGGCGCTGGAGCGAACGCTGGCCACCCGCTTGCCGCTGGCGGCACTGGAGCAGGCGATGGCCGAACGGCAGCCGCCGCCGGGCCTAGTCCATCACTCCGATCGCGGCGTGCAGTATGCTTCCGGCGCCTACGTGAGGAGCCTGCGCCGGCGCCAAGCGATCCCCAGCATGAGTCGGCCGGCGAACCCCTACGACAATGCTAGTTGTGAGAGCTTCCTCAAGACGCTCAAGCGGGAGGAGATCTACGCCAACGAATATCGGGATCTCGACCACCTGCGGGCGAACATCGAAGACTTCATCGAGCGCTACTACAATCGCTGCCGCCTGCACTCGGCACTGGGCTATCGGCCCCCCGAGGAATTCGAGCGGGCCGCTGGAACGAACCCAGCTTGCGCCGGAGCGACGATGAGTTTTTTTAGGCAGCAGGAGATCTATCGATCCGATGGGAAGGGGCTGAGGAACGGGAAGCCGACCGAAGCCGGCTCCCCGGACCATCGTTTCGATGAGTCTCCGGCCGGCTATTCCTCGGCGGGTTGGTCTCCACCAGAGCCCGCCTCCGCTTCACCAGCCGAGGACCATGCTAGAGGAAAACAGACTGTTGGGAGAAGGAAAAACCATTGAACGGCGAGTGTCGCTATCGCGGATTGTCTCAGCGGAGGGGTTCACCCCACTGCCGTGTCGGTACTCTTACCGACACAGGTTGGGGTGAACCCCTCCCAACGGCCGATCCCACTCGCCCACGCCTCCGACCTCTCGCTAGAAGGCGTTATCCTTTCGCTAGGACTGCGCTACGACATGGTTTTGGCACCGAAAATCCGGCCCCGAGGACCCTTCTGACTACTCCCGCAAAACGCCGTCACAGACTTTTTCGATTTTTTCTCCTCGCCGCCTCAACGACTTAGGCCCCTGGGGCCCTTCTAACCCCCAATCCGTCCCCTATTCTGGTACGGGGCCCAGAAAGCGGAATCTCGGAGGGATGACCCTCGTATTTCCGCCACTTTCTGCCACCGCCATTTCTCCGGGTGGCTGGAAGTGCTGCTATGTCTCACAATTAAGAAGACTTAACAATCAAGCAGAACGCTCTCATCGGCACCCCACCCGACTGCCAACCCACCGCCAGGTGACGAAAATCGCCCGCTAGCCCACCGCTAGGCCATCTTTTGACCCCGCTAGGCGACTTTTTCTGGCCGAATACGGGGTCAAATTGGTCTCGGAAGCATATATGATTCTTGGCCAGACGCGTAGCGCGCTGTGGGCTGTCACTTGGCCCGCGCGTGTGTGGCTGTTTTCAGCCTCTTGGACGGGGTTAAGAATCGCGAAGGGAGGCCAGCGTCGAGCGGGGACAGAGATGAAATGAGGAGGCTCGTCATCGGGGGGAGTGAGCTAAACTGCTCCCCGTGGGCTTCGCCCAGCGCCTGAGTGGGCGGGACGCTTTATCAATGACTTGCGAGAGGCGCGGGTACAGGAAGGTGTGAAAAAATCAGGGACTGTCACGAGCGGCGTCCTAGAAGCCCGAATGGGGACAGGCAACCAAGCGAACCTTGTCCGCGCCACGAAGACGGCCGAGTTTTTCCCTGTCGGACCCCCGAACGTGGAACCGTCCTGGGTGCCTGTCCCCGTCCCCAATGACGACTCCGCCGCGGGCTGACTGTCCCAGCATTTTTTCACACCTTCGCCAGCGCGCGGGCCCGCCGGAGGGGCACGGGTATAGATTCGCGAAGGGAGGCCGGCGTCCAGCACCGGAAAGAGCCGTGCCCGTCAGGGCGCGGGCCGGCGGATGGGCACGGTTTCCGGCTCGAAGCCATTCGTTCACCGCCCGCGGAAAGTGCTTGACCCACCCGCCATTGTGAGTGGAGATCTTGAAGACCAGCACATCCGAAGCAGAGGCAAAAATACGAAACAAACCCAATCTCGCGCAAGCTAATTGCCATCTATGAGTTACAGTTTGTTCTCCACGCGCCGCGGCCCAGGGAAAAAGGGGGAAAAGCGGGCCTACGTCGAGAGCCGGGGCAGTCCTGTTTGTCCTAGCCGCCGCCAGGCGGCTCTCACAACGTTTGAGCCGCGAAGCGGCGCTGGAATCTAGCCTAGGGTGGAGCCGGAACGGCGGAACCCTAGGCTAGGAATTGAACAGAGTCGAGCCCTGAAAGGGCGGAAGGAACGATGGGGGAAACCGGCCTCGAAACCGGGACAGCCTCAGTTAACACCATGGGCAGCGGGCATCTTTGTAGGCCCGCACTACGCACCGCTGGCAACATTCCATTAACGCTGGCCCGGGGCGTCAGCCCCGGCTGGTCGCCGCGTGGTCCGTTCCTTTTGGCGCTCGGCCGCTCCCAGCGGCCGAGCGGGGCTTGGGGCGGGGCAAGAAATCGGCCGTGCCAACGGCCGATCCGCCTCCCGAAACCTCGTCACCGCAGTTCGAAATTTCTAACTCGGGCACCGTGAACGGGGGCGATGCTTTATTAGTGACTCGCTGGGACGAGGGGGACTGTTTACCCAGGGTTTCTTCACAGACCCTGAGGGAGCGGTCACTTTCAGCAACGAACGGCCGGGGGCCAGCGGCGAGCATTGGACGGAGCCGTGCCGGCCAGGGCGCGGGCCCCAAGAGATTGTGAAATGCAGTGGGAAGGAGTATGCTTTTGTGGGCCGCTAGGAGAAGCACCTCGACCCAGGGCGTCAGTCCTCAGATGCTTTCGCCGGGGCCGCCAATTCACCTCAGGAGCCACGCGACATGTCGATCGAATTCTCTCGTTTTTCGCCTATAGCCTGCTTGCTGACTGTGCTTCTTTGCCTTGCAGGGTCCCTGCAAGCGCAAGGCGAGATCCCGTTGCAACCTCTGGCACAGCAAGTTCGCCAGATCGAGGACGCCCTTAAGTTTCTCGGGCAGCCCTTGCCCGCCGAGGTCCATCGTCAGATAAACAAGACGATCGGCATGGAGGACGAGCAACAAGCCGTGTCTCGCCTGCAGGAGATCTTGGATCCCTACGTCCTCGCTGTCGTCGACATCAACCCCGAGAGCCGGGTCAAAGTCAGACAAGGAGCGGCCAAGCCGGTGTTGGTCGAGCAGGGAACCAGACTCTTCCTAGTCAAGGTGCTCAACAAGGCCGGGGTCACCGCGCCGCTGGTAGTAGAGAGTCCGAACAGTGGGCCGAAATCCATCAAATCCGACAACAAGGCCGAGCCCGAGATGGAGTTGACCGCGCGGGAGGCGAAGGAACGCTGGGCTGACCTTGCGATCTACAACAGGCCGCCGATGGCCGAGAAGCTTTCCGGGCTGGGCCTCGAATATCAGGTCCTGGAGGTCTACAGTCACGATCGCGGACAGCGTTCGGCCAAGATCTCCTTCAATGTCGGCCAGGGATCACAGGACATCGGCTTTCGGAACGAGATCCTAGTCCTGTTCAACATCGAACCATCGCGCCCCATCACGTTGCGCGTCAAAGACGAGAGTGGAAACCCGACGATCGCCGGCTTCATCATCAAGGATCGTGCCGGCAGGCTGTATCCCAATCCCTCGAAGCGTTTGGCGCCCGATTTTCCCTTTCAGCCGCAGGTCTATCGCGCCGACGGTGAGAGCGTCCGCCTGCCGGCAGGCTACTACACGATGGAATACTCGGCCGGACCCGAGTATTTCACGCGAACGAAGGAACTTGATATCGATGAAAGCGGACCCGACGAGCTTTCCTTTCAGTTGCAGCGTTGGATCGATCCTTCTAAATACGGCTGGTGGTCGGGCGACCATCACATCCACGCGGCGGGGTGCTCTCATTACATGAACCCGAGCGAGGGCGTCGATCCTAAAGACATGATCCGGCAAGTTTTGGGCGAGGCCTTGAACATCGGCGCGGTGCTCACCTGGGGCCCCTCGTGGTACTACCAAAAACAGTTCTTTAGCGCCGCCGATGATGTTGTGTCCAAGCCCGAACGACTCCTGCACTACGACGTGGAGGTTTCGGGCTTTCCGTCCAGCCACACGGGCCACCTGGTGCTCATGGGGCTCAAGGAAGATGACTATCCCGGCACGACAAGGATCGAGGAATGGCCTTCTTGGGATCTGCCGATTCTCCGCTGGGGCAAGTCGCAGGGCGGGGTCGTGGGCTTCTCGCATTCAGGCTGGGGGCTGGACGTACTGAGCGACGAGCTCCCCAGCTACGAAATGCCCGGCTTCGATAGCATCGGTGCCAACGAATACATCGTTGATGTAACTCACGATGCCGTAGACTTCATTTCCGCCGTCGATACGCCCTACGTTTGGGAGCTAAGCATTTGGTACCACACGCTCAATGTCGGTTTCCGCGCTCGCATCAGCGGCGAAACGGATTTCCCCTGCATCTACGACGACAAGGTGGGTCTCGGCAGAAGCTATGTGAAGCTCGACAAGCTGACCTACCGCGGCTGGATCGACGGCGTCCGCGACGGTCGCACTTATGTCAGCGACGGACTAAGCCACCTGATCGATTTCAAGGTGAACGGGGTCGAGCTGGGCGATGGTGGGAGCGAAGTCCGCTTGAACCCAGGGAACAGGGCGCGCATCGAAGTCAAAGCCGCGGCCTACCTCGACCTGTTTCCGGATCCCAAATTTCACAACTTGCGCTACGAGGAAAAGCCGTACTGGCATTTGGAACGCGCCCGCATTCGGGGAACCCGGAAGGTCCCTGTCGAGGTAGTCGTGAATGGCGAAGCGGTGGCCAGCAGCGAACTCCTCGCCGACGGACAGATTCGCGACCTGGAGTTTGACGTCGAGATCCCGAAAAGCAGTTGGATCGCCGTGCGCATTCTGCCCTCCTCGCACACCAACCCCATTTTCGCGCTGGTTGACGGAAAGCCGATTCGGGCCTCTCGCCGCAGCGCCGAGTGGTGCCTGGCGGCGGTCGATCAATGCTGGAGCCAGAAAGCACCCGCAATTCGCGAGCAGGAGCGCGACGAAGCCCGCAGGGCTTACGATCACGCCCGGGAGGTTTATCGCAAGCGCCTCGCGGAGTCACTCCCGTGACGAAGCAAGGGAACGCATTACGGAGCGGGGGCGTGCGCTTCAGGGCAGCATTTCGCGAATGCGGCTACGAAAGGTGGCCGTTGCGGACGCGATGAATCGCGCCCCTACTGATGGGCTGGAGCATCTCGCGTTCGAAAGTAGGGGCGCAATTCATTGCGCCCGAGCTGATGAAGCCGGAACTCGACAAGCTGATTGATACGTAGCTGCATTCGCGAAATACGGTGGGTCCTCTGGACAAGCGAAGGATATCGGTTGAGCATTGCGTTGCCCTTGTATAGATCAGTCCGGCCGGTAGGGCTTCAAGCGCTTTTGGGCAACGTACACGGTCAAGTTCTCGTCGGTGCGGACGAGACAGAACCTGCCGGCCTTTTCTAGGATGGCCACCTTCGTTCCGGCCGCCAGTGATCCGTCGGCGGGACTTTTCTTGTCGGGGCCGTCGAGATAGTAGCCAGTTTTGCGCTTAAGCCAGTGCGTGAACGCGGTCGGGGCGGGAGAAAGAGGCCGCCACTCCGGCGGTAGTTGAACGACGTAAGCCACCGCGTTCGGTGCGGGATGGCTTTCGTGCACAATCACCAAGCTCTTTCCTTCCTCGAACCAGCCTAGCCCTTCCCAGTTCACTCCCTTGAGGTTCTCGGGCGTGATTCGGTCCAAGTCGATCGGCTCACCGATGCGCCTGCCTCGCTCGGAGAAGCGTTGCAGCCAGTGATGTCGGTATTCCCGCTTGCCTAGCGAATTGTGAGAGCTCAGCAGGACGATGAATCCCCAGCGCTCGCCCGGGCCCTGGTGCCAGACTAGGTCGGGCGCACGGAACCGCTGGGCGCGCGGCTCGCGACCGCGTGGGGAAGGCACCTCCAACTCAGTGAAGTTCGGGCCACGGACGAGAATGTCGAGTTCACCGGCCCGGAGACTGTGCACTTGAACGACGGGCCGCATGGGCAGGCGTCCCACGCGGCTGCGCAGTTGCTCGGGCACCTGCTCGTATATCGGGTACCCCCCCTCCCACAGGACGGCGATCTTCGACGATCCATTCTCTTGGGGCAGGACCGCGAGTCCTTCCAGGCCCTTCTTGCCGAACTCGCTCATCGGTCCGTCATACTCCGCAATGACTCCTTCGCTACCGAAGAGGGCGCGCAGCCTCTCCGAAAGCACCGCGACCCGGCCGTCGGCCAGCACGTCAATGGCCTCGAGGTCCGTTGCCAAGGCGGCGTTAGGAAGAGAGACCGTCTCGATCCTCTTTTCCGCAAGGCGAATGATAGGGCCGGCATCATTTTCGAGGTGAACTCGGAAGTAGACCCCTCGGTGCCCGTCGTCCACGATCAGCAGCGTGTCACCGTGGCGAGTAATCCCGGAGGCTTCGGTAACCGGGGGGTTTTGGCCAGGGCTTGAGGAGGCTATGAGCAACCCCACGCAACACCCCGCTGTCGGCAAACGGCTACGCATCAGTCTAGTTCGGCGACGACCGACCTTATTCTACTAAAGGGGTTTCGGGGCCAAGAGATAGCAGAGGATGCAAGTGGCTTCACGCAGCGGCTTCAAGGCAAACGGGGGATGGTAATCGGTGTAGATCCGAGAGTTGCCTCCCGAACCACTAGAGACCAGCCACCGGAATGCGAACAGGGAGACTCTTGGGAGGAAAGCAGGCCTTGTCGTTGCACGCCTGGTAGCGCAGCTTCCCGGTAAGCTCGGTGAAGTCCTCGGGGATCTGTGCGGGCACACCGAAAGAAGAGCGAATCAGGATCTTGCCGGAATAAACGGAAAGCGGCTTTTCAGAGTGCTCGTACACGACCAGCTCCGCGGGTGGGTACTCGATATCCTGCAATTCGAGAACCTCCGTGTCCCAAGTCAAAGTGGTCGGGATCAGGTATACGTCGGCTGGCCGGTCAGAGTTGACATGGAAGCCCGAGCGTATCTGAACAGCCACGGGGACGACCGCCTGTCGGCCGGGCTTTAGGGTCAGCGTGCTCGAGGGCAAGACGGAGGCGGCGTGAAAGCCACGGAATGATTGGGCGCCGGCTATCCCGACTATTGAAATAATCAGGAACGCCGTCAGCGGCGATTTAGAGCAACCGTTCAATCTCATCTTCGTAGTCGCCCTTGCTGGTCAGGCCCTGGTGCATCAGGGCAACCTTCCCTTGTTTGTCGATGATGTAGGTGGTCGGCAGGGCCGCAATGCCACCGTAATTGTCAGCCACCTCGTCGGTTCCAATCACAATTGGGAAATTGAGCTTCAACCGGTCGGCGAAGGGACGGACAACCTTCCAGCCCTCTTCGTCCATCGCAACGGCGATCACCGAGAACCCGCGGTCTTTGTATTTTCGCTGGAACTCGACGAACCAAGGCATCTCGATCTTGCAGGGCCCGCACCAGGTAGCCCAGAAGTTCAGCAGCACAACCTTACCTTGAAAGTCGGACAGCTTGACCTCTCGGTTGTTGGCGTCGCGGAGGGAGAAATCAGGCGCGGGTTCCCTTTGTTTGGCGTCGCCGGCGGCCTGGGCGCGAGAAGACTCCCCGAGTTCGGAACTCGCACCACAGGAGACGAGACCTAGCGCCACGATCAGCGGCAGAGCCATCAGGTGCGACCGGAATCTGTTCATGCAATTACTCCAGTTTCTCATTGATTATAACGTCCCCTAACGACGCTTCGAATGAAAGCACTGTAAACAAAGTCGCCGGGCAGAAGGAAGTACGTAAGAGTCAGTACCCAATCGCGGAGCGCCTAATCGGTGCGGCTATCTTCCACTCGTACGCGTAGCCTTCCCTGGTGGAGGCGAACACCCAGAGAATCGCCGCGGGCTGTCTGTTCAGACGACCGGATGATCGCGCCATCCGGGGCTTCGACGATCGCGTAACCGCGCTCGAGAATCGCCAGCGGGCTCAGCTGGTGCATCTGACGATCCAGGGATTCCAGCTTCGCTCGCCCTGATTCGAGTCGCCGCGCCATCAACGGCATCAGCCGCTCCTGGCGACTTTCCACTTGCGCACGAGTCTGCGCCAGCCGAACCCGCAAGTCGAGCATTGCCAAGGAATGCTGCGAGTTTCGAAAGCGCGTCTCGGCCGTGCGCAGCCGCCTGGCGACCGCTTGGCGGAGCTGAAAACCACGCTCGTCGGTGCGCTGCCAGAGACCACCCAAGCGCCGCCTGAGCGACGTCGCGGCGCGATCAACGCTCGTCTCCAACAGTTGGCGTCCGGTGATCGCAAGTCGATACCGCACCGCCTGAAGGAGCCGCTCCTCGATGCCCGAGATCATCTCCGCGAATTCGGATTTTTGCCGGATGACCAACTCGGCCGCCGCCGAGGGAGTCGGCGCCCGAAGATCGGCCACGAAATCAGCGATCGTGAAGTCCGTCTGATGCCCAACCGCGGAGATCACCGGAACTTGAGATTCGGCAATGGCCCGTGCCACGCTCTCTTCGTTGAAGGCCCAAAGGTCCTCGAGTGACCCGCCACCGCGACCCACAATTACGACATCGACGCAACGAGTGTTACTGAAGTGCTGTAAGCCCCCGCAAATGTCATCCGCCGCTCCCTCTCCCTGTACAAGGACGGGATAGACCAAAATGTGGAGACCCTCAAAGCGCCGCTCGAGTATGCGCAGCATGTCGGAGATCACGGCCCCCCGTGGGGAAGTCACGATGCCTATCCGGCGGGGAAACTGGGGCAGCGGACGCCTGCGCTCTTCATCGAAGAGGCCTTCGCCTGCCAGTTTCCTCTTGAGTTGCTCGAAAGCAAGCTGCAGCGCGCCGTAACCCTGCGGCTCAAGGTGTTCGACATATAGTTGATATTCGCCCCGGGCTTCATACACGCTCACCCGGCCCCGTACGAGCGCAGCCAGGCCATCTTGCGGTTTGAGCTTGAGGTAAAGAGCACTCTGGCGAAAACACACGCAGCGAAGTTGGGCGTCTCGATCTTTGAGGGTGAAGTAGTAATGCCCGCTCGGCGCCAGCTTGGTGTTCGAGATCTCGCCGGCAACCCAGACATCCGCAAACGTGTCCTCCAGAACCTCGCGCACTTGTGTGGTCAGCTCCGAAACCGTGAAGATCCGGCGCTCAGGTGCAAGGCCGAGTGGGAGTTGTTGCATGTCTATTTTCTAATGCCTCGTGTCTATGAAAGGGCCCCTTCCGTGAGGCGACTTTCGCGGCGGCGCTCCATCAAGATCGTTGAGGCGAACACGATCGGCGCTGCCCCCCCGATCGCGCAGATCTGAAGCAGGTCGAGGCAGGCCTTGAAGCTCACCGTCAGGTCGGGCATGAAGTCACTCATACGCAAGCCGAACCAATAGTCCATCACAATCACTTGCAGGGCGACTGTGGTCGAAATCAGCAAGGCTTGGTCCAGCACAAGAACACTGCGGGGCTCGAGCGCCTTTCGGTACAGAAACCCGGAAGAGATGATCAGCGCGACAACCGAGCAGACTACGTTTCGCGCGAAGAAGCCGGCGAGGTATTCTTCGCGACCCACAACACTCAGCGAGTAGCCCAAACCGAGAGCCCAGAACAGAATGTAGTAAACGGCATAGTAAAGGCCCGCGGCTGCCACCAACCGTGCCCAGCGAGTCCTGTAGCTGACGAACACTCCGACCAGCAGCAACGTGAAGGGCGCCGCTGCGACGAGTGATCCGGTTACACGGCTCGCTCGCCCGGCTTTCAGTGACTGCTCACGGCTGGGCAGTTTCGAGAGAGCAATCTGACGCTGTTCTTGTTCCCGGGATCGAAGAGCGCCGGCTATCCCGTCAGGAACAGCCAAGGCTTCCCACAGAATTCTTCCCTGGCTTGTCGAAGGCAGCGGCAGCCCCAGCAGTGCGCAGATGGTCGGCGCGACATCAATCTGTTGGGCGCGCCAACCGTTACTTTGCCGAATTGCCCTGCCGGCCAGCACGAGGGGTACCTGCAAGACCTCTTCCTCGCTCCCGCCGTGACCGCCTCGACCCCGCCTATCTATGTGGCCGTGATCGGAACAGACAACAAACGTCGTCTCACCATCATCGAGTGCTTCAACGAGTAATCGGAGGCACGAGTCCACTTCCCGCGCAACACGCAAATAGGTCGCGGACTGCCCCCCAAAGTCGTGTCCGGCTGAGTCGGCCGCCGTGATTCCCATGACCAGCAGGCCAGCCTCGTACTTCCGCAGGAAGTCGACATCCTCTCCGCAAACGCGCCGCTGCCAATCAACAAGGTCATCGGCCTGGGCCTGGCCGTGGGGATGCTTGCGGTGGACTGACGCAGCTTCTCCCAGGTGAGCGCCAAAGGCTTTCACCCAAAAACTCGAACCGGCGGCGGCCATCGGTAAACCGCCCGCTTTGGCAAGCGAAAAGATGGAGTCAACGCGCGGAGGCTCGTACCGGCCGTTGTTGGTGACCCCGTGAACTTCAGCCCCAGCGCCGGTCGCCATAGCCGCTCGAGCGGGATTCGACAAAGAAGGCATCCCGGCCCGCGCGGTACCTGCCGCTCCCCTCTGCGCCAATTCTTGGAAGAAAGGCATTTGCCGGGAAACGTCAACCCTTATTCCGTCGAGGACGACCAATACGACCCGCCGAGTCAGCGGTTCGCCACCAGGAAGGTCGGCACGAAAGACGTGCTCGCTTTGATAGCCGGTAACGCTCTCCCAAGCGGACTTGCCCAACAGAAGGCTTGCGAGTGCGAGCCCAAGCAGGGCAAGCAACCGAATCAACCAGCCGAAGTGCCTACGCACTCCAGCATTCTACAACGCCGTCACGCGGCAGTTAAGATGAGTTCCAGGAAGAGAATGGATCTGCGGGTCGAAACGTATTCGGGTTACAAGGCGGACGAGCGCCCCGTTCGGTTCGAATTGAAAGGGCGGAAACTGGAGGTAATCCAGGTGCTGGATCGCTGGTACGGGCCTGATTATTCCTACTTCAAAATCGTGGCCGACGACGGCAACACCTACGTTCTCCGGAATCAAGGCGGCGAGCAAGGCCCTGAGCAATGGACTCTAGCGTCGTATCGACAAGGACGGTAGCCGCTTCGCTGCCGCGGATGGAAGGCCGTGACTCGCGCTGGGTGGGGCCGAACCCCTGGCTTTCGCTAGTAAACGCGCTCGGTGCGGCGGGGTCGGCGATAGGGCTTGTCGAGATACTTGCTGGCTTCCGCTTGCGCGCTCTGGGTATCGTCACGGGTCCGGATGGCTAGCTGATACTCGTTGACTGCTCGCTCGCGCTGACCGGTGACGTCGAAGATCTTCCCCAGGTTGACGTGCGACCAAACCTGTGTCCAGGCAGGCTCCTGGTCTCCGTTGAGCGACTCGCGAAATTCATTGGCCCCCGACTGATAGTTATTCTGCAGCAGGAAGACCTCGCCAATGCGGTAGTGAGCGAGTGAGCTGTAGCGGTTTATTTGGAGGGCCTTCTGGTACTCGGTGAGCGCATCATTGTAATAGCCGTACTCGACGAGCTGCTCGCCTTTGCGGATTGCCACGAGCACTCGAATCGTGTTGTCGAATCGCAGGATACGGTTTCTGGGGTCAAGAATCACCTGTTTCGGTTTGCCGAAGGTGTCAATCGTGTAATCCGATGAGGTGCCCACGACTTCGATGACCTCAAACTCAGGTTCTCCTTCGGTCTCGATCTTCAACTCGACAGGCATACGGAAGGTGTCCATGTCTTGCTTCACCTTGCCGAGCACCCGAAAGCCCTTGCCTCCGCCGAGCCGATAGATCGTATACTCCTGGCTGAACTCGGGCGTGCCCCTCGACTCGGTCCACTGAATGAAGAAGGGCTGCAGATCTTTTCCACTGACGGCTTCCGCGGTTTCCAAGAAGTCGTCGGTGGTGGTCGACTTCCAGGCGAACTTCTCGACGAACTGCCGCAGAGTGTTCCAGAACGCATCGTCGCCGAGCGTCCAGCGCAGCATGTGGGCGACTAGCGCGCCTTTGGCACCCGCCAGCGCGCTGATCTCGAGCGAAAAGTCCGGCAGCCGGCCGGACTGAATGATGGGGATCTCATCGTACGTCAGCGCGTTGATCCGAATGTCCTGGACTGTTGCATCAAAGGCCTCTTCGCCTTCTTCTTCCTCCACTTGCAGAGCGGAAGAGTATAACGCCAGGCCCAGGTCAAGCCAGGCGTGGTTGCGGTTCCCCGGGGACACCATGGCTCTCCACCATTGGTGCGCTACTTGGGTGCCCACCAATTGACGGTTCACCTCTTGACCGATCCCAAAGGGGCTGAGAAAGATGATTCCGGGGGCGGAATACCCGGTGGGAGCGGACTCTCCCACTTCCACGACAGCGAGCGACGTCGTGTAGGGCGCGCCGAACTTGTCCGTGAAGAACTCGACGAATGAGCCTACGGTGTCCCCATATGCTAGGCGCAGGTCTTCGTCCACCGAGTGGAAGTAAACGTCCGTGGAACCTGACCGGCCATCAACGCGGAGGGGATCGTCCGGCACAACGGCGATGCTGCCGGGAAACGAGGCCCGGTCAAACGTGAATTTGCGCTTTTCCATGCCCTCTTCGGCAAACTCATAGGTCGGCAAGCCGCTGGCGATAACGTGATACCCTCCGGCTGTCGTGACGCTGATGCTCGCCGTAAAGCGGTCCGCACCGTACCCGTTGACGGGGAACCAACGGCCGGGATAGAGCAAAAAGGCGCGATCGGGTTCGACGGAGGCCAAGCTGACTCCCTCAACGGGCGAGTTCTCTGTTCCCTCCAGGCGTCCGTCGTAGAAGAACGTCACGCCCACAGGTTCGCCAATCGGTAGCGTGTCGTAAAAATTCAGTCGGATCGTGAAGTCCTGCCTGTAACGCACGGCCGGTACTTCTGAGCCGTCGGCCGCCTCGACTCGACTTAGATTAAGGCCGTTATTCAACTCGAAAACGATTAAGTGTGTCTCTTCTCGGGGAATGAATGTGACTTCTGTTTCCGCTTCGAGAACCTGAGTCTCGAAGTCGATCTCGACGTCGATGTTGTACGATTCGACATCGATGAGCGGCCGGTCGTCTTGCGCATTCGCAGCGACAGGCGCAAGCAGGAGTACCACCAGGGTGGAAGCAATCTTGAGCGAATCGAATGCGCGCCGCGGGATCGGCCCGCACCACTGCGCGGCCTCATCGCTCGAAGTACGTCCGGCTACCCTCAGCCGACGGGTAGGGATTCTGCTTCCCGCTTGGCGGGGATCCCTGTCAGGTTTAGCTTGTTGCATATCACCTCTGCTGCTCGCTGGGCGGCGGGCATTTCGCCCCGCAGCTTCTGCCGAACAACTTCCAGATCCTGCTTCATTTGCCGCCGAGCTTCCTCACTTTCCAGCAGCCGCGCAGCTTCGGTTGCCAGTCGTTCCCCGGTGCAGTCGCCTTGGATCAGCTCGGGGACGATTCTCCGCTGAGCCAATAGGTTCACCATGCTGTAGAAGGGAACGTCTACCATCATTCTCCCTACGATCCAACTCGGGGTCGTAACCCGGTAGAAGACGACCATGGGCGTGCCCAGCAGGGCCGCTTCGACCGTGGCCGAGCCGCTTGCGACCAAAGCAAGATCGGCGTTCGCGAGCACATTTTCCGTTTCGCCCTCAATCACTTGGACGGCTGGATCTGAGATGCGTTGCGCAAAAAAAGCCCGGCCCGTGGTCGTCGACGCCGGTAGCACGAAGTTCATTGGTCGCTGCCGCTTAAGCCGGGCGACGGCATCAAGAACAGGCCCCATATGGCGGGAAGCCTCGCCCCGGCGGCTGCCGGGCAACACTGCGATCAACGGCTTCTCCGGCGCCAATCCGTGCTGGGAACAGAATTCCTGCCTTGACAGGGTCGGTTGGAGCAAACCATAGAGCGGGTGCCCCACAAAAGTCGTCTCCACGCGGTGGCTTCGAAAGAATTCCTCCTCGAAAGGAAAGATGCAAAGCAGATGATCGACAGAATCTCGGAGCAAGCGCACTCGTCTCTGACGCCAAGCCCAAACCTGCGGCGCAACGTAGTAGACCACGGGAATTCCAGCGCGGTGGAGTTTCTTCGCCAGCCGCAGGTTGAAGTCAGGTGAGTCGGTGAGGATCGCCAGCGCCGGCTTCTCCGCGACGGCGGCGGCCGCCAGCCGGCGAAACTGCCCGTAGATGCGGGGAATATCCCTCGCCACCTCGAAGATACCCACCACCGCCAGCTCCTCAGCGCGTATCACGGGCCGCACGCCAGCTTCCCGCAGTCGCTGACCGGCGCAGCCAAAGAACTCAGCCTGAGGCAGTCGCCGGCGAAGCTGCTCTACAAGCTCGGCGCTATAGCGGTCGCCCGAAGCCTCGCCGGCTGAAACCAGGATCTTCACAACTGGATTCAGTGTATCGAAGGCAAGGCTTTTCCTTCATGGGCGCGAGCCTGACTGTTTCCGCCGCATTCTGGTGTTAAACTCTTCGGACTTGCCGCGAGGGATGCTCAGTGATTGCCAGTCACCGCCGCGTAGGTGCTTGGCTAGGAGAACGATCTGGCCGACGTGAGCGGCACTATGGGTCATGCCGCGGTTGATGGCCTTCACGACGGAATGCGGTTCGCCACGAATGAAGACGGTCTTTGAGAGATCGTCGTCAGTGAGGCTCTCGATGGCATCGAATAAGCACTGCCAGCCTTCTTCCCAGCGCTTGAGGATCGTCGCCTCGGTGTCGTCACGCACATCGAATTCCGTGTCCCGATGGCGGTCCGGCTTCTCCCCGTCTGAGGTAAGAAAGTTGCTAAAGCGCGACCGAAGGTTCCCACCGACGTGTTTCATCAGGACAGCGATGCTATTGGCTTTTTCATCAAGAGTTGTGAAGAGCTGGTCGTCGCTCAGTTGTGCGATCGCCTTCTCGGCGAGTGATTTGAGGTCACGGAACTGCCCTACGGCGTCGCACCGGTATAGCCGTGCGACGTTGCTCTCCATTACTCACCTCCGGTGTGCGCACCTCTGAATTCAAAGGGGCTGCATAAATGGGGTTCTTGGGCTTCGAGGGCCATTTCGAACAGAGATGTACTAACACCGTATTGATGAACGCTCGATGCGATTAGCGAATCCATAAACGACCTTTCTATGGAGCTGGAGCGAGCTCTCACCCGTCGTGGCGTGGAAGACGGGCAACACTCCATGCAGTAGACGCATGGCTAATAAGCATCGAACTACGCGGTCGGTCGCTCGTCCTCCCCGCCCCGCCGAGCGCGCGTGCCCCGCAATCAGCGCACTAAGAACGAGCAGCACGATCGGCGGCCCCAGCCTGTCAAACTCTGAGTACCACCCGTGGGTAAGGGCCGCCCCCGCCATGACACAAGCCAGTAGGGCTGCGCCGAAAAGGCGCGTTCCACGCATCAAAAGCAAGAGCGCGGCTACGACTTCGGTGGCTCCGATCGCGTGCACAAACCAGGGGGGGTAACCCCAGTTCTTGAAGCTCTCGACTTGCATCTCTACCCCCACCAGCTTCGGCAGCCCGATCCCTAGAAAAAGAAGGGCCAGGAGCACCGACACGATGGTGACGACAACCCTTTCCCAGTTGGAAGCCATGCTCATCCCTCCTTCATCAAGCGAGCTAGCTCTCTTCGTCCAGCTCAAGGGCCAAGGAGTTGATGCAGTAGCGGAGCCCTGTCGGCGCCGGGCCATCTTCGAATACGTGTCCGAGGTGGGCGTCGCAGGCGCTGCACAATACCTCAGTACGACGCATTCCGTAGCTCACATCCGACTCGGCGGTGATGCCTTCGGCGGTGATCGGTTCCGTGAAGCTCGGCCACCCGGTACCGGAATCGAACTTTGTGGATGATTGAAACAGCTCGTTGCCGCAGCAGACACACCGGTAGAGACCAGGCCGCTTGCAGTCGTGATACTCCCCGGAAAAGGGCGCCTCGGTCCCCCTATTTCGAGTTACCTCAAACTGCTCCGGGGTGAGATTGTGCCTCCATTCTTCCTCGGACTTCTCTAGCTTGTCCGTCATCTTCGGAAACTCCCTGGATGTCTGAAGGCTTGCGCTAATCGGCGCGTCAGCGTCGCGCACTCCGCCGCCACAAATCAGAAGCCAACTCGGCTGCCCTCAGTACGTGGCGCAACACCGCTGCGGCACTTTACCATAGCATTAGGTGATGAGAAGAATCACTCTTTACTTGGCCGCGGCCGCCGTGAGCGTAGGGGCAGCCTTTCCAGCACTAGCCGCCCAAAAGTCGGTTAACGCGCTTCTCATCGAAGCGCAAGCAGCCTACAGAAAGGGCAAGGAGCGTCGCGCGCTCTCGTTGGCAAATCAGGCCATCGAGCGGGACCCTCGGCATGCGACCGGCTACTTGCTTCGGGGAGCTATCTACGAGCGGGCCCGGAAGCACTCCTTGGCGTTGGCTGATTACGATGAAGCGATCAAGCTCCGTCCCGAACAAGCCAACTCTTACAACCGTCGCGGCGGTGTACTCTTCAAGCTGAATCGCATCGCAGACTCGATTGAAGATTTCGACAAAGCGATCGAGCTGGACCCCCGCCAGGAGCCTCAACATTGGCAGCGGGGAATCTCCTACTACTACGCCGGACTTTACGAGAAAGGCCGCCGACAGTTTGAATCCCACCAAACAGTCAATCCCAACGACGTTGAAAACGCGGTTTGGCACTATCTGTGCGTGGCGCGCTTCGGCGGCGCGCAGGACGCGCAGCGATCGATCCTGAGAATCGAAGGGGATTCGCGCGTTCCGATGGCCGAGATCTACCGGCTGTTTCGTGGCGAAGGAACGATAGAAAAAGTGCTTGAAGCAGCTCGGGCCGGCTCGCCATCACCCGCGGCCCTCAACCAGCATCTGTTCTACGCCTACCTCTACATCGGGCTTTATCACGAGGCCAACGGAAAGACGAAGGCCGCCCGTACGAACATCGTCCAAGCCGCTAACCACGAAGTAGACCATTACATGTGGCATGTGGCACGAGTGCACGCGCAACGGATGAAGGTTGAAGATTCTCGAGACTGACTCCCCGCGGCGCCCACCGTCTCTGCCGGCAATGGCTGGCTTTCACCGGTCGTTTCTCTCGAATTGGCCTGGCCTAGCAGCCCGTGGTGAAAGTATACGTTGCGAAAAATCGGGTACAGCCAGCCAATTCGCTCCAGGCTAAGTGGTTCGTTTCGACGGCTGTGATGGAGAGCGAATAGGTGGCAGTCCCCATTTTTCGCTCCTGCAGCACTCTTGCCACGTTCCCGTCGTAACCAACGGCCGCAAGTCTCGGCAGAACGACCGCCGGGCCGTGCGATACGGGACCTGGAACTTATCGCTTGCTCACGCACGCGGCTCCGCCGAGGGCAATGGATCGCGCCGCTACATCCTGACGGCAGGTATTTGCGTCACTCCTACCGGCCAGTGGTAAGAAATGCGGCTCTTAGCATCAACGTTCTCTCAGAGTCAACATTTCTTGTACCCAATAGAACACTCGCTGCATCCAAACGGCTGTGCATAGAAGTTTCGGAAGTGGCCACGACCGAGAATCGACACCAAGCTAAAAGCTGGCAAGGAAAAGGAGAAAGTCATGAGGAAAAACCTTCGAAGTTTCGCGCTGGTTTTGGTGCTAGGTCTGGCAGCCTTGCCTGCTGCCACCGCGGCCACCAGCGACCTAACGCAGCTCGAGCGCCAAGTACGCCACGAGCTTGTTTTGCTGCCGTATCACAACGTGTTCGACAACCTGGAATTCCAGGTAAACGGTGAGATGGTCACCCTATCGGGCCAAGTCGTGCGGCCCACAACGAAGACCGCCGCCGAGAGAGTTGTTGCCAGACTGGAGGGCGTTTCAAACGTCGACAACCAGATTGAGGTGCTGCCTCTCTCGACACACGACAGCCAGATTCGCTACGCGGTTGCGCGAGCGATTTACGGGCATCCGATGCTCAGCCGTTACGGCTTGGGCTCGAGGCCCAACATTCATATCATTGTCAACCGCGGGGACGTCACCCTCAAGGGTGTGGTTGCCCGAGAGTCGGAAAAGACCGTGGCCTTCCTGCAGACCAACGGCGTATCCGGCGTGTTCTCGGTAACCAACGATCTTCAGGTCGAGCGTCCGAACAAGAGCTGAAATCGCTTATTCTCTTCCCCGTCGCAGTTTCGCCCGGGTAGCCGCAGACCAGGCTATCCGGGCGTAGTTTTTTGTGGCCGTTGCTTGGGCCGAGCCGTCCCGACTGCGGATTGTAAAACCTACGCAAAAAACCAACTTTGTTGAATCACAAACCGGTCACCAGCCGTCCTTTTGCTAAGAAGCTAAAACCGAGGAGGAAGAATCCGTGCATACGCCATTCATTCGCATCCGCAACCGCATGATCAACGTCGCGGCCATTTCGTACGTTCGGCTGTACGAGGACCTTGACCGAATCGATATTCGGCTGCTGGGTCCCGCTGCCGACGTTTCCCTGACGGTTACGGTGGAAGGGGAAGAGGCAGTCCCCGTTCGCGACTTCTTTTTGTCTTCCGGGATCGTCGGGGATTTGCGGCCTGTTCAATCCGAGCCGCTTCCCGATTCCGAAGCCGTATTGGTGGGGGTCAAGTGACGCAGTGCCGCGGCCCCAGCCGCTCTCGCAAAGGCAAGAAAAACTGTACCGAAAGCGCTCTCGGTTGCATCTAATGAGTGTCGCGGTTAGGAGAAGAAGGAGCAGGGATCATGAAACGTCTGAGCTTAGTGATGTTATTGACCGCAGCGCTGGCAGTCTCGCCGAGCGCCTTCGGCAAAGTCGAGAAGAAAGAGCCCAAGAAGCCCAAGGAAGACGTCGAGGCGATCGGCGAACGGGACGTCGGTAAGGGCATCAACTTCTATTCGATCGAAAAAGAAATCGCGCTCGGCAAACAATTGGCGGCCGAGGTGGAACGCAACGCGAAGATCGTTGACGACCCGGTCATAGCCGAGTACGTCAATCGAGTGGGACAGAATCTGGTTCGCAACTCCGACGCTCGCGTGCCGTTTACGATCAAGGTCATCGACAGTGATGAGATAAATGCCTTCGCCCTGCCGGGCGGGTATTTCTATGTCAATTCGGGCTTGGTCAAGTTGGCCGGCGGCGAGGCCGAGCTGGCGGGCGTGATGGCCCACGAAATCGCCCATGTTGCCGCCAGGCACGGAACGAACCTAGCCACTATCCCCTTGATCTTCCTCGGTGGCTGGACAGGCTATGGCATACGCCAGGCGGCGGGCCTCGCCGTTCCCCTGACCTTCTTAAAGTTCTCCCGCAACTTCGAACGCGAGGCGGACTTTCTCGGCGTGCAGTACCTCTACAAGACGGGGTACGATCCGGCCTCGATGATCCAGTTCTTCGAGCGCCTCAAAGCACAGAAAAAGAAAAAAACCAGCAAGAGCAAGATCGCCAAGGTGTTCAAGACGCACCCGCTGACTGAAGATCGCATCAAGCGAATCCAGAAAGTGATCGATGAACTGCTTCCCGATCGGACGGAGTACGCCGTCAACACAAGCGAGTTCGACACGGTCAAAGCACGCCTGACGCAGCTTCAGGCCGGGCATCGAAGTCGAAGGGAAGAACTGAACCCCGACCGCCCGACTCTCAAACGCAAGCCCCCCAGCGGCAAGATCCCCACCGAGGATGACGGATCTCCCGCAGGCGGCGAAGAAAGCGAAGACGAGCGGCCGACCTTGAAGCGGCGCGTGGCGCGAGTCTCGGACTGAAGGCGCCATGCGCGTTTCGGACGGCGAGACTACCAGGGCTGGTTCACCCGCGGGTCCCTTCCAAAAGAAGCGAGTACGCGCCATACTGTCCCTATGATGTGGCGGATCACAGCCGGGAGGCTTCGCGCTCTGCTGCTGCCGGCGGTCGGCTTGATCGCGGCTGCGCTGGGATTCGGTCAGGCGGGCAGTGAAGCTAGTGCTTACTATCATAAATTAGCGTATGAATGAGAAAGGGGTCGCTGCTGGACGTTAGCCTTGGTCCATTCGAACGGGGCGGCGTTTTTGTTGTGCGCTTGGACGAAGCGGTCGATGGCCTGGCGTACTTCGTAAGGGGAGGTGAAACTGGCCCCGCGCAACGCTCTACGGCTGAGAATACTGAACCAGATCTCGACCTGGTTGAGCCAGGAGGCGTAGGTGGGCGTGTAGTGCAGGTGCACCTTGCGGTGGCGTTTGAGCCAGCGATCACGTTTCGGTTTGTGGGTGTTGAGGTTGTCCAGTACGACGTGCAACTCAAAACCTTGGTAGAGATCGACCAGTTGATTCATGAAGTCAAGAAACTCACGCCGTCTGCGGCGCCGGTAATGCCCGGCCGTGACGTGGCCGGTGGCGACCTCCAGGGCCGCGAACAAGGTCGTTGTGCCGTGGCGCTTGTAGCCGTGCGAGAAACCCGTCAAAGCCTTGCCGTCGGGCAGTCTGAGCCAACCCTGGGCGCGCTCCAGGGCCTGGATGTTGGGCTTCTCGTCGACCGCCAGCACGATGGCGTTGTCAGGCGGGTGCAGATAGAGTCCCACGATGTTGGCGGCTTTACGCGAGAATTCGGGATCGGTGGAGAGGCACCAACTACGCCGCCGGCACAACGAGATGCCGCGCCGACGCAACACGCGCCAGACCTGTTGGTCGCTGACATCGCCCAGCGCCGCGGCCAGCCGTGGAGCCGTCCAGGTCGCCTGTCCGCAAGGCGGCGTGTCGTCCAGCTTTTGCAGAATGCGTTTTTCGGTGTCAGCGTCGTATCGCCGCGGCTTGCCGGGTCGCGTTTCATCCGCCAGACCGGCCAGTCGTTGGCCAGCGAAGCGCGTACGCCACTTCGACACTCGTGCGGCCCGCGTGCCCAACTGGGCGGCGATCTCCCGGTTCGACATCCCTTGCGCCGCCAACAAAATGATCCGGGCTCTGTCCGCCGCACGGCGATCGCTCTTGTGCGCGCGTCCCCAGCCCTCCAACGTCCGGCGTTCCCCAGTACTGAGTCTGATACGCGTGGCTATTCTTGCCATGCCGCATTGTCTCATACATACGGTTATTTATGATAGTAAGCACTAGTAGCCCGGACACCCCGAATACCGCTCCTAATCCGGTGCTGGTCGAGCTTTTCACCTCCGAAGGCTGTTCGAGCTGCCCCCCGGCCGACGTTCTGCTCGCAACCCTAGAACGCCTTCAGCCCGTTCCTAACGCCCAAATCATCACGCTAAGCGAGCATGTGGACTATTGGAATTATCTGGGTTGGAAGGATCCCTACTCGTCGGTCCAGTTCAGCAATCGGCAGGGCGGATACAGCAGGACTTTACGGCAGGCTCCGGTGCTCACGCCCCAAATGGTCGTAGACGGCCGTGAAGTGTTTGTGGGCAGCGATGGGCCGCGATCCCAGCAGGCAGTGGCTCGCGCCGCTGAAGCCCCCAAAGCGAATATCCGGATTACCCGTCCGAGAGAGGATGCAGGTTCTCCGGACAAGACGGTACCACTGACCATCACAGTCGAGGGTCTACCGGATACCGCGCGCGGACGCGTGGACGTGATGCTGGCAGTCCGGGAAAACAACCTCCGAAACTCTGTCCGGCGCGGGGAAAACGCCGGCAAGCAGTTGGAGCACCAATCAGTGGTGCGTCACCTCAGCCGGGTCGGAACCATCCAGTCCCGAGAAGAGCAGGTGACGTCGATCGAAGCCTCTGTGGAGCTGGATCCCGAGTGGAACCGCGAACACCTACAAGCGGTCATCTTCCTTCAAGACAGCAAGACGCGCCGGGTCGTGGGAGCGGCCGTCGAAGCGCTGGCCGTCAACTAGACGTTGTCCCCCCGGGGCTCAGAGCCACTCGGTCACTGACCGCTACTTCTGACTAAATTGATCCCTTGGTGACAACGCACTTGCCTTAAAGTTTGGAATAGATGAATCTAAAAATGGCAAGGATCGCCAGCAGCGGAGCCGAAGCTTTCCCAAGTGAAAAACAAAGGCCCAAAACCGCGAAACCCCTATGTTGCCCCGGCGAAGCGCCGCGGCGGAGCCGGGCCCATGGAGGATCGTCGTAAGCCGCGAGGGGGCCCTCGCAACACCTTCCGAGAAGACCTGGAAAACTGGGAAGAAGAGAAGAAGCAGCAAACGGATGAGAGTCCGACCGCGGAGGATTCCGTCTAGCTCCGCGGCTGCTAACTGCTGAGCTGGGAATCTAAGACTTCAACTACACCCGGCGAGGTTGGGATCTAGCTTCTAGGAGCCTATGGTAACAGTAGACTACGCGAGAAATCGGGTACAGCCAGCCAATTCGCTTCAGGCTGAGTCGCTTGTTTCGAGGGCCATGACGGCGAGCGAATTGGTGGCAGTCCTACCCAGCCGGCACGCAGTTGCTCCTTTTTGCGCCGGAAAGTAGTTAGCGATCGTGATTTGTGTGCGCGCGCTGAGGTCGATCGTGTTTCCGTAAACCAGGGTGGGTGAACTTACGAGCTGGAAGGGATAACCGACCTCCACCTCAATACCCTCCCAGTATCTCGGGGCTCGTCTGTTCAGTAGGAGATAATCGCGCGGGATTTTGCACCCAGGTTCATGGGCCCCCCGAACAACACGTATCCGGTCACGAAGTTGAACGGATACAGCGCTTGGACCTCGACGAATTGCCCGCCGGCCTGTGCTCCGGTTTCCCAAGTCACATTGACGGTGAGATCGGACGGAGAGAGTCCGATAGCCTGGTTTCGCACGACCTGAGTGATGGTGGCAACGTCGGTCGGCGAGTTATACGTCGCGTCCGCTCCGCGCACCATGGCGAACCGCGAGCCCTGCCTCACGGCATGGGAAAGCGTAGTCCAGATCCACACGCCGCGCGCCATTTCGAACAGTCCGATGCTCAAGACAATAAAGATCAAGAAGCAGAGAGCTATCTCGACGAGCACTGCGCCACGGCGTTTGTCTTTTTGCTTGTTCATCGTTTTTGCCTCGCTTCGAAGCCCTTACTTCTACTGCGCCCGAAAAAAGGCCGTTTTCGACACCTCGGAGGGGCCGCCGATCATCGGCCAAGGCGCCAGCAGAGGGAACTGCTGGCGTACGGTAACCTTGACGTACCCCCTGGGTAGGCCATACGTGCCGCAAGTCTGAGTCGTGTCGGCACAGTCGATGGCCGTCGATGAGCCCGGACAGACGCAGTGCTGATCCGCCTCCGCCGTGACCGGCTGGCTGCTCGCGGAGAGATTCTTCGTGTCATCGACGGCGTGCGCCTCCTGGCCGCCAAAGTCGCCGCTGTGGACGATGTCGCGCGCCCCGAAAAAGGCCCCGACGCCGGCGGCATTGGAAATGCTAACGGCGTGATAGAAAATCCGCCCAAAGTCCGTAGCCGCCATGCACAGGCCGAGAAGAAGGGGCAGCGTCAGGGCGAATTCCACAAGGGCGGCGCCGCTCTGCTTGCCGCGTTGCGCAGTGATTCGTTTTCCCATCGAAGCATTCCTCAACATAAGTCTCATCCTCGCTTGCAGGTTGCAACTCCGCTCGCTAGTCCACCAGGACGACGTGGCTCTGGTCCGGGTTTATCCCCGCGCCCGTGTAATTGATGGAAAGATCTGGCGTCCCCGAGACTACGATCGTGTCCGCGATGACCGAAGCGAAGGACGTAGACATATCCACTTGACTGTTGCCTCCGTAGGTGAGTTCCCCATTAGGACAATAGGTCGTGCCGACGGCGGTGTAGTCGGAGCCTCCTATGATGGTGCAGTCCTTATCACTAAACCGACTGCTGAAGAACAGCATGTTATGGAACGGCCCGCCCGTGGGCGCGGTGAAACTTACTACGTCAGGTGCCTCCCCCGCGTTCCCCGTGATATCGAAGCCCTTGTTGTCAAGCACAGGAGTGACGTAATACGTCAACCCGTCGCCCGTCACGGTGCCGCCGCTGATCCGGAATTCATCTGTCATCAGCAAACATCCGGGGTCGGTATTCGTGCAATAGAAACGCACGTAGCCCCCGCTGATTCTGATCTGGTCGTAGTAGAGGCCACCCGTATTATTCCAACCGCCAGTAGGATTAGCTGGATACCCAGTTGGCGTCGGGGGAGCCGATCCTGGAATCATCAGGTGGGGCTGGGACAACCCCGCCTCGTTTATTGCATCGAAGCACGGCAAGAGCAGGGGCCCGCTCGTAAAACCGGCGGCGCAAGCGGTAAATGTGTTGTAGTTACCGCCTCCGATATTCGGCATGGCGATTGGGGGGCCGGGGAGGGGCGACATTTCCCAGGGGTCGGGTAGCGGCGTGCATCCGGTTGGATAACCCGTTTCGTCGTTGGTCGCGTAGTTCGAGCAATAGGGGTCTTTTGCGCACAAACTGCTGGCCACGGGCTGGTCTAGAGGCAGGCATCCGGGGCACGTAATACAATTGTTGGCGCCGTTCTGAAGAACTCCTCCGCCGTAACCGTAGGCAATTACCCCGTACCCGGTCATTATGACGTTCGGGCAATTGCCGGTCCCGTTGGTGCGGATGGCGTCGTCGGCCTTCGAGTTGATGATAATGTCGCAGTTGCTCGCGGTTATGGTTCCACCTCCGTTGAACAACAAGCCGGGGCCGTCGTCGGTACAGTTCAGGGAGAGAATGCAAGGCGGCCTCGGGTTTTGCTGAATACAAGCCACGGCTCGAGCCGCGACAGTTGCCTGGGTTTCGCCCACGACTCGCATGAAGGTCGTCGGGTGAGGCCTAGAGATCTCCGCCTCGACACAGCTCCCCGCCAAAATAGTGATGTCAACGGTAGTTCCTTGCTGGCCATTGGTGAAGTTGTTCAGCGCCGCGTCGTCCCTGCCGCCGCTCTCGATCATCGTCGTGTTCTGGCCGCGCAGCATCTCCCAGGCGCCGCCCCACGCCGCGGAATCTGCCGCTACCTGCATGCGGCGCTTCTCGAAATAGAGGCGCCCGCCGTCGAAGACCAGGCCCAGGAACGCCATCATGGCCGCAAACATGAGGGCGAACAAGGGTAGTATGATGGCTCGATTATCCTTTTTGAGAATCGTCTTAAGTCGAAGGAATCCAAATCCCGCCCTGCTAAGCGTTCCCGCCTTACCGTTTCTCATAGCCGATCTCCATGCCAGCCGTCGCATATCAGATGATCTTACTCTCTGTGGGCAACCCGCAACAGCTCGACTGCAATGAGGTTCATTACCTAGAAAACTCCCACACCATCGCCCCATATTAAGCTAATCCATACCCCTGAGTCTACCCGTACTATAGTGCCAGAACTTTACGAACCTTCCGCCTTAGCGGCTGCTTTCTTGGATCCGTGGCGACCAGGGTCAAGGGCGGCTGGACTTGGGTAAGACCTTTCATTGCAGACCTTGACGCCGCGGACGGGTCGCCTCACTTGTGACGGGACGAAGCTCCCGCAAATTCGCGGCCTCCGTCCTTCTCAGAACTCTTCGGCGGCCTCTGACCAAGACCCGCTCCTCGAATCCTAGCGTGAAATCAGGTTCCACCCGCCATCATTGTTATCTTCAGCAACAGACCATGATTTGCTGTTTGACCCCCCTCTCTGTTTCGAGGGGAGGCGGCGCGAACCGCCGATTCGCCGTATGGACCTACCTGAGTCGAGGAAGGTGCCGGAACTATCCCTGTCCGATCTATTCCGAATCGGCTTTCGTTAACGGTGCGACGCCTAGCTTCTTGAAGTCGGATTGTATGGGGGCTGCCTAGTTCTTGTCGCCAGTCTTGGCCATCCTCTTTGGGGGCAGCTCGAGTGTCGTGATGGCAAGTTCGTCTTGGCCTGACTTGTGGTAGGCGACGGCAAGCAATCACAGAAAAAACGGAGTGGCGCCAATCTTTACTTCGCGGTCGCTTTTGCAGACGCTCAAATAGCAATTGAAATGGCGAACCGACATCGGTATCGGGATCGCCTCGATCCGCCATCGACCAATCCTGCGGACCACTAGGAGTGCACGCCGCAGGATTGCTGGCCAGGTAAAGCCGCAGGCTCGCAATATCAATCTCGGTGACGTCAACGCCATTGCCAAAGATCGTGACAGGCGTCCTTCCCTTTTTGCTTGCAGTTGAACGCGTTCGGATCGCTGCAGGAACTTGATGTCTATGTCGACCATGAAAACGCGCGGCAGGCTCTGCCATAGGGATTAGTATTGAGTTCGGTTTATTGGGGATTTGCTTCATTTACGTAGCCACCCGCGAAGCCCCTGTTCGCCAATAGTACGCGTGCGGACCAGCCTCGATTTTTGCAGTCCTGTGGCATTCCCCCTAGAATAGGGTGGGCGGTGAAACCGATGGCAGGGAGAATAGTTAAGTGCGTAAAGTTCGGCAAGGAGCTTCCAGGGCTCGACGAGACGCCTTTCGAAGGAGAGCTAGGCCAGAAGATCTATGACAACGTGTCGAAAGACGCCTGGGCCTTGTGGGCCGAGCACCTCAAGATGGTCATCAACGAGTACCGGCTCAACCCCGCGACGATGGAGGCCCAGGAACTAATCATGAAGCAGATGGAAGAGTTCTTCTTCGGTGAAGGCTCGCAGCTCCCACCGGGCTATGTCCCGCCCACACCTGGGCAGACGAAGCAGTAATTGCGCACCGCTTCCCCTTGGCCGAACCCAACCAAGCGCGCCAAACGGTATGTCTGTGGGAGGAGTGCGGAAGACCGTGATTGCGCCCTGAGGCGTCTACTTAGCCTCGGCGCTGACCTCAGGCATTCGCCCGAAAGACGAAACGGACGACAATCGTTACCATGTTGGTGATGATGCGCTCGCGAGCCACCAGACTTCAGACGATCTTAACGGCGTGCTTATCGATTGTATTGGCCGCCTCTCTGCAAGCGAAAGACCTTGTTGTCAAGGTGGACCAAGCTCCGCTGCTCTCCGCTTGTTCGGAAGGAGCAAGCGGGATCGCCAGCTTGCCGCGGGGTCACAAGGTGCAGCTTCGTTTTGCCATCGCAGGCATCAGGAGCCCCTGTTACTCCGTCTCCACTGAGATCGCGGGCAAGCGGCTGCGCGGTTACATTTCCAAAGAGTCCCTCGCCGGGCTCGAGGATTTCGAGCGGAGCCGCCGCAGCGCCTCGGCGAGCAGGGTCGTTGACTCTACCATCATGACTCTGGGGATCGAGAGCACCCAACCCACCCGGCCGGAAGCGATCGTGGGAGACGACTCGCCCGAACTTCAGGCTGCCGTGCTCGAAGCCATTGCGATGCTGAAAAGAAAGCAGCCGGCAGATGCAGAGCGCATCCTGGAGGCCGCCGGAGCGCCTCCGGAGCATCCTCAGGTGGCGCTTCTTCGCTCGCAGGCTCTTCTACAGCTCACTCGCCCCGACAGGGCACTCCAGGTGGTCGAGCCGGCCCTAAAGCGTCACCCCGATAACGCCGACCTGCTCGCCGTCGCAGGGATCAGCTTATACCAGAGAGATGACGTTGAGGCGGCCCGCAAGTACTTGAAGCGCTCGCTCGAGATCCAGCCTAACCCCTCTATCGAGCGAATTTACGCCAAGGCCCTCCGCGAGTCCAAGGGCGACAAAAGCGACGATGCGACGTACGGTTCACGATTCGTATTGCGCTACGAGGGTGAAAACCTGGATCCGACGGCTGCTCGCCGCTTGAGTGCCGCCTTTGAGCGAGAAATCAACCGAATTTCTTACGAGTTGGGCTGCCCGTCGAACGAGCGTTTCGTCGTCATTATTCAGAGCCTCTCAAACTACCGGGTCACCACCGGAGCGTCGGACTGGAGTCGTGGCCAATACGACGGCAAGATCCGTATCGCACTTCCCAGCAATGGGCAAATCGACGCGCACGTTCGCAGCACCCTCTCGCATGAATTCGTGCACGCTTGTCTCGCTAGGATCGGTCGATGGCCAGCTTGGCTGCACGAAGGTCTGGCTCAAAAATTCTCGGGCAGGCAATTATCGCCTCCGGACCATAAGCTGCTCGAACGCTTGGGGCGCCAAGAACAGCTTCCCAGCCTGGAATTGCTCGCTGCGGGCTGGGCCTCCATGAATACCAACCAGGCAGCCGTCGCGTATAAGATAGCCCTCGCGGCGGTTGACATTTTTCTCAGCGAACGCCGGCACCTCGGCGTGAGGAACTTGATGAATAATCCTCAAAGGCTTCCGGAAATTACAGCCTTCCTCGACCGCCGGCTGCAAGAAACATACCAGTAATTCCCGCCCACAAGGTCTTGACCCAGTATTCCGAAGGCATCGCGCTATCTGGAAAAGCAGTTGCGCCTTTCGGAAAGAAGACCCGTGGTCTCGCATGGACTTCACCCAGCCCGGCAGTTTTCGAAGGGGAAGTTCGAATCGTCACCCGCTCCAATCCCCCAGACTCGCTCCATCATCCACGTTAGGCCGTGCCTGTCGTCGATCTCGGGTAGGCAACACGTCTGGACTAGTGCTTACTATCATAAATTAGCGTATGAATGAGAAAGGGGTCGCTGCTGGACGTTAGCCTTGGTCCATTCGAACGGGGCGGCGTTTTTGTTGTGCGCTTGGACGAAGCGGTCGATGGCCTGGCGTACTTCGTAAGGGGAGGTGAAACTGGCCCCGCGCAACGCTCTACGGCTGAGAATACTGAACCAGATCTCGACCTGGTTGAGCCAGGAGGCGTAGGTGGGCGTGTAGTGCAGGTGCACCTTGCGGTGGCGTTTGAGCCAGCGATCACGTTTCGGTTTGTGGGTGTTGAGGTTGTCCAGTACGACGTGCAACTCAAAACCTTGGTAGAGATCGACCAGTTGATTCATGAAGTCAAGAAACTCACGCCGTCTGCGGCGCCGGTAATGCCCGGCCGTGACGTGGCCGGTGGCGACCTCCAGGGCCGCGAACAAGGTCGTTGTGCCGTGGCGCTTGTAGCCGTGCGAGAAACCCGTCAAAGCCTTGCCGTCGGGCAGTCTGAGCCAACCCTGGGCGCGCTCCAGGGCCTGGATGTTGGGCTTCTCGTCGACCGCCAGCACGATGGCGTTGTCAGGCGGGTGCAGATAGAGTCCCACGATGTTGGCGGCTTTACGCGAGAATTCGGGATCGGTGGAGAGGCACCAACTACGCCGCCGGCACAACGAGATGCCGCGCCGACGCAACACGCGCCAGACCTGTTGGTCGCTGACATCGCCCAGCGCCGCGGCCAGCCGTGGAGCCGTCCAGGTCGCCTGTCCGCAAGGCGGCGTGTCGTCCAGCTTTTGCAGAATGCGTTTTTCGGTGTCAGCGTCGTATCGCCGCGGCTTGCCGGGTCGCGTTTCATCCGCCAGACCGGCCAGTCGTTGGCCAGCGAAGCGCGTACGCCACTTCGACACTCGTGCGGCCCGCGTGCCCAACTGGGCGGCGATCTCCCGGTTCGACATCCCTTGCGCCGCCAACAAAATGATCCGGGCTCTGTCCGCCGCACGGCGCTCGCTCTTGTGCGCGCGTCCCCAGCCCTCCAACGTCCGGCGTTCCCCAGTACTGAGTCTGATACGCGTGGCTATTCTTGCCATGCCGCATTGTCTCATACATACGGTTATTTATGATAGTAAGCACTGGCTCGATTGCTGGATTGGGAGGTAGGCGGCGCCGTAAAGTCCCGCCTTGTTACCCAACTGGGCCTTTTCGATGCGGGTATTCGTCTGGCGGTAGGTGTAGGATCGCTTCCGGACTTCTTCGAACATGGCGGGAGCGAACCGGTCCCAGCCGGCCAAGACTCCACCGGCCAATAGGAAAAGGGGGGAGTTGAAGATATTGACGAGGTTTGCTAGTCCGCGCCCAAGCGCTTCGCCCATGCGCTCGTAGATACGTTTGGCCTCGGCGTCCCCATCTTGCGCCGCTGCGTCGACGAGGCGAGCGCTGATTTTCCCATGAGATTCCGCGAGTTCGGCTAGCGCGGGGGACTTGCCCGCGGCGATGGCCTCCTCGGCCATGCGCCGTACCGCTGTGGCCGAGGCGTGCGCTTCCAGGCAGCCGTAGTTGCCGCAGCCGCACAGCGCGCCCCCGTGGGATTCGACGGTAATGTGACCGAGCTCGCCCGCCATCCCGTCCTGGCCGTGTAGCACCTGACCGCCGCTGATGACGCCTCCGCCAATGCCGGTCCCCAATGTCAGCAGGACCAGGTCGTCAACGTCCCGGCCGGCGCCTAGCCACACCTCTCCTAATGCCGCCGCGTTGGCGTCGTTCTCGAGGATGACTGGGCAGCCAAGCTGGCCTTCAAGCTTGTCTCTAAGGGGAAAGTCTTCCCAACCTGGCAGGTTCGGTGAGGCGACGATCACGCCCTCCTCGAGGCGAATCAAGCCTGGCACGCCAATGCCAATGCCCAGCAGCTCGTCGCCGTCGTGGCCAGTTTGCACTTGCCGAATGCCCTCCATGATGTTCGATGCCACTTTGTCGCGCCCGGCGGCGGCTTCCGTTGCGACTTTGAAGTCCTCAAGCAGGGTGCCGTCAGGCGTGATCGCCGCGGCGCGTAGATTCGTGCCGCCAAGGTCAACGCCAATTGCAAAATCAGCCAAGGTCGTTCGCCTCGTTCACCGGCGCATCATATCACAGGGTTGACCAGTGACATGGGGTGTTCCTTCAGCCTGTCGCTTCCAGGTATTAGATCGGCGGTTTGCGGCGGTGCCAATCGGTGCGTCTTTGGAATTCCTCTCCTACTTGCACCAGAATGTGCTCTTCGTAGGGACGCCCAACGAGTTGGATTCCGACTGGCAAACGGTTCGCTCCGAATCCGCAAGGTAATGAGAGAGCGGGCAGACCCGCGAGGTTGCTTGCCGCGGATAAGTCAATCGCGCCCCGATCGCCCTCTGGAAGTTGCAGCGGCCGGCCGGCATCTAAGGGTTCATCCAAGCGAGAGGCGGTCTCCGGAGTGGTTGGCGAGACGATGAGGTCAACGTGTGTGAAGAGATCACGAAGTTTATCTTGGATGATCCGCCGAGTCTGCATGGCCCGGAGGTATTCCGATGCGGGAATTGCGAGGCCCGCTTTTAGCCCCGCTTTTTGCCGCTCGTCGGCCAGAGTTTCCAGCTTGTCGCTACGGATCAGAGGCTCAAAGACGCTTGAGCCCTCTGCCGAGATGATGATTTCTGCCGCGTCGCCGTACGGCATTTCGGGGAGAGAGATCGGCTTGAACCGCAGCTTCATCTCCCGGAACACGTCCAGCGCGTCTTGGAAAGCGGGACGGGACGCCGGGTGCGCCCAATGTCGGAAGTCGATGTCGGAGAACCCGACGCGAAATGTCTCGAAGGAGGGTCTCGTTCGACTCCGATAGTCGAAGTCGCGCTCCGAAGAAGAAGGGTCTTTGGGGTCGTTTCCAGCTATCGCTTCCAACACCAGCGCGCAATCGACCGCCGAGCGGCACATCGGCCCCAGCTTGTCCATGGTCCAGGAAAGAGGCATGGCACCGTGTCGGCTCACGCGCCCATAGGTCGGTCGCAGGCCGGTAATTCCGCAGTAGGACGCAGGCGTGGTGATGGATCCCCAGGTCTCTGAGCCGATGGCAAATGCTGCGAGGCCGGTCGCGACGGCGCTTCCTGGTCCGCTGGACGAGCCACCTGCCCAGTGGTTGGTGTTCCACGGATTTCGCCCCGGCCCGTGCATCGATGCAGTGGCGTACCGATAACCGCCGGCACCGGCGAGCTCAACCATCGCCAGCTTCCCGACGAGGACCGCCCCGGCCGCCCCCAATTTCCGGATGACTGTGGCGTCGTAGTCGAACTGCTGTTGGCGGTAGGGCTCGGCGCCCCACGAAGTGGGTGTATCCTTAGTCGCGAGAAGGTCCTTGACGCCCCAGGGGATACCTTGTAGGGGACTTTCGATGCGACCAGCTTGAAAAAGCGTGTCCGCCTGATCGGCTTGCCCGAGAGCTGGCTCTTCCATGAGGTGTGCCAAGGCGTTGTAGCGCGGGCCGAAGCGACGTAGGCGGTCGAGATAGGCCAGCGTTAGCTCGCGCGACGAGAATTCCTTTTTGGCGAGACCGGATGCTAGATCCGTTATCGATTGGAACAAGGTGGCCTCCATCAAGGATGGAACGTGAAGGCAGGCTCGGTGTCGAAGGGAATATCGATCTCTCTCAGGCCCCGAGCCCGACGGCCCAATCGCATGAGAGAGGAGGCGAGTTCGGAGTCTGTCGAGTGCTCGCGCTTGGTTGGGGGAGCGGTCTGCTGAGCGGCGGCAGAGCTAGCAGCTGCTGCTGATAGCGTTGCGGTGAACATTCTGCGCGAGATTGTGGATTTCACCATCGAGAGCCTCCATCGGTTTCGAGCAGGGCTGCGCGGTTGCGCCCCGTGGGTTGCGTTGCCGTGAGTAAGATACCACAATGGCAACTCGGCTCTATGCTGCGGGCTTTCCTACTGGTCTATCCGTTTCTGTGCCTCTATATATTCCTAGGGACGGTGATCTTCGTCCCGCTGACATGGATCACACGGGACATCCGCGCAATTTATTGGGTGGCGAGGACCGGCGTACGAATGGGCTTGAGGCTTTCAGGCGTCAAGGTGAAGATGGTGCACCCGGAATACGCTTTTGAACATCCTAGCTGCGTCTATGTGAGTAACCATGTCAGCAATCTTGATCCTCCCGCTCTCTTTATAGTCCTGCCCCGGGCGGCCTTCGTGCTCAAGCAAGAGCTGAGCCGAATTCCTTTGCTCGGGTATGTGATGGGTCTGGGAGGGTTCATCTACGTGAATCGCAAAGACCGAGACTCGCGACGGCTGGCGCAGCGAGAGGCTGTGACTAGGCTGCGTCAAGGAATCTCGGTGATTATCTTTCCGGAGGGCACCCGGAGTCGGGACGGGAAGTTGCTACCTTTTCGTCCGGGGCCGTTTACGATTGCGATCGAGGCGCAAGTGCCGATCGTTCCGGTCACAGTTCGCGGTGCCCGCCAACTCATGCCCAAGGGCAGGCCGACCGTCGTACCCGGAGAGATCTCGCTCGTGTTCCATCCGCCTGTGCTAACCGAAGGACTGGCCCCCGAGGCACGGGGAGACCTAATGAAGCGGATACGTCAGACAATGGAGGAGGCTCTTTAGAGCCAGGGTCCCACCCGTCGATACTCTCGTACCCGTTATCTGCCGCCGAGCGACCCAACGTATTCAAGCATCGCCTGCTTGCCCATCCCGGCGATCCCAAGATGCTCCGGAGTACGGGCGCGTTCCCAGAAGTCGATGCCAAGGGCCGCGGATGTCAGCTCGACCAGCGCTCGCATGGTCGGGCAAGCCACACCAAGCTGCTCGCCCAGCTTGCTCCAGGCGGCAAGACCGTAGGGGACGTCCTCGGTGAGCCAGCGGGTATCGAGTGCACCGGGAGCTCGCAAGGCGGTCAGCATCCGGCTGCCGTTGATAGTGGCCCACAGGTCCCCCTGGGGTCCGAATCCTGCCTCGTGGAACGCTTGGTCGACGGGCGTGAGGTCCAGATCTAGCGCCTTTGCGATCGCCAGACGCTCACGATCGACTGCGTAAATGAGCCGGCAAACGCCCGGAGTGACTCCTTCTTCATAAAAATAGAACTCGCCGCGGGAATACTCGACACGGCCCGCGTTGAGAAGGACACCCGCCGGATGCACCACCGGGTTCATGGCGGCCAGCCCACAGGCGAGAACGTTGGGATAGAGCCGGACACCAGGGAACCAGGGCTCGACCAGCTCTCTGACTCGGTCGCCCTCTCCACGGGGAAATACTCCCAGCCCCAGCCCGTTGACCACGCCCCAAATGTGAGCCGACGTGGGCGTAAGCTTGCGGCAAACGTACGGGGCGGTGTCCGTCTCGGCCAGCACCACTCCCTCCGCGGAGCCGTGCTCTCGTAGAATCCGAGCGAACTCCAGGCTTCCCATTGTTCCCGGCATCAGGACGACAGCTTGGCCTTTTCGAAGATGGGGCGCACAAGCCTCCGCGAACGCACGATGCCCATACGCTGGGACGATAAGCAGAACCAACTCGCATTCGGCCAGCGCTTCTCCGAAATCAGTCGTGACCCGGTTCAGCGTGGCGGCGCCTTTGTGAGCGACCCCCTCGAGCAGAATCTGCCTCGACTCGCGGATGGGACCGATCGCCTCTTCGAATTGCGAAAGCTCGCAAAGGGTCACCGAAGCGCCCGCGAGACTCAGATTTGCCGCGACCGAAAACGCCGTATTGCCGCCACCGAGAACTGTAACGGGTGATTTAGTCATCGAGTCAGCTCCTTTTTCAGATTCGCGTCACGCGGCGAAACCAATAACGCGGAACCGTTCGGTCGGGATCATAGCAAGCCCGTGGTAGGGTGAAGGTCGCGAAAAATCGGGCACGCCAGCCAATTCGCTTCAGGCCGAGATGCTTTATTCTAGGGCCACGGCTAGGGGCGAATTGGTAGCAGTCCCCATTCTTCGCTGCCGTAACAACCTTTGCCGCGGGGACACGAGACTCAGAACGCGCCGGTCTGGGGACCTGACGCGGTTCGTGCAGGAACGGATAGGAAATCCGTTTGGGAACCCGTGTAGCGCGGCTCGGATCTCGCTGTTGAGATCCGCGGCTGGTACTGACCGCCACTCCTGGCCGTCCTGCATTCGAGTACCGGCCGGGCAATCGTGCTGGCCGGCGCGGTGGTCCGCCCATGCCGTTTACCATGTCCCGGTCTGTCCGGGCTTGGCCTCTTTCAGCCCCATCGAGCAGCCGCCAGGGCTTCCCGCAAGGTCCCAGCCAAATCCTCCTCGTCTTCCCGGCCGACGGTTCGCAAGTCAACCAGCACGCGGTCCCGTTCACAGCGCGTGATTACTGGCGGATCACCCTGCCGCAGGCGCTCCTCGAGTTTCGCCGCGGATAACCCAGGGGGGGGCGCAACAGCGATAAGCGTTGTCGGCAGGGTTTCGGCGGGCGTCGATCCTCCGCCGAGGACAGATTGGCCGGGAACAAGCTCAACGATCTCTCCCCCGTCGCCGCTTATGCTTTTCACGAGACGCTCAGCGCGCTCGCGAATGCTCTCGGCCGATTCGCGCACCATTTGCAAGGCAGGGATCTCGTCATAGCGCTGGAAGAGGTAGTCCCGGAGGGTGGCTTCGAGAGCCGCGTATGTGAGCTTGTCGACGCGCAAAGCCCGGAACAAGGGATTCCGCCGTACCCGTTGCACCCATTCCGCCCTTCCTGCAATGATGCCCGCCTGTGGCCCGCCGAGAAGCTTGTCACCGCTAAAGGTGACCAAATCGACGCCGGCCCGGAGGCTCGCTGTAATCGGCGGCTCGTCGTCAAAGCCGGCGCTCGTCAAATCGTAAAGGCAGCCGCTGCCAAGGTCTTCCGCCACCGGCACGCCCAGCTCTTTACCGAGCGAGACCAACTCTTCGAGGCTCGGTCGCGCAGTGAAGCCAACCATACGGAAGTTGCTGTGATGCACACGCAGAAGCAACCGTGTGTCCGGATTCACCGCCTCACGGTAGTCGGCGATGTGCGTACGGTTGGTGGTACCCACCTCGTGGAGCCGCACTCCGCTGCGCGACATGATGTCAGGGATGCGAAAGCCATCTCCGATCTCGATCAGCTCGCCGCGGGAAACGACAACTTCTCCGTCTTGCGCTAACTCGTTCAACACCAGAAAGACAGCCGCGGCGTTGTTGTTGACGACGACCGCCGGGGCCCCGAGAAGTTGTTCCAGTAGCTTGCCGGTATGGACATCGCGTCTGCCGCGTTGGCCCTGACTAAGCTCATACTCCAGATTGCTGTATCCTCCGGCGGTGCGCCGAACCGCCTCGACGGCCCGCGCCGAAAGCGGCGCCCGCCCGAGATTGGTGTGGAGAATTACCCCGGTGGCGTTGATGACCTTTCGCAGCGAGGGTTGCCCGCAAGCCTCGAGCCGCTGAGCGACTCGTTCCTCGACGCGGTCACCTATGTCGCCGCTCCACTCCGCCGGCGGTCCGTCGTCCCAGAGGCCATCGCGAATGGCCGTGCGGGCTTCCCCGAGGGTCTCCCGAATTTCAGCGACCACCAGTTCTCGGGGGTTCGTCTGGAGCCATTGTTCGATGCGCGGTCGACCCAGCAGGTCATCCACCGCGGGAAGGTCCTTGTACTTCTGCTTTCGCTCCACCGCCTCCACGTCCCCATTGCAACACCGCCGCGTGAAAGGCGTCAACGCCACCGCGGGAGCTTACTGAGTCTCTCGGAACGCGGATCGCCGCAGCGGTTTCGTGACGGTCCTCGCCTAGCCTACGGCATCAAATCGAATGCTACTCTCAACGCCCTCTCGAGAGCTTTCATCTCGTCCGGGGTGACTCTCTTGATAAAGCCGCGCAGGCGGGATTGATCGAGCGAGCGCACCTGATCGAGCATCGCCTTTGACTTCTTGTTTCCCAAAGTGATCTGTGCCTCAAAGGAGTAAACGCGGCGAACCTTCGAGGTCACGGGAACTGCCAGGACCCGTTGGCCAGCCCGATTCTGGGCATCGTTCGAGAGAATCACAGCCGGACGGGTCTTCTTGACCTCGGTTCCGATCGTGGGATCGAGGTTGACCCAGAAAACATCGCCCCGTCGGGGCCAATTGGGCTGGGCCACCTACCGCCAACCTTCGATTTCGAGAGCGTCCCAGTCGTCGAGGACCTGGCCGCGTTCCTCGTCGCGCTGTGCGGCGACGTATTCCTTGTACAACTCATCTTCGCTCGAGCGGAGCTTTTCCCGAACGGCCTCGGCAATGAAGCGGCTCATACCGCGCTGGCCTGCAGTTCGTTTCAGCCGCCTGTAGAGCTTCTCGTCGATCGTGATGCTCATCGTCTGCATGGAATGGATCCTCATATATTATATATCACATATACAACCTGTAACGTGGATCCGGTCCGGGCCCACGGGTGGCGGATTCCTGGCAGACCGTACGGGCCCCCGATCCGCGACGGTTTGATCTTGATTGATCCCGCGGATTGAGAAAATCCGCGCCTCGGACTAGCGATCCACTCCAACCAAGGACGGCAGATCGTCCCTCGGATCGCGAGATCCGTCGCGCTTGCTGCGCCGCTCGGCGGCTTCGACCGCCGCCACCTTCTCGCCGTGCCATTCATCGAGCGGCTTATGAGTGTGACCGGCAGATTGGGCAGCGACTGGAGAAAAGGCGGCTAGCTTAGGCCCGTGCCGCGGGGCTCACCCGATCTGCGGGGCTCGTGCAATCCCTGGCCGCAGGCTGCCGCCTGCGGCTCTGCCGCTGGTCGATTGACACTGGGCGGTTGATTTCACGGGGGTTCGGCGGAATTGGGTTTGTTTGGTTTTTTGTGATTGAAGCGCTCTCAGGCGTCGAGAAGAGTCTCGACGCGGCACACTGAGAGTGTGCGCCACAAAAGCAAAAGGCCGCTCGTCTGGAGGGCGACGAAAGGACGAAAGGGAAGACTGATCCCGGCCCGCCTAGTAGGTCCACGCTACACGGGCGCGTGAATATCCTCCGGGGGAGTGACTCCGAGTCGTTGAGGCAAGCGATAGGACGCGGACACTGGAAAGGCGCCAGGTCCGCGCTACGGGTTTCATCGCTAGAAGCCATTGATTCCATAGCTGTTCCACGAGATTGGGTTTGTTTGGTCATTTGTGATTGAAGCCCTCCGGAGGCGTGGAGATGAGCCTCGACGCGGCACACTGAGAGTGTGCGCCACAAAAGAATTGGACGGTTCCCAATCACGTGAGGTCCGGAAGCCGATGCGGTTGGCCGTAGGGCTTGGAGGGTCGATTGGTGGTGGGGCCTGGGCCGGGACGTATCGGCCGCGGTAGGGGTCTGGATCGACGCGGGTATAGGGGCCGGCAGAGGTGCGGGCTTCGTGCGCCTCACGCTCGTCGCGGCGCAGGTCGCGGAGTTGCTTGATGGCGCGGAAAAAGCGGCGGCTGAGATGTCCATCGTAGCGAGCTAGGTGAACCAAGGTCTGAGTCTTATCGATCATCCCTGAGCCGAGCAGCAAGGTCTCGCCGTCGTAGCCGGGCTGCAAGCTTTCGGGATGAAGCCGTTCCATCAGGCGGCGCGTGGCGGCGAGGGAAGCGGCCAGGAAGCCAGTTTCCAAGCGCGTGAGGCGACGCATGCGCCATTGGGAGTCGGCGATTTGGCGGACCAGTTCGGATTCCAGCGAGTTGGCAGGCTGGATGTCGGCTTCGAGGGCCGAGAGTTGACTGTCGAAGTCGGCCGGGTCCTCACTGGGCAGGACGGCATCGCGGGCGAGGAGTCCGTGTTTGAGGGCGTTGATCGCGCTGCGGGTCTTGCCTTGCTCGGTGCGCGGACCGGTGGATTTCTTGGCGTTATTACCATTAGCGTTAATCTGTGCTTTTGTCGGCATGATTATTGTTCCTTTCGTGTGAGAAGTGAGCCCACTGGGGACAGGCACCGGGGAACGACTTACCGACCAGCAACAGGCGTCCGTGCGTAGCGAAGGCTTGGCGGGCGAGAAGGTTTCCACCGTTGCCTGTCCCCTGCGAGCGGCAGCCGGTCTAAGTGACCGAAGTCTCCGATTCCAGAATACGGTGGGGTGGCCGGGTTTCAAGGGGGCCAGGTGTGGTAAGCGCCGTGGAATGAGGTAGATGAGATTTTGGAAGTGGCGTGACTGGATGAGGTTTTGTGCGGCCCCGAAGGCGATAACAGGCGAGGCGCTGACTGGTCCTGCGCCCTTTCAGGGCTGGCCTAGTGTAGTGCCACATAAATAACTGGACAATAACACCCTTTTCACGGTAGGATGGTTTATGTGGCCATCCGCTGACGCTCTACCCCTCACCGCTCCGCAGCGAAACGCTCTTCGTCGCCTGGTTCGAGGAGGCAACACAGCCCAGAAAATGGCCTTACGGGCAGGCATTGTTTTGCTGTGTGCGCAGGGGTTGGCGAACCACGCCATTGCCCGCGAACTCGGCGTCAACCGCAAGACCGTCATCCTGTGGCGAAAGCGCTTCGCCCAGTCCGGCCTCGACGGACTCCGCGATCGGACGCGCCCCGGACGCAAACCGGCGCTCTCCGCTGAATTCGTCCAATGCACCCTCGATACAACGCTTCACGAGAAGCCCCGGGCGGCCACGCATTGGAGCACCCGCACCCTCGCCAAGCACTTGGGCGTCTCCAAGATGGCCATCCAGCGCGTCTGGAAAGCGCACGGACTGCAGCCCCATCGCCTCGAAACTTTCAAGCTCAGCCGCGACAAGCAGTTCGTCGAGAAACTCCGCGACGTGGTCGGTCTGTACTTGAATCCGCCCGAGCACGCGCTGGTGCTCAGTGTCGATGAGAAAAGTCAGATCCAGGCCTTAGACCGCAGCCAGCCGGGACTGCCCCTGAAAAGGGGTCGTGCCGGCACCATGACCCACGACTTCAAACGACATGGCACAACGACGTTGTTCGCCGCCTTCAATGTGCTCGACGGCAAGGTGATCGGCGAGTGTCTGCCGCGACATCGGCACCAGGAATTCCTCAAATTCCTACGCAAGATCGACCGCGAAACGCCACCGGCGCTGGAGCTGCATCTGATCGTGGACAACTACTCCACGCACAAGCATGAGCAAGTGAAGAAGTGGCTCGCGAAGCACCCCCGCTTCCACTTTCACTTCATTCCCACGTCTTCTTCTTGGCTCAATCTCGTCGAGCGCTGGTTCCGCGAGCTGACACAGAAGCGCATCCGCCGCGGCGTGTTCCGCAGTGTTCCCGAACTCGAGGCCGCCATCCACGAGTACCTGGAAGCGAGCAACCAAGCGCCCAAGCCCTTTGTCTGGACAGCTCCGGCACAAGATATCCTCGCCAAAGTCGAGCGCGCCGCCAAAACCCACGCCATTGTCCAGAACCGTTAGTGGCACTACACTAGGGCCCTGCCGACCCAGGGTTTCGCTTCGCTTCACCCTGGGCTATGATCCGCGCGGCGCTTCGCGCCTTGTCTCGCAACGACAGAGACAACGGCCGCAAGTCTACGGGACTCGACCGGCCAGAAAAGGCCGCTGATCTGGCGGGCGGCGCACCGATAGTGGTACAGGGAAGCGAGATCGCGCCCGCCTAGATCCTCGCTACGGGACTTTGAGAAACACCAAAAGCCGAAAAGAGAAACACTTTTTGGCGGTTATCGCGGAAGCTCTTCGAGCAGTGGCCCAGTTTCAACGATCCTTCCGGTGCCCCGGGCCGGCTTGAGGGCTGATTTGCGCAAGAATCTGCGTGGCAACCCCAAAGAGCCAAGCCGCGGGCGCGAGCCAGCCTTTCGCTTTTGGGGCGCACGCATCCTGCGTGCCGTCACGACATCGATCCCGCTCGTCCCATGCCTTGCGCGGGAGCCTCGCTCTAACCAACTGGGTCTGTCCGACTTATAATCCAGGATTTCCGATTTAGCTGCTCTGACGGCACGAGTCTACACCCTCACCCGGCGAAGCGCAACCATTTCTCCACCCGGTAGAGGCGGCGGCTGAGGCGGGACCGATCGAGCCCCCTTCTTGCCCCTCATGGGGGCTGATCCGCCGCTGCGAAGTCAATTTCGCAGACACCCCTCCGAGCTTCCGTCCTCAGTACACAGATTTCGCATTCGCCAAGTGCGGTGCTACCCGCCCGGCACAGGCAGCGCCCAGATCCTCCGCAGCATGTCGCCAAACAGCCGCCGGTTCAGATGTCCCTCCGCGAACAAGAGCCAGTAATACCGCGCGTGTTTAATCAGCCGACCGCCGGTCTTCATCAACCGGTGCTGCAAGCTCGTCAGCGACCAGCTCTTGATCCGTTGCGGCAGCCCGAGCCTCCGCCATAGGTTCCCCAGGTTGTAGGCCAGCACGCTCAGTTGTAGCCGTACCTCGTTGGCCCGAAAGCGATGGCACGACAGCCGCGTCCAGTGCGTGGCCTGCTTACCTTCTTTGATCCACTGCTCCGCCGTGCCGCGCTTGTTGTAGAAACGCACCACCGAACGGCTCGGCAAGCTCATGCTGGTCACAACGAATCCGACGCGCGGGAATAGCTCGCCCTGATGGTGCTCGACCTTGGCCACGATGCGCCGAGGTTGGGACCAACTCTCCGCCTGATAGCGAAAACTCTTGTAGCGCACCAGCGGCTTGCGGGAGGGCCTTCCCGGTGGCCGAAACAGGATGTCTTCGATCTCCAGCTCCAGGCTCTTGTTGGCCGGAATGCGGATCGCATAGTCCGCGCCGCGCTCCTCCAGCGCCTCGTAGATCTCCGGCTTGGCAAAGGCGGCATCGGCGCGCAAAGTGACCTGCTTGCCTTCGGCCTGTTGGCGCTCGATCTCCGGCAGTAGCAGCTCGCCCCAGTCCTCGGCGCTGTGCACGTTGCCGGGACGCAGCTTCGCCGCCAGACAATCGCCGTGCTGATTGAACAGCAACAGCGGGTGATAGCAGACCGATTCGAAGTGTCCGTTGTAGGCACTGCCTTCCTGTTGGCCATGGACCGGACTCTCGGTGGAGTCCATGTCCAGAACGACCCGCTCGGAGTCGTCGAACGCCTCCCCTTGCCCGACCAGCCCTCGGTTCAGCGCCATCAGCCCCAGCAGGTTCTCTTCGCTCGCCAGCATCTCCGTCTCGAAGCCGTGCAGCGTCGAGGTCAAGGCCGCACCGCGATCCCAGATCTTCTGCGAACCGATCAGCCGAAACGTCGGATCGATCGAAATCCGCTCGGCGTCGTTGAGGTCCTCGTAGCCCGCCAAGCGGCTGTAGACCGACTGCCGCAACAGATCAGCGAGCGTGAACTGCTTGTTTGTGCCTTGCCGGGAGTCGCTGAGATGCTCGTTGATCAACTTGCCGAGTCCGAGTCGCTCGTCCAACTCGCGGACTAGCAGCAGGCCGCCGTCGGAAGTGACGTGCGATCCTTGGAAATCGACTTTCAACAAGCCGTTGAAACTTAGCTGGAATGGCTTGGTTTGTTTTTCACCCATTGGGTGTCGGCCTCCATGGCGTCCTCATCGGGATCTAGCCCCTATGAATAAAGACGCTGAAGGCCGCTGGAAGGTCGGGAGGTCATACATCAAATTGAAAATGCGGGTTAAGTCGAAGGAATCCAAATCCCGCCCTGCTAAGCGTTCCCGCCTTACCGTTTCTCATAGCCGATCTCCATGCCAGCCGTCGCATATCAGATGATCTTACTCTCTGTGGGCAACCCGCAACAGCTCGACTGCAATGAGGTTCATTACCTAGAAAACTCCCACACCATCGCCCCATATTAAGCTAATCCATACCCCTGAGTCTACCCGTACTATAGTACTGGAACTTTATGAACCTTCTGCGTTACTGGCTGCTAGTCTCTGGGATGCTCAGTTCGTCTGCGATCCTTTCGACTCTGTGCGGCGTGAACCACCAGTCGCCCGCAACACCTTCTGAGAAGACCAAGAAAACTGGGAAGAGAAGGAGCAGTAAGCGGAGGAGAATCCGACCGAGGAGAACTCTGTCTAGCGCCACGGCTACTCACCGCTGCACTGGGAATCGAAAACTTCAACTACACGCGGCGAGGTTGGGACCTAGTGAGCTCCCTAGTTACTTTCCGGCGCAAAAAGGAGCAACTGCGTGCCGGCTGGGTACAGTCAGCCAATTTCGCGTGCGGGCGCGCCCGTAAGTCGTTGATTCTTTGAAGGCGCGAAATTGGTGACAGTCCCTGCCCCCGAGCGGTACACGTATTTTGCGCCGGAAAGTAGTTAGCGATCGTGATTTGTGTGCGCACGCTCAGGTCGATCGTGTTTCCATGAACCAGGATGGGTGAACTTACGAACTGGCTTATAGATTTTTAGCCTTACGGGCGCCCGGCCCCCCCAAGATAGCCAGTTCGTTTAGATCCCTTAGCAGTCTCAGCGGCATAAGTGTCAGCCGTTAATTGTTGAGGGTCGAAGAGCTACTGTGAATTGTGTGAATTGAATGTGTGGGCAGGCGGCGGCGCCTTGGGGATTCGTCGCCGCGAGGTCGAGTTTAAATTTCAGGTTTTTGCAGAAATGGTCCGCGCCCGGGTTACGAAAACATATACAGAGGTGTGGCTTCGGCGACGGCGACCGTGCCTTCGCCTTCGCCCTCCTCGGCGCCCGCCTCGCCGGCGGGGCGGTAGTACGTGCCACCTTCACCGAGGAAAATCTCCAAGTCGGCGGGCCGCGGCAGCACGCCTTGGATCAAGGCTTCGGAAAGCGGATCTTCGACGTACTTCTGCAGCGCACGCCGCAAGGGGCGAGCACCGTAACTGCGATCGCCGCATGTCTCGTCGAGGATGTACTTGGCCATGTCTTCATTCAAGCGTATGTGGATATCTTTGCGGGCCAAGTTCTCATTGATCTGTTCGACCATGAGGTCGATGATCTTGAGCAGATCGTCGTCGGTCAACGAAGAAAAGATGATAGTTTCGTCAATGCGATTGAGGAACTCGGGGTTGAAAATGCGTTTGACCTCGCTGAGCACTTCGTCGTGAGCCTTGGCGTCGGTGGCATCCTTCGAGCGGCTTTCGAATCCCATCCGTGCCCGTTTTTCCAGGAAGCGCGCCCCGATGTTCGAGGTCATGATGATGATCGTGTTCTTGAAGTCGACCGTGTTGCCCAAGCCGTCGGTCAACTGGCCGTCCTCGAAGACCTGCAACAAGATACTGAACAGATCCGGGTGGGCCTTTTCGATCTCGTCGAGCAGGATGACCGAATAGGGCGCCCGTTTAACGCGCTCGGTCAGCTGGCCGCCCTCTTCGTATCCCACGTAGCCGGGAGGCGAGCCAATCAACTTCGAGACCGAGTGTTTCTCCATGAACTCCGACATGTCGAAACGTACGAGTGACTTTTCACTGCCGAAGAGACACTGTGCCAGCGCGCGCGCCACTTCGGTTTTACCCACGCCGGTCGGACCCAAGAACAGGAACGACCCCGCCGGCCGAGTCACCGATTTCAGACCGGCGCGCGATCGTCGTATGGCCCGTGCCAGGGCTGATATGGCCGTGTTCTGGCTGACGACGCGCTTGTGAAGCTCCTCCTCGATGCGGAGGAGTTTGGCCATCTCTTCTTCCTTGATCGAGGTCATCGGCACGCCGGTCCAGCGGGCCACGATATCCTCGATATCGTCCTTCGTCACCGAGGCCGTAGCGGTGTCGTCGAGGTTGTACTTTTCTCGCAAGACACGGAGGTTCTCGCGTTCCTTGCGCTCTTCATCGGAATAGAAGCGCGCCTTTTCGAACTCGTGGTTGGCAATCGCGTTTTCCATGCGGTGCACGATGAACTTGATCCTCTTGTGCACTTCGGCGATCTCGCCAGGCATGGTCGTCTGGCGAAGCTTGACACGCGCACCGGCTTCGTCCAAAAGGTCAATTGCCTTGTCAGGAAGGAATCGGTCGGGGATATACCGGCTCGAAGTGTAGACCGCGCCTTCAATCGCCTCGTCGTTATAGGCCACCGCGTGGAACTTCTCGTAGCGATCCTTGATACCAAACAGAACCTTGACGGCTTCCTCTTCCGTGGGCGGGTTGACCTTAACAGCCTGGAAGCGCCTCTCCAGGGAGCGATCCTTTTCGATGGACTTGCGAAACTCGCTGGGAGTGGTCGCCCCAATGCACTGGATTTCACCTCGCGAAAGCGCCGGCTTGAGGATATTCGCGGCATCCAGCGAACCCTCGGCCGAGCCGGCTCCCACCAGGGTGTGCAGCTCGTCAATGAAGATGATCGCGTTCCGATTCTCCATCAACTCTTTCATGATGGTCTTCAAGCGTTCTTCGAACTGGCCACGGTACTTTGTACCCGCTACGATCAGCGAAAGGTCGAGCGCCAGGATACGGTTTTCAGCCAAAAACGAGGGTATCTCTCCTTCAGCGATGCGCTGGGCCAGCCCTTCGACGATCGCCGTCTTGCCGACGCCGGGTTCGCCGATCAATACGGGGTTGTTCTTCGTTCTCCGGCACAGGATCTGAATGACGCGTTCGACTTCGTTTTCCCGTCCGATGAGCGGGTCGAGATTACTGTCAATCGCCGCCTGAGTGAGGTCGCGACTAAACTCAGCCAGCAGTGAACTTTCCTTCGGCCGGTTCGAGAGCAGCTTCTCGGACTGAGAGCGAGCGAGTTCTTCGCGAATCGTCGCCAGACGGAGACCACGCTCATGAAGGATTTCGGCTGCGAAGGATTTTTCTTCTCGCAACAGACCCAGCAGCAAGTGTTCGGTACCGATGTGTTTGTGGGAAAGCCGCTCGGCCTCCTCGGCCGCGTAAGCCAGCACCCGTTTGCACTCGTGGCTCAGGGGCAGATCGACCGACGTAGAAACTTTTTCACGGACCGTCGTGCGTGCTTCGATCTGCTTGCGGATCGACTCGACCGCCGCATGGGATCGCAGGAACCGGTTAGCAAGAGCCTTGTCCTCTCGGATTAACCCCAGCAGCAGGTGCTCGGTTTCGATGTAGGGACTGCCGAACTGGCTGGCTTCGTAGCGCGCGAAGAAAATTACGCGTCGTGCCTTTTCCGTGTAGCGTTCGAACATGCAGCGAACCCTCCCGACCCCCGCATAGGATCAGGCCCTCTCTTACTCATCATATCAGCCTTCTGCGAATCGACGCCCGAGTGGAAGCGGTTCTGAGCTTTTGCAACGGGTGCCCGAGGGGCGAGGGTCGCCGCGGCGCTGTTGAAAAGCTACCGAGCAGCAGAGAATTAGGTTAACGGGGCCAGGGAACGGGCAGCTAAGCCGTCCATCTGTCGTCCGCTCAGGAAGCGGCTGCTCACAAATCTATAGCACTGACCTGCCCGTTATTGATGCGGAAAACTCGATCACATCGCCGGGCAAGCGCCAGGCTGTGGGTGGCAATGACGACCGTGAGCTTGTGGGCGCGCGGCAAACCGACCAGCAAATCCATGATGGCTTCGGCGTTGTCGGAGTCGAGATTACCGGTCGGCTCGTCGGCCAAAATCAACTTGGGCTCAGTCACCAGAGCGCGCGCGATAGTAACGCGCTGTTGCTCGCCTCCCGAGAGTTCGCCGGCACGGTGGGACGCTCGGTCCGCAAGGCCCACGCGCTCGAGCCAGGGTCGGGCCTTGGACTCGGCTTCCCGATGGGCGGTCTCGCCGATCAGCAGCGGCATCATGACGTTTTCGAGGGCCGTGAACTCAGGTTGCAGATAGTAGCTCTGCCACACGAAGCCGATCTCTTGATTGCGGATGCCGGCCAGCTCCGTGTCCGAACATCCTGAGAGCGGTTGCAACTCGAAATAAACCTCCCCGGCCGTGGGACGGTCGAGCGCGCCGAGCAGGTGCAGCAGCGTGGATTTCCCCGCGCCCGACTCCCCAATGAAAGCGACACTTTCGCCCAAGTAGAGTTCAAGATTCAAGCCGGAGAAAACCGTCAAGTCAATCGCGCCGCTGCGATACGTTTTGGCGAGGCCTTCGACTCGAACAATTGTTTCCGCCATGGTGAATCGTTTGCTTTCCTGGCCGGCAAGAGTGCCGGCCGGAACTTTCAACTAGGACCGCCATGAGTGGCGGTCGCTACCAGGTTAGCGCCGCCACCTTCTACGAGCGGGCAATCGTGGGGCTGGTTTTGCCGCCGAGGCTACTCCCTTTCTTCGCAGAGATGAAGCGGAAACTATTGCTGGGCGGCTTCATTTCTGGACCGCTCGCTCACACTCGCGGCTCGGCGCTCGGATTTTTGTGCCATTCAACTTTCACCAGCGGCTGCTCACACCAGCTCAAGCTGCGAAATTGCTTCGACGACCTCTTGGGTGGTCCGCGAACCAATGTCTACTCGGAAGTCGGCCTTTTCGTAATCAGGCCTGCGCTTCCGATGGAGGGTTTCGAACGCCGCACGGTCCCGGCCCAGGGGCCGCTCGTCGTTGTCGGACACACGTTCCCACAGCTGATCCGCCGTTCCATCGAGCCAGATAGAGACCCCGAATCGTTCAATCGTCGAGCGGTTCCTGGCATCGACAAAGGTACCGCCGCCGAGCGCGACGACCCTGGCCCGGCCTTGTTTAATGAGGTCCAACTGACTAACTAAGGCCTGGCTCTCCAGCGCACGGAAGGCAGGCTCTCCCAACTGCTCAAAGATCTCCACAATTCGAGATCCCGCATGCCGCTCAATCTCAGAGTCGAGATCGACGAAATCCCACGCCAATCTCTCGGCCAGCAGTTCGCCGACACTGGTTTTCCCGCAACCCATGAAGCCCACCAGATAGATCCCCGGTGAATTCTTCAGCTTGGCGTGCATTGCTATGGTTCCCGGGCCGGCGCTGTCGGAGCGGGGTTCATCTTCGCCAGGCGTCCGTAGAAAGCGCCGGGGAAAAGGCGGGCTAGAGCTACAAGTACCCAGCTGATCCGGGGCGTCACCACCGTCCGCTTGCCTTGGCGGAGCCCTTGGAGAGTGGCCTGGGCACACTGTTCCGCCGTGATCATAAACCTGCGTTGGCCGGCCACCTTGTCGGGGATTGTTCCCTGGAGAACGTTCTCGCGGAACGGCGTGTCGACATAGCCCGGGCAGACACACAGCACGTGGATGCCCGCCGCGCCGAGCTCCATCCGCAAGGCGTCTGAGAATGCGTTGAGGGCAAATTTGGACGCCGAGTAGAGAGAGAGCCACGGCAAGGGCACCTTGCCCGCGATAGAGCTGACATTCACGATTGCTCCCCCGCGGGGAATCAGGGGCCTGAGGCGGCGCACCAACTCAACAGGCGCCAGGAAATTCAGCTCAAACATGCGCCGAACCAAGTCAGGCGGAGCTTCAAACGACGGCGCGTACAACCCGACCCCCGCGTTGTTAATCAGGATGTCGATGGCGGAAACTCGCCGTCTCGTTTCCTCACAAAGCGCGGCGATCGACTTCGGGTCTTCGAGGTCGGCCGGTATGACGATCGCGTCTGCCGGTTGAACCTCGCGGACGACGGCTTCCAGGCGGTCGAGTGACCGCCCGGTAAGGATGAGCCGCGCTCCTTCGGCGGCAAAAAGCTGGGCGCAGGCGCGACCAACTCCGGAAGAAGCACCCGTGAGAAATACTGTCTTGCCCTTGATCTGCACAACCGTTGCCTGCCGGCGGACGAGAAGCAATAATGTAGCATGGCCGGGGAGGGTTTGCTGCCGCTGTTTCCGCTTGCAGTAGTCCTGTTTCCCGGCACCCAGTTACCGCTTCACATCTTCGAGGAGCGCTACCGGCTGATGATAGGGGAAGCCATTGATCGACATTCCGAGTTCGGTGTCATCCTACAAACCGGAGGGAAGCTCGAGTCGATTGGTTGTACGGCGATGGTGGAGCGCGTAACGCAGCGCCATGACGACGGGCGCTTCGATGTAGAAACTCGCGGTCGGCAGAGGTTCAAAACCGTGTCGCTCGACGAAAGTCTCCCCTACCTCCAGGCCCGGGTCGAATACTTCAAGGACACCTCGCAAGCAGCGGCCGACTCGGAAAGCCTCCAGCTTGCTCTCGATCTCGCGAACCATGTAGCCGCAATGCTCCAGATCGAGCCACTGAAGGCTGACGCCTCGGTGCCGCAACCCAGCTTCCACCTGGCCCACGCTCTGCCTCTTGAAGTCTCGTTCAAGCAGAGCTTGCTGGCTCGCAAGTCGGAAACCGAGCGACTCGCTGACCTCGCCGAATACCTACCCAAAGTAATCGAGCGGCTGGAGCTCGCCCAGCGCGTCCGCCGGCAGGCAGGAACTAACGGCCGCGGCCGGGCGAACTAGCGGGCCAACGACAACGTCGTTGTGGGGAGGATCCCCTGCGTCCGCCCGGCGCAGTTTTGTGTCGTGTTGGGGATTAGGGTCACTCTGTGTAGGTACGGATACGGGCTGGACGCGCCGAGGCCTGTGCCTCTGCTCAGGAAACAACTTCCAATTGGCCCTCAATTAGCTCGGCGCGGCGGGAGAACCTTTCAGCCAGCGCTAGGCTATGGGTCACCAGCAGGAGGATTGCCTCTTCTTCTTGCTGTAATTCCAGCAACAGGTCGGCGACGGTGTCGGCCGTGCGGCGGTCAAGGTTTCCGGTCGGTTCATCCGCCAAGATGACAGGCGGCGAGTTGATCAGTGCTCGCGCGATCGCTACCCTTTGGCGCTCGCCGCCGGAAAGCTCCGCTGGGCGGTGTTCCAGGCGATCGGCAAGGCCAACGCGGTCAAGAAGCCGGCGCGCGCCCTGCTCCGCTTCTTTGCCCTTGAGGGTAGAACCCGGCGCCATCGTGGGAATGAGGACGTTTTCAAACGCCGAGCACTGTGGCAGCAGGTGGTGGTCTTGGAACACAAACCCGATTTGCTGGTTGCGGAATGCCGCCAGCTCTCTTCCAGGCAGCGCGAACGGGTTGCGGCCGTCGAGCGTGATCGTTCCACGGGTGGGCGTCTCCAGCGTGCCGATCATGAACAGCAGTGTGCTTTTCCCTGATCCGGAAGGCCCCATGATGGCTAAGGCCTCGCCCCGGCTCAAGGAAAGCGACACGTCCCGGATGACGACCAACGGTTCGCCGGGAGTGGGGTATTCCTTCGAAAGCCCGGTGAGCTGAAGGTTGGGTTCCGTCGTGGTCATTTGCACCTGGAACGTGTGAAAAAATCATCTGCTTCAGATTCGTGACCCGCGGGCACAATGAATTGCGCCCCTACTCAACTGAAACGAGGTCTTGGCTAGCTACCCGGGGCGGGATTCGCCTTTCGGGACCAGCGATTTTTTCACACCTTGCAGCTCCCATTTTTTCACACCTGGCCGCCTGCGCGATTCGTTTTCTCAACTAGCCCGCAGGCTGTCCGCAAGCGGGCGCGATGAATCGCGCCCCTACATCTCTGATGGCGAGCATTTGCTTCCACCCCCTGCCGACCGCTGGTGAGAAATGCGGGCTAGTCCACCAAAGCCGAGGACACTAAAGTAGTCGTTTCATAAATCCGGGCACGAACATTTAGAAGCCAGGCGGACGATCGGGAACTTCGGGCACGGCATGCCGTGCCCCTACATTTCCGGACACCGGCCGGAATTCCGCTATAAGCTCGCGGTACTGCTTGCGAGCACGCTCTATGGAGTAGTCGCGTTCGACGAGGGCGCGCCCGGCACGGCCCATTCCGATGCGGCGCGCGTCGTCATCAAGCAACTGGTGGATGGCCAGTGCCAGGCGGCCCTCTTCGCCTTCACCGGGTTCGACCAATACTCCGCACGAAGGCGACAAGGCCTCCTCGATCGCACCGGCACGGGAACTCACAACAGACGTTTGCATGGCTAGCGCTTCTACGAGAACGAGGGGAATCCCCTCCTCGCGAGAGGTGATCAGCAGTAACGAAGCGTCGGCCAGCGTCTGCGCCATATCGTCGATGTGTCCTACTAGGGTCACCCTTCCGGCCAGGCCCCGGGTGTCAAGCAATCTCCGCAGACGATCCTCTTCGGGCCCGTCTCCAGCGACGACAAAATGGTAATCGCCGGCCGGACGCAGCCTCCCCAGCTCCGTCGCTACGTCCACCAGCAACCGGGGGCGCTTTCGAGGAACGAGCGCCCCGGCGAAAAGGACAACCTTCGTCTGGTCAGCGACGTTGAGGCGGCGCTGGAGTCGGCCCCGCTGGTAGCGGCCGGGGTCGAATCGCGCCAAATCCACTCCGTTTCGAATCAAACGGACCTTTTCCGGCGGGGTGGCCATGTCGATCAGACGTTGCCGGCCGGCCTTCGAGATAGCGACGCGCCGGTCGAGATGCTCGGCGACCTCCAACGTAGCCGAGAAAAAGTCCCAGTCCTGGTCGACGTTGTGAAGAATATCGATCGCGACGGTGCCGGGCCGCTTTTTCTTAATCGCGGGAAGAACACTATAGGCGGGCAAGGAATTCTGTATGACCAAAACATCGAATGCCCAATTCAGCGCCATCGTATACAGCAATCTTCGGCTGTGCTCCGCCGGCGCAAGCTGCGCAGCCGAGAGTCATCAGATTGAGTAGCGATCAAGAAAACTTCGTATTGCTGTCTGTCGAGCTGAGCGGCAAACTCCAGTAGGACATTCTCCGCTCCGCCGTAGCTCAAATGAGGTGTGAACAATGCCAGCCTTCGTCGATCCGCTTTAGGTTGGGGAGGTATGTAGTCGAGCCTCTCGATCAACCCGCCGTCGATAAGAATAGACTTGGGCTGAAATTTCAGATAGAAACTCAAGTCAAAGACGGGGCGACCCGCGAGCTCGTTGACGCGCTCTTTGAAGCGTAACGGAATCAACCGCGCAGCTGATCGCAGCGGGTGCTGCAGCCAAGCTTCCCAGGAGAGGACTTCGGCATTTTGCAAATGGTGGAAAAGCCGGTCAAGAAACGGGATGATTCCTGGTTGCGGGTTGTGGGTCAGGCGTTTCGGTTTCGGATGATCGTCTCTCGGGGCGGAACTCGATGGCACGGCTTTCCGGACTTGTCGTCCCGCGCCTGGTGGCGCCACCGCAGGATCTCGACACGGCCAAGGCAGACGCCGAACCTCCCCTGATCCCTTCGGCTCCTCCCGCGCTACGGCGTCTCGCGAGACGCCCAACGGCCCTGCGCATTCTCTCACCGAAGGAGGGGGAGCTTCCCCGGTATCGGTCCAGGTTACCCAGTCAGCGTTCTGCAGTCCCCAGATGCACTCCTCGGCCGTCTGAGCAAGTAGCGGACGGTCACCCCTCATCCACAGAAAGCAATCTGCTTTGGACTTCGCCAGCGCCGTCTTCTCGTCGACATTCAGTAGGACCTGATAGTCACGGACCGTCTGGTTTTCAAACAATGGCGCAGCAGAGCCGTGAACCACAAAGCAGATTGATGGCGACCATTCTCTCTTGACCCTCAGCCTGCCCTCGGGGGACAGCAAAGCGGGCCTCGTCTCGCACATGTGGGCCCAGTTTGATTCGTGGCGCTCGAGCCCCCGATAGTGATGTCCGCGACCGTGGGTACGATAGGCGAACAGCGTTTGGGGGATATAGTGTCCGTACCAATCTTTCTCGCCCAGGTGCAGAGAGAAATCCCAGTCTTCATAGCTCCATCGAAGCCACTCATCATAGCCCCCGACGTCTTCCCAAGCTTCGCGGCGCACCAAGATGCAATGGGCCATAAAATTTTCATTCAGAAGCCGGTACAGGTTGTATTCACCCGGATACTCGATGTAAGTTCTGTCCCCAAAAACCCGGTAGTCGAAGTAAGCGAAGCCCACGTCGGGATGTGCCCGCATCTCGGCGAGGCAAACGTGCATCATCGTCGGCGCAAGCAGATCGTCGCTATCGAGAGGGACAAGATAGCGCCCTCGGCTATGGCGGAAACCGGTGTTGCGCGCAGCGGCCGGTCCGCGGTTTTCCTGGTGGCGGACGACCGTAACCCGGGGAAGCTTCTGGCGCTCGATGTTCTCCAGAATTCGTAGACTCTCGGAATCGTCGCTGCCGTCATCAACGACGACGACCTCCCACTCGGTGTGGGTCTGTCGCCTCACGCTGGCAATGGTTTCCTCAACCAGAGCCGTCGGGTTGTAGCAGGGAATGACAACAGAGATGAGATTCGATGCCGACATCTGGCCTAGCTCGGGGATTACGTTAGCAGAAGGACGAAACCGACTGCGGACCGCCCCTTAGCTTTGTCGTTCACCTGGCCGGCAGGATTGCCGGCCGCTACGTGAAACCTGGACCGCCAAGAGTGGCGGTCACTACCTATGTCCCGGTCTGTCGGGAACAGGTGACCGCCGCCGACTTACTGAAGACCGTCTACCGTCCCAAATGCCGCTTCAGGAACTTGATCGTGGCTGTCCGGAAGTCAGGGCCGGCTGGATTAGCCTTGTCCAGACCGTGACCGGCGTTCTCGACCAGATGGGTTTTCATGGATACGCCAAACGACCTGAGCTTCGCGATGAGCGCCTCGGCTTGCGACACTGGGACGGCCTCGTCTTTCTTGCCGTGATAGGTGAAGACAGCAGGATCACCCCGGGAAGCATACGTAATCGGGGACGCTTCTTTCAGCCGGTCGTCGCTCACCAGGCTGAACGGGTCTCCCTCTTTGAGACCGAAGAACTGCCGAACCAACGGATGCTCATTCTCTCTCGTGAGAAAGGCAGGCCCGTAGTAGTTAACAATCGCGGAAACTCGCGTCGACTGCCGTTCGACGGGGTCGTCCGAGTCCAGGTCCCTACGGTCGTCGTGAAGGCCGATCCACAAGGCCAAATGTGCACCGGCGGATTCACCCATGACCGCCATGCGGTCCGGATCGATATGCCAAGAGGCGGCCTTATGGCGCACGAACTGTATGGCGCGAGCGACGTCTTCCAATTGAGCCGGGTGAGGGGCTTGCTGTGAGAGGCGGTAGTTAACGGAAATCAGCGAGATGCCGGCGTCAAAAAGCCCCTTTTCGAGAAATTCGGGGACGTCCTTCTTGTCCCCTTCTCTCCAGCCGCCTCCGTGGATATAGACGACCGCGGGAGCAAGGCTGCCCCAGTCCCATAGGTAGGCATCCATCGCGATCAGATGGCCGCCGGCCTGACTGTAGATAACGTCCTGCAGGAGGCGGAGCTGTTGGGCGCGCGCGGGAACCGCCAGGAGCAAAAGAATCGGCAACAAGGCTAGTTTCTTCATGTGATCCCCTCCCAAAGCTGCTTGCGTCTGGCGAGGCAGGGTGATGCCGCGGAAGAGCCTGGAGGAATGACCCTCTCGGCTAGAAAACTCCCTCCCTCAAGTAGGCGACGATCGCGGCCAGTTCTTCTGGAGCATAGAAATCACGATAGTCGTCAGGCATCGACGAGCGCTTTCGAGTTTCGACGCTCCGGATCTCATCCTTGTAAAACGTTCGCAGCGGGGACGGAATACTGGCCGCATCGTAAACACGTATCAGTTTGTCCGTTCGCTCCTTGGCGACGCCGGAGACACGCTCGCCTTGCTTGGTGATGATAACGCTTTGCTCGAAGCCCTCGGCGATGGCGGCGTTGGGTGCCAGAATATGCCGGCGAAGCTCCTCCGCCGATTTGTGTTTCGCAACCGCCGCTAGATTCGGTCCGATCGGGGTCCCGTTGCCCTCGAGTTGGTGACACAGTGAACAGCGCTTCTCATTCGTCAGATCGAAGAAAAGCGAACGGCCCCTTCGCGCCTGCTCGGACAGCAAATCGTTCGGGCGAACGGTTGACTCAACCTCGACTGCGGTCGAAGTCCCCGGCTTCAGGGATCCCAGACTGATTACGTAGGCCACGATCGACCAGATATCCTCCGGGTAAAGGTTTTCCACAAATGGAGGCATCAAGGTGCCGGGCCGGCCTCCCGCAACGATCGCGAAAAGCTCTTGGGGATCCCAAACTCGATCGTGCAGGGCCGGACCTAGGCCCGAACGGCCTTGCGCGCCATGGCAATACCCGACCGAGCAGTAGCGGGCGAAAACGTCATTACCCCTTGCGATGACCTCGGCGCGCTTCAAATCAACTGTAGTGCCCCGAGCGAACGGTGCCGCCCAACCCATAAGCAACGCGGCCAAAACGAGTCGCTGCAGCACCGCGGTCCCAAAGTACCTGTGACGCGAACTCGCGACGGAGGCGGGCGTAAGAATCTTCGTCCCGAAACGAAGACGGCTGGCGCGCGCAACTAAACTCTTCTGACGCATCACACTCCTTGTTTGAGTTGCGCCTGGTCGACTTCGAGAAGAATGGGTTGCGGGCACCACGTTATTCAAAGTCCGCCAGGGCGAACACAAAAAGCGTCGAGCCACTGCGGAAATCTTTCGCTTCCGGCCACAACTGAGGGTAGGCTAAAGCTACCGCTGATCCCCAACCGCTGGGCGTGGCGATATACTGCTTGCCGTCCACCGCATAAGAGATGGGAGACCCGCGGTGGCCGGATCCGGTACGAAACGACCAAAGCATTTTGCCGGTCTCGTCGTCCAGTGCGAAAAAGCGGCCTTCCGGATCACCCGTGAAAACCAGACGTCCGGCCGTCGCCAACTGCGAAGCGAGCAGTGGATACTTCGAACGGTAAATCCAGCGGCGCTTCCCCGAGATAGGCTCGTAAGCCGCGAGGTGGCCTCCCGCTTCCCCTTTGGGCGGCTTCTGGAACGTAAATATGCCGCCGAAGAAAGGCATACCCTCACGAGCCTTTTCCGCAACGACAGTCAGCATCTGGCACCACTCAATCCCCGTCGAATAGAACCAGCCGGTCTTGGGACTGTAAGCGCCGTGATTCCACTGGCGGCCTCCGCCGATCGCGGGACAAATAACGGTCGGCTTTCCGACCTCGGGATCAAGGCGGCCGATCAGATTGCCCTTCTCGTCGATACGCTCGATCCAATTGATGTTCTCCGCAAGCGGCCAAGCGTTGATAAATTCCCCGTTGGTGCGGTCGATCACCCACGTGATCCCTCCCTTGTTGGGGTTGATCAGCAGCTTACGCTTGCGCCCTTTGTAGGGTAGATCGACCAGGACGGCCTCATAGGCCGAATCAAAGTCCCAGACATCGTGGGGAATCTCCTGGTAGTGCCATTCCAATTCCCCCGTGTCAGGATCGAGTGCTATCACGGATTCCGTGTATAGATTCGTCCCCTCTCGATCTCCACCGTAAAAGTCAGCCGCGGGGTTGCCGACGCCCCAATAAAGCAAGTCGAGCTCGGGGTCATAGGAGCCAGTCAGCCATGTGGAGCCGCCGCCCGACTTCCAACTATCGCCCTCCCAGGTTTCATGGCCCGGCTCACCCGGTCCGGGTATGGTCCAAAAACGCCATGCCTGGCGGCCGGTCTTGGCATCGAACGCAGTGAGGTAGCCCCGGTGTGCCATATCGCCGCCCGTCACACCCGTGATGACTTTGTCCTTGACCACCAACGGCGCTCCGTTCGTGCTGCAACCGCACTGCCGGGCGTCCTCGATCTCTACGTTCCAGACTTCACGCCCGGTTTTAGCGTCAAGGGCAACCAGGTGGTTATCCATCGTCCCCATGAAGACCAAGCCGTGGCCAAGGGCGACTCCGCGGTTCCAACTGCCAAACAGCCCAGGGAACTTCTTGGCCCTGGGGTAGTAATAGTGCCAAATCTCCTCGCCCGTCGCTGCGTCGAGGGCAAAAACGCGATTCCACGAGCTGGTAATGTACATGACTCCGTCCACCACAAGCGGCGTACATTGCAGGCCACCCTCGTCAACACCGGTTTCAAAGGCCCAAACGGGTACGAGCTTTTTGACGTTGTCGCGGTTGATTTCCTCGAGCGGGCTGTACCGCCAGGACCGATAATCTCGCCCGTAGCTGAGCCAGTTCTGCGGCTCTTTGTCGGCGTTCTGTATCCTTTCCGTGGTGACCTCGCCCGCAAAAAGAGGGGCGGTGAAGAAGACGAAGCAAGCTATGGACTGGAGGGGTTTTGCGTTCAATCGATAACTCCTGGAGAGTATCGCCCTGGCCCGGGCCTGTTGGGAACTGCACGATCACGAATGACTGTCGGATCGCGAGGCACTGCAGTCATGTCACGACATATTGTAGGAGATTCTTCTTGCGGGGGGGGGTGTGAAGCTAAGCGGGTGGGTAGCGGGACAGGTTGACGGAATCGCACGTAGGGCCGGTTTGAAACCTGCCCGTGGACGGTTCACGGGACCCGTCGCCCACGAAGAGGGCTCGCGAAACTGACCGCTACGCCCGACTGCCAAACGTCGCGGCTGCCGCAACTACTTTTCTAGAAACAGGATTCTGTGGACACGGAACTGGACGGGCTCCTCGTCGGGGATTCTGATCTGTAGGATATTCCGGCGGGGCTGGCTTTTTTGCCTAACGAAACTCCCCCAGTAAAACTGCCGCGTCTTGACGCGAACCAATTCTCCTTGGGGATACACCGAGGCCTCGAGCATCATGGAGTGCATCGGGAGAAGAAGCCGCACTTTCCCTCTCTTGGTATCGACCGTTTCAACTTTAACGTTCAGGGCAAAGACCGCCGGAGCCAGTGAAACAGCCAGGATGATTAACCGCGCCAGGAACTTCATCTCGTATCTCTCGGGAACTGCACCAAATTGCGGCGTCGGTTCAGCTTTCGCGGAGGTTTGCTTCGTCGGCCGCCGGCCCGAACATCCGAACCGACTGAACCTGCCACCGAATTTCTTATCGGCCCGCAATCGCGGATTTGAGACCACCACCGGGGAGAGGTGCTAAGGGGACTCAGGAATGCGTTCCTGTTGACAAGTGTCGATTGACACGTTACATTCAATCAGTGATAAGGAGCTTTCGCCATCGCGGGCTCAAGCGTTTTTTGAGCGCGGCGACCGCGGCCTGATCCGTACCGATCTGCAGGACCGGGTGGAAGTGATGCTCGCCCAACTCGATGTTGCCGGCTCGGCCGAGGCGATGCGCATTCCCCGCTACCGGCTGCATGCACTCAAAGGCGACCTGAAAGGCCACTGGTCGGTGACGGTGAAGGCGAATTGGCGCCTCATCTTCCGCTTTGAAGGGGAGGATGTCTACGACGTTGAACTTATTGACTACCACTGACGAAAGGAGAACAGCGATGCCTATGAAAAACCCGCCGCATCCGGGCAAAGTCGTGCGCGTTTCGTGTCTCGAGCCGCTCGGCCTAAACGTCACCGAAGGCGCGAAGGTCCTTGGCGTCAGCCGCCAGGCGCTCTCGAACCTGGTTAATGGCCGCGCGAGCATGTCGACCGAAATGGCGATTCGACTCGCCAAGGCCTTCGGTTCTACAACGGAAACCTGGATACGCCTGCAGGCCGCCTACGACGTCGCCCAGGCGCAAGCGCGCGAGGACGAGATCGAGGTGGAGCGCTACGAGCCGCAGCCGGCGGCGTAGAGAAGTCAAACCAGAGAGAGGTTGGTCGCCGCTCGACCGCGAGCGGACATACACGGAGGAAACTCGTGCCCTGGATCAAGACTATTGCCGTAGAAGACGCTAAGGATGAGCTGAAGAATCAATACGGCACGGCCACGCGTCGAGCCGGGCGCGTGTGGAATATTGTCAAGCTGATGAGTTTGAACCCGAAGACGCTCGCGACGTCCATGGACCTCTACGGCGCGATCATGCACCAGCCCTCTCCGCTCACCCGAGCGCAGCGTGAGATGCTGGCCGTCGTCGTCTCGAAGGCCAACGCCTGCCACTATTGAATTGAGGCCCATGCACACGACCTCCGGGCCGAGGTCGGCGACGAATTGACTGCGAAGGTCAAACAGGATTGGCGCTCGGCGGGACTAGACGCCGCAACAGGCGTGTTGCTCGCATTTGCTGAAAAGCTCACCAGCCGTCCCGCCGGGATCAGCTCCTCTGATATCGATGATCTCCGGCAAGCCGGCTTTTCTGACACTGCGATTCATGACGCCGTGCAGGTGATTTCGTATTTCAACTACATTAATCGAGTCGCTGACGGTCTCGGAATCGATCCGGAAGAGTGGATGGGTGAGGGACGCTGAGTGGCGAAGGATCGGCGGGATTCTCCGACAGACCCGCTGCTTAGATTCCCCTCGAACAGTTGTAATCATGGCTGTCAGCGAGACCCGGTAGCGCCCCTGCGATCAGCCTCGTGCCGGCTCCTCTCATACCGATTGCATTATCTGTGCCTAGTGTAGTGCCACTAACGGTTCTGGACAATGGCGTGGGTTTTGGCGGCGCGCTCGACTTTGGCGAGGATATCTTGTGCCGGAGCTGTCCAGACAAAGGGTTTGGGCGCTTGGTTGCTCGCTTCCAGGTACTCGTGGATGGCGGCCTCGAGTTCGGGAACACTGCGGAACACGCCGCGGCGGATGCGCTTCTGTGTCAGCTCGCGGAACCAGCGCTCGACGAGATTGAGCCAAGAAGAAGACGTGGGAATGAAGTGAAAGTGGAAGCGGGGGTGCTTCGCGAGCCACTTCTTCACTTGCTCATGCTTGTGCGTGGAGTAGTTGTCCACGATCAGATGCAGCTCCAGCGCCGGTGGCGTTTCGCGGTCGATCTTGCGTAGGAATTTGAGGAATTCCTGGTGCCGATGTCGCGGCAGACACTCGCCGATCACCTTGCCGTCGAGCACATTGAAGGCGGCGAACAACGTCGTTGTGCCATGTCGTTTGAAGTCGTGGGTCATGGTGCCGGCACGACCCCTTTTCAGGGGCAGTCCCGGCTGGCTGCGGTCTAAGGCCTGGATCTGACTTTTCTCATCGACACTGAGCACCAGCGCGTGCTCGGGCGGATGCAAGTACAGACCGACCACGTCGCGGAGTTTCTCGACGAACTGCTTGTCGCGGCTGAGCTTGAAAGTTTCGAGGCGATGGGGCTGCAGTCCGTGCGCTTTCCAGACGCGCTGGATGGCCATCTTGGAGACGCCCAAGTGCTTGGCGAGGGTGCGGGTGCTCCAATGCGTGGCCGCCCGGGGCTTCTCGTGAAGCGTTGTATCGAGGATGCATTGGACGAATTCAGCGGAGAGCGCCGGTTTGCGTCCGGGGCGCGTCCGATCGCGGAGTCCGTCGAGGCCGGACTGGGCGAAGCGCTTTCGCCACAGGATGACGGTCTTGCGGTTGACGCCGAGTTCGCGGGCAATGGCGTGGTTCGCCAACCCCTGCGCACACAGCAAAACAATGCCTGCCCGTAAGGCCATTTTCTGGGCTGTGTTGCCTCCTCGAACCAGGCGACGAAGAGCGTTTCGCTGCGGAGCGGTGAGGGGTAGAGCGTCAGCGGATGGCCACATAAACCATCCTACCGTGAAAAGGGTGTTATTGTCCAGTTATTTATGTGGCACTACACTAGCCCAATTGTTGAAGCCGATTACCATGCCAGACCTCAACGGGTTCTTGTCTTCCACGTGAAAGCGTGGGACATCAACTGCACCCAGCACATTACGCAGCGATTTACTCTGGAGCAGGTTAACGAAGCGTCCGGCAACCTTCGAAACCGCATTCAAGAGTTGGAAGCGGAGAATATCGCTCTGCGACAGAAGCTCGACCTGCCGACACCTAGATCGGCAACTCCTGAAGCAGTCTCAGAGCTCGCAGGGCGGCGGGTTTCCTAGCTTTCCCTAACGCAATGAAATGGCGCCGTCGAATTGGATTCGACCCGTAATCAAAACCAGACTTCACATCACCACCAGCAACAAATTGCCGATTTCATACGATACCAATTCTTAATCGACACTTACGAAACCGAACGCCTCAAAGTCCTCAGTGTCTGGAGCATGTTCCGGGACGGCGATTTGCCCACTCGTCCTCACGCGACCGACACCCGTGGTCGCAGTGTTCTCGAACAGATGGCCCACCAGTGCGTCAGCGAGGACCTTTGGTTCCGCACGATGCTGGGTGTTGACGTAAGTGCACCCCCATTGCCTGAACAAGAAAACCGCCTAGGATTCATCCTCAGATACGCCGAAGACTCCGGCAAGCGCCTCGATATCCTGCGATCCAAGGACGACGCTTGGTGGGAAGAAGTAGTTCAGTTCTTCGACACCGAACGTTCGCGGGCCTGGGTGGTAACGCGGCGGATCGCGCACACTTCCCACCACCGCGGACAGCAAATGGCGATGCTGCGGATGCTCAACCGCGATCTCCACAGCAATTACGGACCAACTGCCGACACAGGCGGTCTCATGGAAAACAACGCGCCGGTGATCTACGCCTATCCCGACATTGAAACCCTGCTCGACGCCGAGTCGCAGGGCGGCGCCAAATCTCTGCTGCCGGGACCCGGCCAGCACCCACCGACGGAGAGGCCGTAGTCAAAGCGCAGGTTTCTCGGAGACAGCATTTCTCACAACCGTCACAGTCATTAGGGCGAAGGGACCGCTACCCATGGCTAGCGGCAAAACCTTGCGGCCATCGCCCAGCGTACAGTATGTCGGCAAGCGGGCGCGATGAATCGCGCCCCTCGACTTTGGCGTTTTGAAAGCAGGTTCGAGGCGGAGACAGGAGGGGCAAGAGGTTCAAGGGGAAGCATAAAGCAAGGCGGTGGGGAGGGCTGCGCTGAGTTTTTGGGGGGTTGGAGTGGGCGAGGGGTTGGACGGGAAGCCGCAGAAACGACGCAAGCCTTCGCCCCACAGCTCGGCCCGCAGGTGCTGGATCAGATCGAGCGTCGTGGCGCGGGGCTTCGAGCGGCGCGCGCGCCATTTCGGGGGCGGCAGGGCGTCGGGGAAGCCCGCCGGGCCCCAAGTCTGGCGCGCCGCCAGCAACAACCAGGCGTAAGCAGCCACGATCAACTGCGGCGCCGCTTCGACCGAGCGGGGATGTCTGACCTGCGCCTGTCCTACCCCCAACAGCGTCTTTTCGTCGCGGAAGTTGACCTCGATGTCCCAGCGCCAGACGTAGTGCTCGACGATCTGCTGGGGCGACAAGTCGGGATCGGTAGCGATCAGATAAGCGGGCCGGCGATACAGCAGGCGCGAGCCTTGGCGGGGCCGATAGCGCAGCGGGGCGATGATGACTAAACACAGATCGCAGTTCCCGCCGGCGGGACGCCAGCGCAGCCGAGTCAAGGTCTTGATGCGGAAGCGATGCCGCTTGCCGGCGGCGTAGGCGGTGACGATTTGCCAGCGAACGCTGTCATCCTGGCGCAGTTGTTCGGGAGTGGGAGCCCGCTCGCCATAACGGCGGCGGCGGCCCGTGGCGGCTGCTTGGCCGGTCGGCAAGTAGTAGAGCTTGGCGTCTTGGCGGATGCGACCGATCAGCACGGTCTGGGGCGGCAGGTTTTTCAACACCGTGCGGTTGGTGAAGCGGCCGTCGACGAGCACTTCGAGTCGCCGCGAGGCATCGTCTTGCTCCAACTTCTGCCGCAGGGCGTGCAGGCGTTCGGCGCCCCGCTGGGCGAGCGAGGCGCGGCGGCAGGCGAGGCGGTATTGTTGTTGCTCCTGCTCAGGGGCGTTTCGCCGTGGTGTGGGTGGGGTCGGGGCGTGTTGGAAATCGAGCGGGATCAGGCGCGCCGCTGGGGGGTCGGCGCCGCCGGGCACAGCGGCCGAGATCTGGATGACGCGCTGAGCGCGAATCAGGTTGGTTTGGAAGGGCGGTCCCAGCGGATCGCGCCGCCAGGCGACGCCGGGAGTTTTGGCGCCCCGCTTGGGCAGCAGTGAGTCATCGAGTGCGACCACCAGAGGTGCGGTGGGGGACAGTTGCTCGAGCACTCCGCGGCGGACCACGCCGAACAGGTCTGGGGCCTCGACCCGGGCCTGGGAGAAGAGCCGATAGACGGCCGACCAGTCCTGGAAGCTGTCGCCGGCGGTGTGCAGCAACCCAGTCACGGTGTGGCGGCCGAGACAGACCAAGGCGCTCAGCATCAGGCTTTGGATCTTTTCTTGGACCCGCTGTTGGCGGCGGCCCTGGAGCGCTTGGCGGGCGAGGGCTTCGAGCTGGTCGAGGAGCCTCGGGGCGGAGTCTTTTTTTTTAACGCCGAGGGGGGCGGGTGCCGACGGTTCAACACCAGTTGGGAGCGGTCTTCGATGACCCACTCGACGGTTTCACCGCGCGAGAATTCCAGCGCCTGGGCCAAGGCGGAAGGGAAGTTGACGTACCACTGCTGACTGGCTTCGCGCTTAATGAGTTGGACTTTGGTGGGGTAACCCATGTCGTCTCCTTATCTAGTTATATAACTAGATACCAGAATACCCCACAATGTTTCGACCCAGCAAGGGTTTTTATCCCCTTGGCCCGCTCTCGTCCTCTTAAATGTGGGAATCTATCTAGTCAAACGCCAAACTCGAGGGGCGCGATTCATCGCGCCCGCTCGCCGACAGACTGTACGTTGAGCAATGTGCACGAACTGTTGCCGCAAGCCATGGCTGCCGGAGACTTTCGCCTCATCCAACCCGCGGCGTGGTGAGAAATGCGGGTCAACACCATGGGCAGCGGGCATCTTTCCGGGCCTGCACTACACAACGGCTGGCAACATTCCATTAAGGCTGGTCCGGCTGGTCGCATCCTGGTCCGCTCCCTTCCCCGCTCGGTCGCTCCGAGCTACGGAGCGGGGCCTGGGGTGGGGCAAAAAATCGGCCGTGCCAACGGCCGATCCCGCTCCCACCACTCCCCGAAACCTCGTCACCGCATTTCGAAATTTCTAACTCGCGCGCCATCAGCGAAATCGTCCTGCCTTGACCATCTACCCTCGCCGTGCGATGTTACTCTGGGCCCGTAAGAGCGCCGGCCTTCAGGGAGCGACAGACCGGCGCACCCCCGGCCGGGATGTAAGTCCTCCCCATGGCCTCCGTCGGTGAGCCGATCACCCGACCGCGTTACACAGAACAACGGGATCGATCCCAAACCGTTTTGGCGGCCCCGCGCGATATACCAGGGGCCGCACCTCATCAAGCCGCGCCCGGGGCGCCCCTCGCGGCCCGCGGTAGAAGCTAGCATCGGCAAAAAATAGGACAACAAGACTTAACCGGAAACAACACAATGGCAGTGTCGCCTCGGATACCGCCGAAAACCCCCTCCAAATAGCCGCCAGACCTCTGGTAGAGGCAGGAAAAACCGCGTTTTCCGCTCGCTAGACGTCGTTTCTGGCACGCTAAATGGCATGGCTTGTGCCCTTCGCAGCCATCGCCCAGGTCCGGCGGAAGTTCCGATGAGGGAGAATTGCCAAACAAAGCCAATCCACACATAAGTCGAGACAGTCTCATAGTGCATGGGCGCGGCCGTCGTTTGCTGAGACTTGCGGCCTTGGCTCGGGTCGCCGCAAGGGTGCGCGAGAGCAAGAAACAGAGCCTGAAGGGCCAAGACGAATAGCACACTACCGGGCTGTTGTCTGGGCCAAGGCGTGGGGCCGTTTCTCTCACACCGGGGATCGCTTTCCTTGCGGTAGGCGATCGGTCGCTGGGGGCGACCGATCGGAGATTGGGGTGGCGCAGTGAGGGCCGCCGGGGCCGGCCCTCACCAATCGAAATGACGAAACAAACCCAATCTCGCCTAACTACTTTGGAATCTATCGCGTGCTCCCCCGTCTGCTCGTGCGAAACGCCGGCTAGAAAGGACAGACAACCTTGCCAATGCCCTGACACTTTGCCGAGTCCGCGGGAGGAGATCGCCGCAAGGCGATCCGCTCGGAACCGACACGCCAAGCTGCGCCCGTCGAAGGCCGTGGTGTATAGTGATTTGGTTCACGACCGAGCCGTCACGCCTCCTTTGCGAGGCGTTGCCGCGGGGAGAACCATCTATGGCATCTGACACTCTCTACCAACCGCCCAAGGAGTTTGCCAAGCGGGCGGCGGTTGCAGGCATGGATCAGTATCGCGAGATCTATCGCCAGGCTACCGAGGACCCCGAAGGCTTCTGGGGGCAGTTCGCGGAGAAGGAACTCCACTGGTTCGAAAAGTGGTCCCGGGTGTTGGAGTGGGATGTGCCTTTTGCCAAGTGGTTCGTCGGCGGCAAGACGAATATGAGCTACAACTGCCTGGACCGTCACTTGCTGACCTGGCGGAAGAACAAAGCGGCGATCATTTGGGAAGGCGAGCCGGGCGACGAACGGGTGCTTACGTATCAAGAGCTGCACCGCCGCGTGGCGCGGTTTGCCAACGTGCTGAAGCAATTGGGCCTCAAGACAGGCGACCGCTCCATCATCTATATGCCGATGGTTCCTGAGTTGCCCATTGCAATGCTGGCTTGCGCACGGCTCGGCATTACGCATAGTGTCGTTTTCGGCGGGTTCTCGGCGGAGGCGCTGAAGACGCGCATCCTTGACCTCGACGCAAGAGTCGTCATCACGGCCGACGGTGGTTGGCGGCGCGGCAAAGAGGTTCGGCTCAAAGACACGGCGGACGAGGCTTTGCAAGACTGTCCGGATGTCAAACACTGCATCGTCTATCAGCGAACAAACAGCGATGTTCGGATGAAGGCGGGACGAGATCACTATTGGGCTGAGCTAGAGCAAAACGCGGGTGAGGAGTGCCCGGCTGAGGTGCTCGACGCGGAGCATCCGCTCTACGTCCTTTACACTTCGGGCACCACGGGCAAGCCGAAGGGCATCGTCCATACGACGGGAGGCTACCAGGCGCAGGTCAGCGCGACCATGCGTTGGGTCTTCGACATCAAGGATGAGGACACCTACTGGTGCGCCGCTGACATCGGCTGGGTCACCGGACACAGCTATATCGTCTATGGACCTCTGATGGTTGGTACGACCACGGTGATTTATGAAGGCGCGCCCGACTTTCCCGAGCCGGACCGTTTCTGGCGCGTCATTGAAAAGTACAAGGTCAATATCTTTTACACGTCTCCGACGGCTATCCGGGCGTTTGTCAGGCAAGGGGAACAATGGCCGGAGCGCCACGACCTGTCGAGCCTGCGGCTGCTGGGAACCGTTGGGGAGCCCATTAACCCCTCGGCGTGGGAGTGGTATCACAAGACGATCGGCCACGAGCGCTGCCCGATCGTGGACACGTGGTGGCAAACCGAAACCGGGTCGATCATGCTCTCTCCGCTGCCGGGGGCCACGCCGACCAAGCCCGGCTCGGCGACGTTCCCGATGCCCGGCATCGTGGCCGATGTCGTCGATATGGAAGGCAACTCGGTCGAAACAGGCGAGGGCTACCTAGTCGTCCGCAAACCGTGGCCGTCGATGATTCGGACATTGTGGGGCGACCCGGAGCGCTACAAAGAACAGTATTGGTCACAGATTCCGGGGATTTACTTCACCGGCGACGCCGCTCGGCGCGACGAGGACGGCTACACCTGGGTTCTCGGCCGAGTCGACGATGTGATGAACGTAAGCGGACACCGGCTCAGCACGGCGGAGCTCGAGTCGGCGCTAGTGAAGCACGAAACCGTTGCCGAGGCGGCCGTGATCGGCAAACCGGATGAGTTGACCGGTCAAGCGGTCGTCGCGTTCGTGACCCTCAAGCAAGGTGTCGATGCCAACGATGAGTTAAGTGAAACTCTGCGCGGTTGGGTGTCGCAGGAAATCGGCAAGTTCGCCCGCCCGCAGCAGATCCGTTTCACCGAAGCCCTCCCCAAAACCCGCAGCGGCAAAATCATGCGCCGCCTGCTGCGCGAAATCGTCACCACCGACAAGGTGTCCGGCGACATCACGACGCTGGAAGATATGTCGGTGATCAACCGCCTGGCAGGAGCGCAGGAGGAGGAGTAAGGGCGACGGGATCGATCTTCCCAGATACTCTCTGCCCGAATGACGCAGGAAAAATCGGGTACAGCCAGCAAAGTCGCTTCCGGCTAAGGGCTTTGTTTTGAGGGCCATGACGGGAGCTAATTGGCGGCAGTCCCCGATCTTTCTGCTAGACAACCAACCTGGACGAGGCGAAGAACGGCGAGCTACGGTGTGTCCGTCACCGTAAAGGTTCTGGCTTCGCTCACACCGGACGAGGTGCGAACGCTAATAACTATAATAACTATGCGGCCCCTCAGCAGCGTCTGTACCCAAAGTGAGGGTCACCGCAAGTTCGCTTGCGCTACGTCGCGTGACAGCGTCCTGAACGTTACCATCAAATAATACTTCCGTCTCGCCTTCGATGAAGTTGCCGCCTGCCAGGACCACAGCAATCTCCGCAGGTTCGGTCTCCCCCTTAGCACCCTGTGCTGGCGTAACGGAATCTAGCGTTGGAAGTTCACTCGGCCTACAGTACTTGTCGATCTCGCTTTCTCGAGAACCCGAAACTGTCAACCCCAACACTGTGTGGATTTTCCTCTGGTGTTCGACCAGTAAATTGTCCAAGCAACGACCCGCGATCGCCGCATCCGTCCTAGCCTGTCGGCCAAGGACGTCTCTGTGGAATCGCAGACCCAGAGACAGATCTGCCGCGGTAGGAGCGATAATCGCGCTCACAACAACGAGATTGCGATGATAAACCGTCGCCGGCTCCCTCCTCCACTTGAAGAATCTGTTAAGGACGGGAACCTGTCCAAAAACGCTGTTCCAGGCGTGTCCCACAATCGGAAATATCCCGTCCGGACGTGGCGCTTGGACATCTAGAGCAAAGTTGGAGACTTCAAACAATCGAGCTCCGGGCACACGCACGGTCGTCTCCAACTCTGCATTTGCGATGCGATCGAGAAGAGGGGCGTTATCTGAGCCCTCTCCGATCTTCGAAGGATCTTCCTGACTGACCGTCAGTTTCAAGGACAGCTCCGCGGCCGACGCCTCAGCGAGGCTATAGGCGGTGACGTCCAATGACAACCCACGGTTCAATTGCACGGTAACCGGTTTTGGCGCCTGAAGCGCGCGGAGTGCTGCGGTCACGGTACCCGCTGTGAAGGGCCCGGGGAGTCCGATTTGCGCAAGCACACTACCCAGTCCTCCAGCGCCTGCCGCTTGAGTCGAATCACCGCCGTCGTCGGCGGTGCTATCGGCTTGGCTTCCCGATTCGGGAACGATGAAGTTGGGTGGTGGTGTCATGTCGAAGTAGCTAATCGTGTCACCCTTTACCTTGGACGGGCTCCCGCTAAGCGACACCACTTTGACCCGCCCAGCGGCGACAATCCCCTCCAACGTAAGCTCCCTGTCTAGAAAGATTTTCTTCAGTCCGGCGACACTGCCCTCCGGTTTCGGCGCTGTCGGCCACAACGGATGCCCCTGCATGCTTTCGACAAAGACCTGGACGTCCGTGTTAAAGGCCTCGATAACGGGACTAAAGAGGGCGTTCACACGGCCGGCGCTTCTCGGCAGGTTATAGGCGCTGAACCTTTCGGGATAAGAACGCGACCATTTGTAGTGGAAGAGATAGTCAAGGATTGCTGCTCGAAACGACCGGAGGGGTCCATCATTATGGAGGAGGTGTTTCAATTCCTCCTGTGTTCGCTCGAGTGAGAGACCTGTCAGTGGTTCAAGGCATGCTCGTGACTTCTGTCGTTTTCCGCACTTCTCGAGTGCCTTCCTCTCGGTTTCTAACCGACTACTCAGCTTTAGAGTTCCCAAGACCTTTTCCGCGTTTCCCCATGGGTCGTTGGACAAAGCCAGGATGATCAACATTCTTGAGAGCGAAGGCGCGCCCTCGAGACTCAGGTCGTATCCAAGACAATACGGATCGGGTTCCCTACAGCCAAGAACCTTGCCATCTTCGTACCGGCTTCCGTATAAACGCGTCACATAAGACCAAACCTCCGGGTCAAAAAACTCTGACTGGTTTGCGGGATCATCGGGAGGTACGATTTCGGAGAGCTTTTCCCAGGCAGTGGCATAGATGTGCCGGAGTGTCTCGTCGTGGAGGCGTATAAGCCTCCGGGATCCTTCGAATTTGTGTTCAATCACTTGAGAGTTACGGTCACTAACTTGCAGTGTCCAAAGCTGCAACGTGATTTGCGGTCGGGGTTGATCGAGCAGTGCGATCAGCCGTCGCAACCGGCCGACGGCTGCTTCGTCGCTTCCGAGAATCACGAGCTTATCGTTTTCAACCTTCTTGAGTTAGATGTCGCTGCTGCTCGTCAGAGGCTCGAGTGCGTCTATGATCTCCTGAGCTTTTCTTAGGTGAAAGAGTTGAATGACACGCGGTACCCCTTTTGACGGGTTGCCCCGGGCACTCCGGTCCCACTTTTCAATAACCCCTCGAAGCTTGTCGACTGCCAATCGACGACAAGGCCATCAGGACCATCTTTTGGTCCCGCAGTGCGGAGTCCACCAGCGCGCCGAGGACATTTGGCAAGTGCTCGCGGATGTTCTTGAGCGGCGTATGCGGCGAAAACATCTGCGATACTGCGGTGACGCTGACGCCCTCGAACCCTGAAGGGATCTCGGTATCGGGATCGAAGTTCAGGGCCGCCGCCGTCGTGTCACCCACGACACCGTCGGCTGTTAAACCATTAAAGTCTTGGAAAGCGCGAACGGCACGCTCCGTGCCCGGGCCGAAGCTGCCGTCAACCCCACTGGGGTCGAACCCCAGTTCTTCCAGGCGAAGTTGTAGCACGATCACAGCCGTGCCGGAGGAACCTCTTCGCAGCGGAAGCAAGTCCATGGAAACCGGACACACCTTGGCACTATTGCGACACTTTTGTCAACGGTCTGGCGGGACTCCAAGTAATTGTTCCGTAAATGGAACAAAGAGGAACGTTTCTATAGGTTTTATATGATTGATTCCAAAGATGTACCAGAGAAATGAGGAAGAGCAGATTTCATCAACTAGGTACGCGGTCAACTACTTTTTTCGGGAATCGGAACACAAGGAGTTCCCTTACGCATGCTCCCTGCGCCGGGGTATGTACAGATGAGCGGCGCGGGCCAGACCGAATAGGGTATGGAAAAGAACACCTCGTCGAGATGGGAGGGCTGGGGTTCTGTAACATCGCGGTTGGGGATTCCTATGGCGGCAGATCGCCAAGGGGCCTCACACCCGGGCTAGCGCGCAACGCCCATCGTGGAGCTTAAGGCTTATCTTCGCGCGGCCCTTGGCCTACCAGCCTCTGGCATAGAGCTAGAATAGGCTCTTGCCGTCAGCGGGAACCTCCGTCGGCCAAGCGCTCAATTCCTCTCTGGTGGACAACACGATGAAAGCGTCGGATCTATTCGTCCAGTGTCTCGAAAACGAGGGTGTCCGCTACATATTCGGGCTGCCCGGTGAAGAGAATGCCGACTTGATGATGTCGCTGAAGCATTCCTCGATCAGATTCGTGCTCTGCCGTCATGAGCAGACGGCTGCGTTCATGGCGGATGTTTATGGGCGGCTAACCGGACGGGCCGGTGTGTGCCTGGGAACGCTCGGGCCTGGTGCTACAAACCTTGTGACGGGTGTGGCTGACGGCAATATGGACCGCGCACCGATGGTCGTCATCACGGGTCAGGCCGATACGAAGCGGATGCACAAGGAGTCCCATCAAGCGATGGATGTGGTCGACATGTTTCGGCCTTTAACGAAATGGGCTCGTCAGATCATCAATGCCGACAACATCCCGGAAGTCGTCCGCAAAGCGTTCAAGCTGGCCGAGATGGAAAAGCCGGGCGCCTGCCATATCGAGCTGCCCGAAGACATCGCGAAACTTCAGACCGAGGTCGCCCCGGTTCCTTTTCACAAGCTTCGCCGGCCGGCACCCGATGAGAAGATCATCGATCAAGCTATCGAGCTGATCCAGGCTGCGAAACAACCCGTTATTATTGCCGGCAACGGTGCAATTCGGAAGCGGGCGTCCCGGCAGTTGCTCGCCTTCGTTCGCAAGACGGGTATTCCCGTTTTCAGCACGTTCATGGGCAAGGGAGCTCTTCCTCGAACGGACGCGCACTGCTTGTTTACTGTGGGTTTGCAGTCGAAAGACTACGCCGTCCACGTGATCGAGGGCGCGGATCTCGTGATCACGATTGGCTACGACTTGGTCGAGTATCCTCCTCGGCTGTGGAACACCGGCGTAGCAAAGAAGATTCTTCACATCGACTTTCTCCCGGCGGAAGTCGACGACAAGTATCGGGTGGATGTCGAGATTAACGCCGACGTTGCGAACGCCATCTGGCAGCTGAATGAACGTTTGGGAGAAGAGAAGCCGCAGTTCAACATCGGAGACTACAACGGTGTCCGCGAGGATTTGCTTAGCGAGTTTGCCCAGTACAAAGATGACGACGCAGTAGGCGCCATCAAGCCGCAAAAAGTGTTGTGGGATGTTCGGGAGTTCATGGACCCATGTGACATTGTGCTCTCCGATGTCGGTGCGCATAAGATGTGGGTCGCCCGCTACTATCAGTGCGACGAGCCAAACACCTGCCTCATCTCGAACGGCTTTTGCTCCATGGGGTTCGCGATGCCCGGAGCCATGGCCGCCAAGCTCGTCTATCCGGACCGAAGAGTGCTGGCCATCTGTGGTGACGCCGGTGGGCTGATGAATATTCAGGATCTGGAGACCGCCAAGCGCCTCGGACTCAACTTCGTGATGATGATCTGGGAAGACCACGAGTACGGGTTGATCAAATGGAAACAGCAGACCCACTTCGGCGATCACAGCGATCTGGCGTTCACGAATCCCGACTGGGTCAAGCTTGCGGAAGCGTTCGGGTGCAAGGGAGTTCGCTGCGACGATTCGTCTAAGTTGACCGCGGCGTTGGAGGAAGCCTTCTCAGCCGACTCGCCGGCCATCCTTGTCCTACCGATCGATTATCGAGAGAATCTCGAGCTCACCAAGCGGCTGGGCGAGATTACTTGCCAGATTTAGTGCTGTTGGCGACCACGCTGCGCGGACACAACGCGGTGATTGTTGATTTCAAGGGGACTTCGGCCGTTTCGACCAGGTCCAAGTTGTGAATCCACTCGGCTGACCGAACCGCCGGCTGCCAGGGAAGCCCTAGAGAATTCATGCTTACCCTTCTCGTTCTTCGCCATGGGAAGGCGGATGGGGATGCGTCATTCGAAAGCGACCACGACCGGCCGCTAGCCGAACGAGGCCGGCGGGCTGCGTCTCTGGTAGGAGAGTTTCTGAACGCCATAGGATTGACCCCTGACTCGGTGATCACGTCGTCGGCCGTTCGCGCCAGCACTACGGTCGAGATTGCGGCTGAGGCAGGGAGCTGGGAATGCGGGATCAGGGTGACCGATCGCTTTTACGATGCGCGAATAGGCCAGGTCCTGGAAGAAGTGAAGTCCGAGACAGACTCGACAAAGACCCTTCTGATCGCAGGACACGAGCCGACCTGGTCTGCTCTGATCACCCTCCTCATCGGCGGAGGCACACTTCGGTTTCCTGCCGGCGCGCTCGCGTGCGTGGAGTTTCCGGTCGAGCATTGGAGGGACGTGGAACCCTCGCGGGGTCAGCTCGCCTGGTTGGTGACGCCCCAGCAGCTCAAACTGCGTGGGTTGGGGAAGTAGGCGGGAACGGTGGGTCCAACCGCCCATGCCTCGAAGGGGCTGCGTGGACCCACTGGTCTCCGCTATTTGATGTCGCCACGAATGGCGACACGGCACGCAAGAATGCGCGCGCCACGAAGGGCTTCATGAAGCTTTCGCAGTGATGGCGCCCGAACGGAACGTCGCTACCGCTCGACCCGTGTGTGACGGTGCTGCGTTCCTCCTACCAGTAAGATCCCATCCATGTGGCCTCGAAGGGTAGCTCTACAGGTGGGCGCTTGAGGATGGCCTCTTCGTTGATGTCGGTGCCTAGGCCGGGCCGGGTTGGTATCTTCAGGAATCCGTCTTCGTACTCGATGGGATCGGTAAGGATCTCGTTGTACAATTCCAGATCGGGGTAGAAGAGCTCCTGAATGATGAAATTGGGAATGCAGGCATCGAGGTGCAGGCTGGCGACGGTGGATATCGGGCCGTTCGAGTTGTGGGGCTGGACGGAGACGTAATAGGCTTCGGCCATAGCCGCGATCTTCTTCAGTTCGAGGATGCCGCCCGCGTGGCAGATGTCAGGCTGAATGATTCGAGCCGCCTGTTTTTCAAACAGCGGTCGAAATTCCCACCGGTTGTAGAGCCGCTCGCCGGTTGCAATAGGAAGGTTGATCGCTCGCTGCACCTCGGCCATGGCGTCCACGTTGTCCGGTGGAATCGGTTCCTCATAGAAGAAGGGGTCAAACGGCTCGAGTTTTTGCGCCATGCGGATCGCGCTCCACATGTTAAAGCGCCCATGACACTCGATTAGTAGATCAATGTCCGGCCCGACGGCTTCCCGCACAGCCCTGACCGAAGCAATCGCGCATTTTTCCTCTTCTTTGGATATAACCTGGCCGCCGCGGCGGAAGGGGTCCCACTTCAAGGCGGTGAACCCTTCCGCGACGGTCGCCTCGGCGTTTCTGGCGATGGATTCAGGTTTGTCGTCCAAGCCCCCGAGTTCGATCGCCTCAAAAGCCCAGGCATTGGCGTAAGCTCGAACTTTGTCCCTTAGCTTTCCGCCGAGGAAGTCGTAGACCGGCATGCCGAAGTGCTTTCCCTTGATGTCCCACAGGGCCTGCTCGACCCCGCTCAGAGCGGCAAGCGTGATGAGCTGGCCATACCAAAAGGTTTGCTTGAAGAGAGAGTTCCAAATCTCCTCAATTTGAAAGGGATCTCGCCCGACTAGGAAGCCCTTAAATGACGCCAGCGCCTGGGCGACCTCAGGCACGTGGCGCTCGATGCTGGATTCCCCGACGCCGGTTAAGCCCGAGTCGGTGTAGAGCTTGACGAACGTCCAGTTGCCGTGTAGCTCGTGGGTTTGGAAGACCTTCAGGTCAGTGATTTTCAATTCTGTGTCTCCTGTTCACGAAGCATGCACGGCGGTCGAATTCCATAGTCTAAACGAACTGACCTCTGCGGGACGATCGGGGACTTTCCGAGCTTGGGCCCCAACAGCCCGTGGTAGAAGTGTAGGTAGCGAAAAATCGGGTACAGCTAGCCAATTCGCTTCAGGCTAAGTGCTCTGCTTCGAGGGCCATGATGGGGCAAAATTGGTGGCAGTCCCCGCTTGTCGCGGGCTTTCCGAACTTGGGCCTTGCGCCGGGACCCGATATTGAAGGGATTGACCCAGGGTGCGCCTCATTCGATTCGCGGGGAATCCGCCGCGAATCCAAAGATTCGCTGCAATTGCTGCTGCCGGTGGTCGAAGATTCTTCTTAGGTCACGTTTGACCAGAATCCGATTCACAAGCGAGCCACCGGGCACCGCGTAGCGGACCTCGTCCAGCGCCAGCGTGTAGTTCTCGAGTTCCTGAAAGCGGTGCTCGTGAATCCAAAGCCGATAGGGACCTCGCCTCTGTTCATCCACGAAGCAGCGTGGAGGTTCCCACGCGGTGATCTCGCTTTGCCACCGAGCGGGCAAACCGTGAACGCGGAGCCGGTAGTCGATCCTCGTGCCTATTTGCATCCGGATTGGCCCCGGCGTAAGAACCTGAAAACCGAGCCAGGGTGGAGTAAGAATTTCGAGGTTGTGCGCGTCGGCGAAGAACGAAAAGACCTGATCGATGGGCGCCGCAAGTCGCACCTCGGAGGAGAAAGTGTGGGGCATGGTAGGGAGTATTGGACCGGTACCGCACCCGGGCCATAACTCCGCTACTTTACTAGAGACCAAGCATCCGACGAATTGACAGCATCAGGTGCAGCCGTTGGAAGGTGAGGAACTCCCGGGCAGCGACGACTCCGAACTCTGGATTGGTGCTGGTGGGGATCGCAAATCGCAGCACTCTCCAGAAACGTTGGAAATCCCCCCAAATCTTTTTGGCGAGAGCCGAACGCAGCTGGCGTCGCGTGGCCGAGGTTGCCTCATCAAGATTCCTGAGAGTGTCTCGATAGGCCTCTTCGGCAACGGGTGTTGCTTCAAGGGCCTCTAGATCTATCGGAGGTTCAGGCGGAGGCCGACCTAGCTTCGCCAGTACGACCAGGAGCGTTAAGGCCGACAGGGGCGTGATCGCCAGTACTAGGACCAAAATCATCTAGATGGAACCGCGGAGAAGGAATGCTGGGGGAACGGGGAGACCTGCCCGGTAAAGCGTAGAAAAGCAGCGTGATGGGGAGTCGGGCCGTTCCCGAGGGCTGTGATAAGCCGGGTGATTAACCGCGCTATGGCAGGCGGATTAGGACTAATATGACCCATAACGATCGCTGGAGTCAACAACAAAAACGCTATTCGCAGAGTTGCTTTCGTTGTTCTTCCGTTGGGTGCAATGAAATGTTTCAAAACTGTTTCAATCTCGGGCGCCGAACGTTCTTGGCCAACCCTTCACGCTTCGACCTTCGATTCACCTGGTATGGCCAGCAGGACAGCGGATCACGAGCCGTTGTAGAATGTCACGGTAGGTGAGGAGGCAACAATGGCAAACGAGAGCTCCCGGCGGGACTTGTTGCGCGGGACGGTTGGTGGTGCAATGACAGCCGCGCTTGCGAACCGTGCTCTTGGGCAGCAATCCGGGTCCACAGGCATTCCGACTCGAAGACTGGGGCGGACGGGTGAACAGGTCTCGATTCTCTGCCTGGGCGGCGGACACATGGCTTCGGTGGCTTCCAAAGACAAGCCTGCGGCGGTCCGCATGATGCACGCGGCGGTCGATGAGGGAGTCACCTTCTTCGACACGGCCTGGGAATATTCGGGCGGCCTGAGCGAGCAGGTAATGGGCGAGGCCTTGGCAGAGGGTGGACGACGCGACAAGGTGTTTCTCATGACCAAGAACTGCGAGCGCGACTACGCTGGGTCGATGAAGTGCCTGGAGGACAGTCTTCGCCGCCTTAAGACGGACCATCTGGACCTGTGGCAGTTCCATGAAATCGACTACGACAATGATCCCGATTGGGTGTTCGAAAGAGGGGGGATCAAGGCAGCCATCGAGGCCAAAAAGGCCGGCAAGGTTCGATACGTCGGTTTCACCGGCCACAAGGACCCACTCATTCACCTGAAAATGCTGAGCAAGCCCTATGCCTGGGATACTTCTCAGATGCCGATCAATGTTATGGATGCCCACTTTCGAAGCTTCCAGCACCAAGTCGTGCCGGTGTGCCGGGAAAAGGATGTGGGTGTCATTGCGATGAAGTCTCTGGGAGGGGGCAACGGAATCATTCCCTCGAATACGGACCTGACGGCCGAGGAGTGCCTGCGCTATACGCTAAGCACCCATGTTTCGACGCTCGTCGTGGGTTTCACGTCTATGGAGCAGCTCAAGGAGGCAGTGGCCATAGCCCGTGACTTCCGGCCGCTCTCGGAAGCGGCCAAGCAGAAGCTGCTAACCCGGGCCAAGTCCGAGGCTACCGACGGTCGCCACGAGCGCTTCAAGACGACGCAGATTTTCGACGCCACGCATCACAGGCTGCAGCATGGCTTTGAGGCCTAGGAGGGCCGTGGTGAAAGTATACGTCGCGAAAAATCGGGTACAGCCCGCCAATTCGCTTCAGGCTGAGTGGTTCGTTTCGAGGGCCGTGATGGGGAGCGAACTGGTGGCAGTCCCTATTTTTGCGGAACATCGCTTCTACCCCGGGCTGCCGTGAGAACCGAGCTAAGCGGTATCAAAAACACACGAGGATCTTGAATGAAACAGAAAAGTCTTTCCAACGCCAAGGCAGTAGCCATGATGGAGGGCATCGTCCGCAAAACGCTGACCTATAACGACGACGCAATGCTCTGCCACATTGAGATGAAGCAGGGGGCCAAGATCCCTCTGCACCATCACGAACCGGTGCAAATCGGCATATGCTTGTCCGGGAAAATCCGTTTCATCGGAGAGAGTGCCGAGGATGAGTTCATCGCGGCGGCGGGCGACGGTTACATAATGGACTCGAACAAGCCTCACGGGGCTGTGGCGTTGGAGGACTCGGTCGTCGTCGAGGTGTTCACACCTTCGCGGCCGGAGTACGCGGACTTCTAGACGGCGGGAAAAGCCGGTCGACCCGAGGCCGGAGGCCTTTGTCCGCGGGATGAATGATGCCCTGCGTGCCCTATTCAAAGGGTTGCAGGCGGTCGTTCCCAGCAGTGAACTTGCCGTCCGCGGACGAACCTGCAAAAATATGGTCCGTCCAAGGGCCAGAAGCAAGTCAAAGAGATTCCACGTCGTCTCTAGTCTCTCGCCGCTGACTTTCGACACATTCGGGATGCTCTCCGCCGCCCACGCCGCATACAGGCGAGTGGTGTCACGCCGGTCACGGAGTACGATTTTCTCGGCTCTTGTCCCATAACTTTTCGCCCAGTTAAGGTATTCACCATGGCAACAGAAAACCAAATCAAGGTCGCAATCGCGGGGGTCGGGAACTGCTGCCAAGCCCTTGTCGAGGGGCTTGAGTACTACAGGCAGAACTCCGAGGACACCCGCGGGCTGATGAACGTCGAGATCGGCGGGTACAAGGCGACCGATATCGTCCCGGTGGCCGCGTTCGACATTAATGCGGACAAGGTCGGGAAAGACCTGAACGAAGCCATCTTCGTCGAACCGAACATGGCCTACCGCTACGGTCTGGATCTCGAACCGTCGGGAGTGACGGTCCAAATGGGACCAGTGCTTGACGGCAACCCCCCGAACCTGGGAGTTACAGCGTCGGCGGCCGAACCGTGCAACGTCGCGGAAGCGCTAAGCAAATCCGGGGCTGAGATGCTCCTGAACTTCATCCCCACGGAGTCGCATGACGCCGCCCGGTTCTACGCGGATGCGTCGATTAAGGAATCTAAGATTGGCTTCATCAACGGCATGCCGACGTTGATCGTCTGCGACCCCGCTTATCAGAAGGCCGCCGTGGAAAGTGGAGTGCCGATTATCGGCGATGACGTCAAGAGCCAGTTGGGGGCAACGGCCATCCACCGCGCGCTGGCGACCTTGTTCGACACGCGCGGCGTCCACATGCCCGAGACCTATCAGCTCAACTATGGCGGCAATACCGATTTCGCCAATTTGCAGGCCAGGGGCAAGAGCAAGCTGAAGACGAAGACGGAGTCCGTCACCAGTCTGATGCCCTATCCCGTGAACATGTCGACGGGATTCAGCTACTTGCCGCTGATGAAAGATCGCAAGACTGCGATCTTTTGGATCAACGGCGGCAACTTTGGCAACACGCCACTGCATTTCGAAGGGAAGCTGGAGGTGGAAGACAGCGCTAACTTCGCGGGCGTCATCGTTGACATGGTCCGCTATACCCGGATCGCCCTCGACCGAGGCGTCTCGGGCGCGCTGAATTCCGCTTGTTCCTTCTTGACCAAACGCCCGCCCGAACAGATCCGCGATATGGACGCTTTTGAGCATCTGAAGGAATTCGTCGCCGGCTCCCGGGAGAGATGAGGGCTGCGCGCGATCCGACCTCCCAGAGAGGGCCCCAATCATCTCGTCGCGCCGTTGGCTTTGAACGCGCACCCTCGTAGGGAGAGTCGAAAGAGGCAAACACGATGGCAGACGTAAGAATGGGCGTTCTCGGTTGTGGCAGCATCGCCCAGATCGCTCATCTTCCGGCAATCTCCCGCAACGATCAGGCGACGTTGGCGGCAGTCTGTGACACGAGCGCCGAAAGGGCTGAAGAAGCTGCCGCCAAGTGGGGTGCTGAAAGCTGGTTCACCGACTACCGGGAGATGTACGAGAAGGCCAAGCTTGATGCCGTCGTGATCGCCACGCCGAACTACGCCCACCGCAACCAATCCATCGCCGCGGCTCGAGCCGGAATCAGTGTGGTCGTCGAGAAGCCCCTCGCCGTGACGAACGTCGAGGCCTGGGACATCGTCGACGCCTGCAACAAGGCCGGCGTGAAGCTCATGGTGGGCTGTGACCGGCGATTTTGGACGCACAATCAGTGGGCGCGAGAACTGATCGAAGCCGGCGTCATCGGCAAGGTGCTGATGAGCCGTTCGTGCTTGCACGAGCACTGGTTCAACTATCAAAACCACGTTGCTGTCACCGACTTCCGGCTCGATGTGAAACTTGCCGGCGGCGCGGCGATCAATGACACCGGGGCGCATGCCATTGACTTGCTGACCTGGCTGAACGGGAGCAAGGTCAAACGCGTGGTTGGAGTGGCCAAACGGATGGTCATGCCGGAGGACTACACACACTGCGATGACACGGCCCTGGCCATGGTGGAATTTGAGAACGGCGCTTTCGGCACCATTAGCTGCAACCGTTTTTCGCACGCCGTCAACCAGGCCACGGAATTGTGCGGTACCGAGGGCACGATCTTTACCGCTACGGACGCGACGAATCCCTTCCAGAGCTGGCCGATGGCTGTGTACACCAATAAGGAATTCACGGAAGAGACGCTCCCACCCGTCCTGAAAAACTTTCGTTGGCCGGAGTTGTTTTGGGTGGAAGACAGGATCGAGTCCACGGTTCGGAAACGCTGGGTTCCCATCTGCCCCCCACGTTATCCCAGCAACTACGAGCGCATGACGGCGCATTTTCTCGATTGCATTATTAACGACAACCCTCCGCTGGTCAGTGGTGAAGACGGAGCCCGTGCTATCGAGGTGATGTGCGGCGCCATCAAGAGCATGGAAACAGGCGCCTGGGTAGACCTCCCGCTGAAGGAGGAAGTCGTACCTCCGGGTTATGATCCCCCTCAGGATGGAGTGTAGCGAGCGACAGCCGACGGCCTTGTCGATCCTACTCCGTCACAATAAAACAAGATGTCGGTTCGCCTCGTCACCATGGGCCACGTTTTGTGCGAGACGATCGTCTTCGCGGACGGTCGGCGCGAAGGGCCGGTGCTGGGTGGCCCTACGGCCTATGCTGGGACCGTGACAGCCCGGCTTGGGGTGCCGACGGGTGTCGTGACCAAGTTTGGACCTGACGCACCGGAAACTCTGCTTGATCCTTTGCGAGATGCGGGCGTCGACCTCGGGGGCGTTGATACCAAACAGGGAATCACGACAACCAATGAGCTCGTCTACGCCGCTGACGGGACTAAGGAGCTGAGGTTCCTCAAACAAGCCGGCCCGCTGACCCCGGAGGATATTCCGGCCGATTACCGGCAAGCAGAGGTGTTTCACGCCGGCCCTTTGGACTACGAGGTTCCGCTTGCGACCGTGCAGGCCGTTGCGAGCTTTGGAGCGCAAATTAGCCTCGACCTTGGCGGGTACGGTGGAGCTCACGTCCGCCGGGACACCTACGAGCAAAAGAAGCTCTCGCGGTCGTCGCTCGAGGAGTTGATCGGTTGTTCTCAAGTCGCTAAGGCGAGCGACGAAGACGCCCGACTGCTGTTTGCGGAGGAAAATCTTACCGAAGCACAAAGTGCACAGCGATTGGTCGATTGGGGCGCCGGAATTGGCGTCATCACGCTGGGGGCGCGAGGCAGTTTGGTTTTCACCAAGGACGCGAAGTTTGCCGTCCCCGCCATCCCCGGCGATGCCGTGGATATCACAGGCGGAGGCGACTCCTATATGGGAGGGTTTCTCACCGAGTATATGCGCACGGGGGATCCCTGGCAGGCGGGGGTGTTCGCTTCGGCCGTCGCCTTGTGTGTGATCGAAAGAACGGGGGGAGTCAGAGCGGAGAGAATGCCGACGGCCGAGGAGGCGCGAAAGAGAATTCCGCCGGATGCGAAGCCACAGCGACTGTGAAACGAGGGGGCCACAAGATTGTGAGTAGGACAATCTTGAAGACACTGGAATCGCTATTCGCCAACATACCGGGAATGTACATTGTTTATCCGGTGACGCCCGCGGATGCGAAAGGTCTCCTGGCTTCGTCCATCCGCGACAACAACCCGGTGATGTATCTGGAGTCTCAACTGCTGTACGGGATTAAAGGGACGGTCCCTGAGGGAGAACATCTGGTTCCTCTCGGCGTCGCTGACGTAAAGCGTGCGGGGAATGACATCACTATCGTCGTATGGGGCGTGTCACTCTGGAGAAGGTTGCTGTAAGCGTCTTGGCGCAGGGTCGGGAGATCCAAGGGGACAGGCACGTGAGGACCAATCTCCCCCCGGTTTCCGGTACGGTGATGATCAGTGGTCTAGCACGGGTCTAGCCGTTTGCCGGACCCGCGGCCTTTTTCTGCTTCCATGAATCCGGCGTTGCTACGATTCGTCAAGGAGCGGTTGCCCGGGCCGGTACGCTGCGTCGCGCGTGCTATCTACTACCCCCTGTACCGAATCTTCGTCTGGGCTTGGTGCGTTTGGACCGGTGTTGGCGAACGCCTTCTGGGCGACGACGCGGAAACTCACCCGCTGCCACCCCCGCGCTTGCGGTTCCGGGTGGCCGGCTCTCCTTCCCGGGATCTCTTCCTCAAAGTAGGCAAGCGTTCTTGCGAGGAAATTGAAGCGAGTCTCGAGCGGGCCGGGAGGCCCTTGTCCACGTTCCGATCTATCTTGGACTTTGGCTGCGGTTGCGGACGCACGCTCATCTGGCTCGCCGAGAGACACCCGGCGACAGCGTTTTACGGCGCAGATGTGGATCGGGAGAGCATTCGGTGGTCCAAAGAAAAGCTAAGTTCTGCCGAATTCAAACAGAATCGCCCCCTGCCCCCGCTTGGCTACTCGGATGAAATGTTTGATCTTGTCTACGCCGTATCGGTATTCACGCACCTGAGCGAGGAGTTCCAACTCCCGTGGCTTGATGAGCTAAAGCGAATTCTCAAACCCAACGGCGTGCTGCTGGCGACGGTCTACAACAACAGCGTTTGGGAGAGCTTGGATCCGACGACGGTGGCGGAAATCAAGCGGAAGGGGGTACTCTTCCAAACGTCGGACAAGCTCAAGGGGATATGCCCAACCTGGTATCAAACGAACTTTGAGACCGAGCAACATGTGAAGGAGAAGTTCAGCAGGCACTTCCGGGTGTTGACGTGGTTGCGCCGCGGCATGGGGGACCTGGACGTCGTCGTTGCCGAGCGGCCTGGTTAGCCTAATCCCCTGCCCCCGGGGGCTACTACTCACGCTGTGTGTCGGTAGGAGTACCGACACGGCAGGTCTGGGGACCTGCGCCACAAGGGTGGTTGTTGCCTTACGCCCAAAGCTGCAACGTTGGTGTGTGATGTTGTGGCGCAGACGCCTACGTCTGCCGCGTCGACAGTTCGTGTACGACGCCCAGTGTCCAGTATGCCGGCAAGCGGGCGCGATGAATCGCGCCCCTACGAAACCTGGCGGCGGGCATTTGGCTGCTGCTCACCAACTGCGTTCGATGCCGACAACTTTCACTCCGCGGGCTTCTTTTCTTAGATAGACGCTGACGGTCTTGGTCGGTTCGTCCCCTGTGATCACCGCCGCGAAATAAGCGCCTTCGCGACCGTCGGTAATCTGTTTGGGCAACTGGAAGCCGCTAGCATCGGGGATTGGAGTGTGCTTCTCTGCTTCGTTGTCGAAGCGCGACCATTCGACGCTGTAGTTGCGCCTGTCGCGGAATCCATACGTGACCTCGAGATCGTCAAACTTCAGTTCGTTTTCCGTGACTCTGAACCGATCTAAAGGAAGAACCTTCGCAAAGTACGTTCGGCCGATCTTATCCCGTCGGCCAATCAGATAGTTGCCCAACAGTTCCTCGTCCGCGGGGTTGCTGTATTGGGCCGCTTTCACGACCGCTCGGACCTGCTCGTCCGTGAAAGCCATCACTTTTTTGGCGGCCCAGAACTCGTCGTCCGGTAGGCGATTCTCGAAGGCGGGGCTCGGGTAGTTAGGCTTGAACCGCTCCGGGTCGAAACTGGGGTACTCCAGCATTCCCAGAGCGCGAGACCTTTTGAAGCGGGCACGCATCCAACGGGGCGTATAGATTCCCAAGGTGAGCATTTGAGCCACAGCCGGTTTAAAATCCCACAAATAAGCATTCCCGTCGCGGGCTGAGTTTGACACCACACTGGCACTGCCGAGAATCGACCCGAAGTCGATCAGGTAGTGCCTCACAAACTTCATGCCGCCGACTTCCACAAGCGAGTCGAGTGTGTTGATCGCTCGGGAGTCGCTGTGGTTTAGCCAGCCGCAGAAGACGAACAGGCCGCGTAGCTCCCGCCGATGCTCGTGATCGATGATGTCATTCGGATCATCCCTGCGAGTGCCGTAGTAGCGGAACTCGCCGAGGATCTTGCCGGGAAGCAGTAGGCTGGCTACGCCGCGAAGCCGTCCCTGGTTGTCGCGCGGCACGTTAAGGAGACTAATGGTGACATCTCGGAGCGTCATGGGACGCTTTTGACCCGTGATGTCCTTGAACGTGGTCCCCTTGGCGATGACCAGCCGGTCCCTCTCAAAAGTGACCAAGTAGTTTTCCGGAACGTTGTAGCCGAGGGCATAGAACAGGCGAGAACCGACGACGTCCACGCTCGTCGCCATCTCGGGATGCGCTGCTGGATCGAATTTCAGAAAATATTGACGCCCTTTCGAATCCCGGATGCGGAACCCCGGCGTCACGCCTTCGGTCTTAGCGGCCACGATCTCCCACGGGCCGTCCATTGACGGAGCGTTTTGGTCGCCTGGCCCCCGCAGTACGTCTTCGACGCTCATGGGGTGAGAGCCGATCCGATTGGTGAACCAAGGACTGTCGGGGACTTCCCCCAAGGTATTCGCGGACTGCGCCGGAATCAGCTTGATGTCCTGTCCAGCCTTCTGTGCCTTCCGGATCTCCTTTTCCGTGGGCTGTCGACCGCCCGGCTTGGCGAACATGTTCTGAAACAAGTCGACGTAATCGTTGAGTTTCCTGAAACTCGCGTCCTCTACCGGCAGCGGTGGCGGTTCTTTCAGCAGCGGATCATCGGGATAGAACTTCCCCGCGACCGCCAGCGACGGCAGAAGTATGGCTAGCGCAGCGACAAGTCCCAATCGGCTGGCGCCGGTAATCGGCGTCTTTGGAGGTCTGACTGCGGCAACCGCCCGCGCCGTTTCTATCTCGCCTAGCAGCCCGTGGTGAAAGTGAACGTCGCGAAAAATCGGGTACAGCCAGCCAATTCGCTTCAGGCTAGGTGCTTCGTTTCGAGGGCCAGGATGGAGAGCGAATTGGTGGCAGTCCCCATTTTTCGCTCCCACCCGACCTTTGCCACGGGCTGCTAGTGTAGTGCCACATAAATAACTGGACAATAACACCCTTTTCACGGTAGGATGGTTTATGTGGCCATCCGCTGACGCTCTACCCCTCACCGCTCCGCAGCGAAACGCTCTTCGTCGCCTGGTTCGAGGAGGCAACACAGCCCAGAAAATGGCCTTACGGGCAGGCATTGTTTTGCTGTGTGCGCAGGGGTTGGCGAACCACGCCATTGCCCGCGAACTCGGCGTCAACCGCAAGACCGTCATCCTGTGGCGAAAGCGCTTCGCCCAGTCCGGCCTCGACGGACTCCGCGATCGGACGCGCCCCGGACGCAAACCGGCGCTCTCCGCTGAATTCGTCCAATGCATCCTCGATACAACGCTTCACGAGAAGCCCCGGGCGGCCACGCATTGGAGCACCCGCACCCTCGCCAAGCACTTGGGCGTCTCCAAGATGGCCATCCAGCGCGTCTGGAAAGCGCACGGACTGCAGCCCCATCGCCTCGAAACTTTCAAGCTCAGCCGCGACAAGCAGTTCGTCGAGAAACTCCGCGACGTGGTCGGTCTGTACTTGAATCCGCCCGAGCACGCGCTGGTGCTCAGTGTCGATGAGAAAAGTCAGATCCAGGCCTTAGACCGCGGCCAGCCGGGACTGCCCCTGAAAAGGGGTCGTGCCGGCACCATGACCCACGACTTCAAACGACATGGCACAACGACGTTGTTCGCCGCCTTCAATGTGCTCGACGGCAAGGTGATCGGCGAGTGTCTGCCGCGACATCGGCACCAGGAATTCCTCAAATTCCTACGCAAGATCGACCGCGAAACGCCACCGGCGCTGGAGCTGCATCTGATCGTGGACAACTACTCCACGCACAAGCATGAGCAAGTGAAGAAGTGGCTCGCGAAGCACCCCCGCTTCCACTTTCACTTCATTCCCACGTCTTCTTCTTGGCTCAATCTCGTCGAGCGCTGGTTCCGCGAGCTGACACAGAAGCGCATCCGCCGCGGCGTGTTCCGCAGTGTTCCCGAACTCGAGGCCGCCATCCACGAGTACCTGGAAGCGAGCAACCAAGCGCCCAAGCCCTTTGTCTGGACAGCTCCGGCACAAGATATCCTCGCCAAAGTCGAGCGCGCCGCCAAAACCCACGCCATTGTCCAGAACCGTTAGTGGCACTACACTAGTCGGTTGCTAGAATACATTTCCAAATTTGAGCCAAATCTGTGGTCCTTCTTGACTGAAGCCCACGTCGATCCGTATGAAGACACTGTTAGCTGCGTTGAACCGGAAACCGAAGCCCGCTGAGCCTTCGAGGTCGTGAAAGTTGATCTCCGAACGCTTGGGCGTAACCTTGCCCGCATCGAAGAACAGGGCCATATCCAGGCCGCTAAACGCTTCCCAACGATACTCCGCTGTCGCCACGATCAAGTTGTCGTCGTAGAAGCGCCACTGCCGGAAGCCGCGCAGGTCATCCGATCCGCCCAAGACCGGCTGCATATAGAAAGGAACAACGGCGCTGCCGTTAGCGAAGGTCATGATCGTTTTGGCGCGGAGCGCAATGACTCTTTTTCTGTTGAAAAATGGAAAATAGTGCTGGGCATCCAGATCCAGCCTGCGGTGGCTGTGGCTCTCGAGATTACGGTCATGGTAGTAGACAAACCGGGCCGCATAGTTGCCTCCTATTCGCGGCGTGCCGGGGACGTCTCGATTGTCGAACTGGACAAAGAATCCGCCTCGCAGAAAATCCGGCTGGTCGAGCAGTCCGGGAATCGACGAAGGGGGGAAAACGTCACCGATTTGGACATCATCGCGACCCGGCCCGGTGTTGGGCTGGTACAAGCCTCCCGTCACACCCAATGTGAACGATCTGAAGGGATGCAGCCCTACTGTGAAGTCGTAGCTGTTCTCTTCGATCCGATAGTTGGTCTCGTTACTCTCTTTCGAGTCCGGACCTGGCCCGAAATACTCGAACGTCGGAGAGTTTCGATGCAAGGCGTGGAAGTCCAAGGTGAACTTCCCGTTCGCCAGCCTGGGCATTGTGACCTGTAAATCCGCCAGCCAGGCTGTGGTCAGTGTCCCGGCTAGCGAGGTGCGGAAAACGATGTTGCCGTCAGCCAGGTCACGACGCAGATATTGCGGACCCAATGCAAACCCCTGTCCTGTCGGCATCCCGCCAAGCCTGACGCCCAAGCCATCCGCTCCCATGAGACGTTCGACAACTCTTTGACGGTCAAGGTTATTGAGTCGTTCTTCGATTTTGTAGGACACCTCCGGTTCGAGGCGGCCGGCTTTTTCTTTCCGAGCGGCGCGAATCTCGTCCGCTCGTGTTTCATGTTGAGCGGCCAACGGCACCGCCAGCAGCAAGCCCGCAAGAAAGCATCTCGCGAACCGTGCCGCTCTGTGCGATGGGCAGGGACGAACTATGTGCTTTGACCGTGTTGCTGGCACGGAGTCATTCCATACGGTCTGCGCAGGCGGGCTCTTGCCCGGTGAGGCTTCGCTGTGAAGGTCGGGAACCACCAGAAAACGCCCGGACGAACCACCGCAAATCACGGGGGGATTAGGCTGCCAGTATAGGGTTAGACGAGGCAGGTTTACAAGTTGTCGGGTTCACAGTGTCAAGGCCCAGTGAACCAAATGGTCGTATGCGAGTCTCTCACGCAAGGATTTGCCAGCGCTGACAGGGAGATGACTTGCGGGGCAGGACCGGCAGAGCCATACGTGGTTTAGAATAAAGCAGACAGACGACGCTGGCGTAGCTCAGATTGGCTAGAGCGCCTGACTGTGGATCAGGAGGTCCCCGGTTCGATCCCGGGCGCCAGTACCACCTTATCAACGACTTACGTTTGGATCAAGCCAGGATTTCCGATTTAGCTGCTCTGACGGCACGAGTCTACACCCTCACCCGGCGAAGCGCAACCATTTCTCCACCCGGTAGAGGCGGCGGCTGAGGCGGGACCGATCGAGCCCCCTTCTTGCCCCTCATGGGGGCTGATCCGCCGCTGCGAAGTCAATTTCGCAGACACCCCTCCGAGCTTCCGTCCTCAGTACACAGATTTCGCATTCGCCAAGTGCGGTGCTACCCGCCCGGCACAGGCAGCGCCCAGATCCTCCGCAGCATGTCGCCAAACAGCCGCCGGTTCAGATGTCCCTCCGCGAACAAGAGCCAGTAATACCGCGCGTGTTTAATCAGCCGACCGCCGGTCTTCATCAACCGGTGCTGCAAGCTCGTCAGCGACCAGCTCTTGATCCGTTGCGGCAGCCCGAGCCTCCGCCATAGGTTCCCCAGGTTGTAGGCCAGCACGCTCAGTTGTAGCCGTACCTCGTTGGCCCGAAAGCGATGGCACGACAGCCGCGTCCAGTGCGTGGCCTGCTTACCTTCTTTGATCCACTGCTCCGCCGTGCCGCGCTTGTTGTAGAAACGCACCACCGAACGGCTCGGCAAGCTCATGCTGGTCACAACGAATCCGACGCGCGGGAATAGCTCGCCCTGATGGTGCTCGACCTTGGCCACGATGCGCCGAGGTTGGGACCAACTCTCCGCCTGATAGCGAAAACTCTTGTAGCGCACCAGCGGCTTGCGGGAGGGCCTTCCCGGTGGCCGAAACAGGATGTCTTCGATCTCCAGCTCCAGGCTCTTGTTGGCCGGAATGCGGATCGCATAGTCCGCGCCGCGCTCCTCCAGCGCCTCGTAGATCTCCGGCTTGGCAAAGGCGGCATCGGCGCGCAAAGTGACCTGCTTGCCTTCGGCCTGTTGGCGCTCGATCTCCGGCAGTAGCAGCTCGCCCCAGTCCTCGGCGCTGTGCACGTTGCCGGGACGCAGCTTCGCCGCCAGACAATCGCCGTGCTGATTGAACAGCAACAGCGGGTGATAGCAGACCGATTCGAAGTGTCCGTTGTAGGCACTGCCTTCCTGTTGGCCATGGACCGGACTCTCGGTGGAGTCCATGTCCAGAACGACCCGCTCGGAGTCGTCGAACGCCTCCCCTTGCCCGACCAGCCCTCGGTTCAGCGCCATCAGCCCCAGCAGGTTCTCTTCGCTCGCCAGCATCTCCGTCTCGAAGCCGTGCAGCGTCGAGGTCAAGGCCGCACCGCGATCCCAGATCTTCTGCGAACCGATCAGCCGAAACGTCGGATCGATCGAAATCCGCTCGGCGTCGTTGAGGTCCTCGTAGCCCGCCAAGCGGCTGTAGACCGACTGCCGCAACAGATCAGCGAGCGTGAACTGCTTGTTTGTGCCTTGCCGGGAGTCGCTGAGATGCTCGTTGATCAACTTGCCGAGTCCGAGTCGCTCGTCCAACTCGCGGACTAGCAGCAGGCCGCCGTCGGAAGTGACGTGCGATCCTTGGAAATCGACTTTCAACAAGCCGTTGAAACTTAGCTGGAATGGCTTGGTTTGTTTTTCACCCATTGGGTGTCGGCCTCCATGGCGTCCTCATCGGGATCTAGCCCCTATGAATAAAGACGCTGAAGGCCGCTGGAAGGTCGGGAGGTCATACATCAAATTGAAAATGCGGGTCAAGAGTTTTCTGAGTCACAGTGGAGTCACACCCTCTGCTGTTTCGCGTTTTTCATCTGAGCCACGACTGCCCAAATCCGTACGGTTCGTTCCGGGCCGAGCTATGATAAAAAGTTGAGCTAATTTGTCGTGCGGTCACGATTGCAAGATCGAAAGCGATGTCTGTTTTGTGGGGCCAAAACGGGCTTCGGCTTGTGCATCCGCCATCGATGCCCCCAGCAGATGAATTCGCCGAGTATCCGAGAGCGCTCCACTTATCACCTCGCGATAGCTGCTTCAGTGGCCACCATAGTTGCTGCAACTATCGGCATCGTCGCGGCGTTTTACACAGTGAATAGTGACAACCATCAGCCAGCGTCCCTTGAGCAACTTGAGCGACTTGGTGCTATCTCGAACTCAACTGAGAGCGAACACACGGACGGTGCCGCTGAGATTGTCCTTTATTCCCCTTTCGGCGACAATCATGGCGACCGGGTTGACATAGTTGCCCCTATGGGTGGGCGGGTCGTCAGGTGTGAGCCTGACCCCATCTTCGGAGGTATGGAGGTCGGGATCGAGAATGATCAAGGCTTCCGGCTTTTTCTGAGCCTGCATGGGACCCAGTTGAAAGTCGGTGACATCGTGAAACCTGCGCAGATCATAGGTACCTCTAAGTTCGTCTAAACACAGCATCGTTGTCGCACTTGAGACACGTGACGAGAGTGCTGCGGTTCGGTCATTCAGCGACTCCGACCATAATAACGTTCACGCCGTTGGACGGATAAGCAACGTCGCTACGTTGTAGCCCCTGACCTCTTTGGCATCCCAGTCGGCATTTCTAGTCACTCCCAAAGTCACACTCTATCCAAAGTGAACGGCGCGGCCCCAACCGAGCGAAGCCTTTGGAATGTTATACTTAGCGTCTCTCGAACCACGCCGTTCAACTGACTGTGGATCAGGAGGTCCCCGGTTCGATCCCGGGCGCCAGTACCAATCTTTTCACAACGAAATTGCTAGTTAGGAGGACGTCGTGAACCCTGTTATTGCTCGCTTTTCCCTCTTACGGATTGTTGTTCTCGTTGTCTCAGTGACTCTCATGCTGCTGGGCGTATCGATCCCGTCGAGTTTCGGGGCCGACGACGGGCGTGTCTTTGAGCTTCGAGTCTACACGGCTCACGAAGGAAAACTGGATGATCTTCACAGCCGTTTTCGAGAGACGACGAATCCCCTTTTCGTCAAACATGGAATCGCCCTCATTGGGTACTGGACTCCTACGGATGGCGAGCGAAGCGGTAACACCTTGATCTACGTCGTCGGGCATCAGAGCCGAGAGGCGGCGAAAGCGGCCTGGGAGGCCTTCCGGGAGGACCCGGAGTGGAAGGCCGGCTACGCGGCATCCATTGAGAACGGAAAGCTGGTGAGTAAGGTGGAGTCGACGTACATGAAGGCTACTGACTACTCGCCTGTGCAGTAGTAGTTGGCTTCCCTTCGGCGGCCGAGCCGGAGTGGTCACCCAGCAGCTACCGTGGTGCGAGTGCTACACGTCGGTTTTGCCACTCTATTTTCGTTCCACACCGCCCATTCAAACTCTCGTGACGAAAGAGGGCTAGCGGAGCTGAACAGCGTCGTCAGGCGCTGCCGACTCGGGTCGCGTCGACGAACTGTTCCGTGGTGTCGTCAAGAGCGCGGGCCTGGCGGCCGGTGTCTTCGTGAATATAGAGCAGTTTGGGATCTACCTGATCCCGAGGGGCGGGAGGGAGTGCGATTTCGTAGCTCACGGGTCGCTTGTGGTCCGCCAACTGCAACTTCGGGTTGTAGACGCTGTTGAACTTCCACAATAGCTTGACGAAGTTCGTCTGGCCTCGTAGCAGGTGCCCGAGGGCCAGCGTTGCGGCGCCACGAAGTGCTGTCCAGCCGAGGTGTTTTTGGTTCAACACTTGCTGGGTTTGTACAAGCTCTTTGTAGAACTCGGGCAGCGGAAGTTTCGTCGGAAGGACAGCATGCTGAATATCGAATAGCCGATAGTCGCGCGTCGTAATACGCCGTGACTCGGTATGCCAGGTTTCGGTGCCCGGGTACGGGGTATTGACACTGATGCTGACGATCTCCGGAATCTCGAGACACCATTGGCGGATTACCTCGAAGCGCGCTTTGTCCCAGTCGGGATCCGCAATGAGGTTGATCGCGACGTGAATATCGAGTGAGCGCGCGAAATCCAGCGCCTCGAAGTTCTTGCTTAGCGTAATTCGCTTGCGGTACTTATTAAGGCCTTCTTCGTCGATAGCCTCCACACCGAGGAACATGTACCGCAGACCAAGCTTCCTCCATAGCCGAAAAGCCTCTTTGTTTCGCAGCAATACGTCGCCGCGCGTCTCCAGGTAGTAGTGCTTCTGGATACCCTTCGCGGCCACGGCTTCCCCGATGCTCACCGCCTGGTTCGACTGGATGAACGCCACGTCATCGACAATGAAAACGCCCGGCTCTTTTACGCGGGCCAGATCCTCCACGGCCCGCTCCGTGCTGACCGTCCGGTAGCTTCGGCCATAGAAGGTCCAAGCGCTACAGAAGGAGCAGTCCCAGGGACAGCCGCGCGCGAACTCGATCGAAGCGCAGGGGTCTAGTTCACCCAGAAAGTACTTGCGTCGCTGCCGTAACAGGTCTCGGGCCGGCCAGACATCGTCCAGCGAATCAACGAAACTGGGGGCAGGTCCGCTACCCTCTAGCGTGACCACGCCCGCGACTTTGTCCACCGACTGGCGCTCGTGTTCTACGGCTTCGAGCAGGGCGGGCACACCTGCTTCTCCCTCCCCGAGCAAGGTGCAGTCGATGGCTCCCGCTCCGTGTTCGAGGATTTCTTGTGCGGTAAACGAAGCGCTGTGGCCCCCGATGAAAAAGAATACGTCCGGCAGCTTCTGCCTGCTGGCTTTGGCCAGGTCGATGATCTCGGGGATGTTGGCCAGGTAGTTGCACGAGAATGCGATGACCTCGGGCTGCCAATCATCGAGGACTCGAAAGTAATCCCGGTGGCTTTCGACCTGTAGGTCGAGCAGCTGGACCTCGTGACCTGCCCGACGTGCTGTTTCCGCTACCAGCTCGAGCCCTAGCGGTTCGAGACGCAGGAAGATCTTCGTATACATCAAGGGGCCGGGATGCACCGCAAGGACTCTCATGATGGCGCGCTTTTTTCCGATTCACCCGAAGCGCCGGGCGAAACCAGGGGAGAACCAAGTGTACAAGGGATCTCCGCAGCCTGACAATCATCAGTCCGCTTCCGACGTGGGAAACCAACCCTGTAGCGCCCTCCGAGACCAATTCGACCCTGTATGCGGCCAGAAAAAGTCGCCTAGCGGGGTCAAAAGATGGCCTAGCGGGCGATTTCCGTCACCTAGCGGTGGTTTGGCGGGCGAGGGGAGCGGCGATGGGAGCGTTCTGCTTGAGGGCTAAGTCTTCTGCATTGTGAGACATAGCAGCGTTCCCAGCCGCCCGGAGAAATGGCGGTGGCAGAAAGTGGCGGAAATAGCGGGATCATCGCTCCCAAATTTCTCTTTTTGGGCCCCGTACCAGAATAGGGGCCGGATTTTCGGTGCCAAAATCGTATCGTAGCGCAGTCCTAGCGAAAGGAAAACGCCGTCTAGCGAAAGGTTGGAGGTGTGGGCGAGGGGCCAGAAAATGGGGTATCGGGGAGCGGCAACGGCGAGAGCGGACACCGACGGACACGAGGAGGATTAAACGGGCTGCGGAGCCGAACTGCCCCAAGCGTCGAGACGAGTCTCGACGCGGCACACTGAGAGTGTGCGCCACAAGAGCAAAAGGTCGCGGATCTGGCGGGCGGCGGACCGATAGCGCGAACGGGAAGTGCCCGCCCGCCTAGATTACGCTAGGGGCTCATTCCCGCGCCATCGAAATAGGAAACTGTCCCCGGTTTCCCCGAAAGGTTGGGGGAGGACGGTTGTTGCCCATACGCTCGGAGCTGCGATGTCGGGCGTCGATGCCCGACTCTTTGGTGCAGCCGTAAAACGACTGGGCTAGCGACGACGTAGAAAGTCGCGTTGAACGCGGCTCGAACGTCAGTGGCTTGCGGGTTACCACGGTCGAACCGCGCAGCTAAGAGAGCCGCCTGGTGGCGGCTGGGACAAACAGGATTGTTTGTCCCTACCGAGATTGATAGCGACTCAGCCGCGTACCGAGAGCATCGCGTGGCAGTGTCCGTTTTTGCCGGACCTAACTTCCACTCGGGGGCTGCGAGATGTGGTGGCGCGTAGCGCTTAGGCTGCGCGTGGGAATGTGGGGCTCAGATCGGGGTCTGAGTCGTGGGCTTCTTTGCAGCTGACGCAAAGAGTGGTCCAGGGTATCGCCTCGAGCCGCTTGGGATTGATGGGATCTCCGCAATCCTGGCAGATACCGTACTCCCCAGTCTCTAAGAGATCCAGGGTTTGTTCGACCGCCTTGGCGGTCTCCCAGTCGGTATTGATCACGCTGACGGCCACGTCCAGGTCCTGTCGCAGCCGGGTTTCCTCGTCCGGATCATTCAGCCGCTCGGCCTTCAGCTCGCTCCGCCGGTCGGTTTTGCCGGTGAGTTCGGCCAACTTGTCGGCGAGCCGCTTTTCAATCTGCTGTTTTTGTCGCCGGGTCATATTGTTATCTCGGTTCTATCTGGAGTACTTAGATGCCCCCCACCACTCGGTGGTTGCAACTTTTTCTTGACGGCGCGGAGTAGTGTTATCTTTCTTCACGAGCACTTGACCGACCATCCGCCGCGGCATTGTGGTTACGGCGAGTCATGCTGTGCGAGCAGACCCTTTGCTTGCCGGAAGACCTTCAAAAACATGGACTTAGTCAGCCGGCCGGTCTGCGTGTTTTGGCGGCTGGGATGATAGGAACAAAGCAGGACCGGCAAGCCGTCGGGTAGCCGATGACACGCACCATGGGCGAAAGGGTACGGAGAGCGGCTTTCGATGAGCCCGGACCCGAGCAAGACCGCCAGATAGGAATCTAGAGCAAGCCGCCCCAGTACTAGAACGACACGGAGGCTGGTAAGCAAGACGATCTCGCGCTCGAGGTACGGCCGGCAAGCCAGGAACTCCTCTCGTGCGGGCTTGTTCTGTGGGGGAGCACAGTGCACGGCAGCCGTAATATAGGCGTCGCTGAGGTTGATCCCGTCGTTGCGGTCACGCGCGTAGGGCTGGGATGCAAAGCCGGTCTTGAATAGGACATCGTACAGGAAGTCACCCGAGCTGTCCCCGGTGAACATGCGCCCTGTGCGATTCGACCCGTGGGCCCCCGGCGCCAGGCCGATGATCAGCAGCCGGGCATTCGGGTCGCCGAAGGAGGGAACCGGCTTTCCCCAGTATTCCCAGTCGTGGAACGCGCGCCGTTTTGTCCGGGCCACCTCGCGGCAGTGGGAAAGCAGGCGGGGGCAACGCTCACATCGAACTACCTGTTTTTGGAGCGTGCCTAGCGAGCGAGCGTGGTCGGGGGCTGTTTGTTGCGATGGTCGCACTGGCACAAGAGGCCGATCTCGCCAAACGGGGAGCACGGTATCTTAGAACACACCGCCGCAGGACTTGTACGGCTGACCGCTGTTGCCCGCCCCGGCGAGTTGTCGGTATAATAGCGCAGACTACTGAGACTCAGTAGGTCTAGTGAATCCTAGGAGGAATGGATGAGGACACTGATAACGTTAGTGGCGGTACTTGCCGTGCTGAGCTTTACGAGCGGTACGGCTCTGGCCGACCACCACGCCAAGAAGGAACTGGTAGGCTGGCTCGCCGATGAGGCGTGCGCGAACAAGGGTAAAGCAGCTAGCGAGGGCCACGAAGGCTGCGCCAAGAATTGCGTCAACAACGGTCAGCCAATCGTCTTTGTGGACGATGCCGACAAGAAGGTATACGCGGTACACAACCAGGACGCCGTAAAGGATCACGTTGGCCACAAGGTCACCATCATGGGCAAGGTAGATGGCGACAGTATCCACGTCGATTCCGTCAAGATGTGACCTGAGAACGGTCGCACTACCTGCCGAAGTTACTTCAGCGCTTGAATTGAGCCCGCTACGCGCGGGCTTTTTTTTGGTCTGAAGCCGGGCGTGTACTGAGCCAGGATTTCCATTTTGGCCCTGGCACGGTGAAAGTATACACCCGCGCTGCCCCGAATACCACGTCTTTTCGCGCTGAACCCTGCACATGACCTCCGCCGGTAGGCGCCAGGGCTCGTCCATCCGCTCACAGACGTTGATTGAGCGGCCTGAACGGCGCTCCGGCCGACACTGCTCCTTGCGAAATCTTTTGGAGCCGAAAACTGTTGATCCTCGCCCGGTCAACGCTACCCGCTTGGCAGCGGCAGCGCCCAGATCCTGTGCAGCATGTCGCCGAACAGCCTGCGGTTCAGATACCCCTCGGCCAGCAGCAGCCAGTAATACCGCGCGTGCTTGACCAGCCGACCGCCGGTCTTCATCAACCTGTGTTGCAAGCTCGTCAGCGACCAACTCTTGATCCTGTTCGGCAGTCCGAGCCGCCGCCACAAGTTGCCCAGGTTGTAGGCCAGCACGCTCAGTTGTAGCCGTACCTCGTTCGCCCGGAACCGATGGCACGACAGCCTTGTCCAATGCGTGGCCTGTTTGCCTTCCTTGATCCACTGCTCCGCCGTGCCGCGCTTGTTGTAGAAGCGCACCACCGAGCGGCTTGGCAAGCTCATGCTCGTCACGATGAATCCGACCCGCGGGAACAGCTCGCCCTGGTGATGCTCGACCTTGGCGACGATCCGCCTCGCCTGCGACCAACTCTCCGCCTGATAGCGAAAACTCTTGTAGCGCACCAAGGGCTTCCGGGAGGGCCTTCCCGGCGGCCGAAACAAGATGTCTTCGATCTCCAACTCCAGGCTCTTGTTGGCCGGAATGCGAATGGCGTACTGTACTCCGCGTTCCTCCGAAGCCTCATAAACTTCCGGCTTGGCAAAGGCCGCATCGCCCCGGAAGGCGACCTGCTTGCCCGCAGCCTGTTGGCGCTCGATCTCCGGCAACAATAGCTCATCCCAGTCCTCGGCGCTGTGCACGTTGCCGGGACGCAGCTTGGCAGCGAGGCAATCACCATGACCGTTGAACAAAAGTAACGGGTGATAGCAGACCGACTCGAAGTGTCCGTTGTAGGCACTGCCTTCCTGTTGGCCATGGACCGGACTCTCGGTGGAGTCCATGTCCAGAACGACCCGCTCGGAGTCGTCGAACGCTTCCGCTTGCCCGACCAGCTCTCGGTTCAGCGCCATCAGCCCCAGCAGGTTCTCTTCGCTCGCCAGCATCTCCGTCTCGAAGCTGTGCAGCGTCGAGGTCAAGGCCGCACCGCGATCCCAGATCTTCTGCGAACCGATCAGCCGAAACGTCGGATCGATCGAAACCCGCTCGGCGTCGTTGAGGTCCTCGTAGCCCGCCAAGCGGCTGTAGACCGACTGCCGCAACAGATCAGCGAGCGTGAACTGCTTGTTTGTGCCTTGCCGGGAGTCGCTGAGATGCTCGTCAATCAGTTCTCCGAGACCGAGCCGTTCGTCCAGTTCGCGAACCAAAATCAGGCCACCGTCGGAAGTGACGTGCGATCCCTGGAAATCGACTTTCAACAAGCCGTTGAAACTTAGCTGGAATGGCTTGGTTTGTTTTTCACCCATTGGGTGTTGGCCTCCCTGGCGTCCTCATCGGGCTCTAGCCCCTATGAATAAAGACGCTCAAGGCCGCTGGAAGGTCGGGATGTCAAACACCAAATTGAAAATGCGGGCTGAGATCGCTTTCCCAAGGCGGGGCGCTTGCCCGGAGGAGTCTTTGCCGGGTTTGGCTGGGTAATATCCGCGCGACTCGATGTCGCCACGAATGGCGACACGGCACGCAAGAATGCGTGCGCCACGTCCTCGCGGCTGGTCCCCAATGGGCTCTCGGCTGCGGGAGTCGCCAACACGCAGGAAGCGTACTTTCCCGAATGGGCGGACACGGTGGTCCGCCCCTACAAACTTTAGGCAGAGGGGCACGGCGCAGTCCACGGTTGATGCGTCGCCTTCTTGATGGCGACCAGAGGTCGACGCCGCGGGCGGCGATCCCACGCCACGTGTTTTTGCGGCGCTTGTCGAATTCAGCGGTCGCATGCTCGTCTCACTCGCTGCGAGATAATAAGGAAGTTCCGTCGCGCACCTACGGCGGGCGGCGCGAGTAGGTCTTTCTGATGAGCGGCCAAACCCTATCCCATTACGAACTGCTGGAAAAGATCGGCGAAGGCGGGATGGGCGTGATCTTCAAGGCGCGCGACGTTAAGCTGGATCGGCTGGTGGCACTGAAGTTCCTCTCCCCGGAGTTCCGGGCAGCGCAGGAAAGCGTTAGCTCGTTTCTTCATGAAGCGAGGGCGCTCTCGAAGCTCAATCACCCGAACATCGCGACGATCTACGAAGTGCAAGAGGAGGGGGATCAGCCTTTTCTGGCACTCGAATACCTGCCGGGGGGGACGCTAAAGGAGAGGATTCGGCGGGCGTGACAAAACGAGGGGGCTCTGCCGGTTCAACAGGTGGTGGATTACGCTTTGCTGATTGCGCAGGCGCTGGCCCATGCTCACCGGCATGGAATTGTTCATCGCGACGTGAAACCCGATAATGCCTTGCTGACGGCGGAAGACACGGTCAAGCTAACGGACTTCGGGGTGGCGCAGGTCGCGGGCCGCGAATCGCAGCCTTCGGCTGACATGACTCTGGGCACGGCGGCCTACATGTCACCCGAGCAAGCCCAGGGTCTCGAGATTGATCATCGTTCCGACATTTTCTCTTTCGGCATCGTGCTGTTCGAACTGGCAGCCGGAGAGGTGCCGTTTTCGGGTTCTCACGAGGCGCTGATTCTCTACGACGTCGTTCACGCCGACGCTCCGCCATTGAGGCGCTTTCGCCAGGACCTGCCCGCTGAAATCCAACGCATCGTCAGCAGGGCGATCCAAAAACAGCCCGACGAGCGCTACCAGTCCATGGACGACGTGCTGGCCGACCTGCGATCTCTCGCGGAGAGGCTGCGGCTTTCCGGCTACGGACGTCGAACTCTTGATGCCGGTGAGCCCACGGTCGCGGTACTGCCGTTCGTCGACATGAGTTCGGAGAGGGATCAACAGTATTTCTGCGAGGGCATCGCCGAGGAAATCATCAATGCGTTGACGGGCGTGAAGGGTCTGAAGGTCGTGTCACGAACTTCGTCGTTTCAGTTTCGCGGCGGGGCGTACGACGTCCGCGAAATCGGCGAGCAACTCGGTGTGCACCACGTTGTCGAGGGAAGCGTCCGCAAAGCCGGGGATCGCCTGCGCATCACCGTGCAGCTCGTCGCTGTCAAAGACGGATATCATTTGTGGGCGGAACGCTATGACCGTCAAATCGAAGACATCTTTGCGGTCCAGGATGAAATCTCTCAAGCGATCGTCGATAACCTCAAGATCAAGCTTCTCGGTCAGCCGCAGCAAAAGCTCGTCAAGCCTCCGACTTACAACTTCGAGGCCTACAACTTGTACCTCGAAGGCCGTTATCACTTGAATCAGCGCACCGGCAGGGGTTTGGAGAAAAGTATCGAGTGCTTCGAAAAGGCCGCCTGTGAAGATTGCGACTACGCTCAGCCTTACGCCGGCTTGGCCGAGGCTTACGTGTTGGAGGGCACAGCCGGCTACCTGGCGACGAACCCTGACGATGCCTTCTCGAAAGCCTCGGAAGCCGCACGAACGGCGATCGAGAAAGATGAGGCTTGCGCGGAAGCCCATTTGGCGCTGGCGCTCGTGCACTACCGCGCCGACTGGGATTGGACGAAAGCGGAGCGGCACTTCCGGCGCGCAATCGAAATCAACGACGGCTACGCTACCGGGCACCACCAGTACGCAATGTTCCTGGCGGCGATGAATCGTCTCGAACAAGCGCTGGCCGAGATCCGCCGGGCCCACGAACTGGATCCTCTGTCGTTGATAATTAGCACCGCGGTAGGGCGTATTTTGCATTTTTCTCGCCGCTTTGATGAAGCGATCGAGCAGTGCCTACGGACGATCGAGATGAACCCGCAGTTCCCGCTGGCCTACTTCGATGTGGCGATCACGTACGGGAACGTGGGAAGGTACACGGAGGCCATCGAAGCTTTCAAGAGGTGGGCTGAGCTGCTGGGCAACCAAAGTTGGGAAAAAGGAGGCCTAGCGGTTATTTACGCCCAGATGGGCGAGCGGGAGAAAGCCCTGCAACTGGTTGAAGAAGTGGCCGCTGCAGCCAAGACACGCGCGCTTTCTCCTGTGACGCCGGCGATTGTCTATACGCGGCTCGGAGAACTGGACCAGGCCATGGATTTTCTGGAAGATGCCTATGCCCGCAAGGACAGTTTGTTGGTCTACTTACACGTCGAGCCTACTTTCGACCCAGTCCGAGCACACCCGCGGTACCGTAAGCTGATCGAAAAGATCGGTTTGACGAGCTGAGGGGCGCCGGGTCGGACAGCCATGTGGCTTCGTGGTTTTTACCTCGAAGACAGGGTCTTAATAGATTCGAAAATGTCGGGCTCGAAAGCCCGACACAGCACGCTGAAAGCGTGCGCCACGTCGCCAGGATCAGGAAGACGCGTCTAGGACAGCGCCCTGATTGACATGTTTCAGTGTCGGGCGGAAAGTCGGGGACGACGAGTCCGAAATTGACACCCTTTCGACCCTGCTGCTAGCGTGGAGCTAGCGTCTTTGCACCCGCAGTTTGCCCTCTCGATGGACCCCTCATTCATTCGAAATTTTTCGATCATCGCCCATATTGACCACGGGAAGTCGACGCTTGCCGATCGTCTGCTTGAGTTGACCGGCACGCTCACGCAGCGGGAAATGAAAGAGCAGGTGCTCGATACGATGGACCTCGAGCGCGAGCGGGGGATTACGATCAAAGCGCAGGCGGTGCGTTTGAATTACACGGCTCAGGACGGGAAGTCCTATCAGCTCAACCTAATCGACACGCCCGGACACGTGGATTTCTCGTACGAAGTCTCGCGCAGCTTGGCGGCGTGCGAGGGAGCGTTGCTGGTGGTCGACGCCTCCCAGGGTGTCGAGGCGCAGACGCTGGCCAACACATACTTAGCCATCGAGCACAACCTGGAACTTATCCCGGTCATCAACAAGATCGACCTGCCGGCGGCCGAGCCCGACCGAGTCCGCCAGCAGATGCAGGAGGCCGTCGGGCTCAATGGCGATGACTCGATGCTCGTGAGCGCGAAATCGGGTAAGGGCGTGCCCGAGATTCTTGAAGCCATCGTCGCGAGGGTTCCACCTCCGGCGGGGTCGCCGGACCAACCCCTGCGAGCGTTGCTGTTTGATTCTTGGTACGACCCCTACCGCGGGGTGATTATCTTGGCGCGGGTAGTGGATGGCACCCTCCGCAAGGGCATGCAAGTGAAATTCTGGTCAACCGAAGGGACTTACACGGTTGAGGACTTGGGCTATCGCACCCCAAAACCGCTGGCCTGCGAAGAGCTGAAAACGGGCGAAGTGGGTTGGCTGATTGCCAACATCAAAAACGTAACCGAGACGAAGATCGGGGATACGATTTGTGACGATGCCGCGTTGCCGAAGGAGCCATTGAGTGGCTTTGAAGAAACGAAGCCGATGGTTTTTGCGGGCCTGTATCCGGTCGAATCGCACGCGCATCAGGCGTTGCGAGAGGCCCTCGAGAAGCTTCAGCTCAACGATCGCTCGTTTGTATTCGAGCCGGAAAGCTCGATGGCCCTGGGCTTTGGGTTCCGTTGCGGATTCCTCGGGCTGTTGCACTTGGACATCGTGCAGGAAAGGCTGGAGCGGGAGTTCGACCTCGAGCTGATCACGACAGCGCCAAGCGTGCGCTACCGAGTCACCTTGACCGATAGCACGGTCACTGAAGTAGACAATCCGAGCCGATGGCCCGTGCAGGCCAACATCGCGTCTACGGAAGAGCCCATTTTTTCGGTAACAGTAATCACACCGGACGACCACCTGGGCGGGATTCTGAAACTACTCGAGGACAAGCGCGGGGTGCAGGAGAGCTTCGAGTATGTAGCCGGCAGTCGCGCCGTGCTCAGGTACCAGGTGCCGCTGAATGAAATCGTGCTCGACTTCTACGATCGGCTGAAGACGGTCTCGCGCGGGTACGCCTCGGTTGATTATCATTTTTCGGGATACTGGACGTCGCCGATGGTCAAGCTCGACGTTCTAGTAGCCGGAGAGCCGGTGGACGCCTTGAGCGTGATCGTCCACAGCGACCAGGCGCACGGCCGGGGAAAAGTGTTGATCGAGCGGATGAGGAAGCTCATCCCGCGACAAATGTTTGAGGTGGCCTTACAGGCGGGGATCGGGAACAAGATCGTGGCCCGCGAGAATATCCCGGCCATCCGGAAGAACGTGCTGGCCAAGTGTTACGGTGGCGACGTGACGCGCAAACGTAAGCTGCTCGAGAGGCAAAAGGAAGGCAAGCGGCGAATGAAACGCGTCGGGCGGGTCGACATTCCCCAGGAAGCGTTTCTGGCCGTGCTCAAAGTAGGCGACGAAGGGTGAGCGTTAGGCGAAAGGTCAGCAGCCTGCGGTGAACAGTCCAGTGACACAAGAAAATGGATACAGGAACGTGAGAAAATCACCTCAGTCTCCGATTCGCTCACGCGGGCGCTATGAATTGCGCCCTGGTGTCGACGCGGCAGACGTAGGCGTCTGCGCCACAACATCAGACACACAGGGCCTCGGGACGAGATCCGGACCGTTGACAAAACTATAGTCGCGATGGAAAATAGATTCTTTGCTGACTCTTAGAAACGCGTACCGTCGCCGTCAGCGTTCGGCGTCCTATCTGTTGTAACCATCCCCCGGTTAACCATGATAAAGGTCGAAGGTCTAACGAAGCGCTACGGTCCCACCGTGGCCGTCCGCAACATCAGCTTCGAGGTTGATAAAGGTGAGATTGTGGGATTCCTAGGTCCCAATGGCGCCGGCAAGACCACGACCATGCGGATCCTGACGTGCTTCCTACCGCCGACCGAAGGAACGGCGAGCGTGGCCGGCTATGACGTTCTCGAGAATCCGCTCGAGGTAAAGAAGCGGATCGGCTATCTGCCGGAGACGCCGCCTCTCTACCCCGAAATGGAAGTGCTCGACTACCTGCGATTCGTCGCACGGCTGAAGGGCATTCCGCGCAACGAGATTGCTTCGCGAGTGAATTCAGTGGTCGAGCGTTGCGCTATCGGCGAAGTTCGGCAAAAGCTCAACGGTCAACTTTCGAAGGGCTATCGGCAACGGGTCGGTCTGGCGCAAGCGCTGATCCACGATCCCGATGTGTTGATCCTTGACGAGCCCACAGCCGGGCTCGATCCGAAACAGATCATCGACGTCCGCGGGCTTATCCATGAACTGAGCGGCGACCATACGATCATCTTGAGCACTCATATTCTGCCCGAAGTTTCGACGACCTGCAGCCGGGTCATCATCATTAACGAAGGTAAACTGGAGGCCAGTGATACCCCCGAGAACCTGACCGCGCGCTTGCAAGGGCACGACACGGTGCTCGTGGAGGTCGATGGACCCGCTGACCAGGTGCAGGAGAAGCTGGAATCGGTCGAGGGAGTCACTCGCGTCGCTCGCGCCAACGGGCACGGGGGGCGGACGTCGTGGGAAGTCGAAACGGGTCAAGACCCCGCGATTCGTACATCCCTGTCGCGCGCCGTGGTGGAATCGGGCTGGGGCCTGTTTGAGATGAAATCGGTCGGGTTGAGTTTGGAAGAAGTCTTCTTGAAGTTGACCGGTTCGGACCAACAACCGACGCCACAAGCGAGCGGTGAGGCGACGGGGGAAGCCCAAGCTAAAGGCGGAAGCGGCGATGCCGCACCGAAAGAGGGGGACAGCGACCCATGAGAAACGTTTGGACTCTTGCTCGACGAGAGCTCAACTCCTATTTCGTTTCGCCGATAGCCTACATCCTGCTGGCGATGTTTGCCGTGATCTTTGGTTACTTCTTCTTCACCGCGGTCGCGATTTTCGTCCAGTTCAGCGGGCGAACCCAGCCGGGTATGGGGCCGATGAACATCGACCAGTTTGTCATCCAACCGACATTCGGCAACTTCAGCATTATTTTGTTGTTCCTATCTCCTATGATCACCATGCGGCTTTTCGCGGAGGAAAAGCGCAGCGGCACGATGGAACTGCTCTTGACGTCGCCCGTTCGGGACTACGAGATCATTTTCGGGAAGTGGTTGGCCGCCATGTTGCTGTATGGCGCCATGCTGGGCTTGTCGCTTCTGAACCTGTCCATCCTTTTCATTTACAGCGAACCGGACTGGCGGGCGCTGCTGGTCGCGTACCTGGGTTTGCTTCTCATGGGCGGCACCTTCCTTGCGTTGGGGGCCTTTATTTCGTCGTTGACGCGTAACCAGATCGTGGCGGGCGCGGTCGCGTTTGGGCTGTTTCTGATGCTTTATGTACTCGACTGGGTGAACGCGTACAGCACATCCACGGTAGGTAAGATTTGCAAGTACCTGGCGATTGCTCCCCATTTTCAGCAGTTCTCCAAGGGCGTGATCGAATTGAAAGACGCGATCTATTACGTTTCGGCCATAGGATTCGGCCTCTTCCTGACTAAGCGGTCTTTGGAATCGCTACGTTGGAGATCGTAGTCTAGACAAACGGATATGTCGCTCGGCTGGCTAAAAACAAGGCAAACCAAATACGGCACCTATATGGTGGTGTATTCGGCTGTGGTATTGGCCAGCGTGGCAGCGGCTAACTACTTGGGGGATCGCTACAACCAGACCTTCGATGCGACAGAAAACAGAATCTATAGCCTGTCCGATCAGACGACGAAGATCCTTGGCAACCTCGACCAAGATCTGAAAATCTATTACTTTGATCAAGCTGGGCGGTTTGATCAACCTTCACCGGGCGGCATGGCGCCGAGGGATCAGTTGGTGCGCTACGAGAACGCTTCCCACCGCGTGTCCGTTGACTACATCGATCCGGACAGCAAGCCTGACCTGGCCCAGGCGATGAACGTGCGGACGTACGGGACGGTTTTCGTCGAGATGGCGGGCAACCGCGAAGAAGCCGACTCGACGGACGAGGAAGACATCACGAACGCTGTCATTCGGGTCATCAAGGGAGAAGAAAAGACAGCCTGTTTTCTGACGGGTCATGGCGAAGCGGACGGAGACGATTCCGAGCGCGAGGGTTTCTCTTCCGCGAAGGAGCAAATCGAAGATGCGAACTACCAAACCAAGACCGTGTCGCTGTTGGAGAACCCCGAGGTGCCGGACGATTGCACTTTGCTCCTAGTTGCCGGTCCGGATAAGGAATACCTAGAGCCAGAGATTGATGTTCTGCGGTCCTATATCGAGGGTGGCGGACGAACGCTGTTTCTCGTGGACCACGATAAGAGCCCGAGGCTGGTGGAGATGCTCGGTTCATGGGGGGTCAAGGTCAACAGCGACATAGTGCTCGACCTTTCGGGCGTTGGTCAGTTTTTCGGTATGGGACCGCTGTCTCCGCTCGTCGGCGATTACGAATCCCACCCGATATCGGAAGCAATGGGTAACGTCGCGTCGTTCTTCCCGCTAGTGCGCAGCGTTGAAACACGTGATGCCCCCGATGGTTGGGCGGCAGAAAAGTTGTTCAGTACAACCGCAGGTAGCTTCGCGTCGGAAGATTTCTCCCCGGAACAACGCGAGGTCGTGCGGAATCCTGACAAGGAACGGGAGGGTCCGATTTCCCTGGCGGTCGCGGCGACTTACGACGTTCCGGTTGCCGAAGAGAATGAAGAGGAAGGTGGAGGAGACGAAGCTGACCCAGAGAGCAGCGAGGACGAAGCCGAGGGGGAAGACGAAAAGAAGGAGGGCCGCATCGTGGTCGTCGGGACGTCGATGTTTGTCCGCAACAATTTCATCGGTCGCGGCGGCAATGTGGATCTGTTTCTCAATATGCTCAATTGGCTCAGTTCCGACGAGGATCTGATTTCCATTCGACCAAAGGATCGCGACAGTACACCGCTGAGCTTGACCGGGGCGGACATGAGCCGTCTTTTTTTTGGCACGGTCGTGGGCATTCCTCTCGTTGTCATCATCTTCGGAATTCGTGTCTGGTGGAGGCGCCGCTGAGGGCGTAGCGCTTGGTTGCTTGAATTCATGGTGGTTTATGGGTCAATAGTTCCTGGACCGCTCCCTCACGGTCGCGGCTCGGGAGACACAAGCCGCTTCCGGAGGCCGACGATCGTGATGGGCCTTCGGGAAAGGACTCTTGAAATATCGCGAACCTTTGCAACCAAGCTGTAGCCGGCGCGGGCATCCTGCCTCTGCCAACAAATCTTTCCCATGTGGTCCCGAGAGCCTTTGACAAGCGACAATGCGTGTCCCGCTAGGGAGCTACAACCGTGAAACCCGTACCGCTTCTCATCGCCGTCGGGATTTTCGCCGTTCTGCTCGCACTAGCTTTGTTCACGGATCCTCCTGAAACTGGTGAACCAAAGCCGGAGATCGTCTCGCTCGAAGAGGACGACATCGTCGAAGTGACGATTTCTCGGCCCGACAAGGATCCCATTACTCTCCGGCGCGGCGAAGATGACGAATGGGAGTTCGGCGGCGTGTATGCCTTCCCAGCCGACGAGTCAACGGTCAAGACGATGGTTTCCAACCTGGCGTCCATGAACGCCGACCGCGTTGTCGAGGAGCAAGTCCGGAATTGGGGTCGCTATGGGCTCGACGGGGCAGGCACGCTGGAAGTGAATGCCGCAGTCAAACAGGCGCAGGCGGGCGAAGCCGAGGAGGGCGAGAAGGAAGCGGAGGAAGGAGAAGTCGAGCCGAAAACTTACCGGGTTGTTTTCGGAGATGACACGCCGACGGGCGCCGGGGTGTACGCGCGACTGGCAGGCGACCCACGACTGTTCACAGTCTTCAGTTATGTCAAAAACGGTTTTGAAAAAGAGGTCTTTGATCTGCGGGATAAGAAACTCGTGCAGGTGGATGAGGACAAGATTTCGCGGGTCACCGTTAACGTTGGTCGCCGCTCCATTGAATTCGGTAAGAGCGGCGACGATAGCTGGCAGATTCTGAGACCCAAGCCGTTGCGGGCGGACAATTTCACGGTCGGGGATTTGGTGCGCTCGGTGCGGACAGCCCAGATGGTTTCCGTCCTCGAAGAAGGAGAAAAGCCTTCCGGGAAATACCGCTTTCGGCGACCGTTTGCTGTTGCCGAGGTCGTCGACGAAGCGGGGGCCCACACCCTGACGATCGCGAAATCCGAGGACGACAGCTACTACGCCAAGAGCTCGGACCTCAGTGGCGTCTACGAGGTTTCCTCGACGATGGCCGAGGGCCTCGACAAGCCGCTCGAGGATTTCCGCAACAAGAAGCTGTTCGATTTCGGATTCAAGGAGATCGCGGCCCTCGATTTGCGGCACGGCGACACTCGCCTACGCGTCGAGAAGAAGGACGATAAGTGGGTGCTTTCTTCCGAAGGCGATCGGGAGCTTGATTCGGAAAAGGTGCAGACCGTGATCGACAGCCTTCGCAGCCTTGCGGCGACCAGTTTTCCGTCTGACGACGCGGCAGATCAGGCGAAGTACGGACTTGACCAGCCGGCGATTGAGGCTGAAGCGACCGTAGCCGAGAGCGGATCGTCAGAAAAAGTGCTCATCAGCACGGTCTCGAACGATCGGGTCTACGCTGCTCGCGAGGGTCAGGCTACCACTTACGAGGTGGAGAAAAACGCCGCGGAGGAGATCGAGCGGGCGATTCAGGAGTTGCCGCTCGAGGAAGACGAAGCGGAAGGCGAGGAAACAGAATCGGAAGAGGATTCCGAGGGCTAGGCGGTGGTGATCGAGGGTGCAACTAAGCAAGCTGTGAACGCATTCGCGTCCGCGGGTGCCGTGCATTGCGCCCAAGCGTCGACACGGCAGACGTCGGCGTCTGCGCCACAACGTCAGACACCGAAGGCCCAATGTTAGGGGTCGGAATCGCCTCCCGGTACAAGCAAGAGTTCAACCGGATCTTCAACTCCAATCCCTGCCCAGTTAGCCGCCGAAGCTCGGTTGATTGACACTTCCAGATAGCCGGAGCTGCCGACGATCACGAATGGGCGGCCTTCAGGCGCCAATGCGTAAGCCTCGGCGAACGAATCGACTTCCTTACCGCCGGCGATCAAGCTACGGAAGCTCTCGCTGCCTGCAAGCGATTCGGCGGGGAAGCTCGTAACTAGATTCCCAAACCGATCCACGTGCAGGATCTTCCCCTGCCACCTTCCCGATTCAACGGGCCGCGGTGCCGTGGGGGCTAGCCGCACGTAGTCGGAAATCACTTCGCCGAATTCCTCGACCGCGGTCCCTTTTGAAAGCCGAGCGGCAATCGGCGCGAAAACGTCGCGGCCGTGAAAGGTTTGGCTTGTTGGTTTGAGCGCATACCGCTCCACATCCACACTCCTTACGGACGGAGGTTCTCGTTCATAAACTTGTGAGAGGACGCCATTATCCGGAGCGACGAAGTGATGGCGTCCCGCGTCGACGACGATCGGCCGTCGCTCGGTTCCGACTCCCGGGTCCACCACGACGACGTGCACTGACCCTTCGGGGAAGTAGCGATAGGCCTGGGCGATGGTAAAAGCGCCCTCCGCGATGCTATGGCAGGGTACGTCGTGGCTCACGTCAACCACCCGCGCTTCGGGGTGAATCGTTGCCATAACCCCCTTCATCACGCCGACATAGTGGTCGGAAAGCCCGAAGTCCGTCGTGAGGGTGATGATGCTGGAGCGCACGATATAATCAATGATGCCAGGCGGCTAGTATGCAGCGCTACTACTTTGACCACAACGCCACGACACCGGTCGCACCCGAGGTGCGGGACGCGATTGTCTTGTGCCTGGATGGATCGTACGGCAACGCGTCGAGCATTCACGGCTTTGGGCAGGATGCCAAGGCACGTGTCGAGCGCGCACGCCGCCAAGTCGCCGCGCTCTTGAACTGCACACCGGCCGAAATCATCTTTACGAGCGGCGGAACTGAGGCGGACAACCTAGCCATTCTGGGAACGGTCCAAACCTCGCCTCGTTCGCGCAAGCATATCATCACGAGCTCGATCGAGCATCCCGCGGTTCTCAACACTTGCCAGGAGCTTGAGAAAGAGGGGGTCGAAGTTTCGTATGTCGGGGTCGGCTCCGAGGGAATCGTCTCCCCTGACGACGTGAGGGCTGTCCTGAAGCCACACACAGAGCTGATTTCGATTATGCACGCTAACAACGAATTGGGAACCGTGCAGCCTGTCGCCCAAATTTCGGAAATCGCCCGCGAAGCCGGTGTCGTTTTTCACTCCGATGGCGTGCAGAGCACGGGGAAAATCCCCACCGAAATGGAAGAGCTCGGTGTTGATCTGTTCAGCCTGAGCGCCCACAAGTTTTACGGGCCGAAGGGCGCCGGAGCACTCTACGTGAGGAAGGGGACCCAACTCGATCAGATTCAGCACGGCGGGCGCCATGAACGAGGCTACCGTGCGGGCACGCAGAATGTGCCGGGCATTGTCGGTCTTGGCGAGGCGGCGGCATTGGCTCGAAAGAACTTGGCCACTGAAACGGGGCGGCTCACCGAGATCCGCGACAGGTTTGAAAGCAGCATCCTGGAGCGCATTGAAAGTGCCACGGTCAATGGTTCCGCAACTGCTCGAGTTCCGAACACGACGAATATCCGCTTCGATGGTTTGGAAGGGGAGGCGCTGGTCATTGCTCTGGACCTCAAGGGCATCGCAGTCTCGAGCGGTGCGGCTTGCTCGAGCGGAGCTGTCGAGCCCTCACACGTGTTGCTAGCCATAGGCCTGTCGTCAGAACAGGCGCGCTCAAGTATCCGGTTCTCACTAGGCCGGCAGAACGACGCTCAGCAGGTGCGCGCGTTGGTCGACGCTCTTCCCGAGGTCGTCCAGCACCTGCGGCATCTGTCGCCGGTGTACGCGGGGGCGGAGCGTTCCTAGCGTTCGCCAGTGTTTCTTGCCAATACAGGCACCGACGATCGACTGTAATCGCGCGATTCGAGGAAAGCAGATGGCCAATGATCTCATTGCTGTCGCGATGAGCGGCGGTGTGGATAGCTCGACTGTTGCCGGTCTGCTTAAAAAGCAGAAGCAGCGCATTGTTGGGCTGACGATGCAGCTCTGGAATCAGCGCCGCTTTCCTGAGCTGTCTGTCGAGGGTGCGACCTCCGGACGCTGCTGCTCGCTCGATGACGTCTACGACGCGCGCCATGTTGCCGAGTATCTCGGTATCCCCTACTACGTTGTCAATTTCGAAGACGGATTTGAAAAGGAAGTAGTCGAACCTTTCGTCGACGATTACCTCGCGGGGAGAACGCCGATTCCCTGCACGTTGTGCAATAACTTCATCAAGTTCGACCAATTCGTTCGCCTGGCCGAACAGGTCGGCGCGTCGCGCATAGCCACCGGACATTACGCTCGCGTCGAGTTCGATCCCACCGTTGGTCGCTACCTGTTGCGTTGTGGCGTGGATGCATCCAGGGACCAGTCGTATTTTCTTTTCGGGCTTACTCAACCTCAGTTGGAGCGCAGCTTGTTCCCTCTTGGGGACGTGCCCAAGTCGGAAGTCCGTCGGCTGGCTGCCGAGATGGGGCTTCCCGTTGCTCACAAGAGTGAAAGCCACGAGATTTGCTTTGTGCCGAACGGCGACTACGCTCGCTTTGTTGAGCTTTACGTTCAGCGTAAGGAGTCCGAACGCGACGAGTCATGCGGGGAGATTGTTTCTGAAACCGGCCAAGTGCTCGGCGAGCACGATGGCATCCATCACTATACGATCGGCCAGCGCCGCGGGCTGGGTGTCGCGACCGGGCGACCGATGTACGTCGTCAAGATCGAACCCGCCAGCCGCCGGGTAGTAGTTGGGGAAGGGCAGGCGCTAATGCGGAAACAGTTTCGCACAGGGGGCGTCAATTGGATCGCGGTTGAAGGGCTCAACGAGCCCATTCGGGTGCAGATCAAGATCCGCCACCAGTTCAAGCCGGCTTGGGCCGAGGTGAGCCCGACATCGGATAATCAGCGCGTCGAGGTCGAATTCGATGAGCCGCAACGGGCCGTAACTCCCGGTCAAGCCGCCGTCTTCTACGATGGCGATGTTGTGGTCGGCGGCGGATGGATTGAATGACTCTGCGCTTGCGTGCGGGGTTGGGTCGCGTCCTTAGAACCGACCCGGTGGGATCAAGTTCGATCGGAATTAGACCGATAGTACCGTAGAGGGAGAAACCATCGAATCCGATGCATAAATACGTCGTGTCCGGACCGCAGGGCTGCGGCAAAGGCACCCAAAGCGAGCTACTGTGCCGCGATTACGACTTCGTCCACATCTCGATCGGCGAAATCTTCCGCTGGCACGTTCGCAACCATACCAAGCTGGCGGCGAGAATCCGTCGCATCAGCGAGCAAGGACTTTTGGTCCCCGACGAAATTGTCGAAGAAGTCGTGCGCAAGCGCCTCGAAGAACATGACTGGAACTACGGGTTCGTGCTCGATGGTTTTCCGCGAACCGAGCGGCAGGCGGAATATCTTTTCGAGAACTGGAACTTGGACCAGGTGGTTTACCTCGACATCCCCGACGAAGTTGTCGTCGAGCGCGTCAGGCATCGGGCCAAGGTCGGGGAGGGTAGCGGCTTTACGAAGCGGGCGGACGACGACCCCGACGTGTTGACCACCCGCCTGCGTGAGTATCACGAAAAGACGCGACCGCTGCTGGAACTTTTCCGGGAAAAGGAAATGCTGATCACCATAGATGCAAACCGCCCGATCCCGCAAATCTATGAGGAGATCCGCTTACGTTTGGGCCTGCCCGCGCCGGAAAGCCATGGCAGGGCGGCAGACGCGGAGAGCCTCGAGAATCTGTCGAAGATTCCCCAACGCTGATCTGCCCGGGCTGGGAGGCGGAGCTCGAGGCCTGGTGACCGCCAAGGGCCTGTCCCAGCAACCGTGGTCATTCGCAGTCTTGACCGCAGGCTGGAGCCCGCGGCCTTTCCTAGCGCGGGGCGGTGGCGCAGAAAACGGACGCAACTGTTGGCAAAACCAACGCCGAGGGATGCGCTACGGGATCTAACTGTGCGGGGCTTCGGTGTATAATCCGAGATGCAAAAGCGACCTTTGCCGGACTGCGATGCCACATCCACGACAGCCGTTTCTGGTGGCGAGTTTTGTTCTACTCGGCCTCACAATCGCAGCCGGAGCAGGTGATTCCGGCCAGTCGGACTTCCGGCCGGGACAGGTAAAGGCGCACCCCAGGAACGAGCTGGCGTACGTCTGGATTCCGCCGGGGTCTTTCTCGATGGGGTGTGTCCCGGACGATGGTGACTGCGATGTGATCGAGGAGCCCAGACACCGGGTCACGATCACGAAAGGGTTTTGGATGGGCCGTACCGAGGTCACCGTGCGCGCTTACAAGCGCTTCGCTCGCAAGACGAAGAGAAAGATGCCGCCCGAGCCGCGCGTGACGGCGTTCAATTCTCTTTCGCTGGGCGCCAAGTCCATTGCCGACCGTTTTGAGTCCGGGCCGGGCAAAAAAGGCGATCGACCTATCGTCAATGTGACCTGGGAAGAGGCGCAGGCGTTTTGCTCCCACTCCGGCGGACGGCTTCCGACCGAGGCCGAATGGGAGTACGCCGCCCGCGGGGGCAAGGAGGGGTTGGTGTATCCCTGGGGAGATACTCTGACTCACGAATACGCCAACTATGGGGGTGCTGTCGGCAGTGATCAGTGGCGGTATACGGCGCCGGCGGCTAGTTTCCCCGCGACTGGTTTCGGGCTTCACGACGTCATCGGCAACGTTTGGGAATGGTGCGCCGACTGGGTGGATGGAAATTACTACGTCAAGTCGCCGGAGACTGACCCCACCGGCCCGGCGAAGGGCGAGGAGCGTGTCGCTCGGGGAGGATCTTGGGGTTTCGGCCCCCGCTATTTACGGCTCTCGGCACGGGTCATGGCCAGGCCCGACAGTCGAGGAGACAACATCGGATTCCGGTGCGTGCAAGAGAGCATCCGTTGACGAGGGGCTCCCGCGACGTCGCTAGGGTTTGGGTTCGACGCCGTCCCATCTCGTTGGACCGCACTAAGCTACGGCTGTCGGTGTCAGAGGTTTGAATCGGTTCAATCCGTTTTTGTCGGAGGTTCGCTGGCATCGAGCCTCTCCCGAAGCGATTGGAGAATCAGCTCGATCTTGGGGTATCGTGTCGCGTAGACCACAGTCGGTTTTTGGTATCCCTTTAACTGCACCTCGTGCTGGTCGAAAGCATCCGGCACCGCCTCGTGGATATGAGCGAGGGTGGTCTGCCCCACCACAAGGTCGTAGCCGAGGTGCTTCGATGCGGTTTCCAGACGAAATGCCTTGTTGACACCGTCTCCCAGGGCCGTGAAATCCGCACTGTCTCCTGAGCCCAGGTTTCCCACCGACGCGATGTCGGTATTGATTCCCGCTCCGATCCGAATCGCCTGAGGAAGGCCAAACTCCTCTCTCAGTGCGGCTGTCGTCTCCGTCAACTTCGAGAGGGCAACCAAGGCGTGGTGAATCGCGTCCAAGTGCGGCTGCTCGCGGCGGTGGAGCCAGACGCCCATGATTGCGTCACCGATGTACTTCTGCGCCCAACTGCGCTCTTCTTGAAGGATCTCGCCGCCTCTTCGCATCCAACTCCCGACGGTCTGTGCCAGGCAGTGTTCATCCAATTGCTGGGAGAGCCCGGTGAAATCCAGAATGTCTACGACGAGTACCGTGATTTCACGGAAAGAGATGAGAACTCGAGTGGACTCCAAGCCTACGGTAGCTGGCGGCAACGCCTCGTCCTTTGCCGAGGCTGGCTCCGGGTTAAGGAAGAGAAACTTTTGCTCGCCGAACTTCACTTTGTCGTCGTGCTTGAGAAGAACCGGCACCGCAACCCGGGTACTATTTACGAAGGACCCATTGCGGCTGCCGAGGTCGATGAGCAGGAAATCGTCGCCCGATCGCTGAATCATGGCGTGCTTGCGAGAGATCATCGCGTGGTCAATGAGGATTTCGTTGCGTCGGGAGCGGCCGACCGTCCACACTGTGCGGTCAATCAGCGGGAACCTGGTTTCGCTTTCACCCTCTCCCGAGATGAGGCAGGGCGCCTGGTTTGCTTCGAGGGTCACGGTACAACCGTAGTTTAAACGCTAGAACTGTACGAAGGAAAGGGTCAGCTAGGGCGAATCCGGCGACATGAGCTGCACCGCCGCCACAGGCAGCGTTCACAGTTGAAATCAAGAGTGGTATGAAGGGCGCCCCGTACGGCCCCGTTTTTCACAGATCCGCCAGTGAGAGCTGCGGCGCGGATGTGCTGCTGGAAAGCACCGGACGGCGGTGCTCCGTGTTCACTTCACGTCGCGACAGCGTGCTGTTCGTCGGCAACGTTCTAAGGCGGCCCCCAAGCTAGAACGCCATCACGACCACGCGGCCGGGCTCGATGCGGATTTGCCGGACTTTTTTAGGCAGGGCCACTGTCTTGCCCACCTCGAAATCCGGCGTCTGGGGGTTGACGTAGGAGGCTATGAGCCAATCGACGACGAATTGCGGGACCGTCGTACCGTCAATCTCGACGGAGTCTAGATCCAGGCGTCCGTAGCCGTCAGCAGAGCGATAACGGCAATTGGCTGTCACTTCCCGTTCGCCGCTGAACAGGAATCGCCACAGGATTCCCCCAGGCGCTCCGTTTTGACCTTGCGAGCGGGAGAGGTCGACGAGTACTCGCACCAGGGCGCCGCCTTCTTGGAGCTTCACCTTGACCTCACGGACACCATCAGCCATCTCTCCGGCATGATCGTACTTGAAGAAGGAGTTAATCTCGTTTTCCGAGAGAACGACCGTTTCCCCGTTACGCAGACTGCCTGAGTTGATGCGGTCTATCTTTCTCTTCGCTGAGAGACTGGCGGTGGGAGAAAGCAGGGCAGAGGCGCTTAACGCTGCCGCCAACAGGAGCGACCCGGTGGCCAAACGAAAGTAGCGGGCTCCTTTCACAGATCCAGTCCCCTCAAAGGTACGGTCGATAATCGCCCTCGCTCGCGGTCAGAGTATCTGCCGGTATCCGAAAGATAGCACGACCACGCGAATCGGCTCTCAGCCTCACGTTGGCCCTCCGTTAACTCATAAGACGCTTGGAGATGGACAAGGTTTCCTGAACGCGGACAGTTTCGCCCCCAGAGGAAATCAAGAGCTGGACCAAGGCGAATGTCGTGTAGCCTCAAGAAGCTGACTGAGGATTGACTGGTAGGGGGCACCCGCCGAACTTTTGCTCTTGACAATTGAACTAGTTAAATAGTACACTAGTAATCTACATAAAACCTCACGCGATGTCCAACGGCACGTTCCAGATTTGGCTCGACCTGCATACCGGCGTACCCGTTTATCGCCAGATCATCGACCAGATCCTGGGAGCCATCGCGTCGGAAACTCTCGGCGGCGGCGATCAACTGCCCACTGTTCGCCAACTCGCTGTGGATCTCTCGGTCAACCCGAATACTGTGATCCGTGCCTATCGAGAGTTAGAGATTCGAGGGATCATCACTACTCATCAGGGCACGGGGACGTTCATCGCTCACAAACAGGTCGAACAGGATGAGGTCGAACGTCAACGCCGGCTGTCCCAATTGGTGGGACAATTTGTCTCCCGGGCCGGCAGCGAGGGTTTCAGCGTGAAAGAGGCGGTCGACTGTTTGCAAGATCTCGTGCCTGGCCAGCCAAAAGGAGGGAAAGATCGTGTCTCTGCTAAGCCGTGATCGGGAACTACCCGGAGTGCGGGGAAAACACCAGTTCGTTAGCACCGTAGGTCTCTCGCTGTTTACGGTCTGTTTGACGCTGGGTTCGGCCGCTTATCTGCTTTTCCGACTACCCGCACTGGCCGTTGCCGGATCTTTGTTGGGGCTATACCTGCTTTTCGCCATCAAGGTGGCTGATCAGTGGGAAAAGGCCGCCCTCTTGCGCCTGGGCCGCTACCGGGGTCTGCGCGGACCGGGGCCGTTCCACATTATTCCGATTATAGATTCGGTCAGCTTCTTCGTGGACCAGCGGGTGAGGGCGACAGACGTAAGGGCCGAGTCGACCCTTACGCGCGACACGGTGCCGGTCAATGTGGACGCCATCGTTTTCTGGGTCGTATGGAACGCCGAAAAGTGTGTCCTCGAGGTGGAACACTATTTCGACGCGATCACCCTCAGCGCGCAGACCGCCCTCCGGGAATCGATTGGACGGCACGAACTGGCGCAAATGATTACCGAGAGGGAGACCCTCGGCCAAGAATTGCAACGAATTCTGGACGAAAAGACCAACCCCTGGGGTGTCACGATTCAGTCCGTTGAGATTCGCGACGTGCAGATTCCCCAGCAGCTCGAAGACTCGATGTCTCAGCAGGCACAGGCGGAGCGTGAGCGCCAAGCCCGAATCATCCTGGGCACAGCCGAAGCGGAAATTTCAACCAAGTTTGCGGCGGCCGCCAAAGTCTACCGAGACGATCCGGTAGCTTTGCACCTGCGAGCTATGAACATGCTCTACGAGGCGATTCGCGAGAAAGGGTCAATGGTGATCGGACCGTCCTCAGCCGTGGAAACGATGGGTTTAGGTGGAATTCTCGGCACAACAGCGCTTGGCAAGACGCCACAGTAAGCCGGTTAGAGGTGACAAGCGGCCAAGGGAAGTGTTGAGCACATCAGCGGGAAAGGGTTAGTGCAATGCAAAGTCAACTCGGGTACGGTGTGTTGGTTCAGCCTGAAATGGAGAGAGGGTGCTCTCCGTTAGTAAGTATTCCGCCCTTCGGGCGGGGATTTTCAAGGCATCGGGGTCTACCGATCCGATGTGGTCTTGGAAGAGCGCGAAGGGGAAGCCTCCGTGCTCCGTTCACCGTCTCGATGAGCCGAATACTTCTCTTAAGCGTTGGCGCGCTACTAGTGGGAGCGGCCGCAGCCCAGACTCCGGCCTTGCGCAAGGGTGTCAGCGTGCAGATGCCCGTCACCACGAATGCGGTGGCGGTGCCGGATGCGGACCGGGCAGACTCCCTAGTAGTGGCCGTGACCTTCCGCGGCGCTGTGTTCCTGGGGGTGACCACGGTGACGCCCGCTCAGTTGTCCGAGAAAGTGAAAGCGGAGCTCGAGGGTCACTCCGGCAAGCGAGTCTACCTCAAAGGGGACGCGCGTACGCCTTATTCGACCGTGGCGGAGGTGTTAGACGCGCTGCGGACAGCCCGGGTCAAGGCGCCCATCCTACTGACAGCCCAGCACGACTCGACGGACGCCTCATACGTGTCGCCGAAGGGACTGGAGGTGTTGCTCCCGCCGCCGGCGCCCGATGCGGCGAAGTCCATGACTCTGAAAGTCGGCAACGGCCAAGTCTCGGACACGGTACTAAGGCAGCACGCGCAGCGGGACAGGCCGGTTGTGTTGCAGGTGGATGGAAGGGCGCCGTTCGGTGACGTCGTCCACGCGGTCGACGTGTGCCGCGCGGCGGGAGCCAAGGTCTTTCTAGCCGCGCCGGGGAAGTAAGCCGGGAACAGCCGGCGGGAACTTACCGCCGTGACACGCTCATTCGAATCCCGCCGCCGTGGGGTTACTGAACCGATGATTCGCAGGATGGCTGAGAGCGGATAGGCTTCTGGCGAGTCGCCGGGATCGTCCCAGGAGGCTGGCGTCCTGCGCGAACTGCGTGCGTTTGTGGCGCGTTTACAATAGATAGATCGAAAGCTGTTATACGCCTGGGCGGACAGGGAGGTTTACCTTGATCCAAACACTGATTAAGAACTGGCTGTTGCTGGCTTTGTGTGGGGTTCTTTACGCGATAACTTCGGTCATCTACTTAGTGCACTACATGCAGGACACGGGGTTCCATGTGCGGAGCACGATCGCGTTTTTGGGTATGCTCGCACTGGCGGCAGGAGCTTGCACGATCGCAGCTGGCATTTGGAGGTCCGCAAACGGCAAATGCTGGCTTCTGGTGCTGAATGGTCTTGCTCTTGGCGCGCTCGGACTGATCCTTACCGGCATTTTCGGTTCTAGAATCAGCTTTCGTACTGTCGCGCTCCTGATCATCCTGATGGCAATGAGCATCGGCATTCTCGAATTGGTAATCGCGCGAAACCTGCGGCGTCAGGGTCATGTTGCGGACGGATGGTTTCTTGCCTCGGCCGGAGTGGCCTCGGTTGGTTTTGCTTTGGTGTTTTTTGCTTTGGGGTTTGGCTGGATCAAGATAGAACCAGGGTCACACGCACACCTTCTTTGGGTTGGCTCTTACTTTGGTTTCAGCGCAATCTGCATGCTGGGGCTGGCCCTGCGCCTGCACAGCCCGGGTCTTTCCCAGTCCGGCCAGAGGGAAGCCTTGCCACCATTAGGAAACCCAAGACACGCACATTAAGCAGGCAGCGGTTGTCGATAGGGTCAACTCGCCCGTCCTCTGCAGTGACGCAGGGTCCTTCTGGGTCCTCTGTTATAATGCGTTTTTGAGGTAGTTCCGCATGGCGACAACCACAGCAGACTTGGAATCGGTGGACCTGGCCTACGTGAAGGCGGAGCCTTGGTCGGAGGGCATCAAGACTCCCCGCAAGAAAATACCGAAGGAACTCGCGGTTATCAACGATGCTTGCACGGGTTGCGCCGGCTCTCCGGTTTGTGTCACGTATTGTCCGGTAGAAGAGTGCATGTTTTGGGTGCCGGACGAAGATCACCCGCCTTTTGGCCTTATCGAGGTTGACTACCAACTTTGCATTGGCTGCAAGAAGTGCATCAGCAAAGGGCCCGACGATACTTATCTCGACGGCTGCCCCTGGGATGCGATTGACATGGTCCCGATTGGGGATGTTGAGGGCCAGCTGAGCGTCAAGTTCAGCTACTAGCTCTCTTTCCGCTTCGGTGTGACGGCCGCCTTTCTCCCGCAAAGTACGGATGCCTTGTCGTTGGCCGTTCCCGTCTCCTAACCACCGCAGAGATTCCGCGAGTGCTGGTCACCAACCCGCTGAGTCTCGAAGACGTGCCCTCCGCCAAGCCCGGCGTCGTGAGACCCTGAGGGCCGGTGTTATCCCGGGGGCGCTCGCTGTCCTGGCCGCCTGCATTCTTTTCACAGCTGGCATTAGAGGCGCCGATGAAGCCGCCACTCCTGAAACCCCGAGCTCGGGCATCGAGGTTGCAGCGGCCCCGGCTTCCAAGGCGGAGCTACTGAAAGCAGGCAGCTTTTCCTTTCCCTCTTACTTTGAGCCGTTGCCGGCCCAAGAGACGGGTGCCCGGTTACCGAACGGCGACCCTGCGACGTCCAATGGATTCGTTTACCGAAGAAACGGATACACGCTTTATCTGACCCCGTCCGAAGCCTTGTTCCAATTGGAAGGAAAGGGTTCGCCGATCCGCTCCGAACGATCTTCGAGCTCCCGCGGTTCGTTCGGCATCCGCCTGGTCGGAGCAAACCCGTCTCCGACCATAGAGGGCCTCGACCGCATGGCCGGCGACAAAAGCTACTTCATCGGCAACGACCCGAGCCAGTGGAGGACCGCGGTTCCCCGCTTCGCCCGAGTACGATACGAGCAGGTTTATCCGGGAATCGATGTCGTCTACTACGGAGTCGAGGAGGGACCGGAGTACGATCTACTCGTGAGTCCGGGGGCTGACCCGGGAAGAATCATCCTCGAATTTGTCGGCGTGGAGGATCTCATCCTTCACCCCTCGGGAGACTTGAGCTTCGAGGTTGGAGAGACCCTTGTACACCAGAGAAGGCCTCGTACCTACCAAGAGCTAGGCCGACGCTGCGGGCATGTGGAAGGTAGCTACCGGTTGCTGGGAAATGATCGGGTCGGGTTCGTCGTGGGGGCCTACGACTCGACAAGGGCGCTGGTGATCGATCCGGTCTTGACCGCCTCAACCTACCTGGGGGGCGATTACATCGACGGTGGCTTCGATGTTGCGTTGGACCGGGACGGCAACATCTATGTCACTGGGCTGACCCGGTCGGCCGACTTTCCTGTCTCCGAGGGTGCCGTCCGTGCCCCTCTAGGGCCTTCATTCGATGTCTTCGTCGCAAAGCTGAACCCTTCTGCTACGGCCCTCGAGTACGGCGCTGTCATAGGAGGTCTGGGCACCGACCGGGGATCCGCCATCGCGGTGGATGAAGCGGGAAATGCGTACGTGTGTGGTACGACGTTCGCGAGCGACTTCCCGGTGACAGCTAACGCTCTTCAGAATGAATTCGCCGGCGGGACGCTCGATGCCTTCTTGTTTAGGCTCAACGCCGACGCGACGGCTTTGGACTACTCGAGCTATCTCGGCGGGAGTGCTCCCGATGAGGGGAACGACATCGCTCTCGACTCGGAAGGTGCCGTCTACGTCGTGGGCACGACGATCTCCGACGATTTCCGAACCACGCCCGGTTCCTTGCGGACGACCAAGACGGGCGACTTTCGCGATGGCTATGTCGTCAAATTCGGTTCATCGGGCGAATCCCTACTCTTTTCTACCTATCTGGGCGGAGAGGGTCGAGACGAAGCCCTTGCGGTGGCAGTCGATTCCGTGGGACAGGCGCACGTTGCCGGGTTCACGAGCTCAGAAGACGGCCTAACCACACCGAATGCCCATCAGGGGACTCTGGGGGGCGATTTCGATGCTTTCCTTGTGAAACTGGACCCAGGGGGTGGGTTCATCGAATACGGAACGTATTTGGGAGGCTCGAGGAATGACCGCGCACAGGACATCGCGGTTGACTCCAAGGGCCAGGTTGCATTAGCGGGGCGAACAACCTCTCTCGATTTCCCGACGACGGAGGGCGCTTACCAAACCTTGTATGGCGGTGGAGCTTTCTTCGGCGATGCTTTCGTAGCCCGATTCGACATTGCCGCCGGCCAGCTCCTCTTTTCTACTTTCCTGGGAGGCGTTACCGACGACCAAGGTAACGCGGTTGCCATTGAACCCTGGGGCGACATTACCGTTGTGGGCGGCACCGGATCCTCGGACTTCCCGGTCACCGAAGACGCTGTGCAATCCTTGCTCGATACGCTCGACGAAGCGTTCCTTGCGCGGCTCAGCCCGGATGGTACGGAACTCCTCTACTCGACGTTTCTGGGGGGCAACGAGGGCGATCAGGGTTTCGGCCTCGCAAGCGATGGACTTGGAAGTGTCGTTGCGACAGGAATGGTCCAAGCGACGAACTTTCCCACAACAAGTGGAAGCTTTCGACCGAGCGTCGCCGGGTTCATCGAGTCGGGTGACGCCTTCGTAACGAAGCTCCACTTCGAGCCGCCACCCCTGTTTACGGAGCAGGGGGTGGTGAACGCGGCGAGTTTCGAGAGCGGTCCGGTGGCGCCGGGAGAAATCATCACTATCTTCGGTACGAACTTGGGTCCCCCAACGCTGGCGGGGCTGCAGCTCACAGCGGATGGTCGCGTGGACACCTCGATTGCCGACACTCGAGTATGGTTCGATGGGGAGGCGGCGCCGATGATCTTTGCCGTTGAGAACCAATTGGCAGCGGTAGTGCCTTATACGGTGGCCGGCAGCCTGGTTACCAGCCTTCGCATCGAGTATCGAGGCCTAATATCGCCGGCGGTAAGCTTGCCGGTCCAGTCGTCGTCGCCGGCGATTTTCACCCAGACCAGCTCCGGGATGGGGCCCGGAACGATCCTGAATCAGGATTACACTCTGAATACCCCGGAAAATCCCGCGCTTCGAGGATCGGTCGTGATTCTCTATGCGACGGGAGAGGGCGAAACGGCACCCGGTGGTATCGATGGCAAGCTCGCCGAGGAGCCGCTGCCGCAGCCGCTCGAGTCGGTCTCGGTTCGGATCGGCGGTCGGAACGCTAGTGTAGTGCCACTAACGGTTCTGGACAATGGCGTGGGTTTTGGCGGCGCGCTCGACTTTGGCGAGGATATCTTGTGCCGGAGCTGTCCAGACAAAGGGCTTGGGCGCTTGGTTGCTCGCTTCCAGGTACTCGTGGATGGCGGCCTCGAGTTCGGGAACACTGCGGAACACGCCGCGGCGGATGCGCTTCTGTGTCAGCTCGCGGAACCAGCGCTCGACGAGATTGAGCCAAGAAGAAGACGTGGGAATGAAGTGAAAGTGGAAGCGGGGGTGCTTCGCGAGCCACTTCTTCACTTGCTCATGCTTGTGCGTGGAGTAGTTGTCCACGATCAGATGCAGCTCCAGCGCCGGTGGCGTTTCGCGGTCGATCTTGCGTAGGAATTTGAGGAATTCCTGGTGCCGATGTCGCGGCAGACACTCGCCGATCACCTTGCCGTCGAGCACATTGAAGGCGGCGAACAACGTCGTTGTGCCATGTCGTTTGAAGTCGTGGGTCATGGTGCCGGCACGACCCCTTTTCAGGGGCAGTCCCGGCTGGCCGCGGTCTAAGGCCTGGATCTGACTTTTCTCATCGACACTGAGCACCAGTGCGTGCTCGGGCGGATTCAAGTACAGACCGACCACGTCGCGGAGTTTCTCGACGAACTGCTTGTCGCGGCTGAGCTTGAAAGTTTCGAGGCGATGGGGCTGCAGTCCGTGCGCTTTCCAGACGCGCTGGATGGCCATCTTGGAGACGCCCAAGTGCTTGGCGAGGGTGCGGGTGCTCCAATGCGTGGCCGCCCGGGGCTTCTCGTGAAGCGTTGTATCGAGGGTGCATTGGACGAATTCAGCGGAGAGCGCCGGTTTGCGTCCGGGGCGCGTCCGATCGCGGAGTCCGTCGAGGCCGGACTGGGCGAAGCGCTTTCGCCACAGGATGACGGTCTTGCGGTTGACGCCGAGTTCGCGGGCAATGGCGTGGTTCGCCAACCCCTGCGCACACAGCAAAACAATGCCTGCCCGTAAGGCCATTTTCTGGGCTGTGTTGCCTCCTCGAACCAGGCGACGAAGAGCGTTTCGCTGCGGAGCGGTGAGGGGTAGAGCGTCAGCGGATGGCCACATAAACCATCCTACCGTGAAAAGGGTGTTATTGTCCAAGTATTTATGTGGCACTACACTAGGCTGTTTTATGCGGGCGCGGCCCCGGGACTGGTAGCCGGCCTGATGCAGGTGAATGCGCGCATCTCAAAGGTTGTCGAGGCCGGTGACGCGGTTCCTATCACGCTTCGGGTCGGCGATTTCGTTAGCCCCCCGGGAGTTACCGTAGCCGTCCGCTAGCAGTGGCACAGCCTGTTTGGCCTACAGTACAGGGTTCCCTCGAAGGAGACCATTCCCGATGGCGAAAATGCCCCCCAAGGCGTACGACAACGCCAAGTTCCTCAGCAGCGCCGGTGCTCGCACCTTCCGAATGCTTGCGGAGTACGTCGAGCCCAAGAATCGGCTCGACCGGAACAAGATTCGCGATACGATCGTCTTTTTCGGCTCCGCTCGCTTCATCGATGCGAAAGCGGCCGCCAAGCTTGTCGCCGGCGCGAGGACGCCCGCAGAGGTGCGGGAGGCCCAACGGCTTCAGACGACGGCGCGCTACTACGAAGAAGCGAGAGAACTTGCCGGCAGGCTGACTCGATGGTCCGAGCAGTGCTCCCCGACCGGGAGGCGTTTCGTTATTTGCTCCGGAGGAGGACCCGGTATCATGGAGGCCGCCAACCGCGGCGCCCAAGAAGCCGGCGGCATCTCGGTGGGGTTCAATATCAGCTTGCCGCTCGAACAGCAGCCGAATCCCTACATTACCCGCGGGCTGTCCTTCCAGTTTCACTACTTCTTCATGCGTAAGCTTTGGTTTGCTTACCTGGCGAAAGTGCTGGTCGTCTTCCCCGGGGGATACGGCACGCTGGACGAGCTGATGGAAGCGCTAACGCTGGTGCAGACGGAAAAGCTCAAGAAGAAGATGCTCGTGGTTGTCTACGGCAGTGAATACTGGAAGAGGGTCATCGATTTTGACGCCATGCAAGAGATGGGAACGATTGACGCTTCCGATCGCGAGCTTTTTCGCTTTGCCGACACCCCGACGGGGGCCTTTGATCTGCTTACGTCTTGGCTCGAGAAACACTATCTGTGAGGCCGAACGGCCGCCCTGGCAGTGTGCGATTTCGCACATGGGAGAGCGTCATTCTCCTCCGAATACTTGCTTGGTGAAGGGCGGGAGGATGTGTTAGTCTCGTTCCAGGCGGACTATCCGACCGGTTGGCCGTTGCGGTAACAGGGGGTGAATCATGGGCATGAAAAGCCGTTTTGCCATCGGCTTGTTGCTGGCGGGCGCCGTGTCTTCTTACGGCCAGCAAGGACGGTCTGGGGGCGGCAATACCTCGGGGCGGCAGCCTTCCACCTCGACACAGGGAAGGCAGGGCACGAATACCGGGCAGCAACAGGGATCTTTCGGTCGTGGGGGCATGCAGCAGCCGGGTCTTAATCAACCTGAGTTCCAGCGCCCGATTTTCCTTTCCGGGCAGGTCATGCTGGCGGACGGGACTCCGCCCGGCGAGCCGGTCACGATCGAGCGGGTCTGCTGGGGCCACCGTCGGCCGGAAACCTATACCGACTCCAAGGGCCGTTTCAGCTTCCAGCTCGGCGATAAGCATTCACTGGCTTTTGCCGATGCCAGTAGCTCGCCGGCGAGCGACGATGCCTTTGGCGGCGCCGGCTTCAGCTCGGGCGGATTTGACTCTCAGGCCGGTCCGGGCGCGCCCGCTGTGAACGCCTTCGGACGGGTCGATTTGTCGGGTTGTGAGCTGCGGGCCGTGCTGCCGGGGTATCGGTCGGAGTCTATCCAGCTGAACCAACGCAGCATCTTCGACAAACCGGACATTGGCGTAATCATCCTCCATCGTATCGCCAAGGGGCAGGGTATCTCCGTGAGCGCTACGTCGCTGGCGGCTCCCAAACAGGCAAGGAAGGCTTACGAGAAGGCCCTGAAAGAGCTGCGAAAAAGGGACGCCAAGAGCCGCAAACCGAAGAAGGCCATCAAAGAGCTCGAAAAAGCCGTGGCCGAATACCCTGAATACGCCGCCGCTTGGACTCTGCTAGGCCGCACCCGGCTGGCAGTCAACGACACGGAAGGCGCCCGAGAGGCTTTTGACAAGGCGACGAAAGCGGATCCGAAATACCTCAGCCCCTATATCCCTTTGCTGAGAATGGAATTGAATGAGGAGCGTTGGGCGGAGGTGAATCTGGTTTCCGAGCGATTGTTGAGTCTCAATCCGCACATGACGGAGGTGCAGTTCTACCGTGCCGTGGCGGCCTTCAATCTGGGGAAAATGGATCTGGCGGAAGACCTTGCACTCGGTATTCAGTCCGGCGAGGGCGGCAAGAAATTTGCCGGCACGCACCGCTTGCTTGGCATGATCCACGCCCGGCAAGGCAACTTCCCTCTGGCGGCGACTGCCTACCGCGATTTTCTCGCTGCGCAACCGATGGGCCCGACAGCGAAGGACTTGCGGCGCCAACTCACCGAATGGGAGGCCCTGGGGGTGATCCAGAAGACGAAAACGGCGGTCTTGGCGACGCGGGAGGACCCTTCTTCCCCCGCGGGAGAGCGACAATAGGCCGGCATCACCTTGATTCAACGGTTCAACAGAAACTCTGGGAGGCCACATGAGCATATTCACCAGAAGGCAGGCAGTCTTCGCGCTAGCCGCGTTCGGGGCGAGCGCTTCATCCGGGGCAACGGCCCTGCGGGTTGGTGACGAGGCGCCGGATTTCTCGCTGCCATCCACCGCCGGCGGCGCGGCGCGCTTGTCGGACTACCGCGGCAAGAATACCGTCGTGCTGGCGTTCTTCCCCAAGGCGTTTACCGGTGGTTGAACGAAAGAATTGAAGGCGTACCAGGCTGGTATCGCCAAATTCACGGAAACGAACGCCACGGTCTTCGGAGTCAGCACCGACCACGACGAAACCAACGCCCGCTTTGCCAAGTCGTTGGGTTTGGAGTTTGCCCTGCTCAGTGATCATATGGGCAAGGTTGCGAAAAAGTACGGTGTCTATATGGCGGAGCACCACATCGCTTCACGGACCACTTTCGTCGTCGACAAGGACGGGAAAATCGAGCACATCGACAGCGGACAGGACGCGATCGACATCGCCGGGGCCGCAAACGCCTGCAGCCGGCTAAAGAAGTAGAGAGACCGCGCAGGGCCCGTCTATTCGGGAATTGCCGGGATCGTTACCGTCTTGGTGGCTAACGGTGTGTGGGGGGTCTGCTTGAGAAACTGAGCGTTTTTGCGTTCGATAGACACCCCGCGGCGGATCTGATCGATCTGTTCCTTGAGCTTCACACCGCGGACCTTCTGGTTGACCGCGCTTCTTACCTTCTCCAGCGGCTTGGCGCGCCGCTCGGTCACAGTCAATACGTAGAACCGCCGGCCATCCTTTACGGGGTCGGAGATCTTGCCCTGTTCCAACTGGAAGATCACATCCTTGAGCGACTGGGGAATGCTGGTCTCCCGCGTGAAGAAGCCCAAGTCGCCTCCCTTATCCCTGGAGGCACTGTCGTCGGAGTGTTTCTTCGCAAGTTCGGCGAAATCGGCTCCGCCCCTCAACTCAGCCGCAATGCCCTCCGCCTTGGCTTTCGCTTCTGATTCAGTGAGCCTGTTCTCGCCATTGGCCCCCGGGGCGGCCTCCGGGGTAGCGAAGTCGATGTAGATCGCTGACACCTTGAACTCCTCGAAGTCCGACTTGTGCGCCTCGTAATAGTTGAGGAGGTCTTCGTCGGCAACTTGCAGCATAGACGTGAGACGCGAAAGATAGACTTGCGCCAGAAAGTTCATACGCGCAAAGGCAAGCTGAGTTTTGTATGGCTCCTTTTCAGGAATGCCTTCCTTGTCGGCCATCTTGGCGAAGCCCAGCAACTCACCGTAGACGGTCACGAAGCGATCGTAGCTCATCTGTGTCGTTTGCTTCTTGAACTGCGGGGGCAAGGCGTTGCGGATTACTCGGAGTTCGCGGGCCGTATACTCTACACCGTCGATGACCACGACCACCTCGTCTGGAGGGATTGGCTCCGCGGCCTGCGGTGGCGGAGGCGAAGACTGCGCCCACGCGCCGAGCGTCCATAGGATCAAAAGAAAGAGACTCCAGGAAGTACTACGGTTGAAGTTCATGGTCGGAAAACTCTCTTGTCAGCCGGGGGGATTTCTCGAATTTTAACACAGCGCTCTTCGGTGTCTTGCCGTGAGGCCTACGTAGCCTGTTATCGAACGCACTGCGCTGAGCGTCCAACCGTGTGTCTAAGCGTGTTGCGGTTTGCTCTGGGCGCCCACGTCTCTCTCGAGTTGCTCTATCTCTTTCAGCTTTCGGAGGGCCTCGGGTAATACCCACTACGGGTTTGTACCTTCAGGTTCTTGTCGCGCGTGCGGAGCTTGATGGGGCGGAAGCCGGTGTTGGAGGACTCACGGTTGGGCGTGTACCCAAGGCTGTATTGGCTGCGGAGATCTTCTTGAATCTGCTCGAAAATGTCTCGTAGGGGCTGCTTCTTGCGGACCTCGAACATCCCTCCGCCGGTCTCACGAGCCATCTTCTTCAGCGCCGAACTGCCTCCCCCTCCGCCGATGCCCACTCGGCTGTAGAAGTAGCGGTCAAAGTAACGCACGCTGTAGACAACGACATCGGCGCGATGCGCGGCGGTAATCGCGTCGCGGAGCTTCACGCGGCTTCCGTAGTCGAACCCGTCCGAGATCAGCACGACCGCCTTGCGGCCTGCCTGGCCTGCGAGAACCTCACTGGAGGCCAAGAAAACCGCATCGTAGAGGGCCGTACCGACGGGTCTCTGGGAGGTTGGTACCGGGGAAGGATGTAAGCCGCCCCGGCTGCCCTGAATTCGCAGCTCGTCGAGGGACGCCCCCAGCAGCTTACGTGAATCTGTCAGATCTTGGAGCAGTTCGACGTCGACATCGAAGCTGATCAAGAACGCAAGATCCTTTTGGTGCCGGAGTACCTGCGAAAAGAATTGCGCACTCGCTCGCCTTTCGTCCTCGATGAGTCGTTCCTGACTTACACTCGTGTCAACCACCAGGCCCAGTGTCAGCGGCAGATCGGTTTGGCGCGAGAAATACCGGATCTCTTGCGGAACTCCTTCCTCCTCGAGGATGAAGTCGTCCCGCGTGAGGTTGTTAATCAGCCGTCCCTTTTTGTCACGAACTGTCGCCAGGACGTTGACGACCGAGACGTCGACGGTGATCGTGGCTTCGCCCTCGTCCTGTCCAGCCGTCGGAGGAGCAAGCGCCAACCAAGGGACGCTACACAGTACGACTAGAACATAGGCCCTTACTCGCATAAAGTTCAGTCGAATCAAGAGACGGCCTGGAACGAGCTAGCGTTTCCGGCTTCGGACCTGGATCGGTTCGTAGCCCGGAAGACCGTGCTCATCGTAACCCAGAATCTCGTCCGCGGGGCGGTCGTCAAGCACCGGCAGGGAGGCACAGCGTTTGGCGATTTCGTCCACTTCGTCAGCGAGGGACCGGCCCCTGCTTCGGGCCCGTATTCGCTCCAGACGTTCGCGGAGGGCCTCGGTAACGGCAGTTGTCAGGCTTTCACCCGCTGCCGCCGAAAGCTCGCGAGCGAGGCGATCTGCCTCTTCGTTCTTGATGTTGAAAGCCATTTTCTCGCCTCTAGAATTATCTCCCGCTTTTACGACAGTGGTCTTCGGCGATGTCGCTAGCGTTTAGGAACACTGTTGCGGTTCGTTAGCCTCCGCTGTCATCTCCGTCAGGTCCTATCTTTTCGAGATTCAGCGCTCCTGTCCAGGATCTCCGCAATCTTGGCGGCATCGTTCGGCACAACTAAGGGCTCGTTGCCGAAAGTGGAACTGAGTGTTTGCCCGCTGGGAGCCTTTAGCTCGCCAGTGTGATAGCGGTAGACGTAATCTGGGTCTTTCAACAGGTGTCCCGTAAGGACAGCCACCACGTCATCCTCAGATGAGATTTCCCCCGCGCTGGTCAGTTTCCGGATACCGGCCAGCGACGCCGCGGAAGCCGGTTCGCAACCGATGCCGCACTGTCCGACCACGGCCTTGGCGTCGGCGATTTCCTGCTCAGTGACGCACTCCACCAGCCCGCCGCTTGCTTCCACTTCGAAGAGTGCCTTGGGCCACGAGACCGGAGCGCCGATGCGAATCGCCGTTGCCAGGGTTTCGGGCTTCTCAACGTTTCGAATTGAACTGCGATCATCCTGCTGAAACAGGTCGTAGAATGGCGCTGCTCCCGCTGCCTGAACCACCGCCAGGCGTGGGAGGCGATCGATCAGGCCTAGCTGTTTCATTTCCCGCAAGGACTTTCCGAGGGCCGAGATGTTACCTAGGTTTCCGCCCGGCAAGACGATCCAGTCGGGAACCTTCCAGCCTCGCTGATCGAGCATTTCGATTGCAATCGTCTTTTGCCCCTCGATGCGGAACGGGTTGATCGAGTTGAGCAAGTAGATGCCGATCTCTTCGGCCAGCTTTTGCACCAGGGCGAGAATCTGATCGAAGTTTGCTTCGACCTGCAGGGTGACAGCCCCGTATTCGAGGGCTTGGGCGAGCTTGCCATAGGCGATATTGCCGTGCGGCACAAAGACGATCGCCTGTATCTGGGCGGCTGCCGCATACGCCGCCATGGAGGCGGACGTGTTGCCGGTCGAGACGCACGCCACTCTTTTCATCCCAAGCTTGCGGGCCTGAGCCATCCCTGCCGTCATGCCGTTGTCTTTGAATGAGGCAGAGGGATTGTAGCCTTGGTGCTTGAGCTGCACGGATCCGAGGCCGGCGTAGGCCGCGGCGCGGGGGGCATCGAAAAGAGGTGTGTTGCCTTCCCGCAGGGTAACGATGTGAGCCTGATCGCTTACGAAGGGAAGCATCTCGCGGAAGCGCCAGACGCCGCTGACATCAAGGGGTTCGCGGCTCTTCCGCCGCTCGTCCCACAAGGAACGAAGCGCTGCTGGATCAGCGGCTCCGAAGTCGTTCTCGACCTCCAATAGAGCTTCACACTCCTGGCACTGATACCTGACCTCGTCCAGGGCGTAGCGCCTGCGGCAATCCGGGTTAAAACAGACCAGTTCAGCGTTCATCGAATCTTATTGGCCGGGCCAGGCGGCAACGGCGGAGCAGAAATGCCTATTGGTACAGACGGCGCTGCGCTGATGTGGAGCGGCAAGAATGCATGCCCGACGCGCAGAGTTTTGGACGTGAGTGAGAGCTGCAATCAGCAACTCGGCGACTAGTCCAGACTCCTGACCCTTCTCATTCCTCCGCAGACGCGTAGTTTTCCATGGTAGCAGTCGAACCCGACCCAGCCACTTTTGCCGGAGATCTACGCTCTTAGTGATCAAGCTATGATGGTCTCACCGAAGCAACGGCGCACAACTATTCAAGCCATGGATCGTTCTCAAAAATCGCCTTCGAGCACTTTTACTCCGCGGCGGTTTCTCCTTCGCTCGCTTGCCTATCACCGTGGCGTCCACTTGGCGGTCGCGCTGGGTGTGGCAGTAGGAACAGCCGTCTTTGCGGGTGCGTTGTTGGTGGGGGATTCCGTTCGCGGCAGTTTACGCGACCTGACCCTTGACAGACTGGCCGGGATTGATCACGCGATGGTCGCGGATCGATACTTCCGCGAGCAACTGGCCCATGATCTGACCGCGTCAGGGCGGTTCGTCGACTCGTTCGATCAGGCAGCCCCCGCGATCCTCGTTCGTGGCAGTGTGGAATCCGCCGCGACAAGCTCGCGCGCCTCCAGAATCAATATCCACGGGGTTGACGAGCGTTTTTGGTCTTTCTTTGCTCCCAATGAGCCGCTACCGGGTCCACGTGAGGTCCTGATCAACGAAACCCTTGCGCGTGAGATTGATGCCCAAGCAGGAGATGCGCTCATACTCCGATTCCAAACCGACACGCTTATACCTAGCGAATCGGTGATGGGCCGCAAGTCCGGCAACGTCCGCGCAATGCGGCTTAAAGTGACGGGCGTCTTGCCGGCGAGCGGTGTCGGACGCTTCGGGCTGTCACCCAGCCAGCAATTGCCCTACAACGCTTTCCTCTCCTTGGAGACCCTTCAATCAGCTCTCGAGCAGCCGGACCGCGCCAACGCGCTTTTCGTTTCAGGCTCGCCGAGTGAAGAAGGCTCCCAGAATCTCGAGCTTGCCCTGCAAGAAACGCTCCGACTGGAGGATTTGCGTCTCAGCACCCGCCTAAGGACGGAGCCAGGGGCTGTGGCGCTCGAAACCGACCGCATCGTCCTTGATATTTCTACCGCCGAAGCCGCCAGTGTCGCCGCGCAAGAAGCCGGGTTGCGCTACTTGCCCGTGCTGACCTATCTGGCGAACGAAATCCGGGTAAGTGACCGCAGCGTTCCCTACTCGACGGTGACTGCTTTCGGCACTGGCGGTGAGGCTTCCTTCGGCCCATTGCTCCTCAGCGACGGCGAACCCGCGCCTAAGATTGAAACGGACGAGATCCTGCTCAATGAGTGGGCGGCACGCGACCTGAGGGCAAGCATCGGTGATGAGGTCGAACTCGCCTACTACCTAGTTGGTCCGCAAGGATCGCTCGATACGGCTCGGCATACGTTCATGCTCAAGGGTGTCGTAAGGATGTCGGGTCTCGCCCTTGACCGAGATCTTGCACCCACCTACAAGGGTATGAGCGATGCGGCACGAATGGGTGACTGGGACCCGCCGTTCCCGGTAGACCTCGGCAAGATCCGCCCCATCGACGAAAACTATTGGGACCGCTACCGCACGGCTCCCAAGGCCTTCGTTTCCTTAGAGACCGCCAAGAAACTTTGGACCAGCCGTTTCGGGCAGCTGACTTCGTTTCGCGTCGTGCCGGCCGAAGGTCAGACTGTCGATCAAGCAGCGGGCGTGTTCGAAAAACACCTTCGCACTCGGCTAAATCCGGCTGCCTACGGACTTGTGTTTCAGCCGGTGAAGGCGCGAGGACTGGCCGCTTCCGCCGGCGCGACTGACTTCTCAGAGTATTTCTTCTATTTCAGTTTTTTCCTGATCGTGTCCGCCACGATGCTGGTGGCCTTGCTGTTTCGGTTGGGCGTCGAACGGCGTTCTAGGGAGATTGGACTGTTGATCGCAACCGGCCAACCTATCGGGGTCGTCCGCAAACTATTGCTCAAAGAGAGCGCCGCGGTCGCGCTCGCGGGGTGCCTGATCGGCCTTCCCGGAGCGGTAGCTTACGGTGCGTTGATGGTGTATGGCCTCAAAACCTGGTGGGGCGCAGCGATAGGCGCACCGTTTCTCGAGCTACACGTGACGGCACTGAGTCTTGCGGCGGGAGCCGTGGGAGCACTGCTGATGATGGTTGCTTCCATCTGGTTTGCCATCCGCAGGCTCAAACAAGTGAGCCCTCGTGCGATGCTAGCGGGAACGATCGAGTTGGCGGCATCCTCCCGCGCCGCCACTCAGTCCGCTCGCCGGTCGGGTCTTGTGGCCGGTGCGTCGGCCGCTCTGGCGTTGTTGCTGGTAGTTCTTTCGGTGTTCACCGACGTTGTTGCCAGAGACCCGGCCTTCTTCGGTGTTGGCGCACTGTTGTTAGTGGCGGCCCTGGCGTTTTTCCGTTTCTCTCTGGCGACACCAGCCAGGGGCTCGCTTGGTGGCACTTCACCATTGTCGAGGCTTGGCGTTCGTAACGGCGCGCGCCGGCCCACGCGCAGCCTTCTTACCGTGGCCTTGGTTGCCAGCTCCACGTTCATTATTCTCGCCGTCGAATCTTTTCGTCATGACCCAACCTATGGCGAACCTACCCTTGAGTCCGGGGACGGAGGTTTCCGCTGGATGGCCGAATCGGACATTCCGCTATACCGGGACCAAATCGCTCCTGCGGACGAGAAGGGGAAGTCCGACATGCAAGCCTATTCGCTTCGAGTCAAACCCGGCGAGGACGCCAGTTGTCTCAATCTGTATCGGCCGTCGCGGCCAACGTTGCTCGGCGCGACTCCTGAGCTGATTGATCGAGGAGGCTTTACTTTCCAGGCTACGCTGGCAGAGTCAGCCGCGGAGAATCCGTGGAAAGTGCTCGACAAGGGACTCGAGGGTGGCGCTATCCCCGTCTTTGGAGATGAAAACTCCGTCAAGTACATCCTTCACCTACGTCAAGGTGAGCATCTCGAGATTACTGACGAGCGCGGAAAGACCCGAAGCTTGACTATTGTAGGAACCCTGAGCCGTAGTGTCTTTCAGTCGCAGTTGATCATGTCGGAGCGGAACTTCCTCGACCTGTTTCCTTCTCACAGCGGCTTCAATCTTTTTATGATCGAAACCGACTCCGACGCGGCGGGGCAATTGCTCGAGCAACGATTCGCCGACCAGGGTTTGGACGCGACGCGCACAGCCGACCGGCTGGCCGGCTATTCGGTTGTCGAAAACACCTACCTCAGCACCTTTCAGGCGCTTGGCGGGCTGGGTTTGTTGCTGGGAACTCTCGGCCTCGCTGTTGTCATGGTGCGAAATGTATTGGAGCGCCGCGCGGAACTGGCCCTGCTGCAGGCGGTTGGGTTCCCGGCCCCTTCCATCTCGTGGATCGTTCTGGCTGAGAACCTCTTCCTGCTCGTATTTGGTGTTCTAATCGGCGTGCTGACTGCTTCCCTTGCGGTGCTACCGCACTTTCTAAGCGGCTTGGCCGATCCCCCCTGGCTGTCGGTCTCGGTCACGCTGGGTTCAATCGTGCTGATCGGGTTGATCGCCGGCGCCGCGTCTATCACGGCCACGTTGCACTCACCACTAGCGCCGGCGTTGAGGCGAGAGTAGGCAACCGGACTGCCGAGCCGCGATCGTGCAGTCGCGCCGGCGATTCACTGCGTTCTAAGTGAACCGGGGTAACCCCTCGCACTTCCACCAGATGATGAGCCTACTCATTCCATCTCTGATTGGAAAGCCGGTCTCTCGTCTACCGCTACGGAGCCGGGTCAAACTCGAAGCGGCTGATGATCACCTCTACGTCCTTGCCGTCCGTGGGTGGATCGCCGCGGAACAGCCAGAAGTTGAAGCGAGGATTTTCGTCGACACTTTGGGGTATGCCGTCGGTAAACGTGTAGCCGGCATAGAGCGCTCCGGGGTAAGCCGGAGTCCAATGCCCCAACCGGCTCTCGAACACCGCTTGGCCAGGCGTCCAGGTCAGGATCTGCGTAGTCTGTGGGGCCGCACTCGGCTGCCAGAAACGGAACATGTGGCCCGGCTGATCGTAGGGCTGCACGACGTACTGCGCATTCAGATTATTAGGGTCGGACCAGCGCGAAAACTCGATGTCAAGTTCCCGATGGTTGTCCGCGGGCTGGTCGCTCCACGTAAACAACCCCAGAACCACGTTCGGATCGAGCGCGTCGACTTCCTTGTCTAGATGAAAGCGGTAGGTGCCGTAGCCCAGGGTACAGAGATTGATTACCTCTGCTGCATACCACTTGCCTTTGCTGCGGCGAATCTTCAGATGGAGTCGACCGTCTTCGTCGACCCACACGCTCTTGCTGTCGTCGGAGAAGCGGTTTGGCCCGGGGCCGACTTGCGACTTGCCGTGGTCCTTGACCGCCCACACGTGTCCTGAAAACGCGATGCGTGTCGTGTACCCGGTGTAAGTAACATTGCAATCGGGCAGCGGGGGCGGAGGAGGAGGAGGCGGCTTGGGCCGACCCTTCCCGTTTCCCGGCCCAGCCCACGCGACGCCGGCCATCACCAGCATCAGCAGGAGTGTTCTTAACGCAACGGATTTTGGTTGTTGCATCTTTCCCCCTCTCGGCGAGAATCGGTTCGCCTGCGTCGTCTCTGACAGATTCGAGATCCCGCCTACTATGCAGGCGGGACACGTTGAAACAGTGGGGGGATGGCGAAGCGCCTGACAGCAAGCGCTTACACCATTGTACAATCCTCGGAGCCGCGATCCCCATTTGGCTGCCTGTTCCCTAGCCGGAGTTTTGCCGGGTTCCCGCGCCTCTCCTGGGCCCGTTGATTCGCTGGTCCGAATAGTTTCCTGTTGCCCTGGTTCTGTTCCCTGGGGACCGCCTACCCAGACGTCGAAAGGAATCACGACGCGATGCGCTGAGAGCGTGCGCCACGAGAGGGCTACACGTTATCAAAAGGCCGCGGATCTCAACGTCGAGATCCACGCTACGAACTGAGACATGGGTTCTGCAGGCGAGGATCCGAACTCGCGGACTCGTCAATAATGGGTAACTATTGCGCCGCGCCCACCGCCAGAGTGATGCCGGGCTGGCTGGCATTGTCCCCTATCATGATTTCGAGGGGAACTTCATCTCCAGGTGCGACATCGTCCGCAATGAGGGCATTGATTTGTCCCACGCCGTGAATCAGCCCGGGCGCTGCCCCCTTGTATAGGACTTTGGCATCGAGGCCGCCGATCTTGACCGACACCGGAGCGACAATCCTGGGGAAGGGCTCCGTTAGCGGTACTAGTTCGCCGTCGACACCGGGTGGGTCGGTCTGGCCCGCGCCGGTGAGAAAGATCTGGACCGCCCGTCCCGGAGCTTCCGGGTTGTTAGGCCCGTTGACCGAGAAGTCCTGGTTGAGAATGGCGCCTTGACCCGTGCCCGACTGGTTGAGGGAAAAGATGTCCGGAGTGGTTTCGGCGACATTCAGCGTGATTGGATTCGAGGCAATCCCGTCAAACTCGACTTGCACATCCGTCGTTCCGCCGACTTGCAAGTTAAAGGGAGCAATCGCACCCACTTGGTTCCGGGATGTGAAGACCATAGAAGCTGCTTCGCCGTCAAAAAGCCATCGCGTCAATCCGAGCTGAATCAACGCCTTTCCCTGGTCATCGAAATCGATTCCAATCACAATGGGTGGCCCGACCTCAGGGGGAAAAGCCGTAATGATTTCACCCGGCGCCACATCGCGCTCCAAGAAGCTTCCAGCACCTAAGATCGCTCGCCGCTCTAATGCGGGCTGGAAGGACTCCATCAGGAAACCGTCAAACGTTCCGCCTCCGTAGCGCACCTGAGGTGCTCCCTGGGTGATCGGGAATTCGGGAACGCTAATGCTGTCTGTGAGACCGGTGGAGAGAGTCCTGTCGGTCGTCCCGAATTCCAGGAGGTTGATTCCGTCGTTGAACTCGTCGTGACCGGGACCGCCCGAATGAGTTGCGGTGTGGTCGAAAGGAGGTCCATCGATGTTCGGTAGGTTTTCCCTATCGACACCTAGAAGAAGTTCACGAACGCCATCGGGTCCTCCCGCGGCCTCTGTCAGGCTGTCAGCGATCACTACCGTGAAGTTCTCAATGTTGCCCGTGACCCCGTCCCACCGGCCGCCGGAGAAACTGTTGACGGCGCCGGGCCAGTCAGGCGAATTCGTGTTGGCTTGGTACCAGGCTCGACTACCGAGGTCTACGACGCCACGCCCACCGAACTCATCCTCTCCGGTCCCGCCCAGCCAACCGCCCCCGAGCGGCACCGTCAGATCGCGATTCATCACCAAGATGTAAGCGCTGCGGTCGCCGGGGTTCTCGACGAAGAACGGGTCGCCGAACCTCACGACAGGGTCGACTGGCAGCTGCGGTGAATTGGAATCGATCACCGCCAAAACGATCTCCCTCAGATCCTCTATCGGAAGATCCGGGGCCGGTGAGAAGCCGAAAGCGTTCGCCATGTTGAGGAGTTCCATTCGGTCCTGCTCGTCGCGCCCGGGCCCGCGGACGAACGTAGCACGCTCAACTTCGAGCAGGTCGAACGGGTTACGCTCACCCTGCTGGGGACCGTTGAGCGGGGCTGCTGGCACGATGGCGGTACACATAATGAAGCCGTCCTCGTCAGCTAGGCGGCTCGGATGCATGGCTCTTTGGAGCACCTCCGGCGGGACCGGAAGGTCATCGGAAGTCGTTGTCATCGCCAGGCAGAAAGCGCCGCTCTCGAGCGCCAGGACTTGAGGGTCAGTGTCTCGGCCTGTGCCTCCAAGAATCGCGAGATAACCGACGCCCATTCCTCCCTCGGGAGTGAGGTTCGCAGCCAGAATCCCGACAACCGGGTCTTCGAACCCTCGCATAACGCTGTCCGGCGCGTTGGGTGTGGTTGCCAAGTTCGCCGACTCGGTCTGACCGGTGAAGAAAAAGCAGGGGCCTTCGATCGGAGGTGGGCAGTTCCCCAGGTCCGCACTGGTCGGTACTTCTAGCCCCAATCCCCCTACGTAGCTCGAGAACAGCAGCTCGGGCTCGTTGGATTGAAGCTGTTCGGGGTTTAGCGCGGCCAAGCCGCCCGACCCGCCGGGAGCGATCACGGTGACGTACATGTCTCGATCGCCTCCGAAACTCGACTGATAGGGGTTGTCGCTGAGCGGGAAGTCGGTCGTCGTCGTCTCCCCGAGGACGTACAGGTTCCCCTCACTGTCGACTTCGAGCGCAACAGGCACCGAATCCGGAAGCGTCCCCGCGGTACCGCCCAAGAAGATCGTCGAGACCAGGCTACGGGTCGTGCGGCCGTCGGCATCGATCTGTTGATCATACTTGTTCAAAAACGTTGCCCGTAGCCCCGGCAGCGGCGGCCGAGACATGCCCGCAGGGACAGGGAAGTTGCTCGATTGCGTCGCGCCGGCCACCCAGACGCAGTTGTCCGGACCCCCCGCAACCGCGGCACCGAAATCCTGCGAGCTACCGCCGATGTAGGTCGACAGTGTCAACTTGGGGTCGATCACCAGGGGCAGCGTCGCGTCATGTTTGGCCAGTGTGAAGCTGATGTTCCCTTGTTCGGACAAGCGGAAGCGGCTGTCGATTTTCTTTTTCCTTCCGTCGATCTCCTGATAGACGTACGGCCTGTGATGACGGATCTCTCCGCCCCTACTCCGCAAGACCAGGTCTCCCTGCTGATCGAGCGCGATATCGTCAAAGCCTTCGAAGGAAAGCTCAATGACTGACGGATCCGCGCCCGGGGCGACAATGAAGTCGTATTCAAGTTGATCGCCGATGTAGTAATAATCGCGGTCGATGCCCGGATAGACGTCGTGATATCGAACCCGGCTATAGTGAGGCGCGTTTGTATGCCAATTACTCGGATCGTTCCCGAGGAAATAGTGGGTCCGGCGCGCTAGCGGTTCGAGTCCCTCGGCCTCGGGGGCTGCGCTTCCACCGACCAGCGTCATCGTTACCGCAGAAGCGGTCTGGGCACCGCCATCAAGAAACGTAGCGACCGTGCCATCGGACCTCAACGACAGAGAAGACCGCCCCGCGTGAGCGAAGAACTCGACAGACGCGTCGGCCTGACCGATGTTCGCCTCGAAGCTCAGGGTCCCGAGCTCGACTATCCGCGCAGCTTGAGCAGGGCTCGTGCCCAGAGCCGCAGGCGTCGGGGAGAGCAATACCCCGCTTGCAGCGACTACCAGAGCGGAAAGCACAACGCTGAACGGGCCAAAACGATGTGAGGTTGTCATAAGGCACCTACGCGACAGCGCAAGCCAAGTTTACAACAACTGCGGAGTCCTGAATCCATTAGCAGTATTGGATGCAACCTATTGGCTCACGTCGCAGTCTACTTGCCGCTGCGCCCGTGCTTACGTTTTCGCCGCCCGGCCTTCGCTTTCTCAGCTCCCGTGTCACCGTCGACCCACGAAAACTCAGCGCGCATACGGTCCCAGCTGATCCGGTCGGCACGGACTCGGAGTCGATCGCCCAAGCCAAAGCGCCGCTTGCTTCGCCGACCGATGAGAGACTGCGGGTTTTCTCGGTAGTAGTAGGACTCGTCTTGAAACGACTCGATCGGCACGAAGCCTTCGACAAACAGATCCAGCAGCTCGACGAACAGGCCGTAGCGGGTCACCGAGACCACAATAGCGTCGAATTCGTCTCCCAGTCGCTGTTCCATGAAGCGTGCCTTCTTCCAGTCCATCAGCGCCCGCTCAGCGTCCGCCGCCCGGCGTTCGGTAAAGGACGACTCCTTTGCGATCTGAGCTAGAGGCCCTTCCGTCGGCGGCCGGTTGGCAGCCGCGTCCTCTGCCGGTTGGCTTTCTTCCTGGTCAAGCACGGTTTTCAGGATCCGGTGCACGACCAGATCCGGATAGCGCCGAATGGGGGACGTGAAGTGTGTATAGCAAGGCGTTGCAAGCGCGAAGTGGCCTCTGTTGGTCTCGCTGTATTGGGCCTGCTTCAACGAGCGGAGCATCAGATAGTTGAGGATTCGTTCTTCCGGCTTGCCTTCGAGCTGGGCGATCAACTTTTGGTAATGCTTCGGGGAAACATCAGCCCCCCCCTCGGGAACGTGCACCTGATGACGGGTCTTTGAACCGTCCCGGTGGCGGCGGGTGTGGCCGAATGGACGAACGAGGACATCCACCCCAAGGGAATAACCGAACGTCGAAAGTAACTGCTCGAAACCGAGCAGACGCCTGGGATCCGGTTTGTCGTGTACCCGATAGAGAGCGGGTACGTCTCGCTGCTCCAAATGCCGCGCCACGGCTTCGTTTGCCGCCAGCATGAATTCTTCGATGATGCGGTGGGCGATATTCCTCTCGGCTCGTGCGACGCCTGTCATCATTCCCGACTTGTCGAATTCGATCACCGCTTCGGGAAGGTCGAAGTCGATCGATCCGCGGCGCTCCCTGCGGCGCTGAAGAACGGTCGCCAGCTCTTCCATCAGCCGGAAGCGAGCGACCAAATGCTGGTAGCGGGACGTCTGCTGGGGGTCTCCTTCGAGCACTAAGTTCACATTCGTGTAAGTCATCCGCTCGGCGCTGCGAATGATTCCTCGGCAGAACTCAACGCCGACAGTTTCTCCCCGGTTGTCGATTTCGAGCAGGGCGGAGAGCGTCAGACGGTCCACCCGCGGATTCAGAGAGCAGATGCCGGTCGAGAGCTCAGCGGGCAGCATGGGCACGGCGCGGTCAGGGAAATACGTGCTTGTTCCTCGCAAGCGGGCTTCTTCGTCGAGTGCGCTTCCGGGGTGAACGTAGTGGCTGACGTCCGCGATGTGAACATGAAGAGCGAAGTTGCCGTTTCCGAGACGATCGACCCAAACCGCATCGTCAAAGTCGCGAGCCGACTCACCGTCGATCGTGACGACGTCGAAATCCCTAAAGTCTCGGCGCCGCCGCAATGCCTTCTCGTCAATGACCTCGCTGAACCTTGCGGTTTCCTCAAGAGCTAGGGAAGGGAAGCGGTAGGGAAGGTGAAACTTGCGGATGATGACTTCGACGTCCACTCCGAAATCTTCAGGACGTCCGAGAACTTCGATCACCCGCCCGCGCGCCCCCTGAGTACGCGTTGGAAACTCGGTGACCTCGACGTAGACGATCCAGCCGTCAAGGTCTTCAGGCCCGGCCACCGCGGGTGGTGATACGTCCCCCAGACGGTCACTTGTCGGGTCAGGTGGCGGCAGCTCCTCACCCTGGTTGATCCCTATATGCTCCCGAACGCGATCGTCATGCGGCGCCACCCAACTGCCGCGTTTGGAAAAGTGGAACTGACCGACCACGTGCGCTTGGCCACGCTTCAGGATTCGCTGGACGACTCCTTCCACTCGGCCGTCGGAGATCCGTCCAAGCTGTACTAAAACGCGATCGGCGTGCATGGCGCCCGCCAGAGACTTCCGAGAGACGTAGATGTCTCCCTCGACCCCGTCCAAAGGATGATCCGGCACGACGAACCCGTACCCGTCTCGGTGTAGGATCACCAAGCCGCTCGCGTATTCGGAGGAGCCCCCCGGTACAGCGTAGCTGCCGCGGCGGAATTCGACCAGGCGTCCCTCCGAGACAAGCTGCCGCAGGCTCAGTTGTAAGGTCCGCCGCTCCTGGCCCCGCACAGCGAAGTGCCGCGCGAGGGTCCGGAAGCCAGTTCGGCCGCGCGGCTGTTGGCTCACGTACTCCAGTACGGCCTCAGCATCCATGGATTCACTATATCGAGCGGGGATGAAGGCGACCTAGGACTTTGCCAGTGCTTGGTTGCACGGATTCGCGATGGATCACGAGCCGACAATCCCTAGACCGCAGACCGCTCCCTTACGTCCGCGGCTCCGCTGGTGTCTTCGCGGGAGGACGGCGAACTACTGGCCAACGGCCGCAGGTCTCGGCAAGATGGCGGCCGAGTCCTGCGCTACACCACTCATGTGGGCCTTGCGCGGCGAGAAGATGTCCCCCCCACCGATACGTAATATCATTTAGGTGTGATTCCTACCGAAGCGCTGGCCGCCTTACGCAAGATCGTCGGCCCTCGTGGCCTGCTCGAGCGGCCCCAGGACTTGATGCTTTATGAGTATGACGGGAGCATCGAGAAGGGGCGTCCTGAATGCGTCGTCTTTCCCCGCACCACCGAGGATGTCATCGCCATCGTCAAGATCGCCGGGCAGTTCCAGCTAGCCCTGGTGGGTCGGGGTGCCGGAACTGGGCTGAGCGGGGGCACGATACCTACCCAGGGCGGCATCATGATCGGCTTCGCGAGGATGAACAAGATCCTGGAAATCGATCTCGAAAACGAGTGCGCCGTCTTGCAGCCCGGCGTTGTGAATCTGGACATCTCGGTAGCTGTCAAGGGGAACGGATACTACTACGCTCCCGATCCATCCAGCCAAAGAGCGTGCACGATTGGAGGCAACGTCGCCGAAAACGCCGGGGGGCCGCACACGCTGGCTTACGGGGTCACGACGAACCACGTCCTCGGGGTCGAAGCCGTCTTGCCCGACGGAACGGTCATCACGACCGGGGGCAAAGAAGCTGATCAGCCGGGTTATGATCTGACGGGCCTGCTGACGGGTTCGGAAGGCACGATGGCGCTGGTCACGAAAGTCATCGTGCGGCTCATGCGGTCGCCCGAGATCGTGAAGACGCTGCTGGCGGTCTACGATGAGCCGGAAGACGCCGCTTCCACGGTGGCCTTCATTACGGCACGTGCCATCGTCCCCGCAGCCATAGAAATGCTTGATGGAGTCATGCTGCGAATGGTCGAGGAGGCGACCCACGCCGGCTACCCGATGGACGCCAACGCCGTGCTGCTGATCGAAGTGGAGGGTCTGCAGGAGACCGTGGAAGAGCAAGTCGAGCAGATCCGCGATGCCTGCGAGGAGAACCATGCTCGGGAAGTGCGCATCGCGCGTTCCGCCGAGGAGCGTGACCTGCTTTGGAAGGGGCGCAAAAACGCCTTCGGTGCGGTGGGACGAGTTAGCCCGACCTACTATGTCCAAGACGGCGTCGTACCGCGTACCCGGATCGCTGACACGCTGCGCTTCATCTACAAGGTCTCCGACAAATACGAACTGAAAATCAGTAACATCTTCCACGCCGGCGATGGCAACATGCACCCCATTATCATGTTCGACGACCGAAACCCTGACGAGTTGGAACGCACAAAGCGCGCCGGAGCGGAAATCCTCGAATACTGTGTGAAGGCCGGAGGAGCTATTACCGGAGAGCACGGCGTAGGGATGGAAAAGAACGATCTGATGCCGATGCTGTTTGCGCCCGAAAGCCTGGAATTGATGGAACGGCTCATCAAGGTGTTCAATCCCGACCGGCGCCTGAATCCCGGTAAACTGCTGCCGACCGGAAAAGGGTGTTTGGAAATCCGTCCGATGAGCAGCCGCGGGAAATCGACGGAGTGGTAGGGGCGCGTGCCCGGCGAGTGCTATTTAGTGCTGCCGGCCTAGCAGCCCCTGGTAGAGTGCTTCGTCGCAAAAATGGGTACAGCCAGCACAGTAAGGTTTTCGTCGTCTAACCGTACCGGAAAAAGAAGTTGCGGGGAAATTGAGGAGCGTGGGCCCGCTGGCTAACGCCCCCGGTTCTGTTTGGTGAAAGTCGGGGACCGAAGATCGGATGACGTTCCCTATTTTTTGCCGAACCTAGTGTAGTGCCACTAACGGTTCTGGACAATGGCGTGGGTTTTGGCGGCGCGCTCGACTTTGGCGAGGATATCTTGTGCCGGAGCTGTCCAGACAAAGGGTTTGGGCGCTTGGTTGCTCGCTTCCAGGTACTCGTGGATGGCGGCCTCGAGTTCGGGAACACTGCGGAACACGCCGCGGCGGATGCGCTTCTGTGTCAGCTCGCGGAACCAGCGCTCGACGAGATTGAGCCAAGAAGAAGACGTGGGAATGAAGTGAAAGTGGAAGCGGGGGTGCTTCGCGAGCCACTTCTTCACTTGCTCATGCTTGTGCGTGGAGTAGTTGTCCACGATCAGATGCAGCTCCAGCGCCGGTGGCGTTTCGCGGTCGATCTTGCGTAGGAATTTGAGGAATTCCTGGTGCCGATGTCGCGGCAGACACTCGCCGATCACCTTGCCGTCGAGCACATTGAAGGCGGCGAACAACGTCGTTGTGCCATGTCGTTTGAAGTCGTGGGTCATGGTGCCGGCACGACCCCTTTTCAGGGGCAGTCCCGGCTGGCTGCGGTCTAAGGCCTGGATCTGACTTTTCTCATCGACGCTGAGCACCAGCGCGTGCTCGGGCGGATGCAAGTACAGACCGACCACGTCGCGGAGTTTCTCGACGAACTGCTTGTCGCGGCTGAGTTTGAAAGTTTCGAGGCGATGGGGCTGCAGTCCGTGCGCTTTCCAGACGCGCTGGATGGCCATCTTGGAGACGCCCAAGTGCTTGGCGAGGGTGCGGGTGCTCCAATGCGTGGCCGCCCGGGGCTTCTCGTGAAGCGTTGTATCGAGGATGCATTGGACGAATTCAGCGGAGAGCGCCGGTTTGCGTCCGGGGCGCGTCCGATCGCGGAGTCCGTCGAGGCCGGACTGGGCGAAGCGCTTTCGCCACAGGATGACGGTCTTGCGGTTGACGCCGAGTTCGCGGGCAATGGCGTGGTTCGCCAACCCCTGCGCACACAGCAAAACAATGCCTGCCCGTAAGGCCATTTTCTGGGCTGTGTTGCCTCCTCGAACCAGGCGACGAAGAGCGTTTCGCTGCGGAGCGGTGAGGGGTAGAGCGTCAGCGGATGGCCACATAAACCATCCTACCGTGAAAAGGGTGTTATTGTCCAGTTATTTATGTGGCACTACACTAGCTTCTATCACGGGCTGCGAGTTTCCGCCCGGTTCCTGATCGCGTCTCTGCATTGGCGAACCCGCGATCTCGGTTGGCTAGTCTCGGTTCTCCGCTTCGTTTCATGAATCGGCTGTTTGGCGTGGGCCGCCCGGGCTGTTTCCAAGCTTGCCGGCTGATCGACATTGTCACGCCAAACACATTGTGATTTCCGAACAGCGTCCTATGGCCGACCATTTGAGTGAAGAAGGGCGAGAATACGACGCCGCTCACAGGAATGTCTACCGAAACTCCCACATCCAGGTTGCTGACCGCAGTCTGCGTTTGGAAAAGATGCTGATTGACACCCATACCGACGGAAGGATTGACCGACATACCCCCAGGGACTGAGAAGGAGTGTCCCACGGACGCATAATAGTACCAGCCGTCTCCCTCATCAACATCACGATAGATTGTGAACGAAGGGTTGAGCAGGCCCCCGCGCGACAACCCGAAGTAGAGCTCGTTAGTATATTTACCCTCGTTCAGGTCGGGGAAAGCGTAGTTGATGTAGCCCACCGACGTCGTCCAATCTCCAAAATCTCGGGAGTAGTCGAGCGTAAAGTCATGTTCAGTCCATACCTGACCGGCCGGGCCGCGGTGTGAAAGGTTGCTCCAGGTAGATAAGGTAAGGCCCTTGTAGCCAACCGCAAGGCCCGGCTGCATCGACGGCGTGTCGTTCAGGACGAACCCTCTCCACAGGTACTGACTAGCGAATCCCACGTCGACGGAGACGCTAACGGGTGATTCGCTACCCGAAGACGCGGCGAGCTGGTTCCCGTTGCCCACTGTTGCTATCAGGGCAATCCCGGTGATCCATGTGCTGATGGTTTTCATGAGCACCTCCTATGCCAAACCTCATCGGTCCTACCGCGTGAGCTTTTATGAAATCAGACCCTTCTCTAGCCGCCTCTCGTTAAGTCTGCGGTCATGCGACAGCGCCCGCGAACGGTGCAGAGCTTGTCGTTTTTTAGGGACTTGAGAAAGCCCGCAGGTAATACGGGAGCGACGTGAAACCGTATCAGAAGCCGACCTTTCTACCGATCCTGACCGAATGTCCAGGTTGGGCCGGGTGTCACGGACCCGTCGACCGTCGATGCTTGTTGCCGACCGGAGTCGCTGGAAGAGACCCCCCCCCTCACTCCACTGTCCAGCCATTAAGACTCCGGCTGGTAGGCCGATAAGGCACAACGTGGCTGCGTCGTCCCAAACCGCAGAAACTGATTGCTCATTCGAGTGACGAATCAGTCCAGTGGAAATCCAGCTCCAGACTGAGAGGAATAGACGGTGCCGAAAACTGCAAGAAGACTCTTTAGATCATTCCGCTTCCTTGCGCTGCTTCTACTCTTGTTTGCAGCCCCATCCGTTCTAGTCCATCCAGGCTTCGCTGAATCCGTGGGTACGGGCGGATCAGCCGCCGAATCCGCGGCAGCGGTCAATGAGACGAACATCAACTCGCTGTGGGTTTTGATTGCCGCCGCCATGGTGTTCTTGATGCAGCCAGGCTTCCTGTGCTTCGAGGTGGGCTGTGTCCGCCCCAACAGTATTGTGTCGGTTGCGATGAAGAACTTGGTCGACTGGGTCATGGTCGCGGCGCTGTTTTTCTTAGTTGGGTTTGGCCTGATGTTCGGCACTAGTTGGGGAGGTGTGATCGGCACGGATTTCTTCCTGCTGCAAGGAATCGGCGTCGCGGGCGGAACCATCTCGCCCTTCGTATTTTTCCTGTTTCAACTTGCGTTTGCCGCAACGGCGGCCACCATCGTGTCGGGGGCGATGTCGGAAAGAACAGGTTTTGTGACTTACCTGATGGCCTCCGGCATCGTTGGCCTTTTCATCTATCCAGTCTTCGGACATTGGGGCTGGGGGAATCTTCTGCTGGAAAACAATGAAACCTGGCTGACTCGGCTGGGCTTTATGGATTTCGCGGGTTCGACGGTCGTTCATTCGGTCGGCGGATGGGTCGCGTTGGTGGGGGTTTGGTTTTTGGGGGCTCGTCTAGGAAGGTACGACTCTGAAGGCAATCTCAAGCCCGTCGAAGCCTTCAGCTTTCCAATCGCTTCGCTGGGCCTGTTTATCCTATGGTTCGGCTGGTGGGGATTCAATGGCGGCAGCACGCTGGCCATGAATGGGGAAGTAGGCTGCATCATTGTTAATACGGTGATCGCTGCCGCTGCCGCGGGCATGGGCGCGTTTATCCACTCCTGGTTTGTGCAGCAAAAAGCCGACATCCATGAAAAGTTCATGGGGGGGGATTCTGGGAGGACTTGTGGCGATCACGGCGTGTTGCAACGTTGTCACTCCTATCTCGGCCTTCTTTGTCGGCTTGTCGGCAGCGGTGGTCCACAACCGCGGATTCGATTTCATCGTGAAGAAGTGCAAGCTGGACGACCCGGTCGGGGCCATTCCCGTCCATCTGATTTGCGGCATCTGGGGGACGCTCTGCGTGGGTCTTGTGGGTCGGGCCGAACTTCTGGCGCGTCCTCGCCTCGAACAGATCGGCGTGCAGCTGGTGGGCATTTTCGCGTGTATGCTTTGGACGGCCGGGGCCTCGATCATTATGTTTAAGGTCTTGAAGGCAACGGTTGGCTTGCGCGTCTCCCCGCAAGAGGAAATGGCGGGTATCAATATTGCGCATCAAGTGGAAGAGCCACCGAACGAGCACCTAGATCTCGATGGAGAGAGCCTCCAGGAACTCTTGGGTGAGCTATCGGCCGGCGACGCGCCAGTCCGCAAAGATCCATAAGCTCAGCCGGTCCCGATTCCCGACATCGCCGGCAACCACGAATAGGTCAAGCGGACCCAAATTGCTCAGCTTCGGACCATGAGTAGGGAGCATCAACACCTATGCCTAAGTTCGCATTTGATTAGGTCTCTGTAAAGAAAGCTAGTGGATACAATCTAGTCAGCGCTTCCGAGTTTTCTGGCCTATCCGCGCGGCGAACGCGCCCTCCTCGTGACGGAAGGCAAAGTGCAGTTTCTGAGCGATGGCCAGCCCATTCCGCTGCGGGAGGCACTGCAAAGCATCCGAGCAGCTTCGAATGCATAGGGGAATCCCGACAGCCGCTAGGGCCACAGAGAAGTTTGCTGATCAGTCGCGGGAATCGAGGAGGGGAGCGGGCCCGTATATTCTAGCGAGTCTTCCGCTCCGACCGCTGGATGATGACACCGTACCACCCCAAGCCCTGGTAGGTTTCGTAACCAGGTGTGAGGGAAAAGCCGACGACATTCCCCTCCGCATCGACGTAGTGCCCCATCGCGTTCCCGTTGGTCTGCACGGGGAAATGGTCAACTAGCACGCCATTGCGGTCCGAGGCGGCGATAATGCGGTGTTTCGCGTCAACAATCAGGCAGCGAGTCAATGGCTTTTCCTTCTCGCTAAGACGGACCTTATCTACTATGTCGCTGGATTGGGTCTGCCAGTCAAAGAATATGCCCAGAACTCCGATCGGTTCACCATTGATTTTGCCCCTATGCCGAATAGCGGTTGCGTATGTCGCCACGGCTGTGCCGTCCAACGCGTCATTCACAGAAATATCCGCCACGGCAAACTCTGAGCCGTCCGTGGTGCGAAGGGCGTCGCGAAACCAGTTTTCACGATTGACAGTTATCCGATCCAGGTTCTGATACCTCTCAGGCCTGCCGTTGGCAAGAACCCTTCCCTCCAAGTCGGCGATCCAGAGGTCAAGATAAACCGTGTAGGAATCAAGGATCACGCCTAACCGATGGGACGCATGGGCTCTGTTTTCGGGTATTGACTCGGCAACACAGTTGACGACCGCTGAATCAGTTGCCCACCAACGCACGTCGCACGAACGTTCGTAGAGGTTTCGATCGATGATTTCAATCATGTTGAGAGCCAGGTCAGCTGCCCGTGTACCTCGAATATCACCGAGCAAATTGACGCCCAGACTACTCAGTTCACCGATCTTCACCGACAGATCCCGATCGAGCGTATCGGCGATCTCGATTACCTTTTTCGACACATCGCCAACCTCGTCGGCGACGACGGCGAAACCTCGGCCGGCTTCACCAGCGGTGGCTGCTTCAATCAGCGCGTTGATAGCGAGGAGTTTCGTCGCCCCTGTCACGGCGCGAATGTTTTCTGTCCCGCGTTGGGCTACTTTGGAAACTTCTTTGGAGAGTGCAAAGATTCTCTCCGGCATAGGTTTACCCCCGAGGGTTCAGCTCGCTGAAGCTCACGGACGAGCCAAAAACGCGGCCGCAGGAGTGCTCTACAGTCTGCGGGCCACGGCCTCGGGCTCGCGGCGCTCCTTCCAGTCGAGCTTCAACTTAGAAATCGGCAGGCAGCGGCTACTTCTCCAGGTAACGTCTGTCAAAAGCTGGGATCAAAAGTCGCGATCGGGGATGTTGGGCGTTCAAGAACTGGCCGACGCTCGATCAGGCGGTTGAGAGGATCGAGCATGCCCTTCGCATCAAAACGAAAACGTGGGGCGGTTTGCAGCGATCGTTAGACCAGCTCAGTGGCTGAGGCGGCCTAGGAAAAAGGCTTTGGGACAACGGATGGAATTGGGGCGTCGGGGGAGCGCTTCATTTGATTGAGTTTGACTAGCAGGTCGAGTTCAGCACGGGACAACCGCGTCCGGCCAGCGTTCGGAGAAAGCGCCCGGCTATCGCGGCTCAGCCCGGCGGTTGCGGGTCGGTTTTTCGGAAGCGAGTCTAGCTTCTCTTGGCGGGCGAGCAGGGTTCGGCTCGTGCTCTGGAGATTATGTAGCTCGTCCTCGACTAGTTGTAAGCGGTCTTCGACGCCGCGAGTTTGGGCTTCCGCAGCCGCCTTCCGGACGCGGATCCCGCGACGGAAGTGCCCTCCCCAAATGTGTAGGGCCAGCGCCGTCACAAGGAGGGCTAGGAGCGGAGAAGCCAATATCCACAACTCGAAGATCGTTGACGTTGACATCATCATCTATTCTTCCGTTCCTTTCTGGAGAGGATCAGCGCACATTTCTCACCACGGCCGCGGTGCATGAGGCGAAAGGGCCGGCGGCTAGGGCTCGCGGAACAGTTTGCGCACATCGCCGAGGGTACGGCAAGCGGGCGCGATGAATCGCGCCCCTACATCCATAGGCCCGCCATCACTTCGTTGCGCATCCTGAGCGGGCTAGAAAATGGTCCGCATGCGGTCTTGACGACTGACGATCTCGGTGACACGAATGCCGTAGTTGCCGTCCACTACGACGACCTCGCCGCGGGCGATGACGCAGTTGTTAACCAAGACATCAACCGGTTCGGCCACAGACCGATTCAGCTCGACGATCGAGCCGGACGCCAACTTGAGCACCTCCTGGAGGTTCAAGTGGGTCGTTCCGAAGCTCACGCTGAGGTCCAATTCCACGTGGAGCAGCATAGCTAGGTTGTGCTGCGCCCCGGAACTCAGCGGGGTCTTGCCGGTTGAGGTTGCGGGTTTTCCGTTGGTGGGCTGGGGATCTGCGCCCGAGGCGGAATCGCGCTCTGCGGTCGCTTGGTCCGTGCCCGCGGACATCATGGCCTGAACGGCGGCTGCATTGGGTACGAAGGCAAACAGGTATTCCGACCCGCCCCACTCCGCGACGTATTCTAGGCCCAGCTCAGCGTCGGCGGGGTGGGAGGAGTCGACAACTTCTGGGAATTGAGCCGTCTTGCCCAGCGGCTGCGACGCCGTGCGGCCAAACAAGCCGGCTGCCTGACTGAGGATTTCGACGTAGGTACCGCGTGCTCTGTCCGGTTCGAGTTTCTCCTCGCCCGTGATCAGCGCGATCAGACTGTTGATCGTCTCGCGCGGGCAGCTGACAGTCAGGAGGGATCCCTCCAACATGTCGTTCGGGAGATCGAACCAGAGCGGATCCGCCCATTGTTGCCACGCCTCGACGTCCGGGGCGCGCGGCCGCAATGTCAGTTCCGCCGCCAAGCCGCTCAGATCAAGTCCTGAAACCGCGGCCCGAAAGCTACTCTCCCAGAGGGCGGGCGCCCAGTGGGCGAGCCTTTTGTTTTTCCATTGATTGGTATCCGGTTCAGCCACCGAGTTCGTTTAGCCTACGTCGAAGGGTGCCGAATCTGAATGCCACGGGTATTGCCCACCGTGACGATCTCTCCGATGAACTTCTTCTTGCCGTTGACCTTGATGCCCGCCGGCTTTTGCACCGGCAGGTCGAGCGATACAAGGTCTCCGACTTGCAGTTCCAGAAGATCGGTCAGACGCACCTTCGCTCCCTCCATCAAAGCTTCCACTGAGACGGGGATTTGTTTGACGACGTCGCGCATACGCCCTTGTTCGGCCTGCGACCCGCTCCGCCTGCGGATCGACCACTGCTGCTCGAACTTTTGTCCCATCATCTTCACCAAGATAGACGGGATGCCGAAGTTCATCATGCCCCGGATCTCTCCCATGGTGATCTCAAATCCGATGGCGACGACAGCCTCGTTCGGTGAGAGGATCTGCATCAACTGCGGTTGGGTCTCGGTCGCTTCAATGGTGAAGCTGATCTCGGCCACAGGCGCCCAGGTCTCCCGAAGGTCGTGCAGCACAATCCGAAGCACGCCCTCAAAAATGCCACGCTCGATCTCGGTGATTTCGCGAATCTCCTGACCGCCGGAAGCCCCGGTTCCTCCCAGCAGAACATCAAGCATCGGGAAGACGAGCGAGGGGTTGAGTTCGATCACGGCGTTGCCATCCATCGGTCTCATGCCGATGCTCGAAATGGCGGTTGGCGTGGGCAGATATTGCAGGAATTCTCCAAAAGAGATCTGTTCCACCGATACCAGGCTAACGGTGATATGGGCTTTTTTCAAAGGAATGGGCACGGACACCCGGGAGTCGTTCATCCAGAAGAACATCAATCTTGTCTGTTCCAGGATTTCCGATTTAGCTGCTCTGACGGCACGAGTCTACACCCTCACCCGGCGAAGCGCAACCATTTCTCCACCCGGTAGAGGCGGCGGCTGAGGCGGGACCGATCGAGCCCCCTTCTTGCCCCTCATGGGGGCTGATCCGCCGCTGCGAAGTCAATTTCGCAGACACCCCTCCGAGCTTCCGTCCTCAGTACACAGATTTCGCATTCGCCAAGTGCGGTGCTACCCGCCCGGCACAGGCAGCGCCCAGATCCTCCGCAGCATGTCGCCAAACAGCCGCCGGTTCAGATGTCCCTCCGCGAACAAGAGCCAGTAATACCGCGCGTGTTTAATCAGCCGACCGCCGGTCTTCATCAACCGGTGCTGCAAGCTCGTCAGCGACCAGCTCTTGATCCGTTGCGGCAGCCCGAGCCTCCGCCATAGGTTCCCCAGGTTGTAGGCCAGCACGCTCAGTTGTAGCCGTACCTCGTTGGCCCGAAAGCGATGGCACGACAGCCGCGTCCAGTGCGTGGCCTGCTTACCTTCTTTGATCCACTGCTCCGCCGTGCCGCGCTTGTTGTAGAAACGCACCACCGAACGGCTCGGCAAGCTCATGCTGGTCACAACGAATCCGACGCGCGGGAATAGCTCGCCCTGATGGTGCTCGACCTTGGCCACGATGCGCCGAGGTTGGGACCAACTCTCCGCCTGATAGCGAAAACTCTTGTAGCGCACCAGCGGCTTGCGGGAGGGCCTTCCCGGTGGCCGAAACAGGATGTCTTCGATCTCCAGCTCCAGGCTCTTGTTGGCCGGAATGCGGATCGCATAGTCCGCGCCGCGCTCCTCCAGCGCCTCGTAGATCTCCGGCTTGGCAAAGGCGGCATCGGCGCGCAAAGTGACCTGCTTGCCTTCGGCCTGTTGGCGCTCGATCTCCGGCAGTAGCAGCTCGCCCCAGTCCTCGGCGCTGTGCACGTTGCCGGGACGCAGCTTCGCCGCCAGACAATCGCCGTGCTGATTGAACAGCAACAGCGGGTGATAGCAGACCGATTCGAAGTGTCCGTTGTAGGCACTGCCTTCCTGTTGGCCATGGACCGGACTCTCGGTGGAGTCCATGTCCAGAACGACCCGCTCGGAGTCGTCGAACGCCTCCCCTTGCCCGACCAGCCCTCGGTTCAGCGCCATCAGCCCCAGCAGGTTCTCTTCGCTCGCCAGCATCTCCGTCTCGAAGCCGTGCAGCGTCGAGGTCAAGGCCGCACCGCGATCCCAGATCTTCTGCGAACCGATCAGCCGAAACGTCGGATCGATCGAAATCCGCTCGGCGTCGTTGAGGTCCTCGTAGCCCGCCAAGCGGCTGTAGACCGACTGCCGCAACAGATCAGCGAGCGTGAACTGCTTGTTTGTGCCTTGCCGGGAGTCGCTGAGATGCTCGTTGATCAACTTGCCGAGTCCGAGTCGCTCGTCCAACTCGCGGACTAGCAGCAGGCCGCCGTCGGAAGTGACGTGCGATCCTTGGAAATCGACTTTCAACAAGCCGTTGAAACTTAGCTGGAATGGCTTGGTTTGTTTTTCACCCATTGGGTGTCGGCCTCCATGGCGTCCTCATCGGGATCTAGCCCCTATGAATAAAGACGCTGAAGGCCGCTGGAAGGTCGGGAGGTCATACATCAAATTGAAAATGCGGGGATATAGGCTCTCAGGTACGCGCCCAGTGAAGACGCCAGATTGCGCGCCAAGAAGTCGTGCATTAGGTGGATCGCCCGCAGCTGCTCCTTGGGAATGCGGTCCGGCCGTCGGAAGTCATAAGCGACCGCTGTTTTTGCGGCCACGCTCGACGGATCAGCGACGCTGCTGTATTCACGAAACAGGCGATCTATTTCTTCCTGTGAAAGCTTAGGATCCATGGCTTGGCTTTTGCGGCTGCGCGCCCGTCATTGGTTGGTTGGGGTTGATTGGCAACTCGTGTTTAAGTCGGCCACTTGGCTCGCAAAGTCGACCGCATTCGGAGAATGGCTTGGGACTTGAGTTGCGACACTCTCGTCTCGTGCAAGCGGACAATACGTGCGATCTGCCGCAGCGTCAGCTCCTGGTGGTAATAGAGCGTGACGATCGTCCGCTCGACGTCGGGCAGACGTTCGATCGCGTGGGCCACGAGGCGTTCGAGCTCGGCACGCTCGAACAATTGGGAGGGCCATTCTTCTTGAGTGTCGGAAACGAAGCGAAGCAGATCGGTCCCTTCCCCGTCGGGGCCACCCCCCTGTTCGATAGGGGCTAGATTGATGCCGCGGACCTCGACCAACCAGCGGCGGTAGTCTTCGAGAGAAACGTTGAGCTCGGCGGCAACCTCTTCTTCGACCGGTGTCCGATGGAGTTTCTTCTCCCCCGATTGGATGGCCGCTTCGATCAGCTTAGCTTTGCGGCGTTTGTTACGCGGCGCCCAGTCCAAGCTCCGCAAGCTGTCGAGAATGGCGCCTCGGATCTTGTGCTCGGCATAGGTTTTCAGCTTGACGTTGAGCGAAGGGTCGAACTTGTCAACTGCCTCAATCAGTCCCAGAACACCAACGCTGACCAAATCATCCAAGCAGACGCTCTCGGGAAGCTTGTCGTGGATGCGAGAAGCGATGAGCTTGACTTGAGGCAAGTGCGTCAAGATGAGCTGCTCCCGATCGCGGTCTTGTTCACGAACCTCGGGTGAAGCGGGAGCGAGAGTGTAACTGGCGGTCGGTTGGGTCAATGTTGTCTCTTCAGCAGGAGGTTCGACAGATAGGAGTCGGTCGCCGGAACGAGGTCCTCCGGCACTTGCTGCCCGGTGCCGAAGAAGGACAGAGGCAGCTTCGTCCGCAGGGCCTGGTTGACAATAGGGCCGCAGGCGTCGGTTTCGTCCAGTTTCGTCACCAGCAATTTCGTCGGTTTGAAGACCAGATATTTGTCAACGGTGCGTTCGAGGTCGCCGGCGCGCGTGTTCAGGCTGACGACGAGGTGCGTGTCGATCGCCTGCTGTGCCACTAAGCACTCAGCGAGCCGGCGCGCGCGCGACCATTCGGCCGGGGCGTATCCCGGCGTGTCAATGAAGATCAATTCCGGGCGCCGGCCTTCTTGGCCGCGACACAGAGTTTCCAGACAACCCGGCAGGGCCTCCACTTCATCAAGGACGGCAAAGGGTACGGCGAGCAGATGGGCATAGCTTTCGAGCGGCTCGGCTTCGCCCACCCGTCGTTGGTCGACAGAAAGCAGGTGGATCGGACATTGGCGCGACCACCCGTAGCGAATCGCCAGCTTGGCCAGAGTGAGCGTTTTCCCGGCCCCGCTGGGTCCGACGAGAGCAACGATCTTCGGCTGAGATCGCTGACAGCCGAGGTCAGTCGACGTTCGGCAAAGTGCGCTAAGCTGTTGCGCCAACAGCCCGTCCAGGCGTTCCCGACTAGCTCCTTCGTCAGCCACATGTTGAAGTCCGGCGACCCACTGCTGGGCGATCGCCGGATCCACTTCTTTATCGATCAGGTGCCTGTAGACATCGATCAACTCCTGATGAGCGAGCAATTCGCCGGACGGCAGGAACGTGGGAACGGCATCTAGCCGGGCGAGGACAAGGTGGCGCAGCTCCTCGAGCTTGGCAGACAGACCCTCTATCATTTCTCGCGAGGGGGGCGCATGGCTGGGCAAGGCCGAACGGGCTGGACTCGAGGCGGCCCCCGGCGGGTGGGAGGCTTGCGAGGCCGGAGCTACGATCTGGGCGGTTTGTGTAGCCGCCGCCGCAGCACCGACAGGTGCCGCGAAACTAGGAACATGCGGCGTCAAGGGTGGCGACATCGCGGGCCGGCCGGGAGCGTTTTGTCTCGGGGGTTGGGAATCAGGGGGCTGTTGAGCACCTGCAGAGGGAGTACCGTTCTGGTGTGGGCTGGAGGCCGAACGCACGCCAGTCTGCCCCCTCGTGGCGAAGCTGCCGTTGGGTTTTGCGTATGGCGCTCGATGGACCAACTCGGCGCCAGTAACCTCGTCGGGGTGGTCGCCGTTGATGTTGCGGGCCGAATCGGGTTGCGATGCGGTTTCAGGCTGCCAAGTGCCGTCGGGGAAGTTGAAGCGAAGCCGCTGGGGGACGAACTTCTTCCAGTGGATTCGATCGGGTTTCGAGTGGGCGGGGGATGTTGGTTCCAGCCGCGGCGCGGTTCCCGCGTCCGTGGCCACCTTGGTTCTTGCGGCCGAGACATCCTTAGCAACCTTCGGGCCGGGCCGCGGTTCGACGCTCGGTGAGGGAGACGATCGCGGCTTGCCGCGAGCGCCCGCCAGCTCGACCTCGGGTTGCTGAAACTTTTCGGCCACACCACCATCGCTATCGGGAACAGCGAATGTGACGTCATAGCGCGCTGCCCGGTCGTCTCCTACGTCGTTTTTTCGCGAACCGAGAAAGACAGCGTTGCTACCGAGCTCGATACCGGCGAGCCGCACGGCTGCCTCGACGGTTTCCGTCTGATAGGTCTTCAGTCGCATTCCTCCTCCTCACACGGTGCCGCGACTCGTAGGCACCACTCGTTCGTGCGCGTAATCCTTTTGACGGTTGACGCTCGGTCTTTCTGAACACGTCCACCGGTTGTTGGGAAAGCGCGAGTCATGACACCACACCCAGCGACGTAACCTTCGTTGACCCTGGGACCTCAGCGTGCGAGAGTACGGCCAACAGGGGCAGCTCGGTTTCGACGATCTGTCGAAGCGCGAATCGTACCGGCGCCGAGCAAACAAGAACCGCCGGACCTTGCAACGTGCCGACCGTACCTCGGACCTTGCTCAAGATCTCCGTGATAGCGCTGGGCGCCAGCGCCACCCTAGAAGAAACTTCCGTGTGCTCAATGACGCCCTGCAAGGTTTGATCAATCTGTGGGTCGGCGAAGAATACCGCCAGCTCGCCCTGGTCATTGAGATAGGGCTTGACCAGCGTACGTGCAATCGCCTGTCGTACGAATTCCGTCAGCAAGGTGGTGTTTTTGGTTGTGGAGGCGGCATCCGCCATCGCTTCCAGAATGGTTACGCCGTCACGCGTTGAGACGCGTTCTCGCAATAGGTTTTGCAGGACTCTTTGAACAACCGAGAGAGACAACAGCTTGGGCACCAAATCTTCGATCAGCTTGGGGTTATCGACGCGGATCCTATCGAGGAAGCGATTCGTTTCCTGGCGAGTGAGCAACTCGTGAGCGTGGGCGCGGATCAGTTCGGTGAGGTGAGTGGCGACGACGTTGGCGGGATCGACGACCGTGTAACCCATGACGCGGGCTTTGTCGACTTGGTCGGGCGCTATCCAGATGGCCGGCAGGCCGAACGCAGGCTCACGCGCCGGGGTGCCGTCGAGCTTTCCCTGAGCGGGACCTGGATTGATCGCCAACTCAGCGTCAGCTTGCAATTCGAAGCGCGCGATCTGAGCCCCCTTGAGCAAGACGACATACTCCCGCGCTTTAAGCGACAGATTGTCGGTGACACGAACCGGCGGCAGAACGAAGCCCAACTCCGTGGCCAACTGCCGCCGAACGCTGGCAATCCGCTTCAGCAGGGTTCCCCCTTGGGCCGTGTCAACCAGCTTGACCAGTCCCAGGCCGACCTCGATCGCCAAGGGCTCGACGTGCAGCAGAGTTTCGACTTGCTCGCTCTCGGTCAGGGCCGGTGCCGCCGTCGGAGGTTGGTCCGGTTGAGCGTCTCGCCGGCGCAGGTTCCAACCGAGACCGCCGACGCCCACACCCATCAACAGGAACGGTAAAGTCGGTAGGCCAGGCACGATGGCCATCGCTCCCAACACGCCGGAAGCAATCAAGAGCGGCTCGGGTTTCAAGAACATCTGCTTGCCGAAATCGGCGCCCAACCGCGCTTCCCCGGCGGCGCGGGTCGTGATGAGGCCGCCGGACACGGAAATCAGCAGTGCCGGGACCACGGTCACCAACCCGTCGCCCACGGTCAGAATCGTGTAGGTTTGAATGGCCCCGGCCAGCGTCATATCGTGCTGCAGCGCCCCCGTGAGAAAGCCGGCGACGATGTTCACGGCGGTGATGATGATGCTGGCAATCGCATCTCGTTGCGTAAAGCGGACAGCACCGTCCATGGCGCCGTAAAACTCGGCTTCACGCGTGACTTCCCGCCGCCTCTCGCGGGCCTCGGTTTCGTCAATCAACCCGGCATTCAAATCCGAATCGATACTCATCTGCTTGCCAGGCAAAGCGTCGAGAGTGAACCGAGCGGTTACTTCCGAGATGCGAACGGCGCCGTGGTTAATCACAACGTATTGGATGGCAATCAATAAGATGAAAATCACGATGCCGATGATGTAGTTGCCGCCGACCACGAAGTTGCCAAAAGCTTCGATGACCTCGCCGGCCGCCTGGGTCCCCTGATGTCCGTAGAACAGAATCAGCCGGGTGGATGAGACGTTCAAAGAGAGCCGCAACAGGGTCAGCATCAGCAGGAGCGACGGATAGACGCTAAACTCCACGGGCCGGGTGATATACATGGAGGCGACTAGTGTGATGACAGAAAGCGTAATGTTCACCGAAATCAGCAGATCGAGCAGGAAGGAAGGAATCGGCAATACCATCATCAGTACGACCGACATGACCGCCACTGGTATGGCAGCGTTGAGTCTTGCCACGGTCCCTGCGGTAATCGATGGCTGTGTCGAGCCGTTCATTGCTTTCTGACGTTTACTAGCCGCGTCTGCTATTCATGCCTTCCGTCCGCTCTTCTCTCCGTGCAGATCGATCACACCAGCTCCGATCGGCCGGCGGCCGTTGTCCGCCCTCTAATCGGGACAGTTCATGCACACCTTTCCCCAGCACGCTATTCGGCCCTTCTAGTTAATCGGAAGATGTACGCTAGAATTTCAGCCACCGCCGCGTAAAGCTGGGCAGAAATCTCGCCCCCGACCTCGGTGCTTTGGTAGAGTGCCCGTGCCAAGGGCGGGTTTTCGACGATCGGGACGCCGTGTTCCTCGGCGACAGCTCGAATCCGCAAAGCCAAGTAGTCGAGTCCCTTAGCGACTACTACGGGAGCGGCCATCGTCTCCGGTCGATACTCGAGGGCCACGGCATAGTGCGTCGGATTGGTGACGACGACGGTCGCATCCGGCACGCTGCTCATCATGCGCCGCCGTAACATCTCTCGCTGCAACCGTCGGACCTTGGCCTTGATCAGGGGATGTCCTTCCAGGTCTTTCTGCTCTTGCTTGACCTCGTATTTCGTCATCTTTAACTTTTTGAGCAGCTTGCGCCGCTGGCGGTAGAAGTCAAAGGTCCCGACCAACAACAAAAGTACGGCCGCCTTGGTCAGCAACTCCCCCAAAGCCTCGGTTACCGCTAAGACGCCGCTATGCAAAGACACCTTGGGCAGTTGCAAGAACCCTTCGAGCTCGGCGTCAACCAGCAGCCAGAACGTGGCTGCCATTAACGGCAGCAGGACAAGTGCTTTGAGGGTTTGACTGACGTTGTCGCCAGGGAGCTGGCGGAGTTTGGGTCCCGGATTCAGGCGCGAGACGTCCGGTTGCAGGCGCTTTGGGCTCATCGCAAAGCCGGTTTGCGCCAACTGCATCAAGAGTGCGAGGGCCAGTAGGACACCGCCGAGAACACCGACGAACGAAAGCGGCTCCAACCCGAGTGCCATGACCATCAAGCGCAAGCGTTCGACACTGATAGATTCCCGAAACGCTTCCTGGAACAAGCCGCGCATACCCTGACGCAGGCCGTCCCCGATCTGGTCTCCGAAAACGATCAAAAGGCCGACCGCAGCGGCAAATTGCACGGCGGTGGTCAACTCTCGGCTGGAAGCAACCTGTCCCTCTTCCCGAGCCTTCTGCTTCCGTCGAGGAGTCGGCTGTTCGGTTTTTTGTGCCTGCTCTTCCGGCATGTCTGTTTAACGCTCGATGACCAAGGCGATGACCCGCTGGGCCTCGATTGCCAGGTCGTAGAAAAGACGCGGCGCGACCAGGGTCACGGGATAGAGCAGCGCGATAGCGGCGACGATCTTGGCAGGGAAGGCCAGCGTCAACAGCTGCAGGCGGCTGTTGATCTGGTTCAGCAGGCCGAGCGTAAGGTCAATCAGCAGCAGCACCGCAATGACAGGCAGCGCCAGGCGGACCGCCGTCTGAAACACCAAGCCTCCGAGGTGGACCATCGCCATTTCGTGGGCCGGGCTTGTAGACAAACTTCCGAGCGGCCAGCGGTTGAAGCTCTCGACCAGAGCGCCTATGACCAGCAAGTGCACGTCGAAAGCGAAGAACAGCAAGCTCCCAAGCAGCGTTAGCAGCACGTTGAGAATGGAGGCGTCGACCTGCGTCGTGGGGTCGACCATGTTGACGTAGGAGTACCCGGCTTGAAACCCCAACACCTGGGCCGCCAGGCCGAAGGCTTCGAGAAGCAGCGCCACGGCTGCCCCCACCGCCAGGCCGAAAACGGCTTCCGCTGTCACCCACCCCGCCAGAGTCCAGACAGCGCCCGACGTGTGCAGGAATGCCGCATCCGCTCTCCCCCAGGCAAACGGCATGAACAACACAGTGAGCCCCAGCGCGAGGATGATCTTAGCTTGGGCCGGGAACTGTCTCAGGCCAGGGATCGGTACAAGGGCTACGATGGCCGACACCCGCGCGAGCACGAGTACGGCATTGATCACCCAAGCCGTCGAAAACTCAAGTACGGGGTTCAGCAGCAATGTCGGAACAGGTCACTCTCGTCAGCGAACAAATTGATCGAGCCCACCAAACAGATTCCGCGCATAGCCCATCATGCGGTCGGCCATCCACGGAAGAAGCAGCGTCATTGCGGCTAGAAATACAAAGAGACGCGGTACCGTGTTGAACGCCGGATCCTGCATCGAGGTGAGGATTTGCACCACGCTGACCAGCACGCCCCCGAGGAATCCGATAACCAGCACGGGGCCACCGACAACCAGGGCGATCCAGAATGCCTGACGGATAACCTCGACTGCGGTATCAGGAGTCATAGGCTGGGGGTTGCATCCGTCAGTAGAACCCCTTGACCAACGACCCGACGACCAAGTTCCAGCCGTCCACCAAGACAAACAAGAGCAGCTTGAAGGGAACCGAGATCATGACCGGCGGCAACTGGATCATCCCCAACGAAAGCGTGATCGAGGCGACCAGCAAGTCAATCACGAGAAAGGGTAAGAACAAGACCGCACCGATCTGAAAAGAGATTTTGAGTTCCGAGAGTACGTAGGCCGGCATCAGCACGGTCAGGTCGAGGTCGTCTAGGTCATTAGGCCGGGGTTTATCCGTGATCTCGAGAAAGAGGGCCACGTCCTTCTCACGGACGAAGCGAGCCAAGAACTGCTTGACCGGGCCCGCGGCACGCTGGAGAGCTTCCAACTGACCGATCTCATCTTTCTGGAGCGGAACAATGGCCTCGGCATGCACCTGATCCGCTACCGGCTGCATCAAAACGACGGTGAGAAACAGCGCCAGCCCCAGCAGCGTCTGATTACTGGGGGCGGTCTGGGTTCCCACGGCTTGACGCAGAAAGTGCAGTACGACGACCAACCGCAGAAAAGGTGTGAGTGAAGCGATCGCAGCCGGCAATAGGGTCAGCAGCGTCAATAGCAGGACGATCTGCATCGGAACACCGAGCTTGCCGTCGTTAGAACTGAATAGGTCGGGTGCTTGCGGGGGGTCGGGGGGCACGGCCGGCGAGGGTGCGGCCTGGGCCCAGAGGTTGACCGCCATCATCAAAAGCAGTAGCAGGCACCGCAGACCAATGCCCGGGAATTCGCGCTGAGCTTTCTCGGGCACAACTAGCCCGCTTTTCTCACAAGGAGCGCTGAGGGGAGAGCCACTGTGCCCGCCCAGCAGCGTCGATGTACGATCTTTTCCACAAATTCTCACTGGACAATATGTACTGCTCGGTAATGGACCGACACGGTGGTCGGCCCCCTACGAATAGCGCTCGCCCCAACGCCGGCCACCCGAATCCTCGTGAGAAAAGCGGGCTGAGTCAGAAGGCAAGCGCCGTTCCCTACCTGCCGGGAGGGCTATCACGGGCCCCGGTTCAACTCTCCGGCCGCCCGAAGCCTCGTAAGCCACATCTTGAATGGAAGTGCGGATGGCCTGGGCTGTTTCCAACTTTCCGCCTCGCCCAGCTCGTGATCACTCATTTCGCTGACGAGCGAGATTCCATGGTTCGTCACGCCGACCAAGAAAAACCTCTTTCCGGCCCGCACCAATGACATGCCGCGGCCCTGCCCCAGCGGCAGGGTTTCTATCACACTCAGTTGGGGTCCACCAGATTGGATTCTGCTTGATCGTCGCAGCACTAGCGACAAACCGGCGAGTAAGCCAATGAGGAGCAGCAAGGCGGCGAACGAGCTTAGCATGGCAGTCTCAATCGCTCCGTCCCGCATCACTGGGAGACCAAAGATCGGTGACCCGAAGTCCTACGGTGTCTTCGATAACGACAATTTCCCCGTTGCCGATCACCCGGCCGTCCAACATCAAATCCACGTTCTCGCCGGCAGACCGGTTCATTTCCACGATTGAATCTACATGCAGGTCGAGCACATCGGCCACGGTGACTCGCTTTTGGTCGAGTTGAACGTTGACCTGAATCGGCACATCGTAGAAGCGGTCCAACTCGGCCCCACTGTCTTGCTGGGTCGTGGCAACTTGCTTGGGTTCCAAGGAGGCCGCCTCATTCGGCTGCTTTGCGGGCACCATTTCCAGACTTCACTACCGTTTCAAATTCAACGCCTCTTGGTTGAGTTCGTCGGCGGTCGTAATCACCCGCGAATTTGCTTGAAAACCTCGCTGGAAGGTCAGCAGGGCTGTAAATTCCTGGGCGATGTCAACGTTCGAGAACTCCAGAGACAGGCCGAGCACAGAGCCAAGGCCGGCCGTGTTCGCGGGACCGGTCACGGGCTGACCCGACGCCGAGGTAGGCACGAAATTGTTGTTGCCGATCGAAAGCAGCGTCTGGGGGTTCGTAAAACGTGCCAAGGCGAGCTGCGCCAACACTAGCGCGCGCCCGTCGCTATAGAGTCCGTTGATGCGGCCGCCGTCGGCCACCGATATCGAAGTCAACTGCGCCGGAGGCGAGCCGTCCTGGAACAAATCGGTAACCGAGGAGTCAGTGGCGAAGTTGGTGATACTCGGCTGCAACGCCGAGTCGAGCAGGTTCCATGTAATCTGTAGCTGTTGAGCGCCGTTGGCCATCGTATAGCCCGGCGCGGCCGCCATGTCAATGGTCAGGTTATAGGGACTTCCCGCGCCGCCGGGGTTGTTTAACACGCCGGTATTGTCAAAATCGACGGGTACCAACGCTGCGGTCGGAACCACCGCTCCGTCGCTGATAATGTTCGGGTCGGTGGCCGGGGGATTCCCCGTGCCGTCGAGAACGTCGCCTGCCGGAATCGTTACCGTCACGTCAAACGATCCCGAAAAGCCGACTCGAGGCGGAATGACGAGCGTGAATGTCAGCGTCAGAATGTGGGGGCTGCCCAAGGAATCAAAAACCTGGATAGGAGCCGTAAACGGGGCGATGAGGCTCTTCGACAGGTTGGCGGTGATGCTGATGTTTTGTGTCGCCTGCGGCTCAAGCGTATCGTTACCGCCCAACGTGATGTCTCCTATCGGCAGGTTGGTATTCACCTGGCCCGTCGTAGGATTGCGTACCCACCCTTGCACGACCTCGCCGTTGATGGTGACCATTTGTTGACGCGAGTCAAGCTGAAAATTACCCGCCCGGGTGTACTGGATCAGTCCTTGGTCGCTGACCATAAAGAACCCTTCGCCTTGGATAGCTGCGTCCAGCAAGCCGCCTGTGTTCTGCACTGTTCCTTGCTCGAAGCGGCGGGAGACCGTGATGGGTGCGACGCCCAAGCCGACTTGGGACGCCACGCCCGACCTGCTCTGGCCGATCTGCTGGTAGAAAAGGTCCCGAAATTCAGACCGGCTGGCTTTGAAGGCGAACGTGTTGAGATTCGCCAGATTGTTGGCTATGACTTCCACCGCCCTCGCATGGGAGCGAAGGCCGGAGAGTGCGGTAAAAAAAGCGCTTGGCATTGATGACTCCTTTTCTCGTTGAAAACTAAACTGAAGTGGCCGGCTGGCCGGCGACTGGCTCGGAAGATTCCTCTGTTGTCAGCAAGACTTGGTGGATGGCGTCCAAGGTGCGGCGCATTTCAAGCAACTGCTCCATGGCGCTGAACTCGGCCAATTGACTCACAAACTCGGTAGGGTCCATCGGACTTAAAGGATCTTGGTGGCGAATCTGCTCCACTAAGAGCCGCAGAAAAGTTTCCCGGTTGGCGCCGTCGGAGATCAAAGGCTGCGGCGTACTACTGTCGCGGCCAGCCGTTGCCGCAGACACGGCGATTCCTGTTGCGGTCATGGTGTAACACTCCTTGCGCGTGTCTGAGGCATTGCCTTCGCCGGACGTTGGCGACTTCTCCCGGCAAGTGGGTTTTTGTCTTCAGCGTCCGCGTGCGAGCGATTGGATTGCTCGACACCGTTGCTTGAGCTGGGCTCGTCATTGCTTGGCGGACCTGCGGCGATCCTGCGGCGAAGACGACCGAGTACGGCCAGCCATTCCGCAGCGGGCCCGGTCTGCGTCGTTGTTGGTTTTTCTTCACTGCCCGTGGAAATCTGTTTCATGGGTCTCCTCTATTCGAATTCCAAACGAAATACTCGACCGGCGTCCGATCCCCCGCGGCGGTTCTGCCTTTGGGGATGGCGAGGCGGACGGTAGCGCCCGCCCTGCTGCGGCTGAGCGTCCTCCCGCGCGCCGAGAAAGTGGCCGGCACCGGCGTTGGAAACTTGCAGCCCCCTTTGAGCCAGCGACTCCAGCAAGCTCGGCAGCCCCTCGGTGAAAAGGTGACTTGCCCGTGTGGAGTCGGTCCTCACGAGCGTGTCGATGACGCCGCCACGCTCGACCAGACGAACGGACATTCTCCCGATGCGATTGTCGCTGAGGAGTAGGTTCATCTGATGGGAATCGATCTTCCGATGAAGGGCCGCCATATCGACCAACCGCTCCACCGAACGCACGCGGCTCGCGGTGCTACTCGCCTCTGGGTAAGCCTCAGTCCGTGCTGACCCGGCATCGACATTCTGAGCCGAACTCTGGCTGGGTAAAACGAACGAGGCCTTCGCTTCCGCTGGAGTGTGGCTTATCGCCGCCACTTCACTACGAGCGACGGGAGCAGTAGTCTCGACAGTGGGCGGGGGAGTGCGAACAACAGAGCGGGCGGGTTTAGAGAGAGTGCTCAAGTCGGTTGTGTTTTCGCTCCCGGACGTCTTCCCCATCACGCGAGCTGACGGCGTTTCCTGTGGCGACCGGGTTCCGGGCTCGCCGATGTCAGACCGGTCGGCTTCCGCAGCTCCGCGATCAAGATTCCCCTGCTGTGTGGAAGGCACGCGCGGAATCGGCGGATTCGCCGCCCGCGAATCGTTGGGATTCCCGCGAGTTGCCGTTGCGACCCGGGTAGAGACTACTTGCTGTGGTGGCTTAGACGAACGCCTCGTGACAAAGCGGTTGCCGCTCGGGCTACTCGCAACCTGAGCCACGCGGCGAAACTCGACTTGTGTTTCTTCGCGAGGGTCTTGCGGCACCTTGGCGGGGGTCTCTCTTCCAAGGAGTTTGGAACTCTCAGAAGGCGATTCGAGCTTCGCACCTTGGCCGATGAGGCGATCGGTGTTCGAACCATCCGGGTGCGATTCGATGGACAACTCGGCGGCGAAGTGGGACAGCCTTGGCAGGTTCGCCTGCCTTGCGTTCATGCTAGGCGGTACTAACTGCGGCACCTCTTGTTGCCTGGGAGGCTGGCCGTTGCTTTCTGGGGCTGTAGGCACGGGATCGGGGACTGTCGGCTGAGCTACGCCGAGGGCCGCCCGAAAGGAGGATGTCTGGGCGCGTTCCCGTAGCGTAGACGTTGGCTCCTGGGTTAACGGCAACGTCACGCCCAGGGTCCCCCGAAAAGAACTGGAATCGTTCGGGGGTGCAACTGTCAGGGGAGAGACGTCTGGGATTGCCGGTGTGACGACGGCAGAGTAGGAACGGACCTGACGGAAACTGGAACTCCCTGCTTGCTGATCGGACGGTTGTGACAGCTGGTCTCGATCCGAGGACTCGCTGCTCTGAAATGTGGGTGACTCCTGTGCCGGTTCGCGCGGCACTGGGGAATGGGAAGTGACAGATTGCGTGTTCTCCGAGAGCGTCTTTTCGGTGAAACGGATTTCCAGTCCTCCAGCATCTTGTCCAGGCTCGTTGTGCGCGTGGCCGGAAGGTTGTAAAGAGACTTGACTTCGCGGCGGGTCGTTGGAAGGTGTTGGGGGGGAAGGCTTTGGGGAAGCCTGTGGGGCAGGTCGTGGAAAGACCTCGCCTCGCACCGGTCCCGGCGTTTCGGAGACTTGGACCGGCTTTACGCCTGTTGTCCAATCAACAAGTCTGCCGTGCGCGGTTTGCAGACTCGCGGAAGACAAGGCTTGGGAAGTTCTACGGCCTGAATCACTAGACCTTGTATGTGTGGGGCGGGCGGGAGGCTGGTCGGGCCGGTCCGCTTTTTGTGGTTTGCCGTCGGAGGCCGCCGTTGACGCGGTTTGCCGAAGATCTGGGCGCTGGACCGCTGCCGCTTGGCTGCGCGCTGGGGGAACTCGACCACGACTCTTCCCGCCGCTCAGCCACTCGCCGACGAACACCAAACGATCAACTTCACTGGAGGCCCGGGTTGCCGCGCGAAGAGACGGCGCAGTAGATCCGGGTTTCCCCTGAACTTGGCTTGATTGGTGGCTACCGGAATTCCGTAGAGGCTCTTCTAACCCATGGATGACTTCGTCGGGAATCAAGCCGAGTCGGCTTGATACGTTTGAGCTTGAGGCGGTCTTTGAAGCTCCCTGGGAGGAGCCAAGAACTTTTCCATCCTTGCCATAGGGCTCGCGCAGTGCGATCCCATCGGTCTGCCCACGACCTTCACGTTGCTGTTGGCCCGTTGTGCTGCCGTTGGACGAAGGCGCGGCGACGCTGAGTTCTTGCCGGTCCCGACCCGCCCGGGTGTGTGGGCTGCGGTCCGACGATGGCGTTTGCTGACCCACTCTTTGCCGCGGATTAGAGGGGGATTCCGCACCAGCGCGCCCGGGAACACCAACGTTCTCCCCCTCGGCCGAAGACGGAACGGAACGATCTTCGTCGACTGGGTCAAGCTGCTGCGGGGCCGGGCGGCCAAAAAGATACGATTTGAACGATGGCGCCCGATTGCTGCTGCTGCCGCTCTCGCCATGCGCTTCGAGAAACGGACCCCGGAAAGCCCGTAATCCCACCGCGATGGGTGAGGGCGTTGGAGTCGCTTGTGGCAGCGGGGCCGGGGACATCGGTTGGAGGAGTGGCACGCCGAGGGCCAAATCTATCTGCCTCAAACTACTACCGGTTTGGTCGGCCTGAGGGAGGCAAAAAACTGTCAAGCGACAACATTCCCACTGTCTGTCGCAAACGCAAACCACTCATTCCTAGGAATCTAGTGTAGTGCCACTAACGGTTCTGGACAATGGCGTGGGTTTTGGCGGCGCGCTCGACTTTGGCGAGGATATCTTGTGCCGGAGCTGTCCAGACAAAGGGCTTGGGCGCTTGGTTGCTCGCTTCCAGGTACTCGTGGATGGCGGCCTCGAGTTCGGGAACACTGCGGAACACGCCGCGGCGGATGCGCTTCTGTGTCAGCTCGCGGAACCAGCGCTCGACGAGATTGAGCCAAGAAGAAGACGTGGGAATGAAGTGAAAGTGGAAGCGGGGGTGCTTCGCGAGCCACTTCTTCACTTGCTCATGCTTGTGCGTGGAGTAGTTGTCCACGATCAGATGCAGCTCCAGCGCCGGTGGCGTTTCGCGGTCGATCTTGCGTAGGAATTTGAGGAATTCCTGGTGCCGATGTCGCGGCAGACACTCGCCGATCACCTTGCCGTCGAGCACATTGAAGGCGGCGAACAACGTCGTTGTGCCATGTCGTTTGAAGTCGTGGGTCATGGTGCCGGCACGACCCCTTTTCAGGGGCAGTCCCGGCTGGCTGCGGTCTAAGGCCTGGATCTGACTTTTCTCATCGACACTGAGCACCAGCGCGTGCTCGGGCGGATTCAAGTACAGACCGACCACGTCGCGGAGTTTCTCGACGAACTGCTTGTCGCGGCTGAGCTTGAAAGTTTCGAGGCGATGGGGCTGCAGTCCGTGCGCTTTCCAGACGCGCTGGATGGCCATCTTGGAGACGCCCAAGTGCTTGGCGAGGGTGCGGGTGCTCCAATGCGTGGCCGCCCGGGGCTTCTCGTGAAGCGTTGTATCGAGGATGCATTGGACGAATTCAGCGGAGAGCGCCGGTTTGCGTCCGGGGCGCGTCCGATCGCGGAGTCCGTCGAGGCCGGACTGGGCGAAGCGCTTTCGCCACAGGATGACGGTCTTGCGGTTGACGCCGAGTTCGCGGGCAATGGCGTGGTTCGCCAACCCCTGCGCACACAGCAAAACAATGCCTGCCCGTAAGGCCATTTTCTGGGCTGTGTTGCCTCCTCGAACCAGGCGACGAAGAGCGTTTCGCTGCGGAGCGGTGAGGGGTAGAGCGTCAGCGGATGGCCACATAAACCATCCTACCGTGAAAAGGGTGTTATTGTCCAGTTATTTATGTGGCACTACACTAGTGGAGCAGTTCTCTTGGCCCCGAAATTGCAAAGCCCTGGGTGATGGATCCATCGCTACTCACTGTCGCGGCCGGTATGCGCGCACAAATGGAAACAGTCGAGGTGATTGGCAACAACATCGCCAACGCCAGCACCCACGGATACAAAGCCGATCGCGACTTCTATCGGCTCTTTCTCTCGGCACAAGCACAGGCCGACCCGCTCACGGGGCAGATCTCGCAGATGCCGGTCGTCCAGGGCTCGACCATTGATTTCAACCAAGGCACCTTTATCCCGACCGAAGGGCCACTTGACGTAGCTCTGTCCGGACCGGGTTTCCTAGTGGTAGAAGGGCTTGGGGGGGAGCTATACACCCGCAACGGAAGTCTTGAGAGGTCGGCTTCCGGCGTGCTGAAAACCGCGGACGGATTCTCCGTCCTCGATAGCCAACACGGTCCCATAACTCTTCCGCCCAACGGCGAGGTCGTACTAAGTCCGAGCGGCGTGATCAGTGTGCATGGCCTGCGGGTGGCCGAGCTGTTGGTGGTTGAGTTCGAAAGAGGAGCGAGTCTGTCGAAAGTCGGCAACAGCTATTTCCGTGCCGCCGATGGAATCAACCCGCAACCGGCCGTTGAGACAAGCCTGAAGCAAGGGAGTCTGGAAGCGTCCAACGTGAATGTCGCCGAGGAAGCCGTGCGGTTGATGCTTTCCACACGACATTTTCAGATGATGCGGCGCGTAGCTTCACTCGTTGGAGACGAGCTGAACGGCCGCGCGGTAGAGGTCTTAGGGGCGACCCGCTAGGAGAACACTCGTGGGCGCAGAAGCAGACAGAACGAAGCCTACCGCTGCTACGGCACCATTGTTATGGCTACATTGGCCATGCGGTCTGGCGCGGCCGAAGTCGGGTCGAGGACAAGCCATTCCCAGCACCTACACGTCCACTTGAACCTGAGGAGTCAACACATAACATGATTCGAGCTCTATTTAGCGCCGCCAGTGGCATGGTGGCCCAACAACTCAACATCGACAACGTTGCTAACAATTTGGCGAACGCCAACACCACCGGTTTCAAACACCGCCGAGTGCTGTTTCAAGACCTTCTCTATCAGAACTTGATCGCTCCAGGAAACGCCGCCGGCCAACAGACGGTCTTCCCGACGGGTTTGCAGCTTGGACTCGGGACAAGAGTCGTCTCCAATGAAGTGATCTTCAAACAGGGCGATTTCGTTTCGACCGGCAATCCTCTAGACATCGTCATCAAGGGTGCCGGCTTTTTTCAGGTGCGCTTGCCCAGTGGTGAGCTGGCCTACACCCGAGCCGGCTCGTTCCAGCTCGATCGGGACGGCAACCTGGTGACGCCGAATGGCGACGCTCTCGATCCCAACATCACGATCCCGCCGGATGCGCGCGATATCAGCATCGCCGACGACGGCACGTTGAGCTTCAAGCAACCCGGCCAGACTCAAGCGCAGCAAGGCGGGCCCATTCAAGTCGCCGGGTTTCAGAATCCGGCGGGCTTGCTCGCTCTGGGGAACAATCTATTTCAGCCGACAGAAGCGTCCGGGGATGCCATTATCGGCGAGCCCGGAGGGCAGGAGGGACTCGGCCGTCTGCGGCAAGGCTTTTTGGAAAGCTCGAACGTGAGTGTCGTCGAAGAATTCATCAATATGATTGTCAGCCAGCGCGCCTACGAAGCCAACGCCCGCGTCGTACGCGCGGCGGATGAGATGTACCAAGAAGCTAACAGCTTGAGTAGGTAAAGACCAGGAGAGTCGTGCTCTGGGGACAGTCAACCATTTTTCGCGCGCGAACGTTCTCGCAAATCATTGGTTTCATTATGGCGCGAAAAAAGGTGACAGTCGCCGAAAGGGTCCTAGAGTGAACATTCTTCATCAATCCGGCTGTTCGGAAGGGGAACGGGGACAGGCACCCCGGACGGTTCTGCGGTGGGGGGTCCGACAGACAAAAAACCTACCATCCCCGTGGCGCGGACGAAGTGCGCCTGGTTGCCTGTCCCCAGGATTCCTCAGATTATCGCTGCGTGGGTGGAGCGTTGCGATCTTCCTACTACTGGTGGGCCTTTGCCTGCCTCTGCGAGCAGGAAGAGTCGTCGAGATCGAGCTCGAGCGGGACCGTCTCACCGCCGCGGACCTGGCCCGGGTCATCCCGGAGTGGGGGGCGCTCGATGGGAGCCAGGTGATAGCCTACGCGCCACTGCCGGGAGTCGAGCGACGGGTCAGCCGTCGGCAGCTGATCCGCTGGGCTAACCGCCACGGTCTGGAGCTCGAAATCGAGGACCTCCCCGAGGCGGTTCTGGTCGCCCGACGGATGCGGAAGCTCACACCGGAGGAAGCCCTCCGCGCCGTGACGGCGGCCCTAGCGGAACGCTATCAACTACCAATAGAGAAACTACGGGTTAGGCTGCATGGGTTCTCCGAGGCGCTGATGCCCGCGGGAAAGTTGAGCTTTGAGATCCGCAGTTCACTCAACCGCCTCAATCAGCCGGTTTCGATACCTCTAGGCTGGCGAGACAGCGACGGGCGAAGTGGTACTGTGCCGCTTAGAGCTACGGTGTCGATTCTGGGAACGCGCGCTCTAGCCCGCCAGGCAATGCCCGCGAGAAGCATGGTCGGGTCCAAAGACTTCACCTTTCGAGAAGGCGTTCTTCCTGGTTCTCCCGAGAAGTATCTTATTTTGCCAGAGGATGTTGAGGGAAAAACACTAAAGTATTCATTGAAGTCTGGCCAGGCCCTCGCGCGCGCCATGCTGGTCGACACACAACTGGTCCAGCGAGGGGACCTTATCGAGCTCGCGCTGAAATCGAAAAGCATCCAGCTGCGGGTGCCCGCCAGGGCTGAGGAGGCCGGTAGCCTGGGGGACCGCATTACTTGCCGGAACCTCGAATCCGGGCGCCGAGTGGTCGCTACGATCGTCGATCAGAAGCGCGCCGAGGCGACTTTTATTCCATGAGCAAGACAATTTTTGTCGGAGTGGCGGCCGCGGCAACCGCGCTATTAACTTCCATCGGGACTCCGACGGCGAACGGCCAAAGCAGTGAAGAAACCCTCAATCATCACATCGAGGAATCTTTGCGGGTGACGAGGCGGAGTGGTCCGTCAAGCGGCTCGCTATTCACCAGCCGCTCTTATCTTGCTGAGCTTGGGCGCGACCCCAAGGCGGCGAGCGTGGGGGATCTGGTGACGATTCAGGTGGTCGAGCAGGCTAGCGCGCTCAGCAGCGGAACAACATCGTCGTCCAGGAGCTCGTCTTCGAACCATTCCGTCACCTCGCTGCTCGGCGCCCTTAACCCCGCGGGCACGCTGGCGAACCTGGCTCAGTCCTCCGGGGAGAGATCGCTCGACGGTCAGGGAACTACGAGCCGACAGACGAGCGTCACGGCGACGATCACAGCCGTGGTTACGCACGTAATGCCCAACGGCAACCTGGTGATCGAGGGCGTCAAGGAGATCGCCATCAACTCCGAACGGCAGCTCGTCTTTATCCGCGGAGTGGCCCGGCCGGTCGATCTAGCCCAGGACAACAGCATTCGTTCCGACCGCATTGCCATGATGGATCTTCGCGTCAACGGCAAAGGAGTAGTTAACGACGCCATCAAGAGGCCGAATCTACTGTTCCGCATCATCAAAGGAATACTGCCGTTCTAGCGTTTCCCGATGACTCTCCGCCCGCTGAGTTTACTGATCCTAGGCTTGATTCTTGTACCTGGTGTCTGCCAGGCAGCGAGGGTCAAGGACCTGGTGACAATCGAAGGCGTACGCCACAACATGCTGATCGGGTACGGGCTGGTGGTAGGGCTGCACGGCACAGGGGACCGGCAGCAGACGGTTTTCTCTACGCAAAGCTTATCGAATCTGCTGCAGAAGATGGGGGTAAACGTTCCTCCCGGCGCACTGCGCGTGAATAACGTGGCGGCTGTAATGGCCACCGGTAATCTCCCTCCCTTCGCCGCACCTGGTACCACGATCGACGTAACCGTATCGTCGATTGGGGACGCGGCAACCCTGCAGGGCGGCACGTTGCTGCTGACGTCCTTGAAGGCCGCCAACGGCGAGGTGTATGCCGTGGCCCAGGGCGCGGTTTCGATCGGGGGGTTCAGCGCGGGCCGTGGAGGTACGGGGGTACAAGTGAATCACCCTACGGTCGGCCGGATTCCCGAAGGAGCCATCGTCGAGCGCCCGGCTCCGACACTCGGACCTGATCTGTCGGGTTTTCGGCTGCAGCTTCGGCGGCCTGATTTCGTAACCGCGTCAAGGCTGGCGGAGACCTTGAACCGTAGGTTCGAGCAGCGCGTCGCACAAGCTGAAAACGCCGCCGTGGTCCTGGTGCGCGCGCCGAGGAGTTATCGCGATCAGCCCGTCGAGTTTATCGCCCAGATCGACAGTCTGGACGTACCGACCGATCGGCGGGCGAAAGTAGTGCTGAACGAGCGCACCGGCACGGTAGTGATAGGCAGCAAAGTCACCATTGCTCCCGTGGCGGTTCTGCATGGTAATTTGACGGTCCAAATCGTCACCGACTTCGCCGTCTCGCAGCCCCCGGCTCTCTCGTCGGGAGAAACTGTCGTGACCCCGCAAGTGGGCGTCAGGGTCGAGGAGGAGGAGGCGCGGCAGGTTCTCCTCAAGCAGGGCGCCAGCGTTGAGGAGCTGATCAAGGCGTTGATGTCGATCGGCTCGACACCCAGAGACATCATCGCGATCGTGCAGAGTATTGCCGTCGCCGGGGCGCTGGACGCCGAACTGGAGGTCATGTAGTGTCAATCTCAGCCGTTACCCCGTTCCCGCTCAGCCCAGGACGCCCAGATGCCAACGCCTCCCCAGAGCAAGCGGCCCGAGATTTCGAGGCCATGCTGATCGCACAACTGCTCAAGATCGCCCGAGAAGCCGGCCGGCTCGATCCCCAAGACGACGCGGCCACGGGATCGGAGACTTACCTCGAGCTGGCCGAAAAACATCTCGCCGAAGCGCTTGCCGCCAAGGGCGGCTTGGGCTTCCAGAAGCTCCTGATGGGGGCGCTTCAGGGTGACCAACGGCTCCCCGACCCGCCAATCGTAAAACAGTCCCCCTAACTATCGTTTAGATTTCCAGCCCACCCGCCGATAAGAAGAGCAAGACCACTGTATCTGACGGGACCAACGAATGAGGATCGATGACCATTTCTCTCCTTCCAGTGATGTGCAGTCGCGGCAAGTGGAGCGGCCGCAACAGCTGGAAAGAGAACAACAGGTTGCTGAGAAGGGCGTCCAATCAGGCAAGGATTCGGCAAGCCTGTCATCGCTTGCCGTACAACTGACAAGGGCGCTGGGGACCGAGCCACCAGAGTTAACGAATAAGATCGAGCGCCTGCAGGAAGCCGTGGCGAACGGAACCTTTTCAGTCGCAGCCGACGAGGTGGCCCAGAGCCTGGTGGACGACGCTCTCAACGGGCAGGGTCCGGAAGGGCCCTAGCGCGACCTTCTGATGGCTCCTCAGGTGGGCCCCAAGCTCCTGGGGGAGCGTGAGCCGGCCTGTTCCGCTACGACGGTGAGTAACGACCCTGCTGTCGAGGCGGGAGTCGCCACCAGCACGCACTTTAGGCTGAAGTGAACTCTATGCCAACCGACGATTCCTCATCCCTGAAAGAAATCGGGCGTTCGCTAGAGTCGGCCCTGACTCTCCTTACGAGTGGCCGCTACGCCGAACTGGGAGAGCAGGCGCTCGCCATGAAGGGTCAGCTGGAAGCACTCGAGGGGCTTAAACAGAGGTTGGAAGCCGGTGAGCCGGCGCCCGAGGGGACCAGAGAAGGCTGCGAGAGATTGCGTAGACAGACATTCTTGCTTTCCGAAGTCCTCCGCCACGCGACGCTCGTTGAGGCTGGTTTACTCGAGATCGAAGCAGCGGCGCGGGGGAGCTATTCACGGGAAGGGCGCCACCGCACGGGCAGTCACCCTCGCCTGAGCGCTGAGGCATGGCAATGGGAAACCTCACCAGCGCTTTGGGAGCCGCGACTCGCAGTTTGGCGTCATTCAGCGAAGCGCTGTCGGTGATCCAGAACAATATCGGCAACGCCGCGACTTCCAACTACGCCCGCCAAAGAGTCTCGCTCGCCCCGCTGGGCACCCCCGACGGAGCCGGCCAGTCGCTAGGAGTCGAGGTCAACCGGATCCAGAGCCTGCGCGACCGGCTGCTCGACTTCCAAGTGCTGCTGGCCAAACAATCGACGTCCTTGTTCGAGAAGAAGGCGCTGACCCTACAACAGGTTGAGCCCTTGTTCCGGCTGACTGGCAGCGGCAGCTTAGGCGCGAACTTGGACGAGTTCTTTGCCTCCATTTCAGCGCTGTCGGTTTCTCCCGGGGACTTGAGCCTTAGGAGTTCCGTACTCACCGCGGCCGACGGGTTGACTCGCACGTTTCGATCAACGGTCAGCGGACTGTCGCGATCCCTGAGCAACCTGGATACGGATGCACGTTCGACGGTAAAGCGCATCAACTTGCTGCTCGAGCAAGTTGCCGAGCTGGCGTCGCAGCGAACGAGCCCCGATGCCAAATCGCCGAATTTCGCCGCCGAGACGCGCCTGCTTCAAACACTGGACGAGCTGGCGGGGCTGATCAACTTCACCGTCATCGAGCAATCCGACGGTACGCTTTCTCTCTTAGGGGGTGGCGGCACTCAGTTGGTGGTCGGGCCGACAACGAGTCCCCTCACCGCCAGCCTTTCTTCTACCGGCATCAAGATTCTAGACTCGAGGGGGGCCGACATTACTGCATCTCTCGAGTCACAAGGGGGATCTCTGGGGGCCATTCTCGAAGCGCGGAACCAAACACTCCCCCGCTACCTGTCGCAGGTGAATCGCCTAGCCAAAAGCATTGCCGATCAGGTCAACGAGCAACTTTCTCGCGGCGTTGATCTGGTGGGCGCACCGGGCAAGGACTTGTTTTCCTACCTGACCTCGTTCGTGCTCGGAAGTGGACGAACAGCAGGAACCACTGGACTAGCCACTCCGTCGCCGCCGGTAAGCGTCCAGGTAGATTTCTCGAATGGCGTCACGGGAAGCGTTACGGCCAACCTCGACAGCTTCTTCGTCGCGACGGCGGCCCCTAGCGGGCCGGTAGCCGGAGAAACGGTTTCGGTCACCTTCACGAGCGCCGACGGTACGATCTCAAAGACGATCACGACCGCGCCATTGCTCGGTGGCGGCACTCCTGCCCAGACGACCGCGGAGATCCGCGACCGGCTCAACGACCAAATCGCCCTCGACCCCGATCTGGCCGGGTTGATCACCTTTTCCGATACCGGCGCGGGACCGCCGGCCGATGCTCTTAAGGTCGTGTTGTCCGATCAAGCCGGGCAGGGCTTTAGCTTCACCGCGACCACAAGCAATCCGGCGTTTACAACTGGGCTGGAAGGAGGGGGCACTCTAGGAGGGCACTCCGTTGAAGAGATCGCCGCGGCCTTAAACGCCCAGGTGGCGCTCGACGCAACCCTCTCGGCGGCCGGCATTCGCTTTGCCGCCGTGGGCGGCGAAGTCAAGCTCGACGGCGATCCCTCGTTTGACTTCACCGTGACGGAAAACGACCAAGGCACCGGTTTCGTTTCGGGGCTTCCTGCCACGGGAACCGCCGGCGGCGCCAGCGCGGCGGCCACGATATCGGTGGCGAGTTTGCCGCCGGCAGAAATCGCGGCGGGCACGGCCTCCTCCCCCCTTGGCAACGAGAACGCTTTGGCGCTGGAGGCGCTTGCCAGTACGCCGGTGATCGACTCCTCGACCTTTAGCCAGTTCTATGCCGGCCTCGTCAAAGAGGTAGGCGACGACATCCGAGGCTCCACAACGAGGCTGGAAACGCAAGAGCAGATTCTGCTGACGGCGGAAAATCTGCGCGACAGCCTCTCCGGCGTGGACATCAACGAGGAAGCGATTCAGCTGGTCCAATTTCAGCGATCCTTCCAGGCCATGTTGAGGGTCATCCAGGTCATCGACACCCTTTCGACCGACGTCTTGAGCTTGGTGAGGTAACCGGATGAGAACCACCTTCCTTTCCGAAAGCCGCCAGGTGTTATTCAACCTAAGGCAGTCGTAGGAACGCCGACATGACGCCAACGTTGAACTCTCGTCCGGACTGCGAGTCAGGAAGCCATCTGACTCACCAAGCGATGCCGCTGCCGTGGTTCGCACAAGCACTGACCTGAAGGTCCTGGACCAGTTTCGAAGCAACCTGGATCAAGTACAGGCCGAGCTACGCGCCGTTGATGGATCGCTGTTCCAGGCGGTGACGGTGGTGACGCGTGCTTTGTCACTGGCGACACAAGCGGCGAGCGATACGCAAGACGCCACCGGCCGCGACATCATTGCCTCGGAAATCGACGGCATCTTCAGCCATCTCGTCCAACTCGCCAACAGCAAACATTCGGGCCGTTTTTTTTCGCCGGCACCGCTCTCGAAACGACACCGTTTGTGATCGACGAAAACAGCCCCGATGGCTTGATCTACCAGGGCGACGACAGCAGTCGGGCGGTCAGCTTCCCCGACGGCCGGCCGGCGCAGATTTCCCTTCCCGGCAACGCCATCTTCGCACGTCCCGACTCGTATACCGGCATTGGACGGACGCCCGAGACCCCCGGCGCCAGCGTTCCCAACCCTCCCATCGGACTCGGCATAGCGTTCTCGGGCGACGTGGACGCCGTGATCAGCATCGATCTGGCCGGCTTTTTCGTCGCTGCTTCCGCCCCAAGCGCGCCGACTGCGGGCGAAACGATCTCGGTGACATTCACGAGCAGCGACGGTGCCATCAACCAAACGGTCACCACTCCGCCCTTGGCGGGAGGAGAAACCACAGCACAGATCGCAGCCCTGCTCAACACTGAGATCGCGAGTAACACCCAACTCGCGGGAAATCTTACCTTCAGTGACAACGGCAGCGGAAACCTGCGACTCGTGCAGAGCGACACCCTGGGTGTTGGGTTTACGTTCACCTCCTCGGCTACCGGGGGGCTGACGACGGGTCTGGAGCCGGGCGGGGCGGTAGGTGGACAATCAGCCGCGGAGATCGCCGCGGCGCTCAACGCGCAGGTAGCAGCCAACCCCCAACTCACAGCCGCGAATATTACGTTCACGGCGGTAAACGGCGAATTGCACGTTGACGGAGATGTCGACTTCTCTTTTACCGCCATTGACTTTGATCGCGGGACAGGTTTTCGCTCCGGTCTGGCAGGTACCCATCTTGTGGGCGGCACTCAGAGCGCAAACGTCTTTGGAGTGCTCAATCAACTCATCCAGGATCTGACGAACAATAACCAACCGGGCATCGTGCAAGGCGTCGAGTCACTTCGACGCGCGGTCGACCACCTCTCCGTCTCGCAGGGCTTTTACGGAGGCACCCTACGGCAAGTCGATGTTACGCTTCAAAACTTGGCGGAACTCGACGTCATCAATCGCGAACGGCTGTCACGGCACCGCGACACAGACGTGCTGGAGGCAATCGAAAAGCTGACTACGAATACTTCCGCCGAGCAGTTCGCCCTGCAAGTCGCCGCGCGGCAGCAGCCGACGCTGCTCGACCTGCTGGCCTAAGGAACCCGCACCGCGACCGCGCTAAATCTGCTGTCAACCACACTCCGCCATCGAAAAATATCGTCGTCTCCTCTAGAGCCGCAATTATTGGCCGATAAGGACATTGGCAAATGAACCGGAGGGCGTAGCGAGGATCGCTTCGCAATCCGCCTCATTCGCCTCAAACCACGAAAGGGGGCGAGGTGATGACCAACGTCGATCTACAAGCAGTAAGAGCTTCCAGCCCCGCGGCCGCCCGAGAGGGACCGCAAGGACTGGGACCGGAACAGGCAGCTAAGAACCGGGAGATCGCCAAAGCGATTCGAACCATCAACGAAGGAGGGGGTGTCGGCCCGACCAGCGAGTTGCGGTTCTCCATTGACCGAGACACGGGACAGACGCTGATTCGTATCGTGGACCGAGTAACCAACGAGGTGATTGCCCAGGTTCCTCCGGAGACAACTCTGCACGCCGCCCAGATTCTCCAAGAGCTGAATCAGGGAAGCAGAATCGCTTAAGGACGCCTCCGACCACCAGGAGGCAGTGGACCTAGATCCATGCAACACCATCCGGCCCATGAGTACGTCGAGAACGATCTCCTCGACAAGGATCCTTGGGATCTGGTCTGCCTGCTCTACGCCAAGGCGATTGAGAAGCTCAACCAGGCGATAGGTCATCTTGAAGCCGGCAACGTCGACGAACGCAGCAAGGCCATATCCCGTGCCATGGAGATCATTCTCGAGTTGGCGAGTTCGCTGGACGGGGAGGCCGGCGGAGAGATTGCGACGGACTTGGCAAGGCTGTACGAATACATTTTCGAGCGGCTCGCCGAGGCAAACGCGCGGCAGGAACGCGCGCCGTTGGAAGAGGCCATACGCTTGCTCAGCACCCTTCACGACGGGTGGCAGCAGGCTAGGCCCCGGGTGGAGAGTCAATCGGCCCCGACCGACACTTTGCCGCCCGAACAGCCGAACGACGAGGGAGGTCGCGCTTGGACACTTTAGTCGCTAGCGTCGGGCATTGTCGGGCAACACTCGAGGGAGGTGAATCACCATGAGCCTCACACCTATCAGCTTCACCGGGTTCAGCGAATTCTCAGATGACTTTCAGGCCATTCTGCAGACTACTTTCGAGGTCGCGAACCTCCCCATCCAGCAGCTTCAAACCGAGCAAACCATAAACCTCGCCCAGCAACAGGCGCTGGGAGACCTGTCGTTCGTCGTTGCCAATCTTGAAAGCGAGTTTGCCTCACTGGGCCTGTTGGGCGCGACTTCGGCGGTCACCGCCTCGTCCAGCGACCAAGAAGTCGCGGTAGTAACTGTTGCCGGGACTCCCACGACCCAGTCCTATGACCTTGTCGTCACCTCGGAAGCGAAAGCAGCGCAGGAGACCACCCTAACCGGCCTGGCTGACACCGACAAAACGGGTCTCACGGCGGACGGCATTTACAAGCTGACCCTGGGGACTACGGTCACCAATATCGACCTGCTGACTATAGGTTCTGGCCGAACGGCTGGTACGACGGGTTCGGCCACGCCGTCTCCCGCAGTGAGTGTTCAGGTTGATTTCTCGAACGGCCTTACCGGCAGCATCACCGCCAACCTAAACAGCTTCTTCGTTTCCGGGGCTGCGCCCAGCGGCGCGAGCGCAGGTGACACCGTATCGGTTACCTTTGTCAGCGAAGACTCGACAATCAACGAGACCATCACCACCGTTGGACTAGCCGGCGGGGACGACGCTACGGCTATCGCGACACTGTTAAATGATCAAATCACGGCGAACGCAAACCTCAACGGCAAAGTCAGCTTCAGCGACGAAGGCGGAAAGCTCAAGCTTGTGGTCAGTGACACGGCGGGCCAGGGCTTCACCTTCACCTCGTCGAACACGGGTACGGTCGTCACCGGACTCGAAGGGGGCGGAACGGTTGGTGGGCACTCCGAAGAGGAGATCGCGGCCGCTCTCAACGCCCAAGTCGCATTAGACGCAAGCCTGGTGAGCGCCGGGGTTGTCTTTTCCGCCGTCAATGGAGAAGTCAAAGTCCGGAGCAACACGAAGACCGACATCACCACGACTGACAGTGCACAGGGGACAGGGTTTGTGTCGGGTTTGGCAGGAACCCAGACCGTAGAAGCATACGACAATACGCTACAGGGTCTCAGGGATTTCATCAACGCCCAGTCGACGACACTGGGCGTCAAGGCTTCGTTGATCAATACAAGCAGTGACCCCGCGAATCCAAGCCATCGCTTGACGTTAACGGGGACCACAACCGGGACCACCACGCTGAAACTCGAAGACAGCGCGGCGCCGACCTCCTCACCGCGGTGAATCAAGGCACCAACGCTGTGTTTACCGTCAACGGCGTTTCCGCCAACAACTCGAGCAACACGATCACCGACTTCGCGCCCGGGCTGTCACTGACGATAGTCGGGGCGGGGAACGCCACCGTCTCCACACAAACCGATCGGACACAGATCGCGACCGCCTTGGGCAACATTGCCGCGGACTATAACGGGGTGGTCGCCAACCTGGCCACGCAGTTTGGTGAAGCCGCCGGGGTTCTCTCCGGGAGCGTCGCGGTTCGGTCGGTGCAGCAGGCGTTGCGCGATGTGACCGGTTTCCAGGGCAGCGGCACCATCAAATCGATGGTCGAGGTGGGTTTGGAACTCGACAGCAAAGGCCTGATGACCTTTAAGCCCGCATTTTCAATTTGATGTATGACCTCCCGACCTTCCAGCGGCCTTCAGCGTCTTTATTCATAGGGGCTAGATCCCGATGAGGACGCCATGGAGGCCGACACCCAATGGGTGAAAAACAAACCAAGCCATTCCAGCTAAGTTTCAACGGCTTGTTGAAAGTCGATTTCCAAGGATCGCACGTCACTTCCGACGGCGGCCTGCTGCTAGTCCGCGAGTTGGACGAGCGACTCGGACTCGGCAAGTTGATCAACGAGCATCTCAGCGACTCCCGGCAAGGCACAAACAAGCAGTTCACGCTCGCTGATCTGTTGCGGCAGTCGGTCTACAGCCGCTTGGCGGGCTACGAGGACCTCAACGACGCCGAGCGGATTTCGATCGATCCGACGTTTCGGCTGATCGGTTCGCAGAAGATCTGGGATCGCGGTGCGGCCTTGACCTCGACGCTGCACGGCTTCGAGACGGAGATGCTGGCGAGCGAAGAGAACCTGCTGGGGCTGATGGCGCTGAACCGAGGGCTGGTCGGGCAAGGGGAGGCGTTCGACGACTCCGAGCGGGTCGTTCTGGACATGGACTCCACCGAGAGTCCGGTCCATGGCCAACAGGAAGGCAGTGCCTACAACGGACACTTCGAATCGGTCTGCTATCACCCGCTGTTGCTGTTCAATCAGCACGGCGATTGTCTGGCGGCGAAGCTGCGTCCCGGCAACGTGCACAGCGCCGAGGACTGGGGCGAGCTGCTACTGCCGGAGATCGAGCGCCAACAGGCCGAAGGCAAGCAGGTCACTTTGCGCGCCGATGCCGCCTTTGCCAAGCCGGAGATCTACGAGGCGCTGGAGGAGCGCGGCGCGGACTATGCGATCCGCATTCCGGCCAACAAGAGCCTGGAGCTGGAGATCGAAGACATCCTGTTTCGGCCACCGGGAAGGCCCTCCCGCAAGCCGCTGGTGCGCTACAAGAGTTTTCGCTATCAGGCGGAGAGTTGGTCCCAACCTCGGCGCATCGTGGCCAAGGTCGAGCACCATCAGGGCGAGCTATTCCCGCGCGTCGGATTCGTTGTGACCAGCATGAGCTTGCCGAGCCGTTCGGTGGTGCGTTTCTACAACAAGCGCGGCACGGCGGAGCAGTGGATCAAAGAAGGTAAGCAGGCCACGCACTGGACGCGGCTGTCGTGCCATCGCTTTCGGGCCAACGAGGTACGGCTACAACTGAGCGTGCTGGCCTACAACCTGGGGAACCTATGGCGGAGGCTCGGGCTGCCGCAACGGATCAAGAGCTGGTCGCTGACGAGCTTGCAGCACCGGTTGATGAAGACCGGCGGTCGGCTGATTAAACACGCGCGGTATTACTGGCTCTTGTTCGCGGAGGGACATCTGAACCGGCGGCTGTTTGGCGACATGCTGCGGAGGATCTGGGCGCTGCCTGTGCCGGGCGGGTAGCACCGCACTTGGCGAATGCGAAATCTGTGTACTGAGGACGGAAGCTCGGAGGGGTGTCTGCGAAATTGACTTCGCAGCGGCGGATCAGCCCCCATGAGGGGCAAGAAGGGGGCTCGATCGGTCCCGCCTCAGCCGCCGCCTCTACCGGGTGGAGAAATGGTTGCGCTTCGCCGGGTGAGGGTGTAGACTCGTGCCGTCAGAGCAGCTAAATCGGAAATCCTGGATTATAAGTCGGACAGACCCAGTTGGTTAGAGCGAGGCTCCCGCGCAAGGCATGGGACGAGCGGGATCGATGTCGTGACGGCACGCAGGATGCGTGCGCCCCAAAAGCGAAAGGCTGGCTCGCGCCCGCGGCTTGGCTCTTTGGGGTTGCCACGCAGATTCTTGCGCAAATCAGCCCTCAAGCCGGCCCGGGGCACCGGAAGGATCGTTGAAACTGGGCCACTGCTCGAAGAGCTTCCGCGATAACCGCCAAAAAGTGTTTCTCTTTTCGGCTTTTGGTGTTTCTCAAAGTCCCGTAGCGAGGATCTAGGCGGGCGCGATCTCGCTTCCCTGTACCACTATCGGTGCGCCGCCCGCCAGATCAGCGGCCTTTTCTGGCCGGTCGAGTCCCGTAGACTTGCGGCCGTTGTCTCTGTCGTTGCGAGACAAGGCGCGAAGCGCCGCGCGGATCATAGCCCAGGGTGAAGCGAAGCGAAACCCTGGGTCGGCAGGGCCCTAGTGTAGTGCCACTAACGGTTCTGGACAATGGCGTGGGTTTTGGCGGCGCGCTCGACTTTGGCGAGGATATCTTGTGCCGGAGCTGTCCAGACAAAGGGCTTGGGCGCTTGGTTGCTCGCTTCCAGGTACTCGTGGATGGCGGCCTCGAGTTCGGGAACACTGCGGAACACGCCGCGGCGGATGCGCTTCTGTGTCAGCTCGCGGAACCAGCGCTCGACGAGATTGAGCCAAGAAGAAGACGTGGGAATGAAGTGAAAGTGGAAGCGGGGGTGCTTCGCGAGCCACTTCTTCACTTGCTCATGCTTGTGCGTGGAGTAGTTGTCCACGATCAGATGCAGCTCCAGCGCCGGTGGCGTTTCGCGGTCGATCTTGCGTAGGAATTTGAGGAATTCCTGCTTAAGCGATTGGGCCGCTACCGAATCGCCGATCACGATGATTCGCATGGGCCCCGCGGGGTCTTTTGGGGGTATTTCGGGAGCCTGGATGCCGAGCGAGTTGACGTAAGGGAGATTTGGGTTGTAGGTGAAGCTGAGGTCCGGATCGGGCACCAGCCATTCGTTTTTTCCGCCGTATGATTCGGGAACACCGTCTTTTTCCCAGATCGATTTCCACGCTCCGCGGAAACCGGCTTCCTCTCGAACTCGCACAATGAACTCTCCGAGTACTAAGCCGACGAATACACTCAGTACCAGAGCAGCGGCACGTTTCATTGTTCCGCTCCCGGGTTTGGACTGAGGCGACTGTTCTGCGGCTTCCCGATTATGGCTTGAAGGCCCGGCGGCCCATGACTGCCGAACGCCGAGAAGGTCAAACGCCCGCATCGGACCGTTGGCCCAGCCCTCGAGGTTACCAGCTGAAGGGGTTGAACAGCCAGGATACGCCGATTCGTGACAGTCACTCTAGCTAACCGCTTCGATCGCCAAGAAGCAGCTTCTGTCTGCGACCACGTACAGGGTACGAGTAAGGATGAGCGGACGGGGGTTCCGGGGCACCCTCGATTCCCTAGTGTAGTGCCACTAACGGTTCTGGACAATGGCGTGGGTTTTGGCGGCGCGCTCGACTTTGGCGAGGATATCTTGTGCCGGAGCTGTCCAGACAAAGGGCTTGGGCGCTTGGTTGCTCGCTTCCAGGTACTCGTGGATGGCGGCCTCGAGTTCGGGAACACTGCGGAACACGCCGCGGCGGATGCGCTTCTGTGTCAGCTCGCGGAACCAGCGCTCGACGAGATTGAGCCAAGAAGAAGACGTGGGAATGAAGTGAAAGTGGAAGCGGGGGTGCTTCGCGAGCCACTTCTTCACTTGCTCATGCTTGTGCGTGGAGTAGTTGTCCACGATCAGATGCAGCTCCAGCGCCGGTGGCGTTTCGCGGTCGATCTTGCGTAGGAATTTGAGGAATTCCTGGTGCCGATGTCGCGGCAGACACTCGCCGATCACCTTGCCGTCGAGCACATTGAAGGCGGCGAACAACGTCGTTGTGCCATGTCGTTTGAAGTCGTGGGTCATGGTGCCGGCACGACCCCTTTTCAGGGGCAGTCCCGGCTGGCTGCGGTCTAAGGCCTGGATCTGACTTTTCTCATCGACACTGAGCACCAGTGCGTGCTCGGGCGGATTCAAGTACAGACCGACCACGTCGCGGAGTTTCTCGACGAACTGCTTGTCGCGGCTGAGCTTGAAAGTTTCGAGGCGATGGGGCTGCAGTCCGTGCGCTTTCCAGACGCGCTGGATGGCCATCTTGGAGACGCCCAAGTGCTTGGCGAGGGTGCGGGTGCTCCAATGCGTGGCCGCCCGGGGCTTCTCGTGAAGCGTTGTATCGAGGATGCATTGGACGAATTCAGCGGAGAGCGCCGGTTTGCGTCCGGGGCGCGTCCGATCGCGGAGTCCGTCGAGGCCGGACTGGGCGAAGCGCTTTCGCCACAGGATGACGGTCTTGCGGTTGACGCCGAGTTCGCGGGCAATGGCGTGGTTCGCCAACCCCTGCGCACACAGCAAAACAATGCCTGCCCGTAAGGCCATTTTCTGGGCTGTGTTGCCTCCTCGAACCAGGCGACGAAGAGCGTTTCGCTGCGGAGCGGTGAGGGGTAGAGCGTCAGCGGATGGCCACATAAACCATCCTACCGTGAAAAGGGTGTTATTGTCCAGTTATTTATGTGGCACTACACTAGGATAGACGAATCGGGCTTCGACACATCGAGCGTCGCCCTTCGGACCGGGCCGGCCTGTAGCCAGCCCGTCCGAGCGGCGAAATGAGCATGCCCCCCCGAGTGAATCTCTCGGGTTTGACACGCCTAGTCGGCCACTCCGCCCGCTTCCGGACGATGACAATGCCGACTTTTTTTGTCTACTGCGCTGCAGCGTTGTTGACGAGGCTGCGCATCTTGCTGAAGATGACGCTGATGCCGTCCGCGATCCCAGGCAGCAGGGCGCCGGCCGCTACTGCGATGAATCCGGCCAACAAAGCGTACTCCACCATGTCTTGCGCTCTCTCGTCGCGCTTTAAGTTCTCAAGTAAACCATACAGTTTTCTCACGTCCATCTCCTGGTTGTGATTTGTGAATGACCCAAAAGCCAATAGACTCTCAGTTCTTCTATGATCCAACAATTCTCTACGATTGCCAATGGAGCACTCGTACTGTTTTCCCCTTAAGCGTCATAGTGCTATCGTTAGGGACTGCTTAGAACGAATCCCGTATGTGTCGAGAGCGGGTCGCGGTGGTACCGCACAAGCGAACAGGCCCCGGAGGAGTCTGTGGGGCGATGTGTCGGACCCCCGGACCGGCGAGATCGCCGGTCCCTACTGCCGCGGCTTGTGACGACTCAAGTAGGGACAAGCGATCCCGCTTGTCCAGAGCGCAACATGTCGCGCCGGTACATGACAAACGGTGCAATGCGGAAAAAACTCAGGGTTCTATTACAGCTTAAGTGAACAGTATTGGATTTAGCAGCCTTCTTGTAGATAGCTAAGAGGAGATTCCCAGACTTTAGGTGGGGCCGGCCGGCAGCCGCGATCAGGACGAATCCCTTCATTTCAAGCTCTTAGGGCGTTTTCTGGCTGTGACCGTTCACTAGAGGGTGTAGTCTGAAAATGACTGCCCGACAGGACCCTCTCTGCTGCCAAGGGGATGATTCAGTGAAACAGGCAAAGGCCCCTCTGGGCTGGGGCGTTTCTCAGAGCAGCGATTCTTCGCCCGCGTTTTCCAAGGTTTCAACAAGGGTCGAGACTTGCTGCGCGTCCCCGCGATGGCACACTAGCAGGGCGTCGGGGCTGTCCACAACGATAAGATCCCTGACACCGATCAACGCCACCAGCTTCCCCGGCGCATCCACATAGTTGCCCGCTGCCCGGACCGATCTGTGGGGTGTCCGCCCCACTGTGGTCGCTGAGCCGCTCACTAGCAAGCGATAGACTGCTTCCCAACTACCGACGTCACTCCAGCCAAAATCCGGACAGGCAAGGCCGACCATGTTCTTCGCCTTTTCCAAAACACCATAGTCGATGGACTCGTTCTCACAACTCGGGTAGTGCTCGCCCAGTGATCGCCGAAACTTCCTTGACCGCAGCGGTGCGATTTCCTCCAGTTTGGCGGCGGTGGCAGGCATGAAGCGACCAACTGCCTCGCGGATGACGTCGGCACGCCAGAAGAACGTGCCGCTGTTCCACCCATAATGTCCAGCCGCCACGAATCGTCGGGCGGCCTTTTCCCGTGGTTTCTCACGGAATCGGACGACGGAGTGCGGTCTGAGCCCGCCAGGTCTCGTCGTCGGGGGAAACTCGATGTATCCGTACCCGGTTTCCGGCCACTTTGGCTGGATCCCCAGCACGACCAACTTCCCCTGGGAAGCCACTCTCGCCGCGGCGCGCAAGACAGTCAGGTAACGTGAAACCTTGCCAATCACGTGATCGGAAGGAAACACCCCCATACTGGCATCCGGGTCTTGCTCCAAAAGAAGCCGCGCGGCCAAAGCTATGCACGGCCCCGTATTACGCTGCACAGGCTCGGCGATGATCTGGCGCCTCGGCACCTGAGGCAACTGCCGAGCCACTGCCTGTCTGAGGGGATCCCGGGTGAAGACCCAGATTCGGTCTGGCGGAATCAGCGGTCGCAGCCGTCCCACGGTCTGCTGCAGCAGCGACCCTTCTCCCACTACGTTCAAGAGTTGCTTCGGAAACCGCCGCCGGCTCCGGGGCCAAAAACGCGTCCCCCGCCCACCGGCGAGGATGACCCCGTGGAGATGCGCCTGCGGCCGGGACGGCACACTCATGGCGCAGTTAATTCGTGAGAGCGAATCAGATTAAACGTCCGGCCCCAACGCGTCTTGCTGAAAAAGTTCAGCACGAGGTCTTTGATATGCGCCGCCGAGATGCTCGAGTCCTGCAGGCGGTGGGTGGGGGCATCATAGGACCAATAAATGATCAGTGGCTTGCCGATAATGTTTTCCCGTGGCACGAAACCCCAGAAGCGACTATCGTCGGAGGAGTCCCGATTGTCGCCCATTGCAAAATACTGGCCGGGAGGTACCACCACCTCGCCTCCGACAACATGGTTTTCGAGCATCATTTGTCCCCGCTGATAGACTCGCACGTCGGGCGTGGCGGGAAAGTTGTCTCGATACGCCTCTACATAACTCGTGTTGTGAGAAACGTACGGCTCCGCGACTGGCTCCCCGTTAACAAAGAGCTGCTTGTTGACCATACGAATGCGGTCACCCGGGATTCCGACTGCCCGCTTCACGTACGTTTGAGACAGATCTCGAGGGTAACGAAAAACGATGATGTCGCCCCGCTGGACATCCTGGTAGGGCAAGATATACTCCCCTACCGATCCGGCTGGCGCGTACGCCAGCTTGTCCACCAACAGGTGGTCCCCAATCAGCAGCGACTCCTTCATCGACCCGGTGGGTATGACGAAGGCCTGAACCAGCGTCGTGGTTCCGAATAGCAGCAGAATAATCGTCACCGTCCATTCGGCCAGCATGCCACGGCGTGGGATATCGACATGTCTAACGTTTCCATCGGTTTGCACTGTTTTTTCGGTTTGCACTATTTTTTTCGGATTCATGCAGTTCTCATTGACTGTGGCCGGTCGGGTTTCCAATCCGGCCTAGTAAGATCGTCTACCGGCTATTGTAGCCAATCCGTAAACCAGTTAACGGAGCACCGCCGTTACGCCAAAAACCCGCCACGGCAGCACCGCTCTGCGGGATTCGAGACTTTGGCGCCTAGCTGTACCCGGGAGTTGTCAGACTGTACAGATTCCCGTTGCGCGAACGCCATCGCTCGCGCAATCGCGGCTGTTGTTCGTTTGCTAAGGTCTTTAAATTGAAACACTTTCGCACAACTGGAAGTTGCCGCCCTAGGTAATGCACCTAGCTGGGGGGGGGTACTATCTGTCTCAACATTTCGGTACCTCTTGTCTATCGACTAGTTACCCAAACCAGGTGTATACGAGAAGTAGCACTGACGCCCTCGCGCGCACGGCGCGGAAAGGCACATCCTAAAATGCATTCTGAGACCGACACAATCGTCGAACACACGGCGGAGCCAATTCGAATTGCCTTGGCGGACGATCACCCTGTCTTCCGTGATGGCCTCCGTAGGCTATTGTCGCTGGAGAGTGATTTCGAAGTCGTTGCCGAGGCGCAAGATGGTACTGAAGTCGTGGATATCCTCGCTGAGGTTAAGCCTGATGTCCTCCTTCTCGATCTCCACATGCCGCAGCGCGACGGAATCGCGACATTGAGCGGTGTTGACCACGACCAACTCAAGACGAAAGTCATCGTCCTGACTGCGTCCGAGGACCCTCGCCAACATGTTCACGCCATGAAGCAAGGCGCTTCCGGAATTGTCCTCAAGCAGTCCGCAACCGATCTGCTGGCCAAGAGCATCCGAAAGGTGCACCAGGGTGGAATTTGGCTGGATGCCAAGGGCACCGCTGCCCTGATGGAGCATTTCTCCGACTCTACGGGCGATCCCGCCGAGAGACGGACGGATCGCAGTCTCAGTAGCCGTGAACAGGAAGTCGTTGCGCTCGTCACCCAGGGCTTTAGGAACAAGGACATTGCCAACAAGTTGTATGTCGCCGAGCAGACGGTCAAGAACCACCTTCACAAGATCTTCGACAAGCTGGGGGTGTCCGACCGCGTCGAGCTGGCGTTGTACGCCCTGGAAAGGAAAGCAAACTAACAAGCAGCTCCCACCGACGTTCAATCAATACCGCCCCCTAAGAATCTATTCGAGTAGTTTGCTTCTAGGCCGGTAGAAAGGCTCGCGTCGGAACCAAGCCTGCGGCGCACCCGCGCTAGACACCGGCGCGGGTCAGCTGCGACTGGCGGTCTGAAACCGTTTCTCGGGTGGGGCGAGATCACGCCGCTGGCTCCGACGAATGCGGTAGCCCGAGCTACTTTCAACTCCGGTCAGCGAGACCTCGGCGCGCCAACCTACAACGAGAACACCGCGTTCGCCACGAACGCTCCGATGTACGCTAGCCCCGTCATGTAACCCCACTGTGCAAGCGGCCACTTCCAGCCGCCCGTTTCACGGCGCACCACCGCCACCGTCGACATGCACTGCATGGCGAAGGCAAAGAACACAAGCAGTGCGATGGCGCCGCCGAACGTTAGCTCCGATCTCAGGGCCCCTTGCAGACCCTCCGAGCGCTCATCAGCTTCCATACCATAGATCGTCCCCAAGGTACCGACGATCACCTCTCGGGCGGCCAGCGACGTTAGCAACCCGATGCCAATTTTCCAATTGAAGCCTAGCGGCTCGATCAGCGGCTCGATTGTCTTGCCGAGTGAACCTGCCCAACTATCTTCAATCGGTGGGGGAGCACCGTTTTGCGTTGGAAGGCTTAAGAGAACCCACAAAACCACCGCCGTTGCTAGTATCACCGTCCCCGCGCGTCGCAAGAATACCTTCCCTCGATCCATCAACCTCAACCCTAGCGAGCGCAGTGTCGGCCAGCGATAAGGCGGCAACTCCAACATAAACGGGGTCGGAGAACTCTTCAGGACCGAGGACTTGAGCACCCGAGCCGTGCCGATTGCCGCCGCGAATCCTAAGATATAAAGACTCAGCAGAGCCGCGGCCCGGGTCCCCAGAAGCGGTCCCAGCAAAGGTTCTTCCGGCACGAAGGCGGCAATCACCAGGATGTAAATCGGTAGCCGGGCGGAGCAGGTCATGAAAGGAGCTATCAAGATGGTCGCCATCCGGTCGCGCTTGTTCTCGATAGTCCGGGCGGCAAGCACAGCCGGAATCGCGCACGCGTACGCAGACAACAGCGGAATGAACGATTTCCCCTGCAGGCCCACCTTTGCCATCGTCCGATCAGCGATCACCGCTCCCCGGGCCAGATAGCCGGAATCTTCGAGGATGCCGATAAACAAGAAAAGCAACAAGATCTGCGGCAAGAAGATGAGCACCGAGCCGACACCGCTCCAGACTCCATCGATTAACAGCGATCGAAACCACGAAGGCGACAGCACCGAGGCTATCCATCCCCCGGAAGCGCTAATCAACGCATCGACACCATCCATGAGAGGCTCTGCCCAAGTGAAAATCGCCTGAAAAACAGCCACCACGACAAGCCCAAAAACGAGAGGGCCGGCCAGAGGGTGCAAGAAAACCGCGTCCAACCTATGCGTCCACACCGCCGGTGCCGGGGGACGATAGCCGGCCTCGCTCCCCAGGCGCCCCGCCCACTGTCTGCACGCCGGAATGTCCTGGATGACAGGCAACTCCCGTCGAGGCGGCGCAACGACCGTGCCGTTGAGAAACTTCAGGACGGCGTCCATACCCTCACCGCGTCTGGCGCTGATCAGCGCAACGGGCGCGCCTACCCGCTCGGAAAGAGCGTCTGGGTCGAGGTCGCCGCCACGAGACCGTAGGTCGTCCGCCATATTGAGCCCCACCAGCGTAGGTATGCCCAGGCTTAGAATAGGGGCGCCTAGCGCCAGGTTGCGGCCCAAATTGGTGCAATCAAGGATGAGAATGATTGCGTCCGGCTTCCCAAGGTCGTCGAGCTCGCCTCTCAGCACATCGTGCGTGATCTGTTCGTCCTCGGTGCGCGGATCGAGGCTGTAGAGGCCAGGCAAGTCCACGAGCGTGATCTCATCACCGTTATCCAGCCTCAACCGACCCAGCCTCTTCTCGACCGTGACACCCGGGTAGTTCGCGACCTTTTGGCGCAAGCCAGTCAATCGATTGAAAAGCGTAGACTTTCCGGAGTTGGGAGGTCCTACAACTGCCACGATACGCTGGCGCCCCGGAGAGGTCCTTGCCGGTGGCGTCACGTCGGCTACAGCGGTGCCCGAGTCGCAGTGACTCATGGAGCGTCCCGCCGATTCGTCGTAGCGGAGCGCAGAATCATGCGAGCAGCTGTCTCGCGACGCAATGCGATTTCGGACCCGTCTACGCGATAAATCGTAGGGTCGCCAAACGGGGAACGCCGAGCGGCGGTTACGTGGCTCTCGGGTAGAAAACCAAGCGCCATGAGCCGACGCGACTCGTCACTGGGCAGGTCGATACGTTCAAGAATCCCCCCGTGCCCCTCTTTAAGATCGACAAGCGTCAGGGGCTTAGAATCAGGGGTGGGATGACGACTCATGGCCTCTTTTTGAAACTGAGTTGCAACTGGAATTCAGTATCGGAAGGGGTAGGAGAGGATGTCAAGCCAGGTGGAGGCGGGAAATGTGTGAGAGGGGACTCACGACCGAGGCGAGCCTCGGAGATTTAGGGCGCTCGGTGGAACCCACCCTCCGTGGGAAACCGAGCCATCATCGAAAACCGGAAGCAGTGGTTCCCAAGCAGGCTCGCCCTCTGTAGTTCGCGTTGTGCGGACCCGAACAAAGTCCCACATCAGCTGGACTAAGCCAGAGCGAGCATCGTCACCACCACTCCACGGGGGCTTGGGCCTCGCCACCGGGTCGGCTTATGACTCGACCACCGAAATGTCAGTGCTGGTTCGACCTCAAGGTCCTATTGGGATCTTGATGATCTTCTTCTGGATCGCGTATTGCACCAACTGCGCCTTGTTGTGAATGTCGAGTTTGCGCATTAAGTTGAACTTGTGCGCCTCGACCGTCTTCACGCTCAGGTTCAGGTGCGTGGCGATCTCCTTGACTGATTGGCCTTCGGCCAGGAACTTCAAGATTTCCTTCTCTCGCGGCGTAAGTGTCGCAAACCGCGGCTAGCGGTGAGTCGTCTTGATGCGCGACCGGAAATCGTCCACCAGTTGGGAAAGCATCTTTGGACTGAGATAGCTTCCTCCGCGATAGACATCGCGGATGGCGGCCAAAAGTTGCGGCGCAGGGCTGTCTTTGAGGACGTACCCGCTACCGCCCACTTCCATGCACTCGACCAAGTAATCTTCGTCATCGTACATCGTCAGGAACAGAATCTTTGTTTCAGGACGAAGTTTCTTGATCTGGCGAGTCGCTTCGAAACTTGACAGTCCCGGCATACCGATGTCCATCAACACAACATCAGGCCGCAGGGTGCCAATCTGCTCGACTGACTCGGTACCATTGGCAGCTTCACCCACAACATCGATGTCGCTTTCTTCCGCCAAGAGAGTGTGAATTCCCTGCCGAAACAGGGTGTGATCGTCGGTTAACAGCACTCGAATTTTCGACATTTGCTTTTACCTCGTACCTCGGCTCCTTTTGTATGCGAACCACATTAGTTACTCAAACAGGAATTGAAATCTCAACCTTTGTTCCCTTACCCGGAGAGGACTGAATATCAATTTCACCTCCGAGTAGGGCGACCCTTTCCCGCATCCCCGTCAACCCGAACGAGTCCGTTTTGCGGGCTGCTTCCTTTAGCTCGAAGCCCACGCCGTCGTCTTTCATCTTCAGGCGGACAACGCCGTTCCGCCGGGCCAACTGGAGGTTGACGTTTTGGGCCTTGGAATGCTTTACGACATTGCTGAAACATTCCTGCACCAGCCGATACATCATGATCTCGCTGCTTCGGGGCAAGTGCTCAAGCTGCGACATGCGGACCCGCACTTTTCCAGGAAAGTTCCGACTCAAGTTGTTCACGAACTGCCGCACGCTGGCGGGCAGCCCAAGTTGTTCGAGCACATTGGGACTCAAGGCGGAAATCAAACGCCGCATTTCCTGGATTGTTTGCTCCGTAAGACGTCTGGTCTCCTCCAGTTTCGGGTTGAGATGCTCCGCCTCAGGCGGCAGGTCCCCCTGCAGCATCTCCAGGTACACCCGGTTCCCGGAGCAGAATGACTCCTCCGTGCGCTCGGAACGTTCGCATTAGGGTTTCCAACACACGCTGCAACAACTCCCGTACGCCCGGCGACTCCAGTTGGTCCTGCAAAACCTGATAGAAGGCATGCGCCTCTAGGTCACGGACCTGGTAGTAGGCGTTATTCAAGGTCAGCTTGACGCAAAAATAGAGATGGTCGAGCGCTGCAATGTAGTCCGTGAACTGCGAAGGATAGAACCGACATCTTCGACCACATCTTCTCGGCGCTGCCTGAGTTTGACCTGAGGCCGTTCCAGAACCCCACCGGTTCGGAAATCGTTGCCGCGGCCGCTACACTGCGAGAAGGCGCCCAGCCGGGCTAGTGCTCATACTCGTTAGTGGGGGCCGGCCCAGCCCTGCGGGGGCTGATTTGCGCAAGAATCTGCGTGGCAACCCCAAAGAGCCAAGCCGCGGGCGCGAGCCAGCCTTTCGCTTTTGGGGCGCACGCATCCTGCGTGCCGTCACGACATCGATCCCGCTCGTCCCATGCCTTGCGCGGGAGCCTCGCTCTAACCAACTGGGTCTGTCCGACTTATAATCCAGGATTTCCGATTTAGCTGCTCTGACGGCACGAGTCTACACCCTCACCCGGCGAAGCGCAACCATTTCTCCACCCGGTAGAGGCGGCGGCTGAGGCGGGACCGATCGAGCCCCCTTCTTGCCCCTCATGGGGGCTGATCCGCCGCTGCGAAGTCAATTTCGCAGACACCCCTCCGAGCTTCCGTCCTCAGTACACAGATTTCGCATTCGCCAAGTGCGGTGCTACCCGCCCGGCACAGGCAGCGCCCAGATCCTCCGCAGCATGTCGCCAAACAGCCGCCGGTTCAGATGTCCCTCCGCGAACAAGAGCCAGTAATACCGCGCGTGTTTAATCAGCCGACCGCCGGTCTTCATCAACCGGTGCTGCAAGCTCGTCAGCGACCAGCTCTTGATCCGTTGCGGCAGCCCGAGCCTCCGCCATAGGTTCCCCAGGTTGTAGGCCAGCACGCTCAGTTGTAGCCGTACCTCGTTGGCCCGAAAGCGATGGCACGACAGCCGCGTCCAGTGCGTGGCCTGCTTACCTTCTTTGATCCACTGCTCCGCCGTGCCGCGCTTGTTGTAGAAACGCACCACCGAACGGCTCGGCAAGCTCATGCTGGTCACAACGAATCCGACGCGCGGGAATAGCTCGCCCTGATGGTGCTCGACCTTGGCCACGATGCGCCGAGGTTGGGACCAACTCTCCGCCTGATAGCGAAAACTCTTGTAGCGCACCAGCGGCTTGCGGGAGGGCCTTCCCGGTGGCCGAAACAGGATGTCTTCGATCTCCAGCTCCAGGCTCTTGTTGGCCGGAATGCGGATCGCATAGTCCGCGCCGCGCTCCTCCAGCGCCTCGTAGATCTCCGGCTTGGCAAAGGCGGCATCGGCGCGCAAAGTGACCTGCTTGCCTTCGGCCTGTTGGCGCTCGATCTCCGGCAGTAGCAGCTCGCCCCAGTCCTCGGCGCTGTGCACGTTGCCGGGACGCAGCTTCGCCGCCAGACAATCGCCGTGCTGATTGAACAGCAACAGCGGGTGATAGCAGACCGATTCGAAGTGTCCGTTGTAGGCACTGCCTTCCTGTTGGCCATGGACCGGACTCTCGGTGGAGTCCATGTCCAGAACGACCCGCTCGGAGTCGTCGAACGCCTCCCCTTGCCCGACCAGCCCTCGGTTCAGCGCCATCAGCCCCAGCAGGTTCTCTTCGCTCGCCAGCATCTCCGTCTCGAAGCCGTGCAGCGTCGAGGTCAAGGCCGCACCGCGATCCCAGATCTTCTGCGAACCGATCAGCCGAAACGTCGGATCGATCGAAATCCGCTCGGCGTCGTTGAGGTCCTCGTAGCCCGCCAAGCGGCTGTAGACCGACTGCCGCAACAGATCAGCGAGCGTGAACTGCTTGTTTGTGCCTTGCCGGGAGTCGCTGAGATGCTCGTTGATCAACTTGCCGAGTCCGAGTCGCTCGTCCAACTCGCGGACTAGCAGCAGGCCGCCGTCGGAAGTGACGTGCGATCCTTGGAAATCGACTTTCAACAAGCCGTTGAAACTTAGCTGGAATGGCTTGGTTTGTTTTTCACCCATTGGGTGTCGGCCTCCATGGCGTCCTCATCGGGATCTAGCCCCTATGAATAAAGACGCTGAAGGCCGCTGGAAGGTCGGGAGGTCATACATCAAATTGAAAATGCGGGTAGAAACGCTTCAGGTCGGGAAGCAGTGCTTCTTCATATTCTTCAAGCGACGCCAACACGTGATCAGGAGGTACATCAAGTTTCGCCAGGCGGCGTCCGTGGTATTCGACCTGCTCAAGGAACTGGCCTACCTCCCCCTTGGCCAGCAGTTCCGACCACGATCCAGGATTGATCGAGGCCAGGGCTCGAAGGCGCGGGCCGTCCAACTCCTCCCCCGCAATCTTGGCAAGCCGCCGGCGCCAGCGGTTTTCGATTGCTTGCACTCGAGGCCCCAGCCGACCGGCTAGACGGCGGATGCGGGACTTCTGTTGCTCACTTAATACTACGACGTCTTGGGAAAGAACCGGAATCCTTTCCAGGTCACGCATCATAACAAGTCGAGTATACATGCCTGAGGTGAAAAGACCAAGCTTTTCCCTTAAGATTCAGGTGTTTACCTTAGTTATGTCTACTGGCGACCCCCTCTGTCGGTCTACCTGAATCCCTTAGAAGAGTCCTACACCAGGATTTCCGATTTAGCTGCTCTGACGGCACGAGTCTACACCCTCACCCGGCGAAGCGCAACCATTTCTCCACCCGGTAGAGGCGGCGGCTGAGGCGGGACCGATCGAGCCCCCTTCTTGCCCCTCATGGGGGCTGATCCGCCGCTGCGAAGTCAATTTCGCAGACACCCCTCCGAGCTTCCGTCCTCAGTACACAGATTTCGCATTCGCCAAGTGCGGTGCTACCCGCCCGGCACAGGCAGCGCCCAGATCCTCCGCAGCATGTCGCCAAACAGCCGCCGGTTCAGATGTCCCTCCGCGAACAAGAGCCAGTAATACCGCGCGTGTTTAATCAGCCGACCGCCGGTCTTCATCAACCGGTGCTGCAAGCTCGTCAGCGACCAGCTCTTGATCCGTTGCGGCAGCCCGAGCCTCCGCCATAGGTTCCCCAGGTTGTAGGCCAGCACGCTCAGTTGTAGCCGTACCTCGTTGGCCCGAAAGCGATGGCACGACAGCCGCGTCCAGTGCGTGGCCTGCTTACCTTCTTTGATCCACTGCTCCGCCGTGCCGCGCTTGTTGTAGAAACGCACCACCGAACGGCTCGGCAAGCTCATGCTGGTCACAACGAATCCGACGCGCGGGAATAGCTCGCCCTGATGGTGCTCGACCTTGGCCACGATGCGCCGAGGTTGGGACCAACTCTCCGCCTGATAGCGAAAACTCTTGTAGCGCACCAGCGGCTTGCGGGAGGGCCTTCCCGGTGGCCGAAACAGGATGTCTTCGATCTCCAGCTCCAGGCTCTTGTTGGCCGGAATGCGGATCGCATAGTCCGCGCCGCGCTCCTCCAGCGCCTCGTAGATCTCCGGCTTGGCAAAGGCGGCATCGGCGCGCAAAGTGACCTGCTTGCCTTCGGCCTGTTGGCGCTCGATCTCCGGCAGTAGCAGCTCGCCCCAGTCCTCGGCGCTGTGCACGTTGCCGGGACGCAGCTTCGCCGCCAGACAATCGCCGTGCTGATTGAACAGCAACAGCGGGTGATAGCAGACCGATTCGAAGTGTCCGTTGTAGGCACTGCCTTCCTGTTGGCCATGGACCGGACTCTCGGTGGAGTCCATGTCCAGAACGACCCGCTCGGAGTCGTCGAACGCCTCCCCTTGCCCGACCAGCCCTCGGTTCAGCGCCATCAGCCCCAGCAGGTTCTCTTCGCTCGCCAGCATCTCCGTCTCGAAGCCGTGCAGCGTCGAGGTCAAGGCCGCACCGCGATCCCAGATCTTCTGCGAACCGATCAGCCGAAACGTCGGATCGATCGAAATCCGCTCGGCGTCGTTGAGGTCCTCGTAGCCCGCCAAGCGGCTGTAGACCGACTGCCGCAACAGATCAGCGAGCGTGAACTGCTTGTTTGTGCCTTGCCGGGAGTCGCTGAGATGCTCGTTGATCAACTTGCCGAGTCCGAGTCGCTCGTCCAACTCGCGGACTAGCAGCAGGCCGCCGTCGGAAGTGACGTGCGATCCTTGGAAATCGACTTTCAACAAGCCGTTGAAACTTAGCTGGAATGGCTTGGTTTGTTTTTCACCCATTGGGTGTCGGCCTCCATGGCGTCCTCATCGGGATCTAGCCCCTATGAATAAAGACGCTGAAGGCCGCTGGAAGGTCGGGAGGTCATACATCAAATTGAAAATGCGGGTTAAGGGGCCTCGGGATAATTGGGTGGCCATGGTTGAGGAGGAATTGACCGGACGGGCCGAGGTCATCAATGCCGCGATCGCCGGGTATACGATGCACCAGGAACGTCTCCTTCTCGAACAGCGGCTCCTGCGTCTCGAGCCGGACCTTGTCGTTTTGCAGTACACGCTAAACGACAACGTGAGGTTCCTCCATCGCTTCAACCAAGACGTCGGCTTACTCTTGACCGAAGAGGCCCGCCGCGCTTCTTTACCGGAGGAAGGGGACCCTCTGGCGTGGCTTCCCAAGAGGAGCTACCTGGCCTTAAGGCTGCGGTTTGCGCTGATGCTAATCCGCTTGAACCAGGCGAAATACCCTTGGGAGCGCTACCCCGGGTTTGCCAAGGCGTGGGACGAAGACTCATGGGAGTATGTCAAAGAACAGCTCGGGGCCATCCACCATTCGGTCGAAAGCATCGACGGCCGTCTCGTCGTTGCGGCCTTCCCCTTCGTGCCTCAATTCGACGAAGAACTTGTCCAAAACGAGTTGCCTCGAGTCCTTTACCCCCAAGCCAGGATGAGCGAACTCTGCGAGGAAATGGAAATACCGCTGCACGACCTCTACCCCTTCCTGGCAGGCCATGGAGGCGCCGATTTGTTTGCCGACCTGGCGCATCTCAGCCCCGGCGGTCATCGCTTGGTAGCCGACGAAATGGCGCGCTATTTGGAACACGGCGGGTTCGTACCCTTTAGCCAGGATCGGCTCTCTGATTAGCGAGCGCGCGAAGAAGCCGCGCCGACGCCAGAGCTGAACTTGCGGGATTCCCTAACTACAGTTGATCTAGAGTCTTGTAGGGCCCACTGGGTGACAAGCTCGTTCTCAAGGATGACGGCGTTTATTGCCGTCGCTGCCGGCGCAACTACTCCGGCCGTCGCGGACGAAATCAACGTCATCTTCAGCAAGGTGAAAAGCCTGGCGCAGAACGCGAGTCAGCAGTAATCGCCCACGTTACCCGCTCCATTCACGTGCCACAGAACAGCGGTTTGGCGTCCCCTGACCTGCTGTTTTCCCCACCGTTTTCTCGGCATTGCGGTCTTCAAAAACCGTCATCAACCGTCATCCCTGATCCTTGGGCTCGCAGCTACTCCCGCGCGGCGCGGGCGGACGTAGACCAACCGCCCCAAAGTGCAGTCATCCGCCGGACCGTGCAAGGCGCATCGACGCGACCTGTGTAGACTTTTCCCGGGACCAAGCCAAAGTTACCTAGGTTAACTAATTTGTTGGATTCCCGACGAAAAGTGTATTAGCTGCTGAAATCCGACCGCCTCGGGCCGAGTCCAACAATATAGGTGTCGAATCTTCACGAAGAGGGCCGCTGGGGGCCAGTTGATTCATTTGGTTACCGACTTGCTACTAGACGGCATAGGCTGCTTGATAGCACCGAGGTGAGGGCAAAGGTTGGGGGATCATGCGGATGAAGCGGCGTCAGATGGCCATCGTGTTAGGCACAATAGCCATGTTGGCCGTGGGAGGAGGTTTGATCGCGGCTGGACCTCCTGAGCATCCGGTTTCGGAAAGAGCCTGGCTGCTGGTTGAGCCGGTTTCCGACGATCCCGAGCAACTGACCTGTAGTTTCACCCAACCTCAGATCTCGCTCCTGGAAAAGCTGAACCGTTCGGATCGCGAGCATTTGGTGGAACTCAGTGAGATTCTCGTTGCTGACCGCTGGGATTTGAATGAACTGGCTTACAGTCCGTTGGCGATGCATTACGTCGCCCTAGAAGGTTTCGCAAAAGCGGTTGTCGTTCACAAGCCCGGACAGGCATTCGGAGCCTATGAAAAGGGTCGCCTGGTCCGTTGGGGCGCGGTCAATTCAGGGGCCGAATCGAGCCCTACACCCAGTGGTCTGTTTTACCTGAACTGGAAGTCTCCAGGGCACCACAGCACCGTAAACCACAACTGGTTCCTGCCCTGGTACTTCAACCTCCACAACCGTCGCGGCCATTCGTTCCACCACTACGAGCTTCCTGGCAAACCCGCTAGCCACGGGTGCCTGCGGCTTCTGGAGAGGGATGCTAAGTGGCTTTACGAATGGGGCGACGAATGGACACTCGGACCCCGCGGGTGGAAGGTTGAAGATCCTGGCACCGCGGTTTTGATCATAGGTGAGTACGACCATTCCAGACAGGCACCCTGGCGAACCGCTCAGTTCCTGATGGCAGGCGGCCGCCTACCTTTTGGAGAGGACATGATCCTGGCAACCTTGTTGGGGTCTCAACTCTACCTCCAGGTCGACGGGCCGGGGACCGACGCCGCGGGCGACGACTAACCGGACTCGTTCGCACAGCGGAAGCAATCCCAAACCCCAAGACTGGTTGCCCAGCTTCTCGTGCGACTGCCTGCCGTCAGCGTGCCTGTGCCAGGGCTTCTCACAGGTACAATAAGTCCACTGTCGATTCTGAGGGCCGCGGGGAAGTTCTTGCCGAGTACGACAAAAAGCCTGTTGCGCGTGAGTGAGAGATCCACCTCTTCTAGAGGAGAGATTCGCGGCCGGGTCCGCGGAGGCAGCCTGTGGCGCTGGTCCCTCCTACAGCTGCGTGGGACCGTCTTGCGAGCGTCGGTTCTGGGCATACTTTTCATATGGTTGCCGAGCTTCTGCGTCGCGCAGCCGGAGTACCGCGTCTACGAGGACCATCCACGGCTTTTCCTCGAGCCGAGCCGACTGAAGCGCTTGCGCAAAGACGTGGAGCGTCGTTCGGTCCGCTGGGAACAATTGCGAAGGCTTGTGGAACAGAATGTGGCGCTGCCCGAAGAGCCTCTGGTTCGGGCTTTGCAATTTCAAACGGCTGGAAACGAGCCGGCCGGGCGACAAGCGGCGGCGTGGGCTGTGGCCAAGGCAGAGCATTCAAAAGGCTTCGAGCGGCTGGATGACCTAAGACTGGGAGCTATCGTTTTTGACTGGTGTTACGAGCTGTTTACCGAGGAGGAGCGAGCACGGGTCGCCGGTGCGCTCGGCAAAGTGGCCGGCACGTTCGCCGGCGCTTCGGGAGTCGACCCCGGCGAAGTTCGAAGTGCGGCAATGGCCGCGGTTGCCGTCGCGGGGGACTGGGCGGGATCGGAACCAGCGCTGGCGGATTTAGTGGAGCGGCGTTGGAAGACGGAGATCCTTCCCGCGCTGCGCCGTGGCCGGCTCGCCGACCGAGCTGAAGATCTGTTGGCAGTGATTGAGTTTTGCCATGCGGTTCGAAACAACCTTCAGCGTGAGTTGTGGCAGGATGACATCAATTTGTTCAAGTCGCTGCCGTTTGCCCTGATGCTTCGCTACTACCCTAAGCCGCTTCAGACTGAAACTGGTGTGTTTCGGCAACCGGCGATGCTCACGACGGTCGAAACCGACCCGGAGGTCGAGGCGACAGTTAGCCGCATCGCCGAGTTATCGTTTGTGGCCTATGAGAACACCTGGGAAGAGTACCAGTTTTTGCAGGGCTGGCTGCGCCACGACGAGTACAGCCTCACGAATCCCTTAGGTGCTCCGTATGAGTTTCTCTGGCTCAATCCCTACCTGCCCGGCCTAAGCTATTTCAGCGCGCCGGCTGTTGTTCACGACGAGGTGAGGGGGCGTCTTTTCGCCCGAGCCGGGTGGCAAGAGGGGGATCTTTGGGCGGGTTACTTCAATAGCCAGCTACAAATCTTCGCCGACGGGCAGCGTTTCGTCGTCAGGCGTGAGGACGAGCAGGCTCCGTTGGTTTTTCCCGAGGTCGTCGTCCTGCTGGCGCGAGTGCCGATGTCCGTCAAGGTTCGCGCGCCGGAAGCGCGGGTTATCTACCTGGTTGGGTTAGGGGAAGGGAAGTCTTACAACTTCGTCATCAACAAACGAACTTTCAGAACGTACGAAGCCGGTCGCGGCGGCATCGTTGTGTTGAAGAACCCACCCAAGGGATCAGGCAAGCGCTTCCTGAAGTTCAACAAGCCCATCCGCATCGAACTGACCGCCGCGGGCGAACGGGGTCCCTCGTTGCTGGGATCCAAGAACTGAGTACAGGGGAGTGCGCCCTCGTTGGCGGTTCGGCGGCCTTCGGTGAAGCTGGCGGGGGTTGCTCTAGACCGGGTAGGGGTTCGGCAACTGACGCGCCGCGGAAACGCTTGCCGCAGAAGTGCCGCCGACCGGCCTTCGCCGCTGCCAGGCGTTCTCACACCTTTGGCGGTGTCCCCGGCTTGCGGTACCTCAAGAGGGAACACCAGAGCCCTCTGACCGGACACTCGACGAATCGGTCCGCCGCACTCAGTTACGCTACATTGGCAAACTATTGAATCGTGCTAGCACCCTCTACGCCGAAATCCTCGCGAATGATATTGCGGTTGATGTGGCGGTCGAGGTTCACGACGTAGGTCTCTGGCGCACCGAGGAGGCTAGGGGAGTGGGTAGCCGCGACGATTCGGAAGTCCTTCTGGTCGACAAGCTCCTTGAGCATCTTCAGGATTCGCCTCTGGTTCGATTGGGATAGGGCCATCTCGGGTTCGTCGAGCAACAGGGTGGTGCCGTCCGGCAGGCTGGGAAAGGTGTCCCTGAACAGCGACAACATGACTTGGCCGTGACTCGCGGTCTCGATGAATTCCTTCATCTGGGGATTGTCGGCGAACAGTTCGGGCTGGTTGCGGGGATTGTGTTGCTCGGCATCAAACAAGAATACTTTGCCGGGCTTGACGTCGTCGCTCTTTTCTAACTTGTAGACGAAACCCTCCGCTTGTTCACCCCGAAGGGCGTAGGCGATGGAGTGGAGCAAGGTTGACTTGCCTGAGCCGTTCTCCCCTTCCAGCATGATCAGGGGGTGGGATAGATCCACAATCATGGGCATGTGGAAGTTCAGGCTAGTGAAGACCGGATGACCAAGAATCTTCAGATGCATCATGACGAAGGCCGCAAGAGACTTGCCCTGGAAGGTCCGCCCCACCCATCAAGCAGTGCTGGGTCTGGCGACGAATGACTAGCATAGCAGGACAGGCGGCCCCGTCCGTCTAAAAGCAGATCGTTCGCCGGGTGCTAACCAACGCGGGGTTAGGCGGGGAAATGCGATTAGCGTTGCATCGCAGCCGTGGCTTGGCTATGCTGACCGTGCCGGGATAGGCAAAACCAAAATCCTGGATAGGTGAATGAAAGGGGCTAGGGATTCATGAGCAAGTTTCGGGATGTCAGCGGCAAGGCCGCTTTCGTTACTGGCGCGGCGCGAGGTCTCGGCAAGGGAATTGCGGAGACTTTGGCGCAGGAAGGCGTTCACGTTGTGATGGCCGACAAGATGCCGTTGGTGGAGGAATCCTTCGAGGAAATCAAAAAGGCGTGTCCGGACAACGAGGGTCATGCCGTGGTTCTGGACGTGTCCGACGAACAAGCGGTCCAAGCCGCCATCGAAGGGGCGGTCGAGAAGTTCGGCAGGCTTGACATCATGGTCAACAACGCGGGCATGCACATGGAAACCGGGACCGTCTGGGAGACGGACGCGGCCAAGCTGGACCGCATTATGGCGGTCAACTTTAAGGGGACGTTCTTTGGTTGCAAGCACGCCAGCCGGCAGATGGTGCAGCAAAAAAGCGGCAGCATCACCAACATCGGCTCGTTTTTCGGCAAAGTCGGCCACGCCGGGTCGGCTTCTTACGGCGCTTCCAAAGGAGCGTTGCACACCATGACGCAGTCGCTGGCAATGGAGGTCGCCCCCTACCGGATCAATGTCAATGCCTTGTGCCCGGGATTGGCGGGCACCGAGATGCACTGGGGCTTCGTCGAGGCGGATGCCAAAGCCAGGGGGATCACCTTCGAAGAAATGAAGCAGCTCGAACTCGAGGAAATTCCGCTTGGGCGCTACGGCTACGGGCACGACATGGCAGGTGCGATCATGTGGCTGGCTTCGGAATCCGGATCCTACGTGACCGGGCAATTGATCAACGTCAACGGCGGTCTGGACTTCACCTAGACGCCCGTGACAAGAGTGGTGCAGAAGCGAAAAATGGGTACAGCCAGCCAATTCGCCGGAGGCTGAGTGCTTTTTTCTTAGGGCCATGGCGGTCGGCGAATAGGTGGCAGTCCCCATTTTTCGCCCATTTTTTCACAACGTTACTTTCACCACGGGCTGCTAGCCTAGGCACGCCTTCGCTGGGCCTGTGGGGCTTGGACGGCGGACAAAAGAGAGGACTTCAGATAGATGACCTTTGGAACCATGGCCACGGATTGCGAGATCCGGATCGACTTCGACAAGCTGCGCCGAGACCGGCTGAGCAAGGCCAACGAGCAACTCAAGAAGGACAGCCTAGGCGCGCTGCTTTGTTTCGATCCGGACTCGATCCGCTACATCACCAGCACCAGGCTGAACGACTGGACCAACAACAAGCTTGTGCGAAGCTGCCTGCTCGCCGCGGACCAGCCCCCCATCCTCTTTGAGGTCGGCAGCGCTATTGAAACCAAGAAGAGGCTGTCCCCTTGGGTTCGGGGACGCATATACCCCTTCATTGGAGGAATGCGAGGGACCTTTCCCACCGCCGTCTGCAGCGAAAACGCTCAAAAGTTTGCCGGCGTCGTTGCGAATCATCTGCGGGATATGGGCGTGGCCAATGAACCTCTGGGAGTGGATATCACTGAGATTCCCTTCCTGCGGGCATTGGAAGAGGAGGGCATCCGGGTGGTGGACGGCCAGCAGACAATACTGCGGGCCGGAGCAATCAAGACGCCGGAGGAGATACAGCTCATCGAGACATCGATTTCAATTGTGGAAGCGGCTTTCTGGCAGGTAGTCAGCCGGGTGCGCCCCGGCATGCGAGAGAACGAAATCAATGGGATGATGCGAGAAGTCATGTACGGACTGGGCGCCGAGGAGATCCAGAACATCAATGTCATCTCAGGCAACCGTTCGTTTCCTCATCCACACGATGCCTCGGACCGCATGCTGCGCATGGGCGACATGCTGTTCATCGACGTCGTGAGCGTGTTCAACGGGTACAAGACCTGCTACTACCAGACGTTCGTCATCGGCAAGCCGACGCGGAAACAGTTGGATGTCTACCAGCAGTGTTATGACTGGCTGTTCAATGCCATTGAATTAATTCGGCCCGGTGTAAGTACGTCCGAAGTAGCCGCGGTTTGGCCGAAGGCGCAGGAGCTAGGTCTTTCGAGCGAAGAGGAAGCCTTCGCGCTGCAGTTGGGCCACGGCATCGGCATCACCCACTGGGCCAAGCCCGTCATCAGTCGCATGTTTTCGTTCGATCACCCCGAGGAGATCCAGGAGAACATGGTCTTCGCGCTGGAGACCTACGCGGGTTCGGGCAATGATGGCGCGCGCATCGAGGAGATGCTGGCCGTTACCAGCGACGGCTATCGCATGTTGAGCAAGTTTCCCTCGGCGAAGCTGATTTCTTGCCCGTGTGTGGGATCCGTCTTGCCTTGAGCCAACACTAGGGCGCCAGTATTGTGAAACGTTGATTGCCGGTGGCGCTGCCGTTACGCTCGCTGAAGGTCGTTTTTACGCGTGGCTTTGGCTTGGACTCGCCGGCGGCCGAGGCTACTTCTGGGCGACGTTGTTAACGGTGCTCTTCATCTTGCTGAAGATGACGCTAATACCGTCGGCAACCTGTGGCAGTCGCTGCCGGCAGCGACTGCGATAAACGCGGCCAACAGGGCGTATTCGACGAGGTCCTGACCGTGCTCGTCTTGAGTTATTCGCCGGATCATGAGGGATACTCTGCGCACGTGCTTCTCCCGGGAATCAGCGTCGGCCTCGGAGGCTGTGGTTGGCAAGGTACAGCATGATGCGAAAGCCGGTGAATGCCAATGGACTCTTTGCACCCTTTTTCCGGGGGACGTACCGTACTTTTCCGTGGCGAAAAGGACCGACGCGCTGGCTCACAGTCACAAAAGTACTACTGGCGCCGCGGAGAAACCGGAGAGGTGTCGCCTTCAACTCGGTCGAAACTTGATCCGGGCGCGGGTCTCCCAGGGTCGGGCTGTTGCACTGCGGCAGGCCTGTCCGAAAAGGGGTCTATGAAATTAGGGTGTCCGGGGATCTGGTGGGCAGGGGCTCCTACAATATGCCAAGTAGTAGGTGTCGTAGCAATTCTGGGCGCTCCGAAAACGCGACCGAAACTACTACAGGCCCGTCCGAAAACGGGCCTGTAATGTTGTTTGCTAAGACGGTTGCGTCGTCGATCAAGCGGCTACTGAAGTGCCGCGTTGGCAACGATACTGGCCATCTTGCTGAAGATGATGCTAATGTCGTCGGAAATACCGGGGAGCAGCGCGCCAGCGGCGACGGCAATAAAGCCGGCCAATAACGCGTATTCGACCATATCCTGACCGCGCTCGTCCCGAGTAAGCCTCTGCAAGAAACTGTACAGTTTGGTCATTCCCTTCTCCTTTGTTGATATTGACTTTGTCTGAGTCTGGCTGGGCAGTGCCACAACCTTGCCCTCTGATGATGCAACAGTCCATGATTTTCGCCAATGGCCCCCGAGTACTTTTTTCTTTTCGGGTGAAACTACTAGGGCATGCAGGACTTTGGTGTTTTGAGACAGAGGGTGGGATGAATAGCGATCAGAAGCACAGCAAGGGGAAATCGCATCGGCTGGACGGATCGGCACACCTAGGGGATGCACTTCGCGGCACTTAGCGCCCGTAGAGGCGAGAACGACCGAAGCGGGGGTACTTGCGGGGATCGCTGCCCCTCTTGAAGGTAAGTGCGACACCCAAGTACGGGTAGGGTGTTTGGAAGTATGGATCTGAGTGGCGCGGATCCCTTGCAGCAGCGCGCAAGGTGGCAACGGCAGGAATTAGAGGCTCTCCGCGTGTCTGCCGTGTACTTGATCCTACTGCACGCCGACGAAAGTTCCCGGAGGTTGTGCGCTGAACCCTGGTCCGTCCGCCCAAGTATCCCAGGGCATCCGTTTGTTCACAGTAGGAAGTTCACACGGGAGTACGGAGAAAAATACCGAGATGCGTTGCATGTCAACGTGCCTGCCGGATGGGTGCGTGAAGTTCGCCGAGGAGGGCGTCTACGTCACATCAGTGAAACAAGAGCGTGAGAGCGAAAATACTGAGGTTTCTCTCTCCACAGCCGCCACATTCCATCTCGTAGTCAGCTCGCGCAGCTCTGACAATGGCAGGGATTCTTGTCTGGTCGTCCCGCGAATGATACGCCGCGATGGCTAGCCGCGGTTTGTATTTCGCCAGGGTTTCCCGGGCGCCCATCAACGCCTTCTGTTCGGATCCTTCAATGTCCATCTTGATAAAGTCAACTCGATCCAGATTGAGTTCCCCGACGAGGTTGTCAATGGTGGTCAGAGGGACATTGATCGCCGACGGCTCTTCGGACGTCTCGAGGGACAGGTGATGGGTACCGTGATTGTCCTGAGTCATCGTGAACGGCAGCGCGTCTTCACGGTCCCAAACACCCTTCTCGACGATAATGACCCGTCCCTCGGCAATGCCCTCCGCGACGTTCCGCCTAAGTGCTTTAAGAACGGGAGGCGAGGGATCGATAGCGATCACCAGTTTCGCTCCTGCATCCAAGGCCGCCCGCGTGAACGTCCCAACGTGCGCGCCACAGTCCAACACAACATCGCCGGGTTGAACACCTGCATCACCCGAACCATAGATTCCGCTTTCCTGTTCGGCGAACAGCCAGTGCGGAGAATGGTCCTTGCCCGACTGGGGAACCCAGAACTGACCTCGCGGTGTCTCCCACAGACTGAATCCGTCGTCCTCGGTCTCAAGAACTCGACTCGCCGCGGTAAAGCGGTTAAATATCTCGAATCGATCTTGGGCCTCATCGAGCAAATGAACCGCGCGATGGAAAGAGCAATTCTGATTCTGCCCAAGAACGAACAACACGCCGTACCGGAAATAGGAGAGCTTTTGAAAGGCTACACCGGCAAAGACCGAGAAGGCGAGCAAGACCACGATCAGGCTCACGGCGTCGAGAACTCGGTTTCGTCGCTGCCGAGGCACTGCCGAGGAGACACCAGTGTTATCTAGCTCAGATGCCATGATAATCCTTCCGCCTTACCCGGATGGACGCATCAAAGAAACCGAAAGTGTCCCACCTGGAACCGCGCGGGATCGGAGTCCTGGACCTAGTCGACTCGTCGGAGGCGCGGAGATTCGGTTGATCCTCGCTCGCACTCGAAGGAAACGTTTCCCGGAGGTTGTGCGTTGAAGTCTCGTCCTCCCGCCCAAGTATCCCATGGCATCCGTTTGTTCACAGTAGGAAGTTCACACGGGAAAAGAGAAAGTAAAACACCGAGATGCAGGGATTGCTTCAGGTTCCCAGATGGGTGGACCGCGAAGCCGGCTGAGGAGGGCGGCCGACTTCGGGTGCCGGCGGACCGGTCTTGAACTTGTTTGTGTTCCGCCGTCTGTCAGGCGGCCGGAGGCAGAAAGCACCGTGGTCAGCCGCGAATTTCCCACTTCGCGCCAACGTACACAATGATTTACGGTACTCGGACTTGGGGGGCAGCAACTTGTTCCCGCTGGCTACAGCGTGACTGGAGTGCCGAGCTACTCGGCCGTTTGCAGTTGTACGAGAGCGCCCGCGGGCTTAAACCTGGCTGGCTTCAGGTTTTGGGGGTCGCGCCAAAAGTCGAAAGCCGAGACCTTGTGGACACAGGAGATCGTACAGTGAGGTGCGCAGGGCTTGAGGCTGTGGTATCCCTCGCGAACGTGATCGACCGTATAGTGTTCGAGCGGGATTCCGGGATAGCCTCGCTGTTGAGAGCAATAATGAACGAGTCCGTCTTCGCAAATGTACAGGTAGCGGCCGCCGGCGCGACAGCGCCATTTGTTTGGCTTGCCGGCCGCAATGTTGTCCTGGAAATAGATCATCCGGCTATAGGAACGCTTCACCATGGATCGAATCTGGCGGTAGACCCGTTGTTCCTGACCCTTCAGCGGGCGTAGCTGGCCGCCGTGGTCGTGAATGATTCCCACCGTACTCATGAAGCCAAGCTCGCGAGCCCGCTCGGCGATCACCGAGGCGTCCTCCGAGTTCTTGATGCCCCCGCCGACCACGGAGTTGATGTTGACGTGGAAGTAAGCATGCTCTGCCAGCAGCAGCAGCTTCTTGTCGAGGACCTTCAAGCTCTTCATCGACACCTCATCCGGCTGCACATTGTCGATGCTGATTTGAAGATACTCGAGCCCCGCGTCGTTGAGTCGCTGGATCCGCTCTGCCGTAAGCAGATAGCCGTTTGTAATCAGGCTGGCCATGACTCCGTGGCTTCGAACGCGACGGAATACGTCGTCGAGCTGGGGATGCAATAACGGCTCGCCGCCACTCATAGTAATGATGCTGGTTCCTAGTTCCGCCAGCTTGTCTACCCGCCGGTACAACTCCGGGAGCGGCACCGGGTCGGATACGCTGTCGTACTCGTTGCAATAGGTGCAACTAAGATTGCACCGACGGGTTGGTATGACGTGCGCCAACACCGGGTGGTCGGTATCGAGGAGGCCTCGGACCACCATTCGACCTTCACGCCACCGGCGGCTCAGGTCCAGAGTTCTGCGGCGGAAGCGGGTTTTCAGGTCCATGCGGTCTCAGGGGCGAATCCCTGGGAATCTGACAGTGCTGTCATCAGCCGCAGCGCGGAAGTTCGCTTGCGTTACGAAACGCGAACTCGTAGTCGATCCCAATAGTCAGGAACTGCGCCAGCTACCGTGCCGTCGAGCATGGAAGGCACCCACAAGGAATAGTACGGACGGCTACGGGCTTGAAACACAGTATACACATTTCGGGCGCTTTGTCTACAACTCTTTCCGGGTTGGGACTATGAGTCGTTTGGAGCGAGCCATGGGCCCCGGGATGCAGATTCCGACTCATTCTTCGAGCTGGGCGGGCAAGCCACGCCATTACTAGCTCCAAGTAATTGATTATAAATGGGATGGAGGATGTCGAAGGACCCGGGACTGTCACAGACAGGGTCCTGAAAAGACACAACGGGTCGAGTGATGCTTCAGACGCAGTTGACTGCCTCCAGCATTTTCACGCCGTGAGCTCTGCGTGCACACTCGGAGCGTCACGCGAAACCAAGTCCCAGTGGATCTCCCATCAGGCCTCGATACCCCCAAGCAACAGCGGAGCAGTACCATGCCAGTCAGGGGTGAAGCCGGGTCTTGCGGACCCAGAGTAGGTGTTCCGCGAAGACAAACTCCGCCGCCGGCAATGAGACCGGCGCAGGGGAGTCGCCCGCGGCAGCCTGTTCGACCCAACGGCGCCAAAGCTCTTCTGTGGCGTGCCGGACAGCAATCCCACAGATTTCGAAGGAGTGGCCTGCGTCGTGCTTCTCTCCGTACTTCACCGCAGCCCGCCAGCGCCTTTGGGTCACTGGCACCGGGCCGTCCCCCTGGGGCCACCACCCGGGCAGCCCCTCACGGCGGACAAGCACCCACAGGGAAGCCCCAGGCGGGAGCGTTGCGGTCCCTGCGACGATCCCCGTCTCTTTGACCTGCTCCCCTCGCTTCGGGGCGTCTACGCGGATCCGGGCGGATTTGCTAAGGCGTGCAATGCGGGCTCGCCGCTTTTGACGGGAGAGTGTCCCTCTAGTGGAGGTTGGAAACAAGGCCTTCAGCTTCTCTTTCCAGGTGTAGCGATTAAGGGTCCCGCGGTTCGCGCCCTGCTCCCACCAGCCGTCGCCATAGGGGTCGAAGGTTGGCGTGTTGGTACGGGTGAAAAAGGCCGTTGTGTGGACGACCTCGTCGAGATCGAACATGGCGTCCCGGCGAAGAAACTGGAACAGGCGATTGATCGTTGGGATGTGTATGTCGTCGAGGATCAGCAGAGCTCCCGCGTCCAGATGAGGGTAGAGAAAGTAATACTCGAGGTCGGGAAACGGGTAGGCGTGAGGGCCGTCGAGCAGGACTACCTGCAATTTTTCGTCGAACTGCTGTTTGGGGAGGGTCCGCTGGGTCGGTCCTTCGACAAAACGGACTATGTTCTCCCTAAGCAGGGAGGACGACTTGACGTTTCGCACGCTACCACTTCCACCGTCGAAGGCGAACACCGTGTGGTGCTCGCTGAAATGAGAAAAAAGAAGCGTACTGGCTCCGGAACCCGTTTCTGCCGAGTGCTGAATCGCTCGTCGGGAGGCGTGCCGGGCGATGGCAGTCAGGACCTCACTGGGAAAGGTGGTAGCGGAGTGCAAACTTGGCGAGGTTTCGATGATCTCGGCCAAGATCTCGCTGAGATCGGGACGATCCATGGTTGCAAAAGGCCTGCTAGTTTACCATCCTTATCGCGGAGCGTCCGGATATCCACCGATTCCCGAGGCAGAAGCACAGGAGCGGGTGTGGCGGTCGCGGGAGGCAGAGGCGGGAATGAAACTTCTGTTGTTTGAGCCAGTGGCAGACGGTCAGCGGCCAGCTTGGCGGCTTTCCCGACGGTTTGGCAGCGGAGCAGAGCGGCCGCAGGCGGTTCTGATTGATGGTTAAGTGAGTTGAATTGGCGGCATAGAAGTTCTCTCCAGTGGCCCAGCGAACAGCCGCCGGCAGTGGGTGGCAAGGCTAGCCGGGCGATCCCTGCGAGGTTCGGCTTTCTGGGCCCCGTACCAGAATATGGGACGCGTTGGGGGTTAGAAGGGGTCCGGGGACGTAAGTTGTTGAAATGGCGAGGATAAAAAACTGAAAAAGTCTGTGACCGGGTTTTGCGGTAGTGCTGGAAAGCGTCCTCGAGGCCCGATTTTCCGTGCCAAAATCGTGTCCTAGCGCAGTCCTAGCGAAAGGAAAACGCCGTCTAGCGGGATGGTAGCGGCATGGTGGCGAAGGACCAGAGAGGGGGATCGGCCGTTGGCACGGCCGATGTCGGTCCCACCCCAGGCGCCGAGGAACGCGATCTCCACTGTGGGGGAGGGCTCCTAGCAGCCCACGAAACGGTGGTCCGATTGTTTTAGCTGTCGGCGGGTGGCTGCTCATCAGGGTCCCGAGGCTCTCGCGGGGATAAGAACCTGCGTGGTTGGGTGAAGCCTCGACCGCACCCTTCAGGTGCGGCTCTGTCTTGCGTGGCAAAGAAGGCCGTAGGGCTGGGCCCAACGACGGCCCAGCCCTTCGCTACCTGCGGCGAGACTTACGTTGCCGTGTAAGATATTGGATCGATAGCGGTTATGGAGAATTGGGTTTGTTTGGTCATTTCGTTGCTGGGTAGTTCCGCTGCTCCGGTGATAGTTGCCCTGTTGCCGACGATCGGGGCTTTCCACTCGGCAGAGGTTCTCGCGTGCGAGGAGCAACCGGTAGGGTTTTGCCGGGCCAGTCGAACTCCCGTACTGGAGACCCACCGTAACCCATTGATTCCTTGTGGGTTGTTCGCGATTGGGTTTGTTTGGTAATTTCATTTGCCGTGTTGGTTCATGGCTCGGGACAACTTGTGGTCGGATTGGCCCCGAACGCCTGGGGTGTCCGACTATATTGTACCCCGCGCCTACAAAGAGACGATGCCATTGACGGCGTTAAGTGTTTTTGGATGAATAGGTTAGATTACCGTGATAGGCCGGCGGGAAGGAGAAGCTGGGCGGCCCGTTCGCACGGCCCGCAGGCCCCACCCCACGCCCCGCTCGGTCGCCAACAGCGACCGAGCGCCGGAAAGGACCAGCGGAGTGCGATGTGGAAGACCAGCCTTAGAACGGCTGGCCTAGCAACGGCTTACAAAAGCCGGGTGAACGCGGGTCAACCATCATGCGAGCCCTCAAACATCGGGCACAAGATGACGCAGCAGAGAGTGGTTCCGCTGCCGCCATGCGGCCCGGCTACGACACTGAAAGCACTGCGCCAGGTCCGACCTCGGAATTTGTGGGCGCAGAAACCGAGGCTGTCCCGGTTTTCCGGTTTTCCGGTTGTGACTGATGGGAGGGTGTTTGATTTTGCGTGGCGGTTTCCCAAAATACACCAAACGGCCGCAGGTCCGGGCAAAACGAGCGCCCAGCCCTGGGCCGCGGGTCTCATTGAGTCCGCCCCGATTTCGCCCCACCTTTCTCGCTGGACTCTTGTTGTTCAAAGTATTCGCGCACATGACGCACGAAATCCATTAGGGGATTCAGATCTGGGTCCAGAGCCTCATCAGCAAGTAGCTCGATTACCTGCACGAACCACTTACCTTTGTCCGAAGTGGAACCCGATTTCCACCATTGCTCTAGCTCTCCGACCGGAACCAGAAAAAGGCCAACCGCGGCACATTCGTTCAGCAAGGCTTCCCCTCGGGTATAGTCCCCGCCACTCAGAGCCCGAAGTCCGTGCTTCTTCGGCTCACTCCAATCCGCCGACGTGTCGAGCACCTCATGCAAGCTTGCTCGGTGCTCACTAGAGATCTCTTTAGCGTCTCGAATTGCAGCCGCAACCTTGTCCAATTCCAACGCAACGTCAGATGGGCGAGCGACAGGCTGTTGCCTGTCGAGAACCTGTTTTATGTACCGGTATTCGGATTCGATGGCGGACCAAGTTCCGCCAAGCGCTTCAAACGTTTTCTTGAACTCGCCGCCCTGGCGCATCAGATCGAGGTCCGCGATGACCGCGACAGGGACCGAGACGGAGGTATAGGTCCCCGCCAGCTCTGCCAGCGATCCCTTGCCCACACCGTGCGTAAAAAACAGATCAATAGGTCTTGCCTCTGACTCGCCATTCATTTCAAGCCGGGCGACAACGGCTTCATACAATCGGCAGTCCGCGACGGCTTCGCAGACGACTACGCCATCGTGAAACAACCCGGTCACAGAGGCACTTGACCGAAGCAGTGGCTTGGTCCACAAGGCTTTCAGCCGGTCGCTTGGCAGTATGGAGGTTCGGTTGATATCCGACACCCGGACGATTCGGCATACTGAAACGTTCTTTGACACATCTAGTGCTCCGTGCATTACGTCGCTACTGTGAGTCGCCACGATCAGTTGCCTCTGCCCTTCGGCAGTCGTTCGAGCCAGCACTTCGCCGAGACGCCTGGCCTGCGGCGGGTGTAGAAACGCTTCTGGCTCGTCAATGAGCAACACCGGGTGCTTCCCGCACATTGTTGCCAGCACAGCTCCGACGAAGCTTCGCACACCGTCTCCTTCTTCGTCCAACTTCGGAGTCTTTTCAAGTGCGGTCAAATAGGGTATCGATTGGTCGGTCCCGAGGTCCCTCTGGGGTTCCTCGCCAACATGAAACCATACACTTCTACCACCGCCCCGGTTGATCAATAGATCCAAACCGAACGCTTGTCGGACAACCCCCGAGATCCTCGATCGTAGTTCCTCATCCCGCTGTAAAACGTGAATGTAGCGAGCGGGCGGCTCCAGCACGGGATGAGAGTCGCATTGGCTGGCAACCTGTAGGCATTCCCGCGTACCTAAGTAGTGGCAGTAGAAGGCACCGGTCTCGGGTGGAAGTGCCTTTTTCCAGTTGTTTTCGTGATCAGTGGCATCTCCGTCGAAAGTCTGAAATGTGACTCGCCCGTCGTTCACCTTTCTGGCAAAGTGCTCCGAAAGCCAATCGTAGTATTCGCCCTCATTGCTCTCCTTTTCAGTTTCTACGTCATGCACTGCTTTCCAACGTTGATGTTCACCACGCAGATGCGAATGAATGTCCTGAAGTGCTACGGTTTTGCCAGCGCTGTTAGGGCCGGTGATAAAGAGAATCCCACCAGGTTCGAGCTCGACTCTTGTTCGGTCGCTAAAGGTCAATGACTGTATCCGGAACGAGAACACTTTATCCGAAGCCCTCCGTAACAGTAGATTTTACTGCACATCTCCCGGTGACTCGGAGTGGGCACCGTGGAGATCCGTCTCTTTGTGTCACGCCGCACAGCTGCGGTCTGGTTAAATCCGTGTCCGCGTCTGGGTGGTAACGGTCGGGTTCATGCGCCGGTTAGCCAGCCGGCGGGTCGTTAACTAGGCAAAACCAAAACCGCGTTTGGGCCTGACTGATGCAGGCAACAGTTAACCCGAAAACTGGGCGTCAGTCAGGGCTAGCGCACTATCTCAAGCTTCATCCTGAAGGGGATTGCCTTAAGTATCTCGTTTCGGCGGGCCAACTCTCCCTGACAGGAATCCAACTGCATTCGGTCAAACCCGATGTGTATCCGAAGGGCGAAGTCGAAGCCTTCGACCCGGTGCGAAGTCACTCGGCGACCAGTAAACGACCCTTCTAGGACTGTCAGCAACGGAGCGTGCGCGAGGTATTGCTTGGGCTTGACCGCGACTTCGACCACCAAGTCTCCCAGTAGGGCATCTGATCCGTGCTCGATGCACACGAATGCCGTGCCGATCTTCTCATGGATGTAAACCGCCGCACCGCTGTCGACGTGCACCGCTCCCCCGCTGTCGAAGATAAGGTACGGCGGACTAATCTGCCGAATGAACTCAGGGTCGCGTAGCTTTGTCTCGATCCGATAGTCGACCAAAGTCTGAACTGTAATGAAAGCACCAACCAGCCCGCCAACGGTGAGGATGACCTTTACCACTGAGGACCACGTCCATCCTCTCGGCACCCGCCCCGAGTTTCCGGTTCTGGGTGCGTCTCGTTCTTCTTCGCCCATGGCACGAATTCGGCTCTGGATTGGCGCAGGTCCCGGAATCCTGTGTCGATTGTAACTCCCGATACGGGCCGCAAGGGACTTCGTGAAGGCCGCGAGCACCGTCTTGGACCGTATAACGGGCCTGAAGCCGAAGGCCTGCTTTGACCCGAAGCCGGGAGTTTGCTTCCGACAAGCTTGTGGATCTCCGCCTTAGTGCTCGCCCTCATTAAACCATCTCTGCCAAAACCTGTGGTCCAATCCGTCTTGAGGCGGAGAAACGACCGCAAGTCTGGGCAAAACGACCGCGCAGCCCGCGTCGCTCCGCGTCTCTGCGGTAAATTCACGCGCATTCGGAAAAACCGAGGAAAACCGTCAGCAAAGCGCGTAGCATTTATCGGGTTGACGGTTGTACAATAAGGAGCGGCCACGGAAGGTGAGCGAACACCAACCGTGGCCTAATCGACACACGGGCCGTACCCGTGAGACGACCTATCCACAGTGTACGCGGTGCGGTCCGTGTGGTTCCACCCAGCGAAGGGAGCCACACCGTGGACGTGAACAGAATCCTCACCGAACTACGCACCGAACACGAACTCGTAGTTGACGCGATTGTGAACCTCGAAAGGCTGGCCCGTGGACGCGGAAAGCGCCGCGGGCGACCACCCAAGTGGTTACAGCACGCCCGCGACGAGCGGACGCGTCCGGCCAGGTCTCGCAGGCGTCAGCCACGTCCCACAAGAGCCGAGTGAATGTGGCTCGATCGCCCGGCGAGCCGCCTCGCCGCGGCCAGGACAAACAAGAGTCAACGGCCGCGGATCTGGCGGACGGCGAGTGCCTCCCGACCCTTGGGGAGGCTTCTGCAACTAGCCACTAGACCTAAGACTGTCCATTCACCGCTTGATTTTCGGTGTCAAATCCCCAAGACTGTAAAACCGACCTAGGTGTTCGCAAACACAGTGACTGACACTGGCCGGAGACTCGCCATGCTGGAAAGGGCGTGACATGTCGCGCCGGTACAAATAGGGGGGTCACTGACGCGCGTTGTGAAGTTGCACCGCTCTGCCGAAGGTCGAGCTGGTACCGATACCCGCGAAACGTAATCGGCGTTCGCGCGCTGGCAGCCCAGAATATCCAGGGAGGAATCATGGTCCGCTCGGTCCGTTCTCATTGCGCGCTACCAAGTCGAGCTCGACGATTGACGCGTTCTGCACGAAGGACCCCGCTTGTGGCGGGCGTGCTGGCACTGACAACCGCCCTGTCTCCGTCCGCGCTACCGAACTTTCCGCCGGCGGGGGTTGATGAGTTCAAATCCGCCGCGATACTGGAAATCGACCTCACGGTGGTAGGTGGGCCAATTCTGAGCACCATCGTGGTCGGCCCGACGAGAATCACTCGCAGCGACTCGTTTGATCCTGGGGACGGCAAGCAGATGATTGCGACCGAAATCGTTTCCATGGTGCTACGAGGCGGCCCTCCCGAATTTCCGATCACTGTGCTGGAGCGTGGAGACCGCCAGTCGCGTGGAATGATCCAGCAAAAGACGCCCGATAATTGGTTTCCGGCCAATTTTTTTTTCGATGTTTTTATCGAAGCGCAAACACCGCTTGGCGTTGTTATGACGAGAGACCCCATTCGCCTGTCCGCGATGATCGACGGGATTCCCCCGTTTCAGGCGCAGTACCAGCCCGACGCGGCGTTTATCGGCGTCGACCTGGTTGACACGAACGGATTCAAGGTTGGTGTTCTGCGACACGCCGCGCACTTCGTCGGCCAACATCCTTCCTTCTCGGTTGCGAAAGGGGGCCCGTCGAACTTGAGCTCGGCAGCTCTTTTCGACGTTCCGACGACCGCCGCTCCCAGGATCCCCGCTCTGGATCTCGGCATTAGCGAGGCAGACGAACTGGACGCCTTCTCGTATGGCATGGACTTTATCAACTTGGCGTCCGGGATGATGGAGCTGCGGTTCTCGGTAGACCCCGATGCCCGGGGGGTCCAAGGGTCGGACGTTAACCTTGAGGCAACCAAGACACCGAATGAAGCTCACGGGGATGAATATTGGACCTCTTTGGGGAACCTGTTTTCCAACGCCCAGGAGCTGGACGAGGATGGAAGCACCGCGCCGCCGGTCCCACTGCAGATTTCCGACGATGTGGATGGGCTGGCGGAGCAACCGACTGTGTTTGTTGATCCGAATGGAGATGGGGTACCTGAAAACCCGGTCTACTTTTCACTCAGTACGGGGTCAGCTTCACTGGGGGCGATGAGCGGGGCGGATATCCTCGTAACGTCGGGAGGAAGCCCCCCAACCGTCTTCATCCCCTTCAGCGATTTGGGCCTGATAGAGGACGACGATATCGACGCCCTCTGCTTGAGGTTGGAAGATCCGAACCAAAGTGGTGATCCGGCAACAAGCGTCATATTCTCGCTCGCACCGGGATCACCAACTCTAGCGCTAGAGGGCGGTTTTAGTGCTGCGGATCTGTTTTTTGTAGGCGCGGCGGGACCGGGAAACCCTTCTCCGCCGGAGCTGTGGGCAGCTGCCGAGTTGGTTGGCCTGGCCGGCCCGACTCCGGGACCGGACGATAATCTCAATGCTCTCAAGTGTACGGTGGTCGAAGAGGACTACTTCCACCACTCCAACCTTCAGTTCAAACTCAATGACATGGCGATCGACACCTGGGGGCACACACACACGCGCGTCGCCGTGGGAGTCAACGGAGAGGCTTTTGAGTCCGGCGATCTGGATATCGCCTTTCAGGAGCTCGCAATGGCGTGGTTGTCGGGGGTCAGCCCTCAAGATACGCCAATCAACGTCCGCATCCGCTCCCACCAGAAGGATCCCCAAATGCTCTCGACTGGGAGAATCGACGAAACGAATGGTGCTACGCCGGGACGCCTCGAGGTGAAACCATGGGGAGAGGGGGAAGCCGAAGACTTCCTGAACGCTTACTTAGAAGTTGACTATGGCGGCCAGACTCTGCACAACCGCCAATCGATCTGCCTCTACGGGATCATAACCGAGAAGCCGCCCGGGCCGTTTGAGCCCCTGGAGCAGTATGAGTGCGCCGCGGGGCCGCCCGGTAGACAAATTTCAAAGACTCGGGGCCAATGGCTGGACAAGCTTAACGCGGGTATAGAGAGAATTAGCCGGCAGAAGGCGGCCGTGGGAGGGAGCAAGAAACAGAGTGCTCCGCCGATCGAGCTTTTCTTCGAAGATGGGAGCCCGAGTGGCATTTTCATCTCCGATGTGGTCTTCGTGCCCAACGCGCCGTTACCCGCGCCAAACGTCAACCCGAATGGTGTCGTTAACGCAGCCAGCTTCCGACTAGGTTCACCGCCGGAAGGTATCATGTCGCTATTTGGCACGAACCTATCCGAGGGAATCGAGTCCAACAGCGGGCTTCCGCTGCCCACCGAACTGGCGGGGACGAGCGTTACGGTTACGGACAGCGAGGGGAACCAAGCTCTAGCGGCGGTTTCCACCGGGCCTACGAATTTGAGCACGCTTTCTTCGCTGTTCTTCGTTGCGCCCGTCCAACTGAACTTCTTCATGCCTGCCGGCTTGGCATTTGGTCCGGCGACTGTGACCGTCATGACCGAAGACGGCAATTCGTCGTCAACGACGGTTGCGGTTGTGCCCTGTAACCCGGGTCTGTTCGGTGCCAACGACCAAGGTTTCGGGGTAGCCAAGGGGAATTTCGTGCGCGACAATCCGGATGGATCGCAGGACCGGGGGCTGCTCTTCAACACCGCTAATCCGCAGCCGGTACCCGTCGATCTCGGTGCGGAGGGGGCGGTGGTGTTTCTCGAGCTCTTCGGCACGGGCATGCGTGGCTGTTCTTCCGCGGCGACAGCGACTCTTGCCGGCGACGCCATTCCGGCTTTCGGTCCGGTTGCACACCCGGATTTCATCGGTCTTGATCAGGCGAATGTGGGTCCGATCTCGCGAGACAACGTTGGAGCCGGTGAGGTGGAGATTGTTGTTACGGTTGACGGCATGGAGGCCAATACGGTCACTGTCGCTATTCAGTGACGGGCTCTGGGCGGTCACGAGGGCTTGACCGCACCCTCGCGGGTGTGGCTCTGTTAGTCCTCGTTCCGCGCCATACCGGCGGCTTGGGCGGAAAGTAGCCGAAGATCAAGTTACTCGACCGCCAGGGTAACTTGGTTGCTGGTGTACTTTCCGCTTCGGACGAGCAGAGGAACGGCTGGACCGGGGGTCACGGTTTCCGGTATTCGCACGTTGATTTGATTCAAACCCACAAAGTCAGGAGCCGCACCGGCGAGTAACACCTCCGCGGAGATGCCGTCTACGAAGACTTGCGGCGTGAAGCGTGGCGGTCGCGGTGCAGGTTCGGAGCCAAGTTCGGGGAGGGCTTTGCGGCAATGGGGGGCCCGGTTTGATAGAGTCGCACGGAGGCCTTCATGGCACTCTCACGAAGCCCCCTGATTGTCTTGCGGCCCACGCGATCGGGTGACGCGCTTAGTAGCCATGGAATCAGAGCAGAAGTGCTATTGCCGGTGAAGCTGAATCTGCCAAGGCTCTTTCGACATCATGTTGCAAGGTTTCTTTTGTTTGCCCGACAGCCGAGCGGTTCCCGTCAACTTCATTCCTTCCGGCGACTGCTTGACAGCCAGTTTGTAGTTCCAGTTGCAAGCCTGATCATCAACTAGGCTGGTCATTGTAAACCAGCCCCGGAGTTCGAGGTTGGTGTCCCTCCAAAGGGAGCCGGTTGTCTGAAGTTCGGGTGCGTTGACCTGGTGGATCACAACGTTGCCCTCGGGAAGCTTCTCCTTGCCCGCGGGCTTGCCAATCGGCCCGTCCTTCTCGCTAAACTTCCAAACGAAACCGTCAGGGCTGACCCATTCGCCGGAGATGTTCAACAGCCGTCTCATTAAAATGTCCGCTTGCGAGATCAGAGCTTCGGCCGCCCCGGCGTCCCGCGTGTAGCGATCCGTGCCCGCGCTGTTCCAACGATCCTTGATCCGCCAGAGATAGCCCACCGCCTCGGTACGGAAGCGTACTTCACGCGTCTGTTCCCAGAGGACCGCGGCCATCTGAGCCAAGCGGAAGGCGGGAGTGAAGGATTCAGGATCGAGGCGGAGCGCACTTCTGAACTTCTCGCGGGCTCGGGAATGGGCAGTGCGTTTCGTCCAGACTTCGGCAAGGTAGAATTGCACTTCGGGGTCGAATCTATCGTCTTCTTCCGCCAGTTTCAAGGTTTGGAGCGCCTCGTCCAGCATACCGTCCGCCAAAAACTGTTTTGCTTTCTCGAGTGGTGTTTGCTGGTCGGGAGGATCGGCTTGTCTGACGGCTTCTGCGGAGCCGCTTTCAACGACTTGTTCGGGCGATCCCTGAGGATATCCGGCGGGGGCAAGAATGAGAGAGAACACCGTGCCGCAAACCGCGGCGTAGGACAGTGCGCGGCTCGGAGCCAGTCGAACAAGCCATGTCGGCATTCGCATGTTACACACGCTACTCAGATGTGCCGGCGCGGGATCAGAGGCACCAACTAGCGTCGTGGCCGCATCTCTAGGCTGGGAAGACGGCCCGGTCTACAACAAGAATTAGGTTACAGGAAGGAGTGAAAAAATGCTGGGGACATCAAGCGCCAGCTTCAAAGCAGCGGTGAGTGCGGGCAGCCGAGAGGCCATCGATCAGGAGGGGAGCGGGACCGGTACGGTGAGCTTTCCTTGATGGAAGCCTGTTTCCTGGGGCAAATCCTCACCTTGAGAGAGGAGTGTTTCGAGATAAAGCTCAATGGCTTCGGTCACGTTCTGTTCCGTTTTTTTGAGTGTATCTCCTTGGGAGTGACAACCAGGCAGCGCGGGTACAACTGCCACGTACCCACCCTCGGGCGCTGGTTCGTAGAAAACACTGTAGGAAACGGTCTGGGTAACTGTGTGTGGCACATCTTAATTCTAGGGGTAGCGTCGCGGAAGGTCAAAGTGGCGCCGCGGTGGCTGCGCCTCCTGTAAGTCATTCATGAAATGCGGCGCCCTGCACGGCGCTTGGGACAGGAAGCTGTGAAAGAATCACCTCAGCTTTAGACACGCGTCTGCGCCACACCACCAGACAGCGCAAGCTCAACGGTCGAGCTCTGAGCGTAAGGCAACAACCGCCCCCGTGGCGCAGGTCCCCAGGCCAGCCGTGGCGGTACAAACAATGCGAACTTTGCCACCAATCACTAGTGGACTGTCCTGGAGACGAGTTCACTATGGATTCGGAAATGTAGGGATCGAAAGCCCGACACGGCACGCTGAAAGCGTACGCCACGTGCGTCAGGACGATGGGAACGTTTTGTTTCGGGCAGCTTGCTAGGCGAGGGCTTCGTCCAAACGGCTCAGGAACAGGCCGACGTCGCTGACGACGCCGATTGCTTGGCCGGTGCCGCGGTCGGAGACTTTGGTCACAACGGCGGGGTTGATGTCCACGCAGATGAGTTTGACCCACGAGGGGAGCATGTTGCCGGTAGCGATGGAGTGCAGCATGGAACCCAAGCAGAGCACGAGGCCTGCGCCTTCAAGCTGCTCGGCGTAGGCGTCCTGGGCCTCGTTCATGTCGGTAATGGTTTCCGGTAGCGGACCATCGTCGCGGAGGCTACCCGCCAATACGAAAGGTACGTCGCCCTTGACACATTCGTAGATGACGCCGGAGCGAATCTTGCCCGCCTCCACTGCTCCCCGGACATCGCCGCAGTGATAAATCGTGTTGATGGCGCGCATGTGGTTGCGGTGACCGTGTTCGGCCTGGCGTCCGTCGCTGAGGCGCACTCCGAGCGAAGTGCCGAGCAGCGCCGCTTCGGCATCGTGAACACCGAGGGCGTTGCCGGCCAGCAGGCAGTCGACCAATCCACGCCGGATTAGCGAAGCGAGCGGCGAGCCTCCTCCTGTATGAATGACCACCGGACCTGCCACGACGACGATGCGCTTCTGTTCGGACCGGGTGTGTTTGATGAGGGCCGCGGTCTGGTGAACGGCTGTCTCTACGCGTCGCTCGGACGAGATTTCGTGCGACATGAAGGCGAAGTGGAGACGGTCGCGTTCTTTGGATTCCGGAATGACGCGGATGCCGCGCTGACCGCAGACAACTTGATCGCCGGCACGAAGATCTCGCAGTCGGCGACACTCGGCCGTGCCGTTCTCGACGACGATGCCGGCGTCCATTCTTTGGCGATCGACGTCGACCCAGCGCTCTTCAAGCCGAACTTGCGTGCGGTGGTTGGTGGTGGAGTAGAAATTTTCCGGGGCGCAGGAGTCCTTCTCGACGGGGCGCAGAAGGGCGTCCTCCAACCCGATTGTTCCACAGCCCAGACTGACCAGGTCGCGCAGAAGCTTGGCCATGGCCGCTTCGGAGGAAGCCTCCACCCGCATGCGTAGATAAGATTGATCGGTGTTAGTGCGGCCGATGTGGAACTCTTCCACTTCGAACTGACCGTCCTGGGCGACAATTGTGTCGAAGACTTGCTCCAGGACGTGCGAGTCGACTAAGTGGCCACGTGTTTCGATGGTTTCTTGATATTTGACCATCGGTTTAAATTCTAGCAGCCTGTGGCGAAAGTCCTTTGTCGCAAAAGATGGTACTGGAAGCTGTGTGGGAACGGGGACAGGCACCCCAGGCCGTTCTACGTTCGAGGGCCGCCAAGCAAAAACTGGTCCAGCTTCGTGGTGCCGTCGAGGTTCGCTTGGTTGCCTGTCCCCACGATTTACGGTCTGGTCTGTTCGCCCGCAAGATGGGGTTACAGAGGGCGATCCCTAATACTAGTGGACTGTCGCAGAGTAACCTTATCCATGGAAAGGGCGTCTATACAGTATGCCCTTTCAAAGCGAACCGTTCGTGTTGAGCCGACAGCAACGAGGTGAACTCGAAGAGATCACCCGTTCGCAATCGCTGCCCGCCGGCTTTGTCCTACGCGCTAGAATCATCGTGTTACTCGCCGACGGCCTCTCCTACGCCGCTGTCGCCGACAAACTCGATTGCTCCACGCCGACCGTTGGGAAATGGAAGAAACGCTTCCTCGAACACGGACTCGACGGACTGGAAACCCACCGCCCAGGGCAGCCACCCTCGAAACTCACCGTCCGCTTGCGCGCCAAAATCCTCAATGCCACCCGCCGCCAGCCTCGCGACGGTTCGACCCACTGGTCCTGCCGCAAACTCGGCAAAGAACTCAGCATCAGCAAAGACCTGGTTCATCGTGTTTGGCGGGAAGCCGACCTCAAGCCGCATCGGTTGGAGCGCTACATGGCCTCCAACGACCCCGACTTCGAGCGCAAAACCGCCGACATCATCGGTCTCTACCTCGATCCGCCGCGCCATGCCGCCGTGTTTTGCGTGGATGAGAAGACCGCCATTCAAGCGCTCGACCGTCGCGACCGCGTCTTGCCGCTGTCTCCCGGACGCGCCGAGCGGCACGGTTTCGAGTACAAGCGCAACGGCACTCTCTCCCTCTACGCCGCCTTAAACACCAAGACGGGGCAGGTGCATGGGAAGACCGCCGCGCGTCACACCAGCCAGGACTTCGTCGAGTTTCTCGGTGAGGTCGTCGCCCGCTGCGAGCCGGACCAGGAGATTCACATCATCCTCGACAACCTCTCGGCCCACAAGACCAAGCAGGTGGCGGCGTTCCTCGAGCAGCACCCCGACGTCACCTTACACTTCACGCCGACTTACTCGTCGTGGCTGAACCAAGTCGAGTTGTGGTTTTCTAAGCTGCAACGCGACGTCATTGCCCGCGGCGTCTTCACCTCCACCGCCGATCTCGCCCGCAAACTCCGCCGCTACATCAACGCCTACTCGAAAGACGCCAAGCCTTTCCGCTGGAAGTATTCCAAGCCCTCACGCCGCATCCGCCATGGTAAAACTATCTCTGCGACAGTCCACTAGTCAGATTGGACAAGCGAGCCCGCGAAGCACTGTAGGATGGTAACCCGGGCTGGAGCTGTCGGGCAGAACCTTGGGCGGGAACCAACACACGGGCAAGCCCCGGTAGGAGCGAAGGAAAACTGTAGAACCCCCGCGTTGATGAGATTTTCCTGCGCCCCTCCGGGGCTTGTTCACTTGTGCATACCGAACCCACGGTTTCGCCTGGCGGCTCCACCGTGGGCTATTATCCTACGCCCCCTGCGGGGGCTGAAGCACACTAAGTGACGAGGATTGGGGCTAGTGTAGTGCCACATAAATAACTGGACAATAACACCCTTTTCACGGTAGGATGGTTTATGTGGCCATCCGCTGACGCTCTACCCCTCACCGCTCCGCAGCGAAACGCTCTTCGTCGCCTGGTTCGAGGAGGCAACACAGCCCAGAAAATGGCCTTACGGGCAGGCATTGTTTTGCTGTGTGCGCAGGGGTTGGCGAACCACGCCATTGCCCGCGAACTCGGCGTCAACCGCAAGACCGTCATCCTGTGGCGAAAGCGCTTCGCCCAGTCCGGCCTCGACGGACTCCGCGATCGGACGCGCCCCGGACGCAAACCGGCGCTCTCCGCTGAATTCGTCCAATGCACCCTCGATACAACGCTTCACGAGAAGCCCCGGGCGGCCACGCATTGGAGCACCCGCACCCTCGCCAAGCACTTGGGCGTCTCCAAGATGGCCATCCAGCGCGTCTGGAAAGCGCACGGACTGCAGCCCCATCGCCTCGAAACTTTCAAGCTCAGCCGCGACAAGCAGTTCGTCGAGAAACTCCGCGACGTGGTCGGTCTGTACTTGAATCCGCCCGAGCACGCACTGGTGCTCAGTGTCGATGAGAAAAGTCAGATCCAGGCCTTAGACCGCAGCCAGCCGGGACTGCCCCTGAAAAGGGGTCGTGCCGGCACCATGACCCACGACTTCAAACGACATGGCACAACGACGTTGTTCGCCGTCTTCAATGTGCTCGACGGCAAGGTGATCGGCGAGTGTCTGCCGCGACATCGGCACCAGGAATTCCTCAAATTCCTACGCAAGATCGACCGCGAAACGCCACCGGCGCTGGAGCTGCATCTGATCGTGGACAACTACTCCACGCACAAGCATGAGCAAGTGAAGAAGTGGCTCGCGAAGCACCCCCGCTTCCACTTTCACTTCATTCCCACGTCTTCTTCTTGGCTCAATCTCGTCGAGCGCTGGTTCCGCGAGCTGACACAGAAGCGCATCCGCCGCGGCGTGTTCCGCAGTGTTCCCGAACTCGAGGCCGCCATCCACGAGTACCTGGAAGCGAGCAACCAAGCGCCCAAGCCCTTTGTCTGGACAGCTCCGGCACAAGATATCCTCGCCAAAGTCGAGCGCGCCGCCAAAACCCACGCCATTGTCCAGAACCGTTAGTGGCACTACACTAGTGGGATGTTCTGGAGACGAGTTGACTATAGAGTGGGGAATGTCGGGCTCGAAAGCCCGACACAGCACGCTGAAAGCGTACGCCACGTGGAGACTCGATGTCGCCAAGAATGGCGAGACGGCACGCAAGAATGCGTGCGCCACGTCCTGTTCCGAGGGCAGGGCTAGCAAGAGTGCCTGCGCAACCTTTGGTGTTGGGGGCATGCTGCACCCCTACGTTCATCCGGTGCGCCGCAACGGGGACGTGTCGCCACGAATGGCGACACGGCACGCAAAAATGCGTGCGCCACGCGCAAGGATGACCCGGAAGTCTCGTCCGGGACAGCTTAGTAGACCGGGGGGCGCGAGAGACCCAGCGACTGGTGGACAGAGGTTCAGGCTAGCCGCTCTGCCCCGCTTTTTCGAAAGACTATCGTGAGGTCGCGGCGCCAATCAGCAGCCACGCCGATTCTCTCCACGGGAATGGAAGGTGAGAAATAGCGAAGGATGACTTCGGTGGTTGGATGGAATTGGAAAGCCGGAGAGACCAGGAGCAAGCGAGGTGAGGCGTTGAGGAGACCGATCCGAGGGAAGTACCCTTTCGATGCGATTTCGTTGCGGTCCAGATGCCACTTTACACGCATCCAATAGTCGAGCCCTTGAAGTGGAAGGTGAATATCCTCGCCCACCTTCAACTCGATCACGGCTAGTCGGCCGCGCTGGTCGCAGGCCAGCAGGTCAATGATTCCCCGCTCGATACCAGCGACCGCTGGAAGCTGGCTGTACAGCGGCTCGCGATGCAAAGTGCTGTCGAGTGTGCTGAGCCGCCGCCGGCAGACCGACTCCAGCCACCTTTCCGGGTACTTCCGGTACAAGGGATTCTCGGGGTCGATGGCATCGGGTGAGCGGAATCGCGCCAGGTGTTTCGCAAGTGCCACGACCTCGGGGAACCTATGGGGAACTACCGGGCGCTGCTGTTCCAGTCCGTAGGTCATGACGCCCTTCCCAGCTAGGGCAAACGTGACGCCGCGGACCTTCAGCGAAACCAGGCCGTCCGGGCGAGGAATAGCGTCCACTTCGGGATTACCTTGGAGCTCGGTAATCCACCCGTCTACCGGGGGGGCGGGCGTTGGAATGGGCGCACAGGCGGGTAACTCGGTCGAGAGGTTGCCATAGTCGCGCTCGTCTATCCGCGTCAGGGTGCCAGTACGGTCAAACTCGTAAAGCTCGAACCGGAAGGAAGTTTGGTTGAGGAAGGCCAATCGATTAGCAGTGGTCGTCGAGTGGTGGGTAGGCAGAAAAATCTTAAGACCGCAAAGTACCTGCCGCTGCGTTCGCTGCCGCAGAAGGTCTAGCCAGATCAAAGCGAAACTGAGGATCTGGTCGCAGCCGCTGGGACCGAGGCAGCGGGGTGCGCCGATCACAGCCCAAGCTTGCTGGCCGCTGCTCAATAGCCCGCGGACAAAAAGGGGCGAGAGCGAATGCTCCAGATCCGGCGCGCCACTTAGCTGCGAGAGAGACCAGGCTTGAAACTCCCGCGCCAACAGACGCCGGAAATACTCGACAAACTGCTCCTGCTCGACCCGCCGGCTTAGCCGGTCGCCCAGGCGGGAGCGGTCCACAAGGGCCAGAAGTGCTTCTCCCTTGCCGAAACGGCGGGCACGCAAGTCCATCCGCTCTCGAGTTTCGCGTTCGATACTCGAGATTCGGCGAACAATGTTTCCTTCCGTTCCCCAGGCATGAAGCACGCACATGGGCCCGTGTATCGCGAGTGTGTAGGAACCTTCATCCAGCGGGAGGGGTTTCCCCCCGGGTTCCGAGACTGCCGGACGCTTGCAAGCAGTCAAGAACCCCCGTATTCGATCCACCAATTCTTGGGGGGAAGAAGTGGTTTGCTTGTTCATTGCGAGTTTCACGATTAGATGACGCCGTTCCGGTAGATACGGGGAGGCGCATACAGCTCGACCGGACCGAGATCGAGTCGACAAAAGAGGTTGGGGTGTGCCGAACCGCAGGCGGGGAAGGGAAGCTAGACTCGGGGGGCGGCCGAGCGCCTCTATTCTATCAGGGCGTTACAAACAGAAGATGGGAGACACCGCACTATCCGAACGCGCAGGCGTCAGCGGCTGGAATGCTAGCGGCCCGAGGTGGAAGGCGTTCCTCACAAAGAATGGTCACCGACTTGTGCAGGCTTAACATTGACTGCGGATTTCCATCCGCGGCTCTGCATCTTTTCTTTGCGAAGGAGAAGAACGCGGACCCTGGGAAAGGACCAGGTCCACGCTACACAGGCGTGAATCCCAGGGCAAATTCGTCAGTTGACAGGATCAGGTTACCGCAAAAAAAAGTCCCGGCGACCCCCTCGCCGGGACCTCAATCCCTTTCTCCGCGACGTTGGGAGGCAACCCACCAAAGCGAGACGAGCCTCGAATCCACGACCCAGAGAGGATTGTTCTCGATGTTAGGTAGCAATAGGAAGGCCAAATCAGCCTGCTTGCTATAAGGTATTGAAACAAAAGTAGATCAAGACCACCGTAGGTAACACCACTCTCCGGTGGTTTATGGCTTTTGGAAGAAACGGTGATAGAGATCTACCAGGATCTGGATAAGCCGGGCGGCAGGAGGAGAAAGCGATACTTGATAGAATGCCGAGCATGGTAGCGGGACCAGCGAGGGGGAACGTAAGTTGGAGTAGGCGCAGCCCCGTCCCGGCGCTAGTTCGGTGGCTGCTCGCAGGCGTCTTCCTGATCGGCGTAATTCTAGCGCTGCCCGGTGCGGTGCTACCGGTTTGGTCGTCGCCCTTGCCGGTTGATGGTACGGCTGGATCGCTGACCTTTGCGGGTTTGACGCTAGGACTACTTGCGGGAACTCTCTATACGTCCCGCCTGCGGAGGGGGCGGGATGTGAGGCTCGGCCGGTTACTATGTGTGTCGCTGGTAATCATGGCCATCGCCCTTTTGGGTCTTTCAACGACACACGTTGTGCCACGGCTCTTCGCAGGCTGGTTCGGACTCGGCATGGCTGGCGGAGGCCTCGTGGCCGTCGTGTCGGTGCTACTTCCTCATGTGGTGACACCAAGTCATGCAATCACGGTTCTCCATTTGGCCGGCCTAACGCTTGGCGCGGCCGGAGTGACCGTGTCCCTTCTCTTGTGGGTTGCCATGCAAGGGTTGGGCACGACCGTGGTACTGGTGATAGCGTCAATTCTAGTCGTGCTCTCAGCCGGTTGGGCGCGGCGTTCAAGAGTGCTCGAAGGGGCGGTGCCGCCAGCGGTGGGCTTATCTCCGTTGGCGTCAAAGGATGCTGTGAACCCTGTCGTCCTGCTGCTTGCGCTGTCGATTATGGTGCAGTCGGCCAGTCAGTGGGCCGTGGCAGGCTGGTTGCCGGTTTATCTGTCCCGCAGGTTCGGTCTCAGTACTAGTGTAGTGCCACTAACGGTTCTGGACAATGGCGTGGGTTTTGGCGGCGCGCTCGACTTTGGCGAGGATATCTTGTGCCGGAGCTGTCCAGACAAAGGGCTTGGGCGCTTGGTTGCTCGCTTCCAGGTACTCGTGGATGGCGGCCTCGAGTTCGGGAACACTGCGGAACACGCCGCGGCGGATGCGCTTCTGTGTCAGCTCGCGGAACCAGCGCTCGACGAGATTGAGCCAAGAAGAAGACGTGGGAATGAAGTGAAAGTGGAAGCGGGGGTGCTTCGCGAGCCACTTCTTCACTTGCTCATGCTTGTGCGTGGAGTAGTTGTCCACGATCAGATGCAGCTCCAGCGCCGGTGGCGTTTCGCGGTCGATCTTGCGTAGGAATTTGAGGAATTCCTGGTGCCGATGTCGCGGCAGACACTCGCCGATCACCTTGCCGTCGAGCACATTGAAGGCGGCGAACAACGTCGTTGTGCCATGTCGTTTGAAGTCGTGGGTCATGGTGCCGGCACGACCCCTTTTCAGGGGCAGTCCCGGCTGGCTGCGGTCTAAGGCCTGGATCTGACTTTTCTCATCGACACTGAGCACCAGCGCGTGCTCGGGCGGATGCAAGTACAGACCGACCACGTCGCGGAGTTTCTCGACGAACTGCTTGTCGCGGCTGAGCTTGAAAGTTTCGAGGCGATGGGGCTGCAGTCCGTGCGCTTTCCAGACGCGCTGGATGGCCATCTTGGAGACGCCCAAGTGCTTGGCGAGGGTGCGGGTGCTCCAATGCGTGGCCGCCCGGGGCTTCTCGTGAAGCGTTGTATCGAGGATGCATTGGACGAATTCAGCGGAGAGCGCCGGTTTGCGTCCGGGGCGCGTCCGATCGCGGAGTCCGTCGAGGCCGGACTGGGCGAAGCGCTTTCGCCACAGGATGACGGTCTTGCGGTTGACGCCGAGTTCGCGGGCAATGGCGTGGTTCGCCAACCCCTGCGCACACAGCAAAACAATGCCTGCCCGTAAGGCCATTTTCTGGGCTGTGTTGCCTCCTCGAACCAGGCGACGAAGAGCGTTTCGCTGCGGAGCGGTGAGGGGTAGAGCGTCAGCGGATGGCCACATAAACCATCCTACCGTGAAAAGGGTGTTATTGTCCAGTTATTTATGTGGCACTACACTAGTGTCGATTTGTTGGTTCTGGCTTGTTTTTGGTTATCGCTGAGCATGGCGCGGTTGTTGGCAGGCCGGCAGGTCAAGCTTGACTCACCGCTCCGTTGGCTAGGTTGGCCGACGGTGGCGTCTCTGGCCGGGTGTTCCCTTCTCCTGCAGTTCGAGGATTTTTCGGGCGCCGTAGCGGGGTCAGTGCTCCTGGGTGTGGGTCTCGGATCCCTGCATCCAGTAACCTTGACATTGATCGGCAGGCGCTACCCGTGGAACCGGTCCGGGTTTGTCTTCGGTGTTCTCTCGGTGTGGGTGATCACAGGGCTGCCCATCTCGGTTCTGATCGGATATCTTGCCCAACGAGCGGGAATCGAGGTGGTCGTATGGGCCGTCGCGGGAAACGCTCTATTGGCATTCTTGCTTTTGGCGACCGTTCTGGTGGAAACAAGGCTAGCGAAGGAGGCCGAGACGGTACGCTAGTAACTCGATGGGCTCTTTCCCTATCCCAGGCTGACCCAAATCCTCTTTGGGTAAGCAAGCGTCGCCGCGCCGTTCTGCCCGTCCCGCGGCAGTAGTGTTGGGGGAGGTACTGATCCGGTCTTAACCTGGACTCTGGTCACATGAACGCGCTCTCTTCTCTCGGCCTAATTCTTCTCTTGGCGCTGCTAGCCGGACACCTGGTGAAGTTTATCCGGATCCCGGAGGTGACGGGTTATATTCTTGCGGGCATCGCCCTGGGGCCGTCTGTGCTGGGGTGGGTCAGCTCTGAAAACCTGGCGGCGCTCGCAGTGCTCAGCGAGGTAGCCCTGGGGCTGATCCTTTTCTCGATTGGGTCGGTGTTCGAGGTTTCGCGCTTCCGGCGGTTTGGTGCTCAGATTCTCAAACTAACCCTCATCGAGTCCCTACTGGCGGCGTCTTTGGTGACGGCCGGCATGGTCGCCGCCGGCCAACCTTGGCAAGTCGCGCTATTGTTGGGCGCGATTGCGATCGCCACCGCCCCGGCTTCTACCCTAATGGTTCTTCGGGAGTGCCACAGCAGCGGGCCGCTGAGCGACACACTGCTGGGGATCATAGCGGTCAACAACATCTTTTGTTTGATGGCCTACACCCTCGTTGCGGCGCTGATTGACTTGGCTTCGAGTCTCGGTGGCTCGGGGGCTTTTCTAGAGACGGTCTACGTCTCTCTGTTCCCCCTGGTGTGGCAGGTTGTCGGATCGGTGGCACTGGGCTATTTGATCGGGCTTCTACTGGCAGCATGGTCTTCGCGGGTAACCGAGCATGGCGAGGTGCAGATCCTGCTTGCAGGGTGCGTTCTGCTGTGTGTGGGTGTAGCGCTTATCCTCGAGCTGTCGACTCTTGTGGCTAGCTTGGCAGTTGGTGCCACGATGGTCAACCTCTCAACGCGAAGCCACAGGATGTTCGACACGCTTACGAGAACCGACCCTCCTTTCTATGCCATTTTTTTTGTCATCGCCGGCGCCGGCCTCGATGTGGCGTTGGTGAGTTCGATCGGCGTCTTGGGGGCGCTGTACGTATTTGCTCGGGGATTCGGGAAGTTTTTCGGAGCCCGTTGGGGAGCGCGACAGCTCGGTCTTGAGTCCACGGTGCAGCGTTTTCTGGGGTTCGGTTTAATGGCACAGGCGGGGCTGGCCGTGGGTCTTGTCCTCGCGATCGATCGTCGCTTCGTTGAATACAGTGCAATCGTCAGCACTGTCGTGCTTGCAGCGGTCGTGATTCACGAAATGATCGGGCCGATCAGCACACGGTTCGCGATCGTTCAAAGCGGCGAAGCCAGAGGGCGTAGTGAAACCGAGCCGGTCTGGCATGTCGAGTGATCGAGCCGCGGTAGATCGGGTGTAGATTTAAGGTGCGGCGCTGATCCCCGAGGCACTTGCCGACGTTGGTCAGAGGTGTCGTCGGTCGGCAACTAAGGAGTTGGTTTCCTAAGTTTGGTGGTGTATATTTGGAAACCAAGTTGACGGTCGGACACTTCGGGTACGGCATGCCGTGCCCCTACGTTCGCAGCGGCCAGGAGAATTTGTGTTAGTTGAGGAGGAGACGTGAACTCACCAGGATTGAGCTGGATTTTCTACGCGCTCACGACAGTTGTGGCGTGGGGTGTATACGGAATTCTGCTTCACGGCGGTCAGCTGGGCATGCAGGACCCAGTGCATGGTCGCTACAAGGCATTTTTGTTTGTCGGGATTGCGTACTTTCTCACGGCTGTCTTGGCGCCTCTGGCAGCGCTGTGGTTTGGGGGCGCATCCTGGGATTTCCCAGCGAGGGGCTCTCTGTGGTCACTACTCGCGGGCGTTGTCGGCGCAGTAGGAGCCTTCTGCGTGTTGCTGGCGTTTGGGGCTCGCGGAACGCCCGCTGTTGTCATGTCGATTGTTTTCGCCGGTGCACCGATTGTTAACGCTTTTGTTGCGATGTTTCTTCATCCGCCGGCGGGTGGTCTGGCGAGTCTCCGCTGGCAATTCGTGGCGGGAATCTTGATGGCCGCGCTCGGCGGTTGTTTAGTTACCCTGTACAAACCTGGGCCGGCTAAGCCTCGAGCGGCGGTTAGCCAACCGCTTTCGGGGAATGCTTCGCATGTGGGGAGTGAGGGGGGCCGCGACTAGTGGACGGTCCTGGCGACAAGTTTCCCTCTAATTCGGAATGTCGGGCTCGAAAGCCCGTCACAGCACGCTGAAAGCGCGCGCCACGTCGCCATTCGGCTTCGCCGGACAATCAGGGAGTTTTGTCTCGAACAGTTCGCGTACGCCGGCGCGAAGGCGAATCACTGTCGAAAACAGTGCTACTGCCTACAGGGAGACACCATCTGGCCTAGGGCTGTTAGCATGGGAACCGCCAGGGTGATGAGGGACATCAATACTCCGACTATCATTCCCGCGTTAGCCCAAACTGTTGCAGGTCCTTTGTCAGCACCGTTCTTATTCCTCTCAACGACAATTGCACCGAGAATGAGCGGGGTAAGCGCGAGCAGTAGGGAGATCCAGCCGCGTCCCTTTAGCGCGGCAAGCAAAAGATTGAAATCGATCGCCCAAAGCGCAATGTAAACAACGACGATGACTGCATCGAAGACTGTGAAGGCGACAACAGCGAGAACGAGACGAGGTAACGCGTTTGCGGTGTGACCGCGCTCTTCCTCATGATCTGCCGCGGTGCCTTGGTAATCGGGCATCGCTTCAGTTGGGTCGGCGGGGGTATCAGGGCCCCAGGCGGGCTCAAGACCTTGGGGCGCGGTTGGATCTTGCTCTGACATCCTCATCCCATTATGGCGTAGGTGGCTTCTTGTGGCCGGAAACGTAGGGTTACGCGGGCCGGCTCAAGGTGCTGGATAACGAACTGCAGGCTTTGGAGGAGGATTTCGGGCTCCGAGCCGAGAGTGTCAGAAGGAGTGGCCAAAGGTCGTGTGCTTTTCGGCTGCCGGCGGCACCGGACGCGTTTCAGTTAGCGATATTTCCATGGATAAACCGTCAGCGGAAGCGAGTTTAGCCGGGATCGCCCCACAGCTAGTTCGCGCCGGCATCGGTGGGGTGTTAATGGGCCTGGCGAACCTAGTGCCGGGTATTTCCGGTGGCACGATGTTGCTGGCCAGCGGCATTTATCGCCAGTTCATCGAAAGCGTCGCCGAGGTAACGACGCTTCGCTTCCAAGTCCGGAGCCTAGCCACCCTGGGATGCGTAGGTGGCGCCGCTGCTATCGCGATCCTGTCCTTAGCCGGTTGGATGAAGGGACTCGTCGTTGACCATCGTTGGGTCATGTTCAGTCTCTTCATCGGGCTTACCTTGGGTGGCGTTCCTGTGATTTGGCGGCTTTTGCGCCCCCTTTCCCGCAGAGCTGCCGCGGGGTGCCTGGGTGGGCTGGTGGTGATGATCGTCGTGGCTTTCGTGCAGCCTGGAGCCGCCACGGCGTCGCTTACGGGACCAGCCGGTTATCTACTGCTTTTCGTTTCGGGAGTTGCGGCTGCGTCAGCAATGATCTTGCCCGGTATCTCGGGAGGGTATTTGCTGCTGGTATTGGGGCAGTATCTGACCATACTCGGAGCGATTGACGAGCTCAAGACGGCGGTCGTAGCGGCGGGGTCTGCCGGTTTCGATTGGAATGAACTTGTCACGCCGCTCTATGTTTTCGTGCCGTTGGGGATTGGCGTCGTGGTTGGGGTCGTTGGGATTAGCAATCTCATCAAGACATTGCTAGCTCGCTACGAGAAGCCCACGCTTGGGGTGCTTCTTGGTTTGCTTATCGGAGCTGTATTCGGACTCTGGCCCTTCCAAGAAGGTGTTGCTCCCGAAGTGGGGGACGTCGTAGCCGGTCGCGTGATGACTCGGGATCTGATCGCGCAACTTCCGGCGGAGAAGTATCTGCTGGAAGGGTTTTCTCCTAGCGGGGAGCAGATCGCGGGGGCGGCAGGGCTGATTCTGGCGGGTTTCCTGGTGACCCAAGGAATCGCCCTGATCGGCCGTTCCGGCGGTTCAGACGCGGCGGGATCTTATTCAAGCCGATGATCGAAGTACGGGTGTCAGACCAGATTTGGACACGTCCTCAACAAGCAACGCTCGTCCGAGGCCGGCCATCCATCGTTGGTGAAAGAAGCGGCCTGGCCGTAATACTCGTCAGATAAGACAAGCGAGCCGCGAAGCACTGTAGGATGGTAACCCGGGGTGGAGCTGTCGGGCAGAACCCTGGGGTGGGAACCAACACACGGAAAAGTCCCGGTGGGAGCGAAGGAAAACTGTAGAACCGGGTGCGGTTGATGAGCATTTTCCTGCGCCCCTCCGGGGCTTGTGAGATCGTCGCTCGTGTTACCCAGTGTTCCGCTTCGCTTCACCCTGGGCTACAGTCCTGCCGCCGCTTCGCGGCTGATTTGAAGCGAAGCTACTGGGTTGGTATGACTTCATCAGTGACCGGAACGAGATGTTTTCCTACGGGGTTAACTGGGTCAACTGCTTGTCTCAGGCTTGGGGTCCACTCTAGGCAGCGCCACCGTGGGCTATTTGTCCTACGCCCCCTACGGGGGCTGAAGCACACTAAGTGACGAGTATCGGGGCTAGCCGCGCTTCAGGATCTGCTTTCCCGCTTAGCGAGCCGTTACAATAGCGGGTTTCAGTCTATGGAAGAGTTTCTCAATCAGTTCTTTTCCCAGCTGCATGGCGGTTTGCTGGCGCTGGTGATCGTGGTAAGCCTCGCTGTGCTGGGAAAGGCCGCGGACTGGCTGGTAGATGAAGCGGTGGCGCTGTCGGAGCGGTCCGGAATTCCGAAAGCGGTCATTGGCGCCACGATCGTGAGTGTGGGGACAACTACTCCTGAAGCAGCCGTTTCGGTTCTCGCCGCGATTCAGGGAAGCCCAGCGCTGGCATTGGGCAATGCTGTGGGCTCGATCATTTGCAACGCCGGCCTGATTCTTGGGCTGGCCTGCGTCCTCGCTCCGTTGAAGCTCGACCGCATGATCGTAAACCGCCATGGCTGGATTCAACTTGGTACGGCCGTTGCCTTGGTGCTTGCCAGCTTTCCGTGGATATCTCCGGGGGCGCTGTTCTCGACCGGCGGAAGCCTTTCGCAGATTACAGGGTTCGTTTTTTTGGCGGCGCTTGCAGTTTACCTGGGACAGTCGATCTGGTGGGCGAAGCGCGAAACCGGCGGTCGCGGTGCGGGCACAGCTGAAGCGGGTGCTCGGGAACCTGCGCTGATTACGGTCGCCCGGCTGTTGGGGGCGCTGGCGCTGGTGGTGGTGGCGGCTCGAGTTCTGATTCCGGCCGTGCAGGAGGCAGCGACGCGCCTACACGTACCGGAAGACATCATCGCGGCCACGCTGGTGGCTTTCGGGACCTCCCTGCCTGAGCTGGTAACAGCCGTTGCGGCCGCGCGGCGGGGGCACGGCGAGCTCGCGGTTGGCAACGTTGTCGGAGCGAACGTCCTGAACGTCTTGTTTGTGGCTGGGGCGGCGGCTGCGGTCACGCCGGCCGGGTTGCTAGCGGAGGGTCACTTTTTCTACATACTCTATCCGGCCATGCTGTTTATCTTGATCGTGCTGCAGCTCGGAATGGTATGGTCGCGAGACCGGTTGCGCCGTCCGTTCGGGTTTGTCCTGCTCGGAGCTTATGGTGTGTGTATGGTGCTTAGCTACGCTGTCGCGGGGCGGTAGCAGGATAGCTGTGGGGCGGGCACAGCATGCTGTGCCTTACTGATCTGTTGGTCTCTGGACATGTAGGCGGGGCATCCTGGTGCCGGAAGTTTCCGGTCGTCCACGGGGTTTCTAGGCAGAAGTAACCGAAGTCAGGAAACGGGCTACTGCCAAGATGGAAGAGGCGTAACGTGTTTGACATGAGTACATACTCGTCTAGCATTAAAGGTATTCTTGAGCCAAATGGAGCGGGGCAACGGTTGCTCCCGCTGGTGCCGCGGGAACCGCTTGGCGGGGAAGGTTTGGAGTTGTTGGGTCGAAGCTCAACCGCGGATCTGCTCTCGGCGACGGAAGGTGCCTCATCCGAGGACGCTGAGTGCGTTCGAAGCGCGCTGTATCTCTATTTTTCGGAACTAGACGCATCGCATCGGATATCTCAGGGGATTCCATCTGCTACGGGCAGTTTTCTCCACGGGATCATGCATCGCCAGGAGCCGGATTTTTCAAACTCGAAATATTGGTTTCGGCAGGTTGGACGGCATCCTGTTTTTCCGGCACTCCGGGAGGCGGCCCTGTGGTTATTGAATGGATCTGAGGATGAGGGGGATCGACTGCGGGGCGAGATTGATAGACGCAAAGAGTGGGACCCATTTTGGTTTGTGGACGAGTGTCAAGCGGCTTACCAAAGGCCGGCTGACGACCTCGAACTACGGCTGATGGAGATGCAACGGCTCGAATGGCAGCTCCTGTTTGACTATTGCTATCGTAGGGCCGTTGGCACGAGCTGACTCTTCACAAACGGCCACCACCCGATCCGAGAGCGATGATCTGCTGCTCGGGGTCGACGGCGGCCAATCCCATACGCGAGCGGTTGTTGGCGACGCCAGCGGTGCGGTTATCGGTGGTGGCGCGGCTGGCCCGGCGAACTGTATCGGGGATGAGCGAGGCGCGGAGAAACTTCAACGGGTCGTTTCGAATGCGGTGGGCGAAGCGCTGGACCGGACCGGTCGGAAACTCGCCGACACTCGATTCGCCGCCGCCTGTTTTGGTCTGAGTGGCGGATCTGCCAGCAAGCGGGCTGTTATCGCGAGTGTCATTTCCGCTCAGAGATTGGAGATCGTCGGGGACGCTGAGATTGCTCTGCTAGGTGGACTCGGCGGGGAACCGGGGATCGTGGTGATTGCCGGCACGGGGTCGATGGCCTTCGGCAAGAATGCGGCAGGCAAAACGGCCCGCGCCGGTGGCTGGGGTTACGTTTTCGGTGACGAGGGCGGTGCGTTTGGCATCGCTCGACAGGCGTTGCGCGCCGCGTTGTGACAGGAAGAAGGGTGGGGGATGGAAACGGCTCTGAGAGGTGTGTTGCTCAAGGAATGCGAAGCGGAGAACGTCAACGAATTGATGCACCGCTTCTATACCAAGGAGCTGACGCGAGATCGGATCGCGTCGTTGGCGCCTTTGGTCGACCAGGCCGCTGCAGAGGGCGACGGCGTAGCGGCGGAGATCCTAAGAGGTGCCGTTGAGTGCCTTCAGGAGTTGGCCATCGCAGTGCGCAAGAAACTGTTCGACATCGAGGAAGGGGTTCCGATCGTTCCCGTTGGTGGAGTTTTTCGTAGCAGCTTAGTAGCGGGTGAATTTCGCGGGCGGTTGGACGCCGAGGAAAACACGGTGGTCGTCCAGCCGAAGTTTGAGCCGGTGATGGGGGCGCTGATGAGGGCGTATCAGTTGGTGGGCATCGACGGCCCGGACCGCGCTTGAAGCGGAAAGGGACAGGTTGAGCGTGCCGTGCAGAACGTAGAGAGGCCGCGGATGGTCGCAAGGCCGCTACGGGTAATGTCCCGGTCGCTCACGGCCAACGGTCCCAAAGGCTGATCGCTACCTAAGTCCAGCTATTTTTCCAGCAGGAAATGCTCCACAAACATGGCGTCGATGCCGGATGCATAGAAGCTGCGCACGGCGGCGCGCGGGTCGCAGACGAGAGGTTCGCCGAACAAATTGAAGGACGTATTGTAGAGCACCGGCAGACCACTCGAACGGCCGGCCGCGTGGAGCAATTCCCAGTACAAGGGGTTGTCGTCGCGACGGACAGTGTGGACGCGGATACGGTCTCCATCGAGCAGGGCCGCTTCGAAAGTCTTGCGGTGGTCGGCGCGGACACGGCCTACCGTGGCTAGGTAGCGGGCGCTGGCGCCGCAGTCGAAGTACTCCGAGGCCAATTCCTCGGGTACCGAGGCAGCGAATTTGCGGAACGATTCGCGGTGCTTAATGTAGGTGTTCAGGTTCTCGGTGGAGTAAGGGTTGAGAGGAGAGGCGAAGATACTTCGGTTACCCAGTGCCCGGGGACCGAATTCCATTCGTCCCTGAAACCAAGCCAGGATCTGGTTGTCTGCCAGCCGCTTCACGGCCGTTTCGGTTAGCTGGCCGTCGGTCGTCAAGTAACGAAAACTAAGCTTACAGTTTTCAAGCACTTGCTTGATGTCTTCTCGATCAAACTCCGGTCCGAGGAAGAGGGTGTTGAGTGGTCTCCTCTCATCACGGCGGGAGGACTGGTGCCAGGCATGGAAGGCGCTGCCGACCGCGGTACCGGCATTCCCTGCCGCCGGCTGAACCCAGACGTGTTGAAATCGCCCGGAATTCTCGAGCGCCGCAACCAAAAGGGCATTGAGCGCCAACCCGCCTCCGAAACACAGATTTTCTCCCTCGCCGGCCATTTTGAGCACGACTTCTTCGACGGCGCTCTGGACGCTCGAGGCCAGGTCAGCCCGAGCTTCCTCGGAGAGGGCTGAACCGTGCTCAACACCGATCTGAGAATAGAACTTTTCACTGAAGCCGCCGTCGGTTGTACGGGAGGTGTCGAAGTAGGTGTGGTCGAGCTGCGGCAAGCGACCGTCGGGTGCTCCGAGAATGTCGACAAACAGGTCGTGGAAACGCGGCTTGCCGTCGACGGACAGCCACTGTATTTTGTGTTCTTCCACACCGGTGCGAAACCCTAATAGCTCGGTGATTCGGCTGTAGAAGGCAGCCGGCGCATCAGGAGCGTACAGTTCTTGCGTCGCTTCGAGCCGGGACCCCTGTGCTTCCCAGATGGCGCCGCAGCGCATATCTCCCATCCGGTCTAGGGTCAATACCGTGGCTCGTTCAAAAGGAGAAGGATAGAAGGCGCTGGCTGCGTGCGCCGTGTGGTGGTCCACGATGACGATTCGGCTCTTCGGAAACAACGTCTTCAGGCGCAGATGAAACGATGGGTCGCCGCCCGTTCCGAGGGGTCGGGCGAGCGCTATGCACTCCAAGTCGGCGCGAGTAGCTCCGGCGATCTCGAGGCAACCGTCAATGGCCTGTGTAGGTAGACCTCCCGCGTGAGACTGGCGCAGAAGTTTTTCTTCCTCCATGGCGGCGATGAGTTCACCATCTTGGAGCAGAGCGGCCGCACCGTCATGCAGCAATCCACCAATTCCCAATATCAGCATCAGACCTGTTTCAACCTTGCTACCGCTCGCTCCCAGCCCAGAGCCACGAAGAGAGCAAAGGCACTTGGACCCAGAGCCAACTGAAGATATAGGTGCGTGCGCCCCCAATATGGAGAAAGGCGGTCGGAAAGGGCGCGAAACGAACTCGTATCATTACCGAGATTGCGGGGAGGGCGCCCGTCCATGATACGCCGGATTCGGTTTGTTCCGCCAGCCGGGGCTATGGAGGTGGACAAGTCTTAGAAGAGCGGCGGTCTCACAGACGTGCGCGGTTAGAGATTTTCGGCCGTACAATTCGGGAGACCGGCGCCACATCGGGCGGGGCGAGGTTCAGACGCTAGGAGAGGCGCACACCGCGCGGGCCGGGTGGACGCTCGAGGTGGACAGTGTCGATAAAGCGCACTCGTCGGGATGCCAACGTCATCATCATGGTCTGAGTTCGACAGCCGTCTCCGAAGAAACGAACACCCGTCAGGACGCCACCGCCAGAGACAGCCCCCGTTACGCCGCAGGCCGCGAAGACCATCTGTTGGCCCGGTGCAAGGTCCTTCGCGGTGTAGACACGCTTGGGGTCGGAAATACCCATCCCTTTCACGCGCTCTTCAAGTTCCGGTGTGTCGATAACCAGGCGGCCAATGATCTCTCCGTGCAGGCATCGCATGGCCGCGGCGGTCAACACGCCTTCGGGAGCGCCGCCGCTACCCATAACCGCGTGGGCCCCCGAGCCTCGAACGGCGACGGCGATGCCGGCTGATAGGTCGCCGTCAGTGATGAGGCGGATGCGCGCTCCGGTACTGCGAATGTCCTCGATCAGTTCCTTGTGGCGAGGGCGATCGAGGACAATGATCACGAGATCGTCTACGTCGCGGGCCAGGCACTTGGCGATGGCTCGCAGGTTCTCATTCACAGGAGCATCGAGATCAACGGCCCCTCGGCAGGCGGGACCGACGATAATCTTTTCCATGTAGCAGTCGGGAGCGTGCAACAGACCTCCGCGTTCCGAGGCCGCCAGCACCGCCAGGGCGCCCGGGGCGCCCGTAGCACAAAGGTTGGTGCCTTCGAGAGGATCAACGGCAATGTCGACCCCGGGGTAGTCGACGCCGTCCTGGGGCGGCGCGCCGACTTCTTCGCCAATGTAGAGCATCGGCGCCTTGTCGCGCTCGCCCTCCCCGATCACGATTCTCCCCGCCATGGGAATTTTTTCAAACTCCGTGCGCATGGCCTCGACGGCGGTGTGATCGGAGGCACGGGGGTCCCCCTGACCCATGGATCGCGCGGCGGCGATGGCGGAAACCTCAACGACGCGAACCAACTCCAAGGCGAAATCTCGCTCCACCTCGGCTACTACTTTTTCAACGGCGGGTTGGCTCGCTGTTCCTGCTTCTGAATCAGGCATTGAGTTCCTCGCTTCTTGCTACAAGATCGGTCAGAAACGCTGTTAACGTCACGCTCTCGAGTTTACCCACGGAGTTGCAGCAATCCTTTACAAGCCGTCCAGTGCAGCTTCGAGCTCACTGCGAGCGTGGAGATCGCCCAGGCGTGTGGCGACCTCGATGCCCTTCTCGAAGCTCTGGCGAGCTTCCTCAGTACGTCCCAATTTGAGGTAGGTCTGACCGACGTGATAATAGGCGGCTTGGTAGTCAGGATCGATCCCCAGGATCCTGATGAACTCTTCAACGGCCTTCTCCAGGTGGCCCTGGTTCACGTATTCCTGAGCCAAACCGTAGCGGGAGAAGCAATCGTTCGGGCTGGCCTCGACGAATTTTTTGAGGGTTTCGAAACGCCGACTTTCCATCTATGCGTCAACCTTGCGGTTCGTCACCGTGTTGCCGCCGGTTGTCAAAGCTCCAACTGGAGACTACTATAGCAGTCTGAAGTTCTAGGATGGCCTGCCCTTACTTTTGTCCGACTGATCCCTTGCCGGCATCGGCTTGGCCCAGCAAGCTACGGCCGCCCTTGGGAGAACCCTATACGGGCGTGTGCCGCGCGCGCGAAGCAGAGGACTTCCGACCCGGCGAAGATTTCCTGATTGACGTCTGCAACCTTGGCTACCCGGCGCTCACCTGTACCCGGTTTCCTGGCGAGCCTGGGCCTGACGCCGTGCGCTTTTCTGTGATGGCTGACGACGACCGGGTCGTCAGGATCGCGTACGTGATTGAGAAAGGGCATGCGTCTTTCGAGAACGGCTGTTTGGAGTACGATCGTGGCGCGGATGCGTGGAGTGGCGGTAAGGTTCAGCTTCTGCTCGAGCGGCAGGCGGATGCGTACTTGAACAGCTACCTGCGACATAAGCAGGAGACTCGGATGAATAAGGCCAAGTCGTCAAAGATGTCCGCCTCGAGGTAGCAACTATGGACGGGAAACCCGCACGACAGTCTCATTCGGAACTATCGGAGTTAGCCCTTCCGAATGACGCCGGGGCGTTGGGAACGTTGCTGGGCGGCAAGATCATGCACTTAGTGGACATTGCGGGGGCAATCGCCGCATCCCGGCACTGTCGGGAATACGTGGTAACGGCCTCGTTCGATCACATGGACTTCCTCGAACCCGTACGGATTGGTGATCTCGTGATCTTGCGCGCCGCCGTCAATCGCGCGTTTCGGACGTCGATGGAGGTGGGAGTGAAAGTCTTCGCGGAGAACCTCAGCACCGGCGAAGCTCCGCATGTGGCCTCGGCCTATTTGACTTTCGTTGCACTCGACAAGAACCGCAAGCCCGTTCCGGTACCGGAGTTGATTCCGGAATCCGAGCAAGAGCAACGGAGGTACGACCAAGCCGGGCAACGACGGAAGTATCGGCTGGAGCACCGTCGTCGGGGTGGTTAGTGCTGAAGAGAGATGGGACCAATCGGGCTTGAGGCTAGTGAGGGTAGTTGCCACTTGGACAAATCACAGTGCGGCACTAGTGGGTGGTCCTGGCGGTAAGTTCATGAAGATTCGTAAATGTCGGGATCGAAAGCCCGACACGGCACGCTGAAAGCATGCGCCACGTCGCAGGGATCAGAAAGTCTTCTCTGGGAAAGTTCGCTAGTTGGCGGCGAAGCCGTTTGTCACGTCCTTGCCGTTCGGACCAGTTGCCGAGGCGGTCTTTGCTTCGCCGCAGTCCAGTTTATAGAGATACTTGACGTTCGCCTTGTAGACCACCAAGTTAGGCGCGCCGTCGCGGTTCACTTTGACGCAGGCCCTGTCGTACCATTCGATCGTGCCGGTAATCTCCTCGCCATCGCGGAGCACCAGGACCATCGGGGTATGGTTCTGCATTTGTTTGACGAAGTAGAAGGTTTCCGCATTTGTCTGGTCGGGTGGGGACTGGCGCTTCCGTTGGTGGTTGTGCTGCTGGCGCTTCTTTTGGCTCATCTGCTCCTTGACTTCGCTGAGCGAGGGTCGGATCAGTTTGCGGTTGGTGGCATTCCCCGGTTCCTTCATGGAAGACCTTTCTTGGAAGTAGTAAAAGGGCTATGAGTGAACCATTCGCCGGCCACGAGTGGCGGACACGGGCGCCCGTCCGCAACATAGGCCGACTTCCGCTATGCAGAACCACGACCGATTGTTGGTGAAACCCGAAGCCCAGCTAGTCGATTCGGCGAAGGTTGGACAAAACCTGCCTTATGGATAACACACCGGCGCGCACGCCCGCAAGCATTTTGCTATTCACGCTGGGCTGCCTGCCTAAGGCCGATTCCCATCGCTTCGAGGGCAATCTGTTTTTGAATATTCCGGCGCCTAAACTCCTCAAGTTCGTCAAGCCTAGCCGCCGCTTTTTCAACCCACTCGAAGCTCGCCCGACGGGCGAGGGACTCCAGCTCGTCGGCGATATCGGTGTTGACCAGAGACCGGTCTGACCCGAAACGAAGGTGGAGCAGATCCTGAAGCAGAGACTGAAACGACTCAAGCAGGACATCCAGAGGCTCGCTGCTTTTTCGGGCGACGGCCTCCGTAAAGGGGAGTAGCTCGGCGAAAGATTCCTGTCCCAGCGACGTCCGAAGGAGTGCGAGCATGGAGTCTCGTCGCTCCAAGTATTCGTCGACGTTTAGCGTTATCGCGCGGCCGGGACTGCCTTGGGCCAAACGAGTCAACGATTGACGTTCATCCTCGCTCAACTCGGTAAATGCCGTGAGGAATTCCTCCATCTCTTCGTTCGAGAGGGGAGCAAAGTAGAAAGGGATAGCCCGGGAGCGAATCGTTGGTAGAAGTTCGTTGGGGTTTTCCGCCGTCAGGATGATTGTCAGGGAAGGAGCCGGCTCCTCGAGTGTTTTAAGCAGGGCATTTGAGGCTTCATCATTCGCGCGGTCAGCGTGATCGACGAGGAATACGCGGTGCCGTCCATCTGAGGCGCCGTATTGAGCAGCCTGGCGCATCTGCCGAGCCTGCTCGATGGTGATGATTTGCATCGGGCCATCGGGAGGAAAGATCAGAAAATCCGGATGGGTAGAAACAATCAGAGGACTTTCGGTACGCTTGGCGGCGGGCAGCTTCAGTCGCTCTTCGAAGAGTTGGTGGAAAGATTCCTGGGAGAGGTCCGCTGCGAGAATGCGGCGGCAGTTCGAACACTCGCCACAAGCTTCGCCCGGTGTGCCATTCAAACAATTGAGGGACGCCGCCAGCAGGCTGGCCAAAGTAGCCTTGCCCACGCCCCGTGGTCCCGTGAAAAGGAGGGTCTGCGGCAAGCGGTCCTGGGCCAACATTTGGCGCAGCGCGGTCACGATGCGGGAGTTGCCGACGAAGTTCGAGAACATTTGGTAGCTTGATCTACCGAGACCGGTCCTGAGTATATTGCAGGACGGGGACAGGCACCCAGGACGGTTCTACGTTCGGGGGGCCGACAGGGAAAAACCCGGCCATCTTCGCGGCGCAGACGAGGTTCGCTCGGTTGCCTGTCCCCATTCCGGTCATCGGTTCTATACTCCTTCTAGGACGCCGCTTGTGACCGTCCCTTGTTGCTTTACGCCCTCCCGGCTAGAGCCTTTGCCCGCAGAAACTCCTGGACTGTCTTCTCGATTGCCTCTCCGACTTTCTCGATCGAGTTTCTGGCGTCGATCAGTCTAATCCGTTGCGGCTCGGCGTGGCTTAGCTCGAGATACCCGCGACGAACTCTGTCGTAGAACGCCGCTGCTTCTTGTTCCATACGGCTCTCATCGATGGGCTGGTCGGCGTTCCGTTGTAATGCGCGGGTTACTCCGATTGCGGGATCGACATCAAGAAGCAAGGTCAGGTCCGGTTTCAGGCCACCGCAAGCGACTTTCTCAACCGCGCGCACGGCGTCGAGGCCGAGTTCACGTCCGTAGCCCTGGTAGGCCGCCGTGGCATCGGTAAAGCGGTCGGCCAAAACGACCTGCCCCGCTTCAAGAGCTGGTCGAATGACTTCCTGAATGTTCTGGGCTCGGGACGCGAAATAGAGCAGTAGCTCAGGGACTGGTTGCAGGTCGGTGTTGGCGGCGTTCAACAGCAGCTTTCGGATCTCCAGCCCGACCCGAGTACCGCCGGGTTCTTGAGCGACGACAACAGAATGTCCTTGGCGAGTTAGCGACTCTCGAAGGCGATCGAGCTGGGTGGTCTTCCCGCTGCCGTCAATTCCCTCGAAGCTGATGAACGCCCCGTGCTGACTCAAGCTGCAATTATAGCGTTGCCCAAGGCAGGCAGACGGTGCGCTGAACGGTCGCTGTGAGGAAGACTCGTTAGAATGGATGCGTGATTGACGAGCGGCTCGAACAGGTGCGGGAACGCGTGGCTGAGGCCGCCTTGAGGGCGGGTCGAGCGCCTGAGGAAATCACGATCGTGGCGGTTTCGAAGATCAAACCGGCGGCCGATATTCTCGAAGCCTATCGTGCCGGGCAGCGGCATTTTGGGGAGAACTACGTCCAGGAGTTCCAGGCGAAGAAGGAGCAACTCGGAGAGCTTCCCGGGGCTGTTTTCCACCTTATAGGGAAACTGCAAAGCAACAAAACCAAACCTGCGTCAGGCCTGTTTGATGTAATCCAAACCGTCGACAGCCTCAAGATTGCACGCAGACTCAACGAGCAGACTGAGCGCCGGCTCGATGTCTTTCTCGAGCTCAAGCTGACCGACGAGGTTACTAAGAGCGGCCTCTCAGAGGAGCAGCTTCCCGCGGTGAAGGAGTTCGTTGAAAGCTGCGAAAGCCTGCACCTGCGAGGTTTGATGGGTATGCCGCCCTGGTCGGAAGATCCTGAGAAGACGCGTCCCTACTTTCGACGATTACGGGAGGCCGCGGAGCGCCTGGGTCTGCAGGGCCTCTCGATGGGCATGAGCCACGATCTCGAAGTCGCTATCGAAGAGGGAGCGACGTTGGTGCGGGTCGGGACGGCGATCTTCGGCAAGCGGGTCTATTCGAAGTGAAAGTTGCTTGGGTTTCGCCCTTGCCCCCCGCTCCGACGGGGGTAGCGGAGTATTCAGCGCGTCTCTCCAGGGAACTCGCACGCCATATCGATATCGACGCATGTGACGCGCCGGGCGATCGCTCCCTCAACAGCTACGACGCCTGCGTTTACCAGATCGGGAATAACTCCCTCCACAGTCCGGCGTACGACGCAGCGCTCGATGTACCGGGCGTCGTTGTGCTGCACGATGCTGTGCTGCACCATCTGATGCTGGGAAAACTGTCAGAGAACGAGTACGTCGAGGAGTTCGTCTTTAACTATGGGGAATGGCTGCGAGATTTCGCCCAAGAGCTTTGGCGGGAGCGGCGGACTTCAGCGTCGCAGGAGCGGTATTTTCGATATCCGCTGATTCGCAGAATCGCCGAAGGGAGCCGACTGGTTATTGTGCATAACGCGCGGGCGAGCCGGATGGTCAGGGAAGCGCTTCAAAACAGGAACGGTTCAACCGAGGTTGTCGAGATTCCTCACTACGTCGACCGGCCCTCGCTGCCTGACGCAGGCGCTCGTGGACAACTTCGGCGGCAGCTTGGGATATCGCCCGCGGAGATTGTGATTTCGACTTTTGGGTATCTTCGTCCTTCAAAGCGGTTGCACTCGCTCTTCGAGGCTTCTCGGATGCTCGAGGTCCCGCACAGAATCTTGCTGGTGGGAGATTGCGTGTCGCCCGAATATGAAGCTGCTATCTCGGCGGAGATGGAAGGGCTCCCCGTGACAAGGCTTCCCTACGTTGCCGAAAGCGAATTCTGGGGGCTGGTCGCCATCACCGACATCGGAGTGAATCTTCGACATCCTTCCGCAGGAGAGACTTCAGCCATTGCGCTGAAACTCATGGCAGCCGGGAAACCGGTCATCGTGACCGCAGGAGAGGAAGTCGGCAGCTTCCCTCCGGGCTCCGTCATTCAGGTCGACCCCGGCGAGCCCGAGACCGAGATGTTGGCTCACTATTTATACGCACTCGCGACCGACGACGAGATGCGCGAAGTCGTCGGGCAGAATGCGGCGGGCTACGTCGTGGAGCGGCATAATATCGAAAGTGTCACCGCGCAGTACCTGGAAGTGATTCGGCGGGTGGGGAGTTGAGGCAGCCATCAAACCCTCGCTTGTGCTGACTTAAACTTCGCTGCAACCTGGCGAGGCTTCCGTACGTTCTCTATACCCAAGGAGGCGGTAATGACATAGAAGAAGAGTCCGTGGTTCGCGGTCGTAGCGTTGCTATTTGGTTTTCTTGGTGGAGCAATCTCGGGCGAGCTCTTTGGAGGCCCTTCACGGCCGGCACAGTTTGGCCCCACGTGATCGAGGCCCAGGAATTTCGGCTTGTAGACCGCTAGGGTGAACCGCGCGGGCAGTTGATGGTCGCGCCCTCCGGTGACGCCGTCGTCATGCTCTATGACAAAGACGGCAAGCTAGCTTGGGTGGCCCCTGAGCCTCTGCGCGAATTCCAGCCACTTGGGGATGAGCCGGCGAAGTAGCGCGGCGAAAATCGGGTAGAGGAAGGCGTGAAAAAATGCTGGGACAGTCAGCCCGCGGCGGAAGCTGCGATTGATTCTACGCGACTTCTTAAGACGCCGCTTGTGACAGTCCCTGATTTTTTCACACCTTTCAGCCAGCCAATTCGCCTGAGGTAAAGGGTTCTGTTTCGAGGGCCGTGATGGAGAGCGAACTGGTGGCAGTCCCTATTTTTCGCTGCTGCACGGCTTTTTGCCACAGGCTGCCAGGAGAAACAGGTCTCGTTTGTTTTTGTGACCGGCAAGATTGCCGGTCGCTACTGGCCGACCGCACCCAGGGGTCTTTGCCGGCTCGACCCGCGGCGGTCTAGGCCGACATCGTCCCGCGCGAGTGGCGCTAGAATTGCTTACAAAGCCGCAAGGCCGGCTTTCGTATGCAGACTCTGCTCGAGTTCCTGCCTAAGATTCGCGCCCTCGGGAACCGGGAGGCCCTGCGTTACCACAACGGCTACCGGACTTGGCGAATTTCCTACCGAGAGATCTACGGGAGGATCGCGGCCGCCGTCGCCTACCTGGACGACCAGGGTCTTTCGAAAGGCGACCGCCTGCTGATCTGGAGCGAAAACCGCCCGGCCTGGGTGAGTATCTTCTGGGCCTCGGTGGCACGGGGCGTCGAAGTCGTACCCGTTGACTTTCGCTCGTCCGCTCGACTGGTCGCGCGAATCCAACAAGAAACTCACGCGCGGCTACTCGTTTTTGGGGAAGAAGTCGATGCGGGGGGAATTGAAATACCCCGGATATCGAGCACGGAAGTCGAAGCGCTTCCGCTCGGGGAGAGCGTTCTGACCGCCGCCATCGCACCGTCCCACGTTGTCGAAATCGTCTACACCTCGGGCACAACGGGTGAACCCAAAGGGGTCGTCCACCGCCATAAAAACATCTGTGCCAACCTGACGCCGATCCAAAAAGAAATCGACCGTTTCAAGTGGCTCGCCCGGCCGTTCCAACCGGTGCGATTGCTCGACATGCTGCCGCTGAGTCACATGTTTGGCCAGACTACGGGACTTTACATGCCGCCGCTGCTCGGCGGAGGGGTTGTATTTACTCGGGTGCTCAGCCCGGGCGGAGTGATCGAGACGATTCGGCGGGAACGGGCGTCTGCATTGGTTTCGGTGCCCGGGCTGCTCAAGAACCTGGAGAACGAAATCGAGCGCCGGTGTGTTCTGCCTCCCGAAACACCCGTCCGCGGAGGGGTACTCGGCATCGTCCAACGATGGTGGCGCCATCGCAGCGTCCACCGCTTGCTGGGCTACAAATTCTGGGCGCTGCTCGTGGGAGGAGCACAACTCGACAAGCACCTGGAAGCGTTTTGGGCCAGGCTTGGCCTGCTGCTCGCACAGGGGTACGGGCTAACCGAGACGAGTCCTGTGGTGGCCATGAATCACCCGTTCCACGTCCGACGGGGGTCGATCGGCAAGCCGGTTGCGGGGCAGGAGGTCAAGATCGCCTCCAGCGGAGAGATTCTTGTCCGAGGCGATAGTGTCGTATCCGAGTACGTCGGAGCCGGCGCGGACTCGGGGGTAAAAGTCATCGACGGGTGGCTTCACACCGGTGATGTGGGGGAGATCGACGACGAAGGCCGGCTCTACTACAAAGGACGGCTCAAGGAGGTGATCGTCGGTCCCGATGGGCTTAACGTCTACCCGGAAGATGTTGAGAGTTGCTTGAATAAACTGTCGCAAGTGACAGAAAGTGTTGTTGTTCCACTCCGCAGTGGGGTCGGAGAAAAAGTGCATGCCGTTCTGGTCCTCGACAGCCCGTCCGCCGATCCCGAAGAGCTGATCAGGGAGGCCAACACTAGGCTCGAACCCCACCAACGGGTTCGAAGCTGGTCGATTTGGCCGGAAGATGAGTTTCCCCGGACTCCATCGACGATGAAGATCAGACGCGGTGAGGTCGCAAGGCGAGTTGCGGGGGATCGTCAAGGGGGCAGGGAAGCGAGAGCGGAGGCGAGGGGTGTGGCGGGGGCTCTAGCTCGCGTTACAGGAAAGGCTCCTCAGGAGCTGGGGGGCGACGTCAGGCTGTCTGAGGATTTAGGGATTTCGTCTCTCGAAAGAGTTGAGTTGTTGGCGCAGGTGGAGCAGGACTACGGTATTCAGCTCGACGAGGAGCAGTTCGCAAGGATCTCGACGACCGGTGAGCTGGAGGCTTCCGTGAGGGTCGCGCAGAGGACGGGGCAGGGCGCCGCCGGAGAGCAGTCTTCCCCGCAACTGGAAGCCCGGGCCGAGCTACTTCCTGGTGAGGCCGAGAGCCGCTGGGCCTCCTTCGTCGTTCGCCTGTTGGCCTGGGTGCGCCCGGAGGGTATTCCCCGTTGGACACGAGTGGGGCCGATCCGATGGTTTCGCAGGTTGGCGCTCGACTCAATCGCGCTGCCGGCATTCCGGCAGATGGTTCGATTGAAGGTGGAGGGAGTCCAGAATCTGAGGGAAACAAAATCTCCCGTGATTTTTGCCGCCAACCACAACAGTCACTTTGACACGCTGGCGATCTATGCGGCTCTGCCATGGCGCTGGCGCCATCGTCTGGCTCCGGCGATGTCACAGGATTTCTTTCGGGCCTATTTCGAACAGAGGGGATTCGGCTGGCGACACGTACTCAAGAACGCCGGTGAGTATTTCCTTGCGTGCGGCCTGTTCAATGCCTACCCGCTTCCGCAGCAGATGACGGGCACCCGCCGAGCGCTGAGGTATACCGGGGAGCTGGTGGATAGCGCGTACTGCCCGCTGGTGTTTCCTGAGGGGGAGCGGTCGCCAAGCGGCCGGATGCAGCCGTTCAAGACCGGAATCGGCATGATGGCCTTGAGGTTAGGGGTGGCGGTGGTGCCTGTGTACTTGGAAGGACTGTACGAAGTTTACTCCGTCGACCACGAGTGGCCGGAACCGAACCGAGTTCGGGTCAGGATCGGCAAGCCGCTACGATTCACTCATGAGCGCGACTATGAAACAGTTGCGCGGTCGGTCGAGAGCGCGATTCGCAGCATGGCACCCGACAGCCAGTGATTCCCTGGGGTTGCACCCAACGTGTAGGTAAAACACCGAATTGCCTCATAAGCCGCTGGCTGCGAAACTGAAAGCGGTAGAAATATGCTACTCAAACGGCGCTCCTGGCTGGCGTTCGCCGCGGTGGGGATACTCCCTTCGCTCGGCTTGTCAGCGGAGCGTTTGTCGACGCCGGATCTCCTTCGCCAGCTTCACGGCCCGGACGCGAGAACACGAGCTTCGGCCGCGAGGCATCTCTCTCGGAGTAGCCCAACTCAGGAGGTTGTATCCGCGCTCATCGATGCACTGCATGATGAGGACGCCGACGTTCGCAAAGCAGCGTGCTACGGGATTAGGGACTTCGGCACGGATGCCGGGGCTGCCGTGAGGCCGCTGGCGCGTCTTCTCCAAGATACTGCAACCGATGTCCGTAGTTGTGCCGCGGGGGCTCTGGGATCGATCGGCCCGTCGGCCGCCGAAGTTGTGCCCGAATTGAGCCGTCTTTTGAACGACCCGGAAAGTTCTGTACGCGAGAGAGCCGCTCAATCGCTGGGGCAGATCGGCCCCGCCGCGGCTGAGGCATTGCAACTGCTGCTGGTTTTGTACCGTGACGCGGAGCCCGAAGTGCGGGCGGCAGCGGTAACCGCCTTGGGCGGCCTCGGCCGGCGCTCTCAGGATGTTCTCCCCGTGCTGGTGGAGGCTCTGCAAGACGAACACAAGGATGTTCGACGCGGCGCAGTCGTCGGTTTGGGTGCGATGGGAGAGGCAGGTCGAGCGGCGGTCCCGGCGCTGATTGAAGCTCTGAACGACCCCGACTGGATGGTGGGTTCGGCTGTGATCAGTGCGCTATTTCAAATCGGTCCCGAGCACGCTACCGCAGCAATTCCCACGCTCGGCGTGATCATCAACGATCCTAACGGCCACTTTGGAACGCGCAGCGCGGCCTGCGACCTTCTGGGGGCGATGGGAGAGCCGGCTCGAGCAGCGATCCCCGATCTCGCACTTGCTCTGAAGGCCAATCACGACTGGGTGCGGCGCGCGGCCGGGCGAGCCTTAGCAACGATTGATCCGCGTCCCGACATCACGCCCGAACAGGTTGAGCAGGCGATAGCGCAGGCGGAGATAAGTTTCTCAAGGGCGGGCAGAGATCAAAGCTCGGCGCATGTGGACCAGCAGAGGGTCAACGACCTGATTGACCAGCTAGCCAGTGATGAAGCGAGCGTGCGGCGTCAGGCAGCGCAATCGCTGAAGGAAATGGGATCAGTGGCAAACGCTGCTGTAGCTGCGCTTGGCCGGGCCCTGCGGGACGAAGACGCGGGCGTGCGGTCGTCAGCCAGGGACGCCCTTGGCAAGATGGGGGAAGAGGCGGTACCGCCTCTGGCGGAGGCGCTAACAGATCCTGACGAAGAGGTCCGCTTGGCCGCTACGGTTAGTCTTCAACAGTTAGGCTATCGAGCCGCTGCCGCCGTACCGGCTCTCGTTAAAGTTGCCCACGAGGACGCGACTAGAGTGCAGCTGGGAGCGTTGCGTGCATTGGGGGAGATGCGGACTAACACCGAGCCGGCTCTTGCCGCGCTCGTCACGGCGCTCGAAGTTCCCGAGCTTCGCGTGCAGGCGATCAAGTCGATTGGACGCATGGAGTCCGGAGCGGCCGACGCGGTCCCAAAGCTAGTTGACCTGCTCGACGATCCCGACAAGGAAATCATCAAAGCTACGCTCCGCGCGCTCGCGGACATCGAAATGGGAGCGGCGGATGCGGCCCTCAGGCTGGCCGAGTTGCTCGATCATGAGGACCAGTCGATACGGTACGGAGCACTCTACGCGCTTAGCCATATGTGGTCAGCGGCCCGTCCCGCCGCCGAAGCTCTGATTCGGGCCCTCGATGACCCGGTGGACACGAACCGCCAAGAGGCAGCCTACGCACTGGGTCAGATTCACGCCTGCAATTGTCGACCCGAGGGGTACAGCGAAGCCCGAGCGGTCCCCAAGTTGACCGAGCTTGTCGACGACACCTCCGTCGGCGTGCGTGAATACGCTGTCTACGCCTTGGGGTGGATCGGCGCCGACTCAGCTCCAGCGCTACCTGCGCTGCTTGGGGCGCTGAACGACACAAGCCGGAAGGTCCGCAACAACGCTGCCTACGCCGTCGCCAACGTTGCGCTTCAGGCGGATCGGCCTGGTGAAGTCGTCGCGGCCTTGATCGAGGCGCTCCGTGATCGCGATAGCGGAGTTCGCAGCGCCGCCGCGGCCGGTCTCCAAAGATTGGGGTCCGCTGCCCTTCCGGCCCTGCCTGCGCTTCACAACTTGCTCGACGACCCCGACCAAATGGTGCGGAGGCGGGCCAAACAAGCGATCGAGAAGATTTCCGAGCAACAGTGATTTGTTTTCGACCCCTCCAAAAGTCTCGCGCCGGCCTGACTTCTCCCGATCAGTTGGTCCGATGAGCGGCCAAAGAATCAAAGTCTTGTTGATCGCCTCGTGCGACCGCAGTGGCAGTACGGTCGTGGGCAACATTTTGGGGAGCGGGGCGAACTTCTTTCATGGGGGCGAGATCCATCATGTTTGGGGCCGAGGTCTGATCGGGGACTGGCTGTGTGGCTGTGGGAAGCCTTTTCGGGAGTGCGATCTCTGGGCAGGCGTGTTGGAGGACGCGTTCGGGGGAGCAGATCGCGTGGACGCTCAATCGCTAGTGTAGTGCCACTAACGGTTCTGGACAATGGCGTGGGTTTTGGCGGCGCGCTCGACTTTAGCGAGGATATCTTGTGCCGGAGCTGTCCAGACAAAGGGTTTGGGCGCTTGGTTGCTCGCTTCCAGGTACTCGTGGATGGCGGCCTCGAGTTCGGGAACACTGCGGAACACGCCGCGGCGGATGCGCTTCTGTGTCAGCTCGCGGAACCAGCGCTCGACGAGATTGAGCCAAGAAGAAGACGTGGGAATGAAGTGAAAGTGGAAGCGGGGGTGCTTCGCGAGCCACTTCTTCACTTGCTCATGCTTGTGCGTGGAGTAGTTGTCCACGATCAGATGCAGCTCCAGCGCCGGTGGCGTTTCGCGGTCGATCTTGCGTAGGAATTTGAGGAATTCCTGGTGCCGATGTCGCGGCAGACACTCGCCGATCACCTTGCCGTCGAGCACATTGAAGGCGGCGAACAACGTCGTTGTGCCATGTCGTTTGAAGTCGTGGGTCATGGTGCCGGCACGACCCCTTTTCAGGGGCAGTCCCGGCTGGCTGCGGTCTAAGGCCTGGATCTGACTTTTCTCATCGACACTGAGCACCAGCGCGTGCTCGGGCGGATGCAAGTACAGACCGACCACGTCGCGGAGTTTCTCGACGAACTGCTTGTCGCGGCTGAGCTTGAAAGTTTCGAGGCGATGGGGCTGCAGTCCGTGCGCTTTCCAGACGCGCTGGATGGCCATCTTGGAGACGCCCAAGTGCTTGGCGAGGGTGCGGGTGCTCCAATGCGTGGCCGCCCGGGGCTTCTCGTGAAGCGTTGTATCGAGGATGCATTGGACGAATTCAGCGGAGAGCGCCGGTTTGCGTCCGGGGCGCGTCCGATCGCGGAGTCCGTCGAGGCCGGACTGGGCGAAGCGCTTTCGCCACAGGATGACGGTCTTGCGGTTGACGCCGAGTTCGCGGGCAATGGCGTGGTTCGCCAACCCCTGCGCACACAGCAAAACAATGCCTGCCCGTAAGGCCATTTTCTGGGCTGTGTTGCCTCCTCGAACCAGGCGACGAAGAGCGTTTCGCTGCGGAGCGGTGAGGGGTAGAGCGTCAGCGGATGGCCACATAAACCATCCTACCGCGAAAAGGGTGTTATTGTCCAGTTATTTATGTGGCATTACACTAGCGTACCTGCGAATGACCGCGTATTCGAAGAGCAATCGCCTACTGGCGTTTAGCGCGGAAGGGCGCCAGCGCCTGAAGGCAACTCTAGGCCAATACGTCGAAAACCTCGACAAGCTCTACCGGGCGATTCAGTCGCGCAGCGGCGCGAGGGTAATCGTCGATTCTTCGAAGACCGCTGTCCACGGTTGGATGTTGACCATGCTGCCCGCAATTGATCTCTACCTGCTGCATCTTGTTCGGGACGCGCGGGGCGTCGCCTACTCTCTGGGGAAAAAGAAATTGCACCTGGGGGCTCCCGAGCAGAGGCAGATGGCCCGCCACGGGACCTGGAAGAGTAGTCGGATGTGGCTTAGAGACAACCTGGGGATCGAATCGTTGAGTAGCTCATTGGCCGGGCGATCACTGAAAGTCCGGTACGAAGATTTTGTGACTGGACCGCGGGATGTTTTGCGTTCAGTCTGTGAACTTGTGGGAGAGGATGCTTCGCAGCTTCCCCCGGTCGTGGACTCGCGCGTCGAAATCCAAGCTAGCCACACCGTATCGGGGAACCCGATGCGGCTCGAGACGGGCACGCTCGAGATTCGGCCTGATGACGAGTGGCGAACGAAAATGAAGTTTCATCAGCGCGCGGTTGTGACCGCTCTGACGTGGCCGGTATTGAGGCAGTATGGGTATCTGAGAGACCCGCAGCGCTAGCCTGGCCGGAACACATCCTGCAGGGCAATCGAACGTAATCGGACAGCGCTTCCTGCGATACTTGTAGTTCGCTCCGCGCGGTTTCGATCCACGCGGTTTCAAGTTCTCGAACCAATGGCCCACGTCGTCTTGATTTCCACCTATGAGATGGGTAGGCAACCCTTTGGGCTTGCTTCCCCTGCAGCTTGGCTTCGCCGCGAGGGGGCCGAAGTTTCTTGCATGGATCTCTCGCGCGAGCCATTGCGGGAATCAATCGTCGAACGGGCAGATTGGATCGCAATCCATGTTCCGATGCACACGGCGACCCGGCTTGCGGCTCGATTGGTCCCACGGCTCAAAAGGCTCAATCCAGGGGCGAAGTTGTGTTTCTACGGGCTGTACGCTCCCGTTAATGAGGAATACTTGCGCGCCTTGGGAGCGGACGCCATTCTGGGAGGAGAGTTCGAGGGTGGTTTGGGTGCTCTGGTTAGAGACAACGGGTTGCCGGACCAGGCCGGCCCGGTCGTATCCCTTGCGCGGCAGAAGTTCGTTACGCCTGACCGCGAAGGGTTACCCGCCCTGGCCGACTACGCCAAGCTGAAGCTGCCTGACGGGGGTCGCCGCGTCACCGGATATACGGAGGCGAGCCGCGGCTGCAAGCACGTCTGCCGTCACTGCCCGATCGTTCCCGTATACGACGGAGTGTTTCGTGTGGTGCAGCCAGAGGTCGTGTTGGAGGACATTCGGCGTCAAGTGGCGAAGGGAGCGCGTCACATTACCTTCGGGGACCCGGATTTCTTCAACGGGCCCACTCATGCGATGCGGATAGTCGAAGACCTTCACCGGGAGCACCCGGGCCTGACTTACGACGTCACGATCAAAGTCGAACATCTGCTCCGGCGCTCCGACCTTTTGGCGACGCTCCGCGAGACGGGATGCCTGTTTGTGACCAGCGCCGTGGAATCGTTCGACGATCGGGTGTTGAGGCTTTTGGAGAAGGGACACACCCGCGACGATGTGCTGCAGGTCGTGGAGCTGTTTCGCCATGTTGGCCTCACGCTCTCGCCTACCTTCGTGCCGTTCACTCCCTGGACAACGCTTGAAGGCTATCAGGAGTTCTTGTGGCTGCTTGTGGAGCTGGGACTCATCGAACACGTTGCGCCGATTCAACTCGCCATTCGTCTGCTGATTCCCCCGGGGTCGCGCCTGCTGGAGGTCGCCGAAGTACGGGATCTGGTTGCCGAGTTCGATCCCCAAGGTCTTTGTTATCCCTGGCGGCATGAGGATGCTCGTGTCGAGCAGCTTTGCCAAAAAGTGCGACGGCTCGTGAATGCCGGAGAACGCCGGCACGCGACGCGGAGTGAGATTTTCGCCGAGGTTTGGAACGCGGCGTATGGGAAACCGCTTACGCCGCGGGTGCTGCCGTCGCGAGCGACGATTCCCTATCTCGAAGAGCCCTGGTACTGTTGAGCAGAGCCAACGGAAGAGCAGTTTGCTCTGTTATAAAGACAAGACTTGAACCGATCAACCCTGGACTCACGATGACCACTGGCAACGGTCCGACATCTGGGAGTCATCAAACCACTGCTCGTCGGGTCTGGGGCAAGCTGCGCCGCTGGGCTAGACGCGCGTTACTCGGTATAGTCGCTCTGTTTGGTTTGGCCGCAGTCGCAGGTTCTAGCTACCAGTTCGTTGCCGGCAAGATGGCTGAAGGCCGCTATCCTCCCCCGGGGGAGATGGTCGACATTGGGGGATACCGTCTCCACCTAAACTGTTCCGGGGAGGGTGCGCCGACCGTGGTTATGGACGCGGGTGCTCCCGCGGGGTCTCTTACTTGGGATCTCGCCCAAGCAGGGATTGCCAAATTCACGCGAGCCTGCTCCTACGATCGAGCTGGTTACGCTTGGAGCGAAGCAGGCCCAAAACCGCGGACGACCCAGCAGATTGTCCAAGAGCTTCACGCCCTTCTTAGGACTGCCGGCGTTGATCCTCCGTACGTCCTAGTGGGTCACTCTTTCGGCGGGCTCAACGCGCAATTGTACGCTAGCCACTATCTAGAGGAGGTTAGCGGCATGGTGCTGGTGGACTCCTCTCACCCCGACCAGGCCTCGCGTCATGACGACCTTCGCCAGCTTAAAGTTTTCTCTACGCTCGTTCTTTACGCGGCTCCGTTCGGACTAGCAAGGGTTCTACCCATTCCCAGGGGAGCGGAAGACAAGAGAGATCAGGCAGTGAAAGCAATGGACCTAGCGATGTCTCGCACGACCAAGAGTCTCAGGGCGACCGGTCATGAACTGGCTGCAATGGAAATAAGCCTTCAGCAAGTCGGAGCTGCCGACAGGATGTTGGGAGATCGGCCTCTCATTGTGCTTACCCAAACTGATCGTGTGCGAGATTTTTGGACGAAGCTGCAGCAGGATCTTTCCTCGCTCTCTAGCAATAGCGAATGGATTGCTGTGGAAGATGCCGGTCATTTCATCCAGCTTGACCAGCCCCAGGTCGTGATTGAAGCGGTTCGTAGAGTCGTAGAAGCGGCGCGCAGTAACTCGTCGCCGGAAGACGAATCCTGACGTGGCAGCACCTAAAAATGCGCGGCTTCTCCTCCTCTCGAACACTACCGGTTACCAGACGCTCGCTTTCCGCGAGGCGGCCGAACGGCTCGGAGTCCCTGTGACGCTGGGAACCGACCGCTGCCATGTGCTGGAAGACCCCTGGCGGGATGGGGCCATCGCGCTTCGATTCGCAAATCCAGAAGAATCAGCGCAGGCAATCGTAGACGCGGCCGAGGGCAAGCCCCTCTCGGGGATCGTGGCGTTAGGCGATCAAACGACCCTCACGGCTGCTATCGCGGCTGAGAATCTGGGCCTGCCGCACCACCCACCAGCGGGAGCCCGTGCGGCCGGAGACAAGCTCGCGGCCCGACAACGATTCCAGGAAGCTGGCCTTCTGGTGCCCAAGTTCGCCCGGCTTTCCCTTGAGGAGTCCGCCGCGCTTCCTGCCGGGTTAGAGTTCCCTTGCGTCCTCAAGCCGCTCGGGCTAGCGGCGAGCCGTGGGGTCATCCGTGCCGATACTGTGGACCAACTTCGCGGCGCTGTGCAGCGAATTGCTCGGCTGCTCGAAACACCCGACGTGCGCATGATGCAAAGTGCCGGGGAGGGGTCGGTTCTGGTCGAGTCGTTCATCCCCGGGCGGGAGTACGCACTCGAAGGCGTGATGCATCACGGACGACTACGGGCGCTTGCTCTGTTCGACAAACCGGATCCCTTGGACGGCCCGTTCTTCGAAGAGACGATCTATGTGACACCTTCCCGGTTAGATCGAGAGACTCAGCGGCGGATTCGGGACTGCACCGAGAGGGCGGTCGGCGTGCTGGGACTCCATCACGGCCCGGTTCATGCGGAGATGCGGGTCAATGAAAAGGGTATTTGGATGCTGGAAGTTGCTGCACGGCCGATCGGTGGGTTGTGCGGCCGCAGCGTTCGCTTTGGGGACGGAGCGACGCTCGAGGAATTCTTGATCCGGCACGCGCTCGGGATGCCGGTGGACCGGCTGCGGCGTGAACCTCAGGCGGCGGGGGTGATGATGATCCCCGTACCTGCAGACGGCGTGCTGGTTGGGGTGGAAGGTGTGGAGGAAGCTCGCAGCGTTGCCGGTATCGAAGAAGTTATTATCACCGCGAAGCCGCGGCAAAAGCTTATCCCTTGGCCCGAGGGTAATAGCTACCCCGGCTTTATTTTCGCTCGCGGCGACTCACCGGACATAGTCGAACTAGCCCTGCGCCAGGCGCATCAGCGACTGAATTTCGTCGTGACTCCCCTGCTGGCGGTGGTCAGGTAGAAAAGGTCGCGGGTCGGGGCCAAACGGTCGCCCAGCCCTACGGGCTGCGGGAGCCGCGCCCGCTAGGGAGGCCGCGTTCACTTATAGCCAACGGCCGCAAGTCTCGGCAAAACGACCGCCGAGCCATGGGCTACGGGGACTCGAAACTAGGACCGCCAAGAGTGGCGGTCACTACCTGTCGATCCGGCGGTTAGCAGCGGGGTCGAATCGCCCGAATGATCGGCTACGAAGCCGGCAGGATTGCCGGCCCCAACTCTGTTTTCCTAGTGTTTCTTTTTCGGGGCGATGATGACGTGCATCATGCGGCCCTCCAGGCGCGGCCGGCCTTCGACGTCGCCCAGCTCCGAAAGATCCTTAGCGAGGCGAAAAATGAGTTTCTCACCGAGATTGGCGTGTGTGATTTCACGGCCGCGGAAAAACACAGTTGCTTTGACCTTGTTCCCCTCGGTGAGGAAACGCAGGGCGTGGTTCTTCTTGAAATCGTAGTCGTGCTGGTCGGTATTGGGTCGAAATTTGACTTCTTTGATCTCGATCCGATGCTGTTTTTTCTTCGCTTCGTTCTTCTTCTTCTTTTCTTGGTATGTGTACTCGCCGTAGTCGATGACCTTGCACACCGGCGGGTCGGCCGAGGGGGATACGAGAACGAGGTCTAAGCCGAGCGCTTTCGCTCTTTGAATGCCGACCGACGTGGTCATGACTTCGGTTTCGCCGTCCGGGAAAACGACTCGCACTTGTCGGGCTCGAATCCATTGGTTGACGTTGGTTTTGCGGGCCCGTCGAAAGGGTCTAAAGGGTCTTCTTGGAATAAGTTCCTCCTTGTTGTTGGTCTAAGGTCCGGGCGTTCAGTTCCCGCCCCAGGCCGTGCGGCAGTCGGCGAGGGGCTCGTGCGTTCACCATGGGAAAATCGGAAATATCAAATGCCTAGGCTCTTCGCCGATGGGTTCGTCCCTCAATGCCGGACCAGGCTATGCGATGCACACTCGATGATTTCCAAAACGCGATTCTCCCAAAAAACAAAAAGGATTGTCAGGCGATTGAGCCTGCAATCCCTTTTCTAGAACGAACTCGGGATTCGAGAGCGGTTCAAAGTGATCAATCTAAGCTAGACGCAGCCGTTAGTCGGCCGCCTAGCCTCCGTGCAGTCATGTTAACACGAAACGCGCTGCCGGAAGGCTCTGAATTCGTGCCGCGCCGGATTTCCGCCGAGGGACTGTCGCATGGGTCCGGTAGAATTCGAAGTAGAGGCAGAAACACGGCTGTGAGGGGGCGAGAATTGCCAGTGAATCGTCCTTGACAAAGCCCGCAACCCTCGCCTAGCATAGACGTCGTGACGCGGCGGTGGGCCGCGCAAGCAACTGGCATGGTGAAGCAGAACAACTAGCATGGTTAAGCACGACATCGTCACACAAGTAGTTAACCGTACCGGCCTGAGTAAGACCAAGGCGGAAATGGCAGTCGAGACAGTGTTCGAGACAATGAAACGGGCCATGGAGCGTGGTGAGAGGATCGAACTGCGCGGCTTCGGCGTCTTCAACACCCGACCTCGTAAAACCGGTATCGGCCGCAACCCACGCACCGGAGAGGAAGTGGTGATCCCTCCCGGCAAGGCAGTGAGGTTCAAGCCGGGCAAAGAGCTACAGTCTCTGTGATCCGTTTTCACTCGGCCCTTGGCCTTTCCTTCGAGGTACTCCGCCAATCTGAACCTGCGGTGGATGTTCTCATCCTCTTGCCCGGGCGCAGTCCATAGAGAGCAGGACGGCCCTCCAGCGCAAGCGCACGCTGATACCTGGACGTAGCGGCTGCGGTGAAGATCACGGCCACACTCATCACGCTCAACGAGGAAGAGAATCTGTCCCGGGCTCTCTCCTCCCTGGGGTGCTGTGACGAGATAGTAGTCGTCGATTCCGGCTCGCATGATCGAACCGTGGAGATTGCCCGCGAGCATGGGGCGAGGGTTGTCGAACGTCCGTTCAGCGGCTATGCCGACCAGAAGAACTTTGCCACCGAAGCGGCGAATCACGACTGGATTCTGTCTCTAGACGCAGACGAGGCGTTGAGTGATGAGCTACAAGCGGAGGTACGAGACCTCAAGCGCACCGGGCCCCGCGCCGACGCGTACCAAGCCCCTCGATTAGCCCAGTACATGGGCAAATGGATCCGCTACTCCGGATGGTACCCTGACCCGAAAGTGCGCTTGTACGATCGCAAGAAGGCACGCTGGGCGGGCGAGTACGTTCACGAAGCGGTCGAGGTCAGTGGCCGCGTGGGAACTCTCAAAGGCGACCTACTGCACTTTACCTGCCGATCCTTTTCTCAACACTTAGCGACGATCGACCGCTATACGACCCTAGCGGCGAAGGAGATGATTGCCCGGGGGCAGCGAGTACATCTCGGGAATCTCGTCGTGTCACCTCTGTGGACTTTCTTCCGGACCTATATCATCAAACGCGGCTTTCTCGACGGGATGGAAGGTTGGATCATCGCGCAAATGGCCGCATTCTACGTCTTCTCGAAATTCCTCAAGGCCCGAATGATGAGCCGTACCTCATGAGAATCCTCCACCTCGATAGCGGCCAATCGATGCGCGGAGGTCAACATCAGGTGCTGATGCTGCTCAAGGGGCTCGAAGCCCGGGGCCATGGGCAGACTTTGCTGGCCGGCGATCCCCTGGTTGAGCGTTGGGACGGACGACGTCTGACAATTGCAAATCTCCTGCACGCAGCCCCTGAGGCCGGGATCATCCACGCCCACGACGCAAGATCGCACACGCTGGCAGCGCTTTTTTGTCCGGGTAGGCCATTGGTCGTCTCTCGCCGTGTCGCCTTTCCACTGCGCCGTGGTTGGTTGTCCCGTTGGAAGTACGGCCGCGGAAAGCACTACATCGCTGTTTCCGGGTACGTCCGAGAGCGGCTGATTGACGCCGGTGTACCAGCCCCCGACATCACTTTGGTTCACGACGGAGTCAACATACCCGCTGCCGAGCATGGGAAACAGCGTGGAGCTCGCGTTGGAGGCTCGACGCTGGCCGTCGCGCCAGCCATAGCTGACCCTCTTAAGGGAAGCGAGCTGCTGCGTTCAGCGTGCCAGCTAGCCGGCGTTCGGGTGCTTCTTTCAACAGACCTGCTGGCGGATTTGCCCCGGGCCGACGTATTTGTGTATCTTTCCGAGAGCGAGGGGTTAGGCTCGGCTACTTTGTTGGCGATGGCGAGACACGTTCCGGTAGTTGCCAGCCGCGTAGGCGGGATTCCAGAAATTGTGGATCACGAAAAAACTGGACTATTGGTGGCCAACGAGGTAGGCGATGTGGCTGCGGCGATTCAGAGAATGCTGGAGGACCGGGACCTTGCGAAAGAGTGTACAGAGCGGGCCTTTCGGCTCGTTTCTGAGGGATTCAGCGATGATATAATGGTCCAGCGAACGGAAGAAGTTTACCTAACCGTCTTGCGTTCCATGCCCCCGTCGTGATTCCACTCCTTGCGCTCCTGCTAGGCCTGATCATTGGGAGCTTCCTGAACGTTTGTATTCATCGCTGGCCAAGGGATGAGTCCGTCGTGAGGCCAAGGTCCCACTGCCCTCTCTGCCGTAAGGCGCTCTCCTGGTACGACAACATACCCCTAGTGAGTTATTTGATGCTGCGTGGCCAATGTCGCTATTGCAGTGTTCCCATCTCGGTTCGTTACCCCATCGTGGAATTGCTGAACGGGTTCTTCTACTTTTACCTGGCGTCAAGATTCGGCTGGCAGCTGTCGACCGCGAAAATGGCCATCTTCGTCTCGATGATGCTGGTGCTGATCTTTACCGACATCGCAGACTACATCTTGCCGGATGAGATCACACTTGGCGGACTTGGCGCGGGGTTGTTGCTAAGTCCGTTTGTCCACGTTGACGCGCGGTCCACGCAGCTATTCTGGGCTCTGCGAAGTAGCGACCCGGCGCCCTGGGTCATGTCTTTGGTGGAAAGCGCCTTCGCAGCAGCTTTCGTCGGGGGCTTCCTTTACCTGCTTCGTGCTACCTACTTTCGGCTGAGGCATATCGAAGGATTGGGGTTGGGGGACGTCAAGATGATGGCGATGGTTGGGGCGTTTTGGGGTTTGTCCACGACCATCGGCGTGCTACTAATAGGCTCCCTTGTGGGGGCTGTTAGTGGCTCTGTTATCGTGCTGATTGCACGCAAGAAGTGGACCTACGAACTGCCTTTCGGAGCCTATCTAGGGGCCGGCAGCATCATGGTGGTTGTGTGGGGAGCGGACCTCGACCGCTGGTGGATGTCGGTCATAACGTAATGGCCTCCTTGCCTTAGTCATTGAAGAATCCACCAAGCCCGTTGCTGCACAAGACTCTCATCCCCGGGTACATCTCGCTATAGTGATTCAGCGCCCACATCAAAAGTGGGACGGCATTCGACGAACTGTAGTTTTTTCTCCGCACGGCCTTGAGGACTGGAACGGAAGCGCCACCCAGTCGCGAGGGCGCCCCGGATTCACGGCACGGCAAGTTCGCTGCCGGCCGGGGCCAACTTGGGAGCGATCACGCAATGAAACTTAAGAAAATCGCCGAGTATTTGGGCTGTAGGCTTACGGCTGCAGCGGATCTGGAGATCTCGGGCGTAGCAGGCTTGGAGAAAGCGGAATCCGGCGAGCTTACTTTCCTTTCAAATCCCCGCTATGCCAAGTTGGTTTCGACGACCAAGGCGTCGGCCATCATCACCGAGAAGGAGATCGACCGGCGCGGCCTGGCTTGCTTGCTGTCCGACAATCCGTACCTGGATTTCGCTCGCGCGCTGGAGCTCTTCTACGAGTCGCCTCGACCCCCGACGGGGATCCACCCCACGGCGGTTGTCGCGGAGACTGCTCGAATCGGCCCGAGCGCTAGTATCGGGCCCTACGCCGTCATTGGGGAGCGCGTCGTCCTCGGGAAAGCCGCGGTCATTCACCCGCACGTGGCGATCTACGAAGGCGCTGAGATCGGCGACGATTTCATCGCGCATTCTCACGCGGTGGTCCGGGAGTTCTGTCGTGTCGGGGACCGGGTCATCCTGCAAAACGGTGTCATCATCGGGGGCGACGGCTATGGTTTCGCGCACAAGCCGGATGGGTCGCACTACAAGATCGTGCAGGCCGGGCGGGTCGTTATCGAAGACGATGTTGAGATCCAGGCTCACTCTTGCATCGACCGGGCGGCAGTCGGCGAAACGCGAATCAAACGTGGCTCCAAGCTCGACAATCTCGTACAGATCGGCCATTCCGTTGAGATAGGGGAAAACGCCATTGTCTGCGCACAGGTCGGCATCGCCGGGAGCACGACTGTCGGGCGAGATTGCGTCCTTGCGGGCCAGGTTGGTCTGGTTGGCCACCTGAACGTAGGGGACAAAGTAGCGATCACCGCGCAGAGCGGGGTACCGTCAGACGTTCCGGACGGCAAGATGATCTCGGGCTACCCGGCCATCGACAACCGACGCTGGTTGCGTTGCGCCACGGTCTACAACCGCCTGCCCGAATTGGAGAAGACCGTGCGCGAACTCGAAAAGAGAATCGACGTGCTCTCGCCACCTGGTTGAGGTGGTCGGATACCGGTTCAGAGAAATCCGATCGTCCACCAATCTGCCCTAGGCTAGCAGCCCGTGGTGAAATTAGGGGTCGCGAAAAATCGGGTACAGCCAGCCAATTCGCGTCGGGCCAAGTACGTTGTTTCTAGGGCCGTGAAAGGCAGCAAATTGGTGGCAGGAAGGTGTGAAAAAATGCTGGGACAGTCAGCGCGCGGCGCAGGCTGCGATTGATTCTACCGCGACTTCGTAGGATGCCGCTTCGAGTTGGAGAAGACCGTGCGCGAACTCGAAAAGAGAATCGACGTGCTCTCGCCACCTGGTTGAGATGGTTGGATTCCGGTTCAGAGGAATCCGATCGTCGACCAACCCTAACCAATCCGCCGGGCGAAGAAGTTATACAGCCAAGCGATGACGACGCCCCCAATAGCCCCGTCGACCAAGCCATACACGGTTCCCACGAGTAGGTCTCCCAACGACCCCGAGTGATCGAACCCGGGATAGAACGAGCTGACGATTCTCAGGAACTCGTCGGCGTAGCCGGGCGAGAAAAAGCTCACGATCCCGACAAACAGAATGGCGCCGCCCCACAAGATGCCAATCGTAAGCGCCAGGGCTTTTACCGACAGTTGCATGCTGGCCTCCCGCGGCTAAGTCTCCTAGCCGGGGTGATTCTAGCAGGGTGGGCGGCCGGCAGGGCTCCGTCAGGGCATCAGCTTTTGCAAAACCGAATAACTCATCATCACTGCCATGAGCAGCGTGCAGACCCACAGGCCCAGTGTGATCCAGCCGCGAGGAGCGATCACCTTGGGGAGGTGAACATATCTCAGGTAGATCGTGCAGAAGCCGATGATGGGCAACATGACCGCTTGGGCAACCCCGCCGATCTTGACCATCAGGACGGGTTGCCGGAGGAACATGTAGTAAAAGCTGGGAACGACCAGCAGAACGACAACGAAAACCCGCGTAACCTTGAGCCGGGTCGCGTAGTTCGTCTTGTCGTAGAGTCCGAGCAGTCCCGTGAAATCCGCAAGAAGGCGACAGGTGCCGGCGACGCCGGCGAAGACGGTCGAGTACAGGACGGCGAAAGCACCGATCATGAAAGGAACGAACGACCACGATCCCATCGTCTCGGTGTACATGGCCGAAAGCGTATGGACCATTTCGGCCCCCTGGGGAACGATGCCCATGCTATGGAGAATACCTGCGCCAAGCAAGTAAAAGGCGACCGTGGCGAAGGTGTAAATCAGCATGGAGTTGACCACGTCGAAGCCCATGACTCTGATCCAACCGAAGGCCCGAGTTCGCCAGGCGTCGTTGTTTTCGAGCCGGCCGGTGAAGCGCGCGTACCCTTTCTCGATGCACCAGTAGGGGTACATGACGAGTTCGGTGGCGCCCACGCCCGTGATACCGAACGTCGCAACGGCTGTTACCAAGCCGCCTGACGGCGGGTGGAAGGCCAGACCGTCCAGCAGGTCCGGCCAGGAAAAGTATTCCGGGCGTTTAGCCAACAAGACCGCACAGCTCACCGTCAAAGCGCTGAAGCTGACCACCAACCCCAAGGCAAAGCGTTCCACGAAACTGTAGCGGCCGAACAGCAGCAGCCCGACGGTTCCCGCGCTCACTACCCATACCCATCCGGTAATCGGAACCACAGGCGCCATACTGTGAAGAATTTCCGAGATGCCTCCCAACATTGCCCCGGTTTGCATCTGCGTCATCATCACCATCACGAACCAGAGCCAAACGACCCAGGACACACGGGCGCGTGGCCCCGGCGCGCGGTTGAAAGCTTCCAGCGTCGTCTCACCGGTGCCAAGGGAATAGCGCCCGAGTTCGTTTTGAACCACCGTTTTGACTACGCAGCTCACCAGAATCAGCCACAGGAGTGTGTAGCCGTTTTCGGCGCCTAGAACCGTGGTCGCGATCAGCTCGCCCGACCCTACGATGGAGCCGGCAAGAATCAATCCCGGGCCGATCCGGCGGAAGGTAGCACCGAGCGAACGGGGTGGATTCTCGACGTGCGCGGGGTCGAATTGGTAGGGATCTTCTAACGTCGCTCTGGGCATCGCAAGAACCCGCATCCTACTTCATGCCTTCGTAGTACCGCAAGAAGAGCGTCAGGACGTTGCCTTCTCAGGCTCAGCACGGCCACTCCGTTCCGTGAGTTCCTACAGACGAACTCATAAAGAAACTGGTCCACCGGCCCCATGGAAGCTCCGTGGACTCGACAGAGAGTGCAACCTAGCGTACCCTCTAAACCCGGAAGTCCGGTACCGAACCCCGGGCGGAAGCCCTCCAGCGTCGGTTCTTGGGTGGAACCTCTTTTGTTCAGCCGGCGGTCTTGAGGGAAATCCGAGTCCGACTGGCGGCGCCGGATGGGGACGAAGACCTATTGCTGGTAGGTAGATGGGGATGAATCTGAACCTATACACAAAACCAGATAGTACTCTGGTACTAGCAATTTTGAAACCTCCGATCTATTGTTCTTAAGTGTTCCACCGTAGAACAATGGTAGAGAATGAAAACGCGCGCCAACCGTTACAGCATTCGGAGGGATGTGGAATATCGCCTTCGAGGGCCCAGAGGAAACACCTGGGGATCCGGTCGAACCGTGAATATCAGCCGTCGTGGTGTCCTGTTTGAAACCGAGCCGGACTTGAGAATAGGGAGCAAGATCGACCTCGTGATCGACATGGGGACGCTACTTGACGGGAACCCAGGAGTCAAGTTGCACGCCCACGGGATTACCGTCCGGAGCAAGAACGGCAAGGTCGCCGTGGACATCAGGAAACACCGCCTCGTGGAGGGGGGAGAAGGACTGACCCCTCCGCCTCCGGCCGTTGCTTGAAAAAGTAGAGATCCCCGCCGTACCCGCACTTCACAACCTAATGAGAAGGTGCGCACGCACGCAGTAGCCTGTGGGCCAGCGCCCTACGGCGTTCCAACTACTCTGCCGGCCAGCTGCCGTACCCTGACGGTCCAGTGCCGTGCTTCGGTGCCTCGTAAGCAAGCGGTTCCCTCGTTCCGCCCGAAGGCATGTCTTTTTGCCCGGATCTGAGAACGAAGAATATGGCCCAATCGAACCCTTTTGAAGAAGTCTGGCTAGCCGATCTTCAACTGACGGCACGTGACCGCCGCCTCGGCTAGCAGCTTCCGCGCCACGTCGTTGAGGGAATAGTCCAAGTTGTAGACGACCTCGCCAAGGCCGCCGTTGATGATCATCTTGGTACAGATGAGGCAGGGAGAAAACGTCGAGTACAGGGTGGCGCCCTTAACACTGATTCCGTGGTAAGCCGCTTGTACGATGGCGTTCTCCTCGGCATGTGAGCAAAGGCATTCGCCCAGTTGAGTCCCACTCTCCGCCATCGAGTTGCAACGCGGACAGCCGCCTTCGTTGCAATTCTTGACTCCCCGGGGAGTGCCGTTATAGCCGGTCGAAATAATCCTGCGGTCCTTGACGATCACCGCTGCCACTTTGCGCTTCATACAATTGCTGCGGAGGGACACAATGCGCGCGATCTGCATGAAATACTCGTCCCAGCCGGGACGAGCCTCGGCCATGAGCCAGTGGCTTAGCAGGCCGTTGAGTCTTTGCGTCAACTCCTCCATGCCCGCGTCGTTGGTCAGGGTCTCATCCGCCATTTCATAGCAGGCCCGCAACTGCTGGTGAGCGGGATCAGCGCTCTCCATTTCCCGTTGTTCCTGCTGGACAAACTCCTCAAGCGAACTGGGTGTACGGGGTCCCCCGCGCCGGCGGACGCGCTCATAGCGAATAGCGACGGGCGCGTCGACGTGCAGTAGTTGGAAATCGCCTCTCGCCCGCAGGCTCTCGATTTCGTACGGGTTTCGAATCGAGTCGACTACATAATTTTGGTCCCTCGACAATTTGGCCTTGACCCGTTCCGCGAGCACCGCTGGGCCGTGCTCGGCTCGCAGACTGTTGCCCATTTCGATCAAGTTTTCGCGGCTCCCGGCTTGGTTTCGGCTCTCGAGCTCTCTGCGGATTTCATCCGAGAGCGAATGGAATCGAAAGCCTCTGGATTTGAGATAGTCAGCGGCGGCGGTCTTGCCGGCGCCGTTGGTTCCTGTTAGGCCGATGACCATGGTCGGGCTGTCAAGTCGGGTGGGGATCGGAAAGATGGACTAAGGTTCACCTGCGAAACGGCCGCGAGATCTCGCGACGTTGCCCGCAACCCGCCCCTACGATACCAAGTCTGCTGAGCCGAAGGGGTGGTGCTGCCAGCTCTGGGTCGCGGGCAATCCGGGCCATTCCGTGCGCGAACGCCAGGTTCTTTCATGGGATTGTCCGGACCGTGGAGGTGGCAGAATAGTTGGCCGCACGGACGACTAGATTCTCGACCCCAGAAGACACCACCACCGGAGGCTGGCCCAACCCAAGTAGCTCATGTTAGGCTTGTAAATCCCATTCCTTAGGAAATGCCGAACGCTCTTGCGGACCGCCTGAGCGAGCGGCGCACGCGCTTTTCGAGTCAACCATGGACAACATTGCTGAAGTTACGCCACTCATCGGGCTGGGCGGGCTGATTTGCGCCGGAATTGTCTTCGCGATCAACAACCGGCGGTCGCCTGGCAACGAGCAGATGCGGGAGCTGTCCGAGCTCATCCGTACCGGTGCGATGACGTTCCTCAAACGCGAGTACCGGATCTTGTTCGTCTTCGTCGCGATCGTGGCGGTTCTGATCCTCTGGAAACTGAATGTGCAGACGGCTATCTGTTTCGTCAGTGGCGCGGCCTGTTCGGTTGTGGCGGGCCTGATTGGCATGCAGTCGGCAACCCGCGCCAATGCCCGCACGGCCGAGGCTGCTCGGCAAGAGGGGGTTGGCAGCGCCCTGATGGTTGCCTTTGGCGGTGGAGCTGTGATGGGCCTATCCGTCGCGGGGCTGGGACTGCTCGGAGTCGGTATTTTCGCCCAAGTGTTCGCTGGGATCGAGGAAGCGATCTACATCAACGGCTTCGCGATGGGAGCCAGCTCGATTGCCTTGTTCGCACGCGTGGGGGGTGGCATCTACACCAAGGCCGCTGATGTCGGGGCCGACCTAGTCGGAAAAGTGGAGGCCGGCATCCCGGAAGACGATCCCCGCAACCCGGGGGTAATCGCCGACAACGTCGGCGACAACGTCGGGGACGTCGCGGGCATGGGCGCCGACATCTTCGAGTCTTATGTCGGATCGATGGTGGCTACGTTGGCGATCGCCGCCACCCTGCCGTCGGAGGCGCTTGGCATGCTGGGAGGCGAAGCCGTGGGGGCGACCTTGCAGTCGTCGCTTATGGCCTTGCCACTCGTCCTCTCGGCCCTAGGACTGGTAGCGTCAGTCATTGGAATCCTCGCGATCCAGCTTATGAAGGGGATGGGGCCGGCCGCTGCTCTTCGCTACGCGCCATGGCTGTCGGCGGTGTTGTTTCTGGCGGCGGTATTCTTTACCGTCGGCATCCTGGGTATCAACCAAGGCGTTTTTTGGGCCGTCCTTTCGGGGACACTTGCGGGGGTGGCAATCGGTTTCATCACCGAATATTACACCTCGATGAAGCCGATTTGGGGCATCGTGAGCGCTTCGAAAACAGGGCCGGCGACCAACATTATCGAGGGCTTGGCGGTTGGTTTCCGTAGCTGCGCTCTGCCCGTTTTGATGATCTGCGCGGCTATCTTCATCTCCTATCGCTACGCCGGGCTTTACGGGATCGGGATCGCTGCCGTTGGAATGCTGGCCACCGTCGGCATCACGATGAGCGTTGATGCCTACGGGCCCATAGCGGATAACGCTGGGGGCATCTCGGAGATGAGCGGCCTGGGACCGGAAGTCCGAGCCATAACGGACACCCTGGATTCACTGGGGAACACGACAGCGGCGATGGGTAAGGGATTTGCTATCGGTTCCGCCGCGCTTGCGGCCCTGGCTCTTTTCTCGGCCTATACGCAAGCCGTGAACGCAGTTCGGATCGGCCAAGGCCTGGGGGCGATGAACATTCAGGTCAACGACGCCAACGTGGTTATCGGGCTACTGATCGGCGGGATTCTGCCGTTTTTCATCGCTGCCCAAACGATGAGCGCTGTGGGCCGAGCGGCCGGCAAGATGGTAGACGAGATTCGTAGACAATTTCGCGAAATCAAGGGCTTGCTGGCCGGGGAACCGGACGCCAAGCCGGATGCAGCGCGCTGCGTTGATATTGCTACGACGGCCGCCCTCAAAGAGATGGTGGGCCCTGGAGTTGTGGCGGTAGGCGCTCCGGTAGTGATGGGGTACACGCTTGGAGCCGAGGCGCTAGGCGGCATGTTGGCCGGCGCTACGGTGACCGGAGTGCTGCTGGCGCTGTTTATGGCCAACGCAGGCGGTGCTTGGGACAATGCCAAGAAACTGATCGAAAAGGGCGAAGTCGCAGACGAACAAAAGGGATCCGAGGCCCACAAGGCCGCGGTCGTCGGTGACACGGTGGGCGACCCGTTTAAGGACACGTCGGGTCCTTCCATGAATATCCTCATCAAACTCATGTCCATCGTGGCGTTGGTGCTGGCACCCCTGATCGCTCTGAGCTGAATGTCCGCATTGGGCTTGGGCACCCTTGTGGGGTGCGACGAAGGCAGAGATCAATGATCGGCCGCCAGTACTTCGCAGAGACAGGGGTTTTTCCCGGCTTCTCGGACTGGTAATATAGGTAATATGACTTGTCAGAATCGCCCGATTGTGGTGTGTCGAACCCGCTTATCGGGCCTCGGGGTTGGAGTATGGCGTCCCGCGCGGCGTCTCTTTCCACGGGGGTAAGTCAAAACGCTCAAAGTACTTAGGTGAATGCCTGATTCCCTACCTTGAGTGGCCGATCGCACTATGTCTTTGGAAGCCAATATGACCGGGTCAGTCCCCCGCCGCCCTAGTGTAGTATTCCTGTGTCTGTCATTCCTGTTGTTTCTCTTGGCAAGCGCGCCCCAAGCGTGGGGCTCAACGCTCCTGACCAACGGGCACCCCATCCACGTCCGCGTTGACTCCGATCCCCTAAAGTTTAAAACCCTGATCGCCGGCCTCAAGGGCTATACAGTCTTTGTGCCTCCAGGCGCTCGACAGCTGGTCATCGAGTTCGTGACCACGCCTAGCGGCATGGTTGAACTGGTGGCTCAAACGGGAAGGGATGTCGGGACCGAGGGTGTGGGGAATCGCCTGGCCGACTTCAGGGAATTCCCTAACCCGCTCGGTGTAGCTCAGATTGTGATCGACGAAGCCACCCACCCGCGGCTGACTTCGGGAATCTACTTCATTGGGCTCTTCATTTTCGATCCCGGATTGAGGTTCGAGGGACACTTGACCGCGACCGTAGATGGTGGGTCTATCGAGCCGCAGAAGGTGCTTGTGGAGTCAATATTTGATTCCGATCTTGAGGGCTGGATGCACAATGCCACGGCAAGCGCACTGCCGGGTACAAGTGTAGGCGATGCAGCCTCATCGATCGTGTTCGGGTCGTCGGGCGGTAATCCCGGAGGCTATGCGATATTGATCGACCGCTGGCTGGCGCCAACGCCGCCACCGGGAGTTGGAGGCGGTTGGACGACGTACTCAGCCTCAATCAGGAAGGATAAGTGGTTCCCGCTCGCGGGAACAGCGACGTTCGAGGAAGTGTTCTCGGATGTCCAGCGGGTCGAGGTACTGGCCACCTACAACGCTAGCGGTGGTTTGAGTGGTCTGGACAACTTCCGTCTCATGGTTCGGGGCTTCGATCCGCCGCGAACGGTGCTTCCGACGATTAGTGCGTTTTCAGCGGGACCTGACAATTGGTCACGAAATTATCCTGCCAGCGACGCCATTCCGGCGTCGACGGTCGGAGACGCAGGATCGCGTTTGATCTGGAACGAGTTTGAAGGGAATTCCGGGGGCTTCGTGCGGATGCTCGAAGATGGTGGACCCGGGGAGGACGCCTTCCTGGCGCCTGAACTCTACCTGGGGGACATCACCGGCTTGATAGACGAGAACCCGCGTCTCGAATTTGACTACATGCATACCTCGGACTCAGGCGCTACACGACCGGTGGACGTGCGGTTGTATGGGCTGGACGACACCGTGTTCCAATGGACGGGCGTCGTACCCAGCGCTTTCTGGGTCCTGCAGCGCGCCCCTCTCTCCGAAAGCGAGTGGACGAGACTGTCAGGCGAGAGATCGTTCACCGAAACACTCGCCAACGTGATCCGGCTGGGTATCAGTGCAGACCAGGGTGACGGGCCGGAGTGGAATGCAATAGATAATGTCGCCCTGCTAACGGATAACTCGCCGATCATTCCTCGATCGTTGAGCGCCAACCCGGCGACGCTAAACTTCTCCGCGTTCGTGACAGGGCCCAACCCGGATCCGCAGACATTAGCCATTACGGCAAGCGGCGGCGATATCCACTGGGAAGCGGAAGTCACTGGTGATCTGGCGGACCGTATTTCACTTTCCGAGACGGCCGGAGAGACCCCGTCACAGGTGACGGTTGTATTGGACACGCAAGACCTCCCGGATGGTGGTGCGGCGGCCCTGGTCGCGCAACAGTTGGACCCGGGTTTTCACCAGGCAGTGATCACGGTGACCCCGGTTGGGGCGACCGTGCCCGCGGTCTCGACGACAGTTAGTCTGAATTTGGGTGAGCAGCCCAATCCAACGCCTGAGATCTTTCCGGACGGCGTGATCAATGCTGCCAGCTACGGGACTCGCCTTGCTCCTGGGGCATTGGGTACGCTCTTCGGCAAAGAGCTCGGCGGCCCGGAGTCAGGCATCCTAGCGGAGTTTACGGGCAGATCCAACGACATGCTGCCCACTAATATCGCCGGGATTCGCCTGCTGGTCTACGACACCGCTGATTCTCCACTCGGGGAGGCCCCGCTCCTTTACCTCGATGACCAGCAGATTAACTTCCAAATGCCGTTTGAAGTGGCCGGAATGCCGCGGGTCCGCGTTGTCGTTGATAACAATGGTGCTCGCAGCGAGCCGGAAGAAGTTCGGATCACTCCCTCGGCACCGGGCATCTTCACCTATGATGGCGTACAGGCGATTGCCACCAACCAAGACGGTAGTCTGAACTCCCCCAGCAACCCGGCAGCCAGGCGGGCCGTCATGACCGTCTACATGACAGGACAAGGACCAGTCGCCCCCAACTGGCCCACGGGCAAAGCCGCGAGTTCGGTTCCCCTCATTCTGGCTCCTTCAGAAGCCCATGCGGTCGTGAGCGGAGTGGAAGGCAAGATCGAGTTTCTGGGCCTGGCACCAGGCATGGTGGGCGTCTTGCAGTTGAACTTCCGGCCGGACCACTTTACGCCAGTGGGCGATAAGAACCTCAGAGTCACCATCGGCGGACATGAGTCGAACCCAGGCGTAGTCTCCATTCGCTAGCTGTACCCGCCCCTAGCTCAACAAGTTGTAGTCACGAAGATCTCGCTGGCCGCTGGCTTCTTAGTCTCTCATCACGCGTTTGTGGGACAGGCGCCGGTTCGCGCGGCCTTCACACGAAAAGGGGCTGATTCGCCGATCTCGGTTTTCAGAGAATGTCCCTCGGGCCCACTCAGCTAAGGCACTGGCGAGACGCTGGGTACGCTTTGGGCACCTGTTGCGGTGTCCGTTAGCTGGATTCGGTGTTCAGGGGTTTTAGCTCAGATTACCTTTATCGCGAATTGGGTTTAGGCGTCAATCGATGTCGCGAAACGGTGGAAGGAGGTCCTGGCCTATGGGGCCGTGGAGGTGTAGGTCGATTCCCCCGATCCGACCACCAATCACTGCTGGAGCGCGGCCCGGCTCAGACGGTTCTGGCCCTGGCCCTCATCCACCACCTGGCCATCTCCAACAACCTACCCCTGGCCCGGCTAGCCGATTTCTTCGGCGCCATCTGTCACACGCTGATCATTGAATTCATCCCCAAGGAAGACTCCCAGGTGCAGCGACTCCTCTCCTCACGAAAGGATGTTTTTCCGGACTACACGCGGGAGACCTTTGAGCAAAAGTTCAGCGGTCTTTTCGATATCCGGGAGAGCGCGGCCATCCCGGATAGCGGGCGGGTTCTCTACCGGATGACTCGCCGCGCTGCCGCCGGCTGAGATCCCTCCAGCCTGTCGGCGGGCGGGGATCCGCCCCCTGGATGGGGCCGCCCTCAGCATGCTTATGGCTGGCATAGTTGTCCACGATGATGTGGATGTCCAAACTCGCAGGAACGGTTTTGTCGATTCGCCGCAGGAAGCCCAGATACTCTCGGGGCCGGTGCCGCCGACGACATTGGTTCAGCCTGGATGTCCGAAACCGCTTCTCCTCCCTTCACCTCCAGCAAGCCATTGCGCGGCAAGTTCCTCTTAAACGAGAATTTCCGATTTGGCTCCTCTGACGGCACGAGTCTACACCCTCACCCGGCGAAGCGCAACTATTTCTCCACCCGAAAGAGGCGGCGGCTGAGGCGGAACCGATCGAGCCCCCTTCTTGCCCCTCATGGGGGCTGATCCGCCGCTGCGAAGTCAATTTCGCAGACACCCTTCCGAGCTTCCGTCCTCAGTACTCAGGTTTCGCATTCGGCAAGTCGCGTGCTACCCGCCCGGCACAGGCAGCGCCCAGATCCTCCGCAGCATGTCGCCAAACAGGCGCCGGTTCAGATGTCCCTCCGCGAACAAGAGCCAGTAATACCGCGCGTGTTTAATTAGCCGTCCGCCCGTCTTCATCAGCCGGTGCTGCAAGCTCGTCAGCGACCAGCTCTTGATCCGTTGCGGCAGCCCCAGCCGCCGCCACAAGTTGCCCAGGTTATAGGCCAGCACGCTGAGCTGCAAGCGCACCTCGTTCGCCCGGAAGCGATGGCACGACAGCCGCGTCCAGTGCGTCGCTTGCTTACCTTCTTTGATCCACTGCTCCGCCGTGCCGCGCTTGTTGTAGAAACGCACCACCGACCGGCTTGGCAAGCTCATGTTCGTCACGATAAAACCGACGCGCGCGAATAGCTCGCCCTGGTGGTGCTCGACCTTGGCGACAACTCGTCTGGGCCCCTTCCAGCTCTCCGCCTGATAGCGAAAGCTCTTGTAGCGCACTAGCGGCTTGCGGCCGGGCCTCCCCGGCGGCCGAAACAGGATGTCTTCGATCTCCAGCTCCAGGCTCTTATTGGCCGGAATGCGGATCGCGTAGTCCGCGCCGCGCTCCTCCAGTGCTTCGTAGATCTCGGGCTTGGCGAAGGCGGCATCGGCGCGAAAGGTGACCTGTTTGCCTTCGGCCAGTTGGCGCTCGATCTCCGGCAACAATAGCTCATCCCAGTCCTCGGCGCTGTGCACGTTGCCGGGACGCAGCTTGGCAGCGAGGCAATCACCATGACCGTTGAACAAAAGCAACGGGTGGTAGCAGACCGACTCGAAGTGTCCGTTGTAGGCACTGCCTTCCTGTTGGCCATGGACCGGACTCTCGGTGGAGTCCATGTCCAGAACGACCCGCTCGGAGTCGTCGAACGCCTCCGCTTGCCCGACCAGCTCTCGGTTCAGCGCCATCAGCCCCAGCAGGTTCTCTTCGCTCGCCAGCATCTCCGTCTCGAAGCCGTGCAGCGTCGAGGTCAAGGCCGCACCGCGATCCCAGATCTTCTGCGAGCCGATCAAGCGAAACGTCGGGTCAGCCGACACTCGGACGGCGTCGTTGACGTCCTCGTAGCCTGCCAAGCGGCTGTAGACCGACTGCCGCAACAGATCAGCGAACGTGAACTGCTTGTTTGTGCCTTGCCGGGAGTCGGTGAGATGCTCGCCGATCAGTTTCCCGAGTCCGAGTCGCTCGTCCAACTCCCGAACCAGGATCAAGCCACCGTCGGAAGTGACGTGCGATCCCTGGAAATCGACTTTCAACGAGCCGTTGAAACTTAGCTGGAATGGCTTGGTTTGTTTTTCACCCATTGGGTGTTGGCCTCCATGGCGTCCTCATCGGGCTCTAGCCCCTATGAATAAAGACGCTCAAGGCCGCCGGAAGGTCGAGAGGTCTGAATCAAATTGGAAATGCGGGTTTAGATAAAAAGAGTAAGAGATCCTGTGTTATTCTGAGGCCTGCACGGTAGCAGGTTCTTCATCGTCGGCGTCCGGATCATCCGCACGATGTTTCTCCCCGTGTTGTCGAGGAATGATTCGCGATGATGTACTCAAGGTCCGTGGAGTACGCGTTCCGGGCTCTCACATACTTGGCCCGCCAGCCAAAAGGGAGCCAGAAACTGGCTCGCCAGATCGCCCGCAGCGAGCGGGTTCCCGCGTTTTTTCTAGCCAAGACGTTGCAGCAACTTGCCCGAAACGGAGTGCTCCGCTCTGTCAAGGGCCCGACGGGCGGCTTCGCGCTCGACCGCCCCGCCAGCAAGATAACCATGATGGAAGTGATTGAGGTTCTGGATGGAACCGACACCTACGATCGCTGTATTGTGGGCTTGCGGGAATGCAACGACCAGGTGTTATGTCCGGTGCATGACAGTTTCAAGTTGCTACGAGATCGTCTCAAACGGTACCTTTCCAGAACTACGGTCGCTCAGCTGGTCAGCGAGTCTGAAAGAAAACGCCAGGCCGCTAAACGAGCCCGCACGAAAAAAAAGAGGAAGAAAGCGGTTGCCCGGAAGCGCTCCTGAAGAACAACAACCACCGGCTCGGGTGCAGTCTATCGGGGTTGCCGGGGCTGGCGACGAGCTCCCGTGGATCGCTAGTCGAATATCCTGCCACTAACTGGCTGCACTGTCGACGACCGAGTTGAGGATTCCCGCTAACACTCCATCAGCCGTTTTGCCCTCAGCATGTGCGTCGAAGTTAAGAATGATGCGATGCCGCAGAGCGGGCAAGGCTAGAGCTTGGACGTCATCGGTGCTCACGTTCAGCCGCCCGCGCAGCAGCGCCCGAACACGACCGCCTAGTAACAGGGCTTGCGCGCCTCGCGGCGAACTCCCATAGCGGATGTATTGTTGAGCAAGGGGATGAGCTTTCTCGTTTCCCGGCTGGGTGGCGAGCACAAACTCGATGGCGAGGTTTCGGACGTGCGGCGCGACAAGGATTTCCTGTGAGGCGCGGCGCAAGTCCAGAATCTCGGCCCGCTCGACGACTCGCTGGACGGAGGGTTGCTCCGGCGCCATGGATCGCTCGACGATCGTCTCCAGTTCGGCCTGGCTCGGGTAGTTCACCAGAATCTTCAGCAGGAAGCGGTCAAGCTGTGCTTCGGGCAGGGGGTAAGTGCCCTCCATTTCCAACGGGTTTTGCGTCGCCATTACTAGGAAGGGCTCTTCCAGAGGATGGGTCGTGTTCCCGCTTGTGACGGTTCGTTCCTGCATTGCCTCCAGAAGGGCCGACTGGGTGCGAGGGGTAGCTCGATTAATCTCATCTGCCAGGACGAGATGCGCGAATACCGGCCCCGGCTCAAAACGTAAGTGCTTCGATCCCAGCGAGTCGTTCTCGAGCACCATGCTCCCGACGATGTCGGCAGGCATTAGATCCGGCGTGAACTGGATTCGCGAGTCCTTCAACTGCATCGCACGGCCAAGGGTGCGGAGCAGCGTGGTCTTGCCCAGCCCTGGCACGCCTTCCAACAAGGCGTGGCCCCCTGCGATAAGAGCGATCAGAACCCCTTCGACGACCTCTTCCTGTCCAACGATGATACGGCCGACTTCGCGACGAACCAGCTCGAGCTTGTGCGTCAGAGTCTTGACCTGTACTTCGTAGGAAGCCGTTTCCATTGTGGCTATTACCGGAGATGCTTAAAGTATTCCTTGATGTAGGCCCGGTACCTCATGGGGATCTCGTCTCGGTTCACTACGGCGGAAGCCGCATGATGAGAGGCTTTCTTCGGCAGGTAGGACGTGCGAGCACTCTGCCGGGATGAACTGGTCTCAATCGTAAAGGCTCCTCGGATTTCTTCCGTCCGTCGCTGGTAGAGTTCAGCAAGCTGGGTAAACTGCGCGGCCGGGTCGGCAACCGGGCCGGATTGCTTAGATCCGTCACCTTGACCAGCGGTTGCGACCTGGGTTTCGGCTTGTGTGTTTGTCTGGTCCGCGGCTCCGTCGGTGGAGGTGATAGAGACTTGGTCAATCGATGCCTGCTGATCATCGCCTCCGGAGGAGCTGGGAGAATCTTGGCCAGAGGGGGTGTCTTGGGCAGCGCCGGGTCGCCGATGTCGCTCGAGCGTCGCCATAGATGAAGTACCCGAGGGGTTCTCCCCTCGATCGGAGGTTCGCCGCTCCGATGCCGCCAGCATGTTCTGGAGCATCTCTTGTAGGCGTTCGAGCAGGCTACTGGGTGGGGGGTTCCACCGGCTAAGGTCCCCGTCGGATGAGGAAGCAGCCAGCGCGGCACGGTCGTCAGGCTGAGTCTCCTTCTGGGTGTTGTAATGCGAAAGAGAATCGGTGGTGGCGATGCCTTCGGCCGGGGAATCTTGATTGTCAGGTACGGGATCCCTGCCCGGAGGCGTGTTTGGGGTCGGATGCTGACTCCCAGCATCGAGCATCCCGTCGGACTCGCCCGCGTTGCGGAGCGAAGCTAGGTCATCGCCTTGGAGATCAGTTGTCGTTCGGTCGAGAGGACCGTCCGCTTGCGCTTGTGGTGAACCGGGAGGCTCGTCGGGAGATGTCGCATCCGGGCTAGTGTGTTCGTCCTGGCCGCCGTACAGGGCTTGGGTGACCAGGGCCGGCAGAGGAGGCTTTAGCGTCAGGCTGGGGTGGAGGACGTATCGCAACACCCACAGAGATGTGGTCAACAGGGCTACCGCCAATAGCCAACTACCACTCGCAGGCAGCTGGAACGGCAGCGCCCGGGCTATATCTTGCGTACGGCCGGCTTCCTCGGCCAAAAGGCGCTGTGCACGGGCCGCGGGGGCTTCGTGATCCAAGAAGTGGTACGCCGTGGAAATCTGATCGTGCGTAGACCAGCGCGAGTCGAGCTGTTGTGCAACTTGGTAGCGTGTAGCTCTCGAGCGAATCCAGCGGTAGATCGCTGCTCCCAGTCCGAAGACACAAAACAACCACAGAAGCGGGATGGGAAAGTAGTCCGTGCCGGCGATCAAAAGAAGGGCAAGGCCGAGAAGAGAAACAGCCGCGGCCGTGAAGAATTCCGCTATAACCGCGTGGGCCAACGCCCGGCGGTGTGCTTGTCCAATGAGGGTTTGCAGCGGGCTGTCGCCTTGGAGGCTGTGAGTTTGCATCAGCCGGTGAGTTATCCATTATGGCAGGTGCGGCCGAGGCTGCCCTTTCAATGGCCGGCTAAACGCGGTTGTTCCGTACCTCCAAGAGAAAAATCGACTGCAGCCGGCCCATTCGCTTCAGGGCGACGGCCGCAAGTCTCGGCAAAACTACCGCCGAGCCATGCGTTTCGGGACTTTGTTTCGAAGGCATGACGGCCCGGCGAATTGGCGGCGGCTTGATGAGGTGCGGCTCCTTTGGTATCGCGCGGAGCCGCCAGAAACGGTTTGGGATCGATCCCGTTGTCCTATCTAACGCGGTCGGTTGATCGGCTCACCGACGGAGGCCATGGAGAGGACTTATATCCCGGCCGGGGTGCGCCGGTCTGTCGCTTCCTGAAGGCCGGCGCTCTTACGGGGCCAGAATAGCATGGTGAAAGGAGGGTCAGTTGTTGAAGGCAAGACGATCTTGTTGATGGCGTGTGAGTTAGAAATTTAAAACTCGCGTGACTGGGTTTCGGGGAGTGGTAGGAGGGGGATCGGCCCGTTGGCACGGCCGATTTTTTGGCCCACCCCAGGCCCCGCGCGGCCGCAGGGGAGCGGCCGAGCGCCGAAAGGAACGGACCAGGATGCGACCAGCCGGGGCTGACGCCCCGGGCCAGCGTTAATGGAATGTTGCCAGCCGTTGTGTAGTGCAGGCCCGGAAAGATGCCCGCGGCCCATGGTGTTAACTGAGGCTGTCCCGGTTTCCATGGTGTTAACTGAGGCTGTCCCGGTTTGCCCCGTTTGCCCCCCGGTTTCGGTCGAGCCTGTCTCGATTTCCCCGCCCGGTTTCCCCCATCGTTCCTTCCGCCCTTTCAGGGCTCGACTTTGTTCAATTCCTATCCTAGGGTTCCGCCGTTCCGGCTCCACCCTAGGCTAGATTCCGGCGCCGCTTCGCGGCTCAAACGTTGTGAGAGCCGCCTGGCGGCGGCTGGGACAAACAGGATTGTTTATCCCTACTGGGAGCGGTCGATAACCGCCTGGCTGCGTGCACGTTTAGCCCAACGGCCGCAAGTCTCGGCAAAACGACCGCCGAGCCATGCTACCGGATCTGCCCATGAATCAGAATGTCCCCCGTCGCCAATCTTGCCCGCGCAGAACCAACCGGAACTCATTGATTGCAATTGGCTTGCGCGAGATTTGGTTTGTTTCGTATTTTTCCCCTGTGCCCCAGCGTGATGTCGTTCTTCGCGGTCTCCCTCACCATCGCCGGTGGGTCAAGTACCTTCGTCGAACAGTGAAATGGCTTCGAGCCGGAAACCGTGCCCATCCGGCGGGCCCGCGCCCTGACGGGCACGGCTCTTTCCGCGGCTCTGTCCGGTTCTCGTGCGCGGCCGTTTTCCTACGCCCCTGCGGGGCTTACGAGGTTGTGGCCCTTGGCGCCCAGGGTTTCGCTTCGCTTCACCCTCGGCTATGATCCTGCCGCCGCTTCGCGGCTCAAACGTTATGGGAGCCGCCTGACGGCGGATGGGACAAAAGGATTGTTTGTCCCTACGGGGATGGGTTGCCATTGAACGGGGCTAAGCGGCAAGGCGTAGTAGCCTCGCAACTGCTAACGGCCGCAGGTCTCGGCGAAACGGCCGCCGAGCCATGCTACCGGATCTGCCCATGAATCAGAATGTCCCGCTTCGCCAATCTTGCCCGCAGTGCACGCAGAACTAACCGTAACTCATTGATTGCAATTGGCTTGGTAGAAATTGGGTTTGTTTCGTATTTTTCCCTCCGTATCTCACCGTGAATGCCGGCCTCTGCGGTCTCCCTCACCATCGCCGGTGGGTCAAGTACCTTCGTCGGACGGTGAACGAATGGCTTCGGGCCGGAAACCGTGCCCATCCGGCGGGCCCGCGCCCTGACGGGTCTGTGAAAAACCCCTGGGTAGAGCAAGGTGTGAAAAAATGCTGGGACAGTCAGCCTGCGGCGGAGTCGTCATTGGGGACGGGGACAGGCACCCAGGACGGTTCCACGTTCGGGGGTCCGACAGGAAAAACCCCGGCCGTCTTCGTGGCGCGGACAAGGTTCGCTTGGTTGCCTGTCCCCATTCGGGCTTCTAGGACGCCGCTCGTGACAGTCCCTGATTTTTTCACACCTTCCTGTCCCCGTGCCTCTCGCAGGTCATTGGTAAAGCGCCCCGTCCGTGCATGGCGCTTCGGACAGTGTCCCGGGTTTTTTCACACACCCTGACGGGCACGGCTCTTTCCGGTGCTCGACGCCGGCACTCCCTTTGCGATTCTTAACCCCGTCCAACCGGCTGAAAACAGCCGCACGCGCGGGCCAAACGACTCCCCAGCAGCCCGCTACGCGTATGGCCAAGAATCACAAGGCCTCCGAGACCAACTTGACCCCCGTATTCGGCCAGAAAAAGTCGCCTAGCGGGGTCAAAAGATGGCCTAGGAGTGGGCTAGCGAACGATTTTCGTCACCTGGCGGTGGGTTGGCAGTCGGGTGGGGTGCCGATGGGAGCGTTCTGCTTGATGGTTAAGTCTTTTGAATTGTGAGACATAGCAGAATTTCCAGCGGTCTAGGCAAGAGCCGGTGGCAGAAAGGGGCGGAAATACGAGGGTCATCCCTCCGAGATTCCGCTTTTTGGTCCCCGTACCAGAATAGGGGACGGATTAGGGGTTGGAAGGGCCCCAGGGGCCTAAGTCGTTGAGATGGCGAGGAGAAAAAATGTGAAAAGTCTGTGACGGCGTTTTGCGGGAGTAGTCAGAAGGGTCCTCGAGGCCGGATTTTCCGTGCCGAAATCGTGTCCTAGCGCAGCCCTAGCGCAAGGAAAACGCCGCCTAGCGAATAAATGGAGCCAGGAAAAGGGGGATCAGCCGTTGGCACGGCCGATTTTTGCCCCCATCCCAAGTCCCCCCTCGGCCGCCGCAGGCGGCCGAGGGGCAGGGACGGGACGTGGGGGGCAGCTGGGGATGACGCCCCGGGGCCAGCATCAATGGAATGTTGCCAGCGGGGTGTAGTGCGGGCCCAGAAAGATGCCCGCTGCCCATGGTGTTAACTGAGGCTGTCCCAGTTTCTAGCTAACGGGCACGGCTCTGTCCGGTTCTCGTGCGCGGCCGTTTTCCTGCGCCCCTGCGGGGCTTACGAGGTTGTGGCCCTTGGCACCCAGGGTTTCGCTTCGCTTCACCCTAGGCTATGATCCTGCCGCCGCTTCGCGGCTCAAACGTTAAGCGACCGGCCTGGCGGCGGATGGGACGAACAGGAGTGTTTGTCCTTACCGGGGCTTGGCTGGCGTGTACCGTCGACCGCGGACTTCCGTCCGCGGGTTCCATGAGGAGGCTCGCCATTGTCAAGCAAGAAGGTCGAACTAGAGTCAGCTCAGGGGGGTGTCCACCCGGGCTTGCATCCGCACTCTCGGTGGCGTCATCTTCACGTCGCGGTACTCTATGAAGTTCGGTTATTCGGCGCTGCTCGCGGCCGGTTCTGTGCCACGCTACGGGAATACAGTGCCCAAGCGCGGACTTCCGTCCGCGCCTCTGTTTCTTTACGTCGAGATTGCGCTACGGGTCCGCAGGAGTTACGTCGCCTCGAAAGGCGACGCGGCACGCAAGAATGCGTGCGCCACGAAACAGAACGGCCGCGGATCTGGCGGGCGTCGGACCGATGGCGGCGGAGGGAAGAGAGATCCTGCCCGCCTAGATCCTCGCTACGGGACTGCACCACGCCGCTCGGTCGCAGCGCGTCGAAGGACCGACAAGAGTAGCGGTCGCTACTGGGATCGGTTGCGGGGTCATGCGTGGCGTCCCACGTTCCTCCGCTGGTCCAAGGCGACGCTGATCCGCAGGGCCACGAGGGCGACCCCGAAGCCCGCGACCGCGTCCACGGCGTAGTGGTAGCGGCCGTATACCGTCCCCAAGGCTATCGAGACGGCAAGAAAAACCAGCGCTCGGCCAACCCAGCCACGCTGTGGCAACACCAGCAACATTCCAAACGCCCCGGAGAAGGCATGGGAGACGTGGCCGCTGGGGAACACACTGGTGTGGATGCCCCCGCCGCCGAGAAGCCACCAGTTGAACTTACGAAAGACCGTGTCGATCGCCGGGACATCCTCACTAGGAAAAACTGTTCGCGGGGGTTCGGATGGGAAGAACGGATAGAGGGCGTAGGAGAGGAACGTTCCGAGCAGGAGAACGACCAAGAAGCGGTCCACCTCCCTGCGCGAGGAGGACAGGTAGAGGGCAGCCAGGCCGATCGGGCCGACGAGGTAGACGAGTGTGTAGGAAAGCTCCAGCACAGACGGCAAGCCCGATCCCGTTAACTCAATCGCTGCTTTCAGCCCCCAGTCGTAAAGCAGCACCCTGTCCCACTGGATCCACGTTGTTTCGAGTTCATAGGTGTGCTCCGCCGGTCGAAACCAGCCCATCTGCCTATAAGCAACGACCACGAGCGCTACCGGCAACCAATCCCGTAGAACCCCCCAGAACGGCCATCCCGTCAGTCTCTCGGCCCGGGCGATGGAAGACAGCCCCCCAAGGACGATCAGGTTAACGCCCCAGGAGTAACCGGCCACCCACCAGTCGACCGACAGAATCAGACTCAAGAACGCGACGTATGTGAAATACGCGATCAAGAGCCATTCAGAAAGGCGCAGGGGTGAGAGGGTGTCTCTTGGCGCGGCGCTCACTGTTTGACCCTACCCTTCGCGGTCTGTTCGATCCTACTATGTGACCTCGAGTTGAGCAACTGGCTCTACGAATGAGTGACGATAGATTCGGAATTGTCGGGCGCGACAGTCCGGCGCAGACGGTGAATGCGTACGCCACCGCCCGCGGAGCGACGTCCCTCGCCGGGTTGCTACGGTATAGACCATGGCCGATCGCATCCTTGTCACCGGATCATCAGGCTTCATCGGGGCTTGGGTCGTTCGGGATTTGATCAGTCGCGGGGTCCCGTTCGTGATGCTCGATCGGGACCCGAATCCGCGCCGGCTCGAAGACTTGCTGCCGGAGCGTCCGTCCGGTCTCAAGGCAATCACCGGCGATGTGAGCGATTTGGACGTCGTGCGCCGAGCCATCGAAGACAATGGCGTGACGGCCATCATCCATCTGGCGGGCGCACAGATTCCGATCTGCCGGGCGACACCGGTGTTGGGCGCCCAGATCAACGTGATGGGCACGATGGCGGTCTTCGAGGCGGCTCGGCAGTCAGGTGCGATCCAACAGATTGCCTACGCCAGCTCGGCGGGCGTCATGGGCCGGGTGGAGGACTATCCGCCGGGGCTGATCGCAAACGATGCGCCACCCCTGCCCGCCACGCACTACGGTGTGTTCAAGCAGTGCAACGAAGGCAACGCCCGGGTCTATTTCCAGGACCACGGCGTCAGCAGTATAGGTCTTCGCCCCGGTACTGTGTACGGGCTCGGTCGAGACTTTGGTGTCACGTCGGACCCCACGAAGGCGATCAAGGCGGCACTGGTCGGCCGCCCGTTTACGATCCGCTTCGGAGGGGAGAACGCTTTCCAGTACGCCCCCGATGTAGCCGCGACGTTTGTCCTAAGCGCGCTGGAGAAGCGGCAGGCGGCGCTCACGTTCAATATGCGGGGGCAGGTCGTGTCCATAGCCAAGTTCGTCGCCGAGCTTGAGGACCTCTTGCCATCTGCGAAGGGGCTGATTCAGCATGGGGGCGATCCGATCCCCGTGGCGGTCGATTACGACGACAGCGAACTCAGAGCTTTCTTGCCCGGGGCTCCCAACACACCGCTGCGCCAGGGAATCGAAGAGACCCTGGAAGGCTTCACGCGTTTAGAGACGGCGGGCAAGCTGGATTTGTCCGACCTGGAGCAGTGATAGAGGTGACCCAGGCGGCCGTTGCAGGGCCGCACTCGAGATCTACTTTTTCCGCTTTTGTTTGTCGTGCTTCTGTTTGGCGATCTGGCGGCTGAGCTTGTTCTGTTCATGGCGGATCTTAGCCCGCTCCTTCGCGGTCAGCCCCTCACCGTCTTTGCGGTCCTTTTTGATCTTGCGGTGTAGTTCGGCCTCTTTCTTCTCGAGCTTCAGGGCCTCCTTCTTAGTGAGTTCCCCGCTCTTGACTCCCTGGTCGATGCGATCTTGCTGGCGCTTCTCGCGCTTCTTGATATTCTCCGCGAAGCCTATGCCACTACCTAGGAATATCCCGAGGGTTGCCACGGCAAACAGTTTTCTCATGGTCGAATGAACCTCCTTGCTTCTAGGAACACTGCTAGTTTACCGATGTTGCGCAGAAAATCCACCCATTGGGTGTTGGCCTCCATGGCGTCCTCATCGGGCTCTAGCCCCTATGAATAAAGACGCTCAAGGCCGCCGGAAGGTCGAGAGGTCTGAATCAAATTGGAAATGCGGGCTTATTCAACTAATAGGCACCGCTGTAGACGGCAGGCCATATCTCTTTCGGGGGGGAATGTGGACCGTCACCATGGTCATCTGGTCTCTTCACGGGCTGTGTTTTGCTGGCTTGCTGTTGCGCCGGCCCTGGGCGCGATGGGTGACTGCGCTGCTGATCTCGGGGTGGGCGGCACTCTTTGCTTGGCAACTTCTTGACCACGCTTATCGAAGAACAGCGACAGTGGCCTGGTCTGAGCTCGCTATCGCCATTGGTTTGTTTTGCGTGCTGATCCTTCTTAGCTATTACGCGCTGGCTTCTAAGCGCGTCAGGGCGTTTCTCGAATCGTAGCCTGTCGAGAATGACCGGCTACGACGGAGGTTCCGGGGGGGGCTTTCGAGACTTCGCCAAGCGTCGAGAAGAGTCTCGACGCGGCACGCTGAGAGCGTGCGCCACAAGACTGTCAAGCCGACCACATCCTGAACAATGGGACGATAACCGCAGACTCGGTAGGCACCGCCCGGTGGTAAGACGTCTGTAGCCGAAATCGCCCCCCCGGAATCGCACGGGAACGGGGACAGGCACCCCGGACGGTTCCGCGTTCGCTTGTCCGACACGCAAAAACCAGACCATCTCCGTCGCGCGGACGAGGTTCGCCGGGTTGCCTGTCCCCATTGCGCGGTCAATGATGAAGCGGTCATTAACGAGCCGGCTACAAAAGAGTCTAGTGCTTTCTTTCGAGAATTAGCGTCCGATGCCACGACCGCAATCGAAGAACCGCTCCCTCACGGGTCTGTGAAAAAACCCGGGTATCGCACGACGTCAATGGGCCGCCTGCTGACGCGCGCGGCTCGGAACAACGCACTTCGGGGCCCAGACAGATGGTCGGAGGATCTCTCGGGAAAGGCCTTTTCAAATACACAAACTTATGAAAGTTAGCACTAGGTTCTCTCCAATCGCTGGACAAATACAACAAAACGTGCCAAAATGTTGAATCTGCGATGCTAGTCGCCTACGCTTACGCCTTCTGGTTTTGATCTACGGGTGTTGACCCGTAGCGTGGCGTAGGCTTTGAAGGCTGGTTCTCCAAACTACCCACTCTACGGAGTGGGTTTTTTGCTTTCGGGTACAGCGATGATTGTTTCGATGAAGCTGGGAGCGTCGAAGGACAACATTGACTTCGTGCGCCAGAGGATCGATGACTTCGGATATCAGGTGCACTCGATTCAGGGCGATGAGCGGGTGGTAATCGCCGCCGTGGGGGTGGGGGACGTGACACACTGTTTGGAGTCCTTAAGAGGCTGCGAGGGGGTCGAAAGCGCGGTTCCGATTTCCGCGCCCTACAAGTTTGTGAGCAAGGAATTCAGATCCGAGCGCACCGAAATCCCGATAGGAAAAACGTCGATCGGCGGAGACGAGTTTGTGGTGATGGCGGGTCCTTGCTCCGTAGAGACTGAAGAGCAGATCATGTCGACGGCCGAGGCCGTAGCGAAGTCGGGATCTCAGATCCTGCGTGGCGGCGCTTACAAGCCTCGAACTTCCCCCTACAGCTTTCAAGGGCTCGAAGAGGCGGGATTGAAGCTACTTCGTAAAGCGGGCGACGCGACCGGCCTGGCGGTTATCACGGAAGTCATGACCGTCGGTAACGTCGATTTGGTCGCCGGGTACACCGACATCCTCCAGATTGGAGCCCGCAACGTACAAAACTACCCACTTCTCAAGGAAGTCGGCCGTGTGAATTGCCCGGTGATGGTGAAGCGTGGCATGAGCACGACGATCAAGGAACTGCTGTTGTCGGCGGAGTACATCATCTCTAACGGCAATAGCAACATCATCCTGTGCGAGCGGGGAATCCGTACCTTCGAAACCGCGACCCGCAATACGATGGACATCGGGGCCGTTCCGGTTCTGCACGAACTTACCCACCTCCCTGTCGTTCTCGACCCGGCTCACGCCGCGGGCAAGCGCAGCCTCATCCCAGCCCTGGCACGCGCTTCCGTAGCGGTTGGAGCCGACGGATTGATGGTTGAGGCGCATCCTACCCCGGAGCGCGCCTGGAGCGACGGAGCACAGTCGCTGAACTTCAGCGAGTTTGATGCCATGATGAATGAGCTGAAGCCTTACATTGGATTGTGGGAAGCCTCACGATCGAACAGCTCTGGCAGCTAGACCTAGTGGAGGCTCGCGAAATACGGTGACTTTGGAACAGGGGCAGCATGCCGTGCCCCTACAGTTTGAACACGAGCCATGTCACGATAATCTGCGAGACTCAGTAGCTCCCCGAAAAACACCGAACGGCCGCAGGTCTCGGCAAAACAGCCGCCGAGACCTGCGCTACGGGACTTGTCCCCGGTCCGAAAGGCGGAACCGACTACCCCTGAATCAGCTCGAGCAAGACGCCACCTGTCGATTTCGGATGGACAAAGACGTAGCGATAGCCCTCGGCTCCAGTCTGGATGTTTTCCGTCACTAGGCGTCCACCTTCCCCTTTGATTCGCTCGACAGCTGCCTCGAGGTCAGACACGCGCAAAGCGATATGGTGGATGCCCTCCCCGCGTTTCTCGATGAACTTCGCGATCGGGGAATCCTGGTCGGTTGCTTCGATGAGTTCGATGCGCGACTCACCGGTTGACAGCATCGCGACGCGAACCTTTTCGTGAGGAACTGTGGTGAACTCGGGTCTTTCCGTCTCGAGGGTATTGCAGTAGAAGCCGAGAGCCTTGTCCAAAGACCGAACAGCGATGCCAATGTGATCGACGCGAGGCTTACTCATCAGCGCCTGCTCTCTTCATGACGTCATCCACAAACTCGTAGGGGTTGATGCGACCATCGACGACGCTGCGGGCGGCCTCGGCGAGTTCTTCGGGCGGCAGGGCTTTGTCGATAACGTGCTCCAGCGCCCGCTGCCGCAACAGTTCCAAGAGACGCTCCTTCCAAACATCTCTCTCCCGGTCGGGCGTTTGGGGACGGGACTCTAGGGCGGCGAGCAAATCAGCGACTCCCTCCCCCTCCGTCGCGACCGTGCGAACGATCGGTATCTGGCTGTCACCTTGATGCGTAAGCGAAAGCAGCGCACGCAACTGAGTTTCAATCCGGTCGGCGCCTGACTGGTCCGATTTGTTGATTACGAACACGTCGGCGATTTCCATGATGCCGGCCTTGATGGTTTGGACGTCGTCGCCCATCGAGGGCGTCAACACCAATGCAACGGCCGAGGCGAGTTTCACGATATCGATCTCCGCCTGACCTACGCCCACCGTCTCGATGAGGATTACGTCGCGGCCACTGGCCTCGAGCGCCATCATGACGTCGGCGGTGGCAGGGGCTAATCCCCCCAGGACACCTCGCGTGGCCATCGAGCGGATGAAGACGCCGGGGTCGGCGTGGTGGTCGTGCATCCTTACGCGGTCACCGAGAATCGAGCCGCCCGAGAAAGGACTGGTAGGGTCAACAGCGATGATCGCCACCGAGCGCTCCTGCTCCCGAAGAAGGGCGGTAAGGCGGTCTACGAGGGTGCTCTTGCCGGCCCCGGGCGCCCCCGTAATACCGATCCGCCACGCCTTTCCTGAATACGGGAATAGCGCTTTGAGCAAGAGTTGGGCGTCGGGTCCGCGGTTTTCGATTTCAGTTAGGGCCCGAGCCAGGGCGCGAGGGTCCCCCTGTCGAAACCGCTCAACCCATTCGTTGATGTCCATTCCGAGGGAGGAGAGAAAGTCAGTCCTTCAGGACTTGCCGCGCGATGATTATTCGCTGGATCTCGCTTGTACCCTCGCCGATGGTCATCAGTTTCACATCGCGGTAAAACTTCTCGACGGGGTAATCCTTAATGAAACCGTATCCGCCGTGAACCTGCAAGGCCTCGTTGGCCACGCGGACAGCCGTCTCGCTGGCGAAAAGCTTCGCCATCGAGGAGAGCTTCGTGACTTTCCGTCCTGCATCGAGAGCGCACGCCGCGTTGTAGGTCAGCAAGCGCGCCGCTTCGATTTCCGTCGCCATGTCGGCCAGCTTGTGTTGGATCGCTTGGAAGCCGGAGATCGCCTGCCCGAATTGTTTCCGCTGCTTCGAATACGCCAGAGCAGCCTCGTAGGCGCCCTGCGCTATACCGACCGAGAGGGCCGCAATCGAGACGCGCCCGCCGTCGAGAACTTTCATGGCGTCCGCGAACCCTTCACCGCGATTTCCCAAAAGCTGCTCAGGGGGCAGCCGACAGTCGGAAAAAATGACTTCACCGGTGTCGCTAGCCCGCATGCCGAGCTTGTCCTCTTTGCGTCCCGCCCGAAAGCCGGGAGTCCCTTTTTCGATGATGAAGGCGGAAATTCCGTGTTGGGGCCCCCCAGGGTCGGTCACCGCCATAGCGACGCAGACGTCGGCTTGATGAGCGTTCGTCGTGAACGTCTTAGAGCCATTGAGCACCCAGTGGGCTTCGCCTTCGACGGCCTTTGTGCGGGTGCCCGCAGCGTCGGAGCCGGCTTCGGGTTCGGTAAGAGACCAGCAGCCTAGTGCTTACTATCATAAATTAGCGTATGAATGAGAAAGGGGTCGCTGCTGGACGTTAGCCTTGGTCCATTCGAACGGGGCGGCGTTTTTGTTGTGCGCTTGGACGAAGCGGTCGATGGCCTGGCGTACTTCGTAAGGGGAGGTGAAACTGGCCCCGCGCAACGCTCTACGGCTGAGAATACTGAACCAGATCTCGACCTGGTTGAGCCAGGAGGCGTAGGTGGGCGTGTAGTGCAGGTGCACCTTGCGGTGGCGTTTGAGCCAGCGATCACGTTTCGGTTTGTGGGTGTTGAGGTTGTCCAGTACGACGTGCAACTCAAAACCTTGGTAGAGATCGACCAGTTGATTCATGAAGTCAAGAAACTCACGCCGTCTGCGGCGCCGGTAATGCCCGGCCGTGACGTGGCCGGTGGCGACCTCCAGGGCCGCGAACAAGGTCGTTGTGCCGTGGCGCTTGTAGCCGTGCGAGAAACCCGTCAAAGCCTTGCCGTCGGGCAGTCTGAGCCAACCCTGGGCGCGCTCCAGGGCCTGGATGTTGGGCTTCTCGTCGACCGCCAGCACGATGGCGTTGTCAGGCGGGTGCAGATAGAGTCCCACGATGTTGGCGGCTTTACGCGAGAATTCGGGATCGGTGGAGAGGCACCAACTACGCCGCCGGCACAACGAGATGCCGCGCCGACGCAACACGCGCCAGACCTGTTGGTCGCTGACATCGCCCAGCGCCGCGGCCAGCCGTGGAGCCGTCCAGGTCGCCTGTCCGCAAGGCGGCGTGTCGTCCAGCTTTTGCAGAATGCGTTTTTCGGTGTCAGCGTCGTATCGCCGCGGCTTGCCGGGTCGCGTTTCATCCGCCAGACCGGCCAGTCGTTGGCCAGCGAAGCGCGTACGCCACTTCGACACTCGTGCGGCCCGCGTGCCCAACTGGGCGGCGATCTCCCGGTTCGACATCCCTTGCGCCGCCAACAAAATGATCCGGGCTCTGTCCGCCGCACGGCGCTCGCTCTTGTGCGCGCGTCCCCAGCCCTCCAACGTCCGGCGTTCCCCAGTACTGAGTCTGATACGCGTGGCTATTCTTGCCATGCCGCATTGTCTCATACATACGGTTATTTATGATAGTAAGCACTAGCCACTCGCCGCCGGCAAGTTTGGGAATGTATCGTTGGCGCTGTTCCTCGCTTCCGCGTAGGTAGATGTGGCTCGCGCACAGTGAAGTATGAGCTGCCACGATGAGCGCGACGGAAGGGTCGACTCTGGCGAGCTCCTCAATAGCGATGGCTTGGTCAACGTGCCCCATCCCGGCGCCGCCGAGAGGTTCGGGAAAAACGGTCCCGAAAACGCCAAGCTGTCCTAGCTTCTGGGTCAGCTCCTTGGGAACTTGCTGTTCTTCATCCCATTTCCTCACGTGGGGTTTGATCTCAGTTTCGGCGAACTCGCGCACCGCCTGGCGCAAGTCATCTTGTTCCGTGGTCAAGTCGAAATTCATGTGTCTTTGAGAGGCTCCGAAGCAGCGAGGATTCCCATCAGATAGCGCCGCGCGCTTAGCTCCTACTATCTATAGTGATGCGTAAACGCCCCAGCGTGTTCCGGGCTGGAACAGATTTGTTACCTATTCTTCGATCGACGCCTGTCTTACTTTGCCCCAGCCCGCGGTCGGTGTATTTCTCGTCGGACCCCTCGCTGTTAGTCTGCGGGCCCGCGCCCTGACGGGCACGGCTCTGATTCGCTTATCACGATTGGTGTACGTGAAGCAAGAAACTGAGCCGGAACGTAAGTGACCGGGCAAGTATCCGAGTGGCTGTTTCGCCCATGACCGCTCACTCGCGTTCGCGGCTCCGATTCGCTCGTAGCGAGCTTCTCGCGGTCACACGCATGAGTCTGTGGGGCCCGTGTCCTCAGGAGCACGGATCGGTGCGGCTCCGGTCCGCGCTGTGGTGTTACGGCTCGGGTCGGTTCGGGAAGTAGTCCCCAAAACTCGGCAGCAAACTCTCGATTTCACGCTAGAGGTATAATCACAAAGGACCCAATTCCTATCAAGATAGTAGAGATTGCGCTTTCGGGCGCGACGGGAGGGAATGACTTATGGCGACGACGGTGAGTGGTGTCGGCGCTGACCGCTGGGCACACCTGCCGGCGGCTGTTCGCGAGGAAATCGACGTCTACGAAACCGAGCTGCGCCGCGTGCAGCAGGGTCAGATGTCGGAGAAGATTTTTCTGGAGTTTCGTTTGCGCCACGGCGTCTACGGGCAGCGGCAGGCACGGGTACAGATGCAGCGCATCAAGATCCCCTTGGGCATCTTGAATACCGAGCAAATGATTCGGCTGGCGGACCTCTCGGAAGAGTATGCCGACGGTGTCAGCCACATAACCACCCGCCAGGATATCCAGTATCACTTCGTTGACATCGACGACACTCCCAACATGATGCGTCGCCTGGCGGAGGTGGGCATCACGACGCGTGAAGCGTGCGGCAATGTCGTCCGAAATGTCACCTGCTGTCCAAGCGCCGGTGTCTGCGCTGACGAGGTGTTCGACGTGTCGCCCCACGCACGGGCGATGGCGTATTTTCTGTTGCGCCATCCGGACGCTCAGAACTTCGGCCGCAAGTTCAAGATTGCGTTCTCCGGCTGCGAAGATCATGCCTGCGGACTAGCCAAGATGCACGACATCGGGGCCATCGCCAAGATCCAAGAGATCGACGGCGAGCAGGTGCGGGGCTTCAAGGTTTACTTGGGCGGCGGCCTGGGTGCTCTTCCGCACCTGGCAAAACTCTACAGCGAGTTCTTGCCGGCCGAGAAGATGCTCCCGCTAGCGCAGGCGATCGCCCGCGTGTTCGCACGGTTAGGCGAGAAAAAGAACCGTGCGAAAGCCCGTATGAAGTTCCTGATCGCGCGGCTTGGGATGGAAGAGTTCAGCCGGCAGCTTGAAGAAGAGCTTTCCAAGCTGCCGCACGATGACCGCTGGGCGCGTGAGCTCGAGAAGGCAACGGCCGAGCTCTCCGACGAGCCCCTGAAGCCTCCTACCGAGTTGCACATGCCCGAGAGCCCCGACGCCGAATTGCTGCGCTGGCTCGACCTCAATGTTCGTCCGCAGCAGCAACAAGGCTACTCGATGGTCGAGGTTTTCCTGCCTTTGGGGGATATTTCGGCCGACCAGTTGCGTGCCCTGGCCCATCTGTGCCGCCAGCACGTGAAGGACACAGTCCGAACCACTGTCGATCAGAACTTGCTGGTCCGATGGGTGGCGAATGGGGATCTCACCGAGTTCTACGACGGGTTGAAAGCTTTGTCGCTGGCGCAGGTTGGGGCCGGACGGTTGCGTGACGTCACGGCCTGCCCGGGCACGGACTCGTGCAAGCTGGGGATTACGTCATCGCGTGGATTGGCGGCTTTGTTGCATGAGAAGTTCAACAACGGCCTGAGCGATATCGCTGATCGCCAGGACTTGAAAATCAAGATCAGCGGGTGCTTCAACTCCTGCGGCCAACACCATATCGCCGACATCGGGCTGTTTGGATCCGTGCAGCGGAAAGGCAATTCCACAGCACCCGTATTTCAGGTTGTATTGGGCGGTACGACACAAGGCAACTCGGCTTCTCAGGGCTTAACGGTGAGCAAGATCATGGCCCAAAACGCTCCCGACGTCGTCCGCAAGTTGACGGAGTTCTACAACCAGGAGAAGAAGGAAGGTGAGACGCTCGCCGACGTCGTCAAGCGCGTAGGCAAGGCGCGCGTGAAGGAAGAGTTGCGGGAGTTCTCACTGTTGCCGACCTATGAGGAGGCGCCTGAATACTACCAGGACATTCGTCAACCGTGGATTTACGAGAAATCCGTCGGCGTGGGCGAATGTGCCGGCGAGGTCGTCGATCAGGCGGAGTTCATGCTCGAGGACGCCGATCGGCTGAATTTCGAAGCCACCCTGGCGTTGGACGAAGGCCGGCACGACGAAGCGGCGCGAAAGACCTTCGAGGCCAGTAAGAAAGCGGCTGACGGGATCCTCTCGACCCGCGGATTGCTGCTATCGGACAACTACGACACGTTGTCGGAATTCCGGAAACACTTCTATGACACGAATGTCTTCTGGGCTCCGTTTGCCGAAAACTTCTTCCGAGCGGCGCAAGAGGGAATCGACCTGACCCCCGAGCAGGCGCGCCGGCGGGTCGAAGAGACGACGCTCTTTATCGAACAGGCGCAGACTGTCTTTAGCCAACTATAGCGGCACCGGAGGCTCATGCCCTTTATCTAGGAGGAATCGCATGGCCAAGAGCAACGAAGAACGAATCCGGTTCGCAAATGACGAGATCCTTGGGAAAGGCAACTTAGGTGTCGTGGATGAGATCTTTGCGACCGATTACGTTGTCCACGCAGGTGGCAAGGATTACAAAGGCCCTGGATTTGTAAGAAGATTCGCCGGGCAGCTTCGTTCGGCGATTCCGGATCTCCGAGTCGTGGACGTCGCGCTCCTGTTGGAAGCAGGTGATACGATCGCTTGGCAGCGCACGTTAAGCGGTACGCATGAGGCAGAGATGGCGGGTATTCCACCGACGGGGCAGAAGGTGGAATGGAGAGACATGGTGGTCACTCGTTTCGACGGCGAGAAGATTGCTGAGGACTGGGCAATTTCGGAGCTAGCCGGGGAGTTGTTCTCAAAATTTCCCCCTGCATGAACACCGGCCGCATTTAGCCGTTCGCTGCCTGATGGGCCGCTTATCACGAATGACCGGTTTAGGGTGAAGGGCGTCGTTTGCAAAGGGTTCATGGAACCAGATCTGCAACGAATCAACGCGAAATTGATGGCCGATGCGGGGGCGAATCTGAACATCGATTCGATCCTTGCGATATTCGGCCGCTGGCGGCAGGACAGGGACCACCCCTCGGACTGGGTTGACCTGGCCGACTACGCCCACATGGCCAAAGGACAGGGAATCCTACTCGTCGGCAAGCAGGGCAACTTTGCGGTGGACTTGACTGATCCGGGGCCGGGCCTGCTCTATTGCGGTAAGAAAGATTTCGAAGGTCCTGTGGTTGACCGGGTGCTGGAAGCCATGCGGCGGTGTCTGGCGCTCGCCGTACCCTTGGTTGCTGAGCCGGAATACCCAGCAGATCTCAAACCTCAGCCCGGCTCCTGGGAATTGACCGTCAACGATCGTCTGGACTTCCCCAACACAGGCGAGACGGACAAGCAGCTAGGCCCATCCATTAAGTCGGTCCTCGACAGCGTGTTCGGCTCGGGCAACTACACCGCCGAGCGTGAACCCGACCCCCAGCGCCGCTACGCGTATTCGGTTCGAGCCGAGTGGCCAGCTGGTGTGAAAGAGCTGCTCGAAAAAGTGACGGGAGTCGCTGATTCCGTTGCTGAGTGACCATCCTTTATCGGATGAACGAGCGCATTGTTCGTTTCGACTCCGCTGATGAGATCGGGTATGAGGCCGGCAGGATTGCCGGTCGCTACTCGAAACTGGGACCGCCAAGAGTGGCGGTCGCTACCCCTCAGAGACGCCGGGCGCTACTCGAAACTCACCATGTCGCTGTTGCGTAGCATTCCCGATACGCCGAAGTCGCGGGCCGCCCCTTCGACGCGCCTGTCGAAGGTGACCGCCGTATTGCACAGGGGACAGTAGCTGACCAGAATGGGACGGTCTCCGATGTGGTCGTTCACCAGCTCGTTCCCAACCAAGATTGCAAGCTCCGGGTGAGAAGCGGCAGGGAAACCTACTTCCATCCACGGGTCGTATTAGGTTAGTCTGTAACCTTGTTGCGGAGGGGTGAGGTCTGTATTGTTGCGAGCTGGGGCGCCTCTGTTGCGGCAGTACGCCGTGCTGAGTGGCCGGAGGGGCGTCCATGGGCCTTCTCTTGGCAGCCGTTGAGGCCCCTTTCCGGTGATGTCACGAAGCCTGTCTCAAGGTACCTCGCGCGGCGAATCTACAAACAGAAAACGGATTCTGTGATTTTTGAAACCGGTCCTGCGGGCTTGACGTCAGATAGAGCGTATGAGTGCTGCAACTGTCGCCGCCGCTCTTCCGTTAGCTACCCCCGCCGGGACCCGAACGGCTAGGTCTAAGGTGGGATTCAAGGATAGCCCGGAAGCTGAGCTGGTTCGACAGTGCCAGGCCGGTGACGACGAGGCGTTTCGCCAAATCGTCGAGCGACATCGGGCCAAGGTCTTCTCGATCATATACGGAATCGTCCGCAACCGGAACGACAGCGAGGACATCGCCCAGCAGGTCTTTACGAAGATCTATTTTTCGATCAAGGGCTTCGACTTCCGCTCCTCCCTGATCACGTGGGTCTACAAGATCACCGTCAACGAGTGCTACGACTACCTGAGGAAGCAGAAGGTGAGAAAGCTCGTCTACGAGAGCGATCTAGCCGAGACAGATGCCCGCACGATCGAGAATTCGGAACTGGCTGTTGAGAAGTCTCCCCCGGTTGACCGACGGGTTGAAAAACGTGACTACCTGATGAAGCTGCTCTCGAGAGTGTCGGAAGAAGAGCGGGTCCTGCTGGTACAAAAAGAAGTGGAAGGGCGCACGGTCGAGGAACTATCTCGCATGACCGGCCTCAACGAGAATACGGTTAAGGTAAAATTGTTTCGAGCGAGGCAGAAGCTGGTCAAGGCGGCTGCTAAACTCGGGAGAGCCGCGACGGGATGAGCCTGGGGGACAGGTTGAGGAAGACGACTATGGATCAATTTGTTAAGGATAACTTGGAGACGTATCTCTCGGGCGAATTGGACGAGCGCCAGAAGGCGGAGTGGGATGCCCATCTAGCCGCACACCCGGCAGCCGCCCGACAAGTGGCGCTTCACGAAGAAACCGCGTCTATGTTGAGGGAGTTACGTCCGCCGGAGGACGACTGGTCCGGCGCGCCTGGCTTTTACGATCGGCTGGCGGAGCGTATCGAAGAGCAGCGCCGCATTCCCTTCTGGAGCGTGTTTTTACAGCCTCCTTTCGGACGGCGCCTTGCCTTCGCTTCCTTGATGTGGTTGGCTTTGCTTGGTAGCTTCTTCGCCTTCACCGATCCTGTGGACTCCCAGAAACATGTAGCGGAAGCTTTCCTAGTCGAAAGGCCGTCTGCGGTGTTTGAAGTTCGCCTCGGCGCCGACCTGAACGAGAACCGCAGCTCGATGTTGGCAAGTTTAGTCAGCCCTGGGAAGTAAGCGTCCATGTCTGAACCGCGAGTCGAATCCTATCGAGGCAAGGCTTTCCTGATTCTGCTCATCGTATTCCTCGGGGGAGCGGTCGCGGGGGCCGTAAGCACGAAAATCTTCACTCCCAAAGCCGGGGAATCAACTGGGGCCGCGCCCCACGAACACGAAGCGAGCGTCGCGGTCGACCATCTCCGCGAGGAGCTCGACTTGGACGCGGGTCAAGTCGACCAACTACAGGGCATCCTGGATTATTGCATCATGAAGGAAGCCGATCTGCTGAGCCAGATCGAGTTCGCCAAAGAAGACGGCCGCCAGCGTATTCTCAAGATCCTCAACGAACAACAGCGCCGCAAGTTCGACGCCTCCCTCCTCAAAGTGTCCAGCGAGTAAACCCGCCGTCCCGTCTCTCTGTTGCACTTTCGCTGTCAACTTTCTTGGTTTCCGCCAGAGAGTCCATCACGGTTAGCTGCGTGCAGCGTTACGGCGAGCGCACGACGAAGACAAACTCGCCACGGCTGAGGCTCCTTACACCCTACCTTGGCAATCGGTTTGGAATTGCGAGAGGTGATTGGGGGGGGCTTCTGCTGCGGGCCCACAAGGGGAGTTGGACAAGCTCAGATGAAGCGTGCCTTCCCCTTGTGGGACTGCGTTCGGATCCGCGACTCACCTATTCTCGCTTCGTTCCCAAACTCTGACAGTCGCCATCAGCTCGGCGATCCGTGCAACGAAGCTAGCTTCGGGTGAGTCCCAGCACCAGTTAAGGAAGCTGAACCCCGACGTTGTCGATATCTTGGTTGGTGTCGTTTCCTAGTTCCATGGCGCTCGTGATGAAGGCGATCACATTGTCCCGAAATACGTTATACACAGCCGTCGGGACAACTTGGATTCCCACGTTAAAACCTGTGATCAGGTTGTTTTGAACGAGGTCGCCTCGCGGGCCTTCCGGGTCATCCGGCGTCGGGTTGTAGCAAAGCCCGAATATCCCGTTGGTGTTGGCGGTTATCGTGTTACCGTCGATGCGATTGCCCCAACTTTGGCCGCCACGAACGAAGACCCCCAGTCCTACGTTGTAGATGACGTTCTTCTCCACGCAAACGTTTTTCGACAGGGCGATCATGATGCCCACCTCCGGCGGCGGGGCGGTTATTGCCACACCCTGGCCGCGTATGTTCAGATCGCGCAGGGTCACGTTGCTGCTGTTCTTGACCATCACGGCGAATCCCAGGTAAGCCAGATGGCCGTTGAAGACCTTCACGCCGCTGGCTCCGTCGATCAAGATGCCTGTCTCCCGATTTCCGCCTGGCCCGGTGATTTGATGTCCGTTGAGATCCAACGTGACCCCACTTGCGGCAATAGTAAGGGCCGGGTTCGGGCCACCTGTCGATAGGTCATTCAGCAGCCGGTAGTTTCCTGGTTCGTTGATGGTAGTTCCGGACCGGAACACCACTTGGGTCCCCGTGCCTTCGGCCGGTAACGGGGCGCTCCAGAACAACATTGCGGCCGCCAACGCGAACAGCAGGAGTTTCCTTTGTGTTGTGATTTGCATCGTAGTATGTCCTCCTCTTTCCTCTCCGTAGATTTTGATGCGAGCGACGGGAAACAGCAGATAGGTCAACGCGGTTCTTCTCAAGGGTTTCGAAGATACCTTATCTCTGCAGCGGACGAGTACCCCAAAGCGAAGACGAGACTACGTTCCTGCCCGCATCGTGTTATGTCGGGATTCGGGCGAAAATCCCCCCTGATGACTGGATTTTTTGAACTTTGGATTTGGCTAGTCGCTGAACCACGCGGCGGCTTTGTTGCGCGCCTCGCGCTTGATTTCCGGGGTGATGTGCGAAGCAACGATGCCGATGGCGGCGAGCAGGACAGTTAAGTCATCCGTGTATCCAACCCCGGGGAGCAGGTCGGGGATGATGTCGATCGGAAGGATGAAATAGGCTAGCGATCCGTAGATGACGCTTTTAGCCCGGGGGGGCGTTTGGGGCGACTGGGCAGAAAAGTACAACTGGAGGGCAGTCTCGACGACCCGCTTTCCGGCCACCTTCGAGAAGCGGCGGACCTTTTCCCAGAATCGCTCTTCCGAGTAACGATTCTCATACTTTTGAGCGCCGTACGGCAGAAGGGCCTTGGGCTCCGAAGCGTCCGACATGCCTCTTGTCGTAACAGAAGTGGCCAGCGGGGTCAACCTGGCGGCTGTTATTGAGGAAGGGAGTGAATAGTACCACGGGCGAATCTCAGGTCGACGTAAGAGCAAACCCTCTGTCACGTGGGAGACAATTGAATAATGATCTCTTGTCGCAGACTCACCCGCCGGTTCGGTGATTTCACTGCGGTAGACAACGTCAGTTTTGATGTAACCGCAGGCGCCATCTGCGCCTTCCTCGGTCCCAACGGGGCGGGGAAAACGACCACCATCAGGATGCTCACAGGTTTGGTGCGGCCATCCGGCGGCGACATCGAGGTCTGCGGTCTCGACCCGCAGATGCAGCCTATCGAATTCAGGCGTCGTATCGGAGTGGTGCCCGAGGACCTCGGACTTTTTGACAACCTGACGGTGGAAGAACACCTGTCGCTGACCGGCAGCGTATACGGCTTGGACAAGCAGGTGACGCGCTCCCGCGCCGATCAACTGCTTCGCGTATTGAGGCTGGAAGACGGGCGCGACACGTTCGCGGCTTCGTGCTCCCATGGAATGCGCAAGAAAACGTCGTTCGCCATGGCACTGCTACCAAACCCGCAGGTGCTGTTCCTAGACGAACCTTTCGAGGGAATCGACCCGGTGACGTCGAAAATCATGCGCAACCTTCTGCAGTCGATCGCCAGCCGAGGGGTCACCGTGTTCTTGACATCGCATTTGCTAACCGCCGTTGAGCAGATCGCCACGCAACTGATCGTGATCCGTAAGGGGCGGATCGTTTGGGATACTCCGACAGCGGAAGTGCCGGTGACGCTCGAACAACACTATTACGATCTTGTGGGAACGCCCGTAGTGGAGGACATCGAATGGCTAGGCTCTTCACAATCCTAGGCGCCCTCCGCCGGGCACTGGGTAGGGACCAGAAGTCTATTCTGTCGCTGAAAGGAAATAGCTTTTTCATCGTGTCCGCGATAGTAATGATGGACGCCGGAGGGTTCATTTACCTCATCATTGGATTGGTAGTGCTGTTTCCCTTAAGTACCGATCCGTTGCACAAGATCCCCGCATCGCGCTTGAGCCTGTGGCCATTGGACCGGCGCGAGCGTTGGTTTCTGGGCGCGGCGAGTCCTTGGCTCAATCCGATGACGTGGGCGATTGCGGCGCTGGCCATAGGGATGGCGTATGGGAAGGTGTCTCTGGGACTGTTGGGCCTAGCGGCTGGACTAGTGGCGACCGGATTCGTGCTCTCATCGGTGCCGATCGCGCGGGGCCCCGTGGTCTGGCGACGTATTCCCAATTTTCCCGGGCCGCTCAATCAGTTGCTGCGCAAGAATCTTCGTGAAATGTTTTGCACGCTGGATTTGTACTGCGCCTTGCTCCTTAGTCTCAGCACGCTCGCTTATCGCCTCACTATGCCGACATTGCCCAACGAAGCGTTGATTGTCATTTCGGTCCTGGTAGTACTTGCGCTCTCGAGTTATGCTCAGTCTCTCTTCGGGCTGGATGGGGCCGGCGGTCTATCGCGCTACCGGCTGCTCCCCTTGGCGGGTTGGCTGGTGCTAGTGTAGTGCCACTAACGGTTCTGGACAATGGCGTGGGTTTTGGCGGCGCGCTCGACTTTGGCGAGGATATCTTGTGCCGGAGCTGTCCAGACAAAGGGTTTGGGCGCTTGGTTGCTCGCTTCCAGGTACTCGTGGATGGCGGCCTCGAGTTCGGGAACACTGCGGAACACGCCGCGGCGGATGCGCTTCTGTGTCAGCTCGCGGAACCAGCGCTCGACGAGATTGAGCCAAGAAGAAGACGTGGGAATGAAGTGAAAGTGGAAGCGGGGGTGCTTCGCGAGCCACTTCTTCACTTGCTCATGCTTGTGCGTGGAGTAGTTGTCCACGATCAGATGCAGCTCCAGCGCCGGTGGCGTTTCGCGGTCGATCTTGCGTAGGAATTTGAGGAATTCCTGGTGCCGATGTCGCGGCAGACACTCGTCGATCACCTTGCCGTCGAGCACATTGAAGGCGGCGAACAACGTCGTTGTGCCATGTCGTTTGAAGTCGTGGGTCATGGTGCCGGCACGACCCCTTTTTCAGGGGCAGTCCCGGCTGGCTGCGGTCTAAGGCCTGGATCTGGCTTTCTCATCGACGCTGAGCACCAGCGCGTGCTCGGGCGGATGCAAGTACAGACCGACCACGTCGCGGAGTTTCTCGACGAACTGCTTGTCGCGGCTGAGTTTGAAAGTTTCGAGGCGATGGGGCTGCAGTCCGTGCGCTTTCCAGACGCGCTGGATGGCCATCTTGGAGACGCCCAAGTGCTTGGCGAGGGTGCGGGTGCTCCAATGCGTGGCCGCCCGGGGCTTCTCGTGAAGCGTTGTATCGAGGATGCATTGGACGAATTCAGCGGAGAGCGCCGGTTTGCGTCCGGGGCGCGTCTGATCGCGCAGTCCGTCGAGGCCGGACTGGGCGAAGCGCTTTCGCCACAGGATGACGGTCTTGCGGTTGACGCCGAGTTTGCGGGCTATGGCGTGGTTCGCCAACCCCTGCGCACAGCGCAAAACAATGTGCGCTCGCAAGACCATTTTCTGCGTCGTATTGCGGCCTCGAACGAGGCGACGAAGAGCGTTTCGCTGCGGAGCGGTGAGGGGTAGAGCGTCAGCGGATGGCCACATAAACCATCCTACCGCGAAAAGGGTGTTATTGTCCAGTTATTTATGTGGCACTACACTAGCGGCCAAGGACGCCGCGTTTCTGCTGGTGGCTATTGCTCTCACGCTACCGCTGGCGCCGCTCTCGGGAGTAGGCGGGGCGCTGGTGGCATTAGCGATCGGTCACCGGAACACGGTGAAGCTGCCGGAGGGACAGGTGCGCTGGCGGTTTTCAACCGGGGGACCATTTTTGATGCAGGGCCTGGTGCAGTCTGTGGCAATAGGCCTGGCCGCTTGGTTGATCTATGGCAGTTCGCTGTTTCTAGTCCCATGTATTGCAGCTTGGGCTGGGTCCGTGTGGTGGTATGGACGGTCGGTCGAGAGGGTGCTTGGCAGCTAGCGTTGCTACCCCCGAGATTTCGGGGCGCAGTAGTGCGTGACCCAGCGACACAGGCCACCTTCGAGAAGCGGGCAGCGTAGTCTACCATCGCATGGGACATTCCCTAGTAGTTCTGGCAAGGCCAATCCTCGCAGGTCCAAAAAGTGATTTCTCGTAAACTCTCGTCACCGCTCTACCTTTGTCCGCGCGTCGCTTGCTAGACTAGTCACCTAGCCTGGATTGAGCTTGTCGAGAGCATACCATTGGAGGTGAAACATGTCACTACACATCGGTGATGAAGTGCCGGATTTTACGGCGGAAACAACGCAGGGCACGGTCAACTTTCATGAATGGATTGGGGACGGATGGGCCGTTCTGTTTTCGCATCCCAAGGATTTTACGCCGGTCTGCACGACCGAGCTCGGCTACATGGCCGGCCTCAACGAAGAATTCGCCAAACGCAACTGCAAAGTCATCGGTCTGAGCGTCGATTCGGTCGGCGATCATTCCGAATGGTCCAAGGACATCGAGGAAACCCAGGGGCACGCGGTCACCTATCCGATGATCGGCGACACCAATCTGGAGGTAGCGAAGCTCTTCGATATGCTTCACCCCAACGCCGGCGGAACCGCGGACGGGCGGAAGGCGGCGGATAACGCCACCGTGCGCTCCGTGTTCGTCGTCGGTCCGGACAAGAAGATCAAGCTGATGCTCACCTACCCCATGACTACCGGCCGCAACTTTGACGAGGTGTTGCGGGTACTCGATTCTATGCAATTGACCGCGAAGCACAAAGTCGCCACACCGGTCAACTGGAAACAAGGGGAAGACGTCATCATCGTCCCCGCGGTTTCTAATGACGAAGCCAAAGAGAAGTACCCCGATGGCTGGAAATCGCCGAAGCCGTATATCCGGATCGTCCCGCAGCCGCAGTAAAGCTGCTATTGCTCGGGAAGTCTCGTTGCCGACCCTTCGGCGATAAAGCGCCAGTTGCTGCGTTCGAGACAACGGGCGAACCATCCACTCTCATCAGTGGATCGGGGATGGATGGACTCAATCCACCGGAAAGTAGCTAGAGCCGAACGCATCAAAGCGCTTCGAGAAGACTTTCGACGTGGCCGTTTACCCTTACCTTCCGGTGAATCTCTGCGATCTTTCCTTTCTCATCGATGACGAAAGTCGAACGCACGATACCCATGAACTTTCTTCCGTAGAGAGACTTCTCCTGCCAAACTCCGTAGGCTTCGGCGATGCGATGGTCCTGGTCGACGACAAGAGGGAAGGGCAGGGAGTATTTCTTCCTGAACTTCTGGTGGGAAGCGACTCCATCCGGGCTAACGCCCAAGACGGTGACGCCCTTGCTTTGTAGCCGGTCCGTGGCATCACGGAAGTCGCAGGCTTCTTTTGTGCAACCGGGGGTGTTGTCCTTGGGGTAGAAGTAGAGGATTATCTTTTCGCCCCGAAAGTCCTCGAGACTAAGGTCTTGTCCGCCGTCACTCGGCGCGGTAAACGGCGGCGCCGGATCTCCGACTCTCAGCATGGTTGTTCTGTTGGCGTCACCGATCCTGGCCACAGACTACTGGGGCGTGATCGGCCGCAGGTTCTTGATCGGAAAGGTGATGATGTTACTGATGAAGGTCCGCTGCGCGATGGTTAGGGCGGCGGTCGACAGATCCGGCAGGTCGGAATTGAGCCGTAGGTTGATTTGGAAGACGCCGACGAAACCCGGCATTAGCCCGACGAACTCGATGGAGGCTGTCTTTTCCGCGGCCAGGGAAGAAACCGTATCCACGGAGAGGAGCGGTGCCTCGAAAAACGGAGCGTTCGGCGTTATCTCGCCTGTTTCCAGTCCCTCGGCACTCGGCACCGGGTTCGTCAACCCCAGCCCAGTGGCAAACACGACGATGGTTTCGCCAGGAATTGCGGGGTTCTCGTCGGTGACGAGAGAGAACAGTTCATTCCCACAGCAAAGGGTAAAAGTCGTTGTGATGGCGTCGATCTGTAGGCTGTTAGTGCTCGATCCGCTAAACAAGATATCGTTTCCCGCAGTGCCGGATTCCCGCGCGGTAAGCCTTACGACCGGTGGGGTCAAGCCGCCTTCCAAAGTACCTTCTTCGGCGTTGGTCTCGACTATGATCACAGCATCGGACGAGGTCATGACTTCGAACACGATATCGTTACCCTCGGTACCAAGTTCGCGGGCCACAACTTGGAGGATTACCTCGCCAAACACTTCAAGGTTGCGAGCCGTTGCGAGAGGGTTGCCCCGGCCCGCGTTGATCTCTACCACCATCTTGTTTCGGACGGCTTCGAGTGTATCGTCTTCTTGCACCAGGACGGTGTAGGCAATGCCGTCGATGACTTCCTGGACGACTTCGTCGACGACAACCTCGACGATACTGCCTATGAGGATGCTGACCGTGTCTCCCGATTGAACTTCTCCCGTGAAGGTTACGTCGGCCCGCGCCGAGAAGAAGCTCTCTCGTCCGGTTGTCGCCACGACGTCCGGGTCGCCATCGCCCGCGTTGATAAGTTCGACGAGTCTGTCGCGCACCGAACTTTGCGTATCGCCGCCCACTGTCACGTATGTGTAGTCTCGGTCCTGCACCGTAACGGTAACGGTGACGCCGGCATCGACCGGCGCTTCCGCGCCGGTGCCACCTTGGGAGAGCGCGACGCTCCCGGTGGCGAATTCGGTCCCGTGAACCACGATCCCTTCGCGTATACCGAAACCGGGAAAACTGAAAAGGCCGGGAGCGGACGCGGGGGTGCGCGTTGCCCGTGGTACTGAGACCATGATCCGATCACTGGCCAACCGCCTCCGCACATAAACGCTGATACTAGTTCCCTCCACTTCCCAAGGAACTTGGAAGTTGATCTGATCGGGGCCAACGAAAAACAGCGGCGAAAGAATCCCGTTGGTATAGACTTGGACCCCCCCAAGCTCGGTGGGAAGCTTGCCGCTAGCGTCCAATGCGGCGCCGAATTCCGCGTCAGCCAGGTTGCTTCCAAAGATCGTAGCCAGCGTCCCCGGAGGCAGGTCTCCGGCGTTGGCGCCCCCGGTGAACACGGACGAAGAGCGCTCGATCGCCATGCCGTCTGCCCTATCGCCCTGCGTATCGAGCCTGAGGCCATTCATGTCTACTCCATCTTCCAACGCCACCAAGCGCATTCCGTACTGCAGAGTGCCGCCGCTAAGGTTCCCGTCCGAGGGTTCGACCGTCAGGGCCGATCCGGAGGAGAAGGTCACCGAAAAGTCGACCTCGTTGCCCGCCGGGCCCATGGCTACGGACCGAAGGCTCAGGGTGCTTTCGGTGCCAACAATGGCAAATGCCACGACGTTCGGGTCACGAGCCTGCTCGATGAGAAAAAGGAAGATGTTCACTATTCTCGCCAGAGTGTCGTCAGCGTCCAAGACGATTTCGTACTGCTGATCGACGATCCGCAGTGTTACGACGTCGCCCGCCTGGGGCTCTCCCCCGAACACGATACTTGCCCGGGCAATGAGCCCTTCCCCACCAAACGGCTGTGCGACGATCACCGTCTCGGGATCGGCGTTGATCTGTGCCACGAAATCGTCGCGAACGATCTCGGGCGACTCGCCCTCCTGGGTCGTGAAGACGTACTCCTGATCACCGATGGTGATTGTGATTTCCTGGTCGACCCCACCGAGTCTTCGGAATGTCACCTCACCTGTGGCGTGTACAGCGAAGCTAGCGCCGTTGCGGAGCCCATTTTCCATGATGAGATCTTCCGCTCGCGTGAAAACCAGAATGCGACGAGTGAAGGGATCGGTCACGTACAGGTTCTCCCCGTGGTAGGCCAACGAGGAGGGTGCTCGCAAGTCACTCGCGCCATCCGACTCGACGAGCGATTCAAAGTCGGGCTGACCCAACACCGTGTCGGCCCGGACGCCGTTTGTTGTGGGCATGTCGTCGAAGATCAAAACGCGGTCATTGCCGCCGTCGGCAACAAAGAGCTGCTGACCGTCGGAAAGCGCGAACCGAGGGAAGCTGAGGGTGCCGGCACAGCGGCGCGGGAACATCGGTTCCGGCTCCTCCTCACCTTCCTCTGGCGGTTCCGCGGGGAGGGGGTCACAGAGCTCCGCGGAATTATTGGAGAGGTGTGACTCCAAGTCAGGCTGGCCGACGACGACATCGGCGGGCGCTGCATTCTGCGTCGGAACCGTGTTGAAGATCAGCACCCGATTAAACCCCAAATCGGTCACCAGCATCCGCCCGCTGCTTACAGTGACGGACGTGGGATTGAGCATGGCCGAGGCAGTCGGCTCGATGTTCGATTGCGTCAAGTCCGGCTCGGGACGAGTGTCAAAGTCGGGCTGACCCACCACGACGTCGGCCCCGGCGCCGTTGGACGACGGGATCGAGTTGTAGATGAGCACCCGGGAGTTCGCGGTGTCCGCGACGAACAGGCGTCCGCCATCGATCCAGACTCCCTGGGGACCTCTCATCGTCTCCTGCGATGTCCCCGGTGCGTTGGTCGTCGGGTCCGGCTGGCCGACCACTACGTCGGGCGGTGCGGCATTCAGCATCGGAATGCTGTTCCATAGCAAGACTCGGTTGTTGTTGCTGTCAGCCACTGCCAGGTAGACGCCGTCGCTGGCGATGGCCGACGCGTTCTGAAATCCGTCTTGCAGTCCCGGCCCGACGCTGTCGAAGTCTTGTTGCCCCAAGACGACGTCGGCGACACCCACGCAAACGGGGCACGGGTCACCTTGGGGGAGCTCCGCGTCCGGTTCGGGGATAAACTCGGACAGGTTGTCGTAGATCAGCGCCCGATTACTAATGGTGACGGCGCCAACCCGGTTGCCGTCGGCGACGAATAGCCGGTCTGCTACGATCGCTATCCCTCCCGCGGCCCCGAGTACCGTCTGGCTGGGGACGGGGTTCTGCCGGGTCGGGCTGGGTTGGCCGATAATCAGCCGCGCGCCTTGCCCATTGCTCCAACCCGGAGCGGCCGGCAGTGTGGCGGACAACACGCCTAACAGCAGAACCGCAAGACTAACTCTGCTTCGCAAACCCATAAGAGAACATCGGGGGAGAGCCCCTACACCCCTTTTACGAGCCCCCCATCAACCGCTGTGCTGGTGCCGGTAACATAACTTGCTTTTTCCGAGCACAAGAATGCCGCCAGGGCGCCAAATTCCTCGGGCTTACCAACTCGCTTTAGCGGTACCGTCTCTGTCATCTGGCGAATGATTTCCTCGGGCGACACACCCTCGCTTTCCGCTCTTTTCTTCGACCCGCTGAGGAATCGGTCGGTGGCGGTCATCCCCGGGCAGAGGTTGTTAAAGAGGATATTGTCAGACCCGTACTCGAGGCTCAGAGTCTTCATGAGTCCGACAACCGCTCCCCGGATGGCGTTCGAGAGGATGAGCATCTCGATCGGCTCTTTGACCGATACCGAAGTGATGGAGACAATCCGCCCCCAGCCTCGGGCCTTCATGTCGGGCAGCACCTCACGGATTAAGTACAGAGTGCTCATGAAGTTCAACTCGAAAGCCTGTCGCCAATCCTCCGGAGAGAAATCAGCGAACTTTCCTAACGGAGGGCCGCCGGCGTTTGCGACACAGATGTCAATGGCCCCGAGTTCTTCGCGCGTCGCGGCAATGAACTTCTTCACCGCGCTGTAGTCGGTAACGTCGAGCGGCTGCGCGAGAACCGGCACCTTCCAGCGATCGCGAATCCGAGACGCGGTGTCTTTCAGTACGTCCTCGGTTCGAGCGCATAAGGCGAGCTTGACCCCTTCGGCGGCCAGAGCTTCGGCCACCGCTCGTCCCAAGCCACGGCTCGAAGCCGCGACCACTGCCACCCGACCTTCGATGCCTAGGTCCATGCTGTCGGCCGCGCTGTCACTGTCTCCGTTACCTTCTCCATCCCAATCGGCGTAATGACCGCATCAAGCTCGGGTCGGTGAGACTGCCCCTACCCCTTATAACGTTACGAGTCACCGGTAGGGTTTCGTAAATATGAGTCGTCGCCCCGCAACCAGTCGTCGCGGACCGGCTGAAATACGTCCAGGGCGACGGAGTTCTCGAGCGCTTCGACGCGATGCGCTTCGTGGGAAGCGATCTGCATCATCTCGCCGGCCCCAGCGACCAACTCACGGTCGTCGAATAAGAACTTCAGCCGGCCTTCAAGGACTAGGCTTACTTGCTCGTGCTCATGGCTGTGGCGGGGGACAACGCTACCCTGTTCGAGATAGATACGGGCTATCGTCATCCGGTCGCTATGGACGACACGGCGCGCGATCCCCGGACTCATCGCCTCATGTTCAATCTCATCCCAGTTATGAACCTTCATCACACGGTCCTTAGATCGGTCAGACCTCGCTATGGCCGAAAGTGTCGGGCCTACTCGATATGTTCGGCGACCCCACAGGGCAGGCGTACTGAACTCAACATTATACCCATCAGGTATCGAGAGAGTTGAACGTGCGCCAGACTTCGGCCGAAGAGGGCTGTGCTAGAATCCGGTTAGAAACCCGTGAAATCAGGCCACTTAGGGTCGTGCCCTCGACTCGCGCTTCTGCTACTGGTGAGTGGATTGGGCGTTCGGGCCGATGCGGCTCGCGTACTGCAGATTGACGTTGACCACGTTATCCATCCGCTAACGGTTGAAATCATCACCCAAGCCCTTGCCCAGGCGGAGGAGCGGGGCGACGCCGCGGTAATCATTCGGCTCGACACGCCGGGCGGGCTGCTCACCGCCACCCAGGACGTCATCCAACAGATTGTTTCGTCGCCCGTACCCATCATTACCTACGTTGCTCCCAGCGGAGGACGAGCTGCCTCGGCTGGATTCATGATCTTGATGGCAGGTGACATTGCCGCCATGGCTCCCGCCACTAACACGGGGGCCGCCCACCCTGTACTCATGGGGGGCGCGGAGATGGACAAGGTGATGAAACAGAAGGTCGAGAATGATGCCGCCGCTGCCGTACGAGCGGTCGCGGACAAACGGGGACGGAACTCCGAGTTGGCCGAGCAAGCCGTTCTCGAAAGCAAGGCGTTCACGGAGAAAGAGGCTCTGGAGTCGGACTTGATCGACCTTGTCGCTAACGACGTGCCGTCATTACTGGAAGCGCTGGACGGCCGCGTAGTGGAGCGTTTCGACGGTACAGAGGAGACACTCGAGTTGGCGGGCGCTGTCGTTTACCCGTATGAACTCACTGGCCGGCAACGGATTCTGTTACCCTTGATCGATCCCAATCTGGCATTCATCCTGCTGATTCTCGGGGCCCTCGGCGTCTACGTCGAGTTTTCCCATCCCGGTCTTGTTTTTCCTGGCGTGGTGGGTGGGATTCTCGCCATCCTGGGCCTAATGGCGTTAAGCGTGCTGCCCATAAATTGGGCGGGGGCAGCGTTGATTCTGCTGGGCATCGCCTGTTTCGTCCTTGAAGCCACGATCGTCTCGGGCGGTATCTTGGCGGTTGGCGGCACGGTCGCTATGATTCTAGGAGCCGTCATGCTGGTGGATACCGGCATTCCCGAGCTGTCCATCAATTGGATGACAGCCATCTCTGTCACCCTCCCCTTTGCCTTCATTACGGTATTCTTACTGCGGCTGGCGGTGAAATCGTTTCGGTATAAAGTTGTGACCGGTTCAGAGTCCATGATCGGGGAAATCGGCGAAGCGCGCACAGCCATCAACGGCAAGGGGCGAGTGTTTGTACACTCCGAGCTGTGGAATGCGGCCTCGGCAAAGCCGATTCCCGATGGTTCGAAAGTGCGGGTTGTGGCCGTGGAGGGGCTGACCCTAACGGTCGAATCAGTTGCACCTGCGCAAACACCTACGGACTAACGTGCCTTCCGCGTTATAGCGGCCGTGCGATAATCTCTGCTGGACTTAATCGCGTCCCGGTTACGGCCGCAAAGACGATCCCGGTGGGATAAAGCGGTCACTTTGTCGCAAGTCACAGACACCAACACCACAGGAGGGTGCCATGCCACTTCCGTTTGACTTTAGCTGGTTTACGATTTTTATCATCGTCGTTGCGCTCTACGCCTTTAACTGCATCAACATCTTGCCCGAGTATGAGCGAGGTGTGATCTTTCGGCTTGGCCGACTCCTTCCCCAGCCCAAAGGCCCGGGCGTGATCATTGTCCTAAAGCCCATCGATCGGCTGGTGCGAATTTCCTTGCGGGTCGAAACGATGGAAGTTCCCTCGCAAGACGTCGTGACCAAGGACAACGTGACGGTCAAGGTCAGCGCAGTAGTTTTCTTCCGTGTGATTGATCCCGCCAAGGCGATCGTCGAAGTCGCTCACTTCGTGCACGCGACGTCACAGTTGGCTCAGACACGTCTTCGCTCGGTTCTGGGTGAAGCCGACCTTGACGAGCTGCTCAGCGAACGCGAAAAGCTCAACGCAAGGTTGCAAGGAACCCTTGATGAGCACACCGCCCAATGGGGAATCAAGGTACAGGCAGTCGAGGTCAAGCACGTCGACCTTCCGGAACAGATGATTCGCGCCATCGCGCGCCAGGCCGAGGCCGAGCGCGAACGGCGAGCCAAGGTGATTCACGCCGCCGGCGAGGCGCAAGCAGCCGAGAAACTGACGGTCGCGGCCGAAATGCTGGCTAGCCAGCCCACCTCGGTAACGCTTCGCTATTTGCAGACCCTCACCGACATCGGGATGGAAAAGAACACTACCATCGTGTTCCCCCTTCCGGTTGACCTCTTCCACGCCTTGGCCAAGTGGTCGCACAAGGGTGAAGACGAAGGATCAGCATCAAGCTAGCAGCCCGTAGTAGAGGTCAGGTTTGGCGAAGAATGGGGACTGTCAACGATTTTCGCTTCAGGAACTACTTTGTGTCCAATATGGGTAGACGACGAAAATCGGTGACTGTACCCACTTTCTTAGGGCGAAGGGATTTCACCACAGGCTGCTAGGTTAGAATCCGCCGGCCGACCTTGCGCAGCGGCGATCGTTGGGTAGACGAGCTAGAATGTGAGGAATATGGCGAGTGAGGACGCAGAGTTTGAACTTGTATTGGGTAACAAGCAGATTTTGAGCGCTTTTTTCCTGATTGTTGTCCTGTTTGCGGTCTTCTTCTCGCTTGGTTACTCGCTCGGACATAGCAGGGGGCAGAGCGAACAGGAGACTGCTTCTGGGATCAAGCCGGTAGAGGAGACCCAGGGCCGGGTCAGACTGCCGGATACTTTGCTGGAACAAGCGCCCGACCCGGAGGCTTTGCCGAGCGAGGTCCCCGAGCGGCCGGCGTCGGAGCCGATGGCCGAAGACCGGTCGCCCTCGACATCCACTGGAGCGGCCGAGAAGGCCGATCCCGCCCCACCTCCAGAGACTCCCATCAGAACTCCGCGCCAACGAACGACGACGACAGCCGTGCTGGCGGAGGCGGCGGTCCGTGGGATTCATCTCCAAGTCGCGGCATCTCGAGTTCGCGCCGACGCTGCCATGATGATGAAAGAGTTGCGGGCCAAGGGATACCCGGTGGTCCTCTACGACGGTGCCGGAGACGGATGGTATCGCGTACTCGTGGGACCTTTCTCTGATGTCGAAGCGGCTCAACCTCACCGGGAGCGCCTCAGGGCCGATGGCCTCGACTCGATCCTGCGAACGCCCTAGCAGCCGGATGGCTTGATTTCACGAGGCAGCCGATGGCGAAGAACGGCTCCTAGTCTGCACGCCGGGCAGACTGCACCTTATTTGGAACTGCCCGAAGCCGGCTGTTTCACGCCAATAGGAGGGTTTGCCGTTGCAGATGATGAGGTCCGGATCGAATCTAGATGAAGGAAACCGATGCGGGCCGCGTTAGTGAAAGGACCGCTAGAAGCCGCGTTCACGCGGCCTCGTCTTCGTAGGCCAGCCGTTTTACGGCTGCTTACCGACACCTATAAACTCTTTGTTTTCAATGCAACTGATTGAAGCAACGATGGTTAGCAAACAACAGTTTTAGTCTCATGTAGGATCATTTGGTATGGTTTCGCCTGCTCGATGTGCCCATATTGTTCCCCTGCCCTCAATGACCTTGGGCCCCGTCCGCCCCCGATGACTGCTGTACAGAAGTCGTGATTGTGGCAACTATCGAGCGTACACGGTGATCTGGGGGCCGCAGGCCCCGGAAAAGACGGGCGCTTAGCTCAGTTAGGTTAGAGCGCCTGTTTCACACGCAGGAGGTCCCCAGTTCGAGTCTGGGCGCGCCCACCATTTAGAATCAGTAGTTTACATGGGATATGACTTCGTGCTGGTGCCTATATGTCAGCCCTATGTCAGCAGCAAAATAGGTCCCGAGTGGCCACCGTTGACACCAAGTGACAGCGAGGAGGTGGCGTATTTTCTCTCTATTCCATTCATCTGCGCTCATTTCCAGCGCGGACAAGTGGATATTCATCGCGCGGTCGGGAGGTCATCATTCGGGTCCGCGGCGAACCTAGACCCCGCCCACGATTGTGACAGTTCATAAACTGTCATCACCTCTCTAGTAAGGCTCAGTTGTCGCCAAGGTCGAGCACCACCAGGGCGAGCTGTTCGCGCGCGTCGGTTTTATCGTGACGAACATGAGCAGGGCGGACGAGTTTAAGTGAATTTACCCGATCTTGTGCTGTGGAATCAACAATGTTCTACCACATTCCAAAGATCCACTGCCCGAGCATCAGGTGCCCAATAACTAGCCCGCATTTCTCACCAGCGGGTTGGCGACGGGTTGAAGGGGGCCGAAATAGGGACGGAAGGTCGGCATCAACCGCGGCGAGGGGGGAGCTGCCGCGCCGGCCGGCTCTTCCCATCCAGCGAGGTCACCACATAGCGCGGATTCTCCTTGCCCTCCAGCTGTTCGGCCTTGGCCACCACCCGCCGCGCCCGGCTCCAACTCTGGAGCGTCTGATACTCGAACTCCGTAAACACCCGCGCCACGATCCGCTCCAGCTCCTCGACGCCGCCCGCCGCCGCGTCTTGATTCGACACCCGCTGCCGCGCGCACAACAGGTGCTGGCCGCAAAAAATGTACAGCGGCAGATAACAATAGTGGCCGTAATAGCCGTGAAAGAAACGCCCCTCCTGCTGCCCGTGCAACGGTGTGTCGGTGGCGTCGATATCGAGAATGATCTCCTCGGGCGGCTCGCGGTGCGCTTCCACAAACACGTCCACCAGCAGGCGGTCGATGGCTTCACGGTCACAGCGGATCTTCTTGTAGCGGTCCACGCCGTCGGTCGTGCGTTCCAGCCGGTGCAGCGTCGACTTGCCGGCCAACGGCTTGCCGCGATCACGCTCTTGCTTGCGCTTCTGCCCTTCCAAGTCGCTCTTGCCGGCCAGCAGTGCCAGCACAGGATCGGAGCGCAACTCGTCGTGATCGTTGAGATCCTCATACCCCAGCGCCAGTGCGTAGACCCGCTGCGCGACCAGCTCCCCGACCTGGTGCTCGATCAGCTGGGGATCGCGCCGGTCTTCGAAACAGGCGGCCACCCGCGGCAGCAGCTGGATGCGCCGGTCCACCTCGCGCAACAGCAGCGCCCCGCCATCGGAGCTGATCACCCCGCCGTCAAACCGGGCCGTCACCTGGCGGCCAAAGTGCTTGGCAAACGAGAAGCTCGATTGGTTACACTCTGTTACCGAAGGGCTGCTGGTCTTCCGTGGCTCTAACGTTTTCTCCATAAATGTTTTATGCCACAACCGGCAGCCCTTTTCCTACCCCCTGGTGAGATATCCGGGCTAGACAGACAAACCAGATCTTTACCCTGCTAGGAATCTTGATTTCAATGTGGTTGATGCACGCTTTATTCTCCATACACCTCTCCCTCCAGCACCAGCAGGTGCACAGGAGCTCGACAGGCATGACGGAGTCGGTCGACTGAGATTCCAGCGGGTGGCGGAAGGTCGAGAGCCGGGCTAGTGTCGCAATTTTTAGGCGAAAGGCGACACCTGAGGTCGCTCGTGGGAACCCGAGTAAGGAGTCGATCTAGAGGCGTTCTCCTGGCATGCATTCGGCCCGTGGCTGCGTTTGACCGTCAGGTCGCGCAAAGAAAAAGGGCCCTGAGAGGCCGCTGAATGCGCTCTCAGCGCGCGGGTTCACCCCAGGGGGCTGTAGATAATTTTGTAGCTGTCCAGAGCACCCAAGAACCACAGGGTTCAACAGATTTCAACACGTCGGCGGCAAGTCGTTGAAACGTAAGTAGTTGAAAACAGAGGATTCGGGGCCTGCAGTGGAATCTGCTTTGGGAACAGGCGTGCGGTGATAAACATCACATTGCAACCCCACTTAGATTCAACAACTTACAAATCCGGTGTGGTTGAGACTTGTTGAACCTTGTTGAGCGTTGTGGAATCCTACAGCTACAAAATCAACTACAGTGTCTCCTTTCGGGAAGCATTGGCTGAAATAACCTCCTTGGAATCAACGGAATGCTGGCTGTGAAAAGTGCCTAGCACACCTGCTCTTGGGACAGGGTTGCTGTCTTTGCGAGCTAGCTCCGAATGAACGGCAAGGGGACTAGTCCTGATGTCCTGTTGGTCGTGGTTTGACCCATCCCGCCAGGACGATGAGAATGAACCGGAATGGGTCCAGAACCTGCTGCATGGAGCGCAGACCGGCACAGCAAACGCCCAATGGAACGTCTCTCGTATCGACACTGCCCGACGACCTGCCCGACCGCACCGCTGGCCGCGCTCACGACCACCGTTTCTCCCGCCTTGATGGTGGCCACGTTGAGCAGGCCGGCATACGCAGCGTAGCCGGTCATCCCCAAGATGCCGAGCGCGGTGGACGGTGGGCCGAGCGAGCCGTCCCACTTTTCGATGGGCATGGCCTCGTTGCCCCACTGCAGGTCTTCAGGCGTGCCGACACTGTATTCTTGCCAACCGTAGTAACCGACGACGAGATCGCCCTCGTTCCACGCGCGCGCTCGGCTCTCCACCACCTCCGACACGGTGCCACCCCCGATGGTGGAGCCCACGCTCCGCTTGTTGTTCATGGGGCCGGAGGCGTCGAGGCCGCGCATGTACGGGTCCAGCGTGAGCCACTTGGTACGGAGCAGCATCTGACCCTCGGCGACGGGCGGAACCTCCTCGGTCATCACCTCGAAATCGGAGGGCTTGGGCTCGCCCTCCGGATTCCTCTTCAGCACGATCCTGCGATTGACGACCCCGCCCCCTCTGGCACGGCCTTCAACTGGCTCGATCGCGAGTTCTTGCCGCTTCCTGATACTGTTCATGGAGTTTGCCTCCCTCAGGCGTGCAGATGGAAGACCTTGTTCATGATCTTCCACTCCCCGTCGACTTTTAGCAACGTGAACAAGTCGGTGTACCGGCTGCCGCTCCAGTTGTCGAGTTCAAGCCGCACGGTGGCGACCGTGTTAATGAGGTCGATGCTGGCGATCCGTGCTTGGAGCCCCGTCGCTGGATCGTTCTCGTCAACCCAGTCAAAAAGCCGCTGGATAGGGCCGGCGAACAAGTCGGCACCGGCATAACCGAAGATCGTCGCGTCCTCGTGGAAGGCGGGCTTCATGTCGTCGCCTTTGCCGGATCTTCCGCCATCGATATAGTGCTGGACGGTCTTAGCGATCAGGTCGTACTCGCTTACGTTTGTAGGTGCATGACTCACGGGTCTCACTCCTTTCTTAGTGTCGTATTCATTTTGTTGACGATCAGCCATTTGCCATCTTGTTTTGGCAGACTCATGACTGTTTCTCTTTAAGAGCTGGCTGCTGGTATACCGAACAATTCGGTAGTGATCGAAGCGGGAGCGCCGATGGTCAGGCCGCCTGGCGCTCCAACCGGGACAACCCAGCCCACAAGGCGACAATCGCCACTGCCAGTCCCGCGTGCAGCCAACGGTCGGCGTGATTAATGTGGACGATGCCGAGCAACATGTCTCCAGTGGTCAAGAAGCCGAGAATCGCTAGCACCACGCCCAGCACCGCGAGCACCTGGATCGTGCGAAGCGGCGCTCCCATAGCCGCGCCGGCCAAGAAGCCGACCCCGACCAGGATGTGGAGAAGATTGTGCATCGTGTCCACCGCGAAGATGCCATCGGGAGACACGATCGGGTTGGGAATGAATCCCAGGATTCCGGCCGCGATAAAGGCTACCCCGAAGATCTGGCTTGCTGTTTTCGAATGCGTCATTTTGTTCTCCTTTCGAGTTGCTATGGTTTTGGGTTAGGGGGCAACGCTATCAAGTCCGACCCCCTTACTTCAGCTCCGAGGGCGCTTTGTCTCGGATCTGCGTCCAGTTCCCATCGGCCTTGACGATGTTACCCGCGACGTCTTTCTCCCAGGTGGTCTGAATGTCCGGGTTCAGATTGAGGTACAGCTTGTCGTGTACGACCCGAAATAAGGTCGGGTCGCCATCGAACTTCGCGCCGACAGCTACGCCAAAGGCGCAATAGCCGCCGTATTGCGGTACATACCGCTCGGGGTTGCTTTCGAACTTCTTCTTGTTCGCTTCGCTGACGAACCGGTAGGCCGCGTTGCCGTGTTTGACGCTGAAAGTAGCTTTGCCGACACGGGCCCGACCTTCGGTAAAGTAAGCCACCGGGTCGTAGCCGTGGACGGCCAAAGGGGCGCCCACGAGGGTCATGCCGGTGCTCGTGTTGACCTCATATGCACTCCCCATGGGAAGGGAAGCGGCTGGCAGGAACACTGCCGCAGCCAGCAGCCCGACCAGAGCGAACGTACGGATTGATGTTGCTTGGTATGTCTTTCGAATTGTCATTGTCTTCTCCTCTTTGTTTGAGATTTGGATGGCGGATCTGGCAAGGTCGCTTGGGTTTTGGTTTCTCCCGCTATCGCTTCCTCCTTAGCCACCAGGCCGCGATCTGCGGCCCCCTTCAATAAGGCAGATCCGGCGGCCCGGGAAAAGATTCAAAAAAATTCGCCCGCCCCTGGGCCGCCACCGGCCTGTTTGAAACGCTCTTCCGGGTTTTAAGTGGGTGAAGGGGCCAAGTCAAGGCCTCCGAGTGGAAGTAGATGGCAGTGATGAAGTTCCGTTGATTACGAAAGCCTCGCGCCGTGTACTTCACCCATTGGATCTTGGAGTTCAGCGATTCCGTGGTGGCGTTGGTGATGCGATGTCGCAGATAGGTGACGATGTTGTCGAGTCGTCGCTTGAGCATCCTTGCCACTTCGACTAGCGGCGGCAAGCGGCTGTGGCTGGCCCACCAATACCAGCGGCGAAAGAAGTTTCGATCCGCGCCTTCGTAGCGGTAATCGAACAAGCACATCAGCGTTTCTTTCAACGCCCAGGCCCGCGCTGTCTTCAGATTGCTGTCCCGCAAGAGCTGAAACTCGCGCCAGGCTTCGTCGCTGAAGCGCGCCGGATGCCGCAGCCAATCGTACTTGCTGCCTGCCAACCGCAGATCGCCTTGCCTCTTGAGTTGTTTGTGTTCTCGTCGGCGGACACGATCGACAGCCTTGCTCAAGTGTCCCGCGATATGAAACTTGTCGAAGACAATCTTGCCGTTTGCCTCGGCCAAGTGCTCGCGCACCGAAGCGATGTAGGGATCCCCCATATCCATCGCAATCGCTCGGATGCCTTGCTTCTGCTCCTCGCTCAGGGTCGGCCAAAACTCATCGAGACTCGCCTGGCGGCGCTCGGGGGCCACGTGCAGCACGCGGGATTGTTCCAAGTCCGTGACGATCGTCACGTAACGATGGCGCTTGTGGAACGACTTCTCATCCACGCCCAGGTGGGTCAATGGCTCGACTTGACGGCGCTCGAGCCCGCGCTTGACCGCTCGCAGCACCGCAGTTCCAGGTTGTGAACCTGCCAGGGAGAGCGGATGCCCAGAATCTGGGCGTCGAGTTGACGGTCTTGCATCGAGTCATCCTGGCAAAGCAGCGGGGGAGCTGCCCAGGGGCCTGACGGGGGGCTATACTCTCGGTCACCTGGGCGGAGGATAGGGCGATGCTGGGAAGCAACTCGAGCGCCGACCCAGGCGCCGGAATGGGGCGAGGGACGAGCAGTCCCTCGCCCTTCTCAAAGGCGCAAGATTCAAGGCCCATTCTGGCCTCAAAGCGATAAATCCTGGGGTCGGAGGGGCAAAGCCCCCGGTCAAGCAGTTGCGCCGCTACCCACTAAGAACCCGGAAGCCCCGTTTGAAAATGCCCGCCGGGCGTTGATAAAATGTTCTGTCGAGCAGGCCGGTGGCAGTGAAGCGGAAATTGATTAGTCCGTTCCGATCAGGAGCGCGCCGAATTTTGTCGTAGCGGCCTTCTTAGACATCGATCACGACGTCCGTCTTTGGCTTCGCGCAACAAATGAGTACATGCCCCGGGTCGGGCAGATCAATCGGATCGCAAACGTACTCGACTGCACCGCGAATCAGTGGAACCATGCAAGTATGACAGATGTCGGCGCGACAACTAAAGTCCGGCCGAAGTCCCTGTGCCTCGGCAAGCTCGAGGACGTTACCGAACTCTGAGCTCCAGCGAACGGTCATCTCAGACCGCGCGAACGAGACCTCCCAGTCGGCGTCGGCGGGTTCGGATTCCCGGCTCTTGCGGCCCCCGCTCAGGTCCGTCCGAGGCCCGAAGAACTCGTAGTGAATTCGCGCGGGAGGCACCCCCCACGACTCCAAATCGCGGTACAGCTCCTGCATAAACGAGGTCGGTCCGCACAAATAGAAGTCGTAGGCTGCCGGAGGAAGAATATCCTTCAATAGTTCAACAGTGATCCGCCCCTGCGAGTCGAAGTCTCGGCCCGCGATCTCCACCGATGCCGGCCGGCTGTAAGCGAAGTGAAGCCGAATGTTCTCATGCCCCGCGGCCAACTGCCGCACTTCCTCCCGCAGCGCATGCTCCCGCCCGTTCCGGGCGCCATGGACAAACCAGACCGGCCGTGCGCCCTCCTCTTCGGCAACTGCGGCCAGCATACTCAATAAGGGTGTCAGTCCCACGCCGGCGCTGAGCAAAACAATCGGGGAGCTGGTTCTTGGGTCGAGAACAAACTTTCCACGCGGCGCCTTGATGCTAAGCTGGTCGCCTGCATCCACGCCATCGTGCAGGTGTGACGAACCGATTCCGGCGGGCGCCTGGCTGCTGTCCGGCGGGGGACCCAGCCGTTTGACGGTGATTCGATACGCCTCCCGCCGGTTTGGGCTGCTGGAGATGGAGTAGGTGCGCGTGACCGGCTTCGATTGACTCCCAATCCTAAGTTTTAGCGTCAAATACTGTCCGGGTAAGAATGACGGCAGCTCCTTCCCATCTCTCGGCTGGAGTTGGAATGAGGCGATACTCTCGCTTTCCCTAACCTTTCGGCCGACAACGAAGGGTCGATATCCCTGCCAACCTTCCAAGGTTGCGACCGGGCGCACTTTTCCGAGGATGTCTTCCAAGTATTTGCGCCAGGCGTCGCCGAGGTCGCGCGATCGTAGCAGGCGCTCGAGCTTTTCCGCATCGTGTGAGTCGTAAAGATACGTACGAATGAACTCCGCAATAGTAACCGAATCCTGGTCGGTCTGAAGCAACTCCATCTGGTCGCCTGAGCGGACTTCTCCTTCTTCCAGCACGCGAAAGTAGAAGCCCATTCGACCGCTTTGTTGAAATCGCGCCGGAAAACCGTCTCCCGCCTGCATGCGGAGAGCGAGTTTGTAGCAGGGTATCCGTGGCTGCGTCACCTGCAGCTTCAGGCCGCCGGTTCGGAAAATATCCCCGACACGCACCTCCTCTTCGCTTAGTCCCTGGATCGTCAAGTTCTCACCAAACTGGCCAAGGGGGAAGTCCTTGCGCCCAAGTTCCTTTTGCCAAAACGAGTAGTGCTCGATCGGATAGGCGTAAACCGCCATGTCATATCCACCGTGAACCCGCCGGTCCGCTTGATCGTCTCCGTCGATATTCAACTTTCGGACTGTGACTGGCCCATCGAGCGGAACTTTGAAGATCCCTGTCGTCACCGTACCGCCACGATACGGAACCTCCTTCACCTCCGATACATTTACAGACAGGATCTTTGCACGGCCGTTTTGGCTCATGTCAGGGCTCTCCGGCTGCTCTGGTGTGGTGACGATTGCCGCAATCGCGAGGCTCGTCCAGCCTATTGCAGCCAGGCTCACGGCGCAGAACGCGACCGTCCGCTGTCCTATTCTCTTAGCCTCACCCCGATCGATAAATGGAACGAGTACGAGTGCAACGATCGCAGGGGTGCGAACGGAACACCTTGCTATTCCAGCTCGAAGGTGACGAACATCAGTTTGCCGAGCCGCTCAATTTGAACAACGACCGGTGTGTTCTCTCTTAGTTCAGCGAGCACGGCGCGCAGCTCCCGCAGGCCAGTGGTGGGCTTCTGGTTTATGCGATAGATTACGTCACCCGGTTGAAAGAGCGAACTCCAGTAGGGACCATCCGCCAGCCTCCCCGCGAAGACAACCCCTGTCGACCGCCTTAGTGGCGGCATGATCTCGGCAACCTTCGGGTTCAGGCTGATGCCGAGAATCCCGAGTCGGGCGATCGCATTTTGCTGCCGGCTGACCATGCGGGCCAACTGTTCCGGATCGCCTTCGCGCTCCAGAACCGTCACGCGGACAGTGAGCTCTTCGGATCCGCGCAAGACTTTAATTTCAACAACGTCCCCGATCGAGCGCTGGTAGACGTTTACGTTGAACTGGCAGCCGTTCTCCATGGTTTTGCCGTCCAGCGTCAACACAATGTCTCCCAGCTTGAGACCGCCAATATGACCCGGCCCCCCCCGGCTTCACATCGGCAAGTACCACGCCCCAGTCTCGGGGCAGCCCGAGGCCGGCCGCCAACTCGGGCGTAATCGTCTGAACATGGACGCCGATTTCCCCGCGCCTGACGCGCCCCTGCTTCTGAATCTGCTCGAAAACGGTTCGGACGATGTTGCTGGGCGCGGCAAACCCGATCCCTTCGTTGCCGCCGGACTGCGAAAAGATCAAGGTATTAATGCCTACGATCTGGCCATCAGCGTTGACCAGGGGTCCGCCGCTATTTCCCGGGATGATGGCCGTATCTGTCTGGATGTAAATCATCGGATCGCCGGGCCGCAATTGCCGAGCTACCGAGCTCACTACACCCATCGTCACGGAGTTCTCAAGCCCCAGGGGGCTGCCAAACGCGAAGACGAGTTGACCGGGCCGCAAATCATCTGAGTCCCCGAACGGGACGAATGGCAGATCCGGGGCCTCGATTTTTAGCACGGCAAGGGCCGTCTCAACATCGAATCCCACGATCTTCGCTTCACGGAATTTGGCGCACGGGCTTAGGATAGACCGCCGGCCTGGAAGAGGCTTAGTGCGCGATGCCAAGAGCACTTGCACGCGTTGCGCTCCGACGATGACGTGGGCATTGGTAATAACATGGCCATTGGGATCTGCGATTACTCCTGAACCGGTGCTACGGCGCTTGGAGACCACCACAGCAGCTGGCGCTTCCCTGCGCACCGGAGCAAACCCGGAGGAGACAACCTGGACGACTGCCGGGCTCACACGCCCGGCCAGAGCCTCGAACCAATCGCTCAGTTCGTGGAGGTTGGCGGGGGACTTTCTGCCGTCGGGTTGCGGTTGGGTGGCTGTCTGGGAACAAAGAACGTGGGCCGACACAATGAGGGCGATCGCGATGCGTGCGGGTCCTGCAGCGACTGTAAGCATCGGAGCGCGGGCCAAATTCACCCGCGCTATGGATTGAGTACCGTCAGACATAGCAGCGATGGACCCTCCGGCCTAGTGCGGCTGTAGTGTACGCCCGCTGGCTGCTGAAACGCAACGACCGGAAAGCGCTGGTGTCAAAGCACAGCAGCCCAGGTCAGTGGAATCAGGAAGGGGTAGCTGTCCAGAGCCTCACAAAACAACAAGTTTCAACAGGTTTCAACATGCCGCCCGTAAATCATTGAAACGTAAGTAGTTGAAAACAAGGGATTCAGGGGATACAGTGGAACCTGCTTTGGGAGCAGGAAGCCGGGGGTTCAAATCCCTCCGCCCCGACCATCTACGCCGTTTGCTTTCAATGCTCGCCGTGTTTCTCATGGGCGTTCGATTGTAACTTGGTTAACGTAACTGTTCCAAAACTGTGCCAGAAATGACTCAGTTGGGGTTTGCTGTTCCAGAAATCACCTGGTGCTCGTTAGCGTGGCGATCCAGCTGGCCGAGCGCCTCGCGCCTCATGTTGAGTGTGGCTTGGCTGTAGCGCTTAAACACCGCCGAGTCACCCTGGCGCAGCATCTGCGTCACGAAATGATCGGCCACCCCGCCCGCGCTAAGCCGCGTCGCGAACGTGTGCCGCAGGTGGTAAATGGGGAAGTGCGGAACGCCCGCGCGTTTGAGCGTTGAAGCCCAAGCTTTACAGAACCGGGTAATATGGGGCTTCTTCGCTCTGCGGCTCGGCGTCGGGAACAGGTATTCCGATCCGGGCGTGGCCTCGATGCGGCGGCGGAACGCTGCCTTCGCCAATTCCGTCATGGGCATGTCCGCGATACCGCTGTCGGTTTTCGAGTCCAGGATGCTAACCACCTCGTTCTCGAAATCGACCTGCTCCCTGCGCATCGGCGTCAGTTCCTTGTACGGCCTGAGTCCCATCTCGACCAGAATCACAACCGCGTCCCGCAAGTAGTCGGGAGCGAAGAACTCAATCCGAGCCTGTTCACTGGCCGTCATGTAGTGTGGCTTGCGAGTCGAGTTGCTGAGTTGTATGGGAAACTCGACGTCGGCAGACGGGTTCACCGTGAGCCGCTTCTTCTTCACGGCAACGTTGAGTATCCGTCGGAGAACGCGGAACTCCTTGTGGACCGTTGGCGGTTTGATCCTTCCTTGGTATCTGATTCCTAGTTTGGTTCTCACCTTCCTTTCTGACCGCAATCTTTGCTCGATGTACTCCTCAATCGCCTCGGACGTGATGTCGGACAGCCTTAGGCCACCGAACATCGGTCGCAGGTTCTTGAGGACCTCCAGGTTGTCACGGTGCGTCTTCTCCGCCCGGTACGGAGGCTTCGATCGGGTCTCCAAGAACCGATCGGTCCACTCGTTGAAGGTGAGGCTTTTGCCCGACAGCATCGTCTGGAGCCTCCCCTCATCGCGAGCGTCCAGACGGTCCCTCAAAAACCGGTCTGCCTCCTGCCAGTTCGTCGTGCCGCTCGACTCCTTGATGATCCTCCCCTCGCGATCCCGGTAGCGGACCCAAAGGTACTGTGAGTTCGAGCGCTGGTACACGTTGCCGCCCCTCTTTCGAGGCCGTCGGTTGTGTTGCGAAAATCGGTCACCGGGCAGAGCTCGCATATCGGTAGAGTGAGATCGATGCCAACCGTAAGCGACAACCCGTTCAAGTGGCGCCACTACCATCGCGAGATCATCCTCCTCTGTGTCCGTTGGTATCTCCGCTACCCGCTGAGCTTCCGCCAACTGGCTGAGATGATGCGAGAGCGTGGTCTGCGGCTCCACCATACGGCCATCTTTCGCTGGGTCCAGCACTACGCGCCGGAGCTGGATCGACGGTGCCGGCCTCATCTCAAGCCCACCTCCAAGTCGTATCGCGTGGACGAGACCTACGTCCGCGTCAAAGGGAAGTGGAAGTATCTCTACCGCGCCGTCGATAAGCAGGGTCAAACGATCGACTTTTTGCTGGCCGCTCACAGAGACGTCGCAGCCGCCAAACGCTTCTTCAACAAAGCCCTGCAAACGACCGCCAACCCGATGCCGAGAGTGATCAACGTGGATCGGAACCCCGCCTATCCAGCAGCCATAGAAGAACTCAAAGAGGAAGGAATTCTACGGAAACGATGTAAGCTGCGCCAGGTTCGCTACCTCAACAACATCGTCGAGCAGGATCACCGTTTCATCAAACGAAGGATGCGGGCGGGCATGGGATTCTTCTCGTTCCCGACGGCGTGGCGAACGCTGCAAGGCTACGAAGCGATGCACATGATCGGGAAGGGCAGGGTGAGATGGGTGGCGAAAGGCGATGTGGTTGCTCAGGTGAAATTCATCCACCGGATCTTCGGCGTCACTGGGTAGGTTGAGGCCAAGCCGGGGATTTTTGTACCCGACCTCAGTTTTCGCAACACAACCGTCCGGGCTGTAGAACTGTTCCGGTGCCTACTGTGGACACATTCCTTGGCATATTTGGCCTGAATCTCGATCATGCCCCAGCAGGTGTGGCACCCTGGTAGACTCGATGTACTCGTGGGCCATGGCGCCTGGGCTGGTCTTCGTCGTCCATCCGAACAGCGGGGTGTAGAGTTGAATATCTGCGCGCGCGCCAATCTCGAGTATTTGAAATCCGCAGGTTTCCCAACTGAAGGGCTTTCGATGAAACGTTTGATCTGTCCCGTCTGATCGAGCTTCCCACCGAGCCAATAGCCCGCAATTTGAAACTTGCATGGGTCAAACAAGGGCAACAAGCATCCGCCACCCCTCACCTCCAGCAAAGGCCCTCTCAGCAGCTTGGTCGTGAGGTGAGCTTCACTCGATATACAGAAACTCGTTGCTAGCTAGAAGCATGTGGCACAGGTTGGCAAGCGCAGCTTTGGCGGCTTTATCCGGAGCCATGTTCGCCCTACGGTGCAATTCTTCTTGATCCTGCAAAAGGGCCTGCGCCAGCTCTTTCTCTGCGACCGTTGGCGGGCGCGACAGCGTGAGCAGATAGGCGGCCTCGATCAACTGGGCGGCCTTTCCTTCGCGCGCCACACCGGACACCTGGTCAGCCAGATAACCTGCGCTCTCGACCATGAAGTCGTCATTCAGCAAGGTGAGGGATTGAAGCGGAGAGACCGAGTTGACCCGCCGCGTGCAATTGGTCTGCATGATCGGCGAATCAAACACCTCAAGAAAGGTGTGTGGATAGTTGCGTCTGGCAAACAGATACAGGCTTCGGCGCCATTCACCTCCAGTAGGGATGGGCAAGCTCTTCTTGAATGCGTCCTCCAGCTTGGACAACCCGTCAGCAATGGCTGCCGCGAAGATGGGGGCTCCCCCCATTGTACGGTCCAGCTTTCCGGACGCCGCCAGCACAGCATCGCGGATAGCCTCTGCCTCGAGGCGCCTAAGATTCATCCGCCAGAGAAGCTTGTTTTCCGGGTCCACGGACAGCGCCGCCGACTGCTCCCCCCCGGCGGGCTGGCGTGACGCCTGCCGGTACACCGTGGAGGTCATGATCAACTTGTGAAGACGCTTAAGGCTCCATCCGTGCTCCATGAAGTCGACAGCGAGCCAATCCAGAAGCTCTGGGTGTGTGGGAGGAGAACCGTTGCGGCCAAAATTGTCGGGTGTCTCCACGATCCCTCTTCCGAAATGCTGTTGCCAAACCCGGTTTACAATCACCCGTGCCGTGAGCGGGTGGTCGCGGCTGGTCAGCCAGCGCGCCAGGGCGAGACGATACCCACTGGACTCACCCTTCAAGTTGGGCGGCTTCACCAAATCGGACTTGCCCGGCGGGGACAAGATTGTGAGAAAGCCAGGTTGCACGGGAGGACCTGGCGCTTCCACCTCCCCGCGCTGCAACAGCCGCATCTTGGGAGCGGGGCCAACGTCCCAGAGGGCCTGAATCTTCTCCGTCCGGCGGCGGTAGCTCTCAAGGAGCTGGATCCGCTCCTCCAGCTTTGTAGCGATTGCCTTGTCCTCGGGACTCAAGGCCCCTGTCACCTCCTCGGGCTTGACCTCCAGCCTCTTCTGGAATTTCATCACCAGGAACTTCTGCACCGCATCCCTTTTGTCCTCCGGAGTGGCCAATGCCTCCTTTGCTTCCGCCCGAATTTCGGCCGGAAGCTTCTCCAGTTTGACTTCCAGCAGACGCTCTTTGTATGGCCGACGCAGCCGCTCCAGCTTCTGCTTGGGCGCTCTTGCCCGTTGATCAATCCCCGCGTTGTGCTTCTTGATCACCTCCAGCTCGAGCTTCGGGACGTTTGGCAGATGCCGGTTCTTTGGCTGGAGCCACTTCGCCGGGTTGTAGGCCGTCGCGAAGATCGAAAGGAACCGGTAGTAATCTCGCTGCGGAATCGGGTCGAATCTGTGGCTGTGGCAGCGGGCGCAGTTCAGCGTAAGCCCCATGACGCCGGTTCCGAACTTATCCAGAAGGTGGAACAGCACGTCGTAACGCTCGCCCGGCAGGTTGACGACGTCCTGGTCCGTGCGGTCGTACACGCTCCGCAGAAAGCCGGTTGCGACGAGAGAGTCTAGGATTTCCGGAGTGTATTTCTTGGCTGAACGCCAGTCTACTAGCTCGTCTCCAGCGATCTGCTCCATGAGGAAGCGGTCGTACGGCTTGCCGGCGTTGAGCGACCGAACGACGTAATCCCGATAGCGCCAGATCCCGTCGAACAGGCGTGTACCGGCCGGATTGTTGTCGAAAAGCTGGACATCTGTGTAGCCAGCCAGGTCCAACCAGTGGCGCGCCCAACGCTCGCCATAGTGGGGTGATGCGAGCAGATCGTCGATCAACCTTCCGTAAGCCCCTGGCTTGCTGCCACCCTGGAATGCCGCAATCTCTTGCGGGGCCGGAGGCAGTCCGACCAAGTCAAAATACGCCCTCCGCATCAATACCAACTCGGGTGCGACGGCAGAAAACGTCAAACCCTTCGCTTCCAGCTCGGCCAGCACAAACGCGTCAATTGGGGTCCGCACTCGTTTCTGGTTCTTGACCTCGGGAACTGCCGGCTTGACTGGCTTGCGAAACGCCCACAATTCCCGGTCTTTCGCCGTGACCTCGCGAGCTTCAACCTTCGTGAAGGTCGCTCTTTCATTGACCCCCAGCATCCGCGGGCTCACTTGCAAGGTATCCACCCATTGACGCAACTTTTCCAGCTCTGGCTCGCCGAGGGGCTCAGCCGTGCCAGGAGGCGGCATGCTCTTCGTCGAGATCATCCGCACCAGGATGCTCTTGTCCGAACCGCCTTCCGAGATCACGGGACCATTGGCGCTCCCCTTGAGCACCGATTCCACCGTCCGCAGGTCAAGGCCCGCCATTGGGTTGTCGATCCCGTGGCAAGCAAAACAGCGGGGGCGGAGGATCGGCAGGATCTCCCTCTCAAAGCGAATCTGCTCGGCTTGCAGCTTCTTCTGGTTAGCGTCACCCTCCTCGGAAGGCACACCAGCCTCGATCCATTTTCGGATTGTCTCGATCTCCTCATCAGTGAGCTTTAGCGCAAACGCCGGAGGTGGCATGGCCCGGCTGGCCACCTTCTGGTAAAGCAGGCTCTTCTGTGGCGACCCGGGGACGACAACCGGGCCCTGATGGCTACCCTGGAGTACGGAAGCTGCCGTGCGGAGGTCCAGGCCGATCATCGCTGTTCCTCCGTGGCAGCTAAAACAGTTGGCCTGGAAGATCGGCTTGACACCCCGCTCAAATTGCGGCTCCTGCGCCGCGGCGCAGCCAACTCCCACAAGCGCCGCAAGCAGGGAGCGCAGTCCTTTACGGATGCGGAAACGCATCTTCGCTGGAATCTCGCTCAGCATTCCGGTCCCGCCTTACGCTTGGGGCGGTTTCATCAGGATGTCACCGACCATCTTGGCCCCCGTGACGCTCACGTCTGTGGGGGTTTCAATACGGCCGCCATGTCGGTAGGTGAGCCGCTCGTGATCGATGCCCAGCGCGTGTAGGATGGTGGCATGCAGGCTCGGGACACTGACCCGGTTCGCCACCGCCTTGTAGCCGAACTCGTCGGTGGCCCCATAGATCAGGCCCTTCTTGAATCCGCCACCAGTCAGCAACAGTGTGAAGGCGTTACGATTGTGGTCTCGACCGTCTGAGTTCTGTGTCGTCGGCAACCGCCCAAACTCCCCGCACCACATCACAATCGTCGTGTCCAACAAGCCCCGGCTCTTCAGGTCTTTGATCAGCGCCATCGCCGGTTGGTCCGTCTTGGCGCAGATGCGGATCATTTCCTTCTTCAGCTGCTTGTGGTGGTCCCACGGCATGCCCTTCTCGGGGAAGATCTGCACGAAGCGCACGCCGGCTTCGACCAGCCTTCGAGCCATCAGACAGCGCGTCCCAAGGTCGGCGGTCACCGGATTGTCCAGCCCGTACATCTTCCTGGTGGTTTCCGATTCCTTGGAGATATCGAGCGCCTCGGCGGCGGCCAACTGCATCCGGGCGGCTAACTCGTAGTTACGAATGCGCGCCTCCAATTCCGACTCCTTCGGGTGGTCCCGCTGGTGCAGGGCGTTGATCTTGTTCAGAAACTGGAGGCTCCTCTGCTGCACGCCCGGAGGCAGCGGTTCGTCCCGCTCCAGGTTGCGCACAGGCGCGCCCGAAGAGCTGAACTCCACGCCCTGGAACAACGCGGGCAGCCAGCCGCTCCTCCATCCCTGCTTGCCGCCGTCGGGGTAACCTTCCGGGTCCCGCAGCACCACGTAAGCAGGCAGATTCTGGTTCTCTGTGCCGAGAGCATAACTGATCCAGGCGCCCATCACCGGCCGGCCCGGAAAGATCCGGCACGAGTAAAGCAGGTTGGTCCCCTCCGGGTGGTTGTTGTGCTCTGAGTACATCGAGCGGACCATGCACAGGTCGTCGGCCAGCGTCGCCAGGTTGGGCAGCATGGCGGAGAAATCCATACCGCTCTCCCCATGCTTGGAGAATTCAAACGGGCTGGGGAAGAGCACATTCTTGTTGTTTGGTTGGTGGATCTCAACGCCATCCGGATGCGCTTGGCCGCCCCGCTTTTGAAGCTCGGGCTTGGGGTCGAAAAGGTCCGCCTGGCTCGGGCCCCCGCTCTGCATTAAGTGAATCACCGCCTTGGCCGTTCCGGGGAAGTGTCCTGGCCTTGGCCTGAGGTCTTGGTAGGAGACTTCCGGCACTGCTCCAAGCAAGGATTCTGTATGGAGAATCCCTGCAAGTGCCACGCTTCCGAATCCGAGCCCGGTCTTAACGAGAAGCTCCCGACGCGAGAGAGTTGGACGATAGGCTGGTTTGTTGGAAGGGTTCATCATCTAACCTTCCTTTCCGAAGTCTGCGAGACTCTCTTCGCTATTATAGGTGCATTTTTGCGACTGGACTTCTTGAGGGGGCAGCCTCTCCGTTTTCCGCGACCGCGTATGGTCCCAAAACACGACCGACCGGCGCTACCCGGCGGTGATCGGGGAAGAGCGGATCTTTGCTCCGCCAAGCGGCCGCACGGGTCGTCAGAGGGTCGATCAACCCTTCCAGACGCTAAAGGAGCTGGCGGGCCTGGAGCACTTCCGCTTCCATGACCTTAGACACACCTTCGCCTCGTGGTACATGATGAACGGCGGGGATCTGTATGAACTGGCCAAGATTCTCGGTCATGCGAACATCAAGATGACCGAGCGGTATGCCAAACTGGCGAAGCAGCACATCGCAAAGACGGGTAATACGGCGCGCCAGATGTGGCGGCTGCTGGAGAACGGGGGTGCGAGCGGCGCGGAGGAGGCGGGTTAACCTCATTCGATGTGCCCGTATTGTTCCCCTGCAATGCGACCCCGTTCCTGCTGATCCGTAATCTATTGATTCCGTGAGAGTTAAAAACCTAACCGAACTGCAAATCCCGGCCGTTTTACGGCTGGTCGGCCGGCCGCGCCGCTCAAGATTGGTCAGCCCGTTTCAACGGGCTTCCTTCTCCACAACGGAAATCTATAAGTCGCGGTATTGTTCGCGAACTAGCGCCCAGTTCCGATACTGTTCCCTCGGAACGGCCGCGATGACTCCTTCTAGGCGGTGTCCCATCGTCACCTGCTAGGCCCGGTTTGAAAAGCGGGGAACTCTCCATGCCTCTAGTTCGGATCTCCCAAGTACCCGACCCCCCACCGGGTCCGTGCCTGCCGGCATGGCTCCGCGCGAGCCGAACGAACTACCAAGCGCTCCACGACCTGAAGGTCGAGCTGCGGAAGCGCCGTCTCCACACCGTCTGTGAATCGGCTCGCTGCCCCAATATTCACGACTGCTTCAGCCGCGGAGCCGCGACGTTCATGATTCTGGGGAACGTCTGCACCAGGCGTTGCGGCTTCTGCGCGGTACCGCAGGGCATGCCGGGGAGTCTTGATCCCAAAGAGCCGGCCCACGTAGCCGACATGGCCGCCCGCATGAGTCTGCGATACGTGGTGATCACCAGCGTGAACCGGGACGATCTGCCCGACGGCGGCTCGCGCCATTTCGCCGAAACCGTCCGGCACGTGAGGCGCCGGCTTCCCGATGCCCGGGTCGAGGTGCTGACTCCTGACTTCCGCGGCGACCTGGACGCCGTCGCCCGCGTCCTCGACGCCGGGCCGGACGTCTTCAACCACAATATGGAGACCGTGCGCCGGCTCTACCGGCGAGTGCGGCCGCAAGCCGACTATGATCAGTCTCTGAAGGTCCTTGCTTTTGCCCGCCGTCACTCGAACCGGGTGCTGACGAAATCAGGATTGATGGTTGGGCTCGGCGAAACCGAGGACGAGGTCAAGCAAGTGCTCACCGACCTGAGAGAAGCCGGTACAGACATCGCCACGATCGGTCAATATCTACAACCTCGGCGAAACAGACTCCCGGTCGCTGAGTATGTTCCTCCCGAAAGATTCGACATCTACCGAGAGTTCGGCGAGTCGATCGGATTTCGGGCGGTCTATAGCGGACCCCTGGTACGCAGCTCGTACATGGCCGACGTGGTGCAGGAAGAAGCGGCCACTCCGAGCGGAACTCGACTGAACTAGGGAAGTAGCATGCCCGGCCGCGGCCTTCGGTGCCCGGCGCCTGAGTTCTTCAAACCAGTCGCGGACGACGTGGATCTGGGCTTGCCCTTTTGCCGTTCCCTTAATCATCAAGAAACGCTGCCCATCGGGAAAGATATCGAATCCGTACCACAAAGATGACGCTTCAAACAACACGCTGGGCTTGCCCGCCTTGAACGTAGGTGTCGTCTGAACGGATACAACCATCACCTTGTTGCCAGCGGCATAAAAAAGCTCGCTTCCGTCCGGCGACCACAGCGGGAGAAAGCCTCCCTCCTTCCCCGAGACTAACCATTTAACGTCGGGTTCGGCGTCGGCGCTTATATAAACGCGGGGCCGACCTTCCTCTTGCGAAAAATAGGCAAGCCACTGGCCGTCGGGGGAGAACACAGGGCCGTTCTTAAAGTTGGGTGAGGTGACTAGAGGTCGAGGCTTCCCATCGGCGTTCATGGGAAGAATCCAAATCTCGGCGGTATTATTGGGGCTAATGGCGCAGAAGGCCAGTACACCGCCATCGGGCGACCACGAACTCGGCCACTGTCGAAATTGACTCGTGGTCAGGCGCTCGGCCCTAGAATCACCATCGGCCCGCTTCCGATACAGATTAGGTGGACCGTCCCGGTTGGAAGTGAAGGTAATCCATTTGCCGTCTGGTGTCCAGATAGGGCCGAAGTTTTCTTCTCCCTCAAACGTTAAACGCCTAAACCAATCCTCTTCCAAATCGTAGATCCAGACGTGCGATTCCCGCTCTTTCGCATTCGCAATGCCGAGTGCAACCTGCCTTCCATCCGGCGAGATCCGGGGCGCGTAATATTTCCGCCTCTCTTGGCTCACCACACGTTCCTTGCCCTGCCGATCCACCAAAACCAGAGTGGGAAGTCCATCGCCGCCCGGGACATAAACTAGTGTAGTGCCACATAAATAACTGGACAATAACACCCTTTTCGCGGTAGGATGGTTTATGTGGCCATCCGCTGACGCTCTACCCCTCACCGCTCCGCAGCGAAACGCTCTTCGTCGCCTCGTTCGAGGCCGCAATACGACGCAGAAAATGGTCTTGCGAGCGCACATTGTTTTGCGCTGTGCGCAGGGGTTGGCGAACCACGCCATTGCCCGCGAACTCGGCGTCAACCGCAAGACCGTCATCCTGTGGCGAAAGCGCTTCGCCCAGTCCGGCCTCGACGGACTCCGCGATCGGACGCGCCCCGGACGCAAACCGGCGCTCTCCGCTGAATTCGTCCAATGCATCCTCGATACAACGCTTCACGAGAAGCCCCGGGCGGCCACGCATTGGAGCACCCGCACCCTCGCCAAGCACTTGGGCGTCTCCAAGATGGCCATCCAGCGCGTCTGGAAAGCGCACGGACTGCAGCCCCATCGCCTCGAAACTTTCAAGCTCAGCCGCGACAAGCAGTTCGTCGAGAAACTCCGCGACGTGGTCGGTCTGTACTTGAATCCGCCCGAGCACACACTGGTGCTCAGTGTCGATGAGAAAAGTCAGATCCAGGCCTTAGACCGCAGCCAGCCGGGACTGCCCCTGAAAAGGGGTCGTGCCGGCACCATGACCCACAACTTCAAACGACATGGCACAACGACGTTGTTCGCCGCCTTCAATGTGCTCGACGGCAAGGTGATCGGCGAGTGTCTGCCGCGACATCGGCACCAGGAATTCCTCAAATTCCTACGCAAGATCGACCGCGAAACGCCACCGGCGCTGGAGCTGCATCTGATCGTGGACAACTACTCCACGCACAAGCATGAGCAAGTGAAGAAGTGGCTCGCGAAGCACCCCCGCTTCCACTTTCACTTCATTCCCACGTCTTCTTCTTGGCTCAATCTCGTCGAGCGCTGGTTCCGCGAGCTGACACAGAAGCGCATCCGCCGCGGCGTGTTCCGCAGTGTTCCCGAACTCGAGGCCGCCATCCACGAGTACCTGGAAGCGAGCAACCAAGCGCCCAAGCCCTTTGTCTGGACAGCTCCGGCACAAGATATCCTCGCCAAAGTCGAGCGCGCCGCCAAAACCCACGCCATTGTCCAGAACCGTTAGTGGCACTACACTAGGGTTCCGTCTCCGGAGAAGGTGTAGTCGACCCCTCTGACTCCCTCCAGGATCAGAGCAGAGTCGCCTGTGACCGCGAGCGTCGCGAGATCAAACGGGGCCGCCATCACGCTCATGTCCCTCACCTGGTAGACGAGGTGCCCCGTCGGCGCGTAGTACGCATTGACGCCCTCCTCGACGACGATCTTCTGCTCCCCGGTCTCGACCGACAGCACCCTGATCTGGGGACTAGACGAGGCTTCGACGAGCCAGGCATCGAAGAACAGGGCTTTGCCACCGGGCAGGAACTTTGGACACGTATACTTCAGTTCGCCCTTCTCGGGGTCGGGCGTAGCCACCCTCTTGGGCGCGCCTCCCGTCGCCGCCACACGATAGAGACCGCCAGGACCAGTCCTTTCACGGGCTGCGAAGATGATCGTGCCCTGAGAATTCCAGTCCCCCCCGGTCCACAAAGAGCCCACCTCGCAGAGGGTCCGCGGGGCTTCTCCCCTAAGCGAAACCTTCTTCAATTTGCCGGCCGCGGAAAATCCCACCCACTCGCCATCGGGTGAGAAGAAGGGAAACGCCACCGCGCCCTCGGTCCCCGGGATCGGGCGGGCCTCGAACTCATCCAGGGGACGCACGTAGAGTTGCGTTGTGTCATCGTGCTGAGCGACATAGACGACGCGCTTCCCGTCGGGTGAGATCACCACATCGATGCTTTCGTGGCTCGCTAAAGGTGCGTTGGCCGTAGGGGTGATCACGAACTTCGTAGGGGCCCGTAACCTTGGCTCATTGGCAGCAAAGAAATCCGGCCTTACTACCCACCACACCAGTCCTATCAGCACAACTAACAGCGCGACGGCCGCCGGCAGCCATGCTGGCCCGGGCCGCCGCCAAAGGGGATCCCTTCGGTTGGTCAGAGCGGGTTGGAATTGCTCCCACCAGGCATCGATTTCGGGGCGGTAGGCGAAGACCTGCTTGATCGCCCTGTCGTTGTTCGCCTTGTTGTTGGCCTTGTGGTTTTGGGCGTTCGGCGCGGAATTGCGGCGGTGAACCGGCAATCCCTCTTCCTCCCAACGCTGGACCGTCCTGACACTGCGCCTCAGGTAGGCGGCGATCTCTTTCCAGGAATCGAGTCGCCCCCCCGCCCCTTCTGTAGGCGTTAGCTTAGGCGACTGCTGTTGGGAGTCCTCTGGCATTGGAAAGCCCCGTAAGCCCGGATCTCGCTTTTGAGATCCGCGGCCTTTAACCCTTCGTGCCGACGACAAGGCGAACGGCGATAGCGCGGGGCTTTTCGCTTTTGTGGCGCACGCATTCTTGCGTGCCGTGTCGCCATTCGTGGCGACATCTCGACTTTGGCGTTTTGAAAGCAGGTTCGAGGCGGAGACAGGAGGGGCAAGAGGTTCAAGGGGAAGCATAAAGCAAGGCGGTGGGGAGGGCTGCGCTGAGTTTTTGGGGGGTTGGAGTGGGCGAGGGGTTGGACGGGAAGCCGCAGAAACGACGCAAGCCTTCGCCCCACAGCTCGGCCCGGAGGTGCTGGATCAGATCGAGCGTCGTGGCGCGGGGCTTCGAGCGGCGCGCGCGCCATTTCGGGGGCGGCAGGGCGTCGGGGAAGCCCGCCGGGCCCCAAGTCTGGCGCGCCGCCAGCAACAACCAGGCGTAAGCAGCCACGATCAACTGCGGCACCGCTTCGACCGAGCGGGGATGTCTGACCTGCGCCTGTCCTACCCCCAACAGCGTCTTTTCGTCGCGGAAGTTGACCTCGATGTCCCAGCGCCAGACGTAGTGCTCGACGATCTGCTGGGGCGACAAGTCGGGATCGGTAGCGATCAGATAAGCGGGCCGGCGATACAGCAGGCGCGAGCCTTGGCGGGGCCGATAGCGCAGCGGGGCGATGATGACTAAACACAGATCGCAGTTCCCGCCGGCGGGACGCCAGCGCAGCCGAGTCAAGGTCTTGATGCGGAAGCGATGCCGCTTGCCGGCGGCGTAGGCGGTGACGATTTGCCAGCGAACGCTGTCATCCTGGCGCAGTTGTTCGGGAGTGGGAGGCCCGCTCGCCATAACGGCGGCGGCGGCCCGTGGCGGCTGCTTGGCCGGTCGGCAAGTAGTAGAGCTTGGCGTCTTGGCGGATGCGACCGATCAGCACGGTCTGGGGCGGCAGGTTTTTCAACACCGTGCGGTTGGTGAAGCGGCCGTCGACGAGCACTTCGAGTCGCCGCGAGGCATCGTCTTGCTCCAACTTCTGCCGCAGGGCGTGCAGGCGTTCGGCGCCCCGCTGGGCGAGCGAGGCGCGGCGGCAGGCGAGGCGGTATTGTTGTTGCTCCTGCTCAGGGGCGTTTCGCCGTGGTGTGGGTGGGGTCGGGGCGTGTTGGAAATCGAGCGGGATCAGGCGCGCCGCTGGGGGGTCGGCGCCGCCGGGCACAGCGGCCGAGATCTGGATGACGCGCTGAGCGCGAATCAGGTTGGTTTGGAAGGGCGGTCCCAGCGGATCGCGCCGCCAGGCGACGCCGGGAGTTTTGGCGCCCCGCTTGGGCAGCAGTGAGTCATCGAGTGCGACCACCAGAGGTGCGGTGGGGGACAGTTGCTCGAGCACTCCGCGGCGGACCACGCCGAACAGGTCTGGGGCCTCGACCCGGGCCTGGGAGAAGAGCCGATAGACGGCCGACCAGTCCTGGAAGCTGTCGCCGGCGGTGTGCAGCAACCCAGTCACGGTGTGGCGGCCGAGACAGACCAAGGCGCTCAGCATCAGGCTTTGGATCTTTTCTTGGACCCGCTGTTGGCGGCGGCCCTGGAGCGCTTGGCGGGCGAGGGCTTCGAGCTGGTCGAGGAGCCTCGGGGCGGAGTCTTTTTTTTTAACGCCGAGGGGGGCGGGTGCCGACGGTTCAACACCAGTTGGGAGCGGTCTTCGATGACCCACTCGACGGTTTCACCGCGCGAGAATTCCAGCGCCTGGGCCAAGGCGGAAGGGAAGTTGACGTACCACTGCTGACTGGCTTCGCGCTTAATGAGTTGGACTTTGGTGGGGTAACCCATGTCGTCTCCTTGTCTAGTTATATAACTAGATACCAGAATACCCCACAATGTTTCGACCCAGCAAGGGTTTTTATCCCCTTGGCCCGCTCTCGTCCTCTTAAATGTGGGAATCTATCTAGTCAAACGCCAAACTCGAGGTGTCGCCATTCGTGGCGACATCGATCCCCGTCGTGGCGCAAGCTCTCAGCTTGCCGCGTCGAGACTCTTCTCGACGCCCGGGGCGCCATGGTCGTTGCCAGGATTTGCCCTGTAACTAACGTTCCAGGCTCAGTTGCTTGCTCTCGCACAGCCTTGGGTCTGCCCGCCCCTACTCGATGTCGCCGGTTGGCTCCACTTGGTCGTATCGGGTTGATTGTCCCTTGTCGAGGATCCGTTTCACAGATTCGGCGAACCGCTGCAACTCATGGGCGGGCGGTACGCCTTCCTTTTTGAGCCTCTCTTTGAACTGCTGAAAAAGCCATTCATCTTTCGGCCCGTGGGGAAACTCGAAGGTGCCGCTGTCCAACTCGGGAAGCTCGCCGACGCCGTAGTATTCGTCGCGCAGGGTAAAGCCCTCGAGCTCGTCCGTTCCCTTGCCGAGTACCTTGCCGGTGGCCACGTAGTGCTCCATGACGGCCTGCATTCCGTAACGCTGGATGGGACAAACCTTCATGCACACAGCGCAGCCGTCGAACCTTGACATCACCGGACGGCAGCGATCGTAGATCACCTTGTTCTTGTGAACACCGCGCCACCAAACCTGCTCTTTGACCAGGGCCCGGGCGGGACATCGCCTCACACAGACCTGGCATTCTTGGCAGAACTTGTGAATGCCGTAGTCCACCGGCTTGTCGTAGGTCACCGGTGCATCCGTAGTGACGATCGCCAGACGGCACCTCGACCCGAAAAGCGGCGACAGCAGCTGCCCGTTCGCTCCCAGCTGACCAAGGCCGGCGGCAACAAATATGGGTACGTATACTACGGACTCGTCACTGGGACTGTGCATCTGACCGCGGTAGCCCAGAGCGCGGATGTAGTCGATCAGTTCCAAGCCCAAGGCTCCGATCTCCTCGTAAGCGCCGAAGTGAGTATGCTCGGCCTCGATGCTGGTGATCGTCTGGGTCCGTTCGTGGTCCTGCTCTACCGCGAGACAAACGGCGTGCGGGTACTTCACCCAGTCCCTTCTGCTCGCGTAGACATACCTTCGGTCGAGCTTGGCGAAACCAACTTCCCCGGCGCCCAGTTGCCGGGCCTTGGTCCGTATGTCCTCCGTGAGGTCCTTTCCCAGCTCGGCTGTACCTGTCGGCTCGAGGTCGCCCGATGATTCCGCCCCATCCACCAGAGCGCGGTTTCGTTGGTGGTGCTCCTTGTGGAACTCGGCCAGCTCATCACTCCAGACACTGTGCTCCCATTCCCGATCCGCCGACTTCTCGAGGGACTGGGCCTCTAGAGGATACATTCGGCTGTAAAAGGAAACGTCCTTCTCGCGCGCCGGTATACCGGGGACCGTGACGAGATCCTCAGCAACGGGAATCTCCACTTCCGGATCTCCGGGCGTTTTCCCCGGGTGCTTGACTGTGTGGCTGATCGCCTTGGGCATCGGTCCGATTTGTCCCCCTAGTCAGACGTCCAGCGGGTAACTAACAGGTTGGTGGGAACATTACCGTTGTCATCGAAGTGTATCGGGACGTTAAGCAGGGGGTCAAGTATGAGTCCGGGGTGAGTTCATCGAGGGGCCGTGTATGCGCTGATACGCGGCATCCTTCGTGTTTCGAACTCACTTCAGCTAAACTTTAGCCCGTGAGGTATTCCTTCCCTCTCGCCGCCGCCAGTGGACTGCTACAAGTCCTGATATTCCCTTCTTTCGGCTACTCCTTACTGGCGCCGGTTTCCCTCGTCCCGCTTCTGCTCGCCATTAGTCGCGAGTCCGGGAGCCGGAAACGGTTTCTGTTGGGCTGGATCGCGGGCGCGATCTTCTGGGGCGGCGCTTGCTATTGGATCTACGATGTCATGCACCGCTACGCCCACCTGCCGGCAGTCGCGGCGGCGGCGATTTTCGTTCTGTTCTTCTTGGCGAAGGGATTGCACCTAGGCGTGTTTTCCGTGCTGGCAGCGCCGCTGCTTAAAACGCGCTGGGCGATTCCCGCGGTAGCAGTGCTCTGGGTAGCGCTCGAAGGGAGCCACCAATACCTTGGTTTCACTTGGCTTCATCTCGGGAACGCGGGAATCAGCATGTCGGTTCTAGCGCGCTTGGCGCCCTATACCGGGGTCTACGGCGTTTCGTTCGCCCTAGCCCTGATGAACGTTGCCTTGGCGTCCGCCCTATTGCGGAAGCCACGCCGTCAACTCGCCTGGCTCGTGCTCGTGCCGGCGCTCTACCTACTCCCGCCCCTGCCGCCTCCGGAAAGCGGGGACACGGGTGTTCGTCTGATCCAGCCCAATATCAATCCGGACGAACTTGTCGGTCACGGCTGGTCCCGGCGCCGCCTGGCTGAGCATCTCGACAGAATGGAGTTTCTTTCCACCGAAGCTGCCGCCTCCTCGGAGTCGATCTCTCCGGAACTTGTCATTTGGCCTGAATATCCCGTCTCGGGGTACTTTTTCACGGACCCTTCCTATCGTGCGTTCATGGAGCGTTTGGCGCGCAAGACCGGCGCTCATTTGATCTTCAACGCGGTTGACTTCGAGCCGTCGGCGGAGGGGCGTCCTCTCAACACGGCGGTTACCCTCGACCCAACCGGGGGAGTGGTTTCCCGGTACGACAAGATCTTCCTCGTCCCCTTTGGAGAATTCGTTCCCTGGCCGTTTTCCTACTTCATCGACAAAGTCACGCTCGAGGCGGGAGATTTCGTACCGGGCAGGGAGGTGGCTGTGGCCGACGTCGGGGCCCGCCAAGTAGGCACTTTCATTTGCTACGAATCGGTTTTTGCCCGGGGCGTACGGCGGTTTGTCGACAGCGGCGCCGAAGTGCTCGTCAACATCTCAAACGATAGCTGGTTTGGTCGGTCGGCCGCCCGCGACCAGCACCTGTTGATAGCCCGTATGCGAGCGGTTGAGAACGCTCGGTGGATTCTGCGAGCAACCAACGACGGCATCACCAGCACGATTGACCCCGCCGGCCGCGTTACGGCTTGGCTGCCCTCCTACGAAGAAGGAGTGCTGGCTGGAAGATTCAGCTATTCTTCGCGGACAACCTGTTTTACTCGTTTCGGCGAATGGTTCTGGTGGGCAACGATCTTGGCCACAGCCTGCTTCTGGTTGGCCGCTCGCCGACTCGCATAGAGGCCGGGCAAGCATCGCCCCCAAGCTATAATCAGACGGGAAGTCGTGACGAAACAAGAAAAGCCGGCCACGCTCCGCGAACAGCTTGAAGAGCGGCAGCGGCAATGGGCGGAGTTCCATCGCTGGGAGGCTCAGCAGGCTCCTGTCGAGCGGCAGCCGGCCCGCATTCTGGCCGACCTAGGGACGATCTGGAGTTGGCTGCCACCCGAAGTGCGCGCCGAGGACCCCGATCCAGAGAAGCGTGGGGTGCAGGCGATGCATGCTGCTCTATCCCACCTCAAGCCTCGGTCATGAACGACCTCGAGGCCTCCGTCGTCGAGGTGGCGTCGCTGTTGCAGTCTCTCTCGATACCCCACATGCTCGTTGGAGGCGAATGGAGTTGATACCCTTGACCCCTGGGCTTGGGTACCTGATGCCAGCCGGGATTAGGAAGCCTACCCGCAACGACAGATATAATAGATGCAAGTCAGCATCCGAGCATGGTGACTGCCCGTTGCTGATTGCGCCCGGTTGATTCTTGCATCCAACCGGGCTTAGTCTCCCCTTCACGGAGAGCAACCATGCCACTCGATGAACTAGAGCGAGAATTTTCTGCCTTACGGACTCGTGTCGAAGGCATCCGGGGGTATCTTTGACCTTGCCCCCAAGAAATCCCAGCTAGAAAAGATCGAAAAGCAGATCGCCGATCCTGGCTTCTGGAACGACTCGGGAAAGAGCCAGAAGGTGATGCAGGAGCGCAAGCGTCTGACGGCCGCCGTCGAGGCCGACAGCAAGCTCGCGGTAGGCATCTCTGACCTGGAAGCCCTGGTCGAGCTTGGGCGCGAAGGTGAGCCAGTCGAACCCGAGCTTCGTGAAGAGCTGGCGGCGTTGGCCGAAACCGCCCAGCTCATTGAGACCGAGTCTCTTCTTTCCGGCGAACACGACCACCGCAACGCGATCGTCGCGCTTCACTCCGGCGCGGGCGGCACCGAAGCCAAAGACTGGACCGAAATGCTGCTTCGCATGTATTTGCGCTGGGTCGAGCGGCAAGGGTTCAAGGCGGAAGTCACCGACTCACTGCCCGGGGACGAAGCCGGCCTCAAGTCGGCGACATTCACGGTCGAGGGAGAGAATGCGTACGGGCTGTTGCGGGCCGAGGTCGGCGTCCACCGGCTGGTACGGATCTCACCGTTTGATTCGAATGCGCGCCGACACACGTCATTCGCCTCTGTATTCGTCTACCCGGAGATCGATGAGGAGATCAAGGTCGATATTCGTTCCGACGACCTGCGGGTCGACACCTTTCGCTCCAGTGGAGCCGGCGGGCAGCACGTCAATATGACTGACTCGGCCGTGCGCATTACCCACCTCCCGACCAACATCGTTGTCCAGTGCCAGAACGAGCGTTCGCAGCACAAGAACCGCTCTACGGCAATGAAGATGCTGAAGTCACGGCTCTACGACCACGAGATGAAGAAGAAACAAGCGGAGGCCGACAAGCTCGAAGCATCGAAGGCCGACATTGATTTCGGGAGCCAGATTCGCAACTACGTCATGGCTCCGTATCGGCTGGTGAAAGATCTACGGAGCAAGCTAGAGACGGGCGACGTCGACCGCGTCCTCGACGGCGATCTCTTCCGCTTCATGCACGCCTTCTTGGTCTACGACAAAACCGGCAAGTTGGTGGGAGATGGATCTGGCGAGTAAAGTCGGTGTGCTAAAGTAGAGGGTTAGTTCAAGACCTGTAGTCAGGCTGACTGTCGACCGGTGCTTCCGCCGGATTCCCCCTTTCCGATCCGGTACCCGCCTGATTTTAACTTCGAGCAGCAGCCAGGTCCTAGGCGCAATCGCTCCGGGGGCCGCTCGTCACGCTGGTAGGGGATACGAGTCCCGAAGGAGGGTTCCCTTTGGCTAGTCGATCGAACACCAAGTTCCAGAAGCGTCAGAAAGAATTCGCTCGGGCTGAGAAGCGCCAAGAAAAAGCGGCGCGCAAGGAGCGCCGCAAGGCAGGAAAAAAAACCAGGGGAGGCGGCCCTCCGATCGAGGCCGTCGACCCGACTGACCTCGGGCTGCCCGAAGTAGGGGGAGTTGGCGAGAACGCTAAGGGCGCCCCACCAGTCCCGACCGAAGCGCAACCCTAACAGCCCCTGGAGAAAGTCTTTCTCGCAAAAAATGGTACAGTCACCGATTTTCGGCCTCTAGCCCATACTGGAAACAAAGCAGTCGCAGGGGCGAAAATCGGATGACAGTCCCTATTTTTTGCCGAACCCAGCTTCTACCACGGGCTGCTAAGGAACGAAATCTGTGTTGTGTCGCAGCGTAGATCCGCGCGAGTAGGTTTAGCGAGTAGGTTTAAAAGGTTACGTTAACGGCCCTTGGTCCCTTGGGGCCCTCGCCTACCTCGAACTCTACTTCCGCTCCTTCGTCCAATGTCCGGAAGCCTTCCGTTTGAATCGCGGTGTGGTGGACAAACACGTCACCTCCGCTTGCACGCTGGATAAACCCGAAACCTTTGTCGGGGTTAAACCACTTTACAGTACCTTTTTCTCTCATTACTAATTTCTCCTAATTGAAAACTCACTGTCGGACTGGCTGACCGGGCCGGCCCAGGATCTGCAGAGAAGAACGAACAAGCAACGTGTGGCGCTTCCGTTCTGCGGAAAGATGGGAGGGCAGTTCAGGACGATCTCAACAGCCTTTTCATTATGGCACAGTTTGCCGTTTCGTGCGGTCGAATTCGGCAGCAAGTGATCTCGCAACTATCATCAGACAGAGGGGATCGCCAACGCCGCCATGGTCGGCTAGACCCCAGCCGCAATCTTAGAGACCGGAGTGGTTGTACCGTTTGTCCGGTGGTTTTGCTCTGACTGGTGCTTTGCCTGGCGCTTGAGATCACGCCGAAAGAATCTACGAAGCCAGCGCTCCATTCTGCGGTCACTGCGCGTGGTCCGGCTGCAGGGCAGTAGGCCCAGGTGGCGAAGGTGGTCCCGGTAGCGGATCGGGTCGACGTCGAGGAGGCGGCACCAATGATCAAAGGATCCTCTCTCGGTACCGTCCGACAGAAACCAGCTTAAAGCCGCGACTTTGTCGTCGATCGGCACGGAGGTGCCCACAAGGTCTTTGTAGCCTCTGAGAATGACCGCTCCGGCAAAGCGTCTTTCCGGTATCGAGTTGGCTTCCTCTAGGGTCAAGCAATATATCCTACCACGAAGCGAGGATCGAAATTCCGAAGGCACCAGCCCCCGCGCCGGATGGCCCCATTTGCCCTGGTTTTAAGGTCTTTTGGGCCGCAATTCATTGTGCCCGCGTACGTGAGTCTGAGACAGCAGCGGAGGGCTGGTCCGCCGTTTGGCCCACACCCGCGGCCTTTTTGAATTAAGGTGCATGATGAGCAATTCCTTATATAAGTAGACCAAGAGCGGATTGAGCTTTTCCGGCCGGTTGATCGTGATCAGCGCTATCGAGTAGTCAACTTCGAAAAGCAGGTTCTTGTAGGACATGTCAGTTGCGTGCGCGCCCCTTTGCTTCGGCCGGGTGCACGAGCCCACGCTGTTTGTGCTAGCCTGATTTTGCAGCACGAAAGCTTTGACGGTAGTTTACACGGAGAGAACATAAGGTTCCTTGCGCCACTTGTTACCTGGGGTCTGATGTTGATGGTGGGGGATGTTCTCGCGCCGCCGCCAGCCGCCGCCGCGGAACGTAGCGAACTGGCTGCGGAGTGGCGCCGGCTCGGAAACCCGGAAGTGAAGAGCCCGCGCGTCCAACTCTGGAGAACCCGAGTGGGGAAGGAGTGCTCCGCAAGACAGGTCGAGAGCAAGGCGTGCGCCGAGGTGTGCGTCCTGCGACCGGGAGCCGAGGCTCTCGACTGCGCCATGCGGCCGGCGGACCCAGACCTTCTGCGCAAGCTCCGCCGCGACGGCTACGTCTGTAACCTGGATCGCTGCTTTCCCGCCGTCGCCCAGGCAACAAAGGTCGCTCAACTGGGGGAGATCGCGCTCTTCGAGACCCTAAAGCCCGGGGCGGGGGAGGTGGTGACGGAGAATCCTGCGGCGCAACGAGGGACGTACACGACGCAACAATCCAATACAACGGTCAGACCTGCTCCTTCGACGGCAAGGTGCATCCCACCTGGGTCGACGGCAAGTGTGTCAACGTAGCGGGCGAGGGCGTGATCTACGCGTGCGATGGAGTGGACGGCTTCGTTTTTGAAGACCCAACGGAGACCGAAACTCCGGGCCCCTAGCGGGCTCAACGACTACTATGTGCGCTTTGACCGGCGACCGTCCGTCCCATCACGGTTCTCAAGTAGACGCCCGAGCCGACGTCTAAGCTTAACCCTGCAGTACAAACTTTTTATCTCAACAACAACATCCCCTTTGAAGGCCCGATTCCTCGCACCGAGCCGCGAGTGTGAGCGAGCGGTCCAGAGATGACGCTGCTCAGCACGGATGAATCCGCCTGTGCCTCCACCTGAAACGAGAACAAGATCCGTTTGCGCGTTCTTCGTGTAATGTTCGGGATTCGAACGAAGCAATTCTTGCGAGACCTAATCTTGACCGCGGCCCCCAGTCGGGCAATCTGAAGAAGCCCGATTGCAATACACCCGCCGCGAGCACCCCACTGCGAAACTACAAGCGCGCCAGCAGCCGATCCATCCCTCCTCTGAAGATCTCTCCCGGTGTGATCAGGCTGACCACAAAATGTCCTTCCCGGGAGAACCCGAAGAATTGACCCGGGTGGACGTAAACACCTTCTTCTTCGAGCAGCCGGACGGCCCAATCTTCATCGTCCTCGATCCCCGGCACTTGCAAGACGGCGTACCAACCGCCTTCGGCTTCGAGACGCCTGCACCGCCCGGTTAGGCTCTTGTCGAGGAACGTGCGATTTTCATGGATTCGCTCGAGGATTTGCGCACGCAAGCGCTTGCCTTGTGCCAACAAGCTCGCCGCGGCCTGTTGGACTGGGGTGCTTACAGAAAGAAAGGTATCAGAGATGACCTCGAGGCGACGCAGGGCGTCGTCTACCAGCCGGCTCGGTCCGTTGGCCACGATCCAGGCCAGTTTCATCTGGGGCAGGGCCGCGATTTTGGATAACCCGCTCAGGGTAAAGGTAAGGCAATCCCCCACGGTGGCCAGGCTATCCGGTGGGCTGCTTTCGGGCGCCCAGGCGTAGTCGCGGAACACTTCATCGGCAATCAGCGCAAGGTCGTGGTCGCTCGCCAACTCGATCAGTCGTCGCAGCTCGCCGTGCCGGAGAAATGACCCCGTCGGGTTGTTGGGCGTGACGACGACGATGGCCCGGCTACGAGGACTGATGACCGCGGCTAGTTCTTCGAGATCGATGCGCCAGCCGTTTTCATACAAGAGAGGGTACGTGACCAGCGTGACGTCGTTCAGCTCCGCCAAGAAATCGAGCAGCGGATAGCTGGGCGACGGCGCAAGGATTTCGTCCCCCGGGTCAGCCAGCAGCCGAAACAGAAATGTGTAAGCTTCGCTGGTCCCCGTGGTGAGGATGATCCGGTCACGTGACACAGGAGTACCACGGTCCGCGTAATAGCCGGCCACCGCCTCCCGCGCGACGGCCAGGCCCCGTGGGTCCGGTTCATATCGCAGTGCAGCCTCGGCCGCCAGCGCTTGCAAGACGGGGTCGGGATCGTAGGCGAAGCCGCAGCGGGTCGGGTTCGACTCGGTTAGATCAAGGACAGGCAGCCCCTGACGTCGGCGCTTCTCCAGGCACGCGGCCAGCCGGTTCGGGGACGTGTCCCAGCGGGTCCGTGAGGAAAACATGGCCAAGGTAGCTAAGTGTGGCGCGGGCCTCCGGCCCCTACTGCCACAGCTTGTGACGACTCAAGGTAGGGACAAGCGATCTCGCTTGTCCACGCCGACCTCTGATCCCGCTACATCCCGGATTCATCGGCGGACGGCCCGTAGATCGCCGGCACAGGAACATCATTCAAACGCAGATACACCCCGAGCTGGGCGCGATGATGTATCGTGTGGCTCATCACAAAGCTGCGGAGAACGGCGATGAGAGGCATCGTAAAGACGGTATTTCCTCCATGCAGCAACGACCACGGCTTCAGTATCGCCTCGTCGCTTGTTCCTTCTATGGCGCTGCGCGCGGCAGCTACGTTCTTGTCGAACCTCTCGAGGGCCTCGTCGACGGATTTTGCCTTGAAGGGTTTGTGGGCCGGTCCATCAATGGGGGCAAGGTCAAAGGACTCCTCATTGAGGGTTGACGTCGCCCAAGTCGGTATCTCGGCGAGATGTCCCGCGAGGTGGCCCAAAGTCATGGACTTGGTGTGTGGTTGCCAGTCGAGCTTGCCCTCCGGTACGCGCTCCAAGCTCTTGCGGGTGTTTGCCATCTCGTGATCGAACTCCGGCAGTAATGCTTCGCTCAATGTCATGTGATCCTCCTTTGGCTGTGTTGGGTTGCGAGTCCTTAATCGTCTCAACGTCGGCCAGGGGACGGCAAGGCTTCTGACCCTCAGGCGAGCCTCCATTTCAGGGCACTGTTATCATGACAGTAAGTCCGCCGCGAGCATTCGATGACGAAGTCCTCCCTGCTGAAGCTGGCCTTTTGCGCTTTCTTCCTTGCACTTCTTTTAATCGGGGTACAGTCTCCGTCCCAAACACCGCCGCCCCCTGAGCAGCAGCAAGAGAAAGAGAAAGAACGCCGCTGGCATATGATGCGGCCGGTGGTCCGCGGTACGCGAGCCGCGGTAGCCGCTGGCACTCCGTTGGTGACGGAGGCCGCCACCCGCGTGCTCCACGCCGGAGGCAACAGTGTGGACGCCGGCGTGGCCGCGCTTTTCGCCGGAGCGGTTTCCGAGTTTTCTCACTTTGGATTCGGTGGCGAGGCGCCCATTCTCATCCGAACATCGGACGGGACAGTTCATTGCATCTCTGGGTTGGGACCTGCGCCCGCGTTAATGACCCGCCGGTTCTTTCAAAAACTGCGAACCTTGCCAGAAGACGAGCAAGAAGCGCGCCGGCGCGGCCGGAAAAACGGCCCGATTCCGTCGTATGGTCTGCTGCCGGCTCTTACGCCCGGCATGGTCGACGGCGGGTTGCTCGCTTTGAAGGAATTCGGGACAAAACCGTTCGCCGAGGTGATCCAACCGGCACTCGACCTGGCCGACGCTATGCCCTTGGACGAGATCCGCGCCCGGGCCATTACTCGAGCTTCCCGCTTCTTCCAACGCTACCCAACGTCGCGCCGAGTCTTTCTGCCGACTGGGAGCCTTCCCCGGCCGGGGGAAATCTTCCGTCAGCCCGACCTGGCGAAAACGATTCGCTCGATGGTCGAAGCTGAGCGCAAGGCGCTGGGAAGCGGCGCCGGCCGTGGTGAAGCCATCGACGCCGTGCGCGATTTGTTTTACCGCGGCGAGATTGCCCGCAAGATCGCTGCCTTTTCTAAAGAAAACAAAGGCCTGCTGCGCTACGAAGACCTGGCGTCCTTTCGTCTTGAGGTGGAGAAACCATTAAAGACCACCTACCAAGGTTTCGAGGTCTACAAGGCAGGCTTCTGGACCCAGGGCGCGGTGATGATTCAGGCTCTGAACATCTTGGAAGGCTTCGATCTGCGGTCGATGGGCTGGAACTCGGCGATCTACATGCACGTTCTGGTCGAGGCGCTAAAACTGGCCTACGCGGACCGTGACACCTACTATGCGGATCCGAAGTTCGCTTCCATCCCGGCTCAGTTGCTGAGCAAGACCTACGCCGCCGAGCGGCGGCAGATGATCGACCCTGAGCGCGCGTCGGCTGCCTTTCGGCCGGGTCGCTTCGGCAAGGGACAGCCGCCCCACCCTTCGCGTTTCGAAGGGCAGCTTCGCCCTTTGGGCGATGCTCTCGCGTCGCACGATACGACCGGCATCAACATCATCGCCCGCGACGGAACCATGTTTTCGACAACGCCCTCCGGCGCGTGGATGCCTTCGGTGATCGCCGGTCATACGGGCATCCCGTTGACACAGCGCGCGCAGAGTTTCGTCATGATCCCGGATCACCCGAATGTCGTTGAACCCGGCAAACGGCCGCGCATCACTCTCACGCCCACCATCGTCACCCGAGGCGGCGATCCTTTCATGGCGCTCTCGACGCCCGGGGGAGACATGCAGGAGCAGGCGCTGTTGCAGGTCATGCTGCTCACCATGCAGTTCGGCGTGAATCCACAGTGGGCGGTCGAAGCCCCTCGCTTCCAAACCCGCCATCTGGTCTCCAGTTTCGATGATCATGCGATCGACCGAAATCTGCTGCTGCTCGACGAGCGGGTCCCGGAAGAGGTGCTGCGGCAGTTGCAGAGTTGGGGCCACAAGGTCGAGCGTCGCAGCCGCTGGCAAAGCGGCTCCGCGCCCGTCGCCGTCCACATGCGTCCCAGCGGCGTGATCGAGGCCGGCGCGGATCCCTACGGCTATCGCTACGCCGCAGGATGGTAGGGGTGGGGAACTCGCCGTAACCTATTGATTACAAATTGATTACTGGAAACTTGGCTTGCTTCGTATTTCTGTCTTGCCCGTCGGGCGTCGTGCCGATCTCGCAGTTTCCCTTTCCCGGACAGCGAGCGCGTGAAGAGCCTTCGTCGGTTGGTGCAACGTTGGCTTCGAGTCGAGCCCCGGGGGGCGTTTGCCGAGACTTGCGGCCGTCGCTAAACACACCGCCGCCAGGCCGTTACCGTCCGTTCCTCATAGGGACCCGGCAATCAAGGTTATTCGCAACCTTAAACGCAGGCTTTTCGCCCGCGGCTCCGCTTCTATCTTTGCGATAGGCTAACGTTCGATCGCCCTCTCGGCACCGAGCCCTGTGTTCGCGCGGACGCTGAGTTCGATGTACTTCTCCTCCGCCGAGGGTTCGTTCGAGAAGACAGAGCCAAGGTACGCCGCCAAGAAGCCGAGCGGAATGCTCACGATGCCCGGATTCTTGAGCGGGAACCAGGTCGGCGCCTGAATCATGCGACGCGCTGCTTCGGCGACCTCCGGCCCGTCGACGCCCATGAAACTCGGGCTCACCAGGATCAGCCCGATCGACGAGAACAACCCAGCCGCCAGGCCCCATACCGCCCCACGCGTCGTAAACTTCCGCCAGTAAACCGAGAAGAGAATGACCGGCAAGTTCGCCGACGCCGCCACCGCAAACGCCAGTCCCACGAGGAACGCCACGTTCGCTGTCGGGCCCAACCCGATGGCGATCGCGATGGATACCGCGCCGACGACGAGCGCCGTCCAGCGAGCGACGCGCACCTCTTCGCCCGGAGAGCGTTCCTTGCCGTCGTGCAGCACGTTTGTGTAGAAGTCGTGCGCGAACGAAGTCGAAGCGCTGATCGTCAACCCCGCGACCACGGCCAGAATCGTTGCGAACGCCACGGCCGAGATGAACGCGAAGAAGACGTCGCCGGCCAGCGCCTGCGCCAGCAGAGGCGCGCTCATGTTGATGCCACCGTTTTCCGAGATCGCATCGCGCCCGACAATGGTCGCCGCGCCGAAGCCCAGGAAAGTCGTCATCATGTAGAATGCGCCGATCAGCAGCATGGCCCAGAAAACGCTCACTCGAGCCGTCTTGGCGTCCGGCACGGTGTAGAAGCGGACGAGGATGTGAGGCAGGCCGGCGGTGCCGAAGATCAGCGCCAAGCCCAACGAAATCAGGTCGAGCGCGCCATAGGGCGGCTTGTAGTAAAGCCCGGGCGTCAAGAAGTTCTGTGTGACGGTTTGGCCGCCGACCCGGTAGCTGACACGGCTGGTGGCTTCGAAGAATGCCGCGAGGTCGAAGCCGAAGTGGGCGAGGACCAGCACGCTCAGCAGGAACGTACCGCCCATCAGCAAGACGGCTTTTACGATTTGCACCCAAGTCGTCGCCAGCATCCCGCCGAAGACGACGTAGACGATCATCAGGATGCCAACGCCGGTCACCGCACCGGTGAAGCTGATACCGGAATCGGCCAGCAGAAGGCTCACCAAGGCGCCCGCACCGACCATTTGGGCGATCATGTAGAACGTTGAAACGGTAAGCGTGCTCAGCGACGCCCAGGCCCTCACCGGGCGCGCTCGGAGCCGGTAGGCAAGCACATCGGCCATGGTGTATTTCCCGGCGTTGCGCAGCGGCTCCGCGACGAGGAACAGTACGGTCAAGTAGGCGACCAAAAAGCCGACGGAATACATGAAGCCGTCGTAGCCGTAGAAACCGATCAGCCCCGCGATCCCCAAAAACGACGCCGCGCTCATGTAGTCGCCCGATATGGCGAGCCCGTTCTGCCAGCCCGTGATGCGCCTCCCGGCGGCGAAGTAGGCGCTCTCGCCCGAGGATCGACCCGCGGCCCAATAGGTGATTCCGAGGGTGGCGGCGATGAAGGCCAGAAACATCAACAGCGATAGCGACATCTCAGTCGTCCCCTCCGCTGTCGGTGGCTGGGGTCGGGATCGTCCTTTCAGCCAGGATCTTCTCGGACATTTGGTCGAACCGCCTGGCGACGCGCAGGTAGAGATACGCTAGCGCCCAAGCCATCAAAAACTGCGAAAACGCAAACAGGTAGGCCCAGTTCACCGCACCCCACACTTCGCGCTCCATCAACTCGGGCCAGTAGCCGACCAGTACCGGCAGCGCGAAATAGTAGACGACGAAGAATGCCGTCGCCGCTACGATGAAACGCGTTTTCTGAGCGATCATCCGCCGATAGTCGGGCGAGTGGTGGATACGGTCCCATTGGGTCATGGTCAAAGTGCTACCAAGGATACACGGTTCGGCGCACAGGCTGGGGCGAGGAGGGGGGTCGAGAGCGAGCAAGCCAGATCCGGGGCGGCTTAGTGTAGGTTGATACGCGTACCGCTACACGGTACACTTACGTATGATACAGACGTTTCGCCATCGCGGCCTCAAGCGGCTTTATGAACGGGGCGACCAGAGCAAGCTGCGGGCCGATCAGGCAGAACGCATCCGGGTTGCGTTGGCGGACCTTGACGATGCCCAAGAACCTCAGGACCTCGATTTGCCGGGATACCGGCTTCACCCCCTCAGGGGGGATCGGAAGGGTTTCTGGAGCATCCGGATTTCTGGTAACTGGCGCATGATCTTTCGGTTTGGGGGCGGCGATGCTTACGACGTCGACCTGGTCGACTATCACTAACGGAAGGAACAGACCATGGCTATGAAGAACCCGCCGCATCCCGGCCGCGGCATCAAGCAGAACTGCCTTGATCCGCTCAGCCTGAATGTCACCGAAGCGGCCAAGGTGCTGGGCGTTGCCCGTCACACGCTTTCACGTGTGCTCAACGGCCATGCGGCGATTTCACCCGACATGGCCATTCGCCTTGAGAAGGCCGGATGGTCCAAGGCGGAGTTTTGGCTCCGTCGGCAGGCAACTCACGATCTGGCCGAGGCGCGCAAGCGCGAAGATCAGATCAACGTCGAACCCTTTCAGCCGCGGACCGGGGCGTGAAGGGAAGCTGGCCACCCCAGGGGAAACCGGGGAAACCGGGGGGGAACCGGGGGGGGAACCGGGACAGCCTCAGTTAACACTATGCGTAGCGAGCAATCCCCAAGCTTTCAATACCTTGCCGGATTTCCCCACAACTTACGTAGAATCAGCAAGTTGGGGTTATCGACAACAGTTTAATTGAGGCTGTCCCGGCTTTCACCCGGTTTTCGCACGGTCTTCCCCGTCAGTCACAACACTCTCAACCCAATGCAATCAACAACATAGGCCTTGCAAGCGACGAAATCCTTGGTGGCGCAGTGTATGCTGGAAATAGAAAAGGGGGTCCTCGGCTGATGGGCAGGAGTTTTAGCGAAAATCCGCTATGATCCGCTCAAATCCGCTCCGCGACAGGCATTGCGGGACGCGCTGTCACGGGGAAGAGACAGTTTTTGACGATGGCGCTGTCCGTCTTTCGAGCCATCCTTTGCGCACGGCCAGTTGCAGGTGTGAAGGCTTTTCGAGCTCGGCGAAGCGGTAAACGGATTGCAGCACCTTGCGGGGCTTGATCGAGAGGACGAGGGGAACGCCGGCCCGTTCCACCCCGAGCTGGACGCCGTCCTGCTGATGAATGGTGATTTGCCGGGTCACCTCGCCCGGCCCTCCTGTGGGGCGTTTCCCGCCGATCGTGACGAGACGGTCACCTAGCTGCAAACCGGCCGTGGCGGCGGGGCCGGTTGGGTCGACTTCCGTAACGACGATGCCGAGGCCCGGGGGGTTCGAAAGGCTCATCCCCAGGTCGAGCCGTGACTCCTTGGTTTCGGAAAGCTTGTAACCCGCGTAGCCGAAGTAGCGGTTCCACGGGATCTTCCCTGCGGTGCGAATTAGCTGGTCGAAGACGCCGGAGAGGTCTCGGGCAGCGACTTCGCCGGCTATCGATTCGAGCGCTTCGGTGTCGTTGAAATAGCGGCCCTTTTGGGCGTACTCGCGATTGAGCTGTCTCATGACGTCGTCGAGGCTGCGACGATTTCCGGTCCAGTGACGAAGGCTCAGGTCGAGAAGGTGGGCGACGATTTCGCCTTTCAGGTAATAGGAGGTGCTGCGGTCGGGGCGTCCATACGCGGGGTGGCGTTCGAGCCAGGCCTCGATGCTGGACTCCTCGGCTGACTGCGTCCGGCTTGCCGGTCGGCTCTCGTGATCCGTGATGAGCCGCCCCAAGCGTGCCAGGAAGTTGGCCTGACTCCTCAACCCGCTTTGTAGACGAATGTATTCGGAGTAGGCCGAGGTCACCCCCTCTGAGAACCACAGCGACGGGCTGTAGTTGGGCTGTGTGAAATCAACCGGCTCGAGCGATTGGGGACGAATCCTCTTGATGTTCCAAACGTGAAAAAACTCGTGGGCGGTGAGGCCCGACATGTCACACTCGCCACACTGGCGAGGTCCGTAGATGTTTGTGCCGTTGCGATACTCCATTCCTCCCCCGGGCGCGTCGGAGAAGTGGTAGACGAAGGTATAGGCGGGGAACGGAACGTCTCCCATGAGTTCCGTAGCGGTAGCGACGACTTTTCCGGCCATTTGCTTGAGCGCGCGAAGGTTGTAGTCGCCTCCGCGGGGGTGGGCCAGAATTCGTATTCGCCGCCCGGCGTGGTGGAGGTCGGCTTCGTCGGAATCGGAAAGGTGGAACGGTGTGTCGACTAAGCGATCGTAGCTGGGGGCATAGTAGGTGCCGTCACTGGTGGGTAGCTCCACTCCGACCTTCCAACGCGGCGGAACGTTGCGAAGACCGAGAGTGAATCGATGCCGGCGCGCATCCACGGGATAAGCGAGCACCTGAGCCAGATTGAGGCAAACGTGCTCGGAGTCGGCGACGGCGCCGAACGGTCCGGGGCGATCGGCCCGAACACGATAGCGAAGTTCGACGCGGTCACCCGGGGTAGCACTGAGCCTCCATAGAGAAGGGTTCCTTTTGCTTGTGGCGACGGCGCGTCCACGGGATGTATGGGCTTCAAAACCGACGACGTGCTGCGCGAAGTCGCGGACCTGGTAGATGGCATTCCAGACCGGCAACTGAAAATCGCACTGCGATTGCGGGCAGGTCGTCTCGGCTGTGATCGCGAGCCAACCGGATTTCGCGTCCGCGAGGTCGATGGTGTAGCTTGTTTCGGCCGAGAGGACTTGGCCTAGGAAGGCTAGAAGACATACGAGTGAGCAAGCCCGGCCAAAGATGGATGCGTTGGGTTTCACGACTAGCTGTAATTTCCCCCGAAATCGAGCCGGAAAACGTCGTCTCGCCGTTCAGCGCCAAAAGAAAGGCCTCGGTGCTCCCCGGGCCTGATGTGTCATTTAGGGTGAACCCGTCGCATCCTGGACATTGTGGCTGCAGGCGAAGTCTAACATCCTGGCGCCTAAGGACAGGTTGCAGGCCCCCTGACTCTGCGAACCGGTGCCCAGGAAATCGCCGGTCAGGTCAGCTTTGAGAGCCTCGAAATAGTCTCGAATGATGGCCGAGTCTTCGAGCGGGAGCACGTAGTCGACGGGTGCGTCGCCAGCAGAAAGACGGCGCGGTTTGGGGAGTCTTTTCCTTGGGGAAAGCCGTAGACGATATGGCGGCCGGGTTTGGGGCGAGGTTCGCGACGGGGGTAACCCTGGGTTCACGCGGCTTACTGTTGCTGGGCCGGCCGCCGATGTGGGTCGACCGCGGGTCCAATTCAAAACTTCAGATCGCCCAGCGGCACCTGGAAAACCCGCGCCCCGATCTCGCCGTCTGGGGATGTGTCGCTGTGGATCTTGAGGATGGTCCGCTCTTCCCGCAGGCCTAGCTGTGCCGCGGAGATGTCGACATCATCTGATTCCCGTATGGAGGTGGAAAACGTCGACTGGTCCATGTCGTTCAGCAGCAGCCTGAAGAATTCGTCTGAAACATCAGTTTCTTTCTCGATGTTGAAGGTGAAGGCCGTCGCATCTTGGACATTGTGGCTGCAGGCGATGTCGATCCGACCGATCCCGGATAAAATGTTGCAGCCCCCCTGACTCTGCGAACCGGTGCCCGGGAAATCGCCTGTCAAGTCCGCGCCGAAGCCCTCGAAATACTCCCTAATCAGCACCGAATCCTCGAGCGGCAAGAAGTAGTCGACGGGGGAGTTGGGGTCGGCGACCGGGATCTTGGGGGTTTCCAGCTCGGTGGTGCGAAGGAATGTGCTGCCGATGCTTGACTGCCCAGTTTCCGGAAAATGCGGGAAGAGATATCTGTCGAGTACTAGTTCAAGCTCCTCATCGCTGAGGAGGAAGCTGCTGTTGCATTGCCAACTTTGGTTGAACTGCCTTTCCAACTTTAGGCTGACCGCCTGGTAGTCGCCGGCGTGCTGAAACAGCATGTCCCTTGAGAGGCCGGCACTTGGCCGGTTCACCTTGAACGCTGTGTTCGAGAGTATGTCCCAACCTTCACCCTGATAACCCCGGTCCGAAGACCGGGCAACCTCTTCCGCGTTGGAGGCGCCCCAAGACCAAGAGAAAACACCTTCTTCGGGCAAGGGGTGATCGGAGGCGAACTCAATATCTGGAAAATCGTAGTCTTCGAAAGAGACGTTGCCCGGAGCGACCCCCCAACCGGGAACGCGGTCCAGGCCGGGGGAATCGAACGTGGCCGTGAAACCCGTGTTGGCCGACAGAGTCAGGTCGGTGATACGGTCGCCGTCAAAGTCAATGACCAACTGGCCGGTGGCTTCGAGCCGTTTGCCCAATGTAGGAACGTCCCCGACGAACCAATCGAACGAGCAGGTGTTGACCGCGATCGGGTCGCCGGCGCGACCGTAATTTTCGAAGGTGTATCGAACCACATCGAAGCGGGCCTGATTGACCCCGCCTCCGTCGAAGTCGAAGACGTCCCCTTCTTGCGCGGTCCCTCCGCCACTCAAGGCCTGGACTTGCGGGCTGGGGACCTGGGAGAAGGTGGGGAAGAACTTACTGATGACGACGGATGCGACGGTTAAAGTGCCCTGATCGCGCATCTGCTCGATCTGTTCGGCGCTGAAGCCATGGGGGTCCGAACAGGTTGTCCCCTCCGAGGAAATCGACATCGAGGCGAAATTGCTGACTGAGTCATCGACCCGAATCGCGACAGGCACAAAGCAGCCCTCGCGGCCCTGGGGAACCTCGAAGATAATCTGGTCGACCGCCGCGCAGCAGCCCGACGGCCCGGCGTAGATGACCTTGGCCGGGAGGCCTCCGACGGAGACTTCCAGGTCCAACTGGCTCTTCAAGTCCTGCACAACCGGCATATTGTCGGGCGTTCGCGCGCCGAGGCCGGTGACCCAGGCGATCGCCAGGGTGTCGGGGGCGAAAGCGTTCACGATGGTGTTGACGGCGAAGTTGGCGTCGGTGTAGACACCGGGGCCTCCTCCGTCCTGGCGCAGGGTGAAGATACCCACCGCGTTGTCGACAACCAGGATCGGCGCGGGATCGCTGGTCTCGCCGTTGAAAGTGACCGTGATGGTCCCGTCGCCCAAGGGCGTATCAGACGGCAGGATCGCGGCCAACTGCCCGGCTGAGGTGAAGACCATCAGGCAGTCGAGCGTTTCCCCGTTAACGGTGACTTGGACGGACGTTCCTGCCATTTCAGTTGGAATGGGGAACTGCAAGACGATGACGAGCTCCAGCGGACCCATCTCCTGCCCAAAGACCGCAAACATCGCGCCGTGCGCGATGCCGTATTGGCGCAACTCCGGCGGGAAGAAATTCGCTTGGTTGACCGGCGGCCCAATCACTGGAACGGCCGATGCAATCAGAGTTCCCAGTAACAAGAGACCGAGAAGCTTGTACGTTGTTGCGAATGAAGTTCCCATCGGAAGTCCCCCTTCGGACTGCCTAGTGTAGTGCCACTAACGGTTCTGGACAATGGCGTGGGTTTTGGCGGCGCGCTCGACTTTGGCGAGGATATCTTGTGCCGGAGCTGTCCAGACAAAGGGCTTGGGCGCTTGGTTGCTCGCTTCCAGGTACTCGTGGATGGCGGCCTCGAGTTCGGGAACACTGCGGAACACGCCGCGGCGGATGCGCTTCTGTGTCAGCTCGCGGAACCAGCGATCGACGAGATTGAGCCAAGAAGAAGACGTGGGAATGAAGTGAAAGTGGAAGCGGGGGTGCTTCGCGAGCCACTTCTTCACTTGCTCATGCTTGTGCGTGGAGTAGTTGTCCACGATCAGATGCAGCTCCAGCGCCGGTGGCGTTTCGCGGTCGGTCTTGCGTAGGAATTTGAGGAATTCCTGGTGCCGATGTCGCGGCAGACACTCGCCGATCACCTTGCCGTCGAGCACATTGAAGGCGGCGAACAACGTCGTTGTGCCATGTCGTTTGAAGTCGTGGGTCATGGTGCCGGCACGACCCCTTTTCAGGGGCAGTCCCGGCTGGCTGCGGTCTAAGGCCTGGATCTGACTTTTCTCATCGACACTGAGCACCAGTGCGTGCTCGGGCGGATTCAAGTACAGACCGACCACGTCGCGGAGTTTCTCGACGAACTGCTTGTCGCGGCTGAGCTTGAAAGTTTCGAGGCGATGGGGCTGCAGTCCGTGCGCTTTCCAGACGCGCTGGATGGCCATCTTGGAGACGCCCAAGTGCTTGGCGAGGGTGCGGGTGCTCCAATGCGTGGCCGCCCGGGGCTTCTCGTGAAGCGTTGTATCGAGGGTGCATTGGACGAATTCAGCGGAGAGCGCCGGTTTGCGTCCGGGGCGCGTCCGATCGCGGAGTCCGTCGAGGCCGGACTGGGCGAAGCGCTTTCGCCACAGGATGACGGTCTTGCGGTTGACGCCGAGTTCGCGGGCAATGGCGTGGTTCGCCAACCCCTGCGCACACAGCAAAACAATGCCTGCCCGTAAGGCCATTTTCTGGGCTGTGTTGCCTCCTCGAACCAGGCGACGAAGAGCGTTTCGCTGCGGAGCGGTGAGGGGTAGAGCGTCAGCGGATGGCCACATAAACCATCCTACCGCGAAAAGGGTGTTATTGTCCAGTTATTTATGTGGCACTACACTAGTATATCTTTCAGCCTGCGCCCGAGCAAGGAAATACGAGAAGTGAAGTGCAGGCTAGTTCGCAGGCGTGAAGAGCCCCCCGACCGGTACGTGTCGGCTAGGTTGGCGAGATTCGCCTTGCCGGGAGCCTGAAGGTGTTGGGCATTGAGCTTCGATGAGTTCGCTGGAGAGTCGAGAGTCAGGTGCAATTGGCTCTGGCTGTTAGAATGGGAACGTCGCAGCCTGAGGCGCGTTACTCGGCGAGCAAAGTCTCCCCGGAGGGAAGGGAAGTAACGATGGCAGCGTTGTCCACAGGTACTCAAGCTCCTGATTTCACACTTTTTGACGGGAATGGCCAGGCGCGCACTCTCGCAGCCGCCCTTGAAAAGGGCCCTGTGCTGCTGACGTTTTTCAAGACTTCGTGTCCCACTTGTCAGTACGCGTTACCGTTTGTCGGCCGCCTGGAGTCTCGTGTGGAAGACAAACCCGTCACGCTTTGGGCGGTTTCGCAAGATGGACCTGAGGCTACGGAGGCGTTCAACCAAGAGTTCGAGGTTAATCTGACCGCGCTCTTCGATCCTGAAGAAGAGACTTATCCCGTGTCAAACGCATATGGGATCACGAACGTGCCGACGAGTTTCTTGATCGATCGGGACGGTGCGATACTCGACACTTCAATCGGGTGGGACAAGCAGGATATGGAGCGGATCAGCAGCCGTGTGGGTGAAGCCTCCGGTGTTGCGGGTCTCACGCCTTTCGATCCCGGGGAGGACGTTCTCGATTACAAGGGTGGTTGAGGTTCGAAAAACTGAGGCTCCGGTCGGAGCCTAGATGGCGATCACGAAAGCACCGACGACAGCAAGATTCGTGTGCTTGGCAGCCCCTGGTAGGAAGTGAAGGTCGCGAAAAATCGGGTACGGCCAGCCAATTCGCTTCAGGCTAAGTGCTTTGTTTCTTGGGTCGTGACGGGAAGCGAATTGGTAGCAGTCCCCATTTTTTGCTCCTGCATGACTTTTGCCGCGGGCTGCTAGTGGACTCTTCTTGAGACCGGTTGACTATAGATTGGGAAATGTCGGGTTCGAAAGCGACGTGGCGCACGCTTTGAGCGTGCTGTGCCGGCATTCTTGCCGGCATCCCACCGCCCGACAGAGGGGCCGGCGCACCAACGAAACATGTCGCCACGAATGGCGACACGGCACGCAAGAATGCGTACGCCACGTCGAGACCGGAAAACGCACCGATTAGCAGGAATCTTGCCGGCATCCCACCGCCCGACAGAGGGGCCGGCGCAGCAACGAAACATGTCGCCACGAATGGCGACACGGCACGCTCAAAGCGTACGCCACGTCGAGACTGGAAAACGTATTGATTAGCAGGAATGGCGTCTGACTCACAGCTTGGAGTTGCTTCCATCTCCGAAGAAGGGTCGAATTCAGACAACACAAGCATCGACGGCCAGGGCAGCCGGGTGATTCAGCGGGGCATGAGGCAATTCTGGGAGAGTCTCGCCCACGCCGCCCTGTTCTGTGTCTTGTGTTGCGTGCTGTGGTGGGCGCTGGCTTGGGCGCTCCGGGGGAGTCCCGGCCTCGACCACCCTCTTCTACTAACCGTTCTTTCACTTTTTCCGGCGGTCTTAGGGGTAACCGCGTTGCTGCTACGGTTTCCCCAGATGAGACCCTTCGCCAGCATCGCCCTGCCCGGCGGACGTTTTGCGGTCTCGCACATCGCGTTCGGCTTCGCCTTGGGAACAGGGGCGGGATTGTCGATAGTAGCTGTGCAATGGGCGGCAGGCTGGATCGAGATCCAATCGGGCGTTTGGACGAACGATATAGCGTGGACGCCGGCTTTGGGAGTCGGTATCGTCATTCTCGCCATCGGGGCGGCGGGCGAGGAGATGTTGTTTCGCGGCTACGGCCTACAGCAATTGATGCGGGCCACGAACCCGTGGGTAGCGATTGTGGGAACCTCGTTGCTGTTCGCCTGGTTGCACCGCGACAACCCGGAATTCTCTGGACCGGCCGCGGTAAATACGGTCCTGTTCGGCGCTTTGTTCGGCCTGGCGTTGGTACGTTTTCGCTCACTTTGGCTGCCCTACGGCGTGCACTGCGGATGGAATCTCGCGTTGGCCACTGTCGGTGCGAACCTCAGTGGACTTAGAATTAGATTGACAGACCTCAATATCGTGCCGACAGGTTCGGCTTACTGGACGGGTGGCGCCTACGGACCCGAAGCGAGCCCGCTAACGACGATCGTGGTCGTGGGAATCGCAGTCGTCCTGTGGAAAGCGCCCATCCCAGTGAACCGAAGACCGGTTATCTGGGATTCGGAGGGACGTTCGTGACCGGGAAAGCGGGTCAGCCATGAGAAAACTCGGCGTGGCTGTTTGCTGGCTGGTGCTGACTACCGGCGCCGTGGACGGCCGCCACAGCCTCAGCATCGACAAGCGGGCGCAGATCGTTCGCGAGATCATGGCGGAATACGGAACCGCCAAGGTGCGGATCCCCCGTTCGAAAAAGCCTCTGGCCCTCAATTCTAAGGGGACCTACGACGAGGATGTGTGGCAGGACGCGATGGACAAGTTCGGCCCGGCCGCGAAAGTGGGTAACCTGATCCAGATTACGAAGCTCAAGTTCGAGCGGAAGAGGCTGATCTTGCAGCTGAACCATGGCATCAAGGGCGGGCGCAAGTGGTGGCACCGGATACAAATCGCGGGGGGCGCCAGCCGGCGACAGAGTGGGGGCACGATAGGCGGTCAGAATGTTCATGCGCCGGGGGGCACCACGATTTCCCTGGTCTTCGCTGAGGCCTTCCCGGATGTCGGGCCCGATGGAATCAAGAAAATGCTCAAGCCCGTTCTGGATTTTGAGCACCGTTCAGCGACGAAACTCTATGTGGAGAGCCTGCCGAAGGAATTCCAGGAGGCGATCAAGGAGAAGATCGTTTTAGCGGGAATGGACCGGGAGATGGTCTTGCTGGCCAGAGGCCGTCCGAATCGAAAGGTGCGGGAGGCCAAAGGGGGCGTGGAGAGCGAAGACTGGATTTACGGCACCCCCCCCGGCAACATCACGTTTGTCACCTTTGTAGACGGGGAGGTGACCCGGGTTCGCGAATCGTATGCCGGCGTTGGCGGCGAGGTCAGAACGGACGAGCCGGTGGAACGATAGCATCAAAATACACGAGGAGAAGACACGAGCATGGCAGTAAAGGTTGGCATCAACGGATTTGGCCGCATCGGGCGGAACGTGTATCGTGCGGCCATGAGTGCGCCGGACATCGAAATCGTCGCGGTCAACGATATCACGGACACGCATACCCTGGCGCATTTGCTCAAGCACGACTCGGTGTTGGGCAATCTCGACGTCGATGTGAAATCGACGGACGACGGTATCCAGGTAGGCGACCAGTTCGTAAAGGTTTTCGCTCAACGAGACCCGGCTCAGATTCCCTGGTCCGAAGTTGGGGCACAGGTCGTTGTAGAATCCACGGGTCTGTTCACGAAAGCGGAGAACGCGTCGAAACATTTGCGCGATGGCGTGAAGAAGGTGATCATCTCCGCGCCCGCGAAGGGAGAGGACATTACGGTTGTGCTCGGCGTCAACGACTCCGAATACGACCCTGATACGCACAACGTCATCTCCAACGCTTCGTGCACGACGAACTGTCTGGCACCGGTTACGAAGGTGTTGCACGATCACTTTGGGATCGCGAAGGCAACGATGACGACTGTCCACAGCTACACAAACGACCAGCGGACGCTCGATCTTCCCCACCCCGACTTGCGTCGCGCCCGCGCGGCGGCGCTCAACATGATTCCCACCAACACGGGAGCGGCGGCGGCCATTGGGCTTGTGATGCCCGATCTCAAGGGCAAGTGCGATGGATTCGCCATACGGGTCCCCACGCCGAATGTGTCGGTCGTCGATTTGGTGGCTGTACTCGACAAGAATGTCACCGCGAGTGAAGTAAACGCCAAACTCAAGGAAGCGTCCGAAGCGGCGCCGCTCAAGGGCATCTTGGGCTATACGGAGGAGCCTCTGGTTTCGAGTGACTTCATGCGCGATCCTCGCTCTTCGATTGTCGACGGCTCTATGACGAAGGTTCTCGACGGAAACCTGGTGAAAGTTCTCGCCTGGTACGACAACGAGTGGGGCTACTCCAACCGCGTGGTTGATCTCGCCCGGCTTATCGGAAAGCGGGGCCTGAATTAGTGGACCGTCCGGGATAAGAGTTCACGATGATTCGGAAATGTCGGGCTCGAAAGCCCGACACGGCACGCTGAAAGCGTGCGCCGCTGGAGATTCGATGTCGCCACGAATGGCGACACGGCACGCAAGAATGCGTGCGCCACGTCCCGGGACGATCAGAAAGCCTTGGCCAGGACGGCCTACTAGTGTAGTGCCACTAACGGTTCTGGACAATGGCGTGGGTTTTGGCGGCGCGCTCGACTTTGGCGAGGATATCTTGTGCCGGAGCTGTCCAGACAAAGGGCTTGGGCGCTTGGTTGCTCGCTTCCAGGTACTCGTGGATGGCGGCCTCGAGTTCGGGAACACTGCGGAACACGCCGCGGCGGATGCGCTTCTGTGTCAGCTCGCGGAACCAGCGCTCGACGAGATTGAGCCAAGAAGAAGACGTGGGAATGAAGTGAAAGTGGAAGCGGGGGTGCTTCGCGAGCCACTTCTTCACTTGCTCATGCTTGTGCGTGGAGTAGTTGTCCACGATCAGATGCAGCTCCAGCGCCGGTGGCGTTTCGCGGTCGATCTTGCGTAGGAATTTGAGGAATTCCTGGTGCCGATGTCGCGGCAGACACTCGCCGATCACCTTGCCGTCGAGCACATTGAAGGCGGCGAACAACGTCGTTGTGCCATGTCGTTTGAAGTCGTGGGTCATGGTGCCGGCACGACCCCTTTTCAGGGGCAGTCCCGGCTGGCTGCGGTCTAAGGCCTGGATCTGACTTTTCTCATCGACACTGAGCACCAGTGCGTGCTCGGGCGGATTCAAGTACAGACCGACCACGTCGCGGAGTTTCTCGACGAACTGCTTGTCGCGGCTGAGCTTGAAAGTTTCGAGGCGATGGGGCTGCAGTCCGTGCGCTTTCCAGACGCGCTGGATGGCCATCTTGGAGACGCCCAAGTGCTTGGCGAGGGTGCGGGTGCTCCAATGCGTGGCCGCCCGGGGCTTCTCGTGAAGCGTTGTATCGAGGGTGCATTGGACGAATTCAGCGGAGAGCGCCGGTTTGCGTCCGGGGCGCGTCCGATCGCGGAGTCCGTCGAGGCCGGACTGGGCGAAGCGCTTTCGCCACAGGATGACGGTCTTGCGGTTGACGCCGAGTTCGCGGGCAATGGCGTGGTTCGCCAACCCCTGCGCACACAGCAAAACAATGCCTGCCCGTAAGGCCATTTTCTGGGCTGTGTTGCCTCCTCGAACCAGGCGACGAAGAGCGTTTCGCTGCGGAGCGGTGAGGGGTAGAGCGTCAGCGGATGGCCACATAAACCATCCTACCGTGAAAAGGGTGTTATTGTCCAGTTATTTATGTGGCACTACACTAGCCGCTCGCCTCTGAGATCTCGCGCGAAACAGTTTCGCCAACCGGTGCGGCCTAGCCGCAAGTCCTTTAATGGCATACCGAACAATTCGAGATCTTGATCTCGGGGGGAAACGTGTGTTCATCCGCGTGGATTTCAATGTTCCGCTCGATGAAAGCGGGCAGCGGATCACCAGTGACACTCGCATCCAGGCGGCGCTGCCGACGATCCGCCTGGCCCTCGAAAGGGGTGCAGCCGTGATTCTGGCGTCGCACCTTGGGCGGCCGAAAGGCAAACGCAATTCCAAGATGAGTCTGGCGCCCGTGGCTTCGCGGCTGGCGGCATCGCTCGGCCGAGCCGTGAAGATGGCACCTGACTGTGTAGGCGTGGAGGTTGGAGCGATAACCAATGCGCTAAGCCCGGGGGAAGTCGTCCTGCTCGAGAACCTGCGATTTCACTCCGAAGAAGAGGCAAACGACTCTGATTTCTCGAAGCAGTTGGCGTCGTTGTGTGACTGCTACGTAAACGATGCTTTCGGAGCAGCGCATCGCGCTCACGCTTCGACAGCCGGGATGGTGGCGCATGTCGAAGAGTCGGCTGCCGGACTGTTGATGGAGAAGGAGCTGCGTCACCTTTCGATGGCGGTGAAAAACCCCGCGCGGCCTTACGTGGCGCTTGTTGGCGGGGCTAAGATTTCGGGCAAGATTGACGTCCTAGAGAACTTCGTGGGTTTGGCGGATCGGATTCTTATTGGTGGGGCGATGACCTACACGTTTCTTAAGGCGCAGGGAGTGGGGGTCGGAGGTTCCCTGGTGGAAGACGACAAGCTCGATGTTGCTCTTGAGGTTATGGCGAGAGCCGGCGACACACTGCTGCTTCCCGTTGACCATCGCACCGCCCAGACGATCGACGCTCACGCGGAGATCAGGATCGTGGATGGGCCGAATCAGCCGATCCCGGAAGGTTGGAAGGGACTTGACATCGGGCCTGGCACAGTTGCGGCGTACAGAACCGAAATCGCCAAGGCGCGAACGATCGTTTGGAACGGGCCGATGGGGGTGTTTGAGGTTGAACCCTTTCACGAAGGGACGGTAGAAATCGCCAAGGCAGTCGCTAGGTCCCAGGGGATGAGCATTGTGGGCGGCGGGGATTCGGAAAAGGCAATTCGGGTTGCAGGCGTCGGCGAGGAAATCACTCACATTTCGACCGGTGGTGGAGCGTCGTTGGAGTTTCTGGCAGGACGAAAGCTGCCGGGGGTCGAGGCGCTGGGAGGGATCGGGTGAGTGCCTAGCTTTGCGGGACGCTAGCTGCCTTGGGTGGCCTCCAGGACGGACCGAGCTTTAGGGGTTTCACGCGGTATTTCAGGATGCACCACAGGGCGCGGAATCCGTCCTTGGCGCTGATCTTTTTCCCCTCGTCGTAGGTTCGGCCGTGGTAGGCGATGCCGACTTCATAGATGCGCGCCTTCGCTTTGGCTAGCTTGCAGGTGACCTCGGGTTCGAATCCGAAGCGGTCCTCTTGTAGTGGAATCGCTTGGATCAACTCGCGCCGGAAAACCTTGTAGCAGGTCTCCATGTCGGTCAGGTTGAGGTCGGTCATCATGTTCGACAGGAGCGTCAAGAACGTGTTTCCCAATGAGTGCCAGAAATAGAGGACCCGGTGTTCGTGCGTCGTGATGAAGCGTGAGCCGTAGACGGCGTCCGCGTTTCCGTGGTCCAGCGGGTGAATCAGCTTGGCGTAATCCTCTGGGTCGTACTCGAGATCGGCGTCTTGGATGAGAACATAGTCGCCCTGAGCAGCGGCGAAGCCTGTTCGTAGCGCGCGTCCCTTTCCGTTGTTGCGGTCGTGGTAGAGGACCGTGACATTCGAGTTTTCGCTCTCGATGTTGCCAAGGATGTCGCGCGTGCCGTCCGTAGAATAGTCGTCGACCACGATGATCTCTTTGTCGATGTCGACACTCTGGACACGCTGCACGATCTCGGCGATGGTCGTGACCTCGTTATACACCGGCATGATGACGGAGAGCTTCATAGAAATCTCATCCAGGAATCGCCGCCACAGGATTTGCTCGGGCTTGTTGGGCAACCAGACACGCCGTGAATCCGCGGGCGAAACCTACCTTGACGTTCATAGTCTCACTGCTCCAAACTTGGGTTGCCTCGTGGTGGGCGACTGACACGAGTGTCCTGAATATAAGCCTACCCGCTTGACGAATGCAACGTCTTGCTGCTTTGAGCGCTAGACTCACCTCTCCCAGCAGGGAAACGGCGAATCATGCACTGGAGGAGGCCAACCAGGGAATGCAGGGAACGATCACGGCTCGCCACACCCGCGACCCTAGGAGGCTGACATGACAACCGTGGACGTCATCGCCCACATCTTGAAACGAGAGGGCGTCGAATACCTCAGCGCGTTTCCGACAACGCCGATCATCGAGTCGGTCAGCGATGTCGGTATCCGCCCGGTGATTTGTCGCCAGGAGCGCGTCGGCGTGGGTATTGCGGACGGGTATTCTCGGGTTACGAACGGAACCCCGCCGGGTGTTTTCGCCATGCAGTGGGGACCCGGAACGGAAAACGCCTATGCGGGAATCGCCACCGCCTATTCCGACGGTGTTCCGCTGCTGCTGCTGCCGCTGGGACAGACGAGGGAGATGGATGGCGTATTTCCGAATTTCAGCTCGCTGCGCAGCTACGCGTCGGTCACGAAGTTTATTGAACAGATCAATACGGCCGACAGGGTAGTTGGGACTATGCGGCGTGCCTTCGCCAGCCTCAAGATGGGGCGACCCGGGCCCGTGATGGTCGAAGTGCCCTTCGACGTCGCTATGGAAGATGTGGATGATTCGCTCCTCGAAAGCTACAAGCCGGTCAAGGCGACCGTTGCCCAAGCGAATCCGCGGGACGTGCTGGATGCGGCGCGAGCTCTGCTCGATGCGAAGAACCCGGTCATCCAAGCGGGGCAGGGCGTGCTTTACGCGGATGCTTGCCAAGAACTACTGGAGTTCGCCGAGCTGCTTCAGGCGCCGGTAATGACCACGTTGGCGGGGAAGAGCGCCTTCCCGGAAAAACATTCCCTCGCGCTGGGCAGCGGCTCGGGAGTAGTGAGTGGACCTGCCTACCAATTCCTGAAAAATTCAGACTTGGTTTTCGGGATTGGAACCAGCTTCAGCAAGCACGGTCTGACCACCACGATACCGCCGGGGAAAGTGTTGATCCACGCGACCAACGATTCGGTTGACATCGGCAAAAACTATGACGTGGATTATCCGATCATCGGTGATGCCAAGCTCGTGTTGCGGCAGTTCATCGCGGCGTGTAAGGAATTGCTGGGAGACAAGCCGCGTCACGAGAGCCGCCTGGTCGCGGAACAAGTGGCGAGCACGCGAGAAAGCTGGCTGAAGCAGTGGATGCCGAAACTCACGTCGAAGGAAACTCCGATTAATCCCTACCGAGTCGTCTGGGAGTTCATGAACCGCGTGGACCCGGCCGATACTATCTTGACCCACGACTCAGGTGGACCCCGGTTCCAGCTCATGCCCTTCTACCAATCAGCGGGGCCGCGAACCTATCTCGGCTGGGGGAAGTCACACGGGTTGGGAACGGGACTAGGGCTGATACTGGGCGCGAAACTTGCCGCGCCGGAGAAGTTCGCCGTCAACTTCATGGGCGATGCAGCGTTCGGGATGACCGGCTTGGACTTCGAAACGGCGGTCCGGTCGAACTTGCCGATCCTTACTATCGTCATGAACAACTCGACGATGGCCATCGAAACGGAGTCACTCGCCCGCTCCCACGCAAAATACGGCACGCGCGACTTAGGGGGCAACTACGCCGACATGGCGAGCGCCATGGGGGGCTGGGCGGAGCGAATAGAGGATCCGGAAGATGTCGGCCCCGCGATCCTGAGAGCAAAGAAAGCCACCGAAGAGGGGCGGGCTGCCTTACTCGAGTTCATTACCTGCGCGGAGAACAGCTTTTCCCACCGTGGGGGTTTCGGTTAGGTACAGGCAGTCCTGCCCTGGGATGCTTGAAGTTGGCCGGCCAATGGAGACCCCACCGTGCGAGCGTCAAGTTACAATAACCAAAGAGCATCCCGCTCATGGTGTCGGAGGTTTCTGATGGCCTGTGAATTGCGACGATCGCGCCTGCGCGAGGTAGGGCTCCGTTCAACACCGGTCGCCCGCGCCGCGTGTTTGTTGGCTTTTTGGACCGCAGCGCTCTTGGCCGCGCCGCCGAAGGCCACAACTTCGATTAACTACAACCGCCAGATCCGCCCCATCTTTTCAGAAAACTGCTACGCCTGCCACGGGCCCGACGAAAAGAAGCGCATGGCCGGGCTGCGCCTGGACCAGAAGGAAAGCGCTCTCGAAAAACTGCCTTCCGGCAGACTTGCGATTGCGCCCGGAGATCCCTCTGGAAGTGAACTGCTGGCTCGGATCTCATCAGGAAGCGACGTACTTCGTATGCCGCCTGCTTTCACCGGCAAGACCCTGTCCCAGGAACAGGTTGATTTGATCAGCCAGTGGATCAGTGAGGGGGCGAATTGGCAGACCCATTGGTCCTACATACCGCCGCGGCGACCCGATCCCCCGGGGGTGGACGAAAGCGATTGGGTAAGGAATGAAATTGATCATTTCATCCTCGCTCGCCTGGAAAGGGAAGGGCTGCGACCGTCGCCGCGGGCGGACAGGAACACCTTGATCCGCCGCCTGAGCCTTGACCTCGTCGGCTTGCCGCCGACCCCGGCAGACGTGGACGCTTTCCTAGCTGAAGACAGTCCCCAAGCGTATGAGGGGCTGGTGGACCGCCTGCTGGCCTCGGCCCAGCATGGGGAGAGAATGGCTCAGCACTGGCTGGATCTGGCCCGCTACGCCGATTCCGACGGCCACCACCGAGACCAAGAGCGCAAGATGTGGCCCTACCGAGACTGGGTCATCGATGCGTTCAATCAGAATAGGCCGTTTGACGAGTTCACGATCGAGCAGCTTGCCGGTGATCTGTTGCCGAACCCAACGCTGGATCAAAGGATCGCCACGGGATTCAACCGCAATCACACGACCAGCACCGAGGGTGGCGCGGACCCGGAAGAGTACATCACCAAGTACGTTATCGATCGCGTGAACACAACCGCGACGGTATGGCTCGGGTCAACTCTTGGGTGTGCCGAGTGCCACGATCACAAGTACGATCCGTTCAAGCAGAAAGAGTATTACGAGTTCTACGATTTCTTCAACCGGTTGCCCGAAAGGGGTTTAGTGGCTGACCCGGCGCCGCCCTATATTCGACTGCCGTCGCCCGAGCAAAGCGCCGAGCTTGCCCGCCTCACGGGTGAGATTGAATACCTTGAATCGAAACGCACGTCGCTGCTTGACACCACCAACTTTGCGCTGGACGCGGCCCAGAAACAGTGGCAGCAGCAAGTGATCGAAGAGGCTGCTACAAAGTCGCTCGTTATCAGCGACTGGTACTCGATCGGCCCGTTTGTCGACGTTTCGAGCTCAGAGGCCTTTCTCACGGAATTTCCACCTGAGCACGAGATCAACTTTGGAAAGAGCTATGAGAACGGCGAGCTCTTCTGGAGGCAGCAGCCTACTTGGAAGGACAGCGTCATCCGAGAGCTCATCGGAGACAATGCGGCATTCTATCTCTATCGCACGATCCAGGCGGAAGCTCCCCGCGAGCTGACCCTGTTTATCAGCGCCGAGGACCTGAGCCTCGTGACGCTAGCCAACATCAACGGCGGCGAAAAGCTCTGGGTCAACGGCGAGCTGATTCTGTCGGAAGAGTTCCCCGGCTGTACTCCTTCCACTAGGAAGGAGTTGAAGGTCAGGCTCAAACCCGGCCAGAACGAAATCCTGCTCAAGGTCGTCAACCGCGCTGAACGGTTCCGGTTTTACTTCTCGACCGAAATGTCGTGGGATGACGAAGCCACCAAGAAGTTCAAGAAGATTTTCGAATCGGCCCCAGGGGCGTGGACCCGCGAGCAGAGAAGGGAAGTGAAGTGGTATTTCCGCGAGCAGCGCTCCCCGGCGATCCAGCAATTGTCGAACAAGCTCAAGGGCCTACGTGAGGCTCTAGCGGAGCTAAACCGCGAGATTCCCGCCATGCGGGTGATGGAGGATATGGAAGACCCGCGGCCCACACACGTGCTGGTTCGAGGGGATTACCGCACGAGAGGGGAGCGTGTAAACGCCAGCGTCCCGGCGTTTCTACCGCCACTGCCGGAAGAGCAAGAACCGAACCGGCTAACGCTGGCCAAGTGGCTGGTGGACCCGAATCATCCTCTCGTCAGCCGTGTGGCAGTCAACCGTTTTTGGCAGCTATTCTTCGGCACGGGCCTGGTGAAGACCACCAACGAATTTGGCTCGCAAGGTGAACTGCCGTCGCATCCCGAACTGCTGGACTGGTTGGCCACAGAGTTTATTGAAAGCGCCTGGGACGTCAAGGCGACGATCAAGAAGATCGTGATGTCTGCCGCCTACCAACAGTCTTCCCAGGTGAGCGATGATCTGCTCGCCAGAGACCCCCGGAACCGCTTGTTGGCGAGAGGCCCTCGGCAGCGACTGCCCGCCGAGGTGGTTCGGGACAACGCGCTGGCGATCAGCGGCTTACTCGACCAAGATCGTGAACCGGGAGGTCCGAGTGTGTTCCCCTACCAGCCGGCGGGCTTGTGGGCGGAAAAGGCGTTCGACTGTCAAGAATCCTATGTCCCCAGCGAGGGCGAGGACCTATACCGGAGGAGTCTTTACACGTTTTGGAAGCGCTCGGTGCCCAATCCTATGTTCGCCACCTTCGATGCGCCGGACCGCGAAGTTTGCATGGTGGAAAGAGAAATCACCGTCACCCCTTTGCAGGCCTTCGTCACGCTGAACGAAGAGACGTACGTCGAGGCAGCCCGTAACTTCGCGCAGCGCATCCTTCGGGAAGGCGGCGAGAGCGATCGCGATCGGATCAACTACGCGTACAAGGTCGCTTTGGCCCGGATGCCGGACGAGAAAGAGGCCGGTGTTCTCGAGGGCGTCTACGGTGACATGCTGACGACCTACCAACAGGATGAGGAGGCCGCGCAGCAACTTCTTACCGTTGGTGAGTCCGAGAGACCGGAGAACGTGGACGCGATCCAGTTGGCGGCATGGACGGGCGTGGCGAGCGTGATCCTCAATCTGGACGAAACAATTACCAAGGAGTAAGGCCATGGGTTACCCCGAAGAGTTTTCTCGCGACATGACGCGACGCTATTTCTTCAGCCGCTCATCGAGGGGCATCGGCATCATGGCGCTGGCGTCTTTGTTAGACAAGGACCTGCTCGGCGGCGCCAAATCCTCTTTGCAGTCGCGGGGCGTCGTGAACCCGCTGCATTTCGCCCCAAAGGCGAGGCGCATCATTTACCTGTTCCAGTCTGGCGCGCCGTCGCAACTCGATCTCTATGACCACAAGCCGAAGCTCGCCGAGCTGAGCGGCCAACCGATGCCCGAGAGTTTCACGAAGGGGCAGCGAATCGCACAGCTAAGGGGCCAAGAGCTGATCTGCATGGGATCGAAGTTCCAATTCCAGCAACACGGGCAGTCGGGCGCCGAGTTATCGGAGCTTCTGCCCCACACCGCCAAGATCGCGGACGATATCGCGATCATTCGGTCGGTCCACACAGACGCCATCAATCATGACCCCGCAGTGACGTTGATCCAGACCGGCGGTCAGCAGCCCGGCAGGCCGACCATGGGTGCCTGGCTATCCTACGGCCTGGGCAGTGAGAATGACCAGTTGCCCGCCTTCGTCGTCCTCACATCCGGCGGCAGTACCGGACAACCGCTACTGTCGCGCTATTGGGGAAGCGGTTTCTTGCCCAGCACGCACCAAGGTGTGGAGTTTCGCGCGACCGGCGATCCAATTCTATTCGTCTCAAACCCTCCGGGGATCAACGCCAAAACGCGGCGGCGATTGCTCGACGGAATCCGTGATCTCAATCAGCATAGGCTCGATACGGTCGGGGACCCGGAAATCATGACGCGCATCAAGTCGTATGAGATGGCGTTCCGAATGCAGACCAGCGTGCCGGAGTTGACCGACCTAAGCCAGGAACCCGCCGAGGTGCTGGCGCGATATGGAGCGGAGCCGGGCAAGGCCTCTTTCGCGAGTAACTGTCTGTTGGCGCGCAGATTGGCGGAGCGCGACGTTCGTTTCATTCAGCTTTATCACCGCGGCTGGGATCACCACCAGAACCTGCCGACCGACATTTCCCGGCAGACCCTCCAAACGGACCAGGCTTCCGCGGCTCTAATCCAAGATCTCAAGGATCGCGGCATGCTGGACGAGACCTTGGTGATCTGGGCCGGCGAGTTTGGCCGCACCCCGATGAATCAGGGAAGCACGGCGGATGGGAACTACGGTCGCGACCATCATATGAAAGCCTTCGCGATTTGGATGGCCGGAGGTGGCATCAAACCCGGCGTTACGATCGGCGCAACCGACGAGCTAGGCTACAACCCCGTGGAAGAGCCGGTCCACACCAATGATTTTCAGGCGACTATGCTGCACTGCATGGGAATCAACCACGAGAAGCTTACATACCGCTTTCAAGGCAGAGACTTCCGCCTCACCGACGTGGGCGGCCACGTGATTCAAAAAGCGTTGGCGTAGGCGGCAGGCCACCGCTCCCCGAGCCGTACCGCCTGTCACAGCCATGGTAGATGCGCTTCTGGCATCGTTTCTATTTGTGCCGACAGCAGTGTCAGGCCAAGCACCATCAGCGGTGGTCCGACTCTAGGTCCAGATCCTGCTTTTTCTACGTGCGCGGCAAGCTGCTAAGCTCACGCTAGAGAATGGCACTGGGCCAACAAGGGACTCGGTCGCATGCTACGCCACGTATTCTGATCCTGCTGTGCGCCATCGCGCTAGACGCCATTGGCGCCGATCTCGCCCCAGAGATCGACCATATCATGCAGGCGCGTTTCAACGCAGGGCAATTCAACGGGTCAGTCCTCGTCGCCCGGGGTAGCCGCATCATTTATGAGCGCGGCCTGGGCTTCGCCAATCTGGAATGGAGGATTCCGAACGACCCGCGCACGAAGTTCAAACTCGGATCGGTCAGCAAGCAATTCACAGCGCTCCTGGTCCTACAATTCGTAAGCGAAGGAAACATTGAGCTCGGCGGGCACATTTCCGACTATCTGCCGTACTACCGAAAGGACACCGGAAGCCGGGTTACCGCCCATCACCTGCTCTCGCATACCTCCGGAGTTCCCAATTTCCTGGACCTTCCCAACTTTCTCGAAGGCCCGGAGAGTCACGTACGATACGGCGTACAGGAATTCGCCAAGAAGTACTGCAGCGGTGACCTAGAGTTCGAACCGGGTGCGCGCTTCGGATACAGCAATTCTGGCTATTTTCTCCTGGGTGCAATCCTTGAGCATGTCTCTGGCAAGACTTACGAGGCGCTCCTGAAGGAGCGCATTTTCACCCCTCTGGGGATGAACGACTCCGGCTACGTGAGTGAGGAGACACTCCTGCCACGGCGCGCGGCTGGCTACGAACGTACTCCTGACGGGCTGAAAAACGCTCGTCACTATGACATGTCCATTCCTCACGCGGCGGGCGGACTGTACTCGACTGTGCGCGACCTCTACCTTTGGGATCAGGCACTTTACACCGAGCGTCTGCTGCCAGCCAAAACCCGCGATCTTCTCTTCAGGCCGAATCTAGAGAACTACGGCTACGGGTGGGGCATCTTGACACCCAAGCCAGATTCGCCCTATGCCAGCGAATCCATTCCGATGCACGGAGGAGCAATCTTCGGATTTCAATCACTTATTCAGCGTATTCCAAGCCGCAAAGAACTAATCGTACTGCTGGACAACACAGACAGCTCGAAGCTCCTAGACATCGCGCTCGAAATCCGGCGAGTGCTGTCCGCTAGCCAATGACCGCTCGGATCTCTGTAGGTTCCGGAATGCCTAGGGGGATCAATCTTGGATCGTCGGTCGCTTCGGAAGCCCTGGTCCGAATCCACTCGGAGACGCGCAGGTCGTCTGTAGTCGGCGACGGCCCATGGCTCCCCTGCCTACCCCGCACTGCAGCGGTCCGCCCGTACAATCAGCGTCGGGCATTCGCTTCCGCTCCTGCCGGCCACGGGTGAGAAAAGCTGGGTCGTGGCATCGCCGCCCCTTAGAGCCAGGGTAGATGCTCTTCCGGCATCGTTTCTATCACGAGCGGTTTGAGAAACTCGACGCTCTTAACGATGCCCTCCTTCGAACTCATCACCGGGTCTTCGTGCTCGATACTCAGGACGCCGTCATAACCCACCAGGCGCAGCTCACTCAGAAAGTCGCACCACCAATCGGCCCCGTGTCCGAAGCCTAGTGTACGATACGTCCACGATCGCTCGGCAACCATCGACATGGGACGCAGGTCAAGTCCGCCATTGACCGCGGTCTCGCGATCATTGATCTTGGTGTCCTTTGCGTGGACGTGAAAAATGAAGTCCCTACCCAGCGCACGAATCACAGCCATAGGATCCATACCCTGGTAGAACAGGTGGCTGGGGTCGAGGTTGGCCCCCAGACTGGGCCCGGCAATCTCCCGGAGGCGGAGAAGGCTGCTCGTGTTGTACACGGACTGGCCGGGATGCATCTCGATGGCGATCTTCACGCCGCGGTCGGAGGCGAATTGACCGGCCTGCTTCCAGAAAGGTTTCATGACCTTGTCCCACTGCCATTCGTAGAGATCTAGGTACTCCTTTTGCCAGGGATGAAGCACCCAGTTCGGGTACTCGCAGCCGCCCGGTTCGCCGGGACAGCCGCTCATCGTGACGACGGTGTCAAGCCCGAGCTTGCCGGCGGCTTCCACCGTTTTGTGGAAGACGTCCTGGGACGTCTTGCCGCGCTCCGGATGTGGATCGAGTAGATTGCCGTTGCAGTTCAAGGCGGATAGCATTAACCCGCGACTCTCGATGGCGCCCATGAATTCTTCGCGCGCTCCGGCGTCGTTCACCAGTTTTTCCAAATCGCAATGCTTCCCGTGCGAGAAGTTGCCGGTCCCGATCTCCACGGCTTGAATGCCTTGGGCGGCGACCCAGTCCAGGGCTTCTGTGAACGGCATGTCCTGCAGACTGTCAGTGATGATTCCGATTTTCATCTTTCGCCTCGATTCCGCGACAACCCGTGATTGTATACCCGCGCAGGCCGGGGCTCAAGTTTTCAGCCTGGCGGCAGTGAGCAGGACCGCGGTCGCGAGGCCGTAGTCAAGGTCGTGGAATTGCTTTGGCTTTGACCTCGGTTCGCGGCTCTGATTCGCTCGTCGCGGGGGCGTGCGAGAGCAAGCAAACTCCGCGGCGTACCCAATCCAAACTCCGCAAGCCGCTCGGCCACCCGGCTTCGTCAGGACCGCAAGAATCCGCCCAGTTGTGACCCTAGGCGCAAAAAACGTGCTACGTCACTCGGTTGCGGCCGATAAGAACAATGGTTGACTCCTTACGCTCCACATCCAGTCCAAGCGACGCTGTCGCTGCCCGATGCCTGGCGGGTTCGAAGGGCGGTAGAGCGGCTGAAGCGACTTCCGGCGTCGCTTCCCATTCTTCGAGAGGCGCTCAAGCTGGTCGAGGACCCACTTTGTTCCTTCCAGGAACTGGATCGAGTCCTCTCTGTCGACCAGGCGCTCACCGCCCAATTGCTCAGGCTTTCTAACTCAGCCTTCTATTCCGTGCAGTCGCCCGTCACGACGATATCCAGGGCGATCACGGTCGTCGGGCTGGCGAAACTGCATGCGCTGATGCTTCAAATGTTTCTGGCGGGGCTGTTTCATCGCATGGTTGGCCGAGAACCCCTCGGCGACCAGATTTGGGAGGACTCGGTAGCCGCCGCAGCCGCCTGCAAGTCCGTGGGCGAGTTCTTCCCTGACTTGGATTCGGACGAGCTGCTGGTAGGCGGGCTGCTTCACAATATTGGCGAATTTGTTCTTCTCTCTCAATTCCGCGAGGACTACGAGCGGGCCATCACCCTTACGGACAACATGACCCACTACGGAGCCCAAGGGGAAGTTTTCGGCGTCGACTCGCGGCAGGTTGGCCGTTGGCTGCTTGAAGCGTGGAGAATTCCGAGCATCCTAGCAGTGGCTGCTGAGCACTGGGAAGATCCTCGGCAGCCATTCCTTGATTCTCACGACACGATGTTCATGAACCTGATTCACGTGGGAATTGCGCTTGGCCGTGCGTGGGCGCGCCGGTTCCCGTTCGATGAGGCGATATCGTCCATCCAGTCGCATGCGCTTGGTGAGCTATCGCTCGACGAACAGACCCTCCAAGAAATTTACGACAACCTATCGGAGCCCAATGCCAAAGTGTGCTCCATTCGCGACGCGGTTTGTAGTGCCGCGTAGGTGGTCCTATTTCATAAGTTCGGTCACGTGTTTAGCCCGCATTTCTCACCATGGCCGCGGTGGACGAGGCGAGAGGCCCGGCGGCCATGGCGCGCGGCAACACTTTGTGCACATAGCCCAACAAACAGTTTGTCATCAAGCGGCGGGCGCGATGAATCGCGCCCCTACACCTCGAACGGCGGGAGTTTGCTTCCACTCCTGCCGACCGCTGGTGAGAAATGCGGATTAGAAGTTAAGTGGACGACCGGGGACTTTGGGCACGGCATGCCACGCCCCTACACTTCGGGCGCCCAAGAGCCATAAGCGCAAAGCATCCTGCGCCCCCTGCATCCGCCGGATCGGTGCCTCTGGGATTCGTGCCCGCTCCGCTCGTCGCCGGCTATTGCTTGGCTAGCGAATACCGTACGATCTCTTCGTCGTTGCGCACGATGATGTGGCGGTTGGCGTAGGCGGGATGAGTCCAGTTGACGGCGCCCATATCGCGTGGCCGGCCGACTGGTGTCGTTGGCTTGATGATCGCAGCGCGGCTGATCTCGTGATAGCCCTCGGGCGACAACTTGGCGATGATCAGGTCGCCGCGATCGTTGTTGATAAAGTAGCGGTCTTCGTGGCGAACGATAAAGGCGGCTGCCCAGCGTGCTCTTTCCCCTGTGACGTCGAGGGTTTCCCACACTCGTTTTCCCGTTCGGGCGTCGAGGCAGCGGAACTGACCGTAGCTGCAGACCCCGTAGATATAGTCCCCGTCGATCACAGGCGTGGTGATGAGAGCGTGCAACCCGTCGGTGCGAATCTCGCTCTTGCTGTTGCCCTTCCAGAGGAGTTCGGCCTTGGGAACCTGAGGATGCAGTTTGAAAAAGCGGGAACCTTCGTAGAAAGCCGAAACCAGGAGCCGATTATTGTCGAAGACGGGTGTGGCTACGGTCGCCCCAGCCCCGACCTTGAACGGGTAGTCCCAATAACTTTTGCCTGTTTTGGGATCGAGCGACGTCACGGCCGCTGCATGCCAAACAATGAGCTGACGTGCGTTGCCGGCTTCGAAAATGACAGGGGGATTGTATCCCGGCTCGCTATCGGACGAGATCGAGCGCCAGATCTCCTCGCCGGTCATCTTGTCGAACGCGACGACTTTCGCGTCGGGTTTTCCACCGACTAAGCAGATCAGCCTCTTACCGTCTACCAGCGGCGCGCCAGCCATCCCCCAGATGGGAACTTCCGCGCCGTAGTCGCCTTGGTAGTCCTTTTCCCAGACCACCTTGCCGGTCTTGGCGTTGAAGCAGTAGAGCCTGCCCATTGAGCCGAGCATATAAACCCGGTCGCCGTCTACGGTTGGCGTGGCGCGGGGACCGTAGGGGTAGTCGAGACCGGCATAGTCGACATCCCATGAGTGTGACCAGAGGACCTCCCCGGTTCGTTCGTCGAGGCAAAGCGCCCTTTCGATTCCCTTGCGTCCCTGAGTGGATCGGTAGTCAGTAACGTAGACACGGCCGTCGGCAACAGCGGGTCCTGTGTATCCTCCGGCGATGGGAGTGCGCCACGTAGCTTTCAAACCGCTGATGCGGAACTTGGCAAGGATGCCGGTCTCTTTCCAAACGCCACCGCGACCCTTGCCGCGCCATTCGGGCCAATCTTCCGCCGGGAGTAGACCTGCGTGGATGAAGGTCAGTAGGGTGGCCAAAAGGATCGTCCGCCACGGTGCGAGGCCTCCGGTTTGACTAACGACGCAAGATTTAATGAGCATGAGTCCGGCCTTCCTGGGGGGAGATAGAGATCGCGACGCCGGCGGTGGCGGATGAATCCTCGCTGGCGTCGCTGCAGGAGAAGCTGCCGGTCCCGTCTCCCAAACAGACGCGATTCGGCTGGTCGAAATTGGCAAACACGGCGTCGAGGTCGCCGTCACGATTCAGATCAGCGAGCGCCACGTCGAAGCTCCGGAAATCATCCGTGTTGATATCGGCACAGGCCAAGGAGCCGGTCGCATCCACCAAGCAAACGCGATTGGGTTGACCCGAATTGGCGAATACCGCGTCGGCTCTACCGTCGCCGTTCACATCCCCGACTGCAGCGCCAAAACTGTGCAACAAGCCCTCGCTGACATAGGCGCACGTGAAGCCGGCTGCCCCGTCCCCAAGACAAACGCGACTTTGTTGACCGCCACTGGGAAACACCGCGTCGGGGTGGTGGTCGCCGTTGATGTCACCCAAGGCGACGTCGAAACTGTTGAACGAATCCGGGCTGACGTCGGCGCAAGCGAAGCGGCCCCGTCCGTCTCCGAGACAAACGCGATTGGGCTGAAAGGCGTTCGCGAAGACGGCATCGAGGTGGCCATCTTCGTCGATATCTCCTAACGCCACGCCGAACGTGTCGAGCGCGTCCGCGCTGACGTCGGTGCAGGTGAAGCGTCCGGCGTCGGTCGCCAGGCATACGCGGTTGCGCTCAAAGGAATTGGCGAAGACGGCGTCAAGGCGGCCATCCGCGTTCAAGTCTCCCAACGCGACGTCGGTGGTGTTGAATGAGTCGCGGCTGACGTCGCTGCAGGCGAATTCTTTTCCTTGTTGATCTCCAAGGCAGACTCGATTGTGGTGGGAATTGCGATTGGCAAACACTGTATCGAGAGCGCCATCGCCGTTCAAGTCTCCGACCGCCACGGCGGAGCTGTTGAAGGCATCCGTGCTGACCTTGCGACAAGTGAGTTTCCCCCGGCCGTCCCCGACACAAAGCCGATTGGCCTGTCCTCTGCGATTCGCAAAAACCGCGTCGAGGTTTTCGTCGCTCTTGGAATCCGCTCCTGACACGGTGGTGGCCAGTGGCGCCGCAGACAGCAGGTACACGACCAGGGCCACGATTCGAAGACGGCCCCTGCAAGTCATGGGGAGATTGTACAATCCGGACGCGGGGTGCTCAAACTTGCGGGGGCGCTACTCCACACGACTCTGTGAGTGTCGAGGCAATCCCGCGTTAGATGATTTCCTTGATCGGTTGGCCAGTCTTGTCGTCAATGGAGTTGGCGATCTTGATGGGGCGGCCGATAGGCGTGTCGTAGGTCTTCGTCCAATCGATCCCGAAGGCCTTATAGATGGTTGCGTGCAGGTCGCCGATGGTGACCATGTGGTCGACGACTTCCGCGCCTCTTTCATCGCTCGCCCCCACGACCTGTCCGCCGTTGATGCCACCTCCGCCGATCACCACCGACCAGCAGTTCGGAAAGTGGTCACGGCCCGCGCCCGGGTTCACGTGGGGCGTCCGACCGAACTCTCCCATGGCCAGGACGATGGTGGTTTCGAGAAGACCTCTCTGATCTAAGTCCTCTAGCAGGGTGCTGAAGGCGGTGTCGAATACGGGAGCCAACTCGTCGCGGACGTTCTTGTCGTTGTCGCCGTGGGTGTCCCACTGGCTGTATCTGTAGCCCGCCGCCGTCACGAAGACCGAGCCGGCTTCGACCAACCGCCGGGCAAGAAGCGTACTCTGTCCGAATCCGTGCCGTCCGTAGGCATCGCGGGTCTCGTCGGACTCCTGGGAGATATCAAACGCACTCTTCACTTCCGGGGAGAGGATCATCGAGAGGGCCTGCTCCTGAAAGGTGTCCATGTTCCCGAATTCCGCCATCTCGTGTTTGCCGCGGAACGACTGATCGATGGCTTCGAGGAACGACAAGCGACTGTTGACGCGATGCGGCGAAACCGATTTCGGCAACGTTAGGTCGGCGACCTTGAAATCGTCCGCGTTCGGATCAGGGAGCAGCATCGGGTCGTATTCGGGACCAAGGAAGGCCGACCGCAGGTAGTTATCGTACAACTGGTGCTCGGACTTGGCGCACTTGACAAACGGCGGAATGGCGCCTCTGGGGCCGACTTCTTTTGTAAGGATGGCGCCCGTACTGGGAAACTGCATGGCCGGGTTAGGACGGTGGCCGGTGTAGGCGTAGTAGGTGGCTTCCGGGTGATCAATTTCTTCCGTATGCATGGACCGAATAACCGCCAACTTGTCCATGTGCCTGGCTGTCTTCGGGTAGATCTCCGAGACTTGGATTCCCGGCACATTAGTCGAGATCGGTTTGAACGAGCTAGTGGGCTTGGGATCCCACGAGTCCACCTGCCCTTGCCCACCTTCAAGCCAGAGCAAGATGACGGATTTGGCTTTTGCGTCCTGTCCGGCACCCGTCGCCTGGAGTCGCAGAAGGCCGGGCAAAGTGATACCCAGAGCCCCTAACGAACCAAGGCGCAGGAAGTCGCGGCGAGTTGCATGACCTCCCGTACATCCCCAGCTAGCATTTGCCTTCATCGTCTTGTTCGCCGCTCCTTAATGATTGTAGGCGAATTCGCGGGACGCGATCACTCCCCACATAAGGTCTTCGATCGCCTCACGCCGGGAATCGGCCTGCGCGATCATTTTCCTCAGAATCGACCGTTCCCGATCGGTCGGGAACCGCGACAGCGCCGCGAGGTAAAGTTCTTCAATAATTTCTTCGTTCGAGGCGCCCTTTTCGACGAGGCCGTCAACTCGGCCACCGTCCGCTGACACCTTGCGGTTGTACGTTCCCCCTGCCAGCACGTGTAGCGCCTGCGCCAGGTTGGGCTCCACTTTGCGCTCAGGAACCGTTTGCCGGCTTGGCTGCCCGTAGGCGTTGAGGAAGCCAGTTGGGAAAGCGTCGGGTCTCACGATGTTGATCGCCCGAATCCCAGCGGGCAACACGGCGCCGGTAGCGCTCTTCTCATACGTCTCAGGCACGCCGGTAAGTTGAGAGATCGCGTCCAACAGCACTTCGGCGTCGAGCGGGCGAGGAACTCGATGTGAATAGTTGATCGTGTCAACTTGATTGGTCTCGTTCGCCTCCGAAGACAGCTGATACGTTCTCGACTGGACGATCAACCGAATCAGATGCTTGACGTCGTGGTTATTGTCCCGGAACTCTTGAGCCAAGGCCGCGAGGAGTTCCGGGTGCGTGGGATGATTCGTCAGACGAAAATCGTCAACCGGATCCACGATTCCCCGGCCGAAAAAGTAGCTCCAGATTCGGTTGACGGCGGCTTGGGCGAAATTGGGATGCGACACCATCCACCTGGCCAGCTGAAGGCGAGGGTCATGAACTTTCTCCTCAGGGAGGCGCGTGCCATCCAGAAACGCCGGCTCGACAAGCTCTTTCGTCCGCGGATGGTGAGTCTTCTCTCCTTGTCCAAGCTGTCCATGCCCTTCCGGGTCGTCGTAGATGACGGTGTCCACCCCGTAATCGCCGGCCCGAGTCAGTTGGCCGAAAAAGGCGGTCAGTTGCCAGAACTGGTCTTGGCTCCATTTCTCGTAGGGATGGTTGTGACACTGCGCGCAATCCAGGCGTCGACCGAAGAAAACCCTGATTTGCTCGGCCATCATGTCGGGCGGCTTCGGCAGCTCGCCCCCCGTTCCGAAGTAGTGATTCGGGGCCCCAAGCGCACCTTGCCCCCCGATCCGCTCCATGGCCACCTGATCGTAGGGTCGATTCCTCTCCACGTTGTCTCGAACCCACTCCCAGTAGGAATCCGTGAATTTCGGTCCAGGTTGGAGAAAGTGACCGACACGGAAGACGTCGGCAAAACGAAACGTCCAATAGTCGATGTACTCTGGCGTATCGAGCAGCGTCTCGATGAGCTCTTCCCGCTTGTTAGGGTCTTGGCCGGCGAGAAACTCCCGGACTCTCTCGGGCGGCGGCAGCGTGCCGGTCAGGTCCAGGCAGACGCGCCTCAGGAATTCCCGATCGTTCGAGAGCTGGGAGGGAATGATGTTGAACTTTCGGAGCTTCGCGAAAACATGCTGGTCAATAAAGTTGGTTTCCTTGACCTCGGGGTAGCTGTCCAGAGGTTCTGAAATCACTCCGAACCCAGTGCTGACCGCAAAGCCGGCGGCGCGGATCATAACGGCCGTCTCGCCGGTGTTGACAGCCTTGACGACACCGCCGGAGGAGACATCGACGACTTCAGAATTGTTCGAGACGTAGAGCACCTCGGAGGTGATGTCTTCCCTTCGCCCGTTCGACAGCCGTGCGCTAACCAGTAGTTGCTGCCGGCCTTGAGCGTCCAGCACGACTTCGGACGGCTGGACTTCGATTCCCACAACGCGAACGCTTTCCCCCTCCGACTCCTCTCCGAACGGTACGCCCTGCCGAATCCATCTGACGATCGTCTCGTAGTCGGCAGAATCGATGCTGAACTTCTGTCCGCCACCGTGGGGAATACTCATGATTGGCTTCAGGAGGAACAGGCTATCTTCGGGCTTCTTCAAATCGATGCGCGGGGTTTCCGGGCCCTTCGATTCGGGGCTGAGGACCTGGTACGTTCCCCCTTCGACGATCCACTTGTAATCTTCCCGCGGGTATAACGCATTGGCGGACAGCTTGAATCCACCCTTGCCCTTCACGCTGCCATGGCAATCGTTGGCGTTACAGCCGCGCTTCGTCAGAATCGATCCAATGTCGCGTCCAAAGCTGAATGGCCTTTTCTCGGTCGTTCCGGAGATTTTCACTCGGGTCTCAGCCGTCTCTCCATCAAGGTCGGCGCGGAGAGTTGCCGTGCCGTCAAAAGCCGCGACGAGTCTGCCATGTTCCTCGAAGGATGCGATTCCATCGTCGGAGAGGATGAACCGTGCCTGGGAGGTGACGTCCCGTTCGATGCCATCCGCGTAGAGGCCCAGCAGGACAAATCTCTGGGAGGCGCTCGCTCCCCACAGGGTTGGCTCTTCCGGCAGGACACGGAGGGAAAGTAGCTTGGCGGACGAAGCCGAGAGGGTCGGCGTGAGGGCGAGGTAAAACAGGGCGACCAAGGCGCACCCGGATAGCGATCGCCAAGAGCCCATTGATCGTAGCATCAGCGCTCTCATTCTCATTCTAGGCCTGCGGGTGCTGGAGTTGCTTCAGGAGCCATGCGGGGCTTATCGACCACCATTAGCGGCAGCTCCGCTACGCGCAGAGGCTTTCCCAGTTTGCCGCCCACCACGGGTCGTGCGACGACTCGAATAAACCGTGGCTCGACGCTCAAGGGTGCGCTTTCGGCGGCTGCCAAGATTACGGTCGCCGTTTGCGAAGGGGGCACATACTTCTCTTTTTCGCCCTCGTCGAGGGGCGGCCCACCGACCGGTTTGACCTCCGTCCCCGGCAGGCTAGAGACGCCCTCGGGAAGGTTTTCGACCACTACCGCCACTTCGCCCTGATACCCTTCTTCCTGATCGGTCGTGACATTCAGCTTTTTTGCTTCGCCTCGCACGAGGTTTACCTGTTTCTCGGCTAGATGAAGCTCGCCGACATGGGGCACCTGGGGACGAACTAAGAGCCGGTACTTGAAGGTCGGAGACGCCATGCGGCTCGTGAGGTCTCGGACCCGCACGATATGCTGTCCCTCCGTTTCGAAAGTGTGGATCGTCTTTGCTTGAACGTCCTTTTGGTAGAACGTCGAGTTCCTAACGACCCTTTTGTGAACGTTTGTCAGGACTCTGTCTCCCGCCGCGGTCAGAACCTCCAAGTAGGGACTAAAATGCGGCAGGCGCGAGTCCATCAGTTCGAACTCGAAGGCAAGCTTGCGGCCGCGCTCTATGTTTACCCGGTAGACGTCAACGTCGCCCGGGCGCTGAATCGCCCCCTCCACCATGCTGGGGATGCCGATCTCCGGGGCGGCCATCGGGTCGTGGTTGGGTTCCTGCTCCTGAGAGATGTCGATCGCTTGATTCTCCACGCTCTCCGTAGCCGATGCCGTCTTCGCTCCCGACTCCCCGACCCCAGCTTGATCAGCTGGGACATCAGGCGCGAAGGTTTTCGGCAGCGATCCCGGCACGGTTCTCGCCCGAAGTTGCGTCATCCGCCGGGGATCAAGTCCGCGGCGAAAGTCTCGTTCCCGCCAAGGGGTCGATTCGGTGAGCCGGGTTCCGTCAACAGGCCCGGACTGCGAAGACGGGAAGATCCGAAATTCGTAAACCATATCCGGGCCACCCGCCCCTACGTGCGAATCGACTTTAACCACGTATTGACCGTCGCGAGGAAGCCGGTAGGTGAGCAGCGCACTCGTTGAAAACGTTTGCCAAATCGCATCGTCGTTCACGGCCAGACGCGTCAACGTCTCGGGACTGAACCAGCTTCCTGTCGGCTCATACAGGGTGATCCTCGGATCACAACCCTCCGAGGCCAAAATCCAATCGCTTGACGGGTTACACACTGCCTCAAACGTTAGGTCCTCGTTTTCGCCGGCCTCAAACTCGTACCAATCTGTCTCGCCTTCTTTGCCGATCCTGCCTTGAATCGCAACGGGAACAGACACCAGTTGCGCATCCTTGGAAAACTGGTGATTCCCTTCGTCCTCGATCGTTACCGGTTCCGGACCGACCAAGAACGTGACGGGATTGGAAATTCCTCGCTCAGAGATCAGACGCAAGCGATAAGCGCCCAGCTGGGCCTCTGGACTGACTTGCACCTGGAGCGTTAGCCGCTGCCCCATCTCGGGTTCGTCGGTTTCCGCTGCTGAACAGTCTTTTCCCCGTGGCAGCTCTAGAGGCTCCACCTGTTCAATGCGGGCGGTGATGGAAGCGGTATTGGTCCAAACGCGTTTCGCTCCCGCGAGACCTTTCCCGCGAACGTGGGCGGTGAAAGTCTCCCCCGGGTTGCCCCCAAGAGGGTAAAGGGAAAGGATTTCCGGTTCGGATGACTTGTCAGCGGGGAATAGGAACGGCGGGCACAGGACCAACAGGCTGACCGCCAGAGCCAGGCGCCTTTGAGACATCCGCATCGCAGAACCGGCGTGGGCTACGTGCTTAAGCAACAGCTTGCCACAGGGCTGAATCACTGCACCGAAACGATCTTAAACCCTTTGGAATCTTTAGGTTCGGTTTGAGCATAGCATGGTCGCTGACGGGGGTCAAGATGAAACCTAGGCGGCTGCTTATTGTGAGCTGGTGAGCACTACAACGGCACGAAGCAGGCGACGTGGCCCACGGAGTTAGATGTTCAAGGCCAGGAGAGTCCTGAACCCGGCTGGGGCTTAAAAGCGTATCCTCTGAGGAGGGCGCGTGGCGGGTGCCGACGGCCACAGCTAACCTCATTAGGGGACTCATGCTTCGTTTCCTTGCGAATCGGTGCTTCGCTACGTCCCTGCTGATTCTCACACCACTCCTTGTCGCTCAGAACCAGGTTGCAGGGCTGGTCTATGAGCGCAAAGGCCCAGGTTTCGTGCCAATACCCCAAGCTCATGTCGAAGCCCAATCGGCTGTGGGGAAAACGGTCGGCCAAGTCCGAACCGACGGTTTCGGGCGCTACATGCTCAGCGACCTGCCGGTGGGGGAGATTGTCGTGGCGGCCACGCATTCGTCGTTCTACCCTGCGGGGAAAGGGAAGCATCTGGAAAAGAAAGTGCGCTGTTCCGGTAGCGGCTTATGCGGGAAGGTCGATTTCGAGCTGATCCCCAACGGAGAATTGGAAGTGCGCGTCACAGACGCGAACGGCCAGCCGGTGGACGACATCATCGTCACAGTGCGCAGCCTCACGGAACCCACCAGCGGCTTGCTGGGTGGTATCGGTTTGGGACAGCGTAGCCATCGGGGTGTGTTTCGCGCCTGGGAAATGCGGCCCGGGCGCTATCGGGTGGAGGCCGAGCCGAAGAAACGGCAGCGGGGCCTGACGTATCACCCCATTGCGACCGAAGTGGAATTCGAATATGGGCAGATACGTAAGACCGTTCGGCTCACTATGCCGTCCACGAGGATGTATCGCATCACCGGGACGATTCTAGGCTTGCAGCCTCCTGAAGCCCCGCGCATGTTGATCGTGCTCGATCCCGAGGCGGACGAACAGGCGAATGGCGGCACGCAAGGACGGCGGCTTGGAGCGCTGCTGGACCAGGACGGAAGTTTTCTCGTCGACGGCATTCGTCCTGGCTCTTACTCCCTGAGTCTTGTCCGGACCGACGGATCCACCTTGCATCGGTCGCAAGGCTCGGAGCACTCCTTAGGGAAGATCAAGGTAGACGACGACCTGCGTGGACTGTTGTTCACGCTGCCGGTCGGAGTCCGCCTGGAGTAAGGGGCTTTCCGCCACGTTCCAAATCAGTGGTTTCCACAGATTCCGTTGGTCGAACTTTTTCCGGTGGCTGCCGTCGTGAGGCTGGGGATTACTCTCTTGCGGGAGATGTCCCGTCGTAATCGATCGTGGAGTCCGTTGTCACGACGGTTGACTCGGCGCTGAACTTGCGATAATCGCGGAACTGGACTTTGTTGCGGGCGCACCGATTCGTGCCGCGCCAGCAGCCGAAATTTTCGGATTCGATCGGAAGCAGGTGCTCATTTCCACCGATGGAAACTTCGTCATAGTCGACGGTCATTTCCACCGTATCGAGTTCGAAATCCGGCGGCAGGTCGACGGCCTGGATCTCGATGCGTCTTACACGCGCGGTTTGAGGATCGATCCAGAGGGTTCCCTTGTAGGCCGGAGAAATGCTTGCTCCCCCGGCATTGACGCGCCAGGCAGAGTTCGCCTTCGCGACCTCGAACTGATAGATATGAACCGGAACACCGGAGGGGCGCGAGGCTCGGTCAAAGCGAAACTTCGTCTGGGATTGGAGAACGAAAACGTTGAGGAGCGTTGAAGCGAACTCACCCATGGACCAGCTTCCCTCGATCTGATCCATTTTCTTGTGTATCGGCCGCCCATCGATCTCGATGTTGTGGTAGCTTTCCCGGTTGTCTTCGTAGACGAGGTCGGCTTCGACGACATCGAGCGCCTGCCAGGCCGCGCGGCGGCCCCCCTTGGCCATCCTCGTGATCACTTCGTGACAGACGAAGTTAGGGAGGTCTTGCGAGTAGCTAAACACCCACTTCCGGGTCCGCTCGATGAACGGATCCACGACAACACCCGGCGGTGGACTCTCAAGCGTCGAACTCGAATCCTGTTGCGATCCAGATTCTCCTGATTGGCCGGGCTTGCGCCGTAGCAGCTTCGGCGGCCCTTCGTCCTCGTCTTCGCCTGGATCAGGCGGGCGACGCGGAATCACCTCCTCCCGTGGGAGGCGGGGAGCGGGTTTGGTCAGCGAGCCGATGTCCAGCACCACCTGAAGCCCTTTGAATACCTCCGAGCTCTCCTCAGAAGCTTGGACTCGAACATCGTCACCGGCCCTGATCGTCTCGACCGAAATGACACGATCCTCTAGCAGGAATCGAGTCCCACTTGTTACGAGGACGCGCACTTCTCCCCGGTCGTTCGTTTCTAGATCAAAATAGCTGCCACGAACTTTGACCAGCGTGCCGGACAGCAAAACGACCTCTGCCGCGAGAGAGGCCGGCGGGCGGGGCGGCCGACGCCGCCCGGGGGTAAGTGGGCCACGAACTTGCGCTAGAGACACTGACACTAGGGCCAGCGACATGAGGCGATTGGCCACCGCCTGCGCCAGTTCCTGATACTGGGATTTTCGAAGATCAGCATTCGTTTTCTAGACGGCTTCTCGATCGCCGTCGTTACGGCTTCTAGCCACCTGGAGACGATTGATGCCTGGGGCATACCAGCTCGCCGCTCATCCGCCGTGGGTAGCCCTTTGCTGAGGTCGGCACTCTGGGGTCTCAAGGTCATTTGCGCTGAGCCCTCGCTTGGTCAGCGTCCGGCCCCAGAACGGCTTGGCTTCCGGCGACAGGCGAAAACACCGGGTCGTCATCGCGCCAGGGTACCCGGCACGGGCGACGGACTTCGTATTCTGCAAGGTTGCTCTTGAGGGCTTGAGCGAGGTCCCCGAGGTTGGCGGCTTGAGCCTGACTGATCATTTGCTTTTGTAGTCCCGCCGCCTTGTCGAACTGACCCAACTCAGCAGATAGCATCGCCAAGGTCTCGACGTGTTCCAGATCGACACTCTGCGGATTTGCAATCAAAGACTGCATCAGCTGTAGCGCTCGGTTTCCGTCGCGAATCTGCTCATCGGGGCTAGCGACCAAGAGCCGGGCTAAGGCGTGCTTCATGTCGGGACTGTCGGGAACCGCGGCCAGGCCGTCTTCCAGGCGTGCCTTAGCTTCTGTGTGACGCTTTAGCCTGACTAGCGCCATCGCCTGCATGAGGCGCGCGAATCCGTTGCTGGGTTCCAAGGCAACGACCCGCTCGTAGTGCGACAGAGCCTTGCCGTCCTGTCCCAGACGCATGAGCACGTTCGCAAGATGAAAGTGGCCGTCCTTGAAGTCTTGACGTGACTGAACGGCGGCTTCGTATTGCAGGGCCGCCTCGCGGTCCGAACCGAGCCGGGTGTGCGCGATTCCCAGGTTGTAGTGAGCCCTCGAATTGCCGGGTGAGAGTCGCAGAGCCTCTCGAAACTGCTCAATGCTCTCCGGGATCTTTCCAAGCTCCAGCATCGTCGAAGCAAGATCCATCCAGGCCATGGGCTCGCCCGGGTCGGCCTCGACCATCTTGCGGTACTCCGAAGCCGCGTCTTCAAGGCGCCCTTCGGAAAACGCACGTACGCCGCGACGCCATCGGAAGTACTTTCCGGTCTTCAGATCTTCTAGCTCGTCGTTCAGGGGATCCGGAAACTCCGGCTCCCGCGGACCGCGTTTTTCGAGGTGCAACCTTGCTTTTTCAGTGTTCCGCGCCTTTCGGTACGCCATGGCGAGCGAGTAGTGAATGTTTGCCGCTTCGGGTTGCAGCGTCAGAGCCTGCTCAAAGAGTTTGATGGCGGCTTCGGGATCGTTCCTGCTTGAAGACACCCGTCCTAACCCGACCATCGCGGCAGCGGACGAGCCGTCTAGTCTGAGGGCTCCTTCAAAGAGTCTTTGGGCGGCGTCGATGTGATCCAAGCTGAATTCAAGCTCCCCCAGACGAAGCAGCGTTGCTAGGTAGGAGGGATCAGCTTCTAAAGCCCGCTTGTAACTCTGCGCTGCGCTGGCGAGGTCACCCAGTCTCTGGTAGACCCGCGCCAGATAATAGGGCCAGGGGAACGCACCGGACGACAGCGATTCAGCGTTTAGATAGCAAGACTTCGCCGCCTCAAACATCTCATAGGCGTGGTAAAGCTTGCCAAGTCTTCCGTACGCCTGGCTCAACTGTTCGTCAGTAACTGTGGTTTTGGCGTCGATCGAGGCGAGCGCTTCCCGCGCCTCCTGAAGCTGCTCGCGCACGAGCTCTCCCAATCCATCCAGTTCCGGATGAACGACCGGGATCAGCTTTGCGTTTGGCAGCGGCGCGGCACGACACACTTGGACGGAGCAGGTGAACAGCCCCATGACTACGAGCGCTCCCACAATGCGCCGGGCGGTGAACACGCTAAGCATGACTACCTGCTATTGATTCTCGCTTGCTTGGCTAACGTACGATCGTCCGCGGTGAGATCGCTTCTTTCTGTCACGTTCCTGAGCCTCGATCCGCTTGAAGTGCTCGAGGGCCTCGCGTGCCTTGACGTTTTCGCCTAGCCGCTGGTGCGTCAAGGCCAACTGATAGTACGCCTGCCGGTGATTGGGATGCCTTTCGACCACACCTTCGAGAATGCGGGCGGCGTCGTCGAGTTTTCTCTCGTTGAAGTACGACACGGCGGTGTAATACCGGGCGTCGGCATGGTTACTCTCCAACACTAAGATCTTGTCGAAATACGAGCGAGCCCGAACCCAATCCCCTCCATCCATCGAGATACGGCCCAGATGGAAGAGAGCGTCAACGTTTTCTGAATCAAGCTCGGTGGCTTGATCGAGTGCCTCGCTCGCCTCCGGGTAACGCCCAAGGTTGAAGTAGGTAAAGCCTAGCTGTGAGAACGCACGAGATTTGTCGCCAGGGAGCCGCGAGGCTTTTTGAAAAGACTGGAGGGCGTCCTCGAAGCGGCCCGACCGAAAGAGGATCTCCCCCAATTTGATATGCCCGAAGCCGTCGTCGGGCGTGGCATCTAGATACTTATCCAGCCAGGCACGAGCCTCTGCATACTCCGCCAATTCGAAATGAGCGGTCCCGCGCTGGAGGTAAGCGGTCGTGTAGGCAGGATCGAGTCGGAGAACCTCCTCAAACCGTTCGAGAGCCTCGCTAAACCTACGCTGATGAAGGTAGCTCAGACCAAGGTTGTAATGGGCGTTCGTGTGGTCGGGTCGGAGTTCCAGTGCTTGAGCGAAAGCTGATTCCGATTGCGTATAGCGTTCCTGGCTGTCGTAGAGAACCCCAAGGGCGTTGTAGGCCTCGGGGTATTCGGGGCGAAGCTCAACAGCCTTTTGCAAAGACTCTTCCGCCTCTGCATTTCTCTCCTGCTGCATATACGTCACGCCTAGCCAGTAGTGAACCTCTGCATCTTTGGCGCCTTGGTTGATAAGAGCGAGGAACGCGCGTTCCGCACCTGCGTGATCTCCTTTTTGAAGTGCTTGGCGCCCGTTTGCTATACCGGCGCCAACGTCCTGGGGGCGCGGGAGTGCCGACGTGGCCCCGAGCCAGGCCAACGCAAAAAGGAGAACTGCTTTCCCGGTCATCGCGTGTTCAAGCTACGGACTCGCCGAGGGCTCCTTGACCTTCAAGACACGGTCGGCAGCGATCTCTTCAAGAACTTGCGATTTCCCACTGGGCCACTGGATCTCAATTTGCTCAACGACGCGTTTGGCCCAAGCCCGAAGTGCAAGCTCCTGTCGTTCGACGACAGGTAGCTGCCACCCGCTACCATTTCCTTGCTCTGGCTCTTCCCGCCCACCGTCAACCGCACTTTGACACCAATGCCATCGCGGTTGCTTGCGCGGCCTGTGGCTTTTATCGTCAACCAGTGGTTGCGGCTGCCGCCATCGTTTCTTAGCAGCACGGCGCGTTGGTTGCATCTGCACATTAAGACATCGATGTCTCCATCATTGTCAATGTCTCCCAGTGCTAGACCGCGGCCCGCCCGGAGCGTGGAAAGCGCGGCGCCGGAATTACTCGAGACATCGACGTACTTCCCAGTCTGGTTTTCCAGCAATAGTGCGGGTTGCAAATACGTCAAGCTGCTGTTCAGCAGCTCGATGTTATCCATCACATGCCCGTTAGCGACGAGTATGTCCTCATCCCCGTCATTGTCATAATCGAAAAAGCCCGCGCCCCAGCCCGTGAGCAGCAGACTTGGGCGGCCGACACCACTAGGGAATGTCACATCGCGGAAGAAAAAATCCTCTCCCTCGCGGCGATAGAGCGTGTGACCTTCGTTCGAAAGATTGGTCACGAGAATATCGATGTACCCGTCCCCGTTGTAATCCCCGACCGCTGTACCCATTCCGGACTGCGCCTTGCCGTCTGAACTGTAGGCCGCGCCCGCCAGAGTGCCGATCTCTTCGAATGTGCCATCTCCACGATTGATATATAGGAAGTTTGGCACCGCATCGTTGGCGACGTAGACGTCCTGATAGCCATCCTGGTTAAAATCGGCCGCGACCACTCCCAGTCCTTTTCCCGCCGGGTCCGCAATTCCGGCGAGCTGGCTGACTTCGGAAAATGTGCCGTCGCCGTTGTTGTGGTACAAAACGTCGGGCACCCCGTCGAACTCGTCCGGATGGCAATAGGACCTGTATTTCGAACGAACCCCGCAGTAGGTATTGTTCTCGAGGCGAAAGTCAAGGTAGTTGGCCACGTAGAGGTCCAGCCACCCATCGTTGTCGTAGTCGAAGAAAGCCGCGCTGGTTCCCCAAGCGGAATTGTTCACGCCCGCCGCCTCCGCGGTTTCTGAAAACGTCCCGTCCCCGTTGTTTCGGTAAAGCAGACTCGATCCGTAGTTAGTCACGTAGAGATCAGGGAATCCATCGTTGTTGTAATCGCCCGCGGCCGCTCCCATTCCGTACCCCGGCCCCTGGACCCCCGCCTCACCCGTAACATCGCTGAACGTACCGTCATGGTTGTTCCTGTAGAGCGCATTGGCGGGCGGGACTTCGGATTGGAATCCGGGTAGCGGAGCGCCGTTGACAAGGTAGATGTCCAAGTAGCCATCGCCGTCGTAGTCGAGGAATGCGCAGCCCGGGCCCATGGTTTCGATCAGGTACTTTTGGCCCGTGGCCGCGTTGACGTGCCGGAAGTCGATCCCCGCTTCGTCCGTGATGTCAACGAATTCGATTTGCGCGGTCTCGCTAGGCGAGTCACTCCCGGGCAAAGAGGGCGAGAGGCTTGTGCAAATCCCCAGATAGGCTCCGACAAGAAGCGCTACGGGCCGAAGATGGTTCTTTGTTATTCCCGTCAACCTGTTTAAGGCCCGCCGGAAACCGGTTCCGCGGGCGGGTTTGAATTCATACTAGCGTGCGCGAAAGCTCTGGGGCTTGGTGAATCGGCGTCCTCGAGCCCAGTTTCCAGGTGACTTTTCGTACGCCTCCAAGTCCGATTGCTTCCCTGCATACGTTCAACGGCCAAAACGGGCTGTCTGAGCGCTCGACTCCACTGAGGATCGGCGCCGGAAGATTGATTGCATTCAGCGCAAGGGTCGTGTACTCTGTGCGAGCAGGATGCCTAATCCGAGATTCCGGTCAATGTCGAACAGGTCTATATCGAATGTCTAAGAACCAAGGGACTACCTTGCCTGACCAGAGGACTTTTAGCCGGCGGCGTTTTCTTGTCACTGCCGCGGCCGGAGCGAGCGTGTCGGGCGTTTCGGTGCTCACCTCGTGCAAGGGGGCGGCCACGAACGTGGCGGCAACCGCCAGTCAGCGCGTTAATCCGGTTTTGATTCGCAACGACCACAACGCGTTGACACATGTCGTGGTTGAAGTCGAGCAAGCGGACGTTCGCGCAACCTCGCTTACGTTTTCACTGTCCGGGACAGACGACCTGGGGGACATCGAGAACCTACGCTTGTTTTATTCCGGTGAAAAGCGGCCGCCGGAGCTCGACAAGACTCGCAACGGGGGGTCCGTTTCCGGCGACAGGAAGGCATTGTTGGCCGAGTTAACGGCCGTGCCATTTGGCGGGGAAGCCAAACCGGCCGCCGAGCTGACATTTCGCGGCGATCAGGTGCTGGGGCAGGGAACTAACGTCTTTTGGCTCTCCTGCAAGCTGCGTCCCACGGCGGACCTGTCCCACAAGGTGGGCGCCCGCTGTACGGCGATCGAAACGTCGGCGGGCATGGTCGCCCCACGCGACGCGACGCCGGGAGTCCGTAAGCGCATCGGCGTCGCTCTGCGCCGGCACTACGATGACGGCGTCGACACTTACCGCATTCCGGCGCTGACCATGACGCCGAAGGGGACGCTTTTGTCGGTCTACGACGCTCGCCGGCGGAAGCGTCGGGATCTGCAAGAGGACATCGATATCGGCCTGAGCCGCAGCACTGACGGCGGGCGCAGCTGGGAGCCGATGCGCGTGATCATGGACATGGGGGAGTACGGCGGCCTGCCTCAGGAACAAAACGGCTGCAGCGACCCGGGCATCGTCGTGGATCAGCAGACCGGGGAGATCTTTTGCGCGGCTGTCTGGATGTGGGGCAGGCTGGGCAAGCATCAATGGGGCGAAGACGGCTCCGAACCGGGCTACGAAATCGGAAAAAGCGCCCAGTTTATGATGGTGCGCTCCAGCGATGACGGCCGCACCTGGAGCAAGCCGGAAAACATGACCCGCAAGCTCAAAAAGGCCGAGTGGATTCTTCTCGCCCCCTCCCCGCAAGCAGGAATCACTTTGCGCGACGGCACCTTGGTCATGCCCGGCGAAGGGCGCGACGAAAACGACCGCCAGTTCTCGACACTCATCGTCAGCCGCGACCACGGAGCCACCTGGACCGTCGGCTCCCCGGCGATCGGCAACAACGAATGTCAGGCCGTTCAATTGGACGACGGCTCGGTCATGCTCAACGCCCGGACCGATGGCCCGGACAAGCTCCGCTCCGTGCATGTGACCGACGACCTCGGTCGCACCTGGCGGCCGCACCCGACGCATCGCCGGGCGCTCATCGAGCCCGACTGCAACGGCAGTCTGTGTCGATTCGACTATCGAGAGGAGGGGCAACCGAAGCACGTCCTGCTGTTCGCCAACCCACATTCCCAAACGGGCCGCGATCACCACTCGATCCAGGTCAGTTTCGACGAAGGCCAGACCTGGCCGGAGGAGTACCGGCTGCTGCTCGACGAGGGGCGAGGCAACGGTTACCCGAGCATCACTGGCGTCGACGATCGCCACGTCGGCATCGTCTACGAAGGTAGCCAAGCCAACCTCGTCTTCGAGAAGCTTTCGCTGGACGAGCTGCTGAAAAGAGGATAGAGAGCACTCAGGGTGGCCTGGATAAGAAGGTGCTTGGCCTGAAGTCTGACCTACGTCCCGGCCGGCTCAGCTTGACGTCCTCGATCGCCGCTATCCGCGCTCGCGATCTTCGGAGAAATCCTGTTGAGACATATCCGGGGTGTAACCGAGTAAAGTCCACCCACCGTCGACGTGGAGCACTTCTCCGGTGAGAAACCGGGAGTCGTCGCTCGATAGGAATACGCAGGGGCCGACATAGTCTTCGACGTAGGCTACACGACCTCCTGGAATGATGGCTCCCCATTTTTTGTCGTAGTCCGGGTCGTAACCCCGGTTCCTTTCCGTGCTGGTGGGACCCGGCGAGATCGCATTTACACGGATCTTGGGGCCTAGCTCGATCGCTAGCTGGCGCGTGAGGCTTTCTAGTCCCCCTTTGACCGCCGTGTACACGGAATGGTACTGAACGATGAGGCTGACAGCGCAAGAGCTGATGTTGACGATAGAACCGCCCCCGTGCTCAAGCATCTTTTTCGCCGCGGCGAGCGTGCCAAAAAAGGGTCCCCGGAGATTCGTGTTCATGACATCGTCAAAGTCTTCTTCCGTGACATCAAACATGGGCCCGAAGCGGGTGCGTCCGGCGTTGTTGACGAGAACATCAAGGCGTCCGAAACGCTCGCAGACGGAGTCGACCAAGTTTTCGAACTCGGACTTGGACCCCACGTCGGCCAGAAAAACCTCAGCTTCTCCACCGGACTCGCGAATTGCCCGACAGGTAGCGTTCGCTCCCTCGGCGTCGGTCTTGTAGTTGACTGCCACGCGGGCCCCGGCAGCAGCCAGCCCCTTCGCCAGTCCCTGGCCGATTCCCTTGCTAGCGCCCGTTACGAGGACGGTCTTACCACTCAGTTTTCCGTTCATTGGATACCTCCCCAGGTCCGTCGGCCAAGAGGCAATCTGCTGAGCGTCAGACGCTCGGACTACTTACTTGGAATCCCGATATGCTCGTCGAACCACTCGATCATCCGGCGATAGTACTGCTTCAGGTGGTTCCTTTCTCGAACCAAGTGACCCTCACGCGGAAAGACGACCAGTTTGCTCGGCACGCCGTAGTGCCGTAAGCCGCGGAACAATTCCACCGCATGAGAGACGGGTATCGCCGGGTCTTTTTCGCCCCACATGATGAGCAGCGGAGTTTTCGCCTTGCTGACGTGTGTACTCGGGGAACGCTGCAGCAAGAGATCCTGGTTGTCATAGGGCGAGCGAGACCACTCCAACTGCACCGCGCTTTCGGGCGCCTTGGTTTGGCCGGTGTGTATGCTGAACCAGCTACTGATGCCTGATGCCATGACGCCTGCCTTGAAGCGCGTAGTTGTTGTCGCAGCCAAGGCGGTCAGATATCCCCCATAGCTGATCCCGCTGACGCCGAGACGATCCGGATCCGCAATTCCACGCTCAACCATGGCCTCCACACCCGCCAGAATATCGCCAAGATCCTTACCGCCGAAATCACCTCGCGCTCCGCGCCGGAAATCGTAGCTGCCCATGAGGCTCCCACGATAGTTCGTCATCAACACGGCATACCCGTGAGCCGCGAAAAACTGCCCCCAGTGACTTGTGCTCACCTGAAAGTCATTGGCCTCACCGACGTTCGACCCGTGAAGATGCGTGATCATGGGATAGCGTTCGCCTGACTGAAACCCGACAGGCTTAATCAAGACGCCCGAGATTTTCCACCCGTCCTTGGCGGTCCAGCGGACTCTCTCGCCTTCGCCGTACGTGCGACCTTCCAGGTCGGGGTTGATGTGAGTCAACTGCTTCGTGGGTCCCTCTGGCTCCATGATCCAAATGTCGGGGGGCTTCGTGCTCTTCGCTAGAACGCAGGCGATCCGCTGTCCGTCGCGGCTGATGCTGTAGTCAGACCGAAACTGCACCTGCAACGGGGAGTTAACCAAGCGCGTTGGGGTTCGAGTTTCGAGGTCGATGCTTACCAGATACCGTTGGGCGTCTTCGGCCGCTGTGACCAACAAGGACCGGCCCTCCGGCATCCATCGAAAAGCTTCTGCCGCATACGGAGACCCTTCGACAACGTTTTCCGGCGCGCTCCCTTTGCCTCGGCAAACGAACAGACCTCCGGGATAAAAGTCCGTGCCGCTCTCGAGACTCCCTAGGAAAGCGATCGCTCGTCCGTCCGGAGACCACTTGGCGCGCCTGATTTTGCCGCTCGTTGCGCAATACAAGTCCGGTTCTCCCCCCGAGGGACTAACCGTGACGAGACGCGGGCGCAGTTGGACGTCATCCGGGTAAGGACTGTCGGCGACCGTGAGCAAGAGATTGTCCCCTTTCGGAGACCATTGGGCAGAAAGAACATGAAGACGGCCGATGCTCACGGCCTTGCGCTGTCGCGCCTCGATGTCGGCGATCCAAATCTCGCTCCGTCGAGACCGTTCGATCGGCTCGGATGGCCCGACGTCGATTTCGTCGTAGCCAGATTCGGTGGGCTTCTCGGTTTGGTCGGCTCCGGACTCTCGCGCCCCGGCGAGATAGACAATTTTGCTCCCGTCGGGTGACCAGTCGAAGGAGCGGACGGCGGTTGGATGGTCGGTGATGGGGCGTGCTTCCCCGCCATTCACGTCCATCAGATAGACCTGGGCCAGCGTCTTGTTGGAGCGAACAGCGAGAAAAGCAATGCTCCGGCTATCATGCGACCATTGTGGCGAGTAGGCGCGAGTCGGAGCGCGAGTATACTGCCGAGCCGCGCCTCCCGCGCTCGGTACCATCCAAATCGAACTCCCGGATCGAGCCTTGAACTGTGCCGCTTGGTCCAGCACGAAAGCTACGTGTTTGCCGTCGGGGGAGATCTGGACGGCCTGAGGAGTCCGCATGGAAACAATGTCGTCGATACTGAGCCGCTTCGACTCCGACGCAGTTGCGGCAGTTGCAACCAACCAGGAAAGCCAGCCACAGGTCACACCCACGCGAAGTCCACGTCTAATGCTTGCAGTATTCATTTGATGGCCTACGGCCAGGAGCCAGTCCTTGGCGCGACTCAAGACGGATAGATGGCCGCCCCTCGGTTCAACTGAATTGCCGTAGTTGATTCTCGCCAATGCCATCGCAGCTCTGTTTTCAGCGCTGAAGAAGAGCATTCTTCGCCATTTGAAGTGCTTTCAATATTTCTTGATCGTCTGGCTCTAGTTTCAGGGCAGCCTCGAGCTCTTCTTTTCCGCGCTGCAAGTCGCCAGTCCGGCATTGAAACAGTCCCTTTTGTTTCCGTAGATCAGCCAGGGCCGCACACTGTTCACAAGCGTCGAGGGCTTCTTCGAGAAGGGCGAATGCTTGAGGCCAGTCACGTGCCTTGGCCGCGCTTTCGGCTAAGTGGCCAAGCAGCTGAGCCCTATCCGCGCTGTTCCCGTCCTTTCGAAGGCGGTCTTCGTACACCTTTGCTTGAGGATCACCGGATTCTCGCAAAGCTTGCGCCAGGCTATACAGAGCTCGCCGGTCGGTCGCCTGGATGCCGAGCAGGGTTTTCCAACGCTCAATCGCCGACTGAGTTTCTCCTTGCAGCAGCAACACTTGCCCCCATAGATACTGTCCGTTCGCGTGGTTCGGTCTGAGCTCTATGAGCTTGCTCAGTAGCTCCAAAGACCGGGGAGCATTGCCCGCCTTCTTTTCGGCAAGTGCTAACAAGTAATGTGCGGCCACGTAGCTAGGCGCGGTCCGAAGGGCAGCTTTGAGCTCCGACCTGGCCTCGTCTATGCTTCCTAAATCAAGGAAGGTTTGTCCCTTGTGATAGTGAGCGGAAGGAGAGTTCGGGTTCAGCCGAATCGCCTCGGAAAACTCCGTGAACGCCCTCGCGTAGCTGTACTCATCCGTGAGCGCGATGGCGAGATTTACGTGTGAGTCCGCCGAGTCAGGTTGCAGTCCGACCACCTTTGCGAAAGTCTCGACGGATTCCTCGACTCGACCGAGGCTCGACTGCACGATACCTAGCCCGGTCAGAGCACGCGAATTCTGGGGGGCGAGCCGAATTGCTTGCTCCAACTGCCGCTGAGCTTCTAGAGTCTTGCCTTGACTAGACAACAACAAGCCCAAGTTCACGTGGGCCGCGGCCAAGTCGGGTTTATTCAGTGTTGCCTGCCGAAACAAGGACTCTGCGCTCTCCTGGTCGCCTTGCTTCAAATGCAGTAGGCCGAGGTTCAATTGAGCCTCGGCGTGTCGAGGATTAATCGCAATCGCGGCCTGCAGACTCCGCCCCGCTTCCGTGAACTTCCTGTTTCTTAGATACAGTAGTCCGAGGTGATATTGTGCTTGCGCTAGATTCGGATTGAGCTCCACCGCCGCCTTAAGCTCACGCTCTTGGCCCTGCCAGTCGCCCTGTTCCGCAAGTGCCAACCCTAGGTTGTAACGGAGCTTCGGATTCTTGGGATCCAGTTCCAACGCTTGCTTGAATAGTTCAGCGGCCTCTCCGGCGTTGCCTGCTTCGGCTGCCTCGGTGGCTTTGACGTGTAGCGTCTTAGCGTCCGTTTGGTCCTTTTGTTGCTGGCGCAAACGTTGGAACACCTCAAGTTCTTCTTTAGCTTTGTCCGGCTTCTTCGCTTTCCGGAAAATCTTAAAGAGCTGATAGCGGACGTCCTGCGCCTGCGGATTTAGATCTCTTGCCTTCTCCAGTTGTTGAACAGCGTTCTCTAACCCGCCTAACCGCTCCAACACGAAGCCGAGGTTATAACGCGCTTCATAGTCGTCGGGTTTGATCTCGACGGCCCGTTGCAATACTTTGGCAGCTTCTTGATACTCGGCCAAATGTCTGTAGGCCTGCCCGAGCCACAAATAGCCCTCGGCGTCTTGGCCGCGGCGACGGACATACGTCTGAAGGTGCGGGATGGACTCGCGATGCCGGCCGAGCGCCTGTAGCGACTTAGCCAACGAAAGGCGCGCCCCCTCGTTCTCAGGATCGAGCGTAAGTACCTTGCGATAGGCGTCCAACGCTTCCTGGTAGCGATCTTGGCGCGTATACGCGGTCCCCAGATTGAAGTGTGCCGCCACCAAGTTGGGATTTGTCGCGATGACTTTCTGGAGCGATTCAACCGCGCGATCAAAATCGCCATTCTGGGAATAGGTGATGCCCAGCGCTAAGGCATGGTCGAGCTTGTGAGGTGCCAGTTCAACAGCTTTGGTTAAGTAATAGATAGCCGCCGAGTACCTTCGCTGAGTGATAAGAACTCGGGCCAGGTTGTAGAAGGCGGAATCGAATTCGGGATCAAGGCGAACAGCAGTTTTAAACTCTTCGACGGCGGTGTCCAGAGATCCCGCATGCTGCAAGGCTAACCCCAAAGCGTTATGCGCCTCCGCCGACTCCGGCTTCTGTCGGACGACCGTCTGAAGTTCGTCGATCGCGCGCCGTGAGTCTCCTTTTTGGATTAGAGTTAGCGCCAGCTTGGTGCGTGTTTCCGGCAGATGGTCATGCTGTTTGAGCGCCTGTTCAAAGGCGAACTCAGCGCAATCCAGTTTGTTGGATTGGGAGTAGAGATCCCCGAGCTCTGTGAGGGCCCTAGCGGGTGTAAGCCCCATCAAGTTGGCCAAAACCGCGGGTCCGTTGTCGAGCGATTTCGCGAGCTCTCGACATGACCTCGGGAGACTCTGAAGCCATCGAGGGGCAGGGCTGGAGTGAGGGTCAGTTCCTCCGGTTTGAGCCACGAGGAGGCGAGGCTGAATTGCGGGTAATAGGAGGACCAGCAACAAGGCGATCCCGCCCCTTCGAAGAGCCGACAACGTTGTGGCGATCATCGGGGTCGTGCTTACTAAGTACCGCGAAAAGTTTTGACCTCGGAAGCCGGGCAGCGCATGCTGAGCATGCCGTACCCCTACAATCTGAAAACAGGCCATGTCAGCATGATTCGGGAGACCCAGTAGGCATTGTCGCGGTGGGAACGCGCGTTTCATTTCGTGGAGCGGGTCGGTCAGCCTTCGTCAGAAATCCGAGGTACCGGCTGGCCTGGGAAATCTCCGTGTGCGGCGGCTAAGTTGGGCAAAGCCGAAGGTCGTACGCTGCCGAGCCCTCGTATCTTATGTATCTTGTCATAACCTGAGTCGCGCCAATGAGATCCTGACCTTATGGTTTGGTTTGTGGGTCCGCTCACAAGCAGCGGTAAGTTACGGTGGACAAAAACCTCGGTGTAGGCTATCGTGGCCTTGGGTATTGGCTCGCACCGCAGATCGTTCAGATCGCCTGAGGCCAAGGGGGCAGTCATGACAGCTAAGAAAGCACTTTCCCTACCGCGTCTTGACCCGACGCCGGAAGACGTTTTTCTGAATCGCAGACGATTCGTGAAAGACTTGTCGCTCGCCGGAGCCGCGATGATGATGGCCCCTGGGGTGCGGGAGATCACAGCCCAGGACGTCTCGATGATGGATCCACTTGCCGCCCCGTTGAGCCGCCCGGATGTCTTCCCTGCGAAACGAAATCCGGCATTCGATCCCGAGGGCGTCAAACTAACGGAAAGGCTGACGGCGGCGATCCACAACAATTTTTACGAGTTCCTTCCTGGCCGGGGTGGACCCGTCTGGCAGTTCACGGAAAAGTTCAAGGTCGAACCTTGGAAAGTCGAAGTCAGAGGCGAATGCAACAAGCCGCGCACTTTCGACCTCGACGATCTCTTCAAGTTCGAGCACGAAGAGAGGATCTACCACTTCCGCTGCGTGGAAACTTGGGCGATGAACATCCCGTGGACAGGGTTCCCACTCAAGAAGCTGTTAGAGGCGGTCGATCCCAAGAGTACGGCGCGACACGTACGATTCATCACGGCCTTAAAGTCCAGCGAGATGCCGGGTTTACGGGAAGAACAGTATCCGTGGCCGTACTTCGAGGCGTTGCGGATGGACGAGGCCATGAACGATCTGGCGATGGTGGTCACGGGGGTGTATGGGAAACCTTTGCTCAAACAGCACGGCGCGCCGGTGCGAACCATAGTCCCTTGGAAGTACGGCTACAAGTCTCCCAAGTCCATCGTAAGAATCGAATTGGTAAAGAAGAAACCCGGGACCTTCTGGTCCGCCGGGCCGTACAAACATGAGTACGGCTACTTCAGCAACGTGAACCCGAACATACCGCACCCTCGCTGGTCACAGGAATGGGACTACATGCTTGTGCCGAACGCCCGGCCGCGCAAGGGACCGCGACAGCCTACCGAGATCTTTAACGGCTACGGAGAGATGGTAGCGAGCCTCTATCCGGACGAGCCTACAACCCCCCAAAAGGCTCTGGGTCCAGGGCACGTCGCACGGTAGAAAGAGTTTTGATGTAAACGGTTCTAAACAAGTCAACTAAAGAGGTCGCGGTCGCAACGCGTGGTGTGGGTCGCCACAGGAGGGTCGTTCGCGACGGTGTCAAGAGCCGTGAGGTATAATATCGGTGGGTTGATGCTCTGGCAGTCGGTGCTCGAGAAAGCAGCTTAAAGCGAGCCTCCGGAAGCCTCAAGAAGGGTGCTCTCCCCGCAATAGAAGGGGGTCCGATGAAGGGCCACGGCGTAACATTATTAGCGGACAGTAGGGGAGTAGTACACCCTCTCACCCTCTGCGTCTCATCTATCCTTCTCTTTCTTCTAACGTGCCCAATGTCTGCCGTTGAGAAGGAAGAGCCTTCCGAACCCACTCTGTCTTCCATCTTCCCTCTTGGCGCCCAGCGAGGCACCACGGTCGACGTTGAGTTCCGGGGAAAGCTCATCGCGGGAACCTACGACGTATGGCCGAAATCAGAGGGTCTCGACGCTGAAGTCAGAAGTGTCGAAGAGGTTAAGGATTCTCCGAAGTATGACGAAATGAAGACGCCGGCCGCCCCAGGTGACGGTAAAGCTCAGAAGCTCTCAAGCTACCGCGTCCTAGTTCGGATTGAAATCGGCCGGTCGTTTCCTTTAGGAATGCATCGCCTGCGGCTTGTTTCGCCTTCGGGGGTTTCGAACCCCATGGAGTTTCAAGTTGTCGATCATCCGGTCGTCATAGAAGGCGATGAGTCGCATCACGTGGCATTTCAGGGGCAGCCTACAAGCCTGCCGGTGGTCATTCACGGAAGGTTGGCTGATCCCGGAGAGGTGGACTATTACTCCTTTAGCGCGTCCGAGGGGCAGGAGCTGTCGTTCAAGATCGCCCGCAGTCCGGGTTTTGACGCGCGGCTGGCTCTCTACCAGCCCAAGGGGAGTTGGCTCGATCCGAACAGACCTCGACGTTTGCTGCTCGACGAAGATCGATCTTCCGACATGATGCTCGGCAAGACCGAGGGTACGTATCGGGTCGTTCAGACAGGGCAGTACGCAGTGGAGGTTTCCTCGCTTTTTGGGAAGGGTTCACCGGACTCTGCTTACGAACTACAAGTCTTCGCCGACGACAAACCGGCCCTGGCGAAACAACAAACAGAGCGCCACTGGTTACGATCGGCGGGCAGCAGTTTCGATCGAAAGGTTGGCGCCGATTGGATTGGCACCCTGCAATCCCGTGCAGCAGAGGAAGCCGAGAAGCCCGGAAGCGGCGTCGCTAGTGGGTCAGCCGTTGCGGGCGGCACAGTTCCCTCGGCTGAGAAGGAAATGGCCGGAGTTCCTGCCGTGTCCTCCGAGCCGATCCACCTCAGCGAAACAGAACCGAATGACAAGATGGACGGGGCTGTGCCGATCTCCGTGCCAACTGTGATCGAGGGGGCTATCGATCGCCCTGGGGACATTGACGTCTTTCGCTTCAAAGTCGAGCGTGGTCAGAAACTGGCGTTCGAGATCGAAACCCCCGATCTGAAGCCGCCACAGTTCAACCCCAGAATCAGTGTCGTCGACTCGCAAGACCGTGAGTTGTTCACGAACATCTATCGAAAGATCTCGCTCTATAACAACAACTCCGATCGGCTGGTTTATTTCAAACGCGTACGACCGAAGGTGATGTACGCGTTCAACTTCGAAGGTGAATATTTCCTTCAGGTTCGAGACGTGACGACTCGCTACGGCAACTCCAGTTACGCCTACCGGCTATTGGTTCGTCCTCAAATTCCTCATGTCGGCGATGTATCCCTTGAAGAGGAGTCTTCACATTTTGACGGCGGCGGTAAAGTGTCCGACAGAATCGATCGCATCAACTTGGTGAGGGGCCAAGCGAAGAAGTTGACGATCTTCACCTCGCACGAGGAGGGTTTCACCGGCGACGTGACGTTTTCGGTCGCGGGTCTTCCGCCCGGGGTCGAAGCCTTGGCGGCGGCCGAAGTGAACGATGAGAAAGCGCCGACCGAGATCACGGTAGATCCCGAGTTGATTCTGCCGAAAAGGCAGGAGACGACGATCGTGTTGTTCGCCGGCGAGGAAGCGCCGCTGACGCGATTGCCCGCGACGATGCGACTGCAGTGCCGGCCTATCGTCAACGGGAAACCCGGTTCGACGCTACTGGTCCGGGATATGCCTCTCATGGTCGTGAAGGAGCCTGAACCAACAAAGAAAGAAACCGCGGCACTTTAGAAAGCTGAACCATGAAGACCAAATGCACAAGCCTAGGATTCGCCTTGTCGCTCATCTTGGTGGGGCTTCCGACTGCGGGCCAGTCGGCTCCCAACAAGCAAGCGGAAGCCAAGCTGTTGTCCGTTTCCGTCATGCCCAAAGACGTGACGCTTTGGGGAAGCGACGCGGCGCAACGGTTCCTGGTGCTTGGAAAATACGTGGACGGTTTGGAACGTGACGTGACGGCGGGGAGCCAGTTTTCGATCTCGAGTGCCGGTTTCGGGGAAATCGACGGTTCCGGTAGGTTTGTCGCGCGGCGTAGTGGAGAAGTAACGCTCACCGCTGGATTCGGAGGCCGTGAGGCGAAGGCAACGGTTCGAATCGAAGGGGCGGGGGAGGTTCGGCCGTTTAGTTTCGCCCGTGACATCGGTGGGATCTTCACCAAACGAGGATGCAACAACAGCGACTGTCACGGCGGTGTCAAGGGGCAGGGAGGTCTCAAGCTTACGAAGAATGCGCTCCACCCCAAGCAAGACTACAGGTGGATCGTCGAGGGGGGTACCTTCCAGGTACTTGTTGATGAATCGAAGGGGCCGAAGAATCCCCGCGTTGATCTCGAACAACCCGAAAAAAGCCTCCTCTTGTCGAAGCCCGCGATGACCGTCCCCCACGGAGGCGGGCAGCGGTTCGCGGTTGGCTCTTCCGATTACGAGACAATTCTCAACTGGATTCGCTCGGGTGTTCCGTACGGCGAAGAAGGCGGCGAGGGGGGTGCGTCGATCACAAAGGTCGAGGTCTTCCCCAAGCAGACGGTAATCGATCGCGGAGGCAGCCACCAGCTACTCGTTACGGCGCATCTGTCAAACGGGCGAAAGGAAGATATCAGCGATCAGGTTCTCTACGTTTCCAATGACGAGAAGGTTGTCGAGGTCAGTGACAGCGGCTTGGTGAGCGCCGCCGGCAGCGGCGAAACGTCCGTCTTGATCCGCGCGGCCGGGCATGCCGCCAGCGCCGGATTCGGCGTGATCGAAAAGCCGATCGTCGACTACCCGAAGGTCGAACGACGAAACTTCATCGACGAGTTTGTTTTCAACAAGCTTAGGAAGTTCAACATCATACCCTCCGGACTGTCCAGCGACGAAGAATTTCTGCGGCGTATCTGTCTCGATCTGACGGGAACTCTTCCCCCGCCCGAGCGGGTCCGCGAATTCCTCTCCAGCGACAACCCGCGAAAACGGGATGAACTCATCGAAATCCTGCTCGACTCCCCTGAGTATGTCGACTACTGGGGATTTCGCTTCAGCGACCTCATGCGCGTGACGGTTACCTCGGCCAATGTGCCGGATATGACGAAGGAGTACGAGGATTGGGTAACCACCAGTATTGCGGCCAATAAACCGTACGACCGAATGGCAACGGAGCGCGTCGCGGCCCAGGGTTACGCAGCCCCGGCGAGAAATCTGTTCTACGTCACCGAAGTCATGAAGCCGGAAAAGATCATGGCCGAGCACCTGCGGGTGTTTTTTGGCCGCAGGCTAGATTGCGCCCAGTGCCACAATCACCCGTTTGAAAACTGGAGCCAAAACCAGTTCTGGGGTTTGACTGCTTTTTACAGCGGGTTGGACGAGCTAAGAGACTCCCACGTGGTTCTTGATGCCTTGGGCGGTGGGCACGTTGATCGAGCGGGGGACCAGAGGCTTCTCCATCCAAAAACTAAAGAGGAGGTCGTCCCGGCGTTTCTCGAGGGCAAACAGTTGCCCGAAGACCAATGGATGGACCCGCGACTCAGATTGGCGGAATGGATGGTCTCTCACCCCTACTTCGCCGAAGCTGCGGTGAACCGCATATGGGGCTACCTTTTCGCGCGGGGAATTGTTGATCCGGTGGACGACTTTCGAACCACGAACCCACCCTCGCATCCGGCCTTGCTGGAGGCGCTGGCGGAAGATTTTAGAGATCACAATCACGATCTCAAGCATCTGATAAGGACCATCGTCCAATCTCGGACCTATCAATTGTCCGGCAAACCGAACGAGACGAATCGGAGAGACAAAGTCAACTTCTCGCGCGCTTTCTCTCGCCCGTTGGTGGCCGCGGTGCTGCTGGACGCCATCTCACGGGCAACCGGCGTGGAAGAGGATTTTGACTTCCACAAGTTTGCGGGAGGAGGCAGCCCGCCACCGAGGATGCGGGCCATGCAGATGATTCCCGACTTGTGTCCCTCTGAGTTTATGGACGCCTTCGGGCGCTCCATGCGGAAAATGCCGGTGCTCGGCAATCCCGAGCCGACTCTTGGTCAGGCACTGCACATGTGGGCGGGTTCGACCTACACGAGCAAGATTACGACGGAGGGAGGGCGGCTCGACCGGCTGTTGAAGAGCGGCGCTTCCGACGGGGAGATCATCGAGGAACTCTACCTGTCCGCCTTCATGAGATTTCCAACGCCCGGCGAGCAAACCGATTTGTTGGAGTTCATGAAGCAACGATCTTCGCGGCGTGAAGAGGCTCTGGGAGGGCTTGTCTGGGCGCTGATTAGCTCCCGGGAGTTTGCTTACAATCACTAGCTAGGAGCGGATGATGAAAAAGCGGCAATGCTACCACTGTGAAGGAATAGCGGCGACTCGGCGTGATTTCCTGAGAGTTGGTTCGTTGAGCTTCTTGGGATTAAGCCTCAGCGAATACCTCCGATTCGGCGCAGTTCCTGCCCTGGCCGCGGAAAGCACGGCTGTCACGACCGGCAAGGCCAAGGCATGCATCCTGCTCTGGCTCGAAGGAGGCGTCAGCCATCTGGATACCTGGGATGTGAAGGGTAACTCCGGGTTCAAAACGATTCCAACGAAGGTCCCCGGAATCGAGATCTCGGAAATACTGCCCGGCATCGCCAAGCACATGGACAAGCTGTCGATCATCCGATCCATGAAGACAGACGAAAGAAACCACCCGCAAGGGACGATCCAGACGCAAACGGGCCACCGGCCGAATCCCGCCATGAAGTTTCCCAGCTTCGGGTCGATCGTTTCCAAGGAACTCGGGCCTAGGCAAGACATGCCGCCCTACGTCATCGTTCCCACGCCGACGGAAGCCGACTTTTTTAACTACGAAGAGGCATACAAGGGAGCCTTTCTCGGGGGCCAGTACGATGGCATGATTCTGCCCGACCCCAGCAAGCCGGACTTTCGGGTTCCCGATCTTAGCCTGCCGAAATCGATTTCGAGCGACGCGATCGAGGACCGCCGCACGCTGTTGGGCATCGTCGACCACCACTTCCGCCGGCAGGAGCAACTCGCCGACTTCCAGAAGATGGACACCTTTCAAGAGCAGGCGCTGGGGATGATCCTCTCACCCCACGTGCAGAAGGCCTTTGACCTTTCCCAGGAATCGGAAAAGACAAGAGATCGCTACGGCCGAACCCGGGTAGGGCAGAGCGTCCTGATGGCACGCCGCCTGGTCGAAGCGGGGTGCCGATTCGTAACCGCCGCCGGTTACACCCATGGTCAGTGGGATACGCACGGCGACAACGAAAAGAGGCTCCGCGAGACGCTGGCTCCGTCGTTGGATCAGACGCTGTCGACCCTTCTCGACGACCTCGATCAGCGCGGCATGCTGGAGTCCACAGTGGTGATCGCGACGGGCGAATTCGGCCGCACCGCCGACATCAACCCGGGCAACGGCCGCGATCACTGGCCGGATTGCTGGTCGCTGGTTGTTGGAGGCGGCGGCATCCGAGGCGGCCAGATCGTTGGCGCCAGCGACGACCGGGGCGCTTACGTCGCCGAACGGCCCACCTCGATCGGCGACCTCTACGCGACCGTTTACAAAGCCATGGGCATCGATTGGGGGAAAACCTACATGACGCCCGTCGGCCGGCCCATCTACATCGCCAACGGCTTCGACAACAAAGTCGGCTCGCCGATTAAAGAGTTGATCTAGACGGCTGTCTCACCCCGCTCCCGCACTACGGTTAACGCACTGAACCGGGCGCAGCAACGTGGGGAGGTTCTTGCCCTACATCTCCCTTAGATCCCGTGGCATAGTAATCGAAGGAACTGTCGCGTACCCAAGCGAAGTAGCGGTAGCTACAATCAAAGTTTCTCCCACCTGCACCACGGAGGAGTTCACAATGCGCCTGTCGCTTCACGCTGCTATTCGACTGGCATCCGTTCTCGCCATTGTCTTCTCGACCCGAGTCGCGGCGCAGCCTGCGCCGGTCGCCGAGGCTGCCGCCAGGCGCCCGAACATTGTCTTGATCCTCACCGATGACCAGGGCTACGGTGACCTCGGCATCAACGGCAACACGGTTCTGAAGACACCCAACATTGACCGGCTAGCGGGCCAGGGAGTCATGTTTCGGAACTTTTACATGGCTCCGATCTGCGCACCAAGCCGCGCCAGCTTGTTGACAGGCCGCTACCACCAAAGGACGGGGGTGCCCTATGCGGACGGCCCCACGGATGTACTGCGGCTACGCGAGGTGACAATAGCAAAGGCTCTCAAGAACGCCGGTTATAAAACTGCTCTCATCGGGAAGTGGCACCTTGGCCGGTTTGCGGTTAACGGTCCACTGGCCCATGGCTTCGATCGCTTCTTTGGTTTTCGGGACGGCATGATCGTCTTTTATAACGATGCTATCCTCGAGCAGAACGGCAAGCCGGTGCGCACGAACGGCTACGTCACCGACGTTTTGACGGATGCCGCTCTGCGCTTCGTCGAAGAAAACCGCGACGAGCCCTTCTTCCTCTTTCTGTCTTACAACGCGCCCCATTTGCCGATGAAGGCGCCCATCCGCTACGAGGAACCGTACAGCAAGCCCGGCATTAGCGCGCACCTCGCCAAACTGTATGCGATGATCACCCACCTCGACATGTCGATCGGGCGTGTTCTTACGCGGCTCAAAGAGCTGGAGATCGAAGACAACACGATCGTGATTTTTCTGTCGGACAACGGCGCGCAAAAAGGGACGGTCGGATTCGTTAAGTCGGCGGAGTCGGATCGGCTTGATGAGTTATGGAGAGGCGTGGACCGATTTAACGCCGGCCTCCGAGGCCAAAAGGGCACCGTCTACGAAGGGGGCGTTCGCGTTCCGTTTATGGCCCGGTGGCCCGGGCGGTTTCCGAAAGGCAAGGTTGTCGACTTCCTAGCCGCCCACATCGATCTTTTTCCGACCATCCTGGCGCTTGCCGATGTTCCTGTCCCAGAGGGATTGCAGCTCGATGGAAAGAGCATTGCGCCCATACTTCGCTCCGGTGAAGGCGCGCGGGTGCACGAGAAACTCTTCCTTTGGTGCGACCCGGCGGCTGACTACCATACCTCGAGAATGACATACCCGAAGAACAACTATGCGGTTCGGTCAGGGCCGTGGAAGCTTGTCAAAGGGACGGAGCTTTATAACCTGGACGAGGACCCGTTCGAGAGCCGAAACGTGATCGAGCAGCGCCAGGAGATCGCCAGGGAGCTGAAGACGGCCTTCGATCTCTGGTCGGAGGACGTCATTCCGCGGGAGGATCTCCAGCCACTCCCGATTCCGATTGACGGGGAAGATATGCCCTCCTATGGAAGCAACATTTTCCGCGGCGGCACCCTCGTCACCCTACGGTGGGCCCGGTTGCACGGAGAAGGCGGAATTCGTTTCGCCTACAACAAGAACATTCGAGACCGTCTGACGGATTGGACGAGTCCCACGGACTATATATCTTGGCCCGTCGACGTGCTGCGAGAGGGCTTGTATGAAGTCGTCCTTCAGTATGGATGCGCGCGCTCCGATGCAGGGTCTCGCATTCAAATCAGTGCCGGCGATTCTACCGTCGAAGGCGTGGTTGAGCCGACGCCGGCCATTGACGTCTGGCAAGACTGGAACGTCGGCACTCTCAGATTCGGCCGAGCGACCAATCGACTCACCATCCGGCCTCTCTCCGTGGCGGGTCGGTATGTGATGGATCTTCGCGAAGTGCGGCTGAAATGGGTAGGACCGGAATGATCGCCGCATTTGAGCGAGAACGCCTATCGCGAGAAGGTCCACTCGACAAGGTGGGCGAGCGACCGCCGGTCGCGGTCGGACCACTTGGACCTGCGGGATCGCCGGTCCCTGCTGCCTTTGCGCCCAGCTCACAGCATGTAGCCAAGCGGGCGCGATGAATCACGCCCCTACATCTCCGAAGACGGGCATTTGCTTCCTCTCCTGCCGGCCTCTGGTGAAAATGCACACCAACTCTCAAGTCGGGCGCCCGTGAAAGCTGCCGCGGGTAAGGGCTTTTCCGGCGGCCATATAGTCATCCAGTTTCTTTCTTAGGTCGGCGACTACATCCGGGTACTTCTCGGCCACGTTTGTTAGCTCGTCCGGGTCCTTCTTTCTGTTGTAGAGTTGCGGCGCGTACTCCCCTTCGAAGGCCTCCCGATTCCAAACCGCGCTGAAGTTCCATTCGGGCGTGCGCACACAGCCGATCCAGCCATAGGCTTGCACCGTGAATTCGCGAATGGTCTTCGTCTCGCCCGTCACCAGCGGCCAAAAGTCCTCCCCGGTCACTCTTGAGGGAGACTCTAAGCCGAGTCTCCCCAGGAACGTTGGCATATAGTCCTGGATTTGGACAAAGCCATCGACTTGCTTGCCGGCACCTTCTGCGTTGGGGAAGCGGACTAGAAGAGGGATGTGTGTGGCCTGCCTACGTATCCGCTTGGGCCCCTTGCAGAACTGACCTTGCTCGCCGAGTAGGGTGCCATGGTCCGACATGAATACGACGATCGAGTTGTCGAACAGGCCGAGTTCCCGAATCGTCTTCAGGACCTCGCCCAGCCAGTAGTCAACGCACTCGGTTTCCCCGGCGTAGTTGGCTCTGAGCCGCTTAATTCCCTCTTCAGGAATCTCGATGTCGGCGTAGGGCGGATTGGTCCACGTGTGCCCTCGGGCGTTGGGCATGTACTTCTCCAGGAAACGCTGGGGCGGGTCCCACGGCTCGTGCGGGTCGAAGGCTTCCACGTGTAGGAAGAAAGGCCGCTGCGCGTGGTTGCGCTTCAGCCATGCCATGCTTTTCCTCGCCGTGAGCTCAATAAGTGACTCGCCCTCCTGACTCCACCGCTGCATGTTGGCCTTGTACTGGTTGAGAAACCATCGGACGTCTTCGCCGGCGAAGCTGTTCCAGGTCTCCAGGTAGTCGGCCGGAACGACGTCGCTGATGTCGATGCCCTCGTGAGGCACTGTGGCGCTGTAGTCAAAGGAGTGTCCGCGTTCCCACTCAAAGTAGCGGTAGCCGCGGTGAAAGTTCCTTCCCGGCCGCAGAAAATGCAGGATGTCCGAAACGAGCGCTGTGATGTAACCCGCCTCGTGCAACGTTTCCGCCCAGGTGACATCCTCGTGGTAGAGCTGGTGCCATCCCGGCATTTGAATGATTTCGTGCTGCGGGTAATGGTAGAACGGCAGGATGCGGCGGCCGGTCATCAAGCTCCGGCGAATGGGAACTGTCGGCATCCCCTCGGGGTAGGCATCCTTGAAGATCACGCACTCCTGACTGAAGCGGTTCAAGTTGGGACACTCGATGAACTTGCTGCCATAACATTCGAGGTTGTCGGCCCGAAACGTATCCACGTTCAGGAGGATTAGGTTCAGCCTGTTTCCCTTATCTCTCTGGTCGGGAGGCTTCTCCCACACGCCTCCGTCCGAATGACCCTTTCCGTCCGCTTCATGCTCAGCGGCGACGCCGGTTAGACCCGCCGCCGCAGCCGCTGAGGTGCTGAGCAGTGCTCGCCTCGAGAATCTGTTCTTAGCCATGTGGAATCCCTCTCTGACCGTTTATCCCGCAGCCCCGATTTCGCCCATTGAGTCTATCAACTCATAGGAGCGGGTCAGTACAGCCCCCTAAGTGATTGAAATAGATCCGTTTACCTATAAATTGGGTTTGTTTGGTAATTCGCTTTCTTCCTCCTTGAGCGTCGTGCCGGTCGCCACGGGTCCCCCCTTTCAGAATAGCGACCGTGTCAAGTGTCTTGGTTGGGCGAAGAACGGTTCCCTTCCGCTCGGACCCGGAACCAGAGTATCGCGCTGCGCCATTGTCGTTTCCGTTCTTGGCCACGGCACCGGTCAGAAAAAGGGGCTGGGCGAGGCCAAAAGACGGCCTCGGCGTAGGCTACCGAGCAAGTTTCGCGGCTTGGCGGCGGTTTGGCAGTCGAGTGGAGTGGCGATGGGAGTGTCCCGCCTAACGGTTAAGTCCTTTTAATCGTGACGCATACTAGCGTTCCCAGCAGCCCGGGCGAGACCCGGTGGCAGAAAGTGGCAAAAATACGAGGGTCATCCCCCCGAGATTTCGGTTTCTGGGCCCCGTACCAGAATAAGGGACGGATGGGGGGCTAGAGGGGGTCCAGCGGCGTAAGTCATTGAAATGGCGCGGAGAAAAAATAGAAAAGGTCTGTGACAGGGGTTTGCAGAAGGCGTGAGAAACGTCCCGGAGGCCAGATTTTCCGTGCCGAAACCATGCCGTAGCGCAAGGAAAACGCCGCCTAGCGAACGCTGGAAGGAGTGCGGGCGAGGGGCTAGGGGGCAAGGAAGCGGAGGATCGGCCGTTGGCGCGGCCGATTTCTTCCCCACCCCGGGCCCCGATCGGCCGCTAGGAGCGGCCGATCGCCAACCGCCCGGAGAGGGCGAGCCCGTAGTTGTTTGCATGTGGGGGGAAGGCGGGTAGGCGAAGGGGGAAGGAGTTCGGGTAAAATGCCCGTGGATGCCCGGCGCGAACGAGTTGATTCGCCGCGTCCGCGATTGGGTCCGGCAGATTCGACGGGGCTCGAAAAAACAGAAAGTCTGGGAACTGCTTCGGTATTTTGCGAGGGGAGCGAAAGCCTGCGCGGCCCGTAGGGGATAATGGCGTTGATGGCGGTGGCTTCGGACGGATTGCTCGACAAAGCCGGCTCATTCCTCGGCAAGTGGACCTCCTACGCCGCATTTGGGACGTTCGTTTTGTATCTGCTGGGGTATTTGACGATGCGGTTCCACTTCTACTCGTTTGGGATCTTCGCCGAGTTGGCGGTGTTGGACGAGCGCTATCTGTTCGCGGGAGCGCAATTCCTGGTTTATCTGGCCGGGACGATCCCGATTCTCGCCGTCGTCGCGCTGATCGTCCGGCTACTCGACAAACTGGTCGCCCGCTGGTCTCTCCGGCAACGAGTTGTCGATTTCTTTGCGGTCGGGAATCGCTTGGCGATCTGGGGAGTGTTGTTGTCGGTGGCGGTCATTCAGTTCGTTTCGCGGCAATGTTACGCCTTCAGTAACTTGTTGCTGCGAAATGAGCTTCCGCCGCCTGTGTGGCTTCATTGCGTTCTTTTGGACGAGGCCGGGGGCCTGCAGCAGATCTATTTCGCGCTACTTACAATAGGGGCCCTTGTAGCCGCGTGGATGGCGAGGGCCGCCTGGAGCCGGTCGGTCCCGACGCGGTGGCCGGCTTTATTGGCGCTGTTGGCGGGGATTCAGTTCTTGTTCTTGCCTGTTAATTTTGGCATATTAGTTGCGAATAAGGAGTTGCCAAGCATTGAGACCGACGCTGGGCCGCGCTGGCTGGTCTGGACGGGCGAAAAGAGCGTAACGTTCTTGGAGCGGGCCGGAAATGGGGAGCGCTTTTTGATTGTGGAGCGGAAGGACGACGTCAAGACCTTGCGGACGAGCGCGCCGGAATCGATCCTGAACGAGTTGTTCGCAAAGCGATGAGAGTGCGATTGCTGATCCTGGCGGGGGCGCTGGCGGCGACGCTGGCCGCGGACGAGCCGCGGTTGGTGATCGATACGGGCGGACATGCATCGAAGATTCAGGACGTGACCTTCACCCGGGACGGCAAGCGACTGGTCTCGGCGGGGGACGACAAGGTCGTGCGGGTGTGGGACACCGCCAAGGGTGAGACCATACGCGTGATCCGCGGACAGATCGGCGACGGAGATGAGGGGAAGATTTACGCGGCGGCGCTCTCGCCGGATGAGCGCTATCTGGCGGTGGGAGGCTGGCTCGCTGGCACTCGGCAACAACGCGATGCCGTCCGGCTGCACGATTTCGCCAGCGGCAACGTGCTACCGCTGCTCCAGGGCCACACCGATGTCATCTATGACCTGGCGTTCTCCCCGAACGGCGAGCGTGTCGTCTCAGGAAGCTGGGACGACACACTGCGACTTTGGAACGCGGAGACGGGCGAGCTGATGGGCGAAATGAAGGGCCACGAGGACAATGTCCCTGCGGTCGCCTTCTCTCCTGACGGCCGCTACATCGCCTCCGGGAGCTGGGACAAGACCGTTCGGCTTTGGGATGGGCAGACCGGAAGGTCTGTGAAGAAGCTTGGCAAAGTGAACCGGGGGTTGCCGGCTTGGCGTTCGGTCCGGACGGCCGTAAGCTGGTCACGGGGATGCGCTATGGTTCCGGCACGTTCATCAGCCACGTCTTCTCCGTTCCCTCGGGCGACGTTCTAGCCCGCTTTACCGAGCACGACAATAGTGTCTGGGCGACGGCTGTCTCGCCCGGCGGCCGGATCGCCGCGACCGGGGGTGGCGACGACAAGCCGATCTACCTTTGGGACATCGAGTCCGGCAACAAGACGCGCGAGTTGACCGGCAAAGGGCACTCGGTATGGTCGGTTGCCTTCGCCCACGACGGCGCCTCGATCGCGTTCGGCCACGAGTGGGCCCCGCCCGCAATCAATGGGCGTGGCCCGCTGCAACGGATCTTTCGTCTACGCCAAGGTGACGCTCGGCAGGTCTCCCTGGGAGGCCAGGTCGAGGAGGAGTCGTCCTATCGCCGCGCCGTCGACCAGCACCGCGACCTCTCGCTGAAGACACGCGAGATCGCGAACGACCTGGACAAGTACCTCGAGATCCGGCGTGGCGGTAAGGTCCTCCACGAGATCGAGCGCGATTCGACCTCCGGCTATCGGCATCGCTGCTTCACCTTCACCCCGGACGGCCGCTACATCGCCAGCGGCGGCGGCAACGGCAACTTGACCCTCCACTCGGCGGAAACGGGCAAAAAAGTCGCCGACTTCATCGGCCATACCAGCGACGTCTGGGCCGTCTCCGCATCGCCGGACGGCAAGACGCTGGTCTCCGGCTCGGCCGACCAGACCGTCCGCCTTTGGGACATCCCCTCCGGTAGGGGACTGCTCAACATCTTTGTTGGCTCGGACGACGAGTGGGTGGCCTGGACGCCATATGGTTACTACGCTTCCAGCCCCAAAGGCGATCGCTACATCGGCTGGCACGTCAACCGCGGCGTTGACAAGCAAGCTGACTACTACGAGGCCGGCCAATACGCCAAGGTCTACGACCGCCCGGACGTCGTTCACGAGTTCCTGGAGGTCCGCGACATCGACGAGGCCTTGAAGCGCGCCAACGCGAAGCGCGCAATTCCCCGAGTGGGCCCCGAGCCAGTCTTTTCGCCGGGTCAGATTACCCAGAACGTTCCGCCCGAGCTGTTCTTCGCGAGCCCGTTCAGCGAGGCGGTGACAGTCTCAGAGGTCAGTTTCCCAGTGAAAGGCGAAGCACGCTCCAGCAAGCTACCGATTCAGCTCGTCACAGTTCTGCTGAACGGACTCCCCGTGCAAGAGGTGAGGCCGAACGTGTTGCGCCACCCCTTCCAGTTCGAGGTCGACCTCGAACCCGGTCGGAACGTACTCACGGCCTTCGCCGAGCACGATCTGGCGCGCTCGAAGTTCGAGCGCCGCATGATCATCCTCGGCAGCGTCGGCGCGCAAGCTCGGGCGCCGGAACACAACTTGTATTTACTGGCCATCGGAGTGAGCGATTACGCCGATGAAAGCGTCACGGACCTCGACTATGCTGAACGGGACGCTCTTCAGATCGAGAAGCTCTTCCGGGCGCAAGAAGGCGGAGCCTGGGACAAGGTGTACGTGCAGCCGTTGACCAACGAAAAAGCGACCCGGCCGGCCATTCTCTCGGGGCTTCGCTGGCTGGAAACCGAAGGAGACGAAGACGACCTTCGAGTGCTGTTTTTGGCCGGCCATGGCATGAACGACCGGTATGGCAGTTACCACTTTCTCGGTCATAACCACGACGGTGACTTCGACCTTCATGGTGTTTCCTGGCAGGTGATCACTCGCCGCCTGGATTCCGCGCCGGGCAAAGCCATATTACTGGCTGACACCTGTTACGCGGGAAAGTTAACCCAAGGGAAAACGCGGAGGCCGGTCGCCTACGAAAAGATCATCAAAGACATGCAAACACAGTACACGGGCATGGCGACGTTCGCTTCCTCGGCGACCTACGAGAGTTCGGAGGAGTTACCGGAAAAGAAGCACGGCGCCTTCACCTACGCACTCATCGAGGGCCTGTGCGGCGCCGCTGACTCGGGCAAGAAAGACCGGCTGATCGACACCGGCGAGATCGGAACCTGGCTGAGTGGGCGGGTTGCGGACCTGACGAATCGCCGCCAGCGTCCCACCCAAGGGCGCTCGCAAGGCTTGCCCGACTTCTCGTTCTTTCAGGTGCGGCCGGACCACGAAGTATGCGCATCCTTGCAATAGCTCTTCTGCTTGCGGCGCCGCTCCCCGCCGAGGAGACGTGGGTCCAGTGGCTCTTGCGAGTGACCGGCATCTCGGCGACCTCGCGCGGATTGCGGGGCGACGAGAACCTGGCGGGCGAAGTCTGGGTCGCCAAGCTGTCTCCCTCCGTACGAACTCCTTGGGCAACGGACGGGACCTACCGCTCGCCAATCTTCACTCCCGACGGCCAGGCGGTCTTGGCGATCCGGGAGGCCAGAATCATGCGGATTCCGTCACCTGGCGGCGCCCCCGAGGATCTAGGGGTTGAAGTCGGTCAGGCGCGGTTGGTGGCGTTCCACCGTGAGAACCCGGATCTCGTCGTAATTCTCAAACGACAACCTGCCGAGCTTGGTCTGATCAGCCTGACCACGGCGAATTACACGCCGGCCCCGGCCGAGCAAGAATCCGTGCAGGAACTTTGGAACTGGAGTTCCGAACGCGGCGATCTTAGCCTGTTCCAGGGCCGTTTCGATGGCAGTCCTGACCTCAACGTGTTCCTCCAGCAAGGCGACGCCGAACGCCGCAACGTCAGCCGCTGCGAGGACGCCGACTGCGGCCAACCCTCCCTATCCCCGGACCGGCAGCAGGTCGTGTACGTAAAGCACCCGAAGTGAGTCGGCGCAGCAGGCTTAACCGGGAGCGAACGCCTTGACGAAAGGCTCCGGGCCATGGGAACGGAATCCCGTTTCGCAAGAAAGATGGGGTAAGAACCCGGCAGGATTGCCGGCCGTCTGTAGGTAACAATGCAGAACCGAATCACCGTCACGGACTATAACGCGGACTGGGCCTACAAAGAGGGTTTTCTGGTTCCCAGGTCGCATGCGGGCTATTTGACGCCCGAAGAGTTCATCGCCTTCTGCGGAAACCTGGGGATGGATGGGATCGAGCTGATGCATGATTACTGGACGGAATCCCCGGCGTCCTATCCGCGGAAAATCGCCGAGGATGCCGGCTTGCGGGTTTTCAGCTACATTTTCGAAGCCGATCTGGCTGTGCCTCCCGGCGAGCAACGAAAGGCCCTCGACAACGCTTTTGCGCTCGTGGACCGAACGGCCGAACTGGGTGCGCCGATGGCGTTCTTGGTACCCGGTCGTGTGAAGGAGGGCTTCTCGCTCGTCGACCAGCGAAGCTGGATGATTGACGGACTCAGCAAATGCGCCGCGCACGCTCACTATATTGGCGTGAAAATTGTGATCGAAAACCTCGACTACCCCCCTGGCCGACCGCTCACGGGTCGTTCCTCTCAAGTGACAGCCATCTGCAAAGAGATCGACTCTCCGGGTCTCGGGCGCATTTACGATTGCGGGGCAACGACATTCGTGGACGAAGACCCATTCGAAGCTCTGGACCAGTCAATGCCCTATTTGGCTCATGTCCATTTGAAGAACAATAGGTTGGTGGGGGCAGAAGAAACGGTCGAGCGCTACGTCGACGCCGACAGTGGGCGGCGCTATGCGAACACGGCACTCGAAGACGGCGACATTGATATTGCCGCCGTACTGAAAGAGCTAAATCGCAGGCGATACGACGGTTACATGCTCATCGAGTATCAGGGTGAAGAGGATCCCCGGGACGCCATGAAGCGTAACGTAGACTATCTGCGGCGTCTGATGCGGGAGATTGATTGAAACCGTGAGACTGGGGGCCACGATTGCCGACTACGAGGATTTCACCGACCCGGAGGCCTACCTCGCGGAATGCCTCAAGCGCGGCTATCGCTGCGCGCCGTGTCCCGAAGTCAGCATCTCGGAAACCGAGAAGATCCGAACGATTCAAGAAAAGTTCGCTCGCGCGGACGTTGTGGTGGCGGAATGCGATGCCTGGGTCAACCCGTTGGACCTAAGGCCTGAGAAGCGACGGCAGAACCGCAAGACCATTGCCGAAACCCTCGCCGTCGCTGATGAAGTAGGAGCGGTTTGTTGCGCCACGGTCGTGGGGGCTTTCAGCACGGATGATGAAGTAGGCCACGTATCCCCTCACCCGGACAACTTCGCCCACGGCACATTCGACGCGATTGTGGAGTGGGTCCGCGAAATGCTCGCGGAAGTGAATCCGCAACGAACGAAGTTGACGCTCGAGATGTCACCCTGGACGTTCCTCAACGGTCCGGAAGTCTATCTGAAATTCATCAAGGCCGTCGACGACTCGAGGTTGGCGGTTCACCTGGACCCGGCGAATGCGATCCTCAACCCCGAGCTCTACTTTTCCACCACCGAACTGATCGATCGATGCTTTGACACACTAGGACCCTGGATCGTTTCCTGCCACGCGAAGGACGTCATTCAAGACCATCAACCGAACATGGTGACGCTGCACGAAGTGTTGCCGGGCTGCGGTGTTCTCGACTATCGCGCCTACATTAGGCGGATGGAACAGGCCTCGCCCGACATGCCGTTAATCATCGAACACCTAGAGAAAGAGTCGGACTATGACGAAGCAGCCCGGTTCATCCGAGGGGTTGCGAGTGAGGTCGGCGCGACGGCTTGAGCTTGTGGGCTGAGAGACGAAGGGAACCGCCTGGGCTGCCCGTGGTGAAAGTGAACGTCGCGAAACATCGGGTACAGCCAGCCAATTCGCTTCAGGCCAAGTGCTTCGTTTCGAGGGCCAGGATGGAGAGCGAATTGGTGGCAGTCCCCATTTTTCGCTCCCACCCGACTTTTGCCACGGGCTGCTAGGCCCCGGCTCTGTTTGCCGAGTGTTGATCGGCGCACCCCCCCCAGGTCATCTATCGCGGCTTTCGTATACTGAGTTGAGGCACGCCCCGTTTCGCTCGCGTTAGCGTTACGAGACGGCTGCCGGGCATCAATCGATAAGCCGTTCTCGATGCAATGCATGTGGTTGTTCGCCTTCCCACGCTGACCCTTTCCGCATGCTTTCTAATCCCCCTTCTTCTGGGCCAGCCCGCCGAAGAACAGGCCAGCGGATCCTCGTCGGACGTCCCAACGTTCGTCGATGTTGCGAAGTCGTCTGGGGTTGATTTCAAGAACGAGCCTTCCCCGACCGAGCAAAAGTACCTGCCGGAGTCGATGGTCGGGGGGGTGGCGATGCTGGACTACAACGGCGACGACCTTCTCGACCTCTATTTTGTCAACGGGGCAGGCCTGGAAGACCCAATGCCTCCCGAGAAGTCGCCGGACAAGTCGGAACCTCGCTACTGGAACCGGCTCTACCGCAACAACGGTGATGGCACGTTTTCCGATGTCACCGAGTCGGCGGGAGTGGCCGGTGAATCCTACGGTCAGGGTGTTGCGGTCGGCGACTACGACAATGACGGCCGGCCGGACCTCTACGTCACCAACTTCGGGCTGAATAACCTCTATCACAACGAAGGCGACGGAAGTTTCCAGCAGGTGACGGGGGAAGCCGGTGTGAGCGGCGGTGGGTGGTCCGCCGGCGCGATGTTCGTTGACTACGATCACGACAGCCACTTGGATTTAATCGTCTCTCGATACTTGATTTGGGACTTCGATGACAATCGCTGGTGTGGCGAAAAGAAGCCTGGCTATCGCGCCTATTGCCACCCCGATCATTTCGAGCCGCTGATTCATATCGTCTATCACAACAACGGTGATGGAACGTTCGATGAGGTCACAAAAGCAAGCGGACTCGGCGCCTCGCCCGGCAAAGGCCTGGGAGTTGCCTTCAACGACTTCGACCGCGATGGCTGGCCCGACCTGCTGGTTGCCAACGACTCGGCTCCTCAACAGCTGTTTCGCAATCGCGGAGATGGAACGTTTGAAGAAGTAGGCCTGTTTGCGGGTGTAGCCTTCGATGCGGACGGCAACACGTTCGCGGGGATGGGAATCGACTTTGCCGACTACGACAACGACGGTTGGCCCGATGCGATCATCAATGCCTTGGCTGAGCAAAAGTACTCGCTGTACCGCAACGTGAGCGGTGACTTCGAGTATCACTCGGGGCCGTCCGGGGTGAGTTCGATTACCCTCATGCATTCGGGCTGGGGAATGAAGTTTATCGACTATGACAATGACGGCTGGAAGGACGTTTTTGTGGCCCAAGGCCATGTGGTGGATAATGTCCGGCTAACGAAGCCGGCTCTGCGTTATAAGGAGACCTTGCTGCTAATGCGGAACGTCAACGGGAAGTTCGAGGACGTCTCCGCACGAAGCGGTGCTCCCTTCCAGATTCAAAGAGCGGGTAGGGGGGCTGCCTTCGGCGACCTCGACAACGACGGTTTCCTTGATGTTGCTGTCAACTGCAATCGAGAGAGCGCCGTGGTTCTAAAGAACAACGGGAACGGTAACCACTGGCTCATCGTGAACACGGTTGGAACCGTCAGCAACCGCGACGGCGTTGGAGCTCAACTGCACCTCGTCTCGGAATCCGGGGAGGAGCAGTACGGCCTGGTGACGACGGCCGGAAGCTATTTGTCGGCAAGCGATAGGAGAGTCCACTTCGGGTTGGGATCCGACACGAAAGTCAAGCTATTGGAGATCACGTGGCCCAGTGGAATTCGCCAGCGCCTTGAAGACGTCGCGGGAGACCAAATCTTGACCGTTCGAGAGCCCGATGGGTCCGGTGAGGAAACGCCTGCCCGATGAGCGACTTTCAGCGTTGGCGACCTGGACACAGCAGTGGTCTGACGTGTTGACCTTCCGCGTGCTGCCGGTAGTCGACGACCAGACGATGGCTCAAGTAATCAACGGGTAGCAGCTCGTGGTAGGCGAAAAATCGGGTACAGCCAGTCAATTCACTTCAGGCTAAGTAGTTCGTTTCGAGAACCGTGATGGGGAGCGAATTGGTGGCAGTCCCCGATTTTTGTTTCCGCCATCTGTCCCGCGGCGATACAATTTCCCTCAGGCTAGGCGAGGCCATGACCGGCCAAACCATCTCGCCTACCGCATCACCGCCAAGCTCGCCGAGGCTTGTCCAAAGACAGATCTGCCACTAGTGTAGTGCCACTAACGGTTCTGGACAATGGCGTGGGTTTTGGCGGCGCGCTCGACTTTGGCGAGGATATCTTGTGCCGGAGCTGTCCAGACAAAGGGCTTGGGCGCTTGGTTGCTCGCTTCCAGGTACTCGTGGATGGCGGCCTCGAGTTCGGGAACACTGCGGAACACGCCGCGGCGGATGCGCTTCTGTGTCAGCTCGCGGAACCAGCGCTCGACGAGATTGAGCCAAGAAGAAGACGTGGGAATGAAGTGAAAGTGGAAGCGGGGGTGCTTCGCGAGCCACTTCTTCACTTGCTCATGCTTGTGCGTGGAGTAGTTGTCCACGATCAGATGCAGCTCCAGCGCCGGTGGCGTTTCGCGGTCGATCTTGCGTAGGAATTTGAGGAATTCCTGGTGCCGATGTCGCGGCAGACACTCGCCGATCACCTTGCCGTCGAGCACATTGAAGGCGGCGAACAACGTCGTTGTGCCATGTCGTTTGAAGTCGTGGGTCATGGTGCCGGCACGACCCCTTTTCAGGGGCAGTCCCGGCTGGCTGCGGTCTAAGGCCTGGATCTGACTTTTCTCATCGACACTGAGCACCAGTGCGTGCTCGGGCGGATTCAAGTACAGACCGACCACGTCGCGGAGTTTCTCGACGAACTGCTTGTCGCGGCTGAGCTTGAAAGTTTCGAGGCGATGGGGCTGCAGTCCGTGCGCTTTCCAGACGCGCTGGATGGCCATCTTGGAGACGCCCAAGTGCTTGGCGAGGGTGCGGGTGCTCCAATGCGTGGCCGCCCGGGGCTTCTCGTGAAGCGTTGTATCGAGGATGCATTGGACGAATTCAGCGGAGAGCGCCGGTTTGCGTCCGGGGCGCGTCCGATCGCGGAGTCCGTCGAGGCCGGACTGGGCGAAGCGCTTTCGCCACAGGATGACGGTCTTGCGGTTGACGCCGAGTTCGCGGGCAATGGCGTGGTTCGCCAACCCCTGCGCACACAGCAAAACAATGCCTGCCCGTAAGGCCATTTTCTGGGCTGTGTTGCCTCCTCGAACCAGGCGACGAAGAGCGTTTCGCTGCGGAGCGGTGAGGGGTAGAGCGTCAGCGGATGGCCACATAAACCATCCTACCGTGAAAAGGGTGTTATTGTCCAATTATTTATGTGGCACTACACTAGCTTCTTCAACCGGGCATTCTCCTTCTCCAACACCTTCAACCGCTTGGCCTGATTCAGTCGAAGCCCTCCGTACTCCTTGCGCCACCGGTAGTAGGTCTGCTCGGTCACCCCAATCTGTTTGCACACCTGGCCCACCGTCTGTCCTTGAGCTAGACCCACCTCTGCCTCACGCAACTTGATGATGATCTGTTCTGCACTAAATCGCTTCCCTGCCATCTCTTGCCTCCTTCCTAAAACCGAAAATCCTAACATTCAACTTGGACTCGTTTTAGGGGGCAAGGTCACGCCGAAGCGGGTTTCTGCTTGACGCGGCTGGAAGACGGCGGCGTTCCCGGACAGACCTCGGGGACGTACAAGGGGGAGGTGACTTCGAATGTTGGGGAAGAGATCGGTTCGATTCGGCGTGTGGATGTCAGCCTCCGCGACGCCGCCGGGCATAACAGCGCCTTCTACACCGCGGAAATCTCGGGTGACGCTTCGTGGCGGGTACCGTGCACGTTCTTTATTCCGCGATTCGGCGGTCCCTCGGCTGCTCTGCCCGGGCCGTCGGCGGAAGTGTTCGAACAGGTTCAGGACTTCATTTGGAATCAGGAGCAGCTTAACTAAGATGACGAACCATCGCTGCACCACGCTTGCCATTCTAGCCCTATTGCTGGGCCGATTCACTTCCGGGGCTGCGGTCGATCTGGTGTCAATCACCTACTCGCCCGACATCACCGTGGTTCTGGGGTCGAGGGTCGTGGTCGACGGGGAAGTGGTTCGCGAGAGGTCGGACGGGTTCACGCAACGATTGATCGCAGGAGGCCCTAGCGACGTTGACGCCTTCCATCGCTTCGCCGACGGCAGCGTCCTGCTTTCGCTCGAGGCCTCGACGGTTGCGAACGGGCGATTCGCCAGCCCGGCAGATATCCTCGCGTTCGGTTCCGGCGGCGTTCAGACAGTCTTGGACAGCCGGAGCTTGGGTGTTCCCGTAGGGGCGAATGCCGACGCTGTGAGCATCGAGCCCGTTACGGACGCGTTGTTGATTTCCTTCGACATTACCGTGAAGCTCGGCGACACGGTTTTCGCGGACGAAGATGTGATCCGTTTCAACGGCCAGAGCTTCTCGATGTACTTCGACGCCTCGGCAGCCGGGATCGCCGAGGGGCTCGACCTCGACGGCGTCCACGCCGAGCACGGTCTGCTCTTGGTCTCTTTCGACGGCAGCGGCCGGGCGGGCGGCGTTCATTTTGATGATGAAGACGTCCTGGAGTACGACGAGCAAGCGGGCTCGTGGAGCCTGGCCTACGACGGTTCAGCGCGCTTCGACGGTTGGAAGCCGGGCGACCTCGACGCCCTTTTCGCGGTCGTTGAACAGGACGAACCGCCGCCTCCCGTGCAGCCGGAGGGCGACCTCGACGGCGATTTCGACGTTGACCAGGCCGACTTCCAGATCCTGAGCCGATCGCTGGGCCTCTGTGCCGGAGACCAGGGTTTTGCCCCGGCGGCGGACTACGACCAAGACGGCTGCGTCACCTCAGCCGATTCGGATAGGTGGTTCGACCACTTCGTGACCTTCCTGATCCAACAGATTCTTTCCAACGGAGTTCTGCAATGAAAAAGAAACTCGTTCTCGTCACCTTCGTTCTAGGTGTTCCCGCACTTTGGGCAGCCGACGGCGTCATCGAGATCAACCAGGCAACCGTCGAGGCTAACGGCGGCTTCCCGTACGTGATCAGCGAGCCGGGCAGCTACAAGCTCACCGGCCACCTGTCGGTTCTCAACACGACGGCCATCGAGGTAAGAGCCGACGATGTGACGCTCGATCTCAACGGCTTCGCGATCGGATGCGGTGGATTATTTGACCCTGACGACCCCTGTGAACTTGGAAACAGGGGTGAGGGTGTGACTGCCTTTTTTGTCAGCGGCGAAAACTCTGACCTAGCAATACCGTGGTGCGCAACGGAACGATCCGTCAAATGGGTTTTCACGGAGTCAACATCGATTCCGGTTTTGTGGAACGCATCCAAGCGCTGGAAAATGGGGGCCTTGGGATCCTCGTCGGAGCAGGGGCGGTCACGGATTGCCTGGCACGCTCCAATGGCGCAACGGGAATCCAGATACAGAAAGGTGTAGCCACGACCAACATCGCCATACTTAATGGCGGCGTTGGGATATCGGTGCGGCATGGAGTCGTGCAGAACAACACCAGCGCAGCGAACGGCGCATCCGGCATCAAATCGGAGGGCAGCGCGCTTATCTTGGGGAATCGCGTCTTCGGCAATTCCGGGCTCGGTCTGAACCTGAATCAGGACGATCTCAATGCTGTTTCCGGGTATACCGACAACGTCATCGAGGGCGCTGTGACGGGCGGGCAAGCGATCGGCTGCAACCTCATTGACGGCAGCCAAATCTGCCCGACCCCGCTGCCGTTTTAATCGCAGCTAGTGGAAAAGAGGGAACAGACCATGAGACACCTTTTTCGTCACTGGATACCGGCTTGGGTCCTGGCGGTTGCACTGACCTTGACGGCCCGGGCAGCCGACGGCGTCATCGAGATCAACCAGGCGATCGTCGAGGCTAACGGCGGCTTCCCGTACGTGATCAGCGAGCCGGGCAGCTACATTCTCACCGGCAACCTGACGGTTCCTGACGAAAACACGACGGCCATCAGGGTGCAAGCCGACCATGTGACGGTCGATCTGAATGGGTTCGCAATCATCGGCCCGGTTCAATGCAAAGCAGAAAACGGGAGCGTCAGCTGTTCGGCGCAGGGAAATGGAAACGGCGTCTTGGCTGATACAGAGGCTCTCCAATCCACGGTCGTACGCAACCGATCTGTCCGTGGAATGGGTTTTACAGGAGTCACCATTGCTGTCGGTCGTGTGGAAGGCGTGCGATCGCTGGAGAATGGAGACCATGGGATCAATGTGCTGGTGTCTGGGGTCGTCAGCGGCTGCCTTGCGGAATTGAATGGGCGGGCTGGCATAGGGAGTGTTAGTGGTGCCGTCGTTGTTGAGCACAGCATCGCACGATTCAACGGCGTCGTCGGGATCCAACTTGACGGGGATGGGGTCGTGCGAGGCAACGCGAGCGATTCCATCTTTGTCAGTGACTTCGCCGTCCTAGGGAACTGGGTCGGGACCGAGTTGAGATTGCTTGGCGCCGCCGGATATGCCAACAACGTCATCGACGGCGTTGTGACGGAACTTGGAGGGGGAGGGCAGCCGATTGGCTGTAACCTCATCGGCGGCAACCTGGTTTGCCCGGAGGCGAGCGCGGCACAGGGAGCGAGTGGACCCTGAGATCGGGACGAGCTCGCTGCTGTTTCCGGGTATACCGACAACGTCATCGAGGGCGCTGTGACGGGCGGGCAAGCGATCGGCTGCAGCGTCATTGACGGCAGCCAAATCTGCCCGTAATTGCAGGTAGCGGAAAAAAGCAAACAGACCATGAGACAGCCTTTTCGTCACCGGATACCAGCTTGGGTCCTGGCGGTCGCAATGACCTTGACGGTCCAGGCAGCCGACGGCGTCATCGAGATCAACCAGGCGATCGTCGAGGCTAACGGCGGCTTCCCGTACGTGATCAGCGAGCCGGGCAGCTACATTCTCACCGGCAACCTGACGGTTCCCGACGAAAACACCACGGCCATCGAGGTGCAAGCCGACCATGTGACGGTCGATCTGAATGGGTTCGCAATCATCGGCCCGGTCCAATGCACGGCAGAAAACGGGAGCGTCAGCTGTTCGCCGCAGGGGAATGGCGTCGGTGTCAAGGCTAAATCCGTGGTGGCCACGGTCGTGCGCAACGGAACTGTCCGTGGCATGGGTCTTCACGGAGTCAACATCAATTCCAGTCGTGTGGAAGGCGTCCGAGCGCTGGAGAATGGGAATACAGGGATCTCTGCTGATGGTGGGATCGTCAGGGGTTGCCTGGCGGAATCGAATGGGTTGTTTGGCATACTCCTAGCTCAATCGGGGGCCGTTGAGCACAGCATCGCACTATTCAACGGTGCCCTCGGAATCATTGTGGCGGACGTAGTCGTTCGGGGCAGTGCGAGTGATTCCATCATTGCCCAAGACAGCGCCGTCCTAGGGAACTGGGTCGGGACCGAGTTGGGAGTGGTTGGCGCCTCCGGGTATGCCGACAACGTCATCGACGGCGTTGTGACGGACAGCACCGGGGAAGCGCAACCGATTGGCTGCAACCTCGTCGGCGGCAACCTGGTTTGCCCTGAGGGGATCGCGGCACAGGGAGCGAGTGGACCCTGAGATCGGTACGAGTGTTCGGAACCGTTCCGCCCGATCAACCGCCGCCCCTCCACGTCGTCCAAATCCGGTACGAAGCGTTCCGCGACCGCGAGGGGAGTAAGTCCCCGAAACGAACTACATAGCGCTTGTCCGCCGTTAGGTGTCGGGATATCGCCGCGCACTATCTAGCCCCTGCTTAAGAGCTCAGAAGTCAATCGGACGAGCCGGAAAGCGAGTCGGCTCAAGGCCCTTTGCGGTGCTACGATTGGTTAACTGGACACGAGGCTTGTTCGCCTATCGCTGAACGGAAGCGGTGCCCGGGCCGTCGTGGAGTACTTGAATAAGTAGGCTCTACCCCATGAAATCGCACAAGATACACCGCCGCGATGCGGTCAAGACCATCGGCGTAGGGTCCGTCACCCTGTTCCCTGCGTGGAAACTCGCCGGCGCCCAATCGCGCCGCAGCGACGGCCCATCATCGGAGAAGCCCAAGTTCTTTACACCTGAGCAGGACGAACTCGTCACCGTTCTCGCCGAGCTGATCATCCCCGAAACCGACACGCCCGGCGCCCGCGCCGCGAGGGTCAACGAACACATCGACCGGGTTCTGGGCGACCAGACGGCCAAGATTCAGCAAGACTTTCTTGAGGGCCTTCGCTGGGTCGATGAAGAAAGCCGCCGCCGGTTTGGCTCGACGTTCCTCGAAGCGACCGTGGAACAGCAGATCAACCTGCTCACCCTGGTCTCGAAACCGGGGCCGGTGGAGGCGGAACTTCAACCTGGCCGGCGGTTTTTCGGCGACATCCGACGGCGTACGGTCTTTGCGTATTACACGTCGAAGATGGGAATCCTCGAAGAGCTTGATTACAAGGGGAAGACGCCACTTCCCGAATGGATTGGATGCATCCATCCCGAGCACCGTGACGATGACGCCGAACCGGGGGACGCCGTATGAAGACGTACGACGTGCTCATCGTCGGTAGCGGGGCCAGCGGCGGCATGGCGGCCAAGGTTCTCACCGAGCACGGCCTTGAAGTACTGCTGATGGAAGCCGGCCCGAAGATTGAGCAGTCGGACTTCCTCACCCACTCGATGCCTTACGACTTTCCTTTTCGCGGCAGGGGGAGTCCCAGAAAGATCCGCAAGGAAGGTCCCAACGCGGCGCGAGAGATCACGCCCTTCACGGGCTACTACGCGGAAAAGAATCTCCACCCGTTCACGACGCCGCCGGACAAGCCCTGGCACTGGGGCATGCGTTCGCGTATTCTCGGCGGACGCACTCTGCATTGGGGACGCCAGTCGTTCCGCCTTGCCGAGTACGACTTTAACGCCCACTCGATCGACGGCCACGGCGCTGACTGGCCCTTCCGCTACGAAGACTTGGCGCCCTATTACGACAAGGTTGAGGAATACGTCGGCATCCAGGGTATCGAGGAAGGCTTGCCGCAAATCCCTGACGGCAAGTTTCTGCCTCCCTTCGAGCTGCAGTGTTTCGAACACCTGATGCGCAAGGCCGCTCGAAAGAAAGGATGGCGGTTGACGCCGCTACGCACGGCGCAGTTGAGCGTGCCTCATCGGGGCCGTCCGGCGTGCCACTACTGCGGCAGCTGCGGTGCGGGCTGTGACGTCGGCGCGTTCTTTTCGACGATCGCGGTCACCCTGCCCGACGCGATGGCGACCGGCAAGCTGACCCTGATGACCGACTCTGTCGTCCGGCATGTGTTGGTGGACAAGGAAGCGCGCGCGAAGGGCGTCGGGTACTACGATCGCGTGACGAAAGACTATCGAGAGGCGCATGCCAAGGTCATCGTTTTGGCGGCATCAACGCTCGAATCGACCCAAGTGTTGCTCAACTCAACGTCGCGCCACTTCGCGAAAGGCCTAGCGAACTCCAGTGGCGTTCTGGGCCATTATCTGACCGACCACTTTAACGCCGGCGAGATTATCGGGTTGCTGCCCGAGCTGGTCGGCAGCGAGATTGTCAACGACGACGGCAAGTCCAACGGCTCCTACATCCCCCGCTACCAGAACCTGAACGGCCGCGACACCGACTTCGTACGCGGCTACGGCATCATGGTCAAGGGCGGCAGCAGCATCTTCCCGGGACACGCGAACTTGATCCCGGGATTTGGGGAAGAGTACAAGCGGCGCATCAAGGAGTACCACCCGGCCATCGTGCGCGTTTACGCGCGGGGCGAGGCTCTTCCGGTCTACGACAGCTACGTCGAGATCGACGAGAACGTCGTGGACGCGTGGGGCATCCCGGTGCTGCGGATCAACTACAGGCGCACAGACAACGACCACAGGATGCTCAAGCATGCGTTTCAGTCAATGCAAGAGCTCATGCAGACCGCCGGCGTAGAGATCATTCGAGAGAGGGCGTTCCTGACCACACCCGGGCAGGTCTCCCACGAAATGGGAACGGCTCGGATGGGCGGCGACCCCAGAACCAGCATCGTCAACGGATACTGCCAGGCCCACGATGTCCCGAACCTTTTTGTCGTCGACGGCGCATGCTGGCCGAGCGCCGGCTGCCAGAACCCCACCGAAACCATGCTGGCCGTCTCCTGGCGCGCCAGCGACTACTTGGCCGAGCAAGCGCGCAAAGGGGCGTTGTAATGATGAAGCGACCGCAGGTCTTTTCGCGCCGTCCGCTATTCCCGTCGCCCGATTTCAGGGTAGACTCTCGGTAAGAAGGGCACGATGTCACTTCGACCTGTGAAACGGCTCATTCGGGCCAAGCCGACCCTCGAAGGCGCGGGCGTGCACTTGCAGCGCGCGTTTGGCTTCGGCGAAACGTCCGACTTCGACCCTTTCCTTCTGCTGGACGATTTTCGCAACGACGTTCCCGAGGATTATCTGGCGGGTTTCCCGTGGCACCCCCACCGCGGAATCGAGACCATCACCTACGTTCTGGCCGGGACCGTGGAGCACGGCGATAGCTTGGGGAACAGCGGTGCGATCACGGGCGGTGACGTCCAATGGATGACGACCGGCAGCGGAATTATCCACCAGGAGATGCCCAAGGGAGACGAGGCGGGCCGGATGCATGGTTTTCAACTCTGGGGGAACCTCCCCTCGTCACTCAAGATGACGGCGCCCCGCTACCAGGAGGCGAAGGCGGCCGACATCCCCGTGGTGACCGATGACGACGGGCCCCAGGTCCGTGTGGTCTGCGGGAGTTTCTGGGGGAAGTCCGGACCCGTAGACGGCGTCGGAGATATTGTCAAATGTTGTGGATGGGCGAGGTCAGGCGGCGTTTTCCTGAACCATCAATCCATCCTTGAAAACCTTTCCCTCTAAGACATGAACAATCACTTCCGAACCGTTCAGGCGTCGCCAGTGGCGCTCGGCTTGGCGGGCCAGCATGAAGACCATCGTTAACGACGCTTCGCGGCTGCCACAACCCTTCGTTCGTCGCTGCCGCAAACGGACCGTCGCAAAGGTGGACTCGATCGGGTTCGTCGTCCGCAAGTGCCCCCAGTGCTCGGCCGGAAAGTCGTAGAAAGCCAGCAGCACTTGGCGGTCTTTTTCCAGGCACTCGACCGCTTGGGGAAACTTCTTCTCGTATAGGTTCTTGAAACGGTCCAGAGCGGCCTCCGCCGTCTGCCGACTCTCGGCAAGATAGATGTCGCGCAGCGCCTGCTTGGCTTTGCCCTGCATGCTCTGCGGCAGCTTATTGAGCACGTTGGCCGTCTTGTGGAGCCAGCAGCGTTGCTCACCGGTCGCCGGATAGACTTTCCGCAGTGCCGCCCAAAACCCCATCGCTCCGTCGCCCACCGCCAACTTCGGCGGCAGCTCGAGCCCCTGCCGTTTCAAGTCCTCCAGCAACTCCTGCCACGACAGTTCGCTTTCGCGAAAGCCGTCGTGCACCGCCAGCAGTTGCTTGCGACCGTCTTCGAGTGCTCCCATCACAACCAGCAAACACTGCCGTTCATCGTCCAGACGAACATTCGAGTAGATGCCATCGGCCCAAATGTAAACAAACCGCTGGCCGCTGAGGTCACGCTTTGACCAAGCCTCGTACTCGCGGCGCCAGACGTCTTTGAGACGCACCACCGTCGTCGCCGACAGGCCCGGAGCGTCGGGCCCCAGCAAGGCCTCCAGCGCTTCGCTGAAATCGCCCGTCGAGATCCCTTTCAGGTACAACCAGGGGATCAACTCCTCCACACTCTTCGTGCGCCGCAGATACGGCGGCAGGATCTGGGAAGTGAAACGAAAGCGCCGGCCCTGCTCATCGACTCGGCGATCGTCGACCCGCGGCGCCTGGATCTTCAGCTGACCCACGCCGCTGACGATGGTGCGCTCGCGGGCGTGACCGTTGCGCACCACCAGCCGCCGGCCGTCCTGGTCGACTTCGTGCTGATGCGTTTCGATGTAGGCGGTCACTTCGGCTGCCACGGCCTTGACGAGCATCTGGCGCGCTCCTTGGCGCCGGAACGGCGCGGCAATGATTGAAGATCTCGACCTGTATTCGATTGACATCCCGTTTAGGGAATCATTCCGGCACAGCTCGGCTGATCGTGCCAGGACGCAGAGCGTGTGGGCTGAGGCGCGCGCGGGCGGCGTAACCGGCGTGGGAGAGGGCTGCCCGCGGGAGTATGTCACCTCGGAGAGCCTTTCCTCAGCGTGGGAGTTCTTCGCGCGGCACCGCGAGGGTTTGTGCCGGCAGATTCATTCGCTCGAGCACCTTGTGGCATGGGTACGGGGGCACGAAGCGGACATCGACCAGAACCCAGCGGCTTGGTGCGCGATCGAACTCGCGATCCTGGAACTGTTTGCGTTGCTGGAGGGAGTCCCGGTCGAGAGTCTCTTGTCGGGGGCTCCGCCGAGCGGCCAGTTTCGCTACTCGGCCGTGATCGGCGACAGCGGGCCCGAGGTGTTCCGTAAAACGGCGGCCCGGTATCGGGAAGCGGGCTTTCGGGATTTCAAGCTGAAGCTCTCCGGCGACGCCGGTAGAGATGGCGACAAGATCACTGCCCTCCGTGATTTGAAGATCGAGGGGTTGCGCGTTCGTGTCGATGCGAACAACCTTTGGGACGATGCCGACACGGCCGCCAAACATCTCGCGGATCTCGAGTTTCCCTTGACAGGCATCGAGGAGCCACTCAAGGCCGGCGGGTTCGACGCGATGAGGCGCGTCTCGGAACAGACCGGGGCACGCATTATCTTGGACGAAAGCTTCCTGCGGGCCGATCAGCTTTCGGCGCTCGCGCAGGACCCCCAGCACTGGATTGTTAACGTTCGCGTCTCCAAAATGGGCGGACTGCTGCGGTCGCTCAATGTTGTCCAGAAGGCACGCGAGGAAGGGATTCCTGTCATTGTCGGCGCGCAGGTCGGCGAAACAAGTGTGTTGACACGTGCCGGTCTGACTGTGGCTCAAGCGGCCGGTGATGGCCTGCTTGCCCAGGAAGGGGCGTTCGGGGTGTTGCTACTGGCATCCGACGTCGCCGAGCCGCCACTGATGTTTGGGCCGGAAGGCGTTCTCGACGCAGACGCCCTCGAACTGTCGAAAAAGCCGGGATGGGGCCTTGCCATCACGAGCGACAGGGGATTCCTACGGTCGTTCCCGGCGGGTTCATGACCGATGCCTGACAAGCCGATGTGACCAGGGAACCGCTACTTTTTCGACCGAATGAACGCGATGAGCTGGTCGATTTGCTCGTCGGTGAGCTTGTTGACGAAAGCCGGCATGACGTCGCCGCCGAATTGGATCTTGATCCGGACGTAGGGTTCGCTGGGCTTGCCGCCGGAGAAGGGCAGCTTTTCGTTTTGAAAGAGGCGGAACAGAGTGGGCCCGAGTTTGTTGGTTTCCGGCTTGTTGATTTCGTGACAGACAGAGCAGTTCTCTAAGTAGAGATAGCGGCCCACCCGGAGCGGTTTTTCCCAAGGAGGCGGTTTCTTCTCCGCGCCCAGGGTTGCGCCGGCCAACACGAGCAGCGAGACAAAGCAGAGCGCGAAGCGGTTCATGGTCATGAGGACTCTGCGATCTCTTCTACGGCGGCGGCGCCCGAGTCACGCAGCAGGTCGGCAGCCCGGCCGGCGAGATGATCAGGGCAGTCGACACGGACGCCGATCGAGTTTCCTTGCAGCGGCGAAGCAGGAAGTCGCTTCCAGAAATGAATTAAGCTACCTTCCCATAGAAACGTAAGAACCGTCCCCAAAACGGCGCCCGCCATCGTGAATTCGAAGGTAATCACACCGGTCGCCCAGCCTGAGGTCAAAGGCATCCCTCCCGTGACAAGCGGGTAATCGAGCTGCGTATAAAAGATGAACGCAGTGGTCAGCCCGCCGCTTAGGAGAGCGCCGAGGACCGCGAACAGAGACATGCGACTCGGCCGGTCGAGAACGCCGGGTTCGAGGTCGACAGGCTTGCCGGAGATCAGCTCGATCTGATCGTTCGACAGTCCCATCGAGCCGAGGGCCCGCACGGCGTCGGTGACCGCTTCGCTGTCAGCGAACTCAGCGTTCAGGTACATCGTCGTATTCCCAAATAGCAATAATCGGAAACAACTTGACAAAGATCAAATAAAGCAGACACATGGCGGCGAACGTTCCCACCGTGATCGAGACCTCGACCCAGCTGGGAGCATAGCTTCCCCACGTCGCCGGAAGCGCGGGCTTCGAGAGGGTCGGAACAACAATCAGGAAGCGCTCGAGCCACATCCCGATCAAGATCGTGACACTGGCGATCGAAATCGTAGCGATGTTGCGCAGTCTTCGAATGCCAAGCAGTATGAACGGAATTACGAAGTTGAAGGTGACCATCCCCCAGAAAAACAGCGCGTAGGGGCCGTAGACCTTGCTGTTGAACACGGCAATTTCCATTGGCTCGTTGCCGTACCACGTGGTGAGGTACTCCGAGACCGTGAAGTACAACCAGACCAGACTCATGAGTAAGAGCAGTTTCGCAAGGTTGTTGAAGTGCAACGGCCGTAGATACTTTTCCAAATGCAGGAAGCGGCGAAGCGCCGCCATCACCAAGACCAAAGCGGCGATGCCGCTGAAGATCGCTCCGGCAACGAAGTAAGGGGCGAAGACCGTGCTATGCCACATCGGCGCGATCGACATAGCGAAGTCGAATGCGACGACCGAGTGGACGGACACCGCGATGGCGAGAACGATACCGGCCATCAATTTCATGGCTCGCTCGAGGGCATGCCATTGGCGATCCGTCCCAGACCAGTTGAGCGACAGTATTCGGTAGATCGTACCTCTCCAGCCCGTATTTCGATTCGCCATTTCCGCTAGGTCGGGGATCAGAGGCAGGTAAAGGTAAAGAACACTGCCGGTCATGTAGGTAAAAATGGCTGTCATGTCCCACAAGAGCGGAGACCGGAAGTTCGGCCATAGGAGTCGTTCATTGGGGTAGGGAATGAGCCAGTAGAACAGCCAGACGCGCCCCAAATGGATGAGCGGGAATAGGCCGCCAATCATCAAAGCGAAAACGGTGATGGCCTCCGCGGCGCGGGTAACGGGCTTGCGCCAGCCGGCGTTTGTCAAACGCAGGATCGCGGAGATCAGCGTACCGGCGTGCGAGATTCCAATCCAGAAAACAAAGTTAGTGATGTAGAAGCCCCAAAAAACAGGCCGCGAGATACCGGCGACGCCGATGCCGTTAACGATCTGGTAACCCCAAGCGAAAAGAGCCCAGGCAACGATAGAACCGAACAACAGTACGGCGACGATGTACTTTGCACTAACGCCGTGCAGGGGGCGCAGCAAGTCCTCGCGCACCCGGTCGTGGGGCGTTTCCATCGTCGTGGCTAGGGTCGCCATTGGTGGTTGGCCTTTTCGGGCTGCTCTCGCGGGGGACGTGAAGGGCGCGACATGTCGCGCCCTTACGTTGCTAATCGGAAAGCGTGTCCCCAAGCGCTCATCGCTAATCGGCACGCTCCAGATAGAACACTCGCGGTTTGGTTCCTAACTCTTCCAGCAGTTGTGTGGACCGGCCCCTTTCCGCTAGCTTCGACACCTTGCTCTCGCGGTCGCTCAAGTCGCCGAACGCCATGGCCTCGGCCGGGCAAGACTGCACACAGGCCGGCTGTACATCTCCATCGGCGATGGGGCGACCCTCGTCCTTGGCATCGAGCTTAGTGCGTTGGATTCGTTGTACACAGAAGGTGCACTTCTCCATCACGCCGCCGGGACGGACGGAAACGTCAGGGTTGAGTTGCAGATCTAACGGCTCGGGCCAAACCGGGTCGAACCAGTTGAAAAAGCGCACGGTGTAAGGACAGTTGTTGGCGCAGTACCGCGTCCCGACACAGCGGTTGTAAACCTGCACATTGAGACCTTCGGCGTTTTGATACGTGGCGTAAACGGGACAGACCGGCTCACACGGGGCATCGTCACAGTGCTGACAGAGCACGGGACGGTACTTGACCTTGATATTCGGGAACTCGCCTTCGTAGTAGCGGTCAATTCGGATCCAGTGGTTTGCGCGGCCCTGGGCCGCGGATTGTTCGTCGGAGAGCGACAGATTATTCTCTGCGTGACAGGCGACGACACAGGCTTCGCAACCCGTGCAGCGGTCCAAGTCAATCGTCATCGCCCATTGAGGCGGCTGCGGTTCCGTTTTTTCTCCGTGAGCGTTATTCGTTTCAGCGGCCACAAATTCTCCCTTCGCTCGCTACGATTTTGTTCGTCTCACTTGATCGCCTTGCGCGGTCATAGCCTTTGCGCGTGAACTTCACGATCGACAGCCGAAAACTGCACCAAGGAGCGGCGCTCACTCACTTTCTCGATTCGCACACTTACATCACCGAAGGCGGGGACCCCCGTCTGCGCGTCAACGATACCCGCGACTAGTGACAGAGGATTAGCGCCGCGGCCGGAAGCGTAGCGTCCGTAGTGCGTGTGTCCCTGACCGATGGCCATGCTGATGACTCCAGGAATGGCGGCCGGGTTGATGTAGGCCGGTGCTTCGATGCTCGCCTCGGGAGAGGTCACTCTCACGATCTGGCCGTTGACCACGTCGAGCGCGGCGGCGGTTTTGGGATCGATCTCAACCGGAAGCCCCCACATAGCGCTTGAAGTCGGATCCGGCATTTCCTGCAACCAGGGCAAGTTGGCGCCTGACCCCTCGGAAAACTGCAAAGACGGGTAGGCTTGAAACACCAAAGGGTAGTCGCCGTCGTGGGACTCGGGTTCGGTGAGCGGAGCAACTAATGTCAGAGGGGATTTGCGCGGGGCAGCAGCAGCCTCCGTCCACCAGCCTCCCTGTCGCTCGCAGTAGGCTGCGAAGTCCTTGCCGTTGCTGAATTCGGAGCCGAGATCTTGTTCTTCGAAGACCGCACCGAACACCCTCTGCGTTGTTTCCACGTCGATGGAATTGCCCAGCTTGTTAGCCAATGCCCCTAACACTTCTTCTGTAGCGCGCGTATCGTAGAGCGGTTGAACAAAACTGCGTGATCCCGTTAGGGCGGCTTTCGGCGCTACCGTAGGAACCAGTGCCGCAGTGGACTCCAGGGGCGAGTGGTCGGGCAGGATCAAATCGGCGTAGGCCGAGCTATCGTCTACGAAGGGCGAGAAGCTAATCACGGCAGAAGTCTTGGCTAGCTGCTCGGCGGATGCGGGAACTTGGTAGGCCGGATTCGCGCCATCCAGCAAGACGACGTTCGCCTTGTCGAGACGCTTGAACAGGTTCTCGTACCGCGGGCGGTTTTCCTCGAACCCTGCAAGAAGTGGCTCCGATGGGCCATGGACGCCGCCTTTTTGGTCGACGTTTCCCAGCAGCAGGTTCAAAGCGCTCGCCGCTACAACCGCTTCCAGAGAATTGGGTCGGACGATCGAGGCGCCCGCCACAACGACAGGCGCGGTCGCTTCAGAAAGGCTGCGAGCGACCTCCCGGATCCGTTCGACCGGTATTCCCGCAAGCTGCACCGCGCGATCGACGTCGACGGATTCGTAGACTTCTTTGACGGCTGGGGGCAGGGAAGTGGTACCTCTCGCCCAACCTTGCTTCAGCAAGATGTGGCCCACCAGCAAAGCCAAAGCCTGCTCCCCGCCAGGCTTGACCGGCAGCCATTCGTCGGCGCTCCAGCCGGTCTGCGAGAGACGCGATTCAGCATGAACCAGGCGTCCGCGGATGCCTGGTCGTCCTTGCCTCATGTGGCCGAAGCGGCGGGCGTAGAGGACAGGCGAGGCCCAGCTGCCGAGAAAATCGGCCCCGATGCTCAGTACGAAAGTGGCGTCTTGGATCTCGTAGACGGGCAGGCCGGTCCAACCGTAGACCTGTTTCGCGGCCGCACGTTCGACGGTGAAGTCGCCGACGCCAGTCGTGGAGGCAGGCGGAGCACCTATCGATTCAAGAAACCGCCGCACAGTGGCGGCTCTGGTACCGGTGCCCGGACGACTGAGATAGACGATTTCCAGCGGCTCGGTGTCAAGAGCACGAGTAAGAATGTCGGTCGCTTCCTTTAGCGCCTCGTCCCAGGAGATAGGCTCGAACTCGCCCGCGCCTCTCTCGCCCGATCGCTTTTGGGGTCCTCGAAGCCGGTCAGGGTTATAGAGGGACTGCAGGCCAGCCTGCCCTCGAGCGCAAAGGCGCCCACCGCTGACGGGATCCAGCGGGTTGCCTTCAATCTTCTTGATGGCCGCGACCCGCTGGCGGACCTTTTCGCTCTCGAGCTCGATTTCGCGTTCGGCCTCCATCACGCGCACGATCGTGCCGCATCCGGCCGAGCATTCCCGGCAGACACTCGGATGCCATTCTTCGACGCCGGGAACGATCTCCTTCTCGGGAACAAGCAGCGGGATCAACTCCTGACCCGGTTTGCCGCAGGCTCCGGTCAGGGCTGCCCCCGAGGCCGTTCCTATGAGCTTGAAAAAGTTGCGTCTCTCCATGGGCGATCGGCTCGTTATCAGTAGTGGCAGGCCATACAGTCTTCGCTGGCTTGCTTCTGGCGATGGCAATTCAGGCACGTTCCCATGTTGTGATCCACCTGAGCAGTGACGACGGTCATTCCGCTCACGTCGCCATGGCAGGTCGCGCATTCAATCCCGGCTCGGACGTGGGGAGAGTGCCGAAACTTGACGTGGGCGCTCCTGTTGAATCGATAGACTCTGACCCAAGGCACTTCGCGCTTTTTCTCCGCATACTGACGAAGAACCTTGACTCCCGGGCCTTCGGTCGCGACTTTCTCGTGGCACAGCATGCACTTGCGAACCGAGGGCATGCCGGCCTCGGATCGCGTGTCAACTCGACTGTGACAGTCGATACATTCCAAACCCTTGGCCACGTGCCGGTCGTGTGGAAACTCGATGGGTTGCTGCTGGGCTTGAAATGAGGATGGCCAGATTACCAGAAAAGCGAGGGCCGCCAGCCTAAGAAAGCGAGTTACGAGCATGTCTAGCCGAGGACTCCCTCTTCGTTGACCTGATGGCGTTCGGAAACCCACAAAGTCGCGCAAGAGGCTGTAACGATCGCGCCTTCCAGCACTTTCCTGACGCTTGCGTAAGATACCGGGCCAGAAAAGTTGAGAAAGCCCCGACGGAGAAAGTCCTCTATTGTACAACGTCGGGAATTGTGGGTCGGTCGAGGTGATGGAGTGACCCCGTCGGTTGGCCTTGGCGGCTAGGATTGCCGGCCGGCATTGGAACTAGGCCCACGAAAAGTGGCGGTAGCTAACGCGCCGAGCGTAGCGTTGGCACGGCCTTCGATTTGCCCTATGCTAGGGTGATGCCCGGCGGGTGTCCGGGCCGAAATAACAGTACAAGGTGTACACCCTGAAAGGAGTGGTTCTTGTGACACATCGCAAAGCTTATACCTTAACGGTGGCGTTTCTCGTTTGGTCGTCCGTAGCTCTGGGCGGGGAGGTGCGACGCATTGACGGGCCCGGCCCCATGGAGTTGCATGTTCACCTGACGGCAAAAACGGGCCACGCCGACCAACTGGAGAGTGCTTTCCGCGAGGCGTTCTACCCGGCCATCAGCAAACAAGCAGGGTTTCGACATTCGGACTTGCTGCGCATGCCCGACAAGGACGGCGAATACGTCTTGACGATCGCTTTCGAGAGTGAAGACTTGCGCGTGCGTTGGGCAAACACGCCGCTTCACAACGAAGTGTGGCCGAAGTTCTCAGCGCACGCGGTCGAGAGCGAGATGAGCATGGAAATCTTTGGCGTAGTTGACGGCAAGTAAGATACGTAACGACCGCACTCGCTGCAGGCAGGACCGCAACGAAAAACAGTGGTGGGGGGCGCTGCGTGGACGCAGAGCGGAAGCGGCAGCTAGATTTGTTACCCTGATAGTTCGATAGCAATAGTGAAGGGTGCTCTAGCCGCAGGCGGACCCTGGCCCCCCGAAGCGGCACGATCCTGCACCTCGACGGAGGACTGAATGCCCGGACCCGATACGTTGGTTTTTTCCGATGACTCATTCGACAAGGATGTTTTACAGTCGGATGTTCCTGTGCTCGTAGATTTTTGGGCCGCTTGGTGCGGACCCTGTCGACAGATGGAACCTGTCGTTGACGAAGTTGCTTCCGAGTATACCGGCAAGGCGAAAATCGGCAAGTTAGACGTCGATAGCAATCCGCAAACTCCTACCCGCTATCATGTGCGCGGTATACCAACCCTGCTGGTCTTCAAGAACGGCGCTGTCGTGGACCAGATCGTTGGCGCAGTCGGAAAAGAAAAGGTATCTGACTTGTTGAGCAATCATCTGTAACCCGCCCTTTGTCCTGTTCCTGGCGATCAGATCCTCATCAGGGCGAGATCCCGAACGCTGTTAGCTTTGGTGTACAACCCAGACCTGGGTTCCTTCTCAGAGTCGTCGTGGAAACCTAGCGTCCCAGCTGTTGTCTCCGTTGATGTCTCCCGGGGCCCAGCGGGGATGGTCGGCAAGCACCGTGATATCCTGAGATCACTATGGATGGCCGGCATCTTATTGTCGAGCTGAACCCTCCGCTGGCAACTCTCACGCTCAACCGTCCCGCGCGCCGCAACGCACTGTCGCTAGAGCTGCTGCGCGATCTCGGCAAGTCGTTGCGAGATGTCGGCGTCAACAAGGAGATCTCCGTCGTTGTTCTAGCCGGGGAAGGATCCGCCTTCTGCGCGGGCCACGATCTGACGGAAATGCTGGGGTGCGACACGGACAGCTACCGGCGGGTCTTCGATGTTTGCACCGACGCCATGACGGAAATACAACGTATCCCGCAACCGGTCATCGCGCAGGTGGACGGCATGGCCACCGCGGCAGGCTGCCAACTGGTGGCCTCCTGTGACCTGGTGATCGCCTCGGAGAGGGCGCGGTTCGCGACGCCGGGTGTGCGGATCGGACTCTTTTGCTCTACGCCGATGGTGCCTCTAACCAGAGCCATTGGGCGTAAGCGTGCTCTCGAGATGCTGCTCACGGGAGACCCTATTGACGCCAAGACCGCTTCCGAATGGGGGCTGGTCAATCGCGTTGTGCCGCCCGAGCAACTTCCTGACGCTGTCCGGGAGCTAGCGTGCCGAATCGCACAAGCAAGTCCCCTGGTTGTGGGAATTGGCAAGGAGGCGTTTTATTCTCAGATTGATCTAGACCAGCCCAAAGCTTATTCCTACGCTAAAGAAGTCATGGTGAAAAACGCCATGGCAAGCGATGCGCAAGAGGGCATGAGCGCGTTCGTGGAAAAACGAAGCCCCACCTGGAAAGGGCAATAGGTTCTTTCCCCACGCAACCCACTTAACAAAACATAGTACCCGACCGGTACCCCCCCCCTTTCTGGGCAGTTAGCTGTTCCGAAAAGTCATACATCCACCCGTTGTTGGTCTTACGACTTCAGTAGTACAGGGAATGCCTGCGTTTAAACCGTACTCCTGACCTATTGCAAATATCACGAGGACAAGGCAAATAGATAAGTAGAACTAGGCTTGATGCCGATCGGCCAAAAGCTCAGTGGTCGATCGCGCGGAAGCCGGAGCCGATCCCCGATGACAAGACAGTTCCTGAAGATAAAAGTCATACAGGTCGCTCCTTGGCTGGTACTGGTCCTGGGCCTGTTCATTACGGCATCCGCCTGGCACGCCAGGAAATACGAAAAGGAACTACTCGCACGAGCCGCGTTTGAGCGTGAAGTACAGAACGCCCAAGGCACGCTCATGAAACGAATTCGTAGCTACGAGGCGCTGCTAGGGCTGGCGGAACCGGCACTCGATCCATCGGGCCGCTTTTCGGCCAAAACGGCGGATGGCTCCCTGCTCACAGACCTGCTATCGAGCCAGTATCCCGCAGTGGCTGCGCTGGGATGGATTACCAAGCAGCGTGGTCAGCAGCAGGGGGCTACCAGTGACGATCGGTATCGCTTCCAAGGTATCCCATCGGTTGCAGGCTGCTCCCGGCAAACGTTCGAACTGCCTGCTACCCCGGTCGCGGCCGCTCTATCGCGTGCGAGCGAGAGCCAGCGCGTCGCATCCAGCGACAAGCTAACTGTCGATTGTGGCACAGGAACTCTTGATTTCTTGTTATTCGTGCAAGCTGCGAATACCAATGGCGGGCGCGAAAGCTGGATAGGCGCCCTAGTACGTCCCGCTCCCCTGCTGACGTCACCGTGGAACCCGGAGGAGGTGCCGCTCAACTTCTCTGTATTTGACGGCCCCGACGACTCGCCGGAATCCTTGCTGTACTGGGCCGGAGGACCCGAGGCTGAGGACTCAACCTGGTTTCAAAGGTCCGTGCGGGTGACCGTGGGCGGGCAGATTTGGAGCCTTCGGTTCACAACACGTGAGGCCTTCGACCGGGTTTTTGAGAAGAAGACAGCCTCGGCGCTTCCCTGGAGAGGATTTGCGCTCAGCGTGTTAGCCTTCGCGATGACCTGGACGCTTAGTCTGGCGCGGCGGGAGAGCATTCTGTTGCCAAGAGACCGACTGTCGGAAACGGGGCAAGTGGCAAGGGCAGTGGTCAAAAACTCACTGGAAGCGCTGATCACGGTGGACCCGAAGGGAATGATTCGGTTCATGAACCCAGCCGCCGAGCAGATGTTTGGCTACCGAACAACGGAAGCCTTCGGCATGGATACCAGAAAAATCCTCGCAACCGAAAAGGGCGCCCGGACAAGATTGGTCGGGATGCTTTCGGCTGGAAGCTGGGAAGAAGAGCGCGAACTAACGGGTTTACGTGAGGACGGGACGCAGTTCCCAGTGCGGATTCGCGGCAGCGAGGTTAGTACGGAAGACTGCACAGTGTTAACACTCTCCGTGCGTGACATCACGAAAGAAAAACGAGCAGAAGAAAGGCTTCAGCAACTGGCCTCGTTGCCCGACGACAACCCGCTGCCGATCGTTGAAACAGACCTCGAGGGGAAGATCATCTACGTGAATCCCGAAGCATCCAGCCGTTTCCCGGATCTCCGGGAAGGCAGCAGTCTTCACCCCTTGTTCGACAAGCTACCTGAGGCAATCAAAAAGTTGGGCGAAGGAACCATGCCGCGCGTCGTTGAGGAGGTTCAAGTTCGGGACTCCACCTACGAGCTACACATTTGTTATGTCCCCAGCAAGCAGTTCGTTCGAGTTTTTGCCTTTGATATCAGTGATCGCCACGAGGCGATGCACGATGCGCTGACGGGACTGGCAAACAGGAAAACGTTTCTCGATCGACTCTCGGGTGCGGCAAGGACGGTGCAGGGAGTGACCGGTGGCTGCTTCGCGGTGCTCTTCCTCGACCTGGATCACTTCAAGGTGCTCAACGACAGCTTGGGACACATGATGGGTGACCGTCTACTAACAGCCGTCGGACGCCGTTTGGAAACTTGCGTTCGACCAACCGATATCGTGGCCCGTTTGGGTGGAGATGAGTTCACGATTCTGCTCGAAGACGTGGTTGACGTGAGAGCAGTCACGCGGGTGGCGTCACGCATTCAGGCGCAGTTGACGATGCCTTTCCAACTTGGGTCCCATCACGTGACAACCTCTTGCAGCATCGGCGTGGTCACGAGCTCCGTAGGTTTCGACGGGCCTGCGGACCTACTGACTTTCGCTGATGCCGCCATGTACCGGGCCAAGACGACCGGCCGGGCCCGCTACACCGTTTACGATCCCCTGTTGGACCAAGACGCCCTGTCAAAATCACGCTGCAAGTTTCCTGCGTGAAGGGCTCAGCGTCACCAAAACTCTCTCTGATAGGCTTGTAGGCGTTCTGTTAATACGAGTCCAAGATAGGGGCGTGGCATTCCAAGACGAGGGGCAGGGAACACCCCTGCTTCTCATGCACGCTTTCCCCCTGGATCGGTCCATGTTCGAACCCCAGAGCCAGGGGCTTTCGGGCTCGTCACGACTGATCACGTTCGATGTCCCCGGAGTCGGCGACTCGGAGGCATGTCCGGTCACGATCGACGAGATCGCGGATCTGGCGGTTGGTATCCTGGACTCCCTTGGTATCGACAAGGCAGTGGTCGGGGGCGTATCGATGGGCGGCTACGCGGCTTTCGCGGTTGAGCGCCGTCACCGCGACCGCCTCCTTGGGCTGCTGTTAGCGAACACCAAGTCGGCGGGTGACTCTGCGCAAGTGAAAGAAGGCCGGCGCAAACTGGCAACCGTCGCTCGGGAACAGGGGGCGGCCGCTATCGCGGAACGCATGCTTCCCAAGCTGCTGGGCGAAACGACGCGTCGGGAAAGACCTGGCATTGTCGAGCGCGTTCGCACAATGATCGAGTCAACCCCTCCCGAGACAATCGCCCGCTTGCTTGGGGCCCTTGCGGACCGGGCTGACTCGACTGAAAGGCTTGTCGAGATCTCCGTTCCAACCCTAGTCATTGCCGGAGAAGAAGATAGCTTGGCGCCGGCGCGCGAGACCGCCGAGTGGGCAAGTCGGATACCTGACTGCCGCTTTGTATCCTTACCGGCGGCCGGGCACCTCGCGAATCTGGAAACTCCGGAGGCGTTCAACGCACAGGTTAAGCGGTTCTTGGCGTCGGACGTGTACCAGGTGGCTTCGCATGGCTAGGTTCAGCCGTCCGAGCCCGGCATCGCCGGGCGGCAGCGTCCGATTTCATTCTTGGAAGACGCACCTCGCCTGACGGGCCTTGATAAGAAGGTCTAACGGCGCTTCTAATGCGGAAGCGAAACAGGTCAGGAAGCCGGCTAGCTCAGGCTATGACAGAGCTCGGTGTTTTCACAAAGGTCAGCCAGCCGTGACGGTCTTCCTTTTGGCAGGTAATGACCGCCGTGAATTCCTGCTGCAGCCGCTCAGTCATCGGGCCGCGTTTCCCGGAACCGATCTGAATGCGGTCCACCGAGCGAATGGGTGTGATCTCCGCTGCCGTGCCCGAGAAAAAGAGTTCGTCTGCGATGTAAAGCCACTCGCGTGGAATTACTTGCTCAGTCAACTCGAAACCGACGTCATGACACAGTTCGAGGACGGTGGCGCGGGTTATCCCCGGCAACACCGAAGTTCCCAGCGGTGGGGTGTAAATCTTGCCGTCGCGAACTAGGAAGACGTTTTCCCCGCTTCCTTCCGAGACGTAGCCGGCGGCGTCGAGCGCGATTCCCTCGCTGTAGCCGTTCGTCACCGCTTCCATCTTGATCAACTGCGAGTTCATGTAGTTCGCCGCTACCTTGGCCATGGCCGGTAGCGTGTTGGGAGCCAGCCGTGTCCATGATGAGACGCAGACGTCGACGCCCTTTTCGAGTGCGTCGGCCCCGAGGTACTGGCCCCACTCCCAGCAAACGATGTACATCTCCATGGGATTGTTCGTTGAGAGGACTCCCACGTCTCCGTACCCACGGAAGGTGATGGGGCGTAAGTAGCACGATTGCAGACTGTTGACCCGAACCAGCTCAGGTAAGGCGTCAACAATCTGCTGGCGGTCAAAACCGAGATCTGCCATACGGTAGATCTTGGCGGAGTCGAAGAGTCGACGGATATGGTCCCCGCCACGGAAGATTGCCGGCCCCGAGGAGGTGGCGTAACATCGAATTCCCTCGAATACGCTGGTGCCGTAGTGCAGCGCGTGGCTCATGACGTGGACTCGAGCATCGTCCCAGGGGATGAACTCTCCGTTCCGCCAAATCTTATCGGTGGGCTGAATCATCGCTGAATATCTATAGCGCCTCTTATGTCCATTATTGCATTGAATGGCTGGAGATTTCGGAACGCTGCTGTTCGGGGTCCGCTCCGTGGAGGCAACCAGACCTGACAAGCGCCTCCTCCGACACTCCGGCCGTTGTCGAAGCCCGGTAGGCCGGTAACGGGCGCCAAGGTCGGCAGGACCCGGAGGTCGCCGTTAGAAAAAGGACCTGGCCTGGGTTATTGCCCGTGGTCGTCGCTGATCTTGTAACATACGGGGCAGGTTCCGACGTCCAAACCCACAAGACCAGAGGAGGGTTCTCCATGAGGCGTGTTTTCGGTCGAAGGTCTTTGCAGCTGGCCGCTGGCTTTCTCGCTTTCGTGTCGATCGCTCTGGCGGCGCGTGAGATCAAGCCCGGATGGAACCTGTTCAGCCCGGAACAGGATGTCCAGCTGGGGCGGGATGCGGCCAAAGAGATCGAACAGCAAGTCGAGGTAGTCAACGACAAACAGCTCACGGCCTACGTCGAGCGAATTGGCAACCGATTGGCCAAGGCTTCTCAGGCCCCGGACTATCCCTACACGTTCAAGGTTGTGGGCGACAAAAACATCAATGACTTCGCGCTGCCTGGAGGGCCGATTTACGTCCACACCGGCCTTATCTCAGCGGCCGATAACGAGGCGCAACTAGCTGGAGTAGTTGCCCATGAGGTTGCCCACGTCGCCCTGCGGCATTCGACCAACCGGGCGTCGAAGGCCTCGGCATTCCAAATCCCCATGGTTCTTGCCGGCCAGGTATTGGGAACGAAGGGAGGACTCTTAGGGTCCCTGGGACAGATCGGCATCGGCTTTGGTGTCAACTCTCTGTTCCTAAAATACTCCCGGAACGCCGAAAAGGACGCCGATATCGTGGGAGCGCGGATGATGGCCCGGGTAGGCTACGACCCTGTCGAGATGGCTCGTTTCTTCGAAAAGCTGGAAGGGTCCGGAGGGGGCGGCCGCATGCCGCAGTTTTTCTCCGACCATCCGAATCCAGGTAATCGCGTGCGCTACGTGGAGGAAAGAGGTCCTTGAATTACCAGCTGCCGATTACACAAAGGGACAAACCCCAGAGTTCAGAAGGATGAAAGCTGTCGCCGCGCGGATCGAACCCAAGAAGAAGATACCGGACAGCACTCAGACCGACGGGGCAGGGAAGTCATCGGACACGGACTCGGGATTGCGACGCTATAGCGGGTCCGGCTATCGGCTCTCTTATCCCCGCGGCTGGAAACTCTATCAGGCCGACGACGGTGTGGCGGTAACACTCGCGCCGGATAACGGCCTGGTTGAGCTTGAAAACGGCGTCCGGGACATCTCCCGCGGATTGATGGCGGGTTATTTTGCAAGCGGTACGGCTGATCTACCCCAAGCCACCGACGAGATCATCGAAGACCTGCGTGCGTCGAATGCCGCGCTCGAACCGCTGCGGGGCCAGCGCAGAACCGTACAGATCGCAGACCAGCAGGGCGAGAGCGTTTTGTTGGAGGGAACTTCACCTATCGAGCAGCAGCTAGAGTTGATCTGGTTGGTGACGACCAAACGGGACAAAGAATTCTTCTATGCGATTTTCGTTTCTCCCGAAAACGAGTTCAACCAGCTTAAGCCCGGTTACGAAGAGGTGCTAAAGTCCATCGCTTTTCAGTAACTCGTCGACATCCGCAAAAAGTCGAACCTGTACGACACCCGGCGAAGGATGCGCTTCCACCGACAGTCTGAAAATAGCGTCCAGCGACCACGAGCCGGTTGGGATCCGGAGCAGGGAAGCCGGTCCTCTAACCGCTGAACGGAGCCCGCGCTTCGCCCCAATCTCAAAACCCGTCGATTCTGAGAGGACGCGAAGGTGACCCAAGACCCCGTGCCCTTGGCAAACAACGTGGGTGCTGAAATCCGAGCCGTTCTTTTCGACTTCGATGGGGTTTTGGTAGATAGCGAGTACCTCCACTACCAGTGCTGGTCGGAAGCTCTCCGCCCGTACGGTGCTGCGATTAGCTGGGAGAGCTATCAGCGCCGGTTGACAGGCATCAGTGACCCGGAAGCAGCGCCCATTCTGCTCTCGCTTGCCGACGACAGCCCTGGGGACGAAGCTGTCTCCCATGCCCTTGAAACCAAGACCAACCTTTACCGAAAGCGATGCACCGTCGAGCTAGCCATCCCCTCCGAGGTATGCTCCTGGATCACAAATACCTCACGTGGCTTACTCCTAGGAGTTGTTTCGTCGAGCAGCGTCGAAGAAGTCGAGCCGCTGCTTACGGTCGCGGGTATTCGATCAGCTCTTCGGGCACTCGTATGCGCGGAAGACGTTTCCCGCCGAAAACCCGACCCCGAACCCTATCTCCTCGCTCTCCAGCGGCTCCAGAGTCTCGATCCCAGCCTCCAGCCGCGCCATTGTCTTGTGTACGAAGGCTCGAACCCCGGCGCCACAGCCGCCCTCGCGGCCGGCATGGAGGTGAACCGGGTTACCTCGCCCAATGACCTAGTCCAGCACCTAGAGGCCGCCCATTGAGATACAGCCGTTGGCAACGATCCCTCCACATCCGGTCTCGCGACATCAAAGAGTAGCCGGTTCGCACCACCGGGTACGATCCTCCAGGGGAACATTGAAGAGATCACATCTAAGGGAGTTGGCCTTCCGGATAGGATGACCGGACCGGGGGACGTAACGTCGTATAAGATATATTATGTCAACTTTCTATCCTGTTCAATATGCCCGGTTCCTCCTAAACACCACCTTTCAAGGTCCCTGCCCGCCCACAGAACATCGCCATAAGCCCGTCTGAACAGCCTTCTTTTGGACGTTGCTAGTCCTCGGGGTCAGCGTCCGTTCCATGGGACCTGCCGTTCCGGCGGCGGTCATAGTAACCTGAGGGCAACGAGCGGTACCTGCGATGCCTCGAATACGCCCTGTCGATACGGTTTGGCTTTTCTTCTTGGGCGCATTGGCAGCGCTCATCGTGACCAAGCCGGAGCACTCTTTGTATGAGTGGCTCGTGCTGATCGCGTTGGGCCTTTTGCAGGCTACTGAGGCCCACCTGGGCATACGCGCGGATGGCGTCGCGTCCGGTCTCTCAGTGGGCGCCAAGTTGATCCTCTGCTACTGGCTGGTTTGGGAAACCGGGGGTATCGAGAGCAGCTATTACCTGATTTTCCTGCTACCGATTCTCTCGGCGGCCTCGATCTTCGGTTTGGTAGGAACTCTGCTGACGACCGCTGCATCGTCGGGACTTTACCTTTCCCTGCTCTTGTTCGTCGACCTTGAAACGTATTACGTTCCCCCGGAGGCCAAACAGGAGCTAACGGTCCGCGCCCTGTTTTTTCTCCTGACAGCAATTCTTGTAAACCGGCTTGCCACCGAGAATCGTCGAAAAACAGAGAGCTTGGCCGAGGCGAACCGTGAGCTTCGGCAGGCCCAAGCAGAAGTACAGCGTTCAGAACGTTTGGCGGCTCTCGGGCAGCTTTCGGCGGGGTTGGCACACGAGATGCGAAATCCGCTGGGTGTCATTTCGGCGTCGGCGGAGATCCTCGGCAAGAACGTAAGTAAGGAAAACGAAGTGGCCAGAGAGGTAGCCGAGTTGATCCGTGGCGAAGTCGGGCGTACGAATTCGCTCGTGACGCGGTTCTTGAATTTCGCCCGTCCCTCCCCCCTACGGCGCGAGCTCAACGATTTAAACGAGGTCGTCGAGCGCGCCTTGAGTCACCTGTCGGAAACCAGCAAGGACAGCGGTGGCCAGGTTGAGATCGAGCGGAACCTCGGTGACCTTCCGAAGTTCTGGTTTGACGCGACGTTGGTCGAAAGTACAGTTATCAATCTTCTGCTCAATGCTCAGGAGGCGATGCCGAAAGGCGGCCTCCTCCGGGTGAGAACAGCGCGGAATGGCGCGATGGCGCGGCTCGAGGTGATGGATTCTGGAGAGGGGATTCCGGCAGATCAGTTGGAGAGTATTTTTAACCCCTTCTACACCACCAAGCCGACAGGTGTCGGACTAGGCCTGGCCATCGTCTCAAAGTTCGTTGATAGCCACGGCGGGAAGATTTCCGTCGTCAGCACCACAGGCCAAGGCTCTACATTTCGTGTTCTGTTGCCAATGGGAAGCACATCGTGACCAAGAGGATCCTAATTGTCGACGACGAGGCTAAGATGCGGCGGGTGCTGGAGTTGCACCTCACAGGTGCGGGATATGAGGTGACGAAGGCAGCTTCAGCGGAAGACGGGCTACAAGCGTTGGATACTTCGGGATCAGGCACGAATTTCGCTCTGGCACTCACTGACCTGCGTTTGCCGGGGATGGATGGGGTCGAGTTTCTGCGCCAAGTTCACGTTCGGTTCCCTTCCCTGCCTGTGATCGTGATGACCGCCTTCGGGACCGTCGAGACGGCGGTCGAGGCCATGAAATCCGGGGCCAGCGACTACCTTTTGAAGCCCTTCTCGCTCGACGATCTGATGATCACGATTGACAAGGTCCTCGAGCTGCACGCCCTGCGGGACGAGAACGTGAAGCTCAGGGCCCAGCTCGAGCGCCGCTACGATTTCGAACACATCATCGGTCACAGCGCCAAGATGCAAGAGGTTTTCGACGCCGCCAGACGTGTCGCCTCGACTCGTGCGACCGTACTGCTGGGTGGGGAAAGCGGCACCGGCAAGGGCCTTCTGGCACGCGCCATCCATCATCATTCCCCGCGAAGGGATGCTCCTTTCACCAAGATCAGCTGTTCGACCATACCCGAGAACCTGATGGAGTCCGAATTGTTCGGGTACGAGAAAGGAGCGTTCACGGGCGCCACGCAGTCTCATCAAGGAAAGTTCGAACAGGCGGACGGCGGCACCGTGTTTTTGGACGAGATCGGCGACGTGCCACCCGCCGTCCAGGTGAAGTTGTTGCGCGTACTGCAAGAGAGGGAGTTCGAGCGCTTGGGCGGCAGCAAGACCATCCACGTGGATGTGAGGATCATTGCGGCTACGAACCAGGACCTGCGAGCCGCTCTCGAACAGGGCACTTTCCGAGAAGATCTCTACTACCGTCTGAATGTGGTGCCCATTAGCCTTCCGCCGCTTCGCGAGCGAAAAGAAAACATCCCGTACTTGTTGGACCACATCCTCGCCAAATTCGCCGGCGACACGGGAAACCGTGTGCCGGTCATTTCTGAAACAGCCATGGAGAAGCTTATGGCCTACCACTGGCCAGGCAACGTTCGCGAGCTCGAGAACATCATCGAGCGCAGCATGGTTTTGGCCCACTCCGAGACGGTAGAGGCCGACGACATCCGACTTGACCACCGGGCGGCGTCCTCACAATCCGAGGCGGCAGCTTTCCTGCCCGAAGGGATGACCCTCGAGCAGTACGAGCAGGAGCTGATCCGCGAGGCGCTGCGTCGTACCAACGACAACAAGAGTCAGGCCGCGCGACTGCTGGGGATGACCCGCAATGCGCTGCGCTACCGGCTGTCGCAAATGGGTGTGGAGGAGTAGTTGTGACGCTTTCCGAGTGGCGAAACGGGCTCGGCGTCAGGCTTTGTTGCAATATCGCTCGAAGGACCGAACCTGGGCCAATGGGCTTCGTGGAGCCATTGGAGGGAACGTTCGGGCACAAACTGAACCGGAAACGCACGGACGTCCCAAGAAGGCCGCTCCGGCCGGCTTTAACAAAAGTCGTAGCCTGTCCCCGACTTTCCATGTCCCCGACTTTCCCGACTTTTCCTGGGCTTCCTGGCTTTCGCGGAGCGGCCCCTGGAGATGTCAGATCATGGCCGAGCTCTTCAGGAGCAGCGGCTTCAAGAACAACGCGGCGAGCGTTTTCTGTCTACTCATCCTCCCTGATAGCGACCACTTCGGTCAGGGATGAGGAGGCCACCCTAGTCCTCTGCCGCCTTTGCCGCTTTCACCATTTCGACCAAAACTTCGCGCGTTTCCTCGGGGCTGCTGACTTCCCGGCTGAAGGCAACGCGCGTCCCCTTCATGCCGTCAGCCGTTTTGAGTCGCACCTGGAAACCCAGGCGATCGACGGCGGTCATCTGCGCCGACGAGCCTTCGAGTTTCGCCTGCATTCGTGCGAGCAGCAGTAAAGCCTGCTCATGGTCGGCATTCATGTGACTGATGATCCCGCCGGCAGCGTCGGCTAGCGGATCGGGATCAGCGGCCGAGTAATCCTCGGCGGAGACCCAGCCCATGACTCCGAATCCCCCGACGTAGTACACATCGAGGATGTCCATCTGATAAAAGCTGAAATCCTCGAAATCGACCCAGTATTCGGCGTTCGGATAGGAAGCCAGATACAGCTCCCTTATCTTTGGCCGTTCGTCTTCGGCAACCCGGGCGATTTCCCCCATCAGCGTCACACGAGAAGCCCCCAACACGTCACCGTCCGCCGCTGATTGCATAATCAGTAGCGAGCCTCTTGGATCGGCATTGATGTTCTGGGTGTGCATGGCCATGCTGCTGATAAGGTAGATCGGTCGACCCTGTGCGTCCAGAGCGTAAGGCATCACAGAGCCGAACGGCCAGCCCGGACGCTTCTGCGAGCACGTTGACAGGGACCCCACTCGGCCTACGTAGGCAAGCGTGCGGGCCCTTTCGGCATGCGACGGCTCGGGCACTTGGGGCTGGTCGCCCGGAGTACTGCTGTACCCGTGCTGCCGGGAAGATGCGTTTTTCACGTGGAGATTTCTCCTTCTTGTTGTAAAAGAGTCAAGGATAGCCGTCGAGAGTGTTGGCCAGCCGCATTTCTCTCGACAAAACTGTAGGGGCGAGATTCATCGCGCCCGCCGCGGCTATTCGTCCCTACCCCCTTCCCGGACACCATAAATTGCGCCCCTACAGAATAGCGTTCGTTCCGCGCCGGCCATCCAAACCCTCGTAAGGAAGGCGGCCCGGACGGCTGGACAACCAGTGGCTCGTGGCATGCCGGGCACGGGTCCCCTTTTTCCACACGCCCTTTGCTCTTGCTATTCTAGTCCGCCATGGCGCCCAGCCCAAAGAGGTACGGTGAAACGAATTCGGACTCTCGAAAGTTGGAGCAGCCCCAGAAAGCTGGGCCCAGATCAAATCGGTATGACCTTCGTTCTGAGGACTTGTGCCTCGCAGCGGTACTTGCCTAGCCACGCCTACATCAAGAGATGACCTTCCGTGGGATGATCTTCGACCTTGACGGAACGATCGGCGACACGCTACCGGTCTGCTTTGCGGCGTTTCGAGAAGTTTTTCGCGACTATCTCGGACGTGATTACTCCGATCAGGAAATACGCGCCATGTTCGGTCCGACGGAGGAAGGGGTCATTCGAGATTTGGTCCCCGATCGTTGGCAGCGATGCCTAAGCGATTTCTTCCGCGCTTACGAGAGGGCGCACGACCGCTGTCCACGGCCGTTTCCTGGTATTGACGCCGTTTTGAGCACCCTGCAGCGGAAGGGCGTTAGGCTGGGAATCGTGACCGGAAAGGGATTTCGAACCGCAACGACTTCCCTGACGGTCTTCGGCTTAGGAGAGACTTTTGACGTCGTCGAGACCGGTTCGCTCACCGGAGGGATTAAGCCCCGAAGCATGAGTAGGGTCCTCGAAAAGTGGCAGCTTGAGCCCTGTCAGGTGGTCTCAATCGGCGACTCTCCTTCCGATATTCGCTCCGCCCAACAGGTGGGCGCGACGGCGCTCGGCGCCGCCTGGGCTTCGACGGCGAACTACGATACCCTGAGCGCCCATAACCCCACAGCTGTGTTCAGCCAAGTTGATGGGTTTCTAGATTGGATCGACCAAAACGCCCGCCGTGCTGCGTTTGAGCGGCCGCCTGGACTGAGATAGAATTGCACCCTATGCGTATCCGAATGCTTGGTCTGGTAGCTTTCATTGTCCCCGCTGCTATTTTCGGCGCCCAGTTGCCGGAGACCGATCGGCGTCACGTTATCCGACACACCGACATACACTATAAGATGCCGGATTACGCCAGCCTCGAAGTTTGGAAGGAGCGTGCGGCGTTCTTACGGAAGCGCATTCTCCATAGCGCCGGACTGGCGCCTCTTCCAAAAAAGACGCCGCTCAACGCTCAGGTTTTCGGAGGCGTCTCACGCAATGGCTACATGACCGCGAAGGTTCTGCTGGAGACTTACCCGGGGTTCTTTCTAGGCGGCAACTTGTACCGGCCGACAAACCGGCGCGGTCGTTTCCCAGGAGTCGTTTCCCCACATGGTCACTGGCGTTACGGTCGTCTCGCCGACAGGCCAGTCGGCTCGGTACCAGCACGTGGAATCACGCTGGCTCGACAAGGGTACGTTGTCTTCACCTACGATATGGTCGGATATGGCGACACGGTTCAACTGCCACATCGATTCGGGGGCAAACGTAACGAGTTGTGGGGCGTGAACGTGCTGGGTCTCCAGTTGTGGAATAGCATCCGCGCCACGGACTTCCTCTCTTCCCTGCCCTACGTTGACCCGCAACGGTTAGCGATCACGGGCGCGTCGGGTGGAGCAACCCAGGCCTTTCTGCTGTCCGCCGTGGACGACCGCATTCGTTACGCGGCACCCGTCAATATGATCTCCGCCACGATGCAGGGCGGCTCCGTTTGTGAGAATGCGCCCAATCTGCGCCTTGACACGTTTAACGTGGAGCTGGCTGCTCTCATGGCCCCGAGACCGATGTTGATCGTCTCCGCAACGGGTGATTGGACACGCAATACTCCGACCAACGAGTTCCCCGCAATCAAAAAGATCTACACCCTGTTCGGCTCCGAAGACGACGTGGAGAGCGTCCAGTTCGACTCGCCTCACAACTATCACCGAGAAAGCCGAGAAGCCGTTTACGCATTCTTTGGCAAAAGGATGTATGGCGTTGAAAGCCCTGCCGCCCTCAAAGAAATGCCATTCGCCGCCCCGCCTTTGAACAGCATGCTGAGCTTGTGGGGCCGCCGGCTCCCAAAGCGAGCGGTCAACCTTGCAACTTTTGTCTCGGACCGGATTCGGGAAACGAAGACACAGATCGCACCGCTATTGCCCGGTGACGCCGAGTCTCTCAGCCGGGCGCGTGAGTTTTTGCGCGAGCAACTGGCTTTTTCCATCATGGCCACTCTTCCGACGGCCAACGAACTCGCATCCGATCGCTTGAGCTCTTTGCCTAGTGGCGAAGTTCTCGTGATCGGACGCCGCGAGCAGGGCGATCGGGTTCCAGCCGTCATTCTTCGTCCCCGGCGCGCCAAGCGGACGGTGGCTCCTACTCTCATCGTGCATCCCGAAGGGACCGCTTGGGTAATGAGCTCATCGGAGAGTTTGGACGGATTTGTGCGCGCGTTGCTCAACCGGGGTGGTGCCGTGATGGGGATCGACGCGTTTCAGACCGGTCGCGCGAAAAGGACGCCCAAGCGATCGAAGAGGTTCTTCACTACTTTCAATCGCACAGATGATGCTAATCGAGTTCAGGACATCCTGACGGCTCTTACTTACTTGCGAACGCGGTTGAATTCTCAGGAGGTAAACCTGGTCGGTATTGGTCCGGCCGGTGTGTGGGTGCTGTTCGCAATGGCCTTTGCGGAGGGACCTCTTGATGTCGTCGCCGACCTGGACGGGTTCGCCGCTGACTCCGATAAGGAATTCGAACAGAAGTTCTTCATCCCCGGCCTTCGCAGGGCGGGCGACTTTCGGGCGGCCGCTGTCTTGTTACCGCCAGGCCGTACGCTGCTCTATCACGCCGCTCCGTCATTCCCTACAGAGTGGTTCGAAGCGAGCTTTCAGGCCGCCGGAGCGATACAAGACCTCGACGTGCGAACGGGGCCGCTGGATGAGGAGGAACTTTTAGAGAGAATCGCACCCCTCCGATCGCGCCGCCGGCGTTGAGAGAAGCGTAGCGTGATCACGCCGTGCAAGTGCGGTTGCTTACTATAAACTTTGCAGTCCTGCGTTCGTTGGTAGCAGGAGGCCGAAGTGGTAGGATGGATGGTTGGGTTCCGGGCTCTGTGCAGCGAGAAGCTGCGAACCCCGCCAGGTCCGGAAGGAAGCAACGGTAGTGGCCTCTGTCGCGTGCCGCGGATCACCCGGAGCCCTTTGCGGCCAGGCTGCTAGTTCTTTGGTCCTCGGGAAATCCGACTTGCGGTTTTGGGAAGGCGGGTTACCCCGTTACTTCGTCTGAAGGCCTACCACCTTAGCTAGCTGCCAGACCGCACAAGTTCCGGGGATCCTACGGTCCCTGGCTGGTTCTAGATTCCTCGCCCCAATCCTGACGGGTGAGAGGCACTTCGATGTATCAGGTCATCGCCCGCAAGTATCGACCCCAGACGTTCGACGACGTCGTCAACCAGGAACATGTCAAACAAACCCTTCGCAATGCCCTCGTGCAGGGTCGCGTAGGGCATGGGTATATCTTTTCGGGACAGCGCGGTACCGGTAAGACCACGATGGCTCGCATCGTGGCCAAGGCGCTCAACTGCGAGCAAGGACCGACCCCCGAACCCTGCCTGACGTGTTCCAGTTGCACTGAAATCGCGGGCGGCAATTCAATCGACTTGATCGAGATCGACGCTGCTTCCAATCGTCGCATCGACGACATTCGGGAGCTGCGCGAGAACGTGCGCTATAGGCCGGCACGCGACCGCTACAAGGTTTTCATCATCGACGAGGCGCATCAGATCACTTCCGACGCCTTCAATGCGCTCCTGAAAACACTGGAAGAACCGCCGGAATGGGTCGTTTTCATTCTTTGCACCACAGAGCCTCACGAGTTTCCCGCGACCATCGTTTCACGCTGCCAGACGTTCCCTTTCCGGACCGTCGAGCCCGAACTCGTAGTTAAACGCCTGCAGTGGATCTGCAGCCAGGAAGGCGTGGAAGCGGACGCTGACGCCTTGGTGACGATTGCGCTTGCTGGAGACGGGAGCATCCGGGATTCCCTTTCTACCCTTGATCAAGCCATCGCCTGCTTCGGCCAGAAGCTCGAGAGGGAACCCGTTCGAGACCTGCTCGGCGCGATCCCAGCCGAGATTACTGAGACCATCGTCGGGGCCTTGCGTGAGGGCAAGTCCGATGCCATGCTCGAGATTGTCGATCGACTGTTTCGAGAAGGACGCAATCTACAGCACTTCTGCGGTGAGCTGACCCGGTACTTCCGCAATCTGCTTGTCATGAAGGTCGCCGGTGGGAAAACGCGCCTGGTTACGGCCGGGACAAAGGATAGGGAGCGGTTAGCGTCTTGTTTAGAGAATTTTAGCGAGCAAGATCTAACGCGATACGTCAAGTTGCTGCTGGACCTCTATCGTGATCTACAGCAAGCTTCGCAGCCGCGCCTGCGTTTGGAAGTCGGTTTATTGAAGCTGGTCTATGCTGGCCAACTCGAGTCAATCGAGAAAGTTCTTGGCGATTGGGACGAATCGCAATCTTCGTCCTCGGCTGGGCCGGCTCCCGGCGAATCGAGGGGATCACCAGGGCCTATATCCCGTGGTCCGACAGCGGGCCGGAAAGCTGTCAACGGCCCCGCAAGCCGCGCGGAATCTGGTACTTCCGGGCATCATGATACACTGGGGAACCTTCCCGAACCTGCCGCAGAGGGCCTGAACTCAGCGAACTCCGCCGATCAAGCGGAGGGAGCACCGCAGCAGCAGGCGCGGGGAGAGTCGAACACAGGTGAAGCAGAATCCGCGGGCGGTCAGAACGACGCCAGGGCCCGGGCGATGGCCGACCCGGAAGTGAGGAAGTTCCACGAACTCTTCGCGGGCCAGGTCCGGGAAGTCAGAAACCTCAAGGAGTATTCATCGTGAAAATGCCGGGTAACATGCAGAAGATGATGCAGCAGGCCCAGAAGATGCAGGAGCAGTTGCAGGCACAGATCGCCGAGATCCGCGTCGAGGCGTCCACGGGCGGCGGCATGGTGACCGTCAAGATGGATGGCCAGAAGAGCGTTCTCTCCATCGATATCGATCCCGAGGCGCTCGAGGATCGCGAAATGCTACAGGACATGATTCGAGGGGCTGTCAATGAGGCCGCCAAGCGTGTAGACGAAGAAGCCCAATCGAAAATGGGCGGCATGCTAGGCGGCATGGGCCTCCCGCCGGGTATGTTGGGTTAGTCTCGGGACATGGATGTTCGAAGCGCGGCAGTTTCAGATCACCTGAGGACGGCGCCACTGTCCACCACCTGCCTGACGTCGACCAACGCTACCTTCATCAGACTCATTTAATCGCAGCACGGAACCATGGAAGATCTTGCCGCGCCGATGTCCCGCTTGGTCGATGAGCTCCAGCGCCTGCCCGGAGTGGGATCGAAATCCGCCCAACGCATGGCGTTCCACTTGCTAGGCGTCGAGAAGGGGGATGCCGCTCGCCTGGCCCAGGCTGTTCTCGACATGCGGGAGAAGATTCAGCTCTGCACGCGATGCAATAATCTGTCGGAAGATTCAATATGTCACTTCTGCAAAGACTCGAATCGCTCCTCGAAAACGCTCTGTGTTGTCGAACAGCCGCATAACATCATCGTCATCGAAAGAACCCGCCAATACAACGGCCGCTACCACGTCCTGCACGGCGTGCTTTCCCCACTACGCAATATCAAACCCGAAGATTTGAAGCTCAAGAACCTTCTCGAGAGGCTGCGCGAGGATGAGGTCGCGGAAATCATCATCGCCACCAGCCCCACCTCCGAAGGCCAAGCCACGGCGAGTTACCTGGCGCAGCTTTTGAAACCGTTGGGAGTGCGCGTCTCCCGCATCGGCATGGGCGTGCCCGTCGGCACCGAGCTTGACTTCGTGGATGAGGCGACCATGATGGAAGCGATGGAAGGCCGCCGGGAATTGTGAATCCCCGGTGGCTTCAAGCAGCTTCACCCGGCCGCGAGGTCGGACCCGTTTCGCGAATACGATCAATTTTAGGGAGCACTTGCAGCGTCGCCTTTCGCTGCGTCCGTCACTCTCCGGAGGGTCTTCGCCAGATCTGAAACTACAAACGGCTTCATGACGAGATCGCGAAAACCCATGCTGACGGCTTTCTCCTTCGTCACAAGCTCACTAAAGCCCGCGATCAAGATGACAGGAACGTCCGAGCGAATCGCCATGAGCTCGATTCCCAGATCGATACCGGACATGATTGGCATCGTGACATCGCAGAGCACAACATCGAAGCGATCGGGTTTGGCACGGAAAACATCCAGGGCTTCCACGCTGCTGGTGCATGTTGTAACCCGGTACCCGAGCTGTTCCAGCACCCGCTGACCAAACTGAACAATCGCTTCCTCATCATCGACAAACAGTATGTCTTCCGCTCCCGTGTGTACGGGTTTGTCCACTCCTGCCCACTTGGCCACCGCGCTGCCCCACGCGGGGCAAATAGACGAAAAACTTTGTTCCTTTCTCAGCATCGCTCTCGAAGGTGATCGCCCCATGATGGCTGGTCACAATTCCATGCACCACCGAGAGGCCTAGCCCCGTCCCCTCACCAACGGCCTTGGTAGTGAAGAAAGGATCAAAGATGCGCTGCTGAATGTTGGTGTCGATCCCCGAACCCGTGTCGATTACTGTCAGCTTTACGTAAGACCCCTTCTGGAGATCGGCAATCTGGCCCGCAACTACGGCATCCACTTCAACCTGACTCAGGCTCACCGTCAGGAGGCCACCGGAGCTACCCATGGCTTGGTAGGAATTCGTGCAAAGGTTCATCACCACCTGGTGAATCTGGGTCGGATCGGCCAAAACAGCCCCACAGTCTGACTCGATCTCTTCGCGGATTTCAATGCTGGCGGGTAGTGAGGCCCGCAGCAGGTTCAAAGCCTCTCGGACAACAGCCGCTATTTCCACCTCTCTACGTTGTTCGTCCCGTTGGCGGCTGAAGGCGAGGATTTGCCGGACCAGCTCCTCGGCCCGCTCGCTCGCCTTCAAGATCTGATCCAGATTCTCGTGCTCGGGCGCATCCTGCGGCAGCGTCTCTTTCGTCAAGAAGGCGAAGCCATGAATCGCGGTCAGGATGTTGTTGAAGTCGTGGGCAATCCCACCGGCCAGCACTCCTATTGCCTCGAGTTTCTGAGCTTGAAGCAACTGCTTCTCACTCAAATCTCTCCGCCTCTCCGCCTCCTTCCGAGAGGTGATGTCAGTCGAGCAACAAAGGACCCCTTGTATGGCATGATCGTTCGCGAAATGCGGTACGTAAGTAATTTCACGATCTTGCTTCCGGCCGTCCGGCAATCTAATCGTAATCTCGAAGGATGCCGACTCACCCTTCAAAGCTTTGTCAAAGTAAGCGTACCATTGAACATCATCAGCACTAGAATCAATTCCTGTCAGGGTAAGGTAATCACGATACCGGTGACCTACCAGAGTCGACGAAGGCTTGTCGTACCAACGCTCGAAAACCCTATTCACAAACCGCACAACGCCGTCTCGATCGATGTAAAGAATTATGGCGGGAACATTTTCCGTGATGAGCCGGTGCTGTTCCTCGCTCTCGCGGAGCGCGTCTTCCACCCGTTTGCGCTCGCTGATGTCCTGCACCATAAGGACGTAATAGCGCTGCTCTTCTTGTGCCGAGCCTACGGCCGACATGGTGACCGATCCCCAGACGACCGCTCCCGTTTTTTGAATGTACCGCTGCTCGAAATGGACTCTGGTTTCCCCCTGAGTCAGGCGATGCATCATGTCGCGGCTGGTGTCCGAATCCTCCGAATGGCTCAGGGACGAGAGGTCCGCAGCGAGTAATTCTTTCTCGGAGCGCGCAAACATCTCGCACAATGCGCCGTTGACCCGCAGAAACTCCCCAGCGGTTCCAACCAACGCCATTCCGGTGCCGGCACTCTCGAAAGCTACGCGGAACAGGTTGTCGCTTTCACGGCTGGCCTCCGAGGCCGCCGCTATGCTGGTAGCCCAGTAGGACTCTCCATGCTGTTTCGCCTGCAGCAGTAGAAACGCGAGATATAACCACGCCAGGAATGCGATCGCGTAGGTCTCGGTGGTTCCCAGAGCCACGGCCACAAAACTGGTGGGCAGCATGATGGCCAGCAGGCATCGAGTAGCCAACTTGTAATCCGGCGACAGAGAGGAAGCCCCGCCTCCCGCTAGGGCTGAGCTGCAGAACAGAACCAGCATTGCCGTCCAGTCGGTGCCGTATAACCCCACTGTTAACGCGCAGAACAACCCCCACAAGATGAACTGTGAAAAAACCAAGAACCGAAAACTGCCCTTCCAGTGGAACAGGGTTTCGGCCGGCGATGCAGACAGTCTCATCGCGGCGATCAGCCGAGCGCCGCCAACGAACAACATCAGACACCCCACCGACAGCACGGTAGCCGGATAGTCTGTTTCGTAATCGGTCACCAAGGTGACCACCAAGACAACCACGAAGTAGACCATGGCACCCGGAACAGACAGCCGGGCCAGGTCTCTTTCAGCTTGAATCCTGAGCGACCTTCGGGTCTGAGGTTCCAGCTCAGCTAGCGTTTGAGTCCGCATTCTGCAACAAACCTGCCCGTAGGGCCAGGGGCGCTCCCGCCGGCCCACGGGTATAAACCCCTTGTTTTCGCGGTGTTGCTTTGTCGGAATTCTTGGCTTGGACCTTCGACTCGCACATACACCATTCCCCTTCCAAACACAACGAAATCTATTGCCGCGCTGCATCCGTCGAAGCCCAAGATCATCGTTGTTCCCGACGAGTCGGACGGGCGTCCACTTTCAAACGTAATACGCTGCGGCAGGACGCTCGCAGTTGTTGTCCCGCCGGGCACTGATACTCGGCTCCGCGAATTAGCTGCCGCAAACTGAATCGAGCCTACTGCTTCAACCTCACGCAAACCAGCGTGTTCGCGTTTCGGGCGTAGAACAGCCCATCGGCTAGGGCCGGGTAGGCGCGGACGGTGCCGGAAACGATCTTCGCTTTCGATATCTGCCGAAAACTCTCGGGCGAGGCCTCAGCCAAAACCAGTTGTCCGCCCTCGCGCATGAGGAGGAGTCGATCGCCGGCGACCGTAACGGTGCCGGCCCCGAACCCGTCCTTGCTCCAGCGAACCTTTCCGGTTGTCAGCTCGACGCAGCGCAGGCTCGGCCCGTATTCCTGGCGGCCGTGATATCCGTAGAGGTAGCCATCGTGATAGACACTGGTTGCGTAGTGGTTGCTGAGCACATCATCCGACGACCACACCTTATTCAGCTTGCCGCCGTTGAGTTGTAGTAATATCGCGCCCGTTCCGTAGCTAGACGAGAGAAAAATCGACTCGCCGATGACCAACGGCGTCGCGGCATTGATCGAATTTCGACTCCGGGCTCGCCAGCGCATCTGGAAGCCGATCTTTCCTGTTTCGGGGTCAGCGCCGACCAAGCCCGTTCGAGTGAAGAACATGATGCGGGGTGCGCCGAGCAGTGTCGCGGCAACGGGTGAAGCGTAGCTCGCCTCGTCGTCCGTGGCCTTCCACAGCACGTCACCAGTGCCCGCGTCGAACGCGACCAGTCCGGTTCCGCTTCGCCCGCCGACGTTGAGAAAAACCGCGTTCTCGTAAACCAAGGGGGAAGAGGCTGCCCCAAAAAAACCCTTCCCGACGCCGAAGCGGTCATGGGTATCGATACGCCAAATCTTCTTCCCGGACTCGAAGTCGAGGCAATGCAAAGCGCCCTCAGCACCGAACGTGAAGACACGGTCCCCGGCCACCGCCGGGCTGGCGCGCGGCCCGGGGTCAAAGCCGAAACTGTCGCGATAGTTGGTGGGATAGTCAAAGGACCAGATGGGTTCCCCTGTTTCCGCGTCGAGTGCCTCAACCAGCTCTTTGTTTCCACGGCGATGGAAAAGGATGAGTCGCCCCTGGCTTACCACCGGGTTGCTGAAGCCGGCGCCTACCTTCTTGCGCCACAGGACGGCAGGCCCGGACTTGGGCCACGAATCCGCCAGGTTCTCGCCACTGTAGACGCCATCGCGCGTAGGTCCCAGCCACTGAGGCCAATCGGTGGCGAGGCCAATGGAAGAGTGTGCACAGAAAGCGAATGCCAGCAAGCCGCAGCCGAGTGTATTCTTCTTACCCGATGGCGAAGGTGTCGTATCTTGCGGACAGCTGGTCATAATCGAGTGCAACAGGGCCCAGCATGCTGTGCCCCTACGACTTCGGTAGGGCCTAGAAGGGTAGAGTGCGGCATGAGTTTATCGTGTAAGTTGCTGGGTGAAATGGGATTCTGAGAAATTGGGTTTGTTTCGTCAACTTTTTCGGTTGTCGAGTGTGATGCGGCTGTCCGCAGCGTCCCTCCCTTCAGCATAGCGAGTGTGTCAAGGGTCCTCCGTTGGGCGATGAAAGATCCGCTTCGGCTCGCGCCGGGAATCCGCGCCATCGTTCCTTCCGCCCTTTCAGGGCTCAGTTCTGTTTAGTCCCTACCCGTTGCGAGTTCAACCCGGGCCATCCAAACCTTCGCGAGAAAAAGCCGTGCTACCGTTTCCAGTTCAAGCGGAAATGGTAACGGTCGTCGCTTCTCTTGGGGTCGGAAACCTGTAGGACGGCCGTGAAGTCGTTCCCTTCCGAAGGCCGTTCTAGAACGACGATCTTCCCGCGACCATCTTCCTTCTCGACTTCGACGTGGCCAAGCGTCGCCGCCGGCAACGGTTGAGAGAACGAAAAGCGATCGACTTCCACGGGGCGTCCGGACGTGATTTCCGCAAAGACACGATCGCTGCGTATCCGAAACACAACCGTCCCGTCGATCTGGCCACGGAACTCGAAGCGCCCCTCTTTCTTGCGGTTGTAGCGCCGCGGGTCATTGTCATTGGAATGCAGCTCGTCACCCGGAGGATCGGGAGGAAGGGCGCCTTGCGTCGAATCGCCTGACGACTCCTCTTCTTCCGCAACGACTTCGACGAGGCGGATGTTTTCGAGGTGCTTGGAGAGAATGCGGCTTCTGGAAGGCGCCGGCGGGGTTTCGGGAACCAGTTCGTCCCACTCCCAACGTAATCGAGCGTGGTAGCGGTCGGCACCGCCCTTGGGATCGGAGATCTTCAACCGCACGGTGAAGTCATTGCTCTCGGACGGGATCTCCAGGAGGCGGACGTCGCCGCGGCCATCCTTGTGCTGTAGTTCGAACTTGCGGAACGTGGCTCGCGGCACGGGTTGGGTGTAGTCGGAACCGCTATCCACGGGCGGTTTGCCATCGATGACGTGATACCGCAGCAGCTCGCCTTGAATGAACACCTCAACAGTTCCGTCGACTTTCATGCGGAGGTCGAACTGGCCGTTGTTGGCCTTGGAGTCGAAGTCGCTGCTAGGTTCGGAGGGCAACTCCTGAAGACTGGAGACAACTACTTCTTTTGCGGGGCTCTCACCAGCCGGCAGGGGAGGTTTCGGCGCAATTGGTTTTTGACGGCCGTCATCAGACGGCGGGGGAATTCTCGATGGAATTGGTTCTCGCCATGCAGCGCTTGGCGCTTGCGCCGGGGGCTTCCCAATACCAAGATACGGATTGAACACATAGTCCAGCGAGAATCGGCCGGGAATCCTCAAGTCTTGAGACACCGCGTACGCCGGATCGAGAGCCCACTGACCCGTCGCCAGAACCTTCTTCTTGCGAGTTCGGCGGTCGTGCCAACCCCAGAAAGGTTTCGCCTTGTTCGAGCCAAACTTGCGGCCAAGAAATGACCCCGCAAGCTCGGGATAGGGCGAACGAGGCCGGCCCCCGTAGGGCTGGTAGGCATAGTAACCGTCGAAGGTGCGGTCCTGACGCCCCCGGCCTTCGTGCGCGCGGGACCACCAGTGGTCGTAGATCGACAGCAACTCGTATCCGACCTTGCGGTCGTTGCCGTGGCGCGGCCGCTTCGCGACGCCTTGGTAGACATAGGTCACACCCGTTCCGGCACTGAATTGATCCTGGGAAATCGAGTACCGGGAATGGCTGTCGCTAGAGCCGTAGACCCCGTGGCCGCCCGCTTCGATGAAGACAACCGGGTGAGACTGCCGGTACGTTTCGATCTTGCCGTCGGGACTGTGAACGTTCTTCTTGATGCGGCGGTCGGCGCGGTAGGAGTACACGTTGTTGTGCGCGAGCGTCTCCATGACGATTAGGCGCCCGTACTCGAAACCATCTTTCTCAACCGTTAGGACAGCACCCTCGTTGTCATTCTCGTGACAAGTGCCGGCCACGCACTTGTCGGAATAGTCGCGTGGGTGAAAGAAGTTGTAGATCAGAAACCAGTGGGTGTCGGTCTCCATGGCTGCGTAGTAGACGTAGGCCTGCGAGCTGCCGGCTTCGGCGGTGTCCCAGTTGTTATCCCCGCGCCAGTCCCCGTCGAGGTCGAAGCGGGCCAGGAAGTCCGACTTCGGCTGGAACCAGGTTTCTTGGGCGACGAACGGCGCGTAGTGTTCGGCCAGGCGGCGGTAGGGGTCCCGCGAGGGGCGCTCTTTGGGGAACTTCGTTTTTTCGCTCGGCCTGCGGGAAGGCGCGTTCGGATCCACCGTGACGGTCATGGAGGCCGTCTCACCGTCGATTTCAGCCTCGATTTCGTAGCTGCCGGCCTTGGCGGGCGCTGTGTATAAGACGCTGTCTTTGAGGTTAAAGTCACTCTGCGCCCGGCCAAAGATGATCGCACCCAGCCCGGCCCCTTCCTGCTGGTAGAACGGCTCGGCTTCCTCCCCCTGATAGCGGAAAGATTTCGAGAGCCAGCCGGCATCCGAGCCTTTGACTGAGAGGTTCGGCGCGCCCTTGCGAAGGCGGACCTTCTTCGTTTGCCCTTCCGCGTCGGTGATCTCCCCGTAGGCCATCACTTGAACGACCAACGTCTCGAAGGGACGAATCCGCGCATCTTCCGGGTCCGTGCGCAGTTGAATCTCGGAGAGCAGCGGATCAGCGGCATACCCGAGTGTCGAGCAGCAAAGAACGGCAATGAACGTTCGTATCCAGCGCATGGCTTTGGCCCTTGTGTTCGGCGGGCCCGCGGTGGAGCTACAGGCCCGAAACGCCCCTCATTGGAGCATAGGAATCGGGGTTCTTGCAATGCAGACGGACCCGCCAAGAGACCGGTTACAAAGCACGCGCGACCGCCGTGTGTCGCCTTAGGCGAAGGACAAAGCCGCCGGCCCAGAAGAACCGCACGGCGGCGTGATATCTTGAGCGGGGTGGGCGGGCTTTGAACGACGTATAGGTTGGCTGTTCAGCTCGGCCTCCGGGGTCCCTACAGATGCTTGAACAGTCCCACGTGATCGAGTCGCTGCCGATCCTGACGCTATTCCCGCACAGCCGCTGTAACTGTCGTTGCGTGATGTGCGACATCTGGAAAATCTCGGCAGGAGAGGAGATCAGCGCCGCCGAAGTCGAAAGACACTTGGAAGACATCGCAGCCCTAGGGGTGCGCTGGGTCGTCTTCTCCGGTGGCGAGCCGCTGATGCACAGTGATCTTTTTCGGCTCGCCCGACTGCTTGGAAGCAACGGAATCCGAACGACGATTCTGACGACCGGTCTGCTGCTCGAGCGAGACGCGGCACAGATCGTCGAGTCGATCGATGATGTGATCGTGTCGTTGGATGGCCCTCCCGAGGTTCACGACCAGATCCGAAGGGTCCGCGGAGCTTTCGAGAAGCTCGAAGCCGGGGTAGATGCGTTGCGTGGGCGCGATCCCGACTTTCCGATAGCAGCTCGCACGACCGTCCAGCGGCTCAACCACGAGTATCTCGGGCAGACGGTGGACACCGCCAAGGTGCTGGGCCTCGAATCGATCTCTTTTCTGGCTGCGGACCTTGTTTCCGACGCTTTCAATCGGCCCGGGGGCTGGCCAAGCGACCGTCAGGACGAAGTAGCGCTGAGCGAAGGGCAAGTCGACGTCCTCGAAGCAGAGGTCGAGAGGGTGATCGCACGTCGTGCCCAGGATATCGACGCCGGCTTTATTCGGGAAAGCCCCGAAAAGCTTCGGCGTATTGTGCATCATTTTCGGGCCCAACTCGGACTGGTCGAGCCGATCGCGCCGCGGTGCAATGCGCCCTGGGTATCGGCCGTCGTCGAGGCCGACGGTACGTTGCGCCCGTGCTTTTTTCATCAGCCGCTCGGCAATGTTACGGGCAAGGGCCTGCGGCAGGTGATCAACAGCCCTGAAGCTGTTCGCTTTCGCGCGGAGCTCGACGTGGCGACGAATCCGGTATGTCGGCGTTGTGTGTGTTCGCTGAATCTACCGACGGAAGTGGCTGAGCAAACTCACGCATTGGAGCTGAGGTAGCAACTTGATCGGAAGTCTACAGCGCTGATCGACGCGAGGAGGAACCGCGTTACTCTTCCCTGCCCTTCTCCAGTAGCTGGCGGATTTGACTGACGGCCGGCCCCGCTTCGCTGTACTCGAGAACATAGGCCCCCTTTTTCACCAGCCGTTCCAGGGAAAGAATCTGCGAACGATTCACTTCCGAGTCAAGGCGCGGCAGTTCTTGCGTAAGCCGGGCGAGCGCGCCGTCATGTTCGATGCTGGACAGGCTTGGCTCGCCCCTTTCCATCCGCTGGAGGAACACTACGTGGTCGGCCTGACATCTGTCGCTTGCGGCGACGTTCGGCAACTTCGCGGTATGGACCTCCATCGTCGGTTGGCCATCGATGTCGAAGGAATCGGGGTACGTGGCAAGTTCAGAGAAAAGCGTCCGGGCATGTGGCTGCAAGCGGATGTATTGCGGCCGACCGAGAACGGTCCGATCATCGCCAGCGCGAAGGAGGTAGCTGACGTCGTCGCTGACGAAAGTTAGTCCCGCCATTCCGCAGGCAAAGGCGAGACTGCTCTTGCCCGAGCCCGGAGGTCCCGACAACAGCACTCCCCGTCCGTTCGCCGCCACACAGCTTGCGTGGATCGGCGTCAGGTCCCGATAGCTGAGCAGAGTGTGAACGATCGCTTCCAGGTAGTGGTAACGCAAACACGCGCGCCGCTGTGCTACAGAAGAGCTGACCCAGCAAGCAGCGATACTTCTCTCGAGATCACAGGATGCGAAGTTGTGGGCGTCCGCCGCCAGTACAAGTAGGTGTCCTTGTCCTCGGAAGGTGGGGGGAGCGGGTTTTGATTCAGAACGCCCGTTGGTCACGAGGACGCGCAGCTCCAACGGTTCTTCGTCGAAAGTTTTGTGGCAGCCTCCCCAGCTCTCGTCGGCCGCCTCAACCACATCCCGATGGTTTGTCCAAAGGTCCAGCGCAAAGCCGAGCGGATAGAGGCGCTGCTGGAGTTGAAGCTCGGTGGAGTACCCGAGCGGATCCCAACTCGGCATGTGGCCGGCCGTCATCGCCTCAGGGTATCACCATGCCGAGAGGTAGGCGGACGCTTATTCACCCGTGCTGAGCAGCGTCTGTGACTGGCTAGAATGCCCGCAGCCCATACGAACGGTGGAGGCAGCTTGGAGTGTGCCGGACCAAGCATGCTGCCAAGGTCAGATATTCGGCGTGGTCGGCGTCTTGCCTAACAGCAGTTCCGCCGCCACCTCTTCAAGCAATAATTTAAGCAATGGTCTAAGCTCAACTGATGCTGCGGAAACCACCGGCGTGCAGATGGAGTTCGACGGGTCGTTAATGGGCACACGATGAAACTAAAGGAAATGAATGGAACGGCAATCAAGGGAAAATTATTGGCCTTGCTTGTTCTGCCAGCCGGCCTGACTTGGGGGGTCAGCGCCCATGAACTGGCACCCCCCTTGGAGCAGCAGAAACTCTCGGAGTTGCTGGCAACTGTTGGCGTGAAAACCGGGGACTCCGTGGCGGAGGTTACTTCCGGAATTGGTTTTCGGCTACAGCATTTTGTGGAGGCGGTGGGGCCGAAGGGTGTGGTGTATGGAATCGCGTTCCATCAAGAAAACGTGGACAAAATAGGCGAGAAGGCAACACAAAACAACTGGAACAACGTTCGCCCTACGTTGGGATCGCATGCGGGCGAGGAAGTTAACTTGCCCGATGGAGAGATAGACTGGGCAGTGGTTTTGGACAGCTACCATCACTTTCGCGCGGCCGAGGTACTTGCCAATCTGAAGAAATCACTCGGCCCGAACGGCCGCATGGCCATTGTGGAAGTCTATACTAGCCGCGAACATCCCACCGTCTCCAGGGAGAAGCTTCGCTCGCACGTCAGGCTCGATCGCGACCAGGTGATCGCCCAGGTGCAAAAACACGGCTTCGTTCTTGAGACACACTTTGACCAGTTGCCCTATCAGTACGTGGCCATCTTCCGCAAAGAATAGAGTGATGTCGTCTGGCCCTATTTCCTCTTCGCCGCTTTCCTTCTCTTAGCCCAATACTTCTTCATCCGCTCCGAGACAGCCTTTCGTGCCTCAGGGGACATGCGGCATTGATTAGCCATTTCGCCGATCCTCCCCTAATCCGTCATCTATCGTACGTCTTAAAAGGTATCCTGGCTAAGAGGGAATCCACCCTAAGAGAACCGTGTTTGCTTCCAAAGCAAGTAACCGCCGCCGAAAAGCGCTGCTAACATGGCGATGAACAAGCCGGCAGCCCACCCGTGATCCCACGCAAAAGGAGGGCGTTCCGTAACCGTCGCCAGGAATACGAAAATCCCCAGGGCCGCCGCAACGATCACCGCGTCCCACCAACGCTGGCCGGGTGCTTCGTCAGCCAGCGGGTCGGTCCCCGCCATGGAGGCCTCCACTCGCTCGACGTCCAAGCCGTAGCGCTCACATTCCCGGAGTGTCGCTAGGCGGCGGGAGGCCTGTTCCGCTTTCGGCGCGACCGCCGAGCTGATGGCCGCGGCTCCCGCGACTACGATCAGGGAGCCGCCGATAGTGACGGCATGGGCCATACTGCTTTGGCCGGCGAACTCTCCGAACACCAGCACACCCCAGGCCAAGCCCCAAAGCTGGTTCGTGTTCATCAGCGGAGCAGCGCGGCCGATACCTACGTACTTGGCGGCGTAATTTGCGAACAAGTCGCCGACCACCCAGCAGAATCCGCCAAGAAACAGCCAAAAGAAAGCCTTACGCGCGGCGACGATGTCCCGGATCAGAGGCTCCATCCCGCCGTGAAACACGAGGGCCAGCGACCCCATGGTAATCAGCTCACCCACGGTGAAGATGGTTACGAACGAGAGCGGGTTCATTCCGCTGATATAGGCCTTGCGATAAGGCAAAAACATCGTTCCCCAGACCACCGACGCTCCGAGCGAAGCGATGATCCCGGCTGCGCTCCGTTGAGCTTCATAAGCGGTATGCAGCGACGAAGCGTAACCCAGCAGGATCGCTCCCAAAATGATGGTGATGCTTCCCCCCAGCACTTTCGCCTTTACGGCGGATCCGGCGCCGCGCAGCTCCCGGAAGAAAAGCCATCCCCAAAGAAGCCCGACTAGGCTGTCCGTATTCCACAGCGGAAACGCAATGGCCAGCCCTACATCGCGAACCGCGAAAATAGATAGGCTATTGGCCACGGCCCAAAGCGCGCCCGCCAGCAAAGCCCAAACGATGAGATGAGGTTTCTCGCGAAGATCGTGAAACACATATCCCGTTCCCTTGAGAACCGTGGGCAGCGTCCAGCGAGCCACAAAGACGCCGCCGACCATGCCCAAGGAAACCAGGAGAGGCGAAACGCCCGCCGTAACAAACTTGGTGGGTGCTTCCGCCGCACCCATCCACACCCCTCCCGCTAATCCGCACATTACACCCAGGGTGTGCAGAGACGGGGAAGCGTTTCGCCGAAGACTGTCGGTCTTTGTCTCCAATTGTTATCTGATTAAATAGCTGGGAATCCTGACTAACTTTCGGCGAAATAGGCGAGAAGCACAATGCCCATCGCGAGCACGATGACCGGAACCCAGAACTGAACATCAGTCAGTATTGCTTTAACAGTTGACATTTCGTTCCCTTGGGAAGTGAACAATGGTAGTCGGTCTCATAAGCTTTGTCAATGGGATTGATCTCAGGTGTTAGCGCCTAACTCGGCAACCAGGTGGTTGCAGAGGGCCCGTAGATCAAGAGCTTTCAGTGTCCCAGCCCAACCCCCTTCCGACGATCCCTTAAATCGGAGATGGTCACCCCACTGTGGATAAAACGCCGCGTTCCCGCTGATACCTGACAGCCTCAGGCCTGACGATCGGCTTTCCTACTCAACGAATGCAGCTTCGGAGGCGTCAGTCTCTAGGTGGGACGGTGGCTCAGCACGACGGGCGTTCTTTTTGGTTTCGCGTTCTATGCAGCGCTCTTGGCTGCTGACGATTGGCCTGGTCCGAAGCGCGAAGAAATCTTTAGCAAGAACGGCCTACGTTTCGTTCGTATTCTGCCGGGGGAAAGCCTCGGCGACACGTTCGGCTTCGCGGGGGCCAACAAGGGTCGTTACGCTCGCGCCGAGTTCTACCTGCGTCAGCCGGACCGTTCTTATAAATTAACTGTCGACGTAGAGCTGCTCAATCCTGTTGGGCCTGTCAGCTCGATGCTGAGCGATTCAGGTGCTTTGATCACCTTCGACAACTGGCACAACGCGGGATACGGAAAGGTTGTCGTGATTTACTCGCTCACCGGCAAACTCTTGGCAGCCAGAGAACTCGAGGATCTGTACTCGGACCAGAGGCTGGCAGATCTGCCGACGTCTTCCTCTTCGCGCTGGTGGCGGTGTCGTCCGATGGGCTGGTCCGATGTCGACAAACAAACCAAAGTCTACATGCACGATCGGATTGGCGGGTACTTTGTCTTCGACCTTACCGACGGATCGCATCGCTATGAACCCAGGTCGGCTCCTTGCGCCGCCGGGCAGGGACTCTAGCCTGTGTGGCGTGGACTTGGCGCCGTTCCAGTGTCCGCGTCCTTGGGCTTCCGAGCAGTCCCTCTCGCGTGACGCCTCACCTTTCCTGATTCTCAACCGCGGGCTAAGAGGGGCTGAACTTCATCGTCAGCAGCAAGGGCCATCGGGCGGTCCTGTCTTCGTGAAAGAACTCTCGCATCTCTTCGAGCGTGAGGCCGCCTCGGACGGCGGCCATCACGAAGTCGCTGATCTGGTGGCCCACGCTCCGAGGGCGGATATCCTGTCCCGTCTTAGGATCGTGGAAATGCGCGCTGATGCCCTGGAGCACTAGTGCCGGGTGTAGCTCAATGATCACCACGCGGCCCTCGGGCCGGCAGATGCGAGCCATTTCCCCAAACGCGACATCGAGATCTTGCACATGCTCGAGCGCCAGCGAGCATAGCACTCGGTCGTACGCGTCGCTGTCGAGCGGCAGCGGGTTCCCGAGGTCGTGAACAATGAAGCGGACACGGCCCGCGCCGGGTTTTTGGCGGGCTTGGGCCAGCATCTCGCTTGAAAAGTCGACCGCGGTTACCTCAGCCCCCGCCTCGGCCAGAGCGATCGCGCTGCGGCCCGTACCGCAACCGAGATCCGCGACGCTCAGGCCCCGCACCTCGCCCAGCAGTCTGCGGATCTCGCGGTCCTTCAACGCCGCGCTCGGGTTCGGCCCACGATCGTAGTGAGGCGCCCAGCGGTTGTAGCCTTCGCGTGCCGGCAGGATGAGCTTCGAGTCAGGCAACGGTCGTGTCCCGATTCTATGATGCCGGCGAGATTCTGCCTCGCATCGATGAGCCGCGCAGCAGGAGGCACGCGGAACCCCATGGTAGACGAAATGATAGGCGAAGTGGCCCTACCTCGGCGGCGGACAGATCGTGTCGCTCTCCCACTCAAGCTGCACTTCCATTGTCAGGATCGCCTAAAATCCGTTACAGTCTCGTTACCGGCAGTTAACGCCCCTGCCCGGAGGTCGAAGGAGCTAATCATTGGAACGCTTCCGCGCTTACACCCTAATCTGCGCGTTCATGCAGGTCGGTGTCTTGCATGGGCAGCCTTCCGTGCTCGACTCGTTGCGATTCGAGCCGGTCGTGACAGGGCTGACTAAACCCGTTGACGCCGATGAGTTTCCTCCCGGCAGCGGGCGGCTTCTAATAACTCAACAGGAGGGTCTGATCCGCGTCTTCGACGGACAAAACGTCCTCCCAGCGCCTTTTCTCGACCTCTCGAACCGGATTAGCTGCTGCGGCGAGCGGGGTCTTCTAAACGTTGCCCTGCACCCCCAGTTCGAAACCAATGGCCTCCTCTACGTCCACTACATCGACTCGGACGTCCAAACCACCGTCTCGCGCTTCCGTGTCGGCGACAACCCTAACGTGGCCGAGCCTGACTCCGAATCGATCGTGCTGACCTTGCCCCACCAGAGACTGAATCACAAAGGAGGGCGGCTCTTGTTCGGGGCCGACGGCTACCTCTACATCAGTCTCGGCGATGGCGGATCCGGCGAGGAAGCCCAGAATCTAGGTTCCTGGTACGGGTCCATTCTCCGAATCGACGTGGACGGCGGAGATCCCTACAGGGTCCCTGCCACCAACCCCTTTGTTGGGCAACCTGGCGCGAAACCGGAAATCTGGGCATTCGGTCTTCGAAACCCGTGGAGTTTCACCTTCGATCGCCTTACGGGTGACATGTTCATCGGAGACGTTGGCCACGTCACAACGGAGGAGCTGGATTTCCTCCCCGCAGGCTCCGGCGGCGGACAGAACTACGGTTGGCCCGTCCTGGAGGGCAGTCTGTGCTTCCCGGAGGGTACCCTCTGCGACCCGATCCCTTTCGTGGCCCCGATCTTTGATTACCGGCACGTCCCCGGCGATTGCGCGTCGGTCATCGCGGGCCCCCGCTATCGAGGACCCTCGATACCCCCGCTTCAAGGAACTCTTATATTCGCCGATCACTGCACGGGCCAACGCGGGCAAATGTTCGCGGGAGTCCACGACGGTGACGATTGGGTCCCGGCGGGCCAACGCGAGGTGCCTTTTAACATCAGCGCGTTCACCGAAGACTCGGATGGGGAGATTTATCTGATCGATCACAACAGGGGCGGGATACACCGCATCGAAGCAGATCCACCCGTGCCCGCGCTGTCGACGGTTTCTCCCAGCTCAGCCGTGGCAGGCGGCCAAGAATTCCTGCTCTCGATTCTCGGATTGGACTTTGTCCCCGCATCGCGGGTCACCTGGGAGGGTGCTGATCTCTCCACCCGTTTCATTACCAACCACCATCTCCAGGCCGTCATCTCCACAGAGCTTTTGGCAAGTCCGGGATCAGTACAGCTCAACGTGGCAAGCAGGCCCGTCGGCGGACCCACTGGCCCGGGAATCAATTTTCGCATCGTCGCGTCTCCCAACCAGGAACCGGCAATCAATGCCGCGGGCATCGTCGATGCGGCCGGCTTTATCCCCGGCAGACCGGTGGCGCCCGGTTCGATCGCCTCGGTATTCGGCGCTGACCTCGCGCTTCGCACAGAGTTCGCCCTGGCGTCGCCCCTGCCCGGCATGCTCGGAGGCGGCTCCATCATTTTCGGGGACCTCCCTGCCGCACCTGTTTACGCCGCGAGTCCGGCGCAAACCAATGTGCTCATTCCTTGGGAACTGGCAGGCCTTTCCGAAACCACGGCGCTCGCTAGAGTTGGATCGGCAGTCAGTTCGCCGCTCAGCCTGGAGCTGGCTGAGTTTAGCCCCGGGATCTTCGCCGTCAACCAGACCGGCGCCGGACAGGGGGCGGTCCTAATTGCCGGCCTCGAGGGCCAACTCGCCGCGCCAGCCGATCTTTTCCCCAACTCCCGACCCGCCCGGATCGGCGACTGGCTCGAGATCTTCGGGAGAAGCCGTTTCCCTTTCGCTTACCATCGGCGGAATCGAGTCGAACGTCGTGACCGTGGCCATTGAATAGCGATCTTCGCGTTTTACCCGAGACCCAGAACGCACCCGAATTCACCGCGGAGGTCCGTAGAGCCGATGTCTGCGAGCCAAGTGCTGTGGGTTCCACCTAACGGCCGCAACTCTGTTGCCTGGCTGATCTGGCACATTGCCGAGATGGAAGACAACTGGGTGCGAGATCTCGTCCACGCTGCTGGTAGGGCACACGGTGAGTTCTTCGCCGACATTCGTCCCGCTGCGACGATGGTTGAAGTGTCAGCCCTGATCGCGCCCGATATGCTGATCGAGATCGAAGCGGACGCTTACACTCCTTCCGAAACCTCGGCCGCCTGATCAACAATGTCTGCGTATCTCCCGTAAGCCTCGGTCGTCGCTCAAGAACAACTAGGCCTACAACCGTTCAAGCGCAAGTTTACAGCCAAGTAGGACGAATGCTCCGCCGACAACTCGGCGCATAACGCGTACCCTGAGAGGATCCGAACGCCAACCCTTCGCGATTCTAGCGGCGAAAACCGCCAAGACAAGACACCAAGCGGTTCCAGTGAGGAAGAACAGCAACCCTAGGAACACAAGCGATGCCACCCTATTGGCCAGGATTTCCGTTTTGGCCCTGGCACGGCCACAGTATACATCCGCGCTGCCCCGAATACCACGTCTTTTCGCGCTGAACCGTGCACATCACCTCCGCCGGTAGGCGCCAGGGCTCGTCCGTCCGTTCACAGACGTTGATTGAGCGGGCTGAACGGCGCTCCGGCCGACACTGCTCCCTGCGAACCTTTTGGGAGCCAAAAGCTGTTGATCCTCGCCCGGGCAACGCTACCCGCTCGGCAGCGGCAGCGCCCAGATCCTGTGCAGCATGTCACCGAACAGCCGCCGGTTCAGATGCCCCTCCGCGAACAAGAGCCAGTAATACCGCGCGTGTTTAATCAATCGACCGCCCGTCTTCACTAACCGCTGCTGTAAGCTCGTCAGCGACCAGCTCTTGATCCTTGGTGGCAGTCCCAGCCGCCGCCACAGGTTGCCCAGGTTATAGGCCAGCACACTCAACTGCAAGCGCACTTCGTTCGCCCGGAAGCGATGGCACGACAGCCTGGTCCAATGCGTCGCCTGCTTGCCTTCTTTGATCCACTGCTCCGCCGTGCCGCGCTTGTTGTAGAAACGCACCACCGACCGGCTTGGCAAGCTCATGTTCGTCACGATAAAACCGACGCGCGCGAACAGCTCGCCCTGGTGGTGCTCGACCTTGGCGACAACTCGTCTCGGCTTCTTCCAGCTCTCCGCCTGATAGCGAAAGCTCTTGTAGCGCACTAGCGGCTTGCGGCCGGGCCTCCCCGGCGGACGAAACAGGATGTCTTCGATCTCTAACTCCAAGCTCCTGTTGGCCGGAATGCGGATGGCGTACTGCACGCCGCGTTCCTCCGAAGCCTCATAAACTTCCGGCTTGGCAAAGGCCGCATCGCCCCGGAAGGCGACCTGCTTGCCCACAGCCTGTTGGCGCTCGATCTCCGGCAACAATAGCTCATCCCAGTCCTCGGCGCTGGGCACGTTGCCGGGACGCAGCTTCGCCGCCAAACAATCACCGTGCTGGTTGAACAACAACAGCGGGTGGTAGCAGACCGACTCGAAGTGTCCGTTGTAGGCACTGCCTTCCTGTTGGCCATGGACCGGACTCTCGGTGGAGTCCATGTCCAGAACGACCCGCTCGGAGTCGTCGAACGCCTCCGCTTGCCCCACCAGCTCTCGGTTCAGCGCCATCAGCCCCAGCAGGTTCTCTTCGCTCGCCAGCATCTCCGTCTCGAAGCCGTGCAGCGTCGAGGTCAAGGCCGCACCGCGATCCCAGATCTTCTGCGAGCCGATCAAGCGAAACGTCGGGTCAGCCGACACGCGGACGGCGTCGTTGAGGTCCTCCTAGCCTGCCAAGCGGCTGTAGATCGACTGCCGCAACAGATCAGCGAGCGTGAACTGCTTGTTGGTGCCTTGCCGGGAGTCGCTGAGATGCTCGTCAATCAGTTCTCCGAGACCGAGCCGTTCGTCCAGTTCGCGAACCAAAATCAGGCCACCGTCGGAAGTGACGTGCGATCCCTGGAAATCGACTTTCAACGAGCCGTTGAAACTTAGCTGGAATGGCTTGGTTTGTTTTTCACCCATTGGGTGTTGGCCTCCATGGCGTCCTCATCGGGCTCTAGCCCCTATGAATAAAGACGCTCAAGGCCGCCGGAAGGTCGAGAGGTCTGAATCAAATTGGAAATGCGGGATTGGGACTGTCCGGGGCGACGAACTGAGGAAGAAACGCCAGGAAGAAGAGAGCGACCTTGGGGTTAAGCAGATTCGTGAGGGCCCCTTTCAGGTAGATCTCACGATTCGAGGCTGAGCCGCTCGTCGCTGCCAAGTCCCGCGTTTCGCTGTCCTGTTCCCGCAGCATCTCGAACCCGAGATACATGAGATACGCAGCCCTCATCCACTTAACGAATGTGAAGGCATAGGGTGCGGAGGCTATCAGCGCCGAAAGGCCAAGGGCGGCGGCGGTAACGTGAGCCAACGCGCCGGTGGAGATTCCAAGAGCAGATAGAACTCCGGCGCGCCTGCCCTGGGCAATGCCGCGTCCTAAGATGTAGAACGTGTCTTGGCCCGGCGTGATGATAAGCAGGATGCCGGCCACCGCAAAAACGGTGAGATTCTGAGTTCCAAACATGCAGTCTGCCAATCAGTATGGTGGATACCGAAGCGCGGATGGGCGCTGGCATGTACCCAGCTACGGGCTGGAAGACCGACCAGAAACCCGAAGCTGGAAGGCGTGAAAAAATCAGGGACTGTCACAAGCGGCCTCCTAGAAGTTCCGTAGAATCAATCGCAGCTTCAGCCGCGGCTGACTGCCCCAGCATTTTTTCACATCTCCTCGGTTTACGCACTCAATTCCGCCTCACGGATACCTTATTACGGTATACCTACACATGGTATAATACAGCCGGGTGGCGATCCGGAGTTTCGCCGACCGGAAGGTCGAACGCTTCTTTCTCGAGGGGCGGCTTCCCAGGGCAGAGGGTTGGACAGGCGTTGCCCGGGCCGCCTCGCGGAAGCTGGACATGCTCGACTACGCGCAAGTACTTCGCGATCTGGCAGCGCCACCCGGCAACCGATTGGAGGCGTTGAAGGGAGAGCTCGCCGGTTCGCACAGCATCCGGATCAACGACCAATGGCGGGTCATCTTTCGATGGACCGACTCAGGGCCCACCGATGTCGACATCGTTGACTACCACTGAACAACATGGCGCTGACGAGACGGCGAAGACCACCCACGCGGCCGGGCGAGATCCTGCATGAAGAGTTCCTGCTGCCGCTTGGAATGACGCAGAAGCAGCTTGGCGACCACGTGGGCTGTGACGTCAAGGTGGTCAATCGAATCGTCAACGGCCGCACTCGCGTGACCGCGGAGATGGCGCTCAAACTCGCCGCTGCGTTTCGAACCACGCCGGAATTCTGGCTCAACGCCCAGAAAGCCGTGGACCTCTACGACGCCTCGGCCCGGATCCGGGAACTTCCCCGGCCTCTGCGCAAGGTGCGAGCGTCAACGGTCGTATCGCCTCGTACTCGCTGATCTTGAATTCTGAATAGGCTCGGCTTTGCTTCCTCCCAGCGGTTTGGAACAACTTTCCGACATCTGACAAGCAACCGAATTCTGGTCGGAAGCCCGCTCAGGTCGTTAGCCGTTGCGATGCTACTACGCCTGCCGGTTAACTTCTGTAGCGCGGACCCGGTGTTTTCCCCGGCGTCCGCGTCCTTGGGCTTTCGTTAAGCACATGACGAAAGCCGTGCCCATCAGGGATTGTCCTCCGGAGTCCCGTAGCACATGGCTCGGCGATCGTTCTGCCGAGACTTGCGGTCGTTGCTATGGACCAGCCGTTCTAAGGCTGGCTCCCCCCGCACACCCGGTCCGTCCCTTTCGGCGCTCGGTCGCCGCCGGCGACCGAGCGGGGCTTGGGGTGGGGCAAGAAATCGGCCGTGCAGACGGTCGATCGTCCTCTGCCTGGCCACTCCAACCATTCGCTAGGCGGCGCTTTCCTTTCGCTAGGACACGATTTTGGCACGGAAAATCGGGCCTCGAGGACGCTTCCCAGCACTCCCGCAAAACGCGGTCACGGACTTTGTCAATTTTTTCTCCTCGCCATTTCAACCACTTGCGTCCGCGGACCCCTTCTAACACCAATCCGTCCCTTATTCTGGTACGGGGCCCAGAAACCGGAATCTCGGGGGATGACCCTCGTATTTTTGCCATGCACTGCCACCGGCTAATTTCCGACACTGATGGGAAATCCCTATGTCTAACAATTCAGTTAACTTAAACATTAGGCGGGACGCCCCGATCGCCACCCCGATCGCCTGCTAGGCCACTGCCACTTGACGGAAATCGACACTTAGCGCACGGCTGGGCTGTCGTTTGGCCCGGGCGGGCGGCCGTTTCTACCCAGTGTCGCGAGACGCGTAGCGCACGGCTGGGCTGTCGTTTGGCCCAGGCGTGCGGCTGTTTCCCCCCAGTTTCGTGGCTAAGAATCGTGAAGAGAGGCCACGTCAAGCGTCGCACAGAGCCGCCGGCTTCCAGGCTGCGGGACCCGCGGGTGGGCATGCTCCGGCTCGGCTCAAAGCGAATCATTCACCGCCCGACAAAGGTACTTGACCGACCCGGGTGAGAGGCGAGAATCACCGCTGGCGGAGACACTTGACACATTCGCTATTCTGAAGGGGAGAGCCGCGCGAAGACGCTAGCCGCGCGAGAGGAGAATGACGAAACAAACCCAATCTCGCACAACCCACAAGGAATCAATAGGTTGCAGCGAGGCTGTAAAGCGGTTCTCAGTTCGAGATCCGCGGCCCTTTTGACGAAGGCATCCGACGCGGCGAAGCGCGCTTTCAGCTCGGCGTTTCGAGATTCCTCTTCGATCTCTGGGCGGTTTTGGGGAAGCATCGGAGGAGGGGAGGAACGAAGTGACCAAACAAAGCCAAATTCTCATAACCTGCAGTGAATCCTGCAAGTTACACTGCTGTGGTAGAGTACGCAAGGTGCCTTAGCCCCTCGCAAATTCTTTCGAGTGTGTCAAAGACATGAGAAACCTAGAACTGAACCCCGTCATCGCTAAACTTGGCCGACGGCTGCGCTTGGGCGTCGTTGGAGGCGGACCGGGATCGTTTATTGGGGAGATCCACCGCAGTGCGGCAAGGCTCGATGACCGCTATGAGGTCGTCGCATCGGTCCTGTCCTCGAACCCGGAACGCTCGCGTTCTGGTGGGCGTGCTATTGGTGTGTCGGAAGACCGTGCCTACGGCACTTTCGAGGAGATGATCGAACGGGAGTGCCAAAGGGATGACAGCATTGAAGTTCTCGCCGTCATGACCCCTAACGGCGAACACTACGCCGCCTGCCGCGCTGGCCTTGAACGCGGCATCGATGTGATCTGCGACAAGCCGCTGACAACCAAGCTGGAAGACTCATTGGACCTGGTTCACCGGGTTCACGATGGCGGACTCGTCTTTTGTACGACGTATAACTACACCGGCTATCCGATGGTCAGGCAGGCGCGGGCCATGGTCGCGGCCGGTGAGCTGGGCGAGATTCGATTGGTTCACCTTGAGTACGTGCAGGGCCACTTGTCGACCATCGTTGAGAATACTGAGGAGAAGAAAGACGCTTGGCGCTTCAAAGCCCAGCAGGTCGGCGCCTCGCTGATTGGCGGCGACATCGGCGTCCACAGCTACCATCTCGGCGCCTACGTTACCGGACTCGAGCTCACCAGCCTATGCGCCGACGTCGGTGCCGTCGTTCCTGGACGGGTAGCGGATGACTATGCCGGCTTTCTTCTGCGCTATGAGAACGGCGCAAGAGGCGTGATGTGGCTGACCCAGGCGGCGGCCGGTGCCGAGCACGGCCTGCACATCCGGGTGCACGGTGAAAAGGGTGGCCTCGACTGGCACCAGGAGCACCCCAATCACCTGCTCTTTATGCCGCTTGGACGTCCCGCTCAACTGATGAGCCGCGGAGGTCCCGGATTGCGACCGGAAGCTGATCGCTGTATCCGAGTCTCCATCGGCCACCCCGAGGGCTACCACGAGGGCTTTGCCAACCTTTACGCAGACGCCTCCGAGGCGATCGCCGCGCGAAGAACGGGAACCGAACCTGACCCCCTGGCGATGGACTTCCCCACGGTAGAGGACGGCGCCCGAGGTGTTAAGTTTGTCGATGCCACGGTAGAATCCAGCCGAAAGGGCAGCACCTGGGTGGACTGCAACCTGGACGTGTGAAAAGGCGTGGCGAGGACGAATCTTGGAGATCCAAGGTGCCGCAAGGGTTGGAATGCGGGCGCGATTCATCGCGCCCCTCCTGATGGGCATCTCGCGTTCAAGCGTAGGGGCGCAATTCATTGCGCCCGAGTCCGTAGCGCGGATCTCGCTTTTGAGGTCCGCGGCCTTACGCCGGAAGCGTCCGATTCTCTTGTGGCCCGAGTCCGTAGCGCGCATCTCGATGTTGAGATCCGCGGCCTTGCGCCGAAAGCGTCCGATTTTCTTGTGGCGCACGCTCTCCGCGGCGCGGTGAGACGAACTTGATCAGGACTGGAGGAAGCAATGGCTCGTAAGAAGGTTCTTATAACCGGGGCGAGTGGATTAGTCGGGAAAGTCTTTCTCGAGCACGCTCGAGAAAAGTACGAGCTGAGCGCGCTCAACCGACGTACTGTTGAGCGGATTGAGTGCCACCAGGCTGACATCAGCGACCTTGCCGCCATTCAGCCTGCCTTCGAAGGAAAGGAGGTGGTAGTCCATCTCGCCGCCCTAGCAGCGTCAGACGCATCGTTCGAACAGGCGCTCCGGCACAACGTGATTGGCGCCTACAACGTCTTCGAGGCAGCGAGGCAGGCAGGTATTCGACGCGTCGTCTTCGCCAGCAGCGGAGCCGTCGTGATGGGGTGGGAGAGCGAGTTTCCCTACCATACCCTGATCGAGGGTCGCTACGACGAGGCGCCTGAAACCTGGCAGAAGGTTACCCACGAAACGCCCACGCGCCCCGGCGGGTTCTACGGCTGGAGCAAGGTCGCCGGCGAGGCTTTAGCAAGGCATTACTCCGACGCCTACGGCATGTCGATGATCTGTCTGCGCCTCGGAAGAGTTAACCCCGAAAACCGCCCGGTGGATTCCCGCAACTTCTCCGTGTGGTGTAGCTATCGCGACGTTTCGCAGCTGATCGAGAAGTGCATCGACGCTCCCGACAGCGTTATGTTCGACATCTTCTATGCTGTCTCAAACAATAAATGGAGTTACCGGGATATCACGCACGCGCGCGACGTCGTCGGCTACGAGCCCCAGGATGCCGCCGAGGAACACCGGGGCTAGCATGACGCATCGGTATTCCGGAGCCGCGACCGTCAGGGAGCGGTTGGCGGGTTTGGAGCTTACCGCTTGCTGACGCGCGGCTCTCCAACGATCGGTTTCCGTCCGCCGGTTGACGGGAAAGTCTTAGATCCTGTAGCGCATGGCTCGGCGGCCGTTTTGCCGAGACTTGCGGCCGTTAGCTGAGCCGCGACCGTCAGGGAGCGGTCTGTTGCTGGTGGAACTTGGCGCTTGCTCACGCGCGCGGCTCGTGCTTGACGTTCTCAAACTCGTGTGGCCCCTTGGCGTCTCGGCCCTGCTGTGCGTAAGCCAGTCACTCGGCGCGCAACAAAGCACAAACCCAGACCCTGAACCGGGGTCCGTTCGCACGAATCCCGTCGACGGTCAAGAGTATGCTTGGATCCCGCCGGGGAGCTTTCGGATGGGCTGCGTCCCCGAAGACGACCAGTGCGACGACGACGAAAAGCCTTTGCATTTCGTCGAGATTAGCCGCGGCTTCTGGATGGCGCGGGCACACACGACAGTGCGGGCCTATGAGCAATTCGTGGCCGCGACCGAGGAAGAGATGCCGACAGCTCCGTTTTTCAACCTCGAGTGGCAAGAGAAAGACCACCCCATCGTCCGCATGAAGTGGGGGCACGCCGACTCCTTCTGTAAATGGGCCGGCGGACGGCTTCCGACGGAGGCCGAGTGGGAGTACGCTGCCCGTGGCGGCGAGGAGGGATTCATTTATCCGTCGGGTAACTTCCTCACCCACGAAGACGCTAACTACGAAGACACCGGAGGCCGCGACCGTTGGGATTACACGTCACCGGCCGGGAGCTTCCCCCCAAACGCGTACGGCCTCTACGACATGGCCGGCAACGTTTGGGAGTGGGTGGCCGATTGGTATCACGCGAAGAGCTACTCCCACTTGCCCTCCAAAGATCCCCAGGGGCCTTCCCGAGGGTACGAGCGCGTCATCGTCGGCGGCTCATGGTTCAACGCTGCGAGGGTCTTGCGCATCTCAGACCGCTTCAAGCTCTACGAGGTTTCGCGTAGCTTCGACGTGGGTTTCCGCTGCGTTTGGGATGGAGCTGAGGAGTGAAAGCTTCCCAGCGCACCGGACTGTGGCGACCCGCGGTCGAGCCGGCGGCTTGGCTACGCCGGCGCCCAGCGTCGCAGGAATGCGAGTACCTTCTCGCGATCGTGATGGTCGCCATCTTCCAGCTCCGCAGTGCCTTGCGACCGCAACAGCTCGCCGGAATCATCAAGAACAAAGAAGTGCGGGAACCCCGGAATTTCCGGATAACGCGAGAGAACGCGCTCGTTTTCGTTCTCCGGGCTGAAGTTGACCTTGACGAGGACAAAGTTCTCATGCAGGAAGGCCGCAACGTCTTGTTGGTCGTCGAAGAATTGATCGAGCTTTTTGCACCAAACGCACCACTCGCCGCCCACATCGAGCAACACCCTTCGTCCGCTCCGCTTCGCTTCCGCAACACCATCGTCGATGTCTTGCTGCGCATCGCGGGACGGATCGAACTTGGTTGCCGGGACGCAACCCAAGTTCTCAACCGTTTCGCGCTCACCGCACGCGAAGGTGAGCGTGGAAAGCAACGCCACAAGAAGCGCAAACGCCTTTGCTTCCACGGCCGAGTCTCTTCCCTGCCCCATGCTCTTATCTTAGAGCTTGCGACCGGCCCTCCTAGGCACAAGTGTCGCGCTACGGAAACTGAGCCCCAAGTCCATCCGCCGAGCCACGGCTTCAAGGGGTCCGCAACGGCCTCGGCGCCTCACGAGCGTTCGTTGTGCTGCACCCGTCTTACGAGCGGCCTGGACACAACCCCTTCAGGACGCCTCGCGAAAGGGCAGGCGCACACGCATTTCTTCAACGGGAACTCGCTCGGCGCAGTCCGGGCGTTCTTGGACCATCTTATCGGCGTGGTTGGCGTACCAGTTAGTTGCCGGCCACGCGGTGAGGCCGTGGGCAAATACACTAATCAGGACCGTGATTACTACAATGACGAAAATCTCTTCCCGACCCGCGATCTGTACACGCTCGAGCACAAGGAAGACGTAAAGGATGGAAGCCAACCCTCGCGGTCCGAACCAACCCACGAACAGGTGTGTTCCGGAACTAACTCCGCTTCCCAACAAGCTGAGGGATACGGGAAGCATACGAACGACGGTCAAGCTCAGAACCGCGTACAGAAGCACTGGCCAGCCCACGCCCGCGACAGCCGGCCAGATGTCGGCGGCGCCAAACGTCATAAATGCCAGCAGAGCGAGCAACTGACCTTCCGTTTCGGCAAAATCATACAGGCATTGACAGACCATACGAGACGCGTTCCCAATCGTAAGCCCGGCTGCGAAGGCCGCGATGAATCCGTTGCCTCCGACCGATTCGGCCCCGGCGAAGGCAAGCAGGGCAAGTGCGAGTGCGGCAATCTGCTGAAAGTTGTGACTCATCCAGTTGGATGCAGCGCCCTAACTTACCAGTCGTGCTCCCAGGTAACCCACCGCGATGCCGACCGCTGGTCCCAGAAGGACTTGCTTGGCCGCATACAGCACCCAGTAGGAAGCCGGCTGTGGGTCTTGAGCGGCGCCTGCGATCGACAAAAGGACGAGAACGAACGGCAACGCCAAACCATCGTTGAGCCCACTTTCCACATTCAGCGCCTGGCGAATGCGAACAGGGACTCTCGGACTGCTGACGACCGCCTGACCCAGGGCAGCGTCCGTTGGGGCTAGAATGGCGGCGACCACGGCAGCTTCCCACGGTCCCAGCATTCGGAACACGACCATAGCGACTAGCGTTCCCAGAGCAATCGCGAGCGGCATCCCGATCCCCAGGAGCCGTAGAGGCAGATGGTAGCCCCGGCGCAGAACTGCAAGGTCGATTCGGGAGGCATCGGCGAAGAGCACCAGGACTAGGGTTGCTTCAGCCAGTGTTCGGACAACGTGGCTTTCGACATCCAGTTCGATCCAGCCAAGTAGGGCCGGTCCCATCAGTAGACCCGCCGAAACGAAAACCATGGGGGGCGTGATGACAGTTCTTTCCAGGCGTCCGGAAACGACACCGAACGTAAGGATCAGAATCGCGATTACCGCGTAACCAGCCGGCTCCATGGTGTGGTGTTTCCTTTTTCAGGAAGAGACCTACGACTGAGAACTCCTCGTGGAATTCTCGCATAGAGATGTACTGCTATGGAGCCGAAAGGCTGTTGACTGGCGAGGAGATTGGCTATTCCGATTGCAGAACAGGGCAGCTCGCTAGTCGGCTGGGGCAGCGGGTCTATAGACCGTGCCCGCTGTTGATTGAATCACTCGGCAGGCGCCGGAAAAACTCAGTTGGATGGCATTCCTGCATGTTCGAGCCCATAATCTGAACTAAGCTCGAGTAACTTCAGAAGCTTTTGCAAGTCCGGCAACGAATCAGTTTCCCAGTAGTTTGTCAGGGAGTCACAGCGTCGGTTTTCACTCGGTCGTACACGTAGCGGATCTTAACCGGTTTCCCAAATCGAGAGTTATCGATGTGCAGGGTCAGGAGCAACTGGCTGCTGTCGGGTGAAACTTCGTAGGTCCGTGTCAGTCTCGCTCCGCGCGGTGTCTCGCTAACGGAAACAATGCGATCGCCCTCCCAGTGCGTGGATGAACGTAGGGTTTCACCGCCCGGACCCTGCTGTTCGATCTCTCGCCCGTCGGTAAAGAGAGTGGTGACCCGGTTGTCTGAACTCTCGAGATGGAACTCGGGATCATCGAGACGCGTTGTCAAAGTCTCTGCTGGTTGGAGCATACCCCCCATGCGGCCCTGCGGACCGCCCCGCCCTCCGCGTGGCTGTCCTCCGGGGCTGGTTGGCCCTCCAACTCCGCCGCCCGGTCCTCCGTAGCCTCCCCGAGAACCGCCATAGCCACCGCGCCGGCCGCCGAATCCGCCTCGGCGTTGCCCACGCCGCCCGAAAGCTTCCCGAAGTTTCTCCTGTGGATCGTCGCTGCGGTCCCAATTGAGGTTCCAATCGCCGTTGAAGTCAGGCTGCTTGAAAGCAGTTAATGCCGCCGGAATAGCAAGGCACCCTAGGACGACGAAAACCCCCTTGAGGGTACCTCTCAAACCTTGTTTCTGCATCTTCTCGGAGCTCCCATCATCTATTCTTCACACGTTGCTGGCGAGTGCGCGGTTTACGCGGGCGACTCGTCGCCGCCCGCTAAGCACCTCGTCACGCTATAGGGGCGACGAGGAAATACCCGCTTACAAGTAGCGCACCGAAGGCGACAACACCTGCGATGACACCCCAGACGGCGTTGCTGTCTTTCTGCTGAACTGCGTGTTCAAACATCGCTTGACCTCCTTAACAGTAAGTTCGTCGAGTGGCCACTGAATGTTACGCGGGGTACCTTGCCGCGGGTGGGCCACTAGCAACCGGCGGCTAAGCTCGGCCGTTTCGGCGCTCTGTCCTCAATGCCAGTAACGACCCATAATATCCACTTAATCTCCACAAACCCGCGAACACACCAACGGCTGCCACGACCAACAGGGCAATTGTTGCTTCCATGATTTCACCGCCCTCGATCTGTATTTGTTCTACGTCCGCGCAGGCGGACCTGGAAACGGCATCGGGGGATTTGCAGCGTCGCCAGGCCCACCGGTTGTCACGACGTTAGTCAGCGGGTGGACCCATTCGGCTGCGGTGCAAGCCTCGGCGGAACCTATCCATCCGCGGTCCCATGCGCCCAAATGCACGGTCCGGACCTTCGAGCAGGTTCATCCTAACGGCTTGATGTGCGGCCGGCCCGAGCTCCATCGCCTGTTTCAGAGTGTCAAGGGCATCGATCTGGCTGGGCGTCAGCAGCGCCAGGGCCTGGTCGCGATTCTCAGCCCGTTTTGCTTTCAGTTGTTCTTTCAGCACCTTCAGGTCAACGATCAGCTGACCCACGTAAGCGCTATCCGGTGTTTCCTGCTCCATGGCATCTCGTAACTCGCTCTGCTTCTGACGTATTTCCTGCAGCATAGGCATCAGCGACTCGCGAGACGACCGATGCAACCCTTTGAGCTCAACAATTTGCTCGTCGCTAAATTCCAGAAAATTCTTCAACTGCTCACCGTGCGGCCCGCCTCGCCGTTCTCCACCTTCGAACAGAGGAACTTGCGCCAACATCGTTCCGCACACCAGAGCGGCAAATGGCAAAGCAACGATCTTCATGACTGCATCTCCTTTTGGGGTTTAAGCCTTCTCTAACCAGTTAAACGCGCCGGCCCCGGGAAAGTTCTATCGGAAAGGTTAAATGGGTGTAAAAGCTTCTTAACTTACACTTAACATCGGGATTGCAAGGTCCGGGAAGCCGCGCCTCTCAGCCGGCAAATTTGTATCCGAGGCCGCGTACGGTGGCGATCCAGCGGGGATGCTTGGGGTCATGCTCCAGCTTTTGACGCAGCCACGCGACATGGACATCGACCGTGCGAGTCGACGGCGCCATTTCGTAGCCCCACACTTGGCACAGCAGAGTTTCTCGAGAAAGTGTGGTGCCTCGGTTTTCGATGAGGTAGCGGAGCAGTTGGAACTCCTTAGCCGATAGCTGAACGACTTGACCTTCCCTCCGGACTTCGGTGCGCCGGAAGTCAACTTGAACATCTCCGAACGCGAAGGCGGGAGCCTCGGTTGGTGGGGCAATCGCTTGCCGTCGAAGCAGCGCTTCGACCCGCGCAAGCAATTCCGGCATCTCGAATGGCTTAGTCAGATAGTCATCAGCGCCAATCTTGAGCCCGAGGACCTTGTCCGCCGTCTGGCCGCGAGCGGTGAGCATTAAGATTGGTACGTCGACTCCTAGCTGACGGAGATCACGGCAGACGTCAAACCCGTTTTTTCTGGGCATCATCACATCGAGGACAATCAGATCAAAGCCGCCGCCCGCGGCCCACTCGAAGCCTTGCTCACCGTCTGACGCCGTCTCAACCCGATAGCCCTCACTGCACAGGCGGTCATTGAGAGTCATCCGCAGCCCGGCTTCATCTTCCACCAGCAAGATAGTTGCTCCCATGAGACCTCAGCAGACCTCGTAGATCCAACTCGTAACTTCGGCAACCGGTATCAATGTCGAGGCCCAAACGATCTAATCACTGTTCTGTTGAGAGTAGATCTCAACGTCCGTGTGCTTAATGAATTGCGTCCCGTTTCGTGAAAGGGCGCACTTATTGAGGCTCACACAATACGGTGACCTTGGAGCACGGCACAGCATGCTGCGCCCCTACAATTTGAACGCGAGGCATGTCACTATCGAGATGCAGTTGGTCTCCTAACTTGCCGTGGTGCTAGCCGGCTCGGCGGCGGCCAGGTGCAAAGTGAAAGCACTTCCCTGTCCCGGCATACTTTCGACGCTTACGCGCCCGCCCATGGCGGCCATCGCCTCCTGTGCCAGGCTCAAACCAAGCCCGGCTCCCTCAATCTGGGCTGCCGTTGCGAGGCGTCCCCGAAAGAACGGCTCGAAAACCTGGGAGGCTTCGGACTTGTCGATCCCCGGTCCGTGGTCCTCCACCGTCAACTGAACTCCCTCACCCTGCGCCGCCACGATCTTTTGCGCGCGAACCGCCATCCAACGGGAGCCGCCACTGTACTTCAGCGCGTTCGCGATCAGGTTGGCGAGGCATCGGGTTAGGCCGTCCTTTTCCCCTCGGACGGCCGGTAGGCCGGCTTCAATGTGCTTCTCGACTGTAAAACCCAACGATTCAATCATCGGCCGATGCTGTTCGAGGGCCTCCGCGACGACGTCGGCAACTTCAACCCTACCGATCTTAAACTCTCGCCGAGAGGCTTGGCCGGCAGCGAACTCAAGCGTTTCTTCAACCATCCCGGTGAGTCGGCGACCCTCTCGGCGAATGACTTCGCCATACTGTTTAGCCTGCTCTAGAGAACCCACGACCCCATCGGCAAGATTGTCCGCTGCCGACCGAATGACGGCGAGGGGTGTCCTCAATTCGTGTGACACGCCGGCAACAAAATCCATCTGGAGTTTGGCCAACCGCTGCGAACGACGGCTTGAAGCGACAATCATAGTTACGCTCACGGCGAGCAGTAGCAGAATGCCGAAGCTCACCGCCAGATTCCGGAGCCGCACGGCACTTACCGCGGCGTCCAGCGACCCGCGGCGGTGCTTGACCGCCAGTTCCCAGTCGCCAAAGCCACTGCTCAACAGCAGGACGGGGCGCAGCCCTCGGCCCCTTAGCCGTCGCAGGAAGTTGTCGTCTGAAAACAATGGTCCGCCAGGGCCCGCGGGCCCTCCAGGTGGCCGAGCCCGCCCGAGCGGGCCACCCCCGCCTAGTGGCGGCGCGAACATCTCTCGCGGATCCCACACTAGCCTGGCCCGCGCATCTGCCGAGGAAAACGCTTCAACGGACGCATCGGGGTCTGATTTATAGACGACATCATCAGAGTTGCGTCCCCCGAAAACCGCTACACGATAGGCCATCCCCGACGGACTGCCAAAGTACTGCTGGACTAGTTCGGGAAGTAACTTGTCTCGAAGAACGTTGGGAGCTAATTCGATCAATACGAAGCCCGCGCGCTGCGGAAAAGCGAACTCGCGCCCTGGGGGCCGGACGCCAATGCGCACCACTGGCCGCATCAAAATAGGGGTTTGCTCAACCGTAGTCCACACGCAGGAGCGCATGCGTAACCCCCGCATTCCGGGCGGTTGTCGGGGCTGTGTCGGTATTCGACTTCGGAGCACCTCGAGATGGGACGGCCACGGTTGTGCCTCGAACTCCTTGGATGACGTGTTCAACCGCAACAGGCGCGAATCACCCTCTTCCCCGGCCTCCCAGACATACACATTCGCTACTAGGTCCGGATAGGCTGCCCCGTAGGACCAATCGTCGTGCCGCAGAGCGTAGAGACTCCAGTCCCGATCTTGTGCCACCGGCGGGTCAAGGTGAAACGCACCGCAAAGATCCTGCATTTCACGGTTGAACTCGCGACGGAACTGGCCCACGGAGGTCTGCAAGCCGGCTGCGATCCGCCCGCGGTCGGCTTCCATGATCTGACCGCTCCAGCGGTACTGCAAAACAGCGAGGACGACTAGAATGATCGCCAGACCCGAAACCAACGCGCCAGACCACAACGGCCTGTTCACCAGAGTCCGCCAGCTCATAGTTGAAGGATAGGGTCCCGAGGTTTTGATAGCAAGTCGATCACCTCCTTGCCGGAGAAACATCCTGAACACGTTTTTAACTTGGATCCTGGATGCTGCCGGCGGCCGAGGGGCGATCCCGAGGGGCGAACCGGCCGAGCGCGGCAACGCTCCTCAACGAGTGCCACCCTTCCGCCGGTGTCCGCTCTCGCCCCAGTCGCTCTCGGAACTTTTCGCTCCACAGGTTTCTTCACAGCCCCTTTCGGGTGTGTCCCCTGTATATGTATGTTCTGCCTCAAACCTCACCTTCCCGGGATCAAACGGATCAAACCGAGATGGAGCGCGCAGAACCTCCTTCGAATGCGCGTTGTACAATCGAGGATTGATGCACCAACCCCTGGCCGCCCTACTTGCTCTGTATGTAGCACTCGCCTTGCCCCTCTGCGCGGCTGAAAGCGAAAACGTCCAGCTACTCTACGTCGGTCCCGCGGAAACTAGCACGGCAAAAGGTGCGCTGCAGGGGTTGAAGGAGGCGAATGTACTCGGGAGATTCACGGGCCATGGTTATCAGTTGACGCAGGTGGACAATTCCGAAAAGCTCGGGAATGTGGTGACGAACCCCCAACCCGCAGCCGTGCTGGCAGTACTCGATGCGGGCGAACTTGTGACGCTGAGCGCCCGCTTTGCCAACGCCGGCGTCGCTGTCTTCAACCTAACCGCCAAGGACAATACCCTTCGCCGACGATGCCGTCCCAACTTGCTGCACGTCGGGCCGAGCGACCGCATGCGCGCCGATGCTATCGACCAGTGGCGCAAGCGGTCGGACTCAGCCGATGTCGAAGCCCTTGCTTGGCACAAGGATTTCAGGAAATTCGCCGGTCGGGAGCTGAACAAGCGCTTTCGTCGAACCCACGGCGCCGCGATGGACGACGGCGCATGGGCGGGCTGGGCTGCCGTCAAGATGATTGCCGAGGCAGTAGCGCGGACCCGCAGTACGTCCCCGAGCGACATTTTGGTCTACTTGAAAGAAGAAATGGAATTCGACGGACAGAAGGGCGTCCCTCACACCTTTCGCGATACCGGCCAGTTGCGCCAGCCCTTGCTGATTGTCGAAAACGGAGAGCTTGCGGGTGAAGCGCCGGTTCGCGGCGTGGTGGAAACCGACGATCTCGACAGCCTCGGCCTGGCAACTTGCAAGGAATAGCTTCAGTTATAGTCAAAACTCGGCCAACGCATGTCTATCGAGTTTTGTGGCTGTGGCGAGCAAGAGCGAAACGGAGGTGGGACTGGAATGCTATCTGTGAGATTGGGAGTTGTTATCGTGCTGGTCGTTTCACTCCTTGTAGGCGGGCTGACAGAATCCGCGAACGCTTCACCCCCTTGTCGGGTCACCGCGCCAAACGGAGACACACCACCCGGTGAGCGTCCAAGCGCTGCACACCACGGCAACGGCGCTCTCTGGACCGTGCTCTTTTCACAGGGCAAGGTCGTATTTGGGAAGGGAGTGGGATTCGTACTTGCAGATGGTTCCTTGTCCATGAAAAAGCCGTGGTGGCGGGGGGTTCGGGGGAAACTAACCGTCGAGGGGCGAAGGCTGGACGCGACGGGGCCGCCATTGCGGGCAGCCATCCCGGAAGGGTACGGCGAAACCGGATTTCAAGCCACAGCGCTCATCTTCCCGACTGTAGGATGTTGGGAGGTTACAGGGAAAGTAGGTGAGGCGAGTCTAACCTTTGTCACTGAGGTGGCAATGGCTGGCGAGCGCGAGTGAACCTGCGCCTCGAAGAAGTCGCTACAGAGCGATCACATCGTTAGCCCCGAAATCACCTCCAGCAATAGATCTATGAAGTTCGTGCCATCACAAACCTCTCTCTTGAAGCAGGCACTTTTCTTAGGTGCAACCTTGACGGTCTGCGTCGCCTGCTCAAGCGTTGATCCCACCCACCGTCTGTTTGTCACCAACGAGGGCGATAACACGCTGTCGGTCATTGACACACGAACCGGCGAGGTGGAGGCAACCATCGAAGTCGGGAATCGTCCGCGCGGGATCGGTCTCTCGCCCGACCGCAAGCATGTCTACGTCGCGAACGGGGACGACAACGCCCTCGCCGTTGTCGATGTCCGCTCTCTCGAGGTTGTCAAGACAATCCCCGCGGGATCGGACCCGGAAGCGTTCGCGGTCCACCCGAACGGGCACATTTATCTTTCCAACGAGGATGAAGGCAAAGCAAGTGTGGTCGATCCGCGCTCGGGCGAGATCCTCGCTGAGATTCCCGTCGGCATCGAGCCGGAAGGCGTGGGCATTTCTCCCGACGGCAAGCTCGTCATGGTTACGAGCGAATCCACCAACATGGTGCACGTGATCTCCGTGTCCACAAACGACGTCGTCGACAACATACTGGTGGGCGCCAGGCCGCGGGAAGTCGCGTTCACTCCGGACAGCCGGTGGGCCTACATTAGCTGTGAAGTTGCCGGCCAGGTGCTGAAGCTGGATGTCGAGACGCGGCAAATTGTCAACACGATAAAGCTGCGCAGACATATCAAGAAAGCCAAACCGAAGGGTTTGCAGCTCAGCCATGACGCGAAGACTCTCTACGTCTCGACAGGCCGAGGGTCCGCGATTGCCGTCTTGGATGCGGATTCACTAGAGGTCAAAGCGACCATCCCCGTCGGAAAACGCGTCTGGGGGTTGGCGCTTTCACGGGACGGCTCCCGCCTGTACTCGGCCAACGGCCTTGACAATACGGTTTCGGTGGTCGACACCGCAAAGAACATGGAGATCAACACAATTGCCGTCGGTGAGCGGCCCTGGGGCGTGGCGCTCGACGACTAGCCCGCTTTTCTCACCAGGAGCCGGCAGGGTTGGAAGCAAATGCTCGCCGACAGACTGGATGTAGGGGCGCGATTCATCGCGCCCGCTTGCTGACATGCTGTACGCTGGGCGGTGTACACAAAACTGTTGCCGCGAGCCATGGCCGCCGCGCCTTTCGCCTTATCCACCGCGGCCCGTGGTGAGAAAAGCGGGTGAGTCGGTAGATTGTCGGAACCTTCCGTTATCCACAATGCACTCCCCGCTTCAAAGACTCCTCTCCCACGCTTCCCTGCTCTGCTGTGCACTCTCCGCCGTGGCATGGGGCGGTGAGGTGTCCCGCCAAGAGGCTATCGGCTGGCGACTCTTTGTCGACCCCATCCTCTCTCGCCCCCGGAATACTTCGTGCGGAACCTGCCACAAGCCGGAGCACGGATTCGAACAGGGCGTCGCCTTTGGCAAGGGGGCGCACCGCGACGTACTGCCGATCAGCACGCCTACGGTCGTCAACCTGCAAGAAGCTGACTACTTTTTCTGGGACGGTCGCGCGGAATCGCTCGAAGAGCAGGCCAAGGGCCCGATTACCAACCCGATCGAGATGGATCTGACGCTCGACGAAGCGGTCGCGCGGGTAAAGTCCCAATCGCATTACCGGAGAGCGTTCGCTGCTATCAGTGTGGAGGACATAACCATCGATGATATCGTCGGGGCGATCGCGGCCTTCGAGCGAAAACTCATTACAGGCGAAACGGCGTTCGACCGCTGGCTGCAGGGGGATCGAAGCGCTCTCAGTGATTCCCAAGCCCGCGGGCGCATGATCTTTTTCACGCGCGGTGAATGCGCCATCTGCCACATGGGGAACAACTTCACCGACAATGACTTCCACAATGTCGGAACCGGAAGCGATGCCGATCTAGGACGTTACAACGTAACGAAAGACGAGGAAGACAAAGGCGCCTTTAAAGTCCCCTCGTTGCGCAACTGGGAAGGACGCGAACCGTTCATGCACGACGGCCGTTTCAAGACGCTAGGTGAAGTGATCGACCACTACAGCGATCCGCCACCAGCGAAGGTCGGCGAGTCCGAGCTCGACCCCCTCGATCTTACCCAAGCTGAAAAAGACGACTTGCTCACTTTCCTCGAAACCCTCAACGGCGACTGGCCGAACTTATCGGTGTTTGAGAAAGCTTGGAAGGAACTTGCCGGCGACGAATCCACGCCGCAGCGCGGGCACAAGTAGAAGCTATCAAGCTATCTCATCAATGCCGAAGGACCGCGATAGCAAATAGGCGGAGTCCGGACCTTAACCGTATGCCACAACCCCCTCGGGGTTGGGTGGGCCGATAGGCACACGGTACGCTGTCAGGGTCGATCTATCTGGGATAATGAGCCTATTCCTGCCGAAACGCGCCGAGCGACGCGTTAGTGAACACGGCCATCACGTGCCGTCACCAAACCGGTTTTGTCTAGGTCGGCCCAAACAACAGTTGGCCGGATTCAGAGAGCAGTCTGCGCAACGATGAGTGAATCGGCCGCACCCCAGACTTTCGATTCGCGACCGTCGGGCGACCACATAGCGGTCGTCGACTTGGCCGACGAGATCCAGGTTCGCAAGCAAACCGTGTTCAAGGTGGCGAAGCGTCTCGGAATCAGGACGAGGCGACGGCGCGAGTCGGCGCGTGGCAATCAGCTCATCGCGACGCTCACGCCATCCGACGCGGCCACCATCAAAGAAGAGCTTTCGACGTCATCAGGCACCGCTACGTCTGCCACTGGAGGTGCTGAAGACGGCGTGTTCTATGTGGTTCGATTGGAACCAGACCACGATCCCGGCCGTTTGAAAGTCGGTTTTACAACCGATCTGGAAGGCCGCCTCCGCAAGCATCGCTGTTCTGCTCCGTTCGCTCTCTGCGTGCAAAGCTGGCCATGCCGACGTGTTTGGGAGCGAGCAGCGATCGACTGCGTGACCCCCGGACTCGAGCGGCTACATACGGAGGTGTTTCGCTGCGAGGATCTGGAGGCCGTAGTCCACCGAGCCGAGCAGTTCTTCTCTCTAATGCCGCCCGTTGCCACGGACAGCAGCGACGCTGAGACCGTGGGGGCAGGCTAACAAGGCGCAGCAGTCTGGCATGAATGGCTTTGCAACGGACTCGCTAGGGATTTCCCCGTTGGGCGGCAAGACTACTTCAACGCGATCGCGGCCGGCTTTCGTGGATGTTTCTGGGGCTCCTTGGACGGCCGAGCAAGGCTTGAGCCATCTCAACGCGCGCCAGCAATGCCAGATCGGGATTACCAATCTTGGAAAGCAGCGCCTGCGCTTCGACCCCGAATAGATCCGTCGCCCGCCACACGATGCCCCGGTAGCTTTGCGTGGACGGCCAGTACTCGCGCAGAGCACGGTTCGGGCTCTCCGCGTCCCAGTCCCGCTTGTATAACTCCGCGGCGTCGTCGATAGCGTTGTCGATGAATTCCCACGCGAGCTTGTGGTCCCCAATTGTGTGCGCCGCTTCAATCATGGCGTCCCACGGCCCCATCTTGTCCATGAGGTTGTCCATCTCACCGAGAACCGTCGCACAGCGATTCAGCACCGCTTTGGCCTGAGCGGCGTCGCTGTCGCCTAAGCAATGGTCGGCGTTATCACGTTTTCATCTGCCATAATCGGACCCATGATTGACGAACTGCTAGCCAATCTCCAGAAGACCACGGTCTACGATCTTGGCCAGCCCTATCGGCCGGGGATACCGCATCATCCCTTTCATCCACCGTTTGTCTACTGCATGAGCAAGATGCACGGGGACACCATGCTCGGCGACGTCAGCTCCGCGGCGGAAGTCATTACCCTCGGCGGACACACGGGAACTCATATCGATGCGCTCTGTCACTATTCAAAAGGCCTAAAACTTCATGGAGGTGTCGATGTCGCTCAGTCCTACACGGGCGGCGTCGAGCACGGGAGCGTCGACACGATCCAGCCCATCCTGCGTCGCGGAGTTCTGCTCGATGTCGCTCGTCATGTGGAGACTGACGTCCTCCCCGCGGACTTCGCGATCGGAGCGGATACCTTGCAGGCGGCCGCACGCGAACAAGCCGTCGAGGTGCGAGCTGGCGACGTCGTGCTCGTCCGCACAGGATGGGGCCGTTACTGGGACAGCCCGAAGCAGTACATCAACGAAGTTCGATCGCCCGGCGTGAATCTCGAAGCCGCCGAATGGCTCAGCGGACTCGGTGTGTTCGCGGGCGGTTCAGACACGATTGCCTTCGAGTTGATGCCCTCGAACAGCATGCCGGTTCATGTTCACTTGCTTGTCGAGAGCGGCATTCACATCATCGAAGCGTTGAATCTCGAGGAGTTGTCCCAAAACGAACGGTGGCAGTTCGTCTTCGTAGCCGTCCCGATGAAGATCGTCGGCGGAACGGGATCCCCGATTCGACCGCTCGCACTAGTGTAATGGTCGCGGTGAAGGGGAACGGACGCTGTGGCGGGGAGCCTGACCGGCGCCTCTGCACACTCCTACCGACACCGGTCGCCCGCGCACACCCGGTCGCTCCCAGCGGCCGAGCGGGCCCGGGGTGGGGCAAAAAATAGGCCGTGCCAACGGCCGATCCCCCTCTTTTCTCGCCACTCGCCCACGCCTCCCACCCTTCGCTAGGCGGCGTTTTCCTTTCGCTAGGACTGCACTACAACACGATTTTGGCACGGAAAATCCGGCCTCGACGTCGCTTTCCACCACCCCCGCAAACCTCCGTCACAGACTTTTCACATTTTTTCTCCGTGCCATCTCAACGACTTACGCCCGCGGACCCCTTCTAACTCCCAGTCCGCCCCCTATTCTGGTACGGGGCCCAGAAAGCGGAATCTCGGAGGGATGACCCTCGTATTTCCGCCACTTTCCGCCACCGGCTCTTGCGTGGGCCGCGGGGAACGCTGCTATGTCTAACAATTCAAAATACTTAACCATCAAGCAGAACACTCCCATCGCCGCCCCACTCGACTGCCAACCCGCCGCCAGGTGACGAAAATCGCCCGCTAGCCCACTGCTAGGCCGTGTTTTCTGCCCGCGAGGCGGCCTTTTCTGGCCGAATACGGGGTCAAATTGGTCTCGGAGGCGTTGTGATTCTTGGCCAGACGCCTAGCGTGCTGCTGGGGTGTCGTTTCTCCTGCGCGTGCGGCTGTTTTCAGCCGGTTGGACGGGGTAAGAATCGTGAAGAGGCCGGCGTCGAGCACCGGAAAGAGCCAGTGCCCACAGGGTCTGTGAAAAAACCGGGGACTGTCCGAAGGGCCATGCACGGACGGGACGCTTTATCAATGACTTGCGAGAGGTGCGGGGATTGGAAGGTGTGAAAAAATCAGGGACTGTCACGAGCGGCGTCCTAGAAGCCCGAATGGGGACAGGCAACCAAGCGAACCTTGTCCGCGCCACGAAGACGGCCGGGGTTTTTCCTGTCGGACCCCCGAACGTGGAACCGTCCTGGGTGCCTGTCCCCATCCCCAATGACGACTCCGCCGCGGGCTGACTGTCCCAGCATTTTTTCACACCTTCGTCAGGGCGCGGGCCCGCCGCATGGGCACGGTTTCTGGCTTGAAGCCATTTCACTGTTCGAGGAAGGTACTTGACCCACCGGCGATGGTGAGGGAGACCGCGAAGAACGACATCACGCTGGGGCACAGGGGGAAAATACGAAACAAACCCAATTTCTCCCAAGCCAATTGCAATCAATGAGTTCCGGTGGTTCTATGCGCCGCGGGCAAGATTGGCGAAGGGGGACATTCTGATTCATGGGCAGATCCGGTAGCGCATGGCTCGGCGGTCGTTTTGCCGAGACTTGCGGCCGTTGTTGACGGTCAACACGCTAGACGACGTCGCCCGCTCCCAGTAGGGATAAACATTCCTGTTTGTCCCAGCCGCCGCCAGGCGGCTCTCACGACGTTTGAGCCGCGAAGCGGCGCCGGAATCTAGCCTAGGGTGGAGCCGGAACGGCGGAACCCTAGGATAGGAATTGAACAGAGTCGAGCCCTGAAAGGGCGGAAGGAACGATGGGGGGAAACCGGGGACCGAAACCGGGGACCGAAACCGGGACAGCCTCAGTTAACACCATGGGCAGCGGGCATCTTTCCGGGCCTGCACGACACAACGGCTGGCAACATTCCATTAAGGCTGGCCCGGGGCGTCAGCCCCGGATGGTCGCATCCTGGTCCGTTCCTTTCGGCGCTCGGCCGCCCCCGGCGGGCGAGCGGGGCTTGGGGTGGGACAAAAATCGGCCGTGCCAACGGCCGATTCCCCTCCCCGAAACCAGTCACGACAATTCGAAATTCTAACCCACACACCATCAACAAGATCCCCCACCCTGACCATCTACCCTCCCCCCACCATGTTACTCTGGGCCCGTAAGAGCGCCGGCCTTCAGGGAGCGACAGACCGGCGCACCCCGGCCGGGACTTAAGTCCTCCCCCATGGCCTCCGTCGGTGAGCCGATCAACCGACCGCGTCACACAGAACAACGGGATCGATCCCAAACCGTTTTGGCGGCTCCGCGCGATACCAAAGGAGCCGCACCTTATCGGGGCCCCTTTGTGGGGCGCCGCGGCGTCGGCAACAGTCTACCGTGCACTCAACCAACGGAACAGACTCAATCGTGGGAGTTGAGGCGCCTAAGTATCGTGTTTATAATAATCCAGCCGCCCGGTGCGAAAGGCCGCTGTGCTGAGATTCCCGTCTCGCGGGACCGACCGTCTGAGTCGGTCCCCGCAATCACCTTGCTGGAGGCACCTCGACGGCACCGCCTGCGGTATCGACGGGCCCCGGTAGTGCTCAACACCCCGGGTGTGCAGAGCCTCACGAGTTTTCAGTAGGCTGTTCCACAAGGGCGAATCGCGCGATGAACGACCCTAGCAAGGCGACTTACGATGCGGTCGTCGTCGTATCTTTCGGTGGACCCGACAGGCGGGAAGACGTCATCCCGTTCCTGGAGAACGTACTGCGCGGCAGGAACGTTCCTCGCGAGCGACTAGTGGAGGTCGCTGAGCACTACTATCGCCTCGGCGGGAAGAGCCCTATCAACGACCAGAATCGGGCCCTGGTCGCTGCGTTGGAGGACGAGCTGGCCAAGAACGGCCCTGCCATCCCAGTCTACTGGGGTAACCGCAACTGGCGTCCTCTTCTGGCGGACACGCTTCGTGAGATGGCTGCCGACGGCGTTTGCCGAGCGCTAGCCTTCGTAACCTCGGGTTACGGGTCCTATTCCAGCTGCCGGCAGTACCTTGACGACATCGCCCAGGCGCGAGAACAAGTTGGCTCCTCAGCTCCCACTGTGGAAAAGCTGCGGCTCTTCTACAACCATCCCGGCTTCATCGAAACGATGACGGAACGGGTCAGCGAGGCGCTTCAGCAGCTACGGCCGGAATCCCGGGCCGTCGCGCATCTGGTCTACACGGCGCACAGCATCCCCACTGCCATGGCAAAAAGCAGCCCCTACGTGGAACAGTTGCGGGAAGCATGCCGGCTGGTTTCAGAGAGCCTAGGACGTAGCGAATGGACCCTCGTATATCAAAGCCGCAGCGGGCCCCCTTCCCAGCCTTGGCTCGTGCCCGACATCAACGATTATCTCCGTCAGCTCCATGCCTCGGGTGGCCCGCGCGAAGTGATTGTCGTGCCGATCGGGTTTACCTCCGAGCACATGGAGGTGCTCTACGATCTGGACACGGAAGCGCGCGCAGTCTGCGAGGAATTGGGGCTTATGATGGTCCGAGCGGCAACCGCCGGACTCCATCCGAAATTTATCAGCATGATCCGAGAGCTCATTTCGGAGCGGATGGATCCCAACGCCACCCGCCGCGCCTCGGGCAACCTGGGCTCGTGGCACGACTTCTGTCCGGAGGATTGTTGTCCACGCCCGGTAAGAGTCCACGGCCAGCGCAACGCTGCCCCCTAAACCGCGCGCCGAAAAGTGGAAATGTGCCGTTTCCCAAAACGGCATCTGCGAGGTCTGCAGGCCGATTAGGGCGTCACAGACGAGGCCATTGTGTCGTAGTCCGACGGCCGGTCGATGTCTAGAACGATACCGTCGTCGTCAACCTCGACGAACGTCGTCTCATGGCGGTGGGCGCGGATGACCGTCCTAGCTGAGGAATCGTCAGGAAGCCGTAGGATCTCTTCCAAGATAGGGCGCGCCGCAACAACGGGATGTCCGCGCTGCCGCTCATAACAAGGAATCGCAAGTGCCTGCCGGCCAGCCTGGAACCGCTCGATCAGCCGATCCAGGGTCGATTCCCCAACGGCCGGATGGTCGACGAGCGTAAACATTGCAGCCCCGACATCAGACGGTAGCGAGCGAATACCCACCTGCAGGGACGTCAGCATCCCCTTTTCGTGGTCCTGGTTGATGACGACCTTCGCGGCCGACCGCTGTTGAATAGTCGGGCGAATCGTCTCCGCGTGGTAACCAAGTACGACAATCAGGGGGTCTACTCGGGGGGAGAAGAGTGATATCAGATGATTGAGGAACGTCGAGCCGCGATATTCCAGTAGCGCCTTGTCGCGGCCCATGCGGCTGGACTCGCCCGCCGCTAGGATGACGCCCCCAAGTTTCACGAGGTCGCGGTCGGGCTTTCGACGTCGTCGTGTTCTTGAACCTCGGCCTCGCTGACGATCTCCGAGGGGTCGACACGGACAGCGTTCGGAGTCCCCTTCGCGAACACGGATTTCGACAGCGGGTTCCAACCACTCGTGGGGTTGCGCCGCCGGTTGATCATCTCAGCTACAACTGCCACGGCGATCTCTTCCGGAGTGACAGCGCCGATGTCGAATCCCATCGGTGCGTGGACTCGCTCCAATCGATCCAAGGCGATCCCCTCACGCTGCAATTGCTTGGCGACCTCGATCGTCTTGCGCTTGCTGCCGATCATCCCGATATAGCGCGCCGGCGAAAAAACCGCCCAGCGCAGCACCCGCATGTCATCGCGATGACCTCGGGTCACAATGATGAAATAGCTCGATTCATTGACGGGCAGCTTCGGGAAAACGTCTTCGTACTCCTCAGCGTAGATCTCTGACGCCTCGGGGAAACGCTCACGGTTCGCGTACGTGTCTCGGTTATCAACGACGATGGTTCGGAAACCGGCCTGCGTCGCGACTTTCGAAAGGCTCTTGGAAATATGTCCGGCTCCAAAGATAAAAGCAGTCGGGATGGGCAAGATCGGCTCCACGTACACATTGAGCTGGCCACCGCAGATCAGCCCGTTGTCGTAAGCGGCGTCCTGCCCGAGGTTAAACCGCAAGTGCCTGGGCTTCTCGGTCTCGATCACTTCGCGCGCCGCGTTCCAGACCTCCGCTTCCGTACAACCGCCGCCTATTGTCCCGACCATCGAGCCGTCTTCGCGGATCAATAGTTTGGCGCTTTGGAAGCTCGGTATCGATCCCTCGACTTCTACGATCGTTGCCAGCGCCGCCTTTTGGCCGGAGCGTCGCAGGTGAACGAGCTCTTCGTATACATCCGTCGGTCGGCCGCTCATGGGTTCCTTCTCTGACAGCCATCATTATAATACGGGTTTCACCCGTACCCGCCGTCGCCGCTGGGCTGTTCACCTTCTGCATAAGCCTGCCAGACTGGTTGGGAACGCGGCGAACGCCGAGGAGACCTGCCCAATGAAAGCCGTCAGAATCCACGAACACGGCAGTCCTGAAGTTCTTCGCTACGAGGACGCTGAGGAACCACAATTGCGCTCGGACCAGGTACGAGTGAGAGTCCGGGCCTGCGCTCTTAACCGCCTCGATCTGTTTGTACGTGGAGGAGTACCTGGCGCGAAGCTCACTCTGCCCCATATCCTCGGAAGCGATGCCGCCGGAGAGGTGGAGGAAGTTGGCGAGCTGTGCAAGAGGATCAAAAGCGGCCAGAGAGTACTGCTGGCACCGGGATTCAGCTGCCGCCAGTGCGAGTTCTGTGTTTCCGGACGAGATAACTTCTGCCGCCGTTACGGACTCTTCGGATATCAAGCGAGTGGAACCAATGCTGAATACATCGCTGTTCCGGAAGCGAACGCTATTCCCGTCCCAGGCGACCTGAGCTTCGAAGAAGCGGCCGCTGTTCCGCTCGTTTTCCTTACCGCCTGGCACATGCTCGCCGGCGTCGCAAACATCAAGCCCGGAGAGGACGTTCTTGTGGTCGGGGCAAGCAGCGGTGTGGGCAGCGCGGCGGTGCAAATCGCGAAGATGTTCCACTGCCGAGTGATCACTACGGCTGGAGGAGAGACCAAACTAGCCAAAGCAAAGGATCTCGGTGCCGACGAGGTCATCGACCACTACCAGCAAAATATCAAAGACGAAGTTCGCCGCATTACCAATAAAAAGGGGGTTGATATCGTCATCGAACACGTCGGCGCGGCCACGTGGGAGCAGTCCACAGCCAGCCTTGCCCACCATGGCCGCCTGGTCACTTGCGGTGCTACAACCGGCGCGGACGTGGGAGTCAGCCTGGCGCATCTGTTCTTTCGTCACCTGAGCTTGCACGGTTCGTTTATGGGAACCCTAGGGGAGCTTCACAAGGTCCTTAAGTTGATTGCCACAGGGCATCTGAGGGCTGTAGTTGATCGAACCTTCCCGCTTTCTGAACTCCGCGCCGCGCACGAATACCTGGAAACCGGGAAGCAATTCGGGAAGGTCGTGGTCACGGTCTGAGGGTCGAGGCAAGGCGGTCCCGAGCGCAGCCTTTTCTCATATCGAATAACGTCGAAACCCAGTGTCTTGCCTCGACCCGTCTCCGCATAACCATTCTTCCGGTAGAACTTATTGGCGGCCTCCTGGCGAACTGTCGTCTCCAGGCGCAACAACTCAATGCCGAACTCGCGCGCTCGGTCCTCGAGGGCTTCCAGAATCGTCCGTCCGAACCCACGCCGCTGACAATCCGAATGCACTCTCATTCTCTTGATTTCCGCTTCATCGTCCAGAGTGCGGGTGAATCCGCCCATCGCAACCATGCGGCCTGCGACTCGGCCGACTAGATACTCTCCACCGGGTGCAAAATAGGCCGTGGGGATATCATGTAGATCGGCGTAGAAGTCGTCGCCGGCATCGAGGGCCTCGATCTGTTCGATGGCATTCCGGTGCAGTGACCAGACGTCGTCCCGGTCGCTGTCCCGGTAGCGGCGAATTTCCAGCCTTCGCTCTTCGAAGTCGTGCGGCACGCTGGTTTCCTCTTCACCTCGGCAATCCCTCTCATGTTAACGCGAGCATTGACGGCTGCTCTCTGACAAACGCCTTCGATTGCTGCCTTGCGAGTCCCATACTCAGCTGCGTCCACCCGTATGCAAGTGATCCCGCAGGCCCGGTATTAGGGGTATACAGCGAGGGGTAATACATGATCCGGCCAACCACGGATAAGGGTTTCGTAGGGTTCGACGGGCCGACTGGTTACAGGACGTCCATGCTATGAGCGCACCTCTAGGCTGCTTACGATTTCGTTGCCAGAGTAGGCGGCGACGAATTCCTCGCCATTGTTACTGGGATTTCCTCCGAGGGGCTTGAAACGTTGGTGGAGTCTTTGAAGCGAGTGGTCGCTCAACAGCCTGTCACCGTCGCCAATGGGGTTTCAATCAGCACCCGAATCAGCATAGGTTTTTCTGTGTTCCCGGATGATAGCAGCGATCCCGAGGAACTCGTCTACTTAAGCGATCAGCGTATGTATCAGAACAAGGAACAAGCCCGATCCGAAACGGCCGAACTTGTTCGGCTGTCACGCGAGCTCGCGGCAGAAGCCAGCTAGAGCTGCACCCAGAGCGCATTCGACCCGAAGTGCCATACGGCCGGAAAATGGCGGGACGTTTCTGCCAATCTACCCTCGCTGGCGGGCCCCTCTGACCATAACTACGCTAGATGGCTACCGATGGACGACTAGTTGAGTTCAATCCGGCTGTTACATTTCGCACAGACTGTGTAGTCGAGGGGAAAGTCCGGCCCGAGCTGAATCGTCTGGCCGCAGGTGCAGCGGAAGGAATCCCAACCGTCGCCGCCGCGGGTGTACTGTAGGTCGGACCCGCCGCTAGACGAAGCACTCGGTAAGCGAGGTGGCACGGCTGCAGTGGTCACCGGCGCCCCGAGTTCAATAGATCTCTGACCCGCAGCCGGTTCGGCAGCGGGCACCGTTACTTGCCTCTCGCAGCGCGGACACACAACACTAGCTTGCAAAAAGTCCGGCGGCACTTTGATCCGCATGCCGCAAGCACACGGTACGAGTATGAAGATTGCCAGGCGGTCCAGTAAGTCTCCAACTTCGCGTCCGCGTTCGACCGCCGTCTGGCGAGTGTCGGGTTCAAAAGACGGTGCGCGCGCCGCGACGCTTTCCTCCGACTTCGCTGCCGAAGTCAACGCAGCCACTCTACTCTCCCGGCCTTCAATCTTCCGTAGAGCTGCCTCGTAGTCCACGTAGCCTGCCCGTCCGCCCATACTGCGGAGGATCTGCACCCGGTTCTGCGTGGGCGGGTGCGTCGACTACAGGCTAGAGGCTCCCATGAGTTGCAGTGGGTTGACGATATAGAGAGGCGCCAGGGCGCCGCTGACTCGGCTCGGGCCGTATCCCGAATGGTGCAGTGCGATCTTTTCCAGCGCCGAGGCGAGACCGTCCGGGTAACGAGTAAACCGCGCCGCCGAAGCATCGGCCAGATACTCACGTTGTCTCGAGCAAGCCAGATAGAGCAGGCGCACCAAAAGTGGTGACAGGATCGCGATGACGAACACCACTGCCAGCAGCGCGGGATGCCCGCCACCGTGCCCCCGGCCACTGCGTCGGCCAACCACGGCAAAAGGGCCAACGCGAAGGAACGCTCGCGACAGCAACTCGACGCCTCCCACCAGCACAGCCGCCATCGTCATGAACCTGATGTCAAGGTTGCGGATGTGGGCAATCTCGTGAGCAATCATCCCCTGTAGCTCGTCACGGTTCATCAGCCGGAGAAGGCCAGAAGTGACTGCCACCGCTGATTTCTCGGGAGTCCGCCCGACGGCAAAGGCGTTCGGTGCGTGGTCTTCGACGATGTACACCTTGGGGGGGCGTCCAAGCCCGGAGGCAATCGTCATCTCTTCCACCACGTTCCAAAGTCGGGGGAAATCGCGCTTTCGAATCGGCAGCGCGTGCGCCGAGCGAAGCACCAGGCGGTCGCCCTCGTAGACCGCCAGAAGCCAGAGGATCAACCAAACGACTAACGCAATGACACCACCGACAAGCGCTCCGGCCAAAGCTTCTTCTCCGGGCGGTGCATAACCTAGGTCAACCAGGGCTGGACCAATCAACGTCCCCAGGCTAGCGCCCAGTACGATGAGGACCACCCCCATTACCAAGATGATTAACCGCGACCGGCGCCGGTTGGCTGCAATGGCTTGCCACATAGCTGGCTGGATGTGCCCGAATCTATCGCGGAATCTAGCGCTGGGAACGATGCCTGACAGCGAAAGGTTTCGGCCACTAACGACCGTGAGCTTTCGCCCGCTTCTTACTCAGGCCTAGAACGAGACTTGGGGGGCTTCCCGGGCCGCCTCATCTTGGAGTTCGAAGAACTGTTCTTGGTTGAAACTGAACATACCGGCAACGATGTTCGCCGGTACGCTCTCAATCTTGGTGTTGAACAACATGACCGAGTCGTTGTAAAGCTGTCGCGCGAAGGTGATCTTGTTCTCTGTCGAAGTGAGTTCCTCCTGCAAGGCCAGAAAGTTCTGATTGGCCTTCAGGTCAGGGTATTGCTCGACCACAAGCATCAGCCGGCCTAGCGCACCCGTTAACTGCTGCTCGGCTTGGGCTTGCTCCCCCACGCCCTGAGCGGAGACCGCCTGCGTTCGGGCACGTGTTACGTTCTCCAAAGTTTCTTTCTCGTGCCCCGCGTAACCCTTCACGGTCGCCACCAGGTTTGGAATCAAGTCTTGTCGGCGCTTCAGTTGCACGTCGATCTGTGACCATGCGTTGCGGACGGCGTTCCGCATTGCAACTAACCCGTTGTAGGTCATCGCCACCCAAATCGCGATGACTGCAATGATCGTTAGAAATACCAACGCGACCATCATCAGAACCTCCATTTATTCCTCCTCAGTTTTGCTTCCACTATCAAAGTTGCGCGCGGGTTGCCTCTTACCGTAAAAGTCGGCGAAGAAGCGGGCGACGGCGCCCTCCTCGCCTTCGTCAAATGATTTGATAAAAGCTTCCATCTCGCCCCGGTCGAACCAGAGTCCGTCCCCCTCGGGGCAGCGATCGATTTCGACGGTCTTACCGGTGCCCATGGTGATCACCCGCAGCTTCCGAGAGCAGCGCGGACATCGCCGCCTGCCGTGGCGCTGCCCTTTGGCGTTCTGCATCACTTCGAACAAAGCGCCCCGCACTGCCCCGGCCGTCTCCGCGATGACCTCCAACTCGCCGGCATCAAGCCAGGTGCCCCCACACTCGACGCAGCGGTCGATCTCCACCGCTTCAAGCTCAAACGCGACCATCGGCTTGCGACATACTGGGCACGTCGAAAGAGTATTCACCGTTTCTCAAGTGTAGCCCTCGATCTCCCGTTCGGGAAGTCATCTCGTGTCGGAATTCAGCATTTTAGGTGCCTTTTTGTTCAGCGAATCAGAGGATATACTTACCAGAAGTAGTTCACAAACCAGGCGATGTTGGCCCCGCACGGTGCACGCGCCGGTTTAAGAAAGAAACTCGGGGTCGTTTGCCAGCCCTTGGACAAACTGCTATCGTCAGCCGATAAGACATGCATGATCGCACCGAGTGAAGAAATGACCCTCCAAACCGAAACGCTGACGGAGTCACTAGCTTCCGCCGTTCGCGCGACGCTTGCAGATTGGCAAGCCTGCGGCAAAGTCGGCAAGCTGTGGGCTCGAGACTCCTCCCTTTGGACGGGCGCGGATGAAGGCGACTGGCTGGGGTGGCTGGGAATAGTAGAAGATCAATTGACCCACGCCGAGCGCCTTACGACCCTTGGCGAGGAAGTCCGCGCCGCCGGCTTTCGAGACGCGGTGGTCTTGGGCATGGGCGGCTCGAGCCTTTGCCCCGAAGTGTTGGCGCTTACTTTCGGCGCCCAGCCCGGCAGCCCGCGACTTCGCGTGCTCGATTCGACCGACCCCGCCCAAATCAAGACTCTCCGAGGCAACCTCGATCCGGCCGCTACCCTGTTCATCGTTTCCAGCAAGTCCGGATCAACCCTGGAACCGAATATCTTCAAACAATACTTCTTCGAAAGAGTCACGGAGGCAGTTGGGGCCGACCAAGCCGGGAACCACTTCATCGCCGTTACCGACCCGGGGTCGAAGCTTCAAAAGGTTGCCGAAGACGACGGCTTCCGGCACATCTTTCACGGCGTGCCCAGTATTGGGGGCCGCTACTCCGCGCTGTCGGATTTCGGCATGGTTCCAGCGGCGGTTATGGGCATCCACGTCAAGCGCTTCTTGGAACGCGCCCACCAGATGGCTCTCGCCTGTTCACCGCGGCAGCCGGCGGAAGACAACCCCGGTGTGGTGCTCGGTTCGATCCTGGGGTCTGCCGCCAAGCAAGGTCGTGACAAGGTAATGATCATTGCCTCACCCGGTGTTTGGAATCTGGGAGCGTGGCTTGAGCAGTTGCTCGCCGAGTCCACCGGCAAAGAAGGGGAAGGCTTGATTCCGGTGGACCGCGAGCCTCTTGGTTCGCCGGGAACATATGGCGACGACCGCCTATTCGTCTACGTGCGGCTTGAATCCGCACCCGACTCCTCACAAGATCAGACAGTCGAGGCCCTCGCCAACGCCGGCCATCCCGTGGTTCGGATCCCCGTCGCCGACGCGTACGACCTAGGCGCGGAATTCTTCCGCTGGGAGATCGCGACGGCTGTTGCCGGCTCCGTCATCGGCATCAATCCCTTCGATCAGCCGGACGTCGAGGCCAGTAAGATCGCAACGCGCGCCTTGACAGACGAGTACGAAAAGACCGGCTCGCTTCCTGGCGAGAGCCCCCTACTCGACGCGGATGGTATCAAGTTGTACGCCGACGGGGAGAACAGCTCCTCCCTGTCTTCGGCCGCAGGCGGCGACCCATCTCTGGTGGGCTATCTTCGCGCGCACTTGAATCGGCTCAGCGCCGGCGACTACCTGGGACTGCTCGCCTACGTCGAAATGAGCGAAACCCACGAACAGACACTGCAAGAGGTCCGTCAGGCCGTGCGCGACTCCAAACAGGTTGCTACCTGCGTGGGCTTCGGCCCGAGGTTCCTCCACTCCACCGGTCAGGCCTACAAAGGCGGTCCCAACAGCGGCGTATTCCTGCAGATAACCTGCGACGAGGCGGCTGATCTGGCCGTCCCTGGTCAGAAGTATACGTTTGGCGTAGTGAAGGCCGCCCAAGCGCGCGGTGACTTTCAGGTTCTGGCCGAAAGGAAACGGCGCGCCCTTCGAGTCCATCTCGGCGCCGACGTGGCCGCGGGACTGTCTACGCTGAAGTCGGCAATAGCACGGGCGTTAGCCTAGCGGACCACAGAAAAACCGGAGCTGTTATCGTCGCCGCACCGCCTGTTCACGCCCTTTCTGCGTCCTCGGAGCGCTCGTAACCCGTTGACATCGCCAGGGTTATGTGTCAATTGGGTTCGTTTGGTAATTTGTTGAATCCATCGTTTTCTACGGGCGAGATAACCGCCGGGAGAGTCTGAAAAACAGCCCCAAGACCCTGGCTTGAAAAGCGCACAACGCGATCGTCAAGAATCTTTCACTTCCCCGTGACAGCTTGTTCCCGTGGCGCCTGTCCCAAGGCCATTTGAGCAGGTTCGAGCAGATTGTCGCTAGAATTCCTGCCCCTCGGCCGAGGACGCCCTTTTCTATTTCGAGCATACACTACGGGATCACGGGGCTCGCCGCTCGCGGGCACCTATGTTGTTGATTCTGTTAGGTTGGGAGTGTTGTGACTGATGAGGGACGGGTGTTAGTACTGTAATGCACCGCTGAGGCACCGTTCTCTTTGCCCAGACCTGCGGCTCTTGATTCGGTTTCCCAGAACCATGTTGACGCAGTGTCACGGGGAGTCCCGTAGGATCGAGCGGTAATGCTACCGCGTCCGGCTGGTAGAAGGTCTGAAACGCTAGTGACAAGGCAGATTCCGCAGGGACAATGGCCCCATGACGCCTCACTCGCGTTCGCGGCTCCGATTCGCTTGTCGCGAGGGAGGCCGGCAAGAGTGGCGGTCGCTACCTGTTTACCGTGGCGTGCTCGTTGCGGTAGAGTACATCGTCTCCGGCGACGAAGGTCGATACCCGGGACAGACACCCATGACGCCTTTGATAGACCGATTCCGTGATCTGGGAGCTAGCCTGTCGCGCTTGACCGAGCGCTGGGTGCCCAACTCGTGGGTTATCTGCATGATCCTGACGAGTTGTGCATTACTGCTCGCCGTCTTGGGAGCGGGGGCCGGAGTCGAGGACGCAATCCTTGCCTGGGGCGGCGGGATGTGGAACCTGCTCGAGCTGGCCATGCAGTTTACGATCGTCATGGTCGCCTCTCATGCCTGTGTAACTTCTCGACCCGTCTTCAAGCTGCTCGACCGGCTGGCTCAGATGCCGGATCCCAACCGGCCTTTGCAGGCGGTTGCTCTGGCGGCGGTTTTTTCTCTTGTCGCCGCCTATCTGAACTGGGCGTTATGCCTCGTCGCGTCGGCCCTGTTCGTGCCCTTCTTGTGCCGACACAACCCGAGAGCGGACATCCGGGTGTTGATTGCGGCCGCCTATCTGGGCTTGGGAACGATATTCCCTTTTGGGCTTTCGAGCTCGGCTCCGCTCATCTTGGCGACACCGGGAAACCCGCTCCTGCAGCCCGCAACCGGAAGTCCCATAATCGATCGGTTAGTGCCCGTTACGGAAACGTTGTTTGCTCCGTTCAATCTGGGTTTTGCGGCTGTCATGGCAGTAGTGGCCTTTCTCGCGGTCGTTGCGCTGCACCCTCGTCGAGGCGCAGTTACTCTGTCCCCTGAGCAGATTCAAGCGATCCTGCCGAAGCCCCCGGACTCGCCTGAAGACTCGTCGACTCCGGCCGGGAGAATCGACCGCTTCCCGGGCTGGGTTCTGTTGGCGGCCCTTCTTATCGCCTACCCTCTCGGCCACTCGATGGTCCATCGCGGCTTTGGGACCACCTGGACCATAAACGCCTACAACATGACCTTTCTCGTCGCAGCCCTGCTCCTTCACAGGCGACCGGTTTCGTTCGTCAACGCCTGCCGGCAAGGCGTCGGAACGACGTGGGGCATTATTCTTCAGTTCCCCTTTTACGCCGGGATTTTCGGTGTCATGAATAGCACCGGTCTCGGCAACTGGCTGGGACAGCTGTTCGCGGAGTTCTCAACCACGCGTACCTTCCCGTTGGTGGTTTACGTTTATTCAGCGTTCATGAATCTCTTTGTTCCTTCAGCCGGATCCAAGTGGCTGATCGAAGCACCGTTCCTCATCCCGGCCGGGCGAGAGCTCGGGGTCTCGGTAACTACGGTAGTCCTCGCCTATGCGTATGGCGACGGAACGACCAACCTCATCCAACCGTTCTGGGCAATTCCCATCCTGGCCGTGGCGCGGCTGCGATTCGGTGAGATGGTGGCGTACACATTTCTGGTGGCAGCGGCGTGCTTTGCCGTCAGCGTGGTTGCGATGCTGCTGATTCCGCCAGCGCTATAAGCAGCTGATGGCCGCGGCGCCGGCTATCATCGCGGGCGCAATGAATTGCGCCCCTACGTCTAAACGCGAGATGCCCAGGCCTGCGGGATGCTCAAGCCCCTCAGTAGGGGCGCGATTCATCGCGCCCGCAGTCGGCCACGTTTTGTAACCGTGTTTGCGAAATAATGATGTACTAAGGTTCGTCGCCTGACAGCGCCACCAGCCTGACGTTTCTCAGACGGAACTTCCCGCTGACCAGATTGTCGAGCCGCTCGCTGCGGTTGCGTAGGACCGCTAGCCGCAAGACATCCTCGCCGGGATTGGGTGTGAAGTAGAGCTGCGCCTTCCTCCATGGCGTAGTTCGCTTACTCGCAGGGGAAGCCGTGAGGAATCTTCGATGCGAGGTAACGGCAAGTCGCACTCCTTCGCTGCCGGTGATTCTCTCGCTGCTAACTTCGGCCTCCAACAGATAAGGCTCGAGCGGTGTGACGGCGAAATCACGTGTGAGATGGCAGTAGTAGAGGTTTCGCGGTTGTTCAAAGTCAACTTGCAAAAAGTGAGCGCCCGAAGCCTCGCGTCCCCAATAGACGCTGACACCCTCGACCGGGCGGGCAACCCAGTCGAGCCCAAAACTATTCGGCTCGAAGCTTTTGGTGAAACTTAGTTGCGCACCGGGACCTGCTGCGTTCCCCGAAACGCTGTCGGTCGTCGGGCAGCACGGGCCAGCAGGCATGCCGAGCGATTCCCAGAGCTCTTTGATCTCCAGCCCGCGGCCGGCGTCAAAGAGCTTGTCGAACAGCGATCTCAGCATGACGGGAGGAAGCGTGAGGTCTCCCTTCGCGGATAGTGCGCGATAAGCGGGAACAATCTCGCTCCATGAACCTCGGTCGGCAAGCAACCGCAGGTACTCGGCTGCCGCTTTGCCGTTTACCGGTACAACCTGATCGACGAGTTTTTGCGAGGACATGCCGGCACTCAAGGCGGCGTGGAAGATAGAGCGCTGCAGCTCGGGTAGTCCGGCAGCGAGGACCGCCAAGCGTTCGGCTGCTTGTTCGGCCCTACCGTCGCGCAGGTAGAGGTCGGCCAGAGCCCATTCGACGCGAAGAGTGTAGGGCTCGAGTTGCCGAGCCTGCTCCGCCATCTCGATGGCTTCGCCCAGGTCTCCTTTGACAGCCTTCACCTCGGCCAGCTTCAGCCAGATCAGTGCGGCGCGTGGGTTTGCCCGCAAAGCCCGCGCGAATAGGTCTTCGGCTTCATCAGGCGGGTGCGCGATGAGGGCATCTTGGCCCCTGGCGTAGAGTGACTCGGCGTTCCAAGCCTTCGCGGTATCAGTGAGTGAAAACACTCCGAGACCGAGGAAGCTTAACGCGCCCAAGGCTGCGGCCCAGGGCGGGATGACCCACCGACGTCTCCGTCGTCGGCCTCGGAGCCCGCGGTAAAAGTAGACTTTGCGAAAAATCGGGTACAGCCAGCCAATTCGCTTCAGGCTGAGTCCAATGTCTCGAAGGCCATGACGGGGAGCGAATTGGTGGCAGTCCCCATTTTTCGTTCCTGCCCCCCTTTTGCCACAGGCTGCTAGTGTAGTGCCACATAAATAACTGGACAATAACACCCTTTTCACGGTAGGATGGTTTATGTGGCCATCCGCTGACGCTCTACCCCTCACCGCTCCGCAGCGAAACGCTCTTCGTCGCCTGGTTCGAGGAGGCAACACAGCCCAGAAAATGGCCTTACGGGCAGGCATTGTTTTGCTGTGTGCGCAGGGGTTGGCGAACCACGCCATTGCCCGCGAACTCGGCGTCAACCGCAAGACCGTCATCCTGTGGCGAAAGCGCTTCGCCCAGTCCGGCCTCGACGGACTCCGCGATCGGACGCGCCCCGGACGCAAACCGGCGCTCTCCGCTGAATTCGTCCAATGCATCCTCGATACAACGCTTCACGAGAAGCCCCGGGCGGCCACGCATTGGAGCACCCGCACCCTCGCCAAGCACTTGGGCGTCTCCAAGATGGCCATCCAGCGCGTCTGGAAAGCGCACGGACTGCAGCCCCATCGCCTCGAAACTTTCAAGCTCAGCCGCGACAAGCAGTTCGTCGAGAAACTCCGCGACGTGGTCGGTCTGTACTTGCATCCGCCCGAGCACGCACTGGTGCTCAGTGTCGATGAGAAAAGTCAGATCCAGGCCTTAGACCGCGGCCAGCCGGGACTGCCCCTGAAAAGGGGTCGTGCCGGCACCATGACCCACGACTTCAAACGACATGGCACAACGACGTTGTTCGCCGCCTTCAATGTGCTCGACGGCAAGGTGATCGGCGAGTGTCTGCCGCGACATCGGCACCAGGAATTCCTCAAATTCCTACGCAAGATCGACCGCGAAACGCCACCGGCGCTGGAGCTGCATCTGATCGTGGACAACTACTCCACGCACAAGCATGAGCAAGTGAAGAAGTGGCTCGCGAAGCACCCCCGCTTCCACTTTCACTTCATTCCCACGTCTTCTTCTTGGCTCAATCTCGTCGAGCGCTGGTTCCGCGAGCTGACACAGAAGCGCATCCGCCGCGGCGTGTTCCGCAGTGTTCCCGAACTCGAGGCCGCCATCCACGAGTACCTGGAAGCGAGCAACCAAGCGCCCAAGCCCTTTGTCTGGACAGCTCCGGCACAAGATATCCTCGCCAAAGTCGAGCGCGCCGCCAAAACCCACGCCATTGTCCAGAACCGTTAGTGGCACTACACTAGCCCACTCGCGAAACCCAGCAGCGTCGCGAACCACCCGGCAAGGGCGGGTACTTGGAGTGGGAAGCCGACGATGGCGTGGAGCAGGAGTGCCCCGGCCCCTAAGATACATCCTGCTTGCAACGCTCGCCGCCGAGCGTTTTCAGCTCTCCGCGACGAGCGGCAGGCTGAAACGAAGACTACGCCAATGACGCCTGCCAGAAACAACGCCCCGGGCAGTCCCAACTCGACCAGCCACTCGAGGTAGTCGCAATGGGCGTGGTCCACGGTCTTGCTGGGAAGGTACATCTGCGAGCGCCGAAACACAAAGGAGAAAGACCCCAGACCTGACCCGGTCCACAGGTGATCTTTCGCCACGTCCACACTGTCCCGCCAGATGGCCAGGCGGGTCGGGTCGCCCTGGTCCGAAACAAGCTGCTTAAACCGATCCCCAAGACCCGCCACACCGACGACCGCCGCGATTCCGATGGCCGCGGCACAGGACCCGGCCAATAACAGTGCGGGTCCACGACGCCAAGCAGTCATGACGACCGAAGCCAAAACCAGCAACACCACGACCACAATACCCATGCGAGAAAAGGAAAGGACGATGCCAACAAGATACGCCACCGCCACACCAGCCCCGACGAGCGTCAAGACCACGTCTCGGGAACCGGCCGACCGTCCCCTTCGTAGCCTGAAACCCGATACGAACGATAGGCCGACCACCGGACCGAAACAACTTCCCAGCAGCGCCGAGAAATGGTTGCGGTTGACGAAGGTTCCGTGAGCCTTGGGCGACAAAACATCACTGAAAAACTGCCCTAGTAGGTGTTGATGCAGCCCTAGTCCCGCCTCCATCAGCGAGACCAGCAGAATCGGGGCCAGGGCAACCCAAACAGCCCGCTCGGTGCGCCGAGCAATGGCACGCGCGATGACAAACACGGCGCAGCAGCCCGCGACGACCGTTACCGCTTGCAGGGTAGCGAAGGGATAGATGCTGACCGCCTCGAAAGGTTCCACCCCCAACGCCCGGAGTCGCTCCGCTGCTCCCAGGCGGAGGGGAGATGCAAGGCCCCAAGAAGCGAGGTCAACCGGAAGAAGCTGCAACAGGGGAAGCGAGGCAACAGCAGCGACCGGCCACGGTATCGTGACCTGGAGACCGAGGCGGTCGCCTAGCAGGCAGGCAACGCCCGTGAGCCCGAGCACCCACCCGAAAGCGAGAACCTGGTCGCCAAGCTCCACTCCGCCGCGCCGCCAGATGAGAAAACACAACGGTACCGCTATTGCTAGGAGCGCGAGAGCATCCGGGACTTGAGGTTTCCACTTGCCGGGCCATTTCAGCAGACCGGAGCGGTCCCGGGCCATGGTCGCCGGACGCACGCCTACCTATCGTCGCGGGCATGGCAGGGCTGTAGAGGAGGCTGAAGGTAGGCCCAGACGCAAGAGTTGGTGCGCTCCGGTGCGGTTCGAACCAATGCCAAGACCCTCTCTACTTGTTCTTTAAGATAGGAGCTTAACCTGTTATAAAAAAGCGGTCTATACCTCATACGAATGGGATTGGCTTTGTTTGGCAATTTCCCTTTCGTTCGAGTCGCCGCCGGGCGGAACACCGGGTCTGCGATGGGCCCACGTTCGCCCCCGACAAAAGCCCGAGGTCACTGAAAGCGGAGTCGTTGGGATCTGCGACCGGGTGGACAAGTAGCACCTTGCTACGCGCCCTTCACTTCCCCAGTAGGCCATTATCTTGTTTTTAGAAAAGGGACTTAGCACATGATTGAGCGAAGATTGGCTTTGTTTCGTCATTTCTTTTCGAATCGTTCCCGCAGGCGCAACTCGCTGTCAGATCATTGTCCAGATTGACAGCGCGACAGTGCGGCCGACATTGCTGTTTGTGCTCGTCTTGGCCATGCCTTTGACCTACCTCAAGTCTCCTTGGTTTTTTCGATCTGGATGATACGATCCACCACCGAGGATCATATGGCAAATATTGGACTTAGTGCTTGATCGAGCGAAAATTGGCTTTGTTTCGTCATTTTCCTTTTCGTTTGAGTCGCCGCCGGGCGGAACACCCGGTGTGCGGCGAAAGTTCCGCCCTTATTCTACCTCGCTGGCCCAGGGTTTCTCCCTTCGAAAGACCCGAAGTCACTGAAAACAAGAGTCGTTGGGATCCGTGACTGGGTCGACAAGCAACACCAGAGGCACGAGGTCCGAAGATTCGAGGCGAGCCAAGGGCAATCGGAACAGGGGGCGGGTTGACGAGCGGTTCATTGAACCAGGGGTGGGCCACAACGATGCCCGTACCCGTGAGGAAACTTGGCCCTTCTTCCAGCGGCAGAGAACTGTTTTATCAAGCCGGTAACGACGCGCCAGTCGTATTGAACAACAACCTCCAGGAACGATCCAGGCAGGCTCCGTTTGGACAACGGCTCAGCCCGGTCCCGGGTTGAAGTTTGCGAACATGATCGTCAAACGGGACCGAATACTCCCCGTCAGAAGAACAATCTCTTAGACAGCGACTCGTAAGCGAGATAGAAGGAGAGGGCGACCACAGCAAGGGACGCGCCAGCAGCCACCTTCCAGAACGATTCGATCGGGTGGGAGATTCTCGGCGTGCCCCCGAAATAGGCGATCAGGAACCCAGCGGCGAGACCTCCGACGTGGGCTGCATTGTCAAACGGAAAGAACGGGAGGAAGCCTATCACGAGAATAATGAGCGCCCATCTTAGATACATGGACGCCATGATCGAGCTGCCCCCGCGGCGCCCGTCGGCGATCATGGCCCCGATCAGGCCGAAGATTCCGGCGGAGGCCCCGATAGACAAATAGGGAGCCCAAAAGGTACTGGCCACGAAACCACAAGTACTCGAGACCAAGTAGATCACCAGGAAGCGCGCGGTGCCAAATATTTCCTCGGCGCGGAAACCCAAATCGAACATGACCCAGGAATTCATCAGAATGTGGAGCATGCCGCCATGGAGGAACCCCGCTGTGACCAGCCGCCACCATTCTCCGTGCATGATCAGGAATCTGTGCTTGGCGCCGAACAACCGCAGCACGTCGCTGTCTATCCCGGCCATCAGACCCGTGGAGTCGCCTTGCTTCAACGTCATGATCAGCGTGGCGGCAAATAGGCCGAAGTTCACGAGCAAGATAATGAGCGTCGTGAAGTTGCTCTGAGGAATGAGCCCTCGAACGCCGGTTGGAGCCGCTTGCTGTTTCCAGACGGGCTTGCCGATCTCGCTGCCGCAGTACTCGCAGATCTTGGCCTTGGGGTCTATAAAGGCCCTGCAGTGAGGGCACATTCGTGGATGGGCCACACAACCATTGTAGAAGGCTAATACCCGTTAACGTTTCGGCAGGAGAGCCGAGGTGAGTGTCGGGGTAGCCCTGGGCGTGGGCCCGCGGGATCCCCCCGCCGCTCTCCTGGGCCAAAGTCGGGTAAGTCGAGGACCGGCAGTCCCTGTTTTCTGCCCCGACCCACTTCGACTACGACCGTTGGGGGTGGGTAAAAATTACACGGTTGCTCCGTCGGACCATGGAACTTTTACAGGGTCGGCGCGTAACTTACCTGAACCCAATCCGAATCTGGTTGATAGAGCGTGGAAATCCGTTTGGCGCGGCAATTGCTTATCAAAACTGTGAGAACGGCCAACCCAATGAGATTGATCGGTATCACCAACCAAGGATTGATTGTCATCAGCTGCCTCGTGGCAATGTTGTGGGGTCTGATTTTTGCCGAGCAACGCTTTATCCACCGCGCTCAGCGGGACTACCAAGAAGTTCTCCGATCGCTACCCGCGTCGCCGGCAGGGCCACAGTCAACGCCAGCCCAGCAGGTAGTTCCCCTTCGACCCGCAACCGGGACAACCGCACTCAGCTAGTGGGCTTGCCGGTAGTTCCGCACCAATGCATTCCCACCCGTAGATTCCCATTGTGGGAGAGCGAAGCCGGTTGAAACGGGCTGATCCAGCTTTGAGCGGCGCGGGCCTACCAGCCGTAAAACGGCTGGCCTAGGAAGACAAACCGCGTGAACGCGGCTTGTAGCAGTCCCTTCATCAAGAGGGCCCGCAATCCAGGACCGGCCCATAATTATCGAGACTCGTCATCGACGCGGCACGCTGAGAGGGTGCCCAAGACAAGCAAGATTGCTTGTCTCACTGATTTGGGCGGGTAAGTGGCGACAGCCTTCCGCTTCCAATTTTTTGCTGCCGTACGAACGAAGGCGGCCTACTTGCGGTTCTTGTACTTGTCGAGCGGGATTTCGAAGTAGAAGAGTTCTTGTCCGCTCGTCAGATCGCGAACTCCGGAAAGATAGATGGCCGATCCCGGGATGGGGTCCGGGTCCCTGCCGGTCATATAGTAGAAAAACCCGCTCGCGGAGGTTTTTGGGGGCACGACGGGAGCTGTGAAGGCGCGCTCGATAATTTCCCACTTCGCCAGCGGCCCCTTCTTCAGCTTGGGGCGACCGATGCCCGGCACGCGCGGGATATACCTAGGCAGCTCCTTGGGCTTGGTGCTGGGCTGAAAGTAGGCCAAATCCTCGGCCGATACCGGCTCAAGACCTTCGCGGTCCGACGTAATGAAGCGAACCTTGAGGTTCTCTAGACCAAGTGGATGATCCGAGGCGTTCGTAATCACCACCAAAACCGGCAGCACCCCGAACTTGTAGGGCTTGGCTTTTCCAAAGGCCTCGCGGGTTTCTTTCTCGCCGCGGTAGGGCCGGACTCCCACCGTGACGTCAGCCTGGTTTTGGTGGGCGGGATACTTGCGGGCATCGCGCGCCTTAAACTCTTTCTCTGCTGCCGCGGCGCCGGCCGCAAGCAACAAGCTGACGGCAACTAAGGTGGTTCGCATCCGCTTGTATCTTGCCATAATGGTTTTCATTCAGCTTGATTTATCTAACCTACAACCTGCTGCTGGCTTTGGTCGCGATCGTGGCGCTTCCGCTGTTGGTCGTCCGGGGGCTGGTCAAGGGCCAGACCTGGAGAGGCATCGTCGAGCGATTCGGCGTTCTTGCGCCCTCATTTCATCAGACCACAGCAAACTCGATTTGGTTACATGCAGTGTCGGTGGGCGAAGTGCTCTCTTGCGTCCAACTCGTGAAAGCCCTGCGTAGGGAATTCGGTGAGGTTCCCATCTTCGTCAGCACGTCGACGCCTACCGGGCGTCGAATGGCGGGCGAGAAACTCTCGCCGTGGGTGAACGGAATCTTCTATTCGCCTTTCGATCTACCCTTCGTCCTCAATCGGGTGTTTCGGACCATCCGACCGCGGCTCGTTATTGTGGCCGAAACCGAGATTTGGCCGAACCTGTTCCGGCTCACGAAGCGCAGTGGGGCCGGGTTGGTGCTGGTCAATGCGCGAATCTCGGATCGCTCGGCTCCGAGCTATCGACGGTTTCGTCTTTTCTTCTCCAGAGTTTTGCAGCATCCCGATCTTGTTCTGGCACAATCGGACCTCGATCGCGAGCGACTGACCGCAGCCGGCGCTCCCCTTGAAAAGGTTCTTGTGGGCGGGAACCTCAAATACGATTTCGAGCCGGGCAGCGAGAAAGTTCCCCAGTCGGTTGCGGATCTTTTGGACCGTGTAGAGGCTGATCCTATCATCGTCGCGGGCAGCACCCGTGAAGGAGAGGAAGAACCCGTAATCGAAGCGTTTCGGAAGCTATCACAGTCGCGGCGGCAGGCGTTGTTGGTGATCGCTCCCCGGCATCCGCAGCGCTTCGATAAAGCCGAGAAGGTTCTTGCGGCATCGGGAATCGCGTTCGCGCGCCGCTCGCAACTTGCCCCGGGGACATCGGAACGTTTGGAAGTCCCCGGTGTGCTCTTGCTCGACACGCTGGGAGAATTATCGTCTCTCTATAAAGTGGCTGACATCGTCTTTGTTGGAGGCTCGCTGAATGGTTGGGGCGGCCACAACGTTCTCGAGCCGGCGCTATCCGGCAGGCCGGTGGTGGTTGGTCCGACTATGCACAACTTTCGTGCGATCACGGAGGAGTTGATCGCGCAGCGGGCGATTGTTCAAGTTGACGGGCCCGGCAAATTGGCTGATGCCTTTGAGGACATGCTCAATAATCCGACCAAGGCCGCCGAGATCGGGATGCGAGGCCGTCAAGTCGCCGAATCTCAACGTGGCGCGACAAAACGGGCGGTACAGGAAGCGGTCGAAGTATACCGCCAAGCCCTGCCACTTCGGCGCCCCGGGTGGCTCGCTTACCTCACCTTTTGGCTGCCTGCATCGGTTTGGCGGTGGGCCGCCCGTCTTCGATTGGCTACTTACCGGCGGGGTTGGCTCCGCCGGCGGCGGCTCGATACTTTCACTCTTTGTGTGGGAAATGTAACAGCGGGAGGCGTGGGCAAGACCCCGATCGTCCTGTGGCTTGTCGAGCAGCTGTCCGCCCGGGGTCTTGTCGTGGGCGGTTTGATGCGCGGCTACCGGCGGCCGTCCGACAAGGAAAATGTTGTGCGACCGGGGTCAGCCGTCTCTCCGCGTCACACGGGGGACGAGGCGCAGGTAATCTTGCGTCACTTGGAGGAAGCGGGCCTGGACGTTCCGTTCGGTATTGGACGGGATCGTTACTCGGTTGGTCGAAAACTCGAGGGCAGCCAACCGGTCGACATCTTGGTGCTGGACGATGGCTTCCAGCATTTCAAGCTCAAGCGCGACCTGGACCTGGTCCTGATTGATACTCTCGATCCTTTCGGCGCGGGAGCGATGATACCGCTAGGTCGCTTGCGCGAGCCACTCTCGGCCCTCGGCCGCGCTGACGCTTTTCTCTTGACCCGAACCGAGCCCGGTGGGTGCTACGACGGCCTCGTGGCGCGTCTGCGCGAATTGAACCCCGGCGTACCGGTTTTCGCAGCGCGAAGCCGAGGTGTCGCCGCTGTCAACACCGTCTCTGGAGACGGTACGCCGATTGAGCGGCTGCGATCCGAAAGAATCTTGGCCTTTTGCGGGCTGGGAAACCCGGAAGCATTCTGGAGAAGCCTAGAGCTAGCCGGCCTCACGATTGTCAGGCGCATGCGATTTCGGGACCACCATGTTTATTCGCGTAGCGACGTCGCAGATATCGTTTCCGAGGCTCGACGGCGAGAAGCGGGACTGGTCATCACGACAGAGAAGGACCTCGTGAATCTCTGGTACGCCGCGGAACGGGAGGGCCTCAAGTCCGGCACCCTCGAAGGCCGAGCCGCCGGACTATTCCGGCCTTTGCCACTTTATTGGCTACGAGTCGAAACAGTAGTTGAAGGCGGAGATAGGTTGTTGGAATGGATCGAAGAGCGAATGTCGATCTCTCCCAATTCGGTGGCTAAGGTGCCTCTGGCTGCTGGGCGTAGCGGAGCCGGCTAGGGGACCTGTACTGAAAAATGGGGGGGCAGAAGGGTGTGAAAAAATCGCTCGCACTGAAGGTGGTCGCGATGGCCCGACCTGGGTCCTTGCGTATGGGCAGCTCGGAAACAGGTATCGGTAGGAGTACCGACACGGCAGGTCTGGGGACCTGCGCCACGAAGCGGTCGTTGCCTTACGCTCGGAGCTGCACCGTTGGGCTTGCGGTGTCTGATGGTGTGGCGCGGACATCCACGTCTGCGGCGTCGACACTCCTGTTGACTGTTGGCGCGATTCATTGCTCTGGGGCCGAGGTATTTTTACACCTTCCAGCAGCGATGGTTCATAGGCGGCACAACAGCCAACACGAGGCTCACGGCGACCAGAGGTCGCCGCTGTGGGCCGGGAGGCCCGCGCCACCGCTGTTTGACGGCGACTAATGAAGCTGCTAGTTAGAGCTACAAACTGGTTGGGCGATGCTGTGATGTCGATCCCGGCCTTGCGGGCAATTCGCGGGGCCTTTCCCGACTGGCAGATCACGGTGCTGGCGCGTCCCTGGGTGGCGGATCTGTACGCGCGGGAAGAATTCTGTGATTGCATCGTCCGATACGACCGAAACGGCGATCACGGTGGACTGGCGGGCAAATGGCGCTTAGCAGCGGAGCTGCGCGACGATCAATACGACTGCGTGATCCTGCTCCAGAACGCCTTTGATGCCGCCCTGCTCGCTTGGCTGGCCCGGATTCCTCGACGCATCGGCTACGCGCGTGACGGACGAGGCTTTTTACTGACAGATGCCGTTGCGCTTCCCGGCCCGGACGACATTCCCAAACACCAACGGTTTTACTACTTGGAGTTGCTGCGCCGTGCGGGGCTGATCAACAGCCTCCCCGAGAGTGCCGACATTCGTTTGCAGAGCGCAAGCCGTGCCGCAGCAGCCGGCCGAGAGCAATGGCGACGCAGAGGACTTCCGGCAGGACGCTGGATCGGGGTGAGTCCCGGCGCGGCGTTCGGTGGGGCGAAGCGGTGGCTTCCGGAGCGTTTCGCCGAGACGGCCTCCAAGTTGTCGTCCGATTTCGACGCCGACGTTGCGGTTTTCGGTTCTTCGGCGGAGGCGGGATTGTGCGAGTTGGTTGCCGGTCAGATCGGCTCTCGCGCTTACAATTTGGCCGCCCGGACCACGCTCGCGGAATTCATCGACCTCGCGGCTACCTGCACGCTCTATCTGACGAACGATTCCGGTCCCATGCATGTCGCGACGGCGTTGGGCGTTCCGACAATTGCAGTTTTCGGAGCGACCGACGATCAGGCTACCGGCCCCTCGGGAAGCTGGGCTCGTGTTGTCCGCCAACCGGTCGATTGCAGCCCGTGCTTGCTGAGGGAGTGCCCCATCGACCACCGCTGCATGACGAGGGTGGACACGGCGACGGTGGTCGAGGTGGCCCAGGAGGTGCTGGCAGAGCACGAGTCGCGGGCCTCGAACGCGGTTGCCGAGGGTCACGGGGTGTGAAGAATCCGTTTGGAGTGCAAGCGATTGAGCTTATGGGTGAGTTGGTCGAGTCTTGGGGGCTGCGCGCTGATGGGCCGCCAGAGCCGGTAATTGCTCTGGAGCTCAAGGGCGAAGAGCGGTTTCTTCCGACGGCCGGCGGCGCTTAACGCTGACGCGCACCTCGACCTGGCGACCGAGCTTGTTGAGGATGGTCATGAGCCGGTCAATAGTGAAACGCTGGAGCTGAGCGTTGCGGATGCGGACGAATTCGGCCTGGTCGACGCCGGAGCGCACTTGGGCCTTACGGGTGGAGAGGCCTTCGTCGTCCAGGATGCCAATGATTTGGGCGGCAAGAATGGCTTTGGCTTGGCGGACGTCGGCGTCGGGGTGGCCGAAATCGCGGTAGACGTTTCCGCTGCCGCGGATCAGCTCAAAATCGTCGTCGTGTTTGCTCATTGCTTCAGCTCCCTCTGCAAGCGTTTGAGGCGTCGCGTGATGAGGTCAACCTCCTTCCGCGGAGTCTTGATGCCCGTCTTGGCCTTCTTCTGGAAGGCGTGGATGACCCAGATGTCGTTGTCAACCCCCAGGGCGTAAACGGCCCTGTAGGCGTCCGTGCGGTATCTGAGAGCGATCTCGAACACCCCGGAGCCAAGGCCTTTCATGGGTTTGGCGATGTCAGCCTTGCGGCCTTCGGAGGCCAATGTCAAAGCGTCTTCGATCTGTTCACGCGCGCCGACCGGGAACTTCTCGAGATTCTTCCGAGCGGCCTTGATCCATGAAACGGGCCGTGTGTCCCTAGTCAGAGATAATGATGACACATATGTCATCACCGGTCAAGTTTCTTGCCTTATAAGAGCGTCTCTCGTGCCGATCGTGACCGCTAGCACAACGGGTGATTTCTCAGAAGCGTCCTCGGGCCGCCAGGCAGCTTCCCCTCGTCAGGGGAAGCGTCGCTGGTCCCGTCTTCCTTGCCCCGCTGAAGCGAAGCTGGACCCTGACGTGCGAGATGGAGGCTTTTGACCTCTTGTCCCCCTTTCCCTTCTTGAAGGAACCAAGACCGTCGTGGCGCGGTTCCGGTAGTCGCTTCCGACTTGCCATCGAATAGATCAGGCATGCTTTTGGTCGGCGAGGTGCCGGCGGAACAGTTCGCTACGGGAGACCCCATCGAGACGATATGATGTCAAGTCGGCTGCACGGAGGCCTCCCGCTCGTTGCCAGAACAGCAGCGAACGATTCCGGAGTTAGGCTGGGTTCCAGCGCAATCGATGGATACGCGCAGCAAAATCATTAGTCTTGAGCGGGCAGGGGCGCTGTTTTCGTCGCTGGGCGAGGAGGCGGGAGGCGTCGTCATCGCCCGCGGCTGCTTCGATCTTTTGTCCGCCGAACACTGTCGAGAGTTGGCACGGGCTAGAGAGCGAGGCAAATGCTTGGTGGTAGCCGTCTATTCCGATAGAGAATCGCGGCGCACCGTGTTGAGCCAGTCCGCCCGGGCAGAGATGGTCGCGGCCCTCGCTGTGGTGGATTACGTGGTAATCTGTGACGAAGCTCAGACGGACCGAGTTGTCTCCCCGTGGCGGCCTGCCGCAGTAGTCGATGCCGACCCAACCTCGTCGCGGGACGTAATTGGCGATGTCTTACAACGGTACAGCGCCGATTAACCCTCCCCAGAGGATTCTCGTGGTTCGCTTGGGCGCGATGGGCGATATCATTCACGCCCTGCCCGCCGTGGCGCGCCTGAAGTGCAGCTTCCCCCAAGCTAGGATCACATGGGCCGTTGAATCTCAGTGGTCACCTCTGCTCAACGGCAACCCTTACATCGATGAAGTCCTTCACCTGCCGATCTCGGCCTGGCGGAGACGCTTTGGCATCGTAACCTGGCGAGAGTTCCAGGCCGTAAGAACTTCTCTTCGGGCAAGCCGCTTTGATCTCGCGGTCGACTTTCAAGGCCTGTTAAAGTCCGCGCTCATCACCTTTTTCAGCCGAGCCGATCAGGTCGTAGGTTTCGAACGGGACCAACTCCGAGAGCCGATTGCCGCATCCTTCTACTCGGACCGCGTGCCGTCAGGAGCTCGGCATGTCGTCCAGAAAAACCTGGAGCTAGCAAGCGCGGTCGGAGGCGAAAACGGGCCGATCGCGTTCCCCATCCCGGCGGGCAAGGCCGAAACCGGCTTGCCGCGCGGCGAATTCGTCCTCACCAGTCCGGTTGCCGGCTGGACCTCCAAGCAGTGGCCGCAGGAGCACTATGCCGAGTTGGCACGCCTATTGTGGAAACATAGAAGAATTCCACTCGTCGTCGACTGTGCTCCCCGGAACAGAGCCTACGCGGAAGAGATCTGCAATCGTGCCCCTACCGGCTCGGCGGTGCTGCACATTTCCTCGCTTGAAGGCCTGATCGCCGCCACCCGGCGTGCCCGAGCCGTCGTCGGGGTAGACAGCGGCCCACTTCACTTGGCGTCGGCGCTGGGCATCGGTGGCGTGGCGATCTATGGTCAAACCGACCCGGCTCGCAACGGCCCGTTTGGTGGCGGTTTCGTCGTGCTTCGCACCTCCGGAGCCCCGACCTCCTATAAGCGAGGTGACGAAATCCACGACGCGATGCTCAGGATCACCCCGGAAAAGGTTTGGGAGGCGCTTGACGCTCACCTATCCGGCGAGACGCAGCCCATCAGCCAGGTTGCCTTAACGTCCTAGTGCTCGGCTATAGTGACCCCATCGGGTACGAGAAGGAGACTAAGGTACTCGGGAATCGGACCTCATGAAACGTCTTTTCGCAAAGCTCTCCATTTCGCTGGCGCTCGTCCTAGCCGTGGTGGCTACCCCTGTTACGGCGCAATCTGTCCGCCTCGAGCCGCAGGAAGCCGCCAAGCTATATCGTCAGATCACTGATTTGATGGAAGCGACTGGCGTCGCGGTCCCCGAGCTTGCTCGGGCTGGGGCTCCGCTCGTAGAAAACGTGCGTCAGGCAGCCAAGGCGTTGGCCGTCGGCCACACGCGAGAGCACACGGCGGTGTTGGAAAAGTTGCTTTCAAACGCTCGCATCTACCTCCAAATCTCGGATGCTGTTCCCAAGCCGCAGCCGTTCGCCGAGGACGTTCAACGCCAGCTAACAACTCTTCGCACTTCGGTCGACCGTGTGGCAAGCCACTTCCGGGCGTCGCTGGAATACAACGAGACTCAGATCCGCGGAGCGGATCGCGATAACCTCGCCCGCTACACCGAAGCCAATCTCCGGCTAGGCCAGCCGGGGCCCAGGGAAAACCGCGTGGTTTTCCTAGGAGATTCCATCACCGACGGCTGGCCCTTGAACCAATACTTCCCCGGCAAACCCTATATCAATCGGGGGATCAGCGGCCAAATCACCGGCCAAATGCTGGGGCGTATGAAGGCCGACGTGCTTGATCTCAAGGCGCGAGTCGTTGTGGTACTGGGTGGCACCAATGACCTGGCTCGTGGGGTCAAGTTGTCTGTGATCCAGAACAATCTCGCCATGATCGCCACCCTGGCTCAAGCACACGGCGTCAAGCCGGTAATGGCTTCCATCCTACCTATCAGTGACTACCACAAGTCTAAAGACCCCGACTATGAGCGAAGCCGTCACCGCCCTCCTGACAGGATCCGTCAACTGAACCAATGGGCGCGGCGAATGTGCGCTGACCGCGGTTTCGTCTATCTTGATTACCACTCCAAGCTGGCCGATGCGATCGGGCAGCTCGAGGCTGCACTATCCTCCGACGGTCTCCATCCCGACAGCGAAGGCTACAAGCTGATGGCGCCGATGGCGGAAGCCTCGATCGCCAAGGCCCTATCGGTAAAGCCTCGTCGGAAGAAGCGCTTCGGGATCTTTTGATAGGGGCGCATCCAGCGGCCACAAGGCTCTCACCGCGGCTGCGAACTCTCGAATAGATCAGCTTCGGGCGAACCACCAGGACCGGTCAACAAACGAATCACCGGTTCCGGGGTGCCTTGCAGGGAATCCCTATTGGTACAGTCCGCAAATAGTACTGGATCTATGGTACCAAGCAAAAAATGAACCCCTTTTGGCGTTGCTATTCGCCCTTGGAGAGCGCAAGATAAAACGGTTCGCGACTGGTCCGGGAAATTTCTCTGAAAATTGGGTGTTGGTGCCCCGGTCTCGCGTATGATTTATCAAGAAATTATCAACGACCGCATCCACCAAGCCCCAAAACCCTCTACAGGTAATCGAAGGTACGACATGATGACAAATAATTCAAGAATGTGGACGCTTCTTGCTGTCTTGGTTCTGTCAATCGCTCTAGGAGCATCTCCCGCGATCGCCCAACCGGTGATTGAGGAGGTACAAGTGGTTGATTCAACTGGTGACCCTCTGGGTCTCCCCGAATTCCTGCTGATCTTTGGCACGGGCTTCGGTACCATTTCCCCCACCGACACTCCCGTCATTTTTCTCGGCACGGAGCCATCGGGCGTCAAACTGCACGTCTCGCTCGGGGCATCGGTATGGGGGTCGTCGCTTGGACGATGCATCCGTCATCCGAGCTTGCCCAGGAATTGGGTCTTGAGCTAATGGATCTCGACGAGCTATACGAAATCAGCGATGTCGTCAGCTTGCATCTTCGACAGTCGCCAGAATCGACCGGCCTCCTGGACGATCGTGCATTTCGGCGAATGAAGCCGAGCGCCATCTTCATCAACACCGCTCGCGGCCCGATCGCCGACGAGCAGGCATTGATCGCAGCTCTCGAAGAAAAACGTATCGCTGGGGCCGGGCTGGATGTTTTTGACGTGGAACCGCTGCCCAAGGACCACCCGCTGACCCGGCTTCCCAACGTCGTCATGACGCCCCATTCCGGCGGGGCCGCCCCGGAAGTGTTGGAAGCGGGCCTCCGACTCTCGGTGGATAATCTGTTCGCCTATTTTGAAGGGAAGCCGGTGAATGTGGTGGCGAGCCCCCGAGACCGGGATACACGTTAGACTGAAGGGTTAGGCCGAGAGGAAACGTGAAATGACGCAAAAAGCTACTTTCGCGGCAGGCTGTTTTTGGGGCGTGGAGGTCACTTTCCGGCAGGTCAAAGGGGTGACATCGGCCCAAGTGGGCTATACCGGAGGCAAAACCCAAAACCCAACCTACCAGGATGTCTGCACAGGTACGACGGGTCACGCGGAAGCCGTGGAAGTAGAATACGACCCAGGTCTCGTTCCCTACGAAGATTTGCTCGATGTGTTTTGGAATAACCACGACCCCACCACTCGCAACCGCCAAGGTCCCGACGTTGGTACCCAATACCGGTCGGCGATCTTTTCTCACAGTCCCGAGCAGGAGGCCGCCGCGCTAGCGTCCAAACAGAAGTTGGAGGCGAGTGGGAGGTTCAACAACCCGATTGCCACCGAGATTACACCGGCTTCCGAATTCTACGGGGCGGAGGAGTACCACCAGCAGTATTTGGTAAAGCGCGGGCTGGCCCATTGCCAGATGTGAGCGATTGCCGGAGAGTTTTAGAGGCTTCAGCATCCCTTCCCTAAGCGGCTTGCAGCCAGCCGCCAGACTAAGCATCCACAAGCAGAGCGCCGATCACGGATGAAGGGCCAGCAGGTCTGCTGTCCTCCATCCTAGGGAAGCAAGAGCGGTGACGGTTCCCAGACCGCTGGAATTGGTCCAGGGCGTGGCTCCAGGCTGGGAGGTTTGTGAAAAAACCTTGGGACAGTCAACTGCGCCTCCCGTAAGTGATTGGTAAAACGCTGCCCCAGTGAACGGCGCTTGTGACAGGAAGGTGTGAAAAAATGCTGGGACAGTCAGCCCGCGGCGGAAGCTGCGATTGATTCTACGCGACTTCTAGGACGCCGCTTGTGACAGTCCCTGATTTTTTCACACCTTCCAGTCCCCGGTTTTTTCACCTTGGCGCGGCTCCAGGCTGGGGGGCGTAGCGGGGCTTGAGCCGGTGTCTCTGACCGAAACCTAGTCAGCAGCAGACGCACCCTAAACTCGCCGGGAACAACACAGTAAGGGTTGTGTTTTCAGCCGCTTATTGACGGGCCCGCAGGGGTTCTGCTAGCTTGACTAGACTCAGCTCGATTCACGTGTCTCGCCGGCAGCGCCGAGGGGAACGCTGACAGAGACGCACTTTATTGGAGGAACGGATTGCCACGCACGGACAAGCATCTATTCACTTCGGAATCCGTAACGGAAGGGCATCCTGACAAGCTGGCGGACCAGATCTCTGACGCCGTCCTGGACGCCGTCCTCAAGGACGACCCTACCGGACGGGTGGCCTGTGAAACGCTAGTCACAACCGGTTTGTGCATGATCGCCGGGGAGATTACGACCAGAGCCTATGTCGATTTCACCAAGGTCACTCGGGATACGATTCGCGGCGTCGGCTATACCCAGGCCGAGTTCGGGTTCGACTGTAATTCCTGCGCGGTGGTGAACTCCGTCGACGAGCAGTCGCCGGATATCGCGATGGGTGTCGATCCAGGCGGCGCCGGCGACCAAGGCATGATGTTCGGGTACGCCTGCAACGAAACCGAAGAGCTGATGCCGCTGCCGATTAGCCTGGCGCACAAGCTCGTTCGGAAGCTGGCGGAGGTGCGAAAGGCCGAGGATCTCGACTATCTACGCCCGGACGGCAAGTCGCAGGTGACCGTCGAGTACGATGGCGGCAAACCGGTTCGCTTGGATGCCGTTGTGATTTCGACGCAACACAGCGATCGTGTCGAGCAGGACCAACTGAAAGCCGAGATCATCGACCACGTCATTCGGCCGGTGGTACCAGGGGAGATGGTAGACGCCAACACCAAGTATCACATCAACCCCACGGGACGATTTGTCGTCGGAGGACCCCATGGTGATACGGGCCTGACCGGCCGCAAGATCATCGTCGACACCTACGGCGGCATGGGGCGGCACGGTGGCGGCGCCTTTTCCGGCAAAGATCCAACGAAGGTCGACCGCTCGGCGACCTACATGGCGCGGCATGTCGCCAAGAACATTGTTGCCGCGGGTCTCGCAACGCACTGCGAAGTACAGTTGGCCTACGCGATCGGTGTCGCCGATCCCGTCTCGGTGATGGTAGAAACGTTCGGTTCCGGGGAAATCGAAGATGCCCGCTTGGCCGACATCGTTCGCGAAACATTCCCTCTAACACCGAAGGGAATTATGGAATACCTCGATTTGCGGCGCCCGATCTTCAGACAAACGGCTGCGTACGGCCACTTTGGACGTGACGAAGAAGGCTTTACGTGGGAGAAGACAGAGAAAGCCGCGGAGCTCAAGTTGGAAGCCGGCGTCTCGACCGCAAAGGCCTAAGATCACATCTCAGGAAGAGCAAGGGTTATGGCTATAGAAACAAGTACACCCTGCGATGTCAGAGACTTGAGTCTGGCAGAGGCTGGCAAAAGACGGATCGAATGGGCCGCGCAGTGGATGCCCGTTCTCGAGTCTATTCGGAAAGAATTCGTCCAAAGCAGGCCCCTTGAGGGGATCCGGGTTTCGGGCTGTCTGCATGTGACGAGCGAAACCGCGAATCTCGCCATTACGCTACGTGACGGCGGAGCCGACTGCGTGCTTTGCGCCTCGAATCCTCTCTCCACCCAGGATGACGTAGCCGCCTCTTTGGTCAATGACTACGGTATTCCGGTCTATGCCATCAAAGGAGAAGATAACGAGACCTACTATTCTCATATCTCCGCAGCGCTCGACCACAAGCCTCAAATCACGATGGACGACGGCGCCGACCTCGTCCACAGTCTCCATACGGACCGGAAGGACCTGGCCGAGGGCGTGTTCGCGGGTACGGAAGAAACGACGACCGGCGTGATTCGCCTGCGAGCGATGGCGGAAGAAGGCGTTCTCAAGTACCCGATCGTCGCCGTGAACGACGCGATGACGAAACATTTCTTCGACAACCGCTACGGGACTGGGCAGTCGACGATCGACGGCATCATCCGAGCGACGAATGTTCTGCTGGCCGGCCTCAATGTGGTCGTCGCCGGCTATGGCTGGTGCGGGCGGGGCGTCGCCAGCCGCGCTCGGGGCTTGGGCGCGAACGTGATCGTCACGGAAGTCAATCCCACGCGCGCCCTCGAAGCCGTAATGGATGGCTTCCGGGCAATGCCCATGATCGAAGCCGCGCCGATCGGCGACGTGTTCATCACTGTCACCGGCGACAAACATGTCATCAACCGTCAACACTTCGAAAACATGAAGGACGGCGCGATCGTCGCCAACTCCGGGCACTTCAATGTAGAAATTGACCTCGACTCGCTCGCTGAAATCGCTGTTTCCCGCCGCCCATCGCGTGACTTTGTCGAGCAATTTACTCTTCCGAATGACCGAAGAATCTTCATTCTTGCCGATGGCCGTTTAGTAAACCTCAGCTCCGCCGAGGGACATCCCGCCGCCGTGATGGACATGAGCTTCGCCAACCAGGCGCTGTGCGCGGAGTACGTGACCAAGCAGCGTGGACAGTTGCCGGTCGGCGTCCACAGCGTTCCCAAAGACATCGACCAGCAGGTTGGCCGGCGCAAGCTGGACGCGATGGGCATCCGAATTGACGAGCTTACCGCTGATCAGGAACGCTACCTTTCGACGTGGATGGAAGGAACGTAGGGCTCCAACCGGACCTCAACCACAAACTCTCTCCTGTTCCGGGTACGGTAATCCCAACACTACTCCCGGCCGTGCCGCAGTCCGCACGCTCTCGTGCCCCCTCAAAGACTGATTGAACTTTTGCGAGCGCCGAGCGTAACTACATAGCGACTGCACCGACAGCATGTATCGGTCAGGACGGACCGAAAATGCTGCGGTACCCAAAGGAGATGAAATCATGAAGAAACTGATTGTGGCTATCGGACTGTCTGTGCTTTTGCTGGGTGGTCTGGTCACCGTTGTAGTGGCCCAACAAAGTGGCGCTTGGATCCACATTCGAGTCCACGAACTCGATGAGGGAGGCAAGAACGTCAGCCTCAACCTGCCTCTAGCCTTCGCCGAGGCGGCGACAGGAATGGTGCCCGAAAAGGCTATGGCCAAGGGGATCCGCAAACTTCAGGAGAAGGGTGTTTCGCTGACCGACATTCGCCGAGCGTGGACCCAATTGAAAGCCTCGGGCGACGCGGAGTTCGTTTCCGTTGAAGAAGAGGGCAAGAGGACGACCGTCGCACGTGAGGGTGACTACATCCGGGTGCGCGTAGTGGATTTGGCAAGCAATGCCCATCGAGCTCGTATCGACCTGCCTGTCAGCGCAGTCGATGCTTTGTTCTCCGGACAGGGAGAGAAAATCGATCTCGGAGCCGCGGTGGCCCAGCTAAGGACAGAGCGCGGCGAGATCGTTAGGGTCGATGATGAAAAGAAACGCATTCGGATTTGGATCGACGAACTGAAGCAGGGTTCTTAGTAGCCTTCTCGAGCAGCTCCTGCTCGCGTGGTCCCTTCGCGAAACGCCTCAACCTAAGAGGCACCCTATACCCCGCCGCGAACGGCTCACCCGCCTAACGACTCGATCCTTCCGCAACCGGGAGATCAACTGAACGCCCCACGAGGTTGGCGGAGGCTGGCAATATCGCGAGTTGCCAAATCGGTGTTAGGTTGGACCCCTTAGTGGACCTAGGTGCAGACTGTCATTCGAATTAGCTGTTTCTGTCCTTTCCCACCCGCTAGTCACCCGATTTCCGACGACGTTGATACTTGATATTATTCAACAGTACTAGAATCACTAGTACTTCTGGAGCTGGTGGTGGACGGGGTCACCCAAACGGGCATGAGCAGAGCAATGATGTTCGGTTTCTCGTGGATGGCGGTCACGCGCATGGTCTATCTTGGCATGGCCGCGCTTGGCTTGGCGCAAATGGAAAGCTGGTCCGCTTCTGAGCTGGCTTCAATAGTTTTGCCCATTCTTCCGTTCTTGTTGCACCTGGCTCTTATATTCCCCAAGCGGCACCCCGTCACATCACGGTATCCCTACATCTTTCGGTGGGTCTACGGCCTTCCGTTGCTAGCAGTCTCCGCTTCTTGGCTGGTCTACGTGATCTCACCGGTCATGGGAGGCCATTTCGGCTGGACGATCGCATTTTCGATCCGCGACACTCTGGTGCAAGCCTCCCAACCTACCCAGATAGGCTTAGCTGTCGGGTGCCTAGCTTTCGCCTACCTGCTAATCGCTGGATGTTGGAAAACGACCCGTCTTAAAGGCTGGATGGAAGGGTTACCGGGACAACCGATCAAGACAATGGCTGCTCTTTTGGCGGCTCCGGTCTCGATCGCAGTTGCTATCGTCCTAGCGTGCCTAGTGCTTGGTGTGCCCACTCACATCTCCAAGGCAAGTGCCGTCGTGTTTGAGGTTGTGTTTCGCTCCCAAAGCGTAGTCGCCTTCGCCGCGGTCTTGATCGCCTTCCCCGCCATGACTTGTGCGTCTGTCTTTCGGAGCTATCGCACTCTGCCCCGCCGAACCTAGCCGTTATCTCGCTTACCGAGCACCGACACACCCAAGGTCCTTCGTCGTCTTCCCGCCAGGCTTCCTGGTGCGACGTTCGCCGGCGAGTGCATTTAGAAAAACGAACGCTGGATGCAGGTTGCGTCACCCGATATCCCCTGTCTCGGCGCCTCCACTTGAAAAGGGGCAAGACAGCATCGCGGGAGACGCGAGACGACAAAGCCAATAGAGATTATTGATTAAATATCTTACTTTATAACATTTAGGATAATTTTATTCGATAATGCGATGTCTTTTATTGACGTTAGGTTAATCCGTTTGATAGATTGACGTCTTCCGGTAGTGCCGCGGTCTCGGGGGTTCTTCAGTATATGGGACTCATGGGGCGGTAGCCCAATTGCCCGGCTCAGTAGGCGAACAAGAGCTGTGGAGATCCGCAACTCCTATCAGGCGTTCGAACGCAGTCGCTCTAGCCCGCATTTTCAATTTGATGTATGACCTCCCGACCTTCCAGCGGCCTTCAGCGTCTTTATTCATAGGGGCTAGATCCCGATGAGGACGCCATGGAGGCCGACACCCAATGGGTGAAAAACAAACCAAGCCATTCCAGCTAAGTTTCAACGGCTTGTTGAAAGTCGATTTCCAAGGATCGCACGTCACTTCCGACGGCGGCCTGCTGCTAGTCCGCGAGTTGGACGAGCGACTCGGACTCGGCAAGTTGATCAACGAGCATCTCAGCGACTCCCGGCAAGGCACAAACAAGCAGTTCACGCTCGCTGATCTGTTGCGGCAGTCGGTCTACAGCCGCTTGGCGGGCTACGAGGACCTCAACGACGCCGAGCGGATTTCGATCGATCCGACGTTTCGGCTGATCGGTTCGCAGAAGATCTGGGATCGCGGTGCGGCCTTGACCTCGACGCTGCACGGCTTCGAGACGGAGATGCTGGCGAGCGAAGAGAACCTGCTGGGGCTGATGGCGCTGAACCGAGGGCTGGTCGGGCAAGGGGAGGCGTTCGACGACTCCGAGCGGGTCGTTCTGGACATGGACTCCACCGAGAGTCCGGTCCATGGCCAACAGGAAGGCAGTGCCTACAACGGACACTTCGAATCGGTCTGCTATCACCCGCTGTTGCTGTTCAATCAGCACGGCGATTGTCTGGCGGCGAAGCTGCGTCCCGGCAACGTGCACAGCGCCGAGGACTGGGGCGAGCTGCTACTGCCGGAGATCGAGCGCCAACAGGCCGAAGGCAAGCAGGTCACTTTGCGCGCCGATGCCGCCTTTGCCAAGCCGGAGATCTACGAGGCGCTGGAGGAGCGCGGCGCGGACTATGCGATCCGCATTCCGGCCAACAAGAGCCTGGAGCTGGAGATCGAAGACATCCTGTTTCGGCCACCGGGAAGGCCCTCCCGCAAGCCGCTGGTGCGCTACAAGAGTTTTCGCTATCAGGCGGAGAGTTGGTCCCAACCTCGGCGCATCGTGGCCAAGGTCGAGCACCATCAGGGCGAGCTATTCCCGCGCGTCGGATTCGTTGTGACCAGCATGAGCTTGCCGAGCCGTTCGGTGGTGCGTTTCTACAACAAGCGCGGCACGGCGGAGCAGTGGATCAAAGAAGGTAAGCAGGCCACGCACTGGACGCGGCTGTCGTGCCATCGCTTTCGGGCCAACGAGGTACGGCTACAACTGAGCGTGCTGGCCTACAACCTGGGGAACCTATGGCGGAGGCTCGGGCTGCCGCAACGGATCAAGAGCTGGTCGCTGACGAGCTTGCAGCACCGGTTGATGAAGACCGGCGGTCGGCTGATTAAACACGCGCGGTATTACTGGCTCTTGTTCGCGGAGGGACATCTGAACCGGCGGCTGTTTGGCGACATGCTGCGGAGGATCTGGGCGCTGCCTGTGCCGGGCGGGTAGCACCGCACTTGGCGAATGCGAAATCTGTGTACTGAGGACGGAAGCTCGGAGGGGTGTCTGCGAAATTGACTTCGCAGCGGCGGATCAGCCCCCATGAGGGGCAAGAAGGGGGCTCGATCGGTCCCGCCTCAGCCGCCGCCTCTACCGGGTGGAGAAATGGTTGCGCTTCGCCGGGTGAGGGTGTAGACTCGTGCCGTCAGAGCAGCTAAATCGGAAATCCTGGATTATAAGTCGGACAGACCCAGTTGGTTAGAGCGAGGCTCCCGCGCAAGGCATGGGACGAGCGGGATCGATGTCGTGACGGCACGCAGGATGCGTGCGCCCCAAAAGCGAAAGGCTGGCTCGCGCCCGCGGCTTGGCTCTTTGGGGTTGCCACGCAGATTCTTGCGCAAATCAGCCCTCAAGCCGGCCCGGGGCACCGGAAGGATCGTTGAAACTGGGCCACTGCTCGAAGAGCTTCCGCGATAACCGCCAAAAAGTGTTTCTCTTTTCGGCTTTTGGTGTTTCTCAAAGTCCCGTAGCGAGGATCTAGGCCTAGATGCTTCCCGATGGTTCGGCCTGCCGCTGGTTCGCGGTGCGAGTAAGGCCTCAACGTGAAAGGCGGATCGTCGAAGCATTCCGCCACAAGGGATACGAACCGTTCTTGCCGCTGTACAGGAGCAGGCGGCGGTGGTCTGACCGACTCAAAGAGATTGAACTCCCTCTCTTTCCCGGATATGTATTCTGCCGTTTTCAAGCAAGTTTGCGGCTTCCCATTCTCACCACGCCGGGCGTAGTTTACGTCGTAGGCGTGGGTAGGGCCCCTGCGCCGATCGATGATGGCGAGGTCGCTGCGCTTCAGGCGGTTGTCCGCTCTGGCCTGTACTCACAGCCCTGGCGTTTCCTGCGAGCCGGGCAACGAGTTCAAATCGTCGCCGGCCCTCTGTGTGGTTTTGAAGGAATCTATCTCGACTCCAGAGGAGGTAAGAGGTTAGTGGTTTCAGTAACCTTGCTGCAACGGTCGGTAGGGATTGAAATTGACAGCCGCTGGGCCCGGGCCATCGGGCCAGTCCAGAGCCGACCGCCAGGAGCTTCTTCCGTTTCATCGGGTCGAATCGAAAGGCCTTCCGTAGGCCCTTTGGCGGCCGGGGAGGGTGAACTGACCCGGCGATGACGAGGGTAGGAGCTGGAGAGGAACTGGGCGGCCGGATCGAATAGGCCAGCCGCGCGGTTGAGAACCGGTCAGGAAATTCTACCACCCGAATGGCAACGCAAAGTCTAGTACTCTCCTGCCGCTCGGAGAACCATGGGGACGCCTTCATGTTGAGGGACGCGGACGAGCCACACCCTATAAATGGCGTCCTGCAACGATTGACAGCAAGCTTTTGTACGACGCTGATGACCGCAGCGGTGGCCTGCCTCTCGCCGTTGAGTTCTCAGGGACAACAGCGGGTTTCCCAAGGTCTCGATTCGCATAGCCCGAGCGCTTCGGAGCGGTTGGAGCCGGCCGCGGCTCATGATGCGAAGGAGTCGGGCTACGTCCTCGGGTCAAACGACGAGCTCACAATCTCGGTCCTCGGTCTCGAAGACTTGTCCGACAAACGCGTTCGAATCGACGCCGATGGAGATGTCGATCTTCTGCTGGTGGGCAGGGTCCGAGCAGCAGGCATGACGCTGGGTGGCCTACAAGCGGAACTCACCAAGCGCCTCGGAAACTACATGCAAGCACCTCAGGTGGTGGTGAGTGTATCGCAGGTCGGCAGTCAGCCAGTGTCGGTGATCGGAGCGGTGAATCGGCCGGGAGTTCACCAGGCGGTAGGAAACAAAACGCTGGTGGAGATGCTCTCGATGGCGGGGGGACTGCGGTCGGACGCAGGCCAGCGGGTGACGATCACGCGACGACTCGAAAGGGGACGCATTCCGCTTGCCGGCGCCCACGATGACCCCAGCGGGCAATTCAGCGTAGCGGAAGTTGATCTCGGCGCCCTGATGAAAGCGACCGACCCGACGCAAAACATCGAGGTCCGGTCTCGTGATGTAGTTACCGTGCCTAGGGCCGAACTCATTTACGTGGTCGGTCAGGTGCGCCGGCCCGGCGGATTCGTGCTCCATGACCGCGAGATGCTTTCGGTGCTGGAGGCTCTTTCTTTGGCGGAAGGTCTGGCGCGCACGGCGGCCCCGCAGAAGGCCATATACCGCCGCTGACGGTGCTGGTCTCATGACCGATTCTAAGAAGCACTCAGACAACAAAAGAGCGTGAAACTGACTCGACTCCCCGAAACCAGCACCAGCCCGGGCTCAGGCACCCGTAGTCCCGAGCGCCGGTATCCGATGGCCGGAGATGAATCTTCGATCGGCGGGATCCTTGAGTACTACCGAATCCTGTGCCGGCGTAAAGGAACACTGATTTTGATTACCGTTGTGGGTGGGCTGATTGCGGTTCTACTGACGGTTCCACAGACACCGATCTACCAGGCAAGCACGTCGCTCGAGATCCAAGGGATCAACGACAACTTCCTCGATCTGAAGGATGTGGATCCCACTTCGACGGGCAACTATTCGGGGGAGTCCTACATCCGAACGCAAATACAAATCCTACGGTCGAAATCGCTAGTCGACCGGGTCATCGGCAGATTGCGCTTGGTAGAGGGTCCACCGACCGATTATGCAACGGGCCGGGTGGCGTCCTGGCGCAGAGCACTCGGCCTGCCGGCGAGCCAACAACTTCCCAAGCACATTCGGCTCCGCAATTCCGCACGGGCGAATCTGCGAGTTGGGACGTCGTTTCAAGACCGGGTCATCGAAGTCTTCTACGACTCGCCCGACCCCAACTTGGCGGCGCTCTTCGTGAACACCTTGGCGGAAGAGTTCAGCCAGCAAAGCCTTGAAAGCCGCTGGGAGACCTCCCAGCACACCAGCGAATGGCTAACTCGGCAACTGGATGACTTGAAGATCAAGTTGGAGAAGTCGGAGGACGAACTACAACGCTACGCGAGTGCCACGGGCCTGATTTTCGCGGCCGAGAAGGAAAGCCTGGCGGAAGAGAAGCTTCGGCAAATGCAACGGGCGCTTTCGGAAGCACAGGTTAGCCGGGCGCAGAAGCAATCGCAATACGAAATCGGGATCTCCAGCCTTCCGGAAACGCTCCCGGACGTGCTCGACCACGCGCCTCTCCGCAAGTACGAGGTCAGATTGGCTGGGCTACGCCAAGAGCTGGCCGAACTAAGCACATTATTCAAGCCGACCTACTACCGGGTCAAACGCGTCCAAGCACAGGTTGACGAGCTGACTGCGACATTAGAGGCTGAGCGAAGAAACGTGATCGACCGAATTCGCAACGAACACGAATCAGCGAAACGTGGCGAAAAGCTGCTGGCGATCGCCTACGCCAGCCAGGCCCACTTGGTTTCTGATCAAGCGGCAAAGGCGATTCACTACAAGATCCTCAAGAGGGAAGTCGACAGTAGGCGGCAGCTCTACGAATCCATGCTGCAAAAGATGAACGAAGCCGGGATCGCTTCGGCGATGAGCGCCAGCAGCGTTCGAGTCATTGACCCGGCGGAGCCTCCGCCAAAACCTTACAAGCCGGATCTGCGAACCAATTCTCTGTTCGGTTTGCTGGCCGGTTTTCTTGTCGGCGCCCTATTCGTGACCGTTCGAGAGAGTGCCGACTCGACGCTGCGGGCACCGGGTGAAACACCCTCGTGGTTGCGGGTGCCGGAGCTGGGTTCGGTTCCGGCCCGGCGCGCTGACCCCGCGCAAAGGAGGTGGACGAAGGGCTTTCGCGTAAAGGTGAGAATAGGTCGGAGGCGAAGGCCCGCGATGGAGAACAGCCCTGGGGGCGGCCCGCCAGACCAACTTAAGAACCGCCTTGAACTCGTCACGTGGCAACGTCAGCATTGCCTCTTGGCTGAATCGTTCCAGGCTATTGCTACGTCGCTGTTGCTGACGAACCAGGACGGGGACCCAGCCCGGGTAGTGGTGCTGACAAGTGCGAGTCCGATGGAAGGAAAGACCACCATGGTCACCAATCTCGGGGTCGCCTTGGCTGGACGTGGACGAAGAGTACTGCTGGTCGATGCGGACATGCGCCAACCGAGGTTGCACAAGGTCTTCCAGGTTGAAAACCATTGGGGCCTCAGCGTTGTGCTCCACCACGGGGAAGAGATCTCGGACCTTGATTGCGACGGTCTCGCTTGTAGGACTGCCATTCCGGGCCTAGATTTGCTACCAAGCGGTCCCCGGAGTTCAAATGTTCCTTGCTTGTTGTCGTCCCCGCGAGCGTCCGAACTGTTTGACCGCTTGCGTGTTTGCTACGACGCCGTTCTGGTGGATACTCCCCCGGTACTTCAGATCTCGGACGCGCGCCTACTGGGCCGCTTTTCCGACGGCGTGGTTCTCCTGGTCCGAGCCGGCAAGACACTCCGGGAGGCCGTCCGATCTGCTCAGGAGCGATTCGACCAAGACGGAACGACTGTCCTGGGTACCGTCCTCAACAACTGGGAGCCGCGAGCCACAAACTCCCGCTATTACAGCGCCTACTACCGAGAATTCTACGATCGCGTACACAGCTAGAAGCGAGACCCGCGGGGATACCCTCAGCCCCGCTGCCTTAAGCGCAGACTCCTGTGGCGCCGGTTTTACGCAACTAGAAAGTGCTGCTACGGCCGCGCACCCTTCCCTCTAGAGCCTTGAAAATCACCTTCATCTGTCCCGTCTTTCCGCCGGAGCCCGACCCGGGCGGAGTCATGGCTTCCGGGCTCGCGTGCCGCCTGGCTTCCGAAGGCCATCAAGTCGCCGTCGTAACGTCCTTTCCCAACCGACCCTTGGGTGCGGTCTACGATAGCTACCGGCGACGATCAGGGTCGATCGAGACGGAGGGCGGCCTTTCTGTCGTCCGCTGCGCGACCTGGTTGATCGGTGCGAAACGGCGCTTGTGGAACAGGGTGATGGAAAACGTGACTTTCGGGATCTCTTCCGTCCTCAATGCCTGGCGCTTCGGCCGGCCTGACGTGTTGGTCCTCGAAACCTGGCCTCTGTTCGCCGTTCAAATCGGAACCTGGCTCGGCGCGTGGTGGCGCGTCCCGGTTGTCTATTACGTCCAAGACGTCTACCCGGAGGCAGCAGAAAGCGCGGGGCTTCTGCAAACTCGCGGCCTGTTGTCGAGACTCCTCCGCTCCTGGGACCGCCGGCTCTGTCTGAAGAGCCGGAAGGTAATCGCCGTATCAAACACAATGCGGGATTTGCTTTGCCGGAATCGCGCGATCGCACCGGGTCGAATCGCGGTCATTCCGAACTGGGTCGATCGGGAAGGGTTTCCCCGCGAAATCCGAGGCGACAGTTGGAGAAGTGAGATGGGGATAGCGGCAGATGTATTCGTCGCCATGTATGCCGGAACCATGGGTCTCGCCAGCGGTTCGGATGTTCTCGTGGACGTTGCAAAGCGCTTCGAGGTACGCAGTCGGATCCTGATCCTTTGCATCGGCGAGGGGCCACTCAAGAGGAAAATGATCAGGGACGCCACTCAAGCGAATCTGCGGAATATTCGATTCGAGCCCTTCCAGCCAAGGCATAGGTTGGCGGAGGTGCATGCGGCCGCCAATGCCATGTTGTTGACTCTCTCCAAAGAGTCTCAAGACGCCAGTGTGCCGTCAAAGATGGTCACCTACTTAGCGGCGGGCCGGCCCATTGTTTGCGCGGTACCAGCGCGATCGGCTATCTCACAGCAACTGCAAGCCGCACAGGCCGGAATCCGAACACCCCCGGGAGATCCGGATTCGATTGCCAGGGCCATTACGCTTCTGGCCGAACGCCCAACGGAAGCCCGACAAATGGGAGAAAACGGGCGCAAGTATTTTGAGAAACACCTCACGCTTGATGGTGCTTGCCGCCAGTTCCAAGAAGTGTTGGAGGAAGTTGCCGGATCGACAGATACATCGCATTTGGCACCGTTGCAGGCTTCGGCCGGTCAAGCCTACCCCCGGGCAAGTCTGTGACGGGCCCGAAACGTACCTTCGGGCCAAACCCGCACGGCCTCACGATGGCGGATAAGCGCCAGAAACAACTGGTGCAGGTCACACCTGAGCCGGGTCCAAAGACTCTGACTAGCCCAGACGCATGCTGATCTTAGGGATCAACTGCTTTCATCCAGATGCGGCGGCGGCGCTCATCGCGGACGGCAAGCTGATAGCTGCCATGGCTGAAGAGCGACTCAACCGGCGCAAGCACTACGCGGGCTTTCCAACGCAGGCGATCCACGAGTGCCTGCGCATTGCTGGAGCGGATATCCGCGATGTTGAGCACCTAGCGGTCGCCCGCAATCTGCGCTTGCATCGAGGGAAAAAGGTCAGACACGTGTTGGCAAACTTGCCCCGCATGGTGGGAGCGGCCACCGATCGGCTGAAGCACCTTCACCGCGTCAAAGCCGCGGAGGCTTACATCGCGCGGAGTTTCGATGTGGATCGATCGACGCTCAAATGGAAGGTGCATTTCGTCGAGCATCACCTGGCGCACATTGCGGGCAGCTTTCTCGTGTCAGGGTTTGAGCGAGCAGCCGGCTTGTCCCTGGACGGCTCGGGTGATTTTGTCAGCGCCATGTTTTGCCGTTGTGAGGGCAACCAAATCGACATCCTCGATCGAGTCTTTCTGCCACACTCGCTGGGAGTTTTTTACACCGCCATCTGTCAGTTTATCGGCTACGATCACTACGGCGACGAAGGAAAAGTGATGGCGCTGGCGGCCTACGGTCGGAACGTCTATCAGCGCGAGATGGCCCAGCTTATCCACACAACCGGGGGCGGCCACTACGAGCTTGACCTGAGTTACTTCACCCATCACTATCGAACTCAAGAGATTCAAATTGATGACAACGGCAACGTTGCTCTACCCAAACTCTATTCGGCGAGAATGACGGAACTGCTCGGGCCTCCTCGCCGCCACTCGAGCACCCTCACCGAACGTGACACCAACCTGGCGGCTAGTCTCCAACACCGATTTGAAGAAGTCTATTTCCACTGTCTGCAAGCTTTGCGCGGCCGATACCGCTGTGAAAAACTCGTCTTGGCCGGCGGCTGCGCGCTCAACAGCGTGGCAAACGGGAGGATTTTCGACCGAACACCTTTCCGAAGAACCTATATTCAGCCAGCCGCCTCCGATGACGGCACCGCGCTCGGCGCGGCGCTCTACGTGCAACACGGCATCCTGGGGCTCCAGCGACGGTCGACGATGCATGACGCCGCTACCGGGCCGCAATGGAATGAAGACGCCATCAGGAAAGCGTTAGAGCGTGACGGCATTCGCTTCAGCCGGCTTGATCGCGACAGGTTGGTCGAGCACGCGGCCGCGGCGCTCGAGCGGGGATCAGTCGTCGCTTGGTTTCAAGGGAGGATGGAATGGGGGCCGAGGGCGCTAGGGCATCGGTCCATCCTTGCACATCCGGGCCGAAGCGAAATGAAGGACTTACTGAACGCCCGCGTCAAGCACCGAGAGTGGTTCCGGCCCTTTGCTCCCGCCGTCCTCGAAGAGTACCTCAGCGAGTACTTCGAGTGCAGCCACCCTTCGCCGTTCATGCTGCACGTTTACCGAATTCGCCCTGAGAAACGCGCCGAGCTAAGCGCCGTCAGCCACGTGGACCACACGGGCCGAGTGCAGACCGTTTCGCGAGAGGATCAGCCTATGTTTTACGACCTGATCGCCGCCTTCGCGCGCCGCACGGGAACGCCGGCACTTCTGAACACCTCGTTCAACGAAAACGAGCCGATCGTGTGTCGGCCCGAGGAAGCAATCGAATGTTTCTTGCGGACTCGAGTGGACGTGCTAGCCATCGGGCCCTTCTTCTGCACCAAGGCTGCAGCCGAGCAGGACTCCTTGCATGTTCTATCGAACATAGCCGGAATCGCGCGGACGGCGGTCGGCACGGCTCAACCGCTCAGCGTCTGAACTCGAATCACACAAGCAAGTCGTCAGAGTCAAGTGTCGCTGGGCCTGATTGGATCATTCTTGGTCCGCAGGGCAGAGAGCAGAGAATCGAGTTCCCAAGCCGCCGGTCTTCAAACACACGCCACGCAAACTGATGGCAACAACGCCCCAAGTTACGATAGAGACTCGCCGCGGCCATGACAACCATCCGGCGGCAAGCCTTTACCTTGACCTCCTGAAGCGATGTCTTACCAGAAGCATCTTTCCCGAAACCTATGAACCCCTGCGGCGGCCCGCATCCCTTCGGTTCGTGCGAAGAAAACTCTCCTGGGGTGTGTACCCCCTGCTAAAACGGGCACTCGCTTTTCAGGGTCTGGAGCTTGTCCGGCGCTTGTCCCACGACCCGGCGCGGCGGCGACAGGGCCGGGACTGGCCCGCCGAAGCCGAAACCATGATTGGGTTCGACAGGCTTGACCATCTGCAGACGTGCGTCACCGAGGTCATCGAAAAACGGGTGCCCGGCGATCTGATCGAGACGGGCGTCTGGCGAGGGGGAGCAGCCATCCTGATGCGCGCGGTGCTCAAGGCCTACGGGGAGGCAGACCGTAACGTTTGGGTGGCCGATTCGTTTCAGGGCTTGCCTCCACCTGACCCCGAACGCTATCCGGCAGACGCGGGCGATACGCATTGGCAGCAGGCTCACCGCCTGGCGGTTCCGTTGGAGGAGGTAAAAAGCAATTTCAGGCGATATGGGCTCCTCGACGGCCAAGTGCGCTTCCTCGTCGGCTGGTTCCGCGACACGCTGCCTAGCGCCCCCATCGGCCCACTCGCGATTCTGCGCCTTGACGGGGACATGTACCAATCGACGATCGAGGCCCTGGCGCATCTCTATCCCAAACTCTCGATCGGAGGCTACGTGATCATCGACGACTACGGTTCGGTGCGTGGTTGTCGCCGGGCCGTCGAGGACTTTCGGACGAAAAATCAGATGAAGGAAGAATTGCAGCGCGTGGACCACGCGGCAGTCTACTGGCAGCGGCTCTATTGAGAGCAATTCCTTTCCGAACAGCATCTCGAGGACTGCGGCGGCAGCGTTCTCTCCTTATGAACCGCCCTTGGTTTCCTCTGACCCCGAGTTCGGGCTTCCCCGGCATCGCACCGCGCGTCTAACCCGACTGAGACCAAAACCATCATGAACCTTGCCACCGCGAAGGCCGGAAGCGTACCCAACGAACGGAAACCCTCCGTCTCCGAAGTGCGACTGTACGGCGAGGTTCTCGAAGGAACAGGTGGTTTGTGTGCGCAACTGCGATGGAACCCCGCGGCGGTCATCGACTGGCCCGGAGAGTTCTCAATCGCTTGGCAGGAGGGGCCGGGCACAAAGCTGCTTTGCTCGCGAAACGGACTTTCTCAGTTGTTCTATTGTTGTACTCCGCAGAGATTGTATTTCGGCGGGAGTGTTTTGGAGGTCGTGCGCAAGGCCAGACTGGCTTGGGAATGGAACTGGCGATCGCTAGCCTGCCTGGCTTACTTTGGCCACACCGTTGGGGACGATACCCTCCACGCGCGCGTCCGAAGGGTCGGCGCCGGTCAAATTGTCGGCTGGAGGGGTGGAGAACTGTCGAAAACTACTCTGGCTGCGCCGCAAACAGGTTCGCGCGATGCGCTTGTGACCGCAGCCGAGGCGCTCTGCCGTTTCGTCGAGACACATGGAAGTGATGACGCGGTCTTGTCGATGTCTGCAGGGTTCGACTCTCGAGTTTTATTGGCTTGTTTTCTCGAGTGCGGAATCCGACCGAGGTTATTGGTCATGGGTCGGGAAGACGCCACCGACGCGCGAGTTGCCGAGACTATCGCGTTCACTTTCGCTTTGCCACTTCAAATCGTCGATGTCCCGGCGTCAGACTATTTTCGGTGTCGCCAGCGCATCGTCTCACTGACGTCGGGCACGAAGACTTGGGACCACTGGCACACCTATGTCTACGGTCAGCGCGCAGGCTTGACGCGCGATGACAAACTCTTCATCGGAAGCAACGGAGAGTTCGCGCGAAGCTATTACTTCGACCGCGGTCTACCGTCGTTGGCAGCCTCAGGGATGGGATCCGTTGCCGGGCAGTTGTTCTGGGGCGCTAAGCTCCGGCGTCGCGCGCCACTGCCATCCGCCGCCGACGGTCTAGCGAGCGAGCTGGACTACTGGTTCCACGACGGAAAGAAGGAACTTCTAGCCGCGATCACGAAGGGATACGATCTCCCGTTCGCCGAAGCCCTGGACGAATTCTATCTGCGTGAGCGAGTCCGAAGTTTCATCTCGAATGGCTTAGCATTAGTCTCCGATGTCTGCCGTCCCCGCACACCGTTTTTGGATTCCGAATGGATCAACGCCGTGCGGCAGCTTCCGCGCCGATTCCGGCTAGCCGACCGCTGGCACCGACTTGCGCTCGAAACACTGTGCCCTACACTGTTGAACTTTCCTATCGACGACACCACCCGGCCCATGGGATCTCGCCCCCGCATCCGCAACTGGCTGGGCGGCGCCGGCCACGGCCCAACTACACACTACGTCGACTACGACAGCCTGTTTAGGAGTCGAGACTTCCTGGACTACCTATTCAAAACCATAGGTTTGATCGAAACTGTAATCGAGCCCGAAAAAGCTCGCCACTGGATCAGGAAGTGCCTATCGTTTTCAGACCGCCAGGCCACGACCAGATCCCTTGCCTACTTGGCAACTCTGGTCTCCTGGATGGAAGCGGTAGGGAATCCCGGGATGAAGTTCGAGACCGGCCGGCAGCTCGCGCCAACGTCCGAACCCGCACCGTTGCCGGTGGCGAGGGACCGCCGCGCATCGCAGTCGTCTCGCGGTGTTTTCCCCCAGCCACAGCCCGCAACTAGCCATACCGCCTGACCGTCAAAGCATGGGAAGAGCCGCCTTCGCTGTCCGCTGCCTAACCAACCGTTGGAGGGCCCCGAAACGGTGTCCCCATTGCCAGGGAGCGGATTATACCCTGGTGGGATCCAAGCATCTCGTCATGGAGGTGCTGCGTTGCCGACAATGTTTGCTCGAATATCGCTACCCTCCCGACAGCCCGGACGGAAACCGCCGCTTCTATGACGTCAACTACTCTTCAGGGCTGACGACTCGGTTGCCCACATCAAAAGAGTTGAATGGACTCAAGAGAACAAGTTTCAAGGGAAGTGCTAAAGACTGGACCCAAAAGTTGACGTTGGTGCGCCGTTTTTGTCCGGGCGGCTCCCTTTTTGACTTTGGCGCTTCGTGGGGCTACGCAATCTACCAGTTTCAGAAATCCGGGTATCGAGCCAGTGGTTTTGAAGTCTCCTCGGGACGAGCCAAGTACGGTCGCGAACAGCTGGGCGTGACCATTTACGGTGATCTGAGCGTGTCGCAGCGGCTTGGGGGCGCGTTCGACATCGTGCACACGTCACATGTGCTCGAGCACTTGCCCAATCTCCATGGAGTATTCGAGGTGTTCTTGAGTCTCCTCAAACCCGGGGGTCACCTGATTGCTTTTGTTCCTAATTGCGGTTGCACGGAAGCGCAGCGGAATGGCCTAAAGTGGGGAGCCTATTCGGGAGAAGTCCATCCCCTCTCCTTCAAAAAAGAATTCTTCACGAAGAACCTTCCGCGCTACAAGTTTCACGACGTCCGAACCTTTTCTTCTCCGTACGTTTTCGAGAGGGGACATGACCCCGCGGCTTGGGAAACAACACGCAACGCGCTGGGACCGGAGCTTTGTGTCGTCGCCCGGAAGTAGAGGCCTGTAGGCCGTATCAGCCAGTAACCCGAGATGTCGCCACTACCTGTTTCTGATTGAAGTTGTCACACAAACTCTCAAGCCTTAGTGAAGCGAGACTTCCCGGCCTGGGTTGCTCAACAAGGCTCGCGAGGAACCAACTCCGTGCCGACGATTGTCCACCACAAGGGACCTGCCTTCGCGGTCGCGAGCGCCGTCCCTCCCGACCGGACAACGTGCTCCGACCCTGTCATGATCCACCATTTCTCGAGCGGCAAACGATCCGATCCAAGGTGGCTAGCCCTTCCTGTAAACCTGCCTAGGCGGACGGCCTCTGCTTGATTACGGTCGAGGACCGCGGGTCGCTGGGATATGTTAACATCACCGTTGCAAGTTGCGCCGACAATCTCCGGCAGGGAGGGAACCCCATGGCAGATTCCAAACTTTCGTTCTTTTGCCTTGGACTGGGCATTGGCACCGCACTCGGCATCCTGTTTGCGCCGAAGCCGGGGGAAGAAATACGGGAAGGGCTTAGGTCCCGGGCGGCCGAAGGAGGCGAGTACCTGCGAAAGCGGGGGGGGCAACTGCGCGAACAGGCCGAAGAAGTGATCGATCGAGGCCGTGACGCCGTCGGGTCTCAACGGGAACAGCTTTCCGCCGCGCTAGAAGTGGGCCGCAAAGCGTATCGCGACGCAACGGCGGAATCGGACGCTGGAAGTTCGTAGGCACCGCGGCCGCCTGTTTTGCCGGAAAGGTGAATCCGTTATGGAAAATCAGGAGTTGCTGCTAATCACGATGGCTGTATTTACCGGGGTTGCCGCGGTCGCCTTGGTGATTCAGATGACGTTTCTATTCGGCATCTATCGCTCCATCAAGGCCGTGCAACAACGATCCGCCACCTTCATGGATCGTTGGGAGCCGGTCGCAGACAGTTCTCTCCAACTGCTGGAGCAGCTACGCCAACAAAGCAACGAGATCTTGACCAGGCTCGGGGAAGTTGCCGAGACCACCAAGAACCAGGTCGAAAAGGTGGACTCGCTTTTGACCGACGTATCTGATCGGGCGAAGAACCAAATGGACCGAGTAGACCAAACGGTCGAAAGCGCTCTTGCGCGTGTCCACGAAACAGCCGCTGCTTTGCAAGGGACGCTTCTCGTACCAGTTCGCCAATTGCGGGCCCTGGCGGTCGCGGTCGGCGTCATCTTCGAGCACCTGTTCGGGCCCCGGAAACCGACGGTGGACCAGGCAACCCTCGACGAAGAAATGTTCATCTGACCTCACCGAAGAAACACCTCGTTTTTCTGCCACCGGTCGAGAGTTTCCCGCTTCTTAGCGCAAGCAATCGCCCAGGCTAGGCTGTAGAACCATCAACCATAGAAAACGGCCGCAGGCGAAGAGCCCCAAAAACGGCTTCCCGACCCGGTACCAAGGAGGTCTTCCCCAGAATGCCCGAATTCGCGTTTAGACAATCGACGTCCGGATCGCCGAAAAGCGGCAAACAATCGTCCGTACGCGTGGCCCTGCTGGGCACGAAGTTCATGGGCAAGGCACACAGCCACGCCTACCGCAGCGTGAACATGTTCTTCCCCGACACGCCTCGGGTCGAGATGAAAGTGATCGTCGGACGCGACCCGCGGGAAACCAAGCAAGCGGCCAAGGTCTACGGCTGGCAGGAAGCCTCGACCGACTGGCGAGCCGCCATCGAACGTGACGATATCGATCTCGTCGACATCTGCACCCCGGGCAATTTGCATTGCGAGATGGGTGTCGCCGCGGCTCGGGCCAAGAAGCACATCCTCTGCGAAAAGCCTCTTGCGATCACCGGCACGGAAGCCAAGAAAATGCTGGCGGCCGCCGAAAAGGCCGGCATTCGTCACTTCGTGATGCACAATTACCGCCGCGCCCCGGCCATTGCCCTCGCCAAGCGCTTCATTGAGCAAGGCCGCATCGGCAAGGTGTACCACTTCTGGGCTCGTTACCTCCAGGACTGGGCCATGTCACCCGAACTCCCTCGGCTTTGGCGCTTCGACAAGGCCCAGACCGGAAGCGGCGCCCTGGGCGATCTCGGTTCCCACAGCATCGACCTCGGGCGCTTCCTGTGCGGGGAGATCAAAGAAGTTTCAGCCGCCGCGGAAACTTTCATCAAGCGGCGTCCCTCTCTGGCAAGCCCGCGAACCATGCAAAGGGTCAACGTGGACGACGCCGTCGTCGTGTGTACACGCTTTGCCAACGGTGCTATCGGGACCCTTGGAGCTAGCCGCTTCGCGCTCGGCCGCAAGAACCAAAACACCTTCGAGATCAACGGCAGCCAGGGTTCGTTAACGTTTGATCTCGAAAACCTGAACGTCCTCAAGTTCTACTCGACCGAGGACGGGGCGGACCGAGAGGGCTTTCGAGAAATCATCGCCATCTCGAAAGGCAAGCACCCCTACGCCGATAACTGGTGGGGCGACGGCCACATCATCGGGTACGAACACACTCACACCCACTCGGTCGCCGACTTCCTGCGTTCCCTCGCGTCCCGCAAGAAGATTCGCCCGGACTTCCGCGACGGCGTGCGCAACCAGCTCGTCATGGACGCGGTAATAAAGGCCGCCCGGTCCCGGCGCTGGGTCAAAGTCGGATAGCCGACGCGGTAGCAGCCCGTCGTCGAGCGCGAGATTACGATTCCCGTGGGTTGAGCCAGCCAAGATATCCTCCGCCAAGCGGGAAGTCGCCGCCCAAGATCGCCATTCACGCTAGGTTTGAGCTAGGCACCGAAGTATTGGGAACCAGCCGCAAACCATTGATTCCCTGTGGCTTGCGCGAGATTGGGTTTGTTTCGTATTTTTTCCCTCTGTGCCCCAGTGTGAATGCCGGTCTTTGCGGTCTCCCTGACAATGCGGGTGGGTCAAGTACGTTCGTCGGACGGTGAACGAATGGCTTCGAAGCCAAGCCGGAATCATGCGCCCCCTGCATCATGGCTTCCTCTTGCCGACGCAAGCGGGCAGAAAAGGCCGCCGAGCGGGGCCAAAAGACGGCCTAGGGGTGCGCTAGCGGGCGATTTTCGTGACGTGGCGGTAGCTTGGCAGGCGAGTGGGGTGGCAATGGGATTGTCCCGCCTAATGGTTAAGTCTCCTGCATTGTGAGGCATAGAAGCGTTCCCAGCCGCCCCGGCTAGAGCCGGTGGCAGAAAGTGGCGGAAATACGAGGGGCATCCATCCGAGATTTCGCTTTCTGGGCCCCGTACCAGAATAAGAGACGGATTGAGCGTTAGGAGGGGTCCGAGGGGGTAAGTTGTTGAAACGGGGAGGAGAAAAGATGTGAAAAGTCTGTGACCGCGTTTTTCGGGACTGCTGAAAAGCGTCCTCGAGGCCGGATTTTGCGTGCCAAAATCGTGTCCTAGCGCAAGGAAAACGCCGCCTAGCGAGGGTGTAGCGTTTGTGGCCAAGGAGTAAGAAGAAGGGGATCGGCCGTAGGAAAGGCCGATTTCTTGCCCCGCCCCAGGCCCCTCTCGGTCGCTAGGGGAGGCCGAGCGCCGACCAGGAACAGACCACGCGGCGACCAGCCGCGGCTGACGCCTCGGGCCAGCATCAAATGCAATGTTGCCAGCGGCCCGTAGTGCGGGCCTAGAAAGAGGCCCGCAGCCCATGGTGTTAATTAACTGAGGCTGTCCCGGTTTCCCCGCGTCAACTGTCCTTCGACGGATCTCGGGATTCCGCTCTCATCTCGCTGGGAGAAAACAGTAGTGATCCAATAGGCAGGCTATCGTATCGAGTACGTGGTCAGCTGAGACTTCGTTGATTCGAGGGCTTTCTTTCGCAAGTCCACCCCTCAGAAGGACTGTGTGTGCGCCAGCATTCCTACCAGCGAGAATGTCGGTGCTGGGGTTGTCCCCTACCATCAGGGTTTCTTGAGCCCCGACTCCGTGGCGCTTCATGAGGATTTCCAAGGCCCTTTGGTCTGGCTTGCCAATCGTCTCAGGGTCCACGCCCGCAGCAACGTGTACGGCCGCAACGATACTGCCTGCACCCGGCCATTCGCGCTGATGGCCAGCCTCGTCTAGACCTGGGAAGGCAGCATCCTGGTTGGTGGCGATGAACTTTGCTCCCCCTTGTTTAATCGCCAATTGGGCCGAAGCAATTTTCTCGTATGATATTGAGTGATCGATCCCTACAACTACTGCATTAACCTCGTTCAGGTTGGTCACCGTCTCTAGGATTTCGATCCCCTTGTCCACCTCCCGCAACTCATCGACCAATCCTGCGTCGCCGACGACGTAGACACGGTATTTCTTGTCCCGGCCAGCCGTCTTCCTTAGGGCATCGGCGTATTCAGAGACGCGAAGCGCTGTGGCAAACGCAGACGTCATGACGTCATCCCGTTGAAACCTGAATCCTGCCGATGACATGCGCCGGACCTGTTGATCACGCGTCAGTGACGCACTGTTGGTGAGTGCAGCCACGGCGCACTGTGATCGTCGAATTGTGAACAGCGTCTCGACCGCTCTGTCCTCAGCTTTTCCTCTCCGGAGCAGCACACCATCGATGTCAAAGACGGCTAGCCGGATTGGCACAAGATTCGGCACGAGCTTACCGATCGTCCGGAGAGTTGAGATCCGATCCGAGTGCGAGATCGTCCATCACTGTGTTCTGCTGCACCTCAAAATAGTGCCGTCTGATCAGGGCTACTAACGGCAGCGCTGAAGCGAGGGCGAGGCGAAAGGGCTGCGAGAGCAAACCACTCAGCGGTAGGACTAGAGTCACAGCAAGCAGCAACAACCACGCGACAAAAAGATTCCCTGTGGCCTGCTTTATCACTACACGCCTTTCTCGCAATCGACGGGTGGAGCGTTGTTTGCTCTCGAGTCTGAACATGATTTCAATCGGTGTCTGGCTCTGTAGCATACTGCGTCCCCAGACTATCGGCCATCGCCCAATCTCCTGCGCGACGTACCCGAAAGCCCACGAAACGCATGCGGTTAGGACTAGGAAAGGCCACGACACTTTGGCAGCGTGAATGTCCCGAAGCAACTCCCAAGGGGGTCTCGCAGACGCGAGAACAGCAGTACTGAGCAAGACTACCGTCCCCGGGACCACCTTTGCAATAACGTCCCGGAGCAGGAAATTGTTGTAGATCTCGTGAATTATGTTGTTCACCGCAAGATCTCCGCGATATGGGTTGGCGCCCATAGGTTAGTTCGCTTTATCAAGCTGCTTCCCCAGTCGATTCTTGATGACTTCTCGGCCGATTCGGGCGAAGGGGGCGTTTTCAGAGTGAGCCGGCGTGAGAAGTGAGACTGCAATGGTCAGGACTTGGACAGTTAGTTTCGACAAACCGTAGCGGCTCATGGGTCTCTAATCTACCACGTACTCGGCCCGCTCCGAAATGAAACGGTATCCACGAAAGTCGGGGACAGGAATCAGTCCCGGATCTTTACCGCAGCCACTCGGCTGTGGCTCTGTTTGATCCGGTTTGGGCCCGAAAACGTGCGGTCCAAGGCAGGGTAAACAGCTAGGGTTTAGGAGGCTCGTCAGGCGGGAAATCCATTGCGGCTCGCAAGATACCGTGACTCTGGAACGCGGGCACAGCATGCTGTGCCCCTACAGTCTAAAGACGGGCCATGTCACTATGATTCGCGAGACTCAGTGATGCCGTCCCCCGGGTGACGATCATTCGATCAATGCCGGCCGATCTCGCAGGTTCCTCCAAGCCGCCTGTCACCGCGAGTGCTGCGGATGATGTCCTGTTGCGTTCAGGCGGATGCGGTAGAGGCTCGTGTCGGCGGTTACATACAGCACGTTTGCTTCATCACCGATGCCGAATTCGACGTTGCTGGGCAGGCTCGCTTCGCTCTCGGCATCTCCCTGGGGGGGAGCAACCGGGGGGATTAACCCGACTTCTTCCCCTGCGGGGTTGATGATCAATATGCCGGGACGTTCCGCCCTACGGGCCGTTAGGTAGATGTTCCCTTTGTCGTCCACGGTCATGCCGTCGCAGCCGGATTGGTCTCCAAAGTCCACGAGAGTCTTTCGTTCGCCCGACACCAAACCGTCCGGCCCGAGTGGGAAGGCATAGACCTTCATCGGCCCTGGCGTTGCGGGCGGCGCAGTAGGATCGTCGACTTTCTCACTCCCGTTGTCGTGGTCGGCCACATAGAGCGTTTTTTCATCGGGGCTGAGAGCCACTCCATTCGGTTTAGACACCTCGCGGGTGATTTCGACGACCGTCCCATCTTTGTCGACGCGGAAGATGGCAAAGTAGTCGAGATCGCGGGTTTCTGCTCCCAGATACCTGGGATCACTGAAATAGATACGGCCCTGGCTGTCGATCACAAGGTCGTTGGGCGAGTTGAATTTCTTGCCCTCGTAGTTGTCCGCCACGGTGGTGCGCTCGCCGGTTTCGACGTCCCATTTTGAAATCTGGCGGCCGCCGTAATTGGACCCCTCGGCAGCGATCAAATGACCGTCGGCGTCGAACGCCAAGCCGTTCGATTTGTAGCTGTCTTCGGTGAAAACAATGGTTTCCCCGGTCTTCGGGTCGAAGCGCAAGATCATGCCTTTGTCTTTCCCGAATGGAATGTCAGAAAAGTAGATGCTGCCGTCGAGCGCCACGGCCGGTCCTTCGGTCAGGCCGCCTTTGATGTCGGCTGTGCGCGTGAACAGGTGTTCCAGCTTGGCGTCGGCCGGAACGATTGGTTCCGAGGTGGGAGCCACGTCCTCGGTTGATTGCGGAGTTCCGCATGAAAACAGAAGTGCTGTTATCAGCAGGAAGGGGATTGTGGTTCTAGGCTGTATGGTCAAGGTTGGTCCTCGTTTCGATACCAATGAGTAGCGACCGGCGATCCCGCCGGTCCTTGCATGCGCGGCAGTGAAAATGTGATGCCTGTCGAACAGTAGTAGGACGGCAGAACGAGCTGTCTTTGAGGGCTAGTGCTTGGTTGCATAGATTCACGCCTAGACCGCTCCCTCACGGGTCTGTGAAAAAACCTTGGGACAGTCAGCCGCGGCTCAAAATGCCACTGATTCTAAATTACTTCCGGGACGCCGCTTGTGACAGTCCCCGGTTTTTTCACAGACCCTCACGGTCGCGGCTCGGAAGACTCTGCGAACAGGAAAGCACTTTTCAAATGGCGCGAACTTTTGCAACCAAGGGCTAGGACAAGCGGGATCGCTTGTCCCTACGAGTTCATCGCCAAGGCGCGATCAGCCAACACCGCCATTCGATCGCTCTATGTTAGCTGGTTGTAGAGGCGATTGGCGGAGAATTCTTCGCGCGGACAGCGGGATCGCTGGTCCTACGAGATCCTCGATGGCACTTGGTGGTACTATTCCCAGAAACTCAGATGCCGACAGATTGGCAGACGATCCGCGCACACTTTCCAGTTCTCAAGGAATGGGTCTATCTCAACACCGCCACGTTCGGTCCTGTGCCTACATGTGCCGTCGAAGCTGCCGCGAACCACTTCAGCCGTCGGGATCGGGAAGCCTGCCTCGACTTCCTCGATTGGTATACCGATGCCGACGCGGTCCGGGCCCAAGCCGCGGAACTGATCGGGGCTGAGCCGGACGATGTTGCTTTTATTCCGAATGCCGCAACGGCACTCTCCTGGGTAGTCAATGGCATCCGATGGACTCCCGGCGACCACGTTGTTACGCTGCCCCACGAGTTTCCTAACAACGAGTATTTCGCAAGAGTCCTAGAGCAGCGAGGCGTCAAGCATACGCAAGCAGCGTTGCCCGACGGGCTCTTTTCGATGGACAAATTCCTCGGCGAGATTACCGACCGGACGAAATTGGTGATCCTCAGCTCGGTTAACTATTCGACCGGCCTTCGACCGCCATTGGAGGAAATCGGTCCGGCGCTCCGCGAGCGCAACGTACTGTTCTTTCTCGATGGCACGCAGGGCGTCGGGGCACTCAAAATGGACGTCCAAACCGTTCAGCCTGACGTGCTTGCCGTGCACGGCTACAAGTGGTTGCTGTGCCCGATGGGAGTCGGCTTCGCATACGTTGGCTCGCAGGTACGCGAATGGCTGCCACCGAGTCTTTATAGCTGGCGTAGCCACAAAGACTGGCGAAACGTTGATCACCTGCATGAGGGCTTGCCCGAGCTGCCGCAGGCAGCCATGAAGTACGAAGGGGGCGGGCAGAATTTTGGCGGGATCTACGCTATGGGGGCTGTGCTAGAGCTGTTACGGTCGCTTGGCGCCGAGGCAATCGAGGAGCGTGTCCTCGGGTTGGCCACAAGAACTCGAAACGTCCTGCGAGAGCGCGGGGGAATCCTGCGCTACGATCAACATCCTTACTACGACTCGCCGATCGTTAGCGCACAGTTTCCGGGGGTGGATATGTCAGCGTTGGCTGTCGAGCTGCGCCGCCGTCAGATCGCCGTGGCAGCCCGCAAAGGAAACCTGCGCGTGTCGCCCCACTTTTTCAACAATGAAGACGACTTGGGAAAGCTTGACGAGGCTCTTGCGGTTCTTGTGAAGTCTTGATCCGGGGCCCGACCGAAAGGGAGTTCGCAGGACAAGTGCGATGAGCGATAGCGCCAGCGCTGATTGCCTATTTTCTGGCCTGGACAAAAGCACCAAAACCTAGAAGCGATTCAAAAGGCGCAATACGCGATTCGCAAGGCAGTAGGACGGCTGCGTGACGAACCTTGATTGCCGACCGGTAGCTCAAGTCCTCATAATGGGTAGGTCGTTTTTGACCCGTTCGAAACTCAGACGGGTTTTCGATCGCCTGACGCTCTATCGCCGCACGGAGACAATCGATGACCGAACAGGAAACGCTGGAAGCGCTGAAGACGTTTGACACGCCGTCGATTACGAACGTCGTCGCGACGTATCCGACGAACCCGCTGTGCCTCGGGCTCTACAATCCCTGGACCGAGAACTGGTACACGGACCAGAGTGTGCGGTGCATGTACCCCGAACTCGGTCGGACGGTGGGCTACGCGGTAACGTGCGTCTACGGCCTTCCCGATCCGAACTATTCCCGTCTCACCTTCATGGACGTCATCGATGCGCTCGACGCGTCAAAGAAGCCGACCGTGTTTGTGTTCCAGCAAAAGTTTCCGCCGGAGCTCGCCGGCAAGGTCGGACTCGCCGGCGGGATCATGACGACGGCGCTCAAGGCGGTGGGCTGTGTCGGCGCTATTTCAAACGGCCCGTCCCGCGATCTCGACGAGATTCGCCCCATGAAGTTTCAGTACGTCTTGAGCGGTGCTACGCCCGGGCACGGCGACATGGCGGTGCAAGCGGTCAACGTCCCGGTGGCGATTGCCGGTATGGACGTGAGTCCCGGGGAGATCGTTCACATGGATGAGACGGGCGCGTGCAAGTTTCCCGCGGACAAGATCGAGGCCGTGCTGGAGAACGTTACCGCGCTCCAGAAAGAAGAGGAGGAGAAGATCAGCGCTCTGGAGAAGGCAGGCTCAGCGGCGGAGGTACGAGAGATTCTCGGAGGGCACAGCTACGGCAAGGAGGGCGAGGACCGCTAGCGCCTGTCCTGGAGACGAGTTCACTATGGATTCGGAAACGTCGGGATCGAAAGCGAGGTGGCGGCATGAGCAATCGGCATGAGGATCAAGACCACGGCGAGGAAGGTCCCGCGGAGCGCGCGAGGCCGCGCAAGGACTTTTGGGACAAGATGGATGTCCTCGGGAGAGTGTTTGCGGGGGTTGTCCTTGTCGGGATCGGCGTCGTTTTGAAAACCGGTGCGGATTCGGTGAAGCAGTCGCTCGAGACCGGCAACTTAGTACAGACTCTGATCGAAGATCTCACGACCGAGGGAGCACGACGGGATGTCGCCCTCATCGCCTTGAACCGTTCAGTGGGCGAGGAAAAGCGAGGTATGGTGGCGAAGATCGCCGAGAGGCTGATCCTTGACATAGCCGAATCGGAGTCGGACAGGCAGATCTACAAGGAGGTTCGGTTATACATTACGGCGCTCGAGATTCTGGATGAGATCGACCCGCATCGCGCGGCGGACCTCGCAAAGCGAGTCGTCAAAATCAAGTTCCAAAGGGATCCCAAGAGGGCCAGAGAGCTGACGAAATATCTAGCGGAGGTAGTCGACCTCTCTGGAGATGAGCTGGTCAATTCACTGCGCGTCAGCGTGAGTGAGTCCAGCAGAATGCTGGTTAGGCAAAATAAGGAACGGATCGAACAGGCAAAGCGCGAAAAAGACACCTACACTGAGCAAGTCGCGCAAGCTGAGCAGAAAGAAGCGGAGGCAACTTTGGCCCTGGTAAACGCCGCGGACGCGCGCTCGAAAGGTGAGAAATCAGCAGCCGACGACTATAGCAGGGCAGCCCAGATACATCAAAAGGCCGCACGAGACTATTTCCGCAAAGCGAAGTCCCTTGACCCGTCCCGCACTTTGGAGCGTCGAATGTTTGCCCGATAGCAGCTCGCTCCAGCAGGCTGCCCCAAGCCGGGATAATCCTCCGTCAGCTCGGGACCAGTGAGCAGGAGTTTCGGCAGCTTAGACGGGGAACCGAACACCATCTGTTCCTAGTGCCTTCATGCCGGGTCTCAGCGCGTAACCGTGGGACACACAGAGCCGCAGGCGGGAGGCTGCTGTCAAGGTCGCGAATCACCTCGCCATGAGGCGCAAGCAAGTAGTTGTCGTCAGTTGACGGGGCATCTTGGTAGAATGCAGAGGCCGTGGTCGCGACTTTCCAGGATTGAGAGAACCGTCATGAAGAAAATACCGTTTGTTTGCGCCTCGATTGCGCTCTGTGCCGTCGCGTTACAACCGGCGTGCTCGAAGGACGCCGACGAGAAAAAACTCAGCTTCTTTATCACGAGCGCAGGCCCGGGTGATGGAGCTTCCATGGGCGGTTTGACGGGCGCTGACGCACACTGCCAAGCGCTCGCCGAAGCCGCAGGGGCCGGCGAACGCACCTGGCGCGCTTATTTGAGCGCAAGCGCCGCGGACGATACGGCAGCTGTCAATGCTCGTGACCGCATCGGCAGCGGTCCGTGGCACAACGCCAAGGGTGTCCGCGTTGCCCAGAACGTCGACGACCTGCACTCAGAGAGCAACAACCTGGGTAAGGAGACGTCGCTCAACGAAAAAGGCGCGGTCGTCAACGGCCGGGGAGACACACCCAATCAGCACGATATCCTGACGGGATCCCAGGGAGACGGCACCGCCTTCGCGGACGGCGAGGATCATACCTGCCAGAACTGGACAAGCGACGGGGAGGGCAGCGCTCAGGTTGGCCATCACGACCGCCAGGGTGGCGGTAGCGCACCGACTTCGTGGAACTCCGCGCACGGCTCTCGGGGCTGCAGTCAGGCGAATCTGCAAGGTACGGGCGGCAACGGGTACTACTACTGCTTCGCCGAGTGAGACGGACGCTCCCTAGGGCTGAGTTTCAGAAGTTCACGCACGAATCTTTGATGAGCAGAAGCCCGCTGGAAGCAGGCTAAGATTTGGGCTGTTTCGCAACCAGCCGTAAAACGGCTGGCCTAAGCAACGGCCCAAGAAAGCCACGTGAACGCGGCTCAACGGCGACCGGAGGCCCGCGCCACGTCCTTCTGAAGACGAACAGGTCACGCCAATTCTCGCAGCACAGAATATCCCATCATGACCGCGGTGATGACGGCCGTGACCCAAAGAGCCAGGGTGATCCACCCCTTGGGCGCAATGCTTTTCGGGAGATGCCAGTATCTCAAGTAGAGAACGGAGAACCCGAGGATGGGCAGCATCAAGGCTTGCGCAACACCGCCGATCTTGACGAGCAGAACGAGCTCGGGTAGGACCATGTAATAGATCACCGGTACGACAAGCACAATCCCCGTGAAAAGCTGAACCGCTCGGCGGCGGTGCGGATAATTGTCGCTGTCGTAGGCCCCCAGCAAAGCTACGAAGTCGGCGAAGACGCGCGCGCTGGCCGCTGCTCCGCCGAAAACGGAGGAATACAAGATGGCTACGGCGCCGGCTAAGAAGAAGTGCAGCGACCAGTCGCCCAACGTCTCGGTGTAGATGTTCGACAAGATGTTGATCGTCTCGGTACCCTCGGGGACAGCCCCTAGCCCATGCAGCACGCCTGCGCCCAGTAGGTAGAAGGCGACCGTGGCCGCGGTGTAGAGCAGCATCGAGCTCACCACGTCATAACCCATCACTTTGACCCACCCGCGGGCCCGGCCCAGCCAAGCACTGGTGTTTTCACGGGGTCCCGCAAACCGCGCGTACCCTTTTTCGATACACCAATAGGGGTAGATCACCAGGTCAGAGGAGCCGACGCCGGTAAGACCGAGTACCGCGACCGCCGTCCCCAAACCTCCTTGCGGAAGATGGAACAGCACGCCGTCCAACACACGGGGCCAGGAGAAGAACTCCGGCCTCAATCCCAGTAACACGGCCGCACTCACAGTCAACGCGGTGAAGGCGGCCACGAGGGCAAAGGAAACGTTTTCGACGAGGCGGTAGCGGCCGACCGTCAGTACCGCAAGAGTGACAAGCATGACAATCCAGACCCAGGCGCCAATGGCAATCGCCGGGACGATCCGGTTGAGCACTTCGCCAATACCCGCGAACATCCCACTAAGCGCCGTCAAAGCCGTCGCCTCCATGAGGAACCAAGTCCACACCACCCACGAGACCCGAAAGCGCGGTCCGGGAACACGGTTCAAGGCCGCCAGGGCGGTTTCGCCTGTGGCCACCGTGTAGCGGCCCATTTCGTTCTGCACGACGACCTTGATCAGGCAGCTCAAAATTACGAGCCACAGTAGGCGGTAGCCGTTCTCAGCCCCCAGCACCGTCGTAGCGATCAACTCGCCGGTGCCGACGACCGTGGCGGCGGTGATGAGGCCCGGCCCGATTCGTTGGAGAGTGCCGATGAAGCTATTGGGAGGAGCCTCGATGCTTTCGGGGCGAAGTGCGTAGGGGTCGACTATAGGTTGATTCGCCATGGTCGAGATTGAGGCTTCCGATTAACGAGTGTAGGTTTGGTCGAGGCCCAGATAACGGCGGGCTGGAGCGAGAAGCACCCTGAACTTCCTTCAGACTCGCAGGGCGAGTTCCCTGCCCTCACCGCCTAACTCACCACAGCCGTTGCAACACGGAGTACCCCATCATGACGGCCGTGATGACGGAGGCAACCCACAGCGCCAGAGTGATCCACCCCTTGGGTGCAATGGCTTCCGGAAGATGACGGTATCTCAAGTAAAGAATCGAGAACCCAACAATCGGAAGCATGAGAGCCTGCGCGATGCCGCCGATAGTTACGAGCATAACGGGTTCGGGTAGAAGGAAATAGTAGATCACGGGTACGAACAGCACAAACCCAATGAAAAGTTGTGTCACCCGGCGCCGCGACCCATAATTGCGGCGATCGTAAACTCCGAGTAGGCCGACGAAATCGGCGTAGACACGGGCTGTAGCCGCGCTTCCGGCAAATACGGACGAGTATAAGACCGCCACCGCGCCCGCCAGAAAAACGTACAGCGACCAACCGCCGAGCGTCTCGGTGTAAATGTTCGAGAGGATCGCGATCGTCTCGGTGCCTTTGGGGATGACATCTAGCCCGTGAAGCACGCCCGCGCCAAGCAGGTAAAAGGCTATTGTCGCGAAGGTGTAGACGAACATGGAGCAGAGAACATCCACGCCCATCACCTTGACCCATCCACGAGCTCGGTTCCGCCACTCCGGTGTGTCGTCGCGGGGGCCGGCGAAGCGGGCATACCCTTTCTCGATGCACCAGTAAGGATACATCACTAAGTCGGCCGACCCCACCCCGGTGATGCCGAACACCGCAACCGTAATTCCCAGGCCGCCGAGGGGCAAATGGAACATGAAGCCGTCGACCATCTCCGCCCAGGAAAAGTATTCCGGTTTCATCCCCAACAGAACCGCGGCGCTGACAGTTAGGGCAGTGAAGATGATCACCAACGACACGGCAACCCTCTCCACCAGACGGTAGCGGCCAATCACCAACACGACGAGGGTTACGATTGTCACGACCCAAACCCAGGCGCCGATCGTGACAGCGGGCACGATTCGATTCAGCACCTCGGCGATGCCGGCAAACATGCCGCTGATTGTCATCATGGTCGTCGTTTGCATCAGAAACCAAGCCCACACCACCCACGAAACACGGAAACGCGGTCCGGGCACCCGGTCGAGCGCTTCCAGCCCGGTTTTACCCGTGCCCACCGTATAACGCCCGATTTCGTTCTGGACAACGACCTTGATCACGCAACTCAGCACGACGAGCCACAACAACCGGTATCCGTTCTCGGCCCCTAGGACAGTAGTGGCAATCAGTTCACCTGTTCCAACGACGGCGCTCGCGATGATCAGTCCGGGCCCGATCCAACGCAGAACTTCTCGAAGGGCAATGGGCGGGGTCTGAATGCTTTCAGGATGAAGCTCGTAGGGATTGTCTACCGGTTCGTTTGGCATGAATCGGGGCCGGAGCGCGGTAACTCAGGAAAAGGACGTCGTTCGACGAGCGTAACAGTAACAGCCGGGTCGCGTGTGGCGCAAGGGTTGCTCAAGATGGAGCACGTCGCAGCGTGCGAATAGAGAGTGCGACCACAGCCCTAAACTCAGGTCGCTAAAGAGGCACCCTCGCCTAACGGAGATCTCGGTTGGTAAACCTCCAAATAGTTTTCTCGTGCTAGCGCGATGAGAAACACCAGGATCGCCAGCGGAGGTACCGCGCCATACGGTTTACCGAAAATAGCGATGAAATACGGTATGGGAACCACCAACGCCAGGGCGGCAAAGCGCGAAAAAGAGCTCTTCGACACGAACATGACCAGCCACAGCGGCAGGAGAAGGAACGACGCATCGTATCGGAATACGTGCGGGGCGATTAACAGAGACCCCGCGACCGCCGCTGCCAATGATCGCCAGTAGGGTGCCTTCCACACGGCGATAGCTGTCACTCCGAGCGTCAAAACCACCAGGGCACCCGAAAGCAGCGGGGAGTAAATGTCCAGGTTCTCACCGATTGCATAGACGTTGATCATGAGCGCCGGCAACGGCGAGAGGGCCTTGATGTCTTTGGCGGTCAGAAGATCAACGTAGAGTTGCATTCCTTGGATACCGCTCAGCATGGCGCAGAGCAGCACTTCCCCGATCGCAGCGGCGCCAAAACCAAACAGCATTCTGTTCTGCCTGCGAATGAGCATGGCGACCGGCAGCAGAAGCAGGAGATGGAATTTTTGGAGAGCTAGCCCGAGGACGGCGCCGCTCCAGAAAGGTCTTCCTCGTTCGGCCAAGGCGTAGGCGCCGATCAGAATCAGCAGCATTACGGAAGAATCTTGGCCGCTGGAGATCCCGTGAGCAGTAGGAAAATAGAGAGCCCCAAAGATGAGCGCATCGGAACCAAACTTCCGCGCGGCCCACAGCCAGCATCCCACCAGCAACAAGAACTGCAGCAACAGCCAACACCAGAGGGCGGTCTCATACGGGATTAACGAAAGGGGAGCCAGCAACGCCGCGTAAAACGCTGGTCGCACAAAGGGAATTAGCTCAGACGTCTCGGGAAGAAGTTCTTTCTCTCTAGCCAGCTGCGCTTGCTGGTCGTGCAGCTCCGCGAAACGCCCTTCGCGAGCCAGGGACGCACCCGTATAGATGTTCAGAAAATCATGTTGGCGCGCCCGATAGACGTCCATCGCTCCCTGTACAGCCCAGAAAACAACGAGCACGCCAACGAAAATCAGCGTTCCAATGGGGAGGCGACGAGTCGCGGGCCGAGCAGGTGGTTCCTTCGGCACGTATCCCTAGGCTAGCAGGGTCTGAATCAGTATCGGTGCTGGCGTTCGTCAACCCAGAATCAGGTGCCAAATGCAGTGAAGAACTCCTGCAATGCACCTCGTCGGGGCCAAGAGGCAACCCGCGCGATGAACCGCCCGTTCGGTATCATTGAGAGGATGTTTGCTTCACCCTTTGCCGCGTGGGGAGGCAATCATCATGGCCAACCGAGCCTTCTCGCAAAGTACAGCGAAATCGGAGCAAGGGCCGCATACTGTGGCCGGTCTGCAAATGGGCCAAGTCACTGTAGTTTGCGAGGCTCAGTAACTGTTTACGGTTTACGGGAGGGGCGCTATGTACTACGCCGACGTAGATTCACCAGCAGGCCGCATACACATGCTGGCGACGGAAGACGGTCTTGCCGCGCTTTACTTTGATCGACAAAGCGAAGAGATGCAGCGCTGCTTTCCGTTGGACGCGAGAAAGCCGGGTCGCGGAAATCTTTGGCTGTTGCGCGCTGAAGCTTTCACGTATTGCTACTTTGCGGGCGACCTAGATTTCTGTCCCGAGATTCCGTTCGCTCTTCAAGGGACGGCCTTCCAACGTTCTGTTTGGGAGACGCTCAGGACGATTCCGCCGGCGTCGACCATGAGTTACGGTGAAGTAGCCAAGCAGGTTGGCAACCCCACTGCGTCTCGGGCCGTTGGGGCTGCCGTGGGTCAGAACCCGATGGCTCTGATCATCCCCTGTCATCGAGTTGTCGGATCGGCGGGAGAGCTGACCGGCTACGCCGGCGGCCTCGAAGTGAAGCGCTTCCTTCTCGAGCACGAGAAGAATAACGCCCAGGGAAACTCAGTGAGGTCCCCGGCTGCTGCCGAGACGTTGTCAAACTAGCGCCTAGAAAGAGCTGGATTGGGTCCATACTGTAGTCAAGGAACCTGTTCAGATTTCTCGAATCCCGCTCCCTCGCGGCGAGGGAGAGTACCCACGTCGCAACACCTCACGAGACTCAGCAGCAAAGCTCGGCCGACTAACACCAACTTGCCGCAAGGTTGAGGAACACCGATGCACTGCAAGACCACGAAATCAGTGGCATTGCTCCTTGTTTTATGTGTCCTCTCATCGTGCCGTCGGGGTGTTCTCCCGGAGAACGACTTTGAAAGAGTTGCGCATCCCGGCCCGACCGCGGCGCCGTTGCTGGTAATTGGCGTGGACGGTTTTGAGTGGGACGTGATCCTGACCATGCTCCGCGACGGTTCCCTTCCCAATCTGGCTCGAATCATGCGCCAAGGTATCTATGGGCGGTTGAACACGTTGCGAAATCCGGAGTCGCCTGTTGTCTGGACCTCGGTGGCCACGGGGAAAATCCCCGCCAGACATGGCATTCATGACTTCACTCGACGGGACAATGAAGGTAAGCGGCAGCTCTACAACAACGGGGATCGCAAGACCAAAGCGTTGTGGAACATCCTTTCTGACTACGGTAAGCCGGTGGCTGTGATCGGTTGGTGGATGACGTATCCCGTCGAAGAGATCAACGGAATCATGGTTGCGCAAACTAACACGTTAGGTGGGCTGCCCTGGAAGGGGAGACTCATCGAAGGCTTGCCGGGACAGGTCTGGCCGCCCGCGAAGCAAAGCGACATGATGGCGCTGCTCAAACGATCCCACGAGGGTTTGCCCGACCTCACAAACGAGATCTTTGGTCCCTTCCCCTACCCGCTGACGAGAATGGGCGAAAGGCTCTGGGCGGACTGCCAATGGTCGTTTCGGGCTGACGCAACCTATTTGAGTATCGCCAGAAGGCTGCTCGAAAGCGAAGAGCCATTCGACTTGATGATGGTCTACTTCGGTGGACCGGACGTGGTGGGCCACCGCTTCTGGCGTTACATGCGACCGGAGCTTTACGATGACCCGCCATCGCCGAAGGAGATCGAAAACTTCGGTGACGTCATCACCGACTATTACGCTTACGTTGACCGCTCGGTGGGAACATTGACAGATGCTCTCGGGCCTGATGCATCCGTGATGATCATTTCCGACCACGGGATGCAACCACATGGCCGCAAGTTCGATGCGGTCGAAGTCTCGAAGCGGACATTCTCAGGGCACCACTTCGGATGGTCTCCGGGTGTCATCATAGTCGCCGGTTCTGGGGTTCGTCATGCTCCGGGGAGTAGCAAACCGGAGGATCTGAGACAAGGCGATCTGCAATCTCTTGGGTCAATATACGACATCGTCCCAACGATCCTGACCTGGATGCGTATCCCCCTAGGCCGGGACATGGATGGTCGGCCGCTCCGTAGGTTGACGGCTGACGATTTCGACATTTCAAATCAGCCAGAGCGCGTCTCGTCCCACGACACCCGTGCCTTCCTGGCCTCTCGGCCGACACTCAGGATGGATGCCGCCTCACATCGCGAGCGGCTGGAGCAACTACGCAGTCTCGGTTACATCGATTAGCCGCCCCACCCGAGTTTCAAAACGCCCCTTCTCGTCGCCTTCTGACAGGGGATCTCTGTTACCGAAAGGGCAACTGGTCTGTGATGGGACGTTGTCTTCCCGGGCCGAGCCGGGAGGGGCGGTTGCATCTCGAGGTGCAGCGGCCGGCTCACTCCTCGGATCGGGACTCCGCCGCCCGTAGATTGCGTCGCGCGTCAGCGTGGCTGGGATTGATCTCGAGGGCGCGGCGGTAGTGTCGAATGGCGTCCTGGACCCGCCCCTGGCGTTCGAGCAAGACGCCCCAATTGCTGTGCGCATCGGCATTCAACGGGTCGAGCTGCGTAGCGAGCTGGTAATGCCGGGCGGCTTCGCTGAGTTTGCCTTGCCGATGGAGCGCGAGGGCGAAGTTATAATGTGCATCAGCGAAATAGGGCGATACTTCAAGGGCTACTTGATAGTGTGATTCGGCTTCTGCTTCGCGGTTCTGTCGGACCAAGCAGTTGCCTAGCCCGGCTTGAGCCGCTGCGTATCGTGGCTCCTTTTCGATCGCTCGCCGAAAATGAGATTCGGCTTCTTGCAGCTCTCCCTGTTGCATCAGCAGTTGCCCGAAATTGTAGTGGGCATGGGCGTAGTCGGGCCGGATACCTACCGCCCTGCGCAAGTGCTCCATCGCTTCGTCTGTCCGGCCTTCGTCGGCCAATGCCCGCCCGAGGTTGTTGTGGGCCAAAGAGGACAAGGGACTCATATTCAGCGTGTGTGTCCAAAGTGTCACCGAGTTCTCCCAGACTCGGGTTTGGGCCAGAGTCCGCTCGCACAGCACCAGAGTAGCTACAGCAGCGCAAGCGGTAGCCAGTGCGGCCCGGCGCTGTTCCAGGAGGATTAAGAATCCACCCGCCGCCAGCATTGCGAAAGGCAGCGTAGCCAGGTAGCTATGGTGGTCGGCCACGTACTGCTGGGGGTCGAACCGCAAGATCGAAAGCACCGGCAATAGAGTGATGACGTAGCAGGCCCACGCCGCCGTCAGCGCCGGCCATTTCTTTCGCAGAAGGAAGGCCGCGATAGTCACAACGACAGCGACGACGGATCCCACGACGAGGGGAGTGTCAAAGGCTTGTGGAGAGCTGCTGTAGGCATATTGAGGGGCGAGCGAAAACGGGAGGACGCTCTTCCACAGATAGAAAGCGAGTCCAAGAGAGACAGGGTCACTCGCAATAGGGGTTCGACTTCGATGTCCTCGAAAGTTCCCGTCACTCCGGTTCGCTGCTGCCCGAGAGCGAACAATCCGGCGGCCGTGGCCAAGGCAAAGTAAGGGACTTTCGACCCCAGCAGACGAAGACCGAGCTTGCGCCGCAGCGGATAGACATCGAGCACCAGCAGGATGAGCGGCAAGCCGGCAACCATCACTTTCGAAAGGAGGGCCGCGGCAAACACGGCCACCGAAGCCCGGAGTCGGCCACGCAGATAAAGCAGAGCCGAACCCACATAGAAAAGCCCCGAGAGAACGTCTCGACGCTCGCTGGCCCACGCAACTGACTCCACTCGCAGGGGATGAATGGCGAAGAGCAGCGCCCCCAACGTAGCGCTGAACAACAGCGCCGGCGTTGGTTCCTCTTGGCGTCTTGCCGATTGGAGCAGCTGGACGATCACCAAGTAGACCAGCCATGCCGTCACGGCGTGGAGCACCGCGTTGGTGAGGTGGTAACCGCTCGGGTTCATCCCCCAAAAGACATAGTCGAGACCAAGGGTGAACCACGTGAGAGGGTGGTAGTGGCCGAGATGGAAGGTAGTGAACATCCACTTGAGGTTCTCGAACGAGAGACCGCGGTAGCTCGGGTTGTCGAGGAAGTTACGATCGTCGTCCCAGTTGACGAAGTCGTTTCCAACAGCGGGAAGGAAAACGAACAACGAAATCACGAAGACCAGCAGTGGAAGCCACCGAGTTTGTTCCTCGAACGAGCCCTCAGTAGCTGCCGGCTGGTTCGACCGCCGTGATCGCCTCGCCCGGCGCCTAGCTGCCATGGCCCGCATTGTATCCCGCGGGAGAGATACGCGGCTGGGCGTAGTTAAGCTTATGCCCCTCGCCTCGACTCGGAACCGGAACCGCGGTGTCCGCCGGCCAACAGGCCGGCCCGAATGTCTACCGTAACCCATTGATTCCTCGAGGGGTTGTTCGGAATTGGGTTTGTTTCGTCATTTGTATTCTCGCGCGTCGAGCGTGAATACGATCGCTCTTCGTAAACCGGGGAGACCAACGGTGACATTGGACTCGATGACTGTTCTTGCGCCCCGAGTTGGCCCCGGGGCCGTGTCAACGGCCGATCACCCTGCTTAACATCGGTTGCGTGAGGAAAACGAGGCCTAGCGAAAGGAAAACGCGATTTCCCGGCCTCTAGCGGGGCCTAGCGGCGAACTTTTCGCCCGAGGCCGTAGTCCGAAGCGGGGAAGACGGTTGCCGAGCCCGGGGCGCCCCGCGAGGGCCGCCCCGGGTACGGCTTGAAGAGGTGCGGCTCCTTGGTAACGCGCAGAGCCGCCAAAACGGTTTGGGATCGATCCCGTTGTCCTGTGTAACGCGGTCGGTTGATCGGCTCACCGACGGAGGCCGTGGGGAGGACTCATATCCCGGCCGGGGGTGCGCCGGTCTGTCGCTCCCTGAAGGCCGGCGCTCTTACGGGCCCAGAGTAACATCGCACGGTGAGGGTAGGTGGTCAAGGCAAGGCGACCTTGTTGATGGTGTGCGAGTTAGAAATTTCGAATCGCTGTGACAGGGTTTCGGGGAGTGGTGGGAGGAGTTTGGGCGCTGGGAATCGGCCCTTGGCACGGCCGATTTTTGTCCCACCCCAAGCCCCGCTCGCCCGCCGGGGGCGGCCGAGCGCCGAAAGGAGCGGACCAGGATGCGACCCGCCGGGGCTGACGCCCCGGGCCAGCATTAATGGAATGTCGCCAGCGGTTGTGTAGTGCAGGCCCCGAAAGATGCGCAGCGCCCATGGTGTTAACTGAGGCTGTCCCGGTTTCCCGCCCCCGGTTTCCCCCATCGTTCCTTCCGCCCTTTCAGGGCTCGACTCTGTTCAATTCCTAGCCTAGGGTTCCGCCGTTCCGGCTCCACCCTAGGCTAGATTCCGGCGCCGCTTCGCGGCTCAAACGTCGTGAGAGCCGCCTAGCGGCGGCTCGGACAAACAGGATTGTTTGTCCCCACGGAGCTCGATCGATAATGGCCTGGCCACGTTCACGTTCACCGCTCACTGGCGTTCGCGGCTCTGTTTCCTGCTGTCGCGTGGCCTTCGAATGAGCGAGTCCTGGAAAAGGCCGCAAGTCTCGGCAAAACGACCGCCGAGCCATGCCCTACCGGATCTGCCCATGAATCAGAATGTCCCCCTTCGCCAATCTTGCCCGCCGCGGGCGCAGAACCAACCGTAACTCATAGATTGTAATTAGCTTGCGCGGAATTGGGTTTGTTTCGTATTTTTCCCCTGTGCCCCAGCATGATGCCCGTCTTCGCGGTCTCCCTCACCATCGCCGGTGGGTCAAGTACTTTCCTCGAACAGTGAAATGGCTTCGAGCCGGAAACCGTGCCCATGCGGCGGGCCCGCGCCCTGACGGGCACGGCTCTTTCCGGTGCTCGACGCCGGCACTCCCTTTGCGATTCTTAACCCCGTCCAACCGGGTGAAAACAGCCGCGGCGCGGGCCAAAGACAGCGCAGGCGCGCTAGGAGTCCAGCCAAGAATCATATATGCCTCCGAGACCAATTTGACCCCGTATTCGGCCAGAAAAAGTCGCCGCGCGGGGTGAAAAGATGGCCTAGGAGTGGGCTAGCGGGCGATTTTCGTCACCTGGCGGTGGGTTGGCAGGCGAGCGGGGTGGCAATGGGAGTGTCCCAGCTAATGGTTAAGTCTTCTGCATTGTGAGACATAGCAGCGTTCGCAGCCGCCCAGGCAAGAGCCAGTGGCAGAAAGTGGCGGAAATACGAGGGTCATCCCTCCGAGATTCCGCTTTCTGGGCCCCGTACCAGAATAGGGGACGGATTGGGGGTTAGAAGGGCCCCAGGGGCCTAAGTCGTTGAGGCGGCGAGGAGAAAAAATGTGAAAGGTCTGTGACAGGGTTTTGCGGGAGTGGTGGAAAGCGGCGTCGAAGCCGGATTTTCGGTGCCAAAACCGTGTCGTAGGGCAGTCCTAGCGCAAGAAAAACGCCGCCTAGCGAAAGGTTGGGGAGTGGCAGGGAGAGCAGGATCGGCCGTTGGCACGGCCGATTTTTGCCCCACCCCAGGCCCCACCCGGTCGCTGGAAGCGACCGAGCGCCGAAAGGAGCGGACCAGGAGTGGCCACCCGGGACCGATGCCCCGGGCCAGCATTAATGGAATGTTGCCAGCGGAGGTATAGTGCGGGCCGGAAAGATGCCCGCTGCCCATGGTGTTAATTGAGGCTGTCCCGGTTCCCCCCCCGGTTTCTCACCGCGACCGCCGTGAACGAGGCGAAAAGCCCGGCGGCCTTGGCGCGCGGCAACACTTCGTGCACATTGCTCAACGTACAGTCTGTCGGCGAGCGGGCGCGATGAATCGCGCCCCTACATGACAAAAGGTGCAATGCCGAAAAGATTCTGCGTTTCCATCACAGTTTAACTGAACAGTATTGGCCGTGAACGCGGCTCAAACAGTACAGCCCGTGGTGAATCCCTTCGTCACAAAAAATGGTACAGTCACCGATTTTCGTCCTCTAACCCATACTGGAAACAAACCAGTTGCCGACGCGAAAATCGGATGACGGTCCCTATTTTTTGCCCCACCTAAGTGTAGTGCGCCGATAATACCGTAACTTAACGCTCTCCCGATTCCAGGCCGAATGGAGGATCGAACGTGCAAGCAGTGCGAAAAGGTGGTACGGTCCTGCTAGCAGTGCGCTTATGAAATTGAGTCATTTACCGACATGATGGGCATTACCCATGTCGAGACAGTCAAAAAGGAAATCCTGGTGAATACCCACGACACACTACTTACACGACGTTCCTTTCTGAATCGGACGGGGGTCGGCCTCGGCGCCGCTGCCCTCCCTTTCGCGCTGCCGAGCGCGTCGCTCCTCGCCTCGCAACATGAGGGAGAAAAGAGCCTCGGCATAGCCCTGGTTGGACTAGGCACCTATGCGACCACGATGCTGATGCCGGGATTCAAGCACACCAAGCACTGTCACTTGGCAGGACTCGTCACGGGTACGCCGGAGAAGAAAATCCGGTACGGCAGGGAGCACGACATCCCCGATACCCACATCTATAACTACGAGACCTTTGACCGAATCGCCGAGAACCCCGACATCGACATCGTCTACGTGGTGTTGCCCAACTCCATGCACGCGGAATACACCATCCGAGCGGCCGAGGCGGGCAAGCACGTCATCTGCGAGAAGCCGATGAGCTTGAATGTCGCGGAGGCCAAGGCGATGATTGCCGCCTGCCGGAAGAACAACGTCATCCTCAATATCGGATACCGTTGTCAATACGAGCCGTACAATCTGGCTCTGATCAAAGTGACCGAGAAGGGAACCTACGGCCGCCCCGTCTACATTCAGTCCGAGATGGGATTCGTCATTGGCGACGCCAACCAATGGCGTTTTCGCAAGGACTATGGCGGCGGAGCTTTGATGGATGTCGGCGTTTACTGCATGCAGGCGGCCCGTTATGTGTCTGGCAAAGAGCCTATTGCCGTTTCCGCCCAGGAGTACAAGACCGATCCTAGCAAGTTCGCCGAGGTGGACGAAACGGTTACTTTCCAGATGGAGTTTCCGAGCGGGACGATCTCGAATTCGACCACCTCATTCAACCTCATTATGCGTCGTCTCTACGTGAGCTACGAGCGGGAATCCGCCGTCGCGGAGATTGACCCGAACTTCACCTACGATAAGTACAAAGGCCACATCAATGGAGTCCCGATGGATATTGCCCACGTGAACCACCAAGGCAACCACATGGACGTCATCGCCCAATCGATCCAATCCGGTACTCCCACGACCACTACCGGCGAGGAAGGGCTTCGCGACATGAGGGTCATCGAGGCGATCTTCAAATCCATTGCCAACGGAGGGGCGCGGACGAAGGTAGTCTGAAGGGTCCGTCTCGTTCGACCGCCGACGAGGAGGCCGAGGCGTCATTTCCTTTGCAGACGCTTCGAAGATGCAGTTCTAGATCCCACGGTTTCGAAGGTGGCAAAAAGAGTTTGATGCCCTAAGAAGTCACGCCACACCCGATTCTCCTGCTTATCCGATATCCGACAGGTGTTGGAGCTTACCGGTCGAGTCGCCAAGCGTTTCGGTGGGAACGCCCATTCGATCGAGCATTGAAAGGAATAGGTTGTTGAGAGGTGTTTTCTCCGGGCAGACGACGTGCCGCCCCGGCTTCAGCGTGTTGCCGGCCCTGCCTGCAAGCAGCACCGGAAGGTCGGTATGCGTGTGTAGGTTTCCGTCCGAAATGCCGGAGCCGTAGACGATCATTGAGTTGTCCAGCAGTGTTCCTTCGCCATCGGCGATTGATTTCATCTTCCCCAAGAAATAAGCAAACTGCTCCATGTGGAAGCGGTTGATGTTGCTGAGATGCTGGACCTTTTCCGGGTCCCTGCGGTGATGACTCAAGCCATGGTGGGCGCCGGAGACCCCGATTTCGGGATAGCTACGGCCGCTCCCCTCCGGCCCGATCATGAAAGTGAGGATGCGGGTCGAGTCCGTCTGGAAGGCCACCGTCGCCAGATCGAAGAGGATCTTCGCGTGTTCGTCAAACTTGACCGGGACACCGTGGGGCTTCTCTAGATCCGCCGGCAAATCCACCTCTTCCTTCTCGGTTGACGAAATCCGACGCTCGATTTCGCGAATCCCCTCGAGGTATTCCTGAAGCTTGCGGCGATCCGTTGGTCCCAGCGATCCCTGCAGTCGCTTGGCGTCTTCTTGCACGAAATCCAAAATCGAACGGTCGTGCCCGAGCCGTCGTGCTCGAGCTTCCGGGGTTTCGTCTGTTCGGACATCTCCGAACAGCCTTTCGAACACTAGGCGCGGATTAATCTCCGGGGGATTCGGCGTAGTGGACGAGCGCCAAGACACGCTGTTGGAGTAAGCACAGCTATATCCGGAGTCGCAGTTGCCGGCCAAACGCCCGGGCTCGATGCCCAACTCCAACGAAGCGAAACGTGTCTTGCCGCCCACCTTCTGGGCTGCCACCTGGTCGACCGAGACGCCAACCTGGATATCAGCTCCCTTCGTCTTCTTGGGATGAACGCCGGTCAGGAAGGTCGACCCCGCGCGGGCGTGGTCACCCGCCCCGTCGCCAAGGGAATTCGCCTGGAATTGCGCCAACCCCGAGAGTACAAGCAAGTCTTCCCGGAAAGGCTCGAGCGATTTGAGAGTCGGTCCGAGGTCATAGCCGGTTCCAGCTTTCGCGGGCGTCCAATCCTCCATGATCGCGCCGTTGGGTATATAGATGAACGCCATTCGCCGTGGCGTCTTTGCGTCGAGACGGGGCTTCGCAAAAGCGGGCACCATCGAATCGAGAAACGGTAGAGCGATCGCCGTGCCCAAACCTCGCAAGACGGCCCTTCTTGGGATGTGTTTCCCTATCATGGTTCAGTCGCTCCTTTCCTCAACTCGCATCTGAAACGGCATACTTTCTACGACTCCCAGAACTAGGCTAGAGAAGCGGTATCCACCGCGGGCGAGGCCGCTACGAATCTCTTCGACCGCCGGCTCATCGTAGCTCTCGAGACCGCGTCCTAAAGCATAAGTTAGCACTTTCTCGGTCAAATTCCGGGCGAATTGATCCTGCTGCGCATAGAGCAGAGCTGTCAGGCCCGCTGGACCATCAAAGCGCGTCCCGCCTGGTAGCTCCCCTGTCGCGTCGATCGGGAAGTTACCGTCGGCTGTCCGCCAGCCCCCGATAGCGTTGTAGTTCTCGAGACCGAACCCGATAGGGTCCATACGTTCATGGCAGACCGCACAGCTTGGGTCGGCCCGGTGCCTCTCCAACTGCTGCCGCAGAGACGCAGCATTGCCCACCGCCTGCTCATCCAGTTCCGGAACGTCCTCGGGAGGATCCGGCGGCCGGTCCCCAAGCAAGTTCTCCAGTACCCAAAGGCCGCGCAGAACAGCCGACGTGCGCGTGGGATAAGAAGATACCGTCAGAACGCTCGCCTGCGTCAGCACCCCTCCACGCTGTTCTCCGGAAAGCCGCACGCGCCGGAACTCCGGACCTGCCACCCCGTCTATGCCATAGTGTCGCGCCAGCCGTTCGTTTAGGAAAGTGTAATCAGCCTTCAAAAATTCCAGGATGCTGCGATCTTCGCGCATGATGCGCTCGAAGAAAAGTTCGCTCTCGCGCACCATCCCGGCCCGAAGCTCTTCGTCGAACTCGGGGAAGATCTCCGGATCAGGTTTCACGAGCGATACGTTCCGCAGCTGCAGCCACTGCCCGGCGAAGTTTTCAACCAAGGCCTGGGACTTGCCGTCCCCGATCATCCTCATGACCTGAGCCCGCCGTCCGTCCTCCGTGCGTAGTTCGCCTCGGGCCGCGGCGTCGAGCAGCGCCTCGTCAGGCATGCTGCTCCAAAGGAAATAAGAGAGCCGGGAGGCCAGTTCGAAGTCGTCGATGGGACGAATGGGATTCGGTCTCGCCGGCTCAGGATCGCGCTCGACCCGGAACAGGAATTGTGGTGAAACCAGAATTGCTTTCAAGGCCAGTTGGATGCCTCGTTCGAAGCTTGCGCCCTCCGCTACGGCGTTCTTGGCAAAGCGAACGTAGCCGCCGACTTCCTTTTCTGTCACCGGCCGGCGGAAAGCAAGCCTCACCAGGCGTCCGACAATCTTCTCTGCGCAAATCCCGTCGAATCCAGCGCCCTCCGGCTCGCAGACCATGATCTGGCGGTGGCTCTCGGGCAGCGGCGCGGGTTCAGGATTGAATGGGCCTTTGATCTCGATGGAGTCAGCGAACACCATCCTCTTCTCATTTTTGTAGAGATCGCTCTGGTACTCGGTCCAATCGAGCGAGTTCGGATTCCAACGTTCGCCTTCCGGGTTCAAGACTTCCGCATAGAATTCCCGTTCACCGGCTTCGACTCGCACGCGGACGGGGTCGTCCACTTCGTACTCGAGCTTGGGCTCAGCGCTGTAGGTCGCTACCTTCTTGCCCTCCAACGTGAAAACGACAGGCAAGGCTGGTGGCGGTGGAAGCGGGGGGCCTTCGGGATTCTCTTCGAGCCAAGCCTGATATTCGATTAGCTCCGACAGCATCTTCTCGCGTTCGAAGACGAAGGTCCCGCCAACCTTGGTGACATCGAAGTGCTCCATGAACCGAATCGCATAGTCGAGGCTCAGGCAGAGTTCTTCCCCCAACATGTTGAGATCGATCGTTTTCACCTCGAGTTCCGACACCTGCTCGATGAGCTCCGGCACGCGGTACGTCCACGACATCCGTCGCTCCGGGACAGTGCGGCGGTCAACGAACCGCAGATGTAGATCGTACTCCCCCGTCGCTGGAAAAAGATGCCGCACAGCAAGCCTGCCCTCCGGCGAGTAGGCCACTCGCCCGGCAGCTCCAATCTGCCGTTGCTCGCCTTCAGCCCGTGGGGCGCTGTAGCGGAGAACCGTGGGCTTGACGCTGCGGTCGGTCATGATGGCACGCCGAACGCTCTTGTCCGCGGCGGTCATATACTTCTCCATGAGCACGGGAGAAATCGACAAAACATCACCAATGTTGTCGAATCCGTATCCCGTGTCATCAACCGGGAAATCATCGGCCGGCCGGAAGTCGATGCCCAGCAGGTCGCGAACGGTATTGTTGTATTCGGCGCGGTTCAGCCGCCGAGCGGTTACGCGGCCGGGATTGGGTTGGGTGTCTTCGGATGACAGGTTGGCGTCGATCCAGTCGAGAACTACGGCAACCTCTTCGGGAGATGGGCGCGGCCGGGGCGCCGGCGGCATCATCTTGCCGTCAAGCATCTGTTTGACACGGCGCCAAACTTGTGCGTCCTTGAGCGCTGACCCCTCGTCCTGGTAGTGGTCGAACGACAGATCCGCAGTTTTCAGCTGGTCGTTGTGGCAGAAGGTACAGTGACTGGTGAGGAAAGGCTGAACGAAATCTTTGAAGGCGCGGGTAGCAGCAGTACCGGCGCGGGTAAGCAGCACACAGAAAACGATGAGCCAAAGCCGGCTGTACAACGCAATCTCCCCGTCGACCTATCTACCGCAAGGATAACATCCGAAGTTCCGTTTATGTAACCTCGTTGCGGCGTCGAGTGGCACCTAGGCAGCATCTTCCCGCTTCATAGCTTCCCTCATTTCATCCGTGGAGACCCACTCAACCCTCTGTGACTAAACGGGGCTCAGTTGTGGCCCCGACCAACAAAGGTGCACCTCTCAGCAACCAAGGTCGTTCGCAACGTTCACCGCAGCCCCTCGGTTGCGGCTCCGTTTGACTGGAACAAAGCAGTTGCGGGAAGTCGGGGACATCCATATAGGTGACTGTCACACTCTCGACGGACTAATCTCGATCGTGATCCGGCAGGCTAACATCAGTGGGTCCGCCTAGATTCGCGCCACGGACTCGGATGAGCGATAGGTGGGAGGGGTGGAGACCGGTGTGCGCCACAAAAGAATAAGGCGGCTTTGCGAATGAGACGGCGTATGACGCGGACCGTTGCGGGCACCGCGCAGATTGTGTCGAGTTCGTTCAAACGTAGACCGGAGAACAGACTTCACTTGTCGGAGCCGATTCGGGAAAGCTAGCGGCGGCTGTATTTCGGAAAGGGAGAGTGCGATTGCTTTCCGAAGGTCGTTCTTAGATCAACTCAGTAGGAAAGAGGTGATGCTGATGAGGTCGAAAACATTAAACCGTCGCGAGTTCAATCGACAGTCAATGGCAGCTGTTGGCAGCGCGCTCGGTGGGGCGTTCCTGGGCGCTTGTGAGAAAACGGGGGGCGGCCGCGATGGGGCTGATCCGAGCCTTGTGGGCCAAGAATCGCAATTGAACACCTCCCAGGCCGGGAGCGAAGGCGGCAGGCGAACGTTTATCCCGTCAAGGGACCGTGAGGGTTACTATCCGCCACCCGAGTCGAAAGGCGGATGGCGTTTGATCAAAGATACAGATCAAGTCAAAGACCTGACCGGAATGGACGCCGACAAGCTCGATTTCCACTTCAAAAGCCAAGCGTGGCATTACGGCGGCGCTCAGTGGTCCGCGGTAGTAATCCGCCATGGATATGTGGCTCGCGAGTTTTACAGCTTCAATATCCCGATTCCTACCCGCTTCAATATTTGGTCGGGCACCAAATCCTTTACGGGCACAGCCTGGGGGTTACTGCTCGATGCAAGCCGTCAAAACAAGCTGCCGAACGGCCAGCAGGTCGACCTCGATAGCCCGGCCTATTCCCTCATTCCCGAGGGCTACCCGCTCACCGATCCGCGCAAGGAGCAGATCACCATTCGACACCTGCTCAGCATGACCTCGTGCCTCCCGGGCCACCGGTCAGGCTGCATTGGCATGCCCCTCGCACCGGCGCACGGCGCCTTTGAACACGCTCTTGGGAAAGCCCCGAATCGGCACGGTTGTTGGGCTGAACTGGTCGCGGATCCCGGCACGCAGTGGGTGTACAGCGACATTGGGACGCAACACCTGTCGCTGGCGTTCGCCAACATCATGGGGGTCGAGATGGGCGAATTCATGCAGGAGCGCATCTTTGCTCCGATTGGCATAGAGGAGTTGAGCTGGAGTCTGCTGGGAGGCCGGGGGTTCATGGGGCCGCACTCGAACGGGGATAGCGGGATCTACGTTTCGTCGAGGGAGTTGGCACGCTTTGGGTATCTCGCCCTGCACAACGGGGTGTGGGACGGGCAGCAACTCATCCCCGCGTGGTGGATGGACGTAGCCACCAAAGCCTCTCAGACTCTGAACTCAGCCTATGGGTACACCTGGTGGGTGAATAGCGAGGGTGCGTCGTGGTCGGATCTGCCCAGGGATGCCTTTGCACTGAGGGGTTACAATTCGAACCGTTGTTATGTCATCCCGTCGCTGGATCTGGTCGTCGCGCGCGTTGGATCGGGCCCGGTCGGGTGGAATGAGCAGGCGTTCATCGGAGAAATCGTCGACGCGATTATATAGGGCCAGAGGGCTGCGCAGGTGCTCGGTGATTCGATGGTCTGAAGGCACCGTGTCTGCATTCGCCACAAGCGACGTGAAGCTGGTAACCGCCTCGCCGATCGCCGGCCCTCGCTAGCCAACTAGCCGGTCACGGAGCGGCGCGTTTGCCAACTAGGAGGAAGGGGCTGCCGTCGGCGCCCGGATCGGCTTCCCGTTTGCGGCACCCTCCACAAACTGGCCGTTCCGCAAGGTCACGGCACCGTTCACGACAACGTGGTCGATTCCGGCCGAGTATTGCGCCGGGTCTTCGTAAGTCGCCCGGTCGATGATCGTCTCCGGATCGAAGACCACGATGTCGGCGTCGGCGCCCACCTGAACCCGGCCCTTTTTCTTCATCGAGGGAACCCGCTTCGAGAGCCGGTCGGCGGGAAGCACCGTCATTTTCTTGAGGGCGTCCATGAGGCCAAGCGCCTTTTTCTCGCGAACGTAGAGGCCGAGCACCCGAGCGTAGGTTCCGAAGGTTCTTGGGTGGGCTTTGCCGTCGGTCAACCACATGCCGTCGCTAGCGATCATCACAAGCGGGTCGGCGACCAGGTTCTTGACCGACTCTTCCCTGTAGCTTGCTGGACTGATGAACAACCCGCCGAGTGGCCGGTACTTCGCGAACGTCTGGCGGGTCAGGTTCTCTCCGGTCTGAACCCAGATGTGCTGGCCAATTTCTTCGTCCGACATCTTCTCCCAATCATCGAATACAGGCGAATCGATGTGTGCGGAACCGCGATTATACGGGTAGCACTCCGTGGTCACATCGATTCCCTCGGCCCGGGCCGCTCGGATGCCGGCAAGATAGTCGGGGGCACGGTCGCGGCCGCTGCTATTGAGGTGGACAATATGCAATTGCGTGCCGTAGCGCCGCGCCGGGGTCAACACCTCTTCCAGATTGCTGACGTCGTGATCGTTTGTGCGCATGTGGACATAGCACGCAGCATTGTATTTCGCCGCCACATCGAAAACCGCCTCGATCTCCTCAGTCGTCGCACCGGGCGTATATGTGATTAGCATGCCGATCCCGACCGCCCCCTGCTCCAGTCCTTTCGAAAGCCGTCCCGTCAGCACCTCTATCTGCTCGGACGTCAACGGGTGTTTCACCCATTCGCCTGATATGCGCGACTTTGATAGCTTGCCTCCCATGACTAGGCGGCGCGAGTCGAGATGCGCAATGGTCGCCCCGAAATTCAGCGGTGATTTTTCTTCGCGCTCCGCGTACCACGCTGCGACATCTTCGACTCCGAGCTCGAGTTCAAGGGCCGAAGTCACTCCGTCGTGAATCTTGGCCCGGTAAACCTCCTGACTGTCACCGTGTTGATGCAGGTCAACGAAGCCAGGCGCGACCACCCTTCCCTCGGCATCGAGCGTTTCTTTTCCGAGGATCTTATCCTCAGTAATCACTGCGATCCGGCTGCCTTGAATTCCCACGTTGCGAACGGCGTCGAGTCCGGTTTCGGGATCCATGACGCGGCCCCCCCGAATCACCAGATCGTACGTCGTTGAACCGCATGACGAAATTGACAAGACGACCAAAGGCAAGAGTGCTCTTCTCATGGCGTCCATTATGCCCCCTTTGTGACCCACTTATCCAAGCGTCACTGGCGGACAATGCCCCATGCTGAGATGAGGGGACGCGCAGTGGCCCGGTGCAATGCCGAGGTCATCTTCGGTTTGTCGCGAGAAACCGCAGGGCGCGCATCCCCGGCATGAAGAGGTAGGCGCCGCCCAGCGTTTTCACGAATCGCGGTAGCGGCTCGGTGCGCCAGCCGCCGTTTCCCTCGATGGTCATCCGGCTGGGCTGCGGAGTGTCCCGGCGGTTTTCACCGATCAACGGGTCCTGATTGGCAACGAGGCCGTTGAAGGCGGGATTGTTGACCCACTGTTGTTGGATAAGCTCGAAAGTCTATCACTGAGCGTCGGCTCTCCCGTGAAATGATGGAACATCGGCACCCGCTGACGGCCCTCCTCCCCGGAATTGGTCGATCGTGTTTTGGAACAGTACGAGAAATAGCGTCGAGTGGCGATTGATTGTGACGGCCCGATTCGGGACAATTGTGGCGATTGACAATTTGCCGAGCGACCAGCCATGCCTACCTCCGAAGCCCCACTTTGTCCGCAAGATATCCGTGACCGAGTCGGACGCTTGCCCCGTGTTCGGCTAGCCCATTTGCCGACGCCACTGGAGCCGTTGCCGCGGTTTTCCAAGTCTCTTGGCGGTCCGTCCGTCTTCATCAAACGGGATGATTGCACCGGGCTGGCGTTCGGTGGAAACAAGACGCGACACAATGAATTCCTGTTGGCCGACGCCCTCGCGCAGGAGGCAGACATGCTCGTGTGGGGCGCGGGAGTGCAGTCCAACAATTGTCGGCAGACGGTCGCGTCGTGCGCCAAGCTGGGCCTGGATTGCCATTTGTTGCTCAGCCGCCGGAGCCACGGCGACGAGGTACAAGGTAATCTTCTGCTGGATCATTTGCTCGGGGCGACGTACGAAATAGTCGACGCGGCCGTCGGCCCGGAACTGGATGATCTCATCGCGCAAGCGGCAGACAGGTTTCGCGCGCAGGGTCGCAAGGTCTACAACTGGGATCGAAATCTATTGAGAGCCAGAGCGGCGGTGAGTTACACGCTCGCCATGGCGGAACTGGTTGAGCAACTCGAGCGGCAAGCGATTGTACCTGCGGCGATTTACGTTTGCTCGGCGGGCTCAACCGGAGCGGGTTTGGCAGTGGGCAGGGCGGCGTTGGGAGTGAAGGCGCCGCTGCTCAACATGCTGCCGATCCACTGGCCCTGGGACGAAGCGGAGGACATGTGCCGACTGGCAAACGAAGCGGCCGAGCTAGTCGATTTGCCAAATCGATTGACGCCCGACGAAATCATTGTGGATGGCGAGTTCATCGGACCGGGTTACGGGACCCCAACCTCCGAGTGCATGGGCGCCATGGCACTGCTGGCTCGCACCGAGGGCATTCTGCTTGACCCGAGCTATACAGGGAAGGCGATGGCGGGACTCATCGATCACGTGCGTGGCGGCCGGTACTCGACGGATCAATCGATCGTTTTCATCCACACCGGCGGCACGCCGGCGCTCTTTGCCTACCGAGACGAGATCGTGCGAATGATCCCCTCTAACAGGATTATGTGAGTCGACTTCGTCCAAACGAAATGAGCAGGGGGGCAACGAGAATGCCAAACGAGGCACGCCGGTGAGGGTGCCCGCGAGCGGGGCTTCGTTCACAGCCCTGTCCGGCGACAGGGTTGAGCGCGGCCCGATCGGGTCTCGAATGCCGATTCCTTTATGCTCCGGTCGACTTCTGTGGGCGCTGCTGTTCTCGTCAGTCGCGGCTTTTTCAGCGGGAGGATGCACAACCGACGAAGCGGGGCGGACTCGAGGCCTAGAAAAAGTGAGAGTCGCGTTGCCCGCCTTCCAAGACTACAACTCCATCTTTGTTGGGGTTGAGAACGGGTTCTATGCCGAAGAAGGAATCGAGTTGGAGATTCTTCAAGTCGACGAGGCGACGGGTCACGAGTTGTTGGTAGCAGATAAGGTCGATTTAGCCGGCGGCAGCGCGATCAAGACGTTCCTGATGAATGCCCAGGGAGTGGACGCCACATTCGCTTTCCCTTTCTTCTATTTCGCGGGTGGCGCACTAATGTACGATCCCAAGCGGTTCCCCGATTGGAAAGACCATGCCGAAAACCTGAAGGCAACCGGGGGCGACAGGAAGGGAGCGATCCGAAGGACTCTCCAACAAGCTAAGGGGAAGAGAATCGGCGCCAGCAAAGCCGGCGACTATATCATCTTTGCCTTGATGCTGGAGCAAGTCGGTATGCAGTATGACGATTACGAGATCGTTGATCTTTTGCAGGAGGAGCTTCCTCCGGCCATCCTGGCCAACTCGATCGACGTCATGCTGGGCGGGCTTCCGCAACGTCTGGCCGTTCAAAAGCTCGGCTACAAGTCGCTGCTGGAGCAGACTCTGTTTCCCTCCACGATCGCGGTGAGCGGGTTCCTATCCCGTCGCCATTGGGTGGACGAAAACCTGGATCTAGCCATGAAGATACAGAAAGTGATCTTCCGGACGTTGGCTTACATCGAGAATCACCCCGACGAAAGCTTCCCGATCATTTCCCGGCACCTGAGGGATGCCGGGTCCGTCATGGAGGTTGAAGACCTCAAGCGGGTTTGGAACGTGATGGAGATTTTTCTGAGCAGCGATGAGCAGTTTGCGGAACAGGTGCTCCACCCTGACGGACGGTTCTACTGGAAAGTTCGCTCCGAGGACATCGAGGATGCCCTGGTGGCCGAAGGCGGTCTCAAGCGGGAAGACATACAGGGAATTTCGCTCGAAGATATGTTCTACGCAAAGAAAATCTTCGACACACGCCAGCGGCTAAACTGAGAATCAGCCTTTAAAGAGTGAAGGATGAACGACCTGCGGGATTGGCAACCTGTCGTCAGAACCTTTTCGACTCTGGATCAAGGTACATTGCTGGGAGGCCTCTACCCCTTGTCCCCAAGGAGATTAACCCTTGCTTTTGCACTGTGTATGCACCCACGGTGACTGATGGGACCCAAACTTCAAAAGGGAAAAGGGGCATAGGCCTGGGCTCTCTAATTGACCCACGGTGGATATGGGCCCCCACCCCGCAAAAAGGGGCATACCCCCCAGGTGGGGTTATGGGGAGTAGACGCTCAGCGATCTCTGCCAGGCCTGAGGGTGCGCGCTGTCACACCGGGAACAACTTGGTGGGAAGTGCTGGAACGTTACTGATAGACCTCTCAGCCGAAGACGGTGGTCCCCGGGCCAGCAAACAGTACTCTATGTGGACATCTGTGTGGACATGGCCAACTGACGCCCCTGCACGTATGCTGTAAGTCCTTGAAAGTCTTGGTCGGGGCGCGGAGATTTGAACTCCGGACCTCCTGCTCCCGAAGCAGGTGCGCTACCAGGCTGCGCTACGCCCCGAATGGGCACGCGGAAAAGAGGGGTGAGCAACTGCCCCTTCAGTGTAGGGTTGCACCAGGGGGCTGTCAACGCCGAGGCGCCCTGGCGAATCGGGGACATTCACGAGTAGGTAGCAGTCAAGAGATAGACACAGGAAGCGCGAGTCTTCGTGGTGGCGAAGGCGGGGAATTGGAGCGAAGTACCGGCCTAGCAACGCCACCTCAATTGAGCGCGCGCGGAAGCTACGTCGTCCTAAAATGAGTAGGCAGTGAAGCTTTTCGCTCCAATCCTGACTCTGTTCTTCCTCGCAATCTGGCTGGGCCCTGGCTTCGCCCAGGAACGCGGCCCAAACTTCATAGTGATTCTCACCGACGACTTGGGCTACGGTGATCTTGGAGTCTATGGCCACCCCACGATTCAAACTCCTCAGATTGACCGCATGGCCAACGAGGGAGTGCGGCTGACCGCATTCTACTCCGCTGCGCCCACCTGTACGCCGGCGCGGGCGGCTCTACTGACCGGACGCTACCCCATCCGCTCCGGCCTGGTGCGTGTTCTGGTGCCCAAGGAAAAGTGGGGGATTCCAACTTCCGAGATCACTCTCGCGGAGGCGCTCAAAGAACAGGGCTACGCCACGGCGTGTATCGGAAAATGGCACCTGGGCGGCCGAAGACCCTTCCGTCCTCTCCGCAACGGCTTCGATTACTTCTATGGCCTGCTCCACAGCAATGACATGAGCTTTCTGCCGGCCTTGAAATGGCCCCGCATCGACCTGCTAAGGAACGATAAGGTCATTGAATCACCCGCCAAAGTAAAGACTCTCACGCGCCGCTACACGGAAGAAGCAATCCGGTACATCGAGCAACACAGAGGTGAGCCATTCTTCCTATACCTGGCGCACACGATGCCCCATGAGCCGGTCCGCCCGTCCGATGAATTTCGAGGCAAATCGGCCCACGGACCCTACGGCGACGTTGTCGAGGAGATCGACTGGAGCACCGGTGAGATATTAAGGACTTTGCGACGCCTCGGTCTGGATGAAAACACCCTCGTCGTTTTCACCAGTGACAACGGGCCATCACTCGTCGGCAACGGTAAGAAATCCACGGGCTCGGCGGGCGTTCTGCGCGGAGGCAAGGCGACAACGTGGGAGGGAGGTATGCGGGTCCCGCTCATCGCGCGCTGGCCGGGACAAATCCCTTCCGGGTTAGTGCGAGGCGGCATCGCCACCACGATGGATCTATTCACTACCTTCGTCACTCTTGCCGGCGGACAGATCCCATCAGACCGCGACATCGATGGCAAAGACATCACGCCACTGCTCAAGGGTTCGGGCCAAAGTCCTCACCAGGCGCTTTACTACTATTTTCGCAGCCAGCTTTTCGCGGTTCGCGAAAAACAATGGAAGCTTCACCTGTTTAAGCGAGATCTCAGCCGCAAAGGCAAGCCCCAACCTCCCATTCGATGTAGCCAACCGGAACTCTACGATCTCTCGAGCGACCCGTGGGAAACGGAAGACCTCGCTACTAAGCACCCTGGACTCGTGGCCCGGCTCGCGGAGCAGGCCCAGTCCTTCCACTCCGGCATCGAGCCGGTGATGAAGCTACCACGCCCAAGTCGATCTGTCCTCTCCGGCGTTTTCACGCAAGCGCCGAAGTCGCCGGACAAGGTGCCCAAGTGAGTGGCGGGGGCGGCCCGATAGCGGGCGGGGAGATTTTAGGAGAAGAACACCGGCGAATAGAGTTGTTCACGTAATGTGCGCGCCTTGGGTCTCCACGTAAACGGCATATAGCGATTGGCTCGCCGTCATAAACAGGCGATTACGTTTCGTGCCGCCGAAACAGACGTTGGAGCAGATTTCCGGCAGCCGAATCTGGCCAATGCGGTCTCCGTTCGGAGCGAAGATGTGAACACCGTCGTAACCTTCGCCCACCCAACCCGCGCTGGCCCAGATGTTGCCATTGATGTCGGCGCGGATTCCGTCAGCAAAACCGGCTTTGCCGTCCAGTTCCATCGATGTAAACTCGCGTCCGTTAGCCAGCTTGGTGCCGTCCACGACGTCCCACACCTTGATGTTTCTCGGCGCCTCCTCGTAATGCGATGCTCCCGTCTCGGCAACGTAGAGTTTCCTGTAGTCCGGCGAAAAGCACAGACCGTTGGGCTTGAATAGGTCGTCCGTCACCATGTCCATCTTCCCGGTCTTGGCGTCGATGCGATAGACGGCCTCTTTGATGTGCAGCTTCCCTTTGTTCCCTTCGTAGTTCATTAGGCTCCCGTAGCCCGGATCCGTGAACCAAATCCCGCCGTCGTCGGGATGCACTACGGCATCATTCGGCGCATTGAGGGGCTTTCCCTCCCAGGTGTCGGCCAGCACCGTGACGCTGCCATCGTACTCGTAGCGGACGACACGGCGGTTTCCGTGTTCGCAGGCGATTTGGCGGCCTTCCCAGTCGAACGTGTTCCCGTTGCTGTTGCCCGACGGATGGCGAAATGTGGTAACGTGGCCGTCTTCCTCCAGCCAGCGTAGCTGAACGTTGTTCGGAATATCGCTCCATAGTAGGTATCGGCCTACACCGTTCCAAGCCGGACCCTCGGCCCACAATGTCCCCGTGTGAAGCCGTTGGATGGGTGTATTGCCGAGTTTGTACGGCTTGAATCGTTTGTCGAGCACCACGATATCGGGGTCCGGATAACGGACCGGCTTACCGTTCGGTCCGTAGTCACGAGCCAGGGCGGTCACAGCGGTAGCAACGCCGGCCGCCGCTGCCACAAAAGAGCGCCGCCCCATTTTTGTAGGGCCCTCAGGTGTCGCCACTGGCTTCGCATTCCTAGTCTGTTGTGAATTCGTTGGCGCTGTCATTGTTCCTCCTCCCGTCAAAGCATCTCCGCTTCGATTGTGCGATCTGACCCGCGTCTCAGCCCGCGCAGCCTAAGGATGTTCGCAAGATAGAGTAGCTGACTCCGGTTGAAAACTCGGGATGCTGGAAAGGGCGCGACATGTCGTTCCCTTACAAACGAGCGCGTTCGCTGGGCCGCGTTGTGAACGCGCACTGCTCCGCCGAAGACCGATCTCGTCACGACATTTTGCGAAACCTAACAAGGATACCCCAACCTTGCGTCCCGGCAAAAGGCGACTTAGGGGCCAATAGGCGATGGCCGGCGGTCTAGGAGGGTCGTTGTACAACGTGGGGTGGGACAAGCAATCCTGCTTGTCGACACGAATGGCTATTCGGCCGTCGGCGGTCGAAGCATCGCCCGAGCACCGTATGAATCGAACAACCGCGACAGTATTCTCAGCAGGGAAGTTCGTGCCGCCGGCAAACGCCCGAGAGAGCTTCCCAAAGAGCATCGAGTACCTCATCAGCTGCCTCGGTAGCCGCGGAGGCGTTTTCTTCGCTTAGGTGGGACTCGAGAAGTTTGCGCTCGACCGCTGCGTGTTCACGGTCGGCTTCGATGTGAACCTCGAAATAGGAGAGGGCCCTCGGTTCCGTGACACCGTAGAACTCTTTCAGGCCGGCGATCTTTGATTCGGCAACACCGGGAATCTGGCTTTCGTAAGCATAGAGGGCCGCGAGACCTTCAGCCGTGCTGCGGTTGCGGCAAATTGTGCGGAAGGTGCCAACCAGGTCTTCAGTCTCCTGCCAAGGTTCGGCGTTGGCGACTTCCTCCCGACCGACGCCAACACCTTCGGCAAACCGCAGCCAAAGCTCGGGATGGTTCGGATGACCGGCTTCCTCGTCGATCAGGTTGGCAAGGACGTGCCGGCGCGTCTCGGCGTCTTCCGTGTGCGAGTGTACGCTGGAGAGATAGGTCGGAAACGCTGCTACGTGCCGATAATACTGCTTGGCATAATCGCGGAGCGCCGGCATCGGCAGAGTACCTTCGACCCAGCTTTGGTAGAAAGGGTGCAGCAGTAGACTTCGCGCGGCAATCCGGGCATCAATCGCTTTCAAAGCGGCATGTGCAGTTTGGGGAGTCACTGAAATCCTCCTGTTTGGAAAACCTTCGACCTGAGACACCGATAAGCTTAGCGGCCGGTGAGAGTTTCCATTATTCCGCGATCGGGGGTCTGGGTTCAACCACGAGGGGCGAATTCATGTGTGGAAGGAGCTTTTTGGCGGAACGATACTTGATGCGGGCACGGTCCGCAGCGGCGACCTCCGGTCGCCGGCCACAGCATGTCGTCCCCGCCTGCTGTCCCCTACTCGGCCTCCACGAACTCGATCCCTGCGAAGCTCACCACCGACTGCTGGTCGATGTTCCACTGTTCGTACTTGAGAACCTCGCCTCGAACCCCTTGGACAGATTGCAGAAAAGTGTAGACCGGCGAGTAGCCGCACCATCGCAACTCATCTTGGTTGGGATGGACCAGTTCGAAAAAGCCTTCCGCGTCACCTTCGCAAACAAGCTTCAGACGGGCCTCATCGCGCGAGCGGACCTGTTGCATAGACCCTTGCTCGGCCAGAGCGGGCAAGCGGTCGCCATAGCGGCGGCCGATATGGGCCAAGTCGATCCCGAGGATCCAGATCAGGTGTTTTCTATGCTTTTCGCCTAATTCGCCGAGCGCCTCAAAAAACCGTCTCACTGAATCATTCGCCTGGGGCGCTTTGCCGGTCAACAAGCTCTCGGCGAGCGGACCGCATAAGATCGGCACAATCTTGAAATCGCTGCCGCCGAGTGCCTGTTGCAGAAACACGCACTGGAACTCGATCGAGTGCTCGGTGGCATGGCAGTAGTCTTCCATGCTGATGGATTCAGGGGCTTGAGCGGCAAGCCAATCGACCAGCGTGTGGTCTGTCTGGATTGTGCCGAGGGGTGTTACGAAAGGTTTGCGTGTAAGGCCGAACCTTTCCGGCTGCCCGTAGTGAGAGGTGCCCAGGATCACGAACGTCCTGTCAGCGTATTGGGGGCCTAGGCGCCCGTAGGCGGCAGCGTAACTTCGAAAACCCCCTTCGGGACTGACGTGGGGTGCGGCCAGCGCGACCAGCGAGTCCGAGGCTCCGGAGTTCGACCCGGGTGCGGTTCCGTAATCGCTTAGCTTCTGCCGCAAAGCTTCGGTGTCCGCGGGATAGGCCGTCCCGGCGTGTGCAGGTTGGCGGACAACGGCTTCGGCAAACTGGCGTTGCTTTTGATCCCGCATTTCGTGAAATTCTTTCGAATCAAGGAAGCCGCATTCGGTCATGGTGTCGATGAGGTTCCGGGCGGCTTCCATGACCCGCAACTCGCCGCTCGCGCGTGTCAGGAACTCCTTCAGGTCAAGATCCGAGTGCTGTCCGTCGAAAAAGACAAGGCCTTTGGCTAGTAGAGGAGGGACGATGATTGTAGAGTCACTGTAGTGAAAGGGATCGCGAATGAGCAGCCCCGGCTGATCGGGAACCGGCGAGGGCATGATGTCAAGCTCGGGGCGCAACGGAGCCAGACGCTGGGCCATCAACGTATCGTATCCCGTCTGATGAGCGAGCGTCAGCTTAGTCGCTAGCCGCGGCCCGCGACACCTGCCAAGTCGAATGTTTGCCTAGAGTGAAGAACTTGCAGGCCGAGAAGCAGAGACAACTGAGAGTAGCGGCCGAAAATCCTGCTGGCCGGAAAGGTGCCGCGCGCCAGGTGGGATACGCACTCGTGCTTGTCAACAACCTGCGAAACACGCCAGGTCTTCCTTCGTCAATGGGCAGCTGATCCATCGAGATCGACCCCGGGACGCCGTCTGGACCGGGGCTACGAGCCGCAAGGCGGCTGGCCTAGAACTGCGGGCATCTCGCGCTGGGGATGGGGACAACCCAGGGTCCGGGTCACTCAGACCGCAAGGCCTGGACCACCACCATCGTCATGTCATCGTGCTGAGGCGCTTCACCTACATGTCGCGAGACGGCATCGGAGACAGCGTCGATCACAGCGGCTGCTGGGGCATCGCGGTGTTGGCGGGCTAAATTCAAAAGTTTCTCCTCGCCAAACTCTTCGAGCTGCGAGTCCATGGCCTCGGAGAACCCGTCGGAAAAGATTACCAGCAAGTCGCCAGGGTCGAGCGACACAGTTGCTTCTTCAAACGCGAACTCCGGAAGCATACCGAGAATGGGCCCGCCCGTCGTCAAGCGCTGAAGGTCGGCGTTTGCGGAAATCAACATCGGCGGATTGTGCCCGGCGTTCGAGTATTGCAGCTGTCGCCGGCTCGGATCGAGAATGGCATAGAACAAGGTCACGAATTTGTCGGAATCCGTACTTTCGTAAAGCAAGCGATTGGAGCGAGCCAAGCATTCTCCGGCCGAGGGCCGCAGCAAGTTTTGTCCACGAATCGTGGCCTGGACGTTCGCCATAAGCAGAGCCGCCGGCATTCCCTTACCCACAACGTCCCCTAGGCAGATGGCAAGCCGCTGCTCTCCGGCCGGAAGGAAGTCGAAGTAGTCGCCTCCAACGTTCTGTGCCGGGACGGTCTTGCCGGCGATATCGAAGCCGGCGATCTCCGGAGCGGACCTAGGCAGCAGCTTCATCTGAATGTTGCGAGCCACCTCGAGGTCGCGCCGCATCTCGCGGAGCGCTTGCTCTTCTTCGTAGAGGCGGGCGTTTTCGATGGCCTGGGCGGACTGGGCGGCGATGATCGACAGCAATCGCTGGTCGCTTTCCGTAAAACCGTCGGCAGCCCGTCTATTGAAGACCGTGAGCACGCCTATCAGCTGCTTTTTCAGGCTGAGGGGGACACACATCAGTGAGTGAAAGGGCTTGTCCGAGCCGCCTACGCGGAAGCGTCCGTCGCCGGCAAGATCGTTGATCAGCAGCGGCGCCTGATGCTTGAGCATCCACCCGGTCAGCTGATCTCCCAGCCGGTAAGGGATCGTGCCGAATTCGGAGTCGACGCGCCGGACCATGGTTCGAAAGGGGGCGGACGGTTCCTGACGATCGAGGAGCAACACGGCCCCCTGTTCGACCGCTAAGTGCTTGACGCACTTCTCTACGATCAAGTCCACGATGGCGTCCAGCGAGGACGTCGATGTAACAGCCGAAGCGACTTCGTTGAGGATAGACAGCTCTTCGACGGCCCGGCCCAGGCGCTTGTTTTCCTGTTCGAGCCGGGCCAGCGGAGAATCGGTTTGCGGTGGGGTCATTGGCGGTGGACCTTGCTCGTGAGAGAAAGCTCTCGCGGCTACTCCCCCAGGGATAAGGGTAGCTGACTTCCGAGGTGAACTAACCCCGCCCGACGTGAAAAGTCAACTGGCGGGTGCTGCAAGGGTCGAACGCCGTCAAGGTTCCGTCGCGCACCGGATGACCGGAGGAAACCTGACGGGTCATCGTGACACAGCATACCTGCTCGGCGACACGCGAGGCGCCCTAGGCGCGATCACTAAGTCATTGATTCAGGAAATGCTTGCTTCCCCCAACCGTTTGGGTACGCAAGTGCAAACCAGTAACGAGAATGGGTGAGCCACTACACCTCTTCGAACCTCCCCTCTGCTGGATTCGGCGTCGGCGGGGCGCGAGCCAGCCAACGCAGGTGCTTGCTCGAGCTTCAACCACAGGTAAGGATGGCGGGCGCCGTGCTTGCGCTGGATTCGGCGGAGGGTCCTTTTTGGGAAGTCACTCCTTGCGAATCGTGGATCCCCTGAGGTGGCGGATGGCTTTCCGGTCAAGATTTCAGACGCGGACGGGACCGGGAAGTAAGAGCGGGCACTCCCATCCGCCCCTGAGGGTCGTACCGTTCGCAGAGCCGATATCTCCAGCGCTCAACGGCCCCGGTGTTCGATCGCGACCCTAGGGTCCCTACCGAGATCGTACACCGGGCCGAAACTCAAAAAGCTAGAGTTCCGGTGCGCGCCGCCTCTTCCTCGTTAGGTAAATAGAGCGTCTGGCACCGCTCGCAGCGGTAGACTTCGGGCTGCGAGCCAAACTGCTGCCCTACTTCGTCGCCAAACTCGTACCAGCGCTTAAGATGTCCCCGGCAGATCTTGTTGTTCTTGCCGGGGTTGTTGCAGGCCCTTTGGCGCGGGATGCGCCTTTTCACTTTCGTCCCATCAGAGAGTGTCGAGACGAGATTCGGATCGGGGGTTTCTTCCGCTGCCTCAGCGGTTTCTTCTTTAGCCATACGGGAGTCCTACTGGCGCGAAATCGGAAAAACGAGTATAACAGTTACTTCCGGGGGGCGATCAGCGCCCCCGAATAAGAACGCCAGGAGGACCAACCAATGCCTACAAATTGTGCGACGTACGACGATGTCAACTTGATCCTAAGACTCTACGAGCTGAGGCGCGAGGAAAAGATGCGCCAGGCACGGCAGTGGTTCGCAGCATCGTTTCATCCCAAGACTTGGGAAGAGGTGAACGAGTTGTGTCCACTGGGGTCGGACGAAAGCGCCTATTTTCGGATGGTGGTGAGCTACTGGGATATGGTGGCTTCGTTCATCGCCAACGGCGTCCTCCAGCGAGAGATCTTTTTCGAAAGTGGGCGCGAACTAGTGCTCACCTGGGTACGGGTTAGCGTCTTCGTTCCCGAAATGCGGGAAGCGCGGAAGGAACCTACGGCCTGGAAGAACCTGGAGACCGTCGGCAAGGCCTACGGCGAGTGGCTCAACAAGGACTCACCGGGCTCGTACGAAGCCTTTGTCGAACGGGTAGGGTAGAAACCGAAGAGGCCGTAGTAAAAGCTAGGTTCGGCAAAAAATAGGGACTGTCATCCGATTTTCGCCCCGGCAACTGCTTGTGTTCAGTATGGGCTAGAGGACGAAAATCGGTGACTGTACCATTTTTTGTGACGAAGGACTTTCACCAGCGAGTGCGAAGTCAAGCGTCGCGGATCTTATTCCCCTAGATCCTGACACATGAAACCGAGTCTTGCGACCCAGACGAAGCCCCCCGCTCACCAAATCTCGAGCAGCGTCTTCCGCAGTTTCTTCGCGGCGCGGGTGCTCGGAGTTGCTGCAATCAGGGTATCGTCGCCCGCCACGGTGCCGACAACCTCAGACCAGTCCTCCGCGTCGAGGGCCAGCCCGACCGCGGAAGCCCCACCCGGGGCTGTCTTCAGAACGACGAGGTTCTGCGCTACCTTGACGTCGCGTAAGAATTCTTGCAAAACGCGCCGGAGGTTTTCACGGGGAGGCTCCGAGGGCGGAATCGAGTTTCGTTCCCGGTAGCCTTCGGGGGTCTTGACGATTCCCAGCTCGCGGATGTCCCGCGACAGCGTCACCTGGCTCGCCCAAATCCCCGTTGCAGCTAGTTCGGTGGCCAGCTCATCCTGCGTGAGGATGGGCTTAGCGCGGACGAGTTTCCCGATCTGCGCCTGCCGGAACGCTTTCTTCATGACGACTTCCGCATCTGGGCCAAGCGTTTCTCAGCTTGTCGCAGCGACTCTCCTACGGTGGCCGGCGCCGTGCCACCGGGCGCGACGTGGTTTTCGAGCGCGCGTCGAGCAGAGAGAAGCTGCACGGCCTCCCCGTCAAACTCGGGCGCAACCTGGCTAAGCTCATCTTCAGTCCAATCCTGGGGCTGTTTGCCGGCGCGCACGCTTTCAAGAACCAGGCCCCCCACCATCTGATGTGCGCGATGGAACGGGACGCCTTTGCGGGCGAGTAGCTCGGCCAGCGCTGTGGCGCAACCCCAGCCCTCGTCGGCAGCCGTTTCCATTGCCGCGGCGTTGATCTTGGTCGTCTCGATCACCAGGCGTGTGATTTCGAGGGACCCGGCCAATTGCACGGCCGCATCAAGGACAGGTTCCTTATCTTCTTGCAAGTCGCGGTTGTAGGCGAGCGGAAGTCCCTTCAGGGTCATCATCAAAGACAACAAGTGTCCCGAGACCCGCCCTGTCTTGCCTCGAACAAGTTCCAGGGCATCGGGATTCTTCTTTTGCGGCATCAGGCTCGATCCGCTGGTGACCTCTTCACCCATCTCGAGGAAGCCGAATTCGTCAGTCGAATAAAGAATCCAGTCCTCAGCCAACCGGCTAAGGTGCAACATCGCTAACGACGCCGCATAAAGAAAGTCCAGTGCGAAGTCGCGATCGGAAACGGCGTCGAGGCTATTACTCGAGATTCGGCTGAAGCCCAGTTCGCCCGCCATCGCCTGCCGATCGAAAGGGAATCCACTGCCCGCCAAGGCGCCACTTCCGAGCGGAAGTACATCCGCGTTTCGATAGGCCGCGTCAAAGCGCTCCCAATCGCGGCTGAACATTTCGAAATAGGCCAACAAGTAGTGCGACCAAAGAATCGGTTGCGCCCGGCGGAGGTGCGTGTAGCCAGGCAGCAACGCATCAGGCTCCCTCTTGGCGAATCCCAGCAGTGCTTGCATAACGTCCGCCAACCGCCCTTGCGTCGCGAGAATCTCGTTTCGAATCCAGATGCGAAAATCCGTGGCGACCTGTTCGTTACGGCTGCGCCCGGTGTGGATCTTCTCGGCAGGATCGCCGACTGTTTCCCCAAGCTTTCGAATGACGAATGTGTGGATGTCTTCGTCCGTCGCACCCTCGAAGAAATCCGGCGCCGACGACTCGGCCAAGATCGCGTCGAAAGCGCTGCAAATTCGCTCCTTTTCATCCCCCGTGAGAATGCCAACTCGCTCCAGAGCGGACGCATAGGCCTTCGAGCCGAGGATATCGGCTTCGAGCAGTTCCCGATCGAAATCGAGCGAGCGGGAAAACTGCTCGAACAGCTCCGCCGGGCCTTTTTCGAACCTTCCGCCCCAGAGTTTCATGATTTCTTAGTTGCAGCGGTAACGGCGGCGCGAACTTTGATGGGAAGCCCGATCAGGTTGATGAACCCTTGGGCGTCCTTCTGGTCATAGTCGGTACCCATGGTGAAACTCGCGATGTCTTGCGAGTAAAGTGAGTAGGGCGATCGGCGGCTCGCGACATCGACGTGTCCTTTATAGAGTCGCAGCGCGACCTCTCCCGTGACTGTCTGCTGGGTCTGATCGATGAAACCATCCAGGGCTTCTCGCAGTGGAGTAAACCACTCGCCGTTGTAGACCAGTTCGGCATAGTCCAGCGCGATCTTCTGCTTGTAGTGCAGCGTGGCGCGGTCGAGGGTGAGACTCTCGAGCTCTCGGTGCGCCGCAAGGATGATCGTCCCGCCGGGCGTTTCGTAACAGCCCCGCGACTTCATCCCGACAAAGCGATTCTCGACCAGATCGACGCGGCCGATGCCGTGTAGCCCGCCGAGATCGTTCAGCTTCTCGACCATCTCGGCAGCACCGAGGTTCTCGCCGTCGACAGAAACCAGCGTGCCTTTCTCAAAGCCGAGTTTCACTTCGGCCGGCGAATCGGGAGCGTCTTTCGGACTGCGCGTGAGCATCCACACCGCCTCCGACGGTGCGTTGGCGGGATCTTCCAGCTCCCCACCCTCGTGTGAAAGGTGCCACAGATTGCGGTCGCGGCTGTAGATCTTTTCTTTCGAAGCTTCGATCGGAACGTTGTGAGCTGCGGCGTAGTCCACGGCATCTTCGCGTGAGCTGATCGTCCACTCCCGCCAAGGAGCGATCACCGTCAGGTGAGGCGCCAGCGCCTTGTAGGTAAGCTCGAAGCGCACCTGGTCATTGCCTTTGCCGGTAGCTCCGTGGCAGAGCGCGTCGCAGCCCGTGCGTAGCCCGACCTCGACCTGGCGCTTGGCCAGTAGCGGCCGCGCAATCGAAGTACCGAGCAGATATTTGTTCTCGTAGACGGCTCCGGAGCGCACCATCGGCCAAACGTAGTCGCGGATGAACTCCTCCCGCATGTCTTCAACAAAGACCTCGGACGCGCCGGTGTCCTTCGCCTTCTCAACAATGCCTTCCAGCTCGTCCCCGCCCTGACCGATATCCCCGCAAATGGCCACTATCTCGCAGCCGTAGGTTTCCTTCAGCCAGGGAATGATGATCGATGTGTCGAGGCCGCCCGAGTAGGCGAGCGCTACTTTCTTCGGTTTGGTTGCCATAGTGTGAGCGTCCTTTTTGAATTGGTTGTCGGCACCTTTCGACAGGCGCTTCGAGCGCCTTTGGGACGGTCGTGGCTCAGAGATTCGTTCGCATCTTGCGGCCCCCGACCACCCTAAAGCCCTGCCCCTCGTAGAACTTGACACTTCTCTCGAACTCGGGGAGCGGCGGTGTGCAGAGTTCGATGGCCTTCCACTGTCGCGTAATACCCATTTCGTGGATGCTTGCGATCAGAGCCGCACCGATTCCATGCGACCGCTTCTCGGGCACGACATAGACCTCTTGAACAGTAGCCAGCGCTCCGCCTACATAAAGGGCGCAACCTTCCGAGAGGGTCGCGACACCCACTGGCTCGCCCTGAACGAACGCCAGGAGAGCGAAATAGCGGTTCTGTTCCATCAGCGTCCGGCATAGCTCGGTAGTCTCTTGTAGATCGAGATTGAAATACCGGCTGTTCATTACCTCACAAATCTCCTGGGTGAGTGCGGTCACAAACCCCGAGATCGTCCGGGCGTCCTCGGGACTCCCTGATCGTATTGAAATCTCCATCTGCTGATCGCCTCTTTTCGAGAGCGGGCGGCTCAGAATGCCCAGCGAATCGGGTCTCCCTCTCGCATGACACCTTCCGTCAGCACTTGGGCGCGCAAGCCCCCTCGATGGACGAGCCCCTTCTTGACACCGGGAGCCGTCAGTTTCTCCAAGTGTCCGCATGGTTCACATAAACGGAGACCACGGAGTCGAACTTCACCGACCGCAAATTCGCGTCCTACAAGATGGTTGAGTGCGACCCCTTGGGTCACTAGGTTTCTGCGAGCTAACCCCGCCGGAATCCGCACTCCATAGTCACGGGTCAGTGCCTCAATGGCTTCCGTCTCGATCAAAGTGACCTCGCGATCAGGGTGCTCGGACTTGCTGAACGTACCTTGACCCTCGAAGTAGCGATCGCCTTCGATTCCCCGACCGGGTGCTGCTCGTGCCTCGGCAACGGCCCGCGGTTCTGAACCCTTCGACTTCGTCGTGTAAATCCCTAGCAAAGTCGCCACGTCCACTCCTCCCCGTTCACTCGCCGGCGCTCCGCGTTCTTTGCCTAACCGCTTACTTGCGCGTCACGCGACCATCATCAGCAACAACGCCTTGTGGGCATGAAGGCGATTCTCGGCCTGGTCGAAAACGACCGACCGAGAGGACTCGATGACCGAGTCAGTAACTTCCTCGCCGCGCGACGCCGGCAGGCAGTGCATGAATTTGGCGTCAGGTCCGGCCTTGGCCATCAGTTCGTCGGTGACTTGAAACTTCGAGAATGCGATCCGGCGCTGCTGTGTTTCGGCTTCCCAGCCCATGCTGGTCCAGATGTCCGTGTAGACGGCGGAAGCGCCTTCGACGGCTTGCGCGGGGTCGTTCGTGACTTCCAGAGTCAAGTTGTTGTCGACCGCGAACTGTCGGGCCTGAGCCGTAATCGTCGGGTTAGGCTCGTATCCCGGCGGCGTCGCGACGGATAGCGAAGCCCCCAGTCGCGGCGCGCCGAGCATCAACGAATGAGCAACGTTGTTTCCGTCACCGACAAACGCGAGCTTCAGGCCCTCGAGCTTACCGAACTGATCACCAAGCGTCTGAAAATCCGCTAGTGCCTGGCACGGGTGGTAGCGGTCACTGAGGGCGTTGATTAAGGGCACCGAAGACCAGCGAGCCAGCTCCTCTAAAGTCGATTGAGAATACGTTCGGGCGACCACGGCGTCCACCCAGCGATCCAGATTGCGCGCTACGTCGCGGGCAGGCTCTCGTTCTCCAATGCGGCCGTCCCGATGATCGAGAAATACCGACTCGCCTCCCAGTTGCTTAATCGCAAGCTCGAAAGTTACCCGGGTCCGAAGCGACGGCTTCTCGAACAGCACCGCGATCGAGCGTCCGGCGAGGCGATCGGCATAATCGCCCGGAGCAGCCTTCACCCGGCCCGCCAGATCAAGCAACGTCCGCAATTCGGGTGGGGTCAGGTCAAGGTCCGTCAAGAAGTGCGGCGCAGCGATCTTTGGGATTCCCTGCTGCGGGGCCTCAACGCTACTCGCTGACACCCCAGTATAATTATTCATACAAATGAATACTTACACAATTGGCCGGTCGAATGCAACCCCCTCTGCTCGTCGCCGGCAAGAAGGCAGTACGTCCGACTTTGTGCAAGACATCGCACAGCGGCACTACCGGGCGGGCACGCGTGGGCCACGCTTTGCGCGTGCCGCGTGACAAATGCGGGCTAACAATAAGAAGTTGCGGAAGTCTTTCTGATCGGTGCCCGGATAGCCCTTCCGGGCGCGACCCCTTCGACAGGCTCGCTGTCAACCAGGACGGCGACGCCGTTCACCAGCACGTGGCGTATCCCGAGCGGGTGCTGGGCGGGATCTTCGAAGGTTCCTTTATCAATGACGGTTTCGGTGTCGAAGACCACGAGGTCGGCGTCGGCCCCCACACGGACGCGTCCCTTGTCTTTCATCATGGGGACGCGGCTTTCAAGCCGTTGGGCTGGGCGCAGGCTCATTTTGGCAAGCGCGTCCATCAGCGTTAGGGCCTTTTTCTCGCGAACATAGCGTCCCAGGATGCGGGCGCAAGTGCCAAAAGTCCGAGGGTGGGCGCGTCCGTTGTCGAGCCACATCCCGTCGCTGGCGATCATCGTGAGGGGACTTGCGATCGCCGCCTGGACCATATCGAGAGAGTAGCCTGCCGGGGTGACAATGAGACCCCCTTGCCCGCGGTAGCGGCCGAAGGTTTCACGCGTGAGGTGCTCCCCTGTTGCCATCCAGATGTATCCGCTGAACTCCTCATCCGAGTAGGTTTCCCAGTCGTTGAACAAGTGCGCCTGGATGAAAGTCGAGCCCCGATTGTAGGGGTAGCATTCGGTGGTGACGTCGACTCCGTCGTCGATTCCCTTTTGGACGGCCGCGAGGTATTGAGGCACCAGCTTTCCGCCGCTGCTGTTGAGATGAACGATGTGTAGCGGCGCACCGGATTGCTTCGCGTATTCAAGGACCTCCTCGACGTTGCTCGCATCAGTGGTCGAGGTGCGGACGTGGACGTAGCAGGGCGCGTTGTAGCGTGCGGCGACCCGAAAAATCTCGAGCACCTCGTCCGGTGTCGCGCCGGGAGTGTAAGCGAGCCCGAAACCAACCCCGGGGGCGCCTTGCTCGAGTCCTTCGGAGATTCTCGCCTTAAGCTTTTCGAGCTGTTCCGGGATCAGCGGACCCGCGGCGGCTTCTCCCCAGAAGCCGGGATTGCTGCCCGTCATCGCGATGTTCCGAGAATAGGGGTGACTGATACTGGCTCCGTAGTTGAGCACGGCGTTGCCTTCGCGTTCCGCGTACCAAGACTCTATGTCTTCGACGCCGATTTCGAGCTCGAGCCCACTGGTGATTCCGTCGCGGATCTGCGCCTGGTAGTTTTCCGGGCTGTGACCGTGCCTGTGAAGGTCGACGAAACCGGCGGTAACGACGTGTCCGGTCGCATCGAGCACCTGCTTCCCGTTGATCCGATCTTCGGTGATAACCGCAATCTTCCCGCCTTCAATGCCGACATTGCGAACGGCGTCAAGTCCGGATTCGGGGTCCATGACCCGGCCGTTCTCGATGACGATTTCGTACGTGGTTTGTCCACACGAGCTCAGGAGGAAAACAACAATGAAGGAGACGATGAAAGAGGCGAAAGCTTTTAGCATGCGGTTCAGTATGGCAGGACTTTCCCCAGTTCGCATTTCGGTAGTCTCCCAGTTTCGATTGTTACGCCGGGCGGGGTCGCCTTAGTTGCGCGGTCCGCCGTTGGGACCGAAGAACATCAGGTGTTGCCAGGGCAACTCGTCGTACTCACCTACCAGCTTGAGCCCGTTGGGAGAAAACTCCTTCAGGATTTGCTCCTTGCTCATCTTGTGGAGAAGCTTGATCGGCACCGTCGGATCTTCCAGCCGGAACTCGGCCAGCGCGATCCGTCCGTTGGGTTTGAGACTCTCGCGCAAGGCCCGCAGCATCTGCTCCGGATAGGAAAACTCGTGGTAGACGTCGACGAGCAGAATCAGATCAACCTCGCCCTTGGGCAGTTTGGGGTCGCCGGGGATTCCGAGGATCGGTTCGATGTTGGCGATGCCTGCCTGCTCGGCCCGTTGCTCCAGCAAGGCAAGCATCTCGGGTTGGATGTCGACAGCCAGCACGCGGCCGTGCTTCCCAACAAGCTTGGCGAGTTGCAACGTGTAGAAACCGTTGCCGCACCCCAAGTCACAGACCGTCTGGCCGGGCTTGACGTCCAGTGCATTCAGCAGTTTTCCTGGGTTCTCCTCTCCGTCGCGCGTTTCACGGATCAGCCACGGGGCGCCGTGGAAGCTCATCGTTTGAGCGATTCGGCGTCCTTTGTAGAATGCCGGCGGCGCCGGGAGCGCCTGTTCACCGTGGATCTCTGCCTTCTGCTGCGCCTGGCTGGGCCTTAGACCGAGACCGGCCTCGAAAGCGGCCAAGAGAAGCAACGGGCAGAAGAGGATTCGGAAGTAGGTTGACATGGAACTAACGCGCCTTTCTCACCACGGCCGCGGTGGTTGGGCGAAAGGCCCGGTGGTCATGGCTCGCGGCAACAGTTTGTGTACATCGCCCAGCGTACAGTATGGCGGCAAGCGGGCGCGATGAATCGCGCCCCTACATCCCTGACTGCGGGCATTTGCTTCCACTCCTGCCGGGCCGCTGGTGAGAAATGCGGGCTACACGTGGGCTAAAAGCCCCGGAGAGCCCCTTCGGCGCCCCTCCCCGGACGATCGGGCATCGTGGAGAGTGCCGACGGCGGCGGAGCTGACGGTACGAGAAGCCGAGGAGGAGTTCTTCCACCCTTTGGTCGCCGTGGATTATCCTTCCAAATTGCTGGATCAATGTGGGTTATCGGGAATTGGTATTGTTTCGTCACGTTTTTCTCGGTCGGCGACCGTCATGCTTCAGGATAACGACTGTGTCAAGGGCGGCCCTTTTCCACCGCAGCAGTAGCTTTCATTCAGAAATCGAATAAAGTGTCCATGAAACGCAAGAGCGGCTGGACAAGGGGATCTACGACCCGGTGAATGTGACGGCCGATAGACTCGTCCCCGAAAGCATAGTAGTACAACAGTGCAAAGAGGGCTACAGGGATCACAAGCGTTAGAAGCGACTTGCTTGCCTTCACCCGATCGCGTTTTCGACGGGTGCGCCGGTCTGCGCTCATGGTTCGCTCCTCCCCCGGGACCACCGCGAGCGTAACTGGCTGCGGGCGGAACACCCTTCGACCCACCTCAGGGTGCCGGCGCAGCCTGCGGCAGGGCGAACACCCAGAGCACCCCGCCCTGGGGCACGTATGTCTTGGTCCCGAACTGCTTGTTCAGCATAGCCTGCTGGCGTTCGGCGTCCACGCCCCAACCCGAGAGCACGGCCACGTACTGCACGCCGTCGACCTCGTAGCTGGTTGGCACACCGATGACGCCGGAGTTGGTGCGTTGTTTCCAAAGCACCTCGCCGCTGCGAGCGTCGAAAGCGCGAAAGTAGCGGTCGTTCGTCCCGCCCATGAAGAGCACGTTGCCTCCGGTCACCAGCACCGGGCCCCAGTTGGGGCTCTTAAAGGTCTTTGTCCACACCTTCTTTGGCCCGTCCAGGTCCCAGGCCTGGAGCTCGCCGATGTGGTGCTTGGCGTTCTCGTGGAGCACTAGGTCCATGTCCCTTCCGATGCGGACTCCCATGTAATACTGACCTGGCCGGTACTCGACCTTCCTGCCCTCCATCCAGGCGCAGACGTTCTCGTTGGCAGGGATGTAGAGGTAGCCGGTCTTCGGGCTGTAGGCCGCAGGCGGCCAGTCTTTCCCGCCCCAGAGCGAGGGGCAGAACTCGGCGCGCTTGCCCGTGCCGGGTGTGCGGGCCTTGTCGTAACTGGGCCGTCCGGTCTTTGGGTCGATGCTCGTGAAGACGTCCTGGCGCACGTAGGGCAGCGCGTCAACGAACCCGATCTGGTCGCGCCCGCGCTCGAGAAACCAGAGGTAGCCGTTGCGGCCCGGATGGACCAGGCCGGGGATGGTGCGCCCGTTGCGCCGGAAGTCGACGAGCAGCGGCGCCGAGACCTCGTCCCAGTCCCAGGAGTCGTTCCAATGGTATTGGTGGTGGGCGCGGAGCGCGCCCGTCTCGACATCTAGGGCGATCACCGACGTGGCGTAAAGGTTGTCGCCGGGCCGCGCGTCGCCCATCCAGGGGCCGGCGTTCCCGGTGCCCCAGTAACTAAGGCCGAGCTGAGGGTCATATGAGCCTGTGACCCAAACCGACACCCCGCCGGTCTTCCAACTGTCGCCCTCCCAGGTCTCGCTGCCGGGCTCGCCGGGCGCGGGGATCGTGTAGGTCTTCCAAGCCGGCTTGCCCGTCACCGCGTCGAAGGCCGCCACGAAACCACGGATGCCGAACTCGCCGCCCGAGACGCCTACCATCACCTTGCCCGCCGCCACAAGCGGCGCCAGCGTCATGTAGTAGCCCTTGGCGTAGTCCTCCACCTCGCGCTCCCAGACCACCTCGCCGCTGCGCGCGTCGAGCGCCACCACGTGGGCGTCCGCCGTCGCCAGGTAGACCCGGTCGGCGTAGAGCGCCACACCCCGGTTGGTCGGATGCATCTGGAACAGGTCTTCGGGCAGCTCGCGGGCGTAGCGCCAGAGCAGATCGCCGCTGCGCGCATCGAGCGCCAGCACCCGGTTATGGGGCGTGGTCAGGAACATCACGCCCTCGTTTACGATGGGCGGGGCCTGGTGTCCTTCGCGCATTCCCGTGGAGAAGGTCCAGGCCGGAACCAGTCGGCTCACGTTGCCGGTGTTGATCTGGTCGAGGGCGCTGTAGCCCTTCGAGTCGTAGCTGCCACGATACATCAGCCAGTTGCGCGGCTCGGGATTCATCAAGCGCTCGTTGGTGACGTTCTGGTAGGCAGGTAGCGACTGCCCGAGACTCGCCAGGGGAAACCCGCCGACAACGAGCGACACAGCAAGCCAACCGGCAATGGGGAAGTGGGAAGTAGGACGTGGCATGGCTCTCCTCTTGGGTGTGGAATGATGGCGTCGTCGCGTCACAGCGGCTCAAAGCCGACGCGGCGCGTGAAGCGCCGCGCCACGCGTAACTCGCCCCCAGCGATGTCGAGTGGCAGCATTGCCAGCGGCTTCGGGGCAGGTCCCGACATCACACGGGCGCCGTCCGCTGTTTCGAATTCCGAGTCATGACACGGGCAGACTAGCCGGCGCGTCTCTCCCCGCCACTCCGAGATCTCACAGCCCGTGTGGGTGCACACGGCCGAATAGGCTACGATCCCATCGGCGGCGCCCCGCGCCGTCTTTGCCGACAGTGCGGCCGGGTCCAGCCGCACCACCATAACGCGATTGAGCCGCGACCCGCTGCGCACAACCCCCGTGTTAGGATCCATCGGAAAGGCCGCCACCGGCGCCGCGCCCATCGTCAACTCTTCGGCCCGCAGTGCCTCGCCCCCGCGCGGACCAAACGCAAAGACCAGACGGTCCCCGGGCTGAGGCCGCAGCGTCTCCGGCGGCTGAGCGCCCGCCTGCGCTGAAGCCCGCATCGGCACCCCCAGGGCCAGCGCCAGGGCCGGCCCGAGCAAAGCGCGGCGCGTCCAGCCTCGTTGGATTTTCAGGTTCACCAGCGGCGAGGGATTCTTATTCACGGCTCCCCATAACTCTCTCTTTGACCCCTTGTGAGAAAAGCGTACCTATATCTGTATGCATAAAGTAGTCGAGGCCGGGAAGGAAGTCAATCCGCCTGGTTAACGCCCGACCGGGAGAAGTACGTTTTGAGACCACCATTGCTTCTAACCAACCGGATTTTCGGAAGTAACTTGTTGAGGGGGGGGTGCCGTGCGCAGCGGGTCAACAAGCCCCGTTAAGCGATTGCTGGGCCACGCTTGTACCCCTTTCCCCTTGACTCGCCAGAGGTGAGGCGTTTGCCGGAGTCGGGCAGCCAGTTTGTAAAGGCATGCACGGGGAGTTTGCAGCACCGAGGCGCTTGGGACCGAACCTAGCCATTCAGGTAGGCACCGGAGTCAAGACCGCATCGGTTTGGTCAACGGCCTGGTTCCGCAACTGGAGACGTACAAGCGACTGCGCCTGGGCAGCTCGTCACCCTATGCACCCAGCCGGGCCAGCCACATCAGCAGTACGATAAACGCGCCTACTAAACCCCAGGCTACGAGGAAACCGCCCCAGTCGATGCGGCCCATGCGTGGGATCTCGAGTCCGAGGCGCTGCAGACTGCGATAGGCGAAGGCGGAAGCTTTCTGGTAGTCCAACTGGACGTCGTCGCCCTCTAGGGCTGCCGCGGCTTTCTCGGAGGGAGCCGGTGTGACCGATTGCACCCCCGCGTCCGCCTCAGCTTTGGTGGTCCCCGCCGGCGGTGCCAATCGCACGTCTGACTCGCGACCGACGGGGGTGTGCAAGCGGGCGAAGAAACTATTCAACTGCTTGGCCGGCAGAGGACGCGTGAGGAGGCTGACGATAATCAGCAGCCCAAAGGCTACGCCCAGCATCAAGAGAATCTGGAAAGCCTGGGCGCCCTGTTGAAAAGACGAAAGCAGGCTTGCGAGGGAAGGAAGCGAAGCGAATTGCTCGGGCGGAAGTTGGGATCCTAGCCAAATGGCTAATGCACCCCCGAAGCTAGCCCAAACGCCGGCGGAATTGGCGCGTCGCCACGTGACTCCGAGCCAAAAGGCACCGCCCAGGAGTCCGACGAGTTGGATGGACCAGACCAGGATTTGCGTCAGACTCTCGGCGGTAAAGGCGACGCTCAGACCCGCAACGAGCAATCCCGCGGAGGCAAACCGCGCAACCCAGAGGTAGTGCCGCTCTGTCCTCCGCCCGACGAGGTGGCGGTAGAAGTTGTGCGTAAAGATCGCGGAGCCCGTCACAATGAACGTTTCCGCGCTGGTGATACCGGCCAGCAGGCACGCGATCATCAGCCCGCGCCAGCCGTCGCCCAATAAAAGCTGAATGGAGCGGCCGAAAAGCGTCTCGCTGGCGTGCGCGGCTTCCACACTGCCCTGCGGAACGCCCTGAAGTACTTCGGGGAATATCACGACGGCAATCAAACCCGTAAAGGCCCAAGCAATCGTTAGCAGCCGCTTGACGAAGTTCCCATAGCAGAACCCGACCCTCGCTTCAAGTTCCGTTTTGCCGGAGCCGGTCGCCGTCATCACGTGGGGCTGTACCACAACGCCGACCAGGCCCAGCAGAGATAGGGCAATGACGAATCCCAGGTCCCCCTCGCGCGCTCCCTCCGGAGCGGTGATGGAAAGCATGGCGGGGTCGAGACTAGCGTGCAGCTCCGCCATCCCTCCGATGGCGTTCAGCCCCGCCGGGACGAGCATGAAAGAGAGAACGATAATCATTACGCCCTGTAGGACGTCGGTGTAGGCGGCCGCCATCAACCCGCCCGCCATGATGTAGGTGGAAAAAAGAACCGAAAGCAACAGCACCGACTCCTCGGTGGGGATGGCTCCTCCGGTCGCTCCCGAAACGGCCGCACCCGCCCCGCGCAACAACATGGCGATCGAAAGGATCAGATAGCCAAGAGCCACGAAGGAGTAGAGCACTTCCAGCGATCGTCCGTAGCGAATGCGGAAGAAATCGCCCGTGGTTGTCACTCTGAGCCGGCGGATGATGGGAGCAACCATCCAATAGAACGGCGTCGAGAACAGGTACATCCACTGGTACCAGATGCCCCCCAAACCGACGCGCGCCGTGGCCCCGCTGACTTGGACGGCCTGCTCGCTGTGCGTACCCGTGCACAACCAATGCATCACCAGCAAGCCCTTGCCGAAGCTCCGGCCTCCGAGGAAAAAATCGCGTTCGTCTTTTACTCGCCGCGACGCCCAGAAGCCCACCGTCATTACGACGGCGAAATAGCCGACGATGGCAGCAAGGTCGATCAGCTTCAAGCCGTAGAAGGTGGGCATGCGCCTAAGCGCTCAAGCATAGCATCGAGGGGATTGTAGTCAATACAATCGGTCGCGGCGACTCGCGCGGGGACCGATCAATTAGTACGCGGTTCCATCTACGGCATCATGGCGCGTCCGCCGCTCACCGTGAGTGTGTGACCGGTCATGAAGGCGGAAAGATCCGACAGCAAGAAGTACACGACGTTGGCGATATCTTCCGGCTCGCCCAGCCTGGCGAGGGGCGTGGCCGCGATGAGCTGTTGAGTTTTCTCGGGACCGAGCAGGTCTCCCATTTCCGTCTTGATCAAACCAGGTGCAATGCAGTTCACGCGCACGTGCGGGGCGAACGCGTCGGCGCAGCATTTGACCATCGAATGAAGGGCGGCCTTGCTGGACGCATAGTGGATCTGCATCGGGCGCGGGCGCCACGCAGCGAGGGACGAGATACATACGATTCGACCGTGTTTGTTCGCCAGCATCTCATCCTTCACGGCCATGACCGTCAGGAAGGTGCCGTCCAGATTGATCGACATCGTCTTCCGCCAGGTCTCCCACGAGATCTCCTCGTGCGACTCCAGGATGCTGATTCCGGCGTTGGCGACGAGCATCGAGATCGGCCCCAGTGCCTGACGGGTCTCCGCTACCATAGCTTCGACATTCGAGGGTTTCGAGATATCGGCTTTGACCAGAGCGCATCGAACACCCTCTTGCTCCACGAGTCGCTTGGCTTCTTGAGCATCTTCATCGCGGCTCAAGTAGTTGATGGCGACGTCGGCGCCGTGTTTAGCGAGTTTGATGGCCGTGCCGCGGCCAATGCCGCGCGACCCTCCTGTGATCAGTACCGTTTTCCCGGCGAATTCCTTTTCAGGCAATGGAACCTCCTTGCGAGTGGTGAACCGCGATCGGCGACGCTTCGAGCTATGGCGAGCCGGCAAACACTTTCACATACATCTCACGTTGAATGCAAACGTCGGGCGCCGGAGCACGGCTTTGACCGTCAAGGTTGAAGGGTGGACAGACCGTGGCGCGCATTCCTGCGTGCCGTGTCGCTATTCGTGGCGACATCAGTTGGGCCGGCAATCCTGCCGGTCCGGGCCTATTAAGGGGCGGACGATCCCCTCAAGAAGATCCTAAGGAACCCGGGCGCGTAGCCGACTGCGGCCTACTTCACGCCACCAGCTCGGGAACGACCCGCCCGTGGACGTCAGTGAGTCGCATGTCGCGGGCCGCGTGGAAATACGTCAGCAGGGTATGGTCCAAGCCCATGAGGTGCAAGATGGTCGCGTGCAGGTCGTGGACGTGGACTTTGTTCTCAACGGCAGCGTAGCCGAAATCATCCGTGGCGCCGATAGTCTGACCGCCTCTTACGCCGCCTCCGGCCACCCACGTTGAAAATCCGCGGGGGCTGTGGTCCCTGCCGACGTTATTCTCGCTGGTCGGAGTACGGCCAAACTCGCCGGCCGAAACGACGAGCGTCTCGTCCAGCAAACCTTGGCCCTCCAAATCCGCCAGCAGTGCCGCTATCGGCTGGTCGGACTCCTTAGCGTGGAGTTCATGGTTCTCGTCTACGTTACTGTGCGCGTCCCAGTTGTCGTCACCGTGGCCGCCGCCGGAGTAAAGTTGCACGAAGCGGACGCCGCGCTCAACCAGGCGGCGCGCAATAAGACATTTACGTCCAAACTTTTCCGTCATGGGATCATCTAGGCCGTAGAGGCGCTGGGTCGCGCGTGACTCGCTCGAAAGATCGACCGCCTCCGGCGCAGCGGTCTGCATCCGAAATGCCAGCTCGTAACTGGCGATGCGCGCCGTCAGTTCCGAGTTCTCCGGCCCCGCGGCCCCCTTGAGTTGGTGCAGCCGCGACAATAAGTCGAGCTGTTGCCGCTGTTGAGCCGACGTCACGCCGTCGTGCCGGTCAAGGTAGAGAATTGGGTCTCCCGTGGAACGGAACTGGGTGCCCTGAAAGGCGGCCGGCATGAACCCGGAAGACCAATTCGGCGGGCCGGAGACGGGCCCACCGCGGTGGTCAACCATCACCACGAACGCGGGTAGGTCTTCATTCTCGGTTCCCAGCCCGTAGGTCATCCACGATCCTAGGCTAGGGTGACCTTGTCGCAGAAAACCCGTGTTCATCTGCAGCAGGCCCGACCCGTGCGCGAAGCTGTCGGCGTACGTGCTTCGGATCACCGCAATGTCGTCTATTCGCTGCGCGAGGCGCGGGAAGAGGTCGGACACCTCGATGCCCGACTGGCCGAATTTTTGAAACTTCCGATTCGAGCCAAGGAGGGTGCCCGGTTTCCTCCCCTTGAGTACCGGGTCGTCATCGAGATTCGGCATCGGTTTGCCGTGATACCTGTTGAGCTCGGGCTTTGGATCCCAAGTGTCTACCTGACTGGGACCCCCGTACATAAAGAGAAAGATGCAGGACTTCGCTTTCGCACCGAAATGCGGTTTCCTCGAAGCCAGGGGCGAGAGTGCGGCCTCGGAGGCCCTGGCGGCTTCCGTGAAAAACCCATCCGCGGCCAAAAGATAGGTCAGCGCGGTGCCGCAGAACCCGCCGCCTGTCTCCCACAAAAACTCACGGCGCGTCCGACCGCATGGGGTCATCCTACCGCCAATGGGGGGAGGGCCTTCCATGGCTTCTTCCACAGGGGAGCCTAACTCAGTTCAAATAGAAAAACTCGTTCGTGTTAAGCAGGGTCAAGCTGAAGCCTTCCAGCCCTTCACCGTCGCTGTCGCCTGCTTTTCTTTCGGCCGCCCGCCGGTCGGCCCGGATCTGGCGCTCGTGAGCGCGGAGAAAATCGAGCGCCACCCTGAGCTCGCTGGAGTTCGGTGGACGTCCCAGGGCCAGTTCAAAGGCCCGCCTGACGCGCTCCTTCGGATCGTTGCCCGCTTCTCGCACAAGCCGGGCGGCGAAGTAACCCGCTTGCTGATGGATGAAGTCGCCGTTCAAGAATATCAAAGCTTGTGGACCCGTGGTCGACACTCGCCGCTGCTCACAACTCGACGATGTATCGGGAGCGTCAAGAGCCTCAAGCTCGGGCACGGCTAGGCTCCGTTTCGAAAAGACGTAGATGCTCCGGCGAGAAGCCTGTTGCTCCGTGGAGTCTCCCCAGCCTTCGCCGGGTCTAGATTGTCCCGCCAAGACGGCTTCTGACAGAGTTGGGTAGACGCTCGGCCCGCGCATTTCGGGATTGAGCTGCCCGCTCAACGCCAAAACCGAATCGCGAACCACCTCCGCCTCCAAGCGGCGCGGTTTCCAACGCCAAAGCAAGCGCTGATCGGGGTCGATCTTCGCCCACTTTGGGTCCCAGGCAGAGGACAGCTGGAACGTGTTGGATTTGACGATCAATCGGTGGATGTGTTTTAGGCTCCAGCCGGACTCAATCAACTCGGTCGCGAGGTAGTCGAGCAGCCGCGGATGTGAAGGACGCTGCCCCATCAAGCCGAAGTCGTTTTCGCTCGCTACGAGACCCTCTCCGAAATGGCCCTGCCAAATCCGGTTGACAATGACCCGCGCGACGAGTGGGTTGTCGGATCGAGTCATCCAGCGAGCCAGCGCGAGTCGGCGCCCTGTCGACTTCTCGGTCTCCGTGGGCGCTCCGAGTCGTCCCGCGCCGAACACCGACGGTACGCCCGGCTCCACTTCCCTGCCCCGCTGGCGGACATCTCCTCTTGCCAGCACGCGGGTCGGGGAAACCTCGGCAGCATCCTCGTGCCAAATGTACGCACGAGGCGGTTCTGTGGGTCGAGACGCATTGATCTTTGCGATCCGCAGCTTATATTCCAAAAGCTGAGCACTCTCTTCTCGGGAAGCTTCTTCACAGATGGCGTCGTCCAGGAGGCCGCGGAAATTCTCGACCAGCTCTCTCTCCTTGTCAGATCGCTTCTTGGAGTCCTTAAGAGCTGCAAGCACCGTCTCAACCTGTTCCGTCCAACTCAATTCGGCCAGTAGTCCTTCGTTCTTCTCGAGAACGCGCTTGAGAATCAGCTTTCTCGCGTCTTCAACCGGCTCTTGGACCAGGGCGACTTCGGCGTCCGCCTTTTCCATGGCTTCCTGGTAGACAGCCAATTCTTCTTTTGTGCCCACGAGAACATCCAGGTCCGCGCGTCCGTCTTGCGGACGCTTCAGTGGCTCAAAGACGGCCAATAGGCGGTAATAGTCCTCTTGCGGGAAGGGCTCGAACTTGTGGTCGTGGCAGCGCGCGCAGCGAATGGTGAGTCCGAGGAACGCCGTTGCCGTCACTCCGAGCACGTCATCGAGCTGGTCATAGCGATCGACGTCTAGATCGGCAGGCTCGTCGTCCCAGGTGCCCAAACGCAAAAACGTCGTGGCAATCTGCGCCTCGGCGTTGGAGTTCTCTATCTCGTCCCCGGCAAGATGTTCGGTCAGGAACCGGTCGAAAGGCTTGTCGTTGTTGAGCGCGTCGACGACGTAATCGCGGTAGCGCCATGCGTGCGGCTTAGCCCCGTCGCGTTCGTAGCCATTTGTTTCCGCGTAGCGGACGACATCGAGCCAGTGTCTCGCCCATCGTTCGCCATACTGGGCACGTGACAAGAGATCCTCCACAACGCGACCGTACGCGCCGACCGACTCGTCCTCAAGAAAAGCCTGGACATCTTCCGGCGGCGGAGGCAGTCCGATCAAATCGAGGTAGACGCGGCGCAGCAGCGTGCGCCGGTCCGCGGGAGGGGACGGTCGGATTCCCTGGCTCTCAAGCTCGCGCAAGATGAAGGCATCAACCGGGGAACGGACCCATTCGTCGTCATTGACTTCGGGAACGGGAGGGCGCTCGGGTGGAACAAAAGCCCAATGCCGGGCGACTCGCAGCTTGTTTCCTGACGCTTCCGGAGTTCCGGACGCACCCGAGCCCGCGCCACCGTCGATCCACGCTCCGATGAGACCGATTTCGTTTCCGGTGAGCTTCTCCTCACCCATGGGCATCGACTTGTCGACGATCCGCTGATAAAGCAGGCTTTGTTCGGCCGATCCCTTGACGAGCGCCAGCCCTTTGTTGCCGCCTTTGAGCATTGACGCGGGAGACCGCAGATCGAGGTTGCCCATCTGGACAGCCTCACCGTGACACTGCAGACAGTGCCGGCTCAAGATCGGAAGGACGTCGCGCTGGAAATCGGGAGGGGGAGAGGCCACGCCGGCCGCGCTGCATGCCATGAAGAACAGCAGCGGCTTGATCGGCTTCATCGTACTCAGGTTACTCCAAGGGGTGGGGAAAAGGAAGGCTTTCGTAGCAGCGGTATCAGTGTTTCGGAGCGATGGCGAGCAACTGAAAAGAGATCGGCTGGATCACTCGTACCGGAGCACCTCGAGCGGCAGAATCCGGGCGGCCGTGGCCGAAGGGTAAATCGTGGTCACTAAGCTGATAAACAGGGCCGCAAGCGCGACAAGGGCCGACTCCCAGGCTCGGGGAGCAAAGGGTACGTAACTCAGTCCATACACCTGGGCTTCGAGCGGAATGAGACGGTAGGTGGCACACAGCCAACACAGGAAATGTCCCGCAAGAAGACCAAGCGCGGTGCCGGCGGCACCGATGATTACGCCTTGCAGGGCGAAAATCTTCCAAATCTGACTTCGTCGCGCTCCCATCGACATGAGCATGGCAATGCCCTTCTTCTTTTCCATCACCATCATGACCAGCGACGTCAAGACGTTCAGGGCTGCTACCAGCATGATGAGGCCAATGATGAGTGTGGTCACCAGCTTCTCGACCTTCAGAGCGTTGAAGATCTCACGGTTGCGCTCCATCCAGCTGGTGGCGGCGAATTCGGCACCAGCGAGCTTCTCGACCTCCACGCTGACGCTTGCCGCCAAGTCCAAATCGTCCAGCTTAAAATCGACGGCGTTGATGACGTCCCCGAGAGAAAGCGACTGTTGCACGGTCTCGAGCGTGGCGATAGCCCAGTAATTGTCGTACTCGTAGAACCCCGATTCGAAGATTGCCGCCACGCGGACTCTCTTGAAGCCCGGCACGGGGCCGAAGGGTGTCAGCTCCCCCTGAGGGTTGACCAACGTCATCACTGAGTTCAATCGTGCTCCGATTGTCTCGGCGAGCCGTTTTCCGAGGATGATCCCGGGTTGCGTATCGGGGCGAATGAGGTCTGCCACGGAGCCTTCCGTGATTGTGGTCAGCAGGTCACCGACCCGCGATTCGGCCTCGGGATCGATTCCTTTTAAGACGCAGCCGCGAGCTCGTATCGGGCCTGAGATCATCATCTCCCCGTACAGCGCCGGCGCCATCGCAGCAACGTGGTCGACGTTGCGAAATCGTTCCATGAAGATGCGCCAGTCGTCGATGCCGAAGCCGCGTTCTTTTTCGAGGAGGTTCACGTGGGCCGTGGCTCCCAGAAGATGGCGTTGAAGGTCTTGCTGGACGCCGTTGTTGATGGCCATCGCTACAACTAGCGCCATCACGCCGGTACCGACCCCCAACACGGCGATCGCCGTAACGACGGAAATGAACCTCTGCCTGCGCTTGGCTCTGAGATAGCGGCCTGCTACGAACAGCTCAAACGTCATGCTGCTCGTCGAGCGCCTCGAGTCGGCTGGCGACGCCGATCTCTGCTTCAGGCCGCAGGAGGGGGAACAGGATCACGTCTCGAATCGAGCGCGAGTCGGTGAGGATCATCGTCAGACGGTCGATGCCGATGCCTTCTCCGGCTGTAGGCGGCATGCCGTAGCAGAGGCTGCGGACGTAGTCCTCGTCCATTTGGTGAGTTTCGTCGGAGTCCTGCCCGCCACTGCTCAACTGAGCGGAAAAACGGCGCCGCTGTTCCCGGGGATCGTTCAGCTCCGAGTAAGCGTTGGCGATCTCCATTCCCGCTGCATAAATCTCGAACCGTTCGACCCAGTTGGGATCGTCGGCCTTGTTCTTCGACAGGGGAGAGGCCTCTACCGGATAGTCGTAGACGAGGGTTGGCTGAATCAGTTGGGACTCGCAAGCATTCTCAAAGAGCGCCAGCAAGCATCTACCGAGCGAAGCATCGGAGGCTGGGGATATCTTCTCCTCCTTTGTGCGGTTATGCGCCTCGATTAGCTGCCTGACTTGTTCGGGGTCGTCGAGGTCTCCCGGAGCAGGAGCAGTCTCCCGATCCGGCCAAAACTCGACAATAGCTTCTTTCATCGACACCCGTTGCAAAGTGCCAAAATCGATCGTCTGGCCGTTGTACTCGACTTCGGTCTTCCCATCGCTGACTGCTTCGGCGGCTTCTTTAAGCAGGCTCTCGCTCAGGTCCATTAGGTCCCGATAGTCGCTGTAGGCCTGATAGAACTCGAGCATCGTGAACTCGGGATTGTGCTGCTTCGAAATGCCCTCGTTTCTAAAGTTGCGATTGATCTCGTATACGCGGTCAAATCCACCGACGACGAGGCGTTTCAGGTAAAGTTCCGGAGCGATGCGCAGGTAGAGATCCAGATCCAAGGCGTTGTGATGCGTCAAGAAAGGCCGCGCCAGCGCCCCGCCGTAGATGGATTGCATCATCGGCGTTTCGACTTCCAGGTAGCCTCGCCCTTCGAGCGAACGTCGCAGGGCTGCCGTCAACTTGTGGCGCTGTACGAAAACTCGGCGGACATCCGGGTTGGCGATGAGATCCAGATAACGCTGGCGATACCGAATCTCGACGTCTTGCAGACCGTGCCACTTTTCGGGCATCGGCAGGATTGCTTTGGCCAAGAACTCCAGACGCTCGGCGCGCACCGTTAGCTCTCCGGTTCGGGTACGAAACAGACTGCCCTCGGCGCCGATGATATCCCCGGCGTCGAGCTTTTTGTAGAGGGCAAAGGCTTTCTCGCCGACGGTGTCCTGACGAACGTAGAGTTGCAACCGCTCGCCTTCCTGCTGGATGTGGCAAAAACCAGCCTTGCCTTGCCGACGAACAGTCATCAAGCGTCCGCAGACCTTGGTCTGAATGTTTTTGCTTTCCAGCTGCTCGCCGTCTAGCGTCCCATAGGCGCTATGGATTTCTCGTGCTGTGTGGCTGAAGGCGAATTTGCGGGGATAGGCGTCGACCCCAAGCGCTTCAATGTCGCGAATCTTCTGATAGCGCTGTTCGAATAGACGATCTTCTAGGGACAACGGGAGTGGCTCCGGGAGGTCGAGGGATTACTCGTTGATTGCCCTCCATTATAGAGGAGGTGTCTTTGAGGGACGGAGCGAGGCCCGCGGTCCCGGGAAGGTCGAGCGGTGGAATGGGAAAAGGGAACCCAGCTAGAAAAGTCTCGGATCTCCCTGGATGGGGGTCACGCGATGTTGGTGATGAGCCTGGTCGGCATTCCAGACAGAAATGCTTGTGCCACCGACCCCGGCAATAGGTACTAGCTGCTCGAGCCGGTACCGGGGGTCACGGCGCCAATTGCGTTTCGGATCGTTTCTGGGTACTTTTCCAGCTTGTCCGCGAGGGTAGCGTGATCGGGGATCGGAAGATTGGCGACAACCTCGGCCACGGTTAATTTGGGCGGCATTTGGAGCACGTTGAAGCCGATCGTGTCGGCGACGGCACTCGCCGCGGCGATGATCGAGAGCATGGAGCGATCGGCAGCTTCGGCGGTGTGATGCTGGCCGATGGCATCGACGAAGTCTTGGGGCAGGTTCCATTCCCGGCCCAACCACTCCCCGGCAGCGCAATGGTCGATGTCAAACAGTTGCCTCTCGCACTCGAGTTCGTCGAAGTCATTCTCTCGCGCCACCGCCAGAAGATTTCCGTATTCGTTGGGGTAGCAAGCCAGTAGCGCCAATCGGCCCACGTCGTGTAGCAGCCCCGAGGTATAGGCTCGGTCCCTCGCGACGTCTAACGCCTCCGCCAGTTCTTCGGCGATCAAGGCGCAGGCGACGCTGTGATCCCAGCAGATCCGCAGTTCCTGGTTGCGGAGAAAGCTGTGAGAAAAGCGGCCCAGGGCCACGGTAAGCGCCAGGCGCTTGACGACTTCGGTACCTAACACAGCGATCGCGTGAGAAACATTGTCCACCCGCCGGCTGAGCCCATAAAGCGCTGAATTAGACACACGGAGAATCTCCGCCGACAGCGCCGGGTCGATCCGCAGCAGCCCGACGATCTTCTTCATCGGCGCTTCGTCATCGTCCAACAAGCTCAGCAACTGCAACGCAACCGCTGGGAACGGCGGCAGAGCCTTCAAAGCCCACGGTTTTGTAGTTCTCGAAGGCTTAGCCTCGCCGGTCTCAGATGGGGTCTGTGTTTCGACAGCCATAGCTAACCATGAGGTTTATCGACTGATCGTCAAGGTGGCTTTACAACCGGAGACTCCGGGACAGCAATCGCAACCACGTCGGCTTCGGAGCGCCTGCGGCGATGTTCTCAGGCTGGAGCTTCAAACAGGTCTACCCGCGTTGTCTCAGTGTCGTAAAGCCGTAGTGTCGAGAGGCCGATATCAACAGGGGAGGTACGTCGCATGGCTAGCGAACCAATCTACAATGCCATCAAAGTTCTACGCGAAGAGCTGGAGCGGCTGAACTATGTTATACGGATGCTGGAAGGCCTAGCAGTCGGTCGACCTCGCCGCGGTCGGCCCCCCAAGTACTTAGCCGAACTATTGGCGTCCGCAGGCGGCGGAAAGCGCAAACGGCGCAAGGCGGCTGCCAAGGTCTAACCCCAAGCTGCTGCGCCTGTTCCTCCACGTGACCCGGAGAAGACGAAGCGAGACACGGCCGTTCCCGAACGGATCCGCTAACGGCCACAGACCGGCACTGTTATCGCCATAGTCAGGTTGATCTTGCGAAGCTATACGTGGGTTAGCGGCGGCAGCTCGTCTTGGCGGTCTCCGGAACAGTCTGCGCTTCTTTGGGATCTCCCTGCGATTGCGACAAGGTTCCTCACAGGCACTTCGCCTCGCTAGCTCGTAAGAAGAGCGGCTTGGGCCGGGCTGAGCCCGGGTTTGCCCTTGAGCAGTAGAATATGGGCTCGTGTACAGCGAGCGGCTCCTCGACCATTTTCAGAATCCCCGCAACGTCGGCGAGTTGCCGAGCCCGGACATCCGGGTCGAGGTGTCGAATCCTATCTGTGGGGATATTCTTCAGCTAAGCGCGCAGGTCGCGGACGGTCGACTGGCCGCCGTTCGCTATTTGACCCGGGGGTGCACGGCTTCGATTGCCGTCGGATCGGCTTTGACCGAGCTCCTGCTTGGCAAGACAGCGGAGCAGGCGCTGGCCTTGACACGCGAGGATGTCGAGGAGGCGGTCGGCGGTCTCTCCAGCGAATCAAAACATGCGGCTGTACTGGCTTTAGATGGGGCCAAGGCGATGGCCGGCCAGATGGCGAAGCGCGCCCGGTAGAATAGTTGCTAGCTTGGCCCGTCGCCCGCCAACGGCCCGTCACGCCGCATCGCCATGAGAGAGGTCTTTCGGTTTCCCAGATCAGCCTTCCTTGTCACGGCCATCGTCCTGCCGCTGCTATGTGGGGCCCGGGCCGCCGAACCTTCCCGTGCCAGCGACCCAAAGCTGTGGACACCCCAACAGCAGCGGGAGTTCCTGTCAATCGCGAAGGTTGTGAAGACCCGCTATATCTCGGAGGGAACAACCGCATCCAAGCGCGTCACTCTAACGGACGGCGACTTTACCCACGATGCTCAGTTTCAGGATGTCGATGTTTGGAAACCGACTCATCACACCGCAGCCGGAATGGAGATCGATTTCCGCGACAGCTACCGGTATAACGTCGCGGCATACCTTCTCGACGGCATGCTCGGGTTGGGAATGACGCCTGTTAGCGTAGAGCGGACGTTGAGCGGGGAACTAGGTGCGCTGACGTGGTGGGTCGACGATGTCCTGATGACAGAGAAAAAGCGCTATTTGAGCCGAACCCAGCCGCCGAACCGGCGGGCTTGGAACAACCGGATCTTCCGTGTCCGGGTCTTTGACGAGCTTATTTACAACGTCGACCGCAACTTGGGGAACCTGCTCATTACGAAAGACTGGAAACTGTGGATGATCGACCACACGCGTGCTTTCCGGCGCCACACAAAGCTTCACAACGTCAAGCAATTGAGGAAGTGCGACCGCGGTTTCCTCGAAGCTATGCGGAGGTTGGACTTCGAGAGCCTATCGAGCGAGTTGAAACCGTACCTGAGGGACGTCGAGATCCGCGGGCTGTTGGCGCGGCGGGATCTGATTGTTTCCTTCTTCGACCGGAAGATTGCCGCTCAGGGAGAAGGCGCTGTCCTATTCGACCTCGAAAAGCCTTGAGGCCGTCCCCTGCGTTCCTGAGGGCCGCACGCAAGGCACCGGGGAACTTGCGATGGAGGTTGGCGGGGCGGGAGGAAGGACCAGCGATGCTGCCTCAATCCTTCCGCGAACGAGCTTCCGTCTGCCCTTAGCTTGCCAAGTTCTCTTTGTCTCCCTTGCGAAGCTCAACGACGTTGGGAGCGACTGCGGCAGCATCCCGGGCTTCGACCTTTTTCCGGAAGGCCCGAAAGTAGTCCATGGCCGACAGTAGCGCGAAGACCACAACGAACCACAGCGCCACATAGGCCATTTCGCGCACGAGGGCCGAATACGGCGCCATCAGCAAGAGCGAAACAGCGATGACCTGCGTGACCATTTTCGTCTTGCCCAGATCGCTGGCACTGATCGCATAGCCCTGCGAGATAGCGATGCTTCGCAGCCCCGAGACCGCGAACTCTCGACTGACGATTATCACCACCATCCAGGCCGGAACTCGCCCCAGTTCCACGAGAGAGATAAAGGCGGCCGAAATCAGCAGCTTGTCGGCCAAAGGGTCGAGCAGCTTCCCGAAAGTGGTGATCTGCCGCCGGCGCCTTGCTAAGTAGCCGTCCAACAGATCGGTGGACGCTGCCACCAAAAAAATGGCCAGCGCTAGCCATTCTTTGGAGATGATCACCCAGCCCGTGTCGAGCTCGATGTTACGGCGCAGCATCACCGCCAACAGCAGCGGCACGAAGAAGATCCGCAGTACGCTAAGGGCGTTCGGCAGGTTCATAGCGCGGACGCGGGATCGGGGGGATTCGCTGATTCCGCAAGTATAGGATTAGCCTACTATATTTCGGCGCGGCCCGTGATCACTACCTTTCACTGCACGACTGAGCAGGCGTCGATTTTTTTCACGCCTACCGCTACACTTGTTGTTCGATGAGTTCACCGAATACGGTCAGTGGGCGGATGCGCTCGGACTGGGATCGGCGTGCCCGCGAAGACGCTTGCTACTACGCCGGGTTTGGGCGCCTGCAGCAGAGCCGAGAGGAGTTCTTCGACTCCGCCGTCGACGTCCTACGGATCCTGAGGGAAGAGTTTCGGCGTTTCCCTCCCGGCACGGATTTCGAACAGCTTTCGGCGCTCGAGATAGGTTGCGGGCCCGGCCGTCTAATGCTTCCCCTAAGCGAAGTATTCGGTCGTATCTCAGGCGTGGATGTTTCCGGTGAAATGATCGCGTTAGCAAAGGAGAATCTAGCTGGAGTCGATCACGCCGACGCTCGTCTCAACCAGGGATCTGACCTCGCTGCCTTCGAAGACGAATCGATCGATTTCTGCTATTCGTTCGCCGTCTTTCAGCATATCCCCGATACGCGGGTCGTCTTGGAGTACTTGCGCGAGGGCGCTCGCGTGCTCAAGGTGGAAGGCATCTTCAAGTGGCAACTAAACGGCCTGTCGGGAGGCGAGCCGCGTGACGATACACAGCCCGGGTGGTCCCAGCGCGCTGCCGCTCCACCACGAGCTGCGCATCGCAGAGACACCGCAGCTCCCGATACCTGGAGCGGTGTTCGATTCCGTCCGGAGGAAATTGCCCGCTTTGTCAAAAAGCTGGACCTTCAACTGCTATCCATGGACGGTTTTGATACGCAGTACCTGTGGATGACGACTCGTAAACGCACCCCGGGTTGGCAAGCCCGACTCAACGATTCCCGGGATGCGCGCATCATTGGTGTTGCGAACACCTTGAGTCCTGACGCCGCCGTCCCCTGCGCGGGACGCTACGCCAGCGGCGCGCTTTGGGTCGTGGATTTGCCGCAAGAAGTGGACCTCAACTCGTTGAGGATTGAAGTTGAAGGGGTGCTCACGGCTCCCAGTTTCCTCGCCAAGCATGCTTGGCGAGGACCGAGTCAGGTCAACTTCTACCTGCCTGCCGGCGTTCGAACCGGTATGGTTCCCGTACGTCTTCGGGTCTTGGGCAGGCCCGCCTCGAATACCGCCTTGATGCGGGTGGCTCCACCGGGCCCTCTCGTGCCCCGACTAGTCCGGGTGAGCGATGGCACCAACCTGCTTTCGAGCGTCGCTATCGAGAGCCGAAAGATCCGGGTCCGGCTCGAAGAGGTGGATGCGGCCTCGGAAGCGGAGGTCAACAGCGCGTTCGCCGCCGATATCGACGGTCACCCGGTGGAACTCGTGGAGCCGTATGCCGTCGATCCGCTGACGCGGCTCTATGAGTTTAATCTGACCCTTCCTGACCGTGTGGCGACGGGCGCTCACAAGCTGACCATTCGGCTGGGACGGCGGACGTTTCCGGCGGTCGAGATTCACGTGACGGAATGATCTACGGCGCCGACAGCACCGCCCAAGTCTCGATTCAAGCCGCGGAGCAAGTGTTGAAGCTGGGTGCCGCGCCACCGTTCGCGGTCACATCGCCGCTGCTTCCGTTGCTCGTGGCCTCCGTTGTGTCTCTCACTGGCAGCTCCACTGAGTGGGCCTACATTGCGGTCGTTGGCGTCGCCTATGCGTTCGGTTGCGCCGGAATCTTCTTGCTGGCGCGGCGGCTGCGGGCAACCGTCCCAATCGCCGCCACGGCGGCGTTGCTCTATGCGCTGGCGCCCTCGCGACTCTGCACGGTTTTCGATCAACCCGACGGTACCCGGGTCTTGTTTTGGTCGTTGGTTCCGTTTTTGCTTCTGGCGTTGGAGGGCTGCCGGCGTAAGCCCCGGGTGGCGGCTCTGCTCTTCGTTGCGGGTGTCGCAGTACTGTTGCTTGCGACCTTTCCCGACCGCCCTCGTTTGCTCGATGCGCTTGCGGTGGCGGAATTGGCGGTGGTGGGTCTGGTTTCATTTTCGCCGCGGTTCGGATCGCCGCCGGCGCGCTGGATCTGCTTCGCCGTGCTGCTCTCGTATCCCGCTTGGACGTTCTTGCTCCTGCCCCGCTACTCACTACAGCCTGCGCCCATGCCGCAAGGCCCGCTCGAGTGGATCGACCAACAGTCAGGGGGTGCCAGAGTCTTCGGGCCGGTCTCGATCGACGCGATGGGGAACCCCGTGTTGGCACAGGCTGCTGAATTCGTTCGCGCCGGCGAACGCCGCCCAGAATCGCTGCTGTGGCTAAAGGCCATGGCCGTTGAGTATCTGGTAAGCGAGAATTGGCGAAAGTTTCATCCGTACTTCGAGTGCGTCTACGACGAAAAAGGGTGGTGTGTCTACTTCCTGCCGAGCCCCAACCCGGCTCAGGCGGTGGTGGTCTCCCGGTCGGCGTGGAAAACGCTTCGTGCCATCCGCGGATTGTTCGATCGTCAGGGACTGGCAGCCTACCTCGATTGGGCAGGCCGTCCTGAGGCCGCGGGCATCCGATGGACGGCGTCAGGCCAGGGAGAGATCCGAGCCGACCTGGGGCCTTCGGATGCGATCCTCGTCCGCATAACCGCCCGACCGGAATGGCAAGCTGCCGTTCTCGACAGACCTGACCGTTGGATCGATCTGCCGATTCAGCGCGACCCGCTCGGATACATGGTAATCGACCCCAATCGAACTGGGCCGGTTACGCTGCGAATCGAGTACCGCCCAAACTGGTGGGAGCGCGTTTTTCCTCCGGCCCTTCCGGATCAACCAATGGCTGTCGGGGAATTTCCTGTCATCTTCCGGGATGCGATCGTGGATGGGGTCGAGTATACGCCACCTCCTTTTAGCCCAAACGCAGTCTTGACGATCTTCGGCCGCAACTTCGTCCCCCAGCGGACACGCGTCCTATTCGGTGACGACGCCGGAGAAGTGCTCTACGTGGGTCCCAATCAGATCAACGTCAGGCTGCCGCCGAACCTGGAAGCGGGCTTACTCCCGGTTCGAGTCGACTCGGAGGGTCGCCTCAGTTATCCCCACATGATCGAGGTCGGCCGATGACGAGGTCCATTGGGGGCGGTCTCGCGGTATTGTTGCTGGTCGCAAGCGGGGTTTCGGCCCAGCCTCGACTTGAACAACGAATCGGCTTCTATCAATGGGTTGGCCCGCCCGGTCTCACGGCGGGTGAAGACTTATTGACGAGGGCACGCCGACGTAGCGCGGAAACCGGATCTCGCGTGTTTCGGCTTTACGTGGGCGCGCGCTTCGATTACGTGCACCTCCCTTTTTCTTCGAGGCTATTTAGTGGCGGTCGTGTTGACGGGCCTTTGACTCCGGCCAAGATCCTGGCGCTGCCCCGTTACAGGTCCGTATTAGAAGATGACTCGATCGAGACCGTCGTGTTGACCGTGTATCCGATTCGGGATTACGGGGCCGGACCCGATGACATCAACCTGCTGCGTCCGTGGAGCAAGGTCGAAACAGAACTTGAACGCGAGCAGACGAAAGAGCTGTGTGAGTTTCTTTATCAGCGCTTCGGCGACAGACCGAAGACCGTCATCTTGGCCAGGATTTCCATTTTGGCCCTGGCACGGTGAAAGTATACACCCGCGCTGCCCCGAATACCACGTCTTTTCGCGCTGAACCCTGCACATGACCTCCGCCGGTAGGCGCCAGGGCTCGTCCATCCGCTCACAGACGTTGATTGAGCGGCCTGAACGGCGCTCCGGCCGACACTGCTCCTTGCGAAATCTTTTGGAGCCGAAAACTGTTGATCCTCGCCCGGTCAACGCTACCCGCTTGGCAGCGGCAGCGCCCAGATCCTGTGCAGCATGTCGCCGAACAGCCTGCGGTTCAGATACCCCTCGGCCAGCAGCAGCCAGTAATACCGCGCGTGCTTGACCAGCCGACCGCCGGTCTTCATCAACCTGTGTTGCAAGCTCGTCAGCGACCAACTCTTGATCCTGTTCGGCAGTCCGAGCCGCCGCCACAAGTTGCCCAGGTTGTAGGCCAGCACGCTCAGTTGTAGCCGTACCTCGTTCGCCCGGAACCGATGGCACGACAGCCTTGTCCAATGCGTGGCCTGTTTGCCTTCCTTGATCCACTGCTCCGCCGTGCCGCGCTTGTTGTAGAAGCGCACCACCGAGCGGCTTGGCAAGCTCATGCTCGTCACGATGAATCCGACCCGCGGGAACAGCTCGCCCTGGTGATGCTCGACCTTGGCGACGATCCGCCTCGCCTGCGACCAACTCTCCGCCTGATAGCGAAAACTCTTGTAGCGCACCAAGGGCTTCCGGGAGGGCCTTCCCGGCGGCCGAAACAAGATGTCTTCGATCTCCAACTCCAGGCTCTTGTTGGCCGGAATGCGAATGGCGTACTGTACTCCGCGTTCCTCCGAAGCCTCATAAACTTCCGGCTTGGCAAAGGCCGCATCGCCCCGGAAGGCGACCTGCTTGCCCGCAGCCTGTTGGCGCTCGATCTCCGGCAACAATAGCTCATCCCAGTCCTCGGCGCTGTGCACGTTGCCGGGACGCAGCTTGGCAGCGAGGCAATCACCATGACCGTTGAACAAAAGTAACGGGTGATAGCAGACCGACTCGAAGTGTCCGTTGTAGGCACTGCCTTCCTGTTGGCCATGGACCGGACTCTCGGTGGAGTCCATGTCCAGAACGACCCGCTCGGAGTCGTCGAACGCTTCCGCTTGCCCGACCAGCTCTCGGTTCAGCGCCATCAGCCCCAGCAGGTTCTCTTCGCTCGCCAGCATCTCCGTCTCGAAGCTGTGCAGCGTCGAGGTCAAGGCCGCACCGCGATCCCAGATCTTCTGCGAACCGATCAGCCGAAACGTCGGATCGATCGAAACCCGCTCGGCGTCGTTGAGGTCCTCGTAGCCCGCCAAGCGGCTGTAGACCGACTGCCGCAACAGATCAGCGAGCGTGAACTGCTTGTTTGTGCCTTGCCGGGAGTCGCTGAGATGCTCGTCAATCAGTTCTCCGAGACCGAGCCGTTCGTCCAGTTCGCGAACCAAAATCAGGCCACCGTCGGAAGTGACGTGCGATCCCTGGAAATCGACTTTCAACAAGCCGTTGAAACTTAGCTGGAATGGCTTGGTTTGTTTTTCACCCATTGGGTGTTGGCCTCCCTGGCGTCCTCATCGGGCTCTAGCCCCTATGAATAAAGACGCTCAAGGCCGCTGGAAGGTCGGGATGTCAAACACCAAATTGAAAATGCGGGCTTGGCCAACTCGGAGGCCGATGAAAAGTTGTTCGAGATCATGAACTATACCGGCTCTGCCGACCGAGCGATCGACACCTTGACGCAATGGACAAACACGCGATTCCGAGCGCTAGACGAGGTTCGAAACAGCTATCCCAAGGCTCGCCTGCGGGTCTTTCACGCCTTTGAAATCAACCTCGTCAACCTGCCATAGTTCAAAGGGGCACTCGATTCCAGAAGGCCGCCCTGACACAGGGGTCGTCCGAACAAGGCTGGTCTGCTTTGGACCAGGTTGTGCCCAAGGTGACCTTCGACTTGCTTTCGTACTCCGCCTACGAGTCGGCCAACTCGCCGTTTGAAACACGGGAGAGCGACACCGACCCCCTGGAGACGGTGACTCGCGTGCGCCGCGACTTGGAACGAATCCGGTCGCAGGCCGAGGGGTCGCTCTCGCCGCTTGGCCGCCGCCGATTCGGCAAGGACTTCGTCATGGTCGGCGAGCTCGGGTACGCCCGGGACCGTTTCGAACACCTCCCGACCGGTCCCCTCTTGCCGCGCTTGTATTACGCGCTTAAGACAATGATCGAGTGGGGTTGCCCTTACGTCGTCTTGTGGCAGGTTTACGATTCGCCTCGCGATGCCGGGGGAGCCTGGGGCTTTGGGATGTACGACAAACGAGGCGACCCTCCGCGGCTCAAAGCGCCCCCGGGGGGATGCGATTCAGTCAAGAGCTGTTTGAGCGTTCTCTTCTCGGGCGGCTTCGATGCCTGGCGGGAGGCGAACAAGTTTGAGTGACCAGGCGAACCATGGCCCAGCTTTGCCGGCCAAATCGAGGGGCTTATGGCTCAACCGCGATTGTCACTTGGTTCGACGGCACCTCACCGGCCGTCAACAGTAGCTCGACGGCGTCGCCTGTGGGCGTTCCCTCGGCCACCTCGGCGTTTACTTGGTAAAGACCGACGAAGTCCGGCGCGAGGCCGGAGAAGCTTACTAGAGCGTCGACGCCGCCGATGGTGACCACGGGCGTCGTTTTCGTTCTCGCGAGCGGGCTGCGGGGCGTGACAGCGCCGGTGGGCGGCCGATTGTCCACCGCGCCGAGCCCGGTGGCGAAAATGGAGATGAATTCACCGATCTTTACGGGGCGGGCCCCCTGGGAAGTCCCTGCCGGAGCAGCCAGAGAGGCGGTCCCGGCGATGAGGACGGAGGCTTGGCCGAAACCCATCTGGTTGATGGCAAAGATCCCCGGATTGAACGGTGCGATGAACACTTTAGCGGGAAGCGACTCGTCTCCATTGTTGCGGACGACCACCGTTGCTTTTGTATCGGCTTGCAACTCCCAAGGGGTTTGGAAGTTGATCTGCAGCGGATGTACGAAAATCAACGGCGCCGGAATGCCGTTCAGCTCCACGCTGACGCCTCCCAGCTCGAGCGGCAGCGGCACGGTGTCTGCCACGATGATTTCGTCCGCGAGACCCTCGCCGAATAGCGAAGGATCGGAACCGGGACTGACGACTAGGGGCCGGTGAAATCCGGAACTGCTGGTGACACCGCCCGGAGAGATCCGCACGTTACCCGCCGGGTCGTCGAGTACCGCGGCAGCGCGGTCGAAATCGTTCGCCGGGTCCGGGTCCGGCGTGGTGGCCGTCACGACCCCGCGAAAACGCGCGATATCGGGTTCGTCCTCAGCGCAGACGACGAATCGTAGCTGTTTCGACGAAAAGGCGGCAAGGGCGCCGACGTTGCAGTCGAGGCGGTTTCCGGACACGCTGCAAAGCGGGTCAATCGTTCTGAGGTTCGCGGAGCTGATTTGATCGATCTCCAGTCGAACCCCGGCCGCGTCATCTGGTCCGCGATTGAAGACGTTCGTGCCCAGGCTTCGACACATCGGATCCGCATCTCCGGGCGCGCCAGAGTGCCAGAGCAAAACCTCTAAATCAGCCGCCGCGGCGCCGTCGGTCTTGTTGACGGTGGCGGAGTCGCTGTCGAAAGTGCCGGCTTGGTCAGCGTGCACCGTCACGCCGTTGTAAATCTGCGCTCGGAGGTCTTTGGGGCGGCCATCAACGCGGATTACCAACGTATCACCCGGCGGCAGGACGTCTAGCGTGCAGTTCAACGTGCTTTGCGCGGTGGGGACGATCGGGCTGGCCATGTTGAGATTGCAATCTCCCATGGAGATTTCGAACTGTACGCTGAGGAGTTCCGGGGGCAACGTGTCGTCGATCCGCACATTCGTCGCGTCCTCAGTCCCGCTCAGGTTTCGTACTTCGATTCGGTATTCGACCCGGCCGGAATCGGATGGGACCACCGTCATTCCCAAATCCAAGGGAACGGACGGGCGCACTTGGAAGTCGACGATGGCGATTCTCGTCTGGCCGCTCAGGTTGTCGGCGGTTGCGATCGCGGGGATGACGTAGTTGCCGAGCTCAAGCGGCGCCCGCCCGTGTATGCGTATCAATTTCGCTGTGTTGGGCAACATGGAGCCAACATCGCACCTGATCTCCCCGCCCGCCTCGTTGCATTGGCTGCCGGGTGGCTCAATGTTCTCCACGGTGAACCCCGGTGGTACCGCGACGGTGACAAAAACGTTGGTCGCCGAGTCCGGCCCGTTGTTGCGGACGTCAATCACACACGTCTGCGGCGACTCGGGAATCGACTTCTTATCGTTGATAAGGGTACTCCTCATCTCGAGCTCCAGGTCCGCGCCCACGCCGGTCGCGAACAGATCGTTGCTATCTATCTGGATCACGGAGCTGTCGAGACCGCTCTCGGTAATCGCGAGCCCGCCTCCGAACACTTTCCCGGAATTGAAGTATGGATCCGCTGCAAGAGCCAGGATGTCTCCGCCGGGAAGGCAGTTCTCGTCTGGCATGTTCACGGGCGTCCATTGATTGAATTGATTGGTCACGACGTAGACATTGAATTCGCCCGTGGATCCCATCCGAGGCTCAGCGCCGCAACCTTCGACCGGTGCGGGCTCCTCGCTGAAGTTGGACCCGGAAGTGATTACACGCGCTCGGCCGCCGTCGGCATCGAATTCCACGTCCATGACGGCGTTTTGCTTCTCGTCGCCGCCGTAAGTTACCGTCGGTTCATCCAATACAACGTGCCAATGCCTGTGGATGTTGAGGTCGTCGAAGCTGCCTTCACCGACCCGAGGAATCTGTGCCAGGAAGCCGTCCGTCGGCCCGCCCAGGAAGTCGGGGTTCGCGGCGTTTGGAGTCGTCGGAAGGCCGCCGGTGGTGCTGCCGCCAATCCAAACATTGCCGAAAGGATCGAGGTCGGCGCCCCCCGGCCGGTCGTCGCCGGGTCCGCCGAGGTAGGTGCCGTAATGGAGACCATCAAGGTTGGGTGAATATTCGGCGCCGAAAACATCGATCCCGCCGCCGAATTGAGGCTGAAAGGCACTGTCTGTCACGGGCAGGTCCAAAGAGGTGGTTTCTCCGACGATGTAGGGATTATCGTCGGCGCCGATGACAATGTCGGCGGGGATATCGAGGCCGTCACCGCCAAAAAGGGTCGAGTCCAGTAAATTCGTGCCCAACCGATCGAGCTTGCTGACAAAAGCGTCGGCTTCTCCCATGAATTCGGTTTGAACCCGCATTTTCAATTTGGTGTTTGACATCCCGACCTTCCAGCGGCCTTGAGCGTCTTTATTCATAGGGGCTAGAGCCCGATGAGGACGCCAGGGAGGCCAACACCCAATGGGTGAAAAACAAACCAAGCCATTCCAGCTAAGTTTCAACGGCTTGTTGAAAGTCGATTTCCAGGGATCGCACGTCACTTCCGACGGTGGCCTGATTTTGGTTCGCGAACTGGACGAACGGCTCGGTCTCGGAGAACTGATTGACGAGCATCTCAGCGACTCCCGGCAAGGCACAAACAAGCAGTTCACGCTCGCTGATCTGTTGCGGCAGTCGGTCTACAGCCGCTTGGCGGGCTACGAGGACCTCAACGACGCCGAGCGGGTTTCGATCGATCCGACGTTTCGGCTGATCGGTTCGCAGAAGATCTGGGATCGCGGTGCGGCCTTGACCTCGACGCTGCACAGCTTCGAGACGGAGATGCTGGCGAGCGAAGAGAACCTGCTGGGGCTGATGGCGCTGAACCGAGAGCTGGTCGGGCAAGCGGAAGCGTTCGACGACTCCGAGCGGGTCGTTCTGGACATGGACTCCACCGAGAGTCCGGTCCATGGCCAACAGGAAGGCAGTGCCTACAACGGACACTTCGAGTCGGTCTGCTATCACCCGTTACTTTTGTTCAACGGTCATGGTGATTGCCTCGCTGCCAAGCTGCGTCCCGGCAACGTGCACAGCGCCGAGGACTGGGATGAGCTATTGTTGCCGGAGATCGAGCGCCAACAGGCTGCGGGCAAGCAGGTCGCCTTCCGGGGCGATGCGGCCTTTGCCAAGCCGGAAGTTTATGAGGCTTCGGAGGAACGCGGAGTACAGTACGCCATTCGCATTCCGGCCAACAAGAGCCTGGAGTTGGAGATCGAAGACATCTTGTTTCGGCCGCCGGGAAGGCCCTCCCGGAAGCCCTTGGTGCGCTACAAGAGTTTTCGCTATCAGGCGGAGAGTTGGTCGCAGGCGAGGCGGATCGTCGCCAAGGTCGAGCATCACCAGGGCGAGCTGTTCCCGCGGGTCGGATTCATCGTGACGAGCATGAGCTTGCCAAGCCGCTCGGTGGTGCGCTTCTACAACAAGCGCGGCACGGCGGAGCAGTGGATCAAGGAAGGCAAACAGGCCACGCATTGGACAAGGCTGTCGTGCCATCGGTTCCGGGCGAACGAGGTACGGCTACAACTGAGCGTGCTGGCCTACAACCTGGGCAACTTGTGGCGGCGGCTCGGACTGCCGAACAGGATCAAGAGTTGGTCGCTGACGAGCTTGCAACACAGGTTGATGAAGACCGGCGGTCGGCTGGTCAAGCACGCGCGGTATTACTGGCTGCTGCTGGCCGAGGGGTATCTGAACCGCAGGCTGTTCGGCGACATGCTGCACAGGATCTGGGCGCTGCCGCTGCCAAGCGGGTAGCGTTGACCGGGCGAGGATCAACAGTTTTCGGCTCCAAAAGATTTCGCAAGGAGCAGTGTCGGCCGGAGCGCCGTTCAGGCCGCTCAATCAACGTCTGTGAGCGGATGGACGAGCCCTGGCGCCTACCGGCGGAGGTCATGTGCAGGGTTCAGCGCGAAAAGACGTGGTATTCGGGGCAGCGCGGGTGTATACTTTCACCGTGCCAGGGCCAAAATGGAAATCCTGGTTGAAAGGCCCCTTCGGTAACCGGGAAGCCGTCTTCGAAAGTGGATCCGGTGACGAAGAGTCCCTGTCCTTGGTTGTCGAGAGCGATGCCGGTCCCTAATTCCAGGCCCGGGCCTCCCAAAAATGTGGACCCGACGAGCTCGGAGCCGTCGGGAGAAAGCATCGTCACAAACGCGTCGGCGATGCCACCGAAGCTCCGTTGAAATGCCCCGTCCGTTATCGGGAAGTTCGGAGAATTGGTCGTGCCAATGATGCATACCACGCCGGCAGGGTCGACAACGATGTCGTTGGCTTCGTCTCGCCCGCTTCCACCAACGAAAGTAGCCCTAATAAGCGTACCGTCGGGCGCAAATTCCGCTACGTAGGCGTCCGACGGGCCGCCCTGATTGACGCTTCCCCACCCGTTCATGACCGGGATGTCGGTAGACTCGGTTGTGCCGGCGGCATGAATCGTGCCGTCGGGGCCAATCGCGACGGAGGTGAACAGATCGTCGCCGCTGCCGCCGATCGTTTCCTGCCATTCGATCAGCGGGTCGATGACCAAAGGCCGGCTCGCGTCGTAGCTCGCGAGACGAAAAGTTACGGTCTCGTCGTCTTCAAGGACGTAGTTGCCGGCGACGTCGACCTTTTCACCCTTGATCTTCTGGTAGATGACCGGCCGCGGGTGCCGCAATTCGCGCTCACCGGAACGAAGAACCAGGTCGCCTTCCGCATCGACCTCGATTTCCTGAGCGCCGTCAAATTCCATGCGAATCTGTTGGGGATCGGCCCCCGGAGCTACGATGAGGTCGAATTCGATTGTGCCGGCGCTGCCGTAGTATTCGATGTCGATGCCGGGATAGACGTCTCCGTAGCGCACGCGCCCATAGTGGGGCACGGCCCGGAGCCACTTGCTCTTATCACGGCCCCGGAGGTAATGGCTGCGGGCGGCGAGCAGCTCCCGTCCCTCAGCTTGGGCCTCGGTGTCGCCGCCGGCCAGATGCATGGAAACCACCCAAGGCACTTTCGTCGGGGAAGAGAAACGCTCCCAAGGGGGCAGCATCCATTTCGGCGTTCGAGGTTTCCCACCGCGGTTGGTCCGCAGCGCGAGGGAATAGGATCCGGCGTGAAGCGTCACGGCGTATCTTCTTCCCCGCGCGGTAAAGTCGACCGATTCGTGCGTTTGGCCCACGTTCTTCTCGAAGCTGAGCCTGGGACCGGTGGACCGTGCCCCCTGAATCACGACGGGAATCGTCAGTAGCGCGGCGCCCGTGGCGAACTGCCTCATTCGTTTTGACATAGGTGATTTTACTGTTGCCTTCCGTTTGGTTCAGCACGACGAACTGCCATCATCCGCTCTCCCGAAAGGCGAGACCCAATGAATCGCCGAGTCGTGCGTATTATAGGGCAGAAGCAAGGTGATGAGAACCGAACTCGAGGAGATGGGCATGAAGAACTTTCTCACCCCTGCAGCGGTACTTCTGATGTGTGGCCTCCTAAGCACGGGCTTGGCCTCGGCTCAAGAGGAAGCGAGCCCCGAAGGGCGCTGGAAGGGACAAATTAGGACGCCCGGCCAGGCTTTGAAGGTCATTGTTGATCTTGTCCATGGGGGTGGAGACGAATGGCGGGGCGAAATCGACATTCCTGCCCAGGGGCTGAAGGATTTTCGCCTGTCAAAGGTAAGGGTTGACGGGCGGCTAGTTTCGTTCTCGATGCAAGGCGTCCCGGGCAACCCATCTTTCAAAGGCAAGTTGTCGAAGAAAGGGGAGAACATCGCCGGTGATTTCAGCCAGGGAAGCGCCTATCTTTCTTTCATGCTGAAGCGCAGCGGCGAAAGCCCAGACGTGCCCGCTGAGCAGGCTACGGCCGCTATCCCTGATGGTGTGCCGGGCGAAGGTCTGGAAGGCATTTGGCTTGGTGCACTCAACCCCGGCCCTATCACGTTGCGGCTGCTCTTCAAGATTTCGAAATCGGAAGACGGCACTCTCACCGGAACGGTAGACAGCATCGATCAAGGTGCCGAGGGTTTGAAGATCAGCAAGATCCGGGTCGACGGCAATTCGGTTCTGCTCAAGCTAAAACAGCCCGTGGCCGAGTTCGAAGGCACGATGAGCGAGGACGGTTCCCAGATCACCGGCGAGTGGAGACAGGGCAGCACCGCATTGCCTTTGGTGATCAAACGCCAAGAGAAAGCCCCTGATATTGCTCGTCCCCAGGATCCGAAGAAGCCTTATCCCTATAACGAAATCGAAGTCGCGTTCATGAACGACGCAGCCGTGGTAAAGCTCGCAGGAACCTTGACGCTACCCAGGTCCGAAGGCCCCGTGCCGGCAGTGCTGCTTGTGTCCGGGTCAGGTCCGCAGGATCGCAATGAGACCCTGATGGGTCATCGACCCTTTCTGGTTCTAGCGGACTACCTCACCCGCCGGGGCATTGGGGTGCTGCGGGTTGACGATCGCGGCGTCGGCGGCTCGACAGGCAGCGTTTTTGAGTCCACCTCGGATGACTTAGCAACCGACGCTCTAGCCGCCGTGAAATTCCTGAAGGGTCGCGAAGAAATCGACCCCGGTCGGATCGGAATCTTGGGGCATAGCGAAGGTGCGATCGTCGCCCCGCTGGCCGCGGCGATGTCTCAAGATGTGGCGTTCATCGTTCTCGTCGCTGCTCCCGGACTCGTAGGGGAAGAACTACTTTATCTGCAGTCAGCGGCTATGATGCGGGCGATGGGGATGGGGGAAGATCCGATCGAGCAGAACCGCGCCTTGCAAGAGCGGCTATTCACCGTGGTGAAAGCGGAAAAGAACAACGACACGGCTGTGGAGAAGCTCTTGGAGATCCAGCAAGAGCGCTTCTCTGGACTGACAGATCAGGAGAAGCAGGCGCGCGGCTACCCTGGGGAGGAGGCGCTCAAAGCCCAGTCGAAAATGCTGCTGACGCCGTGGTTTCGCCATTTCCTGACCCTCGATCCCGCCCCCATGCTGCGCAAGGTCAAATGCCCGGTGCTCGTCGTAACGGGTGAGCGTGACCTCCAGGTACCGCCAGCCGAAAACATGCCGGCCATCGACGAAGCGCTCAAAGCTGCGGGGAATAAAGACTACAAGTTGGTGGAGCTACCTGAGTTAAACCATCTGCTCCAGACCAGCAAAACCGGCCTGCCGGCGGAGTACTCCGAGATCGACGAAACGATGGCGCCCGTGGCACTTGAAACGATCGGCGCTTGGATTGAGGAGCACACCCAAACGGGAGGTTAGTTGTTTGTCGATGCAGATACGCTCGCGGCTCCGGCAGACGGAAATCGGTTGTTGCGGAGCCGCGCGCGGCCCTGACTCAAGCCGGTCGGCTCTACCCCTTCACCATCTGCCGTAACACATACTGCAAGATCCCGCCGTGCTGGTAATAGAGTACTTCCTGGGGGGTGTCAATGCGAACCACGGCTTGGAAGGTAATTGGCTTACCGCGCTCGGGGGTTGCTGTGACCGTCACTTCTTTGGCCGAACCGTCGCCCAGGCCCTCGATGTCATAGAGTTCGCGTCCGGTCAGCCCGAGGGACTCGACATTGTCGCCCGGCTTGAATTGCAGCGGCAGGACCCCCATGCCGACGAGATTCGAACGGTGAATGCGCTCATAGGTTTCAGCGATCGCGGCGCGCACCCCCAGCAAGCGAGGACCCTTCGCCGCCCAGTCACGTGACGATCCGGAGCCGTACTCCTTGCCGGCCAGCACAATCAACGGCACCGCCTCGGCCTGACACTTCATCGCAGCGTCGTAAATTGTCATCTGTTCGCCGTCGGGAAGATGCTGTGTCCAACCGCCCTCCGTTCCGGGAGCCAGGCGGTTGCGCAGGCGTACATTTGCGAACGTCCCACGCATCATCACCTCATGGTTGCCGCGTCGAGAGCCATAGGAGTTGAATTCCGCCGGCTTGATGCCGTTCTCGATCAAGTACTTCCCCGCCGGACTGTCGGGTTTGATCGCTCCCGCCGGGGAGATGTGGTCCGTCGTGACGCTATCGCCCAAGAGCGCCAGGACCCGAGCGCCGGCAATGTCGGTAACTGGCTCCGGCTCCGGACCGGTATCGACAAAATAGGGCGGACGGCGCACGTAGGTCGAGCTGCCGTTCCAATCAAACAAGACGTCCGCGGGAGAGTCGAGTGAGTTCCAGTTCTTGTCGCCGGCGAATACCTGGCTGTATGTTTTCCTGAATAGCTCCGAGCGGACGGCCGAACGAACGACTTGTTGAACTTCCTTCTGGCTGGGCCAGAGATCGCGGAGATACACGTCACGGCCCTCGAGATCGGCGCCCAGAGGATCTTCGATCAGGTCGATGTCCATGCGCCCCGTCAGCGCGTAGGCCACGACAAGAGGCGGGGAGGCGAGGTAGTTCATGCGCACTTCCGAGTGAACTCGCCCCTCGAAGTTCCGGTTCCCCGAGAGCACCGAGGCGACGGCCAGGTCCCCTTCTCGTACGGCTTCAGAAATCGCCTTCGGCAGCGGACCCGAGTTGCCAATACAGGTCGTACACCCGTAGCCGACCAAGTGGAACCCGATCATATCGAGGTATTCCGTCAAACCCGATTGGTTCAGATACTCGGTGACTACCTTCGAGCCGGGCGCTAGACTCGTCTTGACCCAGGGCTTGGCCTGCAGGCCGCGCTCTACCGCCTTTTTGGCAACCAGGCCGGCAGCCACCATGACGGTTGGGTTCGACGTATTCGTGCAGCTGGTGATCGCGGCGATGACCACCGAGCCGTGGCGCAGTTCGTATGCTTCTCCGGCCTGCTCGACTTTCACGGCGGCCGGCGCAGTTTCAACTGCTACCGCGGCTCCCGAGCCGGCCGGAGCCGCTTTTCGCTCAGAAAGCATGCCGGCAAGAGCGGATTCGAACGACTCTTTCGCCTCCCTCAGTGGCACCCGGTCTTGAGGGCGACGAGGCCCGGCTATGCTCGGTTCGACATCGGCCAGGTCCAGCTCGAGGGTGTCCGAATAGGCAGCGTCCGGCGAGTCCGGCTCGCCGAACATGCCTTGCGCTTTGGCGTAGGCTTCCACCAGCGCGATCTGCTCTTCGTCACGCCCGGTCAGGCGAAGGTATTCGAGAGTCTCCCCGTCGATCGGGAACATGCCACATGTCGCACCGTATTCTGGGGCCATGTTCGCTATCGTCGCGCGGTCGGCGAGCGGCAGATCGGCGAGCCCGTCGCCGTAGAATTCGACAAACTTGCCCACGACGCCTTTCTGGCGCAACATCTGGGTCACGGTGAGGACGAGGTCGGTCGCGGTGGCTCCTTCAGCCAATCGCCCGCTGAGCTTGAAGCCCACGACTTGAGGAATCAGCATCGAGATCGGTTGGCCGAGCATCGCAGCTTCGGCTTCGATGCCGCCGACGCCCCAGCCCAAAACCCCGAGGCCGTTGATCATCGTCGTGTGCGAGTCGGTTCCTACCAACGTATCGGGAAACGCTTGGACGGCGCCGTTTTCCTCGTTACTGAAGACTACCCGCGCCAGGTATTCCAAGTTCACCTGGTGGACGATGCCGGTTTCAGGCGGAACGACTTTGAAGTTGCGAAAAGCCTTCTGCCCCCACTTCAGGAACTCGTAGCGCTCGCGGTTGCGTATATACTCGAGCTCACCGTTCAGTTGGAACGCCTGCGCGCTGCCGAAGCGGTCCACTTGAACCGAATGGTCGATGACAAGCTCAGCCGGTTGTAGAGGATTGATTCGGGAAGGGTGGCCTCCGAGCGCCTTCATGGCCTCCCTCATGACCGCCAGATCAACGAGGGCGGGGACGCCCGTGAAATCCTGCATCAGCACCCGCGCCGGGCGATAGGCGATCTCTTGGCTTGGTGTGGCCTGCGGGTCCCAGCTTGCCAAGGCTTCGATGTCGGAGGCCGTCACCGTTTCGCCGTCTTCGTTGCGAAGCAAATTCTCCAGCAAGATCTTTAAGGAATAGGGAAGCGCACTGACGTCGTGGCTTTTTACAGCATCGAGGCGAAAGATTTCGTAGCTTCGGTCCGCAACCGTAAGCGTCGTTCGAGCGCCGAAGCTATTCATCGTTTCTCCTGGCGTGGGGACTGAGGTCCCCTTGACGATCGCCGGACAAGACCCAGCGGGGCCGTCCGCCGTCGCTCTCGGGCCACACAAGTATCGGCTCGGCAAGTGGATAGCTTGTATGCGCCGCCGGCCCTTGCCGTCCCCTGTTCACCGAGACTCTAGCAGTACTTGGCGACAGATCACGCTTTCATGATCGCACCGGCCAATTCGCGGCGGCAACTCGGGAAGCTTCTGCTTCCAAGGGATGCAAGTCTCTAGGGTTAGTGTGGCTCAGTCCCCCTCTTTTGATAGAAAAAGTGATAGATCAGCGCCCCCACAAAAATCGTCGCCAGGCTCCAGGCTGCAATCTTGATTTCACTCGTCGCGAAGTGTAGAAATATCCATAAACTGACCGCAATGTACAAACCGGGAAGCAGGGGATAGCCGAAGCTGACCCAGGGTACCCGCTTCCACTCGGGGCGCTTGCGAAACTTGAACAATGCCAATACCGAAAGGGCCGAAAACAGGTTCAGGGTGAACCCCACGTATATGAACAAATCTCGGAATGTTGCCAGCAGAATAAGAAGGCAACAGCATAAGCCCTGGAACATGACAGCTACCCAAGGACTTTTCCACCGCGGGTGCACCCGCGCGGCTATAGCGAAGAAAGCTCCGTTCTTCGCCATCGCGTAGTAAACGCGAGGACCGATCATGCACATGGCATTGACCGTGGCCAGCAACGAAACTGCCATGGCGGCGCTGAACAACCCGGACGTCCGAGGGCCGAAAAGTCCGGCGGCAGCCTCTGAGCCGACCGCCACCACACCTTTCAGATTCTCGAGAGGTGTCGCGTACACGTAGAGGCAATTCAGGACGACATAGAGGATCGCCACCAGAAAAGTGCCCAAGATCAGGGCAATAGGCAGCGTCCGTCCGGGGTTTCGGATTTCTTCCGCTACGTAAACGGCCGCATTCCAGCCACTGTATCCCATATAGACGAAGACCAAGCTGATGGCGAACTGCACCCCCAACCCGTGCGATGACGTAGGTTCGATCGATTGAGTGAAGTGGCCCCAGTCACCCGTGCCGACTGTGAATCCCAGCACGACGAAAGCCGCGATGACGAGCAGCTTGGTTGCCGTCAGAACATTTTGCAGCGCGGCTACTTGCGAAACTCCCAGTAGATTGAGCAGCGTGAAGGCGATCACGATGCCGCAAGCGACCAGTTGCGCCCCCCCAAGTTGAATCGTGATGAAACCCAGCCCCACAACGGGTGCGCCTGGATGCCCCGCGTCAAGACTGGGATAAAAGTGGGCCAGGTAGGCTGAAATCACCAAAGCGGTGGCCGCAATCGGGGCCGAAAAACCGGCGAAAAAGCTAACCCAGCCGTCGATGAAGCCCCACGTCGGCCCCCAGGCCTCGGAAAGGTAAACGTATTCGCCGCCGGAGCGCGGGAAATTGATGGCCAACTCGGAATAGCACAGCGCGCCGAGCAAGGCTATGGCGGCCCCGACGAGCCAGATTCCCACGACAAGCTGTGGCGACCCCAGATCCCCTGCTAGAAAGCCGGTCGTGGCGAAAATACCGACGCCGATCATGTTTGAGACGACCAGAGCCGTAGCGCTGACGACACCTAGTTTCCTCTCTAGTTGGGGTTGGGACATAAGTCTTGAGGATATCGAGTTTACGACACCTTTTGGAGAGACGCTCGGAAATCTTGCCCTACCGCGGCGTTAGTGCCATCCTCGAAGGAGATGCCTCAAACGTCGGAAAGGCTTGCTCCTCACCACGCCATTTCTCTGACCCTTCTCGGGTCGTTCGCGCTTGCTGCGACGCTTGTTAGCGGGTGCAATGGCCTGTCCGAACCCCCCGCTTCTGCCTCCGACGTCCCGGCGACCTCCTACGAAACCGAGCGCAACGCGATGGTGCGCCTCCAGATGCGCGCTCGCGGGGTCAGAGACGCCCAGGTCCTCGAGGCGATGGAAACCATACCCCGGCATCTGTTCGTGCCCGAAAGCTTAATCCACCAAGCTTATGAGGATCACCCGCTGCCGATCGGCGCCGGACAGACTATTTCGCAGCCATACATCGTTGCCTTCATGAGCGAGCTGCTCGACGTCGAACCCCACCACAAAATATTGGAGATCGGGACTGGCTCGGCTTATCAAGCAGCCGTACTGTCACGGTTGGCCAAAAAGGTTTACAGCATTGAGATCATTGAAAGCCTGGGTGAGCAGGCACGAGGGCGTCTCGACAAACTCGGTTATCGAAACGTCGAAGTTCTGATCGGTAACGGCTACCTTGGCTGGCCTACGAACGCCCCCTTCGACCGCATTATCCTCACGGCCGCACCGGAAGAGGTCCCACAAGCTCTCGTCGATCAGTTGGCCGCTCCCGGACGCCTCGTCGCGCCGGTCGGGCCGTCGAGTTGGTCCCAAGACCTCATCGTCATCGACAAGGACGCCGCCGGAAAAACCCGCAGCCGGAACGTGCTGCCGGTACGCTTTGTGCCGATGGTGCACAAGCCCGAGGAGCGGTAGCAGCCCGTGGGGGTTGCTGTTTGACGCTCGAAACTCAAACGTTGGGCTTCGCTGTTTCAGGTTGTGGCGCAGACGCCTACGTCTGCCGCTTCGACACGGTTGTCGAAGCCCGGGCGCAATCCATCACACCCGCTTACAAGAGTCTGAGGTGATTATTTAACACTTTCTAGTCCCCCGGTTTTCCGCTTTTCCAACTGCTTTGTTTCCAGCAGGAGGTAGAAGACAAAAATCGGTTGCCGCCTGACCATCGCCCAGTAGCAAATATTTCGCTGAATCGTTATCCTAGACTCGCGCATCTAAACTTGTACCGATGAGCCTCAACGAAGAGATCCAGCAACTGCTGAATAGCTACAGTCTTCCCGCCGACGTTGGCCGCCAGATGGGCGAAGCTATGGCGCGGGTGGATGCCAACCGCGTCGCGCCGGGACTGGAAGTCGGCGAAAGAGCTCCTGATTCCCGGTTACCGAACGCCGCGGACCAAGACGTGTCTCTCGAAGAGCGATTGAGCCAGGGCCCGGTTGTACTCACGTTCTACCGCGGTGCCTGGTGTCCTGTCTGTAACCTGCAACTGCTGGCTCTGCAGAGGGCGTTACCGGACCTTCGTTCGTTGGGCGCTTCAGTGATCGCCGTTGCACCGGACGATTCCGAGCCGACACCCGATAACGCCCGGGTCGACTTCGACCTTCTGACAGACGCGGACCAGAGCGTCATTCGCGCCTACCGGCTGCACTATCGAGTTCCCGACGAGGTGCGCTGGATCTACACCGGAGTCTTCGATACCGACGTCAGCAGCTTTAACGCCGACGGCAGCTGGAACCTTCCGGTGCCGGCGACGTTTATCCTTGACAGCGCCGGAATTGTTCGCAACCGTCACGTCACGGCGGATTATCTACGACGCATGGAACCCGACGAAGTCGTCGCGGCGCTGAACGCGTTGAAGAGCTCGTAAGGATTGCCCGGCAGTTTCTTCGAGACCGTGCGGTCGACCGCCTTGCACTCGACACCACGAACGTCCCGACATTGCCTCGTGGATTGAATTGAATTGTTGTACCCCGGCCTTCACTCTTCCTTCCGGCGGCCACGCTCACCGTTTTTCCAGTCGTCCCAAAGTCCCAAAAACTTGAGCTGCTCATCGAGCTCGGTTCGGCGCATCAGACTCTTGATTTCCCGTCGGCTTAGGCACCGGCCCAAACGCTCGGGCTGGTTGGCAAGGTTCAACACCGTGACGGCGGCGATGCTGACCTGATGGCGTAGATCCGCGAAGTTCACCTTGTCGAAGGTGTCGGCGCTCGAATGGTAGGTGGGGACGTATTCGCTTGTGTCTTGCAAGGCGACCAGAGCCGGCACACCCTCCAAAAGGAAGTCAAAATGGTCGCTGCCAAAAAATGCTTCGTAGCTGTGGGCGTTGGCACCGCGCCCCGCGACCGGCTGCATGGCCTGCATCAAACCACGCTCGATATCCCGCCGACCGCCGAGTGAGTAGCCTTCCATGCGGCCGACCCCCATGTCGTGAACCACAACCGCGACGTGCGAGTCGAGTTCCTCGCGGTGGTCTCGAACATAAGCTTGCGATCCCAAAAGACCCTGCTCCTCGGCCCCGAATAGAACGAACCGAACGCTGCGTCGCGGCCGCACTCCAGAAGCAACCACGCTGCGAGCGATGTCGATGACTAATGCAACGTTCGCACCGTTGTCGAGGCATCCGGTTCCGAGATCCCAAGAGTCGAGATGGGCTCCCACGACGACAATCTCTTGGGGCAATTCGCTACCTCGAAGCTCCGCCACCACGTTTTGTGCTTCGAATGGACCGCCCGTGGCGTTGGGCAACGACAGGTGCATCACAACCTTTTCTCCGGCTTCGATCAGACGCAGAATTCGTAGAGCATCCTCGCGAGCGACTAACACAGACGGAATCGTGTCCAGCTTGCCGTTGACGATGTTGATGTGGCGGTAGAGCAGCCCGTGCGGCCTGGTGGACATAAAAACCACACCCGCGGCTTCGACTTCCCTAGCTTCGCGGGAGGCGACGGTTGCCTTGCGTTGCTCGATAGCCAAGTCGCGAAACGTTGTCACAACTTCCGAGCGTACAAGCAGGATCTTGCCTCGGGCCCCTTCTCCCAGATCAAGAATGTCCCCCCTGGCGCCGCTGCCGCCGTCGAGAACTTCGGCGCGAACGCCGCCCTCTCGGGTCGTAGGCGACCAGGCGGATGAAACCCCCCGCACGGAAAAACTCACCGGAGCGAGGACTTCGATCTTCGTTGCTCCCTCCTGCCAAGAGTTCGGCATCGTGAACGGTTCCGTCAGGACCGCATCAACACCGGCCTCACGAAAAGCCTCGACGGCCCATTCCACCGCCTGCTTCATGGCAGGAGTACCGGGCATGCGCCCGCCGATCTCGTCGCACAGGACACGAAGGTTCTCCTCCAGGAACGGCGAGTCGGCGACCTGTTGGAGAACGGCTCTTGAAGCAGCCACCTCGGATGGTTGGGCCGAGGTGCTCGCAGTCCAAACCGCGAGCCATAACAATAGGAGCAAGCTGCGGTGCATCCGTCTTCGAGGCATCAAGTGGTGTTGGCTTAGCGGTTGCTTACGGGGGACCCATTGCCGGCCATGACAGGCAAGGTGTTTCTAGGCGATCCTGTACCAGCCCTCTTGCTGGTCCAGAAACGACTAATAGGCCTGGGGGGCACCGGCGGGAGGTCACGTTGCGTTTCGACCCAAAGTTCAGACCGTGTGTCGCCGAATAGTGTGCTTAAGCCCGTGGATCTGGCGGCGGACGAGTTTGAGCTTATCCTGATCGTGCGCTTCTAGGGCCGCATCGCGTTCTTTCTTCAGTCCACGGATCTGCCCCTTGATCGCGCCCTTATCGATTCCCGTGACGTCGTGGTGCTCGTGAACATCTAATCCTAAGGCCTTGCAGAGGGCTTGCAGCAGGTGATCTTTGTTCAACTGCGTGTAGCCCTTCACGGCTTCGTGATCGAGGCCTGCGGCGATGTCACGCAAATCGGCGACGCGTTTATGTTTTAGGTCATTGAAGGTGTAGCTCATACAGTTGCCTCGGATTGGGAGTTGTTTCGGGTCATTGCCGCAAACGGAAACCAGCCACTCGGGCCTGCCCGCTACCGGTCCATCTTAGCGCTTAGCTGCATCAACAACAACGGTTTCCCGTACGAACAGGCAACCGGCAGTGTGAATCTCCCCAGTCACAAGGACCGTGATACCCTAGCACTGCTATGGCGTTTTGCACGAATTGTGGAAACCATTTAGCCGGGGGCGCCGGTTTTTGCTCCAACTGTGGCACTAGGACAGCCGACGGTGACGCCTCTGCGGCTCCCGCTGCCACCGGTTGGGCCGAGCCGGCCGTGGTTGAGCCTATCGAGTACAAAATCGAGGGCGACAACCTGCAGATTGTCCGAATCAAACTAAAGCCGGGGCAGGAGATTTACGCCGAGGCCGGCAAGATGGTCTACAAAAGTCCCACCGTCGAATGGCAGACCCAGATGACGGGAGAGGGGCTGGGACAGAAGCTCTTTGGGGCGCTCAAGCGCAAGCTGGCTGGCGAATCCCTGTTCATGACTCACTTCCGGCTGACCGGCGCTGAAGGGGAAATCGGACTGGCCGGCGACTTTCCCGGGCGGATCCAAGCGTTTGAGCTGGCCGCGGGGCAGGCGGTCCTCGTTCAGCGGGACGGCTTCATCGTGGCGGAGCACACCGTCAAGTTCGATATCGCTTTCACGAAAAGGCTGGGTGCCGGCTTTTTCGGCGGCGAGGGCTTCATCCTGCAAAAGCTCACCGGGCCGGGCGTCGCTTTCATTCACGCAGGAGGCGATCTTGTCGAATTCGAGCTGGGAGCGGGTGAGACACTCCAAGTCAAAAGTGCCCATGGTTTGAGGATTCAGTGATCCGAAGACCCTTCGAGCTTCGTCTATTCCTGGAGCAGCGGCCACTGCATCCGGGTAGTACTCGGTCAGCCAACCGCCTCGGAACCCAACCTCGACATCGATCTGGAAGGGCTTCTTCCACCGGGCCGGGGGGTGGAAATAGAGCACGGGCGTTTCGAGCCGCATTCGTACGTCGGGATGGCACAGCGGTACTCCCTTTCTTAAGAGTGGGATGTCACCCAGAAGGATCCGGCGCTCGAGGGCTGGACCGAGGAGGAACTGTTTCCCCACGCCGTGAACAAACTCAGGGACCGGTTCGTCGTCGGAGTTGATCCCGCCTATGGCAATGCCTTGCTCATCTTGCAGCGAGGTAAAGGCACCCCATTCGTGAACGACGAGAGGGTCTTGGTCAGCGACCTGCACGGAAGACGCACGTTGCGGTGACCTCGGATGCTCGGCAGGTGAGGGTGAGTGCCAGATAGCACCAATCAACAACGCCATACAAACGGTGGCCAGGCCTGATCGCTGTTTCATATCTTGGTTCGCGCTCCGGAGTTCTACTAAGTGGGCTTGCGGGTGCCTCTCTGCGATCGCCAGTGTGGCAAAGGCGAACCGCCGGCTAGCCGTTGGGCAACGACGCCTTATTACTGTCTACCTTGGACGTAGGGGACGACGCCAGGTTTCAACTCATGGCCCTGTTCCCGCCGGGTCGGAGGTGGCCACTTGGCGCTGCTCGGTGTAATTCTCAGCAGTCAGCGCGAACAAAAATGCTAGTAGGGACAAAGAAGGCAAGATCGACCAGGGATCTCCGGCCAAGCCCGCGAAGAACACGAGCGGTGCGGCCAATATTAACGCTGCAATGCGCGAAAACAGGCTCTTGGAGAGAAACATGGCCAGCCAGACCGGCAGCAAAACAATTCCAGCGTCGTACCCGTACACGTGATGAGTGATGAGCAGAGAGCCGACCACAGCGATGCTTAACCAGCGCCACAACGGTGCTCTCCGAACGCCGATAACGACGACACCAATCACGAAGACGATTAGCAGCACCAACACAAAAGTGCTTTCCAGCTTTACATTAGCCATCAAACCGCTGAGGTTGATCATCAACTCGGGCGAAGGAAGAAGTGCGCCCAAGTCTTTTGCCTGCAGCAGGTTTACATACTGCTTCACGCCGCCGAACCCGATCGAAGCAATTGAACTCAATGCCAGCAGTCCCCCGGTTACCGCGTAGCCGGCAAGCATGCGCCAACGTTTGTTCAGGATCATCGCCAGCGGCAACAGCAGAAGCAGGTGGAACTTCAGCAATCCGAGGGCGAGTACGGCGCCGGCGGGGAAATCCTTCTGCTGGTCCGCCAACTGATAAAATCCGACGCCAATCGCTAGCATAAGCACGCAGTCCTGCCCGGAAGCGATGCCTAACGCCGTAGGCAAGTAGAGCGCCCCGAAGATCAGCGCATCAGATCCAAACTGGCGGCCCGCCCACAGCCAGCAGGCGATCAGCAGCAGGGAATGACCGCCGATCCAAAGCCAAAACGAGGTAGTTAGAGAAAACAACGACAGCGGCGCCAAGACAAGCAAGTAAAACGGCGGCCGAACGTAAGGCACTAGTTGATCTTTGTTGGGCGCGATCTCCTTCTGACGACCGAACTGCACATCCCGATCGTATAGATCGGCGAATCTTCCCTCGAGAGCCAACGACGATCCCACATAGAAGCTCGTGAAATCGTGCTCGCGGGAGCCTTCGACCATCAACGACCCCAGGCCGACCCAGAAAACGCACAAGATCACCACAGCGATCCAGGTCGTTACCGGGACGCGCTGACGATTTCCTGCTTTGGGATTCACGTAGAGTTGCTACCTCCCCCGATAGGATACGGCAGGCGGTTGCTCGAAGGTGCGGAGAGACTCGATGTCGCCAAAAAGTGGCGACACCGTTCTCCAGCAGGCGTGCGCCACAAGAGATTTCCGGTCGCGCTTCGTGCGGGCCCAGCGACGATGAGAACTCGTTTGTCGCAGGGGAGAGCCGGAGTAGGCGCCTGCGGGCCAGCGCTTTGGGTGGGCATTTCGTTAGCGCGTCCGATCGCCGAGCCGGTGGCTGGTCCTAAGTGGAAACCAAGCCGCAACTGACTGATTGCAAGCAGGTTGCACGAAATTGGGTTTATTTCGTATTTTCTCCGTTGGTCGAGCATCAAGCGGGTCTCTGCAGTCTTCTCCTTCAAAATAGTGAGTGTCTCAAGTGTCTTGGTTGAGCCAGGAACGATTGGCCCCGGGGCGAGCTAGCTACTCTCCAGTGCAAAAAAGGGGAACCTGATAGGTGGCTTGGGACCGTCAGCCAATTTCGCGACCGGATACCTCCGCAACTCGTTGATACTTCGTACGAGCGAAATTGGTGACAGCCCCCGCCGCGAGCCGCAAGCGTATTTCGCACCGGAAAGTAGCTAGAACCATGCCCCTCCGCCGGCCCACGGCCTGACGGCCATGGCTCTGTTCGGTGCTCGACGAGGCCGGTGGCAGAAAGTGGCGAGACTGCCAGGGTCATCCCTGCTAGATTCCGCTTTCTGGGCCCCGCACCAGAATAGGGGACGCATTGAAGGCTAGAGGGGGTCGGGAGCCTAAGTCGTTGAAACGGGAAGGAGAAAAAATGTGAAAAGTCTGTGACGGGGTTTTGCGGGAGTGGTGGAAAGCGTCCTCGAGGCCGGAGTTTCGGTGCCAAAATCGTGTCCTAGCGCAAGGAAACCGCCTTGTAGCGTGGCGGTAGGAGGGTGGACGAGGGCGGTAGGAAGAAGGGGATCGGCCGCTTGGAGCGGCCGAGCGCCGAAAGGAGCAACCGCTGTGCCGGAGGAGCGACCGGTGTCGGTAGGAGTACCGACACCAGCAGGTCTAGGAACCTGCGCCACCTGGGCGCTTGTTGCCCTGCGCTCGGAGCGGTGATATCGAGCGTCGATGTCTCCCTCGGGAGCTGCGTCTTATGTCCCCTTCGGTCACGCTGAACTACTTCTCTTCCGAAAATAATGAATTCACAATCGAGAAAACGACTGCTGCTACGACGGCTCCGAGCGCACCTGCTTCGGCGAGACCAAGCTTCCCCCAGCTCGAGCTTGACCAGATAGTTATGACGTTCGCGATCACGCCTGCTAAGGCCGCCACCACCGAGCGTAACGTGCCTGCTCGCAAGCGACGCTCCGCGCGGCCTAGCGTGGCCGAAGCGAACACCCGCAGCAAGAGTTTGACGGACACAGCCCCTACGGCAGCGATTCCGGCGGCTATGGGAATCCCCAGGTCACTCGGCTTATAAAGCAATAGCAATAGGTAAACGTTCAGCAGCAGTGTTGCCAGCTCTACAAGAAGTAACGCGGCCAGTCGCGTCAGCTCGCCTGTTACGAGCGCCAGGCGAACGAGCTGCAACAGATAGATCCCGATCTGCCCGGCGCCCATTTTACTGCCGCCGCTCGTGCGCTCTTCAAAAACATAGGGCACCTCGTCCACTCGATCGTTGGGAGCATGGGCCAGCACTTCCAGCAGGATCTTGTACCCCGAAGGTTTTAGCCGCGCGCCATCAATCACAGACCGGGTGACCAGGAAGAAGCCGGACATCGGGTCCCGCACGCGGCCAATGCGACCCGGAAGCGCAGCGAATGCAAGGGTCGTCGCCGTCCACGAGATGATCCGCCGACGGAACTTCCAGTCGCTGACGCCACCGTCGGGCACATAGCGGCTCCCAATGACGACGCCCGCGCCGGTTTCGCGTTGACGCGCAACAAGCCTCACAAGATGCTCAGGCGGATGTTGCAGGTCGCCGTCCATGCATCCCAAAAGTTCGCCGCGAGCGATTTCCCAGCCGGCGAGAACCGCTGTCGAGAGGTCACGATCCTTTTCGCGGACCAGCAGCTTGAGCCAGGGACGGTCTTTCTGCAGACGCCGCACTTCGTCAGCTGTGCCGTCGGGGCTGTTGTCGTCGACGATAATCAGCTCGTACTCCTCTCCGCAATCAGCGAGCGCCTTACCGCCGCGGTCGACCAGATTGGCCATGTTTTGCCGCTCGTTGTAGGTCGGCACGACAAGGGAAATCACAAGGCATCCCCGGCAGGGAGGTCAAAGATGGGGCTTGGGCGAGAAATGCGGGCTAACAAGGACGTGTACACAGGCGACTTGGACAGATAGCGGGGTGTGCTCAGGCTGAGCATATCAACGAGTGTGGAGTCTCGTCCAGCGGTAGCAGCCGCGGCTGGCTGCATTAAGGAAACGAGACCTCGTCGATCTCGCTTCTAGTAGCCTGTGGCACGGATCTTCTCGTGGAATGGAAGAGGTCACAGCCGCCGGAGCGGGGGTCATCGGGGCGTGCCACACGCTGCTAGGGGGAAACCGGCAGAGCTCGGCGCTCCGCGTGGCTTTCTCGGGCCAGAGTGACGAGAAGCAGGATTACGAGCAGTGCGGGCAAGATCGACCAAGGTGGCCCGGCCATCAGAGTAAAAAACGGAAGCGGCGTCACCAACAGCAGCGCGGTGATCCGGGACAAACGGCTCTTAGAAACGTAAAGCAGCATCCAGACGGGCAACAACAGGATCGCTCCGTCGTAGACGTACCCGTGCGGGGCCACCAAGACGGAGCCCGTGATGGCCGCCGACAGCCAGCGCCAAAACGGGGCGCCCCGAATCGCGATCACGACGACGCCCACGACTAAACAGGCCAGTATCGCCCAAAGGACCTTCGAGTCCGCGGCGATGTTAGCCGCAACGCCGCGCACGCTGATCATCATCTCCGGAGCGGGTGACAGCGACCTCAAGTCTCCACTTCTTAGCCCGCATTTTCAATTTGATGTATGACCTCCCGACCTTCCAGCGGCCTTCAGCGTCTTTATTCATAGGGGCTAGATCCCGATGAGGACGCCATGGAGGCCGACACCCAATGGGTGAAAAACAAACCAAGCCATTCCAGCTAAGTTTCAACGGCTTGTTGAAAGTCGATTTCCAAGGATCGCACGTCACTTCCGACGGCGGCCTGCTGCTAGTCCGCGAGTTGGACGAGCGACTCGGACTCGGCAAGTTGATCAACGAGCATCTCAGCGACTCCCGGCAAGGCACAAACAAGCAGTTCACGCTCGCTGATCTGTTGCGGCAGTCGGTCTACAGCCGCTTGGCGGGCTACGAGGACCTCAACGACGCCGAGCGGATTTCGATCGATCCGACGTTTCGGCTGATCGGTTCGCAGAAGATCTGGGATCGCGGTGCGGCCTTGACCTCGACGCTGCACGGCTTCGAGACGGAGATGCTGGCGAGCGAAGAGAACCTGCTGGGGCTGATGGCGCTGAACCGAGGGCTGGTCGGGCAAGGGGAGGCGTTCGACGACTCCGAGCGGGTCGTTCTGGACATGGACTCCACCGAGAGTCCGGTCCATGGCCAACAGGAAGGCAGTGCCTACAACGGACACTTCGAATCGGTCTGCTATCACCCGCTGTTGCTGTTCAATCAGCACGGCGATTGTCTGGCGGCGAAGCTGCGTCCCGGCAACGTGCACAGCGCCGAGGACTGGGGCGAGCTGCTACTGCCGGAGATCGAGCGCCAACAGGCCGAAGGCAAGCAGGTCACTTTGCGCGCCGATGCCGCCTTTGCCAAGCCGGAGATCTACGAGGCGCTGGAGGAGCGCGGCGCGGACTATGCGATCCGCATTCCGGCCAACAAGAGCCTGGAGCTGGAGATCGAAGACATCCTGTTTCGGCCACCGGGAAGGCCCTCCCGCAAGCCGCTGGTGCGCTACAAGAGTTTTCGCTATCAGGCGGAGAGTTGGTCCCAACCTCGGCGCATCGTGGCCAAGGTCGAGCACCATCAGGGCGAGCTATTCCCGCGCGTCGGATTCGTTGTGACCAGCATGAGCTTGCCGAGCCGTTCGGTGGTGCGTTTCTACAACAAGCGCGGCACGGCGGAGCAGTGGATCAAAGAAGGTAAGCAGGCCACGCACTGGACGCGGCTGTCGTGCCATCGCTTTCGGGCCAACGAGGTACGGCTACAACTGAGCGTGCTGGCCTACAACCTGGGGAACCTATGGCGGAGGCTCGGGCTGCCGCAACGGATCAAGAGCTGGTCGCTGACGAGCTTGCAGCACCGGTTGATGAAGACCGGCGGTCGGCTGATTAAACACGCGCGGTATTACTGGCTCTTGTTCGCGGAGGGACATCTGAACCGGCGGCTGTTTGGCGACATGCTGCGGAGGATCTGGGCGCTGCCTGTGCCGGGCGGGTAGCACCGCACTTGGCGAATGCGAAATCTGTGTACTGAGGACGGAAGCTCGGAGGGGTGTCTGCGAAATTGACTTCGCAGCGGCGGATCAGCCCCCATGAGGGGCAAGAAGGGGGCTCGATCGGTCCCGCCTCAGCCGCCGCCTCTACCGGGTGGAGAAATGGTTGCGCTTCGCCGGGTGAGGGTGTAGACTCGTGCCGTCAGAGCAGCTAAATCGGAAATCCTGGCTTAGGACCCGCTGTGGCCTAGTAGAGTCGACAAGAAGGTGGGAGTGCTTCGAAGGTACCGTTTGAAGCAGTCTTCAAGATTCCAGCTCGACTTGGTCTTAGCGCTCGTCATCGTGGCGACGCTGATTGGAGCGTGGTTACGCCTCGCCATAAGCCACCCGGCCTATCGGGAACAGATGTTTATGTTGACGTCCGAGCAGCTACCGCCAGGCCCCGACGTCCTGAGGGAGCCGTTACGAAGTTTTTTGAACGGTTTTTTGGAAGCGGCTGCCGATGGAAGTGAACTTCACCGTGGCCGGGAGCCACATTACAATAAGCTGGTCGGGACTCACCGATTGCTCGCCCGCCTCGCCCCAGCCACCGGACGCTCTGACGAACACAATGAGCACAAGCGTCTGGCACGGGAGTACCAGTTACTGTCCGTCCAGGAACGAAGAAAGCCTCGGTGATGAGGAAGCTGAATGATCCGCGAAGCATGCATCGAGGACTAATAATAAGAATGGTTCTACCCCCCTGTTTCACAACTCGTCAAGGAGAAAACCGATGTAAGTCTCGGTTCTTTTCTAGCCTGTCACTATATTCTGCGAAACTCAATAGAGGTTCTTCCGGAGCCGCGTCGGAAGTGGCTAAGCCGGGCCATCCGGATGGCGTTCACCATCACGAAACTGCCGAATGACGAGCGATCGCCAGCCGACGGAAGATGGTGCTCTCCCTACGACCCCGGGTACCGCCTAACCCCGGTCATGTCGACTTAGTAGCGCCGCGTAGCGAGTGATGCCCTCGAAACCCGCCAGAACGACGAAGCTGAGGCCGGCAACCACGCCGGTAGCAATGAAGCCCAACAGCATTCGGTAGCGCTTGTGAAACAACATTACCAAAGGGACGAGCAGGAAAAGATGAAACTTGATCAGCCCCAGCCCGAGCGCGATGCCGCTCCAAAAAGAGCGGCCACGCTCTTCCAACGCGTAGGCTCCGATCGCGATCGCCAACATGAAGGAACTGTCTTGAGCGTGTGTGATTCCGACCGCCGTCGGGAAAAACATGGCGCCGAAAATCAGAGCGTCCGATCCAAACTTCCTTGCCGCCCAGCTCCAGCAGAGGAACAACACGAGCGTCTGCACGCCAAGCCAGACCCAGAAGGCTGTCCCGAACGACAGCAGGGACAGCGGGGCCAGTAGCAGCGCATAGTACGCCGGCCGGATAAAAGGGATCAGCTCCGAGTTGGTGGGAACCAGTTCCTGTTGCGTACGGAGCTGAAGCTCCTGATCGTAGAGGTCTTCGAAGCGCGCTTGCCGGGCCAGTGTTGATCCGGTGTAAAAGCTTACGAAATCATGGTGGCGCGCATCAAAGTAAGCGAGCGTGCCCTGAACCACCCAGAAGCCGCAGAAGATAACCACGATCACCAGCGTCGTGACCGGAACACGCCTGGGCCGCTGCTCGGCGGTCGTGGTGCTCGGCGCCGCGGTGGTCATCTCCTCCGGCCACTAGCATAGCGAACAAGATTACGGCAGCGATATTCTGACGAGTGTACTGAATTCGCAAGGGTACGGGAAGTCTAGTACTTTTTTCGTGACTATGGTGAGCTGGGGTGCTATTTTTTCAGTAGGTCAAAAAATTCTTTGTTGGTCAGACGCGCCTGGCGGATGATACTTCGGACAACGGGTTTGGGCAGATCGAAGCGTTGGTGGTAAGGGACAGTCACGCGTCCGGGTTTGGTGGGGTGTTTGAGGTGGACGTGAGAGCCGGTTTGCTGGTGGATGTAAAAACCGCCCTTTTGCAGGGCGCGGAGAACTTGTCAGGGTTTGAGGGAAGCTAACTTGGGCGACATGCCCTAGACAGTGACTTTGAGTTCTTCGGTAAGCGGGGGTTGGGTAACAAAGGGGTCGTCGGGAATTTCCTCGCCGTCTTTGCGCAAGGCGCGGAGGTGACAAAGGATGGCGTCCTGAGCCATTTCGCGGGCTTCCTCGAGAGTGCGTCCGTAGGTAACAATCTCCGGCAAAGCAGGGACGAAAACTTGGTAGCCGCCTTCGGCCAAACGTTCAAAGAGTACGGTGTAGCCGTACTCGGCCACCTGCTGCTCCTTGTCGACCGATTTGCCGATGTTGCTCATACATGTAGGTTAGCAAGTGAGGATCCCGGTAGCGCAGGCCTCGGCGGCCGTTTCACTTTTCCCAATGACCTGCTACGGAGTGCTGTAAAGCGGGGGCTGCCGCCGGTGCCATTCAGTAGCCTGTTGGTAGGCGTGACCCACTTCAAGGAGACCCTTTTCCTCGAAACGGTTCCCGATAAGCTGCAAGCCGATCGGAAGCCCCTGCGATGTGAACCCGCAAGGAACCGACAGCGTAGGCCAACCTCCCAGATTCACCGCTCGCACAAGGCGAGTTACCGCCAGCCGGACCTCAACCGATGACGCGCCGATAGAAACCGTTCCCTCACCGATCCTCGGGGCCGCAATGGGCGCGGTGGGGGCCGCAATAATATCGACTTGGTCGAACAGACGATCGAAATCACGGACAAGCTCACGGCGCTTTTTTTGGGCGGTCAGGTACTCAGTGGCAAGTACCGTCTCTCCCTGCTCCAAAAGCGCCCGCACGTCGTCACCGAAGTTCTCTCTTAGGTGCTGTAAACGACTCCTATGGACGGACGTGGCCTCGGCCGATAGGATCAGCTTTCCGATGATGTTGAATTCCTCCATGTCGGGCACGTCGACCGGGATCAGCTCGGCCCCGAGTTTCTCCAACGTGACGAGCGCCTTCTTGACCGCATTATCGACCTCAGGGTCAAGATTCTCGTAGTGGAAGTTTCGGGGCACGCCGATCTTTCTGCGTTCGAGCCGCGGCTCTTCTACAAAAGCCGGAAGCGAAACCGATCGCTCGACGGTGGTTTCGTCACGAGGATCATGCCCGGCTATCGCTTGATAGACGAGTGCGGCATCTTCGACCGTATGGGCAAACGGTCCCGCGTGATCGAGGGAGTAACCCAGCGGAAACATGCCCCAGCGGCTGACGCGTCCAAAGGTCGGTTTCAGCCCAACCACGCCACAAAACGACGCGGGGATTCGTATTGACCCGCCCGTGTCAGACCCCAGCGAAAAGCTACACAGCCCCGCCGCCAAGGCCGCCGTCGAGCCGCCGCTCGATCCCCCAGGAATTCGAGTCGTGTCCCACGGGTTGTGGATCGCACCGAAATGAGGGTTGTTGCTCGTAATCCCGTAGGCCCACTCATGAAGACCTGTCTTTCCGACCAGGACCGCCCCCGCATCCCTGAGCTTTTCGATGACCGCCGCATCGTGGTCGGGGATGAAGTCCCTTAGGATCTTGGACCCAACGGTTGTCCGGATGCCCTGAGTGTAGAAGAGATCCTTGGCGGCAAAGGGAATACCGTGCAATGGACCGCGATCGCGGCCTTCGCGAATCTCCCGTTCGGCCCGGCGTGCTTGGTCCAGCGCCAAGTCTTCGGTGACCGTGATGTACGCGTTCAGGGTTGGTTGAGCCTGGTTGATCCGGTCCAGCGTCTGCCGTGTCAACTCGACGGGCGAAAGGCCCCCCTGGCGTATTTGGTCGGCGAGACGTCGAATGGTCATGGTTCGCTCAGTCTACATAACAGCCCGTGGTAGCAGTTAAGGGCGGCGCAAATCGGTGACTGGAAAGGTGTGAAGATCAAATGTTACCGAAGGTGCGCGCGATGAATCGCACCAGGCGTTGACACGAGTGTCGACGCGGCGGACGTGGGCGTCTGCGCCACGAAATCGCACACCGAAGCCCAACGGTCGAGGTCCGAGCGTAAGGCAGCAACCGCCCTCGCGGCGCAGGTCCCAGACCTGCCGTGTCCGTAAGGATTGAACAGAGGTCCCATAGTGTAGGCTTCGTCGGTTTTGCCTAGACCTCCCGCGGTTCGCTAGGCTGAGTTCGATAGACGGCGTCGACGAACGCCTGATTATCATAAGCGCTTAGCGTATGGATCGCAGAGACCCGTGGCTTTTTTTGGGAGAATAGACCATGCCCGGGACGCTGGCACGGCTGTTTCGCCACACGGTTTCCTACAACAAGCCGGATACGATCCTGACCAAATCAGGTGGGGCCTATCGGCCCATCTCCTCCCAGGAGCTCTATCGCCGGGTGGGACGACTGCACCTTGAACTGGCACGCGCGGGTATTCGAAAGGGCGGCCGTTGCGCGTTGCTGTCAGAGAACCGATGGGAGTGGGCCGTCGCCGACTTCGCCATGATGACCGCCGGGGTCGTCAGCGTTCCGCTTTACCCAACATCGACCGCCAAACAGATCCACTACCTTCTCGAGCACTCCGAGGCACGAGCCATCATGCTCTCCACCCGCGAGCAGCTCGACAAGATCAAAAGCACCTGGGACTCCCTTCCCGACCTCGAAGGCGCCATCGTGTTTGACCCGATCGAGAGTGACGACGGACGGATCACCACGCTGACGAAGCTTATCGGGGAAGCCCAGCTAACGGCGGACGAGGGCGAGCAGTTCGAGCAGGCGATCAGCAGCGTTCAGCCGGATGACCTGGCCAGCATCATCTACACATCCGGAACCACGGGAACACCCAAAGGCGTCATGCTCTCCCACGCCAACTTTGCCACCAACGTCCGGGACAACGGATTCGACATGCGCGAAAACGACGTCTGTTTGTCATTCTTACCTCTGTCCCACGTTGCCGAGCGAATGGCGGACTACGCTTTCTACTACCAGGGCGCTACGGTTGCTTACGCTGAATCCATCGAAGCCGTGCCGCAGAACATGATGGAGGTTCGTCCCACCGTCGCTGTCGGTGTTCCGCGATTCTTTGAAAAGGTGCACGGGCGAGTGATGCAAAAGGTCGCCGCCGGGCCCCCGCTCCGCCGAAAACTCTTTCACTGGGCGGTGGGGGTTGGAAAACAGGCTCTGCCTTACCGACTCAAGGGGACTCCTCTTCCGCTCGGTCTGCGGCTGCGGCATCTGTTGGCCGATCGCCTCGTCCTGAGCAAGCTTCGGGGCCGTCTAGGAGGCCGCCTCCGCTACTTCATTTCGGGAGCTGCTCCTTTGGCCAAGCATCTTGGGGAGTTCTTTTTCACAGTAGGCATTCGAATCTGCGAGGCCTACGGGTTAACCGAGACCTCGCCGCTAGTTAGCGCCAACTATACCGACAGCTTGCGTTTTGGAACCGTGGGCCGAATCATCCCAAACGTCGAAGTGAAGATCGCCGACGACGGAGAGATCCTTGTCCGCGGGCCGAACGTCATGCAGGGCTACTTCAAGATGGAAGAAGCCACTCGAGAGGCGATCGTCGATGGCTGGTTCTACACGGGAGACATTGGCCGTCTCGACGAGGACGGGTACTTGATCATCACGGACCGCAAGAAGGATCTGCTGAAAACGTCCGGCGGGAAGTACATCGCCCCGCAGCCGATCGAGAATCAACTCAAGACGTGCGATTTCGTCTCGATGGCCGTAGTGGTTGCGGAAGGGCGCAGGTTTCCAAGCGCCTTGATCGTGCCGAACTTCGAAAGGCTCAAGCAGTATGCCGCCGCCAACGGCCTCACGTGCGCAAACGAGGCCGAGCTGGCAAGCCATCAAGCGATCGTACAAATGCTCGAGGGACAAGTCGAAACGGCCTGCCAGGGTCTGGCGCGCTACGAACAAATCAAGAAGATCGCGGTACTCGATCGTGAGTTTTCGCTCGAAGAAGGGGAGATCACGCCGACGATGAAGGTCCGGCGCAAGGTCGTCGTCGAGCACTATGCCGCGAGAATCGAGAAGCTCTACGAGTAGGGGCTCTCGTGAGAGACCGCTATCCCAGGCCACCCCGCCGGCGCGCGATGATCAGAAGCGCAACCGCGGTCAGCAGCCCTAGCGCGGTTGAAACGGCTCCCAGGTAGACCGAGAAAGGCCGGTAGACAAATTCGATCCGGTGCGGCCCGGCGGGTACAGCGATCGAGCGCAAGGCCGCGTAGGCCGGATGGATGGGCACTCGGTCGCCGTCCAAGAAAGCCTCCCAGCCGGGAAAATCGGGGTCCGCGAAAATCACAAAGCCCCGACAACGCATGGAAACCGTGGCCACGATCTCGTGAGGGGTGTTCTTGACGAACTCCACTGGCTCGCGTCCCTCACACTGACCGGTGTCGGGCAGCGAACCTGCCAGTCCGACGGGCATCGATATGTTGTCCACCTCATGCACGGTCCAGGCACGGGGGTAGGCGTCCGGATTACGAAAAACCTTCCAGCCGCTCGGGTCGCTGTACACTTCGGTTTGCGAGTCGCGCACGCTTTCCTTGCTAACGGTGTAGACGGTATTCGCCAGCAGGCGACCGCGCGCCCAATCCTGCCCCATGAAGTCATAGACGTTCCGGCTAACGGACGCAAGATACCCATCCGAGGCCTCGAGGCCTTCCCAAGCTCCCAGATTGGGCATAGTCTCATCTGACTTGATCTCGAACCGGAACGGCCCGGCCTGCTTTTTGAGGAAGTCCATGGCACCTTGCAACTCCGTAAGCTTAGGCAAGACTGACGCACGGTTCGGATCGGAGATGTGCACGACGTCAAACCAGCGAGTGGCCCCCATCTCAAACAACATCAGGAGAACGAGCACTAGCCGGATGGTCGTCTGACCAAGCTTTTGCTTGCGGTGACCTTGAATCACCGCCGCCAGCACAAACGCGACTACCGCGGCCAGTATGAACTGGTCGGGGGGCTCGGGCATGAGCTTTCCCTGTACTGCAAGGTGTACGACCGACAACAACACCACGGCGCCAAAAGCAATCAGCGTGTATTGGATGTAGCGGAGCCAACGCTGCACGCCGTCGTCTTGGCGCGGCTGCGCAAAGAAACGATCGATGCCATGGGCCGCGAGCAGAAACAAGGCAAACTGAAAGACGAAAACTACGTGGGAGGGGCTGCGTGCCTTGTCGGCAAAAGGCACTAGGGCGTACAACCAGCCGTGAAGCATCGAAAACGGCCCGAATCCATAGACAAGTGCTCCCAGCCCGAGGAAGGAATAAACACGCACCCAACGATCACTCCACACAAGCGCAACGGCCAAGACGGCCATGCTCAAACACAAGAATCCAACAAAGGTGTTTGCTCGCATATACGCATCCGGAACGACCGTGCCTACCAAGCTGATAGGGTGAAGCCGCTGATCGTGCTGCGCCCAATAGGGAACAGGATCCCCGAGCGTCACCGGCTCAGGGGCGCCCACCCAGCGGTAGGCGTTTTGGCCGTACTCGAGGGCCGGAATCAGTTGCAGAGCTCCGACGATAAGTGCGAACACCCCCACAACCCCAAAGAACCCGAGTAAACGTCTCGCCTCGCGTGCGGATTGCGATCGTCGTTGAACAAAGAAATACAGAAAACATCCCGTCAGGGCGAGCACCATGAAAGCAGGCGTCTGGTGATGTCCGCTCAGTAGCGACATGCCGACTGTTGCCCCGCAGCAAACCGCGTAGGTCCAGCGCGCCAGACTGCCTTCGGCTTTGACCAGCCGATGAAAAAGCAGAAACACTAGGGGAATCCAGATCGCCCCGTTTACCATCTGTGGCCAGACAGTGGTACCCACGTAGCCCGAACAAGAGAACGCAAGCGCCGCCACCAGCGAGGCATAGCGGCTGCGGCCCAACTCGCGCGCCAGGGCATACATGAATAGACCAGCCAGCAAATGCATCAGCACGAAATGCCAGTGGATGTAACGAAGATTGATATAGCCGTCATCGAGAGGCGCCAGAAACAGCGGCCAGTTGAGGGGGAAAGCCGCCCCCGGCTGCATCTGTCCAATCAACGACTGGCCCACCCACTGGTAGGGGTCCCAAAGGGGAAACTCGCCGTTATGCCAGGAACGCGCCTGAACCTGATACCACGGCAATACTTGATAGGTGAGATCGGGAGAGTCTAAGAACGTGAACTGGTCGCTGAGGGCAAGCCTCCAAAAGAACAGCACCGTGAACACGATCAGCAGGATCAGGGGACGCTTATCGAACCAGTCAGGCTTCATGGTGCGATGGATTTGCGGATCTCGCTCGCTGGGTTACAGCAACCTAATCTAACAGCCCGTGGTGAAAGTAGAAGTCACGAAAAATCGGGTACAGCCAGCCAATTCGCTTCAGGCGGAGTCGTTCGTGTCGCCCGTAGGGGTTGGGAGAGAGGTGGCCACAACAAACGCCAGCACCTTTCCGTCAGGTGACCAAGACTGAGCCCCATGCAGATCAGCGCTCGTCGTGAGCCGCTCGGCCGGGCCGCTGAGATCCGCCGGCCTCCAGAACAGATTCAAGGGGCCCCCGGTGCTTCTGGAAGAGAACGTGACGCGCGCGCCATCCGGGGTCCAGCTTGGCCAAAGGTTGTCGCCCTGTACGGTAAGCCGGGTCAAGGTGTCGCGCGAGATGTCATAGAGCCAAATGTCCTGTTTCGATTGACCAGTGAAGACGGCCACCTGTCGCCCATCGGGCGAGAGTCGCGGTGCAAAATAGGGGCCCTTGGGTATGACTAGGGCCTCGGCTGCTCCTTCGCGATCCACCCAGACGAGGGAATCTTCTCGGTCGGGGTAGATCCCGCCCGGCACATAGAGAAGCGATCCGGTTTGGGAGAAGCTGAACTGTGCCGCTCCGGAATCTGCGCCCGAATTGGTCATATTGGCTGCCTGGACGACGCCCTCGACGATTCCGACCGGGCCCCCCGTCACCTCGAGCTGGGCGAGATCGAACGGAACCGCCATGAGTGTTCCCAGACGAACGAAAACGAGGTGACCGGTCGGTACGTAGTGCGCATCGGCGCCATTCTCAATGAGCACCTTCCGCTCGCCTGTCACTAGCGACTGCACGACGATCTGCGAATCATCCCACCTGCCAATGGTCCGCTTTCTGACCGTGAACAGTACCCCCTTGCCCCCCGGTAGCAGCGAGGGGAGCCGGTGAGTGACTTCGCCCTTTTCCTTGTCCAGCGTGGTCAACTCCTCAGGCGTGCCACCGTCGGCAGAGACTTGTCGAAGGCCTCCGTCGTGTGTGCCGAACACAATTGTGTCCTCGCGTCCCCAACTCGCACCGAAGGGCGGGGGGCTAATTTCGCACAAGGTTACCGGCGGCCCTCCACTGATCGGCACCTTCCGCAGCTCGCCGCTCGCCCAGAACCCCACCCATTCGCCGTCCGGTGAGAAGAAGGGATTGTGAGCCCCCTCGGTGCCGTCTACAGGTGTCGGATCGAGCTGATCCAGTGCTTGCAGGTAAAGGTTCTGAACCTCGCCTTCGAAACCGAGGTAGACGAAGTGACGTCCGTCCGGCGAAAATGACAGCTCTTTTCTCCCCGGGAACGCTGGGCCCTCGGGGGCCTTCAGAGGGACCCGCATGCGCGTAATACGGTTTGGCCTTGGTGGGGAGAATGGTCGGCGCCACTGCACGAAGAGGGCTACTAGAGCCACCGCCAGTAGAGCCAAGAGCGTCACCCGCTGGAATCGAAGTCGCTTGGCGGTTTCAACGCCGACGGTCGCGGTCGGTTTTTTCTGCTGTTGTGCGGCAAGGAACGCCGACACGGGTGCTGTGCCTGGCGTCCTCGACGCCCCCCATTCAAGCCTCTTCCTCAGGCTCTTGAGATCGATAAGCAAGTCCTCGGCGTGCTGGTAGCGTTCCTCGCGGTCCTTCGTCAAGGCTTTACCGATGACCCACTCCAGTTCTATCGGGAGCCCGGCTCGCAGAGCAGTGACGGGTTCCGGCTCCTCGTTCGTGATCCCGTACAGAATTGCCTCTTGGCGTTCCCCTTCGAACGGCAGTCGACCCGTGACCATTTCGTAGAGCACGACTCCCAGCGACCAGAGATCGGTGCGGCGATCGGTTTGTTTTCCCAGCGCTTGTTCCGGAGACATGTAGGAGGGGGTCCCAAAAACGGTCGCTGTCTCGGTCAACTTCGACCGTTCAGCGAGGTGGGCCAAGCCGAAGTCCATAATCTTGACCTGACCCGGCGGGGTGACCATCAAGTTGGCGCTCTTGATGTCGCGGTGGACAATACCGCGTTCATGAGCGGCCTCGAGACCTTGGGCCGCCTGCGCCGCTATGTCGAACGCCTCTTCGAGCTTCAGCGGACGCTCGGCAACCTTTTCGCTGACGCTAGGCCCTTCCACGAACTCCATGGCAATAAACGAATGGCCGTCGGATTCGTCGATATCGTGGATGACCGCGATGTTGGCATGAGTCAGGGCCGCGGCAGCTTCCGCTTCCCGTTGAAAGCGCGCCTTGGTGTCTTCGTCGTTCAGTAGATGGGCGGCGAGAAACTTGAGGGCAACCGCGCGCTTGAGTTTGGTGTCCTCAGCTTTGTACACCACACCCATGCCGCCCTCACCGAGCTTCTCGACGATCTTGTAATGCGAGATGGTTTGGCCAATCATGACTCGCTATGACTGGGGGTAATTGTACCGCTGAAGGGCTGCTTCTACTGATGTTTACAAAATATAGTGACCGACAGCGGTCGGAAACTCGCGGTGCTGGAAAGGGCGCGACATGTTGCGCCCGTACAAACAAACGCGTTCGCTGACCCGTGTCGTGAACGCGCACGGCTCCGCCGAAGGCCGAGATCGTAACTATATTTTGCGAAACATAATGGAGGGGATTTATGCCACTGCTTGTGAAACCCTAGCAGCCCATGGTGAAAGTCCTTCGCCTCGAAAAGTGGGTACAGTCACCGATTTTCGTCGTCTGCCCCATATTGGAGACATAGAAGTTGCGGGTGCGAAAATCGTTGACAGTCCCCATTTTTCGCTCTGCACGACTTTCGCCACGGGCTGGTAGTACTTGCCATTGCGGTGCTCCTCGTGGCGAAACGCAAAGCGTGATCGGCGGGCTTGTACAGGTGGTCTTTAGCTGCTTATGTGCGTCGGAACGAGCATTTTGTTCTCGGTTCATGTGGCGGCGTTGAGGTAGACGCGGATTCAACGGTGCTGAGCCGGGTCATCTCTGGACCGCTTGCTCACGAGTCCGTGAAAAAACCCTGGGACAGTCCCCGCGCTTCTCGCAAGTCATTGATAAAACGCAGCGTCTGTGCATGGCGCTTGGGACAGGAAGGTGTGAAAAAATGCTGGGACAGTCAGCCCGCGGCGGAAGCTGCGATTGATTCTACGCGACTTCTAGGACGCCGCTCGTGACAGTCCCTGATTTTTTCACACCCCCTCACGCGCGCGGCGAGGTGCTCTGGGATATCAAGGGCGGAGCCCTGGGCTAGGTAGCGGCTCTCTAGTGTAGTGCCACTAACGGTTCTAGACAATGGCGTGGGTTTTGGCGGCGCGCTCGACTTTGGCGAGGATATCTTGTGCCGGAGCTGTCCAGACAAAGGGCTTGGGCGCTTGGTTGCTCGCTTCCAGGTACTCGTGGATGGCGGCCTCGAGTTCGGGAACACTGCGGAACACGCCGCGGCGGATGCGCTTCTGTGTCAGCTCGCGGAACCAGCGCTCGACGAGATTGAGCCAAGAAGAAGACGTGGGAATGAAGTGAAAGTGGAAGCGGGGGTGCTTCGCGAGCCACTTCTTCACTTGCTCATGCTTGTGCGTGGAGTAGTTGTCCACGATCAGATGCAGCTCCAGCGCCGGTGGCGTTTCGCGGTCGATCTTGCGTAGGAATTTGAGGAATTCCTGGTGCCGATGTCGCGGCAGACACTCGCCGATCACCTTGCCGTCGAGCACATTGAAGGCGGCGAACAACGTCGTTGTGCCATGTCGTTTGAAGTCGTGGGTCATGGTGCCGGCACGACCCCTTTTCAGGGGCAGTCCCGGCTGGCTGCGGTCTAAGGCCTGGATCTGACTTTTCTCATCGACACTGAGCACCAGTGCGTGCTCGGGCGGATTCAAGTACAGACCGACCACGTCGCGGAGTTTCTCGACGAACTGCTTGTCGCGGCTGAGCTTGAAAGTTTCGAGGCGATGGGGCTGCAGTCCGTGCGCTTTCCAGACGCGCTGGATGGCCATCTTGGAGACGCCCAAGTGCTTGGCGAGGGTGCGGGTGCTCCAATGCGTGGCCGCCCGGGGCTTCTCGTGAAGCGTTGTATCGAGGATGCATTGGACGAATTCAGCGGAGAGCGCCGGTTTGCGTCCGGGGCGCGTCCGATCGCGGAGTCCGTCGAGGCCGGACTGGGCGAAGCGCTTTCGCCACAGGATGACGGTCTTGCGGTTGACGCCGAGTTCGCGGGCAATGGCGTGGTTCGCCAACCCCTGCGCACACAGCAAAACAATGCCTGCCCGTAAGGCCATTTTCTGGGCTGTGTTGCCTCCTCGAACCAGGCGACGAAGAGCGTTTCGCTGCGGAGCGGTGAGGGGTAGAGCGTCAGCGGATGGCCACATAAACCATCCTACCGTGAAAAGGGTGTGATTGTCCAGTTATTTATGTGGCACTACACTAGGGCTCTTGGCGGGCCGGTGGTTCGTTTTCTACCTGGTGCTCAAGGGCGGGGATTTTCTGCTTTGCCGCTCTGGCCCTTTTGTCGTCCGGCGCCAGTTGGAGGAATCTCCGATAGGCCTCAAGCGCATCGGACGGCTGCTTCAGTTTTTCCCGTGAGCGGCCCAGCCGCCAATAAGCTTCGGCGTAGCTGGGGTTCCATTTCGTGGCCTCTAGGTAACGCCCCGCCGCCGCGCGATGGTTGCCTTTTCTCGTGTAAAAGTTGCCGATCTTCAGATCTTTCTTGGCTTGAATGGGATTGAAAGCATATCGCGTCTGCGGAAGGAGGTCTTCGTCTTCATCGATCAGGGGAGCGTCAGCCTCCCGCGGGGTTTCCTGTCGCTCCTTAAGCTGACCCTGGGCAAACCCCAAGCCTACGGCCAGCATCAAACCCAAGAGGCGTCTCACGTAAGAATTATATCCACTGATTGGGAAACCAAGTCTAGTCCGATGGGTCGTAACGGACAGTGCCGAAGAACGGCGAGGACCCCGGCTTTTCACACACCATTCCGTTCGCGGTTCTGTGTGTGTTTTTGAGCGAAAAAAGGCCGCGGATCTGGCGGCCGGTGCACCGATAGCGGTGAATGGAAGCGAGATCCCGCCCGCCTAGATCCTCGCTACGGGACTTGGGATGGCGTAGGCCCGCGTAGATATGGCGCGGCAACACCGGACCGCTTGCTGACGCGCGCGGCTCTGGGACAGCTTACTAGAGTAGAAATTCGTCGCGCACAGACCCCACAATAGGAGCCTACATCCCTGGTGTTGAAATCATCATCAGACGGGCTTCGGCGGCGAAGGGATCCCGACCGGGCTTCTCAAGGAGAAATAGCATGAGCGACGATACGCGACCGCAGTACATCGCCTTACGGTCCAAACTCGAGCGGCCGCTGGACTTCCTGGTCATCCTGGCGGCGATCGCAACAATCCCGCTCACGGTCGTGCAAGGGCGCGGTGTCGATACGATTTGGGTCGCGGCGGCTGACTGGCTGGTCTGGGCTGCGTTTCTGGTCGAGTACTGCCTGATGGTGAGGATGATGAAAGATCGCTGGGCCTACACGCGTCGCAACTGGCTCAGCGTTTCGGTGATCATCCTCTCGTTTCCCGCCCTGCCGCACCTGCTGGCGCTCGTCAGACTGACGCGGTTGGTTCGGCTTCTTCGCCTCATTCGAGTCCTCGTGGTCACCACCCGGGCCATGCAAGCCATGCGGGTGTCGCTGGCCGGGCAGGGGCTTCTTTACGTAGCGACACTGACGACGATACTTACGCTCGCCGGGGGAGGCTTGCTAGCTGTTCTTGAACTGGACGGCGACTTCTGGACGGGAGTGTGGTGGGCCGTTGTGACCGTAACTACTGTCGGCTATGGTGACATTGCCCCGGCGACGTTAGGCGGAAGATTGCTGGCCGTACTGCTCATGCTCTGCGGCCTGGGCCTACTCGCGACTTTGGCGGCCTCGATCAGTTCCTACTTCATCGGAAGTTCGGAAGAGGAACACATCCAGCAGATCACAGAACGTCTCGATCGGATTGAGGGGCTGCTGGAAAAGGCGGTCGCCGAACGCGGCGACAACTCTGAAGGGGCGGCAGGTGAAGATCGCACCGCGCCCCGTTGAAGCCTGGTAGCGACCGCCACTCTTGGCGGTCCCAGTTTTCGACCGGCAATCCTGCCGGTCCTCCTCCGCGGAGCTTGTCCAAGGGTTGAATGTCTGTTTATGAGAGCGGGTTAAGTCCTGCTCGCGGTCGCGGAACTCGGCGAACCAGTATGATTGGTCCGTGAGACCAGCCCGTGGCGCAGACTGGTCGCTGCCATTGTGAGGTCACATGATCGATTGAACAGGCTGTTCACGCCGTCGTGGGCTCCGCAGCGGCAAGGTGAGGAGCGGGTTTGACGAGCAGGTCAGCAACGGCCGTAACGTGCCAGCCCTTCTTCCGCTTCTCCCAGTAGAGGTCCCGGAGCCGGCATGAAATAGAACCCGGCAGCCCGTTGTCGATAAGACGGTTGTTTACCCTCGTAACCGGGATGATGCCGCCGGCGGAGGATGAAATGAACGCCTCGTCGGCCGCGGCCAGATCTTCCGGGTTCAGGTCCGCCGTTTCCCCGCTGAGGCCCAGCTCGCTGCACAGGTCGAAGACGGTAAGCCGCGTGATGCCCTCCAGCAGGTTGTCCCCAGGAGTAAGCGCCTTGCGGTCCTGGACAATCCACACGTTAAAGCCCGGACCTTCGGTGAGATAACCGTCGGTGGACAAAAGCACCGGCGTATCCGCCCCCGCGTCCAAAGCCTCGAACTGTGCCCTCGTTAGATCCATGCGATTGAAGCTCTTGACTCGTTGGTTGATCGCGGCATCCGGCGCGCGGCGTGTCTCGGCAACCCAGAGGTGGGCACCGGTCTGCGCGCGCTGTTTGGGCACGGCCCAATAGTAAGGAACCGAGTAGGCGACAAACTCATTCCGGCAAGTGCGCGGATCTCCAAAGGCGATACCGCCGCCGTAGCGGCCGCGCGTGCACAGCATGTAAACCACGGCCCGAGAAAAGCCCGCTCGCGCCACGCACTGCGCCAAGATGTGCTTGATCTCGTCTTCGTCGCACGGCGGCTTCATGCGGACATAGCCGCACGACGCCCGGAAACGCTCCAGGTGGTCGTCGAGCCGGAAGAACTGACCGTCCCAAACCGAGACCGCATCGAAGACGACATCGCTCTTGGTGAACGCGGGATCCAAGATAGGGATGCTCGCCTCCCCGACCGGGACATAATCCCCATGGCAGTAAGCAATACCTCTCGCCTCAGCCATGTTGCAGTCCTCCTTCCGCGGTAGGCTTTGATTGAAAGCTCCACCGCTCCCGTTCGCAGGCGATGGGCCGCACGAGTACACCTGAGACGAACACGAGTGATTGTCCTGCTACGGAAGCCCCTAGCTTGCCCTCAAACCCAAATTGCGAACCACCAAGGCGGAATTCTTACTTCCGAATCCGATGCAATTACATAAGGCGTACTCGACGTCTTTTTGCCGGCCGATGTCCGGCACGTAGTCGAGGTCACATTCGGGATCGGGCTCATCGAGGTTGATGGTTGGCGGGAGGACGCTATCACGCATTGCCAGCAGCGTTGCCGCCAAACCGGCAGCTCCCGAGGCGCCCTGGGGGTGACCGATCTCCGACTTAAGGGACGAACCCGCCAAGCGATCAGCGTGCTGCTCGAAACACAGCCGGACGGCACGGGTTTCAACAGGGTCGTTCAGCTCGGTCGACGTACCGTGCAGATTGATATAGTCGATCGCCTCGGAAGGCACGCGTCCAGCCTCGAGAGCCAACCCCATCGCCCGGGCAGGTTCTTCGCCGCACTCTTCGAGCCGCACGCGATGGTAGGCCTCGCAGGTCGAACCGTAGCCAACGATCTCGCCGTACACCTTGGCGCCCCGTGACTTGGCCCGCTCCAGGGGTTCCAGAACGAAGAACCAGGCCCCCTCGCCGAGGACGAACCCCTTGCGGTCTTTCGAAAACGGCCGCGAAGCTTTCTGCGGTGCGTCGTTCCACTGCGCGGCTAGGATTCTCATGAGCTGGAATCCTCGCATGATGAGGTACGAAATCGGCGCGTCCACGCCTCCCGCCAACACTGATTCCACGACGCCGTGGCGGACCTGCTCGGCGGCGTAGCCGATGGCGTCCGTCGACGAAGTACACCCGGTTGAAACCAGGTGGCTGAAACCTCGCAGGCCGAACGCCATCGACACTTCGCTCGAAAGCGTCCCGATGGTCGAGGTGGGAATCGTATAGACACTTACCTGCTTGACGCGGTTTTCAAAGTAGTGCCGGTACTGCTCTTCCGTGAAGACTTGACTTCCGCCCCCGGAGCCGACCAACACTGCGATCTTCCGCAGCTCCTCCCGTCCAAGATTTGCGGTTTCAATACCGGCATCTTCCAAAGCCTCGCCGGCCGCCGCCCGCGCCAGCGCGACGGCTCGGGAAACGTGAGGTCGGTACTTGGGCTCGATATAAGCGTCTTCGTCGAAATCGGGAATCTCGCCGGCAATGCGAACCTGCAGATCGTCCGGGTCAAAGGATTGAACCGCCCGAACGCCGCTCACGCCCTCTCTGGTAGCCCTCCAGAACATTTCCCGGCCGATGCCGTTCGGGCTCACGACCCCCATTCCGGTGATAGCTACACGATTTGGCATGAACGGGTATAGTAGCGCAGACTGAGGCCGGCCGATAAGCACCGAAAACGAGAAAGGCTTTGTAAGCGTGCTTCTGCGATTCGCTGCGTGCAGGCTGTGTCCTGTGGAAAGAGGCCGCAAACTTGCGTGTTATCGTACTCTGGGGCAGGTCAGGGCGATCGCGGGCGCACCTTCATGGCAGTATTCACTCAACCCGAGGAACGACCAAAGACGTCTGCCCTCATTACGGGGTTGGCGGGGCTTCAGGCAGGGGTGTTGGGAGGTCTCGCCGGCCTGAGCTACGTGATGCTCGACGGCTTCCTTCGCGGAAACGGACCTTGGCCGTTTCCGAACCTGCTCTCGACCGCCATCTATTCTCGCGGCGGCTCGGCGCTGGTCTTCACCTGGGCAACCATGAGCGGTATTGCGCTACAGCTGGTACTCACGGGCCTGTTGGGCCTTCTTGCATCCGGACTCCTTGTGCAATACCTCAACCGGCCCCGCTTCTGCCGTGTTATTGGTCTGCTTGTGGGGTTGAGCTGGTATTACGTCACTGTTCGTCTTCTTTGGCCTGACCTAAATCTCGATGTGATCCGTTACCAACCGCCGAGCGGGGCAATACTGGGCTACGTGATTCTGGGTCTGGTGCTCGGCCTTTACCCCAAGTTTTTCTATTACCTGAAACCTGCCGAGCCAGCAGGCAAGGATGAGTCGTTCCCTTAGCGGCTCGTGACGATAGTTTGTGTGCATCGCCCAGGTTACGTTTTGTAACGCAAGCGGGCGCGATGAATCGCGCCCCTACCGATCGGCTTAAGCATCTCGCGTTCAAACGTAGGGGCGCAATTGATTGCGCCCGAGAAGATGAGCGCAATACCTCGACCAGCTGATTGACGCGTAACTGCTTGCGAAAGCATGTGCCCAGACTACAGGCCTTTTTCGGCCCGTAGCTCCTGAACGACCTGCGCCAACACACGGTGTCGCCCGTCTATTTCGTGATTGAGACGCTGCATCTCCTTTTCCGAGAGTAGTCCTCCCAGATCCGCGAGAGCATCTTCCAGCTCCGGATGCTTCTGTAAGGTTTCGACCCGAACGACCGGTGCCGCGTCGTAGGGCGGGAAATAGCGCAGGTCGTCTTCGAGGATCCGCAGATTCCAGGCTGCAATCAGCCCGTCGGTCGAGCTTCCGACAGCCACGTCGATCTGCCCCCCCCGCAACGCGCGGTAGAGCAGCCCCAGGTCCATCGTCTTCGGTTCCCCGGCGAACGACAGACCATAGCGGGCGACCAGCCCCGGGTAGCCGTCCTGGCGTTCGAGGAACTCGAAGTTGAAACCGATCGTGCGATCCTTCGAGACCGCTGCGAGGTCGGAAATCGTTTGGAGCGACTGCGGCTCCGTGTCATCGGGCCGTACAACCACCGCGAAAGTGTTGTTGAAACCGAAAGGCTTCAACCATTCCGCTGCGAACTCTTGGCGGTAGGCTGCCGACACCGTTTCGAAGACCTTGTGGGGATCCTGCTCGACAGGCCGTTTCAAAATGGCTGTCAGGGCTGTGCCCGTGTACTCGGGATACAAGTCGATCTGACCTGAACGCAGCGCTTGGTGACAGAGAAATGTTCCACCGAGGTTCAGCCGGCGTTCGACGACCAAGTTCGTGCGGTGTTCGATTTGTTGGGCCAGGAGCTCGCCGAGCAAGACGCTCTCCGTAAAATTCTTCGACCCGACGACGATTGTCGAATCGCTCGGGGCACACGACGCCAGCGCTAACAGGGCGAAGCAGAGAAACGTGGTTCGCATTCCGGATTCTTTGTCACGTTCTGGAAATGAATTTGCGAATCTCATTTTCCACGACTAACTGTTCGTGAGGAGCGTTATGGCTCGAAACCCAGCTTGGACGACAGCTCCGGGTGCTCCAGAAACCATTGGCGGGTGTGCCCGTGAAGATCGCAATCGGTGGCCAAACGCCCTAAATCATCGATCGTGTCGACGTCGTACCACTCAGGGAGTCGTGCAGTCGACCAACCCAGTCCCTTGAAAGCGCGCTCCGTGTGCTCCATTGTTGCTGGAGTTGACCAGGCCACTTGGTTGAACATTCCTGCGTTGGGAACACGGCAGCCCACGGCATAGTAGCCTCCATCGGACGTTGGCCCCAGCACGGCGTCTTTCGAAGCCAGCACATCGAGGCCCCGCCGCAAATAGTCCGCCGGAAGAGTTGGACTATCGCTGCCCACGATCAGTATCCGATCATAACCCTGTCCGCTCAACTCTTCGAAGCTGTGCAGAACCTTTGCGCCCAGGTCGCCGCCGCGCTGGAGAGCCGCACGACCGGCGTCTGCCAGCTCAACATAGGGCGGCCACGATGTGTCCGAATAGAGGAAGCACGCTTCCGGTGCGACGAGCCGTAGCCGCTCCCACATGTCTCGGACGAAAGCCCCATAGATCGCGGCTGAGTCTTCGGCCGAAAGAGCCGGGACCAGGCGAGTCTTTACCCGGCCCGGCCAGGGCACCTTGGCGAAAAGCGCAATTGCTTCCGACATGGGATTGGGGCCCTACTATTCTCGCAGTAAGGATACGGACACCGAAGAAGGCGGGGCTTCGGCGGGTGCTGTTGTGATTTGGATGCCGGCTGAATTTCGATGCTGTCTGGGACCGCTTGGCCCTTTCAAACTCAGGACTTGTGCCGGCGGTGAAACCAGCCGCCCGGCGGGGTCGTCTCATTTCTAACAACGGAAGCGACTTTCGGATGATAGAATAGGCAGTCTGAAACCCCACGGAGGACAATTCCGAAATGCATCCTGCACGATGGTTTGCCGTAGCCGTTATGCTCGCAGTGGCGATCCCGGCCGCCGCCGATAAACACGAGTCCAAAGGTGACGCGGAAAAGGGTAAGGAGGTGTTCGAGACGAAGTGCTCCATCTGCCATAACGCCGACAGCACCGAGAAGAAAATCGGACCGGGCCTCAAAGGCATCAAAGACGGAAAGCTCCCTAGCGGCAAAGACGCCACCCACGAAAACCTCCTCCAGAACATCAACGAAGGGGGCGGCGGCATGCCGGCCTTCGAGAAACTCCTCACCGACGAAGAGAAGGCCAACGTCATCGCCTACGTGCTGGGGCTCTAGGCGAGTCGTTCGCTTCTGAAAGTCTCGGAACCACGGGTTGCGCTTGGTGCGCGATTCCCTCACTCCCGCGTAGCTCCGACTCTCACTCCGCCGCAACGAGATCGCTGCAACTCCCCCCTGATTACAGAAGGGCTCGGCATCGATCCGTGCGGTATTCTGAGTCTCAGGCTCCTTCTGGTCCACGATGAACAACAAACGCATCGCCACCGTTCTCAATGAGACGGCGGACTTGATGGAAATCGCCGACATGGACGGTTTCCGGATCCGAAGCTACCGCAATGCGGCCCTCGTCATCGAAAGCCATCCGGAGAGCATCGAGGAGATCGTTCGGGATCCCGAGAAGGACGTCACCGAGATCAGAGGTATTGGCAAGGGAATCAAAGCGGTGCTTGAGGAGCTGCTCGAGCGCGGCAGCTTCGAGCGGCGGGACGAGTTGCTCAAGCTCTACCCGCCAACGGCGTTGGAGCTACTGAAAATCCCCGGCCTGGGGCCTAAAAGCATCGCCCTGATTCACCACCACTATCGCGTCAGCACGATCGATGGCCTGGAGCAACTCTGCCGGGAGGAAAAACTCCAGGCCCTGCCGCGTATGGGCAAAAAGCTGGAAGAGAAAGTGCTGCGCGGCATCGAAAGCTACAAGCGAAGCGCCGGGCGCTATTTGCTCAACTTCGCCGACCGCAGCGCCCAAGCCATCATCGAGCACCTGTCGGAGATCGAAGGGGTGGATCGTATCACGGCCGCAGGGAGCCTCCGACGGGGCAAGGAAACCATCGGCGACGTCGATTTGCTCGTAACCGGCCCGAAGGCAGCGGGAGCGTTGAAGCGCTTCGTCGAATACCCGGCGGTGGAAGAAGTCCTGGCGCACGGTGAAACGAAGGCCAGCGCAAAGGTTGGGCGCGAAGGACTGCAAATCGATGTGCGGGCGCTCGAAGCCGCCAGTTACGGGGCCGCCCTGCAATACTTCACCGGCAGTAAAGAGCACAACGTCGCCCTCCGAGACCGTGCCGTCCGCATGGGGCTGCGATTGAACGAATACGGCCTGTATCGCAACTCTGACGAGAAAAAGATCGCCGGGAGCAACGAGGCCGAGGTTTACGAAAAGCTAGGTCTACCGTGGATTGCGCCGGAGCTACGAGAGAACCAAGGCGAAATCGAAGCTGCTCTCGAAGGACGCCTGCCGGAACTGGTCGGGCTCGGGCAGATCCAGTGCGACGTCCACATGCACACGACGGAAAGCGATGGCCACTTCTCGCTGGAGGATATGGCCGAAGCCGTGCAGGAAGCCGGCTATAGCTATATGGCGATTACGGATCATTCGAAATCGCTCGCCATGGCCAATGGGCTTGACGAAAAACGGCTGCTGGGGCAGATCAAAGAAGTCCGCCGCGCCTCAGATCAGTTCGACGGCCTAACGATCCTCTCCGGATGCGAGGTGGATATTCTGCAAGACGGTCAGTTGGACATCGACGACGAGGTGCTGGCCCAGTTGGACGTCGTCATTGCCAGCGTCCACAGTTACATGAACCTCGAGCCGGCTGAGATGACCGATCGCCTGCTGCGGGTAACGGAGAGTCCGCACGTCAACATTTTGGGACATCCTACTGGAAGACTGCTCCTGCGGCGCGAACCCTACTCTTATGACTTTGAGCGCGTTGTCAGCGAGGCCGCGCGAAGAGATGTCCGTATGGAAATTAACGCCAGTCCGGAACGACTTGACCTTGACGCGGCCCACCTGCGACTCGCCAAGTCCAGGGGCGTGAAATTCGTCATTTCGACCGACGCGCATCATGTCCGCCATCTGGCCAACATGAAATACGGCCTTTTGATGGCGCGCCGGGGCTGGCTGGAGCCGAGCGACGTGCTGAATACGCTCGACGTCGACGGCTTTCGGCGGGCGCTGAAGGGAAATTAGCGCCGGCGGACGTCGTGCCTAGTGTAGTGCCACATAAATAACTGGACAATAACACCCTTTTCACGGTAGGATGGTTTATGTGGCCATCCGCTGACGCTCTACCCCTCACCGCTCCGCAGCGAAACGCTCTTCGTCGCCTGGTTCGAGGAGGCAACACAGCCCAGAAAATGGCCTTACGGGCAGGCATTGTTTTGCTGTGTGCGCAGGGGTTGGCGAACCACGCCATTGCCCGCGAACTCGGCGTCAACCGCAAGACCGTCATCCTGTGGCGAAAGCGCTTCGCCCAGTCCGGCCTCGACGGACTCCGCGATCGGACGCGCCCCGGACGCAAACCGGCGCTCTCCGCTGAATTCGTCCAATGCACCCTCGATACAACGCTTCACGAGAAGCCCCGGGCGGCCACGCATTGGAGCACCCGCACCCTCGCCAAGCACTTGGGCGTCTCCAAGATGGCCATCCAGCGCGTCTGGAAAGCGCACGGACTGCAGCCCCATCGCCTCGAAACTTTCAAGCTCAGCCGCGACAAGCAGTTCGTCGAGAAACTCCGCGACGTGGTCGGTCTGTACTTGAATCCGCCCGAGCACGCACTGGTGCTCAGTGTCGATGAGAAAAGTCAGATCCAGGCCTTAGACCGCAGCCAGCCGGGACTGCCCCTGAAAAGGGGTCGTGCCGGCACCATGACCCACGACTTCAAACGACATGGCACAACGACGTTGTTCGCCGCCTTCAATGTGCTCGACGGCAAGGTGATCGGCGAGTGTCTGCCGCGACATCGGCACCAGGAATTCCTCAAATTCCTACGCAAGATCGACCGCGAAACGCCACCGGCGCTGGAGCTGCATCTGATCGTGGACAACTACTCCACGCACAAGCATGAGCAAGTGAAGAAGTGGCTCGCGAAGCACCCCCGCTTCCACTTTCACTTCATTCCCACATCTTCTTCTTGGCTCAATCTCGTCGAGCGCTGGTTCCGCGAGCTGACACAGAAGCGCATCCGCCGCGGCGTGTTCCGCAGTGTTCCCGAACTCGAGGCCGCCATCCACGAGTACCTGGAAGCGAGCACCCAAGCGCCCAAGCCCTTTGTCTGGACAGCTCCGGCACAAGATATCCTCGCCAAAGTCGAGCGCGCCGCCAAAACCCACGCCATTGTCCAGAACCGTTAGTGGCACTACACTAGTTGACCGGCGAGCTTGTACTGCGAAACGCCGTTCCAAGACGGGAGAAGGCGAGATGGCAACGTACACAGTTCGTTCGGCGAAGACACTTTTGCGCACCGATGTCTTCGATGTCACCCGCGAGCGAGTAGTGATTCCCGCGGGCGTGGAAGTCGAAAAGCACCTCGTCAGGCACCGTGGCGCGGCGGTTATAATGGCCCGAAACGCCCGGGGTCAGGTACTGATGATTCGACAATTCCGTCTGCCACTCCGACAGCACACCTGGGAGCTTCCCGCGGGTGTCGTTGACAAGGGTGAGACACCACTAAAGGCCGCGAAACGCGAACTACGGGAAGAGACCGGGTACCGCGCACGTTCCTGGAAGAAGCTTTTCGAATGTTTTACTAGCCCTGGTTTTTGCGACGAGAAAGTAAACGCCTACCTCGCCCGAGAACTCACCCCTGGCGAGGCGGCCCCGGAACCCTACGAGAAAATCGAGACACGTTGGTTCAAGTGGAAGGAAGCCGTGCGGATGATTCGTTCCGGCCGGATTCGAGACGGCAAGACCATGCTCGCGCTGCTTTATCCCGCATTTTCAATTTGATGTATGACCTCCCGACCTTCCAGCGGCCTTCAGCGTCTTTATTCATAGGGGCTAGATCCCGATGAGGACGCCATGGAGGCCGACACCCAATGGGTGAAAAACAAACCAAGCCATTCCAGCTAAGTTTCAACGGCTTGTTGAAAGTCGATTTCCAAGGATCGCACGTCACTTCCGACGGCGGCCTGCTGCTAGTCCGCGAGTTGGACGAGCGACTCGGACTCGGCAAGTTGATCAACGAGCATCTCAGCGACTCCCGGCAAGGCACAAACAAGCAGTTCACGCTCGCTGATCTGTTGCGGCAGTCGGTCTACAGCCGCTTGGCGGGCTACGAGGACCTCAACGACGCCGAGCGGATTTCGATCGATCCGACGTTTCGGCTGATCGGTTCGCAGAAGATCTGGGATCGCGGTGCGGCCTTGACCTCGACGCTGCACGGCTTCGAGACGGAGATGCTGGCGAGCGAAGAGAACCTGCTGGGGCTGATGGCGCTGAACCGAGGGCTGGTCGGGCAAGGGGAGGCGTTCGACGACTCCGAGCGGGTCGTTCTGGACATGGACTCCACCGAGAGTCCGGTCCATGGCCAACAGGAAGGCAGTGCCTACAACGGACACTTCGAATCGGTCTGCTATCACCCGCTGTTGCTGTTCAATCAGCACGGCGATTGTCTGGCGGCGAAGCTGCGTCCCGGCAACGTGCACAGCGCCGAGGACTGGGGCGAGCTGCTACTGCCGGAGATCGAGCGCCAACAGGCCGAAGGCAAGCAGGTCACTTTGCGCGCCGATGCCGCCTTTGCCAAGCCGGAGATCTACGAGGCGCTGGAGGAGCGCGGCGCGGACTATGCGATCCGCATTCCGGCCAACAAGAGCCTGGAGCTGGAGATCGAAGACATCCTGTTTCGGCCACCGGGAAGGCCCTCCCGCAAGCCGCTGGTGCGCTACAAGAGTTTTCGCTATCAGGCGGAGAGTTGGTCCCAACCTCGGCGCATCGTGGCCAAGGTCGAGCACCATCAGGGCGAGCTATTCCCGCGCGTCGGATTCGTTGTGACCAGCATGAGCTTGCCGAGCCGTTCGGTGGTGCGTTTCTACAACAAGCGCGGCACGGCGGAGCAGTGGATCAAAGAAGGTAAGCAGGCCACGCACTGGACGCGGCTGTCGTGCCATCGCTTTCGGGCCAACGAGGTACGGCTACAACTGAGCGTGCTGGCCTACAACCTGGGGAACCTATGGCGGAGGCTCGGGCTGCCGCAACGGATCAAGAGCTGGTCGCTGACGAGCTTGCAGCACCGGTTGATGAAGACCGGCGGTCGGCTGATTAAACACGCGCGGTATTACTGGCTCTTGTTCGCGGAGGGACATCTGAACCGGCGGCTGTTTGGCGACATGCTGCGGAGGATCTGGGCGCTGCCTGTGCCGGGCGGGTAGCACCGCACTTGGCGAATGCGAAATCTGTGTACTGAGGACGGAAGCTCGGAGGGGTGTCTGCGAAATTGACTTCGCAGCGGCGGATCAGCCCCCATGAGGGGCAAGAAGGGGGCTCGATCGGTCCCGCCTCAGCCGCCGCCTCTACCGGGTGGAGAAATGGTTGCGCTTCGCCGGGTGAGGGTGTAGACTCGTGCCGTCAGAGCAGCTAAATCGGAAATCCTGGGTGGAAGCGTGTCACTAGTGGACTGTCGCAGAGATAGTTTTACCATGGCGGATGCGGCGTGAGGGCTTGGAATACTTCCAGCGGAAAGGCTTGGCGTCTTTCGAGTAGGCGTTGATGTAGCGGCGGAGTTTGCGGGCGAGATCGGCGGTGGAGGTGAAGACGCCGCGGGCAATGACGTCGCGTTGCAGCTTAGAAAACCACAACTCGACTTGGTTCAGCCACGACGAGTAAGTCGGCGTGAAGTGTAAGGTGACGTCGGGGTGCTGCTCGAGGAACGCCGCCACCTGCTTGGTCTTGTGGGCCGAGAGGTTGTCGAGGATGATGTGAATCTCCTGGTCCGGCTCGCAGCGGGCGACGACCTCACCGAGAAACTCGACGAAGTCCTGGCTGGTGTGACGCGCGGCGGTCTTCCCATGCACCTGCCCCGTCTTGGTGTTTAAGGCGGCGTAGAGGGAGAGAGTGCCGTTGCGCTTGTACTCGAAACCGTGCCGCTCGGCGCGTCCGGGAGACAGCGGCAAGACGCGGTCGCGACGGTCGAGCGCTTGAATGGCGGTCTTCTCATCCACGCAAAACACGGCGGCATGGCGCGGCGGATCGAGGTAGAGACCGATGATGTTGGCGGTTTTGCGCTCGAAGTCGGGGTCGTTGGAGGCCATGTAGCGCTCCAACCGATGCGGCTTGAGGTCGGCTTCCCGCCAAACACGATGAACCAGGTCTTTGCTGATGCTGAGTTCTTTGCCGAGTTTGCGGCAGGACCAGTGGGTCGAACCGTCGCGAGGCTGGCGGCGGGTGGCATTGAGGATTTTGGCGCGCAAGCGGACGGTGAGTTTCGAGGGTGGCTGCCCTGGGCGGTGGGTTTCCAGTCCGTCGAGTCCGTGTTCGAGGAAGCGTTTCTTCCATTTCCCAACGGTCGGCGTGGAGCAATCGAGTTTGTCGGCGACAGCGGCGTAGGAGAGGCCGTCGGCGAGTAACACGATGATTCTAGTGTAGTGCCACTAACGGTTCTGGACAATGGCGTGGGTTTTGGCGGCGCGCTCGACTTTGGCGAGGATATCTTGTGCCGGAGCTGTCCAGACAAAGGGCTTGGGCGCTTGGTTGCTCGCTTCCAGGTACTCGTGGATGGCGGCCTCGAGTTCGGGAACACTGCGGAACACGCCGCGGCGGATGCGCTTCTGTGTCAGCTCGCGGAACCAGCGCTCGACGAGATTGAGCCAAGAAGAAGACGTGGGAATGAAGTGAAAGTGGAAGCGGGGGTGCTTCGCGAGCCACTTCTTCACTTGCTCATGCTTGTGCGTGGAGTAGTTGTCCACGATCAGATGCAGCTCCAGCGCCGGTGGCGTTTCGCGGTCGATCTTGCGTAGGAATTTGAGGAATTCCTGGTGCCGATGTCGCGGCAGACACTCGCCGATCACCTTGCCGTCGAGCACATTGAAGGCGGCGAACAACGTCGTTGTGCCATGTCGTTTGAAGTCGTGGGTCATGGTGCCGGCACGACCCCTTTTCAGGGGCAGTCCCGGCTGGCTGCGGTCTAAGGCCTGGATCTGACTTTTCTCATCGACACTGAGCACCAGTGCGTGCTCGGGCGGATGCAAGTACAGACCGACCACGTCGCGGAGTTTCTCGACGAACTGCTTGTCGCGGCTGAGCTTGAAAGTTTCGAGGCGATGGGGCTGCAGTCCGTGCGCTTTCCAGACGCGCTGGATGGCCATCTTGGAGACGCCCAAGTGCTTGGCGAGGGTGCGGGTGCTCCAATGCGTGGCCGCCCGGGGCTTCTCGTGAAGCGTTGTATCGAGGGTGCATTGGACGAATTCAGCGGAGAGCGCCGGTTTGCGTCCGGGGCGCGTCCGATCGCGGAGTCCGTCGAGGCCGGACTGGGCGAAGCGCTTTCGCCACAGGATGACGGTCTTGCGGTTGACGCCGAGTTCGCGGGCAATGGCGTGGTTCGCCAACCCCTGCGCACACAGCAAAACAATGCCTGCCCGTAAGGCCATTTTCTGGGCTGTGTTGCCTCCTCGAACCAGGCGACGAAGAGCGTTTCGCTGCGGAGCGGTGAGGGGTAGAGCGTCAGCGGATGGCCACATAAACCATCCTACCGTGAAAAGGGTGTGATTGTCCAGTTATTTATGTGGCACTACACTAGCGCGTAGGACAAAGCCGGCGGGCAGCGATTGCGAACGGGTGATCTCTTCGAGTTCACCTCGTTGCTGTCGGCTCAACACGAACGGTTCGCTTTGAAAGGGCATACTGTATAGACGCCCTTTCCATGGATAAGGTTACTCTGCGACAGTCCACTAGAGGTAGCGAAGTCACGCGCTCCATACAGCAGCCAGATATTGGATGGTCTCCGGGGCTGTGAGTCCTTTTTCAAATAGATGGCAAATTTACCAAGTCGTATGGCGCGTACGTACGACTCTGTAAGGTAATCGCGGAATGGGTCTTGCCCCATCGCCCCCCCGATCATCCTTAGTGGGCCCACAACCCCGGGACGGAGAAGAGGGTGGCCAGGAAAAGTGCCAGGGGCAGGTAGATCCCCTCGTTGATCTTGGTCATGGTTATCGCAGCGAGGAGTGTACCCAGCAGCACAGGACGCATGAACGACCTACCCTTTAGGGTCGCGGCCACCAATAGACATGCGAGCAGGAGCGCAATGAGGTCTTGTGGATGACCCGGCTCGCCTTGCAACGGCGTTCCGGCATAAGGTGGCCGCTTTGGATGGGACGAACAAGTTGTGAGTTTTTGGTGTCGGGCAACCACTTCGCCCGGCTGAGGTAGAAACTTGCTGCGAGTTCCACCCGCCTGTCCGATGCCGGCCGACAAAGTGTCCGTCCTGTGGGACATTGAGCAGGCCCGAGCAGCGCCTAACGGTGGGTGCGTTGCTCAGACCGCAGCCAAGTGAAGATTTCGTACCAGGATGAGTTCTATTTTTGCCGGACGGCTGACCGTGACGTGGTGTATGACGCTAAGCAGTCCGCTAGGGATCCTTTTTCCAACTGGTCACCGAAGGACGACGCCGGGGCTGCCGTGATGAAGTCCCGTGAATTTCGGCAGCCGCATTGACGACGGGGGGTCCTTTTGCCTCCCGCTCACGCTAGAATGCCGGACGAAAGCGCGTCAACGTCGGATAGGTGTCGAGAAATAATTTCCCATTGAGCAATCAGGCATCAGAGCCTCCGCAACCGACCGTCGAACGGGCCAAAGTCGAGCTAGATCAGGTGGCTAGAGGGGCTCTGGACGGATAGCTCAACACAAGGCTTGTTCTCGCCATCTATTCTTCTGGACCGAGGGAATGGGGTGCCTTTCGGGGTTGGACTCCTGGTACTGCGACCGTAACTGGGTTGTAGGTCTTGACGAACTCTCACGTTTGCCCCGGGGGCACCGTCAGACGGGAGTTAGGAATGAGTTGCTCGGTCGTGGTGCTATTGGTCCGAATGACTCGGCAGGATACGATTGCTGCAATCTGAAGTCAACTCGGCGATCCGGATCCCAGGTCCCGCATCGTTGGAGCCCACTCGTGGCGCCGGCCATGTTTGCAGCGCCGAACATTCGTTGGCTCCGGTATACTGAGGGCTAGCGGTGTTCAGTTTTAAGAGATTTATTGCGGTTACAACGCTCGTCGCCCTGGTTGGGCTGAACGGAGGGGGCATTCTACTGGCCTACTCCGAGGCTGGCTTGCCGAGCGAAGTGCGTTGCAGCAGCTCGTGTTGCAACCTGGGTAAAGCCGGGGCCGCCTTTGCGTCGTCGTGTTGCCGGCTTTGCTGCCACGAAGATACGAGCGAGACCAATTCTGAGCCGGCTCGTGAGCAGATTCCACTAAAGAAGGCGGACACCCGAGGGGTGCTTCTCAGGGCCCTCTCGAACCCGCTTCTCGTCACACATACGGGTCGGCTGTCGCCTGACCAGGACAATCAAGTTCCTGACAACGGCCATCCGGATCTCCACGTCAAACACTCCGTCTTTCTGGTCTAGGTCGCTCCTTCAACAGGATTAGTGCGTCTTGAGTTCGCCGCAGGCCTTTGCCTGCGGCCGGCAGCATGGTCCATGGAGGGAGCAAATGATCAAAGCACGTTTTTGCGGAGTCCTATTGACGCTGGTCCTGCTCGAAGGCCCAGTCTTCGGGCAGTTCGAAAGGGAGACCCTGCGGCTTGACCGCCTACTGGAAGAGGTTCGTTTCAGCAATCCGCGACTCAAGGCCGCGAGATCCCGGTGGGACGCGGCGACAAAACGCCCCTCGCAAGAAGGGACGCTGCCCGATCCTCGGGTGTCTGTCCGGAACTTCGGTGTTGGTCGGCCGGTCTCGACGCTCAATACGAGCAATTTCGCTTTCGTGAGCCTCGGTGTCTCTCAGGAGATCCCCTTCCCCGGCAAGCTGAAGCTACGGAAGAACGTGGCTCTGGAGGAGGCGCGGGCTGAGGAGCAACGCTACCGGCAGCTCGAACTTGACGTCCTGTCGCAGGTCAAGCTGCACTACTACGACTACTACTACTTCGCGAAAGCTTTGGAGACTGTGGCGAAGGACCGCGATCTGCTGAAGAAGTTCGTCAAGATCGCCGAAGTCCGATACGCCGTCGGAAAAGGAACTCAGCAGGACATCCTACGCGCCCAACTGGAACTAACCTTGTTGCGGGACCGGGAGGAGGTGTTCCGGCAAGAGCGCGACAGTGCTGTGGCGGCGATCAATACGCTGCTCGACCGGTCACCCGATGACCCGCTCGGGCCGCCGGCGGAGCTGGAACAAGCTCCGTTTCCAACGGAGGTGACGGAACTGTATCAGCAAGCTCAACAGCATTCACCGGCTTTGCGGGCTCAGGAGCACGAGGTGAGCCGGAACGCGGCCGCTCTCAACCTGTCTCGAAAGGGTTACCGGCCGGACTTCCGCGTGGGCTTTGAGTGGCAGCATACCGGATCGATGTTCCGGGACTACTACGTCGCGGCGTTCGAGGCGAAAATCCCGCTCTACTTCTGGCGCAAGCAACGTCTGCGCGTGGAGGAGGCTGCCTCGAAGCTAGTCGAAGCTCGGCATACGTACCAGGCCAGAACACGTGACCTGCTGTTCCAGATCAAAGACCACTACTTGATGGCCCGTGCTGCCGACCGGCTGGTATCGCTCTACAAGACTGCGATTATTCCGCAGGCGACACTTGCCCTGGAGTCTGCGATCTCAGCCTACGAGGTCGGCTCTGCGGACTTTCTCACCCTGATCAGCGCCGCCACAATTCTCCTCTATTACGAATTAGAGTACTACAAACAGCTCGCTGCGTATCAGCAAACGCTGGCTCGCATGGAACCCGCGGTCGGCAAGACGCTTATTCCTTGAAGGGAGACGACGATGACCCGCAAACGAACAGTTCTGATTACAGCGTTGGCGGCGGTTTCGATCGCCGCCGCCTTCGGCCTAGGGTGGCGTTTGGGTAGAGGCGGCCACCCAGTGGACGCTCCGCTGCATGAGCATGACCTCCAACCGGTGAAGGCTGATGGGGGCGAAATCGAATACTGGACCTGCACCATGCACCCCTCCGTGAAGATGAAGGATCCCGGGAAGTGTCCTATTTGCGCGATGGATCTGGCCCCTGTCCGCAAAGAATCTGGCGGCGCGGGAGAGGGGCGCACGACCGAGTCCGCACCGGCGGTTCCTGAGAAGTCGCTGTTTACCGTCGATCCGCGGCGTCAGCAGATGATCGGAGTTCGCACCGACGCTGTGGCGATGCGCAGGCTCGACCGCACGATCTCGACGATCGGGCGGGTCAGCCTGGATGAGCGGCGCATCACACACGTCCACACGAAGTTCAACGGATGGATCAATAAGGTTTTCGTCGATTACACCTGGCAGCATGTGCGCAAAGGCGAGCCCCTGTTCACGATCTACAGTCCGGAGTTGGTTTCGACGCAAGAGGAGTATCTGCTCGCGGTCAAGGCCCAATCAACGCTCGGCGATCACGCCATCCAAGAAGTTTCCGGCGGGGCCCACTCGCTCTTGAAAGCCGCTCGGCGACGTCTGCTGCTGTGGGACATTTCCGAAGATCAGATCGAGAAACTCGCTCGAACCGGTGAGGTGCAAAAAGACCTCGTGGTCCACTCTCCGGCAGAAGGCCACGTAAGCCACCGGAACGCTTTCGAGAACATGCGGGTCGAACCGGGCACGGGGATCTACACGATCGCCGACCATTCCCTTGTTTGGGTCCACGTTGAAATCTACGAAAACGACATTTCGCTGGTGCGGCTCGGACAAAGCGCCTCGATGACGGTCGAAAGCTTCCCGGGCGGACGGTTCTTTGGAAAGGTCACCTACATCGAGCCTCATGTGATGGAGCAGACGCGCACGATGAAAGTGCGTTTGGAGTTCCCGAACGCGGATCTTACTCTCAAGCCCGGCATGTACGCGGACGTAAAGCTCAATGTGCCGAGCCGCACAGTCATTGCGGTCCCCGAAAGTGCTGTTCTGCGGACCGGCGAGCGCGATATCGTCTTCGTCGATCACGGGGAAGGGCGCATGGAATTGCGTCAAGTCCAACTGGGTGGACACGCCGGCGACTACTACGCGGTTCTGAAGGGTTTGAAGGTCGGCGAGAAGATCGTTGTTGCCGGGAACTTTCTGATTGACGCCGAAAGCAAGGTCCAAGGCGTGATCGCGAACTGGGAAGGAGATCCACGGCCGTGATCAACGCCATCATCGACTACTGTGCCCGCAACCGTTTTCTAGTCCTCCTGTTGGCCGCCTTCCTGACGGCTTGGGGCGTGTGGGCCATCTACAACATCTCGCTGGACGCGATCCCCGATCTCTCGGATGTGCAAGTGATCGTCTTCACGGAATGGCAGGGGCGCAGCCCGGACTTGGTCGAGGACCAAATCACCTATCCCATCGTTACATCACTGCTGGCCGCGCCCAAGGTGCAGTTTGTTCGCGGGCAATCGTTCTTTGGGCTGTCGTTCGTTTACGTGATCTTCGAGGACGGCACGGACATGTATTGGGCCCGGAGCCGCGTCCTCGAATACATGCAAAGCATGCTGGGAAACCTCCCCGAGGGGGTCACGCCAACGTTGGGGCCCGACGCTACCGGTGTCGGTTGGGTCTACCAGTACGCCCTCGTGGACGAGACCGGGCAACACAACCTGCAAGAGCTGCGCAGCTTTCAGGACTGGTATCTGCGCTACTGGCTGCAGGCGGTGCCCGGCGTCGCGGAGGTGGCCAGTGTCGGCGGCTACGTGAAGCAATATCAGGTGAACCTCGATCCGAACAAGCTTCGTGGTTACAACGTACCAATTCGCCGTGTCATCGACGCGGTCCGCCGCAGCAACAACGATGTGGGCGGGCGGGTCCTGGAAATTGCCGGGACGGAGTATTTCGTGCGGGGACGAGGCTACATCCAGTCCCCTAGGGATATCGAAAACATTCCCGTGGGCACCGACGGGCAGGGAACCCCGATCTACATCCGGGACCTGGGACACGTCACGTTGGGGCCGGACATCCGGCGCGGCTTGGCCGAGTTGAATGGAAGAGGCGAAGTGGTAGGCGGCATTGTCGTCATGCGGTATGGCGAAAACGCCCTGGAGGTGATCGATCGCGTCAAACAGCGGCTTCAGGAAGTCGAAGCGTCCCTTCCACCCGGGGTGAAGGTCGTGCCGACGTATGACCGCTCGGACCTTATCAAGCGGTCGATTGCGACGCTCGAGGACACGCTCAAGGAAGAGATCGCCATTGTCAGCATCATCATCGTTCTCTTTCTGTTGCATATTCCCAGTGCGCTGCTGCCGATCATTGTGATCCCGATCGCGATCGTCCTCTCGTTCATCCCGATGTACTACATGAACCTGACGGCGAACATCATGTCATTGGGCGGAATCGCCATCGCCATCGGCGTGCTCGTGGACGCCGCCATCGTGGTCGTTGAACAGGTTCGCAAAAAACTGGAGCACTGGGACGCCGAGGGCCGGAAGGAACCGTACAAGCCGCTGGTCATCCAAGCAGTGAAGGAGGTGGCCGGACCGAGCTTCTTCTCGCTGCTCGTGATCGCCGTCTCGTTCTTGCCGATCTTCACCCTCGCGGCTCAAGAGGGGCGACTGTTCAAGCCGCTGGCGTTCACGAAGAACTTCTCGATGGTGTTTGCGGCGGTGCTGGCCATCACGCTTATGCCGGCGCTGATCACCTTGGTCACACGAGCAGAACCTTTTTCGTTTCGCCCCAGGTGGCTGGCCCGAATCGTGAATGCCGTCTGGGTAGGTAAGATCTATTCCGAGGAGAGGCATCCTCTCAGTCGGCCGCTGATCGCTGCGTACCGGCCGGTCGTGGAGGTTGCCCTGCGATTCCGTTGGGCCGTCATTGCGCTTGCCGTTGTGGCTGTGGCGCTGACCGTTCCGATCTATCAGAGGCTCGGCTCCGAGTTCATGCCGCCCCTGAACGAAGGGTCCATCTTGTTCATGCCAACGGCGGTTCCGGGGATGTCGATCACCGAGGCCACTCGGATTCTCCAAACCCAGGACAAGATCTTGGCGCAGTTTCCCGAGGTCGAGAGTGTCTTCGGCAAGATCGGCCGAGCGCGTACTCCTACGGACCCGGCGCCGCTAAGCATGGTGGAAACGACGATCCTGCTCAAGCCGCAAGACGAATGGCGGCAGGTCGAGCAGCAACGATGGTACTCAAGTTGGGCACCGGACTTCATCAAGGACTGGCTGCGCGAGCTGTGGCCCGAGGCGCGCCCGATGACCTGGGACGAGTTGGTGGCCGACATGGGTCCGCATGTTCGGTTCCCGGGCATGGCGAACATCTGGTGGATGCCGGTGCAGACCCGCACGGAAATGTTAGCCACGGGAATGCGCAGCAACCTCGGGATCAAGGTCTTCGGGCCCGAGCTAGCGAGGATCGAAGAGATCGCTGTCGAAATTGAAGAGGCGCTGCGGAATGTTCCGGGAACGCGCAGTGTCTTCGCCGAGCGTGTGACAGGGGGATATTACGTTGATTTCGACATTCGCCGCGAAGCTGCGGCGCGATACGGACTGACCGTCGGCGACGTGGAAGACGTAATCGAGACGGCGATCGGCGGAAAGAACATCGCCCAGACGGTCGAGGGGCGTGAACGCTACCCCATCAACGTCCGTTACCTGCGCGAGTTCCGGGACGACGCTGAGAAGCTGCGCGACGTGTTGATCGCCACGCCGGCTGGGGCCCACATACCGATGTCCCTCGTCGCGGACATCCGCTACAGCAAGGGGCCGCCGCAGATTCGCAACGAGAGCGGGCAGGTTGTCGGTTACGTGTTCGTCGACGTGGAGCACACGGACTATGAAGGCTACATCCGCCAAGCTCAGCAGATCGTGCGTGAGAAGGTGACGCTGCCTGCGGGCTATCGGATTGAATGGGCGGGCCAGTACAAATACCTGCTGCGGACGCGTGAGCACCTCAAGGTGATTCTCCCGCTGACGCTGTTTATCGTCATCGTGCTGCTGTACCTGAACACAGGGTCCGGCGTTAAGACGGCCATCGTCCTGCTGGCAGTGCCCTTCTCCGCCATCGGAGCCATCTGGCTGCTGTACTGGCTCGGCTACAACATGAGCGTCGCCGTTTGGGTCGGACTGATTGCCCTCCTCGGCGTTGCTGCTGAAACCGGGGTGTTCATGCTGCTCTACCTCGATTTGGCCTTCGACGACCGAAAAAAGAAAGGCCTGATGAGGTCGATGGAAGACCTCAAGGAGGCAATCATCGAAGGCGCTGTAAAACGTGTGCGGCCCAAAGTGATGACGGTTGCAACGACGTTCATTGCGCTTGTGCCGATCATGTGGTCGGAAGGAACGGGGTCAGACGTTATGCGTCGGATCGCCGCACCGATGGTCGGCGGAATCCTGACGTCGTTCCTCATGGAGTTGGTGGTATACCCGCCGATCTACCAGATCTGGCGGGGGTTCGAGGTCCGGCGGGCTCAACGGGAGGCTTCTCATGTGTAGAGTCGTTGTACTTGTGTTGGTAGCGGTTGTCGCCGGACCCCTGGCTCGCGGCGAGTTCCGCTCTGAGGTGAGGCGGGACAAGTTCTGGGGAAGTGAGGCGGGGGTGCTGACGATCGACGCCAGCGGTGTGCATTACCGAAGTCAAAACGAGAAAACGGTTCTTGACTTTGCGTTTGACGACATCCGAGAAGCGGACGTGTCCGATCCGCGGAAGGTGCGGCTTTTTAGTTACGAACGAGCGAAGAAGCGCCTCGCGCGCCCTCGCCTGTACCAGTTCAAGATTTTTGAGGGAACCACAGGCACAGGCGAGGCTCTCGCGGAGTTCCTTGCCGAACGACTGGAGCGGCCTGTGGTCGGCGCTTATGGAATCCAAGAAGGCGCCGGCCGGATTCGGGCCTATCACCGTCACGTGTTGGGCGGGTGCGATGGGAGCCTTCGCTTTGGCGGGGATGCTGTCGGGTTCGACAGCACGAACCGGAAGCACTCAAGAACCTGGGTCTACGCGGACATCGAAACGATCGGAACGATGGACCCGTTCCATTTCCGATTAACAACCTACGCCGAGACTTACAACTTTGATCTGAAGCAGCGTCTGTCACCTGAGGACTACCGGTCGGTTTGGCACAGCTTGTACTCACAAGCGAGCGAATCCCAGCCGGGCTTGGTCGATCATCGCTCGACATCGCGACCAAACAGAAAGTCGGGAACCGATGCAACAAATTAGAAAAGGGAAACTAATACGGGTCGCGCTGAACTGGTACGAAGAGTTCAGCGGCCGCGAGCAAAACTAACACTCATGAAACGAACTACATAGCGCTCGTCTGCGGATAGATGTTGGTATATCGGGTTCGCGCTAGTAATCAGGGGTCTTTGATTCCTAAAACACTCTAACAAAGCCACTTAGGTCTGATTTTGCCGACTCGGCGGTGGAGCGCTAATCTCTCTAGATCCTCCCTGACGGCGAAGGGTTGATCCAGCCCGTCCGCATGACCGTACTGTCGGCAAATCGGACAAGTAGTCCCGTCTGAACTGCCTAGTGTAGTGCCACTAACGGTTCTGGACAATGGCGTGGGTTTTGGCGGCGCGCTCGACTTTGGCGAGGATATCTTGTGCCGGAGCTGTCCAGACAAAGGGCTTGGGCGCTTGGTTGCTCGCTTCCAGGTACTCGTGGATGGCGGCCTCGAGTTCGGGAACACTGCGGAACACGCCGCGGCGGATGCGCTTCTGTGTCAGCTCGCGGAACCAGCGCTCGACGAGATTGAGCCAAGAAGAAGACGTGGGAATGAAGTGAAAGTGGAAGCGGGGGTGCTTCGCGAGCCACTTCTTCACTTGCTCATGCTTGTGCGTGGAGTAGTTGTCCACGATCAGATGCAGCTCCAGCGCCGGTGGCGTTTCGCGGTCGATCTTGCGTAGGAATTTGAGGAATTCCTGGTGCCGATGTCGCGGCAGACACTCGCCGATCACCTTGCCGTCGAGCACATTGAAGGCGGCGAACAACGTCGTTGTGCCATGTCGTTTGAAGTCGTGGGTCATGGTGCCGGCACGACCCCTTTTCAGGGGCAGTCCCGGCTGGCTGCGGTCTAAGGCCTGGATCTGACTTTTCTCATCGACACTGAGCACCAGTGCGTGCTCGGGCGGATTCAAGTACAGACCGACCACGTCGCGGAGTTTCTCGACGAACTGCTTGTCGCGGCTGAGCTTGAAAGTTTCGAGGCGATGGGGCTGCAGTCCGTGCGCTTTCCAGACGCGCTGGATGGCCATCTTGGAGACGCCCAAGTGCTTGGCGAGGGTGCGGGTGCTCCAATGCGTGGCCGCCCGGGGCTTCTCGTGAAGCGTTGTATCGAGGATGCATTGGACGAATTCAGCGGAGAGCGCCGGTTTGCGTCCGGGGCGCGTCCGATCGCGGAGTCCGTCGAGGCCGGACTGGGCGAAGCGCTTTCGCCACAGGATGACGGTCTTGCGGTTGACGCCGAGTTCGCGGGCAATGGCGTGGTTCGCCAACCCCTGCGCACACAGCAAAACAATGCCTGCCCGTAAGGCCATTTTCTGGGCTGTGTTGCCTCCTCGAACCAGGCGACGAAGAGCGTTTCGCTGCGGAGCGGTGAGGGGTAGAGCGTCAGCGGATGGCCACATAAACCATCCTACCGTGAAAAGGGTGTTATTGTCCAATTATTTATGTGGCACTACACTAGGTGAACTAGGGTCTGAGTCTTATCGATCATCCCTGAGCCGAGCAGTAGGGTCTCGCCGTCGTAGCCGGGCTGCAAGCTGTCGGGATGAAGCCTTTCCATCAGGCGGCGCGTGGCGGCGAGGGAAGCGGCCAGGAAGCCAGTTTCCAAGCGCGTGAGGCGGCGCATGCGCCATTGGGCGTCGGCGATTTGGCGGACCAGTTCGGATTCCAGCGAGTTGGCAGGCTGGATGTCGGCTTCGAGGGCCGAGAGTTGACTGTCGAAGTCGGCCAGGTCCTCACTGGGCAGGACGGCATCGCGGGCGAGCAGTCCGTGTTTGAGGGCGTTCGTCGCGACCCGGGTCTTACCTTCCTCGGTGCGTGGACCGGTGGATTTCTTGGCGTTCTCACGATTAGCGTTACGTTGCGCCTTTGTCGTCATGACTATTATTCCTTTCCTGAGAGCATTGGCTCCAATTCCAGGGTAAGATGAGCCTGCGGAGTTAGAGGGGTTCAGGTGGAGTAAGCGCCGTGGAATGAGGGAGATGGGATTTTTGAAGTGGTGTGACTGGCTGAGGTTCCTGCGGCGGAGATGGAGAGATGGGTGAAGTTCGGACGGTCCCTAGGATGCCCCAAGACCCGGCGCGGCGTTGTGGAGTAGCAGACGCCGGCTGAGCGGCGAGGAGTTCCGACCGCACGACATGTTCGTGTCCGAGGTTCGTTTGAGGCCCCAGGTGGAGCAGGCGCCCAGCGCTACTCGCCGGCCAGTTGTGGTGGTGACGAGGTGGCAGCCGAACGAATGTCTCGAAGGCGAGTTAGGTCGCCGTCGACCAGCGGGGTCGGGACTCGAGGATGGCTTGGTCTGAGCGCTTGAGCTATCTCGTTGTGAGCGACGCTATCAAGCCGAAAGGGAGGAAGTGCGTCGCTGACGCCACTGTAGTAGCGCAGCAGGGTGAGATAACGAGAAACCAGTTCCGGCAACAAGAAGTTCCGGCGCACGTGCTCCCGTCCGCCCTTGCCAAGTGCGTCGGCTTCCTCAGGATCGTCGAGAACCCGGGCCATGCGAGAAGCAATGGCTTCGACATCCTTGGGACCTACTACATAGCCGGTCTTACCGTCGACAACCTGCTTGATCACGCCGCCGACGTTCGAGCCGACGACCGGCGTGCCTTGCCAGAGAGCCTCCGTAACGACCAGGCCAAAGCCTTCCCGGGTAGGAATGTGGATGAAGCTCCGTGCCAAGTGCATCAACGCACCCACCACGCGGTCGTTATCGGGGACATTGACCCAAAAACGAACGTCGGGGTCGTCCCCGGCCTGCTCCCGTAGCGAGGCCAGCATGCCCTCGCCTTCGGGGTCGTCGGGTGCCGTATTCCCCAAGAAGATGAGATAGGGGGGCGCGGGGTAGGTTCTTTCCTCGCGTAGCTTTCGGAAGGCCTCTAGGACCGTCCCTTGATTCTTGTGGATGTCGTAGCGCGAGATCGCAGCCAGGATCGGCCGTCCGGGGTCCACATTGTGTTCGGTGAAAAGTCCGTCTAGCGTGGCCAAGGCGTCCCGCTCGTTGTAGAGCTGGTTCTTATCGACTAGAGGATCGATACAGGGAGCGATTTGATAGACCGGGACGTTCAGGCCCGCTCCGACGAATTCCGGTTGGGTAAAGATCGCGCCGGCACACTGATTGATATAGGGCAGAACGAAGCGCCAGAGCGTGGGGTTCGGCGCCGAGGTGTCGATGTGGCAGCGCCATAGCACATTGCCGAAGAATGAACCGGAAGCCGTCAAGCCGATCGGCTGCGGATCGTGGACGACAATCATATCCGCGGCGATGTTGGTCTTCTCGGCGTTCGCCTCGATGGTGCCGAGGTACTGCTCGAATAGCTCCCCGAGCGTGATAGGCTGCTCGACTCCTTGCAGCAAGTTGTGAAACTTCTTCGTGACCTGAAAGAACTCCTGGGGGCCCTCTATCACTGCCCAGCTGGCATCGATGCCCATGCTCCTAACCAGCGGAATGACGCTGTGGAGCATCTCGGCAACGCCGCCCCCCTGGAAGGTGCTGCTCAGGCTGGCCCAGCGCTTGCCGGACACGGAGTCCGCCAGCCCTTTCAGGCGATCGACTCCCTCTTTACCGATGTAGGGTTGGTACTCGTCCGGTGTGACGGTTCGGTCGGGTTCGTATTCGGGAAGACTGTGGTTCATTGCTTTCTCGTTGCGAACAGATCGGGATCTTGAACATGGTTCGGCACCTGCTATCGGCGCCTTCAGCCTGCTGTGTTTGCGAGGTTTGTCGGCGGGAACGACATCCTTCGGTCCGAAGCCCACGACCGTCTCCCCTCATATCGGCCGGAGGGGGGGGAAGCCGCTAACCGCAGTCTCCGGAGGAGGCGTCACATAGTATCGCCTTTCATGAAGTATCGAGTTTTCCCGGGCCTACCTACAATAAGCGAGAAACACTAAATCAGGGAAAAATCTGAGTACTACGATTCCTAGTTTTTACCCCTTGAACTTTAGTACGTACTGCTAGGGTTTTGCTCGGAGCCGGTCGTCCCTACCATTTGTTACGTTCTCGCTCGTGGCGTCGTTACCGGGCTGCCTCTCGACTCGGGAGATCGTTCGTGATCCCACATACATTCATTTCGTTGGAGATAGGGGTGACCGCGAGGGAGCTGGTTTCTTCCGGGGGCTACGTCATCGCTTCCCTCTCCCGCGGGCCACAATGAGGTGGTACTCGTCTTCAGAGACCGGCATGACCGACAGCCTTGATTGTCGAATCAAAGCCATGTCTTGCAAGTTGGGATCCTGCTTGATCTCGGGAAGTGTCACCGGGCGTTTGAGGGTCTCGACCGGCTCGATGTCGACAACGACCCAGCGCTCGTCGTCCGTCGTGGGATCCTGATAGGCCTCCTTCTTGACACGCGCCACGCCGACCACGGCAAGACCCTCGTTACTGTGGTAGTAGAGCACGTGGTCACCTTTATGCATGCCTCTGAGGTTGTTGCGGGCTTGGTAGTTCCTGACCCCGTCCCAGTAAGTCCAGCCATCTTTGAGGAACTCGTCCCAGGAGTACTTGAAGGGCTCGGACTTCACGAGCCAGTATTGCTTCGTCTTGGCCGACGGCATTCCAGCAATGATAGCGGATCAAAGGCACGGTAGCACGTGTGTGGGAAGCGTCGCCGGCGCGAGAAAGACGGCCGGGGATCTCGTGCCCGTCCCCGTCTTTCGCAGAGCCGACCTTTACCACGGGCTGTTAGACAAGCAGGATTGCTTGTCCCACTGTTTGGGCGGGATCGAGTCACCCTCAGGCCAGCGCCTTGGTGATCACCTCTCCTGCAACGTCCGTCAAGCGGAAATCACGACCGAGGTGGCGGTAGGTCAAGCGCGTGTGATCGAGTCCGAGCAGATGCAGAATCGTGGCGTGTAGGTCGTTGATGTGTGTCCTGTCTTCCACGATTCTCATTCCGAGGTCGTCTGTCATGCCGACGATGTGACCCGGTTTTACACCGCCACCCGCCATCCAGATGCTGAAGGCAAACGGATGGTGATCGCGACCCTCAGTTCCTTCGTCCGGGGACTGAATCTGCACCATCGGAGTGCGGCCGAATTCGCCACCCCAAACGACCAGGGTGGAATCCAACAGACCTCTTTGTTTGAGGTCCTCGAGCAATGCAGCGATGGGCTGGTCGACGATATCGCAGTTCTCCTTTAGCCTCTTCAGCAGTCCCTGATGGTCGTCCCAACTGCCATGCATCAACTGCACAAACCTCACGCCGCGTTCGACCATCCGGCGAGCGAGAAGGCAATTGGAGGCGAACGGCGCCGTCGGCTCCTTGTCCACCCCATACGTTTCCAGGGTGCTCTTGGACTCGCCGGAGAAATCCATCAATTCGGGAGCCGCCGATTGCATGCGGAACGCCAGCTCATAGGAGGCGATGCGCGATGCGATCTCGCTGTCGCCCGTAGCCATCTCCTTCTGCTCATTGATGTCGCGAATTCCGTCTAGGAGGGAGCGCTGCATTTTGGCGCTCACGCCTTCCGGATTCGACAGATAGAGCACCGGGTCCCCGCTACGGCGAAAGGGTACGCCCTGGTGGGTGGAGGCCAAAAAACCACTTGTCCAGTTGCCGCTGCCGGCGCCCGGCGCGTTGCCGCCCGACCGCAGCACGACGAACCCTGGCAGGTCATTTGATTCGCTACCTAGCCCGTAGGTGACCCAGGCCCCGACTGAGGGCCGTCCCCCCAACGGCGATCCCCCAGTTAGCATCAACTGCGCGGGGTGGTGGTTGAACTGCTCGGTGTGCATGGAACGAATCACGCACATGTCATCGGCACGTGTGGCGAGATGGGGCATCCAGTCGGAAAACTCGATGCCGCTCTGCCCGTGCTTGGTAAAGACGCGCGGGCTGGGCCAGACCTTGGCGTTCGGCCTGATGAAGGCCAACCTGAGGTCTTTTGTCATCGACTCGGGAAGGGACTGCCCTTCCCACTTCCGCAGGCCCGGTTTCGGATCAAACAAGTCGACGTGACTCGGGCCGCCGTCCATGAAGAGGAAAATGACGTTCTTGGCTTTGGAGGCAAAGTGAGGCGACCTGCTGGCCAAGGGATTGACAACGGGCGCGGTGCGGCCTTCTTGCTCCATCAGGTGCCAGAGCGCAATTGTTCCCAGTCCGGCTCCGCATTGTTTGAAGAAACCGCGGCGGCTCTCGATTCGCTGGAGATCGGTGAAATCCATGGAACTACCCCCTTGTGATGAACTCATCCAGATTGAGCAGTAGGCGGCCAACGGCCACCCATGCAGCGGCTTCGGAACGCTCGACACCTTCCAGGTCCGCAGCCGGGAATAGGGTTTCTGAAACGTCGCGCTGTGTCTTTAGAAGCTGGCTCTGCTCTTCGTAGAACGCCAGCAGACGATCTTTTTCCGCCGGCGTCGGGGAGCGGCCTAGAGCCAACCGATACGCGTGGTTGATACGCTCACCCACGGTCCCCGTCTGCTCTCGCACGACGCGTGCCGCGAGAACCTGGGCCGCTTCAAAGAATACGGGGTCATTGAGCAGGTTCAGGGCTTGAAGCGGCGTCGTCGATCGTTCTCGAACGCTGCACGTCTCTAGCGAGTCCGGCGAGTCGAACGTCATCAGCTGCGGATAGGGCGTCGTGCGCAAGAACTGTATGTAGAGGCCGCGGCGGTAGCGGTCGCGGCCCTTGCTTTCGATCCACCTCTCGGCGCTGGAGTCAAAGCCCTGCTCTAATACGCCGTCCGGTTGGGGCGGACGCACACTTTTGCCGCCGACGGATCTATCCAGCAATCCACTGACCGCCAACGCGTTGTCGCGGACCAGTTCGGCCGGCAGCGGCAGCCGGGTTTGGCGCGCCAACAGCTTGTTGGCAGGGTCACGCGATAGTAAAGCGGCTTGTGTATTCGAAGACTGCCGGTACGTGCCCGACATGGCGATGAGCTTGTGCGTGGCCTTGAGGTCCCACCCGCCGTCCCTGAATTCTGCCGCCAGCCAATCGAGCAGCTTCGGGTGAGTCGGCGGCTCGGAGCGCGTACCGAAATCGGCGGCAGGTTCGACCAGTCCGCGACCGAAGTATTCCTGCCACGCGCGGTTGACGGTCACCCTTGCGGTTAGAGGATTGTCTTTGGCCACCAGCCAGCGCGCCAAAGTGAGTCGAGAAGGCGCCGGATCTGGAGGCAGCGGATTCAAAACCGCCGGCGTGCCCGCCTGCACCTCGATCCCGGGCTGTCGAAAATCGCCGCGGATGAGAAGGTGGCTTTTGGGAGGGGTCGGGTTCTCGACAATGATCTGGGCCTCAGTCAGTTGTGGGTATTCATTCTTGAGCTGTTTTAGCTTTTTGGTGAGTTCCTCGAACTTCAACTCCTCGAATCGTTTTCGGCCAAACGTCTCTCGCGAAAACCGTACAAAGTGGTCGATCAGCTTGTCCTGCCGTTTCTGGGTCCGATAAGCCGGATGTGTTCTGAGCACGGCGTGCCCGCCGTCGTACATGATGCGGAGCGTGTCCCAGGCTACGTCGTGAGTGGGATCCCTAGCGGGGTGATCGGCTGCCCAAAGTAGCTTTTCTTCCCACAGCGGCATCACCTCCGCTACCTTGTGCGCCGCGAGCAGCTCTTTTCTTTTGCGATCGTACTCGCCTTTCGTTTGCAGATATCCGCCCAGCTCATGGGGCAGAGGCACCTCGATGTTGCGATCGACACTGGTGTTGAAGAAGGCCGTGAGCTGATAAAACTCCTTTTGCGCGACGGGGTCGTATTTGTGGTCGTGGCAGCGAGCGCAACCGAGGGTCAGACCGAGCCAAGCCGTGCCGAGGGTGCTGACGCGATCAATCACCTGCTCCACCCGAAACTCCTCACTATCAATGCCTCCCTCACGGTTGGTCAGCGTGTTGCGGTGGAAACCGGTCGCGACTCTCTGCTCAATCGTCGCGTTCGGCAGAAGATCGCCCGCGATTTGCTCGATCGTGAACTGGTCGAACGGCATGTTGCGGTTCAGGGCTTTGATGACCCAGTCTCGCCAGCGCCAAGCGTGCGGACGTATCATGTCCTTCTCATAGCCGTCGCTATCGGCATAGCGCGCCAGATCGAGCCACTGGCGAGCCCATTTCTCACCGTAGTGAGGCGAATCCAACAGTCGATCGACAACCCGCTCGTATGCCTGGGGGGACTGGTCAGCGAGGAAACGGTCCACCTCCTGTGGCGTCGGGGGCAATCCAGTCAGATCGAAACTGACGCGCCGAATCAGCGTTGCGCGATCGGCCTCGGGCGAGGGGTCGATTCCTTCGGCTTCGAGCTTCGCTAGTACAAACCGGTCAATCGGGTTCTTTACCGACGCATCGTTGCCTACAGCGGGAAGGCTGGGGCGCACGGGCGGGGTAAAAGCCCAGTGCTCGCTCTTGACGCGTTTCGTTTCACCTGGGGTGGCTTGTTTTGCAGACGGATCGTCCTCGGGCCACACCGCTCCCTTGTCGATCCAAGCACGCAAAACCCCGACCTGCGCGGACGTGAGCCGCTCGCCGCCCATCGGCATGATCAGGTTTTTCTCTATGCCGATGCCGGCGACCATTTGGATCAGCTTGCTGCCGGCGCTGTCGCCCGGCTTGATCGCCGGCCCCGAGTATCCACCCCGCAGCGCGGCCTCGCGGCTATCCAACCGCAAACCGCTCAGCTGCTGTTGTGAGCCGTGGCAAGTGGCGCACTCTTGCTCCAACAGAGGTTCGATGTCTTTCCCGAAATCGACGTCGGTCTCCGCAGCGGGCGGCAACTCAGCCACAGGAGGCTGTTGGGCCCGTGCGGGTCCGAACAGCATTGCCAGCCCGAGGATTAATGCAATCGAGTGTTTGGCAGCCATCGTTATGTTTACCCCGGTGCAGTCTTTGAATCTAGGCTAATTGTACGCCTGCTGCTTGAGGTTGACAAATCAACCGGCCGCTGTAAGCTCGACGGCGTGATCCGCGCCACAGGGTCGTCAGCAATGGCAGCAGGTTGTGATAGGCAGAAAAAGCCGCGGATCTCAAAGGCGAGATGGCCGCGATACTGCGCTACAGGCTGAACGACCGGTAGAGAAAGGCCGCAGGTACTGGGCCAAACGGCGGCCCAGGCCTGCGCTACAAAGCTGAGAGCTTGCGCCACAAATCGCTGTGCCGCCCGCTATCACTCAGACTCTGGAGAAGCCGAGGCAGCTCATGGCGACAACTTGGAACGTGGTACTCTGGTCGAACCAAACTTCAATACGACCGACGAATCATGGAATTCGAAAACAAAGTCGCCATCGTTACCGGAGGGGGCCGGGGAATCGGGGAGGCAGCCTGTCATGGCTTTGCTCGCGAAGGAGCGGCGGTTGTCGTTGCCGACATGGAGGACACTGGCGGCCCTAAGACCGCTCAGGCGATTGAGAGTAACGGCGGACGATCCCTCTTTGTGAAGACAAATGTTAGAAGCTCGGCCGAGGTCGACCGGATGACGCAGCAGGCACTCGCCCAGTTCGGGCGGATCGACGTACTGGCCAACGTAGCCGGTGTGCAGGGCATGGTTGCGACCGTGGTTGATTTGCCGGAGGAAGAGTGGGAACGGGTCATCGCCACTAATCTGACGGGCACCTATCTTTGCTCCAAGCATTGCATCCAAGTGATGCTCGAAAACGGGGGAGGATCGATCGTCAACGTGGCGTCGATGCAAAGCTACTTCAACGTTCCCGGGTCCTCGGCCTACGCAGCCAGCAAGGGAGGGATCGTTTCTTTGACCAGAGCGATGGCGCTGGATTTCGCCGGGCGAGGCATCCGCGTCAACGCGGTCGCTCCCGGCTATATCGATACTCCCCTATTACGGGGCTTTGCGGAAGAGACCGGGGATGCGGAGGGAACGATCAAGAAATGGAGCAGCCGCATCCCCATGCAGCGGCTGACAAAGCCGGAGGAGGTGGTCGAGGTTCTTCTGTTCCTGGCTGGTTCCAAGGCTTCTGCCGTAACGGGTGTAACCTATGCTGTTGACGGCGGTATTTTGACGGCCCAGCCCACTTGGACGGACTGACGTCGACCAGACAATTGCTCAGCAGCCCGTGGCAAAAGTCGTGCAGGAGCGAAAAATGGGGACTGCCACCAATTCGCTTCCCGTCACGCCCCAAGAAACAATGCACTTAGCCTGAAGCGAATTGGCTGGCTGTACCCGATTTTTCGCAACGTATACTTCCATCACCGGCTCCTAGCGCGAGAAAACTCTGGAGGAGGCTACGAATTAACAATGTTCGATCTTTCCATCTGTGTAGAACCAATGTTCGAGAACCTGTCTTTGGATCAGCGGGTGAAAGAGGTCAACCAACGAGGCTTTCTGGCTGAGTTTTGGCAGTGGAGAAATTACCCCGCCGAGGCGATCGACGCGATCGCTGCTGATCCAGATTCCCGGATCAGCATCTTCGGTGGTTCTACCGACGGCAGCATGGTGCACCCGGATCACACGGAAGCCTACATCGACGGTCTGGAGAAGAGCGCCGCGGTAGCCAAGAAATTGCGCTGTGAGAAATTGAGCATCACGACCGGCTACCACGGCCCAAAGGGGGAGGTCATCCACCCTATCGCGGAACACCCAGCTACCCTTTGGGCCACTGCCTACAAGACTCTTTGCAAGGCCGCCGAGATTGCTGAACGATTCGATTTGACAATTTGCTTAGAAAGCCTGAACACGAAGGTCGATCACGCCGGATACCCGATTCCGCGAGTGGAGGATGGTGCTCGATTGGTGGAGGCGGTCGGCAGTCCGCGGATCAAGATGCTGTGCGACATCTATCACGTACAGGTAGAGGAAGGTAACGTCATCCAGAACCTCCGTGATTACGGCGATTTTATTGCCCACGTCCACGTGGCCGATGTCCCGGGCCGCCATGAGCCGGGAACAGGCGAGATCAACTATCCACGGGTGGTCCAAGCGCTTCGCGACATCAACTACGAGGGTACCGTAGGATTGGAAGCCTGGCCCGAAAGCGACGACCTCGAAGCTCTAGACCGGTTTCGGAAACTTTTCGGATAGTTAGATTCTGCGCGATGGCTGGTCCATCGGCTCGGAACGCTTAGAGTTCACCTGGCTCAACCACCTCAAACTCCTGGTCGATCAGGGCATTGATACGGCGGTTTCCTTACGCAAATGCCGCAGCTTGCCTGCCATCTTGAGCCAGGCGCGAGCTCCATCGCCCGGCTTCGCCCGCAGCTTTTCTTCTACGGCGTCGGTGACGAATTGCCGAAACGGGAGTCCCCTCTCCGCCGCCTTTGCCTTGGCACGCCAAAAGATGACATCAGGGATTTCCAAGGTTGTCTTCACGTTACTCGTTGTCCCACACTTATGGCATCTCTTCGAATTAGCTCACAACAAACCCTTATGGAAGTGGGCTGCGGCCTGCTCGACCCGGCCTCCCCCGAGTGGAAGGCCGGACAATTCCACCTCGTTCAAATCAGGATTTTTCGCATCACGGTGCCGCCGACATCAGTGAGGCGGAAGTCGCGGCCCATATGGCGATAGGTGAGTTTGGTGTGGTCGAAGCCCAGGCAGTGGAGCATGGTGGCGTGCAGATCGTTGATGTGAATCGGCTCTTCGACGATGTTCAGGCCTAGTTCGTCGCCTTTGCCGATGATCTGGCCGCCCCGGATACCTCCGCCGCCAAGCAAGATGGTGAAGCAGTCCGGGTGGTGATCGCGACCTTCGCTCCCGGGATCGTTCGGTCGGTTGATTTGAGTCATCGGCGTGCGGCCGAACTCGCCGCCCCAAACGATGAGGGTGCTGTCGAACAGCCCTCGTTGCTTGAGATCCTTGATCAGGGCCGCCGCCGGCTGGTCGGTAATACGGCAATTCTTGCTCAGATTCTTGGTCAAGTCAGCGTGATCATCCCAGCTGCTGTGAACCAGCATCACGAAGCGAACCCCTCGCTCGACCATCCGTCTCGCCATTAGGCAGTTGGTAGCGTACGTTTTTGTGACCTCCTCGTTGACCCCGTACATATCGAGAATGTGCTGTGGCTCGTCGGAAAAATCCATCAACTCCGGAGCGGAAGTCTGCATCCGAAAGGCTAGTTCATAGGCAGCGATCCGCGAGGCAATTTCAGCGTTGCCGGTTTCCTCCTGGTGGATTTGGTTGAGATTGCGGAGAGCATCCAGCCCGGCGCGTTGTGTCTGGGCCGTAACTCCGGGCGGGTTCGAAAGGTAGAGGATCGGATCGCCGCTGCGGCGGAAAGGCACGCCCTGATACGCCGAGGGCATAAATCCGCTGGACCAAACGGTTGCGCCGGCGCTCACTTGTGTCCCCGAGCCAAGAACCACGAACGCGGGCAGATCTCGCGACTCACTGCCCAGGCCGTAGACCGACCACGAGCCGACGCTGGGCCGGCCCGAGAGCGGAGATCCGGTCATCAACAGCGATTGACCGGGGTGATGATTGAACGCTTCTGTATGCATGGATCGGACCATGCAAAGGTCGTCCGCGTGAGTGGCAAGTTGCGGCAGCCAATCGGAGAATTGCATTCCGGACTGGCCATAACGTTTGAATGTCCGCGGGCTGGCCATGATCGTGGCACTGGGCTTGATGAAGGCGAGCTTCAAGTCTTTCGTCATCGATGGCGGAAGGGGTCTTCCGTGCCACTTTTGCAATTCGGGCTTGGGATCGAACAGATCGACCTGGCTGGGCGCACCGGCCATGAAAAGGAAGATGACATTTTTCGCCGTACCGGGAAAATGCGGCGACTTTGGGACCAGGTGCTCGAGGCGGGGCGCTTCGCTTTCCGCCGTCAGCCCGTGGTTGGACAGCAGATTTGCGAGGGCGATCATACCCAGGCCACCGCCGCAATCTCGAAGAAAGCGGCGGCGCGTATCTATTCGCGAAAAATCTTCGAACGTCATGGCTACTCCCTGGTCAAGAATTCGTCCAGATTAAGCAGCACCCGGCTGAGGCCGACCCAGGCCGCCGCCTCAGTTTGATCTGCGCCGTCAATACCTACAGGCAGCAACTCGGTTACCGATTCGGGTTCCTTTTTGAGTATTGCTTTCTGTCGAGTGAGATAAGACAGCATCACTTCCGACTCATCGGCGGACGGTGGTCGACCCAGACACAACTGGAAGCCATAGTCCAGCCGGTCGTTAGACGAGGCGGCGGGCAGCTTCTTCAGAATGCGAAGCGCCAGAAACTGTGCGGCTTCGAAAAATACGGGATCATTCAGCAGGTTCAGCGCCTGTAGTGGGGTATTCGAACGTCCCCGGCGGCAAGCGGAGGTTGACGCGTCGGGTGCGTCAAAATTCTGAAGGAAAGGATACGGCGTCGTGCGCTGGAACTGAATGTAGAGGCCGCGCTTGTAGGAATCTTTGCCCGGACTCTCGTCCCAAACCGGATCATAGTCAAGTTTGAGCTCGAGTACGGATTCAGGCTGCGGCGGGAAAACGCTCCGGCCACCAACCGCCGGATACAACAAGCCACTCGCCGCGAGGGTGGAGTCTCGCAAGAGTTCCGCCGGAAGGCGAAAAGTAGTCTGCCGGGCAAGCAAGCGGTTGCCGGGGTCCCGCTCCGCCAGGTCGGGTCGCGATTTCGACGATCGCCGGTACGTGGCCGACGTCACGATCAACCTATGGATTCGCTTCATGCTCCAGCCGTTATCCACAAGCTCTGATGCCAGCCAGTCGAGCAACTCGGGATGCGAAGGCTCCTCTCCCTGGGTGCCAAAGTTGTCCGAGGTCGTCACCAGGCCCTGCCCAAAATACTCCTGCCAGAGACGGTTCACGATGACCCGAGCTGTCAGCGGGTTCTCCCGCGAGACGATCCAGCGGGCAAGATCCAGGCGCGAAGCGTCGGGACCTGCGGGGGAAAACAGAGGCAACGCGCTAGGGGCGCCGGGGTTCACCTCGATCCCCTTAGCGCGGTAGTCTCCACGCAAGTGAATGTGAGTTCTGCGGGGATCTGGGCTTTGGGTGATCGTTTGCGCCATGCTGACATTCGGGAAGGAAGCTCGCAGCTCGCGCAACTCTTTGTTCAATTCGGGAAACCCTCGCTCCTTATAAAGCTCCTTTCCAATCAACATGTGGTACCAGGTGAGGAGGTGATTGGTTGCCGTGTCCCGTTGGTAGCGGGTGCGCTCAGCGGGAGGCGTGCGGAGGATTCTCAGGCCGTGGTCGACCTTTTTCTCAAAATTCTCATAAATGGTGTCCCAGTCGGTCCACTTACCGGGAGTCTCGTACGCGGCAAGCATGCGCCGCTCAAACCCCGGCTGAATCTCGGTCACACAATACTGCTCGAGCAGTTCTTGGCGCTTCTGGTAGTACTCGTCCCGATGCTTTAAGTAGGGACCCAGCTCACCCGGCAAGGGAGCTTCGAGGTTGCGCTCTTCCGCCGAATTGAAGAAGGCAAAGAGCTGGTAATACTCCTTCTGGCTGATCGGATCGTACTTGTGGTCGTGGCACTGGGCGCAGCCGACCGTCAGTCCAAGCCAAACCGTCCCCAGAGTGTTCGTGCGATCGACGATCTTCTCGAAGCGAAACTCCTCCAACTTCGCCCCGCTTTCACGATTAGAGAGTGTGTTGCGGAAGAAACCCGTAGCCGCCTTTTGATCGGCTGTCGCGTTGGGCAGCAGGTCCCCGGCGATCTGTTCAACAGTGAACCTGTCGAACGGCATGTCGCGATTCAGCGCCGCGATTACCCAGTGCCGCCAGCGCCAAGCATACGGCCGAGGCAGGTCGCGATCGTAGCCGTCGCTGTCGGCATAGTGTGCTTGATCGAGCCAGTGCCGGGCCCATTTTTCTCCGAAGTGCGGCGACCGCAGAAGATCCTCCACGAGACTGTCGTACGCATCGAGGCCTACGTCGGCCAGGAACTCGTTTGCCTCGTCGGGCGAGGGCGGCAGCCCGATCAGATCCAGGCTAAGGCGCCGAATGAGTGTTCGTTCTTCGGCTTCGGGTGATGGTTGGATTCCCTCATTCTCGAGCCGGGCCAGAATAAACGCGTCGATCGGGTTGCGTACCCGTTCGGGGCTTCGGGTGGCGGGAACAGGGGGCCGGCGAATCGGCTGCAGCGACCAGTGCGTCAACGGACCGTCATCGGATTTATGGTCGGTCGCCGCCATTTCCTCCCGCGGCCAGGGCGCTCCTTGGTCAATCCACGACCGGAGAGTGGCAATCTGATCCGCGCTTAGGCGCTCGCCCACGGGCGGCATGGGCGACCTGTCGGTCTTTCCGGTAACTCTTAGGATTAACTCGCTGTCATTGCTGTGACCGGCTTGGATTAGTGCGCCCGAGTTACCGCCGCGTAGCGCGTCCTCGCGACGGTCGAGCCGCAGCCCGTTCATCTGCTGCTGGGGGCCGTGGCACACGTAACAGCGAGACCGGAAGAGCGGCTCAATGTCACGACGGAAATCGACGTCGGGCGCACCTGCCAGCAGCGTGATTAGGAAGGGGCAGAGGCCAACGAGCAGGAGGCGAACAAGACCTGGCCAGGGCGTCAAAAACATGGCTGCATGTAGTATGCCAGATCATTCGATTTCGTGGGACGGCAACTTCCGCTCGGGCTAAATTTGGCAGCGCGTAGTGAAAGTCCTTCGTCCCAAAAAATGGTACAGTCACCGATTTTCGCCTCTAACCCTTGCTGGAAACAGAGCAGTTGCCGAAGCGAAAATCGGATGACAGTCCCTATTTTTTGCCGAACCCAGCTCCTACCGCGGGCTGCTAGTGTGCGGGCAGGTCGCTTGATCCCATCAAGTATTCGTCGACGGCGCGGGCGGCTTTGCGGCCTTCGGCGAGGGCCCAAACGACGAGGGATTGGCCACGGCGGGCATCACCCGCAGCGAAGACTTTGTCGACGGAAGTTTGAAAGTCGGAATAGTTGGCGTTGACGTTGCTGCGCGGATCTTTTTCGACGCCTAATTGATCGACCAGGCCATTGTGTACGGGGCCAAGAAAACCCATCGCGAGCAGCACCAGATCAGCAGGGAATTCGAAATCGGACCCTGGAATGCCTTCGAACTTGAACGGCCGTTTCCCCGTCTCGGGATCCGGTTCCGGCCATTCGAGGCGCACGCCCTCTAGAGCTTTGACGCTGCCATTGCCGCCGCTGATGAAACGGTTCGTGTTGACGGCCCAATCGCGGACGTCGCCTTCGTCGTGTGAGCTCTCCTTCTTGAAAGTGAAGGGCCAAAGGGGCCAAGGTTGCCCACCGGGATCGTCGCGCGTCATCGGGGGCTTGGGAAGTAACTCAAACTGACGGATCGATTTGGCGCCCTGACGGCGACTCGTTCCCAGGCAGTCGGCGCCCGTGTCGCCTCCGCCGATGATGATGACGTGCTTGCCCTCGGCCGTGATGTCGAACTCGGGGTCTACCGGCCGGTTACCGGTACGGCGGTTCTGCTGCGGCAGGAACTGCATCGCAAAGTAGATGCCATCGAGGTCACGACCGGGAATGTTCAGATCACGAGGATTCTCGGCGCCCGTGGAGAGCAGGATGGCGTCGAACTCGTCGAGCAGTTGCTTGCCCGTTACATCGACTCCGACGTGGACGCCGCATGTGAATTCCACGCCTTCCGCCTGCATCTGCTCAACGCGGCTCGCAACACGGTGTTTTTCCATCTTGAAGTCAGGGATGCCGAGCACCATCAATCCGCCGGCGACCTCGTTTTTTTCGAAGAGTGTCACCCAGTGGCCGGCGCGGTTAAGTTGCTGCGCGGCCGCCAAACCGGCGGGCCCGGAGCCCACGACCGCCACCTTCTTCTCCGTGCGCTTGTCGGGAGGTTCAGGAACAATCCAGCCTTCCGCCCACCCGCGGTCGACAATCGACTTCTCGATGGCCTTGATCGAGACAGGGTCTTCGTTGATGCCCAGGATGCAGGCGGCCTCACACGGGGCGGGACAAATGCGGCCGGTGAACTCGGGGAAGTTGTTAGTGGAGTGCAACTCGCGCAGGGCGTCTTTCCAGCGGCCGCGATAGACGAGGTCGTTGAAGTCGGGAATGATGTTGGTGAGCGGGCAGCCAGTGTGGCAAAAGGGAATGCCGCAATCCATGCAGCGCGCACCTTGGATCTTGAGGTCCGGTTCCGACATCGGCTCGTAGACCTCTTTGGAGTCCTTGATGCGCACGAGGACGTCCCGACCCGCGGGGGCCTGACGTTCGTACTCCATGAATCCGGTGGTTTTGCCCATGTTGCGCTAACTAACAGCCCGTGGTGAAAGTCCTTTACCTCAAGAAACGGATGCGATCCTTCCCGGGGACAGGCACCGGGAGCAACTCATTGCGGTACGACCAACCAGCCGTCACAGGGTGGGCAACAGCAAATTAGCCGGATGCCGGCACGTTGCCTGTCCCCATGACAGTCCTCGCGTCGTTACGCCGAGACCAGCGCCTTTTCCTCAGCCATACGGTCGCTCATCGCCTTCTTCAATTCCTTGGGGAAGACCTTGATGAACTTGGGCAACATGTTCTCCCAATTCCCCAACACCCACTGGCCCTTTGGGCTGTTCGTGTAGGCGACGTGGCGCTCAACGAGCCGTTTCACGAACTCGAAGTCTTCGGGCTCGAGCGGGTCGACATCGACCATGGAGTGGTTGCACGATTTTTCGGCAAAATCACCGGCCTCATCGAGGACATAGGCGAAGCCGCCGCTCATGCCGGCACCGAAGTTTCGTCCGGCCCGGCCTAGGATCACCACGCGGCCGTTGGTCATATACTCGCAGCCGTGGTCGCCTACGCCTTCGACGACCACCGTTACACCGCTGTTGCGAATGCAGAAGCGCTCGCCGGCCATGCCGTTGATGAAAGCCTCGCCCTCGGTGGCGCCGTAAAATGACACGTTGCCGATGATGATGTTTTCCTCGAAGACAAAATTAGAGCCTTTCGGCGGGAAAATCACCAGCCGAGCACCGGAAAGACCCTTCGCGAAGTAATCGTTCGCGTCGCCCTCGAGCGTCATAGTCAGTCCCCGAGCGCCCCAGCAGCCGAAGCTCTGACCGGCGGATCCCTTGAAGGAAATCCTGATCGTGTCGTCGGGAAGGCCCGCGGTACCGTAGCGGCGGGCGATCTCGCTGCTGAGAATGGCGCCGACGGTACGGTTTATGTTCACGATCGGCATCTCGATCCGCACCGGTTTCTTGTGCTCGAGCGCGTCCAAGGCCTTTTCGACCAATTGGTTGTCGAGCTGGAGATCGATGCCGTGGTCCTGTTTGCGCGTGCAGTGACGCGGAATGCTCTTGTCGACCGGCGGGTCGTAGAACACCCGGCTGAAATCGAGACCCTTAGCTTTCCAGTGGTCGATGGCCTTTTTGACGTCGAGCTTATCCACTCGCCCGACCATCTCGTCAACAGTACGGAAACCGAGTGAGGCCATGATTTCGCGCGCCTGCTCGGCGATGAAGAAAAAGAAATTGATGACGTGCTCCGGTTGCCCTCCGAACTTCTTGCGCAATTCGGGATCTTGCGTCGCCACACCGACCGGGCAAGTATTGAGGTGACACTTGCGCATCATGATGCAGCCCATCGAGATCAGCGGCATCGTCGAGAAACCAAACTCCTCGGCACCGAGCAAGGCTCCGATAACGACGTCGCGGCCGGACATCAACTTGCCGTCCACCTGAACTTTGATGCGGCTGCGCAGGTCGTTCATCACGAGTACTTGCTGAGTCTCGGACAGGCCAAGCTCCCAAGGCGTGCCCGCGTGACGGATGGAGCTCATCGGCGAGGCCCCGGTGCCGCCGTCGTGACCGCTGATCAGCACGAGATCCGCATGGGCTTTAGAAACGCCCGCCGCGACGGTTCCCACGCCGACTTCGGAAACCAACTTGACGGAAACATTCGCTTGCGTATTACCGTTCTTGAGGTCGAAGATCAACTGCGCCAGGTCTTCGATCGAATAGATGTCGTGGTGCGGTGGCGGTGAAATCAGCCCCACGCCCGGAGTCGAATGGCGCAGCTTGGCGATAAACTCGTCCACCTTGTGCCCGGGCAACTGGCCGCCCTCGCCGGGCTTAGCGCCTTGGGCGATCTTGATTTGCAACTCGTCAGCGTTGACCAGGTAGTTGGCGCTCACTCCGAAGCGGGCCGAAGCTACCTGTTTGATGGCGCTGCGACGCCAGTCGCCGTTGGGATCCTTCTTGAACCGCCGCTCGTCTTCCCCGCCCTCGCCGGTGTTGCTTCGTCCGCCGATGCGGTTCATCGCAATCGCGAGCGTCTCGTGAGCTTCCTTGCTGATCGAACCGAATGACATCGCGCCGGTACAGAAACGCTTGACGATTTGCTTGGCCGGCTCGACCTCTTCGAGCGGCACTGGTTGGTCCGACTTCTTGAACTCGAACAAGCCCCGCAGCGTACACATGGTCTTGTTCAAGTCGTTGACGGTGTCGGTGAATTCTTGGAAGGTCTTATAGCTCTGCCGGCGGACCGCGTGCTGCAGCTTAGAAACGGTCGTAGGATTGAGTAAATGCCGCTCACCGCGCATGCGGAACTGATATTCGCCGCCGACGTCAAGCTCCGTGACCGCTTCGTTGACATTCTGCTGGGCGTAATCGTGACGCCGCTTCGCTTCCTGCGCCAGTACATCGAGCCCAACACCCTCGATTTGCGAAGCTGTCCCCGTAAAGTAGCGATCGACGATGTTGTGATAGAGTCCAACCGCCTCAAAGATTTGCGCCCCCTGGTAGCTCTGAACCGTGGAGATGCCCATCTTCGACATCACTTTGAGAACGCCTTTCTTAATGGCGAACACATAGTTGGCAAGCGCTTTGTCGAGGGCGAGTCCCTTGGCTAGCGTGCCGCGCCTGTGCATATCTTCCAGCGTCTCGAACGCCAGATAAGGATTGATCGCGTTGGCGCCGTAGCCGATCAGCAAACAAAAATGCATCACCTCGCGCGGCTCGCCCGACTCGACAATTAGGCCGACCTTACCGCGAGCAGCGCTTCGAATCAGGTGATGATGAACCGCGGCGAGCGCGAGCAAGCTGGGCATGGGCGCCCAATCGCCATTCGCTCCGCGGTCCGATAGGATGAGAACGCTGTAGCCGCTGTTGGCAGCCTCTTCCGCACGGCGACAAAGCTCATCCAAGGCATTCTCTAAGCCCCGGCCGCCCTCGGAAGGCTTGAACAACGTCGGTAGCGTCTTGGCGCCAAAGCGGATGCGGCCCGAAACGCTGTTTCCGTTTCCGTATTCCACCGAGCCGGGATCGCCAACTCCCCGAAGCTTTTCCAGTTCGCGGTTGGTGAGAATCGGGAGCTCAACCCGCAACACGTGGGCGTGCTCGGGCCGCTCATCGAGCAGATTCCCCTGCGGGCCTACGTAGGTGATCGTAGACATGACCAACTGCTCGCGAATCGAGTCAATGGCGGGGTTGGTGACTTGCGCGAAAAGCTGCTTGAAGTAGTTGAACAAGAGCTGGGGCCGGTCCGAGAGACAAGCCAACGGGATATCGACGCCCATAGAGCCGACCGGCTCCTGACCCACGGCTGCCATGGGACCTAGAATCATGCGTTGGTCTTCCATGGTGTAGCCGAACATCCGCTGGCGCTCGAGCAAAGTGTCGAAATCCGTGCCCTTGATTTGCTCTGGCTCCGGCAGATCCTTGGCGTGGATCAGTTGCTCATCAAGCCATTCGCGATAGGGCTGCCGCGTCGAATACGTCTTCTTGATTTCCTCGTCCTCGACGATGCGGGCCTCTTTTGTGTCCACGAGGAACATGCGACCGGGTTGTAGCCGCCCCTTGTAACGCACGTTCTCCGGAGCGACTTTCAGTACGCCGGCCTCGGACGCCATCACGACCAAGTCGTCGTGAGTTACGTAGTAGCGCGAAGGACGAAGCCCGTTGCGATCGAGGACACCTCCCACGTAGCGGCCATCGGTGAATACTATCGAGGCCGGACCGTCCCAGGGTTCCATCAACGTGGCGTGAAATTCGTAGAAGGCTTTCTTGTAATCCTCCATGTGCTGGTGAGAGCTCCACGCCTCGGGGATGAGCATCATCATGGCGTGCGGTGTTTCGCGGCCACCTTTGATCAGGAGCTCGAGAGCGTTGTCGATCATGGCCGAGTCGCTGCCCGTTTCGTCGATGATGGGGGCAAGCTTCTTGACGTCGTCCCCGAATAGAGGGGACGAAAATGTCGCCTCCCGCGAACGCATCCAGTTGATATTGCCTCGCAAAGTGTTGATCTCACCGTTGTGCGCCAGGTAGCGAAATGGTTGCGCGCGCTCCCAAGTGGGGAAAGTATTGGTTGAGAAGCGCTGATGGATAAGCGCGATAGCCGATGTGAAGAGCGGATCGCTCAGGTCGGCGTAATAGTTGGGAATCTGGGGCGCGATCAGCAGGCCCTTGTAGCAGACCGTGATCGCCGACATGCTGCAGGGGTAGAACCGGGAAAACTCAAGTCTTCTGGCCTCCGCCTCCGTCCTCTTACAAATGACGTAGAGTTTGCGCTCGAAGTCCGGACCGGTCAGGCCTTCGAAGCCCGGACCGTGGCCAATGAAGACTTGCTCGACCTGTGGTTCCGATTCTCGGGCCAACCAACCGATGGCGTTCGCGTCCGTGGGAACAACACGCCATCCCAGTACGCGTTGCCCTTCCTCTTCAACCACGCGTTCGACCATCTGGCGAACAGCGACCTGTTCGTCGGCCTGCTTGGAAAAAAACAGCATGCCGACGGCGTACTCACCCGGTCCGGGGAGCGCGATTCCGAGGGCGTCGCACTCGCGCGCGAAGAACTCGTGAGGAGTTTGTAGTATCAGGCCGGCGCCATCGCCCGTTTCCGGATCGCATCCGCAGGCGCCGCGGTGGGTCAGGTTGACGAGGACTTCAAGCCCTTTTTCGACGATGCCGTGGGACTTGCGGCCCTTGATATCGGCCACGAACCCGATGCCACAAGCGTCATGCTCATGAGCGGGATCGTAGAGTCCCTGCTTTTTCGGTAGACCGTAGTTCAGCATCGATCGTGCTTAGTCCAGCTATTTCCAGTTGACGACCGTCGCGGGATCGCCCGTTGTGGAGACCGTGAGTCGAAGGGGTGCAGGAAGATTGTGGTCCCGAACGTGGGGACACCACTCCCCATTTGACATAGCATAACACTTGGATCAATATTATTGCAAACAAAAATGAGGGGGCCTATACATAAGTATACCTTATGTTATGAACCTCTTTTCGTGTCCCTTATATCATTCAATACCAATAAGATACGGTGGGAACTGTAGTGGAACGACTGAGGTAGGTCTAGGATTGTTGCTGTGCAAAAGGAGTAGCCACGCCAGGCTCGTCGCTAATCAGCAAGCGCGCAGGGATCTGAGAAAGCAGCGACTCAAATTGCGCCCATCCCCGTTCCTGGTTCACCTGGTCGCCTACGGGATTCGTCGCCTATTCGCGACCGGGATAGGTATACCCTCTATTTACTCAGTTTCGAAAAGCAGTACAGCGCTTTCGTTGTCCGCACGTAAATCCGGTCGCCCACAATAGCGGGCGTAGCGTAGCAGGACTCGCCCAGGTCATTAGTTGCCATGACCTCCCAGTCGGCTCCCGGCTTGAGCACAGAGATTTTCCCTTCCTCGCTGACCATGAAAACCTTGTTGTCGGCGGCAACGGGCGACGCGAAGTATCTGCCAAGCGCATCTTTCAGACGTGCCTGCTTCAAGATCTTCCCCGTTTCCGGGTCCATGCTGCTGACAATGCCGCCCTCTTTCATCATGTAGAGGACGCCTTTGTAGAGGAGCGGTGATGGCACGTTTGGAAGGGTCTTGTGATATTGCCACTTGATGGCACTTTCGCTCATGTCACCCTTTCCTCCCAGGCGAATCGCCATGACAGAGTTGACGGAGGCGCTGCGGGTTCGATATTGCTCCCAATCGCGCGCGGCGAGGTAGCCGTCCTGATCGAGATCGAAGTGCGGCCAATTGCCGGTCATGGCTGGATCGGGCGCCTCTTCACGAGAGAGCTTGCCGTCCTGATCTTTGTCGTGCTCCTTGAGAGCCACCTGGAATGACGGCACCTGTTTCTGATTGCCCAAGTCCGCGCCACCCGCCCAGTTCTGAACGTAAATCGTATCCCGGTCTTTGACGGGCGTAGGTTTCTGCTGCCAGGTAAGTCCGCGAGTCCACCACACCTTCTCGCCGGACGCCACCGAATAGGCGATAAGCTGGTAGGATCCCGTGACGAGAACTTGCAGCCCTCCACCCTCCGGCGGATCGTAAAGCAGCGGCGTCGAGAAACCCCGACGGACAAAAGGACGTTCATCCCGCCAGGCAACCTCTCCTGTGTCTTTGTGGAGCGCCACCATAAACGCGTCGCTTTCGGAGTCGCACACCTGAATTACTTTGCCGTCGGCCAGAATCGGCGATGCTCCCAGACCCATCAAGTTGTTGAACGGACCCAAGGGCACGCGCCACCTCTCGCCGCCATCCGGCCCATAGGAGACGAGCCCCAGATCCTGGAAAAAGACATAGGCGTTTTCTCCATCGGTCGCCGGACTGGGGGAAGCCGGCGTGTTGTCCTCGTGGAGCTTTCCTTGGCGTTCGCGGCGAATCTCGCGCTGCCAGCGAAGCTCACCCGTTCCACGATCAAGGGCGATCGTCAGCAGTTTGTCGTCTTCGAATGCCGTTAGGAAGATGCTGCTTGTGCCGAAAGCTGGAGATGAATGGCCCGGCGGCAAAGGCGTCCTCCAGACCAGATTTCTGTCAGGGCCGAATTCCGAGGGAAGCGCGGCCCCGTCGGAAACACCCGAGCCATTCGGCCCGCGGAAGCGCGTCCACTCAGAGGCTGAGAGGCTCAGAGAGCAAAACCATCCAGTCAAAAAAAGCGCCAAAGCGGGAAAGGGAAAGTTCACGCCGCACCTCCGGTCTAGACGACTATACCTCCATCGGGTGGGCGAGGGAAACGTCCATGGGAACGGAGCGCCACGCAGTTCGACGCCGGCCGAGTGCTGGCGGAGACCGCGTTGTGCGCTAGTCAGTCTGAAAAACGCCGCGCCCCCGACGGCGCCAGGTGCGGCCGTTGGCGTTCCCGCGACGCCCATTTGTCCGGGGAGGGATGCCGCCTGTGGTCGCGATCCGGTCTCGCTCCGCCCGGCCCACTCCCGGGTGAAAAAGCGCTACGTTTTGTCCCGGTCTGCGCAATAGGCCGCGAGTGAGTGATCCGGCTACTGCATCCCGAAGCCCCGGCGAAAGTCATTTGGAGTACAAGGCCGAGTCGCAGCGCTTATCGTAAGTTGAGATGACTGCGAGCAATGCCTGGACCGCGGCGGGCAGGGAGGCTCGCGTTAGCTAGAATCTTCGGAGGCTAACAGGGGAGAGGTGTCCCCCGGCTAGCTTGCGACGCTTTGTTGACAGCCGCTCAGCGGCGCACCTAGAATCAGAGTGGTTACAGGCGGGAGTAACTCAGCTGGTAGAGTGCGACCTTGCCAAGGTCGATGTCGCGGGTTCGAGCCCCGTCTCCCGCTCCACTTCCCAGGCGGCGATGTTGCCACCCGTTTCACGGACAAAACGGGTTCCGGTGCGACCCCGCCTCTTTGGTGTCTCGGCGCGGTAGCCAAGTGGTAAGGCAGAGGTCTGCAAAACCTTTATTCGTGGGTTCGATTCCCACCCGCGCCTCCATCTAGAATCAAGCACTTAGCTGAAAATAAGTCACTTAAGTATCCTTTCCCTTGATCACTCACGGTCACTCAAGGCCACTGATAACACCTCTGGACACCGACCGAAAACCGACCAAGAATTGCTGCCAAAACCAGGCCTGCGGCTGGCCTCGCTTTTACCCCGAATGCATCGCGGGGGAGGGGGAGGTGAGCCATGGACGCCCTTTACTTCCGGGTCTCAACTGATCGCCAGACCACGGAGAACCAGTTTGAGGACCTTCTCCAGATTTCCTGGTCAAAGAGCGCTTCCCAAGGCCAGGCGAGCACTTGCGCGTCGTCACTGGAGATCCGCAGATGAAGATCGGAGTAATCTTCTCTCGTGGCAGCATCGAACATTCGCGCACTCGCTCGGCTACCCATCAGCCCGTCGAACGCTTTTTCACCCCATTTCCGGAGCGCTTCTTGAACGCGGTCCGCGCGGTCCGTCGCGGGAGGGAAGGGGTAGTCGAGGAAATCCTCCAAATACCACCGCATCTCATGCATCAGATTGCTGCCTGAGCGTCCGTCGACCGGGAACAGAAAGGGCGAGGGCACTTCAACAGGCTCGGTGGACTTGCCGTCACTCAACCGGGTGAGCTGAAATCTGGAAGGCTCACTTCCCGGCAAGTGGCGAACGATCAAGTTGGTTTGGGCAGCCGAAGGCATCGTTTCAAGTACGCTTTGCTCAGAATTCTGTGAGTAAGAAGCTTTTATGGCCCAAATATCATAGCAATTGGATCCAAATATAACCTCGAGTCTGACCGCCAGATGTACGGCCCCCGTAGCGTGGGAGCTACTGAAGCGTCTCAGCAAGAGTCAACCCGGCCTGAGCGGTGTTTAGGCGGCCTTTCTCAGCCGTTGCTAGTGCCGACCGTTCCACGGCTGGTACTGAGCTGCGCACGCCGGTGGTTCCTTGCGGCGCGGGGGGATACGCGTTTCATCTTTAGGAAAGGCCGCGGATCTCAACGGCGAGATCCGCGCTACAGGGTTTACCGCCAGAAGGCATTGATTTCACTGGGGTTCGGTCAGATTGGGTTCGTTTCGTATTTTGTGTAAGCGTGGCCCGTGGGGCCCGCGCTCGGTAGTCCGAAGCCCACGGACGCGGACCCTGGAACGGCGCCAGGTCCGCGCTACAAGCTCTGTCGTTTATCCTCGAGAGGGCGGGTTGCGGGGCCGACTGACGAGAGGCTCGGAAGCCGATCGGGCTGGCCGTCGGGGTTGGAGGATCGATCGGGGGCGGGGCCTGGGCGGGTACGTATCTCCCGCGGTAGGGGTCTGGATCGACGCGGGTATAGGAGCCGGCAGAGGTGCGGGCTTCGTGCGCCTCACGCTCGTCGCGGCGCAGGTCTCGGAGTTGCTTGATGGCGCGGAAAAAGCGGCGGCTGAGATGTCCATCGTAGCGGGCTAGGTGAACTAGGGTCTGAGTCTTATCGATCATCCCTGAGCCGAGCAGTAGGGTCTCGCCGTCGTAGCCGGGCTGTAAGCTGTCGGGATGAAGCCGTTCCATCAGGCGGCGCTTGGCGGCGAGGGAAGCGGCAAGGAAGCCAGTTTCCAAGCGCGTGAGGCGACGCATGCGCCATTGGGAGTCGGCGATTTGGCGGACCAGTTCGGATTCCAGCGAGTTGGCAGGCTGGATGTCGGCTTCGAGGGCCGAGAGTTGACTGTCGAAGTCGGCCGGGTCCTCACTGGGCAGGACGGCATCGCGGGCGAGGAGTCCGTGTTTGAGGGCGTTGGTCGCGCTACGAGATTTGCCTTCCTCGGTGCGTGGACCGGTGGATTTCTTGGAGCCCGCGGGGACAGGCACCGGGGAACGACTTGCCCCACGAGCAACAAGAGTCCGTGTGTAGCGAAGGCTTGGCGGGCGAGAAGGTTTCCACCGTTGCCAGTCCCCTGCGAGCGGCAGCCGGTCTGGTGACCGGGTGCTCCGATTCAAGGGTACGGTGGGGTGGCGGAGTTTCAAGGGGGCCCGGTGAGGTAAGTGCCGTGGAATGAGGGAGATGAGATTTTGGAAGTGGTGTGACTGGCTGGGCGCGGGCGTCGGATTTTCACAAAGGAAGAAAGCGCCGCGACTGGCGGCACGCCGTGGGAGTTTCTCAGGGGAGGCAAGTTGCGACGCCTCACCAGTTGTGGTCAGTCGATATCCTTGGAGTTTAGTTGACCCCGACAACTTGGCTGGGTAGGATGGTCGATCGGCGGAAAACGAAAGGCTACGTCATGGCGATTGATTCGAAGTTGCAGCGCCAGATCATGGGACGGTTTGCGACTGGTGTGACTGTCGTGACCACACGGTGCGGCGAAGAGCTATTGGGTATGACGGCGAACGCTGTCATGTCTCTCTCGCTCGATCCGCCGCTCGTCGTCGTCGCTGTCGACCGCAAGAGCCGTATGTGCGAAGGGTTGGCGGAGGGCGGCTGCTTTGCGATGAACATCCTCCGGGCGGAGCACGAAGAAATTTCGAACCGCTTCGCGCGCTCCGGCCCGAAAGATTTCTCCGACCTTACGATGACTGCGGGTGAAACGGGCGCACCGATATTTGCGGATGCTCTTGCCTACCTCGACTGCCGCCTCGTGGACACGCTTGCAGGCGGCGATCATGACATTTTTCTCGGTGAGCCGGTCCAAGGAAAGATAGGCGAAGGGGAGCCATTGATCTTCTACAGCGGAGGCTACACGCGCCTGGTGAGCGAAGAGACGTAGCAGAATGTACACCGTCGGGTCGCGGCTCGGAAGGCTCTGTGAACAAACCTCTTCCTGGGCCACACGGACGATCGGATGACCTGCAGAAAGCCCTCGATGACGCCGGCCTGGAGATTGCCCCGGGAGATGTCGTGCTGATCCGCACTGGCCACGCTCAGCTTTGGATGAAGGACAATGACACCTACAACAAGGGCGAGCCGGGTATCGATATGGACGCGGCGCGGTGGCTCACCGACCGCAAGGTGAGCCTGATCGGCGCCGACAATTGGGCCATCGAAGTGTGGCCCCATCCCGACCCCGACCAATTCAGCCCCGTCCATCAATGGACGATCACGCGGCACGGCGTCTACCATTTAGAGAACATGAATCTGGAAGAACTTGCCGCCGACAAGGTCTACGAATTCGCGTTCGTCCTCGCGCCGCTCCCGCTGAAGGGAGCCACCGGTTCGCCCGGCAACCCGGTCGCGATTCGGTAAACAGCGTATCTAGTTCCCTGGTGCGACGGATCATCCCAGTCCTCTTGCTCATTGTTCTGTCAGCCGTGCTGATTGGCCAGGCGGCCGGCAGCGAACTGCCGGCGCCCACGAGCGTCGAGGCATCGGACGGCGCCTATTCGACTAAGGTCGGCGTCTGTTGGGATCACATTCGGAATGCCACGACGTACGAGGTTTTTCGAAGCGCTACGGACAACCCCGCGTCCGCCGTCAGCGTGGGGACAACGGCGTCATTGATACTGTACGATCCCACTGCCACGCCTGATCAGACCTATTACTATTGGGTGCAAGCTGGGAACGGGAGCCTCAAGAGTCTTCTCAGCGTTCCCGATCAGGGGTTCACTGCGAAAGGCATTACCGACCGCTTCGGGCCGATCAAGCCGCTGGCTCCGCCTCCGGTGCCGGCCGAGAATCCCGTGACGGGCGCTAAAGTGTATCTTGGCAAGACCCTGTTCTGGGACGAGCAGCTTTCTTCGACGCGGACCGTCGCCTGCGGAACCTGCCACCTGCCGCGCAACGGTGGCTCGGACCCCCGTTCCGCGATGGACCCCTCGCTCGCGACGCACCCGGGCTTTGACGGCGCCTTTGGCACGGACGACGATATCATCGGTTCCCCCGGGGTGCCTCTGAACCAAGCCGACGGCACCTACGCGTGGTCGCCCAGCTTCGGTCTCCAGGAGCAGGTGACCCTCCGCAAGGCGCAGTCTGTCATCGACGCTGCCTACTGCACCGATGTAGGGTGCGACCTGCTCTGGGACGGCCGTGCCGACCAGTAATTTAGGGATCCGATCACCGAGGCCGTCGTGATCGAAAGCGGCGCGGCGCTGGAAACGCAGGCTTTGATTCCTCTGTTGAACGAGACGGAAATGAGCCACGAAGGCGCCACCTGGAGCGAGCTCGTGACTCGCTTATCCGGGTCCCAACCGTTGGCGCTTTCGCCATCCATTCCGGCGGCGCTTTCTACCTGGATCGGCGACCGCGGCTATCCCGAACTCTTCACCGAAGCTTTTGGCACATCCGAGATAACGCCGGTGCGCATCGCAATGGCAATCGCAACGTATGAGCGGACGCTGTACTCGGACCGCACGGCCCTGGACGCCATCGTTTCGGAAATAGCAGACGAACCGCCGGCTGAGGGGCGAGGGCGGGAATTGTTCTTCGAGATCGACTGCAACGTGTGCCACCTGGGGTCAGTGCTGTCGGACCGGCGCTTCCGCTCGGTCGGTCTTCGTCCGGCGCAAGAGGACGTTGGCCGCAGCGAGGTCACCGGCAGTTTTTTTGATATTGGCGCGTTCCGCACGCCGAGCTTGCGCAACGTCGCACTGCGGGCTCCTTACATGCACAACGGACGCTTATCCACCCTGGAAGAGGTAGTCGACTTCTATGACCGAGGCGGCGACATCGATCCCCCTCCCAGTTTCATTGCGCCTCGCGGACTAACGGCACAGCAAAAATCCGACCTTGTCGCCTTCCTCAGGAATGAGCTGACTGACCCTCGAGTGGAGGCCGAGTCGGGCCCGATCTTTGACCGTCCCATGCTGTACTCCGAGTCCGCGCGCGTCCCAGAGATCATTGGAGCCGACCCGAGCGACCCTGGATTGCCCAGTCCGCAGGCCATCGAGCCTCCTTTCGCCGGCAACCCGAGCTTCACGGTCGGACTCTTCGGGGCGCCGGCCGGTGCCCAAGCCGTGCTCGTGATCGATGACGCCGATCCCGGTGCAGGCCCCGACATACCCGCCTCGCCTTCGTTTGCTCGACGTACCGTCACGGTTGCCGATGACGGCCAGGGCGGCGGGTACGCCTCGTTGAGCCTGCCAATTCCAAGCGACGCGGCGCTGATCGGCTCCACGCTGTTCGGCCGTTGGTTCGTACAAGCCGAGTCGGGCGTTACGACTACGCCGGCGTTTCGAATGACCGTCTTTGGACCGGCTCCTCCTGCGGTCGCGGCCTCCATCCTTTGCAGCGTTTCGGCCGCCAGCCTGACGCTCGGATTCGTGGCGCCCGAGTCTATTGCCAGTGGATTCGGAGCAAATCTCTCAAGCCAGACGGAAGCCGCCATCTCAACTGCTCTGCCCACCACATTGGCGGGGGTCAGCGTTTTGGTGAGGGACAGGACGGGCAGCGAACGCCTGGCGCCCATGTTTTACGCCTCCCCCGGTCAGCTTAACTATCAAGTCCCTCTGGGGACCGCCGTCGGAGAGGCCACCGTCTCAGTGCTGGGCGGCGGAAGCATCGTTGCTTCAGGGAATCTTCAGGTGGCACCCGTGGCTCCGGCATTGTTTGCGGCCAACTCGGATGGAAGAGGACCGGCCGCCGCGCTCGCCCTACGCGTCAGGCCGGACAGCTCACAGACTTATGAACCGGTCGTGCAGTTTGATCAGGCGCAAAACAGCTTTGTCTCCCTGCCTATTGATCTTGGCCCGGAAAGCGATCGGGTCTTTCTCATCTTGTTCGGCACGGGTATCCGGTTCGGTAGCCCCGCGGGCGTGACCGCGAAAATGGGCGGTGTGACCACGGAAGTGCGCTTTGCCGGACCGCAAGGCGAATTCGTCGGCGTCGATCAGGTCAATTTGCTCCTTTCACGCAGTCTGGCAGGGCGAGGAGAGGTGGATATCGTTGTTGTTGTGGATAATCAGACGAGCAACACTGTGAGGGTCAACGTCCAGTAACATGGTGACCTTGCCGCGTGGGGATCTCGTTCACCATCTCGAAAACTTGAACCGGAAAAAGCTCGCGGCTGACAAGGTCTACGAGTTCGCATTCGTCTTCGCACCGGTGCCCTTCAAAGGAGCGACCGGCTCGCCCGGTAATCCGATCGCCGTACGGTGAGCTAAAGCGACCGATTGTACCCGGGCCCTCGTTGGGAGTCACCCACCCGACAGTAAGGGCCCCAGTGGGCCGTCCTGGAGACAAGTCCAGCATCGGGCTCGAAAGCTCGACACGGCACGCTGAAAGCGCGCGCCACGTCGCCAGAGCGATCAGGCAGTCTTGTCTGGGACAGCTGCTGGAGATCGTAGAAAGTAGGGGCTTGCTCTTCCGGCGCTACTGCACTGCCAATGGCCTCGCCTCTAAGGCCACTATTTCGGGGAAATCCTCGGCGGTGAAGGGCTTGCCGACTTCCCAATTTTGAACGCGCTGTAGCACATTGGCGCAGAGCGGAGACGCGTCCGCTGCCAGCCGCACTTTCTCCCCCCACCAGAGCAAGCCCTTGCCGGACTGCAGGATCAAGGACAGCGCGAATCCCAAACAAGCCGTCTCGGGTGGCGTTTCGTCGAGGGAAGCAGAGCTGCCGTCGAGCGTCGCTAGAGCCTCGTGGTAGTTTTGCCGTACCGCAAGTACGTGGGCCAGACGGGGCCGCAGACCCTCCGCGACCGGGAGAACTTCTCGGTAGAGTCTCTCCGCCTCGAGGAGGCGGCCCTGCCGTTCGCGCAGTTGGCCCAACACGACCTTCGCCATCCGATGGGCCAAGCCGGCGGGTAACGAGTAATCTTGGTGATTGCGATCAACCACGGGGGCGGGAGCGAATGCCGGGGAAAGCTCCCGCTCAGCTTGCTCCAGCTCGCCGGCCGCGAGGTGAGCGGTGCCGACTATGGCATGGAGAACCGGGGCCTCGCCGAATTCTTCCAGAACACCGCAAGCTGTCTGAGCGGCTTTGAGAGGCTGTCCCGCGTCCAAGAGCGCTAGGGCGTAGTAGGTGAGACCCGCCGGAATCCAAGGTATCCGGCCCTTAAGGTGATGGCGCTCGGCCTCGATGAATTGGGCTAGTTCCGCCAACCGGTGCAGATGCTGGTCGCCGTCAGAGAGCATCGCTCGGTAGTAAAGGTAGCTGCCGCGACGTACCGGATCGGTCCCATCCTGCGTGTCTTTTAGGCCTAGCTCCAAGATGTGCAAGTAGCGTTCCTTCTTGCCTCTGGCTTTGTAGAGCGCGGGATCGTACCCGTAGTGGTGGAAGATAGCCTGGCAGTCGCCCCACTTTTTGTTGGGGATGTCCTGAACGACTTGCTCGTGAATTCGGCCAACGTAACGGGTTCCCGGTGTCCGGCGAAACATGCGGATCATCCTGATTTCGTCACCGGCGGGGGTTTCTCCCTCCACGGATACCATTCGGAGATACCAGGCATCGACACCCGGCTGGGCGACTGCCGCGCGGATTTCATGTTTGGTCGCCGGGTCGAGTCGCTCGTCCGCATCGAGGCTTAGGACCCAGTCTCCCGTGCATTCGGCCAGCGCACGATTGCGGGCGGCGGCAAAGTCGTCATCCCACGGGTGGTGGAACACTCGCGCTCCGAGACTCTTGGCAGTCTCGACAGTACTGTCTTGGGAACCAGTGTCGACCACGACGATTTCGTCGACCACCCCCTGAACCGACGTAAGGCAGTCCGCGAGAAACTGGTCCTCATCCCTGACGATCATCGATAGGCTGATGGTGGGAGTGGACGGGCGCGGGCCGGAACGCTTGGTCTGGGGTCGGCGGGTTTTCTTTTTCATGGATGTTCCAGCGGGCGGCGGGCGGCTCCCGCGCCAGATTCTCAGTCAACTAGCCGCATTTCTCACGACATTGGACAGGCCACCGTGCCGGCCCGCCAAGGTTTGCGGGGTTGGTCGCGTACTCATGGGCCGCAGTGCAAATAGTAGGCCTGGGCGGACACGGCCGTCTGCCCTACAAATAACCTTCGTTCAACTCTGGCTGTCCAAACCCTCGTGAAAAAGGCGCCGGCTTTCTGGCTCTGCGACAACTTCTTGACGTTCAGGAACAGGTTGCGTTTGGGAGCGATTCGAAAGCAAACGGTTCGAATGCCTGGGAACTCGCGCAATCCAACGTTAAGGCTGAACCAAACCGAGCAACGCCAGCCTCGCGCTAGGAAGTGTGGGGCAATCACAGGGCCATTCACACAGGGCAGCGGAAGGACGGATGGAGGAGGCCGGCTTTCACGAGCACCACCGCTTCGAGTTGATCGCTACACCTTTCCGACGGGAATGCCGATCGGCTTGGCGGAGGAAACTCGTTGCCGGAAACAGACAGTCTCGCACCCAGCGCGGTAGACCTTCGTAAGTTCTACGAAGCCTTTCCCTACCCTCCCCCAGAGCCGAATCTGGATCACTTCGCCGATGGCTCTCAAGTCGTCGAAGGCAGCCCGCGACATTGGTTCCATCTGTATTTCCCGGATCGGGCCCACACCGAGGATATAGATGTTCTGGTGGCCGGGTGCGGCACCTGCCAAGCGGCGCGGTTCGCCGTTCTGAACCCGCACACGCGGATCACGGCAATCGACATAAGCCGTGTGGCCCTCGAGAAGACACAAGCGCTCAAGCGTCAGTACAACCTGAAACTGCTCGACCTTGTGGAATTGCCCGTCGAAGAGGTGTCGCGTCTCGGACGGGACTTCGACTTGATCTACTGTACGGGCGTGCTGCACCATTTGGCGGATCCCGTCAAGGGTCTACGAGCGCTGCGGTCGGTGCTGCGGCCGGGCGGTTCCATGGACCTCATGCTCTACGGGCGGCACGGCAGGGCGACAACGCTAGTGATTCAGGAGTTGATGCGGCGTCTGAATACCGGGGCCACAGCAGAGGGTGCCGAAAAGGCCTTGCGGTGGACGAGAGATCTTCCTCCCGATCATCCATTCTGGAACTCTACGGTACCGATCAAAGACCTGGAATCGCACGAGGGAATAGCGGACTTGTTGCTCAACCCTCGAGAGCGATCCTATTCGGTGGACGACATCTACCGTCTCCTCGGGCAAGCTGATTTGCGTCTGCAGCGCTTTTTCTATCAGACCTACTACTCGCCACGATGTGCTCTGCCGGCCGATTCGCCGCTGCTGGCGCAACTAGAAAGGCTGCCGCTCGAGGACCAATACGCCGTTATCGAACTGTTCCGGTCGTCCATTCGCAAACACCAGTTCGTCGCCTGTCGCGCCGACCGGCCGGGATCAGCGTATAGACCCGATTTTCCCGGACCTGGGTTCTCGCGCTACGTTCCTGTTTTCACCCCCGGGATAAAGATCGTAAAGGAGGACTACCCGAATGGCGGCAAGGGGAAAATCCACTACCCCCTGCACGAAATCGGGGACCCCAGCTTCGTTCTCGACGCCTCCCAACTGGCTCTTCTCGAGACAGTTGACGGTCGCCGAAGCGTTGCTTCCATCGTTAGAAAAGTGGCAGGGAAGAAGGACGTGAAGTCGCTCGAAGAGCTGGCCAGAAGATTCTTTCAGACAATGTGGGAACACGACTTCCTACTGTTCCGCATGCCGCCCGGAGACAAGATCGCCTCCTCCAGCGCCCGAAAGCTCCAAGAGGCGCGAACAAATGGGGCGCTCGGACCCCCTACCGGTCCGAGCACGCAGCGCATCTCATCCGATGGCTCCCGCATCCTCTACCAGTCATGTCCGCTGTGCGGTGAAGAGAAGATCAAGTTTTTCCGCGAAGCGGATTGCACCACCCATCCGCACTACCGCGACGGTCTGCCGCGCTCAATTCGATGGGTCCGATGCACGAGCTGCCGGCACATCTTTACAGAAGGGTATTTCACGGAGGAAGTGCTGGCACAAGTGCTTGAAACCGCACACCCTCACCAGATGCCTACGCCAGGGAAGGAGCTCGAAACCGCTCGCCACGTGGCTGGCCGCATCGTCAGCACCCTGGGGTCGGTCCGGGGCGTGCTGGGTGGACGCTGGCTGGACGTGGGGTTCGGCAACGGCGCCCTGCTCACGACCGCTGCTGAGTTCGGATATGAAGCGCTGGGGATCGATGTACGACCGGCAGTCGTGACGGCGATGCGCTCTCTGGACTACCCGGCTCACTGTGTGGAACTCACGGACTTCAAAGACGAACACGGCTTCGACGTAATCTCCATGGCCGACGTACTCGAGCACATGCCGTTTCCGCGACAGGCGCTACGTCACGCCCACGAACTCCTGAAGCCGGGCGGGATGGTGTTTATTTCCATGCCGAACATGGATTGCCTCATCTGGAAGCTTCTGGACCGGCAGCAGTCGAATCCCTACTGGGCTGAGATCGAACATTGCCACAATTTCACGCGTGAGCGCCTCTACGAGCTCCTGCGCCAAGCGGGTTTCGATCCCTGCCACTACGGCGTCAACGCAAGGTACGTCGCCGGCATGGAGGTGATCGCCCGCAAGCTGGCTACTTCCATCGAGACGGCGGAAAGATCACGAACATAGACTTGGCGGCGGGCGGCATCGCGAGTTCTATCAGAGGCCCATCCGATTCGCTGCGTAAATACGTCGGGGATTCTGCCGATGTTGTTCTAGGAGGGGGTGTGTTTCGAAACGCTCTGCCTCTCCGCTCATGCTCTCTACCTCCGAGAAAATAGAGCCGGCCGACCTAACCTCAGACTGCCACCGCCCAGATACGATGCACGCGCTGGTGGAGGGTTCAACGACGGTCGTCGGCAGCCCCTATCACTGGTTCAACATCTACCTTCCCGCCCGCGAGCCAACCACCGATTTGGACGTCCTGGTGGCCGGTTGCGGCACAGATCTGGCCGCTCAGTTGGCGGCGGCTAATCCTGGTTCGCGCATTACCGCCATCGGCACCCGAAGGGACGCACTGCGACGAGCTACTCAGCAGAAAGAAGCCCACGGCTTAGACAACTTGAAAATCGTCGAGTTGCCGCTAGAGGAAGCAGGCTCGCTAGGGGGCGACTTCGACTTGATCTTTTCACCCGGCGATCTTTGCTATCTGCCCGATCCTTCGGCGGGTCTACGTCTGCTGAAGAACGTGCTGCGCCGCGACGGTTCCATCAATCTCACGTTGCTTGCACCCTATGGCCGTCGCGGGATTCAAACGATTCGGGAAATCCTTAGACGGTTGCAATCTCCGTCCGGTCCGCAAGGCGCGGAGATTGCTCGGCAGGTGCTGTCGCTGATCGGTCAAGATACCGCGGAAGGTCCGGAGAAAGAGCAGGCCCGCGCCTTGATCAACCATCCAGCCATGGTGGACGCCCTGCTGCGTCCCGAGGTAGCAACTTTCGACGTGCCTGCCCTCTATGAGCTACTCGAGCAGAGTGGGCTGAGGTTGCAACGATTTGTCTATCAAGCGCACTATTCCCTCGAGTGCAGTCGGCTGGCAGCCTTCCCGGATCTGCTGGCGGATGTCCAACGGCTCCCCGAGCCGGAGCAGTTTGCGGTAGCCGAACTCTATCGCGGTTCCATGGGCAGTCACGAAGTCGTCGTTTGCCGAGATGACCGCCCTCCAGCAAGCTGGCGAGTCAGCTTCGACAGCAGCGACTGGCCACGCTATGTGCCGGTTCGGAATCCCGGCCTCAGCATCAGTGAACAGAATCTCCCCACCAAGGCGGTGGCGCGGCTGTATTGGGAGTCGCACGCCTTTCCTGAAATCAACGCCTTAGTTAATTCCCAACAGGCGAGGCTCTTCAACGCCGTCGATGGTTGCCGCACGATTTCGGAAGTTGTCTCGCACGCCGGGGCTGAGTTCGATGAACCCGCCGCCCGGGAGTATGCCCGAAACTTCTTCCGCTAGATGTGGATCTTCGACTATTTCTGGTTTCGAACAGCCTGCCCGGGCGAGGATAAGCGCACCGCTCCGCCCGAAAAGTGACGGAAGGTCATGCCTGAGCTGCTCGAGATCCCCGAAAACAGCGTCATCACCTTTCCGGAAGGGCTGCCGGGCTTCGAGGATTCGAGGGAATTCGTTCTTCTTCAGCCCGAAGGGCTGGCGCCGCTGTTTCTCTTCCAGAGCGTGGCGGAAGAACACGTCAGTGTTCTCGTGGTCCCTGTACAAGTGATGGTCAGCGATTATCGCCTACACGTTGGCTCAGAAGATCGGGAATTACTTGGCTTGGTAGAAGAACCGCGGGTGGGTAAAAACGTCTTGTGTTTGGCGGTCATCATTCTGTCGCAGGAGCAGCAGCCTCCAAGTTATAACCTGTTTGCGCCCATCGTGATCAATGCCGCAACGAAGCGCGGCAAACAGATCATGCAGATCGACAGCGATTACCCCAGTGTGCATCCCATGCCCAGCAAATAGCCATGCTCGTCTTCCGTCGCCAGCAGGGTGAATCGTTCAAGGTGGGTCAGCAGGTCGAGGTGCGCATTTTACGCATCGGACGCGGGCACGTCAAAATTGGCGTGATCGCACCGCGCGAAGTCGAGGTCTTCCGGACCGAAATATCGGACTTGAATCGCAAAGCCGTCGTGCCTGATTGGTCGGATCCTGAAGTTCGACAAAGCCTGGAATTGCTGCTGCGCTTGCTACAGCCAAACCGAGGAGACGGTACGGACGGACCAACTCAGTGACGGTACAGCGTGTTCCGAACCAAGGCTCGGTGTGAGCGTAGGGACAACTGAGAATCAGGCGGTGAGGCCCGGCGGCCCGATAGCTCGACCACTCCTAAAGTGTCACGTTCAACCGGCGGCCCTTGGTTTGCCGATAGGGCTTCATGGCTCCCAGGACCGTCTTGCTCTCGCGGAGTTCCTGTAATTGGTTGCGCAGATTCTCCCGCCGTGCCGCGATGGGGAACCGGATCTTTTCGCCGAGATCAATGGCCTGCCGGAGTCTCTCGAGCTGGCCCGCGGTCAGCGGGCTACGGGCGACTTCCTCTTCCAGAGCGCGGGCCACGCGGGCCCGCTCTTCCAGCAGAAAGTCCGGTGATACCTCCGGGGACGTTTCCGCCGCTTGGACCAGGGACTCGGTGTGGGAAAGCAGATCGTCCACCAGCACGTCTAGAGAGGAAGCTAGTTCCGTCATTGCCGCTGGGCCAGGGCTTGCGCCTCAAAAAGCGCCGTTAGAAGTTTTTGCTGCGATTCGATCTGGGCCAAGGCGAGGTCGGCGGCGGCGAACTGCGCCTCGAGAGTCACCATAAGCCGATCGACCCGCTCCTGGGCCTCGAGAATTTCATCCGCAAGGCCCTCGTCCGACTCCTTCAAGAAGGAGATGGCCGTCTGAATCTGCCCGGTTACCGGATCGGCCAGATCCTTCAAGCCCGCAAAGGCGGTTCCGGCGAAGCCTGTCGTCGTATCACCGATGAAGGTCAAGGCATCGTTAATCTGCGCGTCCGTCAAGGAGTTAAAGGTAATGGCGTTAATCGAGATCTACGTTTTCAGTAACGACCAGCGCTGGGGGCCCTATGAAGCCATTCAGGCCGACATCTTCGACCACATCTTCTCGGCGCTGCCGGAGTTTGACCTGAGGCCGTTCCAGAACCCCACCGGTTCGGAAATCGTTGCCGCGGCCGCTACACTGCGAGAAGGCGCCCAGCCGGGCTAGTGCTCATACTCGTTAGTGGGGGCCGGCCCAGCCCTGCGGGGGCTGATTTGCGCAAGAATCTGCGTGGCAACCCCAAAGAGCCAAGCCGCGGGCGCGAGCCAGCCTTTCGCTTTTGGGGCGCACGCATCCTGCGTGCCGTCACGACATCGATCCCGCTCGTCCCATGCCTTGCGCGGGAGCCTCGCTCTAACCAACTGGGTCTGTCCGACTTATAATCCAGGATTTCCGATTTAGCTGCTCTGACGGCACGAGTCTACACCCTCACCCGGCGAAGCGCAACCATTTCTCCACCCGGTAGAGGCGGCGGCTGAGGCGGGACCGATCGAGCCCCCTTCTTGCCCCTCATGGGGGCTGATCCGCCGCTGCGAAGTCAATTTCGCAGACACCCCTCCGAGCTTCCGTCCTCAGTACACAGATTTCGCATTCGCCAAGTGCGGTGCTACCCGCCCGGCACAGGCAGCGCCCAGATCCTCCGCAGCATGTCGCCAAACAGCCGCCGGTTCAGATGTCCCTCCGCGAACAAGAGCCAGTAATACCGCGCGTGTTTAATCAGCCGACCGCCGGTCTTCATCAACCGGTGCTGCAAGCTCGTCAGCGACCAGCTCTTGATCCGTTGCGGCAGCCCGAGCCTCCGCCATAGGTTCCCCAGGTTGTAGGCCAGCACGCTCAGTTGTAGCCGTACCTCGTTGGCCCGAAAGCGATGGCACGACAGCCGCGTCCAGTGCGTGGCCTGCTTACCTTCTTTGATCCACTGCTCCGCCGTGCCGCGCTTGTTGTAGAAACGCACCACCGAACGGCTCGGCAAGCTCATGCTGGTCACAACGAATCCGACGCGCGGGAATAGCTCGCCCTGATGGTGCTCGACCTTGGCCACGATGCGCCGAGGTTGGGACCAACTCTCCGCCTGATAGCGAAAACTCTTGTAGCGCACCAGCGGCTTGCGGGAGGGCCTTCCCGGTGGCCGAAACAGGATGTCTTCGATCTCCAGCTCCAGGCTCTTGTTGGCCGGAATGCGGATCGCATAGTCCGCGCCGCGCTCCTCCAGCGCCTCGTAGATCTCCGGCTTGGCAAAGGCGGCATCGGCGCGCAAAGTGACCTGCTTGCCTTCGGCCTGTTGGCGCTCGATCTCCGGCAGTAGCAGCTCGCCCCAGTCCTCGGCGCTGTGCACGTTGCCGGGACGCAGCTTCGCCGCCAGACAATCGCCGTGCTGATTGAACAGCAACAGCGGGTGATAGCAGACCGATTCGAAGTGTCCGTTGTAGGCACTGCCTTCCTGTTGGCCATGGACCGGACTCTCGGTGGAGTCCATGTCCAGAACGACCCGCTCGGAGTCGTCGAACGCCTCCCCTTGCCCGACCAGCCCTCGGTTCAGCGCCATCAGCCCCAGCAGGTTCTCTTCGCTCGCCAGCATCTCCGTCTCGAAGCCGTGCAGCGTCGAGGTCAAGGCCGCACCGCGATCCCAGATCTTCTGCGAACCGATCAGCCGAAACGTCGGATCGATCGAAATCCGCTCGGCGTCGTTGAGGTCCTCGTAGCCCGCCAAGCGGCTGTAGACCGACTGCCGCAACAGATCAGCGAGCGTGAACTGCTTGTTTGTGCCTTGCCGGGAGTCGCTGAGATGCTCGTTGATCAACTTGCCGAGTCCGAGTCGCTCGTCCAACTCGCGGACTAGCAGCAGGCCGCCGTCGGAAGTGACGTGCGATCCTTGGAAATCGACTTTCAACAAGCCGTTGAAACTTAGCTGGAATGGCTTGGTTTGTTTTTCACCCATTGGGTGTCGGCCTCCATGGCGTCCTCATCGGGATCTAGCCCCTATGAATAAAGACGCTGAAGGCCGCTGGAAGGTCGGGAGGTCATACATCAAATTGAAAATGCGGGTCTACATGGTCCCACAAGCGACCGGGCGTCGGCGTACGCTCAACACCTGATTGTTTGACACTGTTTCCCCGCGTTGCTAGCATGATCGCGAGAGCCCATCTTAGGCGTTTCTCTCAGTAGGTCGGACTAAACGACGCGCAAGTAGCGCACGGCATAGGGCGCTTCACTGCTGGCGTGTCGACGTGCAAACGGCGCACAGTTTCAGATTCCAAACTTGTGGCTAAAATCTCCCGCAAGCGGCTCAAGGAAGATCGCTTCCGCAAGGAAGTAGGACACTCCGTCGAGTATGTCGCTTCCCACCGTAACCAATTCATCGTTTGGGGAGCGATCGTTATCGTCCTCCTCGTAGTCGGCTTCGGCTATCAGCAACACGAGCGGTCGCAATCCATTGCCGCGCGGCACGAGCTACACGAAGCAATCAACATGTTTCACGGCCGCGTCGACACGGAAGAACGCATCGGTGAGATCACCTTTCCGACGTCTATCACGAAATACAATCAGACCACCGAAGCCCTCGAGAAGATCGTCGCCGATTTTTCAGACCGAACGGAAGGACACGCTGCCCGATACTACCTCTCCCTGCTCGAGATCCAGCAGGAAAAACATGCCGAGGCCCGTGAGCGACTCGATTCACTTGTCGCCGACCAGCCGGAAGGCGAAATCGGCGCCCTCGCTCGACTCGCCCTGGCGGATCTTTACGCGCGAGACGCGCAGGACGATAAGGCCCGCGCCCATTACCAACACTTGATCGCCCAGCCGACCCGCCTGGTACCGAAGGAGAGGTCCCAGCTTGCTTTCGGGCGCTATCTGGTTGAAAGGTCTCCGGAGGAAGCCACCGAGGTCCTAAACGAGTTGACCAGCCAACCGGGACCGTGGGCAGTGGCAGCCGGCACCGCGCTGCGCAGCATCGACGGCTCTTAGGCCGCCCGTGGTAGAAGCTAGCAAAAAATAGGGGCTGTCATCCCATCTTCGCTTCTGCATCAGCTTTATTTCCAGTATGGGTTAGAGGACGAAAATCGGTGACTGTACCATTTTTTGAGACGGAGGACTTTCGCCATGGGCTGCTAGGCCAGTCCAGATTCAGCGGCGCGGCGCTCATCGGGTCAGCGGTAACCTTAAGACCAGCGTGACGCCACCAGATACTAAGGCTCCCCGGTCAGATCCTGAACAGCTGCCCACTTCGTTGCGCTTCCCGGAAGCTGCCAGTCGGGGACGCCGCCACCCCGAGCTTCCGCATCCCTATCGGCCTCTCTACCAAAGGGATCGAGACCGCATCATTCACGCGCGATCGTTCCGCAGACTCGAACACAAAACGCAGGTTTTTACTGCTCCACTTTCCGATCATTTCCGTAACCGGCTGACCCACACGATCGAGGTGTCTCAAATTGCCCGCACGGTCGCCTCCGCCCTGGGCCTGAATGAGGACCTCGTCGAGTCTCTTGCTCTTTGTCATGACATAGGACATCCCCCGTTCGGGCACGCAGGAGAAGATGTCCTTGATGCGCAGATGCAAAACTACGGGGAGCGTTTCGACCACAACTTGCATGCCCTACGCATCGTCGAGAGCTTCGAGCAGCGCTACGCCGCCTTCCCCGGACTGAATCTGACGTTCGAAGTGCGCGAAGGCATCGTCAAGCACTCGCGCGACTACGACGCGGCCTCGGCGCCGGAACTCGGGGAGTATCTTCTCGATCAGAAGCCGCCACTCGAAGCCCAGCTCATCGATCCGGCCGACCAGATCGCCTACAACTGTGCCGACCTTGACGACGCCATCGACGCCGGCCTGCTCGATGTTGAAACAGCCCGCGGGGAGATTGATCTTTTTGATCTCTTGATGGTGGAGGCGCGAGGTGAGCACCCCAAAGCCACTACGCGGCAGATCTTCAACGAAGCGCTGCGCCGGCTGCTCGACCGCTTGGTCTCCGGTCTGGTTGATGGCACCAAACAATCCGTCGAGCAAGCGGGCGTCAGTGCGCCAGAGGAAGTTCGCCATTGCCCTCACCGACTTGCGGCCTTGACTGAGGAAGCGGCTGGGGCCTCCGCCCAACTAGTCCAACTGCTGCAAGGCAGGGTGTACCGCTCGGAGGAGATCAACCAAGCCCGTGTCGAGACCAGTCACAAAGTGGCCTCACTGTTCGAGCTTTTCATGTCCCGCCCAGAAGCTCTACCAACCGCCTACCGCAAGCGGGCCGAACACGAGCCCCTGCACCAGGTTGTTTGCGAGTACATCGCCGGCATGACCGACAAGTTTCTCCTGCGGCTTCACGAAGAGCTTCTAGGATAGCTGGGACCGTAGAAGGGCAACGGGGCATACCCTTGGGCTAAGGGACGCAAGGAGTTGCATTCGGCTAACAGCGCCAAAGGTGGCGAACCCATCTCGCGCTTAGGTGAGCACTGCTTGACCGCGGCTCGCATCCCTCCTTTCGACGGTTTGTTTGGACGCGGGAATGGGCGACGGCCGACTGGTCAGTCTGCAACCTGTAGGCGACCGGCGGGAGTGGCGGTCCCTAACCTGAATTCTTCACCGACTGTGTGATGTGAGATCGTACAGCCCCTCACAGTGTCTGTTGTCGATGCTCACCGGGGTACGCTTAGCGTACCGGTTCTGGACCCGTGTCTTCGGAGCGCAAGTTTCGCGAACTGAACGCGCGCCTACCCGCCGCTTTTCTCTTCGGCGATCTTGACCATGATGTGCGCGTAGGGCGTGTCCTTCCACATCACATAAACCGGATCCTTCGGATCAGTCGAAAGTCCCTCCAGCGCCGCCTGGTCCGGCACGAGGATCATCAGGTGCGGACCTTCCTTAACCCATTGATTCTCGTCGGTCGGCTCAGTAGCAAAGGGATCGATGTTGCTGACACCGAGGGCCTGCCCCTCGCCGGCGAGCATGTAGGAGATGCTGAACTGGTTGATTTCGGGGGTCTCTTTGCTCATCAGCCCCGCGAGCAAGGCGTCCCATTGGGGCTCGTTACACATCGGACCTATTGCTTCCGTTCCGGGGTAGCAGGTCCACCCGTTTGAGCCCTCCCGCAGCACTCTTCCATCCATCGTTTTGATCGCCGCGTTCTGCGTGATCACCGTTGGCGCCGCGCTCTCCGCCTCCGCAATCAGTTCCGCGTCAGTCCTCTCCGCCTGCGCCTCACAGTAGACGAACAATCCCAAAGAAAAAACTACTACGCAAAAAATCGCTCGTTTCATCCTAACCTCCTCTTTGCTAAACAGCTACGTGGTGCAACTCGCTACGTGATGCATATCTACGATACACCAAACGATCTCGCCGGGGCTATAGCCGATTGAAACTACGGCGAGCGTTAGCCCGCTTTTCTCGCCAGGTGGCGAGGCGAAGTGCGTGAAAAGCTCGTCGGTACAAGGCGGGCGCCGCTTGGCACCCAACCGTGTTCAAGCGTAGGGACGCGACTCGTTGCGCGCGAGCTGATGAGCCGCAATAGCTCAGCGACGTTTCCAAATAAGGATCGCCACCGCGGGAACCCGGCGGGCCGATTCGAACTGCCCCTCTCTGCCCACTCGCTGAAAAATCTCACGCTCCGGCTCGCCGAAACGAGGCTCGAGGCGCCGAACCAGTTGCAGTCCGACCTCCCGCCCTGCCTCAAGACACTCTTTCACTTTGTAGCGATGCTGGGCGACCTCGTAAACCCGCGTCCTGTTCCGAAAGGTGCTCCGCCAGGGGAGCTGCGCCGTGTCGGGGTGCAGATCGCTGACAATCACACTGCCCCCACGTCTGGTTACCCGGCTCAGTTCGGCGATCGAAAGACGGACGGAGGCCATCGACCCCAATGCGAATGAGCAAACCGCGACATCGGCCGTTTCGTTCGCAATGGGCAAGCAACACGCGTCTGCGAGGACCAACCTTCCTGCGAGCTGGTCTTTCCGCTCGGCCTGACATAGCATCTCGTTGCTGAGATCGATACTGAAGGTGATTGGCAAGCGTGGTTGTGGTCCGTCGGTGTCGTAGCCGGCGCAGTTTTGCTGGCGGTGATCGGCCAGTACTTGTTTTACTCGGCGGCTGCACGGCTCGCCCGTCGCACCGCGAGTAGCATCGACGATTCACTCGTACGTAACAGTCGGAGACCCCTCGCTGTGACACTGCCGCTGCTAGCGGTTTTTCTGACGTTGCCGCTCTCGCCCGTCGCAGGTGTAGTGGGGGCGACACGGCATGCTTTGGGTCTCGTCTTGATCGCCACCGTCGCGTGGTTAATCGTATCGCTGACGAGAGTCGCCGACGACCTTGTCGCGGAGAGATACCCGATACAAGTCGCCGACAACCTCGTCGCGAGGCAAATCCACACGCAGCTTCATGTATTGCGACGCATTATCTTGATCGTCGTGTCTGTTGTTGCCCTATCTGTCATGCTCATGACGTTTCCCAATATCCGGCAGGTCGGTACGACACTGTTCGCCTCGGCGGGGGTAGTGGGTCTCGTGGTGGGAATGGCCGCGCGACCCACGCTTTCAAACCTGCTCGCGGGCGTACAGATCGCGTTGACCGGACCCATACGCCTCGACGACGTGGTGATTGTTGAGAACGAGTGGGGATGGATCGAGGAGATCAGCACCACGTTCGTTGTGGTGCGAATCTGGGATCTCCGCCGATTGGTGTTGCCGCTCTCGTACTTTATCGAAAAACCTTTTGAGAACTGGACCCGAAGAACAGCCGACATCCTTGGTACGGTCTTCGTCTACACCGATTACCGTATTCCCGTGGAGGATGTACGAGATCAACTTCACCGTATCCTGGAGTCCTCGGGTTTGTGGGATGGCAAGGTGTGGGGTTTGCAGGTGACCGATACTAGCGAGCAAACCATGACGTTGCGGGCCCTCATGAGTGCGCCGGACTCCGGTAAAGCCTGGGACCTACGCTGTCATGTGCGTGAGAAGCTCATCGACTTCCTGCAGCGAAAGTATCCCCAGAGCCTGCCACGGACGCGGGCAGAGCTTGAGGGTCCTGCGATCAGGCAATGAAGTCGATTATCTTCGAAGCGCAGCCCGGTAAGGAGCATCCGGGCAGCCAGAAATACCTGTCCTACAGGTTCGACGTATTCTACCCCCCGGCGCTGCCCTTGGCAGCGATGCGCCCGCGAATCGCGCCGGCGGATTCCTGCGCCGCGGCCATCATGAGGCTGAAATCCTCGCCGGCGTTGACCCACTGCATGCCTTTGCTGAACCACTCGGCCACGATGTCCGTATCCTGACCGATGGCGACGCCACAAAAGACATCCGTCTTGCGGGCCTTGGCGATAAGCGTCTCGATGACTTTCAGGACATCGGGGTGGCGGGTTTCCCCTAACATCCCCATGCTCCCCGAAAGATCGTTAGGACCGACGACGACGCCGGTCAATCCTGGGACAGCGAGGATTTCCTCCAGGTCGTTGACAGCCTCAAAGTGCTCGATCTGCGCGATGACAATTATCTCTTCGTTGGCAAACTTGACGAACTCCTGCTGACTCATTGGTGGCAAGTTGTAGAGGCGGCGCGGCCCGTAGCCTCGAATGCCCTCCGGAGGGTAGCGGCAGGCGGCCACAGCCTGGCGGGCTTCTTCGGCCGTCTTCACCATCGGCACGATGATTCCGTCGACTCCGATATCGAGAACGGGCTTTATGAGTACGGGGTCATTCCAGGCGACCCGCACTAAAGCTACGGTGCCCGTCCCTCGGGTGGCCATCACGTGCGCTTGTACAGTTTCCAACGAGAATGGCTTGTGCTCCGCATCAATCCAAATAGAATCGTAGATCGTGCACAGCGCCTCGGTCACGATAGCATCGTTGAACGAAACGCCGACCCCGAGGCAGGCCTCGCCGCGGCGTATCTTTTCTCTGAACTTTCTCGCGTTTTCCACTAGTCCTCCAAGAGTTTTAGTAGTCGATAAGCTAAGTTGATTCCCCGGACGCTGGGCAGCTTGTAAGCGCAGTGCGATGAGTCGCGTCCACGCAACCGGATGCTAACGGCCAAAGGTTGCTAGGCAACGCAGTTTGCCAAGGGCAACATGGTACCGCTTCAGTAGGCGGCGTGCAACGCCGGGGCGGGACCCAATTCTGCGGACAGGGGAATGTTGACGTAGCGCTCAGTCTCTCGCGCGGTAGACCACCTCATCGATCGACTGGCTCGAATGCGGGTCGCCGGACTCTACCAGTCCCGCGTATCTCATCCGAGGGGCCGTGCCGTGGGGTGGGAGCATCTGCCGAACAGCCCGGCGCACAAATTCAGCCACGGAAATACCGAGGGTTTTTGCTTCTTTCTTGGCGAGCAGGTACTCATGCGGCTCCAGCCTAATCTGAGTTCGAATCATGTCACCTACGCTGCCCCTACGCCAATGCTTTCGTGATCAGCTCTCCGCCTACGTCGGTGAGACGGAAGTCCCTGCCGAGGTGTCGATAGGTGAGTCGTGTGTGCTCGAGTCCGAGCAGGTGTAGAACCGTGGCTTGCAAGTCGTGGACGTGGGTCTTGTCCTCCACGACGTTCAGACCTAGTTCGTCGGTTGCCCCGATGGTCTGGCCTCCCTTGATGCCTCCCCCCGCCATCCAGATGCTGTAGGCGAACGGGTGGTGGTCACGGCCTTCGCCACCTTTCTCGAGGCTGTTGAGCTGGACCAATGGGGTGCGCCCGAACTCACCCGCCCAAATGACCAGTGTGGAGTCCAGCAGACCGGTTTCCTTGAGATCTTTCAACAAGGCGGCGACGGGCTGATCGGTAATGTCACAGTTCTTCTTGAGGTTCTTTGCGAGCTGGCGGTGATCGTCCCAACTGCCGTGCAACAACTGAACATACCTGACACCGCGCTCGATCATGCGGCGGGCAAGCAGACAATTCGTCCCAAACGGACGCGTCGTGTCGTTGTTGACGCCGTACGCTTCCAGGGTCTTCTCGGACTCTTGGGACAGATCGATCAATTCGGGCCCGGCCGACTGCATACGAAACGCCAGCTCATAGGTCGCCATCCGCGAGGCGATCTCCCAGTCCCCGGTCTCGTCGAGGTTTTGCTGGTTGATATCACGGATGCCCTCGATCGTCGACCGTTGCAGTTCGGGGCTGACCCCCTTGGGATTCGACAGATACAGAACCGGGTCCCCCGATCGTCGGAACGGTACGCCCTGGAAGTGCGACGGCAGGAATCCGCTCGTCCAGTTGCCGGCGCTGGCCCCCGGCGCGCTGTGCCCGGAACGTAAGACGACGAAACCCGGGAGGCTTTCCGACTCGCTGCCAAGCCCGTAAACGGCCCACGACCCCATCGACGGCCGCCCCGCGAGGGGTGAACCGCAGTTCAACATTAACTGTGCCGGATGATGATTGAACTGCTCAGTGTGCATCGACCGGATCATGCAGATATCATCCGCACAGGTGGCTATGTGCGGCATGAAGTCGGAGAACTGGTTCCCGCTTTCACCGTGTTTCTCGAAGACACGCGGGCTCGCCCAGACCTTGGCAGTGGGTTTGATGAAGGCTAGCCGCAGATCCTTGGTCATCGACTCCGGTAGCGCTTGGCCTTCCCATTTCCTCAGCGCGGGCTTCGGATCGTACAAGTCGATGTGGCTTGGCCCGCCGTCCATCAACAAGAAGATGACGTTCTTGACTTTCGGTGAGAAGTGAGGTTCCCTGGCCGCGATCGGATTCAATTCGGGCGCCGTGCGCCCTTCCTGCGCCATGAGGTGCCACAAGGCGATCGTCCCTAGACCGCCTCCACAATCGCGGAGGAAACTGCGACGGTTTTGAATGCGCTTGAACTCTGCGAAGTTCATAACTAACTCCTCGTGATGAATTCTTCCAGGTTGAGCAGTAGGCGACTGACTCCAACCCATACGGCCGCTTCCTCGGGATCGACGCCCTCTATCTGCGGCGCCAAAAACAGAACTTCAACCGACTCGCGCTTCTTGCCCAGGATGTTTTTCTGTTCTTCGTAGTAACGAAGCAGTCTGTCCGTCTCTTGAGGCCTGGGCGGGCGCCCTAGCGACAAGCGGTAGGCGTAGTCCAGACGATCGGCGACGCTGCCCGAGCGTTCGCGCAGGACGCGAGCAGCCAGCACTTGGGCCGCCTCGAAAAACACAGGGTCGTTGAGCAGATTCAGCGCCTGAAGCGGAGTGTTCGACCTCATGCGACGGCTGCAGCTCTCCACCATGTCCGGGGCGTCGAACGTAACCAACTGTGGATAGGGTGTTGTTCGCAAGAATAGGATATAGAGCCCGCGGCGGTAACGATCGGGCCCGACGTGCTCAATCCATCTGTCTGCTGCCACGCTGAAACCTAGCTCGAGCACGCTGTCCGGCTGCGGCGGGCGCACGCTTTTGCCTCCGATCATCGGACTGAGCAGCCCGCTCACCGCGAGGGCCGTATCTCGGATCGACTCGGCGGAAAGTCGAAGCCGCGATTGGCGAGCCAACAGCAGGTTGCTCGGATCTCTGGTTTTCAAGTCTTCCCGCGCGTGCGACCCCTGCCGATAGGTCGCCGACATGACGATCCGTTTGTGCATCGCCTTCATGTCCCAGCCGCCATCCCGAAACTCCGTGGCCAGCCAATCGAGCAACCCAGGGTGTGTCGGGGGATCCGAGCGAGTGCCGAAATCCTCCGAGGTCTCGACCAGTCCGCGACCGAAAAACTCCTGCCACGTGCGATTCATCGTCACGCGTGCCGTAAGCGGATTGTCGTCCGCAACAAGCCATTTCGCAAACGTAAGCCTCGCCGGCTCCCCGTTGACCGACATGGGGTTCAAGACAGCGGGCACGCCAGGCTGAACCTCAACGCCGTAACTGCGAAAATCTCCTCGGATCAGGATATGACTCTTTGGTGGATCCGGGTTCTCTGCAATGACCAGCGCTTCGCCCAGCGGGGGGTATTGTTTTCTGAGATCTTTCGACTTGTTGTAGACTTCCCTGAATTTCAGGCGGTCGTATTCCTCTTTCGGGAGCCTGTTGGCGGAGTAATACAGGTAGTGATTAGTCAGCAGCTCCTGCTGCTTTTCGGTGCGGTAGGCAGGATGTGTCCTGAGCGCGTCTTGGCCCCCGTCGTCTTTGACGCCCAGTATGTCCCAAGCGATCGTGTAAGGAGGATCGACGCCGACGTTGTCCGCCGCGAAAAGCATCTTCTTTTCCCATTCGGGCTGCAGGTCGGGCACGTTGTATTCGGCCAGCAGCTTGTCTCTCTTCTCTCGATACTCCTCTCCGTCTCTTAGGAAGCGCGCGATCTCCTGAGCGCGAGGTACTTCGATATTGACTTCGTGAGCCGTGTTGAAAAAGGCGTAAAGTTGGTAAAACTCCTTCTGCGTGAGAGGGTCGTATTTGTGATCGTGACAGCGAGCACAACCGACCGTCATCCCCAGCCAGATGGTCCCCACCGTGCTGGCCCGATCGATCACCTGCTCAACACGAAACTCTTCGCGGTCGATTCCTCCTTCACGATTGGTCAACGTGTTGCGCAGGAATCCGGTCGCGATCCTCTGCTCACTGGTGGCGTTGGGCAGCAGGTCACCGGCAATCTGCTCGACCGTGAACTGATCGAACGGCACGTTGCTGTTGAGAGCGTCGATCACCCAGTCGCGCCATCGCCAGGCGTGCGGCCGGATGTGGTCTGTTTCGTAGCCGTCGCTATCGGCGTAGTGCGCTTGATCGAGCCAATGGCGCGCCCACTTTTCACCGTAATGGGGTGACTCCAGCAGACCGTCTACGTATTGCTCATAGGCGTCGTCCCGGCTGTCCGAAAGGAACTGCTCTAGCTCTTGGGGTTTCGGCGGCAGCCCGATCAAGTCAAGGCTCGCGCGACGAGCCAACGTCTCGCGATTAGCTTCAGGCGATGGCTCGATCCCTTCGGCTTCTAGCTTCGCCAGCACAAAGGAGTCGACTGGATTCTTAACCCACGCCTCGTTCTTCACCTTCGGGAGAGCCGGGCGTTGAGGCACGTTGAACGCCCAGTGCGGATGCTCAGGGCGGGATTCCTTGACTCCTCCCTCGGTAACCTTCGACTCCGGCCAGACTGCTCCTTGATCGATCCAGGCGCGAAGCAAACCAATCTGTTCGGCAGAGAGCTTGTCTCCCCCCATGGGCATCACGGGGCGTCCCGGAACACCAACTACCATGAGGATGAGCCTGCTTAGGTCGCTCTTGCCCGGTTCAATGGCAGCGCCGGAGTAGCCGCCCTGCAGCACAGCAGCGCGACTGTCGAGACGCAGCCCGCTCATCTGCTGATTAGACCCGTGACAAGCCTCACATTTCTCGGCGAAAATCGGTGCCACGTCGCGTTCAAACTCGACGGTGACGTCGGCGGGTGCCGGCAGCGACGGGCCTTCACCTTCCTTGGCGGCCGGCGCTTGGCCGGAGACGGTGGTCAGTGAGATCAGTAGGACTGAAATCGCGACGAGGGGGAGGCTGACCCAGAGAGCCCTGCCGCACGAGAAAGGTTTAGGCATCATGACACCCATAATGTGGATTGGCGACCCGCGCGCTGCTCGGCAACACCAGGGCAGTGACGCTGAAAAGGACGCAGGTAAACCCGGCGACCGGCAGCCGCCGTTGCAATCCCGCCGTTGCCCCGATTGTCTCCCGAGCGGCCGGAAAAAGTCAATGAATTGGGGCGCTCTAGCAGTGTGTACGCAGTGGTTGAATCCAAGGCTCACCCCAGCGTCCGTCCCTGCCTAATCCCCTTCCCCGCCACGCTCGCGGCTCGACGAGGCCTCAAAACCTGCTCCCACCATCTCGTCTTCTTCCTCGGCCTCGGAATAGTCCTCGCCGTCGAGGCTCAGCTCTTGTCTTCGAAGCGGGTCGGTCGCAGCCCCAAGAACCGAACCTCCCGCGTACAATTGTTCCGGTTCCTGGCTGGGCCTGTAGATCCGCAACAACCAACGTCCCGCGCGGCTGAAGTCTTCCAGGATCAAATAGCCACAGGGGACCAGAAGCAGCGTAATCATCGTCGAGAACAAAACACCAAACACAAGCGCCACGGCCATCGGAATCAGAAACTGTGCTTGGACACTCTTTTCCAGCATCAAGGGTGTAACACCGGCTGCCGTCGTCAGGGAAGTTAGGATAATAGCCCGGAATCTCGCCAGACCGGCCTCCTGCACCGCCTTCCGCAGCGGCACGTTGGCCCGGCGGTTCGTGTTGATGTAGCTGACGAGCACCAGGCTGTCGTTGACGACAATGCCCGTTAGCGCAACCACACCGCACATGGAGAGCATGCTCAGTGCGAGACCCATGAAGGCGTGTCCCCACACGGCGCCCACAATACCAAACGGAACGGCCGTCATAACAATCAAGGGTTGGACGTACGACTTGAACGGAATCGCCATCAGGGTGTAGATCACAAACAGAGCGCCCAGAAACCCGATGAACAACCCCTCCATAGCCTCCATCTGCTCGCGCCCCCCACCTTCGAACGAGTAGCGGACCGCCGGGTGCTGCACTAGCAGAGTCGCTAAGAAGTTTTCCTCCAAGTCAACAAGAATGTCTCCGGAATTAGCCACCGCGTCATCGACATCGGCGGTTACGTTAATCGCTCGTCGGCGGTCGACTCTTCGAATGTTGGCAAACCCTCGCCCCAGCTCCGCCCGTGCCACGCTGGAAAAGGGAACTTCTGCGCCCTCCGGCGTTCGGACCCGCATCGACTCCAGGTCGCCCAGTGATCGCCGCTCTTGCCGCGGGTAACGCACCATCACGCGAACATCGTCACGCCCGCGCTGGACTCTCTGCGCTTCCTCCCCGTAGAACCCCTGGCGGACTTGGCGAGCCAAATCCTGCAGCGAAAGCCCCAACGCCTCAGCCGAAGAGCGAATCGCAAGTTTGATCTCCGGCTTGCCCTCCCGGAAGGAATCCGTAACGTCATACACGCCCGGATATTCGGCCAACTTGGCTTTCGCTTCGTCAGCGATCGCGCGTAACTCCTCTATGTCGGGACCTGTTAATTGAATGTCGATCGCGCCCGGACTGCCGATCAGGTCCGCGGTGTAGGTGAGCTCGACCACTCCCGGAATGGCCCCCGTCATCTCACGCCAGCGGCGCGTCACTTCGTAGCTCGACAACGACCGCTCCTGAGAAAGGGTCAGTTCTATCGCCACCTCGCCAAGATGCGGCGCGCCCAGCGAGCTTTCCCAGTTCCCCACATTCCTTTGCGCAATCGTCGCGAAGGGCTGGTCGCCGACCGACGTCAATACGTGTCGGATAACACCCGTGCCGAGTTCCTCTTCGATTTCCTTCTGCAGCCGGAGACCACTCTGCTCGAGTACCCGAACAGCTTCTTCGGTGACCTCGACTGGCGTCTCCAGCGGCATGGTCAGTGAGGCGCTGATGAAATCGGATTCCACCTCCGGGAAAAAGACGAAGTTAACGTAGCCTCCACCGACCAGCCCCAACGTCAACAGCAAAGTTGTAACAGCTATCGCCACCGTCAAGTAGCGCCACTCAAGGGCTGCCCCCAACACGGGACGATAAACCCGCCGGATGACCCATTCCAGGCCACCGACGAAGAAGTCAAAAAACCCGTTCCAGATCCGAACAATGATGTTTCGCCGTCTGGGACGCTTGGGCTTCGGTCGCGAGTGCGACAGATGAAACGGCAGCACCAGCTTCGATTCCACCAAGGAAAAGAGCAGCGTTGGGATAATGATCAGCGGAATGACCCGCCAGATCTTGCCCATATAGCCCGGCACGAAGAGCATCGGTGAAAACGCCGCTACCGTTGTCAGTACTCCGAAAATCACCGGCACGGCAACCCGACGAGTACCCTCGATCGAGGCTTGTACGCCGTACACTCCCGCTTGCCGGCGAGCGAAAATGCTCTCGCCCACTACGATCGCGTCGTCAACAACGATTCCCAACACCAAAATGAACGAAAAGAGCGAAATCATGTTGATCGAAGCGCCTAATACCGGCATCAGCGCAATCGCACCCAAGAACGAGATCGGAATACCGATGGTCACCCAGAACGCGAGCCGCATGCGAAGGAATAACGCCAGAACCAAGAAAACCAGCGCCAGACCGCTGAGGGCGTTGCGCATCAGCAGCTCCATGCGGCCTCGCAGAAACTCTGAGTTGTCCTGCCAAATGGTCAGCGCGATACCTTCGGGCACGCGCCGGCTTGCCTCATCTACGTACGCACCAACCTCCTCGGCGACGTCCAGGGCGTTCTGATCTCCGACCCTGAAGACTTGCACCATCACGGCCGGCCTCCCGTCGAGCCGGGACCACTGATCGGTTTCCGCGAAGCCATCGATCACGCGCGCCACGTCACCCACCCGCAGCTTCGTGCCGTCCGGTTTAGTCAGCAGAGTCAGCCGCTCGAACTCTTCCCCGCGGTAGGCTTGTCCTTTCGTTCGCAGCAGGATCTCGCCGCTACTGGTCTTCAGAGAACCGCCGGGCAAGTCGAACGAAGATCGCCGGACGGCAAGCGCCACCTCGTCAAAGGTGAGCCCGTGGCGACGCATCGCGTCCTCGGAGACCTCGATAGAGATTTCGTAGGGAGGAGCGTTTACCAGCTCGGCTTGCGTGACACCCGGCAGATCCATGATCTCGTCACGCACTTGTTCACCAAGCCGCTTCAAAGTGACCGCGTCGGCGTCTCCCGAAACGGAAACGTTGACGACTTGAAAACGGTTGGTGATCTCCTGAACGGTGGGCTTCTCGGTTTCTGAAGGGAACGTGTCTATAGCGTCGACGCGAGCCTTCACATCCTCAAGCAATTTGCGCGTGTCGTAGCCGGGAATGACCTCGACTGTGACGGAGCCTATACCTTCCGCCGCGGTCGCACGAATCTGTTTGATCCCGTTGAGGTCTTGGATGGCCTCCTCCACCCGGACACAGACCCCTTCCTCGACTTCCTCAGGCGCGGCGCCCAGGTACTCGACCTGGACGGTTACGATATCGACAGCGTACTCAGGAAAGATTTCCTTCTTTAGGAACGGAATCGTGAGAGCACCACTTACGATGATGATGATCATCAACAGATTGGCCGCTACGCCGTTTCGGGCGAACCAAGAAACGATTCCCTTTCCCATGAGGTCTTCTCTCATTGGTTGCAACCAGGCACTACGCTATCCGACGTCCGGCCGCGACTCCTGCTCGACGGTCCGTACCTTCATCCCCTCCACCGCGGTTTCCACAATGGACACGCAGACTCGGTCACCTTCTTCGAGTCCCGAACGCACGATGACACGGTCTGACTCAGCTCGAAGAATTTCAACCTCTCGAAAGCGAAGCCGGCTCTCTTCGTCCACGACAAGCACGCGATCACCCGTTCGAAGCGCCGCGCGCGGCAGTGACACCACCCCACGAACCAGCCGGCCCTGGATCTCGGCTTCCACGAACATGCCAACAGCCAGAGGCGGCCGCCCAGGGTGCGCCGTGTATCCGTACGGGTCTTCGATTTGTGCGACCGCTCGAACCATGCGGCTCTGGGCGTCGATTTCTCCCTCGGTACGAACGATCCGGCCCCTCCACTCGTGCTTCTTCCCGGCAAAGGTGGCGGTTATCCTGACCCGCGGCTTGTTCGAATTCCCCGCCCTTCCCCGGTAAGCCAACGGCAAGTCGACAAAAGCCAACTCCTCGTCAGGAATCGGCAGCTGCACTTCCGCCAGATCCACCGAGTAAATGCGGGCAATCTGACTCCCTCGGGTCACGAACTGACCGAGGTCAACTCTCTTTTCCCATACGCGACCCGCGTAGGGCGCCCGCACAATCGTCCGTTCGAGATCGTACTTAGCCCGATCCAGAGCCGCCTGAGCTGAGGCCCATGCGGCCTTCGCTTCCGCAATCTGAGGCTCTCGAAGCACCAACGACGTCGGTTCGCCCTCTCCCAGGCTCTCCCACTCCTTTCGTGCAACCTCGGCTTCTTGCTCTTCGGTTGCCACGCGCAGCTCGGCTTGGGCAACGGCCGCCCGCGATCGAATAACCTCCAACTCGTATTCGCGTGGGTCTATCTTCAGCAGTACGTCACCCTCCTCAAAAAACCCTCCAGCGGCCAGTGAGGGGGAAATCTCAACGACCCGACCGGTGACTTCCGGCACCATCTCAGTCTGCGTCCGTGGCCTTACCGTGCCCTCCGCCTGGACGGTCAGACGCAAAGTCTCCGGCTGAATCTTGATCACCCGCACGAGTGGCGGCTGCACTTCGACGGGCCGTGGTTCTGGTTTTTCGCGAGCCTTGATCATCGTCCAGGCACCGAAGCATCCGGCCGCGATTACGACAACGGGCAGTAGAATCATCAATGCGCGCCTCATGATCCCTGAGCCTCCTTCTCCGAGTTAGCTTTCCGCGAACCAGGCTGTTGTCGTGAAACATCCGGTAGCGCCTTGCTGGTCTCGAATCCGCCTCCAAGAGCGAGGTGCAAATCCACGCGATTATCCAGCCGCATCCTCCGGATGTTCAGCAATTGGCTTTCCGAGTCGAATGCTGTCCGCTGCGAAGCCAGGACGGTGATGATATCCGTCAGTCCGGCTCGATACCTCCGGTCAGCCTCATCGCGGGCGCCCAACGACTGCTTCGTTGCCGACTCCAGCGCCGCCTCGCGCTCGGCCAACTCACTTTCCGCTGCCAGAGCCGACTCGACCTCGCTGTAGGCTCGCAGGACGGCACTCTCATAGTTGGCAGCCACCTCGCGCGCTCGAGCCTCGTCCCGCTTCACGCCCGCCTTCAGCCGGCCGCTGTTATACAGCGGCTGAACAAGGTTGCCCACGACGTTCCAGGCAAGAAACCCGGGGTCCATCAAGTTCCTCAATTGGTTGCTGCTCGTCCCCGACCCGGTCGTCAGACTGAACTTAGGTCGAAGCTCTGCCCGTGACTGAGCGATGCGCGCATCCGCCGCCAACAGTTCCCGCTCGCTCGCAACGAGATCGGGACGCCGGTGAACGAGCTCCGACGGAAGCCCCCCAGGAACACGAGACGTCACCCGCGGCAGATCCTCCGCCAACGGATACTCTCCCTCCGGGTACTTGCCCAACAGAATCTCGAGTTGCCTCACCGCCCGATCTTGTTGCTCCACGCGCTGACGCAAGACGGCTTGCGCCCGTGCCACCTCGGTCAAGGCCAAACGCAAATCGAGTGACGGCCGAATTCCCCGCTTGAAGCGTTCTCGCACGCGCTCGGCCGAGGTCTCGTAGCTTCTCAAGGAGGCCCGCGCCAACCCCACTTGTCGCTGAGCCTCGATCGCCGAAAACCAGGCCTTGGCGGTCTGCCCGGCCAGCGAAAGTCGCGCACCGGCAAGATCGGCCCGTCGAGCATCGGTTGCGGCCACGGCGGCCAGCTTCCCGGCCTGAATCCGTCCCCACAGGTCCGCCTCCCAACTCACATCGAGCGACACCCCGGCGCTGTTGTACGTCGTACTCAGAACACTGCCCTCGCGTCCCGGGATAGGCAGCCCCACGAAATTCTGCCGCTGGCGGCCACGGTTCAAACTCAGGTCCACGTTAGGCCGCAGGGCGGCGCCGGCAATTCGCGCTTCCGCTTCGGCAGCTGCAACGCGGGCAGCCGCGGCTCGGAGATCATGGTTACGGGTTAGCGCTTCTCTGACCGCCTTGTCCAGGCCGGGATCCGCGAACCCGGCCCACCACTCCGTCTCGCCAAGGTCCGGACGGATCTCTCCACCCGTCCAAGTTTGCGGGGCGGCTACGTCCAACTGATGAACGGGGGCTTCAAAGCGCCGCGAGCAGGCTGCCATGGCCAACACAAAACATAACCCGGCCACACCCCGGCGATTCATTGTGCTCCCTCCAACGCCACTGCCTCCTCCTCTCGAGCAGGCAGCTCCATGACGGGCGCCCGAAAACCCGCTGCCGTGAACTGGACCATCCGCTCGATCGTGTCCTCCACTTCCAACGGGTCGCACACTCCTTGGGAAATCATTCTCAGCCGGTCGGAATCACACATCGTGTGAACCATCGCGCCAACAGCGAAGTGCGTCCGCCAAAAAAGCTCCCCTACCGGCAGCTCGGGGCAAGCCTTTCGAAACGCAGCCATGAATCGCGCAATCACTTCTTTGAACAATTCCTCGAACATTGGCTGCATGTATTCGCCCCGCTCAGAGTAAAACCGCCCACAAAGACACATGAACGTCTCGCCCCGCTCCGGGTGGCGGCTGAGACGAATAGCCGGCGCGAACAGAGTCCGAAGAACATCCTCAACGGCTAATTGCCCATCGCCGGCGTTCGCTTCGACTTCGGTCAAAAGGGCCATTCGCTCGCGATTCAAGGGAATCATCCGTCGCCCAAAGACGGCTTTGACGAGCGCTTCCTTCGAACCAAAGTGGTAGTGGATGGCGGCAAGATTCACGCCTGCCTCCGCCGTAATGGCACGCAAAGAAACGGCATCAATCCCGGACTCGGCGAACAACCGCTCGGCGGTATCGAGGATTTGCTCTTTGGTATCGGTCGGCATACTCCGTGTGTCTCCAGTCAATCGTATGATTGATTCATACGTTTGCTTCAATTGTACGTTTGAATGGGATGGGTGTCAACGCTTGTTTTCTTCGGCTCTTCGTCGATTTGAGTACATCGATCTAAGGTGAGACTCGGCCCGCCTGTGCGGGATCCGCTCTTGGGTGGGGGGGCCTGCTCGGCGGCTTGGCCGGACGAACGCGATCCCACTTGGCACTGGAGCATCCGGTGTTGTTCTCTCTTGATGTGGAAGCAAGAAGGGGGGACGTGTGGGGACGTGACGGGATTGGTACCTGGAGACGAACGATGCGAATCCGCCGCTGTTGTAAACACCCCGTCCCGCTCCAACCGTTTGATCGTATCGCTCGTCTAGGGCAACGTCGTTGATCCACTGGCCGGAAAGCAAGTTACCCTTCGATGAGGGGAGCGTGCGCGGTGTCGTGGGCGGTGTCGTGGGCGTTGTCCAGCCCTGCATGGAAATCCAGTCGTCGCTGCAAAAGCTCCTTCACTGCCGGAGTGGGAGCCGATTTGAACGCTACATCCCGATAGCGCTTCGCCGTCCGGGTGTTTCCGCGGCGCCGATGCAAATCGGCCAGTACTGCAGCCCATAGGTAGGAGCCGGCCAGCCAGGTCGGTGGTTCAAAGCCCCTGAGAACGGCGAGTCCCGCGGCGGGTCCTTGCCACTCCGCGACCGCTACCGCACGGTTCAGTTTGTGTATTGCGGAGGGCGCGATCCGCTCCAGCAACGAGTAACACTCCACGACTCTGTCCCAACGAGTCTCCTGAATCGAGGGGGCGAGGCAGTGTTCCGCCGCGATCCCGGCCTCCGCGTGGTACCGGGAAAAGCCATCGCCTTGTGCAGATTTAGCCAACCACTCCAATCCGACCTGAATTCCCTGCCGATCCCAGAGCTCTCGGTCCTGCTCCTCCAACAGGAGCAACCCGCCGGACCCGTCCTGGCGAGCGGTCATCCGTGCCGTGTGCAGATGCATCAAAGCCAACAAGGCAAACGTTTCCGGGTCCTGGCCTACCGGGTGTTCCGCCAGAAGGGCAGCTAGCCGTATCGCTTCGTTACAAAGCTCCCGGCGAATAGCCTGCTCCGTTTGGGAAGAAAGGTAGCCCTCCGTGAATAGAAGGTAGAGTATCTTCTTAACGGCCGGAAGTCGCGAGGAGTATTGCTCTCCGGTAAGCTCCCCGGGGCGAGGCGGAAGCTTCCGCAAACGGCTGCGGGCTCGACCGAGGCGTTTGTATACATTGGCTTCGCTGGTGAACAACCGAAGCGCAATCTCCCGAATACTGAAGCCGCAGAGGGTCTTCAGAGCCAACACCAGCTGTGATTCCGCGGGGACCGCCTCGTCGCAGCAGACAAACAGCATCCGTAACAGGTCGTCCCGCACCTCCCCCGCCAGGAAAATCTCCGGGCCGTTCTCCGGAGTGCCGATGTCTTCTTTTGCGTTTTGTTCCAGGATGCGACGGCGGCCCGTTCGCCGGCGGAACTCTCCCATCAGGTCGTTGTGCGCCACCCGATAGAGCCAGGCCGACGGATTGTCTGGCAAACCCGCGATCGTCCAGGCCTCAAGAGCGGTCATCAAGGCCGACTGAACGGTGTCCTCGACATCCTCGATATGTTGCACTCCCACCCGGCACGACAGCATGGCCACGAGCCTGCCGTATTCGTGCCGGAAGAAGTGCTCAACCAGTTTGGGCGTGGTCAAGGAGTGTTGATCTCTCTGACTTCAACGCTTGACCCGGGCATCACTACTCCGGGGCATTGACGAGTTACCTCGACCGCCTCTTCCAAGCTTTCTGCCGAGACGATCATGAAGCCGCCTACCACCTCCTTTGCTTCCACGAAAGGCCCGTCCGTCGCACCTTCCGAGGTGACGACTTTTCCGCCGCCCAGCCTGCCTCCCATGTCGACGATATTTTCCTGGAACTTCTCTTTCCAGGTGTTGAATACAGCGTACATCTCCTCCATTTGGGCGGGAGATGGTTTCTCGCGTGCTCCCCCCGGCTGGCTTCGTTGTATACACAGATAATTGGGCATGATGCCCTCCTTTCTTGGGTTCTGTCGGTCAAGTGAACCGACACCCTATGACGCATGTGCACTCTCGTTTTGGACACTTCCTGGCGCTTTTTTTGAATGGCCGTCGTTTTTTCCGGCGCCAGTGACCCGGCCGCCTGCTGTGAATCACTTCAGTAGGCCAAACACTGGACCCGCCGTCGGACACCTAATTGGACAGGTGCGTGAGCCTCCCCAGTCTTTCGACGTCGCCCACACTACTGTGCTTACGGGAAGTTCTCGAATTAGTTACCTGAGCTGCCGGTCCCTGTGTCTGGGTGGCAGAGTTGCCAATGACCGGCTTCCAGCTGTTTGGGGACACCTCTACTTGTCCAGCTCGCCGGCATAGTCGATGACCGTATCGACTACGCCGATCACGACCCGCCGATTGCGTTGTCGTGCTTGGCGGGTCTTCCGACGGACAGCGGGACTGAACTCTCCGAACCCTTCCGCTTCGATGATTTCGGTAGGTATCCCTGCCTCGACAAGGTACTCCCGAACGGCCTGGGCGCGCTTTTCCGAAAGTTGCTGGTTGTAAGCCTCCGGCCCTGTGTCGTCGGTGTGCCCATAGACGTAAAGCCGGTAGCCGTGAGAGGCCAGCAGGACCCCGGCTATCCGGCTCAGGATCTCGCGATTCTCAGCACGAAGCGTGGCTTTATCGAAATCGAACAGAAACGAGTCCTGCCCGAGATTCACGACCATGCCCATGGGCGTGCGTTGGCTTTCGGCAATCCGGCCCAGCGCCTCATGCATGCGGTCGAGTTCTTTCTCGCGCCGCTTTCGAAGGCGGTCGGCTTCCTGGCGGCTGCGTTCCGCCTCCGCCGTCGCTCTCTCCGACTCGACTCGAAAACGATCGGCCTTTTCGCGAGCCATCTCCCTTTCTAACTCAGCTCGCCTGCGCTCGCGGGTTGACTGCTGGACCGCTGCTTCCGCCCCATCCGCGCGGGCGCCTTCCGACTGAGCCTTGGCATGAGCGTCCGCAGCCTCGCGCTGGGAAGTGGCGAGTTCCTGCTCGAGAGCCAGTTTCTGCGTCTCAACCCTCGCCAAGCCAGATTCCAAATCACCAATTTTCTTCCAGACTACCCACGACGAACCCAGAGCTAACAGCAGGATGCCGATCCCAACAAACACCAGCCAACGGAGGGTCTTGTCTCTCTTGGCTCCCGGGTCGCCTACATTGGATTCAGCCGCCACTCGTCTTATTCTCCTAAATTGTCCACGGGCTGACGCTCGGGTTCCGTATCGAATCAGACAGGAAAAAACCGGGGACAGGAAGGTGTGAAAAAATCAGGGACTGTCACGAGCGGCGTCCTAGAAGTCGCGTAGAATCAATCGCAGCTTCCGCCGCGGGCTGACTGTCCCAGCATTTTTTCACACCTTCCTGTCCCAAGCGCCTCCCACGAGCACTGCGTTTTATCGATGACTTACGGGAGGCGCGGGGACTGTACCCAAGGTTTTTTCACAGACCTTGACGCGCGGGGTTCGTAGCGATCACACCGGCGGAGGCGATCAACAGATCCGAGGATGATCCAGCTATGTTCGGTCCGCCGGAGGCCGCCAGCTGGTCCTACTTAATGCTCCCGCCGTTTCACCGCAGCTTCATCGGCGCTCCGCCCGCTTGTTTGCTGCGCAGGGCGGCATCCATAAAGGAAAAGATCTCGAGCGTTTCCTCGTTGGGCACGGGTGGCACGCCCGTCTGAAAGAACTTCACGACCTCTCGCAACATTTGCGGATAGGCCCCCCCGGCGCGGTCGGTGATCTTGATCTCCCGTTCGCCAAAGGTAACGGCGCCGTACCCCTTTTTGCCCTCGCGGATCGCGCGGACCGCGCCTATGCGACCGTCTTTCCACAGGCCCACCGTGATGTCGGCCCCATCGGTGTAGGTCCTGGAGACCGACCGGCAGCCCGGCCCCATCAAGGTGTAGAGCAGCTCAACAGCATGGATGCCGTACCACGAAAGATCGAGGTGATGCGTCGGCTCGATGGTACCCGGTCCCCAGGTGATGGCCCCTTGGAGGGCTTCGACCTTCACATCCAGAACCGCCGGATGGTAGCGCAAGTTCGAGGCACTCCACCAGGGGACACCGTACTGTTTGCCCAGACGAGCAATCTCCCGGGCGTCCTCCAGGGTTGCCGCAAGCGGCTTGTCGATGAAGACCGGCAGTCCCGCTTCGAAAACGGGCCTGACCTGGCTGAGGTGTGTTCGTCCATCGACGCTTTCGAGTAGAACGGCGTCCACCTTCGTACAGAGCGTCGGGATGTCAGGGACGATTTCTATCCCCAGCTCGTCCTTCATCTCGGCGGTGAATTTCTCGATTCGATCGCGGCTGGCGGGGACGTCCGGACTGCCGCCCTTGTAGGCCGCGATGACCTTAGCCCCGGGTACGTGGTCGGGATGAGAGGGATCGTTCAGGACTCGCGTGAACGCCGGCGAGTGAGAGGTGTCAAGTCCGATGATGCCCACTTTGATCTCCGCGGCGTACCCCAGACAGCCGCACGCGAAGAAGACCGCTAGCTTGATCATGAGCACATTGTAGTGCAGGTAGGGATGTTCACCGGTGCGAGATCGCTGGACTCGAAGAGCGGCCACGGCACACTCTTCCCCTGCGTTACAATGCGAAGCGTCCCTTCAAGATCCGCTCTATGAGCCAACGGGTCTCGCTTTTTGTTACCTGCCTGGTCGATCAGCTGTTCCCCGAAGTCGGGTTGGCGATGGCCAAGGTCCTCGAACGGCTGGGTTACGAGACCGAGTTTCGGGAAGAGCAGACCTGTTGCGGGCAGCCGGCCTTCAACTCCGGGTTCGTCGCCGAGGCCCGTGGAGTCGCCCGACATTTTCTCAATGTTTTCGGCAGCGCCGAAGTCATCGTCGTTCCCTCCGGATCGTGTTGCTCGATAATTCGCCATCATTTCACCGGCCTGTTCCACAAAGACCCGTCCTCGAAGCAAGCAGCCGAGAACCTTGCGGCCCGAGTGTATGAATTTTCGGAGTTCTTGGTCGAGGTCGCCGGCATAGAAGATGTGGGTGCTACCTTCCCGGCGACGGTCACTTATCACGATTCCTGTCACGCGCTGCGCGATCTCAAACTCAAAGACCAGCCTCGCCGGCTACTGCGCAACGTCCGGCAACTGGAGTTGCACGAAATGGAGCCCGCCGAAGAATGCTGTGGCTTCGGAGGTACGTTCTCGGTGAAATTCGATAGCATCTCCGCCGACATGCTCGATGGAAAGATCGAGGCCATTCTGCGCACCGGCGCCGACACCGTCGTTTCGATTGACCCCAGTTGCCTGATGCAGATTCGCGGCGGGTTGAGCCGTCGCCGCCTGCCTGTGAAAACGAAACACCTCGCCGAAATTCTGGCCTGCGCCTAGTCACAATGTCCGCCACCTTCCACCAAAAAATCGACGTCGCGCTTCGGGACCTGACCCTGCAAAACAGCATCCAGTCGGCCACGGCGCGTTTTGTACAAGGGCGCCGCGACCGAGTCCAGGAGCCGGGATTCGGCGATTATCAGGCGCTTCGTACCGCGGCCAACCGGATCAAGCAGCATACGCTGGACAACCTCGACTACTATCTCGAGCAAGTAGAAACCAAGGTCCAAGAACATGGAGGCCAGGTCATCTGGTGTTACGACGGGGATGCGGCGGTCAAGGCCATCGTGCGCATAGCGCGGGAACATGGTGTGCGTCTCGCGGTCAAGTCGAAATCGATGACCAGTGAGGAAGTGGGTCTCAACGAAGCTCTCGAAAAGGAAGGTGTTGAGCCGGTCGAGACCGATTTGGGCGAATTCATCATGCAGTTGTCGGGCGAGCGCCCCTACCACATCGTTGCGCCTGCACTCCACAAGACCCGCGCACAGATCGCCAAGCTGTTTTCCGAAAAGCTGGGCATCGCCTACGACGAGGAACCGACCCGCCTAACGATGGCGGCTCGCCGGGTGCTGCGCGAAAAGTTTCAGCGGGCCGAGATGGGGATCAGCGGAGCGAATTTCGTGGTGGCGGAGAGCGGCGCCGTCGTGCTCGTCGAAAACGAAGGGAACATTCGATTGACTACATCGATACCTCGCGTTCACGTCGCGCTTGCCGGCATCGAGAAGATCATCCCTCGAGCCGCGGACCTCGCTGTTTTCTTGAAGCTCCTGGGCCGCAGCGCATCGGGACAGCGTCTGACGAGCTATACCTCTTTCCTTTCGGGGAGCCGGCGCGACGGCGAGATCAGCGGCCCGGAAAAGTTCTACCTCCTGCTGCTCGACAATGGACGCAGCCGCATTCTCGCCGACCACGAAAAGCGGCAGACGCTTTACTGCATCCGCTGCGGCGCGTGTTCCAACATCTGCCCGGTCTATCGCCGCATTGGCGGTCACTCCTACCCCGGGGCCTACAGCGGTCCGATCGGCGCCATACTCACGCCGCAGTTCCAGGGCGCAGGCCATGAGCCGGAGCTGCCGTTCGCTTCCAGCTTGTGCGGTGCTTGTGCCGAGGTTTGTCCCGTCAAGATCGACATCCCCCGGATGTTGTTGGCGCTGCGGCGGGAAGTCAAAAAGGGTGAGACGCGCGACCAGCGTCTCCACTTGGAAAAACTAGGCTTTCGGGTGTGGAGCTGGGTCATGCAGCGCCCGAAACTTTTCGAACGCCTCGGCTTTTTCGCCAGGGCCGTCCTACCCTCCACTAGCACCAACGAGTGGATCAGCTCCCTCCCGGGCCCACTCAAGGCTTGGACTAACACCCGTGACTTCCCTCCACCCGCACCGCAGAGTTTTCGCCGGCTTTGGCGATCACGCAAACCGGGCGCGGCCATAGATTGGGAGTCCGCCGCACCCGAGAAACAAACACACGGAGCACCCAACCCTGCAGGTGACGCGCATGCCTGACCGCGAGCAGGTTCTGCACAAGGTTCGTACGGCCTTAGGTCGGCACAGAGGCCAGCCTCCCGATCCTCCTCCCGCCCTTTCGCCGGCACCCGTCGATCTTGACTTGGACGAACGCACCCGACTCCTCATCGAGAACTTTCCCGGACAATGCGTTCGCGCGGCGTCACCCGAAGAAGCTCGCCGGTACGTTTCCGTTACCCTCGCAGGGCGTCGGGGTGTAGCTTCCAACGGGCCGTTTCTGCAAACCACGGGCATCACGTCGCTGGCGGGCGTTGAATCCGATATCCGCGGCGAGTCAACGCTGCGGCAGCTTGCCGCGGAGGCCGATGTCGGCATCACCAGCGCCGACTATGCGCTTGCGGACCCCGGCGCCCTGGTTTTGCTTTCTACGTCTCGTGAAGACCGTATTGTCTCGCTGCTTCCAGACGTCCACATCGCGGTGATTCCCGCCGCCTGCATCCTAACCGGCATCGACGATCTCTTCCATGTTTTGCCTAATCCGGCGGCAGTCTCGAGTTCCATGGTCATCATCGGTGGACCAAGCCGTACGGGGGACATCGAAATGAGCCTCGTACACGGCGTCCACGGACCTCGCGAGCTGCACTTGGTGGTAGTGTGAAAACTCACGGTGTTCGCACCTTGACTCAGTCCGCGGTGGGAGAATACTGATTCGACGTCTCCCCGTTTAGTCCGCATTTCTCACCAGTGGTCGTTAGGAGCGGAAGCAAATGCCCGCCGTCAGGAATGTAGGGGCGCGATTCATCGCGCCCGCTAGCCGAAATACTGTACGCTGGGCGATGTACGCAAACTGTTGCCGCGAGCGGTGGCCGCTGGGCCTTTCGCCTCATCCACCGCGGCCGTGGTGAGAAATGCGCGTTAGAAGTTGCCTTTCACGCTGTCCAGACTCCCCTCCGCTGTAGCTTCGGCATCATGCTTTTCCCCTCTAGCCCACTTCCGCTGAGATCCCCCTCACCGGGACCCGCCACCCGGACGAAAAAGACAGCCTCCACCGAGACGATCCCGGTAGGCTCGGGTTCAACTGGAGGAAACGCCACTTCGGGGGCGCAAGGCATAAGCTCATTGAAAGTTTCTCGAAAACTGTTGGTCCCGGTGCTATTGGCCGTATCGGCGGCATCGCAACCCGCCGCGCTTCCAGCAGCATCAAACGGCGGCTCCGGATCACCAGCTAGCGGTACCTACCGCGGTCGCGTCCTGACCGAGCTGTTTCGACATCGCCAGGAGCGGGCCCGCCAAGGCGACTCCGCAAGCCCCTCTGTTCTTCCGGCGATCACTCCCGTCCTTCAGCAAGACGAAGGCGAAATTGCTGTGATTGATGACAGCGACGGCGTGGTGCTGCGGCCCAATCTGTTCGACCTCAATACCAGCAGCGTGACTCTGACCCGCTTCGACACCGCCTACACTGCCCAGCCAGGCCCTTTAACCCTAGATGAAACGGCCCGCGGCAACGGTTTGCCTCTCAGTCTTGGTGACGACGACGCGGTCCAAGTATTCCTGCCCTTTCCGTTCCCGTTTTTCGACGCTAGCTATAGCGTTGCCTTCGTTCACTCCGACGGCAACCTGACGTTCGTCGAGCCCGACGCGGCTTCCAGCACCCGTAGCCTCTCGAGAGCGATCAGCGGACCGCCCCGTATCAGTCCCCTCTTCACCGACTTGGATCCCACCCAGGCACAGGCCGCGATTAGCATGTATTCGACAGGGAACCGGTTCGTCGTCACCTGGGACAACGTGCCGGAGTTCCGTTTTTTCGGCATCGGTCGGCGACAAACTTTCCAGCTAGTTCTTCATCAAGACGGCACGGTCGAGTTTCACTTTGCGGATGTCTCACTCAACACGGCGGTCGTCGGCATCATGCCGGGTTATCTTCAAGGCCAATCCACACCGGCCAATTTCGACGAAGGCGTTCCGGACCCAATTGACGGAGCGTTGGGGGAGATTTTCAGTCCCATCACGACTATTGACTGCTTCGCCCTGACGCAGAAGTTCTACCGAAATCACGACGACGCCTACGATTTCATCGTCGTGTTCAACGATTTCAGGCTGCCGGCGGCTCCCGGTGCTTTCGCTTTTGAGGTAAATGTCCGCAACGAGGTGCTCGGCATCGGCGATCTGCTCTCCGGCGGGCGAACCGTTTTCGACTTCGGCCCGGACTTCGGTTCTCCCCGGCGGCTCCAGAGTTTCCTTAACATGGGTCCGCTCTCGAACTACCCGCCAGACCCCACCCAACGAATTCCGGTCATCGGCGAGAACAATACGCTGTCTGTGATGGGCCAAGAAGCAGGACACCGATTTCTGGTCTTCGTTCGATTCCGAGACCCGGTCAGCCAGCAGCTCTCTTCCGCCTTGCTGGGAAGGGATCGGGCGCACTGGAGCTTCTTCTTTAACTCGGACGCTTCCGTCGTCGAAGGCAACCGCATCGAAGATCATGGCATGGTTTCGCCGCGCTTTGAGACCATCGCCGTCGTCGAGAAATACAACGATTTCGACCAATACTTGATGGGACTCCGTGATGCCGACGAAGTGCAACCGAGCTTCTTGGTGGAGAACTCGACTTCCTTGCGCTCGCCGTCGTCGGCGCCGTCGGTTGGGGTCAGCTTTGACGGCGACCGCAAAGAAATTGCCGTCGATATGATCATTGAGGCAGAGGGAAGGCGGATTCCCGACTCGAGCGTCTCCCAAAAGGACTTCAACTTTGCTTTTGTGCTGCTGGTCGAAGCAGGGACTACGCCCTCGGCGGGAGATCTGAACCAACTAGGAGCGATCCGCCGCCAGTGGGAGGATTTTTTCAACGATGCCGTTGAGCAGCGAGCGGCGGCGCGGACCGCACTCGTCAGGATGCTTCAGCTTTCCACCTGGCCGGCGGCGGGTGTGCTGCTGGGCACTCCGGGCGCGGGATCCGTCGAGATTGCGACGCCGCTCGAAGCCGATCTCGACATCATGCTGACAACGGACAACGGCGTCATCGAGGTTCCCGCCGTCGTAACGTTCCCGGCCGGTTCCACGGAGGCTCCTTTCACCATCGAGGGGATGGAAGACGGTATTGCATCCCTCACGGCAGTGGCGAGTGCCCCGGGCTACGGCATGGCTCACAGTCGCGTCCAGGTACGCAGTGCTCCGGCTGACCTCGCGCTTACTGTGGAGTCCGGCGACGGCCAGGCGGCCGGCGACGGCGGCCCGTTGGCTCAACCCGTTGTGTTCCGGCTTCGGGACGAGAATCACTTGCCGTACTCGGGAGTTTCTCTCGTCGTGACGCCCAGCGCCGACGGCGTCGCAATGCCGTCAGCGGCTGTCACCGATGCCTATGGACGCGTCTCGGTCCAATGGCAGTTGGGCACGATGTTTACCCGCAACACTCTACGGGCCGAAATCGAAGGGGCCCCTGGAGTCAACGTCGTCGCGGAAGCCTCCTCGCTGGGGCCTCGACCGGCGTTCGCGCTGGCTGGCGTCGTTAACGCCGCCAGTTTCAATACCGGACCCTCTCCACCCATCGGCATCGTGCCCGGCAGCCTCGTTTCCATCTTTGGAACCGCGCTGGCGCTGAATCCAGGGGAGGCAATGGCCTTTCCTCTGCCGACCCAGTTGCGTTTGACGCGAGTCACGATCAACGGCGTTCCGGTGCCGCTGCTGTTTGTGTCTCCCCAACAGATCAACTTCCAGGTGCCGTTCGAACTGACCGGATCGACCGTGGAGGTTCAAATCACCAGCGACGCCGGTACGAGTGATCCCGTCACCGTACCCCTGATCTCGACTCAACCGGGAATCTTCTTCGATTTCGCGACTGGCGTTGGAGCCATTCGAAACAATGACGACGGAACCACGGTCTTGGAACGGCCCGCGCGCGCCGGCGATTTCATACAGGTTTTCTGCACAGGCCTCGGTGACGTGAACCCTCCTGGCCAAACGGGTCTCCCCGCCCCGGCCTCGCCTCTTTCGGAAACCGTGAGCAACCCACAAGTTCTAATCGACGGTCGTGACTCACTCGTAACGTTCAGCGGCCTGGCGCCGTTTTTCGCGGGGCTCTACCAGATCAATGTCCAAGTACCGGAAGGTCTCCCGCCGGGGAGATATACCTTGGTCGTGATCGTGGACGGGATCATGAGTAACGCCGTGTTGATCGACGTGCAATAGGCCCGCGTGCAATAGGGGCTGCGTGCCGATTCGGGGAATCGCACTGGAACGAATTACCTAACGGCAGTCCCGTACCGCATGGCTGGGCGGTCGTTTTGCCGAGACTTGCGGCCGTTTGGCTTAACGCGAACGCCGCTAGCCCATTGCCGCTCAATCCAGGAAGGACAAACACTCCTGTTTGTCCTAGCCGCCGTCAGGCGCCTCTCATAACATTCAAGCCGCGCCCATGTGGCTTTTCTGAGGCGTTCCTAGGCCCGCCGTTTACGGCTGCACCAAAAAGTCAGACATCGACGCCCGACATCACAGCTCCGAGCGTATGGCATCAACCGTCCTGGTGGCGCAGGACCCCACTGCCGTGTCGGTACTCTTACCGACACCGGCCCCCCCCCCGGACACTGGTCGCTCCTTTCGGCGCTCGGCCGCTCCCAGCTGCCGAGTGGGGCCTGGCTTTGGGCTAAAACCCGCCGTCCCAACGCCTGATTCCCGTTTTCCGGCCACTCCGCTACCTTTCGCTAGACGGCGTTTTTCTTTCGCTAGGACTGCGCTACGACACGGTTTCGGCATGGAAAATCCGGCCTCGAGGACGCTTTTCAGCACTCCCGCAAATCGCTGTCACAGACTCTTCACATTTTTTCTCCTCGCCATCTCAACGACTTAGCCCCTTGGGCCCTGCTAACCCCCCATCCATCCCTTATTCTGGTACGGGGCCCAGAAAACGGAATTTCGGAGCGATGACCCTCGTATTTCCGCCACTTTCTGCCAACGGCATTTCTCTCGACGCTTGGGAACGCTGCTATGTCTCACAATTCAGAAGACTTAACCGATAGGCAGAACACTCCCATCGCCACCCCTCTCGACTGCCAACCCACCGCCAGGTCGCGGAAATCGCTCGCTAGCCCACTCCTAGGCCGTGTTTTTTGCTCGCGAGACGACTTTTTCTGGCGAAATAGTGGCTCAAATTGGTCTCGCAGGCATCGTGATTTCTGGCCAGACGGGTAGCTCACGGCTGAGCTGTAGTCTGGCCTGCTTCCCTTGTCCTTAGATGAACACAGCAGCAGGCGGCAATCACCCGTTGCGAGTACTCCTGTGCCTAAACTTGACAGGTCACACCATATCAGCGCATGGCTCGGCGGTCGTTTTGCCGAGACTTGCGGCCGTTGCTGGGCCGGTAGTTTGCTGATGCGCCAAGAGCTCAGACATCGACGCCCAACATCGCAGCTCCGAGCGTATGACATCAACCGTCCTCGTGGCGCAGGTCCCCAGACTGCCGTGTCGGTACTCTTACCGACACAGACGTTCTCAGCGTGCCGCGTCGAGATTTCTCTCGACAGCTGAGGCGGTCAGCGAACCAACCCAGCAGTGGAGCAACGCGACCAATAAAATGACCAAACAAAGCCAATTTCTCATAACTATATTTAATCCAGCAACTTACGTGATATATCCACGGGGGGCGATCCGCCTCTCCGCACTTCCACCACGGGCTGCTAGACTAGTCGCTCGGCTCGATACCGGCGCGTAGTCGAAGTTCAGCGGAGACGATCGATATGGCGGATTTCAGGCGTTGGGGTGCGGATGATCTAGAGACGTTCGTCCGACGGGTCTTCGAAGCGGACCGGACCCCCGCGGATATCGCGGCAGAGGTCGCGCGGCACATGGTGCGGGCGAACCTCTCGGGTCACGACTCGCACGGGGTCATTCGCGTCAAGCAGTACGTGGCGGAGATTGAAGCCGGCGACATGGTGCCCGACGCCCGGCCCGCCGTTCTTCGTGAGACGGACGCCACGGGACTCATCGACGCCCAGCGAGGGTGCGGCCTCTACACAACAGCCTGGGCGCTCGATTGGGCCATGGAGCGCGCCAGCCGCCATGGCGTAACGGTCGCCGCGATTCGCCACTCGACCCACACCGGCCGCATGGGCGAATACGCCGAGCGGGCCGCCGAGCGGGGGCTGATCGCGCTAATGACAGTGGGGGCCGCCGGACCCGGCGTCGGACTCATGCTGCCGACCGGTGGCCGACAGATCTTCTTGGGCGCCAATCCTTTCGCGATCGGGGTCCCAGCGGAGGGAAGCCCGATGTTGTTCGACGGCTCGACGTCGACCATCGCCGGGGGAAAGATTCGCGTGGCGCGCGACAAGGGCGACCAACTGCCACCTGATTGCATCCTCGATCGCGACGGAAAGCCCTCGACAGACCCCGAGGATTTCTTTTCCGGCGGCACGATCGTTCCGCTTGGCGGCACCGTCGCGGGCCACAAAGGGTCTGGCTTGTCGCTGGCTTCGGCTCTGCTGGGGGCGCTCGGCATGATCGGCGACCCCGACCCCACCCTCATCACGGCCGCGGTCGACGAGACGGTCACCGACTCCCGAGGACGCCTCGGCGGCGTGCTGATGCTGGTTATCGATCCCGGTGCTTTCGGCGGTCGAGAAGAATACCGGGCTATGGTCGGCGAGTCGCTTTCTGCTGCCAAGCGAGTTCCCCCGAGAGAAGGAGTCACTGAAGTCCTCGTCCCCGGCGAAGTAGAGATAAAAAACCGCGAGCAACGGAGTCGCGCCGGCATCCCTCTGCCCGAGGCAACGGCTCGAGACCTTGCTACGATCGGCGAGCGTTTCGGAGTCTCCCTGCCCGATCCGGTGGGCTGATCCGTCCGGGATGGTTGAACTGCAGCCAGAGACGCGTGCTCAAGCGCCCAGGTGGCGCAGGTCCCTAGACGTGCGTCACCACGAGTGGCGACACAGCACGCAGGAATGCGTCCACAAAGGCAAAAAGCCGCGGATCTCAAAATCGAGATCGCGCTACATCCTGCAAACCGCTCGTAACCAACTGATTCCCTGTGGGTTGCGAGAAATTGGGTTTGTTCCGTCCTTTTCTCGGTCGTCGAGCGTCATGTTGATCTCCTCGGTCCCGTTCAGAACAGCGAGGGGGGCAACAACAGCCTGCTCACTGCCTGCGGGCTTGTGCCCCTGGTCGATCAGTCGGCGCTTGATCGAGTGCAGTCATCAGGGGGGAAAACCCCCGTAACGCAAAGGCCGCAGATGTCAAAAGCGATATCCGCGCTACGGGGTTCATCATTATAGGGCGTTGATTCCATGAGGATTCGGTGAGATTGGCTTTGTTTCGTCGTTTCCCATCGACAGCTTCCAAGAAGCTTTCGGCACTCCATGAGCTTGTCACGCGTTTCTGGAAGCCTCCTGCGTCTATTGTATCTCGGGATATGGGATTTCTCGGGAAAAGGGGCCAGAAGTTACTGAAACAAAGAACCTTGGCGCCCGTGACCGGTAGATTGGAGCCGGGCCGACCAGCGCACAGGCAAGAATTCTAGTACTGGCAAGCGAAGTACGATCTGACGTCGGGCCGCGTGAACGCGGCTCAAACATCAGACTAGCCGCCGAACCGTTTAGTCCAAATCGCTGGGGACGAGCGATCCTAAATCGCTCCCTTGGACGACATCGAAATCCCCGTGATGATGAATTCGGATGTCCCGACCAAAGCGCTTGGGTAATCGAATCAAAAAAAGCCGCATCTGGGCGTGCCACGGGATGGCCACTACATGGTGAGGCAGAGTTCCCTATTACACCTTGTTTTCAGCAGGGTGGATGGTGTACGCTGTGCGGGCACATGTCGGAAACGGAAACCGCGGTTGATCAACGAACCGCTCGCGAGCACTAGTGCTCCGTGAGGGTCGCCACCAAGGAGGAATGAGATGAGAGGTGCTTATGTCTTAGGGGCTGCTGTCGTTTTGGCCTGCGGTTGCGGGTCCGGCGGAGGCGACTCTTCTGGAGCGCGCGAGGAAGGGATCGACATCACGAAGAACCCGCTGGAGGCTCTAAAGCTGCAGAATATGGAACCGGTCGAAGCGGTGCATTTCTCGCAGTTGATCGAGGCGCTTCCCGACGTGCCGCCGGGTTGGAATGCCACCGATCCCGAAGGCTCGAAGGTCCAAAAGGGAGCGCTGCAGATGACCACCGCCAAACGCGAATATCGCGAAGAGGGCACGGCAAAGCAAGTCACAGTTGAAATTGACGACTTGGCATTCCACCGGACGTTTTATGTGGGGTTCTTCATGGCCGCCAAGTTCAGTGAAGAGACCACGGAGGGCTACGAGAGGGGAATCACAGTGGGAGAGTGGCCCGGGTTTGAGAGTTACGTCTATCAGAGGAAAGTTGGCCGGCGGACAACGCTCGTACACAAGCGATACAGCATCAAGGTTGAGATCATCAACGCGGAAGCCACGGAGTTTGACACCTGGCTGAACCGAGTCAAGATTGACAAACTTCCGGAGCAGTGAGAGAACTTCACCGACAGCCGCCTGACGAAAGGGTTTTCAGGGAACTGTAGATTTGAATCAGAGAGGGCATGCGATGCGGGGCATGATTCCAATTTGGCTCCTGTTTATGTTGGTCGCCGGCTGCGGTTCGGGCAGCGAGTCGCAATTGTCTCAGAAGCAAGGCAATGGCAGGGAGACCGTACAAGCCGCCAGCTCCCGATCGGGCACCTACTTCGAAGTGAGTGGCGACGTGAATGTGACGGTCGACGATGCTGAAGCCAGACTCTCCAAGAACCGAGCAAACATATGGGCGCTGAATATCATTACCACTCCCGCTTCAATCCGGAAGTTAGGGAAGAGCTACAGCACCAACTTGTTCTTCTCCAGGGATTTTGAACCCGCACCGGGCAAGTATCCCATCGAGTTCTCCTACCGAGGAGAGAAGAACACGCTGGGGGGATCTTTCTTCACTCGAGGAGGCCGGTTCTCGTTCGACACAAAAGGGGAGGCGGAGTTTTTGGAATTTGGAGAGCAAGTCAGGGTCAGGTTTGAATTTCAGACCTACTCCAAGAGTGAGGGGGCAGAAGATCGGCAAATGGTGACCGTGCGGGGCGCAGCTGTTTGCCCACGCGGCGACGCCTTCTAAACCTAGACCCCCGCGACACGACGTGAGCATCCGGCGACACGGAATCTTGACCGCACGCTTTCGGGCGCGGCTGTGTTGCGGGCCGGCCTGCTGGCCAGGGTTCATGTAGTCCTCGCTCTCAGCGAGGACTTGTCAGGCAGCACGAAAAGCAGGGCAAAACCAAGAGGTGAAAGCCGTGAGAGAGAGAAGTCATCCAGGGAGAAGAAGTTGGGCGACCCAGGTGTGCCTGTGGGCCGTCTTGCTGGCTGTCCATACGGTCACGCTGGCGGGCCAGGTCAGTCTCGACGCCCCCGCCGAGGCACCGGCTGGTTCGTATATCCACGTTCACTGGAAGGGGACCAACGACCAAAGCGACAAAATCATAGTGCTGCCGGAGGGCGCAGACAACCGCACCTTTCCGTGGGCATATCCCGCCTATACCTCAGCAGGCAGCCCGCTGTGGCTGGGACTGGGCAGCAAGATTCAAGAGGGCCGCTTCGAGCTCCGTTATCAACACGCAAAAACCAACGAAATTCTGGCGCGCCGCCCGATCACGATCGTGCCGGCCACGGCGGATCTGGGTGTCCCCACAACCGTCACGCCAGACGCCGTCTTCGAGGTCAAGTGGCAAGGCCCTGGTGGCCATAAAGACTTTGTGGGGATCGCCGAAGTCGGGGCGCTGATGGGCCGGTACAAGCACCAGGTGGACGTCAATCAAGGCAACCCGTCCAGGCTGAGGGCCCCCAAAAGTGAGGGTGAGTACATCGTCCGATACGTGATGGGCTCGTCACGGTTGCCGGCCGCCGAGGTCACTATTGCGGTTGGGACCGCGCCGGAGGTCGCGGATGCGAATCCGGAGCGTCGAGGAAGGCTTTCCGTAACAAGCTTGGCGGCCAAAACGTGGGTGAAGTTCGCTTCGTCCGGCGAACTGAATGAATACTTGGCCCAGAGCCTCGTAGTGACCTATTCCGACGACACCAAGCAACCACTAAGATTTGTGGTCGGCAGCGTCGTCGTCGACCCAGATGGCCGTCGCGTGAGCGAGTGCTTGTCGGGGGAAAGGTCGATCAATACAGGGGACCAATTGCGACTTCCCGCCTCCTGCGGAACAGGCGGTTTTGTGACAGCTAAAGGCGGCGAGGCGATAGGCAAGGCGACTCTCGGGACAGCATTTGTCATTAATCATGAAGAGCAATACCTCACCGATATGCGGCCACTGAATTCACTTGGTAGGACCGCCGCCGAGCAGGCACGGCGGCTAGTGTAGTGCCACATAAATAACTGTACAATAACACCCTTTTCACGGTAGGATGGTTTATGTGGCCATCCGCTGACGCTCTACCCCTCACCGCTCCGCAGCGAAACGCTCTTCGTCGCCTGGTTCGAGGAGGCAACACAGCCCAGAAAATGGCCTTACGGGCAGGCATTGTTTTGCTGTGTGCGCAGGGGTTGGCGAACCACGCCATTGCCCGCGAACTCGGCGTCAACCGCAAGACCGTCATCCTGTGGCGAAAGCGCTTCGCCCAGTCCGGCCTCGACGGACTCCGCGATCGGACGCGCCCCGGACGCAAACCGGCGCTCTCCGCTGAATTCGTCCAATGCATCCTCGATACAACGCTTCACGAGAAGCCCCGGGCGGCCACGCATTGGAGCACCCGCACCCTCGCCAAGCACTTGGGCGTCTCCAAGATGGCCATCCAGCGCGTCTGGAAAGCGCACGGACTGCAGCCCCATCGCCTCGAAACTTTCAAGCTCAGCCGCGACAAGCAGTTCGTCGAGAAACTCCGCGACGTGGTCGGTCTGTACTTGCATCCGCCCGAGCACGCACTGGTGCTCAGTGTCGATGAGAAAAGTCAGATCCAGGCCTTAGACCGCAGCCAGCCGGGACTGCCCCTGAAAAGGGGTCGTGCCGGCACCATGACCCACGACTTCAAACGACATGGCACAACGACGTTGTTCGCCGCCTTCAATGTGCTCGACGGCAAGGTGATCGGCGAGTGTCTGCCGCGACATCGGCACCAGGAATTCCTCAAATTCCTACGCAAGATCGACCGCGAAACGCCACCGGCGCTGGAGCTGCATCTGATCGTGGACAACTACTCCACGCACAAGCATGAGCAAGTGAAGAAGTGGCTCGCGAAGCACCCCCGCTTCCACTTTCACTTCATTCCCACGTCTTCTTCTTGGCTCAATCTCGTCGAGCGCTGGTTCCGCGAGCTGACACAGAAGCGCATCCGCCGCGGCGTGTTCCGCAGTGTTCCCGAACTCGAGGCCGCCATCCACGAGTACCTGGAAGCGAGCAACCAAGCGCCCAAGCCCTTTGTCTGGACAGCTCCGGCACAAGATATCCTCGCCAAAGTCGAGCGCGCCGCCAAAACCCACGCCATTGTCCAGAACCGTTAGTGGCACTACACTAGGCTCGGTTGTGGTCGCCGTTGGGGCGTTTCCCATCGATCGCGAACGCGCGAAGGGAATCGATACCAGAGCCTCCGGGTATCCCTGCGTGAGGTACTGACCAGCAGGGTCATCGGCAAAACCCTTGCCAAAGACCGAAACGAACGCTATCAACACTCCGAGGACCTCCTCGTTGACTTGCGCAGCCTGAAGAAGAAGCTGGAATCCGGCAAGTCCACGATCTTGCGTGGATCTGTAGGGGCACGGCGTGCCGTGCCCGCCGCGCCGGAGGAGACAACGGGGCGGTGATCGGCATAAATGTTTCTCATTTCGGAAGGGGCTGGTGCTTCGCAGCGGCTTTAAGGGGCCCTGAGCAAGCACGCCAAAAAGCCGCCTCTCCATCTTGACGTTACCGGCGCCATCCAGCTAGCATGATCCAATGTCTAAAAACCTGAAGGGAAACAGAAACCACATAGGCTCCTCACGTCTAGGACGAGTTGTACGAATCTCGTTGTTCGTAGCGTTGTTGGCAGCTTGTAATCCCACAGCAGAAGACCCCGTCGGCGCCGAATGGGTTAACTTACCCTCTGGAGTAGATGGAAGTATACGGGTTGCATGGGGCATGAACGATGCCGGCGAAGAAATCGTCGGGATTACCGCCACGGCACCGCTGCAGGGGATTTATACCGGCCAGCAGAACGTGGTCTTTAACAACGTGATAAAACGCCTTGGTGGAAACACATTCATAAGATTTGAGTGCCCCACCGATGAGATTCTCGTCCGGGGACTGATGGTGAGCCAGGGGACTCAAGAAGTCAAAGACTTTCCCGGTGATTCGAATTCGGGCACAATGCCCGGCAGCCATGACCTCGTCGCGGTGGGCCCTTGGGTCCTTAACAATTGTCGACAGTCTTTCGCCGGTCACACGGATGAGGAGAGAGAGTTTCCCGTCAGTTTCGAGACAACCTGCCGCAAAGCCGACGGGTCGGAATACCCAACCGAGACAGTCCCAACCTTACAGTACAAAGTACTTAGCACCTGCCAGCATTTGGCGCCGCCGGCATGAAGCGCTGACTCATTGAGACGCAGCATTGCGTTTTCGCCGGAAACGCCGGCAAAAAGCGGCCCACCGGGAGGTTGTGCCAGCGGGCCGGAGGCCCGCACCACGAGGAACGGGATTTTCCGAACCATGGAAGAACAAGCCGTCGCTACTGCTCAGTTTCAGACCTTGACTTACGAATGCCGGGCGAAGAAAGCCCGCTGGAAGCGGGCTGAGATGAGTTTTGGGGCGCGGGCGGCGTGAAGTAGAGTCAAGCACCTGGATTGGTCCGGGGTGCTGCTAATACGCTAAGACGCGCTCGATTTCACGCTGGACGTCTTCGGGCTGGGGGAGGATTTCGCGCTCGAGCGTGGGGCTATAGGCGACCCAGGTGTCTAACGCACCGACGCGGCCAATCGGGGCGTCCAAGCGGTCGAAAAGCTCGTTGGCCAGACGAGCCGAGATCTCCGCGCCATAGCCAAAGGAGAGGCAGTCTTCGTGCGCGACGACGACCCGGTTCGTTTTCGCCACCGATGCCGAGATGGCTTCCCAGTCGTAGGGATTCAGGGACCGCAGATCGAGGATTTCGATCGAGACATCGAGCGCCTTTTCCACCGCCACGGCCGCCTGGAGCGAACGGTGCACAAGGGCGCCGTAGGTGATCACCGTCAGGTCCTGGCCGCTCTTGACCAAGTGCGCCTTGCCGAACGGAATAGTGTAGTCCGGTCCGGGATACGGACTGCGGTTATACGTTTCGCGATACAGCTTTTTGTGTTCGAGAAACAAGACCGGATCGTCACAACGAATCGCGGTGCGAAGCAGGCCGACGGCATCGGCCGCATTGGACGGCATCACGACCCGCAGGCCAGGAATATGCGTGAAGGTAACCTCGCCCGACTGGCTGTGGTAGGGACCTGCTCCCCCGAGATAGCCTCCGATGGGAGCGCGGATGACAAACGGCGCGGAAAAACCGTTTGCCGAACGCCATCGCAGCGTCGCCAACTCGTCACGGATTTGCATCATGGCGGGCCAGATGTAGTCGAAAAACTGCATCTCGACTACGGGCTTCAGGCCCCGTGTAGCCATGCCGGTCGCGCGCCCAACAATGGCCGCCTCGGCTAACGGCGAGTTGAACACCCTTTGGCCGCCGAATTCGCGTTGCAGCCCGAGAGTCGCCTTAAAAACACCGCCCTTCCCCTTGAGGGATGCCAGGTTTTCTTCGCGGCTGCAGTCGGCCACATCCTCACCGAAAACGACGATCCGAGTGTCTTGCCTCATCTCGTCCCGCAGGCAGGTGTTGATCGAGTCGACCATCGTTCGCGGGTCGCCGTCAAACCGTGCTTCCGACTGAAACTCGTCGCCTGCTGGGTCGACCGTCGGCGAGTAGAGGAACTTGAGTGCGCTGCCGGGCGCGGGAGGGGATGCCTTGAGCGCTTGCTCGAGGGCCTCATGAATCTCTTGGTCGACTTCGTCGTGAATCGTGAGAATCGTGTGCTCGTCGGCGATGCCTTCCCTCTCGAGCAAGTCGGCCAGCTTGCGAATCGGGTCGCGAGCAGCCTCTTGCTCCCTTTCCTCAGGTGTTTTGTAAAGGGTTTCGTCGTCAGAAAGGGAGTGGGCGTAGGGTCGCGTGGTATGAGCGTGTACGAGAGCCGGTCCTTGCCCGCTGCGACAATATTGAACGGCTTCTTTGACGGCCTGGTAGCTGGCGGGGAAATCCAGCCCGTCTACCTCTTGGACCAACAGGTGCGGAAAACCCGAGACGAGCCGAGAGATGCTGCCGCCGGCGGTTTGGACGGCGACCGGGACGGATATCGCGTAACCATTGTCTTCGACCAGAAACACTACGGGCAGGCGTTCCAGGCAAGCCGCGTTGAGAGCTTCCCAGAATTCGCCTTCACTCGTGGCGCCGTCGCCGAGCGTGATCAACACGACCGCTTCCTCCGCGTCCGTGCCGTCTAGGGGTTCGCTTTGCCGAACGAACTCAAAGCGGCCGGCATGTGCGCAGCCGACTCCCTGCAGAGCTTGCTGGCCCGTCGTGCTCGACGCGGAGACGATGCGCAGCTCGGCACTCGACCAGTGGGAGGGCATTTGGCGCCCCCCGGAAGCCTCGTCGGCGCCGGCCCCCAGAGCCTGCAAGAACATCTGCCGCGGCTTGACGCCCAACGCGAGGGCAAGCGCCCGGTCGCGATAGTAGGGATAGCACCAGTCAAAACCGGGACGCAGCACCATCCCGGCCGCGGTTTGAATGGCTTCGTGTCCGGCTGCGCTGATCTGGAAGAAGATCTGGTTGCGCCGCTTGAGGATGACTTCGCGGTCATCGAGACGGCGGGATAGGTACATGCTGCGGTAGGCGTGAAGAAGGTCCTCGGCAGCGACACCGGTCGAGATCGGGACCTTTTGCGCCAAACCGCTTTCGGCGGGCATGGGTCCTTTTTAGTGTATCACGGGGCCGGTTTTTCGCCCCATTTTCAGTTCTAGGCAATTCTATGAACGACATCGGGCGGGGCGTCGTGGCGACGGCGGGCGGGCACAGCATGCTGTGCCCCGTTTTGCTTTCTCCTCGAACAAACTTCGGGGCCAGCGCTCTAGCGGTTCTCGGTGGTTTGCGTTTCGGGTGGCGTGGTCGCTTGCTCTTTGCTGGAAGGGGTCGTTCTATCCGCGGGCTTGAACCGCGTCAGGTGGATCACGAACGGACTGACCTCGAACGGCATCTTGTCGCGGGCCGATAGCAACGCGACCGGTTTTGTTTCGATCAGACGAATCTCATTGTTCCAAGGATTGAGCTCGACCCGCGAGCCAAGCGGAAGCGCGGCAATCTGCTCGATTTCGTCTTCCTTGAGTTCGGGGGCCTGGCTGGCGAGATCACTCAGGCGCAAGAGCGTGTCGCCGTTGGCCAGCTTGTTCCCGAGATTCGCTTCGATGAGATTAGGAAGATACGGAGACCGGCTCGCCAGCGCTTTCAAGAACAAACCGGCGTTGGCAAGCTTGTCGACATAAGGAGAGTTTTTCAGAATCTCAAGAGCCTTCTCGCCGGCGGCTTTGATCTCCTCCTCCGGCCTCGAGAGGCGCAGCTGGTTGAGAATCTCTTCATCTTCAAACATCGTCTGGTCGCTGAAGGCGAAGCGGGTTTCGGTCTGGTGCCCAAGAATGATGTGGGCCAATTCATCGGAAAGCACCATCGCTAAGCTAGCCTCATCGGGCAGGACGTCGAGGAGTCCGCGACTGATGACGATCGCCTGGCCGATCGAAAAGGTCTCGAGCGGCGTAGTCAACAGCACTCGGCAGTGCACATCGAGGCTGATGTCATTGGTGACGATCAAGTTGTTGACGACTGTGTTCAGCACCTGGTCCACTTCACCCTTGGGGGCAAGCAGCCCAGTCGACTCCAGCCGATCGAGCACATTGGTCTCGGCTTGCCGCTGCCAAAAGCGCTGGCTCTCGACGGGCGTGATGTGTTTCGACTCGCTTCTGTCGTCTACTGGGTTGTCGGCCTCGATGAGAATGTCTGTCAGTTCCTGCAGTTTTCCGCTGCGTGGGGTCTGGTAACCCCAAATCCGAGTCTGGCCCCGAAATCGAACCTTCGTTTCTCCCTTCCCCGCGAGGTTTGCGTCCTCGATGTAGACAAACGCCGGCATCCACAGGCCCGGAGCGACGTTGAGCCGCCAACTGTCGAAATGGAAGAATAGCGACGACGCTCTGCTGAACGTATAGGTGCCGTTGAACCGGACAATCCGGTAGTCTCGGTCCTCGACCCAGATGCGGCCGACAAACTTACCGACCGTCTTTTCCTTTTTCGGTGCCACGTTGAAGACGAGGGTTCGGACTTCCCCGAGGAACTCTCGTCGCACATAATCGAAACTGTAGGTTTCGCGGTCAAAATCATACGCGTCCAGAATGACCATTTGGGCGAATCCGTCTGGGAAAAACACCACCGCGCCGTTCTTTCGAAAGGCGGGGCTTGCCAGAAACCCGCTGTGAGAGACGCCTTCCCCCACCGTCAGTTTTCCGATCAAATAGTGGTCGCTGGCCTGCTTGGAGGCCAGGTCCGCGCCGCGCTCGACCTCCTGAAGATACGTTTCCAAGACGGGATTGAACTCCCGCAGACGCTGCATCAGATCCTGCTCGTTGCCGACGATGCGGTCAATCAGTTGTTCGACGCGGTCTGAACTCGCGGCGGGAATCGGGGACACGGCCGCAAGGGCTGCCAGCATCAGGGTCATCCATAAGTTCGTCTTCATGCTCATAGCGAGTTCCGTCAGTAAGCAAGCTGGAACGTAATGTAGACGTTGGCCGTCGAGTCCACCGAGCGGCCGTCCTGTTGCGCGGGTTTGAAGATGATGTTTTCGGCGGCGCGGATGGCCTTTTCATCCAGGCCGTGGCCAAGGCTGTTCAAAACCCGTAAGACCTTGACCTCCCCCAGCGCAGAGAACAATACCTTCAATGAAATTGCTCCTTCAATGCGCAACCTCCCCAAAAACACCCGCTTCCACCGTTGACCCGCCACGGCGCTTACCCCCGTCCTGGGTGAAAGCGAAATCTGAGAAGCCCACTTGGCCATCCCTGAGCGCATCCGGGTCGCGTGCTCTAAGCTCGCCGGAACCGATCGCCGTCAGTTGAGAAAAGCCCGCCTCTTCCACTCGACGCCGCGAAAGCGGCAGCGTTACCACAGCCGCGCGGGCCAGTACGCCGGTCCTGATGGCAGGCTTAGGAGGCTCAATCGGTGGCGGCTCAAACCGAGGGATTTCCACGGGGGGAGCCGACAGGCTTGGGTCGGGGGCTTCCACGTGGGCAACGAGCGAGCGGTCCGGCGCGGGCTTGGCGACGGGTTGCTCTTTCTGCTGCCAACGCTCGGTCTCTTTCTGAGCGGGCGGCTTAGGTACGGCGGCGGGGATGCGTTTCGGGGCCCAGAGAAGGGGCATAGTTACCCGCGACCAACGCGTGTTCATCGGCGCTTCAAGTTGAGTGGAGGAGATTTTTAGGGTTGCGAGCAAGAAAATGAGCAAGCCGTGGAGGATGACACTGATCCAACCGGCTCGGGCGGAAAAAATGCGCGACGAGGCCGAATCCTTAAACACGGCGGCACCTGAAATCTCGCCTGGAATCCTTCCTGGGAACGCTCATGCACTCACACCTGCCGAGCCATAACGGCGCGGGGAATCGGGAGGGTCGTCCGCTGCTTCCGTGACTCGGTGGATTCGTTGACCCGGCTCCCGAGCCAGTTCACGGTGCTCAGAGGTGATTCCCCTGCCCGGCGTGCTGGTTCGAAGAATCGGGTACAGCCAACCAATTCGCCTCAGGCTGAGTCCTTTGTTCCGAGAGCCATGAAGGCGAGCGAATTGGTGGAAGTCCCCATTCTTCGCTCCCCGCCACTCTTGCCACAGGCTGCTAGCCCATTGTCAAAACGCTACTGGCGTTTTCACTCGTTGGGAGCAAGACCGACCACTTCACCGACGTCCATCTGGCCGCATGTATTGAATCGACGGTCTGTCGTTCCCGCGTTAGGCCAACGGGGGGCACGAACGCCCCATGTTGTCGCGTTCGAGCTGACCTTGAAGAACGGAGGGGAGAGTGAATGTCCGTAGGTCAGGCTGTTGTTAGGGATCCTTGTCGCCAGCGGGCTTTTCTTCGTCTTGGCCGTCGCTCGCTTCCTGCTTGAGTTCCCAACCCGTATTGACATCTACATTGGGCAACGCCTTGCGAAGTCGATCCACACCGGCTGGGGTCACCTGGGTCTGCCAGACGAAGAGCTTCTCGAGCTTTTTCAAGCCTCTTAGATGCTTGAGGCCGGCATCGCTGACCTCAGTGCCATACAGGTTGAGGTAGGTCAGGTTTTTTAGGCCTTTCAGGTGCGCCAGCCCCGCATCGGAGATTTTCGTGTTTCCGAGGTGGAGGCGGACCAGTGACTCTATCATTTTTAGGTGGCTCAATCCTTCGTCGGTTACGCCTGTATTACCCAGGTGGACTGCAACAAGATTGCTCAACTGCGCGATGGGAGCTAAATCTTTATCCGTAACCGATGATCCCTGAAGGTGGAAATCCACCTCGATGCTGTCATCGTTTTGGGCAACCCGCCGGGCGGATCCTCCGGCACTTTCGATTTTCTCGATGGCCTCCTGCTCAGCCGCAGAAGGCGTGCCCTGTGCTCGAGTCTCGACAACCGCCGCGGCGAAGAGCACCGCGACCAGCGTCAGCAACGAAAGAATCATCCTCATGAGAACCTCCATGCCGGGAAACGCCAGGCCGCCAGCCCTGAGTGCCTGCTCGCTGGGGAGCCGGCTTCCTTGACCCTAGCCCGGCCGCTTATGACTGCCCAACAAGAAATATACATCGCTTTGGTCCCGAGGACAACTGCGTGGGCCAAGGCGACAACCCACCCCTCTAGGTGAGCTTCGTTCATAACAGGTCGGGATCAAGCCTTTCAGGTGCGATTACTCGGCGCTAAGCGGAGCTCAGATATATCTGTTGAGGCCCGCAAAATACAGTGACTTTGGAACACGGGCGAAGCATGCTGCCCCTACAGTCTGAAGACGGGCCATGTCACCATAATTTGCGAGGCTCACTAATATCCTTTTTTTTGATCAACTTGCAATATATTCTTAAAGGGACTGTTGTGCTGTGATCTGCCGTCCTCAGCGGTAGTTCATCTCGAGCTCGATTCTCGCAGCGGCCTCACTAGTGGACACCGAGGCCAGTGGACCCTTACCATAGCTTTCTTGGGAACATCTCAGCCGCGCCGCACTATGCCCCGCTTCCTTTCCGCCATCGCTATCCTGGTCGTCGTGGCGGCCTGCGCCGCGGGACTCCGAGCACAATCTGTCACAGCCTCGATCCGAGGACAGGTCACCGACCCCTCTGGAGCGGTGGTTGCCCGAGCTGAGGTCGTCGTCACCAACCTGGAAAACGGCGCGTCCCGGTCAGTGAGAACGGACAGCGAAGGCAACTTCGCCGTAGCGGCTCTTTGGGTGGGTGATTACGAAATCGAGGTTGCTAAGTCTGGCTTCAAGAAACTGCGCCGACGGGGTCTGCGGCTGGCGGTCGCGGAACCCGCTCGTCTGGATCTTGCGCTCGAGCTGGGGGAACAGACGGATGAGATTGCCGTAACGGCAGTGACGCCTCCGCTCGAAGTGGACTCGGCCACCGTTGGCACAGTCATACCTAACAACTATATTGCCAACCTGCCCCTCGATGGGCGCAACTTCCTGGAACTTGCGTTGCTGGTGCCGGGCGTAGCTCCCGCCGCTCAGGGTTCGGCAGGATCAGAACGCGGCCGGCTGGCTTTCCATGTCAACGGCGCGAGGGCGGATGCCAACGCTTACATCTACGACGGTGTTTACGCCGTTGACCCGGTCCTGAACAGCTTTAGCCTTACACCGCCGGTGGACGCTGTTCGCGAGTTCCGCGTTCACACCAGCGCCACGGAAGCCACCTTCGGACGCAACAGTGGAGGTCAAGTATCGGTCGCGCTCAAACGGGGAGCCAACTCCTTTCACGGAACGGTTTATGAATTTTTGCGGAATGACACACTCGACGCGAAGAACTTTTTCGACGATCCGGGGCGGCCCACGCCGAAGTTGCGTCGCAACCAGTTCGGCTTCTCCGTAGGCGGACCCGTGCGGCGAAACAGCAGCTTCTTCTTCGTCGACTACGAGGGCTTACGAGAGCGCCGAGCGATTACGCGGACAGCCAACGTGCCAACCGAAGCCGAGCGATCCGGCGATTTTTCCGCCAGTCTGCTTCCGCCGCCGTTAGATTTCACGACGGGGCAACCTTTTCCCGGCAGCCGAGTCCCCTTCGTACACCCTATCGGTGGCGCCATTGCGGACCTCTATCCACTACCCAACCGAGGGGTTTTCGGGAGAAACTTCGTTGCCGCTCCCACCGAGAGAGGTCGCAGCGACAAGTTCGACGTCAAGATCGATCAATCGCTGGGCCGAAACGGAACGCTCAGCGGACGATACAGCTTCGGTGATCGCGATCTGTTCGAGCCCTACGCCGCCACCGGATTCTCCTCAGTGCCGGGGTACGGCAACGATGTCGTCGAGCGCGGCCAGAACCTTATGCTCTCGGAAACGCACACGCTCGGCGATCGATGGATCAATGAGTTCCGTTTCGGCTACAACCGAGTTCGTAGCGGCACGTTCCAAGAGAATTCGGGCAGCAGCATCAACCGCCTAGTCGGGCTGCCTGACTTCGCGACGCGTGAGCGCGACTTAGGACTCAGCTTCATCACCGTGACTGCTTTCTCGCCGCTTGGTGATGAATTCAACAATCCGCAGGACAGCACCGTCGACAGCCACCAGATTCTGGATACCGTCAGTTTTGCCGAGGGAAATCACCTGCTCCAGTTCGGATTCGAGCGACGTTGGACCGCGCAGGACGCCTTTCGCGATGTGCAGTCTCGCGGCATGATCAACTTCATCGGTGCGTTCACTAGGAATCCCCTTGCCGACTTGCTGCTGGGTTTTCCGACGTTCACCGGCGGAGCCGTCGGCGACAACCCTCAGGCGTTGCGGACGGGCAGTACAGGTTTTTTCGTCCACGATAGATGGCGAGCGCGCTCCGATCTGACATTGACGTTGGGCATGCGTTATGAGTACAACACGCCAGCCCACGACGAGTTCGACGCCGCGGCGGTTTATGATCCCGCTACGGGAGGAATTTCGGGGGTGGGGACGAACGGCATTCCGCGCGCCGGCTACCGTGCGGACAAGAACAACTTTGCCCCTCGAGTGGGACTGGCCTGGAGCCCGTTCGGATCGCGGCGCACCGTGCTACGGGCGGGCTACGGGATTCACAACAACTTCTCACCGCTGGCACCGGGACAGGGGATCTACTTTAACCCGCCGTTCTTCAACTTTCAATTGTTCTTCCCTTCCCCGGTAGCTCTCATCACCCTAGCCGACCCTTGGCCGGCGAACCAGCAAGCTCCGTTCCCTCCGGCCGCGTTCACCTACGATCGCGACTTGCGCACCAGCTATGCCCAGCAGTGGAGCTTTACGGTTCAAGCGGAAATTAATCCCGAAGTGATTATCGAGGCGGGCTATCACGGCACACGTGGCACGAAGTTGCTTGGGGCGCGCGACATTAACCAGCCGGCCCCGAGCCCGCAGTTCCCAAACCTACGGCCTAACCCATTCTTCCAGTCCATCGACCAGATCGCCGCGGCGTCGGACTCGGTCTACCACTCTTTCCAAACTCAGATGCAATGCCGCTTCCGCGGGGGGTTGACCGGGCTGTTTTCCTACACCTGGTCGAAATCGATTGACAACGCCTCCGGTTTCTTCCCCAGCGCGGCGGACAACAATTTCCCCCAGGATAGTAACAACGTCGCCGCCGAGCGGAGCTTGTCGAGCTTCGACCTGCGGCACCGCTTTTCAGGAAGCTTTGTTTACGAGCTCCCGTGGGGCGAGGGCAAACGCTTCGCGTCCGATCTTCAAGGTTGGCGAAAGGCATTCGTCAGCGGTTGGCAGGTCAACAGCATCATGACCTTCCAAACCGGACACCCCTTTACGGTGACGTTCCCACGCGAGGTAGACAACAGCAATACCGGGATTTCTTTCTTGGGTGGTGCGGCTGATCGTCCGAACCTTATCGGAAATCCGGTGCTGGCGAATCCTGACCCGCAGCGCTGGTTTGCTACCGAAGCGTTCGCGGCACCCCCGTTCGGGAGCTTCGGCAGCGCCGGCAGAAATGCTCTTACCGGTCCGCCGCTTCACAACGTCAATTTCTCGTTGCTGAAAGAGACCCCCCTCAGCGAGACGACGAAACTTCAGTTCCGCGCCGAGTTCTTCAATGCGTTCAACACGCCGAACTTCCACCAGCCCAACGCTTTGTTCGGCACCCCGGGTTTCGGAAGCGTCCCGTCGGCCAAACGAGGGCGGGAGATCCAGTTCGGGTTGAAGTTGCTGTTCTAGGGCCCGATAGTCTTCGCCTGGGCCGGATTACTTGACGAGTTTCAATCAGAAATCGACCGCGGCGGGATCCGAGCAGTTGCTAAAGTCGCCGGCGGCACAGACTTCGTAGGTGTAGCGGGCGCCACCCTTAGCGATCGGGCCGTCGGTATAGCTTCCGCTACCGGCTGGGCCGGTCGGCTCGCCTAGGACGACGGCAACCTTTCCGCTCCCGTCGTCACGCCAGATGTCGATGGAGCCGAGCGGCGCGCCCGACCAGCTCACGTCCACGTACTGCCATCCTTTGATCTTGTAGCCACTCGCGGTGATGGAGATTCCCAAAGGAGTAGTAACCTCACCCGACAAGACCCACGCGGAGTCACCGGCCGCATTCGTTGCCGCGACGCGGTGAAGATACGTCGTCGCAGAGAGAAGTCCGCTATCGATAAAGGACGTGGCGTCTACCCCCGCCGTGCCGGCCTCCGTCCACGCACCCCAAGTGAGGTCGGCGTTCTGGGTCTGGCGCTCCACTTTGAAACCCGATTCCGTATCCCCCGCGTGATTCCAGGTGACCTCGATACTGCTGGCCGACTGCGCAGCGGAGCTGACGTTCGCGGGGGCTTCGGGAGGATCCAGGTCCGTGGGGTCCTCGGCCCGGATGAAGAGATGATCGACGGTCACCGAATCGAGAGCTTTCGCGCCGGGACTTTGGTTAGTATCTTGCAGTCGGACCGTGACGATGCCGCTCGTCCCAGCGGGCAGAGCCAGAGTCTGATAGGCGTCGGTGTCAGACGTTTTGTCGACGGTCAGAATCTGGCTCGATCCGGAAACTGTGAACTCAAAGTCGTCCCCATCGCTCGAAACGCTCGTGTAGGCGTCGACCCAGAGAGTAATCACGCCTCCGCCCGAGCCGATGTCGATGGTCCACTCATAGTCGAGGAAGCTATAGCGGTTCTTCGGTTTTCCGCCGCTTTGCCTTTCGGTAATCACTTCAGCGGCGCCGTCGTTCTGCTCCCACGTATCCGGGTAGCTGCCCTGTTTCGTACCGCTGTGAAGCGTTTCGCTCGTTGCCTTGTAATCCGTCGGTCCAGGTTCTCCAGAACAATTGCCCCATTCCGTGGTATGGGTGCCGCCCGACGCCTGGTAGACCGTGGCGACGATGCAGTCCGCGGGTCCTTGCAGCTCTTGGAAAGTGAGGTTCAAGATATAGGTCCCCGACACGTATTTTGTGGGCCGGATCTCGACACCGTTGAACTCGCCAACGAGCGGATCCGACGGCAGCTGCCGGTCCATGTGGACGTGTGCGCTGTAGCTGGTCCCATGATCCAGATGATAGGGACACTCGTTCGCACCGCCCGCTCCGAAGCTTTCCCACGGGAAATTGGTGCTGTTCTTATGACTGTACTGAAAGTTCCACTCGTTCATGCCGAACCACGACGGGTTGACGTTGTAGCCTTTCGAGTCGGGCGTATTGCCCGGCTGGGAGACGGGGTTGCCGGCTGGGTTCGAGATTTCCAGCTCCACGCGTCTCACGTCGATGCGCGAGGTGTTGACCGTGAGTTGAACGATCGGGTTGTTCGGGTTGCTGGTGTCCACGGAATCGAACGTGATCGCGGGCACCGCAGAACTTTGGTAAGGCAGCACTTCCAGCGGGTGGATGCAGTCCCGTTGCCACCGGCTCAGCGGGTCGAAGCCGGGTGCGTTCCGAGTCTCAAAGTGAAGATGCGCGAAGCCGCTCGCGCTGCTCCCTGTGTAGCCAATCAAATCACCCTTGCTCACCGTTGCGTCCACGACTACAACGGCTTGATTCAGATGCATGTAGTTGCTGTTGTAACAGCCGACGTGATCGCACGAGGTCTGGCCCGGGCGATAGTGCCGGAGTTGAACTAGGGGGTCAGAGTAACTGGGGTGGCTTCCCGCGATCTTCACGATTCCGTCAGCAATCGCGAAAACGGGAGTCCACTCAGGCGTCGCGATGTCAATGCCACGATGAAAATCGTAGCGGTCGTCCTCCGATGCTAACGGACGCGGCCCGAAGGGCGAGGCAATGGGAAGATCGGTGAAATTGGAGTTGCCCCAGCGTTCCGACGGGCAGCCGTCGGAGTCAACCCAGTTCGAAGGAGGAGCTTCGTTGATTCGCCCGCACACCGGCCACGCGGGGCTCGCGTCGAACTGCTGCGCCAAACCTGCCTCGGCGCAAGAAGCCACCAACGTGACTGCAAGAAAGAAGGAAAGAGCGCCTCGCGGCATGTTCATCCCCCAGGGGTCAAGATCCGCTCACAGACGTGCCGTCTCAGCGTCCTTGATTAAGGGCCCTGGGGGGCTGTGAGCCGCTTCCTTTTCCGTTTCCTGTCGGGCGACCGAAGCTGAAACACGGTCGCCAATCGGAATCAGACGCGACGCACAAAGGGCTCTTTCATCATGGCAGGACTCGGGTTTGAACGAAATAGTACTTCTGTACTGGGTGCCGTCCCCAGGCGGCCGGTCAGCCTACGAGGCTTTTGACCTTCTCAACGATGTGGCGGGCAGAAATACCGAACTTGTCGAGTAGCTCGGCGGGCTTGCCGCTGCGGGCAATGCCCCCGACGGCAAGCTTGTGAACCTCGACTTTTTCCGTGGCCAGCGCGGCCAATACAGCGTCGCCGATGCCGCCGTGCGAGTAGTGGTCTTCGACCGTGACGACGATCCCATTGGTAGCGCGAGCCGCCGTGATGAGGGTCTCCTGGTCGATCGGCTGCACGCTGAACAGATCGATCACGCGAACGGCGATACCTTCACCCGCGAGCTGCTCGTGGGCGGATAGTGCTTCGAACAAAGTCACCCCGGCCGCCACAACCGTGGCCCGGTCGTTGTCGCTTTGGCGGAGCACCTTGCTCTTGCCCACCGCGAACGGCTCGTCCGACGCATAGATGACGGGCGTCTTAGGGCGGCTCGTTCTGACGTATACCGGCCCTTGGGTTTCGGCGGCAAGCACGATCGCTCTCCAAGCGCTCGTGCCGTCGCTCGGGTAGAGCACGGTGTAGTTCGGCTGGGCGCAGGTCATGGCGATGTCTTCGAGGCCCATTTGCGAAGGACCGTCCTCGCCGATTGAAACCCCGACGTGCGTGCCAACGAACTTCACGTTGAGATTGCTGACGGCGGCCATGCGCATGAAGTCGTAGGCTCGGGAAAGAAAGGCAGCGAAACTCGCCGCGAAGGGAATTTTCCCTCGAGCGGCAAGCCCGATCGCCGCTCCGACCATGTTTTGCTCAGCAATGAAACCTTGGAAGAACCGTTCGGGCGAAGTCTTTTCCGTATCTTGCGTGAAGGTCGAGTTCTTCACGTCGCCATCGAGAGCAACGATTCTAGGATCAGTCCTTGCAAGGGCTGCCAGCGCAGCCCCAAAGGCTTGGCGGGCGGCAACCTGGTCCCCCAAAGAGTAGGAAGGGGCAGGAGGTGCTGCTGGTTCGGGCAACTGGATACCGTTCGAAGCCGGAGGCTTGGGAGTCCAAGAGAAATCGGTTCCACTGAGTTGGGCCTCGAGCTGCCGCAGGGCCTCGTCTGTTTGCTCGCCTTTCGGGAAAGGCTTTCCGTGCCAACCATCTTTGTTCTCGGCGAAGGCGATACCTTTTCCCTTAAACGTACGCGCAAGGATAGCCGTTGGCCGATCGATTGTCTTGGCGGCCTTTTCAAAGGCGGCGAGCAAATCCTCGATGTCGTGCCCGTCTACCACTAGCGCCTGCCATCCGAATGCCGCCCACCGCGCTTGGTGCGCGTCCATGGCGTGCTCGAGCATCGTAGGTGCGCTCTGGCCTAGACGGTTCACATCGACGATGGCGCACAGGTTGCTTACGCCACGGTGTGCCGCCATCGCGGCGGCTTCCCATACAGAACCTTCCGCCGATTCGCCATCACCAAGCAGCACGTAGACGCGCTGGTCCCGACCGTCGAGCCGAGCGTTCAAGGCTATGCCGAGACCTGCCGAAAGGCCTTGGCCCAGCGAGCCGGTGGCTACGTCCACGAAGGGCAATGTGGTGGACGGGTGGCCTTCCAGGTCGCAGTCAACTTTGCGAAGGCGGAGTAGATCTTCCACCGGAATATAGCCGGCTTCCGCCCAGGCGGCGTACAAGGCCGGCGCGGCATGCCCCTTCGACAGAACGAAGACATCGTTGGCCGGGTTCGCGGGATCGGCCGGGTCGTAGCGCATCACGGAGAAAAACAGGGCCGACATGATCTCGGCAATCGAGGCGCAACTGGTCGGGTGCCCGCTACCCGCCTCCGTCGTCGATCGGATGGAGTGAATCCTCACGCGTGTTGCCTTGTCCTTGAGGCCAGCTATGAGTTCAGTGGAAGCTTGGGTCGGCATGGGCGAATCTCCGGGCTAGAAAAAAGGGGTTGACAGATTCGAGGAACGAAATGATGTTCGGAATAACAGGTATCGAACACCTACCTGGAAGACAAGTAGGCAGTGTATCACCTTGCACTCCTCCGCTTGTGAGCGCGGGTCTCTCGTTCGGGCGGCTGCTTGCTACGCGCGTTGCGAACGAGCGCGTGAACTCCCCGGGCTGTCTCGGCGATGAGGAACGCTTGTTGCTGCGCGAAGCCTGGACCGCCGACTTCCGTCCAGGCTCGGCGCCGTGGGGGAGCAAGGTCTTCGAGTGACGTGGGCTCGCGGTCGGCGCAGAACATCGTTGGACCGGTTGGTCCGCTCCCGTTCTTAGCGACCAAGAGCCTAGGAGGTAGCGTTCCGCTAAGAAAAGGTGAACAAACGGCCTGTGGGGGGAGTATAGTTTGATATGGCCAAGGCACAGACCGACGAACCGACTCAACAAAAGCCGCTCCGGCTGTGGCCCGGCGTGGTCATCGTGATACTGCAGTGGCTGTTTTGGTTGGGCGCCACTATCGTCGACCCCGAAGCCATACCCTTTGCGGTGTTTGGCGGATTCCTCGGCGGGTTGGCTGTCGTCGTGTGGTGGGCGTTTTTCAGCCGGGCGCCTCGTTCCGAGCGCTGGGGCGCCGTCGCCCTGATGATCGTCGCTCTGGTCGCGACATCGCGCTTCATCCACGTGTCGATTGCGACGTCGATGATGGGGATGATGTTCCCCATCTACGCCACCCCGGCCCTGAGTCTCGCTTTCGTCGTCTGGGCAGTGGCCAGCCGTCGTCTCGCTGACCGACCTCAGCGCGTCGCAATGGTCGCGACGATCCTACTCGCGTGCGGCGGGTGGACGCTTCTTCGAATGGATGGCATCACCAGCGGTGGCTCCGCCCACTTCGCATGGCGGTGGGCGGAGACTTCCGAGGAACGGCTCCTGGCCAGAGCCCCCGACGAGCCGGCAGCGCTCCCCTCGGCTCCGGAAGCAATGGAGACAGGGGCCGACTGGCCCGGCTTTCGCGGACCCAATCGCAACGGCGTTATCCCCGATGTGCGGATCGAAACCGACTGGTCTCGGTCACCGCCGGTCGAGCTGTGGCGCCGGCCGGTCGGACCGGGCTGGTCGTCGTTCGCGGTCCGCGGCGACCTCCTCTACACCCAAGAGCAGCGCGGTGACGACGAGGTCGTCGCCTGCTACAACGCCACCACCGGCGAGCCGGTGTGGAGACATCACGACGCGGCCCGGTTCTGGGAGTCGATGGGCGGCGCCGGTCCGCGCGCGACGCCGACTATCAGCGATAACCGCGTATACACATTCGGTGCGACCGGAATCCTGAACGTGCTCGACGCCGGTAGCGGGGCCGCCGTGTGGTCGCGCAACGCGGCGTCGGACGCCGACGTGAAGGTCCCCTACTGGGGCTTCGCGAGTTCGCCGCTGGTGGCCGATGACGTCGTCATCGTCGCCGTCGAAGGCGTGCTCGTCGCCTACGACCTCGCCACCGGCGATCCGCGCTGGTTCGGCCCGGCCGGCGGCGCTGGCTACAGCTCGCCACATCGATTGACGATCGACGGAGTCGCTCAGATCCTGCTGATGAGCAGCCCCGGCGCGACCAGCGTCGCGCCAGCCGATGGCAAGCTGCTCTGGGAGTACTCGTGGCCCGGCGGCACCCGCATCGTGCAGCCGGCCCTGACAGCGGACGGTGGCCTCCTGATCAGTCGCGGCGACACAAGCGGCGTGCGCCGCATCGCGGTCGCGCACGGATCCGGCGGATGGACCATCGAAGAGCGCTGGACGTCGGTCCGGCTGAAGCCCTACTTCAGTGACTTCGTCGTTCATGATGGCCATGCCTTCGGCATCGACGGCAGCATCCTCACGTGCATCGACGTCGAGGACGGCAGGCGCAAGTGGAAAGGCGGTCGCTACGGCAGCGCGCAGCTCGTCCTGTTGCCCGACCAAGACTTGCTGCTGGTGCTGTCGGAGCAAGGTGAGCTGGCGCTCGTCAGGGCGGCCCCCGACCAGTTCACGGAGCTCGCGCGGTTCCCGGCCATCGAGGGCAAGACCTGGAATCACCCGGTGCTGGCCGGCGACCTCCTGCTGGTTCGCAACGGCCAGGAGATGGCCGCCTTCCGGCTGTCCCTCGTGGGCGGCTGACGAGGTCGATCCAGACCACGAGTTTTCCCATCTCTATCGGGCCGGTGCTTTCGGCGCAAGCACTGCCGATACGTTCGCCTTCCGGCCCGAGGTCACGGATCTAGACTCAAGGACGCGGACACTGGAAAGGCGCCCGTCCGCGCTACAAGCTGTTGGTCAGGACGAGTCGAAGGCCCGGAGCAATGACACAGAGCCGTCCCGCGAGGCCGCGGGCCCGGGACGTGAGAACGGAAGACAGCCGTTGTCCGTGACGACACGGGCCCGCGGGCTGACGCCGGCGGCTCTGATCGGGGTTTGGAATCTCCCGGCACTTTTCGTGACATCCAAGGGTTTACGCGGCTGAGCGAACAGGGCATGTGCTTACTCGACAAGGCTGAAAGCGTCAGGATAGATTAGGGACCCTGTTCCGTCCTTCAGCACGCCTGGCGTCAGTTCGAGCGCCATCAGTGACTCTCCGGAGTAGGGGCTTCGCAGTCTTTTCGCTCGTTCCGCCGAGAAGCCGAACCGCGAGTAATAGGCGGGCTCACCGAGTACCACGATGACGACATACCCGCGGTCCCGGCAGAGCTCGATTCCTCGTTTCAGCAAAGCGGAGCCGATCCCCTGGCGCTGCAGGTCCGGCCTTACCGCCATGGGGGCCAAAGCGGCTCCACGCAGGATCTCTCCATCGGTCTCGATCGGCAGCTTGCTGAACATGATGTGTCCGACGACCTGATCACCCTCAACGGCCACCAGGGAAGCCACAACGTCACCGTCGGCGCGCAGTTTATCGACGAGCCGGGCTTCGCTCTCTTGTTTGAAGGCAAGGCGGTTCACGTCTCGGATGGGGTCGTAGTCCGCGGGAGTCTCTTCGCGGACGACGGGCTCGGGGTGCAGAGTTCGGACCATTCGTGCAGCTTCCATTGTCAGCTTGTCAGGGTGCGGTGTTTCGTGGTCGGGTCGGTACTAAGCGCGGCTCCATTTTTCACGGCCTAATGACCGCTCACTTGCGTTCGCGGCTCTGTTTCGCTCGTTGCGGGCGTGGAACAATGGTACAGACGGCGTGACAGTGTCGCGGGGAGCGCGCCAGTTTTAGCGGACTAGAGCGGATTCGAGCGGATTCGAGCGGATTTCCGCTACAATTCCTGCCCGTTGACCGAGCACCCCTTTTCTATTTCAAGCATACACCGTAAGTCATGGGTTTCGAGGTCCGTGAGCGGATATGTTGTTGATTCTATGGGGTCGGGATGTTGTGACTGATGACGGACGCAGGTCTCGGCAAAACGGCCGCCGAGGCCTGCGCTACGGGACTGTCTTGTGTCATTTCGCTGAACGCGTGAGTCGTTGTAGCCCAGGGACGCGGACCCTGGAAAGGCGCCAGGTCCGCGCTACAAGCTTGCAAGAACAAGGGCGCTTGCTGTACCGTTTGAAACGCTACGGTTATCTGTTTACTTTAGCTTTCCGCCGTAAATCAGGAGGCATTGACGTGCGAGAGATCTGGAAGCGTTTCTGGCTAGTCGCCAGTTTTTGTGTCCTGTTGGTGCCCACGCATGCATCGGCCCAGAAAACACGTTGGGAGAGGTCCAACGCTGCGGGCATCGAAGCGTATCAACAAGGCCACTACGGGGAGGCCGAGAAGTCTCTCTTGGCCGCCGTCAAGGAGGCGGAAACGTTTGGACTAGAAGATCTCCGCCTTGCCACCAGCCTCAACAACCTGGCGGCGCTCTACGACACCGAAGGCAAGTACACCGAAGCCGAACCACTCTACCAGCGCTCGCTGGCAACCCGGGAGAAAGCCCTGGGACCCGACCACCCTAACGTCGCCACCAGCCTCAACAACCTGGCGGTGCTATACGACGCCCAAGGCAAGTACACCGAAGCCGAGCCACTCTACCAGCGCGCCCTGGCGATCTAGGAGAAGGCCCTGGGACCCGAGCACCCCCTAGTGGCCCAGGGCCGGCAGAACTACGCCGCCCTCCTACGGAAGACCAACCGCGAGGAGCAGGCGTCAAAAATGGAAGCCCGCGCCAAGGCCACTCGGGAGGAATCGTCCTGGGAGATGTCCATGGACGCTGCAACCGAGGCATACCAACAAGCCCGCTACACGGAGGCCGAGAAATTCTTCTTGGCCGCCCTCGAAGAAGCCGACAACTTCGGACCACAAGACCCACGCCTAGTCCCCAGCCTCAACGGCCTGGCGTCCGTCTACCGCACCCAAGGCAAGCACGCCGAGGCTGAGCCACTTTTCAAGCGCTCCCTGGCCATCCGAGAGGAGGCCCTGGGACCCGAGCACTTCGATGTCGCCTTGGGCCTCCACAACCTGGCGCTGACATACGACAGCCAAGGCAAGTACGCCGAGGCCGAACCGCTCTACAAACGCGCCCTGGCAATAGGGGAAAAAGCTCTAGGACCCGAGCATCCCTACCTAGCCGCCGGCCTGGAGGATTACGCCGCGCTTCTACAGAAGATGAACCGTGAGGCCGAAGCGACACAGATGGAATCCCGCGCCAAGGCGATGCGGGAGAAAGCGGCTAAGTAGGTCGGCTGCCAAACCCTGATTTGAAACAGTGGAGCTGTCTTGTGTCATTTCACTGAACGTGTGAGTCGTGGTAGCCCAGGGACGCGGACCCTGGAAAGGCGCCAGGTCCGCGCTACAAGCTCACTTGCGTTCGCGGCTCTGTTTCGCTCGTTGCGGGCGTGGAACAATGGTACAGACGGCGTGACAGTGTCGCGGGGAGCGCGCCAGTTTTAGCGGACCAGAGCGGATTCGAGCGGATTTCCGCTACAATTCCTGCCCGTTGACCGAGCAGCCCCTTTTCTATTTCAAGCATACACCGTAAGTCATGGGTTTCGAGGTCCGTGAGCGGATATGTTATTGATTCTATGGGGCTGGAATGTTGTGACTGATGACGGCCTCCTTTTAGAGGTCACAGGTCGTAGCGCGGACCTGGTGTCGTTCCAGGGTCCGCGTGTCCTATTTATAAAAACTGAGTAAATCTTCGAGTCACGAAGGTCTTACGTACTATGGCTCGGCATATAATCCGCCGTGTTGTGTCCCGACTCCGGCGCATCGCGCTGCATTCTCGATTCTTCTGCGTGACAACGAACTTGCGGCCTGGCGTGCAGCCCTTTCGGACCTCGGAGTATCGCATTTTGGTGGCAGCTTTGGGCGGTGCTCGTGAGAAGCTGACGTTCAGCTTATGCGGATACTGCTTCATGCCCGACCACGTTCACGCCATCATCATGCCACACGAGCAGACCACAATCTCGGAAGTTCTCAGGAGCTTCAAGGTGAGATCACACCCACGACTGCGCCGTTCCCGGCGCCGGCGAGGACCCTTTTGGCAAAGCCGTTTCTATGATCATGTTCTCCGTACGCGCGGCGAATTTGATGAGGCCCTGGAGTATATCCACATGAATCCCGTTGTGAAAGGATTGGTACAGGATTCGTTCGCGTGGCCTTGGTCCAGCGCTCGGTGGTTCGTCGAGCGCCAAGGTCCTGTTGAGATCGACCAGATGCGGTTGCCTTCCGGTCCGAAGTCACGGATCTAAGCCCAAGGACGCGGACCCTGGAACGGCGCCAGGCCCGCGCTACAAGCTCCGGAGTCGCGTGAGCCCAGCCATATCAAACCTCCAAGATCACTGGCGCGATCAGGGGGCGGCTCGATGTCTCGCGGGAGATGTAGCGTCTCAGATCGATGCGGATCTTTTCTTCCATCACGCCCCAGTCGGTCTTTTCTTCTTCCGAGGAAGTTTCGATCGTCCGGCTGATGACGTCGCGGGCGCCATCGAGCAGTTGCGAGCTATCCTCGGGCACGACGAAGCCCCGAAAAACGATTTCCGGGGGGCTCTCGAGCTGTCCGCTGTGGCGGTTGATGGCCACGATCGGCACGACGACCCCGAACTCAGAAAGATGCCGCCGATCTCGAATGACCAGCTCCTCGAGGATTTCGTCCCCCGTCCCTGAATCAATACAAACGCGTCCTACCGGCACCCGATCCGCCTTGCGGGCGCCTTGGGAGTCGATCTCGAGTACATCGCCGCTTTGCAGGAGGAACGAATCTTCGAGTCCGAAAGACCGCAAGTGCTGGGCCAGCCGCAAGTGACCGGACAACTGGCGGTACTCGCCGTGAATCGGCACGAAGTACTTCGGGCGGACGAGGTTGAGCACCAGCTTCAGCTCTTCCTGGCGGCCGTGTCCGGAAACATGCAGCGGAGGGTTCATCTCCCCGTAGACGACTTCGGCGCCACGCTGACAAACGTGGTCGATCATGCGAAAGATGGCTTTCTCGTTGCCGGGAATCAGCCTTGCGCTCAGCACGACGGTGTCGCCCTCTTCGATCACCGCCTGCCGGTGCTTGCCGACAGCCGCCCGCGACATGGATGACAGCGGTTCCCCCTGGGTGCCCGCGATGATCACGGTGCGCTGGGAGCGGGGAATCTTCATCAGGTCGGACGGCCGCAACAGCAGCCCATCAGGAATCTCGAGCAAACCCAACTGGTGAGCTAACTCGCTTGTGGTGACCATGCTGCGCCCGACCAACGCCACTTTGCGCCCCGCTTCCGCCGAGAGGTCCATGATCTGCTGCACGCGGTGTGTCGAGGAGGAAAAACAGGTGAAGAAGAGCGTGTTGGGCGAGTGGGCAAAAAGTTCTTCGAGGCGCGGCCGAACGGCCCTTTCCGACGGTGTGAAGCCCTGCCATTCCGCATTCGTGGAATCGGAGAGCAGCAGGAGCACTCCGCGGCGTCCGTACTCAGCGAATTTGTGAAGGTCGAACGGTGTCTCATCAATCGGGGTCTGGTCGATTTTGAAGTCGGCGGTGTGGATCACCGTTCCCAGGGGCGTCCCGATCGCCAGCGCCACCGCGTTGGCAATGCTGTGGGTGACGTGAATGAACTCGATTTCAAAGCAGCCGAGCGTGATCTTCTCTTGCGGACGGACGATATGAATCGCCGGCTCGTGTTCCAGATCATGTTCCTTCAAGCGGCGGCGAATGAGTGCCTCGGCAAGACCAGTGGTGTAGACCGGGACTTCGAGTTGCGATAAAACGTACGGCACGGCCCCAATATGATCCTCATGGCCGTGGCTGATGATTACACCGCGCAGATGTTCGCGGTTGTCCAACAGATAGCTGATGTCGGGTACGACAAAGTCGACCCCCAACAGCTCCGATCCCGGGAACAACATGCCGGCGTCGATGACGATAATGTCGTCGCCGCAGCGCATCGCCATCATGTTCATCCCGAATTCGCCGAGTCCGCCTAAGGGGATGATTTGGAGTTTTTGGTCAGACAATGGTCGCCTCTCGCCTAAGACGCCAGCCTAGCATAGGTCCCACGTGATCAATGTGTGGACGCTGCGGCGTGTTCGCAACAGGGGGCAGCGGATTGGAGTGCGGCCAATCAGCATCAAGAGATTCGTCGCCGCCTATTGAGGCTCTTGAAAACACGGACCGGAACACGGGCAGCATGCGGTGACATGTCGCGCCCGTACATCTCGAGTCTGGGCAGACACGGTCCGCTCCGACGAACCCCGCGCCCGACCGGCAGGATTGCCGGCCGCTACTCGAAACTAGGACCGCCAGAGTGGCGGTCGCTACAGCATGATCTGCGAGATTCAGTGAGAACTCTAAAGCGCGTGGTACCTTGAGGGTAGGTTCTCCGAAACAGCCTGCTTGGCTGTTGGGACGAGGGCTTCGACAGCGAACGAGGAGACCATTTCGCGTCCGCCAAACTGACTCGTTCCGCCCATCGGAGGCCAGCCGACCGGAGGCTACGCGATGGATGAGCTTGTCCTCGACAACCTACCTGCAATCATTGGCTGGGCGCCTTGGGTTCTCGCAGCCGTGGCAGTGCTTGCGGCGGCCGGGATTTGGAGACTGGGGCGGGGTCATCGATTCCTCATTCCCCAAAGCGCGGTTTCCCTAGTCCGGGCGGCGCTGCTCGTCGGTGTGCTCGTGGTGTCGTTGTTGGGGATGGTCTACGTACTTGGTCCGCTCGCCCCCATTGCCGAGGGACTGGAAAGCGTGCACGGGCAGATCGGTCAACCGGTCCCGGATCTAGCCTTCCAATACGTGGCTGACGATTCCCCGCATAGGCTCTCGGAGTTCAACGGCAAGGTCGTCCTGTTGAATGTGTGGGCAACTTGGTGCGGGCCATGCGTGGCGGAGATTCCGGACTTGAACCGATTGCACGCCGACTATGAATCGGAAGGTCTGGTTGTCGTGAACCTTTCGAATGAGACCCGAGACGACCTTATCAGTTTCAACTCGGCCCAGCCTGTTGGGACGGTAAGCGTTTACGCCGAGTCGCTGGATTGGTTCGATTTGGGAGGAGCCAGGCCGGTGACGTACTTTATTGATCGCCAGGGTGTGCTTCGGGAATACATTCTCGGCGCCGGCGACTACGAGTTCTTCGAGAAGAAGGTGGGGAAGTACCTTTAGCTACTTTCCGGTGCGAAAAAGGGGAAACTGTGGCGGCTTGGGACAGTCAGCCAATTTCGCGACCGGACACCTCCGCAACTTGTTGACTCTTCGTAGGCGCGAAATTGGTGACAGTCCCCGCCGTGAGCCGCAAGCGTATTTTGCACCGGAAGGTAGCTAGCAGCCCATGGTGAGAGTAACGTCGCCTCAAAGAATGGGTACAGTCACCGATTTTCGTTGTCCAGGCCAGCGTTGGAAAAAAAGCAGTTAGCGGAAGCGAAAATCGTTGACAGTCCCCATTCTTCGCCGAACCTAGCTTCTTGCGCCCCCGGTAACACCCTTCTACATGAAGGCCTTGATGATCTGCGCTTGAATGTCCTGCAGGCTTCTTTGCGCTTGTTGGACTTCGCCGATCTTCGCTTCGAGGTCCGCCATCAGGAAGCGGCGTTCCAATCCGTTCTGGATGATCAGCTTCAGGTCGTCGTTGCTCCAGGGCTTTTCGATGTACTGATAAAGGTTGACTTCGTTGATGGCCTTGATGGCGTTTTCCTTGTCCGCGTACCCGGTCAAGAGAATCCGCGTGGCGTAAGGCTGAAGTTTCTTGACTTCGAGGAGGAACTCGATGCCCGTCATCTCGGGCATCAGGTAGTCGGAGATCACCAAATCGATTTGGCTCTCACGAATTGATTCGAGCGCCCTGAGCGGCGAGGTGAAAGTCAGCACCTCATACTCGGTTTCTAGCGCTAGGAATGACCGCAGGCTGGCCAAAACCATGTCTTCGTCATCAACAATCACCAGCAGGGGAACCCGGCTGTTCGTTGTGTCGGTCATGATGCTTGCTCGGCTGAGTCTGCGTCTCCGACAGGCAGTCGAACGGTGAAGCTGGATCCCTTCCCAATTTCCGTTTCGAGGTCGATGTTGCCGCCGTGATCCTGGACGATCTTGAAGCAGATCGAAAGCCCAAGACCTGTTCCCACTCCTACCCCTTTCGTGGTAAACCCCGGATCGAAGATGCGGGACAGGTTCTCCGGCGGAATGCCGACGCCCGTATCGGAGATTTGAACATTCACCATATCACCTTCGCGGAACGTTCTGATCCTAACCTCACCCTTTCCCTCTATCGCCTGGGATGCGTTTACCAAGAGGTTCATGAAGACCTGGTTGATCTGGTTGGGATGACAGCGAATGGCTGGAATGTCACCGTACTCCTTGACTACTTGCACGCGATTCTTCAGCTCGTGACGAACCAGGGTGAGCGTACTTTCTAATCCCTCATGCAGGTCGGCGGTCTTCAGGTCGGCTTCGTCGAGGCGAGCGAAGTTACGCAAGGTGCTTACGATAGCGACGATACGTTCGCTGGCAAGCTGGTTGACGCGAGAAATGTCCTCAACGACGCTCAGCACGTGTTGTAGAGCTCGATTCTCGCGGACCGCTTCGTCGGACGACTCACTCGTGACGATGTCGCGCAACTTCGCCAGCGAGCGGCCTAACGTGTCGGCGTTGCTGTTGATCGTGCCGATCGGTGTATTCATCTCGTGGGCGATTCCGGCCACCAATTTTCCCAACGCCGCCATTTTCTCCTGTTGTACGAGTTGCGATTGCGAGTCGCGCAGGTCACGGGTCCGCTCGTGTACCTCTTTTTCAAGTTCCTCGGCGTGATGACGGAGATGGCTCGACAGCTTTTCCCGTTCCGTTACGTCGTGGCAGATGACTTGAACGATGCGGTTGCCTCCGTAGGTCACCAGGCTCGCCCCGACATCGACATAGCTGGGCGTGGCCCCTCGCCGCTCGAGCCGCACGGTGGAGTACTGGAGATGCCCATCCTGCTGCATCTTCTCGAAGGTCGCCTTATCGGCGAACTCTTCGACGGGAACCACGTCGGCCAACGTGCGTCCCCGGAGAGCGTCTCGGGGAACCGCGGTGAGTTTTTCGGCCTGCTCGTTTACTTCGATGATCCGACGCGTATCGAGATCCGCGAGCAGGATCGCCTCGCCCGCCTCTTGCATGAGCGCCCGATATTTCGTTTCGGACTCTTGCAGTTCGTGGCTTTGGCGCTGCAGCTCCTCATAGAGGCGTGCATTCTCTACGATTTGGGCCGACTGCGAGGCGATGATCGACAGAAGCTTCTGATCTTCCCCGCTGAAGTCCTCCCTGGAATGTTTGTTGAAGACGTTGAGCAAGCCCACCATCTGACCCTTTGCACGTAGCGGCACGCTCAGCAGCGAGTGAATCGGGAAGTCGCTAGAGGCTACGGCCTTGAAGCGTGGGTCCTCCTGTAGGTTGTTGATGAGTAGCGGTTTCTGGTGCTTTAGCATCCACCCGGTCAGTTGCTGCCCGAAGCGGAAGGGGACGACGTCCGAGCCGGCGTGCGCTTTCCGTGCCATCGTGCGAAAAGGGTCGTTGTCGGTCTCGTCTTGCAGCAACATGACCGAGCCCTGCTCGACCTTGAGCTGTCGGACGCTCTCTTGAACAATCAGCTCAACGATGGCGTTCACCGACATGGTGGAGCTGGCGGCCGTTCCGATGGCGTTCAGAATCGACAACTCCTCCACCGCCCGCCGAAGACGGCGAGTCTCTTCTTCGAGTTCAGCAAACCTTTTTTGCGAGGGTTCCGGTTCCATGCGGTTAGCGTTTTGGGCTGGGGTTGTGAATTAGCAGCTAGTGGACTGTTCGGGAGGCAAGTTCACTGTCGACTCGAGAATGTCGGGCTCGAAAACCCGACACGGCACGCTGAAAGCATGCGCCACGTCGCCGGGACAAGGAGAACGTTTCGTCTGGGACAGCTTGCTAGTTACGCAAGTCGGTGACCATCCTATGGCACTCGTGGTCCGGTGATGCATTGTCGTTCTCGGAGCCGCGACGGTGAGTAACACGAGCAGCGGGTAGATTGCGAAGCAGAAAGAGAGGGTTCCAGCGTTACGACCCACCCTGCGCAGTGCGAAAGAAAGGCAGTTCCGTATTCATATCAGTATAGGCAAATGACAGCGAGCGAAGAGGCAGAGGGAATCGAGCCTCCCTTGGCGAGACGCGGCAGCCAGCTATCAGCTACGAGTCCGCACCTCCCCCCTGGTCTCCTTTTTCCGAACCCAACCCGGCCGTCAGCAGCGAGCGCACGCGTTTGAAGAGGGCCTGAAACATCTTCGGCGTAATCTCACTGTGGTCCGCCAACAGGTCGAAGAAGTCCTGCTGTTCAATGCACAGTAGCCAGCTGTCTTCCTCGGCGGTAGCCGTCACGACGCTCGGCTGCTCATCAAACAACGCCCAGTTCCCGATCGTGTCGTCCGGACCAACCGTAAACATCGCCTGTCCGCCGCGACTCATCTGGATGCGTCCCGCAAGCACGACATAAAGGGCGGTGGCCGGCGCCTGCTCGTTGAACAAGACATCGCCCCGGCCGTATCCGATCTGCTTGGCGATCGAGGCTAGCAGGGCCAATAGGTCCGTCTCGAGCTCCGAGAACAGATCCACCTTCTGCAAGCGGATGGCTCGATCAAGGGTGGTCAGCGTTTCCATGGACGACTACGCAATTCGTCTCCTAGCAACTCGTGGTGAAAGTCCTTCACCCCAAAAACTGTCATCGGGTCGACGCCGCAACTCCGAGGGCCGGGCCCGCAGGCAAATGGGTTTGTGAAAAAATGCTGGGACAGTCAGCGCGCGGCGGAAGCTGCGATTGATTCTGCCGCGATTTCGTAGGACGCCGCTTGTGACAGTCCCTGATTTTTTCACACCTTCCAGTGCCCGCGCCTCTCGCAAGTCATTGATAAAGCGCCCCGCCCCTTGCATGGCGCTTCGGACAGTCCCGGCTTTTTTTACAAACCCTAACGCGCGCGGCTCAGTTCGGTGAAAAGTCGGTCCAAGTTTTTCGCCGAACCTAACTTCTACCACGGACGGCTAGCCCGAGTCCTCTTCGGAGCCTGCCTTGGTTAGTCGGGCGTGCGCGGCAAATGCCGTCTCAGCCAGCATCCGATCTGTGGCGTGCTTCAATTTTTCCAGCGCGGGCGTGAGCGCAAGCATTTTCGACTCGGCCGCTACGTAGCTTGCGCAGGCCTGGAGCCAGGGGTCGTTGGAGCCGAGCAACGTTTTTATAACTTCACCGTACGCTGCCGGCCTGACGCTAAAAAACTCCCGGCCCGCGCGCAACACACTAGGCCCGACGCCGTCCTCGAGAAGCGGCAGAAGCATCTGCCGCACCGGGTTGCTCAAACGGCTGTCGAGAAATTCTACCGCGTTGGCCCGGAGATCGCGCCGGCCGCTGACGATCCGGTGGTAGGAATCGCGGATCTCACGCTGAGGGTAGATCAGCTCGAGCAAAAGAAAAATCCATTCGAGGTGCTGCTCCAGGCGCTCGCTCAGAGTGCGTCGCAGGAATTGGACCCCCTCGCCGACCCGCAGGGTGGGAATTCCGTTAAGCAGGATCACGGTCTGGTAGTAGCTTTTCAGCTCGAGGACCAACAGATCCGAAATCTTATCTGGTTCAAAGTGCGCTCGGGGTTCCTGCCGGCGGATGCGGCCGAGGGCTCGCAGTACTTCGAGGCCGACAGCGCGATCGACCTTCTCTAGACACGCTACGAGCGACCGTGTGGCTTCAGGTCCGCCAATTTCACTGACTACCCGTGGAATGCGCCGCCGCACTCCAACATCAACGGATGTGTCAGTCACGGCCGTTTTTAGCCGGTCTAGAATCGGTTCCCCCAGGGCGGCCAAAGCCTTGCGGGCCTCACGCCTCAAGGTGTGGCTCCCGAGCATGGAGATGATTTCCGGCGCCTTGTTGGTCGGCTTAAGGACGACCGCGCTTTTAAGGGCCGAGCGGACGACTTCGGGGTCGCTGTCTTCGAGGAAGCGGAGGAGATAAGGGCTCAATTCCTCCGTCTTCGGCGCCAAGCCCAGTAGTCGTGCCGCGGTCACCCGCGAGAGACTCCGGTCGCCCGCCGTTGTTTCCAGATAGTCGAAGAAGACCTTCCTGGCCGCTGCGGGATCCGGCTCTTTGTGGTGAAGCAGGCGGGCGGCAACGGTCGCAGCCAAATCCCGGTCGGCGCTTTCAAGGCGATCCGTCATCGCCGGCAGGGCCTCGGAAGGATCTTGGTCCTCGAGATACTCAAGCGCCTGCCAACGGCTTTCGACGCGGTCTTCGCCGTCCAGAAACTTGACAACGTCCTTTTCACAACCCGGAATGTTGCGGCTACTCACCGTGGCCATCGCCTTGCGGCGGATGGTAATCGATTCGTGGGTCAAAAGCGATGCCAGCTGGGCCTGACGCGCGGTGACGCCGCTAAAGTGCATCCACTCGACTGCCGTTTCGATGGCTCTGGGGTCCGATCCCTCTAGAGACTCTGCGAGCTGCGTCGGCGGTGGAGAGTCGGCCAGTTGCCGAAGCAACTCCTCGGAACTAATGTCCTGCCGCTCTATGCTACTCCGCAGATTGGCAACGTACTCCCCTCGAAGTTGCCACATCACGACCAACCACCCCACTATGCAAACTAGGCTGACCCAGCTCACTTCCCGCGTCTCCAAATGCAGCGCCGTGATCAGCAGTAGCAGCACCAAGCTTGCCAACCCGTCAGCCGTACGGCTGACAACCATATCCAGGAAGCTCTTTACTTGACCACGGACTGCCGCTGCTATGGGGACGTAAAGCAGCTCAACCGACGCCCGGTCCACCGAATGCCGAAAGCCCTGGTCCGACGCTCGTGCCAAGACGGCTGCCCCCAGCGAAGAGGACAGCAGCAGAGCTGTCGCCCCGCTCAGCAACGAAGACGGAAGAATGAACAAACAGAGGCCAAGCCCGACCCAGCGCAACAGACGCCCGGTTAACAGCACATGAAACAAGAAGGAAAGGACAGCGAGGTAACCGTAGAAATCGCCAAAAAAAGGCGTCATGGCGGAGGGGTCTGCTAAGAAATGAACCTGCACGGTCGCCTTGAATTGATACTTCACGAGCGTGCTGACCAAGGTCGATAGAAACAAGGCGATCGTGATCAGTGAGAGGTAGCGAGTCTCGCGGACGAGCTGCAGGCTTTGCCGAATCGAGGCTTTGGCCTTTCCCTTGCCGCTGATCTGGGCTACCGGTGTCTGTGCCCCTCGGCTAAGCCGCGAGACGATCAGCGCACAAACGAGAACGAGTCCTACCGCCGCCAGAGGGATGTTTGCCGTGCCCAGGTGCGGGCCGACCTGGCTGGTAAATTGCCCCCCGAGGGCGGCGCCTAGAATTCCACCGCTTCCGATCACGGAAAATACGCGCTTTGCCTGACGAGTCGTAAAAAGGGAGCCGGCCAAGGACCACACCTGACTGGGTATGAGGACCGTGAACACTCCCACCCAGACATAGAGCAACGCCGGGGTCCCGGCCACACCCGAGCGCAGCAACCCCCAGAGGAGAAAAAGGCTCGCCGCCAGAAACATTTGTGTGCCGCTGATGAGGCGCCCTTGAGGGACCCGGTTCGAGAGCCGTAGATAGAGGCTCACCACGACGCCGACGAGTACCGTGATCGAAAGATCCACCAACGGTAGGCGTCGGGCGTCGAATTCCTTTAGAAATAAGGAGTCGGCGGCGGCCTTCAGAGAGATGACCGCTGCAATCCCGAGCAGCAGATAAGCTGCCAGACCCAAGATCGGGCGCAGCTCGCCGGGCTGGATGTTGAAGTAGGCGAGGATTCTGTTTTGAAGGCGTTTTGCGGCCGGCGAAACTGCCATGGTCGCCCCGTGCAGGCGTGCTCTCGCCGCCCCTGGGCCGACGGAGAAACCCCTCCATTATAGTGGGCGTACCCCGTTGGAACGCATCCGGCCCAAGGACGCCCGGCTCGCTTTACAGGACCTGTGCCTGGCGCATCACGGTTTCGCACTTCCGGCGGATTTCGGCGGCGACCTGGAACGGCTCCCCCGTCACGAACTCGGCCCGGAACAGCTCGACCGAAAGCGCTCCGGTGTACTGCTTCTCGGCGAGCTTCTGGAGGATGCGCGCGACAGGTGCGATGCCGTCGCCGGGAATCAGTCTGGAATCGTTATCGATCAACTCGCGGGGCGTGTCGGGCAGATCCTGAAAATGGACATGAGCGAGTTCGCCAAGTTGGAGCAAGTCCAGATCTTCGAATTTGCTCAGTCCGGACCAGAAGTGGAAGAAGTCGAGCATGGGTCGCACGTTCGGATGCGCCGCCTCGCGGACGACTTTGAGCATTGATGTCAGCGTCGCCAGGTGGGTAGAGGTGCGGATGAACTCGATCATAGCTGTCAGATGGTACTCCCTGGCGATCTCTCCTGCCTCGCGGATGCAGTCTGGAGTTGCCGCGAAGTCTTCGACGGTGACACTTCTGGTTGTCATCGACGGGCAGTAGATCTTTTGCAGACCAAGAGTCGAAAACTGCTCGCATCGCCTCCTCCACGTCTTAAGTGATACAGCCCGTGCCGGGCCTGGGATCCAGACATCAGGGAGAACCGCGGCGGCGGAAACGGGCGTCAGTCCCAGATTGGTCAGAACGCGCCCTGCGGCGGGTAGGGTATCCTTCTCGAGGAATCCGTCGAGAACACGGTCGTTCAGTTCGACGTACCGGATTCCGGCTCTCGCCCAACCCTCGAGCGATCCACGGTATCCCGCCGCCCGGGATGTGTTTTGGTGGATACTGAGCAGCATTTTGCGGGACGGACTGCGCGTCGACTACCTGAGCTAGGGGAACCACCACGGAAGTTAGCACAAAGGTTCGCCGCGGGGGTGGAAGCGTACTAGATCACAATAGTGTTTGCACCCGCGTCGGCCGTGGACGGCCTTCGTCTCCCCGTGCTCCAATCGGATTGCTGGTGCTCTGAACTTGTTACCGACAGCAATCCTGTTGCTGGACGATCTTGCGGTTGAATGGCGGCCAAACCATCAGCCACTACTGGGTGCAAGTCGGGTCGGGAAGACAACGCAAGTAGCGTTACTCCCGTTCCACTCGCCCCCCCTGTTACGCCGATTACGGGATTTGCTCCAGGTGGGAGAACCCTGGCGGAATTACAACTCCGGCGGATAGTAGCCGGTTCGGTGACGGATCTTCGTTTCAGCCTCGAGTGTGACTTTGACTTTGATCTCGCGGAACTTTTGGTCACTGAAGGGAGCAGGAGGATTGTACGCCAGGATGTACTGGCTTTGGACATCGCCCGCAATTGCCAGGATAGCTTGATAAAGTGCTTCTAGCTGGGCGCGAGCGTATTCACCCGTACCCACGGTGCGCACGTAATTGCCGGCGTCCTGGGGTTTCGAGAGAATGCCCGATATGTCGCTGTGGACACCCTCCATGGGACTCCCGACCCGGCCTCCCGTGGCACGGACCAACTTATAGAGGTTCTTTTCTTCTTCTTCGTGAAAACCCCAGGCTACCGTGCTCACGCCGAATATCGTTACGTGGTTGCGTTGTGCCTCGAAGATGACCTCCTCGAGGGTGCGCTTGCTGGCGTTGTCGTGCCCGTCGCCGACAATGACGATGACTTTCCGAGGCTCGCCTGAGCCCTGGTATGTCGCGGACGCTAATTGCTCCGTGCACGCCGCATAAATGGCATCGAGCATGGCGCTGCCACCGCCGTGTTTGAGTTTTTCCATCCTCTGCGCAATGGGGTAGGGATCACCGGTCGTTTTCACAAGCAGATCGACTTCCGTGTGATAGCCCATCAGGAAGCCCTTGTTCCGCCCTTCTTCGGGAATCAGGATATACGCCAAATCGCCGATCGATTCCTTGTAGCTCTTGTAGTAGATGCGGGCCGTGTTGCTGAGCTCGACCAAGAAGCCGACCCACAGCGGCGGTTTGGCTTCCTCGGCCGTACTCGCAGTGAAGTAACGAATGTCGACTCGCTGGCCGTCTTCGTAGACCTCGAAGTCGTCCTTGTTTAGATCGATGATGTACTTGCCATCGCTGTCCGTGACCGTCACCGGAACATTCACGACATCGACATCGACTCGAATGGTTTCCGACGACTGCTCTACTTGCTGTCCACATAGCAGACCGAAACAGACCAGCAGCGAAACCAAGACACGACTCAACATGGCGGATGAAAACTCGCCCTTATTCTAACTCAGAGCTCGCTCCCGAAAGCGGGTCACGGGGTCTGAAAACCGACAAGGCTACTCGTGAGGGGAGGACGTCCCAGCGATGAGGTCCCGGATTCGACCGCGGGGAAGCCTGCATTCACGTCAGAGCGGACCGCCACAAGTCCCCGCCCGGGTCCGTTATGAGCCGGCAAAGGCGGGCGCGATAAATCACGCCCCTACACCCAGCCAAGAGTTTTCCTTGCAGTCAAATAGGGCCACTATTCATGGCGCCCGAGTAGGCGAATGTGGGAGGATTTTCACAGCCCTGAGGATCGGGGCCGTCCTACTCGCCCTTCGCTTTGCGGTTCGAGCGGGCAAGCCGCACTAAGAGGTCAGCTACAAGGTCTGGATCGTGACGGACCACCGCACCTTTTGCGGTCAGCTTCTCGGACAGCACCTTGACGCCGAGATCTTCCAACTCCCGGGTATCCACCTCCACGGGAAGTGCGTTTTCCCGAGCGTAGCGTCGCCGCAGCGCGGCGGGAATTCGGTTCGCACTCACAACAGCGTAGTCGAATGTCAGCCCTGGTGCGTGATTATAGATGGCGCGAACGTGATCGGCGGCGGAGTAGTGTTCGGTCTCCCCGGGTTGCCACATCAGGTTGCAGACGTAGACCTTGAGGGCGCGGGAGCCCATGATCGCCTCGGGAATGCCTTCGACCAGCAGATTCGGGATGACGCTGGTGTAGAGCGAGCCGGGTCCGATGGTGATCAGATCGGCTTCTGCGATAGCGGCCAGCGATTCCGGCAGCGGTACGCAACGGCGGGGCTTCAGGCGGATACTTTTGACCGCGCCACGGCTCTCGGTAATCCGGGACTCCCCCTTCACCGATCTACCCCCTTCCAGCCGGGCTTCCAGCTCAACGTTGGTTAGCGTGGAGGGAAAGATCCTCCCCCGTATCGCCAATACCTCGCTCGAAAGTTGCACCGCTTGCTGGAAATCGCCGCTGACGGCCGTGAGGGCTGTCAGGAATAGATTCCCGAAGCTGTGCCCCGCAAGGCCCTGACCGCTGGAGAAGCGATGCTGGAACAGCCTAGACAACAACGCTTCGTCTTCCGCCAAGGCGACCATGCAGTTACGAATATCACCCGGGGCGAGGATATCGAATTCCCGGCGTAGCCTTCCTGAGCTTCCCCCGTCGTCGCTGACGGTTACGATTGCAGCCAGGTCGACCACCGGGGATCGGGGTCTTGCCCCACTCCCTTCAGCTGGGTAAAACCGCTTCAGTCCCGCCAGCACCGTGGAGAGACCCGTACCTCCACCCATAGCCACAATGCGGCACGGTTTCTCAGCGGCCCTGCGACGCTTGCGGCGTGAGCGGCTCGCTAGGCCCGTTACCTTTTTGGCAGATCGCTGCGATGGCTGTTGGCGGTCTTTGGATGGCACGTCGGATTGCGGCTAGCCGGGAGGAGGCCCCTTGGAACGCAAGAGGTCGGAAATGGAAGGGTCCTCTCGCACGGTCGCCAGGTCCGAATCGTTCAGCGCCAACGGCCGATTTCTGGGATTCAATTCTATAGCCCGGGTTAGGCTTTGATGGACGCCTGCGGTGTTGCCCCTGATGGCATGTAATACGGCGGTCGCGTAATATACGTGATCCGCTCGCGGGTCGAGCCGCAAGGCTTCGCCTAAATGACGCTCCGCCTCGTCCAATTGGCGGTCATTCATGAGTTTGATCCCATAGTTGTAGTAGTCATCGACGCTCTTGAGACGGAGTTTCCTCGTTTCAATCCGACTGCGGCAGATCTCGGCGTAAATTTTCGCCCGGTGTCGCAAAGTGGTATCCGGTCCATCCGCCGCCTTCTCAAAGCGTGATCGTGCCTGGACGAAGTTCCTGCTGTTGAGATGACCGACTGCCACTTCGTAGTGAGCAGCCTGGCGTTCGCTGAGCTGGCGAACTATGCGTGCGTCCTGCGCCCGTTTACGGACTCTGGCTGCCTCTTCGGCCCTAGCGGAACGAATAGCTGAGCGGGCTGCGCTCAACGAGACTGCCTTTCGGCCGATCGCTTTCTTGGCGCTTTTGGTTGCCGTCGGCGTTGCAGGTTGCCCGGACTTCTGTCCTTTCGCCGATTTCTTCGTGCCCTGGGCCTTCTTTACGGCCTTGGCGGAAGCCTTCGCCTGTGGCGCCGACTTCTTTTTCGAAGACGCACTCGTAGCTGCTGACTTAACGTTCTTCGACACCTTCCGCCTCTTCGCAGTCTTTGTGCCCTTGGAAGAGGCTGACCTTTTGGAGGACACTACCTTCTTTTTCTTGGCCGTGACTCTACCTCTCCTAGCGCTATCGAGGCCTTTGCCAACCTGGGCCGCAGGATCGACGACTGCTAAAGCTCGTCCCTCGAACAGCCGGTCAGTCGGACTCAGAACGCTCAGTGAATCCGCTCGAAAGCGCAGTACCAAAGCGTCCAACCAGCCGGCTGTTTGCGTCAACCTTCTGGGATGTCAGGTTTATAGCAGATTCCGCGAAATAAGAGCAACCCGGCAACCTTCCAGCTCAACTACTAATCAGTGCCTTGTGTTTTTGATTTCTGTTCCTTTTTCTAATATGGCTACGTTCAGATCGTAAGCCCGCTCCGGGTCATCCAAGATGGGGCTTGAGCACGTTGACGAGCTCTTGGACGGCGTCGGCGCTGTTCTTTAGCGCAGCGCTCTCCTCATCATTTAGGTTCAGCTCGTAGATCCTTTCGATCCCCCGCGACCCCAGCTTGACGGGCACGCCGACAAACAGTCCGTTAACCCCGTACTCCCCTTCTAGATAGGCCGTGCAGGGTAGAACCTTCTTCTTGTCCTTCAAGATCGATTCGACCATCTCCACCACCGCCGACGAAGGGGCGTAGAATGCGCTGCCCGTCTTAAGATGCTTGACGATTTCCCCTCCTCCGTTGCGAGTCCTTTCCACAATCTTGTCGATAGTTTTCGCGTCCAAAACGTCCGTGATCGGGATGCCGGAGACGCTGGTATAGCGCACCAGTGGCACCATCGTGTCTCCGTGGCCTCCCAGCACAAAGGCTACGACGTTTTCGACCGAAACCCCGGCGGCTTCGGCGAGGAACGTCCGAAAGCGGGCCGTATCGAGAATCCCCGCCATTCCGACCACTCGGTTCTTGGCGAATCCGCTGAGCCTATAGGCCACGTGACACATGGCATCCAACGGATTGGAAACGATCACCAAAATGCAGTTCGGCGAGTACTTGACCGCCGGCTCAACGCAGGCCCTCATGATCTCGTAGTTCTTCATTAACAAATCGTCTCGGCTCATGCCCGGCTTGCGCGGAAACCCCGCCGTGATGACGACAATATCGGAGTTCGCCGTCACTTCGTAATCATTGGAGCCCATGATCCTCACGTCGGACCCCTGCACCGGGCAGGCCTCGAGCATGTCGAGCGCCTTCCCTTGGGGAACACCCTCCACGATGTCCACTAGCACGATGTCGGCTAACTCTCTGTCGGCGAGTCTGAGGGCGCAACTGGCTCCGACGTTTCCGGCGCCAACGACCGTAACTTTGTTCCTCATCTCTTATCTCCTCAGGCGGCACGTATCCTTCATTTAGAAGGACCCAACAGCCCCTGTAATCGCCAACGCCGTCGAATAGCGAACGGCCACCGCGATCGGACGAGTCCTAGCCGGCATCAAGGTCCGCCATGTTGTTGACGATCTCGGTGGCAAACTCGCTTGTCTTCAACTTCTTCGCCCCCTCCATCTGGCGATGTAGATCGTAGGTAACCGTCTTGTTGGCGATGGTTTGGGTGATGCCGGCCTCGATCCGATCCGCCACACCCTCCCAGCCCATAAAACGAAACATCATAGCGCCGGAGAGAATCACGCTCGACGGGTTGATCACATCCTGATCGGCGTATTTCGGGGCCGTCCCATGCGTAGCTTCGAAGACCCCGTATTCATCACCGATGTTGGCCCCCGGAGCCATGCCTAGCCCGCCGACCTGCGCCGCGCAGGCGTCCGATAGGTAGTCCCCATTCAGATTCGTGGTTGCGATCACGTCGTACTCGGTAGGCCGTAGCAGCACCTGTTGAAACATCGAATCGGCGATGCGGTCCTTGACGATAACCTTTCCCTCGGGAGCGTCAGTGCCAACTTCTTCTTCCGTTGCGCAAGCCTCGGGAAACTCTTCCTTGGCAACCTCGTAACCCCAGTCGCGGAACGCGCCCTCGGTGAACTTCTGGATGTTGCCCTTGTGGACCAGGGTGACACTCTTGCGGCCATTCTCAATGGCATACTGGATAGCTCTGCGGACAAGCCTTTTCGATCCCGTTACGCTGATGGGCTTGATGCCGACACCGGAGTCCTCACGGATCGCGCTGCCCATCTTTTGGTTCAAGAAGTCGATCACCCGACCGGCCTCGGCAGTGCCTTGACGCCACTCGATCCCGGCGTAGACGTCCTCCGTATTCTCCCGGAAGACCACCACGTCCAGCTTCTCGGGATGCCTCATCGGCGACGGTACGCCCGGAAAGTATCGCACCGGCCGCATGCAAACGTACAGGGTAAGGATCTGCCGAAGAGCCACGTTTAGGCTACGAATGCCGCCTCCAACCGGCGTTGTAAGCGGTCCCTTGATAGCGATGTGAAAGTGCCGAATCGCCTGCACCGTGTCATCGGGCAGCCAACTGTTAAAGCGATCAAATGCCTTTTGGCCTGCTAGTATTTCATACCAAATGACTTGACGCGCCCCACCGTAGGTCTTCTCCACGGCGGCGTCGAACACCTGTCGGGAAGCCTTCCATATGTCCCGCCCGGTCCCGTCGCCCTCGATGAAAGGGATAATCGGGTGGTCAGGAACGACGAACTTGCCCTCCCGAACCGCGATGACATCGCCCGCGGACGGTACGGGGTTTCCGTTGAACGATTTCATCTTCGTGCCGCGGTTTCCTGGTCCCTAGTGACGGCCTAGGCACGTCTATCTACCACCGGCGCCCTGTTTTGAGAAGGAAAGATAGGAATGAGACAGGGATACGGCTTGCCCAACGCGTTCGTCCTGCTAGGAGCGGCGAGTCGGACTAAAAACGTAAGAGTTTAGCAAGTCCCGCCGGAAGCGGCAAATAAAGGCTGGGCGCGGTGCAACTCGGCGGCCGGACCGGAGCCACTGTATGAGCCGAGAGTCTCGCGCTTCCGAAAGAGAGTCTCAGACCAGTCTTCGGAGCAGGATGGGCAGAAACGAGTCGTCGAACGAAGTAGGCCTATCGGTGCCTGGCAAAAGAGCCGATATGGCCGTCATGGTCCAACCAATTCGAGACAGGCGCGTAAGCCCGCGGCGTCGGGTTGACCTGCCGGCCGGGCTCAAGATTTCTTCCTACGGTGAGAGTGAATCTCCAAGGAAGTTCGCGGCCAAGCTTGTTGACGTCAATGAAACTGGGATCGGCGTCGACATGTTCGTGCCCCTGGTCGTAGGATCTGCCGTTACACTAGTGTAGTGCCACTAACGGTTCTGGACAATGGCGTGGGTTTTGGCGGCGCGCTCGACTTTGGCGAGGATATCTTGTGCCGGAGCTGTCCAGACAAAGGGCTTGGGCGCTTGGTTGCTCGCTTCCAGGTACTCGTGGATGGCGGCCTCGAGTTCGGGAACACTGCGGAACACGCCGCGGCGGATGCGCTTCTGTGTCAGCTCGCGGAACCAGCGCTCGACGAGATTGAGCCAAGAAGAAGACGTGGGAATGAAGTGAAAGTGGAAGCGGGGGTGCTTCGCGAGCCACTTCTTCACTTGCTCATGCTTGTGCGTGGAGTAGTTGTCCACGATCAGATGCAGCTCCAGCGCCGGTGGCGTTTCGCGGTCGATCTTGCGTAGGAATTTGAGGAATTCCTGGTGCCGATGTCGCGGCAGACACTCGCCGATCACCTTGCCGTCGAGCACATTGAAGGCGGCGAACAACGTCGTTGTGCCATGTCGTTTGAAGTCGTGGGTCATGGTGCCGGCACGACCCCTTTTCAGGGGCAGTCCCGGCTGGCTGCGGTCTAAGGCCTGGATCTGACTTTTCTCATCGACACTGAGCACCAGTGCGTGCTCGGGCGGATTCAAGTACAGACCGACCACGTCGCGGAGTTTCTCGACGAACTGCTTGTCGCGGCTGAGCTTGAAAGTTTCGAGGCGATGGGGCTGCAGTCCGTGCGCTTTCCAGACGCGCTGGATGGCCATCTTGGAGACGCCCAAGTGCTTGGCGAGGGTGCGGGTGCTCCAATGCGTGGCCGCCCGGGGCTTCTCGTGAAGCGTTGTATCGAGGATGCATTGGACGAATTCAGCGGAGAGCGCCGGTTTGCGTCCGGGGCGCGTCCGATCGCGGAGTCCGTCGAGGCCGGACTGGGCGAAGCGCTTTCGCCACAGGATGACGGTCTTGCGGTTGACGCCGAGTTCGCGGGCAATGGCGTGGTTCGCCAACCCCTGCGCACACAGCAAAACAATGCCTGCCCGTAAGGCCATTTTCTGGGCTGTGTTGCCTCCTCGAACCAGGCGACGAAGAGCGTTTCGCTGCGGAGCGGTGAGGGGTAGAGCGTCAGCGGATGGCCACATAAACCATCCTACCGTGAAAAGGGTGTTATTGTACAGTTATTTATGTGGCACTACACTAGCGGGTGACCTCTACAGCTCCGACTACTCCTTCAACGTCCAAGGGAAGGCCCGGGTCGTCTATTGCCGCTGCGAGAAGGAAGGGATGTTCCGCGTCGGCCTCGCTTACGAACAGGTCGCCTACCGCAAGATCGCTTGAGACTGAGGGGCTTCTCACGCACCTCGGCTCACCATGTGGTGAGAAAAGCGAGTTACTAGCGCGCCTTTCTCGCTAGGGCGAGTCGAGATGTTCAGGACTTCCGGGCAGTTTCCCATACGGACTCGGGTGGAGCTTGCCAGGAGCCCAAGGCCTCTTCAAGCTTGCCGGCGACGGCCAAGACGAGTTGGTCTTCAAACGGTCGCCCCACGAGCTGGACGCCAATCGGCAAGCCTTCGGCGGAGCGGCCAACCGGTACAACGACCGAAGGGTTGCCGAACAAATTGAACATCACGCAGGACGTGAACGCCTGTTCGTAGGTGACCTCACGGCCGTCAATCGTCCATGATCGTTCGCCATGCCGAAAGGCCGGGACCGATCCCACGGGGCACAGAAGAACCTGATGGTCCTGCATTTGTTCCAGCAGTGAGGCTCTGAGGGCATCCCGTGTTAACCAAGTTTCGAGGAACTTTTCATAGGTAACGGCTTCCGCCTCTTCCTCCGGAGCTGTCAGGTCTTTCACGATCGGGTGGAGATCGTCCTCGCGTCCCTTGATCATTGGCGCCAGCAAGGTAGTAGCCACTACGCCGAAAAACGTCCACCAAAGATCACGTGCTGATTCCATGCCCTGCAGCCGAAAGGGATCCACCCGCAACCCTTGTTCCTCAAGCTTTTGGGCGGCGGTCCGCACAGCTTGCCTCGTCTCCGCCGTAACGGGGTTGACGCCATCGCCCTCGAACCAACCTACTATTAGGCGAGACAGGTCGAGATCCCGCGTGGCTTCCAAGCGAAGCGGGACGCTCGAAGGATCGCCAAAATCCTCGCCCGAAGTGACAGCCAGTAGAAGCTCCAAGTCCTCCACTCGACGCGCCATGGGGCCGACCACACCCGTAAAAGCGGATGGGCCGATGCACGCCGGCCAGTGGCCCCCGCGAGGAATCAGCCCCGGCGTCGGCTTGAGACCGCAAATACCGCAGAAGTGCGCCGGGACCCGAATCGAACCACCTCCGTCGCTTCCGAATCCCCCCGCCGAGCAGCCCGAAGCGATCGCGGCGCTTTCTCCACCGCTCGAGCCTCCAGCCGTCACCTCAAGGTTCCAAGGGTTGTTCGTTCGGCCATATAGAAGGTTGTCGGTCTCGTAGGCCATCAGAAGGTCGGGGACGTTCGTCGTGCCAATTACAATTGCGCCGGCTTCACGCAAGCGGGCGACCAACGTAGCATCTTCCTTGGCAACATATCCCTCCCGCAGCTTGGTGCCCGATTCACACCGCAATCCCGCAACGTCGATCGAGCTCTTGATCGTCATCGGCACACCGGCTAGCGGCCCGGTTCCTTCTCCCGCTGCCAGCTTCTTTTCAAGCGAAAGCGCTTCCTTCCGCGCTCGTTCCGCGTTGAGGTCGACGATGGCATTGAGGACCGGGTTGACCTGTGCGACGCGGTCGAGGTGCGCTTCCAGCAGCTCGGTCGGGGATACCTTCTTCTCACGAACGAGAACGGCCATCGCACAGGCAGAACGGAAAATCAAGTCGGGCATGGTCGGTGACGAGCGATCAGGGGGGCGACGATTCTTGCATTACATCACAGGGCAACCGGGCTGAGTCGGCGGTCGAACGAATAGTATTGTTCTCGGAAGCCTCTCAAACACCAACGAAGAAGAAAGGGTGCCAGGGCGCCAGCCGACCGGCGGAGTCGGCTGGAAGGTGTGCTTAGTTCTTACCCTGCAATGGCTTACAAGCCAAGCAAGATTCTCGAGTTCCGCTCCGCCTGACCGAAGAAGACAAACGGCCCGCGAGCCCCCCTCAACAAAACATTTAATACTATTACGATTTTGGTACTGCTAAACTTCAGTAACGGTATTGACAAGAAGATGGGCGGACCCCTAAACTCACTGCTGTAGTTGGCCGATCACCCAACTGCTGGATAGTTCAGTCGTCTCATAAAATTCATTTGCTCGCGGATCGTGAAACCGCGGGATCCGAAGGCCGCAGAGCCAACCGAAGTTCAGGCGGCCAACTCTGGTAATCGCGGAGTCTTGTTCAACAGAGGACTATGCCATGATCTCTCAAAAACTTCTTCGATTCGTTCAGGAAAACGCCAATCGCTTGACCACGGACTTGGTGCAAGCCCTTCAGGAACATCCGAGAACCTACGGGTATCGGTCGATCTCGTCGGACCGGTTGATCGAACTGAAGTCGGAGCTCTATGTGAATCTAGGAAGTTGGCTGAATGCGCGGTCCAAGTTTGCCCTTGAGTCTCGATACCGGAAACTGGGCCGGCAGCGTTATCTGGACGGCATTCCTTTGAGCCATGTCATCCATGCGCTGAACCTCACCAAAACGATGTTGCTCCACTACATCCGCCGGGCGCTGCCGGGGGACTCGGGGGAGCTTCCTCTCGAGCACGAGTTGGTTCTCGCGATTTCGGAGTTCTTCGACGAAGCGATCTATTTCGCGTCGATGGGCTACGAAGACGCCTGCCGGGCCAGTCTGGCCTCGCCGGAGCAGGCCGAAATCGCCAAACGGCTCTCAGCCGGCATTCCTCGATTGTCGAGCGCTCTGAAGTTGGAAGAACATGGCGACATCGACCTGCCGATTAGCCGCGGCGGCGATATCGGGGAAGCCTCCGGCTAGCGGCCGACCCTCGAAGCCTCGCCTTGCGTTCGCAGTCGGCGATATACTTTATCGTCCTGGTCAAGCGGCTTCCTGCTGCTGTTGCTGCTGGTCGATCTCCTGTTTCTCAGCTACCATAACCCCATGAAAAAAACTTTACCCTGTGATGCTTGTGGTCAGGATTTTTCGGCCGAAACGTTCGAAGACTGGTTTAAACAGATGCAGGGCCATTACACGGCCGATCATGCCGACCTGATGGCCGCTATGGCGGGCAAACCAAAATCAGAAGGCGAGCAATGGATGGCCGCTGCCAAAGCTCGGTTTGAGGCGGCCTAAGTTTTTACGCTGTTGCAAATCATCCTTCACGCCTCCTGTCGCAACCGCCGGCCAGCTCGGGTATTTCAGCAGCAAAGGGTTACGAGCGACGCCGGCTCGGGGCATCTAACTTTCTGGCCAAGTGAAGGCTGTTTCAGCCGGCAGGCGTGACCTCGCCGACTATTCCAACCCTAAAAACCGCGCTGGGTTGACCTTCGCCGCTAGGTCGATTTCGGATTGGGTAAAGCCCTGCTCTTTGAGGTTGGCGAAGTAGGCAAGCAGTCCCGCTGTGCGGACCGCGGTCGCCGCCTGACCCAGGTAGCTCGAGAGAATTACGTGCCGCGGGCCGATCTCGCAAATCGTCTCACCCGGCTTTCGGCAGACGACCGCGCATTCACAAAAGGGGGTGAACGACAGCGTTTGTTTGTACGGGCGCGACATGTCGCGCCCTTTCCAGCATCCCGAGTGTTTCGCTGGTGTTGGTCACTATATTTGCGAACCTCAGTATTTGCGCCCGAGTCCAAACTCGTTGCCCATTTCCACAACTTTGCCATCGCGGAAATGAACCTCGATAAACTTCGAACTGCTTACAGGATTGCCGTTTTCATCCTTCAGGGTAGCTACGAGTTTTTTCGTTCTGGCGTCAAAGACATCGGGTGTATGGGACCAGGCGTACTGACCATCCAGACTAAAGCACACCCACCCGTGACCACCCTGGGATAGCTCGACGTGACCCTTTGGCTCGGGGGGCATTTTCGTGGCGTCGAAAATAAACAGCTTCCGGCCCTCTTGGTCGCTGATCCACAGTTCCTTTTCATCGGGAGTGAGAGCCGCTCCGTGCGTACGATGGGCAATCGGTTCATCCCCCGCAAAGACGCGGTGCAGAACCCTTCCCGTTTCAAGGTTGACCACGTCAAAGCCAACGTGATTCCCGAGGCAAACGTAGCCGATCCGGTTCCGGCTATCGATGGTGTAGGGGAACACCCCGCGTTCACCCACGTCCTTTATTTGCTGGATCATGCGGTCCGTGGCTGTATCAAAGATCGTCAACATGGTTCTGGTGCCGAGAAACACCCGACGCCCGTCGAGACTCACGATGCTGTTGTGGGCCTGAGGACCGACCGGGATTCGTTTGATGAGCTCCCCGTTTTCCGCGTTGACGACCAGAAAGCCGCTATCTTCCCCGGGGTACCACCATCCCGTGGGAACATAGATCTTCTTGCCATCCGGGGTAATGGCCGATCGGTCACAGCCGGCGTCATAGGTCTTTTCCCAAGTGATTTTCCCCTTCTCGAGATCGAAACATCCCAATCGGCGATTCGTCGTGGAGTAATAAACACTGTGTGTGTTGAGGTTTCCCGTGAAGCCGCGAAGTCCTTCCTCGAAGATGGGGACATCAATCCGCCTGACGAACCTATGCCCGTTATCGATGTCGAAAATCAGGATACCGGGGCCGGACCGGCCTTCTTTCTGAGCTCCGTCGGGCATCCCGAGGTAAAGATAGCGCTCTGTCCGCGACTCGCCAAGGGTTGGGCCGGCGACCGCCAGGAAAATCGAAATAAGCGAGACCAACAAACGCATGGGCGGCATTCTACCGTCCGAAAACCGAAGGTGTCAACGATGGATACACCGCGTGAACGCCGCTGACGTCTGCGCGGTCGCGGATACCGACTCCGCGGCGGGATACGATTTGTGGAGACGGTCGGGGAGACGGTACGATAGCGCCCTAGGAGGTCCGCGATGAAAACCTCAAGAAGAGAATGGATGCAGAGAAACCTTGCCGTGGCTGTTGTCACACCCACGGTGCTTTCGGCGCAAAAGGCTCGCGGCTACAAGGTGGAGGAAATTGAAAAGCGACTCGGGTCGGGCAAGGAAGTCCGCGGTGTAACGAAACTTGACTTGCCGACGCCTTCGTTACTGCTCGACCTTGACCATCTTTCCGCGAACATTTCGAAGATGGCGCGCCACGCGGAGCAGGCATCGGTCGGAGTTCGCCCGCACGCCAAGACTCACAAATGTCCTGAGATTGCACGTCGCCAGCTTGAGGCCGGCGCCCTGGGCATCTGCACCGCAACGATTCACGAGGCGGAGCAAATGGGTGCCGCCGGAATAGGAGGTCTACTGATCACTTCGGAGCTAGTCGGCCCCAATAAAGTTCAGCGCCTGATTCGGTTGACGAAGAGCCTGCCGGAGACGATGTCGGTAGTCGACCATCCCGACCACGCCCAGCAGCTCAGCGAAGCGGCCACAGCAGCCAAGGTCGAGCTCAATGTCCTCGTTGACATTGACCCTGTTGGCCGTCGCACCGGTGTCGGCTCGGGCGAGCCTGCTCTGTCGCTCGCAAAGAAAGTCGATAACTTGCCGAACCTTACCTTGCGGGGCGTTCATGGCTATTCGGGAGCATCGTCGCACGTCGAGGGATTCGAGGCCAGAGTGGAACATTCCACAACCTACATGACGCCGGTGCTCGAGACCTTCGCGCAGATGAAACGAGAAGGCTTGCCGGTCGAAATCATGTCGGGCGCCAGTACGGGCACCTACAACATCGACCCGCAGCTTCCCGGAATCACGGAGCTACAAGTCGGATCCTACGTTTTCATGGACCTTGACTATCGCCGAATTGGCGGCCAGAGCGGGCCGGTCTACGACGACTTCGCACCCTCGCTGACAGTACTCGCTACGGTGATCAGCAAGAATCACGACGACCTGGCGACGCTCGACGCCGGGCTGAAGGCCTTCGCCACGGACCGAGAATTTGGCCCAGAGATCGTCGGCGTTACAGGAGTCAACTACCGGTTCGGTGGTGACGAACACGGCATCCTGGAGCTGGAAGACGCCAGCCGAGAGATCCGTTTGGGTGACAAAGTCGAACTCCTCGTGCCGCACTGCGACCCCAACGTCAACCTCTACGACCGCATGTATTGCACCCGCGGTCAAAACGTGGAGGAGGTGTGGAGAATCCAGGCTCAGGGCCATGCTTGAGCGAGTTGAGCGCCTGCGCCCCTACGCTTCGGTCGCAATCAACGGGTGGACTGGGTAGTCCACCCCTCGAGTTTGGCGTTTGACTAGATAGATTCCCACATTTAAGAGGACGAGAGCGGGCCAAGGGGATAAAAACCCTTGCTGGGTCGAAACATTGTGGGGTATTCTGGTATCTAGTTATATAACTAGATAAGGAGACGACATGGGTTACCCCACCAAAGTCCAACTCATTAAGCGCGAAGCCAGTCAGCAGTGGTACGTCAACTTCCCTTCCGCCTTGGCCCAGGCGCTGGAATTCTCGCGCGGTGAAACCGTCGAGTGGGTCATCGAAGACCGCTCCCAACTGGTGTTGAACCGTCGGCACCCGCCCCCCTCGGCGTTAAAAAAAAAGACTCCGCCCCGAGGCTCCTCGACCAGCTCGAAGCCCTCGCCCGCCAAGCGCTCCAGGGCCGCCGCCAACAGCGGGTCCAAGAAAAGATCCAAAGCCTGATGCTGAGCGCCTTGGTCTGTCTCGGCCGCCACACCGTGACTGGGTTGCTGCACACCGCCGGCGACAGCTTCCAGGACTGGTCGGCCGTCTATCGGCTCTTCTCCCAGGCCCGGGTCGAGGCCCCAGACCTGTTCGGCGTGGTCCGCCGCGGAGTGCTCGAGCAACTGTCCCCCACCGCACCTCTGGTGGTCGCACTCGATGACTCACTGCTGCCCAAGCGGGGCGCCAAAACTCCCGGCGTCGCCTGGCGGCGCGATCCGCTGGGACCGCCCTTCCAAACCAACCTGATTCGCGCTCAGCGCGTCATCCAGATCTCGGCCGCTGTGCCCGGCGGCGCCGACCCCCCAGCGGCGCGCCTGATCCCGCTCGATTTCCAACACGCCCCGACCCCACCCACACCACGGCGAAACGCCCCTGAGCAGGAGCAACAACAATACCGCCTCGCCTGCCGCCGCGCCTCGCTCGCCCAGCGGGGCGCCGAACGCCTGCACGCCCTGCGGCAGAAGTTGGAGCAAGACGATGCCTCGCGGCGACTCGAAGTGCTCGTCGACGGCCGCTTCACCAACCGCACGGTGTTGAAAAACCTGCCGCCCCAGACCGTGCTGATCGGTCGCATCCGCCAAGACGCCAAGCTCTACTACTTGCCGACCGGCCAAGCAGCCGCCACGGGCCGCCGCCGCCGTTATGGCGAGCGGGCTCCCACTCCCGAACAACTGCGCCAGGATGACAGCGTTCGCTGGCAAATCGTCACCGCCTACGCCGCCGGCAAGCGGCATCGCTTCCGCATCAAGACCTTGACTCGGCTGCGCTGGCGTCCCGCCGGCGGGAACTGCGATCTGTGTTTAGTCATCATCGCCCCGCTGCGCTATCGGCCCCGCCAAGGCTCGCGCCTGCTGTATCGCCGGCCCGCTTATCTGATCGCTACCGATCCCGACTTGTCGCCCCAGCAGATCGTCGAGCACTACGTCTGGCGCTGGGACATCGAGGTCAACTTCCGCGACGAAAAGACGCTGTTGGGGGTAGGACAGGCGCAGGTCAGACATCCCCGCTCGGTCGAAGCGGCGCCGCAGTTGATCGTGGCTGCTTACGCCTGGTTGTTGCTGGCGGCGCGCCAGACTTGGGGCCCGGCGGGCTTCCCCGACGCCCTGCCGCCCCCGAAATGGCGCGCGCGCCGCTCGAAGCCCCGCGCCACGACGCTCGATCTGATCCAGCACCTGCGGGCCGAGCTGTGGGGCGAAGGCTTGCGTCGTTTCTGCGGCTTCCCGTCCAACCCCTCGCCCACTCCAACCCCCCAAAAACTCAGCGCAGCCCTCCCCACCGCCTTGCTTTATGCTTCCCCTTGAACCTCTTGCCCCTCCTGTCTCCGCCTCGAACCTGCTTTCAAAACGCCAAAGTCGAGGGGCGCGATAAATCGCGCCCGCTTGCGGACAGACTGTACGTTGGCGATGTGCACGAAGTGTTGCCGCGCGCCAAGGCCGCCGGGCCGTTCGCCTCGTCCACCGCGGTCGTGGTGAGAAATGCGGGCTAGCGTCAATACCGTTCACTTAGTGTGCCTCAGCCCTTGCGGGTTACAGAGTTACTATATATCACCCCAATCAGTGGCAGATGAACCACGAGTCTGGCCCCGTCAGGGGGCCGCAACAATCACAGCCCACGGCTTCAGCCGTGGGAAAAAGTGGCAGTGCGGAAAGCCCCGGAGAGGGCGACACAGCTCCCCCACAGGCTGCAGCAAAACCGGGGGTCCGTAGGCACAAGCGAACAGGCCCCGGAGGAGTCTGTGGGGCGATGTGTCGGACCCCCGGACCGGCGAGATCGCCGGTCCCTACTGCCGCGGCTTGTGACGACTCAAGGCCGGAACGCCGTTGCAAGGCGAGCCGGGTCATCCACAAGACCTCATTGCGCTCCTGCTCGCATGTCTATTGGTGGCCGCGACCCTAAAGGGTAGGTCGTTCATGCGTCCTGTGCTGCTGGGTACACTCCTCGCTGCGATAACCATGACCAAGATCAACGAGGGGATCTACCTGCCCCTGGCACTTTTCCTGGCCACCCTCTTCTCCGTCCCGGGGTTGTGGGCCCACTAAGGATGATCGGGGGGGCGATGGGGCAAGACCCATTCCGCGATTACCTTACAAAGTCGTACGTACGCGCCATACGACTTGGTAAATTTGCCATCTATTTGAAAAAGGACTCACAGCCCCGGAGACCATCCAATATCTGGCTGCTGTATGGAGCGCGTGACTTCGCTACCTCTAGTGACACGCTTCCACCCAGGATTTCCGATTTAGCTGCTCTGACGGCACGAGTCTACACCCTCACCCGGCGAAGCGCAACCATTTCTCCACCCGGTAGAGGCGGCGGCTGAGGCGGGACCGATCGAGCCCCCTTCTTGCCCCTCATGGGGGCTGATCCGCCGCTGCGAAGTCAATTTCGCAGACACCCCTCCGAGCTTCCGTCCTCAGTACACAGATTTCGCATTCGCCAAGTGCGGTGCTACCCGCCCGGCACAGGCAGCGCCCAGATCCTCCGCAGCATGTCGCCAAACAGCCGCCGGTTCAGATGTCCCTCCGCGAACAAGAGCCAGTAATACCGCGCGTGTTTAATCAGCCGACCGCCGGTCTTCATCAACCGGTGCTGCAAGCTCGTCAGCGACCAGCTCTTGATCCGTTGCGGCAGCCCGAGCCTCCGCCATAGGTTCCCCAGGTTGTAGGCCAGCACGCTCAGTTGTAGCCGTACCTCGTTGGCCCGAAAGCGATGGCACGACAGCCGCGTCCAGTGCGTGGCCTGCTTACCTTCTTTGATCCACTGCTCCGCCGTGCCGCGCTTGTTGTAGAAACGCACCACCGAACGGCTCGGCAAGCTCATGCTGGTCACAACGAATCCGACGCGCGGGAATAGCTCGCCCTGATGGTGCTCGACCTTGGCCACGATGCGCCGAGGTTGGGACCAACTCTCCGCCTGATAGCGAAAACTCTTGTAGCGCACCAGCGGCTTGCGGGAGGGCCTTCCCGGTGGCCGAAACAGGATGTCTTCGATCTCCAGCTCCAGGCTCTTGTTGGCCGGAATGCGGATCGCATAGTCCGCGCCGCGCTCCTCCAGCGCCTCGTAGATCTCCGGCTTGGCAAAGGCGGCATCGGCGCGCAAAGTGACCTGCTTGCCTTCGGCCTGTTGGCGCTCGATCTCCGGCAGTAGCAGCTCGCCCCAGTCCTCGGCGCTGTGCACGTTGCCGGGACGCAGCTTCGCCGCCAGACAATCGCCGTGCTGATTGAACAGCAACAGCGGGTGATAGCAGACCGATTCGAAGTGTCCGTTGTAGGCACTGCCTTCCTGTTGGCCATGGACCGGACTCTCGGTGGAGTCCATGTCCAGAACGACCCGCTCGGAGTCGTCGAACGCCTCCCCTTGCCCGACCAGCCCTCGGTTCAGCGCCATCAGCCCCAGCAGGTTCTCTTCGCTCGCCAGCATCTCCGTCTCGAAGCCGTGCAGCGTCGAGGTCAAGGCCGCACCGCGATCCCAGATCTTCTGCGAACCGATCAGCCGAAACGTCGGATCGATCGAAATCCGCTCGGCGTCGTTGAGGTCCTCGTAGCCCGCCAAGCGGCTGTAGACCGACTGCCGCAACAGATCAGCGAGCGTGAACTGCTTGTTTGTGCCTTGCCGGGAGTCGCTGAGATGCTCGTTGATCAACTTGCCGAGTCCGAGTCGCTCGTCCAACTCGCGGACTAGCAGCAGGCCGCCGTCGGAAGTGACGTGCGATCCTTGGAAATCGACTTTCAACAAGCCGTTGAAACTTAGCTGGAATGGCTTGGTTTGTTTTTCACCCATTGGGTGTCGGCCTCCATGGCGTCCTCATCGGGATCTAGCCCCTATGAATAAAGACGCTGAAGGCCGCTGGAAGGTCGGGAGGTCATACATCAAATTGAAAATGCGGGTCAAGTAGGGACAAGCGATCCCGCTTGTCCAGAGCGCAACATGTCGCGCCGGTACATGACAAACGGTGCAATGCGGAAAAAACTCGGGGTTCTATTACAGCTTAAGTGAACGGTATTGGGGCTAGACCGGGCTAGACCGAAATTGATGATCCCGTTCGGCAACGTTCTCAGCGCCACAGGCCCGCCGCCTCGCCCCAGGTGAAGGGCCGCCGCGAGTGGCGACCTTGCGGTGGGAATCCGGCCGTTCGCCTTGTCTCCAACCCGGTCTTGGTTCGAGCCTGGCGTTAGACCCGCTGCTTCAAATCACTGAAGGTCCTCACGGTTCATCCAGCTATTCCAGCAGGCCAAAGCACCTGATTCTGTGGGTCCCCGCGGATGCCGCGCCGGCGATTGCCCGCTTCGGGCTGCGGTAGAATAAGGCGCAGCAACCACCAGGCCAGGTCCTGCACTGGACCTTGCCCTTTTGAAAACCTCTGACATGTGGGCTCGTAGCTCAGTTGGATAGAGCAGCCGCCTCCTAAGCGGCAGGTCGCGCGTTCGAATCGCGCCGAGCCTACCACTTCTTTCAACACCTTACAGGTGGTCGGAGGGCTAGCCTGCAGCCCTTGTCCACACAGATGTCCACATAGAGTGCCGATTACGGGCATTTTGCTGGCCCGGGGACCACCTACGTTCGGTTGAGCCGTCGCTCGGTAGTGCTGCGGCAGTTCCCACCAAATCGTTCGTCCCACACACCCTCGCCTGCCCGAGTGTCAATGATGAGAACCTGATCGATCAGCTTTGGGGCCCACCGCTCACCGCAGGTGCATTTGCCTGCCTCAGAACACCAGCTTCAAGCCGAACTGCAGTTCGCGCGAGCTGGTGGCGGTGCCGGAGCGTTCGCTGATGGCTGCCCCGGTCGGGTCTGGTGTCCCGTCTTCGGAAAAGATGCGTGCGCCGTCCTCCGTGTTGGTGGGCGGGTTCAGGTTGGTGCGGTTGAATAGGTTGAAGAACTCGGCGCGAAACTCCAGTCGGAACCGCTCATTGAGGCGAGCCTGCTTGACCAGTGCTAGGTCGTAGGTCGCCAGCTTGGGCCCGAGCCTGCCTGTTCTTCGTGGCCGTGTACTTGCTCTATTGGGGGTATATTTGGGGGATTCTGCGTTACGCCATCGTGCCGTTTCTGCTGTTGTGCGTGTTTACGGCAGACCGGCTGATCGCCTTTTACAATCATTCGCCGAAATCCGTTCGGGCGACTGTGCAGGGGGCCTTGACCTATACCTTGCTGTTCGCCATGGTCGTCGCGATGCTGATTGAGGTCACCGCACCACTGCTGCGCTTGTTCGCTGGCCGATTGGATGCCGAAGGTTACCTTCGCGAAGCCGTCGCCGGCTATCGATCGGTGGAGTCCCTTCACGGTCGCGCCGGACCGCATGATCTGATTCTCAGCGTGAAAAACTGCGCCCACGGATATGCCCCGGTTGCTGGAAGCTTTCGATGCGGTCTCCCGAGGGACCGCGTTGGCTTTGTACAACGCGAGGTCCGCAAGCGAAACTATTCCTTCTTGATTGTTCCGACCGACTTCGGGAAAAACATCGTCCAAGCGTTGAACGGCACCCACGCTCTCGATCTGTCTCATAGCGATCGAAACTTCTCGGTATACCGAATCCGGCGGACTGCCGCGCCGCGCAGAGAACGTCAATGATTCGCTATGTGGCCTACAAACGGGTCATCGAGTCAGGCCGCTACATCCTGGGGGCCGAGGTCAAGGCGTTTGAGACGGAATCTTGTTCCTTGCCCGACCAACCCTCTTCGGGATCATTCTTGGATTGCAAAATGCTCCAGCGAGAGCACCCCGCGACGTTTCCGCGGTTTCCTCATCCCTGCGGCGTCACCCCCCCGGGATCCCTTCATTGAGAGAGCTTCTTTGTTGGGTCCGCCTCCGGCCCAGCTTTCAAGGTGCTGAGCGCGACCGACTAATTCCCGTACCGCTCGCCGGCGACCCATCCGTCTAAGAATTTGAGCGTTGTACAATGGGAACCGGATTTCAACGCGCGATGAGTGACCAGCCGCTGCCAGATCCAGTTCGACGCCAAGAAGAAGACAATCTGACCTTCGACGAAAGGGTCAAGCCGGCTACCTGGAAGGAGCGGCTGATGCGTCCGGCGACGCTCGCGGCACTCACCCTGGGAGCCGCGATCCTAACCGGGCTAATCGTTCTCGAGCTGGGGCGCTTCGAACTTGAGCTTCCTCCCCCCACCGTTTCCTACATGCTGCTCCCCAACGAGGGTAAGACTGACGGGCTGCCGATCGCAATCAAACTCAACCAACTCGCGGTCTTCATGATTAGCGACCCGCTAAAACAAGGCTCGGGGGCGACGCGGGCGAAAAATATCGTGGAACAGCTCCAGCCGGCCCTCACGGCTGCCGCCGAGGATCCCGGCAAGACAATTACGATCGACGCCGAGTCTTACGAGCTGCCGGCGATCGTGCTCTCAGAATCCGACGGTACAGACAAGCAAGTCCTCTTGCGAATGATTCCAGCGGATATGGTATTGGCTGGTGAAACCGACGCCAAGCGGCTGGCGCGGGTTTGGGCGGAACGCCTGGCCGACGCGATGAAGGTTCTGGCGTTCGCCGAAGCCCCGAAGTTCAGCACCGGCACCGAGTTCGGCAATGCCCTGAAAGCAATGCGCGCCAATGCCGTTACCCCGCAAGGCATCGTTACCAGAGACTCCCTCGTGGCGGCGTTCGCCGGCCTAACCGAGCAGGAACGGCTGGCGCTGGAAACCTTGCCGGTTAGATCGCCTCCCACCGAACCGCCCCCGGATTCAGGGCAGTGAGTCAACCAGGCGGCTGATTTCCTCTTCGCCGGCGTAGAAATGAGGCGAGGTTCGGATCCACCCAACGCGCTGCGCCGCCACAATTCTCTTGTCCGCCAGTGCCGCGACAGCGGACTCGGAGCTCACGCCCTGCTTCCGGAAGCTGAGAATCCCTGAGCCTTCTCTGTCCTCGCGGGGCGTCATGAGCTCGTACCCTCGCGAACCCACACCGGTCGCGATTTGCGCCGCTATTCGATGGAGCTTGTGCTCGACCGCCTCCACACCGATCTCGAGGAAGAGCTCGATCGCCGCCTGTAGCCCGCGGCAGCCGAGGGTGTTCAGTGTGCCACACTCATAGCGTGAGGCCCCGGGTCGCAAGGCCGGATCGTAGCTATGGGACTGCCAGCCCTCGACATTGCTCCAGCCGAACTCGACAGGTGCGACCTCGGGAATCAGGTCCCGATCGACGAAGAGGATTCCGCAGCCTTCCGGCCCTAGAAGCCACTTGTGACCCCCCGCCGCCAAGGCGTGGATCCCGCTTCGCTTGACGTCAACGGGGAAAGGCCCCAGTCCTTGGACGGCGTCCACAACTAAAAGGCACCCGCGCCGGCGACAAATTTCTCCCACCGCATCCAGATCGACGCGGAACCCGCTCACGTACTGCACGAAACTCAGTGCCAGTAACCGCGCCCCTTGGCAGGCCCGGTCGAGCTCGTCTAACTCCACTCGGCCTTGATGAAGCTCAAGCCAGCGAAGTTTGACACCGCGGCCTTCAAGCTGCAGCCAGGGGAAATAGTTGGCCGGGAATTCACCCTTGATCCCGACCACAACGTCTCCCGGGCGCCACGGCAAGCCGTTGGCGATGATCGCTAAGCCCTCGGATGTGTTCTTCGTAATGGCTATCTCATCCGGACCGGCCGCCAGCAATCGCGCCGCCGCCGAGCGGAGACCGCTGTAGCACCGCGACCAGCTTGAGGCATGGGCGGTCCCGTTGAGCATGACATCCTCGGCGAAGTCGTTCATGGCCTCGACGACGCGTCGCGGTAGAGGGGAAACCGAAGCGTGGTTTAGATAAATGTAACTTTCAGTAATAGGGAATTCCGAGCGGTAGACAGACAGGTCCATCGTGTTTTAGGGTAACGGAAGCGAGATCCGGAGGCGTTCGCCCGCTCGATTAGATGTTGTTCTGGGACTCAGTGGGGGTATACTGAAACTGGGAGCGTAGTTCTCTAGCTGTCCGCTTGCAGGGAGGTTCTGAAAATGACGACCCGTACAAGATCCTTTGCGCTAATGCTCGTCCTAGCGTTGGTGATCCCATTCTCCGTCGCCGGCAAGACAAACGAAACGACAACCAAGAAAAAGCCCAAGAACAAAAAGCAAGACGTCGAGGCGATCGGCGATCGCAATGTCGGGAAGGGCATGAACTTCTACTCGCTCCAGAAGGAAATCGCCATGGGCAAGCGGATGGCCCAACAGATCGAGCGGCACGCCAAAATCGTGGACGATCCGACGATCGCCGAGTATGTCAACCGCGTGGGGCAGAACCTTGTCCGGAACTCGGACGCCAAGGTGCCCTTTACCATCAAATTGATCGACAGCCAGCAGGTCAACGCCTTTGCGTTGCCGGGGGGGTTCTTCTTCGTCAATTCGGGTCTGATGTTGCGAGCCGAAAGCGAATCAGAGCTGGCCGGCGTTATGGCCCACGAAATCGCACACGTTGCGGCGAGGCACGGCACCCGCCAACAGACGCGCGGGCAGGTCGTCAGCTTGGCGACGATTCCCCTCATCTTCATGGGGGGCTGGACGGGATTCGGCATTCGGCAGGCGGCTGGTTTCGCGATCCCCATGGGGTTTCTGAAGTTCAACCGTGGCTTTGAGGAAGAAGCTGACTTCCTCGGCTTGCAGTACTTGTACAAGGCCGGCTACGATCCGACTTCTTTCATCGATTTCTTCGAAAAGATGAAAGCCGATGAGAAGCGGAAGCCCGGCACGATGGCTAAGCTCTTCGCCAGTCACCCGCCGCACGGCTCCCGCATTACGAAAACGCAAAAGCACATCGACCAGCTGTTGCCGAGCAAGTCGGAATACGTCGTCAGCACGTCGGAGTTCCTCGACGTCAAAGAGCGACTATTCGCCCTTACGCGCCGCACGAAGGAAGCACGCGAAGACCCCAACCGCCCGCGCTTGCGGAGAACCACCTCGGGCGGCACGATTCCCACCGAAGATAGCGAAGATGAGACCGGCGCCGAGGGAGACGAAGACGACGATCGCCCGACCCTGAAGCGTCGCTAGCGTCGCTTCCATCGGGCTCGGCCCGCAACGAATCGAGCCATTCCTAGGCCGGTCGTTGTGGCGCAGGTCCCCAGACCTGCCAGGACGCTTGATGCCATACGCTCGGAGCCGCGATGGTGGGCGTCGATGTCTGACTCTTTGGTGCAGCCGTAGAACGGCTGGCCTTTTTCAAGTGAGTCCGTTGGACGGAGAATGAGCTCGTGCGGTTGTCGAGTAGCACCCACCAGCTGGGAAGTGACGGTGTCAACGACCGAAGACTTGGACGGCGACTGACCGTTACCGCGAGATGCGGGAGCCCGCCCGCTCACACGTCCGCTGCTACAAGCTGACGCTCACGAACTCCGTTGCGGCAGAATGCGGGTCGGACCGCTGCTCGGACTATGTAGAAACGTCAGCCGCGCGCCGCTTCAGCACCGTTAAGCTGCGCGGATAACTGCTTGCTGGGCTTGAATACCACCACCCGCTTGGCCGGGATGAGTAACGCCTCGCCCGTCCTTGGGTTCCTGCCCTGCCTGGCCTTCTGGTCGCGAAGCTTGAAGCTTCCGAAACCCCGCACGTCCAGGCCCTCCCCCTGTTGCAGCGCTTTGCTGATTCCTGCAAACACTAGATCGACGATCTGCTCGGTTTCACTCTTGCTGCGCTGTCCGCCTTCTGTCAGTTGGTCGACAAGCTGAGATTTGGTCATGGGATTCCTTTCTTACAGATGAGTCAGCGAAAAGACGGCCGCCGGCTCATCAGCATCCCTTCGGCACTTGCCGGAGGTGCATTGCCCCGATTATACTGTGAAACATTTGCCCTGACAAATGTTTCAAGTCAGAATCCGGACAGGAAAAAGCGATCTGCACCTCGACGGGAGGTCGTCCCGGCGGGCCGGTGGCCCGCGCAGAGTGCCCAGCATGGGCTGTTTCTTGTGAGTTGGAAGGTATTCACTGGGGACCGAGGAGCGGCAAGGCGTGAGGCGCGGGGCCGACACGGTGATCCGCCCCGACCTGTGCGGGGGATCTCATCTGGCGCAGGCCGTCGGCCCCGGTTATGATGGTGATCTCAGGGAATGCGCCAGATTTTCCGCACCAAAAGCATTGACCGGCTGGTGGAGGAGTCCGAGGACCCGGCCCGACGTTTACGGCGGCTGCTGGGTCCCTGGAGCCTGATTGGTCTGGGAATCGGGGCGGTCATTGGTACGGGAATCTTCGTGTTGACGGGAACGGCGGCGGCTGGAGAATCAGTCTCTGTTCCGTCAATCGTAAAAGCGCCGCTGCTGGATTTGATCCTCCATGGTAGCGGCGCGGTTTCGACCTTCGGACGGCCGGGCGCCGGTCCCGGCATCTCGCTGTCGTTCCTCTTGACGGCGGTCGTGTGTGGCTTCGCGGCCCTGTGCTATGCCGAGTTGGCTTCGATGATCCCGGTCGCGGGCAGCGCTTACACGTTTGCCTACGCCACGTTAGGTGAGCTGGTTGCTTGGATGATCGGCTGGGACCTCATTCTCGAGTATGCGGTCTCGAACATGGCGGTCGCGGTCGGCTTCTCCGCTTACTTCAACGATCTTCTCGACAGCCTGTTCGGTTTTCACTTGCCCGTGGCCTTGAGCCGGCCGCCCATCGAGTCCGGCGAATACACCGGAGCCATCTTCAATCTGCCTGCTTTTGTGGTCTTGATGGTTCTCACAGTCGTGCTCGTACGCGGGGTGCGGGAAAGCTCACGGGCGAACAACATTATGGTCCTGATCAAGGTGCTGGCGATCCTGGTCTTCGTCTTCGGAGCGGCACGAGCCATTGATCCGGCGAACTACGATCCGTTCCTCCCGAATGGCTTTCAGGGGTTGCTCACAGGATCGGCGATCGTGTTCTTTACTTACATCGGCTTCGACTCGGTCTCAACGGCCGCCGAAGAGTGCCGCAATCCGCAGCGAGACCTGCCGATCGGTATCATCGGCACGCTGGTGGCGTGCGCCGTGCTCTATGTTTCGGTTGCCGTGGTTCTAACCGGAATCATGAACTGGCGAGAGCTGGGGAACGCGGCCCCCGTCGTCAATGCCCTGAAGGCGCTCGGGTTCACTTCCATTCGGCAGGTGGTGGGTGTAGGGGCCGTCGTCGGGATGATCTCCTCATTGATGGTCTACCAGTACGGGCAGGCACGTATTTGGTTCGCGATGTCCCGCGACGGCTTGCTGCCGGCGAAGTTTTCCCGTGTGCACCCCAAGTACAAAACGCCGCACGTCAGCACATGGGTGGCGGGGCTGCTCGTCGGCATTCCGGCTGGGGTGTGGGATATCGGTACGTTCGCGGACCTGGCGAGTATTGGGACATTGTTTGCCTTTGCGGTTGTATCCGCGGGCGTCCTTATTCTTCGCAGGACCCAACCAGAGAGGAAGCGCTCGTTTCGCGTACCGGGGGTCCCTGCTGTTCCGTTGTTGTCGATCGGCGCTTGCTTTCTGTTGATGCTGGGACTGCCGCTTGAGACGTGGATTCGTTTCGTCGTCTGGCTAGGAATCGGACTGGTGATCTACTGGCAGTTTGGCAGGAAACACAGCGAGTTCGCGGCGCGGTAGGAACGGCGAGGGAGTGCCGCAACCAAACAAGGCATGCCACAGATTCGAGCAGATTCTTGCGTGTGGGGGCCCGCAGGCTCACGCCTGCGGCTCTGTTTCGCTTGGCCGACGAGGGAGGAGGCTGCACGGTCACTCCGACCTGGGTCGTCGGGTGTGGGAAGCTCGGAAACTGCCGTGTCGGTACTCCTACCGACACAGACAAGCCGTTTACGACTTCAGCTCCGGACATCGCTCCCTTTTTTTCGGCGCTCGGCCCGCTCTCAGCGGCCGATCGGGCGTTGGGGCGGGGCAAGAAATTGGCCGTCCCAACGGCCGATCCCACTCGCCCTGCCCGCTGCCGCAACCATTCGCTAGGCGCCGTTTTTCCTGCGCTAGGACTGCGCTAGGACACGATTTTGGCGCGGAAAATCCGGCCTCTAGGACACTTTCCACCAGTCCCACAAAACCCTGTCACAGACTTTTCACATTTTTTCTCCTCGCCATTTCAACGACTTGCAACCGCGGACCCCTTCTACCCCCCAACCCGTCCCCTATTCTGGTACGGGGCCCGGAAAACGAAATCTCGGAGGGATGACCCTCGTATTTCCGCCACTTTCTGCCACCGGCTCTTGCGTGGGCCGCTGGAAATTCTGCTATGTCTCACAATTCAAAAGACTTAACCGTCAAGCAGAACGCTCCCATCGGCACCCCACCCGACTGCCAACCCACCGCCAGGTGACGAAAATCGTTCGCTAGCCCACTCCTAGGCCATCTTTTGACCCCGCTAGTGCTTACTATCATAAATAACCGTATGTATGAGACAATGCGGCATGGCAAGAATAGCCACGCGTATCAGACTCAGTACTGGGGAACGCCGGACGTTGGAGGGCTGGGGACGCGCGCACAAGAGCGATCGCCGTGCGGCGGACAGAGCCCGGATCATTTTGTTGGCGGCGCAAGGGATGTCGAACCGGGAGATCGCCGCCCAGTTGGGCACGCGGGCCGCACGAGTGTCGAAGTGGCGTACGCGCTTCGCTGGCCAACGACTGGCCGGTCTGGCGGATGAAACGCGACCCGGCAAGCCGCGGCGATACGACGCTGACACCGAAAAACGCATTCTGCAAAAGCTGGACGACACGCCGCCTTGCGGACAGGCGACCTGGACGGCTCCACGGCTGGCCGCGGCGCTGGGCGATGTCAGCGACCAACAGGTCTGGCGCGTGTTGCGTCGGCGCGGCATCTCGTTGTGCCGGCGGCGTAGTTGGTGCCTCTCCACCGATCCCGAATTCTCGCGTAAAGCCGCCAACATCGTGGGACTCTATCTGCACCCGCCTGACAACGCCATCGTGCTGGCGGTCGACGAGAAGCCCAACATCCAGGCCCTGGAGCGCGCCCAGGGTTGGCTCAGACTGCCCGACGGCAAGGCTTTGACGGGTTTCTCGCACGGCTACAAGCGCCACGGCACAACGACCTTGTTCGCGGCCCTGGAGGTCGCCACCGGCCACGTCACGGCCGGGCATTACCGGCGCCGCAGACGGCGTGAGTTTCTTGACTTCATGAATCAACTGGTCGATCTCTACCAAGGTTTTGAGTTGCACGTCGTACTGGACAACCTCAACACCCACAAACCGAAACGTGATCGCTGGCTCAAACGCCACCGCAAGGTGCACCTGCACTACACGCCCACCTACGCCTCCTGGCTCAACCAGGTCGAGATCTGGTTCAGTATTCTCAGCCGTAGAGCGTTGCGCGGGGCCAGTTTCACCTCCCCTTACGAAGTACGCCAGGCCATCGACCGCTTCGTCCAAGCGCACAACAAAAACGCCGCCCCGTTCGAATGGACCAAGGCTAACGTCCAGCAGCGACCCCTTTCTCATTCATACGCTAATTTATGATAGTAAGCACTAGGCGACTTTTTCTGGCCGAATACGGGGGTCAAGTTGGTCTCGGAGGCCTTGTGATTCTTGGCCATACGCGTAGCGGGCTGCTGGGGAGTCGTTTGGCCCGCGCGTGCGGCTGTTTTCAGCCAGTTGCAGGGGCTAGGAATCGCGAAGAGAGGCCGGCGTCGAGCACCGGAAAGAGCCGTGCCCGTCAGGGCGCGGGCCCGCCCGCCATTGTGAGGGAGACCGCGAAGAACGACATCACGCTGGGGCCACAGGGGAAAATACGGAACAAACCCAATTTCTCCCAAGCCAATTGCAATCAATGAGTTCCGGTTGGTTCTGCACGCGCCGCGGCCCGGGTAAAAGGGGAAAAGCGGGCCGACGTCGAGAGCCGGGGCACTCCTGTTTGTCCTAGCCGCCGGCAGGCGGCTCTCACAACGTTTGAGCCGCGAAGCGGCGCCGGAATCTAGCCTAGGGTGGAGCCGGAACGGCGGAACCCTAGGGTAGGAATTGAACAGAGTCGAGCCCTGAAAGGGCGGAAGGAACGATGGGGGAAACCGGGGCGGGGAAATCGAGACAGGCTCGACCGAAACCCGGGGGGGGAACTGGGAAACTGGGGAAACTGGGGCAAACCGGGGGGCAAACCGGCACAGCCTCAGTTAACACCATGGGCCGCGGGCATCTTTCCGGGCCTGCACGACACAACGGCTGGCAACATTCCATTAAGGCTGGCCCGGGGCGTCAGCCCCGGCTGGTCGCATCCTGGTCCGCTCCCTTCCCCGCTCGGTCGCTCCGAGCTACGGAGCGGGGCTTGGGGTGGGACAAAAATCGGCCGTGCCGACGGCCGATTCCCCTCCCGAAACCTCGTCACCGCATTTTGAAATTTCTAACTCGCGCGCCATCAACGAAATCGCCTTGCCTTTACCATCTGACCCTCCCCGTGCGATGTTACTCTGGGCCCGTAAGAGCGCCGGCCTTCAGGGAGCGACAGACCGGCGCACCCCGGCCGGGATATAAGTCCTCCCCATGGCCTCCGTCGGTGAGCCGATCAACCGACCGCGTTACACAGGACAACGGGATCGATCCCAAACCGTTTTGGCGGCTCCGCGCGATACCACAGGAGCCGCACCTCATCAAACCCTGCCCGGGGCGCCCCTCGCGGCCCGTGGTAGAAGGTAGGTTCGGCAAAAAATAGGGACTGTCATCCGATTTTCGCTTCTGAAACTGCTCTGTTTCCAGTACGGGTTAGATGACGAAAATCGGTGACTGTACCATTTTTTTCCACGAAGGACTCCCCCCACGGGCCCCTCGCGGGACGCCCCGGCGTCGGCAACTGTCTTCCGCGGACTACGGTCTCGGACGAAAAATGGCGACTGCCACGAATTCGCTCGCCGTCATGGCCCTCGAAACAAGGGACTCAGCCTGAAGCGAATTGGCTGGCTGTACCCGATTTTCGCAGCCATAGGACTGCGCTTCTGGCTCGGGGTGGCTGCAGCAAGAAACCTAAGCTGGACGACGGGATTGCCGGAGAACCCGATCCGCCCGTGGCGGCGAGAACAAACAAGATTGTTTCAACCCACTTGCCCCCTGGACGACTACGCGGGCGGGCGAAGATCCTTGACAAGCCCGGAATTGAGAATAAAATCCCGCACTGGAGTAGCTTCTTCACCCTCGACAGTAATCGTCAGGGAGACGTCGACCGGCGGGCCTAGCAGGCGGATGTCAATGCGGTCAAGATCCTCGTACAGGCGGATATAGGAAATAGCTTGAAGGTTGATGACGCGATTCCGGATGCGGATGAATTGCGGCTGCATACAATGTGCCTCGTTCCAAACTGTCTAGGGTGGATAACGCTTCCCGACCTTGCGGAGAATAGGAAGCGACTATTCTAACCGATGGAGGCGGCCAAGTGCTCGCACCCGCTATGCTCGACGGTGAAAGTCGGAACCAAATCCTATAGAGTCCCGCTGTCATCCGGGGAGCCCGAATCCTCGTCAAACGAAGCACCGGTTGCTTCCGCGGTCGAACCCAAGGAGCCTAGACGTTGCCGAGGCGGCGCAAAAAGAGATCTTCTCCCGAGCAGGCCGCAAGAAAGACGAAACCCGAAGCCGGTGCACCTGGCGGCGCCTTTCGGCGCATTCAGCCCAAGCGATTGGTCTTCGGCATTGTCACTGTCTGTCTCAGCGCGTCAGTCTCGATACTGGCGGTCGAGCTCGCCCTTCGCCGTCAGGTGGAAGGCAGTTGGTCCGCGGTCTTCGGCAACCTTGTCTCCGCTGGCGTCCCGTATTCGAATCTGGGCTCGGATCAATGGGTCATCGCGGACCCCGATCTCGGCTACCGCCTGAACCCGGACCACCCCGACAACAACTCACTAGGTCTCCGTAACCCCGAGATCGGCATCAAAAAGCCTGCGGGGACCAAGCGAATCCTCGTGCTGGGAGATTCCGTCGCCGCCGGGGCAGACAGCTTTGTCACCATTCTGCGCCAAAGGCTAAAGGACCGGGTGCAAGTAATCAACGGAGCGGTCCCCGGCTATACGATCTACCAAGAACGGCTTTATCTCGAGCGAGACTTGCTGCGGCTAGAACCCGATCTCGTCGTCCTGCAGTACTGCACGAACGACAATCACAAGTTCCTTCACCGTTTGGACCCTGAAGGGCAATTCCTGATCACCGAGGACGCTCGGCGGGCGCTGCTTCCCGATCAACGCGACCCCCTGTCGTGGCTGCCTGGAAACAGCTACCTTGCGTTCCGCCTCCGCTTCGCGCTACTGAAATGGCGGAGAGGGCAAGAGCCGGGCTATCCCTGGGACAAAATGCCGGACTTGGCTACGGCTTGGCGGGATGAGAGCTGGGACGAATATCGTCAGCAGTTCCTGGCCATCAACAAGATGGTAGAAAACTCTGGCGGCACCCTGGCCGTGGTCGTCGCACCTTTAGCCGCGCAGTTCGATCCGGGAATGCTGCGCCACGACCCCCGCTACGTCCTCAAGCCTCAGTCCAAGCTGGCCGCGATTTGCCGACAGGTGCAAGTTCCGATGTTGGATCTTCATCCGGTGTTTTACAAGCACCAGGGGTGGACGCTGTATCGGGGAGACGGCATTCACTTCAACGAGACGGGCCACCAGGTGACGGCGGATGCGCTGGCGGATTTTCTCGAGTCGAACAGGCTTATCCCGACGAACTAGCTGAAGCCTGGACATGTTCAGCCCGACGGGGCGCTTGCTCGGAAACAGGTGTCGGTAGGAGTAGCAGGCCTTGAGATCTACACCACGATGAGGGTGCGCGAGTCTCACGCGAAGGTTCGGTCTTAAGGCACGGCAGTGAATTGTTGTGGCGCAGACGCCCACGTCTGCCGCGTCGACACTCGTGTCGACGCTTAGGCCAGTTCATGCGCCCGCGTACGCGAATCTGAGTCTGAGACGATCCTTTTCCAACTGCTACGATCAGAAGTTCGGTGACGTTTCGCATCTCGGAAGGAGAACCAATGAGTGAAGAAAACCGCCACATCCGGATCGTGGCCGTCCCGGGCAGTGTTCGGCCGGGCAATCTTACCTCGAAAGCGATGGCCGTAGTGGTCGACGAGCTTGCCAAGCAGGAGGACGTCGCCGTCGAGTTGATCGATCCCGCCGAAGTCGAACTAGCGCTGCCCGGCACCGCTAAAGACACCTCAGTCGCCGACGCCATGCAGCGGTCCGTCTCGAATGCCGCTGGTGTCATCTTCGGCACGCCGGAATACCACGGCAGCTACAGCAGCGTGATCAAGCTGGTCATCGAACACCTAGGGTTTCCGTCCGCGCTGAAGGGCAAGCCAGTAATACTGGTCGGCGTCGCAGCGGGGGGTATAGGAGCCATCAAAGCCCTCGAACACCTGCGCAGCGTGTGCTCCCACGTAGGCGCAATCGTGCTGCCCGGCCCGGTTTCAGTGGCGTCGGTTCACAAAGCCTTCGACCAAGAAGGCAATTGCCTGGACCCCGCGATCGAGAAGAGGCTAAGGGGAGCTGCCACAGGCCTTGCCGACTACATCAGAACCACGGTCTGTCCACGGATAGCCCTCGAGCAGATGGTCAGAGGCGGGTCAAATTGAGATGCGCTCGTATGAGGAAGCGAGGTTCGGATCGGGAACTTCGGGCGCCGCGTGCCGCAGCCTGCTGTGCGCCTGCATTTCCACGCACAACAGATCTGTAGGGACACAGTATGCTGTGCCCACGGACTCTAAGGGGGTGCGCTTCACTTCAAGGCCCCGGATTAATAGTGATCGGAACAGCTCATGTAATAGCCGCAGCGATCGCAAATCAACTTACACTTGAGTTCGCGCAAACGGCTCGAACAGCAGGGGCAATACAGGCTAGTGTAGTGCCACTAACGGTTCTGGACAATGGCGTGGGTTTTGGCGGCGCGCTCGACTTTGGCGAGGATATCTTGTGCCGGAGCTGTCCAGACAAAGGGCTTGGGCGCTTGGTTGCTCGCTTCCAGGTACTCGTGGATGGCGGCCTCGAGTTCGGGAACACTGCGGAACACGCCGCGGCGGATGCGCTTCTGTGTCAGCTCGCGGAACCAGCGCTCGACGAGATTGAGCCAAGAAGAAGACGTGGGAATGAAGTGAAAGTGGAAGCGGGGGTGCTTCGCGAGCCACTTCTTCACTTGCTCATGCTTGTGCGTGGAGTAGTTGTCCACGATCAGATGCAGCTCCAGCGCCGGTGGCGTTTCGCGGTCGATCTTGCGTAGGAATTTGAGGAATTCCTGGTGCCGATGTCGCGGCAGACACTCGCCGATCACCTTGCCGTCGAGCACATTGAAGGCGGCGAACAACGTCGTTGTGCCATGTCGTTTGAAGTCGTGGGTCATGGTGCCGGCACGACCCCTTTTCAGGGGCAGTCCCGGCTGGCTGCGGTCTAAGGCCTGGATCTGACTTTTCTCATCGACACTGAGCACCAGTGCGTGCTCGGGCGGATTCAAGTACAGACCGACCACGTCGCGGAGTTTCTCGACGAACTGCTTGTCGCGGCTGAGCTTGAAAGTTTCGAGGCGATGGGGCTGCAGTCCGTGCGCTTTCCAGACGCGCTGGATGGCCATCTTGGAGACGCCCAAGTGCTTGGCGAGGGTGCGGGTGCTCCAATGCGTGGCCGCCCGGGGCTTCTCGTGAAGCGTTGTATCGAGGATGCATTGGACGAATTCAGCGGAGAGCGCCGGTTTGCGTCCGGGGCGCGTCCGATCGCGGAGTCCGTCGAGGCCGGACTGGGCGAAGCGCTTTCGCCACAGGATGACGGTCTTGCGGTTGACGCCGAGTTCGCGGGCAATGGCGTGGTTCGCCAACCCCTGCGCACACAGCAAAACAATGCCTGCCCGTAAGGCCATTTTCTGGGCTGTGTTGCCTCCTCGAACCAGGCGACGAAGAGCGTTTCGCTGCGGAGCGGTGAGGGGTAGAGCGTCAGCGGATGGCCACATAAACCATCCTACCGTGAAAAGGGTGTTATTGTCCAGTTATTTATGTGGCACTACACTAGGCCCCGACGGCTGCGACATCACCGACGTCGACTTCTTCAGCAACGTCTGGAAAAGTCGGGGACAGGCTACGACTTTCTGCTAAAGCCCGGCAGCGGCGGCTTTCTTGGGACGTCCTGTGCGTTTCGGGTTCAGTTTGCGCCCGAACGTTCTCTCCAAACGCTTGACAAACCCGTCGCCGCCCAATGGACGACCGCTCGCCGTCGCCTGCCGCAGTGCGGCCATCCCCGCTGCTTCTTCGTTTCGGCTCCTTCCCAGCACCTCCTTCCAGTCCTCGCGCGGACACACTTGCCTCCACAGATCCGCGTCCACCAAGCCTGGTCGATCCCGGCCTTCCACGTGGGTTCGCGCGCTCGACCAATCGTACTCGGTCGCCTCTTCGACCAGATGCGCCCGCACAGGGTTGAGGTCGACGTACCGCAGCGCCGTCCAGAGATGATCGCGGTCCAACGGGCACGAGAAAAAGCGGTTCTGCCACAAGTGTCCCGACCCGCCCCAGCGCTCGTGTACAGCGCGCGCGTAAAGGTAATGGGCACGGCCCATCCCCCGAGCAAAAGAATCCGGGCGCTCGGGAATTGCCACCATATAGGGTATCAGGCAGATTGGTGCGATTTTGCACGCTAAGGCCGTGAGCGCGACCGCCGGACGAGTCTGCGATTGAGGACATACTCACCGTACAGGACGATGTTGTTCCACTCGATTGGGCTGACGTGGCGCAACAGAGAGAGCTCGATTCCGTGGCGCTCCGGATCGGCCGTGCGAATGACGCGAGAGATGTCTTTGGCCTGCCAGTAGATGATGCACGCCACGATCAGGGTGAGGCAGCTACAGCTATTCATCTGCTCCCAGAGATCGCGGGCGTTGATATGACCCCGGTTCCCGTAGAACAAGTCGCGCGCAAGAGCGTGCATCTGCTCGACCTTCAGGAGGCCGCGTCGGATGCGCGACCGGAGCGCAGGCTCGGACATGTATTGGAGGATGAACTCGGTCTTGAGGATCCGACCGAGATCACGGTTGGCGCGATAAAAGCCGTTCTTCGCACTGAACCCGGCGAGACGTCTCAGGGCGACCGAGGCGGTGGTGTGTCCGGATTCAAGCGAGGCGTAGAAATGACCGAGCCGATCCCATTGGTCGGCGATCCCTCGTGTGTCGATCTTCCGATCCGCTCGGTCCACGAGGCTCCCGAGAATGCCGTAGTCGCGCGTGTCGACCCGGTAGAGCCGCTGCTTTTTGAGGCCCCGAATCCTCGGGCTGAAGCGACGTCCGAGCATCGCGAACGCGGCAAAATTGATGTCGGTGTAGCCGTGGGTGTCCGTGTAGTGCTCCTCGATCTCAAGGTCGCTCTCGTTGTAAAGGAGCCCGTCCAGGACGGTCGCCGCATCCCGATCCGTGCACTCGATGGGCGTGCTGAAGAAGGGGGCGTAGTTGTCGGCGACGAAGCTGTAGAACTCAAGCGCGAAATCGCTGAACCGTGGACTGTAGGTCTTTTGCAGGACTTTTCTCCGCAGCGAATACCGTTGCCCGTCGCTCGCCGAGGTCGTTCCCTCGCCCCAGTAGAGCGAGGTGTCGAGGCCGGCGATTGCCTTGACGAGGACACCGAGCGCTTCGCGCTGGGTGTCCCGGGTGAGTTGCCAGTCCCCGACGCGCTTGAGCTGCTCGTAGGTGACATCGGCGGTGAGCTGCGCCATGGTGTGCGGGCCGATGTTGCACCCATGGGCCATGACGGCGGCGAGGATGACACAGATCTCCTCCGGCGCCGGATCCGGTTGGCGGGACGGCGGCAGGAAGTGCCGCGTGAATTCCAGATCGTTGTCGACTTCGATCAGCAGGTCCGGAAGACGAACCTTTCGCATGTGCGTCGCCAGCCACCGCTGGAGGTGAGCGAGCTGGTCGGCGTCTCCGTCGTCGAGCCGATCGGTGGCATCGACCGACAGCTGCCATCCCTGTTCCGTGACGCTGGCGTAGTCGTTGGTCGGGGCGGCTGCGAGGAACCGATCGAACGCGTCGCTGAGACGTCGTTCAAGGTACGCCGGCGCGTCGACCGCCGTCGCCGGCAGACCCGACCGAGCGAAGAACCGAGCGCGGGCCGTCTCCCACTGCTCATCTGGGATGAAGAAGTCATCGAGGTGACCAAAGCGCTTGCTGTACCGCACGGCGAGATTGCCCGCCCGAATTTCGTCGCGGGTTTTCATGAGAACCGCGCACTCCCACGCCGGGCGGCGCACCGCGTCGCCTGAGCCAATGACCCGCTTCCACCGCGTCGACAAGAATGCGGTTGCCGTTCCCGTGGGGAGTTTGCGCTTGTTCGAGGCGTTCAGATCCCGGAGCACCGCGAGGGCCTGGAGACAGGGCCCGTTCTCGCTCCCGTCTTCCTGAAGGAACGAGACCGCCTCGAGAAAGGCGGGGGTAAACCTCCGGAGAGTGCCGTACCGCGAGACCACGCCGTGCAGCGCGTCGCTCTTTCGGCCCGACACCCATTCGGTGGCGCGCGCGACGCGCTCAGCGAGTTCGTCCCGCGGCACTTGCGCAAAGAGCTTCGCGCGCAGCCCGTGCTCCGGGAGCGTCTCATCGAGAATCAGCGGACCCAGGCGCACGAGGGCCCCTAAGGCCGAATAAATCGTGTTCTTGTGCTGGCCTAACTGTGCGTCGAGCGCGTCGTCGGCCTGGCGCTCCATTTTCGTCATGAACTTCGAGAACATCACCACGACGTGGTCGACGGCATCGCCGTAACTCTGCCAGAGGAAGCAGGCGAGGACGGCCCGGCGCACGGGTTCTTTCAGCTCGCGCAACCGATGGGCGGACGATTTGCGGACCTTGTGGAAGAGCGCTCGCTGATAGTTGCTGTTCAGCCACGAGAGGTCCAGGTCGAGGACGCCCGTCTCCTCGATCAGCCCGAGCTTCCGGACAGCGACCCGCATCGATTCCACCGAGGGATGGCCGGGATTGGACTTGATCGCGTGGAGTGGTGACACGGACTCGCCATCCCTCACGACGAGGAGCGTATCGAGATGGCGAGCCATCTCGTCAGACACGCTCTTCGCCAAACGGTCAACGAGCCGGTCCCGGGCCTGTTGGCGCTGTTCGCCCACGAGGCGACCTATGGTGGACGCGCGCGGGCGCAGGATTCGTTGCTCCGCGAGGAACTCCTCGGCGCGTTTATGGAGGGACGACGTCTGCTCCAAGCGCGTGGCCGCTTCAAACACGAAGGCCTCGAGCCGCCGACGCTCCTCGGCGCCGAAGTGACAGAGACCTCGGTAGCGCGCGATCCGCTGCTGGTGCTCGGAGATCGTTTGACGTCGCCGTCGGTATTCCTCAATGAGAGTCGAGTCGACCCCGAGCTGCATGCCCGTGAATAGCAGAAGCTCATCGAGAACCTCGAAGGGCTCCTGCTTCGGGAAGCGGTTGAGTAGGCGCACAAAGCCGACTTGGTAAGCGAAGCCGAGCTGGTTGTGCGCGCGCCGGCAGCCCTGAACCTCCGCAAGATCAACCGCGTCGAGGGTCGCCCGTTGGGCGAGGTCGTGACGGTTGAATGTCATCGGGGGGCACCCGTCGTAAAACCGGTCGGTTTTGCGACAGGTAACGGGGAAGGCTCACGACGCAGGATCAGGACGCTGATCGCGTTGCAAAACCCTGTCGCATAAGTCATTGTTGCAATTCTACGGGGTCGCGGGCTTTCTGCGACACCCAGACAGGGGGGTGATGATGCTCATTGGGTATGCACGGGTCTCCACCCAAGACCAGACGCTGCGACTCCAGCACGACGCGCTCACCGACGGTGGCTGCGAGAAGCTCTTCCGCGAGAAGCTCTCCGGTACCAGCACGACTCTCCCGGCGAGAGAGAAGCTCCTCGCGTTCGCGCGCAAGGGCGATGTCGTCGTGGTGTGGAAACTCGACCGCCTTGGGCGCTCCCTCCGCGATCTGATTGATGTGGTGAACTCGCTCCAGGACCGCGGGGTCGGATTACGGTCCCTCCAGGAAGCCATCGACACGACAACACCCGCCGGCAAGCTCACGTTTCACATCTTTGCCGCACTCGCCGAGTTCGAGCGCGACATGATCCGCGAGCGCACCCGTGCCGGCCTCGCCGCCGCCCACAAGCGGGGCGTGGCCATCGGACGGCCGCGAGCACTCACGCCTGAACAGATCCTCATGGCCGAGGCGATGACGGCCGACCCAGCCATCTCAACACGTCAGGTGGCGGAGCAGTTTGGTATCCACCGCTCGACGCTCTATCGGCACCTCAACGCTCATCAGAAAGGCTCCGCTTAGCGTGCAAAATCGCACCGATCTGCCTGATACCCACATATGCACGTGGTTCGGCATCAGACAATAGCCCAGCAGCCGCACGCCCTCCCGGGCGCACTGCCCAGCGAGCAGCCGGCAATAGGTGTGGCGATCGTGGTCGTCGAGGAAAGTTGGCTGGCGGTTGTTGCCCCGCTGTGTAAGGTGGTGCGGCTCGCCCACCGCCACCACCCGAGCCAGTCGGGCCATCGTGTTGGTCGTAATCTATCATAACCGCTTCAAAAAGTCGTAGCCTGTCCCCGACTTTCCCTGTCCCCGACTTTCCCTGGACGGCCAACGGCCGCAGGTCTCGGCAAAACGGCCGCCGAGGCCTGCGCTACGGGACTAACTTGAAGAGGCCCAGCAGCCATCCTTCACACAGCAGTATGCGGGCCGCCCCGAGATCTCCGCGGGCACCAAGGTATGCTGCGGGTAGAAGGGGTGCGAGCAGTGCGAACCCGGCGACAAGAGCGACTTGACCTTCACCCAAGGTTGAGGAATTCCGTAGAGCCAACAGCAAGATGATCGCCGAAAAGAACCCGAGCAGGGAACCCTTTCGAAGGAGCTGAGCTGCGGACGGTCGTATTCCGTGGAGTCGATCTCCTAGTAGCAAGCTGGCAAGAATTGGAAGCCCAGAAAAGAGACCAACTACAACTACAAGTTGTAGCGTTCGCAATAAGGGATAGAGCGCGTTGATAGTAGAAAAATCCTCAATCATCCCGGGTGCGGGCTCGAGCCGGAACTCGAAAGGGCCGCTGTCCAGCATCATGGAAACAATCATCGAAGCTGCCCATGCTGCGTGAACAAGCCAGTCGGCAGGGGACAACGCCCTGCCCGCTGCGAGTCGGGCTGAAGACAACCCGATGCCTGTAAGGAGGGCAACGTGCCAAAACCCCCATGCCCACTCCCATCGGCCAGCCAAATCGGCTGCCCGAAACGTCGGCCAGTACGCGGCTATGGCCCCTGCGACGAGAAGCAGATGTAGAACTAAGAGGGAGCGTATCAACCGGATGCTAAGGCTTGTAGAACGGCTTGACACGGTTAACCTCCCTCAGAATGCGAACATTGCGATCCACATTCGTGTTGTAGCCGTATGCTCCCCCGTACGGAAAAGTCGTAGCCTGTCCCCGACTTTCCCCAGCCCGCCTAGATTCGCGCTACGGGCTTTCCTTGACTTTCCCCAAAAGTCGTAGCCTGTCCCCGACTTTCCTGTCCCCGACTTTCCCCCGACTTTCCTGAAACAACAAGCGGCTTGAGCGTCTCTGGCGGAGAGTCCGTTCTGTCCGCAGGTATCATCTCCGGCGGCGCCCATCGGGTTCTGGAGACTCTCGGGTTCGAGGGAGAGCATCGATCGGCTAGGTAGGCCCTGTGTGCCTTGAGCACCGAGTCTCTATCAACACCCTATGCCCCCTCGGATAACCCAAGAAAGCTATAGGCCACGAGTCTCCGCTAGGACCATGGTTGCCCCAGCAGCAATCGCCACGCTTGTGAGTCTCGGAAGCCGAACAGCGGTGTCACGACGGTGAGATGGAACCACACAGATGCCAGACCGCCTCTTCGCTTCGCTTGATGCAAGCGAAACAGGAAGGCAGAGCTGTCAGAAACCGCTCGTCGATCGGCAGAGCACGCTCAAATAGCCAGTTTGGCTGGATGCCGACCCCGGCACCGAGCCTCAGGAGAGGTTTTTCTCTTGACATCCCCTTTTATAGGCCTTGCCGACTAGGGGAGATCTATCTCCGTGCTTCGTATAGCGACTCGGTCTGGCTTCGGCGAAGCGGGGCTTCGGCATTGGGTGTAGCGTGGCATGCTTTGGGGTTGAGTTACGAGCCTGTCCCGGATCTACCTTCCCTACTTGCGGAAACTTGCCGAGAGCACCTTTTTCCGTAATCGGATCGCCTCTGGCGTCACTTCGACCCATTCGTCGTCCTGCACGAACTCGATAGCCTGATCCAGATTCATCAGCCGCGGAGGAACCAGCCGAATCCCTTCCTCCGCATTTGACGACCGCATGTTTGTCAGCTTCTTTTCGCGAACGATATTCACGTTCAGGTCCGCGTCACGGGCGTTCTCGCCCACGATCATGCCTTCATAGACTTCCACGCCGGGGCGGATAAACATCTCTCCCCGCTCTTGCAGATTGAAAATCGCATAGCCGGTCGTCCTGCCGGCACGATCGAAAATCAGCGACCCCCTAGGCCTCATCGGGATCTCCCCCCGCCAAGCGACGTACCCGGCGAACAAAGAGTTCAAGATCGCCGTGCCCTTGGTATCCGTCAGCACCTGGCTGCGCAGCCCAATCAGTCCCCGCGATGGAATCTCGAACTCGATCCGCACCCGGCCCGAGCCGTGGTTAACCATCTTGGAGGTCTTGCCCTTGCGCTACCCCATCGTCTCCATCACGACGCCGACGAACTCCTCGGGACAATCGACCGTCAGGTGCTCCAACGGCTCGTGCAGCTTACCGTCGATCTTCTTGGCAAGGATCTCCGGCTTGCCCACCATCAACTCGAATCCCTCGCGCCGCATTGTTTCGACCAAGATCGCCAGTTGCAGCTCACCGCGACCCGAGACCCGAAACGAATCCGGCTCGTCGCCCGCCTCGACCTGAATCGAGACGTTCGTCAGCAACTCCCGATCGAACCGGTCGCGAAGATTGCGCGACGTCACGTACTTGCCTTCACGCCCCGCGAAGGGCGACGTATTCACCGCGAACGTCATCGCGATCGTCGGCTCGTCAACCTGGATTCTCGGCAGCGGCTGGGGTTTCTCGGCGTCGCTTACCGTCTCGCCGATCGTTATGCCTTCGACACCCGCGATCGCCACGATATCCCCCGGGCAAGCTTCCGACTCCTCCAGCCGCTTCAATCCCTCGAACGAATACATCTTGGTGATGCGGGTCTTTTTGATCGAGCCGTCGAGCTTACAGATCGAAGCCTCGCCGCCTTGCTTCAGCGTCCCTGAAAATACGCGCCCGATCGCTATGCGGCCCAGGTAGTCGTTGTAATCGAGGTTCGCCACAAGCAACTGCAGCACGGCGTCGGGGTCCCCGGTCGGCGCGGGCACGGTCTCAACGATCGTCTCGAACAGCGGTCCCAAGTCTTGCGACGGGTCGTCGGGGTCGAACTTTGCGACGCCGTCCCGGGCGGTCGCATAGAGCACCGGAAACTCGAGCTGCTCATCGTCGGCGTCGAGATCGAGGAAGAGGTCGTAAACCTCGTTGACGACCTCCTGAATCCGCGCGTCCTGGCGGTCGATCTTGTTGATCACCACGATCGGCGTCAGATGCGCTTCGAGCGCTTTCATGAGCACGTAGCGAGTCTGCGGCAGCGGTCCTTCGCTGGAGTCCACCAGCAGCATCACGCCGTCGACGATCTTCAGCGCGCGCTCGACTTCGCCGCCGAAGTCGGCGTGCCCCGGAGTATCGACGATGTTTATTTTGTAGTCGCGATAGCGCACGCCGGTGGTCTTGGCCAAAATCGTAATCCCGCGCTCGCGCTCCAACTCGCCGGAATCGAGCGCGCGGTCGGCGACATCCTCGCGTTCGCCGAAGACCCCACTCTGCCTGAACATGGCGTCTACCAAAGTTGTCTTGCCGTGATCCACGTGGGCGATGATCGCAATGTTGCGGATAGACGTAGTCTGCATCGAGATACAGGAATCCTCAATTCCAAAGGCTGACAGGGGAACGTTACCGGCGCGGGCCGGCCGCGGCGGGGTGGCGACCTTCAGCTTAGCGACAAACAGCCCTAACGTGCAGTCCCGTCTTGTCCAATACAGGATGAACCTGAGGGGAGGGTTAATTCCAACACAAGATGAGCCTGATGGGGCGAGGACAGGCTGGATCGAAGCCGAGCATGCTGCGGGCGATGGGAGTCGCCGTGCAGCAGGGCCGAATCGCTGAACCTCGAGCAGATCGGGGTTCTTCTCGACGGATGCGAATCCGTTTCCTTTCAAGGGCGAGAGTTGTTCTAATGCGGAAGCAGCACGTAGGTGAGCGTGCAAGTTCAGACCGACTCCGGGTTCCCCGCCGAGCGCCCCCGACGGCCGGGCGCTTCCTGGTTCTCAAGGACGATATGCATCGGTCAAGTGATTCGGTACGAACCCGCACCCTCCACGATAGGATAAGGAAGCCGTCGGCTCAGATGCCTGATGACGAATCACCCGCTTTCTGTCGTTCCTAAACCTGAATCCGAGTTAGCGAAGGTTTATCTCTACCATGACCGTACGAAACATCGCTTGAACCGCTACGCTCGGTCGTTGGGCTACCTGGACTGGGCCAATCAACCGCACTCGTTCCGTCGCTTCGACGGCGCCCGGTTGATCCCACTGCCTGTGCCCGAGATCAAAGCGGAGCCGACGTACGATTCGATTTTGTCCGCGGCAGTTCCTCCCGCTCGGGTCGATATCGAAACCATCAGCAACTTGTTCTTCTTCAGCCTGGCCCTTTCAGCCTGGAAGCAGGTTTATGGACTTGACGGCCAGATCGGCTCACGATGGTCGCTGCGCGTGAATCCTTCCAGCGGGAATCTGCACCCGACGGAGGGCTATCTGATCTGCGGCCCCACGCCGGGCATCGCCCCAGGCATCTACCACTACGCCCCTTTCGAGCATGGTTTAGAGTTGCGCCGCCGCTTGACTGACGACGAATGGCGGCTGCTCTCACCGCTTCTTCCCTCCGGGGCCTGCCTCCTCGGGCTGACATCCATCTATTGGCGAGAGTCCTGGAAGTACGGAGAGAGAGCCTTTCGCTATTGCCAGCATGACGTGGGGCACGCCATCGGAGCCGTTGCGATTTCTGCAGGCAGCGTTGGATGGCGCACGCACTTGCTCGAACGAGTGAGCACCCCAGCTCTCGAACGCTTTCTCGGCATCGACCAGCAGCAGGGCATCGAAGCGGAACACGGGGACTGCCTACTCTTGCTTTATCCCGGTCGAGAAAATGTCCCGGATTTCGCTCTGCCCGAGGCGCTGTTGGAAAGCCTTGCGGGCGGAGAATGGTTGGGAGAACCGAACCGGTTGAGTTCCGAACATCACTCATGGGCCGTGATCGACGAGGTATCGGAGGCCTGCACTTGGCCCGGCGCCGCCCCGGCAGAGGCCGCCGTGGCCCCCTCGGGCCATCGCTTGCCTGTCGAGCGCTGCCTGTCGGCCCACCAGTTGATTCGTCAGCGGCGCAGTGCCGTCGCTTTGGACGGATGGACTCGGATCTCTTCCGAAACCTTCTACCGCGTACTGCAAAACGTCATGCCGGAAGCAAATCCCATCCCTTTTGCCACCCTACTCTGGCAGCCTGCCGTTTGTCTGGTGCTGTTTGTACACCGGGTTAGGGGCCTGGCTGCAGGTCTGTACGTGCTAGTGCGTCATCCAGAACAGTTGGAATCTCTTCGCCGGAGCTTCCGTCCTGATCTGATGTGGAAGAAGCCCGAGGGATGCCCTCAATCCCTTCCACTCTATTTGCTCTCAGTGGGTGATGAAAGGGCGGTTGCCCGCAATGTGAGCTGCGGTCAGGATATCGCGGCGGACGGAGTCTTCTCGGCTGGGATGCTCGTAGCCTTTGACGAAGCTCTCTCGGCAGCCGGCCCAGGGATGTACTCCCGTTTGTTCTGGGAAACCGGCGTGATTGGCCAAGTGCTCTATCTGGAAGCGGAGGCGGCTCGGATCCAGGCCACCGGCATCGGCTGCTTCCACGACGACGAGGTTCATCGGATCCTAGGGATCAACGACCACTCCTGGCAGAGCCTCTATCACTTCACCATGGGCGGAGCTGTCGAAGATCCTCGAGTGCAGTCCTTCGATGCCTATCGGCATTTGCCCGACGACCGGACGCGGTCGAGGACAGATTGCGTATAGCACTGCTACCGACAGAACAAGTTAACTTCACTTTTGCGCCCTGGTTGGCAGCGGTCGCGTAGCTGGAAACCAGCTCGCCTAATCCGGAACTGTCGATATAGCTGACATCCTCCAGATTCTGCAGGATGTTCTTCTGCCCGTTGCCCAGTATGTCGCTCCTTTTCCTGTGCTTCCTTATGCAGCTTTCTTGGTCTTGGAGCCCTGGGCGTCGTGCAGCACGGCGAGGACTTCGTCTTCTCGCAGAATCAGATAATCGCAACCGTCAACAGTGATCTCGTTGCCGCCATACTTGCCAAACAGAATGCGGTCGCTGGCCTGAACGTCAAGCGCGATCAGCGTGCCGTTCTCCAGCCGCTTGCCATTGCCAACGGCGATCACCTTGCCTTGCTGGGGTTTCTCTTTCGCGGAGTCGGGAATGAGAATCCCACCCTTCATCTGCTCACCCTCTTCCAGTCGTTCAACTACCAGTCGGTCGTGCAACGGTCTTAGCTTCACGTTTTCCCGCCTTCGCTTTTCGCTTTTCTTTGGGGCTCAGCAGCGCTTTCTTGCGCAGCTCTTTCTTGCCTTTGTCTTTTCTGCCGCCTTTGTCACCCATATCGTTGTCCTTGGTAAGTAACGGCGCCGTACGGCGCGTTGCGCAGCGTGTTCGGCCATACACGCAGCCCGTCCAGCACGAGGAAACTGGCCTTATTCATGAAAACCCTCTGTTACCGCCGCGAAAGAGGAAGATTTCTGTCCCCCTCGTCTGGATCTACTTCGCGGCCCGATGGGGCTTCAGAGCAGACCGTGACGCTGCGAGCAGACATGCCAACCTCCCTGGTGCGGTGAGCGTCGAGGTGGCTAAGGGAAGGGTCGGGTCAAAGAGTCCCGCGACCGCGAGCAGGATTGAGCCCTACAGAGCAGGCATAGCCACCCTACAACTTCATCATAACAACTAAGCAAACAAATCCACGGTTGCCCATTGCAGGCTCATCACTCAAACCAGGAAATTGTACCGCTGATGCAACGTTGCCACGGTGGGCACGGGTTCTGCCAATGTCGAGGGGTTTGGTCTGCACCGGCCTCATCGCGATGCCGCAAGCCTGGAGGCTTGTGTCACGTCCCGGCGTGAGCTGCGTAGATGCGGCTCATCGCCTGCCGACAGCGAACGTCAATTCGGCCTCGGCAATCTTGGCGTCGTACAGTGCTGTTGTGACAGCCGCCTCAGCGTCGGCTAGTTGTGCCGCAGCTTCGTTCAATTCGACCATCGTGCCGAGCTGTTCCCGGTAGCGAGCCCGCGCCAGCTTCAGCGCCTCCCCTGCGGCCTCGGTCCTCAATTCCAAAGGCTGACAGGGGAACGTTACCGGCGCGGGCCGGCCGCGGCGGGGCGGCGACCTTCAGCTTAGCGACAAACCGCCCTAACGTGCAGTCCCGTCTTGATGCATTGGTCAAGCGATCCCGTACTTTCCACGATAGATAAGGAAGCCGCCGGCTCAGATGGCTGATGACGAATCACCCGCTTTCTGTCGTTCCCAAACCTGAATCCGAGTTAGCGAAGGTTTGTCTCTACCATGACCGTACGAAACATCGCTTGAACCGCTACGCTCGGTCCCGAAGGACCGGAGCGAGAAATCTCATTCGCGCTGGCGTGCCTGAGAAGATCGTCATGGAGATTGGCGGCTGGAAGACGCGTTCAGTCTTTGACCGATACAACATCGTCTCCGAGCGGGACCTGCACGAAGCGGTCAGACGTCTCGATAAGTATGTCTCGGAACGCAACGGCAATCTTGATGGTGACAATTTGGTGACATCAGCAGGCTTGAAGGACAGACAGTCGATACAGGAGCCTGCTAAGTTATTGAATTAATTGGTGCGAACGGGGGGAGTCGAACCCCCACGGGCGAAGCCCACTAGAACCTAAATCTAGCGCGTCTGCCAGTTCCGCCACGTTCGCACGTGTTAATTCAACAAGTTAGGCGAGGTCGATCTCGCCGCCGCAAGTTTTGTCCTTGTTTTGTCCTTGTCACGAGCCTTTTCAACTTCCGCGAGGTGTCTCTCCAACTTGGCAGCAGCGTCATGCAGATCACGTTCACTGACGATATTGTAGCGGTCAAACACGCTGCGCGTCTTCCAGCCGCCAATCTCCATGACGACCCTCTCAGGCACGCCAGCCCGCACCAGATTCCGTGCTGCCGTTCGTCTTAAGTCGTGAAACACGCGTGTGGGCTTGCCTGTTTCCTCGCTCCATAGGTCCACCCGCTTGCAGGCTTCGGCCCAAGCATCCTTGAAGCTCTTGATTCGCTTCCCGTACCGGAAGAATACCCAAGGGCAATCGGGCCAGCGCCGGTCCCGGATCTGCCTCTGTAGCACCAGCATGTCGTAAAGTTCCCCCATCAGAGGGATCGTTCGCGCCTCGTCATTCTTGGTTGTACCCGGTTCCAGACGAACCACTCGGGCCACGAAATCTACCTGTTCCCAGCACAGCATCAGGATCTCGCCTCTGCGGCACCCGGTGGAGTAGGCAAACGTGATGACGGGCCTTAGGTGTTCGGGAAGTTCAGCCCGCAACGCAGTGAATTCCTCGTACTCGAAGAACCCTTTCCGTGCTGGGGGTTCCTTCAGCTTCGGAAAGTTTGGGGCCCGTGTTATCAGGGGTGGGGTTTCTTCCCGCCCGAGGTTGAAAGCTCGCCGCAGCAGGGCCAACTCGCGGGCGATCGTACTGTTCTTGACGCCCGCTCGCCGCCTTTGTGAGACGTACTTTTGAATGTCCCGGGTTTCAACTCTACTGGCCTTCATCCACCCGAAGAACGGACGTAAATGGCCGTCCACGTATCGCGCCCAGATGATGGACTTCTCGTTGGCCTCGTACTCGGCCAGCAGGCCATCCAGCAGCGTCGCCACGGTGATCTTCTTTTCCAAGGGTGAGTAGCTGCCGGTTTCGATATCCATCAGTCGATGCTTCAGTAGGCGTTCGGCGTCGCCGAAGCGGTCGCTCTTCGCGCTTTCCCTCTCCTGGTGGCCCTGGATGTAATATTCAATCCACCAAGGGCCGGATTCCTGACCGTTGTACTTGCGACGGAAGATTCGTCCAAAACGTGGTTTTCTTGGCATGCTGAAATGCTACTACTCCTTGGCGTGTTCAATCCACTTGTCCAGGTCGCGGATGTCCAGGAACACCCTGCGGTCGTGGCGCACTGTCGGAATTGTGCGGTCCGCAACCATGTGCTGAACGCTGGACTTGGACCTGCCCAGGTAGCCAGCAGCTTGCTCGACGGTTAGCAGCCGCGGTTTCATCGTGGTGCTCGCAGACAAACCGTTTAGCCGATCACTGACCCGCTCGGCCACACGGTCTGCCAAAGCGTCTAGCAGGATCTCAATGTTCAGGCCATTCTGCACTTGGTCCTCGTTTGGCTGGCGGCGGTGGAGCGAATGTCAGTTCATCCCGACGCAAGTGAGGCATATGCAGTCACGCTGCGGTGGCTCGTGAAGGTTGTGAACGTCGTGAACGTTTTTCTCCCCCCTGAGAGTAAAGAAGGTGATGTTATCCACTATTAACAGTGGAAAACTCCTTTTCCCATTCATCCCTGGAAAAACGTTCACAATGTTCACGACGTTAACGAGAATCCTAATTGTCAATCAGTTGGGTGCCCATAAACGTTCACCCAACCTTCACCAACGTTAACCGTTATTCGTCGGTCTGCACCTGCTCCAATCGCCATCGCTGGGCGCCCTGATAGGTTCCGGCAGCGCGAATCACATGCCCGTCGAACACACGGTCCCGCATCTTCGACAAGGCCTTTCCTAGCCTCGTTCGCCGGCTTCTTTCCAAACCTTCCCCCAGATCCAATTGATCAGCGAGTGGATACAGATTCGCGACGGTTACTGCCTCACCCTTGTGTTCGGACCACCAGCTCTGTGTTAACAGACCCCACGCGACTGCCTCGGCGTCCGGCGCGGTAGGTGAATCGTGGAGGTTGTCGAGAAAACCATCGATGCCAGCGACGTCCAAAATGCCGCCCGTGGTTTCGGCCCAAGATTCGAACATCCCGAAAGTCTTAGATCCAAGCGGACGCCCTTCGGCGATCCACGCCTGCACTAGTATGAGTGCGGCCCACACGAGTTCACCCTCATGTTCTGCAACCCACCGCGTGAGCCGTGGATGTCGAAAATCCTTACGAAGATGCGGGTGCTCGCTCCGGGCATCCATGCGGATCGGCACCGACCGCCTCGACATTTCAGTTGAGAGCGACGGGTTATTCGCAGTTGCCATCCAAACACACTGAACGGGAACACGCACTGCGGTGGATGTCCCGATCACGCGGCCGGATATGCGGGAAGCCGTGATCGCCGACGCAAGCGCTGCACTCTGGAGCGTCGACGTGATGTTGTCGAGCAGAACGAACTCAGGTGCCTCCATAAGTTTCGCCAGAATCGTCCTGGCGCACTCGGCTTCGTTCGTTGGCATCGTCAACGCGGCTGGCTCCCGCCCGCATGCCACTCTGCAGAGCGACTGCGCCAGCAGGGTTGCTCCCGTGCCGGGAGTCGGCTTTTCGATTAAATACATGGGCGTCGGTCCGTCTATCATCGCCCGGACGGACGGGAGCAACAGCGCCGAGACTACGTGAGCTAATGAGGAATCGCCAGTGAAGGGGAAATCACCCAGGAGCTCGGTCACAATCAATCGCCTGGCGTCACCAAGTTGCTTTTTGCTGGGTCGCTCGGGAACCCTGCGCAACGTGAACCCCCTCGGCGGCACGTAAAGAATGCCGGTGTCGGAGTCATAGCCTCTCCGGACCCGCCCGCCCTTAGGCGTGAAAACGGACCTCCCGGTGATCCGGTTGAGAGGCGGAAACGGTAGCTCCTTGGGTGGTGAGGCAAGGATATTCTTAGCAACGTCCCATGCGGGTCTCGCCGAACTCTCATTTCCATCCCGGTCTCGGTGGAACCAGCTCAGTCTTGCCGCAAGTTCGTTGCGCATCTTATCTGCGTCCAGAACTTCGGCCACTGGCATATTGCAGTCGTCGCGTTCGATACGAGCCACTGTGTTGCCGTAGCGGAAGAGCTGGGCAGGATGATTCGTTTCCCCAAGGAGCTGTAGCGCTTCCTGGGTCAGAACATGGAGGTCCTGTTCCTTCGCGTTGATCCGCGGGCGCTCTCTCTCACGATCGGCAACGCGCATCGACATTACATTCGCCCCAGACCCAGTCCGACGTGCCGGATAGGTTCCCCAATCCAGACAGAGTTGCCGCGGCTGACTCGTTGACGACGTGACACCAGGGCACGTGAAAATCGCGGGCTGGCCGTCCCCTCTTTCGAGCAGGAGTAACTCCGCGCCGGCGCGAACAGGTCGTCGCCCTCGCACTTGTGCGGGGCGCCAGCTTCACCTCGCCCCGGTTGGTGCGGGAAAGGATCGACGAATTCATCCAGGTCTACAACAAGAACGCAACACCGTTTGAGTGGACCAAGACCAGCGTCACGCCGCGGGGACTCTGTGATGATTACTTGCATTGACGCCACCAAGTATTAGTGCGTGTGGGTCTCGACCCACCGTTCCAACGCCCGCGCCGGAACGCGTACGACTCTGCCTCGCCTCAGAGTGGGCAATTCCTTGCTCGCCATCATGCGATAAACGGTGGCACGGCCCAGTGACAGCCTTCTCGCCACCTCTGTAGCGCGAAGCAGCAGCGGCTCCGAGGCAATAATTTCATGCTTCTCTGCTGGTCTCATTCTTCGCATCACTTCCTCCCGAGCCTCTAAATTATCTCGGGCGTGATACCATCAAGTCACCAATTTAGCCCCCTACATAACCCTCTACATTCGGCGCCTTATGTCTTCGGTTAGCGATCACGCTCGGCTTGACGTATACTTTTCGCGCCTTAAGGTGCCGTCGGAAGGATATGTGTGGATTGAGTCGGCGGAGCCGGTCTCCCGTCGTCCCCCACCGCGGGGCCAGGCACCCCTCCTGATCCCGGATTCCGGATCCAGCCATGCTCGTCTTTTCGACCCGCTGGGTGTTAGGCGCAAACTCTACGAACAATTCCGGCTTCTTTCCTTTGACCGGGACAGCGTTTTGAGGTTTGCCAATCGATACGGCTGGTTAGGAATTGGCGAACAGTTCCACATAGACTTGCCAACGACGTCAGGACGCAAGCGGCGGGTCGCGACGAAAGCAGAAGGACTGAACAACTGGAGGGAGGAAATTCAAACGCTGATCTTCGCTCAGCACCTACGGGAGTGTGTATCTGAAGAGCATACGGTCCCACTCAGTCGCTACTTCAAGTGGGACGCCCCGACGAAGCGTGTGCTTGTTGAGTACGGGGTGCTCGGCAGGGATATCCTGGGCTACGGCCACAAGGAGGTAAGGCGTCGAATCAAGTCGTTTTTCTCCGACGACAAGCCGCTACTGCTCAAGTACGATAAGGTGGCCGACGGCGAGTACAAGGAGCCACACGAATATCACTCTTGGCGCAAGGATGAAGTTCTGGGACCTGCGAGGCTTTATCTTGCTCAGCTTATTAACTGGCGGATTGAAAATCATACATCATCGCGCGCAATGATCGATGGCACCGGAACGCTTCGGAGTCGCGTCACTCCCTGGGATCTATTAGGCGCAATCTGGCTCCAATTCCACCAGGTCGTGGCAGGAGAAATTAAACTCAGAAGATGCGAGATCTGCGGAAATTTCTTAGACGTCACGGGACGCCGCAGTACAAAGCGCATGCACAGTAGCTGTCAAAAGCGAGAACAAATGAAGAGGTTTCGCGCTAAAAAAAGGCAGAGGGGATCGCGAAACGTCTCGGTGCAAGAGACGGGGTCCAGAGCGTGCGAAAGTGGGTCGGCCTGGGATGACACTTGACTGAGTGCACTAGTTCACGCTAGCTACGAAGAAGCACATGGTTCCCCTGGCCCGAGCGTCTCCGCCATGTGTCGCTCCCAAGCCGGAACATCCACGGGGTCCCCCGCCAGCTCAGCGACCTTCGCCCAATCCGGCTCCCGATCATACAGCACAATCTCCTCCGCATCATCACCCGCCAGCGGAAACACCCAGCCTGTCACCAGCCGTTTGTAGACGTCCGCAATCCCATACGCCTGAGCTGCCGTGCATCCAAGCCGGGCCGCCATTTCCGCGATCACCTGGACTCGCTTCAGAAGACGCAACTGATTAGCGACCCAGGCAGCACCCTCCAGGCCAGCCTTTCGCCAGCACTCCCTGAACTGGGCCTTGGTGATGAGGCGAGCCTCTTCTTCAGTCGGAGCTGGGTCGGAAGCCTCCACCAGCTCCAGGGTGGGATTCTGCCGTCCGTGCTTGATCATCGGGGGAGTGATGTTGGCCTGGTACCACTGCAGAGCATCCTGGCGATCCAGCCGGCCGCTGGGCGTTACGGGCAGGCCGAGCTGGACTAGTTGAGAGACTCGTGCTTTGGAGACGCCAATCTCTCGGGAGAAGGCTGTCTTGGTGATGGATTCATCGTCGTTCATACCAACAGTATAGTCTACAGTTAACTATATAGTTAAGCATGTGCTCGCTGAACCATGCGGCGGGGCTGTCTCCCGACTTTTCCGATGTCGAAGTCCAGGTGAATCAGGCCCCCTGTAGGAGTGGGGTGCGCCCCTGGAGACGCGGTTAACCTATCTGGAGCTTGGCAGACCAACCTCTACGCGGAGCGGCGCCCACCGCGCCCACCCGCGACGGAAAGTCGGTGGAAGGACCCTATCGGTTGAGGAATACACTATACGGGCACGCACATGTCAAGCACGAAGCGCGCGAGGCAGGGTTGAGGGTTGGATACCCCGGATGACACCAGAGGTCTCGATGGGTCGGGAATGGGGGTTTGACACCTTAGTCTAAACCCCTCCCTGATCCGGGCAGTGTTTCTGCGGCGATGGGTCCGCGGGGTGCCGCCCGCGGTCTGCGGTTGGTCGATCGGCAGCCGGCAAGAACGTCGCGGAGAGAGCCAATTCCCAACGGATCGCCAGGTTGAGACCTCCCCTACACCGGCCGGTCTCCGGCGGCCGTCGTGCGGTGCATCAAGCGGGACAGCGTGTCGTCGTAGTCGTAAACCGCGTAGTGCATCGTGCAGCGGTTGTCCCACATCACCAGGTCTCCGGGCTGCCAGCGATGGCGGTAGAGATTCTCCTCGCGTGTTGCGTGCGCATTCAGCGACGCCAGCATTGAGATGCTCTTCTTCTGCCCCATCCCAGTCATGCGCGAAGTGAAATAAGGATTGACGTAGAGCGCTCGCCGCCCTGTCTCGGGATGGGTCCGGACGACAGGATGCTCGACCGGCGGCGGAATATTTCGGATCTGGCGCCCGTCGGTCCCGGGCGATTCCTCGTTTCGCCGCGCCAGCCGGGCGGCACTATGCTCGGCTCGCATCGTCAACAGCGACTGCCTGAGTGCATCGGGCAGGCTCTCGTAGGCCGCGTACATGTTGGCGAACAAAGTATCGCCCTTCCCCTCGAGCGCGACGACGGCATGCAGCACCGAGAGTTGGGGCGGTTTCTCGTTGAAAGAGATGTCGGAGTGCCAGAAGTCATTTCTCGCGCTAGGCTTCCCCGGACTGTTCTCTAGCACAAAGACGCCAGGGTGATCGTCGTGACCGCGGCGCGACCGAAGCGGATGAGGTTCCACTCCGCCAAAGCGTTCCGTGAAAGCCACTTGCGCTCTCGGCGGAACGGTCTGCTTCCGAAAAACCAGGACCAGGTTATCGAGAAACGCTTGGCGGATCTCCCGAAACGCTGCGTCGCTCACCGGACTCGATAAATCGACTTCGCCGATTTCAGCGCCAAGGGCAGGACTCAGGGGCGTGATGGTCATCTCTAAACCAGAATTTCCGAGTGCGCCTTACCGGCGCAGTTTGCCAGTGGGGGAAGGACCCACCCATGTAGTTGTCGGTAAATATGGTAGCTAACGAGCGGCCCGGTCGGGTGACTGGGCGGGTCGAAGCCTCGTGACAAAGTCCACTGTAAGGTGGGCGAGCAACCCTGCAGGCCGTAACGCGAGTGAAGCTTGAGCAGGCCTCGAAAGCGAAGTCGTGGATGCCGACCCGCCATGGAAACGGGGAAGGCAGCACGATGCCCATGCCGGCAAAGGTCTTGCCATCCTCGTCGTAAGCGATCCCCGCTAGGAGTCCGATTTCAGTAAAGGTACCATTACCCATGTTGTGGAACAGCTGCTGGGGAAACGAATCGTTGGCTACCGCGATGTCGAGGGCGCCGTCCCGGTCGAAGTCATTCAGTGCAATCCCCAAGGCCTTGCCAGGATGCCGAGCGAATCCGGTTCGCTTGGACACGTCTTCAAAGACGCCATTTCCTTGATTGCGGTAGACGAGATGATGGACTGGAGCAAACTCTTTAGGGTGACAGTAAGATCGGTACCCGGGCCGCGGCTCTCCGCACCATTTGTTTTTGGAGAAATCCCAGTCCAAATACCGCGTGACGATCAAATCGAGTAGGCTATCCTGGTCGTAATCGACAAAAGCTGCTGAGACAGACCAGCCCTCGCCAGACACACGCGCTTCCTCCGTAACGTCGGTGAAGGTTCCGTCCCCGTTGTTGTTATAGAGAATGTTGGCGCCGAAATTCGTCACGTACAAATCCGGGCTGCCGTCGTTGTCGTAGTCGCCGACAGCGACCCCCATACCATAGGAGTGGCCCGCCAGCCCGGCGGCCTCCGTCACATCGCTAAACTTACCGTTCCCGTCGTTCCGATACAGGCGGTTCCAGTAACGGGGCTGCGATTTGTCCGGTACGGCGTCAACCGGCATCGGGTCCCTTAACTCGGCGGCATTCACAAAGAACAAATCCACAAGCCCATCGTCGTTGTAGTCGAACGCGGCAACACCTGCCCCCATCGTTTCCAAGAGATACTTCTGGGAGGAGTGCTTCGACTCGTGCTTGAAACCGATCCCCGAGCGTTGGCTTACGTCGACGAATGTCGGCGGCGCTGGAACCTGTGTGTTAACTTTCTCGACACCTTTCTGCCCGACAAGACCTGGAGCACCACTAGAAACTAATGTAAGCAGGATTAGTGACTTAAGCCGCAAAGGGAGGACAAAGGGTTGCTTCTTGGGTTGTCTCTGTCGGTAAACGCGGATGATTCTTCCGAGTCTCAGCACGTGTCTCGGCGTTTCCACCTCAGGTGAAGGTGGTTGGCGGTTCGCCAACATGGTACTGCGTGGCTTCCTGCGAGAGCCGGTTTTCCGATTCAGGATCGCTCCCAAGATCCACCGCGAGGCGAGCGGCCTGCGCGGTGGGCACCCAGAGGACCCTTAATGCCACGTCAGGCTTGGGCTAGCTACGCACCGATGGGCGTCTCTGCGGAATCACCGGTGCCAATTGATGCAAGAGGTACGCGTCTGGCTGCGGGCACCCGCACTCATCTGCGGCTCTACTAGCAGCTAGCCGACGAAAACCAAACCAAGTCCCAGGCCAAAAAGGATCTCCCGAAACCCCAACTCGGCTCTTTGCTACAAGTGCGGTCGTGGCCCGCAACGGCAAGGCGAGCAACATGCTCAATCTTCCGAGGTCTCAGCCGTTCCCGTGCTTGTGCCCTTGAGCCTCATTGCCTCGGGAAAATCTCTGGCGACACGGGCTAACAGGGCATCGGGGTCATTTTTCATCGTGTAAAACTTGCGCCTCCAGGTGCGCTTGGCGAGAGGAGCGTCCGGCGGGAGGAAGCGCGCGTAGTCGTGGACGCAGTCGATCCAAGCTTGCAGCATAAACCGCAGGGAGTCGCTGGCCACGGCCACGAGGTATTTGCCATCCGTGGAGACAACACCCATGACAGGGTAAGTGTAACGGGTGGGACTACAATACGTCACCTTCGAAACGTTCTGCCAGACGCCGAAGTAACTCTGCGCGAGAGGGGGATTGTTCCTGAGATCGTCCTGTGGCAAATCGGTGTTTCGATGCAATCTCCGTTCTCTCGGTCTCATGCAGCGACGTCAGGCCCCGGTCGGTAAAGATGAAGGAGCGTTTGACGAACTCCCAGTAGCTGCCGACTGCCCCCGCATACTTGATTAAGAAACCGTGTCGTGGGTTCTCGAAGGGGGCACTTCGGAAAGCAGGCGCTCGCACGAGTTGGTAACAAATGTCTGGAGCCAAGTCGGGCTCTCCGGGTACGCGCTCTCCCACCCAGGGCGAATAGCCCTTGATGAAGCGGTGCATCGTGCCCAAAGAGGTGTCGACAGCCTGATCTAACGACACGTCATTGTTTCGACGGTCTGGAGCTACGTTGTCGTCGAGCTCGAGATGCCCGCGCAACTCGATCGCCCCCGGTTCGCCGGTTACCGTCATCACGTGAATGACCTCGAGGTGTTCGCGGAAGCGGTGACGAAATTCAAGTTTGTGGTCGGCCGGCAAATTGACGCTTTCCAGACTGAGATAATGTTGGCTACTCTCATATATCCAGCCGTCAAGCCTCAGCCCAGGCACGTCGGGGAAGAGACAGGTCAAAAACGCGATATCGCGCGTTTTCAACCAAGCGGCCATTTGGGGATATTTTTCCGGATTGGGATTGATGGCGGTGGCGATAACCCCCTGGACAGCGTCGTCAGGCTGCTCGGGTTCGAGTCCCAGCGGTACCGCGGGGCGCACTCCATGGCACGCTAGCAGCACTAGGGCTAGCGTCGCGGACAGCAATGCGGCAGATGTCACCGACACGCTCAGGACACCTCGATCGCTTCTAGCTATCGATCGCTTCTTTCCCATCGGTGCGCTCCGCACGGCTCGATGTACTAGACGCGCTCGCGAACCCCTCTCCGAGGAAGGCATCAAGAAAAGAACTGACAGAACGTGGCCGTGTAGATGGAAGACTTTTTTCGAAGTAATGACGCTTTCGGAATCCCAACTCCCAGAAGAATGGAAGACCCAGCCGCCTCAGTTAGTTACCTGCTCTAAGATGGCGAAGTCACCTGGGTCATGCGCCTGGGTGATGATGTAGAGCTTGTTGCCATACTCCCTAAGGACAGCGTTATGGATGAGCTTGAAGTTCTCCAGGCCCAGCTCCTCCTTCGGCATGACCGTGGAGATCAACTTATCATCCTCGAAGATATAGATCGGAGCGCCCTTGCTTCGATCCGGACCCCGCAAGGCAGCTACAATGGCGTACCTTCCCAGGTAGTCAACATCGCACGGCCGGGAGCCAAGGGGCATCTTCAAGGTAGAGAGATAGTGGCCGTAGCGGGTGAAGCGATCAATCTCGGAATTTGGCCGATCGGTCACATCGACTCGCTTCGTCCCCGGTGGCACGGTAATGCCATGTGCCGTGCCGAACTGGCCGACACCGCTGCCCTTGCCACCAAATGCCAGGTCGTGCCAGACAGCCTTGAAAGGATTTGTGCTGAGAATCCGGGCTGTCAGCACGAAGTCCAGGTTGGAGTAGCCCGTTGCCACGTACAGCAACCCGTCCAGCTGCTCCACGTCCGTCGGCACCAAGTTGCCCTTCCCGTAGAAGTAGTCGTTGGCTAGCGGGTGACCCAGATCGGTGTCACCCTCCGGCACCTCCAGCGAGTGAAGCAGCTTTCCGTCGAGGGTCGTGGTGAAGACCTGACCCGCGTCATTGCCCGGAAAAGTCAGCAAAGCGCTTCCATCCGGTGCGTACCAGATAGTGGTGTTGTGCGTGTTCGTGTCCTTCATTTCAGCCGGCGTATCCAGCATTCGAGTGCTCTTCAGGTCGGCGCTGATCTGAATGATTCCCGCTCCAGAAAGTGCGAAGTAGGTCTCGCCCTTTCCATCCCGACGATCGATGGCAAAGCCTCCATGCGCCTTGGTCAGGACTTTCTGGGCTTCGGCCGGTAAATGGTCGGAGGTGTACAAGACCCGGAACCTCATCTTTCCCTGACCGCTGATTCCCCCGGTCCGTCCCGGACTGGACCCTGCGCCTTGCGCTGCGCTCGTTGCAACGTAGTCGCCTAGAATCCAGCTAATCGCAAGCAAGCCGATGAAGAACGCGCTGATGGTGAATCGCTTCATTGGGATAAGCCTCCTGCCAGAATGACATTAGATCGGATCGACGGACCCACAAAAACCCGGACCAAGCATTGGAGGATGTTACGGAATGTGCCCGCCCCGATCCAAAGAAACACGACTCGTATCACTGCTCCTTCGGCACGAGCGGGCCTTTGTGTTTCCAGAGTCGCTCTTTGAGCCGGGGAAACAGTTTCAAGGCGTTGTCGCGCAGAATCTGGCGGCCGATGCGGAGCGCGTCCTCCTCGCGGAGGTTGCCGTCGTCGACCCTTTCGGCCAACACTTCCCCCAGCACGCGGCGCGTCGTCTCTGTCGCGCCGTAGATGCCTTCGGCGTATTCGGCGTCGGCGCCCCACGTGATGCGATCTGACGCCACGACGTCGAGCCACTCGTGAAAAGCTCGTTTGGCCATCTCGTAGCTCAGAAGCGGGAGCCAACAAGAATCGATCCACACGTTTAATAAGTGCGGCGCGTAGGCAATGGCGCCGGTCTCGCTGACCCAAGGGTAACCGCCGTGAAACAAGATGAACTTGGTTCGGGGGTTGCCCGCGATGAGGTTCTCCAGAAGCAGTGGGTTCGAAGCCGCGAGGTGCGAGCCTGTGTGGATTTGAAAGGGCAGGTCATATTTCGCGCTAAACTCAGCGAGCCGCCACATCATGAAGTCTTGGAAGTCCTTGATCTGTTGGGGTGATAGTTCCTTTCGGGGCCGGCCGAAGGCGCGCGCTGCACGCGCCTTCTCCACGTTGTCAAAGCGAAGGCTTCTCCTGGTATGAACCTTCAGACCTACCGCCCCATGCTCTTTCATAGTCTGGAACAGGCGGTCCACGAGGCCTATGTAGTCGTCCAGCGACTCGACCCTGATCCCTTGCTCACGGGCGAAGCGGTAGGGGTCCTGAGAGGGCCGCTTGTACTCGGAGGGGTGGAATCCACCGGAGAACAGCTGGCCCACCCTAAAGATAATCACCTCAAATGGATAGTAGGTCTCCAAATCGTATGGGTCCCAATAACGGTCGTTGAGCATCAGCTCGATGTTCGAACGTTCGGTGACGATGTGGTAGAGCCACTTCTGGTCACGGTAATTCTCAAAGATGCGCCGGTTCAAGTCGGCGGCCTGTTCGTCGCTGATTTGCTCGAAGTCGACGCCATACAGGTCTCGGAAGGCGGGAAGCTGGTAGCGATACTGGCTCAACGCGCGGGCGTCGTCAAAGTCGCTCTTGGCCTTCGACCACCACTCGCTGAACGGTCCGCCGGGCGTCCAGGGAGTCAGGCGTTTGTATTGTGAGCCCCAGTAAGAACGCCCCCAAACACTATAGAGGTTGATGCCGCGGCCGTTCTCTGTCTCCACATACGGGTGGAGCTGATCGAAGGGCTTGAGGTGGTCGTGCGTGTCGATGATCGGGACTTCATCCAGAAACGCTTTGATTCGTTGGTAGGTTGCCGTGTCCGGCACCGCTTGACACCCAACCACAAAAGCTAGCCATAGGATGGCGCAAGCTTTAGTTATCAATACAAACCGTCGCGTCATGGTTCTCTCCCCCAGAGGCTAAACCGCGTGCCGCCTCTTCATTGAAGGCCCACGGCCATCCAGCCTGCGTGCACAGGTCCAGGCACTAGCTGAGAGGTGCCGCGGAATGCAGCGTCCGTTTCCGCCGGCAATGCGCGGAATCAATGAGACTGATACGACCCAATGAGAGCACCCTTGGATGGTCGCGCGAATCTTCACACCGTCTAGGCTACTACTGGAAGACATGGCGGCTCAGGCCAAACCGGACTTACGTTGCGCTTTGCCTCTGAAAACTATTGGTACAGCAGCGGAGGACAGGATGAACCTGTCATTCACTCACACGATTCGATTGTAAACAAACCTGCTTGAGCCCCGGCAGACTCCCCATCGAGAATTCTCTGCGGTTTCGGAAGCACTCAGGCTACGCGGAACGAGTGCCGGTTTCTATTGAGGCGGATTCGGCACTCGCTTGCTCACAGCTGGATTCGGCGCACCCGGACTTCGCGCTAGAAATTGATTCTTAGCACAACCTGGCCCTGTCTGGGGGAATTCTCCTGTCGGTTGACTTTCCCAAAACTGGCTGGATTGCTAATATTGGTGGCGCCCCCGCCGAACCGGCCGAAGCCGAATGTCACGCGGTTGAAAGCGTTAAACCACTCGAGGCGAAATTCGATGTTCACTGTTTCCCCGATATAGGTCCGCTTGACGATCCCAAAATCCTCCTTGAATTTCGGGAAGTCCCGCACGTTCAGCACAGAAGGCGCATCCCCGAAGGTTAATGGCTCGGGGTCGCTAAACGCATCGATGTTCAACAAACGGTCGTCGCGGCCCGGATCGAAATTATTGGTCGAACGGGCCTGCGTCGCTCCCGGGACGACGTCAGGAACATTTCGACTGTTGAATAGCGGCAGGGTGTTCGCGGCGGCTGACATAAGGGGAAATCCCGACTGATAAGTCATAATCCCGTTGATCTGCCAGCCCTCCAGGAACTTACCCATCACCCCCCCGACGCTGCCACCAAACGCTTTTCCCCGGCCAAACGGTAACTCGTAGTTGAATGCAATGATACCCCTGGCAGATACGTCCATCACGGAGAGAGCTTTTTCTAGGCCCCGGTTATACCGGTCACGCGCGGCAGGCGACCAGAACCCGCCCCAACCTGAGCTAGCGTCCGTAAGGTTCTTAGCCCAAGTGTAGCTGGTCAGCAGAAACAATCCCTTGCTGTACCGTTTTTCCAGCTTGACCTGCAGGGCGTTATAAGTCGAGTTACCCACCGGCGCCATATCAAGCGAAAACCCTGGAACTCCGTATGTCCCGACGTTGGTATATTGAGGGAACGGCCTCAAAGCTTGAGCCAGACTACCGCTGAATCCCGGGTAAGGGGGGCTAAAACCGGCCGCTACCACCGCCGGGTCAGTGATTGGTTTGAGAAGCAGGTCACCTAATGGCAGGTTCCGCGGGTGGAGCTGATTGGCATTGAACAGCCCACTCTGCAGGCGGGTACCTTTAGCGCCGACGTAGTTCACATCCAGCAGCATGTTTGGCACGATTTGATATTGGATGCCAAAGTTCCAATTCTGTCGATAAGACGGCTTGTGGTGATTAGGCGCCCACTGGTGGACTAACCCATTGAGACCATAGGTAGCCTCGGTGTTGGGAGGCGGGTCGAAATCCTGGGGGAAGCCGTTATCCCAATTGAAAGCGGGAGTGATCCCCTGGTCCTGCGATTGAAACGAAGGAAACACCTGGAAGCCTTGCGCAAAGCTCCAGTTGCCTGTTCCCGACAAGGGGGCGGTCGCCGTATAGGTAATTCCGTACCCCGTTCGAACAACCGTCTTGGGGTTGACGGACCAAGCAAGGCCCATGCGGGGGGCAAAAGCCTTTTTTTCAGTCCCTTCGGTCAACCGCCGCGGCGCCCCATCTACTCCGGCGAAGACCATAGCCCCCGGTATCCCTCCCGCGCCGGGGTTCGGCTTAAGCGGATCCATAACGGAATAGAAATTGTTTTGCTCGATTATAGGAATATACACATCCCATCTTAGTCCTAGGTTGAGCGTGAGGTTGCTCCGTAGCTTGAAGTCGTCCTGAACGAAGAGGGCGCCGTACTGATAAATGGGCTCCGCGGTTATCTCCGAGATGAGACCATCACCTTTGTCCACCAGCCCCAGCAGATAACTGGCGAACGAACTGCCCGTCGCTGCTCGGTTTGCAGGGTCGGCTGTTTCGTTGCGGCTGAATCGGTATACACCGGAGCTGCTGGTGGTTTGATCGGTTACATGGAGCCAGCGATACTCCCCTCCGATTTTCAGATTGTGTCTGCCGATCACAGTCGAAAGAGTATCCTGGAAGACATTCGTCTTGTGCCAAAACTTATTCGCTCCGTCCCCGGGATCGCGGTTGAAATCGTAAAAATCCATGCGGAGCGTGGGAAACGCACCATCCGGAATTCCCGATAGACCCAGTTGTTCGCCCCATTGCATCGCATTCGTCAGATCTTCACCCGTTTGGTCGTTTCGGTTATATCCCCAGGAGAAGTGATTGAACGTCCGGGCACTAATGATCCAGGTGTAGTTGATCCGCGGATGGTAAATCCAGTTCGTGTTCGCCTTGATATTCTGAAATGGGAAAGGAAACCTGCCTGCCGGAAAGGGACTATTTTTCCCAAAGTTGTACATACCGCTGATCCTGTGGTTTTCGTTAAACAAGTGATCAAATTTCATCGTGTAATGATGTGTGTTCGTTTGCCCGACTCCTGACGAAAAGAAATTGTCAATTATACCCGGCTGGGTGGGAGCCGGGAAGAAGCTGTTGACGTTGCCCGACACGGAACTAAAGCGGCTTTGCGGGATGATGTTGCCCGCGAACGGTTGCCGTGTGAACCCTCCTTGACCGTCTGGGCTGGTTGTGGCCGGGTCGTAGATCTGGAAGCCTCCATTTTCGGGCAACAGCAGCGCGGAAAGATCGCCTTGGATAAAGTCGGGCGGGGGAACCGAGCCGAGAAAGTTCTGGGGCCCCGAGCGGAATTTAAACCAGTTGAAGTTGGCGAAGAAGAACGTTCTGTTCCGTACGATCGGCCCTCCGACGCTTCCTCCAAACTCATTCTTTTTATTGATCGGCCGCTGAGCAGCGAAAAACCCGCTGGCATCCAGCTTCTCGTTACGCAAATACTCGTAGAGGTTTCCATGAAACTCATTCGTTCCCGATCGAATCGTATACCGCTGAACGCCTCCCTGAGAAGATCCGTACTCAGCTGAATAGCCGCCTGTGGTAACCGAGAATTCCTGGACGGCGTCCGGTGAGATCGACAATTCCTGATGGGTCATCGTGTGCACACCAGTTTGCAGGGAAATGCCGTCGATTTGGATCTCTTCTGTGAACACCTGGCTGCCATTGGTACTGGTAGCGAAATTGGCGCCGACCACTCCAGGCAGCAGAAAAACAAAAGAGCCCGGATTGCGTCCGCCGGCGACGCCACCGCCCTCGAGCGACAAGGGTAGCTCGATGTAACTTTTCGCGTTCATCGATGTAACCACGTCGCTGGTGTCGGCCTTCAACTGGGGAGTCGCTGCAGTCACCGTCACTGTTTCCGTCATCTGCCCTACTTCCAGCGTCAGGTCTAGGCTCACGACTCCAGCGACCTCCACGTACACCTGCTCCCGGACGAGTTTGCTGAAGCCTGCCTTTTCCGCCTCGATCCTGTATGTTCCCGGCGACAATTGCGGGATGCTGTAGATCCCGGCCCCGGTGGTTAAGCTTGACGTGCTGATACCGGTCGCCTCGTTGATGGCGGTGACCGATGTCTCGGGAATCACCGCTCCGGTCGCGTCGCTAACGATGCCTCGAATCGAACCTCGCTCGGCTTGAGCCAGCAGCGAGATGGCGGTGGCAACGACGACCAACACTACCCGTAAGGCTGAGTACGTACGTCCTGCGACTTTATTTGAATTGGATGCGTAATTCATCCCCCCCCCGCGCTTGTTTTATGGTTTGTGGTTTACTTCCGCCAGTCTACTTATGAAATAGCGTGCTTCTCGTCCTTGTCGGTGCGAATCCAATCTGGGGCCTACGTCAGGGCAAAGTTGCCCCCACACCGTATCCTTCACAGCCGTATGCCGTTGAGATAGAATTTCCCCTTTTTCGGGGTCGAGTACGAGCAGCTAGAGGGCCCTAGCGTGGGCATGCCCATTCGTCAAAGGCGATCCTCTCGGGCTTGCGACCCCATTCGTGCGAAGCTCGTCGCGGCCAGACTGGACTTATCAGATTACAGTCTAGGTCATATTATCATACGACGAAAGTGTTTTGTCAAGGCTCAGAGTTGTCCATTGTCAAGGGCGCTTGTATCATTTCGCCCCTGCCTCACCTTGTTGACAAAGACTCCATGTGCGGCAAGGCCCCTTCGCTCCACGGGCGTTACCCCGCTTCCTCGCTACTACGAACCTAGCCGCCACCCTCTCGCCTGCCACCGACTTCCTGGTTTTCGCCAGTCGCTTTCGCGACGGGACGAGGAGGGTCTCACCAGTTGCTTAGCATTCAAATTGTCGACATCGGCACGCAACTGATGGAAGCTTTCGCCGGCCTCGAGCGAACGCGAGAAGTTTTAGTAGGGATGGTCAAAGCGAAGGCGGGAATAGCTTTAGCACGGTCAGGCTGGCGGCCCCGACCACGAGCGCTGCGGTCAGCCCGACCACCATCGGCCGCCAGCCCAGCTTGCGGATTCGGTTCAAGTCCGTGCCCAGACCGACCGCCGCCATGGCGATTGCCAGCAACCCGCTGGAGACTCCATCGGCCAGACCGATTACCGCCTGCCAGGTAGCCGGATCGAGAAGTCCGAACGGCCTGTCTCCGATATCGCCGATACTGCGGACAGCGGCGAGTCCCAAGTAGGCCAGCACGAACGCCGGGGCCACTTGCTTCAATCGCACGGCGGCTTTGCGCGTTCCTTGGGCTTCGGAGCGGCTCACGAGGAAAGCCACCAAGGGGATGATGACAATCATCGACGTGTTGCGGATGAGCTTGGTGACAGTTGCCACATCGAGCGCTTCCGGTGCCTGGAATTGTTGGCGGTACATCATCGCCGCCCCGGTGACCTGCGCGGTGTCGTGGATGGATGTGCCCAGCAAGTAGCCGGCAAGGTGGCGGTTGCCGTCGAAGATCATGAATGCGAACAGCGGATAGCACAGCATGGCCAACATGCCGAACAGCGTCACACAGGCGATCGAGTAGCTGACTTCGTCCTCTTCGGCGTCGATGACCGGCGCGGTCGCCGCGATTGCGCTGACTCCGCAGACGCCCGTTCCCACCGCGATCAGATAGCCCTGCTTCACCGAGATCCGCAGCGCTCGGCTGAGAGGGCCGACCACCAACAAAGCCGTGGAGATGCAACAGAGGATGACGGGCAACCCTGCGACGCCGATCGCCGCGACGGCTGGGAGACTCAACCGCAAGCCTAGCAAAGAGATTCCAACGCGAAGGACGAAACGCAAACAGCCCCTCAGCCCGGCCTCGTAGGGTCGAGGAATGCCGATCGTATTCCGTAACGTCGCGCCTAGCGCGATGGCGAGCGGGATCGAACCGATCGGGCTCTTCTCAAAACCCAGTAGTCCCTCGCCGATCCAGTCCGCTATATAGTGCGCACCCAAGGCCAGCAACCCGGCCAGAAACAGGCCGGCGGGGAGTTCGGCGAAGTCGTCGAGGCGGCGGTAGAGTTTCGAGGAGCGGGTGTGGGTTTGAACCGCCGCTCGAGACGGCAGACCCTCGTAGCTGTCTAGCCAGGTGGCCCAATGGCTCTCCGTGCGCTGGGTTTCGGTGCTGAGCTGTGAAAGCATTGGAGGTACAAGTTAAGCAGTCGCGGAAGATTTAAATTTGCAAAAAAAACGTGCGGCAGCACCATTCACTCGGTAAAGTCGGCCGGGGTAATCTTCTTGCCGGCTTCCAGCACGGCGACGCGCATACCGGCTTCAGTCAATTGCTTGGCAGCGAAGCCTCCCGTCGCCCCCGAGCCGACTAAACCGGCGTCGAAAACGTCACGGTTACGGTCGATGATCTGCAGCACTCGTCTTACTCTACTTCAATAGCATGCCCTTGTCTCCGTGCTGTCCCTAGAGGCTTCGACAAGATCACGCCGACATCTTCGAGGCAATCCGATCCCGGGACGCCGAGCGGGCACGCCTAGCCATGGAAGCCCATCCGCGGCGGGCCGAAAGCCTGGTTCGGAATAGCTCCGGATCGGCAATTAAGGAAATCGGTCGCTCACCCCAATGACCTCTGGCGCCTCCGGGCACTTCGGCTTGCCGGCCCTACCCCGCAAGAGGCGCTATAATCGACCTAGATTGACGCACGGTCACACTCAGGAGCTCACGGAATGTGAACTTTTTGATTTTTCTTCGGTTTAGGTCATGAGGACGGCGATGTCGACCTACCCTTACCGAGTCATTCCGCTTTTTGGATATCTCATCACCCTTGCCACGCTCTCGCCGGCGCAGCACCCGGCCGCTTCTTCAGACGCGCCCACCATAAAAAACTCCCAGGCGCCAATAGAAACTTTGACCTATGTGTACGGGCCTTTTGATCTCGAGGCCGAGACTCTCCAACAGATCCAGCAGCATATAGGTTTTTCCTTTCCGGAAGAAATCTGGCTGGTTGGCTATAGCGTCGAAGTCGTTGACCCCAGCGGTAACAAATTACCCCGGGAACTGCAGTGTCACACCTTCCTCGGTTCTGGGATCCCCATGCAGCACCAGCAAATGGAGGTCGTGGGGATCTTTTCCGACGGGTACACCGATTCGATAGACCTACCCGAGGGTTTTGGCCTCTTGTTCAAGGCAGGTGAAACGATCTCGTGGACACCGCTGTTCAACAATCGAAATCCGCGGCTGTCTCGGGCTGTGATGAGGGTAACCTTGCGAATCATTCGGACTCGAAACTTGAAGAGCCCGCTGAAAGCGCTCACAACCACCGTACGATCGATCCAGTCTCCGGACCTTTACTATGTTGAGCCGGGCAGAGACATCCGGGAGAACACCTTCAATTTGCCCGCCGGGAAGATTCACGCTATCGGGGCACACATCCACCCTTACAGCGTGTCCATCGAGCTCATCAACCTCACCCGCGACGAGCCTGTCTGGAAGGCCGTTGGCCGTAGGGATGAAGAAGGCGCCCTGGTGTCGATGCCGGTTTATAAGAACGCCGAGGGCTATAACGTCCGTCCTGACGACCGCTTCAAGCTAGTGGCCATTTACGAAAACACCACGAGCAAGCCGGTCGATGCCATGGCCGGTATTTTCGTTCTTTACTCACCAGGGCTTTAGCTATCGAGCTGCTAAAAAACCGTCGTTGAATCCTGAATTCCGACCAAGCGCTCACAGCAGGACTGGAGCCCGAGAACCTGAGGGATGCACCCTGGGGCGAGCCCGTGCGGAGAAGGGATGAGGCTCCGGAAGAATGGACGACTCAAGTGGGTATCGCGATAATCAGCATGGATTGTTGTTCTACCTCCCGGCCGTTTTCCTCCCAACACGTTAGGTAATACTTCTTTCAACGGAGAGCGACCAAGAACCTTCGCTGTGGTCGCGCAAAGAACGAAAACGACCTTAGCTGCGAACGCTAGACCGAAGCCGCCCTCACGCCAGCGCTTTGGTGATTAACTCTCCGGCGACATCCGTCAGGCGGAAATCGCGACCGAGGTGGCGGTAGGTCAAGCGGGTGTGATCAAGTCCGAGCAGGTGCAGAACAGTGGCGTGTAGATCGTTGATGTGGGTCTTGTCTTCGACGATTCTCATTCCGAGGTCGTCTGTCTGGCCCACGATCTGACCTGGTTTTACGCCGGCTCCCGCCATCCAGATACTGAACGCGAAGGGATGGTGATCGCGGCCCTCCGTCCCTTCGTCAGGGGACTGGATTTGCACCAGCGGAGTGCGACCGAATTCGCCACCCCAAATGACCAGAGTGGAATCCAGAAGACCTCTTTGTTTGAGGTCCTCGAGCAACGCAGCGATGGGCTGGTCGATGATATCGCAGTTCTCCTTTAACTTCTTCAGCAGTCCTTGATGGTCGTCCCAGCTGCCATGCATCAATTGCACGAACCTCACGCCCCGTTCGACCATCCGGCGCGCCAGCAGGCAATTGGAAGCGAACGGACCGGTCGGCTCCTTGTTTACCCCATACGTTTCCAGGGTGCCCTCGGACTCTCCGGAGAAATCCATGAGTTCGGGGGCGGCCGATTGCATGCGGAACGCCAGCTCATAGGACGCGATGCGCGATGCGATCTCCCTGTCCCCCGTAGCCATCGTCTTCTGCTCATTGATGTCCCGAATTCCGTCTAGTAGAGAGCGCTGCATTTTGGCGCTCACCCCGTCCGGATTCGAGAGATAGAGCACCGGGTCTCCGCTACGGCGAAAGGGTACACCCTGATAGGAAGAAGCCAAAAACCCACTTGTCCAGTTGCCGCTGCCTGCGCCCGGCGCGTTGTCGCCCGACCGCAGCACAACGAACCCTGGCAGGTCGTTTGATTCGCTACCCAGCCCGTAGGTGACCCAGGCCCCCACGGAGGGCCGTCCCCCCAGCGGCGATCCGCCGGTCAGCATCAACTGGGCGGGGTGGTGGTTGAACTGCTCGGTATGCATGGAGCGAATCACACAAATGTCATCGGCGCGTGTGGCGAGATGGGGCATCCAGTCGGAAAACTCGATGCCGCTCTGCCCGTGCTTTGTGAAGACGCGAGGGCTGGCCCAGACTTTGGCGTTCGGCCTGATGAACGCCAACCTGAGGTCTTTTGTCATCGACTCGGGAAGGGACTGCCCTTCCCATTTCCGCAGACCCGGTTTTGGATCAAACAAGTCGACATGACTCGGCCCTCCGTCCATGAACAGAAAAATGACGTTCTTAGCTTTGGAGGCGAAGTGAGGCGACTTGGTGGCCAACGGGTTCAGGGCGGGCGCGGTGCGGCCTTCTTGCTCCATCAGGTGCCACAGCGCAATCGTTCCCAGACCGGCGCCGCATTGTTTGAAAAAACTGCGGCGGCTTTTTATTTGCTGGAGATCGGCAAAATCCATGGCATCACCCCCTTGTGATGAACTCATCCAGATTCAGCAGTAGGCGGCCAACGGCCACCCATGCGGCGGCTTCGGAACGCTCGACACCTTCCAGGTCCGAGGCCGGGAAGAGAATCTCGGTCGCGTCTCTGTTCCCTCTGAGCAGCGCCTTCTGTTCTTCGTAGAACGCCAGCAGACGATCTTTTTCCTCGGGGGTCGGAGAGCGACCTAGAACCAACCGATACGCGTGGTCGATACGCGCGCCCACGGCCCCCGTTTGTTCTCTCAGGATGCGTGCTGCGAGAACCTGGGACGCTTCAAAGAATACGGGATCATTGAGCAGGTTCAGCGCTTGAAGTGGCGTTGTCGATCTTTCTCGAACGCTGCATGTCTCCAACGAATCCGGCGCGTTGAACGTCATCAGTTGCGGATAGGGTGCTGTACGCAAGAACTGTATGTAGAGGCCACGACGGTAGCGATCCCGGCCCTTGCTTTCGATCCACTTCTCGCTGCTGGCATCAAAACCCTGCTCCAATACGCCGGGCGGTTGGGGCGGACGTACACTTTTGCCTCCGACGGATCTATCTAGCAGTCCACTGACCGCCAGCGCGTTGTCTCGTACCAGCTCGGCCGACAGCCTCAGTCGGGCCTGTCGAGCCAGCAGCTTGTTGGCGGGGTCCCGCGATAGTAAAGCGGTTCTTGTATTCGAAGACTGCCGGTACGTGCCCGACATCACGATTAGCTTGTGCGTGGCCTTGAGGTCCCACCCGCCGTCCACGAATTCTGCGGCCAGCCAATCGAGCAGCCTAGGGTGAGTCGGCGGCTCGGAGCGCGTACCGAAGTCGGCGGCGGGTTCTACCAGACCGCGACCGAAGTATTCCTGCCACAACCGGTTGACCGTGACACGCGCGGTTAGAGGATTGTCTTCGGCCACCAGCCAGCGCGCCAGGGCGAGCCTAGAAGGCGCTGGATCCGCAGGCATCGGATTCAAAACCTCCGGCGTGCCCGGGTGCACCTCGATCCCCGGCTGGCGAAAATCACCGCGGATGAGAAGGTGGCTTTGGGGGGGGGTGGGGTTCTCGACGATGATCTGGGCCTCGGTCAGCTGGGGGTATTCCCGCTTGAGCTGTTTCAGCTTTTCGGTGAGTTCCTTGAACTTTAACTCCTCGAATCGTTTTCGACCGAACGTCTCTCTCGAAGACCGCACGAAGTGGTCGATCAGCCGGTCTTGCTGTTTCTGGGTCCGATAAGCCGGATGTGTCCTGAGGACCTCGTGCCCGCCGTCGTACATGATGCGGAGCGTGTCCCAGGCTATGTCGTGAATGGGATCCGTAGCGGGGTGATCGGCAGCCCAAAGCAACTTCCCCTCCCATACCGGCATCACCTCGGCCACTTTGTGCGCCACTAGCAGCTCTTTTCTCTCGCGATCGTACTCGGCTTTGGTTTGCAGATATCCGCCCAGCTCATGGGGCTGAGGTACCTCGATATTGCTTTCTACAGCGGTGTTAAAGAAGGCGGTAAGCTGATAAAATTCCTTTTGCGTCACGGGGTCGTACTTGTGGTCGTGGCAGCGCGCGCAACCAAGCGTCAGACCGAGCCAAGTCGTGCCAAGGGTGCTGACGCGGTCAATCACCTGCTCCACCCGAAACTCCTCAGAATCAATCCCCCCCTCGCGGTTCGTCAGCGTGTTGCGGTGAAACCCAGTGGCAATTTTCTGCTCGATCGTGGCGGTCGGCAGAAGGTCTCCCGCGATCTGTTCGATTGTGAACTGGTCAAAGGGCATGTTGCGGTTTAGGGCCTTGATCACCCAGTCTCGCCAGCGCCAAGCGTGCGGACGTACCATGTCCTTTTCGTAGCCGTCACTATCGGCATAGCGCGCCAGATCGAGCCACTGGCGTGCCCACTTCTCGCCGTAGTGAGGCGAATCCAACAGTCGATCTACGAGCCGCTCGTATGCCTGAGGCGACTGGTCGGCGAGGAAACGGTCAACTTCTTGCGGCGTCGGAGGCAAACCAATCAGATCAAAGCTCACACGCCGAATCAGCGTTGCGCGATCGGTCTCCAGCGAAGGATCAATCCCCTCGGCCTCGAGCTTCGCCAGCACAAACCGATCGATCGGGTTCTTAACCGGCGCCTCATTGCTTACAGCGGGAAGGCTGGGGCGCAGCGGCGGATTAAAGGCCCAGTGCTCGCTCTTGGGACGCTTCGTTTCAGCTGACGTGGCTTGCTTTGTAGACGGAAGGTCTTCGGGCCACACCGCTCCGCGGTCGATCCAAGCACGCAAGAGACCGACCTGCTCGGCTGTCAGCCGCTCACCGCCCATGGGCATGATGAGATTTTTCTCTATGCCTACCCCCGCGACCATTTGGATTAGCTTGCTTCCGGCGCTGTCGCCCGGCTCGATCGCGGGCCCCGAGTAACCGCCCCGCAACGCGGCGGCACGGCTATCCAGACGCAAACCGCTCATCTGCTGTTGCAGACCGTGGCAAGTGGCGCACCTTTGCTCCAACAGCGGCTCGATGTCTCTCCTGAAATCGACGTCGGTTTCTGCCGCAGGCGGCAACGCAGCCACAGGAGGCTTTTGGGCCCGTGCGAGTCCGAACAGCACCGCCAGCCCGAGAATCATCGCAGTAGAGTGTTTGGCAGCCCTCATTATTGTTTGCCCTAGCCCAGTGGGAACCTAAGCATATTGTACGCGTGTTGGATGGGGAACAACGACGGCGGGGCGAAACTTCGGTGGCGCTCTACATGGTTCGGGGAAGGAAGCCGCCTTCGCAGACCTGGCGCACATTCCTCGATAATCATCTTCGGCAAATCGTAGCCGTGGACTTTTTCGTTGTGCCAACTCTGACATTTCGAGTCCTGTTCGTCTTCGTCGTGCTGGCCCACGACCACCGCCGGATTCTGCATTTCAACGTTACGTCTCATCCCACGGCGGAATGGGCGGCGCAACAGATTCGCGAGGCATTTCCTTGGGAGACAACCCCTCGATTCCTGCTGCGCGACCGGGATGGAATCTATGGCAAGGCCTTCCGGGACTGCGTGAAAGCGATGGGCGTCGAAGAGGTCAAGACCGCACCGCGGAGCCCGTGGCAGAATCCTTACGCGGAGCGCCTGATCGGCTCCATCCGCCGAGAGTGTTTGGACCACGTGATCGTCTTCAACGAGCGATCACTGAAGCGTATCCTGCGATCGTACGTCGACTACTATCACAATTCCCGGACTCGTCTCTCGCTAGGCAAGGACGCGCCTGCAACGAGGGATGTTCAGCCGCCCGAGCTTGGCCGAGTGATCGAGATGCCGGTTGTCGGCGGGCTGCATCATCGCTACATGCGAAAAGCGGCCTGAGCGCCGGCGACTGGCCATCATGCGCGAGCCCGTTGCAGCCGAGTACGTGCCTCGCCCAACGCAATGCTACACGCCAACGTTCGGCGCGCTGAATCCTGGAGCCCTACACCGGCCGTTTCTCCAAGCCGGAGGCTATTCGCGCATAGCAACGTGCTCCAGCGCGGCGAGCCCTTGCGCCACACGCGACCCGGCTGTTACTGTTACGCTCGTCGAACGGCGTCCCTTTCCTGAGTTGCCTCGGTCCGGGCCGATTCATGCCAAACGAAGCGGTAGACAATCCCTACGAGCTTCATCCTGAAAGCGTTCAGACCCCGCCAACTGCCTTTCGAGACGTTCTCCGTTGGATCGGACCCGGACTGATCATCGCGAGCGCCGTCGTTGGAACAGGCGAACTGATAGCCACTACTGTCCTAGGGGCCGAGAACGGATACCGGTTGTTGTGGCTCGTTGTGCTGAGTTGCCTGATCAAGGTCATTGTCCAGAACGAAATCGGGCGTTATGCCGTAGGTACCGGCAAGACCGGGCTGGAAGCGCTCGACCGCGCGCCGGGACCGCGCCTCCGGGTTTCGTGGGTAGTGTGGGCGTGGTTTCTGATGCAAGCGACCACTTTGATGACAATCAGCGGCATGTTTGCCGGCATCGCCGAGGTGCTGAATCGAATCGTGCCCGCGGTGACGATCGGCGCTTGGGTTTGGGTGGTGATGATCGTAACCCTCGTCGTGTTGGTGATTGGCCGCTACCGTCTGGTGGAGAGGGTTTCCGTCGCGTTGGTGATTATCTTCACCGCCCTGACGGTCAGCGCCGCGGTACTGTTGGGGATGAAACCGGAATACTTTTCGTGGGCGGAGATGGTCGACGGCTTCATGTTCCATCTGCCCGTCGGCGGCCTGGGGATTGCGGTTGCGGTGTTCGGCATCACCGGGGTGGGATCGGCCGACTTGGTGATGTATCCCTACTGGTGCATCGAGAAAGGGTATGCCCGCTTCGCGGGCCCCCGGGACGACACGCCGGCGTGGCGGAACCGAGCTCGCGGATGGGTCAAGGTGATGGGCGTGGATGTTCTCTGCTCGATGTTCGTTTACACGTTCGCGACAATCGCGTTTTACCTGCTGGGAGCGGGAGTGCTTCATGGGCTGGATGTCGTCCCTAAAGGCACCGAGACGATCGCGATCCTCTCGAACATTTACACCGAGACGCTTGGCGCTTGGTCCCTGTACATTTTTCTGTCGGGCGCCGTGGCTGTCTTGTATTCATCCGTCTTTGCCGGAACCGCGGCCACGGCCCGCGTTTGCGCCGACTTTGTCGGCCTACTCGGAGCCTATGATCGGCGCAATTATCGGTCGCGCCGCCGTGCGATACAACTTTTCATCGGGATCGTGCTGTTCGTACCCGTGATCTACTATTTCCTTCTGCCCGAACCCGTAATGCTCATCACAATCGGCGGTATCGCGCAGGCTCTGATGCTTCCTATTGTTGGGTTCTCGGTTCTTTATCTGCGGTACGTTCATCTCCCCAAGAGCCTGGTTCCCAAAGGATGGATCACTCTGGTGCTGTGGGTTGCCTCCGTCATCACGGCCGTCATGATGGGGTACTCCGTGCTGCAACGGCTGTGGTGAGGTCGGACGGCGAGGTAACGGAACCTCGCCCTGCGAGTCGGATCGCGCTTGGCATTCGGTAGGTTGTTGGCTCGGTTGTTCATCTGGGTCCAGAGCGGGGCACTCGGGTGGTCGGCGAAGGGGTGTGTGTTGAGCCAGAGTGTCAGGTACGGGGCGCTGACGACCGCGATCGGGGTTCTGCGCCCGGTCTTCCCTTCGACATCAATGTGGAAACCGTGTTCTTCCTTTGTCACATCTGAGATGCGCAGGTTGCCGATTTCAGAGATTCGTGCGCCGAGCTCGGTTGTGTTGCGAAAATCGGTCACCGGGCAGAGCTCGCATATCGGTAGAGTGAGATCGATGCCAACCGTAAGCGACAACCCGTTCAAGTGGCGCCACTACCATCGCGAGATCATCCTCCTCTGTGTCCGTTGGTATCTCCGCTACCCGCTGAGCTTCCGCCAACTGGCTGAGATGATGCGAGAGCGTGGTCTGCGGCTCCACCATACGGCCATCTTTCGCTGGGTCCAGCACTACGCGCCGGAGCTGGATCGACGGTGCCGGCCTCATCTCAAGCCCACCTCCAAGTCGTATCGCGTGGACGAGACCTACGTCCGCGTCAAAGGGAAGTGGAAGTATCTCTACCGCGCCGTCGATAAGCAGGGTCAAACGATCGACTTTTTGCTGGCCGCTCACAGAGACGTCGCAGCCGCCAAACGCTTCTTCAACAAAGCCCTGCAAACGACCGCCAACCCGATGCCGAGAGTGATCAACGTGGATCGGAACCCCGCCTATCCAGCAGCCATAGAAGAACTCAAAGAGGAAGGAATTCTACGGAAACGATGTAAGCTGCGCCAGGTTCGCTACCTCAACAACATCGTCGAGCAGGATCACCGTTTCATCAAACGAAGGATGCGGGCGGGCATGGGATTCTTCTCGTTCCCGACGGCGTGGCGAACGCTGCAAGGCTACGAAGCGATGCACATGATCGGGAAGGGCAGGGTGAGATGGGTGGCGAAAGGCGATGTGGTTGCTCAGGTGAAATTCATCCACCGGATCTTCGGCGTCACTGGGTAGGTTGAGGCCAAGCCGGGGATTTCTGTACCCGACCTCAGTTTTCGCAACAGAACCGGTGAAGCTACTTTGGCGAGCCGCGCGCAGCAGCAACTGGCTCGCGCCGCAACCGATCGCTGGGACCCGAAGGGACTAAACGAGAAACGTTGGCCAGAAGATAACTACTCGAAGCCGTTGCGTATGGAGTTCAGCAGGTTTCGGTGGAACTGGCAAAGCTTACCATCCGGTGCCGGCTGACCACATTTCTGGCACACACCCGCAGAAGCACTGGCCATTCGCAAGTTCTGACGGCCGTTGCGGGACGTGAGAGATCCGTTCTTCCAGTTTCTTTTTTTAGATGGGCGGGAGGCCTTGTCGGTCGCCTTCCCGAAGTGCGCTGTCGCATGATGAGACTGCGTTGGTCTGACCTCTGTGGTACTTCCCCCGTACCTGATTGTTTACTAGCTTACCTCAATCCATTCGTAACCAAGGATCGTCCCACTTCTTTCGTGTTCGGGATTTTGTTCAACTCGGAAGAGGAAAGCCATCAATTGTCAATTGTAGCAATGGGTCTCGGAGATTGCGTGGTGGATGAGGAGAAAAGCTGTGATCAGCTTAAGGTGATTGGTGGCGTGGCCTCGTGAGTGGTTGCTGTTGGTTGGCTGCGGGAGAACGGCCCGTTCTGGCGATACCGCGATCGTCTACTCTCGGGCATCTCTCCCTTGCCCAAGTCATTTCTCAATCCGGCGCGCCATGAGCGGATAATGGCCTTTACGCTTTCGACAAAATCACGGTGACTGGTGGCCCCCCAGAAATCTCAAAATGGGCATGCCCCCTGGGTGGGGTGGGAGTCTTACGCTTCCCTGGTGTAGGTGGGGCCTCATCGATTCTGGTCCATGAGCCGTCTTAGGCTTCATAAATCTTCTTTCTCGCCAAGCTTGCCTTCCGATCCACTCCTAGATTCTCCTCTCGTGCTCGCAGTGCTCGTGCCTCTTTTCCTCAGGGCATCCGCCTTGGATCGCAGCGCCGCCAGCTCGTGTTCCAGCTCCGCTAGCCATCGATCTTTTGCGGCGTGAACACTGTCTCTGCTTAATTTTTCACGCTCGCTCTCAAGACTCTCAATCTGGGAGAGCACTACCTCAAGGTCTGTCATGGTGGCTGCCCCCTACCCTTGCTGTACAATTGGGTTCTCTCCAAATAGGACATTGAGAACATTGCCAAAGTAGTAGCAGCCAACAGCAAAAAGACCGTTCAGCAAGCCACAAAAGCCATGCCCGACAGAACTCGAGCGTGATCTCGTCGCCGGTCCTATCGTACAGCTTGCCGGTCCGGCGGGGGACTCGTGGGCAGCGATGCGGCCGTTGTCGAGATAGGCGCTCTGGGCCGCCTTACAGCTCTTCAACATCCACCACTTTCCCTCCTCGCTGAACCTTCGGCAGCGGTGTCCTCGGCGGCGTTTTCTCTACGTCCATCTTGAGCAACTCCCGCTTGAGGTGAAACAAGGCCCATTCCGCTTTTATGGCGGCTTTCATCGTGGGCGATTTCATCGAATACCGGCTGCGTAGCTCCGATAGCACCTTCAAAACCACGTTGTGGGCCTCGGTCAGCTCAACCAGTAGCTCTTCTCGCTCGGATTCAGCCAGTGACTTCCTCATCTCTCACAAGACTTTACAGCAAAAACTCCCTCTCCGGCGCCCCCCCCTGCAGCCGGACGAAGCCAAGGCCTTTGGCTCCGAAGCGCTCGGCATGCTTCTTGTCGTAACAGAAGTCGTTTGTGGGGTCAACTCGGGGAAATCTTCACCGGAGGATCGGTTGGTCGGTTACGCCTGCCTTTGGTCTAGTGAACAAGAACGGCTCCTGTATGGGAGCTCGTTTGCCTTACGTTGAACGACCGCTGGTTTCTTTCACAGATATCCAGCGACGTGCTGTTTGAGCGCACATTTTCTGCTTGTAGCGGTCGCAGAGTGCGGCTAAAAGGAATCCAAGCACGGTAGCGAACACTCCAGCGATCAGAGCTTGGAGCAATTGGTACAGAGAAAGCCGCCAGTGGAATGCCGCAATCTTAGAAGGGATGATCGACCGTCACCGAATCGGGGCCCTCGCATCGGGGCTAGCGGTCCACGGCGGTGTGCTCACGTTAGGTTTAGACGTTCTCAGGCGGCCGGCTCCACTAACGCCGCCATAGATCCCACGGACCTGAGGAGGCGCGAGTCGGCGCCATAAGCGTGGATCTGGTCCCGCTTTCCTTCGGCCTCCTCCAACGGGAGTGCAGTCAGGCGGGTGTGGCCTTTGCTGTCCACTTCAACCGTGTGTTCGTAGGCTCTTTGCTCGGAGAACCCGAACAGTTTGGTAAGCATTTCGACCACGTAGTCGTAGCTGTGATCGTTATCGTCGAGCAAGATGACGTGATAGAGGCGTTCCGTTTGCTCGGAGGTCTCTTGCCCCTCCTCGAATCTCCTCGTCGATGCCAGGAAGGGCAACCGCGGAACTCATGATCGAACCCTTCTTCTTGATGGCGCCACCACGTTCTTCAATCTTTAGCTTGGCCCTTGCTGCGTTGGGCCAAAGCGGCTATCACTCTTTCAACTCGTGCCAAGACCCCGTCTACCAACCCTACACACTCCTGTGCCTTCTCTTGTAGGAGCAGCCGTCTGGCCTCTTTCAGTAATTCGTTGGCCTTGGCGAGATCTTCGTCAACCGGCACCGTCTCATGCTAGCACCCAAGTTCTGGCGGGGGTGAGCGCAGAGTGTTTGGTAGACAAGGATATCAATGATTCTCCTTTGGCTCTGGCAGCCAGTGCTCGGGCGTCGGAAAATCTTCGGGTAGCTTCGTAATCCTGTTCCCGAGCGCTCTTCCTATCTGCTCCGGAGTTACGCCATTTGCGGTGCTGAGATCCGCTTCCCCGAGTCTCGCGCTGAAGAAATCTGCCCCAAACAGGTCAGCTCCTTTGAAATCCGCCCCCTGGAGGTCCGCTCCAGTAAGATCTGCCTCGATAAGATTTAGCTTGACGAGAGACGCTCCGCTAAGGTCGGGCGAAACTATTTCAGGGTGCTTCGCCCTCCACTGATTCCAGACTTCCACCCCCTGGTTGAGAAGGCTGAGGTACTCCGAGTTGGCCATTTTAGGTCCCCTCACAACCCGAAGATCCTCTGAAGGAACTCCGGTACGACCTCGACAATTGAATCAAAAATCCGGTCGATGTCACGAGCGATAGAATCCGTGCTGTAGACGTAGTAGAGCAACACTCCAACGGCGGCAGTAGTAAGAACGAGTGTCCAAAGGTTCTTCACCGGTCGTTGTACTCCTTGGGCTTTGATGGCGGAGGCCGGGATCTGGTCACCGCCACCTGGACGGAGAGCCGGACCCTTTCCTGATCGTAGGGCGGGATCAGCACATCTGAGCACCCACTCTCCAGGATGTCGCTCACGCCGCCGCCGGCCGAGTCCAAAAGGCCCGTGTGGTCGACACCCTTACGGCATCAGAGGTCCCCTCCCGTTGAGGCGTTTACCCGGTAAACGCCCCGGGGGGATAGTGCTCTACGCCAGGATGATATTTTTGCCGGGCGGCTCTCAGGGACCCGGATTCAGAATTGAACACCTTGCAGGGCCTCTGTGGGCCCTTTATCGGGGCCCAGAGGACAGGGGATAGGGCGTACGGAGCCACGGATCCCGGGCAGGTGGCCTGGTCGCTGGGGTCGCCGGGCGGATAGCGCTCAACGCCTTGCGGCATCAGAGGTTCCCCACAAAGATTTACCGGGTAAATGTCCAGAGGGGATGGGCAGTGCTCAACGCCGTGCGGCACCAGAGGTCTCCTCACGTGTAGGAGGGATTTACCGGGTAAATCTGGCATGCCCAGCGGTCCGACCCTACGCGAGCGGGGACGACTTCTCAGGAAGTGCTGGATCTGCAACCCGCCAGGTAGCCCGCCAGGATGATTTTTTCGCTAGGTGCCACTCACGGGACGAGGATTCACAATCGAATGCGTTGCAGGCCCTCTCTGGGCCCCTTATGGACGTCGAGGGGACAAGGCATAGGCGGTACGGAGTCAAGAATTCCGGTTAATGGGCTCCCCGCCGGGGTCGCCGGGTGGATGGTGGAGAAGCTGGAAGCACACATTTGGGCGAGGCGTTTACTCAGTAAACTCCCCCCGCATCTGCACCAAAACTCGCCCCGCCTTCCGCTCCCCAAGCCATCCCCCTCTTTCTGCGTCCTCCATCGGCCGCTCTGACCTGGTCGGTCCCTCTCGCAAACCCAATTGAAAACGCATAGCCCGGACGGCTTCCTTCAAGTCGCTGTATCGAAAGCGACTCACTTCCCCTCGCCACCCCACTCTTTTCTGCCCGGTCGCCTCCGATACAGCACTAAGACTTTCCAGGCCCCAGCCAGCGGAATCAGGCGAGCCTTTTGTCTGGGACTCCGTTTTCAAGCGAATAAGCTAGTGCTTACTATCATAAATTAGCGTATGAATGAGAAAGGGGTCGCTGCTGGACGTTAGCCTTGGTCCATTCGAACGGGGCGGCGTTTTTGTTGTGCGCTTGGACGAAGCGGTCGATGGCCTGGCGTACTTCGTAAGGGGAGGTGAAACTGGCCCCGCGCAACGCTCTACGGCTGAGAATACTGAACCAGATCTCGACCTGGTTGAGCCAGGAGGCGTAGGTGGGCGTGTAGTGCAGGTGCACCTTGCGGTGGCGTTTGAGCCAGCGATCACGTTTCGGTTTGTGGGTGTTGAGGTTGTCCAGTACGACGTGCAACTCAAAACCTTGGTAGAGATCGACCAGTTGATTCATGAAGTCAAGAAACTCACGCCGTCTGCGGCGCCGGTAATGCCCGGCCGTGACGTGGCCGGTGGCGACCTCCAGGGCCGCGAACAAGGTCGTTGTGCCGTGGCGCTTGTAGCCGTGCGAGAAACCCGTCAAAGCCTTGCCGTCGGGCAGTCTGAGCCAACCCTGGGCGCGCTCCAGGGCCTGGATGTTGGGCTTCTCGTCGACCGCCAGCACGATGGCGTTGTCAGGCGGGTGCAGATAGAGTCCCACGATGTTGGCGGCTTTACGCGAGAATTCGGGATCGGTGGAGAGGCACCAACTACGCCGCCGGCACAACGAGATGCCGCGCCGACGCAACACGCGCCAGACCTGTTGGTCGCTGACATCGCCCAGCGCCGCGGCCAGCCGTGGAGCCGTCCAGGTCGCCTGTCCGCAAGGCGGCGTGTCGTCCAGCTTTTGCAGAATGCGTTTTTCGGTGTCAGCGTCGTATCGCCGCGGCTTGCCGGGTCGCGTTTCATCCGCCAGACCGGCCAGTCGTTGGCCAGCGAAGCGCGTACGCCACTTCGACACTCGTGCGGCCCGCGTGCCCAACTGGGCGGCGATCTCCCGGTTCGACATCCCTTGCGCCGCCAACAAAATGATCCGGGCTCTGTCCGCCGCACGGCGCTCGCTCTTGTGCGCGCGTCCCCAGCCCTCCAACGTCCGGCGTTCCCCAGTACTGAGTCTGATACGCGTGGCTATTCTTGCCATGCCGCATTGTCTCATACATACGGTTATTTATGATAGTAAGCACTAGGAACGTTTCTCGGCGGTAACAGGCCGGAATACACGCCGGAGTGAACCGGCTGGACTTTCGCGCCGGCGGTTTTGCTTTAGCTCGCCGCTCGGCTCCCGTGGAGATGGCCTTCTCGGTCTCTTCGATCTCTTGCTGCAGCCGTTTACGATACGGTTCGGCCATGCGGCCAAAACCGGGTTCCCCTTGCTCCACCTTTCCTTGGAGAGTCCGCAAGACATGGAGTGATCGGCCAAGCTGATCGGCATCCCGATAAATAGATCCAAGCTCGATCTGAAACACGTAGTTGGTGGGGTAGTCCTTGATCAGGCCGCGCATCAGTTCCGCCGCTTCAAGATTCCGCCCCTCACGGCGGTAAAGAATCGTCAGAACCACTCGGGACTGCACTGGCCGCAAAAGCGTAATTCTGGGAGGCCAAATAGAGTGTCCTGGGGTCTGTAGGCCGTTTCTTGAGGGTCACTTCGGCCAGGTGTCGCCCGTAGAGCATGTACTGTTCGAGTTTCTCTCTCGGTCCGGGGTTCAGCTCGAGCTTGTCCCATTTCAGGAAGGAATTGCCTTTCTTGAAAGCCCCCGACTGGGCGATCCCGTATCGGTGAAGCTCCTTGTAGAGGTAGCAGGTGGCAATGTGGTTGTAAACATTCGGGTCATCGGGAGTCAGCTTTCGCTGCCGTTCGTAAGCACTGATCGCCTCCTCATACTCCAGATCGTAAAAGTAATCATCGCCTTGCTTGATGTGGTCAACGCCTGCCGCCAACAAGCAGGGGAGAGCCAGAGCAAAGACAAGAAGAAGCACGACCGGCCCGCGGGCGGCCCGTCTGGGCCACACAATTCGCCGGGCACACATAAGGATCACCCTGGACGTTGTACTACACCAGCCGCATCGGCCTGCTGCCATTAGTTCAAAGTTACCACTGGGTGTTGCCTCCTCGCTCCTCGCGATGCGCTCAAACCCACATAAATAAAGGCGTCAGAGGCCACCCGATGGTTAGCAGAACCGAGGTGAATTAACCAGGCTTTCGCCAATGTCCCCCTCCGCAGCTTCTTCGACAGCGCGCCGGAAGTCAGGGCCCTTCGCTCGGCCGGCATTACCCGGCTTCAACGCTCTTATGGCCCTGTCCGACTCCCAGTGCCGGCCGCCATCCCTTCCGATGGCGTTGGCACCATGCTCCACCGACACTGGGTCTCCCTCTCTAACGCGATCTGCCTTCCCAACATGCCGTGCTCCTTACCCCGGTGGACCGAACCGGTGCTCGTGTCGGTAGCTTCCCGGCTCGTGTTGCCTTCCCCGTTTCCAAGGCGGGTCGGCGTCCACGACTTCGCTTTCGAGGCCTGCTCAAGCTTCACTCGCGTTACGGCCTGCAGGGTTGCTCGCCCACCCTACGGTGGACTTTGTCACGCTTCGACCCGCCCAGCTACCCGACCGGGCCGCTCGTTAGCTACCATGTTTACCGGCAGCTACACGGGTGGGTCCTTCCCCCACTGGCAAACTGCGCCCTTGGGTCACACATGGAAACCCTGGTTAAGATGCCGACTCCGCCGAAACCCAATTTCAAACAAAGGCTCCGCCGAAAAGTACGAGCACTCAGCCGCCGCCGCCGCGAGTTTTGGACGGTTGTGCGCGGGCTGCGGTCGCCGGACCATCCCGTCCTGGTCCACATGATCCCCATCCGGCGCTGCAATCTATCCTGCGCGTACTGCAATGAGTACGACGACCATTCGGCGCCGGTCCCGATTGAGCAACTCCTGAAACGTGTGGACCGGCTTGCCGCCCTGGGTACGAGCATTGTGACCATCAGCGGCGGGGAACCTCTGCTCCATCCTGAGCTGGATGAACTGGTCGAGCGGGTCCGGCGCCAAGGCATGATTGCAGGGTTAATCACCAATGGATACTTGCTGACCGCGGGCCGCATCCAACGCCTGAATTGCGCGGGCCTCGACCACCTGCAGATCAGTATCGACAATGCGATGCCCGACGAAGTGTCGAAAAAAAGTTTAAAGGTTCTCGATAAGAAACTGCTGTTGCTCGCGGAACACGCGGAGTTTCACGTCAACATCAATTCTGTGCTGGGCTCGGGTGTTCGGCGCCCCGAGGATGCGATCGAAGTTGCCCATCGGGCGGTCCAGTACGGGCTCGCCACAACCGTGGGTGTGATTCACGACGGAGACGGTCAGGTCCGTCCCCTTGACCCCGCGCAACAGACAATCTTTCGCCAAGTTCGCACAATCGGAAAAACCTCATTCGGGAGGATCAACCTCTACAACCCGTTCCAAGCCAACCTCGTGGCGGGCAAGCCGAACAATTGGTGGCGCTGCCGGGCCGGAGCCCGTTACCTCTACGTATGCGAGGACGGTCTCGTACATTATTGTTCGCAGCAGCGTGGCTATCCCGGAATCCCTCTAAGCGAATACACCCTCGAAGACATCCGTCGCGAGTACCTCACCGAGAAAGGATGTGCCCCGTACTGTACGATCTCGTGTGTCCATCAAGTCTCGATCATGGACCGTTGGCGGGATCCACAGACAAAAAAGTTTAGGGTCCCGCATAATCCAGAGCTCGTGCAGGTAGAGGGAACTGGGCCTTGAGGAGCCGGGTCCACGGTAGAAGGTCGCTCCCCGAGTGTTGCCCAGATCGCCCCGTCAGACGCCCCTCCCTCCTCCGGATCTTGCCACCGGTGGCACGGTTTTCCTTGACGAAACAGGAGAGTTCCCATCCACTTGCAAGCCAAACTCTTGCGTGTTTTGGAAGAGCAGTCTTTTCGCCGGCTTGGTGCTATCAAGGACGTCAACGTCGATGTTCGCGGTGATTGCGGCTACGAATAAGAATCTGCGGGCGATCGCCCCTACTTGTTCTGCTCGTAGGCCTGGAACGCCAAGTGCAAGTAGGGTGCCATCAAGACGCCGGTCAAGATGACGAAGTTTACACTCGCGAACGCAAGCCGCAGCGGCAGCGTCTTGTGAAACCTCGCCGGAGGCCGTAACCCGCTACCTGGTCCCTCCAGCAGGAAGACGATCAGCGCGGCGTGAATCATCGTGTGGCCGATGACCTCGACCTTTCCGAACACCATCGTCGTCAGGAAAAAGACCAAGGTGATCGTCAGTGCCATCGGCCGCGCGAGTAGACAAATAATCAACAGATAGCCGAGAGAAAGCTCGATGAACGCCGCCGCCACGAGGAAGAACTCGGGCTCCAACCCAAGGGACAGGACTGGGTGTTCTCTCAGAATGGAGAGCGCCCATTTCGGGTAGACGAGCTTCTCCAAGGCTACCCAGCAGAGCGAGAACCCGACGGTCGCGTAGAGGCCGGGCAGCGCGGTTTTGCGAATGGCGTCGCGCGAACTGCTGCTAGCGATGAGGTAATAGGCGGTGCCCAAAAACAAGACGTAGTCAAGCATGTGGAACCAACCGAATTGTTGGATGCCGATGGCGTAGACGCCCATCAAACCCACTCCCGCCAGGGGCACCGTTACGTCGAAGAGCAGCAATAGAGCCACTAAAAACTGATACCAGCCGATCCACGGCGCCGCCGCCTTCAGCGCCGGAACCAAGACCGCATCGGCCTGCCAGCACAGCAGCAGGACAGCAAATGCTCCGACGCGCATCACCGTGAGGCCCGAGGACTTCCTGGTCTCCAACCAGCGGTCGATGACGCGGTGCCAACCGGCACCGGCAAAGCGCCAGTCGAGCCAGGAAAAAAGAACAATCACCGCAACGCTCAAAGCGAGCAGACCCCCAAAAGTGACACTTGCGATTTCGTCGAACGAGAGGGGCCGGTCCGTGAAGCTAAATTCGCTGAACCACTTAACATGGGCTTCTGCCCGGCCAGGCATCAGGGCCACAAAGGCTGACGGAGCTAATCGCGCTGCGGTTTTCATGTGGTGTATTTCACGGACCGCTACGACCAGCCAAACGGTGCCATTCTCCCGCAGCCGACCGGGCGAGGCCCCTTAGCCCGCTAGCTCCGGCAACCAAGGAATGCCAGAGGACCGATGGGGAATTATGATATCAGAGGACAAGCGCGTCGGAGTTGGTGACGGTGTTGCGCAGCCGGGGACTGGAACTATAGACGATCGGCCTGTACTTCAGCCATCCGCGAGCGTCAATGGATGCCCCCGTATGAAATTCGAACAATACCGGAAGTGCGATGAGTGACTATGACCTGGTAGTGATTGGCAGCGGGCCTGCCGGCCAACGAGCGGCAATCGCCGCGGCCAAACTCGGGAGGAGCGTCGCCCTGGTCGAGCGCGATTTCACTGTCGGAGGCGCTTGCCTGCACGAAGGTACGATTCGAGCAAGACGCTGCGTGAGACGGTGTCTTATCTGTCCGGGGTCCGCCAGCGCGAGATCTATGGATCCGCCTACCGCGTCAAGGAAAAGATCTCGATCGAGGATCTTCGGTTTCGGACGCAGCGGGTCACGGAACGCGAGGCCGACGTCGTCCGAGACCAGTTGATCCGGAACTATGTTGACATCGCCGCAGGTACGGCCTCCTTTGTGGACCCTCACAGGGTCCTGATTACCAACGAGCAGGGTACCCGGACGCTCACGGCCGACAAAGTGATTATTGCTGTCGGCACGAAGCCGGCGCGGCCTGCCGGCATTGAATTTGACGACCGCAAAATCGTGGACAGCAACGGGCTGCTGAAGCTGACGGAGATTCCTCGCACAATGACCTTTGTCGGGGCCGGTGTTGTGGGCGTGGAATACGCCACGATCTTCCGAACCCTGGGTGTGCGGGTCACCTTGATCGACGGGCGGCAGCGGCCTTTGGAATTCGTAGACGACGAGATCGAAGACGCCCTCTACTTTTACATGCGGGACCAAGGGATCACGGTCCGATTTGGAGAAAATGTGTCGCGAGTTCAACTCACCGACGAAGGAAAGGTCCGGGTGGGCATGGAAAGCGGCAAAGAGCTCACGACGGACGCACTGATGTTTGCGGCCGGGAGAATGGGCGCCTCGGAGGACCTGAATCTGCAAGCGATCGGCCTCGAGCCTGATGACCGCGGGCGACTCAAGGTGGATGAGGGTTGCCGAACTTCGGTCGAGAACGTCTACGCCGTGGGTGACATCATCGGTTTTCCCAGCCTCGCCTCGACCTCGAGGGAACAGGGACGCATTGCCGCGCTGCATGCGTTCGGTGCGAAGGTTCCGAGAATTTCGTTTGAGCTCCCGTTTGGCATCTATACCATCCCCGAGATTGCGATGGTGGGACGTACGGAAGAGGATCTCACGGCACGAGAAGTGCCTTACGAAACCGGCGTGGCGAAGTTTCGCGAGCTGTCCCGGGTTCAGATCAGCGGCCGTCGAATCGGACTCCTCAAGCTTTTGTTCCATCGGGAGAATCTGAAGCTGCTGGGCGTGCACATCCTGGGGGAAAGAGCCACCGAGTTGGTCCACATCGGCCAAGCCATCATCGATCATGGCGGGACGGTCGAGTACCTGCGCGATGCCGTGTTCAATTACCCCACTTTGGCGGAGGCTTATAAGCCCGCATTTTCAATTTGATGTATGACCTCCCGACCTTCCAGCGGCCTTCAGCGTCTTTATTCATAGGGGCTAGATCCCGATGAGGACGCCATGGAGGCCGACACCCAATGGGTGAAAAACAAACCAAGCCATTCCAGCTAAGTTTCAACGGCTTGTTGAAAGTCGATTTCCAAGGATCGCACGTCACTTCCGACGGCGGCCTGCTGCTAGTCCGCGAGTTGGACGAGCGACTCGGACTCGGCAAGTTGATCAACGAGCATCTCAGCGACTCCCGGCAAGGCACAAACAAGCAGTTCACGCTCGCTGATCTGTTGCGGCAGTCGGTCTACAGCCGCTTGGCGGGCTACGAGGACCTCAACGACGCCGAGCGGATTTCGATCGATCCGACGTTTCGGCTGATCGGTTCGCAGAAGATCTGGGATCGCGGTGCGGCCTTGACCTCGACGCTGCACGGCTTCGAGACGGAGATGCTGGCGAGCGAAGAGAACCTGCTGGGGCTGATGGCGCTGAACCGAGGGCTGGTCGGGCAAGGGGAGGCGTTCGACGACTCCGAGCGGGTCGTTCTGGACATGGACTCCACCGAGAGTCCGGTCCATGGCCAACAGGAAGGCAGTGCCTACAACGGACACTTCGAATCGGTCTGCTATCACCCGCTGTTGCTGTTCAATCAGCACGGCGATTGTCTGGCGGCGAAGCTGCGTCCCGGCAACGTGCACAGCGCCGAGGACTGGGGCGAGCTGCTACTGCCGGAGATCGAGCGCCAACAGGCCGAAGGCAAGCAGGTCACTTTGCGCGCCGATGCCGCCTTTGCCAAGCCGGAGATCTACGAGGCGCTGGAGGAGCGCGGCGCGGACTATGCGATCCGCATTCCGGCCAACAAGAGCCTGGAGCTGGAGATCGAAGACATCCTGTTTCGGCCACCGGGAAGGCCCTCCCGCAAGCCGCTGGTGCGCTACAAGAGTTTTCGCTATCAGGCGGAGAGTTGGTCCCAACCTCGGCGCATCGTGGCCAAGGTCGAGCACCATCAGGGCGAGCTATTCCCGCGCGTCGGATTCGTTGTGACCAGCATGAGCTTGCCGAGCCGTTCGGTGGTGCGTTTCTACAACAAGCGCGGCACGGCGGAGCAGTGGATCAAAGAAGGTAAGCAGGCCACGCACTGGACGCGGCTGTCGTGCCATCGCTTTCGGGCCAACGAGGTACGGCTACAACTGAGCGTGCTGGCCTACAACCTGGGGAACCTATGGCGGAGGCTCGGGCTGCCGCAACGGATCAAGAGCTGGTCGCTGACGAGCTTGCAGCACCGGTTGATGAAGACCGGCGGTCGGCTGATTAAACACGCGCGGTATTACTGGCTCTTGTTCGCGGAGGGACATCTGAACCGGCGGCTGTTTGGCGACATGCTGCGGAGGATCTGGGCGCTGCCTGTGCCGGGCGGGTAGCACCGCACTTGGCGAATGCGAAATCTGTGTACTGAGGACGGAAGCTCGGAGGGGTGTCTGCGAAATTGACTTCGCAGCGGCGGATCCGCCCCCATGAGGGGCAAGAAGGGGGCTCGATCGGTCCCGCCTCAGCCGCCGCCTCTACCGGGTGGAGAAATGGTTGCGCTTCGCCGGGTGAGGGTGTAGACTCGTGCCGTCAGAGCAGCTAAATCGGAAATCCTGGTTTATGTAGGCGGATCGTCGACGTAGGAAACCCGCCTATAGCAGTCTGTGTGAAAAGGGCTGCGACGCCTTCCTGAGATACCAGATGTAGTCCGTATCCTCTATTGGGTACGACAGGTCGCCCCTACCTGTTCCGATTGAAGCTTTCACACAGACTCATAGGCGCCGGGCCCGCCTGCCAGCAATCATTCTGCCAGCGGCACCTCGTGATACTCTAGCGCCCACTCTCGCATGAAGCGCACCCGGTTGGGAACCACTTTGTAGAGGATGAACTCCGGGTTATCGATGGTCTTGAGGAACTGTTGTAGCAGAGGGTTCGAGTCCCAGATCTTTTTTCGTACGGCGAAGTCCTTTACGACTTTCGCCACTCCGGTCAGCCGCACTTGGTCGTGTCCTTCGTCGAGATAGCACAGCTCTACCCTGGAGTTCGAAGCAATCTCGTCGGTCTTGTTGGAGCTTCGCAGCGACGCGACGAAAACCGTGAAACCGTCGTTCCCGACGGGCGAGACCGGTCGCAGGCGGGGCTGATTGCCATCCGCCGTGGCTAGCATCGGAAACTTGTCCCGCTGGATGACTTCCAGCGCTAGTTCCGCCAGGCGACTGGTATCGACGGGCTCGGGTGCGGGCTTCATTCGAGAAACGGCTACAGGTCTCGGGAACGGCACCGATCCCTGCGCTGCTTAGTGTATCCGGGCAATCAGTCCGCTCTGATGTTGTAACAATACAGCGTGTCTTGGTCGCGAAGGAACAGCTTGTCGCTGGCGATGGCGGGCAGCGCCCAGGTGGGGTACTCGCCGCGGCCGATTCCAAAACGCGATTTCTCTTGATAGGCTGATGGCGTCGCCTCGACCAATCCAACATCACCGTCTTCGCTGAGCACGTACAGGTGGCCGTCGGCGTAGATGATCTGCCCTTTACCGACGCTTCGGTCACGCCAGGCAACTTCGCCCGTCTTGAAGTTCATGCAGGTGAGAATGCGGCTGGAATAGCCGTACAGATAGTCGCCGATGAGCACGGAGGTGCTGTAGTGATTGCGCATGTTGCGATTGAAGTACACCTCGCGCGCTTCGATGTTACCGCGGTCGCGGGTCAGCTCGAGCAGCGCGCCGCCCGTGCCGTAATCGGACGAGACAAAAACGAAGTCGCCTTGCACGATCGGCGTGGCGACATTGGCCGTGCGATTCGAGACACGGTCGTAGCGCCAAAGCAGGTTGCCGTTATCAGCCCGCAGACCCACAGCCCCCTCTCCGGTCAACAAAATGTAGTGGGAAACACCGCCTGCCTGTGCTGCAACGGCCGACGAGTAGCCCGCCTCGTCGCTCTGTGACTTCCAGATCAGGTTGCTGTTTTTCTTGTCGAGCGCTACGACCGAAGCGCCGTTCGCTCCTGCGTTGACGATGACTCTGTTGCCATCGACCAGGGGCGACTCGCTGATGCCCCACGAGATGTTCCTGCCACCAAAGCGCTTGAGCAGGTTCGTGTACCATAGCCTTTTCCCGGTCGACGCCTCGACCGAGATCAGACTCCCCTCGCCGCCGAGGGCGTAGACGTCACCCTCGTTCACTGTAGGAGTTCCCCGAGGTCCGCCACCTCTACCGTGCCCGTACGAGCCCCCATGAGGTGTCTCCCACAGTTTCGCGCCTGTCTCTTCGTCGAGCGCGATGACGAACTGCTCGCGCTGCTTCTGTCCCTGCGTGAAAACCCGGCCACCCGAGACGGCGACAGACGAATACCCTTCGCCCAGGCCGTCAGTTTTCCATAGCAGCGGGGGACCGCCCGCCGGCCACCACTCGAGCAGCTCGGTTTCGGCAGAGATTCCGTCCCGGGCCAGACCCCGCCACTGCGGCCAATCGGCGGCCACAGCCAATGGGGAACAAAAAGCCAGCACGGAGACGAGCAAGCGCTTCACGGCGACGTCCAGTATATCAGTCGTTACCCGGCTGACAGGCTGTGGGCGGCCACGGTACCGATCGCTCCGGGGCGACCAAGAGCGCCAGACTTTGGGCCACGACTCGGTCGCGTCGGTTGCGCGCGGACCACTGTCCATCCGCTTCGCCGATCGGCCATTCGCGCGACGTCGCCGGCTTTCCAAGGGGCCGGCTGCATCGCTTGACATCGTCTTGCCGACCAGTGATGATCTACTACTAGGAAGACGCAGCGGCCTTTGGGGGGTTGACGCCGTGAGCGCCGTCGAAAGGCGGGGAAACGTCGTACTCTTCCTTTTTTGCGAAACTTCTGACTGTGAGGTAATCAAACCATGCAAATGCTCATCGCCGGCGACTGGGTGGATACATCCGACAAGATTCCGGTCCTGAATCCTTTCGACAACACGGAAGTTGACACTGTGCCGAAAGCCACTCCCGACGACATCGATCGCGCGCTGGCCTATGCGGTAAATGGGGCCAAGACGATGCGCAAGATCTCGGGCTTCAAGCGCTACGGCATGCTGATGAAGGCAGCCCAGCTCATGGACGAGCGGATCGATGATCTCGCTCGGACGATCACGCTTGAAGAGGGTAAGATCCTCGCGGAGTCAAGGATCGAGGTTGCGCGTGCCGCGGAAACAATACGGCTCTCGGCGGAAGAGGCCAAGCGAATCGGAGGGGAAGTGCTACCGCTCGACGGCGCCCCGAATGCCGTCAACCAATTCGGGTTTACGCTGCGGGTCCCGTGCGGCGTCGTTTTGGCCATCACCCCTTTCAACTTCCCGCTCAACCTCGTTTGCCACAAGGTCGGGCCGGCGCTGGCCGCGGGCAATTCCGTGGTCATCAAACCCGCCACTGATACGCCGCTGATTGCGCTGAAGTTCGCGCAACTCCTGCTCGACGCCGGCGTGCCGCCCGAAGGCGTGCAGTGCGTAACCGGGTCCGGGAGCGTAATCGGCGACATCCTAGCCAGCGATCCCCGCGTGCGCAAGATCAGCTTTACGGGGAGCCGCGATGTTGGCGAGAGGATCTGCCGCACCGCCGGCATCAAGAAAGTCACCATGGAGCTGGGCAGTAACGCTCCCGTCATCGTCCTGCCGGACGCCGATCTGGAAAAGGCTGCCGCATCCCTCGCCGTCACCGGGTACGCCAATGCAGGCCAGGTCTGCATCAGTGCGCAGCGAGTGCTGGCGCACAAGGATGTCTACAGCGACCTAATCGATGCGCTCACTCCGAAAGTGAGTGCGTTGACCGCGGGCGATCCGCTCGAGGAAGGCACGAACGTCGGTCCGATGGTCCGAGAAAAAGATGCCGTGCGCGTCGAAGAGTGGATCCAGGAGGCTTCGGGACAAGGGGCGCGCGTGCTCACCGGGGGCGACCGCAACGGGGCGGTGTTTGCTCCTACTCTCGTAGCGGACGTCAAGCCTGAGATGAGGATTTCGGCCGACGAACTTTTCGGCCCGGCGCTGGGAATCACGCCCGTCGAAACCATAGACGACGCGATCTCTTTGGCGAATGAGTCCAACTACGGTCTCTCCGCTGCAGTCTTCACTGAAAACCTCGACAACGCCATGCGGTTTGCCCGCGAGGTCGATTCCGGCAACATACACATCAACTGGGGCACTGTCTGGCGCGCGGACCTGATGCCCTACGGCGGCGTGAAAGACAGCGGGTTCGGCAAAGAAGGTCCGAAATACGCCGTCCAAGAGATGACCGAATCCAAGACGGTCATCATGCACCTGCGGTAGGGTAGCCCCGGCACAACTTTCGCGATCTGGGGGCAATCTTCCACACCACGCTGGGCCACGATACACTCGCCATGAGCTGCGTCGGTTTCATCGCCACCCTGCAGCGCGGCGCCGAATGGGCGGCGACCGGCAAAGTCACCCCAATAGTCCCCCCGGATTTCCCGACCGCGGATCGGGTCCGAGTCCGCGAATAGCTTCAGCCAGCCGCTCCGGCCTGTCGTGGCCCGATGGCCTTAGTCAGCGTGATTTCTTTGTCGTATAACCCTTTAGTTTCTTGGACAATATCAGGCCATACTTCAAGAAGCTCTCCAAACTGGCGGACCAGCTGTTTGACCAAGCTTCTGACTTCTTGCTCGCTTCCGAGATCGATCAAATCCAAGGGCACGAAGTACTCTGGCTTCGGCAGCGATTCCCGCAAGATCGCCAAGTATTTCCTGCGATAGTCTGCATAGAAATCAGGCAAACCCGGTTCTTCGGCCGCAGCTAGCCCAACGCTGAAGGCACGCCAAAACTCTGTGCGGACCACCTCCTCAAACTCAGCCAAGCTCCCCGAGGCCAGATCTCTCAGGTGAGTGCCAAGCTTTCTCAGGGCGATCTCATCGTCTCCGCTGCCCGAGACGTCCGGGGCCGCACGAATGAGCAACTTCACGATCTCGGGGAATCGCGTTCTCGAAGCTCCCTCGAAAAACTGCTCGATGGGTTGAGAGCGGCTTTGCGGGGGATCGTGCCAGATGGCCCAAGGCAGGTATCCCAAGTAGCCATCTCGGAAGCACTTTCGCAAGACTGCGGCGAAGAGGCCGTCCGAGTTCCTTTGCACGGGATAGAAAGGGGGCAACAGCCGGCGAGCGTCGAGGGAAAGGTTGCCAGCCATGCACAACGCGCCCTCGCTGATGGTAGTTCGAGTCGCGGCCCGCAGGAGCTGCCGGCTCTTGACCGCCGCCAGGTACTCCTCCTGCGAACGAGTAAGCCGTCTTCGGGAATTCGGTGGGGCATACAGGTAGCCGGTGGTTCCTACACCCGAGTCTCCGAAGATCCCCGCAGACGCGGTTAGGACGCGTCCTCCAAAAGATCGCAAGCGCTGGTCGAAGGCCGAGGTCGTGCGGTCAACGTCGAGGCTCGCGGCGTCCTCGGCGGCCGGCAGGCAAGAGCCGACGTCGCGGCCGAGCAGGGCTTCGTGGAGCGCAAGGAAGTCTTGTTCGGCGACTGTGACCGAGCGCAGGGTCGACTCGCGGTTAGGGAAGAACCAGAATTCGGTCGGGTCGTGTTGGGAGGTCAGCGCCAGGCCCGGCTCTTGCTCTTCGGGCTTGGCGATTCGACAGACGCTATCGTCGTCGACGAGCATGTAACATTCGCCGATCGAGTCAAGCAGTAAGCTGTTTCGAGACGCGCCAACGGTTCGTGCGCATGGGCCTTCACCAAGCAGGCCGAAACGCACAGTCTCGGCGGGTATACCGGACGCGTCGATCAGGGCGGTTGCGAATGTTTCGCGTTGGAGCCGATTTGCGTAGCGAGCCGAAACTGCGTGTTCCCGCTGAAGAGCTTCAAGCATTGCCTGATTGCGCGCTTCGACTCTAGGGTCTTCCGAGTCGTCAATCACGGCGAACTCAGCCGAGCGCCCAAAGGCCTGACAGTTTTCGATGTAGCTGACGAGCGCGCGCTGCAGAGTGTCAACGCGATCGCGAGTCGTCATGCCGATAACGCTGATCCGTGCCGGCAAAGGCTCGACCACCGCTTGTCGGCAGCGTTCGATGAGATCGACATCGGAGACAAGAAGACCTGCCTGGGCGTACTGCTCCAACTGATCCCTCACAGCGGCCAGTTTTTGAGGATTGACCTTGAGGCCCTCTTTGCCACGATCAGCATAGGCGTGCAGCCGGGCCATCCATTTCGACAAAAAGCCGGGTAGTCTCGCGGTTGAGAGGGTCTTCAGGCCGGCAAGCTCAAGTTCCTGACACCACGCCGCGGCGTGCCCGTCGATGGGGAGAAATCGTGTGCAGGACTGCAGCAGCCGGGTCGCCTCGACGGAAAGCAGCTTTGCAGTCCGGGTGGACTTCGCATAGATTAGATTCTTTGCCTCGCCGAACGGCAGGGTTTGGTTTTCCCCGCAACGATAGCGTGTCTCCATGATGTCGCTAATGTAGTGCCACATAAATAACTGTACAATAACACCCTTTTCACGGTAGGATGGTTTATGTGGCCATCCGCTGACGCTCTACCCCTCACCGCTCCGCAGCGAAACGCTCTTCGTCGCCTCGTTCGAGGAGGCAACACAGCCCAGAAAATGGCCTTACGGGCAGGCATTGTTTTGCTGTGTGCGCAGGGGTTGGCGAACCACGCCATTGCCCGCGAACTCGGCGTCAACCGCAAGACCGTCATCCTGTGGCGAAAGCGCTTCGCCCAGTCCGGCCTCGACGGACTCCGCGATCGGACGCGCCCCGGACGCAAACCGGCGCTCTCCGCTGAATTCGTCCAATGCATCCTCGATACAACGCTTCACGAGAAGCCCCGGGCGGCCACGCATTGGAGCACCCGCACCCTCGCCAAGCACTTGGGCGTCTCCAAGATGGCCATCCAGCGCGTCTGGAAAGCGCACGGACTGCAGCCCCATCGCCTCGAAACTTTCAAGCTCAGCCGCGACAAGCAGTTCGTCGAGAAACTCCGCGACGTGGTCGGTCTGTACTTGAATCCGCCCGAGCACGCACTGGTGCTCAGTGTCGATGAGAAAAGTCAGATCCAGGCCTTAGACCGCAGCCAGCCGGGACTGCCCCTGAAAAGGGGTCGTGCCGGCACCATGACCCACGACTTCAAACGACATGGCACAACGACGTTGTTCGCCGCCTTCAATGTGCTCGACGGCAAGGTGATCGGCGAGTGTCTGCCGCGACATCGGCACCAGGAATTCCTCAAATTCCTACGCAAGATCGACCGCGAAACGCCACCGGCGCTGGAGCTGCATCTGATCGTGGACAACTACTCCACGCACAAGCATGAGCAAGTGAAGAAGTGGCTCGCGAAGCACCCCCGCTTCCACTTTCACTTCATTCCCACGTCTTCTTCTTGGCTCAATCTCGTCGAGCGCTGGTTCCGCGAGCTGACACAGAAGCGCATCCGCCGCGGCGTGTTCCGCAGTGTTCCCGAACTCGAGGCCGCCATCCACGAGTACCTGGAAGCGAGCAACCAAGCGCCCAAGCCCTTTGTCTGGACAGCTCCGGCACAAGATATCCTCGCCAAAGTCGAGCGCGCCGCCAAAACCCACGCCATTGTCCAGAACCGTTAGTGGCACTACACTAATGTATCAAACGGGTCGCGGCGCCTGTATAGTCTGCGCCGTGCTGTCGGTAGCACTTTGTTGGGCAGCGCAGGCTCTCACCGTCCACTTCAACTATCAAGGGAACTGGACGGCTCTTTTCCAGACCGGACCCCGGCGTCCTACCCCGCCGCCGGCGCTGGAGTTCGAGAACATCTACAAATTTGAAAAAACTCGCGGATACGACGGCCAATTCTACCACTACGTAGCTCACGATCCGCTGTTGACGAAGGGGTTTTCGAAACATGTCGATGACCCTAGGCTGCGCTGGAGGAGAATCCTTGTCCCCGGCCTCGCCTTTCTGGCGGCCGGCGGCCAACAGCAGTGGGTGGACGCGGCGTACTTGGGTGTCACTCTATTTTTCGTTTTCTTGGGCACGTATTGGCTGGCCCGCTACTGCTGCCAGCAAGGGACACACCCCGTATGGGGCCTTGGCTTCTTGGTTGTTCCAGCGGTTGCGATTTCAGTGGAGAGACTGACGGTCGACGTCGCCCTAGCAGCCTTGTGCGTCGGCTTCGCGGTCTATGCGGTCCGTCCGTCGTGGAGATTGGTCGGCATTCTCGCACTTGCGCCTCTGGCCCGGGAAACAGGGATAGGGCTCGTCCTGGCGAGCGGCCTAGCCAGCTTGATGAAACGAAGCCGGGGTCTCACCGCAGCTGTTTTCGTCAGTACGTTACCCGGGCTCGTTTGGCTTATAGGGTTTGTCAATCCCAGAACTCGGCCTGACCCTTTTCCCTGGTTGTCGTGGTACCCCTTCCAAGGAATCCTTGACCGGACGTTACGCTTTCCCGGTCAACTTATTCCTGACGACGTCGCCGCGTGGGCAGCGCTGCTCGACTATGTGGCGGTTTTGGGCATGTGGCTGGCTCTGGCGCAGGCGCTGATGTTGCTGCGTTCAGGAAAACCCGATCCCGTCAAGCTAGCGATGGCAGCGTACGGGTTACTGGTAATCTTCGTGGGGATCCCGCGGGTTTGGTCAGAGGCGTTCGCGTTTGGGCGAGTTTTCTCTCCTTTGCTTATCTTTCTCGGCCTTCAAGCGATCCGCAGCCGCTCGCTGTGGTTGCTGCTTCCGCTTGGCTTGGTCTCCCTGCGGGTGGCGGCCCAACTTGGAGCCCAGCTGCTAGGCGTCTTAGCGGCATTGACGGCTCGGCAGTAGCCGCGTGGAGCGGCCTAGTCGGGCGGGTCGACGTTCCAGATAGTTCTTGCAAAGCGCCACTCGCCATCGCACTCGAGCCGGAGGATGTCGATGTATTTGCCTTCCTCCTGGACCAACTCTCCTTCGCCAGTAGGTGTTAGAACGACTTCGTAAAAGCCCCAAACGAAGGCCCAGTCATCTGCGAACCGGATCTCCTCAATCGTCCGGGATTCGGTTACGCGCCAGGCTGCAAAGAGTGTTTCGAGATTGGTTCGGATCTCGTCCCTGCCCCTCTCGGGCGGCCCTCCCGGCTTGAGGACGACCGCATCGTCCGTGCGAAGTTCTACGAGGGTCTCGACATCCGCAGTGTTGAGCGCGGCGACTGCCCGGCCGACCTGCCGCCGGATGCTTGCCTCGTGGCCGTGCCCGGCATCCGAAACTTGGGCGGGATCGGTCTGTCGTCTCTCGCATCCATGCGTCAGCACCAGTGCCACCATCAGCGGCAGCGCGACGAGGATGTTCCCGGCAGGTATGAGGAGATAGGTTGAGCGTCGAAGATGATTGCGAATGCCGGTCGGAAGCTCTGGCAAGGGCGCGACAGGTCGCGCCCGGACAAACAAGGGAGACCGTTGATCCGCCGTTGCACTGTGCGATCCTTTGCCGAAGGCCAAGCGTGTCATTATGTTTCTCGAACGTCAGTAACTGTATTGCTAACGGTGTACCAAGCCATAGAATATCAGCCGCTGTTCGGAGTCCCTAGATGTGGCGGTAACAGAAGGGCATCGGGAATCCGGGCGCGGCCGTCTATCTCGCTCTGGGGCCGTCTCACGCTCCGGTATCATGGAGGAGAATGTCGGCACGCACCTTCGACGACCCGAAGCTGGCGCTCAACCGCATCTACACAAAGCGGGGCGATGGCGGGGAAACCAGTCTCGTCAACGGGCGCCGTGTGCCCAAAAACGACCTCCGGATCGAGGCCTACGGCACTGTGGACGAGCTCAACTCTCACTTCGGCCTGGCGCGGGTGTTGGTGCAAGAGTTGAGCGAAAAATGCGGGCCTCTTCAAGACCTTGGCGATATCCTTCTCCGCGTACAGCACGAGCTTTTCAACCTGGGTTCGATTCTGGCAACCGACCCACAAGACGTGCATCCCAAGCAGCCTCGGATCACCGATGTTGACGTCAGGCAGCTCGAAAGTGAGATCGACGAGATGAATGCGGACCTCGAGCCGCTTCGCTCTTTCGTTCTGCCGGGCGGCAGCCGCCTCAACGCCGAGCTTCACATCTGCCGAACGGTTTGCCGGCGAGTGGAGAGGACCTGTACGACATTGCGCCAGAAAGAAGAAGTTCCGGCCGAGGTGATCAGCTACCTCAACCGCCTGAGCGACGCGCTCTTCGTGTGGAGCCGTTGGGTGTGCCTGAAGACAGGTGACCCGGAAGTTCTGTGGGACCCTAACGAAGCGGCGTCGGGATCGCAGTAACAGCCCCGGTGATCCGGCTGAAGGCCGGTTTACTGCCTTATGGAATCCAATAGCAGCAAAGTTTGGAAATCGGCTTCCCTGACCAAGAAATACCTGGAGGGAGTGCGGGAGGGCATCCCGCTGGCGGGCGAGCAACTGGACGTGATGCTGCGGTTGATCGGGGCTCGCGGAAAGCCTCCGGATTCGTTTCTGGACCTGGGCTGCGGCGACGGCGTTCTTGCGGCGGCGATCCTTGAGCGCTATCCGCAGGCCAGGGGAGCACTGCTCGATTTTTCCGAACCGATGATCGAGGCGGCTCGGCAACGCTTGAGCAGCCAGAAGGGGCGCGTGCGGTTCGTTAATGCAGACTTCGGCAGTGAGGACTGGACGCGGCATCTCGACGAGGTCGCACCGTTCGACGTTGTCGTCTCCGGGTATTCGATCCACCATCAAACTGACGACCGCAAGCGAAAGATCTACAACCAGATCTACGGTCTCCTGCAATCGGGAGGGCTTTTCCTCAATATCGAGCACGTCGCTTCACCAACCCCATGGGTCGAGAAGGTTTCCGACGAACTGTTTATTGACTCGCTGGCTCAGCTGCAACGGGAGCGGAGTTCTACGCAGACTCGGGAGCAAGTCGCGGCGAAGTATTATCACCGCGACGACAAAGCGGCAAACATCCTGGCGCCCGTTGAAGTGCAATGCCAATGGCTGCGCGAAATCGGCTTCGAAGACGTGGATTGCTATCTCAAAATCTTCGAATTGGCCGTCTTCGGAGGGCGCAAACCAAGCTAAGCTTGAGGCCGCGAGCCCTGGGACAAAGGCCTTGGACGCGCGTCGTGGTCTCGATTCAGCCCGGCACCCTGCGTCCGACCTTGAGCTCCGGGTGTCTGAAGCATCCATTCCACGCCCGGTTCGAACTCGCCTGCTATCATAGTCAACTTGGCTTGACGTCCTCCCGGCCCTCGGCCACGAAATTCCGAATCACAGAAAAGAAAGAGTCTCGATGGCAGAAAACAGCGACTTCCTTGTAGGTATCACCCCGGACTGGGCCGATCGGATGGATGAGATGCTGGATCCCGGTTTGCGCCAGGTTTTTGGCGACCTACCCGACGTCATGCATGAGCTGATCCCCGTCAATACGAACAAATTACTGACGGCCGAGGTGCTTCGCCGCTACGACGCGGTCATCGTCTTTGGGTACAAAGTCCCGCGGGAATGCCTAGAGGGGGTCGAAAAGCTGCTCTGTATTTCACGCTACGGCGTCGGCTTCGACACGGTTGACATCGAAGCTTGTAACGATGCGAACGTCCTCGTCTCGATTACACCAGGGGGCGTCCAGCGCTCGGTGGCCGAGGGCACCATCACGCTCATCCTTGCCATAGCGAAAAACCTTCGCAACTACGACCAGTGGGTTCGCGAAGGAACCTGGTTGCAGAAGATTAGCCACGCGGGCGTTAACGTCCAAGGCCGAACTCTAGGCACCGTTGGACTAGGAAACATCGCGACCGAGGTCATGCGGCTGGCTAAGGGAGTCGGGTTCGGCCGTTTGATTGGGGCGGACCCGTATGTGTCGAAGGAGAGTGCCGCCGAGCTCGGAGTGGAGCTCGTGGACCTACCGACGGTATTGCGGGAAAGCGACTTCGTCAGTTTGCACACACCGCTGAATTCCAAAACCCGGGGGTTGATCGGCGCGGAAGAATTGGCTCTCATGAAGCCCTCCGCCTTTTTGATCAACACCTCCCGCGGACCTGTCGTGGACGAATCCTCGCTAATAGACGCGCTCAAGCAACGCCGTATTGCGGGAGCAGGCCTTGACGTCCTAGAAAAGGAACCTCCCGCAAAAGACAACCCCCTGTTTGAGCTCGACAACGTCGTGTTTTCGCCTCACACCATCTCATTCACCGAAGAAGGACATCGGGACATGGGTATCGAGGCTTGCCAAAACGTCCGTCTGGCCTACGAGGGGAAGGCGCCTTCCAGCTTGGCCAACCCGGAAGTTGTCGACCAGCCGGGCATGCAAGCCAAACTTGCGGCGCGACGCAAAGGCTGAACAGTGGGACTGGCAATCTTGCCGGTCTGATTGGTTTTCCGGGGAAAATCGGGTACAGCCAGCCAATTCGCTTCAGGCCAAGTGCATTGTTTCGTGGATCAGCATGGGAAGCGAATCGGTGGCAGTCCCCATTTTCCCATCCTGGATGACTTTTGCCACGGGCTGCTCTGGCCCGAATTCACGGAAACGGATGCAAGCATAACCTATGCCTGAAGACAAACAATTCTTGGTGGGCATCACTCCCGATTGGGAGGACTTTACTGATCGGATGCTCGGCCACGGACTGCGCGAAGTCCTCGATCCCCTACCTGGCCTCAAGTACGAAATGATGCCGGACACCAACTGGACAGCGACCGCTGAGTCGGTACGCGGTTACGACGCGATCATCCATTTCGGATACTACCTGCCCCGTGAGTGCTTGGAAGGGGTCAAGAGGCTGGTTTGCATCTCGCGCTACGGCGTTGGCTTCGACCGGATCGATGTGGAGGCGTGTACAGAAGCTGATGTACTCGTGGCGCTGGCCCCGAAAGGCTCTCAGCGTCCCGTGGCCGAAGCGGCAATCGCCCTCATGTTCGCGGTGGCCAAAAACCTCCGCATCTACGACCAGTGGGTTCGAGACGGAACGTGGCAAGACAAGCTCGATGAACGGGGCATTTGCTTTCTCGGGCGAACGCTTGGGTCCGTCGGACTCGGCAACATCGCCGGCGAGACTTGCCGCATCGGCTTCGGACGCATCCTTGCCTGCGACCCCTATGTCTCTAAGGAACGAGCCGCCGAGATCGGCGTCGAGCTCGTCGACCTGGCCACGGTGATGCGAGAAAGCGACTTCATCACCGTTCACACCCCGCTCAATCCCGAAACCAAGGGCCTGATCGGCGCCGAAGAGATCGCAATGATGAAGCCAACCGCCTTCCTGATAAACACGGCTCGCGGCCCGATTGTGGACGAAGCAGCCTTAATAGATGCACTCAAGCACCGCCGGATCGCCGGAGCCGGCCTCGACGTGTTGGAGCAAGAACCTCCGCCCAAAGACCATCCCTTGTTTGCACTGGACAACGTGGCGCTCGCCCCCCACTGTCTCGCTATGACGGTAGAGCACCAGCGGGACATAAGTCTCGAGGCCTGTGAGAATCTTCGCCTGGCGTACGAGGGGAAAGTGCCGCCGCATCTGGCTAATCCCGAAGTGCTCGAAAAGCCGGGGATGCAGGAAAAGTTGGCGGCCCGCAAGAAAGGCTAAGAGCCTGTTTCGTAGTCCGTCTCGTTTGTTTGTACTTGGGATGGGTGTTCACGCGTTTCCGTTGCCGCCGGGTGGTGCGATAATGAACTTCCATGCCCGCGCGCCGTTCCCTTAGCTATGCCGATGCCGGCGTCAGCATCGCTGAGGCAGAGCGAACGACGGCGAAAATCAAAAAACTAGCGCAGCAGACCTTCAATCGCCACGTTCTGACCGGCATTGGATCATTTGGGGCTGCGTATGCCCTCGGTAACACGTCTTTTAAGCGCCCTGTCCTGATCAGCTCGGCCGACGGCGTGGGTACGAAGCTGAACGTTGCCTTCGCTACCGGCGTCCACGACACCGTTGGGGAAGACCTGGTCAACCACTGCGTCAACGATGTCGCCGTGCAAGGCGCGCTGCCGCTCTTCTTCCTGGACTATTTCGCCTGTGGGAAACTCAAATCGGACGTAGCTGCTCAGGTCGTCAAGGGGTTGAGCAGGGGATGCCGCAAGAATGGGTGCGCATTGATTGGGGGCGAGACGGCGGAGATGCCGGGCCTTTACCGCGCGGGCGAGTACGACCTGGCGGGTTTTATCGTGGGTGCCGCCGAGCGATCGCGTTTGATCGACGGTACCAAGATCCGGGAGGGAGACGTGCTCCTAGGGCTGCCGTCGAACGGGCTTCATACAAACGGATATTCGCTGGCCCGTGAATTGCTTTTTGAGGTGGCAGGCTATAAGCCGAAAACATCTGTTTCGGAACTCGGGAATACCGTGAGCGCCGAACTCCTGAAGATTCACCGCAGTTACTTGAAGCCGATTCAGGCGCTGCTCAACAACAGGCTTCTACGCGGCGCAGCTCACATTACAGGAGGCGGCATTACGGTCAATACGCCACGGATGCTGCCCGCGGGCGTTGGCGCTCGCATTCGACTCGGCTCCTGGCCGGTCCTGCCGATTTTCAGGCTACTTCAGCGTCTCGGGAATGTTGCTGAGACCGAAATGCTGCGAACATTCAACATGGGGATCGGTCTGGTCATGGCGGTGTCCGCACGCTCGGCCGCGCGCGCCCGCCGCGTCCTGGACGAGATAAACGAACCCGCCTACGAGATCGGCGTCGTCGCAAAAGGGCGGCGCAGGGTCGTCTACCAATGAAGAAACTTGGGGTCTTGCTATCGGGCCGCGGCTCGAATTTCGAAGCCATCGCGGATAACGTAGCTGCCGGCAAGATCCCCGCGGAAATCGCAATTGTCATCAGCAACAAACCGAACGCCCGCGGTCTCGCTCGAGCCGAGGAGCGCGGTATAGCGATTGCCTGTCTTCCCTCTCGCGGCCTGGAGCGTGAAGAATACGACCGCCAGATAGTGGTGCTGCTCAAGGAAAAGCAGGTCGACCTAGTTTGCCTGGCCGGTTTCATGCGCCTGCTGAGCGCTTACTTCGTTAGGGAATACCCCAACCGGATTTTGAACATTCACCCGTCGCTGCTGCCCTCCTTTCCGGGTCTCGAGGCCCAGGAGCAGGCACTGGAACACGGCGCCAAGATTTCCGGGTGTACGGTCCATTTCGTCGACGAACATCTCGACGCGGGGCCGATCATCGTGCAGGCAGCCGTGCCGATCCTTGACGACGACACGGACGAGACGCTCTCGGCGCGAATTTTGGCCGAGGAACATCGCATCTATACGGAAGCCATTAATCTGGTGCTTAGCGGAAAGTTTCGGATCGAAGAGCGCCGCGTGATCCGAGCCGGCTGAAGCCACACCTACGACTCACCATGAGCGGAACCATCGACGAGCAACTAGCCTATCTCGCCAAAGGCGCGGCGGAGATCATCCGCGAAGAGGAGTTGCGCCAACGGCTCATCGATGCAGCGAACGAAAGACGTCCTCTGCGTGTCAAAGCCGGCTTCGATCCCACGGCTCCCGATCTTCACCTGGGCCATACGGTCGTGTTGAGGAAGATGAAGCACTTCCAGGATCTCGGCCATACCGCCGTCTTCCTGATCGGGGACGCGACCGGTTTGATCGGTGACCCTTCGGGCCAGAACGTCACGCGTCCAGCGATGACGCGCGAGCAAATCAAGGCCAATGCCGAAACTTACAAGGAACAAGTATTTCGAATCTTGGATCCCGAGAAAACGGAGATCCGATTCAACAGTGAGTGGCTGATGCCTCTTACGTTCGAGGAGATCATCCGGCTGTGCTCACGCTACACCGTGGCGCGTATCCTAGAACGAGACGATTTCAGCAAACGATACAAGTCCGGTCAGCCGATTTCGACCCACGAGCTTCTGTATCCGCTCACGCAGGCCTACGACTCGGTGATGCTCAAAGCCGACGTTGAACTGGGCGGAACCGATCAGAAATTCAACCTGCTCGTTGGCCGGGAGATCCAGAGAGACTACGGCCAGCCCTCTCAGATCGTGATGACAACACCGATCCTCGAAGGACTCGACGGCGTGCAGAAGATGTCAAAGTCCCTCGGCAACTACATCGGCGTGACGGAGCCGGCCGAAACCATGTACCGCAAGGTGATGCAGATCAGCGACGAGCTGATGTATGGCTACTACGAGTTGCTGACCGACATGAGCCTCGCCCAGATCAAGCAGCTGCGGGCCGAGATCGAGAGCGGCGGGCAGCATCCGATGAAAGCCAAGATGGAGTTGGCGGCGCGCATTGTGACGGACTTTCACTCGGCGGAGGCAGCTGAAAAGGGAGCTGCTGCCTTTCGCCACGTGGTGCAAGAAGGCCAGGTGCCCGAAGACATTCCGACCGTACCGTTGCCGGAGGCCATGCGCGGGCAAGCAGCGATTCGTATCGACAAGCTGCTGCGCGAAGTCGGCCTGTGCAGCTCCGGCGCCGAGGCCAACCGCAAGCTCAAAGAGGGCGCGGTCTCAGTCAACGGCCAGCGACACAGCGAGATGAGCTACCAGTTGGAACCGGCGAGCAAGACCCTGACGATCCAGGTCGGGAAGAAGTGGAAGAGGGTGAAAGTGTAAGGTGAGCCTTCAATCCTAACAGATTGATTACAAGCTAATAAACACGAATACATTTCCGGGGTAACCAGCTCTCTGCACCGGCGCTCTCAAACTCAGCGTACTACATCGGCGTACTACAATAGTAACGTGGATTCCCGGGTTGCCCGCTTCTCCAGCCACGAGGATGCGAAGAAGGCGGAACGAGAATATTACCGCCGGCGAACGCCCGACCAGCGACTCGAAATCCTGCTGGAGTTGATTGACCGCCACCGCAAGGCGACAGGAACTTCCTCCGATCGAATGGAGAAAGTTTATCGAATCAAGAAACTTTCCTCGAGTTGAACACCCGCCAGAACCAATAAGGAATGGTGGCAATGCCTAGCCCGCTTTTCTCACCAGGTGGCGAGGCTACGCGATGATCTTGGTCGCAACTTCACCTGCCACATCTGTCAGGCGGAAGTCGCGGCCGCTGTAGCGGTAGGTGAGCTTTTCGTGATCGAGTCCCATCAGATGTAGGACCGTGGCGTGGAAGTCGTGGATGTGCATGCGGTCCTCGACGGAGTGGTAGCCGATTTCGTCGGTAGCTCCGTAGGTGAAGCCCGGTTTCACGCCGGCTCCCGCCATCCAAATGCTGTAGCCGTAGGGGTTGTGGTCTCGTCCGTTGCCGGCTTGCGAGACGGGTGTGCGTCCGAACTCGCCCATCCAGATGACCAGAGTGTCCTTGAGTAGGCCTGTCGCTTTGAGGTCCGTCAGCAAACCTGAGATGGGCTTGTCGACTTCCTTGGCGTTCTTGGTGTGCTTTTCAAACAGGTCGGTGTGCTGGTCCCACTTATAGCTGTGGGTGCACTGAATGTAGCGAACGCCGCGCTGGGCCAGCCGCCTCGCCAGCAGGCATTGCCAACCAAAGTCGCTGGTTACTTCTTCATCAAGGCCATAGAGCTTCTTGGTGGCCTCCGACTCCTTTTCCACCTCGAAAGCCTCGGGCGCTACGGTCTGCATGCGGAAAGCCAGCTCGAAAGCCTGAATACGCGCTTCGAGCTGGGGATCAGGGCTGCGCCGTTCCGCGTGACGTCGATTGACCGCCTGCAGCATCTCGAGTTCGTATCGCTGCTGTTCGGGCGTAAATCCCTTCTGGGTGAGATACTCGATCGGCTCGTCCTTGATGTCTTCCACTTTGAGACCGGCGTGCCCGACCGCCGTACCCTGGTAGGCACCGGGCAAGAAAGCCGAGCTCCAGGTCAGTGAGCCGCCGTGAGCCAGTGTGGGCTTGATCATGATGTAGCCCGGCAAGTCTTGATTGTCAGTACCCAAACCGTAGAGAACCCACGATCCGATGCTAGGCCGAGTGAAGGTGCTCGTGCCCGTGAAGGTTTGCAACAGCGCTGCCCCATGATCGACACCTTCGCCGACCATCGACCGGATCACGCATAAATCGTCGGCACGGTCCCTGACGTGAGGAAACAGGTCACTGACAGGAATGCCGCTTTCGCCTCCCGGACGGAATTCCCACATCGGCTTCATCAAGGGGCCGGGAGGCTTGCTGTCGAACGCCAGAGGCCTTTTTATAGGCAGGGGCTTGCCGTGGTCTTGGAATAGGCGCGGCTTGGGATCGAGAATGTCCACGCTCGACGGACCGCCGTGCATGAACAGCAAAATGACCCGTTTGGCCTTTGGTTCGAAGTGAGGCGCTCGCGGCGCCAGGGGATTGGCCGACGCGCCGTAAAGTTTAGTTTGCTCGGCCAGCAGACCCGCCAAGCCGAGAAACCCAAACCCGCAGGCCGCTTCGCGCAGCATCGCCCGCCGGGACAATGTCGCCGGTGGCGAAAACCCTAAGGGTGGTGATTGGCGCACGGAACCTACTCCAAGTATATGAACTCGTTCGACGCCATGAGCACCCGGCACAAACTTTGCCAGGCATCGAGATCTTCCATGGAATCTGAGGGCTCGCTTCCGAGCCGATCGAGATAGGCCAAACCTGACTCGACTTCGTAACTCTCCGGACGGCGATTCAACGTGATCAGATAAGCGCGCTCAAGCCGCTGCGCGTTTCCAGGGCTGCGGGCGTCCAAAAGCGTCCGCGCCAGGTTGCGAGCCCGCGTTGCCACGAAATCGCTATTCATCATGAACAGCGCTTGCGGCGCCACGTTGGTACCCGAGCGCTTACCGAGGGCGGTCGTGGCGTCCCCAAAGTCAAACAAGTTGAGCAGTGTAGGCAGGTTGGCGCGCCGCAGCGGGAGATAGACCAGGCGGCGATCCACTTTCTCAGGATTCAAGCTGAGCCGATCGTTGCTGTTTTCGCGGTCCGTGCCGATTCCGAATTGCAGCGTCCCACCCATCTCGAGGTCGAGCGAGCCGTCCATAGCGAGCAATCCGTCCCGAATGGCCTCGACATTGAGCCTTCGTCGTTGGAATCGCGTCAGGAGTTTGTTTTCAAGATCCTCCCGCAGGCTGTCTTCCCCCACCTCGCTGCCCATCTGGTAAGCGCTCGACAACATGAGCAACCGATGCATGCTCTTGATGGACCAGCCGCCTTCGATAAAGTGCTTGGCGAGGTAGTCGAGCAAGTCAGCATGGGTCGGCCTAGCGCCCAGTTTCCCGAAATTGTTCGGACTGCGAACTAGACCTTCTCCAAAGTGCCACTGCCAGATGCGACTCACCATCACGCGCGCTGTCAGCGGGTGGTCATCACGTGCCAGCCATTCGGCAAGCGCCAGCCGGCCGCTGCCTTCGGTGATCGGCGGGTCGTCCGGTCCGTCGAGAATCTTGGGGAATCCCCGCGAAACCGCTTCGCCGGGGTTGTGGTGGTCGCCGCGGATGAAACCAGGATTTCCGATTTAGCTGCTCTGACGGCACGAGTCTACACCCTCACCCGGCGAAGCGCAACCATTTCTCCACCCGGTAGAGGCGGCGGCTGAGGCGGGACCGATCGAGCCCCCTTCTTGCCCCTCATGGGGGCTGATCCGCCGCTGCGAAGTCAATTTCGCAGACACCCCTCCGAGCTTCCGTCCTCAGTACACAGATTTCGCATTCGCCAAGTGCGGTGCTACCCGCCCGGCACAGGCAGCGCCCAGATCCTCCGCAGCATGTCGCCAAACAGCCGCCGGTTCAGATGTCCCTCCGCGAACAAGAGCCAGTAATACCGCGCGTGTTTAATCAGCCGACCGCCGGTCTTCATCAACCGGTGCTGCAAGCTCGTCAGCGACCAGCTCTTGATCCGTTGCGGCAGCCCGAGCCTCCGCCATAGGTTCCCCAGGTTGTAGGCCAGCACGCTCAGTTGTAGCCGTACCTCGTTGGCCCGAAAGCGATGGCACGACAGCCGCGTCCAGTGCGTGGCCTGCTTACCTTCTTTGATCCACTGCTCCGCCGTGCCGCGCTTGTTGTAGAAACGCACCACCGAACGGCTCGGCAAGCTCATGCTGGTCACAACGAATCCGACGCGCGGGAATAGCTCGCCCTGATGGTGCTCGACCTTGGCCACGATGCGCCGAGGTTGGGACCAACTCTCCGCCTGATAGCGAAAACTCTTGTAGCGCACCAGCGGCTTGCGGGAGGGCCTTCCCGGTGGCCGAAACAGGATGTCTTCGATCTCCAGCTCCAGGCTCTTGTTGGCCGGAATGCGGATCGCATAGTCCGCGCCGCGCTCCTCCAGCGCCTCGTAGATCTCCGGCTTGGCAAAGGCGGCATCGGCGCGCAAAGTGACCTGCTTGCCTTCGGCCTGTTGGCGCTCGATCTCCGGCAGTAGCAGCTCGCCCCAGTCCTCGGCGCTGTGCACGTTGCCGGGACGCAGCTTCGCCGCCAGACAATCGCCGTGCTGATTGAACAGCAACAGCGGGTGATAGCAGACCGATTCGAAGTGTCCGTTGTAGGCACTGCCTTCCTGTTGGCCATGGACCGGACTCTCGGTGGAGTCCATGTCCAGAACGACCCGCTCGGAGTCGTCGAACGCCTCCCCTTGCCCGACCAGCCCTCGGTTCAGCGCCATCAGCCCCAGCAGGTTCTCTTCGCTCGCCAGCATCTCCGTCTCGAAGCCGTGCAGCGTCGAGGTCAAGGCCGCACCGCGATCCCAGATCTTCTGCGAACCGATCAGCCGAAACGTCGGATCGATCGAAATCCGCTCGGCGTCGTTGAGGTCCTCGTAGCCCGCCAAGCGGCTGTAGACCGACTGCCGCAACAGATCAGCGAGCGTGAACTGCTTGTTTGTGCCTTGCCGGGAGTCGCTGAGATGCTCGTTGATCAACTTGCCGAGTCCGAGTCGCTCGTCCAACTCGCGGACTAGCAGCAGGCCGCCGTCAGAAGTGACGTGCGATCCTTGGAAATCGACTTTCAACAAGCCGTTGAAACTTAGCTGGAATGGCTTGGTTTGTTTTTCACCCATTGGGTGTCGGCCTCCATGGCGTCCTCATCGGGATCTAGCCCCTATGAATAAAGACGCTGAAGGCCGCTGGAAGGTCGGGAGGTCATACATCAAATTGAAAATGCGGGTGAAAACCTTCTGCTGCACAACGTCGCCTTCCGCGACAGAAGAAGCCAAGTCCGGTTCCGGCGGGAGAGTTTCTTCCAGCAGTTTCAGCTCCTGGCGCAGACCGGTGACGACAGCCCCTATGGGCGCTGGAATGACCGCGTCCTGCTGCTCCTCGGAAAGCGCGAAGGGACCCAACTCGCTGAAGTTGACATCGTAGAAGAACGGATCTTCTTCGGGGTCGAACTTGGGCCGGTCCGGCGGCGGCATGTTCTTGCGCTTCACCGCCTTCTTGACGGCCTTGCGCCATAATCGCATCGTCTCTTGCCATTCGCAGGCAAGCTTTTCAAACCGAACCTGATAGGCCAGCGCGATCTCCGGAAGCATCCCTTCGGGGGCTGAGTGCCAGTCGGTCAGGTGAACGCGGCCATCGTCTGTTTGTGGCTTGAGATAGGCAACCCAGCGGCCGAGGACCTCTTTGTCGAGCTGCTCTTCAACCGCCACACCGCCGGGCGCCGCCCCGTCGTGATACACCCGATGAGCGGCAAGCATGTACTTGGCTAACTTCGCGACGAGCCTCCGGTTGTGCCGCTCGACATGTTCGCTGACCGTATCAACAATCTCGAAGTTCTTCGCAGCGATGTCGTCCCGGTGCTGAAGGTATCGTTGGTATTCTTCCTCGGGCCCCAATGGAGTTACCCAAGGCTTGGAAACAAAAGTCCTAGGGAATCGGAAGCTTTTCGTACTGGCAAAAATACCGACCAGCGAGTAGTAGTCCTTCGTCAGAATGGGATCGAACTTGTGGTCGTGGCAGCGGGCACCGGTGACGGTCAAGCCCATGAAGGCCTTGGTAACGACATCCATCTGCTCGTCGTAGACGTCGTAGAGCATCTTGTCCTTATCTTGCTGCGCGATGGCTTTGGGGCCGAGCGCCACGATGCCACGCCGATTGACGCCGTTGGGGTCGTCGGAAGGAAGCAGATCGCCCGCGATCTGTTCGCGGACAAACTGGTCGTAAGGCATATCTTCGTTGAAGGCGGCGATGACATAGTCGCGATAGCGCCAGGCGTGCGGGTAACGATGGTCTTCGTCGTTCCCGGTCGAGTCGGCGTAGCGGGCCACATCGAGCCAATGCCGTCCCCAGCGCTCGCCGTAGCGAGGGGATCCAAGCAAGCGGGTCACAACCCTCTCGAAGGCCTCGGGAGAGTCGTCGGCAACAAACTCAGCGATCTCTTCTTCCGTGGGGGGTAAGCCGGTCAGATCGAAAGTTGCCCGCCGGAGTAGGGTCAGTTGATCGGCGGGGGAAGCCGGCTCGAGCCCCTTCTTGTCCAGCTTGGCCAACACGAAGCGGTCGATCGGGGATTGGATCCAGCTTTCGGTTTTAACTTCGGGTGGGGCCGGATCGCTTACGGGTTGGAAGGCCCAAAAGTTTCGTTGGTCTTCGGTGAACAGGGGTTCCTCTGTTCCTGCTTGGTGCTCTTCGACGTTTGATGAAGGCGTAACTTCGATGCCTGGCCAAGGTGCGCCTGCCAAGACCCACTGCCTCAAGGCGGCGATCTGGGGATCGCCGAGCTTCATCCGCGGCGGCATCTTCAACTTCTCTTCGTAGCTGACGACTCCTAGCAAACGGCTGCTCTCGGGGTTGTCGCGTGAGACGATCGGCCCGCTCTGGCTGCCGTTCGCGAAACCCTCGGGCGTCGATAAATCAAGCCCACCCGTTTTAAGCTCTGGGTTGTGACACCCTTGGCAATTGTCCGCAAAGATAGGGCGAATCTTCTTTTCGAAAAATTCGACGGGGTCGGCGGCCTGAGCGAGGGTAGGCGAGGTTGCCAAACCGACGGTGACAATGGAACGTAAAAACCCCGGTAAGGTGGAGAATAGAATGTGCCCAGTGGATCGGGACCGTGACCGTCGTTTCATAGTCTCTAACGTCTTGCGTTGGCCTGATTCAGGCGGCGCGCTAGATCAGATGGGCCATGCGTCCAAAGGAGAAGACGGTAGCCAATAACGAAGGGCTTTCGCACCCTGGGGCTATTCTTCACTCTTAATGGAATCACACTCTTGCGCGAGTTACAGAGCATAGATAGGCAGCGGCCATCTGACTGTCCACCACCTCCTACACCAACGTGCGGGGTCAATCGCTAAATTGATTCAGGTTGTCCTAGCAAGCCGAGTGGTAGAGGTAAAGGGTCGCGAAAAATCGGGTACAGCCAGCCAATTCGCTTCAGTTTTCGTGTTTCGAGGGCCATAACGAGGAGCGAATTGGTGGCAGTCCCCATTTTTCGCTCCCGCACAACTCCTGCGGCGGACTGCTAGTGCGCGCTTTGCGGGATCGCCATGTCGGGTTCTTCGCGGGTGATGAACTCGAGCAGAGCGGGCTTCCCTTCCCTAGTCTGCTCAATACTCCGCTGAATCGCCGGAATGATCTCCTCCGGTTTTTCGATGCGCTCGGTGTAGGCGCCAAGGCCGCGGGCAACTTCGCTGTAGCGGCCGCTGAGGTACTTCGTCCCGTAGCGCTCGACCGACTTCGGAATGTTCTTTTCGTAGTTCCCCATCGCGGAGTTGTTCAGCAGCATCGTGAGGATCGGGATTTGTTCACGCACGGCCGTCTCGACGTCCATGCCGACCATGCCGAACGCAGCATCGCCCATGAAGTTGACGACCAGCTTTTCGGGAGCCGCGAGTTTGGCGCCCATCGCGGCGCCGAGGGAAAAACCAAGCTGCGTGGAATGTCCCCAGCCGATATATCCACGAGGTGTGACGGATTCGTAAAGGGGCGCAAGCTGATCTCTGGGATTGCCCGAGTCGTGGGTGACAATAGCATCGGCCGGGTCAACTGTCTGCATGAAATCGCCGATCACGCGATAGGGGTTGAGCGGCACCTCGTCGGACACCCGTTTCGCCGCCCAGCGCTGCTGCCACCGGTCTCGAACCGCCTGAACGTGCTCTTCCGCCTGGGCCCGGCCAGGCTTAGCTGATCCCCCTGTCTGCGACCGGATTTCTTCGATCATCTGCTGTAAGGTGAGTTTGGCGTCACCCAGCAGGGCGACATCAGGTTGATAGTCCTTGTGCAAATCGCGTGGATCGACAGTGGCGTGGATGATGGCTCGTTTGCCTGACGGAATGGGAGGGGTGAAGATGTACCGGCTCAAACTCGTTCCTATGGCGAACAGAGCGTCGCAGTGACTCAGGTAGTCCTCTACCATCGCGGTTCGGCAGTAGGATCCCATCCCGAGCGAAAGCGGGTGCCGTTCGTCGAAGGCGCTTTTGCCCAGCAGCGTGGTCATTACTGGGGCGGCCAGCAGTTCGGCGGCCTGCCTCAATTCTTCCCAAGCTTGGGAGTAGAGTACGCCCTGACCTGCCCAGAGCATCGGACGCTCGGCCGCGAGAAGCAGCTTTACGGCCTCGCGCACCGCGTCCGGGTCCGGGGCGGTCCGCAAGCGAGGAATCGGGCGGTAATCCAGCTCCCCGGAAAATTCTTCCGCGGCAACGTCTCCGGGGACTTCCAGCAGCACCGGGGCAGGGCGACCCGACCGCAACGCGGTAAACGCACGCCGCATCCGACCCGGGACGGCGTCGGCCGAAGGGATCATGTCAGCCCACTTCGTGATTCCCGAGTAGTTCTTGACCGCGTCGAAGTTCGGGGGCACCCCGCTTAGATCCCGACCCGGGTGACCCGGAAGAAACAAGACCGGGCTTGAATCCGTATTAGCGTGGGCAATCCCGGCAAAGGCGTTCTCGGCCCCTGCAAGAGCTTGCACGCTCACCACTCCGATCCGCTCGCCGAGAGAAGTCCGAGAAAATCCGTCGGCCATGTTTTCGGCGACACGCTCCTGACGGGCGACAATGGGACGGATTCCCTCCTCGGATAGGGCTTCCAATATCGGCGTCATCGGGAAGCAAAAAACTTGCTTCACACCTTCGAGCGTCAGGATCCGTGCAATAGCTTGGCTGCCAGTCATTTGCTTACCTTTTCAGCGAACCGCCAAGGGAATACTTGGCCGGTGCGACTCTCAGGGAGATCGACAGGCGAGAGTCTAGCAAATTCTATCGCTCCCGGACAAAGGACGGCACTCGAAACGTGTCGAGATGTCTGTTGTTGGCGAGCAGGGGGGGTGACGCCGAGGTGACGCGGGGCCTGTTGATTTGCTCCCGGTTGCTACGGCGTCAGGCTGAAGAGTTCTGCAAGTGGTGCAGACCTTGAGACGGTCGCCTGTGACCGGTATCTGCAACGGCCACGCGATCTACCAGGCGGTCCACATCGCCACCGGATACAGCAGAACTAAGCGTAACGACCCGTTAGTTACCCGGCCGGACGCGAAAGGTGCCCTTTTTAGATCCCTCAACCTCCAGCACGGTGCAAGCGGAATCAGGACCTGTGCGATACATGATCATCTTTTGGGACTTGCCTTCCATACTCGCGGTAAACACGAGCTTGGACTCTTGGACTTCGTAGGTGGCGTTGTGATCCGTTGCGCCGTTGATGGTCACGGCACAGGGGCCAATGTTCGCCTTGGGGTTACGATCCAGCAGATCGATTGAGACGTCCACGTGGCCCTTGTAAAGGAGCGGGACCTCGACTTCTCCAGAGAACGAGGCGGTAATAACTATCAAACTGGGAGAAGCGGCCGTGGCCAAGTTTCGGCCATGCCGGCCATACTCGGACCTCTATGTCTGCCTCTCGGCCTCCCGCGGTACCTTCCGCTCCAAATGGTGAGAGCGTGCTCATAAACCAACCTCCCAGGGGACGACGCCATATTTCATAGTCAGCAACTGCACGCCAATGGAAACCAAACTGAAGTACCTAGCCGTTCTAATACCATGGTTCTGGGGAAAACGTGGACTCGCGGTTTCTCCTAGCTGTGACGCGCCTTTTCGCTTAGAACTTTAATGCTAATCCCTACGAGTGAGACGCTTACACCGCCACCTGCTCGAGAAGGCAATGGATGTGGGGACGATAATAGGGGGCATAGGGGAGTTGTGGATCGAAGAAGCCTACCGAGTAGGACAACAGGAGCACCTTCGAGAATGAGGCGGCGACCCGTCGGCGGGCTGGAAACGTTAGCGGACACGCGACGTTTGGCTCGACCGATCGCCCGCCACCTCGGGAAGACTCGGCCCGGCTTTCTGGTTGTTTACTGGCTCCTCGCCGCCTGTAGCAGTCTTTCGATCAGCACCGCTCAGACGCTGGAAGAGTTTTTCTGGCGGACGGGAGCGGCCTTGGCGGCCGCCGAGGAGCGCTACCAAGATTACTGGTCTCCGCACATAGAAAAAAGTCACGACCGGATTCTGCAATCCGCTCAACTTGCTCGGCAACACTCGAGGGCAGTTGTGCTGGGCGCGGGAAGCTGCCGTGAGATCCCGCTCGAGGGGCTCGCGCAACGATTCGAGCAGGTCGTTCTCGTCGATCTCGACGAGCAAAGCATGCGAGAAGCCGTGGGTCAACTGCCCTCCGAACTGCAGGACAAGGTCGAGATTCGCGTATCCGATATAACCTCTTTCGCTCGACCGATGATGGAGCGGGTTGAAGAGGCAGTCGAGAATAGCAGCAGCGCCGAGGAGGCCTTCGAGTGCCTCGGGAAGATCTATGATGCCGTCCCCGAACTGGGCGAAAGTCCGCCGCTCCCCGAAGCCGATCTTGTCATCTCTTCGCTGCTAGTTGCTGAGTTGCCGCGGTACCCGCGCACCTACGCTGACTATTTGGTCCAGAACAAATTCCGGGTCCGGCTATCAACATGGACCGGCCACGATCTGGCGCAAGAGGGGCTGCGGCAGTTCGCGGTGCGGGACCATGTCGCCCTGCTGTCTCGCCTGTCGAAGCCGGGCGGAGTCGTTTATTTCGCCGACGCGATCGCTCGCGGTCCTCGCTTGGCGGAGCTGACAGTAGCGGAGACGCAAAAGGCCCTAGTAGGACTTCTCCCGCAGCTTGCACGGATGGGTGTGTTTCTCACCGTGCTCGAGGATCGGTCTCACCGCAGAGCTTTCCGTGGTGCGTTACGGGCAGTCCGCGGGGGAATGGCCGCCGACCCGGTCGGCGACGAGGAGGCTGGCCTACTGCTCGAGACTTTGTCGACTTCACCTGAGTCTTTGAGTGCGCAGGAGGCAACCTCCGCTGTGCAAGCCATCACCAACATGCTTTGCCTTGACCACTTCCCCGTTTCGACCGAACTGGAAATTCTAACCCGCTTGATGGATTCCTACGTGCGCACCAACCCCCGCGCCCTGGAGTACGTCGTGCCTTTAGATCAGCTAACCAACGAGTGGAAGACTCGGGGGCTTGTAGAAACTGCGATGCCGGTCGAGTGGTGGTGGCTGGGATACCCGTGCTCGATTCCGCGCAGGCCGGGGGCGTTCAAGGTGCGCAGTTGGGTCTTGCGGCGTGACTGAACATAACAAAGCCAGAACGCGTCCGCCGGAGGTTGCCCCATCGGACTGTGAACCGATAGTGGACGTCCCGTGCTGGTTCGGCGGGAAGAACCGAGGACGGGTAGGTGGGGGGCCTACCCGCCAGCTGGTAGAGGGGAGTTACTTGTTCTGCGTTTGACCGTCGTGTTTCTGGCGATAGATCGTGCGGCTCTGCTTGTTCAGTCTGCTGTGCGCCTTGGCACGTTCTCTCGGAGTGAACACGCCGCCATCGTGGCGATCTTTGACGACCGAGCGGTGGATGCGCGCGGCATTCCGTTCGAGCTTCAAGGTTTCCCTCTTGGCAAGCTCCCCGCTGTTGACGCCCTGCCCGATTCGCCTTTGTTGCCTTTTTTGCCTCTGGCCGACGGGATCTTTTGCTAGCGCCAGGCCGGCTCCCAAAGTCAGGGTGCAAACGCCTACGGTGAACCAATGTGTGAGCTTTTTCATTTCTATTTCCTCCTCTGCTTTCGTTTGATCTTTGCCTGCTATAAACCAAGGTCTCGGGAGAAAGTTGCGGCGGGTCCGAAAGTTTTTGTCGGCTATACTGGAATTTCTTCGTCTAGCAGCGCGTGGTGAAAGTCCTTCGCTGCAAAAAATGGTACAGTCACCGATTTTCGTCCTCTAACCCATACTGGAAACAGAGCAGTTACAGAAACGAAAATCGGATGACAGTCCCCATTCTTTGCCGAACCTAGCTTCTACCGCGGGATCCTAGGCAGACGGCGGTGACGAAGCACCCGTGTTTCCATTCAGTCTAGGTCCCTTCCTCCGCTGGGCAGCCCCCCTGCAGATCGTTACCCAGTCGCACGCAATCTTCTAGGAGTCCATGCGCACGGCGCTCATCGTTCTACTGGTTCTGCTTGGCGCCTTCCTACTTTTTTGGCGGTTGGACGGCGCGCTCCTCTGGCGGGACGAGTGCTCTACGGCGAACTGGGCACGATTGATGGTCGCGAAGGGGCACTGGGTGCCGGGAGTTTTCGACAACGGTCAACTGATCGTCCAGGCGGCCGACGGACACGACTTCAATTCGGGGTTAAGGCCCGCCATGCAGAGCTGGCTGCAGTTTTACGTGGCAGCAGCCGGCTTCAAGCTGTTCGGTGTGAGTACGTGGACCGCTCGGCTTCCCTTCGCGCTTGTGGGAGCGATTTGCTTGTTTGTCCTCTACCGCCTCGGCGTGGTCTTGTTCGGATCGGGTTTGCGCCCGTTTCTCCTGCCTTATCTCGGGCTGCTTTCTATCTACTTTTTGTCCGCGGCTCGCCAGAGTCGATACTACGTTCTCGTGGTTTTGGCGGCGGCGCTTCTTTTCTTGGTAGTTTGCCGCTATTTTCGGGACCCCTCTCTCGCCTCCCGGCGCTCCTTCTACGTTCGGCTAGGTTTGGCAGGACTTTTGCTCTACTTCTCGAACTACGTGAGCTTCGCCGGAATGTGGGCCTCGTTGGCGGTCTTCATCTTGTTGCGGGGCGACAAACAACTGACGCGCGGATTCTTCCTCCTGTCAGCCGCCATGGCTCCGATTGTCTTGGCGGACTTCGGGTTGTTTCACGCTGAGTTTGCGAGCCGCTGGCCCCCGCCGCAACAAGAATCGCTGGGGGAAGTTTATCGCCACGCGCTGATCAACCGTGGGAGAGACTTCTGGAGAATGACGCCACTCATCTTGCTCGTCCCGGCAGCGTTTTACCTATTCCGGCGAGAGATGACGAAGGTGACTCTCCCGGCTAAGCCGGCGATGTTCGTCGCGGCTGTCGTCCCGCTTTCACCTGTCCTGTTGGGCTTCAGCTATATGGATGTCCAAGAGGCCGACCCGACGTGGTTTTGGTTGTTACTCGCCGCGAGTCTTACCGTACCGGGGACCCTGCTCTACTTTTGCAGACAGCTTCCCAAGTCAGGTGTCTGGACACAAGCGGCTCTTCTGGCCGGATTGGTGATCTTGGTCTCGGCGCTACTTGCCATCGCTGTTGGGCAGTCGAAGGCCTTCTACCGCCACTACTACCAGGTTGTGCCGGCGATCGTCTTGCTAGGGGCGGTCGCGACCGCCGGGCTGGAACGAACGGCCGGCAAGAAGGCAGCGGCGGCGATGTTCTTGGGGCTTCTGATCTGGCCGAATCTGAATTTCAATGTCAATGGATTCGACCACGTCGTCGAAAGGCAGTTTTTCGAAGACCGCTCCTACAATGAGCCGGTGGTGAAGTTCCTGCAGTCTCACGTTCGCAGGGGCGATAAGCTCGCGGTGTTTCGAAACGTGAAGGGAATGACGCTGTTCTTCTACCTGCCTGAGATTCGCTGGGTAGCCCAGCTTGACGGTTCCGAAAAGCGCGACAAGGGCTATCGCGGGCGTTTGCCGGACGACCAGTTTGACGACTTCGACGGAGCGGATTGGTTCGTCGTATGGGATCCCAGAGGAGGAAAGCCACGGGGCCTCACAGATCAGTTCGAGCGAGTCTGGAAAAGGACCTACTCATACAGACAGAGTTGGTGGGACAGGGATCTGCCGGTCCCCCAGCGCACCTACGAGATCTACCGCAGGCGGGCGCCCGCGCCGACCTCCTCCGGCTCTCGAGAAACGGGCGGAAGAGGCCCTCGAGCCAGCACCGCCCAGAACAGTTCCAACACGGTCATCCACAGGCGAACAGCGACCGCCACGGTAAACGCCACGCCCACAGGCATCAGTTGACTCAACAGCAGGCCGAGAACACCATCGCGGATTCCCATTCCGGCGGGAGCAACCACGGAAACCATGGCCACCAGCCACGCCAACGCGTAATAGCTGGCCATCACTGGAACCCGATCAAGCGGGATAGCCATCACACCCTTCACAAACACTCCGGCGCCGAGTCCGTGCAGCACCCACACCCCCAGGTAGATCGCCCAGAGCAGAGCGATCGTCGACCACGGCACCTTCATCTCTCGATAGGGCTGCTTCAGAGCACGCGACAACACGCGGGCCCAGAGGTTCAGGACTCTGGGATGGACCAAAACGGCAGCGCCGACGGGAATTGCCACGAGCAGGATACGCTGAAATCGGGCCAAGTCAGGAAGCAAGGTTTCTAGATTCCACATGGCCGGGCCAAGCGAAGCAAGAATCAGCAGGACCGTTTCGAGGAAAGTTGCGGCCATGCAGACGGCCGCCGGGACACCATAGCGACCTGCCAAGTAGACTCGGCTGATGTATTGCCAGATCGTCCCCGGCACGTACCGGCTCAACTCAGCCCGTCGAACCACCAAGTAAGCACTACGAAAGGGAATAGGGTAGCCGAACCTTTTCAGGAGAGTGCACCAGACAAGCGGTCGCACGGTGAACCAGCAGGCAGTCAGCACGAAGGATACAAAGAGGTAGCCTGGGGCTAACTCCCACTCGGCTTCGCGAACGTGTTGCCAGTTTCGGTAGATGACGCGTCCGATGAAAAAAGCAACGACGAAGGGTAGTAAGACCTTCGCCGCGTTCAAGACGCGTTTAGTCAAGCTGCTCCTCGATGGAGTAGCTGGCGAGCCTGTCGGAAGTCGGCCGCCGCGCCACGATAATCTCACTGACCCATCCCGCTGCGAGCATAATGATAGCGCCCAGTGACAACGTCATAGCCAGCAGAACCAATAGGAACGACGGGTAGAGAAGCAAGTGAAGCCCCAACACCACGGCGGACAGGGCGAGGATTCCCAAGGCGGCTGCGCCGAATCCGTGAGCAGGCCTCTCTCGGAAGCGGGTCACGAGCACGACGGTAACCAGATCCAACAACCCCTTTAGCAGTCGACTGACCCCATACTTTGAACGGCCGTGCCGACGGGGGTGGTGCGTGACCTCAATCTCCCCCACGCGATATCCCATCGCGGCAACCAACACCGGGATGAAGCGATGCATATCTCCGTAGAGCGGAAGGGACCTGGCAACATTGCCCCGCAAAGCCTTGAACCCGCAATTCACATCGTGCAGCGCCAGCCCTGTGAGAGTGCGGGTCGCCAGGTTGAACATCCGAGAGGCCGCGATTTTGGCGATTGGATCGCGGCGCTTCTTCTTCCAGCCGCAAACGAGGTCGTAGCCCAGATCGAGCTGTTCAATGAATCTCGGAATTTCAGCGGGGTCATCCTGCAAATCCCCATCCATCGTGAAGACGATCTCACCACGGCTGCCGCCGAGACCGGCCATCAAAGCCGCCGTCTTGCCGTAGGGCTTCTTAAGGCGCAAAATGCGAACGCGCCCCGGTTCGTGTAGTTCTTTCAATCGTTTAGGGGTCTGGTCCGTACTGCCGTCGTCAACGAAAATTAGCTCGTAAGAGGATCCCAGCACCGTCCGAAGCGAATCCACGAGGGGATCCACACTATCCTGTTCATCCCGAACAGGGATAATGACCGAGATCCGGGGCGGCTGTCCTTTCATGAAGGCCCGATCATAGCAAAGTTACTGAACTCAAAGCGTTTGGCCGTCGAATGGTGGCCTTAGAGTGGCGGTTTCGGGGCTTCCGTGGCTCGCCCCGAGCCTTTTTCCCGTAACCGGCTGGCCATTGGCGACCGTCTTAAGGGATGTTAGAATAGCTACAAATACGGTCACCCCCTTCTGGAGTCAGGAAACAGTCCTTATGGCAAACGAAGAAGAAACCTATGAAGACGAGATATTTGAGGACGAACAGTCCCCGTTGCAGTCAAAGATAGTGCCGATCGCCGTCTTGGCGGCGCTGGCGGTGCTGATTGGCCTAACCGTCTATCTTTTTCTAGAGGTGCGCTCGGTCAAGGCTAATCTTGCTGCCCAGACGCAGCTACACGAAGAGCAGTTCGCGGAGCTTGAAGGAACACTCAACCGGACCTCACGCGAAGTGGACGACAGCGTCCAGGAATTGCGAGGCGCCGTAGCGTCCGCCGAGAAGGATCTCTCGGCATCGACCCGCAAGGTCGAGCAGCGCGTTCTCGGCCGAACCCAAGTCCTTGCCAAAAAACTGGACGAACAGAAGACGGCGCATCAGTCGGCGCTCACGCAGGTGGACGGCAAAGTGACCGAACTGAGTCGAGTGGCCGCTGACACCGACTCCAAGGTGGGGTCCCTCACCGGAACGGTGGAAGGCGTGCAGCAGAATGTCGCCAAGAACCGGGAGGAGATTGAGGAGGCCATTCGCGACCTGAAGACCGTCCGAGGAGATCTTGGTGTTCAGAGTGGGCTCATCGCAACGAACGGGACGGAACTGAACGCGCTACGAGAGCTAGGGGAGCGGAACTACTTTGACTTCGACATCACGAAAGCCAAGGAACCGCAGCGGGTCGGCGCAATCCAACTCCGGCTGAAGAAAGCTGATCGCAAGCGTAACAAATTCACTATCGAGCTGTGGGCCGACGACAAGCGGATCGAGAAGAAGAACAAGACACTTCTTGAGCCCATACAGTTTTACGTCGTCGGGTCACGCATTCCCTATGAAATCGTCGTCCAGAAGGTCGAGAAGGATCGCATTGTCGGCTACCTGGCAACGCCCAAGGTAACGGCTCGGCGTTCGGCGGCGAACACCACAGGCTCGAGCTAGACAGCGTTCTTGCCGACAGGTACTCTTGAAACGCATGGGCAGTCGGTATGGTTTGCGCCCGTGACGATCTCTTTGAATCCCTCCAGCGGGCACCAGGATTTCCTTGGCTGGTCGTGCTTGGCCCCGACCACCATCGGTTAAGATAGAAACGGTGCTAGAATCCAACCGAAAGGAAACCGTTTCTTCTTTGACAATCTAAGGGAGGGAGCATGGCTTCATACGACCCAATGCCCGAAGTTCCGGAGGAAGAGGGGGCTTCGCTTGACCGCGTCCTTGCCATCGTCATAGTGGCAGTGGTTGCTTGTTTGGTCGGCGTGAGCATCTATCTGTTTTTGGAAGTTCGATCCGCGCAAGCAGAGCTTGCCTCACATGCCGAACAGCTCCAAAATTACGAACAGCAGTTCTCACAGCTCGCCGAGACGGAAGGTCGCATCAGCGAAACCCTGCAAAAGAGTACTCGTGATTTTGAAGGCCGCGTGGCCAAGGCCGAAAAGCAAATCTTGGAAAGTGCCGAGGAGAACCAGCAGCGATTCCTAGGAAGGACCCAGCGGCTCGCGAAGGAAATCCAGCAGCAAGGCACCCAGCAAAAAACTGCCATAACAACGGTGGATCAAAAGGTCGAGAAACTGAGTGTCGAGACGGAAAAGACGGAGGCGCGAGTCGGCTCCCTCGTCAATGCGGTCGATAGCGTTAAGTCGGAGGTAGAGAAGAACCGGGAAGAGCTGCAGAAGACGATCAGTGAGCTGACATCGGTCAAGGGTGACCTGGGAGTGAAAAGCGGCCTAATCGCGACCAACGCCAACGAGCTTGAAGCCCTCCAAGAACTGGGACAGCGCAACTACTACGCATTCGATATCACGAAGAGCGACCACTCGCAACGAGTGGGACCCATCGATATCAGGCTTAAGAAAGCCAGTGGTAAGCGCAACCGCTACACGATGGAGCTGCTGGTCGACGACAAAAAGGTCGAAAAGAAGAACAGAACACTCTTGGAACCTCTCCAATTCTATTTCGTTGGTGCGCGTGTCCCCCACGAGATCGTCGTCAACAAGATCGAGAAGAGCCGTATAGTCGGCTATTTGTCTTCGCCCAAGGTTCAGAAGCGCCGCGGCGCGATGGCGCAGTCCGGGTCGAACTAGCCCGCATTTGAGACGACTCTGTTTTGGTGCGGCTGGGAGCTTGCTGTAGCTGCCTGTCGCCGGTGTTCCCCTTCCCCTTTACTCCAGCGGTAGCGTTGCAGCCCAGATTTTTCGCTTCGACTTTGGCAACCCCTGAATCGTGACCTCGACTAGATCGCCGAGGCGGTAAACGCCCTGGAGTTCAAGAACGTAGTGGCCGCGCAAGGCGGAGTAGACCAACTCACTGAGCCGCTTCGGTTTCAGCTTCAGCTTCCGTGCTCCAAAGAATGCTCCTCCTGAGTTGAGCGCCAGGCGGCGGAACAACCCTTTGTCTGTACCGCTAACGTACACCGGAAAAATAGAGACGTTCCGCTGGCGTGCCAGTCCAAGCACTTCCGCGAGCGAGCTGCGGCTACGGCTCTCAATGCCGGCCGAAAGTAGAACAATCACCCGGCGTCCGGCTGTGTTCTCAAAACCCCCGTCCAACGCTGCGTAGAGTGCGTCCAGAACGCGCGGCTGATTCCCGTACCGCACTTGGCGCAGAGCATTGAACCAGAATTTCCGATTTGGAACTCCGACTCGAGCATGGTACTCCCTCTCTTCTCCTGAAGGCAAGGACTTTGCCTCGTAAGGCAGGCCACGACGGCATCAAAGGGTACTCATGGCCTGTTCTTGTCGTCCGCTGAGCCCGTCGCGCTGCTGCTCAGCCGATTGGTCGCACACCCCTCCGACCCTCCTTCCTCAACGCCCAGATTTCCTGCCCGAACGGGACGGCCCTAACCACCCGGCACAGGCAGCGCCCAGATCCGACGCAGCATGTCGCCGAACAGCCTGCGGTTCAGATACCCCTCGGCCAGCAGCAGCCAGTAATACCGCGCGTGCTTGACCAGCCGACCGCCGGTCTTCATCAACCTGTGTTGCAAGCTCGTCAGCGACCAACTCTTGATCCTGTTCGGCAGTCCGAGCCGCCGCCACAAGTTGCCCAGGTTGTAGGCCAGCACGCTCAGTTGCAGCCGTACCTCGTTCGCCCGGAACCGATGGCACGACAGCCTTGTCCAATGCGTGGCCTGTTTGCCTTCCTTGATCCACTGCTCCGCCGTGCCGCGCTTGTTGTAGAAGCGCACCACCGAGCGGCTTGGCAAGCTCATGCTCGTCACGATGAATCCGACCTGCGGGAACAGCTCGCCCTGGTGATGCTCGACCTTGGCGACGATCCGCCTCGCCTGCGACCAACTCTCCGCCTGATAGCGAAAACTCTTGTAGCGCACCAAGGGCTTCCGGGAGGGCCTTCCCGGCGGCCGAAACAAGATGTCTTCGATCTCCAACTCCAGGCTCTTGTTGGCCGGAATGCGAATGGCGTACTGTACTCCGCGTTCCTCCGAAGCCTCATAAACTTCCGGCTTGGCAAAGGCCGCATCGCCCCGGAAGGCGACCTGCTTGCCCGCAGCCTGTTGGCGCTCGATCTCCGGCAACAATAGCTCATCCCAGTCCTCGGCGCTGTGCACGTTGCCGGGACGCAGCTTGGCAGCGAGGCAATCACCATGACCGTTGAACAAAAGTAACGGGTGATAGCAGACCGACTCGAAGTGTCCGTTGTAGGCACTGCCTTCCTGTTGGCCATGGACCGGACTCTCGGTGGAGTCCATGTCCAGAACGACCCGCTCGGAGTCGTCGAACGCTTCCGCTTGCCCGACCAGCTCTCGGTTCAGCGCCATCAGCCCCAGCAGGTTCTCTTCGCTCGCCAGCATCTCCGTCTCGAAGCTGTGCAGCGTCGAGGTCAAGGCCGCACCGCGATCCCAGATCTTCTGCGAACCGATCAGCCGAAACGTCGGATCGATCGAAACCCGCTCGGCGTCGTTGAGGTCCTCGTAGCCCGCCAAGCGGCTGTAGACCGACTGCCGCAACAGATCAGCGAGCGTGAACTGCTTGTTTGTGCCTTGCCGGGAGTCGCTGAGATGCTCGTCAATCAGTTCTCCGAGACCGAGCCGTTCGTCCAGTTCGCGAACCAAAATCAGGCCACCGTCGGAAGTGACGTGCGATCCCTGGAAATCGACTTTCAACAAGCCGTTGAAACTTAGCTGGAATGGCTTGGTTTGTTTTTCACCCATTGGGTGTTGGCCTCCCTGGCGTCCTCATCGGGCTCTAGCCCCTATGAATAAAGACGCTCAAGGCCGCTGGAAGGTCGGGATGTCAAACACCAAATTGAAAATGCGGGTTGAATAGCATCTGCTTACTGGAAGTGAAGTCTTGTATCAAATCCGCGGAGCTGTGATAGGAGACCAGCGCCATCTGCTCTTTTTCGCCCAGCCCTTCCACAAACGCAGCGGCCAGCGGCCGGACAACCTCGCCAACCAAGCTGGTGTCGACGAGTACCATTGCATCCAGCAAACCTTCCACGTAGTCGGCACTAGAGACGCGCAACGTCGTCTTGTCATCGACGACCAGGAAGTTGTGCGGGCTAAGGTCGTGGATGGACTGGCCTGTTTTCTCGTCGAAAACGGTCACCAGCATCTTGGTCTGCTGGGCCCCGAGCCAAGGAGTCGTTATCAGCAGCAAGGCACCGAGCAGAAAGCGTTTCCGGGTCACCGGGCTGCGCCCTTTTGGCATCGTAAGACTCAAGGAGCAACTTGTGCTCCTGGCGACGGTGATTTGACGATCAATGACGTCCGCTCGCAATACCAATCTCCCCCCAGTTCCACCTAGCTTAGCGAGTTGACGGTGGCGAATGATATCAGGTCACGAGTTCGCAGCGTTAGAGACCCGCACCCATCGAAAAGTCATCCGGCCAATCCCGCTAGTGTAGTGCCACATAAATAATTGGACAATAACACCCTTTTCACGGTAGGATGGTTTATGTGGCCATCCGCTGACGCTCTACCCCTCACCGCTCCGCAGCGAAACGCTCTTCGTCGCCTGGTTCGAGGAGGCAACACAGCCCAGAAAATGGCCTTACGGGCAGGCATTGTTTTGCTGTGTGCGCAGGGGTTGGCGAACCACGCCATTGCCCGCGAACTCGGCGTCAACCGCAAGACCGTCATCCTGTGGCGAAAGCGCTTCGCCCAGTCCGGCCTCGACGGACTCCGCGATCGGACGCGCCCCGGACGCAAACCGGCGCTCTCCGCTGAATTCGTCCAATGCATCCTCGATACAACGCTTCACGAGAAGCCCCGGGCGGCCACGCATTGGAGCACCCGCACCCTCGCCAAGCACTTGGGCGTCTCCAAGATGGCCATCCAGCGCGTCTGGAAAGCGCACGGACTGCAGCCCCATCGCCTCGAAACTTTCAAGCTCAGCCGCGACAAGCAGTTCGTCGAGAAACTCCGCGACGTGGTCGGTCTGTACTTGCATCCGCCCGAGCACGCACTGGTGCTCAGTGTCGATGAGAAAAGTCAGATCCAGGCCTTAGACCGCGGCCAGCCGGGACTGCCCCTGAAAAGGGGTCGTGCCGGCACCATGACCCACGACTTCAAACGACATGGCACAACGACGTTGTTCGCCGCCTTCAATGTGCTCGACGGCAAGGTGATCGGCGAGTGTCTGCCGCGACATCGGCACCAGGAATTCCTCAAATTCCTACGCAAGATCGACCGCGAAACGCCACCGGCGCTGGAGCTGCATCTGATCGTGGACAACTACTCCACGCACAAGCATGAGCAAGTGAAGAAGTGGCTCGCGAAGCACCCCCGCTTCCACTTTCACTTCATTCCCACGTCTTCTTCTTGGCTCAATCTCGTCGAGCGCTGGTTCCGCGAGCTGACACAGAAGCGCATCCGCCGCGGCGTGTTCCGCAGTGTTCCCGAACTCGAGGCCGCCATCCACGAGTACCTGGAAGCGAGCAACCAAGCGCCCAAGCCCTTTGTCTGGACAGCTCCGGCACAAGATATCCTCGCCAAAGTCGAGCGCGCCGCCAAAACCCACGCCATTGTCCAGAACCGTTAGTGGCACTACACTAGCTTATGCGGCTACTTGCCCGGCCGCACCAACTTGCCCAGAACACAAGGATGCCGTGCGCCGGTCGCCGAGGGAAGGTTGGCTGGCCGGCGGTGGTAGGTCTCATAGGCCAATACCGCGAACGCTACGGCCTCTTTAGCGTCGCTCTCAATCCCGAAGTCGTCGGACGTCAGCACCTCGACGTGGGGCGCCAAGTCTCGAAGGCGATCCATGATTCGCGGGTTACGCAGACCTCCCCCCGAGACAATCAACTGATCGACCGGCATCCGTGGTTCTACAAAGCGCTCGATTCCGTCGGCGATGCTACTTGCAGTAAAAGCTGTTGCCGTGGCAACGAGGTCAGCGGGATTCGAGCCGCGCCGCAGCAGGCCCACCACGAATTCCTCCCCAAACTGTTCTCGACCAGCACTCTTGGGAGGACTCTGTTCCAGGTAGGGCGACGTCATCAGCTGACGTAACAATCGCTCGTTGATGATTCCCGACGCCGCCATGCGCCCGTCGCGATCAAAGCTCTCCGTGCCGCGAGAAAACTGCAATACCAAAGCATCGATCACCATATTGCCGGGACCGGTGTCAAAGGCCAAAACCCCTTCAGATCCCGCGCCGGGTGGGATCGCCGTCACGTTCGCAATACCGCCGATGTTTAACGCAACACGGCCGAGTTCTGAATCTCGGTAAAGCAAGTAGTCCACGTAAGGAACGAGCGGTGCTCCCTGACCCCCGGCTGCCACGTCGGCGGGCCGGAAGTCGGCGACTACGGGCGATCCCGTGCGTTCGGCGATCACCGCCGGCTCGCCGATCTGCAAGGTACTGGCAACTTTGTAGCCGAGCATGTCCGCAGGTTCGGCTTGATGGTAGATCGTCTGTCCGTGGGATCCAACAAGTGCGATTTCCTTCAGCCGGATCTTTGACCGCTTGCAGGCTTCCGCTAGGGCCTCAGCGAATAGCTCGCCGAGCAGGAAGTTCATCTGGCTGATCTTGGAAGTATGGGTCTCCGCGTTAGATATTCCAAGTATGGCTTGCCGGACCCGCCGTGAATAGGGAATCGCATGAAAGGCCCGCAATTCCATCTTCTGCTCAACGCCTTCGCCGCTGATCTCGACAAGCGCTACGTCGATACCGTCTATCGACGTGCCACTCATCAGTCCAGCTACGAGCATGGGGCTGTTGGGCTAAAGCTGTTACGAAAAGTCGCGGTCGGCGGGATAGCCAAAAATACGTATTGAATGTTGAATCGCTGCCATTGCATTATCCCAACGGATCCATGGGGCATGATCGGACGGCCGCATATCTTCTCGACAGGCTCTCACTCCTTCGGGCCATCGTGCAGTCGCTGCTTCCATTGCTCAAGAAGGGTAAGCGCCTCGATCGGTCGCATATCGTCCAAGTTGAGACTCTTCAACTCTTCGGCAATGCCATGTTCGGTGGGAGTAAAAATCGACACCTGCACCGGCGCGCCCGGACCGTCGCTCGACAGTTCGTGAGAGACAGTCTGTTCTCCCTGCTCATGTCGCGCCAGAACGGAACGCGCTCGCTCGACGACAGCATTGGGAAGTCCGGCCAACCGAGCGACTTCGATGCCGTAGCTGCGATCGGCCTTGCCGGGCTCCACTTTGCGAAGGAAGACGACCCGATCGCCTGCTTCCTTTACGGAGACGTGCAGGTTCACGACGCCCGTCAGCAGGTCCGCCAGTTCGGTTAATTCGTGGTAGTGGGTCGCGAAAAGAGCCTTCGCTCGCGTTCGACCGTGGATGAACTCCACAACAGCCCAGGCGATCGCCAAGCCGTCAAACGTGGCCGTGCCGCGTCCGATTTCGTCGAGCAGAATCAGACTGGACGACGTGGCTGTGTTGAGGATTTCCGCCGCCTCGGTCATCTCCACCATGAACGTCGACCGCCCCATAGCCAGGTTGTCGCTCGCCCCGATGCGGGTGAAGATCCTATCGACGACCGGCAACGAAGCGCGAGAAGCAGGGACGAACGACCCCATCTGAGCCAAGATCGCTATTGAGGCCGCCTGCCTCAAATAGGTTGACTTGCCGCCCATGTTCGGGCCGGTGATGATCGCGAGCAAATGATCCTTACCGTTGAGGTAGACATCGTTGGGAATGAACCGCTCGGCTTGTTCGGTCTCGGCCAAACGCTCAACCACTGGGTGCCGGCCGGCGACGATTTGGAACTCGTTGTTGCTATTCAGTTGGGGGCGCACATAGTCATGCTCGGCAGCCACCTGCGCGAAGCAGCGCAGCACGTCCAGCTGAGCCAGAGCCACAGCGGTAGCCCGAATTCGCTTCGCCTGGGCCGCTACGTCAGCTCGCACCCCCTCAATCAGGGCCTGCTCTCGCTCGAGAATTCGTTCCTCCGCCTCCAGCACCTTCCGTTCGTACTCCTTTAGCTCAGGAGTCGTAAAACGCTCGGCATTTACGAGCGTTTGTTTGCGGTCGTAGTCAGCGGGTACCAGCGAGAAGTTGGCCTTCGATACCTCGATGTAGAAGCCGAAAACGTTGTTGAAGCGGACCTTGAGCGACTGGATTCCCGTTCTCTCGCGTTCGCGCGCTTCCATCCGCGCAATGTACGCCCGGCTATTCTTCTGAATCCCGCGCAACTCATCGAGCTCGGGGTCGATCCCGTCTCGGACTACGCCGCCGGCCGAAATCTGAATCGGCGGCTCGTCGGCAAGAGTGTTGACGATCCGCTCGCGCACATCGCCCAACTCATCGATCTGATCGTTGAGCTGCTGCATGCGTACAGACTTCAACTGTGCCAGGAGCGCGCGCAACATGGGGAGGGGCCGCAGCGACGAACCGAGACCGAGTAGCTCGCGCGGGTTAGCCGATCCCAATGTCACTTTGGCGAGCAGTCGCTCGATGTCTTGGATCCCCGAAAGCTCCCGGCCGATTTCCGCGCGAGAAATGGTTTGGTCAAATAGATCTTCAACTCCATCGAGGCGCGAGTCGATCTCCTCGCCGTCCACCGACGGACGCAACAGCCATTGCCGGAGAAGCCTCTTGCCCATAGCCGTTTCCGTGCGGTCAATAACTCCAAGCAGGGTCGATTCGGCACGCCCGCCGAACAATGGCTCAACCAGTTCAAGGTTGCGAACCGTGACAAGGTCGAGAACCATGTGGTCCTGTTGGCGGAAATAGGTCGGGGGTTCAAGGTGCTCTAACGACGCGCGCTGTGTATCGCGAAGGTAGTGGAGAATGGCGCCGGCGGCCGCGAGGGCGCCGGGCTGTTCGGAAGCCCCGAGCCCATCGAGCGAACTCAACCCAAAGTGGTCGCGGAGGATTCGCTGCGTGTAGTCCAGATCAAAGACCCACGGCTCGAGTTCCGTTCGCAGATACGAGGCCTCGGTTGAGCCGGCTCCTGAATCGGCGAAAAGCGGGCCGGCGGAGGGAAACAGCACTTCCCTAGCTCCCAAGTGCTTGAGGGATTTCTCGACCTCGACTTTCTGGACCTCACTCATACGAAACTCACCGGTCGAGACGTCCACGTAAGCCAGCCCCATCTGCCCTTGCTTTTCGACGACCGCCGCCAAATAGTTATTTTCTCCCGGCTGAAGGAGGTTCAGATCGGTGGCCGTTCCGGGTGTAACGACGCGCGTTACCTCACGGCGCACTAGTTTCTTCGTCTTTCGGGCGTCCTCCACCTGATCGCAGACCGCCACACGGTGTCCCTTGGCAATCAACCTGGCGACGTAGCCGTCGATCGTATGCGCCGGCACACCGCACATCGGAATGGGTTGGCCCTTTTCCTTGTTGCGGGAAGTTAGCGTGATCTCGAGGTCACGAGAGGCTACAATCGCATCCTCATAGAACAACTCGTAGAAATCGCCGAGCCGAAACATCAAGAGACAGTTGGGCGACTGCTTCTTGATCGCGTGATACTGACGCATCAAGGGCGTGGAAGACTGTTGGGAGACCATCGTTCCGAGAGAACGAATCCGATTATACCTGAGGGCGGGAGAGCCGGTTCCCTGCGGCGTATTCAACTCAATACTTGAAGGCTATTGTGAAGCCACAGGTCAGCCCGTGAGCCGCGAAACGGGAAAGGTCAGCAGAGAGAAGATGATGTTGGAACACGGAAACGCGAAGAAGACGGCATCCACCATCTTGGCGGCGGTGATTGCCGGAGCACAAAGGCCAACGATGACGAGAACGTTAAGGGCGCAATAAATCTTCTGTTCTTTGGTAAAGGTCATTCGAGACCAGCTTCAACAGCGCCCGTGCAACCACTTCGTGTCCGCGGCGAGTCATGACAACTTGCTACTTCTCCACAAGGGACCGCAAGCGCCCCCGTTCCACCTTGCCCAGGGCGTTGCGAGGTAGGCCCTCTAGCTGGATAAAGCGCCGGGGAACCTTGAAGGAGGCCAAGCTTTCCCGGCATCGACGCTCAAGCGTCTCCTCATCCAGAATGCACCCGGCGGACAAGACGATACATGCGACGGGAATCTCACCGCGCATCTGATCTGGGCATCCAACTACTGCTACTTCAGCAACTTCCGGCTCTTCCCTCAAGAACTCCTCGATCTCCCGAGGGTAGACATTGAAGCCCCCGGAGATGATCAGATCGGTCTTTCGAGCGCAGAGAGTGTAGTAGCCGTCTGACGAGCGTGTTGCCAAGTCACCCGACCGGAAAAACCCATCCGCCGTGAAAGCTGACCTCGTCGCCACTTCGTTCGACCAGTACCCCGGGAAAACGTTGGGTCCCTTGATCAGAACTTCACCGACTCCTTCCTCCGCCACGTCTTCATCACTAACGGGGTCCGCCAGCCGAATCGAAACGCCCGGCAAAGGCTTCCCGACGGTACCGGCCCGCCTCTCGCCGCAGTAGGGATTCGAGATGTTCATCAATGTCTCGGTCATGCCGTAGCGTTCGAGGATGGCGTGTCCATAAAGTTCCCTAAATCGCTCCAACGTTCGCGCCGGCAAGGGAGCGGAACCGGAAACGAACAATCTCATGAAGCCCCCAATCTCGCGTGCGACCGAAGCCGGGAGTTCCAACAGTCGCTCGTACATCGTCGGGACGCCGAAGAAAACCGTCGGGCGGAAGCTGAGAAACTCTTCCGCAATGGTCTCCTTGCGAAACCGCTCCAGCAAACGCATTCGATAGCCGGCCATCAGCCACGTGTGCAGGCCGTTCCCCAGCCCGTGGACATGAAACAGTGGCAGCGCAAGCAACAACCGATCTTCCTCCCTCATCTCCCACGCCGCGATCAAGTTCTTCGCGTTGGCAGCGAAGTTGTTGTGCGTCAGAACCGCACCCTTCGAGCGCCCAGTGGTTCCCGAGGTATAGACGATGGCCGCCGGAGTGCCGCTCTCAACCAGAGGGCTCGGACGCGTGGCGGACTTGTCCCCAGTCAAGCGGCAAAAGTCCTCGATCCGATAGAGTATCGGCTCCTCCAGTCCACTTACCGCCGCGAGCAACTCGTCCTCCAGGTCGGCGCTCGTGAAGACGGCTTTGGGCTGCGCGTCCGCAACAATTGGTTCGATCTCGCGTCTGCGGTAAAGCACATTCACCGGAGCGAAGACCAGTCCCAATTTGACGGCCGTCAGGTATAGATCGATGAACTCAACCGAGTTCTTGAGATAAACACCGAGCCGGTCGCCCTGGCGCAGGCCGTCTTCGGCCAGTCGGTTCGCCAGTCGGTTACTGCGCAAGTCGAGATCGCCGAACGTGTACTGCCCGCCGGAAAATTCCAAGGCGACCTCGGTCTCCCGTCCTTGAAGTGAAGAGTCAAACAGCTCGATGAGGTTCATAAGGCCGGCGGAAGAGGCCGCGCGGTGAGAGCGAACATCTCATGGCCTTCCAGGTTCCGGGACAGACCTAATTGCGCGATGAGATCAAGCACTCTCGCTTGCGACAACAGGCTTACTCACATACGGTCGCAGCAGAAAGTTCACCACAATCATTATCACCGACATGATGGGGAGAAGCATGAGAGCAGTTCCCAGTGTCGAGCGGTTCGCAACCCAGCCGATGATAGGCGAACTGACGACTAACCCAATCCAGCCCGAGGTGATCACGATCCCCATGGCCGTCGCCGTCATGCGCGTGAAGATGTTGCCGACCACCCCAAGAATGGTCGGGAACATCGGCGCCATACCCAGACCGGCCAAGAACACAGCCACCCCCGCCAGAATCGGGTTGGCAGCGAGGAGCATCCCTAGTGTCGTAACTGCCATCGCGATGGACGCCGCCGTGGTAACCGGAATCTCAGAGATGCCGAGCAGAACTCGCGAAGCCGCCAAACGACCGACGAGCAGACCCAAAGCGAATCCGAGCGAAAGAATATTCTGGGCGAAATCCTCCTCGACACCTTGGGACACGAGGTATTTCACAAGCCAGTTCCACATGCCTACTTCGCAGGCGATATACAGAAACATCAGCAGACTGAGTAAGTAGAGCGTCGGCTGGTTCAGCAGCGCACCGGCTTCGGAGAAAGCAAATCGCCGCTCGCCCGTTGGCCCGGGCATGGCCGTCGCCAAGTGAACGAGCAATGTCACACCGCTGATCGACGCAAGGAACAAGCACAGAGCAAAGCTGGCATCAAGCGCCGGGATATTGGCCGCGAGAAACGGTGTTCCCAGACCGCCCAACCCAAAAAAAATGTTTAGCAGATTCAGCGTGGACGAGCGTTTCCGCTCGGCGACGTCGCTGACCAACGCATTCAAGCTGGTCACCAGCATTCCGCCGGAAAGCCCCAACAGCAGCATCGAAACCAGCAAAGTGCCATAGCTGCCGGCAAAGGCAAGGCCAGCCAAGGAAAAAGTGATTCCGCCGAGCCCGGCCACTACTCCGGTCTTCTTGCCGCGGTTGTCGAGAATCGGGCCGATCGCGACAGAGGCGATCGCTAGTCCCAACCCCTGGGCAAGGGCAAGGTAGCCGAGCTCAGCCTCGTCCAGACCGAACTGCTCGCCGAGCTGGGGCAAGATCGTCCCCAGCAAGGCCGCGATCGACCCGTAAACATAGATGGCCAGAATGATGGGGGGAATGAGCCGTGACTTCGAATATGCGTCAGCCATGCAACAGGGTCCGGAAAAGGCGCTGCCCTAAATCTTACACCGCCGCCGGCTGCAGCATCTGGGGCCGCGCCATCGAAGCATCAAGGGCAGCTGCCGCCACCACGTTGGGGTTGAGCACAAAACGAAGTTTCGGCGGCTCCCAGGGAGTTCCCCGTACGTTTTCTCACCGTGGGCCTTTACTTTCTACTAGTCTCGTAGTAGAGTCAACGTACTTCGTAGTAAAGGGGGTGCTTGTCTTGCCGCCGCGAAAAATCCCGAAACTGACCAAGTACGAGTTACAGCTGATGGAGACCCTGTGGGGGCTTGCGTCCGCTTCCGTGCGAGAGCTGCAGGAGGCCCTCCCCACGAACAGGCGTCCTGCCTATACGACAGTCCAGACGATGGTCTACCGGCTGGAGGAAAAGGGGGCGCTACGACGGGTCAAGAAGATCGGCAACGCCCATATCTTCGAGCCTGTGATTACTCGCCAGGGAACACACAGGCGCTTGGTCGAAGAGCTGTTGGAGTTATTCGGGGGATCCGCCCAGCCGCTGATGGCACATCTGGTCGAATCGGGCAAGCTGACTCTGGAGGATGTCCGCGAACTGGAAGCGACTTTGAACGCGATGGAGAAAGAGTCGGGCAGGGTGAGGACGTCGAAGCAGGCTCGCGAACGAAATCGCAGGGGGAGCAAGCAATGAGCGTCCACGCGTGGTTTGCCGATTGGTCTCTGATCTGGTGGCCCTCATTTGGCAACCACCTCTGGCAAGCAACGGTTTTCGGGCTCGCTGCTTTGCTCGTCACGGCATTCCTGAAAACCAGTCGCTCCCAAACACGCTACCTGATTCTACTTGTGGCGCTGCTGAAGTTCGCGGTTCCGTCTGTGCTCTTTGTCGCCGGAGTGGGGTGGTTGGGATTCCAGCCTGTCGTCCTGGCTCCCGTCGACGGCATGCCACAAGGCAGCGCTAGCGCAGCGACTGAATTGGCATTAAGGATCGCCAGTCCCCTTCCCTCGACGCCGTCTAACCAGGCCATCAGAACAGGCGCCCCACATGCTCACAGCAAGATCTACTGCAGCCTGAGCATTGTTTGGCTTCTAGGGTTCGCGTCGTTTGTCGCGGCCTGGGCCAAGCGGAGGGTTGGGGTCCTCTCCGAAGTGCGGCAGACCGAAATCTTGCAGGACGGCCCGATCTCGGATGCGGTTGTGAAGGTTAGTAAGCAGCTCGGAGTGCGGCAACGTGTGCGGGTGGGGATTTCATCCCAGACTGTTCAACCCGGTGTCTGGGGAATCTGGCGACCGATTGTCATTTTGCCGCGAGGAATTGTCTCGCAGCTGAGCGGCGGTGAATTGCGGCCGCTGTTAGTGCACGAGTTGGCGCATGTGAGGCGATACGACAACCTAGTGAGCCACTTCCAAATGCTGGTTCGCAGCTTCTTCTGGTTCCATCCCCTGGTTTGGTGGATTGACCGTCGTCTACTGACGGAGCGCGAAGCGGCTTGCGACGAAAGTGTGATCCAAGGCGGCGAAGCGGCGGAAGACTATGTCTCAGGTCTTCTGAAGGCCTGCCGCTTATCGGTGACAGCGCCCGTGGCGGGGCTCTCTCAGATCACCGAATCAAACCTGAAGACGAGAGTGGAGCGAATCATGTCCACCCCACATCGACCTCCGAAAGTCTTTTGGCAGAGCTGTGTTGTCGGTAGCGCAATCGCCGTGGCGGTCGCGACCTCGGTAATCGTGGGGATCTTGAGCAATGAGCCGGCACTAGCCCAGCAGACCGCATCGGCCGATGACTGGCTGGAAACTGCGGTGTCCTACATTCTTACCGACGGCGAGAGAGCTGAGTTTTCAGCGCTAGCGACTACCGCGGATCGCGAGAAATTTATCGGAGAGTTTTGGCGTCGGCACGACCGAACTCCTGCAACCCCGGAGAACGAATTCAAGGACGAACACGACAGGCGCGTGGCCTACACGAATGCCCGCTGGCAGTCCGCTAGCGGAGCGGGTTGGAAGTCCGACCAAGGTCGAATCTACATCATTCACGGTCCCCCGGACGAGATCGAGTTCCACCCGAATAAGTTCGAAAGGTGGCGATACCGGGAGGGCACCTTCGCTAACGTGATTCTGGAATTCTCTCTTTCTTCACTCGAACTGCATCAGGCCGTCGGCAGGGGTGATCTCGCGACGGTGCAGACCTTGTTGGCCAACGGTGCAGACGTAGATGAACAGGATAACGGCGAAACAGCGTTGATTGTGGCAGCGCACACACGTAATAAAGGCATTGTGCAGGCGCTCTTGGAGGCGGGATCAGATGTCAACGCAAGAAACTCCTATGGGCGCACGGCTCTTATGGGGGCCGCTTCAAGGGGCAACCCCGGCATAGCGCAATTGTTGCTGGCCGCCGGTGCCGATGTGAACAGGAAGGACGATCAGGGCCACACGGCACTAATCTGGGCGGCAATGATTGGCCACACTTCCCTTGCGCAAATCCTGCTCGCGGATGGTGCCGACCCCTACGTGGAGACGGAAAGAGGCCAAACCGCGCTGAGCCTAGCGAGAAGGAATAACGATACGGAGATCATTCGGCTTCTCCGGGAGGCGGGCGTTGAGAAGTAGCTTCGCGCCGCTTCGCTTGTCTTGGTGCCGCGAGGAAGCCGGCGACGGCGGCAGTCAAGGTGGGGGCAGTTAGGTAGCCGCGACACGTCACCCGGCGTAGAGGGTGGCGTTCCGGCCGCCACGGAGCTTGATCGGAAAACGCGCTCCTCTCAGCAGACAGCCGCCACTCAGCCAACTCGCCGCCGCAGCAGATCCAGCGCTGTCTGAGCCGCCAGGACCCGCACTCGGTGTCGATCGCCGCCGAGGTGAAGCTGCTTGACTTCGACGCCGGTGTCATCGGCTATGCCAACGAAAACGGTTCCAACGGGAGTTTCCTCCGTCGCTCCGGTGGGACCAGCGACCCCTGTGATCGAGACTCCGACCGACGCTCCGGCCTTTCGGCGAACGGCCTGAGCCAACTCGGCAGCCGTTTCGCGGCTGACGGCACCATGTTTCTCGACCGTGCCCGTATCAATGCCGAGCCACCCGGTTTTCGCATCGTCAGTGTAGGTAACGAATCCCCCCGTGAAGTACTCCGAGCTGCCGGGGACAGAAGTGATCCGCTGAGCCAAAAGGCCGCCTGTACAGCTTTCGGCAACGGCTAGCGTCGCACCTCGGTCGCGGTACAGTCGGGCGACAACTTGCTCCAGGGTTTCGTCCTCTCGCGTGTAAATAGCGTCCCCCAGCTCGGCCTGTACCTTCTCCCCTAACGATTCCGCGATTTTCCGCGCTTCCTCGACACTACCGGCCTGTGCGCGCAGGTGAATCTGTATATCGCCCGGCGCGGAAAGGATAGTCGTCGCCACGCGCGACTCTGCCGTGTAGATGGGTGCGATTCGTTGATCTACTTCCGACTCAGACACGCCAACAACCCTCAGGGAAACGGTGTGGTAGTCGTAGGGGGATTCGAGCCGCTCCAGCCGAGGTAGACACTGCTTTTCAAACAGGGGCTCAAGCTCCCGGGGAGGCCCGGGAAGCAAGACCAAAATCCCGTCGTCATCTTCGAACCACTGACCGGGTGCAGTTCCGTTGTCATTGTGCAAGACTTCCGCGCCCTCGAGAATGTACGCTTGCCGGCGGTTGACGTCGGCCATTTTTCGCTTGAAGCTGCGGAAGAGCGCCTCGATGTCTTCGAGGATCGTCGGGTGAAAGACCATCTCCCGGCCCAGCGCATCGCAGGCTGCCTCACGGCTGATGTCGTCCAGTGTTGGGCCCAGACCGCCCGTCATGATCACTATCCGTGAGGATCTCCGCGCCTGGCGGATTTCGTCGGCTAACCGCTTCCGATCGTCGCCGACAATCGTTTTTCGCACGACCTCGATGCCGCGCTCATTCAATCTCCGGGTTAGGAATAAGGAGTTCGTATCGACGCGCTGCGGTGTAAGCAACTCCGAACCCACTGCAATGATCTCCGCAGTCACGTTCGGTTAGCGGTCGATCCAGCCGGATGTATCAAGTCGGTAGAGGCTGTCGGTGGTGGCCAGTACCATTTCGCGCGTCGGAAGCAGGGCCAGCCCGACAATGCCCGGACCGGAAACTACCTGTTGCAGTTCGCCCCCGGGGCTGATTCGAAAAACCCCTTTGCGTCCCCCGTGCGACGCCGCGACATACAGGTGGCCGGCGGAGTCGAAGACCATCCCCTGCGGCCGGCCGAAACCCCGGTAGAGAACGTCAACTTCGCCCTTGGGGTTGACTCGGTAGACGCAGTCGAAGCTTGACGTCGTCGGGCCGGCCACGCACAGAGTCTCGTCTGGACCCATGGCCAAGTGGTAAGCGGATATGGACGGTTCGAGCGTAGCGAACACGAAAACTTGGCGGTCCGGGCTGATCTTGAAAATAGTGCCCGTTCGGTCCCCGACGTAGAGGTTGTCTTCGTTGTCCAAAGCCAAACCTGTGGCCACGCCCATGCCCTCGGCATAGACCTCCATCTGGCCGCCGGGAGTCACCGAATAGATCGTCCCGTTGTGACGGCCCGAGATCAACAGCCGGCCTTGGCGATCGAAAATCAGACCCGTCGGATTGACGATGTCGGAGGCGAAGGGTTTGACATCGAAGTTCAGATCAACCTTGAACACGGAGACGGGGACCTTCTCTCCGCGTGTACCACTTCGCGTGGTGTAAATATTGCCCTGCTCGTCGACCGCGGGGTTGGCGACAGGGTGCAGGTTTTCAGCGATCGTAACGCCGATCGAACAGAAATAAGGGTCACTTTGTTGTGAGCCGGACTCGAAAATCAGCTTGCCTTCCATCACATCTTCCGGCACGCTAACCACCGCCCTCCGGCCACCTCCAATGACCAAGCGCGCCGCGACTGAGCCGAAGCGAACTCGAGCCTGCCCTCCCCCATTTTCCGAGAAGCCTGATCCCAGCACTTCGAGCTCGCCACCTGTAATCGCCGCCGGTGGACGCACACTCTCTATGTGGGGCGCGGAATTCGCTTTGCGGCGACTTGGACTCATAGGCGTTTTACTGTAGTTGATCCCTGGGACTGCATAGGGCCCAGAACCTGCGTTGATAGACCGCTACACAAGGCCAAGCCAGCCCAGGCCTACTAGAACAATCATAACGCACAGGCCCGCGGCGACGTCGTCGGCGACTATGCCCCAGCCTCCCGGCAGCCGCTCCAATCTTCGCAGCGGGAACGGCTTGGCAATGTCAAGAGCTCGAAACAGTACGAAGGCAGCCAGCCATTGCCTCCAGTCCACGGGATTCACTACCGCGAGCGCTAGCCATTGCCCGACGACTTCATCGATGACGACCTCGGACGGGTCACCGTGATCGAAGTACTTCGAAGCAACGCCGGCCGACCAAATAGCGGGCGCCAATAGCGCTAGCGACAGCGCTGCTAACCATGCGGCGGCCAGGCCAAGGCCGCCCACGAGTCCGTACGCCAGCCCGACCGCGACCGCCGAGGCGACCGTACCCGGGGCCGAAGGCACGAACCCACACCCTCCCCAGCTAGCCAGTACAATCGCGACGCGCTCACTCCTCATCGCGGTTCGACCGGTGCGCGGTGTCCAACTCCTCGTCGGCTTCCGTTAATGGCGCGTGAGTGACGTATTCTTCCGAGGACCAATTCCCCAGGTCGGTCGTCCGGCAGCGGTCACTGCAGAAGGGATAAGTCTTCCAATTGAGGTCTACGGCCTTGCCGCAAATGGGACATTTTTTGACGGCCTTCGGCATCACCTCAACGGAGTTACTACTGGATGACCGGCAGGGCGAGTGGCTGTGAGGCGGCCAAGCCGCGCTCGCAGTTCACAGGAGCTGGATGCACGCGCTCGAGTACGCCAACCAAGTCGTAGTCCCCAGCTTCTGTGATGCGGACTTCGCCGAAATCTCCCGGCTTAGGTACCCCGTCGGCAAACTCAACAAGGTAGGTCTTGCCGTCAATCTCCTCCGCCTGGGTAGCGAGGCGGCCTTGCCACACAAACTCGGACTCCGCTGACGGACCCTGAACCAATACCGGGAACCTCTGCCCAACGAGCCGCCCGTTCAGCTTACGAGATATCTTCCGCTGCAAGGCCATCAGGCGACGCCTGCGGTTGTAGATCGTCCGCCCATCCACCTTGGCGGGCAGATGAAAACTCTCGCTGGTTTCATCGTCGGAGTATCCGAACACACCAACGCGATCGAATTGCGCAGCCTCAACGAACTGCCAGAGTGCGTCGAAGTCACGCTCCGTTTCTCCCGGGAAGCCGACAATGAAGCTGGTGCGAATCGCAACCCCGGGTATCGTCTTGCGAATCCGTTCCAGTAGCCGTAAGAAAACATCGCCCGAGCCGCCGCGCTTCATCCGTTTGAGAACACCGGCGCTGGCGTGCTGCAAGGGAATGTCGATGTAGTTACACAAAGACCGGTGCTCGGCAACGGTATCGAGGAGCCTTTGCGTTACACGGTTGGGGTAGACGTAGAGGAAACGAATCCAGCCGGCGTTTTCGATGCGGGCCAGACGGTCCAGCAGGGTGGCCAAGCCATCGGCCAAACCCAAATCTTCGCCGTAGCTGGTCGTATCTTGGCCGACCAAGCTAATCTCGCGAACCCCCCGACCGAAAAGCTCGGTCGCTTCCCGTATGACCGATTCAAAGCGACGACTGCGGAACCGGCCGCGAAACTTCGGAATGATGCAAAACGTACACGGGTGGTCGCAGCCTTCGTTGACTTTCATGTACGCCATATAGGGAGCCGTCGCCAGGCGCCGCGGCGTCAGGTCGTGGTAGAGATACGGCTCGACAGCGGGCAACGGCTCTCCGTAGGCGCTCTCACAATGCGCCACGATGTGCTCGAGTTCATTCGTTCCTAGAACAGCGTCCACTTCGGGGATCTGCTCGAAGATTTCATTGCGATAGCGCTCGACCAGACAACCGGCCACCACCAGCCGCCGGGCATGGCCGGTCTTCTTGTACTCAGCCATGTCGAGGATCGTGTCGATGGATTCTTGCTTCGCCGGGTCGATGAAACTGCAAGTATTGACAACGATCGCCTCCGCCTCGCCGGGGTCGTTGGTCAGCTGGTGTCCCCGGGCCTCCAAGATGCCCATCATCACTTCACTGTCAACTAAGTTCTTGGGGCACCCGAGGCTGACGAAACCGATTTTCATGGAGGGTTACACTTGCGCGAGTTTTTCATTCTAGCATCGGGTGTGGAGAACACAAACGAAAACCACGCTGAGCTGGAAGGAACACCTTGACGCAACCAACCGACTCATGCATTATCACGACGATGAGCCGGAAGACCCTGCTTGCTTTTTTGCTTGGAGCATGGTGTGCGGCCACTCTCTTCATGTGGTTCGTGGCGATTCAGAACTTCCGCGTTGTTGACGACATTCTCGCCTCGAAAAACCCTGAACTCGCGCAAGTCACCGAGGCGCTGTCGGACGAGCAGCGCCGGCTGATGGCGCGTCACCAAGCTTCGGAGGTCAATCGTCTTTTCTTTGACGGCTGGGGAACAGTTCAACTACCGCTGGCCGCTGTTGTGCTCCTGCTCGCATGGCGTAGTCGACTTGGCAAGTTTGTCACGGCCTCGGCCGTCGCGATGCTCATCATCGTAGGCGTACTCCAGCTTTGGGTTGTTCCTGAAACGATACGTCTCGGCCGCATCATGGATTTCCTGCCGCGTGACCCGGCGCCCCCGGAAGCAGCCCTCTTCTGGACGCTGCACCACACCTACACAGGGCTCGACACCGTGAAGTTCTTGCTGGCGCTCGCTTCGGGAGTGTGGGTCTTAAGGAAACCGTGAGCCTTCTAGCGGTGAGAAAAGCTACGGAAGTAGGGACCGGCAATCTTGCCGGTCCACGGCGACCAGAGGTCGCCGCTGCGGGCCGGAGGCCCGCGCCACACCTACCCAACGGAGCTGTAGGGTACAGAATGCGGCCGACATGATGCGACCGTTTACATGGTGCCGTTCGTACATCAGAAGCCGACTTGATACGTGGAATAACAGCCCGTGGCAAAGAGTCATGCACGAGCGAAAAATCGGGTACTGCCACCAATTCGCCTCAGGCTAAGTCGTTCGTGTCGAGGGCCGTGAAGGGAGGCGAATTGGTGGCAGTACCCGATTTTTCGCGGCCCTCACTTCTACCACGTGCTGCTAATCCTCAGCTAACTCCACGTGGTCGACGACCCCGACAATGGCCGCGTCGATGGGAGTTTGAAGCCGGTCGACGGCGGTCATCGCCGCCCAGCCGTCGGTGGCTAGCAGAACTTGGTCCCCGACACCGGCATCCACGGAGTCAATGGCCAGGACAGGTGCCCCGCGCTCTTTGCCCTCGAGGTCAAGCGGGGCCACAACCAGCAACTTCAAATCTTCGTGACTGGGGTGTTTCCGCGTGGCGACGACTTCCGCTACCACCTGGCCGAGCAGCATCCTTGTGGCTACCTTGGTTTATTGATAGAGTCGACGATTCCGACCACCGCCGCATCCACGCCGACCCGATCGGGAAGGAACGCATAAACGGCTTCGCCCCCGTGGCTCCAATAGATTCTTTCGCCCGCCCCCGCCCCGACCGCATCCACCGCGATCAGTGGCCGCCCGGCATCATGACCTTCAACCGTGATCGGTTGAATCACCAGGAGCTTGCGGCCTTCGAGGTCCTCACTCTTGGCCGTAGCCCAAACCCGTCCTACTACGCGTCCCAGACGCATTCATCACTTCCTGAGAGATTCGTCGCGCCGAGTCATTCCGTCGGAGGCGCCATCAGCTTTACCAGACCCGCAAGCAACACCGCCTGGGCCGCGGAGTTCCGCCACGGGCCCCCAGACAACCACAAGGCCCAACGCAGTGTTATCCGTCCCCGGCGTCAAGCTCCACGTCGTCCACGATACCAATGACCGCGGCGTCGACCGGGCTGTCTTTGCACCCTCTCGCCAGGCGCGCTGAGCTGCCCGAGACGACGATGACCTTTTCGCGGTACCCGGCCCCGACGGTATCGACGGCGATCACATACCCCGGCTGGTCGTCCCCTTCCGGTGAGACGTGCCGCAGCACAAGCAGCTTCCTGCCTTCAAGCCGCGGGTCCTTACGGGTAGCGACAACGGTACCGACGACGCGGGCTAGTAGCATCGAGAGCGTCCTCTAAGAAGGCCTTACTTTCCGGCGGCCTTTGCGGGTGAAATCGTGAAGATGTCACCCACGTTGCTGTGCGGACGAGGGATAACATGCACCGCAATCAGCTCACCAACCCGGCGGGCCGCAGCGGCGCCAGCGTCGGTCGCGGCCTTTACAGCAGCCACATCTCCACGACACAATACGGTGACGTAACCAGACCCGATCTTCTCCCAGCCTACCAAGGTCACCTTGGCCGACTTGACCATCGCATCGGAGGCTTCGATCAGTGCCACCATGCCTCGCGTCTCAATCATTCCAAGGGCTTCGCCCATTTATTCTCCTATCCTCCCCTTTCCCGCATCGCTTCCTCTACGAGTTGGATCAGCTCATCGCGGGTTACAGAAAACCGTCGTTGTCCATCCGATGCGGCGGCACCGATTAACGTGTCCTCCGCCGACACCGGACATCCTGGTTGCGCTACTGCCTGGGACGGGACGCCGTAACGCCCTCGGGACTCAAACAGCTTGTCGACTTCCTTGCGCGGCAGAGTTTTCGCGCCCCCCAACACCTCCGCTACCAAATTAATGCGGGCGAAGTGCTCCACCGTCTCCATGCGGAAGAAAGCCTGATAGACGTCCTTTCCATAGCTGACCGAGCCGTGATTGGCCAGCAAGATCGCGTCATACTTCGGAATCAGAGGCAGCATCGGCTCCGTCAATTCCGGTGTGCCGGGCAGCCCGTAAGGCGCGAGCGGTACGCAGCCCAGCCCGATTACCACCTCAGGCAACAAAGCCTTATTGAGCGACAGGCCCGCGGCGGCGAATCCGGTCGCGACCGGCGTGTGCGCGTGGACCACCGCCTGCACATCCGGGCGCATCTTGTAGATGACCAGGTGCATCAGGATTTCAGAGGTTCGCTCCAGTCGCCCTGAAACCTTGTTGCCCTCGTAATCGACGATGATCAAATCGTCGAGGTGCATCATACCCTTGCTCACGCCCGTAGGAGTGGCAAGAATACGCTCGCCATCTAGCCGAATGGTAATGTTGCCGTCATTGGCAGCCACCCAACCTTTTTGGTGGACGAGACGGCCAACGTCGACAATATCTTGCCGATGCTCCCGCTCGGTTTTGACCATGCGACCTCGTATCCTAACGTGGGGGTCCTACGCTTGTAAAGCGCGGGCGAGGTTGGACTCCGCCACGCCTCAGGAATAAACGGAGAATCGCAGGGTACGCTCACGGTCCCAATGCCTCCACTCATCGCTGCTGCCCCAGAGAAGGCCCTGTGATCGGCGTGGAGAGGCCCGGTCCGAACACATAGTGAACTCGTCTCCAGGAGAGTCCGCTAGCCCGCCCGCGCCGCCATAATCCTGGTTCTCCTGTTGGCCCGCGCAACTTCCTTGACAGCATCCCCAACGTAGCAGACCTGCTCTCCCGTCATCGCCGGGTAAAACGGTAGAGAAATCAGCCGAGGGTACAGCTCCAAGGCTCGTGGACATTGGTTCTGGGGAAGCTGGGCAAAAGACCGAAAGAACGGGTGCAGAGGAATCGGGATGAAGTGCACGCTCGTGCCGATGCCTTTTTTGCGCAGGTGCCGGATGAACTCGGCCCGGTCAATGTTGAGCTTGTCAAGCCTTAGCCTGATCGCATAGAGGTGCCAACCATGGCGACACGCGTCAGAGTTCGGCGGCAGCTCCAACTCGTCCACGTCTGAGAGTGCGGCGTTATACAGATCAGCATAGTGTCTTCTTGTCTCGATGAAACTCTCCAGTTTCCGGAGTTGAACGATCCCCATCGCTGCCTGGATGTCGCTCATGCTGTACTTGAAACCGCAGTCCGAAACCTCGTAGTACCAACTCCCTCGTTCGGAATAGCGCTCCCAAGCGTCGTTGCTGATGCCGTGAAGACAGAGCCGCCTCATTCGTGCTGAAAGCTCCTCGTTTCCGGCTGTGACCATTCCACCTTCACCGGTCGTCAAGTTTTTCGTGGCGTAGAAACTGAACGCAACCGCGTCACTCTGGGCACCACAAGCCCTGTTCAATCCACCGAGCGGCGAGCCCTGGTAATGGCTGCCGACCGCGTGAGCGGCGTCTTCCACCACCAACAGCCCCCGCTCACTTGCCAATTTCCAAATCCGCTCCATTTCGCAGGCAAGGCCGCCCAGATGAACCGGCAGGATGGCGCGAGTCCGTTCAGTGATTCGAAGAGCAATCGAATCAGGATCGACATTCCCATCCTCGCCCACATCCGATAGAACCGGCGTCGCCCCGACGTGAATGATGGTGTTGACGGTGGAGCAGAATGTCAGCGGCGTGGTTATCACCTCATCTCCCGGACCGACACCAAGCGCTGCCAGCGCGAGGTGTAGCCCGCCCGTACACGAGTTCACCGCTAGCGTGTGTTTCGCTCCAAGGTAGTTTCGGAACTCGTCTTCGAATTCGGCGGTTTTCGGACCCGTCGTAACCCATCCGGACCGAAGCACCGCCGTGACTGCGTCGATCTCTTCCTGACCGATTGCAGGAAGATTGTAGGGAATGAAGCCTCGGTCATTCATGACCAATCATGCCGCCGATTCCCAGCTCTCTCTTTCCGGGCTGCAATATTGAACGGAATACTGACCCTTATATTGTTTGTGCCCCGTATTTAAACTTTAATCGCAATTATCGCACGGGTTTCCTGCGCGCGGCACTTGGGCTGTTGGCATCTCCGCCCGATGTCAAACCGCGAGGTCCTGGCAGCACCCCATCTTCCGGCTCAGCGAAAAAGAGACAGGATCGACCACACGCCGTCGCGATACCTAACCGAGGGTCAGCGAGGTCGTCGCTTTCGGGAATAGTTAGGTGTCCGGGCGGATTTCGCAGCGCAACTACTCGCTCACTGCTATGTCAGTCTGTGAGAAGTTTTGGCCGGTAAAAAGTAGGGGCATTCCCGCTATGTGCGCCACGGCGTAGGTCAGACAGTCCCCAAAATTCAGTGCCGCTCTGTGGCGTCCCTTCCCATAGCGGTCGAAGGCATCAACGGCAACTTGATAGTGCTCCTGCTCGAAAGGGACGATCTCTACCTCCGCCTCCCGCACGAACTCGTTTAGTAGGACCGTTGCGTCTTGCCGAAGCCTTGATGAGAGAACAAGCGCCGTCTCTACAAGCGTGGGTGCCCCCACCGCCAGGACCCCGGCTTCACCCATGCGGCGCAGCACGGACTGGTGTCCTTTTTCAGCGAAGATTACGGCTAGGATCGCCGAGGAATCCAGAACCATCCGAAGTCTCCATCCGGCTCAGACGCCCTTGGGACCGTATCCTAGAATCTCTTCTCGTTGGCGCTTCGAAATGCTCGTGCCAATTAGTTTCGAAGGAATCTTCGGCCAGATACGGTTCCGTAGCAGTCGTTCTAGCCGAGCCTGCCGGTCAGTATCTCCCCGACGAACTTGGAGGCGTCGCTTCCGATCGAGAAGGGCTCGTCGAATCGCTTCAGTCTTACTTTCGTTCGCCATTCTGGCCACCTCGGCCGCCAAGAGTTCGACCTCAGTGTTCTTAAGATTCAGGGCCATGGTATATATACACCCTAATTATACCAATATGTATCCAGACAGGCCTGAGGCGATACGCGCGAACGAATCCCGCATCAGACGATGCGAAACGTTCGTAGGCCGGGTTAGACTCAACAGGAAGTTCAAATCCAGGCGGTAACGCCTCACAGCTCGTCCTCAGCCTCTAGGGTCCGCTTCAGGGAAATCGCTTCGGCATCCTCCGGCAGCTCGAAATACGGAAACGGCTTCTTAGTCTGAAAGGCGCCCTGCGGTCGTAGACCTCGTCGCACGAGCTCGGCCACGGCTTCCCCCAGAGAGATGCTTTTGGCAACGGCGACCGAGCGGGCCGCCTTGTAGACATCATCGGGCAGGTCGATGGTCGTGCGCATCATGACGTCGTGCCCCCGTTCGCCGCCAGCTAGCCCGCTGCGGCCCCCCGCACCGTCACCAGCGCCTCGACTAACGGCCCCTGGGACTGCCCGTCGATCCTGATTTCAGCCGTCGTCAAGCGGCGAACGCCGTCTCCGTTTTCAGCAGCCGTAGCCGCCAGCTCAATCTCGCCTCGGTCGCCAGCCTCGAGATTCAAGGTGGCGAATTCACTCGACGCTTGCCAGCCGCTCGGGGGGCGGATTCTTGCCTCATAAGTTACGGGACGCCCAAAATTGTTACGCAAGAGAAGACGGTACTCGGTTCGTTGGCCGGGTTCGACGACGGAGACATACGGCAGCAAACGGGCCCAGAAGAGATCGATGAAGTGGTCAGCCGGCTCGCCGACGACGTTGCGGAAGGCTTGTTCTTTACGAGCAATGTAGTCGGCATAGTGGTCGAGATCCTCCTTGGAACAAGTGAGTACGTCGCGGTGCCCCGGACAGATTAGTTCCGGATTGACCTTCCGCATCACCTCCGCACAGCGGCGATGCATCGCAAGCTGAAAGCTGTTCCGCAGGACTGTCGTTTGGTGAGGACGCGTCTCCTCCCCGTCTCCTACCAGCACTTCGTGGAGGAAGTAATTGTCCCCCGTGAAAGCAACCTGGCGATTGTCGATCATCCCCGCGTAGACGGAGTGGAATTCAGTCTGGCCGGGAGCAAAGAAGATCTGAAACTCGTACTCCTCCCACTGGAATTTGTCGCCGTCTTTCAGCCAGCGATCAATCCGGATCGGCTTAGGAAAAGTGCACGGAGTGCTAGCCCACGCGGCGGGATCAGCCAGCACTTGTCCCACATCTTTCAGCGCCCAGCACCGCGTCCCATGATGCTTTTGCAAGTAAGGAATTCCACAGGTGTGATCGTCGTGGATGTGAGTGGGTACGACCAGATCGAACTGCGTAACGCCATAGTCTTCGCGGAGTTGGTCCAAATGATGCGCGACGAAGCGCATCGTCTCCATGCCGTCATGATCCGCGCCGATATGCATGTGCGGAAAGAAGCCGTGTCCGTAGTCAACAAACATCGCCTTGCCACTCTCGCTGAGGACGACGTAGAAGTTCGAGCAGGTCCAATCGCCACCCCACAACAGGTGTCGTGATAGGGGGATGAACCTCGACTCGGGGAGGTAGGCCGTTTCCGCACTGGGACAAAGATTGCCTCCCGCCCGTATACCGCGGCCGAGCCTGATGCAGTCCATGGTCCGTCTTTCCAACCGGTCGATGTCGGCGGCGACGTTCGCAATCGCCTCGCCATGTGAGGGGTAGCAAGTGTCGACATTCCGCGCTCGCAGGGCCTGGATCGACTGTATCGTGAAGACCAACCCTTCCATCGCCGCGTACATGTACTCCATGGCGTGCAGTTGATAGAGTTTGCCTCCTTCCGCCATCAAATCACCGGTGAAGGCAACGGTCCGGCCATCGATCTTCACAATCAAGGCGCTCGAACCCAGGGTGTGCCCTTTGGCCGGCAAGACGAAAAACTCGTAAGGCCCCCATGTGAAAGTCTCGTAGTCTTCAAGCGGTGCGTCCACGGGGATGTCCTCGCCGATCGTGAAGAACGTGTTGCGGTCGTTGTAGTTGTCAAACGTGCGGCGCGTCTGCCAGAAGAGTTCCGCCTTTTCAAACAGGTGCCGCTCGTATTCCGGCACGGCGACCTTGGCGCCGTGCTCTCTAAGCCGCGGCGTGCCGGCACATTGGTCGCGATGGTGATGAGTGTGCAGCACCCACTCGATCCGGCGGACGCCGGTCTCCTGGAAATGATCGAGTATGTCGCCCGAGCCGGCGTCGATCACCAGCCCGCGATCACCGTCGGTAACCAGATAAACGTTGCAGGTGTCGGTGAGCTGGTAAAGATGGTCGGAAATCTTCTTCAAGCTTTGGCTCATGGTTTGTCTCCTATGGCTGTGCTTCAGTCTGCCAAAGCCGCCCGTGGTTGTCACTGTCCCCGTCCGGGCACTCGTTCAGATCGACTTTTGACAGATCTGGCAGGGACTTGCCATCTGCATTTAGGGCGAGTGGACGCTCTTGAACCGCTTGCGATGGAGGTTTTGAGGCGATTGACCGTCACAAACCGAATGACCCCGTGCCGAGCTGGACGGGAAGATCCAGCGCGCCGGCGACCTTTGAAAGCGACTTATCCAACGTCCAAAGGGCGCACACCGTGAGACGGGCCGAAGCAAGCAGGTGGACATCGACCCAGCCCAGGCCACGCCCGTAGAGCCGCTCGTCGTCGAGCAGCCACAGAACCTCATCGTGCTCGGCCATGAGGGCCATGGGCAATGCCGACAGCAGGCCGAGAGTCTCGTCCCGGTTCTGTAAACTGCCGCAGGCAAGTTCGCCGATTACCAATGGATGGCAAATGACCAACGCCCGGTTCAGCAGACCTGCCAACCCCCGATTCCCCCGTCGCAGGTGATCGATCCAGACAGAAGTATCGACGAGAACCATTACGCCGCGGAACGCCGTCGACGGATCGGACGAAGCTTTCTCTGCTTGCCTCCCAGCCGGGCCAGACGGCGGGCGCTCTCGAACGAAATGAGAGCCTCGAGACCTAGACGGACCAGCGAGGTCTTCTCCGCGACGCCGGTCAGCTGTGCGGCCCTTTTCAGGAGATCCTCGTCTATGTTGAGAGTCGTTCTCATATGTATGTATCAGTATGCACTATATGTGCATACTTTTCCATACGCTCTTTGGACGGACCCTGGGACAGCCTCAAAGTGGACCCTTGAAGCTGGGCGCGGGGTTTCAGCTCCCGGAAGGCGCTGACTGCGGGCTCCTGATCTACTTCTTGTTGCCACGCGTCGCCCAGGCGAAAGCGCGCTTTGTCGAGCCTGGCGGTCACAGGACGACAAAACTCCGGATATCTATCCCCTCTAAACTACCCTTCCCCGCGTATAGCGACACTCGATCGTCGGGAGCCGGGTAGCTCGGGAAACGTACCCCACACTGCGATCGTCGAACCAAGAACCCCGCCGGTATAATGAAGCTGAAAGTTCCCCCGGCGATGCCTGTTCTGATCTTGCACTATCACGAAATCTGGCTGAAGGGCGCTAACCGCGGCTTTTTCGTCCAGAAGCTTAAGGAAGCCGTCGCCCAAGCGCTTGAAGGGCTACCGGCCGAGAGATGCGTGTATGAAGACCACCGCATGTTCGTCCCCGTGCTCTCGCACGCGGACGCCTTGCTCGCCGTCGAGAGACTCCGCAAGGTCCCCGGCATCGCCTATCTCGCCGTGGCTGAGCAGACCGAGCCGCAGATGGACGCAATCGTAGAAACCGGCTGCCGCGTGATGGCCGGCAAAACCTTTCGAACATTTCGAGTGCGGGCGCGACGATCTCAGAAGTCCTTGCCCTTCCGGTCGGCCGACGTAGAACGCGCACTGGGGGCCGCCATACGCCGGCAAACCTTGGCGGCAGGCAGAGAAGTGAAAGTTGACCTCGCAAACGCGGAAGAGACTTGTTTCGTCGAGGTCACCGCAACCCGTGCCTTGATCTATCACGAGAAGATCCCGGGATCGGGTGGGCTGCCCACGGGTACCGCCGGCAAGCTGGTCTGCTTGCTCTCCGGCGGATTCGATTCAGCGGTAGCGGCCTACAAGGTCATCAAGCGCGGCGTTCGCCTGACGTTCGTTCATTTCTACGGCGCCCCGGCTCGGTCCGGCGAGGACAGTCCTCCGATCGCACGAGAGCTGGTACGGACCTTGACGCCCTACCAAGGGCTGAGCCGACTGTATTTGGTCCCGTTTACCGAAATTCAGAAAGAGATCGTCGTTGGGGCGCCGGAGTCGTGCCGTCTCTTGCTCTACCGGCGTTTCATGTTGCGCATCGCGGAGCGACTTGCCTACCGGGAACGCGCCCATGGCCTCGTTACTGGTGACAGCATTGGGCAGGTTGCCTCGCAAACGCTCCACAACATGCAGGCCGTCGGGGCTGTGGCCTCCTTGCCCCTGCATCGCCCGCTCGTGGGCGACGACAAACAAGAGATTCTAGACTTGGCACGTAGAATTGGGACCTACGACATATCCAGCGAACCGTTTACCGACTGTTGTCCGATGTTTCTGCCCAAAAAGCCCGAGCTTTTCGCCACCGACGAGCTACTTACAGGGGCCGAGTCCAAGCTGGACATCCCGGCTCTGGTTCAACTTGCTGTGTCGGCTAGCTCCAAGGAAGTCTACGAACACCGATTTGGTGAAGTTCGCCTCAAAGCGGCGAAAACTCATGAACCTAGCAAGCATCATGCGACCCCCCAATTGGTTGGGTAGCGTGGTCGCCCTGTTATGGGCAACCGCGGCGATCTCCCCCGCCGAGAAGCCTCCGGTGGACTTTTCCGTCTTCAATATTGAGATTCTCGACAGCGAGGACGGCTACCCCGTTCCCAACGACAGCATCTTTTTTACGGGCGAAACCGTTCACTTGAGATACAACATCGCCGGCTTCACAATCAGCCCAACCGAGCGCGTCCGCCTGAAATACCAAACTGAGTTCCACGGGCCCAGCGGCAAGCGCTTCTCTTTGCCGGAAGGAGGCCGAATCGACACCGAACTGGCGCCCCAAGATGAAGACTGGCTGCCCCTGGTTCGCGTTGCCGCCGCCTTGCCTGTCCACGGAGAGTCGGGAACGTACAAGATCCTGCTCAGCATTACCGACTTGCTCAACGATCGGACAGCCTCGAGAGAAGTGCCGGTGTTTGTTCGCGGAGAGAACATCGCAACCAGCCGCAGCCTCATCGTCCGTAACCTCAGTTTCACCCGTAGCGAAGGGGGCGAAAAACTACCGGCTCCGGCCTATCTCCCGGGAGACACGGTTTGGGCGAACTTCTACATCACGGGCTACCAGATCGCTGACGACAATTCGTTCAATGTCGAGTCTGAGCTAGAAATCGTCGACGAAGAGGACGAGGTCTTATACGCCTTTGAGCCGGCGGGCGAGCGGGGATCACCGTTCTACCCTCGGCGTTGGCTGCCGGCCAGTTTCCGGCTGGACTTGGAAGAAGACATCCCACTGGGAGAGTACTTCGTCCGGGTTCTGGTCCATGACAGGCTGAGCGACAAGACTTACCAAACCAAGGAAGTCTTCGTTGTACGATAGTCCTTGAAGGTGTGAAGAATCGGGACTGTCACAAGCGGCGCTCAGAAGCCTCGTAGATTCACCTGGCCTTCACGCGCCGCGGCCGGCTGTCCCTAGCATTTTTTCACACCTATTTTCCCTCAATTGCACCCTGATTCCTAACTCGGAAACAATGGACGAGATCGTACCCTCATCGATGGAGGATCTTGCGGAAGCGCTTCGCGACTGCGGCAGCGCACTGCGAACAGTCGAGCTCGGTGGCAACTTCACAAAGCGAGCCATGGGCGGCGAGATTGCGCCCCCGGATGTGACCATATCAACCCGCCGCCTGACTCGCGTGGTCGCCTACGAGCCCAAGGACCTGACAATTAGCGTCGAGGCTGGGCTTCCTTTTTGCGATCTCACGGAGACCCTGGCCGCGAACGGTCAGATTCTTCCCCTGGACCCCCCGTTTTTCGACCGCGCCACCATCGGAGGCGTCGTCGCAACGAACAGCAGTGGACCTCGTCGGCGGCGCTACGGTACCGCCCGAGACATGGTCATCGGGATGAAAGCATGCACGCTGGAAGGCAAGATTGTCCAAAGCGGGGGCATGGTGGTGAAGAATGTCACCGGCCTCGACATGGGCAAGCTAATGATCGGGTCGTTTGGAACTCTAGCCGCAATGGCAACCTTGAATTTCAAGATCTTCCCCCGTCCGGCCGAGGTAGGGACCTTCGTTTTCTCTTGTGACTCCCTTGAAAAGGCTCTGGACATTCGGCGGGAGATCCTAGGCGGTGTCTTGCAACCGATCGCTATCGACTTGATGAACTCCGAGGCTGTTCGCGACATTGCTCCCGGGCTTCCAACAAGCGTCTCGCTCATACTCGAAGTAGGCGGAAACCAAGCTACGGTCAAACGCGTTGAAGAAGAGTTCCACGAACTCGCGAAAGGGCGGGCGGGTGTCGACGTCAGTTCACTCACCGGTGACGAAGCGGCCTCCCTTTGGCGTTCCGTGCAGCACCTAACGCCGGCGAAGTTCGAAGCAAATCCTTCGACATCCGTCATCCGGGTGTCTAGCGTGCCAACCCGCATTCGGGAGGTCTTCGCCACCGCTTCCGCCGGCGACAGTAGGCGGCCGCTAGTGATTCGCGCCGGCGCGGCGGTCGGCTACATTTATTGCCGTGACATCCAAGACGCCCGCAACTGCGTCACCGATGCTCGAGCCCGCGGCCTGTCAGCCGTCGTCGAATACGCACCGGTCGGGGAAAAACAGCAGCTCGAACAGTGGGCGGACCCTGGTCCTGAACTTCAAATCATGCGGCGCATCAAGGAGAGCCTCGACCCGGACAACCTTCTCAACCGCGGTCGCCTGTTCAACCGGATCTAACCGCGCGCGTACTAAACTAGAGCTTAATCCCTGCGATGAGCTCGCTATCCTCACAACCGCTCTCCGGCCCAGCTGTCAGCGTCGATAAGCCCAACCAGCAGGATCTCGACCGCTGTGTCCACTGTGGTCTCTGCCTAAACGCCTGCCCCACCTACCGCGAGTTGGGTCTCGAGATGGACTCCCCTCGCGGGCGCATCTACCAGATGGTACAGGTTGCCGAGGGGAACATCGAGATCAACGACGACTACATCGAGCACATTGAACTCTGTTTGGCGTGTCGAGCTTGTGAAACCGCTTGCCCGTCCGGCGTCGAATACGGTCGGCTTGTCGAAGCCGCTCGCGCTGAGATTGACGCCAACAAAAAGCTCGGTTGGCCGGCCCGCCTATTGCGCTGGTTCGTTTACAAACATCTGCTGCGCAGCCCCTTTCTGCTAACTGTAACTGGCTATAAGGCTTACCTCTACCAGCGCAGCGGCCTGCAACGGCTCGTCCGTAGACTGGGCATTCTCAAGCCGTTCGGAAGGCTATCCCAGTTGGAACGCCTAGCTCCCGCCGCTGAACCTCCGTTCTTCTTCCGCCAGATCGGCAAGGTATTCCCGGCGCACGGCGAGCGCAGGCACCGGGTTGCGATGATGGCGGGGTGTATCGCGAATATCTCGTTCGCGAGGCTGAACGAGGCAACAGTTCGAGTTCTACAGCGTAACGGCTGTGAGGTTACAGTGGCGGCGGACCAAGCCTGCTGCGGAGCGCTGCACGTCCACGCCGGGTTGCGGGATCTGGGCCGCGAACAGGCCAAGCGAAACATCACAGCGCTCGAGCGTGGCGAGTTCGACGCCATTATCACGAACTCAGCCGGCTGCGGTTCCGTCATGAAGGAGTACCCGGACCTTTTCGAGCGCGATTCTCCTTGGTATGAGCGGGCCGTGGCCTTTTCGTCCAAGTTGAAGGACGTCAGTGAGTTTCTTGCAACCATCGAGCTGAACCGCGATCTTGGACCTCTTCCGATTACCGTTACTTACCAGGATTCCTGCCACCTTCTACATGGCCAGAAGGTTCGTACTCCCCCGCGGCAAATGCTAGACGCCATCCCCGAACTGCGCTTTCAGGAGCTGCCGCTCACCGAGCTCTGCTGTGGCAGCGCCGGCGTCTACAACATTGAGCAGACAGAGATGTCGATGAGCCTCCTCGAGCAGAAGATGCAAATGATCGAGACAACCGGCGCCGATACGATCGCCACCGCGAATCCGGGATGTCTCTTGCAGTTGCGCGCCGGCGCCGAAATGTTCGGCAGGGGCCAACGAGTGGTTCACGTCGTCGAACTGCTGGACGAGGCGTATCGCCAGGGGCCCAGTTAGACGCAGGCGTGCGGGCCGCTCCGATTCCTAGCTCAGGTTGGCACGCCTGTCCTCAACAGAATCTGCGAGGTTTTTCGCGGGTCCAGCGACGGCCGTCAGATATACTTAGCGTCGTGAACTCGAGGGTGCTGCTGAACCGCCGCCTCCATTTCGTGAGGGGGAGACCATGAGTGATTCTCGTCGGCAAAAACTTGTGGGCATCGTCACCTCGATGCCGACTTTCTGTGATTCCGACCACAACCTGTTACTAGATCGACAGCGAAAGCATATTCGCTGGCTAGTCGACCACGGATTGACGGAGGGATCCGCTGTCTTGATGGGGGGTGGCGGACTGGGTGAGGGATACTTCCTCGCGGAAGACGAGTTTCAGAGTATGGTGGATGTCCTCGCCGAGGAGGCCGCTGGCAGGGTCCCGACCATGATCGGTATTTTTGAGTTGAGTGCCCGGGCGGCCGCCAAGAATGCCGCATACGCCGCGAAAGCAGGCATCGATTTCATCCAGCTCTCACCTCCTCACTACATGCGGCCGTCTGAAGACGATGTGCTGGGGCATTTTCGCTATGTGAACGACCGTGTCGACATCGGCATCATGGCGTATAACATTCCCTGGGCTATGCCCAAACCCGGCTTCGAGCTAACGGCCAGCCTGCTGGAGCAGTTTACGGAGCTCGAAAACGTCGTCGGCGTCAAATGGTCATCGCATGAGCCGATGCACTATTTTCGGATCCTGCGGCAATTTGCCGATCGCTTTAACTTCATTGACAATATGCAGATCTTCTCCCTCGGGCCGCGCCTGGGGATGAAGGGCTTCATCTCTCACTTCGCGAACGTAGCTCCCTGTCTGGACCTCATGCTTTTGGACCTCCTTCGGAACCGCAAGTACGAGAAATACGACGAGCTATTTCTAAAGCTGCGCTTCGATCCCTATGTCACGATGGTGACCCCGGAACAGGAATCGTGGGTCGGCATGGGTGAAGGTCCGACCGCCCGGCTGTCGCTCCGTTTGCTGGGAATGGATTCGGGCCCCCCCTTCCCGGCGCAGGCGAAGGTCTCGCAGGGTTACATCGAAGATGCGCGACGGGCTGTGGAGGCCAGCGGCGTGTTGGAATGGGTCGATTGGGACCAGTCGATCGTGGAATCCTAAAGCCGACGGCCTGCAAGTCTCGGCAAACGACCGCCGAGCTCATGCGCTGCGGGACTTGTCCGGCGAAGTCGCGCTGCGACGCCAAGATTCCCCGCTTCAGAAAGGGGAAACATCCCATCATCACCTGGCCGAAGGGCCGTTAGCTCAGAGCAGATACGAAACGGCGCTACGCAGCGTCTCTCAATTCCGAATTGACCCAGTCGCGGATCTCAATCCATCGGAAAGGTTAACAACTCGTCTAGAACGACGATCCCAACGGGACCGAGGCCTTCCGCGATGGGCGCCGGAGCTGCCTTACGGGCAATGATGGCCCAGGAAAACTGATAATCCAGTAGGTCGATAAAGTAGGAGCCGAGGGTTTCGCGTACGGTTGCTCGGGCCTGATCGGTAAGCAAAAACGCCCCTTCGTCGGCGATGGCGCCCATCACGACCGTGCCATCGGGCAGCGATTGCAGGTAGACTTCCAGGGCCGCGACATCTTCCTCGCGGGCCCAGGTGTCAAAACTCCGCACCGGCCCAAGCAGGCCCGACCGCGGGTCGACGGTGAGAAAGTTGAACCCGCGGCCCGGCCCGCCGCCGTGCACTTCGTAAATCAGCGTTCCATCCACTTCAAAGCTGGCGACCGAGGCCATACTCTTGTAGCCCCCGGAGACGACGCGAAATCGGACGTCGCTGAGGCTAGGCAGCACGGTAACGGAAAACTCGCGCGTAACAGTTTCAAGAAGGACGGTAAGCGCGGCCAGTGAGATAGGAACGTTTTCGACCCGTGGCGCACCCACGTCGGCTCTAACCGTCAGCGGAAGAAATTCTCCGGGTACGCCTACGGGTATCGAAGCCCTGACACCTGTGGGAAGGCCGTCGATTTGAAAGCGCACAAGATCGCAAAAGGAGTTGAAGCCTTCGACTTCGACAAAAACCGTCTGAGCGGGACCGCCTTCTTGAATAACAAGGGCGGTCGGAGTTGGGTCGGAGATCGAAAAGCCAGGCTCCTGATCTTCGTTGATGATTCCAAGGCGATGGAGGTTGCTGGTCACACCGTTCTGAAGAAGCCGCAGGTCAGCGAGCGAGGGAGCAAAGTCTTCGGGGATGAAAACGTTGGTCTGGTAGACTCCCACGGTTCCCCGGAGTAGCCCGGAGTAGAGAACCGGAATTCGCCCGGGCCCTAGCAGGCTCTGGGGCATGTTTCTGGTAAAAACCAGGTCTGTGGGAGCGAAGCCGCTGCCGACTTCGGCGGTGCCAGGTCCTAGACCGCTGGCGTAAACCTCGAGGTAGCTGCCGGGCCGAACGCCGTTCGCTTCGTCCACCGGGCAAGGCAATCCCGGACGGTAGACGCCGCGGTCAAAGATGCCGGGTGCGGAGGCCGCCACCTCCGCGATTGACGGATTGCTAGCCACGCCCGCGCGATAAACAAGCGCATCTGTCGCCCCCAGCGGCGTGGTCCAGGGTACTTGGCCGCGGACTTCCGTCTGGTCGGCGAAAAGTAGAGGTACAGGCTCCCCGCCGAGACAAGCGCTCACGGGCCCCAAATGGTTCGGGAGTATCGCCGTTCCGGCAGACCGCGAACCCAAAGCAAACCCCTCGCCCTCCAGGCTGATGAGTCCGCCCGGAGCAACCGTCGGCCGCCCACCGGCGGTGCCGACCACGCCGCCCTGATTGATGATCGGATTGCCGGCTGCCGATAGCTCGTCAGGTGGAAGTCCACCCCAAATGCGTGCCAACGCAAAATAGGCCTCGCGGGGCCGCAAGGTGTCGAAGCCGGCGATCGCGCTGCTTTCCGCCCGAAATAGTCCGAACCAGGCCGGATTCCGATAGCTGTCTGGAAAACTCTGGTCTAGCCAGCCGTTGGTCGAGTGCAGGGAGGGGTCTTCCCCGCCCCGCCACCATTCGTCCACGTAGTTAACCCATAGGCCGCCGAGAACGGGGAAAACGTCTCCCTGGAGCCGCACTTCGATCTCGGACGCCCGACGCCCTGCAACATCCGCTTGCGTGGATGCATCCTCGGTCTGCCCTTGCTGGTCATAGGCGTCGACACCGAAGGCTGACACCAGGAATGCCTTCGCCGTCTTGTCGCCCACTGCTACGAAAAGCTCTCCGAGGGACGCGCCGCCGACCCCGTTTACCGACCAAAACGAAAGGGCCGGTTGGCTTACGTCGTCAGCTCCAAGAGTAAAGTCTCCGGTTTGGGACAGATCCGCGACCGTTGTCGTGAGCAAGGCCGTGCTGCCCTGCGCACCGGGCAATACTTCGGCCGCTTCCCGCAACAGGGAATAGAAATCCGCGGGCGATCCAGCGAACTTCTCATCGTAGTCTCGACCGACTTCGTCGCCGAAGACGAAAGCGATGACACGCCTCTCGCCCCGCCAGCCTTCGACGTACTCACGAAACTCTTCGAGGATCTGGCTTCTCAGTGCCTGTCCTTGTCCGGTGTCCACGGACAAAGACCGAGCGGGATCGTAGAAGCGGTCCAACGGGAAGGCCGCCAACCAATAGAGGTCGGCGTCGGCGAGGGATCTGCGGAAGGCGTCATCTTCGGGGGAAATCAGCGCCTCAGTTCGGATGGTGTTCGCCCCCATCCCCGCGATTAACGGGAAGTCTCGGGCGTAGAGACAGCCCAAGGTTGCGGTTCCGTCCGACCAGCGGGACCCGATGGGCGTGTTGCTGTAGACAACACCTCGGATCGGGAACAGATCGTCTCCCAGAAACAGCTGCCTATTTCGGATCTCGAAACCCGCCCTGACCGAGGGCACGAACACGAAGAGAATCAGCAGGACGAAGACTCCCCCGAAGCGGCGCCTCCGCATACGTTGAGGAGAGGTACGTGTCGCTCAAACTTTATCGCACAATAGTTGTTAAATGCAACCGTTTCTAAACAATGTAATAGAAATCCTCAGAACTTCACTCATCGGCCAACCTGCGGACACTGCGTCAAGCAGCCTGCGGGTTTCGGCACGCCTCCAGCAACTCCCCTTCCAGCACTTCGCACATCGCCGAGTCAAGCTTCCCGTTTGGCCCCACGACGTAGAAGACATCGATCGCCTTTTGCCCTTGCGTGTCGATCAAAACGACCTCGATGTCGCACTCGTGCTGGGAGAACTTGCTTGCGAGGTCAAAGAGAAGCCCGGTGCGGTCCTCGGCGATGACATGGGCGACCGTCGCTCGAGACGAGGCCTCGTTGTCAATCGCCACTCGCGGCTCGACGCGGGTCCGTCCCTTGACGGCAAACTTGGACTGTCGCCGTTTCAATAGTTCTCGAACGTCAGTGCCCCCTTCGGCAACCCTGCCTAAGGTTTGCGTCAGGCGACTCGACTCGGCGGGGTGGGACTCCAACGTCCGCAGGGGATCGGAGACGATGAAGGTGTCGAGTGCCATTGTTTTGCTATTAGCAAACGCCTCAGCTTTCTCGATGTTGAGGCCAAAGCTCGACAGCGTCGCACAGAGCGAGGCGAAGAGAAACGGGCGGTCCCGCGTCACGACGACCACCTCATACAGAGAATGCCGACGACGAAGGCTAACCGCTGAGCGCTTGGTTTTGAGTTCGCGACTGAGCTGAAACTGCGCGTACACCTGCTCGGGAGAGTGCGTTCTAATGTAGCGTTGCGGGAAGCCCTCAAGAAACTCGGCAACCTCCGAGCGCTCCTCGGCCGTAGCTGCCGCTTCCAGATGCGTCTCCGTCGGTTCGACATGGATTCGGCGATCTTCGATGTCCCGTGTCAAGCTGTTGTGGGTTGCGACGTACAGCTGCCAGAGCAAATTTTTTCGCCAGTCGGTCAAAGCCGTTGGGTTTACCGCGCTGATATCAGCGAGGGTCATGAGCGCCAGCGCCTTGAGCCGTTCGATCGTGCCGACCAGATCGGCCAGCTCTTCCATGGTCTCCGGATCGGCAAGGTCACGACCCGTCATCATGGCCGACAGCGCCAAGTGATGGCGAATCAGAAAGCGCACCAACTCACGGTCGGGTTCCGCCATGCGGATGCGGGCCATTGCGCGGTCGGCCAGTTCCAAACTTCGCTCGGCGTGGTCGCCTTCGGGAATTCCCTTACCCAGATCGTGAAACAGCAGCGCGAAGTAGAGAAGCTCGGGTTGGTCCAGCTCCGAAAGCAAGCGCGCAAACCGTGCCGTCAGGTCGTCCGCTGTGTCGGCCAACTCTTGTAAATCCCGGATCGTTACGAAGGTATGCTCGTCCACCGTGTAGCGGTGAAAAAAATCTCGAATGACCAAACAATCCACCAACTCAAACTCAGGGAATACCGCCGCCAGAGCGCCGGTTTCGTGCATGGCCGTGAGCGCCTCGTAGGCGTGCGGGAGCTTGAGGACTTCCGCTACCACGGGCCACAAGGGATCCTTCGCGCGCGAGCACTCCCCGATTCCTTGAAGTGCATTTTCGATCCGCCGTTCGGTCTCAACCGCCAGAGGAATCCCGTGTCGAGAGACGAACTGAAACAGCAACAGGGCCAGCAACGGCTGCTGCCCCAGCGCCTCGGAGTTGCGAAGATACAACCGGCCCCGTTGGACAACGAAATCGTTGTTCGAGAGTCTCGACTTGCGGTCTCGGAAGAATGTAAATAGTGATTGGCTTGCCGAAGCTGACTCTTCAATCGCGCGGGTCACGAGCCGGTAGATGATCCGTACGCGTCGAAAATACTCGCGCATCCAATCAGAAGTATCTGTTGTTTCCGGGAAACCCTTTCCAGCACTCCCCTCCGCCACCTGATCCTGGAGGTCGAACGTGAGCTTGTTGTTGTCACGGCCATTGAAGTAGTGCACGAAACAACGCACCGCGAACAAGAACCGCTTGGCTTCGAGAAGCTGCTCCCGCGATTCGGCAGGCAGGGCCTCTTCACTTTCCGGCAATCGCGTGTTCGACGCATTGATGAGCTGAGAAACCCAACACGCTAGTTGAAAATCGCGAAGTCCGCCGGGGGTACCCTTGACGTCCGGTTCGAGATGGTAGATTGTCTGGCCGGCCAGAAGATGGCGTCTATGGGCAAGTTCGATCAGATTGCGAAGAAGAGCACGCTTTTCGCGAACATAGAAGCGAGGCAAGTGCCGATAGCGCAGGTCCTGATAAAGAGATTCATCACCGGCCAAAAACCGGGCGTCGAGCAGGCTGATGTTCAGTTCCGTGTTGTCGGGCGCGAGTCGAGTACACTCGGCGGGCGTTCTCACCGAGTGTGAAATACGCAGTTTGGAGTCCCATAGCGCGCTGAGCAGCTTCGATGTCTGGTCCTTGTACGTGTTGGCATGTGCCCTTCGTTCCAAGAGCAGCAGCAGGTCGACGTCCGAGTAGGGGAACAGCTGGGAACGACCGTAGCCACCGACAGCTATTAGAGCGACCCCGGAACTGGGAGCTTTAGGGAAAGTCTCGTGAAAGTGGCGGCTGACAACTTTGTCCGTGGCAGCCGAATGGGCGGCGACCGCTTCGAGGCCGTCTCCGCCGGCGAGGAAACGCTGCTTGATCTCCTCGAATGCGCCGACTGGCGAGGAAGCGGTGTGCGACGAATCCATATGTGGCCCCTGCTGGAAAGAGAACATCCCAGCGTCAGCAGCAGTCCGTGCCCGAATGCGAGGTATCTCTAGCAGATCGCCGGGCCCAGTTTCCACCTAGGCTAGCAGGGAACAAGCTCGGTGAGATTGGCAAGCGTGCCTGCCAGGCCCACAGCAGTTGACCTATACCTCAACAGCCGGCCAACGGTTAGGCACTGCCGGAAACGATTCTTTCCGACAGCCGCCTATAGCGGAAGCATCGTAGAGTGGCAAGGGACACCATCGAAACAAGCCCGCAACCCACCATACACGGCGAAGCCCCGCCTTGGCTTACCGAAGCCGACCAACGCGGGGCCTCAAAGCTAAACACGCACGGAGAAAAAGGTCACACTCGCTAGAGCGCGTCGTCACCCGTGTCGTTGTTGCGAATGCGAATTGCGTCCTCCAGGGAGTAGATAAATACCTTCCCGTCACCGATCTTGCCGGTCCGGGCGGACTCAACCACCGCCTTGACGGTCTCTTCGACGCGAGCATCGCCAACCACAATTTCAACCTTGACCTTGGGTAGCAGATCAACCTCGTATTCCTGGCCGCGGTAGACCTCTTTGTGGCCCTTTTGCCGGCCGTGTCCGCGGACGTCGTAAATGGTCATCCCATCGACGCCGACGCCTTTTAATGCCTCTCGGACATCATCCAGCTTATAGGGCTGAATGATAGCTTCAATTCGTTTCATCCTTTGCTCCTTCCCGAAGTTAACCTTCCAATCTGTACGCTTCCTCGCCGTGTTGCGTCAGGTCGAGGCCTTCGATTTCCTCAGCATCCGTCACTCGAAGCCCGACGAGCGCGTCTGTCACCTTCAAGATAAAGAAGGTCCCAATCGCGGCGAGCACCCAAGTGACCAAGACGCCCAGGATGTTATCGATAAGCTGAGCGGAATTGCCTTCCAGCAGACCTGTCACCCCTTCCTGGACCGTGGCCGAGGCGAACACACCCGTCAAGACGGCGCCAACAGTGCCGCCCACCCCGTGTACGCCGAAGGCGTCCAGAGAGTCATCATAGCCCAGCTTGGACTTCAAGACCGCGACGGCCAAGTAACACACCAGACCGGCAACAAACCCGATGATCAGAGCGGCCATCGGCGTAACGAAGCCGGACGCCGGTGTAATAGCAACCAAACCAGCCACCGCCCCCGTGATGCCACCCAGCACACTCGGTTTGCCGTCACGGATCTTCTCGGCCAACAGCCAACCCAGAACTGCCGCCGCCGTGGCGAAGTGAGTAGCGACGAAAGCACTTGCGGCCAAGCCCGAGGCGTTCAGGGCGCTACCGGCGTTAAATCCGAACCAACCGACCCACAGCAGGCAGGCGCCGATGAAGCTCAACGGAAGATTGTGCGGCCTCATGGCCTCCGTTCCATAGCCCCTGCGCTTGCCCAGATAGAGCGCGCACACCAAGGCGGAAACGCCCGACGAGATATGCACCACGGTGCCTCCGGCGAAGTCCAAACACTTTATCGTGCCCTCGTCGAAAAAGTTCAAAAACCCTTTGGGTCCCCATACCATGTGGGCCATGGGGAAGTAGACGATGAACACCCACAGAATCATGAACACCGTCAGCCCTTTGAAACTCATCCTTTCGGCGAAAGCGCCGGTGATCAGCGCCGGGGTGATGATGGCGAACATCAGCTGAAACACCATGAACGTCAAGTGGGATATGGTGCCGTTGGCCTCCTGCCCCACGCCGTTCAAGAAGGCGTAGTCCAAGCCTCCGATAAACGCATTCCCCGGAGCGAATGCCAGGCTATAGCCGATCACGCCCCATATCACTGTGATCAACGCCATCAGGAAGAAACACTGCATCAGCGTACCGAGCATGTTCTTCTTCCGGACCAGGCCGCCATAAAACAGCGCCAGCCCCGGGCCGGTCATCATCAATACCAGAGCCGAGCTCATTAAGACCCAAGCATTGTCTCCGCTATCGACTTTCGCCTCCTCGCCGGCCAAAGCCAAAACGGGGAAACACAGCAACATCACAAACAACAAACGCACCATCCCACGTAAGTTCATTTCCTCGCTCCTCGTTGATTTCAATCGCTACCCGCGAACGGGTACACGCCTGCCTTGCGGCATCTGTTACGTCCTAATATCTTGCAACGCCGGAAGCCAACCCGGACGCTTCTATCGTGCCGATAGAAAGTTTCTATCCGGCAACGACCCGATCACCATCGGGACGCCGGTCCCGCGGCTGCTGGGTAGGCAATAGCAACGGTCCTTTGGGGAGGCACCGTGCACGCCCGCCGCAAGCAACAGAGCACCGAGCCGTGAGCAAGCGGTCCAGAGATGACGCGACTCAGCACCATTGAATCCGCGTCTACCTCAACGCCTCCAATGAAACGAGAACAAAATGCTCGTTCCGACGCACATAAGCAGCTAAAGGATGGGCCCAACCCAGGGCTACTAGGCGGGACGATGACTCAGGGATCGCTCAAGAGCGGTTCCCAGACCTTCCGGATCGTCTGTCCCTATCCGATAGGTCTTGCCATTCGTCATTTCAAGTTCAATGGCCGAGAAACCTGCAACGTTGAAAAGCCACCCATGGGGCGTGTACTTGATTCCCCAGCCGTAGTACCACCGATTCTCGACGACTCGATAGGCCTGAATTTCTGCCAACCGAAAACGCTTGCGGATGACCCCCAACCCGAACTGAATCTTGAGCGTCCCATCACCGATTGTCGTTGTCAAAACTGGAAGTGACGCGAGAACAAAGGTCATAGTGACCAGACCGGCCAGGACGAACGGATTGAAATCGGTCGCCAGACTCAAATAGGCGAACAGCAAAATCACCGCGGTATACGCAGCGGCGAGGGCATAACCTATCTGGGTATGTTGGTATTCGCTCGTCGCCGGCATCATGACCCCCGCTGTTCCATCTCATGATAACTGGAAGTATCAACGACCGCGGATCTGGCGGGCGAGGAAGCCGGGGGAAAAAGCTATAGAGAGGGGCGCCCACTTCGATCCGCTACAGGGATCGAACGTCGTAAGAGACGCCCGGCAGCGGCTAGGACAAACAAGAGTGTTTGTTCCTACTGGGCTCGGCCGGTAATGGCCTGGCTGCGTTCGCGTTTAGCCAACGGCCGCAAGTCTCGGCAAGACGACCGCCGAACCATGCGCTATGGGATTTCACGCTAATACCTTCTTCACCACTTTGCCATGCACGTCCGTCAGGCGGAAGGCGCGCCCCTGGTATTTGAAGGTCAGCTTGGTGTGGTCGACGCCCAAGCAGTGCAGCATCGTCGCGTGCAGGTCGTGCACGTGCACCGGATCCCGGGTGATGTTGTAAGAGAAGTCATCGGTCTCGCCATAGGTGACACCGGGTTTGACGCCGCCGCCGGCCATCCAGACGGTGAAGCAACGCGGATGGTGGTCACGGCCGTACGTCTCGGCCGTCAACCTGCCCTGGCAATAAACCGTGCGGCCAAATTCGCCGCCCCAGACAACGAGAGTTTCGTCAAGCAGACCGCGCTCCTTTAAGTCCTGGATCAGCGCGGCCTGCGGCTGGTCGGTATCGCGGGATTGGCCGACGATGTCTTTGGGCAGTTTGGTGTGCTGGTCCCAGCCACGATGGAAGAGTTGGATGAAGCGCACATCGCGTTCGGCCAGCCGCCGGGCTAGCAGGCAGTTGGCCGCGAAGGTGCCGGGCTTTCGGGAGTCCGGACCGTAGCGCTCGAAGGTACTGTCGGGTTCCGTGGAAAGGTCAGTCAACTCGGGTACGGAGCTTTGCATGCGGTAGGCCATCTCGTATTGCGCGATACGGGTCGAGATTTCCGGGTCGCCTACTTCTTCGTGCTTCAACCGGTTGAGCTTGGCCAGGTCATCGAGAAAGCGGCGTCGAGCGGCCCCGTCTATCCCCGGAGGGTTCGACAAATAGAGGACCGGATCACCGATGGAGCGGAACTTGACCCCCTGATACCTGGTGGGGAGAAACCCGCTGCCCCACAGCCGGTCGTAGAGCGGCTGGCCGTTGGGATTGCCCGAGCCGTTCGACACCATGGCGACAAAGGCCGGCAAGTCTTTGTTTTCGCTGCCTAGACCATAGGAGAGCCAAGCACCAATGCTGGGCCTGCCCGCGAGCTGAAAGCCGGTCTGGAAAAAGGTAATCCCCGGGTCGTGATTGATCGCCTCGGTGTGCATGGACTTGATGAAACACAGTTCATCGGCCACCTTAGCTGTGTGAGGCAGCAGTTCACTGACCCAAGCACCCGACTCGCCATGTTGCGCGAACTTGAACCTGGACGGAACGACGGGGAAGCTTTGTTGTGCAGCCGTCATCGCGGTCAGCCGCTGTCCCATGCGGATCGAAGCAGGCAACTCGGTGCCCTGAAGATCCTCGAGCTTTGGCTTGTAGTCAAACAGCTCCATCTGCGACGGAGCGCCCGACTGGAAAAGGTAAATGACGCGCTTGGCTTTGGGCGCGAAATGCGGAAGCCCAGATAATCCGGCTTGCGAAGACTGATCCCCGGCCTTAGCGGAGCTGCCGGCGACCAAATCCTCGTTGATCAGCGTCGCCAAAGCAGCCGCGCCGATGCCTGCGCTGCCAAGCCCGAAAAAGTGCCTGCGGGTCAGCAATAGCTTGTGTTCAAGGCGGGGATCCATAACTTACTCCATGGTAGCGCTTTCGTCGTGATTCGGGAGCCGGTTGTTCAGGGTCGCGCAGCCCCGTAGCGCCGCGCTGGAGGGCCGTTTTTGGCCAGACCCGCGGCCTTTCCTATCCTGTCGTCAGGGACGCCGCCTGTCAGCGCGACTCGGCGGAAGCAGCAAAGACCGGCTGCACCCAAGCGTACTCTGCATTCGAGGAAGTCACCTTCGCTCGAACGTATGTGTCACCGGGCTTCAGAGCATAGAGGGCAGGGTTGTCGAACGACTTGCTGAGGACGCGGCCTCCCTGACCGATGAACTCGGTGGTAAATTTCTCTCCGTCATCTCGCTCATCTTCTTTGAGATAAACGCGGAGCTCGTTGGGCGAGCGACTGACGTCTTCGAGTACGACGCCGGTTGACGCGTAGAACTCACCCGCATTTAGGGAGTTTAGGATGGCATCCGTAGAAAGTTCCGGGGCTTTGACGCTCACCCAGCCACGTCCGGGATTAGAATACTCCGGTCCAGACACCTTGAATTTGTGCGCGTCGTCCACTGCTATTCCATACACCTCGTGTCCCGCCGACAATACGGCATTCCACATCTCCTCTAGGCTTGGAAAGCCACCGCCGCCAGCATCATTGGTGCTTCGATGACCGTTGTAGACCTCGAAGAGCTTCAACCCGTGTATTTGACCCATCTCGCGGGCCGTGACCGCCCAACGGAAGTTAGGGTGGTTCAGGGACGGTGTGCCTCCCGCCGCCCGAACCGCGTCGACGTTCTTCTGTAACGTATCGACGACACTCGTACCCACTATCGGCTGGATCGTTCGATGGATATCGAGACCGTTAACATGGATGGGTTTGTCGCCGAGTTTTGAACTGATCTCCTCTCCGGAAATCAGCAAGAAACGATCCTCAGCGTCAAAGATCGAACTCAGCCCTTCGATTGGTGTGACAAAGTCGTGGTCGGTGAGGACCAGGAAGTTGTACCTATGCTCCTTGTACCAGCGCGCGACCGCATCGGGAGCGCTGTCACCGTCACTGTTGATCGTGTGCGTATGGAGATTGCCCTTGTACCACTTCCATTCGGTGGCAGGAGGAGTCTGCGCCGCCGGCATTAATGTCCACGCAACGAGGAGAACGAGGCCAAAGCTGAAGCGAATCAGCTTGGCGCTGGGTTGCGAGGATTGGCGGCCGTTCATAAGGCTAGAGTCTCGAGGCTGCTCGCCGGCTCCGACATGGTAAACGGTCCCCGTTCCTCAATGCAACGACCTTCTACTGATGTCCGCGGAGTACAGTGCCCGACACCGGTCGGAAACGCGGGATGCTGGGAAGGGCGCGACATGTCGCGCCTGTACAGACAAACCCGTTCGTTGATCCGTGTTATGAATGCAGTACCGCTCTGCCGAAGGAGGCACCGGGCTTCGCGAAATCGAAACGGCCGCAGGTCTCGGGAACGGCACCGAGGCCTGCGCTACGGCTTCTTTCCCCTGCGTAAGAATGCTAGGTGCCGCAGGTAGTTCGGGACGTCCCCCGCGCCGGAGCCGCCGGCACGTCGACTCACGCATTGTTAGCGACGAAGCGCTGCCGTTCGCCTTCCCGGGGGATTTTTTTTCAGATGCCCGTGACGGCACATTCCCGCAAACGCTGTCTCAGGGCGATTTGACCAGATTCGAGCAGATTCTCCTTAGAATTCCTGTCCATCGCATGCACGAAGGTCATCTTCTATTCGCAGTCTACACCACGAGGTGAGCGTTTCCGGGACTTCCTGAACCTACTGAATCCCGCATAATATTCTGACACCTTTTGGTTCCTTGGAGCATCTATAGATGTATGGGCAACCCGAAAGGCGTGAAGCGGGATTTCAAGGCGCTGGAGAAGCGCCGTTTCGAAGCGATGCGGCTGCTTGACCAAGGCCACAATCAGTCCGAGACGGCGAGACGGCTGAAAGTCGCTCGGCAAACCGTCAGTGAGTGGCGGCGGCAATACCTCGAGCATGGTCCGGCCGGGCTGCGTCGAGCCGGGCGCGCCGGACGCAAGCCGCTGCTAGACGCCGCACAACGCGAACGCCTGACGTCGCTGTTGTTGGAAGGCCCCGAAGCCCACGGCTTCCGAACGCCCCTGTGGACCTGCCCGCGGGTAGCTCGTCTGGTCGCCGATGAGTTCGGCGTCAACTACCACGAAGGCCACGTCTGGAAGATCCTGCAAGCCCTCAACTGGAGCCCGCAACGTCCCGTCGGAAAGGCGCGCGAGCGCAACGAAGAGGCGATCCGCACCTGGAAGCGCAAGACCTGGCGGCGTATTAAAAAAAAGCCCAAACCGAAGGCCGCACGCTCATCTTCATCGACGAAAGTGGATTGAGCGAGAAGCCGCACCGTTGCCGTACCTGGGCACCGCGGGGTCAGACGCCCGTGCTGCAGTTTAACTTCAACTGGGAGAAGCTTTCGGTGTCGGCGGGGCTGACGCTGCGCAACTTCTACTTCCGGCTCTATCCCGGCGCCATCGACGAACAGGAGGTGATCCACTTTCTCAAAGCGCTGCTGCGCCACATCGACCGGCCGCTGCTGATCATCTGGGATCGACTGCCGGCGCATCGCAGCCGCCTGGTGCGGGAGTTCATCGAGCTCTCCGAGGGCCACATCGAAACCGAGTACCTCCCGCCCTATGCGCCGGAGCTGAACCCGGTGGAGTACATCTGGGCTTACTGGAAGCAGCACGAGTTGCCGAACGTCTGCCCGAAAGACTACGGGGAGCTGAGCGAGCGGGCCCGCAAAGCACTGCGCCGCATGCGCCGCAAACCGCGCTTGATCACTGCCTTCTGGAAGCAGTCTTCTCTTTGCTTCGATTGACGGGGTATTATGCGGAACTCAATAAGTAGTTGAATTCAATAGGTCGCAATTCTGTGACTGGCAAGGAGGTGGCATGGCCGAAGCCATTCGTCTAGAGGGCTTCATCGAAAGATCCACCACAGGCTGAGTACAGCGACCAACAGCAAACCTGCCCAGGTATTAAGCCCGTAGCAAGAGCCGTCGTGCTTGACGGCGGGCTTCGCGCCGGCTCGCCCGCTAGGCGGCCTTTAAACCCTCCCGCGGGCGCGGGTAGTCCACTAATCCGCATTGCGTCTATCGAAGTCTCGAAGAGTCAAGTGCGAACCCGATTCATGTAAAGTAAGAAGATAAACTTCCGAATGAGCCGGCTGCTCCTGGGAGTGAGCAATTGCCATGTCCAATCAGAACATCCAAGATGCTTTTTTGAACAAAGTCCGGAGCGAGCGGCTGCCTGTTACGATCTTCCTCACCAGCGGTGTCAAGCTGTCCGGACGAGTGCGTGGCTTCGACAAGTACTGCGTCGTTTTCGAGACCAGTCACCAGGAACAGCTGATCTTCAAACACGCCATTTCCACGGTCGTGACAACACGCCAGTCACACGGTTCCGGCTCCGAGGGATCACAGCGGCCGACACCGAAACCCGAAAGGCCACCCGAAACCGAGATCCCAGACGACAAGCCGTCCGAACCCTAATATCGTGCAATTCCCTCGCCGGCGCTTTCGGGGTCATCCAACGCCTAGCAGAGAGCATCTTTGAACCTAAAGAAGTCGTCTCCTCCCATACCACTCGCCGATAAGTCGCTTGTGTCCGACGTCGCAACACCAGCGGAAGAAACTTGCCTTCTGGTCGGGGTCGAGATGCGGCGAGATCGTGATGGCGCCTCAGACGACTCGCAGTGGACTGCGTCCACCGAGGAGTCGCTAGAGGAGTTGGCCGAACTGGCTTCCAGCGCGGGCGCCGCGGTGCTCGGGTCGGACATTCAAATCCGCCAGACTCCTCATCGCGCGACCTTCATTGGGAAGGGCAAAGTGGAGGAGCTTCGCCGCTGGGCGCTGGAAGTCAACGCGGATCTCGTTCTGTTCGATCGGAGCCTCTCTCCGAGTCAACAACGAAACCTCGAAGGCGCCTTGGACTGCAAGGTCATTGATCGCACACAGCTGATCCTTGAGATCTTTGCCCGGCACGCGCGCACCCGCGAAGGACAACTTCAGGTCGAGCTCGCTCAGTTGACCTATCTATTGCCACGACTGATGGGCCGTGGCGCGGAGATGTCTCGGTTAGGCGGCGGCATTGGTACGCGCGGTCCTGGAGAAACCAAGCTCGAAACCGATCGCCGTCGAATCGGACGGCGCATCAACAAGCTCAAAGCCAACCTACGAGCGGTCCGGGCTACTCGCCGTTCGCAGCGCAAGAAGCGCGGCAGTGTTCCCTTGTCGACGGTTTCTCTCGTTGGTTATACGAATGCGGGCAAATCAACTCTATTTAACGCTCTCACGTCGGCGGACGTCTTGGCTGACCCCAGGATGTTCGCTACGCTCGACCCGACGATACGATCCCTCGACCTCCCCACGCGGCGGCGCGTATTGCTTTCGGACACTGTCGGCTTCCTTCGCCATCTCCCGCCGACGCTGATTCAAGCTTTTCGAGCCACCCTTGAAGAAGTCACCGAGGCGGCCATGATCGTGCACGTCGTGGACGTCTCTTCTCCCCACTGGCGACTGAGGCGCCAAGAAGTGGATAAGGTGCTCAACGAGATCGAAGCCGCACAAAAGCCACAAATCCTGGCGCTGAACAAGGTTGACCAGGTGGACCCGGAGCAGGTTGCCGCCGTGCTGAGCTCGTCACGGTCGTCCGATTCCGTCGCCGGGCCTGTCGCCATTTCCGCCCTCGAGGGACGCGGCTTGTCCGATCTGCTGCGAGCGATCGATCTCGAACTACCCGGGGACGATGTGGCAACCGAACGCTATCACTTCGCCTTCGGGGAGGGCGAGAAGATTTCGTTCCTCTATGATCACGCGCGGATTCTCGACAGAACAGATACACCGCGAGGCGTGGAAATCACAGCCGTGGCTCCTCATTCGGTGCGGCTGCGGCTATCGAAGAACGCGGCCGGCAGGGACGGGGCCGGGGCCGTTACTGGCCCGAGGTCGGCTCGCTGAGGGCCAGAAAACGCTGCATGACTCGACGCACGAAAAGCCGGGTTTCGTTGTAGGGAGGTAGACCGTCGTAGTGGTCGACTTTTTCGGGCCCGGCGTTATAGGCCGCTAGCGCCCGCAATAGTTGGTCCGGCGAATCCGAATAGCGCTCTAGGAGGCCCTTGAGATAGCGGGTGCCCCCGCTCACGTTTTGAGCCGGGTCCGTGCGGTCTTCGACGGCAAGATCGCTGGCGGTTCCCGGCATGAGCTGCATCAGGCCAACGGCTCCTTTAGGGGACACGGCCTCGGGATCGTAAGCCGACTCCGCTTCAACGACACTGTGCACTAGGGTGGCGGGCAGCCGGTGCCGGTCGGCTACGCTGTCGATCAGCTTGCGGATGTCTTCCGGTGAGTCTGCAATGTCGTTTTGAGGAGATTCTTTGGGGACGGGCGACCCGGGCTTCTCGTCACGCTTCTCGAACCCCACGATCACAGACGACGGAAGCTCGATGAAGTTGCCGTCCTTCTGGAACAACCGGACGCGGTCGCCCACTCGTTCGTGGCCTTCGGCCTCGAGGCGGAACCCGCTCGTCAACACGGCGTACTCGCCGGCGCAAAGATAGGCAGAGGCCATTCCAGCCAGGACCGCTAGACGAAGACCCATCCCGTATAGCATACTGCGTGGCGGGCGGCGCCGCTTTCTCACTGGCGTTTTCGGATACACGAACCCTCTCCTAAGATTATGACGTTCTTTTCTCACCTATCGTGCAGCCGCACCGAAGAAAAACTTCCCAAGGGAGAGCTTCATAGCGTTTCTTCCTCGGGTGCTCCCCTTTTCGCGCGCTACGATCTGGCCCGCGCAGGCGAGCATTTGACACCCGACGAGATCTCAAGTGGCCCGTCGTCGATGTGGCGCTGGTCATCTCTGTTGCCGGTCTCGAACCCCGAAAACATCGTCTCCCTGGGTGAGGGCAACACTCCCCTGATTCCCGCGAAACGGCTGGGCCATAGGCTCGGTGCCGCCAACGTTTTAGTAAAGGACGAAAGCGTCAACCCCACCGGAACCTTCAAAGCTCGCGGCATGTCGTGTGCCGTTTCGATGGCCAAGGAAGCAGCGGTGGAAAAGTTGGCCGCCCCCTCGGCCGGCAACGCGGGTTCGGCTTTGGCTGCCTACGCCGCCGCTGCGGGCATCGAGGCTCACATCTTCATGCCGCGAGACGTGCCCGAGGCCAACTACATCGAGTGCAGGATGTTCGGCGCGCAAGTAAACCTCGTGGACGGCCTTATCAGCGATTGTGGCCGCCTCGTCGCCGAAGGGAAAGACTCCCAAGGATGGTTCGACGTCTCATCGCTGAAACAGCCTTACCGTATCGAGGGCAAGAAAACCATGGGTCTCGAGCTGGCCGAGCAATTCGGCTGGCGGCTCCCCGATGCCATCTTGTATCCCACGGGCGGGGGCGTCGGCATCATTGGTATGTGGAAGGCTTTTGACGAGCTCGAAGGGCTAGGCTGGATTGATTCCAAACGCCCGAAAATGATCGTCGTTCAGGCTGCCGGCTGCGCGCCGATCGTTCAGGCCTTCGAGCAAGGTAGCGACGAGGCGGAGTTTTGGGACGACGCCCGGACAATCGCCAGTGGCTTGCGCGTCCCCGAAGCTGGTGGCGCTTTCCTGGTGCTCGAAGCCGTTCGAAAAAGCAAAGGGACGTGCACCACGGTGACCGATCAAGAGATCCTTGGAGCAGGCCGCCTGCTAGCTGAGACTGAGGGCATATTCGTCGCCCCCGAGGCGGCCGCCTGCGTCGCCGCCTTGGAGAAGTTACTGCGGCAAGCATTCCTAAAACCAGACGACGAAATCGTTCTCTTCAACACGGGCACGGGCCTCAAGTACCTCGACACGTGGGCGACCCAGTTCGCTCGCGAGCCGCGCGACGAAGAACGTCTCGGCGGTCTGATTCTGCCTCGCTGAAGTAATCACGCGAGCGCGTCCGAGCCGCTTTGGCTGGTCGGGGTCGTTCTTACTGGCTGGAGTGCTGATACTTCCGCTTCAGGCCGACCTGGGTCTTTGTGGGTGCAGCTCGGAAACAGGTGTCGGTAGGAGTACCGACACGGCAAGCCGTTTTACGGCTGGTCGCCCCCGCATGTCGTTCCTTTCGGCGCTCGGCCGCTCCCAGCGGTCGAGCGGGGCTTGGGGTGGGGCAAAATCGGCCGTGCCCACGGCCGATCCCTCGCGCCCGAACTCCCCCGAAACCAGTCACGGCATTTTGAAATTCCTAACTCACACACCATCAACAAGATCCTCTTCCCTGACCATCTGCCCCTCACCCCGCCATGCTATTCTGTCCCCGTAAGAGCGCCGGCCTTGAGGGAGCGACAGACCGGCGCACCCCCGGCCGGGATGTAAGTCCTCCCCATGGCTTCCGTCGGTGAGCCGATCAACCGACCGCGTTACGCAGGACAACGGGATCGATCCCAAACCGTTTTGGCGGCTCCGCGCGTTACCAGAGGAGCCGCACCTCATCAAGCCGCGCCCGGGGCGCCCCTCGCGGGTCGCCCCGGCGTCGGCAACCATCTTCCGCGCATCGGAGTACGGTCTTGGTGCGCCCAGAAATGTTCATTTCGAACGCGCGGGAACGTTTCAGTGGAGCTGGTGCCACTCACAGTCCGGTACCGACTCTGGCAGAATAGGCTGATTATGAACATGAACGCACGCCGCCTGTTCTCCCTGCTGATTGCCGTCCTGGCGACATGTGGATGCGGCCCGGCCGCTGACCAAGCACCGTTTACAATCGTCATGCTGCCGGACACTCAGTTCTACGCCGAGACATACCCGGAATATTTTCACGATCAAACGGAGTGGGTTCGGCAGAACGCCGAAAAGGAGAATATCGTCTTCGTGACCCAGGTGGGGGACATTGTCGAAAACGGCGACGCCGCGCCCAACGAGTGGAAGGTCGCCCACGAGGCCTTTACCCGGCTTAAAGGAGTTGTGCCGTGGGGCGTCGCCGTTGGCAACCATGATTACGATCTCGTCGAGCCCCCCGGTCCGGCCACGGCGTTCCGAAAGACCTTTGGCCCGCAACGCTTCGCCGGCAAGGCATGGTACGGGGGGAATTCCGAGAACGAATTGAACTCCTACCAGTTATTTGGTGGCGGTGGGAGCCGGTTCCTAATCTTTCATCTCGAGGCCGATATCCCCGACGCGGCTATCGCCTGGGTCGAAGGTGTCCTCGAGCGTCACCCGGGAACACCTGCGATCGTCTCAACCCATATCTACATGAGCGATGTCACCAAGAGCCGCACACAAGAAGAGTGGTACCGCAAGGATGTCGGCAATTCCGGCGAGGCCGTCTGGAACAAGCTGATCAAAAAGAACTCACAGATCTTCATGGTGCTCTGTGGCCACTGGGGGGAGGCCGGCGGCGAATGGCATCAAGTTTCGACCAATACTGCCGGCCAGCCTGTTTTCGAGATCTTGGCGGACTACCAGGCCAGGGAGAACGGCGGCAACGGCTGGCTACGGCTCATCACATTCGTGCCCAAAGAGAACCAGATCCAATTTCGTACATACACTCCCTCGCTGGATCGATACGAAACCGATGCGGACAGTCAGTTCAACTTGCCGCTCGATTTCACCAAGCGGTTCCAGCCGTCATAACGGGATCCGGCCGACAAGTTCATAAGGTGACCTGGTGCTACTCTACAAATCGTTGAGCGGCAGTTCGTAGCGCGGCCTGGTACCTTTCCAGGGTCCGCGTGTCGCTTCTTAGACTCGGGCAAGGACCGCCGCCCTTAACCTTCATTTACGGTTGGGACACCTTCCGAAATCTTCGTGAGCGCCAGTCCGCACCTAGCCAAACCAAGATGCCCAACACTGCTGCCGCACTGAGGAATCTGGCAAGCCACATCTCCGCGCCGCCGTCGTAATGCAACTCGACCACGCACCGCCCTTCGCACTTGGTTTCGACGGTCATCAGGCCCAACTCGTCACGAAAGATTCGCCGCGGCTCCCCGTTGACCCAGGCTCGCCAGCCGGGGTGGTAGCTCACCTGAGTCGCGATCAAGTGCTCCCTCCGCAGCTCGGCCACGATCCGCGCCTCATGAGGGCTGGGCCAGACAGATTTCGCGAGCGGCAAGTCAGGATTTTCAAGGGCCGCCACGAAAGGAACAAGCGGCGCCACGTCGGAAAACCCTGTCGGGGCTCGTACCATCAGATCTTCGTAACGGATGACGTGCACCAACGACTCCGTGCGGCTGGGCACGCCGTAGATGACGTCGTCGCCGTCACGCCAGAGCTCCGGAAGCACCCCTTCGAACTTAGTAGGGTCGTGAAAATCCTTATAGACCTCCCGGCTTTGCGGTCCGCCAACAGCGATGGCTCGCACCCCGTAGGCCTTCAGCCACAGCGCAGTGTCCTCACCGTTCCCCCTAGTGGTAGTGATTCCGTAGCTCGTAACGGCGAGCTGGGGGTTGGTCATTGCCTGGTCGGCGCCCCCCCCCAATTGCGGGTTGTCGGCAAATACGTTCAGCCAGAAACGCATCGATCCCGGGAGGAAGACCCTCTGGCCCGTAAGATTCTCGTCCAGCCATCTTGCGACCTGATACTCCACCGTCCCGGTGACATCGATACGGCCGACAAGGGTCTGCGCGTAGCTTCGGTACTGCTGCAACTGGTAGGCGCCAACCAGCAGCACCGCCACCGTGGCGATGAGCTTTCCGTGGACACGCCAGGCTTCGAACACCTTCCCTAGAACGATAGCCGCCAGGAAACACACCGCCATCTCCATCTCGAGATGGTAGCGCTCGGGCTGCGGCAGAATATAGATGTCAAGCCACTCAGCCGTCAACGGCAGTGAGCCGCAAAGTACGAAGAAGCAGCCCCAGAACTGGGCAAACTCGCTCACCAGGGCGCGCCTCAGCGAATACCGAACTGCGAGCACGACAAGCAGCACCAGCACCAGATAGAGCCACTGCTTCACCCCGATTTCGTAGCGCCCCACGACGATTTGGGCGTTTCGTTGAACGGCAAAAAGCGTCGAAGGCGGAATCCACGTTGCGGCCAGCGCGTACGACAGTCCTCCAATCCCCGCTGCGTGCGCCCACTTGCGAATCGACCCGGCCTCGCCCTTTGCCAGCAGGTAGGCGGCTACAGCCATGGCCAGAGCGACGGTCCCTATCCAGTTCGTAAGTACGACACTCATCGTGGCCACAGCAGCGACAAGAGTGGAGATCGGCCTGGCCCTACGAAGGGCCACGGCAAGCGCAATAATGGCGAGAGGGAGCAGAAACATCGACGTGATGTGCGGCCCCTCTCCGTAGTTCACCAGGGCTTGAAGCCGCCGGGGGCCCAGAAAGGTACCCATATCCGTCGCGACGGATGGCGCCAGAAAGGCGGAAGGCGAAACGACGGAATACAGAACCGCTGCCGCCAGGCTCGGCAGCAGCCGTCCGCTCAGACGGCTGCCCATCCAAAACAGGGTCACCGGCCCGAGGCAATAGGTAGCGGCCGTTACTGCGTGGTACGAAAGAGGGGCCGAGATCCCTGCGACGGACGCAACTGCGGCGACCGACAGGTGCAAAAGCGGCTGGTACGTGTTTTGGTAGGGTATGCCGCCATACCACCACGGAAACCACGTCAGTCCCCACGGATGCTCCATGACGTAGCGAGCGAGCGCGATGAAAGTGCTCTCGATCGAGCCCATGTGCTGAGTGAATTCCGTGACGAAAAGTTCACGACACACGTAGGCGTTCAAACAGAAGAGGAAGAGTGCGCCTGCCGCGGTTTGTGCGGATTTCTTGGACACCGGAAAAGGTGATTATCGAGGATACAGACGTTCCGCGCAAAGCGGATCAGCAATGGTTCGAAGTGGGCGATACTCGATGGCGACGCTCATCCGTCAGGGCAGAGATGGCCTCGCGGAGCCTCGGCGGGACCTCATCCGCCAACTTCAAGGCAAGCCGCTGAGAACCATAAACGGGTACAGGACGAATTGGTGCCTGCCTGCTCCGCCGAACGGATACAGGCCAAGAATTGAGGCGGCGATCAGCGACCCGGCAATAGTGACCAGAAGAATAAGAGGCACCGTGGCGAGAACATATCCTTTCTCCGGGCGGAAACCGATCACACAGACAAAAGCGGCGGTTAGCAGCACCAGTGACAGCGACAGGACAATGATCTCGTTCTCCAACGATACCGGCGAAAACACATTGAACGTGTTCCGAAGATTTCTCAGGACGAACGAGCCGACGGATTCCTCTCCCGAGGGCTGAAAATAGTAGCTCGCAAGATGCACTTGTCTTGTGACGTGCCGCGCGGCATGAGAGAAATAAGAATAGAACATCACTGTTAGGATCGGAAGGGACATGAACACGTAGGAAAACCAGTTTCGTATGGGCTGCCTGACAAGGCGCCTACGATATTCCGAGTAGATGAAGGCAGTAAAGACTGGCGCAACAAGACAGGCGAAGAAAAAGAAGCCGGCGCAGTAATGAGAGAGGAAGGCCAAAACGGTGAATGCGGAAAAGGCGATTTGGGCCCTAGTGGACTGTCGCAGAGATAGTTTTACCATGGCGGATGCGGCGTGAGGGCTTGGACCAGGATTTCCATTTTGGCCCTGGCACGGTGAAAGTATACACCCGCGCTGCCCCGAATACCACGTCTTTTCGCGCTGAACCCTGCACATGACCTCCGCCGGTAGGCGCCAGGGCTCGTCCATCCGCTCACAGACGTTGATTGAGCGGCCTGAACGGCGCTCCGGCCGACACTGCTCCTTGCGAAATCTTTTGGAGCCGAAAACTGTTGATCCTCGCCCGGTCAACGCTACCCGCTTGGCAGCGGCAGCGCCCAGATCCTGTGCAGCATGTCGCCGAACAGCCTGCGGTTCAGATACCCCTCGGCCAGCAGCAGCCAGTAATACCGCGCGTGCTTGACCAGCCGACCGCCGGTCTTCATCAACCTGTGTTGCAAGCTCGTCAGCGACCAACTCTTGATCCTGTTCGGCAGTCCGAGCCGCCGCCACAAGTTGCCCAGGTTGTAGGCCAGCACGCTCAGTTGTAGCCGTACCTCGTTCGCCCGGAACCGATGGCACGACAGCCTTGTCCAATGCGTGGCCTGTTTGCCTTCCTTGATCCACTGCTCCGCCGTGCCGCGCTTGTTGTAGAAGCGCACCACCGAGCGGCTTGGCAAGCTCATGCTCGTCACGATGAATCCGACCCGCGGGAACAGCTCGCCCTGGTGATGCTCGACCTTGGCGACGATCCGCCTCGCCTGCGACCAACTCTCCGCCTGATAGCGAAAACTCTTGTAGCGCACCAAGGGCTTCCGGGAGGGCCTTCCCGGCGGCCGAAACAAGATGTCTTCGATCTCCAACTCCAGGCTCTTGTTGGCCGGAATGCGAATGGCGTACTGTACTCCGCGTTCCTCCGAAGCCTCATAAACTTCCGGCTTGGCAAAGGCCGCATCGCCCCGGAAGGCGACCTGCTTGCCCGCAGCCTGTTGGCGCTCGATCTCCGGCAACAATAGCTCATCCCAGTCCTCGGCGCTGTGCACGTTGCCGGGACGCAGCTTGGCAGCGAGGCAATCACCATGACCGTTGAACAAAAGTAACGGGTGATAGCAGACCGACTCGAAGTGTCCGTTGTAGGCACTGCCTTCCTGTTGGCCATGGACCGGACTCTCGGTGGAGTCCATGTCCAGAACGACCCGCTCGGAGTCGTCGAACGCTTCCGCTTGCCCGACCAGCTCTCGGTTCAGCGCCATCAGCCCCAGCAGGTTCTCTTCGCTCGCCAGCATCTCCGTCTCGAAGCTGTGCAGCGTCGAGGTCAAGGCCGCACCGCGATCCCAGATCTTCTGCGAACCGATCAGCCGAAACGTCGGATCGATCGAAACCCGCTCGGCGTCGTTGAGGTCCTCGTAGCCCGCCAAGCGGCTGTAGACCGACTGCCGCAACAGATCAGCGAGCGTGAACTGCTTGTTTGTGCCTTGCCGGGAGTCGCTGAGATGCTCGTCAATCAGTTCTCCGAGACCGAGCCGTTCGTCCAGTTCGCGAACCAAAATCAGGCCACCGTCGGAAGTGACGTGCGATCCCTGGAAATCGACTTTCAACAAGCCGTTGAAACTTAGCTGGAATGGCTTGGTTTGTTTTTCACCCATTGGGTGTTGGCCTCCCTGGCGTCCTCATCGGGCTCTAGCCCCTATGAATAAAGACGCTCAAGGCCGCTGGAAGGTCGGGATGTCAAACACCAAATTGAAAATGCGGGTTGGAATACTTCCAGCGGAAAGGCTTGGCGTCTTTCGAGTAGGCGTTGATGTAGCGGCGGAGTTTGCGGGCGAGATCGGCGGTGGAGGTGAAGACGCCGCGGGCAATGACGTCGCGTTGCAGCTTAGAAAACCACAACTCGACTTGGTTCAGCCACGACGAGTAAGTCGGCGTGAAGTGTAAGGTGACGTCGGGGTGCTGCTCGAGGAACGCCGCCACCTGCTTGGTCTTGTGGGCCGAGAGGTTGTCGAGGATGATGTGAATCTCCTGGTCCGGCTCGCAGCGGGCGACGACCTCACCGAGAAACTCGACGAAGTCCTGGCTGGTGTGACGCGCGGCGGTCTTCCCATGCACCTGCCCCGTCTTGGTGTTTAAGGCGGCGTAGAGGGAGAGAGTGCCGTTGCGCTTGTACTCGAAACCGTGCCGCTCGGCGCGTCCGGGAGACAGCGGCAAGACGCGGTCGCGACGGTCGATCGCTTGAATGGCGGTCTTCTCATCCACGCAAAACACGGCGGCATGGCGCGGCGGATCGAGGTAGAGACCGATGATGTCGGCGGTTTTGCGCTCGAAGTCGGGGTCGTTGGAGGCCATGTAGCGCTCCAACCGATGCGGCTTGAGGTCGGCTTCCCGCCAAACACGATGAACCAGGTCTTTGCTGATGCTGAGTTCTTTGCCGAGTTTGCGGCAGGACCAGTGGGTCGAACCGTCGCGAGGCTGGCGGCGGGTGGCATTGAGGATTTTGGCGCGCAAGCGGACGGTGAGTTTCGAGGGTGGCTGCCCTGGGCGGTGGGTTTCCAGTCCGTCGAGTCCGTGTTCGAGGAAGCGTTTCTTCCATTTCCCAACGGTCGGCGTGGAGCAATCGAGTTTGTCGGCGACAGCGGCGTAGGAGAGGCCGTCGGCGAGTAACACGATGATTCTAGCGCGTAGGACAAAGCCGGCGGGCAGCGATTGCGAACGGGTGATCTCTTCGAGTTCACCTCGTTGCTGTCGGCTCAACACGAACGGTTCGCTTTGAAAGGGCATACTGTATAGACGCCCTTTCCATGGATAAGGTTACTCTGCGACAGTCCACTAGTACGTCTTGGGCCACTCTCGAGTGGGAACGACTCCAGGTAGTAATAGAGCGCTAAAAGTATAAAAAAGATACAGAGCATATATGCCTGCATGCCTAAAGACATCTTGGTGGAGGTCCATGATAGTCCAAACGCCAGCGCGGCAATAGGCGCCACGGGGGGATGAGAACAAACTTTCTGAGTAATTTTCCCCACCAAAAAGACAGACGCTACACCGGTTAAAATGGAGACCGATCGGTAGACCAGAAGGTGGTGGCTGAAAAAGGAAACCGTTTTCAGAAGAAGGAATACCAGTGGCGGGTGGACATTGAAATGATACTCCCGAAGAAAGGCATCCCAGTTATCCTGCCGAGCTATGAACAGATGCCAGTAGCCGTCGTAGTCCAGCCATGTATGCGCTGTCAGTCCCAGATAAATCCGAGGAATGGCGGCTAACCCGGATACGAGCAGAAGGAGAAGATTCGTGCGAGACCAGGTCACTTCTTAGCGCCTTGCGGGGCCCGGCTAGAGTCGTATCTCTAGCCTAGAATTGTCGATCTGTGGACCGTACATGGTACACCTTCACCTCTCCTACCACAACTAATTTCACCACCGGAAGACAAGCAGCGGTCCGGATCGAAGCGCCTCGACAGCCCGTTTTCGCCCTCCGACGAGACTGCCCCGCCGGGGTGCATCGGATCAATCGGGCTGTAAGCCGCCGGGCAACGGCAGTGTTGGTGGTATTCTGCCGGCCCAACGGGACTCAGGTGTCCCGCCCCCGGCCCGAAACCCAGCCTCGTCTACTTCATTTCGCTGGCCGCTGCCTCGTCGACGAACCATTCCATCTCTTCGCGCTCGCGGGCAAATCTTTGAGCCGGTAAATCGGTGGGATCGATCGGTCCTTCCAGGACGCGTCGAAGGGTTGCAGACTTATCAGCACCGGCAACAAGAAAGAAGACGTGTCGGGCGGCCAAGAGCGGCCGGGGTAACAGTGTCACCCGATGGCTGTTGCGGGAGGCAGCGTAGGCCGCCGCCACGATGCCGCTTTGGTCGTCGATGAGCGGACTTCCGGGAAACAGACTCGCCGTATGGCCGTCCGCACCCATGCCGAGATGAACAACATCGAACACGGGGAACTTCCCTTCCCCGAGCTGGAAAAACTCGCTAATGGCCGCCCCATATCGACTGGACGCCTCTTCAGGCTCTAGTTCACCTTCGATCCGGTGGATTTGATCGGCGGCTACGCCGCCGGGATCCAGCAGTGCCGCGCGCACCATCCGATAGTTACTGTCGGCATGATTCGGGGAGACGCAGCGTTCGTCCACCCAGAAGATGTGAACTCGATGCCAATCAAACCGGCTGGCCGCAAGCTGCTCGAACATGAGCCGCGGCGTAGACCCACCCGAGACTGCGAGGGTTCCCTTTTCGCGGTCCTCGAGCGCTTGGGCAAGCCGATCGAGAGTGAATTCAGCCGCCGCCGAAGCGGCCTGTTCCTTATTTTTCGAAACGTGAAGGTGGGGCCTCATGCCACGCGCTCGGAGATGCGAGTGGCGGTGTCGAGAGCAGCTTGGAAAACCGTGTCCGAAGCGAAGATTTTCAATTCCTCGTTGAGTAGGGCAACGTCTTTGCTGGGGGGAAACCAGACTCGGTTGCTGACGCCTGGACTTTCTTCGGTCAAGAGTTCCAAGTCGAGGTAGTCATCCACCCGCTTCAGGAGAATCTCAAACGGGCGATCCGCGTCAGACTTAAGATCCACTGCGGCAAGTCGGCTTCCCTGCCCTGGACTTTCCACATGTCGGAGCCCCACCCGCACCTCGTTGTCGCCGTGACGCAAGACGAGCGTCTCGCCGTCATTCTCGGACCACGAGCCGCCGTCGAGGGTCCAACCCAAACAGTTCATCAACCAGCCCGCTATGAGATACGCCGACACCGGTATCCCGGCTTTCGCGTTCCCGCCGTAGGTAAGCTCCACAGCCGTAAGCTCCTGCAAGCGCTGCCGGCAGGCATGGTTCTCGAAAGCCTGCGCTACCGTTTCCCTCCAACGGGTCACGCGCGCCCAGCTTAGGTCAGTTACACCGCTCGCCGATCGACTAAGATCGGAAAGCCACGACAGCGCGTCGCGGGAGCCGCGGAACTCCCTAACATCTACGATGAGCCGAGCAGCGAAAGCTGACAGCTGCCTGAACACAGGAAGGCGAGCCACCCGTTCGCTGCGGCACCAGAGCACCACGGGTAGGTCCGAAACGATCAGAGGTAGCAGCACCGACGGGAGATCGGACGCCGTACGCTCAGAAATCTGAATCTCAATCTGCTCGCTGCAGATCTGTTGTCGGCGACCCATCGGCATCCAGCACTGGGCCTTGACGTCGGCCTCCAAGCGATCGTCGCCGCCTGCCGCAACACGGATCAGAATGGCCCGGCTGGGATGACTCTGCATGAGCTCGGCCAACGTCTCCGATAGGGCAACCACATCGTCCTCTTCGTTCACCAAAACCAGCAACGTGAGAGAACAGGCCCGCATCAGGGCCTGCTCTTCACCTGGTGAGTGGTCGGCCAACGAAGCCCAAAGCTCATCGATTTGACGAATGAGAGTTCCGGGATCGATCGCCATCGGTGGCCTAAAAGAATCTGGTTGGGTTCAGGGGGTCCGCCAATTGTGACGGTTCTCGGTGAGCATTTGGTCGGACGAGTCGGGTCCCCAGCTGCCCGCCGCGTAGTTGGGGAATTCATGCTTTTGGTTCTTCCAGACTTCCACGATGGGATCCACGGCGGCCCACGAAGCCTCGACCATGTCCTGGCGTGAGTACAGCGTGCCGTCGCCGGCGATAGCATCCAGAAGCAGGGTCTCGTAAGCAGAGGGCTCACGCACTCCAAAGCTGCTCCCGTAGTGGAAGTCCATCGAGACGCCCCGTAAGTGCATCCCCTCACCAGGCTTTTTGGCATCGAAACGAAGCGAAATACCGCCCGACGGCTGAATACGAAGAATAAGCAGGTTCGGGGTCTCGACCGGGATCTGCTCGGAGAACAGGACGTGGGGCGCTGAGGCAAACTCTATCGAGATTTCGGTCACCCGCTTGGCGAGGCGTTTCCCCGACCGCACGTAAAAGGGGACGCCCGCCCAGCGCCAATTGTCCACGAGGAATGTTACGGCCGCATACGTATCGGTCTGTGACTCGGTATCCACGCCTCGCTCTCCGCGGTAGCCGGCGAGGTCGCTTCCTCCTACCCGACCCGGACCATACTGGCCGGCGACCGCATAGCGGCTCACGTCATCCGAGGACATGGGCCGAATCGACTCGAGGACCTTGCCTTTTTCGTTGCGAACGGCTTCTGCCTCGAAGCGCGCCGGCGGTTCCATAGCCATGGTCGCCAAGACCTGAAGCAGGTGATTCTGCACCATGTCTCTGAGCGCGCCTGATTCCTCGTAGTATCCGCCCCGATCCTCCACGCCGATCGATTCAGCCGCCGTGATCTGAACTTGACGGACGTAGCTGCGATTCCACAGCGGTTCAAAAATACCGTTGGCAAACCGGAATGCCAGGATATTCTGCACCGTCTCTTTGCCGAGGTAGTGGTCTATACGGTAGATCTCGCTCTCGTCAAAAACGCCCTGGATTTGACGGCTCAACTCGCGGGCGCTCTTTAGATCGTGTCCGAACGGTTTTTCGACGACCACGCGGCGCCAGCCACCGTTTTCCGACCGTGCCAAGCCCGCCGCTCCCAACTGCTCAACAATAGGCCCGTAGAGGCTGGGCTGCGTGGAGAGATAGAAGAGAACGTTGTCACCGGCGTGCCGCTGACTGGAGATTGCTTCAAGGCGCTCCCTCAGCGAGTTGTAGTAGGCAGGGTCCTTGACGTCTCCGGGAACGTAATACAGTCCACGCTCGAAGCTCTGCCAAACCTCCTCGTCGTATTGATCTTGGTCGCCAAACTCCTTCACCGACTGCTTCATGCGCGAACGAAAGTCCTCATCACTCATCGCCGTGCGGGAATTCCCGGCGACGGCGAACCCAGCGGATAAACGGCGATCGTGGGCGAGGCTATATAGCGCCGGAAGCAGCTTGCGTTTCGCCAAATCTCCGTTGGCCCCGAAAATGACGATCGTGCATTCGGGGATGCGGCGCTCAAAGCGCAGGGAATCGATGAAGGGGTTGGGGTCGGCCATGGCTTCCGGGGTAGCCATCGGAAGAATTATCGTCAATTAGAGGAGAAAAAACCAGGTTACCACTCCGCGTAGGCCGTGCCGTTGAGACCCACGCGGTCCGAGCCGCTTTTTACATCGAAGACACCGGACTCTCCACTCGGTCCGGTGTCGGAGATAATCTCCCATGTATCCGACGACTCAGTAAAAGGGTCCACCGGAACCTGTCGCAAATACCCCTCCGCGACCAGATCTTCGAGACCCTGAGGCGGTGACTCTTTGTCGTAGGTGTATTGATCGATCACAGAACGCATAGTGAACAAGTTGCTCTGCAGGACGCTCTCTTTCGCGCGGACCATCGCGCTGTGATACATCGGCACGGCGATCGAGATGATGGTCAACAGGATGGCCATCACCACCATCAATTCAACGAGCGTGAAGCCTCGTTGTTTCCGGCCTATTTCACCACTCGCTGTAGCGTGTCCCATCCAATGCCATATCCATGCTTGTCGTATAGACATCGAAGACGTTCTGCCCTCCCCAACTCATCGACTCGGGTTCATCCTGGACCGAGCGCACGCCCCAGTCCGTCGAGTTCGTGATGGGGTCAAGCGGAATCTTGCGCAGGAAGCGGATCTTTTGTTCCTCCCCCTCCGAAGACCCGAGCCCGTCTGATCCCCGACGGGAACTTCCCAGCCCACCACCCGACTGTGAACCGAACCCTCCCCCCGTGGAACTGCCGAATCCCCCCCGTGACTGCGAGCCCAAGCCGCCACCTGAACGACCACCGAACGAGCCACCTTGCTGCCCGCCGAACGAGCTGCCTTGCCGCCCGCCAAACGAGCCGCCTTGCTGTCCGCCGAACATGCTGCCCGAACGACCTTGACCGCCGCCGAATCCGCCCCTTTGCCCGCCACGGCCCTGCATCCCTCCCTGCCCAAATGGATTGCCGCCAACTCCCATGGCCTGCACGGTGACGCCTTCGACCATGCTGTCAAGGCTCAGGGGATATCCAAAGGTGTCCTCGTCGAGCTGACCGAGCTTGCCTTGATCGGCCATATCCTTGTGACGGTCGATCGCCTTGCGCATTTCAGAAAGGGAGTCCCGCAGGCGTCGTTCCTTTTCTCGCTGTACTTTGACACGGGCAAGTGGCAGAGCCATGGTTGAAAGAATCAACAGGATGGTGAATGCGACGATCAGCTCTACCAGGGTTAGTCCTGACTGTTTTACTCGCCGTCCCATGGTCTTACCGTCGCGAGAAGCCTCCAAGGGCTCGGGGTGCAGCTTGTCGGTCTGTCGTCCGACAAAGTGATCAACTCGGGTCGATCGAGTTTCCATCCAAGTTAAAACTACACTCCTAACTGCACTCTATCAACGAACGCGTACGCTGACCTGGCCCACGGCGATTTTCATGGGTTTCGATTCAGCATCTCGAGCACCGCTGGGAGTCACCTTCACGTCGGACCGGCCCGAGGCTACGCCCTCAAAAACCAGCTTCACCAGCAATCCAGCTCCGTCGACGCCGCCGGTCCCGGGAAAGCGCGAGATATTGACCGCTGCCAGGCCGACTTTGTGACGAATATTCTTGGAGAAAATCAGGTCTTGACCGTCTCCTTGCAAAAACGTTCCTCTCCGGATGTCGACTAGGCGTAGCAGCTTCGGATTGTATCCGAACCGCATAGGAATGCCAAAAAGCTGCTTTACGTTCGCAATCGACACGCCGATCTCGATCTGCTCGCCCACCGCGACAACCGGCTCGGCGGGAGCGAAATAGAAGCTAGGGGGAGCCGAGGGATCTTGTGGCACCGCCGGGCTTGCAGCGGGCTCCGCCTCGGCCACCTCAACCTCTGCCGGTTCTTCGGGCTCGGTCGCCACCGGCGCCGTTGGGGCACCAGGCGCACTCGGCGTCGGCAACGGGCTTGGAGCCACTGGTGCAGCTTCGGCAAATTCGGTCGCCTCGATTTCCGCCTGGCTGGAAGCATGTGCTCCCACTTCCGGCAGCGCGGGGACGTTGTTGGATTCGCTCTCGTATCGAACCCGGTAGACCTGCTCCACGCCCGACGCGACACCCTTCAGGTTCACCTCGCTGATCTCCGGTAACCGAACAATTCGCGGCACTAGAACGACTAAGATCTCGTTCTCCGACTGCTGAACATCTTTGCTGCTAAAAAAGCGTCCTATCAACGGTATCGAGCCGAGAAACGGCACACCCGATTTCGTAATGAACGTCTGCGACTGCATCAGCCCACCTATAATGCTTGCCTGCCCCTCCCGGATGCGAACGTCATGCGTCACTTTCCGCTGGCCAATCACAGGCTGGGAGATGCCCCCGATATCCACGAAGTCGCGCACATTCGAAATCTCGATCTCGATGTGCATCGACACCTCGGAGTCGTTGTGGATCTTAGGGGTCAAGTCCACATTGACTCCGACGTCGGTATAGGTGAACTGCGTGTTGACCAAGGGGTTGATGCCCACACCGCCGATGCCGGGCTGAAAACTACCTGTGGCGATAGGAATACGGTCACCGATTCGTAGACTGGCTTGGAAGCCGTCGGCCGCGCGAAGTCGCGGCGATTGGAGCAAGCGGGTGTCCGACCGAGTCATCAGAGCGGTGAGTTGCGCTCCCGGCAATGTCGTCGACCAATCGCGCGTGCTGAGCTTTCCTAGATCCGAAAGCGCTACGCCGCCACCGCCGCCTTCTCCCCCTGCCACGGCTCCGCCGGTGAAGGTAACCGGGAAGCTAAGCCCGTTCGCGCCGCCCGATACCGGGGTAACCCCCAGTTCGCGGTTGCGTGTCTTGCTTGTCTCGAGCACCAACACATCAATGATCACCTCAGGACGCGCCTTATCGATATCGTTGATCACCTTCTCGGCAAGAGCAATCTTATCCGCCGGCCCTCGAACGATCAGCGCGTTCATTGAATTCACCGGGAACAGACGCCGAATGTCCGTCAGGCCTCGAATGGCGGTCGCCACCTCTTGGATTTCTTGCGGCGTGGCCGCGTTTGCCAAATAGAAGGTTCTTACGACTTCCTCTTGGTAGTCCCGCCGTTTGTTTGTGTTGTCGTTGGTTACGAAAACCGCGTTCGACGAGATAGGCTTCCAAAACGACTTGGACAAGAGGCTGACGTAGTCGAGAGCATCCTGGAGCGTGGCGTTCTGGATCTCGATGCTGATCTCCTCCTCGTCGTACTCGGGATCGAAAAGCACGTTGATGCCGGCTAGCTTGCAGATCGTCTCAAAAACAACCTTGCTCTCTTGTTTCGGGATTGTCAGGTTGATGAGCTGAGTAGAGATGGGCTTTAACTCGGGCAAGCCCTTCAGACGCGCGACTTTGGCCTGCCGCGCTCGCCGTTCTCTTTCGAGAGGGCCGAGGCCGATCGTCTCTTGGTCGGCCTTCGGGTCGTCCTTGAGCTTCTCACGACGCTCGATCATCTCTACCGTCCGCTTACCCTCCTGAGCGGCTACGCTCGAGGCCGGATCAATTTCCAACGCCCGCTGGAATTCGGTTAGCGCCTCTTCGAGTTGCCCTTGGCGGCGCAGTCTGTGGCCGCGGTCCACGTGAGCCTGCCCGGCTACGAAGCGCATGCGCCGTGCGGCCAGCTCGTAGCGCTGGTCCACCGGGTTTTCCACAACGGCCTGCTCATAGAGCTCCAGAGCCTTGTCGTAGTCTCTTGCCAGCTCCGCTCCACGTCCCTGGTTGTAGAACTTCTTCGCTTTGCGGCCGCCCGCTTCTGCTATGGCGGTCAGCGCTAGCGCCAGCACCAGCCCCGACGCGACAGCCCCAGCTAGGCGGCGTGCACCGTAGACCGAAGCTGCCAAACATGCCAATCTAGTAGTTAGGAAACCCAGCAGGCGACCAACACCCGAAGTCGGGTCGAAATCCGCTCGTCTGGCACCCACGCGTACGTTCCCCATAGTGATCCCTCGTAAGGGTGACGTAGGCGGAGAGCCAAGCGTGTAAGGAAATGAGCAGCAGCGATCAAGGCACTAGGATTCTTAGCGACAACCGTCGAGCCAGACACGACTATTTCCTGCTCGAGGACATGGAAGCCGGTATGGTTCTGACAGGCACCGAGGTTAAGTCCATTCGCGCGGGAAAGATGCAGCTACGGGATGCCTACGCCACGATCCGGGACCACGAGATGTGGCTGTTCAATGCTCACATCAGCCCTTATTCGCACGGCAACCTACAGAATCACGATCCGCTCCGGCCCCGAAAGTTATTGCTGAACCGGCGGGAGATCAGCCGGCTGATCGGCAAGACCCACGAGAAAGGGTTGACCCTGATCCCAACAAAAGTCTACCTGTTACGCGGAAAAATCAAGTGCCAACTGGCCCTGGCCAAGGCCAAGAAGCTCTACGATAAGCGGGAGAAAAGCCGCCAACGGGAAGCCGAGTCTGAAGCGCGGCAGGCGGTCAGGGAGGGTCGGTAGGTGGGGACGTGGTTCCTTGTGCCCGGACAGCTCGAAGACCGGTGTCGGTAAGAGTACCGACACGGCAGTGGGGTGAACCCCTCCGCTGAGACAATCCGCGATAGCGACACTCGCCGTTCAATGGTTTTTCCTTCTCCCAACAGTCTGTTTTCCTCTAGCATGGTCCTCGGCTGGTGAAGCGGAGGCGGGCTCTGGTGGAGACCAGCCCGCCGAGGAATAGCCGGCCGGAGACTCATCGAAACGATGGTCCGGGGAGCCGGCTTCGGTCGGCTTCCCGTTCCTCAGCCCCTTCCCATCGGATCGATAGATCTCCTGCTGCCTAAAAAAACTCATCGTCGCTCCGGCGCAAGCTGGGTTCGTTCCAGCGGCCCGCTCGAATTCCTCGGGGGGCCGATAGCCCAGTGCCGAGTGCAGGCGGCAGCGATTGTAGTAGCGCTCGATGAAGTCTTCGATGTTCGCCCGCAGGTGGTCGAGATCCCGATATTCGTTGGCGTAGATCTCCTCCCGCTTGAGCGTCTTGAGGAAGCTCTCACAACTAGCATTGTCGTAGGGGTTCGCCGGCCGACTCATGCTGGGGATCGCTTGGCGCCGGCGCAGGCTCCTCACGTAGGCGCCGGAAGCATACTGCACGCCGCGATCGGAGTGATGGACTAGGCCCGGCGGCGGCTGCCGTTCGGCCATCGCCTGCTCCAGTGCCGCCAGCGGCAAGCGGGTGGCCAGCGTTCGCTCCAGCGCCCAGCCCACCACCTTCCGCGAATAGGCGTCCAAAATCACGGCCAGATAAACGAACTCGGCTTTCAGCCGGATGTAGGTGATGTCGGCCACCCACAGCTGATTGATCCCCCGCAGCTTGATCCGGGCGGCTAGGTTGAGGTAAACCTCCAGCGGATGATCGGCGTCCGTGGTGGTCACGAACGCCCGCGGCTGCACCCCCAGCAAGCCGTCCTGGCGCATGATCCGCGCGACGCGCTTGTGGTTCACCAACATTCCCCGCCGGCGGAGTTCCGCCGTCACCCGGCGGTAGCCATAGCGTCGCCGATGTTCGAGGGCAACCTTCTGGATCGCCGACCGCACTTCCATGTCTTCTTCCTCTGGCATCTGCTCTTGCCAAGAGCGATAGAAACCCGCCCGGCTCACTGGGGCCAGCCAGCACATCCGCTCGACACTCAGTCTGCCTTCGATCGGCATCAACTCCCGGATTTGGTCGTAGACGCCTTCTCGCCAGAACCGCCGCTGCGCTGGCGTCGAGCCGCGACTTTTTCGAAGGCACCTTTGAAAAAATCCACTTCCAGCGTCTTGTCCCCCAACAGCCGCTTCAAGGCGCGGATCTCCTGGCGTAGCTCCCGCTCGCGGGAGGCGGCCGGCGGAGCTGACCCCTCCTCCCTCGGCTCCATCCGATTTCGCCAGCTGTACAGCAGCCCTCGATGAATCCCCAGCTCTCTCGATAGCGCTGTCACGCTGTGGCAGCTTTTCAGCCGCTCCAGTGCCATCCTCCGGTACTCCTCGGGAAACCTGTAAACTCGTCTCTTGCCCACTCGCAGTTCCTTTCCCTGCTAAAGTGTCGCTAACACAACTGTCTCATTTTTGGGGTTCACTCCGCTTCGAGCGCGCCACCAGGGCGGCTGCTGCCTTACGCTCGGAGCTGGACCCGCCAACCAACGAAATGGCTACTGCACCCGTCTGAAAAAGGGGCCGTCACGCAGTGCAGGGCTGCCCGGGTTCGGAGTTTCGGGTGCCGGGTTTGGCCGCTCTAGAGCTTTCGCAGAATCTACCACCCTGTGGACATTGAGCGCGTAGTATTTGACGTCCGGACCATAGAACATCCGGATTGCAAAGGTTCCCCTGAGCTGGCCTAGTAGTTCGGCCAAAACGTACGCCGCAGGCCTCCCCTCAGACTCCATGGAAACCTCTGTGTACGCGAGACCATTCATCGGAACCATGCCCATTCTAATCTGTTGGCCGCTAGCCTGAGAGACTTTTTTCAGGATCAAGGCAAGCGCTTCAGCACCATTCATTCCGTGCATTACGGCACTAATCGGCGTCCCTAATACCGCCGAATAGGGCTTGGCGGAACCGTCGCTTCCGCGCACCGAAGTCGGCAACAAAAAAAGATCTCGGTCGCCATATCGATCGATCCGGAATCTTCCCGGCATCGCTGCGGCCTTGTTGGCCGCCAGCAGGCCGTTGAGGGCGCTCTCGACCGCTAATACATCCCCGAGGCGTCCGTCGTCTCCGACCGAAAATGTAGTGGAGAAAGATCGTGTTTTGGGAACTAGAATCCGGTGCGTCGTCGGCCCTACGTGTTCGGGGTTTCGAACCTTATCGGTGACGTCTTCGACGTCGTCGGGGTGTTCATAGCGAATGTCCTCGTAGTGGATCGCTATGCCAGAGAGGCGCCCGAATTCGTCGATCGCCTGCGCGACGGGCCGACCACCCTGCAAATCGATCCGACCGGGTTCTTGACCGGCCAACGGCGCGGCTAGCAAGACAATTGCGAGAATGGATTTCATTGGATTCATTATCGTCTCTCTTGAGGGAAGAAGCTGAATCGGGCAGTGTAGTGATTAGAGCCTTTGGAGGGAGCGAGCAACCTAGATTCCGATGTCCACCAAAAGGTTCCTCGAAACATGCCAGAGTCGGCGTGGGGTTCACTGGCTGGGCAGCGAATCCTTTTTTCTGCGCCTGCCGTTGTGTGAAACGCAGGCTGAGACGTGACTTTCGGCCGCAGCGACATGCCCAACCAGCAGCTAGGCGGCAAGAACGCCCCTTCTTATCCGGCTGATCGCAATCCCTATCCACTTGTGGTCATTCTCGGTCCGACCGCGTCCGGGAAGAGCGAGTTAGCGCTTGCCGTAGCCGAGCGCTGCAACGGGGACGTCATCAACTACGACTCCGTGCAGGTGTATCGCCGCTTCAACGTTGGGACGGCCAAGCTGAGCCTGACCGAGCGACGAGGAATCCCGCATCACCTAATCGATATTGTCGAACCCGAGGAGGTATTCACCGCGGGGGACTACGCCCGACGGGCGCGTGAGGCGCTTTCCCAAATTCGGGCGAGCGGGCGATTGCCCGTTCTTGCCGGAGGCACTGGTTTCTATTTGCGAGCTCTGCTGGAGGGTCTGTTCGAGGGACCGCAACGTGACGAGGCTCTCCGGCGGCGCCTAGAATGGCGGGCTGAGCAAAAGTCGGCAGGCTACCTGCACCGCGTATTGCGGCGACTGGACGACGCCTCGGCACAGCGGATTCATCCCAACGACACTCCCAAGTTGATCCGCGCGATCGAGGTCTGCCTGCGAGCGCAAACATCGATGTCCTCTCTATGGAAGAAAGGGCGTGAAGGGCTGGCGGGATACGAAGTGATTCGTCTAGGGCTCGCGCCTCCGCGAGACGCGCTTTACGAACGAATTCGACAGCGTGCGGAGAACATGTTTGGCGGGGGACTCGTGCACTGTTCCGGAGGCGAGTTCACGGTTGATTCGGAAATGTCGGGCTCGAAAGTCCGGCACGACACGCTGAAAGCGCGCGCCACGTCACTAGAGCCATCAGAAAGTGCTACCTGGGACACTCCACTAGTGGACGAAGTGCAAAGGCTGCTCAGCGAGGGCATCTCGCGGCGCGCTCGTGCCTTCGGTTCGCTGGGATATAGGCAAGCTCTCGATTACGTGGACGGAAAGCTGTCTCTGGATCAGGCCATCAACATGACGGCCCAGCTCACCAGGCGTTTCGCCAAACGCCAGCTGACGTGGTTTCGCCGCGAGCCCGACGTACACTGGGTCGAGGGTTTCGGCGGCGACGCGACCCTGCAACAGAACGTCTTCGGGTGGCTTGAGAAAAGACTGGCCGGCTACCGGCCAGAATAAGGAGACGCCCTCGCGGGAGAAGAGACAGATAGCGACCTGCGGAACCGGTAGGGAGAGAAGCCAACGGTCCTATTCTCCTTTTCCACCCACAACTCCGGCTCGAGCCGGCCGTTGACCTCGATCTCAACGATTACGCCGTTGTCCAGCTCGGTTGATCGACCCAACCGAAAACGTTCGACTTTTCCGATCGGGCTATCCGGACCCCAGTCTTCGAGAAAATCATCGTAGGAATAGTGCCGACAAGGGGTCTCGACCGAACAGCCCCATAGCTCGTACGCCGCGGCGTAGTCCTGCGACTGCAACCGAGACAAGAATTCTCGGACCTGGCGCTCTGCGAAGTAATTCTTGAACCAGAAAAAAAGGGACCCACCGCCGACGACGCAGACGACGAGCGACACCGCCAGCGCTTTGAGCATTTTCTCGCGGCGCGCGTCGGCGACGCCGTACTCATCCAGATACGACATCGTTGGTGTAGATGAAAGCCGGTGCTACTGTCCCGGAGTCTCCGAAAGAGGAAACTCCTGATCGTACCTACTTGTTGCCTCTGCCGTCATATCGAGGGCCGGCTTTAGATAGAGTGGCTTGGCCTGTTCAGGATTCAGCTGCCTGCTGAACGGGTCCGTCAAGAGCTGGACGTCGATCACGAGATCAAGGCCCTTCTCATCGGCTAGTTTGGCCACGACAAAACGCATTCGACTTGTGCCGGCTTGGAAGACGTCGGCCATTTCGAATCGGAAGTCTGTTTCCGTGTCTTCTTGTTTACGCTGAGCATCGCGCCGCTTACGCGCCAGCTGATCTTGTAGGGCGGCCGTTTCACTAAATTCGGCTTTTTGAAGCTTTTGTTCCAGCTCTTGGATCTCTTGAGAGAGTTTCGCGACCTGTTCTTGCAGAGGCCGGTATTTGGCCTCTATCTCCTGGTTCTGCTTGCGCATCTGGGCAGTTTCTGCCAGTGCTCGCTGAAAATCGATAGCGCCTATCCTGGCAGGGTCGGTTGCCTGGGCAGCCAGACGGACCTGGGCCAGCACGATTACGGCAAGAATCACTGGAAGCATGCTCTTGACGACTAACCTCATTCTCATCTGCTCCTTGGCTCCTCTTTAGCGGTTGCACCGCGGCAAAGCGTTTGTGCCCTCTATTTTGCCACGTAACGAACTCTCGTACCAGTCGAGTGCGAGTTCGAGCGTGCTGGCACAGACATGGCCAATCTTACGCACGTGAAGCGGTCTCGTAGAGGGCTGACTTCTCGCTGGTGGATTCCGAGACCAACAGCTCAAACGGGAGAAAAACTCCCTAGGCAAATGTGGCACCTAACCGGAGGAGAGACTCTTGACAATGTCGTTGTAGATTACGAAAGCAAAGAGCAAAAGAATGAATACCAATCCGACTTGTACGATGCGTTCCTTAACAGCAAAGCTGATGTCCCTGCGTATCACCGACTCCATCAGCAGCAGGGTGATGACCCCGCCATCGAGAATCGGAATGGGGAGCAGGTTGAAGATACCCAGATTTAGGCTGATGGCCGCCATGAGCATGACGAGCTGCGGCCAACCGGCGCGGGCGGCCTGCCCGGAAAGCCGCGCGATGCCAATCGGCCCTTCGAGGGATTTCGGGGACATGCGCTGTTCGATGAGTCCCGCCAGAAAGCGAAAGATGAGCGTAGCGTTCTTGGTGTTCTGGTCAACCGATTCGCGCCACGCATCCACAAATCCAAGCTGGGTTTTGATTCGTTCGTATTTGGCGCTGAGCCCGACCCCGATCCGCCACGCCGGCTTGGCGGCGTCAGATTCGTCATATACCGGCGTCACCTCGAGCGAAACGAGCTGCTCTTCCCGCAACAACTGCAGCGTAATCGGCTGTCCGCCAATCTGCTGAATCAAGTCAGGAACTCTGGCCGGAGAATTGATCTTTTCTCCATTGAGAGCGAGGAGGATGTCCCCGTCGCGGATACCGGCCTTCTCGGCCGGCATACCCTCGACAGTCTCCCCTAGCCGAACAGCGACGATCTCACTCCAGCCGGCGGTTCCAACGCCCGTGGATTCGTCCGCGACTATTGCGACAGGAAGCGTAAGTTCCGCCCCATCCCGCTCGACGGTAACGTTGAGCGTTGTAAGAGTTGCCGTGATTTCTATAAGCCGCACCGCTTCCCAGGTCGGTGTTTCCTCGCCGTCGATGGCCACGATCGTGTCACCCTCGCGGATACCGGCTTGCTCGGCTGACGAACCCTCGGCGACGTAACCGATCAGGGCGGGATCTAACTGGAAAGCCAGCCTCTCGTAGCGGACCATGAAAAGGCCCGCGAGCAGCAGTAGCGCTAGAACAACATTGAAGATTGGCCCCATCAGCGCGATGATGACTCTCTGCCATCGGGGCTTGGAGAGAAACTCCTCCGGGTCGCCGGTCGGCTCCTTGGTGGTTTCGCCGGCCATCTTCACATAGCCGCCTACAGGAACCAGACACACTTTGTAGTCAGTGTCACCGCGCTTGTAACCGAAGAGCCTCGGGCCGAAGCCGAAGGCGAACGCCTCGACGCGCACCCCGAAGTAGCGAGCTGCCAGGAAGTGGCCCAGCTCGTGGACTAAAACCATCACCCCGAGCACGAAAACGAAAGCAATGACGTAGTCCAGGAAACCCATCGGAAGAAGAAAGACGATCAGGAGCTGACGGTCACCTCAGAATCGCTTGTGATTTGCTCTGCCACCACTCGTGCCTGCCGGTCGATTTCCAGGACGTCACGAATCGAATCGGGGGTCCGAGCCGGTATTCGGCTCAACGTCTCCTCCACCACCGCGGCGATCCCAGTGAACGGGATTCTGGAGTCCAGGAAAGCTCCAACGGCGACCTCGTCAGCCGCGTTCAAAATGCAACCCGCGGCACCCCCGGCTTCCAAAGCCTGGTAAGCAAGGCCCAGTAGCGGAAACCGTTCGAGATCAGGCGGCTCAAAGTCTAATTGTCTCATAGAATCCCAGCGTAGTCTGCGCTCCGGCGGTCCAGGCTCTCTTACCGGATAAGAGAGCGCGTAACGGATCGGCAGTTTCATATCAGGGGGCGACATCTGGGCTAAGACTGAACCATCCCGGAATTCCACGAGGGCGTGGACTACCGACTGGGGATGGACCACGACGTCCACTTGGTGGGGTGCGAAGTCGAACATCCGGCAGGCCTCAATGACCTCGAACCCCTTGTTCATCAGCGTCGCCGAATCCATTGTGATTCGGCGGCCCATCTTCCACGTCGGGTGGTTCAGCGCCTGTTCCGGTGTCACTTGGGCTAGCTCAGCCTGCGCCGTCGTTCGAAACGGTCCGCCCGAAGCCGTCAGGATCAGCTTTTCCACCTCCTCGCGAGGTCCGGCGCGCAGGCATTGGTGAACGCCGTTATGTTCGCTGTCGACCGGAAGCAGTTCAGCTCCCGAGCGCCGAGACTCGCTCATCACGAGTTCCCCGGCTGCGACTAGAACCTCCTTGTTAGCCAGGGCGACGCGGGTCCCACGCGCGACGGCCTCAAAGGTGGCCTCCAGCCCGGCGACGCCCACCGCTGCCGAGACAACAACGTCGGCGCTGGTGCCCGTCGCAACTGCAACATTTCCCTGCGGCCCCGACAGCACCTCGGGACGGTAGCCAGCGGCTCCGCCGTCCTCATACAGCCTTTTCAAGAAGTCGTCACGAGCTTTTTCATCAGCGAGCGAAATCAACTCGGGACGGAACTCGAGCGCCTGACGCAGCAACTCCTCCACGTTGGCTCCAGCCGCCAGAGATGTTACAGAAACTCGGTCACCCATTTCGCGGACGACCTGTAGGGTGTTACGGCCGATCGACCCTGTCGAGCCGAGAATGGCGAGTCTCTTCATGCGCGTAAGTCTAATGAACTCAAAGCCACCCTAACACAAAGACCCACTACAATCCATACGGACTCTACTCTGGGTGACGAACTTTTCCGTGGCAAATTCTCACCGGGGTCGATCCGTACGGAGGGGCTGCCCTGGGACCTGCCACTTGGGGGGACTACATCCCACACTACTTGACACACTCGGCACAGACCATCTGCCCGGAAGCTATCGGTAAGCTCGGTATCTAGTTAGGAGAAATGCGAGAAGCCGGGAAGGTTTGTTTCAGGGGTCTTTTGGTTGAGGTTTGTCTCGCTTTGGTGGGGGTTGCCTCCCCGGCTCAATTCAAATATACCAAATCTCATAGACCGAAGCAACCGTCGCTTGAAGGCATTGTTATGAGAAATACATTGCGGACATAGGCGGGAACACTTGGTTCTTGTGGTACCAGGCGTTCACCAATGGTCAATCATGGTACTGCTCCTCAAACGAAGGTTGCCATCCCGCTAAGACCCGTTCTTCTAAGGGACTAGGGACGCACGACAATGGGGAATCTGGAGAAGGGGGAAACAGCCGGGGAGGTTTTTGCTTCAGGGGTCTTTGGTTGAGGTTAGTCTCGCTTTGGTGGGAGTTGCCCCCCCGGCCTTTTCACATTATACGGCAAACCCTTTCACAACGCAAGCCTTTCTACGATTCGTGGGATTCTTCTATTTCTTGGATTTCTTGACCTCGATCTTGACGCCTGCCCAGTCCTCTAACAGGGTGACTGCGGAGCAGAAGTCCTCGTCCCCGTGGCCGCGGGCAATGCTCGCTCCGAAGAGCTGGTGGACGAGTGCGGTGGCTGGCAGGGGAACCTTTAACTCGTGGCCCGTGTCGAGCATCAAGCCGATGTCCTTGTGCATCCACTTCAACGGAAAGTTGGCGCGAAAGTCGCGCCCGAAGATATAGGGCGCCTTGAAGCTGATGAGGCCGGCTTTGGCGGCGCTGGCGTCCAAGATATCGTACATCTGTTGCGGGTCAACCCCGCCCTTGACGGCCAGGGCCATCCCTTCGATAAACCCTTGCATCATGTTGGCCAGCACCAGGTTCTGTGAAAGCTTGGCCTGCAATCCCATCCCCTGTTTGCCGCAGTAAAACAACGTCTTGCCCATCGGGTGAAAGTATTCCTCGACGCGCTTGAAAACGTTTTTGGGGCCACCGACCATGAAGGTCAGAGTCCCCCCCGTTGCGCCAGGCGTCGAACCGGTACAGGGGGCATCGAGGTAGTGAGCACCTTTCGCTTCGAACGCTTTCGCGATCTTTCGGGCGACGCTGGGCGCTATCGTGCTAGCGTCGGCGACGACGGCGTTCTTCTTGATGCCTTTGATGACACCTTCGGTCCCGAGCAGGACGGACTCCGACATCTCGGAGTTGCCGACACACAGGAAGGTGCATTCGGCGAACCGGCCCACCTGGCGTGGCGTTTCACAAAACAGGCCACCTTCCGCCTTGGCAAGCCGGCGCGCCTTTGCGGATCGGTGGCTCCACAACGCCACCTGATGACCCGCCCTGAGCAGGTTGCGCGCCATCGGGTAGCCCATCAAACCAAGTCCGAGAAAGCCTAGCTTTGCCATAATGTTTACCTCAGGTTTTCGGTAGCGTTGCCGTCTTGAACGGTTCGGTTCGAAGTACAAAACGCCCTAGCACCCCCCCCCCGAACTAAAAGTGCTCGCCCAACGGGACCGACAAGAGAACCCTGAGCTGCTGCCACGTCGCCAGGCGCCGGCCATAAAGCAAGGGTAGGCCTCCGACCAGGCGTCCGTGATCGGCCAACAGCGTGGCGCCTTCCAGCTTCTTCCAGTGAAACCCCGGGTCCGGCTCCCGGGCCGTGAAAAGAACCCGTCGCGGCGGTTGATTTGGGCGAAATGGACCGGCAGACCGGTTTCCCCTTGCTCCATGGGTCCCCAATTCGAAGGCACCGCCGCCTGCGCAACGTCCATTTCACCGTCGCGCAGCAGATCGTGCGGACGCTGGCCGGGCGGCAAGACATCGTACGTGGCCTCGATGCCCTGCTCCGCAAGGAATCCGCCTGCGATGGTCGAAATCAGCGGCCTATAGAACGCCGCGTGGCGCGAGACCCTGATGCGGAGTACATCATCTGGCATTACGATCCGCCTTGGTCGAGCTGGTCGGTCTACAGTGCTTCATGGGCCAGGATTTCCTTCGTGGCCGCCCTGGAACGGATAGAGTAGCCGATCCACAGTTGCGACGCAACGGTCTTCGCTCTGCTGCCCGGTTCGGTAAATTGTAGGTTTTCGCGGGCTTGTGAGACAATGATCTCCGATGAAACCAAGAGTCCTTGTCGCCAAGCGGGTCTATCCGGAAGCGATCGAGTATCTCCAGCCACATGTCGAGGTGGAGTATCACGACTCCGCCATGAGCTACCCGCCGGACGAGCTGCTAGCGCGGCTCGAGGACAAGGCGGGTGTAATCAGCCAGTTGACGGATAAGTTTTCCGCCGAGGTGATGGACCGCTGCCCGCAGCTCAAGGTCATCGCCAACGTCGCTGTCGGCTTTGACAACATCGACGTCCAAGCGGCCACGGAGCGCAAGATCGCCGTCGCCAATACGCCGGACGTACTCACGAATACGACAGCGGACTTCGCGTTTACCCTCCTCATGGCGACCGCACGCCGAATCGTTGAGGCGGATCGCTTCCTGCGCGCTGGCCAGTGGCGGCAATGGAGCATCGATCTGCTCTGCGGCCAAGACATTCACCGGCATACGCTCGGGATGGTCGGCATGGGACGAATCGGACAGGCCATGGCGCGTCGCGGTCGGGGTTTCGAGATGCGGCTCCTTTACCACGACGCTATCCGCGCCCCTGCCGAGGTGGAAGCCGACCTCGGCTTGGAGTTCGTTCCGCTCGAACAGCTACTGCGAGAGTCCGATTTTGTCAGCCTCCACGTGCCGTTGCTTCCAGAGACCCGCAAACTGATTAGCACGGCCGAACTGAGCATGATGAAAGATACCGCGATTCTGATTAATACCTCCCGCGGTCCGGTAGTTGATGAAGCAGCGCTTGCGGATGCGTTGACCGAAGAAACTATTGCAGGCGCGGGGCTCGATGTCTTCGAACGGGAGCCGGAAGTGGAACCACGATTGCTCAACCTCGAGAATGTCGTGCTCGCTCCGCACATCGCCAGCGCTTCGATTGACACGCGGCGCAGAATGAGTGTGATGTCCGCCGAAAACGTCGTAGCCGCTCTTCAAGGAAATCGCCCGCCGAACCTCGTCAACACGGCCCTATTCGACTAGAATTGGCCGTGTCGGCCATGAAGGATACCCTCCGTCAACTGTTCCTCTCGACGCTTGAAGGTTTGTCTCTCGATCGGGTGATGCCCGAAAAGTTGTCCTGCCAAGATGCTGCGCTCGAGGTCGGAGGTGACCGAATCGAGCTGGGGCGGTACGAGAAAATCGTCGTGGTCGCGATTGGCAAGGCTGCTTTCCCGATGTCTCGGGTGCTGACGGAGACGCTCGAGGGTCGTGCGGCGACGGGGATTGTGGTGACCTCAGCGGAGCCTGAGGAGAAGCTGGACGGTTTCAGCACGTACCTCGGAGGGCATCCCTACCCCGACGAGCAAAGCTTCCACGCCGCCGAAATCACACAAGATCTGCTGCACCATCTGGGGCGGGAGGATCTGGTGATCTACCTTCTTTCGGGGGGTGGATCGGCCATCTGCGAGAAGCCCGTCTTGGAGACCATCTCGTTGGAAGATTGCTGTGAATTCTATCGCCTACTGGTCACCTGTGGCGCGAACATCGTTGACATGAACGTCCTCAGGAAGCATTTCTCGGGGATAAAGGGGGGACGCCTGGCGAAAGCCGCTCACCCTGCCCGGCAGGTCACGCTCTACGTCTCGGACGTTCCAGCGGACAAACCTTCCACCGTAGCCTCTGGGCCAACGATGCCCGATGAGTCGACCGTGGAAGACTGCTATGCCATTGTGGAGCGATTGAACCTTGCCGGGCGTTTCCCGCGATCCATCCAGGACATGTTCGATCGGTCGACGATCCCGGAAACCCCTAAGCCCGGGGACGCCGTGTTCGAGAACAGTGCATGGCACTGCCTGCTTGGAAACCAGGACGGGCTGGACCGGCTGGATGCTCGGGCGAAATCGAAGGGATGGGTCTGCCGGGCCGACATGTCCGTCGACGACTGGCCTCTCGAGCGGGCGGTTGAGCACCTCCTCGAAGGGATCGAAGAGCTTCGAAGCAGATGTCCCGGCCAGACCGTAGCCTTGCTGACAGGCGGAGAACTAAGCTGGCCGGTGACCGGAGACGGTATGGGGGGTCGCAACCAGGCCTTCGTTTTGGCGTGCGCGGAACGGATCGCGGAACGCAACATCGCCGTCGTAAGTGCCGGCACGGACGGGGTCGACGGCAACTCCTCCGCCGCGGGGGCACTCGCTGACGGCAATACCGCCGAGCGAGCATCAAAGCTGGGCATGGACCCTAGCGACTACCAGCAGAGATCTGACTCGTATCATTTTTTCGAGCAGCTTGATGACCTGGTGATCACCGGGCCCACCGGGAACAACATTCGCGACCTAAGAATGCTGGTGGTCTGGTAGGGGTTGGCTGGAAGTTGTGAAGGATCACGTCGGGGCGCGATCAATTAGGCCCAGGGCGTCGACAGGAGTGTCGACGCGGCAGACGTGGGCGTCTGCGCCACAACATCAGAAACAGAAACCCGCGTTCGAGCTCCGACTTTTTGGTCCAGCGGCACTAGCAACGGCCGCAGGTCTCGGCGAAACAACCGCCGCTATTCGGACAAGGTCGATGCCAAGCTACTGAAACAGAAGGTGGACGAGCTGGGGATCAAAGTCCCCGGGGTGTTGGGAGCTTGGGGCTATTACCATGCTGGAGAAAACCGAGACCTCGTCGGTTCGGGCGACGAAGTGAGACGAAAGTCGATCGAATACGCCAAGAAGTCGCTTGACCAGGCGTCTGTGTTCGGCGCCAAGTTTTTTGAGGTTTGCGCCGGCCAGCCCGGGATTCCACAACTGCCTTGGCCCGTCGAACCCATCGATACCTTGCGCCAAAGGTTCGCCGACGCCGTAGTTGAGGATCTGCGGACACGCCTCGGCATCACGGTTCTGCTCGAACCTCTGACCTATACGAGAGCTATCCCGGCGTTCTGACAACCCTGGACGAAGCCACCCGGTTCATCGAAGACCTCAACCTCGACAACCTGGGACTTCAGCCCGACTGCCACCACATGAACATCGGGGAAACATCCGTCCTCGAGGCGCTGCGTGCCTGTGGCAAGCACGCCCGGGTTCTACCACTACAGCTCAAGTGAACGATGTTGCGGCTCAGAGTGCCCCGAAACTGTCAGCAAGCCGCGCCCGGCCTCACCTCACACAATCTGATCGCGCATTGCCTTGACAGCGCCCACCGCGCGATCGATGTGCTCCATCGTGTTGTAGAAGTGCGGGCAAAGCCGGAACCCATTCACGATCGCGCCTGCGATGCCGTGTTCAGCGTAGGCCTTGTCGAACACTTCCTGGCGATGCTCAGTTGGGACTTCGATAATGCAGACTCCACAGCTCAGCTCTGGATCCTCGGGAGTGACCAGGTTAGCTCCGATCTCCCTTAGGCCGGCTTTCAAGGCAGTTGCTAACTGCAGGACGCGGTCCTCGATCTCCCTAAAACCGATCGCGCGTTGAAAATCCACCGCCGTGCCGACAGCGGCCAGGGCTGCGTCATCCCGCTGGCCGAGCGACTCAAATTTGCGAGCCCCCTTGACGTCCGGGTCAACGTCGCTTCCCCAACCCGGTGCGACTACGTTGGGCCAAATTTCGGGGATCTTTTCTTCCTTTACATAGAGCAGGCCGACCTCCTTCGGGCCGGCGAGCCACTTGTGCGCGCTGGCGGTGTAGGAGTCGCACCCCAGATCGCGGAGGTTGACATCGAACGCGCCCCAAGTCTGTGCTCCGTCGACGTGCACGTAAATGCCGCGGCGATGGGCCGCCTCCGACAGCTCCCGCACCGGCAGGCGCACACCCGTGACGTTCGAACCGTGAGTGATTGCCAGCACGCGCGTTTTTGAAGTGAAACTATCGACAAAGACTTGTGCAAGTTCGTCCAACCCGCCTGGACGACTGGGAGTTTTGACGCGCTTCACGGTCAAGTCGAAACGCGCGGCCCGCACGTCCCAGGCAACGTTGTTCGTTGGGTGGTTTTGGTTCCAGAGAACGATCTCGTCTCCCGAGCGCAGGGAGATCCCGTTATTGACCACATTATTGGCCTCGCTGGTGTTTCGAACGAGAGCGATCTCATCAGCACTGGCACCAAGCTCCTCGGCCACCTTGCGTCGCGATTCTTCGAGGGAGACCTTGAACTTGTCACGGTTGTTGAATGAGCAGTCGAAATCGATATCTCTCGTGAGTTGGGAAACCCGCTCAGCGACAACCCGGGGCGACGGACACAAGTTGGCCGCGTTCATGGGAACTTTTTCACCGAAGGGGAACTGTTGCCGAACCATTTCCCAGTAGGCTTCCCCCTCACCCGCTGCCGCCAATAAAGGCGCCAGCTGACTTAGAGACGCTGCGGCGGCGGGCAAAAAGGCAGCCCCCGCGGCCAATTCCGACAAAAATGAACGGCGCGAAGCGGACTCTGCCATCGGTGAATCTCCTTCTCGCTAGGCTAGCAGCCAGTGGTAGAAGTGAAGGTTGCGAAAAATCGGGTACAGCCAGCCAATTCGCTTCAGGTTAAGTGCTCGTCTCGAGGGCTATGTCGGGGGGGCGAATTGGTGGCAGTCCCCATTTTTCGGCCTTTTCGCTCCTGCACGACTCTTGCCACGGGCGCTAGCGCCCCTAATTCCGGTGCTCGATGTTCCGGCAACACGATTGTAACAGCCGGTCTCGATCGGTGTCCCAAGTGATCCGGTCCGCACGCGGCGTGCACTTCCACGCCCTACCCGCAGACTACGAACCTTCGCTCGCTTCAGCTTCTTCCTGAACGATTCGTCCGAACTGCTGGCCTCCGTGCGTGCCGCTGCTCCATGTGCCTACATACTGGCCACGGTAGAAAAGCACGCGGGCCGTAAACGTGCCGACGCCGGGGATGTTAGCGTCCGTGAGACTGACCACCGGGGTATCTCCCGCCCAAAGGATCTTCACAGGCACGGGAACGGTCACATCCGTTCCGCCGTATTGAATGCGCGCGTGAAAGACCCAAAAGTCACCGGGCATTCTCGAGACCTTCTCGATTTCGTACCTCTCCGTACTGAGGCCTTCCTTTCCGTCGAGTGTAAAGTGACCCTCGAGTACGACCCCGGTCATTGATTCCTGGAACTCTCTTTCGCGTTTTTCTTGTTCGTTTGCGGCTTCTTCTTTCGGGCCGCAGGCCGATAGGAGACATCCGACGAGGATGATTGTGGTTAGTAAGAGCGCTTGACGAGCGATGGGTGTAAGCATGAGACCTCCCGGGAAGATCGATCCGCTGATGAAAGCAGCCTACCGCAGATGACTTTCGCGGTGTGGAGAGGTCTACCGTGGGTGCGAACTTGCGACGCGTCGGGGTGACCACTTCGCTTTCGCGTTCCTACGCCCCTGCGTGGCTGCTCGGTGGGGTGAGTGTCCACCCAGGGTTTCGCTTCGCTTCAACCTGGGCTGAGATGCGAGAGGAACTTCGCCCGAAGGACCGGCAAGATTGCCGGTCCCTATCAAATCGACCGAGGCAAGTAGGGACGAACACGCCTATTTGTCCCAGTCGCCGTCATGGAGGCCTCGACAGCGCCCTTTTGACCGAGGTTTGCTTGGTCCCCGCTCGCCTCACTGCTGCTCCCCGAGGTTTTGAACGTCTTCGGGTCGCGGACGGCGGCCGGGGACGGCCAGCAAGGCAATGATCTCGTGGTATCCCTTCTTCGTCGCCCATTCCAAAGCGGTGTAGCCGCTGCCGTCCCTAACATCGCCGCGTGCGCCGTAGCCCACCAGCAGTCGGGCCGCTTCCACATTGCCGGCTACCGTGGCCCGGAAAAGCGCCGTCCCTTGGTATTTGGTGACGGCTTTGACGTCCGCGCCATGCTCAAGCAAGAGTTTCAGCATCGTCACGTCCGCGTGCTGGGCCGCGGACATTAGTGCCGTATCGCCAGCTTCTGAACGAGCATTCACGTCCTCACCTTTTTGAAGTAGAGTACGCACCGTATTCAGGTCATTACCAATTGCGGCGGTGATGAGCAACGGAACGCCCAGGGCGCTAGCCCCTGGTTCAAGGGGTGGTTGCCCTTCAATCGTGTGAGAGTACATTCTTTGAAACGGGTAGCCGTTCTTGTCACGACCGGTGGCGTAAATTCGAGACATTTCGCTCGGGACGTCAAGCGGTCCGACCAAGTAGTCTCTTGCGTTCTCTTCCTCGAAGGGGATTCTCGTGACGATGTCCCCTCCGAGCGAGCGGATCTGAAACTCCTCCAGCTGGTTGTAGGCTTCGGGACCGAAGAGCGTCGCCTCAGCTCGGTGCTGTTCGCCCACCCGAGGGCGATCCTTGAGTTCGAACCAGCCTTGATGACCGGGCCGCCCGGCCCACCTGACGTAATCGAACGAGAAGAAACGGATGGGAGTTCGCCCCTCCACGTGGACCACCACGGCGGAGGATCCCTCGACACGCACCCGCCATGTGCCTGGACTGACGTCGTCGATCAAGACAAGGCAACCGGAGGAGTACTGCTCGACCTTGACTCCCGGCGTCGATCCGGTCACGAGTGAGTCGTAGGGCGTGGAGAGTTCCATGGCGACAGGACGCATGGCGTTGAGGAATAGGAAGAGCTTGGTCACCGTGGAATCGACGTCAATGTACTCGTCTTTCGAAGACGGCCCAAACTGGCGGCGAAGCTTCACGAGGTAGGCGGGCCCGGATTCGATCCCCGTCACCGGATCACGCCGGTCTCTACCGAGGAACATCTCCGACGAGAGGACGCTCAGTTTCCCCAGCTCGTCGCCCCGAAGGTTGAACATGATGCCCCCCGTGGCTTCCGAAACAGAGAGGAAGGACGCGTCGATCTTCAGATGGGCCGAGGTCCGGCAGGTTGCAGTGTGATCCGCCCGCAGGTGAGGTGAAAGCAAGACCAGGAACAGAAGAATCGCGCCAAGCGCGCAGCGCCGCATGGTTAGGGTCACTGTAGGAGAGATCGCCGAACCGGTCAATGCAGTTAACATACCAGGTCGGTCGGTTCCTTCTCTCCGTGACGAGCGTTCTACCGTGGAGAAGCTGCCTCCCTGACCTAACGCGAACTGTGGTCAGCTCGCCTGGGTGCCGTCGCTGATAGGCCTCTAGCTGATAGGCCTCTAACTTGGGATAGGATGGAAGAGCCGAAGGAGTCACCTCCTTTCGGAGGACAACCCCTTCTCTTCCAACAACTTACTGAGAAAACCATGGGGTATGGGGGTGGAGGTCCGGTTCGTCGAGGCTCCGATCCGGGCGTCCGACATCCCAGAGTAGGATTCTGCTTCGGCGAGGTGCTTTTTCGAGGATCTCCCGAGGTTGGATTCACGCAAGCCTCATGAAATCAATAGCTTAGGCAAGATACGTCACCTAAATGCTATAATGTCAGGCACTTAGGAAGCCGCCTCTCCCCTCGGAGGGTGGCCTGCAGACGTGCGAGTCCCCCCAATGGACAAAGTCGCTGTACTGGATTCCGGAGGGCAATACTGCCACCTGATCGCGCGAAAAGTGCGCGAGTTGGGCGTTTATGCGGAGATCCTGCCGCTTGCCGTAAAGCCAACGGATTTGCAGCCATACCGGGGCGTGATCATCTCCGGCGGTCCGGCAAGTGTCTTTGGCCCGACGAGTCCCCAGCCGGATACGGATTTGTTCCAGATCAGACGTCCGCTGCTCGGCATCTGCTACGGCCACCAGTTAATGGCCCACTATCTGGACGGCGAAGTCCTGCCGGGGACAACACATGAATTCGGGCGGGCCGACCTCCGAGTAAGGCGGGACGACCCGCTGTTCGATGGACAGGTTCGCCGCCAGAGGGTGTGGATGAGCCATGGCGACCAAGTCACCAAGCTTCCCTCAGGTTTCCAAGTTCTCGGAGACACCAGGCAGTGCAAGGTGGCTGCCATGGGCGACCTGAGCCGGAAGTATTTCGGTTTACAGTTCCATCCCGAGGTTATCCACACGGTGCACGGAGCCGAGATCCTACACAATTTCCTCGCGGACGTGTGCCGCTGCCGCATGAACTGGCATCCTCAGGACCGCGTGACTCAGATTCAGCGGGACATTCAGCGCTTGGTGAACGGCCGCCGGGTGCTGTTCTTCTTGAGTGGCGGGGTTGACTCGACGGTAGCGTACGCCTTGACCGTGGGCGCGCTGCGCCCGGAGCTCGTGCACGGCATCTACGTCGATACTGGCTTCATGCGCGCGGGCGAGACCCAGCAAATCCGCAAGGCTTTCGAGCGCGTGGGCTTTCGGTCCCTCGAGGTCGTTTCCGCTCGTGGCTATTTCTTCAGTGCCCTGAGGAAAGTCGTCGATCCGGAGCAGAAGCGGAGGCTGATCGGCAAGCTTTTCGTTGACGTTCAAGACCGCGTGCTTGAGCGCCAGGAATTCAAGAACCACGATTGGGTACTCGGGCAGGGCACGATCTATCCCGACACGATTGAATCAGGAGGCTCGGCCAATTCGTCCGTCATCAAGACGCACCACAACCGAGTGAAGCGCATCGGCGAGCTCATCAAACAAGGCCGGGTACTTGAGCCGCTTGCCGAATTCTACAAGGATGAGGTCAGGCTCCTGGGGCGAGTGCTGGGATTGCCGCAAGAACTCATCGGTCGGCACCCATTCCCCGGCCCGGGACTGGCGATTCGTTGCCTCTGTTCCTCTCGTTCGGCCAAGCTCGAAAAAGACCGTGAAATCAACGAGTTGGTCAAGGAGACAAACTACCGAGCCGTTCTGTTGCCGCTGCGGAGCGTCGGCGTACAGGGCGACAGCAGAAGCTACGCGAAAGTAACCGTTCTCTATCACGGCGAACCGGAATACCGGAATGCTCTGCCGTTGGCGACGGAGATTACGAACCAGTTCCGGCACACGAACCGTGTCGTAATGCTCTGGACACCGAGACGGTTCCGACCCTCTGAGTGGAAGATCCAACGCGCCTACCTCACCCAGAAGCGAGTGGGACTGCTTCAGGAAGCGGACGGCATTGTGACGGATTTCCTTAGGGACCACGACCTATACAACTCCGTCTGGCAGTGCCCCGTGGTCTTGTTGCCCTTTTCTCGCAAGGGCGGTGAGACAATCGTGCTGCGTCCGATCACGTCAGTGGATGGAATGACTGCGGAAGTAGCCCTCCTTCCCGGCGCGAAGGTGCATGCGCTGGCAAGAAAGCTGACAGCGCTGCCGGGGATCGAGGCGGTCCTGCTTGACATTTCCCACAAGCCTCCGTCGACGATCGAATGGGAGTGAATCGGAGCAGCCCGTGGTAGAAGTGAGTTCGGCGGTAGATATCGCTCCCAAACAGCGACCACCCGGCCTATCCGCGTTTGATGCCCGAACTTCCCGAAGTTGAAACGATTGTTCGGGGACTCTCCCGGCATGTTCTCAACCGGCGGATCCTCAACGCGGAATTTAGCTTCCCTCAGCTCGTTATCGGCGACGCCGACGAGACAGCCGAACGGCTAAGCGGCCACAGGATCGTGTCCCTACGCCGCCACGGCAAGTACATCGTCATGGGCCTCGAACATGGTCGACGGAGTTCGTGCCTCGTAGTCCATCTCCGTATGACAGGGAATTTCATTATCAACGGGGAACCAGGGCCCTATACGCGGGCCATCCTGCAGTTGGAAGGCGGTTCCACGCTCATCTATCACGACATTCGCAAGTTCGGGCGCTGGCAGTTGTCCGACGGTCTGCCGGCACGACTGCGCGAACTGGGTCCCGAGCCGTTGGAGATCTCTTTGGAGGAATTCACGGCCCGGCTGCGTTCACGTCGGGGCATGTTGAAGGCGCTGTTACTCAACCAGGAGTTTCTTCGCGGTCTGGGGAACATCTACGCCGACGAGGCGCTCTTCCGTGCTCGCATCCACCCCAAGACCAACAGCGCCAAAGTTGGAACCAAGCGCGCTGCGCGCCTGCACCGAGCCATTCGCGAAGTTCTCGACGACGCCATCGCGGCGGGGGGCACCACGATCAACAACTACGTCAACAGTGAAGGTGCACGGGGGTACTTCCAGCTCAAGGCCATGGTGTACGGCAAGACCGGCGAGCCGTGTAAAGCCTGTGGCACGCCGCTCCGCCGCACGATCGTGGCCGGCCGCGGCACACACTTTTGCCCGCGCTGTCAGAGACGATGAATGATTCGAGCGGAGGCGGGTGTCGCCGCAGAGGCCCCGATGCAAAGCGGAAGATGGCTTTGCTATCGTTTGCGTGTCGAGCGGGTAAGCGTGGGTCGCCCGCGATTGTGGAGGCTCGCAAAATACAGTGACTTTGGACACGGGCACAGCATGCGGTGTCCCGACCAGCCCGTGGTAGAAGTGAAAGTCGCGAAAAATCGGGTACAGCCAGCCAATTCGCTTCATGCTAAGTGTTTTTTCTGGGGCATGATGGGGGACGAATTGGTGGCAGTCCCCATTTTTCGCGCGCGCACGACTTTTGCCGTGCCCCTACGGTCTGAACACGGGCCATGTCGCCATGATTTGCGAGACTCGGTAGATAGCAGATGAAGAAAACCTTGGCGTTGTACGTCCTTGCGGGCCTGGCGCTCGGTTGCGGTCCACCTGCCGAAGATAAGATCTTCCCTCACCCCTACGCGATCGACGACTTAGACAACGGACTGCGTCTGGTCACCGTCACGACAGAGTTTCCCGATGTCGTTGCGCTTTACACTGTGGTGCAAGTCGGATCGCGGAACGAGGTCGAGCCCGGCAGGTCAGGATTCGCTCACCTGTTCGAACACATGATGTTCCGCGGCACCGAAAAGTTTCCCCCGGAAAGATGGGAGGCCGTGATGCAATCGGCCGGGGCGGAGACGAACGCTTATACAACGGACGACCGAACCGTCTATCACGCCGTCTTTTCGAAAGAGGACCTGGAGCCCATTCTCGAGATCGAGGCTGATCGCTTTCAGAATCTGACCTATTCGGAGGACGTATTTCGGACGGAAACCCGCGCCGTGTTGGGCGAGTACAACAAGAACTTCGCCAGCCCGATGCGAAAGCTTGACGAGGTGGTTCGGGACAAAGCTTTCACCAAGCACACCTACAAACACACGACGATGGGGTTCTTGAGGGACGTCGAGAAGATGCCCGAGATGTATGACTACGGCCTGCAGTTCTTTGACCGCTACTATCGGCCCGAACATACGATCGTATCGATTGTGGGGGACGTCACCCGGGATGAAACTCTACCTCTCGTCAAGAAGTACTGGGGCGACTGGAAGCGGGGCAGTTACGAACCTGCAATTCCCGCCGAGCCTCCTCAGGAAGAGCCGAAGACGGCCGAAGTTCAGTTTCACACGCCGACGCTGCCGATTGTCTCGATCTCCTTCCATGCTCCGGCCTATGACGACGAACTCGCCGATTCGGCCGCGCTCGACGTCATTGCCTATTACGCGTTCTCGGAAAACTCCGAGCCGTACAAGAAACTCGTCATCGAAGAGCAAAAGGTCGAAACCTTGTTCCCGGCTTACTACGACCACCGCGACCCTTATTTGTTCTCGGCAGTAGCCCTGGTTAAGAACGCGGAGGATGCAGACTACGTAGAGCAGGAGATGCTGGCTGTGTTTGACAGGCTGCGGGAGAACGAAGTTTCCGCGGAAGAACTCGAGGCGGTCAAGTCGCACTTGCGATTTGACTTCGCACTCGGTATGAACAGTACGGCCTCCATCGCCCGCACGCTGGCACATTTTCTTGGTCTGAGGCGAAGTCCGGAAACCATCAACAAGCGCTACGCCCTTTACCGTAAAGTTTCGCCAACCGACATACAGACTGTCGCCAAGAAGTATTTCATCCCGGTAGGGCGAACGACGGCCCGACTTGTTTTCCGTGCTGAAGAAGCTGGTGAAAAGCAATGAACAAGGCTCTGGCTATTCTTCTGCTGCTGATTGCCTGCTATAGCGGTCACGGTGCCGAGCCTGCTCTGCTTACATCACCCAGCAAGTCCCCGCTGGTTAGCTTTCGCATCCTCTTCCAGACAGGCGCCGCTGATGATGCGGCAGGCCTGGAAGGCATCGCTGCGCTGACGGCTGCGATGGTCAGCAAGGGCGGGACCAAGCAGCTGGCCTATAGCGACATCGTGGAAGCTTTGTTTCCGATGGCGGCATCGGTCAACGCCCAAGTCGATAAAGAGATGACTGTTTTCCGCGGGACGACCCACGTAGAAAACTTGGACAAGTATTACAAGATCTTGCGTGCCGTGCTCTTGGAGCCTGGGTGGAAGAAAGAAGACTTTCAGCGTCTGAGAGACGAAGCTATCAACTTCTTGCGTATTCAACTCCGAAGCAACAATGAAGAGGAGCTAGGCAAGGAATTCTTGTACCGGCAGATCTATCGCGACCACCCTTATGGGCATCACAACGTTGGAACGGTCGCTGCCCTGGAGAAACTGACCGTCGATCATTTGAAGGCTTTCTACAAGGGCAATTACACTCGCGGCAACCTGGTGATTGGGCTGGCGGGAGGGTATCCGGCGGGCTTCCCGGAAAAGGTGAAAGCGGACTTCGCTGTTCTACCCGACGGTGCGACAAGGCGGGGAGAGCTTCCCGCGCCGGCGGCAACAAAAAGGCTCCGCGTCAAGATCATAGAAAAAGACACTCGTGGAACTCTGATCTCGCTGGGGTTCCCTATCTCCATCACCCGTGCCTCCCCCGACTGGCCCGCGCTGAAACTGGTGCAGTCTTACTTCGGACAGCATCGATCCAGCAAAAGTTACCTGTTCCATCGTATCCGCGAGATTCGCGGGATGAACTACGGCGACTACGCCTATATCGAATATTTCCCGCGCGGCATGTTCCAGTTCAAGCCCGACCCCAATCTCGCCCGGCGGCAACAGATCTTTCAGATTTGGATTCGACCCGTGGAGCCGCGAAACGGACCGTTCGCGTTGCGCGTAGCACTCTACGAGCTGAACAAGCTGGCTACAAACGGCCTCTCGGAGGAGGACCTTGCATCCACGAAGCAGTTCTTGTCGAAATCCCTCAACCTACTCACTCAGACGGAGAGCGAGCGGCTGGGCTACGCCCTCGACAGTCGCTACTATGGCATTGGGGAATTCGAGGCCTTCCTCAAAGACGCCCTCGCGAAGCTGACGCTGGAAGATGTTAACCGGACCATCCTCAAACACCTTCGCTCGACCGACCTGGACATCGTCATCATTACGAAAGATGCCACGGGTATGAAAAGGGCATTACGCTCCAAGTCTCCCTCCAGGGTGCACTACGCCTCCAAGCCGGCGCAGGATATTCTGGACGAAGACAAGATCATCGGCCGCTACAAGCTCGACATAGACAGCATAGAGATCGTTCCGGTGGAGACGATCTTCGAGTAGCACCAAATCCCGTGAAGGACTCGGACGCCTCCCCAACGAGCGGTTCGCCGTCGGTCGGAAGCTCGGCAGAGGAACGGACGCCTCCCGGCGAGCCCAAACCGAGCGCGCCGGCAGTGCCTGAGATGCCAGGCGGATGGCGGTACCGCGACGTCGCCTACCTGATCTTATTTGCAGCGCCGGCACTGCTGATCGTCAATGTAATTGGCTTCTGCGTTTACTTCGGGCTTGGCCTGTTTAGAGACAGCGCACCCTCCGTTCTCGATTCCCTCACGTCGGCTCCGCTGATGTTGGCCGTACAGTTTGTTTGGTCACTCACTCTGCTGGGGTTTATCTACTGGCGCATCACCAGGCGATACCGACTACCCTTCGGGCCGGCGATCGGCTGGACAACGCGGGGGCATTCCCGTCTCCACTACATCTTTTTGGGGTTGCTCCTTAGTCTCGTAGTGCAGCTCGGCGCCACGCTGCTTCCGAAACCGGTCGGCCCTTCGCCCATCAAAGCCCTAATGTCGCAGGACCAGCTTTCGTTCGCTCTCGTGGCTCTCTTCGCCGTGTTCATTGCCCCCGTCGTCGAGGAGCTTCTGTTTCGAGGCTTCTTGTTTCCTGTATTCGAGCGATCGCATGGCGCTTTCGTGGCGATTCTGCTGACGAGCGCCATGTTCACCGCACTTCATGGCCGCCAGAACGCATGGCAGTGGCAGGTCATGCTGGGGCTTTTCCTCGTCGGCGCTGCCTTTGGCGCAGTGAGGGCCAACACGCGGTCAGTCGTTCCGTCAGTCTTCATGCACGCCGGGTACAACGCAACGTTGATCTTAATGTTGCTTTGGGCAGCCTAAAGGCTTTGAGGTCCGCCTTCAGGAAAGTTCAGCGCCGGACCTCACCACGATAAGAGTTGGACGAGATAGAGTCGCGTTTTGGCGATCGCGGCTCCCATGAGGAGGCTCGTCATAGTGAGGTGAAACAGAGGGACCAAGTTCAGTTGTTGGCGAATAGCCAGGACCAGCTTGCTGAACGAAACCGCACAGAGCCGCGGGCGTTAGCCTGCGGGCCCGCGCCCTGACGGTCGCGGCTCTGGCTTGCGACGGGAGAACTACGGGCGAGGAGGCTTCCGAGCCTCTTACTCACAAATCCGTACTGCGCCAGGCGTCGAGAAGAGTCTCGACGCGGCACGCTGAGAGCGTGCGCCACAAACAGAACTGTCTCGGCGATGAGAAAGACCTCGTTGTTGCCCACGGCGTATGACCGCTCACTTGCGTTCGCGGCTCTGATTCGTGTGTGGGCGAGGGTGCTCGAGGGCGGCGGGAACTTAAGGCTTGGGCTTGGGAGGAGGCAGAGCGCGAGCTTCCGTAACAGACTCGAAGCCGCAACGGCCGTGACTCCCGTCGCAGAAGGGCTTGTTTTCGGACTCACCGCAGCGGCAGAGGCTAATCACAGTGCGGCCAGCCAGATCGAACGGCTTGCCGTCCGCATCGACGACGGTGAACTCCCCTTCGATCCGGCAAGGTCCGTTGTTGCGTACGGTAATCGTTGTTCCGGCCATAGGTCGTTCTTAAGCCGCCTTCTTCAAGGACGGGTCGGTCCGTGCCAGGGCAGAGTCTTTGTACTCTGCGAGTCGCAGTTTGCGGAGCACCCAAATGACGGGCCACGCAGGGTCGATCTCAGTCCCTTTGGCCTTCATGCGAGCGGACATGGGGAACTGATGGTGATTGTTGTGCAGACCCTCGCCTCCCGTGAGTAGAGCAACCCACTGTAGGTTGGTGGCGAGATGATTCTTGAAGTTGCGATAACCGACTTTGTGGCAGACGCTGTTGACCATAGCGTTCAAGAAGACGTAGATGCCGGCGTTGAGCCACCAAGTGACGACGCCGAGGGCGGCGCCGAACCAAACGTTGACTCCAAGAAGCGCTGGAAACGACGCGGCTAGTATCGCCATTCCCAGATAGGGTCCCACCGAGCCGCCATGTGGAATTCGGTCGATCAAGTCCGTCTTCCAATTCGGAGCAAAGGTCTCAATCGTTTCGGGATTCTTGACTTCCTTTTTGTACATCAACGCGTTCAAGAACAAGACCTTCCAGAGGCCTTCGATGTACGGGCTGTGAGGGTCGCCTTCCTCGTCAGAAAAGCGGTGATGCTTGCGGTGTACCGCAGCCCACTCCCGGGGAACGATGCCGGTCCCGAGGAATAACTGGAAATGCATAAGGAAGGCCAACGCGGGGTGAAGCGTCAGGGCCTGGTGTGTGACGCCGCGATGGAGATAGATCGTTGTACAAAAAGTAGAGAACTCGGCAAGGACGAATGCAATTAGAATCGACCAAAGAATCGGATAAAAATCCATGTGGGACCTCTGCGTCCTCCCATCCTATCGACGCCGGCAAGTAAAGCGTCTAGTGCGACGACGGTAAAAAATAGGAAAAGAACACTGACCTGGGTGAACCTTCGGGTATTCTCACTAAGGTCTTTAGTTGATCGGGAAGGCGGAGTACGCCGCTAGCAGGCGATCGGACGACTTCTGGCGGAACCCTTGGCCATGAGCCGACACTCTCCCCATCACGAGTGCAGGACCATTATATTACGAAATCACGCGCCGAAGCACCCCACCTTCGTACGGCCAGCCCGCTTTCTTACGAGGTGACGAGCCCATCGTGTTCTTCGAGCGTCAGCTGGTCAGTACCCGGATACGTCATTTTCCGTCATTCTTTCAGACCGAAAGTGAACAAGGAATGGCCCGCCGTGACCGAGACATACTGCTTGCCGTCGGCGAGATATGTGATGGCGGAGTTGCTCATCCGGCCGCCGAGACTTGTTCGCCACAACTGTTTGCCGGTATGAGCGTCAAGCGCCACAAGGTTGCCTTCAACACTTCCCGAGAAGAGGACATCTCCCGCCGTCGACAGCAGACCGCTTTCGGACATCTCCGTCGTCTTGAACTCCCACTTCAACTCACCCGTGCGCGGGTCCAGCGCGCGGACGGCCCCGTAGCCCACGTCCTCCTCCGACATCCTGTTGGGTAAGATTCTCTTCACCAGCCCGCCGCCGAAGAAGTTACCGGGGGTGAAGACCGCTTCGTCGGCGTAGAACAGACCCCAGTAGTCGACCCAGACCGTCAGGTAGAACAGCTCGGTCCGCGGGCTGTAGGAGGGAGCGTACCAATTGGTCGCTCCCTGCACGGAGGGGTAGACGGCCGTGCCCTCTTTCGAGGGACCCATGCCGGGTATCTTGATCGGCCGGCCGTTTTCGTCGAGACCCTTAGCCCAGGTCTGCCGCGCGAAGGCCTTGCCCAGCAGGAACTCTCCCGTTTCCCGGTCGAGAACGTAGTAGAAAGCATTACGATTGCCCCACAGCATGAGTTTGCGCGGGCGGCCGCGGAACTCCATGTCGACCAGGACCGGTATCTGCACGGCGTCGTAGTCCCATTCGTCATGCGGAGTAAACTGGAAGTGCCACTTCAGTTCGCCCGTGTCGACGTCAAGGGCCACGACCGAGCCGGTGTAAAGGTTGTCGCCCGGCCGAACTTCCGGGTTCCAGTCCGGGGCGGGGTTGCCGACCCCCCAATAGAGAAGGTTAAGCTCGGGATCGAACGAACCGGTTACCCAAGCGGAGCCGCCACCCGTCTTCCAGGCATCGTTCTCCCAGGTTTCATGGCCCGCCTCGCCCGGCCCGGGGATGGTGTGGAATCGCCAAACTCGTTCCCCGGTTTCCGGGTCATAGGCGTCGATGAATCCGCGGATGCCGTACTCGCCGCCCGCTGTACCAACGATGATCTTGTTCTTGACCGCCAGCGGAGCCACGGTCAACGAGTACCCTTTGGTGTTATCCACCAGCCGGCGATCAAACAACACGGCTCCGGTCTTGCTGTCCAGAGCCAGGAGGCGTCCGTCGAGCGTCCCTTGGTAGAGGCGATCACCCGACATGGCCAGCCCGCGATTCAGGTGTCCGCAGCAAAGGTTGACTCGCTCCGGCAGCCTGTGCTCATACCTCCAGAACACGCGGCCCGTCCGGGCATCGAGCGCGGCAACATCGTTGGCCGCCTCGGTCAAGTACATGACGCCGTCGACAACCAATGGCGTTGACTGGAACTTGTCGGTCGTGCCGGCCTGAAAAACCCATTTCAGTTCAAGGCCGCCCACGTTCTCACGGCTGATCTCGTCCAGTTTGCTGTAGTGGTTGCTCTTGTACGCGCCCGAATAGGTCAGCCAGTTCCCGGGTTCGCTTTCCGATTTGAGAAGACGTTCGTAGCTAACTTGTGCGGGCAGAGCCGCAACACAGAGCAACAATGGAATGAACCGGCCGAAGTTTCTCATGGTTCGGTTCCCTTTGGCCTCAACGAAGCAAGGTAAGCGACGAGGTCATCGATCTCGCGCTCGTTGAGCTTACCTTCGTAGGAGGGCATCATCGAGTCGGGGTCCATCTCGAAGCTCCGCAAATCGCTCTTCATCAGCGACCGCAGCCGCTCCTTGCTGTCGAGCAACTGGACCGAATAAGTGTCTTCGTTCAAGCGTCTGCCGGTGACCTTCTCTCCGTCTTCGGTGACGGCGCGGACCCTCCAGTAAGCGGGAGAGACGTCTTGATTCGGGGCACGGATGGAGGTCTCTATTTCTTCGACGGATCGAAGGGCTCCGATGTCGCTGAGTTCCGGTCCGAATGGTCCCCCCTTGCCGTGAACCTTGTGACACCCGAGGCACCGGCCTTTGCCTCGAAACAGCGCGGCGCCCGCGGCCGGGTCGCCCGCGGTTTGGGAAGCCTGCCGCAGTGACTGCACAAAGGCTACGACCTGCCAGCGCTCTTTCTCGCTAAACGAGATCTGTGGCATGTCGGGCGGGAATCCGTTCTTGATCGTTTCGTACAACTCGGCGTCGGTCGAGCCGCCGGGCTTCGCCGTCCTGATTTCGGGACCTTGTCCGAGCAGTCCGTGGCCATCGAAGTCGTGGCAAATGGCGCAAGAAGCGCGGTAGAAGCGTTCTCCCGCCCGTAGATCATCGGGTGACGTGTGGGGGTTTTGCATGGCGGGCTGCTGGGCCGTCAGTAACGAGGCGCAGGCCAAAATCAGTAAGCAAGCACGCCCTCCGAAGCCCGAACGAACTGTGAAAGCCATTGTAAGAGTCATTGCCGGTCTCAGCACGAGGCGATACTTGGAAACCGTCCGCCCATTACGATCTCACTGGTCCGAAGCTAGATGAGGCACTCAGGGAACCGGTTCTCCGAAGATCGTTTTCCTGTTGGCGGGACCCCGGCCTCTTTCCCCATCGTGTCCCGGCCGCCCCGGTTATCTTACCCCATCCCGGACCGTATCTGCCTGACAAAGAGCTTGACAAAAGTCCCGGCGCCCAAAACTTTGTTGGCGAATCAGTTTGCGGGAGACGGGGGTCAATCGCGGAGGTGAGTAGCTTAGAAGCTCCGCGACCGTAGCAGCCCGTGGTGAACGTCCTTCGCCGCAGAAAATGGTACAGTCACCGACTTTCGTCCTCTAACCCATACTGGATAGAAGGCAGTTGCAGAAACGAAAGTCGGATGACAGTCCCTATTTTTTGCCGAACGTAGCTTCTACGACAGGCTGCTAGATCACATCCGCTTTCGTTTGGCAAGAGTTTGGCTTTGTGCTGCCTGGGTGATCTTTTCACCGATCATGGTGATCTTTTGGTCCCGCAATCGCTTTTCGTTTAGCCAGTAGGGGCTGGTGATTTCCTTGAAGGCGTAGATGGCGGCCTGAATGCCTTCCGCCCAAGCAACGGTAATGAGTTTGATGTCGCCATGGACATCGCCGACGGCGAAGATCCCTCGGCGACTCGTCTCGTAATAGGGATCGATGGCGATACTGCCGTTGTCATTCAATCGCAGATCCAGCCGCTGAAACGTCTCCTTGGCGGACAGAAAACCGATCTGGACGATGGCCAGGTCGCACTCCACATTTTTCCCGTCCGACAGGGTGAGGACGATCTTATCTCCGCGGAATTCCGCCGCCGTGATCTCAATCGACGTATGGATCTTTCCGCCCAGACGCCGGACGCGGGCAAGGCTATCTGCTTTCCCGACCGGAACCTCTTCGCGGATGACCATATCGACCCGGCCGTTTCGCTGGAGAACCATCAAGGCCGCGTCCATCGCGGAGTCGCCGCCACCAACTACGGCGACCTGATTCTCCTCGTAATCGCCGATCTTGGGAATCTTGTAGTAGACCTTTTTCGAGTTGAGCTGATCGAAAACGGGCAGCTTCCTTGGGTAGTGCAGCAGTCCGCACGCAATGATCACTTTGCGGCAAGGATAGCTCCCGTCGCTCGTCACGAGTCGCTTGAGCGGATCGTCTTTCGCCACTTGGTCGGTTTCTTCGATAGCGACGAGCTCTTCGTTGAAGCGAAACTGAACGAGGGCGTCGTCAGCCTGGCGAAACACCCGCGCGGAAAGCTCCTCCCCGGTGACACCGTCCGGGAAACCGGGAACATCCACGATCTTTTTGTCCGCGTAGAGGAATTGAGGCTGGCCGCCCGGCCTGCTTTTGGCCTCAACAACCAGCGTCGTCAGGCCACGATGGGCCGTCGTCAGACTGGCGGCGAGTCCGGCGGGACCGGCACCGACGATGACGACATCCCAGTAAGGGAGATTCGAAAAGTCGATCTCGCTGTCCAGCTCGGTGACTGCGAAGTCAGCCATTTTTTATCTTAGTGGATCACTTCGCAAACGCGGTTACGAAGGGTGGCCAGCCGAGGGCGCGATGCATAGTACCCCCGGTCGGAGTGAGCACAGGCGTCGAGAAGAGTCTCGACGCGGCAGGCTGAGAGCGTGCGCCACAAAACAAACGAGCGGTGAGCGCGTCGTACTGACGGGCTTCTCACACACTTCGCTTCGCCACATGGCGAGAAAAGCGGGCTAGTGCCGCGGGCCCGTCTCGCGAAAAGTCGCAAACTACTAAAGTTTTTCTGCCTCCCTTTCGATAGTAACCGACAGAGACAGTTTGTTCCATACTCTCTCCTTGGCTATCGCGGCTGCGCGTCCCACCTGGCGGGCAGCCGCGAATTTCTTTCCGCCGGCCGCTTGCACCGCAAGCATATAGCAAAGCCGGAGTGCAGGGATCGGTTCGCCGGCCATTTCTGTTTGAGCCAAGTAGAATCGAACGCAGAAAAAACCGCCTGGCAGCCCGAGGTGAAAGTCCTTCGTCGCAAAAAATGGTGGGTCCCTATTTTTTGCCGAACTTAGCTTCTACCACGGGCTGCTAGGCCTCAGATTCGCGCTCGCGGGCGCAATGAATTGCCCCCTACTCGACTAAACGAAGGAACTTGGCCGGCAATGGGAGCGCTGTTCACTACGATCGCTCTTCGGGACAAGCGATCTCTCCACGCCTCCCAGTAGCCGTTCTTTTGAGCAGTGGTCCCGAGAGGGGTTTGCTTGTGGCCGGTCGGCCAAAAAATAGGGCCGGCTGAAAACCGGCCCATGTTCTGTCCCTCGAAGATGCGTCAAGCACCCAAGGGTTTTGCACTTGCTGAGTGACTAGTAATCGTCGTGACCCATAGGCATGGCGGGTGCTTTTTCCTTTTCGGGAATCTCGTGCACCGATGCCTCGGTTGTGAGCATCAGCCCGGCGATCGAGGACGCGTTTTGTAGCGCCGTCCGCGTCACCTTCGTGGGGTCAATAACGCCGGCTGCGACCAGGTCGCCGTATTCGCCAGACTGAGCGTTAAAGCCGAAATTGGCTTCCGAATTCTCACGGACCTTGGCCACTACGATGGCTCCCTCTTGGCCCGCGTTCTGGGCGATCCAGCGAACAGGTTCTTCGAGAGACCTGCGCACGATGTTGATTCCGATCTGCTCGTCCTCGTCTTCGGACTTCAAGTCGCCGAGAGCCTCACCAGCCCGCAATAGCGACACGCCTCCGCCAGGCACGATACCTTCCTCGACGGCTGCGCGAGTGGCGTGCATGGCGTCCTCGACACGAGCCTTCTTCTCTTTCATCTCGGTCTCGGTGGCTGCACCGACTTTGATCACCGCAACGCCGCCAACCAGCTTGGCCAATCGCTCTTGAAGCTTTTCCTGGTCGTAGTCGGAGGTAGTTTCTTCGACCTGGGACCGCAGTTGCTTGACCCGGCCTTCGATCGCATCCTTCGTACCGGCGCCCTCCACGATCGTCGTATTGTCTTTGTCGATGACGATGCGTTTGGCCTGGCCCAGGTCCTCAAGCTTTACACCTTCGAGCTTGATGCCCGTTTCTTCCATCAGCGCTTTGCCACCGGTAAGAATGCCGATGTCTTCCAACATGGCCTTGCGCCGGTCACCGAAGCCCGGAGCTTTCACTGCGGCACAGTTTAGAGTACCGCGCAGTTTATTGACGACGAGCGTCGCCAGAGCCTCGCCCTCGACTTCTTCGCAGACAATCAGCAAGGGCTGGCCCGCGCGGGACACTTGCTCCAGCAGCGGCAACAGGTCCTTCATGCTGGTGATCTTCTTTTCGTGGATCAGGATGTAAGCGTTTTCGAGGACGCATTCCATAGATTCCTGATCCGTTACGAAGTAGGGCGACAAGTAGCCGCGGTCGAACTGCATACCCTCCACCACCTCGAGCTCCGTCTCCATGGTCTTGCCTTCCTCCACCGTGATGACGCCGTCCTTGCCGACCTTTTCCATCGCTTGGGCGATGATGGTTCCGATGGATTGGTCGTTATTGGCGGAGATGGCTGCCACTTGGGAAACCGCCTCCCCTTCCACCGGACGGGAGAGCTCTTGGATTTGGGCCACGACCTTCTCCGTAGCCTGCTCGATACCGCGCTTGATCGCCATGGGATTGGTGCCCGCGGCGACGCTCTTTACGCCTTCCCGATAAACAGCCTGCGCCAGGATCGTCGCGGTTGTCGTCCCGTCGCCGGCGACGTCACTCGTCTTGGAAGCGACTTCGCGCACCATCTGAGCGCCCATGTTTTCGAGCTTGTCTTCGAGCTCGATCTCCTTGGCGACGGTCACACCGTCTTTCGTCACCGTGGGCCCGCCGAACTTCTTCTCTAAGACCACGTTTCGGCCCTTGGGGCCGAGCGTGACGCGCACTGCGTTCGCTAGTTTGTTGACGCCTGCCAGAATCGCCTGGCGAGAGTCTTCACCGAAGATAATTTGTTTTCCAGCCATTCTCGTCCTCTCCTTTACGCTGCCTTTTGGGATTCCGTGGTGGTTTCATCGACAACAGCCAGCACCTCGTCTTCCCGCAAGATCAGGTATTCGTTATCGTCTATCTGCACTTCCGAACCGGCGTACTTCGCAAAAAGGATGCGGTCACCCGCCTTTACGTCCAGCGGAGCTACCGTGCCGTCCTCTAGTCTTTTGCCATTTCCAGCGGCAATGACTTTGCCCTGCTGAGGTTTCTCCTTGGCCGAGTCGGGAATGACGATCCCGCCTCGCACCTGTTCTCCCTCCTCGATCCGTTCCACGAGGATTCTATCGTGTAGTGGTCTTAGATTCATCGATTCACCTCCAAATTCAGGCACTTCTCGTGCGCACTCTCGTCGCTCTAAGAGTTTGTGTTTGTCGAGGCCGGCTAGGTTAGCCGTGCCTGAGCAGCGGCAGTGCTGGCGACTGCCACTTACATCACGAAGAGCTTACGCCGAGGGTGGCCGTACAGTCCTTTCTCACTTCAAATATTATCCCACAGTTTAGAACCACCTAGGTGTGTAAGGCGAAAACCTTTTGGCTCTCGCTTTGGAAGGCACTCTACTATGCCGGGCCATCTTTTTGTCAAGATAGCTTAGCGACATACACTCAGATTATTCTCTTCTCACAGTTCCTGCTGACGCCGTGACGGTTCGGCAATGCCTAACGCTCACCCGCAACCAGCCAGGCGGGTGGGCGGTTTGCCTTTTGACCCATGCTAGCGGATTCGTCATACCCAATGAGCTGCTCCAGGTGCCTGTCCCAGGTGAATGCAAGGTGTGAGCTCGGGGGCGCCACGTGACTACCCGCAACACTGCCGGCCACCCTTCAATCGGCGGGAAGCTGGCCCTCCGGTAGCAGCTGTCCTTTTTCGAGATGGCGGGTCGAGTGAGCGAACTTCGCGGCGCGAGGGTCGTGGGTGACCATGATGACGGTCTTGCCGTGTCGCTCGTTGAGCCGGGACAGAATGGTCAGTACATCGTTGGCCGAACCGGCGTCTAGGTCCCCGGTGGGCTCGTCGGCCAGAATAATGGAAGAGTCAGTAACGATCGCTCGGGCGATGGCCACCCGCTGTTCCTGGCCTCCGGAAAGCTGCCGGGGGTAGTGTTCGAGGCGGTCCCCCAGATTCACGATGTCGAGCGCCCGGCGGGCGTGATCCCCTCGTTCCTTCTTGCTCAGGCGCGTCAGCAGCAACGGAAGCTCGACGTTTTCAAGCGCTGTCAGCACCGGAATCAAGTTGAAGGTTTGGAACACGAAGCCAATATTCTCACTGCGCCAGCGGGCCAACTGCTTGTCGCCAAGCTGCGCGATGTTGTCCCCGAGAACGTGAATGCGCCCTTGAGTCGGCTTGTCGATGCCGGCCGCCAAGTGCAGCAAGGTCGATTTGCCGGACCCGGACGGCCCCATGAGGGCCAAGAATCTTCCCCGTGGGATCTCCAGGTCCACATCATCGAGGGCGAGCACGCTGAAATCCGCTCGGCGGTATTCCTTCCGCAGGTTCTCTGCCTTGACCGCTAGGTTGTCGTTCATGTTGTTCTCGGTTTCACCTGGTCCCCGTCTTTGAGATCGGGGTCCGGGTTGAGGATTAAGTCCTCCCCGCCGATCAGACCGTCACTGATTTCGACGCCTGCGGAAGTGGTCCGGCGGACGGCGACACTGCGTTCTACAGCCTTACGGTCCTGCAAGATGAATACCGTCTTGCCGTCTCGAAGGGCCGCGGCCGGGATCGTGATTGACGCGGCTGTGCCTTGCTGTTCCGTTTCTTGATGTTCGGCGACAAATGCGACGTTGGCATTCATCTCGGGCCGAAGGTACGCGTCGGGTTTCAGAATCTGAACCTTGACCTGCACGGTAGCCTTTTGGCGGTCCGCTTCGGGTGAAATCTCGACGATGCGGCCTTCGTAGTCGCGGTCGCGGTAGGCGTCCGTCGTCACTACGCCGCGCTGATTGGCGGTCAGCCTGGCGAAGTCGTCTTGGCTGATGTCGAGTTCAACTTGAAGGTCATCGAGGTCCGCCAGCGAAACGACGTAGCCCTTTGCGCCGCGGTCACCGACAAACCCGGTTGTGACGAACTCGCCAACCTCGACGTTACGCTCCAAGATCGTGCCACTGACCGGAGCGCGTATCTGCGTAGCTTGCAACATGGTACGCGCGTAGGCGAGCTCGCCGTCGGCCTGTTTGACCTGGCCGCGCACGGACTGGATTTGCTCCTGTCGAGGGCCGATTCTGACTAACTCGTAGGATCGGTCCAGCGACTCGACGCGCGCCGCCCGGCGGCCGTAGAGGGCTTTGGCGTCGTCGAGGGCCTGAGCGGCGAGTACTCCTTCGTTGGCGAGCGTGCGGGTTCGTTCTAGAGTGATGCGGGCGTTTTCAAGGTCCGCCTTGGCTTCTTCCAGATTCGCTTTCGCGAGCGCGATCTCTTCGGGCCGGGAGCCGGCCTCCAACTCGGCTAGGCGGGCACGCAGGGCTGCCAGGTTTCCTTCCGACTGACGGACGCGGGCTCGAAATTCGTCGTCTTCGAGGCGAACCAGCACGTCGTCAAGTTCAACAGCGTCGCCCTTCTCGACGCCGATCCAACGGACCCGGCCGACCACTTTCGAAGCGACCTCGATCTTGTGATGGGCCACGATGTAGCCGGCCGCGTTCAGAATCACCCGCTCTTGGGAGCCGCTCAGCGTTTCAACCGCGACCCGATACGTATCAACCTCCCTGACACCCCCGCCGGCGAACCCATAGCGCCAGACCCCGAGCCCAATGAATAGGAGAATGCCGACAAGAATCCACCATTTGACCCAGGTTGGGCCGTCGCGACGCCGCTCGTTCCGGTCGATCTTGAGGCCGGCTAGGTCCTTGTCGAACTTGTCGCCGTCGGCAGCCATCGCATCTATAAATCGCGTAGCGAAGTCAGCACGTCGTGCCGCGCCGCCATGCGGGCCGGCAAGACACCGCCCAATATCCCCATGATGGCAGAGAACGCGATGCCGACAGCGATGATGGCGGGTGTGATCTGGAAGTCGAAAGTCGTTTCACTGAACGTTACGAAGTTACCGATCCGTCCCTTCATTCCGTTAATGGGAAGTGCCAGCAAGCATCCAATGACCCCTCCCAGTAATGAAAGCAACAGTGATTCGATGACGAAGGATGCCAGGACGCTGCCGCGCGAGAAACCCAACATTCGGAGCACGCCGATTTCTCGAGAGCGTCGCGCCACCGCCGTATACATCGTATTCATGGCCGCGAAGCTGCTTCCAATGGCCATGATGATGGCGACGAACAGCCCCAGTCCCTGGACTGCCTCTCCCGAGGCCATTTGCTCGGTGTAATACTCGCGCTCGCTCTTCGCTTCCAGCTGAAGCCTCTGGTCGTCGGCCATCCGGTTCTTCAGGGCCTGGGCTGACACTTCGTCCCGCGCCCGCACCAGGATCGTGCTGCGGCTTCCCGCGCGGCCCAGATCGTTCGTCAACAGATTGCCGTCCGCCCAGATCTCGCTGTTGAAGGCTGATCTGCCCGCGTCGAAGACCCCGACGACTTCCCAGGGACCACGGCCAACCTCGATCTTGTCACCGATGGACGTGCCTTCCCGCACGGCGTTGGTACCGCGCCCCACGACGACTTCGCGCTTTCCCGGTTCGAACCAACGGCCGGATTGCAGACGCAGATTCGGGCGCATGGCTCTTCCCACCGGGGAGATGCCGCGGACATTGACGTTGGCGTCCTGGGTGAGATCGTCGCGCAGCTTGAGGGAGACGACCGAGACGACCTCGTGGGAAACCATGGCTTCCCCGTCGCTTTGGGCAATCCCCTCCATGAACTTGACGACTTGGAACTTGTCTATTCCAACGACGCTGACGAGCTCCGACGTCGACCCTTGGCGCATCACGATCAAGTGCAGGGGATGGCCGGTCACTTCGAGCGAGGAGCGGAGACCATGGACCAGTGCCAGAATGCCCAGCAAGACCGCCACCGTAAGCGCGATTCCGAGCGCGGTCATGACGGTCGTCGTCTTGCGGACTCGAAGATTCCGGAAATTGTAGTAGATCGGGATTTTCATCAGTAGTTACCCGGTCTGACGCAGGGCGTCCGTGATCGTCGTGCGGGCGGCAATGGAGGCGGGGATATAAACGGATAGCAGGACCCCGAGAAGAGAAAGCGACACTGCCGCGCTTACTGAGTCTCGCAAATCATGGCGACATGGCCCGTGTTCAGAGTGTAGGGGCACAGTATGCTGTGCGCGTGAACCGCAGGCTAGGCCCATAAGCGTATCATGACGTGGGGTGGATAGGAATAGGAAAGCCATTCTTAGCCCTCGATCTTCCACCTCGCTTGGCGCAGCACGGCTCCCGCCAACTGGTTTGTCATCTTGAACCAAGCTTCGTCCCGGCCCCGAGTGGTGTAGTGCGGCAGATCAGCCGGGGAGCTGCCCATCAACTCGTACCAGACCGTCAACAGCGAGCCGTCGTCGAGCTCGACGGTCGACGGGTAACCGAGATCGGTCGAGGTCGCGTCGCCGGAGATGATCATCGGCCGAGACCAGCTCCGGCCATGATCTTCGCTAATGCGGGCCTGGTTCCCAACGGGGTCGCGGCGATGGCCGTAGCTCATCACAAGGCGATCGTCACTGAGGCGCAGCAGGTGCGAGGGATATCCCCAAACGCCGATGGAATGGGCCACGGACCAGGTCTTGCCTCCGTCGCTGGATTCGCTCTGTAAGGTTTCGCGCTCATTGGACTTATTGTGGTTCCGAATCTGAGCGATGATGCGGCCGTCGGCGGCCTCGACCGCGTGCAGCTCGTGATAATCGTTGAAGTCGTCGTCGGGGCGGGTTGGGATCTCGGCCAACCAGCGCCACGTTTCGCCGTCGTCGCTTGACTCGCAAACACCGATGCGCCCTTGGTTTGCGCCCGCCCGCCCGTACCAAAAGAGTTTGCCCGCGTAGAGCAAACGCCCGTCCGAAAGCTGAATCGGCCCGTGGGGGCTATTCACCGGACAGCGGTACGGTGCTGACCACGATCGGCCTCCGTCGGTGGAGCGGATCACCCAGCTTCCCAGCTCCACTTCGCGCTGCACGTTGTCGACTCGATGGTGGACAGCTTGCCAGCGGCCGATCTTCTCCGCTGGCCAAGCGTTTTCGTCGTCCGGCTTCATCTTCAACGCCGTGTTCAGCCGTTCCTCGTAGGCCAGCGACGTGAACGTGGTCACCAGGATCGAACCCTTGGCCGTCTCCAGCACGCCTGCATCGCGATCGTCGACAGGACCGTCGATCAGCACGCGGGGGAAAGTCCAAGTCTCGCCATTGTCGCTCGATCGCATTAACTCCACGCGACCGAACGGGCAGACATGTGCTTCGCGGCCTCCCGAGCAAACGACCAGCAGCTCGCCGTCGCGGCGCCGCGTCAACGTCGGCCACCCGTGGTACAGGTGGGGCCGATTGGTGATGACCTCGCTGGAATCAACAACAGCCTTCGGACCGCCTCCGGCTCGCAGTCCCCGACCGACGAGCAAACCAGCAGCTCCCGCTCCCGCGAAATGCAGGATGCTCCTTCTTGTCATGAAACCGGACATGCTTCTGGCTCCTTGGTTAGATAGGTTGGTGAAAAGACCGATTCGGCCGGCAATCTTAGCCGTGCGGGCGCTCAGTGGGACAGGCGTGCCCACCAGTCCACGGCTCCCTGGTCGGACGCTATCTCCTGGCGGCCCCTCTACCCGGCATGACGCAACGCGTCTGTGATGGTTGTCCTGGCTGCGATCGTGGCGGGAATCACCGAGCTTAACAGACCGATCAGAAGCGCCACGGCCAGACAAAAGGGCACCCCCCAAACCGGCAACACGAATCCGGCGAAGAAGCCCAACTGAACTCCCTCGAGGACCCGCGTGAGGCCGTAGCAGAGGCCGGCCCCGGCGATACCACCGAGCAGCGCCATCGCCATGGACTCGGCAACGATCATCAGTAAGATCACTCTCGGGGTGAAGCCGAGCGTTTTGAGGACGCCCACCTCGAGAATTCGTTCTCGGACGGACATCGCCACGGTATTCGCTGATACGAGCAGGATCGTGAACACGACCGCGGCAGCTATAGACAGTAGGAACAACTGGACGTTGCCGACCTGCTCCACAAAGAAAAGGCCAAAGACACTTTCGGTTTCGGTTTTGGTACGTTCCGGGGAGTTGCGGAACAGCTCGTCGACCGCTCGGGCGATCCGTGGCACATCGTCCGCCGACCGAGCCAGGATGGTGAATGTCCCGACTTGTCCCTGTCGTTCCGGCGGCAGGCTTTCTTGCAGGTATTCTCTATGAAAGTAGCTGCCCCACTCGTCGTTGGCTCCTTCGAAGATGGCGCGAACGATCAACTCTAGGTCGATCGGGTAAATGTCACCCTTGATCGTAATACGTTGGCCCAGGCGAAGGCCCACCCTTTCGGCGACGCCTTTGCCCACGGCGATCGCCTGGCGGTCGCGCTGAAATGCTTCCAACTGTTCCGGTGCAATTTCAACTTCAGAAAAGACCTTGAAAACTGTCTCAGGGTCTACCGCGAAACGCCCGAACTGGTTTTCGCGTTTCTTGTCTTTATATGTCCCACCGAACCAACTACTGGGAGAGATTTCTTTGACGCCGTCGATCTGGCGAATGCGCTCGCCGTAGTATACGGGCAATGCTTGGGTCAAAGAGACCCGATGCCGTGTAACGAGCCGTAGCGCCTGCTCATCAGAAACTTCTCGCTGAAAGAAGGCCGCGTAGATTGATAGAAGCACGCCTACCAAGAACAGCGACACCGTGACGCTGAGGATTGTCAGTACGCTCCGGCGGCGGTTGCGCAGCAGGTTCTTAAAGGTGAGCGGCAGGAATTTCCACATAGTCTGAGCGTTCGATCGAGTTGTTTGGAATTATATCAAGGTCGGCGACACGTTCTGGTTGGCGCTGGCTGCCGATGGACGGAAGGAATCCTACGGCAGACCTGTCTGGCAGGTACTGTTAGCATAGTTCCGCACCTGCGTCCGATTCCTGAACTGAGGGTATCGCCATGTCTCTCGAAAGCATGTTTTCCTTGTCCGGAAAGACGGCGCTGGTCGCCGGTGCCAGCCGAGGGATCGGCCTCGCGATCGCCAAGGCCGTGGCGGCAGCCGGAGCGAAAACGATCCTGGCCGCGCGGTCGATGGATGCACTCGAGAAAGAAGCGGAGGCCCTCCGCGAAGCCGGCCACGATGCCAGACCGCTGCGTCTGGATACTACCAATACGGAGTCGATCCGTGCCGCTGCCGATTCCGGCAACGACATCGACATCCTCATCAATGTGGCCGGCACCAATAAGCGCAAGCCTTTCGAGCAGTACACGGAGGACGAATACAACATGCTGATGCAGACGAACCTGCACGGGCTCGTACTGCTCACGCAGAAGGTCGGCGCAAGGATGATTGCCCGCCGCCAAGGAGGGAAGGTCATTAACATCGGCAGCATCACGTCGGTGTCGGGTCTGCCCTACACCAGCGTCTATTCGATGACCAAGAGCGCCCTCGCGGGGCTGACGCGGACGTTGGCGGCTGAATGGGCCGAGTTTGATATTCAGGTCAACTGTATTGTTCCCGGATTTATCCTGACGGACCTGAACCGGAAATTGTGGGAACCCGCCGAGATGCACGAATGGCTTCGACTCTCGCAAGGGAACCCTCGATTGGGAACCCCCGAGGACATCGCGGGCTTGGCGGTGTTTCTGTGCGGTCCGAGCGCCAACTACATTACCGGACAGTTGGTCGCGTCGGACGGTGGCTACACGAGCGGTACCAACTGGCCGCTTGAACCTTGACAAGGGCGTGCGGACGTCACGGTCCGCTCACGCTGCTCACGACGGAATCTTTCGAACATGCAGGAAAGAGCCGTGCCCGTGAGGGCGCGGGCCCGCAGGCTCACGCCCGCGGCTCTGTCAGGCAGCACCTAGGTCTTCCGGGTTTTGAAGAGCTTTGGCTCGCCGCCCTTAGCAAGCGGTTTCCTCACGAGATGTCGCCACCCCTTGACCACCCCGACTCAGACTTGATACGTTCGCTAGTGGCGATTGAGCGACTCTGTGCTCAGTCACAGCGCCAGGTGCTCCGCCGCAAACGGAGAGAATAGGGAAGCGGGTGAGAATCCCGCGCGGACCCGCCACTGTGATCGGTGAGACGGGCTGCCACTTGCATTCGGCCACTCGGTTTGCACCGGGGAAGGCCGGCGGCCCGGTCGTTGACCCGAAAGCCAGGAGACCTGCTTGGCGTTGAGCCGATGGCTGCCTCGAGGAAAGGGTGATGCCGGCCAGTCCCATCTCCATTCAACGTTTTTGTTCTCTTAGCGGTAGAATTCGCGGGCCCGCGGTTGGGACGGGAGGACGGCGCGGTTCGGTCATTAGCGGCGCTTCGCCACGGGTCTCTCGAAAATGCAGGGAGAGAGCCGCGCTCGTGAGGGCGCGGGCCCGCAGGCTGACGCCCGCGGCTCTGTCAGGCAAGGAACACGGTTTCCTCGTTATCGTCTGTCGAGCCTGCACAAACCACGTAGTTCATCACTGGACCGCTTGCTTGCGCGCACGGCTCGGAAGCTTCCCCTCACTCCTGCGGCTGACAGTCGTTGCAGGCTTCGTTTTGAGCTGCGGCGGTCTTTGGGCAGCCGAGCCCCCCCAGCGGATCGTCTCAACGGCGCCGAGCATTACTGAAATGCTCTATGCGCTGGACCTGGGGGACCGTGTGGTCGGAGTAACAACGTATTGCCACTACCCGCCCGAAGTGCTAGACAAGCCAAAAATCGGCACCTACATGCACCCGAACTTTGAGGTCATTTTGGCGACGAAACCTGATCTGGTCGTCGTGCTTAAGGAACACCGCGAGCTGGGAACCAAGTTGAAAAACTTCGGTTTGCCGGTGCTGGCTCTTCAACACAACGACTTGAAGGGAATCTATGATTCGATGCTGGTGCTGGGCCAGAGAACCGGTGCCGCACAAGCAGCCCAACGGCGGGTCGCGGCTCTGCGAAAGCAGCTCGACGAAATCGGCTCGCGTGCAGCGGCCTTGCCCCGGCGAAGTGTCATGTTCGTGGTGGGAAGGACTCCAGCGACTGTTCGCGACCTAGTTGTCGTGGGCCGCAATTCCTTTCTCAACGAATTGATCTCGATCGCCGGCGGAACGAACTGCTTCGAAGACGCCCCGGCTTTTTATCCGCGCATTCCGCGAGAACAAGTATACGCCAGAGGGCCGGAAGTGATCATTGACATGGGAGACATGGGCGACACTCAGCAAGTGAGCGAGGAGCACCGGCGATCAGTCGTTGCGATTTGGAAGACCCTACCCATACTACCCGCCGTGCAAGCCGAGAGAGTCTACCCCGTCGCGGAAGACTTCTTCGTGGTACCTGGGCCCCGGGTCGTCCAGGCAACTCGGGCGTTGCTGGCCATGATTCATCCCGAGGTGGTTCGGTGATGTCGCTCTACGAGTTAGCCGACGTTGGGGTTCGATTTGGCGCGGCGGAAATTCTGCGTGGCATCTCAGTCGGGTTCAACGACCACGAGATGGTTACCATTGTCGGCCCCAACGGGGCGGGGAAGTCGACGCTTATGTCGGTGCTTTCGGGATACCGTGACACTTATGAAGGCCATTGCCGCTTTCGCGGACACGAGATCTCGAGCTGGAAGAAACGTGACCTCGCACGCCACATGGCTTTCATCCCCCAAATGCTTCGCCTGGAGTTTCCATTTACTGCCGAACAGGTGGTATTCATGGGGCGCACGCCCCACTGTCACGGTCTGTTTGAGTCTCCCACAGATCGAGACGCGGTCAGAAGCGCCATGCGGACGACCGACACCCTTGCTTTTGCGACTCGCGAGTACCGTCAACTCAGCGGCGGTGAGCGCCAGCGGGTCGTGCTGGCCGGCGCGCTGGCCCAGGGCCCATCGGTTCTTCTGCTTGACGAACCGACGACTTTCTTGGATTTGAAGCACCAGCTCAGTACGTATGGCCTTCTCAAGCAGTTGGCCGGCGAAGGAATCGCTGTGATCGCCGTCACGCATGATCTGAATCTCGCGGCTACTTACTCCGACCGCATGGTGGTTCTTTCCCGAGGCGAGATCGCCGCGGACGGCAAGCCGGAAGAGGTTTTGAGAACCAGCCTGCTAGAAGAGGTCTTTGAAGTCGAGGTCGAGATTCGTGAAGGCCCGGCGGGGCGCCCTTGGGTGTTCTACGACCAGGGGAACAGGCCCAGCGAATCCCAGGGCGGGCCGGTCAATAGCTCCTCGTGCTAAGCCGCAAGAAATTCTGGACAGCGGTGGGCCTTGCCATCCTGTTCATGCTGCTCGCTTCGGTTCTCATGCCGCTGGTGGGATCAACCTCAGCCTCGCTATCCCGCGCCTTAGCCGGTGAATCTCCGGACAAGGAAATTTTCTTCTACGCCCGCGTGCCCAGAGTCATTCTCGCGGCAATGGCCGGGGGCGCACTCGCCATGGCGGGGGTGATCTTTCAAGCCTTGCTGCGGGATGCTCTGGCAACACCGTTTACCCTCGGGGTGCAGAGCGGCGCCGCGCTCGGAGCCGTTGTGGCGATCTGTTTCGGGTGGCGGTCAGTGGGGGCGTTTCCGGCCGTCTGGCTCGCGGCCTTTGCGGGCGCGGCAATCACGATCGCGGTGGTCGTCTCGATAGCCGCCGAGGGACGTCGCATGTCTTCCTTCACACTGCTCCTGACCGGCGTGACGATCAATAGCATCTGCATGGCCGCTATCTTGTTTCTGCACTACACCGCCGGGTTCACGCAGTCGTTCGAAATCGTCCGCTGGCTGATGGGGGGCATTGACTCGCTGGAGTACACCACGCTGGCGTTCTTGGCTGTCGGGATCTTCGGCGGCCTGGCGCTGGCGATGGTGAAATCGAACGAGTTCAACGTGTTGTCGGTGGGCGAGGAGTGGGCGGCGACGCGGGGCGTTAGCTTGAGGAGCCTGATGCTAATTGCGTATCTGCTCGGATCGTTCGTTACGGCGTCGGTGACAGCCTTTACCGGCCCGATCGGGTTCATCGGTTTGCTGGTGCCCCACGCCATGCGACTCGTCGTCGGAGCCGACCACCGCGTCCTCATCCCGACGTCGTTTTGCGTGGGTGGCGGCTTCTTGGTACTGAGTGACACCCTCGCCCGCACGGCGATGGCGCCGGCGGAAATCCCAGTGGGGGTGATTACGGCGCTTCTCGGCGGTCCATTTTTCATTTGGCTCTTGCGGTCACGGCGGGGGAGTTTGTGGGTCTAGCAGCTGGCGGCAAAAGTCGTGCGGGAGCGAAAAATCGGGTACAGCCAGCCAATTCGCCTCAGGCCAAGTCCTTTGTTTCGAGGCTCGTGATGAGGGGCAAATTGGTGGCAGTCCCCATTTTTCGCACTTTCACACCGGCTGCTAGAGAGCCGCTAGGTGACTGTCGTCGGTCAATCTTGACAAGCTCGAGCCGGTTGGCCTCGACGTCTCGTCGGTTGCGACCCTGCGGACTCGTCCTGCTCGGCCCGCGTTCACAAGCAGGATCAGGACTTGCCGCGAACCCCGGGTTTGACCGGCCTTCGAAATCACCCCTATAATGGTTGTTGAAGAGAGTCAGCGGGGGGTCTTGGCTCAAACTGTTGGATCTTAAGATGTACGCTATCATCCAGACCGGCGGAAAGCAGTATTCGGTAGCCCCTGGCGATGAGATCGGGGTCGAGAAACTGCCGGGTGAGGTGGGCTCTGACATCGAATTCACCAACGTGGTTGCGGTATCGAAGGAAGACGGCGAACTACTGGCCGGAGAAGATGTAAAATCGGCGAAAGTAACCGCTACGATCGAGGGCCACGAGCGAGCCAAGAAGATCCTCGTCTTCAAGTTTAAGCGCCGCAAACACTATCGCCGTTTGAATGGACATAGGCAAGACTACACGCAGGTGAAAATCGGGAACATCGTTCTCTAGGTCAGTCCGCTCGTAAGTTTCACGAAGGACCGTTACCGATGGCACACAAAAAGGGACTGGGCAGTTCGAGAAACGGTCGCGATTCCAACGCGCAGCGCTTGGGGGTCAAACGCTTCGCGGGCCAGTCCGTGTCTGGCGGGTCCATTCTCGTGCGCCAGCGAGGCACCCGCTTTAAGCCCGGCGAGAACGTGGGCAAGGGCAAGGACGATACGCTCTTCGCGAAAGTGAGCGGAACGGTTGAGTTCGTCAACCGAGGCCGGCTGGGGCGCGTCATCCACGTGCGTACGGACGGCGCGGCTTAGCGGAACCCGAACCCGCTCTTATCACGGGCTGTTACACAAGCAAGATTGCTTGTCCTACTGAACGCCGGTCACCTGTGAACCGACCGGGACAGCTCCTCAAAGCCGCTCAGATCGAAGCGCCCCGGCAGCACGAGGCCCCAACCTCACCTCACCCCTAAGCTGGCGCCTGCTACTCCACAACGCCTTGCCGGTAGCCCCGGTCAAGGTAGTTATTGAACGATCGCTACTAGCGTGAACGCGGCTATCAGCCCGTGGTAGAAGCGAAGGTCGCGGAAAAATTGGGTACAGCCACCAATTTTCGCTCCCGCATGGCTTGGTCACCTCCCTGGGCGGCCCAACCGCTACGTCCCACCGCATCGGGCCACGCTGGCGTAGTTCGGGCAACAGCCTGTGCTAGGTTGGAATCGTGATTCGAGCTACACTGTTGCTGGCCTGTACCTTATGGGGCAGTGCGTTCGCCGCTGGTGAGACTAAACGCCTCATGCCGCTCAGCGGGACGCCGCCCCATCCACCCGACAATCCGCCATCCGTGGAAAAGGTCCGGCTCGGCGAGATGCTCTTCTTTGAAGAGATGCTCTCGGGCAACGGACGCCGCAGTTGCGGCACTTGTCACAAGCGGGAGCTGTTCTTCATGGACGGCCTGAGCCGGGCCTGGGGCTTGCACGAATCGGAGTTGCCCCGCAAGACGCCCAGCCTGCTCAATGTCGGTTGGCAGCGCCGGCTTTTCTCCGACGGCCGCGCCGAGACTTTGGAGGAGCAGGCAGCATTCCCCCTTCGTCATCCTCGTGAAATGAATTTGGCTCCCACCCTAGCCGCCGAGAGGATTCAAGGTGACCGCGAATACCAAGCGCTGTTTGAACGGGCCTTTCCTGGTCGGCCTGTGACTTTCGAACTCGTCGCCAAGGCCATCTCGACCTTTGAGAGAACGCTCGTCTCCTATGACAGCGACCTCGATCGCTACTTGATGGGCGACGCCGGCGCCTTGACGGCCCGCGCCAAGCGCGGGATGGCGCTCTTCACCGGCAAGGCCGGCTGCATTGCCTGTCATCACGGTCCGCTGCTCACCGACCACCAGCTCCACTACACGGGCGTACCGGAGAGAGAAGGGGATTCCGAATCGGGGACAAAGTACAAAACGGCCAGCCTCCGCGACGTTGCGCGGCGCTATTCCTTCATGCACAACGGCTACTATCTGAGACTGTTCCACGTAATTGACCACTACAGTCGGGGAGGGTCGGCGCCGCCGGGCATCCGAAGCGAAGTGTCGCCGATTGAACTGGGCGACGACGAAAAGGCAGATCTCCTCGCGTTCCTTGAATCCCTCAACGGGCGCATCACCGAGATCGCTGGCCAGTCCCTAGATCAGATCGACGGCGAGAACGTCCTCCGACAAGGCAAACCACGCCTTGCGAACAGCGAACCCACGGATCCCTGCTATTTAAAGTAGGAATCGTTTTTTGAAGACACAAGAGATGGAAAACCATGAGTGAGAGCACCGAACCTAATCCCGAGAAGATCATGCAACTCGGCCTGGGCTTCTGGGGCTCGAAGGCACTGCTGAGTGCCATCGAGCTAGCGTTGTTTACCGAGCTCGCCAAAGGCCCTCTGGACGCCGACGCACTTCGAGAGAAACTGGGACTTCACCCGCGAAGCGCCCGCGACTTCTTCGACGCCCTAGTGTAGTGCCACATAAATAACTGGACAATAACACCCTTTTCACGGTAGGATGGTTTATGTGGCCATCCGCTGACGCTCTACCCCTCACCGCTCCGCAGCGAAACGCTCTTCGTCGCCTGGTTCGAGGAGGCAACACAGCCCAGAAAATGGCCTTACGGGCAGGCATTGTTTTGCTGTGTGCGCAGGGGTTGGCGAACCACGCCATTGCCCGCGAACTCGGCGTCAACCGCAAGACCGTCATCCTGTGGCGAAAGCGCTTCGCCCAGTCCGGCCTCGACGGACTCCGCGATCGGACGCGCCCCGGACGCAAACCGGCGCTCTCCGCTGAATTCGTCCAATGCACCCTCGATACAACGCTTCACGAGAAGCCCCGGGCGGCCACGCATTGGAGCACCCGCACCCTCGCCAAGCACTTGGGCGTCTCCAAGATGGCCATCCAGCGCGTCTGGAAAGCGCACGGACTGCAGCCCCATCGCCTCGAAACTTTCAAGCTCAGCCGCGACAAGCAGTTCGTCGAGAAACTCCGCGACGTGGTCGGTCTGTACTTGAATCCGCCCGAGCACGCACTGGTGCTCAGTGTCGATGAGAAAAGTCAGATCCAGGCCTTAGACCGCAGCCAGCCGGGACTGCCCCTGAAAAGGGGTCGTGCCGGCACCATGACCCACGACTTCAAACGACATGGCACAACGACGTTGTTCGCCGCCTTCAATGTGCTCGACGGCAAGGTGATCGGCGAGTGTCTGCCGCGACATCGGCACCAGGAATTCCTCAAATTCCTACGCAAGATCGACCGCGAAACGCCACCGGCGCTGGAGCTGCATCTGATCGTGGACAACTACTCCACGCACAAGCATGAGCAAGTGAAGAAGTGGCTCGCGAAGCACCCCCGCTTCCACTTTCACTTCATTCCCACGTCTTCTTCTTGGCTCAATCTCGTCGAGCGCTGGTTCCGCGAGCTGACACAGAAGCGCATCCGCCGCGGCGTGTTCCGCAGTGTTCCCGAACTCGAGGCCGCCATCCACGAGTACCTGGAAGCGAGCAACCAAGCGCCCAAGCCCTTTGTCTGGACAGCTCCGGCACAAGATATCCTCGCCAAAGTCGAGCGCGCCGCCAAAACCCACGCCATTGTCCAGAACCGTTAGTGGCACTACACTAGTAGCCTTGGGGATGCTCCACCGAGACGGTGATCGCTACACAAACACTCCCGAAACCCACCTGTTCCTCGACAAAGCCAAGCCGTCCTATCTGGGGTTCCGACAGTAACGGCGCAGAATCGCACGCTAAGCGTCGTTTCCCGGACTCCTTAGGGGTCGGAGGCCTGGCGCTCGAGCCTCGATCTCGAATCGGTACTTGCCATAGGGATTGACGTGCCCGTAGAGGGCAGGCGACAGATGGCCGAGATCGATGTCGCGGCCGATCCTCCCCTCGGCCCGCAGCCGTTCAATGGCGGCGTTCATGTAGACGGTGTTCCAGGTGACGATGGCATTCGTGACCAAGTTTAGGCAGAGGATCTGATTCGTCTGCTGATCTGCTTGACGGCGCTGTAGCTTCCCTTCGTGAGCGAAGAATAGGAAGCGGCGCAGTGCGTGGAGGGCTTCTCCCTTGTTCAGCTGGCGGTGGATTCGACGACGATAATCCTGGTTCTCAATCCACCTTAGGATGAACTGGGTCTTGACGAGGCGCCCGAGATCGCGGAGGAGCATCGAGACGATACAAGCGCTGAGCGCCCAAGTCCCGGATGCGCGGGGCGAACTGCAGCCCCAGAAGATGAAACAGGGCGAAGACGATCTCGGTGTAGCCGGCGGTGTCGGTCGTGTGCTCGAGGATCGGAAGATCGGTCTGGTTATCGAGGATCTCGTCGAGGACATAGGTCGCGTCACGAACCGTAGACGAGATGACCTTCGACCCGTACTGCGAGTACTGGTCCGAGGTCCAGGTGTAGAAAGTGAGGCCCCTTCCGAGGCCGAAATATTTCGGGAGCGCGGTCGCGTTCTCCGCCGAGCCTCGAACGGGGAATCGCTGGCCATCGGAGGAGGAGAGGGTTCCACCGCCCCAGGCCTCGGCAAGAGGCAGCTGGTGCTGGAAGTCCACGAGAGCCGAGAAGGCAGCTTTGAGCGTCTCCTCGCGCAGGTACCAGTCCGTGGTCCATGCGAGCTGGCGGTAGGTCAAATCGGCGATGTCGGCCATCGTCGTGAGGCCGAAGTTGCAGGCCTGGGCCAGGATCGCCGCGTACACGTGGCGCACCAGATCCGGATTTCGAGATCGAGCCCCACCGGCGTGCCGGAAGAACTGCGTGAACCCGGTCCAGGAGTCGACCTCGATCAGTACTTCCGCCAGCTCCACCCTCGGCAGGCGTTCGGCAACGAGGGCGTTCAGCTGAACGACCTCGTCGGGCAACTCCTCCATTGAAGCGGGCGAGAGCACGATCCGACCCTCCTCCAGGCGCAGGGTCTCCGACTCGGCGATCTCGGTCTCACCGAGATGTTGGATGACTGCCTCCGTCGAGTTGGCGAGTGCTTCGAGGTGCTCTCTGGGTTCCTGCTCGAGACCGAGGATCCGGAGAGCCTCGGATCGCCGAGAAGTCCACTGAGAGCTGGGGATGAGGTACGTGGCGGGATCTGCGAATCGACGACTTCCTTGGAGCCAGATGGCGCCGGAGCGAAGGCCGTCACGGAGTTGGTAGAGAACACAGAGCTCGAAGAACCGGCGGTTGGCTCGCCCGTCGGATCCCAACAATTGGCCGCGCCACTTGGCGGAGGCGAACTCGAGTCCCGCGTCCTCGGGAACCCGCCGTCGTCGCTTGCGATTCAGCTCTCTCAGAATCTCGACTGCATCGATTAGGGGGTCGTCGGTCTTCAGGCTCTTGAAGTCCAGCACCCTCAGGACCAGTGGAGCGAATTTCCTGAGATGGCCATAGCGGTTCTCGACGAAGTCGAGATAGGAGCCGTCTCGCGGACGGAGAAGCTGCTCGGTTTCCTCGACCGCGGCCGCGAAGAGTTCGCGGGAAGCGACCTCCTCGAAGATGCGTCGACGCAGCTGCTCGTCCGGGATGTCCGGGTCGAGAACGAGACATCCCAGACGTGAGAACAAGCGGACCTTCTCGTTGGTGGCCTGAGCGGTCGAGACTCGCCAGGCCTCGAGCTCCCGTCGCGAGCGGGAGTCGGTCTTCTTCAGCGCTCGATTAAAGAGATCGACGATCTCGTCAACGAGGTCAATCGTGGTCTCGTGAAGCAAGGCCACGAGGATGGGATAACGCCGGCGATCGGGCATCCGCTGGAGGGTCTGACTCGTGGAACGACGACCAACTTGGGCCAAGAACTTTCGGCGATTCGGATTCAAATCGCTGAGGTCCCACTCATGGGCCCCCAGCTGGCGGAGAAACGCCAGTTTGGCCACCTCGCTCTTGATGGAGCCCGGGCTCTCGCCAGAAGCACCCTGCCCGAGCCACTTGAGGGTCGACCAGCTGTTCGAGGCCTTGGCCTCGAGCAGACCATCGAGCTGGGCTCGCCTCTCGGCGCTCAGCAAGGGCTCGACCAGGGTGTACGTTCTCTCCTGTGCGCGACCGCGCGCCGAACTGACAAGTCGTACGATTCGGTCGGGTGCTGGAAAGACGAGCCTCGCGGTGCGCAACCGCTCACGAGCGAGGCGAAAGAGAACCTTCGGAGCATCGTGCTCAAGGGCCCGTTCGACAAGCCAAGCTTCGAGTTCTTCCAAGTCCCGTGACCGGAGCATCGAGAAGCCGAGGGGTTCCCGAACCTCGGTGAAGTGCTGTCGGCGCGTCTGCTCGCGTCGAGCGTAGGATTGAATCTCGTCCGGGCTGACCTCGAGCTGGTCCGCGACAAAGCAGGCGGCGGATCGCGGAGCTGCGCTCAAATTGCGCGGAACGAAGCCGAGGTAGCGAAGTGCACAAAGCTGAAGCGCGAGCCCCAAGCGGTTTGCTGCCCCCCGCCGGATGACGACGAGGTCCCGGTCGGCACCCGTCAGCGTGAATGCTCTGATCAGGTCATCGCTCGGAATTTCCTCGGGAAAGCCGGCCAACCTAGCCAACTCAGTCTCTGAGAAAATAGATGCCGACACTGATGTCTCTTCCGATTGGAGCCGAAGGTTTCCGACTCGTAGTTTAAGATACCGATTGTGAGACCGCCCAAGGCACGGATTTCGCTCCCTTCTCAGGCGTCACAGAAACGGTCGTTTTGGAGACGCCAGTGCTGATCGGCTACGCGCGGATCTCGAAGGCGGACGGTTCCCAGAGCCTCGACCTGCAGAGGGATGCTCTGCGCGAGGCCGGCGTCAGCGACGACGCGATCTACGAGGACCAAGCATCCGGACAGCGTGAGGACCGCCCGGGGCTCGCCGCCTTCCTCAAGGCGGCGCGGCAGGGAGACGTGATCGTCGTCTGGAGGCTCGATCGCCTCGGTCGCAATCTCCGCCATCTCGTCAACCTGGTGCAGGACCTCAACGACAGGGACATCGGGATCCGGGTGCTCGCCGGCCAAGGGGCCAGCATCGACACGACGACGGCCAGCGGAAAGTTGGTCTTCGCGCTCTTCGCGGCTTTGGCGGAATTCGAACGAGAGCTGATCCGGGAACGGACCCTCGCTGGATTGGCCTCTGCACGAGCCAGGGGCAGGAAGGGAGGGCGCCCTCACGCGCTGAGCAAAGCGCAGGTGCGGCTAGCTCAGGCAGCGATGGCGCAGCGCGACACGAAGGTCAGCGAGCTATGCCTGGAGCTAGGCGTAACCAAGGCGACCATCTACCGCTACGTAGCGCCAGATGGTTCCTTGAGAAACCGAGGGCGACAGGTCCTGGCTCGCTAGGCGGTCCCAAGAGCGGCCCTTAACGTGCGATTTTGCTCCGTTACTGTCGGAACCCCTAGCTCGGCGGCATGCTCGAGATGGCCAACGAGCGGCTTTATCCCAACTGGGGCTCGCTGACGGAAGGGTTGCGAACCGGCGAGCCGCAGAACGAGATGAAGGAGGGAGGAGCGGGCCTTTTCGAAGCCATCTACGGCGACCCGCACCGCTTGCGGCTCTTCTTGGCAGCTATGACTGGTCTCAGTATGGGGGCCGCCAAGGCGATCGCCGCGCAGTTCCCCTGGGGTGATTACAAGACGTTTGTTGATGTCGGCGGCGCCCAAGGAGGGCTCCCGGTGGAAGTCGCGCGAGCGCATCCCCACTTGACGGGCGTCAACTTCGACCTGCCACAAGTTGGCCCGATCTTTGAAGAGTACGCCGCGGCCCACGGCTTGGGCGAGCAGTTGGGATTCAAAGCCGGCAATTTCTTTGAGGATCCGATTCCTTCAGCGGATGTCGTGGTCATGGGCCACATCCTCCACGACTGGAACCTCGAACAGAAGCAAATGTTGATCCGCAAGACCCACGACGCACTTCCCGAAGGTGGCGCTTTCATCGTGTTTGAAGCGCTCATTGACGACGACCGCAGCAAAAACGCGTTTGGCCTTCTTATGAGCCTGAACATGCTGATCGAAACCCCGGGTGGGTTCGATTACACCGGCGCCGATGGGTCGCGGTGGATACGAGAAGCCGGCTTCCGTGAGACGCGCGTCGAACACCTCGTCGGGCCCGATTCGATGATCGTTGGAATCAAGTAGCGACCAGAGCTGAACCCTCGCACGGGGGAAAGTCACCAGTTCCGCGACTTTCTGTTTAGGTGCGCTCGCTATGCCACGATGAGAACAAGAGCCAGATCGGTGAGTAGCTCCGCCAACCCGTAACTTGCTACCGCGTAATCGCGAATAACACAGTGCAAGGAAGCGAAACAGGCGAGGCCGGCTAACCCGACGACAGTTCCCGCCCTACTCTTCCGTGTCGCCATGAGAAAGCTCCGTCCTGTCCTCCTCATAGCTTTCGCTCTGACGGCCGTTCTGATTCTGATCCAACTGCAATCCTTCTTGCCCGGCCTCGCCGCCGCTACCCCTCCCGCGGCGGCCAAAGCACCGAAGAAGGACAAACAGTTGACGCTACAGGTCCTGCCGCTCCCCACGAGCGCGTCTTTTCCACTGGCCGTTCGGCGCATCGGCCAGTCTAACGACGAACGCTACATAGCCCCGCTGATCGACACAATCCCCTTTACGAGGGGTCAAGCCAATTTCGAGGCCCTTGGCCAAGCATTGGGGAATCTAACGGGCGAGAGCATCGATCGTTGGGAGTCCCCGTGGCACGACCTGATGATCTGGTACGGCGAGCGCCCGGAACTGAAGCCGCCCGCGGGTTACATCGGGTGGAAGGGACACCTGCTTTCACTGGTCGACCCCCGTTTCCGGCTGTTTCTCTACGACCGGGCGCCGGCGGCCATTCGGGTGGAAGAGATTGTTTGGGGCGGCGTGGTGGTGGATGGCCTTCCTGCTCTCGTTAACCCCAAGACGATCGACGCCGAAAAAGCGGCGTATCTGCGCGATACCGAAGCAGTCTTCGGCGTCAGCCTTAACGGGGATCATCGCGCGTACCCGCTGCGTATCCTTGATTCGCACGAGATGGCCAACGACGTTGTGGGCGGCAAGCCTGTAGCGCTGGCGTACTGCACGCTTTGCGGCGCGGGCGTTCTCTTCGACACAACTGTCGGCGAAACGACATACGAGTTCGGCTCGTCGGGCCTGCTATATCGCTCGAACAAGCTCATGTACGACCGCAAGACTCGCAGCTTGTGGAATCAGCTCACCGGAGAACCCGTCGTCGGCCGGCTTGTGGGAAGCGGCATCAAGCTCCGCGTCCTGCCGATTGTGCTGACTTCCTGGGGAGACTGGAAGCGCCAACATCCGGAGACCTCGGTGCTAAGTCTCGAAACGGGGTACGTCCGGGATTATGGGATCGGAGTTTTCTACGGCGACTATTTCGCCACTCCCGGCACCATGTTCCCCGTCTGGAAGCGGAGCCAGGCGTTTCCGAAAAAAGAGCGCATTTTTGCGATCCGCATTGACGGCGTCCCGAAAGCGTATCCCCTTCATGAGCTCAACCGCGGCGGGGGCGTCGTCAACGACACGCTGGGATCGAAACGGCTGGTCGTAATCTACCGCGATGCCGTGGGACGAGTGGCCCTACCCGACACTTGGCGGCAAACGCTGGCGAAGCTCGGCGGCTCTCGAGCGGATATCGCTTTCGCGAACGACCTTGACCTGAAGACCGCACACAAGGCTGTTAAGAAACGCAAGACCCTCGTCAACGACTTGACGGCGGAAATGCTTCTTGCCATGCCGACCGAAACCCGGCTGGCCTTGCTCACTGAAAGGACACCAAAAGAAAAGAGGGGATCCGAGGCCGGCAAGGGCATGTTCGCCCCCGACTTCCGCAACGAAGTCGCGCTGCGAGGACTGATCGGCGAAACACGCGCTTACGAGCGCGGCTTGCACAATTTTAAGCCCTCCGACTCCGCGGACGAACTACTCGACGAACACGGCCGAACCTGGCGCGTTACCGAGCAAGCCCTCGTCGGCCCCGACGACGAACGCCTCCCACGTCTCGGCGGCCACCTCGCCTATTGGTTTGGCTGGTTTTCCTTCTTCCCTCAAACCGAGGTCTACAAGAGCGAACCCAAATCCACGGGGGGTTAGCCGTCACGAGGCCGAGCGCATCAGCCGTCGGTCCGGCCAAGCTGCTCGGCAGCGCACAGAGCTACGTGTGCTGCGAAGGAGGAGCGACCCCGAACAGGGCCCTGCTAGTCCGCATTTCTCACGAGGAGCGCGTAGGGCGGGCCACCATGTGCCCGTCCAGTAGTGTCGGTGGTGATCTTTTCCACGAATTACCACTGGACGATGTGTACTGCTCGGTGGGCCGACACGGTGGTCGAGCCCCTACAAACCCCCCGCGCCCGACCGGCAAGATTGCCGGCCGGTACTCGAATCCAGGACCGCCACTCCTGGCGGTCGCTACCGGTCGCGAGTTCAGAGCCGGCCATCCAAACCCTCGTGAGAAATGCAGGCTAGTCAACAGGTCGGATGGCGATGGTGGAAGCAACCCAGTTGCCGCCGCCCCCTGTCCACGTCGCTGTCCCGCTGGGCCCGGCAGTTCTTTGTCCCCCGCCCGAACCCGCCGCCTGGACCGTTCTGGCATTCACCTGCAGTGTACTCGACTGTACGCTGAAGCGTTGGTTCTCGGGGCCGCTTAGCAGCGGCGTCTGGGTGTCGCCTCCGGCCCCGGGATTCGTATCGCCAACGGCAACGCGAATGAGTCGAGTGTAGTCTTGGGCCGTCGTGATCGCCGGAGCCACGGGGTTACCGGTTCCGTTTTGGGAGTTCACGTTACCGATGGGATTCGTCACGCTGAATCGGGAATAGCGGAGCACCGCGCCCGCCGCATGGTGCGTACCTGGCCCAAAGCTCACGTTGACTGACGTCTCGGTTCCATTGGAGATCTTCCAGTAAACGCTCAACTGGCAATTGATCCCCGGAGGATCGCCGTCCGACGTACAGGTCGCACCATTAGACCCGCCGTGGCCGGCCACAGCGGTCCATCCCCCCGGAAAACTTGTTGAGGGATTGACCTCGACACCCACGACCGCGACCAACAGATCACCGGCCGCCGTGCCGTTAGTACTGGGAGGTACAGGCAGCAAAGTTCCCCCCGGAGTGCTGGCAGCCACCCCTTCGAAGGTCGGCACCTTCGAACAAGCCGACAGAAGAACCACGGCAACGACGCAAACCGCCGGGACCACACGCCGCGACCGGGAAAACAACCACCGGTACGGTATCGAATGCCAAGCGAAGCCCCTGGCGATGGGTGATGAGCGACCCTCGATGGAGTGGTATTTCAACGACTGAAATCTTGACATCACTTGTTTCTCCTATTTTGAACCTTGTTTCCGCCGGTCCGTAAGATTCGATCGGGTCTTAGCCCGCAGGCGCTAAGTTTCAACTCAGGATTTCACAGGGATTGAGCACGAAATCGAACATCAGGGGCCCTCCGGCGAGGATTAGCATACAGTTGCCCAGCCCCTTGAGTCAAACCTTACGTCAGCTAGCCAGCGCTTCTCACCGGCTAGATGATTTCGCTACCTTGAGTTTTCCGCTACCCGCCTCCGAAACGGTATGCCTCTTCGAACCGTCGTGTAAATTGTTGTATCAATGGTAGTTATGAGGAATTTGGTTTGTTTGGTAATTTTGTCGCTCGGTACTCCGCTGCTCCGATCGTCCGTTCTTGCTCTGTTACCGTTCCTCGGGGCCGCCCGCCTTCAGAAGAGGGGTCCTCTTCTTGTATCTGCGTTCCTCGGGAGCGATCCGTCGGGTCCTGCCTTGCCAACCGTCTCGCCGTACTGGAAAGTAGCCGTAACCCGTTGATTCTCTGTTGGTTGTACGAAATTGGCTTTGTTTGGTAATCTTTTTTTCGTCCATTGGTTCGTGCCTCTGCAGTGTCGGTGCTCGAATCGGCCCCGACCGCCTCGGTACCCAGCCATATTGTACCTTCCAATCCAAGGCGAGAGTACCGTTAACGGCATTAAGCTACTTTGAATGAGCAACTTGGCTCGTGTGGCAGGTCGGGGAAGTAGACCTGTGCGGGCCGTTTGCCGGGCCAGCCGGCCGCACCCCAAGCCCCGCTCGGTCGCTGGAGGCGGCCAAGCGCCGGGAGAAACGGCTGCGGGTCTCTACGAGCCGTGCGCTGAGTTTGCCGCTCCGATATTCGTGTCTGGTTAGTTGGTCTGTAAGTTAGTGAAACTGGGGTGGCGGAACCGCCCCATGCGTCGAGAGGAGTCTCGACGCGGCACGCTGAGAGCGTGCGCCACAAAAGCAAAAGGCCGCGGATCTGGCGGGCGGCGAACCGATAGCGGGAAAGCGAGGTGATATCCCGCCCGCCTAGATTCGCGCTACGGGGCTGGCTCGAACAGTGAAATGGCTTCGAGCCGGAAACCGTGCCCATGCGGCGGGCCCGCGCCCTGACGGGCACGGCTCTGTCCGGTGCTCGACGCTGGCCTCCCTTCGCGAATCTATACCCGTGCCCTGACGAAGGTGTGAAAAAATGCTGGGACAGTCAGCCCGCGGCGGAAGCTGCGATTGATTCTACGCGACTTCTAGGACGCCGCTCGTGACAGTCCCTGATTTTTTCACACCTTCCAGTGCCCGCGCCTCTCGCAAGTCATTGATAAAGCATCCCGCCCGTGCATGGCGCTTGTGACAGTCCCCGGTTTTTTCATATACCCGTAACGCCCGCGGCTCTGTGCGGGTATGTTCAGCAAGTTGACTGTCGAGCGGGTTCCCGAGACCGGGGTCCGTGGTCGATTCAGCGGAGCGGTGCCAGCTTGCACCTGCCGAGATCAGCGGAGCGACGCGGCTTCCAACTGCTGTTTGGCAGCTGCGATTACGCTGTCGGCAGTGAAGCCGAACTTCTTCTGGAGTTCTTTGAGCGGAGCTGAGGCGCCAAACGTTCTCATTCCGATGCAGTGGCCCCTCAGCCCAACGTATCGGTCCCAACCGAGGGTAGAGGCCAACTCCACGGAAACCCGAGCGGTCACATCAGGCGGAATGACGCTGTCTCGGTACTGCTGGTCTTGCTGCTCGAACAGCTCCCAGGACGGCATGCTCACGACTCGCGCCTTGATATTCTCGCCTTTGAGATGTTCGTAGGCGTCCACACAGAGGCCCACCTCGCTGCCAGTCGCCAGCAGAAGAACGTCCGGTGTTCCACCCTCCGCATCGGCCAAGACGTAGGCTCCTCGGGCGAGACCGGATGCCGCCGCGTATTTGGCGCGGTCCAAGGTTGGCAGTGCCTGCCGGGACAGTACCAGCGCGACAGGCTCGTGACGAAGCCGTAGGATGACTCGCCATGCTTCGACAACTTCGTTAGGGTCGCCGGGACGCAACGTAATCAGTCCCGGAACGGCCCGCAAAGAGGCAAGTTGCTCGACCGGCTGGTGGGTTGGGCCGTCTTCGCCAACGCCAATCGAGTCATGAGTGAAGATGTAGATGACCGGCAGCTCCATCAGCGCGCTCAGCCGGATCGCGGGACGTGAGTAATCGCTGAAGATCAGAAAGCCCGAGCCGAAGGGGCGAACTTTGCAGTGCGAAAGACCGTTCAGGATGGAGGCCATGGCGTGTTCGCGGACGCCGAAATGAACGTTGCGGCCTCCTGGGGTCTCGGCCGTAAAATCGCCGGCTCCCGAGAACGTCAGCCGAGTCTTGGTTGAGGGAGCCAAATCGGCCGAGCCGCCGACGAGCCAAGGTATGTTCTGGGCCACCAGGTTGATCACTTGGCCCGATGCGTCCCTTCCGGATACCCCTTTCGGGTCCGGCGGAAAGCTCGGCAGATCAACACGCAGCTCCTCGGGCAACTCGCGGTGCTGCATCTTGTAGAGATGGTCAGCCAGCGTCGGATGAGCTTTTCGGTATCCCTCAAATCTCTCCATCCAGGCCTCGCGAAGGGATCGGCCTCGCTGGGCTATCTGCTGCTGAAAGCTCTCTCGTACCGCCTCGGGCACCAGGAACTTGGCGTCTTCGGGCCAACCATAGGTCTTTTTGGTGAGCCGAATCTCATCCTCTCCGAGTGGAGCACCGTGCGCCGCGCTGGTGTCCTGCTTGTTGGGCGAGCCGTAGGCGATGTGGCTGTCGACGATGATCAAGGTCGGACGGTCCTGTACGTTCCTGAACGTCTTGAAAGCTCGGTCGAGCATTTCCAGATCGTTGGCGTCCCCTACGCGAGTCACATTCCATCCGTAACCAATGAAACGGGTAGCAACGTCGTCGCTGAAGGCCCAATCGGTGTGACCTTCGATCGAAATCTTGTTGTTGTCGTAGATCCAGCAAAGGTTTGAGAGCTTGAGATGACCGGCTAGCGAGGCCGCCTCGCTGCTGACCCCTTCCATCATGCAGCCATCCCCGCAAAGCGCGTAGGTGTCGTAGTCGAACATCGTGAACTCGGGACGGTTGAAAGAGTGGGCCATCCATTTGCCGGCCATCGCCATGCCTACGCTCGTCGCCACCCCTTGACCGAGCGGCCCCGTGGTCGTCTCTACACCCGACGTCCAGCGGTACTCGGGGTGGCCCGGTGATCTGCTCTCGAGCTGTCGAAAGCGCTGGATGTCTTCGAGAGTTACGGCCAGCTTGCCGAGCGTCTCGTACCTTGGGTTGACCGCGCGAACACCCGACAAATGCAACATCGAGTAGAGCAGCATCGAGGCATGGCCTATCGAGAGGACAAAGCGATCGCGGTTCGGCCAAATAGGGTCCTCGGGATCAAATCGGAGATGACGCTGCCAGAGGCAATAAACGACCGGCGCCAGAGCCATTGGCGTGCCGGGGTGGCCGGAATTGGCCTGTTGCACGGCGTCCATCGACAGCGTCCGGATCGTGTTGACGCAAAGCGTGTCGATCTGCTCTGTGTTGGGGACGGCAGTCGTGGGCCTCGTCATGGCAGAATCTCCCGATCTATTGATCGCAGTCTAGCACCGTGGCTTTAGGGTCCGAGCCCTCTATTTATAGTGATTTAACGCTAGGTGCCGGAGAAACGGGGTTAAAAAGGCATTACAAGGACTACAATCGCCCAAAAGGGGGTTCAGCCGGTTACGGCTTCCGGCGATATCCTCTTGGGGCTGGGAACGGCCGGTCGCTGCGGTCGCTGACAGGTAGGGGTCAGAGTTGCAAGCCGGCCCGCGCAAGCGCGTCCCGCAAGGTCTTCTCTGAATGCAGCCCAACCAGGTACGAGGCGATTCTGCCCTCGCGATCAATGACTACGGCCGTTGGGATAGCACTAACCTGAAACTGCCTGGCGACCTTGTTTCCGCCGTCCACCAAGGTCGGGAAAGTGTACCCGTTGTCCCTGACGAATTTTCGAGACTGCTGCTCGGACTCGCCGTTGACCCCGAGCAGGACTAGGCCTCTGCGGGAGAGATCCCGGTTCAACGCCTCGAGTTGGGGCATTCCCCTACGGCACACCCCACACCAGGTCGCCCAAAAGTTCAGCATCACGACTTTGCCTCGCAGAGAACCCAGCCGATACGATCTTCGCGATAGGTCGTTCAACGCAAAGTCGCCGGCGGGTTGCCCGAGCAAACCGCCTTGAGGTGGGCGCTCCGGCTGAGGCGCCGCACCTTCAGGAGGCCCGCTTTCCAGAGGAAGGCCGCTGCTGATCATGCTGACCATGACTCGGCTGTCGAAAGACGCTTTGCGGCGCGCCTGCTCAAAGTCTTCCGCGCCCGCGACCAGGCTTCTCGAAACATAACCACGGACAGTGCTACCGTCAATCTCGGCCGACACCGAGTAGCAAGGGCTGTCTCCGCTTGCGATTGAGAATCGTAGTCGCAGAACCTGACCCTTCTGGAGCGAAGCAACCTCCCGCGCACTATCGGAGCATTCGGAACGCAGCGAAACCTGATCTTCCTTGACAACAAGACGCGTCGCGCCCACGAGCGACGACGGCCAGGCGCAGAGCAAGCCCGCTGCAAGTGCGATCGAGGCCTGGAGAGAATTCACTATTGGAATCTTACCCTGATATCAAGATCGACGCAAGAGAGGACGAGCTAAGTCCCACCGCATCCGGCGGACTTTAACGACTGCGTATTAGGTACGAAATACCTGGACTGCTCCTGCCCACAGGCCTGAGGGGAGGCGAAGAGAACGGGCGGAGCGTAGGGTCAGGAGGCCTAAGTGGTTGAAGAACTACAGATGAACACGTGTATAAGCCCGCATTTTCAATTTGATGTATGACCTCCCGACCTTCCAGCGGCCTTCAGCGTCTTTATTCATAGGGGCTAGATCCCGATGAGGACGCCATGGAGGCCGACACCCAATGGGTGAAAAACAAACCAAGCCATTCCAGCTAAGTTTCAACGGCTTGTTGAAAGTCGATTTCCAAGGATCGCACGTCACTTCCGACGGCGGCCTGCTGCTAGTCCGCGAGTTGGACGAGCGACTCGGACTCGGCAAGTTGATCAACGAGCATCTCAGCGACTCCCGGCAAGGCACAAACAAGCAGTTCACGCTCGCTGATCTGTTGCGGCAGTCGGTCTACAGCCGCTTGGCGGGCTACGAGGACCTCAACGACGCCGAGCGGATTTCGATCGATCCGACGTTTCGGCTGATCGGTTCGCAGAAGATCTGGGATCGCGGTGCGGCCTTGACCTCGACGCTGCACGGCTTCGAGACGGAGATGCTGGCGAGCGAAGAGAACCTGCTGGGGCTGATGGCGCTGAACCGAGGGCTGGTCGGGCAAGGGGAGGCGTTCGACGACTCCGAGCGGGTCGTTCTGGACATGGACTCCACCGAGAGTCCGGTCCATGGCCAACAGGAAGGCAGTGCCTACAACGGACACTTCGAATCGGTCTGCTATCACCCGCTGTTGCTGTTCAATCAGCACGGCGATTGTCTGGCGGCGAAGCTGCGTCCCGGCAACGTGCACAGCGCCGAGGACTGGGGCGAGCTGCTACTGCCGGAGATCGAGCGCCAACAGGCCGAAGGCAAGCAGGTCACTTTGCGCGCCGATGCCGCCTTTGCCAAGCCGGAGATCTACGAGGCGCTGGAGGAGCGCGGCGCGGACTATGCGATCCGCATTCCGGCCAACAAGAGCCTGGAGCTGGAGATCGAAGACATCCTGTTTCGGCCACCGGGAAGGCCCTCCCGCAAGCCGCTGGTGCGCTACAAGAGTTTTCGCTATCAGGCGGAGAGTTGGTCCCAACCTCGGCGCATCGTGGCCAAGGTCGAGCACCATCAGGGCGAGCTATTCCCGCGCGTCGGATTCGTTGTGACCAGCATGAGCTTGCCGAGCCGTTCGGTGGTGCGTTTCTACAACAAGCGCGGCACGGCGGAGCAGTGGATCAAAGAAGGTAAGCAGGCCACGCACTGGACGCGGCTGTCGTGCCATCGCTTTCGGGCCAACGAGGTACGGCTACAACTGAGCGTGCTGGCCTACAACCTGGGGAACCTATGGCGGAGGCTCGGGCTGCCGCAACGGATCAAGAGCTGGTCGCTGACGAGCTTGCAGCACCGGTTGATGAAGACCGGCGGTCGGCTGATTAAACACGCGCGGTATTACTGGCTCTTGTTCGCGGAGGGACATCTGAACCGGCGGCTGTTTGGCGACATGCTGCGGAGGATCTGGGCGCTGCCTGTGCCGGGCGGGTAGCACCGCACTTGGCGAATGCGAAATCTGTGTACTGAGGACGGAAGCTCGGAGGGGTGTCTGCGAAATTGACTTCGCAGCGGCGGATCAGCCCCCATGAGGGGCAAGAAGGGGGCTCGATCGGTCCCGCCTCAGCCGCCGCCTCTACCGGGTGGAGAAATGGTTGCGCTTCGCCGGGTGAGGGTGTAGACTCGTGCCGTCAGAGCAGCTAAATCGGAAATCCTGGATTATAAGTCGGACAGACCCAGTTGGTTAGAGCGAGGCTCCCGCGCAAGGCATGGGACGAGCGGGATCGATGTCGTGACGGCACGCAGGATGCGTGCGCCCCAAAAGCGAAAGGCTGGCTCGCGCCCGCGGCTTGGCTCTTTGGGGTTGCCACGCAGATTCTTGCGCAAATCAGCCCCCGCAGGGCTGGGCCGGCCCCCACTAACGAGTATGAGCACTAGCCCGGCTGGGCGCCTTCTCGCAGTGTAGCGGCCGCGGCAACGATTTCCGAACCGGTGGGGTTCTGGAACGGCCTCAGGTCAAACTCAGGCAGCGCCGAGAAGATGTGGTCGAAGATGTCGGCCTGAATGGCTTCATAGGGCCCCCAGCGCTGGTCGTTACTGAAAACGTAGATCTCGAATACGACGCGTGGCATAGCGCTTGGTTCGCGCCTTACCAGATTCTGGTAGGCTGGGCCCCTTGAAAATGGGTTCGCCGGTATCGGAAACGCAAGTGGCGCGAGTGGCTGACGCTCGCCGTCCGGGTTCCAGCAGGTGGAGCTCAAAAAGGCAAGCGACCGCGTGCAACTGGGTGGTCCGGGGTGCCGTGGCGGTGCTCGTGCTGGCCGGCTGGCAGTGCGGTAGCCGCGACCGCGCGGCTACGCTCGAGCTCAAGTTCGGGCACGTCGCTCAACCGGGATCACTGATCGCACTCTCTGCCGAAGAGTTCGCTCGCCGCGCCAACGAAAGGCTGGGCGGAAAGGCCAAGGTGACCGTCTTTGGGTCATCTCAACTCGGCAACGACAAGATTCTGCTTCAGAAGCTCAAGCTGGAAACTGTCGACTTCACGTTGCCCTCCACCATCATGTCTTCCGTGGTCGACGCTTTCGGGTTTTTTGAAATGCCTTATCTGATAAGGGATCGCGATCACATGCGGCGGATCGAGGAAAAGATCTTCTGGCCAAGAATCGCACCGCTTGCCGAAGAGAAGGGTTACAAAATCCTTGCTGTCTGGGAAAACGGCTTTCGGCATATCACGAACAACGTTCGCCCCATCGTTGTTCCCGACGACCTGCGAGGCATCAAACTGCGCACGCCGAGAGGCCGCTGGCGAGTGAAGCTGTTTCAGACTTTCGGAGCCAACCCGACACCGATGCCGCTTTCTGAAGTTTTCGTGGCTCTCCAAACCGGAGTGACCGACGGACAGGAAAACCCGCTCGCCCAAACGTATGGGAGCAAGTTCTTCGAAGCGCAGGAGTACCTCTCACTCACTAGTCACGTTTACAGTCCTGCCTACCTCACCGTGGGAGCCGAAAGATGGGCCAAACTCCCGGTGGGAGTGCGGCAAACTCTGGAGCAGACCGCCCGCGAAACCCAGGAGTTCGTCACCACGACAGCGGAACGAATGGATCAAGAGTTGCTCGAGAAGCTGAAGGGATCAAGCATTCAAGTGAACACGGCTGACCGGGCAAGCTTTCTCGATGCCAGCAGTTCTATCTACGAGGACTTCACCCATTCGGTCCCTGGCGCCGAAGGGTGGGTGGAGACCGCGCGTGCACTGGCTAGTCCTTAGCGTCTCTATCGTTAAACCCTTGCCAATGCGGCGGAAGTCCGAAAAGCCAACACTAGAGCAGCCGGCAGAATCGAGGTACATGGTGACGAATGCTGTCTAGGATCCGTCGAGCATTTGAGCGATCGCTGGAGGCGATCACGCTTGCGCTGATGGCCTCGCTCGTTCTTGTCGTCGTCGTCGGAGTCGTTTTTCGCAAGGCCGGGGCGTCGCTGGTTTGGTACGACGAGGTTGCTTCAATTCTGCTGGCCTGGCTGACTTACTACGGGGCCGCGCTGGCCGCGCTGCGGCGTTCGCACATCGGCTTCCCGAAACTGATCGAGACCGTCAGTCCAAAACTTCGCGGCACACTGACCGTCCTTCGTGATGCAGCAGTGATCGGTTTCTTCGCCCTGACGGCTTGGGCCGGCTGGCGAGTTTCGCTCGTGCTCGAAGACTCGTACCTCGTTAGTCTGCCTTGGGTGCCCAGCCAACTGACTCAGTCGGTCATACCGTTGGGAGCCGTTCTGTTCATAGCCGCCGAGCTGCTCAAGAGGGTCGAGATTTCTACTCCGCCGGTTTCGCCGCGCAGAGGGGTGGAGCGTCCGTGATTCTTCTCTTCATCTTCCTCGGACTTCTCGCTCTGGTGCTGATTGACGTTCCGATTGCCGTGGCATTGGGGATCGTCGCTGTCGCAAGCCTAGGGATCACTTCGGGCGCGAATGCGCTTCCCAACGTGGCCCTGGTTCTGTTCGACGGTGCGACCAAGTTTCCGTTGATTGCGATCCCACTTTTCATTCTCGCCGGGGCCATCATGAACGCTTCGGGCATCTCGCGTCGCCTGATCGCGTTCGCTTCAGCGTTGCTTGGTTTCGTTAAAGGCGGCCTCGCCATGGTGACGGTCGGCACGTCGTTGTTTTTCGCCGAGATTTCCGGCTCCGCCGTCGCCGATGTGGCCGCCCTGGGGTCCATCTTGATTCCCGCGATGCGCCGCAAGGGCTACCCGACCGCTTTCGCCGCCGCGGTTACGTCATCCGCTTCGACACTGGCGGTGATCATCCCGCCCTCGATTCCGATGATCCTTTATGCCGTCATGTCAGGCAGTTCGGTGGTTGAGTTATTCGTGGCCGGGATCATCCCCGGGGTCCTCGGTGGCTTGCTGATGATGGTGTTCGCTTATGCAATCTCCGTGCGACACAACTTTCCGGTCGAAGAGGTTTTCGAACTGCGGCGTGTTGGGACCACGTTCAGAGAAGCCGGCTGGGCGTTGCTGCTGCCCCTCATCATCCTGGGGGGAATTTTCGGCGGTTGGGTGACTGCTACCGAAGGCGCCGGACTCGCTGTTGTGGCGGCGATTGTGATCGGCGGGCTGATTTATCGCGGGCTCGACTGGGGCCGGCTGCGAACAGCGATGGTCGAAGCCGGCACGCAGACCGCTGTCGTCATGCTTCTGGTGGCAACTTCGGCGCTGCTGGGCGACTATCTGACCGTCACGCAGGTTCCCCAGCAGGTGGCACAGGGCATGATCGGACTCACGGACAATCCACTGCTGATCCTCGCTTTGCTGAACTTGTTCTTTCTCGTGATCGGCCTATTTCTGCATTCCGCGGCGGCCATCATCCTGGTGGTTCCGATTGTGATGCCGCTGGTTCAGGCCGTGGGCATTGACCCCGTGCACTTTGGTTTGGTGGTGACACTGAACCTGGGAATCGGCCAGCAAACTCCTCCCGTCGCAAGCGTCCTCGTGACCGCTTGCTCCATCGCTAAAGCAGACATCTGGGAAGTCAGCAAAGTAAATGTTTCCTTCATCGCGGTACTGCTTGCCATGCTGTTGATGGTCACCTACATACCAGCAATCCCGATGAGTTTGGTGAATCTGTTTTACCGGTGAGATTGAGAACGGGAAGTATTGGCGGAGTTACGAAGGAGTTCCTAGAAACAGAGCCCCAAGCCCGGCACCAAAAAAAAAGCCCAATGTCTCAGGCTACGCTTGATGCGTCCGGGCCTCTTCCAGAAGCCGCTTGGCGCGGGAGGGATTGTACACGCCGCAGGGACAGAAGCGAGCCAGCGTGGCAACAGCCTGTTCGGGCGTCCGGCGGCCTTCGCGGACCATATCGAGCATCTTCTTGGCGAAGTTGAAGGAGATCATGCCGTGGCCACACATCGTAGACACTTCCAAAACCTGGCTGTTGGGCAGGTGATCGTGAGCGTCAAAAAACCCTAACGAGTATTCCACGCTGTGCCGTTTGATGCCACAGTCCGCGGCGGCCTGCTTGGCCCCTTCGACGGACGTGCTCATGTTGATCGAGAGGCCCAGGTCCGCTTCGATTACGTCCTTTAAGCAGGCTTCGGCCTTTTCCTTCGAATCGAAAACCGCGGCGACGGTCCCGACCTTGTGGACGGCCGTGATCACGGCTTCGTAGTCGGGTTTGGTCTCGCGATTCCAGTGCACGGAGGGGCCTAGATTAGAAGATGGCCGGTAGCTTCCGAAGTCGGAGTTCCCCATGTTCGCCGGGCCGTGCTTGACGCAAATACGCAAGAAAGTCCGTTGCTTTTCAATGGCGCCCTCATCGTTCTTGCCCTTGCACGGAATCGCGAAGATGACGTAGTCGTCGTTGAAACTTTGCGCCTTACCGTACCGGTGCAAGGTGTTGGTCACTGACAACCTCCTTCTTCTGGATGTTGCTTATACGGCCCAGCCCCAGGTTGGTTTTCGCGCGCTCAAAGGAGTAGCCAAGTTCTTCCAGCAGCGGCGCCAACCGATTGTCCTCACCGCCTTCATCACAGCGCGTCGAGAGGCCAAGAGCGACGACAGTATCGATCTGCTTGGCAACCTCGGCAACCGTATCGAGCACCGCCGGCACGCGCTCGATCGTGGTCTTGATTTCTACGATCGCTGAAAGGATTTTCTCGTTGAGCAGGTCCTCTTTGAGGGCTCCGGTCGTCTTGTCGGTCATCAAGTGAGTGATAGGGTTCTTCGGCTCAAAGGTGACGCCTAGTTGCGCCAGGGCCGTTGTCATCGTCTGGATGTGGTGGAAGCGTACCCCAACGCCCGGACGGCCGAACTCGATGACGTAACCGACTTCACCAACATCAACCCGGTGGGAGACGTCGTTGGTTTTCACCTCTTCCGTGCCACGCCCGTGAATGCCTGTGGACTTATGCTCGACCAACGGGTCGCTGAAAACGCGGCGAGCGATTCGCGGCCATTCTAACTCTTCCATCACAAAAGCGGACGTGGGGCAAACATCGGGCTCGGGTTCAAAGCGGAAGCGGAACAGCTTCGCCAGCCTGCGCACGGAACGTACCAGCGTCGGATTCAGGTGCTCACCGCTCATGCGGTAACAAGCACCGCACTCGACACACTCGTCGTAGTCGATTGTGGCCCGGTTGACCTTGGTGTCGACGTAAATGGCCCCCATCGGGCACACGGGCACGCAGTTACTGCAAGCGACGCATTTTTGAGGATCAATCTGCAAGGTGGTTTCCGCCGCGTGTTTTCGCGATCAGTTTAACACAGGGGCTTGAGCACCTTCCAAGGTGCGTTGGCGTCGTAAACGATCACTTCTTGAGGTGAATCGTCGAGTTCACGCGAACATCCCACTGGACCGTGTCCTCGGTTAATGAATCCGAGCCCGCAAACGAGAGTTGGACGTTGCCGCCCGGCCTCAAACTCCCGCTCAGGTGGCTGAACTCGCTCTGAACCTCGTCCTGGGAATTACGATTCAGCGTGACGGTGAAATTCATTCTGTCCAGCCAACTCACGATCAGCCGGTAATGTGTGACCCGCTCAGAGCTGATGGTACTCGTCCCGGGCTCGAACCGCATGACCAAGTCTGCAAATGGCGAGTGTTGCCACAACCGCGGGTCCGGACTGGGCTTCTCGACGGCCACGAACGGCGTTCCGGATCCCTCGATCGTGTCCATATCTTGAGAGTTAATCGCAAACGGAACGAGGCTGATCTTCAGTTCCTTGTAGTCCGGATCCCAAAAAGCAACCGCTGTCTTCAGGCTTATCGTCTTGCCGTTCTGCGTGATCGTACCCGAAGCAGAATGGGTTTCAGCCCGCGACGAAGCAGAGACCGTAAGAAAGAGCATCAAACCGGCAAAGTGGCGAAAGATTCGTTTTCTAGGATTCATGGCAATAGTTGACGTACGGCAAGCGGTTCGTGGTCGATTCCCTTTATCAGACTATCTCGGCGGTCCGGAAAGGGGTTGCCGTAGACACACTCGCAATGAGCTAATCGAGTGTTTTGATCCTGATTTTGCGCCAGGCGACTTCGTAGGGACCGCTTCCCTTCGGAACCCCGTGGACCTGCAGGCCAATGAATCCTTTGGGGTGTGTGTTGTAGGTCTCCTCGTCTGTCAGATCGTCGATCGGCCGGCCGTTGATCCAGGTCTGGATCCGTGCACCCTGGGCCACAACGCGGTACCGATTCCACACACCGGCTATGAAGTGCTTATGGGGAAGGACGCGTTCTCCGAAGGCCAGCCAGCCGCGTCCCATCGCTTCGCCGTACACATATCCGGCCTCCGCCCCTTTTGCGCCGCTGACCTCGATCTCGACCTGCGGGCCGTAGACGCGCCCGACTGCATTGATTGGACCTTCGCCCGCGGTCTGAGTCCTGGTCTTCGAGCGGATCTGCACGCCTGAGTTCAGTTTTTCGTGCACCTTGACCTCGAACTCGAGTTCGAAGTCACCGTAATCTTCGACGGTGCAAGAAAGGAATTTGGGCTCCCCTCGCTCGTGCGCCCCACAATCGCTCCCTCCTCGACACGATACGTCGCCGTGCCATTCTTCTGCACCCAACCGTCCAACGTCTTGCCGTCAAAAAGATTGACCCAGTCCGTGGCCGAAGCGCTCGGGTTATGAACGGTGGTTAACAGAACAAGCGCAGGGATGCCACCCCATTTCCGGAGGAGCCGCGGATCGATCGTGTAAGTTGCGAGAAATTTGAAGCGGCTTGCGAAAAATCTGCTTTGTTTGGTCACTGCGTTACCCGATGACTCCGGACTCCCAAGGGTTGTAGCAGAAGCTCCCGTCCTGGGCGGAGCGGTCAAACCATGGCGACATTGGAACATCCGCCGGGGATCGGACGCAAGGCGACACAGGCAGTCCGTGATGCGATCGTCCCGCATTTGATGCGGCCCTTCTTATACGACGATTGGGTTCGCTAGGGATCGGCATCGTTGCCTTCGAGCGCGGGCAACTACGGCTCTGGGACGGCGTCCGCGGCAAGCAGCCCGATCTTGCCGCGATCGACCTTCTCAAGGAGATTCGTTATGCGCTTCCCGATCGCTTCGATCTCAGAATGATTCAGACCGAGCTGCAGACCCTCCGAGGTTTGCCGAGTACCCCTGCTGGGCTTGCTGTTCGGGGCGACGGAGACGTTGGACAGGATGCCTGCCGCATCGGTCTCCATCTGTGCGATCACGCCGAGAGACGCGAGGTCCTCGCGATTCACTTTCCGCAGCCGTTCGATCGACTCTGGCGGCAGGGCTGGGACGCGGATCTTATTCCAGTGACGAATGAAAACATTGCGGAAAACAGGACCGAAAGCCAAGCCGTTGTCAATCGAGAACAACTGCGGGCGGTGATCCACCGTAGAGATCAGGAAGTTATTCTTCCTACCGTCTTGGTGGTTGATGAGGTAGGTCAGAATGTTGAGGTTTCCGATGCTTCGCGCGTAGTTCGCATCCCGCCGAAAGCGTTCCGCGTCGAGAAGTTTCGCCGGCTTATCCACATTCTCGAGCCAGATCGACAACAAGCCGAAAACGCATTCCGCTCCGGGGTAGTTGCTCTCGGGGCGCTCTGCAATCGCGGCGTAAACGTCAAGCGGGATACATCGCGGTACAGAAATCGGAACAACGTAATTGTCGCTGTCGAGAAAGAGCTTCTGCACTTCAAAGGCGGCGATCTCCCGGCGCGGCGAGTTGTTCCAGCCGTCGGCCTTCTCAGGTGCACGCTTCCATTTGACTCTCAGCTCCAGGTCGTCTTCGACGAAGCGCAGCCTGAGTCTCTTGGCGCCCATGATCCCGCCGCCGGCGCCCTCGACGGAGACGATTTCGAACTCGTCGTGACCAAGTCGCTGGACCAGCTCCTCCGTGGGCAGTGGAATATTCCCCCGCGGGCCAACGGGCTGCCCCGTCGCTCCTGGGGCAGCGAGGCAGATCGTCGCGGCCAGCAGTATCGCCTTCGACTTCGCTATATGTCCGCCGAAGCCGAACGGAGCGAGCATCATGTCCATAGTCTGAAGACGGAGCCGCGTTCCTGAAAGTTGCAATAGACAATGCGGGCTCACTTCCCCTTTTCCCGTGTAAGCGAGGATTCCCGCCTTCACGGTAGAGGGTGACCCGCAAGCTCTTGAGAGTCCTAGCGAAGGATTGGCCGACGGCGTTAGCGGCGAACAGGCGGGTGTGACGTGCTCGATTACCGACCGCTGTGTAAAATGGGAATCTAGTTCAACATTGAACCTAAGAACTTACTTCAACTAGGGGTAGCTGCGAATGCAAAACGTCGTCATCATTGGATCGGGCTGCGCGGGGAACACCGCGGCGATCTATGCGGCTCGAGCAAACCTCGAGCCGTTGGTCATCGAGGGCCTCGAGGCCGGCGGGCAGTTGTCTCTGACCACGGATGTTGAAAACTACCCGGGATTTCCTGACGGCATCATGGGGCCGGAGCTGGTCGAAAACATGAAAAAGCAGGCGCAGAGATTCGGCGCCGTCTTTCGATCGGGCGAAGTCACGAAGGCGGATCTTTCGGAAAGCCCGTTTAAGCTCCAGATCGGCGAGGAAACGGTCGAAACGAAAACGCTGATCGTGGCCTCGGGAGCGTCGGCCCGCTGGTTGAATTTGGAATCCGAGCAGAAGCTTATCGGACACGGTGTAAGCTCTTGCGCCACCTGCGATGGGTTCTTCTTTCGCGACAGGCCCGTCGTGGTCGTTGGCGGGGGAGACTCGGCCATGGAGGAGTCTACGTTCTTGACGAAGTTCGCCTCGGAAGTGACGATCGTGCACCGCCGGGATGAATTTCGTGCCTCGAAGATCATGCTCGATCGGGCCCAAAAGAACGAAAAGATCAAATGGATTACCGGAGCGGTCGTCGACGACGTTCAGGACGTCGAGAAGGGCGAGGTCACCGGCGTTCGTCTGAAGAGCGTGGGCAATGGCAAGGCCTGGGACCACAAGACCGACGCGCTTTTCCTTGCGATCGGCCATATCCCCAACACCAAGATTTTTCAGGGCCAGTTGGATCTCGACAAGCAGGGTTACATCATCTCCCAGGGGGGAGCCAGAACGAACGTGGAGGGGTGCTTCCACGCCGGCGACGTGCAGGATCGCGTCTACCGGCAGGCAGTCACAGCGGCCGGGGCCGGTTGCATGGCCGCCATTGAGGCGGAGAGATTCTTGGAAGCGGCCGGAGATTAGCCTAGTCAGATACGGCGGTGGAGTTCTGACCGCACGGAGCTAGAGTTGGCGCGCAAGAAAGCTCCGGGAGCTATTCTCCTCCTCGTCTTCATATCTCTTTCCTGCGCCGCAAGGAAATCTATTTCCTCCTCACCCTCGTCCTTTCCCCGGCAGGAAATCATCACCGAGATAAAGGCGCTCGAAGAAAGGCTGGGCTTTGCTGAAGCCGGGAGTTTTGCCAAGTCCACGAGCAAGATCGAGGCCTACCATCGCTGCTATTACACCGGGAAGCTGAATCTGCCCGGTTCCTATGAAGGACTTCGCCTTGCCGATGGTGAAGAGGACGGCTGCCGGGTTGACGAAGACAAGTACGACGTTTTCTTCTATCGCGCCGAGGCCGTTGCGGCCAGCAGAGCGCCGGTCACTTCGTCGCTGGCTGCGGCTTCACTTGAGAGGTTCATGGTCGTGGTTCCTCACGAGGATTTTCATCTGCGCAAAGAGGTGCAAAAGCTGCCCGAGCCTATCGCCGAGGCGGCGGCAACCTTGGTCGGTTTCCTCACAGCGGCCGAGCTGGCCGAAACGAAGTTCGGTCCCCAGTCTGAAATCTTCAAGAACCTTTCTCGAGAGCCTGAGCTTTTCCTGCGCAAGGCGAAAATCGTCGGGGCTTATCACGCCCGGCTGAGCGAGCTGTACCGGTCTGTACGATCCGGCGACAGAACTAAAGAGCATGCTTTGGCGCGAAAGAAAACGCTCTTCGCGGCGCTCGAAGAAGAATGCAAGGCGATCATACCCAAGCCGAAATCGTTCAACCCGTGTCCGGGTGCGAACAACAACGCCGGGCTCGCTTTCGACATGACCTACGTCCGACACTACCCGCTGCTGTACGATCTGTTCTTGGCACAAGGGCGGGATCTCAAAGCGACGATCGACGTTGTGAAGGGGTCAGGGGGGCCGCCAGAAGAGGAAGTAGTGGATCAACTCCAGCGCGTAATTGAACAGAAAAGAAAGGGGAAAGGGGGATCCTAGTTGCTTCTCTGGGAGCGGCAAAAAGAACTGGGCCTCGACACGCGATGCACAAGCAGCTATGTTGAAAACATGCCTAAGATGGTCCAGATTCGACACGTTCCCGACGAGGTACATCGCAAACTCAAAGAGCGAGCAGCGATGGCAGGAATGTCGCTTTCCGCTTACCTGCGGCGGGAAGTCGAACTGATCGCCGAGCGGCCGACCATTCGAGAAATAGAGGAGCGCCTTGCTAGTCTTCCTCCTGTGAACCCTAGTGTTTCTCCAGCCGAAGTGATCCGAGCCGAGCGCGACAGCCGGTGACAGTTGTCGATACGTCGGCGGCGCCTGAGGTGCTTTTCAACACCCAAGGGGCAGGTCATGAACTCGTGTGAGTGGTGCTGCGACCGGGGTTTGGGGGAGAGGATTGTTCTCAGGATCTACAGGCTCTTCCTTAATTCGGGGTTCAAGAGGCCTTGCACCATGGGATCTTTGAGGTCGTCGGCAGTAATTACCCGAGCGGGTGAGTAGATCAGTTTCTCCGGGGTTTCTCCGTTGAGCTTTTGAACGATCGTCTGGACACCGATGTAACCGATCTTATAGGGATCTTGCACGATGAGAGCGTCGATCACTCCACTCGCGAGACCCTCTTGCAGTACCGGGCTGCCGTCAAAGCCGAGGAGCTTGACCTTGCCGACCATGTTTCGCGACTCGAGCGCGCGGGCTACTCCGACAGTGCCGGCTTCGCTGGAGCAAAAGATGGCCTTCAGCTCGGGGTGGGCTGTGAGGAAGTCTTCTGCCACCGCCAGGGCGCGAGCTCGATCGGACATACAGAACTGCTCGGCGACGATTTCGATCCCGGTGTAGGTTTCGGCGACGGCTTCGTGAAATCCGATTTCGCGATTTCCGGTTGAAGCGCTCCCTGGAACGTGCTTCATGAGAGCGATGGGTCCCGACCCCCCCAGCATTTCTGAAAGCGTTTTGGCGGCGAGCTTGCCGGCCCCCAGGTTGTCGGTGGCGACGAAGGTAACGTAGTTATCGCTGTCGATCCCCGAATCGAAAATGGTTACGGGAATGCCCACCTTCGCCGCGCGACCAAGGACTCCGACCAGGGCCGTGCTCTCAGCCGGGGACAGCACAATGCCGTCCACGTGGCGGTTGATCATCGAATCGACAATCTGGATCTGACGCGCGAATTCGGTCTCCTGAGGAGGTCCATTCCACAGGATCTCGACATCGAAGTCGCGCCCGGCGGCCATCACCCCGGCATAAACCGACTGCCAAAAGACAGACGAGGTGCCCTTGGGCGCAACACCGATAAGCCTCTTGCGGGAGCGCTTGCATCCCACAGCCGCCCCCAGCAAGAGCGGCACCGCGGAAAGCAAAGTTCGTCTGTTCATAGTCGAGGCTGGCGAATCGTACCGTTCAACGTGTGGTCTCATCATTTCGGTGTTTCGGTTTGGTGTCCCAGTTGTGGTAGCCCACATTTTCAAAACTCGCGTACATCGACATTACTGGGGCGCGCACGGTGGTGGCCCGCCCTACGCGACCCGAGTGAGAGAAGTGAGCTAGTCCTTTCGCAGACTCTTCACTTCCTCCCAACTCTCGGTCTCCCAAGAACGGATCATGGCTGCTTGCACCTCGGCCACCGCGAGCGCTTCGGCGAAGCCGGGCTGGCTTTGTTCACCGGCAGCGACGGATTTCATAAACTCAAAGGCCTCGATGACCTTTAAGTCATCGTAGCCGATGCCGTTGGCGTCACCCGGTACGAAGTTGGCCTGATAAGGGTAGCGGTCGCTAATGAGTAGTCGAGTGTAGCCCTCGTGAACGCCGTCTTCGCCGGGCAGGTAAAGCTGAAGCTCGTTCAACTGTTCGTAATTCCAGCTTAGGGCCCCGGCCGTGCCGTAAACGTCAAAGGCGTTTTCACATTTTGGGCCGAGGATGGTCCTCGAAGCTTCGAACGTCCCCTGGCAGCCGTTTTGAAATTCGACCAGCGCCCCGGTGTAGTCCTCGTTGGTCACTTCTCCGGTTGGGTCGCCCGGTTCGCCCAAAGAAAAATGCGTGCCCCTGCCGGGAACGGGCAACGGCCGCTCCTTGATGAACGTGCGACGGTCACTCACCACGCGCTTGATCGGTCCCACCAAATAGTGCGCCAGATCAGTAACGTGTGATGTAAGGTCGACGAGCGTCCCGTAGCCGGCGAGTTCGCGGTTGAAACGCCACGTGAGCTGGGCTAGCGGGCTACTGGCATACATCACCAGGAATCGTCCGCGGTAGTTGGTCAGCTCGCCCAGCTTGCCGTCCCGGATCAGTTGTCGAGCGTGCAATACCATCGGCGGCCAGCGATAGTTGTAGCCCACGAAACTGAGCACACCCGCCTTGCGGGCAACCGATTCGATTTCGGCCGTCTCCTCCGGATAGCGCCCTACAGGTTTTTCACAAAGAATGTGCTTGCCGGCTGCCGCCGCGGCAGCGACAATTTCCAGGTGCATTTGGTTCGGCGCGGTAATGTTGATGGCTTGCACCGCGGGGTGATCGACAACCCGACGCCAGTCGGTCACGGCCTCGCCAAAACCCATCGTGCTCTGAGCCTGTTTGGCGCGCGCCTCGACGTCGTCCGCACAAATCACAAGCTGGGGGTTGATGCCGCTTTCGGGAAAGCGCCTGGGGATTTGAAGGTACGACCGGCTGTGCAGTTGACCCATCCAGCCCATGCCGATTACGCCGATACCGATCTTGTGCGCCATAGCCTTAACGGTTCCTGTCTATTCCGATCTCCTGGCCGCCCAGTGTACAACTGTGTTGCGACGGCGTGCAACGAGAAGTGTTTCAGTCGCGCGGGTTCATCGTCTGCTCGCTGCGTCGGGTTACCATAGGGCGAGATGGCGGCTCACGACGAAGATCACGCTTTCGGATTCAACACGCGTTCGCTGCACGCCGGTCAGCGGCCGGATCCGACAACCGGTTCCCGCGCGGTTCCGATTTACCAAACGACGTCCTACGTCTTCGAAGACACGGCCGACGCGGCTTCGCTATTTGCGCTGCAGCGGTTCGGGAACATCTATACGCGGATCATGAACCCGACGACGGCTGTCTTCGAAGAGCGCATGGCGTCGCTCGAGGGAGGTATAGGCGGCCTGGCGACGAGTAGCGGACAAGCGGCGCAGTTGCTCACCATAACGAGCCTTTGCCAAGCCGGGGACGATTTGGTTTCCGCCTCGACGCTCTATGGGGGCACTTACACACAGTTTGACGTTACATTCCGGCGGCTGGGTATCAACACTGTTTTTGTTGACCCGGACGACCCGGAAAACTTTCGCAAGGCGATCACGCCCAAGACCAAGCTGCTCTACATCGAAACCATTGCGAATCCGCGGATGAACGTTCCCGATATCGAGGCGATAGCCGAGGTTGCGCACGAACACAACGTTCCGCTGGTGATTGACAGCACGTTTGCTTCACCGTATCTGTGCCGCCCGATCGAGCACGGGGCCGACATCGTGCTGCACTCGTCCACGAAGTTCATCGGAGGCCACGGAACCAGTATCGGCGGCGTCATCGTCGATAGCGGCAAGTTCGATTGGGCGAGCGGCGACTTCCCGCAGTTGATCGAACCGAGTCCGGGCTATCACAACTTGAAATTCAGTGAAACTTTCGGTGAGATGGCGTTCATCGTGAAGTGTAGGGTCGAGGGACTGCGCGATCTGGGCCCGTGCATGAGCCCGTTCAACGCTTTTCTTTTCCTGCAAGGTCTCGAAACACTAGGCCTGCGAATGGAGAAGCACTGTGCGAACGCGCTCGCGGTGGCTCAGTATTTGGACAGACACCCGGCGGTGAGTTGGGTGAACCATCCCGGGCTTGAGTCGAGCTCGTACCGCGAACTCGCCCAAAAATATTTGCCGAAAGGCTGTGGAGCGATATTCACGTTCGGCATCAACGGCGGCCTGGAGGCGGGAACAAGGTTCATCGAAGCACTGCAGCTCTTCTCGCACTTGGCCAACGTAGGGGACGCCAAGAGCCTCGTGATCCACCCGGCGAGCACCACCCACCAACAGTTGACCGAGGCGAATCAAGCGGCTGCGGGTGTGACCCCCGACATGGTGAGGCTTTCGGTTGGTCTTGAGGACCTCGAAGACCTTTTGTGGGATCTCGAACAGGGACTGGCGGCTTCGCAGACCACGGCCGGCGGTAAGACAGCCGGATCGGGGTAAGGAACACAGAAGCCGGAGAGAATACCAAGTCATGTCGAACCAACCGCTTGTTTGCAGTCTGGCCTCCGGGGGCGTCAGCGCCAACTCACCGGTGGCCAAGAGCGAGTTTGCCACCTCGCCGATGGAGCGGCTTCAGATCCTCGAAGACTACGCGACGATCGCCATGGTCGGGCTCTCGTCGAACCCCTACCGGCCAAGTCATTTCGCCGCCATGTACTTGCTTGCAGAGGGGTACAACATTGTTCCCGTGAACCCTCGAGAGAAAGAGATCCTCGGGCGCCGGTCTTACGCATCGCTAGAGGAGATTCCCGAACCAGTAGAAGTGGTCGACATGTTTCGTCCGGCCGCGGAAGCGCCCCCACTGGTCGAGCAGGCGATCGAAATCGACGCCAAGGTCTTCTGGATGCAGTTCGGCGTGATCAACTACGAAGCGGCGAAGCGGGCCCGCGAGGCGGGTCTCCAGGTCGTCATGGATCAGTGTATGAAGGTCGAGCACGGCCGCTTCTTCGGCAACCTCGCCATCCTGGGTTTCAACACGGGTGTGATCTCCGCGCGCCGCTGGGATCCGAAGGCGGGATCGAAGAAGAGGTAGGCTGGACGCGCGTGTCAGTTCCGTCGTAGCCCCAATGCCGTTTACTTAGCGGCCACGGATGCTCGAATTACTCCCTAGGATTCTGGGCTGGGCGCCAAGGTAGGGACACGGAGGGCGGCAGCCAGGGTCTCCCGGGGGCGACATATCGGACCTTGGACCGGCGAGATCGCCGGTCCTACTGCCGCAGCTTGTGACGACTCAAGTCGGAACAAGCGATCCCGCTTGTCCAGGGCGCGACCTGTCGCGCCCGTACCTGACGAACGGTGCCGTGCAGGAAAGGAGTCGTCGGTTCCGTCAGAGCCTAAGTAAACGGTATTGCGGCTGTCCCTCAATCGCAACCCAACGATTCTTCGAGGGCACGCATCCGCCGAACGAGGGTTGATGATGACAGGTCTTCGAGAAAGCGTTTGTCCCGGTTGCGCGCTGCAAATGCCTGTCAGCGAGGCAGCATTCTACGACGGAAACTACAACACCTCGCCGGAGTGCTGGAGTGTGTACACGGAGGTCCTTGGCTCCGAGTTCAGCAACGCCGTTCTGTTCGGGCAAGTCCATCAGTTAACCGTGGACACTTACGCGGTACAGCACGCCGGAGGGAAACACCCGGACAAGTCGGTCGCTATTCACCTCGCTGGACTGCATCTCATTCTGGATCGAGGTGTACATCCGCCGAATGTGCCCAAGCTGCATCAACGTCTCGCCGCTGCGGTCAAGACTTGGCCGCATTTCCCACCCCCTGCTGACGCGGGGTCTGTGACCGTCTTCGATGTAGCTCTTTCCGACTCGGTCGAAGAGCACATCAAAACCGCCCGGGTGTGGGCAGCCTTGGTGTGGAAGGCTTGGTCGGGAGACCACAGTGAAGTGGCGGGGCTTGTCGATCGCTATCTTGCGTTGGACTAACGGGGTCGACCGAGGTCGTACGCCGCTGAGACGTGCTGGCTGGCCGGGGAGGATTCGAACCTCCATTCCAGGCTCCAAAGGCCCGTGTCCTGCCATTGGACGACCGGCCAGCAACTTTTCCTTAACATAACACGGAGCCCTGGAAGAACCGCCGAGACATGAACTTCGTCTATGATTAGGGAGTTTCGAACAAGGAAGAGCTTGCCTAGCGGCCGTGGTAGAAGTGAGGGTCGCGAAAAATCGGGTACAGCCAGCCAATTCGCTTCAGGCTAAGTACTTGTTTCTAGGCCATTGATGGGGCGAATTGGTGGCAGTCCCCATTTTTCGCCCATGCACGACTCTTGAGACGGGCTGCCAGGGCGTAGCAGCGCCGCGAGACGAAAAGGGCTGGACATGGGAATGCTCGTGATGTTCGGATGCGCTGATCTGGCAGTCACCGATTTCCGTCGTCTACCCCATTTTTGAGGACGAAGCAGTTGCGGAAGCGAAGACCGGATGGCAGTCCCCTTTTTCTCGGTCTTGTCGAGGAGGCCTGGGCTGTTGAAACACTCCCCAACAAAAGGAGCCTGATATGGAACCTGCTGTAGCGGCAGCGGCTTGCCTCGTGGCTTACGTTCTCGTGTATCGCTTTTATGCTCGCTACCTTGGAGCACGCATCTTTAAGCTTGATCCCACTCGATCGACACCCGCGCACGACATGAAAGACGGGGTCGATTATGTACCCTGCCGGCGCGTGGTTCTGTTCGGGCACCACTATGCTTCCATTGCGGGACTCGCGCCCATGCTGGGGCCCGCGATAGCCGTGATCTGGGGCTGGTTGCCGGGCATGCTGTGGGTCGTGCTCGGGACGCTATTCATCGGCGCGGTGCACGATTTCGGAGCGCTCGTCGTATCCATGCGCCACCGCGGACTCAGTATCGGCAAGGTCGCGGAAGATCTGATCGGCAAGCGTGCCAAGTCGATCTTCCTGCTGATCATCTTGTTCCTGATCTGCCTGGTGATGGGCGTTTTCGTGCGCGTGGTAGCCGGGCTGTTTACGGCAGCGTTCTATCCGGAGTCCGTGTTTCCGACTTTTACTTTGATGGTGGTTGCCATGGTGATGGGCTGGGCGATCTACAAACGCTCAGCGGCTGTGGGGAAGACGACGGCAGTCGGGTTCGCTCTCATGTTGGCGTCGATCGTGATCGGCTTGCAGATAGCCAAACCGAACCTGCCGATCGAAACTTGGGTGCTGATCCTATTGGTCTATGCATTCGCCGCATCGACCCTGCCGGTTTGGTTGCTGCTACAGCCTCGGGACTACCTCAATTCTCTGCTGCTCTACCTGGGTTTGGGTGCCGCGTACGTAGGGTTTTTCGTGTTGCAGCCTAGCTTTGCGGCACCGGTCATAGATACGCATCCCGCTGCCGCGCCGCCTATCTTCCCGTTCGTATTCATTGTGATCGCTTGCGGGGCGGTTTCGGGTTTCCACGGACTGGTTTCGTCGGGAACAACCTCGAAGCAGATCGACAAGGAAACGGATGCTGTTCCGATCGGCTACGGCGGGATGGTCGGCGAGTCGTTGTTGGGTCTGCTGGCGGTGTTGGCCTGCACGGCGGGTTTTCGCTCCGTCGAAGCCTGGAGCCAGCACTATGCGAGCTGGACATCGGCGAGTAGCTTGTCGGACAAGATGCGTGCTTTCATCGACGGGGCGGCCCTGTTCGTTTCGCATCTCGGGGTGCCGATCGAGTTGGCCCAGGCATTCATTGCTCTCGTGGCGGTCTCTTTCGCTCTTACGTCGCTCGATTCGGGAACCCGACTGCTGCGCTATAACATCGAGGAGATCGCCAGCTCCGTTGGACTGCCGCAGATCGGACAGCGTTACGTCGCGGCGACGATCGCCGTGGCCCTGATCGGGTTTTTCGCCTTCTACGAAGTCAGCGGGCAGCCGGCGGGATTGGCGTTGTGGAGTCTATTTGGAAGCACCAACCAGGTGCTGGGCGCGCTAACGCTTTTGACCATCACCATCTACCTGCGCCAGCGAGGCTCAAACTACTGGTACACGTTCTTCCCCATGGTTTTCATGTTGACGGTTACGATCTGCGCGATGGTGCTCGACTTGCAAAAATACTGGACAGGCGGCAATTTGCTACTAACCTTCGTCGCCGCCTCGATTTTCGCGCTCAGCATTTGGCTGGTCGTCGAGGGGTACTTGCGATTCCGGAGGGATACGGTGACACAAGCCGTATCGGAGCCGACGGCCCACGGGGATTGAGGAGTTGGCCCCCACTGGACTGAATAGGCGGCGTAACGTGGGTCTGATTAGAATACGTGAGGTGGTGGCTCTTGAGAATCTTCGGGTTCGGTTAACGCTGAGTAACGAAGCTGTCGTGGAACGCGACCTATCCCCGATGATGATTGGCCCAGTCTTTGAACCGATTAGGCGCGACTCCAGACTATTTCGCCAAGCGCGAGTAGAAGGAGGAACAATCGTTTGGCCAAACGGGGCGGATCTGTGCCCCGACGTTATCATCTGGGGCGGCGCCCCGCCGAAGGACGCATCGATGTCTGACCTGGAGACGGTCGAGCCGCAGCAGGCATAACGAATCTCGATCTGCGCTGTGCTGGAGCCGTGGTTTGTACAAGAACTCACATCTTCCAGAAACTTCTCGGGCTGCTAGGAGCAGATCTCTACTTCCGCTGCACCAGCACGCGGAACGTCTCGCCTAATCCAAACAGCAGGGTCTTGAGCTGCATCCGCAAATGCAAGCTTTCGGCTTCACTCGATGCCTTCAGAGCCGCCTGGAGGTCGTCTTGCCGGCCGATCTCGCTTAAGAACATTGCCTGATTCCTTAGGCCCCTCGATTGAAATCCCAATTGCTCGCCGCGTTTCTCGAGTGCAGTGAAGTTGACATGGGCCGAGATGTCTCGCTCGCCGGGACTCGCCAGGACGTCTTCGCTTGCCTGGTGCTTGACGTAACTCATCAGCGAGCCTGCTGGCAGGCGGCGTCCATCGGCGATTTCGTTGGCCGTGTAGCCGTAGTCGATTGTCAGCACGTAGCCGGCAACGAGTGCAGTATGAAGCTTCTCCAGTTGGTCGAGCGCTTCGAGATTGACCTCGACCTTTTGGCCTTCGGCCAGCCGAGGCGCGTAGCTTTCGAGGTAGCCCTGCAACCGGGGATCCGACAGCGAACCTTCCGCCCAGCGAAATCCGTCGGCGCCCCGCTCAACGTAGTGCTCGACGAGACCCTTGTCTTTTCGCTCAACCGAGTGCACGGGAAGTGCATCGAAGAACTCGTTGCAAATGACGACGCCGCGGAATCGCTGGGGCAATTCGCCGCTTGCGACATCGACGGTCCTACAGGTAACGCCCGGCAGGCAGCGCTCGATTTGCGAGATGGTCTCGCCTCGCCCGGCTCCCATTTCCACTACTGTGAAATCCTCCGGACGGCCCATCTCGTGACGCCAAGCGTCGATCTGCTGCGCCAGCAGCCGGCCAAACACGGGCTGCAATTGCGCGTTGGTGTAGAAATCGCCTCCGACCCCGAATGGGTCTCGGGGACGGCGATAGTAGCCTAGCTCGGGGTGGTATAGCGCCATCTCCATGAACTTGCGGAAGGGGAGGCGGCCGACGCGGCGAACCTCGCTTGCAATCAGCTCCCCGAGCGGAGTCATTACGAGACTTCCGGATTGTCGTGGCTTTGCGGGGTATAAACGAACATCTCGACAAAGTAGTCGTGCAAGCCGTCAAAGATCATGCGCTGCAGAGTCCACGGGAACTGTTCGTTTTCCAAATCCCGGGGATGAATCTCCAGGTAGTATGTGTGGATGTCGGGGGGCTTGTTTTTGAGATCGATGACCAGTTCGATTTTGCCGTTGTTGTCGCGGACCGAAAAATCAAGCAGCGGGTGGAGGTATTTCTTGAGCTCGTTATGGACCTTCTCAAGCTCATCCACCGTTCGAGCATACCAGAGCAGTTGCCGGCCGCTTGTCGTCACTCTGGTCACATATCCCCGCCGGCCATTTCAACTTCTTCTGCTAAAATCGGACCGAGACGCTGCATGGCTTCAAACCAGGCATCCCTGAGCCGTTTAAGCTTGTCCGTCATAGTTGTCCTGGCAGCTTCTCTCGCGGCGGCCTCGGCCGCTGACTGGGCCGCTTGGCGGGGACCCGCGTCTGATGGTGTATCGGTCGAGACCGGGCTACCCTCGAGTTGGTCCCCGGAAGGCGAGAACCTACTCTGGAAAGCACCGATCGGCGGGCGATCCACTCCCATAGTGGTCGACGGTCGTGTGTGTATCCTGACCCTGGCGGAGCCAAGCACGCCGGAAGAATGGCAAGAACAAATTGCATGCTTGGACGCCGACACGGGCGAGACTGTTTGGGAATACCGCTACAACGTTTTCCAAACCGACATTCCGCACCACCGCGTCGGCTGGGCTAACCTTGTCGGCGACAAGGAGACCGGCTACGTCTACTCTCACGGTGTTGAGGGAATGGTCCACTGCTTCGACCGCGACGGCAAGATCGTCTGGTCGCGCTCGTTTGCCGAGGAAGTCGGCCGTATCTCGGGGTTCGGCGGGCGTACGGTCAACCCCATCCTCGACGGAAATCTTGTGATCGTGAGTTTTTTGAGCGTGCCCTGGTGGTCGACGCCCGGGCCGAAGCACAGGTTTTATGCCCTCGACAAGAAAACGGGAGAAACGGTCTGGGTTTCAGAACCCGGCGGGCGTCCGTTCGACACGACCTATTCGGCTCCCGTCGTTCGGGTGATCAACGGCGAGCGGCTGCTGATTGGCGGCAACGGCGATGGTTCCGTCTTTGGAATACGTGCGGCTACGGGCGAAAAAGTTTGGGGATTCAAACTCAGCAAACGCGGCATCAACTCGTCGGTGGTCGTCGGCGGAAATCTGGTCTACGCGTCCCACAGCGAAGAGAACATCGACGGCAGCACGGTGATGGGTCGGCTCGTCTGCCTGGACGCGAGTCAGGTTACTGACGGCAAGCCGAAGGAACTGTGGCGAGCCGAGGGCTTTACAGGCGGCTACGCTTCCCCGGCCATCCACGAAGGCCGATTGTATCACGTCGACAACTCCGCCAATGTTGTAGCTTTCAACGCCGAAACCGGCCGGCAGCTATGGCTTCACAATATCGGCATCGCGCAGAAAGCTTCTCCGGTGGTGGCGGACGGCAAGATCTATGTTTCCGACGTAGACGGCAAGTTCCACATCCTCAAAATGCTGGGAGACGAAGAGCCGGAGGTGCTTGATGTCGATGAGTTCAAGAACCCAGACGGCTCCGCTACCCAGATCAACGGATCGGTGGCGATCGCGAATGGGCGTGTCTATTTGTTGACGAACAATGCTCTTTATTGCATAGGGCAGAGGAAGATTAGAGCAACGGGACCTACGTCCCTAGTGTCGTCCCCCGAACGGGCCCCTGCAGGCGCCGAGCCGGCTTTCGTGCAGGTCGTCCCAGGTGAGGTCGTCCTTTCGGCCGAATCGAAGCGTCAGTTTCGCGCGCGCACTTTCGATGCCAAAGGCCGATTGATTGGGAAAACTGACGCCGCGTGGACCCTTGAGGGCATCGAAGGCTCTATTTCTTCCTCGGGCGAGCTGACCGTAAGCGATGCCAACCAGCCCCAAGGGGGACTAGTTGTGGCCACGGTAGGTAATTTGAAAAACTCGGCGCGGGTCAGTAGTCGGCCCGTAATCGCGTTTCAGGAGAACTTCGATAGGCTTGCCGAAAAGGCCATTCCCCCGGGATGGAATTTCACCAAGGGGCGTTTTCAAGCGGCCACCGTAGAGGGGGAAGGGGTCCTCAAGAAACTCTCCGGGAATCTGCGCGGCTGGAGGACGACCGTCTATATCGGTGACCCGAATGCTTCGGGCTACGTCATCGAAGCGGACCTGCTTGGAACCGAGCAGAAGCGACGGATGCCCGACATGGGTTTGGTGTCCCACCGCTATACCATGGCCTTGATGGGTAACCGCCAGCAGTTGATTGTTCGTACCTGGTTCTCGGAATTCGACAGGTTCTCCAAGGTGATCAAATTCCGCTGGGACCCGGACGTCTGGTACCACATGAAAATGCAGGTTGATGTTGGGTCGGAGGGCGGGGAAGGCACGGTCCGCGGCAAGATTTGGAAAAAAGGCGAGCCGGAACCCGGCGAGTGGACGATCGAGGCGGTGGACCCGATCCCGCATCGCAACGGCAGCCCTGGCATCTACGGCTATTCGTCCGCCGAAATTCTCTATGACAACGTTTCCGTGACGCCCCGCGGAGGCTAATCTTTTCAGCTGACCCGAGCGTGAACCGGATGAATAACGCAAAGCTTCTTCGACAGTTCCGGCTGACAGTTGTGTTGCTGGCCTTCGGCCTGATGATGCTCCCCGTGCAGGCTGAGGATTGGCCGATGTGGGGCGGCGGGCCCGACCGCAACTTGGTTTCGCATGAGAAGAACATCCCGCGCACGTGGGATATCGACACGAACACCAACATCAAGTGGGTTGCCGAGCTTGGATCGCAGTCCTACGGAAACCCGGTTGTGGCCGGCGGCAAGATTTTCGTCGGCACGAACAACCAACTGATCCGCAATCCCAAGCACGGTGGCGATCGCGGCGTAGTCATGGCGTTCCGCGAGGCCGACGGCAAATTCCTGTGGCAGATGACGCACAAGAAGCTGCCCTCCGGCCGCGTCAACGACTGGCCGGAGCAGGGTGTCTGCTCTTCACCCGCGGTGGTGGGCGACCGGCTGTACTACGTGTCCAACAGAGCCGAAGTCTTAGCTCTTGACACCGAGGGTTTTCTCGACGGCGAAAACGACGGGCCCTACCAAGACGAGGAGGCCGCTTCCGAGATTGACGGCGACGTTGTGTGGTCGCTCGACATGTATAACGAGCTCGGCGTGTTTCCCCACAACATGGCAGCCACCTCGCCGCTTGTCGTTGGCGATTTGCTGTTCGTGAATACCTCGAACGGAGTGGACGAAAGCCACGTCAACATCCCGTCGCCGCGGTCGCCCAGCTTTTTGGCTGTCAACCGCAACACGGGCGAGATCGTCTGGGAAGACGGATCGCCGGGTGACGGCATTCTTCACGGGCAGTGGGCTTCGCCAGCCTACGGAGTGATCGGCGGCAAGCCCCAGGTTATTTTTGCCGGAGGGGACGGGTGGCTGTATTCTTTCGAGCCCGAAACCGGCACGCTGATTTGGAAGTTTGACTGTAATCCCAAGGACTCCGAATGGAAGCAGGGTCGCGGCGACCGCAACAATATCATCGCGACCCCGGTGGTCTACGACGACAAGGTATTCATCGCGGTGGGGCAAGACCCCGAGCACGGCGAAGGCGTGGGTCACCTGTGGGTTGTTGATGCCAGCAAGACCGGGGATGTCACGGACAAAGGTGTGATTTGGCACCACGCTTTCCGGCGCACCATCTCTACGGTGGCCATCGATGACGGTATCGTCTACGCTCCGAACTTCAGCGGCTTTTTTCACGCCCTTGATCTGAAGACGGGTGAGCTGCTCTGGGAGTACGACATGTTAGCCGCGGTTTGGGGATCGCCCTTTGTCGTCGACGGCAAGGTGATGCTGGGCGACGAAGACGGCGACGTGACAATCATGAAAACCGGGCGGGTCAAGGAAGTGCTGTCGGAAGTCAATTTCGGCAATACGGTATACTCGACGCCCGTGGTGGCCAACGGCACGCTCTACATCATGACGCGCTCCCACCTCTACGCCATCGCAGATCAGCAGTAGATGGGAAAGATAATCCTGTCTGTCAGAGGTAGCTGACGTCCCCCGATGACAACGACCCATATCTCACCGCCCCTGCAAAAAAAGATTGCCGAGGCGCGTGAGAGGCTCGACGCCCACGTCCGCGAGATCATCGCCTGGCACTTCGATCCCGCGACAGGCTGTCCCTTCTGGCTCGAGTATGCAGTCTCGCGAAAGTGGGATCCCCGCGAGGACGTGAGATCGTTCGATGATCTCCAGCGTTTCGCCTTCTACTTCAGCGACGAGTGGCTGCGCGGCGGCCCTGTCCGGCGCTGGGTCCCGAAGGCCTATGCCGATAAGCCGGTCTACGTCTTCGAGACGGGCGGCACGACGGGGGTGCCCAAAACGCGGATCAACATTGGTGACTTCCGGGCCGACTACTCTGAATTCAGCAAGACTCTGCCCGACGAATATTTTCCGCCCGGTTCGGATTGGTTGCAGCTCGGCCCCAGCGGGCCGCGGCGCCTTCGGCTTGCCGTTGAGCATTTGGCGCACGTCCGAGGTGGCATCTGCTTCCAGGTTGATCTCGATCCCCGCTGGGTGGTGAAGCTGCTCAAGCGCGGCGACGTCAAGGAAGCCGAGGCCTACAAGAATCACTGCCTCGATCAAGCTGTCACGATTTTGGATAATCACCCCAATGTTAGGTGCTTATTCGCGACGCCGAAACTGCTCGAAGGACTGTGCGACCGCGTCTCACTTAAGGAAAAAGGGATCACCGGTGTCTTTTGCGGCGGCACGGAGATGACGCCCGAATTCCATCGCTTCGCTATAGAGGAACTGCTGGAAGGGGCCTATTTCGCACCTACGTACGGGAACACCCTGATGGGGCTTGCCTGTCACAAGCCGTTCGACCCGGCGGACGAGTACGCGATCATTTACTATCCTCCCCAGCCCCGGGCTGTAACTCAGGTTGTCGACCCGGATCACATGGACCGGGTTGTTGAATACGGGGAAACCGGACGCGTTCTGCTGACGACCCTAACGAAGGAATTCTTTATGCCGCGCTTTCCCGAACGGGATGAATGCGAACGGCAGCCGCCGTGTGACCCCTATCCCTGGGACGGCGTGCGCAACGTGCGACCGTTTTCGAAAACAAAGGGCGCCGTGGCGGTGGGGGTTTACTAAAAAGGAAGACCCAACCGAGCCGCGCCCGAAAATACCACGCCGAACCGTTGGGACAACCACCGTCGCCGCTAACCACGCGAAGGAGCACGTGACAACCGAACCGAGCCGTGCCCGTCAGGGCGCGGGCCCGGCGGGCTAACGCCAGCGGCTCTGTGCTGTTATGTTCGGCAAGCTGACTGGTAAACGTCCTTGGGCGTACTTGGCGGAACCGCACTCTTTCGGCTGCGGTGCCGCCTGTGCAACGCGTCGCTCGCTTTCCGATCCCCTCCCACCTGCCGTAGACTGAATGTCTGTCTCGCTTCGATCATTCCCATGCAGGCTTTTGACTACCAGCCCAGAACACGTGTGTTCTTCGGCGCGGGAAGCCTTGAACGCCTTGGTGAAGCTGCCCGGTCGTTGGGCGGTACGCGCGCGCTCGTGGTCTCCGACCCCGGCATCGTGGCAACCGGATACACCCGGCGGGCCGTCGAACTGTTAGAGGAGAGCGGTCTGAAGGCTTTTGAGTTCAGCGAGGTTGAGAAGGATCCCACGACGCGTCATGTCGATGCCGGGCTGGCCGCTGCGCAGGAGCACGAAATCGATTTGATCGTGGGTTTGGGTGGTGGCAGCTCGATAGACTGCGCCAAGGGCATCAATTTCCTATTGACGAATGGCGGGGAGATGGCCGACTACCGGGGCATCGGCAAGGCGACCAAACCAATGCTGCCTCTCATCGCCGTTCCCACGACAGCCGGCACCGGCAGCGAGGTTCAGTCGTTTGCTCTGATCGCCGACGAAAAGACGCGCCAAAAGATGGCTTGCGGGGATTCGAAGGCGGCTCCCGCGGTTGCCGTCTTGGACCCCGATTTAACTTTGACTCAGCCGCCCGAGGTCACTGCTGTCACGGGAATTGATGCCATCACGCACGCCGTCGAGACTTGGGTCACGAAAAAGCGCAATCCGGTTTCAGAACTCTTCTCTCGCCAAGCCTGGCACTTGCTGAGCGAAAGCTTGCCGGTCGTGCTGCGTTATCCCGACGACCGCGCGGCACGGGCGAGCATGTTGCTTGGATCCCATTTCGCCGGGGCGGCGATCGAGAACTCCATGTTGGGTGCGGCGCATTCCTGCGCCAACCCGCTAACAGCCCACCACGGAGTAACACATGGAGCGGCGGTAGGAATGATGCTTCCTGCCGTTATTCGCTTCAACGCTCGCGAGGTTGACGGTCTGTATACGCAACTGGACGGGGACGTAGGTGGAGCAGAAGGAATGGCTCAGACGATCGAGGACTGGATGCAGCAGGCCGAGCTTCCTACGCGCCTCTCCGAGTACGATATTTCGCAAGAAGCCTTGCCGCGGTTGGCGGAGGAAGCGTCCAACCAATGGACGGCGAGCTTCAATCCTCGCGAGGTCACGGCGCGGGAACTGCTGGAGATCTTTCAGTGCGTCTACTAGCACGGTCGGACAGGCAGCTTCTAGCGCTCGTCTTCATCTTGTGCGGAACTGCCTCTGCCGCCGACTGGCCGCTCTTCCTAGGCAACCCCGATCGCAACGCCGTAGCGCCCAACCCGCTTCCCCCTCCGTTGGAAGTGGAATGGACTTACGAGGCCCCAGCCGGCATCGATTCGACCGCCATCATCGTGGGCGGGGTTGTGTACTTTGGCGAGATGGATGGCAGATTCCATGCCGTCGATCTCGAGACCGGCCAGGGCAAATGGACCTATCAGGCGAACCTGGGCGTCCCGGCGTCGGGGTGCGTCCTTAATGACACTGTCTATTTCGGAGACGAGGACGGCTTTTTTCATGCTGTCAACATTGAGACCGGCGAGGCTCGTTGGACCTACGAGGCGGGCGCCGAGATCCTGTCATCACCGAACTGCCTTCCAGAAGGTATCCTTTTCGGTTCCTACGACGCCAACCTCTACAGCCTCGACCCAGCGACGGGCGAGGTCCGCTGGAAATACCAGACCGAAGACCGCGTCCATTGCAGTCCAGCTGTAAAAGACGGTAAGACCTTCGTGACCGGGTGCGACGGAAAACTGCGGGTGATCGATATCGCCAATGGGAAGGAAGTCAGCAACGTTGACCTCAACGACTATGTAGCGGCCACTCCCTCATTGGTAGACGATCGGGCCTATGTCGGGACCTTCGGCAATGAAGTCCTGGCCATCGACTGGAAGCGAGGCGAAGTAGTTTGGCGCTACCACCATCCGAAGACCGCCTACCCCTTTTACTCCTCGCCGGTTGTCTCGAAAGGAAAAGCAATCCTTGGGGGCCGCGACAAGCGCATTCATGCCATCGACATCGAGACCGGTGAGCTGGCGTGGGAATTTGTCACCGGGAGCCGAGTCGATTCTTCGCCGGTTATCGCTGGGGACGTCCTCTACGTTGGATCAAACGATGGCAATCTATACGCGCTGAACCCTGCCGACGGTACGCTGCTGTGGAAGTTCACCGCCGGTGGACACATCGTCGCCTCGCCTGCCATCAGCGGCAAGCGGCTCGTCATCGGCTCCCGCGACGGCATGCTGTACTGTTTGCGGTCGAAAGGCGAGTAATTGGTTCCTAATCTAGATGTCTGAAACAACAAAAGTGATCAGTGTGTTGCCAATTCAAGCCCGCCAAGGTTATATGCCGCAGCTTGATGGCTTGCGCGCATTTGCTGTTTTGGCCGTCCTGTACACACATTTCTTGCCCAAACAATACTGGCTGCTAGGTGTCTATTGGGGCGGAGTCGGCGTTAGCCTCTTTTTTGTATTAAGCGGTTTTTTGATAACCAGAATCCTCCTACGAGACAAAGCTCTTTTAGTCGAGATCTACGTTTTCAGTAACGACCAGCGCTGGGGGCCCTATGAAGCCATTCAGGCCGACATCTTCGACCACATCTTCTCGGCGCTGCCTGAGTTTGACCTGAGGCCGTTCCAGAACCCCACCGGTTCGGAAATCGTTGCCGCGGCCGCTACACTGCGAGAAGGCGCCCAGCCGGGCTAGTGCTCATACTCGTTAGTGGGGGCCGGCCCAGCCCTGCGGGGGCTGATTTGCGCAAGAATCTGCGTGGCAACCCCAAAGAGCCAAGCCGCGGGCGCGAGCCAGCCTTTCGCTTTTGGGGCGCACGCATCCTGCGTGCCGTCACGACATCGATCCCGCTCGTCCCATGCCTTGCGCGGGAGCCTCGCTCTAACCAACTGGGTCTGTCCGACTTATAATCCAGGATTTCCGATTTAGCTGCTCTGACGGCACGAGTCTACACCCTCACCCGGCGAAGCGCAACCATTTCTCCACCCGGTAGAGGCGGCGGCTGAGGCGGGACCGATCGAGCCCCCTTCTTGCCCCTCATGGGGGCTGATCCGCCGCTGCGAAGTCAATTTCGCAGACACCCCTCCGAGCTTCCGTCCTCAGTACACAGATTTCGCATTCGCCAAGTGCGGTGCTACCCGCCCGGCACAGGCAGCGCCCAGATCCTCCGCAGCATGTCGCCAAACAGCCGCCGGTTCAGATGTCCCTCCGCGAACAAGAGCCAGTAATACCGCGCGTGTTTAATCAGCCGACCGCCGGTCTTCATCAACCGGTGCTGCAAGCTCGTCAGCGACCAGCTCTTGATCCGTTGCGGCAGCCCGAGCCTCCGCCATAGGTTCCCCAGGTTGTAGGCCAGCACGCTCAGTTGTAGCCGTACCTCGTTGGCCCGAAAGCGATGGCACGACAGCCGCGTCCAGTGCGTGGCCTGCTTACCTTCTTTGATCCACTGCTCCGCCGTGCCGCGCTTGTTGTAGAAACGCACCACCGAACGGCTCGGCAAGCTCATGCTGGTCACAACGAATCCGACGCGCGGGAATAGCTCGCCCTGATGGTGCTCGACCTTGGCCACGATGCGCCGAGGTTGGGACCAACTCTCCGCCTGATAGCGAAAACTCTTGTAGCGCACCAGCGGCTTGCGGGAGGGCCTTCCCGGTGGCCGAAACAGGATGTCTTCGATCTCCAGCTCCAGGCTCTTGTTGGCCGGAATGCGGATCGCATAGTCCGCGCCGCGCTCCTCCAGCGCCTCGTAGATCTCCGGCTTGGCAAAGGCGGCATCGGCGCGCAAAGTGACCTGCTTGCCTTCGGCCTGTTGGCGCTCGATCTCCGGCAGTAGCAGCTCGCCCCAGTCCTCGGCGCTGTGCACGTTGCCGGGACGCAGCTTCGCCGCCAGACAATCGCCGTGCTGATTGAACAGCAACAGCGGGTGATAGCAGACCGATTCGAAGTGTCCGTTGTAGGCACTGCCTTCCTGTTGGCCATGGACCGGACTCTCGGTGGAGTCCATGTCCAGAACGACCCGCTCGGAGTCGTCGAACGCCTCCCCTTGCCCGACCAGCCCTCGGTTCAGCGCCATCAGCCCCAGCAGGTTCTCTTCGCTCGCCAGCATCTCCGTCTCGAAGCCGTGCAGCGTCGAGGTCAAGGCCGCACCGCGATCCCAGATCTTCTGCGAACCGATCAGCCGAAACGTCGGATCGATCGAAATCCGCTCGGCGTCGTTGAGGTCCTCGTAGCCCGCCAAGCGGCTGTAGACCGACTGCCGCAACAGATCAGCGAGCGTGAACTGCTTGTTTGTGCCTTGCCGGGAGTCGCTGAGATGCTCGTTGATCAACTTGCCGAGTCCGAGTCGCTCGTCCAACTCGCGGACTAGCAGCAGGCCGCCGTCGGAAGTGACGTGCGATCCTTGGAAATCGACTTTCAACAAGCCGTTGAAACTTAGCTGGAATGGCTTGGTTTGTTTTTCACCCATTGGGTGTCGGCCTCCATGGCGTCCTCATCGGGATCTAGCCCCTATGAATAAAGACGCTGAAGGCCGCTGGAAGGTCGGGAGGTCATACATCAAATTGAAAATGCGGGTTTAGATAATAACCCAGGAACCAGAATTACGTTGATCACGAACTTCTACATCCGTAGGTATCTCCGGCTCACACCAGTCTTTCTTGCTACCGTTGTCATGGCCGCTATCCTCGATATACCAAACACTCGGGAAACCTTCTGGTGGCATGTCTTCTACGTCTCAAATGTGAAGTTCGCTCTTAGCAACTCATGGCAAGGGTCGGTGGCACATTTCTGGACTCTCTCCGTTGAGGAACAATTTTATTTGATCTGGCCCCTCGTCGTGAGTTTCCTGCATTATAGGAAATTAATGCGATTCATCTATTTGGCTGTACCATTGGTACTGGTGTACAGAATTGCGGCACGGCTATCAGGGATCGAAGACATTCCCATTTGGGTGTTGCTTCCTAATTCAATGGATGCTCTCTGCCTGGGCTCACTGGTTGCTGTTTTAACGAAATTCTTCGGTTGGACCTCCAGTAGACGGTTGCCGTGCTTGCTGGCCGGAATCGGTTTGCTCCTTTGGCTTTCCGATCGGATCCTTCATATGCCTGAAATATGGCAAATGTCGGAATTTGCGAAGACGGGGCTATCCCTGTCGTTCGCGTGGTTAATACTACGAGCCTCCGAAGGGCATCAAGGCCTAATGGGCCGGTTATTGGAATTGCGGCCGGTAGCCTATATTGGGAAAATTAGTTATGCGATCTATGTTCTCCATCCTTTTGTCTTCCACATTCTACACTCTTATCGATCTCTATTTCGTTTTGTAGGTGTCTTGACGCCGGTTTGGATGGCGGCATTAGCGATCGCAATAACAATCACGCTTGCTGCCTTGTCTTGGCATTTCTTTGAAAAGCCCATTAACAAATTCCGCCAATCTTTGAGACCGTCCTTGGAGGTCGGAAAAGAAGTTCAGTAGTGCGATGTCGATATTGCCGGTAATATCCGGCGATCGTCCCGGCGGTGTAGCGTGTAACCATAATCATTGACGGGAGAGGGAACAGAGCACAGATGTCTTTACGGCCATATCAGGTCCAAACGACGCTGACCCCGTAGGGCGCGAACGCTTTGTCGTGAGTGATTAGGGTGAGGCCTTCCGCCGCTGCCTGTGCCGCGAGCATTCGGTCGAACGGATCGTCGTGGTAGCGGGATAGGTCTCCGGCGGCAATCGCGTGGAGCGCTTTTACCGGCAGCTCGCGGAAGCCACCCGAAACTAGGGCAGAGGTGATTTCGGCGGTCTCGAATCGCAGCCTTCCGAGCGCCCGCTTGATCGACGCTTCCCACAAACTGGCAGCGCTAAGGTAGACCTCGTTTGCGGGGTCGCGAATGAGTAACTGAACCTCTGACTTCAGCCGCGTGTCTCCCGTCAGCCACCACAGAAAAGCGTGGGTGTCGACGGGCAGCCTTAAGTCTTTTCTCCTCCAAACTCAGCGCCAATGATTTCAGGCAATGGCTCGTCGAAGTCGTCAGCGATCCAGATTTTGCCGGCCAGAGCTCCAGGTTGGCGCGGTTGACGTTCGGGTTTGAGGGGCGCCAAGCGAGCGACAGGCTTGCCGGCCCTGGCAATGATGATCTCTTCGCCCGCCGCGACTCGCTCAAGGAGTCGGGAGAGATGTGTCTTGGCCTCGTGGACGTTGCATGTGCTCGATTTCATAGCTATGGACTAAGTTTAGTTTAGTGCAATGAATCGAGAATCAAGCTCTTTCTCTCCCAACTTGTGACTTGGACACGCCTGTTTGTTCGTCGCCTTCTCACTTTAGCCCGAAACCGATGCCGAGCTGATCGAGCTTGCGCCGGAAGCCTTCTTCTGTGTTTAGCGTGTGGACGTATGTACTGTCCGGTCGTCGGTAGGAAATCAGCCCACCGCCCTGGGCCAGGCAGGCGACAAGCACGGGATCTCTTGCGGTGTCCACCCGAAACTCGTCGAGTTTGGCTTGTGCGCCTAGGAGATCGTGCGGTGATCCGTTGAACTCGTTGCCCGGCAGTATGTACCGCCCCGGGCAGCCCCGCATCGGCTTCCAACCCCACCGGTTTTCCAGTTCGTCGAAGGTCATTGCGCAGGCTCTAGCAGTGGCTGAAAGCCTCAGTGGGACAAGCAACCTTGCTTGTCTCACAGTGCGAGCGCCTAGGTCGACCGGGCGTCGACATGAGTGTCGACGCGGCAGACGTGGCGTCTGCGCCACAACAGGAGACATCGAAGCTCACCGTTCGAGCTCCGAGCGTAATGCAATAACCGCCTCGTGGCGCAGGTCCCCAGACTTGCCGTGTCGGTACTCCTACCGACACCAGTTTAGAAGTTGCCCGCACGCTAAGGACCGCCTCGGGCCGAACATGTCGCCCAGACCGGAATAATCCAGTAACTTTCGCGTGAGTCCAGAGTGTCCGAGAGATCGGCGAGCACCCACTTCCTCGCTACCACGATTCTGTTCCCGGATCGCCCTTGAACGGTCCTACGATGTTGGGGGTTACCCAGCCTCCGTAGTAACCGCCAGGTTGAGGGATGACGCGCTGCTCTCCCACGTAACAGGCATCCATTTTGCCGGCGAAGAATGCCAGAAAGTCCTGAATGATGTCGTAGCCCTCAAACGGATCGAGATAACTCCAAGCTCCATTCTCAACAAGTCGGCCGCCGACTCGAATCGACCAGTACCGCGCAGTCCCCTTCCATTCGCAAAGGGTGGAATGCTTGCTTGGCTCCAGGTATTCGCACCGAACGTGCTCTGGAGGAATGTAATACGCGGGTGGGCTGGCCGTTTCGAGCACACGGCAGGCCTCGCCGCTGTCTGCTAGCACGATTCCCGCCAGCTCAACCCGGACGCGCTGGTCGACTCGCTCAACACGTGGCGGGTGCGGGTAATCCCAAACGCTTTCTTGACCCGGTCCGGGGATATTGACTCTTTCCGGTCTCTGGCGTTTAAAGCCGCGCCATTTGTTGACTTCGCACTGGATCTCGTCTTCCATCGTCGTCGCCGCTCGCTCCGGCCCAGTTGCTACACTGTTTACCGGAAAGGGTTTTCGACCAGCATGCCACAGACTTCGAGCGGCATCAATCCGGACAGATCGACACCGCCGCTGCTGATTGCCTCCTTGGTGATGCTGTTGGTTTCACTCTACTTGATCTTTGTCTGGGTGCCGACAGAGCGCTCGATGGGTATCGTTCAACGGATTTTCTATTTCCACGTTCCGTCCGCGTTCACAGCCTTTTTGGCATTCGTAATCGGCGGGGTCACGAGCATTCTGTATCTCGTCAAGCGCGATCATCGCTATGACGATCTATCGGTGGCTTGTAACGAGGCAGGCCTGATCTTTGCGGTGGTGAATCTAATTACGGGGTCGCTGTGGGCCAAGCCAGTGTGGGGAGTTGCGTGGGCCTGGGATGCGCGCCTTACAACCATGCTTTTGCTAGCGCTCATCTACGCCGGCTATTTGATCTTGCGGCAGTCCATCAGCGAACCTGGCCAGCGGGCTGTCGCCTGCGCCGTTGTTTCGATTTTCGGGATGGTGGATATTCCTATTGTTTACATGGCGAATCGCTGGTGGCGCATGCAGCACCCTCAGCCAGTCATACTGGGCGGTGACGGCTCGGGGCTCCACCCTGATATGAGAACGGCTCTGATCGTCGTAACGGCAGCTATGTTCGTCCTTCTGTGGAGTTTGGTTCGGGCTCGGAGAGGTTTAGAACAGACACGCCGGGAGGCGGAGGCCTTGCGGCGAGAGGTTTACGCCCTTTAGGGCAAATAGAACGGTGATATGGAAGAAAACTTGAAGTGGCTTTGGTACGCGTTCAGCGCCGCGTGGATACTTCACATTCTCTATCTATGGTCGCTTTCCATCCGCGAGAAGAGACTGCGGCAACAATTAAGCGACCTAAAGTCTTTACTGGAAGATCACGAGAGCCGGGCTGAGGGTGATTGAGCTTCCCGCTCAGACCTCGCTTTGGCGGCCACGGTTGCCGAATCCCGTGGCTTACAGGGGGCGGCCGCTCCCGGACCTTTCATCCTATTCCTAGCTTAAGGAGAGTAAGGGGCATTGTCAGGCAACGTGGAACCTCCGCGACAACCGGTGCTTGCGGGTAACTGGAAGATGTTCAAAACGGCCGCCGAGACGGTCCAGTTCTTCGGCGGATTCAAGGCTCTGGTCGAAAATGTCACTCATTGTGAGATTGTCATTGCTCCGCCTTTCCCTGCTTTGTCGGCCGCTGTCGAAGCTGTCGAGGGAACCAACATAAAAATCGGCGCCCAGAACCTTTACTGGAAAGATGAGGGCGCGTTTACGGGTGAAGTATCCGGTCCCATGATCGCCGCCATCGGCTGCAGTCACGTCATCGTAGGACACAGCGAACGCCGTCAATATTTCGGTGAAATCGACGAGACCGTCAACAAACGCGTTTTCTCCGCGCTGGGCGCGGGTTTGACGCCGATCGTTTGTGTCGGAGAAAGCCTGCAGGACCGGGAAGGAGAACGCACAGAAAGCGTCTTAGCGGGGCAGTTCGACGGTGCCATGGCTTCGTTGACCGAACGAGACTTCTCTCGTATAATCTTAGCGTACGAGCCGGTGTGGGCCATTGGAACCGGTCGCACTGCGACACCGGAAATCGCCGGCGACACGCACGGTTTTCTTCGCGAGAGATCCGCGCAACAGTTCGGCGAAGATGCCTCTGAGCGTTTGCGTATCCTATACGGGGGGAGCGTCAAGCCGGCAAACGTACAAGAGTTGATGGCTAGACCTGAGATTGACGGCGCCTTGGTCGGGGGAGCCAGCTTGCAGCCGGAATCGATGGCGGCCATTGTCAACTACACCTAGCCCGCTGCCGGCAGCGAAGGGAACTCAGCAAACATGGAGCTTCTGCTAACCATCGTTCACGTGTTCGTCTGCCTCTTTCTCATCATCGTCGTACTGCTACAGAGCGGGAAAGCGGCGGATCTTGCGGGAGCCTTCGGGGGTATGGGATCGCAGACGGCCTTCGGCCCTCGAGGAGCGGCGACGCTACTCTCGAAAGCCACCACAACGGCGGCCGTAATCTTCATGCTGACCTCAATTTGGCTGGGGATAGAAAAGGTGCGTACCCGCGGCACAGGGGAGTCGGTGATCGAGCGGACCGCTACCGAGGAGACTGTTGACCCGGCTGGCACTGAGCCCAGTGGGCAGCCACCGGGTGTCCAAACGGAGGTTGAGGTCATTCCTCCCGGAGATGACGCCGCGACGGGAGAAAGCGATCCCGACAGCGATACGGAGTAGTCCGCCACAGAGGATAACCCAAGGACCCCCGGTCTCTCTGTTCAATAGTACTCACTTGGCTGTGCGGAGGTGGCGGAATTTGGTAGACGCGCTAGCTTGAGGTGCTAGTGAGAGCAATCTCATGGGGGTTCGAGTCCCCCTCTCCGCACCAGTTAATTCAACAACTTACGACCTCGTTCTTTTCTGTCGTCTTCTTCTGGGGCTACAGTTGTGTCCAGAGTGTGCTGCCGAAGGTCGCCCGGGGCCGTTCGGGACCGGAGGTTTCGCTTCAGTTCTAGGGGTTGAGCTCCTGTGAGGCTCGGAAGGACGAGGCTGCATGGCATCCCCTCATGCGTGGCGTGCCGGAGTCGTCGTTTATGGTGTTGTTTACGAATCAGACCACGAGACAGCTAACCCTTGACGATTACCTGTGTCGGGGCCTGGAAGGAAATGAGCATCTTGCCGGGGACGGGCTGTCCCCAAATCGTCGCCGGGTCAAAGGTTGCCGTTAGAAGAACATTCGCCAATTCTGACTTCAACTTCGTGCGGTCCGCGGGGTGCGTCACGGCCAAGCGAATCACGCGGAAATCATAAACGCTGCCACGGCCGTCAACGAACGCTTCGACTACTACGTTCTCGTCGATCCCGAATGGCGAAGGTGAACGCAAACTGGGATCGGTCACCCAGGTTGTATCGAAGTAGGTGATCGGTATATCGGAGGTGATCCCGGGGCCCGATCCCGCTAGCCCCGACATGAGTATCCCGAAAAGAACCACGGCCGACACCAAGCCGCCCGCGGCCGGAACGGCGACCGGCCGCATCAAGTTGCGGAAACTCGTCTTCCACCGCGGCCAGTGATCGGGGTTCAATCGGTGCGATAGGGCAGACAGTATCTGTACGCGAAGATTGGGAGGCACGACCCGCGGCCCTACTCGTTCGACGAGATCACCTACTGCCTCCGAGCGCTCGTAGTCCTCGTGGCAAGCCGTGCAGGCGAGCAAATGCCGCCGCACCAGCCAGCGACGGGCTGGGTCGAGCTGGCCTTCAACGTAGGCTGCGATCTGGCTGGCCGCGAAATGGCAACTCATGATTCACTCCGGCTGAAGGGCGCAGGATTCCGGGACCGTGTCCCGCACCTCGCGCTGCAGCCTCTTCTTCAACGTCTCCCGACCCCTCAAGATGCGCGACTTGACGGTACCGAGCGACACCTTCAGCGTATCGGCGATTTCCTGATAACTCATACCCTCGATGTCGCGCATAACTACCGCATAACGAAGCCGGCTATCGATCATACGCAGTGCGTTTTCGACAAGCTCCAATTGCTCCTGTCGGCTGAGCGCATCGAAGGGGGTCTCCTGGGGGTCCACAAACCAGTGGCCGTTCAAGCCGTGTCCGTCGGAGCTGAAATCCAGCGACAACTCCCTCCCTCGATGACGTGAGAACCAGCGGCGGCGATTCGAGGCTTCATGGAGGGCAATGCGGTAGATCCAGGTCTTAAGACTGCTATCGCCCCGAAAGCCGCCGACCTTGAGAAAGATCTTTACAAACACTTCCTGGGTGACATCGGGGGCGTCGGACGGATCATCGAGCAGCCGGTAGACGAAACGATAAACTGGCTGCTCGTAGGAGTCGAGCAACTCCTCGAACGCTCCCGGGTAGCGGCACTGGAGCCTACGGATAAGCTCCGCCTCGTTCGATCTTGGCGCAGAGTCGTCCACCGGAACGCCTTCCACCTGCGGCCAGCTTCCCTTAGGGTAGCAGTCAACCACTACCCGACGAACCGCCCGCACCTCGTCCCGTAGTTATAGACACCACGAGCAGGCGATTTGTTCCCATCAAAAAACGGTATCTGGTTGGGCACCCCGCGCCTAGATCCCGCCGTCGTTTGCGGAACGCTCGAGACGGGCCCGCTCAGCGCTCAGGGCGGCCGCGCAAACAGACGTCCGGCCGCCATGACGTTGGGTGCTAGAGCGCGAACCCGATACAATATTTCTCTGGTTCAGCCCTGGCTGGCCACTGAAGCAACCAAGAGCCCGAGTTAATCCTTTCTTCTCTACTCCACGATCGTGAAACCACTCAGGGTATTCGCAATCATCGCGGTTCTTTCATGGATCCTCCCACCCTCGGCCGTGTCGGCCGAGAAGCAACAGCCATCCGCTGCGAGCCAATCGACGCTGTCTGGCTCGGCACCCAAATCCGACAAGAAGCCGCGCCGGTCCCGGCGGAGAACATATTGGTACAACGAGCGAACCTATACTGATCCGACCGCGGGCGATTTTTCGAGGGGTGAGGACGCGGTCGTCCGGGAAGCCGCCGTCCAGGCTCTCGGTGAGTTCAACGGGGCCGTGGTCGTAGCCGATGCCAGCAACGGCCGTGTCCTGGCCATGGTCAACCAGAAGCTCGCCCTCGCCAGCGGCTACATTCCGTGCTCAACGATCAAGATCATCGTCGGGCTGGCTGCCCTAAACGAAGGCATCGTCAAGCCGGGCGCAAAAGTCTGGTTCGAGGGCTATTGGTTCATGACGATGGTCGAGGGCCTGGCCATCTCCAACAACGTGTACTTCGAGTATCTAGTGTAGTGCCACTAACGGTTCTGGACAATGGCGTGGGTTTTGGCGGCGCGCTCGACTTTGGCGAGGATATCTTGTGCCGGAGCTGTCCAGACAAAGGGCTTGGGCGCTTGGTTGCTCGCTTCCAGGTACTCGTGGATGGCGGCCTCGAGTTCGGGAACACTGCGGAACACGCCGCGGCGGATGCGCTTCTGTGTCAGCTCGCGGAACCAGCGCTCGACGAGATTGAGCCAAGAAGAAGACGTGGGAATGAAGTGAAAGTGGAAGCGGGGGTGCTTCGCGAGCCACTTCTTCACTTGCTCATGCTTGTGCGTGGAGTAGTTGTCCACGATCAGATGCAGCTCCAGCGCCGGTGGCGTTTCGCGGTCGATCTTGCGTAGGAATTTGAGGAATTCCTGGTGCCGATGTCGCGGCAGACACTCGCCGATCACCTTGCCGTCGAGCACATTGAAGGCGGCGAACAACGTCGTTGTGCCATGTCGTTTGAAGTCGTGGGTCATGGTGCCGGCACGACCCCTTTTCAGGGGCAGTCCCGGCTGGCTGCGGTCTAAGGCCTGGATCTGACTTTTCTCATCGACACTGAGCACCAGCGCGTGCTCGGGCGGATGCAAGTACAGACCGACCACGTCGCGGAGTTTCTCGACGAACTGCTTGTCGCGGCTGAGCTTGAAAGTTTCGAGGCGATGGGGCTGCAGTCCGTGCGCTTTCCAGACGCGCTGGATGGCCATCTTGGAGACGCCCAAGTGCTTGGCGAGGGTGCGGGTGCTCCAATGCGTGGCCGCCCGGGGCTTCTCGTGAAGCGTTGTATCGAGGATGCATTGGACGAATTCAGCGGAGAGCGCCGGTTTGCGTCCGGGGCGCGTCCGATCGCGGAGTCCGTCGAGGCCGGACTGGGCGAAGCGCTTTCGCCACAGGATGACGGTCTTGCGGTTGACGCCGAGTTCGCGGGCAATGGCGTGGTTCGCCAACCCCTGCGCACACAGCAAAACAATGCCTGCCCGTAAGGCCATTTTCTGGGCTGTGTTGCCTCCTCGAACCAGGCGACGAAGAGCGTTTCGCTGCGGAGCGGTGAGGGGTAGAGCGTCAGCGGATGGCCACATAAACCATCCTACCGTGAAAAGGGTGTTATTGTACAGTTATTTATGTGGCACTACACTAGGAGAGAAACTCGGATTCGAACGGCTGAAGCGGTACGCGAACATTTTTGGGCTGGGTGAAAAGGCCGGCTGGCGAATCGCCGGCGAGCAGTTGGGAAAATTTCCCGACGCCGAGACCCGCTGGAGTATCGGGCGAATGAGCACCTTCGGGGACGGGATCTCAGTAACACCCTTGCAGTTGGCCGCTCTGACGGCTGCCTTGGCCAATGGCGGGACCCTCTACTACCTGCAGGCTCCCCGTACCGCGGAGCAGATCGCCAATTTCTCCCCCAAAGTCAAGCGCCAACTCCCGATCCGGCCGTGGCTGGCTGAAATCGAGGCCGGACTCCAAGAAGCCGTCAAGCGCGGTACAGGGAAAAAGGCTCGCTCAACTAGGCACGTCATTCGCGGCAAAACGGGGACCTGCACTCAGCGTCACCGCCCCTACCGTGCCCACCTGGGCTGGTTCGCCTCCTATAACGAAGGGCCGGAAAAGAAACTGGCGGTCGTGATTATGTTGCGGGGTGGTCCGATGATGTATGGCCCCCGGGCGGCTGAGATCGCCGGTGACGTCTACCGTCAACTGGCCGACCGCGGTTACTTTACGTCACCGACCGATTCTCAAGCTACGGCGATCGCAGGCGGGATCGCATCCTGCTGCTCGCCTTAGATGCATCGGATTCACCGATTCATAGCCCGATACCTCTGTGCACCCTCTGGTTCGGGTCAAAAACTCGCCCGCTCTCTGACTGCTAGCCGCCGCGCGCGACCACCGCTATACCCACAAGGCCAGGGTGCAAATAACTGTGTTGCTTGAGGTTACACCCTAGGTCCTACGTCAAGTTAGGACCTTTTTCCTATCACCAGGGGGTACCAAAGTGGGGTTGACTTACATCCGAAATTGGAGCAATACTATCATTGCCTGCATCTTTAATATTAGGCAAGAGTTGGTCCGAAAGTCCTAGTTGCAAATGTGACTCAGGCTGCATTGACTTGACTGAGAATCGATGTCACAGTTGTAATGCTGAGGGTACCATCGGCGCGTCGGTAGTCAACCGCCTCCGGAGAAGGTCCATGTTTATTCGGAAAAGGATACAGAGCTACTTCTTTCTGTCAATTCGAGTCATGGCAAGTCCCCTAGTAGTTATTGCAGTTATGGCCCTCTTGCTCGTTCCGAAAGCATTGGCTCAAAATGTCTTGCAGCCGGGGGATCAGCCCCCTGACTCGCCGCCACAAGCCGGTGCGAACGGCGACGGGACTAAGTTCATTCTCCAGTTCACAAAGGCCACACCCCGCTCTGCGCGGGCGCAGATCGTGCAGCAAGCCGGTGCCTCTGTTCGAAACGACCTGAGTGTTATCGACGCACTGGCAGTCACTGTACCCAATCAGAACGTCTTGAACGCCCTGATGAACAACCACAACGTACGGCGCGTTGTCCCCGACCGCGTCCTGCGCGAAGCGATGCCGCCCCCCGTGACACCGCCTCCACCCACCCTTTTGACTGCGAACGGGGTGTCGTCAAGCCAGATCGATTTCACGTGGAATGAGGGCGCCGGCAGCTCCGAAGAAGGCTTTCGCGTCGAGCGGTGTGGGGGATCGTGTGCCGACTTCACCGAGCGAGCAACGGTGGGCCCCAACGTATTCAATTACAGCGACACCGGGCTCGGGCCGGGCGAGACCTATACCTACCGGGTGATCGCTTTTATCACCGGCGGGCCTCCGGAAAACCGCAGTTCCGACACCTTCGATTACCTTGGAGGCAACGACACAGGTGGGCGGCGGCGCGCCAAAGCGCGCCGACTAACCTGTCCGCCACAGCCGTTTCCGACAGCCAAATCAACCTCGCCTGGCAGGACAACTCGAGTGATGAGGACGAGTTCCTCATTGAGCGATGCGGCGAGATTTCGGCTTGCCCGACTTTCTCGCAGATCGATTCGGTCGGGGCCGGTATCACGAACTATAGTGACATGGGTCTGACGGCGCTGACGAACTACACCTACCGCGTGCTCGCGTCGAACGTCGTTGGCCCGTCGGGTCCTTCCAACACTGACAACGCTACCACGCTCGACGATCCGCCTCCGCCAATAAGCTTTGGCGGAACACGCCAGTTGATCTCATTTGCCGTCAAAAGGGGCGGGCCGCCAGACGCTCTATCCGACGGCACGGGCGTTGGCGTGGGCGTGCTGGACTCCGGTTGCGACCCCAACCATCGCGACCAGGCCTGCACCCCCATGGTCGACTACCACACGATCACAGGGCAGGACGACAGAGGACATGGCACCGCCGTCATCGGCCTGATCAACGCCCCAAACAACAACTACGACACTGTTGGCGTTGCGCCCGGCGCGACAGTCTACTCCTACAAGACCTTGGCCAGCAACGGTTCGGGCGATGAGTCCCTCTTTGTAGCCGCGATCAGCCATATCCTCAACAACCCTGGCCTGTTCAACCCGTCGGTCGAGGTCATCAACATCAGCTCTGGCCGAGACCTCATTGGCGGTGAGTTGATGGAGGACACCCCGTTGTGTCTGGCCGCGACAGCAGCTCGCAACGCGGGCATAGTGGTCGTTGTCTCAGCAGGTAACAGCTATCGCCAGAACATAGACACTGTCACACCGGCGGGTTGCGCGGCGGTCTTTGCGGTTGGCTCCACGACGGCGGCAGACGGAATCAATCAGTGCCCGGATGGCGGTTTCAATTCATTCTACTATGCGGTTCCGGCTGACAGCCAATCGGGCTTCACAAACATCGGCACCGGTATCACCGTTTCAGCGCCCGGGGAGGGATGGAACGATACCGTTTATTTTCAATCTAGTGGTAGCTGCTTTTTGTTCAGTTACGGAGTCTTATCCACGACCCTCGGTGGCGCGCAGGGCGCTGATCCCACCGATCCTGTCGGCGCAACGCGGAAGATTCCTACTCCGTCGGGAGCGTTCGAGGCGCGAGGAACGAGTTTCGCGGCGCCGCTGGTGACTGGAATCGTGGCTCGCATGAAACAGCTCGGTATCGGCGGTGGTACCGGCGACCTAGCAGAGGTTGAAGCCATTCGGACGGAGCTACGTAATACGGCCGACCGATCGTTTCTAAACTCCGACGCTCCCGACCCCCCTGACGCGCCGGTCAGGCATCCCTGGATGGATCTAGATTTCCTACCGCCCTTTTGGAACGATGTGGACGACGGCGAGGATGAGGGTATCGCCCAGGCTCCAACCGGACCATAGGCGAGCCTCGTAAACCCGTGCGCAGTTCCTGAGAACGGGCCACACCCCGGAAGCGGGGCAGGATCTTCGCTTCGTAAAGGTGCCACCAGACAACTGCCCACCGAGGCCCTGCTTCCTCCCTAAGTTGCCCCCGCGCCAATCGCCCACGTAAGCTGGTTCTACAGAGCCGCTTTACTCATGGGCCGAATCCGTATTCTTCCCGACGTGGTGGCGAACAAGATTGCCGCCGGTGAGGTCGTCGAGCGCCCAGCCTCGGTCGCCAAAGAACTCCTCGAAAACTCGCTCGACGCCGGCTCAAATCGGCTGCGTGTCGAAGTCGAACGGGGAGGCAAGCGCCTGGTTCAGGTCACGGACGACGGCGCGGGAATGGGCCACGACGACGCCATGCTGGCGTTTGAGCGGCACGCAACCAGCAAGCTGAGGGAGGTCAAAGACCTGCTCTCCATCGCGACGCTGGGGTTTCGCGGTGAAGCGATACCCTCGATCGCGAGCGTTTCCCGCCTGACCCTGGAGACACGCAGCGAAGAAGAGCCGACCGGCACGCGTGTAGAGGTGGCCGGCGGCAAAATGCTCGATGTCGCCGAAACCGCCCTGCCCGGGGGGACCACGATCACTGTCCGGGACCTCTTTTACAACGTACCCGCCCGCCGGAAATTCCTGCGCACCGAGAAAACCGAGTTGGCTCATATCGCTTCGCTGCTTACGCACTACAGCCTTGCTCATTTGGATAAGTCCTTTCAGCTCGCTCACGAAAAGGGCTCGCTGTTCAACGTCACCCCAGTGAGGAGTCTGCGGGAGCGCGTCTTTCAAGTGTTTGGCGCCGAGACTCTGGATCAACTCGTGGAGCTGTCACCCGCCACGCGCGAATTAGAGGTGCCGCCCAGCCCCGTTCCCCGTACGCGGGCCGTTGCCGCTGCCCGTGTGGCTGAATCCCAGCTAAAACGCCAGACTTTTCAGGTCACTGGGTTCGTATCCAGCCCCCAGGTGCAGAAGCTCAACAGAAATTCCATCTATACCTTCGTCAACCGGCGGTTGATCCGCGACCGTCTGCTGCTGCATGCCATCTCCAGCGCTTACCACAACATCATCCCGCCCGGCAGCTTCCCGTTCGCCTTGCTGTTTCTCGAGATGGCTTGCGAAGAAGTGGACGTCAACGTCCATCCGTCAAAGACCGAGGTTCGCTTCCGGCATCAATCGGTCGTTCACGATTTCGTTCGCGACGCGATTCGCGAGCAGCTGATGGAATCGAAGCCGGTATCGACTTTTACCGTTCCCCCGGAAATCACCGAGGCCGGCCCACAGCCGGCGGCTTCCCTTCCCTACTCGGAGTCCACCACGCTCGTCCAACAGGCATCAGAAGCGTCGAGTTTTGAGCTGAACCCACCTTCGGCTCCCGCCGGACGCTTCGACTTCAAGGGCGCGCCACCGATCGAGTTCCCCTCCGGACGGAGTTCAGACTCCACACAGCAAGGCGTCGAGGTTCCCGCTCCTGAGACAGCGCCGCAGCCGGCTCGACCCAGCGAAGAGGTCGCGCTGCCGGGCGAGAATCTGGAGGTCCGGCCGCAACTGCACAGCCGCGCACCGCTGCGAGAAACTCCGCCAGAATCCATGGCCAAGCTAGGCGACTTGCACCCGCTCGGTCAGATCAAAGCAAGCTTCATCGTGGCCGCCGGCGTGGACGGTCTGTGGATCATCGATCAGCATGTCGCACACGAGCGAATCTTGTTCGAAAAAGTGCTCCGCGAGCGCTCTCAAGGCACGGTGGAAAGCCAACGCCTGCTGATGCCCATCATCATCACCCTGCGGGCTGACCAACAGTTGAAGTTCGCGCAAATTGAAGAGGAGTTCCGTGCCGGCGGTTTCGACCTGGAACCCTTCGGTAACCGCACGATTGCCGTCAAAGCGGCTCCGGCAGCACTATCCGCCTCGCAGGTCGAGGCGCTCATCCAAGATATTCTTGATACTCCCGAGAAGGAACTCCGGGCCCTGTCACTGGACGATCTTCAACGTAGAATGTCGGCGACGATCGCCTGCCATGCCGCCATCAAAGTGAACATGCCTCTCGACCACGCTAAGATGCGCTGGCTGTTGGACGAGCTGGCCAAGACCGACTGCCCGATGTCCTGCCCCCACGGCCGCCCGATCGCGTTGAAGTACGGCCTGAAGGATATTCTGAAGGCGTTTCATCGCATTTGAGTGCCCGCCCACGCCGGGTTGGAGCACGAGGTCGAGCAACCTCTAGCCAATTGTCCCGTCCGGCGGGGTGTCTTGGCGTGCATGAGGTTGGCCTCTCTTGGTCTTCGGCTCGGCCAGCCGTCTGCTAGACAAACCGGAATCACGCCCATCTGCTAGAATATCTAGTAAAACGTATTTCGGGAGAAGGCTTGTGTCTGACGGTGTTGTCAAAGTTCAAAAAAACAAGAACATCACGCTGCCCGCCTGGCTTATGCGGCGGTTTCGCGTGGAAGCCGGCGACTACCTCTTGCTTCAAGAAACTGAGAACGGAGTCCTGCTTAAGCCGGCGAAACTAGTAGACCCCTCCCAGGCCTATTTTTGGACCAAAGACTGGCAAGCCGGTGAGAGCGAAGCGGAACAGGACATTCAGCAAGGCCGCGTAAAGCGATTTAAGAACGTCAACGACCTAATGCGAGAGCTTCGGCGTTGATCGCATTACTTCGCACCGAGCGGTTCAAGAAGGATTTCAAGCGGCTGCCGCGGGAAATACAAACCCGCACCGCGAAGGCTCTAGAGCTATTCCTTTCGAATCCCAGGCATCCATCTCTATGCGTCAAGAGAATGGAGGGCACTCCGAACATCTGGGAGCTGCGGGTAACCCAAAACCATCGCATTACATTCCAATTCGAGCAAGAGAGCATTCTACTGCGTCGAATCGGAACGCACGACATCCTTAAACTCCCATAGGTTGCCTTTTCCACTCAGAAGTAGTTTGCGTTTGCGCCTCTGCAGCTACCAGCCCGTGGTAGACGTGATGGTCGCGAAAAATCGGGTACAGCCAGTCAATTCGCCTCAGGTTAAGCGCTCTGTTTCGACGGCCATGATGGAGGCGCATTGGTGGCAGGAAGGTGTGAAAAAATCAGGGACTGTCACAAGCAGCGTCCTACGAAGTCGCGGTAGAATCAATCGCAGCTTCCGCCGCGCGCTGACTGTCCCAGCATTTTTTCACACCTTCCGGTCCCCATTTTTCTCTCCCGCACGACTGTTGCCGCAGGCTGCTAGCCTCCATACAACTCGTTCCGGCGAACATATGCGTCCACGGCGGGAGCAAGCCAGTCGTCCGCGGGCTTCCCCTGCTTCAGCAGTTCGCGCAGCGCGGTGGATGAAATCGGAACATCAACGCCGTCGAGCCAGTGAACGCGTGCGCCTTCGGGAACTTCGGGCCCGCTGTTCGCTTCCCCTGCTCGGCTGACAACAATGAACTCCACCATCTCGAACACGTCACGCCAGCGATACCACTGTCTGATCTCAGCGAAAGCGTCTGCGCCGAGGACGAAGAAGAGCCGGTCCCCCGCGGCTGAGTTGTCCCTGACCCGCTGAAAGGTGTCGATCGAATAGTGGGGCCCGCGCGTCCCGCTGGGGTCTTCTAATCGGGAAGCGACGAAGCGAGCGTCTACCTTCGACGCCAGCTCAACCATTCGGTAGCGGTGTTCGTAGTCGGCTTCGGTGGGACTACTTCGGTGAGGCGGACGGCCCGCTGGGACGAACAGCACTTTTGTTAGCTGGAATCCCTCCGCCGCCGCCTTCGCTACTTCCGTATGTCCCCGGTGGATGGGATCAAACGTGCCACCAAAGATGCCGATGTTCACTTTGTTCCGACCGCCGATCCACGGGATTCACGCACTCGCGACCCCAGATAGTATTTCAGCTTCTCGACGCCCTCGCCCGTCACAGCCGAGATGCGGAAGAACGGTAGTCCGTCCCGCCGGCAGAATTGCTCCAAGCGATCGGCCCTATCGGCATCTTGCAGCGTATCGATTTTCGAAGCGGCAACAATCATCGGTTTTTGAGGCAGCGCGGCAGAAAAGCTGGCTAGCTCCTCGATAATCACACGGTAGTCATCGACCGGATCACTCTGCCTGACGTCGCTCATGTCGATCAAGTGAACCAGCAGGCGCGTCCGCTCTATGTGGCGTAGGAAGCGTGTACCAAGACCATGACCAAGGTGCGCACCCTCGATCAGTCCGGGAATGTCGGCCACCATGAAGCTGTCGAATTCATCGATCGCAACTACGCCGAGGTTCGGCTGCAACGTTGTGAACGGATAGTCGGCGATCTTGGGATGAGCAGCGGAGATCCGGGAAATCAGTGTGGATTTGCCCGCGTTGGGGAACCCAATCAACCCGACGTCGGCCAGCAGTTTCAGCTCCAACCTCAGGCGGCGCTCCTCCCCCGGCATGCCGGGCTCAAAGCGGCGAGGCGCCTGGTTGGTCGCACTCGCAAACCGAGCATTGCCGCGGCCTCCATCCCCGCCACGCGCGGCCACGAACTCTTGGTCCGGAGCTTCAAAGTCAAACAGCTTTTCTCCCGTGTCAGCGTCGTAGACTACTGTGCCGGCGGGAACCTCGAGAACTAAGTCCTCACCGCTCTTACCAGTCTTGTTGCTGCCCTCTCCGTGTCGCCCTTGCGGCGCCTTGTGTTCCGGCCGGAACCGGAAGTGGACCAGCGTATTATGCCGTTCGCTGGACCGCAAGACGATGCTCCCGCCGCGTCCGCCGTCGCCGCCACTGGGACCGCCGCGGGGCACGAACTTCTCGCGGCGAAAGGCCACGCAGCCGCTGCCGCCATCGCCCGCCTTGACAGCAATCTGAGCCTCATCAACGAACATGAGCGAAACTCCAGGATAGCTGTTTGACGTTTCCCGCGGCCGTCCGCCGGGGACGAAACCCGAACGCCTGATGCCTGAATTCAAAGCGGCCCGCCACGAAACGGAGCCGCAGCGGCAAAAGTGCGGCCGAGCCGGCAGGCATCGATCTTCAAAGGCGGTCATCACGGCCTCGCGGGTCAGCGGAAACCCCGGCTTGACGCCGCTTGGGGCCGCTGGTGTGCTCCGACACCCGTCAGCCCGACGTAACTCATCAGCTGACCTGGGTTGGTGAAGCGGCCAATGTCGCCCAACCCGCCAACAGCGTCATCGCCGCCAGCCAGTCCACGCCGCGCAAGGCCGTCAGCGCGCGCCGTTTGGCCCAGACTCCAGTGAGCAGACGATTGTGGACAAACAGGATTGTTTGTCCCTAGGTTGAGCGTGCTGCGAAGGAAGACTCCGCCCTCTGATAGACTGTATCCAACAGTTTGTCACTGCGCCCGTAGCTCAGCTGGATAGAGCGTTTGCCTCCGGAGCAAAAGGTCGCGCGTTCGAATCGCGCCGGGCGTACCAGTTAGCTCCTTTGGTTCCAATCTTGCCCCTTGGTCCGGGTCGTTCCGAGTGATGTCTGGCTTACAAGAGTGTTCCAGAAGTGTTCCAAAAGTCAGTCAGTTCGGTGCCGCTGTTCTTCGAGCGCCTCGAAGAATTTCTTCCAGTTGACTCTACCCTCGCTTAACAGGGGAAACACAACTTCCCCAGCTGAGGGACTCCGATGCCGACACCGCACGCTAAAGAGTGCGCCACGTCTCCAGGACGAGCGCAAAGTCTTGTCGGGACAACTTACTTTAGGGTCCGCCGCAATCAGCACGCTTCAAGCGACTCGACTACGATGGAAGGGGATGTGGAACTGGGTAGCGAGCTGTTCAAGAGAGTTCACCGCAGATAGAGTGTAGGATCCGTCGGGAGGCTAGTGTCCAAACCAGACTGCCTGAACTGGCGCCGTCAACGGGAAATCAGCATCTCCGAATACGATGACCTCTACTATGAGAGGGTGCCTGTTCACAGCCTGGTTTTTGATCTTCCGTCACGTGGTCTGGAAATCATCGGTCTCAGCAATATTCTGTCTGGAAATTTGGAGGGCGACAGTTACTCTGCCTCCCTTGTCTCGCTGAGGGACTGGGACATCTGGAGCGAAGACTATGAAGAAGTCGGGCGCCGACTCGCCTCGCGGCTCCTCTCGGACCCTCGACGTCGGCCCGCTTTCCCCACGCACCCGGACAGGTGTTCGATTCGACAGAGCTTCTCGACCAACGAGTGGCGCTAATCGTCCCGGAGTTCGCGAGCGGGGAAACGTAACAAGCGCCTTCAAAAGAATCAGTAAGTCCGTGTCCGCCACCAAAACCAACCCAGCCGATCTGGCGCCACCTGACGGCGGTGGTTTCCTCCTTGAAGACGTTGCCCCGTCCGCTGTGTCCACGCCTGAGGATCTCACTGAAGAGCAGCGCCAAATCGCCGCGACCGCCGACCGCTTCATGGACGAAGAGGTCTTCCCCCGCGCCGAAGAATACGAAAATCAAAAGCCCGGCCTAGCTCGCAGCCTGATGGCGAAATCGGGGCAGCTGGGGATCTTGGGCGTTCTGGTCCCCGAGGAATACGGCGGTTCGGAGATGGACCTTACGACTTCGATCATCGTTGACGAGCGCATGGGTCGCTATGCCTCTTTTTCAACTACCCACGGCGCTCACTCGGGAATCGGAACTCTGCCTTTGGTTCTCTTCGGGACCGAAGAACAGAAGAAGCGATACCTGCCGCGACTCGTGACAGGCGAGTGGGTAGCGGCCTATTGCCTAAGCGAATCCCATGCCGGCAGCGACGCTCTCGCGGCACGAACGAGAGCGGATCTTTCGCCCGACGGCAAACACTACGTCCTCAACGGCGAGAAGATGTGGATTTCGAACGGCGGCATCGCTGGCTTCTATACTGTTTTCGCCAAGGTCGATGGAGAAAAGTTCACCGCCTTTCTCATTGAACGCAGCACGAAGGGCGTGGAGCCGGGCGCGGAAGAAAAAAAGATGGGAATCAAGGGCAGCTCGACGACACCCTTGGTCCTTACCAACGCTGCCGTCCCAGCTGAGAATGTTCTGGGCGAGATTGGCCACGGCCACATCATAGCCTTCAACATCCTCAACCTCGGCCGGCTCAAGCTCGCGGCAGCCTGCGTAGGCGGCGGCAAGGACGTTCTCGCCGAGTCGCTTCGCTATGCCAAACAACGCAAGGCTTTCGGCCAACCCATCGCGGATTTCGGACTCATCCAACACAAGCTCGCCCAGATGTCGATCCGGCTCTACGAAATGGAGTCCATTGTCTACCGCACCTGCGGCCTGATCGACTCGCGACTTGCCCACGTCTCATGGCAAGAAGATCAAGCTCAGCAGAAAGCCCTGATGTGCGTCGAAGAATACGCCGTCGAATGCTCAATCGCGAAGGTGAATGCCTCCGAAGCGCTCGATTACATCGTCGACGAGGGCGTACAGATCCACGGCGGCTACGGCTTCCATCAAGACTACGCTGTCGAGCGGGCCTACCGAGACTCGCGCATCAACCGAATCTTCGAAGGAACGAACGAAATCAATCGTCTGCTGACGGCAGGCATGCTCTTGAAGCGCGCCACGCACGGTCGGCTCGCCCTCACCCCGGCAATTGAGCAAGCCATGCATCAGCAGCGCGAGGTGGGGCCGGCCCCCGCGACTTCCCCTGGCGAACCTCTGGGCGAGGAAAAGCAACTCCTTTCACGAGCCAAGCGAGTTGCGTTGGTTTGCGCCGGCTTGATGCACCAGCGTTTCGGAGACGACTTGCGAAACGAGCAGGAGCTGACGGCGGCTGCCAGCGATATGGTCGCTGCCATCTACGGTATGGAATCGGCACTGTTGCGGAGCGAGAAACTCCTGGCCGCGGGGCGCGGCGAGCAGGCTCTCGAAATGACGCGCCTTCTCATCCGGGACGGGATGGGGCAGATCGGGGACACCGCCAAACCGGTCGTGGCCGCCTGCTGTTCGGGTGAAGGTCTTGTCCAATACTCGTCGCTTCTTCAGCAGCTCACTCAATCGGTCGCTATCAACTCAATCAGAAAGCGGCAGGTCATTGCCAAGCGACTTTTGGCCGCGGAAAAGTTCGTCGTGTGAGCGACCAAACCCCAGACAGCACACCCCGTGGCAAGTCGCGCCCCAAGCCCGGCCCGCCCCCTCCGGCGGGCCAATCGCAACGGTCGGCCCCCGAACAGCCACCCCGAATCGTCATGGCCATCGGCCTACCTGGATCAGGCAAGTCTGCTTGGTTCAAAAAGCAATCGATCGTGCCTCTGTCCAGCGACGGGCTTCGGATCATCCTGGCGGACGACGAGACTGAGCAGCGCTTTCAAGCGGACATCTTCCGGGCACTGCTCTACTTGGTCGAAGCCCGCCTCGACCTGAATCGACCGGTAACCTACATTGATGCAACCAGTCTCATCAGAGAGCACCGGCGCGACTTCATCGAAATCGCCCAGCGTCGCAACTGTTCCAGCGAGGCACTCTTCTTCGACGTGCCCCTTGCGGTTTGTCTCGAGCGCAACCGGACTCGGGTTCGTCGGGTTCCCGAAAACGCGATGCGGGAGATGGCCGCCAAGCTCGAACCGCCTACGCTCGAAGAAGGCTTCACCCGCATCGTGCGCATCGGGGAAGACGGCAAGGTGTGCGAGAACCTTCACGCTCGGGCGAAGTAACGGGGCGGCCCGCAGCGGAACCACCCGTCCCCCAGAGCAGGTTTTGGCGATAAGAGCGCCGGGTCCCGCGCGCCGAAAAACAGGATGAGCGCCTAACAGCTTGTCGCTAAAGTCTTTGCAGGAGCGAAGAATGGGGGCTGTCGCCAATTCGCGCCCCCGTCGTAGCTTTCGAAACAAGCAATCAGCTTGAAGCGAATTGGGTGGCTGTACCCGATTTTTCGCAGGGCCCAGAGACCTCCCAATCAACCGTCTCTAACCGAGGCAGTCCTGGGACACTCTTTCGAATTCTGTTAGGAAGCCTCCGCTCTCTTAACCAACTGGACTTCCAAGAGCCGGCTGTCTGTGGGATTCAACTTTACCTTGACCTGGTCGCCCTTCTTGATATCCTTAAGCGTCAGCTTGCCTTTGAATACTTTCTTTTTAGCCTTCAGCTTCGTCTTTTCGTCCACCGCGCCAACGTAGGGCGTCCCGTCCTCGTCCTCGAAGGTCATCTTTTGGTTCTCAGCGTCCACCGAGATGACTTCCACCTGTAGGTCGATGACAAACTGCTGGCCGGGCAGGATTGCCACAACGGCGGCGAGACACAAGATCCGAAGCATCAGCTTAGACTTTTGCATAGCCCGATTATATGTCAGCATGGCAAGTATAGTAACAGGTCGGCACTACTTCTAGAAGTACCGACGCCTTGGCGCGCGGCTGCGAGACTGCGCGACCAACCAAACGAGGCCACAATTGAGAGGCGCAAACCGAGGAATCACACGCCGAAAGCTTCTTCAAGCGTCGGCAAGCAGCCTCGGCCTTGCGGCTGTTTTCGCGGCACCCGTCCTCTCCGCAAGCGGGAGCCGAATCGCGTGGCTGGCGCTCCGCTACCGCACCGATCTCAAAAGAATCGCGCGCCTGCTTCCGCCCCCGCTCGAGCCTGACGACGTGGCCGAGGTCTTGGTGGACTACCTGTCACTCACCCAACCCGCCGGCGAAAAGACCATCGTCCGCCCAGGAGGCTTATCATGTTTCGGCGTTCACGTAACCGCGAAGTACAAAGGTCAGAGAGGAATGCTACAGGCTGGGACAGCCGTCAACCAAGACTGGTATCGGATCACAAGCCGAGAGTTCGCAGGAATCAATGCCAAAGTCGGCGTCATAAAACTTAGACGAGAGGGTAACCGCGTCAAGGCATCATTTAGTCGCCGAGGCCGTCTGGCGCATCGAGTTGAGACTGTTGTAACGGACCGCCCCGCCGACCCGCTTTACTCCTGGCGAGAGACCGGTTACGGCGCGTTCGTCTTTCGATATCGACTGAATCCTTCCTGGACGCAAGGCATCCTCGACGAAGAACCTGTTGAACTCTGGCGGGTGGAGAGTAGCGACGACGGGTACCCGGCAGAACAGCCTTACGGTAACGGCGGTCCCGTCGAGTGCGATATCAGCCGGACCGAATTCGAGTGGGTCAGGCCTTCCGCCCTGGACCCTTACATCGAGTTCCCCGTGCGCGAGTTCCTCGGCGCATCATTTCACGAAGCGAGTGGGAGGGACCTCCTCGATTTGCGGAAGCGGCTCGAAAGTACACGGTCGGTCTTCTTGCAAGAAGTTCGCAAAAGGTCGTTCCAGCCTTGGGCGCTGTTGAACTACGACCGGCCTGTTCAGAACCGGGAGCCCTGGAGGCCAAGCGGCTGGCCCGATTCTCGAACTGTATTCAAACTGACAACTGCCGAAATCAAGCGATACAAGAGCCGCAAGGAGATCAATCTCGGCCCGATGGCGATCGTCGATATTCGGCTGGCGATCGATCGGGCGACTCATGCGGAGGTTCTTCCGCCTTCTTGCCGCCCCGCGCCGCGTTCGGTGTTGCGAATCATTGGGACGCGCGTCGAGGCAAGTGACATCTCGCCCGAGCCGTTTCAAGAAGTATGGTTGCTTGCCTCATGCCGGGTGGGATCTCAGCTGTTGTGGTACTCGTTGTCGCACGTCGTGACGCCGGGTGGCGACGTTCTCGACGGCCGGGAAACCTTTGGCTACCCCTCCGTGGCCGGAGAGGTCAATGTCGTAGTCACCCCCGAGCACTTCAGTTTGCGCGGCCGTCGCTTGGGTCGAGAGTTCGTCTATGCGGAAGGCCGGCTCCGCGGCTCCCCGGCCGGAATCTCCCTGAGCCAACTCAGTACCGTCAGCTTGCGGGCAGAACCCTTTGGGCGCGACCAGCCGCCCGCTGCTTACCTCGTTCAGCAGCAGTGGCATTACCAGGGCCGCTACCTGCGGATCGATTCCGGTTCATTCGTCTTGGATCTCCCTACCGAGACTGCACCCGGCTGGCGGGATAGACCGACGCCATGGTTCGAGTTCCGACCGTTTCAAAGCCTATCGGCTGTGGCTGTGGAAGATGTAGGCATGCAGCGTGCCCCGGGGCGAATCATCGGGGCCGTACCTGACTTTGAACCCTACTACGCGGAGCGTTGCGATGGTATGTTGCCCGGGCAGCCGCTCCCGGACGAAATCCAGCCCACGTTTCGGGTTCGTCGGCAGCCCACCGTGCGATCGGACTGAAGGATGAGCTTCACGAAAAGGTCATCCCCGGACAAAGCATTTCGTCAACTCGTAGCGGCGATGAGAAGGGTCCCATAATAAGGAACCATTCATGTCCAACTCCGTAGATAGAACATGAGACCTCTACTTCGGTTGCTCGCTCTTCTACTCGCGAGTTCATCCGTGGTGATTTGCACGGAGGTTGGTGGACGGACGGACCTCCTCCAGTGGGCCGATCTGCCTGACTTGCCCGATGCCCTGGGTCTTAGCGGCCCTTTTGTAGGAACGAGCAGCGGCGCACTCATCGTGGCCGGTGGCGTAAGTGTTCCCGATTCGGGGATCGAAGATCGCGACAGAGTTTGGCGGCGAGAGATTTATGTGCTCGAAGAGGATGCCGGCTCGTGGAAGAGCGGCTTCCAGTTGGAACACCCGTTGGCCTACGGTGCCGGCGTTTCGAGTAGCGATTCGCTCATCTTGATTGGGGGGCGGGACGCAGAGCGCCATTACAGGAGCGTTTACCGCCTCCGCTGGCGCAATGGAAAGATCGAGCAAAGTTCCTTGCCCGATCTGCCAACGACCTGTGCGATGACTAGCGCCGCTTTGCTGGGCGACACGATCTACGTCGCCGGAGGACGGGAGACGCCGAGCGCAGTTCAGGCCATGAAAAACTTCTGGGCTCTTGATCTATCGCGTTCCCGCCCTCGATGGGAAGTACTCGATCCCTGGCCGGGTCCGGCGCGCGTTTCCTCGGTCACTGCGGCTCAAGACGGGGCGCTTTACCTTTTTAGTGGAGCGGAGCTTGTAGTTGGGGAGCAGGGTCAACTGACTCGCCGCGTTCTCACCGATGCCTATAGGTATCGGCCCGGAGAGGGGTGGGCGGCTGTGGCCGATGTTCCGAGAGCGGCGGTCGCGGCGCCGGGCATATCTGTCGGACAGTCTCATGTTCTTGTCTTCGGCGGGGCCGGTACGTCCTTCGAGCCCCGGGATGAGCCGGAAACCAAGCCCGGGGGTTTGCGTCAAGACGTCCTCGCCTATCACACCATTACCGATACCTGGGCGACCGTGGGAACGCTGCCGACTGGACTAGCCTCCACGTCCGCGGTCCATTGGCAAGACCAGATTGTTATCCCCGGCGGAGAAATGGTCCTCGGGCAGTCCTCCGCCGGCGTGCTCGCCGCCCAGGTACGGCCCGCAGTCTCAGGGTTCGGGACGTGGGACTACGCCTGCTTGGGAGCTTACCTGCTGTCTCTGGTTGGAATGGGGATCTATTTTTCCCGTCGCGAAAAAACTACCGAGGACTTCTTCGTAGCGGGTCGTCGCATTCCCTGGTGGGCCGCGGGCGTAAGTATCGTCGGGACACAGACCAGCGCGATCAGCTTCATGGCCATTCCGGCGAAGGTATACGCAACGGACTGGGTGTACCTGTGGAACCCGCTAGCGGCCGGTCTGATAGCCCCCCTTGTGGTTTACGTCTATTTGCCGTTCTTCCGCCGGCTGAATCTGACGACTGCTTATGAATACCTCGAAAGACGATTCCATGTCGCGGTGCGGCTTTTCGCAAGCGCGGCGTTTGTTCTATTTCACCTTGGCCGGATGGCTATTGTCCTCTTCTTGCCGGCCATTGCTCTCTCCGCGGTGACCGGCATCGACGTCTACGCTTGCATCTTGGTTATGGGAATCCTCTGTACCGTCTACACCGTGCTGGGCGGAATCGAAGCCGTCATTTGGACGGACTTTCTTCAGGTCATCGTTCTCATTGGCGGCGCTCTCATTAGCTTGGTGATCATAGCCGCCAATGTGGAGGGAGGATTCAGCGGCATTGTTTCCGTCGGCATGGCCGACTCTAAGTTTCACGCCGTCAACTGGACTTGGGACATGACCACGACGGCCATCTGGGTGATGGTGATCGGCAACATTTTCGTCAATCTCGTGCCCTACACATCCGACCAAGCCGTGGTTCAGCGCTATTTCACCACGAAAGATGAAAAGCAAGCGGCCAAGGCGATCTGGGCCAATGCCGCCCTCATCATCCCGGAGAGTATCCTGTGGTTCGGGCTGGGAACCGCCCTATACGTCTTCTACAAAAGTCAGCCGACTCTGGTCAGTCCTACGATCCCCACGGACACGATTTTCCCCTTCTTCATCGCGCAGCAGCTTCCCGCGGGTGTCACCGGTTTAGTGATAGCAGCCTTGTTCGCCGCGGCGATGTCCACAGTCGACAGCAGCTTGAACAGCGTGGCCACGGTGGTCGTTACCGATTTTTACCGCCGGTTCAAGGTCGACGTGTCTGATCAGGCCTGCCTAAAGCTTGCCCGCTGGCTGACAGTAGCACTGGGTTTACTCGCGACGGTTAGTGCAATCTTGATGGCCACGTATGAGATCGAGTCGCTTTGGGATCTTTTCCAAAAGTTGATCGGGCTGTTGGGTGGCAGTATGGCCGGCCTATTCGTGCTGGGGATCTTTACCCGCCGCGCTAACGCCCCGGGAGCCCTGATCGGGGCGGTCACCGGCGCCGTTGTGCTCTACCTGGTACAGAGTTACACAGAAGTTCACTTCTTTATGTACGCCGCGGTGGGAATCGTGACCTGCACGATCGTGGGGTATTTGGCGAGCTTGATGTTCCCCCCAGACGCGAAACCTCTCGACGGACTTACGATCTTCACCAGGCGTGAGCGGGTGAGATCGGCGGATGTGACGTGAGTTGGGCCCCGAAAGGAATCGAGAACGATCGAGTGATACACACCCAAAGAGGCCTTCCGAATCTGATCGCCTCCTATCCAGAGAGAGTCATCCCATGGCAAACCGCGTAGTTTATTTCAACGGTGAATTCATTCCCGAGCGTGAAGCCCGCATCTCGATCTTCGACTCGGCCCTAATGTTCGGCGACATGGTGTTCGAGGCGACTCGCACTTTCAACCAGAAGCCTTTCCGCCTGCGCGAGCACCTAGACCGCCTCTACGCATCCATGCGTTATGCCGAAATCGATTGTGGGCTCACGATTGATCAGATGGAGGCCGCCACCCACGAGACGATCGAGCGCAATTTGCCGGCGCTGGACGGCTTGGACATCCAGATCATGCACGATGTGACCCGAGGAGCGTTGCCGTTGTATGAAGGCGTCGTCAAAGAAGGACTAGCTCCCATCGTGTCGATTAACGTTATTCCTCTTGTCCGCCACACCGGCCAGCTGGCAGAGAAATACGAGACGGGCGCCCATTTGGTGATTACGCCACAACAGTCGGTGCCGGCGCGCTACATCGATCCCAAGGTGAAGAACCGCAGCCGCATTTTCTACAAGCTCGCTGAACTTCAAGCGGCGCGGCTGGAACAGGGAGCCATGCCTCTGCTCACGGACGAACAGGGATTCATCACCGAGGGCAGCGGCAGCAATTTCTTCATCGCGCGGCAGGGCGAGATCCTGACGCCAAGACCAAATGACATCTTGCGCGGCGTTTCGCGCCAGGCCTGCATCGAGCTGGCGGGAAAACTCGGCATCCCCGTACAAGAAACTGACATCAGTCCCTACGATGTGCGTGAAGCGGACGAAGCCTGGATTACGAGTACTCCGTTCAGTATGATCCCGGTCACCCGCTTTAACTTCCAACCTGTTGGCGACGGCAAGCCGGGCGGGATCTACCGTCAGCTGCTGGCCGCCTGGAGTGACGAAGTAGGAGTCGACATAGCGGGCCAAGCTCGCGAGTACCGGGCGCTTGCCAACACCTGGAAGCCATAACTACACATTGAAGAGTTACTCCAACGCCCGAGACCAGCCCCCAAGTGCCCGGCACAGACAGAGCCCACGATCCCAACACTTCGCCTTACGACGCGGCCAACCTCCTGCCAGATGGCGACCGACGGCGACGACTCGCTGACCGGGCGATCCTGAAGCGCTCCGACCCATCTTCGCCAAACTTTAATGGTTCTATCAGCGAGGTGCGCCGGACGATCCCGGTGAGGGGTGCCTGAGGCAACGTGGCCTGACGCGCGGGGTGTTAGATTTTCTCGAAGACTCCCGCCGCGCCTTGGCCGCCGCCAACACACATCGTGACCAAACCGTACCGCGCGTCGCGGCGCTGCATCTCGTGCAAGATGGTCGCGGTAAGTTTGGCGCCGGTCGCTCCCAAAGGATGGCCGAGGGCAACCGCACCTCCGTTAACGTTCGTGATCTCCGGATTGAGTCCAGCGAGGCGGATTACGGCCAGCGCTTGCCCAGCGAAAGCTTCGTTCAATTCGATGAGATCGATGTCATCCAAGTTGAGCCCAGCCAAAGCCAGTGCCTTCGGGATGGCCACAACCGGACCGACGCCCATGATCTCCGGGGGAACGCCGCCGGTGGCGAAGCTGACAAAACGAGCCATGGGTTTGAGGCCAAGTTGGCGGGCTTTCCCGGCTGACATAACCAGTGCCGCGGCGGCTCCGTCGCTGGTCTGCGACGAGTTGCCCGCCGTCACGGATCCCCGAGCGTGAAACACGGGCCTCAACGTCGCCAGTTTCTCGAGACTGGTGTCGGGACGAACTCCCTCGTCGCGCTCGAAGCGTATGGTTTGCGTTTCGGCGCTGCCATTGTCGATCGACGTAAAGTTCACATCGAGCGGGACCAATTCGTTGTCGAATCGACCTTCCTGTTGGGCCGCGAGTGCCTTCATGTGGCTGCCGTAAGCAAACTCGTCTTGTTGCTCCCGCGGAACCTTGTATCTCGCGACGACATTTTCCGCCGTCAACCCCATGTTGATGTAGACCTGAGGGAGGGTCTCCATGAGGGTCGGGTTAGGAGCCATCTTGTGACCGGCCTTCGGGATCAGGCTCATCGATTCGGCGCCACCCGCGATGATGACGTCCGCACCGCCGGCACGAATTCGCTCAGCGGCGAGGGCGATGGATTGGAGACCTGAGCTACAGAAACGATTGATCGTCATGCCCGGGACGGAATCCGGCAGGCCCGCTCGTAGGGCCGCGATTCGTCCTATATTCATCCCTTGTTCGGCTTCCGGCATGGCGCAGCCTAAGATCACATCGTCGACCTCGGCGGAAGCGATTTCGGGAGTCCTCTCGACCAGCTCCTGGATGACGGTGGCGGCCATGTCATCGGGCCGGGTGGTGCGCAGGGTGCCGCGGGGCGCTTTTCCCACGGGCGTCCGTAGAGCGTTGACAATGACTGCGTCTTCCATCAGGGATGTGACCTCGCGACTCTTGACAGCGTGCTGGGCTCCTGCCCTTCACTTTACAAGGGCCCGACGTGGCGCGCACCAGCAAGTGTGGCCGCACCGATCAATCCGATGCGCTCTTCCGGCTAGGCTGGCGAGCTTTGGCCACGAGCGACGACCTCAGGTTGTATAACCCCTCTTCCAAGCCGACACGGTAGCGGCTTGGCCGATCAAGCTTCTTGATCTCGTCGTCTAGTTGGGAGAGCTGACGCCGGCAGTATGTTTGGATCTCCTCGATGGGTGGGGATTGGTACACGCAAGTTCCCTGACGGAGGACGGGTTTGAGGAGTTCTCCCCTTTGACAATCGGGACTAACGGCGTAGCGGGAATCTGGGTTAGCAGGGTCCACGATAGTCCACGAACCGGTTGGGGTTTCCGCTTCGTTGTAGATGGCGTCCGCTACGAAGCGGCCGTGCTTGGTAAAACGTCGCACCTGGAGGATGCCTGGGTTCGAGACTTTGGCCGGCTCCTCCGACAGCTTTAGCTTGTACTGCCAGGCCTCCCCGGCCTTTCGCAGAGCCGACAGCTTGTAGACGCCGCCCAACGCCGGCTCGTCGTCCAGCATTTGGCGGGCTTTGGCGCTCAGAGATGCGAGGTCGCCTGAGTCGAGGCGAATCCCGACCATTTCGTGCCCATGCTCGCGCAACCACTTGCCGGCGCGAATGGCTCGTCGAACGCCGTTGATCGTGTCGTAGGTGTCCACCAAAAACACGCAGTTGTTGGGCATAGCGCCGGCATAAGTCTGGAAAGCTTCGTCCTCCGCGGAAAACGACATTACCCAACTATGCGCGTGGGTGCCGCGGACGGGAACGCCCAACAGCTTGCCGGCCAGTGCGTTCGACGTACCCTCGCAACCGCCGACGTAGGCGGCACGCGTTGCGGCGAGTCCGCCGTCAATACCCTGGGCGCGACGAAGGCCGAATTCGAGAACAGGCTTTTCTCCGGCCGCGATGACAACTCTGGCGGCCTTGGTAGCAATGAGGGTTTGAAAATTGACGATGTTCAGCAGCGCCGTTTCGAGAAGTTGGCACTGAATCAGGGGTCCACGGACGCGTAGCAATGGTTCGTCGGGAAAGACCACGGTTCCTTCCGGGATCGCGTCAACGTCGCACGATAACTTCAGTTTGCCCAGATGTTCGAGGAACGCTTTTTCAAAAAGGGGCTTTCCGTCATTGCCTTGGAGTGTTTGAAGGTACTGGCGGTCAGTTTGGTCGAAGCGGAACTCTTCCAGGAAATCAACCGCCGGCTGCAGGCCCCAAGCAACCGTGAACCCGCTTCCAAAGGGGTGCTTTCGAAAAGTGAGATGGAAGACGGCTTCGTGATCGGCCATGCCCGACTTCCAATAACCGAAGGCCATGGTGAGTTGATAGAGATCGGCCAAGAGGCCAAGAGACCGTCCAGGGGATAAGGATCTCTGAGCCATGGCGAACTTCGTATCCTCTTGCTACTCTGCGCGTGCGAGGCTAAGCGTCAAGCCACGGCGGGGGATGGTGGGGCCGCTTCTAGGTTAACAACTGAGGATGTTTTGTTCGAATCGAAACGGCGCCTATAGAAGGGTTCGAAAGAATCGGACGGCTTGATCGATGGCCCAGAAGCGAGGCTGTTTGCGGGCGAGAAATGCCACGTGTCCCCCAAACTCAGTAGCAACGAGATGCAGATTGGCGTTCGTTGAGAAAGTCGAAAGGTCAAAAGCCTCGAAGGGGATGAACGGGTCGTCCTTGGCTTGAATCACGAGAGCCGGCACTCGAACCGCCGGTAGGAATGAAGCCGAGGATGCGTGGCCGTAGTAGTCCGCGGCGTCGCGGAAGCCGAAGGACGGCGCGGTTACGGCGTCATCAAACTCCCAAATCGTGCTGATGCCACCGAGGTGCAGAGAATCGAATCGCTCGGGCATGAGGTTCTGTTTCTTGGCGACCTTGCGAAGTAGGTCTCTCAAGAAGTGCCGCTCGTAGAGCCGGTTGCTGCGCCGGCCGAGCTGGCGAGCACAGGAGGCAAGGTCGATGGGTACCGAGATGCCGCAGACGGCTTTGACGTGGGCGGGGTGTGACTCTCCCCATTCGCCGGCTAGCTTCAACACCATATTGCCGCCCATGGAGAATCCAACGAGAAAGACCGGCGCTGGAGCCAACTGTTCGACGACGCTTCTAAGGTCGGCAGTCAGGCCGGAGTGATACAGGGTTGGCGCCAGGTGTTCGGTTCCGCCACAGTTGCGCACGTTCAGACGAATCACGTCGAAGCCGGCTCCGAGGGCAACGCGGGCGACGTTTCGCATGTAGGGCGCTTGGCTCGAAGAGGTCAAGCCGTGAAGAGCGAGAATGGTGGCGCGGCTGGCCCCATTGGGCTGCCGGTTGATGTGAGCCTTTACCCTGACTTCCGGTTCGGTGGCGAACAGTTTCTCTGTGGTCGGCCACCTGGAGTCGTCGAGCGGGCTTCTCCAGAATCGGCCAACGATTGTCTCTAAGTGCCGGTTCCGGAAAAGCGGTTCAAAGGGCTGTAACCAAGCAGCGCCAGTTCCGGAAGGCGGTCTATTCATCGAGGCCGTTTGCCTTCCCGGCATCGCTGATGGTAGCCGGGGGAAGCTCTCTTACTGTTCGCAAATATAGTGACCGACAGCGGTCGGAAACTCGCGATGCTGGAAAGGGCGCGACATGTCGCGGCCGTGCAAACAGACAGGTTCGTTGATCCGCGGTGTGAATGCGCACGGCTCTGCCGAAGGCCGAGCTCGTCATGATATTTTGCGAAACTCACTAGAAGCTCAGGCGAGGAACACCCAGCCGTCTAGCGGCACCGTTTATTCTGCGGTCTATGCTAGCGATGGGCATCTCTAATCGCCTCGCGAGATCGAGATACGCAGCGTCGTAGGACGTAAGATTTTGATCGCGCGCGAGACCAAGCACTTCGTCAAAAACTCTGGCCGGGGAGTGGTCCACAACGCGGATAGGCAGCGACCGAATTAGCGCAACGAATCTCCGAGATTTGGCGCTGGTCGTTCGGCCATGTTTTTCCCCGACGAGCAAGACGTTCGAAACCTCGAGCGCCCAGACGGAGGACGCCAGCGCTTCCGAGGGACCAAGGGTCCCAAGGACCTTGTCGGCGTAGCTGCTGTTTTCGTCCTCGAAGTGCCAGGCCATGGTGACCGAGCAATCGACGACAAAGCGGTTCACGAGCGCCGCCCCTCGTCAATCAACCGACCGATCGTTAGAGGGCTCACCTTGTTTCCCTTGCGCAGGTCGTGGATTTCCTCGATCACGGAGTCCAAATCCGTCTCCTGGAGCTCGTTTGCGGGAACGAGCATGGCAACGGGAACTCCGTGCTTGGTGATGCGGATTCGTTCCCCCCTGCCCACGCGCTTCAAAAGGGCGGGGAGATGGGTCTTTGCTTCATAGGAGCCGACGGTGATCATTTGATCTGACCTCCTTAAGACTAGTCTAAGACCAGTCTATCTTATGTGGTCCCGGCTTGCAAGACGGGTCGGCCCCCGGTTCCGCATTCCGGCGGACTCTCAACGCGCACTGGACTAGCCGCCCGTGGTGAAGGTAAAGGTCGCGAAAAATCGGGTACCTATTTTTCGCTCCTGCACGACTTCTACCACGGGCTGCTGGGGTGCGCGGAGCGGGACTCCGCGCCTTGCCATTCGAAACTTCCATCCGGCTGGAGTCTTAGGTGGCCGGTTCCTTGAGAAGACTGTCGAGGATCGCCCGAATGTTGGCAGCTTGGTCGTGGTAAAAAGCGCGGTCTTTGCCGTGGTGCTGGGCTCGCACCTTGCCGTTGCGGTCAATGAAGAACATGAACGGTACGTAGAACCGCTCTACAACCGACATTTTGGCAAAACGTTTGACGGCGGTCGTACTTGACAGACCCAGCGGGTATCTTACGTTGTATTTGCCGGCGAAAGACGCGAGTTTCTGGCGAGGCGATGGGTCGGACGAGCCAGGTTTGTTTCGATCGATGGCCAGACCGATGATCTCGAGGCCGCGAGATTTCCATTCGTCGTAGATCGGACCCAGAACTTTCGTTGTCTCTTGACAGTGGGGACAGGTGGTTAGGAAGAACATGACGGTCACCACTTTGCCGCGGTACTGTTCGAGCGAAACGGTCTTTCCGTCGAGCGTCGTCAACTTCAGTGGGTCCGCCGGTCGCGGTAATTCGCCTGCGTGCAGGGTGAATGCCGTAGCGCAAGCTAACGCGAGAAGTGCCAACACTTTCGTGCGTATCGCGTGTTTCATGTTTTTCCTTGGCTAGTCAGAAGACTTTGCTCAAATATGCTCTCAATGTATCATTCGGCAAGCCTTCGATGCTAGTAACGACCGAACCACGTCGCGAGATCACGAACCCTCCCGTTTCGCTACGGCCGAGAACCGTGTCCTTGAGTTTCTTTTCAACATGCGTTTGAGTCCACTTCTCACGACAGATTTGTTGGTAGAGGTCGAAGTAGCGTGCCGCGTCGGATGGTCTCTCCCATTCCACCGCATAGAATAGGACGCCGCGGTCGCGCGATTTCGTTTCGCGAATTCGATAAACGCCGCCCCGCCACCTTGGCGCCAGCGATTCCGCCTGCTCTTCGCCGACATACTGCTTGAGGAGTATGAAATGATCGAGCTGGCCTACTTCACCTTGGGAGGTCTTCTTGAACCGACGCGAAAGGTTGATCGAGGGAAGAGCCGGGCTGGTGGGTTTTCGCTGCTCGAAGTAAGCCGCAGGCAGTAGGATTTGCTGAGAAGATATCGGCGGCCGGCGGAACACACGGGCAAACCCCTCTCTGCCATATTCTTCCATCACCGCCTGGTGGAAAATGAGGCCCTCGGTGTAGGGAAAAAGCAGAGCTTCCCTGATGTACAAGGGGGAGGCCGAATAGACTGGGTAGCGCTCGGCTTCAAAGCGCGACGATCCGGCTGCTGCTGCCGCCAGGAGGGAGTTTTCCATCAGTGACCGTCCACTTTGGCGGAGAGAGTGTTCGATCATTACCCACGATGCCTGTCCTTCAATCACCGCGGAACGGGCAAGATCCTGGTCTGCCCCTTTCGACTTCTTCGAGAACTTGGTGAGGTTGAAATGCTGATCCTCGAGGGCGTGGACTAGTTCGTGGACCAGGGCGGGTTCCTGAAGCTCCTCGTCGGCCCACGTCCCCAGGTACAAGGTCTTTGTCTTGAAGTCGTAGAGAGCAGCGGCCTGTTCGGTCAGAACTTCGACGAGCTGCTCGGCCAGATTGAAGTTCTCTTCGACGAACCCGAACTTTTTCAGGAACAGTTCCTCGTGCCGGATCTGTTCGGCGCTCATGCCCTCGGTGAGCCGGGTTGTCACCAGCTCGCGAATAGCCTTCCGCGAGATCGACCTATGCCGGATGGGCTTCAAGGGTCGAAGGCCCGAAATCTCGTGGACGCTCGCGACCATCTCGTCAAGCCGTTCGAACAGTTGGTGCTCTGTGACGTCAGGAGTTGCTGCTTTCTGGGGCCTTGCCGTCGGCAACCCAGTGAACAGCAGAAGGGCCGCGATGCCCAAGCGGAGTAGCGTTTTGAGTAGCAAGCGCTTGTTGTAGGCAGTCGGGGAATGCATTCCAACGGAGGTGCTAGTCGAGGCGTGCGGAACGAATCAGGTGTTGGCGGGACACTTCCCCGGAGAGCAGCGTCCGCTCTGTGACGGCATGTTACCACGGCGGAAAAGGAAACGCGGAGAGGTGACCCGCCGCAGACGAGCGGAGCTGCCTTGGAGGGTTTGTTCTTAGCGTGTAATCGACTGAATGTCCGACGGCGCCCGACCCTGCTGCTTGTCGCGATACATCTGCTGGTCGCTCAAGTAGACTAAATCCTCCAGGCTTGTGGCGTCTTCGGGAAACAGGGCGGCACCGATGCTCATACTGACACGCACGGTGGTGCCACTAGCAATCTCGACTGAGTGCTCGGACACGGCTTTCTTCAAGGTGGCGACTTTCGCCGGCACCTCATCTCGTGGGATTCCCGGCAGAACGGCCAGAAACTCATCACCACCCAGCCGGTCGAGAAAGTCATAAGAACGGAGACAGCTGGTCAGCATCTGACCGGTTTCGGCGAGCAGTCGGTCTCCGGCACCGTGGCCGTAGGAGTCGTTGACGGGTTTCAAGCGGTCCATATCCATAAACAGCACCGCTACGGTTTCACCTTGGCGGCGAGCCCGCTCCAGCTCGGACGCTAGTTTGCGGAAGGCCGCCCGAGCGTTGGGGAGGTTCGTGATTTCGTCAGTTTCGGCCTCCATATAGATCCTGCGAAGCCTGCGAGACGACAGTACGGTAGAAGCCATCTTGCCGGTGACGAGGCTCAGTGAGTGACCCTGTTCCCGGTCGAAAGCGTCGCGAGCAGTGGAACATAGAACAATCATGCCGATCGCCCGACTGTCTACCGTCAACGGCGCTGCCAGGGTGGAGCGAACGTCATCGAAATAAGTGGGCGCTTCGAGAGACGAGATCTCTTTGGGGGCTGCGTTGGCCACAGTTGGCCGGCCGGATCGCAGCGCTCGCGCGAGGAATCCCTCCTGGGTGGACAAAGTCAGCCGCGAAACGCAGTGATCGGGGAATCCTATCCCCTGCAGCAGCACGCAGCGGTCGCGTTCAAGAACGAAGATACCCGCCTTGCCGGCGGGCATGACTTTGTGGAGGATCTCCAGGCACTTCTTAAGGCTCTGGTCAAAGTCGAGATCCGCCCCTAGGATTTCCAGGATGTCGTAAAAGGCAAGAAGCTGGTCGGGGGCCGACGATAGTTTTTGCAAGTTCTGCCTACGATCGGAAGCCGCAGGCTTCGCCGCCTCCAACCGAATTGCCGTGGGTGCCGGGTAGCTGCCTGGTTCCTCTTGATCCGTCGCCTGGGAATCGGACTCTTGCTGCCATTGGGCTAGAAAGCCCGGCGCCTTTGCGACGAACGTGGCCACGATCTGAGGATCAAACATCTTACCCTGCTGGTTGAGCAAGAGTTCGAGCGCCTGCTCCGTCGACAACGCCCGCCGGTACGGACGTTCGCAAATGAGGGCACTAAAACAATCGACGACGGCCAGGACTCGCGCGAGAGGCGGGATTTGCTGACCGCTCAGGCCAACCGGATAGCCTGAGCCATCCCAGTGTTCATGATGGTGAAGAACGGCGTGAATCACTTTTTCGGGAAAGTGCGCTGCTCGGACGATCGCGGCACTGAGCGCAACGTGCTCTTCAACCTGCCCGAACTCCTGCTGGGTGAGCTGTTCGGGTTTGTTGAGGATTTCGTCGGGCACGCCAATCTTGCCGACATCCCGCAAGACAGCGGCCATCTCGAGCGTTCGGATGTCATCATCGGCATAGCCCAACTCTTGCGCTAGATGGGAGGCCACGAACTGAAGCCGCCTCACGTGGGATGGCCGGCGCCCGTCCCTTTCTTCGATGGCCAGCGCCATCGCTTCGACTGCTTGCTGGGGACAGCGTGGCCGTTGCAGTTCCGACCTTTGGCGATCACGCTCCAGAGCGCGGTAGCTTCTGAAGTACAGATAGCCGGCAACGAACAGCAAACCCCCGAAAGTCCGCTCGAGAAAACCGGGACCTTCCACCGTGAGCTTGACCACTCCCACGCCCACCGGGGCCAACAAGCAGCACGGGGCGGCCGGCAGGGAAACCTGCTTCCAGGTCATCCAGGGTGAGCGGTTTTTCCGGAGCGAGTCTCCCACTGATTCCACGCCGGTCTTGCAAGCCAAGTAGACTATGGAACCAGCAAGGGCTCCCGCAACCCAATCCCAGTGCAGTCCGTCGCTCACGAGGTTGTAGACCATCCAGGCACACACGACGGCTGTGGTTTCTCGTCCGGCGTCGAAAGTCAATTGGCGCCAAACACCGGGCTCTTTGCGTTCCACAAGCGCTCCGAGCAACTCAGTCCAAGCAGAGACGAGCACAGCGCCGACGGGCCACGAGTAGGCGAAGCAAACCGCGATCGGCACGAGCATCAGGGACGACAGTTTACCCGTGGGAAACGCCAGCTTGATCTGTGTCGCCAAGCCGAGTACGATCAGCAGAACGCTGGTCGGCGCTACCAATGGGCTGCTGGATTCCAGGACTAGCAGGATCAATGCCGCCAGGCCCAAAAAGATGACGGCACCGTCGAACCGCTTTGCCCCTGTCAGCGTTTTCCGCCAATCCCCCATCTCAGGGTCACCCTCGTCACAACTGTGTTCGTACAGCGTCGTCGTAGCGTCGATCAGACCGCGCGAACCATGGGGTTCAAGTGCACGGTTTTCTCGAAACGACGGCGCAGCCCCTAGGCCTTAGGTCTACCAGTACCTTCTCTTCATTTGGCCAGGGCCAACCAACTGTACTTTCAAATACTCTGACCATTTGCGCGGCGCGAAGACCGCTGTCAACAGCGAGGGGGACGATCGTTCGTTTGGGGGAACACGCCTAATGATATTTCTAACAGCTCCTTAGATCTTATCTCCTCGACCATTAAGTCAATCTCTCAATGGTCCTGTACTAATTGTTCGTAGATTACTAGTACTCTAATACTATACAACCAGTGGGAGTCTCAAATCAATACTTTTGAGCAGCCTAAAACGTTTACCTCGCTTTACGTGCGCACATATAAGGGAATAGACGGCCTTGTTGTAACATAGGCTACATTCCCTGCCAGCGCTGGGCAGACCTGGGGTGAGGATGAGAACTCGACCTGGCTTCGAGATCAGTTCTGCGAAGCAGCCCAGGCCACCGCTATGAAAACCGGGCAGGTCTTAGGGCGAGTCGTCCCAAGCAGGTACAGAGCCTGTCAACGGACCTATGACACGGAACCTCTGCCGTGCTAGTTGAAGATGAGGGTGATGTCAACGGTTCTGGTGGCCGGGTGGATCTTCATTTTCCAGTCCGTTTTGGAAAGCTTGTCGAACATGCCTTCGCGGGTGATTCGGCTCAAGAACTTTTGTGGGTAGCTGGCGTTGAAGGGATCCCCCAAGTTGATGGCCCATCTTTTTCGCACAGCGTCTTCTCCAATGATGTCGAGTCCCTGGATGATGAGTTTATTGAAGGTATAACGGTCGCCTCGCTCGACCTGGATCGTCACGTCTACCGTCTTGGCCTCGGTATCGAGTGTTCGATCGAAGCTACCGACGGCGTTCATGAACCCGTTGGCCTTGAGTAGTCGCTCGATACTTGCGATGGCCTTGCGAACGCGAGCTAGGTCGGCCTTTTCCCCGTGGTTGATCTCGACCAAAGATTCTAGTAGCTCGTGATGGACAGCTGAGGTTTCTTCGAGTTCCACGGAGTTGAAGGTATAGAGATCTCCTTGCTGCACTTCGATGCTGACGAGTAGGCCTTCCGAGTCCGGGTCGGGCTCGGCCCGGCAGGGGCAAAAGGTGACTTCGAGGCGTCCTTTCTCTTCGTACAGAGGACGGATGTTGTAGTGCAACATCTCTTTCAACCGTGATTCCGAGTAGGGAACGCCCATGGCGATTTGATTGAACACTCGCTGAAGATCGAGCGGCGAGAGGTCGCCGGCGTTTATGAAAGTGGCGAAGGCGATGGTTTTGATCGCTGACCGCGGGCTGAAAAGCATTTCAAACTCACCCTCACCGAACGGAGCCAGGCCGCCGACCACCTTGGAACGGTTACCGGCCTTGCGCCAGAAATGCTCGAGAACGGCTCCGATTCGATCGATCATAGGGCCGGTGGGGGGCACCATCTCGCCAACCAGAGGGACCTTCTGCTCGAGGAGGGATCGAAGCTCTTCGTCGGTTGCCTCGAAGCCTTCCATCCGGAGCGGATACAAAGGGGAAGCTTCCTGCAGCTTGAAAGTTATTAGGTAACCACCCTCATGGGGTCGAAAGCGGTACTCGTAAACCTCGAAGGCGCCGGTATCTCGGAGTTTGCCTATCGCACGCCGGAAGTCCACGTCTGCGACTGGTTGGCCCAGTTCCAAGCCGGTGGCGTTGACAATCGCGTCGGTAGCAAAGTGTTCGTTCCCTTCGATGACGATTGCGCGGAGAGGAAAACGCTTGGTCGAGGCCGTCGAAGGCGGTGATTGCAACTCATTACCAACCGGCTGCTGGGCTGCGGCCGGAGCCAGAGCCAGCATCAACAACGCTATCGCGGGGAAGCGTGAGTCCATTTCGCCAAACAGTATCGCAGAATCGTTTCGCTAGAAGGTACGAAGCTCAGCGTGAGTTGGTTTCGGTCTAGAGCGATCCGATCGGAATGAGGCGGTTCGCTTGCTAACCCGGCGGCGGGGAAATCGCGATGGCGGTGCGTAGGCAGCTCAGTGTGGTGTGTCAAAGATTCGCGAAGAACTCGGAACCGCTGCTTGGTGGTGGTCCGGTGCGGTAGTGCGAGCTTGTAACTCTCAACCGTGGCCAAGATACATCAGCCAGCCGAAGCCGAAAATGGCAATTACGAAGTAGCCAAAGACCTGCAGCCCGTACCGCAGGCGCGCTCTGTCTGTGCTGCGCCCGACCACGCCGAGGACGATCGCGGTAAAGAAGGCGAACAGAAGGGCAGCTTGCAAATGAGTTAAGGGTACGTACATCAGGACTTGTTTTCGACAGCGATCTCGAAGGCGTCGATGATGGCCAGCACGTTGAGCAAGCCGGCGCACACCAGGAATTTCGTTCCGTAGTCCGCTACCGCGGAGGCGTAACGCGGCTGCTCATAGCCTAGCCAGGTGGACAAAAAGTAGAGCGCACCGGTAGCCATATCACTGAAGTAGCCTCCCCAGTTGACGACGGTTGTGAACAGATCTCCGGTGATAGGGTCGAACATTCTACCTCGCGTAAGCAGGCCGAAGGCAAACATGCCTCCGATGGCGAACAGCAGAAGTCCCCCGCGGCTCCAGCGCTTCAGGTAAAAGTGTCCGCCACCGGGTAGCAGCCATCCCAATAGTACGGGCGCGGCCCACTTCTCATACGCCCGGAATGCAGATGTTAATGACTTGTGGTCGGCCATGCGAGTGATCTCTTTGAAAGTATCACACCTTGGTTCGCTTGGGGCCGCGGAGACCGGCTAGATGGTGTGTTCTCCCACCAGGCTCTCGGCCGCGAGTGTTTGGGAAGGGTGGGGAGCGTTCCCCAAGCCCTCAAGCGGCCCGGTAGCGCTCCCTTGGCTTATGGCTGAATCCTGATTCTGACGGCGGCCCGAGGCCCACGCCACAGGGCAACAGGAGGTCAAAACAGTCTGTTTTGCGAAGAAAGAGAAGGGCCGGGCCTGTGCGGCGTTGTCGTCCGGAGCCTTGGGCCCGCTTTTCTTACTGCGCGTCCTGCTTGGGGGCGGTCTATTCCGATACGATCAAGCGGGCTTTGACGGGAGGGATCCGCAGGGGCACGCGCTTGGCTCGGCGCGTGGCCAGTTCCGAAGACGATGCTAATTCGATCTCGTACTCTCCCGGTTCGGCCGTCAAGTCGGCCTGACACGTCAGCTGGAACTGTTCGACATCACCGGGAACTTCGACGGTGGGGCAGGATACGTGAAGCGGCAGGTTGTCGGCCTTGATCGTTACCGGCGAGAAAAACTCGGGTTCCCGCTGCACCCTGCCGGCAAGTTGTGTCGAGGTGCCGAGACGAACAGTAACTTCAGTAGGCACATGGATTTGAAATCCACGCACAATCTCAAACGTGACCGCCGGAGCTGTGACGATTTCCTTGCGCCCGTCAACGGAGATTTCACCGCTCAGGACGGTGTCGAACCTTCCCGGCCGTGTTCTCTCCGTCGTCAACACGGTGAACACGCCGTGGTCCAGACCCGTTTCCGTGACCGTTTGGTTGAGCCCAAAGCTCGAGGGCGCGAAATCCTGGTCAATCTCCTGCGGGGGTGAAATGCCCGGTTGACGCGAGATGAATTTCCATTCGAGATCGTGTTCCATACCGAGAATCAGCCGCACATACCTGGGAGTCAAAATCTCCAAAGCCGTGGGTTGCTCTTTGCCCACTATGGCCGGCAGATCCATATTGAGCCAGGGGGCGACGAAAGGCTCTTGGTTGGCACCTTCAATAGCTGTCACTAGACCAGGGCCGCGGGCGGGTCGGCGAATGATTTCACCGCTTTCTGTTACCCCTTCGCCCCAGACAGTAAGATCCAGAGCCCTAGGCGTTGCGCCGGGCTTCGGCGTGAGGGTAAACGACGCCTTCCGGAAGCTGAGGCTCTGCACCGCGCCCGATACATTGGGCCGGACGGCAATGTTTCCTCCATCGAATACAAGGTCGTCAGGCAGGTTGGGAATACTCAGCTGAATGGGTCCGCTATGACCACGGCGGTTCGCGATGACGGTCGCCGAGGCGCTTCCGGAAAGCGGAATGTTGAGGTAGGGTGTGGTCAGACGGAGCGTGAAATCCGGCTCTCCCTTCTTGGCGAGTAGGCGATAGCCGTAGCTGGAGCCGCCCCGGCCCAAGAGATCCTCTACGCTGAGCTGAACTTCATGAATCTGCTCAGGAACCGTTAACGAAAGCGAGGGGTCTTCGCCGGTCGTTGTACTGAAGACGACGGCAAAAGGGCTCTGTTCGGGCTTAGTGGCCCCGGCCGCCACCAGTTTCTTGCCGCTTGAGTCATATACGGTCAACAAGGCGTAGAGCTGCGAAGTACCCAGCGATGCCGCGGTGAGTTCGAACTGCCAGTAGTCTCCGGGGCTGACCGCCAGCCGATAGCGGTCAATCTCCCCGGGCTCCGATAGGCGACCGTTCATTATGGTTGAGGGCTCCAGAGTCTTCAGTGCAGAGCCGCGTGGCTCCAGCGTCTCAGTCTCGTCACTGACCACGAACCGAAACGGCAAACTTCCTGCTTTGCCCGGTGCCGCGATACTTGTGAAATTCGCGGACTCCGCCAGCGTGGCCAGATCGGGCCGCACCTTGACCGGCTGTGGCAAATTGCCGCCCGACAGTTCGACCTCCACTTCAGCCCCTCGTTTCCAGCCCAACGGGAAGATGCCCTCCGCGTAAGTGAACGTACCGATCTTTAGGCGATAGAAGTTCTCTTCCTGCTCGCTGAACTTCGAATCGTGCAACTCAACGTAGTAGTCCGCCTGCTTCGGCAGGGTGATCTCCAAGCGAGAGTCCACGCCCAGGCCAAGGGCGTCGTCGTTCCGCGCGATTACTTCGCCGGCTGTATCCACGACTCGGATTACTGGGTCTACCCCCGAACCCGCCCGGCGGGCCTCGGCTTCAAAGACCAGTCGTTGACCGGCCTCACCGTGAAAGCGATACCAGTCCCTATCGGCGCCATCGAGTGAGCCGTTGACCGTCACCGGGACTTCG